>NC_016631.1:0-4800000 GCF_000178955.2 Granulicella mallensis MP5ACTX8 | reverse complement strand
CAACACTGTTGTTGCTGAGGTGTCGGGCTGCAAGAAGCCGGTGCAGGGTGTGTTCGCACACGCAGTGACGGTGAAGCAGTCGATTGCTGTTGGCGATACGGTGGATACGGTCGTGAACGGCGAGGTGCGCGCGGCGGTGATGCGCAACCATACCGGCACTCATCTTTTACATGCAGCGTTGAGACAGGTGCTGGGAACGCATGTGAAGCAGGCGGGTTCGTTGAACGATCGCGCGCGGCTGCGCTTCGATTTCTCGCACTTCACCGGTGTGGCCGACGAGGAACTGCAGGAGGTCGAGGACATCGTAAACCGGCAGGTGCTGGCGAACACCCTCGTGCAGACACTGGTAGATGTGCCGATTGACGTTGCGGTACATGAGCTGGGCGCGATGGCGCTCTTCGGCGAGAAGTACGGCGAGCGCGTTCGTGTGGTGAAGATCGGCGACTTCTCGACGGAGCTCTGCGGTGGAACGCACATCGCCGCGACGGGTGAGATTGGCCTGGTCAAGCTGGTGGGTGAAGGTGCTGTTGCGAGCGGTGTGCGACGTGTCGAGGCTGTAACCGGAACAGGTTCGCTGGCGGTGTTTCGCCGCGATGCGGATGTCGCGAAGGTAGCAGCGCAGTTTGGTGCGGGAGATGCGGACTCCTTGCGCGCGAGAGTGGCGGCTCAGGACGACGAAATGAAGAAGTTGCGTCGCGAACTGGAGCAGATGCGGATGAAGTCGGCCAGTGCGGCGACGGCGGATGCGGCGTCCTCGGCGGTTGAGGTCAAGGGTGTGAAGGTGCTGGCACAGCGCGTGGATGCTCTCGACAAATCGCAGATGCGGAACCTTGTGGATGAACTGCGCGGCAAGCTGGGCTCCGGCGTAGTGGTGCTGGGAGCAGCGACCGAGGGCCGGGTCTCGTTGATCGTTGGCGTGACCAAGGATCTTATCGGCAAGGTCCAGGCGGGAAAGATCGTCGGACAGATTGCAGCGAAGGTTGGCGGAAAGGGCGGCGGCCGTCCGGATCTTGCTGAGGCTGGTGGGAGTGATGTGGCTGCGCTGGATGGGGCGTTGGCGAGTGCGGCTGGTGTGGTGGGTGAGTTGCTGGGGTAGTTGTCGTTGTCGCTGTTGTTTTTGCCGTTGCTTTTCTGGTTGTCATTCCGAGCGGAGCGAGCGAACCTGCTGTCTCCCGCTCTTCGTTCGCGCTGCCTGGACAATATCGGGCCAACACTGAAAGATGTACAGTTCGTGCTGAACTGTAACGTTTGTGGCGATACGAACAAAAAACGGGAGACAGCAGGTTCGCTCGCTGCGCTCGGAATGACAACAAGAACAGCAAAAGCAGAGGCCACATGGTCGAGGGTATTCGCCTGAGTACCCTTGCAGGATTCACAGCCTGGAGAGCGCTGCCGCAAACCTACACTGAGATAGGTATGGGCATTCTTTGCCAAAGGTGGGTTGTGCGCGGACGTTGCGTAATGTGTGCGGTTGCGATCTCGTGCGTCTGCTGCACAGGGCTGAGTTCAGCAGCGCTTACGGCGCGAACGAAGACCGATCCCTGGCAGGCGGCGCTTACGGCACGGCGAGCCTTCGAGGCTGAACCTGCAGGCACGCATACCAAGGTGGAGTACGCCGAGGTGATGGATGATTTTCGCGCGATCTACCACGGTGACCCTGCGAATCCTCATGCAGCGCATGCCGTCGACCAGGTAGCGGAGTTGCTCGCCGAGCAGGGACGTGAGCTTAGCGATCGCAAGAGCCTTCACGATGCGGCTGGACAGTATGAGTTCCTGGCGAAGGCCTATCCGAGCGGATCGTTAGCCTCGGCTGCGCTTGTACATGCGTTGGAACTGCTTGGGCCGGACGGTGCCAATGACCCGGTTGAGGCTCGCAAAGTAAGAGAAGCGCTCGAGAGCCAGTATCCGAAGATAGCCAGGAGCCTCGAGACGAAGAGTGCTCGTTCGAGCGATGATGTGGCTCTTCCGCCAACGCAGAGAGCGCGTTCGACGGAGACCCCGGCTGTCGCGAAGACTGTGCGTCCGGTTCCATCGGCAGAGGTAGATGCTCCCCAGTCGGACGTTCCTGCTGTTCGACCGGTCAATCTATCTTCAAATAAGCATGTGGCGCAGGTCACGGGGATTCGTCACTGGTCGACCCCGACATACACGCGTGTGGCCATCGATCTTGGGGATGAGGTGGAATACCAGGCGGCCCGGGTGGAGAACCCTGACCGCATCTTCTTTGACCTGCATAACTCACACCTTGCCTCGGAGCTTGCAGGCAAGAGCTTTGCGGTGAATGACGACGGCTTCCTCACGCGTATTCGAGCGGCACAATTTTCCAATGACGTTACGCGAATCGTGTTGGATGTGCATGAGGTCGCGGAATACTCGGCGTTTCTGCTGCCGAATCCCTACCGGCTGATTATTGATATCCATGGGAAGCAGGGCGTGGGAGTAGTGAAGGAGCAGGGGAGCAACGAACAGCCAACAGGAGTTCAGGAGACAGTTAGTAGACATCCAGTTCCGGTTCCGGCAGTTTCGGCACCACCGCAGGTTGCGGTGGACCGGAGTAATACGAATGGCGCTACCGAGGTTTCCTCTCTACCGCCGACGCCGGTGACCGATGGCAGCGCTGCCTTTGGTTTGCCTCCGAGAAGGACTACCGGGAGCGCGAAGACTGTGGCGGTAGCGCAACCTCGGGTTGTGATCTCGACACGGCCGACGACTGCGAATCCGGTTCCGAATACAGTGACGTCGCACTCGGTCGATACGGGGACAGAGTTTACGGATGTCGGCGATCAGCCAGGCAAGGTCGAGGCGACGAGCAAGCCGACATCGCAGCCGATCGTCGAGCGTACCCTGAAGAATAAAGAACGGGCGAACGCAGCTCCGGTAGCCGCTGCGCCGCCGACGGCTGACGGCGAGACGCTGATGCGGGCCCTGGGGCTGAAGATCGGGCGGATCGTCATTGATCCGGGTCATGGTGGACATGATTCAGGAACGCTGGGCGTGGGCGGCATCGAGGAGAAGGACGTTGTGCTCGATGTGGCGCTGCGGTTGGGCAAGCTGCTGCACGACCGGCTTGGATCGGAGATCGTCTATACGCGTGCGGACGATACCTTCATTCCGCTGGAGACTCGGACGGCGATTGCGAACAAGGCGCAGGCTGACCTGTTTATCTCAGTGCACGCGAACAGTTCGCAGGACCCCTCCGCTCGTGGCGTCGAGGTGTATTACCTGAACTTCACCAGCGATCCGGATGCGATGCGGGTGGCGGGTCGTGAGAATGCTGTGTCGAACCAGAGCGTGCATGAGCTGAGCGACCTGGTGAAGAAGATCGCGCTCAAGGACAAGATCGACGAGTCGCGCGAACTGGCCACCGATGTGGATGCGGGGCTGTACTCCGGTTTGGCGAAGGGCAACGACGGGCTGAAGAACCGTGGGGTAAAGAAGGCGCCGTTCGTGGTGCTGATCGGCGCGAATATGCCGTCGATTCTGGCGGAGATCAGCTTTGTTACCAATCCGACGGATGCTGACCAGTTGCAGCAGCCGCAGTATCGGCAGCGTGTGGCTGAGAGTTTATACAACGGGGTTGCGAGGTACGCGTCGGGTATCAATGGTGGCAAGGCGGGTGCTTCGAGGTCGACCGAGCGGGCGCAGCGGTAGCTTGAAGAGGGTCGCCTGTACGGGCGGGAAGCAGATTCGCTCCCCTTCGGCTTCGCTCAGGGTCGGAATGACAACCAGAAAGGCAAAAGTCAGGGCCACGGCGCTGGCGATTGTCTTTCAGCGTGCTTACGTTTTGCCGTTGGTGTAGTCTGTGCCCTGTATGGGACTGGCTTTCGTTCTTCGGCGTGGTGTGTGTGCGAGCTTAGTGCTGGCGGGGTTTGCGGCGGGCGCGTTGGCGCAGTCCGCTGTTGCGATTACCGAGCCTCCGACGCCGTTGCTGCCGCAAAGTTTTGGTGAGTGGAAGGTGGGAGCAGCCGCTCCTTCTTCGGGAACCTCGTCTGTTTCGCTGGCGACGGCGAATAAAGCGGCGCTCGAAGAATGTGCGCCGCAGCGTTCGCAAGTCGCGGATTATGTGCGCAACGGGCACAGCGTTCATATTGAAGCCATCCAGTTCAACGACCGCACGGGAGCCTACAGCGCCTTTACCCTGGTGCAGCGACCGGAGATGCGCATCGGCAAAGAGCTTGGTTCAGTCGATGCGGTGGGCGACGGAGCGGTGCTGTTCACCGTAGGCTCGTCGTTGGTGCTGGTCTCTCCGGCTACAAGTGCGGATGTTGCGTCACTCAAGCCGCTGGCTGAGGTGCTGCCGAAGGTCAGCGGGGGCAAGGGCGTCGCTCCGTTGCTGCCGACGTTTATCCCGTCGAAGGGTTTGGTCGAGGGCAGTGTGCGCTATGCGGTAGGTCCTTCGAGCTATGCGGCGGAGGGCGGCGTGCTTCCGGCACAGTCGCTAGGCTGGGAGAAGAGCGCCGAGGCCGTGACCGCGCAGTTCTCCGACAAGCGCGGCAAAGAGACCCTGACGATCCTCATCTACCCGACTCCAACGATCGCGGGCGGCTATGCCAAGGCGATCCAGGGAGCCATCGGTTCGATGGGCCCAGCGTTTGTGAACGCCAAGGTGCGTCGCGAGGGCGAGCTGGTCATGCTGGCGTCGGGCACCTTCTCGCCTGACGAAGCGCAGCGGATGATCGAGAACATCCACATGCACCAGCAGTTGAGCTTCGATAAGGACGTGCAGCCGGTCTTCCATACGGAGGTGCAGAAGACCTTCAGCCTGCTCCAGGGCATCGCGCTCCTCTCCGGCATGATGATGCTGGCGGCGGTCCTTCTGGGGCTGTTTCTAGGCGGCGGACGGGCCGCTTTCCGCGTCATGCGAGGCAAGCCGGCGGCCAGCGAGCCGGAGTTCCTGAGCCTGCACCTCGATCCGCAAAACAAGGCCCCCAAATTCGGGCCGCCACAGTCCTGAGAGATTAAAATTGGCTCCTACCGGCTGCAGAGGCTATGGGTGGGTACCCGAGGAAAACCGTGCAAAAACCAGAGCTTCCGGGTGATGTTTCCACTAAGTTGTTGAAAATATTGGGATTGATATTTATCCCAAAACTTTCTTGACAGCGTTCGAGGCCAACCATACTCTTGCACCAGAGAGTTCCGATAGCTTTGCCTCTGTTGGAACTGCCTCCCATAGAAAAGGGTCGCCCTGTTGCCGGGCGGCCCTTTGCCTTTGTGGAAAAGTTGGGACGGAATTGCTGGGAAAACAGGCAAAGGCAAAAGCTTTCTAACGCAGAGGGCGCTGAGGTTTTGCAGAGGACGCGGCGATATCCGTGGTGGCCTCTGAGAAACCTCGGCGCCCTCTGCGTTAAAGATTTGGGAGCTCGTAGCTGCATGGCTGGTTCGAACTGCTATTCAGGTTGTTCACTTGTCAGACAGGTTTGTGCTAGTGTTTGTGGGCAATCTTTATGGAGGGTTTTGATGTTTCAGCGGGATAGAGCAGTTCTGCGTCCGTGGACCGTGGCTTGCGGCCTGATGTTGACGATGGGAGCAGTAGCGGGGGCACAGGATACCCGGCAGGTGGTCGAGCCGAAGATTCCGTCAGCCTGTGTGAAGCTGGAGCCTCATCTGAAGGGTGCTCTGCGAGAGCAGGATGAGGAGAAGCTGGACACTGAGCGCATCCAGAAGGCCATCGACGGTTGCAAGCCGGGAATGGCGGTCGAGCTGCTTCGTGGGACAGCAGCCTCTGGATACTTCCTCACGGGTCCGCTGGAGATGCGCGAAGGCGTAACCCTGCTGATCGACAAGGATGTGACTCTCTACGGTTCGCGCGACCCGAAGGTCTACGAGACGCCCAATCCGGACGCGAAGCCTGGCGATCCTATCAAGTGTGGGACCTCCATGCCTCGTCCCGCAGCCTTTCCCGTGCAACTGGCGGCGACTGCGGCGGCGCGGCGCGGCGGATGCCGGCCTCTGATCACGATCAACGATGCCAAGAATGTCGGCATCATGGGCGATGGCACGATCGACGGCCGAGGCTATGCAAAGATCCTCGGCAAGGACTACTCGTGGTGGCAGATGGCGCGCAAGGCGCAGCCCACGGACGATCTCTACTTCAACCCACGGCTCATCCAGGCGAATCATGCCGACGGCCTGGTGTTGTATCGCGTGCATCTGAACAACTCGCCGAACTTCCATGTCGGGGTGAACAATACGAACGGGTTCACGGCCTGGGGAGTGCATCTGCAGACGCCCACCGACAAGTCTCTGGACGCACGCAACACAGACGGCATCGATCCGGGGACATCGCAGAACATTACGGTTGCCTACAGCTGGATCGACAACGGGGACGACAACATCGCGATCAAGCAGGGCGTGTCGCATATGAGTGTTATTCACGATCACTTCTATAGCGGGCACGGGATGTCGATCGGTTCGGAGACGGTACTGGGACAGAGCTACCTGGTGGTGCATGACCTGGTGGAAGACCATACCTCGAGCGGGATTCGCATCAAGAGCAATGTGAAACGCGGTGGTCCGGCCCACGATCTGATCTACAAGGGCGTCTGCATGAAGGACGTGCCGATTCCGATTGCGATCTCGCCCTATTACACCAACCAGACCGTCGAGCCGTTTGAGGACCCGAAGTATACCGGCGATAAGATTCCGGATTACAAGGGGATTACGCTCCAGGACATCTACTCGGAGACGCCGGGGGATGTGTTGATTGCGGGACTGAACGACGAGCATCGGACGCAGGTGATGCTGCAGAACGTCACGATCAAGGGCATCAAGCCCAGCCAAGTACATCTGTTTTACGACGACCTGACTGTTCGCTCGCCTGGGACGAACATTCCCTTGCGGGAGAGCGCGAACCCGACAGTGAAGCTGGTTGGTGATGGGGAGAAGGCTGTGGAGCAGGTTGATCCGTGTGCCGGGAAGTTTGTCCCGATGCAGTAGTTTTTCGTCGTCCTCCTGAGCTGCAGGCTCAGGAGGACGACGAAAAGCGAGGGCGATTTTGCGTCTGCGTAGTTTGCCGATAGAATGACTGAGGAGCAGGCCAGACGCAAAGCGCACGATGAGCGTCTGTGAAGTACCCTGCATCTGGAGCAGGCCGACGTAGCTCAGTTGGTAGAGCAGCTGATTCGTAATCAGCAGGTCAGCGGTTCAAGTCCGCTCGTCGGCTCCATCTTTTCAAAGACTTAGCCTTCAGTTAACCGCTGTCTGCTGTACAACTGCTGTACAGGCTATTTTTTCTTCCAATACACGCATCGCCTCCTGCGCCACTCGTGGCACAGTTTTGATGTAGAAGCGCTGTGTCGTACTCACGTCCTCGTGCCTCAGGATGCATTGGATCGTGGTGTCTTCCACACCCAGCTCCTTGAGGTTGGTTGCGAGCCCGCGACGATACGCCTGCCAACCCTTCCACTGCATGCCGTTCGCTTCAAATACTGGTTTGAGTATGCGGTCGGCAATGTTATCCAGATCGAGCGCTCCGCCGCAACGGTTGGGGAACATGAATCCCGCCGCTGTCTCCGGTCGGATCGCATCGAGCAACAGGCGGAGAGGGCGAATGACCGGTACCAACCCAGGTTCATCCACATCCTCATCAGTTTTAGTGCTCTTTAGCGTCGTGTTCCAAACGCTCCGGCAGATGGCTAGCATCTCGCCGCGATCGTCGTCCCACCACAATCCCCTAATTTCTCCCTTGCGAAGCGCTGCAAAGGCGGTAACCCCGATAATCGCGCGCATTTGATTTGCGCTGATTCCGGCGACATAAACCTCCGCCTTGATCCCCGTTCTCCTGCGAGTGATACGGGTTGTCTTGCGTTTGCGCGGTAGCGGTTGGGGAACGATGATGGGATCGCTCGTAAAGAGCCCCAGATGCGTCAGGATCTCGTCCAGGCTGTAAGCAAGGCGCTTGCGGCCGTGCTTCTTCCCCTTGGGGATCCTGACCCCTGTCGTCGGGTTCGCACCGTCATACACGCCCAGGTTTCGAGCTTCCGTGAAGATGGCGCTGAGCGTCACCTTCATCGTCTTGTACGTTCCGTGTGCGAGCTTCGTCCCATGTTCATCTTCAATTGAGTTGAGGATGTTTTGGATATGCATTGGACGAACATCCCGAAGCCGTAAGCCTCCAGCTCGCGATTTCAAATGGCAATTCCACGTATCTCGATAGCACTTGAGCCCGGCCCCAGTGAGCCGCCTCTCGCATGCCGGCAGAAACGTGTTGACCACGAAATCCACGAGTGTAACTCCCGATCCGGGATCGAACCCGATTCTGTTCAGGCGATCCATGAATTGATTCTTGAGCGGAATAACGTCCGACTTCTTCGGAAAATCCTTCACGCTCGCTAAACGATGAGCAGGATTCTTTCGCGAAGGGGTACCGTCCTCGTTCTCGACGGTCTCCCAATAGCGAACGAACCAGCTGCCGTGGTCTTGGTACAAACTTCCTTGCTGGGCCATCAAAACTCTCCTTTTGGGGGAATTCGTTAGGACCAGGTCTTGCGTGATGTTGTTGTGCCGCCGACGCGACGGGCCAGCCAGTCATTCATCTCGGGAGAGCCCCAACGGTAGCGTCGATGTTTCCCAAGCCGGAAGACCGGAATTGGGTCGGATGTTCGCGACCGCTTGCTCTGTTCGATGACCCAGGATTCTTTGACCTTGAGCCGCAACGCCAGCTCATTTGAGTCTAATATTTCCATTTCCAGCAGGCTAGAGCCTTGAGAGCTGATTGCATGTGACGCAAACATCAATCTCCTCCTCGTTGCGTCCGTGCCATTCGGACACGGGGTGATAAAACAATTGCCCGGCTCTGAACTCAGCACATTCCATTCGCCATCTCCGGGCACGAATTAGCGGCATCTTCCGATACCGGGAAATATGCCTAGCTTCTCTCGATAGAAAAGGACTGTCCAATACTTTCCATTTATCGGGTGATACGTTTCGCCTATCACCTCGAAATGGCTTAGTCGAAAGTAAGCATCTGGCCGCGAGGCGTAATTATGGCCAAAATAGACTTTTCTGTTGATAACCAGGACCGAGATTGACAGACTTTCCACAGGTGGGGAATGCGGTCATTTGCTCGTTTGAAGTCGGGCCGAGCGCGCTCCTTCTTGTCGAGCAGTGCGCTATGTATGAATGGGCCGAGCTTCGCCATTTCAGATATTTGCTGACGATCCTCGAGAAACAGGGGTTCCGAGCTGCTGCGGAGGAGTTGCGTACCGCGCAACCCAATCTCAGCGTTCAGGCCCGACAGTTCCAGGAAAACGCTTCGGTTCGTCTCTTTCGCAAGATGAAGGGCGGACGTATTCGGCCCACGGACACTGGAGTTGCCTTCAAGGTCTTAGCCCGGCTCTTGCTCGAAACACGCGATGAAGTGATCGATGCACTCATAGCGATCGAGCGTGGTGAGATACGTTCCGTTCGATTCGGATGTACTCCCCTGGTTGAACAGGGATTGTTTCGCACCTTCTGCGATCTCCACAAAGAGATTCTCCCCATATGCCCAGTGCGGCCAACGCACGGAGACACGGCACACCTGGCGGAAGAAATTATTTCGGGAACTGTCGATGCCGCCTTTGTGACGTTGCCCTTATGTCATCCGGATCTACACATCGAAGAATTGCGGCGAGATCGTCTCGTCGTCTGCCTGCGGCGAGACGATCCGCTCGCCGCGAAAGCTTCTTTACAGGCGACTGAGTTGCAGGGCAATCTTGCAGTTCTGTATCACCCGCAACGGCACCCCGATGCCCACGAACGGCTGCAGGAGCTCCTTAGAGACGCTGGTGTGCAGCTCGAGGATTACTCGTGCGCGTCGCATCCTTCCGAAATTCAGACACTGGTAAAAGGGGGACATGGCTTGGCGCTGATTCGGGAGGGAACAACTCTTGATGAAGAGTTGACGACCCGCCCCATTGCCGGCGTGGATTGGACTGTGGATACGGCCTTGATCTATCACAAAGTACGTCATCCGAAGACTGTTCCAATCCTGGTAAAGCGACTCATGAAGCACCTCTCTCAGAATGGCAAAGAGATGGTAAAGATGGTAACGAACGATCAATCGACACCGGTACAAGCGTACGTCGCTAAGGGAAAGCGTCCTTCGCGACGTGCGACAGATGGTCCGATTCAGATGACACTCCTGGGTCAGAAGTTGAAGCATCAGCGTGAGATAGAACGAGGTGATACTTCAGAGCTATCGCCCGATAAATAATATGTATTGGACGCGAGTGATACGCGAGCCTAATCATCACGGCATATTCCCGACTGAGACCAGTCGATGGAGGAGCCGATGTCCCGTAGCTACCGCGTCGTTATCCCAAGCAATTCAGCCTATCTTGCCAAGCGATTGGCACAACTCTTTTCCAAACAAAACCTCCGTTGTGCAGCGCGCGCGGTAACGCCCGCTCTGTTTGTGCTTGCGCTCTCAGGCGTCGCCCATGCGCAAGGAACGATGGATTTCTCCGGGGCGCAGACCCTTATGGGAACCTTCAAAACGTTCGCCATCTATGCTGGCGCTGTCATCTGTTTCGGCGGCATGATCTTCGCCGGAATCCGGATGATGAGCGGTCGTTTTCAAGAGGCAATTCCAGGCTTATTCGGTGCGCTGTTCGGTGCAGGCGTACTCGGATGGGGTGCAGGCTGGATTGGTTCACTTACTGGCCAGTCGATGTGAGGTAGCCATGCACACAACGAAGCGGGGAGAATCGATATCCGTTCGTGAATTGAAGCAGGTAGATGGATCGAGGATTGGGTTGGCGCGCTTCTGCCTCCTCGATGGGCTCGACAAGAGCCATGGCTCCTGGGGGCAGGCTCGATCCGAGGCTGTCCTCCGTGCCGACATGCACATAGAAGGTTCCTGGACGTCGCCATGCCGGTCCCTTCAGTGCGCGCATGGGGATGTCGCGCTGCCAACTTCGTACGAGTTCCCCAAGCGTTGCATCCGATGTGTACGCCTCTGAGGAAGCCAGTTCCAAAGGCAGATCCACGAGAAGATCACGCTCAAACGCATACGACTCAACGATATGGGTTCGACTGCCGTTCAATCGCAGTTCGTACTCTCGAATCCCACCCAGATCGTATCCAAAGAGCCGGTGGGCGCCTTCGATCGTCAAAGAGAAGATATCCGCAATCTCGAGCAGCAGGCTCAGCGTCGGATGATCTCCCGTCCGACGCAGGTTTGATAGCAGGTTCTTCGTGATGAGTTCACGTCGTTCGAAGGCATAGCGTTCGCGATCATTCGACGGCGTGAACTGTCGGTGCAGTTCACGGAGATGCACGACCGCGTCAGAGATCTCGTTACGGGGAACAGGTCGATACACAGCGAAGGGCTTCTCTCAAAAGAACTCAACATCGGGAGCTGCGACATCGCTGAAGTAAGGAGCCGAGTGTCACATGCCGTTCGGTGGATCACGAATGACTGTCTTGGTTGATCGAACATGTCATCTGGGAACCACCACTTCGATCGCTAACCTGGGCCCGCGGCAAGCAATGTGGCTGCTTGCCTTCTAGCCAGTGTGCCTTCCCGCCCCGGAATCTGCAACCAAGTAAGATCCCAAACCGCACTCTGCACCTCCTCTTCATCAGAGACTTTCATGCTGGGAAATGAATCAGCGATCAATGCTCTTGGGTAAATTCCCGGTGGGTATCTGACCAACAATTCCAACAGGATGAACGTGTTGACGGGAAGATGTCTCTTCCCGCGCTCTAGCCGCTTGTGCGTCTTCCGCTCCCATCTCAGCGGGCCGTTCCTGCCCGCAACGCCCTCCCCGATAAGACCGGCGTGCTACGCACGCGCCGAAGGAAACCAAGCCTTCCTAGGGGTGAGTGTACCGGGACATGCGTTACGCTGTGGACCTGAGACATCCGTTACAAGCCCCTTGCGGTGGCGATGGTTCGGCTTGAGGGCATAAGAAGACATATATCCGGTCGTCGAGGCCGTGGAAATGTGGAAATCCCAAAGGGATTTCCAAAGAGTGTGGGAAGGGTGGAAAGCCGGCATCCATGCTTTCCATACTCTGCCATTTCCATGGCCTGCTTTTCACGCTCGAGAGCTCCATAAACCGTTAGGCCGCCACCCAGTGCAATGCACCACGCCCGCCTTTGATGCTCATCGGTATTCGTAGCTTGTGATTGAGTGCATTGGCGATTCGGCGGCAACGGTCGGATAAGTCGGGAAATCGAGCACGATGACAAGCTCCTGCCGTAGTTACCTATAACCCCGTATTGCGTGAGGGTCGAAAAAAGCTAGTTCTCCGACGGATGCTCAATATCGTCGATGACCAGCACTTTCCCGGCCTGTTCGTTGGCACCAACTTCAACCCGAGCTGCTCATCAATCGCGGCAAACAGGGATGCACCTTCCGAGCTAAAGCTCATCCCATTTAAACCAAGTCAAACTGGCCCGCTACTTCAGGCTGGTTCGATCACGGTAGGGCGGGCGAAGCGGGCGGGGCGTTTGATCATAAGCAGGGCGCGGAAGGCAAGTTCGGCGCAGAGCAGCCAGAAGTAGCCGTTGCCGCCGATGCGGGCGCGGAAGATCAATGCGAGAACGCCGAGGACAGCCAGACGAAACGCGATGTCCACCATCTTCGCGCGAGCTGGGCGCTCGTACAGGCGGATGCGCCAGGCTCGGAAGCCCTCAGAGGCAGAGGCGATCTCCTCGTCGGATGGCTCTAGCAGAGGCTCACCGTCCTCGTGGCGTTGCCTGGCCTTCACAGCGAGGTAGATCCAGTAGAGCGGCATGATGCAGCTGAAGATATGCGCGACGCGGCAGAAGTCCCACTCATGCCACGTGAACCAGATCAGTGGTGGGAGGCCAAAGACAAACGCTGCATACACGGCCAGTACGATCCATCCGGCGATGCGCTTGCCTGTCCCCTGGGAAGCATTGAATGCCGCGTGACGCGCCCAGAGACCAAGGTCGCGCCAGGCAGGCTCCCGTTTCTGTTTACTGTTCTGCATGCTTGCCTCGCAAAGCTGAGGTGCGACTGCGAATCTGTATGTCCACTGTACAACAGCAGCGGGCGGGGCCTCAGCTATCGATCAGTTTGATTTAGATCGGACCCTCCGCCCTCCACAAATCGCCTACAAAGTCACGATTTCGGCAGCTACTATTCTCAGATCGTTACCAGCAGGTCAATGCACTCATCGATGGGTTCAGACCACTCTTCGTGCAGCTCTGAAGCGAAGCTCTTCGGAATTGAATTCTCCAATCTCCATCTCTCGAAAGAAGACTTTGTAAAACCCCGGTGTGATCAACTCGACTCCCAACTCTTCGAAGCGGAATACTTCGCTGATGAAGACTCTGTTCTTGTGCCAGCTGATGTCGCCGCTATTGTTGACTCGCCGCAGCAGAAGACCCTTCGGGTACGTGAACTCTGGCAACTTCCGCGGCAGTCGGATCGAGCTGGGGATGTAGAGACTTGCTGGAACCTGGTTGTTTAGGCCCTCGTGCGGGCGCTCGTTATTGAACACGTAGCGAAAGTTATCGAAGCGGCTCTGCTGTGCACGAAGGGATGACGCAGGTGGGTTCGTCGTGTCCTCCTTTAGCGTGCGATGCATCCGCTCGTGGCGGCCATTTTGTTGCGGTCGACCTGCTTGAATGCGTTCGTGCACGATCCCAAGCTTCATCCATCCGAGCGAGAGCTTTGACAGCCCCAGTAGCCCCGTGCCCGCAAACGGTGCGCCGTTGTCGGTCCTGATCCATGCTGGCATCCCATACTCTCGCATGGCTGCTTCGCAGATTGCTCGGACTTGGCTGAGGTCCATCCGCGAGACGATCTGGCAACGAATCAAGTAACGGCTATGTGCGTCCGTGATGGTGAACGGATCGCAGCGCTTACCGTCGCCGGTGGCGAAGTAACCCTTGAAATCCATGCACCATAGCTGATTTGGACCCGTGACCAGAGAGAACGGCTCAGAGCATGGCGTCGTGCGTTTTCTCTTCCTCTGCGGACTGGTCAAGCCCGCGCGGCTCAAGATGTTACCGAAAGTGCTAGCTGCAGGCCACACCACGTCTGGCTGGAGCATTTCCAGCCTTGCCTTGAGTTTGCGCGCGCCCCAGGACGGATGCTTCGCACGAAGGACGAGGATAGCGTTCTCCAGCGGCTCGAGTGTCGCGTGCGAACAGGTGTGCGGGCGTCGGCTGCGATCTACGAGCCCTTCCGGCCCAGTCTCGTTATAGCGATTGATCCAGCGGTAGGCCGTTGGACGCGAGATCCCATACGCGCGACACAGGTCCGCTACCGTCATCTCTTCCTTTCGGTAACTCGACAGAAACTGTAGACGTTGATCCAAGATACGACTCTCTTTCCAGGGCATACAACATCGTCGTGTGTGCCCAAATACCGAGTTTCCATAGCCGTCGCGCTTCGCTGTAAACCATGTCTCCGGTCTGTTTTGTAACGGAAGTGCTAAGTACGCTCAGGGGCTCCGCCCCCCGCGCGCGTCAAGGGGTCTCCCCAATCTTCCGCGCTTCGCTTGTGCAGACCTCCGCTGCGCTGCGCCCTTTCCGTTCCGGCTGCGCCTGCACTGCAAGGGTGGGAGATGCCCCTCCCCTTGACGCTTGCTACCCCCGCCTTCGCCAGGGGGCGTTCGGCATGTACATGCCGCGTTTCAACGCGGACGTGCAAACGCAAAAGCGGGAGGCAATATGCGACCAACACAAACCAACCCACCGGAGACACCGAACCCTTTTACATGGCGGCGTTTCGCCAACGTGTATATGGGCGAACACCTTCTGGGCGAGGACACCGTAGACCTCGCGCAATTGGGCTTTTGCGGCGATACGGTCACCGTCTCCTGCCCCACCTGGGGAGAGGTTCTCGGGCATGTCCCTGTGGAACTTCTCAGCGATGGGCTGGAAGACCTCACCACAACCCACATCACCCCCGTACTCGACTGGCACCGCGCGAAACATTATTCGCGCCTTGCCTAAGCCACTGCGCCACAACCCTAAGGAGAAGACAACCATGAACACCGCAATCGCCACATCCAGCCCCGTCCATCCGTCGACCCCAAACCCCACACCGTTGGCGCACAAGACCGAGCGCCCCAAGGGTCTGAAAGAGGCTATCGCTGCCAACGTGAAGTGTTTGATTGAACAGCTTGAGGCAGGGCATAGCGACGCGCTCACTGCCTACCTCAACGCCATGAGTCGTTTTCATAACTACAGCTTTGGCAATGTCTTGGAGATCGCATGGCAGCGACCTACCGCAACCCGCGTGGCCGGGCTGTATGCGTGGAACCAGTTAGGCCGCAAGGTGAAGAAGGGAGAGAAGGGCATCCGCATTCTGGCTCCCATCATCGGCATCAAGCGCAAGAAGGACGAGGAAGCGGAAAAGGACATTACCCGCCAGAACACCCGCGTTCTTGTCGGCTTTCGCAATGCCTATGTCTTCGATGTCTCTCAGACCGAAGGCGCGGAGCTTCCCGCTCTGCGTGAGATGAGTGGCGATGCGGGCGAGAACCGGGATCGTCTTCTCTCCTTCATCGAGCGGCAGGGAATTGAACTCGTTTTCACCGAGAACATTCGTCCCGCGCTCGGCACGAGCTATGGCGGCCGCATCGACATCCTGCCGGGTCAGTCGAAGGCCGAGGAGTTCGCGACCCTCGTGCATGAAGTGGCGCACGAGTTGTTGCATAAGGCCGAACGCCGGACCACAACCACAAAGGTTGTGCGTGAGACCGAGGCCGAGGCCATTGCCTTTGTTGTCGGCAAGGCCGTTGGTCTGGATACCGGAACCTCGTCCGCCGATTACATCCACCTGTACCACGGTAACGCTTCCTTGCTGGCCGAGAGCTTGGAAGTGATTCAACAGACCTCCGCCATCATCCTTGCCGCATTGCAGCCGCCAACTGAAGAACAGGCGGCCATGCACGATGCAGAACTGGCGCAGGTGGCCTAATGCAGACCATTCTCGCAATCCTCAAACAGGCCGGAGGTTGGAACCACGGCCTTTATCTCAAGATTGAAAACCCGCCCTATGCTCCTCTCGTCATCGACGCTATGGACGAGTCTGGCCCGTGCGGTTTGCCCGCATTGTCTGTCGCGCAATATGGCGACGCACTATGCAAACCGGAGATGTGTTTCGAGCTTGGATTAGCAGACTGGCCACAGCTGAACCCCTTCTATTACCGGAACGACTATGCGGGCATAGAGCAATGGAGCCGATACATCTACGACGGTGACTACATCCACCTTTCCGATGTGCATATGCAACACGAGCGACTGGCAAGGCAGTGGGACAACAACCTTCGCTTGCAAGGTTTCTCCGAGGCCTTCGACCCGCACGAGCACATGCGTGGTTAGCCCAAGTTCCCCGCCCACCGGAGCGGAGGCAGGAAAGCGCGTCCGCTCCACAACCATCATGCAGTGCAACCGCTCGAAAGGAGCACGTCATCATGAACACCGCTATCGTCAACAACGTACCGCGTGAGCTTCCCATCGCTATACTCTCCGAGTCACCTACCAACCCGCGCCGCGTCTTCGACGAAGCGTTTCTGAAAGAGCTTGCCAGCAGCATTGATTCGCAGGGCGTTCTCGCATCCTTGCTCGTGCGGCCTAAGAACCAACGCTATGAAATCGTCTTCGGGGCGCAGCGCTTCCGCGCCGCGCAGATCGCCGGGAAAGAATCTGTTCCCGTCGAAATCCGGGAGATGACAGACGCGCAGGTCATGGAGGCCCAGCTTGTCGAAAATCTCCAGCGCCGGGACGTGCATCCTCTCGAAGAGGCCAATAGCTTCAAAGGGCTTCTCGATCTGGAGGAACACAAGTACAGCATCGAGCAGATTGCGGCCAAGATCGGCAAACCACCGGCTTACGTCGCCATGCGTTTGAAGCTGACCGAACTGGCCGAGGTAGTCATAGACGAGTTTTACCGCGAGGAGATCGGCCTTGGCCATGCGCTGCTGCTGGCGAAGTTGCCGCTCGATAAACAAGAGGGAGCCCTGAAGGCTTGCTTCCGCGAGGATTGGAGTGCATCGAGCGACCGCAAGGCGAAGCGCCTTCTTCTCCCCGTTCGCAATCTACAAACGTGGGTTGAGCAGAACATCCTGCTCGTCCTCAAGGACGCTCCGTTCGATAAGAAGGACGCGCATCTTGTTGCCATCGCCGGGAGTTGTGTGGACTGCCCCAAACGGACAGGGCACAACAAGCTCCTTTTCTCCGATCTGAGTAAAGAGGACGCTTGCTCAGACCCGAACTGCTATCGGGCGAAGCTAGATGCGCATGTAGCCAGTGCCATCGCGGCTAGGCCCAAGCTGGTGCAGATCAGCACGGGCTACACGAAGCCGCAGGAGGGGAGTGCCGTTGTGCCGCGTGGCAAGTACGTTGCCATTGTGTCCGAGAAGCCGAAAGACAAGGAACAGGCGCAACGGCCTCAGTTCAAAACCTGCAAGTTCACTACTGAGGCGATCATCGCGGATGGCGAGGGAAAGGGCCAGGTTCAAAAGGTATGCGCCAATCCCGCTTGTCCCATTCATCACCCGAAGAAACAACAGGCGAACGTCGATACTTCTTATAAAGTGCAGCAAGAGAAAGAGCGGCGCGAGCAAGCCATCAGCTACAGCATCGGTGTCAGGACGCTTGCCGCTATCGCGGCGGCTGTGCCTGTTCGGATGATGAAACGCGATCTGTTGTTCGTGACAGAGCGTCTGACGGGGATGTTGAGCGACAACCATATCACCGCTCTCGCCCGGCAACATGGTATCAAATCAACAAAAGCAAACGAGTCCATCGCCAAACTCTTTACCGTATACCTGCGTCAAGTCGAGGAGAGCAAGCTGGGTAGCGTCGTAATCGAGTTGACCATCCTCCTCGCCGCCGCCCGTGGCAACAGCGCGACTGTCCTGCGGGACGCTGCGGTGGTCTACAAGGTGAACACCGACGCCATCGCCCTCAAGGTGAAACAGGAGTTCGCCGCCAAGGAGAAGATGCAGGTCGCAAAGAAGGGTATGGTCAAAGCCCAGCCAAAAGACGTGAAAAAGGCGAAGGCTGCCTAGCCTTCGCCCCTTGCCTTCGATGGCGCCTGCGAACCAGCAGGCGCCATTTTTTGCCCGTCCTTCCCACCCCGGGCGTTGCTCCTGCCAGGCAGGGGCAAGCTATGCCCTCCCACCCGACGGGCTTGGATACTTCAGTAATCTTTGCCTCAAGAGACCCACGCCTCAGGGCACTGGTTAGATTGACCTTCAATCGCCAGCGGGAGAGATGCCTCCTGGGTGCCCTCGTGCTTGCGACCTCAGCAGTCGACCTGGTCCTGGTGGTAAAGATGCACTTGTAGCAAACGTCATCAAATGAGGCGGAACCCTGGCGACGGTTTCCCATGACACACCAGCATCTTGCAACGTTTGTCGTTGGCTTTCTCCAATCCTTCTCAGTCAGCAAATGGTATGGAGGTACGGCTTTCGCCTTGAGCGGGCTCCATCGCCGATATGCTCGCGCCAGCGGCACACCGGTGGACGGTATTCTCCAACGAAATAAAAAAACATCGTATCGCAAGAATATTTATCCGAGGCACGTGTTTTACCTGGAGCAACATACGTTTGCCGGGTGCCAGTGGAAACCAGAAATCGTTCCTTATTTTCTAGAGATCAGAGCTCGAACCCCTGGGAATACTCACTCGAGACTCGTCAAGACGAGAGTGTCGAGCCTGCCACCCTGCTAATTTCTCCGCAGTGCGAATCCCCGCGAACATCAGCACGCGGTGCGCTCGCATAGTTTTCCTTCTGGGGCTCGGCCTAACAACCAGGCACTGCAGTATAGAGTGCCTCCTTAGGCATGAACCTCACATCACTCACGTTATTTCTCAACTGAACTGTCCTGGAGTCATGTTTGGCACACGTTGTAGCTTCCGCAATCAGAAAACCCGTTGTCTCAACCACCGTAGAGGAAGAGTTGGCAGGGCCTCCTCATCTCCTGAAGCCGCTAGGCCAACAGGAGCGCATCAGCAGCATGGATATACTGCGCGGCTTTGCGTTGATGGGCATCCTTCTCATGAACATAAATGGATTTGGACTGCCGATATGGACTCAATTTGTTCCATTGGGAACGCTTCATCCGGCATTCACCGGCCCGCACGCACACCTCAATGCCTGGGTATGGATTGTGCGATGGATTTTGGGTGAGGGCAAGATGAGAGCACTGTTCTCTATGCTCTTCGGGGCCGGGGTCGTTCTACTGACTAGCCGGGCCGAAGAGCGGGGAGAAGGTGAAAGGGTGGCGGACATCTTCTTGCGGCGCAATATGTGGCTGATTGCGATCGGCCTGCTGCACGCATATCTCATCTGGTTCGGAGATATTCTCGTGTGGTACGGGATGACTGCACTGCTCTTCCTGTACCCCTGCCGAAAGCTAAAAGCCAGGACGCTGCTGACAGCGGGCACGCTTGTGGTTCTAGTGAGTTCCTTGTCTCCCTTCTCGGGGGGCGTGGCACTGCAGGATTTTGGCCTGAGCAGCAAGGCCGCCGCCGCCGCGGCTACTCAGCAGTCAGGCAAGGCGCTGACAGCGGCTCAGATCGGCGACCAAAAGGCATGGGAAGGCCGCTTGGCTGCCTGGAAGCCCGACGCACAGGCCATCGAGTCAGACCTGAACCTGACTCGTTCAGGATATGTCGGAGCACAGATGCATCACGCCTCTGATGCAAGCACGTTTCAGAGTGTGATTTATTACACCCTGGGATTTGGCGACGTGCTGGGCATGATGCTGATCGGGATGGGGCTGGCCAGGAATGGTTTTCTATCCGGCAGATTGCCATACAAGACCTATGCATCGGTTGCGCTGGCGGGGTTCCTTATCTCACTGCCCGCGGCTGCTATGGGAGCGTGGAAGGCCTGTGAGAGCGGCTTTGACCTGATTACCTCGGACAAGTGGCTGTTTCTTCCATATGAACTGGTTCGAGTGCCCGGCGCGTTGGCAACTGCCGCGTTGCTACTCATGCTCGTGAAGAGCGGGTTCTGGCCCTCACTCATGAAGCGAGTAGCGGCAGTGGGGCAAACTGCCCTGAGCAACTATATCTTCACGAGTATCCTGTGCCAATTTGTATTTGTGTGGGGTCCATACAAGCTCTACGAAAGGCTGGAGTTCTATCAACTCTTCTATGTTGTTGCAGCGGTCTGGGCGGTCAACCTGATCTGGAGCTCGATATGGCTAAGATATTTTGAGTTCGGCCCTTTGGAGTGGGTGTGGCGATCGCTGACGTACTGGAAAAAACAGCCGATGCGGTTGCAAAGCAAGGTCGCGCGGGGAGCATGAGGAGGCTATTTCGATTGCGACGCCGAATCGCGATTTGGCCCGATAGCTAACCGCGCAACCTACCTGCGAAAGGCAAAAGCCGATTCGGGACCGCGTCGATGCGGCCCCGAATCGGTTATCCCCATGGTGAACAGCTATTGGGTTGGACCCATTCATTGACCGATGGAAATGGTCAGCCATCCGCTATTAGCTACTTGGGAAGGCCATCGCTCCGGGCATGGAGACTGCAATCTGACGTGCGCACTTTTCAGATGCGCATAAATCGAAAGCGAGACCCTTCGGCTACAACGCTCTGTTTCTTGCTTTTAAATTCAGCGGGTAGGATCGCAACTGTGGCCTCCGGCTCTACGCTCGATGGACAACAGAGGCGATTTTAAGAACTGGGAATTGAGGGTGCATGGATCGTAGGAAATTCGTTTATGGAGCAGGTATTTCTGCTATTGGCATGGCTGCAGGAACTCCGCTCCACTCAAGTGTTTGGGCCGGGCAAGAATCAAAGGGCGATAGCGAAGGCGAGCAGACCGAACTTTCCAAAAGAGTACAAGTCAACCAACAGAAGCTAACGATGTCGCTCAAGACTCACTATGACTTCATCGTTTGCGGGTCAGGGTCATCCGGATCGGTTGTAGCTCGCCGCCTCGCCGAAAACCCCGAGGCCAACGTGCTTCTGCTTGAGGCCGGGGGAAGCGACGCCGTTCCAAGCGTCATGGAAGCCAATCAATGGCCCAGGAACTTCGGGACAGAACGCGATTGGGGCTTCGCAGGCAGTCCAAGTCCATATCTCAATGGGCGCTCCATGCCTTTGCATATGGGAAAGGTGCTAGGGGGCGGATCGAGCATCAACGCGATGGCATGGTCGCACGGACACAGGAATGACTGGGATTCATTCGCCGCGGTGACAGGCGATAAAGCCTGGGGCTATGCGTCTGTGCTCGATATCTATCGCCGCATTGAAGACTGGCATGGGCCGACAGATCCCAAGTACCGCGGGACGGGCGGGCCGGTTTTTGTGCAACCTGCTCCTAACCCAAGTCCGGTCGCTCCCGCCATGGTTGAAGGAGCGAGATCCATCGGAATACCCACGTTCGAAAGCCAGAACGGACGCATGATGGAAGGCGATGGCGGCTCTACGATCCTGGAGTTGCGCGTGCGGGATGGGAAACGTCAGTCGGTGTTCCGCTCCTACGTTTTCCCCTACATGGACCGCCCTAATCTGACGGTGCTTACGAACGCTATGGTTACGCGCGTTCTGTTCGAGGGAAAACGCGCGACTGGCGTGGAGATATCTCACGGGCAGACGATTCGCCGCATAAGCGCCACCTCCGAGGTCGTGTTGTCTCTTGGCGCTATTCATACGCCGAAGGTCCTGATGCAGTCTGGCATTGGAGATCAGGCCCAGTTGAAGAGATTCGGAATTCCGGTGGTCCAGCATCTGCCGGGCGTGGGACAGAATTTTCAAGATCATCCAATTATCAGTTGCGTTTGGGAATACCCGCAGCCATTGGCTCCGCGCAATAACGCAGGCGAGGCGACCTTCTTCTGGAAGAGCAATTCTTCTCTCAAGACTCCAGATCTACAAACTTGCCAAGCAGAGGTGCCGATCTGCAGCGCTGAGACCGTCGCAAGATTTAACCCTCCGAGGGAAGCGTGGACATTGCTTTCCGGCGTAGTCCAGCCAAAGAGCCGTGGACAGGTCAGGATCACGGGGCCCAATCCCTCCGATCCAGTCGAGATCGATGCACAGATCCTGTCGCACCCTGATGACATGAAAGCAGCGGTGGCTGGAGTGGAACTCTGCCGCGCGATAGGAAACTCGGCGGAGCTTCGGCCTTTCGTCAAGCGCGAAGTGATGCCGGGAAACCTGAAAGGCGCGGAACTGGAGGGTTTCGTCCGTGACGCGGCTACAACGTATTCTCATGAATCGTGTACGGCGAAGATGGGACGTGATTCCATGTCTGTCGTCGACAATGAACTCAAGGTCCATGGAATCGAGAACCTTCGCATCGCTGACGGGTCGATCCTTCCCCATGCGATTGTTGGAGGACCGATGGGGCCGTGTGTCGTCATCGGCGAGCGCGCCGGTGAAATCCTAAAGATGAAATACAAGATATAACTCGCTCGAGTTCGCCGCCTCCCATGTGCTCCTCGGGGTACATGGGAGGCGGCGAACCCTGATTTGAATGAGAGCATTGCAATCCTCGACGGGCAGAGTTCCCATGCAAGGGGTTGCGACGTCGTTCGCCCCATCAACAGTCTCGCTGACGATGTGGCCAAGCAAGTTTCGGACAGCGTGACGGTCACTACCGTCTCTATAACCCTGAAAGGCTGGATCAATCTAATGAACCTTCATCTAAATATCAATCGGGTAGCCTTCACCATGCTGGCTGGTCTATCAACGTTAGTGCTGTCCATCGTTTCGGCTGGGCAGAGCGCGACTTCGTTTCATCTACGGGAGGGGCTCTACGTTGCCGGTGGCGGCCATTGTGAAGACACCCCGAACGCGGGCATCCTCGTTTGGGATGGCAAAGGCCTTTCAGGCGCACACGCGAGCAAGTGCCTTACGAAGCAGTTGCAGCGACAAGGGAATTCATTCGAGATACAAACTACTTGCAGCGCTCTGGGAGATGGCACTCCAACCAAACCGGACGTCGAGACTGATACGCTGGTGATTCATTCCCAGTCATCCTTTACGCTCGTGAAGAGATCTGCCGGAGACCGCGGAACTCAGAGACTTAGGTACCAATGGTCATGTGCCTCAATGTAATAGGGCTCGTAAGACCTGCAGCGGCTCAATGACGGCCGAGCTGGGCGCACGCATAGAAACCAAGCGTATTCGACCGATCCCAGCCGTGGGGATGTTGGACCTGTTGATTCTCACGAGAGCGACATCCTTCG
Source organism: Granulicella mallensis MP5ACTX8 (assembly GCF_000178955.2). Classification (NCBI taxonomy): domain Bacteria; kingdom Pseudomonadati; phylum Acidobacteriota; class Terriglobia; order Terriglobales; family Acidobacteriaceae; genus Granulicella; species Granulicella mallensis. The sequence goes on along the minus strand of NC_016631.1, from coordinate 4,776,873 downwards.
CAGGCGATCGTCGAGGAGCGGAATGGCAGGGCGGAGAGATACCCACAGGCATGTGTCTCTCTGCCGTAGATTTTCCTTCAGCAACTAGGGTGAGAATTTAATGACAGTGAACCAAAGTACGACCAAGAACCGCCCTGGCCAAGTACTCTTCGCCAGTCTCGTCGGCACGACTGTCGAGTTCTTCGATTTCTACATCTATGCGACGGCGGCAGTCCTGGTCTTCCCGAAGCTCTTCTTTCCCGCGTCCGATCCAGTTGCCGCAACGCTTGCCTCGCTTGCGACCTTCGGCATCGCGTTCCTTGCAAGACCCGTCGGCTCCGCGCTCTTCGGACATTTCGGCGACCGCATCGGACGCAAAACCACCCTGGTCATCGCACTCTCTACGATGGGGCTGTCGACCTTCGCGATTGGAGCGTTGCCGACGTATTCCACCATCGGTTTCGCAGCGCCCTTGCTGCTCGCGCTCTGCCGCTTCGGACAGGGTATCGGTCTTGGAGGCGAGTGGGGAGGCGCGGTGCTCCTCGCTGTCGAGAACGCCCCGCCGAACAAACGCGCATGGTACGGCATGTTTCCGCAGCTTGGAGCGCCACTTGGATTCTTCCTTTCCGGCGGCGTCTTCCTCTTGCTCTCGCGCCTGCTCACGGACCAGCAGTTCTTCCGCTTTGGATGGCGGCTCCCTTTCCTCGTCAGCGCTGTGCTGGTTCTCCTTGGTCTCTATGTTCGACTCACGATTCACGAGACGCCCGTCTTTCAGAGGGCGTTGGATCGCCAGGAGCAGGTGAGGTTTCCGATGCTGACGGTGATTCGCCGTCACACGCGGCCGCTGCTCGCGGGCATTCTTATATGCCTCGCGACCTTCGTCCTCTTCTACCTCATGACGGTCTTCGCACTTTCGTGGGGCACGACAGTGCTGGGCTTTAGCCGCGGGAAATTCCTGTTGATGCAGTTGGCGGTGATTCCCCTGTTTGCACTCACCATCCCTGCATCCGCTTTGCTAGCCGAGCGTGGGCGTCGTCGCGTGATGCTTGCGATTACGGTAGCGATTGCCTTGTTCGGTCTTGTGATGGCGAAGATCTTCGTTGCTGGGGCAAGTGGGGCAGTGGCGATGATGGGCCTCGGCCTGGCACTGATGGGCATGACCTATGGCCCGCTCGGTACCGTGATCTCAGAACTATTCCCGACGCCTGTACGATACACCGGAAGCTCGCTCGCCTTTAGCTTCGCAGGCATTCTGGGCGGTTCTCTGGCCCCGTATGCCGCGACTTATCTGGCGAGGTCCTACGGTCTGCAGTATGTGGGGTACTATCTCGCCGCGGCGGCGGTGCTTTCGTTCGCAGGGCTTCTGATGGTGCGGGAGACTAAGGACGGCGACCTCACTCGAACCCCAGACATCTAGAGCGGACATGAGGAAAGGCAAGGCCACCCTGCGCGTAAGGCAGAGATGGACACCCCGCAAAAGAGTAACGACGCCCGTCGTTCCGCGAGATATCAAACTTCTATCAGATGGTCGTGATTGGCCGCGAACAAAAGACTCAGCGGCTGCCGGTCTAGCCGCCACTGGACATCCGCCTGTCCCCTTGGGACGAGACCGACGACAGCGATGTTCTCCTCCTGCCTCGGCGTGGGTTCGTCATGGTGCTCTTTGCCATCCCTTAGGGCGGCATCAGCCAAAGCCTTTCCCTCTCCGAATTATTTCGACAATCTACAGCTAATAAAACTTATTCGATGCGGAATATTCCTCGCAGAGCTCTGTTATGCATCTGCAGAGCCAGCGCGGGCCATCGTCAGGCAATTCGGACGATAGTCGGGCAGTCGCGTTGTGAATGTTAGGAAGGCTCTAGCGCTTCACCACCCAAAGGAGAAATGATGAAGATCGATGAGATCCGCAACCGTTCTAAGTTTGCCGTATACGTTGTCGCCATGTTTTGCATCGCCGGCGATTTCGGTAGGGCGCAAAGCGTTTCGCCAACGCCCCCGTCTGGTTCAACGAGCGCAAGCTGGCAATCCGCCGGACAGAGTCTCGGCGACAATCGCCAACAGCCCGCTGAAACTGTGATCAACGCGACCAATGTGCAAGGCCTCAAGGTGAAATGGACTTTCACAACGGGCGGAGACGTCTCGGCAACCCCGACAGTCGCCAATGGCGTCGTCTATGCTCCCGATTGGAAAGGCAACCTCTTCGCTATCGATGCCAACACTGGGCGTCAGGTCTGGTCGCACCAAGTCTCTGAATATGACGGGCAAACCGGTTCAATGTCCAGGGTGAGCCCCCTAGTGCTTGCCGACGAAGTAATCGTCGGAGACAACGTCATTAACAGGACGGCATTGCACAATGGAGCAAATGTGATTGCCGTCGATCCTTCGAGTGGGATACGAAAGTGGATCACTCAAGTAGACCCGCACCCGGGGTCAGTGATAACGGGCTCCCCGACCGCGTATAACGGCATAGTCTATGTTCCGGTGGCCTCCAATGAGGAAGCGCTGGCGGCTGTGCCGGGATATCCATGCTGCACTTTCCGGGGCAGTCTGGTAGCCCTAGATGCCCGCACCGGTTCCATACTGTGGAAGACGTACACGGTTCCCGATAATGGAGGGACGACTGACGGCTATAGCGGCGGGGCGATCTGGCAACAGCCGGCCATTGACGTAGCCCGAGGCTCAATCTACGTAGGAACAGGGGACAACTACACGGTGCCGGATGCCATTGAACAGTGCGAGACGGAACACCTGTCCGATGGGGACACCAGCTCCTGCACTCCTCCGAATGATCACCTGGATAGCGTCATGGCCTTCGATCTAACCACCGGTAAGATCAAGTGGGCAAACAAGATCACAAACTATGATACGGCCAACGCGGACTGTGAGCTCGCACTGGCTCCCGGTGCGACTCCGTGTCCCACGCCTCCTGGCCGCGACTTCGACTTTCCCGGGGCAGGCCCGAACCTCTTGGGGAATATTGTCGGCTTCGGCCAGAAAAGCGGAGTCTATTGGGCGGTGGACCCAGATACCGGCGCCGTCCGCTGGAGTACTCTGGTTGGCCCGGGAAGCTTTCTGGGAGGCATCATGTGGGGGACAGCCTCCGATGGGAACAACATCTATGTGCCTATCGCGAACTTCACCCAGGCGTCCTATAGCCTCAGTCCTAGTGGGCAGGCCATCACCTGGGGATCATGGGCAGCACTGAACGCACAGACTGGGCAAATCGTTTGGCAGACAGCGGACCCCACAAAAGGAGGCATCGACATGGGAGCCGCCAGTGTTGCCAACGGAGTGGTCTACGCTGGCTCTTTCTCGGGAGCGATGTATGCCTTGAACGCAGCATCGGGAAAAATCCTGTGGAGCTTCGCGAGCGGTGGATCAGTCGTTGGCAGCCCATCTATCGTGAATGGCGTGGTCTATTGGGGTTCTGGGTATACAGCCCTGAACCCGACGGCAAACGGCATCGGGAACAACAAGATATACGCCTTTAGCCTAGGCAATTAGCGGACTACTTATACCCACTGCTGCGTGGGCCCGAACGCTGCGACGACAGGATCCGTCGCAGTGTTCGGCTCAGGCTGCAGCCTTGATCAATTGACGCGGCCCGGCCCTGCTGCAACTTGCAACCTAACTTGCGCTCCATGGTCGGCCCGTCGAGAAAATAGATCCCCCGTCGCCCTGCTCGGCACCGTAAACAAACGATGAAAGTGAATACGAAAGCAAGATACGGAGTGTTGGTTGTCTTGCATGGGAATAGCTTTCGAGATGCAGAGAGACGAGAGCCATGTTGGCCTTCGCCATACCCGCTGCAAAAGGAAAAGACCATGTCGAAAGAACAAGACAACAAAGCCATCGTAGGCCGTTGGTTCACCAGCTTCTGGGGTCCCAAGTGCGACCTCAGCATCGTTGACGAACTCGCCGCCCCTGACATGCTCCTGCAGTACTCGCTGCACGAGCCCCGCCGCGGACACGCGGACATCAAGGCGTTCATGACCGACTTCCGCGCCGCGTTCCCGGACCTCAGCTTCGGCGGGGCGGCAGACCTCATCGCCGAGGGCGACCTCGTCGTTGGCCGTTGGGTCGGCGGCGGCACGCACAGCGGGCCCGCGTTCTCCGACTTCCTGGCAGGATCGCTGCCCGCCGCGACAGGCCGCAAGATGCACTTCACCGGAACCACGGTGCTGCGTCTTGAGGACGGCAAGATCGTCGAGGAGATCGGACTCGACGACGGCGTCACCGCGCTCACCCAGCTCGGACTCATCCGCACCGTATAACCCGGGACGCAGACCGCTGCCTATGACGCCGCGGTCTGCTGCCCGATCTAGCCCCAGCGGCGGGAGAACTCCACATGAATACTGCAGCAATCATCATCATCAGCGGATGCACGTCGGCGGTCATCGACATAGTGACGACCATGGTCATCACGTCCGCCCAGGGAATGCCCCCGCGAACGCTTCTACAGTTCATCGCCAGCGGAGCGCTCGGCGACCGTTCCTTTGAGGGAGGCCTGAAGACTGCGTTCGTCGGCCTTGCACTTCACTTCTCGATCGCACTTGCGGTCTCTTCAGCCTATTTTGCCGCAAGCGTCTCGTTCCCCTCCGTCTCACACGACGCAGTAGCCTTTGGGCTCCTCTTCGGTATAGCCGTCCACGTCTTCATGAGCGGTGTTGTGGTTCCACTTTCCCGCACACCAAAAGTTGTCTTCACGATCAGAGGCTTCCTGATCCAGCTCGCGGTGAATGCCGTCTGCGTGGGGCTGGTCATCGCTTTGATGCAGACATTCCTTTCGGTGCGATTTGGGCAGATGCAATACCGGCCCATAGTCGAGGGTTAGCGACTCCGGACTTTGCCTGGCTAAACGTCCCGCAGGGATAGAGAGGAAAGCTGAAATGGTCACTCCAAACGCGAAGATATATGGCAAGTACAATTCGGCGGAAGCCTACCAACTGCGGGACTTCCTAACGCGCAGCGGAGTCGTAGTGGAATGGTCGGAGCTCAACTCTGACGAGGAAGCAAAGCGACTCGGGGCGAGCGGCCTGTCAGATGCCCGACTTCCAATCTGCGTGCTGAGCCAAGGCTCTGTGCTATTCAGGCCGACTATCCGTGATCTGGCCGCCGCGCTCGACTGGTTTCGCGAGCCGAAGCACCAAGACTACGACGTGGCGATCTGCGGTGCGGGACCGGCCGGGTTGAGCGCCGCCGTATATGCGGCATCAGAAGGCCTCAGGACGATCGTCGTCGAACGCTCTGCCGTCGGGGGGCAAGCAGCCAGCACATCGCGCATTGAGAACTATCTGGGATTCCCAGATGGGATCAGCGGGTGGGAACTCTCCACGAAGGCGCGACAACAGGCGCAGCGATTCGGCGCGGAGATCATCGTCACAGCCGAAGGGATCGGCCTTGGCTTCGACAATGGCTCCCTGGTCGGACATCTGGCGGGCGGGGGCAAGATCGTCACAAGAGCAGCGATCTGTGCCACGGGTGTCGAATACGCCAAGCTAGGCCTCCCGAACGAAGAGCGCTTCCTGAATCACGGCCTTTTCTACGGCGCAGGTCCGAGCGAGGCGGTGCTGTCCGAAGGGCACGTGTTCATCGTGGGCGGGGGGAATTCCGCTGGGCAAGCGGCTCTACACTTCGCCGCCTATGCAGAGAGGGTCACGCTGCTCGTTCGTGGGCAACATCTCGAAGACACTCTCTCAACATATCTCTTGGAACGCATAGAGCATTCCGAGAGAATCGAAGTCCGAACGCAGAGCGTCCTGACCAGTCTAGAGGGCGGAGACTCCCTAACGGGAATCACCTATAAGTCTTGTCTCACTGGAGAGGAAACATGCGCGAAGACGCAAGGTGTGTTCGTGTGCATCGGCGGACGTCCTCGAACTGATTGGATAACGCCCGGCCCACTCTATACAGACAGTGCGGGCTACATCCTGACCGGAGACGACTTGGAAGGGATGGAACCGCCTATCGGGTTTTGGCTGGACGGCCGCAGACCAATGCTCCGGGAATCCAGCATGCCCGGACTCTTCGCTGCCGGAGACGTTCGCCACAACTCCATCAAACGAGTTGCGACGGCTGTGGGAGAGGGGGCGACGGCGGTCTCAATGGTCCATCAATACCTCTCGCTCAAGCGTCGCCCCCTTGACTACCAAAACCTCTGACTTTACACGGGGAGGGCCCCGCCGACCGGCGCAGTTATGCCCTCTCCACCGATGAACCGAACTATGAACAACTCAAGGAGCGAACAATGAACGTCGTACTGTATGGAGCAACAGGCAACAGTGGAAGCCGCATCCTCAAGGAGCTCGTTTCGCGGGGCCATTCGGTAACTGCGATCGCACGCAACACATCCAAGATCCCAACTGAAGTCACTGCAAAGCAGGACGACCTCAGCGACGTGAATACGATTGCGTCATTGATCTCTGGTGCCAGCGCGGTCATCAGCGCTTACAACCCACCACCGGATGATACTGACGCGCTGATCGGGGTAACGGAACGCCAAATTGCAGCGGTCAAGAAGGCGGGCAATATCCGTCTCATCGTTGTCGGCGGCGCCGGCTCGCTCGAAGTAGCGCCGGGAGTGACCCTGCTCGCCTCCGGCCATCTCCCAGCCCCGTATGTTCCCCTCGCGACTTCCCATGGAAAAGCTTTGGACATGCTGCGGGCGTCGGACATCAACTGGACCTATTTCAGCCCTGCGGCTTTCTTTCAGCCGGGCGAGCGCACCGGGAAGTTCCGCCTTGGCAACGACGAGCTCGTAAGCGATGCGGATCGCCAGAGTCGCATCTCGATGGAGGACTACGCAATCGCTATCGTTGACGAGCTCGAAATTCCGACTCACGAACGGGCACGATTCACCATTGGCTACTAACAACCAGCCGCCCGCGTCTCCAGGCGCGGGCGGCCTCTCATGACCATGAGAGAGTTTCAATCTGAGACGTAAACGCACTTCGAGAGACATCGATCAAGTCGTGGCTCTCGTTCGCGGGGTCGTTGCCCTGATGAGAGCAGACGGGAACCTACAGTGGGATGGAGATTGGCCTTCCGCGCTGACAGCGTCGCTCGTCCTCACGAGATTCGCATCCCCTCATACACCTCGCCGCCACACACTCCACGGATCATCCATTTCCGTTAGCGCCGATGGCCGATCGCTGTTCACCAAAGACGAGAATAAATGGGGAGAAGAGGTGTTTCCCCCACAGCGAGGATTCATCGATGCAGCGCGGCACGAACGGCGTCATTGACTCACCTGCGTTGATACGAACAGATCCTCGCCACAACTACGACACAACTGAAAGGCCACACGATGTCACTACGGATCAACGATATTGCCCCTGATTTCACAGCCTCAACCACACACGGTACGATCCGCTTTCATGAGTGGATCGGTGACACTTGGGCCATCCTGTTCTCACACCCTAAAGATTTCACGCCTGTATGCACGACCGAACTAGGGGCCGTGGCTGCGTTGGAGAACGAGTTCGCAGCCAGAGGGACAAAAGTCATCGGACTGAGCGTCGATCCCGTCGAGAATCATCGCAAATGGGCCCAGGATATCGAAGAGGTGAGTGGTCACACCGTCAACTTCCCGGTAATCGGTGACCCGACCCTTGAAGTATCGAAACTGTACAACATGCTTCCAGGAGACGCGGGAGAGAGCAGCGAAGGCCGGACTCCGGCAATGAACGCGCCGGTGCGCACTGTCTTTATCGTTTCACCCGACAAGCGAATCAAGCTTACGCTCTCCTATCCGATGACCACGGGTCGCAATTTCGACGAAATCGTTCGGGTACTCGATTCGATGCAGCTTACAGCGAGGCACAGAGTAGCCACGCCAGCCAATTGGGAACAAGGAGATGACGTGATCATTACACCGGCCGTCCCCGACGAAGAGGCTACGACCGCATTCCCTGGCTACAGAACAGTCAAGCCATACCTTCGGATCACCAGCCAACCGAACTAGGCGTTCTGTCACTCTCCACGAAAGATCGAGCCTCCCCGATCCACTCAGCTCATGACGACTCTGTCCCACTTCAACACTGGGGCAGAGTCGGCATGAGTCATGTGTGGCCACGCGCCCAGAATGCGAAATGTCTGTGCCCCTCCCCAAGACTAAGGAATCAACGCTATGAAATACCAGAAGACCGTCACAAAATCCACCCCACCCCATAGAGCGATGCTTTCCATCGCGGCAATCCTGATCGCGACTGTCCTCAGTTCCACATCGCTACACGCCGCTTGCCAGTTCGACTCGACCGCACGAACCCCACCGGGTGGCGCTAAGCTGCAGGTAGTCGCATTCGGGGACAGCCTGCTGGATACCGGCACATATCAGCAATTCGCCAAAGCCAAATTCGACGGCGGAGAGTTCACCACCAACCCCTCCAAAGTCTATGTACAAGACATTGCTTGCACCTATGGGGACGTGCTCCTGCCTGCATTTCAGGGAGGATTCGGAGAACCACTCAAGCCATCTGGCGGCCTCGACTACGCCGAAGGCGGATCTCGGGTCGCATTGCAGCCTGGCATCAATCATGCGGCCGCCGGAACTCCGAATGCCGACTTCTCTGAGGAGACCACCATCCCAGTCACGGAGCAGCTCAACCGGTATCTCTCCGAACACCAGCGGTTCCATCCCAATCAGCTCGTCATCATCAACGGAGGAGCTAACGATATCTTCTTCAATTTGGCGGTCGCCGAACAGGTAGGCACCCCTGCCGCACTCCAGGCAGCCGAGCAGGCAATCGCTCAGTCGGCATTAGATCTGGCCGACGTAGTCGAGGTTGTCATCGCAAAAGGCGCGACACACGTAGTCCTGATGAGTCTCCCCGACATTGGCACCACTCCGCAGGGCGTCTCCAGTGCGGACCACGGCCAGTCGCTCACCCAGATCTCCCAGCTCTTCAACTCGACCCTGCTGGGTCAACTGAAGAGCAAGAATCAACTCGACAAAATTGTCGTGCTCGACAGCTTCGGCATCATCGACAACGTGGTCGCAAACTTCCAGGAGTTCGGATTCAAGGTGTCGAACACCGGCATGGCTTGCAACCTGGAAGCCCAGATCGGGAAAGCTACTGCCTTGAGCCTGCAGAACCCCACGTTCTTCGGCGAGTCATTGTTCTGTTCCCCCGCGACATTCACAACGCCAGACGCAGCTGAATCGTTCATGTTCGCCGATACGGTTCACCCCTCAGCCCATTTGAGCGCGATCTTCGCTAAGGCCGCGGAGCTACAAATCGAATCCAGCGGACTTGTCCGCTAGAGCATGGCGAGATATGAGGCGTAGGTCTCCAGAGCGTTCGAGTGGAGGAGGAGAATGACTCAACTCGAGTTCGCAGCGTTGGCATGGGGCGGATCTCTGGCTGCCGGATTCCTCGGTTCGCTTTCGGGGTTGGGGGGCGGCGTGGTCATTGTGCCCATGCTCGTCCTCGGCCTCCATGTCGATGTGCACTACGCCATTGGAGCGTCTTTGATCTCGGTCATCGGCACTTCCGCCGGCGCACAGGCCGCACATAGACAGGAGGGATTCTCCAACACGCGGCTTGGATTATTTCTCGAGATAGCAACCACCCTCGGCGCAATCTGCGGGGCGTTTCTTTCAGCGAGCACGCCGACCAAGTGGATCGCCATACTGTTTGGCGGGGTGCTCCTCTACTCGGCTTCCTCCTCGATGGGGTCCAGGAAGCAGGACACCACAGGTCGCGCGCCGGATGCACTTGCCGCGAAGCTCCGGCTAGTCGGAAGTTATCCGCACGAAGGAAAGCTGTTGCCTTACTCCGCCCGGAGGGTGCCATTGGGCTTCGGGCTGATGTTCGGGGCAGGGACACTCTCGGGACTGCTTGGGATTGGTTCGGGCGCGGTCAAGGTCCTAGTGCTGGATGGGGCAATGCAAATACCGTTCAAGGTTTCGACGGCGACCAGCAATTTCATGATCGGCGTGACCGCAGTCGCAAGCGCTGGCGTATACCTGCGCCGGGGCTACATCAATCCCGCCGTTGCCATGCCCGTGACGATCGGTGTGCTTCTTGGATCATTGCTCGGGGCGCGCGTTTTGCAGACAGCAAGGGTAAGGCCCATGCGCATCATCTTTGCGATTGTGATTGCTCTGCTTGGAGCGGAGATGATCTTCAACGGGCTGACTGGGAAATTGTCATGAAGATCGTGGAACCGATAGATGCGTACGAATCGATTAAACGGAGCATGACCGCCGTCCTCCGATGGACCACGGCGGGGGCCGGTATGGTGATCTTCGTTGGCGGTGTTCTGTTGTTGCTCCGCCATAGGGCAGCTCCCGCAGCCTTTCACTCATTTATCGGCGAACCGGATGCCTTGCGGTTCGTTCCGCAAATTGCGATGGGCGCATTCCATGGGCACGCATTGGCAATAGTGCAGCTCGGAATCCTCCTGCTGATCGCAACCCCTATGCTTCGTGTCGTCTGCGTTGGGATCGGGTATGCGATCGAACGGGATTGGCTGTATGTAGCCGTAGCTGGGATCGTCCTGGCCGTTCTGGGCTTCAGCCTACTCAGCCATAAACACTAGGACGAGGGGGAGAAACTCATGAGGGCACAGAATGGGCTCGCTTGTGATGTCTAGAGCAACCTTCACAACATCCCCTGGCACGCAAACGCCTCTTACCTTGCTTTCGAATTCAGCATGTAGGATCGCAACTGTAGCCTAGGTCCCGGGTCTTATGCGCACGAATCGAACCACTGCAAACGCATCGAGTGAGTTGAAGGCTGCCACCATCCACGAGGGACTGCGATTGCCCACGGCTCACCGATACCCCCCAAAAAAAGACTTCCCACGCAGCCTAGAACCGCTCTCCGCTATTTCGGATAGGGATGTTCCCGTCAATTATTGACGTGGCTGTGTCCAACCGCCAGCAAGGAGCGCTACTCAGCCACCTAAGAGAAGAACAGGAGCGCAGTACTCTATGGCGCCCCAGGAAACGGTGGGAGCCGCTTCCTAAAGCAACTCCCGTGCATCTTCGTGTCGTGTCAACCCTAACCATCTGCCAGGAGAGTGAAATGAAATCGTTCAAGGTTTGGTCTCTGAAACTCACGCTGTTATTCGCCGCAATATGCGCCACGTACTCGAGGCCCGCATTCGCGCAAACCGTACCTACCACTGTCATTCTTGTCCACGGTGCATTCGCAGACGGTTCGTCATGGAATAGAGTGATCCCGCTGCTTCAGGCCCAAGGCCTCAAAGTCGTGGCAGTCCAACTTCCCCTATCGTCCCTCGCGGCCGACGTTGCCGCCACCAAGCGTGCGATCACTGCGCAGACTGGTCCGATCATCCTCGTCGGACATTCCTGGGCTGGCGTTGTGATCACCGAAGCCGGCGTGGACGATCGGGTCAAAGCCCTGGTCTATGTCTCGGCATTCGCTCCCAGCGAGGGACAGTCCGCAGGCGAGATGGGCAAGCCATATCCTACCCCGCCGGGCCTCCTGCACCCGATCGCGGACTCCTCCGGGTATCTCACCCTCTCGCCCGGGGACATCGCAAAGCACTTCGCCCCTGACGTTCCGGCCGCTGAGTCGAACCTGCTAGCTGTGACGCAGGGACCCATCAGAGCAGCCAATTTTGACGAGCCTGTCTCCGCCGCAGCATGGAAGACGAAGCCGAGTTGGCTGATCGCAGGCGAACAGGACCAGATGATCGACCCGGCACTCTATAAGGCCGAAGCCGAGAAGATCCACGCGAAGGCGACTTGGCTGGCATCGGGTCATGTGCCGATGCTGTCACATCCGGATGCGGTAACTGCGGTAATCGTCGAAGCGGCGCACAGCATCGCCAGGTCGTCGAGGTAGGGCGCTGCAGATGGCATAGAGCGAGGCCGGCGAAGTCTCGGGATTGAACGTACGCCCTGAGTTCGCCGCGCCTTGCCAACGCAACAGAAGGGCAGTCCACCCAGATCGACCCGGCCCCGCTCGGCGGAGATGGCGAGAGACAGAGGGGAATATCCTCGGCTAGGCCGGGTTATGGCAGTGCTCCCACGCGAACGTGTTGCGTGACCCGAGAGGGTGACGCAGCGCAACGACGCAGGGACGACCAGGAGGAAAGACTTTGACGAACAAACTGTACCTATTCGCGCCCCGAGGGCGCAGGACGACGCGCGCTTGCTTCCGATCGCTCGCCAAATCGATGCTGACGTACGCGGTTGTGTGTGGCTTCTACAGCCAGAGCCCGGTGTGGGCGAGCGAGAAGCCGCCGCTTCCAATGCAGACACCCACGGCGCAGTCGGTCGGCACCTCGACGAACCTGAAGTCGGCTGCACAGGTGTTGCTCTCTCACTTCGAAGAGCTCAAGAAACACAAGAAGGACTGGATCACCGAAGATGATCTGCAATCGCTTGTTGAAAGCCCGGACCCCGTCGTGCGCGAGGCTGTCCGCTTTTTCGCGGTGAGCCCGATCGACCGGGAACTCTGCGGGGAAGCACAGGGTATGACGAAGGCGGGATTGGCTCGATGCATCCCGGTCGCGGGGAGTGCGGGGCTTGAAGAGACTCTGTTACGCCTTGGCCACGCGACTGGCGACGTGAAGGACGAGGCCCAGCGAAAATTCTACGCCACGCTGCTGCGGGACCCTGGCGTTCCGGCGGTCGTGCGCGCACAGATTGTTGCGCGACTCTCCGAGAAGGACATGCTGGCGATAGTAGGGCATCCGAACACGCAGGGCAATGCGAAGGACGTCGCGGACGAGACGGCAGCTTTTCTGTTCCTCGCGAAGATGAGCTGGCTGGGCACGGCGGAGGCAGAGGCGGTCGCGGCGTACAAGGTTCCTTATGTCATGTTGCGCGGCGACAAGGACCACTCGGCGTCGTTCTGGGATGGACACCAGGTCCACCTGAGCGAGAAGATGCTGACGGGCGGTACGGGAGTCGTGAGTGACCAGACGCTGGTCAAGCACATAGGCACCTTTGCGCACGAGAGCGGCCATGCGATCTTCGGGTTCTCAGGTCTATCAAAGACGGTGGGCGACGATATCGCACGCCGTCATCTGGAAAATGGTGTCGGCGTCATCATCAACGAGGCCGTGGCCGGCATTATGCAGAACCGCGCGCATGTGGCGGAGTTGGGCTACGGAGCGGACAAGGGTAGTGACGCGAATCTTTCCGTCGCTCACGATGTGGAGAAGAACATCGCGAACGATCAGACGGATTACGCGCGCCGCTACCACGTGAATACCGCCGTTGCGCGTAGCCAGATGGATGACATCCGGAAGGTCCTGGCGAACTCGGTGGTGCCGTATTTCCAGAGCAAATTCGGCTTGCTGGGTGATCCGCAACTTACGCTGACCCTGCCCGATCCACAGCGATAACGATGCAAATGATGAGCCTCCGCAGCTTCCTTCTATAACGCCAGGAAGCTGCGGAGGGCAGGTCGGCAGATTCTTCTGGGGTGGAATTTGGACGCCCAGGAGCGGGATGTTCCACCGCGATCCAGACGGGTGTCCATGCTGCCAGGGCGGGACGGCGTTCGAGGCCTGTTCTATCTGGACATCCTAGCTGCCGAAGTTGGGTCGGCGCTGAAGGTCATGAAAGAAGCCCTATTACCTGTTCTCCAACAAACCAACATCCGGCAAAGACCATGTCGGTCCTGTTACGTGACTAGCTAGTCCATGGGACACACCAGGACAAAATATATTCCGCGCGCATTGCGGAGCTGCTAGACGCATCTGAGCCGTGCCGACAGCGGATCCGGTAGGGCTACTAACAACTGCGAATTCATGCCTGTAGATTTCTCTAGGATGACAGGCCGCCAGCACTAAAAACTACTATGCTGAAACCAGCCAGCAGGGTAATTGCCATGCCAAGAAGCGTGACAACGATGGAGACAAGTTGTGGAGGGCCCAAAGAGAATTCGAGTAATGAGCGTTGAGGACCACCCCATTTTCAGAGAGGGCCTAAACTCGATGATCACCTCAGAGCCAGATCTACACCTTGTGGCGGAGGCTATCTCCGGAAGTGAAGCGGTAGCCGCATTCAGAACCCATCGGCCTGATATCACGCTTATGGACTTTCGGATGCCTGGTCTGGATGGCATTGCGGCGCTGAAGGCCATTCGCAGAGAGTTCCAAAGCGCGCGCATCATCATGCTGACCACATCGGAAGGTGACGTCGAGATACGAAAGGCACTGCGTGCCGGCGCATCGGCTTACATGCTCAAGAGTATGCCGAAGGCGGAGATCCTCGCTGCCATCCGGTCAGTACATGATGGTGGACGCTGCGTCCCGCCAGAGGTAGCGGCAAAAATAGCAATGCACCTGGGCGGCGAGCATCTCACAGTTCGCGAGCTCGAAGTCCTGGCCTTGATTCGAGACGGGCACGCGAACAAGCAAGTCGCAGATATTTTGGGCATTGCGGAGACAACCGTAAATTTTCATATTAGCAATCTCGTGAAGAAGCTCAAGGCGAATGACCGCACCCATGCAATGGCAATCGCGGTAAGGCGGGGTTTTCTGGAGATATGAGACTACCCGCATAAAACACTGACCGGAATTCATCGTTTGAAAGACACAACCTGAGCGCATGGCAGATGCTCTGGCCATGTGTGGGGAGCTTGTCTCTTAAAAGGACCACCGACCATGCAAACGAAATACAACACAACCAGTGACTCGGAAACACATTGCATCGAATGCGTTGATGCAATGTACAGATACGCGCTGTTCCTAACCTGTAATCCTGAAGATGCCGAAGGCTTGGTGCAAGAGACCTATGCCCGTGCCTTGCAGCTGATCGGCAATCCATGGGGAGGCGGCAACGCCAAGAAAGGGCTCTTCGCAATCTTGCGCGATATCTGGCTTCATGACGTTGGGCGAAGCCATCCGAAGAGTGATGAATCTCCCGTCAGGAGAAGAGGGCCGCACTCTGCTGTTGGATATCCTGGAGGCTTGCACCATGCGTCTGCGAGCGGGATCGAGGATGAGCAGGTGCGAATCGCGGTCCGGAGCCTGCCCGTTCCGTACTGTGAGGTCATCTTGCTTCGGGAATTCGAAGATCTCTCCTATCACTCCATTGCTACAGTTCTGGGCTGTCCCGTGGGAACCGTTGTGGCGCGCTTGTCACAAGCGCGAACAGCCCTGCGTGAGTTGCTGGCGGCATGAGCCCCCATGCGAGACAGCCAGCGCCTTCCCAGTCCTAGCTGGGAGATTGGGGTGGCCATGTGCATCTTCAAAGCATTCTGATCCCCAAGGGGGGAATATTCGCATAGGCCTCCAGAATGAGGAACCATATCCCCCCTTTGCGCGTCTCCACTTTGAAATCCGGCTCAATCGTGGGAGGGTTTTTTACAGTGTCTATGCTTCTCTTCGTGTTTTCCATGACAGCAGGAACACAGAGGCCTATCGATTATTCCCACAATGAAGCCGCAAAGAAGAGAGTCTAACGACTTTGCATGATATTCGTTACGAATCGATCCTCGATCTTCGCCGATCCGGGTTCTTTCATTTCCACTGCAGCTCTGCCATCGATCACAGATAAAATTTCAAAGCAGGGTACTGGGTATTCTCGACGCCGTATCTCGTTACATTGGAGTGGCCGTTAGCCGAGAGGGAGAAAGAAGCGTGGCGGACGCCCTTCCCCGTAGCTGTGGCCTGGTGGCAGGCCTAAGCGATTAAAACCGGGTGGCCGAGACGAGAGCGCGAATATGACCGCAGCTTTGTCCATGTGGCCAAGCTGCGGTCATGCCGTCGCGTTCATTCCGCCGAATTGAAACAGGCTTCCTCCAGAGACCCTTGCTAACCGTTGGAAAGCGATCAGAGGTCTGTGGAGCTGTCGCGGCAAGCCTTCGTCACAACGAGTAGACCGCCGACAACCATCGTGAGAGTCGCGGTTGCCAGCGCTATACGGCCTGATGAGAGGCCGATGGGGCGATGCCTGTGGCTGGCGTGCTGCGAGGGATGCTCGCGAGGAAGATCTCCGCCGGTCGGCACACCCCCGACCGTGGAGGCTTGGGTGAGCGATAGTATGCGATCTCGCAACGGTTTGGGCGCAACAAGCGGGACGAAGGCGTGCCGCAACTGCTTCGATAGTGCCTCCTCCTCCTGTAGCCTTACCCGGCAAGATTTGCATGCTCCCAGATGCACGCGCGCTTGTTCCAGTTCGCCGCCGACTAGCTCATTGTCGAGGAGCAGATGGATCGTGATGCCGAGGTCACCGCAGTCAATCATTCCTTGTTCCTCTTTCCGGCATGGACTGCTTCATCGAAGTGTTCCCGAGTAGGATGCGAAGCCTGGCTCGCGCTCTAGACAGGCGAGACATCACTGTGCCCGCTGGGCATCCGAGGATGGCCGAGATCTCTCTATAAGATAGCTCTTCAAATTCGCGGAGCAAGATAATCTCTCGCAACTCTGTTGATAGCGAGCCAATCGCGGAGCGAACACTTTCAACGTCTTCATTGGCTGCGAGGATTTGGTAGGAGTCGCGTGCCTGTCCCGGGATCGCGTCCATTGTGCTGCCGTTCCCCTCCATGTCGACCATCGGGGGGCAAGCTCTTCCATGGCGTAGTTGATTGAGCCATACATTGCGCAGAATGGTAAAGAGCCAGCTCTTCAGGTTGCTATCCTCACGCAAGCGATCAATCGCCTTGAAGGCGCGCAGATAGGTTTCTTGAACGAGGTCTTCCGCCTCTGCTCGATTTCTCGTAAGCATCATCGCATAGCCATATAGTCTGTCGATGTATTGGGGGCCGAACACCTCTGAATGTTGCTTGTTGCTCTGTGAGGCCATCTCCCTATTCTCTATAACCGGAGCGCTAGGAGTGTCACGGAAAGTTACCTATCCACTTGGAATTTATCGAATCGCGCGATTATTTTCCGGGGCATGTTAGAGCTGCCTTGCTTTCAACTTCCCACTGACACGAGACTGAAATCAATATGTGTGATGGTGAAATTTGAAAACAAGGAATTTAGCATAAGCCCACTCAGCTCGACGTATAAGTCGAGCCATAGTTTTTTGCCAGCGCACATACAGTAGACGATTCTAGGGCTCGTGTGCGCTGGAACTATCACCTAGTGATCATCGGGTGCAGATACCATCCCGCTCCTCCATCCGGCGCGGCGCGTCTCAGTTACAGGATCAAGTTCAAGCCCCAGGGGGCGGCAGTATCGCCACAGCAATTCGAACCCAGGAGAGATGGAGGCATTGAGCGATGAGACCTCGGGAGCCATACTTAGCCAAATTGGAAGCTGGTGCTATTGCCTGAGACGTGGAAGCTACTCACATTAGTCTGCCCAGACGAACAATATCTACGGCCGCGAGCCGCCGCGGTGCGCGTCGAAGTGCGGGACCATGGAATTGGGGTTTCCCCTGGAAAGCAGATATTCGAGCGATCCATCAAGCTCGCTAAGTACGCCATACGCGAACGCCCAACTCGTATCCGGATAATTTTGGTTCGTGCTCAAGAGCGATGCTCCTCATCGGACGCTGTCTCGCACATGATGCCCCGCAGAGGGCAAGTTGTAGGAGGTGAGGTTATTTCATTCGCTCGATGAGTAGGGTGCCAGGTAGGCAGGCGGGAGCTCGAAGAAACGCGATGGCGAAATTGTAAAAAGCTCTCTCCGGCCGGGCAGCGGGTATTTCGAGATGTAGCTGTTGCGGAGTATTCAGCCATTTGATTTCGGCTGCGGGCACAATGATGCCGGGGAAAAGGCAAAAATTAGCTATTTTAGGCAAAATTGACGACGCCTGTGCCTGCATTCTTGTGACAGTTGTATGAACACAAAAGGAGGCTTGGTTGTCGGAGTTCAAAAGCAGGGAAGGTCAGGCAGTGGCCGCATCTCGGGAACAGATTTACCAAGTTTTGGGCGTGCTTCAGCAATTCCTAGTAAGGCCTCAGGAGGGAGCGAACAAGATCGCCCTGATAAGGGGCGAGCTTCCAGAGGGTTGCGAGATTCCGCTCCATAGCCATCGCGACGTTGAAATTTTCTTCATCATATCGGGACAGGTATCGATCTATGTGGAGGGCCTGAACGGTAGTGCCTGGCAAACCATTGCTGAGGGTGAAGCAGTCTCAATCCCAGGCGGCTCGAAGCACGCCTTGCGAGCAGCAGGCACCACGCCTGCGGACGTGATCAGTGTCACGGGCGGTGAGCTCTTCTCGTTCTTCGAGGCCTTGGCGCAGCCGATCGCCGAGGGAGAGGTGATGATTGCGCCGACGATGGAAACGATGCAGGGCGTCTTTGCCGCTGCAGCTAAATATGGCATATGGCTGGCCTCGCCCGAGGAGAATAGAGCCATCGGACTTGCCATGTAATTGCGATGCATGCACGGAGAGCCGCCAACGCAAGCTCAAGTCAACACGGCGGGACGCAGGCTGCAGAGGTGCGATCGCAATCTCAACGGTTCACCAAAACCTGGCCCGCCAGAGGCGCCAGCTTTCACCTATGGCAGATATCAGAAGGAGTTCCCCTGGTTCGTACGCTCTCGAAAATGATCCTTACAGGCTCTGCATCATTGGCGCTTATCCTCCCCACCGCCGCCACCCCCGTTGACGGCCAACACCTGCTTCCATCCGCATGTGCGCTGAGCGCAGGAAAGGCGGAGAACATCGATCGCACACAGGCGGAGGCCTTGGCCACTGTTCAGGCGTTGATGGCCGCTCGCCTCACTCTTATGACTCAGGTTGCGCAAACCAAATGGAACACTGGTGCGCCAATCGAAGACCCGGCTCGAGAACAGCAACTGCTGGATGACATTCGCTTGCGAGCAGCTCAGGCCAACCTCTCCCCGGACTGGGTGGTCCACTTTTTCCGACTGCAGGTTGAGGCGGGTAAGGAGATCCAATACATGCTGTTCGCCCAATGGGACTCCGAGGAGCGTGGGAAGTTTGACCATCCAGTTGACTTGCGCGCCGATATCCGCCCGAGATTGGACCAGATGACGCCGAAACTCATCGGGGCCCTGAGCGTTGCTTGGCCTGCGATCGTATCAGGCAAGGTTCATCTGAAGTCGTGCTCTCCAAGAGCATTGATCTCGGGCGCTGGTTGTGTCACACCGTTGTCCCTAGTTCCGCTCATGGACGGCAGCGCGCGGGCCGACCAGAGGAGAACCGTAACTCCTATTCCATAGAGCAACGGGCTGTAATTGCAATTGCCTTATCCAGCTTCATAGATTCTGGAATCAGTGGCTTCAATCGCAATCCCATCCTTTTTAATTTGAAAGCAAGAAACGGGGTGCGATCGTCGAAGGATCTCGCTAAGGTCGGGGGATGAGATAGAGGGGAATTCGCGATGAACAAGTCATCGGCAATCTAAAGCCTCGCGACGGCTGTCAAAAATCGCGTTGCCATAGGCATTGAGAACTCGGCTAGGCCTCTGCGGAAACGCCGTATTGACTGGTCGAAGACAATGCGCAATCTAGCTCTCTCAATAGCGAGAGTCTCCGGAAGAAGATACAAAACCGTATTTGGAGGAGGTCGTATGACTGACGAAGAAAAAATGGAGCTCGCTATGAGCTTTGCAGTGGCAGTAAAGACCCAGAATCGAAAGTTGTTGCAATCCCTGCTCACGGATGACGTCGTTTGGAATCTGCCAGGAACCAGCTTGATGTCCGGCCAAGCACGTGGCGTCGATGGAATATTCAAGCGAGCCGAAATTCTCAACTCCTATGGAGTGACCGTCAAGGTGGAGCACATCATCATCGGCTACAAAGATGTGGGACTGCTCTTGCACAACACCGGAAACCACGGCGGGAAAATCCTTGACGAGCATCTCACGACGATCTTCATTCTGCGGGAGAACAAGATAGAACGCCTGGAAAGCCTCATCTCCGATGTTCCAATGCTCAACGCGTATTTCGCATAGAACATCGTGGCCACCATACAACGGCCACCGCCGCCCTCGATCCAAGGCGACGATGGCCTATTGGCATCGCTGAAAGAACTATCAGGTTTATTTAGAAATTTAGAAATCTATTCGCTGGAATGCAAGGTGCAGGAGGAAGTCGCCGTGAACGAATCGGAAGCATCGCAAAATGTTTCACTAGATCCAGAGGACTGGGAAGAGTTTCGTACTCTAGGACACCAGATTCTCGACGATATGGTCGAATACCTGAAAGACGTTCGCGAGCGTCCGACCTGGCAGAGTCCCTCGGCTGCGTCCCGCGACTTCCTCCAAACTCCACTACCCAAGAAAGGTTCCTCGCTGACAGAGGTGTACCGAGACGTCAAGGAGCATATCCTCCCCTACCCGACCGGCAACATCCATCCGCGCTTCTGGGGCTGGGTGATGGGAACAGGAACTCACGTCGGCGTGCTCGCCGACCTCATCGGGTCTACGATGAACTGCCATGTCTCCGGCTATGACCAAGGGGCGACCCTCGTTGAGCGGCAGGTCATTCACTGGCTTGGCGAGATGCTAGATTTCCCCAAAGGCACCAGCGGCCTATTGGTCAGTGGCGGCACGGTCGCGAATCTCCTGGGTATAACAGCAGCTCGCAACAGCCTAGCCGGCACCGATATCCGCAAAGAAGGGCTCGGGTCAGGAACGGGAGATCCTCTCGTGATCTACGGGTCCGAAGCCACGCACGGGTGGGCGGAGCGTTGCTGTGATCTTCTCGGCCTCGGGTCCGATGGCTTCCGCAAAGTACCAGTCGATGACCATGACCGAATCGAAGTTGGCGAGCTCGCGCGCATGATCCAGATAGACAGGAATCGCGGCATGCGCCCGATCTGCATTGTTGGAACTGCCGGTACTGTCAGCACAGGAGCTACTGACGATCTCATCGCATTGGCGGATCTCGCTCAGGCCGAAGGATTGTGGTTCCACGTTGATGGGGCATTCGGAGCCCTAGCCAAACTTTCGCCTCGATATCGGTATCTTGTCAACGGTCTGGAACGGGCTGACTCGGTTGCGTTCGATCTCCATAAATGGGGCTACATGCAGTTCGAGACTGGAGCCGTGCTGATTCGCGACGGGAAAGCTCACGAAAAGGCATTCTCCTTTGCTCCCTCATATCTGGAGAACTTCAGCGGCGGTATTGCGGTGAAGCCTACCGAATTCGCTTCAAAAGGGATTCAGCTTTCCCGAAGCTTCCGGGCATTGCGCGTCTGGATGAATCTCTCTGTCTATGGGGTTGAGAAATTGGGACAGGCAATCGAGCAGAATATCGACGATTCTTTCTATCTTGCTTCACGCGTGGAAGCCGAACCGGACCTGGAGTTGCTCGCTCCTGTTGTCATGAACGTGGTGTGTTTTCGCTTCGTTCAAGACGGATTCAGCGATAGGGAACTTGATGAGCTCAATTCGGAGCTTCTGGTCCGGCTTCAGGAATCTGGAGTCGCAGTGCCGTCGAATGCGCGCATCGACGGCAGGTTCGCAATTCGTGTAGCCAACACAAATCACAGGACGATTCGCTCAGATTTCGATTTGCTCATCAGCTCGACGTTGGAGTTGGGCCGTCGGCTTGCTGGATGGAGCAGCGACGTACTCGCCTGATGGCCGCGCGTTCCCAGGGTAAAGCTACACTGATGCCCGAACCGCGCAGGCAGGAACTTTCCATGCAGACACAGATCGGCGCGCTGAATTCCCTCCGCGAGAATATCCACCGCCGGGATGTCCTATGGCAGGTAGAGCATGCGGGCGACCTTCGGGGTCGTTGTTCAAAGACCTGCCTGGGGAGAAGGAACGATGGAAGTCCATGCCTCTCTTCCCGATGACAACCGAAGAACGTCTGGCCGCAGACTATCGTGGCGCAGGTGTGACCGTAGGCCCACACCTGATGAGTTACCACCGTGGCTGCATGACAAAAATGGGTGTCACCCCGTGAGCAGGGTTGAAACGTCTTGCGGATGGACAGTCGGCTCGCATTGCGGGTTTCGCGATCCCTCGCCAACGTCCGGAAACAGCAAAAGGCTTCCTCTTTCTCAACATCGAACGATGAGACTGGAGTTTCGAGAGCAAGCGTCAATCCTGATCTATTTGAAGAGCACCGTGGCCCCGCTAAGCCACGGAAAGTTTCGTCAGATCGAAGGCTCGGACCAGACTCAGGACAACGACTTCTCGGTGAAGACCCTTCGATGTGATGTCACCTGCCATCGGTGCTGTGCCAATACGGGCCCCCCGCAACCTGGTGCGAACAAGTGCTGCTGCTCAGGCGTGGCCTGGGCTCGAGATGGGAAGTGCGGTCGTGTTCTTGACCTCCTCAAGCACGATGTAGCTCTGCGTGTGAGCTACGCCAAGCGTGAGGATACGCTCGAGGAGAAAATTCTTGAATGTCTCCGCGCTTTCTGTGCGCACGTGGATCAAATAGTCGTAATCCCCGGTGATGAAATAGGCCCGTTGGATCTCGCGAATCCCGCGCACAGCGTCAAGAAAATCGTGGATGGCGGCTTTGTCCGAGCTTTTAAGCCGCACTTTCAAGAACACGTCGAAGACGATGCCCAACATCCTGGGCTGCAGCAAGGCTACGTATTTTTCAATGTAGCCCTTATCTTCCAGTGCCCGGAGCCGTCGGCCGCAAGGGGTTGGCGAGAGGCCAACTTTTTCGGCTAGATCAAGGACACTGATCCGACCCTCCTCTTGGAGGATGTCCAGGATCCTGACATCTATCTCATCAAGTATCGATAACATTACGCAACACCCTCATTTGTAGAGAAAGAAATCATATATCTGCTATAACACGGAATTTTACTGCATATTTGTTCTGAAGCGGAGTGTTTTTAGCCTGTATGCGCCTCCCCATTCCCCATACCATCGATACATCGTTCGAGAGCAGCATGACGATGAGCGAGTCACGGAGACAATCGGTTGAACATTGCTTACGAAACTAGGGAAAATAAAGTGGCGAGCGGGCGCGAGTGCCTTCTCGAGATTCTGCGGGATGAAGGCGTCACCCACGTCTTCGGCAATCCGGGAACGACGGAGTTGGCTCTTATAGACGCGCTAGCCGGCGATGATGATTTTCACTTCATCCTGGGGCTACAGGAGGCCGCAGTGGTGGGAATGGCGGACGGCTATGCGCAGGCTACCGGACGGCCATCGTTCGTCAACCTGCATACGACGGCCGGCTTGGGAAATGGAATGGGGAATCTGACCAACGCCTTTGCCACCAATGTTCCCATGGTCGTGACAGCCGGACAGCAGGACATCCGTCATCTGGCATATGACCCGCTGCTATCCGGGGACCTGGTGGGCCTCGCACGCGCAACGGTCAAATGGGCCCACGAGGTCCGTTCGCTGCAGGAACTCCCGATCATTTTGCGACGGGCCTTCCGTGATGCGAATACCGAGCCCCGCGGTCCTGTGTTCGTATCTTTACCGATGAATATTATCGATGAGATCGGCACGGTGTCGATTCCCCCTAGATCCACCATCGTGCAGGCGGAGAGCGGGGATATCAGCCAACTCGTCCGGCTTCTCGTCGAATCTGCCGGCAACCTCTGCCTGGTTGTAGGCGATGAGGTCGGCCGTTACGGTGCGACCGAGGCCGCCGTCCGAGTCGCGGAACTGCTGGGCGCGCCGGTTTATGGGTCCCCCTTCCATTCGAATGTGCCGTTTCCAACGGATCACCCCCTGTGGCGATTTACCCTTCCCCCGAATACGGGAGAGATGAGAAAAGTCTTAGGGGGGTACGACCGTATCCTGCTCATCGGCGACCGCGCGTTCATGTCGTATACCTATTCCGACGAGCTGCCTTTGTCCCCAAAAACGCAGCTATTGCAGATTGCGGTCGATCGACACAGCCTGGGTCGATGCCATGCGGTTGAACTCGGCCTTTACGGCGATCCGCTTTCCTTGCTGGCGGCGGTGGGCGATGCGCTTTCGCAAGAGAGGGCCCTTGCCCCGAGTCGGGACTCCAGGCTTGCGATCGCACGCGACTGGAGAGCGTCTTGGGAGCAGGACCTGAAGGATGAGTGCGAACGCCTGGCGCCGAGCCGCCCTCTGTACCCGCTTGTTGCCGCCGATGCCGTGCTCCGTGGAGTGCCTCCCGGCACTGTCATCGTGGACGAGTGCCTGGCGACTAACAAGTACGTCCGACAGTTGTATCCAGTCCGAAAGCCTGGGGAGTATTACTACTTCCGTGGCGCCGGCCTCGGCTGGGGAATGCCGGCTGCTGTCGGCGTCAGCCTGGGTCTCGAGCGGCAGCAGCGGGTCGTCTGCCTTCTGGGGGACGGAGCTGCCATGTATTCTCCGCAGGCGCTATGGAGCGCAGCGCACGAAAGTCTTCCTATAACCTTTGTGGTCTTCAACAACAGCGAATACAACATCCTCAAGAATTTCATGCGCTCTCGGCCCGGCTACAACGCGCAGTCGGGGAGATTCGTCGGCATGGAAATCAACCAGCCGTCGATCGACTTCTGCGCGCTTGCGCGTTCCATGGGCGTAGACGCGGTCCGGCTGACGGAACCGGACGATATCACTGCGTACATGATTGCGGCGGGAGACAGGGAGGGACCGTCCCTTCTTGAGATTCCCATCGCCGCGACAGCATCGTGACCCGCCGCACGCGACCGTTCGAAGGCCCATGCACCCCGCACCCCAGTGTGGGTACGACCAAAGCCCACGGGCAAAGTTTAGATATGGAGACGCCAATTCTCGTGCTCACTCTGGTGCAGCTCCTGTGATGCGTTCCGGTATCGGCCAAGTCCTTGCACTTCTGTGTTGGCTGGCGGCGAGCGCATATGGCCAGCGCGAGCCCTCCAGCCCCCGTGATCTCTATCACACCGCTTGGACAGCTCGCGAAGGGGTTCCAAGCGGAATCGTCCAATTGGCACAGACCTCCGATGGGATTTTGTGGATCGCCGCGGAGAGTGGCCTATACCAGTTCGATGGCATGACGTTCCAGCGCTTCAGGCCGAGCGACGGGAGTGCTCTTGTTTCAGATCAAGTGATGAGCCTGAAGGCCGACGCGCATGGAGGGCTTTGGATCGGCTACCGCTTCGGTGGCGTAAGTTTTATCAAAGATCAGCGATGCAGGAACTACGGGCAAGCGGAAGGGCTTTCCGAAGCATCAGCACTATATTTTGCGGTCGACGCGGATGAACGAGTATGGGCGGCAACTAACGGCGGCCTATACCGGCTTGAAGGGGATAAATGGCGGCGCGTCGAAAGGAGTTGGAATTTAGGGTCGAAGCAGCCAAGCGCGATATACAGCGATCGCGCAGGAAGACTCTGGGCTATAAGCCCAGAGGGTATTTTCTACCTATCCGCGGGTGGGCACGAATTTCGACTCGTTCAGCGGAAACCGGGTACAGACGAGGAATTGGGACAGAGCGCGGACGGAAGAATGTGGGTCTCTCGCCTTGGACCGCAGGGCATGGAACTTGGTCCGATGGAGCCCTCCGGGGCGATGCCGCTTGCCGATTCGTGGATACATGGGCAATTCACTGATGTCTTGGAGACCCGCGACGGCGGTTTGTGGTTGGGAACTCTAAAGCACGGCTTGATCTGGGCGCATTCGCGGAGGGAGACTTCCAAGCTTGGCGCACTGTCACGCGTCACCACCTTCAAGGGGGCCGACGGGCTCACGAGCGATACCGTAAGGAGCATCTTCCAGGATCAGGAGGGTGGGGTTTTCATCGCCACGGATGACGGACTGGACTATTTTCGGTTGCAGGCATTTGTGCCTCTGCCGCTGCCCAAGGGAACGCAGGAGATCGCCGTGTCAAGAGACTCGGACGGAACGCTCCTCGTGGGTGCCGGAAACTTGATGCATTTGGATGGGGACGTCGTCAGGCCACTGGCCAATCCGGTGGATCACATTCAGAGCATCTATCGCGATCCACTGGGCTCAGTCTGGCTTGGGGGTACCTCCCTGCTCGCACAGGAGACGCCCACCGGCGTTCACAGGGTCAGGCTGCCGCAGAGTCTTAGTTCGATGCACAATATACAGGCAATCGCTACTGGCAAGACAGGGGACGTCTGGGTGTCTTTCATTGGCAATGGGGTGCAAAGGTACTCTAATGGCGGATGGCAGAAGATGGGCCCGGATCAATTCCACAAGCCCACTGCGATCGTGGAAACGCGCGATGAGAGTGGCGCGGTGTGGTTTGGGTATACGAACAATCGAGTTGCAGCATTCGATGGAACTCGCTTCGCGACGTTCACCGAGCAAGAGGGTGTTGAAGTCGGTAACGTGACAGCCATCGCCGCATACCACGACCATCTCTGGATCGGCGGAGATCGGGGACTCGAGGCATTCGTCGGAGGGCGCTTCAAGGCCATACGGTTTTCCGGTCGGTCGCCCGCGAACATATCAGGGATCCTGGAGACCTCCGACGGGAGGCTGTGGTTGAACACGGTAAACGGCGTCGTGGAAGTCGATGGCACTGAACTTGAAGCATCGAAGTCAAACGGTCGTGGCGTAGCGCATAGGGACTTCGACTTCCTCGACGGGTTCGTAGGCGCGCCGGAGGATATCCGCCCCCTTCCCACCGTCGCAGGAACGTCCGACGGACGTCTATTCTTCTCGACTGTCCACCGAGTGTATGAGCTTGACCCGAGAGACATTCCAAAGAATCCGGTCATACCCAAGGTGCTCATTCGAGATGTCGTCTCGGGCGGAAGGAATTGTCCTACGAATGGCACTGTCGTTCTGCCCAGCGCAAGTGACCTGCAAGTCGAATACACAGCATTCAGCTACACAGTTCCACAACGAGTCCGATTCCGCTATCGACTTGAGGGTTACGAATATCAGTGGCACGACGCAGGGCAACGTCGTCAGGCGTTCTATTCAAAGCTGCCGCCTGGAACCTATTCGTTCCATGTTGCCGCCTCCAATGACGACGGAATATGGAATAACGATGGGGCTCGAGTCGAGATCGCCATCATGGCCGCATGGTACCAAACAGCATGGTTTAGACTTCTGTGCCTCCTTGCACTGTGTGCTGTCCTCTGGGCCGCACACAGAATGAGGCTCCGTGGAATTTCGCGCGTACTGCGACTCCGCTACGAGGCCCGGCTTGACGAGAGGACAAAAATTGCGCGCGACCTGCACGACACGCTGCTGCAGACGATTCAGGGCAGCAAGATACTCGTCGAGACTGCACTCGACCAATCCAAAGACTCCTCTAGGCTCTTGGAATGCCTAAACAAACTCGCAGCCTGGCTCGACCAAGCCACTAAAGAAGGCCGGGCTGTATTGATCACACTACGTGCTCCCGATGAGGAGGACAGCCTTGTTCTCGCTTTGAAACGCGCGCTGGACGAGTTCAGCGCGAACGAGACTCGTGGAGTTGACTTTGCAGTCCACGGTTCGGCAAGGAAGATGCATCACGGCATCTGTGAGCAAATAACTCATATCGGCTGCGAGGCTGTTCGCAACGCCTACTACCACTCGGCCGCGGATCGCATCTCCATTGAACTAGCCTTTGGGCGAAACCTCACACTGCGCGTCGCCGACAACGGCCATGGTATGGCCGAGGACACTCTGCGGGGTGGCCGGCCGGGGCACTTCGGTTTGCAGGGGATGCGGGAACGCTCCACTGCAATCGGGTCTGAGCTCAACATCATCTCCGTGCTGGATCACGGCACAGAGGTGGTCTTGACGGTTCCAGGCGAGGTCGTCTATGAGAGGGAACAAATTGTCTTCCGAAAGCTTCTGTCATGGATTCTCTCCTTTCGGGATTGATGACGGCGCGACGCATTCAGACAGTTGGTCTGCGCTCTTCACTGCCGAATCGGAAGGCACGCTTGGTGAGTCGCTCGTGGAGAATGACGAATTCAAGAGCAAGATCCAGAGTGCCGCGATGCGGGATTCCTCGATAGAGTCGATAGTGCGTGAGCGAAGGGACAGCGATCTTGCCGTGAGCTTGGCAATGAAAATCTAACGGTCTATAGGAACGATGATCCAAGCCCCCTTAGACTCGTCGCAGCGTGGACAGAGACGTTGGCCTGCAGCCCATGGGTTGATGCCTCTCAAAGAGGCCAGTCGCTCTATTTGGCCCATCACCATATCAACCTCACGTCCCGCGGCACAACGTGAACAGCAGAATCGAGGAAGCGATGATTGGAGCGAACGGCGCACCCCATTCGGAAACCGAGGGGATGTCCAAAAACTATGTCATGAAGGCCGTTGGCTCTTTGATTGAGGAGGGGATAGCTGCGCCCACGATCACGTGTGGAACGCTCACCGGGTTGACCCTCCTCACGGGTGAGGAATATGTGTTCGCCGTCAGCGAAATCATTCGCATGGCATGAGCTCCAACGGTGCCGCCAGAGGCCCGAGGCTCGCGACCGCTAGGAGTCTGTCAAGAACAATAACGGATTACAAGGAGCAGGGTTGTCATCAACTTCTATTCGAGCGGATGTCTTGAGGTTCAAGATTGAACCCTCGCGGGAGCCCGAACGGAAGTTCCACTCTTCGCAGGTGCTCGTTCAGATCCTCGAGCCTGTCAGTTTGAGATACGGAACACGCCTTTCGAGTCTCACTACATACGACTACTCGGCAGGGGAGATCGTTCTTTGCCCACGACACACTGAAAAATGGGTTATGGGCAGTACCCCCGGGCGACTGCTCATGGTCACCATCCCTGACCAAGCTCTCGTTCATGCAGCCAGCGAATACGCGCATGGGGACATAAGCCTTGACGCGACAGAACGGCTGGAAGACCCCAGGGTAGGTCAACTTGTCCGGATGCTGTCCGAAGAAGAACAAGGAATTTTTCAAGCTGACAGACTATTCACCGAATCCGTCACCCAAGCTTTGGCCGCCCTCCTGATCCGCACAAGGGGAACCTCGAGGAACTTCCAGCCTGTTCCAAGCGGAGGGCTCGCTCCAGCGCAATTACGCAGAGTAGTCGACTATATGAGGGCGCACCTCGATCGCGAATTGTCGTTGGCAGAACTCGCTGAGGAAGCGAAACTGAGTCCACCATATTTCGGGCAGATGTTTCTTCGTAGCACGGGCCAGACACCACATCGCTTCTTATTGGGGCTACGAATAGATCGCGCAAAAGAGATGCTGCGCGCGCCTTGGGTCCGAATGATGGACGTGTCCCTAGCCTGCGGTTTTAAGACGCAGCAACACTTCTCTAGGACCTTTCGCATATTCTGCTCCCTTAGTCCTAGGGCATACCGGAATCAGGTATTAAGCTAACGCGCATGCGCCGAGGTATGAAGCAGGTGTAGCGAGTGGGCGAACGCCATCATTGCGAAGGAAGGCGAGAGTCGCTTCCTTTTGATATGCGCCGATGACCTCCGCCCGAGCCTCGTTCCACCCTTTCCTGCTTTCCTTGCGTGCGATTTTTTACACCTCCGGCCGTCTCCTAGTTTCCAGACGGATAGCCGCGACTAGAGACTCTGGTTCCAGTTCTTGCATGGTCTGTCGCACTTTCTGGCTACCCACCCATGTACAACTTACTTTTCTTGCCGATCAGATCGCGCGTCGGCCGCCGCTCGCCGGAAATAAGTCGTAAAGCACTCTGGCGACTCGGGCTACGAAGCTCCCATCGTACACAAGAAGATCGGCCGACTAAAGACTCGGCTAACGAGTAATGCCGCTATCGAACTGAGCGCAGTTATCGAGATGATCCTTGATGATGTGGTAACACTCGCAGGATATTTTTTCGAGTCCCGCGACGTCGAGAATGTGTATCGTTCCACGGCTGTACTCGATAAGCCCCTTTTCTTTGAGAATGCCAGCCGTTATCGAAACCGTGGGACGCGAACTCCCGAGCATATGAGAGAGAAAGTCCTGCGACAGCTTATAAGTGACACTATGGACTCGGTCTGCGCAGAGAAGCAGCCATCGGGCAAGCCGCTGCTCTGCGTCGTGCTTTGCATTACAGCCAGTCGATTGAGCCGTTTGAACAAGTTGCGTCTGAACATAACGGAGCGCGTGTGATTGAAAGGATCCTCCCAGACTGAACTCTCTTCTAGCTACTTCGATTGGGCAAGAATAGCCATGGCCCGCAATTTGTGTGTACACGCGGTTAAGACTTCGCTTTGTTCCCATCAGGGCAGAAACACCAATAACGCCTTCGTAACCAAACATGCCCACCTCTACCTGAGATCCATCTTGAAAGGTTGTGGTCATGGATGCCATTCCTTCTTCAAGAAAGAATAGGTTGTCTATCGGATTGGCAGGAAACTCAATCTCATGCCCTAGTTCAAACGTGATCGAACGCAGACGTAAGCGCTTGATGATCTCGATGTCTAAATTCTCTAAAAGTGAATTTTTGAACTTGACAGTGCTCAATGAAGCCCCCGACAGGACTGAAGTGTCGTCCCATTATAGGCACCCCAGGATTAAGGACATCATCTGCTCACCTCGATCTTCGTCCCGGCATCCCGTCTCACATGATCAATTAAGGTGCCTGTGCCTGGAGAATGAGCGTACCGGTATAGGTGTCTGCCGGAAGTTGAGGAAGGTTGGTCAGGTCGATCCTCAGATTCAACACATCTGTACGGCTGGTTCCTGCCCCGGCTAAAACATGCTGAGAAAGCAGTTTGAGACTTGCACCTGCACCACCGACGGGGCTGGTCTGTGTGAAGGCCATATAGCTCGTCGGCACACCCGTGGTCATCTGTCCAAACACAGAGGAGCTTGGGATAGCAGAGGGACTAAGAGTTCCAGTAAGCGCCGCATTAGCACTTATAAAAAAGGCGTACAGGCTAAGATTGCCGGACAGAGTTAGGTTGCTGTAGGTAGTGGTAATGTTTATAGGGTTGCTGCCGCTGGACTCTTTTTTTGCAGTAAGGTCTATGTTTACCGTGGCAGGGGTGGCACTCACAGTAAGGCTGCTGGCGCCAATGTTTGGGGCAGCTCCTCTTTGAGTGACCTTCACCGCCTGACCTAAGGCTGCGATGGGATAGCCAAGCATAACCCACGCGAATATCGTCTTACTACATATTGGCCAATTCAATCGCATAACCACGGGCTCCATTCGGGGGGGTGCCGGCGAACATACAGATCAGTTGAGTGGCTGCACACCCACAGTTGCACCTGAAGTCAGCACAACAGCTTTGGCTCTCAGCATAACCACTACAACCGGCGTCTCAATTCTGTTCCGCTCAAGGCTGCTGATGATGATTGGTGGCGCGGACACAACAGACCAGTTACCGGAAGCAAGAAATTCGGCGGGGACAACCTGAAGTTTATGTGTCCTGGGTTTGTGCTCCCGCACGAGAAAACAGCCATCTTCATTGGTATAAATCAACTTCTCGTCAACAAGAAGAGCTGCACCCTCAATCTGACGTCCAAACGAGTCGACAACGCATCCTTGCATGATGGCATCGCCCATTGATTCATATTGGGACGATGCGCCTGCACTTTGGCCGCGCACCACAATTGTACTCGCATCCACAGTATGGCGAAGATTTCCGGTTGCATCGACAAACGATGAACCATGCAGCTTGAGCCGTCCAAAAAGGTTCAGCTTTATATCGAGTATAAGAGCCTGTTCGAACGGTGCGCTATTTTGAGCGGGTACATAGATAGTTTGATAATCGGCATTGATCGTCGCAAAGTTCGAAAGCAATTGACCGCCAAAATTGATTCCAGTGTGCCCCCCCGATATCGTCAGGTTCTCATTCACGCTCAGGCGCGCAGTAAATGCTTCTGTAAAGGTAGAGATAAGGCTGTTAGTCGGAGCGGAGTCTTTCGGACGACTGGCAAGATAATTGGCCATGACGTGAAATCTCTCAGTGAATGCCCGCGTTGCTGAGAACGAAACGGCATGGTTTGAGGCATCCAAATAGCTCGAGTGGTAGATCGCACCGTTCAGGAGGGTGCCAGACACTCGGAGACCAGCCGATCCTTGATCCACCGAACTACGCACGTTGGTCGTGCTTGGAAATTGGGGCACAAGGTAGTTCTGATGAGCACCACTCAGCGTTAGGAACGATGAAGGTCGGACGGTGACCAATATGTTCTCGCGATCTGGCTCCGCAAACAAAGGAGAGACCAGGTCAACCCGATGGAATTGTTGGCCCGCGCCGATGTATGCGGCCTGCAAGTCGATCCAGGTCCGAGAAAGGTTCACGCTGGCGGCCCCATAGGGTTGATTTGCACCCACACCAGCAGTCACAGCCAAGTCGAGTTTCGGAAGGGGTTCCCACTGGAGGGACTCAATCTGAGTCTGCTCTTTTGAGATGATGGTGTCGGAAAACAACTGCCACCGGGAGTTAATCGTTTTTTTCAAAAACAGAATACCCGCTGGTTCATTGGTTTTTGCGCCGTCGAAAAGAGGGCTACTGTATTCCGTAGCCGTGGCACCCACGAAAGCCAGGATGTCAGTTTGTTGCCGAGTGGTGCTCATGCCAACCCCACGAGCAAATAGAAAATGACTTGAATCAAAGATGTCGGTAGGAAGGTAGAAGTTGATGTGGTCATCTCCAAGGATGTATTTCGCATGCGTTGTTGCCTTAATAAGCTGCGCGCCTTCGAAGATGTGTCCGTCTATTGTGCCTGCTCCCAATGTGAAATCATAGCTTGGAGCACGCACTGTGATGCTACCGCCGCCCGCCTGATACAGCGTGGACGTCCCCCCACTCAATTCAAAAGTCTGAGCAGAAAGCAAATGCTGACAGCAGGAAGCTGCGAGCACCGATAATCCGAGACGACAAGCCAGGCGGAACCATAAGCCCCCCTTGCAGAGGCCCTGCATCACTGGCTCTGAGCGCTAATCAGTTCTTTCATGTCAAAGTGCGGAAAGTGCACCAGTAAATCGCTGGGAGGAGTTGCATCTTCCCAGGGAATTTCGAGATGGCGTGGGCTGCCAGGCAGTAGCGGGAATCCACCGGCAACTATGGGCACTTTTCCGCCGTCCGCGCGCACCTGCTGGACCCTGATCAAGGATTGACTAATGTTCTCAAGGTCACAAGCGATAAGCTTCTTATCGGGGCGATAGACTACATTCTTGATCTCAATTGATTTTCTGTCGATCGGTTGTTTCTGGTAAAGATAGACCGTATGCGGAAGCATAATCCGTACCTGCAGACCTTCGTCCTTGCGAACGGGCGAGAAGACGGCATAAATGGTGAACCAGGCCGGCAGTATATCGGCGTGAGCTTTATAGAAGATGTAATAGCTTTGCTTCGGCTCTAGCCGAAAACTCATCGTAGAGAGATCCAGATGGATACCGGGATCTAGCTTGCGGTAAGTCGCCCAACCTTTGTTATCAAGGCTGAAACTCTTGGGCTCCATAACTATAGCCATTGGCATCAGTGTGTCGTTGGTTACCTGAAATTTCCCCCCAGCCTTTCCGTTATATTCAACAATTAGCGGCTGAATGGTCTGGGCTAAGATGGGGGGCCCCAGCAAGAGTGCGATACAAGCTACCCTGCGTACAAAAAATATAATTTTATGATTCATAGCGCACTCGATTGCACTCTTCCTGGACGAAAAATTTCAACATACTAAATTGCTTGTGCTTGCAGCGTAAGGACACCTGTATAAGAGCCCGATGGCAACGTCGGGATGCTAGTCAGGTCTATCTGCAGGTTGAGACTGTCGGTGCGGCTGGAAGTACGGTTGGTGCCATTGAGCGCCTGCGAGAACAGAATCAGTCCTGTATCAACTGGCCCCGCGGGTCCGGCCTGAGTGAAGGCAGTATAGGCCGTGGGAGTGCCCGTTGTGACCTGCCCAAAGATATCCGCCGAAGGGATGGTATTTGCTGGCGTGCCCCCGTCGGACAAAGCGCTACCGGACGATGTAAAGTAACCTCCAAGAACGACAGAGGAACGGCTGGGGCTGAGAGTCCACGCGGTTGTAATTACAACCGGTGAAGAGGCTGTAGCCCTTGTTCCGGGTGCCAGCGTGAAAGTCAATGCTGCAGGTGTGGCCGAAACAGTCAGTGACTCGCCCAGAGTTGCATTAATGGCGACGCTGGCGCTGGAAGAATTGAGTTGAGCAAAAGCAGTGGATGAGATCGAGCAAACGACAGCCATCAAGCCCGTAACAAGCATAGGACGGCAAACTGAAAACCTAGCTTTCATGGTAGGTACTCCTTAATGTTTCTATGGGACAGGCCAAACCTAGCACCAAACCACACATTTAAAACATTTATTATCAACAAGGGTCATGAATCTCGAGCACTACATTGTCCGAAATACATATGGAGGTTAGATACCCGACATATAGGTTGCTGTAGTTACGCAACTAGCTCGCGAGTGGTCGTGCCCTTTGTGCTATCGCGACTACCTCTCCGACGAGCTCGACTTCCTGTTCATTGCTCTCGAGCGCTTGCCCGTCCCTGTCTTTCCGGAGATGCTCGCCAAGTGTAAGCATGGCCTGATCACCATCGATGAAGCCCACTGCATCTCACAATGGGGACACGACTTCCCGTCCGACTACCGAACCCTAGCGGTTTCGACAGAGTTCTCAAGGTACCGCGAGATACCAAACTCAACTGCAGCGATTTCTATGAATCGAGACAATAATTTGTTGCGCTTGGATTCTGGGCGAGTGGTAATGTTCTGGTTAAGCAGAAATAGCCCATAAGTTGGCCAAATGGCCATCTTATGGGCTATTTTTCACTGGACGGTTAGGGAGACGGCGGTAGAGGCGGTAAGGCCGGCGGCGCCGGTGGCCGTGATGGTGACGGTATACGAGCCGACAGTTGTTCCGTTGGGAGTGACTGTCAGGGGAAGGTTCTGTGAGGTTGAGGCGGAGAAGTTGTCGTCGCCCTGGTAAATCGCAGTGATGGTGTAAGTCCCTGCGATTGGGAAGGCGATGGCGGATGAGGTAGCCTTGCCTGCGACGAGAGAGGCGCTGCCAATGGGAGCGGGGACTCCAGCCGTGTAGAAGTTGACGGTGCCGGTGGGGATGTTGGCCTTGTTGGATCCGCCATCGGTGACGACTGCCGTGAAGGTGTCGGTAGCTCCGGCGGACAAGCTATTGGAAGCGGCGGAGAGCGCGATGCTGGAGGGACTGGCCGTCGGCGGATTGGGGTCGGTCACGATTCTGCCAAGTCCGCAGGCAGTGAGAGTGCCGAGGGCGACGCAGAGCAGGAGGCCCGATGGAAGGACACGCCAGGAGCGGAAGGAGCGCATACGGCGGATGGGGAGCAAGCCGAGCAGGAAGACCGAGCCTAGAGCCAAGCTGGCCACGTTCCGCCTCCCGTATGCCGGCAGGCTCGGCTGCGAGGGATGGGCGGTTGCCACCATGGCCGCGGATGCGGTTTGGCGCGCGGTGGTCGAGATGGTAAGTGTGCTGGTGGCCGAGCCATTGGAGGAAAGCGCAACCGTGGGTGGATTCAACGCGCAGGTAGGGATAAAGGTGGGGGTTCCGGGGCCGTTGTACCTCACGTTGCAGCCAATGGTGGCATTGCCGTTATAGAAGGCTGAGCTGACGGTGATAGCGTCCGTTCTACCAGTGGAAGCACCAGCGGTAAGTGTGAGGCTGCTAGAGGCGGCGCTAACACTTAGGCTGACGACGCTGACGGCTGCTCGGAGGAAATCGCCGACGTCGAGAGAGCCGAGTCCGGTGGCTTGGTCATAGCCCGTGGTGAGCGCGAATCCGGCGACGCCGCCTGCAAGAGAGGTTGGGCCAGGGGTGCTGTTGTTGCACATGCTGGGTGTGTCGATGTCGCAGGCAACGCCACTCGTGGCGGGGGTAGCGTCATGGAAGGGGGAGTTCGATGATGCGGCGAGGCGATAGAGGAGAGGGTTGAGATTGCCCTGAGAGGTGCCAAGCTTCTGGTTCATGAGGGCGGTGATACCTGCCATGCCGGGGGCGGCGGCGGAAGTTCCCCAACTATGCGAGAACGTGGTACAGGTAGTTCCTGCGGAAGCGAGGCATATGAGGTATCCATCGTGTCGCGAGGAGGAGAAGCTGACGTCGGGGACGTCCCGGAAGCCGTCGGCTGGGATCCCGATCCCGGTTTGCCAGTCAGGCTTGGCAATGATGGCACTGACGCCCCCTCCCGTGCCCTCGGCCTGGAAGCTGGTGGTGCCTCCGCTCGTGACGGTGGGCTCGTTCCAAGCTCCCTCTGGAATATAGGAAAGGACCGATCCTTTGGCGGAGTCGGTAGTAGTTGACCAGAAGGCAGAGGGGGTGGCGAAGTCAGCGAACTCTGTGCCGCCGACGCAAGTAGCGTAGCTGCTGGCACAGATGTAATTGATACTGCGTTTCTGGGAGGTTCCGCAGGCTTGAGCCCCGGAGTCTCCGGAGGAGACGAAGACGGAGATGCCCTCTCCTGCTGCCTGAGCGAAGAGGGTGTCCCACCTGTCGACGCCAACCGCGCCCTCGCTGGTCTCGCAGTTGCCGAAGCTAATGTTCATGATGGGATCGCGGAGCGTCTCAACTTCGTATTGGGCATCGAGGAAAATGTCGCCGGCGTCAGCCGCTGTTATCACGAGGTCAACCTGAGTCCCAGGCGCTGTGCCGATTGCGCGAGTGACGTCCAGCGTGGCCTCAGCCTGATCCTTCGTCATGCCGGGATTGACACCGCTGGGGGGGATGATGACGTTCGGCGCTTTGTTAGGGAGACCCGTCTGGCTCTCGAAGATCGAGATATCGGATGCGAGAACCTGGGAGCGCCCGACAATGGCGATCTTCTGGCCGGTTCCGTCAATGCCGGATTGGAGGACGGGATTGATATCGTAGATGGTGCGGAAATCGCTTGGGCTGAGGGAGTGAGCCCCATTGCTGTCGTTATAGAGCGGTACGGGATTGGAGGCAGCGCGCGAGAAGGGGACGCTGTCGGGCGAGACATGGCTCATCGGCTCGTCGGCTGCATCGGCGAGGCCCGCGATGGAGCTTACGATTGCGGCGAGCGACGTAGGGATGGCGGGATCGGATGTCGCGGCTACGCGCGGCTTTGCGGCGGGTGCGCCACCTATGGCAGGGGTGTTGAAATAGTGGAATGTTGTGTCGAGGGCGTTGGCAACGGTGTGAACCGGAGCTTCGACGCTAACGAATACGTGGCTGGAACTGATTTCTGCTCCGGCGAAGCCTTCGGATGCAAGCCAGGACATCAGGGTGTCGAGGTCATGCTGCGTAGGGCCGTAAAGGCTGCCGATCTGCTGGGGCGTGCGCCAGCTGTGGTAGTTAGGCGACCCAGGGTTCTGCTGGTCGACAAGAAGTTGGGCGAAAGCGGCCTGACGCTCTGGAGAGCGACTAAGCACGAAGACGAGACGGAGGTTGGTGTCGTTAGGCACGGCACCGGCGTCATTGGAGCTGAGGGCCCAAGTAGGGACGTGGCCTTTGAGGCGTGTAGTGACACGGAGGTCAGGCTGAGCGGCGACGCGGTCGGCCTGCGGGCGCTGGGCAGCGACGGATAAGGTTGATGCGATCAAGGCAAAAGCACACAGCAGATATCGGGCGATGCGGGACATGATTCTCCTGAAGATTCTTATGGACAAAATTGTTTAGCTCTGTTGGATTGGCTCCCCTGGATTGGCTTATCCCCGCCCGCATTGACCAAGCGGTTACACCAAGTTGCTTGGCGAGGAATAGGCGGTTCGACCCAGGCGCACTGTGTCTTGCACACTTTTCTCGTCAATGATTCAAGTGCTTGGAATCGACGGGCGACCTTGGAGTAGGGAGAAGCTGAAGAAAACATAGGATACGTATGCAAACACTGGTCGACGGGGCTCTTTGGCCAAGGGGTTGTTGAGTTGTAGGCGTGGGGCGCGCTTGTTCTTTGCACGGCTCCGGGATAGGCCCCGTTAGCCACGCTACAAACTCAGGACCGAGGAATGGAATCATCAGGAAAGTCTCCATGAATGTCGTTGTCGTGCGCGGCGAAGACTGCAGTGCCGGTCGTGCTAGGCAAAGCCTGCTGTGCCAATAGATCGTTGAGACAGAGGGTTCCTTGACAATGCGTGTGAGCATCAAGGCTCTGCGATCGAAAGTTAGCCGTGAATCGAGAGCGGCTTCCGGTCATAACACTGAGGCGCCAAATCTATTCCGAGAATCGAGGCGTGATAGAACCCTTTTTGTCCTTGACTAGGACTTGCTCCCAGTCAATCAGGCGCGCCCCGCGGTTTCTCGATATACGCGCGGCGTCGAAGGCGTCCGACTCAAAAACTATGGGTCGAAAGAATAGATCGCGCTCTGAGGTGTATTGGGACTACTGCGTGGAGTTCGAAAGGGAGCCGTGCTCGGCAAGTCTTATCAGCAGACGCGAGGTTTTGGATGAAGAAGGAATGTATCCGTGAACAAGATTCCTAAGCTAGGTGCTTGGGACAAGATTCGTTCGTCCATCCAAGGACAGATCGTTACACCTGGCTATCTGGCTTACGACACCGCTGCTCTTCTTGAAGCGCCGGATCGATCTAGGGAAGGTGTTCGCTTCTACCCCATTGCCTCTGGGACGGGGTGATTGCAAAGCCACTGACGAGTAGATGACGGCCCCGAACGCGGTGGCCGGGGAATATCCGCTAGGCATTCGTGTTCCTACCGCAGAACCTGGAGCGCGATGTTGCGACCTCAGGGAACATAGAGGAGATACGAACATCAACAATCAGAAGATGACGACACCGACCGGAAGGGCTCTGACGGCCCTGGACCCGATATTTCGCGAGAATCCACACAAGTACCTGGACCATCTGAGGTCAACGGATCCCGTGCATCAAGACCGAGAGTTCGATCGCGTGGTGGTTACCAGGGCCGAGGACGTCGCGTCGATCTTGTTCGACCGCGAGATGAGCGTCGACCCGGAAAAGTCCAGGCCTGGATCGTTCTCGCGACTACAGGTAGGGGAGAAATTCGAGCGCTCGATGCTACTTCTAGACGACCCCGACCATAAACGCCTACGAGCACTCGTGTCGAAAGCCTTCAATCAACAGGCAATTGAAGCCATGCGACCGCGGATCGCCATGATTGCCAATCGCCTCTTGGACAAGGTCGCTGGCGAGACTCGGTTCGATGTCGTGGAGAGCTATGCGAAGCCGCTTCCCACAATCGTGATTGCGGAGATGTTGGGCATACGGGAGGCCGATCAGGCTGACTTCAATGAATGGTCAGACGGTATGGTCCAGCTCTTCAATGCCTCGCGCACAGCCGAACAGCAGACGACGCTGTTGCGAGCTAAGGATGCGCTCAATAGCTACTTCGCTGCCGCGATCGCAGAGCGCAGACAATACCGCGGTGACGATCTCGTCAGCGTCTTGATCGAAGCCGAGGAAGACGGCGATAAGTTGAGCGAAGCAGAGATCCTAACGTGCTGTCGACTTCTGCTCGTCGCTGGCAACGTCACTACAACGGACCTGATAGGGAACGGCTTGCTTGCGCTATTGCAGCACCCAATGGAACTGGCAAAGTTGCGCAGGCAGCCGGAACTCGTCCGAGACGCCGTTGAAGAGGTGCTACGTTATGATCCCCCAATTGTAGAGCGGAATCGCATCACCACTACATCGACGCAGATAGGCGGATGCCCAATGGCGGCTGGACTGACCATCACTGCGTCTTTGCTCGCGGCCAATCACGACCCGCTAATACACACCGACCCAGAGAAGTTTGATATCTCGCGGAGCGACAAGCGTCACTACTCCTTTGGTGGAGGAACCCATTTTTGTCTCGGAGCGCCTCTTGCGAGAGCGGAAACACAGATCGCCCTCTCTCTCATCATTGAGAGGTTTCCGGGGCTGCACCTGAATTCGGATTTTGCCCCAGTTCATCGCACATTACCGAGTTTCAATGGACTGGATTCACTTTGGGTGGAGAAGTAGAGAGGAGACACGGAATTCAGGCTGTAGCAACGCTCGCCCGATGCCATCTCCGGGCCAATTCCTTGAGTGCCCAATTGCCGCCGTTTCCGGTGGCTCCGAAGTGCAATACGCGCATTTTCAATTGTCATTGAAAGCGGGGAAGAGGAGGCCCCGCCGTGCTGTGGGGCCTCCTCTCCTTAGAACCCGGGGCGGTCCGCCCGGACGAGCGCCCCAAGCGCTTCGCGCAAGGTGGTCTTACCCTTCCTCACGTCCCCTCCAGATGTCTGGAATTCGAGCCAACCCTCGTTGAATCCGTCGAACATCTGTATCAGAGGTAGCGGGTTCTTCATGCCTTGGGCCAGGAACACGTCTTCCCAGACGTCGCGCGGCACGGCCTGCATGTTCACCTTTTTACCCAACAGGTCCCCGAGAACGGACGCTATGTCGTCTGGGCTAATACGTCCTGGGCCTTCCAACTCTACGAACCTAGGAAGAGGTTCGAGCATCGAGAGCAACTGCGCTACGGTTATGCCCACGTCCTCCGTTGATACCATCGGGAATCGTTTGTCGAGAGGCTGGAAGAGTGTGGGAACCATACCAGCGTTGCGCGCTGGACCGAGATCTCGCGCAACGTTTTCCATGAACCATGCAGCTCGAACAAAGGAGATCGGGCTTGCAATGTCCCCGAGCATCCTTTCAAGGTTGTTCATCCCAGTGAGAAGGTTTGGCCTCGTCACCTGTGCCCCGATCGCCGTGAGAACTACCACCCGTGCGGGCTTGGCTTCCTCTAA
Organism: Granulicella mallensis MP5ACTX8; assembly: GCF_000178955.2. Lineage (NCBI taxonomy): Bacteria > Pseudomonadati > Acidobacteriota > Terriglobia > Terriglobales > Acidobacteriaceae > Granulicella > Granulicella mallensis. Next base: position 4,736,563 of record NC_016631.1, on the reverse strand, counting down.
GGCCAGTCGTATGGTCGCAACCATCGCCTTTAGACTTGCGAAGCCGGCGTCTTGGTCGAAATCCGGCGGAATCAGGACGAACACGCCCTGCATATCCCTGAACGCGGAGGTCAGGGATGCCTTGTCATTCAAGTCCGCGATGGCCAACTCGCAGCCGCGCTCTGTCCAAGGACTCCCCTTCTCAGCTTGCCTCACCACGGCGCGTACCTGATGGCCATCAGCCAGCAGCGTACGTGCTGCAGCCCCTCCGACTTGTCCTGTAATTCCTGTAATGGCGAACATCGTTCGTTCCTTATCAGTACCGCGCCTGTCGCGGGATTCGGGTTAGCTCTCATAACGTTTGGGTCGAAATATCGCGAAGTCAGCCCGCAGGGGCCTCTTCTGGCCGGCGGTGTCCGCCACAACCGCCGTGCTGTGTCGGGAAGTCGCGCGGCTGATCGGCTTCAGCGGAGTCCTTAGAGCTATCTGCCAGTCGTATTCATGTGGAGTTCTCCCGCCGCTGGGGCTAGATCGGGCAGCAGACCGCGGCGTCATAGGCAGCGGTCTGCGTCCCGGGTTATACGGTGCGGATGAGTCCGAGCTGGGTGAGCGCGGTGACGCCGTCGTCGAGTCCGATCTCCTCGACGATCTTGCCGTCCTCAAGACGCAGCACCGTGGTTCCGGTGAAGTGCATCTTGCGGCCTGTCGCGGCGGGCAGCGATCCTGCCAGGAAGTCGGAGAACGCGGGCCCGCTGTGCGTGCCGCCGCCGACCCAACGGCCAACGACGAGGTCGCCCTCGGCGATGAGGTCTGCCGCCCCGCCGAAGCTGAGGTCCGGGAACGCGGCGCGGAAGTCGGTCATGAACGCCTTGATGTCCGCGTGTCCGCGGCGGGGCTCGTGCAGCGAGTACTGCAGGAGCATGTCAGGGGCGGCGAGTTCGTCAACGATGCTGAGGTCGCACTTGGGACCCCAGAAGCTGGTGAACCAACGGCCTACGATGGCTTTGTTGTCTTGTTCTTTCGACATGGTCTTTTCCTTTTGCAGCGGGTATGGCGAAGGCCAACATGGCTCTCGTCTCTCTGCATCTCGAAAGCTATTCCCATGCAAGACAACCAACACTCCGTATCTTGCTTTCGTATTCCAGAAAACACACTCGGGTCGATTTGGGATTTCACAGCAAGATACGGGGTGCCATAGACGGTAGGTGGCATTAGCCTCTTAGATCACTCATCGCCGGGGCGATTAGGAAACACGATGCATCTCAGCTCTACCTCTTTATTTCTGGAGCGTTGGTATGATCGCTCGCGTCAAATCCTTGCCCAACGACTCGAACATTAAGTGAGCGGGGAGGCCCTTATAGGCTCTCGTGCTGGCAACGGCTTTTAGCAAAGTCTTTTATTGAGGATTCTCGATCAATGGCAACTCTGTACAAGTACCTAAAAGGCTTTTGGAAGCTGGCGCTCACCGCGCTCGTTCTGGCGGCGATCAATCAAGTCTTTTCATTGCTTGACCCTTTGATCTTCCGTCACATCATCGACTCGTATGCGACGCGGCACGCCGAATATACGAGTGCTCAATTCCTGCGGGGTGTCGGCCTGTTGCTGGCCGCCGCGGTCGGCGTGGCACTGGTCTCGCGCATCGCGAAGAACTTTCAGGACTACTTCGTCAACGTCATCACCCAGAAGGTCGGCGCGCGAATCTATACGGACGGTATCCGGCACTCCCTCGATTTGCCGTACACGCTATTTGAGGACCAGCGGAGCGGTGAGACCCTCGGCAAACTGCAGCGGGTCCGCAGCGATGTCGAGAAATTTCTGGCGCTGCTTGTGAACATGGTGTTTACGACGATCGTCGGACTGGTCTTCGTCACGATCTATGCTGCCAAGGTCCACTGGTCCATCGCGCCCGCGTACCTTCTCACAGTCCCGCTACTCGGCGGCCTCAGTTCTCTCCTGAGCCGTCGGATCAAGAACGTCCAGAAGCGCATTGTGACCGAAACCAACGCGCTCTCTGGCGCGACGACCGAATCGCTACGCAATATCGAGTTGGTGAAGAGCCTGGGCCTCGCGCAGCAGGAAATAGAACGGTTGAATGCGACTACCGAGAGAATTCTCAAGCTCGAATTAGAGAAAGTGCGTTATCTTCGCAGTCTCAGTTTCGTTCAAGGAAGCTTCGTCAATCTCCTGCGCACTTCAATCCTGTTCCTCATGCTCTATCTGATCTACTCGCAACGGATCACCGTCGGTCAATTCTTCTCGTTGTTCATCTACTCCTTTTTCGTGTTCGGGCCTTTGCAGGAACTGGGCAATGTTGTAAACGCATATCGAGAGACGGAAGCCTCCCTTGATAACTTCGAGGAGATCCTGAAGATGCCGGTGCAGCAACGACCCGAGCATCCGGTATCGCTTTCCTCCCTAGAGACGTTGCGCTTTGCCGACGTCTCCTTCCAGCACCAATCGGCATCGTCCCCGGCGCTGAGTTCGATCTCCTTTGACGTGTCGCGTGGCCAAACAATCGCCTTCGTAGGACCATCCGGCGCGGGCAAGACCACACTCGTCAAATTGCTCGTTGGCCTCTACCAACCCAGGAGCGGGCACATCTACTACAACGGGACGCCCGAAGACCAAGTGGCGATTGAAGACTTACGCGAGCGCATCGGGTTCGTCACGCAGGACTCCCAACTGTTCTCCGGCTCGATCCGAGAGAACCTTCGCTTTGTAAGGCCTGATGCGACGGACGAGGAGTGTCTTGAGGTCTTGAGGCAGGCGTCAGTGGAAGGCCTACTGGCCCGCGGAAATCGCGGTTTAGACAGCGTGATCGGCGAAGGGGGCGTCAAAGTCTCAGGTGGAGAGAAGCAGCGGCTATCCATCGCACGCGCGCTTCTGCGGCGGCCTGAACTGCTGGTCTTCGACGAGGCGACATCCGCTCTGGACTCCCTGACGGAAGAGGAGATCAGCCAGACAATTCGCGATGTCGCGGCTAAGCGTCATGCGATCAGCATCCTGATTGCCCACCGGCTTTCCACCGTATTGCATGCCGACTGTATCTATGTTCTCGAAAGAGGACGGATTGCTGAATATGGGAGCCACGACACGTTGATTGCAGCAAAGGGACTTTACTACGCGATGTGGCGGCAGCAAGTCGGCGAGGGGGAGAAATTCGCGACGGGGATATAGGGCTATGGCCTGCTTTTGCAACGACTGCGTGGTCAGTGGGGCGCTCCCCGCATCCCGAAGCGATCCCGGCCCATACACGCTAACGAGAAGCGGGGGCGGAGGGCAGCAGGGACTACTGCCAGCCGCCGCCCAGAGCGCTGTAGAGCCCGACAAGCGTCAGAGCCTCGCTTTGTTCTGCAATCGCAAGATTCAACTGTGCTGCGAAGAGGTTCGAGTCAGTCGTGAGCACTTCGAGGTACGCGGTCGCGCCGCCCTGGTAGCGGAGCCTCGCGAGGCGCGTCGCGTCCTGCGCAGACCCGACCAGCTTCTCCTGTTGCTCCCGGTATGCTCGTTGTTTGTTCGAGGCGACCAGCGCATTCGATACGTCGCGGAGCGCGCCTGCGATGGTCTTCTGATAGCTCAGCACCATCTCCTGCTTGGTAGCCTCGGAGAGCTTCAATTGGCCGTGAAGTTTGCCGCCTTCGAAGATCGGCTGGGCTAGCTGGCCGAGACCGGCGATGGTCCGCGAGTTGCTTCCGAAGATGGTGGGAAAGCTGTCCCCTCCAACGCCCGCCGCCGCACTCAGGGAAAGCTGCGGGAAGAACTGCGCACGAGCGACGCCTACGTTCGCGTTGGCCGCCTTCAGGGTGGCCTCCGCCTGCCCGATATCGGGCCGGCGCTCCAGGAGCTGGGAGGGCAGCCCTGTGGGTAGAGACTCCGGCGGAGGAGTCAGCGCATTCGGATCGGTATGGGCTATTGGGCCGGGGTTTGCACCCAGCAACAGGCTCAACGTGTTCTCTTGCTGCTGGATCTGCTGCTCAATCTGAGGGATCTGCGAGGTTGCTGTGAAGAGAAGTTGCTCGGCCTGGCGCACGTCAGAGAGCGGGGCGGACCCACCGCGCTCGAGCTCGGTGGTCAACTGTACGGAGTCCTGCCGCACCTTGAGCGTCTGTTTGGTGATCTCAAGCTGCTTGTCGAGTGCGCGGAGCTGGACATATGTCGTGACGACGCTCTCGATGAGCGTCATGCGCACCGCGCGCTGCGCCCAGACCTGTGCCAGCAGTTGATCGCGCGCAGCTTCCGCCTGCTTGCGGTAGAGACCCCAGAAGTCAGGGGTCCAGCTGGCATTCAGCGCGAAGAGGCCTTCAGCGATAGGGCTGCTGAAGGAGCCGCCGCTACCCAGCGATGGTATGTCTACGCCGATGCCCGTGCCCCCCGCGGTGATGGTGGGAAACTGCTGGGAACGGGCCACCTGGACCTGTGCCTGCTGCTCGAGTATGCGTTGCGCTGCGATCCGGACGTCATAGTTGTTCGCGAGCGCGGTGCGGATCAAACCCTGCAGCTCAGGCTCCCGGAAGACCTCCGTCCATTGTCGATCGCCGATCGAGGTTTGGCTATCGCCGTCCACGAGTATGCCGTCCGCGCCCTGGAAGGCAGGCGGCGCTGGGTATACCGGTCTCTTGTACTTGGGGCCGACGTTGCAGCCGACACTGGCCACAGCGATTGAACCGATTGCGATGATAGAGGTGGCGCGGTTGAGCCAGGCCAAAGGTGTGTTCGTCATTAGCGACCTCCCAGGGTCGGCGGTGTGGGGCTGCTGCCAGCGGCTTCGATGGGGTCTGGGTCGGCCTTCGAGTCCATCGTGGTGCCCTTGCCGCCGCGCCCGAAGCGATGCGACAGGTACTCGACGACCGAGAAGGTCACTGGAATGAAGATGAGGCCGATCGCGGTCGACAGGAGCATTCCGCCAATGACGACGGTGCCGAGGATACGGCGGGATGCCGCGCCCGCGCCGGTCGCAGTCCATAGCGGCAGGCAGCCGAAGATGAAGGCGAGGGCCGTCATGACGATCGGGCGGAAGCGAAGCTTCGCGGCGCTCAGCGCGGCTTCCGAGATGCTCATCCCGGACTCGTAATTGGCCTTGGCAAACTCAACGATGAGGATGGCATTCTTGGCGGAGAGACCGATCAACATGACCACGCCGATGGTCGCGAAGATGTCGTTCTCGAGCAAGCGTATGTGCAGCGCCACATAACCGCCCAGGATCGCGACCGGCGTGGTGAGCAGCACTGAGAACGGCAGGGTCCAGGATTCGTATAGCCCCGCGAGGATGAGAAACACGAAGAGCAGCGACAGCCCGAAGACGGCGTAGGAGGGCACGCCCTTCTGCGCCTTGTCTTCCTGGTACGACATGCCGGAGTAGTCATATCCCGCGCCGGGCGGCATCGTCTCGGCGAAGGTCTTTTCGAGCGCGGCCCTTACCTGGCCGGAGCTGTAACCCGGCTTGGCACTGATGTTGATCTGCGCTGCGTTGAACTCGTTGAAACGGTAGATGTACTCGGGGCCGGTGGTCTTATGCACCTGCACGAGTGAGCCAAGCGGGACTTGGCTGCCGTTTGCGCTACGCACGTAGAACTTGTTGATATCGTCGATGTCGGCTCGCGAGCTGGCTTCCGCCTCAACATAGGTCTGCCATTGGCGACCGAAGCGATTGAAGTAGTTCACGAGATAGCCGCCCATGAAGGTGGACATCGTCGTGTAGACGTCCGACAACTGGACCTGTTGCTGCAGGACTTTCTCCTGGTCGACGTCCGCGTAGAGCTGAGGTACCGCCGGCGAGTAGGATGGCATAGCGAAGGCCACCTCGGGGAGCTTGTTCACGGCGCCGAGGAACGTTTGCAGATTTTTCGTGAGGATATCCGGATCGTCTTGACCGGAGCGATCCTCGAGGATCATGGTCACACCGCCCGAGGTTCCGATACCCGGGATCGACGGTGGCGGGAAGGCGAACGCGATGCCATCGGGATTGCCGGCAAGCTGTTTGCCCAGACTTGCGTTGATGTAGTCCAGTTGCTCTTCCTTGCTCTTGCGTGCCTCCCAAGGCTTGAACGCGACGAAGAAGAAGCCTTGGTTGGTGCTCTGGACCTGCGTGATCAATGAGAAGTTGGTGATGGCGATAACACTCTGGACGCCCGGGGTTTTGAGCAGAGAGGCGGTGATCTTCTGTTGCGCTTCGTCGGTGCGCTGTGCTGAGGCTCCGTCCGGAAGCTGGAGGGCGAGGAACATGTACCCTTGGTCCTCGGTCGGCAGGAAGCCGCCAGGAAGGCTCGAACCAAGGAACACCGCGGCCACTGCGATCAGCGCGATACCGATCATCGCAAAGTACGATTTGTGGATCAGCACCCCGGACGTGCGGACGAAGCTGTCCGTCGTGCGGCCGAAGAATCTGTTGAAGATGCCGAAGACCTTGCCGAGAATGCCGGCTTTCTTCTGTTTGTCCTTCGGTTTCAAGAGCAGCGCGGCGAGCGCGGGCGAGAGGGTGAGCGCGTTGAAAGCCGAGATCAATACCGAGATGGCGATCGTGACGGCGAACTGTTGATAGAGCCGCCCGGTGATCCCAGGGATGAAAGCGGTTGGAATGAAGACAGCCGCGAGAATGAGAGCGATGGCTACGACCGGCCCACCAACCTCTTCCATGGCCTTGATGGTGGCCTCCTTTGGTTCCATGCCCTCGTCGATATGGTGCTCGACGGCCTCAACGACGATGATGGCGTCATCCACTACGAGGCCAATCGCGAGCACGAGACCGAACAGCGATAGCGTGTTGATGGAAAAGCCGAGCGCCGGGAAGATGATGAAGGTTCCGATGAGCGAGACCGGCACGGCGAGCAGTGGGATCAGCGTGGCACGCCAGCCCTGAAGGAAGATGAAGACCACGATCACGACAAGGCCAAGCGCCTCGAGAAGCGTGATGACGATCTCATGGATACCTGAGCTGACTGCCTTGGTGGTGTCAAGCGGGATGTCATACGAGATGCCCTGGGGAAAGGTTACCGCCAGCTCCTTCATACGCGCATTGACCGCGGCCGCAGTGGCGACGGCGTTCGAACCGGGCAGCTCATAGATGGCCATGATGCCCGACGGGTTCTGGTTGAAGCGGCCAGAGATCGCGTAAGCCTGGTCGCCAAGCTCGATTCGAGCGACATCCGAGAGGTGAAGGATGGAACCGTCGGCGTTTGCGCGGAGGATGATCTTTCCGAAATCCTCTGGTTTGACGAGGCGCCCTTTGGTGCGAACGGTATAGGTAAACTTCTGGCCCTTGCGAATGGGCTCCGCGCCTATCTGTCCAGCGGGATTCACATTGTTCTGGGTCTGGATTGCCTGGATTACCTCGGGCGCGGTAACGCCGAGTTGGGCGAGCTTGTTTGGGTCTACCCAGACGCGCAGAGCGTACTGGCCGCCGAATACCTGTACACGCGCAACGCCCTTCACTCGGGCTATTTGGTCCTGAAGGTTGATGATGGCGTAGTTAGTCAGGAAGTCCTGCGAGAGCTTATTGCCCGGCGAGTTGACGGCTACGACCATGAGTGGCGAGGCGACCGCCTTGCTAACGGTCAGGCCTGCGGTCGTGACCTGCGCGGGAAGCTGGGACTGAGCCTGGTCGACGCGGAGCTGGGCGAGAACTTGGTCGATGTTCGGATCTGTCTTGACGTCGAAGTCTACGAAGAGCTGGACGACGCCGTTGTTGGCGCTGACCGAGTTCATGTAGAGCATGTTGTCCACGCCATTCAGCTGTTGCTCGATCGGCGTGGCGACGGCTTGCGAAAGGGTCTTCGAATCAGCGCCAGGATAGGTGGCTGTGATTAGAATCTCGGTCGGGACGATCTCTGGAAACTGCGACGTGGGCAGGGTAAGCATCGACACCGTGCCGACGATGACCGTGATGACAGCGATGACTATGGCGACGATGGGTCGCCTGATAAAGAATTTCGACATGGCCTACCTTCCAACCGAGTTGGTATCAACGGGAGTGGAGGCTACCGTTGGCTCTTGATGTGGGCTGATTGGCGATCCGTCACGTAGTTTCTGGAGGTTGTCCGTGATGACCTTCGCACCCGGCGAGACGCCGCCAAGCACGAGCCAGTTGTCGCCAACCTGCGGTCCTACTTGGAGGGTGACGGCATGGGCTTTCCCGTCTGCCCCGGCCACATAGACTTGCTGCAGCCCTTGCGTTTCCACGATGGCGATCTGCGGGACGAGCAGCGCGTAGCGGCGGATTTCGGTTTCAGCCTTGACCCTGCCAAATTGGCCGGGCCGCAGCATGTTGCCAGGATTCGGAAATACAGCTGCGATGCGGATGGCCCCTGTCTGCGAGTTGATCTGGCGATCGACGAATTCGATGTGTCCCTTCTGCCCGAACACTTCGCCGTTCGAGAGGGTCAGGGTCAAGGGAACGGCCGACGCACTCTTGAGCAAGTCGCCGTCGCCTTTGCGGGCTCGCGCTGTGAGCGCCAGATACTCGGAGTCTGATATGGAGAAATAGGCCTTGATGGGATTGAGCTGCGAGACCGAAGTAAGCACGGATTGCGGGTTGACCAGGTTCCCGACCTGCATCGTGGCCTGGCCGACAACGCCTGTGACGAGCGAGCGGACCTGGGTGAATCCGAGGTTCAGCCTGGCGTTGGCGACAGATGCCTCTGCGGTTGCGACGGAGGCCTGAGCCGATTCGACCGCCGCTTGTTGCTGTGCCATCTGCTGCGTGTCGTTGTCGAGCGTACTCTTGGCGATGGCTCGCGCCTGTGCGAGAGGGGTGTCGCGATTCACGTTGATCTTCGCGAGATCGAACTGGGCCTGAGCCTGGGCGACCTGCCCCTTCGCTTGGTTTAGCTGCCCCTCTGCCTGAGCGAGTGCCGCCTGAAAAGGGCGGGGATCGATCTCGAACAGCACTTGGCCCTTTGATACCTGGGCGCCCTCTTTGTAGTCCTGTTTCACGAGGTAGCCGCTTGCCTGCGGCTGAATGGAGGCGTTTACGAAGCCATCGAGCGTCGCAACCCATTCACGGGTCAGCGGTACACTCGCGGGCTGAAGTTCAACCACGGTGACGGGCATCGGAGGAGGCGGACTAGCGGGGGCTGGATTCTTTCCGCAACCCGAAAGCATGCCGGTGCCGAGAGCAAATGCACCAAGGCCGACGGCGAGCCAACGACCTACGGCGGTCTCGTTCTCTTGTTCCTTCGACACAGTGTTCTCCTTTTGCAGCGGATGTTGGCGAAGCCCAGTGCGACATTCGCCTCTGCATCTCGGAAGCTATCCCGATGCCTGGCGGGAAACACCCTGTATCTTGCTTTTGAATTCGGGATTGTTGTTTCCGTCACAGCCGAACCAAGAGTTACTGAGCAAGGAACGGAGTGTGGCGAACGATGGAAGTCGATAGCCTCTGAGAACGCTCGGTACAAGAGCGCGGGAGGACAACGAAATGCAAGAAGAAATGGCTCAGAGCTTACCTGGCCCGGTCTCTGCCTCACAAGTACTGAGCGAGTCGTGGGCTACCTCCCCGGCTGTGCGCCGCGTGATGCAAGGCAATAAGTCGAGGGACACAAAACCTGAGATCGCTGTGAGGTCAGCTGTACATGCGTTAGGGATGCGCTACCGCGTTTCGGCACGCCCGCTCCCAGACCTCAGGAGGACTGCTGACTTGGTCTTTCGGAACGCGAGAGTCGCGGTTTTTGTCGACGGCTGCTTCTGGCATGGATGTCCCGTGCATCATGCGCCGCCCAAGACAAATGCAGGCTACTGGGCAACGAAGGTCCAAGGAAATAGGAGGCGAGACAGGGACACGACTCGGCGGCTCCGCAAGGAAAACTGGACCGTGCTGAGATTCTGGGCACACGAGGCACCGCTGAGTGTGGCAACGCAGATCGCAACCGTCGTAAGAAAGAAAGCCAGCGCGGACAAATCTGTCGCTAGAGGGACGAAGCCATGTCAATGATTGAGCATTTTTTGATGGAATCACCATTGGGCACTCTGACGTTGGTGAATACGAACGGAGTTCTGAGCGGCATATACATGCCGGACCACCTCCGGGGGCCTAAGGAGGATTCGCTAGGATCGAGGACGACGTCGGGCTTCGACGTTGCCCGCTCGCAGCTCGACGAGTATTTCGAACGCAAGCGAGTTCACTTCGAGGTGCCGATCGCGCTACACGGAACGGCCTTCCAGCAATCGGTGTGGAACCTGCTGCGAACCATCCCGTATGGAGAGACGCGCTCTTATGGAGAGCTGGCGGACTTGCTGGGCAATCGCCTGGCTATCCGTGCCGTGGGACTTGCGAACGGCAGGAACCCGATCAGCATTATCATCCCGTGCCACCGGGTTGTCGGTAGCAATGGAAGCCTCACGGGCTATGCTGGTGGTCTCGAACGAAAACGTCGGCTGCTGGAATTAGAGGCGGCGGAAGTGACATCGCAGCAACAGCTCAGTCTTTCGTAGAACCGTCGCGTGGTACGCGCCAGAGGTACCACGCGGCAATGGTTCGGTAGGGGCTCCACCGCTGTCCTTCTCTCGCGATTTCCTTCGCCGAAAACGCCTTGGGTAGCGACTTCAATCGTCGATGTCCTTCTCTGACCCCAAAGTCATCTGCTGGTAAGACGTCCATCCGCTCCAGGGTGTAGATCAGGAACATCTCAACGGTCCACCTCCCAATCCCCTTGAGCGTCACCAGCCGTGAGATGAGGTCCTCGTCAGACATCTTGTCCGCAGACGTCCGGCCTGGGACCAAACCACTTAACGAGCCCGATGCGATCTCGCGAATCGTCTCGATCTTCCTCCCCGAGAATCCGCATGCTCGAAGCGAGTCGAAATCCGCCGCCAGAATGCGGTCGGGAGACGGGAACTTTGGTTCGCCGAACAATGCCATGAACTTCGTGAGAATCGCGTCGCCCGCCTTCGCGTGCAGTTGCTGATAGGCGATTGCGCGTATCAATGCCTCATACGGCTCCCGTGCCGGCTTGGGCAGGTGCGTACACGGCCCAACCTGTTTGACGAGGCGTCTCCAGTCAATGTCGATTGAAGCGAGATGACGAGTCGCCGCGTGGAACGGCCCAGACTCTGTCGAGAGTTTCCCGTTACCGGGGGTAGAGGTCTTGGTCATGAGGTCTCCAATCGTGATCCTACCCTTCAAATTTGAAAGCAAGATACGGAGTGCCGTCGCCGAGTGATCTCGCTAAGGTTGGAAATGAGATTGAAGGAGTTTGCCATGAGTAAGCAATTGGAGATCGAGAAGCTGGCCGCGGAAACGACAGGCGACCCGCGCTGGCTGTCAATCGTAGCGCGGGACAAAGAAGCTGATGGGAAGTTCTTCTATTCGGTGAAGACAACGGGAGTGTTCTGTCGTCCGTCCTGTGCTGCTCGCCTCGCGCGTCCCGAGAACGTTCGCTTTCATTTGACGACTGCGGCGGCAGAAAATGCAGGCTTCCGAGCCTGCAAGCGATGCAAGCCAACCGGCCTCTCGCTTACCGAAGCCAACACAGCCAAAATCGAGAAAGTGTGCCGACTCATCGAGCGTCTCGAAGAAACTCCCTCTCTTGAGAAGCTCGCTAAACACGCCGAGATGAGCGTTTTCCACTTGCACCGGACCTTCAAGGCTGTCACCGGCCTCACACCGAGCGGTTACGGCGCAGCACATCGCTCGAAGCGAGTCAGAAAGACGCTGGGCAAGAGCCAGTCAGTGACCGATGCGATCTACGACGCTGGATTCAACTCCAACAGTCGTTTCTACCAAAGCGCGAACGAGGTTCTCGGGATGACGCCAACCAGTTTCCGCGATGGCGGTGTAAATACCGTCATTCACTTCGCCATCGCGGAGTGCTCCCTCGGTTCCATCCTAGTGGCCAAGAGCGAGCGCGGTGTTTGCGCTGTCCTAATGGGTGACGACCCGCTCCTCCTCGTGCGCGATCTCCAAGACCAATTTCCCAAGGCAGACCTCGTCGGTGACGAGAGCGGCTACGAGGACCTGGTCGCCAAGGTGATTGGCCTCATCGAAAGGCCGGGCATCGGCCTTGACCTACCCTTGGACATTCGCGGAACAGCCTTTCAGCAAAGGGTTTGGAAAGCACTGCAGCAAATCCCCGTCGGCACGACCGCGAGCTATGCGGATGTCGCGAAGGCTATCGGTATGCCGAAGGCCGTACGGGCTGTCGCCCAGGCCTGCGGAGCAAATACGCTGGCCGTCGCAATTCCGTGCCACCGTGTGATCAGAAACGATGGAGCTCTCTCTGGCTATCGTTGGGGCGTGGAACGCAAACGAGCATTATTAGATCGAGAGGCCCAGGCATGAACACCCTATTCGCAGACGAAGCTCAAGTGGCCAAAGAAACCAGCGCAGGCTCGATTCCGTTTGAAGGAGCTGTCGCGCGAGTCAACGCGCTCGATTGGCGTCAGGTTGGGAAAGACCTCGACGAGCAGGGAAGTGCCCTGCTGCAGGGCGTCCTCTCCGCGGACGAGTGCAAGGCGATAGCGTCTCTTTATCCGGAAGAATCGATCTTCCGCAGCCGCGTCGTCATGGGACGATATGGTTTCGGAAGGGGTGAATATAAATACTTCAGCTACCCTCTCCCTTCGATTATCCAGGGCCTTCGCACTACTCTCTATCCTCGGCTCGCTCCAGTCGCGAATCGTTGGAACGAAGCAATGGGAATCGGGGTGCGATACCCGGAGAGCCACGCGGATTTCGTCCAGCGGTGCCACGACGCAGGGCAATTTCGACCCACCCCGCTGCTCCTCCAGTATGGCACCGGCGACTACAACTGCCTCCACCAGGACCTCTATGGAGAGCACGTCTTCCCGATTCAGGTGGCGATCCTGCTTTCCGAGCCACAGCGAGACTTCACCGGGGGTGAATTCGTGCTCACGGAGCAACGGCCCCGTATGCAATCGCGACCGGAAGTCGTTCCGCTTCGCCAGGGTGATGCCGTTGCCTTCGCGGTTCACCACCGGCCCGTCAAGGGTACGCGAGGCATCTATCGCGTCAACCTCCGGCACGGTGTCAGCCGCCTGCGCTCAGGTGAACGCCACACCGTTGGCATCATCTTTCACGACGCCAACTAAGAGGTCCGTATGATATCGACTCTTTTTAATGATGCCGCTGAGCTTGAGCCCCTGAGCCAAGATCTCGGACCTGGAACGGCGATCCTGCGCGGCCTCGCGCTGAACCGGGATGCTCTGGTCATCGAGGCCCTGCTTTCAGTCGCAGCGAAGTCCCCCTTCCGGCACATGGTCACCCCAGGGGGGTTCCGGATGTCAGTGGCTATGACCAACTGCGGGGCCCTCGGATGGGTCACGGACAGAAAGGGATACCGCTATGCCCCCGTCGATCCGGAGATCGGAGGCCTATGGCCAGCTATGCCAAAAGTCTTCATGGATTTGGCTCGGGAGGCAGCGACAAAGGCCGGCTATCCCACCTTCGTCCCAGATGCCTGTCTCATCAACCGCTACGAGCCTGGGGCCAGGCTCACCCTGCATCAGGACAAGAACGAGAACGACTTCGAAGAGCCAATAGTGTCGGTTTCGCTCGGGCTTCCGGCTGTCTTCCTGTTCGGCGGGTTGGAGAGGTCGGACAAGACAATTCGTGTGCCGGTGCTACATGGCGACGTTTTGGTTTGGGGTGGGCCGGCGAGGCTGCGCTATCACGGAGTTAACCCGCTCAAGGACGGCTCTCATCCATTGGCGGGCGGATACCGCTTCAATCTCACATTCCGCAAGGCGGCTTGAATGTCTAGGAAAAATCTCCGACTACTGCCTTCGGCGTCGCCTCCAATCGAAAGTGATGAGGCGTTCGTGAAACAAGCCATTGCCGACCTGGTGTCTGCAGGCTTCTTCTTCTATGAGGACGAAGTGGATTTCATTCCTGTTCTTCGCCTCATTTCAGGTGAGGTCTTCATGCTTGGGGCCAATTCGATGTCGCGAGTCAAATGAGCTGAGAGCGAGGCCCAGCGCCTCTACCAGACCAGTCAGTGAAAGTGATCCACGGTTCTGCCTTAGCTCTGACGCGTTGCTCCTGGAATACGGGCTACTCGTAAATTCTGCGTTGCCTGCTGCTTGCCGGCAAGAGAGTTTCGCATGGCTATCGGTATTGGAGGAGTACGCCGTGTCCTCGGGAATGAAGAATTTGTGCCGTGTTTCCAGCCACTGGTTGAGCGCTCGCATGTGAAGGACCGTGCAAGAGATAATGCTCGATTGGTTTCCGATGCTGCAGCCTCACCATCTCGAAACTCCGGGAGGCAAGGCCGCCCTGAGGTGGATGCCTCCAGGCTGCATAGTATTCCCTGAGAGAGGAACTCGCGCCCCTTGTCGTCGTGCCAACCGGAATTCGATGAGGCCCACGAATTGATTGAGATTCCTTTCAATTGAATACAAGCCACGCAGTCGCAGGATTGTTTGCCATACGACGGGAATAAATCAGAATTGTGCGTGTTCGCGTAATCAGAAGCGAGCGCACCCTTCGATTCGTCGGGATGCTCCTAGAGGGAATCACAATGTCGTCAGCTGAGACCGCCATTCACGCCGAAACTACAAGAGCTTCAATATTGCATTCCAACCCACTTATTCGTCCCCTCGGCGCTCTTGAGGAGATCATGTGGCTTATCGATCAGAGCTCGCGGGTACATTTTGCTTTGGTGGCGGAAATTGGAGGATGCACCACGGTCGGGGAATGGCGCGCTGCGCTTGACGCATTACAACGTCGTCATCCGTTGCTGTCTACCTGCATTGATTCCAGGCATAGTCAGATCCCTCATTTCCGTCACATCGATGGAGCGCAGATTCCCTTGCGTGTCGTTGAAAATGTACCAGCACGCTGGGAATCGGAAGTAGAAGCGGAGCTACACAAGCAGTTCGATCCCGAACAGGCCCCGCTCATGCGCGCTGTGCTCCTGTATCAGGAGTCCAAAGCGGTCTTAATCCTTGTCGCCCATCACTCCATTGCCGATGGCTTCTCCTCGGCCTTTGCAATTCGGGATGTGCTGCGCGCGCTCTCCGGTCAACCGCTCGATCCACTCCCCCTAATGCCCTCTCGGGAAGAGATGTTTGGTCTGCCGCGGCGGCTGCCCTCAGAAGGCCGACCGCCCGTCCACCACAGTGCAGCCGTAGCAGCTTCGATCGCCAGTGATACCAGAAAGGATCCGATCCCGCATATCCGGCGGCTCAGTTTGGCTCCTGAGCTCACCAGCAGATTGCAGAGTCGTTCAAAAGAGGAGGGAACAACGGTGCACGGGGCGCTGTGCGCGGCACTCCTATTCGTCGGAAGGCAAATCGACCCTGGCTGGCATGACGACACCGTACGGATGAGGTCTTCCGTCAGCATTCGAACTCTGCTGGGCCTGGGAGAAAATTGCATGCCGGCCATCAGCGGCGGAGAGGTTTCAATCGATCCGCAGGCAACTCCAGAATTCTGGGACATGGCGCGGTTGATTAAGAGCGGGTTATCAGGAGTTCAAACCCGCGAAGGGGTGTCAATAGCGATAAACGCTGCCAATCAAGCGGTTCTTTCGGGTTTGGATGTTGAAACGGCAGCTCAGCTTCTCAAGCGCGCATTCGGAGGGCAGGCAATGGTGACCAACCTCGGCCGACTTCCGTTCGATACCAATTTCGGGCGATTGAAACTCGAGTCTCTATGGGGGCCGGCGGTGTTGAGGGGTGTTGATGGCGAACAGACCCTCGGGGCGGTGACGGTCAACGGATCGCTCAATCTGCTCCACACCAGCCATGCTCCCCTGTCGGCACTCCTCGAGAACATCGAAGAAGTTCTAGCCAAGGTGTGCGCTCACGCCGGCACCGTTTGAATTGGAGTTTTTTACAGACTGACTAGCTCTTGATGCGCCACTCGATCAGGCAGGCAGTGCGGCCTGATCGCATACTTCCGAGGGCAGAGCGTGGATCGTTCACGCAAGTTAGAGATGGAGGCGCTCAACAGTGAGCGCCTCCATCTGTGACTCTACCAGCCTATGCCGAAGGCCATGTGCTCCGGGTTCGGCGTGGTAATCGTGGTGCTCTGGTTATTGTTGTCGTCGTAGGAGAAGCCGTACGCCAGCCCTCCAATTGAGTGTTTGTGCCAGAACTGCGAGTAGAAGTTGGCCGGTGCCGCGCCATAATATGCCGAAGCGTTGCTCCAGTCCTCAGGGCTAAGAAGTACGTGACGGTTGACCGCAGAGCAAATCTGATTTTGCAGCTGCAATTGTTTGGCGTTTTCGTCCTGGAGCTGTGGCGTGTTACCTGGGACTCCAGTGGCCATGGTGCCGGCGCATTCGAGCACATCCTGGGTGGAAGGCTGCGACACGATGAAGACCTCACCGGCGTTTGCCGCGGCGGGGTTGACCTCAGTAAACGTGAACGTCTGTCCCGAAGTGGTCCCGCTGAACTGGCGGCCGTTGAGGGTGACTACAAGCGGCGTGGTGTTGAAGGTTGCCCACGAGCTTGCGATGTAGCTATCCAGGTAGTTTCCGTTTGCCGCGCCGGTGGCCATGGAAAGCTTGTCCGGCGAGAGGATGCGGAGGTTGGACATCGTGGGCGGTTGGAATTGCGCCGGCACTTCACTTGCGAACTCGCTATCGATTTGTGCGATTGACTCGGTGATACCGACCTGTTGGTGGAATGTACCGCCCGCGCCCCAGACATCGAGTGTCAGGGGAAGGCCGAACTCGTCGACTTGCGTGGTGTTGATGAAGATGCCGTTCTGGTTGTTGAATTCATACCAGTCGAAGTGGACGTTTGTATTGGGATCGGTGGCATTCTGCGGGTTTGGGCCAGCGTAGCCCACCACATTGCCGTTTCCATCCCCGTTGACCTGCACGTACAAGGGTTCGCCGAGCGAGACATACGCGCGGGCCGAGATAAAGGTGGGAATCTTCAATAGCTTGCTTTGGGCCAGCGTGAAGGAGTAGTTGCCGAAGTTCTGGCCATTCTTTGTCAGGTGATTAGTGGCGGCGCCATCGTTCAGGGTGAAGTCAACGATCGCGCCATCTGGAGTCAGATAGGAGAATTTGCCGTTTGAAGGATCTTGCCCGATTACGGTGACATAGACTTGGTTGTCGGTCCATGCGCCGTTCGTGTTGTTGTTGAGATCCACGCCGACGAATCCGGGATAGATCGTATAGCCCGATCCAGAGTTATCGACCGTGAGAGTGACTGCCGTCGAAGTGACGGTGCCATTTGCGTTGCCAACTTTGACGCTGTACTGGCCACCGTTATCCGTGGCGGCTAGTACAGGTGTAGTGTAGCTCGCAGTTGTTGCACCGACGATGGCATTGCCCCCCTTGAGCCACTGGTAGGTGAAGGGGCCGGTGCCGCCGGCGACTACGCTAAAGGTCGCGGTGGCTCCGGCGTTGACGGTCTGGCTCGCAGGTTGCGCTGTGATCGTTGGCGCGTTCGCTGCTTCGTAGACCTCGAACTCATACAGAGAATAGCCGTAAGGAGTTGCGCGCGTTGTCCCAAACATGCGGATATAGCGACCGCTCACAGGAGGAAAGGTAAGGTTCTCAACTCCACCTGTGCCGGCAGTTTGCGCGTAGGCGTTGGTCCAGGTCTGCTCATCGTTGGAAACCTGAATCAGATAGGCCGTTCCGTAGGCATTCTCCCAACGAAGAATCACCTGCCCAATGCTCTTCGGCGACCCGAGGTCCACTTCGATCCAAGAGGGATCGACAAAGGCTGACGACCAGCGCGTAGTCAGGTTTCCGTCTACGGCATTGGCCGATCCGAGGGTGCCGTCGTCCTGGCTGCCACTCTCCTTGGTCGGTTGATCGAGCGCCAGGTTCGAGCTAGACGGCGTGACGGAGTTGACGGTCACCGTGGCCTTCGCCGAGGCATCCGTTCCGTTTGCATTGGTGACGTTGACGGTAAAGACGCTGCCGCTGTCTGCAGACATCAGTACTGGCGTTGTGTAGCTGGTTGCCGTGGCGCCCGGGATTGCAACGCCATTCCGCAACCACTGGTAAGCGAATGGTCCATCTCCCGATGCGGCCACCGTGAAGGTTGCGGTTGCGCCAGCGTTCACCGCTTGGCTGACGGGTTGCGTTGTGATCGAAGGCACGTCTGCGCCAAAGACCTGGAACTCGAAGAGCGAATAGCCATATTGCGTTGCCCTCGTAGTGCCGAGGAAGCGAATGTAGCGTTTGATGACAGTTGGGAACGTCAAAGTCTCCACACCACCCTGGCCTGCGGTTTGGGTGTAGACCGAAGTCCAGGTCTGCTCATCATTCGATACCTGAATTTGGTAGGCCTTGCCGTAAGCCGCCTCCCAGTACAGCACGACCTTGTTGATGATCGTAGTCGCGCCAAGGTCAACTTCAAGCCACGATGTATCCGCGAAGGCAGATGACCAGCGTGTTGTGAGATCGCCGTCCACGGCATTGAGAGGGCCGAGTCCGTCGTTCTCATTGCCGCTCGACGTTGTGGGTTTGCCCAACGCCAGGTTTGCGACGCCAGGCGTCGGGTTGGTGACCGTCAATGAGGCGTTGCCGGAAGTAGTCGACCCGCTCGAATTGCTGACTTTGACGGTGAACAAGCCACCGCTGTCTGAGGATGAAGCCGCAGGGGTGGTATACGTTGCGCTGGTTGCGCCAACGATTGCCACACCGTTCAGCATCCACTGGTAAGTGAATGGACCATTGCCGCCCGCTACGACCGTGAACTGCGCCTGTGCCCCGGCGAGGACAGTCTGGCTAACGGGTTGGGTCGCGATTGTCGGAAGTACCGGACCGTAGACTTCGAACTCCCACAGCGAGTATCCATACTGCGAAGAGCGCTGCGTCCCATTCATGCGGACGAATCGCGCATTCACCGAGGGGAATACAAGGTTCTCACTCCCACCTTGTCCGCTGGCTTGATTGAAGGCCGTAGTCCAGGTGTGCCCGTCGGTCGAGGTCTGGATCTGATAGGCGACCCCGAAGGAACGTTCCCAACGCAGAACGACCTGTCCGATTGCCTTGACCGAACCGAGGTCGATCTCGATCCACGACGGATCGACGAAGGCGGAAGACCAACGGGTAGTGAGGTCGCCGTCGTTCGAATTGGTCGGCGGGTACGCGACGTTGTTCTCGTTTCCGCTAGACGTAGCCGTCTTGCCGAGTGCGAGATTCGGGCCTGCTGGCATCGGACCCGAACCAAATCCAGGAATTGCGGTATCCGTATTGTTGGTGTTTCCGGGAGCTCCCGCGCCTCCTCCAGTGTTCCCGCCACCACCGTTAGGTGGTGTGGCATTGTCGGTGACAGTAAGGACCCCAGCGGTGCTGGTAGTAGCCAGTCCGTTGCCGCCTGTGACCGTCACGGTGAACTGGGAGTTGTTATCAGCGTCGGCGACTGCAGGCGTGATGTAGAAGGGCACACCAGTGACGGAGACTGGAGTAGCGTTCCTGAACCACTCGTAAGTTGCGGGAGCCGTACCGGAGGTTGTCGCCGCGATAGCGAATTGGGCGGATTGCCCGACATTCGCAGTTGAGTTCAAAGGCTGGGCGGTGATTGTTGGAGCAACCGCAGTAGCCCCTTGGGTGCAAAGAACTCCTCCGGGCGAGTTGTTGATGATGCTGAAGTCGATGGCGCCCGCTGACGAGACAGTATAAGCACGCGTCGAGTCCTGCGGATCGACAGTCGAGGTCCATGTGCTCCACGGGTTGGGGAAAGCGCAGGACGCGGCATTGGCGCCACTGATGGCGATTGCTTCATCTCGTGTCGGGATACGCATGCCCTGCGCTGCGCAGTATGTGATTGCACTGCTCTGCGTGAACTGCGCGCCAGAGTCGGCGAGAGTGAACTCGGAGCGGCTCCAGGTCAAGTTACTGAGGTTGTCGATCAGCAGCCCGGTATTGGCACCGTTGATCGTATAGCGCTCCGGAGAGGCACCACAGACTGGCGCGTTATAGATGGAGAACTCCCATAGCGAATACCCGTACTGGGTCGCCCGCTGAGTGCCATACATCCGAACGTAGCGCGCTCTCTGACTCGGGAAAGTGAAGTCTTCCGTTCCTCCTCCTCCGGAATCCTGCTCATAGGCATTGGTCCAATTCACACCGTCGTTCGAGACCTGTATCTGATAGGCAGTTGCATAGGCATTTTGCCAGCTCAATACCGCTCGGTTGAAGGTCATGACCGCACCGAGATCCACTTCGAGCCATTGCGGATCACCGAAAGCCGAGCCCCAGCGAGTGTTTGTGGCGTCGCCATCGAAGGCAGCACTTGCCGGCATGGCGCCTTGGTTCTCGTAGCTGCTGGCGGTGGCGGTCTTCCCGAGTGCGAGGTCAAAGCCGGGAGGCGCGAGGCTCAGTGCGGCAGGCGTACTGGTTACAGTGCCAGCGATGTTTGTCGCCGTTACCATGTAGTTGCCGACGTTGCTATTTTGGACTGCAGGTAAGGTGAGCGTCGAAGTGCCGGAACCATTGCTATTCTGAACATTGGTGACAGTGGATGCATTAGAGGCAACGTTGCTGCCGCCTGTCTGCCACTGGTAGGCGATAGGCGCAGAGCCCTGGACCGTGACACTGAAAGAGGCTGGTTGACCCGGCAGTGCGCTCACGCTGCCCGGCTGAACTGTGATGGTCGGAGGCACGGCGGCATTGACGGTCAATGTCGCCGACGCGGAGCTGACGGTATTGACAGGATTTGTGATGGTCACCGAAAAGGCTTCGCCGCTGTCCGCGATAGTGAGCACAGGGGTGGTATAGCTTGAGCCGGTTGCTCCAGGGATCGGCGCGCCGTTCTTCTGCCACTGATATTGCAGCGTCGGAGAGCCCGTTGCGACAACAGAGAAGGTTATGGCCTGCCCGGCAGAGACGGTCTGTGTGGCTGGCTGGACTGTGATGGCTGGTGCTGCTGCTGCGTCTACTGTGAGGATTGCGTTGTTCGAGGTGACATTTCCTAGAACGTTCCTGACGACCACGCTAAAGACTGCGTTGTTGTCGGCCTTCGTTGCTGGCGCGGTATCCAGCGTCGTTCCGGTAGCCCCTGAGATCTGAGAGCCGTTCTCCATCCATTGGAAGTTGAGCGGAGACGCGCCCGAGGCTGTGACCGAGAAATGCGCGGGCTGGCCAACGGTGACCGCCGTGCTGACCGGCTGCGCGATGATCGAGGGAGTCGTGGCTGCCGGACTGGATTGCGCTACCGGTTGGATGGTGTAAGAGTTCGCGCCCGAGCCGAGACCTGGAGAGGTCGCGGTAATGGCGACGACGCCGGGTGTGAACTTGCTTCGGATTGCGATCTTTTGCAGACCGCCCTCGGCCTGTAGCTCTGGGTCGCCTGGAGAGTGATAGCCGAGCGGCTGGCCAGGCGTCACGAGCTGTTGCGTGCCGCCCACATAAGTTCCTGGGCCTGTGACAGAGAAGGTAATGTTGTTCGACGCGTTCGGGACTACTACGCCGTTTGTGTCTACGACCTTGGCCACAACAAAAGCCGTGTCTGTGCCATCTGCCGTCACGGCGAAGGAGGTGCCATCCGGACGCACGACGTCTGGAACGACATCGAGTTCGACGTGGTCCGGATTGCCGGCAGTAGTCAGTTGGTCAATTGTCACAACGTTGCTGAAGGAATCGAGACAAGCTGCGGTAACGGTGCCCGCGGCCCACGTTACATTCCAGTGGACCTGCCCGGCGAGACTGGTCGTGGTCTGCGTGGCTGTTATGTCACCATCGTTGCTGGCGACTGACGTCGAGGAATTGGGGATCTGGTCTCCGCCCTGGGTGACTCCGTTGATCAGCAGGCGAACCGCAGGGCAATTGCTGAACGCATTGACGGTGATGGCACCGGTTCGATTCCAGGTATTCGCAAGCTTGACCATCGGCTTGATCTGGTAGGGAACCCAGTTCGCCTCGTCGATGTAGTACAGCAATCTTGGAAAGCGATTGAAGTCGGTCATCGAATCGCCGATCGAGCGCTCGAGGGTCTGGTCTGTCAGATCGGTATAGGTGCCGGTCTCGCCCGGCGAGTCCGCGAAGTACCACTGCGATAGGCCGAAGACATGGGCGGTGACACCCTGGCTCCAGCTGTCGACAAAGGGCGCTGCGAAGGAGAGTTCGTTGTCGTAGTCATGACGGATGGTCCCTGTTCCCCAGTACTCCGCACCCCACGCTGGATTGTTGGGAAACTGCTGCTTGACGCCTATGTCGCAACCCTCGCGAGAGCAGCTCAGAATGTCTCCGTTGGCCGGATTCGGTGTCCGGTCCGACTGAACGCGGAGGGCCAGATTGTCCCACTGGGTGCCGATCTGCTTCAGTGATTGCGCAAGTGGCGTGTTCGTCTGGCCATTGTCCGCCTCCCATGCCAGGATCGAGGGATGGTTGCGATCCCTGACGATCATGTCCCGATGCAATTCCTTCTTCAGGGTCTCGCGATCGCAGGTAGGTCCGTCATCGCATTGGTTGGAAAACGAGTTCTCACCGTCGCCACTCGGCTGCACAATCATGACGCCAAGCGCGTCGGCCGCGTTCACAAACTCCTCGCTCGATGTGGAGTGTCCCGGTCGCCAGAGGTTGCCGCCCGCAGCCGCTAGCTGTTGCAGGTCGCGCCACTGCTGTTCCTCGGGGACTGATGTCCCGAGTGCTGGATAGTCGTAACGGCCCGCCGCTCCCCACAGGTGCTGCGGCTTCCCATTGAAGTATGGATAGTCCTTGTCCCAGGTAAGTGTGCGGATGCCGAGCGGACTCTGGACAGCGTCAATAACGACACCGTTGATGCTGACCGTATGGAACACCCTATACATATAAGGTTTGCCGTAGATGCTGTTGTTCGGATACCAGAGCGTCGGGTTGGTCACGGTCAGCGTCTGGTCGAAGGTCGGAGAATGCGGCGAGAATGCGGCAACCCCTGTTGGAGCAAGAGTCTTCTCGTCCTGTGCCGTGGCTACGACATTCCCGAGAGCATCGACGATCTGGGTCGTCAGGGTCACATCCTGGCTGCTGGCACCTTCGTTCAGAACGTTAGTCTGGACCTCGACCTGCGCTGTGGTCGCGCTGGCGGAGACCGTATTCACGTAGGTGCCCCACGTCCCAAGCCCCGCGTAGATATTCTGTGGGATATGTACAGGGTCTGTAATGTACATGTAGGTCGGACGGAAGAGCCCCGAGTCGGCCTGTCCGAAGCGGAATGATTCAGAGAAGCCTGGGTCAACAAACCAGGCCGCATTCTTCGCAACGCGAACGGCCAGCACATTGTCCGAGCCGTCGAATTTCAGGTATGGCGTAAGGTCCACGATGAACGGAACAAAGCCGACAACGTGCGTGGCCTGCGGGTTGATCGCGCTGTTTCCCGGAAGGAACTGGCCATTGATATAGACCTGAGCGCCCGTGTGAGCGCCCTCGAAGACGACTTCGACCTTGCTGTTCGCATACTGCGGGTCCATGGTGAAGTGCTTGCGATACCAGATCACAGTGCCGCTCAGGAACTGAGCGCCCCCACCGGCTTGCGTGTTGACAAAGGTGTCTAGCTGATCGGCGGAATACGGGATGCCGACTTGCTGCCAGCTAGAGTCATTGAAGCTAGGCGACTGGGCATTCGTTGGGTCCTGATCCTTGATGAACTGCCACGGAGTCTGCCCCAAATTGACGACGACTCGCTTCGAGGGAGCAAGGGTGGCACCCTGGCCAGAAGCAGGGCGAACGGAACTGATGAAGAACGATAATAGGCAGACGAAACACAAAACACAAAGTACGTGCTTTTTCAAAGGGATCCCTCGTAAAGGTTGAGTTTCACAGGTGGAACGCACGAGTCCGGCAAGTCACTGTCGCAGGCTCGTCAAGGAACTAGGCTGTGACAGTGATTCCAGAGCAGGAGGAGAGGGACTACATTGATTCAATCGAAACTGGAGACAGGGGTTAGAGTTGTCGAGAATTCCGCCATTCATGCAATGGAATGGCGGAATAAGTAGATAGCGCTGCCATAACCCGAAACTTCCGAATCTATTCCAATGGATTTTCTTTTCAGGGTTGGCGCGGCCTCCCTCCCAAAAACACACATGATGCCTTGCGAGACTTGGCTCTCGAGGGACAGGTGGCGTCTGTTGGACGATTTTCCGCAAGCCAGCGTGTTCTCATACCAGCGGGAAATTAGGCCTCCCTGTCCCGATGGGAGAGCCGCCAATATTAAGGCGTCCGGTTAGCTACATCCAGCAAAGCCTCTCCCAGTTTCTGGGGTTGGGAGATGAATGGCGAGTGGCTGCTTTCGATAGGGTAGACTTTAGTCGAATTTGATGGGGTCAACGCATTGGCCTGCGCAATCCACCTATCCTGCAAAGTGGGAAGGATCACGCGATCCAACGCTGTCCTGACATAACTTCGTGGAATCGAACCCCAGCGCTGAGCTGTCCTCGTGACTGGCACGGAGAAAGGCCCGGCAGGATCATCTGGGGTGAGTAGATTAGCGACGGCGCGGTATGGCACCGGAGCTACGTCGTTGTAAAAGAGATTCTGCAGTGCCGGCGCGTACACGGGGTCAAGGCTGTTCCAGTCGAAGCGGAGGGCACCGATTTGTGGTGGAGCGCCAATCAGCGCGGCACTGATATTCTGGTTGAATCCATTGTCGGCGGAAGAGAGGTCGTCATTCGGCGAGACTCCATTGGCGTTCATCATTGCGGCCACGTAGACGATATGGCTGATGAGTTGCGGATATCGTTCGGCGACCGCCGTAATTGAAAACCCTGCCGAGCTATGCCCTACAAGGATAATTCTCTGTGCCCCGCCGGCGTTCGCGACGCCGATCGTCTCAATGATGCTCGCGATGTTGTCTTCGAGCGTTACACCAGCAACCGGTGATGGCTCCTGAGCGAACGCTCCGGCATCGAAAGGGCGCTGAAAATAGCTTGCGGGAAATAAGGCGTTGATACCGCGTCCTGGTAAATCACGGGCGATCACCGTATGCCCGGCAGCGATGAGCATAGGTGTGAGAGATTCCCAAACGCCGGTATCATGCCACGAGCCGTGGACGAGGACGAACGTCTTGCGCGTTCCTCCCGCTCCCAATGTCACGTCCTGCGCGGCTGCCCCGCTGCTGATTGACATCAAACCTGCGGCAGCGATCCCCGTGCCCAGGAACTTCCTTCTATCGATTCTCATGTTAGTCTCCGCATTCTCGGGGGCCTCTAAACCGCCCGGTTCGCTTTTCTACGTTGGCTCTCGTTACGGTTGAATTGGTGTTTGCTGCTGCTTTCTGGGATTTGTACCCTCACGCGATGTTTAACTGGCGTGAGTGCGTAGGGTTAAAAACACAAATAGCGAAAATATTCCTGCAGACTATGGGAATGATGGCTTGGTGGAAGCTTTGAAGATCGGGCGATGAACTGCCGGGCCACCCACCCCTCGCGCTGCCTCGGCTTTCAGATGGTGGAGGATCATTCATTTACCCCCTCTCCTCTCACAAAGAGAGGAACCACAGGAATGAAAGAGGCAGTGAGCGACGCGCCTGGATGCGGAGAGCGTCTCGATGTGAAGTGGTCAACCTATCCCCATGTGGTCCTTGTATCTGGGGATTTAGCTTGGACTTCTGTCCAGTTGACTCTTCAAAAGCCGGCATGGAAATGCAAAACGGGGTGCGGATGGATTGCCGGCGCGCGTACCGCTTCGGATGCCCAGTGTTCTGGAGGAAAGCCGACGCGGGAGCGGCCGTACCAGCCGCAAGGCAATGCAGCCCCGGCATTGTGGAATCCGTTGTCGCCCGGCACGGTTGGGCTGTCGCAAGTGGTCGCCATGGGCGACTCCATAGTGTGGGGCAATGGGGATAGACCCGGCTTCAAATTGTTGATCTTGTTGGACAACAGCGAGCCACATGCTCCGGCAGCCCCGTCCTTATGACAAGCTGGGTGCACTTGGGGGCGAATATGTCGAATGAGGTATAATTATTACTGAAATATGGTGTATTCGATATGGAGACAGTATCCAAATCGTGGGGCCGAACAATCCGAGATAGGCGCCAACTGCTTCGGCTCTCTCAATCTCAGGTAGCAGCGCTCAGCGGGAAAACACAGTCTCAGATCGCCCGGTTAGAAGCCGGCCTCGATGACCCGCGCCTGTCCAGTGTAGTGCAAGTCTCAAGAAGCCTAGGTACAGAGATCATTCCAGTGCCTGTGCGCCTCTTATCTGCAGTCAGGCATCTTCTCAAGTCCCACGAGCGATCCTCCCCGCCGAGTGAGATCCCCGGATTGGTAGGGAATGATCCCGAAGATAGGGCGGAGGATGCCGATGAGTAAAATGCGTCCTCTAGCAAGACTGTCTGTTTGGCTTGGGCAGACCCTCGTGGGCGGCATCACGGAACTGCCCAACGATAGAAATATCTTCGTTTTCGATCAGAGCTATATCGGGAACCGGAATCGTCCTGTTCTCAGCCTCTCCTTTTTCAATGCCGAGGGCAATCTCAATTCGGCAACCATCGAAACCCAAACAAAAGTCGCTCCGTTCTTTTCGAATCTCCTTCCCGAAGAAGACTTGCGTCGCTATGTGGCTAGGCTCGCCAACGTGAAAGAGGTTCGAGATTTGCCTCTGCTACAGCTTCTTGGTGAGGATCTCCCCGGTGCTGTGGTCGTTCGCTCCGAGAGCGATGGTCCTCCACCAGAAGGATTCGAGGAAGACCTGACAGTCCAAGGCCCGAGTCGCGAAAATCAACCGCTAAGGTTTTCACTCGCGGGAGTCCAGATGAAATTCTCGGCCGCCGGCTCTCCGGAGAAAGGGCTCACCATCCCCGTCGAGGGTAGGGGAGGCCATTGGATCGTCAAACTTCCCTCGCAACGATACCCGCTGGTACCCGAAAACGAGCATTCGATGATGCAGTTCGCACGTGCCGTGGGAATCGACACAGCAGAGACAGGGCTCGTTCCCACAGAGGAGATTGAAGGACTTCCCGAACCGTTCCGAACGAAGGCTAATTCTCTCTGGGTGCGTCGCTTCGACAGAACGCACGAAAATACTCGCATCCACATGGAAGATTTCAACCAGCTCTATCGGCAATTTCCGCGAGAGAAATATGACAACTATAGCTATGGAAACATGGCAAAAGATCTGGCGAGTATTGCGGACTTGGAAGCAGTGAGAGAGTTTGTGAGCCGTCTCATCTTCAGTGCCGCAATCGGCAATGCCGATATGCACCTTAAGAATTGGACTCTGCTTTACCAAGATGGCCGAACTCCGAAGCTCTCGCCGGCATATGACTTTGTTTCGACCATTGCTTATCTCGACGACTTTACGATGGCGCTTTCGGTCTCCAAAGAGAAAGACGTGCGGAAGTTTGACAGAGCGCTCTTGACAAGATTTGCAGCGAAGGTTCCTGTCCCCGAACGCCTGATGACGGATGCCGC
Source organism: Granulicella mallensis MP5ACTX8 (assembly GCF_000178955.2). Classification (NCBI taxonomy): domain Bacteria; kingdom Pseudomonadati; phylum Acidobacteriota; class Terriglobia; order Terriglobales; family Acidobacteriaceae; genus Granulicella; species Granulicella mallensis. The sequence goes on along the minus strand of NC_016631.1, from coordinate 4,709,331 downwards.
AATGCAGACCGCAGAGCGGATGGTCACCGTCTGGCCGCAGATTCGGGAAGACCTCGTGATGAGTGCAGAAGCGAAAGAACGCGTCACAAAGCGTATGCAGATATTTCCCTTGACAAGGCAATTCATGCAATAAGGACGCGCGACCCAGGAGTGCCGATGACTGCAGAAGGACTATCGAAGTTGGGTGAAGCGATAGACGATGCTACGGGCTCAAGCAATATTGCGGCGCTGGAATCTTTGGATGCGTATGAGTACATATGTGGCCCGAGGATGCCTATGCGTCCAGAAACCCACGCTTCATTGCAATCATTACCGCGTGAGTTCTATCGTTCGCACAAAGCTTAGCCAGAACGCTCTTGATGTGGCCCTTTACCGTTTCCTCAGAGATAGCGAGCCTGTCCGCGACAATCTTGTTCGAGCAACCGGACGCCACGACACGGAGCACCTCAGTCTCGCGGGCTGAAAGGGCATCAGCACCAATGTGCTCGGCGATCTCATCGGCAATCTCCCTTGGGATTCTTCGCTGTCCTGCATGGACGCCACGTATCGTGTCGATGAGTTCTGTGCGGAGCATGCTCTTAAGGAGGTATCCCACCGCGCCTGCCTCGAGAGCGCGTGTCGCCTGCACATCGCCAGAGTAGGTGGTGAGGACGACGATGCGAGCGCGAGGAAATTCTTTACGGATGGCAAGAATTGCTTCAATACCGTTCATCTGTGGCATCTGCAAATCCATGAGCGTAACGTCTGGTCGCTGTTGCCGGAAGGCAGCGACAGCCTCCCTCCCGTTTGTAGCCTCAGCTACGAGCTCCATATCCCTCTCAGCCTGGAGCGCGAAAGCTATACCATCCCTGACGAGCGGATGATCATCGACACAGAGGACCCTTATGCGATCGGATTTGTTCACAAAGCGCCTCCTGAAGAGTTCAGCCGTAGATACAGCGAGAAAAGTTCGCGAGAAGCCAGCCAAGATTTTGGGAGTGATGCTGAATCAGCCGCCAAGATATCACGTTTCCTCTCGGAAGGACCCCCTCATAAGGGTTGCTCTACGACGGTCTTCCTGCGGGTAGCCATTCTTGATCTTCGGACCTACTGTACAGAGGTGCAAAGGCTCCGCAGCTCCTATCCAAGTGGCATTCCAGGGATCGCCCTGGTCTTGCTTCGATTGTCCGTGGCGGCGCTCTTGTTCGCCGGAGGCGATTCGCGCTCGTCGCTTGTCAGGTCAAGCCCATTATTTTTCTTCAGCCTAGCCGTAGCTGTCGCCCTTTGTACAGGGGGCGGCACAAAACTGGCGGCATTCCTTGCGCTGGTTGTGCAGGCACTTCTCCTGGTTCGTTCGCCGCAGGAAAACATCGTGTTGAGCGCCATCTTCATGACGCAAAGCCTTTCAGCCGCAATGCTTGGAGGGGGTTATTACTCCATTGATGGTTTTATGTACGGACGGAAGCGAGTTATCTTCCCGCCTTCTCATAAGTGAAACAGATGCGATGCAGGTAAATTAGGGTATGGTGTTATCGCGCCGCCTCCTGCGTGTGATCTTCGGACTGTCTCTCGTGGGCGGTGGAGCGATCACCTGCCGGGCAGACGAGTACCCCCCGATCAGCGAGTTTCAGCACACTGCCTGGAGTGCCAGGGAGGGAGCACCGGCTATCGCAACATGTTTTGCGCAGACCCCAGATGGGTATCTTTGGATTGCATCGCCGATTGGCCTCTATCGTTTCGATGGCGTGCAATTTCAGAAGTTTCAAACCGCGCACGGCGAGCATCTTCTTGATATAGGTATATCGACGCTCTTTGTCGCAAAAGAGGGGGGACTTTGGATCGGTTATACCCATGGCGGAGCGAGCCTGCTCAAGGACGATCGCCTGACTAACTTCGTTGACGCGGAAGGACTGGCGGCGAACGTCAAGGTATTTCATTTCGCGGAAGACAGAGATGGTCGAATGTGGGCGGCAACTAGAGGCGGTCTATTTCGTCTCGAAGACGAAGGCTGGAAGAAAGTGGGGGACGATTCCGGCTATACCGAATCTTTGGCGCAGGAGGTGGCGATCGATGAGGATGGAACGCTCTGGGTGCTTACGAGTCAGAATGTTGTCTATCTACCAAGAGGCGCTTCGCGATTTAAGATAGCGGGGCCGCAAGTTGCCGGGTTCGGCTTTGTCTATCGATATGGTGGAACCATTTGGATGACGCGCTCAATTCGGCACAAACCCATGGGACATCAAACGCCAGAGCACACGCCCTATCTGAACGGATCTGTTGTGGGACATGATGCCCCCGGTTATTTTGTGGACCAGGCGGGCGGTCTTTGGGTCGAAAACACGGGCGATGGGCTCTATCGGGTCTCTGACGCATCACGCGTGTCAAGCAGCGATGGAGTTCCCCCTACCAGTGGCGTAGAGGAGTTTTCGAGTAGAGACGGGCTGAGTGGAAACGAGATCTTCAGTGTCTTTGAGGACCGGGAAAAGAATGTTTGGATAGGCACGCAAAACGGCATTGACCGGTTTACTCCAAGCAAGTTTGTATCGGTCAAATTGCCCACGGGCGCGACCGATCTGGAATTGGCCCCTGGAGATCATGGATCAGTCGTCGTCACAACCTTCCACGGCTCAGCGATCACGATCGATGCCGACGGAAAGACAGGGAATAGGATAGGTGCCGGTGGGAGCGTCAGCTCCATGTATCGCGATCCAAAGGGGGCTCTTTGGTTGAGCACGCCGCATGGACTGTCACGGACCATCGCAGGTCGATCGGAGCAGATTGCTCTGCCTGATTTCCATCGCCGGCGAGGGATCGACAACGTACTCGCCATGACGATGGACAAGGGAGGCGCGCTATGGGTCTCTATAGATGGAGAAGGGGTCTTTCGTTTGTCGGGCGGGACCTGGACCCAGATCAAGACACCCTCCATTCCATCGAAGACCGCCGCACTGTGTGCGTTCACCGATAGCGGCGGAGCCATCTGGCTGGGCTATCCCGATGACCTCATCCTTGAATTCAGCGGGAAAGGGGTGAGATCTTTCACTCATTCGTCTGGTCTGGAACTCGGAAACATCAAGACTCTGACGGAAGAAGCAGGGACTCTATGGGCTGGCGGGGACACTGGCATAGCGTTTTTCAGGAATCAAATCTTTAATCCAGTACAACTGGCAGACCGCAAAGAGCTGCGAGGCGTGTTTGGCCTCGTCTTCGCACGAACCGGGGATCTGTTCATTACGGATAGATCCGCTGTAGGTCGTATTGCTAGGTCAGAGCTCGCTAGACTGCCTAGAAATTTGGAACAACCGGTGACCTATCAGTCACTCTACCTCGATAGTTCTCCCCCCGGTTTGACTCCGCGTTCGAGTTCGGTTCAGGCCTCAGATGGCAGGTTGTGGTTCGTTTCGTCGAATGGGCTCGCATGGCTCAATCCCTTGCAGTCATGGAGCAATCCTCCTCCTCCGCCGGTGCTTATAAAGTCCGTGAACATCGGTGACAGGTCTTTCGAAGCGACCTCCAAGCTGGATTTTCCGCCACGAACCAAGAGCGTACAGATCAGCTACACCGCTCCGACCCTAACCTCTTCGGAGAATGTCCATTTCAAATATCGGCTCGATGGAAACGATTCAGAATGGCAGGATGCAGGAACGCGAAGAGAGGCTTTCTACACAAACCTTGCTCCGGGGAGCTATGTGTTTCATGTGATCGCCTCCAATAGAGACGGCATTTGGAACGACACGGGGGCGTCTCTTGCCTTCCACATCTCGCCAGCATTCAATCAGACGAGAGGATTTTTTCTCGCCTGCGCGGTGGTCTTTTGCGGATTGATCTATCTTCTCTACCTCTTCAGAATTCGACAGGTTCTCTCTCTGCACGAGACCATGGCCGCGGATCGAATGGCGGAGCGAGAGCGTATAGCGCGAGAGTTGCATGACACTCTCTTGCAGGGGGTGCATGGCCTCATCTTAAGGTTCGGCGTTCTCACAACGAATTACCCAGAAGGAAATTCGACCCGCGCCGCATTGGAGGACACCCTGGTTCTTGCAGAGAAGATGCTCATCGAGGGCCGTCAACGAGTTCGCGATCTCCGTTCCGAGGCGAACTCGGTTGATCTTCCAGAAGCTCTCTCTGAGGCAGGGCATGAAATGGCAAGGAACGCTAATCTCCCATTCGTATTGCAAGTACATGGCACGCCTCGACCACTACGGCGGATAGTGTCCGAGGAGATATTTAACATTGGGCGGGAGGCGATCAACAATAGCTTCCTGCACGCACAAGGTTCGAAAGTGGAGGCGGAGCTGGTCTATTCCAAAACCTCCATATCGCTTCGGGTGCGAGATGATGGCCGCGGCCTCGAACCCTCCGTCCTTAAGTCAGGTCGTACGGTGGATCACTGGGGCCTCCCGGGTATGCGAGAACGCGCTGCTTCTCTCGGCGCAGAATTCCAGATCTATAGCAAAGCGGGATTCGGAACTGAGGTCGAACTCCGTATCGCAGGCCGTATCGCCTTTCAAAAAGGGCAGCCTCTTGGCTATGGAGCACGGGTATGGAGAGGTATTCGCCGTACGATGGCCAGGAGCGGCGCCACGAAGAGAATGCCCGACTAGTTGAGAGGGCTTACGGCAAACCCGAGCTGGCGGTAGTATACGCTCCCTCAAAAGGGTTATAGGAACACGACCCTATTCAGCATTTACGGGCTTGACCTCATCAGGGACACTCATCGTGTCGATCTAGTTTTGGTCCACGTGAGAGATTCGAAGGATCATTCCCCCGACTCCGTTCCCATCAACGTTTCCTTGTAGAGGTCATCATCGTGAGCACTTCGTGTAGCAGGCCTACTTGCGCTAAATTGGCACTCTTCCTTTCGTTCATGGTTCTGGTGAGCCAGCTCTGGAGCCCGTCAGCAGCCGCTCAGCTTTCTTCGGCATCGGTTACAGGAGGGGTCAAGGATGTGAGCGGTGCAGTCGTGCCAGGCGCGCGGATTGTGCTGAAGAATGGGGCAACGGGAGTGGAGCGCGCTGCGACCTCCAACGACAGCGGGAGCTATAACTTTCCTGCCGTCCCTCCGGGACCCTATACCTTGCAAGCGACGAAGACTGGATTCGCTACGTTTAGCAGCGGTGGCTTCACGCTCGTTGTTAGCCAAACGAGCACCATTGACATAACGATGACGGTCGGAGCCGTCAATGAGACCGTCTCCGTGCAAGCGGAAGGACAGACGCTCGAAACCGGCAGCTCCCAGTTGGGCACGGTCATCGGAAGTAGGGAAGTGACGGACCTGCCTCTGAATGGACGTAACTTCACCCAATTACTTTCGCTCACGCCCGGCGCCTCGCCGATCAGCGTGGCCCAGAATGGCAGCGGTGATCGAACGCCCACTACCTTTGGCTCAGCATTCACATTTCCCGCGGTAAATGGGCAGACGAACCGTAGCAACTTTTTCATGGTGGACGGCTTGAACGATGAGAACAGCTGGTACAACACCTACACCGTTGCCCCGATTATTGATGCGATTCAAGAGTTCAAGGTTCTCTCTCATCCGGATCAGGCCCAATATGGAGGCGTAACGGGTGGCATCGTCAATGTCGTGACGAAATCTGGGACGCAGCACTTCCATGGCTCTGCCTGGGAGTATTTACGCAACGACTTTTTCGATGCGCGCAATCCATTTCTGAGCTCTGTTACGCCGCTTCGACAGAACCAGTTTGGCGGTTCGCTCGGCGGCCCGGTAATACTTCCTAAACTGGCAGGACTGCGCAAGAACACCTTTTTCTTTGTGGCCGCCGAGGGATTTCTCTTCAGTCAGCCTTCCAATAGCTTCTTTATCGTTCCTACCGCCGCAGAGCTCAACGGCGATTTAAGTGCGGTGCCTACGCAGATCTATGATCCCTCGTCGACTCGACCCGATCCCGCAAACCCTGGTCAATTTCTCCGGACGGCTTATGCCAATAACCAAATTACGCCCTCAGAGGTTGATCCAAGAGCGGTTGCCTATGCAAAGTTGGTTCTGCCGGCCCCGATCTTCATACCCAGTGCGCCGCAATATAACGCCATCAATACAGAGTCGAACAAGCAGCAGCAACAAAACTATACCGTCAGGATCGACCATAACTTCGGGGATCACGACTTCGTTTGGTTTCGCTACAGCGCAGAGCGCTTGAATGAAACGACGCCAGGAGGCCTTCCCAGCATCACGCAAACCCTCAGTGAGCCGGGTCAGAACTACGGAGCGAGTTGGATGCACGTCTTCGGACCTTCACTCAGCCTGCAGGCCCAATTCGCGCGTTCTCATCTTGGCTACGATAGCGAGAGCCTCTTCTCTATCCCCAATGTAATTGGGACATACGGAGCGACGCCCGCGATTGCAGGATTTGTCGGCGGCATTCAACTGATGCCACAGATTGGTGTCAATGGCTTCTTCAGCGGCGGGGAATCGTCTGCTCCTTCCCCCGATCTATCGACGACATGGCAGTACAAGAGCGATGTCACGAAGAGCTTCGGGCGGCATGTCCTCCAGGTTGGCGGAGAGTGGAATAGTCTGGGGCATACCGAGAAACAGCTCTACGGACAGGTCGGGTTTGCGCCTCAGCAGACAGCCGATCCGAATAATCTCGGCACCACGGGAAGCGCCCTCGCTTCCTTCTTGCTCAATGTTCCGGATAACGCCTACCGCCGTAACGTGAACATCGCGGAGAGACCGGGCGGCATCATGGGATTCTATGTACAGGATCAGATGCGAGTCACGGAGAAACTAACGGTCAACGCTGGGCTTCGCTATGACCGCACCTTCATCCCTGGCTACGGAACGGAGAGTTCAGTCGGAACGCAGGGCAGCATCGAGACCGGAGACATGGACTTCGACAATGGCACTTATATCGTCCAACAGCTTCCTCCCTCCTGTGAGGATCGCGGGCACGCGCCATGTATACCGGGAGGCGTTCTGCCAGCGCATGTCGTCGTAAGCCCTGATAGGCGAATACTGCATGACACGAAGACGAACTTCGGCCCACGAATCGGTGCAATATACCGTGCCAACCCGCGCCTTGTGATTCACGTAGGTTTTGGGATCATCTTCGATAATTGGGCTGCTGCCATCCAACTGGCGCAGAACTATCAAGGCTCCTGGCCGGATATAGGAACTCAATCCGTTCAGAGTCTCAATCTGCCTAGCGGCACAAGCTTACTTCCAACAGTGACCGGGCAAAATCCGTTTCTCGGTGCTAGTGCCTCCGATCTACCTGCAAGTACCCCGTTCACTCCGTCAAATGCGAACTACTACGTAGATCCGAATATCCGGAACCCTTATTCCGAACAATACAACCTCGGAATCGAGCAGCAGCTGACTCAGAATATGAACCTCTCGCTCAATTATGTTGGGTCGGAATCACATCGTTTGGATGTTGGGACCTACTACAACACCGCCGTCACACCCGGCCCCGGAGATCCAAGCGCGAGATCGCTGTACCCTTACATGATTGCCAGCAACTATGATCGCTCCATCGGAAACGGAACGTATAACGCCTTGCAGCTTGCTTTGAGCCGGCGCTTTGAAGGTGGCCTCGCCTATCAAATCTCCTACACCTGGAGTAAGTCGATTGATGAAGGATCCTCGGGTTACTTCGGCGTTGAAGGTACCAATGTCCAGAACCCGTACAACATCCGCGGTGACCGCAGCGTATCTGCATTCGATCTTCCTCAACAGTTCACGGCGAACGTCAACTACGAGGCGCCGGTCGGCCGCGGCAAGCGCTTCTCGACCGGCAACAGATTGGCCGATTATGCACTTGGCGGCTGGCAGGGTAATGCCATCTTCAGCGCCCACTCCGGCCAAAATTTTAGCCTCAATCTTGATCCGGACATCGCCAACGTTGGAAATGAGGGATATGAGAGGCCGAATCTTGTCGGTAACCCGAAACCAGCACATCAATCGAAAGACGAGTGGTTTAATACCGCTGCTTTCGTTGCACCTGCGCAATACACCTATGGAGACGTTGGACGCAACTCTCTGCGGCAACAAGGTTTCTGGGATCTTGACCTCTCTGTCTTCCGGCAATTTCCAATGTACGGGTCGGCGCGCCTCGAACTTAGAGGTGAAGCGTTCAACGCAACCAACAGTGTCATCTTAGGTACACCTGGAACCGATCTTTCGAGCCCGACGACCTTCGGAGTAGTCTCCAGTACGGCCAATGATGCTCGCAAGCTTCAGATTGCCGCAAAGATCATCTTTTGAAGAGAACGCCACTGCCTCTTGACTGACAGATGGCCTCGGGTCGCTCTATCGTGATTTGGTTTGCGCTGCAATGGCAGACGTTCTTCCCTAACAGTAATGCATAACGGGACGGCCCCTTTGCCGCAAGGAGAAATTGAGTGACGATCAGCCGGCGAGAATTCAACTATGGGCTCATGACAGCTGCGACGTTGCTAGGAGGCGCGCGCAGATTGGACGCTTTGTCCGCTCCGACTCAAGTGCGGGAGCCGTTGTTAGATCTGCAACAGAAGTTTTTGGACTTGCGTTTCGGGATGTTCATTCACCTGAACATGGCTACCTTTGAGGAGCGTGAGTGGGGAGACCCAAAGGCATCTCCGAAGCTGTTCGATCCAGCTCATCTGGACACGGATCAGTGGGCAGAGGCGGCCGCGTCCGCCAACATGGGATATGGATGTCTGACGACGAAACACCATGACGGCTTTTGTCTCTGGCCCACAAGGACTAGTAGCCCAAGTGTCAAGGACTCGTCCTTCCCGCATGACATCGTCCGCTCTTATACCGATTCCTTTCGGAAGCGCGGGCTGAAAGTTTGCCTCTATCTCTCTATTCTCGATCTGAGGGCTGATATCCGTCCGTATCAGATCACATCGCAGAAGATCGACCTGATTAAAGTCCAGCTAACCGAGCTTCTGACCAACTACGGAGAGATCACGATGTTGATCTTCGACGGGTGGGACTGTGGTTGGGCGCGGTTGCACTACGATCAACTCCCCTTTAGGACAATCTACGATCATATAAAGAGCCTTCAGCCCAATTGTTTGGTCTCTGACCACAACGCGGGCCAGTATCCTGGCCCCGCTCTCTATTACTCAGATATCAAGGAGTACGAGCAACACGCCGGCCAGAAGATTCCAGCTGACAGTCTGGTTCCATCGCAGTCTGGCACTACGTTGCAGAGCGAATGGTTTTGGAAGTCTGACTATCCTCGGCAAGAGCTAACGTCAGCCAAGCAGATTGTCGACGAATGGCTAATTCCGTTCAATCAAGGACATTGCAATCTCATCCTGAATGTTGCTCCGAACCGGGATGGGCGATTTGATCCAAACGCAATTGCGAGGCTTGAGGAGATTGGCAAGCTTTGGAAGAACCCCGGTCCTTCCCCGAAGATAGCCGCCTCCATCCAGATCACGACTCCGAATCTGGCATTTGCCAAGCGTTCTTTTGCCAGCAGCAGTGCCGATACGTCCGGACCCGATCTCGCGAATGACAATAACTTTCGAAGTTCCTGGATATGCGATGAAGGGCAGAAGTCAGGCTGGCTAGAGATTGATTTTGATCAATCGGTCGCATTCAATACCGTTTCGATCGTGGAGTCCCGCTACGACTCGGACTCTGGAGCGAAGAGCCGAATTGACAGCTATCGAGTGCAGCATTGGCATGACGGCTCATGGTCCGATCTCGCAATAGGCAAAGGTGGGAATACATTCCAGCTGCACCAGTTCGAACGGATCAGTGCGGAGCGTATTCGGTTGGTATTGTCTGGCTCGACGTTACCTCCTGGCATTACCGAATTCGGAGTCTACAATGAACCCCTGTGATCGCAGCCTCCATTGGTCGCCGCAAATCCGGTGTCGGACCTCGATTCATGTTGGAGTGAGCAAAACCTGTTGGCATCCCCGTCCTCGCCATTCATGGCACAGGATGCCATCGACGTTTGGGCGTACTTGAGAGTTTGCGCTGCGCATCCCTGGTAAATGCCTGGGTAAACGCCGGTGCGTCGACGTCGCACTTTCCCTTCTTGGCTAATTCGATTCGAATCGGTCGTGGTTCCAGCAACTGTTGAGATCCGGCAATGATCGCTGCGAGATCATTGCCGGATCAGACGGTAAAGCCGCGAGTTCAGTGATTGCGTTGGTAGCGTGCACGTTCTGCCCCTCTAAAGGGGTGTTGGCGCGCGCCTCAAACGAGGATATGCCGCTTCGCCTTCTTGAGAAAAACTCATCGTGTTGACCCTCTGAAATTCGCGTGAAAGAAGCGAGAGTGGGCGAAGCCCATTTAACTCTCACGAAAGATTGATGGGGTTATGGGTTCAGGTAGCTGCGACTGTGCCTCGGCCTGCAGAGTGCTGTGAATTGAACCGAGATCTCCGAACACCTCAGGGCCCATGTTTCTGGCTGTGACGATGATCCCCAGGAATCCAGTCGAAAACACAGATTCAACCGAACAAGTACATCCATTTCAGAGGTCAGCAATGCCTAAGCTAATGTCAAATCTGCAACAGCGTCTCTTCCTCGGAATTTGCCTGTTAACGTTCTTTCTCTCGGTATGTTGTGGGGCTCAGGAATATCGAGGCACGATCACTGGACGGGTAACGGATCAATCAGGAGCGGTGATACCCAAAGCTGCGATCACTGCCGTAGGCCCGCAGCAGACTTATCATGCGGTGACAAGTGCCAATGGGGAATACACGATTCCCTATGTTCAATTGGGCGTGTACCGGGTATCTGCCAAGGCGCCGGACTTTGGCGAGGTTACGAAAAGCAATATTAATATCGAAGTCTCTTCAAAGATCAATCTGAACTTCGCTCTGCAAGTTGGTGGTGTCTCCGAATCGGTAGTAGTTTCTGCTGATGCCGTGGGGCTCAATACAGATGACGCCTCGGGTGGAACTGTAATGGATCCGGAGAAGGTCCAAAATCTTCCTTTGAATGGCCGCCAAGTCTACGGACTTTTGTCTCTGGTTCCAGGGGTGAAAAACTATGCCACTACGGGTGCACAACAGGCCACCGGGCAGGACGAGAGCAATGCATATTCCATCAATGGGCAATCAGGAAACTACAATCAGTTCTCTCTGAATGGCGCCTCGGTCTCACAGCAGGGAGGAGGCGGTTCGGGAACCTGGAACATCTCGCCCAGCGTCGATGCTGTCGAAGAGTTCAAGGTGATGACCAATACCTATGACGCTCAGTACGGCCGCGAGGCGGGTGGAACCGTCAATACCGTGCTCAAGAGTGGAACCGACCAATTCCACGGGACGGTCTATGATTTTTGGCGCAATTCGATCTTGGATGCGAATTATTATCAGTTGAATCAGCAGGGGCAAAGTAAAGCATTTCACAATCAGCACCAGTTTGGTGGCACCGTTGGTGGACCTATTCTTCATAAGAAGCTCTACTTCTTTGGTAGCTATGAAGGTTGGCGGGAAGTGTATCCGGTGGCCGTTGTAACGGGGACTGTAACTCCGGACATGTTGCCGGGACCGGATGGCAGTGTGAACCTGACAAATTATCTGGCGAACACCAGTGGGCACAATATCTATGATCCTCTGACAACACACTGCGTCGTCCCAGGTCAGAATCCATGTGAGAGTTACGCGAGGAATCCGTTCCCAAACAATACGATTCCGGCGAACAGAATCAGCCCGATCGGCCTCAATATTTTGAAGCTCTGGCCTCATCCCAATGTTCCGGGTAATACCTATAGCAACAACTATATTGGGGATAATCCCGGCCGGTTTCAGTACAACCAGCCGATCGTTCGCGTTGACTATGCGTTCAGCGACAGAACCCGCATGTATGGGATGTTCGCGTGGTGGTCAGGTACATCCGATAGTAATTCGTCCGGTCTGCCAGGTGGAATTGCGCAGGGAAATATCAATAACTACAAATCAAGCTTGACACAGGTCCTCGATTTGACGCATACGTTTACGTCAACACTCTTCGGAGACATTCGCGTTTCCTACAATCGAGCAACAAATATCAGCTACGACGGCGCGCTTGCTGCTGGTCTCGATAACAGTCTTACAGCGGAGAGTCTAGGGTTAAGCATGCCGCAGATTCCGACGACATCCAACCGATATGCTCCAGAGATTGGTATCTCCAACTGTTGCACTGCGAACATTATCGGAAATACCGTCAATCCAAATATGTACGAGACCTATGAATTGTCACCTTCTGTGAATCAGGTGTTGGGGCACCACAACCTGCACTACGGCGCAGATTTTATGCTATTCCACGACATACCTGGGGGCGATGGACAGCCCAATGGGAACTTTTCCTTCGGGAGCCAATACACGCAACAGGATCCCTATAACAATGTCGGCGATGGCGACGGTATAGCGGAACTCTTATTAGGGGTGCCCGACAGCGGTTCCGTGGACGATTTTCTGACCGCCTACGAGAGTTACAACTACTATGCAGCCTATGCACAGGACGATTGGAAGGTCATGCATAACCTGACGATCAATTTGGGCCTGCGATGGGAGACTGAGAGTTCGCCGCGTGACCGCAATAATCGCTTGACGGCAGGCTTCTGTACGACGTGCGTCAATCCGGTTACCAATCAACTGGATTACTCTGGTGCTGCTGCCTCTCTCTCTAATCCGATTTTGGGAGGATTGCAGTTTGCAAATGGCAACTTCACTGCTTATCAAAACTACTGGGGCAGCCTGCTGCCCAAGGTCGGTGTGTCGTACGCTTTGGGAGACAAACTCGTTGTTCGCGGTGGCTGGGGGTTGAGTTCGGCGCTCGGAGTTGAACTAGGAGCACAGTCGACCTGGCAAGAAACAACAGGCTATACTGCCTCCCTGAACGGTGGCTTGACACCAAGTGGTTATTTCGGCACCGGTAATCCGTATCCTAACGGCTTTACAGCCCCTCCGGGCAATTCCCAGGGGTTGGAATCGGGTATTGGGAATGGGGTTCAATATGATCAGCGCGATCGGAAGATTCCTCGCGTGCAGTCGTATTCTTTTGGGTTCCAAGGGGCCGGTCCATTTCAGTCTGTGTGGGACCTTGAATATGTCGGAGCCCATACGACTCGGCTTCGTTCCACCATCCAATTGAACTCCATTACCCCTGCAGAGTTTGCGGACGCGCATGTGAACCCAGGAAAATACAATGCTCAGGTGCCGAATCCTTTTTACGGTATTGCAGGACCGGCAACAACGCTCGGTAGCAGTCAGACGATTTCGGCCGTAAGGCTACTAGTTCCATTTCCCGAGTTCGACTATGTCGCCGACTATGCCGATCCGCAAGGATACAGCAACTACAACTCGTTGCAGGCGAAGTTTGAGAAGCGCCTCACGAACTCAAACGTTCTGGTGAAGGGTCTGAGCGTTCTAGCTTCATTCACTTGGTCCAAGATGATGACGGCGACGGACAGGCTCAACGATAGTCAGGATAGTTTCGTCGACGTCAATCCGACGTACCATATTGACCCCTACGACCGCGGTTGGGACTTTTCCTTCAGCGGTCTCTACACGTTGCCCATCGGCAAGGGTGGCCTCATTGCCAGCAACGCCCATGGCCTTTTAGGGCAGGCTCTCGACAGTTGGCAGTTGGACTGGATATTTCAGAATGATGGTGGCCAACCCATCGGTTATCCCAATGGTTATGTCTACAACTGTGGTGGGCCCTACAATATTCGTCCTGCACATAAGACCTATTACAGCTATCTGAATAACTCCGACAACTACAGCGCCTATACGAGTGGCACGCAGCCGAGTTGCTTCACACCCTTGGCCCAGTACACCGCCATAACGGCGATGCCCAACACTGGTGTGGTCCGCACCCCCTGGGCTCAACAGACGTCCTTGGGCGTGGAAAAGCGTTTCAACATCACCAACGATATAAAGCTTCAATTCAAGTCAGAAGCTTTCAACCTTACGAATACACCTATCTTCGGTGGGCCCAACACAGGGAATGTCACCGACCCGTTGACGCGGAATAATAATGTCGCAGACCCAAATGCTCCGGGCGCTTGGTCGGGATACGGGACGGTCGGTGCAAATCAGCAAAACAGCCCTCGACAGATACAGCTTTCGTTGAAGGTTCTTTTCTGATCAGGTTGATTCCTCTTCGTCGAAATGTGTGGTTTCCATGAGATGGAGACCTCGACTCCGAGCGGTAAGTCTGGCAGCGAGCGAATTGTTCACGCTTCCCGGAACCGGCCATGCTCCAACCTACAGTCCAGTATCGCGGATGACTCAGAAATGACTATCGCCGACCACTAGCTGATCACACCAAGAGGATTGGCTTTCTCCTCCGAGAAGGCCAATCTTGGGCACTCTCTCCTGCCTATGATGTAACCCATGCCTACAATCCCACCGGCGAATGGACCTATCAGCACCAAATGAGTGTGAGCGAAAAATTTAGCGGCATTACCCAAGAGGACCTGCTGGAAGTGGCTGACCGTTTTGGAGTGAGACGAGCCGAGAACACCTTGTCCGATGTCAACCTGGCCATCGACAATTGGTCGGAGATTGCCGAGGACGCAAATATCCCTGTGTCCGGTCGGAACCGTCTCGCCAAAGGCTTTGTCCTGATTGGGCGGCAACGCTGAATCTCAAGCAGCTATGGGTTTCCTCAGACGGTAGTGTTTGAATTGCTCGCGGGTTTCACCATCGGTTCCAACTCCAATTGAATCGGCGAGAACGAGCATCATCTCACCGATCCGCGCTTCAGAAGCCAACGACTGAATCTGTGCGACCGTCTCGGATGGTCGGCGGAAGTGGTAGGGACTGTGTTCGATCTTTGCGGCCCACATCCTTGCGATAGAGATTGCGATCGTTGTACCAATCTGACCCATCTGCGGGAAGTAGACCGAAAGATAAGGAATGCAAGAGGCCTGTACGACCAGGAGGCGCTCCGCAGAATCTGCCGCGATCACCCAGAGACCGAACGCGCGAAGCAGAACCCTGATGTCCGCTTGCCCATCCTTGCCGACAGGAGGGGCCCCCTGAATCTGCTGCCACCGCAGTCGCCCCTCAAGGATTTCAGCCAGGACATCGAGCCCAATTCCCCAAATCTCCGGGTCATCCTCTCTCAGTTTCTCCGCTTCGTCTTGAAGCCCTTCGATCTCCTTGCGCACTTCTGCAGGTGTCTGCTCTGCACCGATGCTCATCTCCAGCAGCACTGGAAAGAGCCCTAAATGAAGTCGTGCCAGCCTTGAGAACGGCTTCTGCGTTTTCCTTCTAGTATTGGCTGTCGCCAATTCGGCCTGTCGCTCCTCAGAGAGCTCAACGGGAAGATCACACAGCATCCCTAGGGCCGTTTCGTTCGCATGCCGTAACGCATCGATGAAACGGTGCTCCCGTACATCGAGAGGAATCGCGTGCATCTGGTACATCTGAGCCAAAGCGCTCCCCGAGGTCTTCCCCCCGATTTTCTCCGTAATCCCCGCCCATTCTGCTGCTTCGCGCTCTTTCCCCAGTTCGTCCGCCCACTGAGCCATGCCGCCTGGCATGAGAAAAACCAATCCGGGTCGATAACGGCTGGAGAGAGATTGGACTCCGCCGATAAACATGCCTGGGCGCGGTTCCGTCACCAAGTCTTCGTCAACTTGGGTCCGGGCAAGCGCCGACGAGTAAAATGACATGTTGTTTGCCGCCAACATGAAGAAGTTCTTCCAGCGTTCATCATCTTCACGATGTTCAAGCAAGCCGCGCACAACATCCGACCAAGTCGCAAAAAGCTCACCGATCTGGCCAGTCTTCCAAAAGAACGTAGCCAACTCCGCGCGCGCCTTGAGCTGATTGAACAACGTGAGGTCCTCGCTGGAGTTCCCAATCGCGATTGCACGTTCAAAGGGAACCGCCGACGGCGCGCCTTCGCGTAGAAGAAGATGCCCATAGCGCAATGCATTGAGCTGTTGATGCAATGGGAAGTCCGGTTTATCGAAGCGGTAGGCGCGCGTCACCCATGTCGACGCAAGGTCCCACCGATCAATGTCGATGAGCCAAGTTGCCAAGCCGTCCGACACGATGAACTGCGCGAGTTCGTGCGACTCATTCGCGCCGTAGAATCGCTCTGCCTCAATCTGCGGTGAATCCGTCTCCTTCAAATGCACGATCCGAACGGAAAGCTGAGACCTCAAGATACACGCCGATACCAGGGGTGTCTTCCAGTCCGAAGCAATCTCTTCGCACCGCTTCAAACAGTCGAGAACACTCTGCCAGTCTCGTTGATCGCCAGCCTTTTCCTGTTCGATGGACCACAAAGAGTCGAACATTCTCATCGCTGAAGGCTCGGCATATTCCGCGATCATTAAACCGTTCCGCTCGTCGTTACTTAATTCATTTACCTCAGCCATCCATGCGAGAACGTCCGCACGGGTTTTTATTCTCATCGCAGCGCCCCAGAAGAGTTCCGAGGCTTTGTGGTCCTTCAACTCACGCCGCAATTCGGCGGGACCGTCCCGTTCCGCCCGTAGAGCACTCGCGATGAAAGGGAGCGCTTTGCCTGGTTCTTTCTCGATGTACTTCATCGCAATGAGACCGGAAACCGCGAAAACCGACATCTGGTCTCGTTGCTCACGGGCATCTGCTATCAGCGAGACGAGGTCTTCCAGCGCGGGCTGATGGCCTTCATTTCGGCGAAGGCCATTGATGACCTGTAGACCTCGTATGAATATTCTCAGCCAAAGAGCCATCTCCTTCGGTAAAGGCAGGCTCTTCCAAAGGGACAATAGCATACCCGCGTGGACATCGACCCCAGCCAGGCGCAACGCGTCGAGCGCACGAATATACACCATCGCGGCTTCGTTCCATCGTTCTGCTTGCATCAAGTGGGTAATCGCTTCGGACACATCGAACTGATTCAGGGTGCCCTTGGCTAACACCCATAGGACGGCAGAGGAGTGGATCTCCTTCCTGATCGGGCGTGACAGGTTGCCGTCCCCCGAACCGGCAAGAAGTGGTGATGTGCGCCACCGGTCCTTCTTGATGCGGTGCAACCAATTACCGCTTAGCGAATACAGACGCTCGCGCGCACGATCAATCGTCGGCTCGATCTCGGCAATCGCGATTGCTTCCTTTTCGCTAAAGTCGCGATTGAGCAGTGTGAGACGATACAGCAGGTCTCGAGACCCCGGCGCTTGTGTTGCCAGCAACCGGCGTTGAGTCTCTGCGCGCAGATCTTTCGCGTAGTTCGAGCGGAGAGTGTCTTCCCAAGCGGCATCATCCAGATTCCAACTTTTTGACTGCCAATCTTTGAGGAGCAGAGTAACCAGGTCCGGCATCCCATGCGTCACACCGATGGCAACATTTAGAAGGCCATCTCGAAAGACGGCCTTCGGTGCTCCATACAGCTTCATGAGCTTCAGGATCTCTTGATCGTCGAGTCGATTCACCTCAACACATTCGAAGAGAGTTGAGAGACTGCGTGGAAGAGGATGCAGCGAAACCAAGATAACGAAAAACGTGTCCTTGCTAGCCAAAGACTTGATACGGGCCTCAAATGCCGGCTCCAGTATGGCGTCGTCGATGTTGTCGATGACTAGTAGGCGATTGCTGCCAGCATCGCTATCGGTTATTAGGTCGGCTGACAGGTCCCGCAGTACGATTTCAAGCGCCATCACAGCAGGCACTTGCTTGTTCGCATGCAAATCCAACCACACTACGCGGCCATACCCTATGCTCAGACTTCTCGCCAGTTCGGTGCGCCCGGAACCCATGTCTCCGTGAATCGACACCCCTTTACCTGAACTGAGCGCTTTCTGCGCCTGTCGCTCGAGCGTAGCGCGCTCCAGTCGTAGCTCGGGAGGAGGCGGCGCCTCCACGTTTAACGTTGGAATCGCCAGGACCACGTCGCCAGTTATCGGCAATGTCCGCGCAAAAGTCTCGATCATCTTCGCGAAAATGTTTCCGGTTTCATCTGCTGACAAGCCTATCGACACCGATGCCGTCGCGCCATTGGTAGCCTGCGCAATGCCGACTCCGCTTGCGATCTGCTCGTTGTTGGTTCGCGATTCCGACATTAGTTCGTATCACCGGTCATCGTGACGCTGGCAACGCTGCTTCGGTCGGCTTGAGCTATCCCAGTGCCATGGGCTACCTGCCCTCCTATATTGTTTCCTGGAAGGGCACGCACAAGATTCAACAGGCTGTTCGCCTGGGCGATAACCTCGTCGTTCGCTCCGATTCTCGAGCCTTGCAACTCCTCGGCCAATACTGCGCGCCGCGGTTCGGAGTCCGGTTTGGCCTCAACCTTCTCTAAGGCATCGGCGACGTCACCCGTGACCGAGTGGCGCTTGATGGCCGACTTAAGTTTTTCGTAGCCATCGGAAACCCCCTTCTTCGCCACGTCTGTCAGACCGTCTTTTGCTCCGGACGCTAGTGCACCAACCAAAGCTGCCATGATCGTTTCGACCATATCGCCCTCCTACGGGACACAGTGTCTAGTTTATCGGTGAGGACGTGGTTAAAAGGTAGCTTGAGTCATCTCTCTGCTGGTTGCGTCCCACTGTTCTGCAGTGGTGCTGAATATAACCCCCTCTGAGCCTATCTTCAAACCAGATCGCGATAGGCTTCCCGCGGTCATGAAGGGCCGAGATTGTTGCCTCTCAGGCTGTCATTGTTTGCCTCACCAATGCAAAGCTTGCCATCCGCAACGCAGAAGAGGCCGATCTCCAAAGGCAAGTCTTCGTGAGAACTTGCGCATTGCAGACGCGGCCGGAGCGCATTGCAGACGCGGCCGGAGAAAGCCTGAGTGACGATGAGATTGATCGGGAGATCAGTCTGGTCCGAGGCTCGGATCTGAGACTTCTGACGTCGGAAAAACACTTCAGCATTCATCGGCAATGTCAAAACTGTCTGCAAACTGGCTCTACACGGAAAAGATTTACCGTGCCACTATTGTCCTATGCATGGCTATGATCCAAAGAAAGTAATCGAAGTAGTTCGAAGGGCGCGTAGGCAAAGATGCTTGTCGTGCGCAAGACTGGCAGAGCTCTCTGGTCTGAGCACTAAGACAATCCATCGAATAGAGAAATCCGGGTTTTGTCACGCTGCTACTCTAGCGTCAGTGGCAGAGGTCGTAGGTATTGAACTCTCGGATTTTGAGTCCGACATTCGACACGAGGGTTCGAGCAGCGCGTCACCTTTTGTCATAGCAGTCATGAATTTCAAGGGGGGAGTTGCAAAGACTACGCTATGCCTGCATCTAGCAGGTGTCCTTGCCAAATCCGGCAAATCGGTTCTCGTCCTTGATTTTGTCGGGCAGTTGCACGAGCTCCTAGCCGAACGGCCGCCAGAACTGCCCGCCATTACTTCATTTCGGGCCAGCGATACTTGTTTTAGGAAGTCGTGGCCTGTGCGCACTGAGTTCGATTGCATTCTCATTGACTGCAATACCAGCGACTACGCTTACTGTGCTTCCGTCGTGCATCAGGCAGATGTATTGATTGTCCCGACCCCACAGGCCTACATGGAACTCGAGGCAACGTATCTTGCCATCGAGGCATTCCAGAGAGTAGCACCCCAAAAACTGGTCATTTTGCCAGTCCTTGTCATGGAACGAAAGAGAATCCGCGGTTCTTCAGATACAAGAAAATTGATAGATGACATCGAACAGAAGCTTGGTTGCCCATTTGCTTCATCACGTATCAGCTACAAGCAATTCTTCAGTTACCTTGGCGTCTCCATACCCGGCTGGAACGAGAAAATCGCGAAACCAAAATACACAGTTTCCGGCAAGACCATAGCCGATATCGATGACCTCCATTGCAAGGCCGCCGTTGCGGAATTCAACGGGTTACTGGCGGAAGTCTTTGAGCTTTCAAAATGCGGTGATCGCACACATAATGGGTTCCATCTCATCCAGTAGCTTGGCGCTAAGGCGTTGAAGTTGGGGATGACAGACCGGGTGGTGGACTAAGCGTCGATAGTTTTCTTGAGTTGTCTTGTCCAGATGACTATCAGCAACTTTGTCTATCGGCAGAATGATGGAGGGATGACTACCAGAATTCATGCCTGATCCAGCTCGTGCCGTGCTTCTCGGCCCCCTCCTGAAAAGTGTCTCGCGATCTTTCTACATCACCCTGCGCGTGCTTCCCGTAGGAATGCGTGATCAGATTGGCCTTGCGTATCTCCTGGCACGAGCCACGGACACCATTGCCGATGCCTCACTGATTCCTCCGGGACACTCTTGTCCCTTCGCAATCAAGTGAATGGCACGCCCGATGGAGGAGCGCTCAGGCGTATGTCGGTGGAAGTTGGCTCTCAACAAGCAGATTTAGACGAAAAGGTTCTGCTCGAGTCGCTTGGAGCAGCACTGACGGTGCTCTCTCGATTGAGTCAATCCGATCGAGAAGCCGTGCGCGATATCGTCACCACTCTTACGAGGGGGATGGGAGTTTGACCTGCTTACTTTCTTGATGAGTCGTCAGGCGCATCGTCGCACTTCGGAAGTTCTCCGAACTGGATCAATACATCTATATGGTGGCCGGTTGTGTGGGGGAGTTTTGGACGAAGATGACCTTTGTGCATGTGCCTTCCTTGCGTAAGATCAGATCGACATCCTTATAGGATAGTTTCTTGCACCGCTGCAGGGGTCGCAGAAAATATCCCCAAACTGCCGCAAATCAGAATACCAACCTTTATTTCGCGTGTGGGGAACGATGTGGAAAATAGACATATCCCTTTTATTTGCAACGCCCGTGAATCCCTGGGGGACAATCTTAGTCAGGAACGGGCGGCTGTCGCTGCAGCAAGAATTGACCCGGCAGTGATGATGCCGTGCAAATCGTCAACAAAGGGATTGAAAGTCCGTTCCGCTGGCCATTCTGTGGTCGAAGGGCAGAGGTTTGGTGGACAGAGGACGTGGGTTCGATAGGGGGTGCGATATGCGTTCCTAATGGTGCCTCAGGGCGCTCAGAGAGCCACCCGTTACGCCTGGTTTCTTACGGTTACGAGTTTCTACTTTTCTGTCACAGTGGAACTCGTAGGTTCGAATCCTGCTGTGCATGCTAATTATTTAACAACTTATATGGGTATGACATTCGCATTACTTGCGGTCTCTTGTCGCAAGGCGCTGGAACCTGGACTTCTCCTGCTTTCGTTCGTGCTCGCTCTCGTCACTTCTGAGCCGAAGCCACCAACGGGTAATCTCGCATGGTCCTATTGCGCTGTCGCGTGATGCATAAATGTAGGCGCAGACAATAGGAATTCTTCGAGCATAACGATATAAGTGTTGACACGATGACCTTAATTCACCAGGTCAAACTGCTGTACAACTGCTGTACAGACAGCTCCAGATACGCCCCTAAACACCTCAAAACCGCCTGTAACGTTCTATAACTCGCAACAACTTACGCAAGACCCGGTCGTTTCGTAATCAGCAGGTCAGCGGTTCAAGTCCGCTCGTCGGCTCCATTTTTTACCCTCCTGAACCTGTTTTGGTTCTAGATATCCACTGAAATCTTCTGTATAGCCTCACAACCCCCTTGAATGACGGAGGGTTGGCCCGCATACTCGCATCAGAGTCTAGCCGCGTGGGGCGGCAGCCTTGTACCGAGAGACGAGCGCCGTGAGCCGATACTGCCGAGAAGACGTTCTGCGCATCCTCCGCTTACCAGCCCGCCAGCTTGCCACCTGGGAGCGCGCCGGACTGGTGGCTTCTTCAGACGATTACTCCTTTGACGAACTCGTACAGTTACGCAAACTGCGCGATCTGACCGCGACCCGCATCTCCGTGAAGAGTATCCGGCGGTCGGTGGACGCGATGCAGAAGGTCGCTGGCATGGCCAATCCGCTGCAGGAGTTTGCGGCGGTACGCTCGGGATCGGGAGTGGCCTTCCGGCAGTGGGGAGCGCTGGTCAACCCGGTGACGCGCCAGATGGCGTTCGATTTTGAACTGACTCCCTGTGCGGGAATGCTCATCGTCCGAGCGAACGGGCAGGCTCCTTCACGGCTCTCCAATGAAGTACAGGACATGTTCCTGCGCGCGGTGCGGCTGGAAGAGCGCGGCGAGACGCTGGGCGATGCCAAGGTGCTCTACGAGACGATTCTCGAGATGCAGCCGAACCATGCGGCGGCGGCGATCAACCTGGGCACCATCCGCTACAACGCGCGCGATTACGAGGCGGCGGAGGCCTTCTACCGCCGGGCGACCGAAGCCGATCCCGAGTATGCGCTGGCCTTCTTCGACCTTGGCAATGTGCTGGATGAGCAGCAGCGCCTGGCCGAGGCCATTACAGCCTACGAGCGGGCCGTGGAGCTCGTTCCCCAGTATGCGGACGCGCACTATAACCTCGCGCTGGCCTATGAACGGGTCAAGGAGCCGCGGCGGGCGTTGCGGCACTGGACGACGTATGTTCGCCTGGACCCCTCCGGGCCCTGGGCCAGCCATGCCCGCGGACAGGCCAAGAAGATTCTGGGTTCGGAACGGCTGGCGATCGTCTGCCGGCATGGGCGGACGCTGAAGATCGCCGGGTAGCTGCTCGTCCAAGCAAGCGGTCAAGCCACGCTGATACACTCCCATCCAACGCTGCTAACTCTGTTTTACCTTTGGGAGACCCTGTCTGATGGCTGTACCCTCAACCTTCCGCCCCTTTGTGCCCGCTTCTGAGAATCGGAAGGAGCTGTCATTCCGGGCGTTGCTGCTCGGTTCGATCTTTGGCGTCATCTTTGGCGCGGTCACGGTTTATGTCGGCCTGCGGGCTGGTCTGACCGTGGCGGCCAGCATCCCGATCTCGGTGCTGTCGATCTCGATCCTGCGGGTCTTCGGCAGGGCGTCGATTCTGGAAAACAATATTGTGCAGACGACCGGCAATGCCGGCCAGTCGATCGCCTCGGGCGTGATCTTTACGCTTCCGGCGCTTATCTTCCTGGGCTTCGATCTGGAGGCCTCTCGCATCTTCGCCCTGGCACTGTTTGGCGGCTGGTTGGGCGTGCTGTTCATGATCCCGCTGCGGCGGCAGTTGATCGTCGAGGAGCATGGGACGCTGGTCTATCCCGAGGGCACTGCCTGCGCGGACGTATTACAGGCGGGCGAGCGCGGCGGGTCGTTTGCCAGCCGGGTGTTTCTGGGGCTGGGATTGGGCGGACTCTATACGCTCTTCCAGAATGAGAACCTGTTGGGGCTGTTTCCGGGCACGCCTAACTATCAGCCGAACTTCGATCCCAACGGGCAGCAGGTTTTGAAGGGTGCGGCACTCCGCGCGGACGTTACGCCGGAGTACCTGGGCGTGGGGTACATCATCGGGATTCGTGTGTCGGCGATCATGCTGGCGGGCGGCGTCTTTTCCTGGTTGGTGCTGATGCCCGCGATCGTCTTCTTCGGTAAGCACCTGAGCGGGCCGCTGTATCCGGGCACCGTGCCGATCAGCATGATGAGCCCCAGCGATCTGTGGAAGACCTATGTGCGGCCCATGGGCGCGGGCGCGGTGGCGGCGAGCGGTCTGATTACATTGTTACGCACTGCGCCGACGATTATCGGAGCGCTGACCTCCGGTTTCGCGAAGATGGGGAAGAGCAAGACTGCGGAGGTTGAGACGGAAAGCCGTACGGAACGCGACATGCCGATGAGCGTAGTGGTCGGCGGCAGCGTTCTGTTGATCGTGCTGATGTTCCTGTTCCTTCAGTTCAAGCCCGTTCCCGGAGCCCAGGTTGGTTGGCTGGCGAATATCGCGGCCTCGCTGCTGGTGATCGTCTTCGGCTTCCTGTTCGTGACGGTGAGTGCGCGCATTGTGGGCATCGTGGGATCGAGCGCGAGCCCGGTGTCGGGCATGACGATTGCTACCCTGATGGCGACTGCCGCGATCTTCCTGGTGAAGGGGTGGACGGCCCCGGCATTTGGCGCGCTGGCGATTACGATCGGCGGCATGGTCTGCGTTGCCGCCTCGAATGCGGGCGATACGTCCCAGGATCTGAAGACTGGTTATCTGATCGGGGCGACTCCCTGGAAGCAGCAGCTTGCGGTGATGGTAGGGGTGATCGTCTCGGTCTTTGCCATTGGCCCGACGCTTACCGCGATGAACAACGGGTTCGAGAGCTTTCAAAAGCTGCCGCAGCCACGTGCCATGACGCTCGCCACGCTGCCGGATGGCGTGCAGGACCAGGGAGCCTTCAAGCGCGACACCTTCAGCCTGACGCCGTGGGGATCGAAGGCGAAGGGAACGGGTGGCTCCGTTTCGAACGGCAGGCAGTATGAGCTGCTCAACTCCATCGGGTCGTCGACGCTGGAGGATGGCAAGTATCTCTACAATCCCGCGACGAAGCAGATTGAGATCCAGTGGGTACAGGGCATCGGAAGCGAGGAGGTTGCGGCGCCTCAGGGACGTCTGATGGCGACGGTCATCAACGGCATCCTGAGCCGTAAGCTGCCGTGGAGCCTGGTGCTACTGGGAGTGGCCCTGGTCATTGGCATTGAGCTGCTGGGAATACGGTCGCTTACCTTTGCGGTGGGAGCGTATCTCTCCATCGGCACTACGCTGGCGATCTTCTGCGGCGGCGTCGTGCGCTGGCTGGTGGATCGGGCGGCGGCGAAGGCCGGCGAAGGGGAGAAGAGCGAAGCCGAGAATGAGGTCTCGTCCGGAAGCCTGCTGGCCTCAGGCTTGATCGCAGCGGGCGGCATCATGGGTTTGGCAGGTGTGGGACTGAAGCTGTTGGAAGAGTTTGTGACGCATCGTCCGACGCCGCATTTCAGCACGACAAATCCCCTCTACAAGGATTGGGTCAGTTGCGTGGCGTTCGCGCTGCTGGCTTTCAGTCTCTACTACTTTGCACGCAAACCGCTGGGAAATAAGGAGCAGTAAATCGTGAGAACTAAGAAGAATTTGATGCAGCGCTGGGTTGTAGTCCTGGTGCTGGCCCTGGCCGTGGCTCCCTGTGTGGCACATGCCGATGAGGCGTCCAAGCGTGCGAAGGTGGAAGAGCTTGTCAGCGTCATGCATATGGATCGCATGATGGATCAGATGATGGAGGCGGTGAAGGGACAGACCGAGCAGATGATGCAGCAGCAGCCTGGGGCCGATTCGATGACGCCGGAGCAGAAGAAGATCGTGACGGACTACCAGGCGAAGGCTATGCAGATCGTGATCGACAGTATGGGCTGGAAGGCTATGGAGCCGCAGTTCGTGACGCTCTATGCGCAGAACTTTACCGAGGACGAGATTGACGGAATGGTCACGTTCTATAAATCTCCGACGGGCCAGGCGGTATTGAACAAGATGCCGCAACTGATGTCTTCTGCGATGCAGCTTACACAGTCGCGGATGGTCGATGTCCAGCCGAAGCTAAAGGCTTTGATGGAAGACGAGGCAAAGCAGATGGCTGCGACTACTCCGAAGTCGAGCAGCCCGGCAGCGAAGAACTAGTCTAAGTTCAATTGCACCGCATATAACAAAGGGCCGCGGGGAAACCCGCGGCCCTTTGTTGTCCGGGAGTGCTTAGAACTCGATGCGGCCTGAGAGTTGCAGCACGCGAGGGTTTCCGTTGGTTGCGGTGAGCTGACCGAAGTTGCTCGTAGCGGTGATGGTGGTTTGCCCGCTATAGCTTCCATAGTCAAGATCGTCAAAGTTGGGATGATTCAAGACATTGAAGGCATCAGCACGGAACTTGAAATTTATGTTCCTGGACGGGATGATCGCGAAGGTCTTAGCCAGCCCTGCATCCATGTTGAAGAACTCGGGGCCACGAAGGATGTTGCGGCTTCCTATGCTAAGCCCGAGCGGCCCGGAGAACGCATTCACTGCTGCAGTGGGATCAGCAAAGACATTCGGCGAGCCATCCGCCCCTTTGTGAATGCCACGCTTAATGGCGTTTTTATCGCCATTGAAGATAGCTGGGGCATTGTTTGCGAAGCCGGCGACGAAGGCACCTGAGAGAGGTGACCATGCCTGCCCGCTGTGCCAGGACGGAATACCGCTCACGCTCCAACCACCGATCAGTTCGTCGGCAAACCGCGGCAGAGTAGCGCCGAACTTGCGTCCGCGACCGAAGGGCAGCGCATAGGTTACGTCGCTGGTGATGTAGTGTGTGGTGTCAAAGTCAGAGTTGCCACGGCACGCACGCGGATGCACGAGATCGCAGATAAACCCATATCCGTCGCCGGCGCCGTCGACCGCTACCTCTGACGTGTTGTCAATGGAGTGCGACCAGGTATAGTTCACGTCGAACTGCAGCCCCTGGCTCAGGTTCTTCTGCAGCGTGACGAGCAGGCCGTTATAACTGGAGAAACCCTTGTTGGTGAAAAAGGTATTTTCGCCGAACTGGGCGGACATACCCACGTTGGGCTGCAGGTAGGGAGAGAGCGCCTGGATGAAATCGCCGAAGTCGCCAACCCTGACCAGATCTGTATTAGAGGAAGCGGCAGCTGAGGTGTTATTCGGGTAGATTGTCGACCCGCTGCTCTTAAAGTTGCTGGCGAGCTGATGTTCGAACCAGGGTTCCGCAGGCAGGTTATTCGCGCTCTTTCCAGCACGAACTTCACGCTCGATGTTCTGCATGGCCTGGTTCATCGTCTGGCCCGATGCGGCATCGGGGAAGTCGATCAGCTGGGCGGCGTCGCCCTGCGCCAGCAGTCTGCGGCCAAGACGACCGACATAGTTGACCTTGAGCACGGTAGAACCCTTGAACTGGTGCTGCATGCCAAAGCTGAGCAGGATGGAATACGGCGTCTTGAGGTTTGGATCGACCGTGGTGTTGAATTGGCCTCCTTGCAGGCCATTGGGAACACCGTTGGTGACCCAGGGTTGGAAGGGAGCCTTGGGGGTAGGGGGGGCCGCTACGGTCGGTGCAGAAGCGATGCGCGGGTCGTTGGCGACGGAGCCGGTTGGGTCGTTAACATTGCCATTCTGATTGGTGACGTTCTGCTGGAACAGATAGGAGTACTCAATCTGCTGATTCAGAATCGCGTTGATGACGGTGCGGTCATAGACGAGGCTCGCGCTGGCGTTGAAGACCGTGGATGGATCGAAGCCAGGTGTATACGCTAAGGCCAGGTGCGGAGCGAAGTCCAGCAAGTTTGACTTGTAGAACCCCGGGCCGTTGTTCTTTTTGCCGCCTAGCACATAGGTAATAAACGGCACAGCGTTGTTGCCCGAGATGCCGGCCGCACTCTGCTTCAGGCGAGCATCAAAGTACTGGTCGAAGCCCGTGGTCTGGATGGTTTCAAGACCCTGGCTCTCATAGGGCACCGTAAAGAACTGGTAGTTTAAGCCCGCATTGATCGTAAGCTGCGGAGTGATCTTCCAGCTATCGCTGATATAGGACTGTGTCTGGTAGTCGACCCATTTGCGAATGGAGGAAGAAGGTTGCGCCAGTGCGTTGCCGTTGACGTCATAGTTGAAGGTGCCGGCGGTGCTCGCAAGACGTCCCAGTGAAGAGACAAAGGCGTTGTCGAAATCCTCCGATGCCGTGCTATCCGCTGGCAGAATGTTCTTCGGTTCAAGTTGAGGAATGCCACTGAGGTGGCCGCCGAGACCGATGTTATAGGTGTCGTAGCCACTGGTGGTGCTGTTCATGAAGTGAATCCACTTGAAGTAGCCGCCCAGCTGCAACTGGTGACGTCCGAGGGTCCAGGTAAAGTTGTCATTCACCTGCGAGATGATCACGTGGCGAGAAGTCGCGCCCGAGGGGTTGGAGTAAGGATCGTCCACAAGCGTGGGAGTGAAACCATTGAAAAAATCGACGTGGTAAAGCCCCTCGACATTTGAGGGTCGCGAGTCGTCAAAGTCCTGCACGGTGCTTCCATAGGTGAGCTGGTTGAACTTCGATTGGCTAATCTCCCAGTCCATGCCGGCTGCATATCTATAGCTGCGGTCGACGAACTGCTGTGACGGAGGATCGCCGGGGAACTGCTGCAAGCCGTTTGACTGTACCGCGTTTTGACGAGTGACGTTGCCTATACCGAAGAACTTGATCTGCGGGGTAAAGGCATAGTCAACTCGTCCTGTGTAGTTGGTTAGATTGTCGGGCTCCGGCGAATTAAAACGGAAGCCTGCAGTGTTCACTCCGTCGCCGTGGCTCAGATCGTTTGGTGCCGGATAGCGGTTTTGGAAGAGGGCAAGGATCTGCGGGCTTTCTCCCACATGGGCCGGATCGATCTGCTGCACCTGGGCAGGGGTAAGAGAAGAGATGCAGTTCGCGGCGGTGTTCTGTCGAGAAGAGTCAGTGCAGCCCGTATTGTTGTTGATGTAGGAGATGGTGCCCGCAGCTAAGGAGGGGAGAGGAACCGTACGCTCTACTGTTGCCTGCTGCGCGATGCGCGAGTCCAGAAAATTGAAGAAGAAGAAAAGCTTGTCGTGCAGGATCGGACCGCCCACGGCACCGCCGAACTGGTTTTGGACCAGCTCCGGCTGAGGAACACCCTCATTGGCATCGAACCAGTTATTCGCCGTGGTGGAGTTGTCGCGATGATACTCGTTGATGTTGCCGTGCCACTGGTTCGAGCCGCTGCGGGTGATGAGTTGGAACTGACCGCCACCGCCCGGACCATTGTCCGCGGTGAAACCGCCGGTGGTACCGCGGAACTCCTGGATCGAGTCGACCGGGGCGTTGCCCGTGATTGAGGCGAAGGTACCGTTGGAGACATCGTTTACGTCCAGGCCGTCGACCGTAACATTGTTTTGGTCGGTGCGTGCGCCGGTGGTGGCACCGCTTGAAGTAATGCCGGGCTGCAGGCTAAAGAGCACGCTTGGCGTGCTGCGGTCATACACGGGCAGATCTTGCAACTTCGATACCTGGAAGTTGTTGCCGATGCTGGCGTCGGTCGTGTTGAGCGTCACGTCTGATGAATCGGTGACCTGCACTTCCACCGTCGAGATGCCGACAGTCAGCTTTGCGTTCTGCGTACGAGAGTTTGCAACGTTTACATAGATATCGTTGATCTTGAACGGGGAGAAGCCCGGAGCGCTGAACTCCAACGAATACCCGGGGCCCGGGGGAACGCTCGCGAAGTGATAGGAGCCAGCCGAATCCGACTTGACCTCGTAGCGAACACCGGTCGAAGCTTTGGAGAGAACAACCGTGGCGCCGGGAATGACTGCATCCGACGGGTCGGTAACGGTACCATTTACTGAGGCAGTTGTCTGCGCATAGATGATTGCGGGCACTGCAAAAAGTATGAACAGGAGTACGGATCCTATAAAGCTTCGACGCATGGAGCTCCTTAAGAAGGTATGGGTAGAAAAACTCGTAACACTGGCAGAAATCGTTGTGAGTGGGTCCAGTGAGCTGGATTGCAGCCTCTTCAGAAGAAGGACAGCCCGCCTGGGATGATCGTTAACATGCAATATACATGCCATTTTCGTTAAATTCATATTCGGGCATGTTCCGAGCAGGGAACTGCGCAAAATATGGTTATTTGTAGGTAATCATCCGCAAAACGGACGGGTATCCCTCAGAGAAGAAATGGGAACGTTCATGGCTGTTTCTCTTCAAGAGAGTTTTTATGGGGTGCGACTTCACAGGCTACGGAATCGCATTTGATCTTAGGGCCAAGGGCCCGTTTCATCCCAGCCTGGGGTGGAGCGGAGCAGCGAGCGGTTTCTAGCTCGCTGCAAGCGTAGCCCCAGGTACAGGGTCAACTCGAAAGCAGAGGGCTGTAAGCCCGATTCATCGTGCCCTGCGCAGAAGATGAGTCGGGCTTACAGCCCTCGGCTTTCTTCTCCTGCACTAACCTGGGGCGTCGCTCCCCGAGCCACCACGCTGTCGCGTGTTGACCCGGGTTCGCTTTGCCCCAGGCTGATATGAAACGGGCCGTTGGCCCTAAAGATCAAATGGGGCCTTTTCCGCAGCCTGTGAGCCCCGGGCCTATCTCAGAGACAATGGCAAAAGCGTAGTCGTCGATTGGTCAGACACGATCTGCGGACAGAAAGGCTGCTCTATTGAGCTGGAGGCGTGGGTTTTACCGCACCGCAGTCGGCACTTTTGAATACCGAGGAAGAGTGGTTGGTCCACTCGATGGTCTTACTGTCTGTGCCGACTTGAATCGATCCGAGGAAGTGGACCGTGCCCGTAGCATGGCTGTCGTCGCTCCAGGAGGACTCCAGGGTTCCCTTACCGGTCATCTTGCCGGAGCAGACCATATCCGCCGTCACACTATTCGCTTTGACGGCCACATTCGATATCTGGCAACCGGCTACCTGGGGGAGAACGGAACCATATTGTGCCAGCTGCTGCTGGGTCAGGCAGACCAGCGTGGTGTGCGGCTCTCCGCCGGGAGGAATGATGCCCGAGGGAAGCGGAGACTGCTGCCAGGTCATGGTCGTGGTCAGTTCCCACAGACCGGCCTTCCGCGTCGTCGCCCAGAGGCAGGTTGCTGCAGACAAGAGGCAAACGGAGACAAGGATGGCAAGTCGGGGCCTGAGCATGAAGGATCTCCACCAGAGCGCAATAGCACGCGAGTAGGATAACCCTGCTCCGTGAACTCTTGCATTGTGGGAATGATTTCTTTTGTTCTTCTCTCTGCCGAACTGACAGAGAGAAGAACAAAAGCATCCGGGCAGGGGTTACAGCTCCGGTATTACAACTCCAGGATGATGGGCATGATCAACGGACGGCGATTGGCGTTCTTCTGAATGAAGCGCTTGAGGTCGCCGCGGATCTTGTCTTTCATCACGCCATAGTCGCGGCGCTCTTCTTCGCTGGACTGCTCCAGGGTACGCACGACGATATCGCGTGCATTGCGGAGCAGATCGGGATCATCGGCTGCGAAGCCGCGCGTGGTGATCTCGGGCTGGCCTTCGATCGCGCCGGTGCGTTTGTTGATCGCGATGATCGGCAGGAAGAGACCGTCTTCGCCAAGATGCTTGCGGTCGCGGATGACGGTGTCTTCGACGACGTCGGCCGTAGAGTTGTTGTCGATGCAGACGCGACCGGTGGTGACCTTGCCGGTCTTCTGTGCGGAGTCCTTGTCGAGCGTGAGCACATCGCCGTCTTCGAGCAGGATGACCTTCTCGGGGACACCGGTCGAAAGAGCGAGCTCGACGTGGCGCTTGAGATGGCGGTAGTCGCCGTGCACGGGGATGAAGAACTTCGGCTTGACGAGGTTGATCATCAGGCGAAGCTCTTCCTGCGAGCCGTGGCCGGAGACGTGGATCAGACCGTTGGTGCCGTCGTCATGGATGACACGAGCATCCCGCCGCTCGAGATGGTCGATAACGCGGTAGATGCCCTTCTCGTTGCCGGGGATGATGCGGGAGCTGAGCAGGACGGTATCGCCTGGATCGATCTTCGCGAACTTGTGGTTGTCCACCGCCGCGCGCGAGAGCGCGGACATGGGCTCGCCCTGGGTGCCGGAGATGAGGATGCAGAGCTTGTCCGGAGCGAAGTCGCGGATCTGCCCGGGGTGGATGATGAGGCCCTGCGGCGGATCGATGTAGCCGAGATCCTGCGCGATCTCCGTCGAGTTATCGATGGAGCGGCCGACGAGCGCGACCTTGCGGCCATGCTTGTGTGCGAGCTCCATGGCGATCTTGATGCGGTGGATCGACGACGAGAAGCAGGAGAAGAAGATCTTCTTCTTGGTCGCGGCAAAGATGTCGTCGAGGCGTGGGATCACGGCCTTTTCGCCGGGCGTGAAGCCGGGACGGTCGACGTTGGTGGAGTCCTGCAGAAGAGCGAGCACGCCCTGTTTGCCGAGGTCGGCGAAGGCCTGCAGATCGAAGGGGTGGCCGTCCGGAGAGGAGAGGTCGATCTTGAAGTCGCCGGTGTGCAGCACGATGCCGACGGGCGTATGGATCGCGAGCGAGACACAATCGACGAGCGAATGCGTAACCCGGATGGGCATGACGCTGAACGGCCCGAGGGTGAAGCGCTTGCCGGGAAGGATCTCGATGAGCTCGGCGTCGTCGAGCAGGCGGTGCTCGTCGAGCTTGCCTTCGACATAGGCGAGCGTGAACTCGGTGCCGTAGACCGGAACGTTGAGCTCGGACAGAATCCAGGGAAGGCCGCCGATGTGGTCCTCGTGGCCGTGCGTGAGCACGATGCCGCGGACCATGGAACGGTTTTCGATGAGGTAGCTGATGTCAGGGACGACGATGTCGACGCCCAGCAGCTCTTCTTCAGGGAACATCAGGCCGGCGTCGATAACGAGGATATCGTCGCCGAATCGGAGAGCCAGGCAGTTCATGCCGAACTCGCCGAGTCCGCCGAGGGGGATCATTTGCAGTTTTTCTAAAGCCATGGACTTTCAGTCTAGCGCAGGAAGTGGCCGTTAGACGCACAGGGCAGGCGATTAGCGGGTTTTACGCTAGATCGCACGAAGAACGCGGGCCGGAAGCGTGAAGATCGCGGAGATCAGTTCGAAGACGCCGCTGACCGCGATTCCGACGAGGCGGAAGGGCAGCAGGACCAGCCAGATGAAGGGGTAGAGAATCAGCGCAAGCAGCGCAGCGGGCCAGCAGATGACGAGAAGAAGGCAGAAGAGAAGCAGTTTCATGGAGGGGACGAACTCCTTTCTTCAGTGAGTACGCAGATGGAACCTGGAGAGTTCCCAGGGATTGCTCTTGCCTTTCTTTCTGTCATCCCGCAGGGAATGACAGAAAGAAAGGCAAAATATCGCCTACCGCAGCAAATCCTCAAGCGCTGTCGACAAATCTGTCTTCTCATCGCGATACTTCACGATGATGGGGGTGTAGACGCTGAGGCCGAGTTCTTTGCCGGGGCCGCTCTGAATGGCTCGCGAACCGGCGACGACGACGGCTCCCGAGGGGATGATCAGGGGTGTCTCGGCGGTGGCCTTGAGGATGGTGTTGTTGGGCAGGTCGTAGACCGGTGTGCCCCGGGTGAGGATGACTCCGGCGGCGAGCACTGCGCGTGAACGGACGATGGTGCCTTCGTAGACGCCGGTGTTGCCGCCGATGAGCGCGTCGTCTTCGATGATGACCGGCGAGGCGTTCACGGGTTCGAGCACTCCACCAATCTGCGCTGCGGCAGAAAGGTGTACGCGCTTGCCGATCTGCGCGCAGGAGCCAACCAGGGCATGCGAGTCGACCATGGTGCCTTCGTCGACGTAAGCGCCGGTGTTGATATAGGCGGGCGGGACAACGACGACTCCCGAGGCGAGATACGCTCCGGCGCGAACGGCGCTGCCGCCGGTCACGATGCGGATGTTCTGCTCAGGCGTAAAGCGGCGCGTGGGGTAGGTGTGCTTGTCGACGCAGGACAGGACAGCGTCCTCGCCGATAGAGACCAGGTGGCCCAGCCGGAAGCCGAGCAGGATGCCGCGCTTGACCCAGGCATTGACGCGCCAGCCCGTGGGCTGCGAGGCGTCAGGTTCGGCGGAGCGGAGAGTGCCGGCCTCCAGGCCTTCACGGAGCTGGAGGAAGGCGTCGAGGGCTTCAGTGTTGCCGATGGCCGCGGGGCCTTCGGCAAAGAACTTTTCAATGGTTTGTTCGAGCGGGTTCGCAGAGTTCATGGATGCTGCGATTGTACCGAGGACGCGGCGGTGGATTCCCCGCCATGGTCTGCGGCGAGCGCCCGGGGCGTCCAGCCTTCGAGCGTGTAGCGGCTGCGATCCTTCTGCCAGACGGCTTCGGGTACGGCCTGCAGTTGCTCGCGGGTAAGACCCGGGAGCTGGAGATCGAGCGCCGGGATTCCACCTTCTTTCTGCTCGACCTGGTAGCCATGGGAGATGCGAACGCCGGTCTTTGCGACCCAGTCCGCCACGCGAATCGTGGGGAAGGCCTCAATCTCGGCGTCGGTCCAGTTGGGGAAGTGCAGCTGGTAGTTGAGCCAGAGAGCGGCGGGCCGCGTCATCCAACTGGGACGATGGCCGACCCCGGGGAACCAGAGGGTCTCGGGCAGGTTGGTTTGCGAACCGGTCAGGGATGCGATGCGGCTGCGAAGGTCGTTGAAGAAAGGCTCAAAGTGATTGGGCCGAGCGACCAGCGAGTCCACGGTTCCGTTGAGGACCAATGTGGGGCCGGAGCGGGCGCGCAGGGCGTAGAGGTCCGCGCCTTTGTCGGGCATGAAGCTGAGCGCGCGGTAGGGACCACCCTGGCAGTTGATTTTGGTGCTGGAGTCCCAGGAGCCGCCGTTACCGTCGAGGTCGCCGCCGCCGGAGAGCACCAGTGCTCGGATGTGCGGGAGTTGCGGCCCGGCCAGCGCTGCTGCCAATGAAGCGTGGAACGAGCCCATCGAGTAGCCAAGCAGCGCGATGCGTTTAGGATCGACCTCATGCCGCGAGGCCGCGTAGCGCACGGCTTGCATCGCGTCCTCGATCATGAGGCCGCCGACGCGTTCAGGATGGTTGAGGCCGGGGATGGGCTTGTCATGCTCGCCGACTTCGGAGCCGCGCGAGGGGGTACGCTCGAACTCGCCGATGGGGTCGTAGGTTACGACGACCGCACCCGCGCTGGCGTAGAGCAGGCCGGTGTAGACGGCGTACCAGGAGCTCTTGTCGCCACCGTGGCCGTTGACCACGACGAGCGCCGGGACACGGCCTTTGGGGTGTGCAGGAGCATAGACGATCGCCGGCACTCGCATGCCGTACTGCGTGCCGAAGGTGATGTGTTCGACACGAACGCCGGGTGCTGCAACGAAGCTGCCGAAGCTCTGTGGCTTGAGCGGAGGCAACGGCGAGTCGATGAAGAGTGCGTGCACAGATTGCTCACGCCACTGTTCCAGTTGCGCAGGCGTGGTGGTTTGCGCATGAGTGGCGAAGGTCGCGGCGAGAAGGAGCGTTGCAGAGAGGAGCTTCATGGCTTGGCGGCGGTGGGTTCTTCGACGTGAACGACGAGGTAGGTGATCTGCTTGCCGGGTTCGAGGAGCCATTGATGCGGCATGCCGGCAGGGAAGTGAATGACGTCTCCCGCAGTGATGTGTACGGAGGTGCCGTTGCGAATGCCGGTGCCGCGAACTTCGTTGGGCGAGGGAGAGTGGGCGTCGATGACCTCGCCGCCATAGACGAGCGTCGCTTCCCCGCTCTGCACAATCATGACGTCGGCGGTGGCCTGGTGGACCTCGGCGATGCCACTGGTGTCATGGACAGTGATGGAGAGGCCGTGGTTGCCGAAGTTCTCCTTGTGCTTGATGCCGAGCGGCGAGACGCCATGCGGCCAGATCACGACATCAGGCTTTGGCGCGGAGGCTGTGGCCTGGCCCATGGCTGCGGCGATGAGAAGCAGGGGAGCGAAGAGCATCATACGGCGTCCTTGAAGTTTGCCGGCCGGACCGCTTTCATGACCTCGTGCTTCGCGATGTAAGCCGGATCGATCTCGACGCCGACGCCCGGACTGGTAGGGACGGTGATGGCTCCGTTATCGTCCGAGCGCAGGGTGCTGGTGGCGCACGTGTAAGGCAGGTCGTTATTGAACTCCTTGAACTCGTGGTACGGCCCGGAGTTCGGGATCGCCGAGACGAAGTGCATCATGTACAGGTAGCCGAGGCCGGTGGACGAGATGTGCGGGATGCACTGCTTGCCCAGTGCCGCAGCCATCCGCGCGACGCGCATGCAGCGGATCATCCCGCCGAAGTAGAACATGTCCTGCTGGACGATGCCGACAGAATTATTCGCGAGCACCCAGCGGAAGTTGTGGGTGGAGGGCTCCTGCTCGCCCAGCGCCATGGGGATGTCGAGTGCATCGGCGACTGTCTTGAGGTCTTCATACCAGTCGAAGGGGACGGGCTCTTCGTAGAAGGCGTACTTGTACTCCTGCATCAGCCTGCCGATGGGAATGGCTTCGGCAGCGGTGTAGGAGCCGTTGGCGTCGGCGGAGATCACCATCTGGTCGCCGAAGGTCTTGCGCACCAGTGGGATGAGCTTTTCGCTGCGACCGGCGGGGGTCTCCGCGTGCGACATGCGACCGCCCAGTTTGAACTTGATCGCCTTGGCTTTGGAGATGGCGACGTCGCGCTGCAGGTGCTCGATCGTGAGCTCGGGCGTGATGTAGCGCTCGCCGTTGGCCTGGTAGACATTGATCTTCGGGTTATAGATCTTGTCCGAGATGAGCAGGCCGATGGAGCGCTTGGACATCTTGCCGAACATATCGAGGATGGCGAACTCGAGCGTTGCCATGGGGACGAAGATGGCGAGCCCGGTGGCCTTGTAGTTGCTCTCGTAGACCGTGACCTCTTCCATCAGGGCTTCGAGATCGCGGGCGTCCCGGCCGAGGAAGTAGGGCGCGATGCGCTGGACGAAGAGGGGATAGAGCACCTCCATCTGCTGCGAGTTGGAGATGGAGAGACCTTCGGCGCCGTCTCTGGAGCGGACGCGGCAGAGCCAGCTCTTCTTGTAGTGCAGGAGCTCGATGGTGTCGATGAGAACGGGGTCGGGGAAGAGTTCGCGCTTGAAGACCGGTAAGGCTGCCGCAGCGTCGCACTTGGCGTAGTTGGCCTGCAGCTCGGAGGGCGTTACGGCGCGGTGGGGGCTGTGTGACCTGGGATTGGGAAGCACTGCAGAGGCAGCGGCGGCCAGGCTGGACTTGAAGACTTCACGGCGTGTGGCGTGCATGAAAAACCTCGGCATAACAATACCTGTCAGACAGGATTTTTGTCGAGGTAGAGCGCCTGAGGTCGGTTTGTGCCGTCGGCTCAGATGACGGCACAAACAAACAACGGCGTTTAGAAGACGCGCAGGTTTTCGTGCGGATGGTCGCGCAACAGACCCAGTTCGCCGAGGATCATCTCCAGAGTGTGGCGTGTCCTTGCCGAGACGGGAATCATCGGGAGGCGGAGCTGCTCGTTGCCACGGCCCAGCAGGGCGAGCACGGCCTTGATGGGCGCGGGGCTCGGCTCGGTGAAGTGGGCCTGCATCAGGTGGAAGTAGTGACGGTTGATGCGGCGCGCGGCGATCCAGTTGTCGCTCAGGGCGTAACCGATCATCTGCGACATCTGCTGCGGAATGGCGTTGGAGGCCACCGAGATAAGTCCTACACCGCCGACGGCGAGTGTGGGCAGGGCGAGGGAGTCGTCTCCGGCGAAGACTTTGAAGGCGCGGGGCGCCTGGGTGATCAGCTCGGTGATCTGGACCATGTTGCCGCTGGATTCCTTGATGCCGATGATGTTGGGAATCTCGGCGAGGCGCAGGACGGTGGCGGGCTCGAGGTTCGCGCCGGTGCGGCCAGGGATGTTGTAGAGCAGGATCGGCAGGTCGACCGCCTGGGCGATGGCGCGGAAGTGCTGGTACTGGCCTTCCTGGCCGGGGCGGTTGTAATACGGGTTCGCGGTCAGAATGCCGGTGAGTCCGTGGATGTTCGCCAGCTTCTTCGCATTGACGACGGCCTGGTGGGTGGAGTTATGCGTCGATCCGGCGAAGACGGGAACCCGGCCCGCTGCCGCGGCTACCGTGACCTCGATGACGCGCAGCCACTCCTGCTCCGTAAGCGTGGAGGCCTCGCCGGTGGTGCCTGCGGGGATCAGCAGGGAGACGCCGTTGGCAATCTGCCAGTTGACGTGAGCGTGGAGCGCAGTTTCATCCACCGAACCGTCGGGGCGAAAAGGAGTAACGAGTGCTGTACCGCAACCTTGCAGATTCATGCCGAAGGGTAGTTTAGAGCACATCGCCGCTTTTTGCGCGGTCGAATGAGGGCATGAAGGCTATTTCCTGTGAGGAAACCAGTGAGGAAATTCGAAACCCGGCTATTTGTGCGTGTGGGAGTGATCCATTTCGGGCTCGTGCGGAGCGAGTTCGTGGTGGGAGGCAGGGACGTCGCCGCCGTACGAACCCCCGAAGAGGCCCAGGGTTGGAAGGATCCAGAGGAGTGTAACGAAGGAACTGACGAACAACGCACCACGCGGTGAAATGTGAGCGAGACCGATGCTGACGGCGTAGATGCCAACCGATCCCCAATGCTGGAAACGGGTGCGGTCGGCGCTCGCCAGCCGCCCCTCACGCGCTACTTGGCACTCGACGGTATAGCGCAGGAGCAGAAAGGTCGCGCCTGCCGCTAGCATGCAGATGCAGTAGATGGTGACGGAGAACGAGTCGAAGTGTTCGTTGATGTAGTCGGTAAAGAAGGGGATCAGCGACAGAGCGAAGAGCCAGATTAGGTTGGCCCAGAGGATGCGGTTGTTAGAGCGGGTGAGCGTGCCGATGAGACCGTGGTGATTGACCCAGTAGACTGCGATGAAGGCGAACGAAAGGCCATAGACCAGCAAGGTCGAGATGACTCCGTGAAACGCCGCAAAGCCGCTCAGCGCGGGCACCTTTAGCTCCAGCACCATGATGGTGATGATGACGGCGATGACGCCGTCGGAGAAGGCTTCGAGCCGGGCTGGAGAGGAGGTGGCCTGCATGGGGACGTGCCTTAGATAGTAGGACAAAAGGTAGAGATTTGAAAATAACAGGTATCCTTGACAAAAGGATAAATCCTTATATCCTTGTTTGAAGGGGAGACAACATGCAAACGGTTGAGCGTGCTTTAGATCTCAAAGTTGCCGATGCGGTGTGGGTTGCAACAGCTATGCTTCACCGTGAACATTCGAAGGTTGAGGGATTCACCGTTGCCGAAATCGTGGCGAAAGTGAAAGAAGAAGGCCTGACCGAAAAGGAAGATATCAGCATCTATCTTCATGCGAATCAACACTGTGTTGCGAACCGAGCTCCAAA
Organism: Granulicella mallensis MP5ACTX8; assembly: GCF_000178955.2. Taxonomy (NCBI): domain Bacteria; kingdom Pseudomonadati; phylum Acidobacteriota; class Terriglobia; order Terriglobales; family Acidobacteriaceae; genus Granulicella; species Granulicella mallensis. The sequence continues at coordinate 4,670,874 of NC_016631.1, read as the reverse complement.
TCAGGCAAAGCTGCGGATGCTTTTCGAGACCCAGAATGGGCTGCGCCGCCTACTCTGTCCTTCCGACCCCTTTCACGCGGAGCGTGATGGGCGAGTGATCCCCAAAGCATCGGATCTTCCGGGGCATTTAATGCCACTTCTCCGATGGTATGAGGAATGGTGTGCGAAGAGACGCAGTCGCGCATCCACAGATGACCCTTTGTTGGCCCTTGCTGGATCGGGTAAGGGGCTTTGGGCGTTGGATGCGGTGGAATATGTGAATCGGCTGAGGGCCGAGTAACGATGAGCCGAATCTTCTGGGACACCAATGTGTTCATCTATTTATTCGAGAACCATGCAATTCATCAAAAAGAAGCCATGGCTCTACGAACCAAGATGCTGGTTCGTGGGGATGAGTTAATTACATCCTGGGTCACCGTAGGAGAGATTCAGGTGCAGTCGCCACGTAGAGCAAGCATCGGAAACTATTCGAAGTATCGTGATGTGATCGTACAGACGGCTCGAGTCCTTGCGTTTGAGGAAGTTGCGAGTGATCGGTATCGCGAAGTCCGGCAATTGACTTCGGTACGAGGCCCTGATGCTATGCAACTCGCTTGTGCTGCGGCTGCAGGGGTAGAGATTTTCGTGACCAACGATAAAAAATTGCACGGATTGCAGGTTCCGGGAATTCACTTCATTGCGTCTATTGCGTCGGCAGAGCACCTCCTGTAGCGAGTGATCGATTAAAGCAATTCTTCTGTCTATACCCAGTCGCCCGCCCGCATGAGAGGCTCGGCAGAGCCATCGGCTGCGAGGCCGTCGACGTTCATCGTCGGGCCACCGATCATCCAGTCGACGTGAATCAGGCTCTCGTTTGCACCGAGTTTGGCGAGCTCTTCGTTCGACATCTTCTCGCCGCCGATCAGGCAGGTGGAGTAGGCCTGGCCCAGCGCGATATGGCTCGCGGCGTTCTCGTCGAAGAGCGTGTTCCAGAAGAGGATGCCGGACTGCGCGATAGGAGAGTTGTGCGGTACCAGTGCGACCTCGCCGAGGCGGCGTGCGCCGTCATCGGTGGAGATGAGCTTGTTGATCGCCTCCTGGCCCTTGGTTGCGGTGGCTTCAACGATCTTGCCGTCCTTGAAGGTGCAGCGGATGTTTTCGATCAGCGTGCCCTGGTGCGAGAGCGGCTTCGAAGCTGTGACGACGCCGTTGACCCGGTCTTTGTGCGGCGTGGTGAAGCACTCTTCGGTGGGGATATTGGGCTGGCAGTAGACGCCGTTGCCCGCCGTGGTGCCGCCGCCGGCCCAGAGGTGCTGATCGGCAAGGCCGACGGTGAGGTCGGTCGTGCCGTCGGGGGTGTAGAAGCGCAGCGAGTGGAAGCGCTTGTCGTTCAGGAAGTCGACGCGCTTCTTGAGGTTCGCTCCGTGCTCCTTCCACTGGGCGACGGGATCGGCGGAGGTGATGCGCGAGGTCGCGAAGATGGCGTCCCAGAGCCTGCCGAGAGCCAGCTCAGGCGGATCGTTGGGGAAGACCAGCGCGGCCCAGGCGGGCGTGGCGGCGGCAACGATGGTCCAGTTGATCTCGTGGCGGGTGATGAGCTCCATCGCGGGCTTGGAGGCCTTGGAGGCGGCGATGTTGGCGCGGGAGACCTTGGAGGGGTCCTGCTGCGCCAGCAGGGCGGGGTTGGCTCCGGTGATGGCCATGCGGGCTGCGCCGCTCCGGAACGCCGTGGCGATGGCGTCCTGCAGCCACTGGGGAGCGTAGTCGAAGCTGGCGTCGGGCGCGTGCTGGAAGCGGGCGAGGGTGGTGGCGTCGTCGGTGTAGAAGACGGTCACGAGCTTCGCGCCGGCCTTGTAGGCGTGCTCGGTGAGGCGGCGGGCGAGCGGCAGCGCATCGGTGGGAGCGGTCAGGACGAGTTCCTGGCCTTCGCGCAGATTGAGGCCGATTCGGATCGCCACTTCGGCGAGGCGGTCCAGCTTTTGATCGAAGGAAAGGGCGGCGAAGGCGTCGGAAGGCAGCGAAGACATGCTGAAAGTTTATCGCGAGTAGTGACCCTCAAAACCATTCAGGTTTGATCGTTTTGTGCGCGTTCTCCGTTACCTTCGAGTGCTATCCTGATTGCGCCTCGAACGGGGTGTATCCATTCTGAATGCTTCAAAGGAGTCGGTCATGGGATTTTTGGAAGAAGCGGAAAAGATCGCAGGAGCTGTAGTCGCGGTTGAAGGCGTGAAGAAGCTGGACCCCAACGCGTCGATCCTGACGGAAGGCGCAGCAGCCGTCGCCGGTTATAAAGGTGCCGAAGCCATCGAGGAGCACCTCGAAAAGAAGGACGAGAACAACCAGTAAGTCAGGGATCTGAGCCCCTAAGGGGCGACGTCATCATAGCCCAGGGTGAAACCCTGGGCTATTTTTGGCTTTTGCCTTTCTGGTTGTCATTCCGAGCGCAGCGAGTGAACCTGCTGTCTCCCGTTTTTTGCCTGTACCCCCCACGAGAGTTATGGGCGTATTCAATCTAATATCTCGTTTCAGCTTAGACATTCTGGGGTGATACGAACGAAGAACGGGAGACAGCAGGTTCCTCACTTCGCTCGGAATGACAACCAGAAATGCAGACCTCTGCTTCTCCTCAACATTCGAGGCCACGCAAAGGCCCTACAGCTTGTCGAACACTTCGCGCACGTTGTAGACGCCGGTGCGGGAGGCGAGCCATTCCGCGGCGCGGACTGCGCCTTCGGCAAACGGACGCCGTGATTTTGACTCGTGAGTGAGGAGCAGACGGTCGCCGTGGCCGATGGCTTCCAGCGTGTGGATGCCTGCTACTTCGCCGGTGCGGGTGGCGTGGATCGGCACCTCGTTGTTGCTTCCAATGGTCTCCAGCACGGCGTCGCGGAGGGTGATCGCGGTGCCGCTGGGAGAATCGAGTTTGCTCTCGTGATGTGTCTCGGAGATGGCAAAGTGGTAGCCCGAGTCCTTGAGCGCTGCCGACATCTTCTTTGCGAGATCGAGCATCTTCTGCACGCCAATCGAGAAGTTGGTGCCGTAGAGCAGGGCTGCGCCACGGCGCTCGGCGAGTGACTTCATGTCGTCCAGCTTGTCGTACCAGCCGGTCGTGCCGATGACCATCTTCGCGCCGGTTGCGAGGCAGGCGCGCATGTTGGAGACGACGGCTTCAGGGGTGGTGAAGTCGATGATGATGTCAAAGCCGGCGACGAACGGCGCGGTGAGGGCTGCGGCGTCTTTGTTCTCCTTCGCGTCGAGAACGTGAACGCTATGGCCGCGTTCCGCCGCGACCTCCGCAACGAGCTTACCGGTCTTGCCTACTCCGAGTACGAGAATGCGCATGATTCAAAAACTCCTAAGCGTTCGTGGGCACAGCTCGCGCTTCAATGTCCCGAGCGAGTGTAGCTCGCTCTTCAACATCGAAGATACTCGCGTCGGGTGCGACAAAGAATCTCTTGTGCAGCGAGCGAACGGCCTCATCCACATCTTCTTCGTTAATCATGAAGCTCATGTTGATTTCGCTGGCTCCCTGCGAAATCATGCGCACATTGATGTGCGAGACCGCGCTGAAGACCTGCGAGGCGATGCCGGCGTGGCCGCGAATATCTTCGCCCACCAGGCAGATGAGCGCCTTGTTGCTCTCGTACTTGACGTCGGCAATGCGGCCCAGCTCTTCGCAGATGGCGGGCAGTGCTTCCTTGGAGTCGACCGTAACCGAGATCGAGACCTCGGAGGTGGAGACCATGTCGATGGCGCACTTGTGCTTGTCGAAGACGTCGAAGACCGACTTGAGGAAGCCGTGGGCGAGCAGCATGCGGCTGGCCACGATGTCGATGATGGTCAGCTTCTTCTTCGCGGCGATGGACTTGAACGGGCTCGCGCAGGACTGCGGCGTCGCGGTGATCTTGGTGCCTTCGTTTTCGGGATTGCGGCTGTTGAGCACCCAGACCGGGATGTTCTTCTGCACGGCAGGCAGGATCGTCGCCGGATGCAGGACCTTGGCGCCGAAGTAGGCGAGCTCGGCCGCCTCTTCAAAGCTGATGGTCTTCACGCGCAGCGCATCGGGGCAGATGCGCGGGTCGGTGGTCATGATGCCGTTGACATCGGTCCAGATCTCGATGGCTCCGGCGTGCAGACCGCCACCGACGAGAGCGGCGGTGTAGTCCGAGCCGCCACGGCCGAGTGTGGTGGTTTCTCCGCTGGGCGAGGAGCCGATGAAGCCGCCCATGACGGGGATGGCACCGGAGTCGACGAGCGGCAGGACCTTCGCGAGGAGAGCGCTTTCGATCTCTACTTCGTCGGGTGCGGCCTTGCCGTAGTGGCTGTCGGTGCGGATGATGGTGCGAGCATCGATGTGGGCGCTGGCGGTGCCCTGCTCGGCAAAGGCAGCGGCGATGATCAGGCTGGAGAGCCGCTCGCCGAAGCTGACGATGAGGTCGGAGGTGCGGACTGTCAACTCGCCGACAGCGGCGATACCGCGCAGCAGCTCATCGAGCGCGTCGAAGTGCTCGTCGATAGAGCGGTGCAGTGCAGTGAGACGATCTCCACTGGCGAGGCGTGCGGCGGTTTCGATGTGGCGCACCCGCAGGCGCGAGGAGATCTCCAGCGCGGGCTCGCGGTCGCCTCGGCCGGCGTGAGCAGCGGCAGAGCAGGCGAGCAGAGCGTCGGTGACCTTCGACATGGCGGAGACCACGACGACGGGGTTGAGGCCCTTGCGCTTGCGTCCGGTGACGATGCCCACTGTGCGCAGGATGGCGGTAGCGTCCTCGACCGAGGTACCGCCGAACTTCATGACGACGATGTGGTTGCGGGGTGTGCTCATGCCTTCACCACCGCTTCCGCAACCTGTACCGGCTGCTTCAGGGGAGGGAACTGGCGGAAGTCGAGCTTGCCGAGGACGGCGAGGATCTCGGCGTTCAACAGGGCGGCACCGGCGGCGCCGCGAATGGTGTTGTGCGAGAGCACGACGAACTTCCAGTCGAAGATCGAGCAGGGACGCAGGCGTCCCACGGTGGAGGCCATGCCTGCGCCGCGCATGCGGTCCAGGCGCGGCTGCGGGCGATCGACGGCGGTGTCGTACTCCACCGGGTGGAGTGGCGCGGTCGGCAGGTGCAGGCCGTCGAGGCCCTTGCCGCTGAGCGGCTGGAACTCTTCCCAGGCGGCGATGACCTGCTCGTAGGTTGCGGGCTTGCGGAGCTTGATGCTGACGCACTCGGTATGTCCGTCTTCGACGGCGACGCGATTGCAGTGCGCGGAGACCTTGGCGGGCAGCGGAGAGACCGAGCTGCCGTCAAGCGTGCCGAGCAGCTTGCCGACCTCCTCCTGCATCTTTTCCTCTTCGTTCTTGATGAAGGGAACGACGTTGCCGAGGATGTCGAGCGAAGGCACGCCGGGATAGCCTGCGCCGGAGATGGCCTGCATCGTGGTGACGAAGAGGCTGTCAATGCCGAACCTGTCTTCCAGCGGCTTGAGCGCGAGGACCAGTCCGATGGCCGAGCAGTTCGGATTGGTGACGATGTAACCGCCGGAGGTCTTGCGCGTGGCCTGCCGCTCGATGAGATCGAGATGGCCGGCGTTGACCTCGGGAATGACCAACGGCACGTCCAGCGTCATGCGGAAGGCGGATGAGTTTGAGATCACGGCGCAGCCTGCCTCGGCGAACTTCGGCTCAAGCTCGCGGGCGATATCAGCGTCGAGCGCGGCAAAGATGATGCGCGGCAGCTCGGTGGTGGAGGCTTCGGGGGTGTTGGGCTGCACCACCATCTGCGCGATGTGCTTCGGCAGGGGCGTGTCGAGCTTCCACTTACAGGCGTCGGCGTAGGTTTTGCCGGCGCTGCGGTCGCTGGCGGCTAGCCAGGTAATGTTGAACCAGGGGTGATTCGCAAGAAGCTGAATAAATCGCTGCCCGACCATGCCGGTCGCGCCCAGAATACCTACGTTACGCCGTTCCATGTATCAAGAATAACGCGTGAATTGTGCGGCGTCACGATTGCTGAAGAAACAACGGCTGGTTGTGCGGCAGCTTGCCGCACAACCAGCCGTTAGCACTTGCTTAATCTTCGATGACCCTGACGCGGCGACGGCTCACTACGCGGCTTCCGCCCCCACCCCATGCGACCACCAGGCCGATGGCGTGGATCAGGAACCAGAGGCCGATGCCCTGGTCCTGGTAGATCCAGAAGAGGATCAGGATGCGCGGAATCAGCAGGGCTACGATGATCTGGATCAGGTTGAGGGAGGTCGGGATGTAAGCCCCGAGACCGTGCTGCAGCCACGCGATCAGCAGGCAGATGCGCGGAAGAAAGAGCGATAACACCAGAAACCACAGCGGCAGCGTGTGCGTGACCAGCAAAACATGAAGATTCATGGCAGTCGTGCTCCAGCGCCGCAAGGTAAAGTTTCTTGCGGCGAAATCCTACTTAGCTGTGAAGGCAAAGCTGGCACTGGCGGTTGCTTTGGGAGCCACAGTTATCTGGATATCCTGTTCGCCGAGCTTCTCATGCACCGCGGCGAGTGTGTAGGTTCCTGCCGGCAGACCCTTGATCGTGAAGCTGCCGTCCGCGCCGGTAACGGCAAAGTATGGGTTGGGAGCGACGTTGATGAAGGCGTTCATCCAGGGGTGGTTGTTGCAGCGTACGGGCAGCATGACCTCGGGCGATTTGAATGAGTGGGTCTGCGGCTGGCCCATGGGGGACTGGGAGATGTCCACGCCTTCATTGCCCACGGTGGAGGGCATGGTATGGATGTTGTGCATCGTGGGATCGGAGTTACGGAACTCAACCGATCCGCCCTGCTGCACGGCTACGACGTGTGGCAGATAACGGCAGCCCTTCTGGTCGAGTACGACGGGGGCTGTGCCCGCGGGGGCCTGCGAAGGCGCGATACCCGACTTGACGTAGATGTACACGTTGGCCAGCTTGCCGTCGGTGGCGACGAACTGCTCGCTGAGGTTGGGGTCCTTGGAGAACGCGCAGGCCGGGTCCATCGACATGTCGATAGGAACGCGAGCAGGGGCCTTGCCGTCGAAGTGGACGACACCCGTGACGGTGCCAGTGGTGGCGGGATCGACCGCCGGCACCGGGCTCGACTGTGCGGTCTCGGTGGCCTTCGGTGCAGCGTCGTGCTTGCAGCCGGTGAGGGTGAGGGCGGCGAGGAGGAGGAGCGAGGTCGAGCGGAGAGTCACGGTAGTCCTTTGGGGATGCGGTGAGGGTTGATTGGAGGATCGTGCTGTTGCCGTTGTTCTTGCTGTTGCTTTTCTGGTTGTCATTCCGAGCGTAGCGAGCGAACCTGCTTCCTCCCGCTTTTCGCTCGTGCTGTTACAAACATGGTGCGACAACACAACGTTGCCCTCGATGCTTTCTGGGTAGTACGAGCAAAGAACGGGAGACAGCAGGTTCGCTCGCTCCGCTCGGAAGGACAACCAGAAAAGCAAGAACAAGTGCAAAAGCAGATTCCCTGCGGAATGACAAACCAGAAAAACAAATGCAACAACAAAGCTACAACGCAGCGATAACAGCCTCGCTAAAAGCACGCGTGCCGGATTTACCGCCAACGTCGCGGGTCAGTGTCTTGCCTGCGGCGTAGACCTTCTCCAGCGCAGCCTGAATCTTGTCTGCGGTAGCCGCCTCGTCGATATGGTGCAGCATCAGCACGGCAGATTGCAGCAGCGCTGTCGGGTTGGCCTTGTCCTGTCCGGCGATGTCCGGAGCGGAGCCGTGGACTGCCTCGAAGATCGCGCACTCTGCACCGAGGTTGGCTCCCGGAACCAGTCCCAGACCGCCGACGAAGGCCGAGCAGAGGTCCGAAAGGATGTCGCCGTAGAGGTTCTCGGTCAGGATGATGTCGTACTGGTAGGGGTTCAGCACCAGCTGCATACAGGTGTTGTCGACGATGTGCTCGGCGTAGGTGACGTCGGGGAATTCTTCGGAGACTTCCTTGCAGCACTTGATGAAGAGGCCGTCCGAGAGCTTCATGATGTTGGCTTTGTGGATGGCGTGGATCTTCTTGCGGCCATGCTTCTTCGCGTAGTCGAAGGCCGACTTCGCGATGCGGGTGGAGCCCTTGCGGGTAATGATCTTCATCGACTGCGCGATGTCGGGATTGATCATCACTTCGAGGCCGGCATACAGGTCCTCGGTGTTCTCGCGGAAGATGACGAGGTCGATGTCCGGGTAGTTGGACTTCAGGCCGGGGAGGCTCTTGACGGGACGGAAGTTCGCGTACAGGTCGAACTTCTTGCGCAGCGTCACGTTGATCGAGGAGAAGCCGCCGCCGATGGGCGTAGTGACCGGCCCTTTGAGGGCAACGCGGTTCTGTTCGATCGACTTGTAGAGCGCCTTGGGGATGTACTCGCCGGTCTTGGCGTAGGCGTCTGCACCGGCATCATAGTTGTGCCAGTCGAAGCTGCAGCCGGTCTGCTTGCCGGCGGCTTCGAGGATGTTGATGGTGGCAGCGGTAACTTCCGGGCCGATTCCGTCCCCGGGGATGAGCGTGATCTTGTGTGTGCGGGTAAAGTCGGGCAAGGTTCTTCCTTCGTGTTAGAGATGAGGGGGAGGCTAGCGCGAGGCGAGCCGCTTGGATTTAGGGTCTTTGCCGCCGAGCAGTTCTTCGAGCTCCTGCTTGAACTCGCGAACATCTTTGAAGTCGCGATAGACGCTGGCAAAACGGATGTAGGCGACGGTGTCGATGTCCTTCAGGCGCGCCATGATGAGCTCGCCGACGGACGCGGTGGTGCGTTCGCGCTCCGGCGAGTCGATGACGAAGGCTTCGACGGCATCCACGATCTCCTGCATCTGGGTGACAGAAACCTTTCGTTTCTGGCAGGAGTGCAGCAGGCCGGTGAGGACCTTCTGGCGGTCGAAGTTTTCGCGTCGACCGTCTTTTTTTACGACCATGTAGGGGATTTCATCGAGGCGTTCGTAGGTAGTAAAACGCTTGTTGCAACGTTCGCATTCCCGCCGCCGCCGGATGGAGTTCGCGTCTTTGCTCTCGCGTGAGTCGATGACCTTGTCTTGAGTGAAGGCGCAGTACGGGCATTTCATGTCAATCGGATTTTATCAGTGTTGGAGGTAAACCCTTTGAATTGCGATCTTTCGCGTGTTGTCTATGAACGGGAATCACAATTTTGCCGGGTTACGACAGATTATGCTGTTTTGCGCCGCTTTCGGCGACGGCCTCCCGCAGGGTAATGCCCTGCAGCCGTGCGGCGATCAGTCCGATTGGAAGGATGTCGAGGGTGGTGACGAAGAGCATGACAGCGCCGCAGGCTGTCGCGGTCTCCCAGGGAACGTTGAAAAAGCCGTGTAAGGCTGTGGCGAGGACGCCGGTCTGCGTAAACCAGCCAAGGATGGGAAGCTGCAGCATAGAGCCGCCCAGGCTGACTGCGACGATAAGCATCGTGGCCGTAAAGCTGAAGTGGGCCAGGATTGGCTCGGAGGTGAAGGCGCGCGCCGACAGCAGGTAGCCGCATGCGATGCCGAGCCACATCAGCAGAGAGATCGCAGAGGCCGTGAAGAACTCTCTCCAGGTGGAGAGGATGTGGAGACCTTTGCAGAAGTCGACGATGCGGTCGTTGACGCGATTCGCAAGATCGGCGGAGAGCGGTGTAAGCAGACGGCGGCTGAGTTCGGCGACAGTAGCTCCGGCAAAACGCAGGGAGACGGCAAACGCGACGAGGGCGAATGTGGCGGCGAGTGAGAGTGCTCCTGCTCGAACGTAGAGCACGTGGTGCGGGAGGTTGTGCGGTGCGACGGCGAGCGTAAAGGAGAAGAGAACTGCGGCGGCTCCGACGTCGAAGGCTCGCTCCACGGAGTAGATCGCCAGCTGCGTGGCGACGGGCAGACCCAGTCGGCGGGCGATCAGGTAGGGGCGGACCAAGTCGGCGATTCTGCCGATGAGCATGACGGCGGTAAAGCCGATGAGCTGGGGGCCAAGCAGTTCGAGTGGACGGACGCGGCGGACGGGCGTCAGCAGGATCGCCCATCGCCAGCTGCGAAGCCAGTAGCCGACGTAGAGCAGAGCAACGCCTGTGAATACGTATCCGAGGGAGATGGATCGCAGTTGTCGCCCGAGGGTGGTCCAGTCGAAGGTGATGCGGTTGTGAAGCAGCCATGCGAGTACGACCACCGCGAGGATGGCGACGATCCATGGAATCAGCCGTTTTTTATGTTGGCCCGAGTTCGCTGGCATGCGGTAAGGCTACAGGACTTCAACGCGATGCGACGTTCGTGGTCGTCAATTGCGCGGTCTTGCGGCGATTGAACTCCCGGATGACGCGCGAGACGTAAGCGCGAGTCTCGCGATAGGGTGGGACACCGTGGTACTTCGCGACTGCCGCGGGGCCTGCGTTGTAAGCGGCAAGAGCCAGCGCGAGGTTGTCCTTGTAGAGCTTCAGCAGCGAGTCCAGGTAGGCTGTGCCGCCGGCGATGTTCTGGTCGGCGCGGGTGACGTCCTGCACACCGAGATTGTGGGCAGTGGAGGGCATCAACTGCATCAGGCCCCGGGCTCCGGCGCGGGAGACGGCGTTGACCTGGAAGTTGCTCTCGGTCTTGATGACGCTGGCCAGCAGGTCGACGTCGATATCGTGCTCAGCGCCGGCGTGGGCCAGCATCTCGCGCAACTGGGCCAGGGTGGGGGTTGCGGTAAGGTCGGCATGCGCCGCAGGAGCAGGGGCGGGTGGCGGTGGCTTGGGCGGGTCGGGCATCATCTCGATGCTGGCGATCTCAGCCGACGCGAGTTCCTGGTAGTTGGTGTCTCCGGTATACAGCCGCGTACGATCGCCTACGGCCTCATGGCGTACGCAATCGACGGAGAAGCCGTTGCGGAGTGTGATGTGCTCGAACGCGTGTGCGGCGGGGCAGGCCATGGCGACAAGGCTCGCAAGGGCGATGCAGTGACGGCTTGGAAAGCAGGGGAACACTGAGGATTCAGACTACCATTAGGGGCTTTTCGGTAGCATTAAGGGCGGATGTAATCTCCAGGGCGGCTTCGATGGCCACTGCAACCCCGTCTTCGTCGTTCGAGGGGCCGATCGCCCAGCCTCGTTCTCCGGCAATCTGCTTCAGGTCGTCGGGAGCGTTGGCCATCAGCACGGCCTGACCGGCGTGGTCGAGCATGGGCACGTCGTTCCAGTTGTCGCCTATGGCAAGGACGTCCTGCATGGAGATTCCGCGCAGCTCGGCCAGGTGCTGCAGCGCCGAAGCCTTCGAGCAGCCTGCGGGCAGGATGTCGATGATGCAGAGATCGTGGTCCGGGTACTCGGTGCGGTGCAGGGCGATCTCAGCGTCGGGCCGGCTATCGGCTCCGATGGGGGTTACGAGCGGATGCTCCGCCAGCAGGGCCTCGGCCCGGCGCATGCGGGCGATGGGGCCGCACAGCATCATCTGGGTGGGCGGGTCGCCCTGGAGGGCATCCTCAAACGAGGGGACGTGTGCAATATAGGGTTCGTTGCTCTGCATCCAGCGATCCATGTTGGCATACAGGTCGCTGGTCTCTTCGACGACGAGAGCGCCACGGGAGTCATCGCCGTCTTCGCCTACGGTATCGAAGGTGAGCACGAGGGTGCTGCGGAACTCTGCAACGTGCTCGCAGAGCCAGCGTGCCGTGGAAAGAGGGATGTGGCTGCGGTGCAGCAGTCCCGCCGAGCCGATGGTGCGAATGACGGTGCCGTTGGAGCTGACGAGGGCGCTTGTGCGACGGAGGTTCAGTTCACGCAGGACGCGCATGGCGAAGGCATGCCGGCGGCCGGTCGCTACGACGATCTCGACACCGGCGGCTTCGGCGCTGCGGAGCGCGGCGATATTGCGCTCGCTGACACGGCCGTTGGAGCCGAGCAGGGTTCCGTCCATGTCGATGGCGATGAGGCGTGGTAACGACCGGTAGCTCACGAGGTTACTCCGAGAATCCGTTTTAAATTTTGTGCACCGTGCAGCACTCTCAAGACCAAGATCCCTTGAGTCTCCAAACGATAGAAGATCAAATATTTGGAAGGGAGAATCGAGACTTAGAGAACGAATATCTCCCAACCGAGGGTTGGAAGTGACCCTCACTCGTCCGAGATCAGGATAACTTTCGATCTGCGTGATGGTTATTGCGGATGATTTCAAGAAGGCGTTGCCTAAGGTTCCCGAAATAGTATTGAAATCCAGGTAGTCGGCGATCGTGAGAAGGTCATTTGCTGCTGCTGGCGATATCCTCGCGATCATGAAGCCTTTCGGCGGGAATTCTGCCGGTACTCCAACTCCAATTCAAGGTCACGCCAGAACTGAGGAGTTACAGGGATTGGCTCACCGCTCTCGAGTCCTTCTAGCAGAAGCGTCTCTAATTCTTCCTGCGTCGAAAAGCTGGGAGGTTCCTTTGGCTTGTCGCGAAACATGGATATCCTCCTGTTGAGATTGTAAATCAGGGTAAGAAAAGCTCCTTAATCCTCAATTTGCTTTGTGCGGTGGCAAGGGAGCGTTAACATCAAAGAGATGCCTGCCATTGCTTACCTCGAGTGCGCTCTTTGCTTCCACCGTCTCCCTGCCGACACCCCCCAGACCCTTTGTCCTATCGACGCCGGGTCTCTCTACGTTCGCTATGACATGGATGCGCTGCGGAAGACGGCCCGTCGCGAACATGCGGCTGCGCTGGCCGCGGCCTCGCCCGCGAGTCTGGGGATGTGGCGCTACGCGGATGTTCTGCCGGATGCGGCGCCGGTGACGCTTGGAGAAGGCTGGACGCCGATGATTCACAGTCGCCGCTATCCGGGCCTCTTCGTCAAGGAAGAGGGGGCGAACCCTACCGGAACCTTCAAGGCCCGCGGCCTGGCGATGGCCGTGACGATGGCGAAGCACTATGGCCTGCGGCACCTCGCCGTGCCTTCGGCGGGCAATGCGGCAGGAGCGCTGGCGGCCTATGCGGCTGCGGGGCAGATCGCCGCGCATATCTTCATGCCCAAGGATGTGCCGTTCGCCAACTATCTCGAAGGCGTGCTCTACGGCTCGGCCGTGACGATGGTGGATGGGTTGATCTCCGATTGTGCTCGTATGGTGGGCGAACGGATCAAGCAGCAGCGTGAGAGCGGTGTGGCGGCGGAGGATGTCTGGTTCGACATCTCGACGCTCAAGGAGCCGTTCCGCGTGGAAGGCAAGAAGACAATGGGCTATGAGCTCGTCGAACAGCTTGGTTGGGAATATCCCGACGCGGTGTTTTATCCGACGGGTGGCGGGGTTGGGCTCATCGGCATGTGGAAGGCGTTCGAGGAGATGGAGCAGCTCGGTTGGGTGAGCGGAAAGCGTCCGCGCATGTATGCCCTGCAGGCCTCAGGCTGCGCTCCGGTAGCGAAGGCCTATGACGAGGGCAACAGCGCTAGCGAGTTCTTTGCCAACGCCGAGACCTTTGCCGCCGGTCTGCGCGTGCCGAAGCCGTATGGCGACCGGCTGATCCTCGACATCGTGCGTGCTTCCGGCGGAAGCGTGGTGGCGTCGGACGATGCTGCGATCCTCGCGTCGATCCTCGACTGGGCGAAGCACGAAGGGCTGTTTCTTTCTCCCGAAGGCGCAGCGGCGACGGTGGCCTATGACACGCTGCTGGCGAGCGGTGAGATCAAGCCCGGTGAACGGGTCGTTCTGTTCAACACCGGCGCGGGTCTGAAGTACACCGATGTGGTGGCGGAGGCGATGCATCTGCGCCGCCCCGGCTCTCTGCCTACATCCTTGCCGGTGGGTGGGATTATTACGCCAGTTTAATGGCGGCGAGTTCGCTGGCGGTGCGTTCGAGCACGGAGATCTGACGCTCGAGACGGCGGAGTTGCTGTCCTGAAAACGAATCCTGCAGCGTGGGTACTGAATCGTCGGTCGTCTCGACTGCGACGAAGGATTCGTGCTGTTCGAGCGCACGGGAGACGGCGTCGAGCCGCTCCGCAAAGCGTGCGATGAGGCGACTGGTCTCTTCTTCACCGCCATAGCCGATGGCCGCCAGCGTCGTGATGGTCTGGGTTAGACGGCGCAGGTAGGTGGTGAAGGTGAGCGCGGCGCGGTTGAGGATCTCGGTGCGGGCCTTGGCCGGATTGAGCGGGATGGAGTGTTCGAGTAATGCGTGGTCGAGCGTCTCTTCGGCATCGTTGACGGTAAGCCCGCAGAGGCGTCGTGCCGGGGCCAGCAGCGATCGCTCGGCGGTGATCCTGGCGTCGATAGAGTCATTGTCCGACTTCTGCCAAAAAATGAGCATGGTGCGCAAATACGTGGCGTCCGCCGCGGTGCCTCGGGCGAGCAGGCTGGGAAGCTGCAGACTCTCGCGCTCCGGCCAGAGCAGGAGCATGGCCAGGACGGAGACCAGCGCGCCGAGGCCGGTCATCTCCAGGCGCACGGCGGCAAAGTGCCAGTCGCGCAGGTGCGGAAGCGTCATAAGGACGACCGTCGGGGTCAGAAAGAAGCAGTACCAGGCGTAGTCGACCGCGTAAAAGGCCACGGCGAGAATCGAGCCGATGGTAATGGCTACGAGCAGCCCGGCCTGGCCGTAGATGACGGCTGCCAGCATTGACGCGACCGCAGCCCCGGCGACGGTTCCGATCGTGCGTTCGCCCGATCGGCGCACGGTCTCGCCCGCGTAGGGCTGGAGCACGATGATGGAGGTCATCGCGAGCCAGTAGCCATGCTGAATTCTCGTGAAGTGAATCAGCAGGACGTCAATGGCCACCACAGTCGAGAGGCGCAGCGCATGGCGAAACATGATGGAGCGCAGGGTGAGGTTGGCGCGGAGCGTCTCGGTCCAGAGCATGGGAGCAGAGACCTTTGTGGCGACATCTTCTAGGCCGGAGTTACGCAGCCTTGCGGCCTCCCGGCTGCGCGGCTCGACGCCGGACCAGATCGCTCGAACGGCCTCATAAGTGACTTCGAAGATGAGCAGAGAGTCGAGCAACGCCGAGACGAGATGGGCCCTGGAATCGGAGGTTGAGGTGTCGCCAACAGCGGTTTTCAGACGCGCGAAGGTTCGATGCAGCTCTACCGAAAGCGATCCTTCCGGCGCGAAGGCTGCTTCGTGATCGACAGGGCGCTGGCGCAGCGCGGATTCGATAGGGGCGAGCGAGGTCAGCAGCCAGGTGGTGATCTCGGGGAGATGCAGGGGCGCATCCGCGGTGAGGTGGTTGCCGTCCGCCGACCTGGAGCCGAGTTCGGCAAACCGCATGATGCGGGCTGTCAGCAGGTCGGCGCTCTCGTTCAGGACGGACAGATTGCGCGCGCGGATGGTGCGTGAGGTCATGCGGGCCGGCGTTGCTGCCAGCGCCAGTTGGGCCTCTTCAATGCGAAGGCGGAGGCGTGCCAGCACTTCATGGAAGTGCGGTTGGCCTTCCGCGGTATGGGCTGCGGGGAGAGCGCGGATGAACTCGTTGAGGGTGGCGTAGACGTCGGCGACGGCGTTGCGCGCCGGGCGAAACGGGTCCGCCGGCCAGAGCAGCAGGGCGAGTAATGAGGCCCACAGGCCTCCGAAGACGAAGTAGCCCGTACTGATCAGGCCATAGGAAAACGTATGCTGCGAGCTGCCAAAAGCGACGATGTAGGCAACCAGGATGGTCACGCTGGACGAGGCCAGAGGCTGCGAAAGTACGCGAGCCAGTGTGGCGACAAAGCAAAAGACAAGGCTGATCAGGATGGCAACGGGAAGATTGACGCCTGCGATCACCCCGAGTGCGACCGCAATCGAGCCTCCCAGCAGCACGGTTACGATGTTGGCCAGGCGCGAGCGATACGGGCCGCCGTTATCGGCCATGATGACCTGAAGACCGCCCAGCGCAGCCCATCCCATGGGTTTGCCGAGAACGTAGCAGACCAGCATGGCGCCGCCGACTGCAAGACCGGCGCGCAGGCCTCTACCCCAGTGCGTCCGAAGGAGCGCGGAACGGAATCCTGTGATTTGTACGATCGGCATGGGTCAAGTGTAGGGCGATGGTGATGGGACAAGTGTAAAGCTGCAAAAGCAAACGGCCCCACCGAGGGGCCGTTTGTTATCGAACAAGGGCTACTTGAAGCAGGTCTCGCCTTTTTGTCCGTGAGCGCCTGCGGCTTTGGCGTCGGCTTCGGTCATGTACTTACCGGCCTTGGTCTTGCCGTAGTAGCGGTCGCTGGGGCAGTGGTAGACGTTGCTCGCCGTGTTGACCCAAACCATGTTTGGGCCGCCGCCGGGGGCGGCTGTTGCCGAGGGCGCGGGCATAGACTTCGCGGGCTTCGAAGACGGAGCCGGGGCCATCATCATCGTCGTGGAAGACTGGGGGGCTGCTGCAGGAGCGGGTGCCGGATTGGACTTGGCAGGGGCGGCTGCGGCAGGCTTGGCCGGAGTTGCCGCAGAGGCGGTGAACCACTGCTGCACGCCCTTGTGGCCGCGGCAGGCGCCGGCCTTGGTGGCGGCCGTGGAGTAGGTGCCGTCCTTGCACTGGCCGGTCGATCCGGCAGGAGCTCCGGCGGGGGCCTGGGCGAGAGATACGTGACAACAGAAGAGCGCGGCAGCGAGTGCGGGTAGAGCAAATCGCAGTTTCAACATAAGAGTCTCCGATCGGTAAGGAATTAAGGGCGCAGGGTTACCGCAGAATAGTAGCAAAGACCCGTGTGTTTTTGTGCAAAGAACTCAAAGCGGCTCAAGTGCGGGCGCCGGAGAGAGCGTGGTCAGGACGATTGCTGCACCGATAATCATGGCTCCTCCCACGAACGCGGATGGTCCCAGATGCTCATGCAGGAGGAAGACGCCGAGCAGCGAACCCATCAGGGGCTCCATGTTGAGCAGCACGCCGGCCTGCGAGGCGGGTACCTGTGTCATCCCCCAGTTCCAGAGCAGAGAAGTCGTGGCTGTGCAGAGAAGACCGCTTGCCGCCAGCGCTGCCCAGGCCTTCAACGAAACTCCATGAACAGGTGGCGGGCCGTACGCAAGGGGAACGTAAAGCGCCAGCATGGTTGTCCCGAGGGCCAGGCCATAGGCTGTAATCATAATCGGGCTATGTCGTTTGACCAGGCCCTTGTTGAGCAGGATCCAGAAGAGCGAGATGACCATGGAGGCAACGACGAGCAGATCTCCGTTGAGGGATGGGCCGCCGGTCTCGGTGCTGTGGTGCCCGCCGAGTGCGATCAAGGCAGCGCCCGCGGTCGAGAGGACGAGGGCCACCCAGCCGAGCTTCTGCATGCGTTCGTGCATGAAGAGCACGGCGCCGACGGCGAGGATCACCGGCAGGGTTCCAACCATGAGTGAGGCGTGGGAGACGGTGGTCAGCGAGAGACCGCGGAACTGTACCAGGAACTGCATCGGCACGCCGAGAAAGGTGCAGATGAGCAGTGTGCGCCACTCGGTGGAGTTGAGCCCGGGACGATGGGTGAGCAGCAGCGGCAGCAGGCCGAGCGTGGCAAACAGGAAGCGATAAAGCACCATCGAACCCACGTTCATCTCGGCAAGAGCGATCTTGCCGAAGAAGAATCCACAACCCCAGAAGGTACTTGCAAGGGCACAGGCGGCGAAGCCAAGAGAGCGATTGGGGGCGAGACGGGGCACAGTCTACTTTCGCATGAGAGACAGAGGATAGAGAGTAGAGGATAGAGTGTAGAGAAAACCACGCCTTTTCTATCCTCTAAGCTCTAACCTCTACACTCTGTTTTCTTTACCAGATTCGGCAGGCGTCGGCTGGAACCATGGGTGAGGCCTTCTTGCAGCCGAACGCGGGAGCGAAGCCGGGTTGGTTGACGATGGCTCCGTTGGCGCGGAAGTGGTCTGGCGAGTGTCCGTCGGTGAGCACCTGCTGACGAACCTGTTCGGGACGCGCATTCTCGCACCAGTTCTGTGCAAACGCGATGTAGAAGCGCTGCGGTCCGGTATAGCCGTCGATCTTCTTGTTGATGTCTAACCCGTCCTTCTTTGCGCGAGCCACATAGGCCATGTACGCCAGCACCAGGCCGCCGTTGTCGGCGGTGTTTTCACCCAGCGTAAGCTTGCCGTTGACCTTGACATCGTCGACGGCGGTGAAGCTGCCGTACTCGTTAACCAGGCAACCGGCACGAGACTCGAACTTCTTGGCGTCCTCGGCTGTCCACCAGTCGGTCATGTTGCCTGTGGCGTCGAACTTCCGGCCCTGGTCGTCGAAGCCGTGCGTCAGTTCGTGGCCGATGACGGCACCGATATGACCGTAGTTCACGGCGACATCGGCCTTGGCGTCATAGAATGCGGGCTGCAGGATCCCGGCGGGGAAGTTGATGTTGTTCATGCTGGGGTCGTAGTAGGCGTTGACGGTCGGCGGTGTCATACCCCACTCGAGCTTGTCGATGGGCTGGCCAATTTTTGCCAGTTCGCGGTCATTCTCAAAGGCGGTGGCGCGCTGTGCGTTGCCGAAGGCATCGTCGGGAGCGACGTTGAGCTTCGAGTAGTCGCGCCAGTGTTCGGGGTAGCCGATCTTGTCGGCGACGGCGTGCAGCTTCTCTTTCGCGCGAACCTTGGTCTGGGGACTCATCCAATCCAGCGTGTCGAGATCGTTGTTCATGGCGCTCTCGATGTCGTGGACCATCTCGAGTGTCTTGGCCTTGCTGTCGCCGGCGAAGTACTGCGAGACGTAGACCTGGCCGAGGGCTTCGCCGAGCGAGCCGTCGACGGCAGCGGAGCAGCGCTTCCAGCGCGGACGCTGTTCCGGCTGGCCGCTGAGCTTGCGTCCGTAGAAGTCGAAGCGCTCATCGTCGAAACGCTTGGGCAGGTTGGAGGCGGCCTCGTCCACAACGTGGAAGCGGAGGTAGGCACGCAGCGTCTGCATATCGGCGTTGTGAACAGCTTCGATCATCTTGGGAAAGAAGGCTGGGTTGCCGTTGACGAGGGAATCGATATGGGGGGAGTGAATGGCCTCGAAGAAGGGAGCGAAGGGGACGTTGCCGATGCTGGCTTCGAAGGCTGCCATCGTCTGCGGATGGTAGATCGCTTCGGGATCGCGGCGCTCGGTGTTGGTCATCGAGGCCTCCGCGAGTGTGGTCTCGAAGGCGAGGATGTTTTTAGCGTCCAGGGCCGCCTGCTGCGGGGTTTCACCGGCAAGGGTGAGCACCTTGGTGATGTGGGCGACGTACTGGTCGCGGAGTGTCTTGTCCTTGTCGCCGGTGCGTGTGTAGTAGTCGCGCTCAGGCAGGCCGAGTCCGCCCTGATCGATGAAGGCAACCTGTTTGGTGGAGTCCTTGAAGTCCTGGAGCTCTCCGAAGCCGAAGAAGACGTTCACGCCATAGCGCTGCAACTCGCCTGCGAAGTAGGGCAGGCCGGGACGGCTTACTTTGTTGATTGCGTCCAGCAGCGGCTGGATCGGCGCGAGGCCCCGCTGCTCGATCAGGTCGGTGTTCATACAGGCAGCGTAGTAGTCGCCAATCTTCTGCTCGTTCGGGGTCCGTGAGGGGTCGGCCACGGTGTACTTCTTCAGGATGCCGTTCAGCTCCTGCGTGTTGACGTTGTAGAGCAGATAGAACTGGTCGACGCCGGTCTGGTCGGAGGGAATGGGGTGGTTGGCCGCGAAGTTACCGCAGGCGAACTTGTAGAAGTCATTGCAGGGGTCGGCCTTTGGGTCGATGGAAGAGGTATCGAAGGCGGGTGCGGGGACGTAGTGGGTCTCAGGGGGAGCGTCGGCCTTGGCAGGGCTCTGAGCGGTGAGTGGCGAAGGACAGGTGGCAAGAAGGAATGCGGCCGAGAGCGCGGCTGTCGCCAGCGGACTGATTGCCGCCATGCGCAGGGATGCGTAGTTCATGGGTGGAACTCCCTAAAGAAATTTTGCGCTTCTCTCCTGTTCTTTTGGAGAGTGAGCAGACGTCAGGCTTCGGTTTACAATGGACACCGCGCTAGCCGTTTGTGCAAGAGTACATGTACGCGGAGTCGTCGATGCTGGTTCCCCTGCTAAAGAGACTGCGTTGTGATGGAGCCTGGCGAAGGTCTCTGTACCTTCTGCCGCTGGCTGCCGTGTTTGCGGCGCCGCTGCAGACGCTGGCGTTTGAACCCTCCCATCAATCCCCTCCCGAGGCCCGGTTCTCCCTCGAAGATCTTGGGTTTCCGGGGACTTCCCCTAACTTCCTGAACGCCGGAGTCTCCCTGCTGACGGTGCACTTTGCGGACAGCGAGCATCTGCTGGTGACCTTCAGCCTGCGCTGCCTGGTGCCGCGGCTGCCGGGCGATCCGCCGGATCATGACGACCGCATGGTTGCCGCTCTCCTGGTGGAGCTGCCCTCCGGCAAGGTGCTTGCCCGGACGGAGTGGCATCTCCATGACCACGGCCGCTACCTGTGGAATCTGGGGGAGGGGCGCTTTCTGCTGCGCGAGGGGAATGCACTCTGGACCTTTACGCCGATGGTGAACCTGAGGTCCGATCAGCCTTTTGTGCGCAGGCCGTTTCCACATCGTTCCGGCCAGGTTGAAGCGGTGGTCGTTTCGCCGGATAACCGGCTGGTAACGATCGAGACGAAGGCTGCGAAGAAATCCGGCGCAACGACGGTCTTGCTTGGCGATGCTTCGTCGTCTTCTATGGTCGCTCTCGATTTCTACCGCATTGCTGGTGGGGGCTCGGATGGTTCTCCTCTGGCGAGCTCCCTTGTGGGATCGGCGCGCTCGGCCTCGACGATTAACCTGCCGATGAGTGCCGACGGCTATCTCCGGTCGAACGATACCGGGCAGGGCGCCCGATGGTCGATTGCGTTTGAGCCCTTTGGAGGAAAGACGATCAAGCTGGCGCCCATCGACAGCAGTTGCCCTCCCGGCCTCCGGTTGGTGAGCCCCACCCAGTTAGTGGCCCTGAGCTGTCGTGGAAGCGTGGACCGGCCCATGCTGATGGCGTTCGATTTCAACTCCCATGAGATGTGGCAGGAGCCCCTGGACAGCTTCACGGTGCAGCCGGTCTTCGCCTTCGCCCCTGCTGCCGGGCGTTTCGCGGTAAGCCGAACGAATGCTTCTATTGCGACGGACATCCTGACGACCGACAACGTGCAGTCCCAGGAGGTTCGCGTGTACCAGACGCAGACCGGCGATCTGCTGTTGAAGGTCAACTGTTCTCCGGTGCTTCGGACTTCGGAGAACTTCGATCTTTCAGCGGACGGGATGCGAGCGGTCGTGGTTCGGAAGGGGGCTATCGAGATTTATCGCCTGCCGGAGTTGAGTGCCGGCGACCGGGCTGATCTGGCAGAGCTGCAAAAGGCTGCGCCACCATCCAGGGAAGGGCCTGTCGATCTTAGTGGGTTGGCGGTGGCTGAGACGAAGGAAGCTGTGCCGGAGGAAGAGGTTGCGGCAGGGCCTTTGGCTGTGAATACGGAGGAGGCTGCGGTGCCTGAGGCTCCGGTGGTGAAAGAGGGGACTGCTCCGCGGAAGCCGCCGACGTTGCTTAATCCGGGGGAGAAGGCGGAGTTTGTGGACAAGTCACCGCGGTAGGTCGTCTTTCGTCGTCATCCTGAGCGGTACGCGAAGGACCCCCGCATTTTGCACGGTGCCGCTGGAGCGAACGCTGCTCGCTAGCCAGTTATGCTTGGCCTAACATCGTTTGTTTGGGGTAGCTGCATGCGGTTGTGCCACCACAAATGCGGGGGTCCTTCGCCTACGGCTCAGGATGACGACGAAAAACAAGCAACAGCAAAGGCAGAAGCCAAAGCCAAAGCCAAAGCCAAAGCAGATTCCCTGCGGGAATGACAAGCAAGAAAGGCAAAAGCCAAACAGAACAGGCCAGCGCTAGGCTGGCCTGTTCTTCAAGCTTGAATAGAATTAAGCAGTCTTGACGACGAGCGCCTTGACGCGGGCGTTGAGGCGGCCCTTGTAGCGGCTGGCGGTGTTCTTGTGCAGGATGCCCTTCTGGACGCTCTTGTCGAGGATCGACGCGGTCGAGCGGTAAGCTTCGGTGGCCGATTTGTGGTCGCCGCCGGCGATCGCTTCGCGCATGGCGCGAAGGGTGCCGCGGAGCTTGGACTTGTTGGCGCGGTTGATGGCCGTCTTGGTGAGGGTCTGACGAGCGCGCTTCAGAGATGAGACATGATTTGCCATACTAAAAACTCTTTTCTGTGACCCGAGCTGTGCGGGAAATGGGATGCAGGCCGGAGGCTGGTGGGCACACAGTCCTGCCGCGTCCCTCTGCAACTTCTGATTTTATGGGTTTTCCCGGGCTAGGTCAATGATACTTCGAGTACCCGAAGCAGATTGCTGCAAAGACCGCGAAGGAAGCCTGTCTGCGACCTTTCCTGGGGAGATTGAGGAAGCCAGCCAGGTTCGCTTTTGCACAGTCTACCTTGACTCGGGCAAGGCAGCGGGGTTACGCTTTCGCCAACATCGTTACTCTATTGGCAACCCTAGCCAATCCGGTAGAAGCACAGCTCGCGGCGGAACATGCCCACGAGAGTTCGGCCAAACTGGCTGTTCGACAACCGGTCCGTAACATCCCCCTCATAACCTATCTCAAGGTACTTCCTGACGGAGGTCAGATCCTCGCTTGGTAAAAAAATCGCTGCATCTCACTCCCGGAATCGAGCCGTTGTATGGCACGCGCGACGAGAACCTTCGTCTGATGGAAGATGGGCTGAACGTCCAGATCGATCTACGATCGGATTCGATTCAGGTGCTGGGAGATGCCGCGGCCGTCGCGCGCGTCGAAGGCATCTTCACCGATTTTGAGCACTTGCGAAAACTAGGAGTACATCCCCATAACGGGGAACTGAACGCATTATTGAAGATGGTGGTCTCTGACCCCACCGTGAACCTGCGTGGGCTGGTCGAAAGCGGCAAGCAGCGCTCTGCGGGCGTCAAACGCATGGTGCAGCCGCGTTCGCCGAACCAGCGCAAGTATGTCGAAGCCATCGAGACCAACGACATGGTCTTCGGCCTGGGCCCGGCGGGCACGGGCAAGACCTATCTTGCTGTCGCCATGGCTGTTAGCGCGCTGCTGGCGAAGAAGGTCTCGCGTATCGTGCTGGTGCGTCCGGCGGTCGAGGCCGGCGAGCGGCTGGGCTTTCTACCCGGTTCTTTGCAGGAGAAGGTCGATCCGTATCTGCGGCCGCTCTATGACGCGCTCTACGATCTGCTCGACCCGGCGAAGGTCGATAAGATGCTCGAGACCAATGTGATCGAGGTGGCTCCGCTGGCGTTCATGCGCGGACGGACGCTGAACGAAGCCTTCATCATCATGGACGAGGCGCAGAACACGACCAATGAGCAGATGAAGATGTTCCTGACCCGCCTGGGCAATTCGTCGAAGGCGGTCATCACCGGCGATCTTACACAGATCGATCTGCCGAACCCAAAGAAGAGCGGTCTGTTCGAGGCGTTGCATGTGCTCGATGGGGTGGAGGGCATCAAGTTCTGCCACTTCGAGGATGTCGATGTCGTGCGTCACCAGTTGGTGCAGCGGATCGTCCGGGCGTACGACAGCTATGGACGGGCCGAGCAGTTGCCGTTAGCGATCGACGGTACGCCGCTGGCGTTGCCGGTTGAAGAGACGCGGAAGGTGGCGTTGAAGCCGCAGTAGCAGGGGATTTAGCAGGGATTAGGGCACAGGGATTAGGGATTAGTAGGCTTTCTAATCCCTGATCCCTGTGCCCTAATCCCTTGCTTGCGATAGCATCAGACCACGCATGATCACACTAGAACCTCCACGAAGACTGGAAGCCAGTGCAGACCCCTGGGGTGAGCTGGGGCTTTCCCGGGCCGGTCTGGGACGATTTGTACGGACAGCCCAGGCTGCGGTCGGTCTGCGTGGCGAAGTCGAGGTCCTGCTGTCGGACGACCGTACGCTGCGCCGCCTCAACCGCGAGTTTCGTGGCAAGGACAAGGCGACCGATGTGCTGAGCTTTCCTGCGCCTCCAGAGCTGGAAGGACAGCTTGCCGGGGATCTGGCGATCTCATTGGATACCGCGCTGAAGCAGGCCCAGGAGCAGGGGCACACACTGCGGGACGAGGTGCGTGTGCTGCTTCTGCATGGGTTGCTGCATCTGTATGGCATGGACCATGAGGTCGATGAGGGTGAGATGGCGGCGCGCGAGGCGGTGCTGCGGACGCAGTTGCGGCTGCGAAATGGTTTGATTGCGCGGGTGGAGGCTGGACCTGGGTTGTGGGGCCGGGGGGAGAAGCAGATTCCCTCCGGGAATGACAACAAGAAAAGCAAAGGCAAGAGCAAAGGCAAGAAGGCGTCTGCGAAGAAGGTGTCCGCATGAACTGGATCTTCGGGACTTCGATCTTCGGACTGCTCTGCCTGCTGGCGCTCTCGGCTTATATCGACCGTATTTATTTTGAGATGGGCAAGTTCCTCTCGCGTGAGTACGCCGAGAACATCGACGCCTGGGAGAACAACGTAGAGCCCAAGCTCCTGCTGGGGCGGGAGTCGGCGGCGATGTCGGCCTCCGTGCTGCGCCAGATTGCGTTGGGTGCCCTGGCCTTTCTGCTGGCGATGCGCCTGCATGGAAGTGCCGGTGGACATAGCCTGGTGGAGATCTCCCGCGCGGTCTTTGAGCTGGTCCTGGTGCTGCTCTTCTTCGACCGCCTGCTGCCGCAACTCTTCTTTACCCGCACGCGAGGGGAGTGGGTTGCGCCCATTACCCCGATTGTGCAGGCTCTCTTCTACCTCGTATTGCCAGTGACGCTGATGATCGGCCTGCTGCTCTCTATCGCAGGTCTGGCCGAGCCGGAGGTCGAGGTGGAGGAGCATGCCAGCGAGGCGATGGATGCCCTGCTCGAGGCCGGTGAAGAAGAGGGTGTGCTGGATGAAGAGGACCGGGAGCTGGTGCGCAGCGTCGTGGAGTTTGGCGACAAGGTGGTGCGCGAGGTGATGACGCCGCGGCCGGAGATGTTTGCCGTGCCGGGAACGATGTCTCTCGAAGAGTTCACGGCCCAGGTCAACGAGCACGGGTTTTCGCGAGTGCCTGTCTATGCCGGTTCGATCGACGAGATCACAGGCATTGCCTTTGCGCGTGATCTGCTCGGCGTGAAGGACAGCGAGGCGGAAGAGCGCAAGGTGGCTGAATTGCAGCGTCCGGCGGAGTTTGTGCCGGAGAGCAAGAAGGTGAACGAACTGCTCCGCGAGATGCAGGGGCAGAAGCAGCATATGGGCATCGTGATCGATGAGTACGGCGGCGTTGCCGGGCTGGTGACGATCGAAGACCTGCTGGAGGCCATCGTCGGCAATATCGAGGATGAGCACGATGCCCCGGCGGAGGACGAGCCGGTAGAGGAGTCGGATGGTGCGTTTCTGGTCTCCGGCAGCTTCGAGGTGAGCCGGCTGCGTGAGCTCTTTGGGGAGAGCCTGCAAGCGCGGGCTAGCTCGGAGGATGGAGCCACGGAGGACGAGCCAGCGGCGGAGGATTTTCTGCCGCAGCTGTTGACGGGCTACGAGGCGACGACGGTGGGTGGGCTGGTGAGCGAGATTGCCGGACATATTCCGCTGCCTGGCGAGGTGGTCGAGGATGGGCCACTGCGGCTGGAGGTGATTGCCTCGACAGACCGGCTGGTGGAGCGGGTGCGGGTTTGTCTGGCAGGGTCGCAGACGGCTAGTGAGCCGGAGTAGACAAACAGAAGCAACAGCAAAGACCGTAGAGTCCATCGGACATTGCACACTATCGGTGTCATCATAAAGACATGGCACTTCGCTCCGGATTCATCTCGATCATCGGGCGCCCCAATGCGGGCAAGTCGACGCTGTTGAACGCTCTGCTCGGGCAAAAGCTCGCGATCGTCACCCACAAGCCGCAGACCACACGCACGCGCATCCAGGGCGTGCTGGAGCTGCCGGTACGCAAGAAGACCAAGACCGACGGAGGACGTCCCGCGTCGCAGATCGTGCTGGTCGATACCCCCGGAGTTCACAAGCCCGAGACTCAGCTCGACAAGCGCATGATGCAGGAGGTCCACGACGCGCTGGAGTCTCGCGATGTCGTGTGGTTTATCGTCGATGTGACGCACCGTCTGCCTGAACCCAAAAAGCTGCTGACGAGCGAAGAGTTTGCCGAGGCCCGCAAGATCCGTACCCTGGGCCAGCATCGCCGTGCCCTGTCCAAGGCCGAAGACGACTTTGCGCTGCAACTGGTGAAGAAACTCGACTGCCCCGTCATCCTGGTGCTGAACAAGATCGACGCGCTGCCCAAGAGCGCGCTGCTACCCCTGATCGCGCACTGGACCTCGCTGCATGAGTTCGCGGACGTGATCCCGATCTCGGCGAAGAAGAACGATGGATTGGAGCTGCTGCTGGATAAGTCGGCGAGGCTTCTGCCGGAGGGACAGCGTTACTTCCCAAAGGACCAGCTTACCGACCAGCCGGAGCGCTTCCTGGTTGCGGAGCTGATTCGCGAGAAGATCCTGCTGCTCACGGGCGAAGAGGTTCCGTATGCGGCGGCGGTGGTGATCGAGCGCTTCGAGGAGCCGGCGTCGCTGAAGAAGACCAAGGACGGCAAGCTGCCGGTGACGAAGATTGCCGCGGCCATCTTCGTGGAGCGCAACGGTCAGAAGGCGATCATCATCGGCAACCAGGGCTCGATGCTGAAGAAGATCGGTTCTACCGCACGCAAAGATATCGAATCGATGCTGGGAACGCGGGTCTTTCTGGAGTTGTTTGTGAAGGTGCAGGAGGAGTGGCGCGCTTCGCGCGGCTTCATCGAAGACCTGGACTGGCGGCGGCAGTTGGAGCAGATCGCGGAGAAGCAGCATCGCAACAATAAGCTGGCGGATAGCCGCAACGGGATCTCGGAGTTCGATGGTTCGGAGTTCGGGGCTTCGGATTCAGAGGACGAGGGATGATTGGTCTCCTGCGGAGCCTGCTAGGGGTCCCGGAGTTGAAGACGGCGCGGCTGCGGCTGGTTGCGATGACGCCCGCCATGCTTGAAGCGGATGCGGCGCGAGACGGCAGCCTGGAAGGGCTGATTCGCGCTGAGGTGACTGCGGAGTGGCCGCCGGTCGAGTGGGAGACTTATGTGCTGGCGACGATCTTTTCGCACTCTGCGGCGTCGCCCTCGTCTCTGGGCTGGCGGCGCTATACGCTTCTGCCGATGGAGAACGGCAGGCGAAGATTGATCGGCTGTGTAGGGGGATTTCCGAAGGCCGATGGGGTGGTCGAAATCGGCTACTCGACACTGCCTTCGTTTCAGCGCAGGGGGTTCGGCAGCGAGGCTGCGTCGGCGCTGGTGGAGTGGCTGTTGCAGCAGGACGGCATACGGGCTGTGACCGCGCAGGCGTATTGCGGCAAGGTGGAGTCGATCAAGGTGATGGAGCGTTGCGGCATGGTCTATGTGGGTGAAGGCGATGAACCGGGGACTGTGCGGTATCGGCGGGTGCGGTAGGCGTCCCGCTGTGCTCTTGTTTGAATCTTCTACAGAAGCGTCATCCTGAGCGTAGCACCTCGCGCTTTTGCGAGGTGCGGAGTCGAAGGACCCCAAGGATTTGATCTCGCCTATGGTGTTGGGACCTTTTCCCGCACGGGAGTCTGGGCTCGAGCGTTTGACGTGGAAGAGGGACTAAGGGCGTGGGCAGGATTGCGACCTTCGGGGTCCTTCGACTGCGCGTCCCAAAAGGCCGGGACGCTTCGCTCAGGATGACGAATCTGTAGTGAGATAAGAGCTCAGACAGCCCTCTTCAAGCGAGTGACGAGGTTAGTTGCAGCCTCCGGCCAGGTGGGGAAGCTGAACTCGAAGCCATGCTTGAGCAGGACTGCGGGAGCGACTCGACGGCTCTTGAGGATAAGCTCTGTCTCCGTACGCATCGCCATCGCGCCGATCTCGAGCATCCATTTTGTTGCGGGGAGGCCGAGGGACTGTCCCCAGGCCTGGCGGAGGATGCGCAGGAACTCGCGGTTCGGCAGGGGCTCCGGTGCGGTCATGTTGACCACTCCTTCGGTTTCGTCGGTGATCTCGGGATGTTCCAGCAGCAGGTCGGTAGCGCGGCAGTAGTCGATGTCGTGCATCCACGAAACAAATTGCCTGCCCGAACCCTGGGTTCCGCCGAGGCCGAGGCGCGCCAGCTTCGAGAAGACGGAGAAGACGCCGCCTGCGTCGGAGCTCATCACCATCGAGGAGCGCAGGCGGATCTTGCGGGTGCGAGGGGTGGGAACGGCGGCCAGGGCCTGCTCCCACTGGTGCGCGACATCGACGGAGAACGACCATGTCTCGGGCAGGTCGGCGGGTTCGTGTGTGCCGCGCTGGCTGGGCAGATCGCCGAGTTCGCCGGTGTACTCGTCCTGAGGCTCGTCAACGGCGTTGCGATAGAAGGTGCTGGTGCTGGCGTTCATCCAGAGCTTCGGCGGAGTGGGCGAGGCGGCGATGACTTCGCCGAGCAGCAAGGTGGGCTTCACGCGCGAGTCGAAGATCTGTCTGCGGTTCTCAGGGGTGTAGCGGCAGTTGACGGAGCGTCCGGAGAGATGGATGACCGCATCGCTGCGGTCGACCTCCGCGACCCAGGGGCCGCGGGTGAGGCCGTCCCACGGAAGCGTTGGCCAGGGGCTGGGCTGGGGATGGCGGGAGAGGACGGTGACGTCGTGGCCTGAGGTGTGCAGGTGGCGAGCGAGGAGGGTGCCGACTTGTCCGGAGCCGCCGGGAATGAGGATGCGCATGGGTACTCTCTTCTTAGGTAGATCTCTTCTTTAGGTAGATGCGGGAACTTGTTTTTTCGTCGTCATCCTGAGCCGTAGGCGAAGGACCCCCGCATTCGGAATCACCCAAGCTGCATCGGGACCACGAAGAAAACGTCGCCAAGAACAGCCCCTGCATGTTCCATCAGCACCGTGCAAAATGCGGGGGTCCTTCGCGTACCGCTCAGGATGACGACGAAAAACAAACAACGACAAAAGCAAAGGCGCTTATTCTCCCATCGAGATGCCTAAAGTCTTCATCTTGCGGTAGAGGTGGGAGCGTTCGAGGCCCAGGGATTCGGCGGCGCGGGTGACATTGCCGTGTGAGCGGTCGAGCTCCTTCAGAATGTAGTCGCGCTCGTAAGCCTCGCGAGCCTGCAGCAGGGTTGTGAACTCCTCGCGATTGCTGCTGGCCGGTCTTCCGTCGGTCCGCTGCACCAGCATGGGGAGGTGCTTGGTTTCGATGCGCTGGGCCTTGGGATTCAGGATCAGTACGCGCTCGATGACGTTGCGTAGCTCGCGCACGTTGCCGGGCCAGTGATATTGCTTCAGTTGCGTCAGCGCGCTGTCGGAGATCTCGACGCGCGGCCTGCCGTACTGTTGGCCGAACTCCTGCAGGAACTCGCGTGCCAGCAAGGGAATGTCTTCCTTGCGGTCACGCAGCGGTGGAACGAAGAACGGAATGACGTTGAGGCGATAGAAGAGGTCTTCGCGGAAGTTGCCGCGGGCGATCTCCTCTTCGAGGTCCTTGTTGGTGGCGGCGATGACGCGGGCGTCCACGTGTACCGGCGTCGAGGCACCGACGGGGTAGAAGCGTTGTTCGTCGAGGGCGCGCAGCACCTTGGCCTGGGTCTTCAGGCTCATGTCGCCGACTTCGTCGAGAAAGAGTGTTCCGCCGTCCGCACGCTCGAAGGTGCCCCGTTTTTCGGTGGGCTGATTGGGGCCGCCGGGGCCTGCTCCGTGGCGATAGCCGAAGAGCTCCGTCTCGATGAAGTCTTCGGGAATGGCTGCGCAGTTGAGTTCGACGAAGACGCGGTCGTGGCGCAGGGACTCCGCGTGCATGGCGCGGGCAATGAGTTCCTTGCCTGTGCCCGATTCGCCGAAGATGAGCACGCGGCCGTTGGTTGGAGCCATGAGCTTGATCTGCTGGCGCAGAGCCTTCAGCGGCACGGATTGCCCGGTGACCGAGCCCTTGGCTGCAAGCTGCCGGGCAAACTCCTGGTTGTCTTCGCGGAGTTGATGCGCCTTGATCGCGTTGCGCAGCACCAGCAGCGTGCGATCCAGCGAGAGCGGCTTTTCAAGGAAGTCGTAGGCCCCTAGCTTGGTGGCGCGCACGGCGGCCTCGATGGTGCCGTGGCCGGAGATCATGATGACCTCGGGCGCGCTGGCGCGCTGGTCGGAGCCGGACTCGCCGCGAATCTGGGCGAGCACGTCGAGTCCGTCGCTGTCGGGCAGCCAGATGTCGAGGAGCACGGCCTGGTAGTCGGCGTCGCGCACCAGTTCGAGCGCCTCCCTGGCGGTGCCTGCCGTTGTGATGGCGTAGTCCTCCTCCCGGAGGATGGCTTCGAGCGAATCGCGGATATCGGCTTCGTCGTCGACGATGAGGACGTGATTCAAACGGTAGCTCCTTTGTAGGTACGCTCTATAGCCTCGGTGGGGGCTTCGGCTGGCCCCTGCATGGGCGTCTCGCCTGAATCATTATCCCGGAAGGCCGGGGGGCGCAGTTCGATGATGAAGCGAGCTCCTGCCGGTACGTTCTTCTCTGCACGAATCGTACCCTGATGCTCCTGCACGATCTTGGCGGCGATAGAGAGGCCCAGCCCGGTGCCACGCTGCTTGGTCGAGAAGTAGGGGAGGAAGAGGCGCTCCCGCATCTCGTCGGTGAGGCCCGGGCCGGTGTCCGCGATGACGAGCTCGACCAGGCCGGAGTCGAGCAGGCGGGTGGTGATGTGCAGCTCGCGCAGGAGGCTCTCCTGCATGGCTTCGGCGGCATTGTCGATCAGGTTGGAGAGAGCGCGCTTGAGGGCTTCGGGATCGGCCAGCACCAGGGGCAGGCGCGGCGATAGTTCCCGCGTCACCCGGATGTTGCCGAGACGGCCGGCGAAGAGTGCCAGGGAGTTCTCGACGATCATGTTCAGATCGGCGGGGTGCGGGCGCGAGCTGGGGAACTCGGCGAGGGCGGAGAACTGATCGACCAGCGAGCGCATCGTCTCGACAGAGGAGGTGATGACCTCGGAGGAGCGCTGGATGATGGCCGGAGAGCGCGACTCGACTCCGTGCTCCGTGAGCTCTGGAACCAGCCGCACGATGTGGCGATGGATCAGCTCGGCGTTGAGAGAGATGGGAGTGAGGGGATTCTTGATCTCGTGTGCGACTCGCCGCGCTACCTCTTTCCAGGCGCTTTGCTTCTGGGCGTGCAGGAGCTGGGTGATGTCTTCCAGCACGAGTACATAACCCAGGTGCTCGCGTTCGGCGGTGGAGCGGCTCTCGAGCAGCGCGACGGTGGTGGAGAGGTGCAGGATGCGCGAGGCCGAGGTCATCTGGATCTCGGCGGAGGCGTCGCCCATGCGGTGCGCCCGGCGCAGCAGGCGGTCGAGCGACTCCACGATCTCGGGGGGGAAGACCTCACCCAGCGCCGCACCGATGAAGTGCTTCTGTCCGCCAGGGTCAAGCATCTCTGAGAAGGCGCGATTGGCGAGGACGATGTGGCGGTCGGCGGAGAGGGTGACGACGCCGTTGGGGATCGTCTCGATGATGGTCTCGAGCTCCGTTCGCCGGGCCTGCAGCGCGGCGTTCAGTTCGGAGAGCTGGGCCGTGGATTGGTCCGCGACGGACCGTGCGGATTCGAGATCGGAGGCCATCGCGTTGAAGCTGTCGACAAGCTCACCGAGTTCTTCGGTGGCCGAGGCGCTGACGCGGTGCGCGTAGTCGCCGGCGGCGATGGCCTCCATCGCGTCGGCGAGCGACTCTACCGGCCGGGTGACCTGTTTGCTGAGGTAGAGCGCCAGCCAGCAGCACACGAAGAGCGCGAGCCCGGTCATGAGTAACAGGTAACCCATGTAGAGGTTGCGCACCTGGCGGCGCTCGCGGAAGAGGACCCAGTAGGCGTCGGCAGCAGAGTGCAGACGTACGGTGGTGGTGGAGATGCCGGGAGGAATGGGCAGCGCCACGAGCACGATGCCACCGAGCTTGAGCCCTGCGGTCGCCAGCGTGTAGTCGGTGCCGTTCACGCTGTAGATCGGATCGTCGCTGCGCTGTGCTGTAGCCAGGATGGTCTGCAGCCCCGCTCCCTGGAGCGGGGTTACGTAGACGACGGGCTTTTGGTTGGGGTTTTCGTCGGTCTCGGTTTCAGCCGGTTGCAGCGATTTGAGCTCGATATGGCCTGCCTTGAAGTTCGGCAGTTGAAACGAGGTGACCACCTGGCCGTTGCGGTAGAGGATGGCGAAGCCGCCCTGCAGGGTCAACTCGTGATTTTGCAGGACGCGAGCGACCTTGGCGAGTTCAGCGGGGGTCGGCTTTTCCTGGGCTCCGATGGAAGAGTCGGAGAGCGCGGCCGCGATCGAGTCGGCTTCGGAGCGGGAGTTCAGCGCGGCATAGTGAAAGAGCTCGACGGCCATGCGGTTGGCGTCGTCGCGCATCTGGGTGACGGGCTGGGAGAACCAGCGGTCGACGGCGCGGTTCATCAGCAGATAGCTGAAGGCGAACATGAAAACCAGAGGAGCCAGAGAGACGAGGACCGCTCCCCACAGCATGCGCGTGCGCAGGCGGGTGCCGAGTACGCGGCTGCGCTGGTCGGCATAGATCTTCAGTACATTGCGGACCAACAGCACCAGAACGCCCATGAAGAGCAGAAAGGCGAGGGTCGAGAGCGCGATGAAGATCAGCGTCTGAAGGGGCGAGCCCGGGTTCAGAAAATTGAGATTGAACGCGTTGAGGGTAGCGAGCACCAGAAACAGCAACAGCAGGCAGACGCCTAGCCCGATGACGAGCGCCTTGCGTCGGCCTGCTGCTGTTCCCATGCGTGAAAGTGTACTCGTTTCGCTACTTCGAGAGGAGCTGGGAGATAGGGGTGAACGCGCGTTCCTGGCCTTCGGCAACGGCCTTGTAGGTCAGGTGCCCCTCGTAGGTGTTGACGCCTTCCGCGATGCCTGCATCTTCGAGGATAGCTGCCTTCGCGCCAAGTTTTGCGAGCTTCATGACGTAAGGGAAGGTCGCGTTGGTCAGGGCGAGTGTGCTGGTGTTCGGCACGGCCGCAGGCATATTGGTGACGCAGTAGTGGACGACACCGTCGACCTCATAGCTGGGATCGGAGTGCGTGGTGGGCCGCGCCGTCTCGATGCAGCCGCCCTGGTCGATGGCGACGTCGACGATGACCGCGCCCTTCTTCATCCTGGAGACCATGGTCTTGGTGACGAGCTTCGGTGCGGCCGCACCGGGGATCAGGACGCCGCCGATGACGAGGTCAGCTTCGCAGACCGCGCGTTCGACGTTATAGGCGTTCGAGGCCAGGGTGTAGACGCGGCCGGAGAAGATGTCGTCCAGCTCGCGGAGGCGGTTGAGGTTCAGGTCGACGAGAGTGACCTTCGCTCCCATGCCGAGGGCGATCTTTGCCGCGTTGGTGCCGACGATGCCGCCGCCGATGATGCAGACGTTGCCCGGAGGAACGCCGGGGACGCCGCCCAGCAGGACACCGCGTCCGCCGTGCTCTTTCTCAAGATAGGCTGCACCGACCTGTACAGAGAGGCGGCCTGCGACCTCGGACATGGGGGTCAGAAGCGGAAGTGAGCCGGCACGGTCGCGGACGGTCTCATAGGCGATGCCGGTGACCTTCTTGGCGAGCAGGGTATCGGTGAGCTCCTTGAGGGGAGCGAGATGCAGATAGGTGAAGAGCACGAGGCCTTCGCGGAAGTAGCCATACTCCTTGGCGACCGGCTCTTTGACCTTAACGACCATGTCGGCCAGGCCCCAGACGGCGGAGGCTTCGCCGACGATCTCGGCGCCGACGGCCTGGTATTCGTCGTCGGGAAACGAGGAGAGGTGCCCGGCATTGTGCTCGACGAGCACCTTGTGGCCAGCATCGACGAGAGCTCTTACGCCTGCTGGGGTGATGCCTACACGGCTCTCATGGTCTTTTACTTCTTTGGGAACGCCAATTATCATCGCGGTCAGTTTCCGTCCTTTAGGTCGATTGTACCGAGAGTAGGGACGAAGTAGAGTGCTCGGCTCGCAGTGAATGTGACAGGACTGTGGTTATCTTCCAGAGGGAAATGCCGGTCGGAGAGCTCTTTGGGTCCTTGAAGGGGGTGATTTTCCGGCCTGCGCTGTTGTGCAGTCGGATGCTGGCTGGTCAACCGGATGGGCTTGGCTGCGAAGGATTACACTAGAGTGAGTCTAAGAGCTTATTGGAACAGGATCCGCCCAACAAAATGTCATCGAAGAACTTTCAGTCGCGTACATCGCGCGTGAGCAACATGCGCTCTATCTTCTCGCTCTTCTCCAGCGATCTGGCGATCGATCTTGGGACGGCGAACACCCTCGTCTTCGCGCACGGTAAGGGCATCATTGTGAACGAGCCTTCGATAATCGCCGTCAACCGCGTGACGGGCGAGGTGGAGGCTGTGGGTAAGGAAGCCAAGGAGATGCTGGGCCGAACTCCCGGCAACATCATCGCGATCAAGCCGATGAAGGATGGCGTGATCGCCGACTTCAAGCAGACCGAGAAGATGTTGAACTACTTCATCCAGAAGGCGCACAACCGCAAGATGATGGTGCATCCGCGCATCGTCATCGGCGTGCCGAGCGAGATTACGCAGGTGGAAAAACGCGCGGTTATGGACTCCGCCTATCGCGCCAAGGCCAGCGAAGTGCATCTCGTAGAGCAGGCGATGGTGGCCGCGATTGGCGCGGGTCTGCCGATCACTGAGCCCGGCGGCAACATGGTCGTCGACATCGGTGGCGGAACGACGGACATTGCGGTGATCTCGCTTGCGGGCATCGTCTACTCGCGCTCGGTTCGCATGGCCGGCAACCAGATGGACGAAGCCGTGATGACCTACCTGAAGCGCAAGTACAACCTGCTGGTAGGCGAGCGCACGGCGGAGCAGATCAAGATCGAACTCGGTTCGGCGTTCCCGCTGGACAAGCCGCTGACGATGGAGATCAAGGGCCGCAACCTCATCGAGGGCGTGCCGAAGACCATCACCATTGAGGATTCGGAGATTCGCGAGGCGCTCGGCGAGTGCATTGCGACGATCATGAATGCGATTCGTGTGGCGCTGGAGCGGACTCCGCCTGAGCTGTCGGCGGACATCTCCGACCGTGGCATCGTGCTGACGGGTGGTGGTGCACTGATTAAGAACCTCGACCGCCGTATTCGCGAAGAGACTGGACTGCCCGTTTCGATTGCGGACGATCCGCTTGCCAGCGTGGTGTTGGGAACAGGCAAGATGCTGTCGGATTTCCGGTTGCTGCGGAAGATCTCGATCGACTAATTTTGTGGTGCTGGAAGAGGCCGCCTGCGGGCGGCCTTTTCTATTGGGTGCGTGGCACTGTGAGCTTGTGGTATTTCTAGGGCCGCAGCCCAATACAGCAACCCGGAGGAGAAGGATGAAGCAGGCAAAGGGAATGTTTGAGGTGAAGATCGCTCCTGCCGAGGCGTCGGCTATCGGAAAAGAGGGCGGAGTCGGACGGATGACGATCGACAAGGTGTTTTCAGGGGAGCTGGAAGGGACCAGCAAGGGCGAGATGCTGACCGGGATCACGGAGAGCACGGGAGCGATGGCTTATGTCGCGATCGAATGTGTCACTGGCAAGCTCGACGGCCGCGCTGGGAGCTTCGTTCTAATGCACAATGCCACGATGAACAAGAATGACCCGAAGTCGAGCCATCTGCAGGTTGTCGTGGTGCCGGGGTCGGGGACGGAAGGTCTCGGTGGATTGACCGGGACGCTGGCGATCACGATAGAGGCCGGTAAGCATTTCTACGATTTTGAGTATGAGCTGGCGTAGGGCGGGGCTGCGTCGCCGTTAGGGCAACCTCTAAATAGTCTTTAGCCGCGGAGGGGGATGGCAGGCTCGCGCTGGGGGCGTTCCCTCAGTGGCTAAAGCCACGTTCTCGGCGGGTGTTAGCGGCAGGGTTGAAACTGTCTAGTCTCCAGACATCCTTTACAGATTGTCTCCAGACATCCTTTACAAGTTGAGGAAGTTTGCCGGGCATGGCTCCACGATCGTGGAGCCATGCCCGGCGAGATCGAGTTCCCGGATCAGGGTAGCTCCGTAGAAGACGAGGGCGCGGTGGTCGATGCGCTGAATTCGGACGAGTTGTCCGGCGAGCGCACCGGCCACCTGCCAGGTGGCCTTATCGAGCCGCAACGATCCATTGGAGTTCAGTGGGTAGACTTCTGCATCGGCGGGATAGACGGGGTCCAGGGGTTTTGTGAAGGGTCGCAGGCTAGCCTTCCAGCGGCTTGCCGGAGTGGCCATCTCCAGTGCCTGGTGCGGACGAATGTGGTTGTACTCATAGCGGAAGCTGTCCAGCCATGCCTGCTCCTGGCCCTTCTCTGGCTGTACACGACGTCGTCTCGCCATCTCCAGCGAGCGATGGAAGCGCTCTACCTTACCTTGCGTCTGCGGGTGGGAGTAGCCGGAGAAGTAGAGGCGGATACTTAGCCTCATCAGCCATACCGACAGTTGTGTCCAGCCCCCTGCGGACTGCATGTTCCACCACGGAGTGCCGTGATCCATCAGCATCGCATCCGGTAAACCACAATCCCTGAACGCCTGGTCCAGACGTTGCTGCACGCCGTCTGCACCGCTGGAACCCAGATGTTCCAGTGCCACTGCGTAACGACTATGGTCGTCCAGCACAGATAACGGGCCGATATGGGTGCCCCAGCCCTTCGGACTCTTGAAATCCATCTGCCAGAGCTGGTTCGGCCGTTCCCGACAGAAGCTCCCGGTCGCCTTCCGATGACGATCCAGCGGATGCACCAAACCGCGCCGCTTCAGTATCCGATGAACCGTTGCGACTGGAACGTTCACACCATCCTTCTCCAAGAGCCACTGCAGCTTGCGCGCGCCCCACTCCGGATACAGCCGGCGCAGATCCTCGATCCGCCCTTCTAACTCCGCAGAACTCCGCCCCGGGCTGTGCAAGGGCTTGCGGCTGCGCTCCGCAATCCCACTCAAACCACTCTCGCGATACCGCTTCACCCATAAGTAGCCGGTGGGCCGGCTAATCCCGTACTCCTCGCACAACACCGCTAGAGAACGCAGACCAGAGACTGCTTCCTGCACAAACGAAACACGCTGCGACGAGACTTCCACATGCCTCCACGACATCCAGACACCCCCACAAATCTGTAAAGGATGTCTGGAGACAATGTGTAAAGGATGTCATGAGTCCGTACAGCTGAAGCCCCGCCCTTTCAAAGCGTTATTGTTGCAAAACTCTATCGTCCCATCCAGCCGCCGTCTACGGTGAGGACGGTTCCCGTAACGTAGTTGCTTGCTGCTGAGGAGAGGAAGAGCGCTGCACCTGCGAGATCCTGCGGCTTGCCCCAGCGGGCGGCGGGGATGCGTTCGAGGATCTGGCGATTGCGTGTCTCGTCGGCCTGCAGAGCTTCGGTGTTGGTCGTAGAGAAGTAGCCAGGGGCGATGGCGTTTACCCGAATGCCCTTGGGGGCCCACTCGTTGGCCAGGGCCTTGGTGAGCTGGGCCACGCCGCCTTTGGAGGCCGCATAGGCCGGAACGCGGATACCGCCCTGGAAGCTCAGCAGCGAGGCAATATTGACGATCTTTCCCGCGGCCTCGCGCGAGATCATGTCGCGGGCGACGAACTGCGAGAGTTGGAAGACGCTGGTGAGATTGACCTGCAGGACGTGCTGCCAGTCCTCAAGCAGGGTGTCTTCGGCGGCGTTGCGATGGATCGTTCCCGCGTTGTTGACCAGGATGTCCACGCGTCCGAAGCGCTCTTTGACTGCACCGAAGAGGGATTCCGCGCCGCTGGTCGAGGAGAGGTCAGCCTGGAAGGCTGCGGCCTTGTCGCCGATGGCCATAGCGGTCTCTGTGGCGGGTCTGCGATTGCCGTGCACGGCGACCTCGGCTCCGGCCTGTGCGAGCGCCGTGGCGATGGCTGCGCCGAGGCCGCTGGCGGCTCCGGTGACGAGCGCGACTTTGCCGTCGAGGCGAAAGAGATCGAGGATGGTCGGAGCGGTGGTGGAGATAGACATGATGAAGAAACTCTACGCGGAGTGACGCACGAAGAGCAAAGGGTGAAGGCAATGCCCGAGGCGAACATTTTTATGCCGCCGAAAATTATTCTCTGCGCAGTCATCCGGTTGTATAAAGCTGACGAGTCTATGCGCTCTTGCGTATGCTGTTGGACAGGTTTGTTGAGGCTGCAATACCGGAGGCTTGAGATGAAGGACCTGTTGGGTAGGTGGGGACGGCCAGCGCGGAGACTGGCGGCGCTGGCATTCATAGGGGCGGCGACTGTGATGAGCGCACAGAGCGCGCAGTCCACGATTCAGACGCAGCCTGAGGCATTGAACTTCGACGCGCTCGCGCAGCAGGGTAAGGCCCTGCTGGAGCAGGCGAAGGCAGGTAACGGAAGCGCCAGTATTACGCTGGCAAACTATAACGGCCACTACACGATGCTGTCGGCCCGCACCCAGAGTGGTGGCGGCGAACTGCACAAGCACTTTGCCGACTTCCTGATCGTGATCGATGGCGAGGGCACGGAGCTGACCGGCGGCACGATGATCGACGGCAAGGAAGGCCCGAACGGCGAGGTGCGTGGAACGCGTCTGGATGGAGCGACGCCCCATGTGCTGCACAAGGGCGACTTCATTCATATTCCGGCGGGTACGCCGCATCAGGCGATTGAAGCTCCGGGGCAGACCATCACGATGTATGTGATCAAGGTGGAAGAGCGGGGTGAGGCGGGGGTGACGAAGACTTTGGTGGCACCGCCGCCGCCTCCACCGCCTGCGAAGAACTAACGTCCATATGCAATAGACAACGGTATGCAATCACAGCGCGCAATCAAGGCGCGTTATTCTTAGAGCCACAGACAAGAGGAGATTTACGATGAAGTTGCTGCAAATGGCAGATCCCGTTCGCTACAGCCGCATGACGACACCGGAGCTGCGCGAGACCTTTTTACTCGAAGGCATGTTTCGTCCCGGCGGCCTCGATCTTGCCTATGTCGATCTCGACCGCACGGTGATCGGCTCGGCTGTACCCACGACGTCCGCTTTGCATCTGGAGACGCAGCCGGAGTTGCGGGCTGAGTTCTTCTGCGAACGGCGCGAGCTGGGCGTGCTCAACGTCGGTGGTTCGGGTTCGGTCACGGTGGATGGAGAAACCTTCGAGCTAGGCAAGCTCGATTGTCTTTATATCGGTCGCGGGAGCAAGGTGATCAGCTTTTCCAGTGAGGATGCGGAGAAGCCTGCTGCGTTCTATCTGTTGAGCTATCCGGCCCATGCAGAGTTTCCGACGAAGATGGTGCGCTTCCAGGACCTCGAAGGTCTGAAGCTCGGCGCGGTGGAGACCTGCAACAAGCGCACGATCTACAAGGCGATCTATAAAGAGGGGCTGCGTAGCTGTCAGCTCGTGATGGGCTTTACGCTGCTGGACGAAGGCTCGAACTGGAACACGATGCCGCCACACACGCACATGCGCCGCAGTGAGGTCTACCTGTACTTCGACGTCGATCCCGCGCACCGCGTGCTACACCTGATGGGGCCACCGCAGGAGACGCGGCATCTCTTTATCGGCGACCGTGAGGTTGCGGTCTCTCCGGGCTGGAGCGTCCATGCAGGTGTGGGCACCAAGAGCTATGGTTTCTGCTGGGGAATGGGCGGTGAGAACCAGGCGTACGACGACATGGATGCCGTGGCCATTGCGGAGTTGAAGTGAGCCAGCGAGTCAGCGAGTCAGCGAGTGAGCTAATCAGTGATTCGGCGCAGGGCCATGGCGGTTTGGCCCTGCGCGACCCTGTGCTTTGTGAGTGGGACCTGGTTTCGCTCGGCGAGGTGATGCTGCGCTTCGATCCGGGCGAGGGACGGATTGTCGGCTCTCGCAACTTTCGCGTGTGGGAGGGCGGCGGTGAGTATAACGTTGCACGTGGCCTGCGCCGCTGCTTCGATCTGCGGACCGCTATCGTTACTGCGCTCGTGGATAATCCCGTGGGCCGGTTGGTCGAAGATCTGATGCTGCAGGGCGGAGTCGATCTGTCGCATGTGCTGTGGCGGGATTTTGACGGTGTCGGACGTGAGGCTCGTAACGGGATCTATTTTCTGGAGCGCGGCTTTGGCGTGCGCGGTGGCATGGGGATGATGGACCGCGGCAGCACGGCGATCTCACAGATGAAGCCCGGCGATGTGGACTGGGACGAGATCTTTCAGGACGAAGGTGTCCAGTGGTTCCATACCGGCGGCGTCATGGCGGCGTTGAGTGAAGACTCTACCGAGGTGGTGCGCGAAGCGATGGCTGCTGCGAAACGCCATGGCACGATCGTGAGCTTCGACTGCAACTACCGGCCTTCGCTCTGGAAGTCACGTGGAGGGCGGAAGGGTTCTATCGATGTGAATCGATCGCTGATGCCGCTGGTCGATGTTTTGTTTGGCCACGAAGGCGATATCGCGGCGACGCTTGGCGAAGCCTCTCAGGGGCCCGTGTGGCATACGCTGGACAGCTTCCGCGCCATGGCCGGCCGTGTGACGGCGGAGTTCGGAAATCTCAAGGTGATCGCCAGCACTGTACGGCGTCTGCACACGGCGAACCGCAATGGCTGGAGCGCTTTTGGCTATGCGGAGGGTGAGGCCTATGAAGGCCTGCGCTTTGACGATCTCGAGATCCTGGACCGTGTTGGCGGGGGCGATTCGTTCGCTTCGGGGTTGATCTACGGTCTGCTGCAAGGCAAGGGGATGCGTTACGCCCTGGATTGTGGGATCGCGCATGGAGCGCTCGCGATGACGACCGCAGGTGACTCGTCGATGGCTACACTGCCGGAGGTGGAACGATTGATGGCGGGGGGCTCGGCGGGAACGGTTCGGTAAGAGCGCGGAGAGTTGTTGGGGCGTTTTGAGCTACGAGCTATGAGTAGTTGAGCGATGAGGGGATAAAGATGAGCTTGAGCAAGAGTGAAGTGTTGCAGGAGATACGCAGGATCGGGCTGCTTCCCGTATTGCGTGCGGAGAGTGAAGATCAGGCGCTGGCGTTGGCGGAGGCCATTGCGGCGGGCGGCGTCACCGTGCTCGAAGTGACGATGACCGTGCCCGGTGCGGTGCGGGTGATGGCAAGGCTCACGAAGGAGCGCCCTGACATCCTCATCGGCGCGGGGACCGTGCTTGATCCTGAGACCGCGCGTATCTGCATGCTCGAAGGCGCACAGTTTGTCGTAAGCCCTGCGCTCAACGTGAAGACGGTGGAGATCTGCCAGCGCTACTCTGTCGCGGTGCTGCCGGGAGCTCTCACGCCGACCGAGGTGGTGACGGCCTGGCAGTGCGGCGCGGATATCATCAAGGTCTTTCCGGCGAATGCGCTGGGTGGAGCGAAGTATCTGAAGAGCCTGAAGGCTCCGCTGCCGCAGATTGAGCTGATTCCAACGGGTGGCGTCTCGCTGGCGACGGCGCATGAGTTTCTCGAGGCTGGTGCGTTTGCGCTTGGTGTTGGAGCGGACCTCGTGGACACGAAAGCCATTGCCGCCGGGCAGCCGGAGACGATCACGGAGAATGCACGGAAGTATCTTGAGATTGTGAAGCGTTTTCATCACCGTGCTTCAGCGGCCTGAGCAGGGAAATCCGTTTGCCCGTAGCTGTTCCGCGATTTCCGGCGGAGGTTGGGCATCGCAGAGCGCCTGGGCGGCGAGTTTTGAGTCCTGCGCGCCGGAGATGACGCGCTGCAACAGCCAATCCGTAGCTTCGGGCAGCCGGGTCGAGGCGATGGCTGTGAGCAGCGTTGCGCGGAAGTCGCGGTTGAATGTGGCGTCGTGAGCGGTCTGCAGCAGTGTGACGGCTTGAGGCGAGCGATGCTCGGCCAGGACGAAGGCGGCTTCGGCGGAGAGCTCGTCTCCGAGTGTGAGAAAGCCGGAGACCCAAGGCAGAGCGGATTCGCCGTCGAGGCGGAGAACTCCACCGAGGCAGGCTCCGATCAACTCCGGGGCGTCGCTGCCAAGCTCCGCGCGCAGCCGCAACATCAGGGCTGCCGCATCGGAGCCTATCTGTTCGACGGCGCGAGCGGCGTTGACGCGAACGGGTAGCTCTTCATCGCGAAAG
This sequence comes from Granulicella mallensis MP5ACTX8, assembly GCF_000178955.2. NCBI lineage: Bacteria > Pseudomonadati > Acidobacteriota > Terriglobia > Terriglobales > Acidobacteriaceae > Granulicella > Granulicella mallensis. The sequence continues at coordinate 4,629,075 of NC_016631.1, read as the reverse complement.
AGCGGGGCGAGATGCCGCAGCAGGGTTGAGGAAGAGATCTCGCGGCACTGCACCAGGGCGAGCGCGCAGGCTCCGCGCAAGGGGCCTGCACTGTCGGAGGGTCCACCCCAGGTGGGTTCCGGCTGGTGATGTTTCATGCCTGCGAGAAAGAGTTCGGTGTTCTGATACTCCAGCGCGGCGAGCGCCTTGCCGATCTCATTCTTGGCCCAGCATTGGGGATCGGTTTTGGCCGGGTTCCCGGCTGCGGGCATGAAGCGGTAGAAGGCCTCGGCGAGCGCGTCTGTGAGGACCGCCAGGTGAAGGCGTCCCGCATGCTTGGCTGCACGCGAGACGATCAAGTTGCTGCGATGGTTGAGGGCCTTGCGAAGCAGCGGCAGGGCTTCGTCCGGCGGGAGCTCGGCGGCAGCGTTCACCGCATCGAGTTCGGCGTCGAAGTTTCGCGCGGCAGCCATGGTCAGTAGAGAGGAACGGTGGGATCGATGGAGCGCGACCAGGCGTTGATGCCGCCTGCAACCGACTGTGCCTTGTCAAAGCCCTGCTGGCGCAGCCAAGCGGCGACCGAGAGCGAACGGGCTCCGTGATGGCAGAGGACGAGGATGTGCTGCTCTTCGTCGAGCTCCTGGTGGGCGCGGGAGGGAACTTCGTTCATCGGCATCAGCGTGCTGCCCGCGATGCTGGCGGTGTTGAACTCCCATTGTTCGCGCACGTCGAGGAGCAGAGGTGGCGTAGCTGAGGAGAGTTGTTGCTTGAGTTGGTCGACGGTGATTTCGAGATCCATGTCTTCAGGATATAGCTATTCCTCGTTGATTTCGACGAAGGACTTAAGCCGGGAGAGTGTCTGGTCCCATCGTTCAGAGACTAGATCCAGATATCGTTTGAGTTCGTCGAGGGGCTTCGGGTTGAATTCGAAGAGACTTTCGCGGCCCGCTCGCGTGCTGTGTACGATGCGCACGCGCTCCAGGATGCGCAGGTGTTTCGTGACGGCCTGACGCGTTAGCTTAGAACCTTCGGTGAGCTGAGCGATCGACTGTCTCTGCCCGTCAGAGAGCCTGACGAGCAGAGACAGTCTCGTCTCGTCGCCGAGTGCGGCAAAGATTTTTGCCTTGGCTTGCGGCTTAGGACTAGAGCGCCTGGGCGACATAGGTCTCGATGTTCTTGAGTTGCTGGGTCCAGCCGGAGTCGTTCATTCGGAAGGCGTCTGCGAAGCGTTCGCGGGGAATGTGCTCGAAGCCAGACTCTGTAACGGTGAGTTCTGTGCCAGTCGCGGTCTTCGCGAGCTTGAACTCGACGAGGGTGGGTGTTTCCTTGGAGTAGTCCACCTTGGGATCGATGGCATAGGGGTGCCAGGTAAAGGAGAAGAGGTGCTCTGGCTCTAGCTTTTGCACGATGACCTCCATGAAGAGGTGCTCGTAGCCGGGCCAGGTGATGTAGCCGCGAGCTGTTTCGCCGGGAACGAAGGGGCCTTCGAGATTGACGCGGAACCATTCTCCGAACTGGCGGTAGTCTGTGAGGGCTCGCCAGACGCGTGAGACCGGAGCCTTCAGTTCGATATGCTTTTCGATACGATTGTCCATAAGGCAACCTCCTAGTTGCATATTATGGGGAGACAAGAAAAAGAGCAACCTTTCGGTTGCTCTTTTTCAATGCTCGCGATTTGCTGTTACGCGTTGGCGCCGTGGCACTTCTTGTACTTCTTGCCGGAGCCGCAGAAGCACTCGTCGTTGCGACCGAGCTTCTCTCCTGCGCGACGGGGAGAAGCTGTGTAGGTGGTTGCTCCACCTACGTTGCGGGCGGCGTCGAGGTCGCGCTGCTTCTTACGTTCAAACTCACGCTCCAGCGCGTCGATGGTGGTCGATGGCGGACGGGTCGGCACGGCGGGCGGGGGAGTTGCCGGCTGTGAGGGCGGCAAGCCGGCCTCCTCGGAGATCGAGCGTTGCTGCTGCGGCGGCAGAGACGGAGGCGCAGGCTGTGCCGACTGCAGCGCGGCGAGTTGTTCGGCTGTCTCGATCGGGGTGCCGTCGGGAGCGAGGATCTGCATGCGGAAGAGGTGACGCGCGGTGTCTTCCTGGAAGCGCAGCATCATCGTCTCGAACATCTCGAAAGACTCCTTCTTGTAGGCCACCAGCGGGTCCTGCTGCGCGTAACCGCGCATGCCGATGCCTTCCTTCAATTGGTCCATCGAGAGCAGGTGTTCTTTCCAGAGGCCGTCGAGCACGCTGAGCATGACGATGCGCTCGTGATAGCGCATGTTGGGCTCACCGAGAATCTTCTCCTTCACGTCGTAGCGCTCACGCAGCTTGTCGAAGATGGCGTCGCCAAAGTCGTGACGGCTGAGCTGGGTCGGATCGATTTCGCCTTCGAGTTTGGCGCCGAAGATGTCGTAGATCTGGGAGAAGATCTGCTCGACGTTCCACTGGTCCGGGTGAGCCTTTTCAGGAGCAAACTCCTCGAGGATGCCCGAGAGGATCGTCGAGACGTAGTCCTCGGTGATGAGCTGCTTCTGCTCGGTGCCTTCCATGAGCTGGCGGCGCAGGCCGTAGACGGCTTCGCGCTGCTTGTTCATGACGTCGTCGTATTCGAGCACGTGTTTACGTGACTCGAAGTTCTGCGATTCGACCGCCTTCTGCGCGGATTCGATGCGCTTGGAGATCATGCGGCTTTCAATCGGGACGCCTTCTTCCATGCCCAGCGATTGCAGCAGTGTGCCGACCCACTCGCGCGCGAAGATGCGCATGAGGTCGTCTTCGAGGGAGAGGAAGAAGCGCGAGGAGCCGGGGTCGCCCTGACGGCCGGCGCGGCCGCGGAGCTGGTTGTCGACGCGCCGCGACTCATGGCGCTCGGTGCCCAGAATGTGCAGGCCGCCCGCCTCGATGACGGCATCGTGCTCGACCTTGGTGGCGGCGGAGTGCGAGGCGATGATGTCGTCCCACTGCTGCTGCGAGGTCTCGAACTCCTGCGACTGGTAGTAGAAGCGCACAAACCCGGGAGCCGCTACGGGTTGGATGGAGCCTTCGGCGGCTGAGACGGCGCGGGCCAGATTGCGCTTCACGAGGTCCTGGCGGGCCATGAACTCGGAGTTGCCGCCGAGCAGGATGTCCGTGCCGCGGCCGGCCATGTTGGTGGCGATGGTCACCATGCCGAGCCGTCCGGCCTGGGCGACGATCTCGGCTTCCTTCTCGTGAAACTTGGCGTTCAGCACGACGTGGCGCACGCCCTTGCGCTTCAGGATGTCGGAGAGCAGTTCGGATTTTTCAATGCTCGTAGTGCCGACCAGAACGGGCTGCTTCTGCGCATGCAGACGCTCGATCTCGTCGGCGACGGCGAAGTATTTTTCTTTCGCGGTACGGTAGACGACGTCCGAGTTCTCGATGCGGAGCATCTGCCGGTTCGTCGGGATGACGACGATCTCAAGCTTGTAGATGCTTTCGAACTCGGAGGCTTCCGTCTCGGCGGTGCCGGTCATGCCGGAGAGCTTCTTGTACAGGCGGAAGTAGTTCTGGAAGGTGATGGTGGCGAGCGTCTGGTCTTCCTTGCGGATGACCACGCCTTCCTTGGCTTCGACGGCCTGATGCAGGCCATCGGACCAGCGACGGCCGGGCATCAGGCGGCCGGTGAACTCGTCGACGATGATGACTTCGCCGTCTTTTACTACGTACTCCACGTCGCGCCGGTAGAGAGCGTGCGCCTTGATGGCGACCTCGATGTGGTGCTTCATGTCCCAGTTTTCGGGGTCGGCGATGTTGCCAATGCCGAGGAGACCTTCGATCTTTTCCCAGCCTTCGTCGGTAACGGTGACGGCGCGTGCCTTTTCGTCGACCACGTAATCGCCGGACCAGATCTTGGTTTCGAGCGACTCGATCAGTTCGCCTGCTTCAATTTGGGGAATGATGGTGTTGGCGATGGCGTACTTGTCGGTGGTCTTGTCGGTCGGGCCGGAGATGATGAGCGGGGTACGGGCTTCATCGATGAGGATGGAGTCGACTTCGTCGACGATGCAGTAGTAGTTGCCGCGCTGGACCTGCTCGCTGATCTCGAACTTCATGTTGTCGCGCAGGTAGTCGAAGCCGAACTCGTTATTGGTGCCGTAGGTGATGTCCGAGGCGTAGGCTTCGCGGCGCTGGCGATCGTCGAGGTCATGCACGATGACGCCGACGGAGAGGCCGAGGAAGCCGTAGATTTTGCCCATCCACTCGGCATCGCGCTTGGCTAGATAGTCGTTGACGGTGACGACGTGCACGCCGTGGCCGGCGAGTGCGTTCAGGTAGCAGGGAAGCGTCGCGACGAGAGTCTTGCCTTCGCCGGTCTTCATCTCGGCGATCTTGCCGGAGTGCAGCACCATGCCGCCGATCATCTGGACATCGAAGTGACGCATGCCGACGACGCGGCGTCCGGCCTCGCGCACGACGGCGAAGGCTTCGGGCATGATCTCGTCGAGTGCGGCTTTTTCGGCGGCAGTGATCTCGTCGGCGTCGGTCAGGCCTTCGATGGCCTTGGCGATGCGGGCTTTGAATTCAAGGGTCTTGGCCTGGAGCTCGGCGTCCGATAGGGCCTTGATGGACTCATCGAAACCGTTGATCTGCGCGAGTACCGGGAGCATGCGTTTTACGGCACGTTCGTTGCTGGTACCAAAGACTTTGGCGAGTACAGTGTTGATCAAAGCGGGTGTCCTTTTTGCGTGGGCGCCGGGTGGAAACACGGGCACAGAGGATCGCAATCTCTAGTTTGTGTGGAACAGATGGGCTGAGCCAAGTGGCGGCCTGCACGGAATGCGCTCGGGAAAAGGGGCCTAAAGGCTGAAGCCGGTGACGGCCTGAAGCTCTGTGCAGTGGGCAGAGGGAGGACGCATGGTCCAGACAGCACGGTGCTGGACGAGCGAGGCAACAGGAAGATCGAACCGGAGGGCATCCTTGCTGCCGGAGTTGAGCTCCGCCCAGGTATCGACTCCGGCGTAGTCCTGCGCCAGCAGAACGCCTATATAGTGGACGCCGCTACGGAGGTCGCCCTCGCGCAGGACCGATCCTTCTGCCGCGCCGAGAGAGGCGAGCAGCAGTAGGACGCTGGCGAGATGGAGGGCGCGAAGTCGCATTAATTGGATTTTAGACGAAAGAGGGCACCGCGGATGTAAATACACATCCGAGTGCTTCGCTCCTGGCTACGGCTTGAGATAGCCGGCGAGGGGGACATGGCTTGCACGGAGGGCATCGGCTACGGACTGGGCGTTCTTTTCAGCTCCCTCAGGGCTGGTGTGGGTGTGGTCGATGGGAAAGAGTAGAGCGGTCTTTTCCTGGCCCAGGGCCTCCAGGCGGTCGGCTTCGAGGGTGGCCATGTCGATGACGGGGATGTGCTCCTGGTCGGCGATCTGGTGAATGAAGGCGGTATAGCCCATGTCCCGCTCGATGTGGCCGTTAGTCCAGATATTACGGATGGTGAGGGTAAGAATCATGGGCTGGACGCCCTTGGCTTTGGCTTCGTCGATCATCTTGCGCATGTACCAGCCATAGGTATGGACGGTCTCGAGCTGGCCGGCGAGTGGGCCGGTGGTTTGGGGGACGTCCTTGGTTTCGTCGCCGATGCCCTTCAGGGTGCCGCGCGGTTTGGCTCCGCCGAGGTCGCCGCCATCGTTGTGGCCCATCTGCAGGAGGAGGAAGTCGCCGGGTTTCATCTCACTGAGAACTTTGGTCCAGCGGCCTTCATTGATGTACGTGCGGGAGGAGCGGCCGGCCACGGCTCGGTTCGCGACGTTGACGCGGGAGGTGTCGAAGAGAGGTGCGAAGTGGTCGCCCCAGCCGAGGTTGGCTCCGTTGCGGGCGGTAGAATCTCCGACGATGAAGACGGTCGGCAGCTTCAGGTTGAGCGGAGTGTCGGTGGGGAGATTGGTTTGCGGGGGAGCGTCGGGGGTAGCGGGCACGCTTTGCTGCGCCGGGGCCAGCGATCCAAAGCCAAGGGCAAGCACGGCAGGAAGTACCAGGCGGCGGAGAGCAAGGGCTCGATTCATGGGTGAAATGGTATCACCATGGAATTGCCATCCTGTCTCCGCCGCCTTGAGAGGTATGGTGGTCCAGGCGTTTTAGTCTTTGTTGTGGAAGAGCGCGTTGTTGATGTCCGGCCAGAACTCTTTGAGGACGAAGGTGGCTGCGTCGATGCCGATGCTTGTGCCCCATTGGGTGCCGGTGTTGCCCAGACCGCGCTCCCGGCTGGGATAGTAAAGGTTGGAGAGACCGGCTCCGGCTCCTGCTCCCACGACTTCACCAGCGTTGAAGACCTCTTTGCCGGAGTCCGAGCGGGTGATGATGGTGCGGCTCAGGGCATAGCCGGTGCGCTTGAGAAAGCCTCCGTGGCCCAGCGTGTAGTAACGGGTGTCTTCGTGGGTGGCGGCGGGGACGACAAACTCCACCATGTAGTTTTCGACGGTCTGGTCTACGAGGGAGTGCCAGAAGTAGCGGCCATAAGCAACTCCGCCATGGCCGAACTCAGGCGTGGCGTTGCGGGCCAGATCGAAGCCTGCGAGTCCTGCCGGTACGACGATGGCCGAGTAGTCGAAGGTGTCCTGGCTGGCGGTTATGAACTTGTCTTTGACCGTCTGCGGCGGCAGATGCTGATCTGCGCTTACGGCACGGAAGTTTGGGATGATGCCGAGAATGCGCTTCGTCTGCTTCCCGGAGGGATCGTTGTCTTGGGATGCCGGAGTTTGGGGCGTTGGGGCATCGATCAGGGGCGGCGAGTCTGAAAAGTTGCCTGCTGCGTTCGAGGAGCTATAGGAGACGTTGGCCACCGGTGCTGCAGGAAGACTGGGGGTATCAGACGCCGCAAGCTGCTGCGCACAGAGTTCACCGGTGCAAAGTAATCCGAGGAAAAGAGCGATTGAGACTGTGTGGCGCGGCGTGATCTTCGTCATGCTTCCTTCTGTGTTGACTGATTCTGAGATGAGTTTTGCAGGATTGAGCTGCTTCGTAATTTATAGCGCTGTAGTTGTTATAGACGGGGAAGTGCCGATCAAAGATGTAAAGAGATCGTAATTCCCTCCGCAGCAGGTTGGAGACGAGAGATAGACGGACTATTCTGGGGGCATCGGTGTATGGTGCCGGAACGGTTTTGAGGAGTGTTTTGATGAGCGGCAAGGCAGTGGAGTTTGCGAAGGACAATGGGGCACGGTTTGTTGAGGAGTTGAAGGCGCTGTTGCGCATTCCGTCGATTTCAACCACTCCGGAACGTGCGGGCGATGTGCGCAAGGCGGCGGAGTTCGTTGCCGAGGGCCTGCGTGCGGCTGGAATGGAGAACGTCCGGCTGATCGAGACGACCACGGCGACTCACCAGGGGCATCCGCTGGTCTATGCCGATTGGTTGCATGCTCCCGGAAAGCCGACGGTGCTCTGCTATGGGCACTACGATGTCCAGCCTCCCGATCCTCTCGATGAGTGGAAGTCGCCGCCGTTTGAGCCGGAAGAGCGCGATGGCAATATCTACGCGCGCGGCGCGGTCGATGATAAGGGCCAAATGTGGATGCATGTGAAGGCGCTCGAGTCCCTTCTGAAGGCCGAAGGCAAGCTGCCGGTCAACATCAAGGTGATCGTCGAAGGCGAAGAAGAGGTTGGCGGAGAGGGCATTGCGGCCTTTGTGCGGGAGCATGGGGATGTGCTCAAGGCCGACGCCGCGCTGGTGAGCGACACCGAGATGTTCGCGCCTGAGTTGCCGACGTTGTGCGTCGGTCTGCGCGGCATGATCTATACGGAGCTTGAGGTGCGCGGCGCCGCGACCGATCTTCATTCCGGCATGTATGGCGGTGCAGCTCCGAATCCATTCGTCGCCCTGGCACAGATCATTGCGAAGCTGAAGGATGAGACCGGACACATCGCGATTCCCGGCTTCTATGACGGCATCGAGGCTCCTACTGCGGATGAGCTGAAGGCCTGGAAGTCATTGCCGTTTGATGAGGAGCACTATCGCAAGACAGAGGTGGGCTCGACGGAGCTGACGGGCGAGCCGGACTTCAGCGTGCTGGAGAGGACGTGGTCGCGTCCGACGATGGATGTTCACGGCATGCCCGGAGGCTTTACCGGAGCGGGCGCGAAGACCGTGATTCCGGCAAAAGCGCTGGCGAAGATCAGCTTCCGTCTGGTGCCGGGAATGGCTCCCGAGGCCACGTTCGAGAAGTACAGGAAGTTCGTCGAAGGGATCGTCCCGAAGGGAACCCAGGTGACGGTGCGGATGATCCACTCCGGTGAGCCGATCGTGGTGAGCACGGACAACGACTATATCCGCGCCGCAAAAGAGGCGATGGCCGAGGTCTTCGGCAAGGAGACGGTGTTTGTACGTGGTGGCGGGTCGATCCCGATCGTCGGCGACTTCGTTCGTGAGCTGGGAATTCCTACAGTGATGATGGGGTTCGGGCTGCCGGACGACAATCTTCATGCGCCGAACGAGAAGTTTCACCTGGCCAACTTTCATCGCGGGATCGAGTCGATCGTGCGGTTCTTTGGGCTGGTTGGTGGGGCTTAGGCCTTCGAGTTGCGAGATTCGAGAGACGAGTTTCGAGAGGGCGATACGAAGCTGCCCGTGCATGGGTTCGTGCTGGCGGGCGGAAAGAGCCTGCGCATGGGACGGGATAAGGCGCTGCTGCCGTTTTGTGGGCGTCCAATGGTCGAGATTGCGGTCGAGAAACTGCGGGAGTTTTGCGTTGATGTGAGCATCGCGGGGAATCGTGAGGATCTGGCGGGGTATGCGCCGGTGGTGCAGGAGGAGTTGCTGGGTGCAGGCCCGGCGGCTGGCATTGCAGCCGGATTGATGGGGGCATTGCAGCCGTGGGTGATGGTTATCCCTGTCGATGTGCCGTTGGTGCCTGTGCAACTTCTGCACAACTGGGCTACCGCCGTTTTGGAACGGGGGCTCGCAGGTTGCGGGGCAAGCTATCTGCTGGTGAATCAACAGCGGCAGCCTGCTTTCTGCATGATTCGGCGGGAGTGCTATGCCTCTGTTGCTCAGGCCATTGAGCGTGGGGAACGTCGCCTGGATGAAATCCTTATGAGTATTGATAACGACGGGGCTGAATGGCTATGGTCCTGTGATGCCTCGCACTTTGCTCCGGAGACAAATCCTGCCGCGCTCGATCTCGAGTTCTGGTTCTCGAACATGAACACTCCACAGGAATTGGCTGAAGCCGAGATCTGGGCCCAGCATCGAACAGCGTAACCACGAATGGGATACTAGCTGGGAGGGAAAGCTGTGACTGACGACAACGAGGCCAAACTGCCGCCGGATGAAGAAGTGTCCCTGACCGCGGAGGTTTCGGCGGATGTCGCTCCTGTGGTTGAGGAGTTCATGGCCGAGGCGGCGCAGGCTAACGAGGAAGAGGCTGAAGCCATTGCGAATGATTCGAATATCGAAGCTGATGCGGGGATTGCCGGTGAGGAGTTCTTAAACTCCTCCCAGGTCGGTCCTTACATCTCCTTTGAGCACGTCTGTAAGTCATTTGGCGACTTCGTTGTGCTGGAAGATGTGAGCTTTTTCGTCAATCCGGGGGAGACGCTCTGTATTTTGGGACGAAGCGGCGTCGGCAAGTCGGTTTCTTTGCAGATCTTGATGGGTTTCCTCAAGCCCGATCAGGGAACGGTGCTGGTCGCCGGGCAGGACATCTCGGGTCTCTCCGAGCGGGAGATGCAGGAGGTTCGGCGCAAGGTCACGATGGTCTTCCAAAACGGTGCGTTATTCGACTCCATCTCGGTGGGAGAAAATGTGGCTTTTCCGCTGCGTGAGCGCAGAACAATGGAGGAGGACCAGATCCGGCAGGTGGTCAAGGGTTTGCTGGAGATGGTGGGGGTCGCCGGGATGGAAGACCTGCTGCCTTCGGACCTTTCCACCGGTATGAAGCGGTCGGTGGCGATTGCGAGGGCACTCGCGGCTCAGCCGTCGGCTGTTCTGTATGACGAACCGACCACCATGGTCGATCCTTTAATGGCGCATCTTTTAGGAGACCTGATCCAACGTTTAAAAGTGCAACTGCATCTCACGAGTATTGTGGTCACCCATGATATGCGTTTCGCTCAGAAGTTGGCTGATCGCGTTGTCTTTCTGCACGAAGGCAAGGCGCATTTCTTCGGGACGATGGAGGAGATGCGCTCCAGCAAGGATCCTGTACTTCAGGAATTCCTTGCTTTGGATGCCCTGATTCTGCCAAACTAGGGTTAACAATCATTCACCCTTCGGGGTCCAACGTTTTTGAAATGATGTTGTTACGGGTACGGGCTTGTTAATGTTTTTCGAACGCCGTTCAACCGTTGCCCATAGAGTATGGGACACTTCCTCAAGATAGATAACAAACACCGTTCTTCGGTGTGGGGCCATTTACGGTAGCTCAAGATGACGACACCTGACTATCTCCAACAGATAGTGATTTCCGGGAGGCATGGGAGGCATGGTGCCTCTGCGGCTGGGACTGCGGGAACCTTATCGCAACCGGCGTTGACCAGTATCGTTTGGGCTTCTTTTGACTTTTTTACCGCTATGTTTGCCGGTTTCATCGCCTTCCGGCTCCGGTTTATCCCTGAAAGCCCGATTCCTGCGGATAGAGTCCTGGCCCACCTGGTGCCGGCGCGCCCGGCTGTCTCGTTTATGTTCCTCGCGCTCTTCGGCCTCTACCTGGTGATCTTCGCGCGGATTTATGGGCTGTATGGCCTGGCTCAGAACCACAGCGGCCTGCACGAGCAGCGGATGACCGTACAGGCGACCCTGACCGCCGGCCTGCTGCTTTGCGGCAACCTGTATGTGATGCATGGGTACGCTATCTCGCGTGTCATGGTGCTCCTGACGGTTGTGATCACGATGGTGCTGGTGATGATTCGCCGTGCCGTGATGCGCAAGCTGCGAGAGCGCCGCTACCTGCAGGGATTGGAGACGCGCAACGTCCTGATCGTGGGGGATGGACGCGTTGGCCATGCGTTGCGCAACCACCTGGAAGCTCTTCGTCATATGGGCTTCCGTTTCATGGGCTTCATCTCGCTTGCCCCGAGGGGCGATGACCGGATTGCTCCCGATGTGATCGGCGACGTCAGCAACTGTGTGGCGCTGGCCAGGTCCTTGTTCGTCGACGAGATTTACTTTTCGACCCCCGCCGATAAGCAGACCGTCATGGCCGTCGTCGAAGAGGCCCGCTCGCAGGGAATCGATGTGCGCGTGGTCCCCGATCTGTATGACGGCCTCGCCTGGAACGCACGGGTGGAGTACATCGGACAGTTTCCGACGATCCCCCTGCATCGGCGCGACTTCCCGCGCGGCGCCTTCCTGCTGAAGCGGATTCTGGATGTCGCGCTGTCGGTCATCATTCTTGGGATTGCTTCACCTTTGATGGTTGCTATCGCCATCGCTGTGCGGCTCGATTCCAAGGGGCCGTTCTTCTACCGCGCTCAGCGCATTGGCCGCAAGGGACGGACTTTCACCTGCTACAAGTTCCGCACGATGGTGGTCAATGCCGACCGGCTGCGCGAGAACCTGGCGCATCTGAACGAACGCGAGGGTGTGCTCTTCAAGATCAGCAACGATCCTCGCATCACCAAAATCGGCGTCATCCTGCGCAAGTACTCTCTGGACGAGCTTCCCCAGCTCTTCAATGTGCTGATCGGCGATATGAGCCTCGTCGGTCCGCGGCCGCCGATTGCTGCCGAGGTCGAGCAGTATGAGCTCTCTCATCTGCGCCGTCTGGATGTGCTGCCGGGAATGACCGGGCTGTGGCAGGTGGAAGCCCGCCAGGATCCCTCGTTCGACAGCTATATCTCACTGGACACGGCGTATGTCGAGAACTGGAACCTGTTGCTGGATCTACGCATCCTGGCGCGGACGATCAGTGTCGTTGTGGGCGGCACAGGCTCCTGAGGAACCCCGGGCCGCGATAGACTGATTCTGTGCGGATTGCCCTGGCCCAAATCAACCCGACTGTCGGAGACTTCTCCGGCAATTTGCAGAAGATTCGTGAGTTTACGGAGTGCGCTGTTGCGCAACGCGCCGACCTCGTGATCTTTCCGGAACTTGCGATCTGCGGATATCCACCCGCGGATCTCCTTGAAAAGGAATCGTTTGTCAAACGCGCCGAGGCGTCGCTGGCGGAGGTTGCCGCGTTGACCAAGGGGGAAGGGCGTCCAGCCATCCTCTGCGGGGCGGCATTGTCCGTTGCACAACCTACCGGCAAGCATGTGCGCAACGTCGCGGCGCTGCTGGAGGCAGGAGAGATCCGGAGCCTGCAGCAGAAGATGCTGCTCCCGTTCTATGACGTCTTTGATGAGCAGCGTTACTTTGAGCCTGCGACCCATCAGTCGCTCGCGGTGGTCAAAGGTCAGGCCGTGGCACTCACGGTATGCGAGGACGCCTGGAACGACAAGGTATTCTGGCCGCGCCGCAATTATTCTGTCGACCCTGTTGAAGAGTTGATGAAGCAGTGGGCTGTACTGCCGCAACCACTGGGAGGGCAGCGGCTGATTCTGAACATCTCCGCTTCTCCTTACTGGCATGGCAAGGTCGAAGTCCGGCAGCGCATGATCGGCGCCCTGGCGAAGCGGCACCATGCGACGGTCGTGCTGGTGAACCAGGTAGGGGCCAACGATAGCCTGGTCTTCGACGGAAACTCGTTTGTCGCCGGGCCTGACGGGGAGATCGTGGCGCAGGCGCGTGGGTTTGCCGAAGACCTTGTGATCTTCGATACGGATAGCGCTCCGGTAAAGGTAGCTTCTGTGCCGGAGACGGACGCCGCGACCCAGACGTCCCTCACATGGCAGGCGCTGGTGCTGGGAACACGCGATTATGTGCGCAAGTGTGGCTTCAAGAAGGCGCTCCTGGGGTTGAGCGGGGGAATCGATTCGGCTCTGGTTGCGGCGATTGCCGTGGAGGCTCTCGGCGCGGAGAATGTGCAGGGAATCGGGATGCCGAGCGAGTTTTCGTCTACCGGTTCGGTCAGCGATGCCGAGAAGTTGGCGCAGAACCTGGGGATCGCGTTCTCGGTCGTGCCTGTGCGCGAGATCTACACGCAGTTCTCTGACTCGTTACAGCCGTTCTTTGCCGGCACGTCGTTTGGCCTGGCGGAGGAGAATCTGCAGCCGCGCATTCGCGGCAGCCTGCTGATGGCGCTCTCCAACAAGACCGGAGCCCTGGTGCTGACGACCGGCAACAAGAGCGAGATGGCGACCGGTTATTGCACGCTTTATGGCGATATGGTCGGCGCGCTTGCCGTGATCGGAGATGTGTACAAGACCGAGGTCTACGCGTTAAGCCATTACGCCAACCGTGAGCGTGAGATCATCCCGGAAGACACCTTGACCAAGCCTCCCTCGGCGGAGTTGCGGCCGGGGCAGAAGGATACCGACTCCCTGCCGCCTTACGAGGTGCTCGATCCGATCCTGAGGGCTTACATTGAGGACTATGTCTCTGCCGAAGAGATTGCGGCAAAGCAGGGTGTGGATGAGAACCTGGTGCGCTCGGTGATCCAGTTGGTGGAGCGCAGTGAGTACAAACGGCAGCAGGCTGCTCCGGTGCTCAAGGTTTCCAAGAAGTCCTTTGGCATGGGGAGACGCTTTCCCATCGCCGCAAAACGCGAAGTCTGAAGTTCAACCGGGGTCTAATGGTTCAAGCAGGCCCTAACGGAAAAGCTCGACAAAATCTGAAAAGAAATAAACGGCTGAGGCGGAGACCGCTGAAGCCAGGAGACCGAAAGACGTGAAGAACAGCACCCTCGCAACGGCAGCCGGTCTGGCGCTGCTGACAGTCGCAGTACCGATGTTCGGGCAGACGCCGGGCACGCCCAAGCTTAGTCCCGCAACGCAGGCTGCGGAGCCCCAGGCTCCCAAGCCGCAGAACGCCGTGCCGCCTGCCAATCCGTTTCCTCCGGTAAATCCGAAGAATTTTACGGCGACCTCTCCTACGGCCGATGAGGTTAACAGCTTTCTGAAGGCGATCTGGGGTTACGACGAGAATCGCATCTGGAGCGTTGCCGCAGTCCTTGCGACGCCGGCCCCTGGTGTCAGCAAGGTCGTTGTCTTTGTGTCAGATAAGTCGCAGCCGGGTAAGGGCACGCAGACTGTCTTCTTCACTACGCCGGATGGCAAGCATGCGATCGCCGATAACGTGATCGACTTCGGTGCGACGCCGTTTGCCGCGACACGGAAGATTCTGCAGGATCGTGTCGATGGCCCCGCGCGCGGAGCCGCAGGCAAAGAGCTTTTGCTCGTAGAGTTTGCCGATCTGCAGTGCCCTCACTGCAAGGAAGTCCAGGCGACGATGGACAACATTGCGCAGGACTTCCCCCAGGCGCGCATCGTGTTTGAGAACTATCCGATCAGCGAGCTTCATCCCTACGCGTTTCGCGCGGCGGCTGAAGGCGAGTGCGTACGCAAGGCCAAGGGCGATAGCGCGTTCTTTACCTATGCGCAGACCGTCTTCGACATGCAGGATGGGCTGACTCCTGAGCGTGCTGACGCTACGTTGAGCGCTGCTGTCACGAAGGCTGGCGGAGACCCCGCGGCGGCGGCTGCCTGCGCGGAGACTCCGGCGATCAAGGATGCTGTCAAGGCCTCCCAGAAGCTGGGTACGGATGTTGGTGTTGACCAGACACCGATTCTTGCGGTGAACGGTCATCTGCTTCCGGTCGCGGGTATTCCGTACGAGACGCTGAAGAAGATCATTGCGCATCAGGCTGGGCTGGACGGGGTCGTCGTGCACCTGCAGCCTACGCTTTCGACCTTGAAGTAGGGAATTACGGAAGCCCCATTCTTGTCGCGTTTGTGCGGCGAGGATGGGGCTTTCGCTTTTAAGGGGCACAAATCGTCTTTGTTTTTCTGGTTGTCATGCCGAGCGCAGCGAGCGAACCTGCTGTCTCCCGCTTTTCGCCGGTTGATGCCACAAATATTACGTTCTGGCGTAAATGCTGCTTCAGTTCTGACTTATATGTTTCCGGGTGGTACGAACAAAGAACGGGAGACAGCAGGTTCCTCCCCTTCGCTTCGCTCGAGGGGCGGAATGACAACCAGAAAACAACAGCAACAGCAAAGGCAAGCGCCTTCGAACCCGTGGCTGTGCCGATGATTGCTTTTATCTGTAAGCCCTTACTCACAGGGCTGCCAGCGCCAAATGTCATCCTGCCGTAAACTAAGAGTAATGTGCGGTATTGTTGGTGTCTTTGGGCACAATCCGGTTAGTCAGGTTATCTTCGATTCTTTGTCCATGCTGCAACACCGTGGGCAGGATGCTGCGGGTATTGCTACCTGTTTTGATGAGCGTTTCTATCTCGAAAAGGGCAACGGCCTGATTACCGAGGTCTTCGATGCCGGCAATATGGCACGGCTTCTGGGAAACATTGGCATTGGTCATGTGCGGTATCCGACTGCCGGTTGTGCGTCGGTGGCCGAGGCCCAGCCCTTTTATGTGAATTCGCCGTACGGCATCGTCTTTGCGCATAACGGCAACCTCACGAATGTCGCCGATATCGTTCAAGGCCTGTTCGAAACGGACATGCGCCATTTGAACACGAACTCCGACTCCGAGGTCATGCTGAACGTCTTTGCCCACGCCATGGCGCGGCGCGGCGCGGTGAAGCCGAATGAGTTCGACATCTTTGCCGCCGTGGAAGAGGTCCACCGTCGATGTAAGGGTGGCTATGCCGTCGTTGCGATGATCGCGGGCGTTGGCATGGTGGCGTTTCGCGATTTGAACGGCATTCGTCCGCTGGTCTTCGGCACCCGCCAGGAAGGCAAGACCGAGTACATGATTGCCTCGGAGACCGTGGCCCTGCAGGTCAGCGGCTTCAAGCTGGAGCATGATCTTGCCCCCGGCGAAGTGATCTTCATCGACCACAATGGGGAACTCTTCAACCATGTAAGTTTACAGGCGCACGAAAAAGCTCCCTGCCTGTTCGAGTACGTATACCTGGCACGGCCCGATTCCACGATGGATGGCGCTTCGGTATATCAGTGCCGCATCAACATGGGCATCAAGCTGGCAGAGAAGATTAAGCGCGAATGGTCGCATCTGCCGATTGATGTCATTATCCCGATCCCATCGACCAGCCGCATTGCGGCGCAGGAGATCGCGACGCGGCTTAATATCCCTTACCGTGACGCCTTTGTGCGGAACCGCTATGTCGGGCGCACCTTCATCATGCCGGGGCAGGCGCAGCGCAAGCAGTCGATTCGCCGCAAGCTGAACCCGATTCCGCAGGCCTTCCAAGGCAAGAACGTGATGCTGGTGGACGATTCCATTGTGCGTGGAACGACAATCCGCGAGATCGTCGCGATGACTCGTGAGCAGGGCGCCAAGAATGTCTATGTCTGCTCCGCTGCGCCGCCGGTGCGCTATCCCAACGTCTACGGCATCGATATGCCGGCACGCTCCGAGCTGGTGGCTAACGGCAAGACCGTGCAGCAGCTGGCGAAGGACATCGGCGCCGACGAGCTCATCTTCCAGGATTTGCAGGATCTGAAGGATTCGATCACCGAGGCTTCACCCGATCTGACGCACTTTGACAGCTCGGTCTTCGATGGAAACTATGTGACGGGAGACGTCACAGAAGAGTATCTTGCCACACTTGAAAAACAACGTAACGACGCCGCTAAACATACAGAAGATGTCGCCAGCCACATCACCAGAAACCTCTCTTCCCGACTCTAGCCGCCAGGTCTCGGTGCGTCTGCTGCCCGGTCCGGCGGCACTGACGCTGTTCGAGGCCGAACGGCTCGCGGAGCGCCTGCGCGCGCTCGACGCGGGGGTGTCGGCGGTCACGGCCTCGTATCTCTACATGCTGCTCGTTCGCGAGGGCGAGATCGACGAGACGCGGCTTGCCGAGTTGTTGGGCCCGGGCGATGAAACTCTTTCGGGAGCGAGTGTCTGGATTGCTCCGCGCATGGGGACGCAGTCGCCTTGGTCGAGCAAGGCCACCGACATTCTGCACAATACGGGCTTCGGCAATATCGAGCGGATAGAACGCGCGCGCGTGGTGCATATTGCCGGCGCGCACGATGTGAAGGCGTTGGCTGGTGCTTTGCACGATCGCATGACAGAGAGCGTCTTCTTTGGGGATGCCGAAGAGTTGCAGACGCTGTTCGCGCCACGGCAGCAGAAGCCGCTGGCGCATATCGACGTGCTGGGGCAGGGCGCTGCGGCGATTGCTGCGGCGGATCGCGAGCTTGGGCTGTCTCTGGCTGCGGATGAGATCGACTACCTGGTTGCGGAGTTCAAGAAGCTGGGCCGCAATCCGACCGATGTGGAGCTGTATATGTTCGCGCAGGCGAACAGCGAGCACTGCCGCCACAAGATCTTCAATGCGACCTGGACCATCGATGGTGTGAAGCAGCCGCGTTCGCTGTTCCAGATGATTCGCAATACGAATGAGGTCTCGGGCGACAACGTACTCTCGGCCTATCGTGACAATGCTGCGGTGATTCGCGGGTCGCGGGGCGGACGCTTCTTCCCGGAGGCGACGGGGAATGCGTATGGCTATCACGACGAAGACATTCACATCCTGCTGAAGGTTGAGACGCATAACCATCCGACGGCGATCTCGCCGTGGCCGGGTGCGGCGACCGGCTCGGGCGGGGAGATTCGCGATGAGGGTGCAACAGGCCGCGGCGCGAAGCCGAAGGCCGGGTTGAGCGGATTTACAGTTTCGAATCTGAATCTGCCGCAGGCCCCGCAGCCGTGGGAGCAGCCGTTTGGCCGTCCCGCGCATATCGCTTCGCCGCTGGACATCATGATCGAAGGACCTCTGGGTGCAGCGGCCTTCAACGATGAATTTGGCAGGCCTAACCTGTGCGGCTACTTCAGGACGTTTGAGCAGGCGAATGACGAGAGCGCCGGTCAGGCCTGGGGATATCACAAGCCGATCATGCTCGCGGGCGGCCTGGGCAATATTCGCGCGGAGCATGTTGAGAAGGGCGCGATGAAGCCCGGCTACGCACTGGTCGCGCTTGGTGGCCCGGCGATGTTGATCGGCCTTGGCGGCGGCGCGGCTTCGAGCAGTGCTGGGAACGGCAATACCGAGCTGGATTTTGCCTCGGTGCAGCGCGACAACGCGGAGATGGAGCGCCGCGCGCAGGAGGTCATCGACCGCTGCTGGCAGTATGGCGAGAGCAATCCGATTGCGTTTATCCACGATGTCGGCGCAGGCGGTTTGTCGAATGCCTTCCCGGAGTTGATCAAGGATGGCGGCTGCGGCGGCACATTCGACCTGAACGCGATTCCGCGCGGCGAGGCGGGCTTGAGCCCGCTGGAGACCTGGTGCAACGAGGCCCAGGAGCGCTATGTGCTGGCGATTGCGCCGGAGAATCTGGCGGCGTTTGAGGCGATCTGCGCGCGTGAGCGCTGCCCGTTCGGCGTCATCGGCTATGCAGAGCAGGAGCCGCACCTGACGCTGAGCGATGGCGCGGAAAAACCTATTGACCTGCCTTTGCAGGTACTCTTCGGCAAGCCGCCGAAGATGGAGCGCGCATTTACCCGCACGGACTTGAAGGCAACACCGCTGGAACTCTCGGGTGTGACGATTGAGGCTGCGGTGGAGCGCCTGTTGCGTCTGCCTGCGATTGCGTCGAAGTCCTTCCTGATTACCATTGGCGACCGCAGCGTTGGCGGCATGGTGGTGCAGGACCAGATGGTCGGCCCGTGGCAGGTTCCGGTGGCTGACTGTGCGGTGACGATCACTTCTTACGACACGACGACCGGTGAGGCGATGGCCGTGGGCGAGCGCACGCCGCTGGCGGTGATCGATGCCGCGGCTTCGGCGCGCATGGCGGTAGGTGAGGTCATCACCAACATGGCAGGCGCGGCCATCGACAAACTCTCGGACATCAAGCTCTCGGCCAACTGGATGGCGGCCGCGGGGCAGGGGAACGAAGACCAGAAGCTCTTTGATGCGGTGCATGCGGTTGGCATGGAGTTCTGCCCTGCGCTGGGGATGACGATTCCGGTCGGCAAGGACTCGATGTCGATGAAGACGAAGTGGCGCGAGGGCGAGGCGGAGAAGTCCGTGGTGTCGCCGCTGTCGCTGATCGTCTCAGGCTTTGCGCCGGTGAGCGATGTGCGCCGGACACTGACGCCTCAGTTGCAGGCAGGCGATACAACGCTGATTCTGATCGACCTTGCCGCAGGCTGGAATCGTCTGGGTGGGTCGTGCCTTGCACAGGTCTACGGCCAGGTGGGCGATGAAACACCCGATGCGCCGCAACCCTCAGTGCTCAAGGCCTTCTTCGAGGCGATCCAGAAGCTCAACAGCGAGCAGAAGCTGCTGGCGTATCACGACCGTAGCGATGGCGGTCTCTTCGTCACGCTGGTGGAGATGGCCTTTGCCGGGCACATGGGGCTGGCGATCGATCTGGCTCAGGCCGATCTCGGTACCTTGTTCAGCGAAGAGCTCGGGGCTGTGATCCAGGTGGCTAGTGCTGATGCTTCTGCCGTGCTCGACTCGCTGACGGATGCGGGACTTGCCGCGCAGGCGATCGGTCACGGCGTTACCGGGAACGAGATCGTGTTCCGCCATGACGGGCAGGTTGTCTATCGCAATACGCGCACCGCGCTGCAGAAGATGTGGGCGGAGACGAGCTTTCATATCCAATCGCTGCGAGACAATCCGGAGTGCGCCGCGCAGGAGTTTGCGCTGCTTGACGATGCGGAGGGTCCGGGGCTTTCGGTGAGTGTGCCGTTTGAGCTGGCGGAGCGTGTCAGCGCGCCGTTCTTCCATAGCGAACGTCCGAGGGTGGCGATCCTGCGCGAGCAGGGTGTGAACGGGCAGGTGGAGATGGCTGCGGCCTTCGACCGTGCGGGCTTTACTGCTGTCGACGTACACATGAGCGATCTGCTCGCTGGTCGCGCGGAGTTGAAAGACTTCAGCGGACTTGCAGCTTGTGGTGGTTTCTCCTATGGCGATGTGCTGGGAGCGGGAAGCGGCTGGGCGAAGACGATTCTGTTCAACGATCGTCTGAAGGACCAGTTCACGGACTTCTTCCATCGTGAGGATACTTTCTCGCTGGGAGTCTGCAATGGCTGCCAGATGATGGCGCAACTGCGCGATATTATTCCGGGGGCGTCGGACTGGCCGCACTTCGAGCGCAATGTATCCGCACGCTTTGAGGCGCGGGTCTCCATGGTGGAGATTCAGGACACGCCTTCGCTGTTCTTCAGCGGCATGGTAGGGGCGAAGATCCCTATCGTGGTGGCGCATGGCGAGGGCTATGCTGGCTCGGGTGGAGATCTAACGGCTCTGCGTTACATCGACACCTATGGCGCTGTGACGGAGAGCTATCCACTGAACCCGAATGGTTCTGTGCAGGGTGTCGCGGGGTTGAGCAGCGCCGATGGCAGGGCGTTGATCCTGATGCCGCATCCCGAGCGCGTCGCGCTGGGACTGCAGCACACCTGGACGCGGAAATTGCAGCATAGCCCCTGGCAACGTATGTTTGACAATGCTCGTCGCTGGGTTCGGTAGCTGCGGGCGGGTATGTAGAAGAGCGGTTCCTGTGAGCTACGAGCTTTGAGGTTTAGAGCTACGAGGAAGAACAGGCCAGAATTGAGGAGAGAGCTTGAGCGCGAAGATTGATTACAAGTCTGCTGGAGTGGACATTGAAGCCGGGAATGAGGCGGTGCGACGCATCAAGTCGCATGTGGCACGCACGCATTCGGCTGCGGTGCTGACCGGGCTCGGATCGTTTGGCACCATGTTCTCGCTGAGCGATGCGATCAAGGGGATGATCGACCCGGTGATGGTGCAGAGCACCGACGGCGTCGGAACCAAGACCAAGGTGACGGTCATGGCCGGTCGTTATGAAGCTCTTGGCCATGACCTCGTCGCTGCTGTTGCGGGTGACATCGCTGTGATGGGTGCGAAGCCGCTAACGTTTCTGGATTATGTTGGGCTGCATAAGACCGATCCTGCGGTTGTGGAAGAACTGGTGCGCGGCATGACCGCGGCCTGCTTCGACGCGGGCATTGCGCTGGTGGGCGGCGAGACCGCCGAGATGCCCGCAGTCTACGCGGAGGGCGATCTCGATGTGGTCGGCTTCGTTACGGGTGTTGTGGAGCGTGAGAAGCTGCTGACGGGCGCCGGCATTGTGCCGGGCGATGCGCTCTACGCGATCAACTCCAGCGGTCTGCATACCAATGGCTTTTCGCTGGCGCGCAAACTGTTCTTTGAGATCGGTGGCTATGCGATCGATGCGACGCCGGAAGAGTTCGGCGGCAAGTCGCTGGCCGATGTGCTGCTCGCGCCGCATGCCAACTATGTCGCGCCGATCCAGAGCATTCTGGGTGCCGGTATTCCGGTGAAGGGAATGGCGCACATCACCGGCGGCGGGCTGGTCGAAAACGTACCGCGCATTATTCCCGATGGGCTTGGCGTGGTGGTCGATCGTGCGACGTGGACGCCACAGCCTGTCTTCGCGACGATGCAGCGGCTTGGCGACATCGACGATCTTGAGATGCACCGGACGTTCAACATGGGCGTTGGTTTGGTGATCGTTGCGCCTGCAGGTTTGCAGGACGACCTGGCTGCTGCGCTTGGTGATTTTCCGGCATTGCGCGTCTGGGAGCTTGGCCGCGTCGAAGCGGGCACGACCGGCGTGCGGTTCAGCGGGGTGTAGAGATGGAACGACAGAGATTGATCGACGCCATTCCGTATTGCCTTACGGAGACCAACCTGCCTTTGCTGGACAAGTATCCCGGCAAGGTGCGTGATACGTACGACCTGGGAGATGGACGTTTGCTGCTCGTCACCACGGACCGGCAGAGCGGTTTCGATCGCATGTTGGGGGCGATTCCGTTTAAGGGGCAGGTGCTCAATCGCACTTCGCTGCACTGGTTTGCCGCGACGAAGCATATCGTTGGCAACCACGTTCTCCGCAGTCCCCATGCGAATGCGCTGCTTGCGCGCAAGTGCCGGGTGTTGCCGATTGAGTTCGTTGTGCGCGGCTATCTGACGGGTTCGACCGATACCTCCATCTGGACGCAGTATGCGAAGGGCGTGCGCCAGTACTGCGGTCATGCACTGCCTGAGGGCATGCGTAAGAACGAGAAGCTGCAGCAGAATATCGTGACGCCTACGACGAAGGAGACGGCGCATGATCGCCCCATCACGGCGCAGGAGATCGTCGCCGAAGGCTGGATGACGGCGGAGCAGTGGGAGTTCTGTTCGGCAAAGGCGCTGGCGCTGTTCGCGTTCGGGCAGAAGATCGCTGCGGAGCACGGGCTGATTCTCGTGGACACGAAGTATGAGTTTGGCGTTGGAGACGATGGCGAGATCCTTCTGATCGATGAGATCCATACGCCGGATTCCAGCCGTTACTGGCTCGCGGACAGTTATGCGGAGCGGCTCGCGGTTGGGCAGGAGCCGGATATGATCGACAAGGAATTCTTCCGTCTTTGGTTCCGCGAGCGCTGCGATCCGTACAAAGACGCGATCCTTCCTGTGCCTCCTGATGACCTCATCGCGGAGCTGGCCTCGCGTTACATTCAACTCTTCGAGAAGATTACGGGTACGGCGTTCGTGCCGGATCTGCGTCCGCTGGACGCGACCGTGATCGCAGGTTTATCGGCATGAAGGAAAAGATTCTGATCATTGGCTCGGGCGCGCGTGAGCATGCCATCGCGGTGGCGCTGGCGCGTTCGCCGCAACAGCCTGAGTTGATCTGCTTTAGTGGAGCACGCAATCCAGGTATCGCAGAGCTCTGCGGTGCTTATGGGATTGGCAGCATCACGGATGCGAGCGCGGTTGCGGCGTTTGCGGTAGAACATACGCCGACGCTGGCGATCGTTGGACCTGAAGCGCCGCTGGCTACGGGCGTTGCCGATGCGTTGTGGGCTGCGAAGATTCCTGTGGTCGGTCCGACGCAGGCGCTCGCGCGTATCGAATCGAGCAAAGGTTTTGCACGAGAGCTGCTGGCGAAGTACAACATTCCCGGCAACCCTTTCTTTCAGCGCTTCGAGTCGCTGGATGGTTTGGAAGAGGTGCTTGGGAGGTTTCCGAACCGGCACGTTATCAAGGATGATGGGCTGGCTGGTGGCAAAGGTGTAAAGGTCTGTGGCGATCATCTGCTGTCGCAGGACGATAGCCTGGCCTTCTGCAGTGAACTGGTGGAGAGCGGTCATCCCTTTGTAGTGGAAGAGAAGATCGAAGGCGAAGAGTTTTCGCTGATGAGTTTCTGTGACGGCGAGACGCTGCGGCATATGCCTGCAGTGCAGGACCACAAGCGCGCCTACGAGGGCGACAAGGGCCCGAACACCGGCGGCATGGGAACTTACACCGATGCCGACCACAAGCTGCCTTTTCTGACCGATGCCGATATCGCAGAGGCGCAGACGATCAACGAGCGTGTGACGGCGGCTCTTGCGCAGGAGTGCGGCGCGCCGTACCAAGGCATTCTGTATGGCGGTTTCATGGTGACGAAGGATGGCGTCAAGCTGATCGAATACAACGCGCGCTTCGGCGATCCGGAGTCGCTCAATCTGCTGTCGTTGCTGGAGACGGACTTTGTAGCGGTGTGCCGCGCGATTGCGGATCAAACGCTCGATCAACAGACTGTCAGCTTTGCGGGTGAGGCCAGTGTTTGCAAGTACATCGTGCCCGATGGCTATCCTGATGCGCCGCGCAAGGGCGATGCGGTGTCTCTGCCGTCGCAGTTGCCGGCGGAGGTTACGCTGTTCCTGAGTGCGGTGGATGTGAAGGATGGCGAGTTGATTGCGACGGGCTCGCGTACGGTAGCAGTGGTTGGCAGAGCCGCCACGATTGCCGAAGCTGAGGTGCTGTGCGAGCAGGTGGTGCAGCAGATCCCCGGTCCGTTCTTTCATCGCACGGACATCGGTACGGCGGCGTTGATTGCACGCCGTGTCGAACATATGAAATCGCTGAGGTCCGCATGAGTTTGAAGATTGGTGTTCTCGGATCAACCCGCGGTACAGCTTTGCAGGGCGTCATCGACGCCATTGAAGGCGGCACGCTCGACGTAGAGATCGCGTTGATCGTATCGGATAAGGCTACGGCCCCGATCCTGCAAAGGGCTGCGGATCACAACATCCCCTCGGCCTTTCTTTCTCCTGCCGGGCTGACACGTGAGGTCTATGACGCGCAGGTAACGGAGGCGTTGCAAAACGCGGGCGTGCAGCTTGTTTTACTGATCGGTTATATGCGGATCGTCTCCGCCTCTTTTGTTGAGGCGTGGCGCGGGCGGCTGCTCAATGTGCATCCTTCGCTGCTGCCGGCCTTTGGCGGCAAGATGAACAAGAGCGTGCATGAGGCGGTTCTGGCCGCTGGAGTGACCGAGACTGGCTGCACGATTCACCAGGTAACGGAAGACGTGGACGCGGGGCCGATCGTGCTGCAGAAGCGCTGCGCTGTGCTGCCGGACGATACGGTGGATAGCCTGAAGGATCGCGTGCAGGCGCTGGAGCAAGTGGCATTCGTCGAAGTCCTGCAGGGTTGGAGAGTGTAATGGCGAAGCAGAAAAATATCTATGTCGGCATCATCATGGGATCGAAGTCCGACTGGCCGACGATGGAAGAGGCCGCGAAGGTGCTGGATGAGTTTGGCATCGGCTATGAGGCTGAGGTTGTCTCCGCGCATCGCACGCCGGACAAGATGATCAAGTACGCCGAGAGCGCGAAGGACCGTGGTCTGCGACTCATCATCGCGGGTGCAGGTGGGGCCGCTCATCTGCCGGGAATGGTGGCATCGAAGACAAGCCTTCCGGTGCTGGGAGTTCCGGTGAAGAGCCGCGCGCTGGATGGACTGGATTCACTGCTATCAATCGCGCAGATGCCTGCGGGCATTCCTGTTGCGACGTTCGCCATCGGCCCGGCAGGAGCGAAGAATGCGGCGCTGTTTGCCGTGGCGGTTCTGGCGCTCGAAGACAAAGCTCTTGCAGCGAAGCTGGAGAAGTTTCGCAGCACCCAGACGAAGACCGTTTTGAAGAACCCGAATCCGCGCGCATGACACAGACAGCACGAACCCGTATCGGTATCCTCGGCGCCGGGCAGTTGGCGCTCATGCTGGCAGAGGCAGGCAGGCGGCTTGACGTGGATATCATCTGCGCCGGCCAGCCTGGCGACTGTGCCGAACAGGTTGCGCCGGTGGTAGCTGTCGATCTGGACGACGCGGCAGCGGTCGCAGCGTTTGCGGCTCAGGTCGATCTGGTCACGATCGAGAGCGAGAACATCGATGCGACTGTGCTGCACGGGTTGAACCTCTATCCGAACGCGCGCGCTGTCGGCATTGCGCAGGACCGCCTGCCGGAGAAGAGTTTCTTTCAGGTCTGCGGCATCGGCACTGCGCCGTTTGCGCCAGTCGATAGCCTGCAGGATTTGGAGCGGGCGATCGTTTCTACCGGACTGCCGGCGATTCTCAAGACGCGCCGCATGGGCTACGACGGCAAGGGGCAGGTGCGGTTGCATCGTCCTGAAGATGCTGCGGCGGCGTGGGAGGAGATCGGCCGTGTGTCGTGCATCCTCGAGGGGATGCTGCGGTTCGATGCCGAGGTATCGCTGATTGCGGCACGCGGACGGACGGGGCAGATTGTGTTCTATCCGCTGATCGAAAACCATCATCGCGACGGTATCTTGCGGACCTCTATCGCGCCCTATGCTCATGCTTCTACTTTGCAGGCGCAGGCTGAAGCCTATATGACGAAGATTCTGGAAGAACTCGACTATGTCGGTGTGCTGGCGATCGAGTTCTTTGTGCAGGGAGATACGCTGCGGGCCAATGAAATGGCGCCGCGGGTGCATAACTCCGGCCACTGGACGATTGAAGGCTCAAAGACCTCGCAGTTTGAAAATCATCTGCGTGCTATTGCGGGGATGGAGCTGGGCAGCACGGAGAGCCGGCCGACGGTCATGCTGAACTGCATTGGAATGATGCCTTCGGTAGAAGAGACGGCGCAGTTTCCGGTGTTGTTTCGGCACGACTACGGCAAGGAGTCTCGACCTGGGCGTAAGGTGGGGCACCTGACGTGCGCGGCGTCTGAGACAACAGTGATTGCAGAGTGGCAGCGGCGGCTGGGGCAGATTTAGACAAGCTATATCCGGGTGCCCATCCTCGACGCGCGTCGAGGATGGGGCACCCAGGTTGTGATGTACAAAACGCGCTACTTTCCCTAGTCGGTTTTGCTGTCCTTCTCGATTGCCTTCAGCACATATCTTTGGCCGACAGTTTTCAGGTGCGCTATTTATGAATTGTGCTGAATAGCCATATTCATTACAGGTAGAAGGTCTCACGATCTAATTCAATGGCACGCACGTCTGAGGTTGGTTCGTTGCCATAGGTTTACGTGGTTCCAGAATTAGGCTGCCATTTGGTTTATTGACGATGATGTTGAATTGAGACAGGACGTCAACCCCGAGATCCCCGTCTGTCCATACACTATCTTCGGTGATAGTGTCTCTTTCCGCGAAAACGGTTTCGACATCCGGTAAAGCGTAGGAACCAAGTTGCAAGGACTTGATCTTTCCCGCTTTGCTACTGGGTTCCACCTCAGTTCCCTCAGGTCCGCCCATTACGATAGTCCCCTCGCCATTAGGGTGCAGAGGCTGTTTTCCAGGAAGGCCATACTTTTGCTGTGCGGTCTTATCAAGCTGAAGAGAATCGTTAGAGCCGGTGTCGAGAAATAGAGGAACGGAAACCTGTTGGCAGCTATTTAACGTCAACCCGGCATCAATGATCAGCTTTCGAGATCCTTTGAGTTGAAATATCTGTCCCGCGCCTTGATATTTAAACTTCTTGGGTTTGAAAAAGTCCAGGCTCTTTGTATCGTAGTTGATTTCGACGACGTACTTTCCAAAAAGTGGATACCCTAAGATGCCCGCTAAGTCGATTTCAAAGAATTGACTGAAACCACTCATATCAAAGACGGGGTAAGGGCCACGCGCAAAGGACAACCCTTTTCTGTGGATAACACCCTTGTCAACGACACGGGTGGGAATAACATCATGACTGAAGCCACCGGTAGCTTTGAGTCGTTTCTCCTCGTGTGTATCCAACTTCATCTGCTCGGCGAACCCCGAGTCAAGTACGGTATCAGTGACTCCTGTATCTACAAGGAAAAACTTGGGGCCTGCCTTGTTAAAATCGAGACTCACAATGATATAGCCATCGTGATCCACGAAGGGAAGTGAAAAGGCAGGTTTCATTTTTGGCCCCTGGGCCTTCATCTGGAGACCTGGAGCCAAGATCGCGAGCAGGAGGATTATTAGTCCTCCTGCTCGACAAGGGTTTAACTGATGTGCGGGAGAAGCGCTCAGCTGTTTCCGTCGCAGCATGTTTCGTTCAACTTATAGAGAGATTTTTAATTACCAAGCCATTCTAATTGGCTAAGGTTTGCAGTTCTTCTCGATTGCTTTTGGCGCAATATTCCTAGTCGACAGCTTTCAGATACGCTATTTATGAACTGTGATGAATAGGCAAATTCATCATAGGTAGAGAGATCTCACGATCTAGCTCGACGGTACGCATGCTGGAGGTTGATTCGTTACCATAGATTTACGTGACTCTAGAATCAGGCTGCCATTTGGTTTATTGACGATGATGTTGAATTGAGATAGAAGCTCGACGCCGAGAACTCCGTCTGTGGGTGCACTATCTTCGGTGACAGCGTCTCTTTCCGCGAAAACGGTTTCGACATCCGGTAAAGTGTAGGAACCAAGCTGCAAGGACTTGATCTTCCCCGCTTTGCTACTGGGTTCCATCTCCGTTCCCTCAGGCCCGCCCATTACGATAGTCCCTTTGCCATTAGAGTGCAGGGGCTGTTTTCCAGGAAAACCGTACTTTATCTGTGCAGTCTTGTCTAACTGCAGAGAATCGTTAGAGCCGGTGTCGAGAATTAGCGGGACGGAGACTTGTTGGCAGTTGTTTAACGTCAGTCCCGCATCGATAATCAACTTTCGAGATCCTTTGAGTGGAAGTACTTGCCCCGAACCTTGATATTCGAACTTCTTCGGTTTGAAGTAGTCGAGGGTCTTTGTATCGTAGTTGATTTCGACGACGTATTTCCCAAAAATTGGAAATCCTAAAACGCCAGCCAGGTCGATTCCCAGCCCTTGGCTCAAGCCACTTATATTAAAGATTGGGTAAGGGCCACTTGCAAAGGACAATTTCTTTTGATGGATAACACCTTTGCGGGCAACACGCGCAGGGATAGCATCCTGACTGAAGATCCCAGTAGCTTTGAGCCCTTTCTCCTCGTATGTATCCAGTTTCATTTGCTCGGCGAACCCCGAGTCAAGCATCGTATCGGAGAGTCCTGTATCTACAAGGAAAAATCTGGGACCTGCTTTGTTAAAGTCGAGACTCACAATAATATAGCCATCGTGATTTACGAAGGGAAGTGAAAAGGCAGGTTTTGTTTTGCTGCTTTGGGCCTTCATCTGGAGGGTTGGAGCCAAGATTGCGAGCAGGAGGACGATCAGTCCTCCTGCTCGACAAGAGCTTAGCTGACAGGAGGAAGAAGCCTTCAATTGCTTCCTCCTGAACCGGGTTCCAGGCAGTTCCCTCGTGTCGGGCAGTTACCACTCGGGCCGCTTGGGGACGTGGCGTTTCCAGACACGTTCACCGTAGCTACATTGAAATCTCCCATCGGACTAGTAGCTGTGATCTGCACGGGATACGACGGGGCTGTTCCAGTTACAACAGCAGGCACGGAGGTCTGGACACTAAGTGTAGCGGTGTTGGTTGTGTTCGCATCTACCTGCGATTTCCAGTTTTGCAGGTCGGTTGAATCCGGAACGGTATAAGCGTAAGAGATCGAGTTGGCTTGTGTTGAGCCCATGGAGGATGCGGTTACAGGCACAGCGATAGACGATGTGTATCCTGTGTCTGTGGTCGCCACGAGGGTCACTACTGCCTGGTTGTTTCTGAGCGCCACTCCTGTAGGGAGCACGAAGAGCAGACTGGATGTGGTGGGAGTTGCGTCTCCGCAGACAGGCATTATGGCGTTCGGCAATGTGCCAGACTTGGTGGTCTTGCCGACGGTGACATCGACTTGGCCGCCAATTGTCCAGCCCCCAGTAGAGGTGCTGTATGTCGCAGGCGCTCCGGCACTTCCGGTTACCGTGCATCCTGTTAGCAAATCTAACAAGCTAATCGAGATGCAGTTGTTGAGAATCTCAGCTTATTGCTCAGCATAAGGAATTTCCTTGGAGTGGGATTTTAAAAGATGTTCCCAACCCTAAGTGATCACTTTCCGCCTGTCAATCATTATTGCAATCTGCGCGCTCTATTAATGCAGGATTCGTAAAAAAGTCGTAGGTTGTCAGGGTACCCTGACAACCTAGTCGGTTTTGCTGTCCTTCTCGATGGCCTTCAGCACAATATCCTTGGTCAGCAACTCAGGCAGCACATCGGCATTGGAGTTCTTGCTTCCGGGGTAGATGACGTAGGTGGGGACGCCGCTGCGGCCTACCGCAGCTAACTCCTGCGTGATCTGCGGGTCGTACTGTGTCCAGTCGGCCTTGAGCAGTTGGACGTGGTTGTCGATGAGCTTCGACTCGACATCCTTTGAGCGTAGAACGGCGCGCTCGTTGACCTGGCAGCTCAGGCACCAGGCGGCGGTGAAGTCGATGAAGATGGGCTTGCCGGATGCGCGTGCGGCATCGAAGTTCGCCTGTGTGTAAGGTTGCCAGGTTAGCGTCTCAACCGCGGGCTTACGCAGCGGGATGATGAGCCCTCCAAGAATCAGCAGGACTGCGACGATGGTCGAACCCCATTTGGCGGGCCAGCGTCCCAGCACCCAGCCGGCAATCGCCAGCACCAGGAAGCAGGCCAGCAACGCGACGATGCGGTCGATGCCATCGTTTGCGTAGAGGTGTCCGAAGACCCAGGTGAGCCAGATGGCAGTGATGAACAGGATCACCGAGGTGAGCTGCTTGAACACTTCCATCCAGGCGCCGGGCCTGGGCAGAATTTTCGTCCACTGCGGTTGCATGGTGAGTGCGAGATAGGGCAGCGCGAGACCCAGGGCAAGCGCAGTGAAGACGAGGAATGTGAGCCACGCCGGTTGCGCAAGGGCGAAGCCGATGGCCGCGCCCATCAGAGGACCTGTGCAGGGTGTTGCTACGACGGTGGCGAGCACTCCGGTGAAGAAGCTGCCTGTTAGGCCTTGCTTCTTAGCCAGGCCTCCGCCGGCGCTGGTGAGCGAGAGCCCGAGCTCAAACTGTCCGGCGAGCGACAGGGCGAGGAAGAAGAAGAACGAGGCCAGCACGGCGACGAACACCGGAGACTGAAGCTGGAAGCCCCAGCCCAGCTCTTTGCCTGTTGTTCGCAGGACGAGCAGCACGGCGACCACAACCCAGAACGAGGCGACGATGCCCAGCGTGTAGACGAGCCCATGGGTTCGCTGACGACCACGTTCCTCCGTGGAGGAGTTCACCAATGCCATGCCCTTGATGAAGAGCACGGGGAAGACGCACGGCATCAGGTTAAGGATCAGTCCGCCGAGAAAGGCGAGACCAATGGCTCCGAAGAGGGTCACGCTGGTTGCACCGGTGGTATCCGTGCCCTTCTTCGCTCCGGCAGTGGGGGTTGGAACCTCCCCCGGAACGACTTTCGCTGTGAAATCGTAGGCCTCGGTATCGGTCAGTTTGAAGAGGCCATGAATCGTTGCCGGGAGGGGCGTAAGCTGATCGGACTCAGGCGAGACGTGCGCCCGGGGCACGCGCACGCGAATGCCATCGGGCAGTGGCTCGACGGTCTGGTCGGAGGTATCGCTGATCTGGCCGGAGTCGAACGGATAAATTTCCGCTTCTGCCTCGCGTCCGCCGGTTTTCAGGGTAAAGACGACCTCTTTGGCTCCGCCGATCACATCGACGCTCATATCGGGACGCAGCGGCCGGGGAAGGCTGGTGATAGCCGTGCCAAGGGTGCCAACGACGGCCGGCGCCGGCAGCGGGCCTTTTGCGACGTCAAGGTCGAGGCCGAGATGGGCTTTACCCGGCAGGCAGACGCTGCTGCATACCAGCCAGTTCACATGTGCATCCAGATGCACTTTGCCAGGTTTCAGCGAGGGCGAGGCGGTGACGGTGAAGGGCAACGCTACATGGTCCTCGTAGCCGTAGTCCATGTAGGGGCCGAGCGGTAACCGTGAGGGTGGCGGGAACTGGAGGGGGCCGGTGGTGATGCCCTGAGGCAGTGTCCAGTGGATCTTTGGCGGCTCCCCGGAGAAGCCGGCGTTGGTCCAGTAAACGTGCCAGTGTTCCTCAATGGTGATGACCAGGCCTGCCTGGACCTGTCCGCCAACGGCAACCTGCGGGGACAGCGATGTGAGCTCGACCGTGAGGTGCTGGGCCTTTACCGGACCTGGACCGCCATCTCCCACTTCGGTGAGCTGGGCACGTACGGCAGGGGTTGCGGCGCAAAGCAGGAGGGCGAGCGTGGCCGTTGCGAAGCGTGGCAGAGCACGGAGGGAGCGTCGTAGATCCATTTGATGATTGTAGAAGCTCATGGAAGATGTAAATATCCGAACATTGTCATCTCGGCAGAAGCTCGGAATTTCGCCTTTCAACGGGAAGATGGCGTTATGCATGGGACAGTACAGTCCCCTCGTTTACAATCAGATGTTGATAGACCCGATATCGAGTCATCGGCTTGAGCGGTTTCCCAAAGGTTTGTTAGGAGCAGTTTTGCACGGAGCAACGATGCAACAAACAGCAGTAAAGGAGCGGCGCAACCTGTTGGCCGTCTTCACGGTAGCCGCTGCGGCGGCGGTTTTTGCGTGCGGTTGCGGCAATCAGTACCGCCCTGTCGTTACGGCTACCAATCCGGTTGGGCCCGCTGGGCAGCCATCTGGTCAGTACGCTATAGCGATCTCCAATCCTGGACCTGATCCTGCAAACGCGGCTACCTGCCAGTTTTTGCCTGGACTGCTCACGTTTGTCGATGTCTCGGGCGATACGGTGCTTTCAACGCCCAACATCCTTCAGCTTCCGACGCTTTCGCCAGCGCTGCCGTCTCCCTGCGGTGCTCCTACCCCTGTCAATCCGAATATGTTTGCGCTCAATGCCGCCGGAGCGACTACAGGCAGTGGATCGACGACAGTCAGTACTTCCGGATACGTGGTCAACCCCCAGGGAAGCTTCAATGAGTTCCCGCTCGGCAATCCGACAACCCTGCTGACCCAGGACGTCGTGCAGACTGCACTTGCGGAGGGAGCAAATCCTATCAGCATGTCGGCGATCTCTGTGGGAACCACTGGTGAGACGGTGTTTGTAACTCAGGCAGGCACGCTGCCGAGTGTTGGCCCCTCGATTGCGGCACTGAGCGTCTCGCCCACTCCATCGCTGCTGCAACCTATCAACCTTCCTCCCGGCCAGATTCCCGGATATGTGGTTGGCGCCGATGGAACACAGCGTGTTTATGCGATCAGCCAGGATGCAGGCGGCAACGGGGAGGTATCCTCCATCGAAGGCACTCAGTTGGCTACCTCGGCCACTATTCCCGTGGGAACGAATCCGGTCTATGGTGTGATGACGCCCGATACCAGGCGCGCTTTCATCCTGAACCAGGGATCAAACAATATTTCGGTGATCAATGTGGTGAACAATGCACCGGATACCGGTGTACAGTTTCCCAAATCTTCGGTTGGCACGATTCCTTTGGCTGTCGGCACGAATCCGGTCTGGGCGGATCTTTCGACGATCAATTCCCAACTGGCTGTGCTGAGCAAAGGTGACGGCACGACTCCTGGCACTCTCACCATCATCAACATTCCGCTTTGCAATATCGCCTCGCCGACGGGTAATCCTACTTGCAATCTTGCCAATCCGACGGATGCGAATAACTTTGGAACGGTTTTGGGAACGGTTTCCGTCGGTGTTAACCCGAGCATGGTTTCGGTGTTGAGCGATGGCACCCAGGCCTATGTCGTGAATAACAGCGATCCTGTGCACTGCGCTGCCACCGAAGGTTCGGTCAGTGTTGTGAGTCTGTCTTCGTTCACGGTGACTGCAACGATCTGCGGCATCACGACGGCACTGGCATCGGACCCGAATGCGAACCCCACACTGGTGCACGGACACCCGGCTACGATCGCGTCGACCGCTGGTAAGCCGACCGGTAAGGTGTATGTCACCTCTCCGGACAGTGAGGACCTCACAATTATTCGCACCGATAATAATACGGTTGAGACGCATATTACGCTGCAGGGTGTGGGCATTCGCGTTCTGACCACGCAACACTAAGTAACCCCGTCGAGTTTCGGCTCGATATCAGCGATAGAATCTCTCGCGTGTTTGCGGACTGTCCCTGTCGCAAACACGCGAGGAGTTTAACGAGGAGTGCTATGAGGGCATGGTTTGACCATGTTCCTCCGATCTCATGAAACTTCGACTGGACAAGCTTCTGGTGGACCGTGGATTGGCGGCTTCGCGCGAACGCGCGCAGGCGCTCATTCTGGCGGGGCGTGTTCTGGTTGAAGAGCAGCGCGTGGATAAGCCGGGAACCTCGGTTGAGGCCGAGGCTGTAGTGCGTATGCTGGGCGATGACATGCGCTTTGTCGGGCGCGGAGGGCTCAAGCTGGAGCATGCGCTCGAGACCTGGTCGATCGCTGTAGAGGGGCTCTCCTGCGCCGACATCGGTGCTTCTACCGGCGGATTTACCGACTGCATGCTGCAGCGGGGCGCGACCAGCGTGCTGGCGGTCGATACGGGCTATGGGCAGATCGCGCACAAACTGCGCGTCGACCCGCGTGTGACCCTGATGGAGCGTACCAATGCGCGCCTACTTGAGCCGGGCTCCCTGGTGGCTCATGCGCCGCAGCGCATCGGTTTCTTCTGCATGGATGTCAGCTTCATCTCCTCGACCCTTGTGCTGCCGGCGGTGGTAGCCGCGCTCGCTCCTGCGGGCAGCCGCTGGACGGGCGATGCGGTGGTGCTGGTAAAGCCCCAGTTTGAGGCTGGACGCGAGCACGTCGGCAAGGGGGGCATCGTACGTGATCCGGCGGCTCAGCAGCTTGCTGTGGATCGCGTGGAGGCTGCCGTGCTCGGGCTTGGCGGCGAGGCGCTGGCCCTGATCGACTCCCCGATCCTTGGCATGGAAGGCAACCGCGAGTTTCTGTTGCGCGCTCGTTTTGCCTGACGCGGTTACACTGACATTACAGACGATGCCAATAGCCGCCATCATTTCCAAGCCGCAAAAACCCGAGTTGGAAACCCTTCTGCCCGAGTTGATGACGTGGCTCAAGGCACACAACTTCGACTCGATCCTCGACCCTGAGAGCGCCGCCTACGTCGGCCGCAGCAACGATGCGATCGAGCGCCCCGATATGTGCTGCCTGGAGCCCTCGATCGTGATCTCGCTCGGCGGGGATGGAACCCTGCTCTCGGCTGCGCGTGCCTTTGCCAAGACAGACACGCCTATTCTCGGCGTCAATCTCGGCTCTCTTGGGTTCCTGACCGAGGTGCCGCTGCCCGAGCTGTACATGACGTTTGAAGCCTGGATGAGGGGCGAAGCGATTGTCGACGCGCGCAGCCTGATGCACGCGGAGCTTATTCGCGACGGCCAGCTCTTTCGCCAGTGGGATGCGCTGAATGACGTCGTACTTTCAAAGGGCGCCATCGCCCGCATGGGAGAGTTCGCCATCGAGCTGGACGGCCAGTACGTGGCACGCTTTCGCGCGGATGGTGTGATCGTCTCCACGCCGACGGGTTCGACGGCATACACGCTGGCTGCGGATGGTCCTATTCTGATCCCGAGTGTCGATGCCATGGTGCTGACGGCGATCTGTCCGCACCTGCTGACGATCAGGCCGATTGTTGTTCCTGGCAGCTCCGAGATCTGCGTCTCGGTCGACGGGGTGCCGCATGAGACGTATCTCACGGTCGATGGGCAGGAGGCTGTAGAGCTGCTGCTTGGAGATCGCATTCTCTGCAAGCGGTCGGAGCGCAGTATTCAGTTGCTGCGGCTGCATCCTAATGGGCTGTTCAATGTGCTGCGGTCGAAGTTGAGCTGGGGCGAACGGTAGGCTGCCGTTGTTTTTTTTTCGCCGTCATCCTTGAGAGAGCGTAGCGAACGAAGGATCTCCGCATTCTGCCCGTGGTGGCACAGACGCTGAGAGCATCACCAGCATTTGGTGGTGGTCGCATGATGTCTGTGGTGGGCACTTAATGCGGGGGTCCTTCGCCTACGGCTGATGACGACGAAAAACAAACAACAACCAAAACAGGCAACCGCAACAGCAAAAGCGGCCTGGAGTGCCTGGGGTTACTGGCTTAGCTTCACCACGTTCGACACCGGATGGCAGAACACCTTGCCGTGGCTTAGTGCGATCTTGCGCTGTGCCAGAGCGGCCATCTCAGGATCGTGGGTGACCATTACGATGGTGTGCCCGTTCCCATGCAGTTCGGTAAGGATCTCCGCCACGATACGCTGGTTTGCCGCGTCGAGATTGCCGGTTGGTTCGTCGGCCAGAAGAATGGGTGGGTCATTGATGAGGGCGCGGGCGATGCAGACGCGCTGTTGTTCGCCGCCGCTCAACTCACTGGGCAGATGCTCGGCACGGTGGCTGAGGCCTACGCGGTCCAGCGCGGCGCGGGCATCGGTTTCGTTGGTCATCGAGTGGAAGTACTGCGCGAGCATGACGTTTTCGAGCGCCGAGAGGTAGGGGATCAGATGGAATTGCTGAAAGATGAACCCGACTTTGTCGGCGCGGAAGCGGTCGAGGTCGCCGCCACCCATCGTGTGGACTTCTGTGCCGTCGATACGCAGTGTGCCGGCGGTCGGGGTGTCGAGACAGCCCAGCAGATTGACTAACGTCGATTTGCCTGAGCCGGAGGGCCCGGTGATCGCGACCCACTCGCCTGCGCCGATAGTGAAGCTGGCATCGTTGAGCGCGTGAACCACTCCCGAGCGTGAAGGATAGACACGTGAGACGCCGAGCAGCTCAATCACGGGAGCTGCGCCTTCGAGCATTGCCTCTGCGTGTTGCCGTTGTGCTTCCGAGACCATCTTCATGGTTGTTACTCACCCTTCAGTAGCGCGGCCGGCTGCAGGCCGCGGAGGACGCGCGCGGGGAAAAGTGCGGCGCATGCTGCGATCCCCAGGTTCAAGAGTAAAACGAGTGGCAGGATCGAGAGCTTCGGCCAGGTGGCCGTGCCAAAGTTTGCGATACCGATCGCCCAGGCCAGTCCCGAGCCGAGGAGGTAGCCGGCAACGACTCCCACGGTTGCAAGGACAAGCGCCTCCAGTAGAAAGTGAGCAAACAACTGAGACTGCGAGGCTCCCAGCGCCTTCATCAGCGCGAAGTCGCGGCGGCGTTCAAGGACGCTCGCTGAAAGTGTCGCGAGTACGCTGACCGCTACGGTCAACGCGATCAATAGAACAGCTCCGTACATCAGCGCATGGGTCTTGTCGACGATGCTGGACTCGCCCGCGACGAGCTGGCGTACCGGGTCGGCATGCAACTGCGGTAGATCGTGCTTCAGCTGCGAGAGAACGGCATTTACGCGTCCTGCGCCGCCGGGGACTTGTATCTCGAGGACATGAGGCTGCACGCCGACCCAGTTTTCGAAGGTCGCGAGCGGGAGATAGATGCGTGAGTCCTCGTCACCGCCGGTGCTCAGGCGTCCTGTGCCGTGCAGTGTGAGTGCTTTGCCCGCATAGGTGAGCGTTACTTCCTTCTCGTTGGCGATGAAGCCCGCAGCACGCTGGCCAAGCAGGACTTGATCGGGTTGGCTAGGCCATGTGCCGACCTTCCACCAGTTGTCGAGCTTCTGCATGGTGGCGAAGTCCACTCCCGCAACAACGACCGGAGTCTTGCGGTCGGTCGTCGCGATGGCATAGGAGATAGGGGCGGTGAGTGAGTTGGTGCCCGCGATGTTCTGGACCTGCAGGATCTCATCCGGAGAGATGGCGGCGGTGGTCGAGGTGACAACGACGTTGGCACCGAAGCTGCGGAACTCGTGATGCAGCTTCGCGTCGAGGTCGTTGTAGAGCGTGAGCAGCGCCGTCGACACGGCTGCTGAAACCGTCAGCGCGGCCAGTGCGGAGAAGCTGCGCGCACGGCGATGCGCGAGCGAGCGCAAGAGCATTCGCCCAAGAGAGATGTTCGTCTTGTTGGTTGCCGTCGTGCTCATGCGTTATTCCTTAAGACGGCGGAGGGATCCATACGTAAGGCGCTACGGATCGAGGCGGTGCTTCCGGCGATGGCGACCAGAAGCGCAATGCCCAGGACCACCGGCAGCAGCGCCGGGTTGAAGGCATGAGCCATGGCTATAGGCAGAGTGATTCCTGATTGCTCGCCAAAGATTCTCGCCGTCAGCAGTGCTGCGAGAAGGGAGCCGATTCCATAGCCCACGATTCCTCCCAGGAGGGCCAGTAGACCGGCCTCAGAGTAGAACAGGGAAGCGATGCGGACCTTGCTGGCGCCGAGCGAGCGCATGAGGCCGATCTCGGTGCGGCGCTCGAGCACGGCGGTCGCCATCGCCGCGGAGACTGCCACTGCGGCAGCCAGCATCGCCGCGGCGCTTACCAGCCACATCAGGCCGCTGATGCGTTCGAGGATCGTGCCTTCGCTCTGTTCCACCTGACGTACCTGCTCGGCGGCAGCTCCGGGGATCGCTTCACGAATCTGATAGGCGATGGAGTTCGCGTAAGGGCGGCAGTACCAGAGATCGCGCTGCTTCGGGGAAAGAGTATCGGGGTCCTTGCGTGCGAAGGCATCTTCCGGCTTGGTGCGCGCGCTGACGTCGACGCGAGAGACTGCATCGGGAAGATTCGCGTATTGCTGAAGCGTGCTCAACTCAAAGATCGCTTTTGCCTCGGTGGCATCGCCGGTTGTGAGAATGCCCGTCACCGTGGCGGGTTCGGCCACGTCAGAGGCTCCCAGCACCATGAGGCGGTCGCCAATCCCTACCTTCAGGCTCTTCGCCAGGGCCGCGCCGAGGACGACTTGGCCACTGCCCTGGGGGGCTGCCCCTTGCAGCTTCCACCACGGATGCAACTGCGTTGCGCCAGTGATGAGTTTGACCTTTGCATCGCCGAAGTTGTGCTGGAACCAGAAGCCGGCTGCGGGAACAGGAGAGGGTGGTACGGAGTCCATCTTGCCGAGACTGATGCTGGAGTCCAGCTCCGGACTCAGGCCGGTGATGTTGTTGGCCCAGAAGATGCCGTGCAGCTTCTCGAGATCGCTCGCATGCAGATACACGCCGCCGGTTGTGGGCCGCAGCGTCTGGCCGCCGATCTTTACATCAAGAGTATCGGCTTTGGGATAGACCGTGATGTTTGCGCCATAGACCGCCAGCTCGCGGTGGATGCGGTCGCCGATGGTCGTTGCGAGCGCCAGCATCGCGGTCACGGCAGTGGTGCCGAGCAGGATCGCGAGACCCGCGAGCAGCTTACGCCGCCGCTGCCGCACGAAACTTTCACCCAGCATCCGCAGAAACATGAGCCGCTACTTTCCGAAGACTTTGACGAGCGGTTCGAGGTCGGCGCGGGCGATGACGATCATGCCGCCTTCGATCGTCGACTTCAGGGGAATCGGGTTGCAGCCGCCGGGCTGGCCCATCGAACTCGCTACCAGGGGCGACGAGCACATCTTGCAGGTGATGCCCTGCTCGCCGATATAGAAGCCCACCGGCCCGCAGATGGAGCACGCATCGGCTGCGGCGACCAGGTTGCCGTCGGGCTTGCGGAAGAGCAGGAAGCGCACTTCGGTCGATTTGCCGTCGCCGTCAATGTGCACGGCGTAGCGATGCAGCTTGGCGTCGTTGATGTCCGCTGTCGGCACGGTTACCTGCGAGCCCACCAGCGTGACCGGAGTGGCTGCGCTCAATGCCGTGGAGCTCTGCGCGTAGATGAATTCGGCGGTCGAGAGGAAGATGAAGAGGAAGCTGATGATGATCACGGACGTCATCCAAAGGCGCTCACGCTTGGCGGTCCACTCCAGCTTGCGGCGGTCCGCGGGTGTCGCATCTGTCGGAACGACCTGCGGGGCGCGGCGGCGGTACTCAAACAGCACCATCAGGCCAGCGAGCGCGAGCATGGTGACGAAGAAGAAGAGGTCGTTGCGGACGATAGGGCCGATGTAGCGCATCTCCGTGGTGCTGGAGGGCAGGACGCCGTTCTCGGAGAGTTCGTGCAGACCGCTGACCAGGAGCTGGAAGACGACGAAGTAGAGAATGATCGTGGTGACGCGGAAGAAGCGCTGCAGGTTGATCCGCACGCTGCCGCGAATGAAAAGCACGCCAAACACGACGGCTGCGCCGATGCCGAGCAACGTTCCGGTGAAGCTCATCAGCTCGGTCGAGTTCAGCGAGACTCCGGCGAGGATGAGCACGGTCTCAACGCCTTCGCGCAGCACCATCAGGAAGACGAACATGAAGAGTCCGAAGCGGTTGCTGGTGAGCTTTGCCACCTTCGACTCGATCTCGCCCTTCATGCTGCGCGCGGTCTTGTGCATGAACCAGATCATGCCGATGACGAACGCCGCGGCGACGAGCATCACCCAGCCTTCAAAGATGTCCTCATTGAACTGGGTGCGTGAGATGACGATCGCGACGCCAATGCTGGCTGCGACAGCCGAAAGTAAGGCCACAAAGGCAGTTTTCTTGAGCTCGCGGCGATCAATTTTGTCGAGGTACGCGAAGATAATTCCGACGATCAGCGCCGCTTCGACACCCTCGCGGAGCGTGATGATAAAGGCTTGCAGCATCCCAGTCTTCCTAGCTGGGCGAGCCAGTTGGCACCCACGCTCGCGACGCTATAACTTCCGTCGTTTCTAGCTCGATTCTAATGCGGACTAAATCGGTCGTCAATTGGCGAGGCGTGGCAAGGCTCTCTGCGTAAGGGCAGGGAAGGCTAATTGGAAGAGTGTGGGTTTGGAAGGGGTATGGTGCGCCCGGAAGGATTCGAACCTCCGACCTACTGGTTCGTAGCCAGGCGCTCTATCCAGCTGAGCTACGGGCGCACATTGCAATGACGCAACTAAGTAAGAATAACCGATGAAAGAGGATGAGGCAACTGTGTTGTTGGTTTTTCGTCGTCATGCTGTGGAGAAGCTGACGAGCGCTTTCGTTTTGGGTGGTGCGAGGTGCATGGGTGGCCCAAAATGCGGGGGTCCTTCGTCCATTCGACTTCGCTCAGGACTCAGGAT
Organism: Granulicella mallensis MP5ACTX8; assembly: GCF_000178955.2. NCBI lineage: Bacteria > Pseudomonadati > Acidobacteriota > Terriglobia > Terriglobales > Acidobacteriaceae > Granulicella > Granulicella mallensis. Next base: position 4,588,999 of record NC_016631.1, on the reverse strand, counting down.
GACGACGAAAAACTAACAAGAGTCTGGTGCTTAGATCCTCAGTAAATCCGCACGTTTGCGCAGAACGGCTTGCAGAGCGTCCGTGGCTGAATGAATCTCGCTGAGGTTCTCGATGATCCAGGCGCTGCCACTGTTTTGAGTCTTCGAACGCAGAGCGGCTGCGATGACCACCATCTCTTTGTCCACCTCGCCGAGCTGGGACAATGTATGGGCTTCGTTGCGATGCCGTTGCCACATGCGATCGTTCTCCGGCGCCGGAGCGGAGCGTATCTGCGCGGCCACAGCGGTTAGCGTGGCGGCTACTTCGTCGATGGCTTTGGCGGTGCGCACGGCATCCGCGTTGGGGAAGGGGTTCTCGCGTGTCGGAGGCGGCAGATGCTCGTGGCGATACTTGATCCCGGCATCGACGACGTCGGTGCGCGCGTCGGCAAGCAGCTCGCTGACCTTGCTGCGGACCAGCAGGTCGTCGGTGCGCAATTGGTTCTCGACGCGATAGAAGTTATAGCCCCAACCGTAGAAAAGATTGATGGCGAGCTGTTCGAACTCATTGGCTAGATAAAAGGCCGACATCTTCAAACCCCTGTTCCTAAAAGGTGAGCCCCGGATGATCCGGGGCTCTTCGGTACAAGTTTTGTTACTTGAGATTCATGTTCTTATCCAGATTGAAGGAGCCCAGCGCAGAGCCACCGATATTGAACGGAAGTCCCGCGGCAGCGTTGGGAGCGGAGATCAGGCCCTTCTCCGCCATCTGCAGTGCCAGGTAGTAGCGCACGGCCTGCTCGGGCTCGAGGCCGAAGGCCTTCAGCGAGATCAGCTCACGCATCCGCGCATCTTTGGGAAGCATCAGCAGCTTCACGTCGTTCAACGCGATGCCGTAGATCTTGAGAGTGGCTGCCAGATGTTCCTTGATGAGTTCGACGATGTCATGCACGCGCTCGTTGATCTGTTCGAGCGGGGTGACCTGGATGATTTGGTTAATGGCCTGTTCCACGACGGGGCCGGCGTACTCGGCTACTTCGCTGGCTGAGATCGCCATGCCGTCGAAGGGCATATGCGTGATCAGGTCGAGTGCGTCATCGGTGCTATCGATGTGGATGTAGTAGTCCACCTGGTACTGGACTTCGGCCATTTCTTTACTGGTCGCGATGCCAACGCTGCTCAGGAGCAGCTTGCTGCGATTGATGTAGATGACCTCGTACACCCAGGGCGACGAGCCACCGAAGAAGCCCTGTGCAATGGACCCGAGCAGGGGCTTGTCTGGAGTCTGAATGGAGTACTGGCCGGTCTCGTAAACGGACAAAACAGCGCCGCGTGACTTCAGAACACAAAAGTGATTGCTCTCGACCGTGAGCAGCGAGCCGCTGACGATGCTCTCATCGATGATCTTGATGGCAACTGTTTTTCTGCCGAGTAGATCGGAGCCGTCTCGTCCGAGAGAGGTAATAACCTGCCGCGTAATAGCCACTTGTAATGCCTCGTGTTGGGATGCGAAGCCGGAACCGCTATCCGAAGACAGCTCTGCCTCGTTGGCAGAGAATTATACGGTCGGCAGATACCCTGGGCGTTACAAGGAGCGCTTAGCTTGCGGCTGGGGCGGCAACCGGCTCGGGTACAGGCTGAGGGGGAATCAGCGAGACGCGTTCCACGACATCCAGGCCGGACCGGCGGAGCAGTTGATGCACGATAGGTTCGGTAAGGCGGGTGGCGTCATACTCTAGGCGCACGGTCTTCGCGGCTTCGCTGAACTCCATCTTCCGAATGCCGTAGACCTCGCGAATCCGTCCCAGAGCCATCATGGCGGCCTCAGTGGGCGCGGCGCCGTAGCGATACATTACATCAAGCTGAGTCATAGGGAAATTTTAGCAGTGCCCGGTCGAAATGCCTTTGTCGGGAGCTCAGGCGGCCAGTTTTTTGAGGAAATCGACGATCTCGGGGCTGGTCCAGTCCTGCGGTCCGATGAACTTGCGCCGGACGACACCGTTCTTGTCGATGGCGTAGGTCTCGGGGAAGCGGAAGCTGCCGTAGAGGGAGTTGGACTCCTGAGCGCTGTCCAGCACGGTGAACAGGTGGACGGGGCGGCGCTGCAGGAAGCTCTTGTAGGCGCTGGAATCATCGTCCGTGGCGACGGCGACGACCTGTACCTGCGGCAGTTGCTGTTGCAGGGCTTCGAGGCTTGGCATCTCCTCGATGCAGGGCGCGCACCAGGTCGCCCAGAAGTTCAGCAGGACGACGTGGCCGCGAAGCTTGGCGAGATCCACGGACTGCTGACCGTCGCTGATGTGAAACGTCGGCGCGGTGTTGCCGAGCTGGCCCGGGTGCTCATTGCGGTCGCAGCCGGTTGCGCTCAAAAGCGTCACTGCCGCCACCGCTGCCAGGGTCCGTATTGCGCGCTGAAGTGTCATCACTTCCTATAATACGAATCTATGCTGCCTGAACCCAACTCGGACGGTGGTTCGCGGTCTTTTGCGGGCCAGAAGTTGAGTCCGATCTTTGGACTTCCTATGGATGAGCCGGTCGTCGTGCCTGTGCGGACAAAGGAAGAGGGCGAAGCTGCGCTGCGGTTGAGCGTCATCGTTCCTGCCCGCAATGAGGAACAGAGTCTCCCCGCTTGCCTGGCCTCGCTGCTGGCGCAGGCCGACGAGTTCTTCCCTCTGGACCACGATTGGGAGCTGATTGTCGTTGACGATGACTCCAAAGACCGCACACGGGCGATTGCGACGGAAGCCGCCACGCAGCATGCGGGGGTGCGGGTGATCGAGGCTCCGCCGCTGGAGCTGCGTGCCACTCAGCGCGCCTTTACGGGCAAGACCAACGCCTGCTGGGCTGCGGCGCAGCAGGCCCGTGGCCGTTGGCTGCTCTTTACCGATGCGGATACCGTGCACGAGTCCGGCGATCTTGTCCGTGCGCTGCACGAGGCTGAAAAGCATCAGGTGGCGCTGCTTTCCTACTCGCCACAGCAGATCGTTCAAGGCTTCTGGCAGCGAGCTCTGATGCCGCTGGTCTTCTCGGAGCTGGCAAGCGTCTACCCGCTGGATCAGGTTAACGACCCGGATAAACGCATCGCGGCTGCCAACGGACAGTTTCTGATGGTGGAGCGCGAGGCGTACTTTGCGGTGGGGGGGCATCGCGTGGTGGGGCGTTCGGTCCTTGAGGATGTCGATCTGGCCTACAGCATCAAGCGTTCCAAACGGGGTCTGCGCTTCCGCTATGCGCCTGACGCCCTTAGCACGCGCATGTATCGCGGATTGAGCGACATGGTCGAGGGGTGGACGAAGAATTTAGTCCTGCTGTTTCCGCACGCGCTGGCACTGGCTGCGTGGAGGTTACTGGATCTGGCCCTGCTTCTGCTGCCGCTACTGATCTTTGCTTTGTCCTATCTTGTGCTGTGGCAGAAGATAGCGATTCTCCTGCTCTGGGCGAGGACGCTGTTGCGGTACTCCCGTCGTGTCGCGCGGTCGAACTTCAGCTTTTTGAACTGCTCGCTCTCGGTGTTTGCCCTACCGCTGTTTATCGTGCTGCTGGTCCGCAGCTGGATGAAACACAAGCTGTTTCACCAGGTCACGTGGAAGGGCAGGGAGTATCGCACCGGCCGTTGAAGCGCGACAATCTCTTCGCGCATCCAACTATCTCGATGTAGTCTTAACTGTTTACTGAATCCTATGATCCTGCTCACTCGCAAAGCCGACTTCTCCGCTGCTCACTTCTACTGGAACGACTCCTGGACCGAAGCCGAAAACTTTCGTGTCTTCGGTAAGTGCGCCAATCGCCAGGGCCACGGCCACAACTACACACTGGAGGTCACGGTCGAAGGCGAGGTTGATCCTGTTTCGGGCTTTGTCGTCGACCTGAAGCAGTTGAAGGACATCCTGGAGCAGGAGGTCGTCTCGGTCTATGACCATCGCCACCTGAACCATGAAGTTCCCGAGTTCAAGACCGCTGTCCCCACGACAGAGAACATTGCGATTGCGATCTGGCGCAGACTCGACGGCAAGGTTCCCAACGCGAAGCTGCATCGTGTGCGCGTCTACGAGATGCCCGAACTCTTTGCTGACTTCTACGGAGAAGGCGCATGAACGGCCCGATTGCCCATCTGAGCCGCCGCTATCGCTTCTCGGCGTCGCACCGCCTGCACGTCGATGCTATTTCGCCCGAGCAGAATCGGGAGATGTTCGGCAAGTGCAACAACCCCTTTGGGCATGGGCATAACTACATTGCGCAGGTTACGTTCTCCGGCCCAGTGGATGTGGCGACGGGCATGGTGACGAACCTTGCCGACCTCGACAGCTTTGCGCAGCGTGAACTGCTCGAACACTTCGACCACGCGAACTTGAACTCGTTGGAGTTCTTCCGCGACCGGGTGCCGAGTACGGAAAATGTATGTGTTGAACTATGGCGCATGTTTGCCGAGTATCCGTATGCGAAGCTCGAGCGCGTCCGCGTGGAAGAGACCGGCAACAACTCCTTCGACTACTTCGGAGAAGGGGCAAAGATACAACACGAAGAGTAAGATTGCGAATCCTTCACGAGCGATATTGAAAGGCTGTAAACAGACCCCCATGACCAAGAAGAGCAGTAAGCCATCTGCCGAATCTTCCAACCCTACGCTCGCGAGTGCGAGCCTGCAGCAGATCTATGCCGAATTACTGACCCGCATTGGCGAAGACCCCTCGCGCGACGGGCTCTTGAATACGCCGAAGCGCATGGAAAAGTCGATGGCATTTTTGACGCAGGGTTACACGCAATCTATCGACGCGGTGCTGCACGGTGCGCTGTTTGACGTGCACTACGACGAGATGGTGATCGTCAAAGAGATTGAGTTCTACTCGCAGTGCGAGCATCATCTGCTGCCGTTCTTCGGCAGAGCCCACGTGGCTTATGTGCCGAACGGCAAGGTCATCGGCCTCAGCAAGATTCCGCGGATCATTGATGTCTTCGCGCGCCGCCTGCAAGTGCAGGAGCGCCTGACACAACAGATCGCACAGGCCATCGAAGATGCGATTCAGCCCCAGGGTGTGGGTGTCATTGTCGAGGCACAGCATCTCTGCATGATGATGCGTGGCGTCGAGAAGCAAGGTTCGAGCACGGTGACCAGTGCGATGCTCGGTGTCTTCAAATCGCAGCAGCAGACGCGCAACGAGTTTCTCTCACTCGTCGAACGGCGGCGTTAGCTGCATGAATGGTCTCCTCGTTCTCGATAAACCTGCCGGTATTACCTCTCATGATGTCGTCTCGATTGTGCGCCGCGCTACAGGCGAACGCTCCGTTGGACACCTGGGCACGCTAGACCCGATGGCTACGGGGGTTCTGCCGCTGCTGCTCGGCAAGTACACACGCCTGGCGCAGTTTTTTGGCCAGGCGGAAAAGCAATACACCGGCGATATTCGCTTCGGCTTTGCTACGGATACCTTCGACGCCGAAGGCACACCTGCGGCCGAGCCGCAGGCATTGACGCAGTCGCTCGACGAGCTGCGTGTGCTGGCACAGCACTTCCATGGGGAGATGGACCAGATGCCGCCGGTCTTCTCCGCGAAGAAGATCAACGGTGTTCCTGCGCACAAGCTCGCACGCGCGGGAAAAGAAGTTCCAGTAAAGCCTGCTCGCATCTGCATCCACTCGTTTGAGCTAAAGGGTCTTGAAGGCGACACTGCTGACTTTGCGATGCATGTTTCAGCGGGTGGCTATGTGCGTTCGGTAGCCCATGAGCTTGGACAGTTTGCCGGTTGTGGAGCGCATCTCTCGTCGTTGCGACGTACACAGGCTGGCGCTTTTACTCTCGATCAGGCGATTACGGTTGACGATCTGAAGACGCTAAACGTTGCTGAGATCGAGGCGCGACTACCGCACCCGCGCACGTTGTTGCCGGAGATGCCTTCGGTCACGGTGGATGAGCAGACGGCAGGCCGCATTCGCAACGGGATGCAGGTGAATGTGCCGGAGTTTTCGCAGGCGTCGCTGGTAAAGGTCTTTACGGGGCCGCGCGAAATGATTGCGATCGCTCGGCGTATTGCAGGTACGTTGATGCAGCCGATTGTGGTGCTTGCGTAGTTTTTGTTGCTGCTTGTTTTTCGCCGTCATCCTGAGGCGTAGCCGAAGGGCCCCCGCATTCGTGGTGGCACCGAGACATGGGTGAGAACCGCGAGATCGTGCCCGGGCGCCCTTGGTGGGTGCGGGCGTCTGTGGTGGCCCCAATGCGGGGGCCTTCGCGTACCGCTCAGGATGACGGCGAAAAACAGGCAACGGCAAAAGCAAGTGCAGATTCTTGCAGCGTCTGTCTGTCGGTGGCTTAGCGCTTCAACAAAGGCTCGATCAAGCGCTGGACATTGACCGCAACCTGCTGATTGCCCTTTGCAGTGGCATGAGTGCTGTCGTCCTGCATGTCGCCGGGCACGCCGTACACTCCCTGTAGCAAGAACGGGAGCAGCGGCACGTGATACTTTTTCGCCAGTGCCGGATACATCGCGTTGAACTTTGCGATGTAATCGGGACCGTAGTCCGGGGGCAGGGTAATTCCGGCGAGTACGACTTTGGTACCGCTGGCCTGCAGTTGTTCGACGATGCTCGCAAGGCTCTGCTGGGTCTGTTCGAGTTGCAGGCCGCGTAGACCGTCATTGCCGCCAAATTCGACCACAACCAGTTCGGGATGTTGCGCGATTACCCGAGCGATGCGGTTCAGGCCGTCTTTTGTGGTGTTGCCGCTTACCCCGGCATTTACGACATGATAGTGAAAGCCTGCGTCGTCGAGCCTCTGCTGAAGATAATCCGGATAGCTCTGGCCGGGGTCTGTCCCATAGCCTGCGGTCAGGCTATCGCCGAAACAGACGATGACGGGGCGATCCGATACCGGAGCGGCGGCCACGGGCCTTTGCGGGACGGGCTGCTGCGTGTTCTGGCTTGTCTCTGCCGGCCCGGCCGTGTCGGACTTACAGCCGCTGAGCGCCAGGGATGCGCAGAGCACAGCTAAGATAGGAAGCATATTGAGTCGCTGCACAAGTCGATTCTACCCAGAGGGCCCGCCGCTTTGCTCGAAACTCCGTCAGCTTCCTCATCGTCCATGATCGTCGTCGAGTCTCTGCGCAAGTCGCTGCGGACGGGAACCACCACGGTCGAAATCCTCAAGGGCATCGATTTCACCATCGATAAGGGCGAGTTTGCCGCCATCATGGGGGCCTCGGGCTCGGGGAAATCGACGCTGCTCGGCTTGCTCGCGGGGCTCGATAATCCGACCTCCGGCAACGTGCATCTCAACGGCACAGCCATCAGCTATCTGCCAGAAGACAAGCTCGCAAAGCTGCGGGGACGCACCATCGGCTTCGTCTTCCAGAGCTATCAGCTCATCCCCACGCTGACTGCGCTGGAGAACGTGCTGCTGCCCTACGAGTTGAACGATGAATCCGGCGACCGCAAGGCGGGCCTGGAACGTGCGCGGCAACTGCTCGTGTCGGTTGGCCTGGAGTCGCGGCTCGACCACTATCCGGTGCAGCTCTCCGGCGGGGAACAGCAGCGCGTTGCCCTGGCGAGGGCGTTTATTCTGCGTCCGCCGATCGTGCTGGCCGATGAACCTACCGGCAACCTCGATACCTCCAACGGTAAGCATGTGCTCGATCTTCTGCTCCAGCTCAATCACGCTGAGGGCACGACGCTGGTGCTCGTTACGCATGATCCTGCGCTGGCCGATTACGCGACCCGCGTCATTACACTGCGTGACGGTCTGGTCGTCAGCGATCACCGACAATCTCCTGTCGCAACACAGCTCTGAGGAAGGGAATACTACGGATGCCCAGCCTCAGCTATTCCACCGCCGCCCGTATTGCCGCTCGCGAACTTCGATCTTCGCGTGGCAAGTTCACGTTTGTTCTGTTGTCCGTGGCTATCGGCGTCGCCGCGCTCACGGGCGTGCGCGGCTTCTCGTCTTCGTTTCGCACGATGCTCCTTCTACGTGCCCGCAGCATTATGGCGGCGGATGTCTCCGCGCGCACAACGCAGCAACTTACCCCGCAGGAACAGGCTGGCCTGGATAAGCTCGTTGCCGCCGGTGGAGACGAGAGTCCTGTTACTGAACTGCTTTCGATGGCCTCGTCCACAGCCTCGCTCGATCCTCTTCTGGTTTCGGTGAAGGCCGTCGATCCAGAGAAGTATCCGTTCTACGGAGAGGTTGTATTGTCCCCGGTGATGCCCATAGCCCAGGCTTTGACGCCTGCGACTGTCGCTGTTGGCGACGACCTGCTGTTGCGTCTTCATCTGAAGATCGGTGACTCCGTCAAACTCGGCACGCATACCTATCGCATTGTTGCGACGGTGGTCGATGAGCCGGATAGACTCTCGGGTTCGTTTGCTGCCGGGCCGCGGGTGTTGCTTTCGCAGACGGCCCTGGTGGATTCGGGATTGCTGGCTGCTGGATCGCACGCGGCGCGGCGTTATCTCTTCAAGCTTCCGGCCACGAAGCAGGGAAGTGCAAGCTCTGACGATGTCGTGGCTGCGCTCAAAACGCAGCTTGAAACGCTGCTGCCTGAAGCGCAGATCACGGACTATCGAGAGGCTAATCCTGCTCTTACGAAAGGGCTGGACGGCGCGACTGGACTGCTCACCCTGATGTCGCTGGTGGCTCTGGTGCTCGGGGCGGTGGGCGTTGCGATGGCCATGCGCGCGCATCTGCAACAGCGGCTCGATTCCATCGCGATTATGAAGTCGCTGGGTGCTGGTTCCGGGCAGATCATGAAGATCTATCTGCTGCAGACGCTGCTGCTGGGGCTCGGCGGAGGCCTGCTCGGTGTTGTGCTCGGTATCGGTGTGCAGCTTTCGTTTCCGCTCTTTCTTGCGAAGTTGCTGCACCTCACGCCGGACTTCCGGCTTGATCCTCGTGTGTTTGCGACTGGTCTGGGCGCGGGCCTGCTGACTACGCTGCTCTTTACCTTGCCGCCGTTGTTGGATATCCGCAACGTGCGTCCAATCCTGATTCTGCGCAGAGCAGTTGAGACCAGCGACGATCCATTCACTGCCCGGCTGGCGCGCAAACTGCGTGGCTCGCTCGCACAACTCAGTGCGATTGTTCTTATTCTTGTGTGCCTCACGCTGATCGCGTCGCGCGTATCGGATTCACGGCAAGTGGGCGGCTACTTCGCGGCGGGGCTGGCGTTGGTACTGCTGGTTCTGTTGGCGATGTCGTGGCTGACGCTGTATTTTCTGCGCGTGTTTTTGGGTCGCACACGACTGCATCTGCCCTCGGCGGTGCGGCATGGTCTTTCGAATCTCTATCGCCCCGGCAATCCATCCGCCGCGCTGCTGGCTGCGCTGGGGCTTGGCGTTATGCAGATTGTGGCCGTCTACATTGCGCAGCGCGCTGTTGTGCAGGAGATGCAGATTTCAACGGCTGCCAATCTGCCGAATATTTTTCTTCTCGACATCGCAACGGACGAAGTGGCGGGTGTGCGTTCCCTGCTTGCGCATCAGTCTGGCGTTCAAGGCACACCGGAGATCCTCCCCGTCGTTGGTTCGCGCCTGCTGTCGATTGATGGTGTGCCGGCTTCACAGCTCAAGCTGCAACACCTGCCGCGCCGCGTGCTGCAGTCGATCAACATCACGTGGCCGGCAACCGCCGATGCGCCTCCGCTTGGCGACAAGGTGGTAGAGGGCGAGTGGTGGACGACGCAACAGTCGGCGGACTCTGTGCAGCATCCGCTGGTGGCCATTGCTCGGCAGGCAGCGGATCATCTGCACGTCCATCCCGGGCAGCAGATGACCTTTGCGGCGCAGGACACGCAGTTTACCGCGACGGTTGCCGCGATCTACGAGCCGGATAGCCGTCATGCGTCTTCGCGCGCAGAGTTTGTTGTGCCGCAGCCCGTGCTCGCCGGACTGCCTGTGGTCTGGTATGGCGGTGTGCATTGTGATGCGGCTGCCACCGCGCTGCTGCAGCGCGCGTTGTATGAGCACTATCCCACGATTACGGTCATCAATGTTGCGGCCACGCTGGAGACGGTGCGGCAGGTGATCCTGCAGATCACCTATGTCATCCAGTTTCTTGCGGCGTTCAGCATCTTTGCGGGCATCGTGATTCTGGCAAGCTCTATTGCGGGCACGCGCTACCGCCGTATCCGTGAGGTCGTCGTGCTGAAGACGCTCGGTGCCACTCGCGTACGTATCGCCACGATCTTCTCTATCGAGTTTGCGGTGCTGGGATTAGTCGCGGGTGCGGTGGGCCTGGTATTTGCGAACCTGCTGGCGCGCCTGATTCTGATTCATGCTCTGCACTTTGAGTATCATTTTCAGCCCTGGCTGAACCTCGGAGCATGGGCGGCAACGGCTGCGCTGACTGTGGCTACAGGATGGCTGGCGAGCCATCGGATCCTTGGCCAGAAACCGCTGGAGGTTCTGCGCGAGGAGTAGGGCCAAGCTGTTGACCCAATGGGCGATGCAACGTACACTCAATAAGGCGGCTGATTGTGGCTCCCGCCGAGCCTGCAGCTGCCGTACAACCAGCATTGCCCTCTCGTTCAATGGTAGGACTGACGACTCTGACTCGTCCAATCGGGGTTCGAATCCCTGGGGGGCAACCAATACACCCATTTACCGATCTTCCTCGTACCTCTCTGAACATCCTCGCACGCGAGGATGTTCTTGTTTTGCAGTAGCTTACATGGAAATAGTGTGCGAGCACGTCCGAGGGCGTGCGATCATAGCCACCCTTTTCTTTGGGGAATAAGTTGGGGTACGATCCGCCTTCGTGACTTTGCCCTTGCGGCATCCGGATCTACACATCGAAGAATTGCGGCGAGACCGTCTCGTCGCCTGCCTGCGGCGAGATGATCCGCTCGCTGCGAAAGCCACTCTACAAACCACTGAGTTACAGGGCAATCTTGCAGTTCTGTATCACCCGCAACGTCATCCCGATGCCCACGAACGGCTGCAAGAGCTGCCCAGCCAGATTCGGCCATTATGGATGGCAAAGTAGAGACTGTCGCCGATCTCTCAAAGCTCGGGTCGCCCACGTCTGAGAGCTACTTCTTAGGCGGCATCACGCCCGACGGCTCCCCTTTGATTGAACTCCGTGTGGGAACCGGAAATTTGTACTCAGTCGAATTGCCATCCTCAGAAGATCGTAGGTAGTTCAATCTGACTAGTTTCTCAATTGCCGATTCTCCTCAGCTAATTGATAACGGCAACCAATCTGGAGACAGGGACTGTATGTTACGGGCAGGGAGATCGCACTGTCGCAGGCTGCCAACACAATGGCTATGGCCTGAACGGCAACCTGCTCTACAAGACCGAGGCCAATGGAATGACCATCACCTGCAAATACGATGTGCTGAATCGGCTGACATCGAAGACCTCACCGGATCGCGGGAATACGGTCGCTATCCTGACCTAAGGCCAGGGGCAAACGGTATCGGTAGGTTGACGCAAGAGATTACTCCGGGCCTCTCGTGTACGCAGTTTCGTTACGATGTTATGGGCCGGATAGCAGGCACGAACTGGTAGAACTACGTAACCCAGAGTTGGCAAGAGGATACCAGTGTTCAGTACGACCTCTCGGGTAACCCAACGTATGCCTCGAGATCTTTTTTGTGATGCCCAGTCGCCTGACTACCGGCTGGATGTGATATCGCATCACGGTCGGTAGTCAGATCGGCTGTTTCCCCTTTTCTTGCCGGCCCGATTGCTGCTGGCAGCGAAAACAAAGTCGCTTGGGGATTTGTAACGGGTGATCTCGTACCAGGCAAGCAAATCTGCTGCCCTATAGCAGCTTCCGCATTGCGTGTGTGGTTTAGACCGCGCGCCTGTCGGTATACGCCCCTGCGCTTAGATCGATGGTGCAATGTCGAAGTGCCCCTTCGGCTCTGAAGGAAAGATTCTATGACCTCTCCAACCGTAATAGATGATGAAGAAGTAGCAAGCCAGGGGCAGCACGAGTGACCGGTGGATGCCAAAGTGATCCGCGAGATAGCCCATGAGGAGCGGAATCAGCGCGCCTCCAACAATCCCTTGAACCAGCAATCCCGATCCACGGCCGGTGAGTGGGCCCAGTTCGGCCACGGCGAGAGTGAAAATTGTGGGAAACATGATCGAGTTGAACAGGCCGACAGCTAAGATCGTGATCTCCGCAAAGTGGCCAGTTCCAATCAGAGAGCTGAACACCAGAATCGCAGCGCCGACTCCGCTCAGAGCGAGCATGTTTGCGGCGGAGATCTTCTGCATCAGGTAGGAGCCAATAAAGCGTCCAACCATCATGCCTCCCCAATAGAAGGCCACCATCTTTGCGGCGCGCTCAAGAGGCAAGCCGGCGATCTTCGGGTCTGCAAGATACTTGGCTAGAAAGCTGCCAATAGAAACCTCAGCCCCAACATAGATGAAGATGGCTAGGGCACCGAGATAGAGGTGCGGGTGATTCCAGATGCTGTCTTTGTGATGCTCCTGGCTCGTGGGCCTGAAGTCTTGCGTTACTTCCAGTCGGGGGAATTTATACAGAGCGATGGCCACTGCGAGCAGGATCAATATGCCTGCAAGGATGTAATAGGGCAGTTTGACGGAAGCTGCTTGCTGGGCCCGCGTGAGAGCGGCTCCGTGGTTCAACGCGGCGTTCTTAGCGGCAACAGCCGCTCCACCGAGAATGAGAATACTGCCGAAATAGGGAGCGACGGTGTCGCCAAGAGTGTTGAAAGCCTGTGTGAGATTGAGGCGGCTCGAAGCTGTCTCTGCTGGACCGAGAATCGTTACGTACGGATTTGCCGCAACCTGGAGCATGGTTACACCCGCCGCCAGGACGATCTGCGCGCCCAGAAAGAAGCCATACGTCACCGTCGTGGCAGCAGGGATGAACAGCAAGGCTCCCATGCCCATGACCAGCAGTCCGATTACCATTGTGCGCTGGTACCCGACCCACTCCACCAGCTTGCCAGCAGGCTGCGCAAAGATGAAATAGGAGCTGAAGAACGCCAGTTGGATGAGGGACGCTTGCAGGTAGCTGAGCGAGAAGATGCCTTGCAGGTGAGGGATCAGCACATCATTTAAAACGGTGCAGAATCCCCACATGAAGAACAACGTGGTGACCATCGCCATCGCACTGTAATTTGTGGTGCCTGGACCATAGGAGGAACTGCGCGTGCTGCTGATGCCTGCGATTGCCATGTGATGGGGTGAACCTTTCTGTTGATCATTCGTTTCATGCCTGCGATACGTATCTTGACGTCGATCAAAGGTTAAGATACAGGTCTCCTGGAAATCGTCTTGCTAATCTTTTCCATCAATTTGGATAGGATCACCTCAGTGAAGTCTTGCGTTCGAGCGGACGAGAGCGTGACGAGCCTCCGACCGAAACAACATATTCGCCGTCGAGCCATTGCCAGGCGTCTTTCTGCTCACTAAAGCTGGCAAATGCGAGAGGCTCGAGTGTTATGGTCACGGTCTTGTTTTCTCCCGCTTTGAGCGAAACACGCTGCCATCCTGCAAGGCGACGAAAGTTCTCGCCACTTGCGAGGGGGAGCTGGACGTAGACCTGTGATATCTCGGTACCGTCGCGCTTTCCGGTGTTGGTCAGGGTAAAGGTGACCGCGTGGCCGGCAGCATTGACCTTCAGGCCAGTGTAGCTGTACGTGGTGTAGGACAGGCCATATCCAAAGGCGAAAAGGGGTTCCTTGTCTTCGGAATCAAACCATTTGTACCCGAAACGCACGCCTTCCGTATAGTTGGCGGGAAAGCTTTCGCGCTTATTTTCAGAGATCCAGTGCTCTGGGAGGCCACCGTTCGCTATCTGGTAGGACATGCCGAAGATGCGCGCATGAGGAAGATCGGCCTCCGACTTCGCGAATGTGATGGGCAGTTTGCCCGATGGGTTCACCGAACCGAAGAGCAGGTTCGCAATAGCCTGTCCTCCGGCGATGCCCGGATACCATGCTTCCAGAATGCCGGCGACTTGATTGACCCAGGGCATGGAGACCGGATTGCCCGTGATGAGGATGACAACAGTGTGTGGATTGGCCGCAGCCACGGCGCGAATCAAGGCGTCCTGGTTGTTGGGCAGCGATAGCGTCGGCGCGTCGCCACCTTCGCTCATGTACTGGTCGGCGAAGACGATCGCTACGTCCGCGCTCTTAGCCAGTCTTGCGGCGGAGGCAGGGTCCGTGCCCGGATCGAAGCGAACGGTCGCATCCGGGACGTGTTCCCGAATATAACGAAGCGGCGCTGAGGGGAAGTACACGGGCTCACCCCACTTGCTGGGGCGCGACGGATCGAGCGCGTTGCCTCCAGGAGCATCGACCTGCGCCGAGCCCCCGCCAGACATAATGCCGCGGTCGGCATGGGCACCGATCACGGCGATGGAATGAAGGTTTTGCGGGTTCAACGGAAGTGTTCCGTTGTTCTTCAACAGGACGATGCTCTCCTCTGCAATGTGCTGAGCATCGTCGCGGCCGCGGAAGGGGTCCACGACCGTGCGCGGCGTTGGCGGACGATCGATAACTCCCGCAGCGAACATGGATCGCAGAAGACGGTGAACCATATTATCCAGGCGCGCCATCGGTACCTGCCCGGAGGTTACGGCCTGCTCCAGCGGTTTTCCGAAGTGCTCATCGCCCGGCATCTGCATGTCGAGCCCGGCCAGAGCGGCCTTGACGGTTGTATGGGTCGCCTCCCAGTCGGAGACGACGAAGCCGGGATATTTCCAGTCCTGCTTCAAGACATGGCTGAGCAGCCACTCGTTTTCGCAGGCCCAGTCGCCGTCGACCTTGTTGTAGCTGCACATCACAGAGGCCGGTTGGCCGATCCGGATGCCGATCTCGAAGGCCAGCAGGTCGCTCTCCCGAGCGGCCTTATGAGGCATGTGTACGTCGACGACGGTGCGGCCAGTCTCCTGGTCGTTCAGGGCGAAGTGCTTGATGTCTCCCATCACGCCGTTGGCTTGCACGCCCTGGATGACGTGTCCGACGGTAACGCCAGCCAGCAACGGATCTTCCCCGGGGTACTCGAATAGGCGGCCATTGCGCGGGTCGCGGGCCAGGTTCACGCCGCCGCCGATGGACTGGTTATAGCCTTGCGCGCGAAGCTCGCGACCGATGACGTCGCCATAGAGATGCGCCGCCTCGGAATCCCATGAGGCGGCGGCTCCAAGTACCGACGGCAGCAGGGTGGCATAGCGGCTCTGCGGCGCGGCCATACGGACGCCTACGGCGGAGTCGGCTTGCTGCAAGGATGGAATGCCCAGCCTAGGGATGCCTACGACTTCTCCGGCTCCGCCATTATTATCGGCAGGTACGGACTCGCCTGCGCGCAGTGGTCCCCAGCCAATGCCGTGGACGAGTTGAATCTTCTCCGCGAGCGTGAGCTGGGCAAGGACGAGGTCTGCCCTTTGGTCCGGGCTTAGGGAGGTATCCATCCAGGGTTTTGGCGCCGCGGGCGCTTTGGCCTTCTGAGCGTTGATACCGGGTGTGGCCAGCAAGAGTGCGATGGTGAAGAGTTTGCGCAACGGAAGCAGCATCGTGGTTTCCTGGGAAAAGCTGGAGGTTGAATAAAAGTGGTTATTCGTAGGACATGATTCTGACCCGCAAAAGCTGTGGTTCGTCAAAAAAGTTGAGGCCATAGTCGGTCTGATCGCCGTTCCACAGGCGTGTGCGGTGCCAGATGCCCTGCGTGTAGTCGCCCTCTTCCACGGAGATCCACATGTGTTGTTTACCTTGCACCATTGAGGAGAAGTCTACGCGGCAGTGCAGACCGGTGACTAGGAACTCGTCCGGGCCCAGGTTGACGATGAGTGCTTCGCCTGCCGGAACCTTATTGCCGGGTGCGGGTTTGTCCGTCCAGAAACTGGGTAGGCCGTAGGATACTGTCGCCTTCCAGGAGGAGTTTCCGAGAACAATGTCTTCGGTATGCCGGACGTGGTCTTCGGCTATTCCCTGAACGCGGCCCTCGCGAATCCACGCTGCAAGCTGGCCGCCGAAGAGCGCGGCGACGCGGTAGTTTTGCTCAAAGGGGTGAAGGGCGTCGGCGTCGATGTGTGCCGCGCCCAGAGGTGCGTTGACATAGCCGGTGGCGTCCATACCGAACGGAGACCAGCCGAAGGCCCCATGGCCAAGTGCGGCGAAGAAGTAGCGAGCGTATTCGGGGCGGTTGCCGATTTCGGGAACGAACAACGCATTTCCGTCGGCCGAGTACTGGCGAAGCACAGCCATATTCTCTTCATAACCCGGCAGGTAGATGTCGGGCTCGATGCCATCCAGGGACGGAGCCACGGCGTGCCAGAGTGTCAGCACATCGAAGGTCGGGCCGCCACTTTCGAAAGACCCAGGACCACCAGGATGGATCGGGTCCCGGAGCGCTGCGTTGACATACATCGGGAGGCCATAAACTGCTTTTCCGGCGGCTGCGACCTGCTGGACGTAGCGGGCGATAGCCCATGCGGAAAAGAATTCTTCCGCGTCCTGGCCGAAGATCTCGGACCAGTTGCCATGAGTTTTGGCCTTGCCCATGCTCTGCAGCACAGCGGCTGGAACGGTCTGGGTGAAGACGGCGTCAGCGGCAGGGGAGTGGTCGCGCATGGAGCCCCACATCCCGGTCTCATTCTCCACCTGGATCAGCAGAACCGTGTGTTGAGGATCTGATTGTTTGAGATGGCGCATTAACGTGGTGAAGGCGCGCTCATCGGCTGCCAGGCTCGCCGTTCCGAAAGGTGACAGGGAGAATACCGGCATTCCGTCTGCCTTGAGAGAGAGCGGAAAGCGGGCGGGATCCCGCTTCACCCATTCGGGAGCGTAGCCGGGGCTGCCATTCTTCCAGGTCCCAAACCACAGCAGCACGAGGTGCTTTTTGTGAGCCCGGGCCTCACGGAGCAACATGTCGATCTGCGCAAAGTCGAATCTGCCTTCCTCAGGCTCGAGCGTCTCCCAGTACACGGGAGCCTCAAGGGTATTCACACCGAGATCGTTGAGGGTGCGCCACACTGCCGGCATCTCGCCCTGCCATGCGGAAGAGTTGTTTACCTGTGCACTCAGCATCAGGAATGGCTTACCTTCGACGATCAGCGCAGGATGGACACCGCTTCTATCGATCCTCGGCAGGTCCCGGTCGGAGGGTCTCTGCGCGAGCGCAGCGAAGCTGAACACGACTGTCGAGAGCAGCAGGGGTGCAACGAATTTCACGCGACCTCACTCGATATGCGTCTTAACGTGCAGATATCGTTCGACCCAGCCAGATACGCCAGGTAAGTTTCGCAATCATAGAGGCCACAACCGATTCGGTCTAGTAACGTACGTGAGGTACTCGGGGTACTATACGTTCGCGTGGCTCTTTCGGAGTTCCATTAGCCCGAGGGCAGTGCTATAAATCGGATACGAAAAACCCCCGGGACTGTGCCGAAGGTCTACCTGGGAACAAACGGACTCGGTATCGTTATCGGAGAACCACAGTCAGCCCCGAAGCAAAACTGATGGCGCTTGTTGAATAGTTGAAACTTCGTGCAGAATCATGCCCGGGGGAGTTTCGAAGAGTTACCAGCTCTTGTAGGCGACTACCTCGGACGCCGAGGCCTTGAAATCGACAATACTGATCCGCACTACGACTTGAAGGTTTTTGTCAGACCAGCCTTGCGGAAGTCGGTCGATGATTAGATGGATGTTGGTCGGACTGCTAATGAGTTCCGCGGACGCGAGCGTTCCATATTGTCCTAGTCCGGCTACGCTGATTAAAGGTGCATCTCCGTTGCGTTGGACAAGGCGCGTAATGATCGCGTAGTCCGCTGTGTCTGGTGGGTCCTTGAGTGTGTTTAGCTGCCACTTGCGTTTCGGATCCAAAGTATCGATGATCTCGTTTCCGCCGCGCATCACGAATTCGAGTTGCTTGGTTAGTTCCAAGGTCATCGAGTTATTGAAGCCGCCAATCAAAACAGACGGATTCTCCCGTAACTCTGCGAAGGATACATCGTTGGGGAAACGCTCTTGGAAGGGTTTCTTCTCTTGGGTGAGAGCAGCCACGATACGCGATACGGCAGCAACATCGCCCAACGCAACAAAACTGTTATAAGCAGGGATCATGTCATCAGCCGAGATCGTCCCACCTTTCTGAAGAGGGACATAAAACTCCTGGCCCGAATTCTTGAGGTTATGCTGTTCCGCGTACCTATCCAGATATTCGAACCGAAATCGGTAAACAGCATTGCTGCCGATAGAAAGAATCACGGGTTTCGTGTTGGCGATCCACGGAGCCCAGAAGGTTCTGAACGCTTTGTTTGAAGAATTGGCGTGGATCAGGGCAAGAGCTCCAATTAACAGGAGAATACAAAGAGCAACTGCGGCCAGGATCGTTCGAACCGATCTTTTACCGGGAGTTCTGCCGATGCGTGGGTCTTCCGTGCGGTCCGTGGCAATGGCTTCAGAATGAATTGCCAGTTCCCGTAGTGGAACCGGCTCTGCGACGACTTGTGCGGTGGGTCCCGGCTCTTTCGCGACAGCGATGGCGGCTGCTTCCGCATTCCGATGAAAGGTCGCTCGATAGCTTCCTGAAGGGATATCAATCTGTACTCGGTGCTGGTCTCGATTCGATTGGTAATATTGCGCGAGTCGCTTCCGCACGTCCGAGACGCGGAGCCGAACAACCGGATCCTCGCTGGTCTCGTAATTGGCGGCCCGCCCGAAGAGTTCGGCGCCGATTACTCTCTCCCGCAGCAGGTTCTCTTCCCCGGCGAGCGTGTGCTCAACGATATAACGAAGCAGACCGCTGCACTGGTTCGAGGTTCGGAAGGACCGACTAGTCAGTATCCGTTTCAGGGCTAAGGCTATCTCCTCTGGAGATATCCCCTCGCTCTTAGGGTCGGTCAGCTCTTCAATAATCACAAGTCACAGCCTCGCAATGCAATCCCCCATCGCGGAAGTATAGTACAGGGCGAATGGGCGGCGTAAGTTATTTATTGTCAACACATTTCTAGGAACGGAACTGTATAGAACATTGAATAACGTCTCGCTGAAGGCGTTTGATTGTGCGCTGTAGAACGTTTCAGGGTGAGGCTGTCATTCAAAATTTCAGACCCACCAATGGAACCATTTCGCAGTGCCTTCATGGAGACCACAATGAAATCTGAATTCAAGAAGAGAGTGACTTGGCCAGGTATATTCAGGGCTTGTGTGCTCGCCAGCTCTCTATTTCTCATCCCGGGCTCAGCGCTGCTCTGCCCCTCAGTTTACGCTCAGGTCATTACCGGCACGCTATCGGGAACCGTCCAAGACAACTCTGGAGCCGTTGTTCCGGATGCCACTGTCGTATTGCGAGACGCCCTGAGTGGGGCGACACGCACCGTGAGTTCTAACCGAGCGGGAACGTTCACCTTTGCGGGCGTGAACTCGGGCGACTACAACATCACGATCACGGCATCGAACTTTAAGACTTTCACCGAGAGTGGTATCCATCTCGATCCGGGCGATAGCCGGACTTTGCCGTCGCTCCTGCTGACGCCTGGTGGGGTCAGCGAATCGGTAACTGTCAGCGCAGACAATAACAATGTTCCGCTTGACTCAGGCGAGCGCAGCGACTTGATTACGGCCGATGATATCAAGCATCTTTCGGTGGAGGGGCGAGATGTCACCGAACTCTTCAAGATTCTGCCGGGTTTTGCCATCGCCAACCAAGGCGTGAGCAACTCGGCCTACGATCCTTCACAGGTGAGCGTGAACGGCGCGCTCGGCAATTATTCGGCCAACGGGAACCCCGTTTCGGGAGTGTACCTCTTATTGGATGGTGCCGACATCACGGATGCGGGCAATTATGGAGCTGCCCTCCAGAACGTGAATTATGACCAGGTTTCCGAAGTGAAGGTCGAGGTTTCGAACTTTGGCGCTGAAGTGGCCAACGGTCCGGTCGTTGTTTCGGCCGTAACCAAGGCGGGCGGAGATCGCTTCCATGGCGAACTGTACGCCTTTGGGCGCGCCCCTCAACTCGATGCCGCCGACGCTCTGGGCAAGGCCACGAGCCAGCCCAAGTCTCCGGATCATGAGGTTTATCCAGGTTTCACTATTGGCGGCCCCGTCTTGATCCCGGGCACCAATTTCAACCACAAGCGTAAGCTTACTTTCTTCGCGGGCGCAGAAGATTACGTTCAGCGCAGTATCTATGCCTATGGCAGCGCTGCGGGTGCTCTGGTCCATGCTTTGGTCCCGACACAGAATATGCGTAATGGTAATTTCAGTTCGACCGAGTTGCAGAACTATCTTGGCCCCGAACTATCCGGCAATAGCGCATACCAAAACATCAGTACCGTGCCGACTTATGCCAAAGACGGCACTTCGATCGCAAATGGGCAAATCCCTTCCTCTTATGCCGATCCGGGTTTCGCCGCGATCTTCAATAGCATGCCCCTGCCGAACAATACGCCCACTCTGGCGAACCCATATAACTGGCAGGCCACCAATTTCATCAACAATGACCTCTGGGAGGCTACGGGACGCGGAGACATCGCAATGTCCGAGAAAAATCATCTTTTCGGGCGCTACACGGTCGAGCGTGGAGCCTCGGGTGTGCCGGGCACGCCTTACTACAACCAAGGCGAGCTCAACACGCCCGGCGGAGGTCTAAGCACAGTCAACTCCGAAAGCGCGGCGGCGAACCTGACGACCATCCTCTCGCCTACGGCCACCAACCAGCTCTTTGGAAGTCTCGCGTATCTTGATGCTGCATTCAGGACTGCGAACCCCGCTGCGTTGACTGCATATCCCTACCAGGGTGCCTATGCCAATGGCCGTCACCCTCTTCCTCAGCTTGGCAATTACGACGATCAGAGCGGTCTACCTCGTCAACTTACGCCGGACTATTCTCTTTCCCCAATTTTCTCCAAGAAGTTCACGCCGCAGGGAGGCGATAATTTCACCAAAGTGTGGGGAACCCATACCGCAATTTTCGGGGTTTTCGTCGAGCGTTTGGTCGCCAATGGCCGCATTACGGGCGCGGCCACTAATGGCTCCCTCAGCGAGTACGGCTTTCCGGTTGCCGGTGCAGCAATCACGGACGTGGACGGTAGTACCGCCATCTCGTCCGGGAATTATGTGGCCAACAACTACCAGGGTTATGTGGGCGGATATTCTCAGCAAAATTTTCTGGCGGCAGATAATCTCTACTTCTGGAATAATGCGTTTTTCGCAACAGATTCCTGGCATATTAAACATCGTTTCACGGTCAATTATGGACTTCGTGTTCATCATCTCGGCCTGTGGAATGACTCCTATAAAAAGGGAGTCGCGCTTTTCGATCCGTCGCTGATTTCTTCCGGATCTGCTGCGACGCCTTTTCCGGGTTTCATCTGGCATGCTTACGATTCGAGCCTTCCGCTTTCCGGGAATAAGTCCGAGCCTTTCTTCGTTGAACCACGATTTGGCGCAGCATGGGATATTCATGGCAATGGCACCACCGTGTTACGCGGAGGTTGGGGAGAGTATCGGGCGCATGATTCACAAGGCGCTGCCGGGAATGCCGTCCAGAACAGCCAATTCATCAACAGTATCAACGAGAGTGGCAACGGAGGACTCTCCCTCAAAGCCGTCAGCAATCTCAATATCAATAACACCGCCGCACCGGCGAACACCAACACAATTGGGCTCACGAGCACTCCCAACGTCTTCTATGGATTAACGAAGGGCGACCGCGAGCAACCCCTCACCGATACATATAGTGTCACGCTGAACCAGCAACTACCGTTGAAGATGAACCTGCTTCTCGGATATGTGGGCAACAACAGCCGATTTCTGCTGAACGACGGCAGCAATCAGACCATTTCACTCGATAACGTGAATGCGATTCCGATCGGCGGACTGTACAGGCCGAACCCAAACAGGGCGAGCCCATGCTATGGACAGGTATTGACGCCGACTGGGATCAACCCCAGCGGGGCTACCTGTGCGACGACGAGCTCATCGGCATCGACCGCCCAGGTCAACAGTTATCGTCCGCTGAACACATCTTCCGTGCAATATGGTGCGATCGATGTGCCGAACCACGTGCTGTTCGCGAATTACAACGGATTGCAGACAGGACTGTCGCGCCAGAGCGGCCACTTTCTCTTCAACGTGAACTACACCTGGAGTCATGCGTTGGGCATACGTGGAGCCGATAACGCCGGAAATCCCGCCGATCCCTTCCATGTGTGGAATAACTATGGTCCGGAGGAATTCGACCGTCGGCAAATCTTCAACGCGTCGTATACCGTCATGGTAGGTAATCCCGTCCACAACAAGTTGATTGGCGCATTCGCAAATGGTTGGGAGGTGTCAGGCATCACCACCATTCAAACTGGGCCAGACATCCCGACGACAACGACCAACCCCGGGTTCGCTGTAAGTGGAAACATTGGCCAGCAGAATTTGCCAAACGGCACCCCGAACCCGAATTACATTGCGATCAGCAATTCGGTCTATCTGGGAACGCCGGACGTGAGCTTGCAGCCCACTCTTATCTGTAATCCCGCTCAGGGGCTCGGCAGCCATCAGTTCATCAATGGCAATTGCTTCCGTACCCCGAACTTGTTGCAAAATGGTCCCTACCGCTACCCGTTCCTTCCTGGTCCAACCTACAAGGACAATGACCTGAGTGCTCAGAAGTCCTTCAAGTTGGGTAAAGAGCAGGCGATTCAATTCCGAATTGCGGCCTTCAACTTCTTGAATTCTCCACTGACGACTTTTAGCGGCGATTTTACGAACCAGTACATGCTCAACGCTACAAACGCTAATGGCACTGCATTCAACCAGGGCGTGGCTGACCCCACACTAGGTTTCGGATCCGCTCCGTACAAGACCGGCAGGCGAATTCTGGAACTTTCTGCGAGATACACGTTCTAGCTCAACCGCACGCGCGGCGAAACTTTGTTTTGCCGCGCGTGTACGGTTGTGACATCCACCCAAGTGGAATCAAGCCGCGTCCTCTTCCATGAGCATCGTGCAGATTCTGGTCGCGGCATTCCGCTCTTCTTAGTCAACATTGGAGCTACTTTTGAGATCATCCCTCAAGGATTCTTGCAGGCTATCCATGCTGCTCCTGGCCGGATTCCTAAGCCTGTCTTCTAGCGCAAATTCACAGCAGATCGAGAAGCGACAAATCGTCGCTGACATGGCGCAAATCGGTCCGCCGGTAGACCGCTTCTTTGACCTCTCTGTAGGTTCTGATTACCCCGGAACGCTCATTCGCAGCGATAGCCAGGCACAACTCAAGATAACAACGGATGAACTTGGTTTTCGCTATATCCGCTTCCATGCGATTTTTCATGATGTTCTGGAGATCGTTCACGTCGAGAATGGCAAGACCACCTATGACTGGACCAAGCTCGATCAACTCTATGACCAGTTGCTCGCAGCGCACATCAAACCCTTCGTCGAACTTGGCTTCACACCCAAGGCGCTGGCGACGTCAAGCAACAAGATCTTTTATTGGCAGGGCAATACCTCGCACCCGGACCCCACGGGTTGGAACAACCTCGTTTCGGCCTTCATCCACCATGTCGAAGAGAAGTATGGGCAGAGGGAAGTGCAGACCTGGCTTTTTGAGGTATGGAACGAACCGAATCTATCGGGCTTCTGGGAAGGCGGAGACCAGCGTGCTTATTTTGAACTCTTCGACCAAACATCTAACACCATTAAACGCATCGATCCGGCACTTCGTGTAGGAGGGCCGGCCACGGCTGGCGCTGACTGGGTTCCGGAATTTCTGGCGCATGTTCAGCAGAGCGGGGCCAAGGTCGATTTCGTGTCGACACACACCTATGGCGTCGATGGAGGGTTTCTTGATGAAAATGGAAAGAGCGATACAAAGCTATCGCCATCCCCAGACGCAATCGTTGGCGATGTGCGTCGAGTTAGAGCTCAAGTCGAAGCTTCTGCTTTTCCGAAGCTGCCGATCTACTTCACAGAGTGGAGTACGAGCTACACGCCCCGAGATGTCATCCATGACTCGTATGTGAGCGCACCCTACATATTGAGCAAGCTGAAGGCGAGTGAGGGCCTCGTGCAAGGGATGAGCTATTGGACTTATACAGACCTATTTGAGGAACCTGGACCGCCTACTGCGGCGTTCGAGGGGGGCTTCGGACTATTGAGCCGTGATGGGATTCGCAAACCCGCGTTCTTTGCCTATAAGTATCTTCATGCCTTGCAGGGAAACACTCTCAGCTCCGGCGATGCGCAATCCATGATCGCCGTGGAAGGGGGCAACATCGCGGCAGTCATATGGGATTTCAAGCAGCCGCAACAGAGTGTTAGCAACCGCTCTTTCTACACAAAACTGCTTCCCGCGGTTCCATCAGAACCTGTCGAATTGCGTGTCGCGCATGGGCTACCGCTCACACAATATCGTTTGAAGTTATTTCGCACGGGATACGACGCCAATGATGCGTATTCCGCATACATCCGAATGGGGGCTCCGAAGGATTTGAATGCTAAGCAGATAGGCGAGTTGAACGAACTAACCCGCGATCAGCCAGAGAAAGAGCAAATCCTCCGTAGTAATCAAAATGGCGAAGTCACGGTAACGGTGCCTATGCGGAGTAACGACGTTGTTCTTGTCGTGTTGACGCGCACGTCTGGAAGGAACTGATCGAAATGTCCCTGTTTATTTTGAAAGTCCCAAGTCTCGATTGCTTCCGCCTATGTTGCACCTCCACAAATCACAAGAAACCTTTGCGTACCTCTTTCTTTCGCTGCCCCTCTGCTTTCCTGTTGGCGACTTTGTTTGCATCCATAGCGTGCCACGGTTTCGCTCAGGCCGTGCATATTCAGACTGACCGTGGTACGGCGACGGTACTGGTGGAACCCTACGCGCCTAATATCGTGCGCGTGAGCCTGAGTTTGCGCAAGGAGGATGCGGTTTCCGCACCTGGTTACGGTATCGTCGCACAGCCACTAGCGTCTGGCTGGTCAATGGCTTCCGGAGAAAAGGGAGACGTCCTGAAGTCTTCCGCACTGACCGTGACGCTGGCGCCACAACCCAAGGGGCCTTGGCCGCAGGCTGAGACTGCCAAATTTTTCTCGGGATCGACTGGTCATGTCGGTCTCTCCATCGCCATGGCAGACGGTAAGCCTTTGCTAAGTATGGACAACTGGGAGATGGCCGTTCCCAGTTACAAGGATGGCACCCACGAGATTGAACACGATCGCCGGTCCATCGATCCTCCGTTCTTCACCGTTGGTGCGAGCTTTGCGGCCGCTGACGATGAGCACGATTATGGACTCGGGCAAAATCAACAGGGATTCTTAGATAGACGCGGCCATGTGATCGAATGCGCCCACGATTACGATGCGCCTTCCGGGCAAAGTGTGTGCGTTCCCTTTCTGGTCACGAACAAAGGCTATGGGCTGATCTGGGATAATCCGTCAAAGACGACCATCTCACTAGGTTTCAATAGTCACAACACCTTCAAAAGCCAAGTGGGGCAACGGGTCAGTTTCTTCGTGATTGCTGGAGACTACGACGCGATCTATCGCGGTTACAGGTTGCTGACCGGCGACGTACCCATGCTTCCCAAGAGTGCCTATGGATATCTCCAGTCCAAGCAGCGTTACCAGACGCAGGCTGAGTTGATGGGAGTGGCGAAAGGCTACCGCGACCGTAAGTTGCCGATCGATGATCTCGTGATTGATTGGTTTACCTACACGAAGATGGGGCAGATGGATATGGATCCTGAAGCGTGGCCTGACCCTGCCGCCATGCTGAAACAGCTTCATGCGATGAACTATCACGTGATGATCAGCGTCTGGCCGCGTTTTGTACCCGGAAGCCGCTATTACGATGAGCTTCAGAAGAATGGCTGGTTCGAGCATCTGGCTGACGGCACACCCACCAACGGACTGCCCTATGACAAGGCCGGTTCCGATATCGACACCACGAATCCCGACGCAGCAAGATGGTACTGGAGCACCATCAAAGAGAATTATGTCGATAAAGGGTTTGACTCCTTCTGGGCCGATGAGACGGAACCTGATCTGCCACCCAACGGTTCCTATTTCAAGATCGGTCCGGGCACGCAGTTTTTCAATGTGTACCCGCTATTCCATACCGCTGCTTTCTACAAGGGCATGCGTGCTGATATGAAGCAACGTGCATTGATTCTGGCTCGCGACAGCTACTTGGGAGCGCAGCATAATGGGACGATCTTCTGGTCCTCGGACATCAGCCCCAACTGGGACACCTTGAGGCGCCAAGTGCCAACCGGCATCAACTTTACCGCGTCCGGCATGCCTTACTGGTCCACCGATATTGGTGGATGGCAGGGGCTTCCGTACTCGCATACACCGGTGCACACGCCGCTTCTGGACCCCAGTGACGCGCGCGATAACGTCGGACGATATGACGATTATCCTGAACTCTATACGCGGTGGTTTGAGTACGGAGCCTTTCAGCCGAACTTCCGTACCCACGGGACTCGGCCGCAGAACGAGGTCTGGAGTTACGGCAAGCAGGCCGAACCAATTCTGGAAAAATACCTACGTCTGCGCTATCAACTGATGCCGTATATCTATTCCCTGGGGTGGCAGGCACATGAGAACGGGGCACCGTTTATGCGCGGTCTTTTCCTCGACTTTCCCGATGACCCGAACGTGTCCGATATCGGAGATGAGTATATGTTCGGGCCAGCGCTGCTGGTGGCTCCAGTGACGGAGCAGGGAGCGACCTCCCGTTCTGTTTATCTGCCGGCAGGTTGCGATTGGTACGACTTCTGGACGAATGAAAGAATCCATGGCGGCCAGCGCATTGTGGCGCAGTCTCCCATAGAAAAGATTCCTGTCTTTGTCCGGGCAGGTTCTATTCTGCCCTTGGGGGCACCGGTCGAGAGTACCAATGAAGTGCAGCGCATTGAGAAAATTCGCGTTTATCCAGGAGTGAGCGCGCACTTTACGCTCTACTCCGACGATGGGACCACGTATGCCTACGAACAGGGCAAGCACGACATCACCGAACTTCATTGGGACGAGGCCGCCAAAAAGCTTTCTCACTCTGGTGCCAAAGCGTGGAACGTTCCTGACTCGGCTGTACTGCAGGTGGTTCAAACACCTGAACAGCAATGAAAATAGGGAATTCGCGGCGGCTTCTGGGGTCGTCGATCAACGAGGGCCTCCATTCGGTAACAGTGAAGGGCTCTGTAGCCTCGATCTTTCATAGGTAGTGGACTGGGAAGGCAAGTATGCAAAACAGTAGTCAATCAAGCCAAGGAATGATCACCCGACGACGGTTCTTTCGCGATGCCTCGGTGACGTCCATCACGTTAGCGCTCCAGCCCCACGTTCAAAAGTTGTTCGGTCAAGAACGGCAAGAGGTGTACCACAACCCCATACTGGGTGGAGATCATCCAGATGCAAGTCCTATCCGAGTTGGCGATGATTTCTATCTCACCCACTCAAGCTTCGACTACGCCCCTGGACTTCTGATCTGGCACTCGCGAGATCTGATTAACTGGCGTCCGATCGCTGCGGCGTTGCTTCGATATTATGGGACTATCTGGGCTCCCTATCTTTGTGAATACGACGGGCATTTCTATATTTACTTCCCGGCGAACAATCGAATTCAAGTGGTCCACGCCGCTCACCCTGCAGGGCCCTGGAGTGAGCCCATCGATCTTGGCCTTGACGCCATTGATCCCGCGCACATCGCTGAGAATGGCCGCCGCTATCTGTATACCAATGGCGGCCAAATGGTCGAACTTGCGCCGGACGGCCTCAGCGTGAAGTCAGCACCACGCACTGTCTTTGCGCCCTGGACCATTCCGCAATCCACACGTATCGAATGTACGTGCCTGGAGGGGCCCAAGATGCTTGCACATAATGGCTACTTCTACCTGAATGTTGCTGAGGGAGGAACGGGCGGCCCTGCTACCAGCCACTCTGTGATCAGTGCCCGAAGCCGTCACGCCGAAGGACCTTGGGAATTCTCTCCCTATAATCCGATTGTGCATACGCAGTCCCGGGAAGATCGCTGGTTGAACTTAGGGCATGGGCGTCTCGTGGATACTGCGCAAGGAAAGTGGTACATGACCGTCCACTCCTATGAGAATGAGTACCGCACCCTGGGACGGCAATTGCTTCTCCTCCCGGTTGAGTGGACTGCCGATGGATGGTTTCGTATTGCACCAGAGATCGCAGCCGATTCAGCCATTCCCATGCCGGTACCTGGCACTAGCCAGCAGGCCTTTGCCGATCCGTCGGACGACTTTGATACACCGAAGCTCGGCCTGCAATGGAGCTTCTGGCATGAGTATGATCCGTCACGTTTCGAGACAGCTAAGCATTACCTCCGGCTTGCTGCTCGCGGCAAGAATCTTCAAGATACCTCTGTTCTGACGAATCCAGTTGGCGGACACTCTTATACGGTAGAGGTCGAGGTTGAGATAGAGACGGGGTGCGAAGCGGGCTTGCTGCTTTTCTATAATCCCGAGCATGCAACCGGTATCACGCTGTCCTCTATAGGTATTCATGTACGCGTTGGAAACGGTCTTACCTTCGATCATCAAAGTTCGGTGCCAAAACGCGCCACGCTACGCATTGTGAACGATCGGGAGGAAGTCGATTTCTACTATCGGTTCGATGGACAGGCGTGGCAGCGTACGGAAGAGTCAGCAGAGATTTCAGGAATGCACCACAACGTTTTGGGTGGTTTTCTCGATGTACGTCCCGCGCTCTGCGCCTGGGGTGCCCAAAGTGCAACATTCAGCAGATTCCGGTATTGGCCGGAGGCCAATCCACCCCAATGATCCCATTGGCTGAAGCGCAACGAGTTTGGAGGTGCTTTGCGAAACCCCGAGAACTATGGCTCATCTGACAATCGCAGCGTGTTTACTAGGGCGGATAGAGCTGCGGGTTGGTTACGGCGGCTGGGGTAGTAGAGAAAATATCCAGGGAATGGCGCACACCAGTCTCTCAGATCTTGAATCAAACGCCACTCTGCAATCAAGCCGGCAAGTGTTTCTTCCATCGCGGTGCCGATTCCTACTCCACTCAGAACAGCCTGGATGACGAGTTCGGGATCATCGAACGGCGCAGGGCCCTGGGGGGCTTACGGTAAGTGCCTTTCGCCCGAATCACTCTACGGAATCAGCAAAGGGCGCAAGCCTTGGCTTTTGATCAGTCCGGTTGGGCCGCTCGTAGACTCCAACGATTGTGGGTGGAACGCATATCGACGGTATCGGCAGACCCTGGCGGAGGCTAGGCGTAAATGCTGCAAAGGACGCAGCGAATCTCTCCTCGCTTCTCAAGCCGGCGGAGCCCAGAATCGACTGCAGTAAGAATGCCCACCCTCCCCCAGAGCAACGCACACAATATCACCCTATATCACCCTATCTTTTTAGGCTAAAAAGTGCCCGACGAATCGGATAAACAATCCTTATTTCGTGTGTGGGGAACAGTGTGGGGAAAGCTGTGGAAAATGAGTTCATCCCCTTTATTTTCAATGCCCGTGAATCCCTGGGCAACCAATACACCCATTTACCGATCTTCCTCGTACCTCTCTGAACATCCTCGCACGCGAGGATGTTCTTGTTTTACAGTGGTTTGCGAGAAATAAGGTGCGATAGGGGCCGAAGGCGTGCGGCTACAGCCAGACTTTTCTGTAGGGAAAGATGTGGGGGTAGGATGAGCCAAAGTGTGGGGAAAGTGAAAGCCCCGCTCTGGAGACCGCTGTGTCGCTCACGATCAAGGAAATCGAGAACGCAAAGCCGAAGGACAAGAAATACAAATTAGCCGATGGTGGCGGCCTGTGTCTTCTCATCCAGCCTTGGGTGGACAGTTCTGGCTTTGGCGGTATCGGTTCGATGGAGCCGAGAAGAACATAATGTTTGGAGAGTACCCGCTCGTTGGCGCGAAATCATCAGAGCTTCATCAGCAAGTTTTTTGGTGATTCGATCGCCGCGATACTGCTTGAACGATGCACTGCTTCAGTCTGGATGACCGAGCACCTTGAAGAGCATCACACTGTAACCGTAAACAACGTCCTCTGCGCCATGCATTTCAAGCAAGGTCCAACGCTGGACGCTACATTCGGTCTGGCGCTCCTCTGGTGCAGCGGCAGGAAAGAGCCTCCCTTTGTCCTGAGACCGTGAGGGGCTTGAGGGGAGAATAGAAACCCTTGATTCCATTGTCTGTTCGACCGAGGCGAGACATCAATATTTTCCGGTGATGGATGCAGTTAATTTATAGAGGGAATGCCGATCGCTTTGTTATGCAGCTTTTCTCGTAAGAAGCCGAACTTCCTGAACGTTCACTGAAGAGCGTTTGATAGTAAATTTGTGCCCTTGTTACGTTGCCACACTCACGGCAAGCCTAACTTTAGAAAAGATCCTGTGGATCATGAAAGTCGTGAGGTCAGCTTTAATGCGGTTATTGGCGGCGGTTCTCTTATCTACTATTTTCTCGGGAATAATAGCTTCAGCACAGGGTGCGGGTAACAACGCTGAGCAGCTAAAGGGTGAATCCCTGCGCCATGTTCAGACGATTACTCTTCCTGCGACGATTAAAGGAAATTTTGACCACTTCGGTATCGATCTGAAGAGAAACCGGCTGTTCGCTACACCGGAAGATTTCAAGGCCGTGCTGGTCTTCGATCTAGCTCAGGGGACATTGGTTCACCAGATCAGCGGAATCGAGCGTCCGCATGCAGTGCTGTACCGCGAAGATACCGACCGTCTTTATGTGACGGATGGCGGCGATGGCAGCGTGAAGGTATACGACGGTGAAAGCTATAAGCTGATCGCCAGAATCCCTCTTCTTAAGGACGCGGATTCGATCGGCTATGATCTTTCGCGGAAGTATCTGTATGTCGACAATGGTGGTGAGGATGTTCATCAGACCTATTCGATGTTCAGCGTGATCGACACGAGCAGCAATAAGAAGCTCACAGACGTCAAGATCGACGGCGATACGCTCGAAGCCATGGCGCTGGATACCTACAGGCCACGCATCTACATCAATGACAAGGCAAAGAACACAGTCGTTGTTTTCGACCGGTTCAAAAACACCACCGTTGCGACGTGGCCCATCACAATGGGCAAGGTCAATGTCACGATGGCCCTCGACGAACAGCGGCAGCGTCTCTTTGTGGGATGCCGGGACGGTAAGCTGGTTGTTCTCGATACCAATACGGGCAAGGAGCTGCAAAGCCTTCCCATTACGTCCGGTGTCGATGACACGATCTACGATCCGAAGAGCAAGAGGATCTATGCGATCGGTGGCGGCGCTGTGGACGTCTATGACCAGATCAGCATGGATAAGTATGTATCCCGCGGCAGTATCTCCACTGATTCGAAGGCAAAAACGGGGCGGTTTGTTCCGCAGCTGAATCGGCTCTTCATCGCTGCGCCGCAGGATGGTACGAAGAGTGCGCGCGTGGAGATCTTCGAGCCGATGAACACTGGCTCAGGTGATGTACGTGGACCAGAGCCGCAGGAGCCTGTGAATGCACCTGTCGCCGAAAAATTGATTCTCAATATATTGTCGAGCCATCCTTACCTGCGCAAGATCGGGTTGCATGTGATTCCTCCTGGCCAAAGCACGATGATTCTTATCGCGAATGGCAATGCAACCAGGCTCGGCATTCATAGTTCGCCGGGAGACTTTGCTGCGGTGAAGGACGGTAAGACGTATGGTCCTCATATCGCTGACGGCGGCTTCTACAACATGAAGATGCAGATGTTCGATGCGGCGGGGCGCCGTATTGGAATTCTCGTCATGGAAATTCCAGATACGACAGCGACCAGTCAGGAAGATGCCGCGCTCCGGGCAGAGGCCATTCGCAAGGAGCTTTCTGCCAAGATTCCAAGTCTGGAGTGGCTCTTCCAGCACAAATAGCGATCTCTAAGTCTGCACATCCTGAACAACTTATTGCTTGCAGGGCAGGGGAGCATCCGCGCAGTAGCATGCGCGGATACGCCCCCTCATGCTCTGATCCAGGCAGTCCAATTCGAATCTGAAGATTCGATGAGTTGGGATTCAGGAAAATTCAATCGCAGCGCAACGTTCCTGCAGAGACACTTCGTTTCACTGAAACTGTCAGCCCCTACCTTTTTCTTTAATTGGAGATCCCTTGAAATCCCCTCGAATGCAACAACTCGTCTGGCTCCTTCTCCTCTTGGTCTGCATCATTTCACCTGCGACTGCGCAGATTGACCGAACCGAACTTAATGGCACAGTGAGCGATCCATCGGGTGCCATGCTTTCCGGTGTGACGGTTACGATTCGGCAGGAGGGGACGAATCAGGAGCGAGTAGTCATCTCCGATAAGCAGGGCCAGTTCGTCGCCTCCTCACTTCCTATTGGCAGATTCACAGTGATGTTCGTTCATGACGGCTTTAATGATCTTCGCATTGCCGATGTCGATCTCCATTCCGGTGACGTGCGCACTATCAACGCAAAGATGAAGGTCGGCGCTGTCTCACAGACCGTACAGGTTGAAGGTGACCGGGGCGGCGCGTTGCTGAACAAAAGCGATGCGACCCTGGGGGGAACGATCCAGTCCGTACAGGTTGCAGAGTTGCCGTTGAACGGACGTAATCTCACTACGCTTGAGTTATTGGCTCCAGGTGCTATTGATGCAGGTTCCGGACAGCAGTCCTCGATCCGTTTTGCGGGAAATGGAACCGATGACAATAACTTCCGTCTGGATGGAGTGGACGCCAGTGGTGTCTTTCATGCATCGCTCAAGTCGGCGTTGAGGCTGCAGTTTTCGACGGAATCGATTGCGGAGTTCAAGGTGGATACCGCTGGATATACCGCCGATACAGGTGGTTCTGCGGGCGGCCAGGTCAGCCTGATCTCCAAGACAGGGACCGATGTCCTCCATGGCAGCATCTTCGATTACCTGCGCAACAGCTCTTTCGATGCGCTTTCGCCGATCAAGACTACGATTCATCCTGGCTTTCATCTGAATCAGTTCGGCGGCAACGTCGGCGGCCCAATCATCAAGGATCGAACATTCTTCTTCGTCAACTATGAGGGCTTTCGGCAGCAGCTTGGTGGTGTGCCGCAGACCGGATTTGTTCCCAGCCCTGCGTATCGCGCTCAGGTTGCAGCGCAGCAGCCCTCGCTTGCCTTTATCGTCAATGCCTATCCTGAAGGGCAGGCTCCTACGTCCGATCCGAATGTATTCACCTTTACCGGCGTAGTCCCGAGCCCCAATATCGAGAATTCGGGTACGGTTCGCTTGGATCATCGTATCTCCGACAAGGACTCCGGATACATTCGCTACAACATTGATGATGGATCTTCAACTAGTGCTCTGAATGCGCTGGCCCAGGGCATCACCGTAAATGCGAGGACCCAGAACTTCGTTCTTGAAGAGACGCATATCTTCAACGAACACTCGATCAACGAGTTTCAGCTAGGGCTCAACCGCAATACCTACATTCAGTTTCAACAGACTGGCTTGCCCTTCAATTTTTCGATCACCGGGTTCACTGGTCTCTCCGAAAACTACTCCAAGGAACAGGTTGGTCAGTCATACAGCGTGAACGACACCGTGACCTGGACCAGAGGGAAGCACACGGTCAAGTTCGGCGCGGAGTACAAACTCCCCTGGTTCAACGAGCAGAACTCAGTCGACGGCACTGCGAGCTTCCTGAATGAATCGACGTTTCTGCAAAATCAGCTCGTAAGCTTTCTGACAACGGCAGCTCTGCCGGATAAGGGAATGCGCAAGACACATGTGGGAGCTTACGTTCAGGATCAGTGGAAGATGAGCCAGAATCTCACGGTGAACTTCGGTCTGCGCTACAACTTCTTCTCGCCCTTCAAGGAAAACCATAACAGCGAAGATCCGTTCGATATCGCAAACTGCGGAGGATACTGTGGTATCGGAACGCCTTTTTATCACACGAATTACCTCAGCTTCGACCCGCGTTTCTCCGTGGCCTATGCCCCGGATGAGTTTCACGGGAAGACCGTTATCCGGGCTGGTTATGGCATCTATCACGGAGAGGTGCAGTTGGGAGATGAGGACAGCCCTGTCGTCAACGTCGAACCTTCAACCTTGTTGACCAGCGGCATCCAGTCGAACGGAACAACGGTGCAGTATTCCTATCCGGTGGCTCCTTCATTAACTCCTTCCACTGGACTCGCACTGACTCCACGTTCCATGTCATTGAACCATCCGGACTCTTATGTGGAACAGTGGACGGCATCCATCCAGCAGGCTCTTGCTGGACAGACGGCCTTGACTCTCACGTATCTTGGGTCGCATGGCGTTCATCTCTTCCGCCGTAGCTATACCAACCTCATTAATCCCGCAACGAATACACGTCCCTTGCCACAGTATCCAAGCGAGATCGATACGAAGTTCAACGAGGGCTCGTCGAACTTCAACGCTCTGCAGGTGAGCGTCAACCGCCGGTTCCACAATGGCTTCTTCCTCTCCGGGAATTACATGTACTCGCATGCTCTGGACGATGGGTCCGTGGGTGCGGGCGATGCTGATGCCCCGGAGAATATCGCGTGCTTCCGCTGTGACTACTCAAGCTCGGACTTCGATTCGCGTCATAGCGGAACGGTAAGCGCCGTCTATGATCTGCCCTTCGGCCATGGACAACGTTATCTCAACGTGGGGAAGACGGCCGATCTGTTTGTCGGAGGATGGTCGGTCAATACTCTGCTGCTTGCACGTGCAGGCTTTCCCATCAACGTCACGCTGAACCGCAATGCCGCAGAGTTGCCGGACGGTAACAATGTAGACCAGCGGCCAAACCGTGTACCTGGCGTGCCGATCTATCTAGCTTTTCGCAGCATCGCTCATTGGCTCAATCCAGCAGCCTTCAGCCTTCCTGCTGTTGGGTCCTTTGGCAATCTGGGAAAGAACATCGCGACAGGGCCTCCACTCTGGCAGGACGATGCCAGCATCGAAAAGACCTTTCGTGTGACCAAACGGAATAATGTCATCTTCCGGGCGGAAGCCTTCAACATCTTCAATCGTGCCCAGTATGGCTCCCCGGCATCGACGATGAGCGTAACGACGACTCCGCCACCGCCGACGGCTCCTCCTGGAACGCAGCCCAAACGTGTGCTTACGGTTCCCCAGAGTTTTGGCGCCATCACTTCGGTGGTGAATAGCGGTGGTCTTGTCGGGACGGGAACGCCGCGCGTTCTTGAGTTTTCCCTGCGTCTTAGCTATTAACTCCCGTTTCATATCTCAATCCCCGCTGACGTCCTTTGAGGATGTCAGCGGGGATTGATTTAAGCCCATCTTTCAATCGAACCTTCAGGGAAAATTCAGGTGGCATGGCTACAGTAAAGATTTGTAGCTGTCACCATGCGAATCCTGGTCGTCGAAGATGATCGTAAGATGGCGTTGGTTCTCCGGGATGCACTCGAGAAGCAATCGCACCGTATCGTGTTGGCGAACACGGGGTTAGAGGGACTGGATATTGCGTCCAGCCATGAGTTCGAGTCGATCATCCTGGATGCGATGCTTCCCGGTATGGACGGCTTCACCGTGGCCAGATCCCTTCGTGACGCAAAGGTGTCGACTCCGATTCTGATGCTTACCGCGCGAGATGCAACGAGCGACGTGGTTCGCGGGCTGGATAGCGGTGTCGACGACTACCTGACCAAACCCTTTGCCTTTGCAGAGCTGTTTGCCCGGCTGCGGGCACTGGGGCGGCGCACCCTGGCAACAGCTTCGCTGTCGTATCAGCTTGAGGATCTCTGCCTTGATCCGCACACTCATATAGCGTCACGTTCCGGACGCGCGATTATGCTGACCCGGACAGAATTTCTTCTGCTTGAGTTCATGATGCGGAATCCTCATACCGTACTCCGGCGCGAGGCGATCATCAATGCTGTCTGGGGATACGAGCATACCGTCGAGAACAATACCTTGGATGCCTTTATGAAGCAGCTTCGCTCGAAGGTAGACGAAGGGCACGGCAACAAGCTTATTCATACGGTCCGGGGATTTGGTTACAAGCTCACGTCGAGTAAACCTGTATGAAGATCTCAATTCGTGTACGTCTGACGCTGTGGTATTCGGTCATTGTGGCGTTGATCGTCGTATCCCTTGGGCTGGGCATATTCTTTGGCGCTTCCTGGGGGTTGCGGAGGATTGCAGATCAGGAGCTTACCTCCGGGATTGATGGTGTTGCGACATTTCTGAACCATAAGCTTGCTATTCATGAAATGAATAATCTTGGCGAGGAATTGCGAGAGCACTCCGCCCTCTTGCCACGCGGCAAAATGTTCAGAGTCAGCAATCCTGACGGTTCGGTGGTGTATCAGCCGGATGCTATGGCAGTTGTGCCCTCTCTGCATTCACAAGCAGATCAAACCCTGAAACAGAGTGTCTCGATCGGTGGCAGGTCGTTTCGTACGATTGGCAGACTGGCCCAGGTAGGTTCCTATACCTTTGGGATACAGGTCGCCGTGGATCAGACGGAATATGCGAGGTTGATGGAAGGCCTCGACTGGCTTCTTATCCTAAGTATTCCTGCCGCCGGTCTGCTTGCTGCTTGTGCGGGCTATTGGATGAGTGGCAGAGCCCTCTCTCCTATTCACCAAATTACTGAAGCCACGCACTCGATTGATGCGGGAAGCCTGTCGAAGCGTCTCCCCCTGCGGGGAACGCAGGATGAGTTGGATCGTCTCTCCAATACGATCAATCACATGCTGGATCGCATTGCCGTGTCCTATGAGCGAATCGCGCAGTTCACCGCGGATGCGTCTCATGAGCTGCGTACTCCGGTGGCCCTCATCCGCTCCAATGCCGAACTGCTCCTCATGAGTCCTACGGACAACCAGCGCACGGCCGAAGGCCTCTCCGATATTCTGCTCGAGAGCGAATACATGGCACGGCTTATTGGGGATCTTCTCACCCTTGCAAGGGGCAGCGGTAGCGATAAGTCCATCCCAATGGAGTTATTCGAACTGGGAGAATCAATCGATGCTGTAATCGCTCGTGCCCGGTCCCTGGCGGAGACAAAAAAAATAACTCTGGCCTATCGCGCAGAAACGCAGATTGTGCCTATCAGAGGGAATAGAGACATCTTCGAACGTCTATTGATGATCTTTATCGACAATGCGGTACGTTACACCCCCCAGGAGGGGCACATCGAATTAACGGAATGGGTGTCTAACGATTTGTGTGGATTCATCGTTCGAGATACTGGCATCGGTATTGCCGCCGCAAACCATCAACGAATTTTTGAGCGATTTTTTCGGGTGGATACTGCTCGTACGCCGCGAGATGGCGGGTTTGGGTTAGGACTTTCTATTGCGAAGAGCCTGGTGGGGATGCATGGAGGAACGATCAGGGTAGATAGCGAACTCGGCGAGGGAGCGGCTTTTGAAGTCGCATTTCCTCGGGCAGATCTTAAAAAGGTGCTGATGGACAGCGCCCAAGGGGCACGCCTCTAACGAATGGCAGTACTCCTCACGAAAAATTCAGTTGACCTACTTTACTGTCGAGACATGTTGTCTTCTTCGTCATTCTTCCGTTGTATTGGAAAGCTATTTCTTCTTTTTTTTCTATTATCGTGCAGCTTGGCCTTTGGCCAGAGTAGTGTGATAGGCAGCGTAGTAGACCCTGTTGGCGCTGCAGTACCAGGTGTTGAGGTTCGGCTGCAGCCGATAGGGAAGGCCGTTTCCAATGGACACTCTGTGGTATCGGATGCCGAAGGAAAGTTTCATCTGCAACGGGTTAATCCGGGAGAGTATGTAGTAGGGATTCCAGGGAAATATGGTTTCGGCGACTACCATTCGCAGATCCGCATCGAGACCGGCAAATCCTTCGAGCTCAAAATCGAACTAGCCTTAGATTCCGTTCAACAGCAGGTAACAGTCGCTTCGACAACAAACGATCTGTCTATGGACTCCTCTGAAAATCGAGACCAGGTTGCGGTGGGCGCAGGAATGCTGGAGAAGGTTCCCGTCTTTGACCAGAACTACGTCGCAGCGCTTACGCCGTTTCTTGATCAGTCCGGCGTTGGTACAAGTGGCGTGACCCTTATCGTCGATGGTATTGAGATGAAAGGTACGGGCGTCTCCGCCTCAGCTATTGCCGAGGCCCATATCAACAATGACCCTTACAGCGCAGAGACAAACCGGCCGGGCAAAGGCAGAATTGAGATCATTACAAAGCCTGGAACTCCACAGATCCATGGCAGCTTTACCTTTACCTTTCGCGATTCTGTCTTCGATGCGAAGAACTATTTCGCGCTTGTAAAACCCTTTGAGCAAAAACGGATCTATGAAGGCTCCATCACGGGGCCGTTAGGAAATGATGGTAAAACAACGTTTCTTGTCTCAGGGACGCGGCAGGAGGATAACCTCCAGGCGATCGTTCATGCCCAGACAGCAGCAGGAGTCCTGTCCACCAATGTGCCGACACCCATTCACGATACGGAGTTTGCGGCTCGCGTGGCCCATGAGTTCTCGTCTACGCACCGGGCATCGTTGCAGTACAACGTTGTCGATACGATTGCAAGAAATCAGGGAGTCGGAGGATTGGTTCTGGCTCAATCCGGTGTGAACTCGGAAACACGCGAAGACGACGTCATCTTCAACGACCGCTTGATCCTCTCTCCGACATTGATCAACCAGCTTCAGCTATTTTTCGAGAAGGACTATAACCCCGCACGCAGTGTACTTGCTTCTCAAAAGATAGTTGTGGATGGCGCCTTTACAGGCGGAGGCGCTCAGGCCGATCTTCTGAACACTGAAAACAACCTCAAGATCAATGATATTGTCAGCCTGAATAAGGGGCGGCATTATGTAAAGTTTGGAGTGAACATTCCCAATCTAAGCCGAAGAGCCTGGGAGGACCACACCAATCAATTGGGCACATTCAGCTTCTCCAACCTGGCGGATGTCGCGGATGGTACCCCTTATTCCTTTACCCAACAGCAGGGACCGGGGAGAACTACATTCTGGTTTAACGAAATAGGCTCCTTTGTCCAGGATCAAGTCCAGCTTCGTCCTGACTTGCAGGTCTCTCTGGGGCTTCGATACGACTGGCAGACGTATTTCAAATCCATTCATGATTTCGCTCCACGTCTGTCTTTTGCCTATTCCATGAAAAAGCACAAGATGGTTATCCGCGGGGGAAGCGGACTCTTCTATGATCGCTCGGGTGCCCCGGCGATTGCCGATCTCAAGCGATATAACGACATAATTGTCCGTTCTTACACTCTTCTCAATTCTGCATACCCCGATCCGCTTCCTCTGAACACACCTGTCTCCAGTATTCCTACCAATCTTGTACAGGAGGCCCCGAACACACACATGCCCTATACCGCGCACTACAGTTTCGGAGCAGAACGTCAGCTCGGCAGAGGTTTGACCCTGGCTGTAACGTACCGCGGCTTGCTTGGAGTAGGTTTGTTTCGCTCCAGAGATGTAAATGCCCCACTTCCACCCTTTTACTCGGTAAGGCCGAACTTGGAATTAGGGGTAGTGCGCCAGATAGAGGCAGAGGGGCGGCAGGTTGGCAATGCCCTGGATGTCACGTTGAACGGTAACATCTCACGCTGGTTCTCAGGGATGGCGCAGTACACCTTTAGCCGGACGAATAACAATACTGGGGGCATCGCATGGTTTCCGGCCAATCAGTATGATCTCACCGGAGAGTACAGCCGGGCAGACTTCGATCAGCGTCACCGCTTTAACCTATTGGGAACCTTCAATGACGACCATTGGTTGAACCTGGGCATTGGGGCCAAGCTGTACTCGGGCACTCCGTACACGGAGACCTCGGGGATCGATATCTTCAACACCGGAATACTCAATGCCCGTCCAGCCGGCATTAAGCGAAACAGTCTGGAGGCGGCCGGGAATCTTGAGCTGGATTTGCGTTGGAGCAGGGATTTTGTTTTGCCTGGCGGAAAGAAAGAGAAATCTCCAGTGTTTTCTTTCGCTGTCGATGGATTCAATGTGACGAACCATACCAACTTCACTTCGTATGTTGGCAACATCCAATCAGCTTTCTTTGAGCAACCGACAGCCGCACTTCCGGCTCGAAGATTGCAATTCAGCGCACATGTCAAATTTTGATATAGAGGAGTGCCCATAAGCTGGATGATCGCTGTTGCGGGCTGCTAATCCTCCGCTGTATGAATTTTCGACTCTCCAGGTTTGTTTTTAAGCCTCTTTTAAGGGGAGTGCGATTTTCTTGAGCAAGACCTCAGGTGAATCATTCCTGGAGCACGAGCCGAATGCAATGGATAGGTCTAATGGTGTGGCATTCAGAATGTATAGAAACATCAATGCACTTCCTTCAGGAAAGGGAACATAAGATGAAACGGATGATTGCTATCCTCACGATCGTGTTATCTATTGGCACCTCTTTACATGCTGCCGAATACAAAGTAAAAACACGCTATCCAATCGCTGGTACAGAGGGCTGGGACTATATTGCTGTGGACAGTGCAGCTCGGCGGCTTTACGTCTCTCATAGCATCCGTGTCAATGTGCTCAATGCCGATACCGGTGCTGCGATTGGGACGATTGAAGACACCCCTGGGGTCCATGGAGTTGCCATAGCATCCCGCTTCAAACATGGCTTTACCAGCAATGGCAAGGAAGATAAAGTCTCGATGTTCGATACCTCGACACTCGCAGTCATTAAAAAGATCGAGGTTGGAAAGGGACCAGACGGAATCTACTGTGACGAAGCCTCGCAGAGGATCTTCACGAACAACCATGGATCCCATAACATCACCGCAATCGATGGAAAGTCTGGAGCTGTCGTAGGAACGGTGGAGATCGGTGGAAACGGTGAAGGTGCGGTGACCGGTAAGGATGGGCTGGTCTATGTGGCATTGGAAGACAAAAATGAGATTGCCGCCTTTGATCCGAAGACACTTGAAGTAAAGCGGCATCTGCCATTGGAAAACATTACAGCCCCTACTGGATTGGCTGTCGATGTGAAGAATGATCGTCTATTCGTGGGTGGTCATAATAAGACGATGGCGATCATCAACGTAGCAAGCGGAAAACAGGTAGCGAGTTTTCCGACTGGTTCCGGAACCGATGCGGCAGGATTTGATGCTCTGACGCGACGCATCTTCATCTCGAACGGGGAAGGAAACCTTACGGTGATCCAACAACACTCAGCCGATGAATATACCCCAGACGAATCGGTAGTGACTCAGCCCAGTGCTAAAACAATGGCCTTCGACAAAAAGACCGGACAGGTTTTTCTCTCGGCAGCCACTGTGACCAATATCCCCGCGACTGAACCCGGAAAGAAGCCGACCAAAGTGATTGCAGAAGGATCGTTCTGTGTTCTGGTCGTTGGAAAATAAAAGAATCGACCTTGTTCGCGAATGCTTGTGATTCTAAGGAGGGGCTCAACTCTTTGAGCCCCTCCTTAGTCGATCCAGCTAGGCTGAGGCGTTAGCCCACGGAAGCTGCAAGATACGAAGTTTCTGTAGCAAGGATTGGTTCTACCAGCGGTATAAAGACTGTAAAGGTACTGCCTTTTCCAGGGGTAGAGTCCACGCTGATGGTGGAGCGGTGAGCCTCAACCACCCATTTAGCAATTGACAGTCCAAGGCCGCTACTTCCTTCATCCTGGCTGCGGGACTCATCCACGCGATAAAAACGGTCGAAGATCTTCGGTAGGGCATCGGCCGGAATACCGATCCCGGTGTCGCTAACCTCAAGTTGAATGTTTTCGTGTTCCTTGATCAGCGAAATTAGAATAGACCCCGATTCCGGGGTGTACTTGGTCGCGTTATCCAGAAGAATTGTAACCATGCGTCTGAGCAGGGAGAGATCGCCCAGCATCCACGTCTCTTCTGTGATGTTGAAGGTCAGCAATTGGCCCTTGAGCCTTGCCTTTGCCTCGAAGTGGTGACAAACCTGGCGAACAAGCTCTGATATGTCCACAGGCTTCCACTCGATATTCTTGTGAACCATGTCTGCTCGTGCAACAGCGAGAAGGTCGTCAAGGAGTTGTGAAGTGGCCTCGCACTCCACCGAGATGGTGCTCAGTGCTGTGCGATACTCTTCGTTCGATCTCTCACGGCTCAGAGCCAATCCGGCCGTTGTGAGCATGATCGTAATCGTTGTACTCAGATCGTGAGAGAGATCGCCTGTAAATTGGGTGAGTCTTTCCACCGCGGTTTCGATTCGTCCTAGAAGCTCATTCCAGGTTTCAGCCAGCACTTGAAGCTCGTCCCCTGTATCCGGGACTGGCAAGCGGCGCTCAAGATCTCGGATGCCAATCTTACGAGCTTCTGTCGTCATGCGGCTTACCGGCTCCAGTGCACGATTGCTCAGGACAAAACCGCCCGCCATCGAAGCCAGAAGTAATAGTGGACAGAAGAGCAGGTAAGAGTTGCGAACCGCTTGAAGAATTTCGAAGTGTTCATCGATGCTGCCGGAGAGTGATAGACGAACTTTGTGGCCGTCGAGTTCAACGATATGGTCCAGAGTCCTGATGGCATGCCCGTTTTGCCGGAGCAAACCATAACATCTTTCAAGGCAAGCCTTATTAGGCCAGGGGATCTTGAAGGTGGCATCGCCGGGAGAGGAGTAAATTGGCGTTCCATCCAGTTCATAAACCTGGATGATGTCTGTGCTGGCAATCCCAATACTCAATTGGCGAAGCTTTTCAGCCAGGCTTAAAGAGGTATCTTTCTTTGGCCAGGTGTCGACGAACTCAATGACTCGCTTTTCGCGAGCCTCCATCGTGTGTTGACGCGAACTCGCAAGCTTTTGATTGAGATACCAATAGGAGAAGCTCCCAAGGCAGATCATAGAGGTCAAAGCGAAGATGATGTAAAGCATAAATAGGCGTATTCGCAGTGACCGCAGGTTGATCTTCATTTTGGGCCAACCATTGAGTATCCGAGGGACCGCACGGTCCGTATGAGGCTGTCGTGGCCCTTGATGTCGATCTTTGACCGTAGGCTGTGCATGTAGAAATCTACGCTGCTATCGCTGACCTCTGCGTCGTAGGACCAGCCCACCTCTCTTAATTGGTTGCGGGTGACAACCTGATTTACCCGCCGCATGAGAAGTTCTAGAATGGCATATTCCTTTTTAGTCAGAGTAATGTCGTCGCTTCCACGACGCGCACTCCGATTAACCGTGTCGAGCTCCAGGTCTCCAGTAATTAATTTCTTGGTTTGAAGCACGGGACCACGCCGCCCGAGCGCTCGTATGCGTGCGATGAAAACTTGTATCTGAAAGGGCTTCGTGAGGTAGTCGTCGGCGCCGAGGTTGAGTCCGTGGACGATATCCGGCATAGTGTCCTTTGCCGTAAGCATAAGGACGGGCACCGTGCAGTTACCGGCTCTCACTTGCTCTAGAACACTAAATCCATCCAGGCCCGGCAGCATGACATCGAGCACCGCTACATCGAAGGGTGCGCTGATCAGGAGATCGCGCCCCTCATCCCCTCGCTGCGAAAGCACAACCTGATGCCCGTCTTCAACGAGTCCCTGGCGAAGGATATTGCCGATTCGTTTATTGTCTTCGACGACAAGAATGTTCATAGATATGTATTAGAGACGCGCCAATGTGAAGAGATTGCAGCTGTTCTATGAATTAGCTGTTACAGCCCTTCATTTTTAAGGTTGACCTAAGACAGCTTGGTTTGAATCAACCTATCAGCCGTTAGAAGAACCCATAGAGCTTTTCTTCGAATGCTATTCGCATAACTCCAGATGGGGAGTGCGGTGCTTCTTCTGTGGATGTACAGGAGTGGGCTTATCCAGTGGGCTGAGTCGTGCTTCCAATTATTGCAATAAAACCCTTCAACCAGGAGAAATGGTCCATGTCAATCATCAAAGGAATTCTCATCTGCTCGCTGTCTCTCGTTCTTGCCCCGTCCGTGATGCTGGCACAGGCAAAGCCTGCCAAGTCTGCCTCTCAGGACCCTTCCACCTACATGCACGTTAACGCACCGTTCGCCCAGGCCCTCGTCCTCAAGGTGAAGGCTGCTCATGATGATCAGATCGTGAAACTCGGTATCCACGCTGTGCCTCCTTCGGAGACCGACAACGTCATCATCGCGAATATTACACCCTCTAAGAATGGCAAGAAGTCTTCTCCTACCGATCTGGAAAAGCTGGCTGCCGGCAAGCCGGTTGCAGTGCGTATCGACAAGGATAAGGTATTCGATCTACTCATTCCTATGACCGATGCCAAGGGACGCGATCTTGATGGCGGCTTTGTTGTGATGGAAGTCCCTTACTCCAAGGCGAATAACGAAGAAGAGGCTCTCAAGATCGGCGTCGCGATCCGGGACGATATGCAGAGCCAGATCCCCAGCAAGAAAGCTCTCTATAAGTAACGCCTTAGCAACCCTAAAGAAAGAAGGATAGTGATGAAGAAGCTGTTATTTTTGTTTCTGCTGTCGGTCCTGCCGCTCATGGCACAGACAGACCGAGCTACCATGACGGGGACGGTCACGGATCCATCCGGACGTAGGGTTGTGGGTGCGAACCTGGTCATAACGTCAGATAGCACCGGTCTCGCTCGTCCCACAAAGACGAACGAGGCCGGAGTCTATACCCTGAGTTCCTTGATTACCGGTACTTATATGGTAAGCATTCAAGCGGAGGGTTTCGCTCCCTTTGTCGTCGAGGATGTGACGCTCGACGTAGGCCAGACTCGTACGCTCGATGCGAAGTTATCCGTGGCGGGTGCTGTAACTCAGGTAGAGGTCTCTGACTCGGGACTGTCAAAATCTTCCGCCGAGATCGGCGGCGTCGTACATGGCAAGCAGGCCCAGGACCTCTCCCTCAACGGGCGGAGCTTTGTAGGCCTTGTCTCCCTGGTTCCCGGAGCGATTGACTCGGGAACGGGGACCCAGCAGGATGTGAGGTTTGCAGGGTTGTCCGATGAAGACAATACCTGGCATCTGGATGGTGTCGATAACTCTGGTATCAATCACCAGTATCAGAAGGTCGATCTTCATCTTCAGGTCTCTACGGAAGCTATCGCAGAGTTCCGCGCGAATGGTGTGGCGTACAGCGCCGACCAGGGTGGTTCGGTTGGTGGTCAGATCGAGGTTGTTTCAAAGACC
The DNA here is from genome assembly GCF_000178955.2 of Granulicella mallensis MP5ACTX8. NCBI lineage: Bacteria > Pseudomonadati > Acidobacteriota > Terriglobia > Terriglobales > Acidobacteriaceae > Granulicella > Granulicella mallensis. Next base: position 4,544,053 of record NC_016631.1, on the reverse strand, counting down.
GGCGGCTCTCAATTTCATGGAGCAGCGTGGGAGTTTATCCGCAACAATTATTTCGATGCAACACCGTGGGGAGCGGCTGGCTTCCTGCCAGCACTACGCCGGAACAACTTCGGCGCGAATCTCGGCGGCCCAATCCTGAAGGGGAAGCTGTTCTTCTTCGCGAACTACGAAGCAGTGCATGAGATTCTCAACACCCCTATTACCGGCACAGTCCCCAGCGCGAGCTACCGCACCCAAGTGGCGGCACTACAGCCGGTGCTTGCTCCTCTGATCAATGCCTATCCTCTGGGGCAGACCCCCCTCAGCTCGGTTAGCGCAACCTTCAATGGAACGGGCAGACAGGTTACGCGCGAAGATTCAGGTTTGATCCGGGCCGATTACCATGTCAGCGACAGGATGAGCGCTTTTGTTCGTTTCAACACCGATCATTACACCCAAACTGCCCCGGATGGCCTTCCACCTTCGACAGGATTCAGCAATCTGAACACTCCCAATGCCACGATTGGAATTCAGAACACATTCACTCCAAAGTTCTTCAACGACTTCCGTTTTGGCTTCAATCGCGCTGAATTCCTACAAGGTCAAACCACACCGTTTGCATTTGCGTTGCAGATTACACCCTTCACCAATATTGGTGATCCTAGCGGTTCGATCCGTAACGATAATTCCTTCACGACCCTTGACGATGCAACCTTCCTCTTCGGAAAGCACACCATCAAGGCGGGTGTGACGGTACGGCGCGTCCAGGAAAATAAGTCGTCCCCGAGCAGCCCCGACGACACGTTGGAATACACCAATACGACCACTTTCCTGCAAAATCTTATCGATACAGATACCTATAACGGCACGGTTCCTCTTACGGGGCAGCGCATGACAGAATATTTTGGTTATGTTCTGGATCAGTACAAAGTAAGCTCGACGCTGAATTTGAATGTGGGCTTACGTTATGAGTATTTTGGTGTCAATCACGAGGTGCTTGGGCGTGGCATCAGCGTAGATCCGCTCAACTGCCCGAATGTGATTTGCCCGAGCTCCATTGGATGGTACAGCCCGAACCTGCTCGATCTCTCTCCTCGCATCAGTGCCGCCTGGTCTCCTGAGATGTTCCACGGCAAAACGGTGATTCGCACGGGATTTGGCATCTACTATGGCTTTGGGCAGTTCGGCGGTCTGAGCGCTCCAATCTCCAACCTTACCTCCGAAAAATATACCCTGACACAAGCCCAGATCCCTGGTCTTAGCTATCCTGTCGCGCCGGCTCAGGCCGCGGCGAGCGGCAGTTCGAGCCCCTCTGGGGCTCCCATCAATCGCAGAGACACAGCAGTAGACGAATGGACTCTTTCCGTTCAGCAGGAAGTAGCAAACCAGACGATCTTCCAACTGGCCTACTTCGGAACAAGTGTGTCGCACGCCTTCTCCGACACAACCTTGAACGGGCTTAACCCGGCTACCGGAAAGCGTCCTTATGCTGGCTTTTCGACGATCGATTATCGGGGAACCTTCGATCATGCAAGCACAAATGGCCTGCAGACGAGTCTTCAACGGAATCTTCGCGGAGGTTCATCGATCTCGGCAAACTATGAGTGGTCTCATTCCATCGACGATGGTGGCATCGGTGGTGGCGAAGCGGACGGCCCACAAAATGTCGCCTGCCCGCGCTGCGAGCGAGCTTCGAGCGATCAGGATATGCGCTCTTATTTTTCGGCTAGTGGCATCTGGCAGCTTCCATTTGGAAAGGGACGCAAGTACTTCAATACCAGTTCGAGGACTGCAGATCTATTCTTCGGAGGTTGGCAGTTGAGCAGTATCGCTTCAGCGAGAAGCGGTCTTCCTCTCAATATCACCCTTAGCCGTAGCACAGGTGCGCTGCCGGATGGATTGAACAAAAATCAACGCCCGAATCTGGTGCCTGGCCAATCCATTTATCCGAAGAACAAATCGCCACAGAATTGGTTGAACTATGCAGCCTTCTCGGCTCCGGCAAACGGTACCTGGGGGAACCTGGGCCGCAATGCAGCTCGTGGACCGAGGCATTGGCAGATCGATCCTGCTCTCAGCAAACGTTTTGCAATCACAAACAGAATCGGTACTACCTTCCGTGCCGAGGCCTTCAACGTCTTCAATCATGCAGAGTACGGTAAGCCTGTTGTGAATTGGGCATCCAACGATAACTTCGGCGTGATCCTCACGCCGTATAACTCAAATACCGCTGGATCCGGCGGGCCGCGCGATCTGCAATTTAGCCTGAAGGTCGATTTCTAAACAGGCTAGCCGGAAACAAAGAGAGGGGCAGCTCAGGTAATCCTGGGCTGCCCGCTTTGTTTAACTTTTATCGTCCATTGCCTTTCACAAGGAGAGCGGCTTGATTGATAGTCAGATCATTCTACCGCGGTAGACAGTGATAGCACTTTAGGTCGCGATGGTGATTTTACCTTCTGGTGTTTTGGTGAAAGAGTGCAGAACACGCCCATCTGCATCAACGTGGCGAAGTGTAAGCAGATTCGAAGTGACCTCGAGATGGCTGAACCCATGTACCTTCTCCGCCCAGGGGCCGCGCGATGCCTCTTCTTCTCTCAAGGTATAGAGGTCTGCGCCGCCCCCGCCCGACAGAAAAAAGGAAGTGGGATGGCCTTCGAACTCGAGATGTTGCAGGTCATGATCGTGACCGGCAAGGTAGACATGAACATTGTGTTTCCGTAGCAGCGGGTCCCAATCACGAGCAAGAACCTTGTGATCTCCATGGGGACCGTTTGAGAAGATTGGATGATGCGCCATGACGATAAGAAAAGGTGTTGTCAGGGGCTTCTCCAACTCGGCCTGGAGCCACGCCAACTGCTCCGCTTGTTGCTCGGGCTTGAGCGTAAAGTTGTAGTCATTCTTCTCGGGCTTGCCGTTCTCATGAAAGACGTTGCTATCTAAAGCAATGAAAGTGATCAGAGGGTTCTTCGAAGGGAATCCGAAACGATACCAGAGAGACGGCATCGTCCAGCGGGTATTTCCAAGACGGGCATATTCAAGTTCAGCCGCGAGTTTGCTCTCCGGCATGATCTGATAATCGTGATTTCCGGGGATAGCGTAAGCGGGACAATTGAATACGGATTTCGGGTACATCTGCTCAAAGCCGGTCTGCCAACGTGTTGAGTGAACGCCATCCGGCAGTGCGTCGTACCAGTTATCACCGAGCATGAGTAGAGCCTGAGGAGTAAGGGCCTGCTTTTTGGTGTACTCGATCATGCCTTGAGCTACAAGCTGTTGTGCGCGGTCTCTTGTCTCCCGGCCCCAATCGCCCAGCATCAGCAGATGAGCGGCGTTCGGTTTTGCCGGATGATGGGAAGGCATGGCAAAAGTGGCCATCGGGCTGAGGGCAGCAACAGCACTGAAGGCAAAGCTTTGCCGAAGGAATCGGCGGCGATTGAAGATCTCCGGGGAGAGGGACTCAGAGGACATGGCAGTTATACCTTTCTGTACTTCTTGAGAAGAAAGAGCGATGGGTGCATCGGAGAGCTCGCTGCTTAGGGATTGACTCGATAGATGAGAAGGCTTGCTTGATCCGTGTCGCTCTTAGGGTGAGCAACATACAACTGCTTCAACTGCGGGACATAGAGGGAAGTCTTTCCTCCGATGGTTGACATCAGGCTCCATGAGACATAGCTGTCTTTGCTTTGTTGCTTGAAGGTGCTGATGCCTTTTGCTCCGGTTACATAGATAAGATGCGATGCTGCATCCCATGTCATGTCATCGGCCATATCCACGGAGTCCAGAGATGTAACGAGGGACCCATCCTGTGCATTGAAGACGAAGAACTTACCTGGAGTACGGCCAGCCACGAAGATTCTCTGGTTGACTTCATCGAAGCGCATGGGAGTATTCCGATTCATCCCCGGGGCCGTCCAGGTCGTCACTGTCTTATTGGTGGCCAGGTTGATAACGCCGATCTCTTTTTTGTCGCGAATATTTACGAACATACGATTGTGCGCGTGATCCACCGCCATGGCTTCGATGTTGTCTCCGTCGATTGGAATCTCACCAAGCTTCTTGTGAGTTATGACGGAGATGATCGTGATGGTTGAAGTCTTTTGCTTCGCATCGCGGCCGCCGTTGCCGATATAAAAACGCTTGCTCGTCGGATCATAGAGAGCCGAATCCGGTCCAGGAGCGAGCGGCAAGCGATCAACTTTATGAAAATCCGCTCCAGCGAGGATAATGCAGGAGGAATCCTCGCCATCGGTAATGAAGAATTCATCCTTTTCCGGTACGTAGGCGATGGAATGAGGAGCCTTGAATCCTGCAATGCTCTGCAAGTGCTTGCCGGTCTTCAGATCGAAGATTTCGAGGGTGTGATGTTCCTCGGCGGCAGAGATTAAGCGGCCTCGCTTCAGGTCCACAGCAAAATGATCAAAGTCACCACTGATCTCAGGCAGTGAAGTAGTCGTCACGAGTGTAAGTGGCTGGTGAGCTTGTGCTGCGCAAAAAGGAGAGGTGGCAAGAAGAGCCGGAAAGAGAAACGTGCAGATCTGGAATGTCGTCTTAAACTTGTTAGGCATCGGGGTCCTTTCAAAACCTGATATGTCTCTTGAGAGATAGCCCCTTCGGCGAAACACGATGCTCACCTAGGTAGATCTCCTGATACACCGTTTGACGAGGAGGGCATATTGCATTCGATCTCAGCAGCCTTAAAGCAAGCTTAGGAACGAGAGCCGGTTATGGAATATTTACATTTGTCTGATGCGGCCTGAAAGCAGAGCTTTCTCAAAGCAAGATAGGCGAGCCTGCACTTCTGAAAGCTAGACGATTTATCTTCATGAAGGTTTGCTGAATGCGATCTAGTCGAGAATTATTCAACCTGACGGGACACCTGAGCTAATCTTTCCTGTGGATGATCGGCGGAGTCATGTGCATTCTCTACCGTTTGAAGTTGTGAATTCTGGCGAGACTTGTAGGTAGAGGTGATGAAAAGAGTGGCAGATGATGGAAGCGTCCGTGATGTCATGCGGAGCCAAAAGGAAGACAAATCAACGCTTAGCCGGAGAGATCTTTTTTATGGAGCTAGTCTGGCGATAGCCGCAGCAGTTGTCCCAGGATGGTCCCTGGCGCAAGAGGCTAACTCCTCAATCCACACTTTTCCCGCTGTTTCTATCATGGAGCAGCTCAGTGGATATATGGCAGAGGCTCGTTCTCGACCTCTTCCTGCAGATGTCATCGAAAGGACGAAGGAACATATTCTGGACACGCTGGCGGCAATGGTCTCCGGATCGGAGCTGCCACCAGCGCGTGTTGCCTATAGCTTTGCTCGATCCTATGGCGGACAGACGACAGCTACGGTTGTAGGCTCCGATTTGCTCTGCGGCCCGATGGAAGCTGCCCTGGTCAACGGCATGCTCGCTCATTCCGATGAGACCGACGACTCACATTCTCCTTCGCATTCGCACCCCGGCTGTGCCATCGTGCCTGCTGCGCTTGCTTCTGGAGAGCTATTCGGGATCGACGGTCAACACCTTCTGCGTGCGGTTGCTTTGGGCTATGACATCGGGCCACGGATTTCGATGACGCTTGGCGGCTTGCAGTTCCAGATGAAGACTCATCGATCTTCGCATAGCATTGCGAATACCTTTGGTGCGTCAGCGGCAGCTGGCTGCTCCGCTGGCCTGAGTGCTCAGCAGATGCGCTGGCTACTGGACTATGCTTGCGCAACAGGCATCGGGAATCGCGGCGTGGCAGCGTGATACTCAGCATGTGGAGAAGTCTCTCGTGTTCGGGGGAATACCTGCGCGCAACGGAGTCAATGCCGCCCTGCCCATTCATCTGGGGGCGACCGGGGTAGACGATGTCTTCTCGGGCTCTGACAACTTTCTCATGGCATTTGGGCCTGAGGCTAACCCTGCCGGGTTGATCGAAGGCCTAGGAAAGCGGTTTGAAATTACGCAGACGAATATCAAAAAGTGGACGGTTGGCTCTCCGATCCAGGCTCCGCTCGATGCGCTGCAGGCCATTCAACAGAAGCATCCATTTCGACTGGACGAACTGGCGAAGGTCGTGGTGCGAATCGCAACCAGCGAGGCCAAGACTGTGAATGATCGCAACATGCAGGACATCTCACTACAGCAGATGGTGGCCGTCATGCTCGTCGATAAAACTGTATCGTTCCGTGCCGCCCACGATAAGGCCCGTGTTGAAGAACCTGACATTGTCCGTGAGCGCGCCAAGATCGAACTGGTTCCCGATGAACGGCTCGAGCGTCTTTATCCGCAACTGGTCGCCGTCGTGGAAGTGACATTGCATAGCGGCGCGACCTATACACAACGCATCGATGCAGTAAGGGGAACCGTTCAAAACCCGATGACGCGAGAGGAAGTCGTGGCCAAGTGTCGTGATCTGATGGATCCGTTTCTAGGGGGAGCCCAATCGAAAGGTCTGGTGGATGCGGTTCTTAACCTCGATGCTGTCTCTAATCTTGGCTTGCTTCGCCCTTTGCTCCAGAGAAGAAAATAGTCGGGAATAACTTCGAGCACAGATGAAGGTATCTGGTGGATGTTGCTTTCTGCTTAGCGCAAACGAGCTCTGTAAAATGCTCTAGCTTGAATGTTAAATAAGAGTAAAAGAGCAACTGCTCTCTGGTTGTGCGAGCTATTCCTTCAGTCCCTCTTAAGCATCAGACTGTCATCCTGAATCACTAGAGGAATTGTGATCGGACCCCCTGTGTCCCGGCTTAGTCATATTGTGCAATATCAACTAATTCATTCATATTGGACTCCTCAATGTCATCATTTTCGTTCAAGAGAGTTATTTGCTGTCTTTCAGCTGTGATCTCACTGGCAAGTGTCCCGGGCTCGGCAAAGGCTGCTGAACCCCTGACGCCGGTCACACTGCTGTCCACGACCTATCTCCCGGACATTACAGGAGACTTCGACCATTTTGCTGTCGATCTCAAGCGCAATCATCTTTTTGTATCGGCAGAGGTGCACCACTCCGTAGAGATGTTCGACCTCAAGACCGGTGCTCATCTCCAGAGTATTGGTGGATTCAAGACGCCTCATTCTTTGGCTTTCTCTCCAGAGAAAGATGAACTGCTTGTTGCGGATGGCGGCGATTCGGCGTTGATTCTTGTCTCTGCGGAAGACTTTCACCACCTTGACCGTATTCCGCTTATCGACGGCTCTGTCACGGGCAAGGGAGACTCCCCTGATGCGGCCTACTATGACGCGGTAAATCGTCTTTATTACATCGGCAACGGTGGCGTTTCGGCGAATCTTCCTGACTCGGAGATCTCTATCTTCTCGGTCGATCAGGGCAAGCTCATTGACAAGATCTCTATCCCCGGAAATAACGTTGAAAGCATGGGTATCGATTTGATTCACCATCGCCTCTATGTGAATATTCGCGACAAGCAGCAAATCGGCGTGGTGGATCTCATCGCAAAGAAAGTAATTGATATCTGGACGACTCCAGACCTTAAGCGCAATACGGCGCTTGCGGTTGACGCGAAGAACCAGCGAATCTTCGTTGCCGGCCGCAGCCCTGGAATCTTCTATGCCTTTGACAGTAACGGCAAAGTTGTAAGCCAGAAGCCTTGCGTCAACATCAATGACGATATGACCTGGGACCCGGTGCTGAAGCGTATCTACATCAGCGGAACACAGGGTCTTAGCATCTTTCATCAGGATTCCCCGGACAATTACAGTGAAATTGCGAATATCCCCACGAACGGCGGAAAGACTTCTTTCTATGTTCCTCAGCTAAAGCAGTTCTATGTGATCCACCCCAAAACCGATGTAGATATGGCCGGTCTGCTGGTCTATCGTGTAAATCCTTAGAAGATTGTCGTTGTAAAAAGAAAATTATTATCCTCTATCGGGCCTTGGTTTGGCGGCTATTTCTATGCCAAATCTAAGGCCCGATTGGTATCTATGAGTCGGATGTTATTTCAAGCAGTGCTATGGACCTTAAGGAGTTAAATCGATGAAATTTCTGTCGGCCTTCGTTGGGATGAGACTTGTCGCGTTATCGATTTGCATCGTTCCATTTGTGCAGGTAACTGCCAAAGGACAGGAATCCGAGCGATCCACCTCAAAGGTCCAGAAGATGGGACCGGTCGGCCAGGAAGAGGCCAAACCCTCAAAGGCCGCGCCACCTGTTAGCTCCGTAGTGGATCCTGGCGTGATTCCCAGCCGCCAGAACATTACACCTGCCGGGCTGCAGAGTGTCTTTGAGAGCAGGGTGAACGGTGTTGCCTTCGGCGAGAATGGCGATTCTATCTATGCTGCCGTTCTGGGGCAGAAGGGGTCCCATGTTTATCGGATCGATCTGAAGACGAATCGGATGATGAACGTCGTGAGCACCGAGACCGGCTCAGGAATGCAGGGGCTGGCCTATGATCCGACGAGCCATACTCCTTTATTGAGCGGCATATCTGGGGTTGGGAAGGGACAAGGATCCGTCGGTCAACTTGTCGCGCTGAAGGACAAGAGTAGCACGATGATTGCCAATGGGCTGGGTTCGCATCAGATTGGAGCTCTCAGCATCGGACGTTCCAGGAATTCCAACGGACAGCGTTTTGCTGTGGTTGCGCTTACGTTCGACGACGAGGCAGCGGTCATCGATCTTGACACCAAAGAGGTTCACGGCCGTATCAAGACGGGCATCGCGCCTTTTGGAACGGTCGTGAATGCGGATAGCTCCGTTGCTTACGTGAGTAACTGGGGTGGACGCGTTCCGAAGCCGGGTGAGCGCAGTGCTGCTACCGGGCCGGAGGAAAATGCCGATCAGGTGTTGGTCGATGAAAGAGGAGTGGCTTCGAGCGGAACTGTGGCACGTATTGATCTCCTCACCGGGCAGGTGACTGCGACCGTTGCCGTTGGCCTGCACCCATCCGGGCTTGCATGGGATGAAACGCGCAAGAAGCTTTACGTGGCGAATAGCAACTCCGATTCAATTTCGATCGTGGATACAGCTACGAATCGTTTGCAGGAGACGATCTTGTTGCAGCCCTTCAATAAGAAGGTTGCTGGAATATCCCCTGAATCTGTTGCGTTATCGCCGGATCATTCAACGTTGTATGTAGCGTGCGCTGGAATCAATGCAGTGGCTGTGATCGATCTCAAAGCCCAGCATCCCCATGCGACAGGATTTATCCCGACGGGCTGGTATCCGGATGATGTTACGGTGAGCCCGGATGGAAAGTTTATTGCAGTCTCGACGCTCTTAGGAGTCGGTACTGGATGGAACAGTCCAAACCTGTTGGCTCGTGAGAAACGGGATGGTATGAAGCCTGAACTCAATATTCATCGCCGGTATGTCCATGCTGACCGCGGTACGGTCCATATTATTCAAGTCCCCGACAAAGATGAGCTCGGGCGATACTCCATCGCAGTTGCGGAAAATAATCACATGGGACTGCCGAATGAGCTGCTCGCTTCGAATAGCGTTCAGGGAAAGCCGAATCCGGGAGCAATGCCTCGTCCTGTTCCGGTGAGGACAGGCGAACCTTCCACGATCGAGCATGTCGTCTACATCATCAAAGAAAATCGCAGCTACGATCAATATTTCGGCTCTCTGGGCAAAGGTAACGGCGATCCTAGTTTGAATATGTATGGAGATGATGTCATTCCAAATCAGCGGAAACTGGCGCGGGACTTTGTGCTATTGGACAACTTTTATGCCAATGGCGGAAATAGTGCCGACGGGCACCAATGGCTTACTCAGGCCTCTGAGACCGATTACGCCTATTGGCCCGGGTACGACGGGCGCAGCTATCCCAAAAACGGAGATGATCCCCTGGCTTTTGCGGGCTCCGGATTTCTTTGGGACCATCTGGCAGCACACCACAAGACCTTCGCTGATTTCGGCGAATATGTGGGTGAGATGGGTGGAAAGAATGGGGCTCTTCGTGCAAAACTTCTCGGAGAGTATAAGCAGGGAAGTGAATTCATCGGCACATTTACAACGAAGGCTCCAATCGCGCGCCTGAATCAATACCTCGTACCGGACTTTCCATCCTATGGGCTGAAGGTGCCGGATGTTACTCGCGCACGTATCTTCCTGCGCCACCTCAAGACGTGGGAGAACTCTGGCACCATGCCGAACCTCGTGATGATCCAGATGCCTTCCGACCATACGGAAGGAACGACACCGGGGTTTTCTACTCCTAAGGCGTGCCTTGCGGATAACGATCTTGCGGTGGGACAGATCGTGGACGGGATCTCGCATTCGAAGTTCTGGAAGTCGACTCTTATCCTGATCGTCGAGGATGATGCGCAGGACGGTCTGGATCATGTCGATGGGCACCGCACAGTCGCACTCGCCGTTAGTCCCTATACTCAGCGAGGAGCAATCGATTCTACCTTCTACTCACAGGTCAGTATGGTGAAGACCATCGAGTTGATCCTGGGCGTGCCTCCAATGTCATTGTTCGATCTGATTGCGAACGATATGCGGCAGAGCTTCCAGTCAACGCCGGATTTGACCCCCTATCAAGCGATAGAGCCTGTGCAGTCTATCTACGAACTCAATCCGGAGGTGGGCGCACTCAACGGGCAAAGTAAAGCGGACGCGATAGCGTCCGGCAAGATGAATTGGGTGGAACCGGATGACGTTCCTACGGAGCAACTGAATCAGATCTTATGGCGTAATGCGATGGATTCTCAATACCCGTCCTGGAAACGAGGATCAACGATATTTCAGCCTGGGTCGATGGAATAGTGAAGCATGCTGAACTTTTACGGAAGATCAAGGCTGGGAGGAAAGCTCAGCAGCAGATTTACCCAGCGATACGGTAGCCGTGAAGGTGGCAAACTCACGACTACCGTATGTTCCTCCAATAGAGTTCCAGAACTTCTGAGATGAGAAACCAGATCAGAATGGCTTATTGGCGGGAGAAGAGTTGCACCTCAACCAGGGTATCTTTTGGGAAAGTGACCTCATGCCCGCGTGTGAGGAAGCGGAAGTAGATGGATTTAGCGAATGCGTAGCCTCCAAAGCTCGTGGCTACAGCACGATTGTTTGCGGTCAATGCGACGATTCTGGCGATCAAGCCAAATCCATTTGAGGCCACGGTCGTCCGTCCGAGGCCGTTTCCATCGTCATCACGTTGGCTGCCCGCTACTGCAAGAACTCCCAGCAAGAGCGGTGCTACGAAGCGGTTCTTGTCCGGGTTAGCTTTAACGTTGCCTTCTTCATCGACCGTGAGGTTCTGGTTGTTGCTACCTGCGGCTCCCGTCAGCATTCCGTCTACCTTTCGGGGGGATACATTCAAAGCATCGACGCGGCGGAAGTCGAAGCGAAGCTCTCCGTTGCGTCCAAAGCTCCTTGCGGGTTTGCTGTGCAGAATAGAGCCTTCGAGCATGGCTCCTTCCGGCAGGATCAGGTTTTGACTGGAGTCGAAGATGGGCTGTATCACGATAGCCTTGACGGTCGTACCTTTGATCGCTGTACTGGAATCGATCGAGTCCTCCAGGCGCGCAGTTACCTTGAGCCCGTTGAGAGAGGGATTGATCGCCAGCCGGGCTGGGGATTCCGTTGGGAGTGTGATAGTCGCAGGTGCATTGAGGTCCGCAATGAACTGTGTGCCAGCCCAGATGCGTTGCGGATGATAGGGTAACTGGCTGTAGAGCAGTCTGAGGGCACGGTCCTTTTTGCCAGGTGCAAAGATTGCTTCGCGAGTATCGTGGACACGCTGGCTGACCATCGATTTTACTTGCCAGAAGATCGAATGCTTCTTCGACGCCGCATCAAATCTGACGATCTGCGTGTCCCGGATCAGGGCATGTGAGTCGAGCTGGATATCGTAGGAAAGTTGCGGGAGACGCAGGGTGTTGAAGTCAACCACCGGCTCATGGAGAGGAGTTACATCTCCATTGAGCAGGGCCTGCAGTCGGACCTGATGGGCTGCAGGAGTTATGCCTGTTACTACACCACGGACCGAAGCTCCTGCAGGAATGACCAATCGGTCTCCGACGTAGATAGGATCGAGCAGAACCCCTTCCACTTTCGTGCCGGCAGAAAGTTTTGCGGTCCGGTTTACCTTGATATGTAGTGGGACGCCAGTAGCAACCGTGATTTGCTGCATACTGGAGCCGGGCTGCTGACAGGGGGCGGCAAGGGTAACCCCGACCATCGATACGCTAAGCAGCTTCTTGATCATAATGTGTTCCAAAGGCGCGAAGATCCGCAATAGGCCATCTTCAGCATGGCTTTGTTCGGCTAAGCCTATCCTGTGGAACTGAAGCAGAGCTTAAGGCCGGCCGTAGGCACTTCCGCGAAATTCACATAGACAAGCACCGCGGCATCCTATTGCAGCGGGCGCGCTGCATAAATTAGCCTTCGTTTGGGTGTAACTTGTGCGTCGCACGCGCCAATGAGGCTGGCCACCTTCAGGTAGCGTTAAGGAACGTCAGTGAAAATCTACGGATGAGTGAGCGCGTCTGTAACGGTTTATGGCCTATCACAGTCTGCGTTCTTGCGATGAGCGTTTGCCTCGCAATTCCCGTGTGGGGCAAATCGTCTCCGGTAGATATCGTGAACACGATGGTCGCTCGCGAACTCGATGCACAGGCCCACAAGGAGCAATTCGACTACCTTTCGGTGGAGCGTTCCGACCGCACGGGTGGAAGGGCTTGGACAGAACATGTTGTTGAAACCCCGTTAGGGCGCGTGCGGTTCCTCATTGCCGAGGACGGCAAGCCCCTATCTGCCAATCGCGATGCGCAGGAGCGCGGACGTCTCGCCTACGATCTAGCTAATCCCTTAGCCTTTGAGGCCCGGGAGAAAGCGCAGAAGGACGACGAAGCGCATGCGCGACAGATGTTGGAGCTGCTGCCGAAGGCTTTTCTGCTCGAAAACATGCGTGAAGAGGGAAGTGATTGGCGTATCGACTTCCGTCCGTCACCTAACTACTCACCTAGCGGCATTGAGGAAAAGATCCTCTATGGCATGAATGGATATCTCCTGATTAATCGAAGCCAGCTTCGCCTCCACGCGATTGAGGGCAGCATGCCCCGCGATGTCAACATCGGCTTTGGTTTCCTTGCAACGATCCACGCCGGGAGCAGTTTTTCGTCTCTCAAGGCGCCTTTTTATGGCCAGTGGCGAACCGTGCATGTCCTCGGCGACATACGCGGTAAGGCGGCTTTGTTCAAGTCCATTGCGAAAAATCAAGATGTGACGCGCTCTCAGTTCCACCGCCTCTCAGTACCTTTGACACTCGCTCAGGCCGTCGCGCTGGCGGAGCAGCCATCGCTTCCTTGCGGTGGAGCTTTATCAAGTCCAGATTCGTAGCATTCCTCTTTGAGATCGAAGATTAGAGGATCAACGGGTTGCTGCCTTTCATCCAAGCCTAAAAAGGAGGATTGGGTAGCGGATTCGTAGCGCGAAGATTACCTGTTACGTCCGGGACACAGAGCCATCGCCATGCAATGTAACGGCAAACGCCACGACCCCGATAAGGGGAAAACCTCAACAGCAGCGGTCTGCTCATACAAAACGCGCCGGCGAGTTGGGCTGTGGGCTGTTGCTAGCGCGATACAGGTTGTGTGCCAGTAGTGGTTGCGAAGGCTGCCGCTGCTGCGTTTGCGATGGTTACGTCTGTATCTTTATTCAGACCGGCGATGCCGATGGCACCGACGATCTCTTTGCCGGCCATCAACGGAACGCCGCCGCGCAGTGCCATAAAGCCAGAGGTGACGAAAGCGGTGCGGCCTTCGTTTACATTGGTTTCTGTTTCTGCGCTGGGGCGTTGTAGTAAGGCGGAGGTGCGCGCTTTCCCGATGGCGAGATCGGGGCTGCCATCACGGACGCCGTCCATCTTGAGAAGGGCAACCAGTATGCCGCTTCTGTCGACAACAGCAATAGCGCAAGGCGCGTGAAGCTTTTGCGCCGTCTGCTCGGCAGCCTCAATGGCCTGTTTTGCGCCTGCTTCGCTGATCACATTTACGGTGACAATGGGATCGGCCGCGCGAACCTTTCCGGCGATAGAGAATTCAAGAAGGAAGAAGCAGAAAGAGTATGCAAGCTTTTTTAGAGTAAAGACCATTGATCGAGACTAGCTGAGGTGGCTTAAGTGGATGTGAAGTCTCTGATTACGATGAAGCAACGCTACGACTGATTTTGAACGCAGTGCGTTCGCTGGCATCTGCGGATCTGTCCATGCGTAGAACATGATCGCTACGCGGTTCTGCTTCAACACCCGATACGCCTTTGGGGCGTCGACCCCGCTTGCGAAGTCGAGACGACTTTGCGATCTCATCAGAAATATCGTATCTATTGCAACTTCAGCGTTCTTCGAAGCATGGCGCAGTGCGGTTTTTCAGCCTGTCGGGCACATCGTGTTTCGTGAAAAATCTGCAAACAATGATTGCCATCCTCGTTTGCGGCGAGGTAGAGTGGTTTCGCATTAAAAAATGCTTTTTCACTTCTGAAAATATCGAGATTCTTTCTGAGGGAATTAGTTCCCCGAATGAATACGGTTACACGCGCATTTCTCATGGAAATGCGCGCAGATGAAGGGGAAAAACAGACATCCTCACGAGGTGAACTTTATGCTGACGATACTCCTCTGCAAATTCCGCATATGCCATGAAAGATCGGCAATGCGGTTTTTCTTCACACTGATTTTCGCCGCTCTGCTCCCTCTGTCCATTACTGCCGCCGCCCAGATGAATGGCGTAGGCGCAAAACCATACCTCGGCTGGAGCACGTTCAGCGAGCAGACGATTGTAGCCTCCAGCACGGTGATGAATGAGCAGAACATCACCGCGCAGTCGGACGCGATGAAGAAAAGCGGCCTTACCGACCGTGGTTTTGTCTACATCAACCTCGATGCTGGCTGGTCCTCCGGCAACGGCACGGACGATCAATACGGCAGGCCTCACTGGAACTCAATCGCCTTTCCTGACTTCCTGGGTCTGATCCGTCACATCCACGACAACGGTCAGAAGGTTGGCATCTACATCAACCCCGGTATCGCCAGCGACGACGTCAACAACAACACACCCATCTTCGGCACGGCCTACCAAGCAAAAGACATCGTCGCGATGCCCATCACATGCGGCAACGCCTTCTGCGATACCGACAAGATTGACTTCACCAAGCCGGGCGCTCAGGAGTACATCAACTCCATCGTCGACCAGTTTGCCTCCTGGGGCGTCGACTTCATCAAGATGGATGGCGTTACCCCGGGGTCCGACAACGACACCCTCAGCATCAACAACATTCCCGATGTGCACGCGATGAACGTGGCTATCGCCCAGAGCGGTCGCCCGATCTGGTTCACGATCTCCTGGGCTCTCGATGAGGACTACATCACCGATTGGCAGCAGAACGCCAATGCCCGTCGCATCGAAAACGATATCGAGTGCGAAGGGGACTGCCCCTTCCTCACCGAGTGGCAGCGCGTTCAGCTTCGTTTCTATGACCTCATCGGATGGGAGCGCACCGCGGGTCGCTCGCTGGGCTGGAACGACCTGGATGCCCTTGAGGTCGGCAACGGCGCAACCGATGGCCTCACCAACACCGAGCAGAAGACAGCCATGACCTTCTGGGCGATGGCCAACACACCCTTCTTCCTCGGTGGCGATCTGACCAAGCTGACAGACTACGGAAAAAAACTCCTCACCAATGACGAGGTGCTCGCTGTCAATCAGTCCGGTCATCCCGCTGTCCAGGTTACCGGTGGTTTTACGCCGGTATGGGTCTCCGATCTTGGCAACGGATCCTATTACGTCGCGCTCTTCAACCTCAACGCCTTCCCCTCGGAGGTAACTGTCGACTGGAAAGATCTCGGCTTTTCCGGAGCATTTGACGTGCGCGATCTCTGGGACCACCGGGATCTTGGACCTACCTATCAATCCTTCTCCGATGTGCTGCCCGGACACGGAGCGCGCCTGCTGAAGGTGATGGCTGCAACCGGACATCCTGCCGTGTCTTCATCGCAAATCTTGGGAGCTGAGACAGCTACGATTTATGGCGGGACCCAGCTTAACCAATGCTCCACCTGTGCCAGCGGCTACAAGTTGACCGATCTCGGTATTGGAGCCTCGAATTACGCCATCTTCAACGTGAAAGTGAAGGTGGCAGGAGTGTACCGGATGGAAGTCGACTCGATGACCAACGGCACTCGCTCCTTCATCGTCAACGTCAACGGCGATCCGGCGATCACCCTTAACCTCAGCGGCGGAAGCTCTAACCTTCCCTTTCCCACCACCATTCCCGTCCGTCTGAAAGCGGGGATGAACAGCATCGAGTTCGGAAATCCGGCAAGCTATCCCCCTGACCTTGACCGCATCCTTATCAGCGGAGATGGCCATGAGCCTTTTCCGGCTTCCACCACCTATGAAGGCGAACTCGCGACGTTGAGCGGTAGCGCCACCCAGTCCTATTGCGGCAATTGTTCTGGAGTCTCCACGGCAGGCAATATCGGCGACGGAGCCCAGAACACCGTGACCTTCACCAATGTAACGGTGCCGGTGGCAGGCACCTATCAGATGGAGGTCGACTACCGCACCAGCGGCCCTCGTTCGTTCTTCATCACCGTCAACGACAATCCTGCTCAGGAACTCGACCTGAACGGCTACACCTTCAGCACGCCAACCAGCACGGTGATTCCGGTGCAACTGAACGCGGGAACCAACCAGATCCAGTTCGGCAATCCAAGCAACTTCGCGCCTGATCTCGATTCCATCAACATTGCACCCACAATTCACTGAAGCTATCAACTATCTGGCCTTCCATCTTGCAAAGATGGAAGGCCGGATTTTCGCAGATGCTCCAAGCTCCATCTTTCGATGGATAGCCCATCACGACCGGCCGGGAACCTCGGTACGGTTCAGGGTGACGACGAAAAAAGCTCGGACAGAGTCTGTCCACTTCAAAGACCTTGAACGGGTTGGATTCTACCCCGCTTGTTACGACGTAGCTAAAGCTGTGCCCTTAGCGAAACTATTCCTTGTCTGTACTATTTCTTGTCTGTCCAGCGTGGATGACTTTCCCTTGAACAACCATCCACATAGGACCGAATAAGAGGCTAAATTTAGCCGCCCTCTGGGAGCACATTCTTAATCAGGCTGTGGACCATCCTTTTTTGCGCTTAGGCAACAGAAAGATGTACTTTACGCAACGCGCAATCCGGAGGTAGGTTGCGGGCGTTAGCGAGATAACTTATGCAGGATTGCCCTAGGCTTTCGGCCAACCAGCTACAATCCGACCCTCAATCTCCGTGTTATCTAATCAAGGCGAAAGCGTTCAAGAAAATACAAATGATTTCTCTTGTAATTACTTTTTGCGAATGATAACTATGCACACAGTTACCGGAGATCGATAGCAATCCAAAATGATGGCATAAGTGGACTGCGTGCCTCTAAAAAGCAAGCAGGTCTGCTTATTCTGATTCTCGAACGTAATGATGTGTCAAAAACCTCATAGACGGGCTAAGGAGATAGCATGAAATTTGAAGTACGTTCCATCATTCAGATCGCAGTCGTTGCAAGTCTTGTGAGCGTCGCCGGGCTTCCATCCGTGCTTGCCGCTCAGACCGCTGACCAGGTAGAAGCTCAGGCGCATGAGTCCTGGAGCGGGACCATGCACCACCTCAGCGCACCCGGAAATGGTTGTTTTCATGCCTCGTATCCGAGCACTCAGTGGCAGGCGATCGAATGCTCCGAAGCGCCAGGCTATCGCTCTGCACTGCCAAAGCCCACAAAGAGAGAGCAAACAGTTGGTAATGGCTCTGATTATGTCGTTCAAGCACCATCAGGGAGTCTGCTCAGCTCAGCACTCGGCAGCTTTCCAACGGTGACGGACGTGAAAACTGAAAAGAGTGTCGGTGTTGCTGCATTTGGGGGTGGTGGCATTCTTGGATCGAATGAATATACGCTGCAGGTTAATACGAACTTCTATCCTCACTCTGCAGCTTGTGCCGGCTTCTCGGGTTGCTTCGCCTGGCAGCAGTATGTGATGTCGACGAACACTCCGGTATCACTTACTAGCAATCGTCTGACCGGCAAAACAGAAGTATTTATAGAATACTGGCTTATCAATTATGGCTCCAGGAGTGGCTCCAATGTTTGCCCTAGCGGATTCATCGATGGTGGTGCCGATGAAACAGGGCCGGGCGAAGACTGCGTCCAAAATACCCCGGCTGTAGTGATTGCTAATGGACAATTACCGATTACCGATCTCGCAGAGCTGACACTCTCGGGTTCAGCTACGAAAAATGGAACGGATAAAGCCACGGTCACTTTTGGGACCGAGGCGTTTACGGCAACTGTCAACGATAGCCTTACGGATATTGCGAGCGGTTGGACCCAGGCGGAGTTCAATGTATTAGGCAACGCCGGTGGATCGGAAGCGCAATTCAACTCCGGTGCGTCACTTTCGGTGAAAGTGGCGGTGACCGATGGGTCGACAACTGCGCCGACATGCGTATCGCCATCTGCGGAGGACGGTACGACTGGCGAAACCAATAATCTAAAGCTCGGCACATGTACCGCAACCGGTGGATCAGCGCCTTCTATTCTGTTTACAGAGTAGAACTCATCGGCTCCGAGTAACTCAGGGTGCCGAAGTGGAAACCCTTCGGCACCCATTTATTCTGAGCGTAAATAAGAGGTGACTCCGGCGAGTGGACCACTTCTTATCTTCTCGCTCCAACAAGGTGGGGAGAGGAAGCACCATGAAGAAGCAATCTGTATTAGGAATACTGACAACAGTCTTTGCCTTCGCCGTTCTTTTTATGGGGACAGCACGGAGTGCCTCTGCGCAGCAGATATGCGGCAACAATAGCTCGGGACCGCTCGGCAACGTCAACCAGTACATCTTTGGCGGCGACCAGTGGAATGCAGCCTTCTCCAGCACGAATCAGTGCGAAACGATTACGAACTCGACGGCTACGCCTCCGAACGGCCCGAGCATGGTCTATTCTGGCAGCGCGTTCAACGACACCACGGGCACTCCCGCTGATTACCCGGATTTCCTTTATGGATGTTTTCATGGCGCATGCTCGCAGAACACGCAGCTGCCGATCCAGGTTTCGGCGCTCTCCAATTGGTCCATCACCAGCGGCGAGACGGTAGTGGAACCTTCGGGAGACAACAATGACGTGGCCTACGACATCTGGTTCAACACCGGTACGACTGCGCCTTCCAACCAGAACACGACCGGGACTGAACTGATGATCTGGGTACAGCACAATGGCGGCGCGGGGCCCATCGGCTGCTGCTCCCCGGTGGCGACGATCACCACCGGCGGGCACACCTGGTCTGTGTATACGGGGCTTAACACAGGCAACTGCAATTGCTCCGGACCCGTGGGAGCCCAGGTCATCAGCTTTGTGAACAATGATGGTGACGGGCCAACCAACGGCACGACATACAGCCTCAATCTGGTCCCCTTCTTCGAGGAAGCGTTGGCCCTGGGACAGATCCAGTCCTCGTGGTATCTGACCACCATCGAATTTGGCACAGAGATATGGGTTGGCGGTCCAGGAATACAGGTCAATAACTTCTGGGTCAATGTCGCTGCGGGAAGCAGCGGCGGCAGCACGATCACTACCGGTACCCCGTACAACATCATCAATCAGAACAGCGGCTCCTGCGTGGACGCTACGAACTCCGGCACCGCGAATGGAACAACGGTGCAGCAGTGGGCCTGCGGTAGTGGTACTTTCAGTACCCAACCCAACCAGCAGTGGGAGTTCGAGCCGGCTGGCAATGGCGATTATTACGTCGAGAACGTCAATGCACCGAGCGAAACCTGGAATGTGGTCAATAGTGGCACCACCAGTGGCAGCCTGATGCAGTTGTGGACCTATGCCGGAAATCCTAACGAGGTGTGGAAGGCTGTCTCGATGGGCAATGGGTACTATGAGTTTGTTGGCGAGGGCAGCGGTCTTTGCCTGGATACTCCAGCTGCCTCGACCGCCAATGGCGTACAACTACAGATCTACACCTGCAATGGAACGGGAGCTCAATTGTTCAAACTTGTCGCGCCTTAGAGGCTCAAGGGTTTCCGCTGAATATTCTCCCGCTTCGAGAAGCTCGACGTTCTCTTCCTCGGCTTCCTCCACTTCGCTCTTATCGTCGAAGCGCTCAGATGGCGTGAACACGCCCTAGTGAAAAAGCAAGGACACCCGTGCTTGACTGGTGTCCTTGCTTTCTTTGTTTCGGTATTGGGTGACGCGTGACAGACACGCTTCGCGCCGTTTAGAGCTGTTTCCCCTTTACTATGACCGGGGGCCTGCACCGCATCGCTCTTCACTCGACGTCTGTTTCCTATCCGGTTATTCTTCTGCAGAGCCTGTTGCGCCCGGTTTTCTACGCTGAGTCGCTACAGAGTCCCGCAGCCATAGATCGCTCTACCTACTCCAGACCTTCGCCGCTCCAGAGGCCATACCATGCGCCGTCCGCTTCTCGCCGCTTTTGTGACACTTGCCGTCTCCGTCAGCTTCGCACCCACTTCTACGCAGGCCCAAACCCAGGCGGAACCCCTATCCCCAGCGGCCCTCAAGCCCTTCCTTAAAGAAGACGCTCACCTTCTCGTCCTCGATCACGTCCGCGTCATCGATGGCACTGGCGCCGCGCCAGTAGAAGATCAGCGCATCGACATCGCTGATGGCAAGATCCTCCGTGTCCAGAGCGCCGCGCTCAAAGTCTCTTACCCGCCCAACGCGAAGGTCCTCGATCTCACTGGCAAGACCGTCATCCCCGGCCTCGTTGGCATGCATGAACACCTCTTCTACACCTCGCCCGAAGGCAGCCACACCGGTGTCTTCCTCCTCGGCGAGATGGCCGACAGCGCTCCACGGCTCTACCTCGCCAGCGGCATCACCACCGCCCGCACCGCCGGTAGCATCGAGCCCTATACCGATCTCTCCCTCAAAAAGAAGATTGACTCCGGCCTCACCCCTGGGCCCAAACTCCGCATCACCAGCCCCTATCTCGGCGGGCTGCTCAGCCGCATCCCGCAGCTCCACACCCTCACCGGCCCCGAAGATGCCGGCCGTACCGTCGACTACTGGGCCGACGAAGGCGTCACTTCTTTCAAGGCCTACATGGACATCACCCCCGACGAGCTCAAGGTCTCCATCGAGCACGCCCACGCGCGCGGCCTCAAACTCACCGGCCATCTCTGCTCTGTCGGCTTCCGCGAAGCCGCCGCGCTTGGCATCGACAACCTCGAGCACGGGATTATCGTCGACACCGAATTTTTCCCGGGCAAACAGCCCGGCATCTGTCCCTCCACCGGCACGTCTGAAGACTTTGCCAAAAATGTCGACATTGAAGGCGCGCCCGTTCAGGCGATGATCCACGACCTCGTCGCCCGCCACGTCGCAGTCACCTCGACTCTCGCCGTCTTCGAGATCTCTGTTCCGAATCGCCCGTCTCTGCGTCAGGAAGCCCGCGCCCAGAGTGCGCTTACGCCGCAGGGTTGGACCACCTACCTTGCCACACGTAGCGCCATCGCCGAGCGCAACAGTCCTCTCGCCGCCGCGGCTCTTCAGAAAGAGATGCAATTCGAGCGTGACTTCGTCAAAGCCGGAGGCCTGCTCATGGCCGGCTGCGATCCCACCTCCTTTGGCGGCGTTCTCCCCGGCTACGGCGACCAGCGCGAGCTCGAGCTCCTTGTCGAAGCTGGTTTCTCGCCGCTCGAAGCCATCCACATCGCCACCCAGAACGGTGCTGCCTTCCTCGGCGAAGACGCTACGATCGGCACGATCGCGCAGGGCAAAGCTGCCGACCTCGTCGTCCTCTCCGGCAACCCTGCCGTCGATATCAACGACATCGAAAAAGTTGACACGGTCTTTAAAGACGGACTCGGCTACGATCCCTTGAAACTTACGCAGTCTATTCAAGGTCTGGTGGGTCTTCGTTAGGCTGGATCGATAGAAGCCTTTGTCCTGCCGGACGGGCGCCCTGCGCGGGCGGCGGTCACTTCGTGACGTGTGGAGCGGCTTCGCCGTGGTCCTTCCGTTGGTTGGAACGAGGACTCTCTTCGACGAAGTGACCAGTTCGTGATACCCCTACCCTATGCACATCGCTGGCTCCTGGATACTGCTCCTCTTCATCGCCGCCGCCTCAGCCGCCATCCTGCTCGTGCTCCATCTCACGCGGCTCGGCCACTTCATCCACCAGAAGATCCCCGACCGGCCGCATCGCCGTCTCTTCCTCGCCTCCATCAGCTTCTTCATCACGTTCCTCGCCGTCCGCCTGCTGGTCGCCTCTATCACCCACCACATCGGACCCTTCGGCTATGTCGAGATGGGCGGTCATCACATTCACCACCTTGTCTGGGGAATCCTCCTGCTCCTCATCTCCGGCTATTTCACCCTCGCCGAAGCCGGCACCGGCGACACCCCTGTCTCGATTCTGGTCAGCCGCCTGCTAGCTCTGAGCTACGGCATCGGCGCCGCTCTTACGCTCGACGAGTTCGCCCTCTGGCTCAACCTCGACGCCCTCGCCTACTGGTCACGCGAGGGACGCGAGAGCATCGACGCCGTCGTCCTCTTCGGAGCTCTGCTCGCCATCGGTACATGGGGCGCACCCCTCTTCCAGCGCTTCGAGCACCGCACCCCAAAGGCGCCCTCTAAGAGCTGATGCGGCGGCTTCAATCTTTGCGGAGAATCTCGCCGTTCTTCATGACGAAGGTTGGGTGGGTGAGGACAGTGATGTCGGTGAGTGGATTGCCGGTGACTGCAATGATATCGGCGTAGAAGCCGGGCTTGAGCTGGCCGATGGTGTCGGACCAGCGCAGCAGCTTCGCACCGTTGATGAGGCCGGAGCGTAGGGTCTCCGTGGGGCTCATGCCATATTTCACCATCAGTACGTACTCGCGGGCCTGCGTGCCATGAGGGAAGGGGCCGACGTCGCTGCCGATGGCGAAGGGAACGCCGGCGGCCATCTGTTTCTTAAACTGCTCGGCGTGGAAGTCGAGCACCTGTTGGTCCTTCTCGCCGTCACCGGGACGGCGTGGGTGCTGGGCGAAGGCTTCCATCACAGCGAAGGTGGGCACGGCGTAGATCTGCTTGTCGCGCATGAGCTTCATAGTGGAGGGCAGAAGAAAGTAAGCGTGGTCGATGCTGGAGACACCGGCCTCGGCGGCATAGGTTGCACCAGGCTCCCCGGTGCAGTGGACGCCGACGACAGAGCCGGTGCGGTCGGCTTCGGTGACGGCGGCGGCGAGCTGCGCTTCGTTGTATTGATAGGGCGTGGTGAAGGCGCCTTCTACCAGATGGTCATGGCCGGTCTCGTAGATTTTGGTGAAGTCCGCGCCTTCCTTACGCTGTTCGCGCATCGTGGCGAGGATCTCGTCGGCGGTGTTGGCAATGTCGGCGTTGGAGAGGACATGCTGGGCGGGGTTGTAACCGATGGCGTCTTCGTGGCCGCCGAGGATATCGATGGCGTTGCAGGAGACTCTCATGCGCGGACCGGGGATGAGACCGTCGTTGATCGCGTTGCGCACGGCGACGTCGGCACACTTGGCTCCTTCGGTACCCATGTCGCGCTCCGCGGTGAAGCCGGCCATGACGTCGGCTTTGGCTGCTGCTGCGGCTTCAAGCGTGCGTTGCGGGACGGACTCCTCGACGGTCTGGAGGTCTTCGGCGCCGGGGTGCAGGAAGAGATGGACGTGCGCGTCGATGAGGCCGGGCATCAGCGTGGCGTCGCCGAGATCGATGACAGTAGCGCCGTTGGGATGCGAGACGTGCTCGCCGGCCTCGCGGATGTGGTTGCCGACGATGAGTACCTCGCCGGGGGAGTCGACCTTACCGGCGGCGACGTCGAGGATGCGAGCCGCGTGCAGAACGGTCGCGGCGGGCGCGGGCTGCTGGGCCGGCTGTTGTGCAGTGACAAGGAGCGGAAAGAGAATCGACGCTGCGGCAAGAATAAGAGATCTCATCTTGATTGCGAGGATAAAGCATGAGAACTCGTCAGCGACGAAGATTTACTCTTTGTGACCCGATGCAGCCTAAGAGGAACTCTTCTATGTGCTTCCCGAAGGCGCTCTCTTACTCATTCGGATGATAGGTCCGCTCCGTGTGTCCTTTTAATTGCTCCGGGTAGAAGTAAATTTCGCGCAGATTGCCTGCGGCATATCGTTCAGCCTCGTCATCAAAATGGCTCGACTTCGGATCGCCGCTCTCGCCGCCGGCCGTTACGGCCTTTGCCCGCACCTTGTCTCCGAACTCTACAACTGCGACAAAGCTATTACCGCTCGTGCCATACCACCGCTTCGTTCCCGGATACTGCCGCGCGCCAAACGACGCCAGCGATCCCCAGAGCGATGATGCAAACGGCACCGGGATGCTCGACCCGGCATCGCTGAAGGGTTGCACGATGTCTCCAGTAAGACGCTGAAAGCGGTTGATCTGCCCCCAGGGTGTACGCCACGTTCCAAAGTCCGCCGCCAGATTGTCCGAAGCTTGCGCCAAAGCGGTAAGCAGAGCTTCCGCCGGGACTCTTGTCGCCACCCAATCCTCGCTGGGGACTAGCGCCTCGTGCGCCGGGCGGCCCACGGTCTTCATCATCTCTGTACCCCAATACACAGCGATCGAGGTCGCCATTGAATCCGCGCTCCAGCGATCGTCCCATCCACGCAAGAGTGCGATCTGCCCAGCCAGACGCGTCTTCAGCGAAGCATCAGCCGGTAGCGCGTCGTACGCCGCGACCAGCGCGGGTACTGTCCGGGCAAACCACGGCAGATACGGGTCGTACGCCGCACGCATCAACCCATCCATTGAGAGATCCCGCCGCGGAGTACCGTCCGGAGCCAGCACCCGTGTCGCATGCAGGCCGCGTGCCGACTCGATTCCTTGCTCTACGTACGCTGGATAATCCGCCTTGCGCAGCGAACTCGCGCCCGCGCCGTTCCAGGGCGAATCGTTCACGTTGAAAAGATACCCGCTCTTCGGATTCAGCAGATGCGGTGCCTGGTCCACCGTCATCAGCCCCTTCCAGTTCGTCGCTGGATCGCTCCCGTCCACCGGCCTGGTGTAATCGAACCGCGTGTCGCGCAGGGGGATGAAGTTGCCGTGCCAGTATGCGATATCGCCATCGGCGTCAGCAAAGACTGTGTTGTTCGAGGCGTTCGCCTGGAGTTCTATTGTCTTTTTATATTCGGCATAGTTTCGCGCCTTCGTGCGCAGATAACTCTGCTCCAGCGCGGCCACAGGAATATTCATGAGCTGGATCGTTACGAACTTATCGGCGTCCTTCCGGATCACTGGTCCATGCAGGGTGTACAGCGCCGTAAATGTCCGCGAGGCAAGGCCGTGAGGTGTCTTGTACTGGAGCGTGATCTGCTTCTTGGTGAACGGCCGGAGGGTGCCGTCATACAGATAGCTCAGCGTATCGCCATTCCTGACCACCTTCTCCAGATACTCATCCACTGCGTCCACATTGCTGGAGGTATGCATCCATCCCGCGCGGTCGTTGAATCCCTGGTAGACGAAGAACTGGCCCCACGTCACCGCCCCATACGCATCCAGTCCCTCATCGCTCGCCATCTGCAGCTCGCTGCGAAAAAAGAAGGAAGTATGGGGATTGATCAGCAAGAGCGCATGGTGATCTACCGTATTACCGGGAGCAATGGCGAACCCATTCGACCCGCTCGGCTCCGGCATGAACCAGTCCGGTTCAGCCGCAAGCGGCTTTATCTGGACCGCGCCAACATCCGTGGTATGTATGCTGGGCGGTGCGTAGAACGCCTTCAGCGCCTTCAAATCGACTTGTTCGATATTTCCACCGATGCTGCCTTCCGTAAACGACAGCGCCATCCAAGGCTCAAGCCGTGTCAACACCTTCGGCTTCTTGTCCGGATGTTGCGAAAGATAGAAGTTGATTCCATCTGCCCATGCATCCATCAGCTGTTTAAGCCACTCCGGGCTCGTGGCATAGTCGTGTCTCAGCTCTTCAGGATCCAAAAACAGTCGCTGCCGCAGGTCCTGCCAGATTGCGTCTTCGCCCTGTGCCTCGGCCGTGCGCCCAAGCGAAGTGAGGTAATTCGTCTCGACACGGTTAAAGTCGTCCTCGCATTGCGCATAGATCATCCCGAAGACCGCATCTGCATCGGTTTTTCCATGCACATGCGCGATACCCCAGTCGTCGCGCACAATCGTTACCCGTGCCGCCTCGGCCTTCCATCGGGCTTGATCCGCGGCCGTCTGTTCCTGCGCCGCAAGCAGTCCACCACCCCACATCAATACACCCGCGAGTAACAGTCCTCTCCGCAATCTTCCCCTCCAATAAGTCTCGTGACTCGACAGTATCCATCACTAAACTAGCAGCCGCAGGGGTCGGGTGCGACGTCATGATGCGTGGCAGAGGAGGCAGGGTCTGTTTCACCTCTTGAGCCATTGTGAAATACTGTTTTGCATCGATCCGGATGCTTTCGGAGGGCGAACCATGGCAATCGATGAGCAGGAGAACGAGCCGAAAACGTCTTTGGGCCGACTGACACGCCGGTCATTTCTGTCTCATGTTGGAGCGGCAACGGCAGCTACCGCAATAGCGCCTCTTGCGTCCTCTTCCGCGTCAGCGGAAGGTGCTCCAACTGAAGCCGCATCGACAAAGATTCCCGGCACAGTCCCCATTACGCTTCGGGTGAATGGACAGTCTCATGCTGTGCAGATCGATCCGCGAGCGACGCTGCTGGACACGCTGCGCGAGACCCTACATCTGACTGGAACCAAGAAAGGCTGCGACCATGGCCAGTGCGGTGCATGTACCGTCCATCTGAACGAGCGCAGAATCAATAGCTGCCTGGCGCTCGCCGTGATGCAGCAGAACGCCGAGATCATAACGATTGAAGGTATCGGCGGACTGGAAACTCTGCACCCGATGCAGGACGCTTTTGTGGAGCACGACGGTTTTCAATGCGGTTACTGCACCTCGGGACAGATCATGTCTGCTGTCGCCATGGTTAAAGAGCCCTGGGGGAAGACAGACGCAGACGTGCGAGAGGCGATGAGCGGCAACATATGCCGTTGTGGCGCTTACCCCAACATCGTTGCTGCCGTGCAGGCAGTTCGGCGCATGTCCTAGAGGAGGGTTATCGGCTATGGAACTCTTTCAGCTTGTCACCGCCAAGACGATTCCCGACGCCGTCAAGGCACAGGCCCAGTCGGCGACCGCCCAGAACGGAGCAGATGTCCGCTTTATTGCGGGTGGAACAAATCTCGTGGACTACATGAAGTTGAATGTAGAGCGCCCACGTCAGCTTGTAGACATCAATGGTCTTCCGCTCGACAAGATAGAACGAACTTCGGAGGGCGGCCTGAAGATTGGCGCTCTTGCGCGGAATGCCGATGTGGCGCAGGACGCGACTGTGAAGGAACAGTACGCCGTCCTGTCCCAGGCTCTTCTCGCAGGCGCATCGCCACAGTTGCGAAACATGGCGACGACTGCTGGCAATCTCCTGCAAAAGACGCGTTGTGTGTATTACCGGGACACTGCATCGGCCTGCAACAAACGTCAGCCTGGTTCGGGTTGTTCTGCGATCGGTGGCTACAACCGCATGTTGGCAATCCTTGGCACCAGTGAGCACTGCATTGCTACAAATCCTTCCGACCAGAATATTGCTCTGATGGCCCTCGAAGCGGTCGTGCACATCGAAGGCAAAAACGGGCGACGCGCTGTGCCTATCTCGGAGTTCTATCTTCTTCCCGGATCGACACCAGAGCGTGAGACGGTTTTGCAGCCGGGGGATCTGGTCACCCACATCACATTGTCCAAACCAGTCGTTGGCGCAAAGAGCGGTTATCTGAAGTTGCGTGACCGTGCGTCCTATGAGTTCGCGCTTGCTTCAGCAGCGATCGTGATGAAAAAGGATGGAGATCGCATTAGCTATGTTCGCGTGGCAATGGGTGGCGTAGGCACCAGACCCTGGCGTGCCCTGGAAGCGGAAAAGGTGCTTATGGGCAAAGCTGCAACCGAGGCGAATTTCCGCGCGGCAGCCGAAGCGGCGCTGCATGGTGCCAGGCCGCAGAGTCAGAACGGATTCAAAGTGGAGCTTGCCAAGCGCTGCCTGGTGCACACCATGGGGCAGGTTAGCCAGATCGCATAGGAGGCGGAACGATGGATCAAATCACCGAGTCGAAGATTATCGGGGTTGCAACTCGCCGCGTAGACGGTCCGTTGAAGGTGAGCGGCGCGGCGATGTATGCCTCCGACCACCACTTTCCGGGCCTTCTTTATGCCTGGCCGGTCTGTGCCACCATTGCAAAGGGTTCTATTGCAAACCTTGATAGCGCCCAGGCGGAGAAGATGACGGGAGTCGTCGCCGTCTACCATCGTGCCAACATAGGCAAGCTCTATCGCGTGCCCCCGGCGGCAGGCATGTCTTTGATCCTCGACGAAAAACGTCCTCCGTTCGAAGATGACGAGATTCGTTACTACGGCCAATATGTAGCGGTCGTGGTGGCAAACACCGTCGAGCAGGCGCGAGCTGCCGCCGAGAGCGTAAAGGTCACCTACAACCGGGATAAACCCGATGCAAACAGCAAGCTATTAGGTTCACCGCTCACAACTGACAAGCCAGAGGAGAAGAGCAAACGCGGGGACACCGCTACGGCGTTGAAGAGTGCGAAGGTCAAAGTAGACGAGGTCTATACGACCCCCGTCGAGACACACAATCCAATCGAGCTCCATGCGTCTGTTGCTGTCTACGACGGCCAGAAGTTCACTCTTTATGAGACCTCGCAGGCTGTCGTTAACCATCGTGATGTGCTTGCGCAGATGCTGGGTGTTCCTCCGGAGCAAGTACAGGTCATCACGCGGTTTCTTGGTTCCGGGTTCGGAGGCAAACTCTGGCCCTGGCCTCAGAGCGCTTTGGCCGCCGCGTGTGCACGCAACTTGAACCGTCCCGTCAAGCTCGTTGTGAGCAGGCAGATGATGTTTCAGAGCGTCGGCCATCGGCCCGCTATCGAGCAGCACATTCAGTTAGCGGCAGAACCCGATGGAAGGCTGACGGCGGTGCAACAGGATTACGTCAACCATACCTCGATGCTGGATGACTACGATGAAGGTTGCGGCGAGATTACGCCGTTCATCTACAGCACTCAAAATTTGCTCGTAACGGGCGGATTGGCGCGCCGAAACGTTGGCAATCCGACGGCGATGCGCGGACCTGGCGCAGTCCCTGGACTGTTTGCATTGGAGTCCGCGATGGACGAGTTAGCCGTCAGCCTGAAGATGGATCCTGTCCAGTTCAGGCTTAAAAACGAACCGGAGATGGATGAGAGTCTGAATATTCCATTTTCCTCGCGGCATATGAAGGAGTGTCTGACGGTCGGTGCTGAAAAGTTTGGCTGGGCCAACCGCACACCGCAGATCGGCTCTATGAAAAAGGACGGGGTTACTCTCGGATGGGGAGTTGCTGCTTGTTCCTGGCTTGCAGCGCGTTCGGAGACCCAGGCGAGCGTAGAGCTGCGACAGGATGGCTCTGCACGTGTCGCGTGTGGCACGCAGGATATTGGAGGCGGCACTTATACGGTTCTGGCTCAGATTGTGAGTCACGAGACCGGCATCCCCGTCAGCAAGATTAACGTCGTACTTGGAGATTCAGCGCTTCCTTCCGGCCCGATCTCCGGAGGCTCCTGGGTGACAGCTTCCGTGACACCCGCAGTGCTCGAAGCTGCACAGAAGGCAAGTCAGTCTTTATTGCTCGTGGCCGCTAAGTCGGACGGATCTCCCTTCAAAGGGAAGAAGCCCGAAGATCTAGAGCTTGCTGACGGCATGGTGCGCCTGAAAGGACAGGCGCAGGGCGCGGTTCCGATGGCAGAGGTCCTGCAAATAGCCAAGATCAACTCCGTTTCTGGCCAGGGTAAATCGGAGGGGACCCTCGAAGACTCGAAGCCCAAGTACTCCTTTCATTCCTACGGAGCACAGTTTGTAGAGATTGGTTGGCAACCAGAGATCGCACGTCTTCGTATCAACCGGGTCGTCACTGTCATTGATGCTGGACGCATCATGAATCCTCGGCCGGCGCGGAACCAGATTGAAGGCGCAGTGGTGATGGGTATCGGTATGGCTCTGTTCGAAGAGACGATGTACGACAGTCGTTCCGGTGCTCCCATCAACAACAATCTTGCCGATTATGTGATGGCGGTCAATGCAGATACACCGCAGATCGATGTTACTTTCCTGGACTATCCGGACTACAACCTGAATGCTCTTGGTGTCCGCGGAGTGGGTGAGATTGGACTGGCCGGTATTGCAGCGGCGATTCCCAGTGCGGTCTATCATGCGACTGGAGTTCGTGTTCGCAATCTGCCGGTACGAATCGAAGATCTGCTTTCGATGCCAAAGACCAGCATCGCCTGATCGGGACGGTATCCCCGGCAGTCTGATACGTAGTCAGAGGTCGATTACATGCGGTCACCGGATTGGATGTCCCATTCTCCGGCAAACCAGGGGCTAGCAGGGTTGAGGAGCGCATGGTGGTCAGGCTCCCGCAAAGCTGTCGTCTCCAATGCTCGTCCAAGTCGCTCCCAATCGGTGACCATTACCGTGAGATAGCCAGGTTTTCTTTTGAAACCCATTGCCTCGCATTGCGCTGCGATGGCTGCATCGGTCGAAAAGGTGAAGAGTTTGCGTCCCTTTGACAGGGCAGCGGCGCGAAGCTCGTTCAAGAGCTGCAACGCGGATGTTTGTGAGGGTGCCCACCAGGCCAGGATTCTATCGGTCGTTGGATTCCTATCGATAACGGCGAAGGCTCCTGATGCGTTGCGAACGGTTTCTACGCTTCCGGGACGATCGATGAACTGTCCTTTCCAGTCTTCAAGGCTGGAGTAGGCGAAGCGGCATTTTCCCTCGTGACCTTTCGCCCACAGCGCGACGGCCTCGGAAAGCTCCGCATCCTTTAGGATTACAAGCCCCGGAGCAGCTTGATCTTCAGGCCGGGAATCATCGAGATCGGTAAATAAATAGGAAGTCGGAACGGGCGTCGCTCCCGCCTTCAGGAGTTGCCTGCAGCTCGGATTGTCCTCTGTCACGAAAGCCAACAGCAAAGCTCCTCCGCGCTCCCGCGTAATCGCCACCGACCGCTCGATGATGCGTGCGAAGCATCCACGGCCACGGGCAGCGGGCAGCGTCCACGATCCCGTCATGATGCCTGCCCGGACCCTGCTGCCGTTAGGCAACACGATGCTACGGTAGCTAACGGCCGAACCCGCCAGTAGTTCGTTCTCTTCGCGGAGCACCATCAGATCCGGCATGGGATCAGGAGCCAGTTCACGTCGAAAGGCCCACTGAGCCATCTGCCTATCGCCCCAGCCGGGGAAACAGGCGTTCAGACAGCGGAGATATTCGGAGTCGAGGTCAGGAGGATTGATTTCTACACGCATACCGGTAGCTCGCTAGTTCTTCGTTCGTTGACGCAGGCCGTAATTTCCGCCATCGATGTCCACCAGAGGCGGTTGCCGTATCGACGGTCCAGTTCTGTAAACACGAGGTCGAGATAGTTGCGATAGAGATCGTCCATGCCGTCAAGCATGATGTGGCCGTAGGTGTTCTTGATGATGTGAGCCTTGATGGCCACAAGGCCGTTGTTTTCGATGATCTCGAAGGCTCGTTCGATGGGTGAGGTGGCCTGAAAATTACTGCTGAAGTGTAAAAGCTGGCCGCCCTGGAGCGATTCAGGGTAGAGCCATTCCGGATGGATCAGCGAGACGCCTTGCACGCCACTCATGGCCGTAACCGCGCCGGATGCGATGGGCGTACGGATATCACGGGTAGGTGCGACAAATTGCAGGCCCTGGGCCAGCATGGCAGAGCCGAGGTCGTCGTTGTAGGCCCAGGCGGGTGGGCACATTCCGGGAGAGAAGGGAAGACCCGCTTCGCGGAAAATGGAGATCATTTCGGAGAGCATCACATCGCATTCGGCGCGGTCTTTGCCGAGGAATTCCATGGGAATCTGTTTGCCCTTACGGATGTGGTGGAGACCGTGCAGGGAAACATCCGTACGTGGAAGGCTTTTGAGATAGGCAACGAATTCGGGATGGCGACTGAGACGCATCTCGCCCAGGGGACGAACCTTCGTGAGGTAGACGGAGTCTCGCAGAATAGGAATTTGGGCCAGCAGAGGGCGTGTGACATGCGGAGCAAGCTCCCGCCAGTCGGCAGTAACGAAGAATGTGGCGCGGAGCTGAGGGTGGCGCTCCAGAAGCCATTGGATGTGGCCTAGAGCACCTTTCTCCAGGTCGCCGCCTGCTTCGTAAGCATCGCTGCTTTTGCCCGGGTGGATGTCGTCGATAGTGAAACAGATAGCCGCCTGTTTCTCTGCGGGCAGCCACTGCGGTATCTCCACTCACGCCTCCCGGATTCTTCGTCTTACCGTTTCGACGTGCCTAGACACATTCACCATACCAAAAGGGATTGCTGTGCGTGGCCAGGCACCTTCTGGATGCGAAGCAAAAACGATGCAACGTTTTCTGAAATCGCCTGAAACCTCCACATTTATTCACTATTGTGAAATTTTGGCAATGCGGTAGTCATTGTTTAGATCGTTGTGGTATTGTTCTGCGGCAGTCCAAGGATGATCTCCCCATGAATAAAACAGCAGTTGGCTTGCGTGTCCTCAACCCCCTCCCCACCGTCTCCAAGCTCCTTTTACTCGTCTCTGTATTTTGTGGC
This sequence comes from Granulicella mallensis MP5ACTX8, assembly GCF_000178955.2. Classification (NCBI taxonomy): domain Bacteria; kingdom Pseudomonadati; phylum Acidobacteriota; class Terriglobia; order Terriglobales; family Acidobacteriaceae; genus Granulicella; species Granulicella mallensis. The sequence continues at coordinate 4,511,444 of NC_016631.1, read as the reverse complement.
GCTGCCTCCGCGCAGGTCGTCCTCGCTCCGTCAAACCCGCAGATCGGCTCTTCCAATCCCGTCAGCGCGGAGCCACTGGTCACGCGGCCAGACACCAAACCCTGCATTGTTTCGCTGCTCTCCAATGCACCGTTTGCCAGCTTCAACGGCGCGCCGCTCACCTACACCCCTCCCGCGGATTGCCCCGGTCCATGGGCCAAGGTCGTTCTCACGGCAGATTTCACGGTATCGTCCGGGAACCAGTTCGATCGCAGCGCCTGGTTCTATCTTGGCGACGTCAACATCTTCTACGGCACTACCGCCGAGCCCCGCAGCAACCTGAGCCCCTCCTGGCACGTCGAGCGTGACCTTACCGACCTTACGTCCTTTTTCAAGACGCCGCAGACCGGCCTCGCCAGTATCGGCAACATCGTCAACTCCGTTGACACCAGTACCATCTTCGCGAGCGCGGCGCTCGAGTTTTACCCTGTCGCCCGCTTTACCCCGGCTCCTGTTGTGCCGGACATCATCGTGCCGGTAAGCGTTGGCAACGGCCCCGCCACGCTCAACACCACTACCGATCAGGTCACACAGACCCTCAACCTGCCGCGAAACGTAGAGAAGGTCTACCTCGACGTCTTCGCGCAGAACCAGTCCAACGATGAGTTCTACTACTTGTGCGTGCCCAACGACCAGACCGGCACGCTGGAGAGCTGCGGCAATACCGCGTTCCGCGAGACCGAGATCACCATCGACGGCAAACCCGCCGGCGTCGCGCCCGTCTTTCCCTTCATCTTCACCGGCGGCATCGATCCCTTCCTATGGGAGCCCATCACCGGCGTGCAGACGCTTAACTTCAAGCCCTACCGCGTCGACCTCACACCCTATGCCGGCGTGCTCGGCGATGGCAGCCAGCACATCGTCGGCATCAGCGTCTTCAACGCCAACACCCTCTTCCTCGCCACCGCGAACATGCTCGTCTTCACCGACCATGGCAGCAAAGAGGTCAGCGGCGGCCTGATCAGCAACACTCTCAGCGCTGCTCCAACCCCACAGGTCAACGAAAACCTCACGACCAGCACCAGCGGTGTAGTCACGGGCACAGTCGCGATTGGCTCCAACCGGTCCTTCACCATCAGTGGCTTCGTCAACACCTCGCACGGACGTGTGGAAACCACGGTTGAGCAGCAGGTCAACTTCCTCAGCACGCAGACCTTCAACGTCAACCCGAATACAGGCGGTGATGTGCAGAACGCCGTTCAGACCAGTACCGTCGATTCAAAGACCACCACGCGGAGCGGCATTCTGGTGGAGACGGAGTCCAGGCATGTGTCGTATCCGTTGACGGTGAACTTCTCGTTCATCGCCAACGCCAACGGGACCTTCACGCAGGCAACGACGGCGAACCAGCAGAACCTGATGACTGAGTCGAAGACCCTCAACGGATTTCCGCTCTTCGAGAGCAATACGCAGGAGCAGGTCAACTCCAACGACACGTTGCAGCTAAACGCCAGCGAGAACCTTACGTCTGCGGCAGGCAAATCGAACGCGTCCTATCAAAGCAACGACTCGCTGGGTAACTGCTTCAGCCGTTCGCTTACAGCCGAGAACCAGGTGCTGACGTCTGTCACCGACGGTAAGGGCTGTCACGAACGACGCTTCTAGTACGTACATTCGGCAGGACAGAATCTTTAACTGATATGTCCTGCTTCGCCATGCGGCAATCGAAAACAGTCCGCGGGATTTATTCTCCGAGTTCTCATTCAGCGATGCATTGCTGAATGAGAACTCGGAGTTTATGCCTGCATCCCGGCATGTGATAGCTTCTTCTTCGCTTCACAAATCCTTATGCCTCCGATCGAGCATTGGAAGACAAAGTGATGACATTACGCTGACAACAAGAGTCGATCGGCGGGAATAAGCTCGGGGTGGATTTTTCTGTCACTCCCCGCATGCCTGAAAATCCAGCCAATGCTCCGACGCTGTCGGCGATGAGGCGGCACCCCAATGGCGGGGCCTTACACAGCTTCAGGAGATCCGTGATGAAGACGTTCCTGTCCCTGGCCTCAATCGTATTGTCGGCCTCGTTTGTTGGACCATTTGCCAATGCTCAGCATTACACTCAAGTCAATCTGGTCGCCAACGTATCTGGCGTAGCCCCTGTTACCGATCCCCATCTCGTCAATCCGTGGGGACTCTCTCGAACTTCTGGTAGCCCTTGGTGGATCTCCGATAACGGGACTGGCCTTAGCACTCTTTACAACGGCGCCGGAGCAATCACTCCACTCGTCGTTACTATCCCGAAGGCCAATCCCAACAGCAAGACCTTCCCCACGGGCACTCCCACCGGAACGATTGCTAACTCCAGTCCGACCGACTTTGTTCTGGCCCCGGGCGCGGCTGCTGCCTTTCTCTTTTCCACCCTTGACGGCACTATCTCCGGCTGGAACCCGAACGTTGGCGTAGCAGCAGGCGGGGCCCCGGGATCTTCCACGAACGCCGTCATCGTAGTCAAGACTACCGATGGTTCCAGTTACACCGGGCTTACCAGTGCTCTCATTAACGGCAATCGTTATCTCTACGCCGCCAACTTCAACAAAGGTACTGTGGATGTTTACAACAGTGCCTTTCAAAGAGTCACTTTGCGGCCGAACCGGGACGGTGATCGAGATGACGAAAATAACAGGGCGTTTACTGACGATCGTCTGCCCCGAAACTTCGTGCCCTTCAACGTACAGGCCATCGGCAACGACATCGTCGTCACTTTCGTTCTCCACCAGGAAGGCAAGCCATTAGAGACTGACGGTCCCGGTCTTGGCTACGTCGATATCTTCTCCTCTGATGGTCAACTCCTTCAACGCCTCGAGCACGGTGACTGGCTCAATGCTCCCTGGGGCGTAGCCCTTGCGCCGCTCGACTTCGGCATCTTTAGTCACGATCTGCTCGTCGGGCAGTTTGCTGGCGCAGGCTCGTCCGAGGGGAGCGGAACCATAGCCGCTTACGATCTCGCCACCGGTAAGTTCATCGGTTTGGTACAGGACGCAAGCGGAAAACCGCTTTCCATTAATGGCCTCTGGGCCCTCAGCCCCGGCAATAGTGCCGCACCAGGCAGCTATGATCCCGCTGCCACACCCGCGGCAGAACTCTATTTCAGCGCTGGACCAGACAAGGGCACTGGTGGGCTCTTCGGCTACCTCAAACCCGTTGCCACTGAACTGACAGTAGGCAACGACCAGTAATCGACGCTTCATTCGTCATCGACTTGCGAAGCCCGGATCTCAGGTTCGAGATCCGGGCTTCGTTCGCGAAAAACTCCGGCTACAGGAGCAAAAAAAGCAACGACCACAGGCTCTATAGGAATCTGGGTGGAGGTTGTTCGTGCTTTTGTAAGCCAGGTCCAGGCTCTGGTCGCGATCATCTGATCCCGCCAGCGCGACGCCAGAAGTTCGCTAATGCGAAGTCAGGAATGCGCTCCCGCTTCGTGCTTTGCCGAACGAGCTTGATCGGTTTCGATCGCCCATTCGTATCGCATCGCGTGTGTGAAGAGTGTGCTCTCAGGTGTCGCCATGCGCAAGGCACGATGGATTTTTCCGGGGCGCAGACCCTTATGGGAACTTTCAAAACGACGAGGTAGACGCGCAGGTTAAGATCGGCTTTTTGAAGCTGCGCCAGACGCATGTTCAGTATGCCAACTATGCATGCTGTCCAGGCAGCGTCACGTCATTTAATAGGGGTAATCTGAAAACTTAGGGGAAGAAATGGCAAAGACTGCGATAGTAACCGGCGCTTCCGGTGGTATCGGAGGAGCGATTCCAAGGCGGCTCGTCGCAGATGGCTTTTCAGTAGTGCGGACTACTCGGGTAACTCGCCAAGGCGGACGAGGCTGTTAAAGAAATCAAGAAGGCTCGAAAAAGTCTATTAGCACTGATGAATTCACTACGCGATCAAAGAGGAAAGACATGATGAACCTAAGAATCGCCCTCGGAGTCGTAGACATTGAGAAGGAAGATTTTACCGATGATCTTGCTCACGAGTGTTTTGCTCGGAAAGCACAAACATACAGCGTTTCCTGGAGCAGGATATGTGTGGCTAATCAGAATATGAGCGGGAAGCGCCCGGCGGACATCCGCGATCGGTATTGGGCGGGCCTTGCTTTCTTTGCACATCGGATTTCGTTTAGGCATCTTCTGCTTGCCTGCACCTGTGCTGGGGCTTTGGTAATCCCTCTTGCGGGATGTAAGTCGGCGCCCGATAAGAAGCAGCCTTCACCGGTCGTTGTGGAAGTCGCTGCGGTCGTGCCCAAGCCGATTCGTCTGTCTGACGACTTCAACGGCCGTGTCGCATCCATCAATTCCGTGGATGTGCGGGCCAGGGTGACAGGCTACGTGGATAAGGTTGCCTATCGAGAGGGAGACAACGTAAAGCGCGGTGACCTACTGTTCGTCATTGATCCGCGGCCGTATCGCGATGCTCTCGACAGTGCAAAAGCGAGTCTGGAGCGCGAGCGGGCAGCGGCGGCATTTGCAGGTATTCAGTCGAAAAGAGCACAAGCGCTGAACGCTTCTAAGGCGATTTCGCTGGAGGAATATCAGAACCGCGATTCCGATCTCTCTCAGAGCACCGCTCGGGTCCATGAGGCGGAAGCCGCAGTTGCAACAGCAGAGCTCAATTTGTCCTTCACGGAAGTACGGTCGCCTGTCGATGGACGAACTAGCCGAGCTCAGCTCACGCGCGGGAATCTTGTGCAAGCCGATCAAACAGTGCTTACCACCGTCGTCTCTCAAGATCCTTTATACGTTTACTTCGATTGCGATGAGCAGAGTTATTTACGTTTTCAGGAGAGAGTGCATCGCGGAAGCGGAGTGAGTTCGGCGAACCCAGTGCATGTCGCGTTGGCGAATGAAACCGGCTTTCCTCATGCCGGCAGGATCGATTTTCTTGACAATGAAGTCAATCCATCGACCGGAACAATTCGGGCCCGCGTCATATTGCCCAATCCTGACCGTCTTCTCACTCCAGGCCTCTATGCACGCGTTCAGCTTGAGAGCACCGGCACCGTGCAGGCGCTTCTGGTTGATGACAAAGCGATTCTTACCGATCAGGACCAGAAGTATGTGTATGTCGTGGGTTCCGGCAATGTGGCGCAGCGCAAAAATGTTGTGACGGGAAGCATGGCAGATGGCCTGCGTCTGATTCAATCCGGTCTTGCTCCAGGAGACAAAGTGATCGTCGGCGGATTGCAACAGATCTATTTCCCCGGTGCTCCTATCGCTCCCCAGGAAGTCGCAATGGGAGCTGTGACTGCCAGCAGCACCTCCACTCCTGCTCAGGAAGCCCGCAAGTAAGAAAGAGCCAGATCATGGATTTCTCAAAATTCTTTATTGACCGGCCGATCTTCGCAATCGTTCTATCTATCGTCATTTTTTCGCTCGGGCTCATTGCCATCCCGATGCTTCCATCTGGGGAATATCCCGAAGTCATCCCGCCGAGCGTAGTGGTCCGTGCTACCTATCCTGGTGCCAATCCAAAGGAGATCGCCGAATCGGTGGCGGAACCTCTTGAAGAGGCGATCAATGGTGTCGAAGGCATTATGTACATGAAGTCTGTCGCCGGCTCAGACGGCAGCCTTCAAGTCGTGGTCACCTTTCGGCCCGGGGTCGATCCAGATACTGCAGCTGTGCGCGTGCAAAACAGGGTCAGCCAGGCGCTTTCGCGATTGCCCGACGAGGTGCGCCAGTTCGGCGTAACCACACAGAAACAATCTCCCACGCCGCTCATGTACGTGAGCTTGTACTCTCCCGACAAACGTTACGACTCACTGTACCTGCGCAACTATGCGGTCCTGCACATTAAGGACGAGTTGTCGCGCCTACCCGGTATTGGTGATGTCCAGATGATCGGTTCCGGCGATTATGCGATGCGTCTCTGGCTCGACCCGAACCAGCTCGCCTCACGCGGTCTCACGGCCGCCGATGTGGTCAACGCTGTGCGCGAGCAGAACGTGCAGGTGTCAGCAGGTCAGCTTGGAGCCGAGCCCTCGCCGAAGACAACCGAACTTCTGATCTCGATCAACGTGCGAGGCCGCCTCCGCAGTGAACAAGAGTTTCGAGACATCGTCCTCAAAGATGGCGGGGACGGCCAGATCGTGCACCTCTCCGATGTAGCGCGGGTGGAACTCGGCGCCAGCGACTACACCATGGATATGTACTCCGACCGCCAAAAAGCTGTAGCGATCGGGATATTCCTTACCCCCGGCGCCAATGCTTTAGGAGTCGCTAACTCGGTGTATAAACGGTTCCGCGAGTTATCTGCAGACTTTCCTCCCGGCATTGCCTACAAGCCAATCTGGGATCCTACCGTGTTCGTGCGCGAATCGATTCGTGCGGTTGAGCATACGTTGATCGAGGCCGTGGTGCTGGTGGTGCTGGTAGTGATTCTGTTCTTGCAGACCTGGCGCGCGTCCATCATTCCGCTCATTGCGGTGCCAGTCTCTGTAGTTGGCACATTTGCGTGGCTATATTTGTTGGGTTACTCGATTAACACACTGACGCTATTCGGCATGGTACTTGCGATCGGCATCGTCGTCGATGATGCGATTGTCGTGGTCGAGAATGTCGAGCGCAATATCCAGGAGGGCTTAAATCCGTGTGCTGCTGCCCACCAGGCGATGAGAGAAGTATCCGGACCCATCATTGCGATTGCGCTGGTGCTTTGCGCGGTGTTCGTGCCTATGGCGTTTCTCTCCGGCGTCACTGGTCAGTTCTACCGGCAGTTTGCGGTAACCATCGCGATCTCTACCGTGATCTCCGCCGTCAACTCACTGACTTTGTCGCCGGCGCTCGCAGCACAGTTACTCAGAGGGCACGATGCGCCCAAAGATGTGTTGGCTCGCGGCATCGAACGGGTCTTCGGCTGGCTGTTTCATCCGTTCAATCGCTTCTTTGAGCGTAGCTCGGAGAACTATCACGGTGCGGTCGGGCGCACGCTACGTCACCGTGGAGTTGTGTTCGGCGTATATGCGTTTTTGCTGGCCACGACCACATTTTTGTTCAACAAAGTGCCGGGAGGATTCATCCCAACCCAGGACAAACTCTATCTTTTCTCCGGGGCCAAGCTGCCTGAAGGTGCTTCGCACGCTCGCACCAATGAGGTCACGAGCAAGATGATTGAGGTTGCCCACAGTGTAGATGGTGTCGAGATGGTGGCCGCCAACTCAGGATTCAGCGCGCTGCAGCAAGTCAATACACCAAACCTTACGGTGGCTTACATCATCCTCAAGCCGTTCGATGAGCGCCGTCGCAGCGCAGCGGAGATCAACAAAGAACTGAACGCCAAGTTTGCGAACATCAAGGAAGGCTTCACCTATGCTTTGATGCCTCCACCCATTCAGGGGCTCGGCAATGGCTCGGGTTACTCGCTTTATTTGGAAGATCGAGCCGGGCTCGGGTATGGTGCTCTGCAGAATGCGTTGAACACGTTCCAGAGCACCGTCGCGCAAACTCCAGGGATGACCTTTCCCGTCAGCTCCTACCAGGCCAACATCCCACAACTCGAAGTCAAGGTGGATCGGGTTAAGGCTAAGGCGCAGGGAATTGCATTATCCGATCTATTCGACACCCTGCAGACCTATCTTGGTTCGGTCTATATCAACGACTTCAATGTATTCGGACGCGTCTACCGGGTCATGGCGCAGGCCGATGCCACCCATCGCCAGAGCGCGGAGGACATCGGCAATCTGCGTGTGCGCAATGCGCACGGTGAAATGGTGCCTATCGGCTCGGTTGTGACGGTCGTACCCACTTATGGCCCTGATCCGGTCATGCGTTACAACGGTTACCCAGCCGCTGATCTTATCGGCGACTCCGACCCCAAAATGCTTTCATCCGGACAGGTGGTCACCAAGCTTACGGAGATCGCGAACAAGGTGCTGCCCCGTGGCATCGTACTTGAGTGGACAGACTTGAGCTATCAGCAGGTGACACAAAGCCATGCAGCCGCCGTGGTCTTTCCGCTTGCTGTGATGCTGGCCTTCCTCGTTCTCGCCGCTCTATTTGAGAGCTGGACATTGCCGCTTGCAGTCATCTTGATTGTGCCTGTATGCATGTGCGCGGCACTTCTTGGAGTGTGGCTCACGGATGGCGACAACAATGTATTCGTGCAGGTGGGCTTAGTGGTTTTGATGGGCCTGGCCTGTAAGAACGCGATCCTCATCGTTGAGTTTGCACGAGAGTTAGAGATTCAGGGCAAGAGTATCGTCGAAGCTGCGCTCGAAGCCTGTCGCATGCGTCTGCGTCCGATTGTGATGACCTCGATCGCTTTTATCGCCGGTTCGGTTCCATTGCTCCTGGGGCACGGCGCCGGCAGCGAAGTTCGCGCCGCGACAGGCATTACCGTCTTCTCTGGAATGCTCGGTGTGACCTTGTTTGGTCTCTTTCTGACTCCGGTATTTTATGTAGCACTGCGTACCTGGACGAAGAAAAAGCTTAGCGAAGTAACGGAAGAGTCTTGCGGAGGCGTAGGGGTGAGCAATGCTTAATCGCAAATCAATTCTGGCGACGGTGTTCTCTCTTGGGCTCACCGGGTGTTCCGTTGGCCCTCATTACAAGCAGCCAACGCTTGTACTTCCGCAGCAGTTTACCGCTCCCGATACCGCGTCTGTTGACGTTAGCCCGCACGCAGACGCGGATGATCCGGAGTTCTGGCATAGCTTCAATGACCCGGAGCTCAGCTCGCTTGTGCAGCGTTCACTTACTGCGAATAACGATCTGCGCGTCGCGCTGGCCCATTACGACAGCGCCAATGCCTTATTGCGTGAAGCAAAGTTTGACCGCTATCCCACCGTAACGATGAGCACGAGCGTGGGAAGACAGAAGTTCGGCGCTAACCAGGCGTTTGGCTATCCGAGAAATAATCGCTTTTTTACCCCAGGGATCAATGCAAGTTGGGAACTCGATTTCTTTGGTCGCGTTCGTCACAACATAGAGGCGCAACGCCAGCAGACTCTTGCGGATGCAAGTAACCTCGCGGCGATGCAGGTTACCGTGGTTGGAGAAGTTGCGAGCACCTATATAGATCTCCGTGGACGGCAGGAACTTCTTCGGATCGCGCGAGAGAATGTTGAGAATGAGCAGGAAACAGTACGGCTGGTTGAGGCGGCTTACTCAGCTGGTAGAGGAACAGAGTTCGATACGTCGAGAGCACGCGCTCTTCTGGAGACGACAACCTCGCGCATTCCGGAGCTGCTCTCTGCGATCGCACTCGATGAACACCGCCTTGCCGTGCTATGCGGGCTCTCTCCAGAGGCTCTTGTCTCCGAGCTTGAAGTGGCAAAGCCACTACCCGATCTTCCTCAACGTATCGATCTTGGAACACCGGCCGATCTTGTACGCCGTCGCCCCGACGTAAGCGCGTCGGAGGAACGCCTGCATGCTGCGACAGAACAAATCGGTATTGCTACTGCCGATCTTTTCCCGCGTGTCAACTTCGCGGGCCTTCTTGGATTGAACGAGTTCCATGGGGATACACCGTTCGATGGAGTCAGCGCGGTGAACCTGGCGGCATTGAACATCGACTGGTCCTTCCTCGACCGAGGAAGAGTTCGCGCTCGCATCGCAGCCAAGCGGGCCGATGGCGATGCACAACTTGCCCAGTACCAGCAGTCGGTTCTCCTGGCTCTTGAGGACGTAGAGAACGCTCTGGTGAGCTATGCGAGGTCGCAGGATCGTGACGTTCAACTCCAGCTCGCGGCCAACGATAGTAAACGTGCAGCCGATCTTGCCAGTGTTCGTTTTAAGAATGGAGCTACCGGTTTACTGGATTTGCTGGACGCGCAGAGAGTACAACTGCAGGCCGAAGACGCTTATGCGGAAAGCCATTCCAACAGCGCCATCTCTGCCGTTCTACTGTACAAATCGCTTGCCGGCGGATGGCCACAACATTTTCCTCCGGCTCCGAGAGGCGGAAGGCCCTGAGGCATACTCACTACGCAGCGCTCGTGGCGTGCCGGTTTCAGGGCAGGCTATTTATTAGACAACCGGTACTGCCGAACAGCAACGATATCGGCATGCATGGGAACCTCGTCCACGATCCTGATGTGGAGGATCAATTCGTAAGCATCCTCATGGCTGGATGAAGTGATCTTTTGCCGGATATGCATCAGGGTAGAGGGATCGCAGAGATATTCCACGGCCGCCTCGGTTCCGATCGTAGTCGTTCCCGCCGCTACAAGTGCTTCGTGTGTGCCATCAATGGGCATACGGGTGATCAGGGCATAGTCATCGATCAGCGGATGATCCGGGGTATTGCTGGCCATGTACATTGCAGGTTCACCCGCCTGCGGAGCGTGGTTGTCAATGACAACCTGTCCGGTGCGTGGCCCCGATGTCAGTTCGCGAAAGGTAAAGTCTTTCAGCGCAATCACTTTTTCGATCATCAGGTTTTCGACCGGGGCCCCGATAAATATCAGGTTGGAATCCTTAAGGTCCTCCACCGTCAGCAGACTGCCAGGCCTGACACGCAGGGGATATCCCAACTGATCGAAGAGCATATCGAGCCGATGAATACTCATGGCCTCCCCGATACCCGTGTAATAGGAGTGCACATCGGACGAATGCTCGCCGGGCTGGTCGTAGTGCAAACCATTGATGACATTTCCGCTGAACGGAGCGTTGCTCAGGATGGTGAGTGGCCCTTGTGAATCCGCCAGAAATGGCTGCCAGAACTCTCGTACCGCTGCATCCAGCGGAACCACGCGAGTGGGAGTGGCAGGCTCCCGCCTGAGATGGAAAAACGACACCGCTGCTGCTGCGATCAGGACAACGAGGACAGCCGGAGCTATCCAGACGAGACTTCCATATCCCGCAGCGTGAGACACAGGCGAAGGCGTTTCCTGGGCAAGAATGGATGTCTGGAGGTGTAGGGTGTGATCCGTAGGAATCGCAGGAGGGGACTCCAGGACCTCATGGCTCCCTGGATTGGGAGTAAACGTGACCTTGTAGGAGCCGCGCGGAATCTCGACGATATACGGGTCGGCGCTGCCTTCATGGCTCATGTACTCCGAGAGCTTGGTGCGGAGCCGGGCTACCTGCACACGAACGCCGGAATCGAACCGGGGATCGAAGTCGCTCTTTCGGCCCATGACCTCTGTCGCGATCTCATACTCTTTCATCGAAGAGCCGGAGGACTCCGGAGTATTGAGGGCGCGATTTGCCAGAAAGAGGAGAAGCTTGCTGGAGGTTTCGGCTCCAAAGAAGACCGAACTGCGAATGATCTTTTCAACCTGCGCCATCATCCGCTGGGAGTCTTCGACCGATGACATGTAAACAGCCGCACCCGCCATATGGACTTCTTTCAGGAATGGCGATTCTAGCAGTGCGCAGAGGGACTGTCCATGCTCCTAAAAAGTTGTCCGCTCTCCTGTTCCTGTTCTGCCATCGCCCATCAAAAAACATGTTACATGCGATGTAACTTCAACATATCTTATTGAAAAATAACGACTTGATGGATAGAAAAAGCTACATACTACGAGAAACTTCCCCATGCTTGCGTGTTCCGATAAAGATGCTCTTCGCACCATAACAGTAGATCCAGCCGTAGTCGGAACCATGACGATACAGGTCTGGAGTTCCGGTTGAATGGTTCAACCGGGAAGTTCTCTTGTTCTGGTGTGGAACTTTTGAGGAGGCACGCCAAATGATATTCAAAAAAGGTATTTCCACCGGCTTATACCTGATGCTTGCGCTGGTCCTGTGCGCCGGCAACCGGGCCAGGGCACAAGCGGTCTTCGGCTCAATCTACGGCACGGTCGCCGACAGCAGCGGTGCTGCCATCCCAAACGCCACGGTAACTGTCACCGACGTCGACAAAGGTATCAACCAGACCGTTCAATCCAATGAGAGTGGAAATTACCGTATCGACCGTCTGGTTCCCGATACGTATATGGTCAAAGTCTCGGCTAACGGTTTCGCCGATGTGGAGACGAAGGGAATTGTAGTCACAGCAAACGGAGCGCCCAAGGTCGACGAGACCCTGTCGATCGCCGGAACCAGCCAGCAGGTCACGGTCACGTCCGCGCCCCCAGCCCTCCAAACCGATTCCGCACAGATCTCCGATCGAGTCGACGAAAAGACGATCGCCAATCTTCCCAATCTGACCGGCAACTTTATGCAGACTCAGGCGCTGACAGCAGGAACCTCTCCGTCGACTGGCAATAACAGTGCCTCGCAGGACCCCCAGGGATCGGCGAGCTATTCGATCAACGGCCAAAACTTCGGCACGCAGAGCTGGATATTGGACGGAACGGACGACCGCGACCCCGTGCTCGGTATTATCGTCATCAATCCGACCCTGGACTCCGTACAAGGCATGCAGGTGCTCACCCAGAACTACAACGCGGAGTTTGGAGGAGCTTCGGGAGGCATCATTACGGCAGAGACGAGGTCCGGTAGCAACGCCCTCCATGGTGATGTCTACTTCTATCGTTACTCGGATGCCCAACAGGCCCGCAATCCCTTCACGCAGTTTCAGCCCAATCCTTTGACCGGCAGGTACTTGCCACCCAATGTCTACGCTCGATTTGGCGGTTCGATCAGCGGGCCCATTATCAAGAATCGGACGTTCTTCTTTGCGGATTATCAGGGGACCCGGCAAAAGAGCGGCCAGAGCCTGCTCGTCAACGTGCCCACCAACCTGGTGCGCAGTACCTGTCTTTCTCCTGCATCGACTATGTGCAACCTGAGTGAGTATCTCGGCTCGGGGAATGTGGGGCAGGTATACAACCCAATCACCGGAGTGGCTTACGCAGGCAACATGATTCCCACAAGCCAGCTTGCACCCCAGGCCGTTGGGCTCCTTTCAGAGTTACCGGCCCCCAACGTCGCGGGAGCAGGAACCGCAAACAACTACGCCGCATCCGGATTTGGCCCCAACAATGCAAATCAGGCAGACATTCGCCTCGACGATCAAACGACGCAGAAGATGCACACGTTTGCCCGTTACGACTATGCGCGCTACACCCTGAGCGGATCCAACATCTTTGGTGCGGCCGGAGGCGTTGGATTGGACGGCTCCTACTTTGCCGGAACCGACTGGTCGCAGGACCAGAGTGTTTCAGCGGGATTCGATATGGCGCTGACCCCAAAAATGGCGACCGACTTCCGCTTCGGCCTGATGAAATACCAGGTAAATCAGAATAAGCCCGACATCGGCACGGAGCCTGCGACGACCCTTGGCATTCCGGGGCTGAATACTGGAACGCTGGACACCTCGGGCAATCCCGACTATCTCTTCAGCAGCGGTACACTGACCAATCTGGGAGCGAACGTCACTTACAACGGCACCCAGATCTGCAACTGTCCGCTCAAGCAGAGCGAGCACGAGTACCAAGTCACAAACAATTGGACCCGCACAGCCGGCAACCATACTATCCGTTTCGGCGGAGATATTCGCTATGCGACGCAGCTCCGCAGTGCGAGCGACACCAATCGCACCGGCGTACTTCAATTCAATGCATCGAGCACAAGTTCCTCCGGCCTGCCGGGCACAGCGTCGGCGGGTTCTGGCGGTCTCGATCTCGGAACGGCGCTGCTTGGCGACGTCACGAGCTTCCAGCGCTTCATCGTCTATAACAACGCTGCAGCCAGCAACCAAAAGCGCATGGCCTACTATGGCCAGGACACTTGGCGCGTCACGCCTGCCTTGACCCTGACCTATGGCCTGCGCTGGGAACTGACCTTCCCCGAGACGGTGAACGCCGCGGGCAATGGCGGTTTCGTAAACCTGAGCACAGGATATGTGCAGGTTGCAGGCGTTGGCGGCATCGGCACCAACGGTGGCGAAAAGATGGATTACAAGAACTTTTCTCCGCGTGTAGGCATTGCCTATAACGTCAACCCAAGTCTGGTTCTGCGGGCCGGAGCGGCGATCATGTACGACTCCGAAGGGTTCTACGGAACGCTGTTCGGAACGGCGCTGACGGAAAATACGCCCGTCTACACAACCCAGAGCCTGACAGCGGCGGCGTCCTTTGGCCCCAACGGCTCCGTCTTCAACCTAGCCAACGGCCCCACCCTGCCTGCGCCTCCGGTGGTTCCACCGAATGGACTTATTCCTATGGCGAATAACACAAGCTATCCCTCGGTTCGCCCCCTGACCCTCCAGCTTGCCCGGGTGGACCAGTGGAATGTCAGTCTGCAACAACAGATGGGATCGCGACTGACCGTCGATATTGCCTACGTCGGCAACCTGGCGGAGAGAACCTATCCTGGCACCACCGAAGGATACAACCTGAATACGCAGCGTCTGCCGACGACCCCAGCGGAACTGGGAAATGTGAACGCCCGCATGCCCCTCTTCAACCGTTTCAACAACAATGGCGTGGTCTGCTGCAACACCAGCCTTAACAGCGTTGCACCCTCCGCTCACGCCAACTATAAGGGCTTGCAGACATCCCTTAAGGAGCAATTGAGAGGCGGCCTTTCGCTCAATGCCAATTACACCTGGTCCAAGGCCATGAATAACTCGGGAACTTACTTCAATCAGGACCCCGGGTTGACCTACTCTCGCAATGATCTGAACCGCACCAACGTCTTCAACTTGTACGGTGTATATGACCTGCCCTTCGGTCATGGGCAGAAGTACGCGGGCGGCGCGAACAGGCTCGTGAACTATGCCATCGGCGGATGGGAGTTGAGCGGAACTTCAACCTGGATGAGCGGTCTGCCCTTCACTCCGACCTATGCGGAGTGCAATGCCGACGAAGATGTCGATACCAGCGTCAGCAACGGTGTCCTCTGTCGCCCGAGCGGTTCGCCAATGAGCCTTCCTCATGGGGCACAGGCATTCAATACTGCCACGCACACGGTTACGTTCTTCACCCCCGTCGCTCCTTTGAGCCAGAACGGTTCGTCCTCAGGACCGTTTCAGAGACCGGCCTTCGGCATCGTCGGCAACTCCGGAAGGAACTCTTTTACAGGTCCGCGTGAGTTCCTGGTAAACGCTTCGCTGTCCAAGACGTTTCCGATCACTCAACGTGTCAATGGGCAGTTCATCTTTCAGGCGAGCAATCTCTTCAACCATCCTGCGCTCAGCCTGCCAACCGCCAGCAATGAAACGAACGGCCCCTGTATCGACTGCTCGCTTAGTGCTGGTGGAACGCCGGGGCAGATCGTAGGACTCGACCAGAATGTGAACATGCGGCAGTTGCAGTTCGCTGTGAGGGTCTCGTTCTAGCAACCCTGGAGTGGGGAGCCGGATCATTCCCGCTTCCCACTCATCGCGCAAACACCGCGAGGAATGGCGCCCGCCTTCGTGTCAGAAAATTCTCACTGATGTTAGGCGGTCTCGGCTTGGAATAGGCCTGCATAAAGATAAAGGTGAAAACAATGAAATTGAAACAGACGGCAATCCAGCAATTTGTGTTGCGCCTTTTTACCTTCCTACTGACTTTCTTTCTAGGAATAGCCGCCGTTGCACAACAGCCGTCTGCTCTGCCCGATTCGCATGATGAGTGGTGGAAACACGCTGTCATCTATGAGATCAATCCCAAAAGCTTTCAGGACTCTAATGGCGACGGTGTCGGCGATATCAATGGCATCGCATCGCGCCTGGATTATCTGCACAATCTCGGAATCGATGCTATCTGGATCTCGCCGATGTATCCTTCGCCCGGCATCGATAACGGCTATGATGTCTCGGATTACACAGCGATCGACCCGCTTTACGGAACGATGGCCGACTTTGAACGGCTCGTGGCGGAGGCCAGGAAACGCGATATCCGCGTCATCATGGACTACGTCATCAACCACACCTCCGACCAGCACCCATGGTTCAGGGAATCCCGCTCCTCGCTCACCAATCCAAAACGCGACTGGTACATCTGGCACGACGGCAAGCCCGGGGGGGGACCGCCCAATAATTGGCAATCCTGGTTTGGCCACTCTGCATGGACCTACGATCCGACCACGAAGCAGTTCTACTATCACTATTTCTACGTGCAGCAACCCGATCTGAACTGGCGCAATCCGGAAGTACATAAGGCGATGGAGGGCGTTCTCGATTTCTGGCTGCAACGCGGCGTCTCCGGCTTCCGCATCGATGCAGTTTCCCGGCTGTTTGAAGACCCCCAACTGCGTGACGATCCCTACCTGCCGGGCCGGAATGCCTATGGCGACCGCAATATCGAGCACAAGTACACCGATAACTTTCCAGAGGTAAACGATGTGCTAAAGGAACTGCGCCGGACCGTCAACAAGTATCCCGGCGATCCCGTCCTGCTCACAGAAGCGGATGAGCCGAACATTGCCGAACTGACGAAGGTCTACGGCAATGGCGACGAGATACAACTCCCGATGGATTTTCAGATAGCGGATGTCAACAAGCTATCTGCGCCCGTCTTTCGACGACTCTTCGATGAGGTTGAAAACAATACCGCTCACGGACAGCCTGAGTACTTTTTCAGCAATCACGACCAGCCTCGGCAATGGGACCGTTATGGCGACGGCGTACATAACGATCAGATCGCAAAGCTGCTGGCTACGCTTCTGCTAACGACGCGCGGAACCCCGCAGATGTACTACGGTGAAGAGCTTGGGATGAGAACCACCGATCCTGCTCGGAAAGAAGACGTGCGCGACCCCATCGGCAAGTTGGGCTGGCCCAAGGAAAAGGGGCGCGACGGCGAGCGTACTCCGATGCAATGGAGCGCCGCTCCTGAAGCTGGATTCACCTCGTCGAAAGAGTCCTGGCTGCCGGTTCCTCCGAGCGCGGCCACCTACAACGTAGCCGCGGAAGAGCGGGACCCTGAATCCATCTTCAATACCTATAAGACCCTGCTTGCGTTGCGTAAGTCGGTGCCCGCTCTGCGGGACGGCACGCAGGAGTCCATCGATCGCGATGATCCGAACACATTTGCGTATCTGAGGAAGAGCAACCATTCCACGGTGGTGATAGCGCTCAACATGAGCGCGCAGACGCAGCACCTTTCACTGAGAGGGGATGTGCATGCTCGTTCCGCAAAAGTTCTTTATGCATCGCCGTCGACCAGCGGAGAGAACTTTTCGCTGGAGCATATAACGCTCGCACCGTTTGGGGTTCTTGTGGCGGAGTGCGTTCAGTAGCTCATTTTGCTTTGTTCGTGCTGCATTGACTTTTAAACAAGTCGCAGTTTGTGACAACAGGAACCTCATTTGCTCTGGCGGCAAATCACGAGATATATAGTTCTGTGTATGTTTACTGGACGCAAGCCCTACAAGATTGTTCTATTTCTCATGATGGTTCTGCCGGCTGCGCTATACGCAGAACCCTGTGAGAGGCTTCTGCAACTCGTTTCGCCGAAAGTATCAATCACATTTGCAAAGATTGTGGAAGCTGGCAACTTGACTCCCGCTGGAAGCGAAAATACGCTTCGCGATCTGCCATCTTTCTGTCGTGTCGCTGCAGATCTGAAGCCGACTTCCGACTCAGACATTCGCATCGAAGTATGGCTCCCCACCGTACGTTGGAACGGTAAGTTTATCGCCGTAGGCAGTGGTGGCTGGGGTGGCTCCATCTCCTACGGAGAGATGGCCGACGCGCTACGTCGAGGCTATGCAACAAGCGCCACCGACGATGGCCACACTGGCCCAAGTGCTTCGTTCATTGTTAACCATCCGGAGAAGCTCATCGATTTCGCCTACCGCGCCGATCACGAGATGACAGTCGAAGCCAAGACTCTCATCCATGCGTTCTACGGTCGTGACCCGCGCTACTCTTTTTGGAACGGCTGCTCTGGCGGAGGACGCGAAGGTCTGCTGCAGGCCTCCCGCTATCCGGAGGAATTCGACGGCATTATCGCAGGCGATCCAGCCAACATCCGCCGAAACGCCTGGGCGCTCGAGTTGGCTGTTCAGACTTTTAAAGATCCTGAAGCCTATATCCCCGCGGCGAAGTACCCAATGATCCATCGCGCTGTTCTTGAGGCCTGCGATGCAAAGGACGGATTGAAGGACGGGCTAATCGAAGCTCCAGAGAGTTGTAACGTGGACTTCAAGAGCTTGCAATGCAAAGCGGAGGACGGCATCGATTGCCTTACAGCACGTCAGGTCCAAACCGCCCAAACTATAACGAGTCCCGTTGCGACCAGGACAGGGCAGATTCTATTCCCACGGGTGGAGCCGGGAACTGAACTTCGCTGGAGTCGCCTCGCTGGTGGGCCTCAACCAGCGGATCTGTTTCTGGATGAGTTCCGCTACGTTGTGTACCAGGATCCCAATTGGGACTGGCGCACCTTCGACCTTGAACGTGATTCTGCCAAGGCGCACGCAATCGATAAGGATATCGACGAACTCAATCCAAACCTTACAGCATTCGCGAAACATGGCGGGAAGCTGCTCCTCTATCACGGCTGGGCCGACCAGCAGGTAGCCCCGGG
The DNA here is from genome assembly GCF_000178955.2 of Granulicella mallensis MP5ACTX8. Taxonomy (NCBI): domain Bacteria; kingdom Pseudomonadati; phylum Acidobacteriota; class Terriglobia; order Terriglobales; family Acidobacteriaceae; genus Granulicella; species Granulicella mallensis. Next base: position 4,493,059 of record NC_016631.1, on the reverse strand, counting down.
CTCTAGCGTTGAGTTCTACAAGGAGGTGCTGGAAGCGAGCAAAGTTACAGAACAAAACTGGGTCCGTCTTTTCATGGCGCCCGGCATGGCACATTGCTCAGGTGGCGAGGGCCCCGATAATTTCGACAAGATCAACGTGATGGAACAATGGGTGGAACTAGGCAAGACTCCTGAGCAGATCATCGCTGCCCACAAGGCTGCGGGTAAGATCGATCGGACCCGCCCTCTCTGCCCTTATCCTCAGGTCGCCCGCTACAAGGGTGTTGGCAGCATCGACGAGGCATCGAATTTTAGCTGCTCTTCGTCTCGCTAGATCGCTTCGCAGATCGCTCGGACCCGGCTTAGGTCCATGCGCGAGACGATGCTCTAGAGCAAATCTCCTGTTACTGGGGAGTTGAATCGGGCGTGCAGTGCCGTTTTCTGGCGAAAAACGGCCATAAGTTTCGTGGTTTCGCTATACCCCTACAGGAGATTTGCTTTAGCCGTGTGCTGCCGTCACCGTTGTGGCATGAAGAAACGGGCTCACGAAGTGGCATACGCTTCAAGAGCCGATGGATTCAGCACCGTGAGAGCAATTCCGTGGACCGCAATGATTTTGTCCCTTTGCAGTTGTCCCAGAGCTCGGGTCATGGTTTCTCGGGACGTTGCGGTCATTGCCCCAAGGTCGTCATGAGTAAATGTCATTTTAATGAAGGCGGCGGGGACCGGAAGTTTCGCATTCGTGGCGCTCCAGCCAAGGATGAGCATAGCTAGTCGACTTTTCGCAGAGCTGGATAAAGCAAGCATCCTGGCATCGTCGAAGGCTGCCTTATAGTCGCGTACAAGCGACTTTGCGGCTGCAGCGCCCGCTTCCTCATAACGGTGGAGCATTTGATCAAAATCTTTGTTTTTTAGAACACGAACAGAAGACGGTTCCAATACTTCGGCCGTCACCTCAAATTCTCCCTTTGCAAGTGCGGCACTTATACCCAGGACCTCGCCGGCCTGCGCAATGCGGAGGATCATGGTTCGACCATCTTTCGAGGACGCACAAAGCTTGACCTTCCCAGAACAGAGGAAGTAGACAGCGTGACTTTGATCGCCTTCGCGAAAGATGATGCTTCCCTGGGGATAGCTGAGTTCTGTTGAGGACTCTTCCAGGAATGCTTGTGCGTCGGAACCGAGACTGCAAAACGGATTCTTCCCAAGTTGTGGGCAGTTGAGACATTTCAGCATAAGAAACTCCCGAGTTCGGCCTGAACTGCAGAAACGTTGTAGCTAAGAACGTGCTGTCAGCACTCGTTTGCTCTGCAATGGAAGCCGAATGTCCCACCAGGAAGGGGGTTGGGGAGGATTGTGTCCACAAACTCCTTCATAAGAGTAAAAAACCCTCTCTTTGTCTGCTGGTAGGCCAGATTCTACTATAAGCAACAGAAAATTGTCCCCTATAAGCAACATAAAAAACGGAAAAATCCTAGCATTTTCAATGCTAATTTTGGTTGCTTGGATTGTTTGCTAATTTTATTGCTTAAATCGTTTGGATGTGTTACATGTTTCTTTGGGCTGAGGGATAGCCTCCATTAGAGCGCGTACCCGGTCTTCACTCTCTTGCAGTCGCTTGCGAAGGTAGTCCCGCTCTGTAACGTCTCGCCGGATCGACACAAAATGAGAAAACCACCCATTTTCGTCCTTCATAGGCGCTATCGATAGATCCACGTTGAATTCGCTCCCATCTTTCCGATAGTTGACGAGTTCTATTCGGATTGACTCCCCACAGGTCAACGCCTTGCGGATACGGTCGAGAGCAGCCCGATCGGTCTTTGGTCCGTGGAGCATGCGCGGTGAGCGTCCAAACGCTTCATCAAAGGTGTAACCAGTTGTCTTTGTGAAGGTCTCATTTACGTATACGATGCGCGGCCCCGGCAGATCGAGTTGGCCGGCTTCAGTCACGATGATTGCATCGTGAGCATGTTCAACGGCAGAGACTAAGACTTCTAGAGCAGGTGATGCTTTCTGCAGAGCCTGGATCGCCTTGGAGAATCGTTCATTCTCGTCTCCCGAGAGAATGGCCGCCCGCTCCTCTGCTGACCCAAGAGGTTCGTCTGGGCTGTCAAGTCGCTTTTTGATTGCGTCTACATTGATATTGAGTCTATTGCTCATTGTTCGTCAGCTTTCTCTCTAAAGCCGCCCAGCACTATTCGTAATTCGTACATGCGCTGGATAGAGCGCATTCGATCGTGGGCGCTGCAGGTTATTTCTTTTTGATTGCGGTTGTTTCCAAGCCCAGTTTTTCATCCCGGTCGTGAGGGGCCAGCGTAACGAAGCGTCGGAGTCGTCTGCTGCGCGAGCCTGATCGGCTATCTGAGCTGCATTCGACGGCAGGCGAAGAGAGAGGAAACAATCAGAATTCGGCAATATGGCTTCAGTGGATGGAGCAAAGCATTACCTGTCATTCCCCAATCCTCATACTACTCGACCGGTCATGCAGTGATCTTTGTCACAAATCTCGATTCCCTTGTCATGTGCTTGATGGGCTTTCGAGAAGATATGTTGAGTCGGATCGAATAAACTTTCAGGCGCATTGCGGCGGATATGGCCCGAGTCGTACCCTTTCAGGTCGATCAGGAGACGCCGATATGATTCGTTTGTGCAGAAGAGAAGTATCCACTTCGCGCTCGCCGAAGAGGCTGCGGCGCACGGCGGTCTACTCGTAGGCGCCGATGGACGGGGCGGGACTTCGCTGTGTCCCGATGATGTCGAAGATAGATACCCGAGTCATTGTCCCCGCAGCATGGGCGGGAGATCCTGCCTGCAGGGCGAAGCCGGTTGCCGTTGCCAGGCGTGGAGCAAGAATGACTGGTCGCGGATCGAATCTGGGTGCAGGTCCCGCTCCGTACCATAGATTGTTGGTGCCGCTGACTCCTGTGCTGTTCGGTTCGATGTACGGCTGAGCGGCACTGGGCTGCATGCAGATGTTGTTTGTAAGGACGAGAGATACCCCTGGGCTGACCACGCCAAAGCAGCCGTTCTGGTGGCCGATGGTGTATTCGCCGGCGTCGACAACCGTGTTGTTGTAGGAGTAGACGGTGCCGCTCGCTCCCGGCGAGGCATCGGAGTTGATGGCGATGCCGGCTTCGTTTGCGGTTCCATAGGGATTTGAAGCGATAGCGACGTGCGTGATTACGTTGTTGTAGGCCTCGACGGTGCCTGCGGATGGATTGACCGAGGCGAAGCTGATAGCGTCGCAGTAGCCGCCGGCGATCTGATTGTCATGCACGTGCAGATCGAAGAGGTTGGCGCCCGTGGTGGCGTGGAAGAGGACACTGCGGCAGTATCCCAGGAAGTTCGCACCGATGTTGTTCCACCCAAACTCCACGTGATTGGCATTTGAAGAGAAGTAGATGGCGTGATAAGTCTTGTCGACGTTACCCCCGGTGTCATGGACATTGTTGCCCTGGAAGACCCAACTGTCGGTTGGGGTGTCGGTTTCAGCAAGGATGCAGGCGGCTCCGCCGACGCCGGTTGGAGGTGAGGGACAGGACAGGCTGTTGTTAATGATGCGTACGTTCCCTTTCTCAGCATCGATCGCGGAGACCTTTCCAACGATGGTGAGATCCGCGATGGTGATATAGGAACCCCAGCCATGAACGCCGTGTGTGACAGAGGTGCTGCCGACGTTGACGGTGCCGCCGGGGAATCCAACGATGGAGAGTTGTTTGATGGGCGAGGTGCCACCGATATCGGTCGATAGGACGGCGCTATATCCGCGGCCATCGTCGAAGTTCACCACGGCTCCAGGTTCGAGGTAGATGACCGTGTTTTGCTTCGGAGGGTGTGAATCCGTATTGGTGACGGAGTTAAAGGCAGCGCGCCAGGTCTTGAAGGGAGCGGCAAATGATCCTCGGTTTGAGTCCGATCCGTTTGCAGCGACGAAGAGGATTGTTGTCGGGGTGACGGTGAAGGGTACGCCATTCGAATGGGCACCAGCGACGTCGACATGGATGTCTCCGGTCTTTGCGGCTGGTCCCAGCTGAGCAATGATTTGATTGTTGGTCCAGGAGCAGAGCCTGCAATTTGTGATGAGTTTTCCACCCAACGTGAGCAGACTTGAACCTTGCGAAGAACCGAAGTTCGACCCGAAGATCCGAATGTAGACGCCGTTTCCTGTATCTCCACCGGTGTTCGAGCCGACGTTGATGTCGGTGTAGTTGATGTGAGGCGGACTTACCGTGCTGGTTGTGCCGCTCGTGTCCGACGACAGGGCCAATGCGCTGGGGGGGATTACCCTTGCGCAACTCGCAATGAATACGATGAGCCCGAAGAGGGGGAGGAGATCCCCCCGGTAAGAAGTAATCCGCATAAGTCTCTCACCTGTTCCGCTGCAGGTTAGCGGCCAAAGAACTCAATACGGCGGCCTCACCGGATAAAAAGGATCGAGTATTGCGAAACGTGGTCGAGGAGAGAGCATTCGGCACGTCACTTGCAGAACTTCAAGCAAAGATCTCCGCCAAGGATGTTGTTATTCCATCTCGCGGTCGAAGATTCGGAGAGGGTCCTGAAGTTATAGGAGTACGGTTTACGATGCTGAATGACTTTAAGCAGGATATGTCTCGCTATCGTGCCTACGGCGAAGGTACTTGCACAATCTTGCGCAACCCTGCGGTGTGGTGCATATTCTGGTATCGCTTAGGACGAGTCATTTATAGAAGCGACAGATCGAGAGTTCTTTCAATGCCGTTCCGTATTCTGCATTCCGCAGGGGCTTTAGTCCTTGAGGTTTTGTTGGAGATGAGACTGAATGTGGGAGCGAAGATTGGTCCGGGGCTACTGATTGCGCATGCAGGGGGTATCACCCTGCATCCCGAGGTCGTGATTGGGAAAAACTGCGATCTCGCGCATCGGGTGACGATGGGAACGCGGGGCGTCGGCGGCATCGGTGTTCCCATCGTTGGAGATGGCGTGTTCATCGGCACGGGTGCTGTACTCATAGGGCCGATCATCGTGGGTGATGGAGCAAGGATCGGAGCGAACTCGATGGTGAATCAGGATGTGCCTGAGTATTCGACGGTAATGGGAGTGCCGGCGCAGGTGGTGAGCCAGAGACAAGCGCCTGTCGTTGCAAGTGTTTTATCGACGGGCGGTGTGAATTGAATGCTGGGGCGGACGCTCGTCCTGTGCTACTGTTTGCGGCGCCTTACTTTCCGCCTGTCTACTATGGCGGCGTGGTGCAGGTGTATCTTGGTTTGCTGCAGCGGCTTCCCGGCTATCGAATCGTAGTCCTAGCGGACCGCCATGGTTTGCGTGACGAAGACGCGACCGGGTGGGATGAGATCGCGCAACGCGACTTCGGATTTGAGGTAAGAAGAATCGATGCCTTTGAGTTTCATCTGCGCCACGCGGCGGAGAAGAGGCGCGCACTGCGGGATCTCCCTTTGGTGGGCCTGCTTTTGCAGCTGTATGGATTCTTTCAGCGCGGCCGAAGCGAATGGGACGCGCTGGTGCGGGAGTTGCAGCCGGATTTGATTGTGTGCGGCGGAACCTACTCGGCGGCATGGCTAGCGATGCGGCACTCAGAGGGGACGCCGATGGTGAACTATCTGCATGGGGAAGAGTTGACGATGCAGGTGCGTCCGGCGGTGCTGATGCATTGGATGCGATGGGTGCAGATGCGCTCTCTGCGGTCGGCGGCCTTGAACATCGCGGTCAGCGACTACACTGCTTCACTAAGCTGTGAGTTGTCAGGCTGCGATCCCAACAAGATGAAGTTGTTGGCAAACTTTGTGGATACACGAAGATTTCGTGTGCCGGAGGATCGAACGGCATTGCGACGAGCGATGGGGTGGGAAGACAAATGTGTGATCCTGACGCTCGCACGGCTGGACCCGCGAAAAGGAATCGATCAAGCGCTGCGGGCTTTGGCTCGTCTTCATACGGCGAACGGGCTGCCCGAGAACTGGATTTATGTCATCGCCGGGCGTGGGAAAGAACAGGGGAACCTGGCTCATCTGACGAAGGAGTTGGGTATCGAAGACCGAGTCGAATTTAGGGGATTTGTGGAAGATGATGCGGTCGCCGGGCTTTACCAGGCCGCGGACCTCTTTCTGCAGCCGAATCGCGAGATCGATGGCGACACAGAAGGTTTTGGAGTGGTTTTTCTAGAGGCGAATGCCTGCGGTCTTCCCGTGATTGGTGGAACGGCAGGAGGGACCGCTGCTGCGATCGAGGACGGAATCACCGGGCTGCGTTGCGATGGGGATTCGGTCGAGTCGATTGCTGCGGCCGTTCATAAACTTTGTACTGACTCTGAACTTCGTAGCAGGATGGGACGAGCGGGTGCGAAGCGAGCAGCGGAAGAGTTTACAGTGGAGCAGGCTGCGAAACGTTTCGAAGCCATGTTGAGGGGATTACTGGAAGATCGAGGAAAGCTGCAATTGGCTCCAGCTGCGGATGCGCTGTCGCATTCTTAGACCTCTATTATTTGTATTCATTTATCTAATATTATTTATTTATATTTCGTGTGAGTGCGGGCTGTCTTCCAGAAGAGCGAATACTCGAGGTGCTCCGGGCTGAAGTCGCCTGAGCGGTCCGTGACCGTCCCGTCCCATACGTTGACGCGAGGTATCAGCATCTGCGACGTCCTCTTGCGCCAGAGACCCGGTGAGTTAAGGAAGGCACGGCTGTAGCCGGTCCGCAGGGCAGAAGCGGCGATGGCGTGAGACGCGTCTCCATTGGGATAGGAGAGCCAAATCGGAGCTTCGTTACTGGGATGAAGATGTTCACTCAGGTGTTCTCGGGAGACTAGTAGCTCTTCGCGGACGGCATGGGGATCAAGCTGAGTGAGTAGCGCGTGACTGCGGGTATGAGATCCGATGGTGTGGCCGGCGGCTGCTAACTGCTGAAGCTCATCCCAGTCCATGAGGCGCTCGCGTGGATCGAAGATCGTGCCGGCCGGAAGATTCGGTACGATCGGCGAAAGGTGATTTTGAAGTGAGTCAAGCCATTGAGATATTGTGTCGGTGGGAAATTGCTTTAGCCAGGTCAGTATCTCTTCGAACTTAGTAGATCCATTCATCGCAGGGCTGGGGATGTCCGACCGAGATTCAAGTTCATGCATCTCTTCTTGGAGGAGAGGGAGCATATTGGCCGAACGCAATGAGTCGAATATCCCGCGCAGACGTTCAGGCCAGAAGGGCTCAGCTTGACCTGCGAATCCGGTCGTCATAAAAAAACAAGCGCGTATACCGGCGGACGTGAGATAGGGGAGAGCGATATCCAGATTGTCGATCCACCCATCATCGAATGTAAGGATAACCTGCGGACGTCCCGTTCGATAGTGGGGCCACTCCACTCTCTCGGGAGCCTCAATAGACGTTGAGAATTTGAGATATTCAATGACCTGGGCGAAGATCGATTCGCGCAAGACCATGCCGCGCGGGGAACGGCACAGAGCGATTTCCTTGTCGGGTACGATGCGATGAAATGTAAGTACGACCCGATCTCCGGAAGCAGCAACCGACTTGCGGGCAGCCCGGAGTTCACCCGCGATTCTCAATGCCCGAACGGATGCGTGTCGAAGGGAGGAGCGGAGATGGCCCAACATGCTGGGACTGGAGTTACTGGACTTACTGGATTTGGATGCAAAATGTTCAGCTGTTCGCATTGGCTTTCTCTCTTTCTGGTTGCCAGATCACATGCCGATTTCCGCGAAGCAGTTGGACGATGCCTGCCACCATGCCCGCATTTACGGTCATGAAATAGAGCGGAAGAGCGAGAATGCGAGGGCGATTGCTTCGAGGGATCAATGCCGCAATGAGTGCCAGCACAAGCAGAGACGCCTCGAGAGCCAGGAAAACCTGAATGTGGTGTGAGCGCCAAAGCAGAAGGGATGAGAGAAAGATACCCGAGCAGAGGAGAGGCGTTGCAAAGCGGAGTAGTTTGTGCGACCACAATTGAAAGGCATACCAGGGATGCGGCCACGGCAGCAGAAGTTCGTAGACGCTGAGGAGGCCCATGAGAGCGCGGGCGACCACGCGAGCACGCATGGAGAACTCTTGTCTGGGCGAGCTGGTGGCATTTTCTGACGCGATGGCTCTGGGTTCATACTTCACGCGAAATCCTTTGCGCAGCACATATAACGGCTGCACCAGATCGCTGATAATGTCATCGCGCAGATCTGTATAGAGGGCGCGGCGAACCGCATAGATGCAGCCACAACAGCCAGTGATGCTGTTGACGCGGGACTGCAGCGAGCGAATGGTATTGTCGAAGCCGGCGTAGGCCTTCGCTCCCGTGGTGGTCGTAGAGTGAGTCTTAGGGTTTACGTAGAGATAGCGACCGGAGACAGCACCGACATCGGAATCCATAAATACTCCTGCGAGATACTGCAGTGCATCCGCCGAGTACTTTGTCGTGGCGTCAGAGAAAACGACGATGTCGCCGCGAACCTGGCGGACTGCCACGTTCTGCGCATGGGTCTTGCCGCGTTGATGAGCAAGCACGATAAGTTCGACACCGCGGTCCGCGAAGCCTTCTACGATCTTGCAGGTCTCATCTGTAGATCCATCCGATACGACGATAATTTGAAGCTGGTCAGAGGGATAGTTGAGTAAGAGCGTGTCCTCAAGCTTGTTGCCTATACCATGTGCTTCGTTACGAGCACAGATGACCACGCTGAGAGTGAAATCTGTCGAGGGGCGCGTTGCCTGCCTGCGAAACGAGAGGCTGAGAAGTGCAAGGAGCAGGGGATATCCGAAATAGGTGTAGAGGAGAAGCCCGAGGGATGTCAGGAAGACGATGCGTGCCATCTTATGGTTGCTCCTTTGATTGCCTTGCAAGCAGTGAATCGTAAAGATCGACGTGGGAACGGATCATCTTTTCCAAGCTGAAGTGGTTGTGAATATGCGTGATCCCGGCATCTCCTATGCGAGCGCGCAGGTACGGATCGGAGATCAGTTGTCCGATGCGCTCGGCTGCAGCTTCGGAGTCTTCGTTGGGGACTAAATAGCCGGTGACCCCATCGACGACGACCTCCGGGGTTCCTCCAACGGCGGTTGCGACAACGGGCAGACCGGCCGCCATGGCTTCGAGAACCACATTCGGCATGCCTTCAGAGCGGGACAGAAGTGCGAAGACGTCACTGGCAAGCAGGAGAGCTGCTATGTCATCGACGCGACCAAGAAAGAGCATGCGGTCGGCGATGCCAAGATTTGAGGCCGCGGCCTGAAGCGCATGGAGGTGGTCCATATCCGTCCAGTCGCCGGCGACGGCGAACATGGCTCCAGGATGCTGTTTTAGGACGATAGCGGCGGTCGAGACAAAGACGTCCACGCCTTTCCATGGATTGATATTCGAAATGGTTGTGACGAGTGGCGAGGTGCATGCTACCCCCAGTTGATCGCGAACTGTCTTAGTCGACTGCCGTGGGTGGAGACGGTCGAGAGCTAAACCGTTATGAATCGTTTTGATCTTGTCTGCGGCTATTTTGTCCGTTTGCCTGTGCCAATCGCGCACAGTGTCCGAGACGGTAATGACAGCGCTATAGAGCGGGGCCAATAATCGATAGGCGATTTTGTGTTTGGAAGAACGCAGGATACCCATGTCGCGGCGGCTTGAGATGAGATGTTTGACGCCGCTGATCCGGGCTACTACGGCGCCGAAGATGTCGGAGCTTTCGAAAAAAGTATGGACCACCGTGACCTGTTCACGAAGGATGATTCGCCGTAGTTGGAGCGCCGTGAAAAGCGCTTTGAAGCTGAAGCAGGATGCAAGTGGAAGAATGGTGATGTTGTCGCAGAGAGCATAGGCCGCAGGCGCAGGATTGTCGCGGAAGGTAACGATCAGGCTTCGGTAGCCGAAGGCCGGAAGCCCCTTTGCGATCTCGAAGAGCGAACGCTCACCCCCGCCTAATTCTGTGAGTTGATCCACGATAAAGAGGATGCAGGGGAGGTTCTGGGCATTAGTATCCGCTATACCTGAAGTGCTGGATGGTGAGCGGAGATCGGTGGTTGTAGGGGCGGTCATAGTCCATCCCTCGTCAGTTTTGGCGAAGCCAGGACGTAGGCGGTGGCGTGTGCGTGATCGCCGGGCAGGGGTGCAGGTTTAACTCTGACAAATCCGGGACGAGGAAAAAAAGGCTGAGCGCCGGCAGCGGCAGGAACCGATTCGGATTCCTCTGTAGCGGTCTGCTGCGTCATGGCGGGGGCAGCCATGACGCAGCCCAGGAAGATCCATAGGTTGGAATCGACCTGAGTGAACATCCAACGATCGCCGAAGATGTTTACGACCGCCGCTGCCAGGATCAAGGCAGCGAATCCGAGCCCGATGAGCGATAAGAAGTGGGACGACTTCGACAGGTAGAGCTTGAAACCCTGCCGGCAGAAGAGAAACAGTTGTGTGATGAATAGAGCGAGTCCGACGACGCCGGTCTCCACGAGCATCTTGAGATAGAAGTTGTGTGTGTCCTTGTAGGAGCCAACGCGGTTCATGTTCGCGTAGGTCAGAAAACCTGTACCAACGACTGGGTTTTCGTGGAAGATCGTCAGGGCATCGGTCCAGAGCATCACGCGCTCCTGTGCCGATGCGTCGAGTTGAGCTGCCTCGCCGCTGTCCTTCTGTGAGTAGCTCATGTTGATGCGTTCCTGCACAGCGACAGGCATGACTGCCTGCCACATAAACGCAACAGCGAGCAGAGGAACGAGAAGCCATCGGAATTTGACGATGGCAAGAAAGAGTAAGGCCAACGCGATAGCCAGGTAGGCTTCCCTTGAGTAGGAATAGAGGATGCAGCAGAAGTTTGCCGCCAAAAGAACGCCGACTGGAACTGCCAGCCATCGGCGTTTCAGAGCGAGCATCGGGATCATGAAAGCAGTGATCTCGACGACGTAGGAGGCCAGGCCATTTTCTCCTGCGTAGCCCAAGGGTCCGGCGTCACGTGCCTCTTCGGAGTAGTGACTGAAGTCACGTCCCAGGGAACTCTTGAGGTAGCTGTAGTCGACCAGGAGAGACGAGAAGCACGCTAAACAGATGACGATTGCAACCTGCTGCTTGGTACGGATAAGCCGATAGGTGGTGTATGCAAGGAGCGGGAGAACCATGAAGTTCTTGTAATCAACTAATCGTGCGTCCTTGAACCAGACTGGAAGGGGAGCGCCAAGGAAGAAAGCACCTCGCCAGAGCGATACGTAGTAGAAGATGGCGAGGGCAACAACGAAGCGCAATACAAAGGGATGCGGTTCCTTGAGTTTGTTCGGCCTCATCCACATGCCGAGAAGTGAGCATGCGAGGAGAATATCGACGATGTTCGCGCCAAGTGGAAATGCGTGCAGGTGATACCTGGTGGTTTGCAGCGGGAGAAGCAGCGTGAGGATGTAGATACCAATCTCAGCCTTCCAGGTGAGCGCCAGGAACGCACAGATCACCACGAGAGCGTAGAGGGCAAGCGCACGGCCGCTGAAGCTACCAGCTGAAGGCGCTGCCTGGAAGATGAATGCGAGCAGCGTCATGCATTACCTCCAGTACCGAGGGGTAGCGCTAGTGGCATGCTTTTACGCATGAGGATGGCCCGGGCAGCCTCCCGGAACGGCAAAGACATAACTGCGAGCGCAAGTGTGAAGCAAAGGAGAAACAGCGAGGATCTCAGTACGAGGCTGACGATGGGAAGACCTGTGTGAATCAGCGACGTGGGCACGGCGGCTACGACCGTTGCGAGTGCAGCCTGGAGCATGAGCCGAAAGTTTAACTGAAGAGGGAGTATCCGTTGATTGATGACGGCGAGAAGTCCGATGAGGAGTGCGTAGCTCAGGAGCGTGCTCCAGGCGCCGCCGGCCAGACCGATGCGCGGAATGAGAATGATATTTAGAAGCACGTTGACCACCGCCGCCAGAGCTACAAGGCCTGCCATCGCTGCGGTGCGCTTCTCAAGGATGAGGCCGACAGTAAGAAAGATGTGGGCGCCGTAGATCATCAGACTGGGAATGAGGATTGGAAGCAGGTGCCTGGCCTCAATAAACTTGGCGGATGCAACGATGACAATTGCATCCTTTGAGCAGAGGATAGCGAGGCCTGTCATCGCACAGGCTGCTACCGCAAACCATGAAAGTCCCTGGGAGAGAAAACGGCGGATGGGTGAACTATCCTTGGGGTTCCATAGACGCATGTAGATCGGAACGATGGCAAGATTCAGAGGCGTAACCAGGGTGTCCTGTAGATAGCTGGAGACGTTGTAGGCCGCGGAGTAATAGCCGAGGGAGACGTCTCCGAGATAGTGGCGGATGAGGAGACGATCGCCTGAATCGAGTACGATGCTCGAAAGCTCGTATGCAATCAGCGGAGCTCCGAAGAGCACGGCAGAGCGAACAAACCCAACATCCAACGCACTGAAGTGGATCATGCGACGCCATACAAGCGTTCCGAGCTGCCAGAGGACGATCGTTCCTTCAGCGATTGCGGTGATCGCAAGCACATAGAACGCGCTGCGGAGATTTCCAAAGATCAGGGCGAAGAACCCGCATATGGTGAGGGCCTTTGTACATACTTCAAGCACGCTATGGAGCAGGCTGCGGCCTTCGTTGCGAAGGAACGAGAGGAGGACGGATTGCAGTGTGCGCGGAACAACGACTGCCGGAACCAGAAGCAGACAGTTGTAGAAGAGAGGATCCGCAATGCGATGCCTGATCGAGGCGATGAGGAGATAGTAGATTGCTACGACTACAAAGGTGATGAGAGCTGGAGCAGAGACCAGCGTGGTGTAGAACTTCTGCGAGGCCGCGTGGGACGGGGTTGCTGTTTGATGATCGTAGAAACGTGCAGCGGAGTACTGCAGGCCGCATTTGGAGAGGACTGTCAGCAGGAGAGCGATGCGCAAGGTCAGCGACACGATTCCAAAGTCCGCGACAGAGAGCATGCGCGTCATGATGGGGAATGAGATGAAGCCGAGAAGGATGAGGAAGACCTTGCCCGAGAGATAGTGTCTGACGTCTCGCAGGAGGGAGGGCGACTGGCTCATGGCTGCCCCCGATGAATACCAGCACCAGGCCAGCAGGATAGGCCATGCATGGAAGGGTCCTTGTATACGAGAAACTGCGGGCTGGAGTAGATGGTCTGCAGTGCCGGATTTGTGGATGCGTCGGAGATGACGGCTTTGTACTCGGCTGCATACTGCTCCGCTGCGTTGATGTGTTCCCAATCTCTATCGAGGATGAGGTACTCGTAGTGGGCGGTGTGATATTCGAGGAGCCGGTGCGTCTGGTACAGGCAGTCGCGATTGGCGAGGTGAGGGAGCATATAACGAGGAGCGGCGACGGAGGCATCCGCTGGGATGAGTGCCAAGACCTTGCGGGCCTCGGGATTCCAGGGATGCTCTCTCAGATCGTCGACCTGCTGCGCTCCGGTTACGAAGATGAGACTACAAAAGCTGAGAGCAATAAGGAGAAGTGGGGCGGCGTTGTCCGAACGTGTTCCGAGCCGGGCCGCCTTGGCGACCCGGCTCGACCTCTGCCGGGAGATCACTGTGAGGAGAGCACTTACGAACAGCAATGTTGCTGGAATAACCGAGTATTGTGCGTAGATTACGGTCGTGATGCAACGGCCTCCGCCAGCCAGGAGATTGATGGCGAGGTACGGAATTGAGAGGGAAGAGATCGGATTTACGACGGATTCGATAATTGCAGTCGGACTCAATAGCGTCTTGAGGTAGACGATGTTGGCGTGAATGAGAACAGTGCTTCGCGGATCGCGGAGGATGTTATGCAGCATCGAAGAGGGTGACTTGCCCAGATGAGCGAAGCACGTATCTGTTACGAAGCTGGCACCATGAAGGCCTTTGGGAAGGACGACAAGGAAAGACAATATAGCCCAGAGTGTTGCAGCGACGATTGGCAGGAGTGCCCACTTTATTGGCCGACGGCGAACGATAGCCAGCAATCCCAAGCCGAAGACAACGAAGACGAGATCTTCACGAACGAGTAGCGTGAGTAGGATCGCGATCGTGAAAGCTATGAAACGGTCTTCCAGAAAGAAATAAATCGCGAAGAGTAATGGAAGCGCGACAAGGGTCAGGGGATAGAAGTCAAAGACGGACTGATACAGGATGGCGGGTGTGAGTAGAAATGCGAAGACCCACAGATACGCAGTGACGGTGGACATCCTGCTGCGTGCGATAAGGAATACAGGTATGGCACAGCTAAAGAGAACTATATTTCTAACGACGATCAGAGTAACCGGACTGGGTGCTGCTGCATAAAACGGCAACAGGAGGAACATGATCGGCGAGTTGTGACCAGCGAAATCAGTTGTGACTGGACGGGAATAAAGTAGGTCCTGGAGTAAGTTCCCCCAAAATAGATGACCGTGAAGCGTAGTGTGCATCAACTGGCCGAAGTAGGCGAGGTCCTGACCAACGTAAGAGAAAGCCCAGTACTTTCGAATCGCCAAAGCCGTGACTGCGGTAAACAAAATGGCGATCGCGGTAAGCCCGAACGCATGTGCTGCTTTTACTTGGAGTCGCTTTCCGCGCGCGCGTTGAATATTGCAGATACAGAGGGCAAACCAGAGTATAGCGACGGATGTCAGGAGCAGGCCGGAGCGGAGAGCGGTTGGTGGAACACGAGCAACGTATTCGGGGATGAAGATAAGAAAGACTACGGAGGCAAGCGAGCATCTGGCGAGATCCGTACGTAGAGGACCGAGGGAAGCTGGCTGCTGGCTCCAGTAACGTGCGCTTGCGGTTACCGCCGTGAAGAGTCCGCCGCACCACAGCGCGGCGAGTGAAGTGAAGAGGAGGCCCTCGACCCGAGGTAACGGCTTGAAGAAGGCCAGATAGATCCAGGCGGCAGAGAGGAGGACGGACACGATGATCGGTGCCAACACTCGCGGCTGAGCACCCGATCCACTCGAACCGGCTTGGTACTGGTGTTCCGGTTCGGTTTTCAATTGGGTCGGGTTACTCATGCCGCTGGCCTCCGCCGGTTACGTTACTGCTGAATTACGCTTACGGTGCTGAAGCTGACCGGCTGCGATGAGACATCCAATGCAACTGCCCCGGTCGGTAGAGTGGAATCCGTGGCCGTGATGACCGCGGTGTTGTCGTAGTAGACCGTGATCTGATTGCCGATCGCGGCGATGCGGAGCATGTGCACGTTCGTGTCGAACAAGATCACCGGCGATGTGCCCAGGAGAGTAAGTGGACTTGTGTCGATATTCCAGCCGCTGGTTAGGAACAGCTTGATGAGGTGGTCAGCAGGGTAGACCCATGCAGTATAGGAAGCACCGCTGGTGAGATTCACGCGTGCTCGCAGACCGCCCGGGTAGTTTGAGAGATTTGAGAGCTTGTAGCCTGTGGAGACGATGTAATTTGCCCATGACTGGCTACCCGCATACTGCTGCGTGTGGCCGTTGCCGTTGTAGTTGAAGGCATTGTTTGCTACGGTCCAGTTGCTTGCCAAGCCAAGAGGAGACGGGGTCCACTGTGTAGATCCGTTGGCGAAGTTGTCGCTAAAGATCAACGTACCGAGGTGAAGTGTAATGGTCGCGGTGATGGGGCTCTTCGCAGCGCCCGGAGCCGTTACCGTTACATTTGCCATTTGGTTACCGCTGGGTAGGTTTCCAGTGGATGGCGTCAGTGTTAGGGTCCCCGCTCCGCTCGAACTGGCAGGCGAAGGTGTTAGCCAAACGAGATTGCTCGAAGCTGTCCAAGGCATGCTCCCAGTACCCGTGTTGGCGACCGTAAGCGTGACCGGTGGAGGAGATGAACCGACAGCGCTGAAGATATCCAGCGTTGTTGGAGTTACGGCGAGCGTTGCGGACGACGTTGCTGTGAGGGTAAGTGTGACGGGTACCTGGACTGGCGAGCCTGCTGATGGGGTGAAGGTCAGTATGCCGTTGTAGCTTCCTGTTGTGAGTCCAGAGATATTGACTGCTGCCGATGTACTGCTTGGGGTTGTGGTTCCTGAAGTAGGCGATGCGGTCAGCCAGCTTGCATTGCTTGTGACTGTCCACGTGACAGGGGAAGGGGAAGAGGTAAGTGCTACGGCTTGGGTTGGCGGGTTAGCCGTGCCGGCCGTTGCGGTGAAGCTAAGAGGAGTGGGAGAAGCCGTGAACGATGCAGGTTGTGTTGATGTGCTGCTTACGGTCACGCTGTTGAAGGCCAGCGGTTGATTGGATGGATCGAGCGCAATCTCTCCGGAAGAGTACGTACTATCGGCGACGGTCAAGACTTGAGCGCCGTCAAAGTAAGCGGAGATTTGCGTGCCGTGGACACTCAAGCGGAGTGTGTGCGGGTTTGTGTCGTACGCGATGTTACCTGTGCTGGTCAACGTGGTATATCCATTGCCGATCGCCCAGTTAACAACGCTGTATAAAGTGAGGGTGTGTTCTGCCGGATACATCCAGAGTGCATATCCTGCCCCGGTCGCAGGATTGACGCGAGCCCGAATGCCACCTGGGTAATCCGACAGGTTAGAGAGCGTCAGGTTCACGTAGAGGTCGTAGTCAGTCCAGGTCGAGGAGCCGGTGTACAACTGGGATTCGCCGCCTCCGTTGTAGTGAATGGAACCACCAGAGGATGTCCAGCCGGCTGAGTTGCCGAGTGGAGACACTGTCCAGGCGCTAAGGTTTGCTGTGGATGGCGCATCGATCACGCCAGACAGCAGGAAAGTAACTGGGATCTTGACGGTTGCTATGGTGTTCAACGATGGTTTGAGCGTGATATTGCCCGTGTAAGTGCCGAGCGGAAGCGAGCCCGGTACGACCGATACCGAAATCGAGCCCGGTGTTCCAGCCGTAACTACACTCACGCTGAGCCATGTTGAATCGGAGGTGGCGGTCCATGTGAGGCTTGTTCCGGCTGGATTGTTGATCGCGACGGTCTGTGCAGTCGGAGCAGTGCCGCCAACGGTTCCACTAAAGGAAACGGATGTGGGAGAAGGAACAAGGGACGGTGTGGCGACTACAAGCGTAACTGGAACCGTCTGCGGACTGCTGAGAGCGCCGGTTGCAGTGAACGTTAGTGCTCCGGTATAGGTGCCGGCGGCGAGAGTGCTGCTGGCGACACTGACTACAGTAGTTCCGGCCGATGAACGGCTGCTCGGAGTCGCAGTCAGCCAGGCGGCGTTGCTGGTTACGGTCCAACTGATAGCACCAGAACCGGCATTCGCTACTGTGATCGACTGACTTGGGGTGGAAGTGCCTGTGGTTGCGGCGAACGAAAGCGTGAGCGGATCAAGCTGAAGCTTGGCCGGAAGCGTGTTGGGAAAGCTGTAGGTAGCGCCGTTGGCGAAGCCTGGTATATCGAGAAGTGTTCCTTCGGTATCTCCATAGAAGATGTAAGTTTTGGTACCGATGAGGTGGCCATCGGCATCTGTTGCAGACCCGGTGAAGTTCAGCGTAATAGATGTACTGTTGAGTGAGGCAGTCGACAGAAGTGAATGATTGCGTGCGCGCAGATAGTCACCCATGTTGTCCATAAAAGTATGTTGGCCGTGGTTCGTGCTGAACCACTGGGACAACTGCTTGATGAAGGACTGACGATCGGCGACGGTGGAGTATTCCAGGTTATCGCCATCGTGCGTGTAGATCTGAACCGGCTCCATACCAGACCAGAAGTGCCACATGTAGTACTCCCACTGATTGAGGCTTTGGGCCACGGTGGAGTCGTTGGTTGTGCTGGGCCAAAGTGCATCGGGACGTGTAAAGCGTCCCGCGGACAAGCCTACCTGGCTGCCGAAGGCAAAGAAGGTTTGAGCGGGTTTTCCACTTACGCTGCCGATAGTCATGTCGTCGGCATAGAAGAAAGGAAAGGTCTCTTCCTCGTCTCCCGTATAGAGGGGCGGCTGCTCATAGATGCGGAATGGGCCAAGCGGTATACGTTGCGCGGGTGTTTTCGGAACCGTGAAATAGTAGACCCCTGGAGCCTGTGGCGAGGTAACGTAACGCACACCGAGACTGTTGTACATCTCGTAGCCGGAGTTGTTGGAGATGTCCCAGTAATGAGCCACCATGGAGCGGCTGAGGGGCGGGAACGTATCGGTTCCGCCATTTTCGGTGATCCACTTCAGGGCTGAGGCGACGTTTGCCTGCCACTGAGCGTCTGTGTTGGGGACGGTGAGATTCCAGTACAAATCTCCGCCAGAGCCATAGTTCAATCCGTGAGCTGAGGCGTGCACTTGACCGGCCTGAATAGCGGTGATCATCTGCGCGCGCTCACCGCCAGGCCCCTCAAGCCCTGATAGCTGCATGTTTATCTGCGGCTTCCATGGACCGCCTGTGCCATCGCTTGCGACGGTCCCAGTAAGCGTGGTGTTCCACATATCAGGAATTCGAGACATGATGCCGGTCTCGTTGTCATCCATCTGGATCGCGGAAAGACGTGGGTATCCACGAAGAACAAACGGTTTCCGAGCTGCCCAGACGATGCTTCTCCAGAAGAGATCATCGGCACCTTCGACGAAGCCGAAGCGATCCTGGCGCATGTAGTCGTAGTCCGTGAAGTCGACGGCACGACCTGCTCCGAAGGTTGTGGCGATGATGAGTGGATCCGTGCCGAGACGAGCGACGACTGTTCCCTTGGCGCCGGTGAGTAGAGTCGCATCAGACGGAACGACGGTGACACCGTTGCCGTGGTACGTGTAGATGATGTCGCCAGCGGGATCGCCTGCCCAGTGCATCTGCAGTGCGGCGATGTAGTGTGGCGTGGCTCCGCCGACTTGTACTGCGGCGGGGACGACCACACTCGTCTGATCATTACCGACAGTAGAGCCGGTGGCTCCAAAGATCCTCTGAATGTGGAATTGAAGCCCGACCGAGGGGTCGGTGTCGAGGTTCACGAAGCCCGTGCCACCCTGCACTGCCGTCGCAATGGCGTTCTGCCAAGTGGCGTTGAGCGAGAGATGAGCGTGGCCGGCGATGATGAGCTGAACGGTTGTGAGATCGGGAGGAGCCGTCTGGCTAACATCGATAATTCGATAAGGTATCTGAAGATGGACGAAGTAGCGCTCCGGCCCCATTTGATAGGTGCCTGGCGTAGTTTTATTGGTGTTGTAGTCGCTCGTCGCCGTGGAGTTAACGAGGACGACGACGGTCAGGTCTTGAGTTTGAGCCAGGATCTGGCTCCCCATGCCCAGTAGAATCAGGAGTGCGGCTAGGATGCCTCCGTTGCGGATGGATGTGACCCGTATGAAGGTGTTGATGAGTGCTTTCATTTGGCGCCTCGAATTGCTGTGACTTACGGCCGGATACCGGTCGTTGAAAGATTTATCTGTAGCCGCGGTCGTAGTTAGCTCCGTAGCCAGCGGCGATGGACATGGTGACATCGTTGAAGATTAAAGAGCTGAGATGTTCGCCGAGCATTTCAGCAGCACGTTGCACCGCTGCCCGTCGAGTGACACGTTCGCGAACAACCATAAGTACGAGATCTGCGCTTGGAAGCAACTGTTCAACGTCTGCAACGGGGAGAACGGGCGGCGCATCCAGGAGAACCCATTGAAAGTTCTTCTGGGCCCACTTCAATAAATTCGATAGTTCCGGTGCTCTCAAGAGCGGAACTGGTTTAGATACCGCCTTATCGAGACCAATAATGTACAGAGGCAGATCGCCAACTGACCGAATCGCTGCTTCGGGCGTGACCTCTCCCTTAAGCACCTGCTCGATACTCTGTGGACAGACACCGCCTAAAGCAGCCAGCAGTGAGGGACGTCGTAGATCGAGATCCAACAGAAGAGTTTTGTGCCCGGCCTCCGCAAGTGCCCACGCCAGATTTTGACAGTTAAGACTCTTGCCATCTTCAGCACTAGGACTCGTAATCAGCACGACACCGCCAGCCGGCCGTGCAGTAACAAGGCGATGCTGCATGAGGCGAAACTGTTCACATGCGCGACTGTCTGCGCCGGACTCGAAGGCGATAGTTGTCCTGTGCTTTTGCGGCAAGCGTTCCAGCTTCGGAACCATGTTCAGCCAGTTGATCGCATCGGACTGATCGCTGGCAGGGCGATCAACTACTGCGTTCTGATGTTTGTGGGGCGATCCCGCGTCTCCGTTCGACGCCGATGCGATCATCAGATGCGGTTCAATGGTTTGATACTCCCTGAGGTTGAGAGTGATCATAAGGCCCTCCGAAGAGTTGGTTGCGCTGGGGAGTGGTTGACAATGGTTTTGGAGATACGAGGAATAAGCCCCAATACCGGGATGTGCGGCAAGATGTCATGAAGTTCTCCGTCGGACTTGACGGTGCTATCCAGCCGCTCGCGAAGAATGATCACCAAAAGGCCAGCCACAAGGGATGCGACAAGGAACATCGAATACAAGACAGGACGATTCGGTCCAATCGGCGCATCTGGTACCTGCGCAGGATCGAGCAATGTGAAGCTGCCGCCCTCCTGGCCACGCTCCAGTTCCATAGACATTTGAGCCGTGTATGTCTTTTCGAGCAGGGAACGGTAGTGCTCTTTCGCGGTATCGTAGTCCCGAAGCAGTTGTGAGATCTCTTGCTCGCGGATTGGAACACCGTTGACTCGAAATTGATAGTTATTGATCGATGACTCTATCTGGTGCTGCTCGGCAGCGAGTCGATCCCTACTGTGATGGATTGAGGCTTCCTGCGCATCGGCGGGAGAGGCAACGGAGCCAGAGCGCCTGGTTCTGCTCGATACCGACGCTGGAGTTTGTGTCAGTTGGGTGTCCAGCGAAGCCACTTCCGCTTCTTTGCTAATGACGTCCGGGTGAGCCGATGTGTAGTGGGAACGCAACTCGGCAAGGTCACGATGAGCCTGCACGTCACGTGCGACGAGCTGACTACGGAGCCCGGCCTGCGGATTTTCGCCTTGTTCGCCCGAAGCATCATACGAGCCGGATCTGGACAGTAGAGCTTGCTGGTCAAGCCGATTTTGAGCGTCGGAGTTTGCCTGGAGCTGAACTTGTAAACGTGAGAGCGTCTGCAGATTGGCGTCGAGTTCGTTGGGAAGCTGGCCGAGGTGCTGCACCTTGTAGACCCTTAGCCGCTCTTCGAGGGCGTCCAACTCGGATTTGCTGGTTGCTAACTCTTTTTCCAAAAACAACGTTGTGCCCTGGGCCTCCTGCTCCCGGTCGCGAAGATTCCAATCGATGAAAGATGCGGCGAGACGATTGGTGACGGTGGCAACCTCCTGAGCGGAGCCACCTGTGTATGAGATCGTGAAGGCGCTTGGACCGTCAGAGCTTTGTTTCAGGTCGATGGTGATGTGGTTCCGCATCAGATCTATCACCCGATCGCGCCCTAACTCCTGCCGCTCTTTGGGATAGAGATTCAACTCGGTCGTTATGGCTTCGAGCCGTGACGTGCTGAGGATTTGCTGACTAAGCGTATTGAGGCGCTCGGCAGGACCCATCGAAACAGTCGAGCTTACATACTTATCTGAAATGCGCTGAGGGTTGACCAGGATGCGGGTCTCCGCGCGGTAGACGTTTGGAAGTTTTGCGATGACCACAGTCGCGATGCCGAAGACTCCAAGTGCAACGATAGAGGCGAGAAGCAGATTCCGCCGCATCACTTCAATCCATCGCGCTACCCCTACTTCGAGGGGAGGACTAGAATTTCTCATTACCTACCTCCAGAATCGAACGTTCTCGTTGGCCGCTGTTCCCGCGCCCAGCGGTATGTGAGTAAGAAGACTCCACGGGAAAGCTCTACTGGGCTGGGGCCACGAGAGAAGTACCGTGCTGTTAATGACAATTCGGAATCATTGCTGAGCCGGTGCCGGAGCTCACCGGAAACAAAATAGCCATGAAGGTTGGGATTGGCCGGCGTGGGATTACCGATCTCATAATGTGCATAACCTGCGTCTAAATTGACTAATGCAGTTCGTGTTTGTCCCAAAGAGACTCCACCGAAGTTTGCGGTTTCCCACGTGGATTGATTCACGAATCCATCGCTGACCTGGCGCGTACTGCCGAGATAGACGGTCGTTCCACGCATTGTGCTCTTACTTAGCGTGACGTTGTACTGATAGTTTCCTGAGCACTCAGCTGAGCCCAGGATCGGCCCGATGCCTCCCTGCAGGAGTGTGTCTCGATTGAAAGAAAGGTCTGCAAATGCCGTTATCGATGCCGTTGTGCAGTTCAGATGGTTGTAGCTTTCTCGAACCCCCTCTGCTCTGACACCGACGGTGATGTCATTCCTAAGATCCGTCCGCAGTCCAAGATTGACGCTGTAACGCTGATCGGACACGCCCTGATCAAAGTAATGATGAAAGGTCGCATCACCACCAAGCGACAGTGTCCGCACCGCGGTCAGTTGATGATCGACAGCAAGCAGGGCACGGTCAGTGAGAGTGTTGCCGGTCACGTTGCCGAATGCGACTGTGTTGGTGTCGGGAACCTTGACCGTATTCAACGTTGCGGTATTCAGGTTGCCGACATCGCGTGCCGCGTCTGACCCATAGCCGTTTTCCGCCAGGAAGCTCCACGAGGTAGAACGCGATGCCCTATCCGCAAAGACTAAGGATGTTCTCTGATACTGCTGTACGCCAATGCCGGTGTCGATTGAGTCGACGACCTGACCGTCGTGTTGGAGCATCAGGTTCGACCGTTCGTGTCGAAAATTAACACCGAGCTTTCCTTCTACCGTGACCAGACCTCCCGATGCATCCGGGATGTCATCGGCGGCGGTGTCATATCCGGAGCTCACCGATAGCGATGGCTCTAACCATTGCATCGTGTAGTAGCTGCCCTCGGCGACACGAGGCATGCTGTGGGTATCGGCAATTACAGGCAACTGCGCTGCCGATATTGCAACACTAGAGAGCGCTAGCAAAGAAATAGACAGCCCTCCAAGACTCCTCCAGGAGTGACGACGATGTTGTTGGTTGTTCATGGAACAACCACCGTCGTTCCCGGTGTAAGCCACATGGCCTGGCTGGAGTTAGGCGAATGAATGAGCTTGTTGTAGTCAAGCCTCACGCCGGACCCCGCTGAGTTGGGTGCAATGACCGTGATTTTTTTACGAGCCGCAAATTGGGTGAGCCCCCCAGCCTGCGCAATAAGCTGCAATACATTCAGAGGTGAGTTGAGAGGGTAGGCCCCTGGGCGTGCTACCTCGCCGGTGATGTAGACCATCCGGCTGTGAATCTCCGCGACCGTGACTGTAACTCTCGGATCTACCACGATGCTAGCGAGGCGTGTCCGTAACAGTTGCTCAATATCGTTGGGTGTTAGTCCGGTCACGGTCATCTCGCCGACCAGAGGCATCGAGATCTTTCCATCAGGGCGAACTGTCACCGTAGGACTAAGGTCGTGCTCTTTCCAAACCGAGATATTTAATACGTCTCCACAGCCAATCTTGTAGGACTCTACGATGGGGAGATCTACGACGGTGAGGGGTGAGGTAGATGCGTTTGAACTTGCGGTAGCCTTGCTGCCGCTGGCCATTGCATGCGATCCGGGTGCTTCAACTCGAGGAGACTGTGCGCCGACAGCGTGGCACAGGAGATAGAGTGCGAGTAGCGCTGCGGCTTTACCCAAGTCATTTCTCTGGACCTTCATACGCTTTGCTCCCTCTTGATGAGATGGATGGAGGCAATTCGCTGACCAAACATTAAACCTGGGAAAAGCTTGGGACATTCACGTCGAGTGCTTGTAAATAGACCTATTTGCAGCTGCACTATGCAATACGTTGCACATGCTTTGATCTATCTGCGGGAAGATGCAACACAGCGTTGATAGACGGCTACTGTGTCATTTCCAATCTGGCCCCAGCTTATGTATCTGGATGTGTTTTTGAGAGCAGCGGATTTTAGCTGTAAGTAGCAGGCAGCCTCACTTCCGACATTCCCAATGTTTGCTGCGGCATGGCTTTTGAGAAGACATAGAATTGCCATTCCAAGCTGTTCGGCGTTGCCGGGCTCGACAAGGATGGCATTTTCCCGGTCATCAAGATAGCCTTCAAACGCTGGCAATCGAGAGGCGATGATTGGTTTGGCGTAGGTCAGGCCGGTGAGCAAGGCTCCGCTTGTAGTGATCGCTCGATACGGATAAGCCAGTATGTCGGCGGCTGTGTAGTACAGAGGCAATTCACGAGTTTCGATATAGCGCAGGTCGGCTCTAACGGTGCCTCCAAGATGCTGGGCGGCCAGACGGATAGTGGCCTCGAAGTCTTTCGGCCCGGAGCCAGCAATCAGAAGGAGTGGGGAAGGCACGACGTCTTGGAGACCCTGGGCCAGGGCGAGCTTCCAGGCCTCAAGAAGCACGTCTACGCCTTTATAGGGTGCGTGTATGCCTTGCCACAAAACGATGGATGCATTCTCGGGCAGATTCAATAGCCGGCGTGCATTGTGGATCTCCCACTCCTTAGGGGCATGAGCAGGGGCGAAGAGAGGCCCATGGCCGATCACGGAGATCTTCTTCAGCGGAACCGAAAACTCCTCGTTCAAGCGGTGTGCTGCCGTGATGTCATGGCAGATCAAATGATCTACACCGTTGTAGAGTTGTCCGTAGATGTTGCGCAGATGGTCCCCGCTATCATGGGGCAACACATTGTGAACAGTATGCAATACCGGGACACCAGCCTTTTTCGCGGCTTCTAATAGCTTGAAGTCCAGACAGATGCCTCGATTGAGGAGAGGAGTCTGCTGCAGGTGGATGATGTCAGGTTTTGCCTGATCTCCTGCGTTCAACTCTCTGATGAGCCGTTGCATCGTCCGCCATACGTCGGCGTTACGAGCCGCCCTTCGAATGATCGAAGGAGTCTTTCGGAACCACCTGGATACTTGTTCGCACGCAGGGTCGAGCGTGATGTCCTGCTGTGCGAAAAATGCAGGTTCCTTCAGGTGGGGGGTGCAGATGAGCTTTAGGTTTACTCCGGTGTTTCTCAATGCCCAAGACAGTTCAGCGGTATACCAAGGTGTATAGCAGAAGGCGTCTATCAGCCAAACGCGTAAGCGAGGTGGCTGTTCAGTGACGTTTGTGGCGTCTTCGACGATGGATGAGGTGGTCATTGGACCCACCAGGCAGGTTGATCTGCCACTACTTCGGTTGGCCGAAGCCGTTGTCCTGGAAGAAGTGTTCTATAGAGTTCAATGTATTTCTGAGTCATGACTGCGGCATCGAACTCAGCGATGGCGCGCGCACGTGCTCTTTCTCCCAGATCTCGACGTAGTTCGGGGTTTTTCAGCAGATGAATGAGCGCTTCGGCAAGAGCTGCGGGATCTTCGCTCGGGACAAGAACTCCGGCGTGCCCATGATCAAGTAGATAGGGGATGCTTCCTACAGCGGAGGCGGCAATCGGCGCGCCAGCTGCCATCGCTTCCAGGACGGCGATGGGCATTCCGTCGATGCGTGAAGGATGAGCGACGATGGTGCAACGACCAAGAAGAGCCGGTACATTCGCACAGAAACCAAGATATTGAACGTGTTGGTCGACACCTAGTTCAATGCCGAGCTGGACGAGTGATGTGCGATCCGGACCGTCTCCGGCAATGATGCAATGAACTCTTCCATAGTCTTTCAAGATCGATGGAAGAGCGCGGACGAGGACGTCGACGCCCTTCTCTTCAGACAGCCGTGATAGCACACCAATGACTGGCACGCCGGATTCGGTCCCGGGAGCGCAAGCTTGATATGTCTTCGTTTCGATGCCGTTATAGATGAGCCGAATATTTGATTTCGACACGCCGCTGTCATCGACAATCGACGCGACATTTTCTGAAACCGCAACCACGGCGTTGAACCAGCGCAGTATGAGGCGATCATATTTTGCATAGGACTGCAGAGAGTCTGTTCGGTTCGTCCAATTGTGGCAGGTCGCCACAATTGCGCAACCGCTAAGCTTCGCCACGATGAAGCCGTAGATGTCCGCCTTATAGCCGTGAGTGTGCAGAATATCCACCCGTTCGGAACGGAGATATCTCGCTAGGCGCATGAGGGCACGGATGTCGAAACGTCCTTTAAATAGTAGGTCTGCAGGAACGTGACCGGACACAGTCTTCAGCCTCTCCAGGTCCGAGGTTGGTAGATTGCTGCTATCGAAAAGCGCAATGTTCGCGTGGTGTCCCGCGGCCCGGAGTTGTGAGCAAAGAACCGCTACTACGTTCTCGGCTCCGTAGAAGCCTGCACTCGACATGAGGTGAAGGACACGCAAGTTAGCCCCAATCGTGAGAACTGTTTAAGTCGTTTGATGTGGCGACCGGAGGATCGCTGCCCAGAGGGCTTGATATCGGGCTTCGCCTATCGAATACTTGAGGAGCCTTTTTACTGCGGATTCTGCAAGCAGTTTGGCGTTTGTAGCCCAGTGGTGAGCCACGTAGTTGGCTACAGTTTGATCTGCCATGGTTCGGCGGACAACCAGGCGGCCGACAAGAGCGATGCTTTCACTGAGGGCTGAGGGAATTGGATGAAGCCCGAGGACTGGCTCCGAAACATAGAGCTCTTTATAGCCAGCTCCGATGCAGGCTGCGCAGACCGCCGTATTCCATCGACCGCCTGGCATAGAGATCGTATCGACGGCGTTGCCTAGCTTATCTTCGAGACAACGGCGTGAATCTACAAGCTCCGACAAGAGATCCTGCGGAGAGCATTGGGTGAGCAACGTATGGGTGTTTCCGTGGGAACCGACGCGATGTTCAGCAGCAACGAGATCCCGTAGTTCTCTCCAACTGGCCGTTTCCTGGCGCGCACCTACCCAGGCGGCAGGTGCGAAAAAGTGTCCCAATATCCCATGTTTCTCCAGTATGGGAACCGCCAGCGTCACTTGCGAGCGATGGGCGTCATCGAAGGTGACTTCCAAATGCGTCCCTGTCCGCTGCGCCTCAGCCTTTGCGACCTCAAGCTGTCTGGAGAAGGCATCCGGTGTCATCTCGTAGACATCGGAAGACACTTTTGGGGAGAACTCGTGATACGCGAGAACTCGTCGTCTATGAGTCGTAGAAGCCGTTGGGCTATGAAGCATCATTGAGAGGCATCTTTCACGCCAGGAATAATCTGTGCAGCGACACGCCTCTTTGTCCCCCCGTTGTTTCGGGAGAACCACCGAATGATGACGGAGAGGAGGTAGAGTCCGACGGACAATGTCAGGAATGCCAGTGCTGGCCGTTGGGAAAAAAAACGGGTAGCTAAATGTTGTACAAGTGCATCGATCAAGCTCATGAGCGCCCACCTCCTGCGAAGGCGATCTGTTGTTCTGAAAGGGTTACGAGAATCGAGTCTGCCTGGGAACTGTTGGCGGTGGCTGGCAGAGTAGGCGGGATATCCTGCATCAAGCGCCGGGATGCTGCATGAGCGATTTCCGTCATGGCATTGTTATTCAGGGTGTTATTGATGATTTGCGCCGTGTTTGCCACGTAAACACCTGCCAGTGGAGTTGCGGCCGGTGGTGCTATTCGGGAGTATCCGAGGGTCGGTACTGGCTGGACGGAGCGCTCTCTGAACACAAAGCGCCTGCTGATGTCGGCATCCTCGAGCGAGGGATGCATGTGTTTGAGTGCAGGCTCAAAGGTGGCCCATACGGAGTCCTCGTCAGCGCTGAAAAGAGGGTCATCAAATTGGGTGTAGCGAGGCAGGTATACGAGATGATGCCCAGCGGTTTCGTCCACCGTCGAGATAAGGTTCGTCATCTCGATGATGCCTGTAAAAGGGCTCTCCTCGGTGATATTGGTTACATAGAACTCGCTGAGAGGCTTCTTGAGTACCAGCACAACACAGATCAATCCGAGATATTGCACACGGGAGAGATTCTCGGTGTAGGTGACATCGTCGGTCTGGAGGAAGCCAAGAATGGCGCGGTTAGGCGCTGTGATGATGGCTCCGTCACAGTCAATTTGTTTATTCGCAGAGGTGATTCTGACGCGGCCGGATTGGCCGGAGCCGTTCGCCAGAGACGCGACGGATGTCACTGGGGTCGAGGTCATGATCTCGCCACCGCGAGCCGTGATGCTGGCGTAGAGATTTTTGAAGACTGTAGTGTAGCCGCCGGCGACGTAGCCGAGTTTTTCCTGTTTCTGTGGACCGTTTTCGCGAGTCGAGTAGAGCCTGCGGATCGTTCCCCAGAGAAAGGCTGCAGAAGCGGAATGGCGCATTTCGCCCAGCTTGCACCGGAACAGGGGCTCCCACATCTCTGTATAGACTTTCTTGCCGAATATTCGCTGAGTCCAGGGGCCGAGCGGGATCTCCTCGAGCTTCCTCCCATTGCTCAGATGCGAGATATACAACGTCCCAAGTCCGAGCCGGAGCTTATCTAGCAGGGACAAAAGAGGGAAGTGGAGGAGGTCCAGGGGACTTGTGAGTTTGTACAGTTTGCCGTGTGAAAAGAAGCCAACTTCGGTTGCAGTCCAGCGAAGTTTGTTGCTCAAGCCAAGCTCGTCAAGGAGAGATAGCAGGGAAGCATCCGAAGTCAGGATGCAGTGATAAAACCGATCCCATGTGAAGTCACCGAAGTTCTGGCCGGATGTCAATCCCCCGGGTTCACGGCCAGCCTCAAGCAGCGTAACGCGGTAGCCGGCTTTGAGCAGGTCCAAGGCACAGACCATCCCGGTAAATCCCGAGCCAACGATAACGATATGCGATGCCCTGGTCTCTGAATGGCTCATTAAAGTCCGCTCCTTGCTATGCAGGCTGCGCCGGCACCGATCATAAGAACGGCAACCCAATGCAAGCGCGATATGGGCTCTTTGAGGATGAAAGCGGCCATTCCCGTCACAAGGACGTAGCTAAGGCCTAGCATCGGATAGGCATAGGAGAGATCGAGATGAGCGAGGGCGATCAGCCAAAGTATGGTCGCGGCCACGAAACCTGCCGCCCACAACCCAACCCATGGAGATAGGTACCGCGACAGAGTGCCTGTCGCGTTTTTGCGCGAGTTGGTGCCGTATTTTAGCGAAACCTGGGCGCCGGCGCCGATCACAATGCTGCCGACCAATGACAGCCAGGGAATGAGGGCTGCCTTACTGGATGTTGTCATTGTGGCCGCTCCTCCGGTGCTCCATAGGTGAGCAATCCGATCCCGAGTGTCATCAATCCGATGCCGACCCACCGATCTGCGTGGATAGGCTCATTGAGGAAGAAATGTGCAGAAAGTACGACGAGTAAATAACTGATGGAGGCAAGCGGATAAAGATAACTGATCTCGCGTTTCGAGACAGCCAGAAGCCACAGCACTGTTCCAATCCCATAGACAGACAAACCGATCAAAACACCCCGTAAGACCGTTAACTCCTGGCCGTGAGCGCCAAAGGATGCAGGATCGCGATGAAGGCTGTACTTGAGGATCACCTGCCCGGCCGTAGCGAACAAAGCGGAGGCGATTACCATGAGCTCCGGCCGGGTGAGCGCTGTGCGCATTCTGGTTATCGCTGTCATTGGGGGACCTTTTGCGAGAGCTCTGGCATATAGGCAAAGGCAGGCAAGCTGATGGGTACATCAGGGGCCGGTCTCCAGCTGCGGTTTTTCGAGGGGAGGCTTGGGGCATGCAGCCTCTCTTCCTCAGGTTGGAGTGCCACAGGAATGCCATCCATATCGAGAGACCGTTGGGCTGAATCAAGGATCCGAACTACCTGCAGTCCGTCGTAGGCATCGCTGCGAGGACGGAGCCGCCGTACGACGCAGTCCAGAAAGTGTTGGAACTCGATCTTCAAGGGCTCTGTGCTGGAGATTCGGGGGATGTGAATGTCGCCAAAACGAACCTGTGTCGCTTCACCGTATGAAGTGGTAGGGTGCATTTCGGCACGACTGTCATAGATGCGGAGTTTTTCAGAGGTGGCCGCGTCGTCGAAGACTACCATCTTCTTGCTTCCGACGATGGTAGTGCTGCGAACCTTGTGTGGATCGAGCCATGAAATATGGATGTGAGCCATGACGCGGTTGCTGAAGTACAGACTCAGGAACACCACGTCCTCGATTGATTTCTGGATAAAGCTCTGTCCTCGAGCGCTTACGTCGGTGGGTGTTCCGCCGAGCATATAGAGGATTTGGGAGATATCGTGTGGTGCGAAGCTCCATAGGGCGTTTTCGTCACCGCGGATGCGGCCAAGGTTCACTCGCTGGGTGTACACGTAGTAGATGTCACCAAGTTCTCCAGAGCGAACGAGATCACGTATATAGTTCACGGCCGGGTGGTACTCCATCAAATGGCCAACCATAAGAACGCGATCGCGGACCTCTGAGAGGTGAAGCAGCTCTTCAGCGTGTGCAACCTCGAGCGTGAAAGGCTTCTCTACAAACACGTCTTTGTCCGCGAGAAGAGCCTTTTTTGCGAGGGGATAATGGGTAATAGCGGGTGAACTTATAACGATAGCCTGGATGGACGGGTAGCGTTCCAGCATCTCGTCCAGGGTTTCGCACGTCTTGACGTTCCAGTTCAGCTCGGCCAATGCGCGCGACGCAGGGTTCGTGTCGCAGCAAGCCACCAGATCGCACTCATTTAGTTCGTGTAGGCAGCGCGCAACATTACGACCCCACGCTCCCAGGCCCACCACTCCAACTTTGACTTGCGCCATTCCTGCCTCCTTCAAGGGCATCTTGCCCGAAGTCCGTTGAGTAATTCAGAAGAATCCTGATGACGGAGATAGCAATTAGGCGGCCAAGTCGCCGCGTCACCCGTTCCTGGGTGTATTAGTTTTGCCTTTTAGTTGCCATATAGGAAGAAGAGCAAGTATTTGCAACCTGTTTGCATACAACTTGATCGCCGAAGCAATTCGAATTGCGCAGCTCACGCAAAGCTTTGCATACTCGTTTGACCGGGGGTAGGCAGAGTGCTGCTGGTTCGGTTGCTATCTGCCGGATGATGGTGAATGAGCTGAGGGAAAACTGATTTCCTCAAGCGTCGTAGTCATTTGGCACGCTGCATGCCCTAACACCGGACATGACAACCACTATCGCAGTCCCACTCCCTTCCGTCGCCGAACACCAACTGCTGAAACTGAATAACCGGACAGCGAAAGTTGGCGTCATCGGTCTTGGCTACGTCGGTCTACCTCTCTCGCTCCTGTTCAGTGAAGCTGGCTTTGTCGTCCAGGGTTTTGATATTGACGCCAAAAAAGTCTCGTCTCTGTCCGAAGGGCGCAGCTATATTCAACGCATTCCTCACACGGATATTCAGGTTGCTGCCGAACGCGGTTTCAGCGCAACCAAAGATTTCTCCATAATCTCTGACCAGGACGTAATCATTCTTTGCGTTCCTACACCCCTCACGGAGCATCGTGAGCCAGATCTGAGCTTCATTGAGAAGACGGCGCAAGCAATTGCTCCGCACCTCCGTGTCGGCCAGTTAGTGGTCCTTGAGAGCACGACGTATCCGGGAACTACTGAAGAGATCTTGATTCCGATCCTCAACAGAGGGAGCCGCATCGGACTCCATGCCCGGGAATCCGATAAGGATGTAAGCGATAACGTGTTCTACGTGGCATTCTCGCCCGAACGTGAAGACCCGGGTAACAATACCGTAGCCCGGCGCGACATCCCGAAGGTTGTCGGCGGACATGAGCCGATTGCGGGCCAACTGGCGGGTGCTCTCTACGAAAACATCTTTGGTCGTGTGGTGAAGGTTTCCACCACGCAAGCGGCTGAGATGACGAAGCTGCTCGAGAACATCTATCGCTGCGTAAATATTGCTCTAGTGAATGAGCTGAAACTACTTTCGCTCCGCATGGGGATCGATATCTGGGAAGTGATTGATGCGGCTGCAACGAAACCGTTTGGTTTCCAGCCCTTCTATCCTGGTCCGGGTCTTGGTGGTCACTGTATTCCGATCGACCCGTTTTACCTGAGCTGGAAGGCGCGCGAGTGGGATTTCCATACGAAGTTCATTGAGCTCGCGGGTGAAATCAATGAAGGTATGCCCCGTCACGTGTTGCAGTCGGTATCAGAGGCGCTGAATCGGCGCTGCAAGGCTTTGAGCGGGTCTAAGATCCTTGTTTTGGGTATCGCCTATAAGAAGGACATCGACGATCTTCGGGAGTCCCCGTCTCTGCAGATCATCGAGTTACTGCAGCAGGAGCAAGCGAAGGTAGATTACAACGATCCTTACTTCCCAACCGTAGGCAGAGGACGTCACTACAACCTGGGTATGAAGAACACGTCGCTGGATACGATTGGTGACTACGACTGTGTCGTCATCGTAACGGACCACTCAGACTATGACTACGAAGCGATCGTTGAAGGTGCGAATCTCGTTGTCGATACTCGAAATGCAACTAAGGGAATCAACTCACCGAAGATCGTTCGCTGCTAAAACGAGACCTCTCTCTAACATGGAGGCACATTATGCCTTGGGTGGATTTCGATGAATAAAACTCCTCTTCGAATAGTTCCGAGCGTTTGTATCATGGTCCCTCTCTACAACGAGGAGCAGACTATGGAAGTCCTGGGCAGGGCGCTGCTAAGCTTGCACCGCCGCCTGTCGGGAAGCTTCAAAGTTTGCTACCTCTTTGTAGACGATGGAAGTCAGGACGAAACATTCAGCCGGATCCGCAGTACTGTCCCTCCTGGTGCAGAGTACGAAGCCTACAGACATCCTGAAAATCGCGGACTTGGAGAAGCATTTCGCACAGCATTCCGCCATGCAAATGCAGATATTGTTTGCACGATTGATGGTGATTGCAGCTATAGGCCGGCGGATTTGTTTGCAATGATTCTGAGAGTTCTTTCTGGTCATGCGGATATTGTTGTTGCGTCACCATACCATCCTCTGGGTGATGTGCAGGGGGTACAGGGCTGGAGGCTTGCCCTCAGCAGCGGATGTTCTCGGCTCTACCGCGCGTTCACACCCTTGAAGTTGTACACCTATACCAGTATTTTCCGTGCCTACCGAGGATCTGTCGTCAAGGAGTTGCGATCATCCAGGAGGGATTTTGTAGCCGCGGTCGAGCTGTTGCTAAGTGCGTCTTCGATGGGTTGCAAGATAGAAGAAGCACCGCTTGTTCTACACCGACGGTGTACTGGAAGTAGCAAGATGCGGATTGCCAAGACGATTTCGGGACATCTGGGGCTCCTTTCCCAGTGCATTCTTGGCCATGGATATCCGGCTTCTCTCAAAGTAGACAAGCAGCTAGTTCATCCAAAAGCTCCAGTTGAAATTGGAGCTTCGGCGGAAGGGCGTCAAATACAACGATCCAAGGCCTTGCAGGCATGGGATCCGGTAACAGTGGGCCAACATTCTCAAGAGATGAGTAAGGCAAAAAAAGGAGTAACTCTGTGAACGCGTTGACAAGGCAAGACTGTATGACGATGACTTTTCGTTCAGAGTATCCAGGGGTGCTCTTTGGTCGGTATGTCGTGATTGGTGAGGATGTCACCATCGGCCCTGGGACCGTATTGGGAAACAATGTTGTTGTCCATGATGGCTCGAGTATTGGCTGCAATGTCCGGATCGATGATGGCGTTGTTATCGGCAAGGAGCCATTGCGTTCAAGACTTAGTGCGATGGCTTCCGACGTCGACCTTGAGCCTGCTTCGATTGGAGATGAAGTTCTGATTGGTACCCACGCCGTGATTTATAGAGGAGCAACGGTAGGCAATAGCGTACTGATCGCAGACCTTGCTACGGTACGGGAGCAGGTTACGATCGGCGAAATGTCGATTATTGGGCGCGGTGTCGCGGTCGAGAATATGGTAACCATCGGGAGAAGGTGCAAGATTGAGACGGGTGCCTATATTACTGCGATGTCGTCGATCGGGGACTTTTGTTTTGTGGCGCCGGAAGTTACTTTCACAAATGATAATTATGTTGGCCGTACGGAGGAGCGCTTTAAACACTTCAAGGGAGTAACGATGCAAGTCGGCTCTCGCATTGGAGCAAATGCAACCGTTCTCCCTGGAATGGTGATCGGCGAGGATGCATTAGTTGCCGCTGGCTCCATCGTTACCAAAGACGTTCCGAGCCGTGCGATCGTGATGGGGTCGCCGGCTCGTGTAATTCGGCAGGTCCCAGCCGATCAACTGCTGAGTGCTGCTACTCCTCGGTCAGGTGGTTCTCAGTGAAGATCATGTCGATTGGGGGAGCCCGGCCACAGTTCGTAAAGATGGCCATGATGTTTCATGGGATAGAGGCCTACAAAGCCCGCAATCACTGCAGCATCGATCACGCTATTTTGCACACGGGGCAGCACTACGATCCGCTGATGTCGGACATCTTCTTCGAAGAGCTGGGGTTGGCGATGCCGCATCCGATCATTGGTACATCCTCAGGAACTCCAGGTGTGCAGACTGCTGCAATGCTGGCCAGCATCGAAGTTGAGCTGATGAGAGAAACGCCCGATCTTGTTCTGATCTACGGCGACACAAACTCTACGCTTGCCGCTGCGCTTGCAGCCTCGAAACTTCATATCCCGCTTGTTCATATTGAAGCCGGTTTGAGAAGCTTCAACCGAGAGATGCAAGAGGAGATCAACCGCATCGTCAGTGATCATGTCTCTGATCTTCTTCTTGCTCCGACTGCAGCATCGATGGAGCAGCTGAGGGTCGAGGGATTGAGCGGCCGCGCGGCGTTGGTTGGTGACCTCATGCTGGACGCAGTTGCACACTACACAAGCTCGGATCGGACCAGTGCGGTGCTTGATAAACAGGGCCTCGTCGGCAAGAGCTACGCGTTGGTCACGATGCATCGTGCGGAGAACACCGATTCCTTCAAGCGTCTTACGGCAATTCTGTCCTCACTGGCGAAGTTCCCGATACCCATTGTGTTGCCTCTTCATCCGAGGCTCTCACGTTTGCTTGGAGTCGAAGGGCGAAGGATGCTGGCGAGTCACGATCACATCCACCTGGTCGAACCGGTCGGGTACCTTGAGATGCTGGTGCTCGAACAACGTGCGGACGTCATTGTCACCGATTCGGGCGGAATGCAGAAGGAAGCTTATTTCCTTGGTACCCCCTGCGTCACGCTTCGTGACGAGACTGAATGGACCGAAACGCTACACGACGATTGGAACGTCCTTGCCGGCAGCGAATCAGAGACGATTCTTAGGGCCGTCAGGCACGCACTGGAGCGCTCGTCAAGGGCTGTTGAACAGCCAAGGAACCTCGCTGCATTCGGCGGTGGACAAGCCGCGGCCCATTGCATCGACGAGATTATGAAGTTTATGGAGAAAAAGAAATGAGAAAACTACTAATTACTGGGGCAGCCGGTTTCCTGGCATCACACCTTGTTGACCTGATGTTGAGTCGTGGCTATGACGTAACGGGTGTCGACGATTTGTCGCACGGAAACGTGCAGAACCTTGACGGCGCTTTGCGGGATAGCCGGTTTCACTTTTGTCAGGCAGATGTCTGCGATATGAGCGCACTGCGACACTGCGTCGACAAAGTCGATACCGTTATCCATCTTGCGGCTTACAAGATTCCGCGCTATGGAACAGCTACGAAGACGCTTCTGGTCAATTCACAAGGGACGATGAACGCGCTGCAGCTAGCTTGCGAGAAGTCTGCAAAATTTGTCATCACCTCAACTTCTGATGTGTACGGCAAGAATCCAAATGTGCCGTTTTCTGAAGATGCGGATTCCGTTCTGGGTTCCCCCACCGTCGGCCGCTGGGCGTACGCTACTTCTAAGCGCTATGACGAACATCTAGTGCTGGCCATGGCAGAGGACTGCGGGATCTACACGACAGTTCTGCGCATCTTCGGATCTTATGGCCCTCGCCAGAACCTGAGCTGGTGGGGCGGTCCTCAGTCCGTCTTTATTGACGCCATTCTTCGCGATGAAGTTATCCCTATCCATGGCGATGGCCAGCAAACCAGGTCATTCACCTTTGTCAGCGACACCGTCCGTGGTATCGCTGCCGCTGCGGAATCGTCCAATTGCAATCAGGAGATCATCAATATCGGAGCAAACGAAGAAGTTAGCATTCTGGATCTTGCTAGTCGTATTTATCGGATGTGTGGCAAGTCGGGGTCACCCGCAATCAAACTGATTCCGTATGATGAGATCGCGAACCGCAAATACGAAGACGTTCGTCGCCGGATTCCGGACACGCGAAAGGCGAAGGAGCTTTTGAACTTCGAGGCGAAGATCCCTCTCGAACAGGGCCTGCTTGAGACGATTGCCTGGCAACGTCAGTGGATTACACCTCTGGTTCAGGCCGACTAGTAGAGAAACAGATATAGCTCCCGTCCACTGGACGGGGGCTACTTGTTGTAATCGCTTTGATTAGAGTTGTTTCTCTGTTGCCGGGAAGTGGATAAAGCAAGTGAGTGCCGTTTCCAGGGGGAAACGGCACTCAGAACTGTGACTCGCTCTACACCTGCAAGGGAACCGCTTTAGCGACTGATAGCCATCTGTTCGAAGTGTTTTGGTACTATCTTTAGCGTCTTTTGGATATACCACGACACGGTCTCTTCCAGGCCCTGTTCGAAGGTATGAGTGGGGGAGTATCCGAGGGCGGATCGAGCTCTGGAGATATCTGCCTGTGACTGAAAGACATCGCCGGCACGCATCTTCTTGTAGGTCGGGGCGGCTTGAAAGTCCAAGATCCGTGCAAGCGTAGCGTAAAGCGTATTCAACGTCTGGCTCCTGCCAGTGCCTACGTTGAAGACTTCTCCTGCGACGGCTTCGCGAGGGGCTTGGCACGCGAGCAGGTTTGCAGATACAACGTTCGCTACATAAGTGAAGTCCCGACTCTGGAAGCCGTCGCCAAAGATGGTTGACTGCTCTCCGGCCAACATATCTGTGATGAATCTGGCGATGACTCCCGAATAAGGTGAGTCCGCAGCCTGCCCTGGTCCAAAAACATTGAAATAGCGCAGGCATACTCCTTCCAGGCCATGTACAGCCCAAAAGCTTTTGACATAATTTTCGCCTGCTAGTTTTTGTACGGCGTACGGTGACAGAGGTGCCGGGCACATGGATTCATGCTTTGGATGAGCCTCTTGATCGCCATATGCCGAAGACGACGCTGCATAGACTACACGGGAGACACCGGCAGTCTGCGCGGCCATTAGAACGCTTAGAGTGCCAGTAGCGTTAGCCGTATGACTACTCATTGGATCATTGATCGATCGAGGTACTGATGCAAGAGCTGCTTCGTGCAGCACAAAATCAACACCACGCATGAAATCACAAAGACGGTCTGTCTCGTTGATGTCCATCTGGCAAAAATCAATGTCCGACAGAATGTCCGACAAGTTTGAGCTGTCGGAACAGCTAAGGTTGTCGACTCCTCTCACTTCGTGACCCGAAGCTAGAAGTGCTCGTGCGAGCGACGATCCAATAAATCCTGCAATCCCAGTAATGAAATAGCGAGCCATCAGTTTCAGCGCCTCGTCTCGATGAAAAATTGTCGATCGAAGATACGAAGTTGCATGTGCTCTGCCAATCATGCTCTAAGGTGTGTAGATCTGAATGCGCTGAGTGATAAGGCTAGAGTGCTTTGTATGGTCCGCATGAAGGAATGCTTGCGCAAAGACCGCCCTCGCTCTTGCACATAGATATGCAACTGGTTGCATCGCTTGTAGTTATGGGGGAATGTAGGACGTTACAGATGCTGCATAGCCTAGTTCCGCGAACAGGACACGAGCCCGAAGATTGGAAGGTGAAATGCATATCTATCCGAAAGAGGGCGCATAGCTTCTACAAGCGGTTGGCAGCCTTCGAATATCGATATCTAATACTGGAGCTTAATCTCATGGGAAAAAATCCGAAGGGCGCTGTGATCCCGGTCCTCAATCTAAAAGGGCAATATCAGGCGTTGCAAGATGAGATTCAGCTGGCGATACAGAAGGTACTGTCTACCCAGAGCTTTATTTTGGGTGAGAATGTGGCAGCCCTGGAGGAAGAAATTGCTCAGTACTGCGGCGTTGCGTATGGAGTCGGCGTAGCTTCGGGAACCGACGCTCTTCTTCTCGCACTGAAAGCTGCAGGGGTAGGTCCAGGCGATGAGGTCATTGTGCCAGCGTTTAGCTTTGTCGCGACTGCCGATGTGGTAGGTCTATTGGGCGCCGTTCCAGTGTTTGTGGATATCGATCCAGCTTCGTACACAATCGATGTCTCCCAGGTAAAAGCGTCGATCACACCGAATACGCGAGCCGTGATTCCGGTCCATCTTTACGGCCAGCCTGCGAACATGGCGGAGCTGCTTACCATTTGCGAAGAGCACGGACTGACCTTGATTGGAGACACTGCTCAAGCACTAGGAGCTGATTATCACGAATCGCCCGTTTGCTCTTTCGGCGATTTCGGTTGCATCTCGTTTTTCCCCAGCAAGAACCTTGGCGCTTACGGCGATGGTGGAATGATCGTCGTGAAGCAGAAGGAACAGGCTGATCTGCTGAAGAAATTACGAAGCCATGGAAGTTCCGTGAAGTACTGTAGCGAAATCCAAGGCTGGAACAGCCGACTTGATGAAATTCAGGCTGCAATACTCCGCGTCAAGTTGCCCTATCTGGATCAGTGGAATTTGATTCGCGCTGAGCACGCAGCGATGTACAACCAAATACTCGGAGACGTTGACGGGCTAATCATCCCAAAGACGATGAGCGACCGCACCCACGTCTTCCATCAGTACACGGTACGCGTTCCGAATCGCGATGCTGTTCGCGCAATGATGCTGGAGTCCGGGATCGAGACGGCGGTTCACTATCCGATACCCCTGCACCTGCAGCCTATGTACAGATCGCTGGGGTATCGAAGGGGTGATTTGCCAGTAGCTGAAAAGGCAGCCGAGGAAGTATTGTCTCTCCCGGTCTATCCCGAACTTGAAGATAGTCAGATTGAGAGAATTAGCCTGGCTTTACGGGCAGCCGTCGAGTCACAAGTAGAGGTTTTGTTACCTATTGAGGCATGAGAAATGAAAATATCCGGAAAAGCACTTCCACCTCGCGCCGCCGGTTTGCTGATCTTCGATTTTATGGCTCTGGTGGTAGCAACGCCCTTTTTATTTATGCTTGCAAGCTTTATGCATCCGGAGGGAAAGTCAGTCGCATCCGTTGTGGTTTCAACTTTACGTGTTGTTGCGATGGGACTGGCCTGCCAGGCTGTGTTCTATTACAACGAGCTTTATAATCTGCAGATCGTTCGCCAGCATGTGGCGACTCTCACAGGGTTACTCCGAGCCTTTGCTCTCATTTTTCTAATATTAGCCGTCGGATCGATTGCTTTCCCAGCTACGGCACCTATGCTTTCGCGTGTCCTGTTAGTGGCAATATGTCTGGCTGCTCTTGCGTTTGTGGCTCGCGTTTTGGCTTTACCTCGAGAACGCGAACGGCTACTCATCCTGTCACCCGCTGAAGAGGCAGCTGAACTCCAGCAGACGGTGATCGATTGCCCGGAATGGAATCTCGAGATCGCGCAGATTGCTCATCCGTCCAATCTGGACACAGTTGTTCCTCACGGGACGGAGCCAACCGAGAGATTCGACCGGATCATCGTCGCCGAAGGTTTTCGACAAGACACAGCTTTGTTAGAGCGCATGCTGGAGTGGAAGTTGAAGGGACTACCAGTCGAGAGCATTCAGACATTTTACGAACGTGCGCGCGGGCGCATCAGGATGCATGATCTTACTTTGGATCAGTGCCTCTTTTCGACCGAATATAGCCACGGGATCGTAACGCGCCGGTTGAAGCGAATGCTCGATGTATGTCTTGGGGTTATTCTCCTTCTGCTGTTTGCGCCAATCATCGCTCTTGTCGCTCTGTTGATCGTTCTGCAGCGTGACGGACCAGTGATCTTTCGCCAAGATCGTATTGGTCTCAATGGAAAAGTATTTCAGATTTATAAGTTCAGGACGATGCGATCTCCCGTCGGGGATCATTCACCGAAATGGGCAACGGAAGAGGTAGATCGCATTACTCCTGTTGGTCAATTTCTGCGAAAGTATCGCTTCGACGAGCTTCCGCAGCTAGTGAATATTTTGAAGGGCGAGATGAGCCTGGTTGGGCCAAGGCCGGAACAACCCGAGTTCTGCCGCCTGTTGGCAGAACACATTCCCTTCTATGCACAGAGGCATGCCGTACTCCCGGGCCTGACCGGCTGGGCGCAGGTTCGTTATCAGTACGGCGCGAGCATTGAAGAATCGCGCCGCAAGACAGAATTTGATCTGTTTTACGTGAAGCATCTCTCCTTCGGGATAGACTGCGCAATTCTTCTTGAGACAGTTAAGGTTGTTCTCGTAGGGCGTGGAGCTCTCTGATACTTAGGGTTCCAATTGAGTCATTCGGATGAGGTAGTACATGACCTTAGACCCTCACCGCAAGGATTTCAGCCTGTCCAGGATACTCCTGGCGACCGACCTTACGGCTAATTCAGATGCGGCGATAGATTACGCTAAAGTCCTGGCGCGGACGTTTCATTCTCTCGTTCTCATCGTTCACATCATCGATAATGTTCTTCCCACCGAGCCTGCGACGACAATGAGCCCGCCTGAGATTCTTCGAATACGAAATACGAAGAGGAAGAACTTGTTGCGAGTTAAGACAAAGCTATCCGGGGTTGGTATTCAAACGCGGGTGATCTTATACGAGGGACACCCGGTCAGCTCAATTCTCGTCATGTTGGCGCGACACCGCAAAGCAGACCTGCTCGTGGTTACTGCAAATCATGACTCGACGAAAGCCGAACTCACTGCACAGGCTCTGTTGGAAGATGTTCTGCCCGCATACCAATGTCCGCTCTTTGTAGTCGGCGTGCGGGCGAATGAATACGGACTTCCTGCTGGTCTCGCAAGTGTTCTGTACGTTGAAACCGGGCTGGACGATGTTAGCGTTTTAGCTTCATCGTATAGCCAGGCATTTGCGGAGAAGGCTGGGGCAGTTCTATACACTCTTCAACTTGGCCTGGAATGGCCTTTATCGGAAGGGGTGGGGGAGACAGAGTCGACGACGAATCGAGAGGCAGCTTTGCAGAACGTTGTAGATGTTATCGAGGCGCACAATGCAGACATTCTTATTTGCAGTCTGTCTCAGAAGAAGAATCTTGTGCAACAAGAGCAACTGCATCTCATAAAAGATCTGATCATGCGCATACGATTCCCGGTTCTGATCCTATCCACCTAGGTGAATTGCTCCATCTTTTGTGCGTCTGTCTCATGCTTGCAACGGGAAGCAAAAGATAGGTCGTAGATGAAGGCGGACCTCGTCGGTATTCGCGTCACAGAGACGAGAGGGATAGAGTGCGAGCGGCAACTGTAGTTA
Source organism: Granulicella mallensis MP5ACTX8 (assembly GCF_000178955.2). Classification (NCBI taxonomy): domain Bacteria; kingdom Pseudomonadati; phylum Acidobacteriota; class Terriglobia; order Terriglobales; family Acidobacteriaceae; genus Granulicella; species Granulicella mallensis. The sequence goes on along the minus strand of NC_016631.1, from coordinate 4,452,013 downwards.
GCTCAGGAATTGATATTCCGTGCCCGATGTACGTCATGATATTTCGCGCGGAAGGTTCCAAACTAGGATAGCCAGAGCCGACGTGATGCAAGGTTTTTTGAAAAAGGGGAACGGGCTTGGTAGAACCCGCTCCCCATCTGAAGGGGCAAGAGTTATTCGTAGGCCCCAATGGCTGGTGGATCAGGACGGACATCTCCTAAGACGTCTGTTGCGGACAGCTTCGAAGTTGATCCTGCCTTAAGCGCTGGGGAGTTGGATTGCAGATCGAAGTTAGTCGTGGAGACGAATGCCGGGTTTGTAGAGACGGGCCGAGCATCCCAACTCGGGGATGTCCCTGCACCAAACCAGAGATTATTTGTCCCACTTACGTTCTCGCTTCCCGATTCGATGTAAGGCTCTGCGCTGCTGGTTTGAGAGCAGATGTTGTTGGTGAGGACTAACCCTGCCCCTGCTGTTACCACGCCAAAGCAGCCATTCTGGTGCCCGGTGGCGTATTGCCCAGCGTCCACAACCGTATTGTTGTAAACCTGCACCGCACCGCTCGATGAACCAGCGGGGTCGGAGTTAACTGCAATGCCAACTTCGTTTGCAACACCGTACGGGTTCGATGCAAGTGCGATGTGAGAAAGCACATTGTTGTAGGCTTCCACCACTCCCTTCGACGGATCGACCGATGCAAAGCCTATGCCGTCGCAGTATCCGCCCGTAATGACGTTGTCATGTACGTGAAGGTCGTATAGATTCGCTCCTGTCGTGGCATGGAACATAATGCTGCGGCAGTAACCCTTGAAGTTCTGTCCAATATTGTTCCATCCGACGTCTGCATGATTCACATTGGAAGAGAAGTAAACGGCGTGATAGGTCTTATCAACGTTGCCGCCTGTATTGTTGACATTGTTGCCCTGAAAAACCCATGTATCCGTTGGTGCACCCGTTTCTCCAAGTACGCAGGCCGTGCCGCCAAGTCCACTGGGTGGCGCCGGGCAAGAGAGGCTGTTGTTGATGATGCGCACATTGCCAGCCTCATCGTCGATGGCGGAGTTGCCACCAATGATTGTCAGATTTGCGATGGTGAGGTATTTTCCCCAGCCGTGAATTCCATTTGCTACAGATGTACTGCCAACATTAACTGTTCCGCCAGGGTAACCCACGATCGCGAGTTGCTTTGTCGGAGAACTACCGCCGAGGTCTGTCGAGACAGTGGCGTTGTAACCCCGACCATCATCTACGTTAACGGCCACGCCAGGCTCGAGATAGATGATCGCGTTTTGTGCAGGCGAGCTGTTGTCCTTGGATGTGAGCGAATTAAAGGCTGCTCTCCACGTCTTGAATGGAGAAGTAAAGGTCCCGCTATTGGTGTCGAGGCCCTTTGCTGAAACGAAGACGATCGTCGTCGGAGTGACGGTAAATGGGTATCCATTGGATGGCAGTCCGTCTACAGTTACCTGGAGCGAACCGGTGGTTGCTGCACTACCAAGCTGGGCGATGATGGTTGTATCGCTCCAACTGCACAGGCTGCAGTTTGTCACCAGGTTGCCCCCAAGCTTCACCGTGCTACTACCTTGTGAGGCTCCGAAGTGATCCCCGAAGATCCGTACGTAAGCGCCATTGCCATCGTCTCCACCGGTTCCTGATCCGACATTAATGTCGGTGTAGTGGATGTGCGGTGCACCGGATGTGGTACTTCCTGTCGTTGGCGGCGGTGTCGTTGGAGGTGGTGTTGTCGGCGGCGGAGTAGTTTGCGTCGCTGCCTTTACCGTGACGGTCGCAACGGCGGTCACAGTCTTCGTAGCGTTAGACGCTACGAGTGTGAAGCTCGTACTTTTTGTGGGAATACCTAAGGTGAGGCCGGTGAGTGCTTTTTTTTCGCCATTGATAGTGACTGATGTCGCGTTCGTGACTGCCCACTTCAATTGGATTGACTGGCCGGCGGTTACCGTACTGGGGGAGGTGGTGATTATTACTGTGGGCGCCGTTGATGTGCTTTGTTGCGCGGCGCTTTGGGGCGACAGCGATTGCGTGCAACCGAGTTGTGTGCCTGCCAGAAGGCAGGCAATTAATATAGTGATGTTCTTCATTTGCACTCCGGAGAAGACTCTTCAGACACAGCGCCGGCGTGACGCACTGTGGATAGCCCATGTGTCACGATACGAGACGTGAGCGTATAGGAGCAGTGACGCTGATCTAAAGAGACTATGGGGGAAGGGGGAGGGGCGCTTAGCTGAAGGGGAGAAGATCCAGACCTAAGCCCTGATTGCACATGGCGGTAGTATCACCACGTCTTTCGGCGTTAGGAAAACCATAGCTCAAACCGCAACAATGTGCAAGTTTTTGCACATTGTTGCGGTTGATTGGAAAACCGAGGTTGTAGGGGGTAAAGCTGGAGGTCTACCGGTGATATGTCCTGAAATACAGAGCTAATTTATTATTAGGCGCTTCGCGCGTGTGTCATGTGATGCCGGTTCTGGGTTAGCCCATACTGTTGGATCTTATACAGCAAGGAACGGTAGCTGATGTTGAGATCGACAGCGGCATGACGGCGATTCCAACCAGAGTCCTCTAGTGCCTGTTGAATAAGCCGGCTTTCTGTCCGATCCCTCTGTGTCCGGACAATTAATCGCATGCCTGCTATCTCCTGCGCATCCTCTCCAGCCACTGGTACAGGTGCCGCATGGATCCCACGCGTTCCACGGATACGCTCCTCCAAATCTGCCTTGACTCTGTCTGTGTTGCCAAGTACCTGGATACGAATGACGTAATTGGAAAGCTCTCTCAGGTTGCCTGGCCAGCGGTATTCCATCATCAACGTCATTACCTCTGGAGAGATATAAACAGGGTCGCGGCGCAGACTACCAGCATGGTGGAGCACGAGTTGTTCAATCAAAAAGGGAATCTCTTCTCTCCGCTCCCGAAGTGGAGGAATTTCTATCGTAAACGCGCTAATTCTGTAATAGAGGTCTTCCCGAAAGGCATTTTGTGCGATCGCCGTCTCGATATCAACATTGGTTGCTGCGATCACCCGGACGTCAACATGAGACTCCGTGCGCGCTCCCAGGCGTGAATAGCGACCGTCCTGCAAAACGTGCAACAGCTTAGCCTGCATGGGTGCACTCATTTCTCCGATCTCGTCGAGAAGCAACGTCCCATGGTCAGCCAATTCAAACTTTCCGGCCTTCGCTTTGATCGCCCCGGTAAAGGCTCCTGCCTCGTATCCGAACAACTCGCTTTCCAGCAGATCCGGTGGCAGAGCTGCACAGTTCAAGGACGAGTAGCAGGCGGACGAGCGTAGCGAGTGCTTATGGAGGAGAGCTGCGACAACATCCTTTCCGACACCACTTTCTCCCAGAATCAGGACCGGTACGTCCACTGCCGCAAGCAGGCAAACCGTTTCGTAGAGTTTCATCATGGCTGGGCATGCTGCCAGAAAGTAGCGCCCACCGGGCAAGTCTTCAATGTAGCAAGGCGTATCGTGTCGCTTGCTCGAGATTTGGCTAACGGCAGGTGCCGGTAATATCGCTGCTTTGCGAACGGAAACTGTCTCTAAAACTCGCTCAAAATCATGCCGTTGCACAGGCTTCCAGATAACATTTCGTATTCCCAATCGTTCAGCGTCATTTCTCCAGTAGGTCGTCCCCATCGGACTGATGATCCATAGCCGTGATACGTCCATTTTGCTGGCCACCTCCTCTAGAAACCTGCCGGTACGCAAAGACGGAAGTTCCATATCAACAAGCAAGACGTCGCATGAATGCTCATCGCGAAGCAGAAGAAGGATCTTCTGTGGATCGATGATCGTTTGGTAGGAGTGACCCTCCGCCTCAAATACAGACATACAGCGCGTAGTTACTACATCGTCAGAACTAGCAGTGATTACCGCTAAGTGAGTGTGCATTGGACCACCTTTACGAGAAAGTTCTTTGCCTTTGGGCCCGAATACAGGCCGGAACTAATCTCCGACCCCTGAAAATCCAGCTTGGAGCTTGACACACGTACCGCTCGTGACATGTGACGAATGTCACATAGGTGAGCGGCAGTTACACCTAATCTCAAATACGTACCAGATCTCGATATCAATACAGGACACATTTCAACTCTTCCATACCTGCAAATCTTGAAATGGCATAGCTTTTGCTACCAGGCATCACGGTTGTGGTTAATACGAACGTTGATTGATCCCAAAGTAGCATCACGTTCTTAGCAAGTCCTCAAATGGTAAGGAATTGATGGTTTGACGCTTATTTGGATGGCTAAGGGTAATAAAATGAAGAATTTAGAGCGCTTCGGACCATTCTCGCTAGAACGATCTCCACTGAGATTACGCAGAGATTTTGAGATCATTAGTCTTACTACGAGACAACTTGAGACCCTTGAGTTGATCGTCAACGCCCATGGTCGCATCGTTCCAAAGGAGAAGTTCTTCGAGGTTGTTTGGAAGGATGCCATCGTTGAAGATGGCAATCTAACGCAAACCATCTTCCTTTTGCGCAAAGCCCTGGGGAGGCTTCCGGATGGAGGAGAGTTCATCGAGACGGTTTCACGTCAGGGGTACCGCCTGGCGCCGACAGCTCTGGTTCCGAATAGTGTGGGCTATACAAGTAGTGAAGCTACAAAGACTGAAGCCACAAGTAGTGAAGCCACAAATACTGAAGCCACCAGTATTGAAGCCGACCAGCTCTCAAAGCCTGCGGTCAACGAGGGAAGAGAAGACGTTCGGTCGCCTTTCGCCACCATATTGAAGCAGGAGGGCGCCGGCGCGTATTCAGACGTAAAGGTGCTCCTTACGCGCGAAAGGCTCCTCCTCACCCTCATTATTGGACTCCTTGTGTGTCTTGGTCTGGCCGGATGGAATCTTGGACACGTATCCATACCCCACCCGACGATTCTTCGATCAGTAGGGGTTACAAACGACGGGATGCAGAAGAGCATACATCTACCGCTTCTACTGAACGGCGATTACCTCTATGTGAATGAAACGATTGACAACCTTAATTATCTTGCCCTGTACAACACGGATGGTGAACGCATCATGCGCATTCCGTCGCCGACGACGGGAGGGCGAGGATTGAGCATCATGCATGAACCCTACAGACTGCTATTTGGCGTTCCGTGGGATTCTGCTTCGCCGTTTACCGTGTTGTCTGCGTCCGGGGGGGCGTCCCATATCGACGGTTTGAGCGGGAGAACCATCGCGGTCTCTCCCGATGAGAAGACGCTCGCTGTCATTAAGGGAAGGCAGCTTTTGCTTGCCGATCAAGCGGGAGGGAGCCTAAGAACGCTCGCTATGCTGCCGAATGTTGCGTATTGGCCGGAGTGGTCTCCTGATGGAAAGCACATCCGCCTCACAACCTGGGCAGGCGACTATCGGCAAAGCCTCTGGGATATTAATGTTGCCAACGGTTCTTTGACACCTCTTCTCGTTGGTAGTCCCCATGAACACACGGTATGTTGCGGATCGTGGAGCTCCGATGGCAAATATTTCATCTATGTCGTCGATGAGGGGTATCGAAGTTCTCTATGGATTCGAGACGAAAGACCAAATATCAAGCTCCTGATCAAGGAAACTGAGCAGGAACTCGTCTCTGGCCCCGTCGACTTCTGGAATGCGCCGATCATCAGTCACGACAATAAACGTCTGTACGCCATCGGACATGAGGCGAGAGGAGAATTAATTCGACTCTCGAGAGGTGAAGGCGGTTCTGTCCAGTCACTCCCTGAAGATCTTTCAGCTGATACGGTGACGTTCTCCCGCGACGGCCATTGGATCGCGTACACCTTGTTCCCCGGGGGAAGCCTATGGAGAAGCCGGCCCGATGGCTCGGATAAACTCCAGCTAAGTCGACCTGGCAGGATGACGCGGGCGCCGCAGTGGTCACCGGACAGCACCAACCTCGTCTATCAATGCGCAATCCCAGGTGAGACATGGCAAATCTGTGAGGCATCAGTGGACGGACTTTCGGTGAGCAACCTTACGACCGCTGCCCAGGCTAGCGGGATCGCGACCTTCTCCCCCCATGGAGATAAAGTCGCATACGGGCAAGATGTCGAACGGGGCTTTCAGTCGCAGGGAGATATCTTCATAACGATCAGGGACCTCAAAAGCGGCCAGCAAGAAAAGCTCTCAGGCTCCGAGGGCCTCTCCAATGCTCGCTGGTCCCCTGATGGAAGATACATGGCCGCGACGGCAGCGGGGACCCAGGCACTTATGCTCCTTGATTTCCAGACGGGCCATTGGTCAAAACTGACGGACCAGTCAGTAAATGATCTTATTTGGAGCCCTGATTCGAAGACCGTTTTTTTCGATACGCGGCAGGGCGCTGACAATGGCATCTTTGCTGCCTATCCTTCCACTGGCAAGGTAGAGAAATATTTCGATGCAAAAAAGCTTCGCAGAACCGGGTTCCCCCCATGGCGCCTTTCGGTCACACCTGACGGCGCGCCCGTCGTCCTACAGCAAGCTGGCACGAGCGAGGTCTACCGTTTCGATATTGACCTTCCGTAAACTTCGTTTTATCTCCAGATGGCGAAATCGATCCGTGAAAAGCTTGTGGGGATTCGATGGAGTCGCGGGCGCGGGGGGACAACTACGCTCGCAGCCGTCCGTGGAAGGTGCTCCTGCAACCGGCCAGAAGTTGGGGGACGGTCTAGTCCTGCTTCAGGAGGTGGTGGATGGCTCTGACGGATATAGAGATCCGGGGAACCAGGCCGAGAGAAAAGCCATTTAAGCTATATGACCGTGATGGCTATTCCTGCTGGTCGATCCTGGGTGATCTGGGCCGGGCACTCGTTGTATCGTTTTAGAAATGATGCGTACTGGTTCGCTACGATTCTCCAAACTTCTTATCCTGATAACGGTTTCCATTTCGCTACAACAAGTTGCTTCGTCCCAAGGTGTGGGACAACAGGTTGGTGCGACGACCCATGTGCCGAAACATGAAGACACCGAGGTGTGGGAGCCGGTGCCGCCTGTGGTGCAACCGGGCAATGAAAACAGTATGCCTCCCTCGGATGCCATCGTCCTGTTTGATGGGAAGAACCTTGATGAGTGGGTATCTACCTCGGATAAATCGCCTGCGAAGTGGATCGTTCATGACGGTATCGTGACCGTGAGCAAGGCGCAGGGCGTCGGTAACATTGAGACGAAGAAGACCTTTAGAGATTATCAACTTCACGTTGAGTGGAGGATTCCATCCAACATTACGGGTAGCGATCAGGCGCGCGGAAACAGTGGTGTGTTTCTTGCCTCCACCGGTACAGGCGATAGCGGATATGAGCTGCAGATACTCGACTCGTACATCAACAAGACCTATGTGAACGGCCAGGCCGGAAGCATTTATAAGCAAGGTATTCCGCTGGTGAACCCGGCGCGTAAGCCAGGCGAGTGGCAAAGTTACGATGTGGTGTGGACTGCTCCGCGGTTCAATTCCGATGGTTCGTTGAAGAGCCCGGCTTTCGTCACCGTGTTCTTTAATGGTGTGCTGGTGCAGAACCACTTCGAGCTAAAGGGAGAGACACTATATGTGGGCCAGCCCACGTACAAGAAGTACGATACCGCTCCGATTAAACTGCAGGCGCACGGTGACCATAGCGAACCGATCAGCTTTCGCAATATCTGGGTGAGAGAACTCAAATAGCGTTTCGATGGCTAAGGTGTTGTCGCTTCGTGCAGTCAGATAGTAGAGTTCTCCTGTATCGCTTAGACGTTGTGGAGTTGTGAGAACCGGAGACTTATGAACCGTCGTCATTTGCTGAAAACTGGTGCCTCTTTCGCCTTGGGCTGTGCGGTTTTACCGCATCGGTCGCTGGCTCAAACGAAATCTCTGCCGCTGCCGCCTGCAGGTGCGGATGGATGGGTCTCGTTGTTGAATGGCCGCGACCTGACGGGCTGGTACACCATGCTCGAGAAGTCCGGCAAGAGCGTTGCCGAGGCGAAGAAGATGGTGACGATGGAAGAGGAGATGCTTCATATCCTGGGAAACCAGGTGACGGACGAGCACTTCGAACCCGGTTACCTGGCGACGAACCAGGAGTTTGAAAATGTTCGCATTCGTTTGGAGTACAAGTGGGGCATGAAGCAGTTTGAGCCGCGTAGCCTCTCGAAGCGCGACAACGGTTTGCTGTACGGTCTGGTGGGTGCCGATAAAGTTTGGCCTACCTGTGTTGAGTGCCAGATCGAGGAAGGAGATGTCGGTGATTTCTTTCTCGTCAGCGGAGTCCGTGGCATTCAAGGGGATCACGGTGCCGGTCTGTTCGCGCAGGGCGTTAGCAGGGAACACGGGTTCCCAACGGTGAATGGGGCGCGCGCCGCGAAGGGGCAGCCCGCCGCCGAGCCAGTGACTGGGAGACTGAAAAAGGATGGCAACTTCGAGAACCTCAATGACTGGAACGTTGTGGAAGTGATCTGGCAGGGAGATCAGGCCGCGCATCTTGTGAATGGAAGAGCCGTCAATTCGATTTCAGGATTGCAGCAGCCTGACCCTCAAAATCCGGGCAAATTCATTCCGCTGACGCGTGGGAAGATCGCGATTGAAATTGAGTTTGCCGAGATTTGGTTCCGAAGGATCGAAGTCAAGTCGCTCGTGTGAGTCGCGGTTTCCCCAATCCTGTCGTGGGAAGGTCGTAGCTGGATGGAGAGTTACTGCTAGTAGGATTGCGATATGCTTGGCATACGGAATCTTTGTGCCTACAGGAGTTTGCCGCGTGCGCCACCTTCTCTCACTCACAGTCTTCAGTCTCGCCTCGCTTGTCGCTGCGCAGGCCCTATCTGCTCAAACACCTGCTGCCTCAGCCTATAAAGGCGTGCAGGGCGTGTATACGGCGAAGGACTTTCACTTTGGTACTGGTGAGACAATTCCTGAGCTCAACCTGCACTATCTCACTCTGGGATCACCGCATCGAAATAGCGCAGGACTCGTGGACAACGCAGTCCTCCTGCTTCACGGCACCGGCGGCGACGAGCACACGCTCTTTGCGCCGCAGTTCTCCACGGTCCTCTTTGGGCCCGGTCAGCCGCTGGACATCACGAAGTACTTCCTGATCTTTCCGGATGACATCGGACAAGGCGGCTCCTCCAAGCCGTCCGATGGACTGCACATGCGGTTTCCGCACTATGACTACGACGACATGGTTCGCTCACAGCACCAGATGCTGCTGGAAGGTTTGCACGTTGACCACCTTCGGCTGATTCTTGGCACGTCAATGGGCTGCATGCAGAGCTTTGTGTGGGGCGAGACCTATCCTGACTTCATGGATGCCTTGATGCCGCTGGCGTGTAATGCGGTCGCACTTGCCGGGCGGAATCGGATGACGCGCTATATGGCGATTGAGAATATCGAGCGGGATCCAAACTGGAAAGGGGGCGAGTACACGAGTGAGCCCGTCGAAGGCCTGCGCAGTGCAAACGAGATGTTGCTGATCATGGGATCCGCGCCGCTGCAGATGCAGAAGCTCTACCCAACACGCGTGGCTGCGGAGGGTTATGTCGACAAGTACCTGGCGCGCGTGGTCGCTTCAACCGATGCGAACAACATGATCTATTACATCAACGCCTCGAGGAACTACGATCCGAGTGCGAACCTGAAAAAGATCAAGGTGCCTGTGATGTGGATCAACTCCGCGGATGACTTCATCAACCCGCCGGAGCTTGGCATCGCGCAGAAACAGGTGCAGGAGATGCCACACGCAAAGTTCGTGTTGATTCCCATCTCCGATGCGACGCGCGGCCATGGCACACATACATCGGCTGCTATCTGGAAGGACTACCTTGTGGAGTTGCTGGCTGAGTCGGAGCCGAAGCACTAAGGTTTGGCGGGAAGCACAAAGGCGCTGCACGAGTGCAGCGCCTTTGTGTTGTTCCGGATGTAAGATGCCGCTACTGTACAACTAGAGTGATCGGGAGAGTTGCTGTCTGGCCGCCATCCGTGGCAGTTACGGTGACGGTGCTGGTACCCGCAGGAGTCCCGCTGGTGCCGCCTCCACTATTGCCGCTGTTGTTACTTCCATTGCATGCGGTCATCATCATGCCAGCGGAGAGCAGCAACAATAGCAGAAATAATCGTTGCCATTGCCGCTTTCTCGTGGCGAACAATCCACCGATCGCCAACAGGCCGGGTAGCGCCAGAGCATACATCGTTTGCGCCGTACCACTCTTTGCCGGTGACACCAGAGCCGTGCTGGCCGCGGTTGTGGTGATCTGAAGGGTCGCTGTATTGGAACTGCTTAGAGCACCGGGGTTGCAGGAGGCTCCCGCCGGTAGACCGGAGCAGGTGAAAGTAATAGCGCTGTTGGCAAAGTTCACCACGGTCAGCATGGTTGAACCAGAGCCACCCGGCGCAGAGATGGTCACAGTGGTTGAGCTTGCCGTGATCGTGGGTGTCGGAGCGGGAGCGATCACAATAGAGAGGTTTGCCGATGCGGTTGAGGGTGTGCTCTCAGAGTCGGAGAGCTGCACCGTGAAGTTGTCCGTGCCGGCCTGCGTCGGAGTACCCGAGATGACGCCCGTACCGGCATTGAGAGTCAGCCCGGGCGGAAGGCCGCTGGGGATACTCCAGGTGTACGGCGGAACGCCGCCAGTGGCTGCGAGTGGGGCTGAGTAGGTTGCCCCCACCGTGCCACTCGGCAGACTGGTCGTAGTGATCGATGTGGGAGCCACGACCACCGAGAAGGAGGCCATGGCGCTAACCAGATTAGGACTGCTGGCCGAGAGGGAATAAACACCGGGTACGTTCAGAGGAGCACCGCTCAGGTTGAAGCTGGCTACACCTGCGGAGCTTGCAGCATTCTGGGTGAACCCTGAAGGGCCTGTAACAGTCAGCGTCACTGTTTCCGACGGAGAGCCAATGAGCGCCCCGGCCGTATTCTGCACGTTGACATTGATCGTACCGAGGTTGCCTCCGACAGGAACAGACATGGGTGGTGCGGAGGCAAACGCCAGAATTGCCGGGGTGCTTGTTGCGCTGATATGGACGGGGATAATCTTCCAGAGTTGTCCCTGGTTCGCGGGCACCATCCAATCGCCGTTGGAGGGGGAGGCGGGCGTCTGTTGCTGGATCGCGGACCCTGCCAAGGCAAGGACGAGACCACTGTTTTTGTTGACGATCATGTAGTAATCCCCGGTCGCTGTCAGGGGAGGATTTGTGCAGTTGGCCGGTATGTCGCCGCAGTTTCCGACCGACATGATGTCCCACTCCTGGCTGGCATTTGTGCCGGTGATCGCGGTCACGTCCGCCGTTTCAGAGTTCTGCATCACAGGGCTGTTGGCGGTAGTGATACCGCCGTTGTCGAGGACGTTGATTCCTCCTGCCTGGTTTCCGTTGACAATCTGGAAATAACCATCGCCCAGGTTGTTCATCAGGATGGTGCCGTTCGACCCGTTCGTGCCGTTGTATGCAGGCCCGCCGTACTGTTCGACATCGGCGCCCTGGGCGAGAATCTGCCATTGCTGATTCTGGCTCACGATTCCGGTATAGGTAGCCACATCGAGCGATGCCTTGGGAGCCGTCGATGCCAGCGCTGTCTCCAGAATGTTTCCGTTGACCGCACTCACCAGCATGTAGTTAAGCGTGGGGTCTGTTTTGCCGCCCAGTCCCATCATTGCCGGCAACGTGGCATTGTCGAGAGCCGCTTCACCGGGCCCACTGCCGGCCACCGTCGAAGTCGAGTTATCGAAGAGACCAAGCTGGGCGCTAAGCCAGTACTGGCCGGGGTTACCGTTGCCTGTACCAGAGTAGAAATCCCCGCTCATGGGCGTTGACTCGCAAGCCCAGCAGTCCATGCCCATGCCCATGTGATTGGTAGCGTTATGCTGCACGGTCTCGAGGTCGATATAGTATTGACGCTCGAATCCCCGGCTCGCAGGATTAGGCGTGATATTCAACTGGCTCCCGTAGTAATCGTCCAGCGGAGTGTCACCGCCGACATTGGTGTACGCCACGCCATCCTCTGCGGTGAATACAGGGTATCCGGCGTTGGGGTCCGCTATTTCGGCGTTCATCGTTGTCTCTTCAACGTTCTGGGGATTCTTGAAGCTGTTGTTTGTGTCGCCGTGAGGCGCGTAGCTGAACTGTGCCTGAGTCATAGCGCCGTCCCAGCCGGGATAGTAGCTCTGGCAAGCAACATCGATGGGAAGGTTGGCCGTCTTCGGTCCTTTGAAAAATGTGTCCAGGGCCGGAGTGCCGTCAATGTCGACGCAGCGGAGGGGCACCGCCACGGGCGATCCAAGAACCGGATTTGAGGTGTCCGTTGCGGCATCGGCAACGGCCTGCAATCCCGCCAGTTGGAAAGCGGTGGCTGCGGCTGACATGGTAGGCCCGTTTGGCGTGTAGTTGCTGCCGTCCAGATTGGTGAACAAGCCGAGATTGGCTTCATTGCCCAGGGCAACCATGTCCGGCATAGCACCGGCTGCGCGATAGAACTCGAGCAACTGCTTGACGTAGTTGTAGACGAGGTATTGGCCGTTGCCTCCGTTCGGATTCTCAGGAGAGCCTTCCAGCGAGGCGAGAGGCTGATTCAGCCAATTGCCAGGATTGTTGCCACCGTTGCCATCGTAGAAGAGAGTGAGGAAGACCGACATTCCAAGTTTCTTCGCACGCACAGCCAGATCAACACCCGACCAGTCTGACTCGACGGCGCCAAATCCCGGATTCGTTAGCGCAAATACCTGGCTTGTCTTGTTAATCGGGAAGGTTGTCGAGGTGCCGGTGGCGAGGGTGTATTTGGTATAGGGACCGGTTGACATCGAGTAGGTGAGGCTTCCGTACTGGTACGTCGTGCTGATCGAAGCTGGACGGATGCGGATGGAGTTCAACCCTGCGTTCTTGAAGATTTGCAGCATGTCCTGTCCGGGAAGATAGGCATCGTGCCACCAGGGAAGGTTCCCGGTATTCTCAGCCGGTGTGGAGCGGTCGTACTCTTCCACTTCAGCGGTAGACATGTCATTTCCGCGCCAGTATGCAGCGCGGAACAGCCATTGCTGATTGACGGTGGGAGTACCGGAGAGTGGAGTTTGATTGAGCTGCGCTCCGACGGAGGTGGACTCACCGACGCTATCCAGCACATTGCCGGTAGCGACGTTGGTAATCGTGTTGTAGCCATTGTTCACATACGTGAAGGTCCACTCCTGTGACGGTGTGTTGACGGTGCAAGGATTCTGCACTGTTAAGACGGAGCCGCCGGCAGAGGAGCTGTCCAGGCAGAGATTGTTCTCGATATTGCTGAATTTCCAGTTGCCATCGGGCATCTTGGAGAAGGCCCACCTCTGGCTCAGGCTCGAGAAGCTTCTTGTCTCCTGAAGTATCTTGTCGCCAGCCGTCACGGAATTGCTGTTGAGATCCATCTGCAAGCCGGAGGCTCGATTGATGAGGTAATAGGTTTCGCCATTGATCGGGTTTGGATCAACTGGTTCCGGTGGTTGAACGATCTGGGCTCGAACGAGAGGCGCACAGAAAAGACCGAGGAGGCATATCGCAAGACCAATCCGCGGTCTGATCATTCGTCTGAAGCCAGGCAAGTTTAACCCCGGCATTTTGTCACTGCTCTTAATTACGCAATCTGGATTTCGCATTGAATGTTCCTTCTGCTTCTGTAGGGATCGCTCGACGCCACAGAGATTCACGAGGGGTACTGGGAGAAGCAAACGAATACTATTTTCGCGATGGTTACTCTTGCATCCGACTAAAGTAGGACAACCCTAAAGAATTAAAAATAGGGGCTTCATCTCAGAGGCTGTCTGAAAGTTAGTTGCATGAAGCTGATTGCAGGCTCCAGCGAAGAGATGCTCCGAGCCGCGAGATATGAGTTGCGAGAGGCGAGAGATGACTCGTATCTCGACTCTCCTATCTCGCAACTCGACGCAAAATGGAAGAACACTACGGATGCAGATTCCAAAAACTCAGTAAGTCCTCAAGCCGTTTTGCGACTGTTTATGGCCGCTTTTTCAAAGCTGTCCTATGGTGAGGAAGATTTGCTCTAGTATGTGTGGGATATGCGGATGGTGTTTCGGTTTGCGCTGGTGGTGGTTTGTCTGGGGGCATGGTGTGCTCTGCCGGCGCGGCCACAGGTAAGGCCTGAGTCAACGCAGGCGCTGCCTGCGCAGCAGCAGTTTGAGTACACGCGGACACTTTGGCGGATCAGCGATGGACTGCCGGAGGACACGGTGCAGGCGATCGTGGAGTCCAGTGAAGGTGTCCTGTGGATTGGGACGACAGGTGGGCTGACGCGCTTCGATGGGTCCCATATGGAGGTGACGGCGCGGGCACAGCCGTTACTCGCGAACAGCATCTTTACGCTTACCTTCGGCAGGGATGGAAGCCTATGGGCCGGAACTGAGGGCGGTGGCCTGCTGCGTCTGCGGAATGGAGCGGTAAAGGCCTACTCCTTCTCTGAAGGCCTGACGGACGGATTTGTGCGCAAGGTCTTTGAAGACAGCCGCGGAAGATTGTGGGTGGGAACCGATGATGGATTGTTCGTGATGGATGCGGCCTCGACAGGTGAGAGGTTGCGGCGAGTGGATGTGGGAGCGATTGTGCCACAGGCGGTGCATTCGATTACGGAGGACAAGACAGGCAGGATCTGGGTGGGAGGATCGAGACTTACGGCGTTCGATCCCGATGGGACGGAACGAGAGTTTGTGCTTCCCGGAGTGTATAGCCAGAATCGCGTGAAGAGTGTGCTTGAGACACGTGATGGCAGGCTGTGGGTGGGAACGGTGGGAGGATTGCAATATCTGGAGAAAGGGAAGTTCCATACAGTAGCGGGAATTCGAGCGACGGTGCGGACGCTGCTCGAGTCAAGCGATGGGACGCTATGGATTGGCACGATTGGCAATGGCGTGTGGACGTTACATCCGGGATCCAGCGACACACTGCGGCGAATCAGTGGGCAGGGACTGCTGCCGAGCGAAACGGTGTTGTATCTGTTTGAAGACGATCAGCGGCAGATATGGATTGGGACGCAGGCAGGGTTGGTGAGATTGAACAAGACTCCCGTGCGTGTGGTTGCGCTGCCGGAGAGCGGCGATCCGGATTTTGGAACAATCTCGGGAGATGAGCACGGCGACGTTTGGGTGGCGGCGCAGAATCTGTATCTGATTCGCAAGAACGTGGCGCGGCGTGTGACCTATGGTGGGCTGACCAATATCAAGGTGCGGAATGTGTATCGGGCGCGGGATGGGGCTCTGTGGATTGGCACGGATGGGAGTGGTGCGTATCGCGTAGACGGAGATGAGGTGCGGCACTATACGGCTCCGGCAGAGTTGACGAACAACTTCATACGCGGGTTCCTGGAGAGTCGTGATGGTGCGATGTGGATTGCGACGGATGAGGGCGTGAGCCGGATCGGCACGGAGGGGGCGAAGAAATTTACCGAAGCGAATGGGCTGGCGTTCTTCAGCACGCGAAGCCTGTTGCAGGACAGCGGAGGAAGCTTGTGGATCGGGACCGATCATGGATTGAGCCGGTGGAAGAACGGGCGGTTCGAGCAGGATGCGGCGACAGCGGCGTTGGCACAGGACCAGGTGTGGTCGATCCTGGAGGACCGCAGCGGCGCGCTGTGGTTTGGGACGAGAGATCACGGATTGTTCCGGTATCGCGCGGGACCGGGTACTGGTAAAGGCAGTCTGCAACAGTTCACGGCTTCGGAGGGATTGCCGTCGAATAGCGTGTACCAGGTGCTGCAGGACCGCACGGGAAGGTTTTGGGTGACAGGCCCGAACACGATCGCGTCGGTAGCGGAGACAGAGATGGAAAGGGCTGCGAGCGCGGCGCAGCCCTTGAGTGTGCAGACGTACAGGATGCCGTTTGGAGCGGATGGAGCGCAGATGTATGGCGGCCGGCAGCCGGCAGGGTATCTGGCTCCGGATGATAGCGTGTGGTTTCCGACAAGCCGGGGGGCGGCCCATCTGGCGAGAGTGGAGACGGCGGCGGAACCAGCTCCGAGAGCTTCTGTGGATGGGGTCATCGAGGATGGACAGAGTGTTGCGCCCAATGGCCCGCTGAAGGTTGCGGCAAATGTGGTGCGGCTGAGCTTCGCGTTTACGGTGGTCTCGTTGCGGCCGCAGGATGGGGTGCGGTTTCGCTACAAGCTGGAGGGTTTCGATCCGAGTTGGAATACCGCGGGGGTGAACCGGGAAGCGACCTATACAAATCTGCGCGCAGGGAGTTACAGATTTAGAGTGCGGGCGTTCAACACGGCGAATCCGGAGAGTGTGAGCGAGTTCGATCTGGTGCTGGTGAAGGCCCAGGTGTTTTACGAGACGTGGTGGTTCTATGCCTTGTGCGGTGTGATCGTGTTAGCGGTTGCGTGGAGCCTGTACCAGGTGCGTGTGCGCGGGATGCGGACACGGTTTGCGGCGGTGCTGGAGGAGCGGAGCCGTCTGGCGCGGGAGATGCATGACACGGTGATTCAGGGATGCGCGGGGATCTCGGCGCTATTGGAAGCGATGGCGAGTACACAGGAGCTGAAGGCAGGCAGTGAGCAGGGTGCAACGAAGGACGGCTTGCTGGAGGTTGCGCGGGTGCAGGCTCGGACGACGATCGATGAGGCTCGGCAGGCGATCTGGAATATGCGGCATGAGCCGGAGAAGGACGTGGATTTGATTGCGGCCCTGAAAGGGGTGGCAGCGCAGACAACGAGAGAGTCTGAGGCTGGAGAGTCAAGGACGGTGGTGGTCTTTGAGCATGATGTGGAGCGCATGGCAGTTGGGGCATCGGTAGCGCATGAGATCTTGATGACGGTGCGGGAGGCGGTCTACAACTCGGTCCAGCATAGCCGGAGCGGAAGGGTGGAGCTGCAGTTGAAGATGCGCGGTGAAGAGCTGGTGATCAGCATCGCGGATAAAGGATGCGGATTTGCAACGGATAGAGAGAATGTTGTGGCAGAGGGGCATTACGGGATTGTGGGGATGCGGGAACGTGTGCAGCGGCTGGGGGGACGGATGGAGTTAACAAGTGCGCGAGGAGTTGGGACTCGGGTGCAGTTGCGACTTAGAGTGAGAGGGGACAGCAGATGAGTGCAGATGGGGAACTGAAAAAGATACGGGTTTTGATTGTGGATGATCATCCGATCATGCGTGTGGGGGTTGCTGCGATCTTATCTGCGCAGCCAGACCTGCAAGTCGTGGCGCAGGCGGGGACCGCCGCTGAGGCAGTGCGGCTGTTTGCAGCGGAGAGACCGGATCTGACGCTGATGGATTTGCGCCTTCCGGACAAGAGTGGTGTGGAGGCGATACGAGCGATACGGGCGATATCCCCGAAGGCACGGATCGTGGCTCTGACGACGTATGAGGGCGATGAGGATATTCATCAGGCACTGGAGGCCGGAGCTCAGGGGTATCTGATCAAGGGCATGCCGCATGATGCGCTGGTGAAGGCGCTGTACAGGGTTCATGCGGGGCATCGGTTTCTGCCGCAGGTGGTGAGCCAGGCACTGTCGTCGCGTGTGCCGGGATCGCACTTGAGCCAGCGCGAGCAGGAGGTGCTGCAGTTGCTGTTTGCGGGAAAGAGCAATCGCGAGATCGCAGAGGAGTTGGCGATCAAAGAGGCGACGGTAAAGTCGCATGTGAGCGTGATCCTGATGAGGCTGAACGTGAGCGACCGGACGCAGGCTGTCGTGGAAGGCCTGAAGCGGGGGTTGGTGCATCTGTAGGGACACCGGTCAGGTGAAAACAAAATGAGCGTAGTCCGACTTTCGTTGGATTCGCGAGGTAGGTTGGAAACCCTATAGTTCCTGATGCTGTGCTGCCTGGGTTTACGGCGGCGTGAGCGAAGTGCGGAACAAATGCTTGTGCAGCGTGACGGTTCGATGACAGGTGTGAGGCTTGCTGCCTATGCACGACGCGTACATGCGATTACGAAGGCGAATCCATTTCGGAAGGAAAGAATGATGAGAAAGATTTGGATGAGGACGGTTGTGATCGCGGGGCTGGCGGTCGTGGTGGGGATGCGGGCGCGTGCACAGAATGTGATTGCGATCGATGCGACGGCGCCGATGGTGGCGCCACAGCCGGTGGCGGCGAAGTTGGGATCTTCGCGTAATCCGCGGGGGCAGGTGATTGGGATCAACTCGCAGTATCTGACGCTGGATGGTAAGCCGTGGCTTCCGGTGATGGGTGAATTTGAATACTCACGCTATCCGGAGGCGGAGTGGGAACAGGAAATCTTGAAGATGAAGGCGGCCGGAGTGCAGGTGATCGAGACGTACATCATCTGGAACCATCATGAGGAAGTCGAAGGGCAATTCGACTGGACGGCCCGGCGCGATCTGCGCAAATTTGTAGAGCTATGCGGCAAGCATGGGATGGATGTGTATCCGCGCATTGGACCCTGGGTGCATGGCGAGGTGCGGCATGGAGGATTTCCGGATTGGGTGTTGAAGAATGGCCCGGTGCGGCAGAACGACCTCGTGTACCTGAAAGAGGTGCAGAGTTTTTATGCGCAGATTGGGGCGCAGTTGAAGGGCGAGTTGTGGAAGGATGGCGGGCCGGTGATCGGGATCCAGTTGGAGAACGAGTATCCCGAGGGGCCTGCGGGGTCGGGTCGGGGGACGGAGCATATCCGGAAGTTGAAGGAGATGGCGATTGCGGATGGGCTGGATGTGCCGCTGTACACGGTGACGGGATGGGATGGCGCAGCGGTTCCATTGGATGAAGTGTTGCCGACGTTTGGCGGGTATCCGGATGCGCCCTGGCAGGGTACGAACAAGTCGCTCTATGGCAATGAGATTTATGCGTTCCGGTTCAGGAATCGCGTTGCAGGAAACATGGGAGCGGTGGGTGGGGGCGGACAGAATCCCGCGGCGAGTTATAAGAACACGCCATTCTTAACTGCGGAAGTAGGCGGCGGAGGTCAGGATACCTACTTCCGGCGGCCAGCCTTTGATGCGGACGATATTGCGGCGATTGCGCCGGTGATGCTGGGTAGCGGTGTAAATCTGTTGGGGTACTACATGTTCCACGGTGGCGTGAACCCGGATAGTGGTTCGATCACGCTGGAGGAGTCGCAGCGAGCAGACGATGCGACGGATGTGCCGGAGAAGTCGTATGACTTTCAGTCTCCCCTGGGAGCGTTTGGGCAGGAGCGCGAGTCCCTGCGGAAGATGAAACTGGTGCATTATTTCCTGAATGACTTCGGAGCGGAGCTGGCACCGATGACGACACGTGCCCCAGCGGAGGTGCCGAGTGGGCCGAAGGATACGAGTGTGGCGCGCGTGGCGGCGAGGACTAATGGCGAGGCCGGATTCGTATTTGTGAACAACTACGTACGCGGGTTGACGATGCCCGAGCGTAAAGGTTTTCAGGTGGAGTTGAAGCTTCCGAAAGAAATGGTGAAAGTTCCGGAGGAGCCGATCGATCTGCCGGCGGGAGCGTATGGAATCTGGCCGGTGAATCTGCCGCTGCGCGGGGTGGCGATCGAGAAACCAGTGACGCTGCGATACAGCACAGCACAGTTGTTCAAGCGCGTGGAGACGGGTGGGCAGGCCTATTATTTTTTCTTTGCGCTCCCGGGTGTGAGTGCGGAGTTTGCGCTGGGTGCAGGCGCAAAGGTGACGGGTCTTTCGGGACCTGTGAAGACGAGCCGCACGGAGTCAGGTGTGATGTTGCGTGTGCGCGGTGCGGGCGCATCCGAGGTCGAGGTGAAGCTTGACGGGGGAGTGCGGCTGGTGTTGTTGTCGGAGGCTGAGGCCGAGCAGGTGTGGCGTGGGGACGATCCATCGATGCTGCTAGCAACGAAGTCCAATGCGTTCTTCGATGGAGCGCGATGGACGCTGCAGTCGGATGATCCCACGATGAAGTTTGGGATTTTTGGAAAGGTGAAGGCGAGCGCTGAGCAGAAGATTGCGAAAGACGGGAAAGATGGTGTTTTCGTCGAGTACGACGCGGTGCTGCCAAAGATAGAACTGAAGGCGACAGTGACGAAGGTACAGGAGGCGAAGCCGCACGAGCCTTGGGCGTTGGGGCCGAAGCTTTCATGGAGACCGAATGCGCTGCCGATCAAGCCGGAGGTGTCGGAGTTTGCGGGGGCGGCGGCGTGGAGAATCGAGGTGCCACCTGTGCCGGCAGGGGCGGAGGTATCGGATGTGTGGCTGAAGATCGACTACCAGGGCGATGAAGCGCGGCTATCGGAAGGGAAGCGGTTGATCGATGACGATTTCTGGAACGGGCTGACGTGGACGGTGGGATTGAAAGAGGCACTGCCGGATTGGCGGAGCGCGGGCAGGACGTTAGAGTTGCGGGTACTGCCGCTGCCCAAGACGTATCCGATGTACCTCGAGAAGGCGGATGCGCTGCACTTCGATGCTGAGGGAGCGGCGTACACGCTATCGCGTGTGAACCTTATTCCGCAGTATCAACTGGTGCTGAATGTGGCGGATCAGAGATAGGTGCCGGTCGGAGTTCTCTAGTCGAATGGCATCGCACCTACGCGTGACGATGGGAGCGGCAATGCTGCACGTCGGTATAGAGCTGTCTGCAAGACTTGTCGGTATCAATCGCTAAAAACGGGATTTCGTACGTCGTTCTATCAGAAATTGGGCCCTAAACGGGTTCTCTCTACCCGGGCCCAAGAGTTCCAGGCCGTTCGGAAATAACTTGCATGGATAAATCGTTACCAATCCAACTTTTGGGGGATTCGAGTAATTGTTGTGCGCGCCTATAGTGGGGTCGCAATCGGGCAGGGTGTTTTCAGGTCGGTCTAGAGCACTGGCTGAGACATCGCGAGCCTGATGAGAGCACGAAAGATGGGTGGATACGCAGAGATTCCCCACCGAAATGAAGACGGTTACGACGGCAGGCCACTTGCAGCCGATCGAATTTTTGATTTGATTTTGCTTGAAGGAAGAGGCTAGGAATGAAAAGTTCTATTCACTATCTGTTGCGGACGCTCACCTTGATGCTGTTTGGGATCTCTGCCACCATGGCTCTGGGCCAGGGTACGAGCGCGAGTCTCACTGGCCAGGTGACCGACTCCACAGGAGCTGTCGTCCCGAATGCGACGGTCTCCGCCAAAAATACGGACACGAACTTGGTTCAAACCGGGATGACCAACGCGAGCGGCGTTTATCTCATCAACCCTCTCCCGCCTGGAAAGTATTCACTGACCATTCAGGCGACGGGCTTTGCCGGCTACGTCCAGACGGGAATCACACTCTCTGTCGATGTCGCTTCCACGCAAAACGTGGTGCTCAAGATTGGGAGTGAGAGCCAGACGGTTACGGTTACCTCCGATGCCGAGCTGATCAATACCACCACTCCTGAGCTGGGCATGACCGTCAACGAGCAGGCAATCTCTCAGTTGCCTCTGAATGGCCGCGACCCTTCGTCCCTGGTCTTCCTTGCTCCTGGTGTCATCAACGCCAGTTTTGGTAACAGCTATCTCCAGAGCGGTTTCTCTTTCCCTACGGAAACAGGCGCAGCCGCAGGCGGCGGACGGCAGGGCAGCACTTACTACCTGTTGAACGGCGTACCCAATATGGATACCTATCTCGGCCTGGCCGCGCCATTTCCTAACGCCGATGCCACGGAAGAGTTCCGCATCATCACCAACAACTTCAGTGCCGCTTATGGTTTTGCGCCCGGCGCGGTGGTTAGCATCAATACCAAGACCGGCACCAACGAGTTCCATGGCGGCATCTTCGAGTTTCTGCGCGACCAGACCTTCAACGCCAAGAACTGGTTCAGCCACACTGTAGATCCCCTGCACCGCAATCAGTACGGCGGCTATGTGGGCGGTCCCGTTTTGAAGAATAAGCTGTTCTTCTTCATCAATTACCAGGCAACGCGATCCGCGACTGCGGCAACAGCCAACTTCACCCAAACCCCCACTGCCGCCATGCTCAATGGAGACTTCAGCGGATTATCGACGAACGGGCAAGAGACGTTGGCCGCTCCTTTCCATATGGTGAATGGGGTTCCTAATCAGATCAACCCTGCGCTCTTCAGCCCGACAGCGATTACGATCTCCAAAACAGCACTGCCCCTGGGGCAACAGCCGGATGGCGGTGTCTATTACACAAGCGCGGCGACGATCAACAACTACGACGAGGGTACCGGCAGACTCGACTACGACCTCTCTCCTTCGCAGCGGATCGCGGTGAGCAGCTTTGTTAATAATCTGAATCAACCCTCAGGCGATGTGCCGGGCAACATTCTGTCCCTGCTCAATCTGTCCCCTTACGGGGATACGTTTGGCGAAAGGATGCAGTACTTCAACGAGACTTTAAGTCATACATGGGTCATCAATCCCAGCATGGTCAATGTGGCTTCGATCTTCTGGACCCAGATGTCCGCACATAACGGATCCCCAGCCCTGACCAGCACGGGGCAGCCCTTCTGTTGGTCGAAATACATCAATGTGCAGGAGATTCCTGGCTCCTGCTCTGTCGAAGGCTTTACGGTCTCAGATGGCGGTTTTCAAACCGGCTACTACGAACCTTCTCAGGAAGTGCGTACCACCTATGGCTTTTACGACAACTTCACCAAGACACTGGGAAGGCATACTCTCCAGTTCGGCGTAAATATTCAGCACCAGTTCGCCGAGGAGGCTACGCAGTACCCGACCGAGCCGGAGATCAACTTCAGCGGGCAATATACGAATAACGGGCTTGCCGACTTTCTTCTCGGCGATCTGTATTCCATCTTCCAGGGTGCCGGAGAGATCGCGGATGTTGCCGGTTGGCAGCCAGGTTTCTATGGACAGGAGCAATTCAAGTTGCGCCCCAATATCACGCTCACTGCCGGGCTGCGCTGGGACCCGAACATCGCACCGCAGATTGCCAATGGGCGAGCGGCAACGTTCGTACCGGGTCAGCAAAGCACCGTCTATCCCAATGCTCCGACCGGGCTCGTATTTCCGGGAGACACTGGGATTGGCAACGGCCTGATGGCTACCACCTATGGTTACTATGAGCCGCGCCTTGGCATTGCCTGGCAGCCCAAGTCGCTGCCCCAGACCTCCATTCGCGCAGGCTTCGGCCTGTTCACTTCACCAATGATCTACTCGGCCTATAACCATACGGCGGATAACAGTCCGTTCGCTCCGACGTTTACCTATCAGGGTACGACCACGCAGGGAAATACACCTGGTGTGCCATTGTCCCTGCAGAATCCCTGGGCGGGCTTTCCCGGAACGAACGGCCAAAGCCCATTTCCGCCCTTCGCCTCGGTGTCTACGAAGCCGCCGGCAAGCGCGACCTTTACGCCGGGACTGGAGATACCGGCTACGATCGCTCCCAATTTCAAGCTTGGAACGACGCAAAGCTGGAATCTCTCAGTACAACAGGGCTTTGGCGCTAACATGGTCTTCACCCTGGCTTATGTCGGCAGTGAAAGCTACCACCAGTCCACCGTCATCGACATGAACCGTGGGATCTTCGCTACAGGCGGCACGCGTAGCCTGTATCCTGCCTTCGGCGCGATCCTCGATACGGTCAGCGTAGGAACGTCGAGCTATAACTCGATGCAGGCCTCGTTGGAGCGCAAGTTCTCCCACGGGTTGCAGTTCCAATCCAACCTCACCTGGTCGAAGACGATGGACGACGCCAGCTCGTCGAATATCAGCTTCGGCACACCACAACTGCCTAACCCCTTCAACCTTCGGTATAACCGTGGTATCTCCCAGCAGAACTTCCCGATTGTGTCGGTAAGTAACTTTATCTATACCTCTCCTGCGTTGAGGGGCCACAATCTGCTGATACAGGAGTTGCTGGGAAGCTGGGAGGTAAGCGGCGTCTATACCTGGATGTCTGGCCCCGGCTTCGGTATCGGCGCCGGTCTCAATGGAAATAACAACTCCGGTTCTCTGCAGAATGAGGATCGAGCGGATTTTGCGCCGGGACAAAACCTGAACGTTCGTCGCGGCAGCGATATCCAGTGGACAAAAAATTACTTCAACATCAATGCCTTCCAGGTGAACGCTCCGGGAACGTTTGGAAACACCCCGAAGAACTTCATCCTAGGTCCTCCACAACAGTGGGGCGATGCGGGCTTCGACAAGAACTGGAAGATCACCCAGAGGTACAACCTGCAGTTCCGGTGGGAGATGTTCAATGTCTTCAACCATCCGTCTTTTGCCGTTCCCAACTCGAGTAACCAGATCAGCGCGACAGGCGTGAACCAGGGCGGACAGGAAGGTCAGATCACATCAACCGGTTTTGAGCCAGCTCGTGTACAACAGGGAGCCATCAAGTTCACCTTCTAATTCGAGCTTTACCTTCCAGTCCGGGCCATACTGGCCCGGACTGCTTTCTTTTTCGGTATATAAACTCATAGCACTCAGCCATCGAGATGGAAGGAACTGAGATCATATTCCTATGAAAGCTTTGCTTCTCTCCGAGTACAACCATCTGGCGATACAGGATTTGCCTGACCCAACTCCGGGGCCAGATGAGCTTCTGATTCAGGTTGCGGCATGCGGTATCTGCGGCAGCGATGTGCATGGCTATGACGGATCGACGGGCCGTCGAATTCCGCCGATTGTGATGGGACATGAAGCCGCGGGCATCGTGGCCGCGGTTGGGACCGAGGTCAGCGGATTTGCTCCGGGCGACCGTGTGACGTTTGATTCGACAGTCTTTTGCGGAGTCTGCGATCACTGCCTGCAGGGCCAGGTAAACCTCTGCGATAACAGACAGGTGATTGGTGTCTCCTGCGGGGAGTATCGCCGTGCTGGAGCCTTTGCGGAGCTTCTGACGGTGCCGGCGCGCGTGGCATACCGGCTTCCGGATAACCTGTCGTTTCCGGAGGCCGCGATGCTGGAGGCGGTGTCGGTGGCGCTGCATGGGGTAGCGGTGTCGGAGCTAATGGGGGAAGAGGTCGTTCTCGTCATTGGTGCAGGCATGATCGGTCTTCTGCTGTTACAGGCTGCGCGTGCGGCCGGAGCTTCGTGTGTGTACATCTCAGATGTAGACGAGACGCGACTGAAACTGGCAGAGGAGTTAGGAGCGGATGAGACCTTGCTTGCTACCGGCGCTGCACTTGTTGAAGAGATTCTGCGAAGGACCGATGGCCGCGGCGTGGATATGGTGCTGGAAGCCGTGGGCCGCGACGAGACGATCGCCGCAGGCATCGACTGTGTCCGCAAGGGTGGCACGGTAACGCTGGTTGGCAACATCTCTCCGCAGATTACTTTGCCGCTGCAGAAGGTGGTGTCGCGACAGATCCGTCTTCAGGGATCGTGCGCTTCGGCGGGAGAGTATCCGCAAGCGATGGAGCTGATTGCAAGGAACGAGATCAAGGTTGCGTCGTTGATTACGGCGGTTGCACCTCTAAGCGATGGAGCTTCGTGGTTCGAACGGCTCCATGCCCGCGAGCCGAATCTGATGAAGATCGTGCTGGACCCGCGTAGCGATTCTTCGACAGAAAGGGCGCGATGACCTCCACTCTCTTCGATCTCACGGGACAGGTTGCAGTGATTACTGGAGCAAGCCGAGGACTCGGACAGTACTTCGGTCGCGCCCTGGCCAAGGCAGGTGCGGATCTTATTGTTACCAGCCGGCATAAGGACGATCTGCTGCCGTTTGTGGCGGAGATTGAAGGTCTGGGAAGAAAAGCCATTCCGCTCGAACTCGATGTGCGAGACCAGGGCAGCATCGAGGCGATGGCTGCTTCAGTGGAGGCGCTGGGACAGGTTCATATCCTCGTCAACAATGCGGGATGCAATGTGCGGAAGCCCGCGTTGGAGGTTACCTGGGATGATTGGAATCTGATTCTGGAGACCAATCTGCGCGGAAGTTTTTTTGTTGCGCAGCAGATTGCGAAACAGATGGTGCCGCACGGCTATGGGCGGATCGTCAATATCGGCTCGGTGACAAGCGTGTTCGGTTATGCGGGGCTGGCGCCCTATGGGGCGAGCCGCGGTGGCATTCGACAGCTTACGATGAGCCTGGCCGATGACTGGGGACGATATGGCATCACGGTAAATTGCCTGGCTCCCGGCTGGTTTCAGACCGCACAGAACAAGGTGCTGTATGAGAACAAGGAGTGGGTCGATTACCTGATCGATCGCATTCCATTGAAGCGCCCGGGAGAGCCGCACGATCTGGATGGAGCTATTGTTTTTCTCGCCTCCGAGGCGAGCCGTTACGTGACAGGACAGACGCTTCTTGTGGATGGCGGAATTTCTACGGGGTCGACTCGTGCCAGTGTGCAACCGCCATCCAGGCCGGATGTTGATTGAGTTGCTTATTTTGCTGACCTAACGCATGCCATCGATTGCGCGATATCGTGCAACGAAACAGTTTTTGCTTTCTAGTTGTCATTCCGAGCGCAGCGAGCGAACCTGCTGTCTCCCGTTCTTCGTCTATGTCGTCGCAAATGTTGTGGGGCAGCGAACGCTAGATTTTCGGCTCTTGCTTGCGTTTTTGGGAGCATGAGCAAAAAACGGGAGACAGCAGGTTCGCTCGCTGCGCTCGGAATGACAACCAGAAAGGCAAGAACAAAGAGCAAAGGGCAGGAGCAACGGCAACCTACCTTCTCCCTTTTACGAGAATTGCTCTACCTTGCTTCAAAAAACAGGCTCTGGCGCGATCTGTTCGATCTTGCCGAGCAAGAAGAGATAGCTGCCGATGCCCAGGAGCAGATAAATCGCAGAGATGCCAAATGCCCATGAATAAGATTTTGTTTCGGCAACAACATAGCCTGTGATGATCGGAGCGGCGATTCCGGAGAGCTGATTCGATAGATTGATGATGCCGCCTACAGTTCCAACACTGCCGCGCGGCGCGATCATCGATGGGATCGACCAGCCGATCGGTGAGGCTGCGGCCAGTCCGCCGATGGAGATGCTGATCCAGATCAGCGCACGAACGGCTGTATGTGCGTGAGCCGCGCCGAGAATGCCAAGCCCGAAGGTGGTACCGCAGACGAGAACTGTCTTGCGTACGCGGCTCGCGTCCCATCCACGCTGGATGAGTGCATCCGACACCAGGCCCGCCATCAGATCGGTAAATGTAGCGAATAGCCAGGGCACGCTGGTGTAAAGAAAGGAATGCAGCAGATCGATATGCAGAGCCGCGGAGAGATAGCTGGGCAGCCAGGTGAGTAAGAGGTAGAAAACATAGTTATAGGCTCCGAAACCGATCGCCATCCCCAGCACCTTGCGCTGTCGAATCAGATATCCCAGCGATGCTCCCGATGGCTCTGGCTCGTGCGCAGAATTGATTTGCAAGTCTTCCGCGATGTATCGCCGCTCTCTCTCGGTCAGCGCGGGTTCGTCGTTGGGATCGCGATAGACCTTTGAGAACAGCGCGAAATAAACCAGGCTGACCATGCCGGTGGCGGCGAAGCTCCATCGCCAGCCAAACTTCAGCAGAAGTACACCAATAAGAGGCACACCGACAGCTGATGCGAGCTTGGCGGAGGCATCGAAGATGGAGGTGGCAAAGCTTCTCTCTTTGGAGGGAAACCAAAGGCCGATGGCCTTGGCATTCGCCGGGAAGGTTGGTGATTCGCCCACACCGAGAAGCAGTCGCGCGGCGAAGAATCCTGGGATGCTCGGTGTCACTGCCGCACCGAAGGAGGCTATGCTCCAAAGCAGCGTGCTGATGCGTCCTACACGCCGCACTCCAAAGCGATCGAGAAGAACTCCGATTGGCAACTGGCACATCGCGTACGTCCAGTTGTAGGCTCCGGAGAGATAGCCGAAGGTGATGTTTGAAATACCAAAGGTGGCGTAAAGCGCAGCGTGGGAGACCGAAAGATTTACCCGGTCAAAGTAGTTGACGAGAACTCCAAAACCAAGGAGACACGCGATGCTCCAACGGTGCCGTGGCAACCGATCTTGGCGATGCGAGTTCGGAAGGGTTGTCAGAGATCGTTCCGGCTTTCAGTTGCAGGAGACGTATGGACGCTCATGAACCCCACTAAAGTTTTGCTTTGAGCTTCGACAAACCCTCACGCGAGATTGCCACATCGTCGTCGGATTTGCCCCCGCTGAAAGCAGCGATGACATAACCCGTTTTACCGCGTGCGATGACACCGCCATTCCAGCCGAACTCTCCGGTCATGGGTGGCCTGATTCCGCTCCCGCTGTCTTTGAGGGTATCGGCCATCTCGGAGGCCTTGGCATAGGCGATGCCCAGCAGATTTGTACCTTTGTCGGTTGCTGTCGGAAGGTCCTTGTACCGGCCTACCACGATCATCTTCGAGCTCCATGCCTGGATCGTGTCACCCTCGAAGTACGCCACCACGGCAACTCCGCCGATACCCATCGTCTGCGCCTTCGCCTTCATGGCCGCAAGCGCCTGATCGGCAATCACGTCGAAGTTGCTCGACGCTTTAGCGGTCTGGGAGGCATCCGGGCTGGTCTGTGCGACAACAAGTGCAGGCGAGAGCAGAGACGCCACCAATAGTGCAACGATGTATCGCTTCATCTTTCCTCCGAGTTGAAACTTCGCTTACCATGCATCCGAGGGAGCTGGTTGCTTGCCTGTGTAAGGCGAGCAGCAGGGCGCCTTGACGGGTGCGAACTCCATAAACTCGATCCGCGTGTCATCAGGATCAATGAGGTCGAGCTGCAGCTTGCCGTCGACTCCCAGCACCTGCGGGTTTTTACCTGCGGCAGGTTTCCAGCCACGCTGTTCCAGCCGCTTCTGCAACTCCGCTACGCTCACCACGCCGGGGGCGATATGGTCTGCGTTGCCAAGCTGCGCGTGGGGAGGATCGACAGGCAGGTTGAGCATGTACTCGATCCAATCGGTGCCGTTGGGCACCTGCATCATAACCCAGTCCACATCTCCCGCCTTGGCGCCCCCCTGCCAGTACAGGTGAAATCCGAGCTCGTCTTTATAGAAGCGGTCGAGCGCGGCGCGGTCGTGTACGACGTAGCCCGCGTGGATGATGTGTGTGCTCAGGCGGCGCGCGAGTGCGGCGGTCGATGGCGGCAGAACGCGTCGTTCCTGCTGCGTGAATTCGACAAGGTTGCCTTCGGGGTCATGCACTCTGAAGCTGCGGCTCCCATCCCGCCCGACCGTCACTGAAAGAGGGACCTCTTCACCTTTGCGTGCAAGAAGCCGCCGCAGACCCTCTGCGTCGTTGGTTGCGAAGGCTACAAGATCAAGCCTGTGCGCCTGTCCCGGTACTGGGGGTGGCACCAGCTCAACATATTGCGCGTGGTTCGCATAGAAGCGGAGGCCAGGCCCTGATCCAGTCGCAGGCACAGGCTGCCAGCCGAGCAGATCAGCGTAGAACTGACGCGAATGCGGGATGTCTTCGGCATAGAACGTTACATGCGAGATGCCCGTGATGGCAGGCGCCTGCTGGGCGAATGCCGCTCCCGCGAGCAGGAGAGGGAACACCGCGAGCAGAGAACCCACGTTACGCCAATACGTCTTTCTGTCAGCACGTATCTTGACCTTGGTCATGCAGGTCTCCTAGACCAGTTCTGCTGGAACAGCGGTGAGATGGAACTCAATCGTTTGGGAGCCAAGCCGAGGATGTGTCGCGGTCAGTCGCACGCTGCCTGCCTGTGTCTTCGCGCGAATCCAAATCGCGCCGGTTCCTCCGATCAGACCGAAGGGGTTGTCTCCGATCAGGCTTGCAGGACCTTCGAGTTTGAAGACGATGGGATCGTTGGCATAGGTTCGTATGGCTCCGAACTCGTCCGTGACCCGCAGGACAACTCGCGTGGTGTCGGCTCCGTCGGCATGGAGCGCCATATCGTCTGGGAGTAGAGAGAACTTCTGGTCGACGCCCAGACCGGACATGGTTTTTGAGGCGACCTGCTTGCCCTGCAGATATCCATCGATTCTTAGATCACCCCAGACATGCCGGTGAGGCTTCTGCAATTTCGTCCGGTCGAGAACGAATGGCGGGTACTTCAGATATTGAAAATTCGCACGGTCTGGATCGAGTTCAGCGATCAACTCCCATGGGTTGTCTGCCAGGCTGTTGCTGCGTTGGTAAAACTTCAGGTGGTCGCAGTTCGAACAGACGAGGGCCTCGGTGAAGGAGGTCGATTCGTCGCTGTTGGCCCAGTGGAAGGCGGGCTCGAGGACGATCTCTTCTGATGGATCGCACTGTGATTTGTAGAAGCCAGCGGCGGGCTTGGGCTCGCGGAAGATGTCCGTAACGCCGTGATAGCAGATGCGGTCGCCCGCGCCGAAGTTTGCGTGGGTGTTGTAGTCGAAGGCGCACCAACCGATGCCGCCCGCGTATTGCGGATCGGAGGCGAGTTGATTATGGATGCGAGCATGGCGCAGCGTGTGTTCGCGCTGTCGTTCATCGTCGTCCGTTGTTTTGGTCGGGAATGTATGGCCGACGAATTCGGTGTTGAGATAGCGGGGATGGTTCGGCTTTCTTAGTGGAAAGCCGAAGTCATTGATCGTGAAGACATCTTCCAGAAGCTCCGACTCCTTGAAGTTGCGGATGCCGCCTGTCTGTCGCGTCGTATCGAGTGCGTGCGCGAGTGCATTGGTACGGGTATAGAAGCTGTGGTCGTCTGGAGACTCGTTGATGCGCACGCCCCAGAGAATGATGGCCGGATGGTTCCAGTCGCGCCGCACCATGCGTCCGACGTTGTCGATGGCGAGGAGCTTCCACGGCTCGGGGCCGATGTGCTGCCAGCCTGGAATCTCTTCGAGCACAAGCAGGCCGATCTCATCACAGCAATCCAGGAAGTGTCGCGACTGAGGATAATGAGAGGTTCGCACGATGTTGCAGTGTAGTTTGTGGCGAAGGATCATCGCATCCTGGCGCTGAACCCGGGCGGGCATCGCCTGACCGGCGAAGGGAAAGGTCTGGTGGCGGTCGAGGCCGCGCAGCTTAACGATCTTTCCGTTTAGTGAGAAACCGTGATCGGTGAAGATCGCCTCGCGGAAGCCGATCCGGCGAGTGTCTTCATCGATGACAACTCCAGCACGCAAGAGACGCACACGGACTGTATAGAGATTCGGGCTTGCGAGATCCCAAAGCTTCACTCCATCGATCTCCTTGAACGAGATCGTCTGCTTTCCGGGATCGTTTACGGTCTCCGTGCTCAAGTAGACGGGAGCGCTCGTGGCCGGATCATCCGCAACGTCAGGATCGCTTGCAGACGACACTCTGAAGGATCGGCTCGCCTTTGCGAGCGTACGTTCTCCGTCCAGTAGTTCTGCTTCGAGCACGAGATCTCCGTGAGGGGCGATGCCGGCGAGGAAGCAGTCCACGTCGAGCGCCGGCTTGCCACTCAGCACATCTTTCGGGTGCGCAAAGATATTGTCGAGATAAAGAGCGGGAACTACGCGCAGGGAGACCTCGCGGTAGATGCCGCCGAAGGTCATGTAGTCGATCTCGTAGCCGAACGGCGGGATATCGCTTCGCTCTGTTGAATCCACCTGCACGGTCAGGACATTTTCCCGGTCCTTGCGCAGGTGTGGCGTCAACTCGAAGGAGAACGGAGTGAAGCCGCCTTTGTATTCGCCGAGCGGGACGCCGTTGATCCACACCGTCGAGGCGGTCATGACACCTTCGAAGTCCACGAAGATGCGTTTGCCCTGAGTGTCGGGCGGCGTTCTGAAGCGGCGCCGATAGGTTGAGATGAACTCGTAGTCTTTATCGTTGAAGCTGTGCCAGGGAAGGCTGATGTTCGTGTGCGGAATCACCACTTCTTCGAAGACAGAGTCATCGAACTCCGGGGCATCGGCTCCAGCGACTTTGCTGGGGTGATATCGCCAGCCACGGTTGATGGGGAGAACCAATCGCCCGCCCGCTGTGGGCTTCTCTTCGGCGAAAGCTGAAATGCCTGGCAGCGTCGAGGCTGCCAGCAGTGTGCCCGTCCGTTGGAGGAAAACTCGTCTGTCCATAAGGTTGGTCATCCTAAAAATTTGCTTGAAATGTATCTAGATACACACAAGTTCAAAAGTAATGCGGTAGATACCTTAGCCGCCCCTCTTCGATCGCGAGGGAGGGTGAAGTCCATACTACTGATCAAAAGCCACGCTACGCCTCGAAAGGGAAATGCGAATCCGTCGAAAGTAGGAGTGAGCGATTGGTTCCTGTGAGTGTGAGCCGCTCATCGATTTGTCGGCTGCTATTACCCTATTACTTCAAAAGACCTTGCACGCCCATCCATTCGAGAAAAAGCTCCGGCCAGTCGGCGACCGGCCTGGTGTTGGTCTTGCGAATCCCGAACCCGTGCCCGATGCCCGCATAGATATGCAGCTCCGCCGACACGTGCAGCCGCGCCAAAGCCAGATAGAACTCCGCCAGCCCCTGCGAGATGTCCACTCGATCCATGGCTCCACAGGCGAGGAAGGCCTTCGGCGTCTGAGCCGTCAGCCGTGGCTCCTTCGGGATTGCGGGATAGAGTAACGCCTGAAAGTCCGGCTTCGAGCTCACATGCTCCACGAGATCTTCCGCGTCGGGGTGTCCGGCATCATAGCGAGTGCTGGCGAGTTCCGCCAGCTCGCCGCCTGCTGAAAATCCCATCACACCGATGCGCGCCGGATCGATCTTCCAATCGCCGCTGCGGCTCCGTACGACGCGAATCGCACGCTGCATATCTTCCAACTCCGTCCCTTCGACGGTGTAGGAAGATCCCTTCTCTCGCGCCAGCCGGTATTTTAGAACAAAGGCTGCAACCCCATGCTCGCTCAGAAATTCCGCGACACGGAAGCCCTCATGGTCGATCCAGAGCTCGCTGTGGCCGCCTCCCGGCGCTATGATTACGGCCGCACCTGTAGCAGTCTGTGGCGACGGTAGATAGAGCGTGAGCGAAGGCTCAGCTACATGGGTGATGACGTGGTCGCCCTCCGGCGAGATCCGCACGGTCTCGGGCCTTGCGTCGGCCTGTAACCCAGGTGCGCCTTTGGGCCACAACTTAATTACTTCATGGGCACCGGGATATTGGGCGCACGCGGCGAGGCTTACCATGCCAACTACAACGCTCGTCAACAGACGCAATGTGAATGATCGTGTCATCTAGCGCTCCACCCTAATTTCATACCATGTGGTCGTGACTGTCCCTAGCGGAACCTTCCACGTCCCGCCGATGTTTGCGGCCGCGGTGGGCTTACCCAGCGGCTGGCCTGCGCCGTCGATCGGCTGCACCCATAGTGCGTGCGCGCCTTCGAGGCCGCTCAGAGTAATCGTCCCCTTTACAGGCTCTACAAGACTCGGTGGCCCTCCAAAGGAGGTCACATCGGTCCCCGCCGTGTTCCACTGTTGTCCCGTGTTTTCTACGGGACCTCCTGCCACCAGCAGCAGCTTCGTGCTCGTCGCAATCGGCTGCTCATCCATCGCGCTCAGCAGAAGAGTGCAGAAGCTGTTGCTTACCTCGGCGCTCATGTTGTGCACGCTTTTGCCCTGTGCCGTTACGAAGCCGATCAGTGCCTGGCTCTTCGGCGTATCCACCGTCACCAACCCGTTCGTATGCTGAGGTCCCACATACCATGCGAGCTGCCGTGTATCGGAGACGATAGGGTCTGTTGCTTCCGACGTCTCGAATGGCTTGGTCGGAGGTCCGGTCAGTGAGCCGATCCGTACCTCTTGCTCTAGCGGCAGAGCCAGCGGAAAGCCCTCCGTATAGTATGGCCGTTCCGTCGAAGGGATCAGCATGCTATCGAAGACCTGCTTTTGCGAATACGTCCGTTCGCTGATGCTGCGCGCTTTCTCGACATCGCCACGCAGAAACAGGAGTGCCCCCGCTGCCAGCTCCGGCATCTTTACAGGGTCCAGCGAGATATCAAAGGCGTCGCCCACATGAGGCTTCCATGCCGGATTGCTCTTCGGTTCGAAGCTGTACCAGAAGATCGCGTCCCAATCCTGCAGCCCCGCGTAGGCCGCAAGAATGGGGATACCCTCGCCCGCGTAGTCGTTGGGGAACGGATTGTTGACCTCGCTTACCGTATAAGGCTTTCCCGCAATCGCGGATCGCGACAGCTCTACTACCGTCGAGTTGAATGGATCGTTCACCATCGGGAGTTTCTTTACGTAATACTCGGGATGCTGCCAGTAGGTATGCCCGTCGATGATGTCCATGTCCTGGGTCGCGAGCAGGATAGGGTAACCGCTGTTGGAGTGGCTGTGATCCGCCGTCGCGATCACCAGCGAGTGCGATCCCAACGTCTGCTTCAGGTATCGCTCCATGTCCAAAAAGTAGTCGTGCTGCAGGTCGTTGTAGAATTCGGCCTCGGCGTAGAACTGTTCCGGAGGTGCCTCCGCTACCAATGTCTTGCTACTTAGCAGAGGCACCGGGGCCTCTGCTCCGACATTCGTGATCTCCCGGAGTTTCGCGCTCTGTTCCGCGGTGCGGTGCTTCGCCAGCCACTGATTGTAGAGACCGGTCAGCTCATCCTGATAAAAGGGCGCTGGCGCGTGGAACCCTACATTGATCGCATTTTCATTGTTGATTTCGACGATTGCGACCGCCGGATCGTCTGTGTACCGGAGCTTTGTATAGGGATTGAGATGTGTCAGCAGCTGCCGCGCGTATTCCTTCTGCAACTCGATCATCCGCGCGTCATAGAGCGACGTTCCCTTCGATCCCTCCCGCAGCAGCTCCGGGTTCTTCACGCCGTCGCCAGCGTGGAAGGGTCTACCCACCAGCAAGTTGAAATCGATATAGATACCGCGCTTTTCGAGCTCCGCGATAAAGTAATCCTCGCGGTCGAGCGCATCGGCGTCGAGCATGCGGGTGCTGTCGCCCTGCTTCGCGATGAGTCCCCGTGGAACTTCGAGATCGAGGAACTGGAAGCGCACGCTGTTCACGCCGAATCGCGCCAGCGTCGACGCCAGAAAGGCCGCGTCCTGCTTCGCCGGAATCTGCCGCGAGCCCTTGCTCCAATCGGTGATGTTGACGCCCCAGAAGCGGATGCGTTTTCCGTCGCCGGTCGCCAGGTGGCCGTCCTTCACCTGCACGAAGCCGTGTTTGCCCGCCGGCGCATCCAGCAGATACGAGACGTCCACCGGTGAATGCGCCAATGCGCCGCGCCGAAGCTCCATCGTAAAGGGAGACATACCTGCTTGACTCTGCTGCGGACTCTGCGCTCCAACGTGAGTCGCGTTGATAGCCGCGACCTGAAGTCCCGCAGCCGTTAAGAATCCGAGCCAGATCGCTCGCCACGTCGTCATGCTGTTGCCTCGTCTTAAGAATGCTTCTTGAATGCGCATCAAGCCTACTCGCTCGCTACATCGATACGAATCCACCTTTTGGCGGATTCGCGGCGACTGAGTTTCACGATAAGCTTCTCTGCCATAAGAGAACCATAGAAAGGCCCCACGATGTCCCCTATCACCCGCCGAGATTTTCTCAGTGATGCAGCGATGGCCGGAGCCGCTTCCGCCCTTCGGCTCGACGTCTCTTCCGGCACGAATCCTGAAGCGCTGCCCGAACGCCGCGCCAATTTCGACCGCGGATGGCGTTTTCTGCTCGGCGACGCCGCAGGCGCACAGGCACCCGGATTTCACGACGTGGCCTGGCGCAGTCTCGATCTTCCCCATGACTGGAGCATCGAGGGCAGCTTCGACGAGAACGCTCCCGCCAAGGGAAATGGAGCCTACCTGCCTACCGGCATCGGCTGGTACCGCAAGGACTTTACCGTGCCTTCCTCGGTGCACGGCAGGCGCATTGCTCTTCAGTTTGACGGGGTCTATCAGCGCAGCGAAGTGTGGATCAACGGTATCTCACTGGGCATGCGTCCCTATGGCTTCATCGGCTTCTCTTACGACCTCACGCCCCATCTTGCGCCACCGGACAAGCCCAACTATCTCGCAGTGCGGGTCGACAACTCTCCCCAGACCAACTGCCGCTGGTACTCTGGGTCCGGTATCTACCGTCACACGTGGCTTCGGATTACCGATCCAATCCATATCGTCGAGAACGGTATCTATGTCCGCACGCCGTCCATCACGCGGGAGAGCGCCACGATCGAGGTCGCGACTCGTCTGCGCAACCGTAGCGTCCGTGATGCCGACCTCGAACTGACGACCGAGATTCTTTCGCCGACCGGCGAGACTGTCCAGCAGACCACAACGCCGCACACCCTCGGCAAGGATGCCGAGACAACGCTGGCCCAGACGCTTACCGTGGCCTCTCCCGCGCTGTGGTCCACAACGACGCCGCACCTCTATCGCGCCCGCTGCACCGTGCGCTCTCGCGGCGCGCAAATCGATCAGGACTCTGCCAACTTCGGCATCCGGCAGATTGCTTTCGACGTCGATCGCGGCTTCCTGCTCAATGGCGAGCACGTCAAGATGAACGGCGTTTGCATTCACGGTGACGGCGGCGCGGTCGGCACAGCAGTACCCGAGCGTCTATGGGAGCGCCGCCTTGAGCTGCTTCAGCAGATGGGATGCAACGCCATCCGGCTCAGTCATAACCCACCCGCACCGGAGTTGCTCGACATGCTCGACCGCATGGGATTTCTGGTGATGGCCGAGGCGTTCGACGAGTGGCGGCACGCGAAAGGGCAGACGTCGACCTATGGATACCATCGATACTTCGATGAGTGGTCGGAGCGCGACCTCACCGCCATGATGGAGCGCGACCGTAACCATCCCTCCATCGTGATTTGGAGCGCAGGCAATGAGGTTCCCGACCAGACTGCTCCTGACGGCCCTGCTACCCTCCAGCGTCTCATTGAGATCATCCACAGCAAGGATTCCACGCGGCCCATCACCGTCGGTTGTGACCAGATTGCCGCCGAGCCTAAGGTCGCGCCTCCGGACTTTTTGGATAAGCTCGATGTCGTCGGATACAACTATGTGGACCGCTGGCGCGACCGTCGCGAGAAGTATTACAGCATCGACAGGCAGGCTTATCCGCAGCGCCGTTTTATCGGCACCGAGAGTTCTGCACTGCGCGGCGCACGCGGCGTCTACTTTACCGAGCAGCCGATCGACGACATCCTGGAACGGCCAACGAATAATCTCATCCAGGTCGAGCAACAGCAAAAGTTCGTGCAGACCTATGACTACGTGAGCGGCGACTTTCTTTGGGTGGGTATCGACTATCTCGGTGAGGCGAAGTGGCCAAACAAACTCGCCGTGAGCGGCGCACTCGATACTTGTGGCTTTCTAAAAGACAGCTTCTATTTCTATCAAAGCCTCTGGACGAAGCAACCGGTTTTGCACCTACAGCCCCACTGGAACTGGCCTGGCAAAGAGGGTAAGGTGATACCCGTCACGTGTTTCACAAACTGCGAAACCGTCGAGCTCTTTCTGAACGGCGAAAGCCTCGGCGTAAAAGGCTATAGCTTCCCTCGACCCGGCATGGTCGGACGTTATGGCAATTACCAGCCAGGCGCCGATGTTCTTCAGACTACCTCCGACCTGCACCTCACATGGGATGTGCCCTATACGCCCGGAACCCTCACAGCGAAGGGCATTAAGGATGGCAAGGCTATCGAAGCTGTCGAGGTTCACACTACCGGAGCCCCTGCGAAGCTGGCGCTTATGAATGATCGGCAACGTCTCCGCATTACGCCGGATGATGTGGCTCATATCACCGTCGCCGTGCAGGATGCACAGGGCCGCATCGTTCCTACTGCCGATGATGCCATCACCTTCTCGCTTACGGGCCCTGGTCGCATTCTCGGCGTCGACAATGGCCAGCCCGACAGTCATGAGCCTTATAAAGCGAGCAGTCGACGCGCCTTCAATGGCCTGGCTCTCGTTCTCGTCCAATCGAACGGACGTCCTGGACAGATTATGCTTTCTGCATCTTCGCCGTCGCTTGCTTCCGCACAGATCAGCATTGAGACGAATTAGGGAGTGTCATCAGTAGCCATTCGAGAAGAGGATTGAGTTGTGCAAATTAGTCTAATGTGCTCAACAGGCCATCATTCTTCGACGAATCAACAACTCACCATACCCAGCGTCCCGAGAAGATCCTTCTGTGTGACTACTGCTTCAGAGCCCGCTGCGCCTCTATCCGTGATTTCTTCAGGGAGGCTACCGGCTCTTCGGTCGGGTAGTACTCCATCGCAATCCAATGGCTGTAGTTGAGCTCCGCCAGTTTGCGATAGATCGACTCGTAGTCGATCTCGCCCGTGCCCGGCTCATGCCGTCCCGGCACATCTGCCACATGCACCAGGCCTACCCATTCGATATTCTTTTCAAGTTTTTCGATCAGGTTCCCGAAGCTCCGCTGCTCATGATAGAAGTCGTATAAAACCTTCACATTCGGACTATCGATTGCCCGCACCATCTCGAAGCCATCCGTCACAGATGCCAGATAGATGGTCGGATTTTCCAGCAGATCGATCGGTTCAATCACAATGTCGATCTGCTCTTTTGCCGCTCTCTCGGCTGCCCACTTAAGATTATCGATGGATGTCTGCCGCTGCATACCGGCGCGCAGACCCTCTACCCGTTTGCCCGAGAGCAGAATGATCTTCGGACACTCCAGTTCCTTCGCTGCCCTCATCTGTTCGGTGAACTGCGTCCGAAACGCCTCTGTCTGCTCTGGCTCCGCTAATCCTGCCTTCACGCCGCTCATCGCGTCAAAGACCATTCCCAGGCGGCGCATCCTCGCCATGATGGTTTCTCTCTCGGTGGACGACCAACTCTGGAACTCACCCACAAGTTCCACTCCTTGATAACCTGCTTCGGCCACCCATTCCAGGCATTGGTCGAAGGGCGCCTGCTTCTCAAGTGCCCACAGCATGAAGGAGAATCGCACTTTGTTTGCCGCGCCAGGGCCTTGCGCAGTCATAGGCCACGCTGACGCCAGAGCTGCTCCCGCACTCATCTTTCCAAACTCTCTACGATTCATTCATCCCTCCGCAGCCTGCGATTCTATAGGGTACGCAGATACTGATAATCAACTTTTATAGCCGCAAGAGCGGGCATATCGAGGAACGGCGGCTCCTGTTCCACATAGTAGTCGTGGATGCCTGCGTTGGCGGCCGCAAGAAGGATCGGCTTGTAGTGGATATGTCCACGTCCCAGTTCCGCACCCTGAGGCCGCTCCTCCTTTGCGAGCGATGTGCTCGGCCCCTTGGTCGCAACGAAATCCTTTATGTGCAGCATCCGATAGCGTCCAGAATATTGGCTGAAATACTCGATTGGGCTGAACCCGGCGGCCACGATCCAGCCGCAATCCAGCTCAAAAGCTACCAGCTCCGGGTCCGTATGCTTCAGCAACACGTCGTACCCAATCCTGTCGCCGTCTAACTTGCGGAACTCAAAGTTGTGGTTGTGGTACGCATACTGAAGCCCCGCGGCCTTTGCCTTGCGTCCCAGATCATTGAGCCGGTCCGCCATTGTGCGGTAGTCATCGAATGTCTGATCTCCGCTCTTAGAAAACAGCGCCGAGCTCACTACATATCGTGCACCGACGACGTGTGCATCCTCGAAGAGTGGACCGAGTTCGGAGCTGCCCACCGGCAGGTGAGTGCTCGGACACACCAGCTGTGCCTGATCGAGCTGGGTACGAAACGCCTTGGCCGTCAGCCCAGCAAATCCTGCTGTTTCTACCCGCTCATACCCGAGCGCCCTGATTTGCCGCAGTGTTCCGGGAACGTCCTTCTGTAGATCGTCGCCTACACTGTAAAGCTGCAACCCAATCGGGAACCCTGCCGGCAGTAACTGCGCTGGTTGTGCCCAAGTCAAACGCGTGCACATCACTGCAGCTCCAACCTGCACAAATCGACGCCGTGAGATCAGCTTCATAAGCTCCTGGTATCCTTCCTGCCTTCGGCGTCCACGTTACACCAGTCATGCCATTATGCGAATCCTACAAAAGTAGGAGCACGACGATTTCGTATTTTCCCAATCCAGCTGGCAGCCTCCTATGTTTCGCCAGTGATCTTCGTCTTCCTTGAAAGTTCAGCAAGTGTTTCCAGAAAGAGTTCAACCGTTGTCTTTCCAGGAATGTCGTTCCGCCTTGGCCGTGTCAAAATCGCGATTCGCCATTTAGCGAGCTTTGGAGCCTGACTCAATATCCGCAGCGTATGAAGATCATGGGATGCGGTGGAGGAACGAGCCAGAGCGGACGGCACGATTGCGACGCCAAGACCGTGAGCCACGAAATAGAGTTGCGTCTCAATATCGCTCACCTGATATACGCTCGATCGCGGTAAGTGGTGCTGGGTGAAAATCTGATCAACCAGCTTCCGCAGAGCCCTCTCGGGTGTGAGATCCACGAAGCTCTCATGGCTGAGCACTTCGAGTTGCACACTACTCTTTCTGGTTAACGGATGCTTGCTGGAGCAGATCGCAACGAGCGAGTCTTGTGCATAGGGGATGACCTGAACTCCGGGCCATCGCTCTTTGCCGAGGATTGCCTGGAAGCTCAGATCTACATATCCTGAGCGCACCAAAGCAGGCACAGCCTCTGTAGAAAGAGCTCGAACTGCGAATTCGACCTCTGGGTACGACGAATGAAATCGTTGCAGCAAGGTGGCGAGTTGCACGTACGGCGTCAGGCTTTGCAGGATGCCGAGATGCAGGCGGCCTCTGACGACACCATCCTGAGACCGAACGGACTGAACGCCATCATTCAGCAAAGCGAGACAACCACGCGCATGTTCAAGGAATAGTTCCCCAGCCGCAGTCAACGAGACTTTGCGAGTCGTGCGCGTGACGAGTTGACTTCCAAGTTCCTGTTCGAGCTCTTTGATGGACATGGACAGTCCTGATTGAACGATGTTCATGCGTTGCGCGGCAGCCGTAAACTTACCCTCTTCCGCCAAAGCGATGAAGTGCTGCAGGTGTCGTATCTCCATAGGACCTCCTTCTATTCATCACCATTGAAGATATATATTATGCGAATCTTTCGTTGGACACATGAAAAAGAGGGGCCTAGCCTCGTGAATGTGGACGCTAGACGCGGCCACAGACGAGGAGAAAAACATGGACCGCACGGGAGAAACAGTTCGAGTCGTTGGCATTTCAGGGAGCCTCCGCAGAGCGTCTTTCAGCACGTCGCTGCTGAAGATACTGGCTGTAAAAGCCGCGCCTGCCATCGACATTCAGGTGGTGACTTTGGAAGACATTCCACTTTATAACGAGGATCTGGATCGGAGTCCTGAGGTACCTTCGGTTGCCTCGTTCAGGAAGATCATTGCGGCAAGCGACGGGGTCCTCATCGCAACACCTGAATATAACCACGGCATGCCAGGTGTTGTGAAGAATGCACTCGACTGGGCCTCCCGGCCGGTCTTCGAGTCATGTTTCAAGGACAAGCCCGTCTCGATCATCAGTTCGTCCAAGGCGTTTACGGGCGGCGTCCGGGCTCAGTACCAGCTGCGGGAGACGCTGATCTCCATGCATGCGCACCTCGTGATGGGGCCAGAGGTCGTCGTCGGTGGCGTTCACGCGAAGCTCGCTGAGGATGTGTATCAGGACGAGCAGGGGCTGACTTTTATGCTGCGCTCGCTCGACAGACTTCGTGAAGAGATTCTGGGTCGCCGCCTGGTTTGTGCATAGGAAAGGACCATGCTCAAGCCGCTCCAATACGTCCTTTTCCTGGCCTTCATCTCTTCGGTTTCGCTCGTCGCGCAGACGCACGTTGCGGAGCCGGCGGTGAACCTGGGCGATACCAGTTTTCTCGACGGTATCGCAGGCCCCGGCGTGGTCATTGAAGAGATTGGAGATGGTGCCCATGAAGGAACGGTTGTAGACGGCTACGGGAGGCCGATTGCAGGAGCCGGCGCTACTAATAGCATCAGCGAACTGACTCACATCGCGTGGCTAGCTCATAAGAGGATTCTGGGCGGTTGGTACGGCACGGAAGTAGTGGCGGCTGCCGCGCACGTCAACGCCGGCAGTGCGGGACAATCCGGTGGGTGGGGAGCGCTTACGGTGTCTCCATTCATCCTTCAATGGAGTGAGCGAAAGATCGGCAAGGTCCCTATCGACCAACGAGTCGTCTTCGATTTCGATCTACCCGTGGGTGCTTACACCCGATCTTCTGCTGTAAATATCGGCGCGAATGCATTCACTGTTCATCCGTATTATGCGGTTACCGCATTCCCCCTCAAGCGTATCGAGACCAGTTGGCGAGTCCACTATCTCTGGAACTCGACGAACGATAGCCCGCCAATCGCAACAGGTGCTCAATCGACACAGGCAGGAAAGGTGGTCCACTTCAACGCCACCACTGCGTACAACTTTGGCAAACACCTTTGGATCGGCCCAAACGCCTATTACCTCCGGCAGATTACGGATGGCCGTGTCAATGGCGTCCCGCTTCGGAACTCTCCGGAACAAGTAGGAGCGATCGGTCCAGGCATGGTCTGGAACTCGGGTAAATGGTTCTTCTATGCAAATGGTTATCACGAGCTTGGCGTAAAGAATCGTCCCGAAGGAAACAAGCTCGTACTGAGGATAGAAAAGACTTTCTGAACGAAACGTAGTGTTTCAAGGAGAAGAAGATGAAAATCCTGATCGCGTTCATTGTCGCATTCGTTATCGGTGCAGCTTCGAGATGGACCGGAGTGCCCTCGCTGGCCCCACAGGCGATCATCGGCGCCCTCCTCATCGTAGCGATGAGTGCGGGTTATGTTTCAGTTGATCACCTTCTGAAGCGCACCTCTGCCCCCTCCATAGCGGCCTCCGTATCGACGGGCGCCACGACTGAATTGGCAGCCCACGGCAGGGAAGTCATCTCCCACGAGTTCGCATCCATTCCAGAGCCTGAAGCGGATACCGCATTCTGGCGGCAAAGATCCGAAGCTCTGCAACTGATCATTGCTGATCTGCTACTCACGAATCAGCAGCTACGCTCCTCAGAAACGTTCCTGCCTCCCAGGACGACGACTCACTTCACGGACTTCATCTCTTGACCTCCAGAACTGATTACGCGTCAGGGGAACCACACGGTTCTGCAAGTGGATGGCGTCAAACCTCGGGAATCGCTATTTTCTTGATGGATCGCTGCAAAGGTTCCCGAGAATGGCGTCGACTGCAGTGCAGGCCAACCGCTCGAGCTCGGCATCGCTTTTAGGACTACCGACTCCTGCCAACAGACGGTAGAGGGTGTCTCCCGTCAATGAGTCGTGAAGGAGCACCGCCATCCGGTCAATTGGAATCGTTGTTTTTCGTAGCTCTTCGCGACGACTTTCCAACAGAGCGCGTATAAACGAAGCCGTTCTGGCTGGACCATGTGTGTACCATGCCTCGCCTACTTCAGGACAGTTCACCGCCTCGCCGATAGCCAGACGATGAAGCTCCACGGACCGTTTCGCGGTGATGAGGTGCAGAATCTGAATAGAGAGTTTTTTCAGACTCGCTTCAAGGTTCAATCCTGCATAGTCAATCTTTGTGAGCGGTTCATTCGCCTCGCGGCACAAGTTTTCGATACTGCTGATGAACAGTCCACACTTCCCACCGAATTCGGTGTAAACCGTACTTTTCGACCCGCCAGCCAACTCGACAATCTTGTCGATGGTGACACCCTCATAGCCGTGCTTTAGAAACAGGTCTGCTGCGACTTTTTGGAGCTTGCTGTTTCGAACCTCTCCTCGCGACCGCTTATTAGGCATTCATCTCTCCTCATCTCAAGTCGTGAATGCATTTCCAAAGATATCGAATGCAATCTCCAGCTTGAATCCCCTGTACCAGCAGCATTTTACGCGGCCTATTGCTTCACGCCACTCTGGCTTGTTAGCCCTATAGGGTTGTTGTAACTTGTTTGTATATTGTAACGTACTGTACAGTACGGAAACTGAAAAGTAATAGCTAAGCCTATGGAGAACGCAATACCACCATTGTCGCTGGACTCTCTCTCTCTCTCTGACGATCATCCTTGCTCAGGGCCAGGCGAAGAACGTTGCAAGTGGTCACCGCAAATTGTTTGGACCTAACGTTATCTAATCTCAAGGAGACTTCATGGATCGTCGCAATTTTCTTTCTAGCTCTCTTGCTGCTTCAGCCCTCTCGCTCGCTGCTGCTGGTGATTTACTGGCTCAGACAGCCACTGCTGCGGACAAATCTGCGCCGGAGTACATGGAGTTGCGCCGATACCATTTAGCAAATGGACCGGGAGTAAAGCTCACCAATGATTTTTTTGCCGATGCTTTAATTCCTGCATTGAACCGGCTCGGCATTGGGCCAGTTGGTGCATTCTCTGTTTATTTCGGACCAGATAGCCCGTCCTATTACCTGCTGATGCCAAGTTCGAAGTTGGAAACCTTGGTTACAGCTGATCTCGAGTTGGCGAAGGACGATGTCTTTATGAAGGCGGCAGCGCAGTTCTGGGATGCTCCCGCCGCCACGCCGCCCTATATTCGGATAGAGAGTTCTCTTCTGCGGGCGTTCCCGGGATATCCCAAGGTCACTCCACCAGCCTCCGCCGCAACCAAAGGGAAACGCATCTATCACCTTCGCCAGTATCAGTCCCCGACAAACATGGATCACGTCCGGAAGGTGGAGATGTTTCATAGCGGCGAGTTTGGCATCTTCGCTAAGGCCGGCGCTACGGGAGTTTTCTACGCCGATACACTGGTTGGACCGAATCTGCCGAATCTTACCTATATGCTCAGCTTTCCTGATATGACTTCGCTTGAGACAGATTGGGAAAAGTTTTCCGCCGATCCCGATTGGAAGAAGCTCTCTGCCGATTCGAGGTTTAACTTAGACCCACCAACGGTATCCAATGTGACGAGCCTGGTGTTGCGCCCCCTGGCCTGTTCGCAAGTTTAGTGAGATTACGGTAAACGCAAAAGAGCCCTCCTACATACGAGGGCTCTTCGTGCATTGAATGCATCTGCGCGGCGGTCTCGACGGAGGCGTAAGAGTTCATACCAGTACGATCCCGAGCAAGACAATGCGTGAGGCCATTTTGCAACTCGCCGGTTTCTCCGTGGAGCAGCATTTGCGCGAACTTTTCTTCAGACGCCT
This sequence comes from Granulicella mallensis MP5ACTX8, assembly GCF_000178955.2. Taxonomy (NCBI): domain Bacteria; kingdom Pseudomonadati; phylum Acidobacteriota; class Terriglobia; order Terriglobales; family Acidobacteriaceae; genus Granulicella; species Granulicella mallensis. The sequence goes on along the minus strand of NC_016631.1, from coordinate 4,407,267 downwards.
CGGATTAATTGTGCGTCTAATTTGTCGTCTAATGCATCTTACTGTAATGTACGGTACAGTACAGTAGCTTGCCGAGCAATTACGAACCATCTGGAGATCACATGGGGCACCAACCTAATGATTCGCTCACTCGCCCGATAGCTGACCCGCTTGCTGTGCCGGGAGGAGTTGCTCTTCGGACGGGATCTGGCCCGGAATCGAATTCAACGATCAGCGTCGTGCATCCCGCTGAACTGAGCACCGAAACCCAGCAGACGTCAGGATCGCTGAGGATGTCCGCCATTGTGGCCATGCAAGGCATTGTCTCCTCGATATGGGCAGGCCTATTTGTGGTCGAGCCTTCCGGGAAGACCGGCATCCACCACCACGGCGAACAGGACACCGTCGTTTACGTGCTTGAAGGAGAGGCCTATGTGCGCTGGGGCAACTTTGGAGAACACTCGGTCACTGTTAGGGCGGGCGATTTTCTGCATGTGCCGAGTTGGTTGCCACATCAGGAGCTTAACCCATCGAAAAACAATGCATTTCGATGGGTGGTTGTGCGAAGTACGCCAGAGCCAATTGTTGTCAATTTGCCTGACGATTTCTGGTTGCCAACCGATCCAAATCCTATAGAGAGGAAATGCTGATGAATACGAGAAGAGACTTCTTGAGTGTCACCGTCAAAGGATCAGCCATGGCAGTGGCAACAGCACTTCTGCCCAGGGCAGCTTCCGCGGCAAGTGCACCAAATATGAATGATGGGAGTAACAGCATGGAGCAGGCTGTCAGCAACGGCAACAAAGAGCACTACAAGCCACCGTTCAGGTTCGGTATAGGAGGGGTTCCTCTCGGAAATGAGTTTGAAGTCATTACCGACAAAGATGCGTATGCCACCATTGAAGCCGCATGGAATGCCGGGATTCGCTACTATGACATGGCTCCGTGGTACGGACTAGGTCTGGCCGAGCGTCGATACGGCAACTTTCTTCACAACAAGAATCGAAGCGAATTCATCCTCTCCTCGAAGGTCGGCAAGCTTCTCAAGGCATCGAAGACCGCGAAGAATAGAGAGTATTTTCCTTTCTCCCCCTCCCCGAATGATGTGGTCTACGATTACACTGCGTCTGGCGTGCGACGTTCCATTGAAGACAGTCTGCAAAGGCTCGGAATTGACAGCCTGGACATAGCCTTCGTCCACGACATCTCCTCGGATAACAAATATCTTCCAACATCCTGGCAAGAGCAGTTCGAAATCGCCCGCAAGGGTGCATTTCCTGAACTTACTCGAATGCGGGAAGAGGGATTAATCAAAGGCTGGGGAATCGGCGTCAATACTCCAGAACCAATCATGCGACTGCTTGAAGTCGCAGATCCGGATGTATGCCTTCTGGCCTCTCAGTATTCTCTGATCGACCATAAAAATGCGTTGGATCAAGTGTTTCCAGCGGCCAAGGCGAAGGGGGTGTCTTTCGTGATCGGGTCATCACTCAATGCCGGGTTTATCTCGGGAAGTCCGCGTTACAACTATGGGAAAGAGTCATATCAGATTCCGCCTGCGTTTCTTGAAAAACGTAAGAGGCTTCGCGAGGTTGCAAGTAATCATGGAGTCGAGCTTCGGACTGCGGCGCTTCAATTCTCGGCTGCGCCGGACGTCGCTGCAGCCCTTGTTGTAGGCGCCAGCAGTGAGCAGCAGATCCTTGCGGATTACACCTCCATGCAAACTAAGATCCCGACCCCGTTCTGGGCAGAACTCAAAGCTCAGAATCTGATTGAGCAGAATGCGCCAGTGCCTGCCTGAGCGCAGGCATTTGGCTTGTCTTACATTCCAAACTTTGAATCGAAAGGAACAATCTTATGAATAAGGAACAGATTCTTTCAGCCGCAGCTGCTGGCACGTTTACCATCGGTGGCGATCTTACTGTTAACCGCCTGGGCTACGGCGCGATGCGCATTACAGGGGCGGGCGTGTGGGGACCTCCCACAGACAAAGCTACATCCCTTGCAACGCTTCGGCGTGCGATTGACCTCGGCGTGAACCTGATCGATACGGCCGACTCCTACGGCCCCGGCACCTCCGAAGAATTGATCGCAGAAGCACTCTACCCTTATCCAGTTGGATTGGTGATCGCAACCAAGGGTGGATGGGAGCGCCCAGGTCCCGGCCAATGGACGCACAATGCCAGTCCGAGCCATCTCACCGAAGCACTCGAGGGAAGTTTAAAACGTCTGCGGCTGGATCGTATCGACGTCTATCAACTGCACGCTCCCGATAATGCTGTGTCCTTCGAGGCGTCGATCGAAGCACTCGCCGGCCTGCGCGAACAGGGTAAGATTCGCCATGTCGCGCTCTCGAATGTGACTCGTGAACACGTGGAGAGGGCACGCAGGATTGTGCCGATTGTCTCAGTGCAGAACCGCTACAGCTTCGCCGACCGGGAATCTGACTTCATCGTCGATTATTGCGAGCAGCACAATATCGCTTTTCTTCCCTGGGCTCCACTCGGTCAAGCGAAGGAGGCACACGACACCATCAAGCAGGTCGCAAACGATCTTGACGCGACTCCTTTGCAGGTCGCCCTGGCCTGGCTACTCAAGCGCTCCAAAGTGATCCTGCCTATTCCCGGAACATCCTCGGTCAAGCACCTGGAGGAGAATACTGCTGCTACGGGTCTTGAACTGCCACAGGGCGCTTATGCCCGGTTGTCCGCAGTGACCCATCCCCCCGCAAGTCTACGCGGTTGATGCTACTGCCAAACCTGCGCTTGCTAAACCACTGCATGATCGACTATCGCCAAATTACATATCTGGAGATAAGAAGGATGAGACGTTCACGCTTCGAAAAGTTCCACGCATTCGCCGCTCTTGTTTTTACCGCGCTTCTTCCGTCTGGACTCCACGCTCAGCAGACGATCACTGGTCAGGCCGCCTTCGCGGACTGGAATCAACAGCAGCCTGGCGTCCGTCGTAAGATTACAGTCGCCGATCTGCCAGTGCCCAAACCTCAGGAGGCCATTAACAATACCCCGCATTTGATTCCTCGCCCAAAGGAAGCCTGGCCTATTGCTCCTCCAGGCTTCAAGGTGACGCTCTACGCCGGAGGCGATGCCGCTCCCATGCAGCGTGCAGACAACAAGGAGCACATGCAGTTGAGTGGGGGCACATTTACGATGCCTCGCCTGCTCAGGACGGCACCCAATGGCGATCTCTTTCTCGCTGACTCCGGCGCCGGCACTCTCTTCATCCTTCGCGGTGTAGGCCCCGACGGCAAAGCCGCGCAGATTGAAAGATTCGCTACCGGCCTCGATCATCCCTTTGGCATTGCGTTCTATCCCGCTAAGAATCCAAAGTATATCTACGTCGGCAATGCCACTACCATTCAACGAATCCCCTATCACACAGGAGATCTGCACGCGACGGGTGCTACTGAAACGATCGTTCCCAATATTCCTGGGTATGCCCAGCTCATGGGTGGAGGTCATTGGACTCGCGATGTTGTCTTCACCAAAGACGGCAAGTCTATGTTAGTTTCCGTGGGCTCAGGCTCAAATATCGATGATCCTGACACGCATCCAAAAGAGTTCCATCGGGCTGATGTACTCGAATACACGCCCGAAGGAAAGTTCATCAAGGTCTATGCATCCGGTATTCGCAACTGCGTCGGAGAAGCCATCAATCCCAATACAGGTCAACTGTGGTGCTCTACCAACGAACGCGACAATCTGGGCAATCATCTGGTCCCCGACTACGTCACCTCGATCAAGGAAGGCGGCTTCTACGGCTGGCCCTGGTACTATATGGGCAATCATCAGGATCCGCGCCTCCCGGAACCCTGTGCCAATGGCACTGGCCCCAATCCGCAGGCGGCCGCACTTACCGCGGATGAGGCTAAAACCTGCAATCGCGTCGATCTCACCTCTAAGGTGATTACTCCGGATGTTCTCGTCCAGCCCCACATGGCCTCGCTCGAGATGGTCTTTTATCCCGACCGGAAAGAGCAGTTCCCTGAGCAATATGACGGCGACGCTTTTGCCGCAGAGCACGGCTCCTGGAACAGAGCCAACCGCGCCGGCTACGAGGTCATCCGCGTCCCGATGCACAATGGTCACGCCGATGGTAGCTACGAAGACTTCCTCACCGGCTTCGTCACCAAAGACGGTCAGGTCTGGGGACGTCCCGTAGGCGTCGCCATCGCCCAGGACGGTAGCTTGTTCGTTACCGACGATGGCTCCCGCTCTGTCTGGCACGTCACCTACACCGGAAAATAGCGAGGCTATAGAAGATGACCGACATGATTTGTAAACACCGCAGCATTGGAATTGCCGCTGTCGTCACCGGAGCAGCTCTAACGGCCGTACTCGCTCAAACCCCCGGGAATAGTGTTGCCAGCGGGCACCGCGAAATCCTGTTGCAGACAACCCAATCGTGGAACGGCAAGCCTTACAAGCACTATCCCACCGGCCAGCCGCAACTCACTACGATCAAGCTGACCATCGCACCACACACGGCCCTGCCATGGCACACGCATCCATCTCCAAATGTCGTCTACGTGCTTTCGGGCTCTCTTACGCTGCACGACAAAGCCAGCGGCAAGACTCAGGTCGTTTATCAGGGGCAAGCGGTAGGGGAGTCAGTAGACGATGTGCATCGCGGTGAGTCGGGTGACGAACCCACCGTATTGCTCATCACCTATGCCGGTACTCCAGGTGTTCCGACCTCAGTTCCTGCAAAGGGGGAGAAGGCGGAATACTGAATCCGTAGGTGCGAAAGAACACAATCGAAGGAACAGATGATCCTCATGGAACGAATAAAATGCTGTGGGCCTGGATATAGGCCCACAGCAGCAGAAGACCTGAAACGGAATTAGTCTTCGAGATAGAACTGGATGTCGAGGGTGCGCAGATAGGAGTGCAAACCAGCATCCTGAATGGGCATCACATAGGCATCCGCATTGGACTCGTTAACATGTTCATGCCAGTAACCGGCTGGTGTTACGAACGCGGCCCCCTTCACCCAGTCCACGCGGATAGCGTCTTTGATAGAGCCGTCTGCATTCAGTTCCGGTCCGATCAGGGTGTATACGCCGGAGTTCGCTTCTACCGCAAAATCAAGTGCAACGGATTGATGACGGTGTGGAAGCTGCCGCGTCCCGGGAGGCACAATGCCGAACATGGACCACAGAGTATGCGTGATGGTTAACGTCTGGTCGAAGTTCTTGTTTGCCAGCAGCACGCTCACGCGACTGCGCTTGCCTGCGTTTGGATCGTTCTTGGCCCTCTCCAACTCGGCCATGATTATGGCATGCGCGTACAGCGTTGGCTTGAAACGGCTTTTCGACTTCTCTACACCAAGATAGGCGAGCAGCGGCGAATCGTTAACCATGTAGAAGGCCGTGTCTGCATCAGCATGGTGTACCGCAGCCATGCCAGGCAATACGAAGATGGCGCCTTCGTTCCATTCGATGGCGCCCTCCTCGGTATCGGTATGGCCGTTGCCCTTGATAACGTAGAAGAACTCGCTGGTGGCATCGGCTGAAGTGGTGATCGACTCGCCAGCCTCGATGCGAACAAAGCTCGCCAGAACACTCGGGCCTGTCGCAGAATAGTGGGTCTTCAATTCTTTGCTCAGATCGAGTGGAACCATACGTGTTGTGCCGGAAGCATAGAGTTCACTCGAGAACGTCCTGACTGGGATGCGTGGCGTCGCCCCGGAAGAGATCGGATCGGCTGCTTTACTGTACTCAAAGATCTCGGCATCCTGCGTGAGAGCAGTAGCTGGAATCACCTTTGCGGAAATTGCGGTATTCATGTGTTTCTCCTTTCACCACGAAGTGCAGTCGTTGGTCGCTTCGGCCAACGTCAGATACAGTGTGGCTTTGGCCGAATGATCCTGTATCTTTGGTTCTTCCGGGACTTTTGGATTCTTTAGACTGAGATCATCCGGCGAGTTAGGAGCCGATCGAACGCGTGACACAGCCATCGCAGGAACGAATGATTCTGGTGGGAGCGAATGAACCGCTGCCCGAAGATCACTTCTGGTTTGATGGAGAAGGCTTTAGCGTTTACGCGGCGAAACAGCCGCGCAGTACGTGGCAGGAGCATGTGCACGACTGCGTGCAGGTAACTGTGGGGCTTGAGCCAGCGCATATGCACGCGGAGTGGCGTGCAACGGGAAAGCTTCGCCAAACCAAGGAATTTATCGGAAACGCAGTCAGCGTGATTCCTGCGCGCGTTCCGCACAAGACACTCTGGCAGCGGCGAGCGGCGTTGATTCACATCTATATCCGTGAAGAGTTTCTGTTGCGTCTTGCCTCTGATATCTTGCAGCAGGATTCCCTAGAACTTCAATCCACCTATCTGGTCCGAGACCTGTTGATCGAGGAACTTGCTCGTTCGCTTTATCTGGAATCAGAGGGTGGACATCTGAATGCTGCGGTAGCGAGCGCAGCGGTCATGACTCTCTGCGTACGCCTACTCCGCGCCTACTCCGTACGGAAGGGCGAGGCGGCTTATGCGACCGGAGGCTTAGGGCCCACCCGCGAACGACGCGTCCGAGAATATATCGAAGCTGATCTGGAACGCGATCTTTCGCTTCAATCGCTTGCGGGCGTCGTCGGATTGAGCCCGCAACACTTCGCGGTCCTATTTCGCGAGTCTACCGGATTTACGCCGCATCAATACGTCAACCATCGCCGCATCGCCTGCGCTCAGGAGCTTCTGAAGAAGGCCGATGTGCCGCTCATCGAGATATCAATGCAATGTGGCTTCTCCAGCCAGAGCCAGTTCATTACGACCTTTCGCAAGCTGGTCGGTATGACGCCGGGGCGCTTCCGCTCATCACTCACTGCTTCTCCATCGTAGTTAGTACTTCGAGGTCACCTCCTGTGGATAGCGTGACAACTACACCTGAAAAATCCAAAATTACCGGCTATTCGAGAAAGCTAAGCAGTCTCTGCTCGCCCAAACTGTTAATGAAAGACAGGGGAGGTGTTCATGCAATCAAATGGAAAGCAAGAGACAGCGAAGGCGATCGTATCGCGCAGGTTCTTTCTAGCTGGCTCAGCAGCGCTGAGCGCGGTTTCACTGACAGGAAATATGGAGGGACAGATGACACAGGCGAAGACAGATCCTTGGGGACAGATTCTCAAGGGGAGAGTAGCCGTAGTAACTGGGGCGGCACGCGGGATTGGGCGCGCAGCAGCCGTTGCCTTGGCGCGTAGTGGAGCGAATGTGGTTGGAATCGACATCTGCGCTGTTGTCGATCCGCGTTCGGGAGTGGAACCTGCCAGCCGTGCCGAACTTGATCAAACTGGTGAAATGGTCAAGAGCGAAGGTGTCCAATGGAGGAGCTTTGTGCTGGACCAGCGCGATCTTCCCGCACTGCGGATAGCCGCAGAGAAGATCAACACTGAGTTTGGCCACATTGACATCTTGTTTGCCAACGCTGGTATCCAGGCATTCCGTCCGTTGCTGGAGATGGAAAATGCTGATTGGCACATCCAGATCGACGTCAATCTGACGGGCACTGCTAACGCTCTCCGTGCCTTTGCGCCGTATATGGTGCAGCAGAACCACGGCCGGATCATCATGACGACATCAACTCAGGGACGACACGGCACATTGAACGGTTCGGCCTATTCGGCGTCGAAGTGGGGGATCATCGGCTTGATGAAGTCTGCGGCGATGGAGCTGGGCCGGCATGGCATTACGGTGAACTGCCTTGTTCCAGGACTCATCGATACACCGCTCACACGCCACGAGGAACGATATGCGCAAGCGTTGCAGGTGGCGGGACGCACGCCAACCGGCGACAAGGCCGTCGACGAAGAAGCGGCCCGGAAGGTGCTGCAGAGCAAATCTATTCTGGGTGTGCCATGGATCGATCCGGCAGAGATGGCGCCCGTCGTCGTGTTTCTCGCGTCTGATGCGGCGCGAATGGTCTCAGGCGCAACCTACGATGTAACGGGTGGTGACAGCGCCAACAATGTCTAACGGCAAGCAGTTGCCCCTGGCGTTGTTGCGGCAGAGTTGCATCGATTCAGAGTAATAGCTCCGATTGCCAGGAAGAAGTGGCACAATGGGTCCATTGGTTTTAGCAAAGAGACCTTGCCTTGTGAAGAGCGCATCTTTCCCGAGGTGGTATCAGGAGGTTGTTCATGAGTCGTTTGTCAGCTAGTTGTGCGATCCTCGCGGCGCTTCTCATCGTTGGGACTGGACAGGCTCAATCGCCCATCGGAGCTGAGTCGCAGTTGCCGCACCTGCAGAGGCAGGACGGGCACTATGCTCTGGTCGTAGACGGCAAGCCTTACCTGATGCTTGGTGCACAGATCAATAATTCGAGCTCCTGGGCGTCGACCTTGCCGGATGTCTGGCCTGCGTTAGAGGACCTGCACGTCAATACGGTCGAGGCACCCGTTTATTGGGAGCAGATGGAGGCGCACGAGAAAACGTTTGATTTCTCAAACGTCGATCTTCTCGTCCATGGCGCTCGTGAACATCATCTGCATCTCGTCCTGCTTTGGTTTGGCACCTGGAAGAACGGGCAGATGCACTATGTACCGGAGTGGGTTAAGACGAATCCCGCTAAGTATCCGCGAGAGCTGAACGCCTACGGCAAGGTGCTGGATGTGATGTCTCCTCATTCGGCAGCTACTCTCGAAGCTGACCGGCATGCCTTTGCCGCGCTGATGCATCATCTTCGTGAAATCGATGGGAGCGAGCATACCGTCATCATGATGCAGGTTGAAAACGAGTCGGGATCAGTGGGTTCGGTGCGGGACTTCTCAGCGGCGGCGAACAAAGAGTTCGCGGGGAGTGTGCCCCAGGTTCTGCACGCCGGGTCTGGAACCTGGTCCCAGGTATATGGCGCCGATGCGGATGAGCGTTTCGCGGCGTATGCGACGGCACACTACATCAATCAGGTCGCAGCGGCTGGCAAAGCGGAGTATGCGTTACCGATGTACTGCAATGTCTGGATTACCTATCCCGTGCATGCGCTCGAGAACCGCGACCACCCAAGCCCCGGCCAGGAATACCCAAGCGGGGGACCGCAGCAGGAAAACATCGATATCTGGAAGGCTGCTGCGCCGTCGATCGATCTGCTCGGTCCGGATTTTTACTCGGACGATCGTGCCCTGTTCCACCGGGTCGTTGCAAGCTATGCCAGGCCGGACAATGCACTCTTCATTCCGGAGACACACCTGGGCCGCGATTTTGGTCCGAACTTCTTCTACGCCCTGGGTCATGGAGCTATTGGATTTTCGCCGTTCGGAGTTGACTATACGAATTGGACGATCAGTGACCGAAAGATCCCCGCTTTTCTCTCGGAGAACTTCGCACTGCTCGGCCCAATTGAAGAGCAGATCGCGAAACTGAACCTCGAAGGCAAGGTACAGACGGCTGTGGAGCAAAAGGGCGAGCCGGTGGCGCGCATCCATTTTGCCGGAGTCGATGCCGTGGTCTCATATGGGTTTCCGCAGCGCGATGGTGAAGTGCCACCAGGCACGCTGGATGCGAGTGGACGCGTCATCGTAGCGCAGCTCGGGCCGCTCGACTTCCTCGTCACCGGATTCGATGCAAGCATTACCTTCGTTGCGACGACCGCGGCGAGTGCGGCTCCGCGCAACGAGCAACTTGAGATCCTGAGTGCGGAGCAGGGCCAATATGTGGGTGGCGCGTGGCAGAGCTCACGCAATTGGAACGGAGATCAGACGGATCGTGGGCTAAGGTTCAAGAGCGATAACAAGGACGTCGTGCGCATCCGGCTTCACACACTTCCTTTGTATGATCGCCCTTCGCGGGATGCTGTTCACTAGAGCACACGCGGTCCAAATCAGATGGCGATTGAGCTACGCAGAGTAGACGATGATACCGCTCTGACAAACCAGATTGGTGGCTAACGTTACGATTCCTATGCCGCCGTCCATCCGCTATCGATTGCCAATGCGGTCCTGTGCATGAAATCAGCTTCCGGAGCGCAAAGATAGCGAACAAGAGCCGCAATCTCGCTGGGCTTCCCCAGCCTGCCTACCGGCTGTTTGGCATTCAGCTCGGCCCGAACTTGTTCCTCTTCTCCAGATGTAGAACGCTCGTGATTGCGGAGCCGAACCGCCTATTTCTTCTCGGCGATCAGGATGCATACACCGGACCAATGATCATGCCCCAGTCCCGGTGGCGGAGTTGAGCTCAAGGGCATCACGCCTACATTCTTTGTGGTGAAGGGGTAGCGTGCCTCGAGGTAGTTTCGAACGATCTGTGCGCGAGCGTAGGACCAGGAAAGAGCATCGGCTGACGCTGCGGCATCAGAATATCCCTCGATCACAATAGGGTGCGTGAAGATCGCGTCTCCCAGTGAGGTAACAGCAGCGTCGATCGCACGTTTTCCGTCTACGCTCAATTCCTCCGTACCATGTGGCCCATGCTGAAACAATGCGTCGGCCTGCAGCCAGGTGCGCGGGCTCTGGCTATTTCCGAAGAGCTTACTGCGCCTGTATTCCTGAGGGGAAAGACTGCTCAGTGTGTAATATCCACGATGATTGAAGAAGCCTTTGAAGAAGAAGTTGTGTTTGAGTGCCTCGGTATCTTCGGCCATGTTGCCTGTCGCAGCGTTGACATTAGTCAGAGCTTCGCTGATGTTTTGGCCCGCCGTGACACCGTTTGCATCGGGGCCAAGGGCCTGGGTCAGGCTTTGCTGGACCTGTTGAATGCTCGCATCAGCCCGAGTGGAAGCGGAATGAATTTCCGTCATCGTGTCATCAAGCTTCTGCGGTAGTTGCCGCTGCTGAACGTCTGCAACGAGGCTGTTGACACGGCCCGAAGCCTGGTTGAGGTTCGAAGTTGTCGCCTGCACGTTCGACATGCTCTCTCGGATCTGACCTGCCATCTTCTCATCCCGGAGAAGCATCCCGGCTGGCCCGCGACCCTGTTTAAGGCCTACGAGCAGGTCGTTTGCGTTACCCACTGCGCCATTGGCGCTGTCCAGCGTAACGCCCAGCTTGCCTCCTACCTGCTTTATCGTTGCATCCGCATCATTCATGACCCCGAGACCATGAGTCAGCAGGTCGGAGATGCTTACGGGAGACTTGCTTTGCAGCACCGAATCCGATTGCGCGATCGCCGCAACCGGGGATCCAGAATGAATTGTCAGAAAAGTATCGCCCACCACGCCCTCTGTATCGACCGTGACGACGGAGTCGGTCCGAACCAGGCCGTGAAGCGATTCGTTGACCTTCATCTGGACGCGAAAATGACCACTCGGGGAGTTAGGAATGTCGATCTTCGTCACTTGGCCGGCATCCATGCCCGCTACTTGCACCTTCGAACCCTTGGCTATGCCATCGAGATCGGCAAACTCCGTATATAACAGCACGTGGCGCGAAAAAGCTTCATGACGATTCCCAATAAGGAAGATCCCAAGAGCGAACAAGGTTGCGCCGGCAATGATGAAGATTCCTACAGCAAGATATCGTCTTGACATTGCTTCACTCCGTAATAAGTTTGCGAGCGACTTCGTTTTCGCTCTGGCTCACTTCGTCAACCGACCCAAAGGCGACAAGGTTTCCTTGATCGAGCACGGCGACCCGGTCAGCTATTCTGCGGGCACCGTGCACATCATGCGTCACGATGATCAGAGCCGTTCCGCGTTCGGTCTTGCAACGCATGAGGAGTTCATCGATCTCAGAGGCGGTGATACGATCCAGCCCGCTGCTCGGTTCATCTGCCAGCAGAATCTTTGGTTCAAGGACCAAGGCTCTGGCAAGGCCGGCTCTCTTCTTCATCCCCCCAGAGAGTGCCGATGGATATTTCGCACCATCCGCTCCCAGGCCGACATCGGTGAGAGTACGGTGGACCACGTCCTGAATCTCGGGCTTGGGCTTCTTGGTTAGTCTGTGGAGAGGCAGTGCAAGGTTTTCATAAAGGGTTAGGGAATCGAAGAGTGCTGCATCCTGAAACAGGTAGCCCATCTTTCTGCGGACGTGAGACAGCCCCTGCTCGTCCAACCCAACTACGTTCTCCTGATCGACCCAGACCTCTCCCGAGTCCGGTTGCATAAGAGCCATAATCAGTTTGAGAGTGACACTCTTACCGGTACCGCTGCGACCGAGTAGACACAGGGCCTGACCTTGGCCGATGTGAAAAGAGACGTCATTCAGTACGCGTTTTGTACCGAACGACTTCATCACGCGCTTAAACTCCACCGCGATGTTTTGGGTCTCGCTCATATGGCAGTGTCCGGGAAGAGGAAGAAGATGCACTTGATGAGCAATACGTCCGCAACGATGATCAACAGGGACGACAGAACAACACTGTTGGTAGCAGCTTCGCCGACGCCCTTCGCTCCCTTGTCCGTCGTATAGCCAAAGTAGGAAGAGACGGAGCCGATGATGAAACCGAATACGGTAGTTTTGAGGGTCGGCGCAATGAAGTTTGACCACTGGATATAGTCAAAGGCGCGATTAACGTAGAGTGTCGGCCCTATGTGCGAGGTGAGTCCTTCTGAGAGGAAGCCCCCGAGCAGGCCTGCGAAATCCATGAAAAGTGTCAGGATGGGAAGAACGACCACACAGGCCAGGACTCGAGGCACCACGAGGAATTTGAACGAGTCAATCGATAGCGATTCGATAGCGTCGATCTGCTCAGTCGCTCTCATGTTTGCAAGGACCGCTCCGATTCCTGAGCCGACTCTACCTGCAAGCAGCAGTCCCGCGACCAGCGGCCCAATTTCGACGAAGAAGGCTACTGCCTGTACGGCTGGTATCATCGCCGTGGCGCCAAACATCACCAGGGTGCTTCTTGTGTGGAGAGTCATGACGGCTCCCAGGGCAAAACCGGACACGACGATGAGGATGAGTGATTTGTTTCCCGCCTCTGCGACCTGACGGAAAAACTGGGCAAATTCGAACGGAGGCCTGAGGGAATCGCCTACAACCCGCAGGCTAAACAAGCCCAACTTGCCGACGAATTCAAATAATTTACTGAGCCAGCGCACGTGTCCTCTCTAGTCCTGTCTTCTCACTTATGAGACGACCGTTCGCCAAGAATCGGGTGGTCAGGTAGATGGCTGGAACGAGGAACACCAAAGATCCGAATACCCACATGAAAGCTCCCGCCGCGATCTGATCCTTCAACGCGTCGATTCCGAATGGCCGTTCGATAACTCCATAACTAGGGTAGAACAATCGCCCTGAAAAACACAGGAATGCCGATAAGCTCGTGTTTACAAAGTCAGAAGTCAAAAGTGCGACTGGAGGCTTCGGCCCCGACTTCATACACCGCACGAGCTGGGCGACGCTGGCCTCTGGTGCGACGGACAACACCCGGGCGAACCTCCGTCAATGGATCAAATCACCAGAATGATCGTTCCATCCGCATTGCGCTCAGTTATTTCAGATGCAGCATCCAACGAAATTCACCATCAGCTCGACGTATTCGATCTTCTCCTTCCAATCGATTTCCTGTGTCAATTGATTTTCGCCACTTCTGTTGTCATCTGCTGACGTGGCAATGTTCAGGAATCTTTGATCAATCGAAAGTCATGGAATCATCTTCATTCCTGACGAGCGAGATCGGCTGATAGGTGTTAAATGAGAGCGACCCATCCCTTGAGACCGAGAGCGCGATAGTGCGGTGTGAGTCGGGTTCGGCTGCGAGGATCGTGTCGTTATCCAGAAATTGTAGATCGTGCCGATAAGTGGGTCGATCGCGCGAAGGGATGTTGTTGATCGATAGCCGTTTCACGCAGGCTGTGACGTGGCCCACTGTACCGTCCTTGTGGATAGGCAGAAGATTTACGGTTCCGCAGGCAGCAGCTACGGCGAGGTTCCTTCCGTTTGGAGATATGGCAAGTTGGCTGGGTCTTGTCGTGAAAAGTGCGAGTGACTGCCGTTGCAAGCAAGTGAGCTTTCCCGACCTGCTGTCAATGGAGAAGATTTGAACTGAGCCCGAGGGACGGTGCTCAAAATTGTCTACTGCATTGGCAACATACAGTGTTCTTTGATCAGGTGCTAGCAGGATCGAGGCAGGAGAGGGAGATGATGCAACCTGGACGATACTCCAGTCGTTCCGGGTGTTTGAGCGAAAAACATAGATGGCGTTCTCTTCGGCGGCAACATATCTAAACTTGGTTGATCGCGCGGAACAAGATGCCGAGCCTTGGAGAACTCCAAGACCTTGTGCCGCAGACAAGGTCGCAAGAAATTGGACAAAGGTTCTTCGTGTCATGACAGATGCCTCTCTCACTCTGCTCTCGTCTTGAGCGGACGAGGATACTGCGTTTCGCCACCTTAGACATCGGCGCGGACGGACATCGTGTGGTGAAAGACATTATGGGGGTCGTAGTCCTTCTTAACCCGCTGCAGCAATGGATAGAGGTCGCCGGTGCCGTAGTAAAGCTGTGGCCAATAGGGGTGCTCGATCATATCGACGTCGGGATAGTTGATGTAGCAGCCATCGTAGTGATCATTAGGGAAGGGGGTTCCGATATGCTTTGGATCGGCAACTGACGTTGAGTAGGCCGCCGTGAATGTGTCCCGGATGCCCGCGAGCCTAAAGCTATCCTCTTTCTCATCCTGCCAGTAAGTTTGATATTGCAGCTTCATGACCGATGTACGCTGTGGAATCGCAGTGTCACGAGCGCGCGCTGGATTGTTTGTGGCCCCGCCGTACGAATCGACCGCGACTACGAGGCCACGCGATCTGTCGTCGGAGAGCATTCGATAGAGTGCTAGTGCCTCTTCCTCAGTGAAAGCCTTCTTCATGTAAGCAGATTTGTATTTAGCACGCACGCCTCTGCTCATACTGTTTCCGCTTCCCTCGCTCGCCGCAGAGATCCAGGAACTCCTGACCATGGGATGTTCCCCATAGCAGACAGAAGGCATATTGAAGCGATGATCCATCTCCTGGCCCAGTAACCGATGCGCTGCATAGCCGAGAGGAGCATCGGCAATCGGTTTGCAGGTTTCAAAACGGTCGAGGAAATCCGCAAGAACGGAGACATCCTTTACAGTCCCATCGGGATTGGTGAAGACCGTACTTATGCCGAAACGACCTGATGAACGGCTGGTGATACCCATGTAGCCGAAAAGCCCCCAGGTCTCTTTGTTCTGATCATTTTCTTCCCAATACTTTCCATAGGTCGTGAGAATCTTCACAAACCTCTCCGGAGTCATTGTTTCCCAATCAAACGAAACTGCCGCCTGCATGATCTCAGACGGGGCAGGTGGGAGTTGGTTGAATGTAAAGCCCGTGATGAGCCCGAAGTTAGAGCCCTGTCCTCCGCGAAGTGCGCGAAACAGCTCTGGATGATGATGGGAGTCGGCGTGGAGTGGAACTACTTTGCCAGCCGCATCGACTGTGAGGATATCGACGGACGAGATCCAATCCACGGTAATGCCATAGAGGCGAGACAGGATTCCGTAGCCACCCCCACTAATATGACCACCCGCGCTGACGGTAAAACAACTCCCGCCCGGCAGAACTACATTGGAACGTTTATAAAGCTCCTGATAGATATTGCCCAGCATAGCGCCCGGTTGGATGCTATAAGGCGCCGCTCCGCTCCGGCCTGATGTCACTTGATTGAGCAAGCTGACGTCGAGGATCGCACCATTCGGATTGTTTGCGATGAAATCTTCATAGCAGTGCCCCGAAGACCTTACAGTTGGCCGTAAGCCCGCATTGATCACCTGCTGAAGTGCGTTTGCGGCGTCTTCAACGCTCTCACAATATTCAACGCGACCGGTAGCCTCAGCAGCTATTGAGGGGAAACGTGCGTTGTGTCCACGATGAGCTACCGCGAATCGTGAATCCTGGCGGTCAACAATACTCGACATGGTGCTCCGGCGAAATCGCAAATGCTGAATGAGAATCGGAACGACCTGCGAAGACGAAACAACTCATCCCAACGGATCACCGAATGCTCTGTGGAGTCATGGCTGCTACCTGATTACTGACACTATGCGATTGCATGCGCAGTGCTGTCAACGGGTAAGTACGCAATGCGTAGGACGTTTGACCTAAGGGCTCCTCATAATATTTCCTGATGCCATTCATCAGTTCAGGCTATGGGGCCTCAAGTTTGCTTGCGTCTTCGAGGAAATTGAGCAGTCGAACAGCCACTGCACATCGTGAAAATGGAGATCGCTTAATCAAGATTTGTCTTGTGTTTATAGCCTGTTTGCTCAAATTCAAGCCCAGGTAGGGCAATTAGCCTAGCCGCAGCACTGGCAACTGACCCATGACAGTTACATGGAACTGTAATCCAATGGCAACACTCTAGAAATGACGATTGGCGTTGCACCGAGGGCGGTTCATGTTGGACATGAAGCGGTAGACGAATATCACAGCGAAGTAACCTGGCTTGCCAGGATCAACTTAGGAGCCCACCATGAAGAAGGCATTTTGTTGCTGTCTCGTATTGCTGTTGAGCCCCTTGTTCCTTTGGAGCCAGGTTGCAAATAATACTTCCCTCGTTGGAACTGTGCTGGACCCCAGCGGAAGCGCCGTAGCCGGAACGAAGGTGGTTGCGGTCGAAGAAAACACCAAGGTCAGGTCGGAAGCCGTCACCAACAATGAAGGTTATTACGCAATTACCTTCATTCAACCTGGCGTCTATGACATCACGGTTGAGCAGCCTGGATTCATGAAGGTGAATACGGTTGGCGTTCTTGTACAGGTTGATTTAGCGGTTCGTACCAACTTTAACCTGATGGTGGGTGCTGCCAGCGATACGGTAACGGTCACGGCAAGTACGCCTCCCCTGGCAACAGATGACGCGAGCCTCGGTGAAACATTTGAGACCAAGCAGGTCGAAGATCTTCCAGTCCAGGGCCACAATGCTCTGGAAGTCGCTGCATTGGCGTCTAACGTAACCGTCGGGTCAAAGACAAACTACTCCGGAAACCCTCCAGGAGTTGATTTCATTGGAGCAGGCCAGCGCGAGACGCAGAATGAGATAACGCTTGACGGTGTCTCGGTCATGAATAACCTGGGCAACGTAACGCCCGCTCGCCCTGGAACGGACATGATCTCAGAAGTACAGATGCAAAGCGGTAACTACTCGGCGCAGTACGGCGCGTATCTCGGCGTGCATGTGAACCTGTTGAGCAAGGCCGGGACGAATGACTTCCACGGCGTGGTCTATGACTATGTAAAGAACACGGTACTGGACGCAAGGAACTTCACCGACACTAAAGCGACATCGACGTCGGCTGCGACCCCCAAAGCTCCGCTGAACTATAACCAATGGGGCTTTACATTGGGCGGTCCTGTTCTTGTTCCAAAATTGTACAACGGCAGAAATAAGACCTTCTTCTTCGGTGCCTATGAGAAGCTGAATCAAAAAGCGCAGTCTACGGGCACGGCGACTGTGCTGACAAGTGATATGGAGAAAGGCGATTTTTCCGCTCTCGGGACGTTGAAGGGAGTAAGTTGCATAGACCCAGCAACAGGCCTCCCGGGTGGCATATGCCTCACGGATCCACAGACTGGTAAGCCTTACGCTAACAACATGATTCCCGCCAGCGAGTTGGCTACCGGTGCTGCGGCCATAGCAAAGAAGTATGAAGCCTATGTGCCGCTTCCTAATATAGGTGGTATAAATAACAATCTTGCGAGCGTCAATTACAGCAACAACCTTTTCATTGCACAAACACTCGAACGTGTGGATGAAAATATTGGCGAGAAAGTAAAACTGTTCTTCCGCTTTCATTGGCAGGATCTTACCTATGCCAACGGCAATGAGGTGCCAGTGTCCGGAGGCTATGGACCGGCTAATAGTCGCAACTACGCTATTGGTTATACACATATCATCACACCCAATCTCGTCAACGATTTTCATGTCGGATTAAATCAGTTCACGACGGATTCGTTGAACTACTGGTATGTGAACGGGCTGAAGACAGCCGGCACCGATCTGGGTATTCCGGGTTTCAATTATGATACCACCCAAAATATGCCCGGTATTCCTAATGTTACGGTAAGCTCCGCCACCGGAATGAACATTGGCAACAACGGCACAAACTGGTTCCAGGATGACCGTAATCTTGATGGCTATGATCAGATTAGCTACTCGCATGGAAGGCACAATATCATTGCGGGGCTCGAGATCCGGAAGCTGGAAACCGGACGTATTGCCGCGAATGAAGCGCTTGGCCTCTTCACCTTCGATGGTACGGTGACCGGCGATGCCCGTGCTGATTTCGTTCTCGGCCTTCCCGCAAAAGATCAGACTCCGGTTACGAGCCCCAAGGGATCAGTAGCAGAGTATAGGGACGGTTTTTTCGTCTTAGATAATTGGCAAGCCAACTCGCAATTAACGCTGAATTATGGGCTGCGCTATGATCTGCCGACGGTGCCCTACAGTCTCAATGGCTTCTCGCGCACTATGAATGCCGATCAGACAGCATTACTTCCGGCTTCGAATGCCACTACCGCCGCTACTTGGGTGCCGGTTCCAGGATTGAAGCTCGGCAGCCCAACGCACGACAATTGGGGACCACGAGTCGGTTTTGCCTTTCGCGCCCTGCCCAAGACGGTTCTGCGTGGCGGTGTAGGCGCCTACTATAACGCCAACCAACTTAATAGCTTTACCTTGTTGACAAGCAATAACTATCCCTTCGGCGCTAACTTTCAATACTTCGCTGCGTCAGGAACGGCTGCCAATCCGTTTTCTTTTACTAACCCCACTCCAGGGCAGGCGAAGAACCCTGTGACGGGTACTTGCAGCCCTACCTGCACCTATGGCAGCGCGGTCACCTACGATCCGGCTAACAAGACGCAGCGAAGCTATCAGTGGAATCTTTCGCTTGGACAGGAACTATGGAAGGGTGCCGCGGCCGAGGCACAATATATCGGTTCTCATTCGTTGGACCTGGACACGAGCTGGTATGACAACCTCCCGAACCAGTTGAATTCCAGCAACACATTCTCTCAACCAACGAAGGTCAATCTTAATTCGCCCCAGGGTTCCTGCGGACAGGCAAATTGCCTGGTGCGTCCTAACCAGCTGTTTGGTTCCATTCGAGATCTGAGGAACTTTGCCTGGGCGCACTATGACGGCCTTAGCCTTATTCTTCGCCAGAGGTCCTATCACGGTCTTTCAGGGCAAGCGAGCTACACCTGGTCGCACGCTCTCGATATCTCCTCTGATTCTAACGGCGGTGGTACCGTTACGCAGCCGTTCAACGTTGCCGCAGACTACGGCAACTCCAACTGGGATATCAGGCATCGGTTCGTCGGTGTGTTGACCTACGAGCTTCCTTCTCTTCGTGGCTCGAACCTTCTGCTTCGCGAAGGCGTTGGAGGATGGCAGGTGAATACGATCATCAACCTGCAGACAGGTATGCCCTACACCGTGTCTATGGGCTACAACACCGCAGGCTTCGATCAGGGTACAACTCGTCCGAGTTGGGCTCACGCTCCGAGCTCCAATTGCAGTCTCAAGACCGCCTATAAGTATCTTGCCGCAACCAACAAGCCTTGCTTCGATGTGTCCGCTTACGTTTTGCCCGTGGCTCCCCAGACCTTGACGGGAACGGGAGCTGTGGCGAGCTACAACTATGCTTTTGGCAACGTAGCTCGTAACTCGCTGTATGGGCCGGGCTTCTCCTATGCGAACTTGTCCATCTTCAAGAACTTTCCTATCTGGAATCGCGCCAAGTTCCAGTTCCGTGCCGAGGCCGCGAACATCTTCAACCATCCCAGCGGATCAAATCCTAACTCGACCTTGAATGCAGCTTCGCAAAGCGGTACTGCCGTTAGCGCGGGCACTGCGGGAACCATCACGACCGTGCAGACGATTCCTGGCGAGCTTACCGGTGCCCGGGTTATTCAGCTGGCTGGAAAGATCATCTTCTAGCTCCCTCCCTCTGTTGTATTAACCTGTGGCTGTCGAGAGAAACTTCTCGGCAGTCCGTTTTCCTCAATCTACTTAAGTTAAAGCTCTGCACGTAGTTTGTTGCGTTTAGATCTCAAGTCCTTCGAGTAATCAGAAGATAGTATTGAACGAGCAGTTCCTTCAACGAAGGCCTGATTGCTTCCGAAGGCTTTCACCAACCCATAGTCTTTCCAGAAGGAGAATATGATGTCAGGTCCATCACGTAGAGGTCTACTGAAGAACGCCGCTAAGGTAGCCGCCGTTGCCGCTGGAGGAGTCATCGCAATGGCCCCGGCTGAAGCGCAAACCACCGGCAAGCTTGAGAAGAAGTCCTATCCGGCAAACAAGAATGTCGATCCGGCTGCCGCTCCGCCACTATTTTCAGGGGCCGTTTCGTATGGCAACCTGTTATTTCTGGCCGGTGTAGGTGCACATTTCACCGGGACAATCGAGGAGCATACAAAGCATGTTCTCGATGAACTGGAGAAGAACCTGATCGGTGCGGGTTCTTCTATGGAAAAGGTGCTGAAGGTTAATGTCTACCTCAATGACATCAACGACTGGGCCAAGATGAACACCGTTTACGCAGGACGCTGGGGGAAGGTGCCGCCCGTGCGTACGACTGTCGCGCCCGCCGGAGGCATCCCGGGAGGATCTCTCGTTGAGATCGACCTGATCGCTTATATCTAGCTGCTTAGAAGTGCAAAGCATCGAGCTGTGCCTCTCAGGAGGCACAGCTTTTTAGCGAGCGTTCAGGCCATCTACGAGTGAGTTGCGATAGGCGCGAGCGGCGGGAATCAAGCCCAGAAGCGCTGCCAGGACGATCGTGCCTATCGCATAGATCTCGACCCGAAGCGAAAGGCCGACGAGGGCGATCGGGAGGCCTGTATGGCTTTCAATCGCTCCGCGAAGCAGAAAGAGCATCGCGTAGACGGCTCCTATGCCCAGGGCTGTTCCGGCAGCGGCAATCAGCATGGATTCAAGCAGAAAAAGAAGGAAGATCTGTCGTGCGTGGACACCAACGGCCCGCAGAATTGCAATCTCTCGCCGCCGCTCATTCAACGCGGTGTAGAGTGCGATCAGCATAGCCAGGAGACCTACGATGAGAACAGCAACCGAAACCAGCGAGAGCGCGGTGTCAGCGTAATCGAGCAGGCTCCAGAGTTGCTGCAATGTATAGGCTGGAATAATGGCCGTGAGTGGTTCTGGCTTGAACGTATTGATCTCGCGTTGCAGATAAAGTGTGCTGATGCGAGACTTCGTGCCGATAAGGAAACTTGTAACCTCATCGACCTTGAGCTTGGAGGGGTCGAGCTTGGGGACGGCCTCACCGATCGCAGGTGGTGTGCCGTCGGTCCAGCCGAAGTGCATGGCTTCGTCGCCGAGTAACGTGATGTAGAGAGCCTGGTCGACAGGAGTAGATGTAGACGCCAGGATGCCCACAATCGTAAAGGGGGTGTTCGCGTGATTGAGAACTGACTTCTCTTCTATGCCGTGTGCCAGCGTGATCTGCTGCCCAAGATGAAGGTTGAGACGCCTCGCAACCTCTGAGCCTATGGCGAGGTCGAAGAGCGCCTCTGGAGTATGGCCCTGCGCTAGTTCAAGTGATTTCGTGCGGTGGTATTGATAGTGCTTATAAAAGTTGTCGTCTGTGGCTACAACACGATAGCCGTGAAAGGAGTCTCCCATCGATATTGGGATTGTCCACGCTACGGCCGGGTGATGTGCGAAATGCTGGTAGGTATCCCACGAGACACTATTTGCAGCATTCCCAATATGAAAGACGCTGGAGAGAAGTAGAGGAAGATCTCCCCCACGAGCACCGGCGATCAGGTCGGTATGGGACAAGGTGCCAGAGAAGCCGGCTTGGGCTGCATCGCGCAGGCGATCGACACCGACAAGCAGCATGACCGACAGGGCGATGGAGAACACGGTAAGCGTCGTTGTGAGGGTGCGAGCGCGGAGCGACTTGAGAGCCAGCCTAAGCAAGATCATGTTTGCTCTCCGGACGATGTGTTGTCGCAATCTCTTCGAGCGATATCGACTCATCGAAGTGATTGGCGAGGGATCGATCATGCGAGACAAAAAGAAGTGTGGTCTTCGAGTTGTCCTGGCGAATAGCGTCGGTGATCACTTCGTTCAGCAAATCGAGAAACGCTTCACGCCGGTCTGTGTCCAACGACGAAGTGGGTTCGTCGGCGATGACCAGCTCCGGCGACCCGATAATGGCACGGGCGATAGCGACCCTCTGTTGTTGGCCTGTGGAGAGCTCGGTCACGGGAGCGTCAAGATGTGTATGGATCTCAAGCCGTCTAGCCAGTCGTGCAACTTCGCTGTTCACCGTGGCGGCGCTGATGCGATTGCGTCGGATCGGATGAAGCTGGCAGGGCAGGGCGATATTTTCTGCGACGGTCAGATAAGGGATAAGGTTGAAGCCTTGAAAGATGTATCCGATGCGAGAGCCACGCAGCGTATCGCGACCGGAAGCCGAAAGCTTCTTCAAGTCCTGCCCAACGATGTGGACTGAGCCACTTTGGGGCGTCAGCACTCCTGAAATAATAGACAGTAGTGTCGTCTTACCGCTTCCGGATGGGCCGTGCAGAAAGACGCGGCGCCCCGACGCGATTGTGAGTTCATCGATACCGAGAGTGAGTGAATCCGGTTTGTAAGAGAACCTGACGTCTCGGAGTTGGATCGCATCGTCGTAGGTCATAGGCCTGGAGTGCTCCACTTGGCTGCATTACTGCTCGTAAGGACGCACAGCGTCGCCGTCCATGCTGAAGGAGACATCTCCGTAGGGGCTGTCCACCGTAGCGACATGCAGATGTCCCGTGACCATGATCGGTTCCGCGAATGACATCTTCGCTTTTTGATTGTGCTGCAGTTTTACGTAGACCATTTGATTCGGGGGCGGAGGAGGAACGTGGATACATGCGCCTGCGAACGGTACAAGGAGGAACTCGGTCACCTGGTCGGCGTCGTCTTCTAATGGCACCATGAAGCCTGGGATGGAAACCAGCTGATTGTCGAGTGCTCGTGCTGGAGAGCTCTGCTGCGCCGAGTTCAAGGTCTTCAGGGTCGACCATCCAACAGTAACCGGCACAGGTTGAGAAGCGAGCATGGAAGCAGAAAGCGCCATGGCAATCACGAAACGAGCTTTCTTCATGGCGCTCCTTTTATCGGAAGTCTTAGATCAACTGCGGGTGGTAGCTCCCGAAACGCAAACACCTGACTTGATATTAGGCCTTTTCAGGGTTTACTTCGCTGGGGCCGGAATAGGTTGACCAACAGGCGTCGATTGCGGGAAACGCTGACCTCGCGATGCTCCAAAGGGCCTCTCGTTGAAGCTTGTCCAATGCCCCGCCAGACGCTCGTCTGATGAATGTTTCGTTGCATTCCACATGTCTGAGGAAATGCCGTTCAGGTCATAGACGATTTTGCCGTTTCGCACCGTTAGTTCGCATACGAGCCGCCGAGTACCCATCATTTTGGTGTCATACATATCGACAAAGCCAAAGTTCCCTCTTTCGACAGACAGGACTGCAACGTCGGCCACGGAGCCGACCGAGAGATTTCCGAGCTGCTCCTGTTCGATCTCATGGGCCGGATGCGAAGTCATCTGAGCTATCACTTGTGGGATCGTTTCGCCGAGCGCCAGGAACTTGTCGGCTACATTCAAGATGTCTTTCATGCTGCTATTCATAGAGTCAACATGCAGATCGGTCGAAATAGAGTCAGGCAGATAGCCGGAGCGAACGATAGGCGCGGCCACAGTCCAGGAAAATGACCCACCTCCATGACCTACGTCGCAATAGATTCCGCGCTTGCGCATGACGAGTAGAGACTCTGAAGCCAGACCGGTAACAGGATTCTGCTCTCCGCGAAGGCCGGAGAAACAATGCGTATAGATGTCGCCAGGCCGCAGATGCGTTGAGACTAGTTCAATAAGAGGCCGTTCAATCCGGCGGACGCCGTAGTCGATCATGACGGGGAGGTTCGCTATGTTGCCGGCGATGACGGCCTGATCGTAAGGCTTCCACTCGGGCCCCGTGAAATGTGCGCTTTTGATGCCCACGATGACGCCGGGAAACTGCTTTGCCTTCTCGCCCGTTAGTTGCCCGTCCATGTCGTCAATGTTGTTTTCGAAGAGCGGCCCACGCATGCCTGAACCGACGATGTTGAGCTCCGCGAGGACACGAGTCTTCGAGCGATCGATAATCTTGGCTTTGAAGTCGTCAAAGTTCTTCCAACCGGAGCTTCCGGCATCGACGATCGTTGTGACGCCATTGCGAAACGTAAAGCCATCCGGATAGACGGAAAGGTCTCCCGCATAGGAGCCGCGCTCTCCCGTTCCGGTAAACACATGAGTGTGGAGGTCAATCAGTCCTGGCGTAACGTATAAGCCTTTTACGTCGATGGTTTTGAGCGCCTTGGACGGATCAAGATGAGCGGCAACCGCAGCAACCTTACCGTCCTTTATGGCGATATCGCGCAGGCCGTCGATATGGTTTCGATCGTCAAGAAGGTGCCCATGCCTCAATAGAAGATCGTAAGGAAGAGGGTTGGGAGGGATTGGTTTGATCTTAGGGACTTCCTGCGCAGGAAGAGCCATCGAAATCATCAAAGCACAACAGGCAGCCGTATTTTTGATCAGTCGTATCACAATAAAAGCCTCTCTACAAAAACATTCCAGGGTCAGGAGCCGAAGTTGGCTCGCAAGGGTAGTGCGAAGAATCAAACGTGGTTCTTTGGCTTATTGAAGGCTTCCTTCAAGCGCTGACCCACGACCTTATCTTCCCCGGGCTGCAGCATCCAGACTCCAACGACAAGAGTGTTAGCGCTTGAGGGTATGCCCTGGTTGGGCTTCCCACCCGTGTTGGGGTTGAGCTCAATGGAAGGGCTACCCATGCGAAGATGCTGAACAATTTCGCTGGTTGTTGTCTGCGTGATAACGGGATCAAACCGTATCAACAGATGCGGAACGTGGTTTGCTATTCGGGGAACTACAATTTCGGTAGTGACCGATGGGATGTCTTTTACGGCAGCAGCAATCAGGTCGGCTCGCTTTTGGTAATCGCCTTGCATGGATTCCTCGGTGTGTGACAGCACCCAGTCCACTGCCGCGACCATCCCCACAATCTGTTCCTTGGCTACTTTCATGCCGCGGCCGACGCCATCGGCCGGATTATTATTCTCGTTCACCAGGTCCGTGAGATGTTTTTTGCCCAATAGTAGACCAGCGTTCTGAGGGCCCCGCATACCTTTTCCGCCAGAAAAAGAGACGAGATCGAAACCCATGCCGGTATATTTCCATAAATTGGAAATAGGTGGCATGTCGGCGGCCGCATCGAGATGGCAGGGAATGTTGTATTCGTGCGCAATCCTTAGCCACTCTTCGCGGCCTATCTGGGCAGTTCCGGCAAAGCCAACTTCCTCCTCTGCAGCATTGAAGAAGTTTGTCATGATGGCTGTGCCGCTGGCACAGGCTCGCTTATAGTCGTCGAGTGTAACGACCTCTGTGACGCGGGCGCCACAAAGGAACATGGCATGGTCGTAGCCGTAGCGATGTGCAGCTTGAACGATGACTTGATTCTTCAAGCCGCTTATGGCCTGGGGCATGGCCAGAGGATCGATCTTGTTCGCGTATTGCAGGCAGGCTGCAGTGGCCAGGCTGATGGCCCCTGATGCTCCGGAAGTGACAACTGCGCCTTCGCACCTGAGGCGCTTCGCAATGTATTCACCGGCATTGATCTGCAGATCATGGAGACGAACCGGGTGAAGCGCTGCCTTTTGAACTGCGGCCAGAACCACCGGGGGCATGCAGGCTGCGGTCAGGGTCGTATAGGTGCCAGCGGCGTTAATGATCTTAGGGACGCCGAGTTTGTCGTAATAATCTTCGCCACCTGTGGTCTCTGGGGGCGTCAGCTTTGCGGACTCCGCGAAAGAGGGAATACCCAAAGACGCGATTAGGGAGCTCGTCCAGCCAAAGAAGCGACGGCGAGAGAACGGTTCGGTGGATGGCTCTTTCAAAATCGGCAAGAAAACCCTCCGGCTCTACAGTGGGCAATGCGTCTGAAAAAGAAAAATACACGGGAAATAGATACAGCTAATTCATCGTTCGAATTAGCTGCACCTATTGGAAGACCTTTTGTTCAAGCTGTCATCGGTCAGAAGCTTGGTATAGAACTAGGTCAAATGGCGTATATGGGGTTGGTATTAAATCCTGCCGAACTGCCGGACCGCTTCAACGATGGAGTGAAACTTCTCGATGTACGGATACATGCTGTGCTCGCTGTCGTCCAGTTTTTGGGCGAGAAGAAGAACTGCTGTAGCGTGTGCGCGAGGCACGATGACGACGCCATCCTGATCGGCGACAACAATGTCTCCAGCATTGACGAGGGTCCCACCTACTTCAATCGGTACATTCACTCCGCCAAAACGGTAATGAGATACCGAAGTTGACGGAACTGAACCTGTCGAATAAACGGGGAAGCCGATTTTCTTCAATTGAGGCAGGTCGCGCACTCCGCCATCCACCACGGCTCCAGCAAACTCGCGCGAAAACATGGCTGTACCCATCAAGCCGCCCATGCCTGCGATATCCTCGCCATCTTCGACCTTCATGACATAGACGGACCCGGCGCCCCCGCTATCGATTGCAGAGAGCATTCCTGAAAGTGCCTTTGGATCCTTGTTCTCTTCCTTCTTGAGTAACACGGTCAGGGCTACGCCGGCGAACTTGGTTGGAAAGATCGGCTGCATCTTGTGCGACATGTAATGTCTTTCGTGGAGTAACTGCTCTTCCGCGTCCGACACGGAGGCCGCTTCAACGTGCCGGTAAGCCTGCAACAGCCGAACAGGATCGTGGTCATAGTCGGCGGCGCTCAGGGGTGTATCCGCATAGAGGGTCGCAGTTACAAAGGTGGTGATTGCCAGGCCTGATAGCAGTAGCCCAAGGACGATCGTGTTTTTACGCTTCAACATGCAGAAACCCTCCAAACATGGATGTAAAGATAATGGGGATGAAGTTCATGGCAGCCAGGAGTGGGATCGTACCTACCCATAAGACGGCCATAGGCTAATCGAGGTGTACCAAGCCGCGTTGCAGCGCATAAATTGTTGCCTGGGTGCGATCACGCGCCCCCATTTTGTCGAGGACTGACGACACATGGATTCGTACAGTTTTTTCAGCGATGTGAAGTTGCTCCGCGATCTCGCGGTTGGAACGGCCTTGTGTGATGCAGATCAGGACCTCTCTCTCGCGAGGGGTTAGCTCGACAGCGGGCGTGCGTTCGGCAAGACGATCCAGGGCTAAGCGAGGCAGATAGCGCAGATCCCGGTCGACGGTCTGAATCGCGTTGATCAGCTCCTCTCCGCTGGCATCTTTCGTGAGGTAACCCATGGCACCTGACCGCACGGCGCGATAGATATCCTCTGACCCGTGATAGTTGGAGAGCACCACGATACGCGCCGGCCGTGGCGCTTTGCGTAGCGTCGTTATCACGTCGAAGCCGCTGATGCGGGGAAGCCTCAGGTCCAGGACGACGACGTCGGGCTTCAAGGCCCGGTAAAGTTCAATGCCTTGCTCTCCATCGGAGGCTTCCCCAATGACGCGGATCTGGGAATGACCGGCCAGAACCGACTGCAAAGCGATGCGAGCTAGAAAATGATCCTCAACGAGGAGGACACGAATCTGCTTCATTTACGTTGTTCCCTCAGCACCTGTAAAACGAATTACCAGAAACTTATAGGTTGAAATTCTAAACTCCAATCCATGGCACGACATGGTGCTGCTGCCGGATTGGCTGGTTGATGGTTTGAAAGTCAACGGTGACGGCTACTTCTGTTCCTACACCTTCTGTGCTGTGTAGCCGGAGTACACCACCGAGTTTTCTGGCTCTCTCTTCCATCACCGGGATTCCAAAGTGGCCTGTGCGGATCGTGGAGCTCGATGAGTGGAAGCCTTGCCCGTTATCTCGAATGCTCAAGCTGAGAGAGTCGCTTTCAAAGCGCAGGGTGATCTGGATGGTGGATGCGTTGGCATGACGCATGGCATTTGTTACTGCCTCCTGCCCGATGCAGACGAGGTGATGGACAGCGCCGGGAGCAATCGGTATCTCGTTTCCCTGGACGTCAAGTGTGGTCTCGATGGAATCCTTGAGGCGATGGGTGGTGATGGCACGCGATAGAGCCTGGGAGAGCATGTTGGTGAGCTCTTCTGAATCGCGAAGGTCCCAGATGATCCGTCGAGCTTCTGCCTGGCAATGAGCGACCATACTGCGCGCAAGTTCACAGGACTTTGCTGCCGGTGTGTCCGGTTCGTCCGTGTCCCGGAACAACTTGGCGGTTGCCTCGAGCTGCCAGGAGATAGCTGCAAAGCCCGCCATCAGCGTGTCGTGACAATCGCTCGCGATACGATTGCGTTCCTCTAGAACAATGCCCATTTGCCCTTTTAGAAGCTGATCGCGTTGACTAAGCAACTGTGCGACCAGGATGACAAGCCCAAGAATGACAAGCAGGTAGAAGTACCAGGTTTGATAAAAGAACGGGTGCTGCACAACGGAGAGCCTGGCGCCAGGCGAATGCCACTGTCCACCCCCTTGCCGCGATTGCACCTCAAAGGTGTACTTGCCCGGTGAAAGCCTTCTATAGTGCGCAATATGTTCGCGGGTCATGGTCCAGTCGGGGTCGTAGCCGATAAGCCGATAACGAAACTCCGTCGTCGGGGAGGTTGGCCCCTGCGGATTGAAAAAAACGACAAACCCGGGATTTCCCGGTTCCAGGATGGCTGGTTTGTCGGTGGCTGTAGTTTGGGGAGTTTCTTCCCCTGTGAAGGACCAGCCCATAATCATGGCACTCGGCTTATTTCCTGGCTCCTCCACTGTTTGAGCTCCGGACGATACATCGGAAGCCGAAACGGACGCGGGTGTCGTTGGCGCAGGAACAACTTGTCCAATCAAAGGGCTGATTGAAATGCTGATGGCGAACAGCCATACCAGTACGGTTGACTTGAGCTGACGTATCACTGCTCCTAAAGCATCACACTTCGACCACCTCTTGCAAGCGCAAAACACTGCGTTGTCGCGATTTCATGCTTCCAGTGCGTTCTCTGGGTGGACGACAAGCCAGCAAAGGCCACCTATGATCGCAAAGGCGGCAGCTACCGCAAACGATGTTGTCCAGCCGAAACGCTGTGCAATCCATGGAGTGAGAGAAGCCGTGAGCGCACCCCCTATCTGTCCTCCCATATTCACGATGGACGAGAAAACACCTGAGCTGCGACCGGCAATATCTACCGAGACAGACCAGAAAGTGCTTTGCGAAAGATAGAGGGCCCCGGCACCACCGGCAAGGATGATGCCAGCCAGTTGTGGGCTTCTCGCCTGCGAGCCAAGTACGAGGAATACACTCGTCAAAAACAAGGAAAACGCTGCAAGATAGCATCGTCCCACGCGCAGCCCGTAAAGACGGGTCAACCAGTCGGACAGGGCGCCGCCAACGAGGCTAAACACGGTCATGCAAAGGAAGGGAAGCATGGCATAACGGGCGCTGGCCTTTAGATCGAATCCTCGTACCTGCGCCATATAGAGAAAGAACCAGCTGAAAAAGACCCAGGCAATATAGCCAAAGCTGAAATAGCCGGCCATCAGGGCTGCGAGATCCTTTCGCGCGAAAATAGCTCTCCATGAGATGGCCGTGCCTTGTGAAACCGGCCCCTCCAGGGTGTCGGCTGAATTTGATTGCAGCCCTTGTCTGATCTCGACCAGTTCCGACCTGGCAACGCCGGGATGATCTTCGGGTGTATCGCGCGCAAAGACCCACCAGATCGCTCCTGCCGCAAAGCCGATGGTGGCGCTGAACCAGAAAGCGGCGCGCCAACCTTGCTCGACAATGATCCATGTGAGCAGTGGTGGGGTTAGTCCGCTTCCTGCTCCTACGCCGGCAAAGATAAGTCCATTGACGAAGCCTCGTTCCTGCTGCGGTATCCATCGTGCGACGAATTGATTGGCGGCAGGATAGATCACAGCTTCGCCGGCACCGAGCGCAAACCTGACAGCAATAAAGAGCGCGAGCGAATGCGGGAGCCCCGAAGGCATCACCGCGGTAAGTGCCGTTGCAATGCCCCACCAGAACACTCCAAAGGTGAGAACGCGCCGCGGCCCGAAACGCGCCGCCAGATAGCCTGCAGGTAACTGGAAGCCGGCATAACCAATCAGAAACGCAGAGAAGATCCAACCGAGGCGCTGATTGCTAAGCCCAAATTCACGGCTGATTTCAAGCCCCGCGATCGAGATATTCGTGCGATCAAGGAAGGCGACTCCACTGAGAATGAAGAGCCAGAAACTCAGAAACCATCTGACTCTCGTGCGCCGGCCTACAACCATGTTGATTCTCCCGATTCGCAAATCTTTTAAAGGCTTGATATGTATCTCCCTTGCACTCTAACCGATAGCAGGTCTATGAGGCCTCTAGTGCTTAGGGCATTTGTCCCAGGTGTATGACAATTTATTTGGACGAAAGGTGAAGCCGCTCACTTTCTCGTCGAACAATACGTTCTGGTTGCCCATGTAGTTCCACCAGGAAGATGTTTTAAAGAAAAATTCTTTGCCTGTATGTTGTTACGATTTTGAGGGCAGTTGAGACTAACTGCTCCACAACCTAAGCTGACGCGATGATAGGTAATGGAGATGTCACAAAGCATGAATAACGAAACGCAGAAAATTCGGGTTGCCCTCATCGGCTATGGCTACGCAGGCAGGGTGTTTCACGCTCCACTGATTCGTTCGGTAGCGGGGCTCGAGCTAACTGTCGTTGGGTCTAGCAGGAAGGAGGCTGTCTTAGCGGATCTGCCCGGGGTCCATGTCTGTGCCGCCAGCGAAGTCGCTAGCCGCGCCGATGTCGATCTCGTGGTGATCGCCAGTCCGAACGATAGCCATCACCCCCTGGCTGCGGATGCCTTGCGTGCCGGCAAAAGCGTTGTCATCGACAAGCCCTTTACGGTAGACCTCGATGAAGCCCGGTCTCTGGTGAGTCTTGCGCGTCAACAGGGACAGTTGCTGACTGCCTTCCACAATCGGCGTTGGGATAGTGAGATCCTCGCGAGCAAGGCCATCATCGAGTCCAGCGCGCTTGGAGAGATATCGCACTTCGAATGTCACATGGATCGATTTCGACCGAACGTCCGCCAGCGGTGGCGAGAAGACCCCGGGCCGGGTGCAGGTTTGTGGTTCGATCTTGGTCCGCACCTTATCGATCTGGCGGTCTATCTCTTTGGGCTCCCACACTCCGTCAATGCAAGCTTCGGAGTGATGCGTGCTGGCGGTAAAACGGACGATTGGGCGCATGTTCAACTGAACTATGATCGTCTCCGAGTCATCCTGCACGCTTCCTTACTCGCTTCCGGTGGTGGTCCGCGAACCATCATTCATGGGACGACCGCGAGCTGGGCAAAGTATGGAGCCGATACTCAGGAAGCGCAATTGAACCAGGGCGTTCTTCCCGGATCGCCGGGCTTTGGGTACGATCCTGATCCCGGTGTCCTCTATGAAGGAGCCACAGGCAAGAGAGTCGAGATTCCTGTTCCTGCGGCAGACCAAAGTCTTTTTTATGCAGGGGTAAGGGACGCAATCCTAAAGTTGAAACCCATGCCGATTCCCCTGGAAGATGCTCTGGCTGGGATGGCTATTTTGCAGACTTCTTTTGATTCAGGGAAGCAGGAGAGGGCTTTGTCGATCCCGTTGACGGAAGAGGAACGTCTTGCCTGGTCTGAAGCGAGACGCTTGCAGCTAATATCGCGATGATCTTCTAGGTCATTCGGCCTAGAAGAGGCTTAGGTCATTTGTCTCTGGCAGTTCCGGACGGTTTACCTTACCGTATCCACATCCTATCTTTGCGGAAAACTTCTTGATCCTACGGAGTCCTGGCATGAATTTGAAGTTCGGTTGGAGTCGTCGGTCCTTTCTTTCTATGTTGGGCGCAGCGAGCGGAAGTTTATTTGCCGGACGCGAGGCAAAAGGTTCTGAGCTACTTGTGGGCGAACACGAACACTCCCTGTCGAAGATTGACGGCAATCCTATCGTGCCGATCACCACAGGGCTAGGTTCAACCGGGGATATCTATGCCGAGCTTGGAGTAAAGCCTCTCATCAATATCGTGGGTACTGTGACCGTAATCGGTGGCTCCGTGATGAAGCCCGAGGTTATGGAGCTTATTCGCCGAGGCAATGAACACTTTGTCTTGATTGATGAATTGGAAGTTGCTGCTGGAAAATTTATTGCCAAGCTCTGTAAGTCACCCGTGGGATATACAGGTCTCGTTACCGGCGGTGCGGCGGCTGCCATGGTGGTTGGCTATGCCGGAATGATGACCGAGGATCTTGAGCCTCGCCTCAAGGCCTGTCCTGATGTAACAGGTTTTCCCCGGACAGAGGTCATCATTCAAAAGAGCCATCGGTATGCTTTTGACCATCAGATACGCCAGACTGGCGCAAAGTTGATCGAGGTCGAAACGCGAGAGGAGATGATCGCCGCGATTAATCCCAGGACACTTGCCATCCACTTCACGAACATCCTCTCCGATAAGGGCAAAGTGAGTGGGCCGGAGACCGTGGAGATCGCCAGGAAGCACGGCATCTATACCTTCAACGATGCCTCGGCTGATGTGCCGCCGGTATCGCGTCTTTGGGAGTATCCAGCGATCGGTTTCGACATGGTGACCTTCAGCGGCGGCAAGGATATCTGCGGACCTCAGGCATCCGGAATCCTGATAGGCAAAGAAGAGTTAATTCACTGGGCTCTGATGAATATGAGTCCGCAGGAAGACCGTATTGGACGGTGCTGCAAGGTCGGCAAGGAAACTATCTTTGGCTTACTGAAGGCACTGGAGATATTCGTCAATCAGGACTACGACGCAACGTTGAGAATGTATGACGCGCGCGCGCAGGTGATCTCTGACGCGGTAGCAAAGTTCGGTGTCAAAGCCCAGCCTCGGGAGTTCGACCCGCAGGCACTGGGAAATGTCACGCCAAGCTATAGCTGGATGATCGACTCCTCGAAGCTTGCGATCACGGGACACGAGGTGATGCTTCAGCTGGCAGCTACGCAGCCCGTCGGAATTGGAAGCATGGGCGCTGATTCCGGTGGCATGCGGGGACGGAACCCCGACGCAAATTCGGATAAGTCCACCGCTAAAGCAGCAAAGCCGAAACGTGCTGAACGTGCAGCGAAGAATCCAAATACGTTTGGATTTGCCGTCTGGCAGTTGAAAGAAGGCGAAGACAAGATCATTGCAGACAGGCTTGTCGAAATATTCAGTGCAGCGCCAAAAGCCTAGGTTTGATATCTGCCGATCGCGATAGCGCGATCGGCAGATGGCTTACTGCGGGAGCGATGCTCCTTCGATCCTGAACGCGACGCCCTTGCTCACGTTCAAGTCCGGCTGCACTCCGCCCACGAAAAGCTTGTACTCACCCGCTCGGACCGTCCTTGCGCCAGAGGTATCAACTGTACTCAGTTGGCCGGGCGCCAACTTGAATGTAAGTTCACGTGTTTCTCCCGGACGCAACGCAACGCGCTGCACCCCCTGAAGTGTGAGTCGCGGAGCTCCGGAAGCCTGGGGCGGCTGCAAGTAGAGTTCCGCTACCTCAGTGCCCTCACGCTGGCTCTCGTTGTGTACTGTCACCATTGCCACCAGCGGTTCGGACGTCTTGAGCATGTGAGTCGATAACCGTAGCTGTCCATATTGAAAGTGGCTGTAGCTGAGTCCATAGCCGAAAGGGAACAGCACTGGACCGTCGAAATAACGATAGGTGCGGTGTGCCATGCTGTAGTCCGTGAAGGCTGGCAGGTCATCCACGGAACGATAGAAGGTTACAGGCAGGCGACCGGACGGGTTTACGTTGCCGGCCAGTATGCCTGCAAGAGCTTCTCCACCGGCTTCACCTGGGTACCAGGCCTCGAGCACTCCGGCTGCATCCTTTGCCTCTGGACCGAGCGCCACTCCCGACCCTGACGTAAGTACGATGATGACCGGCTTGTGCAATTGGGTGAGACGGCTGAGGAGTGTGCGCTGTGCCTCAGGCAGATCCAGGCTGGTGCGATCGCCTCCGTTGAAGCCTTTCAGCCGAAGCTGCAGTGCTTCGCCCTCGAGATCGGGAGAGAGGCCAACAAACGCGACGATGACATCGGATTTTGCCGCGGTTTGCACGGCCTGATCCAGTAGTGCTGCTGCGGGAGGCTCCCATTCGAGCGCCACGCCGTCATCTTCACCGGTATGCAGGTACTCCAGTCGAATCGCGTGGGGTGCGGTGTCGACGAAGTCGAACGTTTTGTGGTCGGCATCCCCTTTCGCTCCGTGGTTCTCCAGCACAAGCTTGTCGTCTACGAACAGACGGAAGCCATCGTGCGTGGTGCAGTCCCAGCAACGCTCTATGTTGACCCGAAGCGTATAGGAACCTGCCGCCGGAGGAACGAGAAAGCCCGTCCAGCGGGCGGCGTACTGCTTGGACTTGAGCGCAGGCAGAAAGCTCGCGCGATTCAAGTCGAAGTCGATCTTCTCCGCTGTGTTCTGGAATGCGGGCGTGCCCTCCAAAGAGGCTTTATCGAAGTACTCAGCCTGGAGCCCGGCAGAGGAGCCTGGAGCCGCAGCAACGCGTAGCGCATTGCGTGGTACCGGCGCAGAGACACCCTCCGCCAGCAGGCTGCCCTGTGCGTAGCTCACATCGTGAAAGCGGGAACGAAAGCCGTCCAGCGGAGTGATGGGGTGAAGAGCGGTGCCGTGGTAGTTGGCCTCCAGCACTTTGACCATGTCGGCGGTAGGACCTATCACCGATACCTTCTGTGTTGAGGCCTGTAGCGGAAGAACTCCATCGTTCTTCAGCAGCACAATGGATTCCTCCGCCGCGCGCAGCGCAAGCGTATGGTGTGCGGGCGAATCGAGTTCTTCCGCTCCGATGTCGCGATAGGGTGAGCACGACAGCGGGTCCAGCATTCCCAGCCGTACCCGCGCCAGCAGCAGGCGGTGCAGCGCCTGGTTCAGCTTCGCTTCCGTTGTCAGATTCTGATCGAGGCTCTTCGACAGGGCGGCGTAGGTATTGCCGCAGTCCAGATCTACGCCTGCGTTCAGCGCGTCCGCTGCGCCATGGGCGTTGTCGGTAGCGAAGTGGTGGTAGCCGGCAATATTGCCAACGGCGTCGCAGTCAGAGACGACATAACCCTTGAACCCCCAGCGCTCGCGAACGAGGTCCTGCAGATTGTTGCCGCTGGCGCAGGAAGGTGTTCCGTCGATCTCGTTGTAGGAGCACATCAGCGCTGCCGCATGGGCGTTGGTTGTAAGCGCATGGAACGCGGGTAGATATGTGTCGGCAAGATCGTGCGGCGAGACCACGGCATTGAAGCTGTCGCGGCCTTCCTCCGGCCCGCTATGCGCCGCAAAATGTTTCGGTGTCGCATCTGCCTTCAAATAAAACGGATCGTTTCCCTGCACGCCTTCCACGAACTGTGTTCCGAGCGTTGCAGTCAGGAACGGATCTTCGCCGTAGGTCTCCTGCCCTCGGCCCCAGCGCGGATCGCGAAAGATGTTGATATTGGGCGACCACACGGTAAGTCCGCCAAAGCGAGGAGTATTCTCTCCGCCATGGCTGTAGAACTTCGCACGTGCCTCCGTCGAAACGACGTCACCCACCTCGTGCAGCAAAGGGGCATCCCACGTCGCGGCTAGCCCAATCGCCTGCGGAAATACGGTGGCATAGCCATCACGTGCCAGGCCGTGAAGTCCCTCGTTCCACCAGTTGTACGAAGGCAGACCAAGGCGTTCTATGGCGGGCGCACGATCCTGCAACTGGGCAATACGTTCCGACACCGTCATCTTCGCAATCAGCTCGTCGATGCGGGCGTCAATCTGCTGCGGGGTTTGTTTGTTCGAACAAACCTCCTGCCCAAAGCAGGCGGTGCAGACCCAGACGAGCCCAATGGCCATTCCCAATTTGCGTTGTTTCTTCATCGTTCGCTACTTTCCAGATTCCGCGAGTTGCCTTGCGTCTACCAGCGAATGCTCATTGGTAGAGAACGGAGTGGCCCGTGTCATGGACCACTCCCCACTTCGATCTATCTTGCCGCTTCTACCTTCGCGCCATCCAATGAGTAAATCTGAAAGGTCCGAATGCGTGCAACGCCGGCACTGGTCAGGATATGCAGTCTCACTCGCTGTGCCTTTACCGGGGCAAAGTGATCGATCTTCTTGTGCCCGATCGCATAGCTCGAAACTACCGTCTTCCATGTGCCATCGACGAAGGCATCGATGCTGTATTGCTGCACCTGCTGACCTTCAACGAGCCACTCCATGGTGAGTGCGTGGTCAAACGTCATGGCATGCGGCAACTGCACTTCAAGTGTCGCTGAATGCGAGTCAGCCGGTGCGCTCCAGAAGGTAGACGCGTCGTCGTCGAGGGCCTTGGCTACGTTGGCATCCGTGGTCATCTGCGGATGAAGCAATCCATTGCCGTAGCGCGAGGTGATGGTTGCGCCGAGCTCGCGGAGCCGGGCGACATCGACATCCGGCAGCAAGCCGCGATTGTCGGGAGCAACGCCCAGCATCCACTGGCCGCCGTGGCCGACCGAGTTTTCGTAGCTGTCGATCAACTCGTCCACGCTCTTCAGCGAGGCTTCATCATTCGGGTGCCAGAACCAGTGGAACTTGCGCAACGGTGTATCTACTTCGACGGGACGCCAGCGAAGATACCCGTGACGATCGATGACGTTCCAGTTCTGATATTCGATCTTGCCTGACTCATCGCCGGCCCAGCGTGCATCACCGTACTCAAACAGAGAAGTATCTGCAAACACGATCGTGTTCGGCTGATAGGTGCGCAGGGTCTCGATGATGCGTGGGAAGTTGTAGGTCCTGCCGGTGCTGCCTGCACCATCCAGCCAGAACTCGGCCAGGTCGCCATAGTTCGTAACCAACTCTTCAAGCTCCGCGTTGTAGTACTTGTCGTACGCTGCCGGATCCTTGTACTTCGGCTCGTGGCGATCCCACGGCGAAAGGTAGATGCCGAACTTCAGACCGTTGGCCCGTGCGGCGTTTGCCACCTCGCGCACAACGTCTCCTTTTCCATCTTTCCAGGGGCTTTGCTTGATGCTGTAGTCGGTTTGTCCCGTCGGCCAGAGAGCAAAACCATCGTGATGCTTGGCTACCATCACCACATACTTCG
Organism: Granulicella mallensis MP5ACTX8; assembly: GCF_000178955.2. Lineage (NCBI taxonomy): Bacteria > Pseudomonadati > Acidobacteriota > Terriglobia > Terriglobales > Acidobacteriaceae > Granulicella > Granulicella mallensis. The sequence goes on along the minus strand of NC_016631.1, from coordinate 4,370,207 downwards.
CACCTGAAGCCTTGATGGCCTTCATCCACTGGTCGGGATTGAAGTTTGTTGGGTTGAAGACCTTCGGGCTCGCTGTTCCGTCGCCCCACTCCTGGTTGAGGAAGGTGTTCGTGTCGAAGTGCAGGATGACGCCAAACTCCATATCCTGCCACTCGGTCTGCTGCGGGGTCGGCTTGAGGTCAACCGCGTTCTGCGCCAATAGCGCCGGGCACGGAACAGAGATCAACAACAAGGCACTGGCAACCCGCACCAGGCTTCCACTAACAGCCTTCTTGGTCCACGAACGATTCATAATGCTCCTGTCAAAAAATGAATATTGTCTTGCCGCGGTTGAGCACCAGCGCGAGCACACCAGCTCGCCTCGTAGCGTATGCCTTGGCCTGAAAGTCTAGCTAGGGTTTGGGAGCAGTGTTAACCGGGGTGACGGATTCAGGTTTTGGCTCAAAGTAGGTAGCGTGGTCCTGACCTTCGATCTGCAGATTACGCCCTCCGTTGAGGTCGAACACGGTAAGCTCGTTTTTCCCTTGATGGAGCCACACCCCCGGAACGTACAAAGCGCCGGCCGGTCCAATATCCCAGAACCTGCCGAGGAGATGTCCATTCACCCACACCACGCCCTTAACGAGCTGCTCGGTATTGAGGAATGTGTCCCCGGGGTTCGGGGTGGAGAACTCCGCATGGTAGAAGCAGGGGCCCGTACAAACATTCTTCTTGTAGCCCTTTTCCGGCGGTGGAGCAAAGGGCAGGGGATAGATGCTCCAGTGGTTGAGCGCTGCACCCTTGAAGGAGATCTGGCCGAGAGCGCCGGCGCGCTCGGTGCGGATGATCGGTTTGAAGTTGATGCGCCCGGAGTTCTCTACGAGGATGTCGAGGCGATGGGTTCCGGTTATCTGTAGCGGAAGGCTCTTCTGTCCAAGGCGGCGGTCCAGCACGCCTGCGAGCTTTCCATCCACGTAAATTCTTGCGTAGCTGTGTAGCTCGTTGAAGGTAAGCTGACCGGTACCCAAGCCATTGATCTTTGTCCGGTAGAGAATGTAGCCATAGCTCTGGTCTACGTCCTCCATGGACAACGGAGCCTCTGACTCAATCGCCTTCGGCAGTGTGTTCCACAGTGACTGAGCCTCGTCCAGATGGATCGCTGGAACGGTGATAAGTGGAGGAGAGTCTGGCACCGGAATCGGCGTCTGGTTCGTAATCTCGTTGATGATGTTGCGCAGTCGAAAGTACTTGGGCCGAGGCCGGCCGGACTCGTCGAGAGGCGCGTCGTAATCGTAGCTGGAGACATCGGGCTGATAGCCATCGTGATCGTTGTTGGCTCCGTTCATCCAGCCGAAGCTCGTGCCGCCATGCACCATGTACAAGCTGATGGAGTCCCCTTGCTCCAGCATGGAACGGATCTCGGTCTCTTGCTTGGCAGCATCCGTAAGCTGGTGCTTTTCGCCCCAGTGGTCGAACCATCCGTCCCAGTATTCGGCGACATAAACAGGTGTTTGGGGCCGGAACGCCTTATACAGTTTGATGGAGCGCGCTGCGTCCCCTGTGCCGAAATCAATGCCCGCGAAGACGCTGGGTAATGTCCCCTGTTTGAGCACATCAGCTCCGTCGCCGGTATAGAGCAGGGAGCCTCCGAAGCCTGCCTGGAGCACAAGCTCATGCACCCACTTCATGTATTCGTGATCGTCGCCGAAGGAACCGTACTCGTTCTCGACCTGCACCGCGAGGATCGGGCCGCCTCGGCTTGCCTGTAAGGGAGTCAGTTCCTGGCCCAGACGAAGCATCCAGCGTGTTGCCGCTGCCTTGAACTCCGGCTGCAGGCTACGCAGTTTCATCTCATGATCCTTCAGCAGCCAGGCGGGATAGCCGCCTAAATCCCACTCCGCGCAAACGTACGGCCCTGGCCGCAGGATGACGTACAGGCCCTCTTGCTGCGCTTCACGGACAAACTCCGCCACGTCGTTCTGCCCGGAGAAGTCGTAGACTTCCGGCGTCGGTTCATGGATGTTCCAGAAAACATAGATGGTGATTGCATTGAGGCCCATGGCGTGGGCTTTTCGCAGCCGGTCGCGCCAGTACGGTCGCGGGATTCGGGCGTACTCCAGCTCGCCCGAGACGATACGGAAGGGTTTGTCCTTGAGAAGAAACCCGCTTGTGCCCACGGTAAGGGGGGCTGCTGAGGCTGTTGCGACCTGGCCTCTCACGGCACCCGAAAGGAGGGGGAGAAGGGTGATGGCGAGGAACTTATGAAAATATTTTTTTGCAGGGGAAAAATTTTTCATTACGGCTATTCTTGCACTAATACCCCAATAATTGAACAGAATAGAGAAAAATCAGTTGCTTTTTGAGCAATCAGATCGCCTGAAACGCGATTGACTTTGTATGCGCAGTTGCCGTAGTTGTTTCTAATACGCAACAAAGTTCGGGATGGAAGACGAATTAGCCCAGCTTGGTTATACGTCTGTTCCAGCTAAATCTACTTGTGAGGTCCCAGGGAATGCGCTTTTGTAAATCAGCACTCCTCTTTATTTCGTCTCTCGTGGTAATTGGGGGCACGACAACTGTTCAAGCGCAGGTCGATCAGGGGTCTGTCACCGGAATCGTCCGCGATGCGGACAAGGCGGTAATTCCTGGAGCGACCGTCACACTCATCAACAAGGACAACAACCTGACGCTGACTCGCGAGTCCGACAGGTCAGGTGCCTACAACTTCGTTCCGGTCAAGATCGGCAACTATAAGCTCACAGTCGCCGCTCCGGGGTTCAACTCCCAGGTGCAGGACAACATCCATGTCGATGTGAGCCAGACGGTCGGCCTGAACATTACGCTCAAACCGGGCGCAGTCAGTGACACCGTCACGGTGAACGCGGAAACCAACCTGCAGACGGAAGAAGCATCGACCGGCCAGGTATTCTCCGCTGCTGTGCTCAACGACTTGCCGCTCGATGGACGCAACTATGTGTTCGCTGCGCAGCTCACCACCGGTGTTGCCGCTCCCAACCAGGGCTTCACGCAGGTTGCCGGTGCAGGCGACTTCACCTCCAACGGTAATCGCGTTTCGCAGAACAACTTCGTTCTTGACGGCGTGGATAACAACTCCAACATGCAGGACTTTCTGAACGGCGCTACTTACGCCGTACGTCCCCCGCCCGACGCTCTCGCTGAGTTCAAGGTCGAGAGCAGTGACTATAGCGCCGAACTGGGTCGCGGCACAGGCGCTGCCATCAATGCTTCCATCAAGAGCGGATCGAACACCATCCACGGCAGCCTCTGGGAGTACTACAGCAGCGATCGCATGAACGCGCAGGATTACTTTACGGCTCCCAATTCCAAGACGGCGTATCATCTGAACGAGTTTGGCGCGACCCTCGGCGGACCGATCTGGAAGGACAAGATCTTCGTCTTTGCCGATGCGGAAGGGACTCGCATCTCGAGCTATAACCCTCCTCAGGCGAACTATACGGTGCCTACAGCCCTTGAACGCACTGGCGATTTTAGCGAACTGCTGGATCCCAATAACACCAATGGCGTTGGAGCGGTCGACCTGTTTCTTCCGGGCGGCAATGCTACAACGTCCATCGGCGGCACTATGCCGACTCCCGGCTCCACTCCGCGGTATCTGACCTGCAACGGAGCGCAGAACGTCATTTGCCCCGCACAGTTGGATGCTGCGGCGCTGAAGGTTCTAAGCCTGTATCCGTTGCCCAACCAGGGCGGAGCGCACCAGACGTTCAAAAACTACACGGTACCGGCCACTGCGATCGGTAGCAACACGACACAATACGATGTTCGACTGGACTACAACTTTTCGTCCAAGGATCAGATGTTCGGACGCTACAGCTATTCCAACAGTCCCAAGAACATTGCACCGCCTCTTGGCCAGCTTGATGGAGGTGGCTTCGGCAGCACCGGTCAGGAATCGAACTATTCCAAGAGTGGCGTGTTCTCCGAGACCCATTTCTTCAGCTCCACTTTGTCCAACGAATTTCGAGTAGGTTACAACTGGTTGTTTGCTGCCTACCTGGGACCGGATGCAGCCAATACCAACTTCGCCTCATCGCTTGGCCTCGGTGGTATTCCGACCGGGATCGCAAATCTGGGCGGTTTACCGCAAACCAACTTTGGTGACTCGCACAGTGGCAACGACGCAGCCAGCCAGATCGGCACCGCCGGCTACCTTCCTTCCAGCGAACTGCAGAACGTCTTGCAGATCATCGACAACGTAAACAAGCAGCTTGGTCGGCACACACTGAAGACCGGCATCAACTTCCAGCACATCCGTTTCTACGGTTTGCAGCCTCCCAATGGTCTCGGCTATCAGAACTTCACAGGAGCCTATACCGAAAACCCTGCTGATCTGAACGCGCACTACACCGGTTCGGGTCTTGCGGACTACCTGCTCGACGATATGAATAACTCAGGTCTGAGCACGGTAGCTCCCTTTACCGATCTGCGGTGGTACTACTCTGCCTTCGTGCAGGACGATTGGAAGGTAACTCCCAAGTTCACGCTCAATCTTGGCATTCGATGGGAATACACCCAGCCGATTCGCGAGCTACATAACGAGCAGGCGAACTTCGTCGGCAACTATGCTGGGATGAACCAGGGCACGGGTACGCTCTTGGTTCCGTCCTCGCAGCAAAGCTTTCCTTTCTCGCCCACATTGATCAATACGTTGGCGGCGAACAACATTGCGATCCAGTACACCTCGAATGACTACCTTGTGAACCCTCGCAGGTATAACTTCGCTCCCCGCATCGGTCTTTCCTATCTGCTCGATCCGAAGACGGTGCTCCGCGCAGGCGGGGGTATCTTCTATGGCGGTCTCGAGAATATCGGTCTTGGTGTGAACCTCGCGTACAACGCTCCATTCTTCGTCAACGCCAGCTTCATTCCATCGCCTAACCAGTGCTACAACCTCAATGGTGCCGTTACCTGCCCGACGAACGGACAGACCCTGGAAACTGGCTTCGGCAATGCCGCAAGCAGTCCTGCGGCTCTTGCCAACGCGTCAGGCATCGGAACGATCTACTCTCAGGATCAGAATGCCAAGAGCGCCTATACCACGGCCTATAACCTGACCCTGCAGCACTCTTTCACCGATACGCTGACGTTCACGATTGGCTATCAGGGGAATGAGAGCAAGCACCTTCGCGCTACCTTTGACGCCAACACCTATCCGGGGTATGTGCCGGCCGGTGCGAATAGCCAACTCTATCAGCCGTTCCACGACTTTAGTGTGGTGGATGTAACGTCCGAGGGCATTGGACGATATGACTCCATGCAGGCCAAGCTCGAAAAACATGCCGGCCATGGACTGTACTTCCTGGCGGGCTACACCTGGGCTCACTGCCTTGACGATGCCTTCGGTCCTATTGGACAGAGCGCCGCAGGCGGGTACCGCAACCCCAATCTTCTGGGTATTCGTTATGACTATGGCGATTGCACTCAGGACGTTCACAATCGCGTCACGCTGAATGGCCAATACGATCTGCCCTTCGGTCGAGGTAAGCAGTTCCTGAACCAAAGCCGTTTGGCCGATGAAGTGGTTGGCGGATGGAAGACGAGTCTTATCTTCCAGGCGCAGAGCGGTAACCCGGTCTTCCTGACCTCCAGCAACCAGGGTTCGAGCTATCCCTACAAGATTGCCGATCCATTCACTCCGGGCGCACCTTACGGCTACAGCCCAACGGCTGCCGGTTCTTCGGCCAGCCCGCAGCAGGCTCAGTTCCAATGCGCGAGCAAGACACGCACGCTGCAGCAGTGGTTCAACCCCTGCTCCTATGTCAATCCGCCCGAGGTCGTTTCCTCAGGAGCAACCTCGGCGACCAACACCATCAATGCAGCTCAGGCTGGTCTCATTCCCTCTGGCCCCCGTGGCCGCGTAGGACTCTTTGGGCCTGGCTTCAATCGCGTGGACGTCTCACTGTTCAAGACGTTCGCTCTGCCTTTCCACAACGCGGCGTTCCAGCTTCGCGCGGATGGGTTCAACGTCCTGAATACTCCCTCGTTCGGCAATCCTGGAACCGGTCTTTCGGGTGGTTCCAGCCAGCAGATCACGAACACACGCTTCTCGGGCATCATCACGGATGCGCGTTCCATCCAGGTGGCGGGCCGTCTCACCTTCTAACCCTGTAAAGGAAAGGCTCCCTCGCGGAACATCGCGGGGGAGCCTTTTTCTTTCTTCAAAGTTCTTTACCCAAAGTTCTGCAGGGCTTCGGTAATGCTCATGGGGGTAGCGCAGATTGTTCCTGCCGGCGTACCGGCTCCTACGATCACGGCGAAAGGTTTGTTCTCGACCCATGCCATGAACGTAAGTTTTCCAGGAGCAGCGATTCGATTCATCTCGATCCAGTTGTAGTAGGCGCCCATCTCGGCATCGCGGAAGGAGCCCTGTGGATCGAAGGACGAGGGTGTCACGGAGGCGAACATCTCGCTCATCTCACGGTGGCTCTGGCGTGGCGTGTAGCGTAACAGCAGTGTCTGCGGCTGTGCTCTGCGAATGAGCTCGCGACCGGCCCACTGCACAAAACTTGTACTAAAGATCTGCGGGCCTGAGCTCTCTGTGAAGAGTTCCGTGTAGAAGCGTTGGAGCACGGGGTCGCTGGTGATCTCCGAGGCTCCTACGTCACGCCACGACGTGCCGATGAGCCGGGTATGTATCTGTTCGGCTCCTCCGCTGCTGCTGGGAAGAGCTACCTGCATCCTCTCCAGCACTCGTTCGCGAAGTTTGGACAGGCCCGTATAGCTGACTGCGGTTGTATTCGGAAGCTTGTTCGCTATCTCATCAGAGATCACGCTTCCATCCACGTACCAATTCGCATACGGGGCGCTGGCTTTGGAGGCGTGCGACTCTATAGCCCGGCGGATATCCTGAAAAGCCGTATCGGTCTTCAGAGAGCTAAAGAAGACTCCTTGTTTGCTCAGCTTCCGGAGAACCTTTCCACTCTCGACCTGGGCGCCCTGCCCAAGCATCACGAACACGAGCCGATGCGTTGTGTCCTCGCGGCTGGGGACGGAGGCAAAGAGTGCGCTTGCCGCAAGCCGGAACTGGTTAATCTGTCCGCTGGACCATAGATAGGCGGTAAGTTCGGGAATAAAGCTTGCGGGCGAATGTACCCAGTCCAAAGATTGAAGAGACGGGGGGATTGAAAGTGCCGCGAGAGGGCTGGCCAGCGCGGAGTATCTCTCGGGCGCAAGCTTTTGCAGGGAGTCGCATTGCCACCGCAACGATTCCTTCTCGGCTGGAAAGCTCGTATCCAGGTTCTGGATCTGCTGTAGGAAGGAGGGACACACCACCAGTGGAAGCCGCTGCAGCAGAGAAAGATGCTCCACTGCGAACCTGCGTGCGGCGGCAGGGTATCCGTCAAACGATGAGGCGACAAGCTGATCCGGTGTCATAGAAGCTCCCGAATGACTTTGCCGGTGGAGGCTGTTTCAAAGCCGAGATAGCTGCCGATGGTAGGAACCAGGTCTATCGACTCGATCGGATGGTCCACAATCGTGTTTTGGCGCAGATGCGGTCCCAGCGCCAGCATCCACGTCGTACGGGCCATCGCACCTCCCGTTCGATGATGCTGGAAGCCGTTACCCGCGGGGTCGTTATCGGCATCGCGGCCAAAGTCGGGCATGATGTAAAGCGTGGTGCGGTCCTTGTACTCGGGGTCAGTCTGCACCATGTTCCATAGCTCCGCACAGAGGCGGTCGGCCCGTTGAATTGCATCCACATACAGCGAGTAGGAGCCGGAGTGTGCGATGTCCATATCGTGCAGTGTCAGCATCATTAAGGAAGGAGCCTGCTGCTTCATGAGTTGTCGCGTGATGTAGATCGAGAGCTCATCGGCACTGTCGAGGCTGCGAGCCTTCTGTACGAAATCCTGCACGGAGAGCCGCAGCGACGACTCCAGCATGTCAAGATGCAGTTCGCGGTCCATCCCCGATTGCAGTGGCTGGTACTCGGGCATCTCGTAGCTGTCCTGCAGCAGATGGGAGAGCGCCTCACCGTCCGTCGCCTTGTTGTCGTGCAGTGCGGCTGCCAGCAGTCGCTTGGGAAGAATCACTCCGGCGCCATACTCTGGCCCAAAGTTTTTGTGGCTGCTGCTGCCAATGCGCTGAAAGCCATTGCTAGGAGCGATGACCCACGTATCGGTCGCCGGGCGGCGCAGACCTTTTCTGTAGTACTCGAAGAGTGTCGGGTTAGGCGGAGCCTGCGCGATGAAGTTGTCGAATCGCTCGTAGCTTCCAGTCACGATGCTTGCCGTCGCAACGTAGTGGCCGAGAATGCCGGCATTGATGACCTGGCTGAAGAAGGTCCCCTGTGGGAGCAGGGTACGCAGAAGGTTCGGGATATTCTCCTGGCCTTCCTCGGCGAAGGTCTCTTCGTCGCGCGCTCCCCCCCCAAAGGTCACCAGGATCGTCTTCTGTGTCGCCCGTAATATGGATGTCTGAGCGGTCAAACTACGCGGCATCGAGGCCAGCGAGAGGGCGCCGATGGTTCCGCGCAGAAAATCACGGCGCGTTGCCGAGATCGCTCTTGGGGAACTTAGGTGGCCCAGGGAATGAGGCATCGATTTACCTCCGGAGAAAGTCTTGGAACGACTGTAAATGAACGATCGGGTGGCAAGCCAGTTCATTACATATAGAAGTGATCGCCATTGTTTGAATTGTATGACTCTCTGCTATCGCCAGTGGTTCTCCTTCGCCATATCCCCGGACTCATCCCTTGTATTCGTTTGAAGGAGCGGGTGAGCGCAGATTGATCCGCAAATCCACACAGAGTAGCGATGTTGGCTAGTGACAGTTGCGAGTGGATCATAAAATGCTTTGCCCTCTCTACACGCCGTTCGATCAACCACCTATAAGGCGGCTTGCGAAAGCTCTTTGCGAAGGCTCGTGCGAAATGGCCTAAGGATAAGTCGCAGGCCTCCGCAACCTCTCGAAGGGCAATGTTCCCATCGATATGAGTGTCCAGCAACTCGGTGGCTCTTCGCATCTGCCAGGGCGCGAGTCCACCCCGAAGGGGTGGGATCGATTTTGCAGCAGTGTTGTAAGAACATACAAAATGGCAGTTCAAGGCGTGCAGAACATGGTCTAAAAAGATCTTCGAAGTGTGAGTGGGGTGATCGAGCGAAGAGAGGAGAGATTGCCCGAGATGGTGGACAACGGGATCAACTGTTCCGTGGGGCCAGGTCAACTGCTCCACCCGGGGGAGTTGATGGTCATAGGCAATCTCATCCAGAGCCGCTTGCATGACATACAGCACTAACGCGTCGAAGGGATTGGGGAGAAAGCACGCAGGTTCATTTTGCAGGTCGATGGCACTGACCGCTCCAACGGGATAAGAGCCACTCGACACTCTCTTTCCGCCCAGGAATTGTTCGATGAAAGGTATCGTCTTGAGTTGCAGCACAACAATGTAGCCGTGCTCCCCAACGAGCGGTTGCGCAATTTCCGCGAGACCTTCGCTGCTTTGCAATCTGCCAAATGAGAATGCGGCAAGTTCGGATAGCCTGACGTTCGCCGTCGGCGAATCCTTCAAATACATGGCTTCGGCAAGTCCATTCCAGACGGTTGGGATGTTGATGGAGTGATCCATATTGGTGGCTGCCTTTTAGGGTTGTTCGGCCTTAACTGGAGCGGGCCGAGCAAGACTCTTTGCGCTTCTTTTCAGTACGCTCTAAAAGCTCAGGTATAGGAGGCCGTGCTGGTATGGGTAATTCGAACCCATGGATGGATGAGGCGCTGCCACGAGCGAGAGTGGTTGCTACGTCGCAGTTTGAGGTCCATTCACCGTCTACTATAGTGTTGCATGCAAAACGATGAAGTAGGCACAGTAGATCACATATGAGCAAAGGAACAGAAACGCGGAACCGGATTATCGTGAAAGCGGCACCCCTTTTTAATCGAAAAGGCTTCGATGGCTGCTCCATGCAGGATATCGTCGAGGCGGTCGGTCTGGAAAAAGGTAGCCTGTACGGCCATTTCCCCAATAAAGAGGCCCTCGCCATTGCCGCCTTCGAATATGCCTGGAAGGAGACAAGCAGTGCCCGGCTCGCCAGGATGGATACCGTCGCGAATGCGATTGAAAAGCTGAAACTACACGTCGATCATCTGGTATCGCTCCCCCAGTTTTCAGGCGGCTGTCCTTTGATTAACACCATTGTCGACAGCGATGACGGTAATCCGGCGCTCAAGAAGGTAGCGCGGAATGCTCTCAAGCAATGGCGTCTATACCTTCAGAACACTGTGGCGGAAGGACAGGCCCGTAAGGAGATCCGGGCAGGCGTCGAACCGGAAGACGTGGCAGCCCTCTTGATATCGCTCTTTGAAGGAGCCATGGTCCTGGACCGGTTCGATAAGAAGTCGGGTTTCCTCGAAAGAGCTGGAAAACATATGAACGCGTATCTAGATACCCTGACCTACGGAAAAGCCTAGTCTCTCGCCAGCGCCTTGACAGCGGGAACGCTGATCGCGGTTGTCACTACATTTCGAACAAACTTGAATGCTGGCATGATCTTTCTCTCGGATGCGCCCAGATTCGAGAGCCGTCTGTGCGCTCCTGTGCCCATACGGACTGAGCAATCGTGCCCCATCCCGCGCCACATCGACACTCGCGATCCTGTTCCATTCTGAAGCTAGTCTCGGATGAGGCGGCAATCTTGGCGAAAAGCATCATGGTTTGGCTATTCCTGATGTTTTTCGGCAGCGATCCTGATGCGGAGATCTCTTAGCGCAACGGGAAAGTTACTATGAAGAATCTGGATGGTATTCTCTTGTAAATACTTCCGACTGGTCGATTTTAAGAATCACCTTCAGGAGATCTCCATCCAATTCACTCAGGAGGGCAGATAGATGCCTAGCGATAAGAAAGTAGCACTCGTTACTGGAGCAACTCGTGGAATTGGCCTTGAAACGGCACGCCAGTTAGGGCAGAAGGGGATTGCGGTCATTGTCGGCGGCAGGACGGCGCAGGCTGCGCAGGAGGCCGCGGATAAACTGGTGGCGGAGAACATCGAAGCCTATCCCGTAGGCCTGGATATCACCAAGGATACGGACCGAAAGGCGGCTGCCAGCTTTGTGGCCGAGAAGTTCGGCAAACTCGACATCCTTGTTAACAACGCCGGCGTTGGAGGTGAGGGGGGCCTGCTGAATGCCCATACCATCGAGACGACAGAAGAAGAGCTGCAGTCGGTCTTCAATGCAAACCTCTTCTCCGTTGTCGCCATCACGCGCGAGTTCCTTCCTCTACTGAAGAAGAGCCCTGCAGGCCGAATCGTAAATCTGGGGAGCATCGTGGGCTCTCTTACGCTGCAATCGATGCCGGGAAGCCCTATTTCGCCATTCAAGGCCTTCGCCTATAACGCATCGAAGACTGCGCTGAATCAATTCACGGTTCACCTGGCTGCCGAGCTGAAGTCCACCAACATCAAGGTGAATTCAGCTCATCCGGGATGGGTGAAGACCGAATTGGGCACGCAGCACGCCCAGATGGAGATCGTGGATGGAGCCAAGACCAGCGTCGAACTTGCCTTGATCGGTGAGGACGGCCCCAACGGAAAGTTCATTCACCTCGGGAAAGAACTGCCCTGGTAAGTGTTTCTGAGTCCTCCTGTCGTTTTGTTCGATCTTCCCCAATGAAGTAATGATCTGGTCCTTTCCTCGCAATACCACGCCAGCCTGGAGACAGGCTGGCTTCTCGTAAGAGCTAAAATATACCGACTGGTCGGAAATAAAATGGAATAAGCCTCCCTCTTCCGTGTTTCTCTTAGTGCGCGGAAACACGTTCGCCGACGCCCTCTGGGCCGTACCCGCAGTTGCTTCTGCCGGGCGCAAACACCACAAAGAGAGAGAGTCTTACAAATGAAAATTGGCTTTATTAGTATGCCGCTCACCGGTCACCTCAATCCGATGATCGCGCTAGCCCGCAAATTACAGTTCCGCGGACACGAGATCGTCTTCATCGGAATTCCTGATGTCGGCCCCTACGCCCGCGCCGCTGGGCTGAATTTCGTCTCCTACTGTGAAGAGGAACTTCCTGCAGGATCATCCGCGGGTATCCTCGCCCCGGCTGCAAAGCTCCACGGCATGGAGACGACCCGCTGGACCATTCAGGGGGCGGGAAGGGCCATGTTCCAGTTGGCATCGCAGCATCTGCCGCGCGTAATCGCTGAAACAGGTGTTGAGGCGCTGGTGTTCGACACGATCCACATGTACCTCGAGGTTGTTCCCATGAGCCTGGGCATCCCCTATGCGCATGTATGGGCCATCTTAAATATCGACTTTTCCGGTGCCACGCTTCCTTCTGTTGTGTCGGGGAGGTACGAGGACACACCCGAGGCGCGTGTGCGTAATACCGAGGACCTCAAAAAGAGCGACAACGCATTTTTCGGTATTGTGCAACCTCTCGCGGAAGAATACGCGGAGCGAGCCGGATTGAAGCTGGACTGGAGCGATCCCGCTGCAACGGTCTCCAGGCACGCGGTAGCCGTCGTGTCGCAAACGCCCAAAGAGTTCGACTTGCCCGGCATTCCCTGGCCTCCGCAGTTCCACTACGCCGGACCCTTCTTCGACGATGCAGGCCGCGAGCCCATCCCGTTTCCCTGGGAGAAGCTGGATGGCAGGCCCCTGGTCTATGCCTCCCTGGGGACCCTTGTCAACGGCCTCGATAGCATCTATAAAACCATTCTGCCCGCAGTCGGACGGATGCCTGAAATACAGGTCGTTCTCTCTAAGGGGAGCAATATCGATCTCGCTGATCTCGGTCCCATCCCGTCCAACGTAATCGTCGTCGACAAAGCCCCTCAGCTCGAACTTCTCAAGCGTTCAGTGCTCTGCATTACCCATGCTGGTCTCAATACGGCGCTTGAATCGCTCGCACTGGGCGTGCCGATGGTGGCGATCCCCATCGGCTATGACCAGTTCGGCGTAGCTATTCGCCTCGCCTACCACGGAGTCGGCGAGGCTCTTCAGCTCGACGACCTCACCATCGACGGCCTTCACGAGTTGATTCAGAAAGTTCTGCACACTCCCGGTTATAACGAGAAGGCGCAGTATTTCAGAGACGTGATTGCGAAGCGCCGTGGGCTTGACGTTGCTGCCGAAGCTATCGAACGTGCCTTCGAGCAGGCCCTGGAGAATCGTCCTCTGGAGCTATCGCACGCGTAAGACCGCTGCCAGAGGACGATATACATAAACGACGGCTGGGAGTAATCCCATCCGTCGTTTTTACAGCCTCTTAACTTCTGCTTGGCAAAAAACGCCATGACTTGGCGATTCCTGCTGAATTTTTCGAGAGCGATAGCGCTGGGAAGATCGGTTGCCGCAACAGGCAAGCTAGTATGAGAAATCTGGCTGGAGAATTTGTCGCGCGCTAGATGCTTCGAACCAGTCCAGGTTGAGTCAATTGCCGGCAGAAGGGATAAGAAGATAGCAACCATTAACGCTTAGGGCGGCCGGCTACTGGGCGAACCCGCTTCTCCTTGACCCCGCTGGACACTGCTCTTAGATGTGGAAGAGAGTTCTAGCAAGATCACAGAAGTTTTCGATGGCCGGAACGTTAGCTTGTTTCGCAAAGATCATTCCGATTTCAGACGGGGGAATTTTGTCGGCGATCGAGCAGATGGCAATCTTCGCAATGCGTTGTTTCACAGCAGAAGCAGGCAGAACCGCAATACCCAGTCCGGAATCCACTAGCGAGACAAGTGTCGACATTTCGCTCGCCGTTTGGGAGACATCCGGAACCACTCCGGCACGGTTGAGTATGCCGGCCAGAAAGTCATGGAATCCCGGGGCGAAGTGCCGTTCGTACATAACGAACTTCTCTCCTCGAAGCTCACGCAGGCGTATCTCTTTCCCGGAGGCAAGCCGATGATTCGACGGCAGGACGGCAACGAGGGGTTCCCGATGCACGGTAGTCACCTCGATTCCTCTTACTTCTTCGATCGGCAAACGCAGAAACCCTACGTCCAGAGTGCGATTTTGAATCATTCCGACTTGATCGCTGGTGAGGATATTCCGAAGAGAAAATTCGACGTCGGGATAGAGCTTGCGAAAACGTCGTATGAGCGTTGGCACGATCTCTTGTCCGGCCGTGGAGATGAACCCGATGCGGATCCGACCGAGCCTGCCCGAAGCGGTCCATTGGGCCTTTTGGCCCGCGGCTTCCAGCTGTTCCAGGGCAATGGCAGAGTTCTCTCGGAAGATTCGTCCAGCCTCGGTGAGGGAAGTGCCCTGACGGTTCCGATCCAGGAGCGTTACTTTGAGTTCTTCCTCCAGAGCCTTGATCTGCAGGCTGAGCGCGGGCTGGCTCAGGTAAAGGAGCTTTGCGCTACGGCCGAAGTGGAGCGTGTCTGCAACGGACAAAAACGCGCGAATCTGACGGATTTCCATGACCACTCCTGATTAGCAAAATTCATCACACTCATAGAAACATACAACTATCCTAATCACGAAAACAAGACTCTAATCGTAAGTGAAAGGCAGAAGGAGTAGCCGAATGAGCGAACATATACTGCAGCAACGAAAGTCCTGGACGACCCGGCGCGACGAGAAGGCGCGGCGTATGCGCGCCGTGCAAGCCTGGATGAGTGGCCCCGTCCTGCCTCGAGAGAAGACGATCGAGGCCCTGGAGTCAGTCATCGTGAGTGGCGACCGCATCGTGATGGAGGGAGACAATCAGAAGCAGGCGGACTTCCTCTCCCGCTCCCTGGTACAGGTCGATGCGAAGAAGATTCACGATCTCCATCTCATCATCTCCAGTATCAGCCGTCCCGAGCATCTCACACTCTTTGAACTGGGGATCGCAAAGAAGGTGGACTTTGCATTCGCAGGTCCCCAGAGTCTTCGTGTGGCGCAGCTTCTCGAAGATGGAGTGCTTGAAATTGGAGCGATTCACACCTATGTCGAGCTCTACGCGCGGCTGCTGGTCGACCTTGTTCCGAATGTGGTTCTCGTGTGCGCCGACCAGGCTGACCAGGAAGGCAATCTCTTTACGGGACCGAATACTGAAGATACTCCGGTTATCGTTGAGGCGGCCGCCTTTCACGACGCGATTGTGATCGTGCAGGTCAACAAGATCGTCGATAAACTTCCCCGGGTAGATATCCCGGCGTCCTGGATCGATATTGTGATTGAGGCGGATAAGCCGTTTGCCGTGGAGCCTTTGTTCACGCGTGATCCGCGACACATCAACGATCTCCAGATCCTGACGGGCATGATGGTCATCCGTGGCATCTACGAGAAGCACCAGGTTCTGTCGTTGAACCATGGCATCGGCTTCGATACAGCGGCCATCGAGCTTCTCCTCCCAACCTACGCGGAGTCGTTGGGGCTGCGCGGGAAGATCTGCAAACACTGGGCTCTCAACCCGCATCCCACGTTGATTCCGGCCATCGAGAGCGGTTGGGTCGAGAGCGTGCACTCTTTCGGTAGCGAAGTGGGAATGGATGAATATATCCGTGCTCGTCCTGACATCTTCTTCACTGGACGCGACGGCAGCCTCCGTTCTAACCGTGTTCTCTGCCAACTGGCAGGACAGTATGCCGTGGATGCCTTCGTCGGAGCCACCCTGCAGATGGATGGCGATGCCAACTCTTCCACCGTAACGACGGGACGTCTGGCAGGCTTCGGCGGTGCACCGAACATGGGAAGTGATCCCCACGGACGGAGGCACTCAAGTCTTGCATGGCTCGACCTCAAAACAGATCCTAGCCCGACCGCACGAGGACGGAAGCTCGTGGTTCAGACGCTTGAGACCTTTGCCAGCGGCGGTGTTCCTGCCTTCGTTGAAACGCTGGATGCGGTCGAGGTCGGGAAGCAGGCAGGGATGCCCATCGCGCCGATCATGATCTACGGGGATGACGTAAGCCATGTGGTGACGGAAGAGGGCATTGCTTATCTGTACAAGACAGAGGGTATCGAAGAGCGCCGCCGTGCACTGGCAGCAGTCGCGGGTGTAAGCCCGGTCGGCCTGAAGGCAAAGCCTGAGGAGACCGCTGAGCTGCGGCGCAAGGGAATCGTAGCGTATCCCGAAGACATCGGTGTCCATCGCCTTCAGGCCAACCGTTCTCTGCTTGCAGCACGAAGCATGGAAGACCTGGTCGCGTGGTCCGGCGGCCTCTACCAAGCACCCGCGAAGTTCAGGAACTGGTAATGGCAAACATGATTCCCATGACGAAGATGATTCCGGCGTTGCTTGAGGCGGATCAGTTGCCGGAGTTGGCCCGGCAGGCGCTGGTTGCTGAAGCCGAGCTAACCCCCAAGCCTGGTTTGGTTGACCGGCGAGGATCTGGAGCGCATTCGGATCTGTCGCTGGATATCATGCAGCGATCAGCGCGGGCTATTGCTCCGTACTTCGCGACGATGGCTGCCGCATCGTGCATGGCTCCAATGGATCGGTTCTTACGAGCGGAGGTTGCCGCCATCGGCCGGGAAGCAGAAGCCGCAATGTTGCGGGCGACCGGAGGGAGTAATGCGCACAAGGGAGCTATCTGGGTGTTAGGGCTCCTGGTCACGGCAGCGGCACAGAGTGACAGTCTCCATTCTGGAGTTGTCGCGAAAGACGCGGCGTTCCTCGCTCAACTCCCTGACTCCGCCAGGCCTCAGCTGGTCTCTCACGGCGACCTGGTTCGGAGCCGGTATGGAGCCACAGGGGCTCGGGGAGAGGCTTATGCTGGTTTTCCCCATGTCGTGACGGTAGGTCTTCCTGCTCTGCGTGGCGCTCGCGCGCGCGGATTGTCGGAGACAAATAGCAGGCTCTCCTCTCTCCTGTCCATCATGGCTAGTCTGGAAGACACCTGTGTCCTCTATCGTGGCGGAGACGAGGGCCTACAGACGGTCAAACGGGGGGCGAAAGAGGTGCTTGTCTCAGGTGGCCCTGGCTCTGCTGCCGGAGACGAGGCGTTACGTCGCCTTGATCGCGAACTTTTTGCCAGAAACATCTCTCCGGGAGGAAGCGCGGATCTGCTTGCGGCCACGCTCTTTCTGGACGCAGTAGAACGAGGTTTGTACGACGTGGAAAGGGACACTAGTCTTTTGGAGGGATCACATGGAACAGATTGAATTCGATTATCCGGCGGCGAGACGTCGCATGACGAAGAAGGCTTATGTCGGCGTAGTGGGGTCTGGAGATATGGAAGTCCTCATGGAGCCGGCTGGCGGTGATGGGGCACACGTCTCGATTACCACCAGCGTGAATGGCTTCCAGGACTCGTGGAAGGCGGTCTTTGACCGGTTCTTCTCGAAGTTCGATGGAGCCGTAAAGATCCAGATCAACGATGCAGGCGCAACCCCAGGAAGCGTGCTGCTGCGGTTGGAACAGGCAGTGGAGGTGATTGAGCAATGAGCACAGCAGAGATCTTTCCCGCATTTGTAAATCGCAAGAGCTTCATCGAGCTGGACGGCAGGGCACGTGCCCAGAGCCTGTTCGATGAGGGGACTGCGAAGGAGTTGGTTGGCCCGTTTGATCGAGTCGAATCCCCGTGGTTGGCGATTCAGGGGGTCACTCCACAGGCCGATGATGGTTGCATCGTAATCAAAGGTAAGATTGGTGGCCTGCCAGCAGTTGTCGTCTCTCTCGAAGGAGCTTTCCAGGGAGGCAGCATCGGAGAAGTGTCCGGCGCCAAGATGACAGCGGCTCTGGATCTTGCAACGAAAGACTCAGAGGCCGGGAAGAAGACGGCTGCTGTCCTTCTCCTTGAGACCGGTGGTGTGCGGCTGCAGGAAGCGAATCTTGGGCTCGCCGCTATCGCTGAAGTGATCTCGTCGATCCTCGCCTTGCGTCAGCACGCCCCGGTGATCACTGTGGTTGCCGGTACCGTGGGCTGTTTCGGCGGCATGTCACTGGCGGCTGGAGTATCAAGCTATGTCGTTATGACCAAAGAAGCTCGCCTTGGGCTCAACGGCCCTGAGGTCATCGAACAAGAGTCCGGCATCGACGAGTTCGATGCGTCAGACCGCGCTCTGATCTGGGCGATTCATGGTGGTGAACAGCGAGTCGGCATGGGAGAGGCAGATGCGCTCGTTGAAGACGATGCCGACAAGATCGCTTCCACGATTCGCGGATATGTCCAGGCTGGTCCGCCATCCGAGCATAGAAGCGAACAGGTCAAGCTCTATCGCGATCGTATTGCTGCATTGGACACGTCCAAACAGATCGATCCGATAAGCCTGCGTCAGACATGGAATGGCAACAACACCACGGGAGGTGCGCGATGAGCGAACATGTAGGATTGCGCGGAAGAGCCTGGTTTCAGACTCTGACCGGAAAGAATGAGCCGCTGGCAGGTGATCCGGGCTCTGTACTCGTCTCGAACAGTCTATTGGGCAGCGAGACCAGCTTGTTTCTTTGTGTCGTGCCGAATCCGGAGAGCCGGTTCCCCTGTGTGCGGGACGGGCAGGTAGGTTTGGAGGAGGCTTATACGCTGGCCACGCGAGTGCGTGAAGCGATCGCGGAAGACCGCGATAAGCCGAAGGCCGAAAAGCGTCCGATCATTGCGATCGTCGATGTTAAAAGCCAGGCCTACGGCCGTCGCGAAGAGACAGCAGGAATCTTCCTGGCAGCAGCGACCTCGGCAGATGCCTATGCCTCCGCGAGGATGGCTGGGCATCCTGTCATCAGCCTGGTCGCAGGGCACGCCTTCTCCGGTGGCTTTCTTACCCATGGCTATCAAGCGAACCGTATTCTTGCCTTCGACGATGCAGGTATCGTCATTCACGCCATGCACAAAGAGGCGGCAGCAAGAATCACAAGACGATCCGTGGCAGAGCTCGAGCGGCTCGGACACGAGATTGCTCCGATGTCGTATGACGTCAAGGACTACGCCAAGCTAGGCCTGCTCTACAAGCTGCTCCATGTAGAGAATCCTCTGCAGCCCACAGCGTCTGAGATCGAAACCGTGAAGCAGGCACTGGTTGAAGCTATTCAGGATGCACGAGCTGGATCGACTGATCTCGGTAATCGTCTTGAGTCCGACGCTGCAAAGCAGACGCGCAAGGCTAGTATTGCGGTCCGAGCCATGCTCGAAGCACAGTGGCAGAACGCCTAGAGCAAATTTTCTGTAGGTGTATAGCGAACCGCGATATTCGAGTAACAAGAGATTTGCTCTAAGGGGCAGCAATGACCACTGTTCTTCTCGACGCACTCGTTCCAATCTTCGTCGGCCTGCTGTTGGGGTACCTGGCAGGCCGGCGAGGCCTCATGGATAACGTGAATGTCCGCAACCTGATCGTGCTGGTCATGAACTTCGCGATCCCCTGTGCCTTGTTTTCAACCATCCTTCGAACCTCTAGAGCAGATCTGGAACAACAGATTCCAACGGCTCTGATGATCACGCTTGTGTTCACCGCGCTCTATGCGGCGAGTTATATATGGGCGCGGCAATCGCTTAAGCTGTCGGTCTCCGATGCTTCGGTACTGGCTCTTACGATCGGATTTCCGAACTCGGCCGCTGTTGCGCTGCCTCTGTTCGCCGCATCGTATGGTTCGGCGTCCTCTGTTACGGCAGCGCTTTCCATTGCAGTTGGTGCTATTACGATCTCCCCACTGACAGTGGCGCTTCTTGAAGCAGATAAGCAGTCGCAGGGAGCCGGGATCAGCCTTGGAAATGTGCTGCGTAGTTTTGTCCGGGCTCTCGCCCGACCGGTCGTATGGGCTCCAGCCCTGGCGCTGGTGGGCGCTTACTTCGGTGTGCATCTGCCGAGTTACGCGAACCGCACCCTCATGACTCTCGGAAGTGCGGCAACAGGTTCCGCGCTCATTCTTACGGGTGTGGTTGTTTCAGCGCAACGGTTTCGCTTCAACAAGGCGGTGCTTTGGACAACCGTAGCCATTCTCTTGGTCCAACCGCTCTTTGCTCTCGGTATGACTCTTCTCTTCCATATGAGCCGCGATCATGTTCGAGACATCACGATTATCAGCGCCATTCCAGGTGGCTTCTTTGGTTTGGTCTTCGGGAAAAGTTTTGATGCGACACCTGAGACCGCCAGTTCCGGATTGATTGCTTCCTATGGCGCGGGATGGCTTACGCTAGCGGTATGGATGCTGGTGATGGCGAAGTACTTTTGAGGTTTTATGGCAGGCGCAATCGATGAGGCACCGCAAGTACACGATCTTCTGCTTCTGAGCTCAGGAAGAGTTCATCCCGCGTGCATGGCCGAACCCCCGTGGGTACAGACGGCGATGAAGCACAGTCCGTGGGTCGTTGTGCGGCGGGTAAACGCACCGGTTGGCAAGGTGGCTGTCGGAGTTCGAGGGACTGACAGGAGTCAACGATGGGGCGGTTTCGTGGATATGGCAGATGTGGCCCTGATCAAGCGACCGCTCCAACTGCGCGTCTCCCTTGCCCATGACTCTCGCAGGTCGGTTCCGGCACTCAAGACTCTCGCTCTCGTTGAGAGGGAACTGGCGGACATTGATTTAAGTTGGGGGCCAGTCGGCAGCGTTGGTTTTGAACTAGCTACCGGCGATCACGTGATTACGGAAGCCAGTGACCTCGATCTTGCGCTCTTCGCTCCGCAGAAGATAGATCATGCAATCGCTCGCGATCTATGGGATACCTTGAGTTCCTTGCCTGCGAAGGTTGATGTACGCATCGAAACTCCATATTGCGGGTTTTCGCTTGAGGAGTATGCCCTTCGCCGATCCGCGAAGATTCTGATTCGCACGCCTGATGGGCAGCAACTCGTTGAAGACCCTTGGGACATAGCGGATGAAGGTCGCTTGAAATGAATATAGGATTGCTCTTCCCAGGCCAGGGATCGCAAAGGCCGCAGATGCTTCATGATCTCGTCCAGCATCCCGTTGTTGATGAAACCCTGGCAGAGATAAGCGAGGTTCTGGGGCACGATGTTCGGAGCTTGGATTCCAAGGATGCCTTGCGCTCTCCTGTTTCCGTTCAACTGGCTATCTTTGCAGCAGGAGTTTCTACCGCGCGAGCCCTGCAGCGGAGCGGTGTGCGTCCACTCGCTGTGGCGGGGCTTTCCATCGGTGCTTTCTCAGCCGCCGTCGTGTCTGAGGCGATTGAACTCTCTGATGCAGTACGGCTGGTGCGCTCGCGAGCTGAACAGATGGAACATCTGTACCCGACGGGATATGGATTGGCGGCCATCGTCGGGCTCAGCGAGGCGCAGGTGATCAAGCTGGTCGCCGCAGAGAGCACTCCGGCGCATCCGGTGTTTGTGGGGAACATCAATGCTCCCAGGCAAATTGTGATTGCCGGTTCCGTTGAAGCGATGAAAGCAGTGTTGGAGAAAGCCCTATTGCAAGGGGCGAGGAAGGCAGAGCTGCTGGATGTGCCGGTTCCCTCCCACTGCCCGCTCTTGCAGCCCATCGCCGACTCACTCCACGCGCAGTTGGAGGCGATCTCGGTTCAAGATCCGAAGGTGATCTATATCGCAAATGTGAATGCACGGGCTGTGCGCACTGCGAAGGGCGTAGCCAAAGATCTGGCCGACAATATCGCCCACGGAGTGCGCTGGCATGACGCTACTAGTGTTGCGCAGGAGCTCGGTTGCGAGCTGTTTCTCCAGTTGCCGCCCGGTCACACCCTGAGGGATCTGGCCCTGGAGAACCTTCCTAATATCAAAGCGAATGCGATCACGCCGGACAACTTCGACAAGTTGTTGCATCTTGCCATGAGTTGAGACTCAGGAGAGAGCGCTGCGATGCTGATGCTACGTATGACGACGGTATGTGGGGCACCTGTTCAGAACTCAAAAAAGGCTCGACCCTCGACCTGGTCCGGACGAATCCGGTGTCAGGTCGAGGGTCGAGTGGTGTAAAAGCCTAAGGCCTACCTTGCAGGCTTACGCAAGGTTGAAACGATCAAGATTCATCACCTTGTTCCAGGCCGCTACGAAGTCGTGGACGAACTTCTCCTGCGCGTCCGAACTTCCGTAGACCTCAGACAGGGCCCGAAGCTGGGCGTTGGAACCGAAGGTAAGATCGACACGAGTGCCGGTCCACTTGACTTCCCCTGTCTTACGATCGCGCCCTTCAAACACATCCTGGGCGGCTGAGACTGCCTTCCACTCCGTCCCCATATCGAGCAGGTTGAGGAAGAAGTCGTTGGTCAGAGTCTCCGGCCGCTTGGTGAAGACGCCATGCTTTGTCTGTCCGACGTTGGCGTTCAGAACACGCAGGCCACCAATCAGCACTGTCAGTTCAGGAGCGGTCAACGTCAGCAGTTGGGCCTTGTCGATGAGCAGCTTCTCTGCCGGCACGGTGTACTTGCCCTTGAGATAGTTGCGGAAGCCATCGGCGATCGGTTCGAGCACGGCGAAGGATTCCACATCGGTCTGCTCCTGAGAGGCATCCGCGCGTCCCGGTGTAAAGGGAACCGTGACAGTGTGACCGGCATTTTTCGCTGCCTGCTCCACACCTGCGACACCGGCCAGGACGATCAGGTCGGCGAGTGAGATCTTCTTGCCGCCGGTCTGCTTGCCGTTGAAGTCGCTCTGGATACCTTCGAGCGTCTTCAGGGTCTTCGCCAGTTGATCCGGCTGATTCACTGCCCAGTCCTTCTGCGGAGTCAGACGGAGACGCGCGCCGTTCGCACCGCCGCGCTTGTCGGAACCACGGAAGGTGGATGCCGACGCCCAGGCGGTCGAAACCAGTTGCGAAACTGGTAGACCAGAAGCCAGGATCGTGCTCTTGAGAGCCGCGATGTCCTGTGCATCGATCAGCTTGTGATCGACTGTGGGGATGGGATCTTGCCAGATGAGCTCTTCGGCAGGAACCTCTGGACCGAGATAGCGTTCACGCGGACCCATGTCACGGTGCGTCAGCTTGAACCACGCACGAGCGAATGCGTCGGCGAACTGGTCTGGATTCTCGAGGAAGCGCCGCGAGATCTTCTCATAAGCAGGATCGAAGCGCAGAGCAAGATCGGTGGTCAGCATGGACGGCGTACGGCGCTTGGTGGAGTCATGCGGATCCGGCACAGTGCCGGCGCCTGCGTCACCCTTTGGCTTCCACTGATGTGCGCCAGCCGGGCTCTTGGTCAGCTCCCACTCATAGGCGAACAGGTGTTCGAAGAACTCGTTGCTCCATGTCGTCGGCTTGGTCGTCCAGATGACTTCCAGGCCGCTGGTGATGGCATCGCCGCCCTTGCCGGTGCCGAAGCTGCTCTTCCAGCCCAGGCCCTGCTCCTCAAGCCCTGCGGCTTCGGGCTCAGGTCCCACATGGGACGAAGGGCCTGCGCCGTGAGTCTTGCCGAAGGTGTGGCCGCCAGCGATCAGCGCTACGGTCTCTTCGTCGTTCATGGCCATGCGCGCGAAGGTCTCGCGGATATCGTGGGCTGAGGCGATGGGGTCCGGGTTGCCATCCGGGCCTTCCGGGTTCACGTAGATCAGGCCCATCTGCACCGCAGCGAGCGGGTTCTCGAGATTACGCTCATTGGAGCCAGCGCCGGTACGATCCTTCTCGGTGCCATGCAGTGCCGCGTCGGCCACGAGCACGCCCTCGTCAGCGGGCTTGCCCTTGCCGTAGCGATGATCGCCGCCCAGCCAGGTGGTCTCGGTGCCCCAGTAGATATCTTCGTCCGGCTCCCATACGTCTGCGCGCCCGCCTGCGAAACCGAAGGTCTTGAAGCCCATCGACTCCAGGGCGACGTTGCCGGTGAGGACAATCAGATCAGCCCATGAGATCTTGTTGCCGTACTTCTGCTTGACCGGCCAGATCAGGCGGCGTGCCTTATCGAGGCTGACGTTGTCGGGCCAGCTATTGAGAGGAGCGAAACGCTGCTGGCCCGATCCTGCGCCGCCGCGACCGTCACCGGTGCGGTAGGTGCCGGCGCTGTGCCAAGCCATGCGAATGAAAAAAGGTCCGTAGTGGCCGAAGTCTGCCGGCCACCAGTCCTGCGAGGTTGTCATCACCGCGAGGAGGTCTTTCTTTACGGCTGCCAGATCGAGGCTCTTGAACGCCTCGGCATAGTTGAAGTCCTTGTCCAAGGGATCGGACAGGGAGGTGTGCTGGTGCAGGATCCTCAGATTTAACTGGCTCGGCCACCAATCACGGTTCGTTGTGCCTCCACCGGCAGTGTGATTGAACGGGCATTTCGCTTCAGTTGACATATATTTTCTCCCTCTAACTGTTGGGCCCAACTACTGGGCCTGGAACCCAGGTATCGACCAGGGCGTGTTCGCCCTGATGGCATCTTTAATGGATTGTCGGTTGTGTACGTGCAGCGGTCCACCTCCGCCGCCAGTAGCTACACTCCTCATCCATTGTCATTCTCACCAGCTCCCCGGCAAAACATGTGCCATGCCGGTGCCGTGCGTCGTGACCACGTTTCCGTTTGTCTCGACCCAACGAATGTAGCATTATGGAGATCGATAGCTCCAATACATAATGACCATCCGGAGTATAGGTACAAACTATGGAGATTCACCAGCTGCGTTACGTCTGTGCCATCGCGGAAACGGGCAGTTTCAGCCGTGCCGCCGAGCGCTGTCAGGTCGCCCAGCCCTCGCTCTCGCAGCAGGTTCTCAAGCTTGAGGAAGACCTGGGCTCAAAGCTCTTCGACCGCCTGGGCCGCAGTATCCGCCTTACCGAGGCCGGTCGCGCCTTTCTGCCTCATGCCCGCTCGATTCTGACCCAGATGGAGACGGCGCGATCCAGCGTGACCGACAAGTGCGCGGACGTTCGCGGCAGCGTCTCCGTAGGGGTGATTCCGACCATTGCGCCCTACCTGATGCCGCACTACACCAGGGACTTTACGAGAAAGCATCCTGAAGCCAAGCTGCGTATCGTGGAAGAGACAACGCCGATCCTGCTCGAAAGCCTGCGAAACCTGTCGATCGATCTTGCGATTCTTGCGCTTCCTCTGCGCCACAAGGATCTGGAGCTATTTCCTCTTTGCACAGAACCACTCTTCGCGGTGCTGCCGAAAGAACACCTGCTCGCAGGTAGCGAATCGCTGGCTCTCAAGGACCTTCGCGGAGAGCCCTTCGTGATGTTGCGCGACGGCCACTGCTTCCGCGACCTCAGTATCGCCGCCTGTACTCGCGCCCGTGTCGCACCGCGGATCGCATTTGAGAGCGGCCAGTTCAGCAGCCTCTTTGGAATGGTTGCCGCTGGCGTCGGCATCTCGCTCGTTCCTGAAATGGCCATAGACCGGAACGCTGGCTGCCGCTACGTGCGCCTCAGCGACACGCGCGCAACGCGCACCATCGTCGCCGCCACCCTGCGCGGGCGCAGCTTCAACCACGTCCAGCAGGCCTTTTTGTCGGGAATCCAAAAAGCAGGGTAGCGGATCGATTAGCGCTGGCTTGCAGGTTGGTCAAGCAGTCTCTTTTTAGATTATTGTGTTCATTTTTAACATCAGAAGGGGAGCCTTTCGTCTTTTTCTATCCGAGCGTCCTCGTGACCGCGGTTTTCAGGTTAGTTGGATTTAGTGCGAATGACGGATATTTTGTGAATTTTAGGAATATTCTTTTCCCTGCGTATCTTGAGATCCCTGATGGAACAGCGCCGAATGTTGACGATTCAGTACGTTATTTGTGGCAGTATTGTGAAAATTTATCATTAAGTAACAAGCCTTCATTATGTTCGAGGTGTTTACGCCGTTGTCCGGAGGAGCACCAATCTTGCTGCAATTGCCGTCACATCGTCCTGTTCTCCTATTGATCTTTGCGGCTTCTCTGATGCCACTGCAGTTAGCTGCACAGGTGCAGTCCAAACCTCCAGCTGTGCCCTTGTCCGAATCGATCCTGGCGCGCATCCCGGCTGACTACCGCGCTGAAGCAGGGGCGAAGGTCAAGCAGCCGGAAGAGGTTCAGCAGCAGGCCGAGAAGATGCCGGATGCCGAACTTGTCGCGACTGTGCTGCACGTTCTCGGCGACATGCCCTCGGAGTCCGCGTTCCTGCTCGACCGGCTGGCAAAAGATCCCTCCGCGACGCTTCGCATCGACCTCATCCAGGCTCTCGATAAGCACTGGCACGAGGGACAGGACCTATCCGCTCTGGAGAGCCATGC
This sequence comes from Granulicella mallensis MP5ACTX8, assembly GCF_000178955.2. Taxonomy (NCBI): domain Bacteria; kingdom Pseudomonadati; phylum Acidobacteriota; class Terriglobia; order Terriglobales; family Acidobacteriaceae; genus Granulicella; species Granulicella mallensis. Next base: position 4,344,240 of record NC_016631.1, on the reverse strand, counting down.
TTCGTCGGACCCTGACGTGTCGGTCTCCCTCGCCGCTGTCGAGATGCTGAAGACGGTTCGCATCGACTCCCTGAGCCGGCTGCTGAACACCAGACTTGGAACGGCTGTAGCCGCCGGTGATATCCACAGCGCAGGTCTGGTGTTGGACGAGCAAAAGCTTCTGCAGCAGACGCGCTACGGCATCGCCTTTCCCGCGTTCATGCGTGTGCCTCCGCCGCTCTTCTCCGTGGCCCCGGCAAGCAAGCCGATTCGTGTGCTGGCATTCGGCGACTTTGGAACCGGTTCAGCAGCGCAGAAGCAAACTGCGGCGGCAATGGTTGCGTATCACCAGGCCCATCCGTTCGATTTCGGCTTGACCCTCGGCGACAACTTCTACCCACGCGGCATGACGAGCCCCGACGATCCGCGCTGGCAGACACAGTGGGAGCAGCTCTACGGCCCCATGCACCTCCCGTTCTACGCAGTGCTCGGCAATCATGATTGGAGCGGGGCCGACAGCCCGGCGGCGGAGATCCTGTATTCCGCCAAGAGCCAGAACTGGCATATGCCTGCACCGTATTACACGTTCACCGCGGGCTCCGTACAATTCTTCGCCTTCGATACTCCGGCGGTCGATGAAGCGGAGTTGAAGTGGCTCGATGAGGAACTTACCAAGAGCACGGCGCAGTGGAAGGTAGTCTTCGGCCACTATCACATCTATTCGGCGACACGCGGCGACAACAAAGAGCTGATCGCGCGGCTTCTGCCCATCCTCAAGAAGGATCACGTGGATGTATATCTGAACGGCCACGACCACAACCTGCAGGAGCTGAAGCCGGAGGGAACGGTTCACTTCTTCGTCAGCGGCGGCGGCGGCGCCGGTCTCTACGAGATGAATCCCTACGACCGCTCCATCTTCCGGCAAAAGGTTAACGGCTTCACGGTTCTTGAGGCCGATAGCAAGACTCTGGCCATCTCTTTTATAGGCACGGATGGAAGTGAACTGTATCGTCGAACCCTCACCAAATAATGGATGTCTGACACGTCGCGGCTTTCTCTCAGGAGCCGCGGCGACTGTCGCCGGACTGGCTGCAGTGCCCGCATGGGCAGCTCACAACATGCCCGCCGATGTCACCCTGCGCATTGGGCCGGTGAAGGCCGACATCGCTCCGGGAAAGACGATCCTCACCACGGGATACAACGGCAGCGTGCCGGGGCCGCTGATCCGTTTGCGCGAAGGCGTCTCTGTCACGGTGGATCTCTTCAACGACACTGAGATTACGGAGTACGTGCACTGGCATGGCTTTCCTTTGAGCGCGGCCCTCGATGGAACGATGGAGGAGAACAGCCTGTCTGTGCCGCCACATGGACATCTTCGTTATCGCATGACGCCGCGCGCGGCCGGTTCGCGATGGGTGCATTCGCACGTGATGACGATGGACGATCTTACCGTGGGCACCTACAGCGGCCAGTTCGGATTCGTCTACGTCGAGCCGAAGGAGAATCCCGGTCGCTACGATCAGGAGATCTTTCTCTCCACGCATGAGTGGGAGCCCTTCTTCATGGATATGGATGACGATGACAACCCCGCGGCGGTGGAGGAGTTCGGTGAAACGGACTGGGGTCCCAGCATGGTCGAGGTCGGCTACCGTATCGGCTCTATCAACGGCAAGGCGCTTGGTCACGGCGAACCGATTCGCGTGAAAGAAGGGCAGCGCGTTCTGTTCCACATCCTCAACGCCAGTGCGACGGAAAATATTCAGATCGCTCTTCCGGGCCATGAATTTCTAGTCACCGCCCTGGATGGAAATCCGGTGCCGCGGCCTCGTAAAGTTCCTTCGTTGGATCTGGGCGCTGCCGAACGCGTCGACGCCATCGTCGAGATGAGCCGTCCTGGCGTATGGATTCTGGGCTCGACCGATGACGACGTGCGCGGTTCAGGTCTGGGTGTTTTGGTCGAGTACGCGGGCTACAGTAACGTCGCGACGAATGCACGCGCCACCGTCGCTCTGTGGGATTACACGCAGTTTGGTCTGCAGAGGCCGTCACCGTCTGCCGATGTAACGCTGCCGATGGTTATCGCGCGCATCCCTCCCGGTGAGAATGGCATGGAGCGATGGACGATCAACGGCAAGAGCTATCGCTCGTCGGATCCTCCCATGGCTTTGCACAAAAACATGCGTTATCGGTTCGCCTTCCACAACACCAGCTCTGATGCGCATCCGCTTCACCTGCATCGCAGCTCCTTTGAGCTGACGCGCATTGACGGAAAGGTCACCAGCGGCCTGCTGAAGGATGTTGTGCTCATCGGCGCTCGCCAGCGGATCGAAGTTGACTGGACCCCCGAGCAGGAGGGGTTGATGTTCTTTCATTGCCACAACCAGTTCCACATGGACTGCGGCTTCCAGATGTTATTTGACGTGAGATAAGACGGCATCCAGATTCAGCATTGCAGTTTTACATAAGTTGTTCGGGAGAGATTCAGAATGGGCATTACCTTCCATACCGCCTGCGCCATTATCCGGCGCCCTTTGCTGTCCGTTGCCGCGATGCTTGTGCTGGTAACTGCCGTCGATGCTCAGACGATGACGCGGCCGGACATCACAAAGACTCCCACACTCTTCGTCGTCCCTTACGCTCATCTGGATACGCAATGGAGATGGGAGTTTCCGCAGACGATCAGCCAGTTCCTGCCCAAGACCATGCAGATGAACTTCGATGACATGGATAAGTATCCGCACTATGTCTTTAACTGGACCGGTGCGAACCGCTATCGCCTGATGAAGGAGTATTTCCCCAACGACTATGCCCGTATCAAGGGATACGTCGCGCGTGGACAGTGGTTTCCCGCAGGCTCTTCCGTGGAAGAGGGCGATGTGAACCTGCCCAGCGCCGAAGGAGTCTTCCGCCAGATCCTGTATGGCAATACGTACTTTCGTCATGAGTTTGGCAAGGCCAGCAACGAGTTCATGCTGCCGGACAGCTTCGGATTTCCTGCCTCGCTGCCAACGATTCTTGCCCATGCCGGACTCATTGGATTCTCGACGCAGAAGATCGGTGGGCGCTGGCCCGCGGGTCCGAAGGCGGGTGGTCTTGATTCGCCGGAGCAGACACCGGACGGCGTACCCTTCAACGTCGGTGTGTGGGTGGGACCGGACGGCAAGAGCGTGATTGCGGCGCTGCATCCCGGCGCGTACGGCAGCAGTATCTACACCGATCTGAGTGAAGCTCCCGGTACGTCCATGGAGCAGACACTTCTGAGCAGCGCGCAAAAACCGGCGCTCACCGCGGAACAGGCCAGCGCGCTTCACCGTCTTGTTGCTGTCGATACGGATTGGGAAAAGCGCATCGCTCTCGATGGCAAAGCCTCGGGCGTATTCACCGACTATCGCTACGTGGGTACGGGAGACACCGGTGGAGCGCCACAGGAATCCACCATCAAGCTGCTCGAAGCCATCGTGACGAAGAGAGACACGATCCTGCCGTCCCTGCCGAAGTTGAACGGTGCCCCGGCCTTCCCTGCACAGTCGGTGACGGTGCGCGTAGGAGAAGGCCCGGTGCACGTGGTCGAGTCCTCTGCCGATCAGATGTTCAATGCGATCACGCCGGAGATGGCTGCGCACATGCCGCACTACGAGGGCGACCTGGAACTGACCGATCACTCCGCCGGTTCACTCACCTCGCAGGCTTATCACAAGCGCTGGATCATCAAGGATGAGAACCTTGCCGACGCCGCGGAGAAGGCTTCGATCGCTGCGCAATGGCTTGGCGCTCGCGACTATCCGCAGCAGCGGCTGAATGATGCATGGATGCTTGCACTCGCCGGACACTTTCACGATACGGGCGCTGGAACCTCGACGCCGCGCGCCTATCAGTACGCCTGGAACGATGATGTGATCGCGGCCAATCAGTTTGCCGCTGTACTCACCAGTGCAAGCTCTGCTGTCGCCTCCGGTCTCGATACGCGCACACAGGGTGTGCCTGTGGTGGTTTACAACCCGCTCAACATTGCCCGCCAGGATCTGGTTGAGGCGACGGTTGTCTTTCCCGGTGGCGCACCAAAAGCAGTACACGTCTATGGTCCGGATGGGCAGGAGACGCCTGCGCAGTGGGAAGACGGCAAGGTGGTCTTCCTGGCGCCCATGTCCTCCGTCGGTTATGCGGTCTTCGACGTACGCCCGGCCACGCAGCCAGCAGAGAGCAAAGCCTTGCGCGTATCCAACCGTTCGCTCGAAAACCAGCGCTATCGAGTGCTGCTCAACGAGGATGGCGATGTGTCGAGCCTCTATGACAAGAAGCTCGGCAGGGAACTACTCTCCGCTCCTCTCAAACTGGCGATCTCCACCGATGTTCCTCGCAACTATCCAGCGTGGAACATGGACTTCGCGCAAGAGCAGGCTGCTCCGCGTACTTTTGTCAGCGGACCTGCGGAAATTCGCATCAGCGAGAATGGCCCGGCGCGCGTCTCGCTTGAGGTGACGCGGCAGACCGAAGGCTCCCGGTTTGTGCAAACCGTCAGTCTCGCTGCGGGCGATGCCGGTAACCGCGTCGATCTTCACGATGCCATCGATTGGAAGACCGCGGGCTCCAACCTCAAGGCTACTTTTTCGCTCAGTGCCTCGAATCCCAAAGCCACCTATAGCTGGGACATCGGCACTGTCGAACGCTCTAATTCGCAGCCGAAACAGTATGAGCTGGCCTCGCACCGCTGGATCGATCTAATGGATAAAAGTGGAAGTTTTGGCGTAACGCTGCTGACCGATGTAAAGAACGGCTCCGACAAACCCGGCGATCAGACGATTCGCGTAACGCTACTGCGTTCTCCTGGAGCGAAGCCCACGGTTGACGGCCATCCCGGCAACTACAGCGACCAAACGAATCAGGATTGGGGACATCACGAGATCGCACTCGGTGTCGCAGGGCACTCCGGCGACTTCCGCCAACAGGAGACGGCGTGGCAGGCCTACCGTGTAAACGATCCGTTGATCTCGTTTACAACAGCAAAACATCCGGGCACGCTCGGCAAGAGTTTCTCGCTCGTGCGCATCAGCGATCCTGCTATCCGTGTGCTGGCCTTCAAGAAGGCCGAGGACAGCGACGAGCTGATTCTCCGCATGGTGGAGCTGAACGGCAAGTCTGCACCGAATATGCGCGTGTCCTTTGCTGCGCCGGTTGCGGCGGCTCGCGAAGTCAATGCGCAGGAGGAACCGATTGGGCCCGCTGAAGTGAGCCACGGAGACTTGATGGCATCCTTCACTCCGTATCAGCCACGTACTTTTGCTTTGAAGCTCGCACCGCAGCAGGCTCGACTTGCTCACCCGCAGGAAGAGGCCGTCGCGCTGCACTACGATCATGCCGTTGCCAGCAACGACGATATGAAGATCGAAGACGGCGGCATCGATGGCAAGGGAAATGCGCTGCCTGCCGAGATGCTTCCGGCTGAGATCGATTATGGTCCGGTCAGGTTCAAGCTTGCCACAGCCAAAACCGGCACGCCGAATGCCGTCACGGCGAAAGGCCAAACGCTTGCACTGCCGGCTGGCCGATTCAATCGCGTCTATCTGCTCGCCGCAGCCTCCACCGAGGACGATCAGAAGGCGCTCTTCCGTGTTGGCAATCATGCTGCCGAGCTGAACATTCAATCGTGGACCGGTTGGGTCGGACAGTGGGACACGCGCCTCTGGAAAGACACGCCAGAGCATGATTGGGCCGTCTCCGCGAATCTCGCCGCATGGCATCCCCTCGATGCGACGAACACGCCTAAGCCTCCCACGTGGCGCTATCCCGATGACTATGTCGGATTGAAGCCCGGTTATATCAAGCAGGCTCCACTGGGCTGGTACGCGTCGCACCACCACACAGCGGAGGGGCTCAACGAGCCGTACCAGTACTCCTATCTCTTCGTGTACTCGCTGGATCTGCCTGTAGGGGCTCACATGCTTACGCTGCCGAACAATGACAAGGTCCGGATTCTGTCGGTCTCAGTCGTCAACGACAATCCATCCGTGATTCCGGCAGCGCCGCTGTTCGACACGCTGAACCGATCGGAACCCTAAAGCAATTTCCTGGAAGTTGTAGACCGGACGCGGATACTTCGCAGGAACATCTTCGGTAGTTCTTTTCGAGCGCTCGGTCAGGTCGGGCAACCTACCAGCTACCACGAGGTAGCAGCAACACAGCGCCGGGCTTTGGCGCGGCGCTTGCGGCTTTCTTGGCTGCTCTTCCTTCGGAGCTATGCGCCAGGATGAAGTTCACGATGGGGGCCGGGTCTTTCAGTCCATGCGGATGATGGTCGCAGCCTTGCTTTACGATCAGGGCGAAGTCGCCGCCTAGAGCCATGTAATGCTTTCGGACGATATCGGTGTTCTCTTCCATGGGAACGCCTCGGTCCGCGTCTCCGCAGACGTGAAGGATTGGAATATGGGCTGCGGCAATGGGTGCGAGGATATCGATAGGATTGCCGGTGAAGTCGAGCATCTCCTGCTCGCTGGTGAAGTGATAGGCCTCGATGGCCTGTTTCCAGTCGCTGGGGCTGCCTATCCCTTTTCCTTTGCCACCCGGCCAGCTCTTCATATCGCACACAGGAGCGTCTCCGTAGATACATCCGACTTTGTCTGTATTTACATAGGCCCAGCGGTACGCGTAGAGACCTCCACGGCTGAGTCCTTCCAGGGCTGGTTTGGGAGCGAGGTTGAACTGCCTGGTGATGATTGCATAGAAAACATCAAAATGCTTCATCGGTTCCGGAGCACCAAAAGTGTTCCCTACATCGATAAAAGCGACATGAAAGCCCGCTTCGAGAAGCGCGAGATCTACTCGGGGGAAGGCGTCCCAGAACATCGTTCTCCACACCCATGGACGGCCCTTCAATGGCTTCTGCGGTATGACCACCAGACCTTTACAGCCTTCAACAATAAGGGGTTGAAGCAAGAAGCCGTGATAGTCCCTTGTCACAGTTGAATCTGCGCCTGCTGGGTCGGCAGCTTGAGGCGTTGGCCGTGGTTGTGAGCCGTCAACTTCGGCTGCCCTCAACCAAGCCGGTACGCAGCATGACGCTGCGACGGTCGTGCATGCGTGGAGAAAGGTCCTTCGCCTCATTGGGTTGTCTCACTAAATATAAAGTTGGTATCGACAATCATACTCAATGGCTGTGTGTTCTCTCGCCAGTTCGGAAGATCTCGCCGGACTCCATGCTGTATTAGCCCGCATGCTTGCGCTTCCCGGTGGCCTTGGTTCAGTTGTGCAACGTGCGCAATGGGAGAAGCTCTATGCAGCGTTACCGGATCTGCCCACCTGACAGATAGACGGGAAGAAGGTCTTCTTGCCTTACACAGGCAAACAGGACGCTCCACGGAAAAATATCGAGAACCCAGAGCTGTATGCCGTATTTCCGTTTCGTCTCTATGGCATTGGGCAACCCGATCTGAGAATCGCAGAAGATACGTTTGAAGCACGGAAGATGCGGTTTCGTGGGTGTTGGTCTCAGGACCCTGTTGAAGCCGCAATGCTGGGCCGGAGCGATGACGCTCGCAAGTCGGTGGGCTTCAACCTTCAGAATGTCGATCCGCGGATGAAGTTTCCCGGATTCTGGGATCGTGGGCACGATTACGATCCGGATGAGGATAACGGTGGAAATGGTGAGCTGGGATTACAGGCCATGCTGCTGCAAAACAACGGACGAGAGATCCTGTTGTTGCCTGCATGGCCGAAAGACTGGGATGCACGGTTTAAACTCGCTGCTCCGTTTCGCACGACAGTTGAAGGTGAGGTGCACCACGGCAAACTGGTGCACCTGACTGTTACACCTGCCTCCCGGCGCAAAGACGTCTTGGTTAACGGCGAGAAGTTTAAGTAACACGTCGTTCCTCGACGCAAAACCGGGGACACTGCGAGCGCATGTTTGGTCCGTGCGTCCGGTAGATGGCTTGTGTGAAATATCCGGATGCTTGCTTGCTCTTTGATGGTAACGATGTCGTTTAGCTACTGAATTCTTTGCGTCCTGGAAGGCGAGGAAGCTACGATGAAGACGACCCCTTGGATACTTCTTTCTTAAATTAAGTTGCGTTATCAGCGAGAAAATTTCAAAATATGGCGAACTTATAGATTCGTGGTATAGAATTCTCCCGCTAGTGGTATCGCAACCATAAATGGATGTAAAGAGCGATAAAGATCCTCAGACGCTTCGCCGAAGCCGCGCCTGTGTTCTCACAAACTCTCTATCTCCTGCTGCTCGCCCTTAGGGGGGCCTATCTCTTGGCATCGTCAGGGGCGTCACCCTTCCTGGCGGGACGTACCTCGTAGCCGACCGTTCGTCTGGAAAATATTTGGAGGAAGTGAAAATGGGCAAGCCAGCAAAAATGAGGTATCCAGTGTCGCGCAGATGGAGAATGGCAGCTCTCTGTGCTTCGGCCTTTGTTTTAGGAATCGGTACACTGAACGCCCAAACAACCAGCGGCAGTTTTGTCGGACGAGTGCAAGATTCTGCCGGAAGCGTTATCTCAGATGCGATGGTTGTTCTGCGGAGCGAAACGACCGGTATCACCTTGGCGGGACACACAAACGATACCGGTGATTACGCCTTCAACTCCGTGCAGCCAGGTGTGTACAGCCTCACCGTTACGGCCAAGACCTTTCAGCCGAAGGCGATCAATCATCTAAACCTCGACATTCAGCAGACCTTGCGCGAGGACTTCTCCCTGAACGTCGGTGAAACAACGGAGGTCGTCCAGGTGACTGCCGAGACGCCTTTGATCGAGACCGACACCACTTACGTGGGCAGTGTCGTAGACGGGAAACAGATCAACCAGACTCCGCTGAATGGGCGTGAGAACGCCTATTCACTGCTGGGGCTTGCACCTGGCGTGCAAAGGCCCAACTCTAACGCGTTGATATCCGGCAGCAGCTTCAAAGGCGGCGCGAATCAGACCATTGACGGTATTTCAAATGACGATATCGCGGGTGCCCGCATGTCAGACCAGGTCCCTTCACTGGATGATATTGCTCAGTTCAATACAATCGGTATCGACTCGCCGGCCCAGTATGGCAACGGTGCGGCACAGGTAATCATCGTTACCAAGTCCGGCGGTAACGCCTTTCATGGAAGCGCCTTCTACTTCAATCGGAATCGATTTTTCCAAGCGCGTAACTACTTCACCGCGCCGGGCTCTCGTATCCCTGCGTTCAACAGGCACGAATATGGGGGCACAATCGGCGGTCCCATCCTGCACGATAGGCTGTTCTTTTTCTCGAGCTTTGAGGGGATTCACAGTCTCACTACGGTCGTTCGAGGATATGCAATGCCCCCGTTGGCCTGGTATTGCCAGGCACTTCCTACTGTTCCCGCAGGATGCACCGGGGCTACAGGCTTCGCTGATTTCTCCGCAAATGGGACTGCCACCGGTACAAGCTCGACCGGAATCATTTATGACCCGGCGACCGGCCAGCCGTTTCCCAATAATCAGATCCCGCTCTCTCGCATCAGCACAGTCGCGAAGCGCTTTCTTCCGTTTTTCTCAACACCAAATGTTCCGACGCCGGCCGGGATCGGTAACAACTTCAGCTACGCAAGTCCGACTCTGGAGATCGATCCTAGGTTCTCCATCCGCTTGGACTATCAGGCGACGAAGAAGGACCATCTGATGTTCCGTTTCTATAACAATCGACGCCAGCCGGCGCCGTACGATGTGGGCGGTACCGATAAGTTTGGAAACTATGCGGTCCTGGGCAACATCATCAATCAGTTTGCCGGAAACTATACGCGGGCTATCTCCAACTCACTCGTAAATGAGCTCGTGCTGGGGCTGAACAAACGTGCCGATCCTCGTATCGACCAGAATTACACCTTGGATCCGACAACACTCGTCAGCGGGTTGCCGGCCACCGATCCTGGGTACGGTCTTCTTCCGACTGTAAATATCTCTAACCTCCAGAAGATATTTTCCACCGGGAGCAGTTTCAGTCATCAACACACCACCCAGGTGAATGACAACCTAAGCTATGTGCGTGGTAAGCATGCGTTCCAGTTCGGCGGTCAGTTTCTTGCGGAGGCAGAGTCGGGAACCACGTACAACACCGGGAGCTTTACGTTTAGTGGCCAATACACAGGCCGCTATCACAGCGGTTCGGGGCAGAATTCAAATCCCGTAAATGCATTTGCAGATTTTCTTCTTGGAGACATCAATAGCGATAGTACTTCCAGTAATGATTTTACGTACTATGCGCTATTCAAGAGTTATGCGCTCTATGCCCGCGATACCTGGAATATTACTCCGAAGCTCACGCTCGAGCTTGGAGTTCGGTATGACAAACTATTTCCTTTCCAAGAGCGCAGAGGCGGCATTGCCACCTTCAATCCTGACTTCGGGAAGCTGGTTCTGGTTCATGGAACGCCAAATCCTTCGATCGTCGCGAGATATCCGGGAATTCTGGTAGATGGCGCTCAAAATGATTACACCATGGCCAATTGGCTTCATTTACAAAATACCAATTTCCAACCCAGGCTTGGTTTTGCGTATCGTCCAATCTCCGGCCGAGAGGTGGTGATTCACGCTGGCTTTGGAGTCTATTATGACAATCTCTCCCTTTCTGATCTGGTAAATAATATGGGCAACCAGGTTCCCTTTGTCCTTACAACCAACTATGCTCCAGCATCGGCCACCTCAGATGCTCCATTTCTAACCTTTGATTCACCCTTTCCAGCGGCCAGTAGCAGCGTGACTGCGAACCCTGCCGGTTATGGAGTTTCGCGGACGATAAAGACGCCCTTCAATACAGAGTGGAATCTTTCTATCGAAGGAGAGGGCTGGAAGAAGGTTGCTCTGCGCGCTACCTATGTTGGGAATGATGCGCGTCATTTGCATACTCCCTTTCCAATCAATCAGACGACTCCGCAACCATTAGGTGGCCCTGGGGAGCCGGCCAATGGCCAGGCCGCCGTGCCTTTTCAGCCATTTTCGGCAATCACCTATTACTTATATGGAGAGAGTTCAAATTTTAACCAACTACAGCTGGCCGCCCGTCGCCGCTTCGCGGACCTGACCTTCGATGCTGAATATCAGTGGAGCAAAGCGCTAGGTATCGATGGCGCAAACGAGGAGACGGTCACGGACCGGCGGAACATTCGTTATGACTATGGCAATTTGGATTACTATGCGCGAAACGCATTCACCTTCAACTACAGCTATGATTTGCCGGTTGGCCGCGGAAAATGGCTTGTTTCCGACTCCCCCAAGTGGCTTGATGCGGCTATCGGTGGCTGGCAGCTCACTGGTGTGTGGAAGGCCACCAGCGGATCGCCGTTTTCAGTAACGTATACCGCGCCTGCGAATTCACCCGGTCAGCCGAGCGGGCGGGCAGACTACACTGGCGGTGTTCTATATCCTGGACATAAGACTCCGAAGCAGTGGTTCAACCCTGGGGCATTCGCCGCAGTACCGAGCTTCACCTATCGATATGGGAACTCGCAACGCAACATGGTCTTCGGTCCTAGTTTTTCAGAATGGGATGCTGGCGTGTTCAAGAACTTTGCACTGCCGCATGCGATGACTTTCCAGTTCCGTGCTGAAGCTTTCGATGTTCTGAATCGAGCGAACTTTGGCGGGCCGGCGGCAAACATCAGCAATACGGCGACCATCGGTCAGATCACTAGTACCTCTGCGGATAACCGCGAACTCCAGTTCGGAGGACGCATTAACTTCTAGCCGCAGGAGGTGGGATGAAGGAACCAACGAGGTGGCGCGGCCACCTCGTTCCCGTTTTATCCTTCACCCCAAAAGGGAAGCTCACGCTCGTAGATCTGGAGGCCGCTCTGCGCAGTCCTGCGTCTCGCAGCACGAGACGACTACACCAGACGTAAGCTCCATCTCTGTACTCGATCAAAGCGAATCGATGAGCGTTCAAGCGCTCATAACGCATATGCCGGCGATCTCCGCTGCGGCAAACGTGAAACGGAAATCGAACGCAGCGATGCGAATTTCGCCATCGCCTCTCCACCGGCTATAGTTTCCCTTCGGCTGTTGCGACGTGTGCTGTCAACAGCAAACCGTCTTAAAACCCGTTGGAGATGTATGCACCGTACCCTGGCAATTCTTGCAAGCATCAGCCTTCTGTCTTTCACGCCTGCTCTCCGAGCTCAGATGCAGCCGTCGGTTCCCGCCGCTATCACCATTCCCTACGAGGCCAGCCAGGACGGTCTTCTCACTCTGGTAGTTGAGGACGAGCACGGCAATCGCATCAAAAATCTTGTCGCCGACTATCCCGTTCACCAGGGCCGCAACACAATCCCCTGGGACGGAAGCTCACTTGATGGAGTTGCCCACCCCGGTCGATATCACGTTCGCGGCCTCTTCCATCAGCGCATCGTTCCGCATCTCCAGTACTCCGTCTATTCGCCCGGCAATCCTCCCTGGCCCACCGCGGACGGCACCGGCGCGTGGCTCGCCGACCACACTCCTCCAGCCTCCGCGCTCTTTCTTCCCGAGGGCAGCCCCTGGCCCACCCATTCCACCGAGCCCGAGATCTTGTTCGGAGCGGAGGCCGCCGAGGCCGGTCACGCTCTGATGTGGACGGACCTGAACGGACGCAAGCTTGACGGCATCAAGATCCGCGGCTGGAACGGTGGAATTGCTCTTGCTCGCGACATCGGCGGTGACCGCAACCCTGACCAGATCGCCTATACGGTCTACGTTGTCAATCCCAGTCGCGACTTCGGCAAGACTGATCCCGGAGGGCTGCAGGTTTTCATCATTACGAAGGACGGCCTCACCCCGCTCGAGAAGGTCGTCGGCGGTGTCCAGACCCACGATGGCTTCCGCGAGCTTGTGGGTCTTGCCGCCTGCAATGGCCTGCTGCTGCTCTCGAACCCTGCCGCTGGCGAGATCGTCGCCTTTGATGTTCGCCACAAGGCACAAGCCTCTTTCGCGAAGATCAAGCTCGCTCACCTAGGAGCCCTTGCCTTCGAACCCGACGGCCACCTGCTGGTCGCAACCGAAGGTGTCATCACGCGACTCACCCTCCACAATGATTGGCACACGCTTTCTCTCGCCAACCCGCAGGTCATCGTCTCTGCCTCGCAGCTGGAGTCGCCTAAACAGATCATCGAGGCCGATGGTGAGATCTACGTTACGGACTGGGGCTCGAGCCACCAGGTCAAGGTTTTCTCGGCCACCACCGGTAAGCCGCTGCGCATCATCGGCCATCCCGGCGGTCCACAACTCGGCTCTTACGACGAGCAGCGCATGGCGCATCCCCTTGGTATGACCATCGACTCTAGAGGCTCACTCTGGGTTGCTGAAGAGGACTACCTTCCCAAACGCATCAGCCGATGGGATGCCAAAACCGGTCGCTTCCTCAACGCCTGGTACGGCCCTACGCAGTATGGCGGCGGTGGGTTCGCGGACCCGCACGATCTCTATCGCGCCTACTATCCTTCCATCGGCAACCCCGGCAGCATGGGCCTGCTCGAATTCCGCGTCGATCCCACGACTGGCAGCTCGCGCCTCACTGCCGTACGCTACCGTTTCCCCGATCCGCTAAACGACATCATCAGTTATGGCGGCTATACGACCAAGCCCATCTTCTTCCCGCACGATATGATCCCGGTCGGTTCGCACGGCGGCATCACTCCTGCCCAGACCTTCTATCGCGACGGCCACCAGTACTTTACCGACTCCTACAACACCTACTGGTACAACCAGAGTCCCGTTACTACGCTCTGGATACTCGAAGACGGTATCTGCCGCCCTATCGCCAGCGCAGGCTGGGTTAGTTCCGGCGCTCATCACTGGGAGACGCTCGACCAGCCTGAGATTCATCGCCGGATTCCGCCAGGCGATCCCAGCGGCGTCTTCTTCGTCTGGACCGACCGCAATCACGATCACGCTGTTCAGCCCGACGAGATCCAGTTCCTTCGCCCCACCGTTCCCGGCTCCCCCGGCGTCGTCTTCCAGCCTGATCTTTCCGTCATCAGCGGTGGTCCTTACCGTCTGCCCGCAGCCTCGCCCGACGCCGCAGGTGTCCCTTCCTACGACCTCAGCAGCTTGAAGCTCCTCTCACATACACCTGCCACGGGGGATGTCGCACTCAGCCCCGACGGCTGGTTTCTCGCCGGCATGAGCGGGTATAAGGACGGTCAACTGCGCTGGACGCTGCCCACCGGTTCCTCTTCGGTTCCGCCTGCCGGTCCCGGCGATCTCGAGGATCCCAAGCGGATGCTCGGCTATCCCGTGCGACCTGCTGCAGGGCAGGCAGGCTACATGGTTGCGCGCTACTCCTACATGGGCGAGATCTATATCTACACCGTCGACGGCCTGCTGGTCACTACGCTCGGTGGCGACACGCGCCTCACTCCCTTCTGGCCCTATCCCAAACAAAAGCCCGGCATGGAGATCACCGGCCTCAGCTTCGACGCCGAGCAGTTCTGGCCCTTCATGTTTGGTGAGGACGATGGCAATGTCTACCTCTCCATCGGCAAGTGGCACACCTCGACCGTGCGCCTCGACGGCCTCGACTCCATCAAGCGTGTCGACCTCGGATACATCATTGCAACTCAAGAAGACCTCTCCCGCACCGAGCCGCTTCGGTCGGAATCCCGCGCTCGTGAAACCCTGAAAGCCGCGGTTGACGTTCATCACATCGATCCGGCAAGTACAGCCTCAGCCGATCGCTGGCCTGCCAAAGACTGGGCCGTTATCGATAAGAACTCCTCCTTTCAACTCGGCACCGATAGTAAGAATCTGATCGTCGCCTACCGCACCAATCAGCCCGATCTCCTTCGCAACTCTGCAACGGAGTTTCCCTTTGCCTTCACGCAGGGAGGTGGCCTCGACCTGATGATGCGTGCCCAGGGCGCAAGTGACGGTCGCCAGGTTGTCAGCGGGGACGCGCGTCTCTTCGTCACGCGGCGTAACGGCAAGTTGCTCGCTGTCCTCTATTGGCAGAAGACGGACAAGCCCGGTAACCACGTCTCCTTCGCTTCGCCCATCGGGGAAGTCGTCTTCGATGATGTCGAGGACGTCAGCGATCGCGTCGCGCTCACTGCAAACGGTGGCTTCTACCAAATCACCGTGCCGTTGTCTCTGCTCGGCCTTGATTCCTCTCATGGCAAGCAGTATCGGGGCGACGTGGGCCTTGTACTCAGCGATGGTACGCGTGCTGAGGCCCGCGTCTATTGGCACAATAAGACTGACGCCATGACCGCCGACGTTCCCAGCGAAGCACGCCTGAACCCAAGCCAGTGGGGCTTATTCAACTTTTGATCTTTGATGGAGAGTTCCCGATGACCGTTGCAGGCATTCGCTGTCTCGCCTCTACCCAGGACGTCTGCGGCGAGGGCTGCGTCTGGCATCCACAACAGAACGCTATCTTCTGGACCGACATTAATCGCGGCCTGCTTCACTGTTACTCGCTTGGCACTGGCGAAGTCGAGACCTGGCACTTCGACCAACCCGTTACTGCTGTCGTGCTTACCACCTACGATGCTGTCCTCGTCCTGATCCTCGGCGGAGCAATCGTTGTGTGGCACACCCGCACGCACCGAATCATCGACGTTCTCTTTCGTCTGCCTGAATGGCCCGCTGTGCGCTGCAACGACGCCCGCGTCGATCCTGCCGGCGTGCTCTGGTTCGGCACGATGCAGAACAACGTGCAGGACGACGGTACGACCTCTGACGTAACCGAGTGGCGTGGTGCGCTCTACTCGCTCATCCCCGGTGCGGAGCCAAGGCAATGGCACTCAGGCTTTGGCATCACTAACACGCTGGCCTGGTCGCCGAACGGTGAGACGATGTACTTCGGCGATACCCTCGCGAACTGCCTCTATCGCGGCTCCTTTGATCCTGTGAGCAGTCATCTGGAGGGCCGCGAAGTCTTCTTCGCCGGCTTTCCGCGCGGACTTCCCGACGGCTCCACGATGGACGCCGAAGGTCATCTCTGGAACTGCCGTTATGGTGGTTCCTGCATCGTCCGCATCGCCCCCGACGGCTCGATCGCTGACATCCTCGAAACGCCGCTGAACAACCCCACCACCTGCGCCTTCGCTTCGACCGATGTCAGCACGCTGCTGTTTACCTCCGCCGCAGACGCAACGCAACCGAACCAGACAGAAGGTTCTCTCTACGCACTGCAGACATCCGTGCGCGGTTTGCTCAGCACGCCACTGCGCCTATAGCCGCACAGCCAACTGCGCCAGCAATCCGCCATCGACTCGATACGATGCCCCCGTAATAAACGAAGCCTTATCGCTCAGGAGAAACGCAATCAGGTTCGCAATCTCCTCGGCATGCGCCACGCGCCCCAGTGGATGACTGTCTCCCCACTGCTGCAGAGTCTGCTCGAGCCCGTCTGTTCCGCCAAATCGCGCTGCCGACGAGCGCACCATCGGTGTATCAACTGTTCCCGGCAGCACAGAGTTCACGCGAATATTGTCCTTCGCATGATCGACCGCCATGGCCCGCATCAGTGCCTCGAGCGTCCCTTTGCTCGCCGCATACGCTGCAACCCCCTTCTGAGTTGCCAATGCCTGCACCGATGAGACCAGCACGATCGCTCCGCCGTTGCGCATCTCCGGAATCGCCGCGCGGCACGCCAGAAAAGCCCCGCGTGAATTGATCGATTGCACGAGGTCGTACTCTTCGACCGGTGTACTCACGACCGATCCATAGTGCTGAATCCCCGTGCTGTAGACCAGCCAATCCAGCGGTGCCTGCGCGGCAGCGCACCTCACCGCGTTGCCTACCTGTTCCGGGTCGCGCACATCGCAGTCGACATACTGCGCCGCTTCATCGGCCCAGCCGGAGGGTCTCCGCACATCCGCAATGGTGACCCTTGCCCCTTGTTCGATCATGATTCGGGCCGTAGCCCCTCCGATGCCCGAGGCTCCGCCGAAGATCAGCGCATTTTTATTGGGGGAATTCTGCATGCTGCTCAACTTTCGTCATCCATCGTTCGGCCATCGTAAAAGCCCCGCGCAACTCCGCCAGGCCACGCAAACGTCCCACCGCCGGATACCCCGGCGCCGCGCCACGCTCACAGTCGTTCAGCAACTCCTGCCCATGATCGGCACGAAACGGCAGACTGCGAGCATCGCCTGACAACTCGCGCCGCCGCTTCTCGCCGATCACCTCGATCATGATGCCGATCAGGTCGGTGTCACCCTCAAGATGTGCGGCCTCAAAGAACGACTCCATCTTCATTCCCGCGTTCTGCTCCCGCTCGGTGGAGCGAAGATGCAGAAACTCGATCCTCGAAGCAAACTCCCTCACCATTGCGCGCAGATCGTTGTCGGCCCGAATGCCGAGCGCTCCTGTGCAAAAGGTAAGTGAGTTCGCGTCTCCTGAATACTGGTTCAGAATCCAGCGCAGATCCCCCGCGGTGCTTACAATCCTCGGCAATCCCAGCAACGGGCGCGGAGGATCATCCGGATGAATGCACAGCCTCACACCGCATTCTTCCGCCACCGGGCACACTCTCACAAGAAACTCCCCTAGTGAACCGCGAAGTTCTTCTCCGGAGATACCCGCATAGGCCTTCAGCATCTCCGCCGTCTCCTCGATCGTCAGCCGCCGATGTCCGCCCGGTAATCCATGCAGAATCGTCTCGCATAACGTGTCCGCCTCTGCTGACGAGAGCCGCTTGAAGTAGTCGTGGGCCGCGCGGCTCGCAACCTCGCCCCACTCCGCCTCCGCGCCCTCGCGTTTCAACATGCAGAGATCGAAGGCCGCAAAGGCCACTGCATCAAACCGTGTCGTGTAGCCACCCTTCGGTGCCGGTTCATGCAGATGCGTTCTCATCCAGCTGAAGAGGGGCATCCAGTTGTAAGCGACCGTCCGAATGCCGCAGGTGGCAAGATTGCGAATCGACTGTGCAAAGCTCTCCACGTCCCGCTCCCACCCCGGCGCGCGCATCTTGATCCGTTCGGTCACCTCGAGGCTTTCGACGACCGTCCACTCGAGTCCCGCCGCACGAACCACATTTTGACGCTTCTGGATCGCCTCGACTGGCCATGTCTCGCCTGCAGGTATCTCATGCAAAGCTGTGACGATGCCGACGGCGCCGGCCTCGCGCGCGTCTCGCAATGTGACACGGTCCTCTGGGCCGAACCAACGCCAGGTCTGCTCCAGTAACATTCTTGCCTTTCCAAAAGAGCGCTTATCGCCATGTACACCGACGTGCCTGCTCTTTGCGTATCATGCATACTTTGCGGTAGCTTTCCTGTGCGCGCATCGAGAGCTCGAACAGACCGTCCCACCAGCTTCACGATGCTAAAGCGCAAAAAGCATCGCAAGAAACAGCAGTTGAATCAGCAGGGAACTGTCTTGCATTGTGAAACGCAGAGGTTACTGCTAAGGAGGATCTATTGAAGACCGCTCGCAAAGTTACCGGCGTCAAACGCGGATACACGATTCAGGCCGTGGTGCGGGCCGTCAGCATCATCAATGCCTTTCAATCCACCTCTGAGGTGTTGGATCTGCGTGTCGTGGCCGCAAGGGTCGGGCTCCATAAGGCGACCACCTTCCGCCTGCTCGAAACGCTGGTGGAAACGCATCTGCTCGAGAGAGCAGGGAAGCAGGGCTACCGGTGCTGTGTCCAGCCTGCCCGCACCAAGCGCTATCGCATCGGTTACGGCTCGCAGAGCAGCCTGCTCCCCTTCACTGCGACGGTCAGTGACAGTCTGGTTGTGGCTGCCAATGCCGCAAACATCGATCTCCTGGTGCTGAGCAATGGCCTCAGTCCTCGCGTCGCGCTACAGAACGCGGACACCTTCGTAACCGAAAAGGTCGATCTCGTGATCGACTCCCAGATCAACATCGGTGTCGCGGCACAGATCGCCGTGAAGTTCTCCGAGGCGCGTATTCCCTTTATCGCATTGGATATTCCGCATCCGGGTGCAATCTACTTCGGCGCAGACAACTACAAGGCAGGTCGCATGGCTGGCCGGCACCTTGCGAAATGGGCGACGAAGAACTGGAAGAGCGGCCCGGAGCAGATCATCCTTCTTGGCGTTGACGCCGCCGGACCTCTGCTCAACGCGCGATTGACTGGTGTCATCGATGGAATTAACGAGGTCAGCAGCTTCGGGCACAACACCCCCACGCACCACTACGACACAAAGGGCGGCCAGTTCGAGGCCACGCTCGATATTGTGCGTCGCCACATCCGCCGCAAAAAGCCGGAGCGCGCTCTCATCGGAGCAGTCAATGACTCCACAGCGCTGGCAGCGCTTCAGGCCTTCCGTGAGGCTGGCCTCGAGCGCTCCTGTGCGATCGCAGGGCAGGACGGCAGCTTAGCGGCGCGCGATGAGATGAGACGATCCTCAAGCCGTCTGATCTGTTCGGTCGCTTATTTCCCGGAAACCTACGGGGAGAGGATCGTTCGGCTCGCGCTCGACGTGCTCAAACACAAGCCTGTTGCGCCTGCTATCTTCGTTCAGCACGAGCTTCTCACTCCGCAGAACGTCGACAAGGTGTATCCCAATGATACGTGGATGAAATCCTCCCCGGAGCGTATTTGAGTGCACGACGCAGCCCCTCGTGGGGGCCACATTTCGTCTCGCTTTGTGAGATGTATCGAGCAGTTATGCAGTGGCCTTCTGTGGCGTCCTCCAAAATTCATAATGCCTGTTTATAGGAGAGAAATGCGGAATACACCTATGAAATGAACAACCCGTTTGCAGAAACCCGTATCGCATGTTGATACGCAAAGACGATTCGGCTTTAGCTCGTCAATGTCGTTGACATGCCTTTCTGTAAAGAAATAAAAAGCTCTTCGATTCAGTCAGCCAGCGATCATAGAGTTTTCCCTTCAGCATGGCGGCTGTAGTACCTGAGTTTATTTCCGGGGAGGCTTCATGCAATTCAGTAAACAATACGAGAGCGGACAACGGAATTCATTGCGGAGACTTTGTGTCCGTTCCGCCGCAGAGCTGGCGTTCTCTTGCCCTTGGGTTTTTCGCATTACAGCAATCGCTGTTCTGGCATCCGCGATTGGCGCCGTGGCACAGACTGGACAGGGGGCAATCGGCGGCTCTGTACACGACAAGTCCGGAGCTGTAGTCTCCGGAGCCGAGATCGATGTTGTCAGTGAGGCGACTGGCGTCAAGCAGACGACAACCAGCAACCACGACGGTCTGTTTCAGATTCAGTCCCTGAATCCCGGGCTCTATACCGTTGCCGTCCAGAAGGACGGCTTTGAGCGTGTGACCACACAATCGGTGAGCGTATCCGGTGTTGGCACGACACCGCTCGACATCAAACTGCCCAACGGCACCGTCAGCCAGACTGTCACCGTAAACGCCGATGCCGATCTCCTTACCAAGACCGAATCGAACGTCACCACGACGGTAGATCACGCGATCGTTCAAAATCTTCCTTATCCCGAACGCAGCTCGCTCGAGGCCTCGCTGCTGGTTCCCGGCGTCGTTGGCGACCCCTTGCAGCCTGGCGGCATCTCGACCGAAAACCCAGGTGCCTACACCAGCTATGTCACCCCAGGAGCAGGTATCACGATCGGTGCAGCCCCTCCGGGGACCAGTTCCATCGTCGTCGACGGTTCCGATGTCACGCAGCCCAGTCTTGCGCGTACCGGCGTGAACCTCTCCGGCCGCGAGGTGCAGGAGACCACGGTGATCGTCACCGGACTCTCAGCTAAATATGGCAGAACGGGCGGCGGTGTCATCGTTCAGAGCAGCACGCCCGGAACAAGCGAATATCATGGCGGGATTACTTATAGCCACACTGATCCTTACTTCAACGCCTTCCCTGACGGCAATACGGTTCGAAGCGCGCTGCACGAAAACTTCTACGGTTTTTACGTCGGCGGTCCTGTCTGGATTCCCAAAATCTATCCGCACAAGGACAAAACCTTCTTCTACGTTGGTGTTGAGCCTGCCCGGCTGCAGAATGCCTTTGGCTTCCGCGGAATCTTTCCCACTCCCGATGAGCTTGCAGGCCATCTTCACAACTCCCTGACGCTTCTCAATCAGAGCATTCTGAAGAGCTCCGGCTACAACGCTGCGCTTGCGGCTCCTCGCATCGGCTCTATCAACTATCAGTCCACGGTAGACGCGAATGGCTTCCCGAACGGACCGTCCGAGCCCTCACAGATCCGCGCCATCGCCAACGATGACGTTTCGGCGCAACTGGCGCAAAATCCATTCGCGCAGTTCGTACTCTCCCAGTTCCCGACGCCCAACAGTCCCGGACCCTACGTTAAGTTCGATAACTCCCAGGCGACGCCCCAGAACGATGGGACCAACGCAACCTACCAGCGCGGCGTTTTGAACAAGGACAATCGCTATTCGATCCGCATCGACCAGCATTTCAATAACTCGGATCAACTCTTTGTTCGCTACACCGTGATCCCGGTCAGCGCAGCCCGGTATTTCGCCGTCGATCCATCCAATCCGCTGACCATTGTGCCCACAGACTCGGCGGCCACACATGACGTCGCCCTGGGCTACACGCACACCTTGTCGAGCAATATCGTCAACAGCTTCCACTACTCCTTCATGCGGGTCAATCAACAGCGGCTCTCGCCTCCCAGCACGCGCTCCAAGGACTACGCCGCGGCCTACGGTCTGACTCCTGCATCCTTCGGCTATGGCTTTCCCAGCCTCGGCAATCTCAACGCTAATGGCGTGTCCTACACGATGCAGATGGGCCTCTCGAATGCAGCCATTCAGGTCGACCAGAACTTTATCGCTGGTAACGACGTGACTTGGACGCATGGACTGCATCTGTTCCAGTTCGGAGGAGAGGTCCGCTGGATGCAGTCCGATCAGTACGATCTTGGTGGCGCCACCGGCGGCCGCTATGCCTTCTCGGCGGGCCAGACCAACAACGGTTCCACGGGTGGAGCTCCGCTCGCTACATTCATTCTCGGGACGATCTCCGGCTTCACCAACACGCCCCTTGAGGTTCCCGGCTACTATCGCTGGCGCTACTACGCAGGCTACTTCCAGGACGACTGGAGGGTCCTCCCCAACCTCACAATCAACGCTGGACTGCGCTACGAACTCGAGACACCGCGAATGGAGAAGTACAACAATCAGGCCTACGTCGGACTGAATATTCCCGGCAACCTGAATGGATTGGTAACGACCAGTGCGTTCTGCTTCTCTGGAGCCTGCGGCAATCCAAAAACATTGTGGCCGATCAACTACACAGGCTTCGAGCCTCGCATAGGCCTGGCCTACTCTCCCACTGCCAAAACCTCTATTCGTGCCGCGTATACACTCCAACGTCTACCCCTGACCGGCTACGAAAATACGCCCGATCCCAACTTCAACGTTGCCTCGCAGTCCGTCGGCAATCAGAGCGGCGGGATTACAGCAAACTCGACCGTCAACTACATCACCAATCCGGTCGGCCCGCTTACCTCGTCCTACACGGCGCTCGGCGGCAACCGTGGACCTATCCTTTACTCCAATGGTTTGGCTCCGGTCTATGTCGACCAGAGCAACAAGGTCCCCTACACGCAGTCCTGGAACCTTACGGTACAGTACCAGCCCACTTCTCGCACTGTTCTTCAGGCTTCGTATAACGGGGGTAAAGGCACCCATCTGATCGGTGCGTTCGGCAGCGCAGGTAGTGCAAATGCATTGAACGTTCCTAATCTGTCCACCGTTGTGAATGCCATTCAAACCCATCAGAACCTGGGCGCAACGTTCCCGAATCCCTGGGGGATTACTCAGAACGGGGCAGCGGTCTCCGAGTCGGGGCTGCAGTTGCTCAACCCTTATCAAAACTTCTTCAACCAGTCGATCACAGAGATCTATCCGAGAGGCGGAACGATGGAGTACAACGGTCTCTACCTGAGTGTGAATCAGCGCTTTGGTGCGGGACTCTCTTTGCTCGCCAACTACACCTGGTCCAAGACGCTCGATAATATCCCCGACACCAATACCGGTGCTGATGGCGGCGGTTTCGGTTACGTCCTCCCACAGAACCCCCTCAACCCCTACGCAGAGTGGTCTGTTGCGAGCTTTGATCAGGCAAGCCGTCTCAAGGCCGGCTATACCTACGATCTGCCGATCGGTGCAGGCCATACGCTCAGCCTGCACAATCATCTACTGGATAATCTCATCGGCAACATCTCCACCGCGGGCATCGCAACCTACGCAGATGGTCTGCCGAACGCGATCGCTCTTGGCACAGTAGGCTACTTCGTCTCCGTGACGCCCTCCGGCGTCAACGGTTGCACGACAAGCGGCACAAACAAGTACTGCACTGCGAATGCGTTGCCCACCGGATACACACTGCGGCCCAACATCGTCCCTGGGGTTCCGCTTCTCAACAAAAACTGGAAGAAGAACGCCCTCAACTCTAACTTCACCCCTTACCTCAACCCCGCTGCGTTTTCGGTGCCGGGCTCAATCAACAATCCACAACTGGGCAACGCACCGCGCCTGCTTTCGAACGCACGCTCCCCCCGTGAGGCCTTATTCGACATGCGGTTTACCAAGGGGTTCAAGCTTGGAGCACGCTATGACCTCAAGATCAACGGTACTTTTTCGAACGTATTCAATCACCCCGTGTACTTTGGCGTGAATCACTCGTTGCTGAGCTCGAATACGGTCTCAAATGTGACCGGCACCGTTACACCTGTCAATACCGCGAGCTTCGGCCAGTTCAATCAGTCACAAACCGCTGGTATATCTCGCGTTATCCAGGTTGGGGCCGAGTTCAACTTCTAAACGAGTGACGGGTGAGTGTGGATCGACTCCATACTCATCCGTCATATGCTTTATGAGTCTCCGCAGTAGCGGCAGCAAGATCTCTGCAATGGTTGGCCCTCTATCGTAAGAATGGGAGTGGAGGCCAGAGCGCACAGTGAGGATAGAGTACCGGTTGATGAAGCAGGTTAAAAGAAGATTCCAGGGTGTAGCCGGTAGAGGGCTCAGAGTCATCGCTGGTGTCGCCTGCCTGATTGCGGGCACGGCTATTCCATGTGTGGCGTCAGAGCATGCGTCCGATCCGTTCAAGATGGTCGATCCCCGCATTGGGACGAGCCATGACGGACAGACCTACCCGGTCGTCGGAGTGCCTTTTGGCATGACCGGTTGGACTCCCGAGACGCGCAGTAACGAGGCAAAATGCGTTGCCCCTTACTACTACAACGACACGAAGATCACCGGATTTCGCGGCAGCCATTGGTTGAGCGGAAGCTGCACCCAGGACTACGGCAGCGTAACCGTGATGCCTACGGTGGGCGAACTGAAGGTCAGCCCCGAGCAGCGCGCCTCACGCTTCCAGCACACGTCTGAAGTGATGTCGCCCGCCTACTACTCCGTGCATCTGGATGACTACAACCTGCAGGTAGAACTCGCCGGGACCACACGCGCCGGCATGATGCGCATTACCTTCCCCAGCACAGGCCGCCGCAATATTCTCATCGAACCCAACGTCCGTCCCGGACAGGGCTTCGTCGAAGTACGCCCTAAAACCGGCGAGATCGTTGGATACAACCCTGTCGTTCGCATCTATCAGGGGGCCGGAAAGCCGGCGGGCTTTAGTGGCTACTTCGTCATCAAGCTTCAGGAACCGATCCAGGACTTCGGCACCTGGTGCGGCGAGGCAGTAACGAAGCATGCGCAACAGCAAAGCTCCGGCTGCAATCGTCTCGGGGCCTACGTCACCCTCGCGAACAATACGCCCCAGAGCGTCATCGTTCGCATCGGCACCTCGTTTACAAGTATTGCCGAGGCCGAGCGAAATCTCTCTGCTGAGGAGCCCGACTCGAACTTCGATGCCGTCCGCAACAGCGCAGAAGCAACCTGGCGCCAGTATCTCAGCCGCATCGAGGTCGAGGGAGGAACAGAAGCACAACGAACGATCTTCTATACCGCGCTATTTCACGCTTCTCTGGCCCCCCGCATCGTCAGTGACGCTGATGGAACCTACAACGGCTTCGCCGGTGAAGGCCGCCTGCATCACGCGCCTGCGGGCACCGATTATTACGACGACTTCTCGTTGTGGGACACCTTCCGCGCGCTCCATCCCTTGCTCACGATTCTCGATCCCCAGCGTGACGGACAGATGGTCCAGAGCCTCGTCGACAAGGGGCAGCAGGGTGGTTTTCTTCCCATCTTCCCCACCTGGAACAGCTACACCTCCGAGATGATTGGCGATCACACGGTCGCGGTGATCTACGACGCCTACGTAAAGGGCATTCGCAACTTCGACGTTCCGGAAGCTTATCGTCTTGTCCGCCAGAACGCGTTCATCACTCCACCCCGCGAACAGTACGTCGAAGGAATGGGCCGTCGCGCACTGACTTCGTATCAGCGGTACGGTTACATCCCGCTCGAAGACGAGGTTCTCGACGCATTCCATCAGCGCGAACAGGTATCCCGCACCCTTGAATATGCCTACGACGATTATGTGGCCGGTCAGTTCGCCACCGCTCTCGGACATACCGACGATGCCACACTCCTGCTGAAGCGTTCGAACAGTTGGAAGAATGTCTTCGATCTCGAAACCAGGTTCGTACGAGGGCGTTACGCAAACGGCTCCTGGATCACCCCATTCGATCCGGGCAAGCCTGCGACGTACGTCACTGAAGCGAACCCCTGGCAATACACCTTCTTTGTGCCTCAGGATGTTGATGGTTTGATTCATGCAATGGGCGACCGCGAGACTTTTATCTCCAAGCTCGATGGCCTCTTCACAGCGAAGCTGTACGACCAGGGAAATGAACCAGGCCATGCCATCGCCTATCTCTACAACTTCGCCGGCGCGCCCGGGAAGACCCAGCAGCGCGTTCGCGAGCTTCTGAATACGCAGTTCGGCTCCGGCCCGGACGGCCTCCCGGGCAATGATGACGCAGGCCAGATGTCAGCCTGGTACGTCCTCAGTGCGATGGGCTTTTATCCGGTGTGCCCCGGGACGCCGAGCTACAGCATCGGCTCGCCTCTCTTTTCGCGCGTTGTGATCCATCTCGAAAACGGAAAGCGCTTTACGATCGCAGCCCACAACAACTCAGCCGACCGTATCTACGTCAAGTCGGTCGACCTCGACGGCCACGCGCAAACGGGCTGGAGCTTCAGCCATCGCGATATCCTTCGCGGGGCCACGCTGACGTTCGAGATGGGCTTGCTCGATCGCACGATGCAGGAGCAAAGATGAATCGCAGAAACTTCCTCAAGTCCTCCGGTCTCGCCGCTGGAGCAGCACTGATCGGTCCCGCAACACACGCACAGATCGGCCTCCACGCCGCGTCGCGTCGCCACATCCCCATGAACCGCGGCTGGCTCTTCCATCCTGCGACAGCTCCAGGCGATACCGAGATTGGCTTCAACGACAAAGCGTTCACCACCGTCGTTCTGCCCCACACCAACAAGATGCTCCCCTGGCATAGCTTCGACGATGCCGAGTACGAGTTCATCTCAACCTACAGGCGCCACTTCCGCCTGCCTGCTGGCGCGCGCGGTCATCGCGTCTTCGTCGACTTCGAGGGTGCGATGACCGCCAGCACCGTCTGGATCAACGGCCATCCGCTCGGAGAATATAAGGGAGGCTACACACCCTTCTCCTTCGAGCTCACGCCTCATCTGCGCTGGGACGCGGGCAACGTTCTCGCTGTGCATCTTGACTCCACCGAACGCAAGGACATCCCTCCCTTCGGCTACGAGGTCGATTACATGACCTTCGGCGGCATCTATCGTGAGGTCAATCTACGCATCGTCCCCGATGTCTTTCTCGAAAACCTCGTCGCCCGTGCCATCGATCCACTCTCCGCCTCACCGAGTCTCGAGGTCGAGTGCTTCTTTGAGAGGCCTACGAAGGAATCGTCCGGTCTCCTGATCGAGACAGAGCTTCGTGATGGAGATAAGGTCCTCGCCAAGCAGTCCGCACCTCTGTCCCTACGCGTCCGCGAATCCAAGATACCGTCGCAGATTCTGCGCCTAGAACACCTCACAGGAATCGAGCTCTGGGATCTACGCAAACCGAAGCTCTACGAGGTGCACGTGCGTCTGCTTCACGACGGCAGCGTCCTCGATGAGGACACGAGGCGAATCGGATTCCGCGAGGCGCGATTCACACCCGAAGGCTTTTCTCTGAACGGCCACATCGTGAAGCTGCGAGGCCTTGATAGGCACCAGACGTTTCCCTTTGTCGGACAGGCGATGCCCGCACGAGTGCAGCGGCGCGATGCTTATATCCTCCGCCATGAATTGAAGTGCAACATCGTGCGGACCTCGCACTACCCGCAATCCCGCCACTTCCTCGATGCCTGCGATGAGCTCGGCCTCATGGTGCTTGAGGAGATCACCGGCTGGCAGCACATCGGCGACAAGGCCTGGCAGGATATAGCCGTCGACAACGTCCCTCGCATGATTCGCCGCGACTGGAACCATCCGTCGATTATTCTCTGGGGAGTACGTATTAACGAGTCGAAGGATGATCATGACTTTTACGTGCGCACCAACGCTGCTGCACGCGCTCTCGATAAAACGCGTCAGACTGGCGGCATCCGTTCCAACCTGAAGTCTGAGCTTCTCGAAGACGTCTACACGAACAACGACTTCGGTTATCCGCTGCACGCGCCCGTTGCGCCGCTCTATCTCAACACCGAGTTTGTCGGCCACACCTTTCCCACTCGTTCGACCGACAACTCCGCGCGCCAGCGCGAGCACACCCTGCGGCATGCGAGAATTCACGACCAGATCGCGTCCGATCCCAAATTCTCCGGAGGCATCGGCTGGTGCGCCTTCGACTACAACACGCACTTCAACTTCGGCAGCGGAGATCGCATCTGCTATCACGGTGTCTCCGACATCTTCCGTCTCCCCAAGCCCGCTGCGGGGTTCTATAAGTCCCAGTGCGACCCCGAAGAGGAGATCGTGCTCGAGCCTGCATTCCATTGGGCACGCAACGACGAGGACACGGGATTCACCGTAGCGCTCATCTGCTCCAACTGCGATCACGTGAAGCTCTTCCTCGATAGCGGCAAAGGCTTCCAGCAGTTGGCAGAAGCCAACCCGGACCGCGATCAGTTCCCGCATCTGCGCTATGCGCCCTTCTCGGTGTTGCTCGATAAGAAGGCGATCCGCGATTGGGGCGATCTCCGTATCGACGGTTTCATTCAGGGCAAACAGGTTATCTCGAAGAGATGCTCCGGACGCGGCGTCGATCGCCGCTTCGAGCTTCTTGGTGACGATCAGGAACTTATCGCCGACGGTGCTGACTGCACACGCGTTGTCCTGCGCGTCACCGACGAGTATGGCCGCATCCGTCCCATCGCCAACGATGCTATCCAGTTCGAACTCAACGGGCCCGCCAATCTGATCGGTGATAATCCCTTCTCGCTGGTCGGTGGCACAGGAGCTGTCTGGATCCGAGCGCAACAGCGTCCCGGCACCGTCGTTCTCAAGGCAAAGCACCCTCGCCTCGGCACACGCCAACTCGTGCTGACGCTGCGATCCGCAGCACCGGAAATGGTGTGAGGGAAACCAGATACGGTATTGAATTTCGAGGCTAAGGCAATCTCATGCGACTCAATAACCCCATCCCACGCCGCGATTTCCTCCAGCTCTCTGCTGGCGCCTTCGCGTACTCCGGACTTGCTCAGAAGTTCGTCGATCCTCGCGACACCGGAGCCCGTGGTGACGGTCATACCCTCAACACCAACGCCCTGCAGAAAGCGGTCGATCAGGCTGCTGCCGCTGGAGGAGGTGTGGTCGTGATTCCCCCCGGCGACTTCCTCTCTGGTGGCCTCGTCCTTCGCAGCCACGTGACTCTTCACCTTGAGGCCGGAGCCATTCTCCGTGGCAGCCCACGCGTGGAAGATTACGAGTACAGACCCGGTCCTCCCGTCGAAGGTGATTCCAATGGCCACCATCTTCTTTTCGCTCTTGACGCTGAAGACATCGCCATCACCGGCCACGGAACCATCGACGGAGGTGGCTCCGCCTTCTGGCATCGCAAAGGCCGTTCCACTCCGCGCCCTGAAGATCTCTGGGGCGACGTCATCGCCTGGGACTACGAGCCCGCCACGCCACGCCGCCCGTCGCCGATGATCGAGTTGGCCCGTTGCCGCAATGTTCGCATCGAAGGTGTGACCCTGACGAACGCTCCCGGCTGGACCCTTCGCCCCGTCGCCTGTGAGACCGTTCTTATCCGCGGCATCCGCGTCCGAAACCCCATCTACGCGCCTAACACCGACGGCATGGATATCACTGCCTGTCGCAACGTCTTCGTCTCCGACTGCGACATCGCTACTGGGGACGACGCCATCTGCATCAAGAGCGAGAACCCCTATGGCGAGCTGCTTCCGACAAAGAACATCACCGTTACTAACTGCGTGCTCTCCACTTGCTGCAACGGCTTCAAGGTTGGTACCTCAACCCACGGCCGCGTCGAGAACATCGTCTTCAGCAACTCGGTGATCTACAACGAATCCACTACTCCGCTCAATGAACGTGCCACGTCGGGCATCGCGCTTGAGGTCGTTGACGGCGGAAGCATGAGTGGTGTCCTCATCTCCAACATCCAGATGGAGAACGCCCGTACGCCTCTATTCGTGCGCCTCGGACGCCGCAAGCCCGCGCAAGGATCCTTTCTTCGGGGCATTCGCTTTGAGCAGATCCACGCAACTGGTGCGCTGCTCACCAGTTCCATCACAGGCCTGCCCGACATGCCTGTCGAAGATGTGGTCATTGCGAACTCCAGCTTCCGCATGTCCGAACACGGCAGCGCTGCCTGGACACACGCCGAGATTCCTGAATACGCCGAACGCTACCCCGAAGCCCGCATGTTCGGACGGCTCCCCGCCTCCGGAGTCTACGTACGCCATGCACGCGAGATCCGCATCAAGAACACTGAGTTCAGAACTGACTTGCCAGAGGAGCGTCCCGCCATCGTCTGTGATGAGGTGCACGATCTCGAACTTTGTGGACTTACCATGTCCGCCCCATCCTCAACAGAAGCCGCCATCGAGTTGCGCAACACGTCCGACGCCTTCATCCAGGGAGCCCGTGTCACTCAGCAGGCGGCCTCCATGCTCCATGTCTCCGGCGCGTCCTCGCGTCACATCGTTCTATCGGCCAACGATCTTTCCCGAGTACGCACGCCCTCGGTCTTTTCGGACGGAGCCTCTGCCGAAGCCATCGTATCGCTCTAGCCCCAGGAGATGAATCCATGCCTCGTCTGTTTGTGAAACGTCTCGCCATTCTCGCATCCGTGCTTCTCTGCGCTCACGTCGGCATCGCACAGTCCAGCCTCGTGCCCACGCCACCGATGGGATGGAACAGCTGGAATCATTTCTTTCAGCATGTGACAGACGCCGATGTGCGCGCCGCGGCTGACGCTATGGTTGCCAATGGCATGCGCGATGCCGGCTATGTCTACGTCAACATCGATGACGGCTGGCAGGGAACTCGCCGCCCCGATGGCACTATCCAGAGCAACGATCGCTTTCCCGACATGAAGACTCTCGCCGACTACGTCCACACACGTGGCCTGAAGCTTGGCATCTACTCCTCACCAGGACTCAAGACCTGTGCGAAGTTCGAAGGCAGTTACGGCCACGAGATGCAGGATGCGAAAACATACGCCGCCTGGGGCATCGACTATCTCAAGTACGACCTCTGCAGCTTTGGCGATAAGCTCACCGTGGCCGGTAACGGTGACCAGGCCGCGCCTGCTGCCTTTGCCGCGCAGCAGGAGGCGTACCGCAAGATGCATGATGCCCTGGTTGCGGCTGGCCGTCCCATCGTCTTCAGCCTTTGCCAGTACGGCATGAGCAACGTCTGGGAGTGGGGCCCGGAGGTCGGCGGCAACCTCTGGCGCACGACTGGCGACATCTCCGATAAGTACGATCGCATGGCTCTCATCGGCTTCTCGCAGGCCGGTCTCTCCCGCTACGCAGGCCCCGGACACTGGAACGATCCCGACATGCTTGAGGTCGGCAACGGCGGAATGACGCTTGACGAGTACAGAACCCACATGAGCCTCTGGGCTATCCTTGCCGCTCCGCTGCTCGCCGGCAACGACCTTCGCCACATGAAGCCCGAGCATCTCGCTATCCTTGAGAACAAAGACGCCATCGCAATCGACCAGGACAGCCTTGGCAAACAGGGGGATCGTGTGTCCGCGCTCGGCCCCTATGAGCTCTGGACGAAGCCCATGTCCCACGGCCGCACGGCCATTGCGCTCTTCAATCGCGGCGAGCTTGCTCACACGATGCGCGTCAATCTGCGCGAGCTCGGTATATCGCCCGGCGCACACATCCGCAATGTCTGGGCCAACGCCGATCTGCCGTTCAGCGATATCATCAACCCCATCATCCCGAAGCACGGTGTCGTGCTGCTTCTGGTTACTCGCTGACGCCTCAACATGGTCAACGAGCGGTCCATCCCCAGGCAATCCTTGCGAAAGGCAGTTGCGGTGAAAACATCGATGTCGGCAGCACGTCCACGCGTCCCAAAAATCCTCCTCCTTGCGCTCTCATGGAGTATTCTCCATGGCTCGTCAGCTGCTGCTCAGCAAAGCACCATCCCACTGTGGCCCACATCCGCGCCTCTCTCGCACGGAGCTACTGCCGAAGATCAGCCTTCGATCGACGTCTATCTCCCCTCCGACAATCCCACCGCCACGGGAGTTCTCGTCATCCCGGGCGGCGGCTATCACTACCTCGCTGCGCCTGAAGGCAAGCCCGTCGCGCTCTGGCTTCAATCGCACGGCATCGCCGCCTTCGTTCTACACTATCGCGTGGACCCCTATCGCTACCCCGCTGAGATGCTAGATGGCCTGCGCGCCGTTCGCCTGGTGCGATCCAAAGCGAAGGAGTTCGGCATCGCAGACACAAAGATCGGTGTCTGGGGCTTCTCCGCCGGTGGCCATCTCGCCTCCTACGTCATGACGCAGTCCCAGCGGACGCTCCTTCCTCCACAGGACGCGATCGACAGCATCAGCGCCCGCCCGGACTTCGGCATCCTCGCTTATCCTGTGATCTCGATGCGCCCCGGCGTCACGCATCACGGCTCGCACGAGAGCCTCCTCGGCCCAGACGCCACGCCTGATTTAGAGACCTTGCTCTCGAACGAACTGCACGTTACCGCCGACACCCCACCCGCATTCCTCTTCTCTACCACGGACGACGGCGTTGTCGCCGTACAAAATAGCGTCGCCTTCTACCAGGCCTGCATCGACCACCATGTCTCCGCGGAGATGCATCTGTTCGAGCACGGCCCGCACGGAGTTGTCCTCGCGCAGAACCTTCCTGGCCCTGATGCATGGCCCAGCCTGCTGGCAACGTGGATGACCCGCCATGGCTGGATGAAGCAGTAAACATTGCCCTGGAACTCGGAAGTCTCAGAATAAAGCGCTAGCTCGAGGTCCCTCGGGCTAGCGCTTTCTATAGGGCTAAATTTATATGGTGTTGATGTTTTCAGGTGTTTTGCGCTGCTCGATTGAATAAACTACATTCAGGCTCAGTCTTTCGGAGAGGTCATCTGTAGCCGAAGGAAGACATCGGCGAAACTTCATTCCCGATCTCCTCATCCTCTGTTCACACAGAGGCAGCACCATGAGGAAATGTATGAGACGCGCCCTCAATCTGCTTTTGCCTGGAATACTACTCTCCTGTTGCAGCTTCAGTATTCTCTTCGCTCAAGTTAATACCGCTGGATTGAGTGGTCATGTTGCGGATACGTCGGGCGCGGCGATGGCGGACATCCACGTGAAGACGTTGAACCGTGCTACCGGCTATCTCCGGGAGATGAGCACGGATCGCTCTGGCTACTACACGTTTCTGAATATGCCAATTGGCAGCTATACCGTCACAGTCGAAGAAAACGGATTTGCCACTGCTATTGATAGCGTCGAGTTGAATGTAGGGGGGAAGTCCAGACGAGACTTCACGCTGCGGCTGCAAACCGTTAACCAGGTGATCGAGGTTCGCGAAGACAACAGCAGTCTATCCCCGGATGATGCGTCCATCAGCACTCTGGTCGATCAGGATGTCATCGCCAATACACCTCTTTATCTCCGGAACTGGGACGATCTGTTGCGCGCAGTTCCAGGAGTGCAGATCAGCCGTTACACAGAACAGGCGGGGAGCAGTGCTCCTGGACGCACAGGCGACTTCAACGTGAACGGCGTCCACTCCCTGCAAAACAACTTTATTCTCGACGGCATCGATAACAACACGTTCTCGGAGAATGTTCAGGAGTTGAGCACGGAGGTCGCGCATCCTTCGGTGGATGTGATTCAGCAATTCAACATCATCACGAACCCTTATTCAGCGGAGTATGGACGGAGCCCGGGGGCAGTGGTATCGATCAATACCAAGGGCGGAACGAATGCTGTTCACGGTGCACTTTATGAATACATTCGCAATAGCTACTTCGATGCCAATGATTTTTTCTCTAACCTCTATGGATTCAGAAGGCCGGAAAATAATCAGAACCAATTCGGGGCAAGTATCGGCGGCCCGCTTCGGCATAACAAATTGTTCTACTTTTCGAATTATGAGGGGACACGTATCCGGGAAGGTGTCTCCCGTACGTCGACTGTCCCACTGCCCAATGAACGGATTGGAGATTTCAGCCCGGCAACGGCTGCGAGGGTAGGGGTAACCTATCCGATTATCGTCAATCCCTCTACAGGGCAGCCGTTTGCGAACAACCAGATCCCCTCAGCCGATCTCGATCCTGCGATTCAGGCGGTCATGGCGCTTTTTCCTCAGCCCAATGTGCCGCATCCGCAAGGGCAGAGCGATTTGAATAACTATGCGCGAAACGCTCTCACCATCGATAACAACGATAGCTACGACGAGCGCGTCGACTGGACGCCCTCCACGAACAATGTGATCTTTGGGCGCTACAACTATGCGAATCGCAGCCGCATGGTTCCGGGCTATCTCGGAGGCCTGGCGGATGGCTCAACGAACTCAGCGTGGGGACATCTATTTCTCGAATCCAACAGCTTTGTGATCGGTTGGACTCATGTCTTTCGTCCCTCGGTCCTGAACGATCTTCGCTTTGGATTTATCCGGGACCACGTTCTGAGCGAGCAGCTCCCCTTCTCGCTGCCACAGACCGCGGGTGACTATATTCCCGGCATTCCTGATGTTGCCGCGGCGGGAGGCGGTTTGCCGCTGATCAAGTTCAGCAGCTCTTATGCTTTTATCGGCTCCCCGATCTATCTGCCCAAGGAACAGGCTCCTCAACAATTTCAATATAACGACACACTTGCAGTCGCCACGGGCAAGCATAATTTGAAATTCGGCGCGACCCTGTCAGCTCCGATGCGCAACATCTTCCAGGATGAAGCAGCGGTACGTGGTTCGTTGGATTTCGAATCTACCTTCACTCATTTCGCTTACGCCGACGGATTGCTCGGATTGGTCAACCAGGTGCAGCTAACCAATAACGACGTTGTGGACCAGCGGCTCTGGATGGCCGCAGGATTTCTACAGGACGACTGGAAGATCCTGCCGCGGCTTACGCTGAATCTCGGTTTGCGATACGAGTTCGCAACGCCCCCCGTGGAGGGCAAGAACCGTCTCGCCAACTTTAATCCCAGCGGGGCAGGGTCGCTCGTATTTGCGCACTCCGGGTCCCTTGCCGATCGCGCGCTCGTTGATCCCAATAAGAAGGACTTTGCTCCGAGAGTGGCTCTCGCCTACTCGCCTGACACGAAGACCGTGCTTCGGGTAGGGTACGGCACGTATTACACCTCGTTTGAACGTTTTGGAAGCGAAGATGAGTTGGCCCTGAATCCGCCTTTCCTGCTCAATAAGGAAGTCACGGCATCGGCGGGAGTTCCAGCTCTCGTTGCCAGGCAAGGGTTTTCCAATGACTTTCTCGATCCGAACAGCATTAACAGCAATAACCTGCAGAGCTTTCACATCCGCGCGGTAAGTCAGCACGCACCATCGCCTACGGTGCAGCAGTGGAGCCTTGGGTTTCAGCGCGAGATCGCCTCTTTCTGGACGCTGCAGCTTGATTACGTGGGCACAAAATCCACCCATCTCGACCTGATCTATGACTACAACCAGCCACTGATCGTGGGTAACCACTCCACCGGACTGGTGCCGTATCCGAACTTCGGCTACATCGAATACACGACGCCCATCGGCTATGGAAACTACAACGGTCTGCAAGGCAGCCTGGTCCGGCGGATGCAGAACGGCCTCACGCTGCGGGCCTCCTTCACCTATTCGCGAAGCCTCGACAATAGTCCGGAAGAGTTGGAGAACGGCTCGGGAGGCGCTCCGAACGGGCGCGCTCCAGGGGCCTGGTATGGGCCGAGCGATTTCGATGTGCCTCACCGGGTCTCCGTCAATTACATCTACGAGCCTCACTTCGGCTATCTCAAGGCACCGTTTTTAAGGGGCATCCTCGAAGGCTTCCGTACCTCGGGCGTGTACACCTTCTACAGCGGAATTCCCTACCAGATAAATGCAGGCAGCACTCTCGGCAACTCGCTCGATCCCTACGGAGCAGCGACGAATGTCCCCAACCTGATCGGCAAGCCGCATACCGTTGGAAAGGTTGATTGCTGGTTCTATGCCAGCCAGAACCAGGCGTGTCGGGTCGATGCGCCTCACCTGACGGACAGCTATAGCCTTCCTAATTCCGGCTATGTCGGAGATCTGGCCCGAAATACGATGCGCGGTCCGCATACCAGTGTCTTCGATGCTGCGTTGTTGCGAGAGTTCCCGCTCGAGCATGCCAATCTGGAGTTTCGCTGGGAGGTCTTCAATATGGCCAATACGCCCCTCTTTGGGCAGCCAAACGGCGATTTCAGCAGCGGCGCAGCTGGTCAGATCACCACTCTCTCCGGCGATCAAAGAACGATGCAGTTCGCGCTACGGCTTTCTTTTTGAACTGAATCTTCGAGCTGCGGAACAATTCATCCTGTGTTGACAAACTCCCCTCCTCCTTCCTGTCATTCCCAGTAAGCGTCACTCAATCGGAAATGTCCGAATAACGCTGTGTGCGCTGTCGATCACGTTTAGGGTCGCCTCCCAGGCTTGTCTCAAGCCTGTGCGGCTTCCTGTGTCCGCGGCAGAAAAAGATTTTCAACTAGAGGGGTCAATGGTTCAACATCGTGTAAGAAATTTCATCCTGTCGTTTGCCTGTCTTCTTCTGCTGGCGCTCTTCGCCACGGAAGGTGCGATGGCCCAGATCGATGCAGGCGGCGTTGCGGGTACCGTTAAAGATGCATCGGGTGCGGTGGTT
This sequence comes from Granulicella mallensis MP5ACTX8, assembly GCF_000178955.2. Classification (NCBI taxonomy): domain Bacteria; kingdom Pseudomonadati; phylum Acidobacteriota; class Terriglobia; order Terriglobales; family Acidobacteriaceae; genus Granulicella; species Granulicella mallensis. The sequence continues at coordinate 4,308,077 of NC_016631.1, read as the reverse complement.
GGAGGCACGACGATTGTTTTAAAGAACGATCTCACCGGGGTCAGCTCCAGCGTGACCTCTACCTCTGCCGGAACCTACATCTTCACGGGTGTGAATCCCGGAACCTACACCGCTACAGCCACGCACGAAGGATTTGAAGCCCGCGTGGTTCACGGAATCGAGGTGCACGTCCAGCAGACTGACGCCATCGATATTCTCCTGGCGACCGGTAACGTGCAGCAGCAGGTGACTGTCACGGCAGCATCCCCTCTGCTGCAGACCGAAGATGCGGCCATTGGACAGACCATCGGGCACCAGACCATCAACAATCTGCCGCTCGAAACGCGCAACTGGGGCTCTCTGGGCCAGTTGGCCGCCGGTGTCGCGACAGCTCCGATCGGGCAGAACGGTGGAACTCCTGAAAATGCCTTCTATTCGGTCAACGGTGTTCAGCTCTATCAGAACGACTTCCGTCTCGACGGTATTAACAACAATATTGAATTCTTCGGCGGATCTTCCGTCGGCACAGATGCGACGGTAACTCCTCCCCCTGACGCCATCCAGGAATTCAAGATGCAGACCGGCGACTATAGCGCCGAGTTCGGGCACTCGACCGGCGGCGTTATCAACGCAGTCGTCCGCTCAGGAACGAATCAGCTCCATGGCAACCTTTGGGAGTATGTGCGGAACACTGCCTTCAACGCCAATGACTACTTTTCCAACCAGCAAGGCAAGCCGAGGGCTGAGTATCACCAGAACCAGTTTGGCGGAACGGTAGGCGGGCCTGTCCTCATTCCCAAGCTCTACAACGGAAAAGACAAGACGTTTTTCTTCTTCGATTACCAGGGCACGCGGATCGTTACACCTGCGCAGGCTACCAGCACTGTGCCAACGGCCAACATGGTAAACAGCGGCTTTACCAATCTGCAGGACCTGATCTCATTCAACAGCGGAACCTCGACCGATGGCCTGGGCCGAGTCTTTGCGCATGGCACGGTGCTCGATCCCGCGACGACGCGCCAGGTTCAGCCCGGCCAGATAGACACCATCTCCGGTATGCGGAACACCACGGGCAGTGCTATTTATGTCCGCGATCCTTTCTATGCCGGAGGCAGTGTTGCGGGCATTACAAACTTTACCGGTTTGGCTTCGCAGCTCAATCAGATTCCCGTGAGCCGGCTTGATCCCAATGCTGTGAAGCTGCTCAAGCTATATCCTTTGCCGACCAAAGCAGGGGCGTTCGCCAATAACTATCTCAATAATCCCAAGTCGACCGAGACCGTCAACCAATACGACCTTCGTATCGATGAGACCTTCGGCTCCAAGGACACGCTCTTTGGAGTGTTTGACGAGAGCTACTTCAACCAATTTGCTCCAGGAGCCCTGCCTGGTCAGAACGACCAAAACGATGCCTTCCCATCCTATGCATTCGCTACCGGCTACACGCATATCTTTACGCCGACACTCTCCAATGAGCTCCACGTAGGCTTTGGGCACAGCGAAAAAGAGCAGCTGCTGTCCAATGCAAACGTGACTGGAATTCCCGCTCAGTACGGTATTCAGGGCATCCCCCAGGTGGCGGGAAATGGTGGTCTTTCCTCCTTCAACATCAGCGGACTGACAGGCTTAGGGCCGACCGACGATCGTCCGACGATCCAGACCGTCTGGGACCTGGAGGTCACGGATAATGTCATCAAGGAACTCGGCCGGCACACGATTAAAACCGGAGTCCAGGTTGACGATCTGCAGGGCAATATCATGCAGCCTCCGGCTCCAAGAGGTTTGTTCACCTTCAATGGTCAATTCACTGATATTCCGAACCAGAATCAGAGCCTGAACGGTATCTCCGACATGTTGTTGACGCCAACGGCATCGACAGTTGGCGGTGTAAATAATGTAGGTGGCCTGCAAAGCTTCTCCGGATCGAACTTCGCCGGCACCCAGTACCACCGGTGGTATACCGGAGCTTATTTCCAGGATGACTGGAGAGCTACGTCCGCACTTACTTTGAACCTCGGTCTGCGCTGGGACTACTTCACTCCTTATTCGGAGACGAATGGACGGCAAGCTAACTTCGTTCCGGTGGGTGGCAACGGAAACACGGGGACGTTCTACATCTCGCAACAGGGTTGCGGTGTTCCCAGATCGTCCACCTTCGACGCCTTGTTGGCATCGAGCAATATCAATCTTGACTGCGTTTCAAGCAAGACGCTTGGGGCCGCACAAAAGACCAACTTTTCGCCTCGATTAGGTTTTGCCTATCGTGCTACTAGAACTCTTGTCGTTCGTGGAGGTTTTGGTATCTCGTATGGAGCTCTCGGTAACCTCGGTTACGGTGGGACCCTGGGAACTAACTATCCGTTCATCTATACGATTACCCAGAATGCTCCCAACTCGCAGTCTCCCATCCTGCTTTCCAACGGGCAGGCGGCCACGATAGAGAATACTTTCTCGACCATCAACCTCTCTGACCCAACCCAGGTCAACGGTGCCGGCGTCAATCTTTATGGACGTCAATATAACTACCAGACACCCTATGTCCAGACGTTCAACCTGACTGTTCAGGATCAATTTACTAATCACGACTCGCTTCAGATCGCTTATGTCGGCACCTTAGGGCGTCATCTGGACGTGTTGGGCAACAATAACTCGCCTTCCGAGGTTTTGCCGGTCGGGACTAACATCTCGCAGATACCTTCCATCGCCAACAACAACCAGAGCTTTATTCCTTTCCCTCACTTTGCTCCTAACGCAATCTACGAAACGACGAATGCGGGCAGCGAATATAACTCGATGCAGACGACCTTTGAGCATCAGACCAGCTTCGGTCTGCAGCTTCTCGCTAACTACACGTACAGCAAGTGCTTCAGCAACCAAAGAACGCAAGGCACTGCCACCTCGGCTTATCGTGCGCAGTGGCTTCCTGGATTCGGAATCTCAGGGGACTTCGGTCTCTGCGATACGGATGCTACCAATGTGGCTCACGTCTCAGGTACCTACGCTCTGCCCATCGGGCGTGACAAGGCCTACCTGGGCAGCATCAATCGCATTACCGATGCGTTCATTGGAGGATGGTCCGCGAACTACATCTATACCTACCAAAGCGGCCAGCCTCTAACCGTTAGCTGTGCTACGGCGACTACATCGGATTTCGGTTGCTTTGCTCCCGTAAATCCAGGGGTCAGCTTGTATGCGGGACCGCACAATCCAACCCAATGGCTCAATCCTAGTGCTTTTGCCCAGCCGGCTGCCGCCACGCAGATCGGACAAACTGACTACTCCGTGCTTGGCGGAAGTCCGCAGCAGGCCCGGGGACCAAGCTGGTACAACCTCGATGCCTCTATCTTCAAGGAGTTTCAGATCTATCACGAGACAAGACTCCAGTTCCGGGCGGAATCCTTCAACACTCTCAACAATCCGCAGTTCGGGCAGCCTGGCAACCTGAACTATCTGAATCCTAAGAACTTCGCTTCCATTACAACCTTGCGCAATACTCCGCGCGAGCTGCAATTCGCTCTGAAGCTCTCATTCTAGGGCTAGACACTGCTGGACAAACCGGGTCGTGTCTCCGAGCATTTCGGAGATACGACCCGGCCAATTCCATCCTGAATGCCTAGCCAAGGGGCCGGATGGCAGAAATTAAAGTTCGGGAAAGAGTGCCTCTCGTTAGTGGGCCCACATCGGATGGCCGATATGATGTTAAAAGAGCTTATTTCAGAGATACTCTCAATCTTTTGAACTCTCCTGTACCGTGCCGGCTTAGCCGGCAGAGACACTCTGGCTGATGGAATCCCGAATCGCGAAGAACTCCAGTAACCTCCCTCAAGGGACAGAATGTGCGTCTTCGGATGAGCACTCTGGAGTACTCGTTCTGGAAGACGTAGCCGAGTTTTATAGCGCCCGCCGACAGAGCTTGTTTGGACAGGCTTTTGCCATGGTCCGGAATCGAGCTCTCGCCGAAGACCTCACCCAGGAGACCTTTGCCCGGCTGGTTGTCGAAGTCAAAAGCGGGAGTGCCATTCAGAGCGCGGCGAGATGGACAAGTACCGTTCTGCGTAACCTGGCACTCAATTACATTGAACATCGCAAGGTCGCTTCCAGTATCGTGGAGCCTGATTCCCAGTCCCAGATAGAGACGGCTCCAGACGGAACTCCATCCGCTGAAGAAGCGTATATGGCGAAGGAATCCAGAAAGCGTCTCGAGAACAGCCTGCTGCAACTTGCTCCCCTTGAGAGACAATGCGTTCTAATGTTTGCTGAAGGCTGCAGCTACAAAGAAATCGCGCTAAAAAAAGATTTGACCTATAGGGTCGCAGTTGATGTTGTTCGCCGTTCTCTTCGGAAACTTCGTAAAGGGATTCCGGCGAAACAAGGATAAAGACCCATGCTTTTCAAACACCACCCCTCGGAAGCACTGATCCTTTCGGTTCTCAATGGCACGGCCCCCGCAGCCGAACAGAAACTTGTCTCGGAGCATGTCGCCCGCTGCCCTCGTTGCCAAAGTGTCTCAGCGCAAAAGAGGGTTCTTCTCCAGGATCTGAGCGAACTCAGCCGCTCCTCTTCCCGAAATCGGGAACCCCTTTCACCTTCCAACACGCTCGTCTTCCCCCAGCGCAGGAGCCCGAAGATCTTTGCCCCCAGAATCGCCTGGGGCGCGATCGCGGCCGCACTGGTCATCGGAATCTTTGCCTGGCCCCGGCATATACAGTCGGTCAGCGCGGCGGAGCTCCTTTCACGCGCGGAGGCGACAGAGGTCGACACGACCGCCAGCCAGCATTTCTATCGTCTGCATGTCGGCACAGCCACATGCGAAACATCCGATCCCTATTGGGAGCAGCTCTCCGGTCCGGGCGACAGCCCCTGTGAGCGCGTGCATGGACAGCTCCTGCAGGCTCGCTGGGATGATCGCCAGATGCTGTCTGCGCACAGCTACCGGCAGTGGCATGACGGGCTTTTGAGTCATCGTGACTCCGTTCTGCACGAGGAGCCCTATTGGACGATCAAAACGGACACCGATCAGGGGCTGCTTCGGTCTGCGAGCCTTCGTGTTCGTTCTTCGGACTACCGTCCGGTCGAGCTTACGTTGATCTTTGCAGCGTTGGAGCCTGTCTCTGTGATGGAGGACATTCCTCAGAAGCGGCGCATCTATATACCGCCGGTAACCTCGGAAAAGCTGACGAAGAATGAAGATCTCCAGCCTGTCGATGGGCCCGGAGATGCAATCGAAGTGCAGGCCTGGAATCTTCTGCGCACGCTGGGTGCCGACTCCGGATGGGAAGCTACGATCACTCGTAAGGGCGGGGAAGTGCGCGTGGTTGGACTCATCAGGGATAAAGCCCGGCAGGAGAAGTTCGACACAGTCTTCTCCAATCTCCAGGGAGTAACCATGGCTCTCGATCAGCCTGCGTTGCTGCCGCAGCGCGGTGGCGATGGAGAGGGACAGCCCCTGGCAGAGAACCTGCTGGAGACGCTGATTCCCGATGCGCACGAACGCGGAGAGCGGGTCACTGAGATCTCCGATGCTTCGCGGGCCGTTGTAGGCAAAGCCTATCTGCATGACCTCTTGGTTGGCCGCCGCCATGCCTTACAGGGCAGCCCTTCCGCCCCTGGGCTGAACACTCTGATCGACGAGGAACAAGGCGATCTCCTCGCAGCCACGGCACGATTGTCCGATCTCCTCGACCCACTGATTGAGACGAAGGCCAGCCACGGCCTCCATGAACCGCTTAGCTATGCTCAGGCCCGCAAACTTGATGCAGCGGTTCTCTCGCTCGTCAATGCGGCTCCAAGGCAGTCGGCGAGCCTTGAGGAGACCAAGGGGATTGTGCGCACGCTGTTATCGAAGAACTAATTCATTGCACATTGACACAATCGGCGCGGCTGCTCTGTCTTGCAATATACGGAGTAGTTCGCGCCGGTGTGCGCTTGACTAAAGCATTCTGAGCCATCCTGCATCACGATGCCCGTGCTGACAGGCTGCTGCGAAGTACTTAGGAAGAATTGGCAAGTTCAAACGAGTGGAGAAAAAGAATGCGCAGTATGTTGGTCAGATTCTTTGCTGTAGGCCCTAAGCTCACCAGGGCCTTTGGAGTGGTTGTAAGTACTGTCTTGCTCGCGTGTTTTTGTGCCGGAAGCTGTGTCTATGCGCAGCAGGGAAAGCCCGATCTGGTATTGCGCGGAACAGTTACTTACGCAGATCGCCAGACGTATCTCGAACTGCCATTCACCGTAGGACCGGATGTGACTCGGGTAGCGGTAGAACTTTCCTACACGGAGCACGACAAGCACACCAACATCGATCTTGGTGTCTTCGATAGCGAGCGATTCCGCGGCTGGAGCGGAGGCAACAAAAACTACTTCACGATCTCGGAGACGGACGCCACCCCTTCCTATCTTCCCGGCGTCATCGTGCCGGGCCAGTGGAAACTTATCCTCGGCGTCCCCAATATCGAGGAGGGCGTGAGCTCCAACTACGAAGCAAAGATCTATCTCTCGCATCGGGCGGATCTTCTCGAGACTTCAACCTTTAGCCAGAAGCCGCTGCGTGATGGCGCCGCCTGGTATAGGGGAGACCTGCATATGCACAATGCGCATAGCGACGGCTCCTGTCTCAGCCAGTCGGGAGTAAAGGTGCCCTGTCCGCTCTATAAGACGGTCGAGGCAGCTGTAGCCAGAAAGCTGGATTTCATTGCCATTACGGATCACAACACGATCTCGCAATATAACGACATGCGGGAACTCCAGCCATACTTCGACCATCTTCTTCTGATGCCCGGCCGCGAAATTACGACCTTTCAGGGCCATGCCAATGTCTTTGGCACAACGGCCTTCATTGACTTCAGGCTGACCAGTCCCCACGTTCCGCATATCAATGATCTGTTGCAACAGGTGCAGGATCTTCACGGTCTCATCTCCATCAACCATCCGGGCTCGCCGTCCGGCGCTGCCTGCATGGGTTGTGGATGGACCGTTCCTGACACCGACTACAGCCGCGTGAATGCCATTGAAGCGATCAATGGCGGCTCGCTTGATGGTCCCCGGTCCGGCATTCCCTTTTGGCAGGACAAGCTGAACAAAGGCTATCGGCTCACTGGAGTTGGCGGAAGCGATAACCATGACGCCGACTATCCTCCGCAGACACGATCGGCGGTCGGGCATCCGACCACGGTCGTTTATGCTCAGAACCTCTCTGAAGTTGAGATCCTGAAGGCTATTCGCGCCGGTCATGTCTTCATCGACCTTGAAGGCACAGCCGACCGCACGCTCGAATTCTCTGCTCATGCAGGCGCAAACACCGCGTCGATGGGGGACGATATCTCGTCCCCTGCAGGACAGGCGGTGCACTTCACCCTCAGGATGCTCGCCTTGCAGAATGCACACCCTGAGATCATTCGCGATGGTGAACTTACCACTCTCGTTGAGGCTGCCCCGGCACAAACTAAAGAGGAAGTGCGCAGCTTCGATTATCCCAGCGACGGAAAGCGGCATTGGCTTCGGGTCAATGTCCGGTCTGCCGATGGAACGTTGTTGGTCGCAGGGAATCCCATTTATTTGAACTTCTAGAGACGATCTCTGAGCTCAGTCCTTCGGTCTCTTTGAAGGAGCCTGACTGCCTGGCAATCCGCCCATTCGGCGATGATCCAACTTCCGGATCATCGCCGAATGTTGGCACGTCTACTGCAGCACCGCTGTCCTTAAAAAGTTGAAACTTCCCCCAGGGTCCAGTTTCACGTTTGTCAGCCGGGTTGAATGCACGACCTCGTTGTTCGGGTACCACAGTGGAATGCCCGGTAGATCGTTCGCGAGGATCTGCTGCACCTCGACGTAAGCGCGCCGCTGTGCGGCCTGGTCTGTCTCTGCGCTGGCAGCTTGTAGAAGAGCATCGATGCGTGGATTGGAGTAGCGTCCGCGGTTGCCGCCCTTTGGAGGGAAGCTGGCTGTCGCATAGGCATAGCGGAATATGTCCGGGTCTTCGTTCGAGCCGATCCAGCGCAGGATATACATCTGGAACGCGCCCTTGGTGATGTCCGAATAGAAGGTGCCGAACTCCGCCGAGCGCAGCGTCAGCTCGATGCCCGCTTCGTGCAGTTCCTGCTGGATGGCCTGGGCTACGAGCCGCGTAGTCTCGTCGGTGGAGGTCTTCAGTGTGAAGCGCAGGCGGATGCCGTTCTTGTCTGGCTTCAGGCCTGCTTCGTCCAGCAGTCGCACAGCACGAGCTGTATCGTGCGGATACAGTGGTAGCTGCGAATCGCTGGCCTGGGCCCAGTGATCCGTCGGCAAAAATGTATTGGCGGGGCGAGCTTCGCCACGCCATAAGGCAGCGATCAGAGCGGGCCGGTCAAGGGCGCAGGCAATCGCCTGGCGCACGCGCCGGTCGCGCAGCGCGGGGTCGTTCACGTTGAAGTTGGCGTAGATGACGATCGAGCCCGGCCCGGATTCAGTGCGCAGGTTGGGGAGTCCTCGCAGCGCGTGCACCATATCCAGCGTGATGTCGCTGCTCTCGGCGTCGCCGGAGCCCTTCTTCATCTCAAGCGCCATGGTGATGGCATCAGGGACGACGTCGAAGCGTATATGTCCGATCTTGGGTGGACCGGCCCAGTAGCTGGGATTGCGTTCGACAACAACTTCCTTGTCCTGCACCTGGCTGACGAACTTGAACGGCCCGGTGCCAACCGGATGCAGCCCTTCTTCACGCCCCGCGCCTTTTTCAACGACACCGAAGAGTCCGTCGCTGAGGTTGAAGAGCAGGCTCGCGTCCGCCTGGCGGGTGCGCACGATCAGGGTCAGGGGATCGCGCACTTCGATGGAGGTAACATCGGCGAATGCTCCACCTTTTGCGGTGATCAAGGCGCCGTTCGTCATGCTGCGGATCGACCACGCGACGTCGTCGGCGGTAAGCGGCTTGCCGTCGTGAAAGTGAACGCCGCTGCGCAGATGAAAGATCCAGGTCAGCGGATCGGGGCGCTCCCAGCTTGTGGCGAGCCATGGCTGGAGGTTGAAGTGGTCGTCTTTTTCTACAAGTGCGTCGTAGATCAATGTGCCGACACGCTCGGACTGAGCGTCGGTGCCCTGGCGCAGGTCGAGATTGTTCGGTGAGCTTGCGATGAGGAAGTGCAGGGTGCCGCGCTCTGTGGCCGTAGGTAGGTTGCAGGCAGCCAGAGGCAGCAGTGCGCCCAATGCCAACAGGCAGCCCAGACTCTTCATGCGAGCGTGATCTTTCCGAGTACCACGGGACGTGTTGCTCCCGTGGCCGAAGGCACATTGCCCGGCAGGCCACGCCACGTAAGCCAGCCCATCAGTGCGAAGGCCGCAGCCTCTTTCGCTTCGGTCGCGACTCCTGCTTCTTCGGTGGTGGTGACACGTACGCCGAGCGCGGAGAAGCTCTCGTGCAGTCGTTGCACCAGGGTTGCGTTGCGTGTGCCGCCACCGGCGGCGAACAGTTCTGTTGTACGCGCACGCTGTCCGAGATGCGGCAGGCAGAAGCGCCGGTACGCGTCGAGGATCGTCTCTGTTGTGAAGGCTATCGCGGTTGCGAGGATGTCCTGCTTGCGTGCACCTTCTCGTTCGCACAGCGCGATAAATCGTGTGACGAAGGCTTCGCCGAACTCTTCGCGGCCGCAGGACTTAGGCGGCAGGGCAGAGAAGTAACTCGCCTGCATCAGCTTTGCGACTACGCCGTCGAGCACCTTGCCGCGTGCTGCGATGGCACCATCTTTATCGAAGCGGCGACCGTAGAGCCGTTTCATGCAGACGTCGGCGATCATGTTTGCCGGGCCGGTGTCGAAGGCCATCACTCCATCTACAGAACAGCCTGCCGGGAGTACCGCAACGTTCGCAATGCCGCCGAGGTTCAGCAGCAGCCGATTCTTCGTGGCATGGCGAAACAGGCAGAAGTCGAGCATCGGCACCAGGGGCGCGGCCTGGCCTCCCGCAGCCATGTCCGCCGGACGAAAGTCGCTGATCACGGGCACACGCAGGCGCTCTGCGATCAGGGAGGCTTCGCCGATCTGCCACGTGCAGCGCACCGGCTGGCCGAGATAGGGCAAGGCTGTTGCCTGGTGATAGATCGTCTGTCCATGACACGCGACTAGCTGCGGCTTCAGCTTGAGCTCGTGTGCCGTAACGTCGACACACTCTGCATACACAGAGCCCAGTCGCCACGAAAGCCGTGCGAGTTCTGCCGTGCTGGTTTGTTTGGCATCCATCGCAGCGAGTACGGCAGCGCGCAGTTTGGCATCGTAAGCGAACGAGCGGTGTCCGAGTACCTTTACTCGCGGCGCGCCCTTCGGCAGTGCAGGGGATACGCGGCAGATTGCGACATCGACTCCATCGGCGGAGGTGCCGCTCATTACGCCTGCAACGAGCATCGGTTTCGGTTTGCCGGTGTTCATGCGCTTCCTTTCAACTCGCGCTGTAACTCTGCCAGTAACTGCAAAGCCTCACGCGGTGTCAGACCGTCGACATCTGTTTGTTCGATGCGATCGACGATGCGCTGCGAGAGTGGCGTGAACATCGTCATCTGCATTGAAGCTTCACGCTCCGCGACGGGAGCTGCCTCGCGTATCTGTTGCGACTCGGCACGCTCATGCACGCGCAGTACGGCGCGTGCGCGTTCGATGACGACCCCGGGAAGCCCTGCCAGCCGTGCGACTTCGATGCCGTAGCTCTTGTTGGCGGCGCCTGCTTCGACCGTATGCAGAAAGACGATGCCGCCGCCGCTCTCCCGCACGGTGACGCGAACGTTCCGAAGGCGTGCCAGCCGATCGGCCAGCAGGGTGAGCTCGTGATAGTGCGTAGCGAACAGTGTGCGTGCGCCGATGTCGTTGTGCAGATGCTCGACCGTTGCCCATGCAAGCGAGAGACCGTCGTAGGTGGCGGTGCCGCGTCCCATCTCGTCCAGCAGCACGAGTGATCGAGCTGTGGCGGTATTCAGGATGGCGGCAGTCTCGGTCATCTCGACCATGAAGGTGGAGCGTCCGCGCGCCACGTTGTCGCTGGCGCCGATACGGGTGTAGACGCGATCGACCAGCCCCAGTCGCATACGCTCCGCAGGTACAAAGCAGCCGCATTGAGCCATGATGACTAACAACGCGGCCTGGCGCAGGTAGGTGCTCTTACCGCCCATGTTGGGGCCGGTGATGAGCAGCAGCGAGGGACCGTTGGCCTCTCCTCCGGCGGCTTCGAGGTGCAGCGAGTTCGGAATGAAGCGCCCGCCGCCGCTCTCTTCGAGACGCTGTTCGACCACGGGATGACGCGCGGAGACGAACTCCAGCACCTCGCTGGCATCGACCTGTGGCTTTACCCAGCCGCGCATTGCGGCGAGATGCGCGAAGCAGCCGAGGAGATCGATCTCGGCTACGCGGCGTGCGGTCTCGCGCACTCGTACAGCATTGGTCAGCAACTGGCGGCGGAGTTCGGAGAAGATTCTGCGCTCGATCTCGCCGGAGCGCTCCTGCGCGGTGAGGATCTTGGTCTCCAGCTCTTTCAGTTCAGGGGTAGTGAAGCGCTCGGCGTTTACCAGCGTCTGCTTGCGTTCGTAGTCGGCGGGCACGGACTTCGCGTTGGCCTTGGTGACTTCGAGGTAGTAGCCGAAGACCGAGTTGAATCGCACCTTCAGCGAGCCGATGCCGGTGCGTGCTCGCTCGCGCTCTTCGATGGCTGCGATGCGCTGGCGGCCGCTGGTCGAGAGCCCGCGCAGTTCGTCCAGTTCCGCATCGACGCCTTCTCGAATTGCTCCACCATCGCTCAGCGAGATGGGTGGCTCCTCAACCAGGGTGCGTGCGATCATTTCGTTTAAATCATCGAGGGTATCGAGCCTGGTTGCGAGGAAAGCCCATCGGCCCGAAGGAGAGGTTGCGGCAAGCTCCGCGACCGCGGCGCGCAGGCCGGGCAGACGTGCCAGCGTGGCTCCAAGCCCGACGACCTCGCGCGGTCCGGCGGAGTCGAGCGAGACCCGGCCCAGCAGCCGTTCCAGATCGAGCAGACCGTCCATCGCCCGGCGCAGACCCTCGCGGCGGCGGATGTCCCCGGCAGCTTCCCCGACTGCGGCAAGCCGTTCGTTGATCTCGGCGAGCGACTGCATGGGGCGCAGCAACTGTGCGCGCAGCAGGCGCTTGCCCATCGGTGTGCAGCAGGCGTCGAGCGTGTAGAAGAGCGTGGTCTTCGGGCCTTCGCTGCTGAAGAGGGGGTCGACGAGCTCGAGGTTGCGTACGCTGACGGCGTCGAGTTCCAGGCAGTCGCGCTTCTCGTAGTAGCGCAGGGTATCGAGATGCTCAAGGGCGCCCTGCTTGGTCGTGCGCAGGTAATGCACGATCGCACCCGCGGCGACTGCGGCTGCGGCGTGGTTGCCGAGTCCCAGGCCATCGAGGGAGTGCACCCGAAGCTGCTGCCGCAGAAGGGGCACGGCATACTCTTTGTTGAAGACCCACTCTTCAACTTCGGTCCGTGCGCCGCCGATATCCGCTGGCGCCGACTCCTCTTTGGTCTCGGTCTCGTCGGGGGCATCGGATTCCCGTAGCGACGTCTGACGGACGCTCTGCGTGGTCTTAGCGCCGAAGCCTCCGGGGCCCCGGGAGAAGATCAACTCCGCGGGCCGCAGCCGTGCGAGTTCGTCGAGAGCTAAGGCCCAGGCGTTTGCACCGGTGAACTCGGTCGCGCGAAACTCGCCGGTCGAGAGGTCGATGGCCGCCACTCCCACACAGGCCGCCGCAGCCGCGCCTACTCCCGCGACGCTCGCCAGCCACTGGCTCTCGCTGGCGGCCAGCGATGGGTCGAGTGCCGTGCCGGGAGTGAGCACACGCGTGACCTCGCGACGCACGATGGTCTTGGTGGCCTTCGGGTCCTCCATCTGCTCACAGAGCGCCACGCGATAACCCAGCCGCAGCAGGCGCTGCAGATACGGTCCCGCCGAGTGGTACGGTACGCCGCACATGGGCACGGACTTGCTCTTGTCGCGCGCGGTCAGGGTGAGCTGAAGTTCGCGCGCGGCGACAATGGCGTCGTCGTAGAAGAGCTCGTAGAAGTCGCCCATCCGGAAGAAGAGCAGGGCGTCGGGGTGGGCATCCTTAGCGGTGCGGAACTGCCGCATTACGGGAGTCAGCCCGGCTTCGTTCGTGATTTCGTTTGTCGTTGCCATCGTTTAATGCAAGAAAGGTCAGGATACCGGATACGGAGCCATTGCAAATCCTCACCTGCCCGACCCGCAAGAATTCAAAGCGCAAAAGGAGGTGCCCATTTCGTTCTTTGCGTCTACACTGGCAAGAATGATCCAGATTCCCATGTCCGACGCACAATATGCCGCCGCCACCGTACGCCTCCGTGATAACGACATTGAGCTGACGGGAACGTCCGGCACTCTCACCAAAGACGGCATTACTGCGAGGTACGCCCATGCCGACGGCATGCTGACCATCGAGATCATCGACCGCCCGAGCCTGCTGCCGCTCAGCCTCATTGAAGGTAAGCTGCAGTCCTATCTGGACCAGAGCGTGGCGTACGACAACAGCCGATCGAACGGCTGAACGGGCTCCGCTCGATTCCTGCCCATGAGCGCAGGATGACACTGAAAGACCAAACGAAGACATAGGACGCGTTCCTGCCAGCTATACTGGATCATTGTGGCGAATCCTTCGCCGTGCATGGTCGAATGTCCCTTCTCTGGCTCCGAGTCGCGGTTCTTCTCTACGGCATTGCCGCGCTCGCGGTGCTGCCTGCGGCCCTCTATAGCCGTCCGCGCTGGCGGCATGTTGCTCTCCCTGCGGCACTTGCCGGAGTTTTCTTCCATTTTGTAGCCCTTGTGGAGATCCTCTACGCCGCGCACCGCGCCCTGCCGGTCGACACCCATGAGACGCTTTCGATGCTCGGTTTGCTGCTGGCAGGCGCGTTCCTGGTACTGGCCGCAAAGTACCGGACGGTCTCCTTCGGTATTTTCCTGCTGCCGATTGCGGTGCTGCTGACGATCGTTCCCGCCTTCCGGCCCGGACACGAGACGATCGCCTACCCCTTCGTCGGCACCCTCTGGCTGTTTCTGCATGTGGCGCTGCTGCTGGCGGCGTATGCGGCGCTGTTTCTCTCCCTGATCGCCAGCCTGCTGTACCTCATCCAGGAGCGCCGGTTGAAGCAGAAGCGTGCCGGCCAGCCCCGCACGTGGCTGCCGCCGCTTGAAACCACCGACCAGATCGCCCTGAAGTCGCTGCTCTTCGGCCTGCCGTGCATGACGGCTGGCTTGCTGATCGGTTCGGTCATCGCTCTGCAGACTATCGGCCCCGCGTTCTTTGCCGACCCTAAGGTGCTGCTCTCCTTCGCGATGTGGATCGCGTACATGCTGATGATCTTCATCCGCCGTCATAGCGGTCTGCGTGGACGCAGGGCGGTCTATCTTTCCAGCTTCGTCTTTCTGGTGGTGCTTGCGGTATGGGCGGCCAACCAGCTCTCTGTCGTGCACAGGTTTAAGGCCCCATGAGCGAACTCAAGACAAACTCGGGGTCCATTTTGCTGCTCGGCGTGAACCACACGACTGCGCCGCTTGATGTGCGCGAACGGCTCGCGATTCCTGTTTCGCGGTTGGCCGATGCCACGCGGACGCTGGCGCATCAGCCCGGCGTGCGCGAGGCGCTGATTCTTTCCACCTGCAATCGTGTCGAGTTGTTGACCGTGCAGGATGCTCCCCAGGCGTCGTCCGTGCCGCCTATGGGCATGCTGCGTTTTCTGCACGACTACCTCAATCTGCCCGCCAATGAGATCGAGCCGCATGTCTACGAGTTCCGCGAGCGCGAGGCGATCCGGCACCTGTTTCGCGTGGCCAGCTCGCTGGACTCGATGGTGGTAGGGGAGCCGCAGATTCTCGGCCAGGTCAAGCAGTCGTGGACCGTGGCCCGCGAGGTCGGAGCGGTTCGCTCGACGCTCGACCCGCTGTTGCAGCGCGCGTTTTCTGTCGCGAAGAAGGTACGCACTGAGACGCAGATCGGAAGTTCCACAGTTTCGATTGCGTCGGTCGCTGCCGAACTGGCGCGCAAGATCTTCGGTTCACTGAACGGCAAGACGGTGCTGATCGTCGGGGCAGGGAAGATGAGCGATCTTGCCGCGCGGCACCTGATCCAGCAGGGGGCGACGACGCTGCTGGTTTCTAACCGCACCGAGGCCCGGGCTGAGAAGATCGCCGACTCGTTGCGTACGCCTTCGATTACAACCGGGGTGATTCCGTTCGAGCAGCTCCACGAGCAATCGCACCGCGCCGATATTGTGATTACGAGCACGGGTGCAGGGCATGTCTTTACTCCGGACCGGGCGCGGGCGCTGCTGCAACGCCGCCGCAATCGGCCTGTGTTCTTTATCGATATTGCTGTGCCACGCGACGTTGCGCCGGAGATCAACAAGCTCGAAGGCTGCTTCGTCTACGACATGGACGACTTGCAGCAGGTGGCCGCGCAGAACCAGGCTGTCCGCAGTCGCGAGGCCGAGGCTGCAGAGTCTATTGTGAGCCGTGAGGTTGAGCTTTATGGAGAGCGTCTCGCCCAGGCGCCCGCGGCTCAGGCGATCAAGCAGCTCATGCTTGAAGCTGAAGCGCTACGCCAGCAGGAACTTGCGCGCACGGCACAACGATTGTCGCCGCAGCCGCTTACGCCGGAGCAGCAGGCTGCGATTGAGGCGTTGACGAAGTCGCTGACTGCTAAGCTGCTGCATCCGCAGATCGCGGCGCTGCGTGGAGCAGCGAATGCTTCTGAGTCCGACGAGTAGCTTGAGCGCTTATCTCTGCAGCGCAGCCGCCTGAATATCCCGCGTTTCCAATATCTTTTTCGGGTATCCGCTCCGAGCCACTCCGATCATGGCGCAGCCGAGTTCTTCGGTGCTCGTCACCAGGCCTGCAGCGACGCGCCGCAGCAGGGGATAGGTCCACGACAGCGTCGTATAGATCGCGTTGTACCAGCCGACCTTCGAGCGGATGCCGTGCAGGGGCTGGATATATCCCGGACGGAAGCAGAAGACGTTCGGCAAGGGGAGACGCATCAGGGCGTTTTCGGTGGCGCCTTTTACGCGGGCCCACATGCTGCGGCCCTTCTCCGTGCTGTCGGTACCTGAGCCTGAGACGTAGACGAAGGTCTTCAGGCTCCCGCGTGAGATCAGCATCTCCGCGACACTTAGTGTGAGATCGTACGTAATTCGGCTGTAGCTGGCCGCGCTCATGCCAACGGATGAAACTCCCAGGCAGAAGAAGCAGGTGTCGTAGCCGTCGAAATGCTCTTCAGCGCCGGTCCAGTCGAAGAAGTTGTTGTGTACCAGTTCCTCGACCTTGCCTGAGGCCAGGCCTGTAGTCTTGCGCACCACAAGCAGTACGCGTTCGACTTCGGCATCCTCGATGCACTGTCGCAAAACGCCCTGACCCACCATGCCGGTACCGCCGAAAAGAATTACACGCATGTATGTATCGTATTCCACTGCACTGATGCGGCGTATCCTAGACCTGTGACTATACCCACCATTCGAATAGGCTCGCGCGGCTCTCAGCTCGCGCTCTGGCAGGCAAACCATATCGCCGCGCAGCTTCGTGAACGCGGCCACGCGGTTGAGATCGAAGTCATCCGCACGGTTGGGGATCGCATGCAGGACCCCGGCTTCGTTGCTCCGGCCACCTTTCCCGACGGCACCTCGCTCGACGCCAAGGGCATCTTCATCAAGGAGATCGAAGACACGCTTGCCGTGGGCAAGATCGATCTCGCCGTCCATTCGCTCAAGGATCTTCCCACCACGCTCGACCCGCGCTTTACCCTGGCGGCGATTCCCGTGCGCGCCGACGCCCGCGACGCCTTCGTTTGTGAGAGCTACTGGGGCTTGCACATGCTGCCCTCAGGGGCACGCATCGGCACGACCAGCCCGCGTCGCCAGGCGATGCTGCTGGCCCTGCGTCCCGATCTGGAGTTCGTCGAGATGCGCGGCAATATCGATACGCGCCTGCGCAAGTGGAGCGAAGGCCAGGCCGACGCGCTGGTCCTCGCCAGCGCCGGGCTCGACCGCATTGGCCGTGCAGAAAACGTCCATCAGCGCTTCTCGATCGACGAATTGACCCCCGCACCCGGTCAGGGAGCGCTTGCGCTCGAGACTCGATGTCCGCTTCACCCGCTGGATACCGAAGATTCCAGCCGCGATCCAGCCATCTATGCGGCTATTCGTGAGCTCAACGATTCCGCGACAGAATATGCCGTTCAGGCCGAGCGTACAGTGCTCGCCGTTCTGGGGGGAGGCTGCCAGCTTCCGCTGGGCGCCTTCTGTCATGCCGTGGATGACCAGTGGCACCTGCATGCGATGGTTGTTTCTCCCGACGGAGAGCAGGTGGCGCATGTCGTGCAGAAAGTTCCGTTTGGCACACCAGCCTGCGAACTCGGATCTGCTGTTGCTTCTGAGCTTACGGCTCGCGGTGCGTTGGAACTTCTTCAAGTTCAGCCTGTTGCGTAATTCTTTGGTCATGCCGTGATTGCTGGAGGCCGTGTCCATTCAGAGGCAACGCCTTTGGGGCCGTAGCGTCCAATGGACTACGAGTTAACCGGGAGAGCAAACATGGCAGACAAGAACAGCACCAACGGCAGCAGCCCGAAGCCCAGTACCCAGGCACTTACCACGAACCAGGGCCGTCCCGTCGGAGACAATCAGAACTCTGTCACCGCCGGCCGGCGTGGGCCCATCACACTTGACGACTTCCAACTCTTCGAGAAGATGGCGCAGTTCAACCGCGAACGCATTCCCGAGCGCGTGGTCCATGCCAAGGGTTCCGGCGCGCACGGTAACTTCGTCGTGACGCACGACATCACGAAGTACACCTCCGCTAAACTCTTCTCGAAGGTCGGCAATACCTGCCCGATGTTCATCCGCTTCTCTACTGTGGGCGGCGAAAAGGGCTCGGCCGATACGGCTCGCGACCCGCGCGGCTTTGCGATCAAGTTCTATACCGAGGAAGGGAACTGGGACATGGTCGGCAACAACACGCCTGTGTTCTTCATCCGCGATCCTCTCAAGTTCGGTGACTTCATCCATACGCAGAAGCGTGAGCCGGGCTCGAACCTGAAGTCCGCCACGATGATGTGGGACTTCTGGAGCCTGTCTCCCGAGAGCCTGCACCAGGTTACGATCCTGTTCTCCGACCGCGGCATTCCCGATGGCTATCGCCACATGAACGGCTACTCGTCGCACACCTTCTCGCTGATCAATGCGGCGGGTGAGTTGCATTACGTCAAGTGGCACTTCAAGACCAACCAGGGCATCAAGAACCTGCCGGTCGAAGAAGCCGAGAAGCTTGCCGGCGCTGATCCTGACTATTCTCAGCGCGACCTGCACCATGCCATCGAGCGCGGTGAGTTTCCGTCGTGGCGCGTGCAGATCCAGGTAATGCCGGAGAGCGAGATCGACAAGTTCAAGTACAACCCGTTCGATCTCACCAAGGTCTGGCCGCACGCAGACTATCCGGTGATCGACGTTGGCGTAATGACGCTCGATCGCATGCCGGATAACTACTTTGCCGAGACCGAGCAGGCTGCCTTCAACCCGTCGAACATCGTGCCGGGCATGGGCTACTCGCCGGACAAGATGTTGCAGGGCCGCTTGCTCAGCTACCCGGACGCGCATCGTTACCGCATCGGCACGAACTACGACCTGCTGCCGATCAACGCACGCAAGAACGCTGGCGCCAACTACAACCGCGACGGCGCGATGCGCTTCGACGGCAACTATGGCTCGCTGCCGAACTACGAGCCCAACAGCTTCGGCGGCCCCGCCCAGGATCCCAGGTACACCGAGCGTCCCTACACCACCAGCACCACGTTGGAGAAGATCGCTCGCTACGACCACCGCGAGAACAACGACGACTACACGCAGGCGGGAGATCTATGGCGGTTGTTCGACGAAGGCCAGAAGAACCGTACGGCGAAGGCCATTGCGGACTCGCTGGGCCAGACGCCGCTGCGTATCCAGAAGCTGCAGCTCTCGCACTTCAAGAAGGCCGATGCCGAGTACGCCTCAAAGATCGCCTCCCTGCTGGGCAAGGATCAGCATCCTGAATACCTCCACGGGCCGGATGCCGCGGAACTCCCGGCCGCAGCGCGTCTGCCTGAGAAATAGACTCGTAACTCGTGTCTCGCAGCTGAATGCAAACACACGAAGGGCTGCCGTGAGGCAGCCCTTCGTGGTCTTCGTATAGTGGCGGGCTGTTTTATTTGGCAGCAGGTAGCCAGAAGCTTGGTGTGCTGTGCGCAATAGCGATCTCTTCTTCCGTCATATCGACCGAAATGTCCGCGAAGAGCGGTGTGCTGAGGTAGCGTTCACCGGTATCGGGCAGCATGCAGAGGATCGTAGATCCCTTCGGTGCCTTTTCCGCAATGCGCAGGGCTGCGGCGAAAGTTCCACCGGAAGAGATGCCGACGAAGATGCCTTCCTGCGTAGCGAGTTCGCGGCTCCGCTTCATCGCTTCAGCGCCGGGTACCAGGACAACTTCACGAATGAAGTTCATGTCTTGTGCCTCACCCATGAGTCTGGAGAGAAAGTTGGGATTCCAGCCCTGGAAGGGATGTGGGTTCCACGAGGGGTGAGCTGCCGATGCGATCCCTTCGGCGTCTCGCTCCTGCGGGAGTCCGCTGGAGAGCATGGGAGCTTCCTCGGGTTCAGCGACGATGACCTGCGTCTCAGGGCGTTGCTTTGCGAGCACGCGGCCGATGCCGTTGAGGGTGCCGCCCGTTCCATAGCCTGTGACAAAGTAGTCGAGACGTTCCCCGTCGAAGTCTTCGAGGATTTCTACGGCGGTGGTACGCTCGTGCATCTCAGCGTTGGCTTCGTTATCGAACTGGCGGGTCATAAACCAGCCGTGCTTTTCGGCGAGTTCCTTTGCTTTCTCTCCTGCGCCGGTGGCGCGGCCCGAAGCGGGTGTGAGAATGACCTTTGCGCCAAGGAAACGCATGAGTTTTCGGCGCTCGACGCTGAAGTTTTCACCGAGCACGAGGACGAGCGGGTAGCCTTTCTGCGCGCAGACCATGGCGAGTCCGATGCCGGTGTTGCCGCTGGTCGACTCAATGACGGTCTGTCCTGGCTTCAGTTCTCCGCGACGCTCGGCATCTTCGATCACGCCGAGGGCCAGGCGATCCTTTACGGAACCGAGTGGGTTGAAGGCTTCGACCTTGACGTAAAGATTGATATCCGGCGGCGCGAGTTTGTTGATTCGTACAACCGGGGTGTGGCCGACTGTTTCGAGAATATTGTTGTAGAGATGTCCCACGGAACTGGTGCTCCTTTAAGCGCACGGGCGCTGTACCTAGATCTTAGACACAGTGGGATGGGGTTTCGTTGCGAGACGATGTCTGGGACATCGTGAGTCTCATTAGCAACTACAGCTTGGCTGCCTGTTTCGATGTCAGATCTTCCCAGAGCCTGAAGCCGCCTTTGACGGCGTTTTCGTTGGAGCCCACTACGATATGCGGCGGAAGCTTCTTCATGAGCTTCGCGTTGCCGCCGCCTAACAGGACGTTATCGCAGACCATGGCCTTTTGCAGGAGCTCGATGATGTCGAGCACCGATCTGCGCCAGCGCTTTTTGCCGCGATGCTCCAGGCCAGCTGCGCCGATGTACTCCTCGTAGGTGTGGCCTTTTTTGTAGGGGAGATGGGCCAGTTCCAGCGGCACGACGACGCCGTCCAGAATCATCGCCGACCCTAGCCCTGT
Source organism: Granulicella mallensis MP5ACTX8 (assembly GCF_000178955.2). Lineage (NCBI taxonomy): Bacteria > Pseudomonadati > Acidobacteriota > Terriglobia > Terriglobales > Acidobacteriaceae > Granulicella > Granulicella mallensis. The sequence goes on along the minus strand of NC_016631.1, from coordinate 4,287,405 downwards.
TCCGGTGCCGAGAAACAGCATGCGTCCACTCTTGTAGCCACCCAGAGCCTGCATCGCTGCGTCGTTGATAAAGCGGAGCGGTTTGCCGAAGGCCTTGTCGTAGTCGAAGCCTACCCATCCCTCGCCAAGATTGTGCGGTTCGGCGATAGGGCGATGGTTCACTACGGGGCCGGGGTAGCCGATGGAGATGCGGTCATAGCGCCAGCCTTTGGTCGCGGCGAGCACCTGGGTGCACATGCTCTTTGCTGTCATCGTTGGCCCGGAGGGGATCTTGATGGGGACCGGGGTGTCGGTGGATGCCACCTTTACGTTTGTGCCGCCTATGTCGATTACCAAAACTCTCATGTGGGGGAAATGTTACCAGCTACCAGAGCAAGTCTTTTGTTGCCGGGAGGCCGAATTGGGCGCGAAGTGCTGTTTTTGGGGGGAGAACGGCCTTCAGGTATTGCGGCTTCACTCTTCATTTCATTTAAAGAAAAGTTGTTCTAGCGCTCGTCAAACTTTGTTCGAGCTTCCTGAAACCTTCCCACACTCTTTGCTACCCAACTCCATAGCGGCTCGACGTGGTCCAGCATCTCGATACCAATCGGCGTGATGGCGTACTCGACGCGTGGGGGTACCTCGGCGAACATCTTTCGCGTTACCAGGCCATCGCGTTCGAGCTGTCGCAGCGTCTTGGTCAGCGACTTCTGGCTGATGCCCTCTACCTGCTCCAGCACGCGTGAGAAGCGCAGCGGCTCGCCGGCCTCCGCCAGTACGCTCATCACCCACAGCGTCCACTTGTCGGCGAGGCCGGTTATGATCTCGCGCGTCAGAGCGTCCTGGTCCTCGGAGAGCCCGTCGCAGAGTGCCGCTGCCTCGTCCCATTTTGTTTTTGTGGTTTTCTTCATTTGTTACCTCGAGGTAAGTACGCGCAAGAAAGGTGCCTTATTGCCAAAAGATACTAATGCAAGAATACTGCATTTATGACGACGAAACGGAACACCCCATGGACGGCAGACAAGGTTGGCTCGCAGCAGGGAAGACGGGTTGTGATTACAGGAGCGAACAGCGGCATCGGCTGGGAGGCGGCGCTGGAGCTCGCCCGCAACGGGGCGGAGATCGTTCTACCCGCCCGCACACAGGCCAAGGCCGAGGATGCCATTGCGCGCATTCGCCGCATCGTGCCGCAGGCGAAGCTCATCCCTGAGATTCTCGACCTTGCCGACCTGAGTTCGGTGCGGGCGTTTGCGGGGCGCTATGTCGAGCGCTTTCCGGGAGCGTCGCTCGATCTGTTGATCAACAACGCCGGGGTGATGGGGTTGCCCACGCGTGAGTTGACCGTTGACGGGTTTGAGCGCCAGTTCGGTACGAACTATCTGGGGCCCTTCGCGCTGACGGCGTTGCTGCTGCTGTCGATCAAGCCGCAGCCCGGCTCACGGGTGGTTACCGTCTCCAGCTCCGCCAGCAAGTGGGGCAAGATCGACTTCAGCAACCTGCAGGGTGAACGGGTCTACAAGCCGATGCTTCAGGCCTATGGTCAGTCCAAGTTGGCGGACTCGGTTTTTGCACTTGAACTCCAGCGGCGGCTTACGGCGATCGGTTCGCCGATCCTCAGCACGGCCGCCCATCCGGGGTATGCCATTACAAACCTGCAGACGAGCGGGCCGGGCGACTCAAGCGGTCTTGTCATGCGGATACTTTCTGCAGTTCTCAAGCCGATTGCGTCGCAGGACTCCGCGCATGGTGCGCTGCCTACGCTCTTTGCGGCTGTCGCTCGGGAGGCTACGCCGGGTGGGTATTACGGGCCCGATCGCTTCTCGGAGATGAAAGGGCATCCGGTGCCTGTGCCGATTGCGAAGGCGGCGAAGGATGTGGCTGTGGCGAAGCGTCTGTGGGCGGAGTCTGAGCGGCTTACCGGGGTTAGCTTTGGGGTGCTGTCGGCGGTGGGGTAGTGCAGAATCGGGGGCCCCATCCTCGACGCGTGGCTTTTTGCGCGTCAGGGTGGGGGGTAGACATGACGCGGGCTACTGCGGCTCTAAGTCAGGGGTATCGTGCAAAGCACGACCGCCTTTGGCTTGTAGCAGCGACCGTGCCCGAATAGAGGAGAGCGGTCGTTCGCTACCACGAACGATACCCCACCCTGCCGCGCAAGAAGCCGCGCGTCGAGGATGGGGCACCCGGTTTGGGATGGGACACTCCGGTTTGGGGATGGGGCACCCGGTTTGGAGGATGGACCCGGCGTCTGGTTTATTCCCCGTACGGGACCCAGATGTTCTTGATCTGCGTGGCGTGGCGCAGGAAGTAGCGGCCTTCGGCCTGGGCGGGGTCGAACCAGTCGATGCTGCGGCCTTCGTTGGTCCACACCTGCTTGAGATTGCCGATGGAGCCTAGCTTCACCATCGCGCTTGCGGCCTCATCGCGGAAGCTCCAGATGGCGTCGATGTCGTCGTGCTCGGCCAGCGTCTTGCCTAGTTCGCTGGCTTTGCCCGCGACGATGTTGACGACTCCTCCGGGCAGGTCGCTGGTGTCGAAGACCTGGTACAGGTCGCTCATCAGCGTGGCGCAGCGCTCGCTCGGCACGGCAACGACGGCGTTGCCCATGGCGATGGCGGGAAGCACGAGCGAGAGGAAGCCGAGCAGCGGCGCGTCGTCGGGGCAGAGGATTCCTACCGTGCCGATGGCCTCCTTCATGGCGAGCGTCACCATCCGCATGGGTGGATTGTGTACGGAGCCTTCGAATTTGTCGGCCCACGCGGCATAGGCGAAGGTGCGTTCCACGCCGTAGTCGAGTTCAATCGCTGCCTGTTCCGGGCCGACGAACGCGGCTAGCTTGGCGACGATCTCCGCGCGGCGTTGCACCATGTTCTCGGCGATGTAGTAGAGGATCTGCGCGCGGCCATGGGCGGTGGTCTTTGCCCACTTTGCCGAGATATTGCGTGCGGCTTCGACGGCGTTGCGGATGTCCTTGCGATTGCCTAGCGGGGCCTCGCCGACAAGCTGGCCGTTGCGGTCATAGACGGGATAGCTGTAGCCGGAGTCCGGCCGCGCCTGCTTGCCGCCGATGTACAGCTTCACCGTGCGGTCGATGCCGAACTCGACAGCCGCGCTGCGTTCTTCATCGAAGCCCTCCGGCTGGTCGATCACTGGCTCCGGCAGCGTCTTCGCGGCGGTCTTGCGTTCGGCGTGCACGGGGACGAGGTACTCGTACATGCCTTCCTTGCCGCCCTCGCGGCCATAGCCGCTCTCACGATAGCCGCCAAAGCCACATGCCGCGTCGAAGAGGTTGGTCGCGTTCACCCAGACCACGCCGGCCTTTACCTGCGCGGCCACGTCGAGCGCGACGTTGATGTTCTCGCTCCAAACGCACGCGGCCAGGCCATAGGTGGTGTTGTTGGCGAGCTCCACGGCCTCTGCAGGAGTGCGGAAGGTCATGGAGACGAGTACCGGGCCAAAGATCTCCTCCTGGGCCACGGTCGAAGCGGGGTGCACGTTGGTCAGGAGCGTCGGCTTGAAGAACAGGCCCTTCTCCGGCATCGTGACCTCAGGCTGCCAGCAGGTGGCACCTTCTTTCACGCCCGTCTCGACGAGGCCCTTGATGCGGTCGTACTGGATCTGGTCGACGATGGCGCCAATGTCGATGGCTTTGTCCAGTGGCGAGCCGACGCGCAGGGTCTCCATGCGGGAGCGGATCTTGTCGTAGAGCTTTTCGGCGACGCGCTCCTGCACCAGCAGCCGCGAGCCCGCGCAGCAGACTTGTCCCTGGTTGAACCAGATGCCATCGACGAGACCTTCGACTGTGGAGTCGAGATCGGCATCGTCGAAGACGATGAACGGGCTCTTGCCGCCAAGTTCGAGGCTCAGCTTCTTGCTGGTCTTTGCCGTGGCCTTGCGGATAATGCGGCCGACCTCGGTCGATCCGGTGAAGGCGATCTTGTCGATGTCGGTGTGCTCGACGATGGCTGCGCCGGTTTTGCCGTCGCCGTTGATGACGTTCAGCACGCCCTTGGGCAGGCCGATCTCCTGAGCGATCTCAGCCAAGGCCAGCGCGCTGAGCGGGGTGAACTCGGCCGGTTTGATGACGACGGTGTTGCCTGCGGCCAGTGCCGGTGCGACCTTCCACGCGAACATCAGCAGCGGGAAGTTCCAGGGGATGATCTGGCCGACGACGCCTACGCTTGTGTAGCCGGGGAACTCCTCGTCGAGCAACTGTGCCCAGCCTGCGTGATGGTAGAAGTGCCGGGCGACCAGCGGGATATCGATGTCACGCGACTCGCGGATCGACTTGCCGTTGTCCAGTGTCTCCAGCACGGCGAGCCTGCGCGCGTGCTTCTGCACCTGCCGTGCAAACGCGTAGAGATAGCGAGCGCGCTGATGGCCCGTGAGCGCCTGCCAGGCTGGCAGGGCGGCGCGAGCGGCCTTTACGGCGCGGTCTACGTCGCTGGCATCGGCGGTCGCGATCTTCGCCAGCACCTCGCCGGTCGCGGGGTTCCTGGTCTCGAAGCTGGAGCCGCTGACCTGCGTCCATGCGCCGTCGATGTAGTGCCCGAAGCTGCGCTTGTGGGCGTCGAGCCACTTGTTGACTTCGCTCGCGTCTTCGGGCGCCGGACCGTATTCCATGCTGTAGAACTTCTCCACAATGCTGCTTGCCATGCTGATCTCTCCTTGCGGCTGAGGCGGTTGAGGAAATGGTCCCTCAGGGGCTAAAGCCCATCCCTTGCCTGACCTGAACGGCACGGCTGAAGCCGTGCCCTTAACGAAACAACTTGCGCAGTCGAGGGCCTTTACGCAATCGGATGCCGATACGCTGCCGAGTACCGGCCGTTCACGTGGTGCTCCAACTGCCGTTCGATATCCCCAAGCATCGAACTCGCGCCATAACGGAACAGCGTCGGCTCAAGCCACGGTCTGCCCAGTTCGTCCTTCATGGTCGCCATCCAGTCCAGGGCCTGTTTGGCGGTCTTGATGCCGCCTGCCGGCTTGAAACCGACGGCCATGCCGGTGCGTTCGGCGTAATCGCGGATCGCCCGCACCATCACGAGCGAGACGGGGAGGGTAGCATTCACGGCTTCCTTGCCGGTGGAGGTCTTGATGAAGTCCGCGCCTGCCATCATCGCAACCCAGCTTGCGCGCGCGACGTTGCGCAGGGTCAGTAGATCGCCGGTGCCGAGGATCGCCTTCATGTGGGCCTGTCCACAGGCCTCCTTGAACGCCGCGACCTCGTCGTACAGCGCGTTCCATTCGCCGTTGAAGACATGGGCCCGCGTGATAACGATGTCGATTTCGCTGGCGCCCGCTTCGACACTGCGCCGAATCTCCTCGACGCGCTCGGCCAGCGGTGAAAGTCCGGCGGGAAAGCCGGTCGATACGGCGGCGACGGGAATGTTCGTGCCTTCGAGCGCCTTGACGGCCGTCTCGACGAACGCGTGGTATACGCAGACAGCGCCCGTGGTCAGGTGTAGCTCCTCAATGCCGAGCGCCTTCACCAGGTGGTCCTGCAGGGGCCGCCGGGCCTTGGCGCAGAGCCGTTTGACCCTCTCCGCGCTGTCGTCGCCGCTGAGCGTCGTCAGGTCCATGCAGGCGATGGCGCGCAGCAGCCATGCGGCCTGCCAGTCCTTTTTGACCGAGCGCCGGGCCGGAATGGTCGCTGCACGCCGTTCGACGGCGCTGGTGTTGACCCGCACCTCCTCGACCCAGTCCAGGTTCAGCGGAATGCGCTGGTTCGGAACCAGCTCCCGGCCATGCAGCGTGACGGGAACGTTCGCGTGCCCTTCAGATTTTTTCTGTAGCTCTTCCTGCTTCACAGCCATGTCTCTGCTCCACTCGAATTCAAGCAATCAGGCCCGCCAATATTGTCCGGCAGGCCTGAAACGAGATGCGAATAGGAAGTGTATACCCAGCGCGGCAGGGAAGACACTTCGGGCCGGTGGGTGGGGGACTTTGTGAAGATCGTTCCCATTTGCTACTCTCCCCCCATGCGTCTTTGTGTTTTTCCGCTCGCCGTTCTGCTTTCCGCCGCGCTGCTTCCAGCCCAGTCCTTCACTCCGGTTCGGGAGCTGAAGAACCTGTCGCCTGGTGCCGTTGCCAAGCTGCACACCCTTGAAACCCTGGACGCACTGCCTGCGGCAGACTGGCATTTCCATGCCGGTGACCTCCCGCACGGCGAGTCTCCGGCGCTCGACGACTCCTCCTGGCCTCTGGTTCACGGTCACAGCAAGGCCCCCAAGGACGCGGTCTGGTATCGCCGGGAGATCGAGATTCCCAAGACCCTCAACGGGTATGACATTACCGGCGCACGTGTCTGGTTCCAGTTCCAGGCAGACGCCAACGGTCCCATGCCCCAGATCATCTACTTCAACGGCAAGCGTGTCGCGCTTGGCGATGATCTCGAGCCTATCGTCCTCTTTGAACCTGCCAAGCCGGGCGACAAGATCCTCGTCGCGGTGAAGCTTCTCCACACCGTGGACGACAAGACTTTCCGCGGCGTGACCCTGCGCATTGAGCCCAGTTCCTCGGGCCAGCGCCCCGATCCAGACGATATTCGCGTGCAGTGCATCGCTGCCGCCAATTTACTGCCGCAGCTCAAGACCCCCCGCCCGGACCTGCTGCCCAAGGTCGAGGCCGCCGTTGAGGCGATCGACATGAAGGCCCTTGCGGCCGCCGATCAGACCGCCTTCGATGCTTCGCTGCGCAAGGCCCAGGGCATTCTGAGCGAACTGCATCCGATGCTTTCGGAGGCGAAGGTCGATCTCGCCGGCAACGCGCACATCGATGCCGCGTGGCTCTGGCCTCGCAGCGAGACGGTCGATGCCGTGAAGCGTACGTTCTCCACTGCGCTGCAGTTGATGAACGAGTATCCCGATTACACCTACAGCCAGTCGGCTGCGCAGTACACCGAGTGGATGGCGGAGAAGTATCCCGACATCAATGCGCAGATCAAGCAGCGCGTCAAAGAGGGACGCTGGGAGATCGTCGGCGGCATGTGGATCGAGCCTGACCTCAACATGCCGGATGGAGAGTCGCTGGTTCGCCAGCTGCTTGTCGGCCAGCGCTACTTCCAGGAGCAGTATGGCGTGACCGCACGCATCGGCTGGAATCCCGATTCTTTCGGCTACAACTGGCAGCTGCCGCAGATCTACAAGCGCTCCGGCCTGGATTACTTTGTCACGCAGAAGATGCACTGGAACGATACCAACCAGCTTCCGTTCCGCATCTTCTGGTGGGAGTCGCCCGATGGCAGCAAGGTCCTGACGTACTTCCCCACCGACTACGTTCACGACAACGTAAACCCCACACGCATCTCGGCTGACTTTGCCGAATCCGCCCAGCGCAACCCTGGCACCTCTGAGATGCTCGACCTTTATGGCATCGGAGATCACGGCGGCGGACCGACACGCGCCATGCTTGAACAGGCCGATCACTGGATCGAGAAGGGGAAGACCGACGCTGTGCCGGCGATGCACTACAGCACCGCGCAGAAGTACTTCGACGACGTCGAGCACAACCTGAATCCCGATTCTCCCACCTGGAACTACGACAGCCTTGCCAAGGGCTACACCGCTCCTCCGGCCTCTGCTGCCGGTGCGGTTGGTCTGCCCACCTGGAAGGATGAGCTCTACCTTGAGTTCCATCGCGGCGTCTTCACGACCCAGGCCCAGCACAAGGCCAATATGAGGAACAGCGAAGTCGCGACTCTCGATGCCGAGAAGCTCGCGTCGTTCGCGTGGCTGGATGGCAAGACCTATCCTGCCGCCGAGCTTACGGAAGACTGGAAGAAGATCACCTTCAACCAGTTCCATGATCTCGCCGCGGGATCGGGCATCGGCATCATCTACAAGGATGCGCAGCGCGACTATACCGAGGTCTTCCACTCCGACCGCGAGATCAGCGATGCTGCGATCAACACGCTCAGCGCCACGGTCGATACCCACGTCAGCACAGGTGTTCCGGTCATGGTCTTCAATGCGATGGCCTGGCCTCGCAGTGAGACCGTCAACCTCAACGTGCAGCTGCCCGAGGACGCGAAGTCCGTTCGCCTGCTCGATGCTCACGGCCAGCCGGTTCCTTCGCAGGTCGTCTCCCAGGATGCCGCGACGCACCAGTTCACTCTGATCGCTCGCGTCAAGGATGTGCCCTCGCTGGGCTACACCGTCCTGCACGCTGAAGCTGTTACCGGCAACGCCAAGGCTTCGGCGGAGAACGATCTTCGCCTCGACGAGAAGTCCGACGCGATTACTCTCTCGAATGCTCACCTGAAGCTGGTTCTCGACCGCAAGACAGGCTGCATCACCAGCCTGGTCTCGCTGCCCGCGAACACGGAGTTCCTCGCACCGAAGGCCTGCGGCAACGAGCTGCAGACCTTCAAGGACACTCCGAAGCAGTATGACGCCTGGAACGTCGATCCCGGCACCTTCGACCACTACACCCCCATCTCGTCGGTGGACGCGGTAACCGTGCTCACGCATGGTTCGCTGCGCGACACGATCCGGGTGACCCGCACGTGGCAGAAGTCGCACTTTACGCAGGACATCTCGCTCGATGCGGGAGCCGATCAGGTCGAGGTTGCCAATGACATCGACTGGCAGGAGCAGCACGTGCTCCTGAAGGCTGCCTTCCCCCTCGCGGCTTCGAGCGCCAAGGCTACGTACGAGATTCCGTATGGCTCCATCGAGCGGCCTACTACCCGCAGCAACTCGTGGGAGAAGGCTCGGTTTGAAGTTCCTGCCATGCGCTGGGCTGATCTCGGCGACGCACACCAGGGGCTCTCGCTGATCAACGACTCCAAGTATGGCTACGATGCCGTGGACAACATGCTGCGCCTCACACTGCTGCGTTCGGCCACCTGGCCCGATCCCGACGCGGACCGTGGCCGCCAGCGCTTTACCTACGCGATCTACCCGCACGCTGGGGACTGGAAGCAGGCACTCACCGTTCATCGCGGCTTTGAGCTGAACGACCCGCTTAAGGCTCAGCAGGTCTTCAGCCACACGGGCACGCTCCCCACAGAACACTCCTGGGGTACCGTGGAGAACGCCAACGTCACGCTCACGGCTGTGAAGAAGGCCGAGGACTCCAACGCCCTCGTCTTCCGCATGTACGAGTGGGCAGGGAAGGCGAGCGAGGTAAAGCTGCATGTGCCGCGCGGTGCGCAGTACGCGGTGGAGAGCAACCTGATGGAGAAGGTCGAAGGCTCGCATCTGGCACTCACGGGAGATGTCGTGACGGTGCCGATCAAGCCTTACGAGATTCTTACCGTGCAGGTGTTCTATTCCGGCAGCAACGTTGCAACGAAGTAGGAGTGATAACTACTCTCGTTGAGTCGCTGGATTTACCGAAGATACGGCCTGAAAAGGCCGTATCTTTTTTATGGGTGGTAGAGATGAAATACTCACAAGACTGCGAAAAGAAAGCTGTGTGGTTTCGATGATCCATCCCCGTGTCCTCGTCACGCGCGCCCCGCATCAAGCCTCTGAACTCGCTGAACAACTGCGCATGGCGGGCATTGATCCCATTTTGATTCCGGCCATCGAAACCACATCGCCTGTCAGCTTTGCTGCACTCGACGCTGCGCTTCAACATCTCGATACGTTCCACTGGCTTCTCTTTACCAGTGCCAATGCCGTTGAAGTCTTCGCACGCAGGTTGTTATCTCCGAGCGGGGTGCGGATGCCGCGAATGGCGGCCGTCGGCCAGGCTACAGCTCGCGCTGTTGAGGCCGCTGGTCTGACCGTAGACCTTATCCCCCAGCAGGCTGTTGCCGAGTCTTTTGCTCAGGCGCTTCTGCCTTATGCGTCTCAGCCTGATGGCTCTTCCACGCGTTTTCTGCTGGTACGTGCCGAACAGGCTCGCGATCATCTCCCTGAGACCCTGGGTGCTGCCGGCGCTGAGGTAATCATCGCTCCGGCCTACCGCACTGTCATTCCCGAGAGCTCGATTCCGGCGATCCGCGAGATGTTCTCTCGCCCTGAGAACTATCCGGATGCTGTTACCTTTACCAGTTCGTCCACGGCGCAGAATCTTTTTGCGCTGCTGGAAGCCGCTGGGGCTACGCTTCCGCCACAGATCCTGCGAGTCTCGATTGGGCCGATTACGTCACAGACGCTCGTTCAGCTAGGCTTTCCACCGCATGTCGAGGCGAAAGAAGCGAGTGTGGTTTCTCTGGCGGCTGCAATTGTTGAACACTTTAAGTAGCCTTCAAATAGATGTAGCCAGTGATAGCGTTTGGGACTCACTTAGCCCCGAAGGGGCGGCCTATCCCAGCCTGGGGCGCAAGCCCCAGGTACATGCCCGCCAGGAAATCGAGGGCTGAAAGCCCGGTATATCTCGCCAGTGCAAACGAGATATATCGCGCTTTCAGCGCTTGATTCATGGTTCGATTCTTACCTGGGGCTTGCGCCCCAGGCTGGGATATGCCGCCCCTTTGGGGCTTGTGCCCATGGCCGTTTAGCCTCTGCGCTCCATTTAGCTTCTAGGGTTGATCGTGCTGCCCACCAAGAAGCTGGCATAGTTAGCTACAAAGTAAGTGACATTAGGCTGTAAGCCCGATCTATCGTTGTGCTGCCGATAGGTCGGGCCTTCAGCCCTCAGTGCTTTATCTGTGTTTGAAACCCAGGGCTAGGCCCTGGGCTGTGATGGGGCCGCCCCTTCGGGGTTAAACAAGAACTTGTGTCTACATTGGCTGCATGAGTCAATGTAGATAACGCCCTGTTTTGCAGTGGTCGGGACGGGTTTTAGTGCGAACTCCACGTTTTATCCGCAGAGTTGCACAGTTTTTCCAGACTGCAATCCACACATTTGGGCTTGCGGGCGATGCAGACCTGACGTCCGTGATGGATCAGTTCATGCGAGAACTGAATCCAGCGATCCTGTGGGATAACCTTTTGCAGGTCCTGCTCTACTTTGACGGGTTCGGTCGCCTGGGTAAGCTCCAGCCGCCGCGAGATGCGCAGCACGTGCGTATCGACCACGACTCCTGAGGGAATCCCGAACCAGGAGCCCAGAACGACGTTCGCTGTCTTGCGCGCGACGCCGGGGAGCTGGATCATCTCCTCGATGGTCTTCGGGACCTGGCTGTTGAACTTCTCCACGAGCACCTGTGCGGCACCCTTGATGTTCTTGGCCTTCGCCCGGTAGAAGCCGGTCGTATGGATGATCCGCTCGATCTCCAGCAGGGGAGCTTCGGCCAAAGCCTTCGGTGTCGGAAACATCTTGAACAGCTCTGGGGTGACCTTGTTCACGGTGACGTCAGTCGTCTGGGCCGAGAGAGCGGTGGCGATGGTGAGCTCGAAGGCGTTGCGGTGTGTCAGGGCGCAGACTACGTTTGGGTAAGTCTTCCGCAGAGCGTCGAGAATTGCGGCAACACGTTCCGGCGCCAGCGGCTTCGCGGTCTTGCCGCGTTTGGCCTTTGGCGCAACTGGTTCTTTGGCTGCTATCTTCCGAGCTTTTGCTGCCGGAACGCCTTCAATGGCAGCCTTCCGCGCAGCGGGTTTCAGCCGCTGCGGCGGAGTTAGCACATTTCTAACTATCTCGCTGACGGCTCTGTCCCGCTCCAGTGCGCGTTCGTCGCGCAAGACGGCAGGCGACTTTTGCGTTGGACGCTTCCGCTGTCCGCTCTTGTACGGGGTTCGCGACATCGTTATCCCAACCGATCCAGCATCTCCATCGGCTTCAGGCGTACGCAGCTGAAGATCGGAGTGTCCTTGAGGGTGTACAGGCTGGCCTCGGTCTCACGAAGCTGCTGCACGAGGTCGAGGAAGTCCTCGGGGAAGTTGGTCTCGAAGGCGACGACGAACTCCTGGTCGTCGATGCCGAAGGAGTAGGTGGTGTTCAGCTTGACGCGCGGGTAGAGCAGGCCGACGCGGATGTGCTCGTCCATCAGGCGCTTGCGCTCGGTCAGGGAGAGCAGGTACCAGGGGCGCGTCTTCCAGAACGGATAGATGAAGATGTACTTCTGTCCGCCGGGACGAATCGCACCGCGGCCTTCGCCTTCGCTCTCGTCTTCACGGTCGATCTGGTACTGCGAGCGCTTGGTCATGGCGAGGAAGTTGTGCGGGCACTCAAGGTAGCCGCCGAGGGGAGTGGCGAGTAGCTCCGAGCGCATCTTGTTCAACTCGTCAATGGCATAGCCGATCGACCAGACGCACATATCGACGTCTCCGCGCGTTCCGATGGTCGAGTAGGTCAGGGAGAGGAACTCGCCGGGCTTGTTCCAGCGGGCCAGTACGTCGGCGAAGGCGGCTTTGTGAGCGGCCTTTTCGTCGGCGGGGAGTCTGCGCCACTCGGGCAGCAGCTTGTAGAAGCTGAAGCAGACGATCTGACGTTTGACCGGAGGGCCGCTATGAGCGGGGGGAGCGCCATAGCCGCCGGTCTGGGGCTTGGCGGGAGCGGAGTTTTCAGGGGTGCTGGAGGCGGCTGCTTCGGGTGCTTTTACGACTTCGGACATAGGGCAATCGTAGCAAATATGGCGGGGGACTCACCTGGAGATTGATCAATCCCTGGAAGTCCGGGTGCCCCATCCTCGACGCACAGTTTTATCGTGCGGCAGGGTGGGGTATGGATGCCAAGCGAGCCCCACTGATCTTCGAAGCACGCTCTGCGTCGGGGATATCGTTTGTGGTAGCAAACGACCGCACTCCTCCATCCAGGAATAGTTTCCACTACGAGCAAAAGACGGTCGTGCTTTGCACGATACCCCACCCTGCCGCACGATAAAACCGTGCGTCGAGGATGGGGCACCCGGAGTATTTGTCCGATATACTGCACAGGAATGTCAGAGAAACTCATTGCAATCCTGGTGGCCTTCATCAGCGCGGGAGGTTATGCCGGCGTTGTCCTGCTCATGGCGATTCAGTCGGCCTGCATTCCCATTCCGTCTGAGGTCATCATGCCCTTCGCGGGTTATGCGCTGGCCCACTCGCAGATGCAGCTCATCCTCCTGGCGACCCTCGCGTCCCTGGCTTCCAATCTGGGGTCGATTCCGGCTTACTGGATCGGTGCTAAAGGCGGCCGTCCGATGGTGGAACGCTTTGGCCGGTACCTGCTGCTCAGCAAGCGCGATCTGGACATGGCTGAGCACTTCTTCGCCCGCTTCGGCTCCATCACCGTACTGATTGGCAGGATGCTGCCGATCGTTCGGACATTCATTGCGTTCCCGGCGGGAATGGCGAAGATGAATCAGTTCCGCTTTCATCTCTACACGTTTATTGGCTCGTGGCCCTGGTGCTACGTCCTGGCGTATGTGGGTATGAAGCTGGGCAAACGCTTCCAGACCGACCCGCGCTTCAAGGCGGTCTTCGATAAGTTCCACCATGGCGTGGAGCTGGTTTTGCTGGTTGGAGTCGTGTGGTTTATCTGGACCCACTGGAAGAATCGCATGGGTGCCTCTGAAGCTGAAACTGCATCCTGACAAGGAGAGCCGGGCGGTAATGCCTCATAACCTCTGTTTTTTCTTGTGCAACCCCGGTATGGCTATATCCCATCTGACTTCCTGAGGCGGCAGAAATTATAAATAGCCGCAAACTCGCTATTGAAAGGCAATGCGATGAAGAAAGTAAGCGTAGTCCTTTGTGCCCTGGTGATGTCGGCTGGTTTGATCCCTGTACATGCACATGCACAGGATGCCAAGTTGACGGATCGTTTGAACGCGGCGGCAGACGTAATCGATGAAGTAATGGCGACCCCGGATAAGGGAATTCCTCAGTCCATTCTGGCGGGTGCTCATTGTGTAGTGGTCATTCCGGCCTATAAAAAGGGTGCTTTCATCGTAGGCGGTCAGTACGGTCAGGGTGCGGCAACGTGCCGCACGCCGCGTGGCTGGAGTGCTCCGGTGTTCGTACAGTTGGCTGGTGGCAGCTTCGGCTGGCAGATCGGTGGACAGTCCACGGATCTCATACTGGTCGCGATGAATAAGAATGGTCTTCAGGACATGCTGAAGTCCAAGTTCAAGATCGGCGGCGATGCTGCTGCCACAGCCGGTCCCGTGGGCCGCAACGCACAGGCAGGTACGGACTGGAAGCTGAATGCCGAATTCCTGACCTACTCGCGCAGCAAGGGACTCTTTGCCGGTATCGATCTGGACGGCACAGTGCTCTCGCAGAATGGCGATGACACCCGCGCTGAATATGGCGCAGATATCCCGTTCGAGGGCGTGCTGCACGGCAACTCGCCGACACCCCAGAACGCACGTCGTTTTGTCCACACCGTTGCGAAGTACTTCATCGTCTCGCAGGACAACCACTAAACCAACCAGGCAATATGCAAGGCAAAGAAGGGCGGCCCCGGCCGCCCTTCTGCTTGTCTGGAGAGAGACTGGAATGTCTGCATTGCGTACACTGAGTTCTTGGCCGCTATCTCGCAGACCTCGTTGCCGGTGACACCCTCCTTTCGGGAGAACGTGGAGTATTGGGCTCTGCGCGGATTGGTAGGAGCCATAGGCCTGCTGCCAAGATCGATAGCGCGAGGGACGGGGGCGGCGATTGGCTGGGTGTGCTGGAAAGGACTTGGGGGCCTGAGGCGGACAGGCCTGCGAAATCTCAAGCTGGCCTTTCCAGAGAAGACCGAAGAAGAGCGCCGCGAGATTCTCCACAAGCTCTACATCAGGCTGGGCTGGCAGATGGCGGAGTTCTGCAAGATGCGCGGCTACACGCTGGAGAGCGCCTCAAAGTTCGTCCGCTACGAAGGGCTGGAGAATTATCTTCAGGCCCGCGACAAAGGCAAGGGTGTACTGGTTTTGACCGGGCATCTGGGCGCATGGGAGTTGTCGAGCTTTTATCACTCGCTGCGGGGCTATCCCATGTCGCTGGTCATTCGCAGGCTGGACAATCCAAGGGTGGATGCGTTCGTCAACGGAATACGCTGCATGCATGGCAATCGTGTCCTGCATAAAGACGACTTCGCCCGTGGCTTGCTGTCGGCGATGCAGCGCGGCGAGACGGTCGGGATCCTGATGGACACGAATATGACTCCGCCACAAGGGGTCTTCGTGCCGTTCTTCGGTGTCGAGGCCTGTACGGCGTCCGGGTTGGCGCGGGTCGCGCTGAAGACCGGCGCGGCGGTGCTGCCGGGATTTCTCCTGTGGGAGGAGAGCGAAAGACGCTACGTGCTGCACTTCGGCGAAGAGCTCAGCCTGGTGCGCACGGAAGATACGCAGGCGGACATCCTGGCGAATACGGCACTCTTCACGTCAACGATCGAATCCTATGTCCGTCGCTATCCGGAGCAGTGGCTCTGGGTGCATCGCCGCTGGAAGACCAGGCCCGAAGGCGAAGGGAGCTTTTACAAATGAGTGCGATTCGCAGAACGGCAACGGAGATTGCCGCGCTTTTGGGGGTTGAAACGGCATCGCAGGCCATTCTCTCGCATGTCTCGGAGATCGAGGGCGCAGAGGCGGAGGCCCTGGTCTTTGCCCAGGACGAAACGACGCTGCGAGCGGCACTGGCATCCCATGCGGGATTGATTCTTGCGCGGCGCGGCACCCTGGAGAGCGACGACATTCGTGTGCTCTGGGTGCGCGATCCGAAGTATGCGTTTGCCTTAGTCGCGAGAGAGCTCGCGGTGCCTGACGATAGCCCGCTCCATCATCCGGCTGCCAGCATCGATGCCTCTGCGATCCTGGGTGAGCGGACGCGGGTGGGTGCGGGTGCGGTGATCGAAGCGAATGTTGTCATCGGCGCGGATTGCAATATCGGCAGCCGGACGACGATCTGCAAGGGAGCGACGCTCGGGGATCGTGTTGTCGTGCAGTCCGGCGCGGTGCTGGGTGCAACGGGGTTCGGCTATGTACGCAACTCCGGGACTGGCGAGTACCTTTTGTTTCCTCAGCAAGGCCGCCTGGTCGTCGAGGATGACGTAGAGATCGGCGCGAACACCACTATCGACCGTGGAGCGCTGGGCGAGACGCGGATCGGCCGGGGCGCGAAGATCGACAACCTGGTGCATATTGGGCACAACTGCAACATCGGCCGCCATGTGGTGATCGCCGCCCAGGTGGGTATCTCCGGCTCAACGACAGTAGGGGATGGGGCTGTGCTGGCCGGTCAGGTAGGGCTTGGCGACCACGTCAATGTGGGACCAGGGGTCATTCTTGGGGGGCAGGGAGGCATCTTTCCGGGCAAGACGGTGACAGGGCCCGGTGAGATGTTTGCGGGGACTCCTGCCGAGCCTGTGAAGGATTATTTGAAGTCTCTGGCCCGGGTGCGGCGGCTCAAATAGCGTTTCGAAGCTAAATGCTCTGCACGGGCAGCATCATCAGGTCTTGAACCGCGCCCACTTCTTTCTGCACAAAGGGCTCAGCGTAGCGAACCCCGGCAAGAAGACCATAGTGTCGCGCTGTCGCGAACATGCGTTCGCGGATATCGCTTTCGGGAACGAAGAGGCCCGCTCCTGCGTGCTGCTCGCCATACTGGGAGCGATAGGCCAGCAACGATTGCAGCCTTGTCTCGATGTGCTCCGTGATGTCGACGACGAACGTAGGGCGTACATCGGAATACAGCGAGGCGTAGAGAATCTTGTAGGGGCGATGTGGCGCGCCGTGTTCCGAAGGCAGATCGAGCCGCGACAGGCCTGCGGCAAAGCAGGCCTCGTAGCCAAGGGTCGCCGAGGTGTAATGGTCCGGATGGCGGCCCTGCCAGTAGGGAAGGATCACGACACGAGGCCGCAGACGGCGCAGGACAGCGGCGATCTTCAGCCGATTTTCGAGGGTGTTCTGCACGTTGCCATCGGGCAGGTCGAGCGCCTCGCGGTGTGAGACATGCAGAATGCGTGCGGCGGCTTCGGCTTCCGCGGCGCGTTCGGCGGCAGTGCCGCGGGTGCCGCTCTCTCCTCGTGTGAGATCGAGAATGCCCGTACGCCAGCCCAGGGAGTGCTGCACAAGCAGCGTGCCACCACAGGTCTGCTCTACGTCATCGCGATGAGCTGCGATGGCGAGTACATCGACCTGTGGTGGCGTGCTGCTTGTGCCAGGCATAGAAGAGATGATTAGTTGGCGGCGTTGGTCAACGCATCCATATAGGCAACGTCGAGTACGGTGCCCTGGACGGTGATGAGGGAGTTGTCGATTTCACTGTCATCTACGGTTGAGAAGGCGTGAATCTGGCCGCCGTAGGCCGAATAGACCTTGTTGTAGTTCTGCACCCAGCAGATGCCGTTCAGATCGCCGTAGTACATCTCGTTCAGGTTGGTATTGACGTACTGGACGGTGATATTCGTGTTGGTCTTGTTGTTGGGGGTGACTGCGGGAACGATCTCCACCGGGCTGACAGCGCCCAGATTAACCCAGCTAACGCCACCGTCAGTGGTCGCCTGATCGATTCCTGTCTGCCAGGTTGGAGTGCTCTTACCGGATGTGCCGGCAGTCAGTGCGTACTCGACGTTGGTGCCGTCGGTAACTTTCTGGCCGATCGTATAGTTGGTTCCGGCAGCCCACGAAGGAAGAACGGTATTGCCTCCCGTGACGAAGCGGGTGAGGCAGTTATAGTTGGCTGCCTGGGTTTGGTCTCCACTGGTGGCGCGAGCTGCGCGAGGTCCGTTGGCGCAGCTCTGCGAGCCGATCCACAGCGTGTTGTTGTCGGCAAACAACATCCTCGAGTGGGTGCCGTCGGAGATGCTGTAGGTGGTCGGTTGCAGGGTGTAGTTGGCCAGGTTCAGAAGCGAAAGATTGCCGCCGAAAAGACCGTTGCCCTGAAGACTCTGCCCCGCAAGATAAAGAGTTGTGCCATCGGAGAGTGCTGTCGTGACCCCGCCTGGAACAGGGATGGGATTCGGCACGGAGATGTTCTGCAGCGGAGACGGGTAAGTTGAGCTCGTTGGGGGAGTGTCAGCATCGAGGGCGGCAGCAGATAGAACCGTAACGCTCGACTGCTGGCCGCCGCATTCGGGGCCGCAGTTCAGGATGTAGACGCTGCTCGCATCGAGCGAGAAGGAGGCATCTACAGGACGATCATAGGTTCCCGGTACGGGGACGACACAGTACACCGGGAGCAACAGCGGCTGGCAGTCGATGGCGCCGGGAGGGTTGACGGGGTTCACAGACGCAGCCAGCTTGACCACGCGATAGAGCGAGTTCGAGTTGCGAACCATCGCCAGGATAATCGTGTTGCCTGGATCGATCGCTACTTTATCGACGTTTGGAAGGTTGAGGTTGTAAGTTGCGCCACTGTCGGAGACCTGCAGGATTCCGACGGTCTCCCCAGCTTCGGCAAAACGTGTACCCGCAGTGGTCGCGGCTGCGGAAGGGGAGTTAGCAATTCCGAAATTCGATGGGAAACCGCCATTGCTCTTTTCGGCGCCATAGTTGATCTGCTGGAGTGTGCCATCGGTAAACGAACGGACGTAACCGGTGAGTTGTTCCGGGTAGTTGATGATCTGTACCGGTTCTGCGGCAGAGAAGCCGGAGATGGTGAAGGCTGGGATCGTGTCCTGAATATTCGTACGAATGTCGCGCAGACCATCCAGAATCTCCAGGCCACCCTGCGCGCCGTTGAGGGTGTAAGCCGCCAGAACACGCTGCAGAATCTGGCTTGGGGGGATGGGGCGGCCAGCGAAGTTGTTGGCTGGAAATACGTAGAGGCGATTGCACGCGGTAAGCGCGAGCGTGACAACTGCAAGGAGCAAGCCCGAAACGACCTGTGCGGGGAGACTTCTATTCTTCAACGTAAACTACTCCAAACCGTCGCGAGACCACAGCAATTTGCTGCATTTATTAGTTCCGAGTATAGCAAAGGGGAACCCCGCTTCACGCGTTTTGCTTCCTTCGTGACGTTATACGATGGAGGATGCACGAGGAACACGGGAGACGAATGGCGGTTGGGATCGATAGGCTTTTTGCCGGCGGCACGGTATTGTGCGACGGTGCGATGGGCACCATGCTTTATAGCTGCGGTGTTTTTATCAACCGTTGTTACGACGAATTGAATCTGTCGCAGCCCGAGATGGTCCGCTCCGTTCATCAGCAGTATCTGCAGGCTGGAGCGGAGGTCATTGAAACCAATACCTTCGGCGCGAATTCCTTCCGGCTGGAGCGCTTCGCGCTGCGCGAGAAGGTGCGGGAGTTCAACCTGGCCGGGGCTGCGATTGCCCGCCAGAGCGTCGATGCGATTCGCGAAAAACAGGGCACGGAAGCCTTTGTCGCCGGTGCCGTAGGGCCTCTGGGGGTACGGCTGGAGCCTTTGGGCAAGCTCAGCCTGGAGGAGGCTCGCGAGGCCTTTGCCGAGCAGATCTCTGCCCTGGCCGAGGGGGGAGTCGACCTGATCATCATTGAGACGATGATGTCGATCGACGAGGCGGAACAGGCTGTGCTGGCAGCTCGCCAGGTAGCTCCGCACCTGAAGGTCGCCGTGATGGTGACGGTCGATGAGGACGGCAACTGTCTTGACGGAACCAGCCCTGAGGTCGCTGCCGAGCGATTGACCGCCGTTGGAGCGGACGCTATTGGGTGCAACTGTAGCTCAGGCCCGGCAACGGTGCTCACGGTGATCGAGCGCATGCGCGAGGCGACCGCGCTGCCGCTGCTGGCGATGCCGAATGCGGGTATGCCGCGCAACGTGGAAGGCCGCAACATCTATCTCACCTCGCCGGAGTACATGGCCAGCTTTGTGCGTAAGGCGGTACGGGCTGGAGCTTCCTGGGTGGGTGGATGCTGCGGCACGACCCCGGCACATATTCGTGCGATGCGCGGCTCTTTGCGCGCGATGGATGCGCAGGAGTCCGGCGAGAGGGCGACCGAACATACGCCGCATATCGTGCACGCCAGCGAGAGCGAGCATCGTGTGGAACCGCGGCCGCTCGGCGAGCGTTCGCAAATCGGCCGGATGATTGCAGACGGCGAGTTTGTCACGATGGTGGAGATCGTTCCGCCGAAGGGCTTCGACTGCTCGAAGGAGCTTGCCGGCGCGCTGCTGATGAAGAAGCGGGGCGTGCATGTGATCAACGTGCCGGACTCTCCGCGAGCCAGCGCGCGCATGGGAGCGCAGAGCCTCTGCGTGCAGATTCAGCAGCAGGTCGGCATCGAGACGATCCTGCACTACACGTGCCGCGATCGCAATGTGTTGAGCATGCAGAGTGACTTGCTGGGAGCATCGTCGATTGGGCTGAAGAACATCCTGTGCCTTACGGGCGACCCACCGAAGATGGGTAACTACCCCGATGCGACCGCGGTGTTCGATGTGGATGCTATCGGCCTGGTGAATATTGTCCATGGCCTTAATCAGGGCCTGGATATCGGGCGCAATCCGATCGGGGGATCGACTGGTTTTACGATCTCCGTTGCTGCGAACCCAGGGGTGCCCGATATCGAGCACGAGGTGCGGCGTTTTGCGTACAAGGTTGAGGCTGGAGCAGAGTTCTGCATTACGCAGCCGGTCTTCGACCTGCGTTTGCTGGAGGACTTTCTGCGTCGCATTGAGGGGTTCCGCATCCCTGTGATTGCGGGCATCTGGCCGCTCACCAGCCTGCGCAATGCGGAGTTTATGAAGAACGACCTGCGGGTCGCGATGCCGGACGAGATCTTTGTGCGCATGGCCGCGGCTGGCGGTAAAGAGGAAGCACTGGCGGAAGGTCTCAAGATCGCGCAGGAGATGCTGGCGAGTGTGCGTGGTTCAGTCCAGGGCGTGCAGGTGAGCGCTCCCTTCGGAAAGTACACGGCCGCGGCCGAGGTTCTTGGTCTGACGGAGGAGATTGCATAATGGCGAGCTTTGAGGATCAGTTAGCGGAGTTGGAGAAGGTCGTCGAGCAGCTTGAGCGCGGCGACTTGTCGCTGGATGAGAGCGTCAGCCTGTTCGAGCGCGGCGTGCATCTGTCGAACGCCTGCAAGGCCCAGCTCTCGAGCGCGGAGAGCCGGATTCAGGTGCTGCTGGAGCCGTCAGAATCAGGGCCGGTACGGGTGGAGGAGTTGGCCCTGACGGTGGCGGATGAAGAGGGCGATGAGGATGACGAGGATGTCGACGAAGAGTAGGATTTGAGGCATGGAACAGGACATTCACAAGTTGGCCGATTGGCTCGTGAAAGTGACCCATGAGGGGATTGCAATCGAACACAAAATCCTTGAATGGACGACTGCTGAAAAAAAGATTGAGCCGGACACCGTTTCTGAAACTCCGAGCGCGAAGGCAAGCTAATGCCGCTGCTGACGGTTGTAGCCGGAGCTAATGGAGCCGGCAAGAGTACACTCACCAGATTTGGGCGCGAAACTTTCCAAAGCACTGCGATTCTTGATCCAGATGCTATTGCAAAGGATATGCAGATATCAGGAGCTCATGGTGGTTCGGCCATCGATGCTGGTAGAGAAGTGCTTCGCCGATCTGAAAATTTTCTCTCAAAACGCGAGAGCTTTCTTGTGGAAACGACGCTATCGGGTAATACCTACCTTCACATGATGAAGCGAGCGGCATCTCTTGGATATCGGCTTCGACTGCTTTATGTGGGCACATCGGATGTGAGCGTGAATCTTCAACGAGTCAAGAATCGCGTAAAGCGAGGTGGCCACGATGTGCCGGAAGAAGATCAGAGACGTCGCTATCCGCGAAGCCTGGAGAATCTGCCGAAAGCGCTTAATCTAGCGGATGAGGCAATCGTTTTCGATAATTCAACGCTTATTGGGCATAACAAGGTCATTGTGAAAGATCACAGAGGTTATACCTTCTACGATCCAATACCTGTCTGGGCGGAGTCCTGTCGTTCTTTGGTGTGATCTTCTACCGGTCGCGCGTTGTAACGAACCCCGGAACCCACAGCAGCGCGCGCTTGTAGTCACTCTCCGGAAGGTCCGCGATGGATTGCCGAGCTGCTTCAGCGTAGGCGCAGGCCGTGTCCATGGCATAGGCCAGTGACTCGTGGCGTTGCAGAATCTCAAGGATGTCCGCGTGAGCGACGCGGGCGAAGCTGCGGTCGGCGAGCACCGTGCGGATGGCCTCGCGATCGGCTCCCGTGCCGCGTTCCAGCGCGTGGATGACGGCCAGGGTCGCCTTGCCTTCGCGCAGGTCGGAGGCGGTGGGCTTGCCCAGAACGTCGTCCTGCGCTGTGAGATCCAGCACATCGTCGACGATCTGGAAGGCCAGGCCGAGGTTGCGGCCATACTCACCCAGTGCTTCTTCAAAGGGAGCGGCGTTGGGCGTGGTTGGAGGCACTGCGATCACCGCACCGAGCTGCATCGATACCTTGAACAGGCAGGCGGTCTTGCGGTAGATCAGGTCGAAGTACTCTTCTTCGTTGATCAGATGGCCGAGCTTCTCCATCTGCAGCAGTTCGCCTTCGACCATCTGCTGGGTGAGCGAGATGAGCAGGTCGAGGATGCGGAAGTTGCGCTCGGCCAGTGCCGTCTGGAAGGACTGCATGTAGAGCCAGTCGCCCGCGAGCACGCACTTGGCATTGCCCCAGGTGGTGTTCGACGAAGGCCGCCCGCGACGCGTGCTGGCCTCGTCGATGATGTCATCGTGCACCAGTGTCGCCGTGTGCAGCATCTCAACGACGGCGCCCAGGCGAATCCGCGCCTCCGACTCGCAACCGACGGCCCTTGCGGAGAGCAGCAGCATCATCGGCCGGATACGTTTACCGCCGCCGGCGATCAGGTACTGCGCAATGTCGGTAACGACTTCGACGGGAGAGTCGGACTGGTGGGCGAACTCGCTCTCGATGGCAGCAAGGTCGTCACGCAGGAGGTCGAATACCTCGGTAGCGGTCGCGATGGAAAGGGAACTCACGCTGGAATTAAGAGTAGCAGGAACATGGACTTCCGGTTGTTGAACTTATTTTTAGTTTGAGCGGAAGTTGGTGAACTGCAGATCGACTCCGAAGTCCTTGCCGCGCAGCATTCCCATGATTTCCTGAAGAGTATCGCGATCTTTGCTGGTCACGCGGACGGTATCGCCCTGAATGGAGGCCTGCGCTTTTTTCTTCGATTCCTTGATCAGGGCGACGATTTTCTTGGCCGGTTCGGACGCGATGCCCTGCTTCAGCTTGATCTTCTGGCGGACGGAGGAGTTCGAGGCGGGCTCAATCTTCTCGTACTCGAGGTTCTTGAGCGAGACGCCACGCTTGACCAGCTTCTGCGAGAGGATCTCGATGACGGCCTTGATGGTGTACTCGTCCTGGCTGGCGAGCTGAACAGTCTCGTCGCCTTCGAGGGCGATGGTGGACTTCGAGTTCTTGAGGTCGAAGCGGGCGTTGACTTCTTTGGTCGCCTGGTCGATGGCGTTCTTTACTTCCTGGATCTCTACTTTGCTGACGACGTCGAAACTTTGATCTGCTGGCATGTTGGTGTCCTGTTCGCTTGTTGCGAAGCTATGTCTATGATGCGGTGATTATTCTATGCCGCGCGTTGGCGGGAAGAGTTCGTAAAAGTTTTTAGTGGTCTGTGCGGCTACTTCTTCATAAGATGCGCCGCGCAGCCCGGCGAGATACCGGGCCGTGTGGGCGACGTTAGCGGGCTCGTTGGTCTGGCCGCGCAAGGGGATTGGAGCGAGGAACGGAGCGTCGGTTTCGACGAGGATGCGGTCGGCGGGCGCGGACTTCGCGACGGCCTGGATCGTCGTCGACTTCGGGTAGGTGAGATTTCCGGCAAAGGAGAGATAGAAGCCCGCCGCGAGCGAACGCGCGGCCTGGTCTTCATTGCCGGAGAAGCAGTGCATGATGCCGGGCAGGCCACTGGGCGTCCAGTGCTCGGCGATGAGGGAGAGCAGGTCCTCCCAGGCGTCGGCGGGCTCGTACTTCTGCTTGGCCGCAGGGATGGCCAGTTCGGACGTCCGGCAGTGGATGAGGATCGGTTTGCGTACGGCTACGGCGATCTTCATCTGGGCGACGAAGGCTGCGTGCTGTGTGGCGATGTCCGGATTGTCGAGGTGGTAGTAGTCGAGGCCGATCTCGCCGACGGCGATGCAGCGCGGGTCTTCGACGAGGCTGGCAAGCTTGGCAAGGTGCTCGGGCGTCGCCTGGTGAGCCTCCTGCGGATGGATGCCGGCGGAGGCGAAGATCTGTTCGTGCTCACGTGCCAGATTGAGCGCGCGGTGCATCGTGTCCGGCCCATCGCCTATCCCGATGGCCAGCAGCTTCGCCACGCCCGCTTCCCGCGCGTTGGCGAGTACCTGGGGGAGATTGTCGTAGTCGTCGAGATGGCAGTGTGAGTCGATCAGGTACATGGTCTCTTTCAGATTACAGGCTTGCGCCTTGTGGCGAGTGTGTGGATGCGAAGGATAGTATGTCTGGCATGGCGGTGAGTCTGTCTTGAGGCCTTTCGGAGAGTCATTGAAGAGCGATGAGATAAAAGCCGGTGGCCTGGGCAGCGAGTCACGGGTGTTCTCGTTTGGAAGCCTGCCGGTCCGCACAGGAGCGAACGGTAGCGAGGGGCGCGACGTGCTTCATGGCGCGGTCGTTACCGGGGAGCCTGTGGCCTTGCACGAGTCCATGCAGCCTGCCGGGGCGAAGCCCAATCCGGCGCACCGGATCGAGCACACCGAGGTGATCTGCGTTCGCGAAGGTGCCCTGGAGTTCGATCACGATGGCCGTACCGAGCGCGTGGACGCTGGTGGCGTGATCTTTGTTGCCAAAGGAACGATGCATACCCTTCGCAATGCCGGCGACGGGGCGGCGGCATACTTTGTCTTCGCGATCGGTGGAGACATTAACAAGTAAGGGGAGAGACCTATGGAAACGATGAATCGCAGGGATATGTGTGCGGCCATGGCTGCGTTCGCCTTTTTGGGGTGCGGGGTTTCGGAGGCCCAATCGGCGGTAGCGAGTGGGGATAGTGCCCTGGCGCAATCCAAGGTCTTTCGCTTCGAAGATCTGCCCGTCAAGCAGAACGAGAATGGTGGCTGGGGACGCCAGGTCATGCAGGGAACGCTGCCGACCGGCGAGTTTGTAGAGGTGCATGAAACGATGCTGCCCCCTGGCAAGATGCCGCACCCGCCGCATAAGCACCGGAACACAGAGTTTGTGCTCATCCGTCAGGGCAAGCTGGAGTTCCTGAATGAAGGCAAGCCGGAACCGGTTGGCGTGGGGGACGTGATTTATACGGCATCGAACAGGATGCACGGCCTGACCAATGTCGGCGACTCACCGGCGCTGTACTTTGTCGTCTCGGTGAGCCACGGACAGGCGTAGCGGCCTTTATTTCAGTCTTGAGCCCAGAGCAATCTCTTCTCCGAACGTAGCCAGCACAGGCTTGCCGCCCTCGCCCTCCGACGCCGCCAGCAGCATGCCGTGCGACTCCAGCCCGCGCATCTTGCGCGGAGCGAGGTTGGTGATGACCACGATGCGGCGGCCGATCAGGTCTTCGGGGGTGTACCACTCGGCGATGCCGGAGAGGATCTGCCGTTTCTCGTGGCCGAGATCGACCTCGAGGCGGAGGAGCTTGTCGGCCTTCGGAATGCGCTCGGCGACGAGGATTTGTGCGACGCGGAGCTCGATCTTGGCGAAGTCGTCGATGGTGATGGTGGGCGCGGCATCGGCTGGGCCGGCAGTGATGGGCGTCTGGGAGGCGACCGAGGCGAAGGGGCCGCTGGCGGGAGCGTCAGTGTGCGAGGGTGTTGGCCCGTTGTGGGTCGTCGTGGAGCCGCTGCCGCCGACTGGCAGAGAGCCGGAGGGTTCGCCGAGTGAGCTGGTGCGCGGGGCCGCAGCAGGGTGGGTGCTGTCGGTGGGTACGGGCTGTGCGTGCGCAGGTGTAGCGGCGGCCTTCAGCGGAGCCTCGGGGCGGGCCTCAGTGGGCGTGGGGTTTTCCATGTCGGTCATGATCTGTACGAGTCCTTTGTCGGCGCGAGGGAAGATGGGGGCCAGCGGGCCGAGTTTTGTTCCGGGCTTCAGTCCGCCCCATTGCAGGTTGTTCAGTTCGCCGTTGCGTGCGGCGACTTCGATGTCGCCGAGGCCGAGTTGAGCCCAGACTTTGGCGGTGGCAGTCGGCAGGGTGGGGTAGAGAATCGCTGTAACGATACGGATTGATTCGGCAGCAGAATACAAGATGAAGCTTGCTTTGTACTGATCGACTTTGTCATCCGATGTTACAAGTTTCCATGGAGCGTATTGGGTGATGTAGCCATCAACCAATGTGACTAAAGACCATAATTTGGAAAGCGAGGATGAGAAAGCCGATCGATCTAAGTCGGCTGCAACTTCCATTACGGTTGCTCTGATGCTGCTGTAAGGGAGCACATCATTGCCCATAAAGTTAGGATCAAATAACGCGTCTTTGTCTTCCGGAATAATCCCATCGCGCTTTGCGATCATCGACAGTGTGCGGCTGACGAGATTGCCATATCCATTTGCCAAGTCCGCGTTGTAGCGCGTGACGAGTGCATCGAAGCTGAAACTGCCATCTTGCCCAAACGGAATTTCACGCAGCAGGAAGTACCGCAGCACATCGGAAGCAAACAGATCACGCTCGGCCTTGGTGCTGTCAGGGAACTGCTTGCCGTAGACTTCATCGCCAAACGCATCAAGGATCGTCTCCGTGCGGACGATGTTGCCCTTGGACTTCGACATCTTCGAGTTGTCGAAGAGCAGCCAGCCGTGGGCCGTAACAGCTTTTGGCAGCGACAGATTGGCAGCCAGCAGAAACGCGGGCCAGTAAATGCAGTGCTGGCGCGTGATCTCCTTGGCCATGATGTGCACATCGGCGGGCCAGTAGTGGTTGAACTCGGCGGTGTCTTTCGGGTCGTCGCTGCCGTAGCCGATGGCGGTCATGTAGTTGGCCAGGGCGTCGAGCCAGACGTACATCACATGCTTCTTGTCGGTGGCGCTGGCGGCGGGTTCAGGGACCGGGATGCCCCACGTGAAACTCGAACGCGAGACGGAGAGGTCGCGCAATGCGCCCTTTACGTAGGGTGCGCCAGTGTTGGAGTTTTCGATTTCAAGGCCAGCCGCGCGGCCTTCGACGACGTTGCCGCGCAGGAAGCTCAGGACCTCGTTCTTGCGGGCTTCGGGCGTGATCGCCAGCGTGTCGGACTCGATGAGGTCGAGCAGAGGGCGCTGGTACTCGCTCAGGCGGAAGAAGAAGTTTTCCTCGGTGACGGTTTCGGTCGGTTTGCCGTCAGGGCCGATGGTGCCGGGAGGGCCTTCGACGAAGATCTCTTCTCCAACGCTGTACTGACCTGTGTAGGAGCTGAGGTAGATCTGGCCGCGTTCGTAGAGGTCTGCGAAGAGCTTTTGCGCGCCGCGCTTATGCTTCGCGTCGGTAGTGCGGATGTAACGGTCGTAGGTGAGACCCATGCGGTCCCAGAGGTTGCGGAACTGGATGGAGACCTGGTCGGCGAACTGCTGCGGCGCTATGCCCGCGACGGCGGCGGAGCGCTCGATCTTCTGGCCGTGCTCGTCGGTGCCGGTGAGGAAGAAGGTGTCGTCGCCCAGCAGGCGGTGGCGGCGGGCGAGAACGTCGGCGACGATGGTCGTGTAGGCATGGCCAATGTGCGGTCGCGCGTTGACGTAGTAGATCGGCGTAGTGAGATAGAACTTTTTGCGATTGGCTGACATCGGTTAAATGCCAGTTTACAGTTAGTTGCGGTTGGAGAACATCGCGGCGGCGGGGCACTCGCAACTGCAATTGAGGCAGCCATGCGTGGCGCAGGCGCCGCAGGTGCGCAGCAGAGCGCGTTTCAGGGCGGCGCGGGCGCGGTGGGCTCGGACGGCGGCGTTGCCGGCGGTGATGCCGTGGCGATGGGCGAAGTCGGTGAGCGAAGCCTCGTCCAGATCGACCTCGCGGATGAGTTGGGCATAGTTCGGGGTCAACGACGGCAGCACGGCTTCGATGCAGTGACAGACGAAGCTGAAGGTTGCCGGATCGTGCGGAGCCAGGGCCGAGGCCTCTTCGGGGCCCGCTCCCAACTCTGTTGCCCAGCGGTCGAGGGTGGCGTTCTCCGAGCCGCGATGACGGTAGTGGTCGATGACCGCGTTGCGCAGGATGCGATAGAACCAGGCCACGATGGACTCGTCCTGCCGCAGGCCGCTGGAGTGCTCGACCGCGCGCAGGTAGGCCGATTGCAGGATGTCTTCGGCGACAGCGGGATCGGACACACGGCGGCGGACGAAGCCGAGGAAGTCGCGGCGACGGTCCAGCAGTGCGGAGATGGTCTCGGTGGGCATAAGAGAGCAGCAAAAGCCTGTAGTCATAGATGCCGGGGGAGGAAGGTTCGCTTCATCCCCCGGCTGGTATTAGCAGGAGCAGTTGCATCCACAGTCTTTGCAGTCCGGGCAGGTGCAGAGCGGGCCACAGGGGCAGGTGCATTGGGTCGTCATGGTGTCGTTTCCTTTCCGGCCGTTTGTCGCGGCTATACATGCTGACGGAAGGACAGGGAAAGTATTACACCCCAAAGTTCAAAAGACATGACCGCAGTCATGTCCTTTGAAATGACACTCTCCTGTGATCAGGCGGCGCTGAGGGGGAGCTCCGGCTCGGAAGGAGCTCCGAGGCGCGGGACGAGGACCTGGAAGATCAGCAGGGAGACGAGGTAGGCTCCGGCCGCCATCTCGAAGACCAGCAGCGGGTGCAGCGAGAGGTTGTGTTTGACGACCCAGGTAAAGCCTGCGCCACCAGCTGCTCCGGCAGCTCCACCGATGCCGACGACAGTAGAAACAGCGGTCGAGGGAAACATATCCGTGGGGGTAGAGAAGAGGTTTGCCGACCAGCCCTGGTGGGCTGCCGCAGCCAGCGCAATCAACAGCGTGGCAGGCCAGGGGTTGTTGGGAAAGAGCGTGCCCATGTGCGGGACGAAGACCAGGGGGAGCACGCAGATGGCCATCAGCAGCATAGCGATCTTGCGGCCACTGTTGACGGAGTGTCCCCGGCCCATCAGCCAGCCGGAGAGAGTGCCTCCGCCGATGGAGCCGACCGACGAGATGACGTAGACGGTGACGATAAACCAGTAGGCATGAGCCAGATCCAGGCCGTAGTTGCGATTGAGAAACTGGGGAAGATAGAAGAGGTAGAACCACCAGACGCCGTCTGTCAGCCCCTTGCCGATGGCGAAGGCGTAGGTTCCCCGGTTGGTGAGGATCTTGCCGAGGACGGAGCCGCCGGCAACGACGGGTTCCAGATTGCGCTGCGTGGTGGTAGAGCCGCGACGCAGCTTGTTGTAGGGGAAGCTCAGCCAGAGGACCAGCCAGACCATTCCCATGGAGCCGGTGGCGAGGAAGGCCGAACGCCAGCCCCAGCGCGATGTGACGAAGGTGATGAGCAGCGGCGCGATGAAGAACGAGACGTTGGAGCCGGAGTTGAAGATGCCGACGGCCTTGGCGCGTTCTTTGGCGGGGAACCACTCGGTGGTGGCCTTGATGGCGGCAGGGAAGTTGCCGCACTCTCCGAGGCCGAGGAAGACACGAGCGATGCAGAAGCCCATGACCGAGGTGACCAGCGAGTGGCTCATGGAGGCCGCGCCCCAGATGAGAATGGCGAGGGCATAACCGGTCTTGGTGCCGAGCTTGTCGATGATGCGGCCGGCGAGCAGGAAGCCGATGCCGTAGGCGATCTGGAAGTAGATGATGACGTTGCCGAAGTTGTTATCGAAGACGGGCTGGTGATGCGCGTCCGCAGCGAAGTTCCAGCCCATGAAGGGGGCGTTGTGCAGCAACGGCTCGATGAAGGAGAAGACCGAACGGTCCATGTAGTTGATCGTCGTCGCCATGAACAGCAGGGCGCAGACGAACCAGCGTACGTTGGAACCGGTAGGAGCTTCTGAGGTAAAGCCGGAGTCGTAGGACTCGGAGGTTGCTGCGGACATAGGTCGGGCTCCTGAGGATCGAGTGCGGCGCAAAGTGTCGATTTTTGTCGTGCGCCCGCCGATGTAGGACAAAACGCGTCGCCAATGAGCATAGCTTGGCGATAGCGGTAAGTGTCAAGAAAGCGGACAGACAGGTTTTCTAGAGATCTTAGCGGGCAGTGCTAAACCATAGAAAATAGGGGTACAGCAGGAAGAAGAGCAGCAGCGCAAGTGCCATGAGATCCATGTAGATACAGAGCAGGACGCCGCCGTGATACAGGCTCCAGCGGCGCTGAATACAGCGCACGGTCTCCGCCGTTCCGAGCATCGCGACGAGTGCCGGAAAAATGAGCAGCAGCGTCGGGCGAATGTGGGGGAAGTGGGATATCGGGATGGCGGCCAACACGCTGCCCAGCACCAGAACATTGCCTCGTGCGAGGGAGCGGGTGCGCGGGTTGAAGAATCTATGGGGCAAGGTTTAATGGGGGGCCGGTGTCGCCGATGGGGTTGTAGGGGCACTGTGCGCGGGAGCCGTGGCGGGGGCCGCTGCGGGTTGTGGGTATACGGGCGGAGCGAGGTGGCCGACGCTCGAAAGGGGGAACTCCACGACGCCAATCCGGTTCGAGGGTACGTCTCGGATGCCGATCCGCAGGAAGGCCTCTCGCCCGGCTTGCGAGCTCACCTCAAGATGGGCCGCAAGGGGTTCCTGCATGAACCGGTTATAGGTCTCCGGCTTCAGCTCTAAGTGGAGGAGGCTGCCGGCGGCGTTCAACAGCTTTCCATCAGGATCATATACGTAGGCTTTGAACTCAATCGAACCGCTATAGAGGCCGTTGCTCAGCTGCGTGAACTGGAAGTCGCTCGGCAGCGCGACGAAATCCACGTCGAAGCGCTGGAAGGGGCCTTTCATGGGGATATAAGGATCGAGCTGGTTGCCCTTGGCTACGGTATCTTCGGTAGCGGTGGACGCGGGCAGCACCCGTACTTTGAAGAGGATTCCTACAGGGGCCGGAGCCCCCCGGCGCATTGCGGCGACGATAGAGGCCGTATCCGGATTCGCGGCGGGGGCAGGAGGGGGAGGGGTCGTAGTTGTCACCGCCGGGGCGGGGTCTGCCGCCTTGCTGGGCTGGTTCGGATCGTCCGTGTAGTAACCCTGGCGGTAGGAGAGCTTAAGCCCCTGAGAGGCCGGAGCTCCGGCCAGGTTGACGCGGATATCGCGGTACGGTTCCTGTCCTTTGGGATTCGACGGGATGTAGGCCAGGGTGTAGTAGTCCGATCCCGCCGCTATGATTTTAGATACGGTGTCGAAGAGCCCGTTGGTGTTCTCGAAGACGCGGCCTCCGGTGCTGTTCGCCAACTGGTTCATCGCTGTGCGATCGGCGGACGGTGTGCTGCCTGGGGTTGGCGGGCTAATGGCCACGGGGTAAACAGCTACCTGTCCCTGTGTGAGCAGGTCTGCTGTCTCGTGCAATTCGTTGCTGTCCAACTCCGTACCGGCGGCGGTGTTTTTGCGCGTGGGATCGGGAAAGAGATCCAGAGGAAAAGCGCCGGAGAACCAGATCAGGTTTTTGTGGCCGGGAAGGCCTGCAAGATAGTGCGCCAGTTGGTTGAAGGCATCCAGGGTGTACTGCGGATGGAGCCGCATTTGAAGGGACTTCTGTTCGGCCTCGAACTCCTGCAGGTTGGTGGCTGTCTGCTCCATTCCTTGACTGACTGCGTTCTCCATGGGATGGTCCAGCTGGATAGCGGCACGCGGGATGAGTTTGTGCTCAACCGCGTCTTTCAGCGTCTCCGGATCGGAGGTGAAGCCCTGCAGGATGGTGAGATGGTTCGCCAGCCCCAGGATGGCGATGTGTGTGCCGGGGGGGACATTCTTCACATACTGCTGCAGTTGGCTGCGGAGAAGAGCCTGGTCCTTCGGCGAGGTGTTGAGAGCATCCAGCAGCAGGATGTTCAGCGTTCCATGGGGAGGCACGGGCGTGTAATTGGTGAACGTGCCTGGGGGCATCCCGGCAAACCCAAGGGCGTGTCCCTGAGGGGTCGAGGGGGTGTGCTCCTCGAAGAGGCGAATCTGCTGGGGAGTCTTGCTTTCGAGCAGTTGGAAGTTCTCTTTGGTGAGGCCGTGGACTGGATGGCCGTTCGAGTCCTGTACGACGACATCGACTGCGACTGGTGGCAGGCTGCTGGGGTTGCCTGGGTGCGGTTGCGTGCCGGCGCTTTGCGCTACGGCATACCCGCCCAGGCAACAGGTGAGGAAGACTCCCAGCAAGAATTGGCGCATCGTCTGACTCCGAGTGATTTCGGTGGAGATACTAGCCATTAGACGCGGGCTGTCATCAGCAAGTTCCTTTGCTTGTTTTTTGCCAGGGTCTGTCGTCAAACTGCAATTCGAGGTAAAGATTGAGCAGCGCAAATCGTTTGCTGAAGCCATGCTCTTAACGAAACCATGCCGCAGCAAACTGTTTGCACGGTTCGATTTCACTCCAGAAGCAGTTTGATGACAGCCCCTAGTCGCTTTTAGTGGGAACAAAGTTCTGAGTTTGTGCGTATCAGGTTCAGGACTCACTGTGTTTCGGCCCACCTCTGTCACATCCAGGGATTGTTTTCCAAAAACTTTGCCATTGCCTGCAGCGTTTTCTTGAAGGACTTCGATGCTGCTCCTGTATGTCTAAAGCCAGATTTTTACCTGAAAGGAATCGATGCTCAAATTCTCTATATTTTCCGCTGCTATCCTTCTTGCTCTTGCGCCAGGCCTTCTGCAGGCGCAAGATTCTTCGTCGACAGGCTCTATCGTTGGCAGTGCCGATCCCGGCGCTCAAATCATTCTCACAGGAAATGACAGCGGCTCCGTCATCGGTATCATGGCGACCTGTGAAGGGACATATAAAGCAGAAAATCTCAAGCCGGGACGTTACTCGATTGTCGAAGGTGGGCCTCATCACGCTGTTCGGAAGCTCTCTGTCGAAGCCGGAGGCGTCTCGCACGTGGACCTGGGCGCTGCCAGTGCAGACTCAACTCGTAAGTGCAACGCCAAAGATTAAAATCGCTGACCCTTGGGGCGGATCTGCTGGACGAGCACTATCCAGCAGATCCGCCACGGAAGATGCACTTCCGTGATTCCGCTATACACCTACAGGAGATTTGCTCCCGGGGAAATGCTCTAGTTTGTGCCCTTTTGCGCCATCGCCTTGATCGACTCGTCGAAGGGCGCGCGCAGCACACCGCGTTCGGTAATGATCGCTGTGATGTACTTCGCGGGGGTCACGTCGAAGGCGGGGTTTTCGATGCCCACGCCGTCCGGGGTCATCTGCTTGCCGTTGGAGTGGGTTACCTCGCGGGCATCGCGCTGCTCGATAGGGATGTCGTTGCCGTGTGCCGTAGCGAGGTCGATGGTGTTGAACGGCGCCGCTACGTAGAAGGGAATCCCGTGCTCCTTGGCCAGGATGGAGACGCCGTAGGTGCCGATCTTGTTGGCGGTGTCGCCGTTGGCGGCGATGCGGTCCGCACCGACGATCACGGCCTGGATGCGGCCCTTGCTCATCAGGTGCGCGCTCATGTTGTCGCAGAGAACGGTGGTGGGGATGTTGTCCTTCATCAGTTCCCACGCGGTGAGACGAGCGCCTTGAAGGAAGGGACGGGTTTCGTCGGCGAACACGTGGATCTTGTGGCCGGCCTCGATGGCACCGCGAATCACGCCGAGTGCCGATCCGTAGCCGCAGGTCGCGAGTGCACCGGCGTTGCAATGCGTCAGCACGGTGCCTTCCTTCGGCATCAGTGAGGCGCCGTGGGCTCCCATCCGCTTGCAGGCGGCGATGTCTTCGTCGTACAGCCGCTGGCCCAACGCTACGACGGCGGCCTTGATCTCCCGGATCGGCGTATTCTTCGCGGCGAGCTCGTTGTAGAGATCGCGCACCTGGGCGATGCCCCAGAAGAGATTGACCGCGGTGGGGCGGGTCTTCGCGAGGGTCTCGCAGATGACGGCGACCTCTTCGTTGAGGGCGGGAATGGTGGTGGCGGTGCTGCGGTCGATGCCGATGGCAACGCCCATAGCGGCGGAGACACCGATGGCGGGAGCGCCGCGCACGATCATGTCGCGGATCACGGTGGCGACTTGCTTATAGTCGGTGGCGAGAACGTAGGTCTCTTCGAGGGGGAGCTTGGTCTGATCGAGGAAGTTAACGCCTTCAGGCGTCCATTCAAGGGTAGGAATCATGTCTCTTTCAGTTTATCGCGGACGAGGGTGTGCGGTTGTCGTGAGGGCTGTGGGAAGGGATGTCGGGGGAAATGCTGGCTGAAGCCCCTGGCGGAGTTGTAGTTGTAGCGCGGTAAGGATGCCGTTACCCAGCGACATCGGAACGCTGCCCTGTCACGGTCTGCACGAAATCGATAAATACCCGCAACTTCGCCGGGGGCAATGTGCGAGAGGGATAGAGCATGTAGAGAGGGAATGTTTCATCGGGCCAGTCCGGGAAAAGATCGATGAGTTTGCCAGAATGGAGTAGTGGCTGAATCTCAAGGTTCATCACTTGCGCGATGCCGACGCCTGCGAGGCAGGTCGCCAGCAGAGTGCCCGCGTCCGTCAACATAAGCCGGCTATCGGTTTTGACCGGGACGACTTTGCGGCCCCTACGAAATTCCCATTCATACGGTTGCCCGGTGGCAGAATTGCGGAATTGAAGACAATTATGGTGACTGAGATCGGTGGGTTTGCTCGGGCGGCCGAATTTGTTGATATAGCCGGGTGCGGCTACGGTGAGAATGCGGGTATCCAACAGCTTTCGAATGACAAGCGAAGATGGAGCCGGATCTCCGAAGCGAATGCCGACATCGAAGCCCTCACTGACCAAATCTCCCAGCAAACTTCGTGTCACCAGTTCCAGAGAAAGTTCAGGATAACGATCAAGGAACTTCCCAATCTGTGGAGCGATGAGCAGCCGTGAAAACAAGGGGTCGATATTGACGCGCAGATGCCCCTTGACTGAGGCGCCTGTTCCGCTCGCCAATGTCACAGCATTCTTAATGCCGTCGAGCAGAGGCGCGATCTCCTCGTAAAACTGCTTGCCCTCTGCGGTCAGCTTCACGGTCCTGGTTGTGCGATGAAACAACCGTATGCCAATCCGGACTTCCAATTTGGCGATCGCGCGGCTCACCGCAGATTGAGTGACGCCCAAGGTGTTGGCTGCTCTCACAAAGCTCCCTGACTCAACCACGGCTGAGAGTGTGGCAATTCCGCCGAGGATACGAGCGTCTATCTCCATATTGATGATTTTAGATCATATGTCTTGTGTGACATATGCGTGAATTGCGTGCGTATCCTCGCGAATCTTATTGGCCGTAACAGGAAATTTGATTTGAGGAGATACATATGTACACAGTCATCGGCATCACGGGGAAGACGGGCGGCACGGCAGCAAAGGCACTTCTTGCTCAAGGGCATAAGGTCCGGGGCGTCGTCCGCAATGTGGCCAAAGCGGTCGAATGGCGGGAGCGAGGCGCGGAGATCGTCGCAGCAGAGCTTTCAGATAGAGATCAGATGGCACGCGCTTTCGAGGGAAGCGAGGGCGTGTACGTCATGCTGCCGACCTACTTCGAGGCGCAGGACATGTTCGCGGAAAACACCAGGGACCTGACCAGCCTGAAGCACGCGGTGATGGCCGCGGGCGTTCGCAAGGTTGTCTTTCTTTCGTCCATCGGGGCCGAACGCGAAACCGGAACTGGAGCCATCCTCAAGCTGCACGCGCTGGAAGAGGCCTTTTCGAACCTGCCGATCTCGACGGCCGCCATTCGCGCGGGCTGGTTTATGGAGAACTTCCATGGACTTATCTCTTCCGCCCGGGAAACGGGCGTGCTCTGGAGTTTTCTCGATCCTTTGCCTTTGCGTGTGCCCATGATCGCTACCAAGGACATAGGCACGCTTGCCGCAGACCTGCTTCAGCAGACATGGTCGGGTCATCGAGTGATTGAGCTTGCAGCAGAGCCCGCGCTCTCTCCAATCGACGTTGCGTCAAGCTTCAGCAAAGTCTTCGGCAGGGAGATCAAGGCCTCTATTGTTCCGCGAGACCAATGGATCCCCACCTATCAAAGCTGGGGTCTCACCCCGCGCTCTTCTGAAGCGATGGCCGAAATGATTGAAGGATTTAACAGCCACTGGATTGCATTTGGAAGTACGAGCGCCGAGCGCGTCGTTGCAGCAACAACACTGGAACAAGTGCTGCAGGAGACTCTCAGCTCGACACAAGAATAAGTAAGCAGCGGGACAGAAAGGCGAGAAAGAGGAACGACATGAAGATATGGAGGAACATTGTTATGGCAGCAGCAATCACGGCAGCCTCAGTAAGCGGCGCTTCGGCGCAGCACGGCAAAGGAAAGATTCTCGTAGTTCTTTCGAGCGAAACGACACTTCCTTTGAAAGATGGAAAGACATTCGAGACCGGCTATTACCTCAATGAGCTGGTCGACCCCGCGATGCGTTTCAAGGACGCTGGCTATGAGCTTGTCTTTGCCAATCCAAAGGGCAACATACCGCAAGTGGCAGCCGACTCCATCAACAAGACGTACTTTGGCGATAGCGAAGAGCGTCTGAAAGCAGCCGTGGAATTTCAGAAAACGTTGAGCGATCTCGATCATCCGCTGACACTTCGTCAGGCGATCGAAGGCGGCTTAGATCAGTACAAGGCAGTGTTTGTTCCCGGAGGACCTGCGCCCATGATCGATCTGATGGCAAGCCCTGAGCTTGGAAAGATTCTTGTCTACTTCCACAAGCACAATAAGACGACCATCCTGCTGTGTCATGGACCGGTCGCTCTCGCTTCGGCAACCAGTGACCCGATTGCCTACCAGAAAGCGCTCCGCTCAGGCGATCTCGATGCGGCCCGCAAGATCGCCGCTGGGTGGCCCTATGCCGGGTACAACATGACCATCTTCAGCGACGCAGAAGAGAAGATTGCTGCCCAGTATGTCTTCAAGGGCGATCCGCTCTTCTTCCCGCAGGATGCTCTGCAGGTCGCGGGAGGAAGTATCTCGAATGCGGCGGAAGCCTGGCAGCCGCATGCGATTGAAGACCGCGAGTTGATCACAGGCCAGAACCCTGCTTCAGATGCCCCTCTGATGGACATCGTGCTGCGTACGTTGAAGAACCAGTGAGGAGCGTGCTTCACGCAGAGCGGGTTGCTTTTACCCGCTCTGCGTAAGCAGGAGAGTCATGCACAGTCTTGGCAGCACCGAAAAAAGCAATTCAGTCGCTTCGGCTACGCCTTTGCTCCAGCGTTACCACCCAGCGAGCGAAAGCGGCTCGCCGGGGCCCGGTTCTTCGGCAGAGTGGAAAGGGCTTGGCTCCGGCTTTTACGGCCCGGCTGAAGCCGTTCCCTTCCGAGTCTTGCCTCATGATGCTGTTTGCACGGCTCGATTTTCAATCCGAAATAGCAATTTGATGACACACCCTAGCTCTTGCGCTGATCAATGCGAGGATTCGCGGCTCCGGGGAGCTGTGTGTCAAAGGTCGCGCGGCCGTGGATGCGGTCAAGGATCAGGTTCAGTGCAGCCTGGAGATGATCTGCCCACCCGGCGGCTTGTAGTTCGCGCCAGGCATGCTCATTGAGGCCGCCAAGGGTCGAGTAGTCCGCGCTGAGTCTGGTGAAAGATTCTGCCGAACGATTTCTCGCAGCCGAGGCCAGGTTGAAGAACATCTCGCCCACATAGGCGCGTGAGGCTTCCGGCTTGAAACCACGTTCGATCAGCCAATCGTCCACGGTCCCCATCATGCCGAAGTATGTGCCCATGAGCGAGGTGACCGCGCTGATCAGATCGAGGTGTGCCTCGTCTTCAACGCGAATCAGGCTTCCCAACCCGTCGAATAACCGCAGGATCTCCGCAGATTGTGTGTAGAGAGCCAGCGGCCCCTGTCGCTCCGCAATCGGCGGCAGCGGAATAGCGCGGGAGATCTCATTCGCCGGCGCCACCAGCGACGACAACCGCTTGACGCTGAAGGTTGCAATCAGGCTGACGATCTGCTGATCGGGCCGGAAGCGCAGGGCTCCGAGGACCTCTTCGGTCACCTGCGGCCGCACTGCGAGCACGACGATTTCGCTTCCGTCCACGACAGCCTGGTTATCGGTGGCGACCTTGACGTTGGGGTACCGGAGTGCAAGCCGGCGCGCGAGGGTGTCGTTTCGAGGAGAGAGAAGGATCTCCGCACGCTGGTCGTCGAACCCGCATAGCCCCATCGTCAGGGCCTCCGCGATGGTGCCCACTCCGATGATGCCAACCTTGGGCACGACGTTGAGATCGAGAGGGGTGCCGGTGGATTGTGAGTGGTGCCTCTGATACATCGGATTCCTTTAGTTTGTAAATCAGTTTTCTGTTGGCTTCGTGATGTGGTCGACCACGAGATTGGGCACGGACTCGTGTACCGCTTCGAGCTTGAGCCCAAGCTGCTCCTGGATCGCGGTGAAGATCGACGGCCAGCTGTCCGGATCGTGCGCTGACCACTCGCGGCCAAACTGAAGCGTGTAATTGTAGGTTCCGGTGAGACCCGTTTTATCCACGACGGGCGCCTCTACCATCGCGCCCAGAGTCGCGGTGAGGGCCCGCATCGGGGCATTCGATCCGTCGAGCTCAAGGCCATGTTGCGACCCATGCGCCTGAACGTTGGCGGGTGGAGGCGTGGCCGGCGCTTCACCCTCGGGCGGCGGGGGCACAACCTGCAGCTTCGAGCCGCCTTTACCCAGAACGAGGTTGTAGATGGCGCTATTGCGCGTTTCAAGATGCGTCTTCAGGCCGAGGCGCTCGGTCAACAACACGCGAATCGCGTTTCGCTTTTCCAGCCGGACCTCGTTAGCGGTGAGCTTGGCGAGCCTGGCGTCGGCGGCTTCGTCCGAGCGGGCCTGAATGTCGTAGAACGTGTTCGTGGCCCAGTCCGGTGCGCCGGTAACCGGGGCCTCGAAGCCGTAAGCAATCTGAAGAAGGGCCTTGATCGGAAGGTTCGTGGCTTCGAAACGGCTGGAGTGCGGCGGGCTGGAGACGGATACGTGGAAGTTGGCGTCCGGCGGCGGTGCAAGACGGATGGTGGCAACGTCAAAGGTGAGCGTGGGCGTATAGTTCGGTTCTTCCACGATAGGGGTCTGCGCGTGCACACAGAGGGCAGGCACGAAGATGAGAAGGGCCGCGAGCAAACCAAGATGTCGCTGAACGATGCGGAACATGGGCGTAGGACTCCTTGTGGGAATCATACGGCTGAACGAACGGTCCGGTTCCCGCATTTACGTCGAGCCGAACGACAAACAAATTTTGCGTCGAACCGGGTGGCCTATTTCGGGAGCACCACGCCTGCTGACCAAGGTGGCACGATGCCGTTCATGCGGGCGTAGGCGATCAGTTGGCCCATGTGCTCGTTATCGTGACAGATGATCCGCAGGTACATCCCGTCTACGTTCACGGGTTCGCCATAGATCTTCACTTTGCGTTGCAGATCGCCAGGCTTCAGTTGGGCTCGCGCTGTCTTCACCGCCTCAAGAGAGCGCCGCAGGTAGGCCACCACCTCCGGCTTGGACACGATCTTTTTCTCTACATCGTTGGATGCAAGCTCGGGCGGCATCTTCGGCCCGGTTACGCTGAGCAGGTAGTAGTTCGATTGGGCGATGTGCATGAGCACTTCGCTCACGGAGCGCACTCCCGGCTCCGGCCGCCAACCGTACTTGTCGGCCGGAATCGCCTCGGCCATCGAGATCAGCAGGCGCGAAACGTATCGCCATTCGCCGTCGTAGCCTTGCCAGATTCCCTCGTTGGCAGCCGCCTCAGCAGGGGTTTGGGCGTGTAGTGTGCAGGCGCCTAAAAGAAGAGCAACGAAAACCAGTCTTCTGAGCATCCCCACACTTTAGAGCAAATCTCCTGTTACTGCGAAGTGGGATCGGGTGTGCAGCGCCGTTTTTCTGGGGGAAAACGGCCATAAGCGTCGTGGTTTCGCTATACACCTACAGGAGATTTGCTGTAGCAGGTTATTCGAGAGTCGATTAGGTCGTATCTGACGAATCGGGGCCCCCGGTCGTAGAGCGAAATCAAGCTCGTTGCACGCATAGTTTTTTTGTTCCCCGACAGAGACGTCATCCTGAGCGTAGCGCCTCGCGTTTTTTGCGAGGTGCGGAGTCGAAGGACCCCGAAGGACTTGATCTCGCCTAGGCTGTTGGGATCTTTCCAGCACGAGAGTTCAGGCTCGAGCGATCGAGGTTGAAAAGGTTCTAAGAGTCTGGGCAAGAGGGTAACCCTCGGGGTCCTTCGACTCCGCGTCCCCAAAAGCTGGGACGCTCCGCTCAGGATGACGCTTCTGTGCGGAGACATAAAACAAAAAACACTACGGTGGCAAAGAACGCCACCTCCGGTTGAGATGACAGTTTTTAGGGAATTCGAAAAAGAAAACTCTACGGCTATGGGGGAAACTGCTCTAAATCCAGTGACGCTCGAAACCCGGCAACTCCTGCAGTAGATACCATAGCTTAGACTCAAACCACATGCTCAACCGGGGCTATGCCTACACGACAATCATCGGCAGCAAATCCCGTGGACAAACCCTGCTCTCCCACCTGGCAAGTCTTTACCCCCACTCAACCCTACAAGCCTGGCAACAAAATCTGGACAGCGGCGAAGTCACCCTCAACGGCATCATCGCTACCGGAAGCGAATCGGTTACTTTAGGCCAAACCCTTGTCTGGGAGCGTCCACCCTGGATCGAACCAGACTCTCCTCAGCACTTCGAAGTCCTGTTGGATGACTCCCATCTGTTGGCCGTCAACAAGCCCAGCGGGCTGCCCACCCTCCCCGGCGGCGGCTTCATGGAAAACACACTCCTGCGCCTGGTGCAAAAGCAAAACCCCAACGCAAACCCTGTCCACCGGTTGGGCCGCGCCACTACCGGCATCGTTCTCTTCGCCAAAACACCGCAGGCGGCCTCTCAACTATCCGCAAACTGGAACACCTCCAGAATTCAAAAGATCTACCGAGCGCTGGCTCAAGGCGTTGCACAGCAAGACGCCTACGAGATTCTCACCCCCATCGGCCTTGTACCGCACCCGCTCATCGGTTCTGTGTGGGCCGCCAGCCCCAGTGGCAAACCGTCGAAGTCATTGGCAAAGGTGATCTCACGCACCACGA
The DNA here is from genome assembly GCF_000178955.2 of Granulicella mallensis MP5ACTX8. NCBI lineage: Bacteria > Pseudomonadati > Acidobacteriota > Terriglobia > Terriglobales > Acidobacteriaceae > Granulicella > Granulicella mallensis. The sequence continues at coordinate 4,246,612 of NC_016631.1, read as the reverse complement.
GCACCACAACCTTTGAGGTAAGCCTGCATTCGGGCCGCCCTCAGCAAATCAGAATCCATCTGGCCTCCATCGGCCATCCCCTGGTAGGCGACCCTCTGTACGGCTTAAACGGCCAGCCTCTTGAAGATCGCCCCGGGCTGCCGGGCGATGGTGGGTATTTCCTGCACGCCCAATTTCTGAGATTCCACCACCCCATCACCGGAGAACAAATCACTCTTGAGGCAGCTTTGCCGTCTGGATTCTCATTGCATCAGTAGGTTTGTGGAGGGAATCAAATTGGGGTGGCCGTTGAAACCTGCGCGATCCCGCCATTCCGAATCGCGACGAAGCGTGGTTAACAACACTCCGATATCGTCGGTGACCATTGCTTCTGAAAAGCGCGTTTTGTCGGGGCCGAATCTGCTATTGACGATTGCCGAGTTCAAAGTGAGTCATGCCCAGGTACATCCAATTTTCAATGCAATCTCGTTTGCTTCAACAATCTCAACCGGGTCCGGCTCCTTGGCGCAGGTGTGAGTCACCAGAATGAATTCGCGGACGTTCGAGAGTACCCAGACCTGGAAGTAGCTGGGGGAATTCCCCCTAACTACGACAGTCCCGAACATTCCGAAATCGCAGATGCCTGAACGGCTCGACTTCTCCTTGACACCCTGAACATTACTCGCCATCTTCTCGCAGATTGCAACGAGTAGTTGCTCGCTGGCATTAGGAAGCTTGCCGGCTCTGAACTGGGCGAGCGAGATCTGCAGCGCTCCAGAGTCGGATGTGGCACCTCGGACGTATGTGGTCGGAGCGTTAGGGATTTTGACTTCGCGCCATCCTGGATGGAGCTGCACTTTCAACTCTGGCTTCGTCACATCAGAATTCTATTACTCACGTCAACGTCGACTTGGGTCAGTACCGATAAGTCAGCCTACCGTGATTGATCCGGTGCATGACGGGCGATGGCCCATGGATTTCGTAATATCTCGTAATGTTGCACGCTTAGTCCACTTCCGGTTTCTGGGCTGCATCCACGACCAGCGTCTCCACCGGCCCCTTGTTTGGGAGCAGCTTCAGCCCCAACTGCTCCTGCACTGCAGAGAAGACCGACGGTGCATCGGCGTTGTCGTCGTTGCCAGCCTCTGCCTCTTCCGGGCGAAAGTGGAGCGTGATGTCATACAGGCCCGTCAGCCCTGTTGCGTCGTGCACCGGCTTGCCCAGCACACTCCCCAGTGTGCTCGTCAGTGACTGCACCGGCATGCCCGTGCCCTCGTACGCTCCGGGGCCCATCATCATGGAGCCCTTCTTGTACTTGTCAGGATTCGCTTTCCTCTCCTCGTCCGAAGGCGCCTCGATGGCCGTCGACACCTTCAGCTTTGACCCGTTCTTGTCGACCACGAGGTCATAGATCGGCAGGGTCTTCGTCTCCATGTGGACCTTCAATTGAAAGCGCTCGATCAGCAGCTTCTGCAGCATCTGCTCACGTTGCGCCACGCTCAGCTTCTTGTAGGCGGCTACGTCGTCGCCACTCACCTTGGCGGTCAGGTCAAAGGTGCTGCTTTTCATCCAACCGCTCAAGCCGGATACCTGATACGTCTTCAGGTTCCACGCGCTGCAGATCATCGACTCCAGAGGCAGGTTTATCAGGCTCAGGCCATCCTCCGTCATCCGCCACATCATCGAGTGATCCTCGGCGGGATGTGGTTTCATCACAGCGACGTCCCACTCCGGCAGCGGGCCCGCCGCTGGCGCGTTGGTGCCTCGGTCCACGTCCGACATCGTCAACTGCGCCCGTATCGGCTGCGCAAGCAACATAAGAGCTACCACGATGGCAGCGGCAGGTCCCCAGGGAGACTTTGTCATATCCTCACTCCTAAACAACATCGTTCGTTATCGGAAACCCAGGTTGACCCTTGTACGAGCCGTATCTTCCGGCGCGGAACTAAACCGTCTTCGTGAGATTCCATAGTAACTGGCCGCATGCGGAGGACCGCTATCGATAGGTTGGCTGCTCGTGACTGATCTCGCCGGCACGATCTACACTTGTAGGCCAAAGGGGATGCTTATGATCTACCTTGAACGTCGGCCGGTTCTCCCGCTTGCGTGTTTTGTAGATCGCCTCTGGTACTGCCGGGCGCCTGCCCTGCCTCATGCCCGGGAGCGGGTGCTTCCTACGGGAAGAGTGCAGATTCTCTTCAACCTGGCATCGGATGCACTCACGGACTGCTGCGCGCAGACCGGCGAGGAGATCGGCAGGCTTTCTCCTTCATTACTGGTGGGCCCACGGAGTCAATATGAGCTGATTGATTCTCGAGACCTGCTGGAATTGGTCGGTATCCTGTTTCATCCGGGGGGTGCTGCACCTCTCGTGCGGGAAGATGCCGGAGCTATTTTTGAGCAGTCCATTCCCGTGGAGGATGTGCATTCAGGGACGGACCTGCGAGACCTCCTGCGCGAGTTGCCAGATCCTGTTGAGAAGCTGACGGCTGTTGAGCAGTGGCTGCTCTCCCTGACGCGCCACGGGAGCGCTGCGCGAAAGCCCCTGGTTGTTGAGGGGCTCAAACTGCTTCGGCAGCACAGCGTACAGCAGGTGGCGTGCTCGCTGGGTGTTAGTGAGCGGAGACTGCATCAGGTATTCAAGACGGAGGTCGGCCTGTCGCCCAAGCAGTGGGCCAGCACGGCACGTTTCCAGAGAGCGATTCGGCTTCTGCACGCTGGACAAATCCCGCGGTGGGACAAACTCGCGCTGGACTGCGGTTATTACGACCAGTCGCATTTTTGCAGAGAGTTCAAGGCGTTCTCCGGTATCGACCCGTCAACCTACGTAGTGTCCGTCGGTGAGTGGGCGAACCATGTCCGGGAGGGCTAAAGGTTTTTGTTTTGCGTGTCCGTGGATTTCCGATTTTTACAAGACTTTGGAGATCTGTAGAGGGAGGATCACAGGTGGAGGATGAAGCTATGAAAAACCCTGGCAACATACGCGTGACTACTATCCCGGCGATTCGATACGTGGACCCCGACCAAGCGATTCAATGGCTCAAGACGGCGCTTGGTTTTACCGAGAAGGCGGTATACCGTAGCCCGGCCGGCATCGTCGAACATGCTGAACTGGTTCTAGGTAACGGCATGGTCATGATCGGGACGTCCGGGCACAACCAGCAAACGGCTCACTGGTTTGTTCAGCCACACTCGGTAGGTGCTGTTACCTCTTCGGTGTATCTGATCGTGCCGGACTGCGGTCCTGTCTATGCTTCGGCAAAGGCAGCGGGAGCCGAGTTCATGCAGGAGATGGAGACCAAGAGCTACGGCGGAAGTTCTTTTATTGTCCGTGATCCCGAAGGACAGATATGGGCGCTGGGCGAGTACGATCCGTGGTCGAAGGAAGCTACCTCTGAGTGAGTTCAATCTTCAGAGACTCGCCTTCGCTCCGAATCGAGACATCGCGAAAATCACGGATGAGAGGCTGGTAGCGCAACTCCTGGGCTGAGAACGTCGTCAGGAGACCCACTACCTGCATGCCCGCGCTCAGCCCCGCATCGATACCGGGGCGTGTGTCTTCAAAGACGATGCACTCTTCCGGTGCTACGCCCAACTGTTCCGCTGCGAGAAGGAAGCCTTCCGGATCGGGCTTGCCGTTGCGGATCTCATCCGCAGGAACGATCACCCTGGGTAGAGGCAAGCCCGCGCCGATGACACGGGCTTCGGCCAGCTTCCTCCAGGCGGAGGTCACGATCGCCCAGGGGTGATTCTGTTTCTGGAGCGCCTGCACAACCTCTGCGGCTCCCGGCACAGCCAGGATTCCTTCCGTTTGTGTCTCTTCGGAATGCTCAAGCTCCGCCAGTTCCTCCGAATGGTCTCGTCCGGGGAGAAACTGCTCAAGAGTGGCTATCCCCGGACGCCCGTGGGAGAACAATAGCACCTCTTCAAGAGAGAGGTTGTGTCGTGCCGCCCACCATTTCCACGTGCGTTCTACGACCGGAGTAGAGTCGACGAGCGTTCCATCCATATCGAACAGGACGGCTTTGCCTCTCAGGCTGACTAGTTCACTCATGCTGTTTATCGTCGCATAGGTGTTACGAAATGGCTTATGTAACGACGATCTGATCGGTGTAAATTTCGGCTACGTGGCCGGCAAGGATATGCCAGGAAGGCATGTGGAGCATGCTTTCGCCGTGGACTTTTATGTATCGAGCTTTGACGGGCGTGCTCAGAGCGGCTCGGAATGATTGGAGCGGAACCTTGGCAATATCCGGATTTTCCTTGGGGTTTGGATTGTTCGGGTTGACGATCTTGATCTCGTTGTCGAAGTCTTTTCCGTTGGCCGAGAGGGCATAGGTGACATAGGTCGGCAGCACCATGATGTTCCATTCGGGCTGGGCCTGGGCATTGAGAAAGTCCATGCTGATGGATTGAACATCCGTGACCTCTCCGAGATCCAGGACGAAGTCCATGTGCTTGCCCTTGTAGTAGACCCAATGAATATCGGGCGAACTCCAGGACTCCCAGGACCCGAAGATGCCGTCCGTCAGCTTTGGCAGGACAGCCTCTCCCCCTTCAGGGAGAGTTACAGGAGTGATTGTTTTTTTGAAGGATTTGTTCCTGGAGATCTCGTCCATGTTGCGGAAGACCCTGTCATAGGAGGCCTGGTAGTCATCCGGTGTTGTGCTTCTCTCTCGTACCTTCGTCACTCCATCTTCTTTGCACAAGCTTACAAAGGGATAGACGAGCGCCTTCATCTCCGGCTTTACGAACGGCTTGCCATCCGGCGTATGCGCGAACATGCTCCGCGGCGTATCGACTTCGTTGCGACCGATCTGGATCTCGGCATAGACGATCGGAAGGCGCGCGATCTTCACGCGTGTGAGTAACTCCGGGTTTGTTTGAACAGCCTTTTCTGCCTGGTCAAATAACGACTGATAGACCTTCAGCATGTCCACGGACAGATAGGCGTCTTTCGCCGCTTCCGGGCTGCCGAAGATGTCGAGCTTGAAGCCGGTGGCGAGCAGCGATTCCCGCATCTTATCGATGTACTGACGGATGTAAGGCCCGGCGGCTCCGTAGTAGCCATTCAGGAATTCGTTAATGATGGCGTTGTCATCTGCTTCCGGATTCCACATTAGTTCGGCGATGAGATAGGCTCTCAGCGCGGCCATCTCGCCGCCGACCTGGCCGTTCGTCTGCATGTAGAGCGAATTGACGTGGTGCTCGGTGAAGAACTTGATGTTGGGTTTGATGGTGTGGAGATTCGGAAAGGGACTTACCAGGTTGGTGAACTGGATATCGTAATCCCAGATAAGAATATTGCTGGCGATCTTATTCCAGGCCAGGAACTCCTGGGTAAAGCGAGGATCGGTCTCGTAGACCGGAGCGTGCCGCCGACTTTCGATATTGCACAGCATGATGTTGACGTTGGGCTCGGCCTGTATGTTCTGCGGCGGCGTTCTGGAGTACCAGTAAGCCAGGGTAGAGATCGTCTTGTCGGGAAACGCTTTGGCTACGCCGTTGACGAAGTACAGGATCGATCCGCTGGGCACATTGCCGTACTTGGTGTTGAGCGTCGTGCAGGGGCCGCAGCGGCAGTATTGATCGTTGTCATTCTGGCTGACCGACCAATAGGTGGCGCTGGGATTCGCGGCGATCTTCGTGCGTAAGTTGGTGATCACGATCTGGAGAACTTCGGGATTAGAAAGGCATAGCTGCGCGCCCGGCTGCCGGTGGCCGTCGATCAGAGAAAAGTATTCAGGATGCGTCTTGCCGTACTGGTCCGGGGGAAGCAGTTCATTGAAGGTGTGAACGAACAATCCCCAGGCGTCCCGCGAAGAAAGTTTGTGCCAGTCTGTGTACTCCGGCTTGAGAGTGTCTGGGTAAGAGGTGGTGCGGTATCCCACCACAGGAACGACTACGACCTCTTTGGTCGGAAGGCTGACCGAGCTTGTCGTCGGAACCTGGATCACCGTGGACTTGTACATCCTGAAGCCCCAGAGCTCCAGCAGGCCATAGATGCCGTACAGCACCCCTTTTCCTGAGCCACCGGCAACGATCAGTTTCTTCCCGGCGGGGTAATACGCAAATCCATCTTCTTTGAGTTGCTTGAAGTCAACCTTCTGCGTCTTTGCATAGCGTGTTTGACCGATAAAGAAGGCAGGGCCACTCCGATAGTCGCCCTCCTTCCTGATCACCGGATTCTTGTGCGCGATCTTAGCCAGATACTGTTGCAGCTTCTCGGCGGCCTGCTGTTCCACAGCGCTCGCCTGGTCGGGCACAACAATCTGATACTCGGCCAGCTCTCGCGTACTCACCTGCTTGCTGCCCTGGGGTTTGTTGATCGTCGCCCATGTGGTGTGCGGCAGAAAGCTAAAGCCTGCTGCGATCAAGCCTGAATTTCTTAGGAAGTCGAACCGGGTCATCGTTGTGTGCGATTTCATAACTTTGTGGGTTGATGCTAGCAGATAGTCATTCATCAGCGGTAATAATGTTTCATTACCGAATCTGTTAGCCTGCAGTCAGAAGTTTCGAAAGAGGAGAATGCGAGCGAGATGGATCACATCAGTCGTCGGAGTATGCTGGTTGGCACTGGGGCTGCGTTAGCGAGTGCAGTGATGGGCGCGAACGCTCAGACGAAGGCCGCGAGTGCGCCTCAGGCATGCCCCGCGCACCCTGCGCCCGCCTCTTCTCCTGCACCGACGGCCGACCAGGCTCGCCGGCTGAAGTGGTGGAAGGAGGCACGGTATGGCCTCTTTATTCACTACGGTCTCTATAGCCTTCACGGCCGCCAGGAGTGGGCGGTAGAGAAAGAAGCGATTCCATGGTCTGAGTATGAGAGCCTGGCTCGGAGATTTTCTCCCAAGCCTGGGGTCGCTAAAGAGTGGGTCAGGATCGCGCAGGCCTCCGGCGCCCGATACATGGTGGTCACGGCGAAGCATCACGAAGGCTTTTGTAACTTCGATACGAAGCTCACCGACTTCAATTCCATGAAGCAAGGGCCCAAGCGCGATCTCGTTCGGGAGTATGTGGAAGCTGCGCGCGAAGCGGGAATGCCGGTAGGTATCTATTACTCCCTGATGGATTGGCATCATCCGGACGGGGAACGAAGCTCTGTCGATGAAGCCGCGCGAAAGCGCTTCATCGAATACACCTTCGGTCTGATCCGGGAGTTGCTTACGAACTACGGCAAGATCGACATCCTCTGGTATGACGGTGGCATGCCTCTGGAGGCCGAGGGTTGGGAGGCCGAGCGCATGAACAAGATGGTCTTTGCCCTGCAACCGGATATCGTGGTGAACGGACGCAATCATGCGTCCGGCGACTTCTCCACTCCAGAGCAGAGCATCATCGCAGCCAACAATGGACGAGCCTGGGAGAGCTGCATGACCCTGAACGAAAGCTGGGGCTACGATGCGGCGGATGATGAGTGGAAGTCGCCACGCACGCACCTGCGAAATCTGATTACCTGCGCTCGGGATCAGGGCAATTTTCTGATCAATGTCGGTCCTACGGCAGACGGCACGTTTCCCGAGCCGGCGGTGCGAATCCTGACCGAGGTTGGAGATTGGCTGAAGGGCAACGGGGAAGCGATCTTCAACACCGACCCTTGCCAGCCGTGGCGGCCTTCGTATGCGATGTTTACGCGACGCGCGAATACGCTTTATATGCACGTCCACTTCTGGCCGGGCAGCGATGTTTCGCTTTCGGGGCTGCAGACGAAGGTGAAGTCGGTGCGTCTGCTGAAGAGCTCTACCTCTCTTGCGTTCACACAGGATGCCTGGAGGGTGCATATTACAGGCCTTCCGGCCGAGGTTCCCGATCATCCGATAACGACGCTCGTTCTGGAATGTGAGAGTGAGCCGCGGATGAACCTGGACCACGAGCTGCGCCTCGCGAAACCTCGCCTCGGCGTAAATGTGACGCTTTGAGCCAGTTAGGGTTCGGAAGATATTTGCCGGGTTGCACGATGAAGCGGATTGCCTGATCCTCTTTGGATGAAGACAAAACGAAGTGTGCTGGCGGAGTTGAGAGTCGAACTGGCCGAGACGATTGCGCGGCAGTTGCCGAGTGAAGGCGACTTTCCGAGCGCAGTGCCAGGGCTGCATCTTTTCCGCCGGCATACGCCGATAGTTGGCGCATGTCAGGTGTATGAGCCTGGGGTCGCTGTGGTGGCACAGGGCGCAAAGGCGGTTGACGTCGGCAGCGAACTGATTTCCTTCGGTGAAGGGATCTGGCTATTGACGCCGCTGCATGTTCCCGCCATGTTCCGGATCACGAAGGCGAGTGATGAGCGGCCTTATCTGGCGTGTGCGATCGTGCTGGACATGCAGGCGGCGCGGGAGATGATTGCCGAGGTCGAGGCGGCTCCTGGCGATGGAGCCGTAAAAGGCCTGGCCGTAACGACCGGACCTATGACGGTGGAGTTGTTCGACGCGGTACTCCGCATGGTTCGCCTGAACGAGAGCCCGCAGGACATCCCGGTGCTCTCCAGGCTGCTGCAGCGGGAAGTCCTGTACCGTCTGCTTACCAGCGCCTGTGCGGGAGTCATGCGGCAGATTGTGACGGCAGGTTCGCAGAGCCAGCGTGTAGCGCGGGCTGTGGATTGGCTGCGTCTGAACTTTCGTGAGCCGTTGCGGGTTGAAGATCTGGCGCAGCATGCGCACATGGGGGTGTCGACGCTGCATCACCACTTCCGCGAGATGACCGGCAACAGCCCTTTGCAGTTTCAAAAGCAACTGCGGCTCTTTGAGGCACGACGTCTGATGCTGACGGAAGGAATGGATACGGCATCGGCTGCATTTGCGACCGGCTATGAGAGCGCAACGCAGTTCAACCGCGAGTACCGGCGGCAGTTTGGACAACCCCCGCGCAAGGACGTCACCGTGTTGCAGGGAGGGGAGTCACTGGCGTTTGCTGGCTGATGCAAGAGCTTTAGGCAAGGAATCGGAAGAAGTAGGCTAACGAACGGAAGCTCTGCGAGCCTAGTGTTGTTCTCAAGGAGAGCAACAAACCATGGCTGACATTCAAGGCAAAGTTGTAGTGATTACAGGCGCCAGCAGCGGTATCGGTGCAACGACGGCAAAGGCGCTGGCAAAGCAGGGCGCTGCGGTTGTTCTAGGCGCACGGCGCAAGGATCGGCTGGATACGCTGGTCAAGGAGATCGAAGCGGACGGCGGAAGGGCTGTTGCCGTGGCTTGCGATGTGACGAAGCGTGGGGATCTGGTTGTGCTGGTTGAAGCCGGGGTAAAGGCGTTCGGCAAGGTGGATGTGCTGCTGAACAACGCGGGCATCATGCCGCTTTCTCCGATGAGCGAGCTTCGTGTGGAGGAGTGGGACGAGACGATCGACGTGAATGTGAAGGGCGTGCTGTATGGCATCGCGGCTGCGCTCCCGATCTTCGAGAAGCAGGGCAGCGGGCACTTTATCAACGTGTCGTCGGTTGCAGGCATTCGCACCTTCCCAAGCGCGGCGGTCTACTGCGGATCGAAGTGGGCTGTGGGTGCGATCACGGAAACACTGCGGCAGGAGGTCGCGGCGAAGAACATCCGCACAACGGTGATTCTGCCGGGGGCGATCTCGACCGAGCTTGGGAACAGCATCCACCACCAGGAGACAGCAGAGGCCCTGGCCGGATTTCTGACGATCGCTGTGTCTCCACAGTGCATCGCCGATGCGATTGCATTTGCGATTGGGCAGCCGGCGAATGTGGGCGTGCACGAGATCGTGGTGCGACCTTCCGTGCAGACACTCTGATGGTCGGACGTTGGGCAGGAGGGGCGGCTTTGGCTGCCCCTTTTTGCGTTGGTGGTGACTGGAGGGATTGCGGGAGGCCGTACATGGCATCCTTCATTGGATTGGTGAAGCGTACGGCCATGTTTGAACCGCTATGCATCCAAGTTATGTGAGGTTGTTTATGAAAACTCCTTTCACCTTCTTGTTGCTAATGCCGCTGGCTTTTAGTCTCATTGCCGTCGGTCAGAATTCTCCTCAGCCTCAGACTCCGCAATCTCAACCTGCTCCCGCAGCCCCGCCACAAAAACATAAACGTAGTGCTGGAGGGGATATCGGCAGCGGCAGCGGCGACATTGGCAAAGGCGCAGGCAAGGGGGCCGAGGGAGTCGGCAAGGGAGCCGGCGACCTGGTAACGCTGCATCCTGTGGGGGCGGTCGGGAATGTCGGTAAAGGTGCTGGAGAGGCTGGCGTAGGCGCTGCCAAGGGAGCCGGCAAGATCGGCAAAGGCACCGGAAGGCTGATCGCGAAGCCGTTCCACCATTCAAAAAAGGCTGAAAGCACGGACACACCTCAACCCTAAGGGTGTTCATGCCAGGGCAATAAAGTACAGGAATTGAGCCTACCGCTTTTCAGCGGGACAGGTTTTGGGGAGCCTTGCCTGGCGGCACAATCGGCAGACCTGCTGCGTGCCATGCATGGAATCCACCCACTACGTCCGTCGCGCGCCAGAGACCGAGATCCTGCAGAGACGCGGCCGCGAGGCTTGAGGTATAGCCTTCGGAGCAGAACACGATCACCTGAAAGTCATGATCGTTTGCGACCGGCAGCCGAGCGCTGGATGCAGGGTCGAACCGCCACTCGAGCACGTTACGCTCGACGATCAACGCGCCCGGAATACTACCCTCGATCGCGCGCTGGCCTTCGGGCCGGATATCGACGAGGATTGCCCCTGTTTTGTCCACCGCCTCATTGGCCTTCTCTGGAGATAGCCGTCGCAATCGAGCACGTGCTGCTGTAAGCAGCTGCTCAATGCTCAAGGCTCCAGCTGGTTTTGTGGGGTTCGGGTTCTGCACGTGTCGCTCCTGATTCAGTGTCTCAGCCCGTTCTGACACGCTTTCGCGCGGAACCAGCTGATTTCCCTCCAGCTCGTACTCGTTCATATCGGTAAGCGGAGGTGAATAGGCATGAATGCTGATGGCCGGCGCGAGGGAGGCATTACGGACGTCATGCGCGTACTCGGAGCCGAAGGCGCGCGGGTGGCCCGGAGGGATCACACGGGTCTGCTCCCCAGGACGATGCTCCTCGAGAATCCCGGTCGCTACGACGAAGGCTCCCGCGGACTCCCCGTGGTCGTGGAAGCCGGTGGATTGCCCGGGCATCCAGCTGATCACCCAGATGTCGTGGTCGGGGCCATGATACAGCCGCTCATACCAGCGATCGTCGGCGCGCAGCCGCACACCGTCCAGCCATCCCTCTGAGGATGCGAACTGCGAGACGATGCTGGCGAGTTCTTCGGGCGTTTTCGGCGTTGCGCCGATCTGGCTCTCCGCGGCTGTCCATGTGTTGATGGCGGCCTGTACAAATGGTTCCTGTGTTGCGAGTTGCATGGGATATCTCCAGAGCTGAACCGTCGCCAACGAGCCCAGGCGTGGATGCCGGCTTGTGGACGGAAACTATTGAACCAAGGATGAGTTCTAGATGAGCTTTGGAGAGGGAATTTCAGGAGTCTCTGAGACTGTCGCAGCTCACCCAGCGAGGGGCTGGTGGCAGCGACAACAAGGATGCAGAGGAAACGCCATATCTGACGCTAGCATGGCCTGAAGAATCGGGTCAATGTTCGAGTATTGGCCAAGGCGGCGCGCCTGTGGGCCTATTCCGCGCGAAGGATAGGTGGACGCCTCCTCATGCTCAAGGAACGCGCATGAGGAGGGGCATTCGGCACAGATGTCCTGTGCCGGTTTTTAACTAGTGCGCTCTGTGGTCTGTCTGTATCTTGGAGAGCATGAAAAGCGGCTACTTGTGGAGAAGGCTTTTCGGTGCGCTTGCCGCAGTGTCTTTAGCTTTTATTGCTGCGGAACCCCCTCTAGCACATGGTCAAGGCGCGTACCCTTCACAGACGCCTTTGGCGTTCGACGTGGCTACCGTAAAGCCTGACGACCCTGGCAAGATGATCATGTCCGATCTGCGGGTGTATCCGGGTGGGCGCTTGATTATCCATGGCTACAGTCTCCGGGCGTTAATTTCAGAGGCGTTCGACCTCCCCGGATGGCAGGTGGTTGGCGGGCAGAAGTGGGTGGACACATCCCGGTTTGACATCGAGGGCAAGCCGCCCGGGGAGCTCCGAAACACGATCTCCGGAGGCGAGTTCTCCCACTTCGGCATACATGACCTACAGGTACGATTAATGCTGCAAGCCCTGCTCATCGAACGGTTTCATCTGAAATTCCACATGGAGAGCCCGGAGGGAACCGTATACCTGTTGAAACGTGGTGACGGTCCGTTGCGATTAGAAGCCTCGGAGTTGAATCTCTACACGCGGTCAGAGGATGGAAGTATCACCCCACGCGACGCCTATCCAACTGGCGATGTGGGTATGGCCAGTGGAGCGCCCGTGGCCATTTATCAAACTTCCATGCTTCAACTGGCGCGTGTACTCAGCAACCTTAAGCAAGTTCCTGTGAGTGATCAAACCGGATTACCTGGTTTTTATAACTTCAAATCAAAGACCGTCCTAACTGATGAGGACTTCAAAAATGGAGGAACGATGCATTTCCTCGTGGATGCCGTGCCGGAGATGGGATTAAAGCTCGTGAAGACGAGAGGTGTGGTCGAGAAGCTCGCCATAGACAATGTCGAGCCGCTGTCTGCTGACTAAGACTCGGATCAGAAATCCGGCCAGGGAGACGGAGGGAGCCGTAGCCTTTAGGCTCGGGCCTTCTTTCGGCTGCCATCAAAAGGCCCGGGGCTAAAGCCCAATTCTTGCCTGTCCTTGATTCCGTAGCCTAAAGGCGATTGCCTCCCTTACCCTCCGTCCCGCGACGCTAAAGCGTCACGGTTTGCGCTTCGCGCTATGGGGTAATGCTGGTACTTCAACGAATGAACGACTCACCACACTAGATGAACGCCCAGACCTTGACCTTGTTGCCGCCGATTCGTCCTGTGAAGCCTCGGAATTCGGCCGCAGGATCTCTTATAGGCGGCTTCAAGGCCATCTGGTGATGCGCTATTTCTTTTCTTTCATCCCCACAAATGAAAAGAACCGATACTGACAATCTGTACAGCGATAGGGCCTGAACAGCAGCAGAAGGTGCTCAAGTAATCTTCTGCGGGACCGGAGTACTTCTTTTGAGCCACAGCGGGGGCACGTACGCAAAACTGCCATGCGATGTACCTCTGCCCCAGTTTAGGCTATCGCGGCACGAAAACTTTATAAAACCGCTATGAATTCAATTTTTCGAGGTGGCGATAACCGCCTGTAGAGAAAAAAGCTATGGCGAAGATAGTCAGATTGTAGGTGGCGTGCATGAGGGTCGAGCAGGCCACGGAGTGTGTCCGGACGCGTACGTACGAGAAGATCAGGCTCACGGTATAGATCACGCCGACCGCGCCCCAGTTGTGCGAGAGCTGTCCTGCGTGCAGCAGCGCGAACGGAATGCTGGAAAAGATGGCTGCGAAGATTACGGCGGAGCGGGTGTGGCCGGAGGAGCTTTCCCAGCGGCTCAGGCCGGCTGGAGTGCGTTCCAGGGAGAGCCAGTCGTACGCCGTGGCGAAGGCGGGAAGCAGGAAGCCACGGAAGGCGATCTCTTCTCCCAGCGGGGCGAGCAGAACCCCGAAGAGCGTGACGGCCCACGCGCCGAGAGACGTGTGCATGATCTCGGTGATGGGGTCGCTGGCTGGAGAAGGCGGCAGAAAACGGTCCATGCCCTGCGAGGCGAAGCTCACCGCGATGGCTGCCGGAACGATCCACATCCAGCGCCGGTGGGCGGCGAGGACGTTCCACTGAATGCCGTGCAGAAAGGAGCGCTCCCACAGGCGGGGGAAGAGCCAGAAGGAGGTGAGCAGCGTAAGCAGGTAGCCGAGGGCCTGCGCGGCGAGTCCGAGACCGGGGTGCTGGCGCGCTGCCTCATCCGTCTGGATGTGTGCAGCGGCGGCAAAGCCAAGAGCGCAGAAGGCCAGCCAGGTCGAGGCCAGCGAGAAGAACAGGAGGGCGTGTCCAAGGTGCGGAATCCGCTTCGCCGGCCCGTGGTCCTTGGCGGGATCGGTATCGTGCTGGATGTCGAGCGCTTCGTCGCGTACAGGTTCGATGATGGGAGAGTTGTTCATGTGAAGACAGTCGGTAATGGGCCGTGCGGTGAGGCGGCGTTGACTTTAGCCCTGGGAAGCTCTTAAGTGGGGGCGGTATTCCCTCCGCGGCTAAAGCCGCACGAATTTCAGGAGTCTTACGGCGGTACTAAAGTACCGCCCTTTCAAAGCCAGACACTTGTTCAGAGGTTACTTAGAGCCTTTTTTTGTTGCGGTCTTTTTGGTGGCGGTTTTCTTTGCGGACAGTTTCTTCTGCGCGTCCGACTCCGGTTTTGTCTTTGAGGCTGTCGGTACGCCGGTCTTCTTCTCCGGTGCGATCCACTTCGGTTTGGCTGGTTTCTTCTGCAGGTCGGGCAGCTCTATCGGCGGCAGATACTTGCTGGCCGTTAGAGTTCCTGCGCTCTCATAATAGCGCGCAAGAAACTGTCCGGTGTAAGAGCGCGGTTCGCGGGCGACCAGCTCGGGCGGTCCCTGCGCGACGATGGTACCGCCGCCCTCGCCGCCCTCCGGGCCCATGTCGATGAGGTAGTCGGCGTTGCGGATGATGTCGAGGTTGTGCTCGATGATCATGACGGTGTTGCCGAGGTCGGTGAGGCGATGCAGCACTTCGAGCAGGCGGCGCACGTCGTCGAAGTGGAGGCCGGTGGTGGGCTCGTCGAGCAGGTACAGCGTGCGTCCGGTCTGGCGTTTGCTAAGTTCGCGCGCGAGCTTCATGCGCTGCGCCTCGCCGCCGGAGAGCGTCGTCGCCGACTGGCCGAGGTGAATGTAGCCGAGCCCGACGTCCACCAGGGTTTGCAGCTTCTGGTTGACCGCCGGAATGTCTTTCAGGACAGGCAAGGCTTCTTCGATGGGCAGGTCGAGGATGTCGGCGATGGAGTAGCCGTTGAACTTTACGGCGAGCGTCTCCTGGTTGTAGCGGCGGCCGTTGCAGACGTCGCACAAGACGTAGACGTCGGGCAGGAAGTTCATCTCGATGCGGCGCTGGCCTTCGCCCTGGCAGGCCTCGCAACGGCCACCCATCACGTTGAAGCTGAAGCGGCCGGGCTTGTAGCCTCGTTCGCGCGAGTCCGGCAGCATGGCGAAGAGATCGCGGATGGCGGTAAAGACGCCGGTATAGGTGGCCGGATTGGAGCGCGGCGTGCGGCCGATGGGCGACTGGTCGATCTGGATGACTTTGTCGAGCTGTGCCGCACCGTGGATGGCCTTGTGTTCGCCGGGTTCTTCGCGGGAGCCGTAAAGCTCCTTGGCCAGCGAGCGGTACAGGATGTCGTTGACCAGCGTGCTCTTGCCCGAGCCGCTGACGCCGGTGATGACGGTCATCACGCCGAGAGGGAAGTGAGCTGTGACGTTCTGCAGATTGTGCGAACGGGCGTCTTCGACCGAGAGCCACTTGCCGGTGACAGGACGCGGAGCCTTGTCCGGCGTGGGGCGGGTGACGATATCGATCTTGCCGCTGAGGTACTGGCCGGTGACGGATGCGGGGTTCGCCATGATCTCGGCGGGGGTGCCGGAGGCCATGAGAAAGCCGCCGTTCTTGCCTGCGCCGGGGCCGAGGTCGAGGATGTAGTCGGCCTTGCGCATGGTGTCTTCGTCGTGCTCGACGACGAGGACGGTGTTGCCGATGTCGCGCAGGTTTTCGAGGGCTGAGATGAGCCGCTGATTGTCGCGCTGGTGCAGGCCGATCGAGGGTTCATCGAGCACGTAGAGCACGCCGCGAAGACGCGAGCCGATCTGCGTGGCGAGGCGGATGCGCTGGCCTTCTCCGCCGGAGAGGGTTGCCGCAGAACGGCTGAGAGAGAGGTAGCCCAGGCCGACGGCGTTGAGGAACTCAAGGCGCTCGATGATCTCGCGCTGCAAGCGGTCGGCGATGAGGCGGTCGCGGCCGCTGAAGTGCATGGACCGTGCGCCGAGCAGAGCCCGTTCGAGCGAGAGCGAGGTGAAGTCGGCGATGGAGGCATCGCGCCGTGCGTCGGAGCTTTCAAGCGGCTCGGTCTCGTCCTTCGTGGAGGGAGGATGGGCCGCGGCGTCGGCCAACGGGATGGTGACCGCGAGAGATTCGGGGCGAAGGCGTTTGCCGTGGCACTGGGGGCACTCGGTCGCGGACATGTACTGCATCATGTAGTCGCGATAGCCCTCGGATTTGGTGTCTTCGAGGGTGTCGCGCAGCCAGGCGAAGATGCCGTGGAAGCCGGTGCGACCGGCCTCGTTGCGCGGCGGGCCGTAGAGCAGCAGGTCCTGGTGCTCCTTGCTCAGGTCGGAGAAGGGTTGCTTCAGGTCGATCTTGTACTTGTCGGCTGCCAGCTTGATGAGCTTGAGCAGGTACTGCGACGCCGAGCCGGGACCCATGGCGCCGTCGAGCAGCGGCTTCGACCAGTCGGTGATGGTCTTGGCGGGATCGAAGTCGTAGATCGAGCCGAGGCCGTGGCACTCCGGGCAGGCGCCGTAGGTGGAGTTGAACGAGAAGCTGCGCGGCTCGAGCTTGGGGACGTTGATGCCGCAGTCGGGGCAGGCCATCGAGGAGCTGTAGAGCGTCTCGTTGTAAGTGCCGCCGGGGGCCTGCAGACCGATGAGCACGAGTCCGTTGGCCAGTTGCAGCGCCGTGGTTACAGCGACGGCGAGGCGGCGGGTGTCGAAGGTGGTTTGGCCTTCTTCGTCAATGATCGGCTTCAGGATGATGCGGTCGACGATGGCTTCGACGGTGTGGTTCTTGCGCTTTTCGAGGCGCATGCCCTCTTCGACTTCGGTCATCTCGCCGTCGATGCGGACGCGGTAGCCCTTTTTGTCCAGCGCTTCGAGCTCTTCACGGAACTCGCCTTTGCGTCCGCGCACGACCGGCGCGAGGACGGTGATGCGCTCGCCGGGGGAGTCGGTGCGGTTGCGCTCGACGATCTGGGCGACGATCTGTTCGGCGGACTGGCGCGAGATGGGCCGGTGGCAGTTGGGGCAGTGGGGCTGGCCTACGGAGGCGTAGAGCAGGCGCAGATAGTCGTAGATCTCGGTGATGGTGCCGACGGTGGAGCGCGGCGAGCGGGAGGTGGTCTTCTGCTCGATCGAGATGGCGGGGGAGAGGCCGTCGATGGAGTCGACGTCGGGGCGCTCCATCTGGTCGAGGAACTGGCGGGCGTAGGCCGAAAGGGTTTCGACGTAGCGGCGCTGGCCCTCGGCGTAGATGGTGTCGAAGGCGAGCGAGCTCTTGCCGGAACCGGACAAGCCGGTGACAACCGTTAGCGTGTTGCGCGGGATGGAGACGGAGACGTCCCGCAGGTTGTGCTGGCGGGCGCCGCGGACGTTGATGTGAGTAAGGCTCATGCGATGTCAAATACCGAAAGCGGCCAAAACTTTAGGATACAAGGTTCTGGGCCGGAGGGGGTTTCAGGCGCGGACAGGGAGATGTTCCCTGATGGTCAACAGTTCTTAAAATTTTCACCGTGCAGGGGCTGAAAAGTTGCATCAGAATGGCATGGGGCGGAGAAATCCGTGTCCATTCATCCTTTATTGAGGATTTCGGGATTAGTCTTTGGCCGGAGTCGTGTTTAGGATAGTCAGTTTCAACTCTGCTGGAGGCGGATGTGATCAGTTCCCTGATGTTGGTGTGTGCCGTGGCTGCGTCGTTGGCGTTGGGTGTCCTTTTGACCTACGGCATCTGCCAGATCATGTTTCGCATCTTCCGCATGCACGCGATGGCGGCTGCGAAGGAACGCGTTTCGAGTCCTGCCGTGCATGTTGCGATTGAAGGGTAGAGGCGTTCATCCACGTCATGTGACCGTTGGGGCTTCGTCCAGATTACTTGCCTGCCTTAGCAAAGAGCCCGGGCCTAAAGGCCTATTCTCGTCGAACCCTTATTCCGTAGCCTAAAGGCTACGGCTCCCTCCGACTCCGCGACGCTAAAGCGTCACGGAACGCGCTTCGCGCTGTGAAAATCATTCAAGCTGCGACGACAATCCACGCTATGACCACGATTCAAATGCTTATTGCGGGGTTGCCGGCGGCGTAGTGGGTGCGGGCGTTGTGTTCTGCTGTTGCTTCTGCAGTTGTTGCAACTGCTGGTAAATCTGTTCGGGCGTTTTGGCGCCATTGGACGGCGTGCTGGTGGTGCTGCCGGGGGGCGGCGGATTGGGGGCGTCTACGATGCCGGAGGTGGACGGCGTAGTCGATGGGGTGGGAACGAAGTCGGTTGGTACGGAGTCCGTTACAGGCAAGGTAGACGCGGTCGGGGAGGTGTTCGAAGGGCTCCCGTTCACGTTGTTTGCAGGTTGGGGAATGCTCTGCGGGCCGCTGGTTGGTTGCGTGGCTTGTGGCTGAGGCCCAGCCTGCGGGAAGCCGGGTCGCGTTGGCAGAAGCCTGGGCTGCGCGGGTTGCACGACGTCATGCGGAGGGAGGTCCTCGGCACCGTCGTCAAAGCCAGGAGCGTTCGGGTTCGGAGGGGTTGGGCCTCCGTTGCGCGGGGTAAGGACCAGCTCTGTTGGGGAGTTGGTGTCTGACTCGCGTAACAGGATGTTGCTTCCCGTGCCGCCCAGAAGCGTTGCCAGGATCGTCGAAGGCTCTGCCGGGCCGTAGTTGCCGAAGACTCGTTCGTCGACCACGCCGCCGGTAATCTTCATCCCGGTAAGGCGGCTGATCTCGCGCAGAATCTGGTTCAGGCTGGAGTTGTCTGCCCGTACGTTGAGCATGCCGGCGGCGTAGGTGACGGTCGCATGATGGGCAGGTGTGGTGGGTGTGGCCGGTTTTGCCGCGATCGGCGCGGGGAGCGTCGTAGGCGAGTTTGCCGGCAGCGTGGAGGCTTGAGGTGTTGCGCCAGGGAGCACCTGCGCGCCAAGATTGCCTGCGGCAAAGCTGAAGGCGGCGAACGCAGACACTACGATGATCTGCCGGAGGCGCGAGTTGGAATAGGAAGTCATCTCTTTAGGGTGGGACGTGTGTGCTCGCAGGAAGGTAGCCTTGCAGATCAAGAATACGCTGTGCCTCTTTATGGCGAGCTTGATAAGCTCGCTTTGGCGGCAGAAGGTCGTGCCACTGGACTCGGAGCGTCCACCTTCGTATGCTGTGCGGGGAGCGCCATTCAGACGCGGGCTTCCAAAGCGGTATCCAGAACGGTATCAAGAGGGGTATTTTGAGACGTATCCGAACCATTACCGGGTCGACCGCGAAACGTGCTTTGCCGGTTGCGATCGCTCTTGCGTTGCTGCCGGTTGCCAGTGCGCCGGTTTTCGCCCAGAGCTGCACGACCCAGGCCGCGCTGCAGCCTGCTTTGCGCGACACGCTGGCGGGCGCTGCCCATACGCTGGGGACGGCGGTCAAGGCCGGCGATATCGCCGCACTCAAGGCCATCACGATCCCGGAGTATGCCAATAACTTTGCCCCAACCGAATACCTGGTGCGGACGACGAGCGAGAAGCTCGCGGGCAACAACTTGAGCGTGACGCAGCTCTATGTGCTCGACGCGACTACACGCAAGGCCGGCGACACGAGTGAGGCAGACTTTAGCTGTCCGCTGAAGGGCACCACCTCTGAGGTGGATTTTTCCATTGCGGCGCTGCCTCCCGGACGCTATGCCTTTGCGATGGTCGAGGCCACAGGGGGTGTGCATCCCTGGCTGCTGTCGTTCCTGTTGCAGGATGCCGGCGGATGGAAGATGGCCGGGTTTTATCCGCACGCGCGTTCCGCCGCCGGGCACGACGGTCTCTGGTACTGGACCGCGGCGCGTGAGCATGCGAGGGCGAAGCAGTCCTGGCTGGCGTGGCTGTACTTCCGCCAGGCGGAGGAACTTCTCAGCCCGGCGAGCTTTGTCACGAGCACCCTGCTGGATAAGCTGCATTCGGAGCAGAGGATAGCCGCTCCTCCCGAACTTGCCGATATGCCAGAGGGGCCGAGCACTACGACACCACTCGTTCTCAAGGCTGCTAATGATGTAGAGTTCCGGTTTACTTCGCTCAGCAGCGAGAGTGCGCCTGACGATAAGAGTCTTCACCTGGTGCTGCACTATGCAGCGGATGCCAACGCCGCCGCGGATGCTCTGCGCACACGCAGCGAGGCTGTCGCCAAGGCCCTGATCGATGCCCATCCGGAGTTGCGACAGGGGTATAGCGCTGTGCTTGTCTTTGGAGATATCCCGCAACAGAATCCCGTGGTTCTTTCTCTGGACATGGACAAGATTCCCTGAGCTGTAACAGGGATCGGTTCAAATGACGGACAGCGTTTTTAAAGACAAAAACAAACGATAAAGATAAAGATCGTAAAGATAGAACAACTGAAAGATCTAGCTGCATTTGGAGGACGATGATGCCAAAAACACAAAAGTCACTGGCCCAGGCGATTCGCGACCGGCGTGCTACCCCGAGTTTCGATGGGGAGCCGATTCCCGCCAGCGACCTGCGACAGATTCTCGATGCGGGCTTGCATGCTCCAAGCGGGTACAACATGCAGCCGTGGCGCTTTATCGTCGTGCAGCAGCCGGAGCAGCGCAAGCGGTTGCGCGCGGCAAGTTACAACCAGGCCAAGATCGAGGAGGCCTCCGCGGTGATCGTTGCGTGTGGGGACCGCGATGGCTGGCGCAAGGATCTGGACGAGATGCTGCGCATGGGGCGTGCCGCGGGGATGCCGGAAAGTTATGCCGCGCAGGCGGCCAATAGTGTCCCGTCCTATCTGTCGAGCTTTACCGACGAACAGATGCGCGGATGGCTGAACAAGCATGTGATGATGGCCCTTACCTCGATGATGTTGATGGCCGAGGTGATGGGTTATGACACCGCGCCGATGGAAGGGTTTGAGCAGGCCAAGGTCTGCGAGACGCTGCGGCTGCCGATGAGCTATTGGGTCGTCGCCTTGCTGGCAGTTGGGCAGCTTCGTGGGCCTGACAAGTACGATGGCGGACGCTTCGATATCTCACACACGGTGTTCGGTGAGGAGTATGGCAAGCCTCTGAAATAAAGCCTGGTAGAAGCCTAGTAGAGTGGATAGCAGTGGTTGTAAAACGAGGATCTGCGATGAGAACGCTGCTACGCCTGTTCCTGTTGGTCATTGTGCTCGGACTGCTGGGCGGCCTTGCTTTCTATGAGCGTCCGCTCTGGGTCCAGCGGCAGAGCATCCACCTTGGCCTGTTCCTGGCGCATGTTCATAGCAACTACGTTATGACTCCCGAAGGCCGCGTGCACTACTACGAAGCGGAGCCGCCTATCTCCGGCGGAGGTGTTCCGCTGGTGCTGGTACATGGCCTTGGCGATAGCTCCGAGAGCTGGGCTCCGATGCTCAAGCGGCTGAAAAAGGCCGGTTTCCATGTCTATGCGCCGGACCTTCTCGGCTATGGCCGCTCTCCCAGGCCTGCCGACAGCGACTATTCCATGGGTACGCAGGCGAAGTTTGTGACGGACTTTATCCAGGCACTTGGCTTGCAGAAGACGGATATCGGCGGATGGTCGATGGGCGGCTGGGTCACGCTGAAGGTCGCGCTGGATCATCCTGAGCTGGTGGATCGCGTGGTCCTGTACGACAGCGCCGGCCTGGCATATGAGCCGCAGAATATCGCGGAACTGTTTCATCCTGCCGATGGCGTCGCGCTGCAACGGCTTGCTGACCTTCTGGAACCTCATGGTGGCACTGTGCCTGCGTTTGTCCGGCGGGATGCCCTGCGGGCCTTTGCCGCAAACCAATGGGTTGTCGACCGCAGCATGCAATCCATGCGGTCGGGCAAAGACGTGGTGGATGCGAGGCTGAGCACGCTTAGCCCGCCGTTGTTGATTGTGTGGGGCTCGGACGACCAGTTACTGCCGTTGTCGGTCGGACGGCAGTTCCACGATCTCGATCCACGGTCTGAGCTGGATATTGTCGAAGGGTGTGGACATCTGGCTCCGAAGACCTGCCCGTCAAAGGTGGCTTCGGCTACGGCGGACTTCCTGAAGACGAATCCTGCTCCTTCGGGGAGTGTGAGAACGCTTGCGCGGATGCATTGAGGTTTTGAGCGGCACCACGATCGCGATGGACCTATGGCATTTTGTTTTATCTCGCCACAGAACCGTCATCCTGAGCGAAGCGTCCCGGTTTTTGGGGACGCGGAGTCGAAGGACCCCGAGGGTTACAGTGCTGCCCACGTCCTTCGCACCTTTTCTACTTCAAGCGCTCGAGCCTGGGCTTTCGTGGTGGAAAAGGTCCCGACGGCATGGGCGAGATGACGTCCCTCGGGGTCCTTCGACTTCGCACCTCGCAAAAGCGCGAGGCGCTCCGCTCAGGATGACGATTCAATGGGGATAAAACAAAAACACCTAGAGGTTTGAATCAGCCGCCGGGTTCCATTGGAACGCGTTGGGTTGTGGCAGGCCCATATGCTGCAGCACGCGGTGGACATAGTTGTGCGCGATGTCCTCGACCGTCTGGGGATGGTTGTAGAAGGTGGGAATTACGGGAAAGATCGTGGCTCCTGCCTCGGTGGCTGCGGCCATGTTGCGGATGTGGATGAGGTTCAGCGGCGTTTCGCGCACGCACAGGATGAGCCGACGTCGCTCTTTGAGGCAAACGTCGGCGGCCCGTTCGATCAGGTTTCCCGCCAGGCCGTGGGCGATGCCGGCGAGCGTTCCCATGGAACAGGGGAGCACGATCATGCCGTCGCAGGGATAAGACCCGCTGGCGATGGGGGCGCCGATATCTTCATAGGCGAGTTGCACGATCTTTGTGGAGCTTCGGCCAAGCAGCTTTTCTACCATGGAGTTACGGCCGTTGATGCCGGCTTCCTCTGCCAATACCCGCAGTGCACTCGGCGAGACCACCAGATGGACGTGTGCCACGCGCTCGTCTGCATCTAACAAACGAAGCATTTCGCGCGCGAAGAGCGAACCACTCGCTCCTGTGATGGCCAGCGTCAGATTTCGGGCGGCTGCGTTTGAGAAAGGCATCAAAGTCGATTATCTCGCAAATATTCAATACTTTTGCGCGCGACATTTTTTGCAAAGGCGACGTTTAATAGCTAAGTGGTAGTGCGATCCGGCAAAAACGGGGTGTCCGGAGCTGTTACGCCCAGGAGGACCTCGATGAGAGCCCAGGAAAGGCATCTACGACAATCCGGTATTCCGGGCTTTTGTGGCCTGACGGTAACTCTCTTTTGCCTGGCACTCTGTATGCGGGCTCAGGCCTCCGTGGCGGTGCTGGTGGAACAGCCCTATGGCGGATTGTCCAGAATTAATCCTGCAGGCCACTCGGCCGTTTATCTGGATCATGTGTGTGCGGAGTCGCCGACGAAGCTGCGGGCTTGTCGGGAGGGCGAGCTGGGCGTGGTCCTCAGTCGCTATGATGGCATCGATCATTATGACTGGCTTGCGATGCCGCTGGTCTCTTACCTGTACGCGGTGGACTCTCCGGAGCAGATTCCCGAGACGATGGATCGTGCGGGTGAGATTCTGATACGCGACGCCTATCGCCGGGCTCATCTTCAGGCGATTGCTCCTGATCTCGAGGATGGAAAAGCGCCTCCGGGCAACTGGTATCAACTGGTCGGTTCGTCGTATGACCGTACGATCTACGGCTTTAGTGTGAAGACGACTCCCGAGCAGGATGCGGGATTGATTGCCGCGTTCAATGACCGCAAGAACGTCGAGCGCTATAACGGAGCGTTTATCAACTGCGCGGACTTTGTGCGGGTGACGATCAATCGCTTCTATCCTCACGCTATTCATCGCAATTTTATTGGGGATTTCGGTATCACCTCGCCGAAGTCCGTGGCACGCGGATTGGCGCACTATTCGGTCAAGCATCCGGAGACCGGGTTGCAGGTGTTCGTGATTCCGCAGGTGAAGGGGGAGATTCCCCGAAGCCATGCCATTCAGGGGGTGTCGGAGAGCCTGTTGAAGAAGTATGGTGTGCCGTTGATCGTGCTTTCGCCGACGACGACCGCCGCGATCTTTGTGGCGTATATCAGCCATGATCGTTTTGCGATGCCGAAGAATGCTCCTACGCTGGATCTCCGCGAGGCGGAGGCGAAGAATGTGGCGGTTGCCAAGCCGGTTGTGCCTTCCGGAAGGACGGTGTTGACGAAGGCAGGCACGGTTGTGCCTGCTGCTACGGTGACGCCGGGTACGGTAGCGTCGCCAGCGACAGCCAATGGGGTGACGGAGGAGTAGGTCTCTCTCGTCGTGAGTTGTTTTCGTCCGGTTCTAGCCCCTTCGGGGCTTAGTTCGGCGCCGGGTCCCATCCTTGTACGATTTCCGAAATGCCAGGTGTTATCAGGCAACGTTTTGCTCTGGGGGAACTACCGTCATTAACGAGCTACGAGCTACGAGCTACGAGCTACGAGCTACGAGCTACGAGCTACGAGTTGCAAGTCACGAGTTGAGCTAGTGCGAAGGCGATGATTGTCGGTCCTTGCAGGCCGGTGCGTTGTTCGGCTTCGGAGATCAGCTTCTCTTCCAGGGGACGCCAGCTTTGATCCATCTCGCAGCGGGCGACTTCGCTAGCAGGAGCGTCGACGAAACATAGTTCGCAGACGCCGAGGCCGTCGTCTTCATTGCGCACGGGCGGCCCGAAGGTACGGCACTGCACGGGGCGGAAGGCGTACAGGTCACAGGTGCCGGTGACCGGGTCGAGCACGGGGCAGGGTTCTTCGTTTGCGAAGTCGTCGAAGGCCTCTTCGTGATGGGGCTCGGTGAAGAGCAGGCCCGTGGCGGGGTCTCCGGGGAAGTCGCGGCTGAGCCGGCTTCGTGCTGCCTCGACGCGAGCTCTTATGCGATGAGCGACAGCAGGATCGGCGGCGGCCAAGCCTGTGCGCAGTGTTTCGGCGTCGAGCTGTGAAATCGGGAAGACGCCGATGCAGCACTGGTGGCAACCGGGTTTGCAGGCGAGCCACTCCCCGGAGCGGACGGTGGTGTCCGCAAGGGCGGTGTCAAGGATGGGGAAAAGCTCGGTGATGGGAGGCTCCTATTCGTTAGAGCAAATTTCCTGTTACTGGGAAGTTGAATCGGGCGTGCAGTACCGTTTTTCTGGAAAAAAAGGCCATAAATGTTGCGGTTCCGCTATACACCTACAGGGAATTTGCTCCAGCGTCTGGCTGGAAGCACCCAGCGGTTCCAGACGATCAGCCCGATGCATGGCACGAGGAACACGGTCAGTTCGTCGAAGACGCGGATTTCGACGACCACGCCGACGAGCAGCATCGCCAATGCCCATAGCGGAAGCAGGATGGCGACTGAGCGTGCGAGCGCGCGGTCGCTGATCCAACGATAGCTGTGAATCAGAAGTGGCAAGGTGAACCCGAAGAGCCCGAGGAACAGCGGCCATTGGAAGGGATTCAGCAGCGACTTGAGGTTATGCAGGAGATGGAGGTCGAAGAAACCTCCTCCTTGCTGCCCCGCTTCGAAGCCATTCTGAAGAAAGTGATGATGCAGCCAGAGACGAAGCGCGACCCACACAATCGCCTGGAGCGCGACGTGCGGAGCGACGCGTCGCATGGCTGCCGCTCGGGATTCGGGGGCGTCTGCGCCGAACCAGGCATAGAGGACGAGAAAGATCGTGATGAAGCAGAAGGTCTCGCGATTGAGCGTGCCGACGAGGAAGACCGGCAGCAGCAGCCAGTAGCGCTGCGTGAAGACCAGCCATACTGCGAGGCTGAAGAGTGCGAGGGAAGGAACGTCGTAGGGCAGGGAGTAGCTCAGGCCGTAGACATCGACCAGGTTGAAGTACGCCATATAGAGCGTCAGGAGCGCGGCCCAGGAGGCAAACTGGCGGTCGTGGGTGAGGTGCAGAAGGCTGGCGCGTGCTGCGAAGATGGCGGCCAGCATCGAGAAGAAGGCTGTAAACAGGAGAACGATCAGGTAGGGATTGTGAAACTCCTGTGGCAGGTGGGAGGCGAGCCGGAGCAGCAGCGGAGCGAGATGGCTGTTGCCGGCGGTCAGGTCCAGCACCCAGGCCATCAGGACGCGGCCCTGGTAGGGAAGCTGTTCGTTTCCGTGGGAGTAGCGCACCAGATTCAGGAATTGGGGACTCCTCCAGACGTACAGCACGGAAAAGTGTGCGCAGGCGAGCACCACGAAGGCCAGCCAGCCCAGGCGTGCTCTGGCGTTGGGCGCGACGGGGGTGGAGACGGCTTCCATGCCGCCATCGTCTCATGGCACGGCATGGGGCGGAAGCAAAGAATTGAAACGGGTACGATACCGGCGATACGCAGGTTTGCCTAAGGCTTCTGCCATGGGCGATACTATCGGGGCCGCTATAAGGAAATATTTCCCACGACGGACATCTCGGACGGAAGGTAACACCATTTCATGTCAACATCTGGCACCGCCAGCCCACAGGCAGCGGACATTACGCCTGCCAAAGGAAAACTAGGAATTATGATCCCCGGAATGGGAGCGGTCGCAACCACTCTCATCGCCGGCGTGGAAGCGGTTCGCCGCGGCTTTGCCAAGCCCATCGGGTCGATGTCGCAGATGGGTACCATCCGTCTGGGCAAGCGCACCGATGACAACACCCCGCTGATCCGGGACTGGGCTCCGCTTGCAGATCTGAATGACATCGTCTTCACGGGTTGGGATATCTTCGGCGGCAACCTGTTTGACGCCGCGAAGACCGCCGGTGTGCTCGACCGCGACCAGCTCGAGAGCATGCGGCCCTTCCTCGAGTCCATCGAGCCGATGCCTGCTGTGTTCGATCAGCGCTGGGTCAAGCGCCTTGATCCCAAGGTACAGAAGATCGGCAAGAACAAGTGCGACCTCGCGAACCAGATTCGCAATGACATTGCGGAGTTCAAGTCCAAGACCGATCGCCAGGTGATGATCTGGTGCGGTTCGACAGAGATCTACATCGAGCCGAAGCCCGTCCACATGACGCTGGAAGCCTTCGAGAAGGGCCTCGTCGAAGACGATCCGGATATCGCTCCCTCGATGCTCTATGCGTGGGCCTGCCTGAAGGAAGGCATTCCCTTTGCGAACGGTGCACCGAATCTCACGGTCGATATTCCTGCGCTGCAGGAGCTGTCGAAGAAGATGAACGCGCCGATCTGCGGCAAGGACTTCAAGACCGGTCAAACGTTCATCAAGACCGTCCTCGCGCCTGCCTTCAAGACTCGCCAGCTTGGCGTCAGCGGCTGGTACTCGACGAACATCCTGGGCAACCGCGACGGCGAGGTTCTCGACGATCCGGACAACTTCAAGACCAAGGAAGTCTCGAAGCTCGGGGTTCTCGAGCACATCTTCCAGCCGGAGAAGAACCCGGAACTCTATGGCGATATCTTCCACAAGGTTCGCATTAACTATTACCCGCCGCGTGGTGATAACAAAGAGGGTTGGGACAACATCGATATCTTTGGCTGGCTCGGTTACCCGATGCAGATCAAGGTCGATTTCCTCTGCCGCGATTCGATTTTGGCGGCTCCGCTGGCGCTTGATCTTTGCCTGTTTATGGATCTTGCCGCTCGTACGCCGACGCTGCGTGGGCTGGGGATTCAGGAGTGGTTGAGCTTCTACTTCAAGGACCCGGATACAGCTCCTGGGGTTTATCCCGAGCACGATCTGTTTATTCAGTCGATGAAGCTGAAGAACACGCTGCGGCACATTATGGGCGAGGATCTGATTACGCACCTCGGCCTGGAGTACTACGGCGACTAGTTGGTTTTAGGAGATGAAAGGCCCTGCTGATGCAGGGCCTTTTGTTTTGTGGCTAAGCTGGGCATTTGTGCTGCTGCGGGCGGGAAGCAGGTTCGCTCGCTACGCTCGGAATGACAACCAGAAAAGCAAAGGCAAAGGCAGGGCTTGCTCAATCCTGGATCAGATTTGTGATTTCTGGCCACAGGGTTTTTACGCCGGCCTCGGTCTTGGAAGAGACCGGGAGGATGCGATCGACGCTGTGGGCCTTCTTGAGGGCTGTCAGGGACTTCGTTAGCTGGTTGCCGCCGAGGCGGTCGGACTTGGTGGCTACGACCAGGTAGGGCCGCTGCATCTGCTGCAGGGCGTTGATCAGCATCGTGTCGCTCTCCTGCGGGGGGATGTTGGAGTCGACCAGGCAGATGCAGAGGGAGAGCTGTTCGCGCTCGTTCAGGTAGGGCTCGATGAAGGTGGGCCACTCCGCGGAGATCGACTTTGAGATCTTGGCGTAGCCGTAGCCGGGCAGATCGGCGAAGATGAGCGAGGGGCGGGCCGCAAATTTCTGGGGTGTTCCGTCGTGGAGCGCGAAGAAGTTGATGGCGCGGGTGCGGCCGGGTGTGGATGAGACCTTCGCTTCCTTGGAGCCGAGCAGTTTGTTGATGAGCGAGGACTTGCCGACGTTGGAGCGGCCCAGGAAGGCGACCTCGGGGGCGTCGCCGGTGCGGACGCTGTCCGGGAAGTGGTCGGGGCTCATCGCGGAGAGAAGGAACTTCGGAACGAAACGCATAAGTTTGAGCTTACCTGCTTTTTAATGGGAAAGATCGCAAGGATGAGAACCAGAAGCAGGCAGGGTAGGTGCCGCGAGCGCGATCCAGCCAAGTTTGAGAATGGCGCTGAGGCGCGTTCCCTCAGCGGCTAAAGCCGCATTCCGGTTCGAGCATTTACGGCACGGGTAGACCCGAGCCCTTAACGAGGCAGAACTTTTTCCGCATCCGAACAACCTCTTTAGCAGTTGCGATTGTTTTGGATGTCGAAGCCGGAGCACCCTTACAGCTTGTGCGGCGCATCTATCGAGTTGCGGCTATGCGCGAGTTGCGTGCAGAGTTAGCGATTACGGTGGGCCAAGGCTCTACTACTTCACGTTCAAGTTCGAACACAGATTGAGGACAAATGGAACGCACATTGTTGCCGGGAAAGCCCTATCCGCTGGGCGCTACATCCAGCCCGCAGGGAACGAATTTTGCTCTGTACTCGGAGAACGCTACTGCTGTGAAGGTGTGCTTCTTCGATGAGTCCGGCAAGCAGGTAGACTGCATCGCCCTGAAGGAGCGGACGGCCTTCGTCTGGCATGGCATGGTCCGGCACATCAAGCCTGGGCAGCGGTATGGTTTCCGCGTCGACGGCCCCTGGGAGCCGGAAAAGGGGCTGCGCTTCAATGCCTCCAAGCTGCTCGTCGATCCCTATGCCAAGGCACTCGCAGGCGAGGTGGACTGGAAAGCCCCCATCTTTCCTTACGATATCGAGTCTGGGGACGATACGAAGAAGTGCGGCAAGGACAGTGCGGACGGCGTGCCCAAGAGCATCGTGATCGATAGTACGTTCGACTGGGGTAACGATTGTCCTCCGCAGACGCCGATCGCCGATTCGATCATCTACGAGATGCATGTCCGGGGTTTTTCGAAGAACAATCCCGAGGTGCCGGAGAATTTGCGCGGCACGTATGCCGGCCTCGCGCACGATGCGAGTATCGGGTACCTGAAGAAGCTGGGGATTACCGCTGTTGAGTTGCTGCCGGTGCATCACTTCATCGATGAGGGCGACCTGATCGATAAGGGCCTGCGCGATTACTGGGGCTACAACACGCTGGGCTATTTCGCGCCGATGTCGCGCTACAGCTCCAGCGGCGACGACGGTGAGCAGGTGCTCGAGTTCAAGCAAATGGTGAAGCGGTTGCACCAGGAAGGCATCGAGGTCATTCTCGACGTGGTGTACAACCACACGTGCGAGGGCAATGAGAAGGGCCCGATGCTTTCGATGAAGGGCGTCGACAACACGACGTACTATCGCACGCTGCAGGACAATCCTCGCTATTACATGGACTACACCGGCACGGGCAATACGCTCAACGCCTATAACCCCCAGGTGCTGAAGCTGATCATGGACAGCCTGCGCTACTGGGTGTCGGAGATGCACGTTGACGGCTTCCGCTTCGATCTGGCCTCCACTTTGGCGCGCGAGCTGCACGATGTGAACAAGCTCGGCGCGTTCTTCGATACGATCCACCAGGATCCGACGCTGGCCGATGTGAAGCTGATCGCCGAGCCGTGGGACGTTGGCGATGGCGGCTACCAGGTGGGCAACTTTCCAGTGTTGTGGGGCGAGTGGAACGGCAAGTATCGCGATACGGTGCGACGCTTCTGGAAGGGCGATAGCGGACAGCTCTCGGAGTTTGCGTACCGCCTTACAGGATCGAGTGATCTGTACCAGGGAGATGGCCGTACGCCTGCGGCTTCGATCAACTTCATCACGGCGCACGATGGCTTCACGCTATGCGACCTGGTCAGCTACAACGAGAAGCACAACGAGGCCAACGGCGATAACAACCAGGACGGCGCGAACGATAACGATAGCTGGAATATGGGCGCGGAAGGGCCGACCGACGATGCGAACATCAACAATCTTCGCGAGCGGCAGACACGAAACTTCCTGGCGACGCTGATGCTTAGCCAGGGTGTGCCCATGCTTGCGGGTGGTGACGAGTTCTCTCGTTCGCAGCGCGGCAATAACAACTGTTACTGCCAAGACAATGAACTGACCTGGTACGACTGGAAGTTGGATGATTCGAGAAAGCGTCTGCTGGAGTTCACGGCAAAGCTCATCGCTCTGCGCAAGGAGCATCCGAACCTGCACCGGCGCAGGTTCTTTCAGGACCGCCAGATTCGCGGCTCGGTGGTGCGGGATGTCGCCTGGTATGGCACGGATGGGAACGAGCTTTCAGACGAGACATGGGGTGAGGGTTGGAACAGGTCGCTGGCTGTGATGCTCAACGGCAAGACCCTGGGCGTGATGGATGAAGACGGCCATCAGGTCTTCGACGACAGCTT
Organism: Granulicella mallensis MP5ACTX8; assembly: GCF_000178955.2. Taxonomy (NCBI): domain Bacteria; kingdom Pseudomonadati; phylum Acidobacteriota; class Terriglobia; order Terriglobales; family Acidobacteriaceae; genus Granulicella; species Granulicella mallensis. Next base: position 4,215,951 of record NC_016631.1, on the reverse strand, counting down.
TCTGATCATCGTGAATGCCGCGGACCAGGGAGTGGAGTATATGCTGCCGGAGCCGCCGAATGGGGTTCCGTGGAAGCAGGTGCTCGATACGGAGAACATCGACGACCCTTTCAGCGAGGCCGAGGTTGCGGAGAAGGTGATCGTTGGCGGGCGTGCGGTGCGGGTCTATAGCGATTGCGGCGAGCATGTGGGGCAGGCGGAGAAGCATCGGCCGGCGAAGACGCTGTAGGTTTGGGCGTTCGGTTGCGAGTAGCGAGATTCGAGTTGCGAGTCTCGTTACTCGCTGCTCGGATCTCGCTACTGATGGAAGCCGTAAGTCAGGTTAGCGGGCTGGGTTCAATTTCTCGTACGCCGAGATCTGATCGAGGGTGAAGCGGTGCATGTCTTCGCCTGACTGCCAGGCCTTGTACCAGTCGACCAGCCAGTGCAGCGTGGTTTCGAGCCGCAGGCGAGGGTGCCAGGCGAGCTCTGCGCGGGCGCGGCTGGCGTCGAGCTTCAGGTAACCGGCCTCGTGGACGCCGGGGTCCTCGTCGAGCTTCCAGCTGGCGTTGCCGCCCCAGAACTGTGTCATGCGCTCGACGATCCAGCCGACCTCCTGCGCATCGTCGTCGGAGGGGCCGAAGTTGAACGCGGTGGCGTAGCGGGGATCGTGGGTCAGCAGGTGCTCGGCGAGCAGGATGTAACCCAGCAGGGGCTCCAGCACGTGCTGCCACGGACGGATTGCGTGCGGACGGCGGATGAGTACGGGCTCACCAGCCAGGAAGCCGCGAACGAGATCGGGGATGAGGCGGTCGAGCGACCAGTCGCCTCCGCCGATCACGTTGCCGGCACGACCGGTGGCGAGGGCGCACTGGTGCTCGGCAAGTTTGCTGACAGGGAAGTAGCTCTGGCGATAGGCCGCGGAGACGATCTCGGCGCAGGCCTTGGAGCTGGAGTAGGGGTCGTAGCCGCCGAGGGGATCGGTCTCGCGATAGCCCCAGAGCCACTCCTTGTTCTCGTAGCACTTGTCGGTGGTGACACTGACGACGGCGCGAACGCTGGGCGTGCGGCGTACGGCGTCGAGCACGCGTGCCGTGCCGATGACGTTGGTCTCGTATGTGCCGATGGGGTCTTCGTAGCTGTAGCGCACGAGCGGCTGCGCGGCGAGGTGGAAGACGACCTCGGGAGCGAAGTCGCGCAGGGCTGGTTCAAGCTTCGATGAATCGCGAATGTCGCCGCGAATGTCTTCGATCACGCTGCCGATCTTGGCTGCCGTGAAGAGGTTGGGCTCGGTGCTGGGGTCGAGCGCGTAGCCGCGTACGATGGCGCCCTTGGAGGCGAGCCAGAGGGCCAGCCATCCGCCTTTGAAGCCGGTGTGGCCGGTGAGGAAGACGCGCTTGCCTTGCCAGAGGTTCATTATGGGTGTTGCGTTTTGCGTCGAGCTCAAAGGTCGTTTCCCTCAAGGGCTAAAGCCCGATGGTTCCAGCATGGTTATGGCTTGGCTTACTGGCGCGATTACCAGATCTTCCAGGGAGCCTTGCCTTTGCTCCAGAGATCTTCGAGTTGATGTTTGTCGCGCAGCGTATCCATCGCCTGCCAGAAGCCGTGATGGAAGAAGGCGTGGACTTCGCCTTGTGCGACGAGCTTCTCGATGGGCTCGCGTTCAAACATTTGAGAGTCATCGGTGACGGCCTCGATGGCCTTGGGCGAGAGTACGAAGAAGCCGCCATTGATCCAGCCGCCTTCGTCCTGCGGCTTCTCCTGGAAGGAGTAGATCTGCGTGTCCTTGAGCCCGAGGGCTCCGAAGCGGGCCACCGGCTGCACGCTGGTGAGCGTGACCTTCTTGCCGTGCTTCTTGTGGAAGGCGATGGAGGCGGGGATGTCCACGTCGGCCACGCCGTCGCCGTAGGTCATGCAGAAGGCCTCTTCGCCTTCGAGATACTTTGCGACACGGTGCAGGCGTCCGCCGGTGCCGGTGTTTTCGCCGGTGTCCACGAGGGTGACGCGCCAGGGCTCGGCGTCGGTGTTATGCACGATCATCTTGTTCTCCTTCATGTCGAAGGTGACGTCGGAGGTGTGCAGGAAGTAGTTCGCGAAGAACTCCTTGATGATGTAGCCCTTGTAGCCGCAACAGATGATGAAGTCGTTGATGCCGTGCTGCGAATAGATCTTGAGGATGTGCCAGAGGATGGGACGACCGCCGATCTCCACCATCGGCTTGGGACGGAGGCTGGTCTCTTCTGAGATACGAGTGCCGAGGCCGCCGGCAAGAATGACTGCTTTCATGTGTTTGCGTCCTTTTGAGGCTCCCTCTATGGTATCGCGCGGTGAGAAGGGCAGCTTGATGTCTATTGCTATGACTGCATTTGGAGGAGTTCAGTTGTCAGTTGTTTGTGTAGTCCTGGTTGTTATCTGACAACGGACAACAGGCAACCGTTTCTCCTGCTTTGCTATCCTTGCAAGTATCTATGAGTGAGCGGTCCGAGCAGCTACGTCAACAAATTCTCCAACTTACTGCCGAGTTTCATGCCGAGGCCTTTGCCCGGCGTGATTTCGTGCCGGGCAGTTCGGTGGTTCCGGTTTCAGGCAAGGTGATCGATGCCGCCGATATGAGCGCCGTGGTGGACTCCGCGCTCGATGGCTGGTTTACGACAGGCCGCTGGGCCAAGGACTTCGAGCGCAAGCTGGCGCGGTTCTTTGGGCTGCGGTCGGCGTCGCTGGTGAACTCAGGTTCGTCGGCCAACCTGGTGGCGCTATCGGCTTTGACCTCGCCGAAGCTCGGCGACCGCCAGTTGAAGCCGGGAGATGAAGTAATTACCGTCGCCGCGGGCTTTCCGACGACGGTGAACCCGATCTTCCAGAATCGGCTCGTGCCTGTGTTTGTCGATGTGACACTGCCGACCTATGAGATCGATGTGACGAAGCTCGAAGACGCACGCAGCGAGAAGACCAAGGCTGTGATGGTCGCGCATACGCTGGGGAATGTCTTCGATCTCGATGCGGTGGTTGCGTTCTGCAAAAAGTACAACCTGTGGCTTGTGGAAGACTGCTGCGACGCGCTGGGTTCGACGTACAACGGCCAGAAGGTCGGTACGTTCGGCGATATCGCCACGGTGAGCTTCTATCCTGCGCATCACATCACGATGGGCGAGGGCGGAGCGGTTCTGACCGACAAGCCCGCGCTGCAGGTTTTGATCGACAGCTTTCGCGACTGGGGCCGTGATTGCTGGTGCGAGCCGGGTGTGGATAATACCTGTGGAAAACGGTTCGACTGGCAGTTGGGCACGCTGCCTTGCGGCTATGACCACAAGTACACGTACTCGCATGTGGGCTACAACCTGAAGGCGACCGATATGCAGGCCGCGCTGGGTGTGAGCCAGATTGCGAAGCTGCCGGAGTTCATCGAACGGCGCAAGGCGAACTTTGCGTATCTGAAGAATGCTTTGAAGCCCCTGGAGCAGTACGTGGTATTGCCGGAGGCGACGCCGAAGAGCGACCCGAGCTGGTTTGGATTTCCCATCGGCGTGAAGGCGGATGCTCCTTTCAAGCGCGATCAACTGACCAAGGCTCTCGAGGCCCAGAAGATTGGCACGCGTCTTTTGTTTGCGGGGAATTTGTCGCGGCAGCCTGCGTATGAGGGCTGGGAGTATCGCGTGGTTGGGGAGATGACCAACACCGATTACGTGATGAACAATGTGTTCTGGATTGGGGTCTTTCCGGGGCTTACGAACGAGATGCTGGACTTCATTGCGAAGACGGCGATTGAGTTTGTGGAGCAGGCGAAGGCTGGGTTGGTGGTGGTTTAGTTTTTTGTTCTTTTGATGAGAAGGTGCACCTACGGGAGTGATATCAATCTCTGCCGTAGGTGTTTTTGGTTTTGCTGTTCTGGTTTAGCTTTTGCTTTTTTGGTTGTCATTCCGAGCGGAGTGAGTGAACCTGCTGTCTCCCGTTCTTTGCCAGGGACTTAGAAAACACTATGCGCTGAGATAAATTTTGGCTTTCCAGTTCTGCCTAAATATCTCTTGGGCGACCCAAGCGAAAAACGGGAGACAGCAGGTTCACTCGCTCCGCTCGGAATGACAAGCAGAAAAGCAAGGGCAAAAGCAAGTGCAAAGGCAGAAACAGATTCCCTGCGGGAATGACAACCAGAAAGGCAGAGGCAAAAGCATTCTGTGCGATTGCGTGCGCAGTTTGGAACTGGTCAGATATTGTCTTTCACTGCGTATCCATGCCAGGCGGCGGTACGTCGCAGCGCTTCGTTGAGGGGGATGGTGACCTTCAGTCCTAGTTCGTCGCGGGCTCGTTCGATGCTGGGGACGTAGCTGTTGAGCGGGGCTGCGGGGTTAGGTGTGCCGTCGATCTGGAGGGGCAGGCCGGGCCGCAGGAGGGCCGCGGTGAGGCGTGCTGCTTCCGCGATGGTGTGGCCCTTGTCGGAGCCTACGTTGTAGGCACGATTGGCTTGTCCGCGCACGAGCATCGTCCAGAGCCAGAGGCTGAGGTCGGCCATGTAGAGCCAGGAACGGCGCGGTGTGCCGTCTCCCTTGATGTGGATCGGCGTGCCGGCAATGGCCGCGCCTAGGAAGTTGCCGATGGCGAAGTGCTGATCGAGAGGCAGGTGGGGGCCGACGAAGGCGAAGCAGCGGGCGATGACTGCCTGGAGGTCGGTTCCGTGCGAGTAGGCTACGCAGAGGTGCTCGGCCATGCGCTTGGCTTCGTCGTAGGAGCTTTGCAGCAGTAGAGGGTCGGGGGCGCCGGTGTAGGTCTCGGGCGTGTGTTGCAGCGTCGTGGAGCGGCCGTAGACCGCGCCTGTGCTGGTGTAGAGCAGGCGGGTAGCCCCGGTCTCTTGGGCGAACTGCAGGACGCGGCGGGTACCTTCGAGGATGGACTCCGCGAGTTCGTAGGCGGGACGAGAGGCTTGTTGACCACCGGAGTCCGTCGCGGCGTGCAGGATGTGGGTGTGCGGCTCGGCAGGGAAGGCGAAGGTGCGGATATCACCTTCGAGGAGGGTGATCGCTGGATCATTTGCGATGTGCGGGGCTTTGTTTTGGAAGGATGCGGCGTTGCGCGTGAGGACCGTTGCGCGGATGTTCAGTGAAAGCTCGCGATTGGCATGGAGCAGCGACTCCAGCAGCCAGTGTCCGAAGAAGCCAGTACCGCCGGTGATGAAGAGGCGGGCGTCCTGCAGTGCGGTAAACGATTCGTGCGCATGCTTGAGGATGTGGGCGAGGTCTTCGGGGGGCAGGGGGCGGGGTGCCATCTTTCCAGTATGCCTCCTTGTGAGATTGTGAGAGTGCAATCCACACGATTCATTGATGAGTCTATGGCGGTCCGTCGCGCGTCTCATCCGAAGACCATGAATCAGAAAACAGCCTCCACGGATCAACTGTCAGGTGTCGAGTCGCGCGGGCGATTCTCCCATGCGTGGCGGGCGTTGCGGCATAGGAACTTCAAGCTCTACTTCGCGGGGCAGAGCATCTCGTTGATCGGTACCTGGATGACGCGGGTGGCGACGAGCTGGCTGGTCTACCGGCTGACGAAGTCGGCGCTGCTGCTAGGGGTTGTGGGGTTTGCCGGGCAGATCCTGGCGTTTGTGCTGGCTCCGGTGGCTGGCGTCATAGTGGAGCGGCTCGACCGGCGCAAGCTGTTGGTGTGGACGCAGGTGCTGGCGGCGGTGCAGTCGCTCGCAATGGCCGGGTTGACGCTGGCAAAGATCATCACCATTCACGAGATCATTGCGCTCAGCGCGTTGCAGGGGCTCATCAATGCGTTCGACATGCCCGGGCGGCAGGCCTTTACCGTGCAGATGGTCGAGGACAAGAAGGACCTCAGCAATGCGATCGCGCTGAACTCGTCCATCGTGAATCTGGCGCGGCTGATAGGGCCGGCGCTGGCGGGTATTGTGATCGGCGCGGTGGGCGAGGGTTGGTGCTTCCTGATCGATGGCGTGAGCTACTTCGCGGTGATTGCCTCGCTGTTGGCGATGCGGGTGAAGCCGCTGGCCATGCGCCGCGCGACGACGTCGATGCTGGAGCAGTTGCAGGAGGGGTGGTCGTATGTGAGCACCTTTCGGCCGATTCGCACGATCCTGCTGCTGTTTGCGCTGCTGAGCCTGATGGGCTGGCCGTTCATGGTGCTGCTGCCGATCTTCGCGGGTCAGGTGCTGCGTGGCGGGCCGCACACGCTGGGCTTTCTGACGGGGGCCTCGGGCATCGGCGCTCTGGTTTCGGCGATATCGCTGGCGATGCGCAAGAGCGTGGTGGGGCTGACGCGGATGATCCAGATCGCCGCTGCGATGTTCGGCGGAGGGTTGATCCTGTTTGGGTTGTCGCACGTGTTGTGGCTTTCGCTGCTGCTGATGCTGTTCGTCGGCTTCGGGATGATGCAGGGGCTGGCGGCGAGCAACACGGTGATCCAGACGCTGGTGCCGGAGGACAAGCGCGGGCGCGTGATGAGCTACTACACGATGGCGTTCGTGGGGATGTCGCCGTTCGGCAGCCTGCTGGCGGGTGGGTTGGCGCATCGATTTGGAGCACCGTATACGGTGATCATGACCGGTGCGTGCTGCGTGTTGGGAGCGGTTTGGTTCACGGTTGAGCTGCCGGCGGTGCGGAAGATTATGCGGCCGATCTACCGGGAGATGGGGTTGTTGCGTGACCGTGAACCCAATCTGGAAGAGGGCGCGGGAACGTAGTAGACGTAAAGAGACGCGCCATGGTGGCGCGTCTCTTTGTAAGGTAGACAGCAGTTAGCGTACGACGATGGACGAGATGCGGTCGTTCCAGCCGCGAAAGGGGCCGTTGCTGGTGTATCCCAGATCGGGAACGGTGCCAAAGCTGACGCTCGGGCCGCTAAAGTTGCGGGCTGCGAAGGCAGTTACGCGAACGCGCCCAAAGGTGCGAATGGACGAGATGCTGTGGCCATAGCCCCCCGGGAGAAATGGCAGGCGGTCGCCGGCGCGAACGCAGAAGCGACGGCCACGGAAGTTTGCATCGGTAAAGAAGCAGGCTCCACGGTTAGGCGTGGGGTAGCGGTCCCACTCGGGACGATAGGTGCCAGGCTGGCCGTTATAGATCCACGGGCGGTTTTGGGGTTGTGGGTACTGCGCTTTGGCCACGCCGGATGCGCCGAGGACGATGAAAGCAGCGAATGCGAGAACGATAGGCTTCATGACAGACTCTCCAGGTTGATTGGGTGCAGAAGCGACAATTCACGATAGGGAAGAGCGGCGAAGGATAGACGCCCTCGTACAACGTGAATATCGTCTCAGGAAAGGTATCACTCAAAACCTGGTTTCGGCTGTATCTCAATGGTTCGCGTAAGGTCCTTAGGCTCCGTGCCCGTGGAGAAGCTCGATGAAAGCGGTGTGGCCTTTTTGGGTAGCGATGCTGAGCGGGGTGTCGCCCTTGCCGTTGAGGGCGACGAGATTCGCACCCTTTTCGATGAGGAGTTGGCCTAGCGGGACGGAGCCCTCTACGGCGGCGAGCATGAGGAGCGACCAGCCGTTCTGGTTGGTGAGGTTGGGGTCGAGGTGTTGGTCGAGCGCGGTGCGAAGAGCTTCTTCGTCGCCGCGCTTGATCACGGTTTGGGCTGCGCGATAGGAAAGGGACATGATTATTCCGCCAACTGCTGCGGCTTCTTGCCGAAGTCTGCGCCGAAGTAATAGCGCTCCACCACCATGCAGTAGATGTGTTCGAGCGCGAGATGCGACTCCTGGATGTTCATCGTCACATCCGAGGGGATGATGACGTTGATGTCGGCGAGTTCTGCCATCGTGCCGCCCTTGTTGCCGGTGTAGGCAACGGTATGGATGCCCAGCTTCTTCGCGAGCTTCAGTGCCTTAACGCAGTTCTTCGAGTTGCCGCTGGTCGAGATCGCGAGCAGTACGTCACCTTCGAGGCCGAGAGCTTCTACCTGGCGCTCGAAGACGTTGTCATAGCTGTAGTCATTGCCGATAGCGGTGAGGATGCTGGAGTCGGTGGTGAGGGCGACCGCGCGCAGGGCGGGGCGGTCGATGGTGAGGCGCGAGACGAACTCGGCGACCAAGTGCTGGGAGTCGGCGGCGGAGCCACCGTTGCCGCAGACCATCAGCTTCTTGCCGGACTTCATGGCTTCGGCGGTGATGCGTCCTGCTTCGACGACGGCGGTGTGGATGGCCTCGTCGTTCAGGACTTTGGTCATGGTCTCGATGGACTGGGCGAGTTGTTTGCGGATGAGATCTTGCATGGGACTCCTGGGGTGGGGCTGGCGAAGAGCGGGAGGAAGCAGGTTCCTCGCGGTGCTCGGAATGACAACTAGAAAGGCAAGAGCAAAAGCAGATTCCCTTTGGGAATGACAACTAGAAAAGCAACGGCAACTGCAACGGATTAAGACGGCGAAGCGATGTTAGTGGTTGCCGCGACGACGAGTGGGTTGCCGGAGGTGATGCCGTTCAACGCTACGGGGTTGGGCTTGGGATAGCCGAAGCCCGATTCGAAGTTCACGCGCGTGAGTTCGACGGCGTAAGGACGGTGCTGGAGCTGTGTATAGATCGCGCCGACGTACTCACCCATGATGCCGAGGAAGACCAGCATCAGCGACTGGATGAAGAAGAGGCCGATGATCATGGGCGCGACGCCGACGGTGAAGGTCGACCAGAAGAGGAGCTTGGCGAGCAGGTAGCCGAGGGCGATGACGAAGCTGAGCCCCGCACCGAGGAAGCCCGCAAAGGTGGCCAGGCGCAGCGGCACCTTTGAGTGGTTGATGATGCCCAGCATTCCGATGTCGTACAGCGTGTACCAGTTGTTCTTGGTGATGCCGAACTTGCGGGCTGGCTGGTCGTAGAGCAGCTTGACGGTGGGCAGGCCGATCTCGGCGATCATGCCGCGAAAGTAGGGGTACGGGTCGTCGAAGGATCGCACCAGCTCTACCACCTTGCGGTCGTAGAGGCCGAAGCCGGTGTAGTTCTGGATGGTCTCGATGGAGCTGAGCCGTTCGGCGAGCCTGTAGTACTGCTTGCGCAGCCAGAACATCAGCGAGTTTTCCTCGCTGGTGCGCTTGATGCCGAGCACGCAGTACGCGCCGTTCTCCCACTCGCGGATCATGTCAGCGATCATTGGCGGCGGGTCCTGCAGGTCGGCGACGATGGAGATCACGCAGTCGCCACGGGACTGAAAGAGCGCGTGGATCGGCGAACGGATGTGGCCGAAGTTGCGCGAGTTCACGATGATCTTGACGTTGGGGTCATCGGCGGCGATCATCTTCAGGATTGCGACGGTGTTGTCCTGTGACGAGTTGTCGATGAAGAGATGCTCGTACTCGTACTTGCCGATGCCGACCATGACCTCGCGCACCTGGTTGTAGACGTTGAGGACGTTTTCTTCCTCGTTATAGCAGGGCGTCATGATGGTGATGGTCTTTTGGCTCACTGAGATAAGACTCCTGAAGGGTTGGGTCAAGTTTATCTGATGCGAAAATTGCCGTCCGCGTGGGACAGAAACTAGGCGGCGGGTTTGACCTTGAAGGTCACCTTCTTGTGCCCGATGAAGCTGTAGATCGTGGTGAAGCCCATGACGATCGCGATGGCGAGGTAGCCGGCCATGGCCCTGCCGGTGGCGACGTGCTGCAGGAGTGCCAGCGGTTTGCCTCCGAGATGGCTTTCGACAGCGCTCAGGAAGGCGTGAAGTGAGACCGCATGGCGATGGATGACGGACTGCAGGAGACGCGTGATCGCCGCGAGTGCGATCAGGCCTGGAATCATGCTGGTGCCGTAGACGGCGAAGCACTTGAGCCACTCGCTCAGATAGTTGCCCTTGGTGCGGAAGACGAAGAACTTGTAGCCGAAGTAGGCGACAGTGATGTTGAACGGGGTCGAGATGACCGAGGCGAGCACGGCCTTTAGGGAAAGAAGCTGTTCGGGGTGAAACAGGTTCAACAGGGTCAACGCTATGACCGAGGTGGTGTATCCGAACAGAGAGTTGAAGACGCCGACACAGAGATAGCGCACGAACTGGCCGCCGGGAAAGAGGCTGGCGAAGCCACCCTTCTGCGGTGTGTCGACTTCCGGAATCGCCGGAACGCCAACGACGGGTAGGTGCTCGCGGGACTGAGTGGTTTCGGGGTTCATAGGAGCTCTCCTGTGGGGTGAGGGCCTGGCCCCCGAAACGGATTACAGAACGCTGCGACCGCCATCGACGATGAGGTTCTGGCCTGTCATGTAGGAGCTGGCGTCCGAGCAGAGGAAGAGGATCGCGCCCTGGTATTCGTCCTTGTGGGCCATACGTCCCATAGGGATGAGCTGGTGGAGCTTGGAGGTGAACTCGTCGGGCTGGTCGGCGAAGACGCCGCCGGGGGAGATGGCGTTCACGCGGATGTTGTGCGCGGTCCAATAGGTGGAGAGATAACGGGTGAGACCGATCAGCGCGGTCTTTACGACTGAATAGGTCACAGGCTTTACGGGCTGCTGGTCTTCGGGGAGGCCTTCTTTGCGGTAGAGGCGCTGGTCGGGCGCGATGACGCCGAGATCGCTGGCGACGTTGAGAATGACACCGGCGTTGCGCTTCACCATCTCCTGGCCGAAGATGCGCGAGCAGAGGAAGGCTCCCGTGAGGCCGACGGCGATGTCGTCGTTCCAGATCTTGAGCGGGAAGTTCTCCAGGCGAGACCACTGCTTGGGCTCGGCGTGGGGATGGGATTCAACCTTCGGGTTGTTGGCGGCGTTGTTGATGAGGATGTCGATGCGGCCGAACTTGGCGAGGATGGCGTCGCGGGCCTCTTCGAGTGAGGCTTCTGAGGTGATGTCTGCGGCGAGGCCAAGGCACTCGGGGCCGTGGGCCAGGGTGAGCTGCTCGGCGCGCAGTGCAGGGTTGGCGCCTGCGAGGTCAAGCAGTACGACGTGGGCGCCAGCAGCGGAGAGGATCGCTCCGTGGTGATAGCCCAGCAAGCCTGCTCCGCCGGTGACGATGGCGACGCGGCCGGTGAGATCGAAGAGGGTCTGTGCGCGATTGGGAACGGTAGTCATAGGGGCCTCTTCAGTATCGCAGGTGGTGGCGGGTTCAAAGCGCGCCTTTTTGTAGGATGCTTTTTTTGATCGAGATCCCCAAAGATTGGGTAGTGGATCAGTTTGAATCCCCTGGAAAATTTGCAATCGTGAATACGAGGTAAAGGCCATTCTTTCCGCGGATAGGGCGCTCATGGAATAAATGTGTGAGATTCGTGTCTTTCTAAGCGAGCACTCCGGACTTAAGGCAAATCGCCGACGGAGCGCCATATTGCAATCGAGGAGTTTTACGTGGCTACGGTCCTGGTAACTGGAACAAGCAAGGGTATTGGATTTGAAACGGCATTGGCGTTCGCTCGTGCTGGACATCATGTATTTGCCACCATGCGCGATCCGGCGAGGGCTCCGAAGCTGGCCGAGGTTGCCGCAAGTGAAGCGCTTTCAATCACCATCTCCCAGATGGACGTCGACTCGGACGAATCGGTTCGCAAGGGGATTGCAGAGGTATTGGCTAATTGCCATCTGGACGTACTGGTCAACAATGCGGGCCTGGAGGGAATGGGCTCCGTGGAAGAGCAACCTCTGTCTGAGACTCGCGCCATCATGGAGACGAACTACTTTGGCGCGATTCGTTGCATGCAGGCAGTTCTGCCCGGCATGCGTCAGCGTCAGAGTGGTTGCATCATCAACGTAACCTCCGTCGCTGGCCGAATTGCAATCCCTTCGCAAGGTGCGTACTGTGGCTCCAAATTTGCACTCGAAGGCTTGACTGAAGCGCTGGCGAGTGAGATGAAGGCCTTCAATGTTCGGGTTGCGCTGGTGGAGCCTGGCGCCATCGATACAGCGATGTCACAACGTGTCGCGGCTTTAGCGCCCAAATCGATTTACAGCCAGTGTGGACGTTTCACTGCGATCGTTGCAAACTCCCTGCAGCAGCCGGTGCCGCCATCGCTGGTGGGCCAGAAAATCCTCGAAGTGGCCGATAGCGGTACATGGCAGCTCCGCCACCTGGCAGGCCCGGACGCCGTCCCCTTCATGGAGATGCGCAAGAGACTGACAGATGAGGAATGGGTCGAGTTGTGGGCGGCGAGCGACGAGGTCTTTTTTGCTCGCTTGATGGAAGAGCTGAGCCGGTAACTGTGTAGACCCCAATATTCCCGTTATGTGGATATTGGGGTCATCGCACCAAACGTGTAATACCTTGAGCGATACGGGACGCCGATCACGGGCATGGGGAAACCAAGCACGATACGGTGGTGCTGTCAGCAGATGGAAATACCCTGGTCATTACAGATACGACGACAACGCCGAGCGGCGAAGCCGTGGCGCACCAAGTGCTTCATCGTCAACGCTGATGCAGGAGCCCACTGTTTTGGGGTGAGTCTAGAGAGCTACAGGCTGCGTGTCTGGCCGCCGTCCATGACGTAGCAGGAGCCGGTGGCGAAGGCGGCCTGTGGTGAGCATAGGTAGACCGCCAGCGAGGCAATCTCTTCCGGGGTGCCGAAGCGCTGCTGTGGGACTTCGTTGTGCAGCATGGCCTCGACGGACTCGCGACGGTTATTCAGGTGGCGCTCCCACGAGCCGCCGGGGAAGTAGATGTTGCCGGGAGCGATGGTGTTGACCCTGATCTTCTTCGAACCGAGCTGGCGCGCGAGGTTCTTGGAGTAGTTCACCAGCGCGGCCTTGGCGGCGGAGTAGGGCAGCGGGGCGGGGGTGGCTTCGATAGCCACGATGGAAGAGATGTAGAGAATGCTGCCGCCGTTGGAGTTGGAGAGCAGATCCGGGAGAACGGCCTGGGTCAGGCGGGTCGAGGCGAAGAAGTTCAGCTCGAAGAGGCGCTCCCACTCTTCCTCGGGCTGGTCCCAGCCGGGCTTGCCGCTGCCGGTGCCGAGGTTGGCGATGAGGTGGTCGATGCGGCCGAAGTGATGGACGGTGCGCTCCAGCGCGCGGGAGATCGTGGCGGCATCGGCGAAGTCGCCGCGAATGGCAAGGATGCGGTCCTGGTTGATCGGTGTGGTGAGTTCGATCTGCGTGCTGCGCAGGGAGGTCTCGTCGCGGCCGGTGAGCACGACTCGCGCACCTTCCTCTAGCAGCGCGGCAGCGATGGCACGGCCGATTCCGCGGGAGGAGCCGGCGACGAAGACGACCTGGTTGTCGAGACGAAGATCCATGCGGGTAGTTTAGACGCTAAGGACAGGGGTAGATTGTTTTACGTTGCTAAACGGATACTCGCGTATCTAGACCGATAAGGTTATGGCTCCGTGCGGCAGGCAATCGTGCCAGCGTGAGCAACCTGCAGGTCTCTCCACTTCGGCGACAGAGAACGTCGCCTTCGGTCGAGATGACAAATTTGGGGTAGGTCTACCGGAGGGTGACCTCTAGACGGCGGTCCAGCCGCCGTCTACGTTGAGGTTCTGGCCGGTGACATAGGTGCTGGCGTCGGAGGCGAGGAAGATCAGAGCTCCGCAGAGTTCGATCGGGCGGCCGATGCGGTTGAGCACGGTGTAGCCCTTGAGCTTTTGTACGAAGGGAGAGTCTTCGGCGACGGAGTTCTGGCCTTCGGCGTCTTCGGTGTTGGAGAAGGGGCCGGGTGAGATGCAATTGGCGCGGACGCCTTCGCGTCCCCAGAAGCTGGCCGTGTAGCGCGTAAAGGCGGCGAGGGCGGCCTTGGAGGCGGAGTAGCCGGGTGGGTTGAGTGAGGTCGTGCCCTCGTAGAGTTGGGGGCGCGGTGCGACAGAAGCGTACATGGTTGCGATGTTGATGATGGAGCCGCGGTGCTGCTCTTTCATCTTGATGCCGAGGCGCTGGGTGGTCTGCACGGCCCAGTAGACGCCACCTTGCAGGTTGCGCTGCCATTGGTCGAAGGTCGAGTTTTCGAGCGAGCCTTCAGGGACGTTGAAGCCGGTTGCCGAGCCCAGCTCGTGGGCGTTGTTGATGAGGATGTCGATGGATTTTTCTTCCGCAGCGATCTTGTCGCAGAGCTCGTTTAATTCTGCGACGTTGTACATATCGATCTGCGCTACGGAGATCTTGTCCGCGCCGAACTGGTTGGCCCAGGTTTTGGCTTCGCTCTGGAGGCGTTCGCTGCGGCCTAGCGCGACGACGCGGGCTCCGTTGGCGAGGAGTGCCAGGGCGAAGGTGCGGCCCAGGAAGCCGGAGGCGCCGGTGAGGACGGCGGTCTTGCCTTCGAGGTTGAAGAGGGAGTTGAGCTTGAGGTCGGCGGCGGTGATGGGCATGAAGGCTCCTGGGGCAGGCTAACGAAGAACGGGAGACAGCAGGTTCCTCGCTGCGCTCGGAATGACAACCAGAAAGGCAAAAGCAACGACAAAAGTAAGGGCAACGACAAAAGCAAAAGCAGATTCCCTGTGGGAATGACAACAAGAAAGGCAAAGGCAAAGGCAAAAACAACAGCAAGAGCAAAGGTAGAGGGATGCGGCTACCAGTATTTTTTTACGAAGTCGAGTTGGCTCTTGATGAATTCGACCTCGTCGTTGTCTGCGCCGCGGGCTACCTGTAGTGTTACGCCGCCCTGGTAGCTGATGCTGTTGATGGCCTTGAAGACATCGTCGAAGTTTGCGGAACCGGTGCCGAGAGGGCGGGTTTCTACGCCGCCTTCGGGCTTCTTGTAGCGGTCCTTGATGTGGACCGAGCCGATGCGGTCACCGTAGGCGGCGAACTCTTCGGTGGCGATGTAGCCGAGGCCGGAGCTGTTGCCCGAGTCCCAGTTTACTTTGAGCATGGGATGCGGGATGCGCTTGAGGAAGTCGGCGAAGTCGGTGGGGTTGAAGTCGGCTTCGAGGTGGAGTTCCACGCCGTTCTTCTCCGCGACGGGAAGGGCGCGTTTGAGGATCTCGATGACGGTCTGTCGTTCGTACTCGCCGTTGATCTTTGAGTTGTCTACGAAGGGCAGTACTATGCGAGTGGCTCCAATACGCTTCGCGATGGTAATGAGGTCGTGCAGGTGGCGCTCGCGGCGTTCGCGTTCCGCCGGAGAGCAGCGGATGAGCGGGACGTCCATGAACCAGTCGCCGCAGAGTGCCGGGGTAGCGATGTTGTACTCGCGCTTGAGGGCGTCGAATTCGGTCAGGCCGGCTTCCGTGAAGATCGGGTTGGCGATGCGGCCGGTGGAGTCCTTGCCTTCGCCGTAGGCATCGTGGATCCATTCGATGTAGTCCAACCCGGCGGCCTTGGCGCGGGGGAACTCTTCGCGCCAGGCGCTGCGGGGGAAGGATTGGAAGCGGCCGTCTTCCGGGGGGGAGAGACGGCCTTGCATGATGCCGTAGGTGTGGGACATGGGACCTCAAGGAGAGGTTGGGGCGCAGCGGGAAGCAGGTTCCTCACTGCGCTCGGAATGACAACCAGAAAAGCAAAGGCAACGACAACAGCAAATGCAGGAAGCAGATTCCCTGCGGGAATGACAACCAGAAAGGCAAGAGCAACAGCAAGAGCTATTCCGGCAGTGGTTTCACGATCATGTTGGCGAGGAACTCTTCGCGTGGCAGGAAGGGGAACAGGTCTTCCAGCGGTTTTGAGACGAAGCTGCCATCCGGCTTCTGGTAGCTCTGGAGGCGCGGTGCGCGGACTTCGTCGGGCAGCACGTTGACGTCGCAGAGCACTGGGCCCTTCATGTCGAGGACCTTGCGGACCTCGGCGCGGAGGTCGGTCTGGTCCTTGATGACATGAGTGCCTAGGCCGTAGCTGGCACCTACCTTCGAGAGGTCCGGAATCGTGAGGCCGGTGTTCTTGTCGGCGCCGATGTTGGGCTTGCCGAAGTAGGCCGTCTGCGAGGCGCGGATGGAGCTATAGCCATCGTTGTTCAGGACGAAGAACTTGATTGGAAGCTGGAGGCGATGGATGGTCTCGAGCTCCTGGATGTTGAACATGAAGCCGCCGTCGCCGTCGACTGCGATGACCTCGCGGCCGGGATTGGCGATGGAGACTGCGATGGCCATCGGGATGGCGTAGCCCATGGAGCCGAGCCCCGCGGTGTGGTACAGGCGCTGGGAGTGCAGCGTGGGGCAGGCGAGCAGGTAGATCTCGATGCCGGAGCCGCTATTGCCTACGACGAGGCGGTCGTTGGGGCTGACCTCTTCGCCGAGGACTTCGGCGAGATTGAAGATCGAGACCAGGCCTTCGGGCTTGCGGTGCTCGTCAGTGACAACGGGATAGCGGGTCTTCCAGTCGGCGCAGCGGGCCAGCCAGGCGTCGATGTTGCGCGGCTTGAGCTTGTCCTTGTGCTTGAGCAGTTCGGTGAGGAAGTCCTTGGCGTCGGCGCAGACGGGCTGTTGCAGGTAGGGGTGCAGCTTGCCGAGTTCGGCGGCGTCGATGTCGACGGCGATCTTGTGGGCCTCGCGAGCGAGGTTGTGCGGTGCGTAGCCGGTGATCGCGAAGTCCAGGCGCACGCCGATGGCCAGCAGGAAGTCGGAGTTCTGCAGCGCGAAGTTGGCGCCGCGAGCCGCTACCGAGCCGGGACGGCCTACGTAGGTGGCATCGTCGGAAGGGACGAGATCGGCGGCGCACCAGGTGGCGACCGTGGGCACGCCCAGATACTTGCGCAGTTCTTCGAATTCTTTTTCAGCGCGAGCGAGACGGATGCCGTTGC
This sequence comes from Granulicella mallensis MP5ACTX8, assembly GCF_000178955.2. Classification (NCBI taxonomy): domain Bacteria; kingdom Pseudomonadati; phylum Acidobacteriota; class Terriglobia; order Terriglobales; family Acidobacteriaceae; genus Granulicella; species Granulicella mallensis. Next base: position 4,199,395 of record NC_016631.1, on the reverse strand, counting down.
CGGCGAAGAGCAGGGGGCGCTCGCAGGCGTTGAAGGCCTCGATGGCGCGGGCTACTTCCTCAGGGATGTTGGAGGTTCCGTGGATGAAGTCCGCATGCGCGTACTCTGCGGGATCGAAGCCACGCAGTTCGGTCTCGTCGATGGGCGAGGCCTGCACGTCGAGCGGGATGTCGATCCAGACCGGGCCGGGGCGGCCGTTCATCGCGAGGTAGACGGCCTTCTCGAGGTGGTAGCGAATGTCCCTGGGCTCGAGGATGGTCTCGGCGTACTTGGTGATCGGACCCACGATGGAGCAGATGTCGACTTCCTGCACGCCGAGCTGGCGCATGCCGAGCGGCTTGCCGGTGACGGCGTCGAACATGCGGTCGGGGCGCTTGACCTGGCCGGAGATGAAGAGGGTCGGGGTAGAGTCGAGCCACGCGCCGGCCACGCCGGTGACCGCGTTGGTGCCGCCGGGGCCGGTGGTCACCATGCAGACGCCGAGGCCGTTGGAGGCCTTCGCATAGCCTTCGGCGCAGATCGCAGAGGCCTGCTCGTGCGAGTTGCAGATCGAAGTGATGCGGGACTCCGCGCCGAGCGACTGGTTGAGGTGCATCGCACCGCCGCCGGTAACGAGAAAGACATTCGTAATGCCCAGATCGGCAACGAACTTCAGAACATAATCGGAGAGCTTCATTGGCACCTATCGTAAACCGTTGACAAAGGAAGAGGAACTCGAGGCGATTGGCTATGACCTGGCTATTCGGGGGGACGCATTTGGAAGACGTCGCGACCACGCAGGTTGCGAGCGGAGAGAAGGGCATCGGCGAAGGAGCGAACTGCTCCGTGGCCACCGGGTTGCGTTGACACGAAACCATGTTCACTGACGTGAGCCAGTACATCTGCTGCCGCGTTGGAGGGGCAGGCGCAGAGGCCGGCGATCTCCATGGCGAAGAGGTCGTTGACGTCATCGCCGAAGAAGCAGGTTTGTTCCAGGGGGACTTCGAACTTGATGGCGAACTCGCGCAGGGCGGTGGCTTTGTCGCGGGTACCCTTTACGACGTAAGGGATGTGCATCTTCTGTGCATAGAGATCGATCAGAGGTGAGGGCTCGCCTGAAATCAGCGCCATCTTGATGCCCAGCCGCCGCAGCAGCGAGACGCCCATGATGTCGGTGAAGGAGAAGCTCTTGGACTCTTCGCCGGAGGGAGACCAGGTGAGGGTGCCGTCCGTGAGAACGCCATCGACATCAAAGGCGATGGCCTGCAGGGTTTGAAGCTGTGAGGGATCAAAGGGCATGTGTCTTCCAGTTTAGTCGGATGTCCGGGGGCAGTTTCCGGTTGGTCGCTGTGCCAGGGATAAACAGGAACAAGCAAAAGCGCCCAATCCATTTGGACTGGGCGCTTTTGTTTGGTTGAGGCAATTAGACTGCGGCACCGACACGGCGCAGCTTCTTCATGACGGGAATCTCTTCCTCGTAGACGCGCTTGATGCCGTCGCCATAGGACTGCTCGCACAGACGGATATCGCGCACGAGGCGCGAGATGCCGTTGGGCTCGAGCGAGGCGGCCTGGTCCGAACCCCACATGGCGCGATCCATCGTAATGTGGCGCTCCACGCAGCAGGCACCGAGAGCAGAGGCGGCAACAGAGGTGGGAATGCCGGTTTCATGGCCGGAATAACCGACCGGAACGCCGTAGCGCTGAATCATGTTCGGAATAGCGTGCAGGTTGAGCTGCTCATACTTGGCAGGGTAGGTCGAGGTGGTGTGCATGAGGATCAGGTTTTCCTTGCCCAGCACTTCGACGGCATGATCGATCTCAGCATAGGTGCTCATACCGGTGGAGGCGATGACCGGCTTGCCGGTCTTGCGGATGTACTTGAGCAGGTTGTCGTCGGTCAGAGAAGCCGAGGCGACCTTGTAGACCGGGGTGTCGAACTGTTGGATGAAGTCGACGGAGGGCTCATCCCAGGGAGAGACGAACCAGTCGATCTTGACCTGTTTGCAGAAATTGTCGATCTCTTCGTAATCTTCCTGACCGAACTCGAGGCCGCGCTTGAGGTCGCCATTGGTCTCGCCGAAGGGATTGGGGCGGGGCGTCGCAAGTTCCTTCTCGGTGTAGACGATCTCTACGGTGCGTTTCTGGAATTTGACTGCATCGCAACCGGCTGCGACAGCGACCGAGATGAGGCGTTTCGCGAGGTCGATGTCGCCGTTGTGATTGATGCCGATCTCGGCGATGACATAGCAGGGTTGACCGACGCCAAGCTGCTTATTTCCGACTTTTACGGTGCTCATTCATGCTCCAGAGGTTGCTCCCAGAGGCTGGGAGCGGGTTGAGGGCCAAAAAGAGATACTTGAGAGACTGTCTGCATTCTTACAGGAACAACGGAGAGCGTCCAGACTGCAAATCATTGAAATGCAATGAACATTCAGTGGCTAACCGTTATTGCGACCAAGCCATTCTGTTCGTGGCGGTGCAAAGATGTCGAAGATCACAGAGTCTTCTATAGCCTCGGCCGTATGGGGTAGATTGCCGGGGATCACAAGTACATCGCCGGCGCGGAAAATCCTTTCTTCGGCGGAACCTTCTTCGCCGATCGAAAAACGCATGGCTCCTACAGCGAGGTAGGAGATCTGCTCGTTAGGATGCACGTGACGCGGTCCTGTACTGCCTTTCTTAAGTTCAAGACGAGCCAGCATGACCTGCGACCCGGTAACAAACTGCCGGGTGACCAAGGAATCAAGCTGTTCTACGGGGAGTTCGGCCCAGGATGTGTGATGCGCGGTGGAGGAAGACATAGAGTAAGACTAAAGGGTTTTGCGGTAAGGAGCCCTCTCCCTGTGAATCAACGTGTAAACATGATGTAAAGTAGACGGAACTGGTTCAAAAGCAAGGTGTCTTCCGGGCCCAAAATGGCCTGCGGGGAACGTATATTCATGGGCTGCGCCGAGGTCGGGTGCAGATGCCGGTAGCCTTTTATTCACTGGGTCCTAAAGTTTTTTCACTGGTGTTCTTTACTTGCGAAAGGGTGATCGTCCCATGCGCTGGGTGGCAAAGCTGTACTCGAAAAGCAGAATGAAGGCGTTATGTGCGCTGGCATTGGTCATGTGCGGGTTGATGGTGACAGGAGTCGCCATGGCCCAGACTCCGGCTGCGGCCGATCGTATCGCAGCTCTTGAGAAGACCGCATCCGATCAGGCAGCGGCAATTGCAGCAGCTCAAAGCGCGGGCGATAACGCCTGGATGCTTACGAGCGCGGCGTTGGTGCTGCTGATGAGCGGCCCGGGACTGGCGCTGTTCTATGGCGGCCTGGTCCGCAAGAAAAATATCCTCGGCACCATGATGCAGACCTTCGCGATGATGGCCGTGATCACGGTGCTGTGGGCCCTGGTGACCTATTCGCTGGCGTTCGGCACGGGCAACGCCTTTATCGGCGGCCTGCATAACGTCTTCCTGCACGGTGTTGGGATTTCGCCGATCAAGGACTACGCACCGACGATTCCGGGCCAGACCTTCATGGTCTACCAGTTGATGTTTGCGATCATTACCCCCGCGCTGATTACCGGCGCGTTTGCCGAGCGGATGAAGTTTTCCGCCATGCTGGTGTTCATGGTGCTGTGGGCGTTGATCGTCTATAGCCCGATGGCGCACATGGTCTGGGGTATTGGCGGCCTTCTGAACGCTGCCGGCGGCAAGTTTCCCTGCCTGGACTTTGCGGGCGGAACGGTGGTTCATGTGACCTCCGGTGTCAGCGCGCTGGTGACGGCTCTGTATCTCGGCAAACGGCTGGGCTATCCGAAGAAGGCCATGCCTCCGCATTCGGTGGTTCTGAGCTTTATTGGTGCTTGTTTGCTGTGGGTGGGCTGGTTCGGTTTCAACGCCGGTTCGGCACTGGGCGCAAGCGGTCTGGCGACCTCGGCTTTTGTGGCGACGCACTTCGCCGCTGCGGCTGCGGCGATCGGCTGGGCGGCTGCGGAGTGGATTCGCAACGGCAAGCCCTCCGCTCTGGGTGGCATCTCGGGGGCGGTGGCAGGCCTGGTGGCTATTACTCCGGCCTCCGGCTTCGTTACCCCGATGAATGCTCTCTGGATTGGCTTGATCGCGGGCGTGTTCTGCTTCTTCATGGTTGTGAAGGTCAAGAACATCTTCGGCTATGACGATTCTCTGGATGCCTTCGGCGTTCACGGAGCGGGCGGAACGCTGGGTGCGATTCTGACGGGTTTGTTTGCCAATTCGGTCATCAACCCGATCTTCGGAGCGGGCAAGGCGACAGGTTTCTTTGAAGGAAATCATGGCCAGGTGGTGAACCAGCTGGTGGGTGTTGTCATCGCCTGGGCACTTTCCATTGTGGGCACTCTGATAATTCTGTTTGTAGTTGATAAGCTGATGGGTCTTCGTGTGAGCGAAGATGATGAACGCGAAGGCTTGGATCTCTCGCAACATGGCGAAGAGGGCTATGACTGGGAAGCGGCTTAGAGTAGAGAACAGGAAACAGGAAAAGCGAGAAGGATATGCAGAAGATTGAGGCGGTGATTCAGCCTTCGAAGCTGGATGCGGTAAAAGATGCGCTGGTGGAGCTTGGTATCGCGGGGATTACGATCTTCGAAGCCCGCGGCCATGGACGGCAAAAGGGACACACGGAGTTCTACCGTGGCCGCGAGTATGCGGTGGACCTTCTGCCGAAAGTGAAACTCGAACTGGTTGTGATGGACGACATGGCGGAGAAGGCCATTCAAGCCATCATTACGGCAGCGCGGACGGGGCGTATCGGCGACGGCAAGATCTTCGTCTCGAAGGTCGATGAAGCGATCCGAATCCGCAACGACGAGCGCGGAGAGATTGCGCTGTAGGTGTTGTTTTATTTGTAGTGTCGATGGGTGGGGCAAGGACTGGAAGAGCATGGCTAAGAGCCCATGCGGCATGGTTGATCTATGCTTTCCAGTCTTTGCTGCATCTGGATTAGTAGTTGGGGGACGAACCAAAGCTGAACACGTGGGGTGACGGCGACGAACGACGATACGATGCGCGCGGAGTATGAGCGGTTGATGGGGCAGATTCGCCGCGACTTTGAGGTCGGGGACAGCGGCCTTGCCGTGGCAGGATCGCGTTCGGACCTGGTAGATGCGTTCATCCGGCGGCTGTGGGCTGTGGAGGTCGCAGCCGAACCTCGATTTGCAAAGGGAATTGCCATTGTGGCCATTGGTGGGTATGGCCGCGCGCAGTTGTTTCCCCATTCCGATATCGACATGCTGTTCTGCGCTGAAAAAGGGGAGGCCCTTCGCGCGAAGGATGCCATCCGGCGTGTCTCGCAGGCGCTGTGGGACTGCGGCATGCGCGCCTCTCCGATGACGCGAGCCCTGGCGGAGTGCGAACGCTTTGCGCCGGAGAACGCTGAGTTCGGGCTGTCTCTGATGGATCGAAGGCCCATCACGGGCGACGCGGCCATCTTTGCGAAGCTGGACGACAAGATTCGCAACAAGCTGATGGTGCGCGATGCGAAGGCGATTCGTTCGGAGATTGCATCGCTGACGCGTGAGCGGCACGGGAAGTATGGCGGCACGCTCTTCCATCTGGAGCCGCATATCAAGGATTGTCCCGGCGGCCTGCGCGATGCGCACGTCTGTGGCTGGCTGAGGATGCTGCAGGGACGTTCTCCCGATGTTGGCAAGGGCGATGGCGAGTTTGAAGAGGCCCTGGCGTTCCTGGCCGCGGTGCGATGTTTCCTGCACTACAGGCATGATCGCGACGACAATACGTTGGATTGGCTGGCACAGGATGCAGCGGCGGAGCAGGGCATTGGCCTGGGCCGACGTGCCGACGGCGGCAAAATCGATGCGGCGTATTGGATGCGGGCTTATTTTCGCCATGCGCGCATCGTCGAGCGTCGCCTGCTGCGCGAGTTGGAAGTCAATGGATTGGTGCGGGAGAGTGAACTCCGCCGCGTAAAGCTTGTGCCGGTGCCCGGTTTTCGCCTGAAGGACGGGCGAATCGTACTCGATCCAGCAGGGGCGGCTGATCCCGCAGCCGATCCGGATACCGTGCTGGCTGCGTTTGCCGCGATGGCAAAGACAGGGGCTGCGTTTTCCACAGAGAGCGAAGAGCGGATTGCGGCTGCACTGCCTCGTCTGTCGGCTTATCTGGAAGAAGGGCCGGCACTGTGGAGCAAGCTGTCCGCGATTCTCACGGGAGCGCGTGCGGGAATGGCCCTGCGTGCGATGCACGCTCTGGGGTTGCTGGAGTTGATTCTCCCCGAGTTTCACGGTATCGATGCCCTGGTGATTCGCGATGCCTACCATCGCTACACGGTGGATGAGCACACCTTTGTCGTGGTGGACACGCTGCATGGGCTGGAGAGCGATCCTGGGCCGAATGCACCGGAGTGGCGCGTCAAGTTTGGCTCGATGATTCGAGAGCTGCAAAATCCTGGGTTGCTCTACCTGGCGGCGTTGCTGCATGACACAGGCAAGGGCCGGGCCGGGGGCGACCACGCCATCGAAAGCGCGCGCATGGCCAAGGGCGTGCTGGTGAGGCTGGAGATGGATGCGTACGACTCCGCTCTGGTGATGCGGTTGATCGAAACGCATCTGGAGATGTCCGCGGCGTTGCGCCGGGACATCTTCGACGCGAAGACGGTGCGCGTCTTTGCAGGCAAGGTGCAGACGCATGAGTCTCTGCGCATGTTGACGCTATTTACCTATGCGGATATCCAGGCCGTGCATCCGGATGCGCTTACGCCGTGGAAGGCGGAGAACCTCTGGCGGCTATCGATGAATGCGGCCAACCAGCTCGATCGCAATGTCGATGAAGAGCGCGTCAGCACGCGCGGCAGGGACGAGCGCATCGCCCGTGTGCTGGCCTTGTTGCCGAAGCGGGAAGCCGAGGCCGAGCAGTTTCTGGAGGGCTTTCCCGAGCGGTACCTGAAGACACGCTCCGCCGAGGAGATTCGCCGTCACTTCGAGATGACGACGCACTTTGACGAGGAGCCGTTCCAGATCTCCTGCAACTATGGGACGTCCATGAGCGAGATTACCCTGGTCACGCGGGATCGGCCGCGTCTATTTGCGGGTATGGCTTCCGCTCTGGCTGCGTGGGGGATGAACGTAGTAACGGCTGATGCCTTTGCCAATGCGGCCGGGGTGGTGGTCGACAGCTTTCGGTTTACCGATACTTTTCGCACGCTCGAGCTGAATGTGAGCGAGCGCGAGAGGTTTGTGGAAAGTGTGCGGGAGCTGGTGGCGGGGCGTGCCTCGGTAGAGAAGATGCTCAGCGGCCGCCGCCGCAGTCGTCGCCGAGCTCCACGCATTACGGTGGAGACGAAGATCGACTTCGATGAGACGGCTTCGAGCCACAGTACGCTGCTGCAGATCGTTGCGCAGGACGTGCCGGGATTGCTGCGCGCCGTCAGTCTGACCCTGAGCGCGTCAGGGCACAACGTCGAAGTGGCGCTCGTCGATACGGAAGGAGAGACGGCCATCGATGTGTTTTACCTCACGCATGGCGGGATGCGGCTGAACGAAGAGCAGGAGTCGGAGCTACGGAGTGCGTTGCTGGAGGCGATCGATGAGAATGCACGCTAGTCAATCGCTCTTCTTCATCGGGCCGCAAACGAACTCGAAGGGAGTGCTTGCCGGGCCATTATGGGCCATCTTCAGGACTCCCGCGAGGCTCAAATATGACAAGGCGAACAAAATAGATGCGCTAGAGGCGGCAACGTATTGAAATAAGCTGGCATCGCATCGTTATACTTATTTTTATGAGCATGGATCCAAATCAGACTTCGACCAGTGGGCGGCCAACCTCGGTTCCTCAGCACAACGACCGGTATATCTTCGGCACGCTCGATAGTTTTGGCAAAAATCGCGATAAAGTTGCAGAAGTAAGTTGGGGCGAAGAACAGCCTGAGGGTGTAGTTCTGGCTTCTCTGGACGCAGCGATCAACTGGGTTCGCAAGAATTCGGTCTGGCCGATGACCTTTGGCCTGGCTTGTTGCGCGATCGAGATGATGTCGATGGGTGGATCGCGCTATGACATCGCGCGTTTTGGCGCGGAGGTCTTCCGGCCTTCCCCCCGGCAGAGCGACCTGATGATTATTGCGGGCCGCGTCTCGCAGAAGATGGCTCCCGTCATCCGCCGTCTTTACGAGCAGATGCCTGAGCCGAAGTGGGTGATTTCGATGGGGGCCTGCGCGACCTCAGGTGGTGTCTTCAATAACTACGCGCTGCTACAGGGCGTAAACCAGGTCATTCCGGTGGACGTATATGTTCCCGGGTGCCCACCGCGGCCGGAGCAACTGCTCTATGCCATTACCTTGTTGCAGGAAAAGATTCAGGGCAGTCGGGGCACGGTGAGAGACACATTGAATTTGTCGTAACGGAAGCAGAGGTTCATTCGTCTAGCTTGCTGTTGGGGCAGGGAACGATTGCTTTAGAAGTTTGCAGCCGTTCTAATCGGCCAAATACTTATGGGTTTGCTCATTGGTAAATGGCTAAATTGATGCAGGGTAAGGAATTTTGTTGTAGACACAGAGAACATCTGCGTTACACTTTTGAAGAATTCCCATACGTAAGCGGATCATAGCTCGAACTGAGTCCGCAAAAGCAGAACATGTAAGCACGTCATTAGTGGAGGATTGTCGAATGTCTTATCGCCCGTTTCGTAGTATCGGCCGGTGCCTGCTGGCAGCCAGTGCGGTCAGCTTTGGAATAGTGAGCCTGAGCGCGCAGACCGCGCCCAGCACAACCGCCCCTAGTGGGCCCAATCCTTCACGAGTTGATCTCTTCGTGGGTTACTCGTACTTTGGCGCCCATGGAGAAGTGAAGCCGTCGGATATTCCGTACTCGTCGATCAACGTGGGTGCGATCGGTTCCGGTGCCTACTACTTCAACAAGTATGTTGGCGGTGAAGTGATCTACGTCAGCCATCACGGCTTCGGTGGAGACGGTGGACAGTCCAACGACGGTTTTGACTCTCTGTCGGCTGGTCCTATCTTCCGTGCTCCGATGCAGAACTTCACGCTCTTCGCTCACGGCCTTGTCGGCGTCGGTCGCCTCCTGGGACCGAACAACGACAACTTTGCTCAGTTTGAGCACGAGCCCTGGACATATGGCCCTGCCCTGACGGTCGGCGGCGGTATGGACTATGACACCCCGCTCTTCCATCACCACCTCGGCATTCGCCTGTTCCAGGCTGACTTCCGTTATGTTCACGCTGACTTCGGTCCGGTTGCTACGACGGTCACTCCCCCCTTCACCACGGTTCCTCCTGTTTATGGAACTCCCTGGCTGGGTGGTCGCGCGAACCTGAACGGTGTTGATCTCAGCACCGGTATCCTGTGGCACATCGGCAGCGTTGTTCCGCCGCCGCCTGTTACCTATGCCTGCGCTGTGACAGCTCCCACCGGTCCGATCTACCCCGGCGATGTGGTCACGATTACCGGAACTTCCACCAACCTGGCGCCGAAGGGTAAGACGAACTACACCTGGACCTCGGATTCCGGTCCGGTCTCCGGATCTGCGGATGTTGCGAGCATCGACACCAAGTCGCTCCAGCCTGGTAACTACACTGTGAAGGGCAAGATCTCACAGGGTAACAAGGTTTACCAGAACGCAGAGTGCTCGGCTCAGTTCACTGTCACCCCCTTCGCTCCTCCGACAGTAGGCTGCTCGGCTAACCCCTCGACGGTGAACCCCGGTGATCCTTCGACGATTACGGCCAGTGGCGTCAGCCCGCAGAACCGTCCTCTGACCTACAGCTACAGCGCCACGGCTGGTTCGATCAGCGGCAACACCTCAACGGCCACCCTCACCACGGCTGGCGTTGCTCCTGGCACGGTTACCGTGACTTGCAACGTAGTTGATGACAAAGGCCAGTCTGCTTCGCAGATGACGACCGTTACGGTTGCGGCTCCTGTGGTTGCTCCGACCCCGGTCACCACGAGCAGCCTCTGCACCATCGCCTTCAACCGCGATGAGAAGCGCCCGACGCGTGTGGACAATGAAGCCAAGGCTTGCCTTGACGACATCGCCCTCAGCGCTCAGCGCGATCCGCAGGCCAAGCTGGCTGTTATCGGTAACGCTGCAGCAAACGAGAAGATGGCAGAGCACAAGGCTGCTGAGCGTGCTGTGAACGAGAAGGCATACCTGGTAACTGAAAAGGGTGTCGACTCCTCGCGCATCTCGGTCTACACCGGCTCTGCTGGTGACAAGAGCGCAGCAACGACCATCATCCCCGTAGGCGCTACGCTGGACACGACCGGTCTCACCCCTGTGGATGAGAGCGCAATCAAGGTTCAGCCCCGCAAGTCGCTCGGAGCTGGTCACCGTCACCACCACAAGGGCTAACGCTAAGTAATCAGCGGAAGCTATACACCAACGGCTGGCTGGGAAATTATCCCCAGCCAGCCGTTTTTTGTTTGAGGGTATGTGTCCGGTTTCTCGCCACAGCAGAGTAGTTGCACGCTGCATTCATGCTTTGATGGCAGACCCTAAGTGTTCTAAGTTTCGATGATGCGCGGCAATTTCAGCGTTCGATGAAGCGGAATTGATGCTGCTTACTATTTCCATTTAAATAGGCTGGATTTTATGAATGGAGGCAGGAGGTATCGTTTCAGATATTAGTGACAAAGTAACTTCAAAGCGTGCTGAAGCCAGGGAAGCTTTTCGCTGGGCTAGTTGCGTAATAGCAACAATTGCGAAGGTTGTAAGATGTTAGAGTTACTTCCTTTTGGATGGAATAGTTCTCGCAAACCCATTTTGTTCAATGGTTTGCGTGTTTTTAATCTGTCATGCACAAGTCGTTTAGAGCCTTATCTATAAATGACCCTGGATGAAGTACTATAGAGCCAAGAAAAACAGGGTCGCGGAAGTTACAGGAAGCTATTTCTTTTTGCTAGATAGAGATGGGGCATCTGTGTCAAACTTTTGCGAATCATACACATCAACCGACAAGTAAGGCGTAACGTAAGTAAAAGCGTAGCGTCATCCGCTGTATCTATTTCATCTTCAACTTATGGGGAATTTCATGTCCTATCGCCCATTTCGCAATATTGGCCGGTGTCTATTAGTTGTGAGTGCGCTCAGCCTTGGAGTTGCGAGCTTGAATGCGCAGAGAATGCCCAACATAACGGCTCCCTCGGGAGATACTCTTCCGCGTTATAACATCTTCCTCGGGTATTCCTATTTCAATGCGCATGGGCAGGTTGAGCCGTTCAATCTCCCCTATACCTCGATTGCCGCCGGTGGCATTGTGTCGGGTGCTTACTTTTTTACTCATCATGTCGGCGCTGAGGCTTCTTTTGTCCTGCATCACGGGACGGGCGATAACGGCGGCAATAACGACGGCTTCGATTCTTTGTCGGCCGGTCCTATTGTTCGTTTTCCCATCCAGAACTTCACTCCGTTTGCGCATGCCTTGTTTGGCGCTGGGGCGATCGTAGGACCGAACAACGATGGAGCACAGTTTGAGCACGAGCCCTGGACCTGGGGTCCGGCCTACACCGTGGGCGGCGGCCTGGACTACGACACACCGCTTTGGGGGCGCCGGATCAGCGTTCGCGTGATCCAGGCAGATTTCCGCTACGCTCATGCTGACTTTGGCACTCCTTATACCGGTGGCATTCCTGATTTTCAGACTGCCTTTCTGGGAGGCAAGGTCGGCCTTAAAGGGGTCGATATCAGCGCCGGTGTCGTGATCCATCCTTCTGGTGAGAGCTGGAAGGCTGTAATCACCTATGGCTGCGAGGTAACAGTCCCGACGGGACCCATCTATCCGGGCGATATTGTTACGATCACCGGAACAGCCGGCCAGATGAATCCGAAGAAGGACGCGAACTACACATGGTCGGCACAGGGTTTCCCTGTCTCCGGAACCTCGGATGTCGTGAGCGTCAACACCCAGGCTCTGCCTCCTGGAACCTACACCGTGCGCGGTCATGTTTCGCAGGGGAACAAGCCTTACGAGATGGCCGACTGCACGACGCAGTTTACGATTCGGAACTTTGATCCGCCAACGGTCAGTTGCTCGGCGAATCCCTCGAGCGTGAATCCGGGCGAGTCCTCGACGATTACGGCCAACGGTGTCAGCCCACAAAACCGTCCTCTGCATTACAGCTACAGCGCTACGGCTGGAACGGTCAGCGGCAATACCTCAACGGCTACTTTGGCGACGGACGGAGCTGCTGCCGGGTCGACGATCACTGTGACCTGCGATGTGGTGGACGACAGACGGCAGACTGCTTCGCAGACCGCGACTGTCATGATCGCTGCGCCGGCACCGCCTCCTCCGGCGGCAACGACCAGCAGCCTCTGCTCGATCTCGTTCAGCCGTGATGCAAGGCGTCCGACGCGTGTGGACAATGAAGCCAAGGCCTGCCTTGATGACATTGCTCTCAGCGTACAGCGTGATCCTCAGTCCAAGCTGGCGGTTGTCGGCAACGCTGCGGATGGCGAAAATATGGGCGATCATAAAGCCGCGGAGCGCGCGGTGAATGAGAAGGCCTACCTGGTGGGCGAAAAGGGAATCGATGCCTCACGCATCTCGGTGTATACGGGCACGGACGACGCAAGAAGCGCGACGACGACCCTTATCCCGGCTGGCGCCAGCTTCGATAGCTCAGGGCTCACCGCTGTAGATGAGGGTTCCGTCAGGCCTACGCCGCGGGAACCTCTGCCCGCCGCACGGCACCGTCGTAAGTAAGCGTCCGGGAATTTACGGAAGCTGACACAACTACGGCTGGCTGGGATGTCCCAGCCAGCCGTCTCTTTTGGGTGTAACGGTCATTACTCAGGTATCTCTCTTGAGGCACAATTCCGGGGAGTGCTTTAGAAGAGTGCAATCGGCGGCGGAAGCAGTTAAGTTTAATAGTACGAGGTCACAGGAACAGAATGATTTGGCGGACGTTACGCAGACTCGGTATGTCGGTTGTATTTTTGGGAATCATGCCCACCGCGATGCACGCGGTAACGTGGTTTCCTTTGGGCCCCTATGGTGGCTATGCCCGCTCGTTTGCGGCGGACCCCAGCAACTCCAGGCATCTTTATCTAGGGACGGCTACCGGCTGGCTGTATGAGTCCATGGATGGTGGCACAAAGTGGGCACGGGTATCGCGCATCGACAAGCGCGACGACCTGGTGCTCGACCACATTCTGATCGATCCCCGGAACCCGAAGCACCTGATGGTGGGCGCCTTCGAGGTCGGCCATACCGATGGCGGTTTGTACCTCAGCGAGGATGGCGGCAGGAACTGGTATGCGCAGGCCGAGATGCGCGGGCAGTCGATCCGTTCGATGGCGCAGTCCTTGTCCGATCCGGATGTAGTTGTTGCAGGCACGCTGCAGGGCATCTACCGCAGCACGGATAATGGCAAGCACTGGCTACTGATCAGCCCCGAGGGAAGCAAGGAGATCCACGAGGTGGAGTCCCTGGCGATCGATCCTGTGAACCCCAAGATCATTTATGCAGGAACGTGGCATCTGCCCTGGAAGACGGTGGATGGCGGCGAACATTGGGACAATATCAAGAAGGGCCTTATCGATGACTCGGATGTCTTTTCGATCATCATCGACCCTGCGAAGTCCCATGTCGTTTATGCGAGTGCCTGCTCGGGCATCTACAAGAGCCTGGATGCAGGAGCAGAGTTCAAGAAGATCCAGGGGATTCCGTCCACGGCACGCAGGACGCGCAAGCTGCTGCAAGACCCCGCCAATCCCGAGACCGTCTATGCAGGCACGACAGAGGGCCTGTACCGCACGCAGGATGGTGGCAAGACCTTTTCACTCATGACCGGGCCAGACATTGTCGTGAACGATATTTATGTAGACCCGAAGAACCCCAGTCATGTTTTGCTGGCAACCGATCGGGGGGGCGTGCTGAGCAGCGAAGATTCAGCCACCAGCTTCGTTGCGTCGAATGCAGGCTTTTCCACGCAGCAGGTGACGTCTTTTGCGATGGACTCTCACAACAGGGCCAGGATCTATGTAGGCGTGGCGAACGGCAAGGAGATAGGGGGCGTTTTTGAGAGCCTCGACGGCGGCATACGGTGGGAGCAGCAGAGTGCCGGCCTCGGTGGCCGCGATGTCTTCAGCCTGGTTTCGACGCCGGAGGGAACACTGCTTGCGGGAACGGCACACGGTATCTTCCGGCTTGGAGATTCGGGCTGGACGGACTCCGGAGCGCTGCTTCAACCGGCGGCAGCCCAGGTTGTAAAGGCTAAGACGGCAGCCAAGTCGAAAGCAGCGCATGCGCCGCAGAAGCGGACGGTAGTAGCCAAGGGCGCGGCTCGGGCGAAGAAGCCTGCTGTCGTAGCTGGACCTCCGAATTTCAGTGCGATTATTTACTCTCTCTCTGAAGACGATGACATTGTCTATGCGGGGACCTCTGAAGGGTTGCTGCGTGGTGAGAACGATGGGCATACCTGGACACCGATCACTTCTCTACGCCTCCCTGACCCGCACTTCGTCGCCGCTGTGAAGTCGACGATCATGGTTGCCGGGTTGAAGAACATCGAGCTGTCGACGGATGCAGGTGCAACCTGGAGTACGGTCAGCCTGCCGGAAGACCTGACGCAGATTGCGACGATCGCGGTTGACGGGCAGGAGGGACTTTGGGTCGGAGGCCAGGAGGGTGTGTTCTGCTCGATGGACCAAGGGAAGTCCTGGAAGACGCTGCCTAATCTCTATGTAAAGAATGTGGCCGGCGTCTTCTATGATGCTGCCAATCACCGAGTCCTGGTGGCCTCTGAGAGCTCTACGTTCTCTTTTGGGGTCAGTGTGCCGGACCACAAGGTCAGTTATTGGGAGAGCGGCTGGAACCTGCGATTTGTTCGTCCCGTGGGCGATCACCTGATCGGCGCTACGTTGTTTGACGGGATGGTGGTGCAGCCTCAGATGGTCGCGACCGAGGTTTCGTCGGCGAAGTAAGAGTGTAAGTAGGTCTGCCAAGTGCCATCTTCATCGCCTTTTCCGGTATGAAGATGGCATTTGTAGCGAAGAAGGAGTTTCCGTTGGCGGAGCCAAGTCAGGCGATTGAGGCATCTCCGGGTGGGGGTTGGACCGACCTTCAGGTCTGACTTTTCGACTCTCGATCGCCCCGGAGGTCTAGAATGAATGTGATGAACACCGAAGCTATCAGCAACCGTCCGCGCCATTCCTTTCAGACCGACGATCCGGCATTGGAGCCGATCGCGGACAAGGTCCAGCGCGGCGAGCGGCTGAGCTTTGAAGACGGGGTCGCGCTGTATCGCAGCGGCGACATCTTGGCCGTGGGCTGGATGGCAAACCTGGTTCGCGAGCGGATGCATGGCGATCTTGCTTACTTCAACGTGAATCGCCATATCAATCCGACGAATGTCTGTGTCGCCTCCTGCCGTCTGTGTGCCTTCGGGCGCAAGAAGGGCGCAGCCGATACTTACACGATGGCGCTTGAAGAGGCCTGGGAGACTGCGGGCAAGGGGTTGACCGAGGCGGTGACGGAGTTTCACATCGTCGGCGGTCTGCATCCGGATCTTCCGTTTGAATACTTCATGGACTTGGTCAGCGGCTTGAAGGAGCGCTATCCGCAGGTTCATATCAAGGCTTTCACGATGGTGGAGATTGCATTTCTCGCCAAGCGCGGCAAAATGACGATCGAAGAGGCCCTCGATCGGATGAAGGCTGCGGGTGTGGACTCCTGCCCTGGCGGCGGTGCGGAGATCTTCGCGGATCGCGTACGGCACATCATCTGCGATCACAAGATCGATGGCGGCGAGTGGCTCGAGACCGCGCGGCTTACGCACAAGGCGGGTCTGCGGTCGAATGCGACGATGCTCTACGGACACATTGAGAACGATGAAGATCGTGTCGATCATCTGTTGAAGCTGCGTGCGGTGCAGGACGAGACTGGCGGCTTCCAGACGTTTATTCCGCTGAGCTTCCATCCGGAGAACACGGCATTGGGGCATCTGCCGAAGTCGACCGGCATGACGGATATCCGGCAGATTGCCGTGAGCCGTCTGCTGCTGGACAACTTCGCGCACATCAAGAGCTACTGGCAGATGGTGACGCCGAAGATGGCGCAGATCTCGCTGCGCTTCGGTGCGGACGATATCGACGGCACGGTGGTGGAAGAGAAGATCTACCATGATGCCGGTGCGAAGACCCCACAGGGATTACGCCGGCAGGATCTTGTACGCCTTATTACCGAGGCTGGTCGCGTGCCGTACGAGCGCGATACGCTGTATCGCGCGGTGACACGCACTGAGGATAGCTTTACAGTTGCGGTCTAATCCTTTTGGGTGAGGCAAGCGGTGGAACTTGTCGCGGGTGTGGCTCATGACGTAGGCCGTAAGACTCCTACGCGATGGGAGGCAGCCCTCTTTGCCCTCAAAGTCTGGATCTTGCGTGCGCAACGTGGCGTATACGATCTGGGCTATACGGCTCGCCGCTGGCCGGTCGAGAGATATCCCGAGGAAGAATGGCGGTCAAACCACGAGTTGCGTTCGCGTCTCTGGTCCGATGCGGACCGGCGTGAGCGGCGGTTTGAGCTTGGCAAGGTGGAAAATCTGCGCCGTGCCTGCCTGCGTTTAAACGGCGTCGTGATCGAGGCCGGGGGAACTTTCAGCTTCTGGCAGCAGGTGGGCAAAGCTAGTAAACGCAAGGGATTCGTTACAGGCAGGATGCTGCAGCAGGGCTGTGTCGTTCCGGCGATTGGTGGCGGGCTATGCCAGCTTTCGAATGCGCTTTATGGTCTTGCGCTGAGGAGTGGTTGCGAGATCGTTGAGCGTCATGCGCACTCCGTGAAGATGCCGAATGCTCCGATCCATGATGCGACGGTGGCGTGGAACTATATTGATCTTCGCTTTCGTGTGCGGGAAAAGACACGCATCAAAGCGTGGATGAGCGGAGAAGAACTGATCGTCGAGTGGCAGAATTCTTCTTCCAGTGTTGCCGTGACTTCAACCTTCGTACCGCTGGATCAGATCGTTGGCGTACGTGCTGCGCGGCAGGTACAAAGCTGTGCCAGTTGCGATGTGATGGATTGTTTTCGCCACGAGACACCGCGGGCTACTGCGGAGTCCGAAGAGTGCACGGCCTACCTGATGGATCTCTGCTCGCCTGAATTCGAGGCGTATGTTCAACGGAGTCGCAGACCTGGCGACGTCTTTGCACGGGCAACGAAAACGGAAGAGGCTGAGCGCATGGCGGCGAGGCTTGCGCGGACGCTGTGTCCTGAGGTGACTCATCTCTGCGTGAGCCGGAGTCTGCTGCCCTGGTTGTGGCGCATGGGCGCGATGGGCGGTCGCACGTTCGATGTGCTGATGACAACTGAATCTGCGCAGGCCGCGGATCGGGCTACAGGTCGGGCTACGGATCGAGGGCTGAGCCGGGATGAGGAAGAGGCACTGAAGGCGGCGCATCGGCTGATCACTCTGGAAGACGCGGTGGATGCGCGAATTGACCTAGGGCAGCCCATGATCGCGGAGATGGCCAGCGCATGATCGATTGCGTGTTGCGGGGATATCTTAAGGGCGATCTCGAAGCGATGTTCCGGCTCGATGAGGTCTGTTTCACGTCGCAGTTTCGGTTTACGCGCGAGATGATGCGGCACTCTGCTGAAGCCGCGGTGGCGCGTGTTGTAGTGGCGGAAAAAGATAAGGACCTCGTCGGTTTCTGCATTGCTCATGTCGAGCAGGAGAACATGGGGTACGTTGTGACTCTGGATGTAGATCCTGCGTATCGGCGGAACGGTGTTGCACACCTGCTGATGAAGTGTCTGGAAGCAGAGTGCAGAGACGCGGGTTGTCTCTCGATGTGGTTGCACGTGTATACGGACAACTCTGCGGCGATTCGTTTCTATGAGCGGATGGGGTATCGGTTCCTGCATATCGATAAGGACTTTTATGGCGAGGGAAGCGATGCGATGGTGTACATCCGCGCGTTGAATTCTGCATAGAAGTTTGCTCAGGCTTGGATCGTATTGAGCCCCAACCATCTCTGAGCTGCGGGCACGCGGCGCAGTAGAAAGCGTTCCGTGAGAGCGACGAGAATCATCGAGCCGCCGAGAAACGGGAAGTAGAGCCCGAACGCAATCAGCAGGGCGATGAGCCCTGCTGAGAAACGAACGCGGCGAATCGGTGCGGGGGCACCGAGCACTCCCTCTGGCTTGCGGCGACGCCACATCACCAGGCCGCTTAGGCTGAGTGTAACCAGTCCGGCAGTGGTGAAGAGACCGAGCATCTGGTTCGCCAAGCCGAAGAGCTGGCCCTCGTGCGCGGCGATGCCGGTGCCTATGATCCGGTCCAGCCAGGGCTTTGCGCGAAAGTCAGTGCGTTTGAGAATGGCTCCAGTCGTGGGGTCGAGGGTAAGCTCGACGCGAAGCGGACGGTCACGCGTGTCGGACTTTGCCGTCCAGTTTCCGCTGGGCTTTGTGGGAGGAGAGACCAGGACAGGATTGGCAAGGCCGAGCGGTGCGACGGTGACGACCATCCTATCGATAGCAAGATAAACGTCTGCGGCTGCAAGGGAGCTGTCATGGTGAGATACAGGGGTGGGAGTCTCTCTCATATCCATGCCCGGCATGCTGGACATATCACTGTCGCTGTTGCTGGTTTGCAAGGCGCGAGTTGCGATGATGTCGGTGCTGCTCGTGGTCCAATCCTGCTTCACAGCATGTCCATTGCTGAGATGCCTGGCGGCTTTGAGATACGCTCCCCAGCTTTTGGCCCAGGGTAGCCCGGTAAAGAGCAGGAAGAGCGCGAAGAATGAGACGTAGATTCCGGTGACGGCGTGGATGTCTCGCCAGAAGATGCGCTGGCCCTGATGCAGGCGAGGATAGAGCACTCCCGCGAGGCCACTGGCGTTGCTCGGCCACCAAAGGAAGAGGCCGGTCAGAATCATGACGACGGCCCATGAGGCAGCGAGTTCAACGATCCATGAGCCGTATCTTCCGATGAGCAGTTCGCCGTGAAGGCGAGAGACTAAATTGTCGATGCGTTTGTCTTCGTCGTCCGTCTTGAGCACCTGGAGCGTGCGAGGGTTCACGTAAATGCGGAACTCGTGCAGGTCTTTATCAACGAGCACTTGTGCGGGCGAGTGCGGAGTAAAGGGCAATTGGTAGGCATGAAGCCGGGAGCCGGGAATCGTTGCCAGTGCGGCTCGCACTTGAGAGTTAACCGAGGCTTCCGGGCCTATGGTGGAGAGGTGATCGTAGGGCCGGTCGAGCCACTGTTGAATCTGCGGATGAAAGAGGAAGATCGTGCCGGTGACCGAAAGCCACAGGACGAACGGAATGCAGAAGAGGCCGGCATAGAAGTGCCAGCGCCAGACGGTGCGATGATCTAAACCTTTTGAGGCAGGTGCGGTCGGCATAGGGTGTCTCCGTCCGGTTGAGCCGGCCGAGGGGCCGGCTCAACCAGCCTGGTTTAGAAGCTCAATCGAACGGCAAGTTGAATGCTTCGGGGATCGCCAACCGCTGTTGCCTGACCAAAGGTCTCGTTGGGTTTGGTGGGATAGTTGCCTGTGCCGAAGGTACCGTTCGGGATCATGTCGTTGCGGTGGTTGAGCGCATTGAAGGCCTCGGCCATGCCTTCCAGCTTGACTCGTTCTGTCAGCGTGAAGGTGCGGCTGAGACGCGAGTTCAGGCTGAAGAAGTCAAAGCCGGTGCCGGTATTGCGGCCGATGACGGCACCCGGGAGAGCCTCGGTGCAAGGGTTCAAGCCTCCGTTCGCCGTGAGGCTGAAGCCCGCGGCGCAGGGTCTTTGCGAGGTTGCCTGTTTTGTATTTGCGCCGGTGGTGACGTTGAAAGGAAGACGCGAGTAGTACTGCAGAATTCCTCCGAGCCGCCAGCCGTGTGTCACGTGATCGACCCAACCGTTGGCGGGTTTGGTGGAGGAGGTCAGGCTTGCATCGAAGACGAGGCGATGACGCTGGTCGTCGTCGGAACGGCCACGGTCCTCGCGCAGATTGAAGTTGTTGATGGGAGCGCTGAAGAAGAACTCGCTGATATTGTCGATTGCCTTGGAGTAGGTGTAGGAAAGCCGCGCCGAGCCCCAGGGCAAAGGACGTTGCTGCAGTGAAACTTCCAGCGCGTCGAAGTACGAATCGAAGGCCGAGCTGTAAGGCTTAATGTTGCCGCGTGTTGGATCGGGCCGCGTTCCATCGAGGTTGATGTTGGTGTTGATCGAACCGATGAGGTGCTCTCCGCGCAGGTGTTGGTAGCTGATGCCCAGTGTCTCGGTCTTTAGAATCTGCTGCTCGATCTCCAGGCTTGCCTGTTGGGAGAAAGGGTTCTGGATGCTGGGATTCATCGTGGAGTAGTTTTCGACCGCTCCCGCTGGTGGAGCAATGGCTACATCAGGAAATACAGGAGCTCCTGCCTGCCCAGGAGAGAAGGTATAGCTCAGCAGGGCTGCTTGATTGGGATCGGTAGTGTTGTGTGCCGAGAGCAGTGCGTTGGCCAGTGGACGCAGCGGGATGCGGTCGTAAAAGAGGCCATAGCTGCCGCGCACCACGGTTCCGCGATTGGCATAGGGCGCCCAGGCGAAACCGATACGAGGCGAGACATTGCCGGTATTGGTGTTGATCGTATGCAGGAACTCAAGGTCGTACCGGACGCCGGCGTTCAACGTGAAGGATGGCGAAATCTTCCACTCGTCCTGCGCATAGAAGCCGACGTTGGGATTGCTCTGCTGGACTGTGGGCACTCCGAAGTTCTGGGTGTAGCCCTGCGAGTTATAGGTGCCGCTGAGAAAGGTCGCGAGGGAAGAGAACGTGTAGGAACCACGCAATGATTGCGGATAGGTGATGGTGTCGTCGTTGTAGAGGAAGTCCACGCCGGCCTTGAAGGTGTGTGCTCCGCGCTCCATCACCAGGTTATCTACGATCTCGCCCAGATAGTTGAGCCGCGCTGTGGGTGAGGATACGGAACGTCCGAAGGTTGCGACTCCGGAGATCGTCACCACTGGGCCGACCTGATCGTTCGGCGGTGCGTTCAGGCTGTCGTAGATGAATTGTCCGCGTGTCTCGTTGAAGGTTCGCGGCGATAGCGTAGCAATGTTGCTGACGGCCACCGTATGGTTGGTGTCGAAGACGGAGGTGCCGTTGCTCACCGTATTGAGGCTTCCAGCACCTCTTGCGTTGAGGCTGCTGAGTTTGTAGTAGCTGTATCGCACATTGAGCTGATCGTTCGGGCTGAAGCGATGGTCGGCGCGCAGAAACGCCGTGTCCGTATGCAGCGTTGTGGGATAGAGAGTGGTCGGTCCTGTTCCAACCGTGAGGAGCGGAGCTTGATAGCCGACAGCCTGCAGCCTTGCGTTGATCGTGGCGGCGTTTGCCGGCGTGATGGTGATGATGCCGTCCGTTCGCAGGCGCTCCTCTTCAAAGTTGCCAAAGAGGAAGGTGCGGTCTTTCCGCAGAGGGCCTGACAGGCTTGCGCCGTACTGTCCCTGTGTAATCGGCAGGTTGCTGCCCGAGAGCGCATTGTCCGCATTCAAACGCTGATTGCGCAGAAAGCCATAGGCCGTTCCGTGGAGCTGGTTGGTGCCGCTCTTGGTGATGAGGTTGAAGTACCCTCCGAGGGCGCGTCCGAACTCTGCCTGTCCTCCCGAGGTAACGACCTGGAACTCGCGCACTACGTCCAGGCTGAAGACGTTTCCGGCTACGCCGGCGGCATCGTCGTTGTCGGAGAGGCCGTCGACGACGAAGCTGTTGGAGAAGTTGCGCTGGCTGTTGACGGAGTATCCCTGGCCTGCAACCTCGGAGGTCTCCGCGAGAGTTTGCGTGCTGGCCGTATTGGTCGGCGACACGCCGGGCAGCAGGAGAGCGATGTCGAGATAGTTGCGGCCTTCGAACGGCAGATTGGCGGCCTCGGTCTGCGAGATCGTTCCTGCGATCTGGCTGCGATCGGCTTCGAGGACAGGCGACTCTGCGGTGACAGTTACAGCTTCCGTGGAGCCTGCTGTAAGGGTGATGGGAAGGTTGAAGGCTGCGCCAATGGTGAGAGTAAGAGTTGCGTTGGCATCTGCGAAGCCTGTGTGGTGAATCGTTACCTGGTATTGGCCGACCTGGAGATAGGGAAAGCGGAAACGTCCGGCGGCGTCGGTTTCGGCTTTGGTTGCGACGTTGGTCGCTGTGGCTCGTGCGGTTACGGTCGCGTCGCGAATCATGGCTCCGGTGGAATCGGTCACTCGTCCGGAGAGCGAGGCGTTGTTGATCGTCTCCTGCGCAGCAAGGCAGGGGATGAGAAGGGATAGCAGAAAGAGGGATAAAAACCGGTACACGTTCGTCCTCCATGGGACAGCGGAGCGCACGACAAGGTGCGGCCGCGAAAGTTCTTCAGTTGCGATGAAAAGGGAGAGCTACAGCTGTTTCGGCTTAGACGTTTACAGGGGCGAAGACCGTTTGCATGGTTTTCCCCCAGGAAAACCATCCTTACAATCCCTCTGGTGTAACGAGTAAAGCCGAAACTGCTCTAGGAGAGACGAACGGCAGGAGGGCCGCGTTTGTGGCGGGAGCGCTCGCGGGAGATGCGGCGCTGGGTCTCGGCACGCTGTGGGGCGGCGAGGATCGAGAGATCGATTTGCACGAGCTGCGCGGGCGTAACGAGCGCGGCAAATGTGCCTGTCGGAGCCGGTACCGTGGGCTGCGGAAAGTGCGGGCAGCGTGCGCTGAAGGCAGGCGTGGTCGTCGGCTGGCTCATGCCCATCGCGCAATGGTGGTCGCCATTACGGCGGCAGCATATGGGCAGATGCGAGTCGGTGTCCTGTCCCATTGCAAGCAGCGGTGCAACGGTCGGGAGACCGAAGACTGCGAGCAGAAGCAATGTGAGGACGCGACGCATGTTGTGACGAGTCTAGCAGGAAGTTTGGGAAAACTGGTTTTGTTGTTTTGGCATTTGCTTTTCTGGTTGTCATCCCGAGCGCAGCGAGTGGACCTGCTTCCTCCCGTTCTTCGCCCGTGTCATCACGAATGTTCTGCAGTAACGCAACCGCGTCTTTTTCTGTTGCGGCCTGTATGTTTTCTCGGAACTGCGAACGAAAAACGGGAGACAGCAGGTTCGCTCGCTACGCTCGGAATGACAACAAGAAAAGCAACGGCAAATGCAAAGGCAGAAGCAGATTCCCTTCGGGAATGACAAGCAAGAAAGGCAAAGGCCAGAATAGCAAAAGCTATCTACGGCATCGGCTGTAAGAGCGCTTCATAGCTGCGCGGGAAGCGGAGGACAGCGGCCCATTCACCGTCGCGGGTGTCCTTCCAGACGATCTGTCCCCCGAGGATGGCGGCTACTTCATCCGGAGATAGATCACGCTGGTCGGCGAACTCACGTCCACGGCGGGTGTCTGGATGTTGCAGTAGATACCTGCGAAGCTCAGGGGTGGTGTACCGCGTCGTGACTACCAAGGCGGTGTCGAAGAGGCCGGGTTCCTGCCTCGCTTTCAGAACTTCAGCCGTCGTGAAGTTTTCAATGGGTGTGACCCTGATGGAGCGATTCGTGTAGCCGAGGTCGGGACGCACCAACTCCGCAGCCGCCGGCCAGGCGGTGAGGACGCGGGCATCGGGAAAATGCTGGTCGATATAGGCGATCCCCTCCTGGTGGACGACGATCATGTCGCGATAGGTGAGGCTGTCTTCTGGCGCGTACGACGTCGGAGGGCTGATCCAGAGAGCTGTCAGGAAAGACATTCCCGTGAGTGCCGCGAGCCAGGGCCAGTGACTCGTTCGCGCACGCCAGGTTGCGACGCAGACCAGCAGAATCAGTGGGTAGACGGGCAGCAGGTAGCGCGTGAGAAGCGCTCCTCCCAGCACGGAGAAGGCAAGCCAGTTGGCTGCCACAAGAACCGCGATGGTGCGCAGGGTTGTCGTCGATAGCGACCGGGGCTTGTTCTCAGATGGAAGTGGAAGAAGCAGGCAGGCGATAGCGATGACGAGGGCGACCCAGAGATTGCGCTGCCAGGCCAGATGCAGGAACCGATAGTACAGAGAGAGAAAGATATGCGCCGCGCTGAGGTTTGCCGTGGCGTTGTAGCGCAGGTACTCGGGGTTGCCGAAGGTAAAGCCGGTGCGGTGATGATGATAGGCATACCACGCGATCAAAGGCAGAAGCGGCAGGGAGAGTGTGACGAGCCAGGATGCATGGAGGCGTCGCGCGAGGGCAGAGCGCCGGTCGCGAATCAGCAGCACCAGATGCATCGCGGCGAGGGCTGCCGGCTCGACGATAGCGGTCTCTTTCGAGAGCGCCGCGAGGGAAAACAGTACGGCGATCCAGAGCTGTCTGCTCTTTTCATTTGCGTCGGTCGCGAAGTACAGAGCGAAGGCCCAGAGAGTGAATGCAGCGGCGAAGATGTCGGCGTGTGCCAGCGTACTCTGCGCGAACCAGATGGGATAGATCGCCGTGAGAAACGTTGCAGCGACGGCTGCGCTGGGGCCCAGCAGGGATTGCGTCATGCGGAATATAGCGAGCATGGCCGCTGCGGCAAAGGTGCAGATCATGAGCCGCGTCGCGAGGATGTGATACCCGGTGACATGCCAGAGCGTGCCGAGGACGATGTTCGGCAGTGGCGGATGGGCGTTGGTGAATTCGGGGATCAGGGTGAAGCGATGGAAGAAATCGAGCGCGGCTGGAATGTAGTAGCCGCCCTCATCCCAGAAGTAGGGTAGTTGCAGCAGGGTAAGGTGTCCCAGGGCGATGGCGGCAAAAAAGATCGCGAAGAGCACGGGGCCGGGCAGGGAAGCCAGCCGCGCCGTGCTTCTGCGAAGAGCTTGCGGAAGAGACTCCACTGTTTTAGTGGACGGGGCCGTTGCCCGGGACGAAACGCGGTGCGCCCGGCTGCTGCGAGCTCTCCAGCGAGATGGTGCCGAAGGTCTGCTCGTACTGCGCGAGGTTGTGGCTCAATAGATTGTTCAGCGCCTTGGCCTGTTGGGGGCTAAGATAAATGCCCTGAAAGTTATCGATGTTCACCTGTTCGGCAGACTGCTGCTCGAGCGTGCCGAAGACCAGAAAGAAATCCCAGACGGAGAGGCGGACCTGAACGCTGTTGGCGTAGGAGTCACGGTAATCGGCGGACTTGTTCAGGGTGATCTTGGTGTTGTCGGGCTGGGTAATGGTCTGGCTCATCGTCATCCTGAAGTCGAATTCATTGGTGCGGGAGGGGGGACTCGAACCCCCACGCCGAAGCACAGGCTTCTAAGACCTGCGTGTCTGCCATTTCACCACTCCCGCGGTGAGGTTAAGGGTAACGGGAATGGAGGCGGGTTGCAATCGGAGAGACCCAAATGCCGGGAATTCTGTGTCCAGTATTTAGGGAGAAGGTGCAGAGAGGGGGAGACAAGCGTGAGTTTTGGCGTTAACGAAACCTGCTCGATGTCAATTCTTTGTCACGC
Source organism: Granulicella mallensis MP5ACTX8 (assembly GCF_000178955.2). Classification (NCBI taxonomy): domain Bacteria; kingdom Pseudomonadati; phylum Acidobacteriota; class Terriglobia; order Terriglobales; family Acidobacteriaceae; genus Granulicella; species Granulicella mallensis. Next base: position 4,174,062 of record NC_016631.1, on the reverse strand, counting down.
GTGGTTTCCGGATGAACCGTTTGCTGCTCGCCAGCGTTTTATAAGACAGAAAGACGCTGGGAACCCTCCCAGATTACGTCTCATGAGGTAGAGCCGCCGGGTCCGAAGAGAAATTTGGACGCAGATTTGCGACCGACAAGGATAATAGTGCATCCTATTCATGAAAGTTGATAGAGGAACACTCAAGATGCCAAGCGAATTTGTTAGTGTGATCAAACCGTCCGAGGTCAGAAGTGGAGAGGACAAGGGCCGCTCTTACCCCGTTTTGCCTGTTCGGGACACCGTTTTGTTCCCCCATGCCGTCCTGCCTTTGACCGTAGGGCGTGAGAGTTCCATCCAATTGATCCAGTCCCTGGGCGAGGAGAAGACGATCCTCGTGGTGGCCCAGAAGGATGCCCGTCAGGACCAGCCGGATGGAGGAGATTTGCATGTCATCGGCACCCGGGCGACCGTTCATAAAGTCGTGAAGATGCCGAACCAGAGCCTTTTTGTCTTCACCGAAGGCACGGAGCGCGTAAAGATTGGAAACTACACCCAGACTCAGCCGTTTCTGATGGCGGAGTGCGAAGTTCTGCCCGAGGTAGAGCCGGAGACCTCCCCGGAGGCCGAGGCCATGCAGCGGAACGTGGTCGGCCAGTTCCAGGAGATTGTGACCTCCTCCTCGACCCTGTCGGACGATCTGCAGACCATCGCTATCAATATCGAGGATTCGAGCCGGTTGTCGGACTTTATCGCGTCGAGCCTGCCGTTCCTCTCGACCACGGACAAGCAGGAGCTGCTCGAGACGCAGGATGTGAAGACGCGTCTGGAGAAGATCAACAGCCACCTGGCCAAAGAGATCGAGGTGCAGCAGCTTCGCAACAAGATCCAGACCGAGGTGCAGGACTCCGTTCAGCAGTCGCAGCGGGACTACTATCTGCGCGAGCAGATGAAGGCGATCCAGAAGGAGCTCGGCGACCAGGACGATACGCAGAAGGACATCGCCGACCTGAAAGAGAAGATCGAAGCGGCGGGCATGCCCGAGGACGTGAAGAAGGACGCGCTCAAGGAACTCGGCCGGTTGGGCCGGATGAATCCTGCGGCGGCGGACTACTCGCTCACGCGGAACTATGTCGAATGGCTCGCCGTGCTGCCGTGGTCGAAGGGGTCGGCCGGTGAGGTGGACATCGTTCATGCGCAGAGTGTGCTCGATGAGGACCACTACGGGCTGCGGAAGGTGAAGGACCGCATTCTGGACTACCTGAGCGTGCGTCGTCTGAAGCCGGACATGAAGGGGCCAATCCTGTGCTTCGTCGGACCTCCGGGCGTGGGTAAGACCTCGCTGGGACGCTCGATCGCTCGTGCCCTGGGACGCAAGTTCTCGCGCATCTCGCTGGGCGGCATGCATGACGAGGCGGAGATCCGCGGGCATCGGCGCACGTACATCGGCGCTCTGCCGGGGCAGATCATTCAGCACCTGAAGCGCGTCGAGGTAAACGACCCGGTCTTCATGCTGGACGAGATCGACAAGCTGGGCCGCGACTTCCGCGGAGACCCGTCAAGTGCGCTGCTGGAGACGCTTGATCCGGAACAGAACAACACGTTCCGCGACAACTATCTCGACCAGCCGTTCGACCTGAGCAAGGTGCTGTTCATCTGCACGGCGAACCAGCTCGACCCGATTCCGGCGCCGTTGCTGGACCGTATGGAGATCATCGAACTGACCGGTTATACGGAAGAGGAGAAGGTCAACATCGCGGAGAAGTACCTCATTCCTCGCCAAATCAAGGAGAACGGAATTTCCGTAGACCTGATCGAGTTCCCGACGGAGAGCGTTGCGCTGATCGCGCGGCACTACACGCGTGAGGCAGGTGTTCGCCGGCTGGAACAGTTGATCGGAACGGTCTGCCGCAAGCTGGCTCGTAAGGTAGCAGAAGGGCGCACCGAGAAGCTGGTGATTACGCCGGAGATCATCCATGAGTTCCTGGGCGGCATCAAGGTTCGTGTGGACACGGAGATCGCCGAACGCACCAAGCGCGCTGGCGTGGCTGTGGGGCTGGCCTGGACACCGGCTGGGGGCGACGTGCTCTTTATCGAAGCCAACAAGATGAAGGGCAAGGGCGGCTTCAGCATTACGGGCCAGATCGGCGACGTGATGAAGGAGTCGATGCAGGCGGCGCTGACGTGGGTGCGGTCGAACGCGACTTCTCTGGGGCTGGATGAGGATGTGCTGAAGGACATCGATCTGCACATCCACGTACCGGCGGGAGCGATCCCGAAGGACGGCCCGAGTGCGGGCGTCACGATGGCGACGGCGCTGGTGTCTCTGCTGACGGACAAGCCTGTGCGTCCGCTGCTGGCGATGACCGGTGAGATTACGTTGAGCGGCAATGTATTGCCGGTCGGCGGCATCAAGGAGAAGTTCCTTGCGGCCAAGCGGGCAGGTGTTCGCGATGTGATTCTGCCGATCGACGTGAAGTCCAATGTGGAAGAGGACCTCACGGCAGACCAGGTCGAGGGCGTGACGATCCACTACGCCTCGCGCATCGAAGATGTTCTGGCTGTGGCTTTGCCGAAGTCGGTGAAGGAAGCGGTACAGAACGAGGAAGTGCGCGAAGAGGTACTGGCCGCGGCGCAGTAAGAAGTGACGTGAAACTCGAAACGGGTGCCCCATCCTCGACGCGCGGCTTTATGCGCGGCAGGGTGGGGTATGGACGCTAAGCGAGGCACAAACATTAGCATCGCGCTCTGCGTCAGGGGTATCGTGCGAATGCACGACCGCTTTGAGCTTGTAGTGGCGATCGTGGCCGGATAGAGGAGTACGGTCGTTTGCTACCGCAAACGATACCCCCGACGCAGAGCGCGCATCGAAGATCTGTGGGATTCGCTTAGCGTCTATACCCCACCCTGCCGCGCAAAAAGCCGCGCGTCGAGGATGGGGCACCCGGTTGTAGATCGCCTTCTGCTTTTGAAGGAGAGCTCTGCATGATGACAATTGGCCATTCCACGCTGAGCATCGAAGCGTTCCTGCGAGCGCTTCGGGATAGCGGTGTTGAACTGCTGGTCGATGTGCGGAGCCGTCCTGGATCGCGGAGGCATCCGCAGTTCGGGCAGGAGGCGCTGTTTGCGTCGTTGCGCGAGGCCGGGATTGAACCGGTGTGGCGCAAGGGCCTGGGTGGATGGCGGGAGGCACGTAAAGACAGCATCAATACGGGCTGGCGCGTGAACAGCTTTCGCGGCTATGCGGACCACATGCAGACTGCCGAGTTCCGGCGCGAGATCGACTGGCTGCTCGCGCAGGATAAGCCGCTGGCCGTGATGTGTGCGGAGGCCGTTCCGTGGCAATGCCATCGCTCACTGATTGCGGACGCGATGCTTGCTCGTGGTGTTGTTGCTGAGCATATCTTCGTAACGCCCGAGGGCGTGAGCTCACGCAAGCCGCACGAACTCACTCGTTTTGCTCAGGTGGAGGGCGAACGTGTCTGGTATCCCGCTGAGAACGGCGAGCTGTTTAGCGGTATGCTCGGAGCGGATAGCAATGTGGAGGATCTGTGAGACTGCTGTTGATCGATACCTGCGGCGATGTGGGTGGTGTCGCGGTGAGTGAGGGCGAGACGATTGCCGCCAGCGAGACATTGCCGGAGCGCGGATCGTCGTCTGCTCTGTTGCCCGCTGTGTCGCGTCTCCTGAAAGAAAAGGGATGGACTTTGGCCGGTCTTGATGGCATTGGAGTCGTCGCTGGGCCGGGGTCGTTTACCGGCGTGCGGGTAGGACTCGCTGCGGCGAAGGGATTATGCGAGGCCGCCAATCTGCCGTTGGCGGCGGTATCGCGATTGGCTGTACTGGTGGAGGCCACAGCGCTTGAAGAGGGCTGTGTCGTGCTCGATGCTGGACGCGGCGAATACTATGTCCGTTTCGTGCGGCAGAGCGAGAAGGCCCAGGATGCACTTTGCAGGCGTGAGGACCTGCTGGCCCGGGCGGAGGGCAATCGTGTCGTGATCGCCGAGCCGAAGTTGGTTGAGGTTCTCGCAAGCCTAAGCCCTGAGCTTCATCTTCTGAGTGTTGGACAGGCCCTGCCGGTTATGCTCCGAGTCTTGCAGGAGGGCGGCAGTGATGTCGCGACGACGGATGCGAACTATGTTCGCGGAGAGCTCGATATCTATGCGAAGGTGCCTGGGGCTCTGGCCAAGGCTGGACCTGTTTAATTTCGACTTGATTTCAACGCTGTTGCCTTTCTTTCTGTCATTCCCGTAGGGAATCTGCTGCTTGTACGGGGATGCATTATGCTCGCACATAAATCCTTAACCAGCAGATCCCCTGCGGGGATGACAGAAAGAAAAGCAACAGCCACTACCTCTACTGAGACACTATGGATCTACCCTCGAAATCACTCGAAATTCGTCGCGCAACGACTGATGACCTCGCCGAAGTGCTGCGTCTTGAGCGCTCTGTGCCAGAGGCCCCGCATTGGGATGCATCGGTTTATCGCGACATCCTTTTGCAGGAGCCAGCAGGGTCAACGCTGCAGCGAGCGCTGTTTGTCGCGGTCGATCATGGCCAGCTTGCAGGATTTGCGGTCGCAACCGTCGTTGCCGATCAAGCCGAGTTGGAAAGCATTGCTGTTGATCCGCAGCGGCGCAGGCTTGGAGTGGGCAGGGCCCTGTCCGAGTCGGTGATGGCCTGGGCCCGCGAAGCAGGTGCGCGGCAGATTCTGCTCGAAGTGCGGTCGGCGAATGCGGTGGCGCGTGCTTTGTACGGTCGCCTGGGGTTTCAGGAGACCGGGCTGCGTCGTGGTTATTATTCCGACCCCTCCGACGATGCGGTGTTAATGTCTGTAAGTCTTTCAGCGGCAGCGGATTTATAATCGGGGACTATGGTTCGCGACGGAATTTTTTACGGACTCGCTTTGGCGGTGGTGGCGGCGATTGTCTGGCACTTCACGCTGTCTGGTGGCCTGACGGTCATCCCTGTGCTGTTGGCGATGTTCTTCGTCTGGTTCTTTCGCGATCCGTCGCGCACGGTGCCTGCGGGGCCTGGGCTGATCGTTTCGCCAGCCGACGGCAAGGTGGAAGAGGCGGAGTGGATCGAAACCACTGCCGGTGGTCGCCTGCGGGTGACGATCTTCCTCAATGTTTTTGACGTTCACGTCAACCGCGTGCCGGTGGGTGGCACGGTGGAGCTGGTAGAGTTTCGCGAAGGGCAGTTTCTGAATGCGATGCGTCCGGAGTCTTCTATTCATAACGAGCAGACTCTGATCACCATCAATACGGGACAGTACTCCGTCAGCTTCAAACAGATCGCCGGCCTGCTGGCGCGGCGTATCGTTTGCAACCTGAAGGTGGGTGACCGCGTGGAAAGAGGACAACGCATGGGATTGATCAAGTTCGGTTCGCGTGTGGATGTGCTGCTTCCCCCTGAGGCCAAACTGGCCGTCAAGGTGGGGGATCGCGTCAAGGGTGGTAGCTCCATTCTGGCCGCCATGCCGGGTGAGACAGCCTAATGGCTATGCCGGAGTTGGGCACGGTGCAAAAACACACGCCGCAGCGTCGCGGCATGTATGTGCTGCCGTCTCTTTTCACGGCGGGCAATATTGCAGCGGGCTACTACGCGCTGACGGAGAGCATTCGCGGGGCCGCTGGCGATCCCCGGGCCTTTGACCATGCCGCGTTGGCGATTGGTTTTGCGGTGATGTTCGACGGGCTCGACGGACGCGTCGCCCGCATGACGAATACCTCCAGCGATTTTGGCAAGGAGTTCGATTCGCTGGCCGACGTGATTACCTTCGGTGTGGCTCCGAGCCTGCTGGCCTATCTGTGGGGAGTGCACGCTGTGTTGCCCTCGGCATATCCAGAGGTGCAGGAGCGGCTGCGAGGCTTGGGAATCGTGATCTGCTTCCTGTTCCTCATCTGCGGCGCATGCCGGTTGGCGAGGTTCAACATCAGCGTCAATCCCCAGCCGCGCAACCCTGGCAGGCCGGGCAGGAAGTACTTTGTGGGCATGCCGATTCCGGCTGGAGCCGGTGTGATTGCGGCGGTCGTTCACTTTGAGTTGGGTTCACCGATCCATGAGTTGTGGCTCTCCGGGGTTTGGCTCGCGCTGCTGGCGTTTACCGGGTTCCTGATGGTGAGCAGTTGGCGGTTCTGGAGCGGCAAGGAACTCAACTTCGCCGAGCGACAGCCTGTGCGCGGCGTTCTGTTGATCGTCGTTGTACTGGCGCTCGTGATCTGGTTCTCCGAGTATGCCTTGATCGCGATTGCGATGGCCTATTTGCTGTCGGGAGTGTTGGCTCGGCTGGCGTACTCGTGGGGACGCCGCAGCACAGCAAGCTAGCGGCACGTATTGGAATGGCGATGTCGCCAAAGGGAGAGATAGCGTGGCAGCAAGAGTAGTACGTGCGGCGATCGTTGGAGCGTCCAGCATCCTGGGGAAAGAGCTCGCGGACGAACTGAACTCGTCTTTGTCCGCTGCGTGGGATCTCGCGTTGTTCGACACAGGCGATATCAGCGGACAGGTGACGGCCGCGGGCGATGAGCCCATGGTGATCCAGGAGATTGGCCCTGTTTCCTTTGTTGGAATTGATGTAGTGTTCTTTGCCGGTGATGCCGCGACGACGCGCAAGCACTGGAAGGACGCCTTGACCGCCGGAGCCAGTGTGATCGATCTGAGCTTCGCGCTCGAGGGCGAAAAGGGCACGCTGGTGCGGTGTCCGTGGATCGAAACGGTTGAAGCAGGGACGACGCCCGCTCCCGATCTGACGACGAAGGTCGTCGTTCCAGCGCATCCCGCTGCGGTGATGCTGGCGACGATAACGGCTCGGCTGCGGGCTCAGTGGAAGACGGCGCGTCTTGCGGCAACGGTTCTGGAACCGGCTTCGCAACAGGGCAGAGAAGGGCTCGAAGAGCTTCACCAGCAGACGGTGGGGACGCTGTCGTTCCAATCGCTGCCGAAGGATGTGTACGACGCTCAGGTGGCCTTCAACCTGAACGCGACACTGGGCGGAGCCGCGAAGCTGGACCTCAGCACGTTGACCGCGCAGGTACGACGGCACTTTGGCGCTATCGCGGGTGCAGGGGCCTCGCAGGCGCTGGCGCTGCAGTTGCTGCAGGCTCCGGTGTTCAACGGCTATACGGCCTCGATCTTTGCGACGTTTGGCGAGGAGCTGAAACAGGAAGACATAGCACGCGTGCTGCAGGGCGGAATGGTCAGCGTGGTGGCGGCGGACGATCCGGGACCAAGCAATATGAGTGTGATCGAGCAGTCCCAGATGCTGGTTAGCGTCCGCGCGGAGTCTCATGCCACGAACGGATTCTGGCTATGGATGGCGGCGGATAACCTGCGCCTCTCTGCCCGTAACGCTTCGGCCTGCGCGATGGAGCTGATCGCTCTGCGACCGGCAGGTAAGGTGCAGTAGAGCAACGTTGGTGTGCGGTAGTGCCGATAAATTATGCGCTAAAATAAAAGAGCGCCGGGATGGCGGAACTGGCAGACGCAGCGGACTCAAAATCCGCCGAGGGCAACCTCGTGGGGGTTCGACCCCCCCTCCCGGCACCATAAATACAACAACTTACATCATCGTCGGTTCCAAGCCTGGAGCCGACTTTGTCCATTCTTTGTCCAAACTTCCGAACTAAATCGAACGACCAGCCGAAGCGCAGATCGTTCGCCCCTCTTCCCTCCAAAGAAAAATCATCATCTCCGTCCTCGTTTTCATTGAGAGAAGAAGAGCCAACTGAGGTCCTTGCAAACTCAGCAGCTCAGCTTCTTCTGAGTGGACGAGTTGCCGACTGCCCAGATCCCGGCGGAACGTGGCTCTCTTCTAGCTCGCGCGGAGTGGCCCTGCGCGCCCCTTCGCCCGAAAGGCAGGAGCCCTACCCCAGCCATTTGACCGAAATCCAGAACAGCCCCATGATCCCCACTCGACCGGCTCGTTGGTCGAGGCTGACATGTGGGTGCGGAACTGCCTGCATGCGAGAGGACCCCGCTATGACCGTTATCCCCATGGTGACCAGACGGCTCTTGCGCACCAAGCAAGCCGCTGCCTATCTATCGATGAGTGAATGGAAGCTGAGACGCCTCATCCAGACCGAGATCATCCCGTTCGTTCAGGACCAGCGCGGCGGCCCGTTTCTCGTCGACGTCCGCGACTTGGACGCCTACATCGAAGGCAATAAGCGCAACATCAGTGACGCCTACCACTGGGAACCGAATCCCGTACTAACGGCCGCGCGCGAGGCCTCACCTCAACAGAGGAGGGGCAAATGATCCGACGCCAACGTGGAACGGGGCGAATCTTTCTGCCCAAGGGAAGTTCGGTTTGGTGGCTTCAGTATTACCAGAATGGAGTCAAACGACGGGAATCCGCGGAGAGCTCTAACCGAAAGGAGGCCTTGGAGAAGTTGAAGCTTCGGATCGCGGAGCTAACAACTGGTTCTGTTACCGGGCTCACTCCGAAGAAGACTCGAATTTCGGAACTGGCGGAAGACTTCATTCGCGACTACAAGATCAACGGCAGGACCTCACTCGATGATGCAGAGACGCGGTGGAGGCTCCACCTGGAGCCGTTCTTTGGAAGGATGAAGGCCTCTCAAGTAACGAGCGTACTCCTCAACAAGTACGTCGACATGCGACAACAGGCAGGGGCAGCAAACGGAACCATCAACCGCGAGTTGGCCGCACTCAAGAGGATGTTCAATCTCGGTCATCAGGCCACCCCTCCGAGGGTCTTCTTCATCCCGCACTTTCCAAAATTGACAGAGAGCAATGCTCGACAGGGCTTTCTGGAGGACGCCCAGTACCAACGGCTCTTAGAGTCGTGCCCGGAAATGTGGTTTCAGGCTCTTGTGGAGGCCGGGTGTACCTATGGATGGCGCATTGGAGAACTGCTGAAACTCAAGGTCAATCAGGTTGATCTAGAGAACCGGGTCATTCGCTTGCATCCTGGAACAACAAAGAACAAAGAGGGGCGCGAGGTCACCATGACCCAAACAATCCATGATTTGTTCGAGCTGTGTATCGAGGGGAAGTCCCCCGAGGATTATCTCTATACCCGGCCGAATGGGATGAGAGTTCGGGATTTCCGCGATGCATGGGATAAAGCCCGCATAGCTGCCGGAGTCCCAGGACTGCTCTTTCACGATCTGCGTCGGACTGCGGCACGAAACTTTCGGCGAGCTGGAATTGCTGAGGGGGTGATTATGAAGATCGGTGGTTGGAAGACTCGAAGCGTCTTCGAACGCTATGCCATCGTTTCACACACTGATATTGAAGATGCCTTGCAGAAACTGGAACAGCGGAAGAAGCTCTCGAAGCAAAAGCCGACTACAGTTCAAAACGTACATGGGAATACCAAACCTCGTCTAATCCTTGTGTCATCGCGGTAAGCCTCATATGGCTTTCCAGGGAGCGACGATGAATTGATTTGACCGAAAAGGAAGACGGCTGCATGATGCCTTCATTGTTCGATTCAAATCTTATCCAGATGCAGTAGAGGGGGCAGTGACAATGGCAGCAAGAGAGACGATTGAAGCCCAAAAGGTCGCTAGACGGGAGGAACAAAGAATCGATGATATGGAAGGAGCCTTGAATCTAATATTGAACAATGGATTCAGGGCATTTCATGTGGAAACAACTGCAGATGCAGCCACTCACGAATTCATGCTGGGAATCGCGAAGAATGTCCCTATCAGCGATATTTTTGAGAGCGCGAGACTGGGTTCCAGAACTGCGGACAGACGAATCATTCTTTGGAAGACCACGTTCGAGACTGGAGAAGTGCATGGATCGGCTCACCACGAAGACCACTTCAGGTCGTTGTCCAGATCTTCTTTACCAGAGCACCATGAAATGTTTCAAGAGGTAATCAGAAAGCTCTCCGTAGAAGTTTTCTCTAGCGGGTTGCCGGACTGAGATCGGTTTAGGGACTGATCAGCCATCTATTGCCTACTTGTCCGCTCTATTGATTAGAGGGTTGCTCCTCCATAGGGTGGAAGAGTCCTCGGTTTGAGCAAAGGCGCTTAGGTCCCCTAGATATTCTTGAGTGCCACCTTCACACAGTGGCATTCATCGAATGTGATCTATCAGCATTACATAGAAATCCATGAAGGAATTCAGGCCCATTAAGGCAGACACTATTTAGTGATCTCCTTGCGCAAGACTGCTTACAGCTATCGCAACTACTGATAAGGATTTCTGCAGCGTGCTCTTATTTCCGTTTGCGCTTTAATGTCGTGAGCCGTTCTTGTTCATTGATGAATTCTTCGATCCGACTAGCTCGATATCTGAGCGTACCGTCTCCCAACCGAATGACGGGCAACAGAGGATATTTGCGTGAAGAATGATCCCAAACCCAGTCTTTGCTTACAGTGAGCCTTCGAGCAACATCGTCCACCGTAAGAAGTGGATCCCTATCAAGTTGTGTGTCCAAAAATAAATTTTCCTTGCTTTCTCGTAGACATTGCGTGCACCCCGCAAAAGAGCATACACATTTGGATAGATACGTGAAAAACCATGGTTATGCCGAGAGTAGCGACCACGAGTATGCACTCACTACCCTCAAAGCCCGATCAAGTGTACATGACCATCGGAGGAGTCTTTATGTGGTTGGCGTGACTTTCTCATTTGTCCCTCGATTGTTTAGTGGAGGACGCTGATTGGGCCAGCAATCATTCTATTGAGCGCGGGCCTCTGAATTTCTGTAGAGAAAGGCGTTCATCAGGACTAGTCGTACTCTATGCTCCACGGAACACTGGATTAAGCTGGTGTCAGAGGCACACGGTGCGGGTAGCAGCAATCAGCGACACTCATGGTCGGCAGAACTGGGAGATGCCGAACTGCGATGTTTTTATCCATGCAGGCGACATGACGGGAAGCGGATCGTTGCAGGAAACTGCGGCGTTTGCGGCTCGGCTTCGAAAGGAGATGGAAAGTGCGAACGGACCGCCTCACGCGATCATTGTTCCGGGGAACCATGATGAGTGTTTCGAGACCCTTCCAAGAGCTACCAGGGAATTGTTTGGGCCAAACGTGCATGTCCTGGAGGATGAGCCATTAGTGCTCGACGGTGTTACTTTCTACGGCTCACCTTGGACGACGCCGTTCATGCTTTGGCGCTTCATGGCTGATGAAAGCCGACTCGCGATGCTCTACCAGAACATGCCAACCTCAGTGGACATCTTGGTGACACATGGCCCCCCGCATGGCATCCTCGATCCCGGATGGAAAGTGAAGCACGCCGGATCAATGGCGTTGGCGAAAGCAGTTGCCGACCGCCAAGTACGGCATCACATCTTTGGCCACTTGCATGGAGCCGGTGGTCAGTTGGTGCAGCAGGGCACACGAACTTTTATAACGTCGCAGCGTGCGACGAAGAATACAGGCTTATCAATCAACCTCGCGTGTTTGAAGCCAACCACGGTGTTTGAGTACCTCCCCAAGTTCCATCTACGCGTAGGTCGAATTCCGATGATGCCCAATGCTTGCTTTACCAATTTGTATTCAGAGAGCTCGTTATGGCTACAAAAGAACCGAAGAAGGTGAGAGGAGTCTGGACTTGATGGTCTGTGTGTGTCCAAGATCGCAATTGTGGTAGCAGCGACAGAGCCGATAGTTGCCTGAGGTAAACTTCTCCGCATGTCATCGACGGTAGCGAAAAAGGAGTTCTTCGATCTAGTTGAAGAAGGGGCTTTCTACAAGAAAGAAATCATTCTGTGGCCCACGCTCTGGAAGAAGCACAGGACGCGAAAGGCCGACCCCGTTACCTGGAGCGTCGCGCCCTTTTCTAAGGGGAATGCAAAAAACATTCCGCAATCTCCTGGCGTGTACGCATTCCTCATCAAGCCTATGATTCCATTTGGTTTAGAGCATGGCATTTTGATTTATGTTGGCAAGGCCGATACCTCGATACGCGATCGATACGCTCACTATTTACAGCAAGCCGCGGATCCGTTACAGGGCCGGCCGGTTGTCGCTGTATGGTTGAACAAATACGAGGGATTCCTCCATTTTGCTTATGTTGAGATGAAACCTCCCTCGAAACCCGCTATGTTCGAAGAGCGTCTCATCGCAGCTCTCGTACCTACGGTGAATCGTCAGCTTCCGGCAAAGATTCGGAGGGTTGTTAATGCCTTTAGATAAGACGACCCAAATGGTGGCGCTCCCAGCACTGAGAGGACACATGGGAGACTGGATTTATTACTCGGCTTTGATGTCGATGAAGGACATAGCGAATCGCGTATCAATGGTTCAAGATGTCCACAAGAGTCAACGATTGGGCGACTGGATACAGAGGCAGGTTGACGCATCGATTCATTCTGCCTCAATCAAAGACTATCTGTTGACGCAGCCTCAACGTTTCTTCAACTCAATAGTTCTCGGCGTGTATGGCGGGAGTCCGCAATGGGCAGAGCTAAGTTTTGATGTCGGTCGCAAGAAGCTGCCGGCGGGCGCACCAGCGGAAGGAACGCTCGGGGTTCTCACGCTTGATGGAAGCGAGGTTCTTTTTGCAATCGATGGCCAGCATCGTGTTGCTGCGATCAAGCAAGCATTGGAGACGGACGAGAACTTGGCGCGTGAAGAGGTTTGTGTTCTGTTGATCGGACACGCGAAGGATAGCGCGGGACAACAGCGCACACGTCGCCTGTTCTCTACACTGAATCGCTATGCGAAACCTGTGTCAAAGATGGAGATCATAGCTCTCGACGAAGATGACGTTGTGGCGATCGTGGCACGTCGGCTTGTCGATGACTATCCTCTTCTTCATGACTTCATCTCTCTGAAAAAGGGAAATTCTATTCCCAAAAGCGATGCTGAACATCTCAGTACGGTCACGGCGCTTTATGACGGGCTAGACCACTTCCTCCGACCGAAGAGCGTGGCGGAGAGTTCTTGGAGAGACAAGAAGAAGCGACGACCCAAGGAGGAAGAAATAGATCAGTTCTATAAATCTGCTGTGGGAATTTGGGACGTTCTGACGCAAGCGCTAACACCCCTTCAAGAGCTAGGGAGTTCTACACCCGAGGACCACGTTGCCCGAAAGTATCGGAACAACAATGGTGGGCATCTAGTCTTTCGCCCAATAGGGGTGACAATGATTTTGTGGGTGTGTCGCTTGCTTCTTGATCAGGGAGTAGCAACAAAGGTAATCGTGGAGCGGTTGCGCAAAGCGCCGCTCGAAATCGAGAAGAATCCGTGGGTAGGACTGATCTGGGATCCCATAAATGGAATCATGATTACGGATACGGAACGGCAAAACGTCGCCCGGCACATACTTTTGTACGGGCTAGGAGGCGAGCTCCCCGAAGTCAAGCAAACCGTGGACAAGGTGCGGGCAAATCTTGCCGGAATGCTCAATCGAGCCATGGCAGACACATCTATCGAGCGTTGGACCTAGCCGACTGATCGCCGCTGATGACAGGAACTCGCTCGGTTCGGCGATCCCGTTACGATTCATTTCCCGGCTCGATTCGGTTGTAGCCGTTCCAAGTGGTTGAATAAGAAGAGTTTGCTCGACTTCTGGCGCAGTCTCGCCAAGCAAACGCATGCACCAGCGATTGTGCAAATTGCGTTGACCAGACCCTTTAAATCCACGATGATGAATTATGAAGAAAGTGATCCCCAGCGCCTCTTCCACCGGCGCATCTGAGCGTGAGGATCGAACGCGACCCGCCTATCGCTATTCCGGTCATGAGACCTTCCCTTTTCGCTATTCATGGTTGCCGAAGGCAGTCGTCGAATTGACGTCTAACGCGGCCCTGTTTAGCGATGACGAGCGAGCGATGGTTCGTCTCGGGGTCGGTAAGAACATGGTTAAGGCGATTCGCTTCTGGGTTCAAGCTGCAGGAATCGCGGCTCCAGACCAGAAGGGATTGACCATTACTGACTTTGGGCGGGAGCTCCTATCTGAGTCGGAAGGACACGATCCGTACTTAGAGGACATTCAGACTTTGTGGTTGATCCACTGGAAAATCGCCTCAAACGCGACGGAACCGTTATTCGCATGGGAGTTTCTGTTGAACCGGTGGCAGCGATCAGACATCATTCGGAGCGAGGTTCTCGCGACGTTCAAGCAGGAAGCAGCTCGGATGGAGAAGGAATTGTCGGAAGTCACGTTGGCACAGCACTTCGATACGTTCCTTCACACTTACATTCCGACCCGAAGCGCCAAGGGGGATGTTCGGGAAGAAAATTTGGACAGCCCGCTCGTCGAGTTAGACCTAATCCGAAAGATAGGGGAAAAGCGTTCGGGGGATGGCGGCCGACTCGAGTCCGTTTATGCGTTCAATCGAGACGCGAAGACTTCAATCAGTCCGGAGCTCTTCATCTATTGCATTGAGGACTACTGGCGGACCCGGGCCGCATCCGAGGAGACGCTGTCGATCCGGGACATTACCGTCAAGACGGGAAGTGTAGGACAACTTTTCAAGCTTCCCGAGGCGGACATTCGCGAGCGCCTCCTCACAATCAAGGAAGATTCCAAGGGTTTATTCGATTACAAGGAGTCGGCGGCGCTGTCTCAGCTGATCCGCGTAGGCCCTAGTCATACGAGATTGCTCGCGTCTGTCTACGAAGGAGAGCCAGTCTATGCCTGAACCCACGATTGCTGGCCTTTTCGACATTCAGAGTCGCTATATCCGTTCGGTCAATCTCGAAAGGGATTTTGCCGATCCAACTTCGCTCGAGGGTTATGTGCTGACCCCCGACCTCAAGCAGATGCTGACGAGAATTGAATCAGGGTTGAGCTCTGCTTCGACACAACGAGCTTGGCGAATTACCGGGGACTACGGAGCAGGCAAGTCGTCGTTCGCGTTGCTGCTTGCACATCTCTTGGGTGGCGGCACCAATTCACTCCCGCCGAGGTTGAAGCATGCGCTTGGCGGTTCGAGCCGTGGTGCACAACTATTGCCGGTGTTGGTGACCGGCGCCCGGGAAGCGTTGGGAAAAACGCTTCTGGCGGCCCTGTACAAGTCGGTCTCGGGTATGCGCAGTAAGGGCCCGGTCCCTCACGTGCTGGAGCAAATCGAAACTCTTCAAGGGCGACTCGGCGGCGTAGAGGTCAACACTACGGATTTGGTCAATGTCGTAATCGGGGCCTCTGAATACGCCGCCCGTAGTGGCAAGTACCAAGGGATACTAATCATCCTTGACGAGCTCGGCAAGTCTCTCGAGTTTTCGGCATTGAACCCCGGCCAGCAAGACGTCTTCCTTCTCCAGGCCTTGGCGGAAGCGGCTGCGAGAAGTGGGAAGCGGCCCCTTTACGTTGTCGGATTGCTTCACCAAGGCTTTAACAGCTATTCGGAAACTCTCTCCCAGGCTGCGCAGAAAGAGTGGGAGAAGGTCGCAGGGCGATTCGACGAGCTTGTGCTTTCGCAGCCGTTGGACCAGGTGAGCGTCCTGATCGCGGATGCGCTGAGCATTAAGGCGTCAAAGCTGCCACATGCGTTGGTGTCTACAGCAGAAGCCGAAATGGAGCGGGCGATCGCACTCGGGTGGTTTGGAAGTTCAACGAACCACAAGTCGCTGATCGCGATTTCGCGCCGTCTGTATCCGCTTCACCCCACTGTTATTCCGGTTCTAGTGCGGATCTTCCATCGTTTCGGTCAGAATGAGCGGTCTCTCTTCAGCTTCTTACTTTCGAACGAGCCATTCGGACTGCAAGAGTTCGCCAGCAGGTCATTGAAGTCTGGCGAATGGTTTCGTCTCAATGATCTTTTCGACTACACGAGGGCGACGTTCGGCCACAGATTGGGCCTGCAAAGCTACCGGAGCCACTGGAGCCAGATCGAATCGGTCATAGACAGCTTCTCCTCGTCAGAGCCAGAAGATCTCGAACTGCTCAAGTTGGTCGGATTGCTGAACTTGGCTGATACCCAGTCGCTCGCGCCTTCTCCGGGAGTGTTGAAGCTTTCTTGGAGACTCGGAGATGCTGGGATACCAAGGTGGAAGCGATCGCTGGACAAATTGCAGCGGCAAAAGCGAATTCTCTATTACAGGGGCGAGTCCGCTGGTTTCTGTCTCTGGCCTCACACAAGCGTCAATCTCGAACGCGCCTATGAAGACGCACGAACTGCGGTAGGTCCGATTTCGAAGGTCTCAACCCTACTATCCGAGTACTTGGAAGAGCGTCCTATCGTGGCGCGGCGCCACTACATCCAAACAGGCAACCTTCGCCATTTCTCTGTTAGTTACGTAGATTCCAACGCACTGGGGACAGCCATTCAACAGTCCCCAGAGAATGGAAGCGATGGCAGAGTTGTCATTGTTTATGCGACACGGAAGAGGACCGAGAAGAGGCATTGCGGAGTGTCAAGCGAAGCGCAGTAAAAGCTTCACGGCTAACCCTTGTTGCAATTCCAAGAGCGTTGAATGTGCTCTCGAAGACCCTACAACAAGTCCGCCAATGGAACTGGGTGATGAACAACACACCCGAGCTCAACCATGATCGCTACGCAGCAGAAGAAGTCACCCGGCAGCTAGCGGCTGCGGAGAGCGTTCTCAGAAAGACCGTGCTGGACTTTGTTGGCCTTCAACAATCCGATCGGCCGACGGATCTTAAGTGGTTTGCAAATGGCAAACCCTTAAAGATCCAGAACGGCAAGCAACTCCTCGCACAGCTGTCCAAGATTTGCGACGAAGTGTATCCACTTGCTCCGAAGATCAAGAACGAGCTGGTGAACCGACGACAGTTGAGTTCGGCTGCGGCAGCAGCTCGAATGAGGTTGATAGAAAGCGTTTTCAAAAAGCCCAATGCCGCGAGACTCGGCTTCGCCGAAGGCAAGACGCCTCCGGAAGTATCAATGTACCTATCAGTGCTGGTGGAATCCAATCTGCACGTTTCGACGGGCGAAGGGTGGACGCTTCGTGTCCCCGACGAGTCAGAAGATGTCTGCAGGGTCTTGCCATCGTTCCAACGCATTCGCGAAGTGCTTGTCGATGCGAAGGGGCGAAGACTTCGTGTGTCTTCATTGATGGACTGCATTCGCGAAGAGCCCTACGGTGTCCGCGAAGGACTCGGATATCTCCTGCTGGCTGTCTTCGCCCAGATCTACGAACAGGATTTGGCCTTCTACGAGAATGGTTCGTTCCTTCGGAATGTGGCCGGAGAAGAGTTCATGCGCATCCTGAAGGAGCCTGCGTCCTTCGAATTGCAGTTCTACGAAATGAGCTCAGTCCGAACAGAACTGTTTCGACGGCTCAGCAGCATCCTCCAGCTTCCGCAGTCGACTCGCGATCGAGTGGAGCTGCTCGATGTCGTTCGGCCGCTGTGCCAGTTCGCTAGCAGCCTGCCACACTTCTCTCAGAAGACGGCGCTGCTCAACTTGGATAGTCGTAACGTCCGGCAGGCCTTGCTTGATGCTCGCGAACCTGCAACTTTGCTATTTGAGTCGTTGCCCGCATCGTTGTCATTGAAGCCCGACCAAGCCATCGGCGAAAAGAGCGAATCGTTCGTGATGGCACTGAAGGCGTCCTTAGACGATTTGCGCGAAACGTATCCTCGATTGTTGACGCGGATCGACCAATACGCGGGCAGCTCGCTCCAGGTAGAAAGTCTCCGACTTGGCAGGACGGCCGTGAAGAAGCGGGCTAGACACCTTTTGGTCTCGACTACCGAACCGAGACTTCGCGCATTCCTATTGCAGTTAGCGGATAGCAATCTCGGTGATTCAGAATGGCTGGAAGGCCTCGCTAGCCTGGTTTGCTCGAAGCCACCGTCAAAGTGGCTCGACCGTGATATTGAAATTTTTGAGCGCGAGTTCAGTCAACTTGCAAGTAGTTTTCTGCGAGTAGAAAGTCTTGCGTTCTCGAAAGACTCGCAGACGTCAAGCTCCGAAGCTTTTCGCGTAGCGATTACCAATGGTGACGGGACAGAGTTAGAAAGGGTGATCTTTCTGACGAGCAGAGAGAAGTCGGCGGTCGAGGACCTTGAATCGCAAATACTCGATCTTATCGGCGGCTCGAAAGCGCGCGGTGAAGCGGCGTTAGCGCAGGCATTCTGGAAAGTCTTCCAAACACAGGTGGTAAAAGCATGAGTGAGGCAATTCGTCACGTCCTGAGTTTGTCGGGCGGAAAAGATAGCGCTGCGTTAGCCGTCTATATGAGAGACGAAGTCCCGGAGATGGAATACATCTTCCACGACACCGATAAAGAACTGCCGGAAACCTATGAGTACCTTCACCGCCTCGAGGCTATCCTTGGTAAGCCGATCACCAAGACCACCTCGGAACGATCGTTCGACAACTGGCTGAAGATCTATGGAAATATGATTCCCTCGAATCATCGGCGGTGGTGCACTCGCATGTTGAAGCTCAAGCCGTTCGAGCGATACATAGGAGAAGATGACGTCCTAAATTACATTGGATTACGTGCTGATGAGGATCGAACAGGTTATATCAGCCATAAAAAGAACATCACGCCGATCTATCCATTTCAAAGGGATGGATTGGTCCTCGCGGATATCCATCGGATTCTGGAGGAGTCAGGTCTCGGGTTCCCGAAGTATACGGAATGGGGTCGGACCCGGTCAGGTTGTTTTTTTTGCTTCTACCAACAAAAGATAGAATGGGTCCGACTCAAAGAACACTATCCGGAGCTGTTTGAAGAGGCGAAGGCCTATGAAACGCCGAACTCCATAAACGGCAACACCTTTTATTGGAATGGCAACGAATCATTATCGGAATTGGAGCAGCCTGAGCGAATGGCACAAATTCTCAATAACTGGGAAGTCTCTAGGGCGAGGGCGCGAAAGAATTTGCCTAACCAGAAGTTAGTTCAGATCCTCGGCTATGCTGAACCCGAAGAAGAACCCCAAGGCTGTTTAATCTGCCAGCTGTAGCGCAGTGAGTCGACCACCTAGACATGGCTTTTCGAATTCAAGCACGAACGATCCTGCAGCTCGGAGCTGAACTTATCAGCTCCGACGGTATTGCATTCTACGAGCTGATCAAGAATGCAGTTGACGCAAAGTCGCCTCGCGTTGATGTGCAACTGAAATGTCCAGTCCCATACCTCGAATACCAGCGCGGAATGAAGCTCATTGAAGAGGCTGCGCCAGAAAAGAAAGAGACTGCATCTGAAATAGCCAAGAAGTTCGAGGCGTTGAAAGAGCAGTTGCAATTTATTGCGAACGAAGCAGGACTCAAATCCGTCGATTTCGACACCTGCCAAACGCTCGAAGAAGTTCGGATCCTTCTTGAGGATTTGAACTACGCAACGATATCTGATTCCGGACACGGAATGTCTCTGGAAGATTTATCCGAGATCTTTCTCACTGTAGGAACACGATCTCGGCAGCGAATGAGAGGTGCTCCTGTCGCTCTGGGAGACCGCCCTTTCCTGGGAGAAAAAGGAATTGGTCGTTTATCCTCGATGAGGCTCGGGGAACGCCTGGAAGTACTGTCGACCAAGAGTGGCGAAAGTCGATGGAATCGCCTGAGCATTGACTGGAGAGCATTCAGTCATGATTCGGATACCCTTTTAGAGGAAGTAGAAGTCGCACCTGAAAGAGGAAAGCGCAAAGAGTCGAATGTGCAGAGCGGTACCGTCATCCGGATCAGCGCGCTGAACTCAGCTTGGGACGAGGATAAACTTCGGAAAATTGCCGTTGAAGATTTTTCTCGTCTTACAGATCCATTTGCGCGGGCCTCCAGATTCCCTGTCGACGTAAAGTTCAATAACACTCCGATTACCATCCGCAGCATCAGTAGAGACCTCTTGGATGCGGCTCATGCGCGTTGTAAGGGAGAGTTTAAGGTTGATAGGGCCACGCGGACATGCGAGATAATCGGCAAGATCACATATGACTTGCGAGATGAGGAGCGTAATTTTCACTATCGAGAAGTCGACATCGAGAGTTTCTCCGGATCACTTGACGTTGATGTGCTCCTGTCGCTCGGAAGCGTCAAATTTGAGTGGTACTGGTACAACCGCCGAATCTTAGCGGCGGTCGAAGGTGTCGGTGATCGACGGACTGTGTCCCGGCTAGTTGAACAGTGGGGCGGTGGGCTCATGCTTTATAGGGATGGTTTTCGCGTCAATCCCTACGGGAGTTCTAACGATGATTGGTTGTTATTGGATCCATCTGCCCTGGCGTCCACAGGGTACAAAGTCAATCGAAAACAAATCATTGGCAAGGTAGAGATATCAAGCAGTGAGAATCCAGTTCTCATCGATCAAACGAATCGCGAGGGCTTGCGCGATTGTCCTGAAAAGTTCGCTTTAGTTGAGATGTTGCACACTCTTCTAGTGACGGAATTTCGCGGTTTCCTGAACAGGGTCGATAAAGCGATTTACGAAAAAGAGCAACTAGACTTCGAGATTCTCGAAGAGCGGCTTGCTACGCAAGAGGACAACCTGGATCGGGCAATCGCTCGACTGCTACGAGAGCATCAGGGTGAAAGTGAGCTCGTGTTGCCGATCCGACGCGGCGTCGATCAGATTCGAAAAATTGTCTTTCAAGCGAAGGAAATCGCATCGGTATATGAAGATAGGCAATCCCAGTTGTTTAATCTCGCTGGGATCGGATTGATCACGGAGATTGTCGCTCATGAACTGAATAGGGCAACAATCCACACACTTTCGTTGACGAAGGACTTAAGAGTTGGAGCGAATGCTAGACAAGAGTCGATCCTCAAGAGCCTTGAGCAACAACTCAAGACGCTGCAGAAGCGACTGAGAAGCATCGATCCTGTGAGCACCGCTGGACGCCAGCATAAAGAAGAATTTGACGTCGTCGATTGGATTCGGACTATCTGCCAGTCCCATGAGGCGCAATTTCGAAGGCATAACATCATTTTTTCGATGACGGTGAGTCCACGAAGTGGTGAACTCACAATACGGGCAGTGCGAGGAATGTTCGTTCAGGTTCTGGAAAACCTCATTAGCAATTCGGTCTACTGGCTTGGCATTTATGGCAAGAAAAAGACCGACTATCAACCCGCGATTGATGTGCATATCGATGTTCGGCGCCGAACAATATCGTACTCAGACAATGGGCCCGGCATCGAGGCATATCGAGCTGATGACATTTTTCAGCCGTTTGTGACCACAAAACCCGCACGCAAGGGTAAAGGGCTTGGACTATACATTGCGCGCGAGATTGCTAAGTACAGCGGAGCCTCGCTGGAGCTCGGTGAAGAACACACACACCACGAAGATGCCTTGAATACTTTTATCTTGACCTTAGGTGAGTAAATGACCGTTGCCGCTGCAGAGACCGTTCGCGATATAGCAACTCTTTTGGATAATCACCACTTGCAGAAAGTGGTGATTATTGACGATGCCTACAACGATCTGCCGACGTTCGACGATGTCGATGAAGATGTAGCAGAGTCGATCTACCAGATTCTGATTGCGAACGGTGCCTTGCTTGCGCAAGTCGAAGCAACTGGGATGCCGATGGCAGACGCGGAGGATGTCACACAGGAAGTATGGGAGCTCCTATGGAAGCTCGCCCCTACCGATCCTGCACTTAGGGCGGAACTGGAGGCGCTCAATATTGCAAGGAACTCTACATTGAAAATTCTAGGGGGACTCAAAAAGCATCTCGAGGGTCCCTTAGGGAGGGCAGTATTGGAAGTCGCCGCGGAACGTGAACTCCCAGACGCATCCGCCCAAATTCTTTTCATTGATTATTTCCTTGATGGTACAAAACGGGAAAGCTCGCTGCAAATTGCGAAACGGTTGGGTCAACGAATTATCGAACTCTACAGCGGTTCAAAGGCTAAGCCTGTCATCATTCTGATGTCGAATCGCCAAGAACTGACCAATGAGGACAAGGCAACGTTTCGTGAGGCAGCAAATTTCGTAGGCGGCATGTTTCACTACATTCCCAAGAAAGATCTTATAGATCTAGGCCTTCTTGAGGTTTTTCTCTATCTGGTGACAAAGACTTATCCCCAAGGTGAAGCGATTGCAGAATTTGTTTCGAACATCGAAATTGCAGCTTCCGAGGCTTTGAACGGTCTAAAGACCCGTCTGCAAGGTCTTACCGTCGACGACTTTGGATACATTCATCAACTTACGTTGGCCAAAGAGGGTGTCTCGCTAAGTGACTACGTCTCTAGCCTTCTAGCTAGTTTCTTCAATCAAGAGTTTCGTCGACGGACCCTCACTGACGATCAAGTTGTAGATACGCTTAGTTTTGACCAACTCAGCTTTCATCAAGAAGCGCCATCGTTGGAATTCACTAAGCTGTTCCTAGGCGTGGTCTCGCAACCGACTGCGGACCTCCGGAGACATCCGCAAGCCACGCAAGAGGCGTTTCCTGATGGAGGCAATGTTCCAGTTGATATTCATTTCGGCGATCTTTTTGTAAAAGGAGAATCTGTACTCTTGGTCGCCACAGCTGAATGTGATTTGATCTGCACGCCAGCGCAACCCAAATTTCGCCGATTCGATCCTGAGCAAAAGGTGCTACTAATCCCCGGCGTGCTTCACAAGTACGATAGGCCGTGGAAGGATCTTCCGTCACGGACTGAGTTCGTGGCGATTGAAGGAGCTTCGACATCAGCAGTGCAATGGTACTTCAAGAGATCCACAACCCATGATTTAGGTTCGATTGCCAAGTCTCTTGCGGATCAAGGCTTTTCGAGGAAGCGCAGATTGAACCCCGAATTCGCTCTCGATGTTCAACGGATGTACTTCAACGACATGGGACGAATCGGCTTGCCGGTCGGACCTCCAATCTATAGGAACTTAGGAGCTAAACTGTGCGCCCGAGGAGTAGATGGGCAAGTCCATGTTTTGCTGGAAGAGTCTCTGAGTACGGACCAACTTTGCGTATCTTTCTTGACTCGCAGTGAACATGTTTTCCAGTTGACCGGTGAATTTTTACTAAGGCTTCCGGATGCGGTAAAGTCTGCGATTGATCTATTGGAGGAAGCTCGCGAGAAAGAAACGAAAGGAAAGCCGAAACAGAAGCTCGCGCAGAAGATTGCAGAACTGAGGAAGATCGAGCTGAGTCAGGCAAAACTCGACGAATTGAGGAAGCCGTTCGCTGCGCTAAAACCTGGTACAGATGCGCCATGTGAACCCTTGAAAGCGATCATGGTAATCAGCAGTAAATTGATGACTGATCAGTATGTTTGCGAGAAGCCTCTCATGCTTTGTCTTGACTCGAAATCACGTGGTGGCGAAATTCCTTCACCAGGCGTGACTCCGGCCGCAGCCGCAAGACCAGAAGCCAATTTGATTCCTGTGTCTGCAGTTGAGGCAGAAGCGACCGTGCCAGACACCTTGCCGGCTCTCGAGCGGACTGAGTTGATTGCGGACCTTATTCTTCCGGAGCAGTCCTAGGAGTTAGCTGACATCTCAATCTTATCGACGGGTTCGAGACTCCGTTTGGTCTTGAGTTGCTTTCAACTGTGAATTGGGTGGTAAAACAACTTAACGCTAACGACCTCATGGATGTGATCCGGAAAACCTACGTCTGGAATGAGCGCAAGAAACGGTTCACGCGCAATCAGATTGAACTTGCTCTCGATGTACTTGCGGCGAACCAATGGATAGCCGGAAACTTCAGAAATGAATCCTCGGCTGTGACCCCGTGCTGGAACAGCAAGCTCCGACTTCGATGACTGAGGACGATCGGATTCAGTTCAATTGTCGCCGCAGTGCGAAGACAATTGCTTCGTCAGGAATTGTTTGGCAGACTGCCCAATTGCAAAGATGGGATTGCTCCTTTCAGTACGGCCGTGCTGGCCATTATGCTGTATTGCGATCTGCTTGATATATTGAAAGCGAGGAGAAAATGCTTCGGATGGACTTGGCCCAAACTTTGTCCAAATCGAACCCACAGACCCTCAAAAAACCCTACGGAACTGAACGATGAAGTTTCATAAGTTGCTGTATCCATATGATTCTGGGCTGGTAAACTTGAGGCTCCTACGGTCTCAAAATCCGCCGAGGGCAACCTCGTGGGGGTTCGACCCCCCCTCCCGGCACCAAGATATGCTTCATCAAATGAATAGGTTGCAAAGACCCAAGCCTCTCGACCCGGGAGGCTTTTTCATGCCCTAAACCTACTGGTGCCGGTTTTGGTGCTGGTCTGTACCTCATTTGCTATCGTCGATTTGAGGAGGGTAGCTGGATGCCGAGAAAAAAGGTGATCCGAAAAGAGCGTGGCGTATTCGAGAAGGTGCCTGGCTCGGAGATCTGGTGGATTCGCTATTACGTCGATGGTCGCGAACACCGGGAAAAGGTAGGCCGGCAAAGCGACGCAGTCGACCTCTACCGAATCCGTCGTGCAGACGCCCTACGCGGCGCGAAGATGCCTGCGAACATGAAGAACAAGGGGGTGAAGTTCGAGGAGATCGGGAAGCATGCTCTTGAGTGGTATATCGAACACGGCCGCAAGGACGTCAAGAACTTCCGCATAAGGATGAATATCATTCTTAAGGATTTCGGTCATCGAGTTGCCGAAGAAATCAAGCCCTCGGAGATTGACGCCTGGCTGAAGAAATATGACTGGTCGCCGGCGACGAAGAACTGCTACAAAAATGTCTTCGGTAAGACATTCAAAATCGCATTCGCCGACGGCAAGGTCTCAGGCAATCCGGCTCGGCTCGTAGAGCAGCGGCCAGAGAAGAATGCGCGCCTACGCTTCCTTTCTGCCGAGGAGGAAGCGAAGATTCGCGAAGCTATCGACCTTCGTTGCCCTCGGCATATGCCTGAACTCGATATCGCCCTGAACACGGGAATGCGAAAGAGTGAGCAGTACAGCCTGGAGTGGGGCCAGGTCTCTTTCCGGCGCAAGCGCATCCTCCTCGACGAGACGAAGAATGGGAGCAGCCGAGAAATACCAATGAATAAAACCTGCGTGAAGGCGTTCGAAGAACTGCACGCAGATCGGCCGCATGAGGGCCGGATCTTTCAGTCGAAATATGGTCGGGATCTTAACGATTCGAGGGCTTGGTTTGATCGAGTAGTTGAGGACGCAAAGGTGTCGAACTTCACATGGCACGCACTGCGCCACACGTTCATCAGTCGATTGGTCATGGCCGGAGTCGATTTGAGAACAGCTCAAGAACTTGCGGGGCACAAGACGATCTCGATGACCGTACGGTACGCCCATCTTGCTCCGGAGCACAATCAAGCAGCGATCGAGAAGCTAGATCCGAAGATCCGTTGAAGGGCTCACCGGGACTTGAGCTACGGACAAGAGCTTAATGACTATCGATTGTGCGCCTCAACCTTGCAGCTTCAGTGTCTAATCCGGCCTTTTGCAGGGCATAGATGGCGTCCCATACCAGCCGCTCAAGAATCTCGATCCGCTTATCTCGTTCCGCCACTGCTGCGTCAGAACCGCACCACTGGCGAATGATCGCCCATGACGCACGGTATTGATTCAGCAGGGGAACGAGATACTCATTTCCTGGGCGAGCAACGTCCATAGACCAGTTCCGCTCTGTCGTCTCAATACCGATCAATACGGGGGCAGGCTTGACCATGCAGAAATTGCGAGCGAGTTCTTCAGCTTGATCGTGTGGCAGCCGTAAGAAGCCGTCTCGACCTTCGAACGCAGGGGATTGAAGTGTGTACTCGGAAAGTTGACTACGCACGCGAAGCCGGTTTAACGACTCCAAAGTCGTTTGAAGAATCCCGCGATCGTAGCTGATCCGATCCTCCACGTTTTCGTACACCTGCTGAAGGGCCTGACATACGGGAAAATTCCCGTCATATCCGTGTGAGAAGTTGTATTCACGTAGATGAGCTAGATCGGTCTCCTCTTGTTGAAACTGCTTGTGTTCCTTCCAAGGAACCAGGATTTGAGCGGTAGTCACATAATCGACCAGACCGGGATGGGTGTCGATCCATTCGGCCTTCCACCTGGCTCCCCTGACATACTGAAGCAGCTTGATCCTCGTGAGGGGAGTTCCCGAAACCCGTTTCTCACGAAAAGCATATTCGACGCCCGCCCTGAGTTCTGATTTCAGCATCAGTTTTCCCTGGAATTCGCCGTCGGATTGGAAAGCTCCGTCTTGGATGGATCAAGATAGCTTCCGGTCGTGAGTGGAGGAGGCCCCCAGCCCAATAACTCGTCGATCTCCGCGCCCGTTGCCCGATCAAATTCCCAGTCGCCACAAGTGATGACCTGGTTTGTGACCTTGGATACACGCAGCTTCATCGGGACAGTACCGGCCAGCATCCTCACGACCACGTCATCTACGTCCATCCTCTCGAATCCTGGCATAGCTCTTTCCTTGGAATTACAGTCTTCGTGTCGAGAGCGCAGGAGCTCATGCCCTTTTCTACCATGTTGCCTTTAGAGAAACCAACGTGCTTCTCCCGATCGAAATTCGGTCGCTATAAGACGACCTATCAGAGATGAGATGATTGGAACGTGATGCCTATCCTGCCATAATGGTGCTATGGCACGGATCGCAATCGTGGGAGTGGGCGCAATCGGATCTGTCGTCGCTGCGCTACTACAGTCCGTCGAACAGCACGAACTTATACTATGTACGCGACGTCCTCTCTCTCACCTCAATGTTGAGACGCCTGAAGGAAGCATCAACATTTCCTACTCGAACCTTACCGACCTTTCACAGGCGGGGTCAGTGGATTGGGTCATAGTTGCCA
The DNA here is from genome assembly GCF_000178955.2 of Granulicella mallensis MP5ACTX8. Classification (NCBI taxonomy): domain Bacteria; kingdom Pseudomonadati; phylum Acidobacteriota; class Terriglobia; order Terriglobales; family Acidobacteriaceae; genus Granulicella; species Granulicella mallensis. Next base: position 4,147,512 of record NC_016631.1, on the reverse strand, counting down.
CCAAGACTTACGATGCTCCGGGTGCCGGTGCATGGGTCGAACATTTCTGCAGGCAAGGTGCTCCCGTCGCGGTGATTCAGAATGGAGTGGAGCATCGCGAACGGTTTGCTTCCTATGTACAGAGGGACCAGATCGTCTCTGTCATTATCGATTGCCCAGCCGAGCGCCGAGCACCCGAGAGCGTGCACCAACGCGGACCCGCTGAGCTATTCATACAGGCAGATGTGCTTGGCCGATCTTTCGCGGCCCTATTTCAGGGCTCAGCCGCGCAGATCACTCTGACCGCTGACTTTCTTTCCGCCGCCTGGCGCAAACTTTGTATAAACTCCGCCGGTTCGATCTCTGCGCTTTTGGGCAAACCTGCTGGTGTTTTTCAGGATGAGGCGATCGGTGAGGCGACGCTCGAGGTCGTGAGTGAGTGCGCCGCCGTAGGCCGCGCTGTAGGAGCGATCCTCGACGAGGATATCCCACAGAAAGTGCTCACTCAATACCGCAATTACCCTATCGACTCCGTGAACTCGCTTTTGGCCGATCGACTTGCTGGCCGCCCGATGGAGACGGACGCTCGCATCGGCGCTATAGTTCGCCACGGACGGCAGCGTAATATTCCGACGCCGCGAAACAGCCTATTGCTCGCTCTTCTCGAAGCCATCTAGCAGGAGCCGAGAGTTCACCAAGCTCCAAAACCAAAGAGTTGGTCCGCACGAACACGCCTTTCGTCACTTATGCCTAACGTCGGGCTGCCCTGAATGTCGATTGCCACGGAAGTACGAAATCAGGGAGCGCCGTTCGTTCAGGTGAGGAGATAGTGGCGTCATCGATCAGCCTGCAAGACGCTCCGGATGGTCTCCACGAGCGAATCGCTGCAAGTCTGAAAGAGGAATGAGAACACGTGACCCGATCCGTCTGCTCGAAAGCCGCTTGTTCGCGACCAGGTAGTCTAGGGCGCGTGCGCTGATTGAAAGCAGCCCTGCTGCCTCCCTTCTGCCCACGAGCAACCGTTGGTTGTTGGGCATATGCGGATGCATCGGTGGTTTTCTGCTTGTAAGATTCACGTCTTGCATACTGGAGTCTCCAATTTGCCATTTAGTGTGTCGAGTCACGGATCACATTTGAAAAAGGGCCCGCTAAATCATTGGTGTTCCTTGAAACTGTAGCTTTGCGGAATGTAACCGCGCTGTAGGTCTACAGCCTCTCTCGAAAAGAGAGGCCTGTCTAATACATTCCATTTATCGGGTGATACGTTCCACCTATCACCTGAGGGCAACTTCGTCGAAAGTAAGCCTCTCTCCGCGCGGCGTAAATATGGCCAAAACAAACTTTCCTGTTGATAACAGGGAACCATATTGCCAGAATTTCCACAGGCGGAGACGCGGTTAGCCCGCTCATTTGGAATTGAGTCGAGAGCAATACTACTAGTCGAGCGGTGGGATATGTATGAATGGGCCGAGCTTCGCCATTTCAAATATTTGCTGACGATTCTGGAACGACAGGGATTCCGTGCTGCTGCGGAGGAATTGCGTACCGCACAACCGAATCTCAGCGTTCAGGCCAGGCAGTTCCAAGAGAACGCTTCAGTGCGTCTCTTTCGCAAGGTAAAGGGCGGGCGTATTCGGCCCACGGAAACTGGCGTCGCATTCAAGGTCTTAGCTCGGTTCCTACTAGAGACCCGCGATGAGGTTGTCGATGCCCTCATAGCGATTGAGCGCGGCGAGGTTAGTTCTGTTCGATTCGGATGCAGCCCTCTGATTGATCAGAGCTTGTTCCAAAGCTTCTGCGATCTACACAAGGAGATTCTTCCCGTCTGCCCGGTACGACCAACACATGGAGACACGGCGCACCTGGCGGAAGAAGTTGTGTCAGGAACGGTCGATGCCGCCATTGTGACGTTGCCATTGCGTCATCCGGATCTACGTATCGAAGAGTTACGGCGTGACCGGCTCGTGGCTTGCTTACGGAGAGACGATCCCTTCGCGGCGAAAGCTTCTCTACAGGTCGCCGATTTGCAGGGTAATCTTGCGGTTCTCTATCATCCGCAACGACATCCAGATGCTCACGAGAGATTGCTGGAACTCCTCGGAGATGCCGGTGTGAAGATTGAAGATTATTCGTGCGCCTCGCATCCTTCCGAGATGCAGACTCTGGTCAAAGGAGGGCATGGCTTCGCGTTGATCCGTGAGGGAATAAACCTCGATGAAGAACTAACGACTCGTCCGATTGCCGGTGTGGATTGGACGGTGGATACAGCCTTCATCTATCGCAAAACTCGCCATCCAAAGACCGTTCCAATCTTGGTTAAGCGTCTCGTGAAACAGCTCTCCCAAACTCAGATTGGCAAAGAGACAGCACTGAATAAAGTATCCATCCCTTCACAGGCTTCTATTCCAAATGGAATGCGCCCTGCACAGCGCGAGAAAAATGGGCCAGTTCAAATGGCGCTCATAAGTTAGAAGTCAAAGTATTGGCGCGAGATAGAACGAGGTGATATTTGGGAGCTATCACCCGATAAATATTAGGTATTAGACGCAGGCCAAGTGCGAGCTCAATCATCACGGCATATTCCCGACTGAGACCAGTCGATGGAGGTGCCGATGTTCAGTAAAGATCGTGTTGTCATCCCTAGTAGCACAGCCCGCTTGGCCACGCGATTGGCGCAGCCCTTCACCAAACAAAACCTACTCTGCGCGGCCCGCGCAATCGCTCCCGCTCTGTTTGCACTTACGCTCTCGAACGCAGCGCATGCGCAAGGCACGATGGACTTCTCTGGGGCGCAAACGCTCATGGGGACTTTCAATATGGGTTCGACTACCGTTCAATCGCAGGTCATACTCTCGAATCCCACCCAGATCGTATCCAAAGAGCCGGTGCGCGCCTTCGATCGTCAACGAGAAGATATCTGCAATCTCGAGCAGCAGGCTCAGCGTCGGATGGTTTCCCATGCGGCTTAGGTTGGAGAGGAGGTGCTTCGTTACGAGTTCACATCGTTCGAAGGCATAGCGTTCGCGGTCGTTCGACGGCTTGAACTGGCGATGCAAGTCACGGAGATGCGCAACTGCGTCAGAGATCTCGTTACGGGGAACCGGTCGATACACAGCGAAGGGCTTCTCTCAAAGAACTCAGTATCGGAGCTGTGACATCGAAAAGTCAGGAACCGAGTGTCACATGCCGTTCAGTGGATCATGAATGACGATCTTCGTTGATCGGACGTCTCATCCGGGAGCCACCACTTCGATCGCTAAACCTGGGCCCGTGGCAAGCAGCTTCGCTGCCTGCCTTTTAGCCAGTTTGCCCTCCCGCCTGAGAATCCGCAACCAGGACGAGATTTCCAAAGATGAAGTTGTCACAAATTCCACGTTGCGCCTCTTCATCTGGTGACCATCACATCCATCAATGAATCCGAGATAAATTCCTTCGAGTAAATTCTTAGGCGAACTCTAACAAGCCACGCCAAAGCGTAAAGAAGTTGTCCGGGAAGAGTCTCTTCCCGCACTCCAGCCGCTCGTGCGTCTTCCGCTCCCATCTCAGCGGGACGTTCCTTCCCGCAAGGCCCTCCCCCATCGATCTGCGTGCTGCGCACGCGCATAAGGAAACCAAGCCTTTCTAGGGGCTCCGCCCCCGCGCGCGTCAAGGGGTCTCCCCAGTCTTCCGCGCTGCGCTTGTGCAGACCTCCGCTGCGCTGCGCCCTTTCCGTTCCGGCTACGCCTGCACTGCAAGGGTGGGAGATACCCCTCCCCTTGACGCTTGCTACCCCCGCCTTCGCCAGGGGGCGTTCGGCATGTGCATGCCGCGTTTCAACGCGGACGTGCAAACGCAAAAGCGGAGGCAAGATGCGACCAACACAAACCAAGCCACCAGAGACACCAAACCCGTTCACATGGCGGCGTTTCGCCAACGTGTACATGGGAGATCACCTCTTAGGCGAGGACACAGTAGACCTCGCGGCCTTGGGCTTTTGCGGCGATACGGTCAGCGTCTCCTGTCCCACCTGCGGCGAGGTCCTTGGGAATATTCCCGTGGAGCTTCTCAGCGATGGGATCAGAGACATAACGACAACCCACATCACCCCCGTACTCGATTGGCACCGTGCGCAACATCATCCGCGCTCTGCCTAAGCCACCGCGCCACAACCCAAAGGAGGAAACACCCATGAACACTGCACCCGCGACCACCACCCTAGACAGCCTATCTACTCCGAACCCTAAACAGACACAACAGAAGAGTGATCGTCCCAAAGGGATTAAAGAAGCTATCGCCGCCAATGTGAAATGCCTCATTGAACAGCTTGAGGCCGGACACAGCGATGCGCTCACCGCCTACCTCAACGCCATGAGCCGCTTTCATAACTACAGCTTTGGCAATGTCTTGGAAATCGCATGGCAGCGGCCAACCGCAACCCGCGTTGCCGGGCTGTACGCCTGGAACCAGTTAGGCCGCAAGGTGAAGAAGGGAGAGAAGGGAATCCGCATTCTGGCTCCCATCATCGGTATCAAGCGCAAGAAGGACGAAGAAACCGAGAAGGACATCACCCGCCAGAACACCCGCGTTCTTGTTGGCTTTCGCAATGCCTACGTCTTCGATGTCTCGCAGACCGAGGGCGCGGAGCTTCCCGCACTACGCGAGATGAGCGGCGATGCAGGCGAGAACCGTGACCGGCTTGTCTTTTTCATGGAGCAGCAGGGAATTGAGCTTGTTTTTACCGAGAATATTCGTCCAGCGCTCGGCATAAGCTACGGCGGACGCATCGACATCTTGCCGGGACAGTCGAAGGCCGAGGAGTTCGCCACCCTTGTGCATGAGGTCGCGCACGAGTTGTTGCATAAGGCCGAAAGCCGCACCACAACCACCAAGGCTGTGCGGGAGACGGAGGCCGAAGCTATTGCCTTCGTCGTGGGCAAGGCCGTTGGTCTGGATACCGGAACCTCGTCCGCTGATTACATCCACCTGCATCACGGCAACGCTTCCTTGCTGGCCGAGAGCTTGGAAGTGATTCAACAGAACTCCGGCATCATCCTCGCAGCATTGCAGCCGCCGACCGAAGAATAGGTGGCCATGCCCGATGCAGTACCGGCGCAGGTGGCCTAATGCAAACCATCCTCGCAATCCTCAAACAGGCCGGAGGTTGGAACCACGGCCTTTATCTCAAGATTGAGAATCCGCCCTATGCCGCTCTCGTGATCGACGTAATGGATGAGTCTGGCCCTCGTGGTCTGCCAGCCCTGTCCGTCGCTCAGTATGCCAACGGTCTGGCGATGTCCGAGATGTGTTTCGAGCTTGGACTTAAGGGTGGGATGCACCTCGACCCCTTCTCGTACCGCAATGACCATATCGGCGTCGATGAGTCGAGTCGGGCCATCGAAGACGGCAATTATGTCCACCCCCTCAGCTTGCACGCGCAACACGAACGACTCGCGCAGCAGTGGGATAGCAGCTTGCGTTTGCAGGGCTTCGTTGAAGCCTTCGAGCGGCAGCACCGGTTGGGGTAGCCCCACGGGTTAGGCTATGCCGAATGCCTTGATTCCAGCTACCGCCTCGACGGCTCCCAACTTTCAACTGACTTCGACTCCAAGGACGCTTGACCTTATGTCCGGCTCTTCGGGCACGACCACTGTCTCGCTCACGCCTACAAATGGTTTCACGGGAACCGTAGATCTCAACGTGCTAGCCGTCTGTGCACCGGCTGGAGTGACTACCACTATTACGCCGGCAACCCTAGTGGGTTCCGGACAGGCCACGGTGCAGGTGCAGACGAACGGCGCCACGCCTGCCGGAAACATTTTGGCGATCACCGGTCGAAGTGGCGGACTTCTCCAGGCTGCCTATGTGCAGTTTGGATGCACCTGATGTCACCATTACCGCATCACAGCCGATGCTTTATCTAAATCAGAATGCTACCGCTACCAGTGCGATCAACGTGACTGCGCAGAATGGCTTTGGAGGTGGTGTAAGCTTGACTGCCCCCGACTTGCCGAATGGAACAACTGCTTCCTCCTCGCCTGCCACAACGACGGCATGCTAATCCGTTGCACCTCGGCAGCCAGTTGCTCCACTTGCGCACGGTCCTGCTATCGGCAGAGGTTACCTGCAGCGCCAGAAGATGACCTAGCGTGTCCACCGCACCGAATCCTCCGAATATGGTGCGACAAAACTCCATTCCTCATCGCTTACGTCACTCGGATACCCGGCCTGCTTCGTTCCCATCCCTCCATCTATGGAACCAAGGAGCCGTTCGAAAAGTAGTTAACTTGTTCCAAGGCGACAACAGGCTCTAGAAACTGACTCGCTTTCAAAATCCTAAAGAGGTTTGGAATAAATTGCCATCTCCCGTGTTTTATTAGACAGCAGTTTGATGCAACACAGGGAGCATTTCCAATGGCAGGTAAGACACAGGCACCGGAGTTCGAGCAGATAACAGTCGAGCAGGCAAAAGCGATCCGCGCTGAGCGGACCCTAAACCGTAGAAGATTTATGGTCGGGCTTAGTCTTGCTGGCGCTGCGGGGAGTATGGCACTTCTGGGCGGATGCGGTAACTCGCACTCGAACGGCTCGTCCACCGTGATGGCGGCCGGCCCTTCAGAGACCGATGTTCTGAACTTCGCACTGAATCTCGAGTACCTTGAGGCAACGTTCTATTCCTTTGCGACTCAAGGTACCGATCTCCCCTCCAACCTTACCGCGGGCAGCGGAGCCATCACCGGAGCTCCGAGCGCAAAGATTGCATTTCCCAACCAGCAGATCACCGATATCTTCAACGAGATCTTCTTCAACGAAATGTCTCACGTAGCAGATCTGCAGTCGTTGATCGGCAGCGGTCATGTCACACGGCCGGCCCTGGATCTATCGGCAGCTGGAGCCGTCACCTCGGCCAACATCATCACGATCTCTCGTCAATTTGAAGATGTAGGCACAACAGCCTATGCAGGGGCCACCGCTCTGCTGACCGGAACAAACCTCGCCTATGCGGCGCAGATTCTGGCGGTAGAAGGCTTCCAGGCAGGCGCATTGCGTCTGATCGCCATCCAACAGTCAGCCCCCTTTGCTGCAGCCGACTCTCTCGATGTTCCAACCAGCGATCCCGGCGCGGAGGTACTGGCAACCCAGGGTCCAACCGCAGCCGGTGGCTTCTTTGCTACCTCCGGCACAGCCACGGCAACAACCTCTGTGCCGCTCGCAACAGCTTTCACGCGTAGCACCTCGCAGGTCCTTCAGATTGTCTATAACGCTGCTGGCAAGACCGGCATATCCAAAGGCGGCTTCTTCCCCGCAGGCTTGAATGGAAATATTGCGACTAGCTAGTTGTAATATTTCCATTCGACAGAAGGGTCTGATACTCTGCCGCTCGCGGCGTAAGTCATGGGGATGAGTGAGTACATCACTCAATCAGTTTAGATACCCCGCTGCTTGCGGCGGGGTTCTTCATTGAGACGCAATGTGCACAAGGACGGCTTAGATTATTAAGGTGACAAATTTCTCGCTTTTCCCTCCGCTTGCCTGTTCCTCTCAGCGTCCACTCCTGTTTTGTATCCCATATGCAGGTGGGAGCGCCGGGGCATATCGAGACTGGTTATCTGTGGCTCCTCCTTGGTTGGATACTTACGCTATAGAGTTGCCAGGACGCGGACGCCTCATGAAAGAGCCGTTTGTAAATTCACTCCACGCTCTTGCGCAGATGATCGCGGAGGCAATTACTCCTTTTACCAACAGGCCGTATGCGATCTTTGGACATAGCATGGGTGCCTTGCTCGCATATGAAGTCACGGCAGAATTGGTATCCGCAAGCTATCCAGGGCCTGTCCAGCTTTTTGTCTCGGGAGCACGTCCGCCCTTTGTTCCCCAAAAGGATCCAGATATTAGCGCCTTCCATGATGCCGCGCTCCTCGATCACCTAAGCCAATTAGGTGGCACCCCGGAGGAGATCTTACGGGATAGAAGCCTCATGCAGTTCTATCTGCCTGTTCTCCGCTCGGACTTTCGACTCGTCGAGACGTATAGACCCCACAAGCCGCACCAGTTCCAAGTTCCGCTAACCGTGTTGTTTGGGGAACAAGACCAAGCGACGCCGAAGGCTGACATGCGGTTGTGGCAGCTTGTGACAACTGGAGATTTCACTTCACGTAGCTACTCTGGTGGCCATTTCTTTTTTTCAAATAGGCATGTGATTCAAGATGTATATAGCAGTTTGAAAGGTTTAGAGCCCAAATCATATCAACCAGTGGAGAAAAAATGGCGTGACCTCTAAAATATCAAGTACGTTGATGGGAACTATTGTTCCCGCAGGAATTTATTGCTCCGAGCAGGTTGGACGTTTGTCGGGAAGCCTGCTTCCAGCAGAGGAAGAACTGCTTGGACCAAGAACAGTGGACAAGCGGCGCATAGAGTTTGCGGCGGGTCGTACATGTGCGAGAGGAGCCCTTCGCTTGCTTGGTAGACCGTCAGCCCCACTCATGCAGGGCAAGCGGCATGAGCCACTATGGCCCGAGGGTATAGTCGGTAGTATCACCCACTGTAAAAACTATTGTGCTGCGGCGGTTGCAGGCACTAAAGCCTATGCCACTATAGGCATTGATGCCGAGCCGAATGAGCCGCTTCCTGCAGGAACCCTCAAACTAATCGCACGCCCGAGGGAACTAGCGTGGATTGCAAGTCGCAAGGAGCAAGATGTCTGCTGGGATCGCTTGTTGTTCAGTATCAAGGAAAGTATCTATAAAGTCTGGTATCCATTAGAGAAATGCTGGCTAGAATTCGATCAGGTAGAAATTCAAGTCCATACTGGAACGCAAACCTTCCAAGCGATCGTGCTTCGCAACGCCCCCTCCTGCCCGAGTCTCCTAAGAGGTGCCTTTCTCAATACCGGTTCACACCTTCTAACTTGTGTCTCAGTGCGTGCCACTGTTTGTAGTCATTAGAAAGAAGAGGGCTACGTGCAGGATGCTGTGGACTGCGCTACCAATGACCCGGAATAGCGGGAGCACAAATGTTCGAGCTTATCTGAAAGGATAGCGTTGAACAAGCTAACGTCGAGCTTAGTATCAGTTTCTAAATCTTTTCGCCATTGTAGCGATTCCCTGTAGTGTGCGCCGAGCATTTCAAATACCGATGACAAGATCTCCGAGTGCCAATGGAAAAGCGTTGGAAGGTTATAGAATTGCTGAAACCTGAAGGAGGAAGTCCAACTGCTGGCGCAGGATTTGTCTGAGAAAGGTAACTAATTCGCAAGCGGCCTCAAAGAGGCTACGTTCGTGAGCATCAAAGATAAAGCACTATAGTCGACCAGCCCCATACTCCTGAGGGGATAACGGCTTTAGTCAATTGCAGTCTCGTCTTGTCGTCTCTACAAAACATGTTGGTTTCAAGTCTGTGGAACGGATTTCCCACCGTAGCTTCCTCGATAGATTGTCAGCGACGCTCATTCCCGTTTTATCCCAGCTACCCAATTAGTAATTCTTGACTGTGAAGCACCATCCTTGCCGAGTCCACTCGACGGCCTAGATTACAACAGTCCTGGCCCCCACTTGGTCTGGCTTCATGCATAGCCCGTGATGCACGGGAGAGTTGTACCTGCGAACTTCGCGATCCTTACGCCAAGAAATTTTACCAGTCATTTTACGATGAGTGGTTGCATGACTGAAATAAAAAGTCGACATCTAAAAGCGAGTGATATAGAAGATCTTAGCGCAGTATTGCTGACGGTATACCCAAGGATATGAATCTCATAAATTGTCTTCCCAATTAAAACGATGCTCATCTCCGTCTTCCAAGGGGGATATCAGCAGGACTGCCCCAATCGTAATCATTTCGCGCTGGATCGGAACCGACCGGTCCGGCTTTTCGCAACATTTTCCACGCATGGGGAACATGTTGGGAATAAAAGCCAGACTGAGTTGTTTATATCCTTAGACAGCAGACGCCAAACAAGCTTCTTCCACCATGTCGTATGGGCTCAACAAAACCTAACCTGCGATGTTCATTGCATCAAGGAGGAAAAATGTCACACACCCCTGTTTTTGCAAACGACAAAGAGATATACGGACTTACTAGGTGTCTTCACTAGGGGCAATTGGTGGAATCGTTGTTGTGTCCCGTATCAGCGGAGGGCATGGCTCAATTATTAGATAACTCTATGTCTAACACGAGGCTCAGGGCAATCCGGCAATCGGTGCCTCATTGCTCGGCAAGTAGCGCCAGTTTTAGCGGTGCCTCCCCAAGGTATTACTGCTTAGCGGAAAGGCTGACTCTTTCGGCAAGTTTTCGTTGAAGGATCTGGATCAATTCAATGTTTGCTTATTTTATTAGGAAAATGCCATTTCGATTCACGCTAGCGATTATTGTAGGCGTCATCAATGGCGTCTCTGCAGTGGGCGTGATCGAGGTGATCAGTCAAGGGGCGGTGCAGAGGAATCATTTGCCAAGTCTGGCGTGGACATTTTTCGGACTTTGTTTTGTGCAAATTGCCAGTCGCATATCGTCAGAAATTCTGCTGATCAGCCTAACGCAGGATATGATTCTTGATTTCCGTGTGAAATCATCCGTAAACCTTTTGGAATCAGAATATAAAAAGCTTGAATCGATAGGAAAGCCTGGATTGACTGCGATGCTCACATCGGACATCGATATGCTCACTCAATCTGCACACCTTGTACCAAACGTCATTGGCAACGGTATTGTCATAGTTTTTAGTCTTTGCTATGCCGCTTTTCTATCGTTGAGTGGCTGTTTGATACTCCTTTGCTTTCTGGCGGCAGGAGCCTGTATTTACCATATACTCGAGCGCCTGCCTCGAGCACAAATGGAGCAGGTGCGCGAACAAACAGATGTCCTCTATGGAAATATTCGGGCAATCCTGGAAGGACTCAAGGAGCTTCAACTTAGCTCTCGGAGGAAAACCTACTTTCTCGACAATGTCTTTATCCCTTCCGTCCAAAGGTTCCGTTCCCTCTATTCGAAGGCGATGATAGGGTACTCCTTCGCCGTGAATATTGGAGGGATGTTGTTCATTATCGCCATCGGCTTTCTATTTTTTTTGTTTCCCTTTTTGTTGAAAATTGGACCCGCGGTAAGCATTAGTCTCTCGTTCTTATTGCTTTACCTGATTCAGCCTGTCAGCAATCTTGTCGGATCCTTGCCTGATTTGCGACGGGCTGAAATCGCTATGCTCCGGCTGCGACATCTGAACGTAGACCTCGCAGCGCATCGGGAGCAGAGTGTGGATGAGCCTTCTGGCGACATATTTTTATCAAAGGCTGGCGGGGCGGAAGCGTTGATTTGCTTTGTGGATGTATGTCACCAATATCCAAGTCAATCAGACGATAAGACGTTCATGCTCGGCCCGCTGAACCTGTCAATTCGCGAGGGTGAAGTGGTCTTCGTTGTCGGTGGTAACGGGAGTGGCAAGACCACGCTCGCTATGTTGATTCTCGGGTTTTACGAGCCACACTCCGGTCATATCGAACTGAATGGCCACATCGTTTCCAACTCGCGAAGGGTACACTACCGAAATTTATTTTCCGCTGTCTTCGCAGATTTTTACCTTTTCGATGAAGTACTGTCTGGCGAACATGATTCGAACATGGTGTTGGCGCAGGAATATCTGAATAAATTCGATCTAACCCATAAAGTTGAGATCAAGAAGAACCGTTTTTCGACTACAAAGCTATCGACGGGACAACGCAAGCGCATGGCTCTTGTCTCGTCTTATCTGGAAGATCGCCCCATCTATCTTTTTGATGAATGGGCTGCAGATCAGGACCCCGTCTTCAAGAAGGTTTTCTATACCGAGCTTTTGCCGGAGCTTAAGAAAAGAGGAAAAACTATTATTGTCATCTCTCATGACGATCAGTATTTCAACTGTGCTGACCGTGTGATCAAACTTCAAGACGGCGTGATTAAGCCATTATTGGACAGTAAGGCCAGCTAAAGATTTCACGTAAGAAGGTTTAAAGCGCGGTTAGACAGACGGACTGCGGGTTCGCAGCTTTCTGATTTGATTGAGTCTTTTGCTTGTATCTGCAAATACTCAACTCATACCTTTAACAATATGAACTCGGCAAAGGAAATGTCATGCAACGTCACATGCTAAAGTCAAAAATTCATCGAGCCTTCGTTACGCATAGCGAACTGCATTACGAGGGCTCCTGCGCAATCGATGAACACCTACTGGAAGCCGCAAATATCATTGAAAATGAGCGCATCGATATATGGAACATCAATAACGGTGAACGGTTTTCCACTTATGCTATCAAGGGAGAACGCGGGAGCGGCATGATCTCTCTAAATGGCTCAGCTGCAAGGCGGGCTCAACTCGGAGATCTGCTCATCATTGCAGCATTCGCGACGGTTGATGAGGTAGATATTGAAAAGGGATGGAAGCCTCAGTTGGTTTTTGTGGATGACAAAAACCAAATCAAAGGGCTTCGAGATCATATTCCTGTTCAAGACTGGGATTAGTCTAAGCGAGCTTGCCGCCGTATATAGTGACTTAGCTCAGAAGCGCAGAGATTGATGCAATCTCACTGCATCGTGCTTTGTGTCGAAGTCGACTTTAACCATAGGTGTCACGGATTGTGGCACCTATGAAGTGTTCATCCATTCAAGGTAAAACATGACATCAGGTAATCACAATTCTTTGCGCGTCTTTACCGTAATTCCACGAACGCCGGACTCGCTACGTCATACGCAGGATTCTTTGGCGTTAGCACAGTGGAGTGACGCAAACAGCTGTTGCGGCATGTTGTTATTCACCGGCACGAGTACCCCCGTTGAACCGTGGGTCCTTGCGCAGTCAATCATCGCTACATCGAAACACCTCGAACCTATCATTGCGGTCAATCCGGCCCATATGCATCCGTTTATGGTGGCTCGAATGATAACGTCGATTGCGCAAATCTACCAGCGCAAGGTGCATCTTAATTTGATCGCCGGTACTTCGATAGGTGAGCTTTCCGCGCTTGGAGATACGACGAAGCACGAGGACCGTTATCGCAGGCTCAATGAGTATAGTGAGATTCTACTTTCACTTATTTCTAGCAAGCGTCCCGTAAGCTCGAAGGGCGACTTCTATCAGGTAAATAAATTACAGTTGCTGCCAGCTGTGCCGCAGAAGCTGATGCCTGGATTGTTTGTTGCGGGCCATTCTGTATTCGCTGCACAGATCGCAGATCGCATCGCTGCCAGTCGTATGCGCATGTTACCTGTCCAATTTGATGAGTTGAAAGGTGTGCCCGCCGCACTTCACTTCGGTGTTGTGACCAGGGATAGCTGGAATGCTGCCAGGGATGCGGCTATCGAACTGTTCCCTTATGACGATTTAGGGCCTGAGATGCTGGACGTGTCAGTGCAAAACACGGATGCAACCTGGAAGCGCGGCCTTCATGCCGAACTCAAGCGTGGAGAAAGTAGTGTGCCAACCGTTCCGGGGGTATGGCTGCACCCCTTCCGAATGGGGCAGTCCGATTGTCCTTATCTGGTGGGAGACAGGGAGCAGGTTGCTGACATCCTGGTCAATTTGGCTCAACAGGGCAACTCGACCTTTGTTATCGAAACATCTGTTAATACGCGAGAATTGAACGAGTTGGCTATTGTCATGTCGATGGTTCGTTCCAGACTGACTTAGCGGGAATATTTAGCAGCGGTGCGTGTTTTTATGACAGGTCGATAGGTAAGCATTTTGCATGCGTAGCCCATTGATGCCGATTGCGATGCACGCATTATCGAGATGCAAGGGAAGAACTGCTATGCGTTGGGCCATCACTAACGCCACTAAGCAGAGGGGTGAGCGTTAGTGTGACATATAGAGCTCTTATTGAACACATGTCGCCAGCTCTTCAGCCCTAGAGCGCCCTTCTCCAACTGGTATAGAAGGCATTGATCATCGGTGATCGCTGAGTCTGATTCCAAGCAATATGCTCTGTCTGTATTGCGACCTATGCAGGCTCGTTCATACAGGTAGTTTCTCGCTATATATCACGGCTGTGTGTCGGCACTCAGGGATCCGATATTTAGGTTGTTATGATTCAAGATCATGGTGTAGCTCAAAGTATTCTGGAAATGATTCAGGCTCGCGCAGAACAACAGCCCGATCGAACAGCATTCATTGCTCTAGAACACGGAGAGCGCGAGATCGACCGAGTCTCATTCAGCGAGTTGGATTTGCGAGCGCGTTCCGTCGCGGCACGGCTACAGGCAAGCAGTAAATTCGGGGAGAGGGTGCTTCTGCTCTATCCTTCCGGGATTGACTTTATCGCTTCATTTCTCGGTTGCTTATATGCCGGAGCGGTAGCAGTGCCAGCGTACCCTCCCTTGAAGAATCGCTTTGCTGACCGGCTGCATTCTATTGTGCAGGATTGCAGGCCATCGACAATACTTGTGGACAGCGCAACGCTTCACTCTATGGAGCGTCGTAGCAACGATCTTTCTGCAGTGGGACAGATTCCAGTTGTCGCAATAGATCGCAATAGCCCACAGGCTGCAGCTGGCTGGGTACGGCCCGCAGTGGATGGCGGGACCCTAGCATTCCTGCAGTACACTTCCGGATCGACTGGCATTCCCAAGGGAGTAATGGTCAGCCACGGCAACATTTTGGCAAACGTCAGGCAGATTGCTTCTTGCGTGGCGGCCGGAGAGGACTTGGTTAGTGTCAGTTGGCTGCCGCTCTTCCACGATATGGGTTTGTTGGGCACCGTTCTTCTACCGCTTTTTGCCGGCGGCCAGACGGTGCTGATGGATCCTGCAGCTTTTATGCAGAGACCGGCTCGCTGGCTTCATGCCATTACGAAGTTTGGAGGCACAGCTTGTGCGGCGCCGGACTCGGCCTATCTGCTTTGTGCGCAAAAAGTGAGTGCTGAGGAGAAGGCGCACTTAGACCTCAGTAGTTGGAGCGCGGCTTTGAGTGGTTCTGAGCCCGTTCGTGCTTCTACCATTGAGCGATTTACGCGGGAGTTTTCCCCCTGTGGCTTTAACGCCAGAGCGATGCGACCTGTTTATGGAATGGCCGAAGCCACACTGTTCATTGCAGGTCAACCCAAGGATACGTATCCTCTCCTGCAGCGATTCAATACCGATCAGCTTAGTCATGGAATAGCCGTAGAGTCGGCTGATGCCGGTGCACAACAGTTAGTGTCTTGCGGTTCGACCTGGGGAGAGCACGCGCTGAAGATTGTCGATCCTGAGACTCGTACTCTCTGCCGTGCAGGAGAAGTTGGTGAGATCTGGTTTGCTGGTCCAAGCGTCGGCAAGGGATATTGGAGACGTGAGGAAGAGTCCAAGGAGGTTTTCAGCGCGCATATCGAGGGAGGTCATTCAGACGAAAACGTCTATCTTCGCACCGGTGATCTTGGTTTTCTCAATGGCGATGATCTCTTTATAACCGGCAGGCTTAAAGACCTGATTATTGTTGCGGGCAGGAATCTCTATCCCCACGATTTGGAGCGCACTGCGGAGGACGCCGATCCAGCGCTTGCGTCACATGCTGCAGCAGCCTTCTCTGTAGAGGAGGACGGAGAAGAGCGCATCGTGCTGGCTATAGAGGTGCGCCGCGAGGCCATGCGATCGCTCGATTCTGAGGCCACGGCATCCGCTATCCGCCGCGCTTTGTCCGAAGAGCATGGCGCCTCGCTACATGCCGTGGTTTTTCTACGGCCAGCCAGCATTCTTCGCACTTCGAGCGGAAAGGTTCAGAGACGCCAAGTTCGCACCGCATATCTCCAGGGCGTGGGACTGGAGATTATTGCGAAATGGCAAAAGCTGAACACTGTGGTACCGGAAGTTTCGAGCCGATCCGAAAGGAGCAATCTGGAAATGTGGCTGGCAGCGCGCATTTCGCGCCTGGCAGGTATTCCGATGCAGGAGCTTGATCCTTGGCAACCATTCAGCACGTACGGCCTGAACTCGAGTGATGCGATTACCTTGTCGGGCGAATTGGAGGAGTACCTTGGACGCCCGTTTATGCCAACTCTTCTCTATGACTATCCGAGCATTGCGCTCCTGGCGCAGCGACTCAACGAGCAGCCTGTAGATGAAATACGTGCCATGCATGGCAGTGAGAATGAGCCAATCGCAATCATCGGCATGGGATGCCGTTTTCCTGGTGCAAACAATCCAGAGGCGTTCTGGCAGTTGTTGAAGAATGGTCAGGATGCGGTCGCTGCTTCTCCTCGTCGCGTAATGGGCCTTCCTCCGACGGGCATGCTCGAAGAGGTCGACCGTTTTGACGCAGAGCTATTCGGTATCAATGCCCGCGAAGCGGAGATGATGGATCCGCAGCAGCGTTTGCTACTTGAAGTGGCTTGGGAGGCAATAGAAGATAGCGGAATTGCGCCGTCCAGCCTGGCAGGCAGCCGCACTGCAGTTATGGTGGGCATCAGTGGTTCTGATTATGCTCGGTTGATATGGCAGGCGTCGGCCGATATCAGCCCATATGCGACAACGGGCAATGCACTCAGTATTGCAGCTAACCGCATCTCCTATGTTTTTGATCTCCGCGGGCCAAGCTGGAGTGTTGATACCGCGTGTTCCTCCTCTCTGGTTGCGTTGCACCAAGCCTGCCAGGCGCTCCGGCGTGGGGAATGTGACACGGCACTGGTGGGCGGAGCGAATCTTATTCTTGTGCCGCAACTCAGTGCTGCGTTTACTCAGGCAGGCATGCTTTCACCCGATGGGGTGTGCAGGGCTTTCGATGAGAAGGCCAATGGTTATGTGCGTGGGGAAGGCGTAGGCGTCGTGTTTTTGAAACGCCTTTCTGAAGCTATCCGTGCTGGAGATCGCATTCAGGCTGTGGTACGAGGCGTGGCTGTGAATCAGGACGGCCGCAGCAATGGCTTAACCGCTCCGAACGGGCCGGCACAGCAGGCGGTGATCCGAGAGGCATTGCGAGAGGCTGGAGTAAAAGCTTGCGATGTCGGCATGGTTGAGGCGCATGGTACAGGTACACGACTAGGCGACCCGATCGAGCTGAACTCTCTGATCGAAGTCCTTGAAGAAAATCGCACTCAGGATGATCTTTGTTGGTTGGGATCGGTGAAGACAAATATCGGCCATTTAGAGGCTGCGGCTGGCATCGCCGGTCTCATCAAAGCCACTCTCGCACTCAGACATCAAGAAGTGCCCCCCCACCTTCACTTCACCTCTATGAATCCTTATATTGCGATAGCAGATAAGCCGTTTCATGTGCCCCAGGATGTCATGCGCTGGAAGGCTGGGACGGCAGGGCGGATCGCTGGAATAAGTTCATTTGGATTTGGAGGAACGAATGCCCATGCGATTCTCGCAGAGGGGCCGGTTCGTTCGGAGAGAGCGGTCGTCCAGCAGCATAGAGCGAACCTGCTGGCTTTCGCGGCGCGAACACCGGAAGCTTTAGGGAAGATCGCGGACTCTTATGCCGAGTTTCTCAAGAAGCATCCTGAAACGCAGCTTGAGGACTTCGCCTATACAGTCAATCGCAGCCGCTCTTTCCTGGCACATCGTCAGGCAATCATATTCTCGAGTCGCGAAGAACTTCTGACGAAGTTGGCGCACAGAGAGAAGCCGAGAGCCACAAGCGTGCGCCGCCGAATTGTGTTTCACTTCTGCGGAGAATATGGCGCCGGAGAGACCGCGCACGAGTTGGCGACTATGCTCCCCGCCTTCCGGAAGTTGCTAGGTTCAGAGCCCGGAGAGCTAGAGACTCGGGCAATTTCAGTTTCAGACGTCCAGTCCGTTCTGGCTCAACTCTGGGTCAGGTTTGGTGTGAGACCACAGGCGATCAGTTGGGAAGGGATTGGGAAGGAGGCAGCGCTGGTCTTCGCCACCTCTCTCGATGAGTCAGTGTTGTTTCTGGAATCGTCCGAGATGTGCCAGGAGGCTGACTGGGTGCTTCCTATCAGCCCGAGCGCGGCCTGTTGGACTTCGATCTTGGATCAACTTGCTGACTTCTATTTGAATGGGGGAAATGTTGACTGGGCGGTGCTCGCTTCCAATATTCAACCACAGCAATTGGGGTTACCGACTTATCCGTTTGAGCGAAATCGTTATTGGATAGAGGCGTTCACGCAAGAGCATTCACTGCCAGGCAATGTAAAAGCTGATGAACATTCGGATGCAGTGCTCTATCGTCGCCACTGGGAGTTACTGAAAAGCACGCCGGGCCCGCGGTCGGCAAGTGTAGGCCATTGGCTGATCCTTGCGGACAGCGGAGGAGTAGGAGCGCAGCTCGCAATGGAGTTGAGTCGGAAGGGAAATACTTGCTCGCTCATCTCCGAAGTAGAGGTAGAAAAGCTGTCGCTGAATGACCAGACTCTGCAGGGCGTCGTTCATTTGGGGAGCCTCGATCTGGAGCCGACTGATATGGCGGGTCGCTCTAAGGTCAGTTCCAGCGTCCTCGCGCTCGTTCGAATGCTTAAAGGAAACCTAGCTAGTGGCAGCAAAACCCATTTGTGGCTCGTTACTGCCGGGGCGATGCCAATCTTAGAACAAGACGTACCCGCAGTCTCACAGGCTGCACTCTGGGGATTAGGCCAGGCAATTGAGGCAGAGCATCCGGAGTTATGGGGGGGGCTACTGGATGTAGATCCCGCCAGACCCAGTGCTTGTTTGCTAGATGCGATCGAGGGGAGATTCGGTGAAGCTAGGCTCGCCTTGCGGGACGGCCAGCGCTATGCGGCCAAGATCCTTCACGACCATCAGCCCATGGAAAGTAATCTGCCGCCCGGCTTTGAGGAGAATGCAACATACCTGATCACCGGCGGCGTGGGTGGTCTTGGCACACGCCTGACAAAGTGGCTTCTGGAGAGGGGAGCGGGCAATGTTGCGCTTCTCGGTCGGACCGTCCCGCAGCAGTCAGTCAATGAGAAGACGCGCTTCTTCCGCTGTGACCTGGCGAATACAGATGAAACGATGGCGGTGGTTCGGGAAATTGAGAATTCAATGCCGCCGTTGAAGGGGATCTTTCATCTCGCCGGTACGCTTGACGATGGGCTTCTTTTGGCTCAAGACGGTGAACGTTTTTATCGTAGCGGTGCTGGAAAAGCAGAAGGCGCATGGAACCTGCATCTGGCGAGCCGTGACATAGCGCTTGATCACTTTGTGCTGTTCTCTTCCATGGCATCGCTGGTGACCCTGCCGGGCCAGGGGAGCTATGCCGCTGCTAACTTCGTGCTTGATACCCTCGCGCATCATCGTAGGGCGACAGGCAAGCCCGCACTGAGTGTGAACTGGGGGCCATGGGCCGATCTGGGTATGGCAGCCACAGAGTATGGAAGGGCTGCAGTCGAGCGTATGTCGTCGTTCGGCGTTGCAGCACTGCCTGCGGACGTGGCGTTGACCATGCTCGGGCAGTTGATGAGCTCTGGAGCGATTCAAATCGGTGTCACTCAACTAGCCTCCGCAAAACTATCCAGAAAGAGCGTGTCGGCAATTACCTCGTCACAGCTTGCCGGATTACCGACAGAGCGGCACGAAGGTCTGGACCGAGATACGGAATTTGTAATCGCTCTGCGCTCCTGCGCCTCAGTCGACCGTTTTGACTGGCTTGCAGCAAGACTGCTGGAGATCTTCTCAGAAACCCTGCGCCTACCGAACGTGGAAGCTATCACATCGACACAGTCATTTTTAGAAATGGGGGGCGATTCAATTTTGGCGCTTGAACTAACCAACCGGCTTTCCTCGACATTGGGCCGCACCCTACCCGGCACACTTCTCTTCACTTTCCCCACGATCGCGGCTCTGACGGATCATCTGCTTCGCGAACTCACCATGGACCTGGGGACAGCCGATATCGAGGAAGATTCTCGAGACCTGAATGAAGAAGAGCTTACAGAGTTAATTGCAAAGGAGATTGGCGGCAAATGAATCCACAAGGGACAGCGAGCCTGAAGGCAGCTCTCGAAGAGTTACGTCTTCGTCGTCGCGAGATCGAGACTCTTCGTGCAGAGCGCAATCAACCGATCGCGATTATAGGAGCCGCATGCCGATTTCCAGGCGGAAGTATTACACCGGAGCGTTTTTGGGATCTGCTGGACGGTGAACGCAACGCTGTGAGCGAAATCCCGCGGGATCGATGGAATATAGATGAGTATTACGATGCCGATCCGGCGACACCCGGCAAGATGGCTACACGTTATGGAGCTTTTCTCGAGCAGATCGATCGTTTCGATGCTGCTTTCTTCAACATTGCTCCGCGGGAAGCTTTGTTCCTGGATCCGCAGCAGAAGCTCTTACTCGAGGTAGCGTGGGAGGCACTGGAAAACAGCAATATCTCGCCCAAGAGTATTGAAGGATCGCGAACCGGCGTGTATGTCGGCATCACTACTTTCGATCATGCGATTCGGCTAGGCTCTTTGCCGACGCAATCCAGCAGCTACGTCGGAACCGGGACAGCCTTGAACATGGCGGCAGGAAGGCTGTCGTATGTGCTTGGATTGACGGGACCGAGTATGGCTATTGATACCGCGTGCTCGTCATCGCTTGTCAGCCTGCATTTAGCTTGCGAAAGTCTACGGTCTGGCGATACAAAGATGGCGCTTGCGGGTGGGGTGCACCTGATTCTCTCTCCTGAAGTGATGGTGAGCTTTTCGCAGGCGCGCATGTTGTCGCCCGACGGCCGTTCAAAGGCGTTCGATGCGGCTGCTGATGGATACGTGCGTGGAGAAGGCTGCGGCATAGTGGTTCTCAAGCGACTTGACGACGCAGTTGCAGATGGGGACCGCATTCTCGGTGTCGTGCGCGGTACCGCAGTCGATCAGGATGGAGCTAGTGGTGGCTTGACAGTGCCGAGCCGAGCATCACAGGAACGTGTGATGCGGCGTGCTCTGGAGCAGGCCGGTCTCGCCCCGGAAGAGATCGGCTACATAGAGGCGCATGGTACTGGTACCTCGCTTGGCGATCCGATTGAGGTCGAAGCACAGACCCATGTGTATGGAGCCAACCGACCAGCGGCCAGCCCACTACCCATTGGATCGGTTAAGACCAATATTGGGCACCTCGAGTCGGCAGCCGGTATTGCTGGGCTTATTAAGATACTTCTTTCATTTAAAAATGGGCGCATCCCCGCGCAGCTTCACCTTGAAAGACTAAATCCATTAACACCTTGGGCGTCGATCCCGATCACGGTCGCACAGGAGCCGATCTCCTGGCCAACAGGCAAGGCAAAGAGGATCGCCGGACTAAGTTCTTTTGGATTTAGCGGAACTACGGCCCACGCTTTGATTGAAGAACCTCCAGCTATGGCTCCCCGAGCTATCGGCCGGACGACGTTGCTGGTCTCTGCAAAATCTGCAACGGCTTTGGAATCTCTCACGAAAGACTACAGACAAATGCTCGAGGGAGCCTCTGCTGAAGAAATATCGGCTGTTTGTCGATCGGCTGCTGTTGGGCGCAGCCATTTCTCCTTTCGTGCCGCGCATGTATTTTCATCGAACAGTACTTTCACGGGACAAATAAAACGCGGAAAGGCTTTCCGGCTTGCGTTCTGTCTTGATCTTCAGGACGAGCGCGCAGTACGTTCGGCAGCTGAGTTATACCAAACAGAGGCAGCGTTTCGGAGAGCTTTCGATAGCTGCGGTGTTCCTCTAGATGCGCTTTATTCAAGACTCGGCAGATTCGCGGCAGGTTATGCCTGGGCGCAGTTGTGGCGATCCTGGAGCGTCGAGCCTTATGTAGTTCTAGGTATTGGTGCCGGCCAGTTGGTCGCGGCTTGTCTTGCGGGTGTGATGAAGCGCGAGGATGCACAGCGGCTGCTTGCCGCGTGGGACTCGGAGCAGGAGTGGGGGCAGATTCTGCGTGAGATCCGCCTGGCGCAGCCCTCCGTAAAGCTGATAAGCAGTGACAGCGGTGAGCAGATCTCGAGCAGTCAAGCGTCCGATCCCTCCTATTGGACAAAGCAGCGGAATATCTCATTGAGCCGTGGCAAGGTCCGGCAAGAACTCGGTTTGCTGGCGATTGACGCTACACTTGGTTCGCTGCGGGCCGGAGCTTCGCTGGAGCGCGCAGTCGCGGCGCTCTACATCCGCGGACTCAGTGCCGATTGGGACCGCATCTTTGTCGAGAGCGGCCAGCCTGAAGGCATGCTGCCTAACTATCCATTCGAGCGGCAGCGATTCTGGCTGGAAAAGCCGGAGGTTGCAGCCGTTGTAAATTCCTCTGTTCATTCACAGGTGCTGCCAACGACACCAGTTGGAGATCCTGCGATCCAGCGGTGGTTCTCTCATATCTCGTGGGAGGAGATGCCTGCGAAGTCGATGGCATTGACAGAGCCAAGAGGCTCCAGCTGGCTTATCTTTGCAGATCAGGATGGCTTGGGCCGCAGGCTCGCACGGCTGCTCGCAGCCAGGGGTGTGGTGTGTACTCTGGTGAATGCCGGTGCCGCCGAGATTCGCGCGAGCGGAATGGAAGCCCTTAAAGAAGTTTCGATTGATCCGCGAAACGGAGAACAGTTTCAGGAGTTGATTTCCCATTTCGGCGGTGACAATCGGCGCATAGTTTTTCTGTGGGGGCTGGATAAAGGAGAACCCTTTTCTCATGCAGCAGCCTTGCTCCTGCTGGTTCAGAAGGTCAGCACGATTCGGCCCAAGAATAGCGTGAAGCTGTGGGTCGTTACGCGCGATGTCGTCGGAGCTGGCTCTTCGCCGCAGATCTCGGGACTTACGCATGCGTCGATGCGCGGTCTTGCCAAGGGTGCCCTGGCGGAACACTCCGATTTGTTCGGATCGCTCATTGATCTAGCTCAGACGGCGTCGGATGACGAACCTGAGGTACTTCTGGCAGAGATTCTGAATGGTGGAAGAGAAGATCAGGTGGCGCTGCGCTCCGGTATGCGCTACGCTGCCCGACTTACGCGGCCGATTCAAGCTCCGGTTTATTCCCCATTGCGTGTTGATCCAGATGCTTCCTATTTAATCACTGGGGGCTTTGGAGCTTTGGGCATGCGGACCGCAGAGTGGCTCATTGCCCGGGGTGCCCGCTCCCTCATCCTCACCGGAAGGCAGGGCCCGGCAACACGCAACGCCCACGAGGCCATAACCGTACTTCGAAGCCGAGGCGTAACGGTTCAGGCTGAAGCGTGTGATATCGGCGATGCGGGTCAGGTGCGGAAGCTCTTTGAAAGGCTCGCCGGAGGAGTTGCACCGTTACGTGGCATCATCCACGCCGCAGGTGTCGCAGGTTACAAGGCTTTTCTGGAGGTAGATTTCGCAGATCTGGAGGCGGTGCTACGCCCGAAGACCGTCGGAGCGTGGCTGCTGCACGATCACAGCCGCCATTTACCTCTGGACTTTTTTATTCTTTACTCCTCAATTGCTTCTGTATGGGGATCGCCCAAGCAGGCGCACTATATGGCAGCAAACAGTTATCTCGATTCACTGGCTCATTACCGCCAGATGCTTGGATTACCCGCAACGAGTATCAATTGGGGACCTTGGGCGCAAGGCGGTATGACCTCTCAGGTGACCGAGACATTATTGCGAGGTATTGGAATCAATACCTTTGATCCAGCTACGGCACTCGATGCGCTGGACTATCTATCGGGAACTACGCAAGTCACGATTGCGGACGTTGACTGGAATGTTTTTCAGCAGTCGTATGAAGCGCGTGGGCAACGTTCGTTCCTCGATTCCATCCGCGGATTAATTGACAATGTGACGCACGTAGATACTACTCCGCATATAGCGGCGCCTCCGGCATACATGCGCTTGTCAAGTGGGGAGCGGCGGCGCTTCTTTGCTGAACTGATTGAGCAAAAAACGGCCGATGTTCTCGGGTTCGGGACGGGGTATCAACAGGGAACACTCGATCGCGACCAGGGTTTTTTCGATATGGGCATGGATTCGCTCATGGCGGTCGAGCTTCGTTCGCAGTTGCAAAAAGCGACTGGTGTCAGCCTGCCCGCTACCGTGCTGTTCGATCAGCCGTCCATTCATGCATTGGCTGATGCTCTGCTTGAGCACAGTGGCACTTTTGCAGAGACTTCGTCTGCCACGGTGAGCAGTCTCAGAGAGACGCGTTCCATATCTCCACATCAAGAAAGATCCCGGGCTGTCGGCACTCCTGGACCGGTTGCATCTTTCGCATCCTCTACGCCGACGCAAAGCTTTTCGCTCAAGGAGGATGCTGACGAAGGAGTCGCAATCATCGGCATGAGTTGCCGTTTTCCAGGCGATGCTGACAGCCTGGACGCATATTGGCGGCTTTTGCGCGATGGTGTTGACGCTATTACCGAGATTCCCGGAGAACGTTGGGACGTTGAAGCGTATTACGATCCTGATACGGAAGCTAAAGGCCGTACCTACAATCGTCATGGCGGTTTTCTTCGGAATGTGGATCAGTTCGACCCGGCGTTCTTCAAACTCACTCCACGAGAAGCAGCATCCATGGACCCCCAGCATCGCCTGCTTCTCGAGGTCAGCCATGAGGCGCTGGAGCATGCCGGACTGCCTGCCGAGAGTCTCAAGGGAAGCCAGACGGGTGTGTATGTTGGGATCACGACGAATGATTATGCCAACCTTCAACTAAAAAACGCTTCAACTTCGCCTATCGACAGCTACTTCCTCAGCGGCAACCCGCTGAACGCTGCGGCTGGCCGCCTCTCCTACTTCTTCGGCTTCCATGGCCCGAGCCTGGTTCTCGATACAGCCTGTTCATCCTCACTTGCCGCCATCCATACCGCTTGCCAGAACCTGCGTCACGGAGAGTGTGATCTCGCCCTTGCAGGAGGAGTGAACCTGATTCTTTCGCCGGATAATACCGTCGCACTTTCCCGTGCGCGTGCTTTGTCTCGCAAAGGTCGGTGCAGCACCTTCAGTGCCGGTGCGGATGGATTTGTGCGCAGTGAAGGGTGCGGCGTTCTCGTGCTCAAGCGGCTTGTTGACGCTAAGGCAGCGGGAGATCGAATATTGGGCATTGTTCGCGGATCCGCAGTGAATCACGATGGCGCATCAACTGGATTTACCGCGCCAAACGGCAGGGCACAGGAAGCGGTCATGCGTAGTGCGCTCGGCAAGATTCCTGCGGCCTCTGTCGATTATGTCGAAGCCCATGGGACCGGTACACCGCTGGGAGATCCCATCGAGGTGCAAGCGTTAGCTGCAGTTTATGGCAAAGATCGCATCGGCCATAACAAGCTGCTGATTGGCTCAGCGAAGACGAATATTGGCCATACGGAGTCGGCTGCCGGGATGGCAGGTGTGATTAAGATGCTGCTGGCGTTTGAGCACGAGCAGATTCCTGCGCATCTTCACTGTGAGCAACCGAGCGAGATCATTCCATGGCACGCAATTGCGATCGAGGTCTGTTCGTACAGGCTGTCCTGGCCGCGTACCGAACGGCCTCGACGGGCAGGTGTAAGCAGTTTCGGAGCGAGTGGCACAAATGCCCACCTGATTCTGGAAGAAGCCCCACTCGCAGCTTCAGCAGCTCTGGAAAGTAAGCGCGAAGTATATCCTCTGGTGCTTTCGGCCAAGACAGACATGGCGTTGCTTGAGCTGGCTGCGCGCTATGAGCGCTGGTTAGGTGCCAATCCCGAGCTCGATATTGCTGCCGTGTCTGCATCCGCCTCGGTGGGCCGGTCCCACTGGTCACACCGCTTGGCTATGGCCGTCTCCTCTCGCGAGGATGCTGTCGCGATGCTTAAGCAGTTTCAGCAGGGAGACAAAAAAGAGGTTCGTCGGCAGGTTGCTGCCCGGATCGCATTCCTTTTCACCGGCCAGGGTTCCCAGTATGCGGGTATGGGGCAATACCTGTACAAGACCTACCCGGTCTTTCGTGAAGTACTGGATCGTTGCTGTGCAATCGCCGATCCATTGCTTCCAGGCTCACTTCTCGATGCCATGTTTTTCCGCAAGGAGGTTCTCGACCAGACTGCGTTCTGCCAGCCGGCGCTGTTCTCCTTTCAGGTGGCTCTTGTCGCTTTGCTCAAACAGTTCGGCGTTTCACCCGACGCTGTCATCGGTCATAGTGTGGGGGAGTTTGCCGCGGCTGTGGCTGCGGACGTGTTCTCGCTCGAGGACGGTTTACGCATCATTCTCGAACGTGGCCGCCTGATGCAGGAGTTACCTGCGACTGGGAAGATGGTTGCGGTTCTTGCGGACATAAGCATCGTTCAAGAAGTAATTGCACCTTACAGCTCTACAATCTCCATCGCTGCCGTCAACGGTTCTCTTAACACTGTTATCTCTGGAGAAGTCTCAAGTATCGCGGCAGTGCTGGACGTGTTAAGTGCCCGCCAAGTCAGGTTCATTCCACTGAACACCTCGCATGCTTTTCACTCCAGCCTGATCGAGCCGATGCTCGATCGGTTTGAAGCCTCTGCCCGCGCGGTTCATGTCGCACCTCCGGCCATACCCCTCTACTCGAATCTCACTGGCACCCTTCATAGAGAAGCACTGGATGGGAACTACTGGCGTCGGCACGCACGGCAGGCTGTGCAATTCTCCGCCGGTATTCAAAGCCTGGTAGGGGATGGGCTGGATGTTCTGATCGAGATAGGTCCAAATGCGGTTTTGTTGGGAATGGCGCGCGCTTCGCTACCGGCTGGATGGCAGGGCGAGAGCGTCGGAGTTCAGGGACCGCAGCGCGAGGAAGAAGCCTTCATAGGTGCGCTGCTGAAGCTTTATAGGCGAGGCATGGACATTCGGTGGGCTGCATTCCAGCCTCAGCCTGCACATCGGATTGACTTACCCCAATATGCGTTCCAACGCGAGCGGGTGTGGTTTGAAGCAAAGGGATCTCCAGCGGTACAGCCTCTGGCAAACCCCCTCCTTTCATCGGATCAGCCGATCCCCTCAGGGGGGACGACGGAAGATTGGTTGCGAACGAAGATGAGCGAGCTTATTCATGTCGCTTCGGAGACGCTCGATATAGATCAATCGTTCCTGGATATGGGTACCGACTCTATCGTGTTGATCGAAGCGACTCTGCTGATCGAGAAGCAATACGGAACCAAGCTCTCTATGGGGCGCTTTTTCAACGATCTTCATACGGTCCGCTTGCTTGCGGCCTATTTGGACAAGAACTATCCCCGCAAGAATTATCCCCCGCAGGTACCGAAGGCAGTTGAGCTGATAACTCCTGCTGTATCGTCGCCGGAAAACTCTGCTGCTCCATCGGAGCAGTCGGTGGAACGTATGCTGCTGGAGCAGAACCAGATGCTCATCCGGCTTCTTGCGGACCAGGCAGATTTAGTGCGGTCCATCCTCGGCAAGTCAGCTCCAGAATCTGGGATGAATCGGCCCATCGCAACCACTTGGGAAACCGCGGATTCTCAAGACGGCTCTTCTGTCGTTACTCGTCCTGGATCGAGTCCTTCGCGCACTGCTGTGGACGAGCCGTCGGACCGGCCGCCTCTGCTGCGGCAGGAACGTCCGGAGCAGGTTCCGTTGTCCTACGCGCAGGAGCGGCTATGGATGTTGGAGCAGCTAGGGGTGCCTGGCGGTGCGTATACGATCTCTGCCGGCATGAGACTCCCGGGCGATCTGGATGTATCGGCCTTTGAGTCGGCGATGGCGGCATTGACGGAGCGGCATGAGAGTCTTCGGACTCGTTTTAGGAGCCGTGACGGCGTTGCCTATCAGGTAATCGATCCTGCAGGCCGGGTATCCATTCCAGTGGAAGATCTGAGTCATCTTTCGAGGGAAGACCGGAAGCGAGAACTGCAGCGGATCGGAGCAGAGGAGGTAAGTAAGAGCTTCGATCTGGAGACAGGGCCCCTTCTGCGGGTGCGTTTGTTGCGTTTGGAAGCGACAGAGCACGTGATCTTGCTGGCGATGCACCACATCATCTCGGACGGTTGGTCGATGGGCGTGTTGATTCGCGAGATCGGTATGCTCTACAGCGGCTTCACGAGAGGGCTTTCGGCAAAACTGGCGCCGCTGCCTGTGCAGTACGTGGACTATGCGTTATGGCAGAGAGGCTGGCTGCAAGGGGAAGCCCTGGAGCGTCAGCGCCGGTATTGGCAGGAGCAGCTTGCTGGAGCGCCGACTGCACTGGAGCTGCCGTTGGACTACGTTCGGCCAAAACAGCAGAGCTTTCGAGGCGCGACGTTGCCGGTAGAGTTGGGTGCAACGCTGACCTCGGCCTTGGAAAGGCTGGCGCGGAAGGAAGGTGCAACGCTGTTTATGGTGTTGTTGTCTGCTTTCCAGCTGGTGCTAAGCCGGTGGAGTGGGCAGGACGATGTAGTGGTCGGCACTCCGATCGCCAACCGCACCGAGCCGGCAGCAGAAGGGTTGATTGGATTTTTCGTCAATACTTTGGCGTTGCGTGCCGAATTGAAGAACAGTGGGAGCTTCCGTGAACTGCTGGTGCAGGTTCGCGAGAGGACGCTGGGAGCCTACGCGCATCAGGACCTGCCTTTCGAGCAGGTGGTGGAGCTGTTGCGGCCGGAGCGCGACATGGGAAGACAGCCGGTCTTCCAGGCGATGTTGGCGCTCAACCTGGTTCCAGAGGAACTAACGCTGCCGGGCCTAGCTGCTGAGCGGATTGAGTTCGAGGCATTAACTACGAATTTCGACCTGACACTAAATCTGACTGCGAGTCCTGAAGGACTGAGCGGACGGCTGGAATATGCCACGGATCTGTTTGCCCCTGCAACGATGGAGAGGTTATACGGGAGTTTCCGGCGCGTGCTGGAGGCGGTCGTTACCGATCCGGAGCAGCCCATAGGGAAGATTGCTTTATTGTCTGTCGAGGAACGGGATCAGTTGTTGGTGGGGTGGAACGCGACGGAGATTCCTTATCCGTCGGAGGCAACGATCCATAGTCTGTTTGAGGGGCATGTGGAGCAGAGTCCCGAGGCGACCGCGGTAGTGTTCGAGGAGGAATCGCTAAGCTACGGGGAGCTGAACCGTCGGGCGAATCGTCTGGCGCATGAGTTGGTGGATCTGGGAGTTCGTCCGGACGATCGTGTAGCGATCTGCGTGGCGCGTTCTCTGGAGATGGTAGTTGCCCAGTTGGCGGTTCTGAAGGCCGGTGGAGCGTATGTTCCTCTGGACCCTGCGTATCCTGTGGATCGTCTGAGCTACATGCTTGCGGACTCCGGACCGGTGGCAGTGCTGACACACGGGGTGGCGCGGGGGACCCTGAAGCAAGCTCTGGGTGGGCTGGAGGTACCGGTTCTGGATCTCGATCTG
This sequence comes from Granulicella mallensis MP5ACTX8, assembly GCF_000178955.2. NCBI lineage: Bacteria > Pseudomonadati > Acidobacteriota > Terriglobia > Terriglobales > Acidobacteriaceae > Granulicella > Granulicella mallensis. Next base: position 4,118,431 of record NC_016631.1, on the reverse strand, counting down.
GAGGCCTCGTGGCACAACCGGCCGGAGACCAACCCCGATGCGAAGGCGCTAGGGCTGCGGTCCACACACCTGGCCTATGTCATCTACACCTCCGGTTCCACTGGACAGCCCAAAGGCGTCTTGATCGAACATCGGGGCGTGGTCAACATGATCGAAGCCCTTAAGTCACATTATCGGATCGTTCAATCTGACCGCATGTTGCAGTTTGCGTCTTCAGCATTTGATATGTCCATCGAGGAGATTTTCGGGGCTCTTTTGTCCGGCGCTACGCTTGTTCTGCGCAGTGATCGGTGGTTGAAGAGCAATGAAGGATTTATTGCATGCTGCAAGTGTTTCAAGATAACCATAGCGAATTTGCCTTCAGCGTTCTGGGAGCAACTCATTAAGGAAGAGGCTCTGGCAATTCCTCAGTGTCTTCGCCAGATAATGATTGGCGGTCAAGCGGTCAGTCAGAGTGCTTTAGTTAGATGGTTTAAGCGCGATGGACATCGCCCCAGACTTATTAACGCGTATGGTCCGACTGAAGCATCGGTCAATTCCACGCTGTTGGACGTTCGGCCTGAAGACGTTATCCATTCATCGATTGGCCGGCCGATATCGAACACGCGGATTTACCTTTTGGACGAGTATGGGGAGCCGGTGCCTGTTGGAGTTGCTGGGGAGCTCTACGTCGGTGGTGCGGGGGTGGGTCGCGGTTATCTGAACCGTGCGGAGTTGACGGCGGAGCGGTTTATTGCGAGTCCTTTTGTGGCTGGGGACCGGTTGTACAAGACGGGGGACTTGGCGCGGTATTTGTCTGACGGGAACATCGAGTATTTAGGGCGGAACGATTTTCAGGTGAAGATCCGCGGGTTTCGGATCGAGTTGGGGGAGATCGAGTCACTTCTGTGCCAGCATGCGGGAGTAGGGGAAGCGGTAGTGGTGGCGCGTGGGGCGGCAGAGGACAAGCGTCTTGTGGCGTACTACACGGCGGCGGTTGGAGCATCGGTGGAGGTGGAGTTGCTGCGTGGTCATCTGAGCGCGACCTTACCTGGGTATATGGTTCCGTCGGCGTATGTTCGGATGGAGAGCTTTCCTCTGAGCCCGAACGGGAAGCTGGACCGGAAGGCGCTACCGGCGCCTGACGACGAGGCGTATGTGCGGCGTGGCTACGAGGCTCCTGTAGGGGAGATGGAGGAGACCGTAGCGCGTGTCTTCGCGGAGGTGCTGGGGGTGGAGCGGGTGGGCCGCAACGACAGCTTCTTCGAGCTGGGCGGCCACTCGCTGATGGCGATGCGGGTGTTGAGCCGTCTGCACAGTGCGAAGCTGCGGATCGATGTCCGTGATCTGTTTTCCTATCCGGTGGTACAGGATCTGGCGGCAAGGATTCCTTTCCTTGAGCTTGCACTGCTGCCGGCGATCGAGCGGGTGCAAGAGCATCAGGATCTGCCGCTGTCGTTCGCGCAGCAGCGGTTATGGTTTTTGTCGCAGATGGAGGGAGTCAGCGAGGCATATCACATGCCGGCAGCGCTACGTCTGAGCGGAACTCTGAACCAGGCAGCGTTGCAGTTTGCGCTGGACCGGATCGTGGCCCGTCACGAGGTATTGCGAACGCGCTTCGTGGTGGTGGAGGGCGAGCCTGTGCAGCGGATCGATGGGGCGGAGGCAGGCTTTACGCTGGAACGTCGGGATCTGTCCGGAGTACCGGATCAAGAAGAGCGGCTGTCTATTCTGGTGGTAGAAGAGGCCAGAGCCGGGTTCGATCTGGAACGAGGCCCGCTGGTTCGTGGTTGCCTGGTGCGTCTTGGGGAGCAGGAGCATGCGCTGTTGGTGACGATGCACCACATCGTATCGGATGGCTGGTCGATCGGCATTTTGGTGAAGGAGTTCGGGGCGTTGTATGCGGCCAGCTGCGCGCAGGAGGTGGATCCTCTACCGGAGCTTTCGATCCAGTATGGGGATTACGCGCACTGGCAGCGCCAGTGGCTGGGCGGGGAGGCGCTGGAGCCACAGGCCGAGTACTGGGGCAGAACGCTGTCGGGTTCTCCAACGTTACTGTCCCTTCCGTCGGACTACAGACGCCCAGCGCAGCAGAGTTATGCAGGCGGCCGGGTAAGCCTTGAACTGGATCGGGATCTGACGGAGAGGTTGAAGGCGCTGAGCCAGCGACACGGTACGACGCTGTTCATGACGGTGCTGAGTGGTTTTGCGGTACTGCTGTCGCGCTTGTCGGGGGAACAGGACGTTGTGATCGGTACACCGGTAGCGAACCGGACGCAGCGCGAGACCGAGGAGCTGATTGGTTTCTTCGTCAACATGCTGGCGCTGCGGGTGGACTTTACGGGTCAGCCGACGGTGAGCGAACTTCTGAAGCGGGTTCGCCAGACGTCGATCGGAGCGCAGGCGCATCAGGAGCTGCCGTTCGAGCAGGTGGTGGAGCGGCTCAAGCCGAGCCGGAGTTTAGCGCACAGTCCGATCTTCCAGGTGATGTTCGCGTGGCAGAACAATGAGGTGTCTGATCTGGATCTGCCGGGTCTGCGTCTGTCCGGATTAGAGAGCGAATCGTCTGTAGCGAAGTTCGACCTGACGCTTGATCTGAGCGAGACGGATGCTGGGATCGTAGGGTCTCTGGAGTATGCGACGTCTCTGTTCAGGTCCGAGACGGTGGAGCGTTACGGACAGTATCTGGTTCGTCTTCTGGAAGCGATGACGCGTGGCGAGGACGAGCGGGTATCGCAGCTGTCGATGTTGCCTGCGGAGGAGCGTGAGCAGCTGCTGGTGGAGTGGAACGCGACGGAGGTGGCTTATCCGTCGGAGTCGACGGTGCATGGACTGTTCGAGGCACAGGTGGAGGGGAGCCCCGAGTCGACGGCGTTGGTGTTTGAGGAGGAGCGGGTAAGCTACGGGGAGTTGAACTGTCGCGCGAACCGTCTGGCGCATGAGCTGTTGGAACTGGGGGTTCGACCAGACGACCGTGTGGCGATCTGCGTGGAGCGCTCGGTGGCGATGGTGGTGGCGCTGCTGGGGGTTCTGAAGGCAGGTGGAGCGTATGTTCCTCTGGACCCTGCGTATCCTGTGGATCGTCTGAGCTACATGCTTGCGGACTCCGGACCGGTAGCGGTGCTGACGCACGGGGCGGCGCGCGAGACCCTGGAGCAAGCTCTGGGTGAGTTGGAGATACCGGTCCTGGACCTCGATCTCGAGGCCTCGTGGCACAACCGGCCGGAGACCAACCCCGATGCGCAGGCACTAGGACTACGGTCCTCGCACCTCGCCTATGTCATCTATACCTCCGGATCCACTGGAACCCCCAAAGGGGTGATGGTCGAGCACCGGAATACGGTGAATCTGTTATGCAGCTTTGCGCAGATGCTCGTCATCGAGACATCCGATGTGTTGGCAGCGGTAACTCCTATTTCTTTCGACATCAGCGGGCTGGAGTTATGGCTTCCTCTCCTCCATGGGGCAAAAATTGTGTTGGTGCCACGCAAGATAAGCGCGGCAGGAGAAGCCCTGGCGGAGCTTGTCATTGACAATAAGGTCTCGATATTACAAGCTACGCCTGCAACCTGGAGGCTATTAGCAAACGCTGATCCCACGAAACGGTATGAGCTGAAAGTATTGTGTGGCGGGGAGGCCATGCCGCACGATCTTCTGCCCATTCTCCCTAATTTTGGGGCGGATGTTTTCAACGTGTACGGTCCAACAGAAACGACGATCTGGTCGACGGCGTATCTATGCAATATCAATGAGAACAGCGTTCCGTCGATTGGTCGACCGATATCGAACACGCGTATCTACATTTTGGACGAGCATGGGGAGCCGGTACCTGTTGGAGTTGCTGGGGAGTTGTACATCGGTGGGGCGGGGGTAGGTCGTGGATATCTGAACCGTGCGGAGTTGACGGCGGAGCGGTTTATTGCGAGTCCTTTTGTGGCTGGGGACCGGTTGTACAAGACGGGGGACTTGGCGCGGTATTTGTCTGACGGGAACATCGAGTATTTAGGTCGGAACGATTTTCAGGTGAAGATCCGCGGATTCCGTATCGAGTTGGGCGAGATCGAGTCACTTCTGTGCCAGCATGCGGGAGTAGGGGAAGCGGTGGTGGTGGCGCGTGGGGAGGCAGAGGAGAAGCGTCTTGTGGCGTACTACACGGCGGCGGTTGGAGCATCGGTGGAGGTGGAGTTGCTGCGTGGTCATCTGAGCGCGACCTTACCTGGGTATATGGTTCCGTCGGCGTATGTTCGGATGGAGAGCTTTCCTCTGAGCCCGAACGGGAAGCTGGACCGGAAGGCGCTACCGGCGCCTGACGACGAGGCGTATGTGCGGCGTGGCTACGAGGCTCCTGTAGGGGAGATGGAGGAGACCGTAGCGCGTGTCTTCGCGGAGGTGCTGGGGGTGGAGCGGGTGGGCCGCAACGACAGCTTCTTCGAGCTGGGCGGCCACTCGCTGATGGCTGTGCGGGTGATCGCCCGGCTTGAAGAGCAGTTGGGGATAAAGATGAGCGTCCGAGAAATCTTCAATAAGCCTACGATCGCCTCTTTAGGTTTATGGATCGATCTAACATCGGAAAGATTAACTTCAGATGCCGAGTTGCAAACACTCGTAGAGAATCTGTCTGCCGAGGAAGTAAGTCAGCTCTTGCTTGGCGAAAAATAAGCCTGAATGGAATAAATAACCCGTTGCTGTGTTTTGTAAACAGCAATGTTATTCAGTACCACGGGAAAGAAAATAATAAAATTTGTGCGCTCACTTGCTTTTGAAAAGAGTTCGCCTCAATTCTTCAAATTTTGAATCGTTTGGTCGGCGTGCCTGCAAGGGTGCAAATAATAATTCAACCAATTCATTTAAGGCAGGGATGCAGTGAAGATAGCTCTAATCGACAACTATGACTCCTTCACGTATAACATTCGCGACTTGATCTATCGCGTCTCCGGGATAAGCGCCACAGTGTTTTGCAATGATGAGATCAGTTACTCTGCCTTCGCGGATTTCAATGCCGATTGTGTCGTGATTTCCCCCGGCCCTGGCCATCCGGCGCGTGCGCGGGATTTCGGAATATGCGCTGATATTTTGCAGCATAGCGAAAAACCGGTTTTTGGCATCTGCCTGGGACACCAGGGCATTGGCGTGGCATTCGGGGGGAAAGTCGATCTTGCCCCGCAACCTGTACACGGACAAATTGCCGTGATTTCCCATGAAGGTCAAGGTTTATTTGAGGGGATCCCACAACGCGTCAAGATGGTCCGCTATCACTCTTTGATTGTTGATTCCGATCTGCCCGAACCGCTCTATAAGACTGCCTGGACCGATGAGGGACTCATCATGGGGCTCCAGCACCGTGAGCGAAGCATCTTTGGCGTTCAATTTCATCCAGAGTCCATCTGTTCGGAGTTCGGAGAAACCCTAATGGCCAATTTTCTCAGGGAGGTGAAGCTTTGAATTTTCAACTTGCAAGCCGCAAGCTTCCTTTATCTTCCACACCAGCCCGAATCTATGAGGCCCTTTTCATAACCGCGCCTTATGCTTTCTGGCTTGACTCCAGCCGCCACGATACCGGGCAGGCTCGCTTTTCATTCCTGGGAGCGGGCGACGGTCCTGAATCCTATCGAGTCGAGGGCTTCGTGGGTCGCGGTACTACTATCCTGCGGGCAGCGAAAGAGCCTGAAGAGTTGGAAGACGATGTCTTCAAGGTCACTGAACAGCATCTGGCGTCAATGACTGTGACAACAGATCAATCGCTTCCTTTTGATTTCAATGGAGGGTTTGTCGGGTATCTCGGCTATGAGCTGATGGAGATCACAGAGGGGGTACCCGGGCACCCGAGCATGATGGCTGACGCAGCGTTGCTGTTTGTCGACCGCTTTCTCGCCGCCGATCACACGAACGACGAGCTTTACCTCGTCGCGCTTCACAGGGGGGACGCAACAGGCGTGGAAGCCTGGTTTTCCTATGTGGAGGACGTGCTTCGTACCTTACCCGCGTCAGATAGGGTTTGCGAGACACGCCCACCGCTTCTCCGCCCGAGCGATATCGAGCCCTTCCTTCTCCATGACAAAACTTCATATCTGAATCAGATAGCCGTAGCAAAACAGCAGATCCTTAAAGGAGAGTCCTATGAGATATGCCTAACCAATCGAGTGCGTGTCCCACTTTCCTCCTACTCTCCAGCCGACATCTTTAATACCTATTTGGCACTACGTGAAATCAATCCTGCACCGTATGCCTGCCTGTTGCATTTTGGCCAGACCAGCGTTCTCTGCAGCTCGCCAGAGCGTTTTTTGAAGATTACCCCGGACGGCATGGTGGAAACCAAGCCGATCAAGGGCACGACACGGCGGAGCGCGGATAAGTTTGAAGACGAGTCTAATCGACAGCAACTACTCGACGACGAAAAATTCTTTAGCGAAAATCTGATGATCGTAGACCTGCTACGCAATGACCTTACCCGCTCCTGCGTCGCTGGCTCAGTGCATGTACCGTCGCTCATGCATGTCGAATCCTATGCCACGGTCCATCAACTGGTGTCGACGATTCGAGGAACTCTGGAGCAGTCGCCGGTAGGATGCGTCGCAAGATGCTTTCCTGGCGGCTCGATGACCGGAGCACCCAAGAAAAGGACCTTGGAAATTATCGATAGCCTGGAGCAAACACCGCGCGGAATTTACTCCGGCGCAATCGGTTACCTATCCCTAAATGGCGGGGTCGATCTGAATATTGTTATTCGGACGGCAGTGATTAACGAAAATATTGCTGAAATTGGTGTGGGAGGTGCCATCATTCATCTTTCCGACGCTCAGGAGGAGTATGACGAGATGTTGCTGAAGGCGCTCGCTCCTTTCAGCGCCATCGCATTGCTGGCCGCTCCTGGAACCGAGGAACAAGAAATCAAGCGGAGTGCCTAAGATGCATTTCTATCTGTTCGAAACACTTTACGGTTCAAGGGACACGGGTTTGCGCTATCTGGACCGTCACCTCTCCAGGCTTGCGGCGAGTGCCCAGACCTTAGGGTTTGTCTGTGATCTAGACAGCATTCGGAAAGAAGCGCTTTGCAGTGATGAAGCGCTGGCCCAGGCTGGACCATATCGGTTGCGTATTAGTCTTGAGCGTTCGGGAGTTTTCGAAATACGGCGTTATCCCCTGCAGCCGATTCATTCCGGACCTGTAAGGCTGCTGCTGGGATCGGATTGGGGATTCGCTTCACAAAGCTCTTCTAATCCGCTCCTTCGGCATAAAACTTCCATCCGCGACGAATATGACCGCGGATGGAAGTTAGCAGAAACCAAGGGTGCTTTTGACATGCTTTTTGTAAATGAGCGTGGCGAAATTACCGAGGGCGGGCGAACAAACCTTTTTTTATATATAGACAACAACTGGTGGACACCTCCGCTTTCCTCGGGAATTCTGCCCGGTATCATGCGGGACATCCTCTTGCAAGATGGGCAGTTCGATGCCGCAGAACGGACGCTTTTTCCTGAAGATCTTTTCAACGCCAAGCAAATTCTGCTGTGTAGTTCGTTGCGCGGCTGCATGGAGGCGAACTTAGTTCGAAGTTAGCGAATCCGGAATTCGACAGTGACCTTAGCAAACTGCAATAGCCCGGAGTTCACACACATTCACTTATTAAGGCTGCGTGGTAGATGAAAAAGACACTCGACACAGAACGCGAAGAACTTCTCAAACTGCTTCGTGAGAAGAGGGCTCGGCAGGCCGGTGGCCAGGGAGGTTTAATCCCTCTGCCCCGGGAGAGCGCGTTGCTGCTGTCGGAGGTGCAAGAACGATTGTGGACGCAGCAAGCCATGGGGGACGGAGTTCGCTGGGCGATGGGTGGTGCGCTGGAGCTGACTGGACCTCTAAACGTGGAAGCGTTGCGTGCTGCGTTGAATGCGCTTGTGGAGCGGCATGAACCACTGCGGACGCGCTTCGTTCCCGGCGAAAATGGCCGACCGCAGCAGATGATTGACGAACCGACTGAAGCTGATTTTCAGGTTCAGAAGGCAGCGCGTTCGCAGGTGGAAGCTTTAGTTCGGGTGCATGAGGAGCAGGTGTTCGATTTGGAGCGGGGCTCCTTGTTTCGAGTACTGCTGGTAGAGATCAGCGCAGAGGAGCATGTGTTGTCGTTGGCCATGCACCACATTGTGGCCGATGGCTGGTCGGTTGATGTACTGGTACGAGACATGCGGGAGTTGTACCGGGCGAAGGTGGAGGGCGATGCGCCAAAGTTAACGCCGCTCGGGATCCAGTATGCAGATTGGGCCGTATGGCAGAGAGGGCTGGATCTGAGCGGGTCGATAGGGTACTGGAAGAAAGTTTTGGCTACACCTCCGGCACCGCTCGTACTGGCCGGAGCTCCTGCACCGAAGGAGAGAGGTGATGCGCAACAGGTGGTGCGAGCGATGCCCAGGAAGCTGGCCGAGGCGCTGACTGGCTATGCGCGCGATCGTCGCGCAAGCTTGTTCATGGTGCTTACGGCGGGATGGGCGCTTGTGAGCTACCGGCGGACTCGGGTCGCTGATCTATTGTTGGGCACGACGGTGGCTGGTAGAGAGCGGTTGGAACTGGAACCACTGATCGGCTTTTTCATCAACATCGTCGCTTTGCGACTGCACCTGGACGGGGATCCGAACGGGCACGAATTGGTGGATAGAGTGCGCCGCACGATTCTCGACGGCTTCGAACACCAGAGTGTGCCGTTTGAACGGCTTTTGGCTGAGGTTGAAGGTCTGCGGCAGTCTGACGGTGGCTCGCCAGTGCCGATTATGCTGCGCCACCAGAATTACCGACAGGCCGACGTACGGTACTGGGCCGGAAATCTGGAAGCACTTGTATTTGAAGGGAACCGGATCAGGCAGGCGACGAGCGACCTGGACCTGCAATATTTCGGGGAAGAGGTGGAGCTGACAGTGGCAGCCGAGTTCGATTCTGCCAGGTTCGATGCCGCCGAGGTTGGAGCGCTGCTCGATGAGTTAGAGATAGTCTTGGGTCGGTTGGTTGCTGAGCCGAGCTCTCGCTTGTCGCAGCTGATCGAGCTGACGTCCGAGGAGCGTGTCGCGCAGGAGTCTGCGCTGCTGGGTGCGGAGCGCGTCTGGGAGACTGGCAGCATCATCGGACTGTTCGGAGAGCAGGTGCGTTTGCGCCCAGAGGCTGTAGCCTGCCGGGATGGGAAGCTCTCGCTGACCTATGGAGAGCTGGACCGGCGTTCGGGGCGGGTAGCCCAGGTTCTGGTGGCACGCGGGGTGAATGCCGGCGAGCGGGTTGCCTTGTATCTGCCACGAGGGGTAGACCTGGTCGCAGCCCTGCTTGGAATATGGAAGGCCGGTGGGGTATATGTGCCTGTAGATCCGGGCTATCCGGACAGTTATGCCGCACGAATTCTGGCTGATGTCGAGCCCAGGGCGATCGTAGTCGAACGCGAGCAATCGCATGGTTTCGACCTTGACGATGCAAAACTCATCACGCTCGATGCGCTGTGGGACGAGCAGGAAGAAGAGCCATGGCAGCAGGGGCCGGAGCCGGATCTGGAAGATCTGGCTTACATCGCCTATACCTCGGGCTCGACCGGAAAGCCGAAAGGTGTTCAGGTCGAGCACGGTCAGTTACTGAACTGTTTGCGGAATCTGTGGGAGACCCTCCCTTTCGCTCCCGGAGAGCGGGTGGCGCAAAAAACGGCGACAGGTTTCGTAGTGCACCTGAAGGAGATGTTTTCCGGGCTGTTGGCGGGGGTGCCACAGTGGATAGCCTCGGATCTGTTGGTACGGGATACACCTACATTTGCGCGGGCCCTGGCCGAGCAGGAAGTGACACGGTTGAATCTGGTGCCCTCGCAACTGAACGCACTGCTTGCATACCCGGAGCATCTTCACAGTCTGCGGTATGTGGTCACTGCGGGCGAGCCCTTGCCGGAAGCTCTGCGGACGCGGTTTGCGCAGTTGTTGCCGGAGGCACACCTCTATAACAACTACGGCACGACGGAGACCAACGATCTTACCTACTTCCATGCAGCCGGGCCGGGCATATCGAGCGAGACACGTGGGTCCGGGAGCGTCGCAATGGGGATACCCATTGCGAACACGCGGCTCCATCTGCTCGGGGAAGACGGTCAACCGGTGCCGCCGGGTGTTGTCGGAGAGCTCTGCGTGGAGGGCGTGCCGATAGGGAAGCATGGCTACTGGCGTCAACCGGAGTTGACTGCGGAACGCCAGGTGTCTAACCCATTCAACGGAGACGGCACTACCCTTTTCCGTACCGGGGATATGGCTCGGCTCGGCCGCGGTCCCGTACGGCAGCTGGAATACATAGGCCGAGTCGATTTTCAGGTCAAGCTTCGGGGCCAAAAAGTTGATCCGCTTGGGGTGGAACAGGTGCTGGGGCAGCACCCCAAGCTTGCGCGCGTCGCGGTGCAGGGCTGGAACTCGGGTATGCCCGATGCTCTTTTGGCCGCCTATTATGTTCCGCGTCTGGGGGAGGCTTCGCCGGACCGCAACCAACTCCATCGCTGGCTTACCGGGCGTCTCCCCGCGCATATGGTGCCAGCAGTTTATGTGCCGATGGAAGCAATGCCCCTGCTCCCGAATGGCAAGTTGAACCGGTTTGCCTTACCTCGCCCGGAGCCTGCCGTCGCTCCCGTCCCTGGGCACCATCCGCCGGAGGGCGTACGCGAGCAGACCCTGGCCAAGCTTTGGGCGAGCGTGCTTCAACTCCCCATCGAACAGATAAGTCGCGAGGACAACTTCTTTGCCATCGGCGGCAACTCACTCCTCGCAGTGCAGCTCCTCGAATGTATGCGCAACGAGGGCCTGAAGGTCGATGGGCAGCTTCTTTTCAACCAGACCACTCTGAAGGCTCTGGCTGAAACAACAGAAGAGAAGGATTTTTTTGAAGTTCCACCAAACCTGATTCCGCAATCGTGCAAAACGATCACGCCGGAGATGCTGACTCTGGTGACTCTGAGCGCGGCGGAGATCGAATCTATTGCCGAACGGATACCTGGGGGCTCTTCGAACATTCAGGATATTTATCCCTTGGCTCCGCTTCAGGAAGGTTTGCTGTTTCAGCATATTGCCAATACAAAGGGCGATCCGTACTTGTTGAGCAACATGCTTGCAGTGAAGAGCCGGGAAGATGCGCTTGCCCTGCTTGATGCCCTGCAGTCTGTCGTGAACCGGCACGATATCCTCCGCACGGCAGTGCTTTGGCAGGGGTTGCGTGAGCCTGTTCAGGTCGTGCTGCGCAAGGTGGCCATACCGATAGAAGAGATTGAAGTACCCTCAACGGCGATCGATATCGACGATTACCTGCGCGCACGATTCGACGCACGGCACTACCGTATCGATCTTGATAAGGCGCCCCTGCTGAGGGCCTGCCTCGCAGAAGATCAAGTGCATGGCCGCTGGATCGTGCTGCTGCTGTTCCATCACATCATCATGGATCGCGTGTCGTTGGAGCTGGTGCAGCAGGAAGTTGGAGCGCACCTGTACGGAGAAGCTGAAAGCCTGCCTGCCGCGCTGCCTTATCGCAATTTTGTCGCACAGGCCCGGCTGGGAGCGGATCAAACACAGCAGGAGAGCTTCTTTCGAGCTATGCTGGGCGATTTCGATGAGCCGACCGCTCCATTCGGTATCTCCGGCGTGGAAAGCGAAAGCATGCATGAAGCCTCCCGGCCGCTAGATGCGAAGTTAGCTGCGCGCTTGCGTGAGCATGCGCGTGCGCTCAGTGTAAGTGTCGCCGTTATATTTCATCTGGCGTGGGCATATGTTCTGGCGGAAACTGCAGGACGCGAAGATGTTGTGTTCGGCACTGTACTCTCGGGCCGCATGCATGCGGGCGCGGGAGCCGACCGCGTGCTGGGTCTGTTTATCAACACTCTACCCATCCGTATCCATATCGGCGAAGAAAGTGCGCAGGATCAGATCAGGCAACTTAGCGACACCCTGGCGGCATTGTTGTCGTATGAGCAAACACCTCTTGCATTGGCGCAAAGATGCAGCAACGTACCTGCACCCCGCCCTCTGTTCCTAAGCATCCTCAACTACCGGCACTATCGGAAGTTGAGGATGGACGAACCGATCGAACCATTCTCTATCGAATCTCTTGCTGCGCACGATGGGGGCGACTCTCCCGTCACGCTGGCGGTAGACGATACAGAAAGTGGATTTGTGCTGCGAGCCTGCGTGGTCCCAAGCCTGGATGCAGAGCGTATATGGACTTACATGAATAGTGTCTTAGAGCAGATTGCCGAGGCGCTGGACGAGGAAAATAGTGAACAACATGCGTGAAATTGAGCCCGCGATGAAGGCTAAAAAAAAGACACGCCGCATTGGCAAACTCGAGCTACTCACGTCGGAAGAGCGTCAGCGGATACTGGTGGACTGGAATCAAACCTCGCATCCACTGCCCGAGGTCGTACTTACCGCTTTGTTCGAGGCGCAGGTGGAGGGGAGCCCCGAGTCGACGGCGTTGGTGTTTGAGGAGGAGCGGGTAAGCTACGGGGAGTTGAACTGTCGCGCGAACCGTCTGGCGCATGAGTTAGTGGCTCTGGGAGTTCGTCCGGACGACCGTGTGGCGATCTGCGTGGAGCGCTCGGTGGCGATGGTGGTGGCGCTGCTGGGGGTTCTGAAGGCAGGTGGAGCGTATGTTCCTCTGGACCCTGCGTATCCTGTGGATCGTCTGAGCTACATGCTTGCGGACTCCGGACCGGTAGCGGTGCTGACGCACGGGGCGGCGCGCGAGACCCTGGAGCAAGCGCTGGGTAAGTTGGAGGTACCCGTCCTGGACCTCGATCTGGAGGCCTCGTGGCACAGCCGGCCGGAGACCAACCCCGATGCGCAGGCACTAGGACTACGGTCCTCGCACCTCGCCTATATCATCTATACCTCCGGATCCACTGGAACCCCCAAAGGGGTGATGGTCGAGCACCGGAACGTCGTTCGACTCTTCCACGCCACTGCCGACTGGTTCCACTTCAACGCCACTGACATCTGGACGCTCTTCCACTCCTTCGCCTTCGACTTCTCGGTATGGGAGATCTGGGGAGCCCTGCTCCACGGTGGACGACTCATCGTCGTTCCCCAGATCGTCACACGCTCGCCCCGGCAGTTCTATGAACTGCTCTGCACCCAGCACGTCACCATCCTCAACCAGACACCTAGCGCCTTCCGGCAGCTCATCGCGGCGCAGGAAGAGAACCCTCTTCAACACAGCCTTCGTTGTGTCGTCTTCGGTGGAGAGGCCCTCAATGTCAGCCTGCTCAAGCCCTGGTACGAGAGAACACAGAATCAGGCCTGCCTGCTGATCAACATGTACGGCATCACTGAGACCACCGTTCATGTCACCTATCGCGAGCTCACCGCTCTGGACGCCGTCTCCCTTACCGGAAGTCCCATTGGCAGACGGATCCCCGATCTTCGTATTTATATTTTGGATGAGCAGCGGAAGCCGGTGCCCATCGGTATGAGCGGAGAGCTCTACGTCGGTGGTGCGGGGGTGGGTCGCGGTTATCTGAACCGTGCGGAGTTGACGGCGGAGCGGTTTATTGCGAGTCCTTTTGTGGCTGGGGACCGGTTGTACAAGACGGGGGACTTGGCGCGGTATTTGTCTGACGGGAACATCGAGTATTTAGGGCGGAACGATTTTCAGGTGAAGATCCGCGGGTTTCGGATCGAGTTGGGGGAGATCGAGTCACTTCTGTGCCAGCATGCGGGAGTAGGGGAAGCGGTAGTGGTGGCGCGTGGGGCGGCAGAGGACAAGCGTCTTGTGGCGTACTACACGGCGGCGGTTGGAGCATCGGTGGAGGTGGAGTTGCTGCGTGGTCATCTGAGCGCGACCTTACCTGGGTATATGGTTCCGTCGGCGTATGTTCGGATGGAGAGCTTTCCTCTGAGCCCGAACGGGAAGCTGGACCGGAAGGCGCTACCGGCGCCTGACGACGAGGCGTATGTGCGGCGTGGCTACGAGGCTCCTGTAGGGGAGATGGAGGAGACCGTAGCGCGTGTCTTCGCGGAGGTGCTGGGGGTGGAGCGGGTGGGCCGCAACGACAGCTTCTTCGAGCTGGGCGGCCACTCGCTGATGGCGATGCGGGTGTTGAGCCGTCTGCACAGTGCGAAGCTGCGGATCGATGTCCGTGATCTGTTTTCCTATCCGGTGGTACAGGATCTGGCGGCAAGGATTCCTTTCCTTGAGCTTGCACTGCTGCCGGCGATCGAGCGGGTGCAAGAGCATCAGGATCTGCCGCTGTCGTTCGCGCAGCAGCGGTTATGGTTTTTGTCGCAGATGGAGGGAGTCAGCGAGGCATATCACATGCCGGCAGCGCTACGTCTGAGCGGAACTCTGAACCAGGCAGCGTTGCAGTTTGCGCTGGACCGGATCGTGGCCCGTCACGAGGTATTGCGAACGCGCTTCGTGGTGGTGGAGGGCGAGCCTGTGCAGCGGATCGATGGGGCGGAGGCAGGCTTTACGCTGGAACGTCGGGATCTGTCCGGAGTACCGGATCAAGAAGAGCGGCTGTCTATTCTGGTGGTAGAAGAGGCCAGAGCCGGGTTCGATCTGGAACGAGGCCCGCTGGTTCGTGGTTGCCTGGTGCGTCTTGGGGAGCAGGAGCATGCGCTGTTGGTGACGATGCACCACATCGTATCGGATGGCTGGTCGATCGGCATTTTGGTGAAGGAGTTCGGGGCGTTGTATGCGGCCAGCTGCGCGCAGGAGGTGGATCCTCTACCGGAGCTTTCGATCCAGTATGGGGATTACGCGCACTGGCAGCGCCAGTGGCTGGGCGGGGAGGCGCTGGAGCCACAGGCCGAGTACTGGGGCAGAACGCTGTCGGGTTCTCCAACGTTACTGTCCCTTCCGTCGGACTACAGACGCCCAGCGCAGCAGAGTTATGCAGGCGGCCGGGTAAGCCTTGAACTGGATCGGGATCTGACGGAGAGGTTGAAGGCGCTGAGCCAGCGACACGGTACGACGCTGTTCATGACGGTGCTGAGTGGTTTTGCGGTACTGCTGTCGCGCTTGTCGGGGGAACAGGACGTTGTGATCGGTACACCGGTAGCGAACCGGACGCAGCGCGAGACCGAGGAGCTGATTGGTTTCTTCGTCAACATGCTGGCGCTGCGGGTGGACTTTACGGGTCAGCCGACGGTGAGCGAACTTCTGAAGCGGGTTCGCCAGACGTCGATCGGAGCGCAGGCGCATCAGGAGCTGCCGTTCGAGCAGGTGGTGGAGCGGCTCAAGCCGAGCCGGAGTTTAGCGCACAGTCCGATCTTCCAGGTGATGTTCGCGTGGCAGAACAATGAGGTGTCTGATCTGGATCTGCCGGGTCTGCGTCTGTCCGGATTAGAGAGCGAATCGTCTGTAGCGAAGTTCGACCTGACGCTTGATCTGAGCGAGACGGATGCTGGGATCGTAGGGTCTCTGGAGTATGCGACGTCTCTGTTCAGGTCCGAGACGGTGGAGCGTTACGGACAGTATCTGGTTCGTCTTCTGGAAGCGATGACGCGTGGCGAGGACGAGCGGGTATCGCAGCTGTCGATGTTGCCTGCGGAGGAGCGTGAGCAGCTGCTGGTGGAGTGGAACGCGACGGAGGTGGCTTATCCGTCGGAGTCGACGGTGCATGGACTGTTCGAGGCACAGGTGGAGGGGAGCCCCGAGTCGACGGCGTTGGTGTTTGAGGAGGAGCGGGTAAGCTACGGGGAGTTGAACTGTCGCGCGAACCGTCTGGCGCATGAGTTAGTGGCTCTGGGAGTTCGTCCGGACGACCGTGTGGCGATCTGCGTGGAGCGCTCGGTGGCGATGGTGGTGGCGCTGCTGGGGGTTCTGAAGGCAGGTGGAGCGTATGTTCCTCTGGACCCTGCGTATCCTGTGGATCGTCTGAGCTACATGCTTGCGGACTCCGGACCGGTAGCGGTGCTGACGCACGGGGCGGCGCGCGAGACCCTGGAGCAAGCTCTGGGTGAGTTGGAGATACCGGTCCTGGACCTCGATCTCGAGGCCTCGTGGCACAGCCGGCCGGAGACCAACCCCGATGCGCAGGCACTAGGACTACGGTCCTCGCACCTCGCCTATGTCATCTATACCTCCGGCTCTACCGGTCAGCCCAAAGGCGTCATGATCGAACACAGGAATACGATTCGACTAATCTCTTCGTTTCCGTGGCTTACATCTGAGGACGTTTTCCTTCAGCTCTCATCCCTTTCCTTCGATGCCTCAGTGTTTGAAATCTGGGTGTCCCTGGTTCGTGGAGCACGGCTGATTATCTTTCCGCCGGAGAAGCCAGAATTAAATCAGATTCAGACACTTATCTATCGTCATAGCATCAGCGTCCTATGGCTGACGGCTGCTCTCTTCGATCTTGCTGTTATCGAGATCATGGACAGTCTCCAGACAGTACGTGTTCTGCTGGCAGGAGGAGATAAGCTTAGCCCGCTTCATGTCAGTAAGGCTGTGAAGGCCTTTTCGGGAACATCGTTGATCAATGGCTATGGGCCGACGGAGACGACGACATTCGCAACCTTATTCACTGTGAGTTCCGTCGGTGACACGTCGATTCCGATTGGCCGTCCCATCAGCAACACGCGAATTTACATTTTGGATGTTGAGGGTGAGCCAGTTCCAGTCGGTGTTGCGGGCGAGTTGTACATCGGCGGGGCGGGAGTGGCACGTGGTTATCTGAACCGCGCGGAGTTGACGGCAGAGCGATTTGTGGCGAGCCGATTTGTGGAGGGAGACCGGTTGTACAAGACCGGGGACCTGGTGCGATACCTGCCTGACGGGAACATCGAGTTTGTAGGGCGGAACGATTTTCAGGTGAAGATCCGCGGGTTCCGGATTGAGCTGGGGGAGATCGAGGCACGTCTGCTGGATCACCCTGGCGTGAGCGAGACGGTGGTAGTAGCACGTGAGGATGACCAAGGCGATAAACGTCTCGTAGCCTATTACACGCCGACAAAGGAACTGAGGGTCGAAGCAGGGATTTTGCGGGCACATCTGAGCCTGACGCTTCCGGAGTATATGGTGCCGTCGGCCTATATGGAGTTGGAGTCTTTTCCTCTGAGCCCGAACGGGAAGCTGGACCGGAAGGCGTTGCCAGCGCCGGATGACGAGGCGTATGTGCGGCCAAGCTACGAGGCGCCGGTAGGTGCTCTTGAAGAGCATTTGGCGACTATCTGGTCGGAGGTACTCGGCGTGGAACGGGTAGGCCGCAACGACAGCTTCTTCGATCTGGGTGGCCACTCATTACTGGCTGTACGGCTGAGTTCTCACGTTAGAGATGAGTTGGATGTGGATTTAAAAATTGGCGATATATTTGAGAGCCCCGTGTTCAGCACTCAAGCCGCATTACTTGAGGAACTTATCTTCCAATCTTTTGAAGTAAGTGATCTTTCATAAATACTTCTGCATCGGCAACACCTGACCGGGGTTCTGCACGTTGATTGCATTGCTGGAGATTGGCAGTAATTCTGCTGCCAATCTCGACGCTCCTGTTTCTGTAGACCCGCGGGAATGTAGTTAGTCGACACCTCACTACGTGAGGTGTAAGAGAACCACGTTATTAGTCTTCGGCTCGAATGGATGGCAGCAATGAAACTGGAACTAAAAAAAACGGATGTGACTCAAGAGCAACGCGACAAACTTTTTGCTTTAGCTAAGGCAAGAGCCAAAAAGAAGCGAGGCTCTTTAATTGAGCGCGCGGAGCGTAATGGGTTCTTGCCGTTATCGTTCGCGCAGCAGCGGTTGTGGTTTTTGGCGCAGATGGAAGGAATCAGCGAGGCGTATCACATTCCAGTGGGCCTGCGTTTGAGCGGGACTTTGGATACTGAAGCGCTGCAGCGGGCTTTGGACCAGATCGTTTTACGGCATGAATCTCTCCGCACCCGGTTTGTCGTTGTGGGCGGGGAGCCGGTGCAGCAGATCGATCCAGCAACGCCGTTTGATCTGAAGATCCACGATCTCAGCGATGCGAGCGATGCGGAAAGCGAACTGCAGCAGATCGCGCAGGAGGAAGCGGGGGGATCGTTCTCGCTGTCATCGGGGCCACTGATCCGTGGTCGATTGATTCGTTTGGCGCCTACTGAGCACGTGCTGTTGGTGACGATGCACCACATCATCTCGGATGGCTGGTCGATCGGAGTCCTGGTGAAGGATTTCAGCCGCCTGTACAGCCTGTATCGGGCCGGAGAGGTGGATCCTCTACCGGAGCTTTCGATCCAGTATGGGGATTACGCAGTCTGGCAGCACCGGTGGCTGGGCGGGGATAGGCGTGAGGCGCAAGGGGCATATTGGGAGACGACATTGTCCGGTGCGCCGGCGCTGTTGGAACTGCCAATCGATTACCCCCGCCCGGCGCAGCAGAGTTATGCAGGCGGCCGGGTAAGCCTTGAACTGGATCGGGATCTGACGGAGAGGTTGAAGGCGCTGAGCCAGCGACACGGTACGACGCTGTTCATGACGGTGCTGAGTGGTTTTGCGGTACTGCTGTCGCGCTTGTCGGGGGAACAGGACGTTGTGATCGGTACACCGGTAGCGAACCGGACGCAGCGCGAGACCGAGGAGCTGATTGGTTTCTTCGTCAACATGCTGGCGCTGCGGGTGGACTTTACGGGTCAGCCGACGGTGAGCGAACTTCTGAAGCGGGTTCGCCAGACGTCGATCGGAGCGCAGGCGCATCAGGAGCTGCCGTTCGAGCAGGTGGTGGAGCGGCTCAAGCCGAGCCGGAGTTTAGCGCACAGTCCGATCTTCCAGGTGATGTTCGCGTGGCAGAACAATGAGGTGTCTGATCTGGATCTGCCGGGTCTGCGTCTGTCCGGATTAGAGAGCGAATCGTCTGTAGCGAAGTTCGACCTGACGCTTGATCTGAGCGAGACGGATGCTGGGATCGTAGGGTCTCTGGAGTATGCGACGTCTCTGTTCAGGTCCGAGACGGTGGAGCGTTACGGACAGTATCTGGTTCGTCTTCTGGAAGCGATGACGCGTGGCGAGGACGAGCGGGTATCGCAGCTGTCGATGTTGCCTGCGGAGGAGCGTGAGCAGCTGCTGGTGGAGTGGAACGCGACGGAGGTGGCTTATCCGTCGGAGTCGACGGTGCATGGACTGTTCGAGGCACAGGTGGAGGGGAGCCCCGAGTCGACGGCGTTGGTGTTTGAGGAGGAGCGGGTAAGCTACGGGGAGTTGAACTGTCGCGCGAACCGTCTGGCGCATGAGCTGTTGGAACTGGGGGTTCGACCAGACGACCGTGTGGCGATCTGCGTGGAGCGCTCGGTGGCGATGGTGGTGGCGCTGCTGGGGGTTCTGAAGGCAGGTGGAGCGTATGTTCCTCTGGACCCTGCGTATCCTGTGGATCGTCTGAGCTACATGCTTGCGGACTCCGGACCGGTAGCGGTGCTGACGCACGGGGCGGCGCGCGAGACCCTGGAGCAAGCTCTGGGTGAGTTGGAGATACCGGTCCTGGACCTCGATCTCGAGGCCTCGTGGCACAACCGGCCGGAGACCAACCCCGATGCGCAGGCACTAGGACTACGGTCCTCGCACCTCGCCTATGTCATCTATACCTCCGGCTCTACCGGTCAGCCCAAAGGCGTCATGAATGAGCACAGGGGCGTGGTCAACCGTCTGGATTGGACGCAGCGTGCCTATGAGCTTAATGAGACGGATGCCGTTCTGCAGAAGACCTCATTCAGCTTTGATGTTTCGGTCTGGGAGTTCTTCTGGCCACTTCTGTATGGCGCACGGTTAGTCATGGCACGTCCTGAAGGGCATAAGGATGTGGGATATCTGATCGAGATCCTTCAGAGCCAGCACATTACGACGATGCACTTCGTTCCGTCGATGCTGAGGGTTTTTGTGGACCAAAGCGACGTGTCGGCCTGCACTGGCCTGCGGCGCGTGCTGTGCAGCGGCGAAGCTCTGCCGGCTTCGCTGGCGCAACAGTTCAGAGCGCAATGGCCCACGGTGGAATTGCATAATTTGTATGGTCCGACGGAGGCGGCGATCGACGTTACGGCATGGCCGTGCCCGGAGCGTCCTGAGATCGTTCCGATTGGCCGGCCGATATCGAACACGCGGATTTACCTTTTGGACGAGTATGGGGAGCCGGTGCCTGTTGGAGTTGCTGGGGAGTTGTACATCGGTGGTGCGGGGGTGGGTCGCGGTTATCTGAACCGTGCGGAGTTGACGGCGGAGCGGTTTATTGCGAGTCCTTTTGTGGCTGGGGACCGGTTATACAAGACGGGGGACTTGGCGCGGTATTTGTCTGACGGGAACATCGAGTATTTAGGTCGGAACGATTTTCAGGTGAAGATCCGCGGATTCCGTATCGAGCTGGGGGAGATCGAGTCACTTCTGTGTCAGCATGCGGGAGTAGGGGAAGCGGTGGTGGTGGCGCGTGGGGAGGCAGAGGAGAAGCGTCTTGTGGCGTACTACACGGCGGCGGTTGGAGCAGCGGTGGAGGTGGAGTTGCTGCGTGGTCATCTGAGCGCGACCTTACCTGGGTATATGGTTCCGTCGGCGTATGTTCGGATGGAGAGCTTTCCTCTGAGCCCGAACGGGAAGCTGGACCGGAAGGCGCTACCGGCGCCTGACGACGAGGCGTATGTGCGGCGTGGCTACGAGGCTCCTGTAGGGGAGATGGAGGAGACCGTAGCGCGTGTCTTCGCGGAGGTGCTGGGGGTGGAGCGGGTGGGCCGCAACGACAGCTTCTTCGAGCTGGGCGGCCACTCGCTGATGGCTGTGCGTCTGCTGTCGCGTCTGCGCGAGGCGGGCTGGCAGACTGAGGTGAGTACTCTGTTTGCCCAGCCGACGGTAGCCGGTCTGGCCGGCAGTCTGTCTCAACATATCGTATTCGTGGTTCCGGCCAACGGTATTCCCGAGGGCTGCACGAAGATCGAGCCCGCGATGCTGCCGCTGGTGGAGCTGGAGCCTGTTGAGATCGCGCGCATCACGCAGGCGATTCCTGGAGGAGCGGGCAACATCCAGGACATCTATCCGCTCTCCCCGGGACAGGAAGGGGTGCTTTACCATCATCTGGCCTCACGTGAAGGCGATATCTACCTGCTGAACATGCTGCTGAGCCTGGACCGGCGTGAGGAGGTGGATCGCTTCGTGGGAGCGCTGGAGCAGGTGATAGCCCGCCATGACGTGCTGCGTACGGCAGTGTTGTGGGAGGGTCTGCGGTCGCCGGTGCAGGTGGTGTGCCGTGCTGCTGTGCTGGTGGTGGAAGAAGTTGCGCTGTCGATCGAGGACGGCGATATCGCCGATCAGCTGAAGACGCTGTACAGTCCACGGCGTTACCGTCTGGATGTGCGTCAGGCGCCGCTGCTGCGTGTGTTTATGGCGCGCGATGAGTCCCAGGACCGTTGGGTGATCCAGCTGCTGCATCATCATCTGGCTGTGGACCATGTGGGGGTGGAGATCATCCTGCGGGAGCTGGAAGCATGCCTGCTGGGTCAGGCTGCGGAGCTGGCGCCTGCGGCGCCGTATCGGGACTATATTGCGCATGCTCGCCTGCGGGGGAGTGAGGCGGAGCATGAGGCTTACTTCCGCGCGATGCTGGGAGAGGTGGGTGAGCCGACGCTGCCTTATGGACTGGCCGATGTGCAGGATGCGGGCACCCAGGAAGAAGCGATACGCGTGGTCACGCCAGAGCTGTCGACCCGGCTTCGCCGGCAGGCACGGCAGTTGGGCGTGAGTTCGGCAAGCTTATTTCATCTGGCCTTTGCACATGTTCTTGGCCGTCTGTCCAGCCGTAACGACGTGGTGTTCGGCACGGTGCTGCTGGGTCGTCTGCAGGGCGGGGAACACAGCGCACAGGCGCTGGGTATGTTGATCAACACGCTGCCGCTGCGGGTGTCTCTGGTGGGATCCGATCTCCGGCAGCAGGTGCTGCAGACGCATGGACTGCTGAGTTCTCTGGTGGCGCATGAGCATGCGTCGCTGGCGCTGGCCCAGCGTTGCAGCGGCATCCAGGCCCCGCTGCCGTTGTTCAGCGCGATCCTCAACTATCGTCATACGGCGGAGGGCGAACAGGAGAACGGCCCGGCGGCGCTGCCTGGCCTGCGGGTCCTGCAGGCTCAGGAACGGACCAACTATCCGGTGGCTCTGTCGGTGGACGATCTGGGCGAGGGCTTTCGTCTGGTGGCGCAGGTGACTTCGCTGGTCGGCGAAGACGGCGGACGGCGGCTCTGCGATTACATGGACAGGGTGCTGAGCCAGCTGGCGGATGCTCTGGAACAACCGGGAGCGGTCGGACGGGAAGCGCTGTCGATGCTGCCTGTTTCGGAGCGTGAGCAGCTGCTTGTGGAGTGGAACGCGACGGAGGTGGCTTATCCGTTGGAGTCGACGATCCATGGACTGTTCGAGGCACAGGTGGAGGGGGGCCCCGAGTCGACGGCGTTGGTGTACGAGGAGGAGCGGGTAAGCTACGGGGAGTTGAACCGTCGCGCGAACCGTCTGGCGCATGAGTTGGTGGAACTGGGAGTTCGTCCGGACGACCGTGTAGCGATCTGCGTGGAGCGCTCGGTGGCGATGGTGGTGGCGCTGCTGGGGGTTCTGAAGGCAGGTGGAGCGTATGTTCCCCTGGACCCTGCGTATCCTGTGGATCGTCTGAGCTACATGCTTGCGGACTCCGGACCGGTAGCGGTGCTGACGCACGGGGCGGCGCGCGAGACCCTGGAGCAAGCGCTGGGTGAGTTGGAGGTACCCGTCCTGGACCTCGATCTGGAGGCCTCCTGGCGCAGCCGGCCGGAGACCAACCCCGATGCGCAGGCACTAGGACTACGGTCCTCGCACCTCGCCTATGTCATCTATACCTCCGGATCTACTGGAACCCCCAAAGGGGTGATGGTCGAGCACAGGAACGTGGTGAATTATCTTTTCTGGGCGGCGAAGGCATATGACTTCCGGTCTGGCAATATCGCCCCGGTGAATACCTCGTTTGCCTTCGATGCGACAGTCACCAGTTTGCTTACGCCGCTTATCACCGGTGGCGAGGTTCGACTTCTGCCGCATGGAGAAGCAGAATTACCGAGCCTGTCGGCACTTCTGGATCATTCAGAGGAGATATCTCTTGTGAAGTTGACTCCTACGCATCTGGATGTTTTGAGGCAGATCCGACCTGTCGCGATGCGAGGTCGTTTGTCAGGTGTTTTTGTGATTGGGGGGGAAGCGCTGTCGGCCAGCGGTGTTGCAGATTGGCGCAATGCGGCGAAGATACGGCTGATCAATGAATACGGTCCGACGGAAGCTACTGTCGGAATGGTTGTCTATGAAGTGTCCGAGGAGACAAGACGGAATGGTTCCGTTCCGATTGGCCGGCCGATATCGAACACGCGGATTTACCTTTTGGACGAGTATGGGGAGCCGGTGCCTGTTGGAGTTGCTGGGGAGTTGTACATCGGTGGTGCGGGGGTGGGTCGCGGTTATCTGAACCGTGCGGAGTTGACGGCGGAGCGGTTTATTGCGAGTCCTTTTGTGGCTGGGGACCGGTTATACAAGACGGGGGACTTGGCGCGGTATTTGTCTGACGGGAACATCGAGTATTTAGGTCGGAACGATTTTCAGGTGAAGATCCGCGGATTCCGTATCGAGCTGGGGGAGATCGAGTCACTTCTGTGTCAGCATGCGGGAGTAGGGGAAGCGGTGGTGGTGGCGCGTGGGGAGGCAGAGGAGAAGCGTCTTGTGGCGTACTACACGGCGGCGGTTGGAGCAGCGGTGGAGGTGGAGTTGCTGCGTGGTCATCTGAGCGCGACCTTACCTGGGTATATGGTTCCGTCGGCGTATGTTCGGATGGAGAGCTTTCCTCTGAGCCCGAACGGGAAGCTGGACCGGAAGGCGCTACCGGCGCCTGACGACGAGGCGTATGTGCGGCGTGGCTACGAGGCTCCTGTAGGGGAGATGGAGGAGACCGTAGCGCGTGTCTTCGCGGAGGTGCTGGGGGTGGAGCGGGTGGGCCGCAACGACAGCTTCTTCGAGCTGGGCGGCCACTCGCTGATGGCTGTGCGTCTGCTGTCGCGTCTGCGCGAGGCGGGCTGGCAGACTGAGGTGAGTACTCTGTTTGCCCAGCCGACGGTAGCCGGTCTGGCCGGCAGTCTGTCTCAACATATCGTATTCGTGGTTCCGGCCAACGGTATTCCCGAGGGCTGCACGAAGATCGAGCCCGCGATGCTGCCGCTGGTGGAGCTGGAGCCTGTTGAGATCGCGCGCATCACGCAGGCGATTCCTGGAGGAGCGGGCAACATCCAGGACATCTATCCGCTCTCCCCGGGACAGGAAGGGGTGCTTTACCATCATCTGGCCTCACGTGAAGGCGATATCTACCTGCTGAACATGCTGCTGAGCCTGGACCGGCGTGAGGAGGTGGATCGCTTCGTGGGAGCGCTGGAGCAGGTGATAGCCCGCCATGACGTGCTGCGTACGGCAGTGTTGTGGGAGGGTCTGCGGTCGCCGGTGCAGGTGGTGTGCCGTGCTGCTGTGCTGGTGGTGGAAGAAGTTGCGCTGTCGATCGAGGACGGCGATATCGCCGATCAGCTGAAGACGCTGTACAGTCCACGGCGTTACCGTCTGGATGTGCGTCAGGCGCCGCTGCTGCGTGTGTTTATGGCGCGCGATGAGTCCCAGGACCGTTGGGTGATCCAGCTGCTGCATCATCATCTGGCTGTGGACCATGTGGGGGTGGAGATCATCCTGCGGGAGCTGGAAGCATGCCTGCTGGGTCAGGCTGCGGAGCTGGCGCCTGCGGCGCCGTATCGGGACTATATTGCGCATGCTCGCCTGCGGGGGAGTGAGGCGGAGCATGAGGCTTACTTCCGCGCGATGCTGGGAGAGGTGGGTGAGCCGACGCTGCCTTATGGACTGGCCGATGTGCAGGATGCGGGCACCCAGGAAGAAGCGATACGCGTGGTCACGCCAGAGCTGTCGACCCGGCTTCGCCGGCAGGCACGGCAGTTGGGCGTGAGTTCGGCAAGCTTATTTCATCTGGCCTTTGCACATGTTCTTGGCCGTCTGTCCAGCCGTAACGACGTGGTGTTCGGCACGGTGCTGCTGGGTCGTCTGCAGGGCGGGGAACACAGCGCACAGGCGCTGGGTATGTTGATCAACACGCTGCCGCTGCGGGTGTCTCTGGTGGGATCCGATCTCCGGCAGCAGGTGCTGCAGACGCATGGACTGCTGAGTTCTCTGGTGGCGCATGAGCATGCGTCGCTGGCGCTGGCCCAGCGTTGCAGCGGCATCCAGGCCCCGCTGCCGTTGTTCAGCGCGATCCTCAACTATCGTCATACGGCGGAGGGCGAACAGGAGAACGGCCCGGCGGCGCTGCCTGGCCTGCGGGTCCTGCAGGCTCAGGAACGGACCAACTATCCGGTGGCTCTGTCGGTGGACGATCTGGGCGAGGGCTTTCGTCTGGTGGCGCAGGTGACTTCGCTGGTCGGCGAAGACGGCGGACGGCGGCTCTGCGATTACATGGACAGGGTGCTGAGCCAGCTGGCGGATGCTCTGGAACAACCGGGAGCGGTCGGACGGGAAGCGCTGTCGATGCTGCCTGTTTCGGAGCGTGAGCAGCTGCTTGTGGAGTGGAACGCGACGGAGGTGGCTTATCCGTTGGAGTCGACGATCCATGGACTGTTCGAGGCACAGGTGGAGGGGGGCCCCGAGTCGACGGCGTTGGTGTACGAGGAGGAGCGGGTAAGCTACGGGGAGTTGAACCGTCGCGCGAACCGTCTGGCGCATGAGTTGGTGGAACTGGGAGTTCGTCCGGACGACCGTGTAGCGATCTGCGTGGAGCGCTCGGTGGCGATGGTGGTGGCGCTGCTGGGGGTTCTGAAGGCAGGTGGAGCGTATGTTCCCCTGGACCCTGCGTATCCTGTGGATCGTCTGAGCTACATGCTTGCGGACTCCGGACCGGTAGCGGTGCTGACGCACGGGGCGGCGCGCGAGACCCTGGAGCAAGCGCTGGGTAAGTTGGAGGTACCCGTCCTGGACCTCGATCTGGAGGCCTCCTGGCGCAGCCGGCCGGAGACCAACCCCGATGCGCAGGCACTAGGACTACGGTCCTCGCACCTCGCCTATGTCATCTATACCTCCGGATCTACCGGTCAGCCCAAAGGCGTCATGATCGAGCACAGGGGCATCTGCAATCTTGTGGGTGCGCAGGCACAATCGCTATCGATTGCGCGAACCAGCCGTGTCTTGCAGTTTGCCTCGTTTAGCTTTGATGCAAGTGTCTATGAAATGGTCCTGGCCCTCTGCCATGGCGCATGTTTGTGCATACCGGCAGACAAGATTTCGCTTTTGGGAGCATCTATTCAAAGAACGATCGCACAGCTTGGCATCACACATGCGGTGCTAACGCCAGCGGCATTGGCAAACATAGAATCCGACGAAGCGCTTCTGACAACTCTTGCGGTGTTGATTCTTGCCGGAGAGTTGCCGGGAGCGAACCTCATCAAAAAGTGGTCTTCCGCGCGGCGTGTCTTCAATGCCTATGGGCCAACTGAGACAAGCATCTGGGCAACGCTGATGGAATGCCGTCATGGAAGTGACCAGGCACCACCGATCGGTCGACCGATAGCGAATACAAGGATTTACTTACTGGACGAGTATGGCGAACCAGTTCCAACCGGTGTTGCTGGGGAGTTGTACATCGGCGGGGCGGGAGTGGCACGTGGTTATCTGAACCGCGCCGAGCTGACGGTAGAGCGTTTTAACCCGAGTACTTTCGTAGCGGGGGATCGGTTGTATAAGACCGGGGACCTTGGGCGGTATCTCCCCGACGGGAATATCGAGTATTTAGGACGGAACGATTTTCAGGTGAAGATCCGCGGGTTTCGTATCGAGTTGGGCGAGATCGAGTCACTTCTCGGCAAGCATGCGAGTGTTGCAGAGGCCATCGTGCTGGCGCGGAGTGATAAGGCGGGGGACAAGCGCCTGGTGGCGTACTACAAGGCGGCTGGCGGCGATGCGCCGGAGGTGGATGCGGAGTTCCTGCGGGCGCATCTGAGCGCGACGCTTCCTGCGCATATGGTTCCGTCGGCGTATGTGCGGATCGAGTCCTTTCCTCTGAGCCCGAATGGGAAGCTGGACCGGAAGGCGCTACCGGCGCCGGACGACGAGGCCTATGTGCGGCGCGGCTATGAGGCGCCGGCAGGCAAGGTGGAGGAGATCGTAGCGGGGGTCTTTGCGGAGGTACTAGGAGTAGATCGGGTGGGCCGCAATGACAACTTCTTCGAGTTGGGCGGTCACTCCCTGCTGGCTGTACGGGTCATGTCGCGCCTGCGCGACATGCTAGGCCAGGAAATCAGCCTGGACGAGCTTTTCAGCGGCCCAAGCGTACTTGAAGTGGCGGCATGTGCGCAGTCCAGCCCAACTGCTTTGCCCCGGATTGAGCGCGCGGAGCGTAATGGGTTCTTGCCGTTATCGTTCGCGCAGCAGCGGTTGTGGTTTTTGGCGCAGATGGAAGGAATCAGCGAGGCGTATCACATTCCAGTGGGCCTGCGTTTGAGCGGGACTTTGGATACTGAAGCGCTGCAGCGGGCTTTGGACCAGATCGTTTTACGGCATGAATCTCTCCGCACCCGGTTTGTCGTTGTGGGCGGGGAGCCGGTGCAGCAGATCGATCCAGCAACGCCGTTTGATCTGAAGATCCACGATCTCAGCGATGCGAGCGATGCGGAAAGCGAACTGCAGCAGATCGCGCAGGAGGAAGCGGGGGGATCGTTCTCGCTGTCATCGGGGCCACTGATCCGTGGTCGATTGATTCGTTTGGCGCCTACTGAGCACGTGCTGTTGGTGACGATGCACCACATCATCTCGGATGGCTGGTCGATCGGAGTCCTGGTGAAGGATTTCAGCCGCCTGTACGGCCTGTATCGGGCCGGGGAGGTGGATCCTCTACCGGAGCTTTCGATTCAGTATGGGGATTACGCAGTCTGGCAGCACCGGTGGCTGGGCGGGGATAGGCGTGAGGCGCAAGGGGCGTATTGGGAGACGACATTGTCCGGTGCGCCGGCGCTGTTGGAACTGCCAATCGATTACCCCCGCCCGGCGCAGCAGCGCTACGAGGGGCAGCAGGTGCGGCTGAGTTTCGACGCGACGCTGACCGGGGAGTTGAAGGCGCTGAGCCAGCGACACGGTACGACGCTGTTCATGACGGTGCTGGCGGCCTGGGCTACGGTGCTTTCGCGGCTGTCGGGTCAGCAGGACATCGTGATCGGTACGCCGGTAGCGAACCGCACGCAGCGCGAGACCGAGGAGCTGATTGGCTACTTTGTCAATATGCTGTCGTTGCGGGTGGACCTTTCCGGCCAGCCGACGGTGAGTGAACTGCTGCGACGGGTTCGTCAGACGGCCATCGGAGCGCAGGCACATCAGGAGCTGCCGTTCGAGCAGGTGGTGGAGCGGATCAAGCCGAGCCGGAGTCAGGCGCACAGCCCGATCTTCCAGGTCATGTTCGCGTGGCAGAGCAATGAGGCCATGACTCTGGCCTTGCCGGAGCTGAATATTACCTCCCTCACTACGGAACGCACCATGGCCAGATTCGATTTGACACTGGACATGCTGGAAACACCCAATGGAGTCGAAGGTATCCTCGAATACAGCACTGCCCTATTCAAGGAAGCCACCGTACAGCGGTATGTCTCTTACTTGAAGCGTCTGTTGCACGAGATGGTCGCCTACGAGGCGCAGCCGGTGCATACTCTGTCGATGCTGCCTGTTTCGGAGCGTGAGCAGCTGCTTGTGGAGTGGAACGCGACGGAGGTGGCTTATCCGTTGGAGTCGACGATCCATGGACTGTTCGAGGCACAGGTGGAGGGGAGCCCCGAGTCGACGGCGTTGGTGTTTGAGGAGGAGCGGGTAAGCTACGGGGAGTTGAACTGTCGCGCGAACCGTCTGGCGCATGAGTTAGTGGCTCTGGGAGTTCGTCCGGACGACCGTGTGGCGATCTGCGTGGAGCGCTCGGTGGCGATGGTGGTGGCGCTGCTGGGGGTTCTGAAGGCAGGTGGAGCGTATGTTCCTCTGGACCCTGCGTATCCTGTGGATCGTCTGAGCTACATGCTTGCGGACTCCGGACCGGTAGCGGTGCTGACGCACGGGGCGGCGCGCGAGACCCTGGAGCAAGCGCTGGGTAAGTTGGAGGTACCCGTCCTGGACCTCGATCTGGAGGCCTCGTGGCACAGCCGGCCGGAGACCAACCCCGATGCGAACGCACTAGGACTACGGTCCTCGCACCTCGCCTATGTCATCTATACCTCCGGCTCTACCGGTCAGCCCAAAGGCGTCGCTGGAACGGTCTCCGGTCTTGCCAACAGACTGATGTGGTTCGGTGGCATAGTGAAACATGAAAGACCAGTTACTGCGATTAAAACCAGCATAAGCTTTATTGATTCGATCACCGAGATACTCGGTGCCCTCCTTGGGAAGGGCAAGGCGATCATCTTCAGCAGCGACCGTCTGAAGAATGTTCAATGGCTGGCGGAGGGACTGGCGTTGTGGCAAGTGACCAACTTGACCATCGTGCCCTCTCACCTCAAATCGCTGCTCGACATCCGGCCCGACGCGCTTGGTTCGGTGCGCAACCTGATCTGCAGCGGTGAGCAGCTTACACCGGATGTCGTGCGCCTAGTGAAGACCAATAGCCCGGATACAAGGGTGTTCAACTTCTACGGCTCGTCGGAGGTCAATGGGGATGCTACGTTCTTTGCTTTCGATGAAGAGGAAGGTCTGAACGGCGACCGGTCCGTGATCGGCCGTCCCATCTCGAACATGCAAATTTACATCCTCGATTTGAATCGGCAGCCTGTTCCTGTAGGAGTCACGGGAGAGCTGTATCTCTCTGGTGCAGGGTTGGCACGGGGCTATATCAACCAGGTGGAGCGGACGGCGGAGCGTTTCCTCTCCAATCCCTTCGTTAACGATCCCGACACTCGTATGTACAAGACGGGAGATATCGGGCGCTGGCTGGCCGATGGAAGAGTCGAGTACTTGGGACGGCTTGACTCGCAGGTCAAGATCCGCGGCTTCCGTGTCGAGCTGGAGGAAGTCGAGGCACGTCTACGGGCATACCCTGATGTGCGGGATGCCGCAGTCACTGTAAACGAAGACGAGACGGGGGAAAAGCGGCTAGTCACTTACTACACTCTGGTCGATACGACTGTATCGGTTGGTGTCGATCGGTTACGTGCCCACATGGGAGCTACGCTGCCCGACTATATGGTTCCGGCAGCGTATGTCAGGTTGGACAATCTGCCGCTCAATGCCAATGGCAAACTGGACCGCAACTCGCTTCCAGTGCCTCCGGCCGATGCCTATGCCCGGGAAGACTACGAAGCTCCTGTGAACGATCTGGAGAGGCGTCTTGCGGAGCTTTGGTCGGAGGTGCTCGACGTGGAGACTATCGGCCGCAATGACAACTTCTTCGATTTAGGCGGCCACTCCCTGCTGGCCGTACGTCTTGTCTCGCGCATACGTTCGGAGTTGGCCGTCAAGTTACCTGTGCGTGCCCCTTTTGACGCTCCTACCATTGCCAAACTAGCAGCTCTATGCCTGTCCGAGGCCACCCCCTCTGCGCACGTGATTCATCTGGCAGGCAACCGAGATGGCAGGGCAATATTCTGCATGCCTACGGTCGGTGAGCACATTAACTATTACAGCGTTATTGCAAGAAACCTGGGCAGGGATTTTTGTGTCTTTGGCCTGCAGCCACGGCCTCTATGGTGGGAGAAGAGCGATGCGCTTCAGAAAGTTTCCATGCAGTATGCCGATATGATCCAAGAGCAACAACCAAACGGACCTTATAGGCTTTTTGGATGGTCCGCAGGCGGCCGTATCGCTTTAGCCGTGGCCGCAGAACTCGAACGCCGCGGCCAGCAATTGTGCTATGTCGGACTACTTGATATGCCATTGCCATCAATGGATAAAGTGTTTCTTTCGACCTATTGGCGCAACGTGTTACATACACAATTTTCTGCAGAGGTACTCGAGCTCATATCTGCAGACACCCTGGAATCTTTCCTAAATGACCCTGATCGACTGAGTGAAACACAGCTAGCCGAACTTCTGCAGGTAATGAGGGAAGGTCATCCTGACGCAACGCCCGCATCAATCCGGTTGATGCACGAACAGGTAAAAAATATGGAATATCAGCACATTCGAATCACTGAAGCTAAGCTCCCCGCCCTCAATGTGCCCATCCATGCGTGTTGGGCAAAGCAATCAGATATCAGAAATTACTCGACGGACTTCGATTGGAGTGTCATTACCATCCAGGCCCACAAAAACAGGGAAGATACTATTGACTCGGACCATGCCAGCATGATGACTGATCCACACGCCAGCGACGTAGCTGCTTTGATAGTGCGTGCCCAGAAGGGTGAGATAGAAAGAAGCTCTTGATCATTTCTGATTTGCTGAGGTCGTTTTAGAAGGCAGCGCGATGCCAAGGAACCCTCTGTCTTCTGCTGCCTTGAGCTATTCCTCTTACACTTTCGCGCCTCATACAGATCTGAAACGCAGCTTGCCATGCCGGTTTTGACCAGAATGAGGCGTTCGTTTTGATGCGTCGGCGGACGAGCTTGATTCCGTCGGATTTCTGGATCTACCCAGACACTACCTTGTTCAGCCAGGCTAATAGTTCGGCTCTGCCTTCAAAGTATCCCGGAATGCTTGCAATCTTCTTTTTGTCGGTTCCGTAGAGTTCGATGAACCCTGGCATGAGAGGCATCGCCACCATTCTTACGCCAGGGCGCAAGGAATAACTACGAATCTGCTCTTTGTGAATCTCGTGAGTCCGGAAGCCATATTTAAACCGAATTCCTGTGTCGTTAAGCCATAAACGGGCCGTCCAAGCAGTCCAAGGTGCATATGCCATAGCAAGCCCCAGGAAAACGCAAATGAGGGAAGTGAGGGACTTTTGAGCCAGTGTTTGGGTAGGGTTTGCATCCGAGGCAAAAACAGTAAGAACAGCTATAGCAATAAAAGCGAGAGCAAGGGGTGGGCCAATCATCGTAATGAGCCAAAGCCAAATTCTCTGTACGCGGTACTCTTTCATCGCAATTTCCTTTCAGACTTCAGAATGTCACGGTTGTTGCTCTATCTTCCCTGCCTTGCTCTTAACCGCATTTCTGCTTCGCTTCTTTGCTGAAAGCGGCTTGGGTGCTGCTGAACCGTCGGCTCTACGCGCCTTTTCGTAATAACCAACTGCTACTCGAGTGCAAACTAAGCGGTAAGGAATGAACTCTATCTACGGACTGGATTGAAGATCTTCCAACAGAATGGCGGCATTTTCGCGCAGCTTCTGCAGACGAGGATTCTGGTCTCGTGCCAATTCTTCCAAAATTGATAGGATGGCATTCAGACTTCCAGGAGTGCTTTTCAACAGCACCTTAAGTGATGACAGAGACCTCTCTGCATTAAGGATTCGTGCTGTGATCGTGTCTGCCCATTCGGAGGAATTGGTCATCATCTCCGGCAGCACGGCAACGAATGCTGGGAGTCAAACGCTCTGGTCAAGGTGTTCTATTAGATGCAGTAGTCGCCAGAGGACATCTTGCTGAGATGAAGAGTCAGCAAAAATGCGATATAACTCTTCGGCTTCAGGTTGGGTTACATTACCCTGCCGTTTAATTTCCGATAATGCCGATTCAAATGTATTAACCTCATCTGGGTTTCTTAAGAAACGAGCATCGCGAAGATGCGCAAGCTGCTCTTGTGTCATATCTTTCGAAAGCTCCCCAAATACTAGAATTGCCACTACGGTTTGAAGCGCCGGGAAGTTTCAGGTCCCGAACTGTGCTGTGATGTCACGCCAGACAAATTCTTGTGGTCGCGATTTGCCTTGGGCGAACGAAAGTAGAATCGCTTTTACATTTTTGTTTGAAAGCTGTTCGTTTGCCTTGATCGTGAAATACGTCCCGTTACCTGGGATCTTAATGTTCTTTTTGGAGTCGAACCCCGGAAGTCCCGCGACCCAGTGCCGGAAACTCCCGTTCGAATACTCTCTCCACTCGATAGTGCAAGCGTCATTCCCTCCACCTGCTTGCGCAAAACTCGGGTCGCCTGTCTTTTCCAGAAGCAGAAATCCTGGTCCACCAGCAGGCTGGAGCCAATCAACGGCAGCCTCGACCAATGCAATCGACGGCGCCTTGAAAGCCTACCTTAATTGATATCGTTCGGATCATGTTAGCCGCACGCCACGATCTCTTTCGTAATTGCGCTACGAGGTCCGAATATGCCGCTTCGGCCTTGCATGGAGTCTCCATTATCTCCAAAACAAATGCGGTTTTAGCACTCTCTCTGTGGCGTCTCCTGTCTGCTCTCCTCGAGTGAATACGATGTGACGCTCTTATGCCCGACCTAGGTACTCATTTACGAGAACAAAAAACGCATAAAGCCTTTTTTGCATTCTTCATTCAGAGAGCCAAGTACTATTTCTTGAACTTCCGCCTTTTTCTCTAGTGTAATTTTTCTTTGTTCGTTTTTTATTTTCCCTTTGTTTTCAATCAAAAAATATTCAACCCACTTCCTAAGTGTATCGATAAATTCTTCAAGGCTATTCGATAATTTATCGTAGTTCCATTCGCCTTCCCCGTGGACGGCATACCAGATGCCCCCCGATTTATCGATTGAAACAGGGTCTGCTGCCCAATCTCCGATAACATACTTCGCTTGATCCCAATGAGTGTCTGCGATCCCATTCGAGACTCGATATCCTTCCTGCATCTTCAGCAGATTCGCAAGAGGGTATATATAGAATTGCTCCACTGGCCATTTTATTGAAACATCGCCAACGTATCCGAACTGGCTTATCTCTCTAAGGTCTTGATCGTTAAAAACATCTCTGCATTCTTTGTTTTGATCAGAAACATGTTCGGTTGAATAAGATATACCTGCTTTATCCAATACATCTTTGAAGTTTTTGGACGAGATTTCGTAAGACATGTTGATTTCTCCTTAACCGCATTTCCCTTGATTGATCATAGCTTCACGATCGATCAGACGTCCCCTAGTCCTATTGCGCCAATTTCCGCGATGCCCCTGAGGGCTGTAGAGGTGATCATTTGACATTCCAGGAGCTCTCCCGTTCGGCAGGAATCTAATATTCCTCGGATCCCCGGCCCAAGAGGGTTCTTCCGAGACGCTGTTAATATGATGGCCAGTATAACCGTTTACCTCACCTGTATTTAAAAGCTCCTGGCTCTGTTCTGGGGTCCAATTAACTGTTCCACTTCCCGTCGTATTAACCAGATCACGCTCCTGTTCCCATGCACCATCGATCGCATCCTGACGAGATCCAGGAACTGGTGTCAAGTTAGGATTTATTGGATATTTAATCGTTCCAAGCGCATCTGCAAGTCCCCATGGGTCCACCCAACTTACTGGATTATGCACGTACCCGTAGCTTCGCGTTCCACCTTCCAACCCAATTGGATCGGAACTCAAGTACTGGCCAATTTCAGGATCATAGTAGCGCTGGAAGTTGTAGTGCAGACCGCTCTCGTCATCTTTCCACTGCCCCTGGAACTTCAGATTGCATTCTGCATCGGAAGATCTCGGACCTGGGGTGTTCCCTGATATCTCACCCCACAGAGTGTACTCAGCCCGCCAGACACAATCACCTTCTGCGTTGAAAAGCTCCCTGGGAGTGCCTGCTTCGTCGGTTACGACCGGATAAAATGTGCTTTCCGCAAGAGCGAAGGGATCGATCTCGGTGCGTGCTAGTGTTTCCTTCGCTATGGGGTGGAAGGTCGCGGGCTTATAGTGCCAGCGGTCGATCTCTATTGCGCTTTCGTCTTCTGCTGCAGTGCGCCATTCTTCGGATACCTTCGCGCCCTGCCATAGATACGTAACGCGGCTCACCGCGCCGGCCTTGACCGGCGTAAGACACTGTTTTTCGATTCTCCTGCCAAAGGCATCGTAGGTGTACCGCCAGCGGCCGCCCCGTTCGGCGCGTACTTCTATCAACCGGTCGAAGTCGTCCCACTCGTAGGTCCACGTCTGAGGGCGGAAGCCATTCTTGAGCACCGTCTTGCTGACGACGCGGCCCCGCTTATCGTAGTGGTAGGTTGAGTTGCTGGCCTTCTCTACCTGCCCGTGCCGGTACTTGTGGGCCCCAGCGTTGCTGCTGGCCAGGTTCATCAGCGCGTCGTACTGATAGCTCTCCTGAGCCGGGGCTCCGCCGTTGAGTCCTTGTTCGCGCAGGACTGCAGTGACCTGGTCGCGGGAATCATAACGGTAGTCTGTCTTTCCCCGAAGGTTATCCTCTACGCCTCGCAGACGACCGGACTTATCCCACTCGTAGCGGCGCGACAGTTCACGGGAGGCAAAAAACGTGGGCTCCTCCGGCGAGTTCCAGCGATGGCCGCCAGCCTGCTGCTCGCCGAGTCGTCCGCAGAGATCATAGCTTTGCTGGAGGCTGAAGGCCGTCTGAATGGAGGGAGTCCTGGGCTTGTACTGCCGCTCTACCTCGAGCCCCAGGGCATTGCGCTGAAATTCCAGTCCGTGACCGTTGCTGTCGAACCCTGCGAGCAGCCCGCGAGAATCGAACTGAAGGCGCGTCTCCCCCGTGGGACTGATGACGCTGACGCAGCGCCCGGCGTCGTCATAGCGGTAGCTGAGGGGCATCCCATTCTGAACTTCCCGGATAAGCTGCCCTTGCCGATTGTAGGTAAGCCGGACCTCGCTTTGCGGCTTGCTGGAGGTCTCCGGATCGCTATCGTTTTCCGGGAGATAGTAGGTGGCAGCCCGGATCAGACGGTCGGCGGTGTCGTATTCATACTCGATCCTGGAGGTGGCGGTGGCTACACCGACGATGCGGTCGCGGTTATCCCAGAGGAAGTGTTGCTCCACGCCATCCGGCAAGAGCTTTTGCTGGAGACGGCCCAGCGCGTCGCGCAGATAGTGCGTTCTGCGCCCTGCCCAGTCGGTCTCGATTGCCAGGCGTCCGGCAGCATCATAGGTATAGATCCAGCGGTCACCCATGGCGTTGGTTAGTCCAGTAAGCCGGGCGGCGCCATCGTATTCCAAGGACAGGGAGTGACCCTCGGGGTCGGTGACGCGGCGCAGCAGATCGAAGGCTCCGTAGTCGGAGCTTCTGAGCTGGCCTTCCGCGCCCATCTGTCTGGCCAGCAGGCCTTCCGAGTCATAGCTGAAGCGCTCTTCTCCACTATCGGGATGGATCACGCGGCTGAGAGCCGCACGCGGATTATCGGGCCCTGCCTGGTACTCAAAGAGTGTTGAGAATCCGGCAGCATCTTTGATCCGCTGCGGCCGCCGCCAGACATCCTGCTCGACTTCCGTTCGCTGCCCTTCAGCATCGACCGTGGCCACCAGACGCCCTTGCGGGCCGTACTCCCAGGTTCGTCTTGAGCCCGTCGAATCAGTTTGCGAGAGCAACCGGCCCTGCTCGTCGTAGGTATAGCTGAGGCTCGAACCGTCTGGGCGCGTGCTCTTTACGCGGTTGCCGTGGAGATCATAGTTACGGCGCGATTTCAGTTCGTCCGGGTATTGCACCTCGGTGAGCAGGCCCTGCCTGTCATATTGATACCGCGTGGTTCGGCCAACCCAGTCGATCTCCGCCGTGAGCTTGCCGGCGTCATCGTACTGATAGTTTGTGACCCGCCCAGCAGCATCCGTCATAGTCTGCTTGCGCTCCAGCGAATCCCAGGTGTGCTGGGTTACATGGCCCAGCGGGTCCTGCTCCCGGATGACCAGGTGGTCGGAGTTGAACCATAGCTCCCACTGTGCGCCGGTGGCGTCGATGTAGAGTGTCCTTCGCTCCGTGTCGTGATAGATAAAGCGGTCGTTGTAGATGCCTTCGGGGGTGCGCGTGGCGATGACCCGCCCCCCTCCGTCGTACTCAAACCAGACCTTGGTTGCAGCGGAATCCCGCCAATGCGTCAGCCAGCCATGCTCGTTGTAGTCGTAGTGGAATTCGCCTTTGAACAGACTATGGACAGAGGTGAGGTTGCCTCTTTCGTCGTAACTGTATTGGACCAGGGGCTGATCGTTGCCCACCATGGCTACCCAGAGCACATGGCCTTCCGGCGTAGTGGCAACCTCGAACGCCACTCCATCGGAGTGCACGATGCGCTGCAGACGGTTACGGGAGTAGACAAAATCAATGCGATTGCCGTTGCGATCTTCGATTGCGGCCAACCGCCCAACGAGAGAATCGCCTGCACTTCGTACAAAGATCAGGGTCTGCTGGCTGCGACTATCGAACAGCCTGGTCTCCGGCCCGGCGCCGCTCAGCATGTAATAGGGTGCCTTGAGATGAATCGAGTTGGCAGCGGTGGTTGGAGTGAGAAACACCAGTCTCTGCCCGGCGGCATCTTCGAGCAGGACCGTGCGGCCATCTTCGGCATAGAGCAACCGTTGCGACCAGTTGGAGATCCACTTGCGCCCCAGAACTCCTTCCACCTGCTGCCTGCCTGCATAGCAGCGGGTCAGCCGTAGCGGCAGAACGCTCGCGTATTCAAAGTCGGTACGGTACTCCGCATAGTCTCCGGTGACAAGATCGATCGGCTCGCCAAAGAGTTTCCGCAGCAAGCCATCCAGCAGGCCGCCTTCGCGCGATGCGGAGCGGAAGCTGAGTACTTCCACTGCGGAGAGAAAAAGTTGCTGCAAGGGGGAGAACTCGGCATCCGGTTCGCCATAAAGCTTTGAGGTCTCGTCGGCAAAGATGGTGGTGCAGCCCTGTTGAACCACTGCGCTGCACTTGATCTTGTGTCCGATCCGGGTGAGGGGCAGGTCATTGATGAAGATGGTCTCGCTGCCTTCGATGATCTGCTTCTCGCCGTGATCGTCGCATGCCACGAGATCCGTGACTCGTGCCACGCGCTTGTCTTCGAAGTAGACATCGGGAGAACCGGATGTGATGTGGCCTGTGATGCTGGCCATCTTGGCTCCTGCTCCGCTCACCGCGGCGCCGGCAAAGCCGGCAGCGGCGCCGATCACCAGCGGAGCGAGTAATCCACCTGTGCCGATCATCAACGCTAACCCAGCCCCTACCGCTACACCGACCAACAGCCCGGTCAGTGCACCACTAAAAGCGTGATTATGCGCAATCTGGTCGTCCACCACGGCCGGTTGCGGGCCGGGCTGCGCCTGCCTCTCCGCACCGAAGAATTCCGCAACTTTCAAGACCCCTTCATCGGCCCCGATCGCTTGCGCGATGTAGCCGCCAGCCATTGCTCCTGCCAAGGGAACAACCAGCCTTGTCGCGAAGCAACGCAGCGCTATCCATCCGGCCGTGCCACCCGCACCGTAGGCGGCGACAGCGCCATCGGCCACGTACGCGGCGCTAATGGCATGTCCGCCGGTCGCAATGGCATCGACCGTGCCCTGGTTGCTGCCCTCTGCCTTGAGGGCGTCCAGCTTTTGTTGTGCTGTCGGTTCCGTGGGATCGCTCATGACCTACTCTGCGTGAGAGTCTGTTCTGCTTTTCGGAGAACCGCCGTCGCGAGGACGGAGTCCCCACTAGTGACTGGGATTGAACTTGAGGCTAGTCATCGCCGACAGCAGGAATCCGCGGATATCCTGATCACTCTTGCCGGGGATGGTGCCGGTAAGGCTTAAGGTACGGTTATTGTCTTGCACTACGATGACCATTTGCTGCAGCAGTTTTCCGTTGTTATTCCAGGAGAACTCAAGAAAGTGTGCCGGCCGGTGATCCACCGATCCCGGGGCGTCAAGCATCAGTTCAAATTCGGCAAGTTCTTTCTGAAAGGTAGATTTTTGCTGCTCAAGATACTCTGCCAATGTCATTCCGAAGGGGATGACGTCGCGAGCAACTACCAGGCTCACGCCTTTCGTCGCCAGTTCCGTAGGAATCAATACATTTACACTTTGATCCTGCCATGTATCGTCCAGCGTTAGACAAGCTTCTTGCATTTGATAAACCACGACTATCTCAATCTCCTGCCGTTATCGTTGACATAATTTCCGCGGCTGATACAAGTTTCCTGTGGACGATAAACTCGCGAGCGATGAGAGCAAAACAACCCCCGACAATCGCGGTGTGCCGAAAGCTTATCGCGTCCCATCCTGTGCATTCCCCGCAGGCTTAGTCGTATTCAACATTTTTTTACAATTGAAATTTGGTTCCCGCGCATGTCATGAGAAGATATGGTGCAGGGATTTGAAGGAAAGTTGCTTAAGAAACCAGGTTTTTATAAACGTTCGAACACCTCCTCGTCGGACCCACTTGGATGAGCACATTTCAAAGCAATGTTGTCACCGCAACCCGATCCAATAAGATCAGCAGCGATGTGAAGGCCCCAGGTTTTGGCTCGCTCGATCCCAAGAGCATGACCTCTGTCAGCGCTCTGAAGGGCACCAGCGGTGCCGTGGCCGGTATTGTGACCGATCCTCCTTCCGGAAATGGAAGCCAGGCGCTGATTCTCCAAAAAGCTCGCAAGGAACTGATTGCCGAGGGCGATAGCTCCCGTGAACTGCAAGCGGGCAGCCATCTGGAAAAGGTGGCGAAGGTCTATACCCTGGAAGCCGTCGACGAGATTCACTTGAAGAGTACAGGGAAGATTGTCATCGATGCCCAGCAGATTTCTCTGTTTAGCGGAACTGGTACGGACTTCATAGATATTAGCCCGGGCGCCATCACTATTAAAAGCGGCAAAGTCTACATTAATCCAGGACAAGGCGGACATGCTCAGGGCACGCCTGCGGCTCCAGCACCTCCCGATGCAGCAAGCTGACGCCATCATGTCCTGATGATCGGGGGCAGGTCAGGGTGCCCACAAGGAGATTCTTAGTTTATGCCTCTACCGCAAATCAAAATTAGCAATGACATCCTACAGGACTCTTTGCTGGCTTCCGTCGAGGTAGTGCAGGAACTCAATCAACATTGGAGCTGTACGGTGGTCTGCATGCAAACTGAGGACAGCCGCATCCCCGTGGAAGACCTGCTGGGCAAGACGATAGAGATCGAGACCGTCGACGATGATGGAGTGGCGCATCTTCACTTCACGGGTTTCATCTCGGATGTTCAACTTACCTATGAGATCTGGGGCAGCTATACGGCGCGCCTCGTTGCTGTCAGCTCCAGTTATAAGCTCGATATCACAGCACACAAGCAGTACTATGCGGAGAAAGATCTCGCTGCGATAGCAGGGACGATCGCCGGACGCTCCGGTCTTAGTGTTAGCGTGCAGGCCTCGGGCGGCAAGGCGTTGAACTATGTGCAATATGGAGAGACTGACTTTTCTTTTCTCAACCGTATTGTCGACGACTACGGCGCATGGATGCGGCCCACTCAAGGCGGAGTTGAGATTTTTGACAGCTTTCAGGCCGGTAGTGTCGTCGCCTGGCGGAGCGAAGAAGGTGGCCTGATCCGATTCACCCTGCACGGAAAGATGGCTCCACCGAGCTTCAGCGGCTCCCACTACGACCATCATGCCATGGCATCGAATACCTTTACGCAGGTAAGTAATTCACCGGCATTCTATGATGGGGCGCAGCGCCTCAGCAGTGCAGTGCAATCCGCCTCGCAGCAGTTGCCGCCGGGCTTCGAGCCCCAGCGGGCACGGGCTATGACCCTTGCGGACTATCAGACGCAGCTTCAACAGGAAAGCGAGCGGTCACTGGGAGCAGCCATCATCGGCGCAGGTTCGTCACGCAATCAAAACCTCAAGGCCGGTGACACCGTTCAGATCGACGGAACGTTGGACGCCAAAGGAACTTACGGCCTGGTAAAAGTGGTTCACGAATGGACGAAGCAGGGCTACACCAACAATTTTGTCTGCACGCCATGGAAAAAATACCGGAGCCCACTCCCTCCGGCATCGCGCACCTGGAACGGTGTGGTCCCGGCTCGGGTGGTGGATCACAACGATCCTAGAAAGATGGGCCGGATTAAGGTCCAATTCTTCTGGCAGGAGGATGGCTCTACCCACTGGGCTCGCACTGTCAGTCCACATGCCGGCCCCGATCGCGGATTTATG
The DNA here is from genome assembly GCF_000178955.2 of Granulicella mallensis MP5ACTX8. NCBI lineage: Bacteria > Pseudomonadati > Acidobacteriota > Terriglobia > Terriglobales > Acidobacteriaceae > Granulicella > Granulicella mallensis. Next base: position 4,077,521 of record NC_016631.1, on the reverse strand, counting down.
TTCATGCCGGAGGCCGGAGACGAGGTCGCGGTGATCTTTGAAGACGGCGACCCTGAGCGCCCACTCATCATCGGATCCGTTTGGAATGGTGTCCATCAGGCCCCACGTGAGGATTACTACGGTTCAGACATTCAGTCCAACGACATCAAGCGCATCCTTACCAAGAGTGGCAATCGTATGCAGTTTGTAGATACCCAGGGCAAGGAAGCTGTGGTGCTCGCCACGCCCAACAGCAACTCCTTCACCATGACAGAAAATTCACCCGATACCGGCAGAAACCTGGTCGTGCTTCATACCGAAGGAGACATCATTCTCTCGGCAGCCGGACGCATCCACCTCAAGGCGGCTCTTTTTTCGCACGAAATCGGCGGATCAGGTGAAACGAAGTCTAGTTAATATTGCCTTCTTTCAAGTGTCTTGGTACATGGGACTAGATAGTGTCTGACGAATCGGAGATTCGTCAGACACTATCTAACACATACTCTGAGCGATTAGAACTCAATCCGGCCCTTGATCGAGATCATTCTGCGACCGGAGCGGTCTCCCACGTAGTCAGGAGTGATGTCGTAGTATTGTCCCGCGGTCGTATCGTTGATGTTGGTGTCGAGGTCGTTGAACCCCGAACGGTTGAATACATCCGATGCGGCTCCCGTTAGCAGGAAGTGCACCCGGTCTGTCAGACGGAAGGTCTTGCTCAGACTGATGTTGGAAGACAACAGTCCTTGTCCTTCGATTGAGTCCACCCCGGCATTGCCGAAATGGCCCGGTTGGGGCGCCGTGAAGGCTGCTGGATTGAACCAGAGGGCTGCGCTCTTGTGGGCGGGATACAAGGCAACATTCGGGACGCGATCGGGAATGCCGCCGAATGTACCCGTGTTCGAGGGATCAGCTCCGCTGTACTGCGGTCCCATGTAGAGACCCGATCCGAAGTAGCTGATCGTCTGGATGTTCCATCCTCCGAGGGTCGCGTCCATCCACCGTGGCGCATGGTTCATGTAGCGTTTGCCATGTCCGAACGGCAGATCGATGTAAGTGTTGATCACCCCGACATGCCGCCGGGTCGTTGCGTCCTTCGACCAGTGGCTCAGGACGTCGTAGGGATTTTCCGTGTCGGAAAAATCGTTGAGATTGCTTGCCCAGGTGTAGTGGCCATCGAACTGGAACCAGCCGGTACGGCGCTGTACCTCGACCTGCATGGAGTTATATTTCTGCGATCCATTCGAGAAGTAATAGTTGATCTGGTTGTACTGTGGCCAGGGATTGTTGGTAGGCGTGTAGGGATTCGTGCTCGGTCTCTGCAGATTGATGTTCGTCTTGTAGCTCAAACCGCTTCCATGCGAGCCGATATACGCGAGGCGAAACCCGAGGTCATGAAACATCTTCTGTTCGACAGTGACGTTGTACTGCCGGATCGTTCCGTTGTCGGTGTCGAGGGGATATCCCGTGACGGACTGGGACGGTGTCTGCGCCGAAGCCAGGTTTGCGGGGAACGGGTTCGGGAACGAGAACAACGCGCCCGTCGGGGTTGCTGCATTCAGATTTGTATAGTTCTGTGCGACTGCGAACGGCCCGCCATTGTTCACGCGATCTGAGATGCCATAACGCTCGGTGAACTCCGCATAGCCGCCACGCAGCACCATCTCATCGCGGAGACGATAGGCAGCAGAGAGACGTGGACGCAGATTCGTCAGCTTCGGGTTCGCGGTCACCTGGCCGGCCACGATCTGGATGTTGGAGGGATAGAGCGGCGGCAGGCTTACCTTTCCAAGCGAAGATTCAGGGACGACGATCGCTCCAGTGTTGATGTCCCAGTTGTAGTCAAGATTGTCCGTGTAATGCGGGAGTCCGTAATAGTCCCAGCGAAGACCATAGTCCAGGGTGAGCTTGGGCGTCAGCTTGAAGCTATCCTGTGCGAATAGTCCGGCCTCGTGCGATACATAGGCTTCGTTGTAGATCGGATTCGAGCGCTCGCTGGTTCTCGGCAGGCCCAGAAGGAAATCCGCATATCCATTTCCGGTAAATGAGCCATCGAAGGAGAACGAGCCGAAGTTAGGCACAACTCCCTGGCCGGTTCTGTAGTTGATGAGGTTCCCACCGAACTTGATGACGTGTCTTCCAAACGTCCAGGTCACTGAATCTTGAATGACCAGATCATGCTCATCATCGCCCAGTCCGCCGGACGGCGTCGACAGGTCGGCATACCCTGAGATATTCATCGCAGGCGAGCCTGAAATCCCTTGCGTGCCCGTCGTGTCGATTCCTTGAAGACCGATCTGCGAGATGACGTCTGCGCCACGCAGAGGCGTCTGTCCCCCCTCCGTCTGGCCATCGAACAGCTTCAGGTAATTGCGGGCGATCTGGAATTCGTTGACGAGATTTGACGAGAAGATATACGTATCGGCCAGGGTGTACTGGTTGTTGTAGCGGAGCCGCGTCCGGAAAAAATCGGGAAGGTTATTGGCCAGGACATACGGCGCCGACTTCGAACTGAACCGGAAGCTCAAATTGTTGTGTGAGGTGATCTGCTGGTCGACGCGCGCAAACCACCATGTTCCCTCAAAGATGTCCGAAGGAAAGGGGTGAGTCCATCCATAGTTGTTCAGGCTGGGGTCATTGAAGTTCTGGTCTGGAAGAGGCACGTACGCGTTCTGCAGAGCAAGTGAGACAGGGCTTACTCTTCCTGCTGGAATCATGTTGTTTGGGAAGGGCTTGCCGGTGGCCGGATCTGTGATGACGGTATCGCCAAAGTTTCCACTACGCATCTGCTGCGTCGGCACCTCTGTCTGGTTGAAGGTGCCGGCGTAGTACAACTGCTTCATAAAGCCGACGTAGAAGAAGGTCTTGTCCCGGATGATGGGGCCGCCCAACTCGCCTATTACTTCGTCCATCAGGGAGTGGTTCTTCGTCGGTGCAAAGTATCCGGACGCATTGAGCGTATTGTTGAACATCCTGTAGGCTGCACCGCCATGAAACTGATTGCCGCCGCGTTTGGAGGTGGAGTTTTCATTGACCGCACTTGCCCACTCCGCGGACGCATTGCTGGTGACAGCTGTGAACTCTTGATAGAAGTTGATATTGACGTTCTGGTTTCCTTCGCGGTTCTGCAGACCGTCGTAGTTGAGCACCAGTTGGTTCGCGCCTTGTCCGGAGATCTGCACTGAATAACCGGTGGCAGTGATGCCGGGCAGCGAGCTCAGCAGCGCCTCAGGACCAGGGTTTTGGTCATTGGTCGGTGTCAGCTTGATGCGGTTGCTGTCGAAGCCGACCTCCATCACTCCTGTGTCCGTCGTGATGACATCGGGCTTGCTGTCTACCGTGATCTCGGAGGTGTCTCCTCCGACAGTGAGCACTACGTCCTTCACGCTCACGCGGCCGTCCTCAAGAAGGAGCCCTTCGAGCGCGACATTCTTAAATCCGGATTTGGTGACGTCGAGCCGGTATCTTCCCGGATTCAACGCGCTGTACTCATATTCGCCGTTGTCTTTTGTGGTCAGTTGCCGTTTTGCCTGGCTGGCAAGATCGGTGAGCGTCAGCGATACGCCTGAGACGGTTCCACCCGACGGGTCGGTGATCGTGCCTCTAAGGCTTGTCAGGCCCTTTTGGGCGTACCCTGTCTCACTGAGACCCAGGAGGCCCGCAATCAAGAGGACGAGTGAGAGGATAAGTTGTTTCCGAAAGCCGCGGTCTTTGCTCAAGCGGGGAGTCAGGCGTGAGATGCAAACGAAGAGATCGCAAGACATAGTCGTAGCTCCATTTCAATCGTGTTGTGTGTCGTGATAACTGCTCTGCGCGAGGGAATTCTGGTTTCAGTGGCTCAGCTTTTTGGGTGCTGGACACGAGCGACCCACGGGTAGGTCACATAAGAGAGATGAAGTTGGTCTCCGCGGATCTGGCAGAGGGTGTAGCCCTCTGGAGTGCCGTCCATCGCCCCCTCCCACCAGGCTCCTGATACGGCACCGCTGATGAGGTACTGGACTCCCTGATATTCCGACTTTTGCCAGACATGCAGATGTCCCTGAAGGATGGCCTTCAGGTTGTGTCCGGCGAGGAGTTCGTGCACCGCATAGGAGTTTGCAGCGATAGGGCCGGGGCCGTTGTGGGAATGCGTACTGAGTGTGCCCAGCACGGTCGCAATCGGGACGTGCGTGACCACGATGATGGGCACGGAGGGGCCGACGGACGACAGGTCGGATTTCAACCAGGCAAGCTGCTCCTCATCGAACTCGGCTTTGAAGATCTTGTAATACTCGATGCCTATCGAATCGAGGACGATGAAGTGCCAGCCCTTATGGTCGAAGGAGTAGTAGCGCTTTCCGAAGTAGTCTTCATATAACTTCTTCCCATATTCGTGAGCCCCCGGTTCCACTGGGCTCTTCTGATTAATGCCGACCACGTCATGGTTGCCGACGGTGTAGTAAACCTTGCCGCTCAGGTGATCCTTCTCCGTCTGTTGGTAGAGGTTGAAGAGCAGGTGTGCGCGGGTAAGATCCTGTTCGCATACATCGAAGACCTGGTCGCCGCCCGCGATGCAAAAGTCCGCTTTCTCTTTATTGATCTGTGTGAAACATTTGACGCATCCCTCGACTCCTGCGAGTTCGGGTTCGAGATGGCAGTCCGTGAAGAACACGAAATCGAAATCGCTGGGGCGCGATTTAGGCGCGACCAGAGGGGAAGGGAGGGCCTGAGAGAACCCCAATGAAGAGCGACCGAGTAACATTCCTGAAACAGGGAGGGCCAACGACGATTTGAGAAACGATCTCCTTAACATTCCTGCACAGCCTCATGTGAACTGGTGGGCGAAGTTATACACAGACAAAGCTGCACGGGCCGTGTCAGGCTTCTGAGGGAATATAGGTTCGCTTTCCGTAGCTCTACCCTAGGTATTTGGGCGTTTCGAATCCTGTAGGTCTTCTTTAGAAGTTCTTATGAAAGTCTTAAGAGCGGATAACAGGGCGTACAGACATGCGCGTGGGATGTCTGTAACGGCCCCGTAATAGCCGCCAGTTAAGATCTGTTTCGTGAGTCCTTATTGTTTAGGGGTGAAAGAATCGCGACATGCCGGTCTCACAACAAGAGGAGAGCGTAGTTTCGCTAATCCAGGTAGATCGCAGGATATATAGCTTCGGAGACTATCGCCTGGACGTGCAGGACTGTCGCCTTTGGCACGGTGACGCGTCGATACCGCTGCCGCCAAAGACCTTTGACATTCTTCATGTTCTGGTCCGGAACGCGGGCCAACTCATCGACAAGAAGACGTTATTGCAGGCTGTATGGCCGGACACTTTCGTCGAAGAAGGCAATTTAAGCGTTCACATCTCTGCTCTTCGAAAGACTTTCAGCAGAGACTGTCCAGACTCCGAGTTCATTGAGACCGTCCCGCGACGCGGCTATCGCTTCACGATACCGGTCACGAAGACAGAGTCCTCCAACGGTCTCCCGCCCGACGTTACAGCTCTGAAGGAAGTTCCGAGCGAGCCGGGCATCCCAGCGACAGCAACATTCATTCCGGTACTGCATGAAAAACCTGTTTCACGCCTGACCACGAGGGCCTCGTGGGGCATATTCGTGGCCGTTCTGTCGGCGTTCGTCGTCATCATTGTGGTCATGCGTGTCTCTTACAGCAGACATCACCAGGCAGGGCTGGTCCATGCGGCGTCCGACAGCCGGCCTCTGACAAGTGTGCCTGGGGTATACTCCTGGCCGACGTTCTCTCCCAACGGCAATAGCCTTGCCTATTCGTGGCACTCCGATGCGGGGCAGGACCAGGCCATCTACATGCAGAAAGTCGACAGTGACGACCGCGAGAAGCTGAGCGATGGGGGAAAGAGCTTCTCTCCGGCCTGGTCCCCAAGAGGAGAAGAGATCGCTTACCTGCGCGCGACCGAAGATCCCAAATGGTTGGAGATCGAGGTTGCCAAGGTGCAGAGGCCTCACACAGCCCGGCATCTCGCATTCATCAATAACCTCAAGTCTGCCTTCCACGACGTGCCTACTCTGAACTGGTCTCCGGATGGTAGTTGGCTGGTGACTACGGAAAAAGAGGATGCAGATGAAAGCTCTCATCTTGAGCTGGTCTCTCTCGAAAACGGTGAAAAGCAAGCCCTGACTCATCCTCCGGCACTGAGCGTCGATGTTAATGCAGTCTTTTCACCCCAGGGTGATTGGATCGCTTTTGTAAGGGCGCGGGGTCCCTCTTCGGCTGAAATACATGTCATGCCGGCGCACGGCGGCCCCGATCGAGTCTTGCCCTTCAACATTCACTCGATCAACGGGCTTACGTGGAGCGCTGACGGACAAAGCCTGCTTGTCGCCTCTTCCCGGGCGTTGAGTGTCGGCAATCTTTGGAAGCTCTCGCTAAATGGAGACCCTCCTGTGGCTCTCTCCACACTTCCCGCCCATACAGAAGACCCCGTTGTCTCGCCGAAGGGACATCGGCTGGCGTACATCGATCTGCTGCGGAACGGCAGTCTGTGGCGCATGTCCACTGACGGTCATGGCAAACAGGAGCAGCTTATCGCGTCTCGATTTATTGATTCTGCGCCGGATTATTCCCCTGACGGTTCGGAGATCGCCTTTGAGAGTGACCGCACAGGCGCATCAGAGATCTGGGTCTGCAAAAACGATGGGACGCAATGCAAGCGCCTCACAAATATCTTCGGCCCGAACACCAGCTCCCCGCGCTGGTCTCCCGACGGGAAGTTATTGGCCTTCAACTCCGGGTTCCATGGGCGGTCAGCGATTTTTGTCGTCAACGCTTCAGGCGGGATTCCTTTACTCGTGACAACCGGCGCATTCGAGGCAGCGGACAATCTCATTCCGAACTGGTCCAGGGATGGACAGTCTCTCTACTTCAGCTCCAACAGAACAGGCCGCTTTGAAGTATGGAAGACGAAGGTCAACGGCGATGAAGAGCGCCAGATCACGCAGCACGGCGGCTATAACGGTATGGAATCTGCTGATGGGAAGAGCCTCTACTACATCCAGGATACAGATAAGACGACAATCTGGCGGATCCCTCTGAATGGAGGTGAGGCTCAGCCGGTCGCGGGGCCGTTAGGCTCAGGAATGTGGGGATACTGGATGGTGGTTGGAGAAGACCTCTACTATCTTCAGAAGAAGATGGAAGGTACGGCACTGGCTGACGTCTTCCGCGTGGATCTCAAAACAGGCTCTAAAACAAAGCTGGGACAGACCCAGTTTGGAGTCAACGAGTATGACCGGGGGCTCGCGGTCTCTCCCGATGAGCGCTGGATATTGTACGCAGAGCGTGATGTCGATCGGAGCAACATCATGCTCACGGAGGGTTGGTACTGACTCTTTATAGCCATCGACCATGCCTCGCCTTTGCAATCAGGGGGCCTCAAGCTATATACAGGTTCCTATAATGAGCGCAGCGAGTTCTCTCGCGGGATCTGCAGGGTCATGGATCGCAGCATCAACCCGGTTTGTTTTATCTATTGAGGTCACGGAGTAAACATGTCTGCAGAACTGGTCAACGAACTCCAACAGATACGCGTTCCGAACTTTGAGTTTCCCTGGGCTGCCGCGTGTTCGCCCTTTGCTGATCTTGTCGAACAGGAGATGCAGGGGTGGGCTCTCGAGTACGGGCTGCTTCCTAACAAGCAGTATCTGGATCGCGTGAGTAGAACCAAGTATGCGTGGCTCGCCGCTCGCTGCTATCCACGGGCAAATCGTGAGCTGCTTCGGACGATTGCAGACTATTTTATTTGGTTCTTCCTGGCGGATGACCTGTTTGTCGATCGGGTGGAGACGATTGGTCCCTCTACGATTCCCAATTTGACGGCCATGATTGACGTCCTCGATTTCAATCGGCTGAGCGCCTGTCCTGTGTATGGGGAAGAGGCCTGGCTGGATATCTGCATGCGGTTGAGGAAACAGCTGTCGCATGAGCACTTTCAGCGGTTCGCCAATGGTATGAGGATGTGGGCAAGCACGGCGGGATTGCAGATCCTGAATCACACCCAGTCCCAGTCGGTTGAAGTGGGACATTATGAGACGATCCGGCGGCACACCAGTGGGATGAACCCCTGCCTCGATCTCTCGGACATCGCCAATGACGGCCCGCTCCTGGCGGAGGAATACTACCGTCCCGATGTGCAGCAGCTGCGCCGGCATGCCAATCACGTCGTCTGCTGGAGCAATGACATTCAAAGTCTCGCCGTCGAACTCCGGCAGCCGGGGCAGTATTGGAACATGGTCGGGATCTACGCGGGACAGGGGCGTTCTCTGCAGGAGGGGATCGACTACACGGCGAAGAGGGTGTGCTCCGAGATTCAGGAGTTCTCGCGATTGTCCGAAGTGGTGGAGAGGTCCGCAAGCCCCGAGTTGCGTGGGTATATCGCAGGCATGAAGGACTGGATGTCTGGTTATCAGGCTTGGGTCGTATCTGATACGCAGCGATATTCGGAGGCGTTCGCCGAGCAGGATGCGGATGATCGTGGATTGCTGCTGGCGTAGAGGCTCTGAGGCCTGGGGAGAACGTCTTTATCTTTAGGGCCAAGGGCCCGTTTTATCCCAGCCTGGGGTGGAGTGCAGCAGCGAGCGGGTTTTAGCTCGCTGCAAGCGTAGCCCCAGATAGGAAGTCAACAAGAGAACAGAGGGCTGTAAGCCCGATTCATCGTGCCCGGCACAGGAGATGAGTCGGGCTTACAGCCCTCAACTTTTTCTCCTGCCCCTAACCTGGGGCGACGCGCCCCGAGCCAACACGCTATCGCATGTCTGCTCGGGTTCGCTTTGCCCCAGGCTGGTATGAGACGGGCCTTTGGCCCTAAAGACCAAATGGCTACTTTTCCGCAGCCTGTGAAATCATGCCTTTTCGGCTGCTGCCACAACAACGTAGCTGCATGCTGCCAATCATGATTGGGCGAGTTCACTTGACGGCACGATAAGTCATATGAGAACTTGTTTCATATCCATGAAGACGTTTCGCCAGATCGCTCGCAAGCTTTGTTGTTGCTCCTCGCAACAACTTTGTGGTGTGAACGTCTGTGCTCGGCTTGATTGAACCAAATCAATCTTTCCTGAATTGAGCGCTGGACCTCGCCCACACCTGGTGGGCTTTGTTGTCTCTGCGTCCCTTCTGCCTCAAGGCACACCAAAGCGTTACTGATGCTCCGCAAAGCTCCTGCTTTTTGCAAACGCAACCCACTCGAAAACCCTCTTTCCTGCCGATGTTTCCAGTAGCGACGACGGTCGCTACCCAAGCGGAATACCCACAACGCACAGCAAAGATAACGAGCCAGAGGACAATGCCAAATCAATCACAGAAGCGGACGACCAGACGTCAGTTCATTGCTCAAGCTGCGGGCACAGCCATTGCCGGAGCTCTCACAGCTTCAGCCTCTGCGCGCGAAATAAAGAAGCCCAATGTCCTCTTCTTCATGTCGGACGATATGAGGGTGGAACTGGGCTGTTACGGGAGTCACTTCCGGGCGCAGACTCCGAACCTTGATGCTTTGGCCCAGCAGGGGGTGCGGTTCGACCGCAACTTCTGCCAGTTTCCCCTGTGCAATCCCTCGCGCGCTTCGCTTCTCACAGGACAGGTGCCGCTTGATACGAAGGTGTTGGGCAATCGCACGAACTTCCGCGATACTCGCCCGGACCTGACCAGTCTGCCTCAACTCTTCCGCGAGCAGGGCTACGTTACGGCGCGTACAGGGAAGATCTTTCATGGCGGATATGACGATCCGAAGGCTTGGACCGTCGGGGGCAGCGATGTGTCCATCGCAGCGATTGAGGCTGCGTCCGAGCAGAGCGATGAGGACACGCAAGGGAAGTACCATCAGCATCGAGAGATCATTCCACCTCAGTCTGTTCCGCCACCTCCTCCTGGAATCCCTGTGTCGAAGACGCAAGATCCCAGGGCCGCTCACTCGGACGAGATTCTGATTCTGGATGGAGATGGCGGAGAGCATCCTGAGAACCGTGTCGCGGAGACCGCGATCGGCTATCTGAGAACGTATCGGGATAAACCCTTTTTCATCGGATGCGGTTTCTCCAAGCCACACAGTCCTCCCACTGCGCCGCAGCGGTTCTTCGATCTGTACGACCCCGCAAAGTTGGAACTGACGCCTGACTTTGAGGCGTGGCCGACGGTGCCGCCAGGCTTTCCCAAGGCAGCTATCCGCCCGCGCAATGCAGACCTCTTCATTGGCCGCGGAGCCAGCACCACAGAAGCGAAAGAGGTGATTCGTGCCTATCTGGCTTCCATCTCCTGGGTGGACTGGAATCTGGGTCGCGTGATCCACGAACTCGATGCGCTTGGGCTTCGTGACAACACCATCATCGTTTTTGTCGCCGATCATGGCTACCAGCTTGGCGAAAAAGGGAAGTGGTCCAAGGCTGGATCTCTGTTCGAGATGGGAACACGCGTTCCGCTGATCATTCATGATCCGAGGGCTGCCGGGAATGGGCAAACCTCAACGCGGCTGGTGCAGTCTCTCGATATCTATCCGACGCTGGTGGAGCTGTGCGGACTCTCACGTCCTTCGTCTGGACTGCAAGGCGCCAGTCTCACGCCGCTTCTACATCGCCCCCAGTCAACATGGAAGCGTCCTGCCTTCAGCCTATGGAGTGAAGACGGGAAGACGATTCATGGCTTAGCTGTGCGCCAGGATCATTGGCGTTACGTGGAGTTCGGCGCGGACGGCAAAAATGGCAGCATGCTCTTCAACGAACAGAGCGACCCACTCGAGATGCATAACCTGGCCGAAGATCCAGGCCATGCGGGCATACGTGACAACCTCTCAAAGCTAACCGCTGCCTATAGAGATCGGACCAGGCTGGCATAACGAACAGAGTGAAGCGCCTGCAGTGCCTCAGGGACCAGAGTCGTGCACCCCTCAGCGAACGAAACGCCTTTATAAGTTTTGGAGAACGACAATGAAACTCTCAACACTGCGGCGCAGCCTGCAGCGTTATGCAGTCTACGGCCTCATCGTGCTTCTGGGATCGGCAGGCTTGGTGTACTCGGCGAAGGCTCAGACGAGTGGAGATGGGGCAATCACCGGCACCGTTACGGACTCTACCGGCGCCCTGATTCCAAATGCTACGGTGACGGCTACAAACAATGCTACCGGCGTTGTTACTACCCGCCCAACCTCGTCGAGTGGTTTGTACGAACTTAGCCCGCTCATCGTCGGAACTTATACGGTCACAGTGGCAGCGGATGGCTTCGAGAATGTGAAGCAGCAGAATATTGTGATCAACGCGGGGCAGGCCTTCGGGCTCAACGTTACGCTCCATCCCGGGAGCCAGGGTGAGACGTTGACTGTAAGCTCTGCGCCCCCGGCATTGGATACGACCAATGCCGTGCTCGGTGGAACGATCACGAGCAAGGAGTACATGGATCTTCCGCTTCTGGTCGCAGGCAATCAGCAACGAGATATTACCCAGTTTTCGAATCTTCTTCCGGGTGCTCAGCCGGGGGCGCGGTCTTCGCTGTTTTCCGGTACTGCCAGCCGTGTGGAGGAGGTCTATCTCGACGGCATTCCCATCTCAGAGATTAGCCAGATTGGCGACAACCGCCCCGTCTTCAACCTTGTGCCTTCAGAGGCGATCGATCAGATTGGAGCTACAACCAGTGGGCAGTCTGTGGATGCTCAGGGTGCGGGTTCTGTGAACTACACCCTGGCCTCGGGAGGCAATCAATATCACGGTACGATTGCCGACTTTGTTCGCAACACGATCTTCGATACGTGGGGATTTACCGCGCCTGCCGCAACGACTCAGAAGTTAGTGGATGGTGTAATCAAGACGGTTCCTGCCGGAAAGCCTGCCGATCATCAAAATGAATTTACTGCCGCGGTTAGCGGCCCTATCAGCATTCCTTATTTGTTTAGTGGAAAAAACAAGTTATTCTTTTTCGCGGCCTATGATCTGACGCATGCCAATACCGCGCCGAGCTATTCCACTGGAACCGTGCCTACGACGCTCATGCGCACAGGTGATTTCACCGAGCTATTGAGCGGTGCCCAGGCTGCGGGTACAGGAGCTGCCGGAGTCAATGGGCCGGGTTACTTGATCTATGATCCTACTACGCAGACGTGCAACGGAAACGTATGCACGCGCAAACCATTCATGGGGATGAAGAATGGAATACTGACCCCTAATATTATTCCGACGAATAAAATCTCTCCCATCGCGCAGACGATGCAATCGTTCCTGCCGGCTCCTACGACATCTGGTCTGCAGAATAACTATCTCGGCGGTTACCCGACAGGGAATCGAAACTGGCTTTATTCAGGCCGCATCGACTACGACATCTCTCCGAAGAATCGGCTCTCCTTCGTCGTAACGGGAGGGAATACTCATCCCGTTCCTTACACGGGCAATGGAGTGTTGCCGGTCCCTTATCTGGCGTCTGTCTATACCCAGACCGGTGGTCACTGGGCCGACATGCAGGACACGTACACAATCAACCCGAACCTTGTAAATCAGTTTAAGTTTGGGTTCAGTAACTTCGGGGGCCCTCCTTCTACGAACCTTACACAGGGAGTTAGTCAGTACGAGGCCCAGAATATGGGTATCAATTTCAGTGGCCTGCCTGCCGACTCTCAAGCGGTTACTGAATTTCCGACTCAGGTCTTTGCAGGCAGCAATGCACAGACCCAATGGGCTGATGGCGTCCAGGGTACAAGCAAGACAACGGTGGATGAGTCTTATACGATTCTGGATAATCTGCTATGGGTAAAGGGAAGGCATGCCATGACCTTTGGCATCCAGATCCAGCGACTGGAGTTGAATCAGTCGGCACAGGATGGTCCTACCTCGGGTCTCCAACTGAATTGGAGCACGAACGAAACAGCGCAGGAGACTGGCTCTGCCTATGCAACGAGCACGGGATACTCCTATGCGAGCTACCTGCTCGGGGCTGTCAGTGCTGCGAGCGTTACCGAGTTACCCTTCTCTGTGCTGGGTGGCCGGTTCCATCCTGTGGCTCCTTACTTTCAGGACAATTTCAAGGTCACTCCAAAGTTGACACTGAACCTGGGGCTTCGTTGGGATTATCTGCCGACCTATAACGAGGTTCTGAATCGCTTTTCGTTTCTCAATCCGAGCATCACTAACCCGGCTACTGGAAGTCTCGGTGCGCTTCAATTTGCAGGGAACTACGGAGGAGCAGGTGTTAGTTGTGGCTGCAGTACGCCCGCGCATAACTACATGAAGAACTGGGGGCCGCGGCTGGGCTTTGCGTATAGCCTCAATGAGAAAACGGTGGTGCGGGGTGCGTTTGCTGTCGTCTATTCTCATGGTGGAGGAACAGGCGGAGCGGGCGGTGCGTACCAGGGAACTGGATCGCTGGGCTTCACGAGCTCGCCGGTGTTCTCAGACGGTGGCGCTGGTACCGGCGCGGGTCCCGCGTTCTATCTGAACAATAGCTCGGCCTTCCAGGCGCAAGGCCTCGCTAATAATACCTTTGGCGGGCCTGGGTATACATTTCCGGCAATTACTCCTCCTGGGCCGGGCAGTCAGTCGCTCAACACTGGAAACTATGTCAATAGCTCCGGGACGTTTGTAACTCCGGGTTCGATCAGCTATCTCGATCCCTATGTCTCAGGACGGGCGCCAGAGTTCGATTTCTGGAACTTTGGTATTCAGCGTGAACTGATCCGGGATCTGACGATCATGGTCAACTATGCGGGCTCCGAGAGCCACTTCATTGCGGGGGCGAATAATATTCGCGGATTGCAGTCAGGGGAGATCGATCCTAAGTACTATGCACTCGGTGTCGGGATCTATGGAGCAGGACTGCTCTCCAAGCCAGCAACCGCAGCGAATATCGCAGCGGCGAATCAGATCATTCCGGGCATTGCTGCTCCTTATCCAGGATTCATTGCCGCCGCAAACACGGCCAAGGGAGCGGGTTATGCGACCATCGGACAGATGTTGACATGGATGCCTCAGTACTCCGGCACAACGGACACGTGGGGAAGTCAAACGGCGAATGCGTCTTACCATTCTCTGCAGATTTCACTTGCCAAGCGGGCGTCGCATGGATTGACTCTGAACCTGAATTACACATACTCCAAACAACTCGATGATGCCGGTACGATCCGCAGCGGATACGCTATTCCAGCAAGCGTCACGCTCAATGGAAAGGCCTGGGCCCAGGACCGGATCGATCGCGGATTGAGTGCTACCAGCGAGCCACAAAATCTGGCGATCTTCGGCGTCTACAAACTTCCGTTCGGCAAAGGCGAGATCGGTGGAGGCCATTTTCTTACACGCGCGGTTCTTGAGGGATGGAACTTATCCGGAGTCTTCACCTATGCCTCTGGAGCTCCATTGGCACTTACTTCTACGGCGTGTTCGGCTGCCAGTGAGCCCGGCCAGGGACAATGCATGCCAGACGTAAATCCGAACTTCACCGGAAAGGTTCGTCAGAACGGAAGCTGGGGACATGGAGCTACCGCGGAAAATCTTGGTAAGTATTCCTACATCAAGGGAGCTATCACCGGTACGACTCCGGGGGAAGGCATGGGAAATACGACGTGCGCTTCCAGCAGCGGGCCGTTCTGCAACTCAGGCGCTCTGATGATCGGCGATGCCCCTCGTAGTGCACCCTTTGGGCTAAGAGGGCCAGGTGTATACAACCTGAATATGGGACTTAGGCGATCCTTTCAAATTGCTGATAACTCCAGCTTCATCTTCGGTGTGGATTGCCAGAATGTGACTAATAAGGTGACGTTTAGTGGGATCAATACGGTAGTGAACAGTGCCAGCTTCGGAACGGTAAGTAGCGCAACCAGTAACTCAGGCAGCCGTGACTTTCAGTTTTCCGGGAGGATTCGTTTCTAAGGAGAAAAGAGCCTGTAAGACAGGCTGATCAGGATTGGTTTGTCCGACATTTACCGGTGTAGGGAGCCCATAGCACGAGGTGTCGAACGCACTTGGGGTGTGATAGCATCCTCGCGCTTCACAAACCCAGCTTTAAAGGACACCGATGCGAATCCAATTCTTACCAGCAGAGCACATGGGATTCAAAGCAATCACTAATCCCTCATCTCCTACAAGACGAATCTTCACTGCAGTGAGCGCGGCTGTACTTTTGCTCCTGCTCAACACAGGACTCGCGCAACGAGCCCAGGCGCAGAGCTGGACCTTGCAGTGGAGTGATGAGTTCAATGCAGCGGCAGGTACGTCTCCTAACTCCGCCAATTGGACCTATGACCTTGGAAACAGCGGATTCGGCAACCCGGAGATTGAAGACTACTGCGCTCCGGGATCGAATCTAACCCCCTGCGTAGCGAGCCAGCCAAACGCGTTTCAGGACGGCAATGGCAACCTTGTCATTACGGCGATTCGCAACTCGAGTGGACAATGGACCTCGGCGCGGTTGAAGACACAAGGGCTCCGACAGTTCCAATATGGCCGGATTGAGGCGCGTATGAAGCTGCCGGTAGGCGATGGATTCTGGCCGGCGTTCTGGATGCTGGGTGCGGATATCAACTCGGATCCCTGGCCTGGGTGCGGGGAACAAGACATCATGGAGTGGGTGCAGTCGTACTCGCCGACCACCACCTCTTCGACGGTGCACGGGCCGGGTTATTCTGGCGCGAACGGGATTGGCGCCCAGGTCACGTTTCCCAATGGCGGCCGGGTGGATGACGCCAACTACCACGTGTACGGGGTGATCTGGAGCCCGAATACACTGCAGTACTATCGCGACAGCCCGTCGAATGTCTTTAAGACGGTCACCTCGTCGACGATTCCTTCAGGCGATCAGTGGGTGTTCAACAATCCTTTCTTCCTTTTGCTAAACCTTGCGATTGGAGATGGAGGCTTTCCGGGATCGACCGACGGCAGCACGCCCTCGTCGGCAACGATGCTGGTTGACTATGTTCGCGTCTATCAGTCTTCCGCCGCGAAGAGCTTGAATGGAACGCACACGCTGACACCTCAGAACTCTACGAGCCTGCGGCTGGATGATCAGGGCGCGAGCACGGTAAGCGGTAATCCCATCGATGTGTTTACGGCGAATGGGACGGGCGCTCAGTCCTGGGCCATCTCCAATGCAAACGTCGTTCCATCCGGTTACTACAACCTGGCAACGGAGGGCAGCTTCTGCCTGACTGCATCCGGTACTGGAAGCGGAGCGGCAGTCGTACTTGATCCCTGCAACGGCTCGTCGGCTCAGGCATGGAATGCTGTTTCGACAGGAAGCACGTACGAGTTCACCCCAGCGAACAATCCGAGCAATTGTCTCGACGTGCGAGGAGATGGAACGGCATCGGGAACATTGATCCAGACGTTTAGCTGCAACTCCGGGCCGAACGAGCAATGGGCTGTGAACTAGAGCCTGGACGGTGGGCCCGGCGATATTGGCGAGACGATCTGATCGGTAGAGTCACGCTAAATCGCAGGGCCCCGCTCCAAACAGTGCGGCGTTCCCTCCAACACTTGTTCGTCAGCCCCAAGGTGAGGGTTGCAATGCCGGCTTAACCTAGTGCTTGAACCAAAGCCATCCATGTTTTTTGTCTGTAGGCGTATCCTGAACGGCACGAATGCTTTCATGCTGGTCGCGATAACAAGGTAGAGGGAAATCGCCCTGGGTGCCGGTCGGAAGAAGCTGAGAACGCTCTTCGGCGGAGACAGGCAAAAAGAAGTTACGCGAATTGCTGTCACACCAGGGTGTCCGGGTCGCTAAAAGATGGAAGCTCTGGCCGACGGTCATCGCTGGCACACCTGAACTCCCAGACGCCGTCCAGTCGGCGAGTCTGATCAATTGAGACGCGCCCTGCTGGCCGGTGAAAGAGGCAAGATAGATGTCTTCGTTGCCCGCAAAGCCCTGCCTGGTTGATGTGCTGATAGCCAGAATGGTCACTGTGATTTTTTCGGGCTTTGCAACAGGATTCTCTTTCGGATGCGAATGTGCCCATGCCAGGAGAGTGGGCGCTAAGAGCGGGAGAACCCATTTGAGACGGCGTGTGATTCCAGAGACGGCCATAGGACCTCTGCGAGCTGTCGTATTGAGCGGAGGTCTCTCTGGATTTGAGAGGCATCCGCGGAATTTGTTTAGGTCCGATACGAGTTTTGACATCGAACAAGAATGGCTTAAATTCTTTCTACTGTTGTAGTAGAACATGTCGACGAGTACCTCGATGGGGCATTGGCGTTGGCCAACTGTCTCCCGACCCACAGCACAGGTTCCGACGAAAGAAGACGACGCCATGGTTGCCGGTCGCGGCATCGCCTGAGAACCGATTCGCACCGAAAGCAGGAGAGAAGCTCAGGCGATTGGTGCCTGGGAATTTGCCCACGTAGAATGGATCATGAGTTCAGCAGAGGCTCCTACGATCGCATCTCCCGCCCCCCAGCACATTCGTTTCAACTTCGACAATACCTATGCGCGATTGCCGGAAGGCTTCTATGCCCGGCTGAATCCCACGCCGGTAGCGGCCCCGAGTCTTATAAAGATTAATGCAGAATTAGCACAGAGCCTCGGACTGGATCCGGAGGCGCTGGCTAGTCCGGAGGGCGTCGAGATTCTGGCAGGGAATCGCGTGGCTGAGGGCTCCGAGCCGCTGGCGATGGCTTATGCAGGACACCAATTCGGACACTTCGTGCCTCAACTGGGCGACGGCCGCGCCAACCTGCTGGGCGAAGTGGTTGGACGGGACGGCGTACGTTACGACATCCAACTCAAGGGTTCCGGCCCAACACCCTTCTCCCGTCGCGGCGATGGCAGAGCCGTACTCGGACCTGTTCTGCGTGAGTACATTGTGAGCGAGGCCATGGCGGCGCTGGGTGTGCCGACCACGCGAGCCCTGGCTGCGGTGACTACAGGCGAACAATTGTTTCGCGAAACAGTTTTGCCAGGTGCTGTGCTGACCCGGGTAGCTGCCAGCCATCTTCGCGTGGGTACCTTCCAATACTTTGCCGCACGAGGCGATGTGGACGGGACGCGCACGCTGGCGGATTACGCAATCGCCCGGCATTACCCCGAAGCTGGACAGTCGAGCCATCCGTACCGCGCCCTGCTGGATGGTGTGATCGCCCGGCAGGCGCGGCTGGTCGCACAATGGCTGCTCCTCGGTTTTGTCCACGGTGTGATGAATACCGACAACACGTCCATCTCGGGCGAAACCATCGATTACGGCCCCTGCGCCTTTATGGAAGCCTACGATCCGGATCAGGTGTTTAGCTCCATTGACCAGCAGGGGCGTTATTCCTATAGCAATCAGCCGCACGCCATGCACTGGAATCTGGTGCGTCTCGCAGAGGCTTTGCTGCCACTCCTGAATCAGGAGTCGGGAAGTGAAGAGGCTGGGTTGGCCTCAGCTCAAGAGTCGCTTGCCGCGTTCGCTTTGCACTTCGATACGGCTCGCGAAGCTGGTCTGCGGCGTAAGCTGGGCCTCTTTACGGAGCGCGAAGGCGATGCGGCTCTGATTCAGGATCTGCTGGACCGCATGGCTGCCAATCGCGCCGACTTCACGCTCACCTTCCGCAGGCTGTGCGATGCCGTCGCTGGGACGGAAGGCGATGCGGCGGTTCGCGTCTTGTTTGCTGATCCTAAAGCTTATGATTCGTGGGCTGCTGGATGGCGTCGACGCCTCGAAGCAGAACCTGTATCGCGAGAGGATCGCATCGCTTCGATGCGAGGGGCGAATCCAGCCTTCATCCCGCGCAATCACCGGGTACAGGCGGTGATCGATGCTGCCGTTATGCGGCAGGACTTCCAACCGTTTGAGGAACTGCTGGACGTGGTATCGCGGCCCTACGACGATCGTGCTGAGTTGGAGCGGTATGCCATGCCGGCTCGTCCCGAGGAATGCGTCACCCAAACTTTTTGCGGAACGTAAATCGCAGGAGCGCGATGGCGGGAATATCTGAAAGTTGAATCTTTAGTAGACGTTGCCTCGACATAGGGTATGAAGGCTCGAAAGATGGAGTGTTTGTGAAGGTAGTTGTAACGACGATTGGTTCTCTGGGTGACGTACATCCTTGCATTGCCCTTGGTTTGGAGTTGAAGAGACGCGGACATGAGGTGGTCATCGCCACATCAGAGTTCTACCGCCCCAAGATTGTCTCGACAGGGTTAGGTTTTCATTCCATCGGTCCCAAGCATCTCTCTCCAGAAGATCCCGAATTGCTCAGCAGCATCATGGATCCAAAGCAGGGGCCTGAGAATTTCATCCGAAAGCTTCTCATGCCGCATATGCGAGGCGTGTATGACGATCTCCTGGCGGCGTGCCATGGAGCGAAGTTTCTAATTACCGGAGAGCTCGTGTTTGCCGCGCCTCTCGTCGCCGAACGGTTGGGCATCGGCTGGGCGTCCTTAGTTCTTGCTCCGTGGCAATTTCTATCAGCACACGATCCGTCCATCATCGGACCTCTGCCGCTGTTCGCTTTCATTCGGGGAGCTGGTGTCACGGTGAACCGTGCGATGAAAGAGCTCGCACGCAAACAGACAAAGAGTTGGGCCGAGCCGATCTATACCTTGCGGAAGGAGTTGGGCTTGTCCGCCGCCAGCCACCCGATGTTTGAAGATAAGAATTCGCCGTACCTCAACCTGGCGATGTTCTCTTCAGCGTTCGCAAAGCCACAGGTCGATTGGCCGGATCACACGAAGACCGTCGGATTTGCTTTTTACGATCGTCAGAATCCGGCATCCGGACTTACCGATGAGGTAAGACATTTTCTTCAGAACGGAGAACCGCCGATTATCTTCACACTCGGTTCTACTGCGGTGATGAACCCGGGAAGCTTCTATACGGAAGGCAAGCGAGCAGCCGAGCAACTGGGACGTCGCGCCTTGTTGCTGACGGGCAAGGGAAGTCCGGGGATCTCCGGATCGCGCGATCATATGGTGACGGCTTATGCTCCCTACTCGGAGATCTTTCCGTATGCGGCTGTGGTCGTACATCAGGGCGGCATAGGAACGACAGCGCAGGCGATGAGAGCGGGGTGCCCACAGTTCGTTGTGCCGCACGCCTTCGATCAACCGGATAATGCAGCGCGAATCAAACGGCTGGGGCTTGGACTGTCTCTACGCAAAGATCGTTTCCATGCACCTCATGCAGCGGAGCAGCTACGCAAAGTTTTAAGTGATGAGAAGATACGGGCTAAAGCGGCACAGGCCAGAACCTTTGTAGAAAAAGAAAATGGAGCCATTGCGGCTGCTGACGCTGTGGAGTCTGCCTGCAGATAAAACGACGTGGATTCAAGCTGCGAAACGCAGGTGCTTAGTTTCCTTCAGTAATACGCAGCGCGACGGGGCTTACCTGAACGGGAATATACTCACGCGTTTCAATCTTCAAAAGGACCTGCCAGGACTCAGGGAAGGTGCCTTTTTTTGCCAGAGCGCGCAGTTGTTTATAAACCGGCCGCATCCGTTCCGGATCGCTGAAGAACTCACCGACTCCGGCCGTACCTGCGCTACTTAGACCAGCGAGAACCAGGACACGCGTGCCGGAGGGAGATTTGGTCATCCAGATCAGACCATAATCCTCCAGCATGCCTCCGTGGCCTGACTTGAAATAATCTACCTGCTCCCCTGGAAGGGGATGGGCATTGTGGATCGAGTTGTAATCGATGGTGAAGTTGGCGGCGGAGAGTGTGCTCTGAACGAACGCGCTCTCATGGGGCGCTCCTAAGATCACCAGTTGTTCCTGCCGGGCAGAGTCCCAGTTCAAGAACCTTGCGCCGGTAAGGTGTGCGCTTCGACCGGTTGCCTGTAACAGGCGCGATACACCGAAGGCTGCGGTGGCCTCTCCGAAGCCGGTGTAGTTGCTGGTGTCCACAAAGAAGTGGTGGAACGGGAAGTTCGCCTGATTATCGTTCGAGGTCTGGTTTAGAACCGCAGCCATGTCCGGAGGAACGGGCACGTCCTTCGGGTTTTCTCCCAGGGCGGGGCCTGCCTTATTGAGACCTAGATAGAGCAGGACGTGCGGATTGGTGAGGGCAATCTGTGTCTCCTTGGATTTTTCGCCAATCGATCCGAGGAGGTCGTCATAAAACGCATAGTCGCGGTCATCCTTTGAAAAGCCGCGCCCGTGGGTGATGTCTCGAAGCCACCAGCCTGCGCCCAATGCGAACAGCATGCAGAGGCAGAAGGCCAAGGCTACGGGTTTCGTTAAATGGATGGGATGTGATTTTCTCGTCTCAACGGGGAGGATGATGGGTTCCCCTGGAGCACGAACCGGAGTGGTTATCTTGCTCGGGCCGCCGTCAGGATACTTAGTCTGAGTGATTCCGGCTGGAGCTTCACGTATTGCAAGCGGTATAAAGTCCGGAACGTAGGACCCCAGCGGCAAGGTGATGCGCATGGACTGAGCTGAAGACTCGGAATAAAAGTTGGCCAGCCGGCGGCGGACATCGCTTGCTGTCACTCGTACGATGGCGTCGGTGCTTGTGTCGTAGTCGCTTCTGCGATGGAAGATCTCTACCCCGAGCAGCCGCTCTTTAAGACTCTCCGTGTCGCCCGCAAGGGCACGTTCCACGATGTGTCGTAATAGCTCCGAGGATCGGCGACTGGAGCAGAACTCGTTCCCCGCCAGGATCATGTCCAGATGCTCGCGTATCTCTTCCGCTGGGAGCGGGAGCGACGGGATTCCGGTAATGCCTGATTCGTCGCGCAAGTTTTGCAAAGTAGACATGACTGGACCTGTGGCGATATTTGTATCAGACCGAACCCTGAGTTTGTAACAAAGGAGCATGACAATCCACGCGCGTGTACCGAATCATTACAGCGCTGCAATAAACCCGGGGGATGTTAGGCGTTTTTGACGCACGTTAGGGCAGAGCCCAAACTGCCCAAACCTGGTTTCCAATCCTCCCAAACGTAGTTTTCGACCTGAGGGTCTCCTAGGCTGGGTCCGTCCCTGAAGGAGATTTAGGTTGGAACCCCTTGAAATGATGTTTCGGGCCATGAGCTGCATAAAAGCGCGCATGTTGAGAGTCCTGCACTTGCCCACGCTAAGAAGTGCGCTGCTCGGCCTCTCTGTTGCGGGATTGTTACCGTGCTGTTTCGCTGGCCAGGTTGTGGAACAGGCAGGTCCTTACCTTGCCAATCTGGTGGAGGGTGGCCCCTCTCTGAAGAAGCCCCTGTCGGCGTCCCTCGCCAATGCTCAGAGCTGGAGCGAGTGGGTGTGGTTCCGGACCGACAGTTCCGACATAAACTCCCTGATCGCTGGAATCGGAGATCCAACTTCTTCTAACGCTCGCTACTTTGAAGTTCGTGATGGGCGGCCCGGTGTGCGTTTCTCGGCGGAGTCTTCGCTGCTTGCGACGTCCTCCCTACGGTTCGGGATATGGCACATGCTTGCTGTAACGGATGACGGCACACGAGTCACGCTCTATGTGGATGGGATGTCCGCGTTATCGGGCTCTTCGGTCAGAGGTGATATCAGCCCGGAGATCCAGATAGCTCCGGATGCGTCTTCGAGCGGCATGGTTCGCTTCGGTGGTGACATTGGCGGGTTCTCCGTGGCCGCGCGTTCGATCCCGGCTGCGGAGATACAGAAGATGTTCGCAGCGGCTCCGAACTTCGATGCGCAGCTGAGAGAGGAAAATGCCAAGCCGTGGAGCATCCAGGTAAAGCAGGGGATCGGTCTCCGTGCTCCGCAGGACCCTGCAGAGATGCCGTATGGTGCAGCGCCGGAGAAGCCACGGGCAAAGCCGCTGCCGCCAGCAGGGCCGACGCTTCACGAGACTGGCAAGAACTCCTGGGAGATCGCGGCGAACTGGCGTCTGCTGTCGAACGTGGGGACAGCGACAATTCTTCCGAAGGCCGGTGCGCAGGTTTCTCTGCCAGGCTTCAATGATTCCTCATGGCTTGCCGCCACGGTTCCCGGCACGGTCCTTACGACCATGATCGACCGAGGCATCTATCCCGACCCGGACTTCGGCTTGAACAATCTGGCCATTCCCGAGTCGCTCAACAAACATGACTATTGGTATCGCGTGGAGTTTCCCACGCCGAAGACTGACATCTCTGGCAGGCGCAGAACACTTCACTTCGCCGGAATCAACTATGCCGCTGAGGTGTGGTTGAATGGCCAGCGCCTGGGACGGATTCGTGGAGCTTTCCGGCGTGGCGACTTCGATGTGACGCATCTCTTGCGTCCGGGTGTGATGAACGCGCTTGCCGTTCGGATTGCACCGCCTCCTCATCCTGGCATACCGCAGGAGCAATCCATTAAAGGAGGCCCAGGACCGGATGGCGGCTTCCTGGCCATCGATGGCCCAACTTTTGTAGCCACGGAAGGCTGGGATTGGGTGCCGGCCATTCGTGACCGCGACACCGGCTTGTGGCAGGGAGTAAGTCTCACAGAGACCGGCGCCGTCACGTTCGGCGACCCACAAGTCGTCACGCGGCTGCCGTTGCCGGATCGCTCGTCCGCCGATGTAGAGCTGCATCTGCCGGTACATAATTCCGGTGCTACTCCTCTGCATATCGCTGTCGTTGCCGCTTTTGAAGGGGTGCGCGTGAAGATACCCGCTACCGTGCCACCGGGGGATACGATCCTCCATCTTCTGCCGCGAGACTTTGCACAACTGCATCTCTCTCATCCGCGCCTTTGGTGGCCAAACGGCTATGGCTCGCCGGAGCTTTATCACTTGAAGCTTCAAGCGATAGCCGATAGCGGCGTCATCGAGGATGAACGGCAGAGCACGTTCGGAGTTCGAGAAGTGACCTATGAACTTACTCTCTTCGACCATGCAGGACGGCTGCAGCGAGTAGAAGCTCTTCCGGCGGAAACCCTGGGCAAAGGGTATGACGCTGTGGATGTCCATCACGAGGACATGCGGCAGACTGCGGAGGGATGGGCCTCCACGATCGATCCGCAGGCAGAGGGAACCTCTGCGATTCGTCCCCTGGCTAATGACAAGGGTCTGACGGACCTCATCCTCAAGGTGAACGGCGTCCGCATTGCCGTGCGTGGCGGCAACTGGGGGATGGACGACTCCCGGAAGCGTGTCAGCCGGGAACGTCTTGAACCGTACTTCCGTCTGCACCGCGAAGCCAACCTCAACATGATTCGCAACTGGGTAGGCCAGAGCACGGAAGAGACCTTCTATCAGCTTGCGGACGAGTACGGGATGATGGTCTGGAACGACTTCTGGGCCTCTACCGAAAATACGGACGCAGAGCCAGACGATCCTACCTTGTTTGTCGATAATGCTCGCGATGTTGTTCGGCGCTATCGCAATCATCCGTCCATCGTGGTCTGGTGTGGACGCAACGAAGGCGTTCCTCCTCCTGCGCTCAACGACATGATGATCGATATGCTGCGTGAGGAGGATGGCACTCGCTTCTATTCTCCAAGTTCGAATGTTGTTGATCTTCGTCCCAGCGGTCCTTACAAGTGGCGTGAGCCTGCGCTTTATTTCAGTAAGTTGAACCGCGGCTTTTCCGTGGAACTAGGAATCTCTTCTTTCCCTACGAAAGAGGCGTTCGAACACACGGTCGCACCGGAAGATCAGTGGCCTTTGAACGACGCCTGGGCTTATCACGACTGGCACCGGAGTAATGGGGGAGATACCCATGAGCTGATGCGTGCGCTTGATCTACAGCTTGGACCGTCAACGTCGCTATCCGAATTTGAACGTCGCATTCAGCTCTTCAATTATGTGGACCACCAGGCCATCTTTGAAGGCATGTATGCCCACCTGTGGTCGCCGAACAGTGGGCGCATGATCTGGATGACTCAACCTGCCTGGCCGAGCACGATGTGGCAGATGTACAGCTCGGACTATGACACGCAGGCGTCGTTCTATGGCGTAAAGAAGGCCAATGCTCCGCTTCATGTGCAGATGGACTTGTCTGATTACACGGTTGCTGCTGTAAACACCACGCTGCAGCAACAAAAAAATCTCCATGTTGCGGTGCGAATCGCTTCTCCCTCCGACGCGACTCTCGATACCGAGAACGCTACCGTGACGGCGGACGCGAATGCCGTAATGCCCGTGCTGCACCTGCCCCTTTCGTCGCTGATCCAGAAGAATCCTCTCGTCTTCGTTCGGCTTGAGATGCGTGATGAAAAGGGTGCCCTGGTAGCCGACAACTTCTACTGGATTGCACGTGACGATGCGAGCTATCGAGCCTTGAATGACCTTGCACCGGCTTCCATCGAGGCGCATACGGTGGCAGGTCCTTCGTTTTCCAGCTCAAGCGGCGACGAGAGCATCTGGAATGTTCGCTTGAAGAATGTTGGTGCAAGCCCCTCGGTGGCGATGAAGCTGACGCTCTTCCATGCCGACCATACGCGGGTACTACCGGCGTATTACAGCGATAACTACATATCCCTTTTGCCTGGAGAAGAACGCACCGTCGCCGTTCATGTGCCGTCCGGCGCGGTTGGACCGGGTGACGTTCATTTCACCTTGCAGGGATGGAACTTAGCAGAGAAGGACGTACTGTTGGCTGCTGGGCAAAGCATTGTTGCGCGCCATAGTCAGACATCGGGTACAGCAAGTGTTGCACGCAGATGACCGTGATGAAGCAGCAATCAACAAGAGACACAGTAGGAACATCAGGAGACGAAACAATGCAGAATATGACGCGGTATGGTCATTCAGCGACAGCGGCGATGGTTGGCATATTCTCCCCTTTCTCACTAAAAACACAGGGACTTCAAATGACGTGTCGAAAGTTTAAGCAGTTCGCTGTCCGGATGTTGGTTCTGCTCTTCGTGTTGGCGGTACCGGCTTTTCAAAACCTTTATGCGCAGGAGAGTGCCGGTCTCACCGGCAGGGTGGCGGACCCCTCGGGGGCCGCTATCCCTGGTGCGCAACTTATGTTCATCAATGAAGCGACTGGGATCAAGACAAAGGTTGCCGCATCCTCGGTGGGCTTGTACACGGTGCCCCTGACTGCTGGAACCTACGATATTACGGTGAAAGCGGAAGGATTTGAACGGTTCGAGCAGACGCATGTTGTTGTCGAAGTCGGGGCCCAGGCGACCAACAATATCAAGCTGACGGTGGGCTCCATCAATCAGACGGTGGAGGTCTCATCGCTGAATTCCGTCCGGCTGGACACCACCGATCCTCAGCTTGACTCGATACTGCCGACGCAGGAAGTGTCGGACCTGCCTCTCTTGATCAATGGCTACATGCGTCAGATCACCAGCTTCGCCACCTTGGCGCCTGGTGTGCGCGCCGGCTCCTATGGCAGCGTGACGGTCGAGGGCGGAGCTGCTTCGCAGATCAACTCGGCGGGCAACTATTACAACGGCCTGCAGATTGATACTGCCTCCGACATTAACTCGGACCCGCCGTATGAGATGGTGGATCAATTTCGCGTTATCCGCAATGCTTTTTCAGCGCGATACGGTATGGTGCAGGGCGCGGTTGATTACAACATGCGCTCGGGTACGAACAAGCTGCATGGTGATGGCTTCTTTATCGACCGCAATAGCATCTTCGACTCGGCCGGCTTTTTCCCGACGAACTTCAACAGCGCAGGGAAGGCGATTGCTCCCGTGGATCAGGAGACGGACTGGGGCGGTACCCTCGGAGGCCCTGTAGTTCTGCCCAAACTATACAACGGCCACAACAAGACATTCTTTCTGCTGAGCTTCGACATCTTCAATAAGAACCAGGGCATCACGACCATCGGCGCCGTTCCAACGCCAGCCCAGAAGAGCGGCGACTTCAGCAACTTCGTTAACCCCAGTGGCCAGTTGATTCCGATCTACGATCCGCAGACGGGGAAGCAGTTCCAGTGCAACGGCAAACTCAATGTTATTTGCGCGAGCCGAATCGACCCGTTGTCGGCGTCGCTTCTCCAGTACATTCCCAGCCCGAATGCGACAGGAACCAACTACGGTCTGCAGGACAACATGAACCCGGTGATCAGCTCGGTGCCGAACCAGAACCAGGCCTGGGGTATCACGCTGAATCACCAGATTTCGCAGAGCCAGAACATTGCCTTTACCTGGTGGCGCAACCACTACTACGTGACTCAGGAAGAAGATGCTCCCATTGTGCCTGCCAGTAATCCGCTTACCGGCCAGGAGGGTCTTACCGACAACGCCAACATGTGGCTGGCGAATTATTCCAAGGTCATACATCCCAACCTGGTGATGACGGCTGGGTTTGCTGCGCAAAACAAGTTTCAGAACAATATGAACGCTAACAACAGTGTGAACTTTAGCGGAGTGCTGGGCAGTAACACCCTGCCGTACATTAGCTTCAACGGCCAGGAAGCACCGACGAACTGGGGTAACAGCAACAGTAGTCTCGTCCGTTATTACGTCGACAACATGGGTTGGAACATCTTCAACAATTGGCTGTGGAACAAGGGCCGCCACACGATCAACATTGGGTTTGAGTACCACCACTATTGGGAGTACACCCTCAACAACTACAGCAGTGGCCACTTCAGCTTCAGCCAGGCTGAAACCTCTATCCCGGACACGACCAACGTCAACTTTTCCCAATACGGCAGTTCGTTTGCCAGCTTCCTGCTGGGCCTGCCCGATTCAGCCACCCGTACGGCGTCAACCACGACTGCGCTCGATACGAATTCCTACTCCGGGTACA
This sequence comes from Granulicella mallensis MP5ACTX8, assembly GCF_000178955.2. Lineage (NCBI taxonomy): Bacteria > Pseudomonadati > Acidobacteriota > Terriglobia > Terriglobales > Acidobacteriaceae > Granulicella > Granulicella mallensis. Next base: position 4,050,008 of record NC_016631.1, on the reverse strand, counting down.
TCCAGGATGACTTCAAGGTCACGAATAAGCTGACGCTGAACGCCGGCCTCCGTTATGACGTAATGATTCCGTACACGATGACCCAGAACAACAATGTGTTCCTGGCTCCGGCAACTCCAAATCCCGCAGCCGGAAATCTGCCGGGTGCTGCTACCGAGTATGGCAACTGCACGGGCTGTGCCGGTTATAACCATGTAGCCACGCACCATCTCTACTTTGGTCCGCGCATAGGCTTCGCCTACAGCGTCGATAAGAACACGGTGATTCAGGGCGGATACACCATTACTTACCTGGGCTATGGTGGCGCTTACGGCCAGGGTGAAGGCTTGAGTGGTAGCCCCAATAACATGGCTGGATTGTTGGGCGGTAGTTACACACTAAGCTCAACCGGAGGTTATACCTCCGCCTATGGCCAATGGACCAACCCCGCAACCGGCGCGGTTAACCCGATTCCCAACGTAAGTCCCAATCCCTTCAACTCGGGACTGGGTGTTGCGCAAACTATCTATTATCTGGACTACGCCCACAACGGTGAGGCACCGCACCTGCAGATGTGGAGCTTGAGCGTCCAGCGGCAGATTCCTTGGCACACGGTGCTGACCTTCGACTATACCGGGAACCGAGTTACACATCTCTCGGGCTCTAACCGCAACCCCATCAGCCAGCCCGATCCTTCGGTCCTGCAATACGGAGCGTTGCTGTCGGATAACATCAACTCGGCTGCTGCGAAAGCTGCTGGTTTCACCGCTCCTTATGCGAACTTTGCAGCGCAGTTCGGCGGCAGCGCCACGGTGTACCAGTCTCTGAAACCCTACCCGCAGTACTCCAACGTAGCGTGGGCCTGGGATCAGTCGGGGACCACGTACTTTAGCGCCTTCCAGGTGCAGGCCGATAAGCACCTGTCGAACAACGTAAATTTCCTGGCCAGTATCGAACTGCCCAGGCTATACGACAACCTGGTCACGACCGTGAACAAGTTCAACCAGAAGGCGGACTGGGGAGAGGACTCGACGGGCTCGTTCGAATCGAAGGCTGCCGTTCTCTATCAGCTTCCCTTCGGCCCAGGCCAGCACTGGCTCAATTCGGGCCAGACAGGTAAGTGGCTGGGCGGCTGGCAGGTATCGGCGATCCTGACCTACAACAACTCCCAGCCACTGGCGATCACGCAGAGCGGTGAGAGCTTCCTGAACGGGACCAACCGTCCTAACTTCAATCCTCTGGTTCGGCTCTGGTCAGGTAACTACGGCCAGATTACGAAATTCTTTACGGGCAAAGGGCCGGCACCGCTGTTGTTCAGCACCAACGCCTGGAGCAACACCGGCAGCGAGTATGTGCTGGGTAACGCCAAGCGCGTCTATAACGCGGTGCGCGGTCCCTGGTATCCGGCGGAGAATCTGAGCGCCAAGAAGGTGTTCCGTCTCACCGATGGAACCTCGTTCGCGATTCGCATGGACTACTTCAACGCGTTCAACCGCACCCAGGCTCCTTTCCCGACCACCACGGTAAACTCCTCCAACTTCGGCCAGGTCACCACGAAGTTCTCTGCCGGCAATCGCCAGGGACAGATCGAGGCCACCTTCAACTTCTAAGAGCAACTGCAAAGGCATTGAGGAAACTGTGGCTCATCACGGTTTCCTCAATGCGCTCGCCAGCGGTAGCTCCAGGGAGAGATCTATGGCACACAGCAAAGTTAACCGACCTTGCTGGGCTTTAGGCAGCAGTACGGCGAAGGCATCGGTGAGAACGGCAAGTCGCCTCAATCGATGTGTATTTGAGTTGTGGCTTTTGTTTATCCCGTTTCGACATTCCATCCTGGAGATCTATCGATGAAAATATTTTCGATGTTACTCGTGCTGATCGCCTCTCTGAGTGCGACGGCTCTTCACGCTCAGACGACAGCGACTCCTGTCATAACCCTGGCTTCCGGCTCTTACACCTTCCCCTCAAGCACCACGATCACGGACTCTACCTCCGGAGCCTCAATCCTCTGGTGCTATGTCGCATCGGGGAACTGCACCCCGAATACGTCCTATACCGCTGCGATTTACTTGAACCCAGCTACCACCGAGACGATTTGTGCCAACGCAACGGCCTCAGGGGACAGTGTCAGCTCCACTGTCTGCCACGAGTACACCAAGGCAGAAGCCCAGACGGCGACGCCATCCATCACACTGGCATCCGGCATGTACGCGATGCCCACAAGCACGACCATTACAGACCCCACCTCCGGCGCAGCTATCTTGTGGTGCTACGTTGCGACGGGAAGCTGTACACCAAGCACGGCCTATACGGGTTCCATATATGTGGATCCGGCTACCACTGAGACGATTTGCGCTAACGCCACGGCCTCCGGGTATACCCCCAGCGGCACGGCGTGCAACTCTTACACTGCCGGGACTACGATCAGCTTTTCGTACTCTAACGGCAAGGTAACAATGTCCACCTCGATCGTGGGAGCCAGCATCTTCTATACGCTGGATGGATCGACGGCGACGGAAGCATCCATCGAATATATTCCGGGCAGTCCGATCACAGTTGCACCGGGGAGCACGATCAATGCAGCGGCTGTGCAGATGACAAGCGGCAGTAACACTGGCGTAGCGGTACAAAATGGGCAGGCTACGACGAGCGACTGGAAGACAGTGTTGTCCAGCTCGGAGAGCCAGTCCGCGCCGTATGTCTCCAGTTACAACACCCCTCACCTCGACTACGGCCCCGGGAATAATACCTGCGCCGACGGTGTGTGCGGGATTCCAACCCAGATCGGCATGGTGCCGAATCAATCATTGCCTTCCGCGAGTGGTGGCGGCACGGCGACCAACTTCAACATGACTACGGAGAACTTGAGTGGTGCCGGTGGCGGTCTCCAGGTGCTGTGGCCTTATGACACCGGATCGGTTGGATGCGACAGCTGCACTACCATGATCGAGGACTTCTATATCTGGCCGCAATATACGGCTTCCATCAACCCGGCTAATGTTGAGAACTGGGAGCTCGACATGAACTCATGGAACGTCGCGATTCCAACCTATGGCTACCTGGGCGCTTCGTTCCAATGCTCCATCATTGACGGCGGCTGGCAGTACAACGGCCAGCACGCACCCGGCTGGACAAACTTCAGCGCTACCGGCTTCTCGTCGATGACGAAGATTAACCACGATTGCCAATTGCCCTTCGGAAAACTGTCTGCTGGCATCACCTCGGCCACCCAGCAGAGCTTCACGGTTACACCCAACGTTACGGGCTCTGTGACAGCCGCAACTGTTGAGCCGGGGATGATCCTTCTTGTAGACAATGAAGAGATCCTCTGCACAGCAGCGAGCGGCAATACCTGCACGGCCAGCCAGCGCGGATGGGCTGGAACCGCACCTGCTACACACGCAGCCGGTGCTCTCTACTCAGGCTCTGTACATGTCCAGTACCACGTCACCTTCAAGCCGGGCGATACCAGCGTTTGCAAGGAGGATGGTACCAGCGGTACAGCGGTTGAGTGCGTGTTCATCGACTATCTCATCGTCAACAACGTCAAGTACGACTTTCATGCGATCTATGGCACGCAGACTGTCGGAGGAGTTTCCGGCTACTCTGCACTCACAGTTCCTGCGTACGCATACACCTACGGCATCGATCGGGTGTTTGACCAAAAACAGATTGACGTTGCCTCTGGAATTGGTTCGACCTCAGCACCGGCGCAGGTTGGCGAGTATATCGACAGGGATAATGTAACGGCCAGCTTCGGCGTACTTGGATCCCAAACCTACGTGGTTCCGTAAGGAGCCCTTCGCATAGGGTTGCCGGGTTCACGTCACTGTGGGCGAAAGTAACCAGGTTGAGATGCCCCGAATCCTGAAAGAAGGATTCGGGGCATCTCATTTGACTAAACCTTTTGGGCGGTCTCCGTGATCATCTCCAGCGTTTCCTCGAAGGAGGTACGCGAAATGATTCCGTAGACAGGAACGTCACTTACTGGAATCCAATAGAGAGAGCAACCTGTTAATTCATTCGATCTTCTGATCGGGAGCAGCGAATATTCCTGGATAGGTTCAAGGCGAGCGTGTGAGTCTTTGGAGGTCATTTCAAGGCTCATTTCAGCAGGGAATGGTTGGTCGAGCGAATATAGACTTCCAGTTATTTCGTCTTGGGAGTTTCATCGGCCTTGTCGAGGAATGCTTTTTCGGCCTGCTTGCGCTTTTCTTCAAAGTTGAAAGATGGAGAAGGTGCACCAATGCCAGTGCCTGTTCCGCGCGATGGAGGCATAAATTGATTTACGGCGTCGGCGGCCTCGTAGTATCCCCGCCGCGGTGTCCATCCGCCTCCTACAGGAATACGCTGCCCGGAGTTCGTGGCCAGGTAGAACATATGGCTATGGCCATCGTCGAGGGCCACTTCAGCATGGTCGATACTCTCGAGGGGGTAGCGCGCTGTCTGGGTTCTAAAAAACAGATGTTCCTGGATGACGACGCTGTTATCAATCTTGGAGAAGGTGATGGAGGAGGATTGGGTGACGATGTAGAGGAAAAGGATGGCCGGAAGAAATCCTGGAAGAAGCGCCAGAGAGGATGCACGCAGGCCGTTGCTTTTGATAAGCACGCCAAAGAACAGGGTAAAGACGCCGGCCAGGATACCGAACAGAACGGAGAGCGTATGTTCCACCGGAAAATGAACGACAAGCTCGTTACTTCCGGGATGAAGAACCTGAATGGTTGACGAAAAAATTGCACTCATATCCGGTCTCTACTCGAATGGCGTAAGAATCGTGGGCGTTGGCAGCGCGTTAGGTTTGAAGGGCGTTCCGAAATAAAGTGCAGCGATCAAAGCCCTTGTGAGCAAGAGCTTCAACGGCAATGGTATGAATCTTGGTCTTTATGTTCGAGATTTTAACGTCAATTTCTTTCGTGTCCATTCGGAACACGCTAATGTCGCCCTTCCGCATGTTCAGATCCAGCTTACCCCCGTTAACCGACAGCGCAAAGGTGGCAAGATCTACTATTTGGCGATTGAAGATGGGGGAACTAGTAGGTCCGGTAAGCCACAACCTGCGAACGCGAAGCACTACCGTTCAAATTTCCGGATTCCATAAGAACCTCAAAATGCGGAATGGTGCCATTAGGTTTCGCTATTTTTCTGAGGAACGTATCCAGGGTGCTGTTCGCGAATAAGAAGTCGCTGATAGCCTCTGTTCCAGCTACGGAGGTTCCTTCGGCGATCAACACATTCCCGGTGTTGCTAAGGTTCGGGAGAAAAGCCAGAACGCCGTATTCGAACTGATCGCATCGATAGAGGCTGCTTTCTCCGTCTTGCGGCTTGCGGTTCGCGAAGGCTCGAACATTGTGCAGTAGATCATTTTGAAGAACAAAGTTCATCTGAGGTTCGAAGACCTCGATCCACGGATTTGCGTCCTGTGAACCCGAAAGCACTACGTTGGAATTCTTCAGGTCATTGATGTTGATATCGCGCGCGTATCGGATGGCATAGCTTCTGGAAAGAGCCTCCGGCACATGCGTAAGCCGGTCGAAAAACTCCAGATCTACAAATGACGTATAACGCCGATCCGCGATGGAGAGCGCGACCTCAGGCCGCATGGTTGTGATGGAGGCTGTTTCCTTGCTGAAGTTTCTTCCTAGATATTCCGATAAGGTGCTGTTTTGTTGTGTAATCCCATGCAACATCACAAGGCCGCTGTCGGCTGCCACGAGCATCGTTCCCATTCTGGGAGTGAAGAGTTGTTTCCATAGCTGGTGTCTTGGGGATTGGTCGAAGATGCTTCCGCGTTGCCAGGGCGACCGGTTGACGATCAGGGATGCAAGCAATAACGTGCACGCGACGCTCAGAGCCACGCAGGCTATAAAGAGACGTCGATGGATGTGTTTGGATTTTGAGAGATCGACAGAGCTTTCCACAGATACGTTATCGGGAGGAGTCAGGCGCTGATCCGGCATTGGGGCAGCAATTTCTTCTGGGACATCCTCAAAGGCTGGGACGTATCCTCCCTTGGGAATTGACATTCGCTGCCGTGTATGGCGGCCTTCTTCCTGAAAATATACTTCAAGTTTCTGCCGGAGACGCAATACGTGAGACCGAACGATTGTGTCCGCCGCGGGATCGAACCGTCCCTTGCGCCCGAAAAACTCCGCGGCAATATTCTGTTCCGTAAGCTGAGCGGTGTGTCCAAGAAGAGCTTGTTCGCAGAGATAAAGAAGCAATTGCGATAGCCGCGGCGACCTGGCGAACGTCGTTGAAGTAGCGATTTGCTCCGCGATAAGCCATCGCTCCTCGTCACGAAACGATGTTATGGGCAGGGAATCTTCGACACTACTTGTGGGAGAAACAGGCATGGAGGCTCAAGGAGCAAGTAGAACTCACTTTAGTTAAAGTTTGATGAATCAACCTGCTGCACTCCCTGCCATAGCCTCATGCCATGAGGCTATGGCAGGGAAGGTGAACTCCAGATTTAAGAATTTTAGACAGGGAGAACCTGTAGCTCTGCTCTGTCAGGCGGGCTCCGTCATGCTGGTTAAAGTTCAGTGAACGATATGAAAGATATTCTCGCGTAAAGGCTCTGTAATCTGTCCTGTAAAAGAGTGTTTCTCCCTGTTCTGCGACATGTATCTTCAAGTGATTTGACCGATACAAGGAGAGCCAGACTGTTATTAATGGGTTTTGTGTTCCTGGTTACAACACTCTTAGAGGCCCAGACAGGTCGCGATCTTTGGGTTGATGAAACCGGTATCGATTCTCAGACCCGAACCTCCGGCTCCAGCCTGGGAACGCTACAGCCCGCTCTACACGGAAAGGAAACCTGGCGTACGCGCCTTCGCTTAACATGGAGTCATACAATTTCAAATGGATTACGATCCTGCGCGCCTGCATTTCGCCGGCACGCTGGTACAACAGAACGATTCTGTTTTCCCTGGTGTTTTCTCTTTCGGCGGTCGCAGCTACTCCTTACCGCTTGGTTGACCCACGCATAGGAACCGCAAATGAGGGACAGACCCTCCCGGTGGTGGGCGTTCCCTTTGCGATGACGGGCTGGACGCCCGAGACGCGGACGGTCGAAGATCACTGCATCTCTCCTTATTACTACAAGGACACGCGGATCACAGGTTTTCGAGGAACCCACTGGATAAGCGGTAGCTGCACGCAGGACTACGGCAGTGTGACCCTTATGCCGACCGTGGGAGAGCTTAATGTCACTCCCGAGCTTAGAGCCTCTGCCTACCGGCATGAGGAGGAAGTCGAGTCTCCTGCCTATTACTCGACCCTGTTGGATCGATACAACACAAAAGTTGAGCTGACAGGAACTGCCTGCTCGGGAATGCTGCGTATTCGCTTTCCCAGGGGGGTGAGGGCCAATCTGCTGATCACACCGAACGCAAAGTCCGGTGAAGGTTATGTGCAGATTCGGGCGGACCGCGATGAGATTGTCGGATATAACCCTGTCCATCGCCTTTATGCCGGCAGTGGGCAGACTGCGGGCTTCAACGGCTATTTTGTTGCGCGCTTCCAGAGCCCGTTCGCGGAGTCAGGAGTCTGGTGCGGTTCGGAGATCGACCGGACTCGGCGGGAGCAGAAGGGTGGCTGCAATAAGATCGGCGCTTTCGTCACCTTCTCTCATTGGGAAGGAAAATCTTTATTAGTCAAAGTCGGAACGTCGTTTACCAGCATCGAGGAAGCAGAGAAAAATCTTGACGCCGAAGAGAGTGGCTGGAACTTTGATGAGATCAAACGATCGACCGAGAAGACGTGGCAGACGCTGCTGAATCGTATTCAGGTACAGGGTGGAACGGCTGAGCAGCAGACGGTCTTCTATACGGCGCTGTACCACGCCTCCCTTGCTCCTCATGTAGTGAGCGATGCGGATGGGACATACGCAGGCTTCGGGCAGGAGGGCAAGCTGCATCATGCGGATTCGGGGGCTTATTATGACGACTATTCGATCTGGGATACTTTTCGGGCCTTGCACCCGCTCTTGACGATTCTCGACCCGCACAGGGAAGAGCAGATGGTGCAGTCGCTTGTCGATAAAGGGGAACAGGGCGGCTTTTTGCCGATATTTCCTGCCTGGAATAACTATACCGGCGAGATGATCGGGGACCATGCTGTCTCTATCATTGTCGATGCCTATGCCAAAGGTCTTCGCCATTTCGATGTCGACGAAGCCTATCGACTCATCCTGCAAAGTGCGATGGTGACACCACCAGCTGCGGAGTACAAGGATGGAAAGGGCAGACGAGCGCTTTCCTCCTATCTTCACTATGGGTTTATTCCTCTCGAAGACAAGGTTCCGGATGCCTATCACCACCAGGAGCAGGTTTCGAGAACTCTCGAATATGCTTATGACGATTCGCTGGCGGCCGATCTTGCCCAGTCTTTAGGGAAGGAATCGGATGCAGCCAAACTTCGTCTCCGGGCTGAGAACTGGAGAAATATCTTTGACCCCTCGGTTGGTTTTGTGCGTGGCCGTCACGAGGATGGCACGTGGTCTGAACCGTTTCGTCCGGATGGGAAGTATCACTACATTACGGAAGGCGTTCCGTGGCAGTACAGTTTCTTTGTTCCGCAGAATATTCCCGGTCTCATTCAGGCGATGGGTGGAAATGCTGCCTTCATTGCGAAGCTCGATGGCCTCTTTGCAGCTAAGCTCTACCAGCAAGGCAATGAGCCCAGTCACCAGATTGCCTATTTGTATGACTATGCTGGTGCTGCCTCGAAGACGCAAAGCCATGTCCGGGAGATTTTGCAGAACGAATACCATGGCGGCCCAGGCGGTCTACCTGGAAATGACGATGCCGGGCAAATGTCCGCGTGGTACGTGCTGAGTGCGATGGGTTTCTATCCTGTGTGCCCAGGAAAGCCGGTATATGCCCTTGGGAGCCCCATCTTTTCTCATATCGTGATTCATCAGGATAACGGGAAGGACTTTACGATCCGCGCGGAGCATGCCTCGACTGCAAATCAATATATCCGGTCGGCAAAGCTCAATGGTGCTCCCTACGCAAAGGTGGAGATCACTCATGCGGATATCGTAAATGGAGCTACATTGACTTTGGATCTTGGTCCGGAGCCTCGATTGGAAACAAACGGAAGATAACCTTAGTGCGGCAGATGCCGTGCTAAGCCAAACTGCAAACGCCGAGTGCGCTGAGTACTCCAAGTTGACGCAAAGGAAACTCTGCGCAAACTTGGCGTCCTTCAAGCACTCGGCGTTTGCACTTTAACGACATACCCTAAGATCTATTCCGTCATAAAAATCTGATGCTGCAATCTACCGCGCTGTATGAAACAACGAGTGTTAGTCCTGTGCGGCTATAGATCGATATTCCATGCCCTTATGGAGTTACACCAGACACTTACACGGGCAGGGCTATACCTGGCGAGAAGATATTCAGATTTAGCTAGTTGCAATCGTGAGCCGTAGGGATAGTTAAATTCCGATAAACGCCAACTTGCTATGTTTTTCTCTAAGTCATTTCTTATGTTCAATGTTGCGAGATGTTGTATTGCGTCGCATCCACTGTTTTCCATTGTGGTTTGACGGGTGTCGCCCTCTCTTAGCTGCTACTAGTGGAGTTGAAGTGCAAAAGGGAGAGCGATGCGAGCAATGAAATGGGTACAGAGGACTTTCTGTAGCTTGATGATGGTTCTGGCGTTGATGGCGATACAGTCGGCTGTTGCACAGGAGTTTCGCGCAACCCTGACTGGACGAGTAACCGATACCTCAGGCGCTGTGATGGTGAAAGCCGGTGTAAAGGCTGTTAACAATGCAACACAGCAAAGCTATGAGGGGGTAACGACCAGGAACGGTGATTACTACATTCCTTACGTCCTGCCAGGAACTTATACGGTCAGCGTCAGTGCCGAGGGCTTCAAGACAGAGGTGCAGGACAATGTGCTGATCGAGGCGAGCGGATACCGTGGAGTCAATTTTGTTCTTCAGGTCGGCAGCGTTGCGGATAGCGTCACGATTAGCGACGCGCCTCCTCTGATCGACACGGCGAGCGGCTCGGGTGGAACGATTCTGTCGCAGCGCGAGCTTGAAAGTGCTCCGCTGAATGGCAGGCAGATCTATACCCTGCTGGGCACGACGCCGGGATCGCAGTTTACGACGACCAGCTTTTCCAATGGCACGGGAACTCGTGGCTGGGACGTCTCCAACGCCTACGTCGTAGGCGGGGGCGCACAGGGCTACCAGCAGTTCACTCTCAATGGCACGAACATCACCGAGCAGAGTACGGGTGGGAAGGGAACCTGGGAACTGGCGCCTAATATCGACGCTCTCCAGGAGGTGAACGTCATGACCTCTACCTACGATGCTCGCTATGGCCGTACGGGCGGGGGCACGGTCAATATGGTGGTGAAGTCCGGTTCCAATGCGCTGCATGGCACCATGTATGACTATCTCGAGAACGGCATCTTCAATGCCAATAACTTTGAGAATAATCTTGCAGGCCTTCCTCGCCAGTCCATGCACCAGAACCAGTTTGGGGCGACTGTTGGTGGACCAGTCATTCATAACAAGGTATTCTTCTTCGGTAGTTACGAAGGGTTTCGGGAATCTGTAGGTCTTACAACGCTTACCAGTGTTCCTCCCGCCTTTTTGAGGCCTGCTAATGGCCAGGGAGTTGATTTTACCGGCACCGGATTTACCGTCTACGATCCGAGTACAACCCACTGCTCGGTAGCTGGCGGAGCTATCGGTAATTGCAGCGGTAGTTATATTCGCAACCCATTTCCGAATGACACGATTCCTGCGGACCGCATTAATGCGATCGGCGCCGCTGTGTTGAACCTTTATCCCCTGCCCAATATCAACGTCAACTCGGTCCAGAATAACTTCATCGCAAATACTCCGGACCGCACCTCCTACAACCAGGAGATGGCGCGTGTCGATTACAACACTTCAGATGCGGTGCGCTGGTACAGCTTGATTGCCTATCAGAGTGGAACGGACTTTCGGAATACCAGCGGTTTTCCCGCACCTGCCGAGAATGGAAGCATCGACGTTACCCACCAGACGGTAACTGCCGCGCAGGATATGACATATACCTTTTCTCCAACCCTTCTATTGGATCTGAAGGCGTCTTATGCTCGGTATGCCATGTTCTCTCCTGATGGCGATTTCGCGGACGCGGTGGACCCCACGACCATCGGCCTGAATATGCCGTCGCTTCCCACGACCTCTCTGAAACAGTTGCCGGAGTTCACTACTACTGGTGGGTACTACCCCCAGGTTGTTGGCAACGTTCTGACCTCGGGTGTGTACAACGATATCGGCTTCAACGGCGATGTTACGAAGGAGTTGGGAACACAGGCCCTGCACTTTGGTGGCGAATATCACATGCTGCAGCATGGATCTCCCAAGCAGGCCGGGCATGCCAATGGTGATTTCACCTTCGGCACCTTTGCCACGCAGGCCAATCCGCTGACGCGCAACACCATCCCCGGGGTTAGCGATGGCTTCGATGTGGGCGATATGCTGCTTGGGGCTCCGACGAGCGGAGGCGTGGATTGGAACGCCAACGCCTTCGTGTTCTATCCGACGTATGCGCTGTATGCGCAGGATGACTGGCGGGCGACGAAAGCACTTACGCTGAACCTGGGAATTCGCTATGACGTACAGGTCGGCGCTCAGGCCTGGCACAACGCGTTGAATCGCGGCATGTGCCTGACCTGCGTCAATCCGGTGACGAACAACTCAACCTATCAGTCGAATCTGGCGGCTGCTGCCGGGGCGCTCACGGCTGCCGGGATTAATCCGACCAGCCTCGCCACTGTAACGGGCGGTCTCCAGTTCGCTGGAGCGAACGGTCAACCGAAAAACGCGTACAACACCAGCTTTGGCAATGTAGCTCCGCGCATTGGTTTTGCTTATCAGATCAACTCCAAGACCGTGATTCGTGGTGGTTATGGATTGATGTACTCCTTCGGCCTGGAGAACGGAACGAACTCCGGCTTTTCGCAGACGACGAGTTATACGGCTTCTTTGAACGGAAACATCACACCCTCGGGATACTTCGCCAGTGGAACGCCTTTTCCCAGCGGAGCCCAACAGCCGGCTGGCGCTGCGGGCGGCTTGTTGACGGCGATTGGCAACTCTCAGTCGCTCGACTTTCCGCAGCGAAAGATTCCTTACTCCCACATCACCTCGCTTGGTTTCCAGCGTGAGCTGCCCGACCAGATGACGTTGGATGTCAGGTTCTCTGGTAACTTCGCTTACGATCTGCGCGTATCGACGTCGCTGAATCCTCTTTCGCTGGCTCAGGTGGAGCAGGGAATCAGTAATCCCAACCTCTTCGACCGGCAGGTGACGAATCCCTACTATGGAGTTCTGCCGGCTACATCGACGATCGGCTCCAGTCCAACGATCAAGGCACTTACCCTGATGCTGCCTTACTCGGCATTCGGACAGGTGTCATGGGATGCCGCGCCACTCGGCCGCAATCTGTATGACGCGCTCGAGGTGAAGCTGAATAAGCGTCTGGGTGGCCCGGATGGAGTGAGCTTCCAGCTTGCCTATACGTACTCCAAGACGATGAGCGCGCTGAACTATGTGAACTCCTATCCGTATCAGGACCCGAGGGTAAAGTACGAGATATCTTCCTTTGACCGTACCCACATCTTCGCGCTCTCGGATCAGTGGAATCTGCCGATTGGGCAGGGGCAACATTTTCTGAGAAACCCCGGACGGATTCTGGGCGGTGTGATCAATCAGTGGCGCTTCAGCTCCATCTTGTCGATGCAGACCGGCTTCCCCGTCAGCCTGAATAACAGCTACTACTACAACTGCAACCACAGCTTCCGTCCGAATGGAGGGCCGACGTTGGGCGAATATCTCTACAACGACTATAGCAACGGCACCAAGCTGGGTTGCTACTCCACTATCCCCGAATACGCTCTGAAAAACCTGCCGGATCGCATTGCTACGCTGCGCCAGCCTTCGATCCCGAATCTTGACGCGACGCTGCAAAAGACCTTTGCCATCACGAAGCGGTACAACCTTACCTTCCGTGCAGATGCCTTCAACTTGACGAACAGTGTCCTGTTTCCCGGTCCTGATTCCAACCCATCGGACGGACCACCTACTCGTCTTGCAGATGGTGGGTTTACGGGATTTGGTACTGTCGCGCTCAATCAACAGAACTTTCCACGTATTTTGCAATTTGCTCTGAAGCTGGCATTCTAAGCAGGCTGCCCGTTCCGCGACACCCTGTCGTGGAACGGGCGATCTGTTCTTTGAAGTGCGGGCTGGTTAAAGATGCCAAGAGTAAGTGCAGGTCTATTGATGTATCGAAGACGTGAAGGCAGATTGGAAGTTTTTCTGGTCCATCCGGGTGGGCCTTTCTTCGCGAAGAAGGACCTTGGAGCGTGGGGAATTCCCAAGGGTGAGTATAAGAAGGACGAGGAACCTCAGGCGGCTGCGCGGCGGGAGTTCGTCGAGGAGACAGGGTTTGTTGCGAAGGGTCCCTTCAAAGCTTTAGGGAAGATAAAGCAGGCAGGCGGGAAGATTGTCACAGCCTGGGCTTTTGAGGGAGACTGCGATCCCGCGGAACTGGTCAGCAATACGTGCGAGATCGAATGGCCTCCGAAGTCGGGGCAGTTATTGGAGATTCCTGAAGTAGACCGGGGTCACTGGTTTTCGATTGCTGAAGCTCGAGAGCATATCAAGAAGACGCAGGAGCCTTTTTTAGACAGGCTTTGTGAGATGTCGGAGTAAATTGCTGTTGCTTTTCTTGTTGTCATTCCCGCAGGGAATCTGCTGCCTGCTAGCACGGCACCGATATTTGCGAGGCAACAATGGAAGGGGCACGGCTCGCACCACGCTCTTTGCTTTCACGAAGAATTGCCGTGGTACGAACAAACAGCAGATTCCCTGCGGGAATGACAACAAGAAAAGCAACGACAAGAACGGCAGCCGCAACAACAAAAGCAGCGTTCTCGGTTAGGCTTCGCACTCTAGATCGGACTCCACAGCCTCTTCAAAGAGCGGCGGCGGTGGGCTCTCCTGCTCGCGAAAGTTACTCAAGCCAACACCCACCAGGCGAAAGCGCTGTGTTGCTGCGAGATCGATACGCTCGCGCAGAGAGAGCGCGATGGTCGTCAGTTCCTCGCACGATGCCGGGGGAACGAGCGGTGTATGGCTGCGCGTGAGGATATTGAACTCGCTCGTCTTCAGCTTGAGAACGACTGTCCGCGCCATACGCGATTCTCTGCGCGAAGCCGTCCATACTTTTTCCGCGAGACGCCGAATCAACTCCTCTGTCTCGGAGAGCGGAATATCGCGCTGAAACGTATCCTCCGCGGAGATCGACTTGGTGGGCCTGTCAGGGACGACCGGGTTGTGATCGATGCCGCGCGCGAGTTCATGCAGGCGCAGACCGTAGCGGCCAAACTGTGCTTCCAGGGTGGCCAGTTCAAAGTTCCGCAGATCCCCAACCGTCTGAATGCCAACCTGGTTGAGCCGAGTCTCCGTTACCTTGCCAACGCCGGGGATTCGTCCGACAGGCAGCGGGGGGAGGAACGTGTCCAGGTCTCCAGGCTGAATGACAAAGAGGCCGTTGGGCTTTCGCCAGTCGGAGGCGATCTTGGCCAGAAACTTGTTAGGAGCAACGCCCGCGGACGCTGTGAGAGATAACTCTTCGCGGATCTGCTGACGGATCGCGCTTGCGACCTTCGTTGCGGTGGGCAGGCCGTTCTTGTTCACCGTGACATCGAGATACGCCTCGTCCAGGGAGAGGGGCTCGATGAGATCGGTGTGGCGCTGGAAGATCTCTCGCACGGCGCGTGATACAGCCTTATAGCGAGTGAAGTCGGGAGGCAGAAAGATGGCTTCAGGGCACAGGCGTTCGGCGGTGATTGCGGGCATGGCGGAGCGTACGCCGAAGCGCCTTGCTTCATACGAGGCGGCGCAGACGACTGACCGGTTGCCGCGCCAGGCTACTACAACGGGCTTCCCGCGAAGCGTTGGGTCGTCACGCTGTTCCACCGAAGCGTAGAACGCGTCCATATCAACATGGACGATCTTGCGAAGCGGAGCTTCGCGCGGATGCCCGGCCTCGGATTCGGGATGAAGCTCTCGCTCCCCGCTCATGCCCTTGATTGTAAGCGAAGATAGGGCGAAGATGGAAAGAATGAATGAGGCGCGCACATGAAACGATCAGGGAGTGCCGACCTTCCGCTGCACGGTGGCCGCGTGCCGCCCTGGCTCGCGAACCGCATGACGGCGCTGGGTACGGCGATTGCGGAGTACACCATCCTGGAGTACGGGGTGAGTGAGTTCCTGAGCCGGCTGAGCGATCCGTTCTGGTTCCAGTCGTTCGGCTGCGTCATGGGCATGGACTGGCACTCTTCCGGCATTACGACCTCAGTAATGGGAGCATTGAAGCACGGCTTGAATCCTCGCTTTGCCGAACTGGGGCTGGCGGTTTGTGGCGGGCGAGGTCGCCATTCGGTGGGCACTCCGGACGAGCTTCGAGCGTTTTCGCTGAAGACAGGCCTGGATGGAGAGTTACTGGCCCGCACGAGCCGGCTTACCGCGCGTGTCGATAACAACGCCGTAGCCGATGGCTTTCAGCTTTATCTGCATTCCTTCGCGATTACGAAATCAGGCGAATGGGTGGTGGTGCAGCAGGGGATGAATCCTGAGAGCCATCTGGCACGCCGTTATCACTGGCACTCTGCTGCTGTGCGGGATTTTGTATCGAATCCGCATACGGCAATCCTGGGGAAGCCCCAGGGGGAGATCCTCAATCTGGTCGATGCCCGCGCTGCGAAGGCTCAACAGGCTCTGCTCACGATTGCGAGGGAACCGATGGAAGCCGCATTGAGTGAAGCACGCAAGCTGACGATGCCGGCGCACCATGATGTGCGAGCCAAAGATGTCGACCTAAAGCGGCTCGGTGCAGTTCTTGCCGTCGCCCACGAGCAGGAACTTCGGGACTTTGCCTCGCTGCTGCTTGTAGAAGGCCTGGGGCCGCGGACGCTGCAATCGCTCGCTCTGATCGCCGAAATCGTCCATGGCGCGCCGAGCCGCTTCTCCGACCCGGCGCGTTTTTCCTTCGCGCACGGCGGTAAGGATGGGCATCCGTTTCCTGTGCCCCTCAAGACCTATGATGAGTCGCTCGAGATCTTGCGGCGTTCCCTGGAGGCGGCTCGATTAGGGCATACGGAAAAGGTGGAGGGCTTCAAACGGCTCGATCGCCTGACACGAACGGTCGAGCAGGAGGGCCAACCGTTTGCGGACTTCAATGCTGCCCTGGAGCATGAGCACCACATCTCTAAGTCGATGGGTGGCAGGACGGTCTTCGATGACCGCCGCAAAAGGACGAGGGGTGAGCCGTCGAATCAACAGTCTCTCTTCTGAATCTAAAGTGCAGGAGTGGCTACTGATGCTTCAGGAAGGGGCATTGACGGTATCGCTATAATGAAGGAGGTGTGTTGCGGTGCCGAATGCGGCAGCGCGAAAGCACACAGTTGAACTCAATAGGTCAGCTCCGGCAGGTGCCTTCGGTTTTGTGCGGTGTTGCACACAACCGATCTTTATCGTGCATCGGGAGCGTATGGCCGGGAAGAACTTCGACGAACGCCATTCAGGCTTTCTTCGCATTTCCAACCCTTGTGTTGAGATCAGGGAATTACAACTCGGGATAATCCGCTCTTGCGGCATAGCCACGTGCAAGGCCATCAGGGAGACATGACGAAAGCCCACCAACATCCTCTTGAAAAGATCCTGGAGAGCCGAATCGCCATCATCGATGGAGCGATGGGCACGACGATCCGCACCTATGGCATGACAGAAGCCGACATTCGCGGAGAGCGCTTCAAGGACTCGAAGAAAGACCTGCTGAACAACGGCGACCTCTTCTCGCTGACCCAGCCGAAGATGATCTGTGATATTCATCGCCGCTTCCTGGAGGCCGGCGCGGACATCATCGAGACGAACACCTTCGGCGCGACTGGGATCACCCAGAGCGAGTTCTTCGTGGACGACCCGCGGGAGCACGGCGGCCGCAAAGATCCCGAGTTCTACCAGAAGATCATCGAAGATAAGTTCCTCAACGACCTGGCCTGGGAGATCAATGAGCAGTCGGCGCGGCAGTGCCGCGAGTGGGCCGATCGGACAGCGAACGAGACAGGGCGTCAACGCTTTGTGGCGGGTGCGATCGGGCCGCTGACGGTGTCTCTTTCCAATTCGCCCGATGCCGATGACTCAGGCTTCCGCGTCGTTACCTTCGATCAGGTGAAGGCCGCCTATGTTCAGCAGGTGCGCGCCCTCATCGCCGGAGGCTCCGACCTGCTTCTGGTGGAGACGATCTTCGATTCGCTGAACGCCAAGGCCGCGCTGGTCGCCATCCGCGAGGTGTTCGATCAGGATGGCCTTACCTCAAATAACAAGGAGTTGCCGGTGATGATCTCAGCAGCCGTGGGACGTGGCGGCGAGACGCTGATCTCCGCGCAGACAACCGAGGCGTTCTGGAACGCAGTACAGCATGTGAAGCCGCTGTCGGTGGGGCTCAACTGTTCTCTCGGTCCCGATCTCATGTATCCGTTTCTGGAAGAGCTTTCGGAGAAGGCCGACGTGGCGATCTCTTGCTACCCGAATGCAGGTCTGCCGAACCCGCTCTCCGAGACCGGGTTCGATTTGGGGCCGCAGGATATGGCGCGCTACCTAGGTGACTTTGCGCGAGGTGGTCTGATCAACATTGCTGGTGGTTGTTGCGGCAATACCCCTGAGCACATTGCTGCGATTGCCAAAGCTCTTGACGGTAAGGCTCCGCGGGAGTTGGGAGCATGAGCACGGTTACGGAGACGAAGCCGCTCCGCCTATCAGGATCACAGCCCTTCACCCAGCAGTCCGGCGTCTACATCATGATCGGCGAGCGGACCAATGTGGCCGGTTCGCCGAAGTTCGCGAAGCTGATCAAGGAAGGCAAGTACGAAGAAGCCGTAAGCATTGCGCGGCAGCAGGTCGAGAACGGCGCGAACGTGATCGATATCTGCATGGACGAGGGCATGATCGACGGCGCCGTCGCCATGACGCGCTACCTGCAGTTGCTGGGCAGCGAGCCCGAGGTCGCCAAGGTGCCCTTCATGGTGGATTCCTCGAAGTGGGAGGTCATCGAGGCCGGACTCAAGTGCCTGCAGGGCAAGGGAATCGTGAACTCGATCTCGCTTAAAGAAGGTGAGGAAAAGTTCCGGCATAACGCTGCCACAGTACGCAAGTATGGTGCTGCGGTGGTGGTGATGGCCTTCGACGAACAGGGCCAGGCCGCGACGTATGAGGAGAAGATACGCATCTGCGAGCGGGCCTATCGTATCCTCGTCGACGAGGTCGGCTTTCCTCCCGAAGACATCATCTTCGACCCGAACATCCTCACGGTTGCCACCGGCATGGAGGAGCACAACAACTACGCGGTTGATTTCATCAACGCGACGCGCTGGATCAAGGCCAACCTGCCGCACGCGAAGGTCAGCGGCGGCGTCTCGAACATCTCTTTCAGCTTCAGAGGCAACAATAAGGTTCGTGAGGCCATGCACTCGGCCTTTCTGTACCACGCCATCGCGGCGGGTATGGACATGGGCATCGTCAATGCCGGCATGCTCGAGGTATATGAGGAGATTGAGCCGGAGTTGAAGGTGCTGGTCGAAGACGTGCTGCTGAACCGCCGTCCCGATGCAACAGAGCGCCTGGTGGAGCACGGCGAAAAGCTGAAGGCTGAAAGCTCGGGCACGGTCCAGGACGAGAAGAAGATTGAGGAGTGGCGCAACGGTACGGTCGAGGAGCGCCTATCCCACTCGCTGGTCAAGGGGATCGATGCCTATATCGACATCGATACGGAAGAGGCACGCGCGAAGCTGGGCCGTCCTCTGCTGGTGATTGAAGGCCCGCTGATGGACGGCATGGGCGTAGTGGGCGATCTGTTTGGAGCGGGTAAGATGTTCCTGCCCCAGGTCGTGAAGTCCGCTCGCGTGATGAAGAAAGCCGTCGCGTATCTGACGCCATTCATGGAAGCCGAGAAGGCCGCGATGCTTGCGGCCGGCCAGGAAGTAAAGGCCCAGGGCAAGATCGTTCTGGCCACCGTCAAGGGCGATGTTCACGACATCGGCAAGAATATTGTCGGTGTGGTTCTGGCCTGCAATAACTACGAGGTCATCGACATGGGAGTGATGGTCTCTTCCGAAAAGATCCTCGAACGCGCCAAGGCGGAGAAGGCGGACCTGATCGGCCTCAGTGGCCTGATTACGCCGTCTCTCGACGAGATGGTGCATGTGGCCAAGGAGATGGAGCGCCAGGGCTTCAAGCTGCCGCTGCTGGTCGGCGGGGCGACGACGAGCCGGGCCCATACAGCCGTCAAGATTGCGCCGCACTATAGCGAACCCGTAGTCCACGTACTGGACGCGAGCCGCGCGGTGCCCGTGACGACCAGCCTTTTGAGCGAAGACGGCAAGGAGGAGTTCGTGGCGCGGCATCGCGCCGACTACGAGGCGCTTCGCAAGTCACACGCCTCGCCGCGACAGAAGACCGTTTCCCTCGAGACCGCTCGTTCGCGTCGGACTCCCATCGAGTGGCGGGCCGAAGACCTCGCCGTTCCCGAGTTTACCGGCGTGCGCGTGCTGGACAACTTTCCCCTGGCGACGCTGCGCGAGTTCATCGACTGGTCGCCGTTCTTTCACACCTGGGGGCTGAAGGGAATCTATCCCCGTATCTTCGATCACCCGGAGCATGGCGCGCAGGCACGCCAGGTCTTCACCGAAGGCAATGCGCTGCTGGACACCATCATTGAGAAAAACCTGATTACGGCGCGTGGCGTATATGGGTTCTTTCCTGCCAGCGCCGTGGGCGATGACGTCGAGCTGTACACGGACGGCATACGCACAGAGGTACTCGACCGGTTCCACTTCCTTCGCCAGCAGGCCAACCGGGAAGGCACGGAGCCGTGCCGGTCGCTGGCGGACTTTATTGCGCCGAAGGAGACCGGGCTGTTAGATTACATCGGCGCCTTTGCGGTCACCAGCGGAATAGGACTGAAGGAGTTGTGCGACCGCTTCAGGGCCGAGAACGATGACTACAACGCGATCATGGCAGAGGCCATCGCCGACCGTCTGGCCGAAGCCTTCGCCGAATGCCTGCACAAGCGGGTGCGCGATGAATGGGGCTACGGACACGCAGAGGGCCTGAGTCCCGCGGAGCTGATTCAGGAGAAGTATCGGGGAATCAGGCCTGCTCCCGGATATCCGGGGTGCCCGGATCACACGGAGAAGGGGACGCTCTGGCAACTGCTCGACGTGCAGGCGAACACCAGCATGCAGATTACGGAGTCGTTTGCTATGTGGCCCGGTTCCAGCGTGAGTGGGATCTATTTTGCGCACCCGGAGTCGCGGTACTTCAGCCTGGGCAAGATCGATCGCGACCAGGTCGTCGACTATCACAAGCGCAAAGGGATGAGCGTGGCTGAGGTCGAGCGGTGGCTCGGGCAGAACCTGAATTACGAGCCTGCGGAATAGGCTCCGGGCCGGTCGTTCGTAGAGGCTTTTGGGCGAGCCTGGGGGGCGATGAACTGCTCCCCCAGGCTAAGGCTCTAAGCCATCTGGCTAGACGGCCTTGCGCTGAAAGGACGTCTTCTTCGTGCCGGCAAACGAGGCTTTCGCCTTATTAAACGATGACACAGACGCTCCGGGAAGGGGTTTTGCGCCACTTTTTACGTGGGCAGCCTTTTCGCGTGCGGACTGGAGCCTCTGTGCTGCCCGGCTCAGTCCGCCTACTTTTACTCCGCCTGTTTTGGGAATGAAATCACTCATATTGAAATTTTCTCATGAACGGTAGTGTTGCTGGCCCAAAACGATATTCTGGAGAGGGTAATCGCAGCCACAAGAGTGCAAGTGCTCAAGTCTGTTGTTTTGCTTTTGTATTTGTCATTTCCTCAAGGGAATCTGCTTCCAGCCCGCCGGGCCACTAACGCCAAGCGGTATTCCTCTACCCTCGAATGGCCAAGCCTCTATTTCTTCGGTAGCATCGGGCATCATGCAAACTTTCTTCTACCTGGTGCTGGGCATGGCGATTCTGATCGTTGCCGCCCTGGTGCCCGCCCTTACCAGGCAGAGGCAAGAGAGAAGGACGCGACTACAGGGGGCAGCAGGAGCTACGAGATTCGACAACGCCCGAACCCACAAAGCTGACCTTCCTATCCTGCTGTTGTTGATGTTGTTTTTCTGCGGGATAGGTACGATCTTCTTCCTTTGGGGGTGGCTGGACAGCGTTGCTCTCCGGCTGCTCACAACGCGGGCGCAGCAGCTGCGAATCCTGTATATCGCCATGCGAGGCGCATCTGGCGTTGGAGTGCTTGGGTTGGCATGGTTCCATGCCAGGTATGCGAAGGTGCTCGGAGAGGCTGCGTGGTGGAAGAAGCTGGGTAACCAGGTCTTACTGGTATTCGCAGTACTCACTGTGATTTGTTTCGTCTTCGACTCTGCCATTCGGGTTGTTCTTGTTCAAACGGCACAGTCGCCAGAATCCATACAGGCCACGGTATCTCATGTCGGAACGCATAGAGGAAAAGGCACGGCCAGAGACTATGCAGATGTGAAGACAAACGATGGACGGTGGCTCTCTCTGGAGTCCTATCGCAGCCTCTACGCGCTGGTTACGGGATATGCGATTCGCGTGAATGGCCAATGCAAGGTGAACACCCTGACAGAAGGATCGTCCATTGTTCTGCATGGCCGCCGCTCGAACTTTGGGTTTGTTCTGGACTCGGTAACGTCATCGGAGCCTTGTAACCGAGCGCCTTGAATTTAAGCTGTTTTGTTCTTGCTGTTGTTTTCTTGTTGTCATTCTCGCAGGGAATGACAACAAGAAAACAACAGCAAGAACTATAACGAATGAAAAACTCAAGACACTAGCGCAAAACACCGTCCAGCGCCGGCTCCTTCGCCTCGGGCATCTGCAGGCCGAGTATCCTCGCGATTGTTGGAGTTACCTGAAGATTGGTGACGGAATCCAGTTTGAGTCCGGGTTTGATCGCCGCTCCAGAGGCTACAAAGAGGGCCTGCATATCGGACATGGTATTCAGGTAGCCATGCTGACCACGAGGGGGATTCGTCTTCGTCAGCTCACCGCTGGTGTCGTCATCGAAGGAGTAATCCGGCGAGGCCGTGAGATAAAGCTGCGGTGCCTGATCGGTATCGGTGTCCGCTGGAATGCCGATCGACCGCGCCTCCTCATTCGTATAGACATGATCAACTCCCTGGATGCCTTCGAAGTAGGCCTTTAGCTTCGGTAGCAGCTCCGCGCGGCGGTTGGCATTGCGAATATAAACTCCGGCAGCGCCGCCTTCGGCTTTGACCCATACGTCTCCTGCATAATCCTTGTCCTGCTTGTGGAGGAGGTCTTGCTGAATGAGAGCTACGTTGGGGCTGAGGGTATGGGTATAGGTCGTGAACCCGTGATCGGAGAGGATAAAGAACGTAGTCCGATCGAGTACGCCTGCCTTGCGCACCGCCTCCACTACTCTGGTCAGGCAATGGTCGGCATAGGCATAGGCTGCATAGGCTGCGGGCGTGAGGGGAGCGTACTCATGCTGGATGGAATCCGTCTGCAGGAGATGGATCAGCATCAGGTTGGGTGTGTGCTTTTCGATGATGTCCACGGCTGCATCCGTCCAGATCTCGTCGCGCCAGGCGGGGCTGCTGCCCTCGTCGAATTGCTTCACCTGCTCAGGCGTAAGGAGGCCGCGGGCCACCAGATCCTGAGGGGTGGAGTCATGCATATCGGGACTCTCTCCGAACTGCCAGTTCACGCCCTTCGCGCCATAGATCGCAACCCAGTCGACCTGGCCCGTTGTAAGACCTTTTTCAGCAGCGGCTTCGTAGAGCGTGCGCGCGTGCACTAACTTCGCTTTGTCCGTCCAGGGCTCAACCTCTGGCGCGGTTCCATTCGCTGGAAACGTGAGCAGACCATTGACCATGACGAAGTGCCGGCTGGCGTTGACGCCGGTCACGATAGCGGTATGGTTGGGCCAGGTAACCGTAGGATTGATCGGCCGCATTCCTGTAGCGACGGCTCCGGAGGCCGCGAGGGCACGCAGCGTGGGCATCGGCAGGCGGGGATCCTGGAGCGCGCGTGCAGGGAAGCCATCGATCGTAACGACAACCACAATCGGTTTCTTTGCGTGAGAGCCGGACGTCGATTGTGCTGCGCTGGGCCTGGTGATGTGTCCAAAGAGAAGGGCACACAGAAGCAAACGGCAAAGAGGTTTCATCAAAACGGGGCTGGTCCTTTTTATCTGAGACGGGGATAAATATGAAGAGTATTCATGCTGCTGGCTGAGATCAATCGGCGGGGAGGGTTGCTGGAAGGCGACCCTCCCCGCCGGTTGGATTAGAACTGCAATTTCAAGCCGAACTGAAGCTGCCGGGGTTGGTTGTTCTGCGAGGTGATCTCGCCGAACGAGGCATCGTTTACGCCCGTATCCGGTCCAGCGAACTGGACATGATTGAAGGCATTGAACAGCTCTGTACGGAACTGTACTTTTAGACGATTGATCGTCGTAAAGTCCTTGATGAGAGACAGGTCCGTGCTGTTCAACCCTGGCGCGCGCAGGCTGCTATAGTACGCCGGTCCATTGCCCAGAGCGAAGGGGTTGGTGGCGTTGCCGGGCTGACTGAAGTCCGCCGTGTTGAAGTACTTGCTCAGACGCTGATGAATGCTGCCGTGGAGCGCCGCATTCTGGCCGTTGGTGTTGGCGTAGAGCGTCTGAAAGTCGAAGTTGGAGAGGTTATTGGTCGCAGAGATCTGAAGCGGTGTGCCTCCCTGCAAGGTTGTAATGCCATTCACCTGCCATCCGCCGGCGAAGACATCTCCCAGGCGCGACATGTTTCCGCCGAACGCCTTTCCGCGTCCGAAGGGCAGTTGGTAGATGTAGCTCATGATGAAGCGTTGATGGATGTCCTGCGAGCTGATCGCATAGTCAGCCATAGGATTGAAGCTGTCCTGATGGTTCGTTCCATTGTCGAAGTTCTTCGCCCACACATAAGAGCCCTGGAACTGCAGTCCCGAGGCCATACGCTTGGACAGGCGCAGTTGCAGGCCGTCGTACTGATCGTTGCCACCGGAGAGGAACAGCGGAAGAACACTCGTGTATTGCGAGTACTTCCTCAGCAGCTGCGCGCGATTGGTCGTCGGTCCGGTCAAGGCTCCGCTCGAGATGGCGCCGAAGTAAGGATTGGTTACGACGTCATTCAGGTGCGAGCCAAGAGCGAGGTCCGCCTGGGGAAGCTGATCGAAATCGATACCACCCTCACGGCTCTGCTGTTGCTTGCGGCCCCGGTTACCGACGTAGGCGATGTCGAAGGTCGTCTCATACGGCAGACTCTGTTCGACGTCCAGGTTCCACTGCACGACGTACGGTGTGGGAGTGTTCTGAATCGCGCCTTCGATCTGGCCGCCGACACCGGTCAGAAGTCCCTGCGAGGAGCCCGGCGGTGTCTGGAAGCCTTGCGGGAAGGGGTTGTCGAGTGTGTTGGAAGGGGTGATGCCATCGCTGTTGGCGGTGCTGATCCAGTTGTTTTGCACACGGAAGCCATACGGCCCGACCGTACCGGCCGCAGCCTGCGCGGACGGTCCGTAGACGATAGCTGCTCCGCCGTGAATGACGGTCGACTTCTGTGCCGTATAGGCGAATCCAAAGCGAGGTGCGAGGTTGTTGGTATCCATGTGGTACTGGTGACGGCTGACGCCATTGACACCCACGAAGACCAGTCCACCCTGCAGCCCTTGAACATTCGAGGACAGAGGAGAGGAGACGGTCGGATCGAAGTAGTTCATCCGATTGAAGCGTTCCGTGCGTGGGGTGTCGAGGTCATAGCGCAGGCCGAGGTTGAGCGTCAGCTTATTGGTGACACGCCAGTCGTCCTGTACGTACTCCGCCAGGTAGTAGCTCTGCGAGGCGTCGTCCTTGTAGGCCTGAATGAGATCGCCGGTACCGGTGCCGAGCAGCATCGAAGCCAGGCCGTTGCCGGCGTTCGCGCTCGCGGCGTTCGGGTTTGGTCCGCCGGTGAAGGTCGTGCCAAAGGTGAAGTTGCCGGAGCTGTCCGCGCTCTCATGGTCGTTCACGCGAATGAGCCGGCCATCGAAGCCGATCTTGATCGTGTGAGATCCACGCACCAGTGTGAGAGAGCCGGGAAGGCTGTAGGTCATAAAGGCGTTATGCCGGTTGCCGTTGTTGCCCAGGCCGACATAGCCAGCCGGAGAGAAGACAGGGAACAACGCGGTCGTGCCCACAGCTGCATTGAAGGAGGCAGGCAGGCCAAGCGTTGTGGCCTGGAAGCCGAGACTGTTGTTCAGGTAGTTGTAGAGCGTCCGGGCGAAGCCGAGGCGGACGTCCAGGATAGTGCGGGCATTGGGCGTTGCGGTGTAGCCCAGGGTGAGACCACGGTCGAAGTCCTGGTTGTTGATGAGTCCCTCTGCAACGGCATCCGCAGCGGGGAAGAGTGGGTTGGGGTTGTCCTGGTAGAAGCGATCGGAGTAGCGTCCGAAGATCCTCTGCTTGTCGCTGATCGTGTGATCGATGCGGATGTCCCAGGCATTGATCGCGTTAACGGTGCTGCCGGTCGCAAAGTAGTTATTCGCGTTAGTGACCGGGTCGCCCGGAACGTTGGGAAGCGGATAATACGCCAGCGCCTTTTGCGCGACCTGGCTCATCATCGACATGGGGATCTTGTTGCCCGCGAAGGGATCGCGGATAGAACCCGGTCCGTTGGGGTTGGCACGGGTCGTAAACGGGTTGTAGATCGTAATCAGTTGTTTATTGGCGCCAAAGGTCTGCGAGAAGTCTCCCGAACGCTGGGCCAGGGTGGGAACAGTTGCGGTCAGAGTGTTGAAGTCATCTTCGCGCAGCAGTTCGGTGGAGAGCAGGAAGAAGGTGCGGTTCTTGAAGATCGGTCCGGTAAGGGTGCCGCCGAACTGGTTACGTCGGAAGGGCGGCAGGGGAGTGCCGTGCTGCTTGGAGAAGTAGTTGTTGGCATCCAGATCGGAGTTGCGAATGAACTCGAACGCTGCCCCGTGAAATTGGTTCGTTCCCGACTTGAAGACCACGTTCAGAATGCCGTCGAGGCTGCGGCCGTATTCCGCGGGATAGTTCTGGGCCATGAGGCGGAACTCGCCGATAGCGTCCACCGAAGGAAAGATGCCGATGCCGGAGTTGCCGTTGACGGTGGGGAAGCCCGCCGGGGTTCCGTCGACGAGAACGTCTGTGTAGCCCTGGCGACCGCCGTCGACGGCGTAGCTCACTGCGTTGTAGTCGTTGCCGACTGAACCGGCGAAGCCGGGGGCGAGCTCGAGCAGGTCGTAAGGGTTGCGCGTGTTGAGGGGCAGACTCCGGATCGAGGTGCCGTTGACCTCATCGCTGACGACGGACGAGACCGTGTCCAGGTTGAAGACATCGGCATCGACGGTTACGGTCTGCTGTACCTGTCCGACCTTGAGCATGACATCCTGGCTCGCATGCTGTCCGAGATCGAGCCGGATTCCACGCTGATCGTAGCTTTCAAAACCTGCCGCCTGGATTTGCAGGGTGTAGGTACCGGGAGGGAGGTTGAGCAGCGAGTACTCTCCCTTGTCATTGGATGTTTGAACCGTGCGTGCATTCGTCGCGATGTTGGTTGCGGTGACGGTCGCACCGCCCAGGGTTGAACCTGCGCCGTCGCGTACGACTCCGAGAAGGCTGGCGCCCGTATCCTGCCCGAACATCGGGAAGGATAGCAACACCAGAACGAGCACGCTCAGGTAACGGAGCCATTTTAGACTTCTGTCTTTCATTGAAAGGTATCCTCCACTAGCCAGAAAAAAGATCATTGAGTTTCAGTTTGGGAACGTTAGCAAGGCGGAAGTCTCTCCGGTTCGCCCTTTTGAACCTAGCTGAGGCCTTTCGGAATCCTTCAGTGATTTCTCGGAGATTTCCTTTCGCTTCACTGGCGGCTGAAGAAAAGAAAGGGGTGTACCGAAGGCCGGAGCACCGCTAACCATCGGGGTGAAACGAAGGTGATTTACCGAAATGTAACCGTCAGGCGGGTACAGTAATGGAGGCGTAACTGAAGGAAAGTGATGACGAAGGAGATTTCTGCGGGGCTGCTGGAGGAAAACGGCGAAGGCGATAGATTGCCGGGAAAAGATCCTCGTTATCAACTGGTGGAGCGCATTCTCTCTACTCCGGATTTTGTCCGCTCTCCGCAGATCTCGAAGTTTCTCTCCTATATCTGTACAGCTACCTTCGAGAACCCAGGGCGGAATCTCAGCGAACAGCATATTGGGGTTGAGGTCTTCGGGCGCGAGCCTGACTACGACTCGGCGGCCGATACCATCGTTCGTTCTCATGCGTTTCGCCTGCGCCGCCGTCTCGAGCAGTACTTCCAGAAGGCCGGAAGAGGCGAATCCCTCCACCTTGTTATTCCCAAAGGAAGCTATATCCCCGTCTTCCTACCTGCTCCGGAGCAGCTTTCTCCCGTGGGTGCTGGTCTTGCCGGTGCCGGAGAGATTGGATCTGTAGCGGACGAGGTTGCGCTGGAGAGGTTCGAGGCTCAACCTCCCGTGGCGTTCAGGTCAGTCTCTGAACGGCCAGGCGGACCCCGGCTGGAGAGCGAAGTGGCAGGAAAGCCGATGGCTTCGTCTCCTCTCGGGTTCCTTCGTCAGACTCCGATTGTCTGGCGCTACCGTTTTCTGACCTTGTTTCTGGTGATCCTGTCCGCAGCCGTCAGTGTTGCGTTTACGCTGCATATGCGAACGCACTTTCAGCGCAATCGCCGGCACCTGCTTTGGTCCCGGCTCTTTACCGAGGACCGTCCCACCCAGATCGTGTTGGGTGATTCCGGCCTGGTTCTCTTTCATGCGGTGACGAAGCAGTACGTAAGCCTGCACGATTATCTGAGCAAGGACTACAGTAAGCAGCTCCCCTTCGTCGAACGCGTGGACCCAGCGTTTCGCGTGACTCCACAGTTTGCGGAGTTTCTGCTGGGGCGCCGCTACACCAGCATGGTCGACGCGACCACGCTCTCCCGCCTGGTACGTCTGCCCGAGGCCATTCCGGAACGGACGCTGATTCACTACAGCCGCGACATGCACATCGAGGATTTCAACTCCGACAACGTCATCATGATCGGAGCGCAGGAAGCTGTTCCATGGGTGGAACTCTTTGAGAAACACATGGACTTCGTCTTCAGCACGGACAATCCCGATAAGCATTCCAGTTTCCTCAATCGGAACCCGCAGGCCGAAGAGATCAAGGAGTACAGCTCCTACACTCCCGCGACGAGCACGAAGGTCTATGGCGTCATCGCCTTTCTGCCGAACCTGAGTGGCAATGGAAATGTGCTGATCGTCGAGGGGCTATCGATGGTTGGAACGGAGGCGGCTATCGATCTGGTCACCGAGGACGATCGGATCCTGCCCATGCTGGGGAATATCCGCAAGCCTGACGGATCGATTCCGCACTTCGAGATGTTGATCGAGAGCGACACGCTGGGCGAAGGCGCGGGGCCAGCGCGAGTGGTGGCTCTTCATTTGCACGAGTAAGTTTAGCCCCCGTCTTTGCTCTTGCTTTTCTGGTTGTCATTCCGAGCGCAGCGAGTGAAGCAGCTTGGATTCAAGCCCCAAGTGCAACATTTGTGAACATACCAGGATTTTGCCAGAACTCAACGAAGTCGAAGGCTCCTTCTGGGAGGAAGAGTTCAGCTGGAGCTCGTTTTCCGAGTGATTTTCGGATGCGAGCATTCATGAGCATGGCGATATCGTCGAGCTGCTGTTGTGAGAAGTGACCGAGGTCTTGTCCCTTGGGCAGGAACTGTCGGAGCAGGCCGTTGGTGTTTTCGTTGATGCCGCGCTCCCATGGCGAGTGGGGATGGGCGAAGTAGACCTCGATGCCAGTCTGCTGTTCCAGCCACTTGTGCTGGGCCATCTCTCGTCCCTGATCGTAGGTCATGGAACGGCGCATCTGGGAGGCGAAGCGGTTGAGGATGCGGGCGAAGCCTTCCGCGCAGGTCTTTGCCGAGCCGTCTTCGAGCTTGACCAGGGCGAGGAATAGCGTGGTTCGCTCCACCAGCACTCCGACGCGGGACTGGTTGAGTCTGCCCTTGATCAGGTCTCCTTCCCAGTGTCCCGGGACCAGGCGAAGCCCCACCTCCTCGGGCCGCTGGTCGATGAGCTTGATGGGGTCGATGAAGTGACGGCGGTTGGGGTCCACAGCGGCCTTGGAGCGCGATCTGCGGCTCATCCGGCGGCGGCGCAGCATCGTCATCACGCGGGCGCGGAGTTCTCCCCGTGGCATGGCGTAGAGCGCGGTGTAGATGGTCTCGTGCGACAGACGCACCGGATCGGGCATACGCCTGAGTGTGAACCCAACCTGCTCCGGACTCAAGCCCCGGCCAAGCTCGGCCACGACAAGGTCCCACACGAGGGTGCCTGGAACCAGTTTGCGCGCAACCCGCGGCATGCGCTGCAACCTTCGGGCACGTCGATCTGCCGTCACCGCAGAATAGCCTCCGGCGATAAACCGGCGACCGCCCTTCGGACTAGGCTGCGCAACGTGCCAGCCATTACGACCCATCTCCCGGGTGACCGTGGACCGCGCCCGTTGGAGGCCGGCGGCTATCGCCGCCGGCCTCCAACCCATCGATAACTGCGTCTGCAGAAGACAGCGCTCCTCCATAGAAAACTGCTTGTACGTTCGACCCATGCAACATCTTCCTCCTTAGAAAAGAAAATGTTGCACTTCCAGTTTGAATCCAAGCTGCTTCCTCCCGTTCTTTGTTCATGCCCCCCAAAGTGGCAGCAAGAACCGAAAAGCCTGGTGCTGCCGCGGAACATTTGCGACAGCATAGACGAAAAACGGGAGACAGCAGGTTCGCTCGCTGCGCTCGGAATGACAACCAGAAAAGCAAAGACAATAGCCCCTGGGAGGTATGATTTTGCTCCTTGGGAGCTTATATTCTCGCCATGTCCGCTTCAGACGCTGCAATCTTCGAGAGCACTTCGCTTTCGATGATCTCGCAGGCCCGCACGAGCGGGCGCTCGGAGGCGAAGTCACGCTTTAGCTGCAGTGCGCGCTCGCGATACGCGGGATCGTCCAGTACCTTGACGATCTGCTCGCGTAGATCTTCCGCCGTTAGCTGATCGAGAGCAATCACCTCTCCGGTCTGCGTGTACCGGATGCGTGCTGCTACTCCGGGCTGATCGTTCGTCACTGGGATGGCAACCATCGGTACGCCATAGGTCAACGACTCGAGGGCTGTGTTGAGTCCAGCGTGCGTAATGCATAGGGCAGCCCGCTCGAGAATCTCCGGCTGCGGCGCATACGGCACGACGATGGCGTTTGCAGGAAGCTCGCCCAGCTCTGTAGATGTAAGTACACCACCACCGAGTGAGAGTACCAACTGTGCGTCAAGCCCCACGCACGCTGCGACGATGGCGCGGAAGGCCCAGTCCAGACCATTCTGCAGCGTCCCCATGGAGGCATAGATCAATGGGCGTCCATCGAGCTGTCCCCAGGGGAACTGCAACGGCTGCCGGGCAGCGGCGTGCAGCAACGGACCCGCGTAATAAAAGCTCTCCGGCAGGTTCTTGCGCGGCAGATCGAAGGCCTGTGGCTGGTTGGCAATCTGTGCAAAAGGAGAGAAGCTGTCTTCGAGCACATCGTTGTATGGTTCGAGGTCCCAGAGGGCGCGTTGTGCGTTGTCGCATTCGCGCCACGGCGTAAAGGCTTGCGCAATCTGCTTCCAGCCTGCAGCGTTGCGGGTCTCTGCGGCGGCCGTCTCTTCATAGCCCCAGGGCAGGGTTGGAGGCGGAACACCGTCCTCGTGGTTCACCGCGAGGGCGTTCGCCAGTGAGGCGTAGAGCAGGCCGAGATGCTGGGCCACGGTTGCGCCGCCAGGAAAGAGTTGATCGATGACCAGGGCATCGATCTTTGCCTCTGTGATGGATTGCGGCAGCTCACGGAAACTCACCTGCGCCTGCACCAGCATGCGTTCCATAAAGTACTGGAAGCCTTCGATCCCTTTCAGCTTGCTGATCTTTTCAAAGATCAGCTTGAGCGTTCCTTCCGGATACTCCGTCAATCCATAGGGGACAAAGCCCAGCCCGAGCTCGGTGATCTTGCGAGCGTTGTCGATCATATTGAAGAAGACAGGCTCATGGCCGCGATCCTGCAGCGCCTTTGCCAGCGCCATGGTGGGGTTGAGATGTCCTGTTGCCGATAAACACAAGAAGCCTATACGTGCCAAAATTACCCTCCGGACGCAAGAATGAGCCCATCTTTAACTTACAGAACGTGAGTTAGCAAAACTTGTCAGAAGAATGTCACCGGCGTTATAGGAGCAGATAGAGTCGCTCTCTGCGTAGCGAGAGGGAAGCGCAAAATCAAATTCTCTTAACAGAGGAAAGACGTAATCGTGACATCTGATAACAGGGTCTCGATGGTCTGAGGAGATGAGGACAACTCGAACTTTCGCTTTACTCTCCTGCCTTTTGGTCTCTACGTTTGCTTCTATGGCCTTTGCACAGCATCCGCCCGTTCGTACCCTGGCGGATGAGGTTCCGCATGGAACCACGATTCTGCTCTGGCCGGAAGGTGCGCCGGGGGCAGCAGGAACACAGGAACAGGACAAGCCGCACCTGGAGTTCTTTGGTGCCTCTCCTGACGCGAAGCTGAAAGACGGATTGCACACGGCGGTGATCGTGTGCCCAGGGGGCGGGTATACCAACCTGTCCTATGACAAGGAAGGGACGCGGATCGCCGAGTGGCTGAACCTGCAGGGCATCTCGGCCTTTGTGCTCAGCTACAGGCTTTCGCCGCGCTACCAGTTTCCCGCGCCCTTGCTGGACGGGCAGCGCGCGATTCGCTGGGTGCGAAGCCATGCCGCCGAGTATGCCATTGCGCCCGACCGGATCGGTCTCTGGGGATTTTCGGCGGGTGGTCATCTGGTCGGAATGCTGGGGACACACTTCGATGCAGGCAATGCCTCGGCAACCGACCCGGTGGAACGCGTGAGCGATCGTGCAGACTTTGCGATCAGCGCCTATGGCGCGCTGACAACCGACCCATCCGTGGTAAAGCCGGACCCCTCGGGTCCGATGGGGCCGCATCCCCCGGCGGCGATGTTGGAGGCTGTCTCACCGGAGAAGCATGTGACAGCGCAGACACCGCCATTTTTCCTCTATGCGACTGGAACCGATCAGCGTGTGCCGGTCCTTTCGAGCGTGGTGTTCTATACCGCGCTGCAGAAGGCTGGTGTGCCTGCGGAACTGCACATCTTCGAGCAGGGCCCGCATGGAACAGCACTGGCGCAGAGCTACCCGGCCCTGTCGGAGTGGACGTCACAGTTGACCAACTGGCTGCGGCTGCACGGTTGGCTGCAACCTCAGAAGTAGCTGCATGGACGACGATGCCGGCGAGGAATCTCCTTCGCCGGCATCGTCCATTCCGCGATACGAAAGTCCCGACGTGCGATGCGACGGATGGATGACACGGAACGCAGAGCACTGCAACAATTGAGACAAGGAACATCCCATTCCTGAAGAGAAGAGTTACAACCTTCTGTGTGATGGGAGACCTTTATCTCTTATTTATAGTGGTAAGTACCTATGTCGAAACGCGAATTTCAGACCGAAGTCAGTCAACTGCTGCAACTCATCATCCACTCGCTCTACTCTCATCCAGAGATCTTCCTGCGCGAGCTCATCTCCAACTCCTCTGATGCCCTGGATAAGCTTCGCCACCTGACCCTGACCGATGACGCCTTCAAGGGCCTTGCCTTCGATCCGCGGATCGACCTGGAGCTCGACGAAGCGAACAAGACTCTCACGATTGCCGATACCGGCATCGGCATGAATGAAGAGGACCTGGTCGCGCACCTCGGCACCATCGCGCGCTCCGGCACCAAGAACTTCCTCTCCCAGCTCTCCGGCGATGCCAAGAGAGACTCGAACCTCATCGGGCAGTTCGGAGTCGGATTCTACAGCGCCTTCATGGTCGCCGACCGCGTAGAGGTCGTCTCCCGCAAGGCGGGCGAAGAACTGGCGTGGCGCTGGACCAGCGACGGAAAGACGGGCTTCGATATCGAGCCTGCGGAACGCCTGGTCGCCGGCACCACCGTCACACTCCACTTCAACGAAGAAGGCGAGCAGTACGCCAATAGCTGGCGTCTGCAGGAGGTCGTGAAGAAGTACTCCAACCACATCGCCTTCCCGATCTTTCTTACCTACGACAAGAGCGAGTGGAACGACGCCGAGAAGAAGTCGGAGAAGACCCACACGACCGAACAGGTCAACGCGGCCAGCGCTCTCTGGCGCCGTCCTAAGAACGAGCTCACCGAGACGGACTACAAGGAACTCTACAAGTCCATCTCCGGTGATTGGGAAGACCCTCTCTTCTGGTTCCATACCAAGGCGGAGGGCAGCCTCGACTACACAACGCTCTTCTACATACCCGCCAAGGCTCCGCTCGATCTCTACCAGGCGGAATACAAGACGGGCGTAAAACTCTACGTCAAACGCGTCTTCATCATGGACGACGCCAAGGAGCTTCTGCCGTCGTACCTGCGCTTCGTTCGCGGCATCATCGACAGCGAAGATCTTCCCCTCAACGTCAGCCGCGAGATCCTGCAGCAGAATCGCGTGCTCACCAGCATCCGCACGGCCAGCGTGAAGAAGATTCTTTCGGAGCTGAAGAACATCGCAGCCAACCAGCCCGAGCAGTATCTGAAGTTCATTGCTGAGTACAATCGTCCCCTCAAGGAAGGTTTGTACAGCGACTTCGCAAACCGCGAGACGCTGCTCGACCTGATTCGCTTCAAGTCCACGAAGGTGGAAGGCCTCACCAGTCTTGCTGATGTGAAGTCGCGCATGAAGGAAGGGCAGAAGAGTCTCTACTACATCACCGGTGGCGCCGAGTCCCTGCTGCGCACCTCGCCGCTGCTTGAGATCTATAAGAAGAAGGATCTCGAAGTCCTCATCCTGGATGACGACATTGACGAGATTGTCTTCTCGGGAGTCGAGAAGTACGGCGACATCGATCTCAAGGCCGTGAACAAGGCCTCTACCAGCGAGGATCTGCAGGATGAGGCTGAGCCTGACAAGGCCGAGACCCTCAAGCCCCTGCTCGACAAGCTGAAGGCCACGCTCGGAGATCGGGTGAAAGAGGTGAGGGCCTCGGTGCGGTTGGCGGATAGTCCTTCCTGCATCGTCTCAGACGAGGCGGAGCCCTCCATGAAGATGCAGCAGATGCTGCGCGCCATGGGGCAAAAGGA
This sequence comes from Granulicella mallensis MP5ACTX8, assembly GCF_000178955.2. NCBI lineage: Bacteria > Pseudomonadati > Acidobacteriota > Terriglobia > Terriglobales > Acidobacteriaceae > Granulicella > Granulicella mallensis. The sequence goes on along the minus strand of NC_016631.1, from coordinate 4,015,721 downwards.
TATTCCTGCCCTGAAGCCCACTCTTGAGATCAACCCCGATCACGAGATCGTCAAGAAGCTGCTGGCGCGTCCTGACGATGTTACGACTGAGGACGCCGCATGGCTGCTCTTCGATCAGGCTCTTCTGATGGAAGGAGTGCCGCTGCCGGACCCTGCCCTCTTCGTGCAGCGCCTCAACCGCATCCTTAACCTTTCCATCTAGCCCGTTTCTCGCCGGCTGCGTATTCGCACGCAGCCGGCGGGATGGATTGACGAAAGTTCTATATCGCTTTACCGCGAAAGAGATAGATCAATTCAATGACGAGGATGACCACGACTGTTACTTCCAGGAAGAATGCCCGGCTCTGATTGAACTGGTCCACCATGAAGCGATATAGCTCTTCGGCGGTGCGTATTTTCTGGGTTACCAGGTCTTTATAGTCAGGCACACCTACCTTTGCTGCCGCCAGTTTATAAAGCCGAGCCGCAAACATATCGCTGAGAAACTTGATGGCATTATCGGCACGCTCTGTCAGCTCCGCTACGTCGAGCAGGACTGTATGCAGGCGGGTTGCAGACCTTGCCAGACGCCATCTCGCAAGGAGGCCTGTGCCTTCATCGAGCAGCAGATACACGCGTTCGAGCTCTGCGGTAAGCAGATCGTCATAGTGCCGGAAATCAAGTAGTTGCGAGTTGGCATACTCGAGTAGCTGGATAGCCGTTTGGGCTCCTGAGGTGCTGTCGTAGAGGAACGCGGCGTTCCATCCGATTACGGTCAGGTCGTTGGCGTAATAGGAGATGCGCGATTGCAGGACTTCATTGCATTCGCTCTCGGCCAGCTTTCCGGTGTCTCCGCGAACCACCTGCGCGATGCGCGGACCATGCTGCTGGATGATATCCGTGACGGAGGGGGAACCGTCGATCTCGCGGATATGAAAGATCAGGTAGTCTTCGCTCAGCCATTTTTTGTAGGGCTTGATCAGTGCAGGCCCGGCATGCTGCAACCGTCCGCGCACGATCTCGGTCGCCTGCTCCGCGAAGTCAACGTCCCACACCCACCGGCTGGCAAGGCCTGTCAGCTTGTCCCAGCCTCCGATAAATGGGAGCTCGAAGACTACGCTCAATACACCGTAGTCGTAATACTTGATCTCTCCCTGGAGCCGCTCGCCACTCTCGAGGACGAGAGTCTCCAGCGGCTCTACCACCGGGGGCCGCTGGTAGCGGACAGATCCCGGCGCGGGACGCTTCTGCGGGAGCGGGGTGACGGTACGGGCGAGGATGAGTTCGCGCAACTGGTCGAGGCGAATGGCCTCGCACACGTCAAACTGCAACAACACCAGAACCGATCCTTGCAGGGTCACTTCAGCGGACTGTGCTGCGATATCCGGCATGATGGGACCATCTTATCGTGCTGACATAAAGCTCATATGGATAAGCTTCTCTGCTTGCATCCAACGGGGCTTGCCACAGGAAACTCTTTGCACGGTTCAAGCACTAGTTCGGATAGCAGTTGGATGACACACCCTAATGCAAATGCCCGATCAGCAGGTTCGCAACATAGATTCCTGCTGAGCCGAGGAACACTGCGGCCATGATCGCTGTGCGTGGGCCTTCGCGGCGGCGGGCTTCGGGGAGGAAGTCGCTGGTTGCCAGTTGGATGAAGAATCCGGCGGCAATCGCGAGCAGGATCACCGAACTCTTCGTGGAGAACGTCCACCAGACGGTAGCCATGCCTCCGAGCAATGGAGCGACGGCGTCGGCGATGAGGAACGCATAGTCCGCCGGTTGGGCATGTTCTCCGCCGCTCGTCAGCAGGACCGTGTTCATGCCGTCGCCCAGGTCGTGTGCCGCGATGCCTGCTGCGACGGCGTATCCGGCCTCGTGCGACGCGGCATAGGCGAGCCCGATGGCCATGCCATCGCGGAAGCTGTGAAAGATCAGCATGGTGCCGCCAATCCTGCCGATGGTGCGGCGGGAGAAGGCGGTGGACTCCCAGCGCGCCGCCAGGGCATCCAGCCCGTTGCCGAGAGCGAGGCACAGCAGGAAGGAGATTAGGGCGACGCCAAGGACGTTCGTGGGGTTGAATCCGGTCGGTTCGCCCAGCAGGATGGCTTCGGGCAACAGGTCGAGAAAGGCCGCGCCGAGCAGTAACCCCGCGCCGAGCGCGATGAGCAGGGCCAGCGACCGCCGAAAGCGAATGGCCAGAAGGCCTCCCGCGAGAGTGGACAGCACGGGAATGATGAGTAGCAGAATAGGCACGGGCAGGTTGGAGCTAGAACTTAAGACTACCTTATTGGCATTGGTCGGCGAAAATAACAATATGCTGATGCGCGCAGACCGGGACTGGATTCAAGCACGTGCCCAGGCTGCGGGCTTCGATCTCGCGGGAATTGCCGCCGTGCCCGCGGAGAGCAGCCCGGAAGCGGATACGAACGACCGCCGCTTCGCGGAGTGGATTGCGGCCGGTCGCGCAGGCGAGATGGAGTACCTGAAGCGGGCGAATGAGGCAGGAGAACTGCTTCGCGGAGATTTGCACCGTGCCATGCCCTGGGCGCAATCGGTGATCGTCTGCGCCGTGAACTACAACGCGGAGGAGCCACGATCGATCGATCCCGCACCTGCTACTGCAGGGTGGATTGCGCGCTACGCGTGGAGTGGCCGAGAGTCGGCGGATGCCAGCCACGAGGCCAAAGGCAGCGATTATCACGAGGTGCTGTTGCCGAAGCTTCGTGCCGTGGAGGCCGAGCTGAAGCAGCGCTTCGGAGAGAGTTGCGAGACGCGCTGCTATGTCGATACCGGCCCGATCCTGGAGCGCGGCTATGCCGAGCGTGCAGGTGTTGGATGGATTGGCAAGAATACCTGCGTGATCAACCAGCAGCAGGGGTCGTGGCTGTTGCTGGGCGTGATCGTTACATCGCTCCAGCTTGCGACGGACGCGTGGGCTGTGCCCGCGGCCGATCGTTGCGGCTCCTGCACGCGCTGCATCGATGCCTGCCCTACCGATGCCCTAGTTGCTCCAAGACAGATGGACGCCTCACGCTGCATCGCCTACCTGACTATCGAAAAGAAGGGAAGCCTTGATGAAGACCTGCTCCCACTGATGGGACGGCAGGTTTTCGGGTGCGATATCTGCCAGGATGTGTGCCCGTGGAACCGGCGCGCACCGGTAGCGGCTTCGCCTGCGTTGCCTGCACGGCGCGAGCTGGTGAATCCAGCGCTCGAGTGGCTGGCCGGAATGGATGGTCCGACATTCAATCGCTGGTTTCGTGGATCACCGCTCGAACGCACGCGGCGCAAGCGGGTTCTGCGCAACATTGCGATTGCGATGGGGAATAGCGGCGAACACGAGTTCTTACCGCAGCTTGAGAGTTGGGCTGCGGGGGATGACGCTGTGCTTGCGGAGGCCGCGGCGTGGGCGATTCGCCGGCTTTCATAGAGCAGACGATAGCGTGAGTGTCGTTGCTTGTTTTTCGTCGCCATCCAGGATGATGACGAAAAACAAGCAACAACAAAAAAGACACCGGCATGTCTTTCCATTCCCATACTGCCATCCAAGTAAACTATGAGTATGCCCCCTGAGATCTCCATCGCGCCGCGCAGCGTCGCTCCTGCAACGGTTCCCGAGGCCGGGGACGAGAAGATTGCGACGAACCTCGTCGCGGCGCCTGCACATCCCGTGCATGCGAGCGGAACCTGGGGACAGGTCAAGGCGCTCGGCCTCTACATGACCAAGACCGAGGTGCATACCTATGCCTTCAGTGTCGCGGCGCAGGTGATTCTCTCCCTGTTTCCCTTTATCGTGCTCATGCTCACGTTGTCGCAGAAGGTCTTTCACTCGGCGAAGATGTTCGACGTCGTCGGCGAGATGATGACCCACTTTCTTCCCAACAACCAGGACTTCGTCATGCGGAATATGCGCGTGCTGGCGTATGCGCATACCAAGACTAAGCTCGTTTCGGTGGTGATGCTCTTCATTACGGCAACCGGCGTGTTCCTCCCGCTGGAGGTTGCGCTGAACAGCGTCTGGGGCGTTCGCAAGAATCGCTCTTACCTGCAGAACCAGGTGGTATCGATTGGCCTGGCTGTGGGCGTTGCTGCTCTGGCGATGTCGTCGGTTGCGCTTAGCGCGGGACAGCGCACCGTGATGAGTTGGATCTTCTTCGGGCACACCGATGGGATGGTCTTCAACTTCATCGCGCATATCTTCATGAAGCTATGCGCGACGATCGCCAGTATCGGCCTGTTTTTCCTGATCTATTGGGTATTGCCGAACCGCAAGATTCCTGCACGGGCCGTTCTGCCGACGGCGATCATCGTCGGTCTACTGTGGGAGGGCGCGAAGTATCTCTACGTTCTCGCGCTGCCGCACCTCGATTTTCGCTCGGTCTATGGGCCGTTTGAGGTGTCGGTCAGCCTGATCATGTGGGCTTTTATCTCAGGCCTATTGCTACTGGCAGGAGCCTATGTCTCGGCCACACGGCAGGCCCTGCGCGAGACGCGCGCTGACGAGATCGCCGAACAGCGTTAACCCTTTGGAGGGGCGAAGTCGAAGGCCTGCCGTTGTTTTCTTGCTGTTGTTTTTGCTTTTCTTGTTGTCATTCCCGCAGGGAATCTGCTGTCTGTTGGCATAGCACCGATATTTTGCGAGGCAATCCCGAAACGGGTATGACTCGCCTTGTTCCATCTCCGCATCCACAAAGAACTGTTGGCACGAACAAGCAGCAGATTCCCTGCGGGAATGACAACAAGAAAAGCAAAAGCTAACTACTTCGCCTGAAACGCCTTCACGACGATGTCGTTCGGATGCTTGCCCGCGGGCAATATCGTAAAGAGCTGCGGAAGGCCGCTCTTGCTCTGGGTACGAATGACCGCGACATCGCTGGCGCCTGAGGCGGCGACCAGCAGCAGGTGTTCATCCGCGGAGAAGGCGATGGCATCGGGGCGCGAGCCGGTACGGATGCCGGTGATCAGCCTGCCGTCATCGATGCTGTACAGGCTGGTGGAGTCCGCGCCAAAGTTCGTGACCCACAGGCTCGTGTTGTCGCCGCTGACGATGGCGCGCGAAGGCTTGGCGCCGATGACGTAGGTGCCGCTTACCTCATTGGTCCAGGTCGAGATCTCGGAGATGCTATCGGAGTCGAAGTTGGTCGAGAAGACTTCGCCGCTGTCGGGCTTCAGCGCGAGGTGTGTCGGAGTCTTGCCGACGTCGAGCAGGGCCAGCATCTGATCGTGCTGCAGCGAATGGTCCTGCTGGCCGCGCCATGAATCGGCAGAGGCGGCGAGCCAGATGTCCATGATCTGGTGGCCGCCGGAGCAGGCGATGAACGCCTTAGCTCCCGACTTCGGCTCCGAAGTGGAGTTGGCTGCGATGGCGATGTCTGTCGCTCCGGGGCAGCCGGAGAAGGCTTCCCGGAACTCCAGCGGATGTCTGTCGGAGTCTGTAATGGAATAGACAGAGACGCTGCCCGCAATCCGATTGCTGACGACCAGGGTGCGGTTGTCAGGAGCCACGCGGGCCATGCCGGGGCCTTCTCCGGTTGCCTCGACGGCGATCTCGCGGCGCTTGTCCAAGTCGATCACGCTCACGGTATTCGACGCCGAGTTCGCGACATAGGCACGTTTGCCGTCAGGGGCAACATCGATGAAATATGGCGTATGGTGCACGCCGATGGTGGCGGCGACACGATTATCTTCGGCGTCGATCACGCTGACCGAGTCACTGCCGGTGTTGACGACATACACTTCGTTGCGCACGGGATTGACGGCGAGGCCCGTGGGGCGATGGCCCACCTGCAGCATGCGATCCTGGCGCAGATACACGAGGTCCAGCACGGCGACCGTATCAGCGTCGCCATCGGCAACGTAGGCGTACTCGTGGTACCCGGCTTGGTGGTCGGGGAAGGCGTTGCCGTGGCAACTCGTAAGCCCCGCCATCAGCAGCGGGAGCGCGGCTGTGGCGAGCTTCATATAGCGTCTGGAGGCAATGGGCACTGTCTGGAAGTGTATGGGTGTGGAGAGGTGGCTGCAACCGGAGGTTGAGGTAGGAAGCTTTGCTCGCTTAAAAACTTTTTACTGCCGGTGCAACATTTTCAGAAATAGCGTGTTCAGGGAAACAGCCCGGCGGCTAGCAAGCCAAGCCGGGGCCCACGCATGACTCCTCGGAACAACGGGGTTGGGCACTCTGCCTGGCTCCGTTGCTTTTTTATACCTTGGGCGTCTTTCGCCACTGTATGGCGATCCAAAGGGCATATCCGAAGTGAAAACCCCACACGACAGCGTAGGCGATGTGAACGTAGGCGATGGGATGAACCCTGGTAAAGTTTTCAATATCCACGGGCGTCTCCCTCGGCGAGAAATTCTTGTGACTTCACAGCGTCCAGCTTCTGCCGGCGGCGTTCGAGCGCGTAACGGAAGCAGAGTACAGCGGCTGACCACATACCCCAACCGGCAATGTTCCAGAAGATAGCCGGAAGCATGCTCTTGTCTACCTGACCACTGGTTAGCACCGGGCCGGGATGCTGGGTGCGCCACCAGCGGATGGACATGAAGGTAATGGGCACGTCTACCGCGGCGAAGATCGACAGCACAGCGGCCAGGGTGTGGGTCTGGCCGGAGGACGACAGGCGGCGCAGCAGTACGTAGCTCACATAGAGCAGCCAGAGCAGCAGATAGGTAGTCAGGCGTTCGTCCCACGTCCACCAGATGCCCCAGATCGGCCGCGCCCAGAGCATGCCGGTCACGAGACCGATGCTGGTGAGCACGAGGGTTACCTCGGCGGCGGCGATAGCGAGCGCGTCTGAAGCTTGAGCGCGTTCCGGATTCGTGTTCCGCCAGAAGAGGTAGCCGAATGACCCCAGAAGGTTGATATAGGGAGGAATCAGCGCGAGGGAGGCGTTGGGGACGTGATAAAAGAAGATGCGAAAGATGTCGCCCATCGTGGCTTCCGCAGGCGAGATGAAGATGGCCTGACGATAGCCCTCTGCCAGAACGGCAAAGGTCGCTATGAGCCATAGCCAGATAAGGGGTTTCGGGATACTGCGTGTCTGCACAATGCCTCCAGTTTATCTTGAGGGCCTCAGTCCTCGCGCAGCACGAGGTCGAATAACAGTATGCAAAGTGTCGTAAAGATGAGGTCGTAGCCGACGAGTCCGCGCAGCCAGAGACCGGGTTCGGAGTCGCCCGTCAGCACGGCGGTGGTGGCCTGGATCATCGCCAACAGGGCCGGAGCGGAGATGGGCAGGAGCACCAGGGGGAGCAGCAGTTCCCGATTGCGCGTGCGCAGGCTGAGCGCGGCGAAGAAGGTTCCGTTGCAGACCAGGGCCCAGGTGCCCAGGGGCAGGATCAGCAGCAGGTACCAGACCTGTCCGAGCGGGTGCAGGTTGTAGAAGATCGCGAAGACCGGCGCGAGCACGATCTCGACCCCGCTGACGAAGAGAAAGTTTGCCAGCGCCTTGCCGAGGAAGAGGGTCGAGGCCGACGACGGAGCGAGCCGATGGGCGTCGAGGACGTGATTCCGCAGCTCGCGCGACCAGGACTGGTTGAGCGCGGTCATCGCGGCGAAGAGCAGCCCGACCCACAGCAGGCCTCCGCTGATCTGCCGGGCAACGGTCGGGTAGGACGTCGGATCGAAGGCCAGCGAGAACACGACGACCACCAGCAGCGAGAAGAACAGCATGCCGTTGATCGAATCCTTCGCGCGCCACTCGATGCGGAGGTCTTTCCGCAGGTGCGAGACGACGTGTCGTGTATAGCTCATAAGTTCTATCGTACCGTGCGTTGGCCTGTGGCCGGGCCAGACAGGATCTCATGGACGTCGAGAGGGTCGCCGGGATATCCCACGGTATGGCATTTACGAATGCGTGGGATTACTTGCCGTGCAGGTGATAGTGAGTCGTAGAGGTGGACTGCTATTCTGTCCGTCTCGACACATCTCCTGCCTGAAGGATCTTATGCGGAAGCCTCTCCTCTCCATTGCGTTTGTCTGCTGTGCTCTTGCTGTTACCGGGGCGAAGATGCTCGCTCAGCGCATTGAAGTCAGCGTTCCAGGCACGGCTCCGCTTCATGGCCGCCTGATTCTGGTCATCTCCAAAAACGACCGCACCGAGCCGCGCATGGAGCTGTCGGAGAACTACCAGTCTGCGCAGGGCTTTGGTGTGGACGTGGAGGGCGTTACTCCCGGCAAGCCGATCGTGATCGATGCCAAGACCTTTGGCTATCCTCTGCACTCTCTGACGGAGCTTCCGCCGGGAGACTACAGCGTTCAGGCGGTCTTCAATGTCTACGAGCAGTTTCATCTTGAGACCGGCAAGAACGTCTGGCTTCCTCCCGACAAGGGAGAAGGCCAGAAGTGGAACCGCAAGCCGGGCAATCCTTACAGCACGCCGGTAAAGCTCCATGTCGACGCGAAATCGCCGCTGAATCTGAAGATCACGCTCGACAAGGTCATTCCTCCCATCGAAGGCACGGATCAGGACCCTGCTGTGATGGCCGCCAAAGACCCTGGGGCCAAGTGGCTCAAGTACATGAAGTTCAAGAGCGAGAAGCTGAGCAAGTTCTGGGGGCGGGACACCTATCTAGGCGCGTGGATTCTGCTGCCCGACGGCTTCGATGAGCATCCGGACGCAAAGTATCCGCTGGTCGTTTATCAGGACCACTATCATGCGAGTTCGGGGCCTGCGTTCCTGGCCACCAAGCCCAGCGCAGAGGCTAGCCGTAGTCGTCGTGGCGGAGATGCCGGATATCGCCTGTTTCAGGACTGGACCTCGGGCCGCCTGCCGCGGGTCATCATCCTCTATGTGCAGAATGCCAACCCCTACTATGACGACTCCTACGTCGTCGATTCGGCGAACGTTGGACCTTACGGCGCAGCAGTCAATGACGAGCTGATTCCGGCCGTTGAGAAGATGTACCGTGGCATCGGACAGGGCTGGGCCCGCGCGACTTACGGCGGCTCAACGGGCGGCTGGGAGGCGCTTGCAACGCAGGTGTTCTACCCCGATAACTACAACGGCGCGTATGCCGCTTGCCCCGATCCGGTCGACTTTCACGCCTATCAGAACATCAATCTCTACGACAGCCCCAATGCCTTCCATCTGGACGGCGATTTTGCACAGATTCCTACCGCCGGAGACCGCAAGCCGGATGGCACCGTCATTGCCACGGCCGAGGGAGAGTTTGCCTTCGAGAATGTCCTCGGGACCCACGGCCGCTCGACGGAGCAATGGGCCATCTGGCAGGCGATCTTTTCGCCCGCTGGTGCGGACGGTTATCCTGCCCAGGTTCTCGATCCGGTTACGGGCGTGATCGATAAAAAAGTAGTGGCCTACTGGCACGATCACTACGATATGGCTGCGATCCTCAAGCGGGATTGGAGCACCCTGGGACCGAAGCTGGAAGGCAAGCTACATATTGCAGTAGGCGACGGCGATACGTATTTCCTGAATAATGCTGTCCATCTGCTCCAGAACCAGCTTGAGGCGACCTCAAACCCGCACTCCGATGCGACGTTCCAGTATGGCCCCGGTATGCCGCATTGCTACACGGGTGGGCCTTCGGAATACACCATGCAGCAGAACAGTGCGAACTGGACTCAGCGCGTGCTGCCGTTGATGGCCGATCACATGATCCAGTCAGCTCCAGCGGGGGCTGACGTAAAGTCCTGGCGTTACTAATCGATATCAAGGTAGCGGTATCGTAGTTTTGTTTTACCTCACCACAGATTCGTCATCCTGAGCGAAGCGTCCCGGTTTTTTGGGACGCGGAGTCGAAGGACCCCGAGAGTGCTCTATTGCCCATATCCTTCGCACCTTTTCAACCTCAGGCGCTCGAGCCTGGAGCTTCGTGCTGAAAAAGGTTCTAGTAGCATGGGTGAGATGAATCCCTTCGGGGTCCTTCGACTGCGCACCTCGCAGAAAGCGCGAGGCGCTACGCTCAGGATGACGCTTCTGTAGGGGGCGTGAACAAGAGCAAATAGGCCCCTCTATCTTGCTTTTGTGCCAAGACTGACACCAAAGTTATTTGGCCAAAGCTTGCGATGGCTCTGTCGACGTGATACAAAATATCTATTCCATCCGCTTCGGCGGGTCGAATTTCATGCAGAGTGGTTGAGGGACGAGCCCTGTGACGCCACGACAACCGGACAGAATAAAGTACCGGTGTCAACTCTCTCCTGGGAACAGGGCACATGAGGTTCGGTGGAAGCAGACCCGTCTATTGAGCCTGTATTCCACGATTCTCCGTACCCAATTCCCAGACAATTGAGAGTGGCGTTCACAAGACCAGAACCCTTCGGCCATCGGAGCTGATGATGGTGTCTTCTTGTACGAAGTATGAACTGCGCTGCAACGAGTGCGGTAAGAGTTATGGCAATGTTCCTCTCTCGGCGTGCTCCGAGTGCCTTGCTCCCCTGGAAGTCCAGTACGACCTGGAGTCCGTGCGCGGACGCTTTACGCGCGAGTCGATCGCTGCGGGGCCCGCGAACATCTGGCGCTACAAAGAGCTGCTTCCGATCCCCGAGGGCTTCCAGCCCGACCTGCCGGTAGGCTTCACGCCGCTGGTTCGCGCGAAGAACCTGGGCAAGCGCATCGGCGCTGACAATCTCTACGTAAAGAACGACGCCGTGTGTTTTCCTACGTTGAGCTTTAAAGACCGCGTGGTTTCCGTCGCGCTGGCCAACGCTCAGGCGTTTGGATTTACGACGGTAGGCTGCTCGTCGACGGGCAATCTGGCGAACTCGGTGGCGGCGCAGGCCGCGCGCCTGGGACTGCGGGCCTGCATCCTCGTCCCGTCCGATCTCGAAGCGGCAAAGATTCTGAACACCCAGGTGTATGGCGCGCGGCTGGTGCGGATCGACGGCAACTACGATCACGTGAACCGCCTCTGCACGCAGATTGCGGATGAGTACAACTGGGGCTTCGTGAACGTAAATCTGCGGCCTTACTACGCCGAGGGCTCGAAGACGGTTGGTTATGAGATCGCCGAGCAGCTTGGCTGGCGTCTGCCGGACAACGTCGTTGTGCCGATGGCCGGCGGCTCGCTGATTCGCAAGATTCGCAAGGCCTTCAGGGAGTTGATTGCCCTGGGTCTGGTAGAGCACAAGAATGTGCGCTTCTTTGGTGCACAGGCCACGGGCTGCTCTCCGATCTCGCACGCGGTGAAGGAGGGCTGGGATTACATCGAGCCGCAGCGTCCGAACACCATCGCACGTTCACTGGCTATCGGCAATCCCGCGGACGGTCCGGCGGCGGCGAAGATGATTCGCGAGACAGGCGGATGGGCCGAGGACGTTTCGGACGTCGAGATCGTATCCGGCATTCAGGAACTCGCCGAGACAGAAGGCATCTTTACCGAGACTGCCGGCGGCGTCACGACGGCTGTCACGGCGCGGCTCTACTCGCATGGCCGCATCTCTCGCGACGAAACGACAGTGGTGTGCATTACGGGCAACGGCCTCAAGACGACCGATGCGCTGGAAGGCCGCTTTGAAGTGGAGCGCGCGGTCAAGCCGAAGCTTGCGGCGTTCGATGAGTACATTCGTGAGGTTGACGGTTCGCTTGTGGGTGCGGCCCAGGAACTGGTATTGGCAGGAGGAGTACAGTGAGCGTGAAGGTAGTGTTGCCGACGGCATTGGCGCGGCATACGGAAGGTCAGAAGGCGTTTGATTCAGAGGCGAAGGATCTTCCCGCATTGATTGCGGAGTTCGACACCAAGTTTCCCGCTCTGGCCCAGAACGTGAAGGATGAGAACGGCAAGCTGCGCCGGTTTATCAATGTCTACATCAACGATGAAGACATCCGGTTTCTCGGCGGAGATGCGCACCAGTTTGAAGATGGGGATGAAGTGATGTTGATCCCGTCGATTGCGGGTGGAAGTTTCTAAGTAGGGTTTAGCGAAAGATGAAGGGCGACGAGAGATTCTCGTCGCCCTTTGTCTTTGTTGTTGCTTGTTTTTCGCCGTCATCCTGAGCCATCGGCGAAGGACCCCCGCATTCGGAGGGGCGTAAACATTATGGTCACGTTGCCGATCTCGTCCACTTCAGAGGAGATTTTCTAGTTTTCAGAAGGTCTGTCAGCAGAATCGACCACCACCACATCTACAGGCTCCTTAGAGGAGGCCAGCTTGAGGCCAAGCTGCTCTTGCAGCGCGGTGAAAAACGAAGGTAAAGACTCCGATTGACTGTTGGTTTCAGCCTTGGATGATGGGCCGTCTGTCATCGAGTCAGGCTCCCACTTTAAGGTGAAGTCATATCTTCTGGTAAGTCCCGTTTTGTCGATCACTATGTGACCATCCATTTCAGGCTGTCCGCTGAGCACCTTCACCAACAAAGCGGTATCGGCATCATGTCCTACCAGAAACCCCCGTCCCATAACGTTTATCCGGTTGGGGGGAATATTTGCAGGAAGATGTGGATCCAATACGACAGGCTTCAGTCTTGGCCCACCCTTTGCTATCGACAACACATAAGTAGATAAATCTCTTGTCTCATGGTGCACTTTTAGTGCGAACCGCTCTGCGAGTAATTCGCGTAGCATCCTCCTGTTTTCGTCTCCTTGCTGTTCAAGGGGAAGCTTATGGAGATGTGCTGCGACGGTTTCATCCTCTTTTGCCACGACGTCGAACTTCTCGTAGCGTATCCAATCTGGCCCGCCTGAAATCTGCTGATCGGCACCATAAGTCAGGTTGTAGGCAATGGAGATGAGGTCTTGTAGCGTCATGCTGCCGACGCTAAGTCTGTTGGGCGAGAATCTGAGAGAAGGCGGCAAAGGCTTTTGGGGATCGCTGGGTTTCACCGTGGCCACTTCAAAAGACGGGGGAGTGGGTTGCTGCGCATTGCTGTGGGTCACCAGGGCTCCTGGCGTTATTGCGGCAACTGTAGCTAAAAGCAGACCAACGCGAGTGACTGTTCGATTCCGAAATGCCATAGCCCCTGCCTTCCCTAAGCGATCCAGTATCTCAGAGCGTTGAGGTGGAAGCGTACATGCGATCCTCAGTATCTGGCACAAAATATCTAACTGCGATAAGAGGTCAATCGTTGGCACGCTTCTTCCAGTTCCTCTTCCTTTTTCGCAAAGCAGAAGCGCAAAAGGTTTTCGCCACGATTCGTCCCATCCGCATTGCTGCCGAAGAACGCTGAACCCGCGACAGCCGCGATGCCTGTATCGGAGAGCAACCTGCGGGCCTTCTGTTTGGCATCCGCGCCCGGGATACGAGTTGCGTCGGCGAGCACGTAGTACGCGCCTGTGGGGATAGAAGGAGTAAGACCCGCGTGCATCAGGGCCGCGCAGATAGCGTCACGCTTGGCCTGGTATTCAACAGCCATCTCTTCGTAGAACGACGCAGGCAGGGCCAGCAGGCCTGCGGCAGCGCCGTGTTGCAGGGGCGATGGTGCACAGACGTAGGTGAGGTCATGGAAGTAGCCGATGGACGGCAGCCAGCGCGCGTCGGCTGCGAGATAGCCGAGACGCCATCCTGTGACCGAGAAGGTCTTGGAGAAGCCGGAGATCGTGATGGTACGTTCTGCCATGCCGGGCAGCGTGGCGAGGCTGATGTGACGCGCGCCGTCGTAGAGAAAGTACTCGTACATCTCATCGGTGAAGACGAAGAGATCGTGCTCGATGCAGAACCCGGCGAGAGCTTCTAGCTCTGATTGGGTGAAGACCTTGCCGGAGGGGTTCGACGGGGAGTTGAGGATGATCGCTCGAGTGTGCGGCGTGATCGCGGCCCGCAGGCGGTCGAGGTCGAGTCGCCAGTCTGGGGCATCAAGCGGAACGATGACAGGAAGGACGCGCTGCGAGCGCAGGGTGCTGACGTGGTAGCCGTAGAAGGGTTCCAGCACCAGACACTCGTCGCCCGGGTTGAGCAGCGCGAGCAGGGCGGCGTGCAGCGCACCCGTGGCTCCGCTGGTAACGAGGACTTCGCGGTCCGGATCGACGGACAGGCCATTGAAGGTGGCGAACTTCTGGGCGATCGCCTCGCGCAGAGGAGCGATGCCGTCGAGGCGCGTATAGATGTTATGGCCGGAGCGGATGGCAGCGATGGCAGCTTCGACGACAGGGTGCGGCGGATCGGTATCGCAGACGCCCTGCGCGAGGTTGATGCCGTCGACCGCAGAGCAGGCGACTGTCATGGCGCGTATCTCGGACTGCGTGCTGTTGGGTGCGAGATCGCTGAGGTAGAGGTTGGTCGAGGTCGTAGGGGCAGTGATCATGATGAAGGGCGGCGCTCCGTACCGCGCCCCTTCATCTTATTCGCGAAGATCCGGAATGCACTACCGGATTAGAACCACTTCAGCAGCCAGAGGATGATGACGATCATAAGGATCGTGCCCAGGGCGCCGCTGCCGCGATATCCCCAGCCACGCGAGTATGGGTAGAGAGGGAGTGAACCGAGCAGCAAAAGGGCGAGAATCACGACAACGATAGTTTCCACGTCCAGCCTCCAGTACAGCGATTTAAGAGGTAGATGCAACGAGGGCCGTCGCTGTTATCTGGTGGTGGGTTTGATGGTCTTCAAGGCTCAGAAGGGGCGACCTATATGAACCTAGGTCGCCCCTTCTGAGTTACAAACAGATCGAATGCTTCGCTTACTGGTGGGGGCTGATGTTAGCCGAGGCTTCGTGCGAAGGCGGAATCAAGGGAACTGCATCCGCGAGTGCTTCGGGCAACTCCTCTGCGAGCTTCGGCAGCTTGGAGGTCAATGCGATCTCCAGCACCTCGTCCATCTGCTCGACCCAGTGCAGCTTCATCGTGCTCTTGATGAGCTCGGGAAAGTCCGCCAGGTCCTTGCGGTTGTCGGCAGGAAGGATCGCCTCAAAGATGCCCGCGCGATGGGCCGCGAGCAGCTTCTCTTTCAGGCCCCCGATGGGCAGTACCTTGCCGCGCAACGTGATCTCGCCGGTCATGGCGATATCGCGACGCACCGCAATCTTGGTCAGCGCACTGGCAAGAGCCGTGGCCAGCGTGATGCCCGCTGACGGGCCGTCCTTGGGGATAGCGCCTTCGGGAACGTGGACGTGGATGTCGATGCTGCGATAGAAGTCACGCGGCAGGCCTAGATGCTGCGAGCGCGAGCGGATGTAGGTCAGGGCAGCCTGTGCGGACTCCTGCATCACGTCGCCAAGCTGGCCGGTGGCAGTCATCTTGCCCTTGCCGTCGAGCACTTGGACCTCGGTCTGCAGGATGCTGCCACCCATCTCCGTCCAGGCAAGCCCTGTGACGAGGCCGACCTCGGACTTCTCCTGCACCTGAGAATCGCGATACCGGGCCACGCCAAGCAGATCGTTCAGGACCTCTGGGGTGACTACGATGGTATGCGCGGAGTTCTCGACGACCTTGCGCGCTACCTTGCGGCAGAGATTGCCGATCTCGCGCTCCAGGTTGCGGACGCCGGCCTCGCGTGTGTAGTTGCGGATGATCTCCCGCAGGGCATCGTCGGTGAAGCTGATCTGCTCGGCGTTGAGGCCGGTGGCTTCGAGCTGCTTCTTCACCAGGTACTGCTTGGCGATCTCGAGCTTCTCGACTTCGGTGTAGCCGGTGAGACGCAGGATCTCCATGCGGTCCTGCAGCGGGCCGGGAATGGTGTGCAGGACGTTCGCCGTAGCGACGAAGAGAACCTGGGACAGGTCGTATTCGACGTCGAGGTAGTGATCCTGGAAGGTGTTGTTCTGCTCGGGGTCGAGCACTTCGAGCAGGGCACTGGCTGGATCGCCGCGGAAGTCCGAGGCCATCTTGTCGATCTCGTCGAGCATGATGACCGGGTTCTTGGTGCCGGCCTTCTTCATCGACTGGATGATCTGCCCCGGTAGAGCGCCGATGTAAGTGCGGCGATGCCCGCGAATCTCGGCCTCGTCACGCACGCCGCCGAGCGACATACGTACGAACTTGCGGCCGGTAGCCTTTGCGATGGACATGCCAAGCGAGGTCTTGCCGACGCCCGGAGGTCCGGCAAAGCAGAGGATCGAGCCCTTCGGATTCTTTACCAACTGGCGTACCGCAAGGAACTCCAGGATGCGGTCTTTGATCTTCTCGAGGCCGTAGTGGTCTTCGTTGAGGGTCTGCTCCGCGTTTGCGATGGAGCGAATCTCCTTGCTGCGCTTCTTCCAGGGCACGGCGAGCAGCCAGTCGAGGTAGTTGCGCGAGACGGTGGACTCGGCGGACATCGGCGGCATGGCTTCGAGCTTCTTCAGCTCCTGCAGGGCCTTTTCCTTGACCTCGGCGGTCATGCCAGCTTCTTCGATCTTCTTCTTCAGCTCATCGAACTCGGACTTCTCGCCGCGGCCGAGCTCCTTCTGGATGGCCTTGATTTTCTCGTTGAGGTAGTACTCCTTCTGGGCGCGTTCCATCTGGCGCTTTACCCGTGAGGAGATGGTGCGGTCCATGTTCAGCTTCTCGATGGCGATGTCGAGAGTGTCGGCGATGCGCGAGAGACGTACCTCGGGATCGAAGACTTCGAGGATCTGCTGCTTCTCTTCGATGGAGAGCTGGAGGTTTGCGGCGATGACGTCCGCCAGCTTGGCGGGCTCGTCCGTGCGCAGCGCCGCTGTCGTCTCCTGGTTGAGCGACTGCTGGAGCTTGTTGTACTGATCGAAGAGCTGGTGCACGCGGACGACGAGCTGCTCGGTCTGCGGAGTGGGCGTGAGCTCGACGAGCGAGGTGCGCACGGTGGCCACAAAGAAGCCATCGTCGTCGTTCACCGCACTGGCGCGAGCGCGCTCGACGCCTTCGACCAGCACCTTGATATTGCCGTCGGGCATGCGCACGGACTGGACGATGTTGCCGATGACACCGACGGTGTAGATGTCTTCGGCGGTGGGTTCATCGACAGCGGCGTCATGCTGCGTCGCGAGGAAGATGCGGCGGTCTCCGTTGAGGGCTTCTTCGAGGGCGCGGACGCTGGATTCGCGGCCGACGACGAAGGGAGCCATCATGTGAGGGAAGATGACCATCTCGCGGATGGGCATCATCGGGAGTTTGCGTTGAGCGCCGTTGAGTAGATTGCGTTCGTCGTTAGTCATAAGGTCTCCCGATTAGACGTGCATCACGCAGGAACGATGCGCGAGCCCGGCATGGAGGAAATTGTACGCGCACTCCGGGGCGGGGAATTGCACATGGGACGACGATTTATGGCCAATAGCCCGTTAGGCCGAAGAAAAATTTAAGGGCTGAAGGCTGGATTTCCTGGTTAATAACCAGGAAATCCAGCCTTCAGCCCTTTTCGTATCGCTAAATAGCTCTGATTACCGTTATCCGGCTTTTTCGAGAATCACCGGCATGGTGATATCACGCGAGAGCACCATCTCTTCGGTGATGATGAGTTCCTTCACCTTTTTGTTGCCGGGGACGTGGTACATCAGGTCGAGCATGAGCTCTTCGAGGATCATGCGCAGGCCGCGCGCGCCAACCTTGCGGGTCAACGCCTCGCGCGCGATGGCACGGGCCGCATCGTCGGTCCAGATGACCTTGACGCCCTCGTAGTCGAACAGCTTCGCGTATTGCTTCAGAATGGCGTTGCGCGGCTTGGTGAGAATCTCGATGAGCGCAGCTTCGTCCAGCTCGTCGAGAATGCCCAGCACGGGCAGACGGCCAACGAACTCAGGAATCAGGCCGTACTTGAGGAGATCCTGCGGTTCGGCCTTGCGGAGCAGCTCGGAATCGCGCTGGGCGCGGATGGGGGTAACGTCGGCCTCTTTGGCGTTGGGATCGGAGATGGCCTTGAAACCCAGCGCCTTCTTCCCGATGCGCCGACCGATGACCTTTTCAAGTCCGACGAACGCTCCACCGCAGATGAACAGGATATTCGTCGTGTCGACGATGGTGAACTCCTGGTGCGGATGCTTGCGGCCGCCCTGGGGCGGAACGCTGGCGACGGTGCCTTCGAGCAGCTTGAGCAGCGCCTGCTGCACGCCTTCGCCCGAGACGTCGCGGGTGATGGAGGGATTCTCGTCCTTGCGGCCGATCTTGTCGATCTCATCGATGTAGATGATGCCCTGCTGTGCCTTCGTGACGTCGCCTTCGGCGGCCTGCAGCAGCTTGAGCAGGATGTTCTCGACGTCTTCGCCGACGTAGCCGGCTTCGGTCAGCGTGGTCGCATCGACGATCGCAAAGGGAACGTCGAGCATCTTGGCCAGCGTTTGGGCAAGCAGGGTCTTACCGGAGCCTGTGGGGCCGACCAATAGAATGTTGGACTTAGCAAGCTCTACGTCATTGCCGCGGGTGCGGTTCATCTGCACGCGCTTGTAGTGGTTGTAGACGGCAACGGCGAGCTTCTTCTTGGTGATCTCCTGGCCGATGACGTACTCGTCGAGGAACGCTTTCACTTCCGCAGGCTTGGGAAGATGCGCAGGGGCTGCGCCGGCCTGGGTATCGCCCTTGTCGTCTTCGAGGATCGAGTTGCAGACAGCCACGCACTCGTCGCAGATATAGGCACGAGGATAGTCGGAGGGCGAAGAGATCAGCTTGGCGACAGCATCCTGTGATTTGTGGCAAAACGAACAGCGGAGGGAATCTTCCGAGCCCCGGGAGGTCTTCATAGTGGGGTGTAACTCCTTTGTGTCAGGCTGCCGCAAGTGATCGGCAGATCGCCACGCAACAACCTAGAGTTTACACCTGCGGGTGCGGGAAAACCGGTTTGAAACAGGGCAGACCTATGCAGTTAGATACTGGGTGTCGAGGGTGGTACGGGGTAAAAACGAGTGACAAGTGGGAAGTGATAAGTGGCAAGTGACCTCAATTGAGGTCACTTGCCACTTATCACTTCCCACTTGTCACTCGTTCTATGTGCGCGGCCGGTCGATGATGTCGTCGATGATGCCGTACTCTTTGGCCTGCGGTGCGGTCATGATGAAGTCGCGTTCCACGTCGCGCTCGATGCGGTCGAGCGGCTGGCCGGTGTTGGCGCTCATCAGGCGGTTGGTGAGTTCGCGAATGCGCAGGATCTCGCGGGCATGGATGTCGATGTCTGTGGCCTGTCCGCCCAGACCGCCCATCGACGGCTGGTGGATGAGGATGCGCGAGTTGGGCAGCGTAAAGCGCTTGCCCTTCTTGCCGGCCATCAGCAGGAAGGCGCCCATGGACGCGGCCTGGCCGATGCAGAAGGTCACGACATCGTTCTTGATGTACTGCATGGTGTCGTAGATCGCGAGACCTGCCGAGATCGAGCCGCCGGGAGAGTTGATGTAGAGCTGGATGTCCTTCTCTGGGTCTTCGCCGGAGAGGAAGAGCATCTGCGCAATGATGAGATTGGCGACGTTATCGTCAATCGGCGTGCCCAGGAAGATGATGTTGTCGCGCAGCAGACGGCTGTAAATATCGTAGGAGCGTTCGCCCCGGCTCGTCTGCTCGAGCACCATTGGTATGAGTCCCATAGCTCTCTCTTTCTTTCAGCCTGCTCAGGATACAGGCAGGTGGGTTGGGGAAAAGCATGACCTCCTCGTGGCTTTGAATCCACTACGAGGAGGTCATGCCCGAAAGCACTAGGAGGCGACTTTTTCGAAGAGGGCGGCACCGGTCTTCTCGCGGCGCATCTGCTCGCGGATGCGATCGAGAGAGCCGTCCTCGGTGAGCCGCTTGCGCAGCGCGTCGTAGGGCTCGCGCGACTGAATGGAGAGCATCAAGAGCTCGCGCTCCAGGTCCTCGTCGGAGACTTCAACAGTCTCGCGCTCGGCCACGCGGTCCAGGATCATCGAGGCCTTGACCTCTTTGACGGCCTGATCGCGCTGCGCTTCGCGCAGACGGCCGAAGTCGAGCTGACGCATCGCATCGGAGCTCATGCCCTGCTGTGCGAGTGCGCGCAGGCCGCGCTCCAGGCGGGCATCGATCTGCTGCTGGACGAATGTCTCGGGCAGCGGGAAGTTGAACTTCTCCACCAACTCATCGAGCATCTTGTCGCGAGCCTGGGCTTCGAGCGCGTCCTTCTTGCGTGAGCCGGCATGCTCGCGCAGCTTGGTCTCGAAGTCGCCCCAGTTCTCGTAGGGTCCGAGCTGCTTGGCGAACTCTTCGTCGCGCTCGGGGTAGTCCTTGCGCTTGATGGACTTCACGGTGACGTCGTAGCTGACGGTCTTGCCGGCAAGGCGAGCTTCGCCGAACTCGGCGGGATAGCTGGCCTCAAAGGTAAGCTCCTGGCCAACCTTCGCGCCGCGCAGAGCTTCCGTGAACGCGAACAGCGTATTCTTGCCGCCGATCTCGATGAGTACGTCTTCGCCGGTGATGGGCTGAGCGTTCGAAGCGCTCTCGAGGCCGTCTTCGGTTACGGTCTGGGCGAGTTCCTGAACCTGGCCCTGGAAGCCGATCTCAGCCCAGTCGCCGTCGACGAGCGGACGGTCTTCTTCAACCGGCTCAACGGTGGCGTGACGGTCGAGAACATTGGCCAGCTCGGCCTGGTACTCTTCCTCGGTCAGCGTAGAGTCGGGGCGCTGGACGGAGATGGAATCGTAGCCGTCGATATTGATCTCCGGCAGCACTTCAAAGGTGGCCTTGAAGCGGAGGGGCTGACCTTCAACGAGGAACAGTTCGGAGACCTGGGGCTGCGAGACAGGGTTGATCTTCTGCTCTTCCAAAGCCTTCCGGAAACGGTCGGAGACCAGCGACTCGAGAACTTCCTGGCGGACTTCCTTGCCGAAGCGCGACTTGATCATCGCCTCGGGCACCTTGCCGGCGCGGAAGCCGGGAATGCGCGCCAGCTTGGTGTAGCGCTTGATCACCTGGCGGAAGGCCTTATCGACGTCAGCGGCAGGCGCTTCGACTTCGATGGAGCGTGTGAGCTCGGGGTTCAGCGTGGGCGCGTGCTGATGATCGTGGCCTGCGTGATCGTGATCATGGCCTTCGTGGCTCTGTTCGAGCGCGTCGGAGGGCTGTACTGCAGGGGCAAGAGTCTCTTCGTTCGTGTCTTGAATCGTATTTGAGGGGGTCAAGTTTGTTGCCTTCCAGAGGTTTTGGCGGTGGCATTGCCTTCAAAAAAGCGCAGAGATTGCGCCGCGTGCCAGTAACCGCTCGCCAGTGACAAGGATACGAGGCTGCGGCGGTAGGGTCAAACGGCAAGCTGTGCACGCGGGACGTTGCCGCCGGGCTTAGTGGTTGTGGGAGGGACGCCAAGGGCCTGTCAAGGAAAAGATTTCGACGCGTACCTTCCATTGCATGCTTTCGCCGGGCTTCAGAATAGCGATGCCCGATTTGCTCATGTCCGTATGTCCCCATTCGCTGCCGAACGGGTTGCTGAGATTTGTGTTGGGCCCGATCGAGACCCAGGGTTTGTCTTCGGGGGCGATGACGCGCAGGTTTGTAATGTTAGGGGTCAGTGGAATGACGCGCAGGCCGTAGTCGGCCGCCGGGTCCCGCAGTTCCGCAATCGGGCCATCGGAGATGAGGCTGCCGTGAAGATTGACGTAGGTTTCGTCCAGCGAGATGTGGCCCAACGGAGTTCCGCTGGCGTGGAGGAAGTCGTAGGACGTGCCTTGAATCGGAGTCATGCGTCCGCTGGATACGCCAGTGGAGCGATCCGCGGCCTCTACAAGGTTGAGGGAGGGGATGACGAGCATGGCATGGGCTCGGTCTCCGCTGGGGATGGCGAAGTAGGGATGCCATCCCAGTCCCATCGGCTCAGAGGTGTTGCCGGTATTATGCGCCGTCATCGTGAGGTCGAGGGAGTGGCCTGAAAGTTCGACGAGGATGGTGACATCGGTATTGGAGGGCCAGTTGCCGGAAAACGAACTGGCACTGAAGGTTGCCTCCGCGGATTGGCCGTCTGGCAGGGAAGACGTCTTCACGGCATCTGCACCGCGTGCCAGCAGAAGGCCTTCCGTCGAAACAGGGCTACCAGGAATGCTGGCAGGGAAGGTGAGCCGCTGCCCTTCCCAGACAGTTTGCAGGACGCCGCTTCCCGGCGCCGGAAAGCCGGTCAGTTGCGCTGCCCAGGGAGCGAGGAAGGCGCCACCGTAGTTGGTCGAGGCGCTGCCGTTGTCATCGTTGTCCAGCCCGGAGAGGATCTGCGCGGCCTGGGATACAGGCGGGGAGACCAGCAGGGAGACCTCACCTCGGCCCGGGAGGGAAGCGGTGAGCTGCCAAAGGTTGAAGCCTCGACCCGGCAACAGCGTGGCAGAGATGAACTCAGGCCCATCGCCGTTTTCGCGGAGAGACCGCGAGATGCGGATTGGATCCTGACCGCCCGGCCCTTGCGGTTGAACGTGATTCGTGGACGTTGCCCGCAGACGATGCAGATTGCCCTGGGAGTGTTCGTAGGAGCCGAGTGCGAGGATCAGGCAAACCGTAGCGATCAAACTGGGGGTCATCCAGCCTGAAGTGCTCCAGCGCCCGAACCAGGAGGAACGGGAGCTGCCGGAGTTAGGCATTTCAAACTTCATGGAGCAAATCTCTCTTGGACCGGCTTTGCCCGGCCCCGCTGTACGAGCAAATGCCTGATGGTGACTCTATGGAAGAGACGCCATCAGGATCTGATGGTTGGATGCAAATGGAAATCCTGACGTAGAGCTATTCTCTCCGATGTCTTCGGGGTGCACCAGGAGGCGAACTGCTCTATCATCGGCCAACGTGAAGCTTTTGGACAAACAGTCAAAAATCAATCAAGGGAAGAGTACACGCTCTTCGAAGAAATTGCTGGTATTGCAGGAGTTACACGAAGCAATCACCACTTGTGAACGCTGTACGCGCCTGCGTGAGTACTGCCGCGGTATCGGCGAGACACGGCGCAAAGCCTATCGGGATGAGGTCTATTGGGCGCGGCCCGTTCCTGGCTTTGGCGACCCGAAGGCCAGGATTCATGTCATGGGTCTGGCTCCGGGAGCGCACGGAGCCAATCGGACCGGAAGGCCGTTTACGGGGGATGGTTCCGGCGACTTCATGTATCCGGTGCTCCATGAGCTGGGCTTGGCGACCAAGCCAAAGGCTGTCGCACGTGAAGATGGCTTGAAACTTCGCAATCTCTGGATCAGCTCTGTCGTTCGGTGCGCTCCACCGGGGGATAAGCCGAAGCCGGAAGAGATACGGAACTGCTCCGGACACCTGACGGCTGAGATCGAAGCCTTGCCGGGAGTGCGCGTGGTGGTGTGCCTCGGGAAGATCGCCTGGGATGGCTATTTAGCGCATCTGGTGGCCAGCGGCGTGATCGAACGCAGGTCTGCCTATGTCTTCGGGCACGGGGCGGAGTATCTTCTGCCCCACGGAGTTACGCTGCTGGGCAGCTATCATCCTTCCTTGCGGAACACGAACACCGGTCGATTGGACAGGGTGATGTTTGCGCGAGTCTTTGTGAAAGCGATGGAGATCGCCGGTCTCGTTTGAGCCGGTATTTTCAGAAAATAACGGGAGTGACCAACCTGTTGCGATAGGCTTGAATCTCACCTGCTGAGTTAGTGAGTTAGACCAAACGGAGGTATGCCATGCGTAATAAGGAATTTTGGATCGCGCTAGGATTCGGAGCCCTGGCTGGGGGTGTTGCCGCGTTGCTCTACGCTCCGCAATCGGGAGCGCAGACACGCAAGAAGCTGAAGCGCGGGATTGAAGACGCCGGAGAGGCGTTGGAAGAGGCCGGCGATTACCTCAGGGATCAGGCCGAGTATCTGAGCCGTGAGGCTCAGAAGCTGATCGAACGCAGCAAAGATCAGTTTGACGATGCGCTAGATGCAGCCAGCGGGGCTGCGTCCAAGGCCGCGAAGTCGGTTCAGAAGCTGGTCTGAAGCAGATCTACGGATAAATCAAGAAACCCCATCTCACTACGCGTTCTACGCATGGTGAGATGGGGCTTTTAGTTGTTCTAACTGTATTGTTCGGGTGGGCCGATCGTGACGACGAAATAGGTGCAGGGAGTGTCGCCGGCGTTGCGCACGTAGTGCAGATCGCCGGCGCAGCAGAGGCCAATATCTCCTGCTTCCATGCGGCGTGTAACGCCATTGGTGGTGAGTTCGCAGACACCTTCTCTGACCAGCCAGATCTCGTTGTGCAGATGCTTGTCGGTGGGCTCGTGCAGAGCGCCGACCTCCTGATGGGTCTCGTGCATCTCGATCTGGATGTTGCCCGCTTTGAGCATTCCGGCGAGGTATCGCTGGGAGGTGCGCTTGGGTTGTGAGCCGTAGGATTTGCCCGGAGTGTAGACGCCGGAGATAAGCTCCGGAAGAACTCCCTTGGGCTTATTGCCATTGGTGGGGCCTGGGGTGGGGGTTCCATGACTGGGTGGTCCATGGTGCCGGTTTGAGCGGTGGCCGCTTCGGGAAGCAGGGCCCCAACGGCGAGCAAAGTGGGGAGAAGTGCCGCAAATTCACGTCGATCCATCTTGGTAAATCACCTCCTGTAAAACAATACGCTCCTGCTGTCAGGCAGGAGCGTATTGTTTTCAAGAAAATGATTACGGTTAGACGGTCGTGAGAGCCATGCCGGCTGCCTTCTCTTCGCCGTCGGCGGCGACCGGACGATAGTGAAGCTGGTTGTTCTCGAGGTAGACCTCCAGGAAGGCTGGCCGTTCGGCGATCAGGCCGGCGATCAGCGCCTCGGAGAGAGGATCTTCGATGTAACGTTGCAGCGCCCGGCGCAGCGGACGTGCACCGTAGCTGCGGTCGACCAGCGTCTTGTCCAGGATCCAGCGCTTGGCGTCGTCCTGTACCGAGATGGTGATGGCCTTGTGCACCAGGTTGCTGTTGAGGCTCTGCACCAGCAGCTCCAGGATCTGCATGAGGTCGGAGTCGGACAGCGACGTAAAGACGATGACCTCATCGAGACGGTTCAGGAACTCGGGGTTGAAGGTTCTCTTCACCTCGCTCATCACCATCTCCTGCATCTTCTCGAGCACAATCTCGTCCTTGCTCGACTGGAAGCCCAGGCCCTCGCGCTTCATGAGGTGCTTGGCTCCGATGTTCGAGGTCATGACGATAATCGTGTTCTTGAAGTCGACGGTGTTGCCCAGGCCATCGGTCAACTGGCCGTCTTCAAAGACCTGCAGGAGCAGGTTGAAGACGTCCGGATGAGCCTTTTCGACCTCGTCGAGCAGCACGACGGAGTAGGGGGAGCGCTTGACCCGCTCGGTGAGCTGGCCGCCCTCCTCGTATCCGACGTAGCCCGGAGGCGAGCCGATGAGCTTGGAGACCGAGTGCTTCTCCATGAACTCCGACATATCGAAGCGGATCAGCGACTTCTCCGAACCGAAGAGGAACTGCGCCAGGGTGCGCGCGACTTCGGTCTTGCCGACGCCGGTCGGTCCGAGGAACAGGAACGAGCCGATGGGGCGAGCGGGATTTTTGAGACCGGCACGGGAGCGGCGGATCGCACGGGCCAGGGCGCTGATGGCCTTGTCCTGGGCGATGACGCGCTTGTGCAGCTCTTCTTCCACGCGGAGCAGCTTCTGGGTCTCTTCTTCCTTGATCGAGGTGATCGGAACGCCCGTCCAGCGCGAGACAACGTCTTCGATGTCCTCACGTGTGACTATGCCGGCGGAGTTCTCGTCGAGGTGATACTTGTCGCGCAGCACGCGAAGGTTCTCGCGCTCCTTGCGCTCCTCGTCGGAGTAGAAGCGTGCCTTCTCGAACTCGTGGTTCGCGATGGCGTTCTCCATGCGGTGCACGATGAACTTGATGCGCTTCTGGACCTCGGTGAGCTCTTCGGGAAGCGTGGTCTGGCGCAGCTTCACGCGGGCACCGGCTTCGTCGATGAGATCGATCGCCTTGTCCGGCAGGAACCGGTCGGGGATGTAGCGGTTGGAGTGCGAGACGGAGAAGGTGATCGCGTCGTCGGTGTAGCTGACGGCGTGGAACTTCTCGTACTTCTCACGGATGCCCATGATGATCTTGATCGCATCTTCTTCGTTCGGCGGCGGGACCTTGACGGCCTGGAACCGGCGTTCGAGCGAGCGATCTTTCTCGATGGACTTGCGATACTCCGCCGGGGTGGTGGCTCCGATGCACTGGATCTCGCCACGGCTGAGCGCGGGCTTGAGGATGTTTGCGGCGTCGAGCGAACCCTCGGCCGAGCCAGCGCCGACGAGCGTGTGCAACTCATCGATGAAGACGATGGAGTTTTGATTCTCCATCAGCTCTTTCATGATGGTCTTCAGGCGCTCTTCGAACTGGCCGCGGTACTTGGTGCCCGCGACGATCAACGATAGATCGAGCGAGAGGACGCGCTTGTCGGCGAGGAAGCTCGGAACTTCGCCGTCGGCGATCTTCTGCGCGAGGCCCTCGACGATGGCGGTCTTGCCGACACCAGGCTCGCCGATGAGCACGGGGTTGTTTTTCGTGCGGCGGCAGAGGATCTGGATCACGCGCTCGACTTCAAAGTCGCGGCCCACCAGCGGATCGAGCTGCTGATCGGCTGCGGCCTGGGTCAGGTCGCGTGAGAATTCGGCGAGCAGAGACTGCTCCTGTTGACCGCCGCGCTGCTTGGAGCCGCCGCTTTGCTGCGCGGGCTTCTCCTGCGTGGTGCGCTGCAACTCCTCGCGAATGGTGGGGAGGCGCAGGCCGCGCTCGGTGAGGATCTCTGCTGCAAAGCACTTTTCTTCACGCAGCAAGCCCAGCAGAAGATGCTCTGTGCCGATGTGCTTGTGCGAAAGACGCTCGGCCTCCTCGGCCGCGTAGGCAAGCACGCGCTTGCACTCGTTGGAGAGAGGCAGGTCGACGGACGTGCTGACCTTCTCGCGTACGGTGGTGTGCTGCTCAATCTGTTTGCGAATGGATTCTACTGAGGCGTGCGAGCGCAGAAAGCGATTGGTGAGCGCCTTGTCTTCGCGCAGCAAACCCAGCAAGAGATGTTCGGTTTCAATGTAGGGCGAGCCGAACTGGCTCGCTTCGTAGCGCGCGAAGAAGATAACGCGCCGCGCCTTTTCTGTGTAGCGTTCGAACATGCTCCCCCTTCGAACCGCCGCCCCCGCGTATGGAGCTGAAAACTACCAGGACCAGAAACAAGGACGCGGTCTGCGAATGACGATTACCGTGGCCACCACCGCGGTCTTTTGCGGCGGAGAGGACTGACTGCCGTTATGGCCGCCAGCGAGTTGCCTCCTAGTGTATCCGCGCCGGACCGTGAAAACGAAGCCCCGGCGAAGATTCAGGGATAGAGATTGGACGCGCCTGTGGGAAAAGGGTCGCAAACCAGGGGTTAGGGCTCAGGGAATATAGGGATTAGCGGGCATAGGGCCCAGAGTTCAGGGCTCAGAACCCAAAGTCTTCTGGACTGAGTGTAGCGGGACAGGCGTTACGTTGTGGACCTGAGACATCCGTTACAACCCCCTTGTGGTGCCGATGGTTCCAGCTGAGTGGGTATGAGAAGACATACATCCAGTCGTCGAGGGCGTAGGGATTTCCAAAGAGTGTGGGAAGGGCGGGAAGCCGGATTCATGGCTTTCCATTCTTTCCACGCTCTGTCCTTTACATGGCCTGCATTTCGCGCGGCAATGCTGGATAAAACGATATGCCGTCACCCCACTGCAAGGTGCGGCACCCGACAAGAGATGCTCATCGGTTCTCATCGCTGGTCAATGAGTGGATTTGCGATGATGCACTCATCGAGACTTATTACTGACGAGAAGCGCGCTTAAGAGGGCCAATCGGCTCGCTTGCAGTTTTCCGGGAACAAACCCCGCAGCCATACGTACTTAGCATCACTGCTCATGCAGAACAGAGGAGCTTTTCTTATCGTGGCTTACCGCCTGCGCGTCCGTACATTTCTGATTCCAATTTTCGTCACGTCCCTTGTCTTTCAAGGCTTTCAGACGTCGGCGCAGACGTCATCCTCTGATCGAAAGCAAACGATTCCCGCATTGTTGCAGCGTGAGCACGTAGCGAGCGTCTCCTTCGCACAGATCGTGGGAGGGAAGACGACTCTTGCCGAAGCTTACGGAGAGCAGAGCTCCGGAGTAGCCACGAGCACCGCCACGTTCTACAACATCGCCTCCATGTCGAAGCCCATCTCGGCGGAAGTTCTCTTGCGCCTCGCTTCGAAAGGCCGTCTCTCTCTTGACGAGCCTATGTACAAGTATTGGGTGGACCCGGATGTTGCCGATGATCCTAGAGCAAAGCTGCTGACGCCCCGGATGGCGCTCGACCATCAGACCGGCTTTGCCAACTGGAGACGCGAGACGAATGGCAAGCTGGCCTTCACGCAAGATCCCGGCAAAGCGTTCGGGTACTCCGGCGAGGGCTATCAGTATGTAGCGCGTTTTGCCGAAAAGAAGACGGACGAATCCTTCGAGAGCCTTGCTCAGACCCTCATCTTCAATCCCGCGGGGATGACTCACACCGCCTACACGCATCGTCTCTGGATGGACGGCAACATCGCGCAGCCCACCGATAAAGATGGCCAGTGGTTGAAGCCCCAGATCGCCACTCAATTCGTCGCCGCCGATCTGGTCTACACGACGCCCACGCAGTACGCGAGCTTTGTCGAAAGCCTGATGTACGGCGAAGGTGAAACGCCGGCCATCCGCAACTTGCGCGACAGCGTACTGACCGATCGCAAGGCAGAGATGTGCGTTGGAAAACTGGCCAAAGTTTGCCCGGATGAAGTGGGCTTTGGTGCCGGATGGGAAGTCATCAAGACGCATGGCAAGACGTTCCTGATGCACACAGGCCTCGACGAGGGCGTGTTTACCCTGGGCTTCTTCGAAACCGGATCGCGCGCTGGAGTGATCCTTTTTACCAACAGCGCGAACGGACCGCGAGTGATTCTGCCTATCCTGAAGATGTTGAACGCTGACCCTGACTTCATCAGCTATCTAGAGGCGCAGGTCTAGCACCCGCCGAATGGCGCAACGTAACAAACAAGTTCAGAGAAGGCGGAAGCGAGTGCGAAAGAAACGAACAAGGAGTATCTTAAATGCCGGCCTTGCGTGTCTCCTGTGTATAGGGATGGAATCCGGCTCCGCTGTAGCCCAGCAATTCAGCGCCCCGGTCGAGGCCCGCGTGCCCATGGCGCCGACACCCGTCCGCGGCAGCGATGGCCGTATGCATTTGGAATATGAATTGCACGTGACGAATTTCTACGCATCGAACGGCCCACTTCATTTGAGCGAACTGAGCATCTTCTCTGAAAGTTCTTCGACGCCATTGGCTACCTACAAGGCAAAAGAACTGGCTGATATCGCAAAGCCGCATCCTGAAGAGACTCCGGACGGTGTCACGCTTCTCGCAGGCAGTCGCACGGTGTTCTTCCTCTGGATTACGCTGCCCGAAGGGGCTGCGACGCCCGCAAGCCTATGGCATCGCATGAGCTTTCAGGATGCGAAGGGTGTGAAGCGCACACTGCAGGGCGTCAACGTGGCGCTTCCTCAACGAGCAGCCATCACTATCGCGCCGCCGCTGCGCGGAGGGCGTAACTGGCTTGTCAGCGAGGGCCCCGGCAATTCGCACTCGCATCACTGGGGCAGCCTTCTCGCTCTCAACGGAGTTGTAACGATCCCGCAGCGTTACGCCATCGACTTCGTTGGTCTGAATGAACGCGGTCACGCGTTGGAAGTGGACCCGGACAAGCTTCACGACTCCGCGAATGTTGACTGGTTCGGCTACGACAGCGAAGTTCTGGCCGTGGCGGACGGCGTAGTGCGCGATGCACGCGACGGTCAGCCAGACGGCAAGCCAATGTCCAAGCATGGAGACGAGAGTGACCTGACTGCCCGCGGGCTGTATGGCAACTTCGTGGTGCTGGAGATAGCGCCTGACGTCTTCGCACATTACGCGCACCTTCGCCCTGGCAGCCTGTGCGTCCGCGCAGGGCAGCATGTCCATCGTGGAGAAGTGCTCGCGCACCTTGGTGACACTGGAAATTCAGCTGCGCCACACCTGCACTTCCACCTGAGCAACAGGCCCACCTTTGAAGAGTCCGAAGGTCTCCCATTCCGCTTCGCTCGCTTCACAAATGAAGGGACGGCGGGCGAGGACGTAGTGTTGTCGCCGTCCGCAGCATGGACTCCGCATCCTGTCCAACTGCAGGAATCGATGCCGCTTGATGGTGCCGTGATCGAGTTTCCGTAGGCGTGGTGCGTTGCCCAATGCGGGGGAATTGTCGCCGTCGCGCTCCGCTGTAAATCATGTCTCCGGTCTGTTTTGTAACGGAAGTGCTAAGTACGCTCAGGACCCTGAGCCCTGTCGCTCATCGACAGGGGAACACTACAATGGCCCTGTCTCGTAAACCCTTCCATGTCGCGGATCTGCGTCCCTTTATTTCGGTGTCTTCTGCTGGCCCTCGCTGTCATGCCGGTGCTTGCCAATGCACAAGCGCCGGTGAGCAGGTGGACCGGAACAGGTCGTTGGACCTCGACCGCCCATTGGAGCCACGGACTTCCTACGGTGTTTACGGAGGCCACTGTTGGCGGAGAGAGTGCCGTTACCGTTCCTGACGGGGATTTCACCGTTGCCCGGCTTAATGTCGGCACCGAGCCTGGAGATCATGCCCGTGTTTCGCTGGATGGCGGCCATCTGCTCGTCCGGCAGGATTCGCTCATCGTTGGCGAATACACGGGCGGGAGCGCTGAATTTACGCTGAACTCCGGCCTCCTCGAAAGTGTGATGGATGTCTTTGTGGGAGGAGCGACAGGCTCCTCCAAGCGTATGAATCATAGCGTCCTTCGGGTCCGCGGCGGCACGCTGATCGGTCTCTCGCTCACGGTGGGGGAGGGTCTCGGCTCGCAGTCCACCTTGTCGGTGGAAGGCTCACAGGCAGCGGCCATTCGCGCGCTTGAGTTCGTGGCCCTCCAGGCTGAAGCCGATCCCAGCGGCAGGCCAGGGGAGGCCACTCTTTCGTACACGGTCGACGAGCACGGGGTGACACCGATCTCCCTATCGTCCCGCTTCAGCGGATTGCGTATCGAGCACGATGCTACGAGTCACTGCAGACTGCGAGTCTCTTTGAGTGCCGTCCCGCCGCGCGACGACATCACTCTTGTAGCCAGCCGCGTCGCAACTCGCGGCACCTTCAGCGATCTTCCCGAAGGCGCAGAGATCGCCGCCGACTATGCCGGCCGCACGTATCGCTGGACGCTTACTTACAAAGGAGGAAGCTCCGGGCATGATGTCGTGCTTCGGAACCAATCGGTCTATGCAGCCGACGCGCTTGTCAGCCATACTCTCCCGGTTCGTCCTCTGCCCGAGCCTTCATGGTATGGGCATCCGATCTATCCGCTCACGGTTTCGACTGGAGTTTCAGCTTTTCCGGGGGCGGAAGGCTATGGGGCCTACACGCCAGGGGGACGAGGCGGCCGGACACTTTACGTGGAGAACCTCAATGATTCGGGAGCAGGCAGTCTGCGTGCGGCCCTTGAAAGTTCCGGTCCGAGGATTGTGTCCTTTCGTGTCAGCGGCACGATTTCGTTGCAGTCCGCCATCGTGATCGGAAGTCCGTACCTGACCTTCGACGCTTCATCGGCTCCTGCGCCGGGCATTACCCTGCGACGGCATGGGCTGGAGGTCCACACCCACGATGTCATTTTCCGGCAGTTCCGGATTCGAATCGGAGACGAAGATGTGCGTCGCGAGGACGAGAGCGTCCGATACGGCAGCGGTGACGGTGAGTACGCTCTCTACTTCACCGAAGGCGCCGCCAATGCGATTGCCGATCATCTTTCGCTCAGCTGGTCGACTAATAAGATCCTTTCCACCACCAAGTTTGCCGACCGCATTACCGTGCAGTGGTGCATCCTCAGCGAGGCCCTGAACCTTGACCAGCATGGGTTTGCGTCTCTCGTGGGTGGGAACCGTGTGAGCTGGCATCACAATCTGTTCGCGCATAACCTGGGCCGCAATCCACGGTTTCAGGGGGCTGTCGACGCCGACTTCCGCAACAACGTGATCTACGACTGGGGCGAGACCGCCGGCTACGGAGAGTTCGACCGGCTCAACTATGTCGGCAACTATCTCAAGCCTGGGACCTCCACTGCTCAGAAGCCTCAACTCTTTTTGAACGGTATCGAGTCCGTTGCTCCAGCTTCTCTCTTCTTTACTGGCAACGTTCTTGAGGGCAACACGCGGGCAACGGAAGATAACTGGCATGCGACGGGGTTTTACTTCACACGAGAGACCATTGCGGCTCCAGAACCTTTTCCTGCGCCAGCGATCTCCAGCACCTCTGCGGCTACTGCATACAGGGAAGTGCTGGCCGGTGCGGGGGCGGTGTCTCCTCAGCGGGACTCCACGGATGCACGGATCGTGAACGAAGTTCGGACGGGTACTGGCCACATCATTCAATCGCCTGATGAGGTCGGAGGCCGGGAGGAGTAGGCCGTTACTGCTCCGGCTGTTGAACCGTTTTCCCCGGGAGGCCGTGGCCGTGGCTTCAGAGGTCGAAAAGGTGTTGAGTGTATCGGTGATGCGGAAGACTTCGGGGTCCTTCGACTGCGTAGCTCGCCTAGTGCGCGAGCTACTTCGCTCAGGATGACGATTTTGTGGTGTGGGTAAAGATGGCTGGGATTGCGAGTGGTCTGGGTTGGCTTTATGCCTGCACCAGCCGCCCCTCTCGCAGCCGCAGAACGCGGTCGCAGCGGGAGGCGAAGTCGAGGTTGTGCGTTACCAGGACGCTGGCCAGCAAGTGTTCCCGATGCAGGCCCATCAGAAGGTCGAAGACGCGCTGGGCGGTGGCGTTGTCGAGATCTCCGGTGGGCTCGTCTGCCAGCAACAGCTTCGGTTGCGTCACCAGTGCGCGGGCGATGGATACACGCTGCTGTTCGCCGCCGGAGAGCTCTCCTGAACGGTGATGGCCGCGTCCGCCCAGACCTACGCGGTCCAGCCAGAGCGCAGCCTGTGTCATGGCCTGCTTGTGCGGAGTTGCTCGGGCCAGCAGGGGCATGGCGACGTTCTCCAACGCGGTGAACTCCGGCAACAGATAGTGAAACTGCCAGACGTAGCCGATGTCGCGATTGCGGAAGCCTGCGGCCTCTTTGGCGTTTAGCCCTGTAACCTCGATGTCGCCACACCAGACCTGGCCGGAGGTGGGTTTATCGAGCGCGGCCAGCAGGTGCAGCAGAGAGCTCTTGCCCGCGCCGCTTTCGCCGACGATGGCGACCATCTCTCCGGCGGAGACCTCCAGCGAGAGGTCGCGGAAGAGTTGCAGACCGGTCGCCCCGGTGGAGAGCGGGGCGTAGGTTTTTTCGAGTGCGAGGGCGCGGAGAACGGGGGAGGTCAACGGGGGCTCCAGGTTACGCCATAGCGTTCAGGTTTGGTGTCGTGGAGCCGGATAGACATGATGCCTATTTTAGAAGGCATCGTTTCGAAAGGGCGGCTGTGAGTGCGTTTTTGCCGTTGCCTGTTTTTCTTTCGGCTGCGAACAAAAGGCCCGGGGCTAAAGAGGGTGCTGAAGAAGTCTCTAGGTTTTAAACAGGGTGATTTGGTAGGAAGGAGTCATGCGTGGAGACGAGCAGCAACAGGAAGAGATGTTCAGCTACGGGAGCCTGAGCCAGCGAGTGCCGTTGGATCATCCATTGCGGCGAGTGCGAGCGATGGCCGATGAGGTGATGGGGAGCCTGGAGACGCGATTTGAGGGGATGTATTCGCGGATGGGGCGTCCGTCGATACCGCCAGAGCAGTTGTTGCGTGCGCTTGTTTTGCAGATGCTGTACTCGGTGCGTAGCGAGCGGATGCTGGTAGAGCAGCTGGAGTACAACCTGTTGTTCCGCTGGTTCGTGGGTCTGGGCATGAACGACCGCGTGTGGGACGCGACCAGCTTCACCAAGAACCGAGAGCGGTTGTTGTCGGGGGAGGTGGCACAGGTGTTCTTCTCTGCGGTGGTGGCGTCGGCGCGGCAGCTGCGGCTGTTGTCCGATGAGCACTTCACGGTGGACGGCACGTTGATCGAGGCGTGGGCTTCGGAGAAGAGCTATCAGCCCAAGGCTGGCCCGCGGCCGCCTAAGGGCAAGGGCTCAGGCCATGGTGGAAGCGTGTTGAAGTCTGACACCCACGAGTCGAAGACCGATCCGGAGGCGCGGCTGTATCGCAAGGGTATGCGGATGGGCTACCGTCTGCGGCACATGGCACACGTAGTGAGCGAGAACCAGCATGGGCTAGTGGTGGCTACCGAGGTCACCACCTGTTCTCCCACCCAGGAGCGAGTGGCTGCTGTGCGGATGATGCGGCGGCTGAAGCAGACGGTGAAGCCGAAGATCGTGGCTGCCGACAAGGGCTATCATGAGCAGGACTTCATAGGCGCGATGCGGCAGATGGGGGTGGAGGCGCATGTGCCGAGATACAGGTGCAAACGTCCCTGCCTGGTCGATCCGGCGCTCTATGAACAACCTGAGTACGCCGTGAGCCAGAAGAAGCGGAAGTGGGTAGAGCGCTTCTTCGGCTGGCTGAAGACGACCGCGAACCTGGCCAAAACAAGACACAAAGGGCATCGCAAGCTGCACTGGAACTTCACCCTCGCCGCTGCCGCCTACAACCTCGTCCGCATGGCCAATCTCACCGCAGTCAGCTGAGCTCCCCCCAAAAAACACCACTCTCAGAAACACCTAAGCGGCAAACTCGGCAAAAAATAACGCAAATCCTCAACCCCAAAAACCGTCAGCCATCTTCGATAAAGAAAAGGCCACTTCTTCAGCAGCGTCTAAAGCCCAATTCTTGCTTGTCCTTTATTCCGTAGCCTAAAGGCTACGGCTCCCTCCGTCTCCGCGACGCTGAAGCGTCGCGGAACGCGCTCCGCGCAATGGGATGACATGCCTAAAACAAATGCTCAATTTGCAGATTGTTCTACTCGTAGCGCAGCGCTTCCGCCGGGAGGATGCGTGCCGCGGAGGAGGACGGGTACAGTGTCGCCAACAGGCTCATGCTCAACGAGACGGCCGCTACGATCAGCGCATCGACGATGCGCGGTGCGAAGGGCAGGTGGTCGATCGAGTAGACGCCGGGGTCCAGGTGGATGAAGCTGTAGTGCGAGCCGGCCACGCTGGCGGCGTAGCCCAGTACGATGCCCAGCACCGTGCCCAGCGAGGAGATCAGCAGGCCCTGGAAGAGGAAGACGCGCCGTATCTGGTCGGCGCTTACGCCGAAGCTCATCATGACGGCGATGTCGCGGGTCTTCTCCATCACCATCATGGTGAGAGCGATGAGGATATTGAGTGCGGCTACGACCACGATCAGGGCCAGCACGATGAAGGTGACGACCTGTTCCAGCTTGAGGGCGCGAAAGAGTTCTCGGTTCTGCTCCATCCAGTTGGTGACCTGGAAGCCCGGTCCGGCGGCCTGTTCGAGTGTCTGGCCGACCTCCTGCGCGCGATAGAGGTCGTCGATGCGGAAGCTCATGGCGCTGATGAGGTCGGGCTCGGAGAAGAGCCGCTGCGAATCCGACAGCCGCATGAAGGCATAGCTGGAGTCGTACTGGTAGAAGCCCGAGGCGAAGATTCCCACCACACGGAAGCGCTGATAGCGGGGAACCAGGCCGAGCGGGGTGAGTTCGCCCTGAGGGCTGGTAACGAGCAGGGCGTCGCCGACGGTCGCGCCGAGGGTCTCCGCAAGGTCGTTGCCGATGACGATGGGGGGTGCCAGTTCGTTGCCGGCGGTCGCGGTCGGTTCGAGTTCGGCGGCGGAGCCCTGCTTGATGGACTGCAGCAGATCGCCAACCTTAAGCTCGTCAGCGGGGATGATGCCCTTGATGAGCGCACCGCCGGAGTGGGCGCCGCGCGAGATGAGTACCTGGCCGAAGAGTCCGGGGGCAACGGCCTGGACATGCGGCATCTGGGCCAGTTGTGCCATCAGGGGACGCCAGTTGTGGATGCCATCGCCCGCCGTGCGCATCAGCATGACATGGGCGGTGGACCCGACGAGCCGCTCCTGCAGGTCGCGGCGCATGCCGTTGGTGATGGCCAGCGCGACGATCAGGGAGGCGACCCCGGCTGCGACTCCGATGATGGAGATGACGGTGATAAAGCCCACGACAGCCTGACGGCGGCGGGCACGGAGATACCGGGCGGCGATGAAAAGTTCGAAGCGCACTCAGTCGCTATCGTAGAGCAAGTTCTTTGGTTTGATGTGGAAGGATGTGAGGGGTGTGGAAAGGTCGGCCGGAACTGAGTGTTATTTTCTTTTGTGCGATATCCAAGTGAAACACGATTATGAGATAATTTTCGGGCGCCTCTGGTCGGGACGACCCCCCACCGGTTGCATCCCTTGATAGGAGGCGCCATTTGAAAGCAATGGGTCCGCTGGCACCCCCCAGCGGCCCATTGTGTTTAAGGGATCGGTGGCGGGTTTGGATCTGTGGCGAGGAAGCGTTGTTGCTTTTCTTGTTGTCATTCCCGCAGGGAATCTGCTGTTTGTTTGTGCCATAGGAGTTTTTCGTGGGGCAGGGATGGACAGGGCATGCTTTGAGTCGGGTTCTTGCGGGTGTCTCCAAATAGATGGGCTGTGCTGGCAGGCAGCAGATTCCCTGCGGGAATGACAACAAGAAAGGCAAAGGCAACAATAACAGCAGCAGCAGAGCTGCTTGCTATGCGTGCATCGTTCTTCCGCTGGAAGAAACACCGGGATTGGGTCTAAACTCACTTGTAAATCACTACGTCAGAGACTCGGACCCGGCAGGACAGGTGTTCATCATGCGAAAGAGACTCATTCTTGGCTTGGCGATGATGGTAGCGGTGCTGTCTGCCCAGGGGCAGTCGACCAAGCCCGCTCCTCCGGCCCCGACCTCCCCGGCTCCAGTTCCCACGGTCCCTCAGACCGATGAGGGCGGCCCCGTCATAGATAACGGCTCCATCGTGTTGCCGAAGAAAAAAGAGGAGACTCCGCCTCCTCCGGCACCCGCTGAAGAGAAGGTCAAGAACCCCGGCGAAGAGGTCTTCTCGATGCGGGTGGATGTGCCCATCGTGAACCTCGATGTCAGTGTGCTGCTGGACAGGACGCATGCGTTTGTTCCGGGATTGAAGGCGGATAACTTCCTGGTGGTCGAGGATGGGATCGAGCAGGAAGTCCAGACCATCCGCACGGCACGGACGCCGATTACGGCGGTCATGCTGCTGGAGTTTGCTTCGAACTCGTATGCGTTCATCCAGGACATGCAGAACGCTTCGGCCAGCTTCTTCCACTCGCTGCAGCCGGACGACTATGTCGCCGTCGAGACGTACGACATGCGCATGCATGTGTTGACCGATTTCACGAACAACAAGGACACGATTCGCCAGGCGCTGCAGAGTCTCACGATGCCGGGCTTTCGGGAGACCAACGAGTTCGACGCGCTCTATGAGACGCTCGACCGTTTGAGCCGCGTGGAGGGGCGCAAGTACATCATCCTGATCTCCAATGGGCGCGATACGATGTCGCGCCTGACGCTCGACCAGATGATGGCGAAGATCAAGGCGACTCCGAATGTAACGATCTACACGATCAGTACCGGGGGGCTGGCGCGGGAGTTGAGCGATGCTCGCGGACAGATGGGTGGTTCGACGCGCATGAATTACCTGCAGGCCGACAATCAGATGCGTACCTTTGCACAGATGACCGGAGGCGCGAGTTATCAGCCCCTGTTCCAGGGGGAGTTGCCGGATATCTTCTCGCAGATCAACGAGTCGATCCGCACGCAGTACGTGCTGACCTACAAGCCGACGAACAATAAGAATGACGGCACCTTTCGGAAGGTGAAGATCTATCTCGTGGACAACGAGGGGAAGCCGCTGAAGATGCAGGATGAGAAAGGGAAGCCGCTGAAGTATTCGATTATTGCAAGGGATGGGTATCGGGCGAAGCTGCCGGTGGAGTAAGGGGCTGTGGTTTTTGAGATTGTGCCCAAGCCGGGTGGGGTATAGACGCTAAACGAATCCCACAAATCTTCGAAGCGCGCTCTGCGTTGGGGGGATCGTTTGCGGTAGCAAACGACCGTACTTTCCAATACAGGCACCATCTCCACTACGAGCCGAAAGCGGTCGTGCTCCCGCACGATACCCCACCCTGCCGCGCAAAAGACGCGCGTCGAGGATGGGGCACCCGACTCCCGATTTGGGGCTTGTGGTTTGGTGTTAGCTGACGAAGCGGTCGAAGTCTTCGCGGCCGTGGATGGGAGCGAGGACCAGGAGCAGGAGGCCTTCGATCAGGACTGCGCCTTCCATCTTGACCGAGAGTCCGTGCAGCCGTCCGAAGTGATGTACGGCGGGTAGATCCTGCGATGCGGTGGCGATGTCTCCGCCGACGGAGAGGCGGTCGTTTTCCATGCGCGGCAGGATCGAGAACTGCGAGTAGAGCGTGATGATGAGCATCACAATGACCAGCACCAACTCTGCCGCGCGGGCAGGGTGACTGTCGCGTTGGGTCGCCAGCAGGGTCAGCGTCAGAAGCAGGTACAGAAGGCCCGCGATCAGGCCGATATGGTGCAGCTCGCTCAGCGTGCCGCGGACGATGATGCCGGCCTCGTGCGCGTTGGGCAGGGAACTGAACGCCACCTTGGTGACGAAGCCGAAGAAGATGAGACCACCGACCCAGGTTGTAGCGGCGAAGGAACGAAGGATGCGAAGAAGAGTGGTCATAGTGAAACGGATGTCCCTGCTGAGGTTGCCTGTGCGCGTTTCAGAGCGCGGCGCAGAATCAACTCCAGTGCGGCTTTGAGCTCCTGGTACTCGTTCTCTGAGATGCGGTTTTGAAGATGTTCGGTTTCCAGGGTGAAGAGCTCTTCTTTGAGTACGGTCATCACCGTCTTCTCCCACGCCAGGACGTTGTTACTGCTGGTATGGGGCTCCGGGGAGAGGAGGGTTTGCATGTCGCTTTCGGTCAGGACGCGAGTGAAAGGCTGCGGCTGAGGTGCGCCTCCGATGCTGGGGGCTCCGGAGGGCTTGCGCAGCAGCAGGCCTGCGGCGGCAGTCAGCAGCACGGCGAGGCCGCCGAGGATCCACCACTTGTACTTCGCCCACGGGTCGCGGGTGCCTTCGGGGTCCAGCGGATTCTGCAGGCCACGGCCGGGCATCTTGTTTTCGGTCTCGGGGATAGGCTGTCCGGAGTCGGCGCCCTGTGCCTGGGGTTGGCCCTGGGCTTGCGAGCCGCCCTGGTCGGGAGCGCCCGTGTCGCGCGGAAGCTGGCCGCTGCCGGAGAGGGTGAAGCCCATCGGCTGTTCGGGGGAGACGTTGCGCGCGACGAAGGTCTGCGCGTTCACTTCGTCAGTGACTGAGGTGTAGGGGGTATTCGGCGCCTGGGCAAACGTCATGCTCTTGGGCAGCATGATGGCGATGGTGTCGGTGGTCATCGAAGGATGCGGCGCGAAGTTGAACTTGCCCGAGTAGGGAAGACGGTAGGTGACCTGAAAACGCGTCTCGCCCGGGCGGATGGGGAAGAGGAAGGTGTAGTGGTTCTTTTCGGCAAGCGGCACGGGCGCGGCCTGAACGGGCATGCCGCCCGGCGCGAGCGCGGCGGAGCCTTCGACGATGGCGCCCTCGGGGAGCCAGAAGTCGAACGGCTCGTTGGAGAACTGGGTCATGGGCGGTGTCGACTCGTTCTTGACGAAGAAGTTTTCGACGACGTGCAGACCGTTGCCGCTGCCATCGGTCTGGATGCGCATGACGTCGGCTTCGCTGCTCACACCCTTGACCTTGGGGGCGGCGTTGTAGACGTCGATCTCGACGGAGTCGGTTCCCGGAGGCGCGGGACGGAAGTAGTTGGCCTTGTCGTGCGTGACGCGGACGAGGTGAATGCCGGTGTCGGGAACGTCGAGCTTGAAGTGACCGTGCGCATCGGTCTTGGTGCGCGTGGACTCCTGCATGCCCTGCTGCAGACGGATGAGCACCACATCGTCGCCGGCGGCGGGCCGGTTGTTGGTGCGGTTCGTCACGGTGCCGGTGATGGAGTCGGCGGCGAAGGCGGCGATGGGCAGGGTGAGTGCGAGGACGGTCAGGCTGCGGAAGAGAGTTCTGAATGCGGGCACAACTAAGGATACTTCAGGAGCGAGGGGCCAGGGCTGAGGGCTTAGGGTTCAGAATGCAAAGAAAAGTTTGCTGGGCCCTGAACCCTGCTCTAGCCGCCGAGGGAATCCATCTCATTCAGGATCAATGCTGCTTCCGCTTCCAGAGAGGCGCGCTGTCTCGCGTAGTCGTCTTCCGGGTACTTTCCTGCGCGGTATTCGAAGTTCAGGTCGCGCAGGTTGTCGTAGACGACCTCTTTGCGCTCGCGCAGGTAGTCGAGGCGAGTCTTTTCTACGACGGCCGCCAGCCTTTGCTGCGGCCAGAAGATGTAGGCGAAGCAGCCGATGGAGAGGAGCGTGACGGAGAGGATGATCTGGGTGTTCATAGCAGCGGCCTCGGTTCGGCGCAGACCTGGAGTGGCGGCGGGAGAAAGCCGGCGCCGATTTTCGTGCGTCGAAGGTATAGTGTATCTGCGGTTGCCCTTTCGCCTGAAACCGGGTGGAGCGGCAGGAGGTTTCTACTGGTGAGTCGAAGTCGGCGTGTGGTGCTGGCAGTCCTTATGGCGGTCATGACCCTGGGTGGGATGGCTGCGAACTGCAGGGCGCAGGCTGCGGCGCATACCGACCCCCTGAACCTCGACCCCGTCGTGCGGCAGGGGTATGAGCGCTTCTACAACCTCGACTACGACGGTGCGCTGAAGTACTTCAACCAGGCTACGCAACAGCATCCCCAGGAGCCGATGTCCTGGAACTACGTGCTGATGGCGACGATCTTCCGCGAGCTTTACCACCAGGACTTGCTCGATACGACCTACTACGCGCATGACAGCTTTCTTTCGACCAAGCGCGAGGTAGAGGTTCCGCAGGCGACGCGCGACCAGATCAACTCGCTGACCGACAAGGTCATCGCGATGTGCGACGCGCGGATCAAGAACAATCCGAACGATAAGAACGCCTACTTTGCGCGGGGCTATGCGCATGGTATGCACTCGGCGTTTATTACGCTGGTGGACCACTCGTTTGCCTCCGCGGCGAAGCAGGGGTACGAGGCGCGCAACGACAGTGAAGCCGCGCTGAAGATCGATCCGCAGTATGCGGATGCGAAGATGGCGATCGGCATTCAGCAGTTTGCGGTGGCGAGCCTGCCGCGCTTTGTGCGGCTCATGGTGGGCATCATGGGCGTGGGCGGATCGAAGGAAAAGGGTCTCGACATGCTGCGCGACGCTGCGGCGCATGGCGTGATTACAGGTATCGAGTCGCGCACGACGCTGTCGCTGTTTCTGCGGCACGATGGCCGCTATGCCGAGGCGTTGCAGACGCAGCGCGGGCTGGCGGAGCAGTATCCGCACGACTACCTCTTTCAGCTTGAGGTGGCGAACCTGTTGAAGGATTCGGGGCAGGGATTGCAGGCCATCGAGGCGTACAAACATGTGCTTGAGTTGGCGCAGAAGCCCGGGTACTTCGTGGACCCGCGTCTGCAGATGGCGTGGTTTGGCCTGGCCGATACGCAGCGGGGATACAACGACATTCACGCTGCGGCGGAAGGGTACATGCAGGCCGCCATGCAGACCAATTGCAGCGACTGGCTGCGTAAGCGCGCGCAGTTGAATGCGGGCGAGATGTATGACCTGTTGCATGATCGCGCCAAGGCGGTGCAGATGTACCAGATGGCTGCGGCGTCGGGTGGGGACCAGTCGCAGGCAGAGGCGGCGAGGAAGTATCAGAAGACGCCGTTTACGGGGAAGTAAGGCTTCGCGCTATGGAACCACGAGCACTCATTAGCCGTATGAAACAATGAGTTTAGTGGGAGGCCACGATGGTTTGCACGGCATGCAGTAATTCAACAAATTCCAGCGCGAAGTTTTGCAGCAGTTGTGGCAATCCCTTCGCTTATGAACCCTTTTCCGCTCCGCAGGGACGCCTTGTCCGTCCGCGCGAGGGCCGCATGATTGCAGGTGTTTGCGCGGGTTTTGCGCAGCACTACGGCTGGGACGTCACCCTGGTGAGGATCGTACTTTGCCTGGTGGTGTTGTGCGGCGCGGGTAGTCCTATTCTTGGTTACTTCATCGCATGGATACTGATGCCGAATCTTCAGTACGTGCAGCCGTCACAGGCCACAGGTGCAACTGCTTCGTGAGTTCGATCTCTTCCCCTCGTCCTTTTGTCTATGCCGGGTCGCGCCTGGAGTGTTCAGGCGCTGACCTCAGTGAGTTGGCAGCGCAGTTCGGCACGCCGCTCTATGTCTACTCAGGCGACGCCATCGCAGAGCGCGCGCGGATGTTGCAGCAGGAGTTTGCCGGTGTGCTGCATACGATCTGCTACGCAGTGAAGGCCAACTCTTCGCTGGCCGTCATGCGCATGCTGGGCGAGTTGGGCTGCGGCTTTGACATCGTCTCGGGGGGAGAGCTGGAGCGGGTTCGCCGGGCTGCTCCTGAGGCTCTGGGGCGCGTTGTCTTCTCGGGCGTCGGCAAGCAGGCGTGGGAGATGGACGCCGCGCTGGACGCGGGGATTCTGCTGTTCAACGTCGAGAGCGAGGCCGAGCTTGAGGTTCTGGCAGAGCGCGCGCAGGCTCTGGGCAAGATCGCGCGGATTGCGCTGCGGGTGAATCCCGATGTCTTTGCGGAGACGCATCCGTATATCTCCACCGGTCTGCGCGAGCATAAGTTTGGGATTGCGATTGAACGCGCGCGTGAGGTCTACCAGCGCGCGGTGCGGATGCAGGGCATCGAGCCGGCGGGCGTGAGTGTGCATATCGGCTCGCAGATTCGTAGCGTCGAGCCGTTTGCGGAGGCGGTGCGGCGGGTGCGGTCGCTCGTCGAAGACCTGCGCGGCGATGGTATGGATATTCGCTATGTCGATGCGGGCGGTGGGTTTGGTATCGAGTACGGCAAGGCGGAGTTCGATCCGGCGGCGCGGGTGGCGGAGTATGCCAGGGCGCTGCGCGAGGTGCTCGACGGGTTGAACGCACACCTGCTGCTGGAGCCGGGACGGTTTCTGGTGGCCCAGGCGGGGGCGCTGCTGACACGGGTGCTCTATACGAAGCAGAACGGCAAGAAGCACTTTGTGATTACCGATGCCGCGATGAACGACCTGATACGTCCGGCGCTCTACCAGGCACACCACGAGATCGTGCCGGTGGTGAAGGACGAGCGCGCGGTCCAGGTGGCGGATATCGTCGGGCCGGTCTGCGAGAGTGGCGATTTCTTTGCCCGCGACCGCGAGACGCAGGAGCTTCGCCAGGGCGACCTGGTAGTGCTGCTGGACGCGGGAGCCTATGGGATGTCGCTGGCTTCGCACTACAACACGCGTGTCCGGCCGGCAGAGGTGCTGGTCGAGCAGGGCAGGGCGAGGCTCATCCGGAGACGGGAAACGCTGGACGATCTGCTGGCTGCGGAGCTCATATAACTAATCCAGGCAAAGGCGGTCAGTGGCCGCTTTGTCTATTGATACCCTGCTTCAAGTCCATGACGAACAGCCAGAATGACGACCTTTTTGCCATCGAAGTGGTAGAGGGCAAGATAGCCGCTGCTGCCGAATTCAATGAACCATTCCATGAACTCTGGCAGCATGTCCTCAATGAATCGGCCAGCTTCAGGGTGCCGTGCCAGAGGCTTTACCTGCTGACGAATTGCCTTGATAGCGCGTCTGGCCGCATCAGGGCTCTTGGTTACCAGAAAAGCGTGCAGGCGAACTAAATCCTCAACGGCTTCAGGTGACCAGATTAGACGTGGCATTTAGGAGCTTTGGCCTTTTCGCCATTTTCCAATTTTGCAAGCCAGCTATCGGCCTCTTCTGCCGTCAGGTGCAGGCCTGTGGTCTGGTAGTTGTTCCAGGCGGCAAGGCCGGCCTGGCGATATTCTTCTCGCTTTTCTTCGCGATCGACATACGTTTCAATGGCATCAATCATGAGCCAGTGGGAGCTTCTGCGTCTCGATTCGGCTAAATGCTGCACGCGTTTTTTTAGCTCGAGATCGAGCTTCAGACTGGTTGTAGAAGCTGTAGCCATGTCGGGTGCCCCTATGTGTTACAAGGTGTTACTTTTCGAGAATACGCATTTTGCGGAGGCACCGCAACGGCCTCGTGACGCCGGGCGAAGGGTTGAAGAGGCGAAAAACTTAGCCTCTACATGCTACAATCGCGAACGACGAAGACGCATGGATGGCCGCTGCTGGCGTGCCTTTTCAAGCGGATACGATTTCACAGGTAGTAGAGGTTCACTCGATGTCCGGCCACTCAAAATGGGCGACAATTAAGCATAAAAAGGGCGCGCTCGATGCCAAGCGCGGCAAGATCTTCACGCGTCTGATCAAGGAAATCACCATCGCTGCCAAGGGCGGCGGAGGCGATCCGGACGGTAATCCCCGCCTGCGCGGCGCTATTGCTGCGGCCAAGGCCGAGAACATGCCGGCCGACAACATCAAACGGGCGATCCAGAAGGGTACCGGCGAGCTGGAAGGCGCGGCCTACGAAGAGATCACCTATGAGGGCTATGGCCCGGGTGGCGTCGCGGTCATCGTCGAAGTGCTGACCGATAACCGCAATCGCGCTGCGAGCGAGATTCGCCACGCCTTCTCGAAGAACGGCGGCAACCTCGGCGAAACCGGCTCGGTGGGCTATATGTTCTCGAAGAAGGGTGTCATCGTGGTCGCGAAGGCGGTGGCTGACGAGGAGAAGATCACCGAGGTGGTCCTCGAGGCCGGCGCCGACGATCTGAGCGACGAGGGCGAGAACTGGGAGATCATTACGTCGCCCAAGGACTACGAGGCTGTTGTCGAGGCTCTCAAGGCCGCGAAGATGACCCCGGAGCACGCCGAAGTGACGATGATCGCTTCGACCTA
Source organism: Granulicella mallensis MP5ACTX8 (assembly GCF_000178955.2). Classification (NCBI taxonomy): domain Bacteria; kingdom Pseudomonadati; phylum Acidobacteriota; class Terriglobia; order Terriglobales; family Acidobacteriaceae; genus Granulicella; species Granulicella mallensis. Next base: position 3,971,125 of record NC_016631.1, on the reverse strand, counting down.
TACCAAGCTCGAAGGCACGACGGCTACGGCGATGTCGCGGTTGCTGGATGCCATCGAAGACCTCGACGACACGCAGAACGTGTATTCGAACTTCGATATGAATGAAGAGACGATTTCGGCTTAGCTAGTGCATCTCATGTTTGGAAGATGCGAAAGCCGCCATTCCAATGGCGGCTTTCGACTGTGAGGAGTGGAATGAAGTTTGAGCAGTTTGTGGGTCGTGTCGTATGTGTGTTTGCGCTGGCAATCGGCGTACCAGCCGGAGCCCAGGCTCACCTGGCTAACTCGCCGGTGGCGGATGCCGCCTCGAATACCTCGTGGGACTACGGCGCGCTGCTGCAGGGCGGTGTAGGTCTGCAGGACCGGACCGACTATAGCTTCCTGCTCGTCGGTGGACATGCCGGCAAGATCCTTACCCCGGAGATCGGCACAGGCCTTTTCAAGGGAAACGTTGAGTACGCCGTCGAAGTCTTTCCGTTCTGGCAGTCGTATACGCCGAAGTTTCAGCGGCTCGCTTGCCCCACGGGCGCAACGGTCGCGGCCCAGTGCAGCAATCCCTACACCGTAGGCGGTACCTACACGGGAGCCAGCATTACCCCGATCATGGTGCGCTGGAACTTTACGCACGGCAGGCGTCTTATGCCGTGGGTGCAGGCGGCCGGCGGTGTGGTCTGGACGAACCATAAGTATCCCGCTGTGGGCAACCTGAACGCGGGCGATCCGACGCAGACAGGCCCGCAGGCGAACACCAGCGTGTGGAACTTTACGCCGCAGGGAGGCGCAGGCGTTCACTACTTCGTCAAACCGCGCCGCTCAATCGACTTCAGCGCGAATGCGGTGCATATCTCGAGCGCCAGCCTCGGCGACAAGAACCCGGGCGTAAATGTGAGCCTGCAGATGTCGATTGGCTATAGCTGGTGGAAGTAGAAGCTGCGGGGGGAAGCAGATTCGCTCCACCCCAGCGAGCAAAGAACGCTCTCTGGGGACCCCGGTCTGCGGGAATGACAGAAAGAAAAGCAAGAGCAAAAGCAAGGACCAGTTGACAGACGAAAAGCACAGCAACGGAGAGGCATCGACAGTACCGCAGATCATCGAGTGCGTTCCGAACTTTTCGGAGGGGCTCGACGCGGGAAAGCTGGAGGCGATCATCCGCGCGATGCGCGTCGACGGGGTACACCTGCTGGACTGGTCGCGGGATGCGGACCACAACCGCTCCGTGGTGACGATTGCGGGTTCTCCTGAGGCCGTCGTCGAGGCTGCGGTGCGGGGAGTCGGCAAGGCGGCTCAGTTGATCGACCTGACGCAGCAGACGGGGGTGCACCCTCGTATCGGAGCGGCGGACGTGGTTCCTTTCGTTCCGGTGAGCGGACTCTCCCTGGTGCAGTGTGTCATGCTGGCCCGACAGGCGGGGATGGCCATCTGGCGGCGTTTTGGGGTGCCGGTGTATTTCTACGAGGCTGCCGCCGCGAGGCCTGACCGCGTGAACCTCGAGGATGTGCGCCGGGGTCAGTTCGAGGGGTTGCTGCGCGAATCGGTTAAGGATGCGACCCGGCGGCCAGATATCGGCGGTCCGGAGCTGCACTCGACCGCGGGGGCCAGTGCCGTGGGGGCTCGTAAATTCCTGATTGCTTACAATATCTACCTGCAGCAGCCGGATGTAAGCCTGGCGCGGGCGATTGCGCGGGAGATTCGAGCGTCGAACGGCGGTTTGTTCGGGGTGAAGGCGATGGGCGTCATGGCCAATGGCCGGGCCCAGGTGAGCATGAACATCACCGATTTTCAGCGGACTCCGATGACCAAGGTCCATGCGACGGTGGAAGAGGTCGCAAAACGGCATGGCGCTGAGATCTGCGAAGGCGAAGTCATTGGATTAATTCCTGAAGAAGCCTATGAGCCGAACGCCGAGTGGGTACGTCAAACCATTAACTTCGATCCAGAGCGGAAGGTGCTCGAGCGGCGGCTGAAACAGCCGTTGGACTGGCCATAGAGCCAGATTGCACCGGAGATTTCGCTTGCGGCTCGGGTGGATTCACGCAAGAATAAGACGGGTGCGCGGAATCGCGCGCCTTTTGGAGAGCACAAACGTGACGATCTGGAAGAATTGGAAGTACGGAACGGCGGTAGCCGCAATGGCGGCTATGGCAATGGCACCGATGGCGGTCCAGGCTGCCCAACTGGGTGGGGATGCGCGGTCGTCGATTCCGAAAGATGTACAGCAGATTATCGTGGTTGACTACAGGGCCATGCAGAACTCTCCTGCGGCGATGCAGTTGAAGGATCGCGTGCTGCCGCCTGAGTTGAAGCGACTGGAGACGGCGCTGAAGACCTCAGGACTCAAGGTCGACCAGGATGCCGAAACGCTGGCCTTTGCGGCCTTCAATGCACCCGGCGGAGCCGGTACGCGAATCGTTGGCGTGGCGCAGGGTCAGTTCCAGACCCAGGCCATTATGGCCAACTTTGCCAAGCAGAAGACCAAGCCGATGATGATTCGCAACAACAGCGTCTATCCCATGGGCTCGGGCGGCATGAGCGTCGTGTTCCTCAACCAGACGACGATGGTCTTCGGCGACCACGAGGCTGTGAAGGCTGCACTGGATGCGCGTGACGGTTTGACCCCGAACTTCCTGCAGAACAGCGACATGATGAACGAGATGGCGATTGTGGACAATCGCGCCGTCTGGAGCCTGCTGGACCAGAAGGGCACACAGACCATGATGAAGAGCGCCCTGGGCGAGGCCGCGCAGCTGGCGGACTACGATACGGTGAAGAACCGTATGAGGAGCTCCCGCTACACGATGGAGTTCACCAACGGTGTTCGCTTCAATATGTCGGTTGTGATGTCGGACACGATTACGGCCGCGACCGTGGCGACCCTGATGAAGGGCGTAGCCATCATGAAGCAGACCTCAGGTTCGCCTATCGAGAAGTCGGCGATGGACGAGACGAAGATCGACTCCGCCGCCGGTACGCTGACCGTGGACTTTTCTTCCTCGGATGGCCAGTTTGCCAGCCTTCTGGGCTCGCCGCTGTTCCAGTCGGTAGTCAAGTAGTCGAGAGTTTTTGGGACAACAGAAGAGGCGGCCTTCGGGCCGCCTCTTTCTTTATTTTTCGGAAACCCCACAGAATCGTCATCCTGAGCGTAGCGTCTCGCGTATTTTGCGAGACGCGAAGTCGAAGGACCCCGAAGAGTTCGTCTTACCTCTACCGCTAAGACCGTTCCAACCGAAGGGGCTGGAGCACGAGAGTTAGAGGTGGAAAAGATTCGGGATGCAGGGGCAATGTGAAGGGTGTTGGGGTTCTTCGACTGCGGAGCTCGCAAAGTGCGCGAGCTCCTTCGCTCAGAATGACGGTTCCTCGGTGAGTCGAGGGATGGTTACTCCGGGAGCCGAAGTTTTATTTGCTGACCGATGCTTTGCATCGGGTCATGACGGCTGCGCGCAGCCGCTCGGAGAGCTCTTCAGGAAACTCATAGGGCTGGTGACCTCGATAGACGTCGATGGTCTTGCGCGTCGTGTCGACCACGACCTCGCAGTGATGGCACGTGCCGAGGTGTTCTTTGACTTCCGCAAGCAGCTCGGCGTCGATGATCTGTCCGTCGAAGTAGTCGGTTAGTTTGGCTAGAAAATCCGTGCAATTCACTTGGAGCCTTCTTTCGTCTTCCGAAAGTAACGGCTGAGACGCTCGCGAAGTTGCAGGCGAGCACGCAGCAATCGAGACTTGACTGCCGGGACGCTCAGTCCGAGCGCCTCCGCAGTCTCTTCGGTCGACAAGTTTTCGATGTCGCGCAACGTGAAAACGGTGCGAAATCCTGGGGGCAAACCTGCAATTGTTTTGCGCAGGATCTCCGCGAGCTCCGATTGGGAGTAATTTTGCTCCGGATTGGGCCTCCACTCGGCGAAATCCCGGGGGATCGAGCCTTCGTCGGTCTGGACATCCTGGTCCATGGAGACCGTTTTGGAGGTTTTCCGCTTCCGCAGCCGCATCAGGCTCTCGTTGACGGCGATCCGGACCAGCCATGTGGAAAACTTGGAGTTTCCTTGGAACTGGTCGAGCTTCTGGAAGGCCTTGAAGAAGACGTCCTGGGTAATATCTTCAGCGTCTTCGCGGTTCTGCGTGATGTGCTGGGCGGTGCGGAAGATCTGGCGGTCATATTGCCGGACGAGCTGCTCGAAGGCGCTCGTATCCCCCGCCTTGGCGCGTTCGACGAGCTCAAGGTCCGGATGGGGAGGCTCCGCCTGCAGCGTCGCAACAATTTCAGGCGGCAGGTCGGTCAGGTCTTCCGTAGTGGATTGGGTTTGAACAGCCATAGTGCGTTGCTTGTAAGTGTACAGGACGCGGGCCAGTTACCTCGCATGGTTCGCGCAGCTTCAGGTCAGAAAGGCACAAGGAGCGTTTGCGCCTTAAAGTCTAAAGAGATGATGGACAGCATGAGCGGTAGGTGGTGGGGCGTCAGATTTGTCGCGATAGGATTGCTGGCTGTGCTGGCAAATACGAGTGTTGTCTCAGCGCAAACATCCGGCAAACATAAGAAAAAGGCTTCGGGTTCGGTTGCAACTCACAGATCTAAAACGACTTCGCACGCTTCGCAGGCGGGCCGGGGAACGAGCCGCAAGGCATCGGCAAAGGGAGCCAGGGGGAAGAACGCGCGTGGCAGAAATCGCGAAGTTGTGGTTTCAAAGGGCCACCACGCACGCATGAGGGTTGAAGTGGCGCCCACGGCGGAGAGCCGGCGGCTTACGCTGGCCTTTACGGCGTCCGCGCAGCTTCGGCCCATGGCGCAGCAGCTCATCGCGACACGCAGCGCGGCGGCCTACAACGGCGTGCTGGGCTATGCGTCGTCGCACTCGGGGGAGGCCGGCGCGGCGGCGGACCTTTCGGTAGGACACGCCTATATGTTGGACCACCGCTATGCGGAGGCGGAGAGCGCGTTCCGGCAGGCAGGGCAGCGCGGTCAGTCGCTGGATGATTATGCCGACTACCTCGGAGCCCAGGCAGCGGTGCAGGGAAACCGGGCGAGCGATGCCTATGCGTTGCTGGATCACTTTGCGGAGCGGCACCCGGGGAGCCTGTTTGTGCCTACCGCGCCCATCCTGCTGGCGAACGCTTACCTTGGGAACAACGATCCGGCCAGTGCGCTGCGGGTCCTGCTGCCGCTGCAGTCCGAGCCGGCTGGAAGCCACGTAGACTTCCGCTTCACGCTGGCCAAGGCCTATCAGGCCAGCGGCAACACTCAGCAGGCGGCGGCCCTCTATCGCGGGCTCTATACCCGCGATCCCTTGAGCAACGAGGCCGCGGAGGCGAAGACTCAGTTGGCAGCGATGAATGTGCCGCTGACCGCGGCGGAGCGCAAGCAGCACGCCGATGCGATGTTCAATGCCAAGCACTATGACATTGCTCAGGAGGAGTATCGTGCGCTGCAGAAGAATGACAGCGAACTCTCGAGCGCTGACCGTGATGCCCTGGAGATCTATGCTGCCGTCTGCGACCTGCGGCTGAAGAAGCTGAGCCGTGGAGATGTAGATCATCTGCCGGTGACGGGCGATGACAGTGCCGCACTGAAGATGTATCTGCAGTCGGAGCTGGCCCGCAACGAGGGCAGGACCGACGAGCACGACCGCCTGGTGCAGCAGATGCTGTCACAGTATCCGCAGAGCCGCTGGCTCGAAGAGGCGCTGTACTCGGGCGGCAACATGTACTTGCTCAAGCGCGATTCGGCACATGCGATTGCAGAGTACACGCTGCTGGGCCAGCACTTTCCGCGCAGCACGTATGCGCCGAACGCGCATTGGCGCGCTGCCTGGCTGAGCTATCGCCTGCGGCATTATGGCGACGCCGCGCGGCTGATGGATGAGCAGATTACGAACTATCCTGCCGGCACGGAGATCCCAGGCGCGCTCTACTGGCGCGGCCGCATGTATGAGGATGTCGAGGGCAACTTCGGGCAGGCGATCAACTATTACAAGACGCTCGATGCGTCTTATGTGAACAGCTACTATGCGATGTTGGCACGGCAGAGAATCGCCGTGCTGGGGAATCGCACGACGCCGGAACCAGCAGCGGCGCTGGCCTCTGTGCGGCCTGTGAACGATCCGGAGCTGACGGACTCGCTGCCGGAGAACGATCCGCATCTCATCAAGGCGCGTCTGCTGGCAAACGCCGCGCTGAATGAGTACATCCGTCCGGAGATTCAGTTGAGCGAGACCTCTTCGCAGTGGGGCGCGCTGGCTGAGGCGGAGATCTACGAGAGCTTTGGAGAGAACACGCGCGCGCTGCAGGCGATGAAGCGCAGCGGCCTGCCGTTCTTCTCGCTGCCTGTTGCGGAGGTGCCGATGGTCTACTGGCAGCTGGTGTTCCCGCGGCCCTACTGGCAGGAGCTTTCGAGCAACGCGCAGATCAACGGACTCGATCCTTATCTTGTGGCGTCCTTGATTCGTCAGGAGTCGGAGTTCAACCCCGGTGCGGTGAGCAAGGCCAATGCGTATGGTCTGATGCAGCTGCTGCCGTCGGTTGGAAAATCGCTGGCGAAGCAGACAGGCAATCGTCATCTTACGACGTCCGACCTGTTGAACCCTTCCATCAATCTTCGACTGGGAACGATCGACCTGAAGAAGTCGATCGACCGCTATAGCGGGCAGATCGAATATGCACTGGCCGCGTACAACGCGGGCGACCTGCCGGTGCGGCAGTGGATTGCGACGAACGACTACAAGGATATTCCGGAGTGGGTGGAGTCGATTCCGTATACCGAGACGCGCGAGTATGTGCAGGGAATTCTGCGTAATCGCGAGTTGTATCGCGCCGTTTACTCAGGGAAGCCATAAGGTGGGTCTGCCTGCGATACGATAAGAAGGCGAATCTTTAAAGCGCGCCCGGATGGTGAAATCGGCAGACACAGCGGACTTAAAATCGTTTGCATGTCGTTCAGGATGGCTATCAAGTATAAGAAAATAAAATAGATATCGATATTTTTCTGTTCGTAAATCGCTTGCACAACTCTTACACATTTTGCCCTAAAATGTGGCTAAGACGGGAGGCGAACGCGAATGGCGGAGAGCTACACGATACTCGGTGGCAAGGTCCATGTTTACAAACGTCCAAATAGCCCGTGCTGGCAATGCTCCAGCTATCTAGCTGGCAGAAACCGTCGCACAACAACGAAGGAGGAGAGTCTCTCAAAGGCGAAGGAGTTCGCGGAAGACTGGTACTTGCAGCTTCGAGGTAAACTTCGCGACGGCGAGTTGAAGAGCGGGAAGATGTTTCAAGAAGCCGCGAAGTTGTACCTCCGAGAGTTCGACATCATCACGCAGGGACAACGCAGTCCGACGTATGCTCGCGGACAACACGCACGTACAAATGGCCACTTGATCCCGTTCTTCGGGAAGATGGCTCTTCCCGAAATCACCTCAGGCAAGATAAACGAGTACCGCATTCATAGGCTCGAAGAATGTAAGGCGATGCGCGGCAAGCCGCCAGCGCGCAACACTATGCATCAAGAGATCGTCACCTTGAGGCAGATTTTCAAGACGGCCATGCGTCATGGATGGATCGATCACCTGCCCGACCTGTCTGAGCCGTATCGTTCGTCTCCAAAAATCTCACATCGTGCATGGTTTTCTCCAGAGGAATATAAGACTCTCTACGAGGCGACAAGAAAGCGCGCGAGCGCACCGAAGCAGCCCCGCTTCCGTTGGGAATGCGAGCAACTTCACGACTACGTGCTGTTCTCAGCCAATACGGGCCTGCGGCCCGATGAAGCGCGGCGTCTTCAGTTCCGCGATGTCACGGTCGTCGATGACGAGGGAAGCGGACAGACTATCCTTGAGATCGAGGTGAGGGGCAAGCGCGGCGTCGGCTATTGCAAAAGCACATCTGGCGCGGTGCAGCCTTTCAAGAGACTCAAGGGGCGGTTACGCCCGGACGGAGGTCCGGGCAGAAAAGGGAGCCGTACGGCGACCATGGCAAACGGAGATTGGCATTCACCGGTACCGGTGGATCTTCTCTTTCCGAAATGGCAGCGCCAGCTCTTTAACGCCATCCTTAAGGAGGAAAATCTTCTTGTCGACCGTGATGGGCGACCTCGTACGGCCTACAGCTTGCGTCACACGTATATCTGCCTGCGCTTGCTTGAGGGAGCAGACATTTATCAAATTGCCAAGAACTGTCGAACCAGCGTCGAGATGATTGAGAAATATTACGCTTCACATCTCAAGACCCGGCTCGATGCATCCGCAATCAATATCATGCGACCAAAGGCAAAGAAGAACGCCACATCGAAAAAAGCGAGTTCTCCCCAACCCCGGAGTCAGAACGACGGACTGTAATTCGTTCAGGGGTGCTTGTATGATGAAGTTGGGTCAGCACATTCCACGCGGGCGTGGTGAAATCGGCAGACACAGCGGACTTAAGGATATTGAGTGCCCGCCAGGGAAACCGGCGGAGCAGAACTGCTCAAAGTCGGGGAAACCTTGAATGGCAATCCCGAGCCAAGCCTGGATGTTTTCGGGAAGGTGTAGAGACTAGACGGGCAGCACCTTAACCCTCCGCGAGGAGGGATGGTGAAGGGATAGTCCAGACCACGAACCCGTTCGGCGGGGCGGCGAAAGCCGAAGTGGTATGAAAATCCGCAGACCTTAACCGGTCGTGGGGGTTCAAGTCCCCCCGCCCGCACCACAACTCCCACCAGCCTAGCCAGGACGGAACCATCCTGGCGTTTTTCGAAGCGTTCGAGGGTCGCTGCGGCCCTCGTTTTGCATGCGTTGCGAAGGTAGCAGCCGCTGGCGGCTGCTTTCGTGCGCCATTGTTGAGGCGGTGCGCAATCAGTTTCGCGAGGCTGCTATGGTGGAGTCTTGAGAGCATCCGCGAGCTAGCACACGGAACCGCTAGAATGGCCTTGAGAGCGAAATGCCAAGACAAAAGTTGGACCGTATAGACGCAGAATACGCCGCGCCCTCGCGGAACAGGACCGCAATGCTCGATTAGCAGTTCTTCTCTTAGATTTCCCTCAAAATAGGAAGAGATGCCAAGTGAGTCTGCAACACGAAAGGAAATCATTGACCTCCGTCTCAAGGAGGCTGGGTGGCGTGTGTCTGATCCGACGCAGGTAATCGAAGAGTATTTTTTGCCGCCACCCAATAACGACGACAACGCGACAGAGCTAGCTCTAGATAAGAGATTGGACCAGTCCGGCTCCAGAGAGTTTAGCGATTACGTTCTCCTCGGAAAAAACGGGAAGCCTGTGGCCGTTGTCGAAGCCAAGCAATCGTCTAAGAGTGCAGAACTCGGACGCGAACAAGCAAAACAGTATTGCCAGAACATCCAGGCGAATCACGATGGGGAGTTGCCCTTCTGCTTTTACACGAATGGTCACGAAATTTTCTTCTGGAATCTAGGCGAGGCCCCACCTCAAAAAGTTCATGGTTTCCCCACGCGACAAGACCTGGAGCGCCTTCTCTTCATACGGAAGCACAAGAAAGCTCTCTCTACTGAGCTGATCAACACGGCAATCGCGGGACGTGATTTCCAGCTCCAGGCTATTCGATCGGTCATGGAGGGTATCGAAAGGAATCGCCGTCTGTTTCTTTTGGTCATGGCGACCGGCACTGGCAAAACCCGTACTTGTATTGCCTTGATTGACGCTCTTATGCGGGCAGGACGCGTGCAGCGAATACTGTTTCTAGTGGACCGCATTGCACTACGTGGACAAGCTCTCGACGCATTCAAAGAGCATATTCCTGATGAACCTCGTTGGCCCAATCTCGGTGAAAAGGCCATCGCCACAGATCGCCGGATCTACGTCGCTACGTATCCGACAATGCTCAACATTGTTCGCGACGAAACCGGCACACTTTCACCGCATTTTTTCGACCTTATTGTTATCGATGAAAGCCACCGTTCCATCTACAACACCTATGGAGAGGTGCTTGACTATTTCAACGCCATCAAACTCGGTCTGACTGCCACGCCTCGCGATGTCGTAGATCATAATACCTTCACCCTTTTCGAGTGCGAGGACGGACTACCGACCTTCGCCTACTCTTACGATGAGGCAATCGCACACGTTCCGCCTTACCTCTGTGATTTTCGCGTCCTCAAGATAAAGACGAGGTTCCAAGATGAAGGCATCAGCAAGCGCACCATCAGTCTTGAAGACCAAAAGCAACTTATCCTTGAAGGCAAGGAAATCGAAGATATCAATTTCGAAGGTAGTGATCTAGAGAAGACAGTTACTAATCACGCCACGAATGCTCTTATCGTGAGGGAATTCATGGAGGAATCCATCAAGGACCCGAATGGCGTACTTCCCGGTAAAACTATCTTCTTTTGTATGTCGATGAAACACGCTCGGAGAATCGAAACTATCTTCGACTCCCTCTACCCCGAATACAAAGGCGAGTTGGCCAAGGTGATGGTTTCTGATGATCCCCGCGTTTATGGCAGGGGCGGTTTGCTTGATCAATTTACTCGCAACGATATGCCCCGCGTTGCCATCAGCGTGGACATGCTGGATACCGGCATCGACGTTCGGGAAATCGTTAATCTCGTGTTCGCCAAGCCGGTTTACAGTTACACAAAGTTCTGGCAGATGATCGGACGTGGTACTCGTTTGCTGGAATCGGAGAAAATCAAGTCCTGGTGTCCTGAGAAGAATGTTTTCCAGGTCATCGACTGCTGGGACAACTTCGAATACTTTAAGATCACGCCAAAGGGCAAGGAACTCAAGTCGCAGATTCCGCTCCCCGTGCGCTTTGTCGGCGTTCGTATTGACAAGATCGAAGCGGCACAAACTCTCGGTTACGCCAGTATTGCGGAAAAGGAAATTTCCTCTCTCCGTACTCAGATTGCTGCTCTTCCAACGCGGTCGGTGGCGATCATGGAGGCACAAGCGCGGCTAGCACGGTGTCAGAAGGAAGACTTTTGGCAGCCGCTTACTGCAGAACATCTTGCCTTCCTGCGCCATGCCATTCAGCCGCTTTTCCGCGTCATTTCGCAAGAAGATTTCAAGGCTATGCGATTTACGAAGGAGGTCTTGGAGGCTTCCCTGGCTCATATGAAGGGCGAGAAGGAGAAGTATGCCGCACTCACGGAAAGCCTCATGGCACAGGTCAGCGAACTTCCACTTTCCGTGAATATCGTTGCGCAACAAGGTGGCATCATTCAGAAAGCCCAAACCAATCACTATTGGGCCACTATGACCGACCAAAGCTTCGATCACCTCGCCGAGCAGCTCTCTCCTCTCATGCATTTCCGCGATGGCCGTGGCGTCGGCGACGGTCCAGCCAAATTCAACTTTGCTGATGTGCTTGCCGCTAAGGAATTCGTCGAGTTCGGTCCTGAGCATGAGTCACTCAGTATTGCGCAATATCGGCAGCTAGTAGAGCAGAGAGTGAAAGAGCTTACCGCAAGCAATCCTATTCTCCAGAAAATTCGTGATGGTGAGCCTGTTGACGAAATGGATGCCGAAACTCTCGCTGCGCAGCTCCAGGACGAGCATCCGCACATTACGCTTCAGCTCTTGCGCCGGGTCTACCAACATCAATCGGCACCGTTTCTCAAATTCATCCGCCACATTTTGGGGATCGAAATCCTGGAAAGTTTTCCAGACACAGTTTCACGCTCGATCGACCAGTTCATTGCCGAGCACCCGACACTTACAAGCCATCAGCTACAGTTCCTCAATCTTCTGCGTGACTATCTAATTCATCGTGGAGGTGTCGAGAAACGCGACCTGATCCAGGCTCCTTTCACCATCATTCACCCTAGCGGAATTCGTGGCGTATTTTCTCCGGCGGAAATCAACGAGATCCTTGCTCTGACTGAAAGGCTTGCTGCTTAATATGCTCCAACTCAACGCCAAACTTCTTTCGCTTATTCGCGCCCTCTGGGACCGCTTCTGGGCGGGCGGAATCTCCAATCCACTTTCCGCCATCGAGCAGATCACATACCTGCTTTTCATGAAGCAACTCGATGAACTCGACCTCAAACGCGAAAAGGATGCCGAGTTTACAGGTGACCATTTCACTTCTCGCTTCAAGGGTAAGTTCTATCTGCCGCACGATACCGCCAAAAAAGAACCCATTGATAAGGCCACTCTGCGTTGGAGCTACTTTAAGGAGATGAAGGCGGAACTCATGCTGCCCCATGTGCAGCAAAAAGTCTTCCCATTCATTAAAGGACTCAACGGAAAAGGCAGCTCTTTTACGCACCATATGGCGAATGCTGTCTTCCTGATTCCTAGCGCCAATCTCCTCCAGGGCGCTATCGCAACTATTGAAGACATCTTTGCTGAGATCGAACGGGAAGCGCGCGAAGACGGGCATCTTTTTCAGGACATTCAGGGCGATGTCTATGAGATGTTGCTCAACGAAATCAGCACGGCTGGAAAAAACGGCCAGTTTCGTACTCCACGCCACATCATCAAGCTCGTCAGCGAGTTGGTGAACCCGCAGCTAGGCCACCGGATTTGTGATCCAGCTTGCGGTACGGCTGGCTTTTTGCTGGACGCGTATCAGTACATCATTACCCAACTCGCCAAAAAGAAGAAAAAACGCCAGGCGCTTACTCCGGATGAAGATGGCTTTGTCCGCAGCAGTGTAAGCGGAATGCTCACTCAGGACAATAAGGACATCCTTGAGCAGAGTCTCTATGGGTATGACTTCGATACAACCATGGTCAGGCTTGCACTCATGAATCTCATGATGCACGGCATCGACAATCCCAACGTCGACTACCAGGACACCCTCAGCAAGAAGTTTACCGAGGAAGAAGAATACGACATTGTCATGGCCAATCCGCCCTTTACAGGAAGCATCGATAAGGGCGATATCAATGAAAGCCTTCAACTCAACACTACTAAGACAGAGTTGCTATTCACCGAGCGTATCTTCACCCTGCTCAAGACCGGTGGTACCGCCGGAATTATCATCCCGCAGGGCGTTCTCTTCGGCTCCGGCGGCGCATTTGTAGAGGCTCGCAAGAAACTCGTGGAAGATGCTGAGTTAAAGGCCGTCATCTCACTGCCCAGTGGTGTCTTCAAACCGTACGCCGGAGTGGCGACCGCCATTCTTGTCTTCACGCGCGGGGGTAAGACCAAGCACACCTGGTTCTATCGCATTGATAAAGACGGTCTCTCGCTCGATGACAAGCGCCAGCGCATTTCTGAGAGCGACTTACCCGATGTGGTGGCGCAGTGGAAGGCTCGAAATCCTCTGCACCCCGGTGACCGCAAGGCGAAATGCTTCTTCGTTCCCGTACAAGAAATTCGTGACAAGCAATACGATCTTTCCTTCAACCGTTACCATGAGGCCGATCACGACGAAACCGAATACGAAGAGCCCAAGGTGATTCTCCAGAAGCTCAAAACGCTTGAAGACAAGATTCAGCAGGGCATCGCCGAACTTGAAGGGATTTTGGGATGACCCAATTCTCTCTCGTGCCATCAAGCCATATAGGAAACGATAATGCAATCCCAAGGATCAAGATAGCCATGAAGCAGTTGGGAACCTTTTGCGAATTCAAGTATGGTCGAAGCCTCCCAGAAAAACACCGTCAGGGAGGAAATTTTCCTGTGTATGGATCAAACGGGATTGTTGGCTGGCATCATGAACCAATCACGAATGGGCCAACCATCATCATTGGTCGAAAAGGATCTGCTGGGGCACTGCAGTATTCAAGCATGTCATGCTGTCCGATTGATACCACCTATTATGTAGACCAAAGTTGCACCTCAGTCAACTTGAGATGGCTGTTTTTCATGCTTCAGATGCTTGATCTAGATGCTCTCAACAAGCACGCTGCTGTCCCAGGACTTAACCGCAACGATGCCTATGAAAAGGAACTGCTACTCCCTTCCAGCGACGAGCAAAAGAAGATTGCGGCGTTGCTGGATATGGCAGATGCACTCCGCCACCAACGCCAAGAATCCCTTCAACTCGCTGAAACGCTTCTCCGGTCATGCTTTCTCAACATATTTGGCGATCCAGTATCCAATTCGAAGAACTGGCCGATCGTGCCGTTGTCGGAGCTGGCGGTGAAGTTTTCTGATGGTCCGTTCGGTTCGAATCTTAAGACCGAGCACTATAGGGACAACGGCATCCGTGTTTGGAGGCTCCAGGATATCGGTATTGGGAGTCTAAAGAATTCTGGGATCGCATATATCTCTCCTCAACACTATGCAAATCTTCCAAAACATCATTGTGCGCCTGGCGATGTAATAGTAGGAACTCTGGGAGAACCCAACCTGAGAGCCGCCATCGTGCCCAGCACGATACCTGAGTCTCTCAATAAGGCCGATTGCGTACAGATCCGTGCAAAAAAAGGCGTAGCGCTGCCTGAATTCATTTGCTGGCTTCTGAATATGCCAGGTACGCTCGCACTTGCACATAGCCTTGTCCTGGGTGAAACGAGAGCACGGATTAGTATGGGACGGCTCAGGACACTAAATGTTCCACTTCCTCCAATCGGTCTTCAACGTGAGTTCTCCCAAACGCTCTCTCGAATTCTCGCACTGAAGGAATTGGTGCTTGCCCAATCGCCCGAGGTGGACTATCTTTTCGCTTCTATCCAACAACGCGCATTTCGCGGCGAGTTGAATTTGAACCGTAGCACACTTGCCAATGAAGTCGAATCACCAGGACCCACCTCTGTCCCAGAGCGTCCAACGGCTGAGGGAAGATTTAAGCGTCCAGGTAGCTTCGTTGCGCCGCCAGAAATCGAAGCACAGATGCTGGAACTCGAGGACAGAATCGATTACGGTCCCGGTGATTCCATCTCATGGTCTGAAGATTTCTTCAAATACCGCATTCTCAGTCAAGTTCTGACTCCTCCCTTCAGTTTTAACGAAATTTGGGAAGCAGTGAACTATGACATGAGAGACGCTAACTACGAAGACGTGAAGGCCAAAGTTTTCGAGTATATCGAAGCGGGAACCGTTGAGCAGCGGTTCGACATGGAACGAAAAGAAATCGTCTTCTATCCACGCCCATGAAACTTCTTCGTCTCAAACTCGGTGTCGATTTCCGGAGCCTCTCCGCAGGCTTCGAAATCAATTTTCTCCGCGAATGGGCGTGGAACGAAGACCGTTGCTTTGGGTTTCATCCCTACTGCCTTGCAGGCCGCAACGGGAGCGGGAAATCTAACGTACTCGAAGCCCTCGCGGCCATTTTCTACCATATCGAGTGCATCTACCTCGACTACCGGCCGGACGGCTTTGAGTTCGACCCCGAATCGAGCTCCGAAGGATTTCGAGCAGAGAGCGCCACACCGGACGCATTCGAGTTGGAATACCTTATCCCAAACAACAGGATTGTTCCGCGTGATCCTTGGCCGAAGGAAGATGATTGGCCCGTCTTCCACATTAGAATTACGAAGCAGGAAGGGGAACGACCTGTAATCCACTGGCTGAATAAGCTCATTAGCACAGGAGAGGTAACAGAAACCGAGTTGACCCGCACAGAGGTCAAGGCGTACCTCCCCACCTACGTGCTCGGCTACTCTTCTGGGCACAATGAAGTGCTCAGCCTGCCCTTCTTCAAAATGCGGTTCGTCCAGTTTGATGAATACTGCGACCACCTGGTCAAAGATGTTCCGTATGACGGCAAGCCGGAAGGCCGACTGATTTACTTGGATGAGCAGTTCAGTCAAGCCATCCTGATTTGCCATTTTCTTTTCCCTAACGATGCAATCCTTCGAGTGTTCGAGAAAGAGATGGGACTCAAGGGGATTCAACGGTTCCGCATTATCATTCGCAAATTCCACCGTCTGCCAATTGCTGAGGAACGGCTGAGCTCCATGTCGCTCGAAGAGAAAAAGGATAAGTCGAAGACCACGGTCGAATTAACCTCGAAATTGTCTGGCTACTACAACGATAAAGACGCACTGCAGTTTGGGTTGATTGACAAGCTGATTAGATGCTCTACGGCCTTCTACGACAGCGAAAATGACTCTTCGAACGGTGAAGGAGGCGATCTCTACCTCGACTATTGGGTTAACGAGGCAACAAAGAAAGCTTTTCAATTCCACTTCAGTGAGAGGGTGGAAGACTCAGACGAGCTATCGAGTGCCAAGTCTGCGCTGAATCTGTTTCAGTCGTTTCAGACATTGCTTATGCTGAATCAGTACAAGGTGGACATCGAGACCAAAGCTGAGCTTTATAAGTCAGGTAGCCTATACGTCAATGAGACAATTTCGACGCCCGCCTCTCATGAACGGATCATGCGTTTTAAAGAAGGCTCGCTTATCAAAGAAGGTATCCCCCAGACAATTTACATCAAGGCGTTGTCTGACGGAGAGCACCAGCTCCTCCACACCATAGGACTCTGCCTTCTCTTCCGTCATGAGTCTGCGCTCTTTCTGTTGGACGAGCCCGAAACCCACTTAAACCCCGACTGGCGCGCTTCCTATATATCCACACTAAGGGCAGCCCTCGAAGCCGATTCGGCGACGAAGAACGTGATGCGAGAAGTGCTGCTTACCTCTCACTCCCCGTTCATCATTTCTGATTGCAGACAAGATAATGTTCTTGTTTTTGAGAAGCGCCCGGATGGCAAAGTCGACTGGGACTTTGCAAAGTTCAATACCTTTGGAGCATCCGCAAACGCAATCACGATCAGAGTGTTCGGTCGGAGGGAAACGATAGGCGACTATGCTCTCGACAAGCTTAAAGAGCTCCGTCAGCGTCTTCAAGGCGATGAGAGCCCCGACGCACTGATCGCTGAAGCGGGCAAAGAACTCGGCGACTCGGTGGAGAAGGTGCTCTTCATCAATCAGGCATTCGATAAAAAGGAAGCCGAATAGCGCCATGCTCTTTACATACCGGTATGTCAACCATAGTAGTGCGCGATTCCAGGAGTACGTGGAACACCTCGTGAAGGAGGTCTGGTGCAAGGCGAGTGGAGACTTTTCGCTCGATTTACTTCACCCTGAGCTGAAGATTATCGTTGAGGACATTTCCAATGATGAATCAATCACAACGGACCCTCTTTATGGGCCTATCCAGGAGATTTACGGGTTGTTTAGAACGCAACTCACAGAAACCCAGCGCGGGCAGGTGGCCATCTGGTGTGACAACAACAACGACATTGAGGCTCTCTGTGCCAATGATCCAGGGAAGACCCCTGGAACCTACGCTGACATTCGCGCATTGAATACCGAATTGGAAAAGAAATTGAAGAGCTTCTGCAAGAGCCTCTTCGCTCAGGTGATCAAACTCAAAGCGGTCACGTCGCGAATCGGAAGCATCGAGGAGCGCTACATCGAGTTCATTAAGGTGAATACGGAAGAAAAGTGCCCTTATTGCGGATATATCGACATTAGGGGGTTGAACTATACAACACGAGATCCATATGACCACTTTCTTCCCAAAGGGATCTACCCCTTCAATTCTGTAAACCCTCGCAATCTCGCCCCCATGTGCCCTCAATGCAATTCAAGCTACAAGCTGGGAGGCGATCCGATCAAGCACCTTGATCCTATTACCAAGAAGGCCGGAGGTCGGCGAAAGGCCTTCTACAGCTACTCAGCGGAAGACCCTAGAATTACTATCGCGGTGGCGCTCAAGACTAAAGACGTGTCAGAGCTGAGGAGAGAGGATATTGAACTCACATTCACCTCACTAGGACACGAAGAAGAAGTTGAAGCATGGAAAGATGTCTTCGGCATTGAAGAACGCTACAAGGCAAAGCTCTGCGCTCAAAATGATGGGAAGGCTTGGTTACAACGAATTGGCGAGGACTGGGAGAATATTGGTGTTTCTAGGGATAAGCTTTTAGCAATCGAACTCAGAGCGGCCGAGCGCCTTCCTTACAACGACGCTGGCTTCTTGAAGAGGCCGTTCCTTATCGCCTGCAGAGATGCCAGCATCATCTGAATGGAGCGCCTCAAATTACGCTCAACAGTTCAAGACTGTCTTGCACCGTTTCACCGTGAGCTACTCGCCAGGATGAGTCCAATAGGCGTAGTTGAACAGTGCGTCTAGCTCTCCATCGGCGTAACACTTCATGATGAAATACTGAGGCCCAGCTTCGAGGTTCTGATCCCAAATCTGGACGACCTTCGAGTTCCCCTGAATTCGCTCAGGAGTTGCCAGTACACGAGGGACAAATAGCTTCACGATTTTGCTCGCGGCAGAAAATTTCAAAAGGCGTTAATGGAAATCATGCGACTGCACTTGAAGAGCATGATCAGAAAGAGCTGTTAGGCGGATAGCCTTGACGTGAATTACACCGTCCTGGTTTTGAAGTACGCCTTCCACCAATAGAAATTTGCTACGAGTAACAACAAGACGGTCATGCTCATAGAGATCGGGCGTAACAATCACGTTGGCGATCCCGGTCTCATCCTCCATAGAGAGGAAGATAAATCCCTTCGCCGTGCCGGGGCGCTGTCGTGCGATCACGCATCCGGCGGTTCGTACAAACTCCCCGTCCTTATAAACCTTCAATTCCTGAGCAGATAGAATACGTTGGCTCTGCAATGCTGCTCGGCGGTAATACATGGGATGTCTTCCCACGGTAAGCCCAGTTCCCGCATAGTCAGAAACCAGGCGCTCCTCCGTTGTCATCTGCTGAAGCGGCAATGTCCGTGAATCCTCCTGCAGCCATTCGTTGTTTTGGCGCAGCAATGGACCTTCTAATTTGCCAGCACGATCCACCTGCCAAAGCGCGTCGCGGCGATGCTCAATGGCGTCGATCTTGTTCAGCGCACCGATGCGTGCCAGCAACATCAGTCCTTTGCGGTTCAAAATAGGAACGCGCAGCGCAAGATCTTCCGCTGATCGAAAGGGGCCATCCTGATCCCGAGATTTCACCAGCATTTCCGCAGACTGCTTGCTTAGCCCCTTCGCATAGCCGAGTCCCATCCGAAGAGATAAAGAGCCATCCCGCTCCTCTTCAATTGTGCAGGGCCAGTCTGATATCTGTACATCAATCGGCAATATACGTAGACCGTGCCGTTGCGCATCCTTTACGAGAACGGCAGGTGCGTAAAATCCCATCGGTTGATTATTCAAAATGGCGCAAGTAAAGGCGGCAAGGTAGCGGACCTTCAAATAGGCGGAGGCATAGGCGATCATCGCGAAACTGGCTGCGTGCGATTCAGGGAAGCCGTACAAGGCAAATGAGCTGATGTTCTCAACAATGGTGTCTTGCGTCTTGAGGTCGATGCCATTGGCTGCCATGCCTGCCCGGAGGTTTACCTCCAGATTCTTCATTCTCTCCCACGAGCGGCGCATCCCCACTGCGCGGCGTAGCTCTTCGGCTTCGGCTCCGGTGAAATTGGCAACCGTCATGGCGATGCGAAGCAGTTGCTCTTGAAACAAGGGCACGCCAAGCGTGCGCTTTAACACAGGTTCGAGCGACGGATGAGGATACGTTACGGGTTCGCGTTTCTGTCGCCGCCGCATATAGGGGTGCATCATTTTGCCCACGATAGGTCCGGGCCTGATAATCGCTACCTGGACGACCAAATCGTAAAACCGTGTTGGATAGTTCCGAGGCAGGGAAGCCATCTGAGCGCGGCTTTCAATCTGAAACATGCCCACGGTATCGGCCTGCTGCAACACTCGATATACCTCTTCATCTTCGGGCAGTTGGGCTAGATCCACGGCTTCGCCATAGTGCTGCGGGATGAGTTTCAGGCAGTCATGGAGAACAGCCATCATGCCCAGGCCAAGCAGATCCACTTTGATGATGCCTAAGTCGGCACAATCTTCTTTGTCCCATTGGACGACGGTACGGCCCGGCATTGAGGCCCGCTCCAAAGGGACGACGGAGTTCAACTGTCCCTGGCAGATCACCATACCGCCCGAGTGTTGCCCTAAATGACGCGGGAGGTCTTGAATCCTCATACAGAGTTCCAAGTACTTCGCGATACGGGGATGCTTGATGTCAAAGCCCGCATGCTGAAACGAGTGAGCGATCGTATCGTTTTTCCCGCGCCACTCCCACTGGCTCACGAGGCTCGACAATCGGCCGAGAGATTCCTGATCGAAGCCGAGCGCCTTGCCAACCTCTCGTGCCGACGACTTACCGCGATAGGTAATGACATTGGCGGTCATGGCCGCGCCCAATTCCCCATAACGCTGGTAGACATATTGAATGGCCTGCTCGCGTTGGCCTTCGGAGGGCAGATCGAGGTCGATGTCCGGCCACTCTCCTCGGTTCTCCGATAGGAAGCGCTCGAAGAGAAGTTCCATACCGACCGGATCAATTACCGTAATCTCGAGCGCATAGCAGACCGCCGAATTTGCAGCGCTGCCACGTCCCTGAATCAGAATGTCGCGGCCCTTGCAAAATTGGACGATATCCCAAACAATCAAAAAATACCCGGCAAAGCCCAGTCGTGCGATGAGATCGAGTTCATGCTCTACCTGTTTCTTAGCTCTCTCCAGCAAGGCGCGATCATTCTTTGGCCCATATCTCCGCACGATACCTTCGGCGACACGCTTCCGTAGAAAGCTGTCCATGCTTTCGTCCTCAGGAACTGGATACTTCGGAAATGCATAGCCGAGATCGTCTAGTTCAAATTTCAGTCGTGCAGAGAGTTCTATGGAGTTCTCTGTTGCATTCGGCACATCGTGGAAGAGTCTTGCCATCTCAGACGCGCGTCGAAGATGACGTTGACTGTTGAGAGCGAGAAGCCGTCCTGCCTGATCGAGTTCGGTGTGATGACGTACCGCAGTGAACAGATCCAGTACCTCACGCTCATAGGCTTTTGCGTAACGTACGCCATTGGTTGCGAGGACTGGAAGTCGCAGGGAACAGGCTATGCGAATCGCCGCCTGATTGCGCCACTCCTCCTCACGCTCATAGTGACGTTGTACTTCGACATAGACATTGTTGGGGCCGTAGATTCGCACCAGTCGTTCTACTGCCTTTCGCCCAGCCTCCTCGCCACCCTCGGCCAGCGCCGCAGCCAAGGGGCCTTCCTCACCACCCGTAAGGCAGACCAGCCCAGCAGCGTATTGATGGAGATCTTCCCATGTCGCTGAACCTTCTAGCTTCGACTTCTCCCGCATCTTGAACTGGGTGATGAGCTGGCAGAGGTTTTGATAGCCGGCCTGCGACTCGCAGAGCAGCGGTAGGCGCGGCGGCTCCGCCACGAATTGGTTTGGCAACCATGCGGGCGGCATCCATCGTGTTCCGAAGCTCGATACTGCAATCTCCGCTCCGATATGGGCGCGGACTCCATTCCGGTTCCCGCTCGTGTGGAAACGAGCCGCGCCATAGACGCCATTGCGGTCGAGTATCGCCATTGCTGGCATCTCAAGCTCCGCCGCCCGTTTCATCAGCTCTTCCGGCTGAGATGCGCCTTCGAGAAAACTGAAGGCGCTCGCAACGTGCAGCTCCACATAACGGTCAGTCATAGAGCGCAACCATCTGCCAGCAGCCTTGCAGCCGGTCATAGACGACGCGACAGCAGAGCAACGAGTGATCCTGAGAACGTGCCACCAGATCCCATTGTTGAAGCTGCCATGTTGTCGAACCCCACCACTCTCCGCTCGTCAACCAGGGACCATAAGAGTGTTCTATGTCGTAGCGCTTTTCGCGAAAGAAAAATGCACTCGGTCGGTTCTCTTGGAATGTCACGGTCAACGATTCAGCGGGACGGAGCTGACGCAACGCGACACGCTCCGGCGTTGAAATCGCTTCCGAGCCTGTCCCCGCCGGGACCGTGAACGGTTCCAAGCTGAACCTATCCATCCGATGCGTGTCCTTCAGAACCGCACGCCCCACGCCATCCTCGCCAACGATGGCGCGAATGCGGGCGAGCGTGACATCGAGCCGTGCGGGTTCTGGAAGCTGCGGGGAGAATAGACCAAGTTGCACCTTACTCGTGTTGCCTGGCTCTGCCGTGAGTGTGAGTGACAAGATTGCAGCTTGTGGCGGATGGGCTTCGAGATCGAGATGAATCAGTTTGATCCAGAGTTGCCGTTCGTTCGTAGGCAATGCAGGCCGTACCGTGCGTGTATGCACGGCTCCGCCCTCCAAAGATAAAGTGACCGTGACGGAGGCCAGTGCGAGAATGCGCCCTGTTGCCCGCACAATGAGTTGTTCCAGCATCACGCCCACCGCGAAGAGCAGAGAATCGAGCACTTCTACCGGCGTATCGAGTTCCATGCGCTCTTCGAGCGCAAACTTGGACTCTAGCGGAAGAAACAGGTGTGGCATCTCTCCGCGTGCTAACTGGTGCAGCCGTTTGCCCTCCTGCCCCATGCGGGCAATCAACGCTTTCTCCGGTAAATTCGCCAGCATACCGAGGGTGTGGATGCCCCAAAGCGAGAACGTCTCTGCGTGTCCTTCCGAGAGATCGAGAACTGCGAGCGGGAGCGAGGCCAGGGCCACGCCCTCTTCTCCCGCTGCGATAACAGACACATCTGCTCGCGAGGATCGTCCACGCGCAAGACAGACGGCGGCATGAGTGTTGCGGCTGACAGCAATGGAGGCGGTAATGCCCAACATCTTGAGACGTTCCCGCAGATTCTTCGCCAGCACCATCGAAGGGCCGAAAAGTGTTTCGGTTCCCGCTATATCGACTATGCATAGAAATGTGTGATCGTTACTTCGGTCTTCGACACGTGGCGAGAAAGTTCCGGCGCATTCGAGGATAGCGGCCTTGGCAGCCGCTTCCTCCGCACGTGAACGCAAGAGCACCGTGATCGAGAGAAACGTGTCGATCTCCACCGGCGTCATGCCATGAGAGACGCCGAGGATATGGGCCCTCGCATTGCGGGAACACACATACTGCAACGGCGGCTCGCCGTCCATTACGACGCACGGTGTCTGTTGCAGATTCGGGCGCAGTCGCAACATCGCCTGCGCGGGAAGCTCCTTTGCGTACACACAGGCATACAACTCCGCAGGTTTCGTCATCTTCGGCCTGCCCATGTGGTGCGGCCCCGCCATCGGGCCTCCGTCGCTCTCTGTGGCGGCTTTCGCAATGGAATGACGTTGCTTGATGTCGCGAGAAACCGTTCGCGTGCGACTTCCACGCAGTACTCGACTCCGGTAAACACCGTTGTCTCTTCACGGAGGGAGCTGCCCGGTTGGAGGCGCAGTACTAGAGCTGCGCTGCTCTTTGCGCAGGCGTGTTGCGTCAACAGCAGAATGCTTGCCTGGCTTCGCTCCGCAGCCGCGCGATAGCGAAACCATGTTGCCAGAGGTATTCGTAGCGCGTATTCGGGAGCGGTGCTGCCCAGATCGAGTACGAGGCAACTGAAGCCTCCGCCTTGCAACAACAGATCCATTACGTGCAGCGCTTGTTCGATTCGCGCCCAGGGCTTGCCGGGAACTATTGAGGGCTTCTTGCGGACTGGAGGTTCGAACACGTTCGGCTCGAAGACCTCGCGCTCTGATCTCACTCTGCGTTGTGGCTCCGCGCAGCGTGGCGCTGTTACTTCAGGTTTTAGAAATTCGCTGACCGCTACCGACAGTCCCTTGACCTCGTGACGCGGGTGCGGCCCGAAGCCGCCACCGTGCAGCCCTTTCTTGATAGGCGGCGGAACGAGGTACTTCTCCGGCAAGGCAAAACTGTTTGTCGGGGTTGGAGGAGCGTTACTCGCTTGGACTCCACAACGTACCCATAGCAGCCGGGACAAGTCCATGCCCACTGCTGCCGCAGACTCTGGGTGCAGGGAATTTGAGACATCAATCCACGCGCAAACCTTTCCCGTCTGCGTCATGCGACTAACAAACGAAAGCGCGAACGAAGTTCTCCCCGAACACTCCGGGCCCACCATCTCAGTGACGGCTCCGAGAGGTAGGCCTCCGGCCAGGAGTTCATCGACCGAAGCGATACCCACGTTTGCCTGCGGACGCAGAATGCGCGGAGCCGGGGTCAGCGCCGACGGAATTCGGTGACTGAGGGCAGCTTCGATCTGTAGACGGATTGCGGAGGCTGAAGACATAGTGAAGTAATGTTCGCCTTATGTTCGCCTATTTATGCCTGCCCCTGTCAAATCTCGCTTGCATCATGGCTTGTGCATTATGGAGATAAGTTGATGCAAATAAGCATGTTATTAAATTCGAGTCAGCGTGCTGTCTGGCATACACTAGGCTCATGTGTGGCCGGTACCGGCGAAAATCCGACAAACAGCGTATTGCGGAAGCCTTCGCCGCGAGCGTTGGTCTAGAAGAGCTTTATCTTGGCCCCGAGGATGACATTGCGCCGGGATCGATGCAGCCGGTGGTTACTGTCAATCGAGATGGCGAACGTCAGATCGAGATGATGCGTTGGGCCTTTAAACTCCCAGATCGGCTACTCTTCGTGGCACGTTCGGAAGGAATCGAGCACTCGAAATTCTGGCAAGATTCATTCAAGCAACGGCGCTGCATCGTTCCTGCCGATTCCGTCTTTGAATGGCAAAAGGTGAACACGAGCAAGAAACCCAAGTACGAGTTTGTTATTCCAGGGCAGGAGCCCTTTGGGATGGCAGGCATTTGGAACGTCTGGAAGAATCCGAAGACTGATCAATTGGAACGAACGTTCGCTGTGCTCACGTGTGAGCCGAATGAGTTAATGGCACCGATTCATGACCGGATGACCACGTTTGTCGAGCCACGAGACTACGACGAATATCTCGCACCCGCCGAGAGATCGCCTGTTCACCTCCTCCGCATCCTCCCATCTGACAAGATGAAAGCGATCCTCGTCGATGCCACACCCATCACCAACCAACAAGTAAGCCTCTTCGATAGTCAATGAGCAAGTCGCCGATGCACGTCTGCATACCTTAGGACTCGAACTCTTACTCTTCGTCAACTTGCAATCCAAATATGGAACGAAAGTCCTCTGTTGTGGGCTGACCCTGTACTAACGCAGCCTGAAGCTCTGCAAGCTCATCATCCATCGGTAAGTTACTAATGGCATCGCCAATCGCACGTTGATGGTTCTCCATCATCTGCGCCGGGCGCCCAGCAGCACCACCGAAACCCAAATGATGAGCGTTTCCGACGAACGCTTCTATCGCTTTCTTCTTGTTCTCCCCGGACAATTTTCGTAGGACAGTTGCGGCGAAGACAGGAGCGCCAAAAGCTAATCTGCCCGGCGAAAATTGGATCAATTTCAGTATCTTCGAAAGGGTCTCTTGGTCTGATTCATCGACTTTGTCTGATATTACAGATAAAGTTGCTTCGTCCAGACCGCCCAATACGCTCCAGAATAACTCGCGATAAGAGCTTGCCGGAGACTCCGCCCGAAGATACCACTCTAAGGATCTCGCAATGAGACGTATCTTCGTCTCTGGGTTTACAGAACCGAATGACACATGTCCATAAGTGAAATTGATTGATCGATAGCTCCAATCGCCTTCGGCCCGACGGTGCTGCTCAACTTTAACCCGCGCCATCAAGAAATCCAACACTTGATCTGGAAATGCTTTCACCAATTTGCTCAAAAATGTCGTAATGCGTCCTTGGTTCGTATCGAGATCTTCAATCGGCGCGAGCTGCTCCAGAATGCCCGACACGTCCCTCTCAGAGAGTTGGTCGAGCCAGACTCCGTAGGGACCGAACGAATCCGTGAGGGCCGCGGCGACCTGGGCTTCACCCTCAACTTTGACATTCAGAACGGCACGCAGAAGAGCTGGTTGAAGTATGGCTTTTTTCCCCAAGTAGGCGATTGCACGTAAGCCACATTGCTTTACTCCGGAATTCGGAAATTGAAGATACGCCGCAATGAGAGATATGTCATCTTCAACGACGCTCTCAGCATGAACTCTGAGAGCACTTGCGGCGGCCAAGACTTGATATGGAGCCCCACTCTCAAGCATTCGATATGCACGAAGCCGAAATTCCTCCGGTCGAGTTGCGTGCAATGTAAAGAGAGCGTTGCCTAATTGCTGCAGCATATTCTCCGGTCGTTCGTCGGCCAATATGCAGTCAACCAAAGCAGAGGCCAGAGCTCCGTCTTGTGCGCAAAAGCTCAGTATGCGCTCAAACCCGTGTGGTTCCAACTTACAGGCGAAGGCTTGTTTAACATTTGCGATAAGGTTTGCTGCCCTCTGCTCTACTGTTGCGAAGTTCTCCATGAGTGCCGAATTGACACGCAAAAGTTGTGCGTTGGATTGTTGAGTCCACGATCCGGCGGGATCTTCTGTACTCATAATGGGGAAGTCGCCATCACGCGAGCATATTGCATCGAAGATGGTGAGCTGAATACTCCAAGTGACTTGGTCGAGATTTCTCTGCGAACGTTCACGAACGTCCTCGCCGCAGTTCACCGCTATCGTGGAGAGAAACGCATGAATGATATTGCGCTGAATAGGCAGACTTAACGGTTGTTCGGTTAGCCGACGTTCAAAGATGTCGAGCACACGTTGCCTCTCGGCATCATGCCAGATGAGTTCTTCAGGCGTGGACTCGCGGCCCATTCGATTTAGGAATCGGTAGAGAAGCCTTTGAAGCGACCGAATCGCCCTGACGGCTACAGCGCAACACTCGGAGTACAGAAGCGATTCGAGAAATTGCAACGCGTTCTCTCTGACGGGGGCAACCGCAGTGTAATTCAGGCCGAAGGCACCAAAGGCAACTGAATTTCCACGAGATTCGGTGAACTCTCCCTCGTGCTCCAGGATCTCGTCTAGGATATCCAGCGGTGTGAACGACCGATCAAATGCGTCGTCGCGCTTACAAAGTCGCACGCATTGCAAGAGCATTGCAAAGTTGAATGCTGGCCATTTGTAGAGTTGATAAGAGGCGAGGCGCTCAAGAGTATGTTTAGCGCTGGTATCCAAGCGATTGTCGTCTTGCTCATGAGTGGCCAATTCCCAGAGCACATCGACAGACTGCGATCTGTAGTCAGGATGGTAAGCGGTCGCTCCCAACAGTGTCGGAAGACCCTTGAGTAGATAATCCCTACCCACACGCAAGCTACGAACCAAGTCACCTTCAACGACTGGCGCGACACGCGCGAGGTGCACAAGTTCCAAGATCTTGTTCGGCTGGTATCCAGCCGCAGGCGCGAGTTCGTCAATGACATGTCGCCGTAAATGCATTTCTGCGCTTTGGAATTCGGAGAAAATTTTCTGCCATACAGAATCGAGCAAGTCTAAGCCGTATCCTGCTCGGTCGAGTCTCCAGTCAAGCTCAGACAGGTTTTGCATGAGCCTTCCAAAGAACTGATCTCCGAATGCAGCGAATACAGCATCGACATAACGCGTATTGGTTTTGCTCGGACCAACACATGCTGATTCCAGAACATAGTCTGAGAGAACATCCGGAACGATTCGGACAGGCTCGCTACGCGGCGTCACCACACCATAGGTCGCCAAGAGATCAAGGGTGGTGAGAATATCGTTTCTGTTGCAGTTCAGGAATGCTTCCACGGACGTGAGGAAGTGTTCTGCTTCGGCATTTACGGGGCCAATCGCGGCGATTATCTGAAGCAGGCGACGGGGTGGATTTATCGCAAACTCCGGCCCGCTCAACTTCAACTCGTCGTAGAAACGAGAAAAAACAGTCTGACGAAAATCTTCTAGATTAGTTATCTCGGCTGGGTTGATGTGGTGAGAAGCAATCAAGTTGCCACCAGCGACAATAACCAGTGGATTGTTATCCGAGACGGCTGCCAAATCTTTTGCGAAGGCGTTATGCGCGTCGCCAAGCACCTCTTTGGCGAGTGATTCAGCCTCCTCGGAGGTAAGAGCCTCCAGGTCATTCATGCGGGCAACTTCGTCGGAGCTAAAGGCCCTGTAGATAAGTTGTTCCAGTTCGGGGATGCTTCCCGGCCGTGTAGCTAAAACGAGTTTGATGTTTTGGTAAGGACGCAAGCTCGCTAAGAGTTGTAGGACCTCGGGAATCGAATCCGCGCGATGCGCATCATCCACAACGATCAATACTGGCCCCAGCGGTATTTCTTTGTATGATTCTGCGTACCACTGGGGTACGTCCTTCAGGAAGACGATTTCAAGATTGGCGAGACATGCGGTCCAGTCGTGAAGAAGTTTCGATTTACCATTGCCGCCTCGTCCCGCAAAGAGACAGATCAACTTCTCGGTTGATCTAAAAAATGCATTTAGGAATTCGACCTGTGGCTCTCTACCAAGGAGCGTGCGGGAGAAGTCAAATAATGCCCTGGGGGTTCGTGGTGTCTTTGCGAGGAAGAATATCTCTCTTGATACGAAAGTCTTTCGTTCGGTGATGGCGCTACGACCTTCATAGTCTTCGAGCGAGACCACGACTGCCGATGCGACAACCGAACGATGCCATGCTTCATGTCGGGCCTTCATTTGATGCAGAGCCTCGACAGTGTAGGTCAAGGGTTGGCCATCCACCATTTTGTGGTGGACGCGACAAAGCAGCATGAGATTGTCTATCTCGTCGATGAGATGCGCTGGAAAATTGGGGTCATACCGAGGCCCGTTCGTTTGCCCCGAAATAATGTGACACTCGTCCCCGACGATAGATTCGTCATCCTCATTGGTGGCATCAATCTTCAATTCCCGACGGCAGAAGGCGCAGAGATTGCCGGATGGTCCCCATAAGAGCTTTCTTGTTCTCTCGGTGATTGCCACGTATCAACCTTCCAGCTATTGCTTGACTTACCAACCATCGTAACCTGTGGACGAGCTGTCCTCGGAGGAATTGGGAGGATGTCTCCTCCCGCGCTTCGATCGCGTCGCGTTCTCCGCTCCCACCTCAGCACAGCCGTTCCTTCCCGCAACGCCCTCCCCATAGATCTTGCGTGCTGCGCACGCGCATAAGGAAACCAAGCCTTCCTAAGGGCGCTGCCCTCGCGCGGCGCAAGGGGTTTCCCGCAGTCTTCCGCGCTGCGCTTGTGCAGACCTCCGCTACGCTTCGCCCTTTCCACTTGCCGCTGCGCTCTCGTTACAAGGGTGGGTGATCCCCCTCCCCTTGCGCCTTGCTACCCCGCGCTCGCCACTTGGGCGTTCGGCATGTAGGTACATGCCGACGATGGCATGAAAGGCAAAAGCAATCACAAAGGAGCGAACATCATGAAGTTTCCCCGATTTATCCCTGAAAACTCGACTGCCGTGGAGCATACCCACGGCGTTGTCTACACCTATTCGCAAGGTCAGCGGCTCTTGGCTGTTGCCTATAGTGGTAAGCGGTCAAAAGTAGAGTGGCACTTTCGGTTCCGCAACGAAGAACAGCGTAACCAGCGGATCAGGGAGTTTTTCGCATCGCTCGACGCTCACGCGCAATACAAGGCGCAGCAGCACGAGAAGCGGCGGCAACCCCACACCCTCGCGGTGAGTGACGTGATTTACAACTCATGGGCTATGACCAGACCAACATTGACTTTTACGAAGTGGTCAAGACGTCTGCGAACTTCGTTTGGCTGCAACCCATAGCTCGCGACCTGAAAGAGACGGGTTTTATGTGTGGGGAGGTAACGGCGATTCCCGGCAGGCATCACGGTGAAATTACTCAGCACCGCGTTACTGTCTACAACGACCGTAACTCGGTCCATTTCGAGTTCGGTGCGGGTTCCAAGTGGGACGGCACACCGAAGTATTGCTCTTGGTACGCATAGCGGCCATTGTCTCTGGGGCTGTCCATGCGGCAGGCCCGGTTTCTTCTCACGTATGAACAGATTCGCTCAACTACGTGTATACCTTGAATCATTGCAAGCGCGGAAAAGATGACAAGTGGGTCGCACCTTAAACTTCATGAGAGTAACCGACGATGACATCTGTCTCCTCGTCATCTGACGCTCGCCTAATAGCGCAATCGACGGCAATTGATGCCCTGTTTTCCGTACCCGCGACGCGAGCGCGGCACCGTGGAACAGCCCTTCTGCTTGAGCGGGAGCAATATCTCGATCACCTTCTAAAAAAGTGTGTTGACCCGCTTTATGTTGCGAGCGTTGCTCACTATCTGGTTTACATCGTTCAGATCATCGGGTTGGAAGAAATTCGAATCGTAAGTCTGGATGAGATAGCGAAGGCGGGCAAGATATGGGCGGACCTCGATTGTCCGTATCGGGTGAGAACGCCTACGAGAGTCGCGGCCTATCCCCTGATGAGAGCTGCAAAAGCCTGGCTTTCATTTCACCGCAAGCTCGAACGTCCCCAAGAAATGTGGTTTGAAGAGCTGCTCAGAGCCTATTCACATTCGCTTGTCTACAACAGGGGACTCGTCCACCGGACTGTGGAGACATATGAGTCAAAGGCGCGTACATTCTTGAAGTTCTTTTCAAGGAGCAATCATAATCTGAGCGGGATCTCGCTTCTTGATGTGGATGCCTTCATGCAAGAAAAAGTGATGGAGGAATGGAAAGCGGAGGCCATTGCTTCGCATTGTCAGGCAATTAGGTCATTTCTTCGTTTCGCTGAGTCGAGAAACTGGTGTGACAGAGGAATTCACCAAGGCATCAAGAGTCCGAGAGTCCCTCGAAATACAGGAGAGTCGAAAGGCCCAACCTGGCCCCAAGTAAAGAAGCTCTTGAGGTCGTTCAAAGGTCAGAAGGCCTCTGAACGGAGGGCGAAAGCGATGCTGATGCTTTGCGCCATCTACGGGCTGCGTGCTAGTGAGGTCATCGGTCTTCAATTGGAGGACTTCGACTGGCGCAACGAAACGTTTATGGTGCGAAGGGCAAAGCGCGGCGGTGTTCAACACTTCCCAATGGAGTATGAGGTTGGAGAAGCTATCTTGGCCTACCTAAAGCAAGACCGACCTCGATGCGCGTCGCGGCTTTTATTTGTATCTCTTCGCGCGCCTTATGTCGCAGTTTCAACCACTTCACTATGGAGGGCTGTCGGACCGCGCCTAAGAAGTTTCGGGGTGCAACTCAATCACGTAGGTGTCCATTCATTGCGACATGCGTGTGCAACGCGGCTACTCCATAAAGGGTCGTCGCTCCACCAAATAGCGGATTTTTTGGGCCATAGAGATCTGAAGTCTGTGAGCATCTACGCTCGCTGCGATGTTCGCTCTCTACGCAAAGTCGCACAATTTCGGCTAGAAGGATTGAAGTGAACCTCAGTGAAGCTCTGGATATCTACTCTAATTCGAAACGTTCAAGGGAGAAGCCAGTGGCCAGACCTTCGGCTATCCTTCGGTCATTCGGCCGTCGCGTCGGCAACATGGCGCTCTGCGATATCCGAGAGGTTCACATAGAAACATTCCTGAATGGTCCCTTAACGGGGCTGTCGACATGGCGAAGCAAATACTTCGCTCTTTATCGATTTTTCGAATACTGGCAGGCGCGGGAAAAGATTTCTGGATTTGTAATGCCTGGTGCTCGGGGTGGTGGACGCACGACATTTCTTCCATACATATATTCTCGCGCTGAGCTGCGTCGCCTGATCAGGGAGATCCCAAATACACAGAAGGGGTGCAGCGTCGACGTCGACACCTTCCGTACCACACTATTTTTTCTGTATGGAACGGGAGCATTTGTGAGTGAGGTGCTCCGGCTGCGGTGCAAGGACGTGAATCTCAAGTCAAAGCAGGTGACTCTCTACAGCGAGAAATTCGCTCTCGGAAGGATGTTGCCTATTGGAGACGACCTTTGCAAGATCCTTCGTCTCTATTCTAAACGTCATAATTCAGGGAGCGATCCGAATGGATTCTTCTTGCGAACGTGTGGAGGGAAGAGGATCGAGTCGTCGATTCTGTCAGCACGTTTTCGAAAGATACGC
This sequence comes from Granulicella mallensis MP5ACTX8, assembly GCF_000178955.2. Classification (NCBI taxonomy): domain Bacteria; kingdom Pseudomonadati; phylum Acidobacteriota; class Terriglobia; order Terriglobales; family Acidobacteriaceae; genus Granulicella; species Granulicella mallensis. Next base: position 3,939,528 of record NC_016631.1, on the reverse strand, counting down.
ATTGCATGTGGGGTATCAAGATCTGGAGGGTCACGCCTTCAACCGAGGTTGCATGACTTGAGACATACCTTCGCGGTTCATCGCCTCACCACTTGGCTAAAGCACGGCGCGAATATGCATCAGATGATCCCAATTCTATCGGCCTACCTCGGACAGGTGGGTCTCGCGTCGGCGGAACGTTATCTGCAGCTCACCCCGGAGCGATTTCGTACACAACTGAAGCTCTTGAGCCCACGAAACGGTAAACGGCGATGGCGAGATGACCCTATCCTGATGCGATTTTTAGATCAGTTGTAGCGCCCAGTCGGTATATACGTCAGTCACGTTGAATTGGAGGGCTGATATCGCGGGTTGAACTCGCCACTATGGATGGTTGGCTTTTACTTGAAGGTACGCAATAAGAAGCGGCTTCCCTGTAGGCTTTGGGCTTCCGCCATGCGGTTCTGCTGTGACGAAGACCTTGTTCAAATGCGCCAGCGTCTTTGTATCGTCGAACTTCAGAATCCAGCGTTTGTGAGAGTCATCCTGATAAAACATCCCGAGGCTCACGTTCTCCCCATCTTCGCTGCTACCCCACGCTTGAAAAGAAGCCGACTGAGCGAGGCCAGACTGTTTATCCAAGTCGTAGCCATAGAAGACAAGGGAGCGATCCTTGGTGTAGAAGACGCGGCCAAACGGTTTCGCGGGCTTCCCAGTCTTTGTGACATCAACGATGTCAGTAATGTACAGATCGCGTGCCCCGATCAGATCGCGGATATCGCGATCATGAGCCAAGAGTTCTTTGTCGAGAGAGTGCATTCGCTCTCCCTCTTCGAGTTCGGATTTCGCTTCGCGGAGTTTGGTCTCAAGTGCGGACGACTGTGCCAACTGTTCGTCAGCAGTCGCTTTAGCGGCAGACAAGCTATCGCGGAGGACCTTGCTCTCTGCTAGTTTGAGGGCGAGCTGCTGGTTCGCCGCGTCTCTTTGCTGGCTGACCTCTGTGTCCTCTGCCTGATTCGCTTTCAACTGGTCATTCAGCGTCGCGATCTTGGCATTCGCCTGCTGGTTTGCCAGCGCCAACTTGTTAAGTTCGTGCTGGAGTTCCAGTTCATCGCGACGTGCCGTTTCGAGTTCATGGTCACTGTTGTTCCTGGGCACCACTGGGCTATGAGCTTCGGGAACCGATCGCGCATTGTGAGAGGCTACTTCGAACGACGCTCTTTCATGACGTACGTGAGAGATCCCCACACATACAACGCCCGCTATGCTAGCTGCGATCAATCCAAACGCTATCCTCATGGGCAGCTTCGCACGCGCGGGGAATTCCTCAACGCCCTCATGCATACCCAACTTCTGATTCAGTCGATACTCGGCGTCCTCCAAGGAGAAGGAAGATGATTCGCAATCGCCTTCGTACTCGTCTTCAGAGTTTGCGCTGGCAGCAATGGCCGGTAATACGTCACGACCAATTTTCTCGTACTCCCGGAATGCCGCTAAACAGGAATCGCAATATGCAAGATGTACCTGGAGGAGGGCCCATTCCTCGTCTGTCAGTTCTCCCGTAGGGAAAAGTGCGCATAGGGAAAGGAATTCTTCGTGCCAGCGAGGGTTCATCGGCTAAACCCTCTGATGTGCTCAGGAGTCGCGATAGTCTCTTCTCCTTTGCCTGTTGGGAAAATGTAAGCGTGGACTCGCTTGAGCCCTCTATAGTATTGATTCCTGACCGCGCCGAGATTCTGATCGGCATCCTTCGCGATCTCATCAAGACTGTATCCGTGGAAGAGATGCAGGTCGAGAACGCGAAACTGGTCCTCGGAGAGTTCACTGCGAAGACGTTCCAAGAGGGATCTTGCGGCCATCTCCGTGATCGACACCTGCCCGTATGGGCTCTCTAGCAACTCGTCATTGAGCACGCCGTGGTCGTAGTGGCCCCGAATGCTTAGATACCTTTTGCGATCAAAGGCCCGGTGATATGTCATTTGGATCATCCAAGAGATAGCCGAGCCCTTCGCAGGATCGTACTGGGATGCCTTGTGTAGCAGGTGAATAAAGACATCCTGCACAAGGTCTTCTGCTTCCGTCTCGTCTCTAAGAATGCGTTGGCAAACAAAGTGAATGCGCTTGGCATGTCGTTTGAACATGATGGAGAGTGCGTCCCTGCTCCCAGCTCCGATGGCAAGGAGCAGTTCAGAATCGGTTTGGGCGGCGAGGTCCTCGCTAGAACCGGCAATAGCAGAATTCGCTTTCGGCTGAAGTTGGGTAATTAAAGATGGGGAACCTAGGCGCACTAGGTCTGCCTTTGCCTTCTCCCCCAGAGAACGGGGGAAGTATGAGATGCCCTCAGAATTCATGGTTCCCCTCCGGAATCCCGCGTCATCGACAGAGCGCAGATCGGATATTGTGCTTCCTCAAAAGGTAGTAGTCTCGATTCGTTTCCTACCCCTCAAGGCGATTTGAAGCGAAGGATAGCACCAATAAATACGGTTCGCTGGACGGTTTTGTATCACCGCTCGCAAAAATAATTGCGGTTCAGCCTAACGTTTGGGTAGCGGGCAGCTCGACGCTGCTACGCAGCGGATGGAGGGTGACACGTCACCCCAGAATGGGTGCTGCACAGCAACCGTAGGTTGCTGCTCGGGAACCTGCTGAAAACACAGGAGCTAATGGAAAAACATTGAGAATCGGGTTATCTTAGAGGCGAACGCAGGTTGCTGATGAGGAACCAGATGAGTTCCAAGCCTTTAGCCCGCGCTAGGCCCCGCTGCCCGAATCTGAGCAGCGAGCGGCGAACATGCGACTGCGATTCATTCCTGAACCTAGGCGGTGCCGTGTGAAGCCGCCATTACGAACGAAATCAGTCGGCACAAAGGTCAGTGAGGCAGAGTTCGCGTTGCTGGAAGAGCGCGCGCGTTCGTCGGGTCTCACTCTTTCGGAGTGGGTTCGTGACGTTCTGCTGGCCACGCCGGAGGCTGGCGAGGTCGTGTTGGCTGAGGTGCTGGCCCTTCGGGCGCTACTCCTGAACCTCTACTACCGGGCCGACAAGGGCCCCTTGGAGGAGGACGAGCTGCGCAGTCTAATCGAGCGGGCCGACGCGACGAAGTTGGAGCGGGCGCGGGAGCGCTTGCGCTCCGCTAATGCGGCGACGCAGGATTCCCGGTCGGAGGTGGGCGCAGAGAATGGCGGAATGGGGGCGTAAGGAATACAGCAAAGCGTGGCCAAGCCGGATACGGGTATGGACCTTAGTGACCCTGCCGCTAACAGTCATATTCTTCGCGGGGGCGTTCACGGTGGAGTACATGGCGGGGTTAACTGCGGCACAAAAGCTCTACCTGGCGGACTACATAAAGAGCGGGGCGCTGATCCAGGCGTCGCCGACTGCAACGGCGAAGTACAAGCTGCTGGAAGGTATTACAGATAAGGGACAGCGCCTCTTGGTCGACAACGAGATCGAACCGGTGAGGAGTCCGGATGGCCAATACAGCTACCAAATTACAGATGAAGGCGTGCAGGATGGCATCGACCGGTTGGAGTATGTGACAGTGACGTACAAAGATCGAGAGCTGCACGCTCTCCTTGGGCGGCTCATCTTCAAAGGTCAAGGGTTGCAGGACTTTGTAAAGCGACCGGTCGCTTGGACGGCGACGTTCTTCGTATTGGCACTGTTCGTGGCGATTCCCAAGGACCGAACGCGGCGGAAGGTTTGGAGACATGGTCGCCGGTTGCGTGGGCCAGAGTTAGTGACGACGGCGGAGTTTAATGCCAAACTGGGCCGTCCTGATGGTATTGCGTTCGTCAACGAAGAGCGGACATGGTGGGATAGTCTCGTTCGCAAAGACCTTAGTCGCTGGGTGCGCGTTCCGCGCGAGCGTGAGGCGATGCACTTTCTGATCGTGGGTGACTCTGGCACAGGCAAGAGCGCGACCATTCGGCAGCTCCTCTCGCAGATCTCCGACCGTGGCGAAGCCGCCATTGTGTACGACCCGGCGATGGAATATCTGCCGCAGTTTTACTCTGAGTCTCGCGGCGATGTGATTCTGAATCCGCTCGATGCGCGATGCCCGTTCTGGACTCCAGGCGATGAGGTGCCGCATGAAGCGGAGGCGCTTACGTTAGCGGTCAGCTTGTTCCCGGATCAGGGCCGGGAGAACAGGTTCTTCGTTGAAGCTCCCCGCAAAATCTTCGCGCACCTGATCAATCTGAAGCCGACGCCGCAAGAGTTGACCTACTGGATGTGCAATGCGGAGGAGATTGACAAACGGATCGAAGGTACCGAAATGGCGGCGATGATCGACCGCCACGCGGCGAACCAGCGCAGCGGCGTCCTGGGGTCACTGAATATAGTAGCGGACGCGTTCAAACTATTGCCTAAGGAGAGTGAAACCGAACGGCGATGGAGCACGGTCGATTGGGCGCAGCAGCGCAAGGGGTGGGTATTCATTACGTCGAAGCCGACGATGCGCGAAAGGATGCGCCCACTTGTGAGCCTGTGGCTCGACCTGCTTGTGCTGCGCATGATGAACGACGACACAACGCGTAGAAAGACGTGGTTCGTGCTCGATGAACTGGCGAGCTTGCAGCATCTTCCGCAGCTCAAGACTGCGGTAACAGAGAACCGTAAATCGAATAATCCGATGGTACTGGGCTTCCAAGGAAAAGCCCAGGTTGAGGCGCTGTACGGCCACGTTGCTGAGGCGATGTTGAGCCAGCCAGCGACGAAGATTTTTCTGAAAACGAGTGAGCCGCACGCGTCTGAATGGATTTCTAAGGCCATAGGCGAGATAGAAGTCGAACGGTTCCGTGAATCGCGCGACACGGGTGATTCCGGGGGCGGGAGTGAGCAGCGCGACATCGTACGCGAGCCATTAGTAATGGCGTCCGAAGTTGGCGGTCTTGACCCGTTGCATGGCTATCTGAAGCATGGCAATCTTGTCGTGCAGATGCGCTTCCCGTATCTCGAACTGGCGAGTCATACCGAGAAATTCATCGAACGAAAGATGACGCCGATTGTGCCTGCGCAACCGGCAGCGCAGTCCGTGCCGGTCGCTATCGAAGAGCCGATTATGCAACGGAAGCCACCGCAACCCACCGAAAATAAGCCGGAGCAAAAACCGGTTAAGGTGACTGAGCAGCATCCATATTTTGAGTGAGCGAACATGGTGACACTCTCTAAACCGATCAGCGCGAGGCAAGCTCAGACGTATCACAAAGAAGAGTTTGCCAACGCCAAGGAGAACTACTACACAGAAGGCGAGCGTGTGCGCGGCGAGTGGCAAGGTCACCTAGCAGAGCGGTGGGGCATGACCGGCGAGGTGCGGGAGCAGCAGTTCGCGCGGCTGTCGGAAGGTCAGCATCCAGCATCTGGTGAGCAGCTAGTGCGTCATCAAACGACCCGTGAGTATCAGAACGAGCGCGGGGAGACTGTGCGGTCGATGGAACATCGGGCTGGATGGGATGCAACGTTCAGCGCACCGAAATCCGTCTCGCTGACCGCGCTTGTCGGCGGTGATGATCGTGTGCGCGAAGCGCATCGCGAGAGCGTGCGGACTGCGCTCGATGAGATGGAGAAGTATGTACAGGCCCGCATGGGTGGCAACGTTCCGGCGCAGACTACCGGCGCGTGGGCGGTCGCCAAATTCGAGCATGACAGCAGCCGACCCGTTGATGGCTACGCCGCGCCGCAGCTTCATACACACGCGGTCGTGTTCAACGTGACTGAAACCGCCGATGGAAACACGCGAGCATTGCAACCGCAAGAGCTATATAAAACGCAGCAGTACGCGACGGCGGTTTATCGCTCGGAACTGGCTGCGCACCTGCAGGGTATGGGCTACGAAATAGAGCGCGGCGAGCATGGACAACCGGAGATCAAGGGGTACTCGCGCGAGTATCTGGAGGCATCCAGTCCGCGACGGCAGCAGATCGTAGAGCACCTAGAGGCTCTTGGAGCCGCTGGAGCTGGTGCTGCCCAGATCGCGGCGCATCGGACACGCGATGCAAAGCAGCCGCTCTCTCATGAAGAAGTCCGCGAGCGTCATCAACAGATGGCCGTCGAGTATGGGCAACAACCGCAGCGCGTGCTTGCGGAAGCCGCGCAACGACCTGGGGTCGAGCTGAGGCCGGAGTCATCGCAGCGAACTGCGCATGAGGGTATGAGCTACGCGAGAGAGCGCGGCATGGAGCGCGAGGCCGTGGCCGACGAGCGTTCGCTGATGCGCGATGCGCTGAAACACACGATGGGCGCAGCGCGTTTGCCGGAGATCAAAGCCGAATTCGCGCGTCGAGCGGAGGAACGCAATCTAATCGAAGTTGACCGCAGGGCCGGGCTTGCTGGTCGAGCATACACGACCGGCGAAATGCAGGGTTACGAGCGCGAGCTGATCGAGCGTATGAAGATGGGGCAAGGCACGCACGACGTGTTGGCCGATGACAATGTGCGTCAGCAGATGATGGAGCAACACGCGCATTTGAGCTTGAGCCAGCGGCAAGCAGTCGATGCTGTGCTGACTAGTCGAGACCAGATGATGGGCTTAGAAGGCGTGGCAGGTGCAGGGAAAACAACATCCCTATCCGCCGTCCGTGAAGCCGCCGAGCGTGCTGGCTATGAGATCGAAGGTCTAGCACCCACCTCCAGAGCAGCGCAAAAGCTGGGTGAGGCGGGCATCGAGACACAGACGTTGCAGCGACATCTTGCGCGTGGCGAGCAACCATACGGTGGACAGAAGAGGCTCTATGTGGTCGATGAATCGAGCATGGCGAGCACGATACAAATGCACACGTTTGTCGAGCGATTGAAGGAAAATGACCGTGTGTTGTTCGTTGGCGATACACGGCAGCATGAGGCCGTCGAAGCTGGCCGACCGTATAGCCAGTTGCAGGACGCAGGGTTGCGGACGGCACACTTGGATGAGATCATCCGGCAGAAAGACCCGGCGTTGAAAGATGTAGTCGAGCATCTTGCGCGTGGCGAAGTGCGGGAAGCGATCGGAATTCTCAACGAACAAGACCGCGTGATCGAGATAGGCGACCGGCGCGAACGCATCAATGAAATCGCTCGCGAGTACACGCGTTCGCCAGAGCGTACCTTAGTGGTGTCGCCCGACAACGAATCCCGCCGCGAGATCAACAGCCATATACATCAGGCGATGCAGGTTAATGGCAAAGTCAGCAGCGACGAGCATCGCGTGCATGTGCTATACACACGTCAAGACCTTACGGGAGCTGATCGACAGTACGCGCAGAATTATGAGCGGGGTGATGTGCTGCGCTACTCGAAAGGATCGAAGCCGCTTGGCATCGAGGCCGGAGAATATGCCCGCGTCACCGCTACAGATCGAGAGAGCAATATGGTCACGGTGGCGCGGCGTAGTGGTGAGGAGTTGAGCTACGATCCTCGCCGCTTGCAGGGCGTGACGGTCTACCGCGACAGCGAGCGCACGTTCGCTCAGGGCGACCGCGTGCAGATGACGGCTCCCTATCACGAACAGAAGCTCGCCAATCGCGAGTTGGGAACGGTGGAGAGGATTGATGGCAGTGGCAATCTGAAACTGAAGATGGACTCAGGCCGCGACGTTGAGTTCAACGCGCGGCAGCATCCTCATCTGGACTACGGCTATGCGGTGACGAGCCACAGCAGTCAAGGGCAGACCGCCGACCGCGTGCTCATCCATGTTGACTCTTCGCAAGCCCACGGCGAACTGTTGAATAGCCGCATGGCGTATGTTTCCGTCTCGCGTGCCCAGTTCGACGTGAAGATGTACACGAACGATTCGAAAACGTTGGCGCAAGAGCTTAGCAGGGAAGTCACCAAAGCAACCGCCCTTCAACCTGAGTCATTACGTCAGAATGTTCTGCAGCGGGAGGCCGATCCTATCGGCCTTCAGTTAGGGAGAGGCCTTCTGAATTCGTAAAAGCGATGGTTGACGCTTCTGGCAGGACTGCGAAGACCGAAGGGGTAAGAAAACATCTGTGAAGGTTCAAGCGCCTCCGCCCGCATCCTCGCTCTCGTATTTCCTGGGGAAGAAGAGGAGCGAAACACTATGCTTTTGAACTCCGCCACGATCCTGGAAACGATTTGTCTGCCCGAATCACACCTGCCGCCTTACGCGATGCCAGGATTTCAGGAGGCCAGGATTTCGGTTGCGATGAGAACTAGCTTAGGTTAGTCTTACTGCGTTTCACATACTATGTCAGTGTCAGTGGCTCATTCTGTCCGTTGTGGCAGTCATGCGCTCTTGTATGCTGCCAGAGTTCCAATGCCCGACAGGAGAGACTTGATGAGCAAAACCTCCAGCAAATGGCTTCTGTCACGATTCTTCGCTAATGCGCTCATGATGTTCTGTTTCGTAGTCGCCGGTGCCTTAAACAACTCGGGCGCACAAACCGTTCAGCCCAAGTCCATAACCGGCAAAGTAAAGGATAAGGATGGTGCACCGGTGAGCGGTGCGAAAATCTCAATCTTCAAGAAATCTACCGGTGCTCTCGTAAAGCAAACAGTCGCTGACGACGCTGGCCAATATCAGGTGGATAGTTTGGAGGAGGGTTCCTATCTAATTAAAGCTGAACCGAATCAGCATAGTGGATCGCTGTTGCCAGTCGGACTGAAGGATCTGAAAATAGACAGTCTTACTACGCAGGGAAGTGTGGCTGACCTTACCACGGGAATAGTTGAAAGTGGTGGCGGAACTCCTTCAGCCGATTTTGTACGAGTCTCTCTCAACGCGGTCGCTGGACCGTTGGGATATATCGCGACACCGTCACTTACGAGTGCTACCCAGACAAACAACGCACAGACACAAGCCCTCATCGCCAATCAGGATTACTACTATCCCTCGATCATCTTCTACATGTCTGCCTCTCCTCTGGTAAACATTCCCAATGATGCGACCGCGAATCTGGACAAGAGCGTAAAGAGCGCTCAAGAAACCAACCGGAACCCAAATTGGCTGGACGCGGAATTCACGATCACGCCGGTTGATAGTAACGGTAAGGCGCTTAAGGGATGCGGTCTCGGCGAAGGCATTGAGGTACTTGGTGCCCTTCCGCAGCAAACAGTAGGTTCCACTAAGAATCAGAAGACAGCAGACGTCGCAACAGCGATAAACAACGTCGCTTCTGGGCTCGCCAGCTTTTATCCAGGAGTTTCAACTCAAGTAGGGGCTGCTTCAAGCGCAATGAACGTTGTTTTTCAAGATCTATTTCCACCACAGCCCATAGCCTTCCAATATACGAGCGTCAGTGGAAACTGCGATGTGGACTGGTTCTTCAGACCAAATGCCGCCGCAGGTGCCACAGTTGGAGCATCATCTATCTTGGGAACCCAAACCGGTATTCTGATGCTGAAGGTGCCTAGCTCCATCAAGAGGTTGCAGGTCGAGGGGGTAGCGCTGTCGGAATGGAATAAGGCCCCGTCTGAAACAAGCAAGAAATTATTTCAGTTTTCCAAGCGAACAATAGCCTACATTTCGCTCCCTGATCCCGATGCTATTGACTATAAGAATCTGACATCACTGGCCATGTTCCCCTCGCTGATAGACCGACTGACAGCAATGAAGATACTTCGTATCGGCACCGATGTGTGTGCTTTCGAGACATTCGCGGCGACCAACAAGATCGTGACGACTGACGGGAAATACCAATTCGTGACCAACGCCTCGTTGGCAAATGCTCTGACTCAGACTGCTGCTCCTTCGAGCCCTTCACCAATGCCCACACTCCCGGATTGTCAGACCGCACCGGGCGTAGCCGCACCCTCCCCAAATTAGAAACGCGGATAGATTCGGTTACTAGGGCCGACTCGCTATCCTGGAATCGGCCCTCCACTGTGCTTTATGTCGCCATACTCTCGACGTCGGCGGTAGTACGTCTGCTCCGTGATCGATGCTTCCTTGCAACTCTGCCCCGTCGGCTTCCCAGTCCCTATCACTCAAACTAGTACAAATCTGACCGGGCAGACACGGAAAGTGCGTGCTCAGCGGACCGACGTCTATACGCTGAACCTGGGCTTTGATGATGTCGCGTAAACTGGGGTCCAACCCTGATAGGGAACTAAATGGCAAAGCAAATTCTGATCGGCGAACGGGTTTTCAAAACTAAGAAATCGGCGATCGAGCACATGCAACTGATTTTGAATGGGCCGCCTATGGGTACGCGGGTAGTCGAGCCAGGACATGGGTTCTTGTTGGACCTCGTGTCCCTTCATCCGGACGCAGACTCGAAGATTGGTTGCGGCGTAAGCCATTTCAGCATCGCGCAGGATGATTTTCGCAAACGGTGCTTTCGCCTTTATCGCTTGGATGGCACCAACACAGATTTCAGTGTTTATAAGTGCTTCGAGGGCAAACACAACGTCAAGGCCCAAGTGCAACTCGCCCTTCGGACGGCGATTAGGCCTCAGATTGTTGCGTTCCGTGAAAAGCAGTTGTCGTCCGGCCCGGTGACGTGCCCTTATTCTGGTGAGGTCCTCACCCGCGAGAGGTGCCATGTTGACCACGGGCCTCCATATATCTTTGACGCACTCGCTCAGGGCTGGATGGCCGCTTACGGCCTCATCTTGGAAACCGTGGCAATCACAGCCAGCGCAGATGATCAGCAGGGTCGCACGCTGACCGACTCAACGCAGATCGCATCGTGGCAGGCATATCATGAGCTTTACGCGAGTCTCAGGCTCATCAGCATCAGGGCAAACCTTTCTGACGCCAAGGTGGCACATAATCGCTCCGGTCGGACGGCGGTCACCACTGTAGAACAGTAAATGGACAGATGCAGCGGGCACCTTGTGCGCTTGAAGGGACATAGGTTAGCCACAGAGGAATCACTTCCCGACGTATTTGGCAACATGCTGGCTATACAATCGGCGGCGTTTCGCCATAACCAACCGCTGTCGAGGGGCCGATCGATCGAATAAATGTGCCGTTTCGCTCTTAGGCCATGATCAACCGCTTACTGATCGCTGAGTTGTTTGTCGAAGTCCGTCTCCTGAAACTTGCCGCTCGCGTCCAAACGACCTCTTTCGGCGTTCCATACTTCACTACCCCAAACCTCGTTATCTTCGTCGATGTATTCGATTAGTAGCTCCGCACTTTCACTCCCTTGGAATGTAAGCTGCGCATACATCGAGACAGCCGCTCCAGAGCCAATCGCGTCCTGTCGTTTGTTAAAGTAATCGACATTGTTGCATCCCGCGTCTGCTGCTTTTTCTTCTTGGACCTGATGGGGAATGCAACCGTTGCCTATGAGTCTTGCGTTATACGGAAGCTCGGAGTCCCTGTAGAGAGCGCATCGATGCTCATGTCCGAAAAACCAACCAAAGATGGCAGTTTGCCCAATTCCATCAACGGCCATAAGGTCGACAATATCGCTTCGAAGCGGTGCTGAGTCGTTATGCTCGTCAGTGTGAGCAGATACAGGCTGATGATGAGTGAGGAAGATGTTTGCCTTCTTTTCACCAGTCTTTAGGAGATTCAATAGCCAGTTCCACTGGGGAGCTATTGGATCAGTTTCACTCGTTGGCTTCAGCCTACCCGCCGCATACGCGGTATCTAGGCCGATCAATCTCCAATGTTTGTTTTCAAGACAAAAGAACGGTTGGGGCTGACCGAAGGCCTTCAGGACTACGCTAAAGTAGGCTTCGCCGCCGGAGTACATCTCATGATTACCGTTTAGAGCGAGACTTGATTTTGGAGGGATCCCCGCGCCGGGTTTGCCAGCGATGGCTTGAAGTGGCCATAGACGTAGAAATGTCTCGCACTCGGAAGCGATACCACCGTAGTAGATATCCCCAAGATGAATTGCCAGATCGGGTTTCTGCCGGTTCACCACGGCGGCAACTTTCCTAGCGGCAGGATTATCTCCTCCCCAGTCTGCTAGGAGAGCGACTTTCGCATGGTCACTCAGAGGAAGCGTCGCCGGAAGGCCCGCAGGATAAGGGGCTCGCTCAAACTTCAACTGCTTCCATTCTTTGAGAACGGAAGCAATGAAAGGCTCTTTTCTGCTCACATCGTCATGAACGTGATGGAAGAAGCTCTTCAGATCGTAGATACCCTGCTCCACCAAGGTCGTAGCCCATATTGGATTTGCGTCGCCGTATCCTTGCAAACCCGGGATCTCTTTAAAGAGCTTGGCCAGCACAGCTTGGAACGCGCCCACGGGGTCAACTCGGGAAACATAGTGGACATCCCGATGTGACTGCTCGGTCGATGCCGAGGATTTCATCGCAGTGAAATGGTGCAGAAGTGCGAGGCGTTCCGCCTCCACAACATCTTTGTCAGTAGAGCTAATGGCCGAGGCAATCGAGGTTTGGTTGTCGCCGGTCGGCTCCTTCAGATGGTCGATTACTGCATCCAGACCCGCAGTGATGAAGCTTTTGTCGCCTACCTTATCGTGCAGCATATCCACTCTCCAAGACGGCTGAGATCCGAAAGCTATGACCGGACGAGGCTATATCAGCCAGCGAGCGAATACAAGGCGAATCCTCGGAGACTTCTCCTCCGTCATTGCAGACCTCAGTTTTGTGCAATGTCTTTGGCTCGGTGATCAAAAAAAAATGAAAATTTACACATTCAGTTACACATTCCTGTGCAGTAACCATATAAGACGCTTGAAATGAGTAATTTAAAGTTATATACAACTGCCTTAAAATCCGCAGACCTTAACCGGTCGTGGGGGTTCAAGTCCCCCTCCGGGCACCATAAAAGTTTTATGAAGCGGCTAAGATAGCCCGCACGAGACATGCTCCTCGCCTGTCTCTGGGATCACGGGCCACAGCCGAGCAAACCGAGCCTCGATTCGTTTGCGGCCATCATCTATGACCCCCATATCTGTTGATACGAGTGTGATATAAGGGCTTTTCTAATATCTCTCTTGTTGGAGCAGTTCAATGGCCCAATACTTCATGATCCAACTGGAAGCTAACGATGCTTTCGTTTTGTCACTACAGGCTGGCAACAATGGGGGATGGGCCCCATGGGTTTTGTCGTGGAGTCTGTATCCGATGACGCCAATAGCGGCGACGCAGGATTATGGTTATCAACAGTGGTCAATTACCCCGGAGGGATACATTGTCAACGCGGGTAATCCCAAGATGTTCTTAACTCTTGGAACCGCGACGGCAAGCGGTATTTCGACAACGTCACCAGGGCTACCATCGACGTGGAACAATGCAACTAATAATCCGACGTTAACGGCTGGCGGGTTCGATCCTGACCTTATACAGCAGTTCGTCGTTCTTCCGAATGGATCGGGTTCGACAGACTTGAAGAATCTCGCAGGAACGATTGCAACAAGGCAGTCTTATGAAGCATGTCTTAACGCAACCAGCGAAAACCCCCAGCAATTAGTCATCCTTGGCACCATTTATGGTCAGGTCAATAGCAATGTATGGATAACTGCCTATGCCCTCCCGCCATCTTCAGGGCTTTCTAACAGCCAGGAATGGAATCTCCACTCTACCCAGCAATGGAAGATCGCTCCTTGCCCGCTTGTGATCGATCAATGGACTACCATTCAGAGCCAGTTGAGCACACCCAGCCAGAAGTTCCGCGTTTCCCTTCCAATGAAGGTTACGGGGAGTTTGGACCTTAACGATACCTATGAGGCAGTGCCAGAGAACACTCAAGCTATAGCAGCACTGCAGTCCAGTCTTTCGCTTGGCGCGACCTGGCAGATGACCGCCGATGGGTATCTTTCGAACGACTGGGATCCGGGCCTGGTTCTGACCGTAGGATTGGATGCAAGCGGCGCGGCCAACAACGTATATGTCTTCGCTAAGATTCCTACTTCGCCAGACTCAGGACCTGATCCGAGTCAGGTCTGGCTGGTGCCTGAGCGTGGAGTGTTGGTATCGCAGGTCAATCCGGGCTTGGCTTTGACGATTCCCGCGAATGGTTCCGTGCCCATAGCGGGCGCTCAATTGACGATGACCCCGTATACTTCGTCCAGTTTAACCGCTGCGCAGAAATGGGACTTCTTTCCTGGATTCGAGTTACAAACACTGCTTGTCCAACCGCCGATTCCTTTTCCTAGTGAGAGTCCTAACATTGAAACGATTGAGAACGCATTATGGCCAGCCAGCGTCGGCGGACCGCCGCGTGGGGGACTGAGAGGTCAATACACGAATCTCGCGGCACCACTCGCCAGTTTTCAGACCCGAATTCTAGCGATGGCGGCTGCTAACAAGGATCTTGATACTACCGCTTCGGAGTTAGTTCTAGAACTAGAAGCAGCGCAAGCTGTTCAGGCTCTTTTTCAGCAATACTCTCTCTTCGTGTTGGAGCTTACGGATGGTCAGCAGAGCCTGCTCAACGAGATCGCTGCGCTAACCGGAATTGCCAACCAGCCGAGCTCGAAGGTTAAGATGAAGTGGTGGCAATTGGGCGCGGGACTGCTGTACACCGCTTTGAACCTTGTCGGTAGCATTGCGGGCACCTATTTTGGCGATCCCGGAGCTGGGAAGCAATTGGCTGGAGCGGCAAAGTTTGCCAGCGTAGCGATTCCAGCGATCGCCAATCTTATTCAAACTACTGTCAATGGGGTACAGCTCAATCAGGCAACAAATCCACCCAGTCTTGAACAGACTTATGCTCAGTTCCAACAAACGATGCTCAACAGCTTCGAGCAAATGCTGATGGAATCGACGCGAATTGAGTATTCCATTTTGACCGATTGGCGCAAGCTTCAGATATTTGCGCAGTTGTGCATTTCTTCGGGACCAGATTCATTGTATTGGCCATCGACAGCCACGTCGGCTCATGCGCGAGCTCTTCTTCCGGGATACATACAACAGCTACTGCAAAGTTTTCTTCCAGTTGTAAGCAATTTCGAGATCAAGGTTACGCCATTAGTAACAGGCACTCCATCTCCAGGCCCAGGGATGATCGTTAAGAATCCTTTAACCTACACTGAAGTGAGTAGCAGTCTTGCTCTTACGGGGGACAGCACTACCCTTCAGACATATAACTACTATGCCCAAGAAGGATCACTTCCTACCACGTTGTTCAACTATATACGTGCAAGCGTTCTCAATCCCCATACTTTTTTCAACGCTATAGGTGGATGGTCAGACCTTCCAATTACGGGCAGTTCTACGAAAGATATTGTTCTTATCTTGATTCAAAATGCGACAGAACTAGACCTGGTCGCGAGTTTCAACAGCATCTTTACCGTAGACGGGTCAGGTTGGGGTTCGTTCAATTCACCCACAATAGGATCGTATTCAGCTTTTTTTGCTGATACGTCCGGAACGGTCAGCGGTGCCGGATGCAACATATCACTCAGCCCAGCAAATGATGCCGGTAGTACTATCTGCCAGGTTTCGGTAATCGTCAGCGGTAGCGTAGTAAGTATCACGCAGGCACCTAGTGGTTCCTGGAGTTCTTATCAACTGATCGTGGAACTTCTTCAAGGACGTGCCCCGTGGATCGCGCAAATTACTTTCAGATACGCTCAAGCCTCATAACGAGGTGTTAGATCGCGAGTAACGTTCAGAAATAGCCAGAATGAACTATTGAACACTGAGCTGGAGGCAAAGGTGAAATCGGCCTTGGGTGCAGATGGGTTTCAATCTTGTAGAAGTCGATTGATCTGTTTCGGGGTGATTCCGCCATAAGCCTTCACCAGCTTGCGGAACTCCACCAGTTCATCGTCGTCAATGTTGGCTCTATCCTGCCTGGCGAACAGATACTCGTAGACCCAGAACCTGGGTGCAACTAGCTGTTCAGCAGAGCTATCGTCTCTTTGGCTGCTCAACGAGGACTTGAGATGCCAAGGCGTCTAAGGCAGAGATCAGGCTGCCTGTTCCGCTATCCTGCGGCGGGCCGGCCCAGTTCACCGAGAAATGCCCATTTTCTGTTCTGGCATTCCTCCAAAGGCTCTCCGCGTTTTGATCGAGCAACGTGACGATCTCAGGCGATGGGTGAGCTTGCTGAAGCGTGACGAGATTCCTCACCAAAATTCCTTTGAACTGTATACCATCGCCTCCGCAGTTCGGCTCGCACGGATCGTGCAAGACGCCATGGGCATCGACGAGTTGCCGTCCCACGGCTGCTGCTATGTGGTCGGCGAGCTGCAAAGGCGCGGGATCATGCGTGAGTTTGGACAGCCCTGAGAGTCCGGATAAGACAACGCCCTGGTTGTAGGTCCACGTAGTCGCGTGATTGTTGTGGCAGGCAGAGTCAAGACCATCGTTGATAAGACCCTGATCGTTGATCATGCCGGAGTTCACGAACCAGCGTTCCTCTTTCTGTGCCCAATCAAGATACCGGGCACGGTCCTGGCCGGATGTGGCAGCGGCAAGGCGCACGGCGACGGACAGAAAGAGCTCATTGGCAATGGCGTTCTTGTAACGCACGTTCTTCTTCCACCAGATGCCTCCTCCACACGTGTCCGACCAGCCGGTCGTCATATCGTCGAAGATCGATTTCGACATCTCTAGATTGCGTCTGTCACCGCGGAGATCATAGACATCCAGCCATGCGAGCGCCCACCAACCCTCGTCGTCGTAGAACTCATTCCGAAAGCCGGGAGCTTGGTGTTGCGCTGCGCTAAAAGTGGTCTGGAAGATAGCGTCGAATTCGGTGGCATGGAGCACGCGGGCGGCTTCGACGAGAGCGGAGATGCCGTTGGCGGAGTTCCACCAGCCGGTGCCGCGAAAGAGGCCGGTGTTCTCATCATAGGTTTCTGCGAGTACGCGGGCTGTTGCGTGGACATGTTGCGACCTGTCTGCCGTTTGTGAGCGCTTCACTTGCGTTTGTGCCAGACCTGGCAAAACAAGAGAGACCAAAACAAAGAGGGCGGTGAGGTGAAATCGCATTTTTTGATCTTATAACCGCTATGCGTGATCGCTCTGTCTCCGATGGGATTGCAGCGGCGCGGTAATGCTCTCTTTGTCTGGTGAGAATTATTTGTCTGTCGCGATGGTCTCGCCCGCGAGGAAGGCTGTGATGTTCTTGTTCAGGAAGTCCTTATCGGCTGGACTAGCGCCTGCTCCGGCCGGATGGCCCCACAGGGAGGGAATGGGGAGCAGCGTTACACCTGGAATGTACTGCGCTTCGTAGCGAGCGTCAGTGACAGGGAAGTAGAGATCTGTTGCCGAGGGCATGTAAAGCACGGGAACTTTGATGGAGGCGAGTGCCTTCTTCTCGTCGCCGTTGAAGGCTGGGTGGACTTCAGAGGGTGGCGTGCCGGCGGCGGAGGCGGGAGTGTAGCCAACGTTGTTCGCCTCCCAGGTGCGGCACTGCAGGATGAGGTTGTTGGCGTCGGCTCCGGGAATGAAGTTGTGACGCGCGTTGTCGATGACCTGCTGGAGCGTGAGGTTGGGGCGATCGGGGCTACGCCACAGCTCCTGACGCCACCATTCCTGCGAGTGCAGCCAGCCGAGCCAGACGACACCGAAGGCTTCGAGGCCCTTTTGCGGGGGCGCTGTGTAGTCGCCGTGATTGAAGGTGGAGTCAGCGGTAATCGCCGCGATCTGGCCTTCGAGGCGGACGATGCCATGGCCATAGGTCTTCGCCGTGCCGGAGGTGGCGACGATGCGGTCCATGTAGGTGGGATAACTGACAGCCCACTGAAATGCCTGTTGCGCTCCCATGGAGAAGCCGATGACGGCACGCAGGTGCTTGATGTGCAGTTGCTCGGTGAGCATCTGGTGCACGGCGTTGACGTTGTCCCGGATGGTCATTACAGGGAAGCGTGGGCCGTGGAATGGTTCGGGCGTATTGCTGGGCGAAGAGGAGCGGCCGTTCCCGAAGAGCTCGGAGGTGATGAGGAAGAGCTTTGTGGTGTCGAGAGCGCCGTTAGGG
Source organism: Granulicella mallensis MP5ACTX8 (assembly GCF_000178955.2). Lineage (NCBI taxonomy): Bacteria > Pseudomonadati > Acidobacteriota > Terriglobia > Terriglobales > Acidobacteriaceae > Granulicella > Granulicella mallensis. Next base: position 3,921,757 of record NC_016631.1, on the reverse strand, counting down.
TAGTCAGGGGTCTTCATGAGCCACTCATAGCCGGTGAGCCTGGCCATGTAGTGCGATGGGAGCAGGATGGCGTTGTCGCCCGCAGCATCGAGCTGACCGTAGGTGCCATAGACGATGCGCGCTTCAGGAAGCACGACGCCGGACTCGGTCTTGAAGTTGTGCAGGACGAACTCGTGCTGCTCGGGGTGGAGCGGGCTGGCTGTCTGCGCGCGAAGGATGGGCGCGGCGATGAGGATAAGAGCGAGAACGAAATTGTGCTTGTGCATCGGAGACTCCTGCGAGGGCTTGAGGGGAGGGCGGGTGGTGGGTGTCCCACATCTCGTTTTTGAGATGTGGGTTTGTAGGATGTTCAGGAGTAACACCGCAGTTTACACTGCTCGGCATGGTGAAGACCTTGTGCGGTACCAGCGGTCGGGTGATCTGTACTTCGTGACATTCTTCTGCTATCGACGCCTGCTGTATCTCGGCACAGCAGAGGCTCGAGGGTCTTCGAGCGGTCACTGAAAGTCATGCGCCTCAGCTACAACTTCGTTGTCACGGCTTCTTTGCAACCCAGATTTTAGCAAGCTTGTCTCGATGCGATGGTGCCACTTTGGTGCGACCTTATTCCCAGTGCTCCCCGATAGCGGCATTCAATCTACAACCCAAATGGCAAACAATTTCTGAAAGCGCTTGACAGCCCTGTGTCAACGGACATATAACCCTTTTTGCCAAATGTTATCGATCACAAATTGGATTTGAGTAGTGGCAGTTGGGCCTGATCTTCTTGCGTAAATTGCAATCCTGTGCGGGGCGTTTTCCCCGATGTGTTTCTAGCACGATGCTGCTGGCTCGCGAGGAGATTTGCATAAATGCATTTACCAAGAAAATTTCAGGGTTTTGGCACGTTTCTTTTACAGGCATTCTTGTGCACAGGAGTGCTGTTCGCTCAAGCCGATCGAGCCACGGTGACGGGACATGTGTCCGATTCGACCGGAGCTTTGATTTCGGGTGTTAACGTTATCGTTAAAGACGCCAATACAGGAGCGACGTTTACCAGTCTCACCAATGCCGCCGGGGTCTACAGCATTACGGGTCTTCCGATCGGCGATTACAGCGTCCAGATGAGTCACAAGGGCTTCAAAGACTCGAAGTCCTCCGTTCATCTCGTCGCCACGCAGGTCCAGGCCCTTGATGTGAGCATGGAGATCGGCTCCTCCAACGAAGTTGTCTCGGTCAGTGCCGCTCCGCAGTTGCTCGAATCGGACACATCGACCATCACGAACACGCTCGAAGAGGAAGCGCTTCGCGACCTGCCTCTGAATGCCACCAACGGCCGCGACGCCGTGCAACTGCTGGTGCAGAGTACTCCGAGCGCCGCCAAGTCCGGTATCTCAGGGAACCAGGTCTACAGCACCTTGTATCTCGGAGGCGCCAACTCCTGGACCAACACGGCCTACGTCGATGGCGTGGACGCCGGCGCCGGACCTCAGGGAGCCATCGCTACCCCCGGCCTGGAAGCCATCGCTGAGACTCAGGTCATGACGGGCAATGCCAGCGCCGAACTCGGTAGTACCGGCGGCGGTGTCCTGCTTTTCGAGCTCAAATCCGGAAGCAACAAGATCCATGGCAGCGCCTTCGAGTTCCTTCAGAACGAAGCTCTCAACGCAAACTCGTGGCAGAACAATTACTTTCTCGCCGGTTGTGCCTCCAACGATGCGACCTGCATCCGCAGCAACTCTCGTCCGCGCGACCGGTTCAACGATTACGGGGGCAGCCTCGGGGGGCCTCTGTGGAAGAACCGTACCTTCCTCTTCGGAGACTACGAGTACTACAGCCAGACCAATGACACACTGAACCCCAATAGCACCACCGTCCCCACGGCACGGATGCTCACCGGGGATTTCAGCGAGCTGCTGACCGGAGGTACCCAGCAGGGCAACGTTGTCAATGCAGCCACAGGCGCCGCATTTATCAATCCCTGTACCGGCCTTCCGTATCAGTACGGGCAGATCTTCGATCCGCAGACGCAGAAGGTTGTTAACGGACAGACCTGCGCCACGCCGTTCGCCAACAACGTGATTCCGTCTGGCCGCTTCACTAGCGCTCAGACGCAAAATATCATCGGAATTTACCAAAAATATTACAAGCCGACTCTGAACAGCCGCATCTACAACAACTACCCGACTGTTGTGAGTAACACGCCGAGCGAAACCAAGCGGTCCTTTGATGTCAAGCTAGACCACAACTTTTCGACCGCTCATCATCTGAGCGCTTCGTTCGATTATGTGAAGTGGGTCAGTGTAACCGGCGGCGGCCTGGTGAGCACCCTCAGCGATCCCGGCCCGTTGAGCCAGGAGTGGAGTAACAACACGCCAAACTTCATTGCGCGCGTGGTGGATAATTACACGATCACGCCCAACCTGCTGAACACCTTCGGTGTCGGCTACTCCTCGACACAGTACACCCAGGTGCCAGTGAACCAGGTTGCCAGTGCCTCAGTCTATGGATTCAACTCCGACAGCACAGCGTTTCCAACAATCGGCTTCAGCAGCAGCAACGGTGTCGGGGAGCAGAATCTCGGCACGTCCGTAGACTCCTATCAAAACTATTACGGCTACCATTTTCAGGACACGGTGGCCTGGCAGCATGGCAACCACTCGTACAAGTTCGGCGGCCAGGTGTTTCTCCAAGGCCTGAACTCCAACTCTGGCGGCAACATTCAGAACTACAACTTCAGCAACGTGACCGGCGGCCCCACCGACACCTCGCTGACGCCTTATGTTGGGAGTGCCTTCGCCAATCTCCTGCTCGGAGATGTGCAGTCAGCGTCGCAGAACGTTCCTGAGCCTACGTATCCGCGGCAGAAGTACATCAACGCCTTCGCCCAGGACGACTGGAAGGTCAATACTCGTCTTACCCTCAACCTTGGCCTTACCTGGATCTTCACCTTTGCCGGTCACCAGCAAGACGGTCACTGGACTAACTTCGACCTGACCCAACAGAATCCTCTTTGGGGCAGCTATAAGGGTGCCTGGACCTTCGCGCAAAACTCCGGCTCTACCTTCCAGACCGATAACACCTTACGGCAGTTTGCGCCGCACCTCGGCGGTGCCTACCAACTCACCAGCAAGCTGCTGGTGCGTGCGAGCTATGGTCTTTACTACGTGCCTCTCGGCGAGTTCAACGCGGGCTATGGCTACGGCTTCCCCTCACAGCAGGGTGAGTTCTGGACCGGAACCAACATTGTGCCTAACAACATTCCGGGTTCTACTGCCTTCAACTGGGGGAACGGCTATCCCGGAACAACTGTTCTACTGCAGCGCTCGATTACCCAGACGAGCATGGGCAACGATGCTCCTTTTTACATCAGTCCTAAGACGCTCCACCTCGGCCGGGCGCAGAATTTTTACGCGGGCGTGCAGTACGAACTGGCCAAGAACATCATTCTCGATGCGCGATATATGGGTAGCCTCGGAAGCGCCCTCCACGATAACTCCGAGTCGGTCGGCATCAACTATCCCGACTTCAACACCTACAGCCACCTGCTTACCTCCGGCCACATCAACGACACGATCAGTAGTGCCGCCGACGCCGCCAATGACGGTGTTCCCTATCCTTACCAGGGTTTCAGCGGTCCCGCTTACGCGGCTATCGCTCCCATCCCTCAAGCCGCTTCCTTCAACAACAAAATTGTGCTCGAGACCGACCAGCAGATTGGCTCGAGTTCTTACAATGCTTTCGTCGCGGAGGTTAAGGCACGCAGTTCACACAATCTGAACGTGGATATAAGTTACACACTCTCGCATCTCGAGGGCAGCAACCTGGCTCACCGCTCGGCACCGGGCGGCAATGGTCTGTACGGCTATCAAAGCGCGGCTGACATTCCTGCTTCGCATGGCTTTGTTCAGGGCACCGATCAGCTCCAGGTGGTCACCGGCTACATTACCTATCAGCTTCCGTTCGGGAACGGTCAGGCCTTCCTGTCGAAAGGTCGTTTGGTTGACGCAGCGGTCGGCGGCTGGACTGTAGGATCCTCTCTCACCTATGGCTCCGGCGGTCCCATGGGGACGGTTAACTCGCCTGTGCAATATCCGTTCTTCTTTCAAAATCAGCGTGACAACTTCGCTCCCGGAGTTACAGCCGACAATATCAAGAATCATTTCCATGGCCATTACGTCGACCTGGCCAATACCTCAGATCCGCGCAACCAGGACTTCAGCCCCAGCCTCTTCACAACCCCGACTCTGGGCACTCTCGGCAACACGCCCTACAACTACAACCACTGGCGCTGGAATCCGGGTCTCGCCAGCGATGCCAGCGAGAGTGTTTCGCTGAGCAAGGCTTTTGCCATGGGCCCTGAGGGTCGCTTCAAAGCCACCATCCGCGCCGAGTTCTACAACGTGTTCAACCGCCACTACATCAACTCACCCGACACCAACCCGAACGACACAACCTTTGGTCAGGTTACCGGCGTTTCAGGAACCCCCCGTAATGGCCAGCTTGCGGCGCGCGTTCAGTGGTAACCGCGCCTGCATAGCTTCATCCGCAAGCCCTCTTTCATCAGGAGATTTGCCCTTGTTTATTTTCCATGGCCGTTACCCGGCAGCTACTGCGCTCCTCATCCTCCTCGCACCGGTTGCGTTCTCTCAGACTGCAGGCAAGCGCCCTGTCGACTACGCCAACGCTCTTGTCGGCACGGCTCCGCTCGACAATCCAAAGCTCATCGGCAATGCGCCTCCGGCCGGCGAACAGCTCTACTCTGGCTTCACCTCGCCCGGCGCTGCGCTTCCTCACAGTGCGACCGACATCGGGCCTATCAACGCGAACTTTCCGCTGAGCTATCAGGCGGGCGTTCCCGCTCCCTACTACTATCCCAACCCCACGATGGTCGGCTTCTCGAGCGGCGAGCGCGGCGGACCCATCCTCATGCCGGTCGTTGGCGACTGGACCGTTCCTCCACAGCGCACCGTATCGTTTTATGACAAAGCCCGCGAGCATGCCAGCCCCGGCTATTACTCCGTCTTCCTCGACACCTTCAAGACCGGCGTAGAGCTCACAGCCACGACCTGGACCGGCCTCTACCGCATCACCTATCCCGACAGCAGCCAATCCCATCTTCTGCTCGACCTGGGGTGGGCAGGCGGCAGCATCGAAGTTGTTGGTGACCACACCATCCGGGGTTCCTTTGCGCGTGGCCGCAATCACGCCAATACCTACTTCGTCGCTCAGTTCTCAAAACCCTTTAGCGCTTTCGGCACCTTCCGTCAGTTCCCACCTCGCAATGGAGAAAAGGGCGAAGAAGGGTCGATCCTCGGCAGCAGAGAGGTTGTTGCGGGCCAAGCAAAGATCTCCGGGCCCTTCGCTGGCGCATATCTGGACCTGACAACGACCGCAGGCGAGCAGGTCCTCGTCAAGATCGCCCACGGCACGAGCTACGAACAAGCCGAGCAGCGCCTCCAATCCGAGGACCCGGGTTGGGATTTTGACCGCGTGCATCGTCAGGCCGAGGACGCCTGGGCCGCTAAGCTCAACCAGATCGAGGTGGAGGGTGGCTCGGAGAAAGAGAAGATGCTGTTTTACTCGTGCCTGCAGCATTCCTTCGCAAGTCCCCGGTTGGTCGCGCAAAAGGGCGAGCCGTTCGTGACCCGCGACGGTACGGTCACGACGGCTACGTACGATCGCTACAACGAGGTGCCTTTCTGGGACACCGGCAGGAACCAGATTGTTCTGCTTACCCTTCTTGAGCCGAAGGTAAAGACCGATATCCTTCACTCGCAGCTGGATATGGCGCGCGAGTCCGGTTACATGGGGACGTCCTTTCACGGCGACAACGCTGTGTTTATGTACCTCGGCGATTGGGAGCGCGGGCTCGACTTCGACTGGGCCGGAACCTACGAATATCTCCGCAAGAATGCCACCGATCCGGCCGGCCCTCGCGGTTATCTCGCCGAGTACATGAAGAACGGCTGGATCTCCGATATCATCCCGCCCGGCAATCCCAGCCCGCCTTATGCCGGAGGCAAGGCAGGCGCGGCGACCACACTCGAGTACAGCTGGGATGACTACGCCATGGCCATCTACGCGAAGCGGCTCGGCAAGCAGGCCGACTACGAGATGTTTCTAAAGCGTGCACAGAACTACCGCAATGTCTTCGATTCCTCCATCGGTTTCGTGCGCGGAAAGACAGAAGACGGTAAGTGGATTGCACCCTTCGATCCCGGCGAGCCTTACTACAACTTCATGATGAAGGAGGCTTCGGGCTGGTCCACGCTCTGGCTCGTTCCGCACGACGTACAGGGCCTTGCGAACCTGCTCGGTGGCCGGGAGAAGTTTGCCGCTAAGCTCGACGAATTCTTCAGCACTCCGTACACGGCCAAGGGTGTCTGTCGGGATTGCACCGGGCTTGTCGGCGAGTATGTTCAAGGGAACCAACCCGACCAGCAGGCCGCTTACTACTACGACTGGGCCGGACAGCCCTGGAAGACGCAGGCCCTGGTGCGCAGGATTCTCCGCGAGATGTACGGCAGCGATAAGACAGGCTATGCGTTCCCTGGCATGGACGACCAAGGCTCAACTTCCTCCTGGTACGTCATGAGCGCGATGGGCTTCTATACCGTCGATCCCTCCAGCCCGAACTACATCCTTGGGAGCCCTCTCTTTACCCATACGGTCATGCACATGGGTAACGGCAAAACTTTCGAGATGGTAGCGAACCATAACTCGGAGAAGAACATCTACATCCAGTCCGCGACGCTCAATGGGAAGGCCTGGAATAAACCCTGGTTCAGTCACTCCGATATCGAGGCGGGGGGCAAGCTTGTCCTCAACATGGGGCCGCTACCGAATAAAGAGTGGGGAAGCGATCCCAATGCGGCTCCGCCCTCCATGTCATCGTCAAACTGATGAGTGCTTCGGGAGAAAGAATCACAGATGAAATGTTTTAGATTCGCAGGTCATGCTTTCCTGATCTTCGCCGCGTCCTATCCGCTTTTGGCTTCGGCTCAGTCCGTTCCATCGAAAACACAGGATCGTCTCATCTTTCAAACGGGGAAAGAATGGTCTCCGCGCACCAACATCAATGCGGACACGGTGATGGTCTACGGGCTGGATGACACGACGAGCGAGCGTATCCGGTCCTGGCGTGAGCATGGCTACCGTGTGACCGTTATGACCGGTGTTGCATGGGGACGATATGCTCCCTATCTTCGAGGAGACTTCGATGGCAAAGAACACTGGGATGAGACGCAGCAGGAGAAGAGCGGAAAACTCATACTGCATGGAGGCCGTGAAGTTCCGTATATCTCACCCAGCATCTCGTATGGCCGCTATCTGGCCAAGGGTGCGGAAGAGGCGATCGATGCGGGGGCCGAGGCCATCTACCTGGAAGAACCGGAGTTTTGGGCGCGTGCCGGATGGAGCGAGAGCTTTAAGCGAGAGTGGCAGAGCTATTATCACGAGCCCTGGCAAGATCCCTCCGCATCGCCCGACGCTCAGTACCGCGCGTCAAAGCTGAAATATTTTCTTTACCGCCGCGCACTCTCACAGGTCTTCGATGCCGTGAAAGCTTACGGGGAGCTTCATCATCGTTCCATCCCCTGCTATGTCGCGACGCATTCGTTGATCAACTATGCGCAGTGGGAGATTGTTAGCCCTGAGTCTTCGCTGCTCGACGTCGGCGCGGACGGTTATATCGCTCAGGTATGGACCGGAACCTCCAGAGCTCCGAACGTATATGACGGGGTGCTTCAGGAGCGAACCTTTGAGACCGCGTTTCTTGAGTATGGAGCGCTCCAGAACATCGCACGCTCTTCGGGAAAGCCGATCTGGTACCTCAACGATCCGATCGAGGACAACCCTCGCCATTCCTGGACCGACTACCGCCTCAACTGGGAGAGCACACTGGTCGCGTCCCTCCTGCAACCGGCAGTGTCACGATACGAAGTGCTTCCATGGCCTGAGAGAATCTTCGGATTGAACTCCACGCGTCCCTCCGTGGAGCCCACAGATTCCAATCCTGACCCGGTGAAGACCGTGATTCCGAAGGCATACGAGACGGAGTTGCAGGCTGTCTTTCACGCCCTGGGAGAGATGGAACAACCTGCGACAGCGAAGCGATGGGAGACAGCAGGGACACAGGGCATTGGGGTGCTCGTCTCCGATACGCTCATGTTCCAGCGCGCCGCACCGCAGCCTTCTGACAGCAATCTCGGGGAGTTTTATGGGCTTGCGCTTCCTTTGCTGATGCATGGGATGCCGATAGAACCCGTCCAGATAGAAAGCAGTTATAAGAAGCCGACCGCTGCAGGCTTTCTGAAACCCTACAAGATTCTGTTGCTGACCTATGATGGCCAGAAGCCGCCATCACCGGCATTCCACACCGCGCTTGCGTCATGGGTCCGGTCTGGTGGAGCGCTCATCGTTGTGGATGATGATAAAGATCCCTACAACAAGGCTAGTGATTGGTGGAACTCCGGAGGACAACATTTCGCGACTCCCCGGCAGCAGCTATTCCAGGAACTGGGCATTGCGCCGGACGCGACGGGACTGCACCCTGTTGGAAGAGGCTTTGTACTCTTCGAATCGCAAAGTCCGGCTGCTCTTACTCACAGCCCCACGGGGTCCGCGCAATTGCTTGCACTGCTCCACACGGCTGCGGGGGCTATTCATCTATCGCTTCAGGAGACACGCTCGCTCGTACTTCGGCGCGGGCCGTATGTGATCGCGGCGGGATTGGATGCGGACCCCACGGATGTAGCCTCGTCCGCGAAGCCGCCGGTTGTGGTCAAGGGTGACCTGATCAACCTCTTCGACCCGGATTTAGCGGAGAGCGACCACGTCATCATCAAGCCGGGCACACGTGCGCTTTTGCTCGACGTCAATTCTCTCAACTCTTCTACTCCCCGTCTGGTTGCAGCTTCCGCAAAGATCTCTCACGAACAGGTCTCTGCCGATAGCCTCACCTTTCAAGCAGAGGGCATCGACCAGACACAAGCCGTGGCTCGCATCCTTCTAGGGAAAGCTGTGCGACAGGTTACGTTGAATGGAAAACCACTTGATAACAGTCAGTATCAACGCAGCGGGCGCACGTTGCTGCTCCACTTCCAAAACACAGCCGCACCGCAGCAGATAAAGGTGCTTTTTTAGTCGATGTTTGCGAAAGGACGATTGGCGAAATCATGCGAACGTGTTTTGAAAAGACGCAAGGCGGATCACTGATCTGCGTCGATCACGAAATCATTGCTTCTGCGATTCGGATTCTTTGAGGGTCCGGACACACCAAGGGCCACCCTTGGGGCGGCCCATCTGCGCAAACTACGGCATGTTGATCTGGTTGGTTTAGTTGTTGTGCCAGTCCGAGTTGGTGCGGTCGCGCAGACCGATGAGTGAGGGGATAAGAACGGTAAGAGCAAAAACGGCAACTTCAGTCGCGAAGTACATGGTGAATCTCCTTGTTGGGTGAATGGTTGGATTTTGTTGTTGTGTTCCGTTTGCGATTACAGCGAGCGCCAGTTGGCATTGGTGCTTGCGCGAAGTCCGATGAAGGACGGAACGAACACGGTGAGGGCGAGGACGATTGTTGTGATAGCTAAGTACATAGGTAGGTCTCCTTTGTCGCGCACGGGGGCTGCGACCGCTGGTGGAAAAGCATTCAACTTTTCGGTTGTGGGTTATTCGCCTGGCGTTGTTTGCCGCTTAGCGATCTCATCTCTGCTTACATAGACTCATACGAAGGGAGTTTTTCTATGGTTCCCTGAATTTGCAAAAAAAATATTGCCGACTCCTCGGGCTCATGCCCCAGGGTGTGGGAGCCGTACTACGACTTGCGGCAAAATCCTTGTTGCCGTCATCACTGAAGATGGATCGCGCAGGGATATAAACTGGCTGCGGAGAGGGACGATGAACAGACGAGGATTTCTGATCTCAGCGGTCGCGTTGCCGGGAGCCACGATGTTTCCGGAGGTGCTGGCGCAGTCCGGGCAGCAGATTACGCATGTGGACACCAGGACCGGTGGCGCTCTGCTGCGGAGCGGTGTCGTGAAGGCTGAAGGCATTCAGCCAGAGGGAGCCGCGCCCGGAGCAAAAGCCTATGTGCACTTCAACGGTCCGACGGAGCAGCTCGCTGCGCTTGCCTCGGGGTTGGTGACCTTGGAGCCGGGAGCGCAGCCCCATCCGCCGCATCGCCATCCTGAGGAAGAGATCATGATTGTGGGCGAAGGAGCTGGAGAGTTTTTTCTCGACGGCGTCGCGACGCAAGTAAAGATGGGTGACATGGTGTTTGCCGAAGCCAATGTGCTGCATGGCGTGAGGAATACGGGCGAGACGCGTATGACGTTCTACTTCATCAAGATGATGGGAAAGCACGCTTCATGAGTGCTTGGTCCGCCTAAGGAGCTGCCTATTAGCCGTCTTTGCGGTACCGCTCTGTACCAGGATTTCAGTCATCGACTCTTCTGACAACCGGCGGTGTCTTTTTCCTGATGGGTGGACTCCTCGGAAAAAGATCGGCCGCGCTGCAAGCGAACGCGTGCGGCAAACCACAGGCTTAAGAAAGCCGTTCCCAACCCAACCGATATGGGGTACCAGATACTTGGAGTCTCCATCACGTATGGCAGCAATCCCACAGCGAGGGCTGGTGGCATGTGGGCGCGAAAGATCCGAAGTACGAGAATTGAAAGCGCAACCGTCAGCACAACGCTTAACAGATTGTTTCCAAGTAAACGCAACAAGCCGAAGCCAACTCCTGCGGTCAGAAAACAGGTAAGCGGGAACAACGCTGGACGTTTGATCCATCCCGGCAACTTCGGATGGCCAAACAGCTCATAGGCCATCACAATCAGCGGTGGGAACAAGAGGAAGTGCAGGCCTGTGAGTTGTCCAATCGAGGCCAGAACCAGGACGAAGGCGAGAAGGTGCGCGAGCCAGAAACGGTCATCAGGACGGGCCTCCAGAGCATCGTCGATGGAGTTCGCCGGCGTTTCTGAAAACAACTCTTCATCGCGTAACGTGAAAGCTTTCCATATCCATAGCGAGAGGGCGAGGCTCGCCAGTCCGATGAGAATAGCCAATGGATACGCCCAATGCCGTTCGCCCAAAACCAGTGGCAAGACCCCTGCGGAGATTGCCGGCCCGATAGCAGACCGAAGCAGGCGAATGACGGCAAGACTCACCAGCGTGATGAGCAATATCTGAAGAGCACCGTAGTGTGTGTATCGCGAGATGAGCAGCCCTGCGGCTCCGCTCAGCGTTGGGGTGAGGATCAGGCGAAAAGGTTGACTCGCCCACTTGCCGCGTGGCCGGGTGAACACGTCATGAGATAGAGCGGCGAGCTCGGGAAAAAGCAGAAGGCTAACGCCAGTCGTATGGGCTGCGGCGGCAATCAGGCCCATGAAAAGCACCGCCAACACCTCGGCGAGCGCAACACGATGCCGAGTCGTCAATCGAGAACGCAAGCCGGATCTCCGTTTCAGAGGACGTAGGCTTCCTGTAGCGAGTAGCGCACGCTTGAGAAGCTAATCCCAAAGTCCATTATCTGAAACTCGCGGCGGTCGTGTCGAACCGCTTCGCACAAACGTGAGACCAAATGGTGAAGAGCTCGTTTCCCGAGACGTATATCGTCCATCCAGTGAAACGAACATACTGGCCACTCCGGGCACCCTATATTTTCATGCTCAAAACTGTGATCTACACAAGAGCCTTCTCCTGTGTCCTGTTCGGTCACTTTTCGGCAACGGATTTACCGACACTTAATAGCCGCTGCGTTGAGAGGAGGTGTGTCCAGAGGTCAATACCAGTAGATCCGCAACAGCGTTAAACGCTCAACGCATGATTGGCGTATGGCGTTGCGGGTTGCTGTGCTGCTGGGATGTACGTACAGATATAGGCCACGTTTTGAGAAGGTTTCCCACGGAATCTCTTCGAGGTTCTCAGCAGGCTATAACGATCGGACCAGATGTCATCCATTCAACTCAACAAAACAAAGGAGATTCCATGCTGAATCACGTATGCAGACTTATGGCCTTGGCCGCTGTTGCCGCAACTACCTCGGTGGTAGCAGGCGCGCAAACGATCTCGACTGTCATCACCTTCCCGGCCGCGACGAACGGCATCTCCGTCGATCCGGTGCGGAACAAGATTTATGTGGTAGCTCCCGACGTAACCAGCACAGTCTTCAACCTTGCGGTTATCGACGGAGCCTCCAACACGGTTACCACAAACATCCCGCTCCCCGCAGGATCGTTATTCCCCACAGTCGACTATCTTTCCAACCGGATCTACGTAGCTGGCTGCAACAACACGGTTACACCGACCGCCTGCACCGTAACGGTGATCGACGGTAATAAAGATCGTGTTGTGGCTACCATTCCGGTCAGCACAACCCGTGGCTTCGGCTTGGCCGGCATCGTAGTGAATCCGCTGGACGGGCTGGTATATGTAGCCAATGCAAACGATAACGTGATCGACATTATCAATGGCGGGAAAGCCACGGTGGTCGGCTCGATCAGCCTCAACGGCAACTCTCCCAGTGCGATCGCTCTGAATCCGATTCTGAACCTGCTCTACGTCCCCTACGGCACTAACCAGACCGCTGTTGTAAACGCCTCGAACAAGCAGATTCTGAAGACAATCACCTTCGGAAGCACGACAGTCGGTGCGGCAGTGAACATCCTTACTGGAGATGTGTTTGTAACGGACCAGGAGTTCGACGGTCCGTCTTTGACCGGTGTATTCGGTCCGCTTGGCCACGCTGTTGCGAATGTTTCGGTTGGTGCCTTTCCGATGGGCGTGGATGTGGATTCGTTCACAAACCTGACCTTTGTCGCGAGCCCCCAGTCTTCGCAGCTTGCCGTGATCGACGGTTCCACCAACACGCTCCAGGCTACGGTGTCCAACGTTACAGCGCAGTTTGTTGCCGTAAATCCGACTACCCAGTTGGTGTATACGTCAGGCGAAAACGGCGTGACTGTCCTGACAGAGAAGTAATCCGGACTCATGGTGGAAGCAGTTGCGCCACTCTAAGTGGGACACCTTCTTCCGAAATCAGCCGGGAGTTTGTTGCAGCAAATAGCCTCTGGGGCCGTCTTCCGGCTTCCAGAGGCTATTTGTTTAATCCTGATCCAGCGTCGTCCGGGTGGAGTTTCATCGTTGTCGATCATCTCCGATCGACAACGGTGGTTCCAGGAGCAACGCGTGCCGAGAGGCACGAGGCTATAGAGACTCTTCTTAGTGCGTGCTCTTCGCCTCGACGGTATTTCCAGAACCCAATTGCTCTCCCATCCACTTGACAATACCGTTTGAGCCCAACGCCTTTGCTTCCGCGGCGATGTTCGGATAGCTAGTTACTTCGTCGGGAGCAGGCGCAGCCTTGGCGATCTTGTCTCTTGCGGCGTTCGGTGTGACCGGGTTGGAAAGGACCTGTTGGATTCGGATCGCTTTCCCCTTGAGTTGCGGCAGGTAGACGATCGGGTCGAGACCGGAGACCCGTTCTAGAAACTCCGGTTTAAGATAGGCCTCTCGCTCCTCATCTGGAATTTGTTTTGAGCCCTTCAACCAGTCGGGCCAATCGCCCCACGGGTCCATCAGATCGAGCGCGCGGATGCGAGGATCGGCTGCAGCGGCGAGAATCGCAACGGCTCCTCCCGAACCCTGGCCCACCAGGCCCACATGCTGCACATCGAGGTCGCCGCGCGTTTCCATATAATTCAGCACCATCTGCACGTCGTGTGTAGAGCTTGCCAGCGCTTCCTGGAGCTCGCTCACGAACCACTCCTTCAGGGGCCGCGGAGGGCGAATCCGTTCCAGGGAGAGCGCGGACGCAAAGCCTGCTACGGCAAATCCGTTGCGAGTCGCCACATCGCACCAGCGGTCCTGCGGGAAAGTAGTCGTCGCGTCGACGGTGTAGTCATAAAGAAACAGGACGACCGGCAGCTTTTGCTGTCCTCGCGGCCGAATGACGTAGAGGTCGATGGGATCGTTGAGGCGCCACGTCAGGCGATGCAGCTCTCGCGTACACCCTTGTACGTCTGCTTTGCTCAGGGGGACGCTTCCGGTTGAATCGAGCGGAAGGCCACTCTTGGCTACGTCGATCGTGGTCCAGTCCTCGTAGGTGGACGTTTGTTTGGAGAGCGACTGGGGCGCTGCCTGGACAGGCGGCTCGAGAAAAGGTGTGGCCAGGGACGGCTGTTGGGGATGAACTGCCGTTTGCGCGGTCAGAATTGTGGCTGCGAACGTAACCCCTACGAACAAGGCTATACGAGTGCGAAACATTCTTGACTCCTTTGAGGCGAATGATCGAGAGAGTGTCATCGAAAGGCCTTACTGCATTTGAGCAGACCGGAGGCTGTTGCTTTATGAAGTCTTTTCATCTGTGTTCCTTTCAGAAGAAGCGGAAAGGGCACCGACAAAAAAGATTGGCAGACCCCGCTGAGCGGGGTCTGCCGGGTTTAATAGTGCAGTAGAGAAGCCAGACATGCCGAAGTTACCGGCGATGTCCTGTCTGTCCCGTGACGTTGGTGGAAGTGCAGAAGGAGTTGTCGCTTACGGTCAATGGGCTCTGGCTTAGGCTGTTTGTCTTGAGGCCAATGACCACGCCGCCTACATCGCCACCATTTTCGGGAAGGGTGCAAGCGGTGGCTGCATTGGTGCCGAACGCCGTGCTGCCACTGCCATCAGCGGCCGTGAGGGTCTGGGCCGGAGGAGCGAAGTGGGAACGAACCACTAGCATGTTGGTTAGGGGAACGAAGTCAGGATGGGCGGCGACGGAAAAGGCTTGCGCTGCGGAGGACAGAGCCGCGACGTTGGCGTTTTGCGTCGTGCCGACGTTTACGAGGCGAAGCATCGACCAGATGGGATACTTTCCATCGGCAGTCGTTGTCAGGCTGACGTTTGCGAGCTGAGCCGAGGTGGTGGGAATCGTGCCGCTTGCACCCAGCGGATCGATACCGTCCACGCTATAGTACTTGGCGGTGGTGGATACTGCGGAGAAACCAGCAAAGTTTGCTGCGCTCCAGAAGCCATAACCCAGCGAGTTGGAGGTGTTTCCTACCACTGAGCTGAGTTCCTGGCCGGTGCCGATGGCGCGGATGCGTGAGCCGGTGCCGCCGGTGCCGGGAGTGGTGAAATCCAGGGGATTCTTGAGGACCGTTGAGGTTAGGGCAGCTCCAGGAGCAGGAGCGGGAATTGGCCATGTTGCGCTGTTGGCCTTGGTGAGGGTGCAATTTACCTGGGCTGCGGGCTGATTAAGGCCTACATCCTGCGAAGTTGCGAAGGTGCCATTGAGGGTTCCAACCCGGTTAGGAGCATTGAACTCCATCGTGTTATAGGTTCCGGAGAGCGGTTCGCGGATGAAAACCGTTACTCCCGAGCCCGTCCCAGTGGGCGAGGAGACTTGACCGGTGACGGAGCTGGTTCCATCCAGGAAGTTCGCGAGTGCCTGGCTGCCGATGGTCGAGAAGGAGCGGAGTCCGGTACCGCTGGCGTCATTGACGGCAACGATGATCGGGGTGGCGCCGACAGGGGTAACGAAGACCGCCGGGAGAGTGAAGTCGAGTACGTTGAAGAAGCTGGTCGAATTCGCGACGCCGGTGAGGATGTGGCTGCCTGCGGCATAACCGAGTCCGAGATACTGCGTGCTAGACCCCACGACAGTACCGCAGTTGGTGAGGGCGCGCGTGGTTGCGAACTTGGCGTCTTCCGGGCGAATGTCGGTGCCCGCGAAGTTGACCAGCTGGGTGGACGAATCGAGCGCTGACACAACACTTGCGGGAAGCGGGCATTCTCCAGTGGTTCCGCAATTTGCGACTCCGCCGGTGAGAATCAGGCCTACGGGAGCGGTCGGTGCCGTGGCATAGGAGATGGAGCACTTCGAACCGCCTGCGAGATTCGAGTTGTACAGGCAGCGGTTACCAACTACGGAGTCCGTCGACTCGTAGGCGTAGATGTTTCCGGCAGTAGCGCAGGTACCATCCGATCCCTTTGTCCAGGCAACAAAGGCGCTGCCTTTATCGATGCCAGGAGTCGTGGTGCTCAGGCTGGTGTCGGTGGCGATAGCAGTGTTCGTGTTCTCGCTCCATACGCATGCGGCATGGAGGGTTCCGGCGCTGCTGTTTGCGCCCAAACCGAGTTCGAGGAACAAGCCCGAAGATCCCAGGCCGTCGAGTACAACGGTTTGTGCTTTGGCTGACGCCGAACCTGCGACGACGGCCAGGCATGCGACGAATGCAAATTTCAGAATGCCTTTCATAGAAATTGCTCCTTGGTGACTGCTCTGGTTTTGGAGAATGACCTGGCTTGAACAACTGCAATCAGAACAAGCCAAAGCCGTTTACTCGACCCGCCCCGTGAAGATGAGGGGCTTGCCGAGTGCTTCCGTAAGACATGCGAATTGCTGAGGTTCTATTCGTGGAGAGCGCTGGGTAACTACGCCCCTGTCCACGTAGACAATGGGGGAACAGGCTCTCAACAGGGCATGCTCACAATTCACCGCAGCGCAACAAGGGGTTTACGGGAGATTCAATCGAGGCTCGCGCAACCAGCGAATGGAAGAGGAACGATAAGACGAAGCTATAGTGAAAATGCTCTAGTGTGGTGAGTGGTTAAAAAGAATGAGGATGCTCAAAATTGCGCGAAGCGCAAACCGTGACGCTTCAGCGTCAGGGAACGCGCTTCGCGCTGTGGTGAATAGCATCTTCATTCTTCAACGAATTAGCGCTGCACCAGACTAGACGCGGTTTGCCGCCATCGTCGATCGACAGTTTTTGCTCTCTTCCACATCATGGGGCTGGCTGCCTCATAGCGCATTAGCTTGAGACCTCAAAGGCAGGCAGAGATACGGGTCGAGTATGGGATGGAGCTCTGGGATCTCTTCGTTGTCTCTGCTCGTGCGTGCGCACGAGCTTTTTTACATATCGTTAACCTGAGGTGATGGGGGCATGTGTAACTATCGTTTTCGAAAGAGTCTAAATAAAGTCTAGTAGCTCGAAGCGAGCTTCCCCGCGAGTCCTACGGGAGCCTGGCTTTGCTGCGTTCCTTTGGAATAAAAGAGACTGATATCTCACGCTCTTCCCCTCTTCTAGCCCTTCCTGGCATAGCAAATAAGAAACCCGAAAATAATCGAGAGCAGCCGTTGAGAATTGCCTCCCCAATTGTCACTTAAGCGGAGCTTTACTCGGGCCTTCTTCGCCATCGTTGAAAAATTCAGAATGACCAGGCTTCTGTGTTTGTTTCGGAAGACTGAAGGAAAAGGTGTGTCGCATGCAGGGTGGAATGGGTAAGTCGCATAAGTTTGCCGGGAAGTTTCTGATCGTCGGCTTGGTTCTGGTGGAGATGCTGGCGATGGTGGGCTGCGGCGGCAGCAGTTCCTCTTCTGGCTCAGGCACTCTAACTGCGACTCCTGCCTTCAGTCCTGGCGGCGGCACGTATACAGCGTCACAGCCCGTTACCATCTCGGACGCGACCCAGGGCGCGGTGCTCTATTGCACTACGGACGGAACGACACCCACGGCTTCTTCGCCGCAGTGCAGTCAGCCCACCACGGTCTTTAAGAGCGAGTTCCTCCAGGCCATCGCCGTTGCGCCGGGCATGTCGCCGAGCGCTGTTGCCTCGGCGGGTTACACAATCAATCTCAATACGGCTCCGACGCCGAGCATCAGCCCAGCGGGCGGCACTTATACCGGTCCTCAACAGATCACGATCCTCGATTCTTTGTCCGGCGCAAATATTTATTACACCACCGACGGAAGTTCGCCGATCACCACCGGCGGCACACAGGCCTCGAGCGCTAAACTCTATACTGTCCCGCTTACGATCTCGCAGAACACCACGCTGAGCGCGGTTGCCATTGTCACGGGCTATACGCCTAGCGCCATCAATAGCGCCACCTATACGATTCAGCCTCAGCTGCCCGCGCCCGTCATCAGCAGCCTCTCGCCGACCTCCGCGAGCGCGGGCGGTGCTGCGTTTACGCTGACGGTGAACGGAACGAACTTCGTCTCCGGCTCTACAGTGCAGTGGAGCGGCACGGCGCTGGCGACGACCTATGGCAGCGCGACGAAGCTTACGGCTGCGGTTCCAGCCTCTCTCATCGCCAGCGCGGGTACGGCTAATGTGACCGTAGCCCAGGCTTCGGGCGTCTCTGCTGCGACAACCTTCACTATCAATAACGTCGCCCCCACGGTCACGGCCCTGAGTCCTTCCTCAGGAGCGGCAGGCACCTCTGTGACCATTACAGGAACCAACTTCACGGGTGCGACTGCCGTCACCTTTGGCGCCACGCCTGCCACCAGCTTTATAGTGATCTCCCCTACCAGCATTACGGCAGTCTCTCCTGCGGGAACGGGCACCGTGGATGTAAAGGTGGTCACGCCGAACGGCACGAGCGCGACTGCTGCTGCCGATCAATTCACCTATTCCGTGAATGCTCCGACGGTAACGGGCATCAGCCCGGCCGCCGGTCCGTCGGCGGGCGGTACGTCTGTGACCATCACAGGAACCAACTTCACGGGTGCGACTGCGGTCAACTTTGGCGCCACGCCTGCCACCAGTCTTAATGTGATCTCTGATACCAGCATTACGGCTGTTTCACCTGCGGGGACGGGCACCGTGGATGTCACGGTTGTCACGCCGGGAGGAACCAGCGCAACTTCTACTGTCGATCAATTCATCTTCGGAGCCATCACGCTCAACGGTTCAGTCGTCAGCGGTATGTCGCCGATCACAGGTGCGACGGTGCAGATGTATGCCGCAGGTACCACCGGCTACGGCAAGGGCTCCAGCGCTCTTGCGACGATACCTGCCACCATCCTCACGGATTCCAAGGGGACCTTCACGCTCCAATACGCCTGCCCCGCGGCGGGCGCCCCCGGAGACCAGATGTACCTGGTTGCTACCGGGGGGGACAGTGGAAATGGAGCTAATTCCAGCATCGTGTTGATGGAGGGGCTGGGCACCTGCGGCACCCTTCCCTCGTTCGTCAAGGTGAATGAAGTGACGACAGTGGCCTCGGCCTATGCGTTGTCCTCATTCGCTACTGTGAATACGGGCGGCGGCATTGCAGTGGGCGCGCCGGCACTGGCATCAGACTTGAGTTGTAACGCCGCAAGCGGTTGGCAAAGCACAGGGCCGGAAACCTGCAACTATACCGGGCTGGTCAATGCCTTCAAGGCGGTGTCCAATCTTGTAGATCTGGGAACAGGAACGGCACTTACCAATACTCCGGCGTATAAGCTGGATCTGGCAGGCGATCCGAATATTCTGAACAACAGCACGGTGCCGACCACGCGCATCAACGCGCTGGCGGACATGCTGGCCTCCTGCGTGGAGAGCAGTGGCTCAACAAGCTGCGGCAGCGGCCTGTTTACAGCGGCAAAGCCCAGTGGCGGCACGCAACCGGGTGACACGCTGCAGGCAGCACTCGACATCGCGCAGAATCCCGGCAACGATGTCCCCACGCTGCTGGGCTTGGTTGCGTCCATGACGACACAGCCTTACAGCCTCACGAGTCCGGACCCCGGCAGCAGCCCCCTTGCCGTGACCGGTCCTGACGTGCCCACAGACCTGACGCTGGCTCTCACCTTCACCGGAGCGGGACTGGGAGTTGCGCCTGGCGTCACATTCGCGGACGGCAGCAACGGGGGGAGCCTCAATGGGGCTATGGGTATCGATGCCGCCGGAAACATCTGGGTCGGGGCAGGCATTTTTAGCACAAACACCTTCCAAACATCAGCCCTGATGATCGCGGGGTTCAACGCCCTGGGTGCACCTCTGTCTCAGACGCCCGCGACTACCTTAAGTTCGGGAACCCCGACCTATGGCGGGTACAACCCGGAGCCGAATGCAATCCAGAACAGAGGCCCTGAGATCACTTCGCTCGCCATCGATCAGTCGGGGAACCTATGGGTGAACGATTCCTATAACAATGTGATCGAAATCAACACCAGCCCCAGTCTTTCTGCGCAGAACCCTGTTTTTACAGGGATTGCCGAAAACCTGGCCATCGACGGCAGTGGTGACGCGTGGTTTGTCCAGCCAAGCGGCCACAATGTGGCCGAGGTTAGGGGCGACGGAAGCCCTGGCGTCACTGGAGGAGCGATTACCGGCTATAGTCCGGGTTATCTGGTTTTCGACTCTGGCGGGGGGATATGGGCAGCCGGCGGTAACCCTTCTGGCGGTGCGGATGTGCTTCAGCTCAGCACATCGGATGGAAGCCTCACCTACGATGCGTTTTCGTCGAGTTCTGGGCGTATATCGACAACCCTGGCCGTGGACGGCTCCAGCAACATCTACGGATGCGACCCGACCGGTTTGAATCTGGATGTGTTCAACGCGGGTGCCGTGGCAAATTCCTACCCGATCAAGACCCAAAGAGCCTGCGGCTCGCAATTAGTGCTCGATGGACAAGGCCATCTTTTTTCGGTGCTGAACAATCCCTCCAGCCTCCCAGGGTTGGGCAACTTCACCGCGAATATCGATGAGTTCACAACCGGTGG
Organism: Granulicella mallensis MP5ACTX8; assembly: GCF_000178955.2. Classification (NCBI taxonomy): domain Bacteria; kingdom Pseudomonadati; phylum Acidobacteriota; class Terriglobia; order Terriglobales; family Acidobacteriaceae; genus Granulicella; species Granulicella mallensis. Next base: position 3,901,292 of record NC_016631.1, on the reverse strand, counting down.
AACACTGATTTCACCACAAACGAACGGTTACACGGGCACCAGCAGTACTGAGACGCCGACACTGATTACAGATCCCAACTTTACAAGTTCTCCGGTTCCTGGGATCAGCGCGGCCATTGACGGCTCCGGTAACCTCTGGGTGCTGAATGCCGACTCCTTCGGCTCCAACGTCCGAGGCAACTCGTTGGTGGAGTATATCGGCATTGGAGCGCCGGTGATCACGCCTGCTTCAACTGCACTGGCGAACGGCTTGTTAGGAGTGCGTCCATGACGAGTGCAGGCAGGAGTGAAAAATACTCGGAGAAATAACGTGGGCATCGCAACTGTTTCGCATGGATATGCAAATCTCGACTCTGCTTTCACCGCCCTCTGTATTCAAGGCTCACGCTCTGGATACAGAGGAAAGACGACATCCGTCTTCGCTGGGAGATGCGAAGCGTCAAGGACGAGTTGCGCCCTGCGGGCAGGGTATAGGAGCAGCGAGAATGCAGATCTGTCAAAGAACGGAGATTCATATTCGGCGGAACAGCGGCTCAAGCTTCACGGAGCCGGAACTACCCACGGAGGACGCAACCTATCTTGCGCCGACACTGCTTGAAGACCGAGCGCCAACTGGAGACAAGGAACGGCAGGATCCCGTGCAGACTCTCAAAGGAGATTCAAGGGAAGAGTTCATCCTGGCACTGTACGACGAGTACCGGCCCAGGCTCTACCGTTACATGCACAGCATGCAGTTGGGACGCGATCACGCTGACGAAATCATCCAGGAGACCTTTATGCGCCTGACCATAGAGCTTCTCAAGGAGAGCAAGATCGAGAACGTCCAGGGATGGATCGTCCGGGTGGCTCACAATCTCGCCATCAACGTGTTGAAGAAGGAGCACGGGACAGTCGTGAACGAAGAGGCCCGCAGTTTTGTCATGGAGAATCTAGCCGACCCCGCGTTGAGCCCGGAGGAGAGCTATTCGAATAAGGAGCAAGTCAAGCTCATGAGGACGGTACTTTCAAGCCTGAAGCCGCAGCATCGGCAATGCTTTCAAATGCGGGCGCAAGGCTTCCCGTACAAAGACATCGGTCTCGCCCTTGGATTCAGCGAACAACGAGCTGCCTTCGTGGTGAAGCAGGTGGCTGTGCGTCTGGCAGCAGTCTATGGCTTGCGGAATGGTGGGCAGGGTGATCGATAAGCTGCTGCGGCATCTTCTTCCCAACTCCGATACCCATCTCTCCGACGAGCGATTGGCGGCTTTGTTTTGCGGCGAACTTTCACTCTTTGAGAGGTGGACGGCGCGGCGGCACCTGGCCACGTGCAGGGGATGCCGGATGCATCAACGGAGCCTAGAAGGGCCGCGCGCGGAATATATGATCCAGCTTTATCGCGAGAGCCTGGAGGGCGTGGACACGATTCTTGAGGAAGGGCCTCGCACAGCCTTTGCCACGTGGCTGGAGTTTCAGGTGCGGCGGGAGACATCGCAACAAAAGTGGACTGTTCCAGCTTCTAGCGCTTGGAGACACGGCTTCTCGTCGGCTCTTCCGTTGGTATCCATCGGAGTGATTTTTGGGCTGGTTACGGGAGTTCTGGCCTTTTCATTCTTATTGCGGGAACACGCTCCCAGTATCAGCGCAAATGCGCTGCTTGTTCGTGCAGAGAGTTGGGACACGCCCAACACTGCGGCGAACCCCGGAGTGGCGCACCAGACGGTTCAAATCAAGACGGCGAAGCAGATCGTGAATCGATCGATCTATTGGGATGTGCAGGGAAGGCATCGGCCCAAGCCTGCAGCCTTGTCCGTTGCCGAAGAACAACTCCGTTCGACACTTGGCGCTGCGGGAGTGGACTGGAACCAGCCTATCTCCGCCTCCGCGTATCAGACGTGGCACGATCATCAGCATGTGCGCACCGATCGCATTGATCGTAGCGGTGTTCATCTGCTAACGCTGACCACGACCGTGCCGGATGGCGAGGTGTCGGAAGAATCGCTGACCGTGCGGGATACCGATTTTCATCCGGTCGCGCGGCGAGTCGATTTCCGTGACAGCGAGACGGTGGAGATTGCCGAAGTCGATTTCGCGATCCTGCCGTGGAGCTCCGTCGATCCGAGCGTCTTTGAGCCGGTGGGAGGAGTGGACGACCCCAAAATGATCGGGTCACAACTACAGCCCCTTCTTCTCCCCTTGCCGCGTCGTCCGCTGGCGCCGACTCCTGAACAGCTGGATGAAACCGAGCTTACGGTCAGGCTCATCCTGAATCAGCTTGCAGCAGATACTGGCGAGCAGATCGAGATCCATCGGCTTCCGCAGGCCATCGAGGTAGATGGCCTGCTCGAGACAGAAGAGCGCAAGCGGCAGCTGGAATCTCAACTTGGATTAGTGCCGCGATTGAAGCTCGTCCTCCAGAGTGCGGCGCAGATGCGGGAAGCTCCGCTCACTGGAAGTGAATCCGTCAGTGTACAAGCGACATCTTTGCCCGACCGCTCGTCGGCACTGGAAACCTATCTTCGGTCGCGCGGGCGGAAGGTTGACGACATCAATGCGATGGCGCAACAGGCCTTCACTGAAGCTCTCACGATTAGCCACGAGAGCAGCGCGATCGTCGATTTGAAGACGCGCTTTGTGGCTACAGAGCAGATGCCGGTCATCACTTCGGCCACGATCGTGGAGTTGCTCTACAGCCATCACGCACGCCTGGAAACCGCTCTGCGCCAGGAGCGCGGGCTGTTGGCGCTGATGGAGGGGGGCTCCTCTTTCAATGGACGCATTCTTGCGCGGGGCTCGGCCTCGCTTAGCGATGAGGCGTCCAGGAATCTGGTGTTTGTGAAGGAGCTGACGCAGACCGATGCTCCGGCTGAGCGAAGCGCGGAAGCGATCTTCGCGGACATGTCCTCAACGCTGGATCGCATCGCCGGCGCTGCGGATCAAGCCTATGGGGAGTCTGCAAAAGACTCCCGCCGGAATACAGACAGGTAGGAGAACCCGGTCATGCAGTCCATTATCATTTCCAGTCCGCTTTCACGTTTTATACCTGCCCGGCGATGCCGAAGGCGGCAGGATGGGCATGCGATGGCCCGTCTTCTCAGCGTACTGTGCATAACGGCCCTGGCAGCAGCGATTACCGGTTGCAGCAGTGGCGGTGTCTCTTCTTCTGAGGCTGCCGCTGCGCCTATTGCGATGAGCACGGCCAGCGGAACAGCCGTGAAGACCAGCATTCTTGCGGTGGGCTCCGCTGTGAATTTCAGCATGATGCCGGTTGGAGACAAAAGCAGCGCAGGCGTCGATTGGATCGTGACTTGCGAGGGCAATCCCGTTACGGGCAGCATTAGTAATGGCGCGTGCGGCACACTGGCTCCCATCCATACGGCGGACGGTGTGGCTACGGTCTACACGGCTCCGTCGGTAGCGCCGATCAATGGTGCCATTACCGTCACGGCGACAGTGACCAGCAACCCATCGCAAAGCAGCAGCGTAAGCCTCACCATCGTGGCAACGCCAATCGGCGTTGCGTTCACTGGTGCGGTGCCGGCTTCTCTGGAGATCAAGGCGACCCACGTCTTCAACGCCGCGGTGACCAACGATCCGTTGGGTGCGGGCGTCACCTGGACGGCCACGTGCGGATCGAGTGCCTGCGGCTCGTTCAATCCAACATCATCGCTAGAATCCACAACGTATACGGCCCCCTCCGTCGTGCCGACGGGCGGCATCGTGACGATCACGGCTACCTCGCTGACCGACACGAGCAAATCGGCAAGCGCCAAAGTGCAGATCACTGCGCCTCCTCCGCCCGTTCCGGTCACGGTGAGCGTGTTGCAGTCGAACGTGTATTTGACAACCACCGGTTCAACTCACTCGACCTCATTGACAGCGATCGTTGCCAACGACCCGGCTGACGCTGGTGTCGACTGGTCGCTCAGTTGCGGTGCGTCGAGTTGCGGATCGTTGGGTGGGTCGGTGAAGACGCACACAGCGAGTGGTGTCTCTGTAAGCTATGTGAGTCCTTCCTCCATTCCTTCCGGTGGCACCGTCACCATTACGGCGGCATCCACGACGAATCCGGCGGTATCGGCATCGGCCACCGCAACAATCCTTACCACTGCGCCGATTGTCGTCACGATGCCCTCCGCGCCTCCGTCCGCGCTGACTACGGGAGCTCAAGCGACGCTCGCGGCTACGGTAGCTTCCGATCCGAAGAACCTGGGTGTGAACTGGACGGCGAGCTGCGGCGGTACGGGCGGATGTGGCAGCTTTAATCTGTCTCCCGCACACACGGCAAGTGCAGGGAAGATCATCTACACCGCCCCTGCCTCGGTTCCCACGGGCGGCCTGGTGACGATCACCGCGTCTTCGCCGGCATCCACCCCGTCGAATCCCGCTATTGCGATCACCACAGTGGTTGCTGCGCCACCAACTCTCGCCTTCACGCAGATACCGACGATGCCGCTGACAGCTGCGGCACAGGCTCCTGTCAGCGCCACGGTTGCGAACGATGTTTCACCGGGAGGCGTCACGTGGTCCGTACAGTGCGGTAACACGGTTCCCGGCGGTTGCGGCTGGATCTCCCCTGTGCAGACGGCGAGCGGGGCGACGGCCGTCTACACCGCGCCACCCGCGCCGCCGGTCACGCTTCCTGCGCCGAAGGACACGCCGCCTATCGCCTCGGTGACGATCGTCGCAACATCGGTCGCAGATCCGAGCGTGAGCCTTAGTTCAAGTTCCATCGCGATCAATTCGTCGATGGTTCTTTCGGTCGGCTTTGTCCCTTCACTGCCTGCGCAGGTTCAGACGGATGCGACCGTGAACCTGACTGCCGCAGTGGCCAACGATGCGACGAACGCAGGCGTGGACTGGCAGGTATGCGCGAGCGGCTGCGGCTTCTTCACGGTGAAGCCCGCGATCCCGGCGATTCCGGCTACTGCGACGACACCCTACGTGCCCGCAGTCCCGGCGGTGACGGCGCCCAGCGTCCCGGCGTGGCCCAATGGCCTGCCGATTCCTTATACGGCACCATCCGATCCGCCCGCGTCAGGCGTGGTTGTGGTGGAGGCTCTGGCTCATGCAGACGGGACCACGGCGAACTCGGGAACCATCGCTATCACCACAAGCCCGACCGGTCCAGCGCTGAACGGCTCGGTTCAGGCGGGAACGCAGCCGGTTGTGGGCGCTTCCGTCTTCCTGTATGCGGCTGGGACGAGCGGATATGCTTCGGCCTCTGCGCAGATTGCGGCAGCTACGACAGACAAGAACGGCAAGTTTACGGTGTCTGCCGGTTATACCTGCCCCTCTCCCATCAGCCAGATGTATCTGGTGGCGACCGGCGGTAAAGTCGGAGCCAACGCCGCGAATCCGAATCTCTCCATGATGACGGCGCTGGGAAGCTGCAACGGGCTTGGCTCCAGCGCGGTTGTCGTCAACGAGGTCACGACCGTTGCTTCGGCATGGGCAACAGCTCCCTTTGCGGCAAACGACGAACTCACAGGCAACAGTAGTGATCTCTACCTGGGCACGAGCAGCGGGAATCTCTCCGGGCTGGCGAATGCGTTCGCCGCAGTGAACAATCTGGTCGATATCACCACTGGGCAGGCAAGATTCGTAATCCCTGCTGCGAACGCCGCGGTTCCCTATGTGGAGATCAATACGCTCGCCAATGCCTTGAATGCCTGTACGGGAACCTCGGGGGGCGTGGAAGGTGACGGGAGTCCTTGCGGCGTGTTGTTCACCGCGACGGATACACTCCCAGCAGGAAAATTCAACGGGACCATTGCGCCATCCGACACGCTGCAGGCTGCGTTCAACATCGCGCAGCACCCTGGCGCCAACACCGAGGCCTACATCCTGGATTCCCTCAACCTCTTCACACTGGGGACCTCCGTGTCTCCTTTTCAGCCGATCCTCACGGCGTTGCCGGGTGACTGGTCAATCTCGCTGAACTACACCAGCGGCGGTGGCCTTACCACCACGGGTACGGTTGGCTCCTTCGCGGTCGATGCCAGCGGGAATCTTTGGATTACAGACACCGCAGGCGGCGACGTCATTGAATGGAACGCCGTTGGCGCGGCACTCTCACCCTCCACCGGCTTTCCCGCTGGCGGCGGTCTCCTTGCGATCGATGCCAACGGTAATGTATGGGTCTCCGGCAACAGCGTCCTGAGCGAACTGACGAACCTGGGCACTCCTGTACTCGGAAGCCCCTTTGCAGGTGTGGCCGGCGGGGGCAGCGATATGGCCTTCGACGCCCAGGACAATCTGTGGATCGCCAACGGCGGGGGAGTGAACGAGTTCAACAACCTTGGGGTGGAGCTGTCACCTGCATCCGGGTTCACCAACAGCGGAAACTCAGGCATCACTGCCGTGGGTATCGACAGTTCCAACAACGTGTGGATCGGAAATTCGATCAGCACCGCTCCCAGCATTTTTTCCGAGCTTACGAATCCGGGTGGAGAGTTAATTGTCAATAGCGGCCTCGCACCGACCGGGGAGGGAATAACGATTCTTCCGCAACTGGCTTCGGATGGTAAGGGCGATATTTGGGGCGTATCTGCCAGCGGTAACGCGGAAAACAACGGTAGCGCGGTTGTCTGCGAGGTCCCACCCTACGGCGGGTTAGGCACAACCCTGATACCGACGTGTTACTCGGGAGTGGGATATCCGGCTACCCCGGGCTCCTTCCCGATTGGCGCCAACCCGCAGGGCCTTGCATTCGACGGCGCGGGAGGTCTATGGATTGCCGGGCCGGGTGGGGGAGTATTTCTCCGCGATGCGATGGGAAATTACGCTAGCGCCGGCGTTTCTATCCCTGTCCCCAATGCCGGATCGTTGCGTGCTGCTGTGGATGGGGCGGGCAATGTGTGGGTGCTGCTCGCCAACAACATCGTCATTGAACACATCGGCGTTGCCACGCCGGTGGTGACGCCCATCGCGTTGGGTATGAAAAACAACAAGCTGGCGGCGAAACCATGAGAGACGCCATTGGATTGTCGCCGGCCCGTTCCTACCGAATATCTGAACAAGAGGAAGTGATGAAGATCCCTGTGCGCACGCTCAAGAGAATTTGTATTTCACAAAGCTTTCGGCCAGCAGTGCTTGCCCTGCTGTTAGCCAGTCTGGCAGCGGTCTCGGGCTGCTCCTCCGGCAGTTCCGTATCCGACATCATAGTCAAGCCGATTACCTTCACCGACGCGAACGGAACTCCCCTGAAGACCGCTCCGGTGTCGCTCACGACCAGCCAGGGCACGTATGTGGACGTGACACTGACGAACGATCCGCAGTTGTTGGGCGCGGACTGGAGCGCTTACTGCGGAAGCGCGCTGCCTCCGGGTGCGCCGTTGCCGCCGGGACAGACACAGGACCAATCGTGCGGCACGTTTACTCCAGCGCACACGATGAGCGGCCCTCTGCCCAGTTACGTGACCAGTGGCGCCGGCTATGTGGCGCGCTATACCGCGCCTCCCGCCACGCCGAAGCTGGGGACCGTCACCCTCTATGCGATTTCGACCAGCGACCACAGCAAGTTCTCGAGCACCACGCTGACCATCGGCGGCCTTCCTATCTCGGTTGGATTCGCGCCGGCGCCGCCAGCCACACTGAGGGCAGGCACTACCACTCAGCTCAGAGTGGTGCTGAATAACGACGTGACAGATGCCGGGGTGAATTGGACTGTGATCTGCGGATCGAGCGACTGCGGCTCATTCAATCCGGCCAAGACCACAAGCGCTGTGGATACGGTCTACACCGCTCCCGCAACGGCGCCGGAAGGCGACATTGTCAAGGTAACTGCCACCTCGATTGCCGACCCGACAAAGGCCGTCGTCGCCACGATCACGATCAATTGAACAAAGATATTTCCGCACAGGACAAGACAGGACCAAGGGAGAAGAAAATGAACAGATTTAGACAGATGGTGGCCGGAGTGGTTCTAGCAACATGCGTCGTGGCGCAGGCACAGAGCGGTACGGATCAGCCGCCAGCCAAACCAGTCAGGACAAAGGTCGCGAAGACGAAGGCGAAGGCTCCGACGCAGGAAGAGATTCTGCTGGAGCAGTTGAACGAGAAGTTCCAAAAACTCGATCAGGTGAACAGCAAGTTGAACGACCTGGAGCAGAAGTACGAGGCTCTCCAGCAGCGCATGGCAGCGCGTGATGCCGAGTTGGAGCAGGCCCGCAAGGACGCAGCCGACGCCAAGCAGAAGCTCGAGGCCACGCAGGCCATTATCGGCACGGATGGCTCCACGGTTACGACGCTGCAGGGCGATGTGGCAACCCTGAAGACGACATCGAGTTCGCTTTCAACGCAGGTCCAGGCGAGCCAGGAAGAGACGAAGAAGCTCGAGAATCCCGACACGATTCGCTTCATGGGAATCGGCCTTAAGCCGGGCGGCTTCCTGGCCGCTGAAACCGTCGATCGGCAACGTGGGATCGGCGGCGATGTGAACACCCAGTTCACCGGAATCCCGTTCGCCGGTACAACGGCAGGAGAGCTGTCGGAGTTCAACGCGAGCGGCAGGCAGTCACGCATTTCGCTGTTGGCGGAAGGCAAGATCCCGGCCGCGACACTGCGCGGATACTTCGAAGCGGATTTTCTCTCCGCAGGAACGACTTCGAACGACAACCAGAGCAACAGCTACCCGTTGCGTTTGCGCCAGGCATGGGCACAGGCCGAGCTGAACAACGGATGGATTCTGACGGGCGGTCAGATGTGGTCGCTCGCCACCGAATACCGTCACGGTCTGGAGAACAACTCCGAAGCCATACCCCTGACGATCGACTCTCAGTACAACGTTGGATTCACCTGGGAGCGGCAGTACGGCTTTCGTGTCGTGAAGAGGATATCGAACAAGTTCTGGATCGGCGGAGCCGTCGAAGAGTCGCAGACGCTCAACATCGGCGGTCACAATCTTCCTACGATTGCGTATCAGCAGACAGGAAATGGCGGCGGCCTTTATAACTCCACGGCGAACTACAGCTTCAACGAAGCTCCGGACCTGATTGCCAAGGCAGCCTACGAAACCAACTGGGGCCACTTCGAACTCTTCGGCATCAGCCGCTTCTTCCGTGACCGCGTCTTCCCGAATGGCCCTGCTCCCGCCGGTGCGGCCCAGCCGGTTACAACCTCCGCGCTGGGTGCTTATACAACGAAGGCCGATGGCGGCGGTGTAGGCGCAAATGCGCGTGTGTGGCTGTTTGCCAAGAAGCTGGAGATTGACGGGCATATCCTCGCCGGAAACGGCCTGGGACGCTACAGCAGCGCGCAGTTGCCGGACGCCACGGCGCATCCCGACGGCTCGCTTGAACTGCTGACGGGCGGTTCGGCGCTGGGTTCGGTCGAATGGCATGCAACGCCGCGCCTCGATCTGTACGGGTATTACGGTGGCGAGTACGCCAAGCGTGCCTGGTACAACACCGGATATACCGTCACGACTGCCGGACCCACGCTGGGTCAGCCGATCCTGGGCGGCTACGGCGCGCCCACCAACAATGTCGCCGGCTGCTATGTGGAGGTGCTGCCCGTGGCCTCGCCAAACGGCGGTGGCAATGTGGCTTCCGGGCCCTCCAACTGCAACGCGGATAACCGCAACATCCAGGAAGGAACCTTTGGCTACTGGTTCCGCTTCTACCGGGGTACGCGCGGAACGCTGCAGCAGGGAATTCAGTACTCCTATGCCGAGCGCCGGACGTGGCAGGGAATCGGCAATCCCGCAGCCGGCTTGACCAACTCTCCAAAGGCCATTGACAACATGTGGTTCACATCGATTCGTTACTACCTTCCTAAATAAATGAAGACGGAGATGGGAACTGCGAAGCGAAAACAAGGACTAGGAGCCTTTCAGAAGATGTTTCGATCATTTCGATGGCTACTGCTCGCAGTGGCGCTGATCCCGGTGTTCAGCGCCCTGCGCCTTGCCGGACAGATTGCTACCGGGCGTTTTTCGGGTCAGGTTACCGATCCCGACGGAGCCGCGATTCCCGCGGCAACAATCCAGATCGTCAATCAGGAGACGCTGGTGAAGCGTGAGGCCAAAACAGACAGCACGGGTGCGTACACCGTTCTCGGGCTCCCTCCCGGCCGCTATCAGCTCATCGTGGAGGCGCAGGGATTCAGCCGGAGATCGAGCCAGATTCTTACTCTTGCCGCAGGGCAGGCGATCGTCTTCAATACTCAGATCGCAGTCAATGAAGTGAGTCAGGATGTAAGTGTCAGCGCCGGTGCACCCACCACGGTCGATACAGGCACGGCGTCCATGTCTACGACCTTGAACAGCAGCGAGGTCACCGGCTACGGACTGAACGGCCGCAACTTCCTGTCTCTCAGTGCACTCTCTCCCGGCGTCAGTAACCAGACGGGCCAGGACGAAGCCAAGGTTGGCGTATCCGGAAGCGCGAAGTTCAGCGTCAATGGCGGCCGCGTGGAATACAACACCTTCGAGGTGGACGGTAGCGATGTGCTCAACACCAGCATCAACACCAGCCGCGGACAAGGTGAGCCGCTGGTGGTCTATCCCAGCGTCGACTCCATTCAGGACATGAAGATCCTTACCGCCGACTACAGCGCGCTCTACGGCAAGAGCGCCTCGGGAAGCGTTCTGGTGACAACGAAATCGGGTACGGAGAACTTTCACGGCGTCGCCTACGGTTTCCTGCGCAATGAGATGTTCAATGCCAGAAACTACTTCGATCAACCGAATGCAGAGCCTCAAGGCTTCCAGGGCAAGTCCGTCTATCGCACGCCGCTCTATCGTCGGCTCGACTTCGGCGGCACCATCGGTGGACCCATCTATATCCCTGGCGTTTACAACACCGGCAAGACGAGAACCTTCTTCTTCTTCTCCGAAGAGATTCGCCGCGAAAAGACCCCGGTCGATTACAACCAGGCCGTGCCCACTGTGGCCGAGCGGGCGGGGAACTTCTTCGACGTATGTCCGACCCCGGTTCCAGGAGGGTCCGGAACGTTCAGCCCGTCACAATTTCCCGATTGTCCGCAGGCAGGAATAGCCAACTTCACCTCCTTCAACAGTCTCGCGGGCGCAACCTACAACGCCGGCCTGCAGGTACCGGTGGATTACACGAGTTCGGCGATTCTCAACTCCGGGCTGATTCCCGAGCCTAACTCGGCCAGTGGCTGCAATTCGACCAACGCCTCGCCGCTGTTTCACTGCTTCGTCGCCGCCGTTTCGCCGCCGACCCACTGGCGGGAGGAGCTGTTTCGCATCGACCACAACCTGACGGAGCGCGAGCGCCTGTCGTTTCGCTACGTGCACGATAGCTGGGATACGGTGACGCTTGCGCCGCAATGGGGCATCGTCCAGAACAGCTTTCCTACGGTCGAAAACCGGTTCAACGGTCCTGGACTGGACATGGTTGTTCTGCTGGCGCAGACCTTGCCGCATGGAATCATCAACCTTATATCGGCAGGCTACGAGGTCGAACACATCTCCCTCGCTCCGCAGCCGGGAGTCGGTGTCTCGTCGCTCAGCAGGCCGGATTCTTTGACCGATCCAGCCTCGCAGGGAGGAATGCCGGTCAAGGGCACGATGTGCTCTGTCTTTTCAGCGCCAAATGCAGCCTTTAATCCTGCGTCCGTGACCGAGTGCCCCATGGGGTACATCTTCAACAATGGGTACGGTGGGGGCAAGCTGCCGGGACTGGTCTTCCAGGGAACCAACGGGGCGTACGGGGGACATGGCTTTGCCGTGGATACGGGTTACGCGCCGTGGGCCCAGGACAATCCCACCTTTACCCTTCGCGATGACGCCAGCATGATCGTCGGAAAGCATACCTTGCAGTGGGGATTCTGGGGCTCGTATGTGCAGCAGAACGAGCTGAGCGCTGTTACCGGCGCCAACTCCGGCGACCTGCAGGGATTGCTTACCTTCAGCAATCAGCAATCGACCCACACCTCGGGCAACGCCTTCTCTGACTTTCTGACCGGCTCAGGCTTCTTGCCGAATCCTAACGCGAACACAGGATCAGGAATCGCCTTCCAGAGCGGTATCAAGAGCTACACGCAGGACAGCGGACAGGGGGAGTATCACAGCCGCTACAAGACAGTCGACCTCTATCTGCAGGACGACTGGCGGATACTCCCTCACCTGACGATCAACGCCGGCTTCCGGGCCAGCCTCTTCGGCGCCTGGTACAACCCCAACGGTACGGCCTATAACTGGCGGCCCGAAGCCTTCAGCCAATCCCTCGGCTCGTCCATCTACATCGACCCGAACCTGGGAAACCTGGTGTCCAAGACCAGCGGCAAAGCAATTCCTCTGAAGCAAACCGACTCCTACACTCTCGGCTCGCTCGATCCCACGATTGTGAACGGACTGGTGCGGTGCGGCGCCAGCCCTGTGCCTGATAGCTGCATGTCCAATAAACTGTTCCATCCCTCACCGCGCGTAGGCTTTTCCTGGGATCCCTGGGGCGATGGTAAGACCGCCATCCACGGCGGTTATGGCCTCTTCTGGGAGCACGGAACCGGTTATGAGGCCAATGTCGGCTCGCTGATCGGCAGTGCACCCCTGGTCCTGAGCGAAACCCAGTCGAATATTCAGAGCCAAACCAGCCCTTCCGACGCCTACAACCTGATTGGAGGCTACTGCCAGCCTGGCACGACACAGTGCGGAAACAGCACAGGGACGGGTTCTACCTTCCCCCTGAACGTAACTTCGATCCCCACCAAGGCCGTGTACTCCTATACCCAGCAATGGAGCCTGAGTATTCAACGCGAAGTGCACAAGGGGATGATCGGGCAGATCGCCTACGTCGGCACCAAGGGCACGCACCTGACAGCGGTGAGCGATCTCAATCAGTTGCAGCCGCTCAGTAAAGGATTGAATCCCTTTGGGCCGGGGCAGCCCGTCACCTCCAGCGTCTGCGGCACTGGGGCCCAGAATGGCGCCTTTTCCGTAGCAGGGGCGAATACTGCTTCCAATGGTGGCGGCACCACCATTCCGAGTTCTGCTGCCATCGGCCCGAACGATCCGGGCTACGCGAATATCTTCATCGCCTGCACCGGTAATCCGGGATTCGCAAAAGGGGCTACAAGCGGCTTTACAAAGCTTGGCGTAAGCGCCGATGCCCTGCGACCCTATCTTGGCTTCAGCAACATCATCGCGGTGCAGAATAGTGCCGACTCGGAGTACGACGCCTTCCAGGCCACGCTTCGCCAGACGACCGGGCCGCTGACTGTCGGTATCGCCTATACCTACAGCCACTCACTCGACGACTCCTCCGACCGCGCCTCGGCCAACTTCGCCAACTCGCTCGACATCCACTCCAACCACGCCACCTCTGACTTCGACCAGCGGCAACTGCTGAACGTCAGCTACATCTACGATCTTCCGCTGCTGCGCCTGCTCCACGGCTTCACCCATCTGGTAGGCAATGGCGACGATTCGGACGATGAGGCTACGGCTGTCGCCGCCGCTCCCAACGCGCCGGACTTCTCACCCGTGATGAAGACGGTGCTGGGAGACTGGCAGATCAGCGGCATCACCACCTACTCCACAGGGACGCCCTTCAGCGTCATCAACGGGGGCGGCGGAGACGGCACCGGCGCGGCGGACAATGCCGGCGTAGGCGACGGGCTGGGGATCGGGTCCTATCCAGATGTGATCGGCAAAGCACGCGTAGGCAAGCCGTTTGTCCCGCAGAACTCCAATAACGTGGGGCCGCTGCTGCTGAACCCGGGCGCCTTCGCCGCGCCACGCGGCCTTACCTTCGGCGATGCCGGACGCAACTCCCTGAACAATCCTTCGCGCATCAACTTCAACGTCTCGCTGTTCAAACACTTCAAACCGACGAAGCGCCTGGACATCGAGTTCCGCGCCGAAGCCTTCAACGTCTTCAATCACACCCAGTTCCGCATTACCGACCCCAGTCATCCGGGCAATACCGGCAACAACGTCATCAACTGTTACGGCAGCCAGACCGAACTCTACTCCGCGGGCGCCTCCGGCTGCCTTGCCGGAAACTCCTTCCTGCATCCGGTGGACGCGCACGACCCGCGCATCCTGCAGTTCGGCCTGAAGGGCAGCTTCTAGCAAAGAGGAAATCGTTATGCAGCATTTCGAATCTCAATCCGGACAATTCACGAGGGTGGCCGCCCCGCTGGGGGCAGTCCTGTTTCTCGGCTGGCTTGCCGGATGCAGCTCAAGCCCGATTCCGGCCACGCAGGCCGCCGCCCCCCCACCGGGCGTGCAAACCTACTTCGCGCCGTTTGTTGATGGATTGAATCTTGCGCCGTCTACTCTGACTTATACCCTCTACGATGACCCTGTGAAGGGGACGTTCTCGCAGGCGACCTATCAGTCTGTTACTGAGCCCGGCCCTCAGGTTCTCAGTGCCGGCAATCTCACGATTGGACAACGCGGCTTGCGAAGCCTGGACATTACGATCAATAGCGGCACACCTTTGCCTCCAGGTTCGCCTGAACCCGGCAGCTTCGCGGTGGAACTCGCCGGCCAGGCCGGAGGGCTGGTGCAGATGGTCGGGCAGCCGGTCCAGCCTCTCGTCGCCGCCACGCAGTGCCCGAGTTCCTCCACGCAGACCTATCAGTTCCTTACCATCCCGACCCAGGCGTGGAACTCGACCACCGATACCGCTTACGGCAGCGTGGAAATCTCCTCCAGTGGCAGCGACGTCACCTTCAAGAACATCAGTCAGTACATCCTGCCTCCTGCAGGCAAAACAGGAGCGCCCCCCCAGCCCCCGGCCCAGTCCAGTAACTCATTGGTAACCGGAGCTTCTTGCGGGCCTACATTCTTTGGCAATATCACGAATGTTCCAGGGACGTTGGTTGTTACTGATCCTGGTCAAAATGGGACGGTGCTGCCTGCGCAGGCGCAGATAGGCATCGGCCCCAGCGGCCTTCTGGTGGAAAATAATGGGTTCGGTGCAACGATGACGGGATCTCTTCCCCCCCTTGATTACGAGAATGTTCTGGGCGCGGGCACGGGCGCCGTCGGTCTGCCTAAGCCGTCCAGCGCGCTGGACACCAGCACAGTCGTCGGCAAGCAGTATCTTGGCTTCATCTATTCTCTCGGGGCAAGCAGTCCCGCTGTGCCAAGGTCCTCGAATCTCGCCTCGTTCGGCTTTCCCAGTGCGCCTACCGTGTCTACCGGTTGTCCGTCCGTGGACGCTGATGCCTCCAGCTCTATCCTGATCTACGGCGGAGATTTCCCCGTGAACCCGAAGACAGGCCTCCCGGACCCCGGCCCCGACAATAGCAGTAACCCCAACTATCCGTACGGCAACAACGACTTCGTCATCGACCTCGGCCCGCAGGACACTTCGAATAACGGCTTATATCGCCAGGCCAAGGTTTGCGTCGGCAAATTGTATCCGGGCAATTCAACCGGCGCCGCGTATCCCTTCCAGGCCGTGGCCATCGCCGGACAACTGGGTAGTCAATATGCCATCTTCCTCATCGGGCAGGACCCTACCTCCACCCAGCCCTGGGCCATCTACCTGCTGTCGTCGAATTGAAACAGGGCTACAGTACAGCTCTTGAACTCAATTGGGTGTGAGCATTCGTTGGATGAATCAGAAAGGCTATTTTGCCCGACCCCTCGCATAGGCTGTGCTCAGCCTATGCGAGGGGTGTTCCGTTTGGGAATGTGTAAATTAGTCCTTCCTCGCAGTCCCAGTCCCGTAACAACTAGATTCACCTTAAATTGACCGCGCAAAAGGTTGGGAAATCACAGGGTCTACGGTCATTTTCGTAGTGCCTCAAATCATCCTTTGCATGGTCAGTATTGTGGCCGGGGCGGAAGGCTCTCACCTGTTAACTAACGTTTGCTGTCCTCAAGACACCGATAGCTTCGGAGACAGTTGTCCAGGCTACCAGTCACACAGTTTCGTGGGCCCCAGGGTGCTGCGATAGATGCATCCGGTTAACTGTACATCGCGGATGTAAACGACTTTCGTATCCGCGTGGTCAAGACAGATGTAATTCCATTTCACTATCGGCCTGCGACGCGCAGGGAACTTCGAACAATGGCTTTTATTGCTAGGCCAAGGTTTGTGTCTTCGCATCGTATCCGGGCCATTCAACCAGCGTTGCGCATCCGTTTCCGGTATTTGCCAGACAATAGCGCGGCAAATACGCTGTCTTCCTCGTTGAGCTGGACTCCACCCAGCCCTGGGCCCTCTACCTGCCGCAGTCGAATGGAAACAGGACTGCGGCACACCACAGCAGCATCGAAGGAGAATTGCGATGAACAGATTTCTGAAATCTGCATTCGCCGTTTGCTTGGTTCTGGTAGTTGTCGCAGGTTCGGCGTCAGTCAAAGCCCAAACCGTTCTACTGGATGGTCTGGGCTCTTCCGGCTTGTTCCTTCAACTCGGATTGGGCGCGAATAGCAGCAGTGGAACGATTCATGCTCCGTGTGTGTGGAGCGAGAACACGAACATTGTTGCCGCTAACGATTTCAGCGTAAGCGGCAATCCCTCCACTCCTCTCAAAGATGCCGGCAGTGCCTGGGTAGCGTGGACGACGGGATCTGGACCGGGAGCAAGCTGCACGTCGCCGGCAGCGAATGCAATGATTTACGCCTATCTGTCGACGGACTCTGTAGCCGGCAATCGCTGCCTGTACAACTCGAACCTTTCAGGCGGTTCGAAGTGCTCCATCGCCTATCCTCTCGCGTCTGTCGCACCCGCGGGCCTGATTCTACCCGCTGGAACCATCGTTAGTGGGGCCATCACTACCGCAAACTGTGGAGGTACGGGAGAGTGTGCGCTTCCCTCAAGTGTTCTGACCGCGCTCAATTTGTCCACTCAACTGGTCAACTACGCGGGCACCGACATCCGTCCGGAAGATGCCAAGTTCGCGATCACACGTGCGCTTACAAACTGCGGCTCTGTCGTGGCGACCGGTTCACAGATTCTGGGACTCGGTTACCAGAATGGCAGCGCCATCCACACTGCCATCTCAGGTTCGACCAACTTCGTCAACGTGATCAACTTCGCTCTCCCGACCAGTTTTTTTGTCACCCCGGTCGGCGCCACACCTATCATCGTTGCCGTCAATGACTCTACCGGCACCGGACTCCGCGCCTTCTCGAACATCACCAGCCAGGCGCTCGCGCACTTCCTGGATGGAACCTACTCCTTCACCGATCAGGCCTCGGGTTCGCCCAATGCGACGGGCTCGGCGGTAACGGTTTACATCCCCGAACCGTTGTCGGGAAACTACAACGTCATGGAGTTCAATGTTCCCAACCGGATTGGGACCCTCGGTGGCAGCTTCGCAACTTCTCAGGATGTAGGCCTTAATCAGCCAAGTAGTCAGAGAAATTGCACCGTCACTTCACCCTGGCCTGTTCCTTCAACCACCCTCTCAACTGTCCTTCACAACCCCCTGGACTTTACCGTCAGTGGTGGCGGGCGTCTGCGAACCGTCGGTGCCAACATCATTACCAACCCCAGCCTCATCACCGGAACCGACATCAGCCAGGAACTCAGCTCAGTGGTAGGGAACACCTCCAACTCTCTGGGGTATGGTTTCTGGAGTGCCGCGAATTTTACCGGTTTCTCTGCAGTAGCCACCACCGCCAAGTACTATAGCGTGGACGGTGTCGATCCGCTGGGTGCGAGCGGCACGATTCCCACCACCCCGGCCGAACTGGCAAACGTCAGTCTTGCCACGACAGCCGATGGACAGTACCCCATCTGGTCGATGCTTCGCCTGGTGAACGTCGGCACAACTCAAAACATCACTGTCGCTGCTCTGGCCGCCTCAGCGCAAGACTATTCCGTTGCCGTCCATCTCGACTTCGTTCCCCTGGCCAACATGCTAGTGGTCCGTTCTCACTTCACTCCTCCAGGCCAAACCCTCACGGCCTCCAATGGCAGTGGCAGCACAGCGTACGGCAGCAACAGAGCCACCGCTTGTTCCGCTACCGAGACCGGAGGCGATGTAGGCGGCGTGGTCATTGGCCTCAAGACAGCCAGCTTGAGCCATAGCCCGTTGACCTTAAGCGACCAGACCTACTGCCTGACCACCAGCACCACGGGGCAGACAGGACATTGAAGGTAGGCTGTGGCACGAACCTCTTTAGGGCAGGCTCTGTGCGCTCTGAGCCTGCCCTGTTTTTTTGACCGTCTACCTGCTGCAGTCGAATTGAAACAGGACTCGTGACATCTCAATGGCGTAAACTTCCCAGCAGTGGGCATGCTTAAGCGAGATGGTGTATAACCGTCTGCACTTAGGTTCAATCGCTTTCTATGGGCCAGTAATTGAGCAAGGTGTTTCTGCTTCAAGCTGCTACACCTAGAGAGGCACATCATTGAGCAGACCGATGAGGGCACTAGCAGAGCAGGTTCTCCCCAGATGGGTTTTTGAACGCATCAGAGCCATCCGATCACGGCAATGGCAGGTATCGTTCCTCCACCAGTCAGGCCTACTCCATCAAGTAAAAAAACACATTGCCTGCAAGGGGCTTAAGGTTCTAGACGGTCCATTTGCGGGGATGACCTATCCTCCAGATTCTGCTCTTATCCGATGGTGTGTCCCCAAACTTGTCGGTAGCTACGAGAAGGAACTCCACCCCTTTCTTTTCCAAGCCGGGGCGAAGGGGTATGACTGCGTGATCGACATCGGGAGTGCGGAGGGCTACTACGCTTGCGGGCTAGCCAGGATGCTCAACATTCCGGTGTATGCCTACGACCCGGAGCCGAAAGAGAAAGCCTTCACGATCTCTATGGCCAAGCTTAACAACGTTGTCCACCTGGTGAAGGCTGGAAACCTGTTCACACCCAGCGACATGAAGGAGTTTTCTTCGCAAAGGGCGCTTGTGGTGTGCGACTGTGAGGGATTTGAAGAGACTCTCTTCACTCCGACGACTCTGGAATTGACGAGGCGGTGGGATCTGTTGATTGAGCTGCACGGATCAGCCGAACAGGTACTCCCTGCACTCCAGTGGCCGCACAAGACACAGGTCATTCCCATTCAGAACAGGAAAGGGGATGAAGATGAATACCGCCCCGGCAGGCAGAGCTTTCTTGTATGCGAAGCCATGGATTCATAAGTTTTGATGGCACTTCGCAAGGGAGCTAACGTCTCTCCATTTCACTTCCTGCAACTCACCGCGGTAAATCCTTCATCAGTGGTGAAACGACGGGATAGCAGATAAGAAAATCATAGCTATCTGCCCAGTAGATCAAGTTGGTCTCCAGAGGTGTGCGTTTTTCCTGCGCTATGGAGTGGAGCATGGGACGAAGCATACGGAGGTCGAATAAAGTCGCATCTGGGCCGGCAAGCTGAGCAAGAAGAGCGAATGAAAGTTCATCTTGCCTCTCATCCGCATTGAAAGTTTCGCCAGCGAGATGTTCTTTGCCCCCTGCTGCAAAGGTACCCACATTGAAAACGGATTTATTTTCAGTAATTGCCAACTCCGCTACAAAGTTGCCTAGCGTGGAAACACCCCGTGCATCATAGCCGCGATGAAGATGGTTACGTCCGAATCGCAGGAAGACTTTACTCTCGGGTTCCTGCCGATCATGGCTAAGGAAAAGTTCCTTCATCACTAACTCCCTGGCTTCGGAGGCCCCAAGCTTGGTGTCGGGATTTGAGCGAAGCGCTTCAACGCGCAATGTCTGACGAAGATTGTTCCAAAGCGAGATGCCGCCAATCGTTATGTCCCTGGCGGGATGATCTGTCTCTGACAGGCTTAGTAGTTGAGGCGCTTGCTTCCGGTTATAACGATGAGCGGTGAGGGCCACCATTTGTTTTAGTGTGGCATCCTCGGGATTGAGCTTGGCCATATCCGCAATGAGACGTTCAGGTTGGCCTTCGTCTATGTCACATCCCCAAACAACATGCTGTTTGGGGCCCGCGAACTGATCGACCAGCGAGGCCTGGTCTTGTGTCCACAGCCCTTTGGCTTGATCCAAGTGCTCCACAGCCCAGGGACTCAACTCCCCTGCAACATGACGGTATCCAGCCGCCCATAGCTGAGGCCACAAATCTTTCATGAGTTCTGGGATCTCGTGTTCGCCATGAAGTTCTCCCAGCAGAAAGAAATCGTGGCTGCGTGCTTCAGCAAGCAAGCGAGCTTCTCCAGCCCCGTGGAGTGGTACCGCGTGGGCAGTCAGCGTCGTTCGAATGGCATCTTCGGTAACGACAGGAGCGGCAAGGAGCGATCCTGGAATGAGGAAAAGACTCAGAGATATCGCAAGGGCCAGTCGGGATTTCATGGAAAGATAACGCGCTAAATCTGGTAAAAGTTCCCACACCGATACCTGGATTCTTTTATTCCCGTTAATATTGCCTTGGTGCGGTAGGTTCTCATCCAAATCGGAAGCAGGCTAATCGGGGCGCGTGACGTGGTACTTATCGATCCAGAAATTGCCGTAGGGCTGCTCCAAGTTTTTCGGGGTTCTCTTCCGCGATCCAATGGGCAGCGCGTGGGATTTCAAGACCTGTGACATCCTCGCCGACTTCATGCATCATCTCTACAACGCCCGAGCCGGTATTACTGATTGCCCCGAAGATAGCGAGTATCGGGATTTTTAGTTTTCCGTTTCGTTCAAGCGCTGACCGATTCTCCTGCGCGTCCTGGTCGAAGGCACGGTAGAGCTCAAAGCCTGCACGCATCGCTCCCGCAGCGCTATACGCTGACGCGTAGATGTCCAGATCTTCTTCGTTAATGGCAGAGGGGTCGAAGATGCGTGCGTTATAGAAGAGCTGCAGATACTGACGCTCCCGGCCCGCGACGAGCATCTCGGGAACGTCTCGCGTACCGTGGAAGGCAAAGTGCCAGACGCGAGGGTCAACACGAAGCCTGTCAAAAACCTCGGTCCCCGGCAGCGGAGCATCCATCACAACAAGATGAGAGACCTCCTCGCGGAACATCTCCGCATACGCATAAGCGACCATCAGCCCAATATCGTGACCTACCATCGCCACCGGATGTTGAATCTGGAGATGCTCTCTCAACAGGCGATGAATGTCTCCTGCCATCGTGCGCTTGTCGTATCCTGCTGCGGGTCGCGAAGAGTGCCCGGCACCTCGATAGTCGGGCGCAACGACGCGATGGCCTGCCTGTACAAGGAGCGGAATCACACGACGCCACTCCCACCAGGTCTGCGGAAAGCCGTGCAGAAGAACTACGGTGCGGTCTCCCTCTCCTGCCGTGACGTAATGGAGACGAAGGCCCGGCTCCAGTTGCGCCATTCCGTGTGTCACGTGAAGCTCTGTCGATTCATCCTGGGACATGCCGTCTCCTTATTTTGTGTCTAGAAGAATCGTCCCTTGAATTTCCCTGTCCTCCAGGAGACGATGTGCTTCTGCTGTTTGACTCAATGGAAGTATGCGAGCGATGGAAGGACGCAGCTTCTCTTCCAGCGTGGCCTTGACCAGGAACTCCATTCCTGCCTGGATCAACTCCGGCTTAGCCAGGAAGACCGGCAGATAAAATCCCGTCATCGTTTGAGACTTCTGCATGAGCCGGCGTGGCGCGAAGGGCTGTCCGGGGCCGCGCGTCGATCCGAAGATAATGTGGCGGCCAAAGGGTGCGAGGCATTCAAAGTTCTGCTCGAAGATGTTGCCGCCGATCGATTCGAGAAGCACATCTACCCCGCGCCCGCTGGTGTTCTCAAGGACGCGCTTGGTCCAATCCTCACGAGTGTAGTCGATGGCATCATCCGCACCCAGGCTGCGGATGAAGTCCAGTTTTTCGCTTGTACTCGCTGTTCCGAGGACCGTTCCTGCGCCAAGGATCTTCGCAATCTGAACCGCGAGACTTCCCACGCCTCCTGAAGCACCCTGAACCAGTACCGATTCTCCAGGCTGAATCTGCGTCGATGCCGTCAAAAGGAGGTACGCAGTAAGACCCTGGTTGGGCAGAGCCGCAAAGAGATCGGCATTTGCCGACTCAGGGATTTCAACGCAGAAGCTGGTTTCAGCAACGACCTTTTGAGCGTAGCCACCACCTTTGGGCGTGTACGCCACCACCTTTTTTCCGATCCAGACCTTGTCCTCCTTAGAACCGGCTGCAATGACCGTGCCCACCGCCTGCAGACCTGAGATGTGCGGTAATTCGATACCGCCGACGTGTGTCTCCGGACGGTTATAGGTGCCTTGCCGTTCCCGGATATCGACATAGTTGACGCTGGATCGCTCCACCTCGATGAGTAGTTCCTTTTGTTGAGGTGCAGGTTCTGGCCTGTCGCCGAACTGCAAGACATCGCGTGTACCGAACTTCTCAAAAAATATTGCCTTCATGGGATTCACCTTCTGCATGGTTTTGAGGAGCAACATGCCGCTCTGCAAGTTCTGCCGACCCTATCTGTTGGATGCGACTTAGGCGGAAGTTCCGGCCAGTCGCGCTATAAATGCGATAACTTTTGGGCGACCAGGCGCTCAGCCTTATCTACTTCGTCGTTATGCGGACGAACCATGAGGATCGATAGCGCAGGCAAACCGAAGCGCACTGCTTTTACTGACGCCCTCAGAATTTGGGATTGTGCATTCCGTTGGTTGCGGGTTAAGCTATGCGCAGCAAAAATAGGTGCGAGTGTTGGAGCCGAATATGAAGAAGCCCGTGCTGGTGGAATCAGCCTCTGCGTTCATCGACGAGAAGATCAAGGAACTCGGAGACTGGCGCGGGAAGACACTCGCGAAGGTGCGCGAAGTCATTCACAAGGCAGACCCTGAGATCGTCGAAGAGGTGAAGTGGCGGGGGACTCCCGTCTTTTCCCACGGTGGCATCGTCTGCACGGGAGAAACGTATAAGAGCGCCGTCAAGCTGACCTTTGCCAAGGGCGCTGCGTTGGATGACCCATCAGGATTGTTCAACTCCAGCCTTGAAGGAAATGTCAGGCGAGCTATCGACATCCACGAAGGTGACACGATCAATGAGGTCGCCTTGAAGGATCTCATCCGCGCTGCGGTGGCGCTCAATCTCAAGGGCAAGAGCAAGCCGAAAGCCTGACCGACAAGTAGCGAGCAGGCTGACTAGCTGTATCGGCATTCCTTTTTTAGAGACCGTTTCCCGTCCGCAAAGCTTTAGTGCGATTGGCGTTGATAAGTGTGAAGTCTCTGCATAGGGGGAAAGGATGGATCGGCGTTCTTCCAGGTCTCTGCTACTTCACTGAAGGCGCGTGTTGCGTTGGCCTGATCTCCAGTCAATTGCAAAGCCCGGCCTAGCTCAAGCTTTGAAAGCACCACGTAGATAGGGAAGTCGGCGAGGGCGCCGTGGTCGATCACTCGGCGAAACTCGACGATAGCTTGTTGTGGCTGGTTGTTCTGCATGTAGGCTAACCCGCGATAGTACCCCGGTGCGAGTTCCATGTAGCTGGAAAAATCCAGGGGGCGAGTCTCTTCCAGAGATTGAATTGCCTGCCTGGGGTCGTGCTGCTGCAGGTGGATAGCCGCACGGACGCTGGCCAGCATCGCTGAATTGACCATGGTATCGAGTGGGGCCATGGACGCTGCTTTTTTCGCGAGAGCCTGGGCGTTTGAGATGTCGCCGGACGAAGCCAAGGGTAGCGCTGCGTAGGCTTGCTCAAAGGCGCTGGCGAAGGGGAGGGCCAGGGCATCCTGCGCGTCCTTGTGGGCTGCCGGAAGAGAGCCGAAGTCGGCCTCCAGGTTGGCCTCTTCGACCAGGGCGGAGGCTGCGGACTCCACGGAATTGTTTGCGAGTGCGTTTTGTTTTGCTGCGGTAAAGAGACGCCGGGCGTCGATCATCTGTCCCCGGTACATCGCAACCCAGGCAGCATCGTCCAGGGCATCGCTTTCTTCAGGGTTTCCGCGTGCCCACTGTATCTGTCGCTGCATGCCGGCTTCATCAGCCTGCGCGAACGCCGCGCGATAGCAGATACGATGGAACCCCATCACATTCATCTTTCCGTATACGGGATTGTCGCAGATCAGTTTTACATTCGCGTAGTCTCCCAGCTTGAGATACGACTCAGCCAGGGTGCCGTAAAGAAGACTGTTGGATGGGTCCAGCTTGAGCGCTCTGTGAGCCAGCTCCAATGACTTTTGAGGTTCACCCATCGTCAGGTAGTCGATTGCGAGATTGTTGGTCGGCACTAAATCGCGAGGATAGAGTGTTCGCCAGAGCTCGTAGTCTTCAATGGCTCGCTTGATCTCGCCCGTCGCGTACTCGTAGTAATGGGTGACGATGTAGAGTTTCTCGCGGTCGGAGGATCGATCGCGCAGCTCAAAGGCCTTCTCGTAATACTGGCGGCTGAGCGCGGACTGTCCGGCGTTGTTATAGATCGTCCCAAGACGAGCATAGGCGAGAGCAAACTGGGGATCGAGATCGATAGCCAACTTATAGCTTGCTACGGAATCGGCCGCCTCCCCTTGAGAGCGTTTTTCTTCTCCGAGAGTGAATGCCTTCAACGCTGCCAGAGAGGCTGTGGTGGCTTGTACCAGAGGCACGTTGAACTTCTGCAGGGAACTCTCTGATTCGCCCAGCCGTCGCCGCATCCGGTCGGTGGCGATGTCGAGCGCAGCCAGGATGGTTGCCTGCGAGGCCGCAGCGGATTTTTGGGTGGTCAGCAGTCGGCCGTTCGAGCATCTCCATGCCGTCAGCAGAACCTGGTAACCTTGCGCCTTGGTTTCGAGCTGTCCTTTCAGGAGTACCTGTCCGTTCAGGGAGGCGCAGGCATGGAGCTCGTCCTTCAGGGAGGGGGAGTCCACATCCTTGACCGCAGCTCGAAACTTCCCGTCCGGGATCAAGCTGAGATAGGGCGACTCCTGCAGCTTGAGTTGCACCACGAAGGACAGCATCCGGTCGAGATCCGGATTGCCGGTGTTGTTGATGAAGGCCCCAACGGCTACTTTGTCCTGATCGCCGGCCAGTGCGCGATGTGTGTATCTATAGATAGCACCTGCCACAGCGGCCAGGACGACCCCAGCCAGAAGACTCCCCAGCGCGATGTGCCTGACGTCTGAACGCTTCGCTACCTTCGGTGAGACTGGCTGTACGATCTCCAGACCCGGCTTAGCCTGTGGCGTGAATACCGGACGCACCTGTCCGATGAATCGGTAGCCCTGTCCCGAGACTGTCTGGATAAAACGAGGCTGCGTCGCGTTGTCGCCGAGTACCTCGCGCAGCTTTCTGGCCATGACGTAGAGGCTCTTGTCGACCTCTATGAACCGTTCTTCGCCCCAGAGCCGTCGCCGCAGCTCCTCTTTGCTGACCATCTCTCCGGCGTTTTCGAGCAGGACGAGCAGCATCTGGAAGGGAAGTTCCTGGAGCTTGAGGCGCTCTCCTCCTTGCCGCAACACTCTCAGCCGGATCGACACTTCGAAAGAGTCGAACAGGTAGGCCTCGCATCGCAGGGCACCAGATTGTTGCGGTTGCATCCCGCAATTGTAGCGGTTAACAACAGCAGGTATGTGTTTCGCTCCGGCTAGGAGAGTAGTTCGCCGGGGGCGGCAAAGCTTCGCAAGTCACTCATTCCAAAAACGAAAGAAGGGAGTTTAGATCTGTTTAGATCGGTTTCGTTGACGCTGCGATGACGGGAGGTTCTTACTTGCGTAAAGAATCTATCAATTTTTCCCGGTCTCCGAAGGAGTCTTCGAAATGGCAAAGAAATTACTTGGCGGTCTGCAATGGACCGCTGTGGTTACGCTTGGACTCCTCTCCTCCTGCCTGATAGCGCACTCTCAGACGAGCACCAAGTCTGCGCTGCTTTCGACTCTGCAGACGGGAACGGCCATCCCGAGAACTTCAGCCGCACCGCAGCCTCCTTCTCGTGCGACTCGCCCTGCCACCAAACCGATGACACCCTTCGAGCGGATCATTGCACCCCATATGAGCGCGGTGATGAAGCAGAGTGCCGCAGGCAAGACAAAGGCTGCTGCGACTCTTAGTCAGTCGGCTGCCGCAGGTGTAGGTGGAAGCAGCGTAAACTTCCCCGGCTTCGTGTCGGTACCCTTTCTTACGATCAAGGATGGAGACAGTTCTACGGTCTTCAACTCGGTAAGTGGCGACTTCAACCATGACGGACGCATGGATGTTGCCATGGTCAAGGCCGATGGAACGATCGAGGTCCTTCTCAATCCCGGCTCATTTTCCGGCATTGCGAACCTTACGCCCATCACCTCCAATAACAATGGAAATCCAGGTTTTCTTTATGTTCCCTATGTGATCGTTGCCGATATGAACGGCGATGGTTTTCCGGACCTGGTGGGCCAGGATATCGAGAATAACCAGATCGTAGTCTGGATCGGGAAGGGAGATGGCACCTTTGGCCCTCCGAATACCTACCCGGTAACCCTGGCCTCAGGCGCGACCTGGGCATCCACTGCCGGAGGAAGCATATTGGTAGGTGACTTCAACGGCGACGGTGCACCCGATGTCGCTACTCTCACCATTTCGCCGAACTATGTCCCCGGCGCTTCCAATACTGTGATCTCGGAGGTGACGTTCCTGAACACCGGATCCGGTCAACTGAGTCAGCTGGCTGAAAAGGACACCACCTTCCAGGACTACTACGCTACCGGGTACGGCGACTCTACCGTTGTTACAAGCGATGGAAGCACACCCTCGGCCATTGCGCTTTTGGTCAATGATTCGGGCGTCAACAAATCCAGTAACGAGGGAACGAGTGTCGTTACGATGGCGAGTAATGGCGACGGCACCTTCAAGGCTCCCGTTGAGCCGTCGAGCGCGCTGATTCAGAACTACATTCTTTCCATCTATGGATATGGCACAGTCGTTGCGACGAATCTGTCGGCCAATGTATCGTCCGGCAGCAATGTGCCGACTACGGACCTTGTCTTCATGACCGGTGACGGCGCGGTCTATGACGCTCCTTACAGTTCGGGCAATCCTGTGTCGGCTCATGTTCTTGTCGGCCTGAACACTCAATTGTTCGCCTTCGGTGGTGCGTTCGTTCCTCCTGTGACTGCGCCACCGACGCCACCTTCACTCATCAGCACGCCCATTCCTGGTGAGTTCACGATCAATGTCGCGGATATGAATGGCGATGGTCTGCCAGACCTGGTGGTCTACAGCTCTGCTGCAGTGAGCATCTTTCCTAACGCCGGTAAGGGAGTGTTTACGGCGGCACCTACCCAAATGGTGGGTGCGACCCCTGGTGTACAGCAGCCGCAACCGTCAAACTATGATGGCAGTAAATTCAATTCTTTTCTGAACGTGGATCTCTCGCTGGACGAGATCGCCTACTTTCAAAATCTTGGCAGTGCAGCCTCGGTTCAGGGCGGCCAGTTCCTGGCTGCTCCCCTGACTACGGGAGCCAATACCGATGGAAACTACGAGATCTTCGGTGCGAATGTGCAG
The DNA here is from genome assembly GCF_000178955.2 of Granulicella mallensis MP5ACTX8. Lineage (NCBI taxonomy): Bacteria > Pseudomonadati > Acidobacteriota > Terriglobia > Terriglobales > Acidobacteriaceae > Granulicella > Granulicella mallensis. The sequence goes on along the minus strand of NC_016631.1, from coordinate 3,874,048 downwards.
GTCGTGGCCACTGCGGACATCGATGGAGATGGATTGCAGGACTTGATTGCAATGGATATCTCCAATCTTGGGGTCGGTCCTAGCGATGTTGTGGTCGGCTTTAGAAATAGTGCTGGCGCCGGCAACCAGTCGAGCAATTACACCTTTCAGACTGTGATCAAAGGTCAGGATCTGGTGGACAATTACAATGTTTTCACTTTTTTTGTAGAACCCTTCGCGATCTCCAATGCAGCAGGAACGAGCATCATGATTGTGCCCAGTCCTGGCGCCCCCCTGATCGTTACGTTGGACAAGACGGGTAAAGCTGGTAAGCCGGTGCGCCTCAGCTTCGCTGCGACTGCTCCGACCGGCGTAATGAATTATGGCGATGTTGGCGATGTCAACGGCGACGGTATTCCGGACCTTGTGATTGCCTATGCCGGCGATGGTACTGTTCTATCCGGGTTTTACACATTCCTCGGGAATGCTGACGGCACCTTTCAGCCTGGAATACATACATCACTTGGCAGTGACCTCTACCAGGTCAGGCTGGTGAACCTGAGCGGCGCAGCCGGCAACCTGGACATCGCGGCAATCGATTTCAATTTCGGTGTCGCTCTTGCTGTTTACGTAGTTCCGAATAAAGCGGATGGCAGCGGTGCCTTCGATATAGCGAAGACCTCCAAGCCGGTGAGCGGCTATATCGTCTCAGATATCGTCGCGGGAGACTACAACTCCGATGGCAAGCAGGATCTGACTCTTCTGACGATGGGGAGCTTCGACCCCAGCATCAGCACCATCATTCCTAATACTTCGGGTGTGCTGCTGCTTCCCGGCAATGGCGACTATACCTTTGGCACGCCGACGTTGGTCGATCCCGGCCACTTCCCGCAATGGGGTACTTATGCAGACTTCAATGGAGACGGGAACCCCGATCTGGCGTTGACTGAGATCAACAATCTCTTCATAGAGCAGGCTGAAACTCCGTTGGTGCAAATTCTCCCGAACCTGGGTGGTGGCATCTTCGGGAATCCGATCGCCGAGTTCAGTTCCTTCAATTCCTTTCTTCCCGGTCAGGACGCATTTACGTCCTATACCTTTGCAGGCAAGTTCACCAACAGCGGAGGTCCTGATCTGCTGGTGACCAGCATCTACGGTACGGCAGAGTTCGTAAACAAGGGTGTGACCACTCTGGCTCTTACTGCCAGTTCTACTACCGCAAACCAGGGCGTGCCGGTTACCTTTACGGCAACGATCAGCCAGGCGGTTAGTGCCGGAGTTGCTGAAACAGGTTCCGTAGCGTTCACTGCCAATGGAACGGCGCTGGGAGCGACTCCGGTTACAGACGGTGTAGCTACCTTTACAACGACACTTCCTGTCGGCAGCGATACGATTACGGCCACCTACGCAGGCGATTCAAACCACAACCAGGCTGCGGCTACTCTGGCGGTGACTGTCGCTGCGGTGGCTCCCGCATTGGCCCTGACAGCGACACCGGCAACACTTACGCTGACTCAAGGGGCCACAGGAACGGTCATCGTCTCGCTTGCGGGTAACTCCACCTTTAGCGGGGTGGTCCAGATTAGTTGCACTGGAATGCCGGCTGAAACCTCTTGCGTCTCGAGCCCTGCGAGTGTGACGTTAGGTGCGGGACAGTCTACTGCGTTATCCATCGTAGTAGCGACAACGCCGCCCAATAATACGTACCAGGCAAAAGAGCTGCGCCGTGTAACTCCTTGGACGGGGACTTTGGGCGGGTTCAGCCTTGCTGGTCTTGCCTTCATCTTGTGGCCGAGACGCCGTCGTCTTCCGAGAGGATTGACAGCTCTTCTTCTGGCTGTCCTGTCGTTGAGCTCTATTGGCGCATTGACTGGCTGCTCGGGAAATAACGGAAGCAATAAAACCACCACCAACCAATATGCAGGTACAGTAGCAGGTACCTACACCCTGACGGTAACGGCTACCTCCGGTACGCTTTCGCAGACACAGGCCATCGCACTGACAGTGATGCAGGCCCAGTAGCAAACCTCACATGGAAGCCGAGGAGCAGTCTTCGGCTTCCATCCTTTCCACGGCGCATATTGATAACCCGTACAGTTTTGGAGATGAACCAGCATGAGACACTTCGCAGTATCCTGGTCCAAATTTTTGCTTCTACTCTTGTTGCCGGGGTGCCTTGCGACCTTGGGTCATGCTCAAAATCAGACGCAGCCTGCGCTGGCCACTCCGAGAATTAATCAGGCAATCGATGAGAGCCTTCTGGTTACGTTGAAAGGGAGCGTTCATCCTCTTGCGACAAAGGCTGCAGACCAGGGCATGGCGCCCGACTCTTTGGAACTAGGGCGAACCATTCTCATGCTCAAAGGCAGCTCCACCCAGCAGGCGGCTCTCAATAAACTGGTCGACGACCAACTGAATAGCCGCTCGCCGAACTATCACGCGTGGCTGACACCGCAGCAATTCGGTGCGCAGTTCGGCGCCGCGCCCCAGGATATTCAGAAGATCACGCAATGGCTGACAAGCCATGGTTTTCAGGTGGAGGCCCCGATGGCCGGCCACAATCTGATCGTGTTCTCGGGGACGCATGCCCAGTTGAAGGCGGCGTTCCATACCGAGATTCATACCTACATGGTCAACGGTACCTCTTATCTGGCCAACGCGACGGACCCGCAGATTCCTGCCGCGCTCGCTTCCGTTGTCAGCGGGTTTTCTTCGTTGAATAACTTTCCGCGGTATGCTCAGCACTCCAAGCCACAACTGATCCGGCATAGTAAGTCCTCCTGGGAGATAGCTCCGGGAACCGGCAAAACACAGCCGCAGTTCACCGGAACCCTCCAGGGACAAACCGTCTACGCGCTCGCTCCCTACGACCTTGCAACGATCTATAACGTAAAACCTTTATGGAACGCTGGGATCGATGGAACAGGTCAAACCATCGCGATTGTCAGCGATTCCAATATCAATCCAGCCGACGATGATTACTTTCGTGCTACTTTCGGGCTTCCCGCGAAGAAACTGAATGTCATTAACTATGGCCCCGATCCCGGCAAGAATATTGATGAAGATGAGGCCTCCCTCGACGTGCAATGGGCTGGCGCGGTAGCCAAGAATGCAACCATCGACCTCGTCGTAGCAGGGAACACTGCAACCTCAGGAGGCATCGACGGAGCGGCAGCCTACATCATCAACAATCAGTTAGCGACGATTCTCAATGTTAGTTACGGCGCATGTGAGCTAAGGCTTGGAACGGCTGGCAATCAGTACTATAACCAGATCTGGGAGCAGGCTGCTGCGCAGGGTATTACCGTCCTTGCCGCAGCCGGAGATTCGGGATCGGCTTCCTGCGATCAAAACCAACCTTATGCTACGAGTGGCCTCAGAGTCAGCGGCATTGCCTCGACGCCTTACAACGTGGCTGTAGGTGGTACGGACTTCCACTCCACCTTTGTCGATCCCGCGAAGTATTGGAATGCAACCAATGATCCTGTGACGCTGGCATCGGTAAAGTCCTATCTTCCTGAATCGACGTGGAACGATAGCTGCGCCAATCCGGATATTCTTACGGCTTTGCAAAATAACGGGAGCACTGATGCTACAACCGAGGCACTCTGCAACGATATAAACGAGCAGGCAAACTTCTTGACGACAGCAGGCGGCTCCGGCGGCGTGAGCAACTGTGCGATCGCGGGTTCAGACCCCAGCGTTCCCTGTGCGAGCGGATACCCAAAGCCCTCGTGGCAGAGCGGTGTTGCGGGGATACCCTCGGACGGAGTTCGCGACTTGCCGGATATTTCCCTGATGGCCGGTAACGGACTCTGGGGCAGCCTTTATGTCTACTGTCAATCGGACGTTGATCCGGGTGGAGTGTGCGACGTCAACAACGCCCTCCAGGGAGCCGGCGGAACCTCCTTCGCCTCACCAGTCTTTGCCGGCATTCTTGCCCTGGTCCAACAGAAAACAAACGCGCAACAGGGCAACGTGAACTATGTGCTCTACAAGTTGGCAGCAGCACAGTACGCGAGCAGCAGTGCTGCGTCATGCGCTTCCGACAGTGCTGTTGCTGGGAACTCGTGCATCTTTTATGACATTACTGACGGCACAATCGCCGTCCCTTGCTATAACGGTTCCCCGAACTGCACTCCCGCTGTTGCCGGGGATACGATTGGAATCCTGCCGGGCTACAACACCGGCGTAGGGTATGACGTTGCGACAGGCCTGGGATCGGTGAATGCCTACAACCTGGTCCAGGGATGGAGCAGTGCCACGGCAACCTTTCTCCCGACGACGACTACGATTGCCGCTACGAACTCTTCCACGGTAGCCTACGGATCCAATCTCAGTGTAAATGTGTCCGTGGCACCCGTGGCGCCTGCGACCGGTTCTCCGAGCGGTGATGTCGGAATTACTAGCAACAGTGCTACTCCAAGTAGTATCTCCGTTGCAGAGGGCACTCTCAGCAATGGCCATGGAACAATTCAGGCGGCCTTGTTGCCTGTAGGCACGTATCAGTTGTTCGCTACCTACGCGGGCGACGCTACCTTCGCACCCAGTCACTCTACGGGACTTACCGTCACTATCACGAAGACGAGTATCAGCGCGGCTTTGACGGCGACGCGAAAGTCGGTGTTGCCGGGACAAAAAGTAACATTCTCCGTTTCGGCGACAGGAGTAACAAACGGTATTGTTCCGACAGGGACGATAATTTTTACGAACTCAACCACCGGGGTTACTCTTGGCTCCGGAAACCTCGCCTCTTCCATTGCCCTTGTCACCGTATCGGCCAGCCAGTTGCAGCTAGGTGCCAACACGATCACGGCAAGCTACTCCGGAGACGCGAACTATAGCCCTTCCACGATCCCTTCGTTGACGATTGATCTTACGGGATCCTTTGTGACTACGATCAATCCTGCGTCGTTGACTTTGTCGCCCAATGGCACAGGCAGCGCAGTTGTGACCGTCACACCAAGCAGCACCGTACTGGCACAAAACTCGTTGACCTTTACTTGCCCAGCAACGATGCCCGCAGGGATCGCATGCTCCTTCAGTCCAGCCGTCGTCGGTAGTACCGGTGCTGTTACGTCGACACTCACCCTGCAACTTGCCGCGCCACTTTCTACAAAGCCTATCTCCGTCGCAGAGGTTCGCAGCTTGCACCGGGGTTGGATCGGCGCGGGATTTACAGGGGGCATGGCTGGGCTGATGCTGCTGCTGTTGCCCAGACGTCGCCGTTTGCCTCTTCTTTCGCTCTCTATGATTCTGTTCAGCGCGCTTCTGATCACAGTCGGCTGCAGTGGAGGAAGCGGCGCTGCGGGAAGCGGACAAAAAACTCCTCCTCCGCCGGCTCTAATCGCCACAACGACCACTCTCGCTGTAACTCCGACAACGCCTGCTTTGGGAACTCCCGCGGTGTTTACGGCGAAGGTCGCACCGGGTTCTGGGTCTGGCTCTCCTTCCGGCACAATCACCTTCTCTGAAGGGAGCACATCGCTTGGCACGGCAACCCTGGCTTCAGGATCGGCGAGCTTCACCACCAGTTCACTTCCTGTGGGCTCGCAGACCATTACTGCCGCATACGGAGGCGATGCAACCTATAGCGGTTCAAGCTCTGCCGCCAGTACTTTGGATGTGGCTTTCAACGGCACGATTGCAGTCACGGCTTCTGATAGTGTCGGGGACCAAAGCAGCGCTAATCTTTCGGTGACAGTAAAGTAATGCCCTCGTTTCTCCGCGGAGCATCATTCTCTTCACCTTTGTTTCATTTGGATGACGTTTGTTGAAAGACAATTGCGGCTGGATGCGACCCCTCTCAGAGGAGTTCGCATCCAGCCGCAATCCTTTGGACGGACTTGAAGTCCGCAGAATGATGCAGGATGATTTTGTGCGACCTATCTTAGCGTCCGACAGATTTGAGAAGCGCTCGCGCTCGCTGGATAAATGGTTCGTCGATCATTTTGCCATCCACCGTTGTAACAGCATTCCCGGACTCTGCTGCCAGCCTGGCGGCATCGACAACGCGCTGGGCACAGAGGAGTTCTTTTTCGGTAGGTGAAAACGCAAGGTTCGCGGCTGCGATCTGACTAGGGTGAATGCAACTGGCTCCGGCAAATCCGAGTGTCCGTGCTGATTGAAGGGAGCTCACATATCCAACGGGATCTCGAAAATCGGGGAAGGCTGAGTCGTAGCAATTTAATCCGCCTTCTGCCGCTGCAAGACGCAGCATAAGACGGACCTGGTTACGTGCAAGTGTATTCTCTGGAGCGATTCCCAGTGGTTCCATCAGGTCCGCAAAGCCCATTTGTAGACCCACTACACGCGGAGAACTCATGGAGATCTCCGCTGCAATCCGCAGGCCTCGGGGTGACTCGATGGTGGGAAGAATTCGGACAGGGGGGAGCAAATTGCGCAAGCTTTCCACTCGATCCATCTCGCATACCGCGGTGCTGATATCTTCGAGCTGTTCCACCTTGGGAAGCGCAATCGCATAGAGTGAGGGCCACAGCGCGCACTCTATATCCCACTGAAAATGGGGTGTGCCAACTGGGTTTGTCCGAACGAGTAAAAACGGAGATTCATTTGCCGCATGTTTATGAAAGAACAAACGTAGATTCTCGCGGGCTTCGACCTTTCGATCAGCGAGGACGGCGTCTTCCAGGTCGAAGCATACAGCGTCAGCGCCGGAGCGCAAGGCCTTCTCGAAGAGTTCCGGACGGTCGGCTGGAACAAATAATTTGCTACGCATCATACCGGCTCCTAATCGGATCTCTCCGGTGATTTAACAATTCTGTTTAACTCAAGAGCTTCGATCTCAGACCTGTTGTATCCAGCCTCGCGCAGAATATTCCGAGAGTCTTCCCCGAGATGTGGCGCGGCTTTGTGAAAGGCTCCAGGCGTCTTTGCGAGTCGCGGAGAAATCGTGTGTACGGGGATAGTCCCCATCTCCTCATCGGGCAACTCGACGATAATCTGGCGAGCGTGAAAGTGTGCGTCCTGTTCGATATCGGCCATATCGTAGACAGGTCCAACGGTTATGCCATTCTGCTGAAAGAATTCAAGACAGTCTTTTTGTGTAAGGCTGCCTATATAACCTGCAACGATCTCATCCAGCGCCTCAACATTCTTCAGCCGTAGTGAATTGGTCGCAAAGCGCGGATCTGCAGTGAGTTCCGGACGCCCAATGGCGCCGAACAGCTTTTCTGTCATGCTCTGGGTTGAAGCAGAGAGGCAGATCCAATGTCCGTCCGCCGTTCGATAGACATCGCGTGGCGCGCTGTTTGTAGACCTGCTGCCTGTGCGTGGCTTTACTTTGCCTGTAAGACGATAGTTCGCCGCCTGAGGCCCAAGGATAGAGAACAGCGGATCGAGCAAAGGAATATCGATTACCTGGCCCTGGCCTCCGGTAACTTCCACGTGGCGTAGCGCAGCAAGAATGCCGATCGCACCGTAAAGACCGGCCGTCATGTCTCCAAGATAGATGGGAGGCAGCACAGGCTCGCGGTCCGCGAACCCATTCATCGAAGCAAATCCCGACATCCCTTCGACCAGCGTTCCGAATCCGGGCCGGTCAGCGTAAGGGCCTGTCTGGCCCCATCCGGAGATACGTGCCAGAACGAGCGCAGGGTTCACCGCAAGAAGCAGTTCGGGGGAAAGATCCATGCTCTCCAGGGTGCCTGGGCGAAAGCTCTCTACCATCACGTGCGCTCCCGCGATGAGGCGCAACAGAATATCGCGCGAGTCTGGATGCCTCAGATCCAGGCACAGACTCCGCTTGTTGCGGCTGTAGGTCTTCCAGGCTGTTTCAACATTGGCGACGCGCCATTCGCGCAGGGTATCGCCAGCAAGCGGTTCCACCTTGATTACGTCGGCGCCGAGATCGCCGAGGGTCATGGTGAGCGTATTGCCAGCCACGAGACGCGACAGGTCAATGATTCGAACACCCTTCAGCGGGCCGCTGGGAGTATCGCTAAATTCAATCCGTTCAAACATGGTCAGCGTCCGTGTGCGAGTGTTCGCAGGATGAGAAGAGTAAGAGTCACAGTGATAGCTCCGCCGATGCGCGTCGCAATCTGTGCAAAGGGCATCAGTTCGAGGCGCTCTGCCGCGGTGAGAATGGCGACATCGCCTGTACCTCCGGAGCCGGTGTGGCAGGCGTTGATGAGCGCCGTTTCGATGGGAAACATCTTCATCCATCGCCCGACAACGAAACCTGTTGCCGTGAGCGTAAGCACGATGAGTGTAATCAGCAGAAGGTTTGTAGGGTGAAGTGCTTCTTTCACCGCCGACCACGGCGTCAGCGCGACCGCAACGGCGAAGAGGAGTGGGTAGGTTACAGTCACAGCGAAGAATCGTCCTACGGTGGCTGCCGCTTGATCCAGCCAGGAGGGAAGCAGGTTCGAGACTTTGAGAAGAACCGCAAGGATCAGCATCATGACCGGTGCTGGAAAGGCGATGAGCGCATGAAGGAGAACGCCGAGCAGGTAAAGGGCTATCCCGAATGCCGAGGCGGCAAATAGACGTTCGATCGTCAAAGGGAGCTTCTCTTCGAGAGGTGCCGATAGAAACGCCGTGGAGTTCGAGACCGGTTGTAATACGCCATTGCCGGTAAGTGCGGGATAGCGACTTCCAAGCGAGTTCAGGCATCCAGCGAGCACAATCGCCACCAGGTTTGCAAAGAGCACTACAGGCAGGATGTGGGCAAGAAGTTCACCCGCATTGCCATGCTGGATTTCGGCATAACCGAGCGACAGTGGAATGGCGCCCTCACCCACTCCCCCAGCCATTACCGGCACGAGGACCATGGGAATGACTGTGGACATGTGGAGTCCCAGTGCCGCACCTGCAAGGGAGCCGAGCAGGAGCGCAAGCAATGATCCGGCCAGCAGGGGCACGAGGATTTTAACGAGGCCTTGCAGCAGTACCTTTCGGTTCATGCCGAGGATGCTGCCCACGATGATGGCTGTGATGTACAGGTAGATGAAGCTTGTGTTCTTAGTGAAGGCCGTTACGGTTTCAACCAGATTCGCCGGAAGCCAATGTCGGTAGAGCAGGTAAGACGGAAGAAATGCCGCAGTAATCGCGGGACCACCCAGGCGGCGAACCTGAGGGATCACCCCTCCGAGCCAGGCGCACAGACTGCCGCCAACGGCCAGGGTAGCGATCATGATGGAGACATCGGTGGTCAATGCATGGGCTGCCGTCAGGGCTCCGACAGCGGCGAAGAGCAGGACAAAGATGGGCAGAGGCAATACTCCGACACGATAGGAAAGCCCATCGCGCCAACTCCCCGTGTCCTTCGCTACTTCGTATTCCGTCTGAACCATAGCTGCTCGTCAAAGTTGATAAAATAGAACGGTGTTCTGTTATGCACGAAGAGTGTCGGCTTACTCCGGCCACTCTGTCAAGGAGGCTACTTTGCCACGGATTCCGGTTTCAGCTACGGGAGGCTCTTCGACCGCCGATCGAGTGCTTGCCTTGCTTTCAGCCTTTCAAGCCGAGGATGCGGAGCTCAGTCTCGCAGAACTCGCGACGCGTACGGGCCTTTACAAGAGCACGGCGCTGCGCCTGTTGCATTCGCTGGAAGGGAAGGGATTCTTGATCCGAACGGTGCAGGCTACGTATCGGATAGGCCCTGAGGTGGCTCGTTTGCAGGGGATTCATGAGGCTGCAGACGGATTACAGGCAGCGGTGATGCCGGTCCTGCGCGATCTGGTAGCTCTAACGCGTGAGACGGCGGCACTGCATGTGCGCCGCGAGGGGCATCGTGTGCGTCAGTTCTGGATTGATTCGCCGCAGCCGCTACGCGAGCATGTAACGCTGGGGGAAGAACTGCCGCTCGATCGTGGAGCGGGTGGCCTGGTTCTGCGTGCCTTCTCGGGCGCCGGCGGCAAGAACGCGGAACAGGTGCGAGGGCAGGGGTATGCGACTTCTGTAGGTGGAAGATTGCCGGAGTTGTCGGGTATCTCCGCGCCGGTCTTCAATGCACGGGGAGAGCTCGTCGGTGCGCTCACCCTGACCATGCCGACCCATCGCTGGAGATTGTCATGGAAATCGATCGTGGTGGCAAAGGCCTCCGAACTGACACAGGCACTCGGAGGCGCCAAGACAGGAGCGAAGCGCAAGAAGGTGCTTCCGTAAGGCGCAGGCTATTTCTTCGATTTTGTTGCGGCGGAGCTTCTGGTCTTCTTGGCGGGACGCACTGGAGGGGGCGGTCCGATGGAGGCCCCGAGTCGCAGCGTCGTGGGAAGCACGTGATGCCGAAACAGCCGATCTGGTTCTTTGACGCGCTCCAGCAAAAGTTGAATTCCCATCGCGCCAAGCTGGTAGCCAGGCTGCATCACGGAAGCCAACGGAGGATCCATCAACTCCGTTACGTCGAGACCGTCAAAACCAACGAGAGACACGTCACGCGGACAAAGAAGGCCAAGTTCACGAATGGCCATCGCTACACCCATCGCGATCATGTCATTCTGCGCGAAGATAGCTGTCGGACGAGGCTGCATCTGCAGTAAGCCCAGCGCCGCAGAGTACCCGCCAGCCCTGTCGAAAGAGCTTTCCTGCACATACTCCATCGGGACCTGGATGGCTGCCTGCTTGAGCGCGCGTCGAAATCCCATAAGCCGCGCGTGTGCCCCGCTGAGATGCAGCGGTCCTGTGATGGTAGCGATGTGCTTATGGCCCAGATCGATCAGGTGTTGGGTTGCCTGCACGGCGCCCTCTTCGTTCGCTACGGTAACGGTATCGCCCTTCCAGTGCCGGGGCATTCGATCGAGACAAACGATCACGGGACCGCTGCGTTTGGAGCTGCCTAACTGCATGGTCATCTCGCTGAAGTTCGAAGGAATCACGAGGATGCCGGTCGGCAGATACGTTCGAAGCTGGGTCATGTAGGCAATTTCTTTGGACTGGTTATTGTCCGCATTGCACAGCACCAATCGATAGCCGCTGCCGAAGGCAGCGTCTTCCGCGCCCCGTACGACCGCCGGAAAGAAGGGGTTCGTGATGTCCGGGATGATCATGCCGATCATGTTTGTCTTGTCGCGGCGCAACCCGCGAGCCAGTTCGCTTGGCTCATAACCCAGCGCTGCCACGGCGTCCATCACCCTGCGGCGCAGGGGTTCGCGTACTTTGGCGGAGTTGTTCAGGACGTTCGAAACGGTGCCGAGTGAAACTTCGGCGAGCCGCGCGATCTCATTCATAGTGGGCATGCGGCACCTGTTTGAAAAGCTTCATTTTGTTCCAGAATCGATTTTAGATCAGTGCTTGTGGTGGCCGTATTGGGATGAAGAGAGGAATCGTCTTTAGATACGCTGCCCATTCAGCCTCAAAAAAATACCTTGACATCTCTGAATCATTTTGACTATAAGCATCCACGTTCCGATTTGAAACGTTTCAAGAAACTTGGAGGTCTCCGGTGCATAAACTCACACGGTGGTTGGTTTGGATGTTTGTGGTGATAATTTGCATGCTGCCTGCGATGTGTCTGGGACAGTTTGCGCAACGTGGTGGCGTCGAAGGCGTCGTAACCGATTCGACAGGAGCTGCCCTTCCCGGAGCGAAGGTCACGCTGTTCGCACTCGAACAGAAGACGACCAAAGAGACTCTTTCGGACAGTGCCGGGCACTACAGCTTTTCGGAGATCACCGCAGGCACCTACCAGGTTGCAGCGTCGCATGCTGGGTTTGCCGTCGCGAAATCGACAGTAATTGCGGTGAACCTGGGAACCAATGCGCGGTTCGATTTGAAGCTCCAGATCGGCGCACAGACGGAGGAAGTCTCGGTCGATAGCTCAACCGCGGTGATGGAGACCGGGCAGGTAAGTCTCGACACAAACCTTTCGGAGAAGCAGTTCGAACAACTTCCGCTCAACGGTCGTAACTTCACCTCGGTTGCCGCACTCTCACCGGGTGTATCGACACAGCCTCAGGCAAATCTGAATCCAGGGGGGACTTTTTCTGTCGGCGCACAGTTCGCCTCGGGGGGCGTGTCGTTTACCTCGGGAGGTCTTGTCCAGGGTTCGCGTGACAACGGCTTCTACGTCAACGGTGTGAACATCACGGACAACTACGAAACCAGCCTGAGTTATGAGCCTTCCGTCGAAGCGCTCAGCACAGGAACTTTGCAGGTTGCCGATTTTTCAGCGGCGAATGGACATGACTATTCAACGCTCAGCATGCAGACCAAGGGCGGTACGTCGACCTTTCATGGGGAGGCGTATGACTTTATCGAGAACGATGCTTTCAACGCGGTCAATCCCTTCACCAAGGCTTTTGCTGCCTACAGCGGTAACTCCAATCCCATTGCACCCACGTTGCGGCGCAATCAGTTTGGGGGAGGCGTAGGCGGCCCTGTTTACATCCCAAAGATCATGCCATGGTTCCAGAAGAAGATCTTCTTCTTTGCAAACTACGAGAACTTTATTGAAAGCGATGGGAACCAGCAGGTTTACCAGAATGTGCCTTCGGCCGGGGAGCGCACCGGCGATTTCAGCGAGCTTCTGGGTGGAAGCAGCCCCTTGCAGCTTTATAACCCGTTCTATACGACCTACAACGGTGATGGTGTCAGCAGCCGTCCTGCTATTCCTAACAACCGCCTCGACCTTGCCACGAGGCCGGATGGATCTCCTGTCTTCGATCCTGGGTCGGCAGCTTTGATGGCACTGTATCCTTTGCCGAATATCGCTGGTGTGCCTTCTTACCAGCCGAACTATGTCACGACACAGAAGCTTGGTTTTTCGGTGTATCACTTCGACACCCGCTTCGACTTCAATCTCACGGCCAAGGACAATGTCTTTGTCACCTACTCCAAGTCGCACGGCACCAACGACAACACAGGGAACCTGCCACCGTCACAGCTTTATATCTCGGACGTCGATGATTTCGCTTATCTCACGACAGTGAACTATGCCCACACGTTTACTCCCTCTGTGGTAAACGAATTCATCTTCGGTATCGGTGACTCGGCCTTGCAGACTGTCGATCCGAGTCAGATCGCCTATCTGAACAGTGATGCGAACCCCTTGAACCAGGTGTTCCAGAATACCGGTTCGGGAACTACACGAGGCGTGCTCCAAATGGAGGTCGATAACTATGCAAGCCCAGGCTTCAACCAGGTGTTCCGCGCGGAGAACAAGGTGCTGCAGTTCTCCGACAATGTGAGTTGGACGAAGGGACGCCACGCGCTTGCCTTCGGCGGTAACTACTTCCGCAAGGGTGAGTTTGACTGGGACTTCGCCCGCTATGTGGAGTTTCAGCAGAAGTTCAGCACCGGCGGAGCCTTGGAGCAGTATGCGGGTGGAGATGCGATGGCCGACCTGGCTATGGGACTGCCGGAGCTGATTCACCAACGCTATGACTTCACGGGAGGGGATGCCACCTCACCGGAACTCGACGTGACTCTCCCTTATATCGGTTTTTATGTCAACGATAAGATCACGCTGTCGCCCCGGCTCACCGTGAATGTAGGCCTGCGCTATGATCTCTCCGTGCCGTTGTTTGCGAACAATAACCTGTGCTGTGCGATCTATCAGCCGACTGTCGACGGCGGAGTATTAAAACTGCCCGGTATCGCGCAGGGCGTGCCTCAGCACTATCTTTCTACACCGAAGAAGGACTTCGCCCCACGCTTGAGCATTGCGTACAACCTGGATAAGGACACGGTCATTCGTGCCGGGTATGCGATCTTTTATGACGTAGGCGCGACGCAGATCTCCACCGAAGTTGGAAACGCGCTGAACGGTGTACCCGGATACTTCAGCGGCAATGAAATTACGAATGTGACGCAAGGAGCGCTCAGCGATACGCCCGTGCTGAACCTCTCGAATATCTTTCAGACTTCGCCACCACTCACGCCCGGCAGCTATCCCGTGAGCACCGGCGCCGGTCAGGGGTATTTCGGTGACGGAGAGCTATCGACGGTCTACTACTACGACCAGAAGTCGACTCCCTTGCCGTACTACCAGCGTTTCATGCTGGACGTGCAGCACCAGCTTACTCCGCGCGATACCATTACGCTCTCCTACCTTGGAGCGCAGGGCCGTAAGGGATCGAACTATGTAAACGAAAATCTGCCGGCCTATCGCCTGAACTGGCCGACGCAGAATGCCTTCGATGCAGCGCGGCCTAATAATGCCGGACGGTTTGGCGATATCTATGTTCAACGCCCAAATCTCAATTCGTTCTACAACGCCGCAGTCGTGCAATTTCAACACCAGTTCACTCATGGCTTCCAGATCCTGAGTAACTACACGTGGGGTAAGACTGTTTCGGACTATCCCACAGTCAATACCCTGGCGGCGAACGGGGAGGGCGGATTCAACGGCTTCCAATATCCGGAGGTGTATAACCGGGGTGAGAGCACGCTCTCGCATCGCCACCGGTTCGTCTATAGCGGAATTCTGTCTCCGGTATACGGAAAGACCTGGTATCCGCCGCTTCGCGAAGTGCTGACCGATTGGCGTTTGTCCGCCATTGGCACGATCGAATCCGGCGATGCACTTACCATCATCAACGACGCTACCAGTGCCCAGGACCATGCAGGTACGGATGAATTGTTCGTCTCTGGAAGCCCGAACATAGGCCATGGACAAAAGAACTTCTTCAATCAGTTCAATATCGCAGCCTTCTCCATTCCTGTAGTTGGAGTACGGGGCAACTCTGGGCTTGGTACGATTCGCGGCCCTGGGCAGAACAATCTGGACTTATCCTTGGCGAAGACATTTCCTATCTTCAATCGCTTCCATGCCGAGTTCCGCGCAGATGCTTTCAATGCGCTGAATCACACGCAATGGAACGGGGCCCAGACGTACCAGACCAAGACCGGCACACGTAGCGGCGTTCCTTTCGGTGCGGCAACTGGGGCTCGAGAGGCGCGTATCGTTCAGCTAGCCGTGAAGCTGGCGTTCTAATTCAATTCACCGCACGGGCCAGGTGACTGGCTCGTGCCGCTGTACCGAATGGAGACCTTGTGTATCAACCAGAGATCTATGCAAGCACCTTATTCTTCATGCTGGTGAGCATGAGTTGTTGGGGTTCGTGGGCCAACACCATGAAGCTTTGTCCCGGTTATCGCTTTCAACTGTTTTATTGGGACTATGTCGTCGGGCTTTTTGTGGGGGCAGTGCTTTGGGGGCTCACCCTTGGAAGCACAGGTCAGGTGGGCGTTGCCTTTCTAGCCGATCTGAAACAGGTACATCCTTACCACCTTGGCATGGCTCTGCTGGGCGGAGTCATCTTCAATCTGGCGAACTTGTTGCTTGTTGCGGCTATCGATATCGCGGGACTGGCCGTGGCTTTCCCGGTTGGGATTGGGTTGGCCCTGGTGATTGGTGCGATCAGCAACTATGTCATCAATCCGGCGGGAAATCCTCTGTTGCTCTTCGGAGGAATCGCTTTTGTCGTTGCAGCCATTGTCATGGATGCGATGGCTTACAGGCTGCGGGAGAAGAGCCGGAAGAGTGCTGGGAGCAAGGGCATTCTTCTTAGCCTTCTCTCTGGCGTATTGATGGGCAGCTTCTATCCGTTTGTCTCGAAGGCGATGTTTACTCCCGGTGCATCCGGACCCTATGCGGTAGCGTTTTTCTTTGTTGTTGGCGTTGCGCTTTGTGCGATCCCAACAAACTACCTGCTTATGCGGAAACCCATCGACGGGCAGGCAGCGGTCGATTTCTCCGGCTTCCTTGGCGCGCCAAAGATCTGGCATCTTTGGGGCATCCTGGGCGGCGTGATCTGGTGCACGGGAGCGATCTTTAACTTCGTTGCCTCTCGTACGCACTTTGTCGGGCCGGCGGTTTCGTACTCCATCGGACAGGGGGCAACGATGGTCTCCGCGGCATGGGGCGTCTTTGTCTGGCGTGAGTTTGCGGGGACTTCTTCTCGCATCAAGATGCTTTTGGCTTTCATGTTTCTTTTCTTCCTTCTCGGCCTCGGGGCAATCGCAGCAGCGCCCCTCTTCGCTCACAATTGACGCTCTGGAGAAATCAATGCAAAGCGACTCGCGCCCCATTGTTGTCGTGGGCAGTATCAACATCGACCTGGTTTCGAGAGTGCCCCGCATTCCACATGCCGGGGAAACAATCTTTGGGTACAGCTTTCAAACACATCCTGGGGGAAAGGGCGCAAACCAGGCGGTGGGCATTGCGCGGCTCGGAGGTGCAGTCAAGATGATCGGCATGCTAGGAAGAGATGCCTTCGGAAAAGAGATGCGTGAGCATCTCTCGAAGGAAGGCGTCGACATGACGGACGTGGGTGATGTCGACGATGCTACGGGAATCGCCAGCATCTTTGTCGACGATGCCGGAGAGAACAGCATTGTTGTTACGGCTGGAGCGAACCTGCACGTTACTCCGGATCTGCTGCGCAGTAAGGCTGAGATTCTTCGCACCGCAGGGGCTGTTCTCACGCAGTTGGAGATTCCGGTAGAGACTGTTTTGTGTCTCTCGGAGATGTGCGCTGAGATGAAGGTGCCACTCATCCTAGACCCGGCACCAGCGCAGACTCTTCCGGCAGGGGCGCTGCGCGGCGTTACCTGGATGACTCCAAATGAAACCGAAGCGCAGTTCTATGCCAAAGGTGCGACTACGGAAGAGGAGTTGGTGAACATGCTCTTCAACGCGGGGGCTCACGGAGTCATTCTGAAGCGCGGCGCACTTGGCTCCGTCCTGGCCGGTGAAGACCGGATTACGCATCGCATCGCAGCCCATGTCGTGCGTGCCGTAGACACCACGGCTGCGGGAGATGCCTTCAATGCAGCGTTTGCTGTTGGCTTGATGAAGGGATACGACCCAGTCCAAAGCGCCGAATTTGCAAGCGTCTCAGCAGCTATCTCTGTGACACGAGCGGGTGCGCAACCATCGCTGGCAACCTGGGATGAAGTTATGGCGTCGTGGAGCGATTTAACGAAACGTCGGAGCAGCCGACATAACGAGGAACCTACTGGGGGAAACAATGCAAAAGTTATCGTACGGAACTAAAGCAGTTGTGGCCGCAATCTGCTGTGCGTGCTCCCTTGGGATGCACGCGCAGATCGACTATCCGCACCTCAAACTAACTACCGAAGGCATTACGGCGCCGGACTGTAACGATGTAGGCAAGCTGCTGATCGGGGGGACGCAGACCTGCTCTCCGCAGGGCTATCAGACATGGTTATCGGAAATGCGTGGGTGGCGTACGAACCGGCATATCCGCATGGGCTACAGCGGCGATATGTACGATCTTCCTGCGCTCAAGTGGACGCAGTCCAGCTTCATTCAGCCGCAGATGATGATGGAAGATCGATACTTTTACGATGTTGCCGCGGGCAAGTACACGGTCAATCGCTACCTTGACGACACCGAGAAGCGCTATGGCGGTATCGATGCCGTGCTCATCTGGCATACCTATACCAACATCGGCATCGACGATCGCAATCAGTATGATCTCATTCGCGACATGCCAGGCGGCATCCCCGCTGTAAAGCAGATGGTAGCGGACTTCCATCGCCGCGGCGTCAAGGTGTTCTTTCCTGTAATGGTGTGGGACCAGGGCACGCGCGATGAAGGGAAGCCCAACTGGATCGCCACCGCGGAGATGATGAAAGAGATCGATGCCGATGGCGTGAATGGCGATACGATGGACGGCCTCCCAAAGGCCTTTAATGATGCGGCCATCAAGATCGGACATCCTCTGGCGCTAGAGCCCGAAGCCTTTCCCGGGCACGACGAGATGCTTGCGTGGAACACGATGTCCTGGGGCTACTGGCTGTATCCGTATGCGCCGGATGTGAGCCGCAGCAAGTGGCTGGAGCCGCGTTCTATGGTGAACGTAAGTGCTCGCTGGAGCCACAACAAGACTGATTATCTGCAGGCTGCTTTCTTCAACGGAGTTGGGTTTGAGAGCTGGGAAAATGTCTGGGGCATCTGGAACGGCATTACTCCGCATGACGGTGAAGCTATCCGTCGCATGGCTACGATGGAGCGGGGGCTTGCACCGTTCCTGGTCAGTGAGGATTGGCAACCTTATTACGCCACCGAAAGCCGTGGGCTCTTTGCCAGCTACTGGCCGCTGAAGACAAGCGCCGCGTGGACATTGGTGAATCGCAGCGACTATGCCATGCAGGGAGAGCTGCTGCGTGTAAAGGACGCGCCGTCCGGAGCCAAATTTTATGACGTGTATCACGGTGTAGAACTGAGACCGAGGATGGAAGGCAAAGATGCGGTACTGTCGTTCGATGTTGGACCTCATGGCTTCGGAGCTGTGCTGCAGATAGATGGCTCGCTGAGTGCGAGCGAGCAGAGCCTGCTGTCGAAGATGAAGGAGATGACGCAGAAGCCGCTTGAGAGTTACAGTGCTGAGTGGAACTTCCTGCCGCAAACGCTGGTCGAAATTGCGGCAACAAAGCCCGCGCCGGATGCGCCAGCGGGAATGACCAAGATTCCCGCAGCGGCTTATAGATTCCGTGTCAACGGCATCGAGATCGAAGGCCGCGATGACGTGGGTGTGGACTTTCAGTATCCCTGGGAGCCTTCGCCGCGCAGATATCACGATCACGTGATGAACGTGAAGTCTTTCTGGATGGACACGAACCTCGTGACAAACGCACAGTTCAAAAAGTTTATGGACGCCACTCATTACAAGCCGGCGGACGCTAAAAACTTCCTGCGCGATTGGGAGAAGGGAACTTATCCCAAGGATTGGGTGGACAAGCCAGTCACATGGGTTGGGCTCGAAGATGCGCGTGCCTACGCAACCTGGGCGGGCAAACGGCTTCCGCATGAGTGGGAGTGGCAGTATGCGGCACAGGGAACCGACGATAGGAAATATCCGTGGGGAAACTCCTGGAACGCCGAAACAGTGCCAACCCCTGATACGGGCCGTGCTCTTACTTCACCGGATGCTGTCGGTGCTCATCCCCACGGAGCAAGTCCGTTCGGAATTCAGGATATGGTCGGCAACGTCTGGCAGTGGACCGATGAATACCAGGACGACCACACACGTGCCGCGGTGCTTCGCGGTGGAAGCTACTATCAGCCTGGCGGATCGATCTGGTATTTTCCGCAGGCTTACAAGAACGACTCGCATGGGAAGTTTCTACTCATGGCTCCCAGCGAAGATCGTTCGGGCACAGTGGGTTTCCGTTGTGTGATGGATGCTCAGTAATGACTCTCTATGGAATTCGAATTGCTGTTATCGCTGCCGTTTTATTCGCGGTGTCTCCTTTCGCATTTGCGAAAGGGGACACCGGCTTTCTGGATAGATCCATCAGCGTAGAGGGGCAGACCTATCGGTATCAGGTCTATCTCCCGGCTGACTTCGATAAAAAGAAATCATGGCCGGTGATTCTTTTTTTGCACTCTGTAAGTCAGCGTGGCGATGACGGTTTACAGCCAGGCGACTTCGGCATAGCGCATGCCATCCGTGCCGACCGAGACCGCTTTCCTTTTATCGTTGTAATGCCGCAGTGCGGCAAAGATAAGAAGTGGGTAGTCCCGGCTATGCAGAAGATGGTTCTGGCCGAGCTTGATAATTCTGTCCATGAGTTTCATGGCGATAGAACACGCATCTATCTCACGGGGATTTCGATGGGAGGATTTGGTGTCTGGGAGATGGCGGCTCAATATCCGGGGCGATTCGCGGCCTTCGTTCCTATCTGCGGAGGGATTCACGGCCCGCCTAAAGTGCCCGATGCACGCGTGACGGTAGCGGCTGATCCTGCCATTGCAGATCCCTATGCCGAAACCGCTCGCCGTATCGGCAGGACACCTGTGTGGTTCTTCCACGGCAGCGTCGACCCTGTCGTATCGGTAGAAGAGTCTCGCCAGATGGCCACAGCGCTCAAAGAGTCTCACGCCGATTTCCGTTATACGGAATATCCAGGAGCAGGGCATGAGATCTGGGACAAGGCTTACGCAGAGCCCGAATTATTTCACTGGCTTCTGTCGCAGGTGTTAGTTTCGCCAAATCATTAACTCAAGCGAAGGTAAAAATAAATAGGCCGTATGCACAAAGACCCCTTGTGCATACGGCCTATTATTTACCTACTCACTTGATCCCTATCAGAAGGAGGGTGGCTGATCCTTTGGATTTGCACCCCAGCTTTTGTTCGGCGTTGTTGTGAGATCGAAATCCAGCGTCCCGCCATGAAGAGCAAAGGTCTCAGGCAGCCAGGGCTTTGTCTGGGCTTTACCGTCTACCTTCAGACTCGTCACGTAGAGTGTGTCTGGATTCGCTGCAGGCGCATGAATGATGATGTCTCCAGCGGCGCGGTGCACCACAGCCTTTGTAAAGACCGGGCTACCCAGGAGCAGCTCTGCCCGTCCGGGAATCTCCGGATATAAGCCCAGGGATGCAAATACGGCCCACGAGGACATCTCCCCAAGATCGTCATTTCCTGGAATGCCATCGGGAGCGTTCTTCCATACATGGGCCAGTACCGTTTGGACTAGCTGCTGTGTCTTCCAGGGCTGGCCGGCGAAATCATAAAGCCAGGGTGTTTCGATCGAAGGTTCATTATTCAATTCGGCATGTAGCGGCCCGGCATTGGTTACCGCAGGGGCACCTTTCGCGTCGTAGAAGAATGCGTCCAGCCGAGCGGTCGCTTTTTGGTTGCCACCCATCACATCAAACAGGCCGCGCACATTGAACGGCACCATCCAGACGTACTGAGCGGCGGTGCCTTCTACAAAACCATCTTCGGTGGAGGGAACAAAAGGATGTGCAGCCTTATCGTTGTCATCCTTTACCAGGGCCCATGTTCCATCGGCGTTCCGGTTCTGGAAGTAACCGCCTTCAGGTGTGGCATGCGGGTTCCAGAGGTTGCGCCAATATTCAGCGCGCTTGGCAAAGCGATCGGCGATCTCTTTCTCACCCAGGCGGCGAGCCAGGGAAGAGATGCCGAACTCAGCCGTAACATCCTCCAGCGTGTCTGCGGTGGGTCCCCATGCGGGAGCTCCTACGGGGATGTAGTGCAGCTTGAGCCATTGGTCGAGGCCTGGGCGTTCTCCAGCACATTCAACCGGGCAGCCGGCATCGCTTAGATCAGCCTTGGTCGGTTGTTCCGCCGCGCGGACCAGCAAATCAAGTGAGGTGTGAGCATCGAACCCATGTCCGCCAAACGCCCAGATATCGGCCAGCGCGGGAGCTGCGGGGTCTCCGTTCATCACATGCGTAGCGCCGGAGTTGTGTGTCCAGCGGTCCCAGGTTCCGTCGCTTGCCTGTGCCTGATTCAGCAGGCTCTGTGCGATGTCGCTGCCTAGAGCCGGGTCGAGCCAGGTAAGTAACTGGAGCTGCGAGCGATAGACATCCCATCCCGAGAAGTTTGCGTACTGTGCCCGTTGTCCTTTGGCTACCTCGTGGATCTGTCCATCCATGCCGCGGTACTTTCCATTCACATCGCTGGCGATAGTCGGCGTCATCAGAGAGTGATAGAGGGCCGTGGTGAAGATCGTTTTTTGATCGTTCGTTCCACCTTCGATCTCAATCTGGCTCAGCTTTTGATTCCACGCAGCCTGGGCCTTCTCTCGCAAAGCCTCAAAGGTCGTTCCTTCAGGATTCTCAGCTTTCAAATTCTCCCGTGCATCGGCTTCGCTGACGTAAGAGATGCCGACTCGCACATGCACCTGCTTTGCCTGCGCAGGATCGAAGCTGATCCAGGCTCCCGATCCTTGTCCCTTTTCGGGAAAGCCTTTCTGTCCATATCCGGTCCCTCCCGAAGCTTCCTGGCTATCGGGCGTCAGCTTTGCGTTCTGCCATGTTCCCGACTGGAGGATAGGTTGGTCGAACTCAGCCACGAAGTAAACCGTGTAGTAGCTGTGTTGATCCACCTTGTCGATGTACCCGCAGAAGTTACCGCTGGTAACCGAGCCTGAGACGGTGCGGGCCTTCGCGTCTACAGAGGTGTGGGCATCCGTGGAACCTACCTCGGAGTCCGAGGTGCGAATCAAAACTGTCTCGGCTGAACCTTGAGGGAAGTGGAAGAGAGCAGAGCCGGAGTGCACGGAGGCGGTAAGGTCAACGCCTACACCGTTGTCCAGGTCCACGTGGTAATAGCCCGGATGCGCTATCTCTTTGGAGTGGCTGAAGCCAGAGGCGTAGGCATGTCTGAAGTCAGACGAGGGTGATTCCTTGACGTCTTCCGTAATGGGCATCAAGGGAATATCTCCCGATCCTCCGGCGCAGCCCCATCCTTCTACGTTGGTAAGGCTGAAACCTCTTATTTGCGTCGCCCGATATTCATAACCGCCGGGAGCCGCAATCATCCCTGTCGGCTTAATCGGGCTTGCCTCAGGACTGAACTGCACCATGCCGAAGGGCAGGGTCGCCCCGGGAAAGACATTTCCTCCGGCGGTGGTTCCAATCAGTGGATTTACCAGGGAGACCGGTCCCTGCGTCTGCCCTTCGCTGATACCGGCTACAGCAGCTATAGCTATAACACCCAATACAACAGTACGAACATTCAACAATGTCATCTGATCTTGCTCTCCACTACCTTTCCTGAGAATGGATTCTCAGGTCTCTTCCATAGCTTATCGCGACATCTGCTCCGGACCTTCAGGGTCGGAAGGTCCGGAGCAGAGTCGAAATCGATTAATAGTGATTACGGAATGACCAGGACGACTCCTCCTCGTCAGAGAGCAGCGTGATGGCCAGCGTGATTACATCGCGGTTGTTTGGCAGCTCGATCGACTGGATGGACTTTCCAGCATCGAGCGGCAGGATGTACTGGTAGAGGTTGAAGGTCCGGTCATCCTGCGTCCCATCCGACAGATCGCGATAGGGCATGGCGAACACCCTGTATTCGTCGGGGAATGAGCCTGGTGAGAACCAGTCGCTGAAACTCTGCGTGAGCGTCTGTTGCAGCGTCTTCTTCTCTCTTGATCCGTCAGCGTAGGTGACGATGACGGATTGATCCGTCTCGGCTCCCTGGACTCCGGTTCCCAGCAGACGGAGCTGGTTGAAGTGCCCAGCCGGCAGACTGATCGGGGTCCCAGCGCCAAATACGATGTTCGGTTGGTTAGCGGCTGCGAGGTTGTACTTGATGCCGTTGATGGCTACGCTCGCCGGACCACTCTGAACACCCAGCAGGTTTGCTGAATAGGCGGTGCCGCCAGCGTCGATGCCGCCGCTGCCGTCAAAGGAGGTTCCGTCTGTATAAAGACCCGTTGCGTTGAACGCACTGGCTAGATTGACCTGGGTCCCCAGATAGGGATTCGCGAGAGTTGCCGCCAACACGATGACACTCGAATCGGACGGCAGGGTCAGGCTCTTCACGTGCTTCGTGTTGTCCAGCAGGAAGGTGTATCCATACAGGTTGAAGGGCCGGTCATCTTGTGTACCGCTCGCTATGTTGCGATAGGGCATGGCTACGGCTTCGGCCTCTCCGAGGTTGTTCGAAGGGGAGAACCAATCGCTGAAGCTCTGGGTGAACTTGGAAGTTGTTCCATCGGTGTAGGTGACAACGATGGGTTGCGCAGCCTGATTGCCGTTGATGCCTGATGCCAGCAACTGCAGTGTGGTAAAGCGGCCTTCAGGAAGTGTGATGATCTGTCCAGCGCCCGCAACGGCATTCGCCGCATTGGCTTTGCCGAAGTTGAATTGAATGCCGTTCAGAACACGTGACGGAGTGAGCAGGTTCGCCGAGTAGGCAAAACCTGCCAGCCCACCCTGCGTTGTGAAGTTGGTGCCATCGCTATAGAAGCTATCCACGTTGTAAGCCGAAGCCAGATCGACGGGAACGCCTGTTCCTCTTCTACCCGTTCCGGCATTTACGGCGAGGGCCACGGAAGAGAAGCTCTGAGAGATGCTGCCGGACTGTGCTCCAACGGAGACCATGTTGCCGATACCCGTCAACGCTTTGCTATCGGCAGTCAGGATCAGAGTGTTATTGCCTTGCTTTCCGCTTTTGAAGATCTTGCCCTGCACTCCTGTTGGAAGACCGGCGTTGAGCGATACCTTCACGTTACTGTCGAAGCCATTCTCTGGAGTCGTCGTAACCGATGCCGTCGTAAAGTCATCCTGGTTGATGTAGAGGGTGGTGGGTGAGACCTTTAATCCGAAGTCCGGCAGACCCAGCGAGATATAAGCCGACTGTGAGATTCCTTCACTGCTGCCAGAGATCTCGATCAGGATATTTCCCGCTGGAGCCGCGCTTGTCGTCGTGATGTTCAACGTCGACGAGCCAGTTCCAGTGATGGAAGACGGGCTAAGGGTAGCTGTCACGCCCGCAGGTGCACCAAGAATCGTTACCGCGAGATTGACGGCTCCGTTGAAGCTATTCGTGGGGACTACAGTGATCGTTGCCTGGCTTGTTTCTCCCGGCTTCAAATCAATCTTGGAGGGCGTCGCCGTGAGGCTGAAGTTCGGGCTGGAGGCATTGACCGGAGCGAGGGTATCCAGCATGGTCTGCCCGTTGGGAGAACCCCAGCCAGTGACTAGATCGTATCCCGTCTCTGCGGAAAACAGGCTGGGGCTGCTGCTGTTGAAGTTGTTGCCTGTCGTAATGTCATGAAAGAGGCTTGTGTAGGCGGACGACTGGCCTAGGGTATAGACCGTCGTATTCAGGAAGCCGATCGGATGACCATTCGCCTGTTCGTTGGCCAGCGCAAGGTATCCTGCCCAACGTGGCGCCGCGAGGCTTGTGCCGCCGATTCCATTGCTGCAAGTGCCGTTCGCGCAGAAGTAGTTGTCCTGATTTGCTTCCATCGCGACATCGGGAATATTGCGGAAGCTCGTCGAGCCCTGGTTCAATCCGGTAATCACCGGAGTTTGATAAGACGGGATAGGAGACTGCGTGTTCCATCCACCGCCACTGCCAATCCATCCCGACTCGGAGACCCAGACTCCGCCCGGCCCCGAAGTAACAAGATCTGTACCGCCTACCGCTACAATGTTTGGGCTGTTGCCGGGATAACCTACTGTGCCGACTGCAGCACCGGCGTCGCCGGAGGACACAAATACGTTCTGTCCCTGCGCCTGCAGCTCCATGAAGACCTGTTCGTAGCCCGGTTCAGTGGCTGGCGTTCCACCCCAGCCGAAGGAAAGGCTGATCTGTTTTGCGATGTTGTCTTCAGCCGCCTGCGTGAAGGCAGTCTGAGCATCGGTGTTCGGTCCATTGGTCTCGTAGATGATCAGCGCGGAGAGATTGGGTGCCATCGAGATCGCTTGCTCGATATCGATTACCTCTTCGCCATCGTCGCAACCACTTGTGGCTGGCGTTCCAGCGCAGACGCCATCCACGCCCAACAGGACGTTGTAGATCGGAACCTTGATCTGCTGGCCAATGGAGCTGAAGTAGGTCTGTACATCGCTGAGGTTATAGGGCCCCAGCTCGACAAGGGCTACCGTCTGGCCTGAGCCGTCCAGGGTTACTCCTGGCGCATAGGCGGCGCGCATATCGCTGCCGAGGAACTGACCGCTTGGTCCCGAACCGGTGGTGAAGCTTTGTGCCGCGTGGCTATCGGCCTTCTTCAGCATCGAGTGAGGTTGGTTGTAGTTACTCAAACCATGGACCTCCAGAATCGGCAGTCCGGGCTCGAGGGTAGGTTCCACGTTCGGCGCGAAGAAGGTTCGATTTTCTGTCGGGTGATGATAGGTTCCGATCTTGACTCCGAAGGTTTGATTTACGGCAGCGACCGGAGCGCTTACGTTCACCAGCATTCGATTCTTATGCGTGCGGGTAACGGTCATCCCCTTCGATTGGGCATAGCTGACAACCTTGTTGTAGTCCTCTTCGGTCGGGCCAAACTGCTCGGTGAACTGCTGGACGGTAAGGTACTTCCCATACTGCGGACTCTTCGGATCATGAAGCTGCTGGAGCAGCGTCTGGAGTTGTGCCACGTTTCTCAGGGGCAGCGTAATGGAAAGATTGAGAGGCTGCGAGCCTGGGAGTTGTCCCAGGCTCTTGGCGTTGGAGGGTGCGGCAACACTGGCGGGTAGATTGCGGCGCTGAGATTGCGCATGAACAGGTAACCATGCGTTGGCGGTGGTGCAAACCATAAGAGAGAAGAGAACTGACTTGAAAAATGATTTACGGCTGACGAGAAACATTTTCGTGCCTCCAGTTAACTCATGTATTTCGGGCAAAAGGCAGATGAAATCGTTACAGCTTTACTTCCCTTAGGCGTGGTTTGGATAGTTGACGCGAATCGTGAGGATTTCGTAGGGATGGATAGGAACATGCATCTCGCCGTTAGCCACAGGGATAGGACTTCCCTCTGGCTTTTCCAGCAGATTGACTACGGTTGCATCCGTGGCCCCGGGTGGCACCTGGATCTTCAGATCTTCTTCCTTGCCCTTCCACTCATAGACACGGAAGATAAGTCCATCGCTATCCTCCGCCTTCTTGAGAGCTGTGAGCACGACATTCTCTGGTTTGACAGAGACATAGCTATGCTCGAGCGGCATCTCTCCCGTGTGGACTCCCGCCTGCATGGCAGCTAGTTTGTAGTTGAACTCATAGCCATGACGTACGGTAAGCGCCTGTTTCCAGTCGCCGCCGTGAGGATAGAGAGCATAGCTGAAGTGATGGTGTTCGCGGTCTGCGTCTGGATCAGGCGAGACCGGCGAACGCAGCAAGGATAGCCGCAAGATATTGCCGGTAGCGTCATAGCCGTACTTCGATTCATTGATGAGGCTCAGGCCTTCAGTGGTTGAGCCGAGGTCGGCCCAACGCAAGGCCGGCACTTCAAATCTTGCTTTCTCCCAGCTGTTATCTCGTGTCGTGGGCCGCTCGATCGTTCCGTAAGGAATCTCGTAGGTCGCTTTGGGGCTGCTCTCTTTCAGAGCAAAAGCACTCTTGAGGAGAACGTGTGTCTCGTGCCAATCGATGTCGTTCTCAACCTCGACCTGATCTGCACCGGTGTAGAGGATGATATTTTGTACGAACTTCGATTTCTGCCAGGTACGAGTGACACGGATCACCGCGCGCAGGGGGCTCTTTTCGACTACCTCGACGGCGTCGGCTGTATTGAGCTTCGTAGGAGGCTGATCCAGGGTGCCCGGATCGATGTTCCATGCGTCGAAGTTCTTCGGCGTGTCTTTGAAGGCCTCTAACTCGTTGCCGCAGCTTCCCGATGCCAGAATCTCGGCTTTTGAGAGTTTGTCGTACAGGCTGGTGATGCAGCCTGTGTGCGCATCTACCGCAACGCGGACCTTATCGTTTTCAAGTGTCAGGCCGCTTGTTTTAAGATCGCTGACAAACGCCTTCTTTCCGGGGACTGCGTTGAGCACGGTGTATCCCAGTGAGGGAACATGGTCAGCTTTAACCAGCAGCTTGTAGCTGCTCGTCGAAGCATCGTGAGAAAGAACCTGGGAAGGAAGTACGTGGTTCTTGTTATCGACGATTGAGATATCGCCCTTGACGGCTTCCGGCATCTGTACGTCTACCGTGAAGACTCCCGATCTCTCCCAGGCAAGGGGATTGAAAACTACGACAGGCACCTTGCCTGCAGCCGAAGTATCGATTCTTGAGACGAGTGTCTTGAGCGCCTCTTGAGAGATCTCGTTGGTGGCCCAGTGCACCTGATCGAAGTCGCGCTGAGCATCCTTGTAGATCACTCCGATTCCGGAACCGGCAGCCAGATCATGAAAGTCATTGAAGGTGATCTTCTTCCACGCTTCCGTCAGCTCTGTTGCGGGATAGGTCTTGCCGTCCAGCCAGGCGAGCGAGGCATACTTTTCGGCATTCAACGCCCACTCTTCGCTGTTCCTCATGTTGCGCTTGTGATCGGCCTGGGTGGTGAAGACGCCGCGATGGTATTCGAGATAGAGCTCGTCCTTCCACGTGGGAATGGAGATCTTGCCTTCGACGGGATCGGGTGACGTATAGCCCTTGGCGATCGAGCCGTAGTTCCATGTTTTGGACTCGGGGGCCAGCTTGCTTTCTGCCTCTCCAAAGAATGCAGTCGCCGTTCCAAACTTGAAGTTCGGAACGATGCTGGAGGCATGAGCCCAATGGGTGCCTTCATCAAGCATCGCGCGAGTGGGCCCTCCGCCGTGGTCGCCTACGCCGTACAGGTCCATCATCTCGGTCATGCCGGGGGCGTCTTTACGGGCCTGCACCAGATCGGAGGAGAGATGTACCGGCTCCAGGTTTGTATCGTTGTACCCATGCGGGAAGTAGGTCAGGACTTTGCTGCCATCCGGCGACTCCCACCAGAAGAGCTTGAGCGGCAGTTGGTTGGTGTCGTTCCAGGACATCTTCTGCGTGACAAAGTAATCGATGCCCGACTTCTTATAGATCTGCGGAAGCTGCCAGTTGTATCCAAAGGAATCGGGATTCCAGCCGATGCGAACATCCACTCCGTAGTGCTGTTGGTACCAGCGTTTGCCGATCAGTAGCGTCCTGACCTGCGATTCGCCGTCAGGCATGTTCAGGTCCGGTTCCACCCACATACCACCTACAATCTCCCAGCGGCCATCCTTGATGCGCTGTTTGATCTGGTCGTTCATGTCGGGATATTTCTCCGCCAGCCAGTCGTTATACTGCGCGGCGGATTGAGTGTAGGTGTACTCCGGATATTCATTCATCAATTGCAGTGCTGTTCCGAAGGTCCTCTTCACCACATCAACGGTTTCGGTCCAGGGCCACAGCCATGCAGCATCGATGTGTGAGTTGCCGGTGAGATGGAAGGTGAATGGTTTGAGCGAGGGGCTCAGGCTATCCATCGCTTGCTGTGCCTGGGTCAATGAGGCATCAAAACGTTGCTGGTTATGAGAATCAAGGGCTTTTAGATCCACCTGTTCCAGTGTCTTATCCAGACCTGCAATGGGGTTAGAAGCATTGGGCGACAGGCTAGGTGTCAGGAGAGCCGCAGACAGAATCTCCGAGCGAAAATCCTCCGGGTTAGGGCGGTTCGCGACAAAATCAATCTTCAATCTTGCGGGCTGTAGATATTTTGTTCCGGTAGTCTGCAGCAGCTTAACCGCGACCAGTGCCTTCTCTCCCGGCTTTGCCTTGTCGAAGAGCACGATGGGTTCCAGGTCTTCTCCCAGCGCCACGCGGCGCCCGTTGAAATAGATAATCTCAGGCATCGCATCGTCCGCTGTGGCATGGAAGTTAAACCAGATGCGGGTGCCGGACAAGCTATAGCCGTGCAGGGTCTCTGGCACTTCAATCCAGCTTCTGCACCAGAGAGCCTCCTTTGGATATTCGCTCCATTCAGAAGGCTTACTCTTCACTTCGAGGGGCTTCCATGAGGTGTCGTCGAGATCCTGATCTTCTCCGTGAGCCACATCTCCTGAGTGACACTTCCACGAAGTCGGCGGAAGCTGGCTCAGTTCTCCCAGCCGAGTTACGACATCCTGCGAGTGCGCAGAGAGCGACTTCATTGCTTTCTCGGAGTTAGGCGGTGATTGCGCGAGGGCAAGACCTGCTACTCCGGCACTCAGCAAAACGCATGCAAACGATCTGAAAATCGGCTTCAAGAGCAAAGACACTGTCACGATGGATCCCTTCAAACAATTGATTTGGGTTGAGGAGAAGGCGTATCTGATGGAACGCTGCATGCGCTGTTGCGGCATGCAGCGTTCCGTCAGATACACCAAGGGGTTAGAAAAGGACTTTGAGGGAAAGCTGTATCTGGCGCGGGAAGTTCTGCTGAGTGGCTCCGACGGTACCGTAGCCGGACCAGGCGCCGGGATCATTGGGGTTGGCCACCTGATTGTTACGAGTCAGGGGGTCGTTGACGTTGCCAAGGGCTGGACCACCGAAGATCGGGGTGTTGGTGAGATTGAAGGCTTCGGCCTTGAACTGAAGTTCGGAGGCGCGGTAGAGGCTGACCCGCTTTTCGAGGCCGATCTGAGTCTGCTGTGCGTAGGGTGCGCGAACCTTGCTGGTGATGGGAAGGATCGTCGTGGCGGTGTAGGGTCCAAAGCCGACCTGGCAGTTAGCGGAGTTACCTGTGCCAAATGCCTGAACGTTGTCGGAGTTGTTGAGCCAGGACTTGTAGCTACGGTGTCCAGTGGGACGGATGTCATAGCTCCCGCCGCAGGCGTAGGTGTAATTGGTAGGAATATTGTTGCTTCCGGGTGTTCCACCGATGGGTGTACCGCCGGAGTTCTGGAAGATCCAGTCGAGCTGCCAGCGGCTGACGAGTTGGTTGACGACGCCGTTGGTGTGGTTGAAGAGGGCGGCTCCGCGACCGAAGGGAAGGGTATAGAGGCCGCTGATGGAAAGGTCGTAGGGGCGGTCTGCACCGTCTACGGCAACATAGGGAGCAGCGTCGACGAGGCCGGCTTCTCCGTTGTTGAGGAGATTCGTGGCATTCATCGTTTTGGAGTAGGTGAAAGAGACGAGGACACTCAGGCCGCCAAGGAGGGAGTGTTGGTCCGAGACACGGCGCTCCAGCTTAGCCTGAAGCGCGTTGTAGTCGCTATATCCGATAGGCACGTTGTTGTCGTAGACAGAGGTGAATTGGGGGAACGGCGTGAGGAGTTGCGCCTGCTTGATGGTAGAGCTCTGGCCAAGATTGGATGCAGGATCGATATGGCCGTAAAAGGGGTTTGGGACCTGATTGTTGAGGTACGCACCGTTATCGGAGTGGCCTTGTGCGAACTGTGCGGGTGTGAGTGCGTTCATCTCGGTTCCGACACGGAGGCGTGTGGTGACGTTACCAACATACGACACGTCAAAGATGGTTTTGAAGGGACCAGCCGCCTGGAGGCCAAAGGAGTACTGGCGGACGAGGGGAATCTTGCGGTTGCGCTGATCGTAGCCGACGCCGTTGCCGACCTCGGTGAGAAGGCCAGGGGCGCTGCCCGGAGGTGCGATGGCACCGGTGGGGTAGGGAGTGCCGGTGTTGAAGTAGCCGCTTGGGGTTTGGCCACCGTTAAGGCTGGCGGCGTAGTTGGTCGTCTGCTGCCAGCTGCTCTGGCCGCCGAGTTCGATACCGAGACCGGTGGCGAGGCCAAAGCCGCCGCGAAGAACGAACGTGGGGGTAATGGCAAAGGAGACACCGATCTTGGGCAGGAAGTCGCCAACGAAGTTCTGGTAGGCGGTGAAGTTGGAAGAGGCGAATTGATAGCCGCCGAGGAGCGGGTTGGGAATGCCACCTGCTCCGTTGAGGACGGAGGTGATCGGGTTGACGCAGGTCGAGCAGAATCCCGCGGTGAGCTCCTGGTTGCGATCCATGGGGGAAGTTTCGGTCTCCCAACGGAGGCCCAAATTAAAGGTCAGATTCTTGCGGGCCTTCCAGTCATCCTGGATGTAGGCGGCGTAATAGTTATAGCTCTCGTAGCGGGAGTCGAACCAGTCGACGGAACCGCTGTCGGGATCGCCGAGGAGGATGGCAGCGACGCCATCGCCATCGCCGACATTATGGTAGGGATCCTGCTGGGTGAACTGCTGGGCAAAGGTGAATTGGCCGTTCGGGCTTCCGATGCCGCTGGGGACGTCGTGGAAGAGCATGCCTTCGAAGCCGTAGTGCAGGCTGTGAGGGCCGACGGTCTGGTTCTGGGAGATGGCGAGGTCGTAGGTCTCGAAGGTGGAGTCGGAGGAGAGGTGATTACCGATGAAGTTGGCAGTGCAGCAGTTGAACATGTTGATTTCGGGCGGGAGGGTCGCAGGGGAAGTGGGAATGACGGGCATGTTGAGACCCATGCTGGCAGCGGTGAAGGAGGACGGGGCGAGACCGGCTGCGGCGCCTCCATCGGGATCTTTGCTGATGGCGCGATTCCAGGCGGCGCGGACGTCAAGGACGCGGGTCGGGGAGAAGGTGTGGGTGATGTCGAAGACGGACGTGTAGGTGGTGCGGTGATTGTCGATGTCGCCCTGAGAGATGGGGGCGGGGAGACCGGAGGAGTTGCGATACTCCTGTCCGCCGAAGTAGACGAACATGCCGTAAGCACGGGTCTTGTCGGAGAAGTCATGATCGACACGAACCATGGGCTGGTTGTAGGTGTAGCGACCAGGATCAGCCGCAACGTAATTATTACTGTAGTTGTCGCTGGTGATGTTGGGCTTGGGGAGGAGTTGGAGGAAGCCGAGGCCGATAGCGCTGATGCGGTTGGCGGGGATGGTGTTATTGGGAAATTGGTCGCGAGTGTAATTCTGGCAGGGGTTCTGGCCGATTGTCTTGCAGCGTGTGGTGGCGGGATCGTAGATGTCGTGTCCGCTGGTCGCGGCGAGGTATTTGGTCAGGTTGACGCTGCCATCGATTCCGGGGAGCATGTCGGCGGTAGCGACGCCGATGACAACGCCGACGGGGAGGACTTCACGCCATCCTTCGAAGGAGAAGAAGAAGTAGGTGTGTTTGCGCCAGGCGTACCCCCCGACAGTGCCGCCGAACTGGTGCTGGTTGTGGAAGGGCTTGGCCGCATTCTGCTGGTTGAGCTGGAAGGTGTTGGCGTCGAGGATGGAGTTGCGCCAGAAGTCGTATAGCGTCCCGTGGTAAGCGTCATTGCCGCTCTTCATTACCGTGTTGACGGTTCCACCGGTCTCGCGGCCGTACTGCGCGTCGTAGGTGTTCGTCATGACTTTGAACTCTTCCACCGCGTCAATGGTGGGGGCGACGTTCCAGGTGCCGGCTCCTCCTCCTCCTTGTGCGGAGACGGGCGCTCCATTCAACGAGAACTGATTCTGGGTGCCGGATTGTCCGTTGATGGAGTAGGAGTTGGTCTGATCCCAGGCGCGCGTGCCGGAGTTGCCGCCCGGACCAAAGGTGGTTGTGGTGAAGCGAGTGCCGGGGGTGAGGCCGAGCAGGCTGTAAAGCTGGCGGCCATTGAGCGGGAGGTTCTGGATCTTCTCAGGATCGAGGACGGTACCCAGTGAGGCATCTGAGGTGTTGACCCCGGCGCTGGTGTCGGTAACGGTGACCGTCTCATTCGCACCCCCCGCCATCAGGCGGAAGGTAAGGGCGACCTTGGAGGAGACGTCGACATGGACATTTATCTGGGACTCAATGGCGAAGCCGGGCGCCTCGACCGAAACGGTATAGGTGCCCAGGTCGACGAAAGGGACCACGAACTGACCGTTGGCCGCGGAGACAGCCTTGTACGTCTGCTGTGGACCCTTTGCGACCACCTTCGCCCCAGGAATTACAGCTCCGGACGGATCCAGAACCTGTCCGGAGATCGTTCCGCGATATTCCTGTGCTTTCCCTATTCCGGTAAACAGCCCTATGAGAAGAAAGAGGATGCCACTTATGTGTGCGGTCTTTTTGAGTTTATGCATTGCCAGCCCCCAAATGAATTTCTGGTCGCCTAAGCGAGGATTCGGCCCAGATGTTTGGTTTGCCAAACCCTATGCTCCGTAAGCGGTAAAGTCCTGAGATGTTCTGAAATTTTTGTGAAATCCATCTGAAACCCATAAATAGGGCGAATTATTCAGTTATGGAGTGTTTTGAGCTTTCGCCGGATATTTGTATTTCCGCCAGCAGTAGCCCGGTAAGGAAGCCGGTCTCGTTCGAGATTGTGGGGGATGTCTGGTAAGATTGCTCCCACCAGCAAACCCACAAGCGCCACCTGAGAGTCAGGGCGCACCTCTCCACCTTTAACTGAGCTTCCGTGGAGGCTTTGCTTGAGCACCGCCGTTGGACTTATTTATCGGGTTAACCAAATAGAGGTTGATGTCTCCGGGAATTGTGTGCGCCGCGAGGGGGTCGACTATGTTCTGCGATACCAGACCTTCCACGTCCTGCTCTATCTTTTGCAGCAGGGAGGAAAGCTTGTCTCCAAGGAAGAACTAACAGCAGCGATCTGGTCTGACGCGGCGGTTACCGATAATGCCCTGACGCAATGTATTGCGGAGATCCGGAAGGCATTCGGGGATGACTCGCGGCATCCGAGCTACATCAAGACAATTTCAAAGGTCGGCTATCAGTTTGTCGCTCCTGTTGAAACCATAGAAGTCAGTCAAGCGCCAGACGCCTCCAAGCCGGAAATTACACCCGATGAAAGTCTCCCGGTAGCTAAGGCGGAAGACACGGCCTTGAAGCCGGCCGACGTTCCCGTAACCGGACAGACCGGCTCTCTTCTTGACAGACAAAAGGCGAGGCTAATCCTTCTCGGTTTGCTGATCCTTGTCTCATTGCTCGTCTGGAGAATTACAAAAGGCTTTCGAGGAGTGGACACCGCATCTCCTGGGATCTCCCCCTCGGCGGGACAGCAGCTTGCTGTCATGTACTTTGAGAATGAATCTCAGAATCGTGACTTCGACTGGCTGAGCCAGGGACTTGCAGACATGATGATCACGGACATGTCCCGATCGGGGGCGTTGCGTGTTCTGAGCCGGCAGCAGTTGGCGTCACTTCTGGAGGCCACGGATAAGTCTTTTGGGGGAAGCCGTGCGGACCCCATGCACATCGCGGAGACGGTGCATGCCACGAACTTCCTTACCGGCAGCTTCACCGCGCTTGCAGGGCATTTCCGCATTGACATCCAACTCCATGACTCCCATACCGGCCAGATCCTCTTTGCCGACCATAGCGTCTTCCAGGATTCGAGCGATATTTTGAGCCAGGTGGATGTCCTTGCGGCTCATCTGGAAACGAAGATGGCCCTGAATCCAGTAGGAAAACCGGATCTTGCGGCTGAGACTACCAAAAATGTAGAGGCCTATCAGTATTACTCCCTGGGGGTGGAAAAGGCACAGGAGTTTGAAAATGCCCAGGCACTCAATCTCCTGAAGCAAGCCATTGAGCTAGACCCTAATTTCGCCATGGCCTACGCAAGGATCGGTTATACCTACGCGATGGTTGACTTTGCCCCTGAGAAGGGACAGCCTTATTTGCAGAAAGCGCTGCAATTATCAGCTCGGCTCTCGGAGAAGGACAGGCTCTACGTTAATTCCTGGTATGCCATCTCCAAAGGCGATGTTAAAGAGGCAGAGCAAACTCTTACCAGGATTACCGAGCTCTATCCCCAGGAGACGGAGGCCTATTGGCGATTGGCGCGCCTGAGCCGAGCGGATGAACACCCGGCTGAAGGAATTGAAATCCTCAAGCGCGGTCTGGCCTACAGTCCAAACGATAAAAACCTGAATAACACCCTGGGATTTATATTGCTGTGCCTGCATCGTTACTCCGAGGCGATTGCCGCGGAGAAAAAATATGTGACGCTAGCTCCAGACGAGCCAAATCCTTACGACAGTCTGGGAATGGCCTATCAGCAGTCGGGCGACTACCCCAACGCCATTTTGCAGTTTAACAAGGCCCTCTCGCTGAATCCGCAGTTTGAGCCAGCTATTATCCATATGGGTGATGTGTATTACCAGACCGGCCAGTTCGATAAGGCCATCGAACTCTATCAACACTATATTCAGGTAACCCGTACGGAAGATGCACAGGCTCTGGGTTATGAGGATCTGGCGACGGTCTACCTCGCAATGAAAAAGATGCCTGAGGCCGAGCAGGCAGCAACGCTTGGATTGAAAAGTAATCCCAACGCGGTCTGGCCCTCTCTGGTGATTGCACTAAAGAAATCGGACTACAAGACTGAAAGTCATCTCGAGCAGATTCTCTTCAAAAATATTCCAACCCAGGAACGTGGCACGCCGGGCGATCAGCGGACGAAGTTTTACTACCTGGGCTATATCGATCTCCATAAGGGAAATACGCAACAGGCTCTTGCCGACTTTAAAACGGCGCTGGAGCATCTACCTCCCAGTTCAGGCATGGATATCTATGAGGATTGTCTCGCCAATGCCGAGTTGCAGCTTGGGCGATATGAAGAAGCTGCCGTTGAGTACAACAGAATCCTTAAGTTGAATCCGAATTACCCACAGACGAGAGAGCATCTTGCAGAGGCTGAAACTCATATAGCTCGTGTTGACGAAAAACAGCACGGCGTAAAAAACAGGACTTCAGACAGCGGCCGGGACTCCAGGCTGCTTAGCTCGTCGATGCCTTCCTTCCAATCCACGGCGGACCGCTTTGGTTCGGGGCCATCGTTACAGGATTAGAACAGCTCTCGGTGCTGTGGCTTGCTGGGTTAGGGGCTGGGGTCAGCAAAGAGCTACAAGGGGTCCAGCGAAGAGGGGATGAGTGTCGCCGGCCGGTTAATCTGAACGGCCAGGTCAATCCAGAATAAATCCTCGCTTCAGTGCAATGGTGACTGCGTGGGTACGGTCCTGTGCTCCAAGCTTAGAGAGGATGCTCTTCATATGGCCCTTTACCGTAGCTTCTGAGACCGCAAGCTGTTCCGCGACGAGCTTGTTGGAGTTTCCCGAAGCTACGCTGCGCAGCACCTCAATTTCGCGCTCGGAGAGTGCATCGTCAGCCAGATGTTCCACAAGGTCTGCTGCAATGACAGGTGGGATGATTCGTTTTCCCGCATGGACAGCGCGGATCGTGTCCAGCAGATCTTTTCGCAGCATATTTTTTAGCAGATATCCGGCGGCTCCAGCCTTGATCGCCCGCAGGGCCTGAACGTCTCCCTGATAAGTGGTCAATACAATAAAGCGAGCATTAGGAAATTCACTGCGTATGGCGATCATCGCATCGATACCGTTCATTCTGGGCATCTGAATATCCATGAGTGTCACATCCGGGTGGTGTAGCCGGAAGCTTTCGATGGCTTCCTGTCCATTGGTAGCTTCGCCTACCAATGCCATGTCAGGTTCTCCCTGGATGACAGCCGCGATGCCCTCGCGCAAAAGAGGGTGATCGTCCACGGTGAGCACTTTTATTGTTTTCATGATGATTCCTGTCCCGGATGTCCCATGATTCTTTGCTTGAATTCATGCCATCCAAACTTTTTCCGTGGCCGCTGGTAGGCCAGCTTGGCGGGGATGCTGAGGTCGATTTCGGTGCCGGCTCCTCCGTGGCTCCAGATGTTCAACTGTGCGCCGATTTTTTGAGCGCGCTCACGCATGCCGGACAATCCCCAATGGCCGGAGCGGCCACGTTTAAGGATCTCATTGTCCATGCCTTTTCCGTCATCGCGAATAATCAACCTTACCTTTAAATGGTCATAGGTGATCTCTATTTCAATCCGGTCAGCAAAGGCATGACGGAAGGCATTGGTCAAAGCCTCGCGGCCTATCTGGTAGACCTCGTTACTCGCGGCAGGGGTAAGCGGTTGGGGTGTGCCGATGATCGTCGCGCTGAATCGAGTGCTGCGGTCCAGTGCGAGTTCTTCGCCCCAGAGTGCCAGGTCGTTCCACAGGCCATCGCCGTTTATGCTCCCCTCGCGGAGGTCATGAACCCGTTGTCGTCCTTCTAACAACACCTTGTCCGCGCGGTCCAGAGCGCTCTCCATCATCTGCCGCGCTGGTCCTTCGCTGGGAATATTCTTCAGCACCGATTGGAAGCGCAGCATCAGGCCCTGAAACCCCTGCAGCAGGGTGTCGTGAAGTTCACGTGCGATCCGTTCGCGTTCCTCCAGGCGAGCCGCGAGCTGTTCCTGAAGGCGGCGCGTCACTCGTTTCAGATGAGCCAGGTAAAAGATGCAGAAGATGCTGCCGGCGGCTATCACGCAAAGAATATGAAACCACGAGGTTTGATAGAACGCGGGCACAATGAAGAAGGAGAGGGTCGCTCCACTCTCGTTCCACACTCCATCGTTATTACAGGCCAGTACCCGAAAGCGATAGTTGCCTGGGGAGAGATCGCTATAGAAGGCCTGTCGCCTGGTTCCTACCTCCTGCCAATCTTTATCGTGGCCATCCAACCGATAACGAAAGCGCATCTTTTGCGGAGCCACAAAACTCAACGCCGTGTAGTCAATCTCCAGGTCCCTGGTAAGTGGAGGAAGGCGCATGAGCCCTAGAGGGGAGTAATGCTTTCGATCCGCTATGATCTCTTCCACGTGTACCGGCGGAGGAACCGGATTCCTGATCAAATTGGAGGGATCGACCATCTGGAGAACGCTGCCATTGGCAAACCACAGAAGTCCATCTTTCGATCTCGCTGCCGGTTCATAGAAGGCATTTCCAGGCTGCGTGCCATCGAGCATATCGAAGAATTTGAACTGCACCGTGTTTGCCGGATGTTTCCACCATTGCTGTAGTTCTGATTGATCGATCTCAATCACACCACAGGAGGCATGCAGCCATAGGTTGCTGTGTTCATCCCCTACCATGCCGTTGATCCCCTCGCAGGGAAGACCGTTACGGGTTCCCAGAACGAACGTCCTTCCTTCTTTCCAGGCAAGGATCCCCGAACTGCTTGCTGCAAAGATGGATCCATCCGGATTGATAATCATCTGGCGCACGCGAGAGTTCATGGAGTGCGGGAAGTGAATCTTCTCCGCGTGGCCGTTCTGAAAACGTGCAAGGCCACCTTCTCTTACGCCTAACCACAGGTTGCCTTGAGCGTCGGCTGCCAGGGCACGAGTGGGATCAATATCCGAAAGCGAGATCTCTTTCTGGACCTTGAGGTCACGGATGATCGAGAGCCTTTTGTTCTGTACAGACTCGATCCAGAGATTCTGTTGGGGATCTTCTGTGATGTTGGAGACCGGCCCCAGGGAGGATCCATCCGGCCTGGATATTTTTTTGAAGTGGCCGCCCTGATAGAGCGTGAGATCGTTGTCGACTCCAACCCATAATCGATTCTTCTGGTCTTCGAAGATCGATCGTACCTGGTTTCCCGGCAGACCTTTGCCTTCGCGAATCGACGATACCTTCCCGTTCTTGATGGAGTCCAGGCCGCCGGCGTTGCCGATCCATACCGTTCCATCGTGGGAAGCCACCACGGAAGCAACATTGTCGGCTGTAAGTCCTTCGCGTGCTGACCAGGTGGTGACATTGATATCGTGGAAGCTGTCGACGCCTTGAGCTGTAACTACCCACATGGTGCCTTCTTGATCCTGAAAGAAGGTAGAGATGAAATCGCTGGAGAGACCATCGGTCCTGCGAAATTGATCGACCTTGCCGTTGTAGTAGTGATAGATTCCCTGGTCGGCGGTTCCAATCCACAGGGCGCCGTCGCGGTCGGAGAAGAGGTCCGTCACTTGTAACTTGCTGCCATCCAGTTGTGTCGATGGAAACGGAGCCCAGTTTCCATCGACCAGACGCTCCAGCCCCAGGCCATGGCCTGGTTCGTCCAGTCCCACCCACATGGAGCCGTCGGGCGAAGAGGCCAGCGCGTCGATACCAACGCCGCTGTTCGAGTCGAGTCCGGGAGGCGTGTAGAGCGAAGGAGAACCTCCTCTCCACCGAACCAGCAGATGGTCGGCTCCCATCCAGAGGTCGCCGCCTGTATCCATGATGAGCGATTCGCCGCCCGAGAGGCTGGCAGGGAGGCCGTTGGCCTGGTTGAAGCAT
Organism: Granulicella mallensis MP5ACTX8; assembly: GCF_000178955.2. Taxonomy (NCBI): domain Bacteria; kingdom Pseudomonadati; phylum Acidobacteriota; class Terriglobia; order Terriglobales; family Acidobacteriaceae; genus Granulicella; species Granulicella mallensis. Next base: position 3,834,901 of record NC_016631.1, on the reverse strand, counting down.
TGCGCTTTGTCGTCAACGATCTGGCAGAGAGATCCCTGGGAATCGCCCGGTCCTCCGCGTGCCACCCAGATGTCTCCCTGCCGGTCTTCGACGATCGCGATGATCGGGCCGGAAATGCCGGAGATATGTACCAGCTTCTGGCCCTTCCAGCGAAACAAGCCGTCCCTGGTGCCAATCCAGAGACTTCCGTCGTGCGCTCCCCGAAGGGACCGGATATCATCTTGCGGCAGCCTTGTTCCGAGAGGCGAAGTCCAGGGCATGAATCGAACGCCGTCGAAGCGCAGCAACCCATTATGGGTTCCGAACCATAGATACCCATCGGTCGTCTGTGCCACCACGGTTGCTCGGCCTGTGAAGAACCCTTCCTGCATGCGCCAGGCGGTGTGCGAATACTGCGAGACGCTTCGATTAGGATTCAGCGCAAAGCCGGGCACGCACAAGAGCGCGGGCAGGAGGATGACTGTAAGCCGATAAGCAAACAGCGCGAGTCGATGCACGAATGTCTTCCGTGCAGGTCGCAGGGTGTCAGCTGATACAGGCATGCTAATTCGTATCTTATTCCAGAGCAGGGAAGAGCCGGTTTCCGGAAGGATAGAGGCCGGACCCTCCTGTTGGGGGTTGTTGAGTCGTGGAGGGGCAGCTAGTCTCGGAGTCGTGCAGAGACTGTTTTCCATGTTCCCGGCTGGAAGGGCAGGCGTTGCGCTTCTCCTTCTGCGGTTTGCCGCCGCTACGACCCTGATCGTAGATGGAACGGCGAACTGGGCATCGGTGACTTCGCTCTGGGTTCTGATTGTCTTTCTCTTGCCCGCGTTTTCCCTGATTGTCGGCCTGCTTACGCCTTACGGCTCGATGATCTGCTGCCTGATCCAGCTTGTGGTTCTGTTCAAAACCGGGGGCAGTAACGGCTTCCATCTCGCCATGTCGATTCTGAATGGCGGCACGGTCGCCTTACTGGGGCCGGGTGCCTACTCGATAGATGCGCGACTGTTCGGACGGCAGCTCCTGATCCTTCCATCCCGCAAGTAAGCCCGCGCTTTTGCCTTTCTGGTTGTCATTCCCGCAGGGAATCTGCTTTTGTCTTTGTTTTTGTTTCTGCTTTTGCTTTTCTAGCTTGTCATTCCGAGCGCAGCGAGCGAACCTGCTTCCTCCTGTCTTTAACTCGTGCTGGTACAAGCTAAATCTCTTGACACTACTTACTATGTGCGAGTAATCCGAACGAAGAACGGGAGACAGCAGGTTCGCTCGCTGCGCTCGGAATGACAAGCTAGAAAAGCAAAGACAAAAGCAGATTCTCTCCGGGAACGACAACCAGAAAAGCAAAGGCAATCCACTTCTCACCTATCCCAAAGAGCCATAGGAATTCAATCCCAATGGGGCTTTCGTCTTCGTGGAAGTTGGTGGAGACTTATCAGCAATTCGCAGTTCACTTCCATTCGATTCGTCCAGTTGTTCATCAGGTTCGTCCAGCTTTCGTATTCCATGCCTGCAAGGCCGGAGAAAGAAACCATGCCCCTGTTTGATGCACGTCGATTCTCTCAATCGTTGTTACGCCTCCTCTCGCTCGCTTTACTTACAACGGTCGCTGCGCATTCCGCGCAGGGCCAGGCCGCTCCCCAGATCACGCGCCAGGTGGATGTTGGAGCTGTCACTCCCCTGAAGGGCTCCGTGCATCCCCTGGTGCGCAAAGGCGCCGCCGCGGACCTTGGCGCTGTTCCCGACAGCACCCCGACCGGTCGCATCACGCTGCTGCTCAAGCGTCCCCAGGCGCAGGAGCAGGCTCTGCAACAGTTCCTGAGCGACGCGCACAGCAAAGGCTCGCCCAACTACCACAAGTGGTTGACCCCGGCTCAGTTCGGCCAGCAGTTTGGCCTGGCCGACTCCGACATGAACGCCGTCACGTCCTGGCTGGAGTCGCAGGGCTTGAAGGTGGAGAAGGTAAGCGCAGGAAAGAGCGCCATCCAGTTCTCCGGCACGGCAGGCCTGGTGGGGGCGGCGCTGAAGACCTCGCTCCACAAGTACTCCCTCAATGGGGAGATGCACCATGCGAACGCCACAGAGCTGCAGATTCCCGCAGCTCTGAGCTCGGTGATCGCTGCTGTCGGCCCATTGAACGATTTCCGCCCGAAGCCGCTCTCCCACCTGCTGGGCTCGGCCGAGTTCAATCCGCAAAACCATCAGCTCAAGCCCCAGTTCACGCTTTCGGTGGCAGGCTTTGATCTCGGTCTCGCGCCGGAAGATATCGCCACGCAATACGACATTCAGCCTGCCTACTCCCAGGGCATCACGGGTGCCGGTCAGACCATCGGAATCATCAACGACACCAACATCGACCTCAGCCTGGTCGCGGCTTATCGCAAGCTCTTCAAGCTCGATGCCAATCCCTCCAATCCGAACCTGCCGCAGGTCGTTATCGACGGCAACGACCCTGGAGTCAACGGGGACGCGGTGGAAGCGTATCTCGACGTGGAGCTTTCAGGAGCTATCGCTCCCCAGGCCACGGTTCGCCTATACACCGCAGCCGGTAACGACTACAGCGATGGACTCAGCCTCGCGGTTACACGCGCGGTAGAGGACGATGCTGCCAGCGTGCTTAGCCTCAGCTTCGGTGGCTGCGAGGCCTTCAACGTTCCTTTTGGCAACGTCTTCTACAACAGCGAATGGGAGCAGGCGGCGGCCCAGGGACAGACCGTGATGGTATCCAGCGGTGACGCGGGCTCCGCGGACTGCGACGTTGCAGGCTCCCAGTTTGCCGAGTTCGGCAGACAGGTCAACGCACTCGGCTCTACGCCCTGGAACATCTCGGTTGGCGGCACCGACTTCTACTATCCCGGCGGCTTGAATACCATCTTCAACTTCTGGAGCCAGACCAACGACAACAAGAATGGTTCTCTGCTTCAGCCGCTCCCTGAGCAGCCCTGGGACAACAGTATCTACGGCAAGAACCTGGGAAACCTCGATGAGGTCGTAGGCGGCGGGGGAGGCCAGAGCGCCTGTGCGATTCCCGGCGCGGGCACTGACCCACTGACCGGCATCGTGCTGGAGAACTCGAATGGTGGAACGACAACCCTGGATTGCGCGCAATACGCGGGTTATCCTAAGCCCGCCTGGCAGACCGGTCCCGGCGTTCCTGCCGATGGTGTCCGCGACCTGCCGGATATCTCGATGTTCGCTGCTAATGGCGATAACGGAAGCTCCTATGTCACCTGCGAGGCGCCTGGAGATTGTTCCGGGGATGTTCCTGGAACCACTCAGCTTCAGGTCACCCAGATCGGCGGAACCTCTGCCTCTACTCCGGTGTTTGCAGGCGTAATGGCTCTGGTGAACCAGAAGTATGGACCACAGGGACAGGCCAACACGGTGCTCTATCCTTTGGCACAGCGGGTGCCGGCTGTCTTCCACGACATTACGGTAGGCAGCAACAACGTGCCTTGCAGCCCCACTACGGCTCTCTCCATTGAGTGCGTTCCCGATGCTACGGGAGGGACCTCTTCGATCGGCGGCTGGAGTGCTACACCCGGCTACGATCTGGCCAGCGGTCTTGGTTCGGTAGACGTCAGCAAGCTGATCTCCAATTGGGGCGCGGTCAGCTTCCAGGGGACTCGCACGACCCTCAGCGCCTCGACCAGGACCTTCGTTCATGGTCAGTCCATCAATCTGAACGCGAGTGTCCTCGGCAGTAACGGCATCCCGACCGGTAACGTCGCGCTGGTCACCACCCTCCCTCAATACGCCTCCACCGGTCTTGGCACCATCGCTCTCAATGCAGAGGGCCATGGAACTCTGACCACCAACCAGCTTCCGGGCGGCACGTATTCGCTCACCGCGCAGTATGCCGGCGATGTGAGATACAGTGCTAGCCAGTCGCAGCCCGTCTCGTTTTCCATCAGCCCGGAAAAGAGTGTCCTGCGTCCCACGACCCATGCCGAGACCCTCACGTACCCGAATGGCGTGCCCACAGTGACCGATCTTGGCCCGATCAAGAATGGAGCGACCTACCCTTACGGCACTGTCTTCTTCGTCGACCTGCAGGTCGCGGGCTCGAGAGAATCAGCCAGCACGGTCGGTACACCGGCCACGGGCTCAACCACACTCTTCGATCATGGGATTCCGATCTCGACCAACCCCCTCGATGTGACCGGTTCCAGCTCGTATTCGAACCTCGCACTCCCGATTGGCCAGCACAGCTTGCAATACGTCTACAGCGGCGATTCGAGCTATCTGCCGACCGCGCAGAGTTCGGCGGGTCCGCTCAGCTTCACCGTCGTCAGGGCTCCCAGCATCATCACACCTAATCTGACGGCTCCAGTCTCGATCATGGTTGGCGGCAATATTGTGTTTGAGGTTCAGGTCAGCGGAACCGGCGGGGGAGTAGCGCCCACCGGACAGGTGACCTTCACTATGGGCAATCTGCCTCCGCAGGTTGTGACTTTGAGGCCCCAGATCGGTGGCGGCTTCGAGCAGGGCAGCGGAGTCGCTTACGCCGCAGCCTACTTCGCGAATATTCCCGCCGGCAGCTATACGATCAAAGCCTCTTATCCTGGCGACCAGAACTGGGGACCTTCTGTCTCCGCAGGGGAAGACCTTACGGCCGCGGGTGTCAGTCCGCTGCTGCCATCCTTCCCCAGGATTACGGTTTCGTCCACGGGAACTGGCCCGATTCAGCCCTCGACGCCTTTGACTGCGACGGTCACCGTCTCCGGCGGCTCAGGGGCTACCATCGCACCGACGGGGGAGTTCGCTCTGGTAGATGAGGGAACTCTGATCGGGGTGGGGACTTTGGTTCCTTCTTCGAGCGGTGCCACGGCCACAGGGCAGGTCAGCTTCCGCGGGGCTTCTCTCTATGGTGGTGTCAATGAGCTGTGGGTGCTGTACATAGGAGATGCCAACTATCAGGATGCCTTCTCTCCGTTGACTACCTACACCGAAAACGGAAATGACTTTACGCTGATCGCAACCACGCAGAACGTCAACATCCGTTCCGGCGAGTCTGGAGTAGCGTTCCTGGAACTGCAGGGGCTCAACAACTTCAGCGGTGGAGTCAATCTCAGTTGCAAGGTGACCGGTGGCCCAAGTGGGAACAAGGAGCTGCCGAGCTGCCTGGTTCCTCCTACAGCGATCGTTCAGACTACTCGTCCTTCCACTTCGATTGTGCTGCTCAATACGGAAGTGTTCGGTCGGCACTCTTCCGCCATTCCCGCTGGAACCTATACAGCGGTCATTACCGGGACGACAGGCGCGGCAACGCATGACGTCTCAGTACCGATCGTCGTACAGGGAGATTCTTTCCGACGGTAGAGCAGTATGGCTGAAGGTATACCCGAGGGCATGAATCTCAAGGTCGTTTTTCTCAACAAAAACGACACTCCTCTCCGTCTTCCGGGGGATAGTATCAGCAATACTGCTCTAACCGTGTGGGCGGGACGCGTTGAATCTGACGCGTCCCGCTGCACGCATCGCTTTTGTTTTAGGTTTCCCCATAAAATCGTCATCCTGAGCGAAGCGTCCCAGCTTTTGGGGACGCGCAGTCGAAGGACCCCGAGGGTTGCAGTCTTCCCCATGCCCCTTCGGACCTTTTCTACCCCAAGCGCTCGAGCCTGAATGTTCATGGGGGAAAGGTCTCAACAGCAAGGGGCCGACGACCCATTCGTGGTTCGTGACAAAATAAAGCCAGACCATCATGCCTAACGAAATTACCCCTACCTCCTTGCCTCCCGTCGAAAACACAACCGAATCGTCCACTGAGTCGTTTGGCGATTTGCTCGCGCAGTTCGAGCACAGCCATTCCCATAAAACAGAAGACGGCGCGAAGCAGCTGGAAGGCATCGTGGTTACGGTCGATGCAGAGTCTGTGTATCTGGACATCGGCTTCAAGACCGAGGGAATCCTGCCGCGAACCGCCTTTGAGAACAACGCCGAAGGCCTGGCTGCAGGAAGCAAGTTCCCGGTCTCGGTAAAGGGCCGCAATCCGGAGGGCTACTACGAGCTCTCCCGCATTCACGTGGCTCAGCCCAAGGACTGGTCCTCGCTGGAGGAGGCCTTTGCGCAGAAGGCCGCGGTCTCAGGCGTCGTGACGGCAGTCGTGAAGGGCGGCCTTACGGTCGATATCGGCATGCGTGCGTTTATGCCGGCCTCTCGCAGCGGTGTGCGCGATGCCGCCGAGATGGAAAAGCTCGTCGGCCAGGAGATCACCTGCCGCATCATCAAGCTGGATACGGAGGAGGAAGACGTCGTCGTCGACCGGCGCGTCCTCGTGGAGGAGCAGGCTCGCGTGCTCGAACAGAGCCGCTATGCCGAGCTCAAGGAAGGCGATATCGTCAGCGGACAGGTTCGCAGCCTCGCGAGCTACGGCGCGTTTGTCGATCTCGGCGGCATCGACGGCCTGCTGCACATCAGCGATATCTCCTGGAGCCGTGTAGGCACGCCGGAGGATGTTCTGACTGTCGGCCAGCAGCTTCAGCTCAAGGTCCTCAAGGTCGAGCCGGAGAGCAAGCGTATCTCGCTTGGCCTGAAACAGCTCGAGGCAGAGCCCTGGGAGGCTGTGGGCGAGAAGTACAAGGAAGGCCAGCGCATCACCGGCTCGGTCACACGGCTGATGGACTTCGGCGCGTTCGTCGAGCTGGAGCCGGGCATCGAAGGCCTCATCCATGTCTCGGAGATGTCGTGGGTCCAGAAGGTGCGGAAGCCCAGCGACCTGCTCAAGTCAGGCGACACGGTCGATGCGATGGTGCTCTCCGTGAGCCCGGCCGAACGCCGCATCTCTCTCGGCCTGAAGCAGGCACTCGGAGACCCCTGGGCAGAAGTGCCGAAGAAGTTCCCTGTGGGCGCGGCTATCGAAGGCCCTGTCACGCGCCTGATGAAGTTCGGCGCCTTCGTGGAGCTGGCGGAGGGCGTCGAGGGCCTGGTTCACATCAGCGAGATCAGCGCGGACAAACGTATCAACCATCCGCAGGATGTCCTGCGGGTCGGAGAGGTCGTCAAGGCCCAGGTGATCGGCCTCGACCCCGAGAAGCGGCAGCTCCGGCTCAGCATGAAGCAGTTGATTCCTACGGGCTTCGCAGAGTACATGGAAGAGCACAAGGTGGGCGATGTGGTCTCCGGCCGTGTCGTGGAGCAGTCGGCGGATTCGGCCATCGTCGAGCTTGGCGATGGGATTCGCGTCACCTGCCTGAAGTCTGCCAAGGCGGCAGTTGAGGCCAAGAGCGACAGCGGTGCAGCCCTGGACCTGTCGTCCCTGACCTCCATGCTGAATGCCCGCTGGAAAACGGGTGCGCCTGCGGCAGGCAGTCAGCCGGAGCCGTTCGGCGTCGGCCAGGTTCGCAGCTTCCGGCTGGTAAAGCTCGATCCAGAGGCGCAGCAGATCGAAGTAGAACTGGCTTAAGCGCTACCTCGAATCTCTCATTCCAGGTAGCTCCGTCTGCGTAGATCTGCTGAGTCGCGAACCGGAAGGGCATGGCTTCAGCCATGCCACAAAAGGTCGAACTGAAGGTTCATACCTCTCTGCCCTGAGCGTAGTCGAAGGGCTGGAGTGAAGGCGCAGCCGAAACGACTATATTGCCTTCTTACGTGCAGCCACCGCAATCAAAGGGATTGCGGTGGCTGTATCCCCGGCCTCTGCGCCCGTGCCGAATTACTGACCGGCAGCCCCACCAATCGAATCAAGCTTCGCAATCACCTCAGGCGGCAGCTGAAGCTTCTCCGCAGCCATATTCTCGCGAAGATGTTCGAGAGAAGAAGTCCCGGGGATCAGCAGGATATTGGACGAACGCTGCAGAAGCCAGGCGAGCGCAACCTGCATCGGAGTAGCCTGCAACGAGGCCGCCGCGGCATCGAGCACCCCCGACTGTAGGGGCGTAAATCCTCCCAGCGGAAAGAACGGCACATAAGCGATACCCCGTGCGGCGAGGTCCTCGATGAAGCGGTCGTCGCTCCGGTTGGCCACGTTGTAGAAGTTCTGCACACAAACGATCTCCGTGATCGTCTCAGCCTCTTTGAGCTGCGCTGGAGAGACATTGCTGAGACCGAGATGGCGAATGAGCCCCTGTTGTTTGAGCTCAGCCAGGACCGTCAACGGCTCTGCGATCGATCCCTCCGTAGGGGCCGCGAGTCCTCCCACCCGAAGATTGACGACATCCAGCCTGTCGACACCGAGGTTGCGGAGATTATCGTGGACGGCATCGATCAACTCCTGGCGCGAGAGCGCATGGGGCCACGATTTGTCCTCAGCCCGGCGAGCACCGACTTTGGTAACGAGGACAAGGCCGTTCCGATAGGGGTGCAGCGCCTGCTTGATGATCTGGTTTACGACATGGGGACCATAGAAGTCGCTGGTGTCGATGTGATTGACTCCAAGCTCGAGGGACTCTCGTAGAACAGAGACGGCAACATTGACATCGCGTGGCGGTCCCCAGACCTGCGGTCCGGCGAGTTGCATAGCTCCATAACCCATTCGATTCACGGTCATCGAAGTGCCTGGAAGCGTGAAGCTGGCATTGAGATCTCTAGAATTCGTCATTCTGTTTTCCTCTTGACTGTTTGTTAGTGCTCTTACCTGTGGTTAGATGAAGAAAGCTTCAGGTTAGGAGTTCGCATTTGCCGCAAAGCTTGAAATCCCCCTTATCTCCCCGAAAAGCGCCGGTTCAGGCGCGTTCAATCGCCAGTGTAGACGCGATTCTCGAAGCGACCATTCAGGTTTTGCTTAGCGTGGGAAAGGAACGGCTGACCACGACAAAAGTAGCGCAGCGGGCGGGGGTATCGGTTGGAACCTTGTATCAGTACTTTCCCAATAAGAGTGCTCTCTTACAGGCTGCGCTGAAGCGTCATCTGGACGAAGTCCACAACATTATCGTTCGTACCTGCCGAGAGCAGGAGGGCCAAACGCTCGCACAGATGGCTACCGTTCTTATCACTGCTTTCCTTCGGGCCAAGATGAAAGATGTGAAGACGAGTGTCGCTCTCTACTCCGTGAGCTCCGATGTGGATGGAGCGAAGATCGTGCAACAGTCGGGCAATCGCTCGAATAAAGCGATTGCTGGAATGCTGGCAAGCTCCTCCGATCCACTGGCGACCGACCCACAGCTCGCAGCTTCGATGCTTCAAGGGGCGATGGTTGGAGTTAGCCGCAGGCTGCTGGAATCTCCTTCTCCGGATAAGCAGTTTGAGCCTTTGTTGAAAGAGCTTATCTTTCTCGCCTGCGCCTATCTGAAAGCCTGTTCTGCACGACTATCTGTCTAATCAGTGGTTCTTAGCCGCCGAGGTCTGTGAGGCGGCGTGGGCCGCAACGACCAAAGACAAGAGGGTCGGAGAAATCCCAAGGCGTTGTGCGGAGGGAATATCCAGCACGACCTGTTCTCCGCAGAGTGCAGAGCTTATGTGGGAGAGACCGTCTGCCTCTGCCACGATGGCTCCCTGATCGGCATCCGGCCAAAGGATAAACGACAGATTCTTTTCGCGATAAACATCTTTGCAGTCGTCGTCGGCCTGTTCCAGTGCAAGCTGTTGCAGTGGAGGCCAGATTACTGAGGATGAATGCGAAGTATCTTCTGCCTTGTACCCTATGCTGGAGCCGGGGAGCATGGTGAGCCAGTCGATCGCCGCACCTGTGGTGACGTCATAAACCAGCGCCTCATCGTTGTTTTCGGGATGCGCCCCTCCGCAAAAATAGGCGTCCGAAACTAATACGCTCAGATAACGAGGACCGCGCATGGAAACCGATAGCTTGTGCTCATAGTCGAAAGCACTGTCGTCCGGGTGCATCTTCCTTGCACCGGTCTTGCACTCGTGAAGCCCTTTGCGCATATCGGAATCGAGGCGATCGAATTTTGTGTTGAGCGTCGCCGCCATAGGGGGCGATACGTTCTCGTTAGGAACAACGCGCGGAAAGGAGTCTACGTTCTCACCAATTGCAGGTAGGAGCCGAAGCTTCACGTGTCCGGTTGCGGTCGATGTAGTCGTGGTTTGGGCGCCTGCCGATGGTTGGACGGCAGGTTGAGCCGCGACTTTTGCGGCAGGGGAAGAAGGTGTCCTGGAACAAGAGGTTAGCAGTGCCATCAGCATTCCTGCCATTGCGACCTTCCGGAATTCGCTGGAGTGCATCTCCTGATCTTCCTCTCAAGCTAGGCTATCTCATCGGTTGGGCGATGGGCCTTGCTTACGCTTGCGATAAAACTGCGGACGCCTTGGACGTCAAAGTCTTTCAGTGCATCTCATGGGAGGGACGCTGGGAGAACTCGAGTGCGCGTCACAGACCATACACTTACGGCGACCGATCCTCTGGCCCAGCGAATCTGGGATCAGGTCGCGCGGTCGCCGCTGCGCAGCCTGTGGAACTTTGAAGGTGCAAGCCCGAAGCTCGTGTGGAAGCGTACCTTCCAGGCGATGATGAGCGACAACCTGCTCTCCAGGGCGGCCGAGATGGGATATTACTTCCTCTTTGCGTTGTTCCCAACGCTGGTTTGCGCGAGCTCGATCCTGGGACTTGCGGCGCGGCAGGCATCGCGCATCTACGACAGCCTGTTGCACTATCTCGCGCTGGTCGTGCCGGGATCGGCGTACAACATGGTCATCGAGACCTTCAACCAAACGGCTGCCGCGGCAACGGGCGGCAAGATTACGCTGGGGCTGGTAGCCGCCTTGTGGTCGGCGTCGGTAGGATTCGCTGCGATTCAGGACGGCATGAACACGGTGTACAAGGTGCGCGAGTCGCGGCCTTACTGGAAGGCGCGCGGCGCGGCGATCCTCGTTACGATGCTGCTCTCGGTGATGGTGACGGCAAACCTTGGCGTGCTGCTGGGCGGAGACCTGATTGCGAAGTTGGTCTACGTGCGCATCTGGCATCATGCCCTGGCAACGACGACGGCTATCGTCGTTCATCTTGTGCAGTGGGTTGTGGCCAGTGGTCTGCTGTTGTTGCAGTTCAGCACGATCTATTACTTTGCGCCCGATCTGAAGGCCAAGCGCTGGCACTGGATCACTCCCGGAGCCGCCATCGGAATCTCTGGCTGGGTGCTGGCCTCACTGGGACTGCGAGTGTATCTGCACTTCTTCGATAACTTCAGCCTCACGTACGGATCACTGGGCGCCGTCATCATCCTGTTGACGTGGTTCTACATCACCGGGCTCATGCTGTTGCTGGGCGCGGAGATAAACAGCGAGATTCAAGCGGCAGTGATCGAGAAGCAATTGAAGGCAGCCGGTGTGATTCCGCCGGAGGTGGTCGCGGAGCCCCCTGTGAGAGATCTACCGGGTTCCGGCGAAGTACGATAACGATTTCGATATCGCCGTCGAGAGACGAGCATTCTCTTCCTGCGTTCGGACGCCAACGCGGAAGTGTCCGGCAGGAAGGGCCTCGTAGTTCGCGCAGGCGCGCAGGACGATCTGGTGAGCAACGATCATGTGTTGCCAGAAACGATCCGGATCGATGGTTGCGGGCAGCCGAAAGAGGAGGAAGTTCGCCGCCGAGGGATAGACGAGTAGTCCAAGCTGTTCCAAGTCGTTTTGCAGTGTGGTTCTACGCTCAGCGTTTTCAGCCCTCGAACGAACAGCATAGGGCTGGTCACCCAGTGCTGCGCTTACAGCGCGAGAGGCGAGGGTGGTGATGGGCCAGGGCGGCAGGCTCTCGCTGAGGGATGAAGCCAGTTCGTGATTGCTGACGGCGTAGGCCACGCGCAGGCCGGGGATGCCGTGGAACTTCGTGACGGAACGAAAGACGATCAGGTTAGCGAAACGATCGACCGCTGTTGTGAGCGAATGCTCCGGGACGTAGTCGATGAAGGCTTCGTCGAGGAATACGTAGGTGTTTGTTTCAGCAGCCCTCGTGACTAGAGTTTGCAGCGTCTCAGCAGAGTGACAGACGCCCGAAGGATTCTGCGGATTCGCAAGGAGGATGGCGTCGTGCTGTCCGGCAGTCAGTGCTGCGGGATCATAGCTGAATTTCGATTGAGTGTTTAGCTCATGGAGGCACACCTCAACGCCTGCACGCTCAAGCGTTCTGCGATATTCGACGAAACCCGGGACCGGAAGCAGGCAGCGACGAATCTTCAGAGTTCGCAGGGCTGCTTCGAGCAGGGAGACGAAGCCGTTGGCGACGGCGATGTTTTCAGGGGCGACTCCCGAGTATTGAGAGATCGACTGTTTAAGCTCGAGCTCCTGCAGATCGGGATAGTCCGTCAGCGTCGATAGATCGTCGAGGCTCGTGCGCAGCGTTGATAACACGGCAGGTGGTGGGCCCGCCGGATTGATGTTGGCGCTGAAGTCCAGAAGCTGCGACGGGGCGATGCCAAATCGTTCGGCGATCTGCCGGAGTTGACCGCCATGCAGAGGGTAGGTCATATCAGCTGCGCTTCCTTGGCTGGGCGAGTGCCGTCAGCAGAACACCCAGGGTTAATCCAACGAGTGACGCCACGGATACGAGACGAACGGCCTGGACTGCTTTGGAGGGCTTGGCAGGAGGGAACTCCTGTCCCATGCGTTGTGCAGGGATCAGCTCACCCGCATAGGTATTGTCTCCGCCGAGTGATACGTGCAGAGCCCCGGCCATCGCACTCTCCGGCTGGCCTGCATTGGGACTCTTGTGTTTGCTGCCGTCACGTTGCCAGGTCTGCCATGCGGCCTGTGCGTCGGAGGGAGCGACGAGATGCGACGCCGCGACGAGGCTGAGAGCCGTCAGGCGCGCGGGGATGTAGTTCGCCGCGTCGTCGAGGCGGGCTGCAGCCTTGCCGAAGTAAAAGTAGCGGCTGTCGGCGTGGCCGATCATGGAGTCGAGTGTGTTGACCGCCTTGTAGGCCATCGCGAGGGGAACACCGCCGAGTGCCATGTAGAACAGCGGCGCCATGATTCCATCGGATGCACTTTCAGCGACAGTCTCAATGACGGCACGGCTGATCTCCTGCGCATCAAGCTGTTCGGTGTCGCGGCCGACGATCCGCGCAAGGCGTTTACGTGCGAGAGGCAGATCATCGCTCTCTAGTGCATCGGTGACGGCTCTGGCTTCCTGTTCGAGGTTGCGTGCCGCGAGACAGGTCCAGCCGAGCAGGAGCTCTGTCGCGTCCCCGAGAGAACTACTGTAGCGACGCATGAACTGGAGCAGGCCTGCGGTAAGCCAATACGTTGATCCAACGACGGCGACGGTAAGAGCTGCGCCTGAGAAGAGTTCGGATGCGGCACTCTGGTCCGGATGCCGCAGCGCTGTTTCACCGCGCGAGATCGCGAGGCCGATGAGGCGGACCGGGTGAGGAAACTCCTCGGGATCTCCTGCAATCTGATCGAGTAGATAGGCGGCGGGAAGAAGGGTGCTCCGGTTCAAGACTGCGTCTCCTTGTTGCTTTGTGCGCTGTAGGAGAGGCCTGCGCAGGCGAAGATCTGTTCCATGTCGAGCGAGGCGCGCACCGTATCGGCAAGGCGATTCAACGACTCTTCGCGCTGCTGCTTCCAGTGATTGAGAGACATGTCCCGTGCCAATCCATAGAAGGCCCGGGCAGCCGCGAGAAAGATGTGGCGGAAGTTGTCGTCGTCGAAGAGGCCGTGGAGGTAGCTTCCGAAGATGCGTCCTTCGTGCGCGGTGCAGCCGTCGAGAAGGCTGTCCGCAGTCGATTCAGTTTCAAGCTGCGCAAACGGTTTTGCGCCTTCGAGGTAGCGGGTCTCTCCGATGTGGATCTCGTACCCGCTGATGGGCACAGACGGGGTTGGCTGGCTGAAGAGCGAGGTAGCGATGAGTTGGCCGGAACTGATCCTTGTGACCTTTTGCGGCTGCATTGTCGTGTGGATCGGCAGCAGTCCCAGCCCGAGGATCACTCCCGCGCGTTCCATGCCTTGTGGGTCGGCAATCTCTTCGCCCAGCATCTGCATGCCGCCACAGATGCCAACGACGAGTCCGGTGCGGGCGTGATCCGTGAGCAGGGGTGCCAGGCCTTCGGAGCGCATCCACAATAGATCGTCCGCCGTCTGTTTGCTGCCGGGAAGAATGACGATGTCAGCGTTGGCGAGTTGTCCCGCCGTGCGACAGAATCGCAGCGATACGGAAGGCTCGGCGCGCAGGGCGTCGAAGTCCGTGAAGTTGGAGAAAGAAGGCAGTGCAATCACGGCGATTCGCAGTGGCCTCGCTGGATCGCTTGAAATAACCCACGGCTCGCTATGTTCTGAGAGAGGGGAGGGAAGCCCCAGGCTGTCTTCTTCGTCGATTGTGAGTTGAGGAAGATAGGGCACGACTCCGAGGCACGGCTTGTTGAGGCGCTCTTCGATCATGCGGACGCCGGGTTCGAGGAGGGAGACGTCGCCGCGAAATTTGTTGATCAGGAAGCCATGAATGCGGTCCTGCTCGTGAGGATCGAGAAGCGCAACGGTGCCGAAGAGCGAGGCGAAGACTCCGCCACGATCGATATCGCCGACCAGCAGGCAGGCGGCATCGGCGAGTTCGGCCATGCGCATGTTCACGATGTCGTGTTTCTTGAGATTGATCTCCGCCGGTGAGCCAGCGCCTTCGAGGATGATGACATCGTTCTGCGCGGCGAGAATCTCATAGCTCTCACGCACGACTGGCAACAACTCTTCCACGCGGCGCAGATGGTAGTCGGACGCCGTGAGCTTGCCCCAGATCTTTCCTCGCACCACGATCTGCGAGGTCATGTTTCCCATGGGCTTCAGGAGGATGGGATTCATGTGGACCGTGGGCAGGATGCCAGCGGCCTCAGCCTGGAGCGCCTGGGCGCGGCCGATCTCGAAGCCCTCCGGCGTGACCGCGGAGTTAAGTGACATGTTCTGCGACTTGAAGGGCGCGACACGATAGCCCTCCTGCGCGAAGATGCGGCATAGCGCTGCCGTCAGCAACGATTTGCCGACGTGCGAACTGGTTCCGAGCACCATGATGGCGCGAGCTCTCACGAGGCAGTCTCCTCCGTGTAGCGTTCGTAGCATACGGCGGTGGAGAGAGGCACGCGCTTCTCCCATCCAAAGCGTTCGAGGTCAGGCGCCGAGGCGAACTGATCGACGTAGCCCAGGCAGAGGTAGGCGACAGGAAGAATGTGTTCCGGGATATGCAGCACTGCACGGAGTCGCACGGGATCGAGGATACTGACCCAGCCGACACCGACTCCTTCGGCGCGTCCAGCCAGCCAGAGATTCTGGATGGCGCATACCGTCGAGTAGGCTGCGGTCTCGGGCATGGTGTGGCGACCCAGCCTATGGCCGCGCGCAGCTTGCGTATCGCATACGACGCAGAGGTTCTGCGGCGCTTCAAGAATGCCTTCGAGCTTGAGAGCCGAGTATTGCTCGCCTTGCGCTCCGGAGTAGGTGGCTGCCGCCTGGAGGTTCGCCTCCTCGAAGATGTTGTGTACCTCTTTGCGGGTGGCAAGATCACGAATCACGATGAAGCGTGAAGGCTGCATGAGCCCGACGGAGGGGGCGCTGTGCGCCGCGGCCAGCAACCGCTGGAGCAACTCATCCGGCAGCGGACGATCGACGATGAAGCCGCGGCGGACATCACGCCGCGCGGCGATCGTGCGATAGACCGCTGCCCGCTCGGATTCGCTGAAGGCCAGGTCTTCGGGATTTACCAGGCTCTCGACCATTTAGGACCGCCTTTGGACTCGGGACGGAGTCGCGACTCGACGCCCGCGTTGAACTCGATGAGACGGCCGAAGAGCCAGATGACATCGGAGAGCCGGTTGAGATAGGGAAGGATCGTAGGCTGCACGACGCCTCCGCTTTCGATGAAGCGGACGGCTGCGCGTTCCGCGCGGCGGCACACGGTGCGGGCCATCTCGTAGGCTGCGGATTCAGTATGGGCTCCGGGCAGTGACCAGTCGGAGAGGATGCCCTCGGTCGCCTCAATCTGGTGGACGAGGTTCGTGAGTTTGTCGATGTCTTCTTCGGTGACGACGGGCGGCTGTTTCTTGCTCTCAGGAGGTGTGGCGAGGGCAGAGCCGACGCGAAAGAGCGTCCGTTGGATGTCTTCGGTCCAGGTAGCGATCTCCTTGTTCTGGCAGATGCTGCGGGCAAATCCGAGGACTGTATTCAGCTCGTCGACCGAGCCGTAGGACTCGACGCGAAGGTCTGCCTTGGAGACGCGGATGCCGCCGGCCAGGCCGGTTTGTCCGCCGTCGCCGCGTTTGGTTGCGATGCTCATGATTGATCTCCTGATGTTGCGGGGCTGAGGGTTTCTTCCATCGTGATGCGCAGTGTCTTGATAAGGGGAGGGCGGTTGTATTCGAGCACGAGTTCGTCGTTGAGGAAATCCAGAACGAGGGGCGGTGTTTCCGAGAAGAGGACCTCTTCTGAGAAGAACCAGGGCTTGGTTGGGCCAAGCTCTTCGATCGTGTTGGCGTGGACGATCACTGCGGGAACCTCGAAGACACCAGCCTGTAGAAGAGTGTAGGCGCGATGATAGCCATCGCGCAGAAACCAGCGGTCGCGATAGGAAGCGACCTCGAAGAAGGGGCCGCCTGCGTGGACGCTGAGCGGGAAAGCGGCGTCGATCGTGGTCCTAAGATGCAGGTTCGGATTTGTCGATTGCAGGACCAGGGTGTGGGCCGCATTATCTTGCAGCCGGTCGAAGAGAACGGGCTTTGCCGGGCCGAAAGAAAAGTCGAGCAGGGCAGTCCAATCTTTTGCAGCGGGGGCCGGGGGATGCGGAAATTCAGGGTTGAAGGAGAGCCTGCGCTGAAAGGCGAGAAGAGACCGCAGGTCGACGACACCAAGAGACCAGGTGAGGCCTGTCATCTCGTCGAGCAGGTCCGGTCTTGTGGCGTGCTGCAGGAGCGCATCCCTCAACTGTGCGCTCTCTTGTGTGAGCACGACGGTTGACTGCTGAAAGGGCGTACGCTGTGCAACGAGATGCTCGGCTTGCGATGGCTTCGTGCGGTCGAAGGTGCTGACGCGAAACTCATAGTCGTCGAGTCCCCAGCCGGCAAGCTCTCGAACATGGACCTGCTTGTGGCTCATAGGCTCTCCAGGTTGATTGGATAGGAGAACGTGCAACAGTAAGAGTTCGTTTTCTCCCATGCTTCCTGCTCGTTGCAACCGTGCAGAGAGCGCAGGACGGTGCGCATGACTCCGGCGTGCGTGACCACGGCAATTCGCTGGCGCTCGGCGAGGCTGAGGAGAGGGGCAATCTCGGCCAGGACTCTACTCTCGAAGTCCGCGAAAGATTCACCACCGGGTGCGGTCAAAGCTGGAAAGGTCTCGCTCCAGCGGCGCGCGTACTCTGCATCGCGCTGTTCGATCTCGGCCCAGGTCAGACCCTCCCAGTCGCCGAAGTGAATCTCGCGCAGGCCCTGCTTTGGGGTGAGCGGAGCCTTGAAGGCTTGCGCGAGCGGTTCTGCTGTGTCCACGGCACGACGCAGATCGCTGCAAAAGATCGCATCGAAGTGTTCGGCGGTGAGACGCGCGATCAGGTCGGTGACCTGTTGTTGGCCAGTGGCATTAAGCGGCGGATCGGAGTGTCCGCAGAAGGTTCCCGCCAGGTCGGTTCGGGCGTGACGAATGAAGAGGAGGCCGTTCACAGGGTCCACGCTCCGCAGAGATAGACGCCGAGTTCAGCGAGCTGATTGGTAGCTCCGAAGCAGTCACCTGTGACACCGCCGATGCGGCGCTTGTAGTAGAGGCCGGTAAACAGAGCCAGCACAATGGAGATAAGAATCGGAGCGACCGCGCCCGTTCTGAGCAGACAGGCTGCGACGGCGAAGCTGAAGAGAGTGCCGCCGATGAGGGTGCCGGTTGAAGTGAGGCGTGCGATGCGCGCGCCCTGTCCGTTGAACTCCTGCCCTTCGGTTTGTGTGCGGGCCGAGGGGAGGAAGTAGCTAAGGGGAAGCGTCGTCCAGCGGCACAGCAT
Source organism: Granulicella mallensis MP5ACTX8 (assembly GCF_000178955.2). Taxonomy (NCBI): domain Bacteria; kingdom Pseudomonadati; phylum Acidobacteriota; class Terriglobia; order Terriglobales; family Acidobacteriaceae; genus Granulicella; species Granulicella mallensis. The sequence goes on along the minus strand of NC_016631.1, from coordinate 3,817,080 downwards.
GTGGCCGACGATGAGATAGGTTGCAACCTGCGGCAGGGGAAGAGAGGCGATCAGCACGACGCGGCCAAGAAGGCTAAGCCCGAGCGCTATGCCTCCGTAGCTGCCGATGCGGCTATCGCGAAGGATGCGCAGAATCTGTTCGCGGTCGGTTCCGCCACCGAAGCCATCGGCCGTATCGGCAAGACCGTCCTCGTGCAGGCAGCCTGTTACGAGGACGAGGCACAGAACGACGAGGAACGCAGCGACAAGCCTTGGAAGATGCGGGGCGAGTAGAAGATGCAACAGTGCGGCGATGCCGCCGACAACGACGCCTACGAGTGGGAAGAACTTGACGGCTCGCGAGAGGGAGTCGGCTTCGTAGGGCTGCGATGGGACCGGAATACGCGTGAGGAACTGGAGGGCGGAGAGAAACTCCGATCCTGTCCTGCGGATATAGACGGCCGGGCTCATTACGCGGCTCCGCTCACGCCTGCCGAAGTGAAGGTCGCCATCTGCGTATAGAGGGCGACGGCCGATTCGAGGATGGGCATGGCAAGTACCGCTCCGGTGCCTTCGCCGAGACGCATGTGAAGGCTCAGAACGGGCACCAGGTTCAGGTATTGCAACAAAAGTCTGTGTCCGGGTTCTTCGGACTGATGTCCTGCAATGAGATAGCCCTGGGTGTTGGGGGAGAGCGCGACGGCAATGGCTGCGGCAGCGGTGGAGATGAATCCATCGATGACGATGACGAGCTTGTGCTGGGCTGCGGCGAGAACCATGCCGGCCATCGCGGCGATCTCCAGTCCGCCAACGCAGCGCAGCACTTCAAGCGGCGAAGCATTAGCAGCGGAACCGCCGAAGTGCTTCGCCACTACAGCTTGCACAACACTGACTTTGCGTGCGTGAGCTTCGGGATTGAGGCCTGTGCCTCGGCCCGTAGCTTCAGAGGCGGCAGAGCCCGTGAGGGCGCAGGTGATGGCGCTGGCCGAGGTGGTATTGCCGATGCCCATCTCGCCGATGGCAATCATCGTCTGCCCAGCGGCAACAGCGTTGGCAGCGATCTCCGCGCCGACGGCGAGGGCCTGCGCCAGCTGCTCGCCCGTCATCGCTGTCTCGTGCAGCATGTTGCGCGAGCCTCTCGCAACCTTGCGATGAAGCAGACCGGGGATATCGTTGAAGTCGGTGTCAACGCCGACATCGACGACGCGAAGCTCTGCATGATGCAGTCGCGCCAGCACGTTCACTGCAGCTCCCTGCGCGAGAAAGTTCAGGACCATCTGGTGCGTGACTTCGCGAGGATAGGCGCTCACGCCCTCTGCGGTGATCCCGTGGTCCGCGGCGAAGACATAGACACCTTTGCTGATGGGCTCAGAGAACTTTTCTTCACGAATGGCGACGATCTGGGCTGCAAGGTCTTCCAGCCGCCCCAGACTGCCGAGAGGCTTCGTAAGGGTGTCGAGATGCGCTCGTGCTTTTTGCCGCCAGAGTTCGCTGGGGAGCTCGATGCCGTGCGTGATCGAATCGAGTTGTTGCGTGAGGGAATTCATCGGGTCTCCTGGGCGATAGCTTCTGTTGCCGAATGCCGGATCTGTTCCACCAGGTGCTGAGCCACTGCTGGAGCGGTGCGAAAGTGCAGATGGACGTAGCTCGCGAGAACATTCCCGAAACTATAGCCTTCCTCCTCCTGATGTCCGGAGAGGGAGTACTGCACGCAATAGCTGGTGGATATTGTGGGTGCGTTAGTGACGCGAGAGTAGTGGAAGCTATGGCCTCGCAGAACTGTCCCGCGTGCGCCGAGCAGGCAATCCTGTGTGAGTTCAACGGTGACGTAGCCGAACCGAACGAGCTTGCTCGTCATCTCCATCGCGAGGGGGAGCACGCCCGCCATGTTGTGCGCTGTGCCATCGGCTGCCGTGAGCTGTTGGGAGAGATAGATCATGCCGCCGCACTCGGCATAGACAGGGCGATCGGAGGCGGCGAAGTCTCGAATCGATGAGAGCATCGAGGTGTTTGCGCTGAGTTGCTGCGCGTAGAGCTCTGGGTAACCACCGCCCAGATAGAGGGCATCGAGGTCTGGAGGGAGTGCTGCATCCAGCAAGGGGCTGAACGGGACAATCTCCGCACCGTGCTGGCGCAGGAGGTCGAGGTTGTCCTCGTAGTAGAAGCAGAAGGCGCGGTCTCGCGCCACGCCGATTCGTACGGCGGTCTTTGGTGTCTCTCGCAGCGAGGGAGCCTGTTCGAGGTCCAGTCCGCATTCGAGCGAGAGGAGCGCGTCCAGATTGAGGTGCTCTTCCGCAAGAGCTGCCAGCCTGTCGAGCTGTTGCTCGTGGCCTTCTGACTCCTCTGCAGTACGCAGGCCGAGATGCCGTTCGGGAATGGCGATCAAGGGCTCACGCGGCAGCCAGCCCAGGATGGGCGTCTGGCAGGCGGAGAGGATCGCTGTTTCGAGCATCCTGAAGTGGCGCTCGCTGGCGACGCGGTTGAGAATAATGCCTGCCAGCGGAAGCTCGCGGTCGAAGTGCTCGAAGCCCAGGACAACGGCAGCGATGCTCCTGGCGCTCTTACTGGCGTCGAGCACCAGGACGACGGGCAGCTTCAGCAGCTTGGCAATCTCTGCGCTGCTGCCGGTTTCGGTGGCACCGTCCTTGCCGTCGAACAGGCCCATCATGCCTTCTACAACGACGGCATCGGCGCCCTCCGCGTTTTGGCGAAGAACTTCTTCATTCGCTTCGTGCGAGAGCATCCATGTGTCGAGATTGCGTGCAGCGCGCCCTGCGATGCGGGTATGGTGGCCTGTGTCGAGGAAGTCGGGGCCGCCTTTGAAGGGCTGAACGACTAATCCGCGGCGGCGCATGGCGGCCAGGATCGCAAGCGTGACGGTGGTTTTGCCCACTCCGCTGGCGGTCCCGGCGATGAGGAATCCCTTCACGACTGCACCTTCGCGGGGACGGTGCCCTTGAGTGCGAGGGGAAGCCCCGCAATCATGAAAAGCACTGTGTCCGCTGTCGCGGCAACGCGCTGATTGATCTCACCGACGAGGTCGCGAAAGCGGCGGCCAAGTTCGTAGGCTGGAACCACCCCGCTGCCCACTTCGTTGGATACGAGGACGACTGTGCAGGATGCCGTGCTGAGTGCGTGACAGAGATCTGCGATGTGAGCCTGGACCTGTTCGGAGTCTTCGCCGCAGGCCTCGAGGAGGTTCGCCGCGAACAGGGTGAGGCAGTCGATGAGAAGGACGTCGCAATCCTTGCCTGCTTCGCGAATCGTCCGGGACAGGTGGAGCGGCTCTTCGATCGTGGCCCAGGAGGAGGGCCGTTCGGCGCGATGACGCTCGATCTTGGCGTGCATCTCGGCATCGTCGCGGCGCTCCGCGGTGGCTATGAACGTAACTCGTTCGGAGCGTTCGGCGATTTGTTGCGCATATCGGCTTTTGCCGCTGCGAACGCCGCCGAGCACGAGAGTTACGGAGACGGGTTGATGCTGCATACATCGCTCCTGGCATCCAGTGTGAGATCGCCGGACACTGAGCGGGAAGTGGTAGATAGGCAGCTGCCACGGCCTGGAGGGCGCGTGGATATGCTCTTCAACTCTCCCAGCGAAGTTGAATTAAGCCCGTATCTGGCCGGTCTCCTGACTTGCGCCTCGTGGAGCTTGATCGGCCTTCCCAGGACTCTGATCCCAGTGACCTTATATGCCAGGCTCTTAGCGCTTACAGTTACGCGGTAGTGACGGATTTGCACCGTCTTCCCGAACACCAGATATCCGAGTTATACCGCTCGCGGAGGAGGTGGGTCAATCACGCAAAACGTGGTACAGCTTCGTGATTGACCGGTTCCTGCTTCCTCGTTTATCCCGAAAGCCGATGCAAGGTGAGAATCGCCGCATCACTGGATTCGAGATTCTCCAGCCCCACATACTCTGCGGCCATGACCTCTGCCAACTGGCGAGGCCGCCCCAACCGTTCGGCGGAGTTTTCGGTATCGACCACGAGGGCGGTGGCCTTGATCCGGCTCGCAATCTCCAATGCCTCCTGCCAGGGGTCGCCCTCTCCAAGAGAGACATTTGCTCGCCCATCGGTGAGAAGCACCAGGACCGTTGCCGGTGTCAGGTAGTTCTGTGCGAGATCGAGGGCATGGGCCAAAGGGGTTCTGCCGCCCGTGGGCAGATACTCGAAGGCGGTGATGGCTTCGGGGAGTGTCCGCGTCGGCTCAAGCACCACCTGCGCTGCAGTGCCGCGAAAGACGATGATGGCAGCCTCGTCCCCATTTTTGAAAGAGCGTGTCAGCAGGCTGGAAGCCGCGCCTTTGACGAGGCGCATTCTCTCCTGTGCTGCGTGGGAGCCGCTTGAATCGATGACGAAGAGATATCGGGTGCCTGTCGCCGGCTGCCGCACTCGTTCGTGAAGATCCTGCAGGCGCGGCTGAAGGCTTCCGGTCTCCATTACGGCGTGGTTCAAGGTAGCGCGAAGGTCGAGCTCTACGGGAGTTTCAGACCGGCGTGCTCCGACCGCAGGCCCCGGCTGGTGCGCCTGCGCCGGAGCGCTGTTGCCGCGTGCTGCGGCGTCTTCAAACTTCGCCTGCACCTTGGGCGTCTTGATCTCCCTTGGAGCGAAGATTCGTTCCTGGGCCTCGCCTGCGTTCTGCGCCTGGTCTTTGTCGGAGGCCTCGGAAGGAGCGTCTTGCGGTGTCTGGAGTGCTGGCGGCTGGGGTGCCGGGGGACGACTTCGTTCCTGGGCGCGATGCACGAGTACCAGCGGCAGTACGGCGGCTACATGGTGGGGCTGTACCGAGGCATCGCCGGTGAGGGCAGCGTAGGCGATGGAGGCTCGAACTGCCGCGAGATCGGCGCGCAGGGAGCGCACGCCCCTTTCGCAGACGGCGGCGCTGATCTGCGCGAGAATCTCTTGCGAGCACAGAACGCCGGAGAGCTGTGCGCGTGCGCTGAGGATCTGTTCGCGAAGCTGCTGTTCCATCTCCGCCCAATCCGCGAGGAAGACGGCCGGATCGCGATCGAAGGCGATGCGGCGTTCGACGACGGTTTGCCGTTCGGCAGGCTCCAGAGGAGCGGTAATGTTCACCGCAAGCGCAAAACGGTCGAGCAGTTGGGGCCGCAGCAGGCCCTCCTCCGGGTTCATGCTGCCGAGCAGGACGAACTCGGCTGCATGGGAGGCGCTGAAGCCTTCGCGCTCGATCACGTTGACTCCGCTCGAAGCGGTATCGAGCAGGGTATCGCCCAGATGGGCTGGGAGAAGATTGACCTCGTCCACGTAGAGGACGCCGCCGTGCGCTTCTGACAGCAGACCGGGCTTTAGCGCGGGATCGCCTTTGAGGGCGCGCTCCAGGTGCAGGCCGCCGAGCAGCCGGTCTTCGGTCGCACCGATCGGCAGGTTGATGAAGGGGCTGGGCTGGGGCAGAAGAGCGGCAAGCGCGCGCGCCGTGGTGGTTTTGCCGGCGCCTTTGTCTCCCCGCAGGAGCACGCTGATGCGCCAGTCCACGGCTGCGAGCAGCAGGGCCAGCTTCATCTCTTGCTGTCCGGCGATGGCGGAGAAGGGATAGATGAAAGGCTTCATTGGACGATCTCGCGCCTCCGTTCGCCCTGGGCTTCTAACAGCGTCTCACTCTCCAGCAAGACTTCACGCAGGGCGTTCAATGTCTCTGGTGCGGGGTTCTCCCAGAGCTCGCGCCGGGCTGCTTCGAGCAGCCGCTCGGCGATGGCGTTCAGCGCCCACGGATTAGAAGCGCTTAGGAAATCGCGCATCTCCTGGGACAGCGCATAGTGCTCGGCGAGGCCCTCGTAGACGAAGTCCGGAGCGATGTGTGCAGTGGAGTCGAAGCCGAAGATGTAATCGACCGTGGCCGAGAGTTCCAGGCCGCCTTTGTATCCATGCCGCTTGATGCTCTCGATCCACTTCGGATTGATGACACGCGAGCGGTAGACGCGCAGCGCTTCTTCTTTGAGGTCACGGACCTGCGCGTTCTCAGGGCGCGAGCTGTCGCCGAAGTAGGCCTTGGGTTGCACGCCTGTGAGTGCGCGGATGGACGCGATCATGCCGCCGTGAAACTGGAAGTAGTCGTCGGAGTCGAAGATGTCGTGCTCGCGGTTGTCCTGGTTGTGCAGCGCGACCTGGATCGCCTTCAGGCGTTCCGCAAACACAGGCTGAGCATCGACGCCGTCCGTGCCCTTGCCGTAGGCGTAGCCACCCCAGGCGAGGAAGGCGCGTGCAAAGTCCTCGTCGCCGTGCCAGTTGCCGGTTTCGATCAGCGGAAGAATGCCGGCGCCATAGGAGCCGGGCTTCGATCCGAAGATACGATAGCGAGCCTGGGCCTCCGCCTCATGCTCGGGAAGATCTTTATGCGCCTCGAGATCCGCGAGATAGTGCTTGCGTGGGAAGTTCTGTTCGAGCGGTTCGTCCAGTTCGACGACGAGAGAGATGGCCTGGTCGAACATATCGATCAAGTGAGGAAAGGCATCGCGGAAGAAGCCGCTGATGCGCAGTGTGACGTCCACGCGCGGGCGTCCCAGTTGTTCGAGCGGGATGACAGCAACGCCTTCCAGTCTGCGGGACTGCGCGTTCCAAACGGGCTGCACTCCCAGCAGAGCAAAGGCCTCGGCGAGATCGTCGCCGTGAGTGCGCATCTGCGAGGTTCCCCAGACGCTCAGGCCCATCATCTCGGGGTACTTGCCCTCCTCCATGCGGAAGCGTTCGATGGCTTCGCGGGCGAGTTGCTGCCCGACGCGCCATGCGGCCTGTGACGGTAGAGCGCGCGGATCGACGGCGTAGAAGTTGCGCCCCGTAGGTAGAACGTGGGCCATGCCGCGCGTGGGTGCGCCAGCCGGTCCGGCTGGGATGTACTTGCCTTCGAGAGCGTCCAGAAGGTGCTCGATCTCGTCGCCGGTCTGTTCGAGGTTCGGCACGAGTTCTTCGCAGGCGAAGATGAGCGCTTGCGTGATGTCCTCGGATTGGAGGCCGAGCACGGCCCGTTGAACGTCAGCGATTTTTTTCGTGCGAAACCCAAAGGTCTCCAGCATGGTGAAGAGATCGAGCGAGGCACGGTCGAGCAGCTCCAGCACGTCGGCTCGTGTGTAGCAGGTCTGGTCGAGAATCTCTTGCGGCTCTTCCAGCCGTTCTCCAGGCTTGTCGAGAAGGCTCGCGAGATCGAAAGAGAACGCCGTCGCGAGGCTCGCCTGCAGGCTCGGTGTGCTGATGTTTGCCAGCCGCGTGAGCGAGCGAAGCATCTCGGGGAGCGGGGGCATCTGTCCCAGGATGTGGAGACCGTCGCGAATCTGTGCCATGCCCAGTTCGCAGAGGTAGCCGTCGAGATCTTCGATGAGATGCGCAACTTCGTTGCCGGTCATCGAGGCCAGCGTCGTTGGAACGCCCTCCGGCGTCAGCGCGTCGTCCCACTCATGAGTGTGGTCGCCGCGTTCGCGCGTGAGCATCGTCTTGGTGTCGAGATCGGTCTTGAGATTGGTGCGCTCCACCAGCTCCCAGATCTGCTGCTGCAGGTATGGCAGCTTCTTGGGGTCCAATTTTTCTACGGCGTAGTACTCGTTCACGAGCTGGTTCAGCTCCGCCAGTGGGCCGTAGGTTTCTGCGTTGGTCATCGGCGGCGTGAGGTGGTCGACGACGATGGCGTGGGCCCGTCGCTTGGACTGGCTGCCTTCGCCGGGATCGTTGAGGATGAACGGGTAGATGAGCGGTAGATCGCCCAGCAGCAGATCGGGGTAGCACTCACCCGAGAGGCCTATGCCCTTGCCGGGAAGCCACTCAAGCGTGCCGTGCTTGCCCATGTGGACGATGGCATCCGCACCCCAGCCGCCTTCGGATTGCGGTGTTCCCAGCCAGCGGTAGAAGGCCGTGTAGTGGTGTGTCGGCGGCAGGTCGGGCGTGTGATAGATCGTGTCGGGATCGATACCGTAGCCGCGCGGGGGCTGTAGAGCGATGAGCGCATTGCCGAGGTCCATCGCGGCGAAGAGGTAGTCGTGTTCGTCTCCCCATGGCTCTTCCTGCTCGATGGACACGACCTTGCCGCCGATAGTGGGGAGCAGCTTCTTGTCCGTCTTCTTGGCAGGCAGAACGCTGAAGCCCCGATCCTGAGGTTGTCCCCAGAAGTCCTGCATCCTGCGGTTCGGGCGGTCGGGGAAGGTTGCAAAGATCTTCCGGTAAACCGCTCGGGAGAAGCGCTTGGCCTGCGCGGGATCGAGCGGATAGTTGTCGTCGTAGGTGCCATGCTGCAGCAGGCTCTGCATCAACTCGTCCGAAGTTTCGGACAGGGCAGAGACGTTGTACCGGCGCGCACGCATGGCGTGGAGAGTAGTCAGGAGACTCGCCGGTGTATCGAGGCCCACAGCGCCACCAACCTGCGAGGCCTTCGCCGCGGAGTTCGTCAGCACGAAGGCAATGCGGCGTTCGCGATTGGACTTGCGGCGCAGAGTCGCGAGACGTGCAGCGATTCCGGCGACGCGGTCCACTCTGTCCGGCTGCGCAACGTAGAGATTGTCTGTTCCGGCGGCGCTGCGTTCCTTGAACGAGACCGGCACGGTGATGATGCGGCCATCGAACTCGGGAATGGCGACGTTCACGGCGGTGTCGAGAGCGTTGATTCCACGACGCGAGCCTTCCCACGCCCCATACTGCATGCCGCTCGCGATGGCCTGCAGCACAGGAATGCCGAGCTGTTCGAGAGAGCCCACGGCCTCGCCTGCAATGGTTACAGAGCCGGTGTTCACCTCTCCGAGCGCAAACGATAGCGTCGAAATCAGAACATCGGCTTTGCCTTCGATCAGGCCGAAGGCTGCGGGCCGGCCGTTCTCCTTCGACTTGAGGCTTGAGGTGAAGATGCAGAGCGCATTCATGCCCTTGCTCTTTAGTGCTTCAGCGATCGCGTCGATGAAGCTGGTGTTTCCGCTCATGCGATGCGCGCGATAGAAGAGTACCGCTGCGGTCGGCTTTGCGGGATCGGCCTGGCGCTGCCAGTCTTCAAAGGTCGCGGCGTCCATCTCCGGCAGGTAGATTCCGTGCTCCGGCATAGGGCTCGGCGTGGTGTATCCGAAGCCGGTAAGCATCAGGCGGTCGGAGAGGAAGCGGAACAGCTCGCCAAAGTTGGAGACGCCTCCAAAATCGAGGTAGCCCGAGGCAGTCTGCATCACATCGGCGGGCACGTTGATCGTCTCGGAAAACTCCGAGGCGTTATCGCCTGTGCCGCTCACCAGTACCAGCGACTGTCCGCGCTCGATGCAGGCCGCCTTCAGACGGTCGAAGCCGGGGATGCCGCTGAGCGGCCCATGGCAGCGCACGACGATGACCTTGGCCTTGCTCATCTCGCCGAGGATCAGCACGTTCATCTGGTCTTCGGTGCGGAGTGCGTTCAGGGAAAAGCCGCTGACGCGCAGCTCTTCCGGCAGCGTCTCCGAGGATTTGATGAGCGTAAGCAGATCGGTATCCGCGTGCGAGAGCAGCATGATGGCGCCGTTCGGCTGCACGATCTCAAGCTGGGTTAGCCCCTCTGCGGGGCTGGGCAGGCGAACGTCCCAGTCGTAGTAGTTGAAGACGTATTCGCTCAGCTCGGAGGGCGGCTGCAGGAAGCGGTCCGCCTTCAGCATGGAGTCGATGTACTCGTAGATCTGGCGTACCTGCCACTCGCTGTTGACCGAGTGGAACCAGATGCTCTTGCCGTCGAAGACGAGACTGGCGACGTTCGCCAGGGCGCAGGGCCCGATGCATCCGCCCTTGGTCAGGTGGACGTCGTTGCGGATCTTGCGCTTGAGCCACTCCTCTGTGTAGACGTCGACCGGTACTGCGGCATAGCCGCGCTCGGTGATGCCGCAGCAGCAGCCGGTGTAGCAGTAGGTCAGGTGCGCGCGGTGCTGGGTGATGTTGAAGGCGCGCCCATCGGCACGGATGACGCGTTGGCGGTAGGTCGGCATGGCTACATCTGCTCCGAGAGGTTGTTTTGGCGGATTGACCGAACGAGATGCGGGCCGCGCAGGGAAAGGCACGGGGGCATAGCCACGCGCGCGACAGCGGTCGTGAGGCTGCGCAGGGTCAGCAGGGAGGGATACGGGTTGTCTTCGATGGAACGTAAGCTCAGGCGCAGGGTTTCTGTCTCCGCAGAAAGTTGCAGTTCGAACCCTGGCAGGTCTCCTGGCTCAAAGACGACATCTGAGTGTCTGCCGCTATCCTTCCCCGGTCTTTCCCGAGTGGTACTGCTAGCGGCTCATCTTTGTTTACAGTGGCGGGACCGCGCCGGTTTTGCTCCGGACTTCCCTTTTAAGCCCATGTGGGCACCGTAGGTCAACACCATTAGTATCACGCGTAATCCCACGCGGGACGTCACGATTTTGTCAGGAGTAGCGCATCTCGTCCGAGGTAGGGAAAGCTCGTCCGCTTTGTTGAGCCGCGGCTTCCTGCCGTTCGGTCAGACCTCCGAAGAGCAGGCCCAGTACGCTCCACAGCACGACCTGGGTCTCCCACGATGCTATGCGGAACTTCCAAAGCAGAGAGGCCGGAAAGCCTGCGGGGACTTCGTCGATGACAGGCAGGAAATGGGCACTGGTTCCCGCCAGCAGCACGAATAAAAGGGCCGCGAGCAGCGACGCGTTCCAGGGGCCGAAGGGCTTATTCAAGCTCCGTCCGGCCTTGATCGCCAGAATCAGGGACATCAGAGAGATGGCGATGAGCAGAAAATAGGCCCCGGTACGAACACCGATCGTCTCCGGGTTTCCTACCGCCGGAGGATTAGCCGGGTACTTGAGCGATGGAACCAGGACGATGGAGATGAATCCCAGGCCCGCGATCACTGCGGAGAGTACTCGTGGCCTGGCAGTGCTGAGACGTCCGCGCGTGAAAGCGAACACGATTCCGAAGATGCCGCCGAGCGCGGTGCAGTAGACCACGGCACCGGTCAGCAATCCCAGGCCGCTTTGAATCTTGCGGCTGACCATTTCCGGCTCGGGAGCTTCTCCCCTGGCCTGGTCCATGCTGGTCTCAAAGGCGATAGCCCTGTCGACCTGAGGCTCGCCGATCCAGCGCGCGAACGCAAAAACGATCAACCCGGCTACGAGGCCGACCAGCATTCCACGAAGAAGCAGCGTACGGGCCATCGGGTTTAGTGGCAGGGAAAGCCGAGCAGATGGCGTCCATCATGCACGAATTCGTGTACAGCACGACCGTGGATGAGCGAGGTGGCTCCCTGTTCTGCGCCGACAAAATAGATCAGGAGCAGCATCAGCAGGCCGCCGAAGAGCGCCCAGGGCAACAGCTCCCGCAACGGAACAACGGGGATAGATACCGGGGATGCAATGGAACCTGCGACAGATTGTGACATGGTGAAGTCTCCTGAACTGGTTGAGGGATAACGCAAGCTCAACTGAATCTGAGCCTAGTGAAGGCGAGGGGGAGTGTCAAGGAGTGGGGTCGAGCGGCCATGGAGGAAGTTCCCCATCCCCACAGAATCGTCATCCTGAGCGGAGCGTTCCGGCCTTTGGGGACGCGGAGTCGAAGGACCCCGAAGGTTATCCTCTTGCCCAAACCTTTTGCACCTTTTCTACCTCGAACGCTCGAGCCTGGACGTTCGCGCTGGAAAAGGTCCCAACCTTCTGGGCAAGCTCAAGCCCTTCGGGGTCCTTCGACTCCGCACCTCGCAAAAGCGCGAAGTGCTCCGCTCAGAATGACGTCTCTGTGGGGGAACAAAATATGTGATTCGTCGTTGCACGTTCCTCTCTACTCATTGCCAATAGCTCTGCCACGTAGAATGATTGGCGATGCAATCCTCCGAACCGCAAACTCTACCCCCCCGAATCACCCTGATCAGCCACGCTGCCACGCTTGCCCTGAAGCGTGCCTCCTTTCCGCTGGACGAAGCTCTCGTCGAAGGCGAGCCGGAGAAGATTGCAGCGCTTGGCTGGGCGGCTCCGCGCACACAGCAGATCTGCGCAGGGCCCGAGCAGCGCACGCGACAGACAGCGACAGCCTTGGGTCTTGAAGCATCTGTAGAAAGTGGGCTTGCCGATGTCAACTACGGAGAGTGGAGCGGCAAGCAGATCGACGAGATACAGGCGAGCGATCCGATAGGGTTGGCCGCCTGGCTTACCGATGTAAGTGCCGCACCTCACGGCGGTGAATCCTTTGTGCAATTGATCGTCCGTGTGGGGCAGTGGATGGAAGCGCAGACCAGTGCCGGGCACACCTTAGCCGTCACTCATCCTGCCGTGATTCGTGCGGCGATTCTCTATAGCTTGCAGGCTCCGCCGGAGTCTTTCTGGCGGCTTGAAATCGCGCCGCTCTCTGTGACCGATCTGCGATTTAATGGGCGACTTTGGACGGCGCGCTCCACTGGATGCGCTCTCTCTCGCTCTTCAGGAAATTTATAAGGCCCTTAGAAGGGCTGTGTTAGTCTGGCAAAACGTTCCAGGTGCCCGCAAGGGCATAAAAGGGAAGTCCGGTGTAAGTCCGGCACGGTCCCGCCACTGTAATCAGGAAAACGACTTTTCATAGGCCACTCGGTTGCGATCGGGGAAGGTGAAGAGTCGGGAGCTTCGTAACAGAAGCTTCGCCTGAAAGTCAGGAGACCTACCTGGAATCAATTTGATTCTTTTCCGCGTGGAAACGGGAAGCGATCGCTCATTCTCTTTTGAGCTTTGTGCCTCTTTGCCACGGATTGAGGTGCAGTTTGCTCGATTCGATTTTGTTGTCTGCTGGTTGTAAGACAAAACGAACTCTTCTTCTTTTCGCTATTTCGATCTTCACCAGTCTGCGGATGCTTGCCGCTGTGGGTGGAAGTATTACCGGCACGGTTACGGATGCTACGGGAGCGGTTATTCCCGCAGCCAAACTGGTGTTGGTAAACCAGGCGCAGCAAACTACCTATCGAGCTGTCTCGAATGCGCAGGGAGCTTATTTCTTCCTCAATCTTCCGGTGGGGCGATACGACCTTACTGTTACCGGAACCGGCTTTGCCACGAAGAAGCTGACAGGCCTGGTCGTCGATACGGATGCCAGTCTTCGCACCGATGTGGCGCTTGCCGTTGGCGGTACGTCCGATGCCGTAACGGTAAGCGGCGATACGAATGCGCAGGTCGATACCAGCTCGACGCATCTGGGGGAAGTTGTCTCGGGTGCGGAGATGACCGCACTACCTCTCAACGGCAGGAGTTACACCGACCTGCTTTCGATTCAGCCCGGCGTCGCACCTGTATCCACGCTGCTTCCCAACGCCGTGATCATGGCCGGAGTGACAGGCGGCATCTCTCCTTCGGGGGATGAGAATCCCGGCAATGTTTCGATCAATGGCCAGCGCGAGTCTTCCAATGGCTTTATGGTGAATGGCGTTGATGTGCAGGAGCACATGAATGGTGGAACGTCGATCGTTCCTGATCTGGACTCCATCGAGCAGTTTCGCGTGCTGACCAATAACTTCGATCCAGAGTATGGCAACTACAACGGCGGCATGATCACTGTTGTCACCAAGTCCGGCAGCGGCCAGTTTCACGGAAAGGCATTCGAGTTCTTTCGTAACACGGCCCTCGACGCCCGCGGCTATTTCGACCCCACTCGCCCGGCCTTCAAACAAAACCAGTACGGTGGAACGCTGGGTGGTCCGGTAACCCACACCAGGCTGTTTTTCTTCGCCGACTACCAGGGCACGCGTACGACACAGGGCATCTCTACGGGAAATATTTCGGTTCCTACTCTGGCTGAACGGAGTGGCGATTTCTCTGATGACGGGTCATCGTTTACAACGACGGCCACCGTGAACGGCGCACAGGTTACGGTTCCAACAGTTGTCAGCGGTCCTTATCTCGCGTCCCAGGTGCTTGCGCCAAAGCTCGGGTATCCCGTGAGTGCCGGAGAACCTTACAGCTTCACGGCAGGCGAATCGATGCCGATCGATCCGAACCATCCTGACCAGAACCCAGGTACTTACTCAAACACCTGTACCAGCACGGCTCAATGCGTCTTCCCGGGCCTGAGAATCCCCCCGGCTGCGTGGTCGGCGCCCGGGAAGAACTTACTTCAGTACATCCCCTCTCCGAACGTGGGTTCCGGCCAGTTTTCGACCTCGGCCTTCGCTGAGGTGAACCGCGACGACAAGGGTTCCGTGCGGCTCGATGCGGATACTCTCCTGGGCCGGATTTCGGGATATTACTTTATCGACGACTACACACTGGATAATCCCTATCCCGGCCAGCAGGGAGGAGCTTCCATCCCCGGCTTCGACGCTCTCACCCTGGGCCGCGCACAGCTTCTTTCGATCTCCGATACCAAGGTGATCGGAGCGAACGCGGTGAACGACTTCAATGTTGGCTACCTTCGTTACGCGAATGTGATCGGACAGCCAAAGGGCGGCCTTGGTGTCTCGCTTGCCTCGCAAGGGTTTACGACCGGGGCCGGTAGTTCGGGGATCTATGTTCAGGCCCCTCAGTTCGAGGGGGTCGAGAATATTACCTTCCCGACCTTTGTCATGGGTGTTCCTATTACGAATGAGACGCAGGTGAACAATACGTATTACCTGAGCGATGGCTTCTCGCGCGTCTTCGGGACTCACACCGTCAAAGTTGGAGGGCAGTTCCACGTTGACCAGGTCAATGAACATCCGAACGCTACCTTCAATGGGACCTTCAATATCAATGGGACGGAGACCGGCGATCCGTATGCCGATTTTCTGATCGGTACTCCGAGTAACTACACGCAGTCCTCCGGCCAGCCCTTTTATCTGCGCAATCACTATCTCGGTTTTTATGCGCAGGATAGCTGGCGCGTGCGCAGTGATCTTACGCTCAATGCGGGTGTTCGCTGGGACATCATCGAGCCCTGGTCGGAGAAGAACCATCAGCTTCAGACTTATATTCCCGGGGAGCAATCTGTGCTATTTCCCGGAGCGCCTCTGGGCTTCGTCGTTGCGGGAGATCCTGGCGTCCCGCAGACGATTGCCCCAACGAGCTATAAGAACTTTGCTCCACGCATAGGCCTGGCTTATGCGCCGCACTTTGAAAAGGGGCTTGGCCGCCTGCTCTTTGGTGAGTCAGGCAAGATCAGTATTCGCGCGAGTTACGGCATCTTCTATACAGCTTTCCCCGGGCTATCTGCCGGCATCATGTATGCAGTTCCACCCTTCGGCTTCAACTATCTGAGCCCCGGACCGCCACTGCTTGAGTCGCCGTTTATTACGGCTGCATCCGGCGTCAATAACGGCCAGCGCTTTCCGTTCCCATTTCCACCGCACAACGTGTCCGCCTCCAATCCCGACAACAATGTCGACTGGTCGAACTTCACTCCTATTGCTGCGGACCCATTTTTCTACTACCGCAATCGTGTGCCCTACATCAATAATTTCATGCTCTCTCTGCAGCGGCAGATTACCCACAATCTGGTTCTTACAGCGAGCTACGTCGGCAACCAGGGGCACCATCTTCTGACCCTCGTCTCCGTCAATCCCGGCAACCCTGCGCTCTGTTTGAGTCTTCAGAGCGTTGGCTGTGGCCCCTTCGGAGAAGATACGACCTACACTACCGCCAGCGGTCAGGTGATTCAGGGCACGCGCGTGGGGCAAGGATCGAACTACGGTGAGAATACCGCCGATAAGTCCGTTGCAAACTCTAACTACAATGCCCTGGAGACTACGCTGAAATATCAGCGAGGTGGCTCTTCTTTTCTTCTGAGCTATACCTATGCCAAATCGATCGATCAGGGATCAAACCTTGGGGAGCAGCTCGATCCCATCGATCCGCGTCACTCCCGTGCCATTTCGGCATACGACCTCAAGCACGACTTTGTCGCGACCTACAGCCTGTATCTTCCCTTTGACGAATTCCTGCATCGCGTAAATCGATGGACGACAGGTTGGACGCTGTCCGGTACGACACGCTTCGCCAGTGGCTTGCCTGTCACTCTCTCCGATAACTCGGATAACTCCTTGTTGGGAACTCTCGGGAATGGCGCAAATAACTTCCTGCTCGATACGCCGCAATATTTGCCGGGTCCGTTGAAGATCAATACAAACGGACGCAATGGCCGGACCGCCTTCAATACGGCACTCTTTCCCGAAGAGATCATCGGTCAGCTTGGAAATGCGAAGCGCCGGAACTTCTATGGACCGGGCATCAACAACTTCGACACCAGCCTGCAGAAGAGTATTCGGATTCAAGGTTCGAAATCCCTGGACCTTCGCCTGGAGGCGTTCAACGTGTTCAATCACGCTCAATTCTTCGGGCCGGCATCCGTGGATGGACAGGTGGAAGATCCCAACTTCGGGAAGATTGTGAGTGCGGCTGCTCCACGGTTGGTTCAGCTTGCGGCGAAGTTTGCATTTTAGGGTGGGAAAGCCCGATTTGCCAATGGATCGTCGGTGCAGTTGCCTTTGCCTTTCTTGTTGTCATTCCGAGCGTAGCGAGCGAATCTGCTGTCTCCCGTTTTTCGCTAGCATTGCCACAAACGTTATGCGTTCAAGCAGATCCCAGTTTCAACTCACGCGTTTCGCGGTGATACGAACGAAGAACGGGAGGAAGCAGATTCGCTCGCTACGCTCGGAATGACAAAAAGAAAGGCAAAGACAGGACTTTGGACGCGGCTTTAATCTACTTCCGTACCTGAATAGCCTCTATCAAAGATGTTCATTTTGAAGTCGCTCGTTCATCGCATGTGCAGCATGATCAGATACCGTCCCGCTCCGAAGGCAACGCTCAAGAGAATCAGGTAGACCACGTTCAGCCTGAACTTCTTCAATAACAGCAGAGATGTAATGATCCAGGCTACCGAGACGATGTCGATGCTTCGTAGCGCCATCGTGCCCGAGGGAAAGACAACACCCTTCCCGAGAAACAGTGTCAGGTCGAGAATGGCGCCCACTACAACAGCGGTGATGAGGCTTAGAACGCCCTCCACCGCGGGCTTGCCTTGTGTGCGTTCTACGATCGGCGCGCCTGCGAAGACAAAGAGGAAGCAGGGAAGAAAGGTGTAGAACGTGGTAGCTAACAGTCCTAGGATTCCCATCCAGAGAGAGCCGTGGAAGTGATTGTAGCCAGCCATAAAGCCGACGAAAGCCACCACGATAATCAAGGGGCCTGGAGTCGTCTCAGCCAGGGCAAAGCCATCCATCATCTGGAGTTTGCTCAGCCAGTGCAGCTTCACCACGCTGATCTGTGCCACGTAGGGAATGACAGTGTAAGAGCCGCCAATCGTCACGAAGGCCGTCTTCGTGAAAAAGAAGGCCAGCCCTCTCCAGAAGTGAAAGTCGTCGACAAAGAAATAGAACAACACGAAGGGAACCAGCCATAGGAGCAAGGCGGTTGCGACTAGTTTGACGAGAGACTTGCTGCTGAAATCTGTTTCGCTGCTCTTCGAATATTTATTGATGAAATACTCGTGTTCGTCTTCGTCCGTCTCCAGCGAGTTCTGATGGTGAAAGAGGGAAGGGCGCAGGTGGCCGAGCAGGACGCCCAGAACGACAGCTCCCAGCATGATCAGCGGCAGCGACACGTTGAAGAAGAACATGCCGATAAAGGCAGCGGCTGCTACAACGTAATGCACGGGTCCTCGCAAAGCCCTGCCTGCTATTTTGAGCAGTGCAAGAAGGACCAGCGCGATGACGGCTGGTTTTAGTCCGTTGAACATGGCGGCAATCCACGGAAGATTGCCGAATAGAACATAGATCAGGCTCAGTGCGAGCAGCACGAACATGGAGGGCAGGACAAAGAGAGTGCCTGCCGCCAGACCGCCCTTCTTCCCATGGAGCTTCCAGCCGATATAGATTGCCAGTTGCTGCGCTTCAGGTCCGGGCAGGATCATGCAATGGCTCAGGGCATGCAGAAATCTTCCGTTGCTGATCCACTTCTTCTTCTCTACGAGGTAGCCATGCATGATGGCGATATGCGCGGCGGTGCCGCCAAAGCTGATCCACCCCAGCCTGGACCAGAAGCCGAGTGCCTCTCTGAACGAGGGTCTTTGCGGGGTAGCAGAAGAGTTCATTTGGATGGATTACGGGCCAGCCGAGTGACAAACCGGATCAGGTCGCCTCGGTAGTGCAGTCTCTCGTAGTCGATGGGCTGCCCTCCCCTGGTGTAGGAGGTGCGCTCGATCATAAAGATCGGGCTGCCGCCAGCTACCTGTAGGGCCTGGGCTACGTGGGGTTCGGCCGCAATGGCTTCGAGCTTATACTCCGCCTCTATGAGAGGAATATTGTACTTCGCCTCAAGCAGCGAGAAGATCGGTTCGAGTTCCAGATCGTTGGTGATGATCTTCTTGCCTATTTCGAGCGGCAGGTAGGTTTCGTCAAACGACATGGCTACTCCATCGGCCAGGCGCACGCGCTGAATTCTAACAACCAGCATGCCTGTGGTCAGAGCGAGATGCCTGGCAACAGCCTCGGTGGCAGCAACAGTCTGTTGATCGACCACGCGAGCGGTAGGGTTTCGTCCTGCTGCCTGCATGTCTTCGACGAAGCCGCTTAGTTCGGTCAACTCCTGCGTGATCTTGGGTTGAACGACGAAGGTTCCTTTTCCGCGACGAATCTCGACAAGGCCTCGGCTCACCAGATTCTGAATCGCCTTGCGCACGGTAATGCGGCTTACTTCGAATCGTGCGATCAGGCTATCTTCGGTAGGAAGCTGGCTGCCCGGTAGCAGCGCCCCTGCGGCTATATCCGACGCAAGAACCGATTCGATGCGCGCATAAAGAGGGTGATGTGCGTCTGCTATCGAATCAATCATGACGTCATTATAACATTATGATGTATTTCGCTTGGAGAAATGAGCCTCGCTTTGGCCGAACAGCTTTTGGGTTGTTAAAAATGAGAAAACTCTGTGGAACGCTGAAGCGAATGACACAATTAGGGCTGTGATTTTCGCATCTCACATATGTCGTCAAAGAGGCGACATGAGGTGACATGTTTCAGGTTAATTCGAAGAGGAAGCGCGCCACACGAATGCAAAAGCGAAGTGCCCGGCCATCCAGAAAAGTTGTTCTGCTAAGTGTTTTTGCTGCCACCCTGCTGGCAGGTTCGGCTGCTACGCTGTATGTCGCTCATGGTCAACAGGTTGCGAGTGCCAGCTTCGATCCGGCTGCCAGAAGCCGCGATATCCTGGCCCATCTGAACACGGTCATCCAGTTTTACCGGGCTTCTATGCAGCCTATCCAAAAGGCTGGCGAACCCAACGATATCGTCTATCGCGACCAGGCTGTCGCGCTTTCGTCACAGGTAGCTGGGTATGCCTTCCAATCGGCGAAGGCGGAAGCCACGTTGATGGCCGGGTATCAGGCCCATCAGGGAACTGCGCCTGGTGCCGCGCCCAGCGATGCGGGGACTGAGCAACAGCGGATGCAGGCGACCGAGGCCAATGTCGAAAAGCAGATAAGCGATCTGCAGGCCCGCGAAGCCGCTTTGGACAAGCAGATCGACTCTGCCAATGCGAAGACCCTGCCAGGATTGCAGGCTCAGCGGAAGCAGGCCCAGGGCGCTCTCGATCTGGCTACCGCCATGAAAGATGCGCTGCAGAAGATTGTTGGCATCACGGATACTCAAAATAGTTCGGGGATGGCGGCTGATATCGATCGGCTGCAGAGTTCAGTTCCAGAACTGCAGAGCAAGAATAAGACGGCTGCGCCCCAGATCACTACGCTCGATGCAGCCAAGTCTTCGGGCGTTACCAGCCAGGGAGCCGTCCTGTTCGAGCTGTTTGAGACGCGGCGTGCCCTCGATAACCTGGTCCAAGAGAATGCGAATTTGAAGAAGCAGGCTCTTGACTTGCGTACGCCGGTTTCGAACATCCTTCGCACTCTGATTAAGCAGGGACAACTGTTCTCTCAACAGGCGGAGGACCCTGACGATCCCTCTGCCTCGACTCCAGCTCCGCCAGCCACGCCACCTGCCTCCGGCCAACCTAATATCACGTCCATTACCACTCAGTTCAAGGTCTTAGCGGCGGCCGCTGTTCCTTTGAGCCAGGAGATTATCGTCCTGGAGCAGAGCAGTGCGAACCTCTCCGCCTGGCGCTCCTCTGTGGATGAAGAGTACTTCAGCATTCTGCACACCCTTCTTCTTCGAATCCTGGTGATTGCTATCGCGCTGGGCCTCATTCTGGGGGGCGGAGAGATCTGGAGCCGGGCCACTAATAAGTACATTCGGGACATCCGCCGTCGCCGTCAATTTCTGATTGTGCGCAGGGTTGTTGTCGGCTTTCTTTCCGTCATCGTTATTTTGTTTGGGTTTGTGACCCAGTTCAACTCACTCGCAACGTTTGCGGGCTTCATCACCGCCGGTATTGCTGTCGGTCTTCAGACGATCCTGCTCTCTGTCGCCGCTTACTTCTTCATCATTGGGCGCTATGGAGTGAAGGTCGGCGATCGCATTACGATCTCGTCGGTGACCGGAGACGTGATCGATGTGGGGCTGGTTCGCTTTTACATGATGGAACTGGCCGGCAGCGGGACGGAGTTGAATCCGACAGGACGTGTCGCTGTCTTTTCGAATGCGGTTCTCTTTCAGGCAGGCACGCCTCTTTATAAGCAGATACCGGGCACGGAGTATGCCTGGCATGAACTGATTGTGAAGTTCACGGACGCGGCCAATTACAAGCTGGTCTGCGAATCCATGATGAAAGAGTTGCATGCCGTCTATGACGGCTACCGTTCCAGCATTGAGCTGCAGCACCAAGTGGTCGAGAACTGGATGCAGACATCGATTGCTTCTCCTGCGATCGAATCCCGGTTGCAGTTCAATGGAGGCACGTTCCAGCTCTGGGCACGCTTTCCGGTACTGATCCGGCACGCCTCTGAGACGGACGAAAAGCTGACGCGAGCGTTGATCGAACTCATCGCCACAAACCCTGAGATCAAGAGTTCCGTGGCTTCGACGCCCTTGATTCAGGCGTCGATTCGCGGGTAAGTTAGCGTGCATCAAGAGAGGACTTTAGCGTTGGACATTTGCCTGTATTGGCAAAAGTCCTAACGCTAAAGCCCCGCTCGTGTTTCCTACTCTTCCAGCGGAAGCAGCGTCACATTTCCATCTTTGCGACGCAGAAGCCTGTCACAATTTTCGCTGAGCCCGCGTACATGTAGCACCTTCCCCTGTGTGCGGTAACGCCCGGCCAGGGCTTCAATTGCCTCCAGGGCGGAAGAGTCCATGATGCGAGCGTGATCGAACTCGAGATAGACTTCGGCGGGATCATCCTTCGGTGTGAAGAATCGCGTGAACTGCGTGGCTGAGGCAAAGAAGAGACTGCCGCGCAGTCGATAGATTTTGCTGCCGGGCGCTTCCGTGATCTCCACGTCCAGTTGCTGTGCATGGTCCCACGCGAAGACCAGAGCGGCAATCACGATGCCGGTGACAACAGCGACCGCGAGATTCGTAAAGACGGTCACAACGGTTACGACGATCATCACCAGGGTGTCGTGCTTCGGGACCTTGGCCAGGTTGCGGAGGCTCTTCCAGTTGAAGGTCTCCGCTGCGACAACGAACATCACTCCGACCAGGGCTGCCAGAGGAATACGCTCGATCAGCTTTGAACCAATGAGAATAAAGGACAGCAAAAATCCGCCTGCAGCGATACCAGAGAGACGCCGCCGGCCGCCAGCATTCACGTTGATCATGCTTTGTCCGATCATGGCGCAACCCCCCATGCCTCCGAACAGTGCGCCGATCAGGTTGCCCGCACCTTGCGCCATCGATTCGCGGTTAGGACGTCCGGGTGTGTCCGTGATCTCGTCGATCAGGTTTAATGTCAGGAGCGTTTCAACCAGGCCGATGGTCGCGAGGATCAGCGCATAGGGCAAGATGATCCGTAGCGTCGCGAGAGTGTAGGGCACTTGCGGTAGATGAAAAGATGGCAACGTGCCACGGATCGATGCCAGGTCTCCGACGGTCCGCGTCTTGATTCCCAGGGCCAGCGCGCAAGCTGTCGCTATGAGAATGCCCGCTAGCGCAGACGGAAACGCTTTGGTCAGCTTCGGCAGCAGTACGGTAACCGCAGCTGTGATGGCGACCAGCGCCAGCATTGTCAGGAGCATGGCAGGAGCCATCCAGGTGATTGCGCCATTTGCAGCGCGCACATGGAAGTGCTGTAGCTGCGCGGAGGCGATGATGATGGCGAGTCCGTTGACGAAACCCAGCATGACCGGATGCGGCACCATGCGGATGAGTTTGCCCAGCCGGAACCAGGCGAAGAGCATCTGCAGCACGCCCGTCAATACGATGGTGGCAAACAAATATTCCACCCCATGTTGTACGACCAGCCCCGCCGAAACGACGGCCATCGAGCCAGCCGCGCCCGAGATCATGCCCGGGCGTCCACCCCAGATGGCGGCTACAAGACAGAGGATGAAGGCGGCATAGAGACCCGTGAGAGGGTTTACATGGGCCACGAGCGCGAAGCCGACGACCTCCGGAACTAACGATAGGGCTGAGGTCAATCCGGCCAGGACTTCCATCTTCATCTCAGCTGGCCGCATTCAGTTCCTCATCTTCTGTGTTTTTGCGCATCTCCCTATTCTCGCCGAATGCCGGCGATGGGCCTAATACGACATTTCAGAGGATGAGTGAGGTGCTGCTCGATGGGGCTACTGATAGAAGCGAGTCGCGATGATATGGCCGCCAGGATCGTTCGCGCCGATGCTGCTGGTCTCGACCAGGAACTCGAAGGATTTCAGTGAACCATCCGGCAGAAGAGCCTGTTTCAAAACCGGCTTCATCTCCGCAGCGTTGGACAGGATGTCCGCAGCGGCCTGGGTGGCGGCCATATTGAGTCCCTGGATGATCAGCACGTGGCCCTTTCCATCGAGGCTGGGCAGATAGTCGATGGCACCATAGGTACGGTTGGTGGTTCCGCCTATGCCGTTCGAGTACCTTTGCTGCTCAGTGCCAAGCGGATGATCGTTCAGCACGTACGATTGGTCGACTTCGGACGTGTATTCGAATTTGAAGTTAAGGTTTTTCTCAAAGAGAGCGACCCAGGGATTCGTGTGCACCGATCCGAGCAAAATGACATTGGAGCGTTTCAGGTCTTCCGCTGTAATGCTTCGTGCATAACGAATCTGTGTCCGGCTTGGCGTAAATTCGGGGAGCTGCGTCAGCGTGTTCGTAATGTTCAAAGAGACTACGCTGGTATAGCGCTGCTGGCGCAGGTCATTCATGTTGCCGACGCTAAGCATGGGCACAGGCTTCGTATCGGTGAGATAGGTCCCGCTCGCGTACTCTTCCAGGGTGACCAGATGCCCCGTGATGTTCTGCAATACTCCGAGTCCACTATCCGAAGGAACGATGAGCATGTTCCGATTCGGTTGGAAGAGTTGGGCCCAGATCGGATGCGCTGGTCCCAGTACCTTTGTGTCCTGCATCTTGTGGACGGCGAACCGTACGGTCCAGGTCAGCAGAACACCGGCAACCAACCCGATAGCGAGCGCGAATCCTGTAGACACTCTGCGAGCCGCAGCGACTGGCTTCGGGATCTCTGCTGTGTCTGGGAGCTTGGCGGAAAGCTGTATCGGTGCGAGAGAGTCGCCGAGAGAAGAAGGGGGTGCCTGTGACTCGATCGCGGGCTCTTGCTGAAAGACCGGCACATAGCCACCGCGGGGAATGACGATCCGAATGGGTTCATCGCGGCCTTCGCCTTCGAAGTATTCATCGAGCCGTTTCCGCAACAGCCGTGCATAGCTGCGGACGATATTGTCTTCGCCGGGATTGTAATCAGGGGCACGATTGAAGATCTGCGTGCCGATCCGCTGCTCTGTAATCTCATGAGCGTTTCCCAGAAGCTGTTGTTCGCAGACATATTGGAGAAACTTCGGAAGCAGATCGGATTTCGATAATCCTTTACTGGCCGCGACCCTGCAGGCCAGCTTCCACTCCGGTCGTTCCGAAAGATTTCTCGGATCGTTAGGTTGAGGCTCTTCAACTAGTACTGCTGTATCGCCGGACGAACCGGAAGTTACCTTCCCCATGACACGAGGGGTACCCGACCTCTTTCCGTAGGACCATTCACGATCATCGGGCATAGAAGAAGCATAGCGCTCAAATATGAAATGTTTGTGAATGCGCTAAAATCCAGCGTACATTTTCTTCTTGAATCACAGAGGGGTGAAGCGGGGTGTGTGCACAGGGCATAAGCCGTTTTCCACGTAAAACACCCTTTTGGAATTGTGTAGAGCGGGCCATGATCGGGCCATCTGTATTTTCTGCGTGGGCCGTTTCCAGGGACTCTTTCAGAAGCCTATTCACGTAATTGAAACACAGACACGCAATTATTGGAGAGAACGGTGAAGCGTCTTTTTTTATTAGTAGTAATGGCTTGTCTTGTCTTGAGCTCCGCACCGATGTTTGCGCAGTTTGAAACTGCTTCGGTTCTGGGATATGTGCGTGACGGCTCGGGTGCCGTCGTTCCCGGTGCAAGCGTCTCCCTTATCAATCAGGAGACCAAGGCCGTGGTTAAGGCACAGACCAGCGCTCAGGGCTCTTACGAATTTGTCGACGTCAAGATCGGCCAATATCTGGTCACCGCGCAAGCGAATGGTTTTGATGTCAGCACGACACAGCCCTTCACCGTTACCGTTAACGCCCGCCAACGCGTTGACCTGGCCCTTACCATCGGCTCCACCAGCGAGACCGTTACCGTCGATTCCGCTGCCGTGCTGCTCGAGACTGACTCGAGCGAACGTGGACAGGTCATCGGCACCCGCGAGGTCCAGAACCTCCCGCTCAACGGCCGCGCGTATGCCGACCTTGCCGCCCTGGTCCCCGGCGTTCGCCGCAGCCTCCTCGAAAACGGCACCGACTCCAGCCGTGATGCCAGCTTCAACGTAAACGGCATGCGCAGCGAGCAGAATAACTTCCTGCTCGACGGTCTCGACAACAACTCCTACGGAACCTCCAACCAGGGCTTCTCCAACCAAGCCCTCCCGCCCTCCCCAGATGCCATCGACGAGTTCAAGGTCCAGACCGATAACTACTCAGCCGAGTTCGGCCGCGCTCCCGGCGCCGTCATCAACGTGTCGATCAAGAGCGGTACCAACCACTTCCACGGCGCCGCATATGACTACCTCCGCAACACCGCGCTAAACGCCATCGGGCCGTTCAGTGCTCCTATCAATCCCCTCACAGGCAAGAGCCAGAAGCCGACTCTACAGCGCAACCAGTTCGGTGGAACCTTCGGCGGACCCATCTTCAAGGATAAGCTCTTCTTCTTCGGCGACTACGAAGGTACCCGCCAGGTCGTTCACGCGATCAACACCGCCACCGTGCCCGACGCTGACCAGAACGGCACCAGCGCCCAAGCCATCGCCAACGGCGGTTATACCTTCCTGACGACCGCAAGCTCCACCCTCGGTATCGCCGCCAACACTCCCGTCCAGATCAAAAACCCGATCACCGGCCAGGTCTACACCAACGGCGTCGTCCCCTTCAGCGACCCAACCGTCTCCAGCTTCGCCAAGGGCGTTCTCGCCGCGCTGCCTGCGCCTAACCTCTCCGGCATCGTGTCCAATAACTACATCTCGCTGCCCGCCGATACCCTTAACGACGATAAGGGCGATATCCGCGTTGACTATACCATCAGCCCGAAGACGACCATGTTCGCCCGCTACAGCGAGCACCAGGGCAACATTTTCAGCCCGCCCAACATCCAGGGCCCAGCTGGTGGTAACTCGAACGGCTTCGTCTATATCTTCAACCAGCAGGTGGCGGGTGGTGTGACGCACGCCTTCACCCCGAACTCCATTTTGGATGCGCGTTTTGCCTTCACTCGCACCGATGGCGGTAAGAGCCCCTACGGCCACAGCCTCGCCAGCCTCGAGAGCGGTATCGCCGGCCTGCCGACCAGCGGCCCGGCGGTCACCAGCCTCAACGCGCAGTCAGTCCAAAACTTCTCACAGTTCGGAAGCCTTAGCTCCAACCCCCAGTTCCAGGATCCCTACACCTACAATCCAAAGATCAACTACACCTGGATCAAGGGTCGCAGCACCTATAAGGCAGGCTACGAGTACGTCGCCGACTTCACCACGGACTCCGACTTCAACCCGGCCTACGGCGAAGACACCTACAACGAGTACTTCAGCGCCAATGGATATATCTCCGCCGCACACCCCGGCGTCACCACCGGAACAACATCATCGCCAAGCGGCTTCGACACCGGTAGCAAGGAAGGCGTCGCACTCTCAGACTTCCTCTTCGGCGCTCGCGACACCTACCAGCTAGACAACAACACCCTCGCCTACATCAACCAGCGCTTCCACTTCTTCTACTTCCAGGATGACATCCGTTTCTCCTCGAAGCTGACCATCAACGCCGGTCTGCGCTATGAGCTCGTCACTCCGCAGTGGGAGTCAAGCAACCACCTCTCCAACTTCGATCCCGGCACCGTTTCGATGGTGAACGCCTCCAATGGTTCCATCTACAACCGTGCTCTCGTTCACATGCCCAAACTCGACTTCGCTCCGCGTCTTGGACTTGCTTACCAGATCGATTCCAAAACCGTTGTCCGCGCCGGCTATGGCATCGGCTTCCTTCAGTTCAATCGCCAAGGCGGAGAGAACGTGCTTGTCTATAACGCTCCCTTCGTCGTCGACACGGTCCTCACCCAGGCGCCGGAGTTCGGCAACCTGGCTACCTCAGGCTCTTCTGCTCCGCTCGCCCCTTGCACCACCGCTCAGGCAGCTCTTCCCTACAGCTCGACCAACCCCACCCCCTGCTTCCGGACCAGCGCTCAGGGTTACACCACTGGAATGTCCAGCCCTGCAAACGTCACGGCCGCCAGCTACAAGAACACCGAAGTCCGTTACCTTCCCCCGAACCTACCCACCGGCTACGTGCAGAGCTACCACCTGACCGTACAGCGTGAACTCGGTCCTTCCACCACCTTCGAGGTCGCCTACGTCGGTGAGCATGGCGTCAAGATCCAGACACTCGCTGATCTGAACCAAGCCAACCCCGCAACCCCTTCGGCCACCTGCTCCACCACCATCACCTCTGGTTGCGGAAACCTCGCTGCTCGCCGTCCCATCCAGTCCTTCTACACCATCGAGGAGACGATCCCCGCTGGCTTCCTCACCTACAACGCCCTGCAGACCAAGCTCGAGCATCGCTCCGGGCATGGCCTCTACCTGTTGAACTCCTTCACCTACTCGCAGGCGATCGATAACTCCGGCGGAAACCTCGAGGCCAACAACGGTGACAGCGCGCGCATCAACCTAGCCAATCCGCGTAACGATCGTGGTCCTTCCGGCTACAACCAGCCTCTCAACGACACGCTCTCCATCGTCTACGACCTGCCCTACGGCAAGGGCCGCACCTTCGGGGGCAACGCTCCGGCTGTCGTCCAGCAGGTTCTCGGCGGCTGGCAGGTTACCGCCATCAACGATATGAACAGCGGTCAGCCGTTCAACATCTCCTACTCTCCAACGGGTGTGCAATCGGTCAGCTCGATCCTCACACAACGCCCCAACCAGACCGGTCCGGCAGTCCTTCCCAAGAGCAAGCGCGTGAAGACGAGCACCTCGTACTCGCTGTTGAATCCCGCGTCCTTCAGCCTGCCGGCCTTCAACCAGCCCTACGGCAACGCGGGTCGCAACAGCGCACGCCTGGATCCCTTCTACCAACTCGACCTCGGCCTGCATAAGCAGTTCGATGTCTTCCCCCGCGAGAACATCAAGTTCGACTTCCGCACCGAGGCCTTCAACGTCCTGAACAAGGTCAACTACGAGGGACCGGCTAACGAGACCTTCGGCAACAGCGCCTTCGGCCTCGCTACCTCATCTACGGTCTTCCCGGCACGCATCCTGCAATTCGCTGGCAAGATCATCTTCTAAGAAACAGAAGGGACGTCTCACGATGGATCGTAGACAATTTACTACCCTTGGAGCCGCGTCGCTCGGCAGCCTGCTCACCCAGAAACTCTGGGCTGAGCAGGCCCGGGCCGGGGCTTCACCCGATAAGTTCTACTTTGCTCTGGTTGCCGACACTCACATCATCGACGACTTCTATGTCAAAGGCAGCGAGAACGGAGTGGAAGATAACGAGAGCATTCTTGTTACGACTCCTCGCCTGATCTCCGCACGCGATCTGATCAACTCGCTCAATCCTGCGATCGAGCAGGTCTTTCTGATCGGCGATTACTTCCATAACTATCCTTCTACCGATTACGACTTCTACTTCAAGAACACCACCCGCCTCGACAATGCCAAGGTGATTACCGATGGCTTCAAGATGCCGGTGCACCTTGGCTTTGGCAACCACGACTACGATGTGCGCCATGTCTCGCGGGAGATGAGCCACCGCCTCTTTGAGGCGAAGTTCAAGGCGAAGCCTTACTCCGTGCTGGACTACAAGGGCTACAAATTTATTCACCTGAATAACTTCCTTGGCAGCACCCAGGACCATACTTCTTCGGACTTCAATCCCAACGTCGGATCACTCGGGGAAGAGCAGCTCCATTGGTTTGAGGCGCAGCTTCAGCAGCACAAGCCTACCTTCGTCTTTATTCACTACCCGCTGATTCAGGATGTTCCGGTCGAGTTTGCCGACTACGGTCTTCATCCTCTTCTGCGCAAGTACGAAGACACGATTCAACTGGTCGTCTCCGGCCACCAGCATAAGTGGGTCGATTTCTCCCGCCTGTATGGGCCACGGCACTACATCATGGCTGCTACCCGTTATGACCCCAATGCCTACATGCTGATGGAAGTGGACACCAAGCGTGGCACCTGGCGGTTTATGAATGAGAGCCTCGTGGAGTGGGACACGCATTACAGCAAGCCCTACAAGACGGCTTGATCACAGGCATAGTCGTTATTTACATGGTTCAGTGTCGTTAGGGCCAAGGCTTCTAACGACACTGGACCATCTGTCTGTAATACACGCTCTATAGATACGAATGAAGGATGCACCTATGCTTTCGAACTCCTGCCGTATTCTCTCCGCCGTCGCGCTGGCTGCATTCCTGGGAACTGCCCATGCTCAGTCAGAGGACAAGGCGATCAAGCTCAATCAGATTCAGGTAATCGGCACGCACAACAGCTATCACGCCGGTATTGCTGCCAACGAAAGCAAGCTCTGGCAGGACAAGTATGCGGACGCCTTCAAGGGGCTCGATTACCAGCACCAGCCTCTGACGCAGCAGTTCGATAGCGGAGTTCGCCAGATCGAACTCGACGTCTATGCCGATACCAAGGGCGGTCTCTACGCCCATCCCTCAGGCCCAAAGATGGTAGCCTCTGCCCACCTTCCTGCCGATCCCGACTTTGATCCCAACGGAGTGATGAGCAAGCCAGGCTTCAAGGTCATGCACGTTCAGGATGTCGACTATCGCAGCACCTGCCAGCCCTTCATCGGCTGCCTGAAAGAGATTCGCGAGTGGTCCCACGCTCACCCAGGGCACGTTCCTCTCTTCATCCTCGTTGAAACCAAGCAGGGAAAGCCAGAGGGCAATCTTCATCTGACCATGCCCGAATCCTTCACGACGGAGACCTTCGACGCTCTCGATGCGGAGATCCGCTCTGTGTTTCCGGCCAACGAGCTCATCACTCCAGATGACGTCCGCGGCCACCACAAGACGCTGAATGAGGCTGTTCTTGCGGGCAAATGGCCTACGCTTGCGAAGGCGCGCGGGAAGATTGTCTTCCTCATGGATCAAAAAGCTGTCGGGCCTGTCTATCTTGCCGGACATCCCGCTTTGCGCGGTCGCGTTATCTTTACCAACGCTGACCCCGGCCAGCCTGACGCGGCCTTTATCGAACGCAACGACGGTCCTGCGGCCGATATCTCCGCTCTTGTGCGCCAGGGATATCTCATTCGTGCTCGCACCGACTCCGATACGAAGGAAGCGAGAACAAACGATGCCGCCACGCGAGATGCCATGATCGCCAGCGGAGCCCAGATGCTCAGCACCGACTATCCCATCAATGAGCCAGCTCGCTGGGACGGACACTACGTCGTTACTCTTCCGGGGAATGTCGACGCGCGCTGCAATCCTGTCAACGCTCCGGCTACCTGTCAGGTTGAAGAGTCAAAGTAAGTTGTAGCCAGTTATGCTGCTCTTTTTGTAGTCGTTTTTGCTTTTCTGGTTGTCATTCCCGCAGGGAACCTGCTGTCTGCTTGCTGTGGCAATGCTACTGTGGGGTGCGAGCGAAGAACGGGAGAAAGCAGGTTCCTCGCTCCCCTCGGAATGACAACCGGAACAGCAAGAACAAAAGCAGCAGCAACCTACGGCTTCGCCATCTCACGCTGATAGGCGTGCAACTGTTGCAAGGGCGGAAAGCCTGGGTCCGCCCCTTTCCATATATCCGCAACGGCACGATAGGCGAGATCGGCATGGACGCGATCCTCTCGCAACTGAAACGTTCTTCCCAGTTCAAGCTGCGACAGGACAAGGTAGGGAGACTCGGGAAAGCTGGCTTGTTGACCGATGACCCGTTTGAACTCTTCAGCGGCTTTATCGAACTGCCTGATCTGGAGATAAGCTTCGCCTCTGTAGTACGCGGGGCTTAGGTCCATAAAGCTGCAGAAATCGAAGGGCCGTGTCTCCTCAAGTTCCCGAATGGCTGCGGCCGGATCGCCCTTATGCACCTGCATGGCGGCGCGAACGGAAGCCAGGACGGCAAAGTTGAGAACGGTGTCGGAGGGAGCCTGCGCGGCTGCGTGGGTTGCAGCTGTCAGCGCGTCGCTGGTATCTCCGGATCTTGCCAGCGCGAGCGCGGCATAGGCTTGCACGGTGGGGCTTTCAGGAAACTGGTGCGAGGCATCGCGAGCGAGCGCCTGGGATTGATGAGGAAAGCCGAGATCGGCTTCCAGCGCAGCCTGGTCCAGGCTCACCTCGGCGGCAAACTCTCCAAGATGATTGGCCCGCGCATTCTGTTCGGCTTCCGAAAAGAGATGGTTCGCCTGCGACATTTGGCCGCGATACAGCGCCGCCCACGCCGCGCTGGCGAGCATCTCGCTCTCCGCCGGGTCATTCTTTGCCTTCTCCAACTGCGCTTGCATGCCGGCGGGATCGTTTTGTGCGAAGGCTCCCTGAAAACAGGCGACGCGGAACTCGACTGAATCGGTCTTGCCGGGGATGGGATGGTTGCACAGTTGATTGAGCGCAGCGTACTTGCCGGTGCGCAGATCGGCGGAGGCAAGGTTCGTGTAGGCATGATCCATCTCAGGATTGAGCTGGACCGCTGTCTCTGCCAGTCCAAGCGCTTTCTCAGGTTCCCCGAGAAGGAGGTACATGTCCGCCAGATTATTCGCAGCAATCGGATCACGCGGATAGATCTTGCGCCACAACTGCAGGGTTTGGAGCTCCGGCTCGATCTCGCCTGTCCCCGAGTAATAGCGCGACACGATATAGAAACGCTCACGTTCCGTGGCGTGCTCGCGCAGATCGAACGCCTTCTGCGAGAACTGCTGGCTGACTTTATACTCTTCCAGGTTGTAATAGACGCTGCCCAGGCGGGCATAGGCGAGCGCGAACTCAGGGTCCAGGGCGATGGCCAGCTTGTAGTCTTCCGTGGAGTCGGACTCCAGGCCGAGGAGATGCTTTTTCTCGCCCTGCGTAAAAGCCTTGAGCGCTCCCAGAGAGCCTGTGGTCGCCTGGACCAGCGGGACATTGAACCTCTGCAGCGAGCTTTCCGGCTCATTCAGCGTACGGCGCATCTGCTCGCTGGCCAGATTCAGAGCTTGGAGAACGTCATCCCGGGTCTTTGCCTGATCTATCTGGGTAGCGAGGGCTCGGCCGTTAGAGCATTGAAAGACCGTAACCTTTAATAGATAGCCCGGCGATTGGGCGAGGATCTCTCCGCGCAGGAGCACCTGGGCATGCAGCGAGACACAGGCTTGCAGCTCGTCCTGCTGGCTGGCTACATCCGAATCAGGCACCAGGCGGCGGAACTTCTCTGCCGGAACGAGGTTGAGATAGGGGGATTCTTCCAACTTGGCCTGCAGAGCGGAAGAGAGCACTCCGTCGAAGTAATGATCGCCCGTGGCGTTGGTAACCCCGCCTACGGCGATCATGTCCGAATCATTGATAGAGAGTAGGGACTTCGCTCGATGCCAGCGGTAGAGCCACACGCCTGCGAAGGCAAGCGCGATCAATATCAGCAAGAGGACGAGCAAGGCAGGCCGGTAGGGGAGCTGCGTCTGCTCTTGAATCTGGTCGTCTGGCAGACTTTGCGAGGACTCTTCGGCTGGTGCCGGAGCCGCTACAGACGTTACCTTTCCGATGAACTGGTAGCCGCGCCGGGTGACCGTTTCGATATAGCGTGGCGACGTCGAGTTGTCTCCGAGCGCCTGCCGGAGCTTTGTCGCGGCGACCCGCAGGCTGCGATCGGACTCTTCGGGAGTTTTGTCAGGCCATAGCTGGGCCCAGAGCTTCTCGCGCGAAACCAGCTCTCCAGGAGTCTCCAGCAGCCTCAGCAGGATCTGGAGAGGCTGTTCCTGCAGCTTAACCCGTTCGCCGTTCTGCAACAGGACTCCGTTATTTGCCTGCAACTCGAAGGAATCGAACAGGTAGGCAGTAATAGGAGGTCGAGGGCTAGGGTCAGAGCCTGATGAGATAGAGAGCCGCCTTTGCGTCGTTTTGGGCCAAAAAGCCCGGAATGATTTGTTGGCAAATAGTTAACAATCAATTTACTTGACCGTTTCGTGCCCGACAAGTTGATGTGGCACATATGAATCCTCTCAAGTCTTTTCACATTCTTCCCGTGCTGTGCCTATTGGCGTTGAGCTTTTCTCCGGCGCGGGCCCAGAGTGCAGGGCAGACAAAAACAGCCGCCAAGGCCGAGACCAACGCGGCTTCCTTGCCTGCGAGCGACAACATCCTCTACCAGTTCGGGGCGAGCAGCACCGATGCTGCGGATCCCTCTACCGCCCTCATGCAGGCCAGCGATGGCAACTTCTATGGCGGCACCTACGGGGGCGGTACTTATGGAGACGGCACGCTCTACCAGCTCAGCCCATCCGGCAAGTACACGGTGCTTTACAGCTTTACCGGCGGCAACGACGGCAAGGCCCCCTACAACAGCCCGATCGAAGCCAGCGATGGAAATCTCTATGGCGTGACCAACTACTACGGAGCCTACGGAACCTTTCAGACTGGCGGCACGATCTACCAGTACAACCTCAAAACAGGCGCGCTGACCACTGTCCACTCCTTCCAATATGGAGGGACGGCCGGTTTTGGAGAACTGATCGACGATGGGAAAGGGACGATCTATGGCACAGCCAACGTCGACGACCCGACGGGCAACAATCTAGGCAGCATCTGGTCCTTCAACTACCTGACCCAGACCTTTACAACGCTCCATTCGTTTACCGGGGCGGATGGCAATAGCCCCGTTGGAGGCCTCGTTCTGGCTTCCGATGGAAACCTTTACGGCACGGCTGAGTTTGGCGGTCCCTATGTCTCCGGCAGCCCTTTGGGCTATGGCTATGGCACGGCCTTCGTTATCGCTCCCGACGGTTCAAACTTCCATGTCTTCCACAACTTCGATAACGACGGACAGGGCGTTGAAGATAGCTGCTGGCCAACCGGCTCTCCGGTTCAGGGGCCGGATGGGAACCTCTACGGCTTTACCTTCGAGTGCGGTACGCAGGGAAATGGAACCGGCATCTTCTACCAGATCGTGCCGAACGGTGTGAACTCGACGCTCCATAACATCTATGACTTCCAGGTCGGCGACGGAAACAATCCGCTCCACGGACGGCCCTTCCTTGGCGGCGACGGCAACTTTTACATCGCCGGTTCTGAAGGCGGATCTCATAGCTCCGGACAGGTGATGCAGATCAGCCCCACCGGCACGAAAGCCGATGTGTACGACTTTGGCTCGAACGCGGCAGATGGTTTCAATGTACAGACGCAGCCCTTTGAATCGACAGACGGCAATCTCTATGGAGTGGCTTCGTCTGGTGGACCCCATTACCAGGGAAACATCTACCAGATTCTGACCACGCTGCCACCCGCCATAACTCTTACTCCAGGCACTGCGAATGTGAATCCCGGCGATTCTCTTACCCTTACGTGGTCGGTCACGAACGCATTCTCCACCAATGCGAAGGTCTGCTTCGCCTATAGCTCCGACAACTCCTGGACGGGCTCTGTTGCGACCACCGGTAGTGCGACGGTGAAGCCTACGCTTGCCCTGGGCATTCTGACCTATTCGTTTACCTGCGGTGGCAGCGAGACGGCTACGGCTACGATCGTGGTCGGAACGATTCCTCCGCAGATTACGACGACCAACCTGCCGGGCGGCATGGTCAGGGCGGCCTACGCGCAGACCATTGGTTTGCTTGGAGGAACGTCGCCCTATACCTGGAGCATCACTGCCGGCAGTCTGCCGCCCGGACTCGCTCTTTCGGCCGGCACCGGCGTTATCTCCGGAGCCCCGGCGCAGAGCGGGACGAGTTCTTTCACCGTACAGGTGAAGGACTCGGAGAGCACTCCTTTGACCGCGACCGCCGCTCTCAGCATCGTTGTCGTTCCGGCTCCGCTGGTTCCTCCCACGGTGTCTGTCAGTGCAAGTCCCTCCAGCATTGTTTTGGGGAAGAGCACATCGCTGACGGCGACCGTAACCGGTCTCGCCAATGTGCCCACGCCGACGGGCACCGTGCAGTTCGCTGCCAGCGGAAGTGCTCTGGGTGCGCCGGTTCAACTGTCGAATGGCACGGCGACGCTGCCAGGCCAGGCTCCTACAGCAACCGGCTCCTACGGTATTACGGCTACGTACTCCGGTGATGGCAACTACACCGCCGGAAATGTAGCGACAACCACGCTGACCGTAACGGCTCCGACTCTTGCCGCCATTGTGGCGACACCCGACACCGTGATGATCTCCAGCGCAGGTGGAAATGGATCGACGATGTTGAAGGTCCTCAACTTTCCTGACGCTTCCGTCTCGTTCGCCTGCTCCGGTCTGCCCAAGGGAGCAGCCTGCAGCTTTGGCGCTTTGAGCGGCTCGGGCACGTCTGCTCTCCAGATCACTACGACCGGCGGCGGCAGTGCGAGCCTCGTTCAGCCTGCAAATGGAATGGGCACGCGCCTGATGTATGCGCTGACGTTGCCTGGACTCTTTGCGGTCGCAGGGCTCTTTGGCAGAAGGAGAGGATATCTCCGGTGGCGCAAGATGCTGATGCTGGCGGTGCTGTTCTGCATGGGCGGGTTGATGACGGCTTGTTCCGGCGGTAGTGGGACCAGCGCTCCCGTAAACAATGCGACTCCCTCCGGTACAAGCACGGTCATCGTGACGGCGACGGATGGCAGTCAGTCCGCCGCTCTCAACCTGACGATCGTCGTGCAATAAAGCGCTACAGAAACGTACGAGGATGCGAGGTCTCTAAGCCGAGCCGCTCGTCTTGTCCTGCACCACTTTTCAGGAGCTTCCGATGAAACTGAACTTCCGTATGTTGTCCCCTCTCTCGTCCGTATTGCCCGCTGCGCTACTGGCCTTTTCAGTGAATGCCGCCAGTGCGCAGGCTGCTCCTCAGATCAATCAAAGAGTGAACGACGCTGAAGTAGTTGCGCTGCAGAACAACGTCCATCCTCTCGCGAAAGCGATCTACGATCAGGGTGCGGTTCCGGACTCGACGCCGACAGGCCGGTTGATCCTCACCCTGAAGCGTCCAGATGCGCAGGAGAATGCTCTGCATCAGTTCCTTGCGGACGTTCAGACGAAGGGAAGTCCGAACTATCACAAGTGGCTTACACCGGCGCAGTTCGGGCAGAAGTATGGGCCGGCTGACGCAGATCTCGCGCAGGTTGAGTCCTGGCTGCAGTCTCATGGTTTCAGTATCGATAAGGTCGGTGCAGGTCGAACGGCCATCGAGTTCTCCGGAACTACCGGCCAGGTCGCGAACGCCTTCCATACATCGCTTCATACCTACAGCGTCAACGGGGAAGTACACCATGCAAATGCCACCAATCCGCAGATTCCCTCTGCGCTCGCGCCGGTGATCGCGGGGGTTGGGTCCTTGAATGACTTTCACGCCAAATCGCAAGCGCAGACGCTGGGCCGAGCGAAGTACGATGCGACCTCGCATAAAGTGATTCCACAGTGGACGACTCCCGACGGCGCGGGCGGAGCCTATTACGCCGTTGGGCCGAAGGATTTCGCGACTCAGTACAACGTCACTCCGCTTTACAGCGCCGGTACGAATGGTGCCGGCCAAACCATCGGCATCATCAATGAGTCCAATATCGATTTGGGACTTGTCCAGGCTTACCGAAAGCTCTTTGCCCTGGATACGAACTCCGCCGCTCCCAATCTTCCTCACATCATCATCGACGGCAACGATCCTGGGCTTTATACTCCTGCCCTGACCGAAGCCTATCTGGATGTGGAGATGGCTGGCGCTGTGGCTCCGCAAGCCACCGTCAACCTGTATATCGCTGCCAGTACCGACTACAACGATGGCCTTGATCTTGCCATGCTGCGCGCCGTGGAGGACGATGCCGCCACCGTTCTCAGCCTGAGCTTCGGTACGTGTGAAGCCGAAGAAGGCGCGGGTTACATGGCCTACGTCAATTCTTTGTGGGAGCAGGCTGCTGCCCAGGGCCAAACGGTGATGGTGTCCTCGGGCGATAACAGCTCCGCCGGTTGCGACAATCAGAACGATCCGTTCGATGCCGCAGACGGTTTGCAGATCAATGGACTGGCTTCTACTCCATGGAACATCGCGGTGGGCGGCACCGACTTCTACTACAACGATTACGCTACCGGTGGAGCAAGCAGCGCGCAGGACTGGAGCGCAACGAACGATGCAAGTCTCGGCTCACTCCTTCATCCGCTCCCTGAACAGCCCTGGAATAACAGCTCTTATGGCTTGAATATTAATCCGACTACTGGCGTTTCCATTGTGGGTGGTAGTGGTGGACAGAGTACCTGTGCGGTCGTCGGCGGGCCTCTGGCTGGAACAAATGCTCTTACCTCGCAGGGCCTGTGCCTTGGACTAGGAGGTTATGCAAAACCCGCGTGGCAGGCGGGCCCTGGCGTTCCCGATGATAAGGTGCGCGATATTCCGGACGTCTCACTGTTTGCCGCCTTTGCCGCGAACAATAGCTTTTATGCTATCTGTGCCGCTACTGGCGATTGCATCAATACTGACCCCAATACGAAATCTGTCTTCTATACCTCGGTAGGTGGAACCTCTGCCTCTGCCCCTGCCTTTGCAGGCATCATGGCACTTGTCAATCAGAAGTATGGTCCGCAGGGACAGGCGAACGCTGTTCTTTATCCCCTTGCCGCGAAGATGCCGTCGATCTTTCACGACGTTACGGTTGGTTCCAACAACGTTCCGTGCAGTGTGCAGGGCGGCCTGCAATGCTCAAAAGATAAGACCGGCACGGGGGCTTCTCTGCAGGAGTGGCCGGCGACAGTGGGCTATGACCTTGCCTCGGGTCTCGGCAGTATGGATGCCAATGCGCTGGTCGCAAACTGGAATAGCGTTAGTCTGAGCGCTACCAGTATTGCGTTCCAGGCGACACCCACAACCATCACCCACGGCCAGACGATGAACTTACTTGCGAACGTCGTCGCGAATTCAGGTTCAGGAACTCCCACGGGAGCCGTCGCCGTTGTGGCCGATACCCCGCTGCCCTCCAACCGCGGACAGCTTTCCATGACGCTCGACAGCACGGGGGCCGGCGCTGCCAGCGTTAGCTTCCTGCCCGGCGGTACTTACAACATGCACGCTAGCTACAGCGGAGATGCGACCTTCGCAGCCAGTCAGTCCGCGCCCGTTTCGATTACGGTGAAACCGGAGAGCAGCATCATTCTGGCGGGCGCCTTTCAGAACCAGACGAGTCCCTATGGTTTGCAGACACCGCTTGGACCGTCGGTAACCTATGGCACCATCGTGGGCATTGATCTGCAAATTGGCGGCAGCGCCGGCAGCGTGAATGGCATCGCCACCGGGACGGTTACGGTGCAGGACAACGGCACCGCGATTGCGACACTGCCTCTCAACGCGAATGGCGCGACTGTTCTTTCCTCGGGAACATGGACCCTGGGGCAGCATAGTCTTACCTTCAGCTACTCCGGTGATCCCAGTTACAACGCAACAACCACCAGCAACCCTAAAGGTCCACTGACCTTCACCGTAACCAAGGGACTTACTCAGATTGGCACGGTCGCTAACTCCACCTCTTTTTCTGCGGGTGGTACGTTAGTGGTCCAGGCCCAGGTAACCGGGCTAAATAGTGGGTTATCTCCTACAGGCAACGTGACGTTCACTTTGGGCAGTCTCACCCAGACCGTGCCGCTTTCGGCGACATCGAATGGCGAAGGGTTTGCTACTGAAACGTTTACCAGCTTGGCTGCAGGTACCTTCAGCCTGGGAGTAAGTTACGCGGGAGACAGTAACTGGAGCAGCTCAACGGCCTCGCCTCAAACAGTCATGGTCACTGGCGCCTCAACCTTGTTGCCCACAACCACGGCGGTCACCAGCGATCCTGTAGACCTTACAACCATCGTCCCTGGGACTTTGATTACGCTGACAGCGAAGGTCACCGGTTCTACTGTCGCGCCTACCGGCGGAGTGTACTTCGTCTCAGATGGCCAGCTCTTCAGCTCCGGCAACAGCCCTCAAGTGACGCTTGTTCCGGGGAGTGGTGGCACATCGACGGCGACCATCACCTTTACCGCTGCGAACTCTTCCGCCGGCTCGAATCAGCTCTATGTGATCTATCTCGGCGATAAGGTCTACAGCACTTCAAGCAGTCCTGTGCTGATGTTCAATAACCTGCAGGGGGATTTTTCGATCCTCAATAACAATCCAACGGTTACAGTAGCTGCTGGTTCTCCTGCATCCGTAA
Organism: Granulicella mallensis MP5ACTX8; assembly: GCF_000178955.2. Lineage (NCBI taxonomy): Bacteria > Pseudomonadati > Acidobacteriota > Terriglobia > Terriglobales > Acidobacteriaceae > Granulicella > Granulicella mallensis. Next base: position 3,778,338 of record NC_016631.1, on the reverse strand, counting down.
ACCTGACGCTGAGTTCCAATAATCAGTTCAGCGGAAAGGTAACTCTGGCCTGTGCTGTTACCGGTAGTGGCACAGTTGTGCCGCTCTGCACCGTGCCGGGTACGGTGGCCGTTGCTACTACGGGGCAAGCCACAGCCTCTGTCCAATTGGTAACCTCGATTCCTCCTGCTACTACGTCTCAATTGGCGCAGCCAGCCAGAAGATGGTTAGCTGGAGGCAGTGGAATCGCAGCCTTTGCCTGCCTTCTCCTGTTTGGGGTTCCATCACGGAAGCGCAGATGGACGGTGACGCTTGGCTTTGTTCTATCGGTGACACTCCTGGGCGTGATGGGAGGCTGCAGTGGAGGCAGCAGCCCGCCGGTTACTACTGCTCCACCCAGCCCAACCCTTGTTCCGGCCGGGACCTACAAGGCCGTGATCACTGCAACGGACGGAGTAATTACTCACAATGTCCTGGCAAATATCGTAGTAACAGCCGCGTCGACTAACTAAAGATGTTCCAACGCAAAAATGCCGCCTGCTGATAGGGCGGCATTTTGCGTTGCCTCTTACGTGTCTTCCTAAAAAACTTTTAGCAGGAGAAGGATGATGACAATCAACAGAATCAAACTGATGCCACCACCTCCGTAGTAACCCAGACCAGGTCCCATGCGATAGCCGCCAAAACCAAAAACCAAAAGCAAGATGAGCAAAATGATGAGCATAAATGTTCTCCCTGTACCTCTATGATGCTTTTTGCGCGTGCGGCAGCTGAATATTTTGAGAAAGAATGCAAAGCCTGCCCTTCTGCTTGTTTCTGAGAACGATTCGTCCTTCTTTTGGTGAGCGCTTGCACGTTTTTGAGAGATTAAGCATCTCAATGCTTGGCTCACTATGATTGTCCCGATAGTAGAAGAACATGAGTGGATCAATTGTCTGGATGCCTTGGCATCCTGGCAGCCGCCTGCGGCATCTCTTTTAGTCATCGCTCCCCATCCCGATGACGAGACATTAGCCGTTGGGGGATTGATCGCTGCACAGCGCGCGAAAGGTCTTGAGGTAATCGTTGCCGCAGTAACTGACGGCGAAAATGCATATCCCGATTTTCCGGGGCTGGGAGACCTACGCGCCGGCGAACAGAGAGACGCTCTAAAGCGGCTCGGCGTTGCCGCTGAGAATATTGTTCGACTCAAGTTGCCGGATAGTGATGTAGGTTCTCAGGAGCGACTGTTGGTAGAGCAGTTAATGCCACTGGTTTCTCGCTCTACTTCTATCGTTGCTCCCTGGCGAGGGGACTTTCACCCGGACCATGAGGCTTGTGGCCGCGCTGCCGAAGAGGTGGCAAGACGGACCGGTGCGAGTCTTACCTCCTATTTTTTCTGGACATGGCACAGGGGAACGACAGAGCTACTGCAGGAGATGTCTCTACGCTCCTTTTCCTTGAGCGATGAGTCGCTGCTCGCCAAGACCGAGGCGCTCCTCTGCCACAGGTCTCAGCTAACTCGTGAATCAGGCGATCCTATCTTGCCGGAGTCGTTGTTAGCTCCCGCGAGGCGTTCCTTTGAGGTTTTCAGCATCGGATGAATACAGAGACAACAAGCCGGGATTTTTTTGAGCAGAAATATCTGAAGAATGCCGACCCCTGGTCGTTTGCATCCAGTAGCTACGAGCAATGCCGGTATGACGCGATCTTTCGTTCGCTGAATCATCGGCGCTATCGGCATGGCTTCGAGCCGGGTTGTTCTATCGGTCTGCTGACAGAGCGGCTGGCATCGGTTTGTCAATATGTCGATGCTATGGATATTTCGCCGACAGCCGTTCGATATGCACGAGAGCGCTGTCGTGGCTTGTTGAATGTCGATATTGAGTGTGGAGCGTTACCGGACCTCATTCCGATAGGTTCCTTCGATCTTGTAGTGCTCAGCGAGATTGGTTATTACTTCGAGGAAGAAGAGTTGGAAGGTCTGGCTAAGAGCATTGTTGCCCAAATGAGTATGTCCGGTGTTCTGGTTGCCGCGCACTGGTTGGGAGCCTCGGAAGATCATGTGCTGAGTGGTGACCGCGTGCATGAGATCCTGGCATCCCTTAAGGGGCTAGCTCATGAACATGAGGAACATCATGCTGGGTTTCGGCTGGATAGGTGGAAACGGATATGAATGGCGCTCTCCAACATATGAGCGTGTTGATTCCTGCGCGCAATGAAGAGGAGCTATTGCCTCGGTGTCTTCGATCCATCTTTGCGGCATGTTCCTTGTTGCCGCTGTCTGTGAGCTGGGATGTAGTCGTTGCCGTGGATAGCTCCACCGATAGGACCTTTGAGATCGCGGAATGCGTGCTGCGTGGTCGCGGAGTCGCCATCCGCACCGATGCAGGCGCGGTGGGGAAAGCCCGAGCGCTGGCCGCTGCCGTAGCTCTTAAGCGTTATCGCGGTCCGCGAAACTGCTGCTGGCTCGCAAATACCGATGCTGACTGCAGCGTTCCTGAGACGTGGCTGAGGGATCAATGGGAACTGGCGGCAGCTAACGTAGAGGCCTTTGCGGGCACCGTCGATGTCGACACCTTCCAGGAACATCGTGCAGGTGTGGATGACCTGTTCCGAGCGAGCTACCGAATCTTTTCCGATGGCACGCATCCCCATGTGCACGGCGCAAATCTCGGAGTGCGCGCAGATGCGTATCTAAGAGTGGGCGGATGGCGGCATCTTGAAACCGCCGAAGATCATGATCTGTGGAATCGACTGCGGATTGCGGGGTCCAGGCGGGCTTCGGTCGGCCGGATGAAAGTTCTGACCAGCGGCAGGAAGGTGGGGCGCGCGCCTTATGGATTTGCCCAGGCACTTGCAGCGCATGATGAGGTGGCGGCATGACCAGCGAAGCTCTGCTCCAAAGACTCCGCTCCCTTACAGAGATCGCTATGCCATTGCCGGGTGCGGGTGATACTCCCGGGCGTCACAGGCAGTTGATGGAGATTGGGCGGGAGGACCTGTCCCTGGCTCGTTTGGCCGAAGCCCATTGGGATGCCGTCTCCATTCTGGCGGAGGCCGGACTCAAGCCTGAGCCGGGTGCGATCTATGGGGTATGGGCGTCCGAGAAGCCAGGGCAAGAACTGAGTCTCATTCCACGAAGTGGTCGTTATTCTCTTGTGGGAACAAAGATGTTCTGTAGTGGAGCGGGGCTGGTGGATCGCGCTCTTGTCACTGTTTCGAAGCCAGAGCGATTTCTCGTGGATGTCGATCTTCGCAGGGAGGTGGAGGGCTTTGAATTCAATACCTCGGGTTGGAAGTCGAATGCTTTCCAGCAAACGGGGACTGCGACGGCTACTTTCAAAGAGATCTCCATCCTGCCGGATGAAGTGGTTAGGGAGGCCGGGTGGTATCTCTCTCGTCCGGGATTCTGGCATGGGGCCTGTGGTCCTGCAGCGTGCTGGGCCGGAGGCGCTGCGGGGCTCGTGGACTACGCCATGCAGCAGTCACGGGATGACTCCCATACCCTGGCGCACCTGGGAGCGATGAACGCCTCTATCTGGGGACTTAGGTCCTATCTTGATCTGGCGGGCAGAGAGATCGACGAGAAGCCCTGCGATGTCGGTGAGGCTCATAGCCGGGCACTCATCGTTCGACATCTCGTGGAGCAGGCCTGCACCGAGGTCCTTCGCCGGCTGCCTCGGGCCTATGGTCCGCACCCGCTTGCCTTCGATGAAGAGATCTCCCGCCGCTACCAGGAGCTCGATTTGTATCTGCGGCAATCCCATGCGGAGCGCGACCTGGAATCGTTAGGCAGGGAACTGAAGAGCCAGCAGATTCGATCGAACGAACATGTTAGTTCGCCTGTTTTTTAGGAGACCGATATGCCACTTCATCTCACATGGGAACAGATCGCTCTTCGCCTTGTTCTGGCGTTGCTTGCCAGTTTTGTGATTGGTCTCAATCGCGATGAGAATGGTCATCCTGCCGGCATTCGAACCACGATGATCGTCTGTCTGGCCGCTACCCTGGCCATGTTGCAGGTAAACCTGCTGCTTCCTCTTGCGGGGAAACCATCAAGCTCTTTCGTCGTTATGGATCTCATGCGGCTTCCGCTGGGCATTCTTTCCGGTATCGGCTTTATAGGAGCAGGCGTAATCATCAAGCACGAGGGGAACGTTAGTGGCGTGACTACCGCAGCGACCCTCTGGCTGGTTACGGTCCTCGGTCTGCTCTTTGGCGGAGGCAATCTCTATCTTGGCATCGCGGGATCGCTGGCCACGTTCCTGGTGCTTTGGGCATTGAAGCGGATCGAGAAGAATATTGCCCATGAGTATCACGGGTCGCTAAGCCTCACTTTGTCCGGAGAGGCTCCGAGTGAGACGGCCCTTCGGAGTCAATTATTGACCGATTTCGGCATCGTTCATTGGAGTCCGCTCTATGAGCCTGCTACCGCAATGGTGGTCCTGAACTGTGAGCTGAAGTGGGTAGCCAAAGCTTCACGAATTCCCGAAACGCCGCCGGCTATCGAGAGGCTGCGAACTCTTCCTGGAGTGCTTAGTCTTAGTTGGAGGGAGTAAATAAAGGGGCACGCTATGCTTCTATGGCGTAGAAGTCTTAGCGGGTAAGGGGAGCCCGATCTGCGTTAACAAGGCATTGAAGGCTGGATCGCCATGAAGTGAAAAGTAGGCAGGGCTGGCGGCAAACTGAAGGGCCTCCGGATCGTGGGCGTGGACCATGCTCTCCATCGATCGAAGGGCCTGCTGTGGCTCTCCGGCGTTGAGTTGCCACTCGGCGGGCTGAAAGTCATTGGGATGCGAGGAGGATTGTTCGCTTTGAAGGGAGGCGAGCTTCAGGCGGGCATAGGCGATGGTTCCACCGGTGGCAAGGGCCTTCAGTCCATCCTGTTCGAGTTTGAGGCGCAGCGCATCGTGCTCCAGGGTCGCCATGTGAATCCACTCGCGGATAGCCTCTTCATGACGCCCTGCATACCAGAAAGCCCAGGCCTTTTGATCGCAAGCCAGAGGCCAGTCCGGCATGAGCTTTTGCAGCTTCTGGGCAGCGTCCAGCGCCCGTGCGTTGTCCCGGGCAGCGCTGTAGAGATAGATCTCGGTAAGGTAAATCGGTGGCCAGAGCGGGTCGGCCGCCTGGGCTTTATCCAGCTCTTCAAGAGCCTCGCGGAATCGGCCCGTATTGCCCAACACCAGGGCATACATAATCCGATGCAAGGCCTGCCCTGATTCCTGATCGATAGCCTGCTTGAGTTCGGATTCTGCCGCTACAGCGTTCCAATCGTGCCGAAAGTAGAGGAATCCCAGGGTGGCATGGGCTTCCGCCGTACGAGGGTCCAGATGGATGGCGGTCAGAGATGCAGCACGGGCCGCCGCGTAACTCGCATCGCGATCGAGACTGCTGTGTTCGGCCCGCAGCAGATACGCGCTTCCCAGTCCTGAGAAGGCCTGCACGAAGGAGGCGTCCTGGCTTGTAGCGCTGCGAAAGTCCTGAATAGCCCTTCCAATCGCTTCATCTGTTGGATGGATCAGCTCCTGGCGTCCTTGCAGATAGTCGCTATAGGCCTGAGTGTTCTCCGTACTGTGGATAGGGTCCAGGCGACTGCTCGGGGAGTCGCTGAGCCGCAGGAAGAGGTCTCGCTGAATCTGACTGCGAATGGTGCCGAGCTGCTCCTTGGTGCCGCTGTAGTGAAAGGTGGCGAGATGGACTGCATCGCTTCCACGTACCAGCTCGAAGGTGAAGTCGAAGTGATGGGGAGCGCTGGTTGTGATTTTGCCAAGTAATAGGGTATCCAACTGAAGTCCCTGCGTGAGGGACGGGATGGCGTCATGGTTGATGGTCGTGGAGCCAAAGGAGTGAGCAGCCCGGACTACCACTCCCGGCAACTGCGAAGCGGCATCCACTAACTCCAGGCGAAACGGTTCAGCGATCGATTGGGCTTCGACATCGGAGGCCTCGATGGGAGCGATGCCCAGGGTGATCTGCCGTGGCGGGGATGGCAAGGGGTGGGCGTGGTGTCCCCATAGATGCTCCGCCCCGAAAAGTACCCCGGCCACGAGGATGGCGATAACTCCGTACCAGAGAAAAGGTCGCCTTTGCTGGGTAATTTGAGTGTCAACCAAGCCCGGGGACAGGTCTGGTAGCTCGACAGTCGGAAGAGGAAGCGCTTCGGGCGACGAGGCTGGCTGCAGCTCAGGCGGGGTGATGATGATCCCGGCTGACCCTGGCTCCTCAAGAGCCGCTGGTGGGAGGCTCGCCGGTTCAAAGCGCACCTCGGCAATGAAGCGATAGCCTCGCTTGGGGATGGTTTCTATGTAAGAAGGGGAGCGGGAGTTGTCACGAAGAATCGCGCGAAGCTGGTTGATGCTGTTGGTGATGGCGTGATCGTGGTTGAGGTGTTCGCCGTCCGGCCACATCACCGAGCGCAAATCATTTCGGCCCAGAACCGTACCGGGATGTTCCAGCAGAACTGTCAGCAGACGAGCATTTTGATCGGGTAGCCGGAGCTTGTGGCCTCGCCGAAAGAGTTCTCCGGTCGAAACTCGAAACTCAAACGAGCTGAAAATAAACTTCCCGTCAGGCTGTTCCCCCATGTCAAAACTCTACACCAGCGAGCTGAAAGAGCGGTCGCGGCGCGGCTTATTGTGTCTCAAGTAGCTCATGCAACACAACTTACGGCACGATGTTAAAAGTATATTTCTCCGATAAACGAGTTTTCACGACTCCCCTTACATTCTTCATATGTCCTTCACATTTGGGCTTGGAGAGGCGATAGATTCGCTCTCTTCAAAGCGCAGAACAGGTGTCGCCTCTGTTGCCGCCACGGCGCTCCGGTGTATCTCGGAGTCGCCGTCGCCAGCGCATGACCGTGGCGTCGATGGGGTGGATTGGCGATATCGGTCTATCTGCCGCCCGATGCACTGAGGTTGCGTTCGCCGCCCGTTGTCTTGATCTAGCTATTTGGATTTTGCCGCTTCACTACCTTCTGGAGGCTTTATGCTTGTTCGACTTCGTCGTATCGTCTGGAATGCTGCCCTCTGTCTTCTGCTGGGAGCCTTCGCCGTGGCTCAACAACCCGGGGCACCTGCTGCTTCGGCTATCGCACCTGTTCCTGCGGTGCTTACGCAGCGGATTGATGATTCACAACGCATTACCCTGCCCAACTCCGTAGTGCCCACTGTGAAACGAGCAAGCGACCTGGGCGTGTTGTCCCCGGCCCAGCAGATGAACCGCATGGTCCTTGTCCTGAAGCGTTCCGCGACCCAGCAGAAGGACCTTGATACTTTGGTAGCAGCCCAACAAAAGAAGGGGACGCCCCAATATCATCAGTGGCTGACTCCTGAAGCCTTCTCGGCGCGCTTTGCGCCTGCCCCAGGCGATGTGGCCAAGGTCGCGGCCTGGCTGCAGAGCCATGGATTTACACAGGTTGCGGTGAGCCGCAGCGGCCAGAGGATTGAATTTTCCGGCGGTGTCTCCAGCGTCGAGTCGGCCTTCGGTACGTCGATGCACCAGTATCAGCTCAAGACTGCAGCCGGTACTGAAAATCACATCGCGAATGCGACGACGATCTCAATTCCGGCGGCACTCGCGCCCGTCGTGTCCGGCGTTCTCTCGCTCAATAACTTCACCTCGAAGCCGCTGCACACCACCCTGCAAAACGTCGTCAGGAATGCTGCCGGGAAGTTTGTAAAGGCAAAAGGGGATACGACCTTTACCGATGGCAATGGTGACTTCGAGTATGCCTTGTCACCCAGCGACGTAAGCAAGATCTACGGAGCGACGACGCTGCCGGCCGGAGTTGATGGCACCGGGGTGTCGATTGCCGTGATTGGGCGTTCGGACATCGTGCTGAGCGATCTCCAGACCTTCCGCAAGCTCTTTGCTTTGCCGGTCAACGATCCCAACATGATCGTGAGCGGACCCGATCCTGGACTGAATAGCCTGAACGATGCCATCGAGTCGAGCCTGGACCTGGAGTGGGCTGGCGCCATTGCTCCCAAGGCAACCGTCAACTTTGTGATCGCCGGCAGCACGGATACGACGGATGGCATCTCGCTCGCCGCAGCCTATGCCGTCGAAAATGTCGTGTCCCCGATTATGACCGTCAGCTATGGCGCGTGCGAGAAGGACGAGGGGCCGTCCGGCAACTTATTCTGGAGCACGCTCTGGGAGCAGGCAGCCGCTGAAGGCATTACTGCCCTCGCCTCTTCGGGGGATGGCGGCGCGGGAATCTGCGATGCCGACTATGGAAACTCGCCCGACATCGATGGTGATTCGGTCAATGGAATTGCGTCCACGCCATACAACCTCGCCGTGGGCGGAACGCAGTTTGCCGAGGGCGATCTTGCCTTCCAGTATTGGGACTCGAACAACAGCACGGGATTCGCGTCGGCGCTCGGATATATTCCCGAGGCGGTGTGGAACCAGAGCTGCGATCCTACCTTGCCGGTGGGTGTTGGCTCAGGAAACTGTGCCTATGGACAGACGTACTACGAGAGCACCGGCGGTGGTGGTGGCCGCAGTAACTGCGCAACCGGTACGGTCGACAACAGCGGCAATGTGACGTGCACGGCTGGGTATCCGAAGCCTTCATGGCAGTCCGGCACGGGCGTACCCGCAGACGGAGTTCGCGATATTCCGGATGTCGCGCTCAATGCTTCCGGAGTCGATGATCCCTACATCATCTGCTTCCTGGGAAGCTGTACGTATACGCAGACAAGCACGGGCACTTCGCTCACAGGGGAGTCCCTCGTGGGCGGAACGTCGGCTTCATCTCCGGTGATGGCTTCGATCCTGGCTCTTGTCGAGCAGCAGAATGGCGCGTTCCAGGGGCTTGTGAACCCGACTTTGTATAGCCTCGCGCAGCAGAATGCTTCCTGTTCTTCGAGTGCCCGCACCGATCCGGCCGCGCCCGTGACCTGCATCTTCAACGACGTAATCGTAGGCAATAACAGCGCGCCGGGGCTGCCGGGATATGGCACCGATACTGCGGACTTTACCGCAGGTGTGGGCTACGATCTGGCGACGGGATTGGGCAGTGTCAACATCGCCAACCTGGTGGCGGGATGGAAGGCAGGCACCGGCGGAACGGCTACGACTACCCAGTTGACGGCGACGACGACAACCGCCAAGCATGGCACGGCGGTCCCTCTGTCGGTGGCCGTTACGTCTGCCTCAGGCACTCCGGGTGGAGACTTCGTGCTGCTCACCGATAAGTACGGTGCGAACGACCAGTACACCCTGGGCTCGGATGGAACGTGGACGGGACAGGTGAAGGATCTTCCCGGCGGCACGTATACGCTCACCGCTCGTTATGCAGGAGACGGTACGTATGCTTCCAGTACATCGGCGGGAACGAGCCTGAACATCACCCCTGAAGACAGCACGCCCATGCTTGCGGTCGATATCATCGATCCCAATACGGGTGCTCTTGTCCCCTCTACCCCCACCTCGAACTTTTTAGGCAGTGCTTTGTTTTTCAAGGGATCGGTTGCGGGGCTTTCCGGACAAGGTATACCGACGGGAACCGTCAATGTGCTGATGGATGGAACCACGAACCTCGGATCTACAACCCTGACACTCGATGCGGGAGTTCTTCTTTCGTCAGGGACTGTGCCGGTGGGAAACCACGCCATCACGCTGCAGTATCTCGGCGATAACAGCTTCAACCCGAGCACATCCAGTCCTGTATCGGTCGTTGTCGCCAAGGGTCAGAGTTCCACACTAGTGCAAACCGGAAATGGCATTACGGCTTATCTCGGGGTCTCGGGGACGACGCAACCGACTGGAACATTGCAGATCTTTGACGAATACAAGGGGGTCAGCCAGGCGATCAGCCAGCCGATGCCGATCGTTATGGGAGCAAACAATAGCGGGCCGCAGGTCAATATTCCCTACACCTTTACCCCCGGGTCCCATTCGCTTCAGGCTGTCTATAGTGGCGATACGAATTATGTGGGTGTGGCTCTTAATAGTCCCTACGCAAAAGTCACAACGATCAACGTGGGCAGCAATACGGGAGCGGCCACGACAACCACATTCACGATGACCACGCCTGCAACCTTGCAGCAAGGGCAGATCGCCAACTTCGTATTCACTGTGAAGTCACAAAGTAAAAACGCCAACGTGCCTTCAGGATTGGTCCTTGTCTACCCGGCCGGCAGTTCCGGTGCCATATGCGGAGGCAATCTTGTCAACGGTACGGCGACAGGTGCCTGCTACATGGACGGTGCCGGAACCTTTGTGATGTCCGCAACGTATGAGGGAGACAACAACTTTGCGAGCAGCACTAGCGCCGCGAAAGACAACATCACGCTTACTGTTCCAAAGCTAACTCCGGCGGTAACCTTCGCGGCGGGAGCAAGCTACATCCTGCCGAACACACAGTTGAGTCTCAACTACACAACGGCGGGTCTGGTCATCAACTCCGGCGGAGCGCAGCAGGCTCCTACCGGGACCATCACTTTTACCGATTCTGTGAATGGTGCAGCAGCTACTCCGCTAGGTAATTTCCAGCTGCTTCCGATCAATGGTCTGCTTGAAGGCTATAGCGGACGGTTTACCTTGCCTGTCGGAACAAATGTCGTTACCGCAACCTATCCCGGCGATCCGAACTTCAATGCTGTCGTCTCCTCCACGATGGTTGTGGTCAGCCCGCCGGACTTCGTCTTCACCAGCGGACAAGCCGGCTTGCAGTTGACGGCGGGGGCTCCTGGCGCGGCGACGTTGTCGCTGACTCCGGAGCTGGGTTACACCGGCAGCGTGACACTGGCTTGCGGTACAGGCGTCCCAGCAGGGGCGGTCTGTGTCGTCAATCCTTCGAGCGTAACGTTTGGCACCGCGCAAACCGCTACGGTTTCGATCTCGACTCCTGCGCCGTCGCCAATGACCAGTGCAAGGGTAGCGATGAAGCCGGCATTCACGGGGAGCGTGCTTGAACTTACCAGTCTCGCGGGGCTGCTTCTGTTTTGTCTGCCTGCGGTACGCCGCCGTCCGGGATTTCTTCTGGTTCTGCTGGCGGTGCTTCTGCCGGTTGTCGGTTGTGGTGGCTCAAGTCCGAGCGCACCTGTACCTCAGGCGACTTTGTTGTCGCTGACCTCCAGCAACACCAAGACAGCTTCCGGTCAGAGTGTATCGCTGGTAGCCACACTCAACTCGCTTGCAAGCAATCCGACAGGAACGATTAAGTTCTACGACGGAAGCACGGAGCTTGGATCGTCAGTGACCGTGATGAACGGGACGGCAACGCTCGCGAGTTCCACCCTTGCTGTGGGGGCGCATACGATCACGGCCGTGTACAGCGGCGATGCAAAGGACAGTGGAAGCACTTCCTCCCCTGTTACCCAGGTGATCACCGGAAGCAGCACGCTGCAGATCACTGCGACCTCCGGCACCCTGGTTCACTCCATCAGTCTGCCGATCACCCTTAACTAAGTCCTTACCATTGCGAACGAATAAAACAGAGCGGTCACCTTCGGGTGGCCGCTCTACACGTTTTTTGCGACTGCGAACAAGGGTTTAGGTGACTGAATTCAATCGACGTAGCCCAAAACTCCATGCTCGCGTTACCCTTGACTAGACAGGTTGGAGTGAACGAAGACGTGCGAATTGGAATTGACCTTGGTGGGACGAAGATAGAAGCGATTGCGCTGGATGCAAAAGGACAGGAACTGCGCCGGATTCGCGTGGCAACACCACGTGGAGACTACGATGCAACCGTGTCCACGATTGCCGGACTGGTTCATGACATGGAGCAGGCGACCAAACGGGTCGGCAGCGTCGGTGTGGGAATTCCCGGAACGATTATTGAGTCGACCGGGCTTGTAAAGAATGCGAACTCGACGTGGATCAACGGGCGTCCCTTCCAGCACGATCTGAGTGTCGCGCTCGAACGCGAGGTCCGTTGCGCGAACGATGCGAATTGTTTTGCCGTCAGTGAGGCCACCGACGGCGCGGCCCGTGGCGCTCGGATCGTCTTTGGCGTGATCGTCGGCACAGGTTGCGGTGGTGGCGTGGCGATCGACGGCCGTGTCCATGCCGGCAGGAACGGTATCGCCGGGGAGTGGGGACACATTCCTCTGCCTTGGGCTCAGGGCGATGAGGTGCCCGGTCCGCAGTGCTACTGCGGCCGCACCGGGTGCCTGGAGACCTGGATCTCGGGCACGGGGTTTGAGCAGGACTTTGCTCGCAGAACCGGGCGGGATCTTCTCGGCAAGGAGATCGTCGCGGCGGCTGAGGCTGGAGATGCTGAGGCCCTGGACGCGCTCGACCGCTTGGAAGACCGCATGGCGCGTGGGTTGGCGATCATGATCGATATCCTCGACCCGGACGTGATCGTGATGGGGGGCGGACTCTCCAACATTGAACGTCTCTACGCGGGAATTTCGCGACGGTTGCGTGACTATCCGTTTGGCGGCGGCGTTGATACCCCCGTCGTTCGGGCGGTTCATGGAGATTCCAGCGGCGTTCGTGGGGCAGCGTGGCTGTGGCAGCCGGAGACACGCTAAGGCTTCATCTTTCATGCGACGGTTCTCCGCGAACCTGCATCCGATAGGGCATGAGACACGATTCGACGACCGAAGAAGATCTGAATGGAAGCCTGGTACGGGAGCTGCTTTCCCTCTTTGAGGGCGGTAATGCCCATGCCACCTTCGAAGACGCCGTAAAGGATTTTCCGGCAAAGCTTCGCAGCGAGATTCCTGTGGGCCTGCCGTACTCCGCCTGGCAGCTTGTCGAACACCTGCGGATTACGCAGCGTGACATCCTCGAATTCAGCGATAACAAGGCTGGAGGGTATCGCGAGCTGAAGTGGCCGGAGGAGTACTGGCCAAAGGAAGCCGCGCCACCGAGTGAAGCCGCATGGGATCATGCGATTCGCGAGATTCATTCCGATCGCAAGGCCTTCGAGAAGCTTTTGAAGGCAGCGGACGAGAAGGCGCTGACCGAAGCCTTTTCCTGGGGAAACGGTCAGACGTTGCTGCGAGAGGCCCTGCTGATCGCCGACCACAACGCGTACCACATCGGTGAACTGATCGTGTTGCGGCGGTTGCTGGGTGTGTGGAAGAAACACTAACGCACTTCTTCATTCGGGCGTAATTCTTAGCGCCAGCTTACTGCAAGATGCCAGCGAAGGTCGCGTTCCGCTGTCTTACGCAGGACGATCTCATACTCGCGGAGTTCTTCCAGCACCGAAGCCCCCTCGGTGCCGAGTTGTTGCGGGTCGTTTTCGAGAGATTCGATGAGGGCCATGACGGTGGGCATGCCGTCTTCGCCGCGATACCACTGCGGCGGCGGCAGGCGCTTTAGCAGCTCGGGATTGCCCGCGCCCTCTTCGATCAGCAGCGACATGGAGCTTTCATCCGCGGAGAAGAACTCGAGCAGCGGACGCACCCCAAGCTCAAGCGCCAGACGTTCCACGGCGCTTTCGTGACGTGCCAGCGCGCGTCCGTTGACGTAGATGTTGAAGCCGGGATCCTCGCCCTGGACCACGATATACATCGATGCTGCCATGTTCCGCAGTTTACCTTCGCAGGGGCAAATCTTCGAGTGGCTTTTGTGGGTCTGAATAGTTCATGGTTCACGCTTCCTGTGCCTTTGCCAGAAAGATAGTGAGTCTAGAGCGTGTCATCAAATTGTTGTCCGAGATAATGATGGGACTTTGCCCACTTCGCGCCTACGGGAACACAAAATGGAGAGGAAATGCTCACACGTCCACGGGTACAAGCCCGAAAGGGGCGGCCTATACTAGCCCAGGGTGGAGGCGGCTGGCGAGCGTTCTTTGCTCGCCGTGTCGCCGCAACCCTGGGTTACGGGCTCCGCGAAGGTAGAGCCCTGAAGGGGCGACCTATCGCGGCTGCACGATATGTCGCGTTTACAGCGCTCGGTCTTCTTCGCCACTTGACCCTGGGCTGGTATATATCGCCCCTTTGGGGCTGGCATTCACGCAGTGTCCTAAAGCGGTTGGATGACACACCTTAGCCAATCACAACATTCAAGGGTTCATCTTTCCGTCTGTCGCTTTGCCGCAAAAGCGAAATTGCCGCTCCTGCCAGCAGGACAGCGCAGGTCACACTCCGAGCCGTGATCGTCTCGTGAACCTGAAGAAGGCTTAGCAACAGGATCACTAACGGGACGAGCACGTATCGCGACACGTATTGGGTGGCTGTCAGCCTTTGCAGCGCAAGGATGGAGAGCAGTGTGAGAACAAGGTCGATGGCTACAGCCGCAAAATCTGGAACGGGAAGGGTGTGTTGCAGCGCGGATTGAACGACTGTGCCGAGGCCAAAGAGAAGGCACCCGCCCGCAAAGGTGGTTGTGGCGTCCATCGCATCGAGAGTGTGGCGGCGGAACAAAGTACATCCGATACCAGTGAGCAGGGGTGCCAATAGCAAGGCTGCATCGTTGAGTGGACTCGCCAGGGAGGGCTCCGGCAGCACGAGCAGTAGGCCGGAGACAGCGGCAAGCCCCGGCCAGAGGCTTCTTGCTGAAAGGCCCTGCTCCTGAGTGCCGAGAGCGGCTTCAGCGACAGCGACTACCACCGGTGTCAGTGCCAACGCCAGAACCCGGTTCGCGGGTCCCAGAGAAGACATCAGGAAGAGTCCGATGGCAGGGCCGACAAGAATCAAAGCTCCACCCCATGCTGTTGAAGAGGTCGATAGCCGTGTAGGGCGTGCTTTTGGCTTCAGAAAGGCCAGACCAAAGCTCAGCGCCGCAGCCAGGGCGCAGGCGGCGGTCTCAGAAGCCAGCGTTGAACCTGCCTGGGGCCAGGTGTCGGTGATCCACCCTTCGCTCGAAGCGGCGAGGCAGAGCAGAGCGAACGGCCATCCCTGGCGCAACAGGTCAATCCCCCGTCTCTGTGTCATACGACCTCTTCTGTCTGGTTCGACGCTGAAACGATAGAAGCCGCGCACAAGGCGCGGCTTCCATCGTTTGCATTCGTGTTTCAGACTAGCTGTTGCCGCCCTGAGGAGCAGCTCCGCCACCCTGGCCGGGACGACGACCGCCGCGACGGCGGCGACGCTTCTGCTGGCCTGCGCCTGCGGGGCGGGTGCCCGCTGGAGCGCCGCCCGCCGGCTGTTCTGTGGGGGCGTCGTTGTTCTCCTCGACGCCGTTGTCCTCGGTACCCTCATCCTCATCGCCGTCGAAGTCCTCATCCTCATCGTCGTCGTCGAAATCCTCGCCGCCTTCGATGGTGATGGTGTCCTCATGCTTGGGCGCTTCGGGACGTGTGCCACGCTCAGGGCGCGGAGCACGCTCGCGGCGCGGCTCGTCGCCGCCCGTCGTGGGCTGTTCCGGGTCAGGCAGGCCGAGCTTGGCGCGCTGCTCCTTGAGCACGGCCTTGCGCGAGAGCTTGATGCGGTTACCTTCGATCGAAAGCACCTTCACCAGGACCTGGTCGCCATCGCGAAGTTCGTCCTTGACGTCCTTTACGCGATGCTCTGCGATCTCGGAGACGTGCAGCAGGCCATCGGTGCCGGGGAAGATCTCGACGAATGCGCCGAACTCCGCCAGACGAACGACCTTGCCGAGGTACGTCTTGCCGACCTCGGGCACTGCCGTGATGTCGCTGATCATCTGGATCGCCTTGGCGAGTCCTTCTGCGTCGCTCGAAGCGACGTTGACGCGGCCCGTGTCGTCCACGTCGATCTTGACGCCCGTCGCGTCCACGATGCCGCGGATGACCTTGCCGCCAGGTCCGATGAGGTCGCGGATCTTGTCGGTCGGAATCTGGATGGTGTGAATCCGCGGAGCGAAAGCACTCTTCTCCTCGTTCGCCTTGGAGATGATGGCGTCCATCTTGTCCAGCAGGAAGAGACGTCCGTGGCGGGCCTGTTCGAGCGCCTCACGCATGATCTGGGCGGTGATGCCCATGATCTTGATGTCCATCTGCAGGGCAGTGATGCCGTTGCGGGTGCCGGCGACCTTGAAGTCCATGTCGCCGTAGTGATCTTCGGCTCCGGCGATGTCGGTCAGGATGGCGTACTTGTCGCCTTCCTTCACCAGGCCCATCGCAACGCCGGCAACGGAACCCTTGAGGGGGATACCGGCCTGCATCAGCGAGAGGGAAGCGCCGCAGACCGTCGCCATGGACGACGAACCGTTCGACTCGAGGATGTCCGAGACGACGCGCAGCGTGTAGGGGGACTCGTCTTCGCCAGGAAGAACGGCTTCAATGGCGCGCCAGGCAAGTGCGCCGTGACCGATCTCGCGACGGCCTACGCCGGTCATGCGGCCGACTTCGCCTACCGAGAACGGCGGGAAGTTATAGTGCAGCATAAACTTGCGCTTCTGCTCGCCCTCGTAGCTCTCCATGCGCTGCGCGTCGTCGGTGGTGCCGAGCGTCGCGGAGACCAGCGCCTGGGTTTCGCCGCGGGTGAACAGGGCCGAGCCGTGAACGCGGGGGAGAACACCGGTCTCGATGGTGATCGCACGGATCTCGTCGAAGGCGCGGTGATCGGGGCGGATGCGGTCGTTCAGAACCTGCTCGCGGAAGATGGTCTCGCGCAGGCCCTCGAAGTACTTGCCGAGCTTCTTGGCTGCGGCTGCATCGCCCTCGGGAAGGTCCTTCTTGAGCGCGTCCTTGATCTCCTTGACCTTGGCGTAGCTCTCGAACTTGGGATACTTCTTGGTGTTGAGCGCATCGGCGAGCGACTCGCCAACCTTGGCCTTGAGGGCCGCGGCGTACTCGGTGTCATTTTCGAGCGGGGTAACGGTGCGCTTGGTCTTGCCGGCGCGGCTGACCAGGTCTTCGATACCGGCGACGATCTTCTTGATCTCTTCGTGGGCAAACTCGATCGCGCCGACGACGACTTCCTCGGGGATCTCCTTCGCTCCGGATTCAACCATCACGATGCCGTCCTTGGTGCCGACGACCATGATGTTCAGCTTGCTGGTGAGGCGCTCGGTGTAGGTCGGATTTACGATGTACTGCTCATCGATGTAGCCGATGCGAACCGCGCCCACGGGGCCGTGGAAGGGGATGTCGCTGAGCGCCAGGGCGCAGCTTGCACCGTTGATGCCGAGCACGTCCGGATCGTTTTCCTTGTCGGCCGAGTACACGAACGCGACGACCTGCGTCTCGTTACGGAAGGCCTCAGGGAACAAGGGGCGAATCGGCCGGTCGATCTGGCGGCTGGTCAGGATCTCCTTCTCGGAAGGACGGCCCTCGCGCTTGATGAAGCCACCGGGGATGCGTCCGCCGGCATAGGTGAATTCGCGGTATTCAACCGTAAGAGGGAAGAAGTCGATGCCTTCCTTCGGGTCGGGCGAAGCGACTGCGGTGGCCAGTACCGCGTTATCGCCGCTGGTCGTATAGGCGGCGCCGGATGCCTGCTTGGCTATCCGTCCTGTCTCGAATTTGATTTGCTTGCCACCGGCAAGCTCCACTGTAACGTCTTGTTTCATGTACGTTCCTCTTCTTGTCTTCTGTCTTTAAGCTTTTCGAAAGTCATGTCGTCCGACTGCCCGCTACGGGAGCAGTGCTAAGACAAAAGCCCCGCCGAAGTAGCTTCGGTCGGGGCTCCTTGGTTCAGGTATGAATTCGGGGTCTGAAAATTTAGCCGGTTTGGGGCATAGCCAGTTAGTGAGTTCAGGGTATAGAAAGCCGGAAGCATCAGCGGCAAGCGCAGGGTGACACTGCGGAGAGCAGCGGGAACGGGAACACTCGAAGGGGCTCCCATCCAATCCATGGCGCTTGGCGAACTCAATGCTTTCCTATACTCCTGATGACTGCGCGGCACGACAGGCCGCGACAGCCCTCGATGGGATACGTGCAAGCTACTTGCGGATACCCAATTTGCCGATAACGTCGCGGTAGCGATCCGGATCCGTCTTCTTCAGGTAGTCCAGAAGGCGGCGGCGCTTGCTCACAAGCATCAGCAGACCGCGGCGTGAACCGTGATCCTTTTTGTGGGTTTTGAAGTGCTCGGTCAACTCGCCGATACGCTCGCTGAGGATCGCAATCTGCACTTCCGGGCTACCAGTGTCCGAATCGTGAGTGCGGAATTTAGTGATAATGTCTGTCTTCTTTGCGGGTGCCAACACGGCTGTAACGTACTCCTGATTCTCTGTGCTCTAGTCCACTTCTCTCAGTGTCCAATTAAAGATAGCACGCTGGAGCCCAGGAACCGAGTGTAGACGCAAAAGAGCGTAGAGGATAGAGGCAACCGGATTGCTCCGCTGTCTCTATCCTCTACGCTCTATTCTCTACACTCTGCCTTTACGCTACGTGCTCTTTCAGGAACTCCAACGAGCGTTCGCGGGCCAGCTTTGCCGCTTCCGCCTTGTAGTCGGTGCGTGCGTGGTTGGCAAAGGCGTGCCCGGCGCCCTCGTAGAGGAAGATTTCGACCTCAGGATGCGCGTTCCGCACGGCATCGATCTGGTCGCTGCCGATGTGGCTGTCCTCCGCGCCAAAGTGCAGCAGAACGGGGCAGGTGGGCTCTTCGGCAGCCACTTTGCCGATACCGCCGGCATAGTAGCCGACGCAGCAATCCAGCTGCATCTTGTGTGCTTCGGCGCGAGTCGCGCTCACCCAGCTCATCAGGCCGCCGTAGCAGAACCCAAGGATGGCAACGCCCTTTCCGGCACCTTTGACGTGCTCGTAAGCTGCGGCGATATCCAGAAGCTGGGTGTCGGGATTGAGCTTTCCGTACAGGTCGAAGGCCTTCTTCAGATCTTCGCCTTCGTAGGTCAGTTCAAGCCCGCGCTCGAAGCGGTCGAAGATCGCCGGTGCGATGGCCAGGAACCCGTCCTTGGCATAGCTGTCGGCGACGCTGCGGATCGAAGCGTTTACGCCGAAGATCTCCTGCACCACGATCAGCGCGCCGATCGGCTCGCCTTCAGGCTTTGCCACGTAGGCGGAAAGTTCGTGCCCGTCGGCTGCTTTTACGTTTACCCATTCACTCATGTTGTTTACTTGTCCTCCACTGCCTCAGACGAAGGAAAGCTGTGAAAAGGTGCATCATCTGTTTGTCACGCGCGCGGTAAACGGATGATTTATTGTGCCGTTCATATCCGGGGGCGTTCGACGGCTAGAGTGTGCCATCAAACTGCTTCCTGAGACGAAGTCGGACGGGTGCAAGCAGTTTGTTGAGTCACGAATCGGAAGGGCACGGTTTCAACCGTGCCGAAAAGGGAGCTTTTAGAGGTCCTCTCCGCTCTGCCGAAGGCTGAAGTGAAGCCCGCAGGGCGCAACGACTGAATTGCCTTCCTTCGTGCGGCCCAGGCTGAACAAGGAGCACCGGGGATGTGGCCACCCGTTTCGCCGCGATGAAAGAGAGCAATTCCGTCGCTCCGGCTGCGCCTTCGCTCCCGCCTTCGGCAGAGTGGAAAGAGGCTTTGTCGCCGCTTTCTCGGCACGGTTGAAACCGTGCCCTTCCGATTCGTGCCTCAACAAACTGACTGCGCCGTTCGGTCTAACACCAAGGGGAGTTTGATGACAAATACTGGGAAATGATGGCAAATGTGATTCCCCCGCTTGCAATTCGCTTTTTATTCGCTAGAATGTCCGCATGGCGATTACGCGGCGGCAAAAAGAAGTCATCGACTTTCTTTCGAGCTTTACCACCAGGAACGGCTACTCTCCTTCGTACGAAGAGATAGCGTCGGGCCTCGGCCTGAATTCGCTGGCCACGGTGCATAAGCACGTCACCAATCTGCAGAACAAAGGCCTGCTCCAGCGCGCTCACAACCGCAGCCGGTCGATCGACGTTCTGCCGCAGCGCTCCGCGAAGAAGGGCTTCGACCGCCTTCCTCTGCTGGGCCGTATCGCAGCGGGCAAGCCGGTGGAGGCCATCGAGACCGCCGAATCCATCTCCCTGGGCGACATTATCGGCAACCGCGAGGTCTACGCCCTGGAGGTCCGCGGAGACTCCATGCGGGACGAACACATCGTCTCCGGAGACTATGTACTGGTCGAGAGAACCCGCACTGCTCGGGAGGGCGAGATTATCGTCGCGTTGATCGACGGCGCCGATGCCACGCTCAAACGCTTCTACCGCGAGGGCAATCTCATCCGGCTGCAGCCTTCCAATACGGAGATGGCCCCGATCTACGCTCCGGCCTCCAATGTGAGCATCCAGGGGAAGGTGCTGGGAGTCCTGCGCAAGTACGCGTAGGGCTGTTCAGGCAACTGCCACGGCATTGTTTCGTTAAGGGCATGGCTTCACAGGCTGCGGAAAAATCCCCATTTGATCTTTAGGGCCAAAGGCCCGTTTCATCCCAGCCTGGGGCAAAGCGAACCCAGGGGCACCACGCGACAGCGTGGTGGCTCGGGGAGCGACGCCCCAGGTTAGGCTTGCAGCGAGCTAAAAACCGCTCGCTGCTGCGCTTCACCCCAGGCTGGTATGAAACGGGCCTTTGGCCCTAAAGATCAAGACTCGCTTCCCGGCTAAGAGTTTTTCCGCAGCCTGTTTAGCCATGCCGTAAATAGCAGGCCCAAGGGCATACCATTCTGCCGAAGGCCGGAGTGAAGGCGAAGCCGCAACGACTGAATTGCATTCTTTGGCCGTGGCAAACTAATCCTCCCTCGCTACGGATACATGCCTGTGAGCCTTGCACGGTCCTTGCGGAAAGAGTTTAGTCCCGGTCCCATACGGCCTGGCTGAAGCCAGATCCTTCCGATCCCTGCCTCAACAAACTGTTTGCACCCTTCGCTTCCGCGACAAGAGCGATTTGATGACACACCCCAGGAAATGAGGGGAACTAATACCTGTAAGACTGCGTATCCTGATCTAGCTTGTACAACTGCCGCTTTATGAGGGAGCCGCCGTCATCATGAAACTTCATCTTCTTGTCGCTTCGAGTCTTCTGCTGTTTGTCGCGCCCGCTTTCGCGGACAGCACCTTTACCCGCACCTTAAACGTCTCGTCGCAGGCCGATCTCTATGTTTCTACGGGGTCAGGCGATATCAAGATCTCCCAGGCCAATGACAACCAGATTCATGTGGTTGGCCACATTCATGCCGGATGGAGCTCCTTCGGCGACGTCAAAGCCCGCGAACAGCGTATCGTCGACAACCCGCCAATCGTGCAGAACGGGAATGAAGTCCGCATCGGTGAGACAAACGATCGCAACCTGTTCAATAACATCTCCATCGACTACGAGATTGCCGTTCCCTCATCCGCCGCACTCAACCTCCATAGCGGTTCGGGTGACATCGAGATCAACCACGTGGGCCGCTATCTTTCGGCGACCAGTGGCTCAGGAAACGTACGCGCCCATGGCATTCATGGACCTGCCGAACTTCAGGCGGGCTCGGGCGATATCGAACTGGATCAGGATGCTGCCGGCGATGTGAAAGCCAAGACCGGTTCCGGCAATATTCGCATTCACGAGTTCAATGGCTCACTGAATGCTCGCACGGGTTCGGGCGATGTTGAGGCGATCGGACGGCTTGAGGGAACAGGAAATCTGGCGAGCGGCTCGGGATCGGTGCGCCTGCATCTGAATCCGGATGCGCGCTTTAACCTCGAAGCGTCAACGGGCTCAGGCGATATTCACATCCAGTTCCCCGGAGCTCCGAAGCAGGATGACTCCTCGCGGCACCACCTCACGGCCTCCATCAATGGAGGCGGAGCTCCCCTGGAGATCCGCACGGGTTCCGGGAACATCAATGTGGAGCCTCGCTAGGCTGGTCATTCAGTCCTGTTCCAGCAGTCCTATTCCAGGTTTAGCCAGATTCTTGTTTTGAAGGGGCGGGGCTTCAGCCCCGCCGTTAGAAGTCGCTGCGAACGGTGGCTTTAGCCACTGAGGGAATGATATCGGAGCAAACCCATGTCCCCTCCGCGGCTAAAGCCCTTCAGGAGATCGCCTCAACGGCGGGCTAAAGCCCCGCCCCTTCAAAACAAAAACTTGAGCTCTAATCCCCTCATCCGTAGTTTGAAGCTGTGGGTTTGATGACACGCTCTAACCTAAACTAGGTTCATGCCTGTTCCACGTTTTCTGGTCTTCGATCTCGACGGTACCCTTATCAACTCTTCGCTTGACCTCTGCAACTCGGTCAATGCGATGCTGGAGCACCTCGGCAAGCCTCCTTTGCCGAATGCAGTGATCGCAAGTTACATCGGAGATGGCGCGGCGATGCTGGTTCGCCGCGCCTTGGGTGATCCCGGGGACCTCGATGCCAGTACCCACGATGAGAGCGTGGTGCGCGAAGCGCTCGAGTTTTTCCTGAGCTACTACCGTGTGCACAAGCTCGATAACACGGTCGTCTATGACGGAGTGCTGACCTCGCTGGAACAGATTCGCAGCCGGCATCCGCAGATCCTGATGGCTGTGCTGACCAATAAGCCGGTAGGGCCTTCGCTCGATATTTGCAGGCAACTGGGCCTTGAGCCGTTCTTCTTCCAGAACTACGGTGGCGACTCTTTCCCCACCAAGAAGCCCGATCCGCAAGGGTTGCAGACGCTCATCGCTGAAGCGAATGCAAGGCTCGAGCAGCCGCTACAGGCCCATGAGATTGTGATGATTGGCGATACGGATGTGGATGTGCTCACTGGACGGAGCTGCGGAGTTCGCACTCTCGGCTGTGGGTTCGGTTTGTCGCCTCATGCTCTGGCTGCTGCACAACCCGATGCGTTTGTTGAACATGCCTCGGAGTGGCCAGCGGTGCTCGGGTTGTAGTTTTTGCCTTTGCCTTTGCCCTTGCCCTTGCTGTTGCCTTTGCTTTTCTGGTTGTCATTCCGAGCGCAGCGAGCGAACCTGCTGTCTCCCGTTCTTCGTTCGTATCACCCAGAAAGCAAGCGATCTGGAACTGAGGCTTGGCTTCAGCTGACACACAATGTTTCTGGCGACAATGGCAAAAACCGGAGACAGCAGGTTCGCTCCCCTTCGGCTACGCTCAGGGTCGGAATGACAACCAGAAAAGCAAAAGCCAATGTCAACGCCACGAACCTTTGGACACTCTCAAAACTGGAAGTAAAGAAACGAACTCGTGTGGTCGAGATTGGCGAGGATAGCAAAGAAGAGTACCGCCATCGCAATGCCCCAGACAATGTTGGAAGACCAGCGCAGACGCGGCAGAAGAATACTGGGCGCGGCTGAGGACGGCGGTTCTTCTCCGAGAATCTCCTGGGTGTTGGGCATGAACCAGACGATGGGGAAGAGCGCCAGCCCCAGGGCTCCGTCCAGAAGATTGCCGATGTGTCCACGCCCGTTGCCGCCGAAGAGATCGTGCAGCATGGCGAAGGCGGAATGCAGAGAATCCGCGCGGAAGAAGATGAGCGCGAGCGAGACCTGCAGATAGACGCCGATGCGCAGCGCCATACGCAGAAGTCCCGTCGGAGGCTCTTCCGTGACGCCCTTCTGCCGCTGCCGGAAGTGCCGCCAGGCCTGGTTTGCCGTCAGGTAGATGCCATGCAGCAGTCCGAAGAGAAGGAACTGCAGGCCTGCGCCGTGCCACAGTCCGGTGAGCAGCATGGTAATGATCGTCGGGTAGGCCACCATCGCGGAGAACCCGCCAACGGTCGCCAGAGCCTTGCGCGAGATCTTCTTCCCAGCCGCCAGGCGGCGGCGCTGCACGCCCAGCAGGATCGGATTGTAGAGATAGAGCGTGACGTAGCGCGTGAGCGTCATGTGCCAGCGTTGCCAGTACTCGGTCACGCTGGTGGCTTTGTACGGGGAGTCGAAGTTGAGCGGGAAGCGGATGGAGAAGATACGCGCCAGTCCCAAAGCCATGTCCGAGTAGCCCGAAAAGTCGAAGTAGAGCTGCATCGTGTAGAGGATGAGTCCGGTCCACGCTGAGGCTGCGGACTGCGAACCGGCATGAGCAAAGGCGAGACTGGCTTGTCCTGAGAGCCTGTCCGCGATCAACACCTTTTTCCCGAGGCCGAACAGGAACCAGGTGATTCCCAGCGATACGTCCGCAGGCACCAGGCGAAAGCGTCGTCCCACCGCGAACTGCGGCATCATCTCCTTGTGATGGAGGATCGGACCGATGATGAGGTGCGGGAAGAAGGTGACGAACAGCACATAGCTGAGAAGGTCCTGGCGCTCAGCCTGTCCTTGCGCGAGATCTACGAGATACGAGATCTGGGTGAAGGTGAAGAAGGAGATTCCAAGGGGCAGAAGCACCGGATGCGCGGCGGGAGCGGGCAGGTGCAGGCTGTGAATCAGCAGCAGCGTCTTGTACAGATATTTGAAGTAGAAGAGTGCGAGCAGGTTGAGCGTGATGCCCAATGTCAAAAATTGGCGACGCCGCGAGCTTCCTTCCTCGGACGAGGCAATGGCCATCGAAACCAGGTAGTTGACGACGATGGAGCCCAACAGGAAGAAGACAAAGACCGGCTTGAAGACCGCATAGAAGACGATTGAGCAGAGAGCAAGCCACGCGATCACGGGCCTGCGTCCAAGGCGCCCGAGCAGGTGGAATCCCACCATGGTGATGGGGAGAAAGCAGAAGATGAATTTGAAAGAGTTAAAAAGCATTGTTTGCCGCAGCGTAAATAAAAGACGAGGGTATCAAAGCGGGCCGGGGCCTACGCGAGACTAGAGCAGAATCCCTATAGGTATACCCAAAGGCAATCCTCTAGACGGCGCTTTTCCCCAGGAAAAGCGTCACTCCTCAGCTCTTTCCGGGGGACAGTGATAGGGATTCTGCTCTAACGCTGCAGAGAAACAGAGTGAAACTCAGGGATGTTGGGCTGTGACGCAATGCTGCGGTTGTCGTTGTCAATATAGGGGTTTTTCTGGAGGACTTCGTTGACCTGGCGCGCCACCAGGGTGCTGACGATGCGCGATCCGAAGGCCGTATAGTGGCGGCCATCGTTGAAGAGGCCGATGGGCAACGATTGCAGAGAGTTGCTGGTGATGCCTTCCAACTGTGAGGAGTAGGCCTTGAGATTGTCGTCGCAGGAGGGGATCGGGGCGACATCTACCAGGACGATGGCGCTGCGGTTGGAATAGCCCTTCCGATACTGATCCGCCAGGGTGCGCGGAAAGTCTCCATGGGAGTGCTCATTGAGCTTGGCAGCCGATTCGCAGTACGTTCGAGCCGGCGAGGGGGGAGTAAAGAAGCCGTTGCGTACCTGAATCTGGTCTTCTTCCGCGCGAAGATGCGTTGTACGGAACCAAACATCTTTAATTGCGTAATACGCTGTGAAGCCTGCGGCATAGCCGGCAAAGGCAATGGCTTCATGGGGGTGACTCAAAAGGACCTGGCGGCTTTCGCTGGGTGATCCATGACGCAGCAGTTCAAGCAGGCCTTCCGCGTAGATGGTGTGCCTCCAGACACGGTTTTCCTGCTGGAAGTCATCCGGTGCCAACTGTACGACCAGCACCTTAGGGTGTGTGTTTTGTTTGAGATAGTGGTCGAGCGTGAGGTTTCCGGTGACGGCCAGAACGGCGTTGGTCACGGCGATGTTGCAGGTTTTGAAGCCGGTTTCGCGGTTCACCACCTCGGGGTCGATACCCGTCATCGCGGTGGAGTCGCCATAGACGAGTACGTCGCAGTTGCGATCTTGAAAGTTGAAGATCGCGTCATTGGACTGAACCCAGACGCTGGCGCCATGGTGAAGAAAGAAATCGGATTTGCCGAGGCAGATAAACGCCGGTATCGCCAATAGCGGAAGGAGCACGACCAGCATGCAGTAGCGAATCGCTGGATCGGCGGTCTGTCGCCCTGTCTGGTGACCGATGGCGGTCGAAGGCAAGTGCGTCGCAGCTTCGTGAAGCTCTAGTGCCAAGCTCATGAGGTCCAAGGTTTGTGGGATCATTCTACCTACAAGTCCGCTTAACCGGGAAGACCGGTTTGGCGAATCTGTAGACAGCGTCGTTTTCATAACAGGGCAGCGTACGGCTTCATTGCAGAAGCCTGTAAGTCAACCCACTATGATCTTTGACGAAGAACTAGCCAATAAGATTACATAGCTCCCAAATTGTTTTTTATCAATGAGTTACTAGCGCAGAAAGACGCTCAACTCGGCTGCCGCCCCACGCAGATGGGTCAGGAAGCGCGTCTGCATTTCAAGCATCGGCATGCGCGGAGCATGACCGCTCAGATTGACGGTGGCCACGACGCGTCCATTGGGAGCCTGTACCGGTACCGCCAGAGAGCGCAGACCGATCTCCAGTTCCTGGTCCACCAGGGCATAGCCGTTACGGCGGACATTCCGGAGTGCGAGCCGCAGCTTGTCGGCCGAGGTGATCGTCCGCGGCGTGAACTGCGTGAAGGTAGCCCGCGAGAGGTAGAGCTCAAGCTGGTCCTGGGGCAGGTAAGCCAGCAGGACGCGGCCCATGCTGGTACAGAACGCCGGCAGGCGAGAGCCGATGTGCAGATCGACTGACATGACGCGCGTAACGCTGGTGCGCGCGATGTAGACGATGTCGTCGCCGTCGAGCGTGGCCACGGAGAAGGACTCGTGCAGGGTGGACGACATGCGCTCCAGAATGGGCTGCGCTGCGTTTGCGAGTGTGCTGGAGGCGGTGTAGGTGTTAGCCAGGGTCAGCATTTTGGGCCGCAGAGAGTAGCGCTGGGTCTCATCGGAGCCGGCAAATCCCAGCTTGACCAGGGTGTACAGGCAACGCCGCACGGCAGCGCGCGAGAGGCCGGTGCGTACGCTGAGCTGCGAGATGGTCATCTGCGGTGTCTGCGGGGTAAAAGCCTGAATCACTACGAGGCCGCGAGCCAGCGAGGCCATAAAGTTCGGGTCGCCTGTGTAAACCTCAAGCGCGGTAGCAGGGGAGATCTTGACTTTGGGAGCGGGGGTAGACGGAATAACGGGGACTGCTGGCGTGGCCGCGGGCAGAGTGGGGTTCACGGAAACCTCCTAAAAACGGGCCACGTACCGACATGGTGCGATTGCCGTCCTGTCTCTACGATAAACGCACGATGCGGATAAGCGCAAGATCTCCCCCATTTCTCCCCCAGGCGGTACGGAAATGGCGTCTCTTTCCAACGGCTTTTGACCAGAGTAAAAACGCAAAGGTCGCCACGAATTCCGTGGCGACCTTTGCATTTTCTTTCCGGTAATTACTTCTTGCTTCTGTAGCGGCGAATCAGGTTGGTGGTTGACGTATCGTGCGCGAGTGTCGGTTCTGTCGCGCTCTCGAGTTCGCCGATGATCTTCTGTGCCAGCACCTTGCCGAGCTCTACGCCCCACTGGTCGAACGAGTCGATGCTCCAGATCGTTCCCTGGGTAAAGACGGAGTGCTCATACAGTGCGATCAGCTTGCCCAGCACCTCGGGTGTGAGTACGTCGGCGAGGATCGTGTTCGAGGGGCGGTTGCCCTCGAACACCTTGTGCGGCACCAGAGCCTCGGCGACACCTTCCGCCTTGACCTCTTCGGCGGTCTTGCCGAAGGCCAGCGCTTCGGCCTGTGCGAAGACGTTCGCCATCAGCATGTCGTGGTGCCTGCCGAGCGGGTTGAGTGTCTTGTAGAAGCCGATGAAGTCGCAGGGAATCAGTCGCGTACCCTGGTGGATGAGCTGATAGAACGAGTGCTGGCCATTGGTGCCGGGCTCGCCCCAGTAGATCGGGCCGGTCTCAGTTGCAACGTGCTCGCCGGAGAGCGTGACGTGCTTGCCGTTCGACTCCATCGTGAGCTGTTGGAGATAGGCCGGGAAGCGCTTGAGGTACTGCTCATAGGGCAGAATCGCCACGGTTTGGGCGTCGAAGAAGTCCGTGTACCAGACAGTAAGCAGGCCGAGCAGCACGGGCAGGTTCTTCTCGAAGGGCGTGGTTCGGAAGTGAACGTCCATCGCGTGGAAGCCGGCGAGCATGGCGCGGAAGTTGTCCGGGCCGATGGCAATCATCGTAGAGAGACCAATGGCGGAGTCCATCGAGTAGCGACCACCGACCCAGTCCCAGAAGCCGAACATGTTCTCGGTGTCGATGCCGAATGCTGCAACGGCCTTGGCGTTGGTCGAGATGGCGACGAAGTGCTTGGCGATCGCCGAATCGTCCTTCAGCGAGGCGAGAGCCCAGTCACGCGCGGAGTGCGCGTTGGTCATGGTCTCAAGCGTGGTGAAGGTCTTGGAGGCGACGAGGAAGAGGGTCTCGTCGGCATTGAGGTCCTGCACGGCCTCGGCGAAGTCGGTGCCGTCGACGTTGGATACGAAGCGGAAGGTGAGGTCGCGCTGGGAGTAGTGCTTCAGTGCCTCATAGGCCATGACGGGGCCGAGGTCGGAGCCGCCGATGCCGATGTTGATGACGTTCTTGATGCGCTTGCCGGTGTGGCCCTTCCACTCGCCGGAGCGGATGCGGTCGGCGAAGCCGGACATCTTGTCGAGCACCTTGTGGACTTCAGGAACGACATCTTCGCCGTCGACCTTGATGGACTCGGACTTGGGAGCGCGCAGGGCGACGTGCAGCACGGCGCGGTTCTCGGTGATATTGATCTTTTCACCGGTGAACATGGCCTCGATGTGCTGCTTCAGGCCGGACTGCTCGGCGAGCTGCGTGAGCAGGCTCAGCGTCTCGTCGGTGACACGGTTCTTCGAGTAGTCGAGGAAGAGGCCTTCGGCCTCAGCGGTAAGGCGTGTGCCGCGTGCGGGGTCGTCCTTGAAGAGCTGGCGAAGCTGGAGCGTCTTCACGGTTTCTGCGTGCTGCGTCAAGGCTTTCCAGGCTGGGCGCTGGGTCAGAGGGGCTATCTTTTCACTCATGGAATCTCTCCTGTCGCTATTAGAACATTGAGCGATCACTGCTTTATGACAACCCCTTTATGACAACCCCAGGAGCGCGAAGGTTGTCATATGCAGTGAACAGCCTTTCGTCGTCCTGAATGCTGTGATCAGGATGGCGTCGAAAGGCAAAATCGATTTTGACGTTTTCTTTTTTCCGCAGGCCTTAAAATCACACGCATATGGATAAGGTCGATCCCTTCACGGGTTGCTGGATCTTCCGGCCCGCGCTGTCGAAGATGAATACGCCGGGGCCGAGAAGGTGGGTGCAGACGATCGAGTGCGAGGGGGACGTGGTGAGTGTGCGGGAGGAGATCGACTTTGGGGGAGGCCATGCGACGATCGTTGAGATTGAAGCTAAATTCAACGGCAAATCGTATACCGTAAGTGGGTCACCGGCGGCAGACGCCATAGCCTACACACGCCTCGACAACCAGACGATCTCCGGAACTGCCAGCAGGCAGGGGATTGTGACGATTCAGGAGACCCTCGTGGTCACGGAGGATGGGCGGCGCATGACCATGACGTACACGGTATTTCGGGGCAAGAAGAAGGTGGCCAGGGGGATTGCAATGTTTGAGCGCATGGGTATTTGCCGGTGACGAAGCTCGTCTTGTTGCCCGGCATGGATGGAACGGGTGAGTTGTTCCGGGATTTTGTAGCGGCGTTGCCGGAGGGAACCGATACGGTCGCAGTGCACTATCCGGGCGACCGCCGGTTGCGGTACCCGGGGCTGCTGGAGTTCGTGCGCGCGGCGGCCCCGGAAGACAAGCCGTTCTGCCTGGTGGCGGAGTCGTTCTCGACGCCTCTTGCGATCCTGTACGCAGCGACGAATCCTCCGAACTTGAAGGGAATCGTGCTGTGTGCGGGGTTTGTCACCAGTCCGGTATGGGGATGGCGGCGTACGCTTGCCCTGGCGCTGGCGCAGTTCATCTTCTGGCTGCCGCTGCCGCGTTTCTTCATTGAGATGTTTCTGGCCGGGCCGGGGGCTTCGTCTGCTCTGGTATCCGCGGTGCAGGCGGCGTCTTCGTGGGTTGAACCGGAGATCATGGCGGGCCGTGCCCGCGATGTGCTGACATGCGACGTGCGCGCGGAGATGGCGAAGGTCAACGTGCCGATCCTGTATCTACAGGCCGCGCAGGACAAGATGGTCGGTCCCGTGAGCCTGGAGGTGGCAAGAAGCATCAAGCCGGAGATGACGGTGGTAGTGGATGGGCCGCATCTGTTGTTCCAGCGGGAGCCGGTGCTGAGCGCGGAAGTGGTGATGAAGTTTGTGCAAGGACTTGCGTGAGCCGTTTGCCGCGAGGTTTTGGGTTAGAGCACTCCCAATACATCCATTGGATCAGGCCTGACGCGGTGGTCGGCGTGGGCTTCGCTGAAGAGGATCTTTCCTGCCTGCGAGATCACTAAGGTCGCGGGGAGGGGGAGCCTCCAGCTCTCGTCGCCGTTGATGAAGGGGATGTTCACCAGGATCGAGCGGTAGTGGCGCTGCATGGGCTCCGGGACCGCGTAGGTGATTCCGAACTGTTCGGCGAGGCGGGCGCCTGCGTCGGACAGGATGGGGAAGGTCAGGTTGTGCTGCTGGACGGTGAAATCGTTTTGCCGCTGTGATTGCGGCGAGATCGCTACCAGCAAAGCGCCGCGTTCGCGGACTGTGGGGTAGAGCTTCTGCCAAGCTTCGAGCTCTGTCATGCAGTAGGGGTCCCAGCGGCCTCGGAAGAAGTTCACGACGAGCGGGCCGACGGCGAGCAGGTCAGAGGATCGTACCGTTTTGCCGTTGATGGCGTCGGGCAGGGCGAACTCCGGAGCCTGTGTGCCGACACTCGGGATGCGGGACTCGATGCCGGTGGCGAGGAGCTCCTGCACGGCGGTGTCGGTGATGGCGAGGCGTTCCGGCTGGACGAGGCCTCGGGTTTGCGCCGTGATGGTGTCGAGCTGGTCTTGAAGTCGGGGCGTGGCGGAGGACGGCATCTGCTTCCAGTGTAGATGGTCGGGAGCTATGGTGGCGTGGGGGGACGAGGTGGTTTTTGACCTCACTTTAAAAGCGTCATCCTGAGAACCGGTGACTTTTTGAATTGTCTGAGATGAAGCAGAAGTCGATTGTGTCGCACAAATCCTAGCCCCGCAGGGGCGGCTTCATCACAGCCCAGGGTGGAACCCTGGGCTGTGATGCTAAGAAAATGCAGAGTCCTGAAGGGGCGATCTATCGATGCACCCGCAATAGATCGCCCCTTCAGGGCTCGATTCTTATAGTGATTCCGTAACCCAGAGTTCCACCCTGGGCTGTGATGGAGCCGCCCCTGCGGGGCTGGGGGCTGTGTCGCTTCTTACTGTTCTTGTCTCACCTAAAAATTGCTGTTGCATCCCCTTCCAGCCCGCTAATAAAGTCACTGGCTACAAATGGAAGGCGTGGTCTGCGCCATAGACGAGGCCGAGGGTGAGGAGTGCGATGACCACCTCACCGATGGCTCCGACGAGGAATGGACGAAGGCCCTGTTTGCTGAGGTCTCGGAAGCTGGTGCGGAGACCGACTCCCGCGAAGGTGAGCAGGAAGGCCCAGCGGGAGAGGTTGCCGACGGCCAGCAGTTGCGGCTTGGAGAAGAACCCGACCGTCGCGAGCAGCGAGATCAGCAGGAAGCCGAGGACGAACTTGGGGAACTTCGACCAGAGGAAGGCGGCTTTATTTTCTACCTTTGCGGCCTGGCCTTTGGAGGCCCAGTAGATGGCATAGCCGAGGACGACGAAGCCGATCAAGGCGTTGCGGCAGGTCTTGGTGAGGACGGCGATCTTGCCGGCGGCGTCGGAGTAGAGCGCGCCGGCCGCGGCGGTCTCAGCGGTATTGTCCACGGCGAGGCCGGTCCAGACGCCGTAGGCATGGTCGGAGAGGTGCAGCGCGTGTCCGACGAGGGGGAAGATGAAGAGCGAGACCGCTCCGAGCGCGAGGATGGCGGCGATAGCGTAGGAGGAGTCCTCTTCGTCGGCCTCGATGGCACCCTGGGTGGCGATGATGGCGGAGACTCCGCAGACGGAGCTGCCGACCGCGAGCAGCGTGACGAGCTTCGGCGAGAGCTTGAAGCCTCGGCCGAGGTAGGTCATGAAGGTGAGGGCGAGGGCGATCTCGATGAAGACGAGCGCGAGGGAGATGCCGCCGAGCTTGGCGATGTCTCCGAGGATGAACCGCGCTCCGAGCAGGACGATGCCGGTCTTGAGCCAGAACTCATAGGTGGCCACGCCGCGACGGAAGATTGCCGGGACGCCGACGGTATTGGAGATGGCGAGGCCGATGAGGATGGCCCAGAGGACGTACTCGATGTTGGGCAGAACCAGGTGGTGGACTTTACCGTAGCGGGCGATGAACTGCTCGATGAACTTTCCGCCATAGCCGACGGCGGCGAGCAGGAGCAAGCCGGGGATGAGGCCGAGCGGGTTCGTGGAGGAGTCCGGCGCGGTCTGGACAATAGGTTGGGGGATGGTTTGGGTGCTTGTGGACATGGGGTCTCCTTTCCTACCAGGGCACTACTTTGAGGACGCCGAAGCGAATGAGGAGAGCGAGGCCGAGTGAGAGTAGAACGGCCCAGGTATCTGGCGAGAGGCGGCGGGAATTGGCCGGCATGGAATGGCTCCTTAACAGCAGCAGCGAAGGTGCATGGAAAAAGGCCGCGGCTGTTCTGATCTGGATTTTTGGGGTGGGGCAGGGGCGCTTAGCGCAGACAGTTGCTTAGCGCAGACAGCTATGGCCTGTACAACAACAACGCGTACGCGCAGGCGAGGGCAGAGCAGCGAAAGATGAAATAGGGGTGCTCATGCGTTGGTTATTTGTACCACGGAGCAGGGCTTTGTGGACATAAAAGGAGTGTTACAGGTAGTTGTCCCACTAGAATGGCGGGATGATCGAACGTGGCATGAATCGCAGAGGGTTTCTGGCAAAGAGCGCGATGGTGGCGCTGTCGTTGCAGGGACGCAGGCTGTTTGCACAGGGAACGGCGGGGCCGTGTGTGGTGAGGACTCCCAACGGTGTTTTGCGCGGAGAGAGTACGGATGGGGTGCGAGTGTTTCGCGGTGTCCCGTTTGCCGAGCCGCCGGTGGGGCCGCTGCGCTTTCGGCCTCCTGTGAAGAAGGCTGCGTGGAAGGGCGAGCGCGATGCGACGCGCTTTGCGGCTGCGGCGATACAGACGGGCGATCCGGCGGTCAGCAAGAGTGAGGACTGTCTGTACCTGAATGTATGGGCACTGGAAGGCGCGGCCGCGAAGAGCGGTGCGGGTCTGCCGGTGTATGTGTGGATCCACGGCGGCGGCTTTACGGGCGGGAACTCGTTTGCCCCAATCTTCGATGGCACCGAATTCGCGCGCGAGGGGATTATCTGTATTACTGTCACCTACCGGTTGGGCGTGCTGGGGTTCCTGAATATGGGGCCGCTGTTGGGGGCGGAGTATGCCGGCTCGGGCAACAATGCGTTGCGCGACCTTATGCTGGCGCTGGAGTGGGTGCAGGAGAACGTCGCTGCGTTTGGCGGCGATCCTGCACGGGTGACGCTGGGTGGTGAGTCCGCGGGAGCGAAGCTGACAGACATTCTGATGGGTGTGCCGGAGGCGCAGGGCTTGTTCCATCAGATGATCTCGGAGAGCGGCGGAGCGGAGCGCGTGTGGCCTGCGTCGAATGCAACGGCGGTGGCGAAGGGCTTTGGAGACGTGTGGGGTGCGCGTGGGGCTGCCGGTTTGAAGACGGCTTCGGCGACGGAGTTGATGACGGCGCAGACGAGCTTTATCGATAGCTGGCCGCAGCACTTTCCGTTGCGCACAGAGATCGATGGCACGTTGTTGCCGAAGCTTCCGGTGGAGACGATCGCAGGTGGTTCGGCAGGTGGATCGACGCGCGGGAAGCGACTGCTGATCGGGACCAATCGCGATGAGAGCGCGCTGTTTGTGGGGCCGCATCCGGCGCACGATGCGACCGCGGCCGACCTGGGGAATGTGCCGCTGGAACGGTTCCAGGCGGTGTATGCGAAGTACAAGGCGCTGTATCCGGAGATGAACGAAGAGCGGCTACGGATTCGTGCGTTGACGGCGGAGGAGTACTGGGTGCCGTCGATGCGCGTGGCGGATGCTCATGTTCGCGGCGGTGGAAGCGCGTGGATGTATCGGCTGGACTTTGCGCCGAGCAGCGGCAGGCTCAAGAGCTATGCATACCACTCGGAGGACCTGGGACTGGCGTGGGACAAGCCGAATCGGGACATCGACAATGCGGCTGCGGAGGCGGCGCTGGCCAAGCAGATGCACCAGGCCTGGGTGGCGTTTATCCAGGGGAAGACACCAGGGGCGCCGGGGTTTCCGGAGTGGCCGCAGTATGTCAATGGGGCGCGGCAGACGATGGTTCTGGATACGCAGAGCAGAGTGGAAGAGAAGCCGCAGGAGGCGGAGTTGCGGTTTTGGGATGGGGTGTTGTGAGACAGGCGCCTATTGCTTCAGTCGTCTAAACAGATGCAAGCACGGACTTGATGAGAGAAGGAGAGGCTTGAAATGTGGTCGTCTGTAGACTCTTTACTGCCTCGTTTAGATCGAGAAGACCTCGCAGATGTGCGTAGCGGAGGATGCCGAGTGTGCCGATAATTTCGATGCCAAAATGCCGGGCTTCCTGTCGGCCGAGAGCCTCATCGATAAGTAGCAAGCTGTCTCGATGAACGTGCGCCAACGTAATAGCTTCGCGCTCTCCTGCATCAAGTTTGGGATCAAAGCTCAGAGTGATGGCGCCAGAATCGCGAACTTCCAACCAGTCGGGAGCGCTCTCGATCCAACGTCTTACAGGCTGTGGGGCGAGCGGAACGAGCAATTCCTCTCTGACGGCTATCGGTATGACAACCGAGCCATAGAGCTTAGGAAGAACATCGATATGCTCGATGAGCACCAGATAGTTCAGGGGACTTGTATCGGCAACGACGATCATCTGGGGAGATTTATGCTGCAGTTGATCGTTCGAAAAGTCTGTCGGAAGTCTCTATATCCTGCTGAAGATCTTCGACAGAAAAATTGAGATAGATTCCATGCTCCTTGAGCAATTCGTGGACCTGCATGCGGGTTTCGTATCCCAACATCGTGCGGACTTCGCCTTCAGATAGTTGCCGGGTGCGATAACCATCGACGGCCAGGGCTTCAAGAGCTGCCCGTGAGGGATTCTTGCCCGCTGCTGAGAGCTGGGCGGCAAGAGTGTCCGGAATGTCGATGGTCACTTGCATGGCATAACGATAGCATTTGGGGCTTCAGATCTGAAGCCTATCGTCCAGTTAGTGCCATTGTGACCTTATCTTCCGAACCGCTGCCCACCCTGCATCTGGCTCATGAGGCGCTGCTGCATCTTGCTTCCGCCAGCACCCATGGTCTTGAACATCTTGCTCATCTGGGCGTGCTGTTTCAGGAGGTTGTTGACCTCGGAGACCTGGACGCCTGCGCCCATCGCGATGCGTTTGCGGCGGCTGCCGTTGATGATCGACGAGTTCTGGCGCTCTTTGTTGGTCATCGAGTTGATGATCGATTCCACGCGCGTGAACTGGCTCTCATCGACGTTGGCCGCGGCCTGTTGCATGCCCGCGAAGGGGCCGACGGAGGGCAACATCTTCAGGATCGACTGCATGCTGCCGAGCTTCTTGATCTGGCGAAGCTGCTCGCGGAAGTCTTCGAGGGTGAAGCCATCGCCGGAGAGCGCCTTCTTCGCGAAGGCTTCGGCCTTGGTCTTGTCGAGTTTTTCGTCGGCGCGTTCGAGCAGCGTGGCGATATCGCCCATGCCGAGGATGCGGCCCACGATGCGGTCGGGGTGGAAGGGTTCGAAGGCGTCGGACTTTTCGCCCGTACCGAGGAACTTGACCGGCTGGCCGGTGATCTGGCGGATGGAGAGCGCCGCACCGCCACGTGAGTCGCCGTCCAT
Source organism: Granulicella mallensis MP5ACTX8 (assembly GCF_000178955.2). Taxonomy (NCBI): domain Bacteria; kingdom Pseudomonadati; phylum Acidobacteriota; class Terriglobia; order Terriglobales; family Acidobacteriaceae; genus Granulicella; species Granulicella mallensis. Next base: position 3,742,856 of record NC_016631.1, on the reverse strand, counting down.
CTTGGTGAGGATCGAGCCGGTGATGGTGAGTTTGTCGTTGAAGGCCTTGGCGGAGTTGACGGCGTCCTGGCCGGTCATCGCGTCGGCGACGAAGAGAATCTCGGAGGGATTGAGCTGCTTCTTGAGCAGCGCCATCTCCTCCATGAGGGCCTCGTCGATTCCGAGACGGCCGGCGGTATCGACGATGAGGATGTCGCAGCCGTAGTTCGCGGCTTCACGGCGAGCCTCGCGGGCGAGGCGCTCGACGAGCGGAGTACCGGCGGCTTCGCCCTTGGTGTCGCCCTCGTAGATCTGGGCGTTGATGGATTGGGCTACGACCTTGAGCTGCTCACGCGCGGCGGGACGATAGACGTCGACCGAGACGAGCATGGGGCGGTGGCCGCCCTTTTTGAGCCACTGGGCGAGCTTGCCGGAGGTGGTCGTCTTACCGGAGCCCTGCAGGCCGGCCATGAGGATGACGGTGGGCGGCTGTGAGGCGAACTTGAAGCGGGCGGTGTCGCGGCCGAGAACTTCGACGAGCTCGTCGCGGACGATCTTGACGATCTGCTCGGCGGGCGAGAGGGCGGTGGCGACCTGGGAGCCGAGGGCCTTGGTGCGGATGTGCTCGATGAGGTCTTTGGCGACGTTGAGGTTGACGTCGGACTCGAGCAGGGCGAGACGGATCTCGCGCAGGGCGTCGTTGATGTTCTCGTCGGTGAGGGTGCCCTGGCCGCGCAGGGTCTTGAAGGAGCGTTGCAGCTTCTCGGAGAGGTTCTCAAACATAGAGGTTAAGTTTACCAGTGGGGAATCTGCTTCTGGCGTTTATTGCCTTACTTGTGCGGTTGTGGTGATTCGGGAAGCAGATTCCCTGCGGGAATGACAACAAGAAAAACAAAGGCAATGGCCTTGTATCACAAAGGGTGGGTTGGTGTGGATACTTGGCAAGCGTGGTTCAGGGGGCTGGCGCTGGGCCTCGTGGAGAGCAAGAATCAAAGGTATGCCTTTGCCGTCGCCAACGATCAACGCTGCCAGTCTGCTGCGCGAGTATATGACGCATCTTCGCGTGGAGCGAGGGTTGCGTCCGCTGAGCTGCGAGGCCTATCAGCGGGACCTGGAGATGTTTGCGGAGTTCCTGGAGGGGGCGAACGCAACGCTGCTGACGGCGCGGCAGGAGAGCGTCAGCGGATTTATGCAGCATCTGCGGGAGCATGGTATCGAATCGCGCTCCGTGGCGCGTAAGTTGAGTTGTCTGCGCGGGTTCTACCGTTGGCTGTTGATGGATAAGCGCATTCCTCACGATCCGACGGTGAATATCGAGTCGCCATCGAGCTGGAAGGTGCTGCCCAAGAGCCTTGCCGAGACTGAAGTGAACGAGATGCTGGAGCGTACCGGGGTTGCGGCTCGGAGCGATGCGGCGGATGGAGCGTCACTGCGCGACCACGCGATTCTGGAGTTGCTGTACGCCGGGGGGCTGCGCGTGGGAGAGATTGTCTCGCTGCGGCAGGAAGATCTGCGGCTTGAATCGGCGAGTGTGCAGGTGCGCGGCAAGGGAGACAAGGAGCGCATTGTGCCGATTGGGCGCTCGGCGATTGAGGCCCTGGAGGCGTATGTGCAGCGCGGACGACCGGAGTTGATGCGCTCGAAGTCAGGGGTGCAGCGGACGCTGTTTCTTTCCGTGCGCGGCAATCCTCTGACGACGCAGAAAGTATGGCAGATGGTGCGCAGTGTGAACTCCCATGCCAGTCCGCATAAGCTGCGCCATAGCTGCGCGACGCACATGGTCGAGCATGGAGCGGACCTGCGCACCGTACAGACACTGCTGGGGCATGCGGACATTGCGACGACGCAGGTGTATACGCATCTGGCGATCGACCGGTTGAAGCAGGTGCATCGGTTGCATCATCCGCGGGCGAAGGTCCATTCCACTCCTCTACAAGAGAGGGCATCGTGAAGAGACGTAACTTTCATGAGCTGGCAGAGAGTTTTCTCGCGATGATGCGCGATGAGCGGGGTGCGTCTGAGCACACGCTGCGGGCTTACTCGCGCGAGGTTCGTGGATTTGCCGATTTTCTTGGCGAGTTGCTGGGCGAAGATGCGGATATTCGCAGCGTGGAGCACACGCACATCCGGGCTTATCTGGCAGTCCTCTATGACAAGGGGCTGACGAAGGCCAGTGCGGCGCGGGCGCTGGCGGCGGTACGAAGCTGGTTCAAGTGGCTTGCGAAGTCGGGCTTTGTCGAGGCGAATCCAGCGTCGCTGGTGAGTACTCCGAAGCTGCCCAAGCATCTTCCCAGGGTTCCGGGGATGGAAGAGCTGAACCGCGTTCTGAACTCAATGAGTGCGGGCACGAAGGGGGAGGATGGAGAAGAGGCCGCGACGTGGCCGGAGCGCGATCGCGTCATCTTTGAGCTGCTGTATGGCTGCGGCATTCGCAACTCGGAACTTGTGGGGTTGAACCTCGAAAGCATTCACTGGCACGACGATGCGATCCGGGTCTTCGGCAAGGGGAAAAAGGAGCGGCTGGTTCCACTGGGCGATGAGGCGGCGGCAGCGATTCGGGCCTATCTGCCCCAGCGCCAGGCGCGGCTTGAGGCGGCGGGGAAGGCGAAGCTGGTGCATGACGGCGCACTGCTGATGAACCTGCGCATGCGCGGCGCGTGCCGGCTGACGACTCGCAGTGTCGGACGCATCGTCAAGCGCATTGCCCTGAGCCGGGGCCTTGCCGCCGATGTACATCCCCATACCCTGCGCCATGCGTTCGGAACGCACATGCTCGAGGAGGGCGCGGACCTGCGAGCAATCCAGGAGATGCTCGGGCATGAGCGGCTTTCGACCACGCAACGATACACGCAACTGACGGTCGGGCAGGTGCAGAGGGTGTATGAAGAGACGCATCCGCGTGCCCGCTAGATGAGCCGAGCTGGCCCAGATGCGAAACCCCGGCCAGGGGTTGTGCGCGTCGCTTGTGAAAGGGGGGTGGCGGGGCATAGAATGGTGGGGTCTTAACTCAAGGAGCCGGCACCCATGCAAGTCCGATTTTTTCTATCTGCGATAACGATCCTGGCGCTCTCAGGTATGGCCCCAGGAGCACACGCGCAGACGGCGCCGGCACAGCCTGATCAACAGGTTTTACAGGATGGCAGTGGTACCGTCGTGAAGTCGCCTCCGATCGAGGAAAAGCCCGATCCGTTGAAGCGCAGATTGAGCGACAGCCAGGAAAAGAAGCGCCGCGAACTCACCAGACAGGAACTTAAGGGTGAGTACAAGCAGTGGCTGAATGAGGATGTACGGTGGATCATCACCGACGAAGAGGCCCGAGCCTTCAAGGGACTCGCCAACGATGAAGAGCGCGATCAGTTCATCGAGCAATTCTGGCTGCGTCGCAACCCGAATCCCGAGTCGCCTGAAAATGAGTTTCGCGATGAGCACTATGCGCGCATCGCCTATGCCAACGAGCACTTTGCCGCCGGCAAACCCGGCTGGATGACCGACCGCGGCCATATCTATATTGCTTACGGCAAGCCGGACAGCATTGATTCGCATCCTTCCGGCGGCAACTATGACCGCCCGATGGAAGAGGGCGGCGGCAATACGTCGACCTATCCCTTCGAAGTGTGGCACTACCGGTATCTGTCCAATGTGGGTGACAATATCGACATCGAGTTCGTCGATACCTGCATGTGCGGCGACTATCACGCTACGATCGATCGTTCGGAGAAGGACGCCTTGAAGAACGTCCCCGGTGCTGGCCAGACGCTCTATGAGCAGATGGGCAAGTCGACCAAAGCTGATCGTTTCAGCGGTGGTGGTCTGGAGCAGCTGGGTGATGGTCCCATGGCCTCCAGCAACCAGGGCAAGCAGTTCGATCGCCTGGACACGTTCGCCAAGATCATGGCGCCGCCTCCTGTGAAGTTTGCCGATCTGGATGAGTTTCTGGGTACGGCCAAAGTGCTGACTGGTCCGCCCTTCCTGTTCGACGTTCGGACCGACTATGTGAAGCTGACCAATGACACGGTCATGGTGCCGATCACGCTGCAGATTCGTAATAGCGACATTACCTATAACACTAAGGATGGCGACGCTCGTGGTGTCGTGGATATTCGTGGGCGCGTGAGCACAATGACCCACCATATCGTACAAACGTTTGAAGACACGGTGACGGTGGAAACCCCTGCCGACCTGCTGGATAAGACGAAGAACGGCCTTCAGGTGTACTGGAAGGCGTTGCCGCTGCCTCCGGGCAACTACAAGATCGAGATTGCTATCAAGGACGACAACAACGCCGACCACGTGGGTGTCTGGCGGCGCAGCGTTCTGGTTCCGAAGTATGACGATGATCGGTTAGCCGCGTCATCGTTGATCCTGGCGGGTTCGATGGAGCGGGTGCCCACGAAGGATGTAGGCACGGGCAACTTTGTCATCGGAAACACGAAGGTCATCCCGCGCGTTCCGGCGACTATCTCTACGCCGGTAACCTTCCATCGCGGACAGAACCTCAACTTCTGGATGCAGGTGTATAACCTGGGCATCTCGGACAGCACCAAGAAGAACGACGCAACCATTGAGTACCAGGTTCTGGATCTTGCGACCAACAAACAGGTTCTGGTTTCTCAGGAGTCGGCGTCGAAGCTGAACCCCAATGCAGACCAGTTGACTCTGGAGAAGACGATGCCGTTGGCCAGTCTGCCACCGGGCAAGTACCAGGTAACGATCAAGGTGAATGACGGAATCTCGCAGCAGCACATTGCGGAGTCCGCACCATTTACCGTGGAGCAGTAGAAATAAGATGAAGCAATGCCACGCAGACCGGATCGCGATGGCCAGCTTCATAGCACAGGCACCAGCGTCTCAGGTACTTCAGGGACGTCCATCTTTGGAGAGTCGGGCGCGCGAGGGCATAATAGCGCGGTGAAAGTGTTTGTACCAGGTATGCTGCTGGCGGTATTGCTCGGTTTGACCGGGTCGTGCTTTGCCGCGTCGAACTACGCCATCGTTTCCGGCGTAGTCCGCGACGCGCACGGAACACCGCAGATGGGCGCCGTGGTGGAACTGCTCTCAGCCGATGCTGGTGCGATTGCCACTGCTTTCACGGATGACCAGGGACGTTATCGTCTGGCTTCGATCATTCCGGGGCAATATCAGATTCGTGCGACGGCGGCATTTCTTGTTCCGGTAACGCGGGCAAATCTGAAGCTGCAGGCGGGCGCAGCCGCCATCGTCAACCTGACGATGAGCACCTTGTTCGAAGCGGAAAACTGGTTGCCGGCACAAAAGCGTCGTGCCGATGAACCGGTCGACGATTGGAAGTGGACGCTGCGATCGACGGCTAACCGTCCTCTGCTGCGGCTCGTCGGCTCCGATGATGACAAAGCACCGAATTCCTCGGACACAGAGGAAGGCCATCGTTTGGGCCTGCAGGGTCGTGTAACCGTGTCCGGCAGCGATGGTGCTTTTGGTGAAGGTGGCGTCCATCAGACGTTGATCCTGAACCACACCCTTAGAAATGGCGATAACACGGTTATGCGCGCCGAGATCGGCGACCCACGGCCGGGAGTTCCAGAAGGAGCTTCAGTCGAGATGACCGCTGGTTATGAGCGCCGTTCGCCGCTTGGCGGAAGCATGCGGATGGTCTCGAGCTACCAGTCGCATCCTGAGTTGACCTATGGAGACGGTACCGGGTTGCAGGTGCTGCAACTGGCCAGCGCAGAACAACTGAATCTGGGCGATGCGGTCATGATCGATGCTGGAACCCTGATCCAGGCGGAACGGTTGGCTGCAAGTCGATTTACCTCCGAACCGTTTGTGCGAGTCAAGGTAAAGCCCACTTCCAATGTGATGGTGGAGTATCGCTACGCGACAGGCCGTACGTTACAGAGCTCCGACGATCTGGACGATCTGAAGCCTCCGGTGGGAGTGTTGTCCGATGCGGCGGGACGTCCACTGGACGCGAAGGGAAGCCATCAAGAGGTTTCGATCACCCGCAAGCTGGGTGGGGAGCGTTCGATCACGGTGGCTGCCTACCATGACGAGTTTTCCAATGCAGCCCTTGAGGGCAATGGCCTGATCGACCGCAACGATCTCGAAGAGTTGAGTGCGGGCGGTCTGGGAATGGTTACGGACCCGACAACAGGAGCCTTCCGTCTGACGGCTGATGGATATACCGGGCGCGGCGTTAGTGCCACGCTGGTAGAGCCGCTGACGTCTTCGCTCTCGGCGTGGGTGGAGTATGACCTGGGTACGGCGTTGCGGAGCAGCCTGGAGCCGTCGTTCGCTGTAAGCGATGTCCAGAACCAGATTGCGCCTCATACCGTTCAGGCGGCCAGCGTGTCGTTGCGGGGAAAGATTCAGCGTACGGGAACTTCGCTGAAGGCAGAGTATCGCTGGCAGCCCGTGCGTACGCTTACGCAGGTCAATGCCTACAATGCGGATGCTGGAGAAGCCTATGTGGGCTTCTATGTGCGGCAACGGCTCTGGCGCGGAAGATTTCTTCCGCAAGGACTGGATGCGGTCGTAGAGGCTACGAACCTACTGGAGCAGGGCTATCAGCCGGTTCTCGCGCCGGATGGGCAGACTTTGTTCCTCGCCCAGATGCCGCGCGCTTTTCAGGGTGGGTTGGCGTTCAACTTCTAATTGTTTCTGGCAGCATTGCCTGTTGTAGTCTCTCTGGCTAAAGTCCTTAATTTCTATCGTCTGCTGGGCGCAGGCTATTTCGCAGATTCGTTGAGTGCTAGTGCCGTAGCTGGATAAAGAGAGGTTGTTGCCTTTGCTTTTCTGGCAGTTATTTCGCGCGTAGCGAGCGACCTATTGTTTTCCCTTTCTTCGCTCGTCCCCCCCGAAAACATGTAGGCGCGAACCGAAACGATATTTGGGTTGAAGCATAACGTTTGTGGCATCACTGGCGAAAAAGGGAGGAAGCAGGTTCACTCCCCTTCGACTACGCTCAGGGCCGGAATGACAACCAGAAAAACAAAAGCAACTTGATGACAGGTTCTAGGGCTTTATGGCGCGCATAGGATTATTCGCTAATCGCCGAATGCTGAAAGCGATTGGCAGCCCAGCTACGACCATATGTACTAGCAGGCCTTGAAGCAGGTCATGAAGTTCGTAAGGTCCTCTTGCGTGGAGCGCGGAGAGCGGCAAGACGATAAGGTTCATGACCGTTTCAATGGCGGCACCGTAGAACAAGCCGCATACCAGCGGATGCTCTATAAGAAAGCCGAGCTTGCGGCTTGCAGCGTAGTAAATCGTCGCTGCGGAGAGAGCAATAACGAAGTGCAAAGAGACACCGAGAACATAAGTGCCGGCGCCTCCATGGAGGGCCTTCGGCCCAATCAGGCCGGCCGCAATCGAGAGGGGGATGTCCCATCCAAACAGGATGCAGGCTTGTGTAAGGTCCAAAGCTCCGGCAATCATGCCGCCTATAGCGATTGCCAGGAGCGCGTTCCTTTTGCTCCATGATCCAGGTACAGAGTCTTCCATTGTCCGATGTTCTCTCTTTCACTTTGATTTGCTAGTAAGGTGACCTGACGTTCATCGCGGGCTATGGCTTACGGTATCCAGAAGAGGTTGGGAAGTCCTGAGGCTGGCCTGAAACACTCTGAATAGTTCTGAAATAACGCTGTATCGTCAGGGGGGGCGTCATAAGGTGCAGGGGTGACCGGAGCTTTTCCGATGTTCTTCAGGCTGTCGGTATAATCGGCGAACGCCACTTTCTATGAGGCAGAGGGTAATCACCGATCCCGCATGAGCGCTCCGGCCACGACAATGCTTCGCATCGGTGACTGGTGCGTCAATCCGGCGTCCGGTCAGATCTCACGAGAGGGTGAGACGGCTCGGCTGGAGGCGCGAACGATGCGACTGCTGCTGTGCCTTGCCGAGCACGCGGGCGAGGTCGTCAGTATCGATGACTTGCTCAACCAGGTCTGGTCTGGGGTGATCGTCTCTCAGGATTCCGTCTACCAGGCTGTGGCTTCGCTTCGCCGTCTGCTCGGAGATGATTCCAGGCAGCCCGCTTACATCGCGACCGTGCCGCGGTTAGGGTACCGGATGGTGGCGAAGGTCAGCCCCTGGGTGGATGAGTCTTCTCCAGTTTTGCCTGGTGAGTCCGCGGTATCAGCCGATCCTGATGTGCCAGCATTCGGCAAGCGGTTCAGGGCCGGGTTCATGGTGGTTGCTGGCGTGGCGCTTTGTCTCACGCTTGGTGTTGCCTTCCTGTTCCATGGCAGAATCACGAACAGCCACCTGCCAACTCCGCCCGCGTCTGTTGTGCAGACGCAGAAATCCATTGCTGTGCTGCCGTTTCTCGACCTTACCGAAGAGATGAATGAGGAGCCCTTCGCTGATGGTATGACGGAGGAGTTGATCGATAAACTTAGCAAGATTCCGGACCTTCGAGTACCGGGCGCGACTTCTTCGTTCTATTTCAAGGGTAAACAGATACCCGTCGCCGATATCGCCAGGACGCTGGGCGTCGCTTATGTGCTCGATGGGAGCGTGCGCAAATCGGGCGACAGGCTACGGGTTGCCGCGCGACTAGTTCGCGCGGACAACGGGTTTGTGGTTTGGTCTGAGACCTACGATCGTCCGTTACACGACATTTTGATGGTCCAGAACGATATCGCCGGTGAAGTAACTAAAGCTCTGAAGGCGTCTACGGAATTCAAAGTCCACTAAGGTAGTTACTTGATTAGTACGCTTTTTATTATTGTCAAGCACTTATCTTGATAAGTGCGCTAAACTTTTTCTATGGAAAACTTTGGGGAACGCTTTAAGCGAATCCGCACAGCGCATGGCTATACGCAGAGAGGGCTTGCGTCCGAGATCGGCATCAGTGGGGCCGCGATCTCGCAATGGGAGAGTGGGGAAACACAGCCTGACAAGATCAGGGCTGAGTTTCTCGATGCCGCGGCACACAAGCTGCATACGACGGTTCGTCACCTGCTCAAGGGGGATGGAGTTGAGGGCAGTCCTGGCTCCGTCAAGGTCGAGGCCTTTGCGATTCATGGCATGGTGGACGATGAGGACTTCGATCCTGAGACCGGAGTGATGATTCCGGTGTACGAGATGGATGTATCGGGTGGACCTGGTGCGCCGATTCTTGAGTTTGCCGAGACACGCTACAAGCTGCACTTTACACGGAAGTGGCTGAAGGATGTGAAGGCCAAACCGGAGGAGATCCGGGTGGCCAGGGTGCGCGGCGACTCCATGCAGCCTACGCTTTGGGACAACGATAAAGTCGTGATCCATCTGGGCATGACGCGGATTCGGAATGAGCGGCTCTTTGCACTGGCCTATGCGGGCGAGGCGCGGGTGAAGAGGCTGTACCAGTTGGCCGACGGCCGGTTGCGCGTTGTGAGCGACAATCCTGACAAGGCGAAGTATCCGGATGAGTTCATCGAAGGCGATGACCTGAACAACGTGCTCATCATCGGGCAGGTGATTCACAAGATGGGCGAGGGTGGTTTGTAACGGGGCCATCTCCGTGAAGCTGGCACTTATGCCAGTGTTGTGAGACGCAGCACGACCTTCTCCAGCTCTTGATATCGATCGACTGAATTTCGGGCAAACTCACCATAACGGGGATGATCGAGCAGCGAGGCTTCGACGAGTGTGCCGGGAGCTATCATTGCGAATTCAGTCTTTTTTACGGTTGCGTTGGCCATCGTCTTCATGCCCTCCGCCATCCTGAGGCGCATCGCAATGAGTTCGGGTTGCTGTAGAAAGTCGAGGTCCTCTTCACGATGCAGGACAGCAAATTGATTCCAGAAGAAGGCGACTAAGGTCAGCGAGGCTCCTAGGATCATTTCGCTGGAGACGAGCTGTTGTTTGACGTCAGCGCCGAACTCGTACTCTACCGTTTCGCTCATGGCCCGGACTGTGCCAACTGTCTTGCCGAGTTGGTCGCGAATAGCATCGGCTTCTTGCCGAAGCACGGGAAGTCCGCTGATTGTGCTGGCTTTCTGCAGATAGTCCGTAGCAAGTTGCATCATCGCTGCCAGAGAGCCTCTCATGGCGGTTACGGTGCGTACCGGCCAGAGCAGGTCGAAGACGAACGCCATGACGACGAGCGCAAGAAGAATGCCGATGAGGCGATCACGGGCGGGCGCAAGCTGGGTGGGTGAGCTGAAGCCTTCGAAAGCTACGAGGTAGAAGGCGAACGCAATCTGCAGACCTACATAGTTGAACTGGCGTCCGCCGGCCCACCAGGCTGCAAGCATCGAGATGGCTGCGATGAGCAGGACCAGGGAGGTGATTGAATCCATGTGCGGGAAGAGGTAGATCGTAGATCCTATTCCAAAGATCAGACCACCAATGGCAGCGCCTACGAGACGAAAGATGAGCTTCTGCTTAATCGCACCACTGGTGCTGAGTCCTGCAATTACAACCGTGATGACCGAGGTAGAGATCCCTGGCCAATCAACGGCGCGAACAATGATGTAGCAGATCGTAGCGCACAGGCTGAGCTTGAGTGCGAAGGCGACGGTTTCCTTTCGTGTGAAAGCGCCGGGGATAAAGATAGGAGTTTTGCTCGAAGGCAATGCGACTAGTTCTTTGTTTTTTTCTCCCCCTACCTCCGAGGGCATGGAGAGAATGGCGTGGAGATTTTCATCGACGCGATCGAGCAGGTTGGTGGTTCCCGTATATCTCTGCTCTTCCAGCTCTCTGGCCTTCGGCCTGATGTCATGGATGAGATCCAGGCAGAGGGCGGCGATGTGGCCACAGCGGCGTTGAAGCTCCGGGTCTGTAACGGTGAGATTTTGTGTGCCGAAGGCAGCGGAGACGTCCATCAGTTGCGCCAGCATGGTGATGCGGACACGCGTTCCAATGGGCAGCGCTCCCGGATCAAGCTTGCGATCGACGATGGTGTTGTAGAGCTGCAGCATTCCGTTCTGCCCCGAGGCGGCGAGGCGAGAGACGCCGATCACCGCTGGGGTGAGTTGTTCCCGTGTAGCGCCCTGCGCGTACAGAGAGAACATTCTGCTGAGCGCCTCGTAGCGAATCCTGCGCTGATTCTGGAGCTCTGTGGCGGGATGTTTGACTCCAAAGCAATATTCGACGGCGACAGAACACAGGACTGCAATCGAGACTGTTCCGATGAGGTACAGCGACTGCTTGACCAGATAGTCGGAGGGGGCTTGTGTCTCCCAGAATGCGATCAGTGTGCAGTAGATGAATCCCCAGGTGGAGGCCAGAACTGTAAGGTTCGTGGAGAGCATCAGCATTCCCGAGAGGAAGACAACTACAGAGACGCTCAGAAGCCGTGCTACGGGATTGTTGTCTGTAAGGGCGACGACGCCGAGAACGGTAGCTACCGTAACAGCAAAGGCTATTACGGAGAAGAGACCGGACCTGAGCGAGACTGAAGGGGAGTCACGCCCGACGAGAAAGACAAAGTAAAGGCCTATCGAGGCAGAGGGCATCCTCAGCGTCATCAGAAGGATGAGCGTGAGGACGGTGGAGAGAACGACACGCAGGGAGCTGTTCAGCCGTCCTGGCATCGGCTGCAGGTCTTGCCAGAAGCGATCGATCCATGTGCTTAGGCTCGTAGCCCCGAGGTTTGCGGCCATACCCTACCTCACAACCGTGACAGCGGTGGCTCCAATGCGGAACAGGCTTGGGTCGGGATTATCAATATGCACGCGGACCGGGAACCTCGCCGAGAGGTGGACCCAGTTGAGGGTGCGCTCGATATTGGGCAGGCCATCGGCCTGCTTGCCGTCTTCGGGGAAGATGCCGTAGCCGATGCTCTCCACATGGCCTTCAAACCTGTGGTCCGGATGTGCCATCACGTAGACATCGACCGGCGAACCGATGTGGATGTTTTTCAGCTTGGACTCGCGATAGTTGGCGATGACGTACCAGTTGCGGCTATCGATGAGCGTAAACAGGGGGCTGCCGGGACGGGCGTAAGCGCCTTCAGAGATATTCATGCTGGTGACGTAAGCGTCGAAGGGAGCGAGTACGCGCGTGCGCTCGAGGTCGAGCCGTGCACTGTCGACCCTGGAGGCTCTGGCGGGTCTCTGCGCTATCAAGGTCTCTACGCGGTCGACGGTGTGGATCGCCTGGCCCAACCGGGCCTGCGACTCTACGGCGGTATTCCCGGCTTGTTCGTGCTGCAGCACTGCCTGATTTAGTGCGGCTTGTGACTGGGCGAGTGCGGCCTGAGATTCGTCGTAGTTTCCCTGCGCGACGCGCACAGCAGTGTTGGCCTGATCGACCTGGTCGACTGTGACGTACTGCTTTTGCAGCAAGGGCTGGATGCGGTTGAGGTCGTTGGTCGCATACTTCAACCGCGCCTCGGCCGCGGCACTGGCTGCCTGTGCTCGAGTGACAGCGGCTTTGGCCAGATCGATGCTGCTGCTGGCGGTTTGAATGCCAGTCTTCGAGACATGAACCGCGGCGGTGGCAGCGTCGACGGAGCTGTTCTGTGCGGCGATCTTGCGTGCTTCGTCGATGATCTGCTGTTCCAGCAGGTCCTGGTCGGCCAGTGCCTGTTGTAGTGCGTATTCATAGGGGCGCGGATCGATGACGAACAGTAGGTCGCCCTTCTTCACAAAAGCATTGTCCTTCACGGGCAATTGGACGAGCCGTCCGCTAACCTCCGGTGCGATCTCAATGTAGTTAGCCCAGACGTTGGCGTCATCCGTTCGCGGGTGACGATCGACCTGATAGACGGTCAGCAGGAGAGTAAGTACCGCAGCGATGACGACACCGATGAGAACCCAGCGGCCGAGGCGTTTGCGATGCGTGCTTTGCGTCTCTTGATCCATACGATGTCCTTAAAGCAAATCTCCTGTTACTGGGTAGTTGAATCGGGCTTTCAGTACCGTTTTTCTGGGGAAAAACGGCCATAAATTTCGTGGTTTCGCTATACACCTACAGGAGATTTGCTTCAGCGAAAAAAGATCAACCACAGCAGGCAGCTGAAGAGGATGACGACGGAGGGGTAGAAGAGGGCAACGGGACCGATCTCCGCCTCGAATTGATAGCGCAGCAAGATGAGCCGCAGGATAGAGGCGAGAACGATCGCGATTGTTAGGCAGACCATCCAGACGGGAAAGAAGGAACCAATGATATCGATGGACGGCGCGCGGCCGCATCCGGTGCAAAGCAGGAAGATCGCTGGAACGAAGATGGAAGTTCTTCGGGTCATTGTGGTTGGCCATCCTGAGGTTGCGGAGTTGATGTCTTCGTTGCCGGCGGTTGTGGCCGCAACAGGTTGCCGGTGCTGAATTCCAGAGAGACCGCTTCAAGAAAGAGCTGAGATCGCGCGGAGACGCTGGAGTAACGTGCCTGCGCCAACTGCTTTTCCGCTGTGACGACATCGATCAAATTTTTAACTCCATATTTGTAAGCTTCGAGCGAGGCGGAGTAAGAAGAGTTTGCGGAGGCAAGGAGCGCTACAGCGGCATCTTGTTTGCGAAGTGCCGCGCGGAAGGCGATATAGGCTGTCCAGACCTCTCGTGTAGCCTGATCGCGCTTTTCTCTCAGATCATCCTGGGCCTCGCGTTTCTTCGATCGGGCCTCAGCCAGTTCGTTCTTCCGCGCACCACCGTCAAAGATCCTCCACTGCACGCCCACCGTTGCCGACCATGTTGGCTCACTGGCATTTCCAAGCTGACCGAAGTCAGTAGTGGGCCAAATGGAGGTTTGAGCTCCATTCGCCGAGAGTGAGATCTTCGGAAGATATTCGGATTTTGCGGAACGGATGGCATCGTCGGCGGCTCGAATCTCTGCAACCTGCGCCATGAGATCCGGACGGTCTGACATGGCACGGCCGATCAGCGTGTTGATCGGCAGAGTCAGGGCGTCAGGAAGGGGGGCATTCTTCTGCCCGTCAACGTTGATGTCTGGCGAGGGCTCTACGCCGAGCTCTTCCGTCAGTGCTACCCGTGCAACCTTCTCGTCACCGTCGGCTGATTCGAGATCGAAGACGGCCTGCGAGGTTTCCGCACGTGCATTCAAGACGTCCGGTAGTGTGGAGCGGCCGTTGAGAAGCTGTGTCTCGGCGGCGTCCTGCGTCGCCTGGGCGGTCTTCAGGGTCTGGCGTGCCGCTTCGAGGCGTTCCTGCTCGGTGAGCAGCTTGTAATAGGCGCTGGCCACGGAGAAGGCGACTTGCTGGTTGGCCTGGATAAAGTTGGCTCCGGCGGCAAGCTTCTCGGCAGTGGCTGCATCTACTTTTGCCGCGCGCTGTCCAAAGTCGAAGAGAAGATAGTCGAGCGTGACTTCGGGCACGACGGCCGGGACTTCTACCATGGTGTAACCACGGGGGGCCAAGGGCTTCGGGAAGGGTTCGATGGTGCGTTCATCTGAAAAGGCGGCAACACCTGCGAGAACAGGGTAGTAGGAACTCTTTGCGACGCCCAGCGCATCAGCCTTCTGCTTGGCGCGCTCCCATACGATGCGTGTATGGGGATTGTTGTGCTCGGCGATGTCGATCAACTCGGCCAAGGTGTAGGGATGGACAGGGTCAAGTTGTATCACCGTGTCCATCGGAACTGCATGGGCTGCGCAATCGGCCGCAGCTCCCGGTGTCGAAGCGATGCCGGCACACTGCGCCATAGCGGTTTTGGGGCCAAGGCAGACGAGGGCTAGAAGAAAACCCCACAATGGCACGCGCAATTGCCACCGTCCTAAACGTTCAGGCCGTTTAGAGGAATGAGTCACCGGGCATCGCATAGCTGCTCGTGCCAACACAAGAATTCTCCAAATCTATTTAAATTGGATCATAGCCAACACCTGGAGAACCGTAAACCTATGTAAAGGTATTACTGAAACAATCTGCGGACATTTGGCCAGTTTCACGGCTGGCGGCCTGGATTGGGAAATCGATAGTATTCTCCTTCAGAAGATTGAAATGTCAGATTCCTTGCCGATGGCAGGGTCTTAAGGAACCGAAAGGAACTCTCCAGCCTATGGTGTCTTCGAAGGCGTTTCGCTGTGCTGCAAGTCTTCTTGTGCTCTGCATTCCTGGTTTGCTGCCGCTACATGCAAGTGAGAATGAGGCGGTGCACGGTGGCTATTATGTCGATCCGGCAGTGCATGGCGACACGCTGATCTTTACCTCCGAAGGGGATCTCTGGTCGGTCAACGTGCATGGTGGTGCGGCGCACAGGTTGACCTCCAGCCCCGGTCTGGAGAGGATGGCGAGCATCTCACCGGATGGGCTGACAGTTGCGTTCTCTGCGCAGTATGAGGGGCCGGACGAGGTCTATACGATTCCGATTACAGGTGGGATGCCGCAGCGGAAGACCTGGGATGGTGGCGCAGTTCCAGTGGGATGGAAGCCAGATGGCCGTCTGGTGATTTCGACGAATCGCTATTCAACGCTGCCCGATCCTGGACTGGTGCTGGTCGGCAGCCATGGTGAACGTGAGAGGGTGCCGCTGGCCACGGGTTCAGAGGCAGCGTATTCGGCGGATGGAAAGACGTTGTTCTTTACGCGATTTGAGAAGCAGTGGAGCAACACCAAACGCTACAAGGGCGGATGGCCTCAAAGCATATGGCGGTTCGATGGACAGGGAGAGGCTGTAGCGATGGCGGCGGATTGGGTGGGAACTTCGCACAATCCAATGTTCTGGAATGGACGCGTGTACTTTCTCTCGGATCGGGATGGGGTGATGAATGTCTGGTCCATGGACCAGGAAGGGCACGACCTGAAGCAGGAGAGCCATCAGCACGGATTCGATATTGAGGCTGCTTCTGTCTCCGATGGAAACATGGTGTACGCGTGCGGCGCGGACCTGTGGTCTCTTGATTTGAAGACGGGACATGAGACGGTGATTCCGATCACGTTGATGTCGGACTTCGACCAGATGCGCGAACACTGGGTCAAGAAGCCCGTGAGTTATCTGACGGAGGTACATATCGCGCCGGATGGCAGCAGTGCCGTGTTCACGGCACGCGGCGAGGTGTTTACGCTGCCTGTACGGAGTGGACGGATCATCAAGGTCGCTGGCGATTCTGCGACGCGATATCGCGGGGCCCGTTTCCTGCCTGATGGAAAGAGCGTTGTTGCGCTTTCGACCGAGAGCGGTGAGACGGAGTTCTGGAAGTATCCCGCGAATGGCGAAGGTAAACCGGAGCAATGGACCCACGACGCGAAGGTGCTGCGCTGGGAGGGTGTGCCCTCTCCGGATGGGCGATGGCTGGCTCACCACGACAAGGATGAGCAACTCTGGGTCTATGACACGAAGACGAAGCAGAGCAAGCGGATCGCGCAGTCGACGACGGGTGACTTTTCGGATTTGAGCTGGTCTCCGGATAGCCGGTGGCTGGCGTATGTGGAGACGGCGGAAAATCAGTTTTCACAGACCAAGGTGTTGAATGTGGAATCGGGTGCGATCACGACGATTACTTCCGATCGCTATAACAGCGTGAATCCGATCTGGAGCTCCGATGGCAAGTGGCTCTACTTCCTCTCGGACAGGATGCTTAAGACGACGGTGATGTCTCCGTGGGGATCACGGATGCCACAGCCGCACTTTGATCGCCCGGTGAAGATCTATGAACTCGCACTGACATCGGGACTTCGGTCTCCTTTCCTGCCGCCCGATGAGCTGCATCCGGAGACGCCGGAGAAGGAAGAGAAGGAGAAGCGGGAAAAAGAGAAAGAGAAGAAAGCAGCAGACAAGACCAAGGACAAGGCAGAGGACAAGGCGAAGAAAGATGACGCCGGGGAGAAAGCAGATGCCGAAAAGGCGGACGCGGAGAAGAAGAAAGTTCCCGAGGTCAAGATCGATTTCACGGACATCCAGGCACGTTTGACAGAGGTTCCGGTTCCTGCGGGAAACTACGATGGTCTGCAGGCTACGGAGAAGCGGCTGTGCTGGCTGAACTCAAATGATGAGGCTGATCGGAAGAGGTCGTTGCAGTGTCTCGACATCGCGAACAAGGGCGATGACGTGGATACCGTGATGACGGATGTGAAAGGGTATGAGGTCTCGCTGGACAGGAAGAAGATTCTTCTGCACAAGCAGGATGATTTTTATATTGTCGATTCCGACGTGAAGGCCTCCGGGCTCGGCGATCCGAAGGTGCTCGGCAAGGCGAAGATCGATCTTTCGCATTGGACCTTTTCGACTACGCCAAGGGCTGAGTTCAGAGGGATCTTTCTGGACGCGTGGCGGCTGGAGAGGGACTATTTCTATGACCGGCACATGCACGGAGTTGATTGGACTGCGATGCGAGACCGATATCTACCGCTGGTAGATCGGGTGTCGGACCGTGACGAGTTGAACGAAGTGATCGCGCAGATGGTGAGCGAGTTGTCCGCGCTGCATACGTTTGTTTATGGCGGAGACGAGAGAAAGCCGTCCGATGAAATTGGCCTGGCGGCGCTGGGAGCGGAGCTTCGGCGCGATGAAAAAGCCGGTGGCTATGTGGTGGAACATATCTATCTGCATGATCCGGATCTGCCGAACCTGGCGCCTCCGCTGGCTCATCCGGACTCGATGGTGCATGAGGGCGAGGTGATTGTGAGCCTCGATGGAACGGACTTGCTGAGCGTACCGGATGAACGCGAGTTGTTGCGCGGCAAGGCCGATACGCAGGTGATGCTGCAGGTGAAGTCGAAGACCGGAGAGATACGCAATGTACTGGTGAAGCCCATCAAGTCGGGGGATGAGAACAATCTGCGCTATGCGGAGTGGGAGTACTCGCGGCGATTGAAGGTGGAGTCGGATTCGGGCGGCAAGATCGGATATGTTCACCTGCGTGCCATGGGGCCGGACGATATCAATCAGTGGGCGCGGGAGTATTATCCGATCTTCGACCGGCAGGGATTGATCATCGACGTTCGTCATAATGGGGGCGGCAATATCGACTCGTGGTTGCTGAGCACGCTGCTAAGGAAGGCGTGGTTCTACTGGCAGCCGCGGGTGGGCAATCCCTCATGGAACAT
The DNA here is from genome assembly GCF_000178955.2 of Granulicella mallensis MP5ACTX8. Lineage (NCBI taxonomy): Bacteria > Pseudomonadati > Acidobacteriota > Terriglobia > Terriglobales > Acidobacteriaceae > Granulicella > Granulicella mallensis. The sequence continues at coordinate 3,724,975 of NC_016631.1, read as the reverse complement.
GCAGGACGCGTTCCGGGGGCACATTGTTGTGCTGTGCGACCAGGAGACGGCCTCTGACGGAGAAGCGTTTACGGAGGGCTTCAAACGCTTCGAGATGGGGAAGGTGATTGGAACCCGCACATGGGGCGGAGAGATCTGGCTCAGTGGAAGCAATCGCCAGGCGGATGGCGGCGTGGCTACGGCGGCGGAGACTGGGGTGTATGGGCCGGAAGGAAAGTGGTTGATCGAGGGGCATGGTGTTGAGCCGGATATCACGGTCGATAATCTTCCACATGCCACCTTTACAGGCGGTGATGCGCAACTGCAGTCTGCTATTGAGTTATTGAAGCAGCAGATTCAGTCCGATCCAAGGCCTGTTCCAAAGGCTCCGCCATATCCGGACAAGTCGTTCAAGTATTGAGCGGTGTCCGAAGCCTATTGCCAATAGATCAGGATGGAGTTTCGGATGTATTCGAAATCATCTTTGAGAGCATCCCCTAACCGGGGCCACGCTCTCGTGCGATTTTCGATGTACTTCTATGTTGCCGGAGAGCAATGTCTCTGAGAGCCGACTACTCTTTAAAAGAGAGGTCGTCAAGATGATGAGAGTAGATCGCAAGCATCCGTGGAGGGAGAGTGAAGCCGCACAGCGTCTCGGCGTTCGGTATCCCATTATCCAGGGGCCATTCGGTGGCCTCTCGTCGGTTGCGCTTGCAGCATCCGTGTCCAATAGCGGTGGTCTGGGCTCCTTTGGTGCTGCTCAACTGAGTCCAACTCAGATCAAGGAAACCGTGGCCCAACTACGCGAATCCACGGACAAGCCCTTCTCCATCAATCTCTGGGTTTCTACCTACGATGAGGCTGCTCCCTCAACGACGGGCGCCCGTATCGAAGCGAGTGTGCTGGCAACTCAACACTATTTCGCAGAGCTGAATATTCCAACACCCGAAGCTCCGAAGTTCAGCGCCCCGGACTTCAATGCTCAGGTCGATGCTCTCTTGCAGGCTCGCCCGCCTGTCGCGAGTTTTATCTTTGGGATTCCTCCGAAGTCTGTGTTGGAAGCGTGTCGTACATCTGGCATCGTCACGATCGGATCGGCTACAACCGGAGACGAAGCGAAAGCCGTTGCCGATGCGGGGATGGACCTGGTTGTTGCCTCTGGCTTTGAGGCAGGAGGGCATCGGGGATCCTTCCTGTCTCCTGCCGAGGCTTCTCTCACAGGAACCTTTGCATTGATCCCGCAGGTCGCAGATACCGTAGGGATTCCGGTGATAGCGGCGGGTGGTATTGCGGATGCACGCGGCATCGTAGCTGCATTTGCTCTTGGAGCGGATGCCGTTCAGGTCGGGACTGCCTTTCTGGTTTGTGAGGGATCGGGTATCGGCCCACTCCATCGTCGGGCACTTCTTTCGGATGCGGTAAGATCGACCGGGCTTAGTCGCTACTTCAGCGGAAGACTGGCTCGTGGTATCCGAAACCGTTTCATGAACGACATGGACAAATCAGCGCTTGACCCGTTACCGTACCCACTGCAAAGAGCTCTTATGCGTCCGTATACAGAGGCTGCTACGAGGCAGGAGCGTACGGACTTTTTGCCACTCTGGGCGGGGCAAGCGGCAGCTTTGATCCGTCATACTACGGTGGAAGCTTTGATGGAGAGTTTGATTCGGGAAACGGATGAGCTCTATCGGAACCTATCGCTTTGATCTTTTTCCAAGCCTTCAATTGAGATGACTTATAGCTTCTCATCTGCCGGCCTGATGGACTCGTATGACTGGATGGACTGTGTACCGATATCTTCGAACTACCCTTGTACTCTTCGCCTCGCTGCCATTCGTCTCCGCCGGATGGGCGCAGGCTAACGCGAATCTTGCACAGCAGGGATGGTATGCCGATCCTGAGATCCGCATCTTTGCGGGGCAGTATTGGATCTATCCAACGTCTTCCAGTCCTAACCCGGATAGCGACGAGCATCGAAGCTTCAATCCCCTGCAGCAGAGACTGCGTAGCGGGCATGTTGTGCATCCGGTTTATCTGCTGCATACGTCTCTGGATGCTTTCTCTTCGCCTGACCTCGTGCACTGGACGAAGCATAAAGACGTGCTGGACATCAGGAATGTCTCCTGGGCGGCCTACGCGATCTGGGCACCGACGGCCATCCATCTGAACGGCAAGTACTATCTCTTCTTCGCTGCAAACGACATCCAGAAGAGCGACACCTTTCTCGGCGGAATCGGTGTGGCCGTTAGTGATCAGCCGGGTGGGCCGTTCGTGGACGCGCTGGGCAAACCGCTCATCGGCGAGTTTCACAATGGAGCTCAGCCGATCGATCCGATGGTGTACAAGGACGATGATGGGTCGATCTATTTCTATTACGGTGGACAGGGGCACTGCAATGTGGCCCGTCTCTCGCCCGACCTGAAGAGTGTGATTCCCATGAAGGACGGCTCGATGTACAAGGAGATCACGCCGGGGAATTACGTCGAGGGGCCGTTCATGATCAAACGGAAGGGCGTGTACTACTTCATGTGGTCGGAGGGCGATTGGGGCGACTCAAGCTATGGGGTCGCTTATGGGAAGAGCAACAGTCCGACGGGCCCGTTCGAGCGCATCGGCAAGATCCTGGGGACGGACCCGGCTATTGCGAACGGGCCGGGGCATCACTCAGTGGTTCAGATTCCGGGAACGGATGATTGGTACATCGTCTATCATCGTCATCCTCTTGGAACGACGGGGCCGAACGAACGGGTGATGGCCATTGACTCGATGCACTTCGATGCGGAGGGCAATATTGAAACGGTCAAGATGACGAAAGAAGGGCCGAAGCCTCGGCTTCTGTCTCCTCAGTCCAACAAGCATTAGAGCCTTCATCAAGGTTGTACCCAAGGCTGGCGCGACTGTTTTGCAACGACTAAAGAAAGCAATTCAGTCGTTGTGGCTGCGCCTTCACTCCGGCCTTCGGCAGAGCGGAAAGGAGTTAGTCCTGACCCTGTGCGGCGTGGCTGAAGCCACGCCCTTCCGAGTTGTGCCTCAGCAAAATATCTGCACCGTTTGTCGTTAGTCGAAATCTATTTGCTCTCAGGCTCTGGTCGAGGGTAGGCGAACGACGAACTCGGTATCTCCGGGAGCAGAGGTGAAGCGGAGAGTGCCGCCGCACTGTTCGACGATGCGGAAGACGATTCCCAGGCCGAGGCCTGTGCCGACGCCTACTGGTTTAGTGGTGTAGAAGGGATCGAAGATACGGGACTGGATCTCGGGAGGGATGCCGGGGCCGTTGTCGCGGAACATGACGCAGATGTTGGCTCGCGGTGGGGTCTGCGGCCCCGTGCGGACCTGTTCCGTCCAGGTACGGATCGTCAGCGTGCCTCCCTGTGGAGCGGCGTCGATGGCGTTATCGAGGAGATTGGTCCAGATCTGGTTGAGACCCTGGCACTCGGTCTGGAGATTGACCAGGTCCGAAGAGAAGCTCTTATCGAGAGTAAGCTGCTTTTCGCGGATCTTGTGGCTGAGGATTACGAGAGTAGCGTGAATGCTGGCGTTCACGTCGATGGTCTGTTTTTCGCCGCGACCCTCGTAGGCGTAACTTTTGACCGCCTGGACCAGATCTGTCACGCGGGTGATGCTCTCTTCCACGATGCCTACAAGTTGCATGGAAGAGATTAACGCCACGAGCCAACTGATAGAGTCCGAAAACATGCTTCCGGTAAAAGTGATGCGTGCGTGCTCCAGGTCCTGGGCTTGTATGCCGATGGAGACGAGTGTGGGGGCCATCTTCCAGGCGTCCTCGATCTGGGAGTCTTCCATCCATGCGGTGAGAGCCTCTTCCGCGTCAGCCTGCTCGATGGAGCTGAGTGGCTGGGGCAGCGATGCTCCGAGTGCAAACTCCTGGAGGTCGAACATGCATTGCTTCTGCTCGTACGTCATATCTGTCTTGGAAAACTTGGCGGTGAGAGCATGCATGCGGAGCAGATTTTCGCGTAGCTGAGAGGAGGCCCGGCGCGCGGCGGCACCCGGATTGTTGAGTTCGTGCATAAGCCCAGCAGCAAGGGTGCCGAGGGAGGCCATCTTCTCCTGGTGAAAGGTAGTTGCCTGGAGCTTGGCCAGGCGCATGGCCATGTTGCCCAGGATCGCCTTGCGGACTTCGGGGCAACTCGTCATAAGGAGCCAGAACTGCTCTTCATCCAGTTGGAGGAGCTCGCAATCGCTTGCGGCACGGTATGTCGCGGCAGAGGCGATGTTGGCGAGGAGCTGGACCTCACCGAAGGCCACACCCTGGTGCATGGTGTGCTGCGTAGTCTCCTGGCCATCGGTGGAGGTATTCGATATGGTGATGGAGCCGGAGAGCAGAATCCAGAAAAAACGCGCGGCTTCGCCCTGCTGGATGAGAACCTCCTCAGCAGGAAGATGGACTTCGGTCGCGCCATCGAGGCAATGCAGAGTGGTCTCGTCGAGTGAGGCCAGGATCGAGACGTCGGCGAGACGTGCGATGGTCTCGGGCGAAAGTGTCGAAGTCACGGGATGGGGTGAAATGGCTGAGGGGGTCACGTTGTTGCCTCGTTAGAGTGTTGCAAGATATTGGTGGACGAACTGGATGGCGATGGAGCCCTCTCCGACAGAGGAGGCTACACGTTTCACGGAGCCGAAGCGAACGTCTCCAGCAACGAAGATGCCGGGAACCGTTGTTTCCAGAAGATAGGGATCACGTTCATACTTCCAAAGATTTCCGGCCTTGGTCTTCAGATCGGGACCAGCCAGCACAAACCCCTTGGGGTCGCGGGCTACACAGTCGGGAAGCCATCCGGTTTTGGGCGCTGCTCCGATGAAGGCAAAGACGGAGGTCGCTGGACGCGTCTCGAATCCGTTGGGGGTCTCGAGCACGATCTCCGCGAGATGGCCATTGCCTTTGAGCTCGCGTATCTGCGTGTGATGTTCGACCGCAATGTTGGAGGTCTTTTCAATCTGCTCGATCAGGTAGCGGGACATGCTGCGCTCCAACGAGGGGCCGCGGACCAGCATGCGGACCTGGGCCGCTGAGCGTGAGAAGTACATTGCAGCCTGTCCGGCCGAGTTGGCACCGCCAACGATATAGATCTCCTGCTGGGCGCACGATGCAGCTTCGGTCAGTGCGGCCCCGTAGAAAAGACCTGCACCAGAGAATTCCTTTGCACCCGGAATGTCGAGCTTGCAGTACTCAACGCCAGTGGCGATGAGACACACGCGACAGGAGACTTCGCGTCCATCCGCGAGCCTGACGATGTGATATCCATTCTCGGAACGGATGGAGCAGACGCGTTGCGTCATGAACTCTGCGCCAAGGCGGATGGCCTGGATGTAGGCCTCCTTAGCGAGCCGTTCGCCACTGATGCCTTGCGAGAAGCCGAGATAGTTTTCGATCTTGGACGAAGAGCCTGCCTGACCGCCGGGGGCGAGGGAGTCGATGATGAGGGTCTTAAGCCCTTCGGATGCGCCATAGACGGCTGCCGCGAGTCCTGCGGGACCTGCTCCCGCAACGACCACGTCATAGTGCTCCTGCCGGGCCTGCGTGCGGAGCCCCACCTTCGCTGCAAGCTCGGTCATGGAGGGTTGCACGAGTGATGAGCCATCCGGGAAGAGAACCACGGGAAGCTTGGCGTCATCGAGCTGCTTTTCGCAGAGAAGATCCAGGCACTCGGGGTTCTTTTCGGGGTCGAGCCACTTGAAGGGGATCAGGTTGCGTGAGAGGAAGTTGCGGGTCTCATGGTCGCCCGCGCCCCAGCGAGCACTGATAAGCTGCAGGCCGTCATAAGCGGGCTTATGTCCGTCGTTCCAGGCGGCGATGAGATCGTCGAGGACCGGGTAGAGCTTGTCCTCTGGCGGATCCCAGGGTTTGGTCAGGTAGTAGTGGATGCGTGCGGAGTTGATGGCACGGATCGCGGCTTCGGTGTCTGTATACGCGGTGAGGAGTACGCGCTTCGCGTCAGGATAGAGCGGGATGGCTTTTTCGAGGAAGTCGACGCCGGTCATGCCGGGCATGCGCTGGTCGGAGAGGAAGAGGGCGATGACATCGCCACGTTCTTTGAGTTGCTGGCAGGTATCGAGTGCGGCCTGTCCGGACGCCGCGCGGAGGATGCGGTAGTCTTTTCCGTATTTTCGGCGCAGGTCCTGGACGACAGTCTCAAGTACGCTGACGTCGTCATCTACCGCTAGAAGGATCGGTTTCGCCATATCGTTATGATCTTGCGCTTTTTATAGGATATTGCACATCTGTTGGATGAGTTATAGACGTGTAGAGGTTCAGAAACGATTATTCATGGGATCCATGCCCATTTCGAGGTAGTTCCCGGCAAATCAGGCATCTGCCGGTTCTCAACACTGAGTCGTATATGGTAGCCTTCTCTGGTCGGTACCTATAAGGGGCCGAGGGCCGCATCCATGGAGTACAGCAATGCTTTCGAACGCGAGATCGGCCGTTTCTCTCCTTCGCAGTTGCGCCCTTTTGTTGCTCGCGTTTTCCGTGTTTGGTTTCGGTCTTCAGGCCCGGCTGGCGCAATACCAGCCCTATCCTCCGAATCCTACGGCCGCCAAGATTGCCACTGAAAAGCAGTCTGAAAAAGTTCTAAAGGTGCTCGCCGAGCGCGATCAGGCTCCACAACCCATCGAATGGCTAGCGCATGCTTTTTCCCTTAGTGGCGTGCTCATTCAACCGATTTCCCCGTCAGTCATTGCGCAAGCTGAGATTCGTCTTTCCAATCCGACGAGATTTGATCTGAACGGTTTTTATTCTTTGCACCGCCCCCCTCCAACTCTCCTGTAAACCGCTCTCCGTCGGCCAGATTGTGGCCTTAGCGTAGATCGACGATCAACGTCACTCAGCCAGGAGTGGCGAACGAAGGCAGCGGGTGTTTTCGCCAGCCTTTGGCGGTCCATGGATAGATCGTCAAGCGCTATCAGAAAGGATCTATTTCTATGATGGAAAAATGGAATTCCGAGTCTTCCAGAGGTTCACGGCCACCTTGGGTCGGTTTCGTTAAATTCCTCTTTATCGTGCTGCTGATCACACTGTTCTTTTTCCTTGCCCAAAGCATGGTGCACCACCATTTTGGGGGTGGAGGCCAGGATAACCGACGGAGCCAGCATTAGATTGCATGTCTCCGAATGTCTCGCGGATTCAGATGCCAGGGGCATGCTAGACGCTCAAGGTGAGCGTGAAGCTCAGCAGTCCGAATTTGTTGGCCATGACTAAAAGCGCAATCTCGATCAGAATCTCAGAGATTGTTGGCGATGATGATTTGAGTGTGAGAGCGATTCATTTGTATCTTATCGATCAAACTCGGCTGTCTCCCCAAAGGGTGCGATCTCCCCTGGGAGTTTTGCTGTGCTTGTTCCTTGCCTTCTCGGTCTTTGCCTGGGGCACGGGATACAAGCTGTCGCTCTATAAAGCCGATCAACATCGAGAGCCGGCGAAGGTTTGTACTCGTGGCAGCGATGCCGCAAGGAGTAGCGTCGATCACGCAACGGCTGGCTGCAAAATTTGGCCCTCGAGCGTGCTTCTGTCTCTGATTTTTGTTCCCAGTAGCACAGAGACTTATTCCCTCATCGATAGCGGTTTTTTTGAGATTTCGGAGGATCTGTCGCCACTTCGTTCGCGACCCGTTCTCTATCTTCGGCCTCCCCCGGCAGAAGTGCGCTCACTCGATTAGCCGCTGGAGATAGACCTCCAGCGGATCATTAAAAATCATCCGCTTTGAAGGAAGGTCTCTCATGCGCTCCAGGCGCCTGCTAGTGGCTGCTGGCTGTTGTCTCGCCGTGGTCTTGCTATTGCTCTATCTGCTCCATGCTCATCATCCGTCCGATGCGACCGGCGATGCGCCTGCTTCTCCCCCAACCGTCTCTGTCGCGACCGCTCATGCTGGCTTTATTGCTAATCAACTTACGGTTGCCGGAGTGTTCCAGCCCTTTCAAGAGATCGACGTTCATGGAAAAGTCTCGGGATATATCCGGCACATTTACGTAGATATCGGTGATCGGGTGCGTCAGGGCCAGACGCTTGCCGTCCTGGAAGTTCCAGAGCTTCAAGCCGAAGTAGCCGGCGCGCAGGCCGGCATTACTCAGACGCAGCAGAACATCCTGCGCTTGCAGAACGAAGTTGCTCGCGAAGAGGCCGGCTATGCCGCTGTGCATGCCAACTATGTTCGTTTGAAGCAGGCATCCGATCAGCAGCCGGGATTAGTTGCCGCGCAGGAGCTTGACGATGCGCTGGCGAAGGACCGATCCGCAGCTTCGCAGGTAGATGCGGCGAAGTCTGCCGTTGCAGCGGCGCACGGGCAGCTCGGAGTCTCGCGAGCTGAGAACCTGCGTGTCAGCAGCCTTGAGCAATACGCTACGATCACCGCTCCCTATAGCGGAGTCATCACGATGCGCTATGCAGATACAGGCGCATTGATTCCAGCAGGGACTGCCGAAGGACTCAACCAGGCGGTGGTTCGATTGGCGCAAAGTGACGTGCTGCGTCTCCGTATGCCAGTTCCTGAGCGGGACGTTCCTTTCGTTCACGTGGGATCTGTCGTCGCGGTTCATGTGCAGGCGACAGGGCAGCAATTTCCCGGAACCGTCGTTCGCTTTACACGGGATGTTTCCAATGCGACAAGGACGATGATGACCGAAGTTGACGTGAATAATCCGACGCTCACGCTTACGCCAGGCATGTACGCCGATGTCACTTTCAACCTGGAGCAGAAAGACAATGCACTTCTTATTCCGGCGAGCGCCGTTGTCCAAGGAGATCAGCCGTCGGTCATGCTGGTTGATAGCAGTAACCGCGTAGAGAAGCGGCCTGTTGTTCTGGGTATTGCAGGATCAAATTCGCAAGAGGTAACCTCCGGTTTGCAGGCGGGTGATCGTGTTGTTATCGGTGGTTTGTCCGCTTTGCAGCCAGGACAACAAGTCACTCCCCAGGCGGCTAAGAACGATCTCGCGAATTATCAAAAAGAGAATCAGAAGGGGGACCGCTAGCCATGTCCTTCTTTGCGATTCGTTATCCCTTCTTCATCCTTATGTCCTGCATGATCGTGATTGTTGTCGGTATCGCGGCTATCACGGGTATGCCTGTCGACTTATTTCCTCCAGTCAAGATTCCAGTGGTTGTAGTCGCTACGTTCTACGCTGGAATGCCACCACAACAGATCGAATCCGATATTACGGACAGCGACGAACGGTTCTTCACGCTGGGAAGCAATATCGATCACATTGAGTCACGCTCGATGAGCGGCGTCAGCTTGATCAAGATCTATTTTCAGCCCGGCACCGATCCAACCGCTGCGGTCAGTGGGATATCGAACCTGGCCATGGCCAACCTGCGACGCTTGCCTCCGGGAACTCTGCCGCCGGTAGTGCTCAGTTTTGATGCAGCCAATCTTCCGGTTTGTCTGATCACGCTGAAGGGCGCCGGGATGAATGAGACGCAACTGAAAGACGTTGCGCAGTTCAGCGTTCGCAACCAGGTTGCCAATGTACCGGGTGCCTCGGTGCCACAACCTTACGGTGGAACGTATCGGCAGATCATGGTCTATGTCGATCCACTGAAGCTCCAGGCTTCCCAGCTTGGAGTGATGGATGTGGTCCATGCCGTCAACGACTCTAACCTCATTTTGCCGGCAGGTGACGTTCGCATTGGGCCTAAGGATTACAACATCTACGCGAATAGCCAGGTGCCAACTCCGAACGATGTAAACAGTATTCCGCTCAAGACGGTAGGGAACGCCTCTATCCTGGTCGGAGACGTGGGGCATGCGGTCGATGGCGGACAACTACAGACGAATATTGTGCGTGTCGATGGACAGCGCTCCGTTTATATTCCTGTGCTCAAGCAGGGAGGCAATTCCAACACGATCACTATCGTCGATGGAATTCGAAAAGCAACTGCGCATCTACTCGACATTCCCCAACAACTGAAGACCAGCGTGGTATTCGATCAATCGGTCTTCGTAAAGACGGCGATCAAGAATGTGATCAGCGAAGGTGCCATCGGGCTTTGCCTGACCGGCATTATGATTCTACTTTTTCTTGGAAATGTTCGTGCAACGATTGCGGTTCTCTTATCGATTCCAATTTCGTGTATCGCCACGTTCCTTGTGTTGAATGCTTTTGGGAACTCGATCAACACGATGGTATTAGGCGGCATGGCCCTGGTGCTTTCTCGTCTTATCGATAACTCGGTAGTTGTGCTTGAGAATATCTTTCGACATTTTGAGATGGGCTCAGATCCTGTGAAGGCATCGCAGGAGGGCGGCAGGGAAGTTCAGCTTGCGGTTTTGGCGGCGACCGTCAGTACTGCCATTGTGTTCTTCCCGGTTGTTCTGCTTACGGGTGTTAGTAAATATCTGTTCACGGCACTTGCGCTCGCTGTGGTCATCGCGCTCTTTTGTTCTTATGTTGTGGCCATGACGGTAGTGCCACTCTTCTGTTCGAAGTTCATTAAACATACAGGGCATGGCAACGAACATAAGTCAGCGCAAGAGGACGACCCTGTGCCGGAGCATATGCGTGGCGGCCATGGACAGAAAAACATCTTTGCGCAGATCGTCTATCAGTTCAATCGGGGCTTTGGCTGGTTGCAGACTCGCTACGATGGCGCGATTCAATACTGCCTGGGTAGACCTGTGCTGGTCATCACGGTATTTGCCACGTTTGTTGTGCTTAGCTTTGCCCTGGCTCCGTTTTTAGGGCGCGCTTACTTTCCACGCACGGACCCCGGGCAATTTGTTGTCAGCATTAAGGCTCCAACAGGTACTCGTATCGAACTTACGGACCAATACATCGCTCGTGTAGAAGAGGACGTTCGTTCAGTCATTGCTCCGAAGGATCTCAATATGATCGTTTCAAATATTGGGGTTACTCCCGATCTTTCGGCGATCTACACGCCGAACTCGGGGATGCATACCGCCTTTGTCCAGGTCAGTCTCAAAGAGGATCACAGTCTTAGCAGTTTTGCTTATATGCAGCGCGTAAGAACGAAACTTGCTGCCGATCTTCCCTCCGTACAGACCTACTTCCAATCTGGGGGGCTTGTTGATTCCATCGTTAACCAGGGACTGCCGGCTCCCTTCGATATCCAGGTCAGCAGCAACGATATGGAAGGTGGGTACGCGATAGCCCAGCAACTCGCGCAGAAGATGCGCGCGTTGCATGGAGTCAGTGATGTGCTGATTCCTCAGGATGTCGACTATCCCGGTCTTGCGCTTAATATCGACCGTCAACAGGCAAGTCTTGAAGGCCTGACACCGAAGACGATCGTAGATAGCGTCATTACAGCTATGACATCGAATGGCGTGGTGGCTCCCAGCTACTGGATCGATCCAAAGACAGGGAACAACTACATGCTGACTGTCCAGTACCCAGAGACGCAGGTCCAGACACTGAATGATTTTAAACAGATTCCATTGCGTTCAGCAGACGGTAAAAGCACGACTCCCCTTGAGACGGTTGCGTCGATCAAATCGATCAATACGCCAACTGAAGTCGATCACTATCAGCTTCGTCGAGTTTTTGACATTTATATTATGCCGAAGGCGGAGAACCTTTCTATTGTGAGCAAGGATGTCGACAAGATCGTTGCCGCCATGCATCCTCCGCACGGAACGGTACTGACTGTGCGAGGCTCGGTCAATAGTATGAACGACTCTTTCAAGTCGTTTGCCATAGGGCTGATCCTTTCGATTATTCTCGTCTTCCTGATCCTCATGGCGCAGTTTGCCTCTTTTGTCGATCCCTTCATTATTCTTCTGGCGATCCCTCCGGGTATTTCGGGAGTAATCCTTTTTCTCCTGGTTACGGGAACTTCTATCAACATCATGAGTTTGATGGGCGTGCTGATGATGACTGGCATCGTTGTATCGGACAGCATCCTGATCGTCGAGTTTACGGGCCAGCTTCGCGAACAAGGGCTGAAGTTGGAGGAGGCCATCATCACAGCTTGTAAGGTGCGATTGAGGCCGATTCTGATGACTACACTGGCGACGATTCTTGGGCTTATTCCCATGGCTCTCGCGCTTGAAGCGGGGAGTGAACAATACGCTCCGCTCGCTCGCGCGATTCTCGGGGGGCTTACGGTCTCGGGCATCGTTACGGTGTTTCTTGTGCCGAGTGCCTATCTATTGATTCATCGGCGTATTGAAGCTCGCAAGGCGAATGCAGGAACGACAGAGCCTGGAAATCTGCAGCAGGGAATGGAGGCCACAGCGTGAGACAACTATTCTTTCTCTTCCTGCTTGCGGCCTCTGGCCCTGCTTTGGCCCAGGTGAATGGGGCGAATCTGCCAGCTGCCCCGCGCCCCGCCTCTGGTATTTTCGTGCTCTCTGCTTTGAGTCAAGAAGCAGGGCCGCAGGCTTCGAGCAGTTCTTCAGTCTCTTCGGGCTCCGGAGTTCCGCAGAAGCCACTGCTGGATTCAGGGAGTCCAGCGACTCCAATCACTCGCTCGGATGCAGAAGGCATTGCGCTCAAAAACAATCCGAGGATTACTGCGAATCAACTGCTGGCGCTGGCCGCAGGACAGGTTACGCGCCAGACGCGATCGGCAGAGTTGCCGCAGGTTTACGGCTCTATTACTGCGTCTGAGGCGGAAGATGGAAGTCGAGTTGGGTCGGGTGCTCTTACGGATTCACGTCTGTATTCGCATGCGGGAACAGGAGGAGGTCTTACTCAACTCATCACAGACTTCGGCCACACCCGGGACCTCGTTGCGACGAACAAACTTCAGCAAAAGGCTCAAGACAAGACGGTGATTGCTACGGAGCAGGATGTTCTGATGGCCACCGATGCAGCCTTCTATCGGTTGCTTAATGCGCAGTCTCTGCTGGATGTTGCCAAGGCAACCGTAGCGGCCAGAAGTGATGTTCAAAAGCTTACTTCGGCGTTGACCAGGAGTGCTTTAAAGAGCGATCTGGATCTCAATATCGCATCAGCGGATTTGTCCCAGTCGCAGTTGCTGCAACTGGATACAGAGAATGCCGTAGCGTCTGCGAGTGCTGCCCTGGCGGCTCTTTTGGCGGCGGCACCGGATACGGTGTATCAGGCCGTCGAAGATTCGAATGCGGCTCCTCCTCCGCCTCCAGGGACGGATAGTTCCGCAGCCTTGAATGCCGACGCACAGATGCAACGCCCGGATTTGCAGGCGCTCAGGCTGAATGCACAGGCCTACCAGAAATACGCGCGCGCTCAACAATTACAGCACCTGCCGACTATCTCCGCCTTAGCTGTAGGAGGGATCACACCTGCAGCTCCTGACGGTGTCTTTGTGCCGCATTGGTATGCTGCGGGCGGAGTCAACTTATCCTTGCCGCTCTTCACTGGTTTTCGCATCGACGCGCAGGCGGAGGAGGCTCGGCTTCGTCAGCGAGCTACAGAGAAGCAGGCGCAGGAGCTTTCCGACACAATCGCTCGCGATGTGCGTATTGGAGTCCTGAATGCGCAAACAGCGTTCCGGCGCATCGGTGTGGCTGACCAGTTTCGTAACCAAACGGCACAAGCGTTTGCTCTTGCTCAGACGCGGTATAAGCTCGGACTGAGTTCCATCGTCGAACTTAGCCAGGCGCAGTTGCAGAGCACACAGGCCGCCGTCGCCGCCGTCAATGCACGATATGACTATCTGCTCGCGTTGCGGTCTCTTGACTATGCTCGGGGGCAACTTGCACCTTGATCGATTCGGGCTGCAGGCAGAACCTGCAGCCCGCCAATTTGACAAACTCCTAGCATCTGGCGTACTTTGCATTGTAAAGTGACTTCCTATGGATGATCTTGACAAGGCGCTTGGCGACATCAGCAGCATCCGCAGAGAGATGGCCCATAGCACGCAGTTTCGTGGCTATGGACCGGCGACTCTGGCGGCGACGGGAGGGCTCGCGTTTGTGGCTTCTGCAGCGCAGGCGACCTGGCTCCCCGAGCCTGCGAGTCATATGCCGGCTTATCTGGGGCTCTGGATAGCGACCGCCGTACTGGGCTCTACTTTGACGGGCACGCAGATGTATCGACGCTCTCGCCGCATGCATTCGGGCCTGTCGGATGAGATGATCCAGATGGCCGTTGAGCAGTTCCTGCCGGCTGTTGGCGCAGGTGCGCTCATGACCCTGGCGCTGTTTCTGTATGCTCCCTCGGTTTTGTGGATGCTTCCGGGGCTTTGGCAGGTGATCTTTAGCCTGGGCGTTTTCTCTTCCTGCCGCTTTCTCCCACGACCGATGATTGCGACGGGTGCGTGGTATCTGCTGGCGGGCTTAGTTTGCATCTCTTTAGGCGATAGCCGCGCACTTGCCCCGTGGACGATGGGTGTTGGCTACGGGGTAGGGCAGTTGCTCGCGGCTTGCATCCTGTTTGTTACGACTCAGGAGGGTGTAGATGAAATCTAAGACGGCTGCGAGCGAAGGACGATTTGCGTATGAAGGATTGGATCGAGTGATCCATGAGCGCGCCCGTCTGAGCGTTCTTACTTCTCTGATTACGAATCCGAAGGGGCTGGTCTTTAACAAGCTGAAGGAGCTGTGTTCGCTTACAGATGGGAACCTGAGCCGTCATCTGAAGGTGCTGGAGACAGAAAAGATGGTTGAGATTGTGAAAGGGTACGATCACAATCGGCCGCAGACGATATGCCGCATTACTCCTTCCGGACGGAAACGCTACCTGGAGTATCTGGCGACGCTCGAGCAGGTGGTGAAGGACGCCGCTAAGGGAAGCAAAGACGAACCTGCGCCCGTCGCACTTCGTGGTCTTACAACATCACGGGCCTAGGCCCTTTTTTTCGGAGGTTACTTTATGATGCAAAGTTATCTACTTGCGGCTAAAAGCTTTGCAGTGCAAAGTGATCCCTGCGAGGGCCTGCATGTGGCCATCATTATGGACGGCAATGGCCGCTGGGCTACGCAACGTGGCTTGCCCCGTATTGCCGGCCATCGTGCAGGAGGCGCTGCGGCACGGCGCGTGGTTGAGCATGCGATGGATATGGGGATTCGGTGTCTGACGCTGTATGCGTTCTCCTCGGACAATTGGCGGCGGCCAGTTTTGGAGGTACACAGGATCTTCTGGCTGCTGCGTGCCTTCTTGCGCCTGGAGCGGGAGCGATTCAGGAAACGTGGTGTACGGCTTCAGGCGATAGGGCGGCGCGATCGTCTGCCCAAAGTCCTATTGCGCGAGATCAATGACGCCGAAGATGCAACCGCTGGAGGCACGCGTCTCCATTTGCGAGTTGCCCTGGATTACTCCTCTCGGGATGACATTACACGTGCTGCCATGCGCGCTTCTTCTAAGGTTTGCGATTCTTCAGAACTCTCGGCGGAGATGCTGGGGCAGATGCTCGCGGAGGAACTGAAGGCAGGGAACGGCGATGTGGATCTGCTGATTCGTACGGGTGGAGAGAAGCGTCTCTCAGATTTTCTGCTATGGGAGTCTGCTTACGCCGAGCTGCTGTTTACCGATCGCATGTGGCCAGACTTCGATGCTGCCGATCTGGAAGCTGCGCTTGAAGAATTCAGGCACAGGGAACGACGCTTCGGTGGGGTACCGGAGGCATCCTCGCAACTTGCGGCGCAGTTAGTTGGAGGTGCGGAATGATCGCCCCAGGCTCGCGTCCTTTGAAGGTGAAGTTCATTCTGCCAGCATTGAAGGAGGCGTCCGACCCTCAATGGCGTCCAATCAAGTACTCTCTGTTTCCACCGCTGGGGCTGGCGACGTTGGCTGCATATCTGAGACCTGAGGACCATGCGGTTATCTCGGATGAACACGTGGAGCCGCTCCAACTCGACGATGCGCCTGAGTTGGTTGTGATCCAGGTCTACATCACCAATGCCTATCGCGCGTACAGGACTGCAGATCTCTATCGCAGCAGGGGTGCGTTTGTCTGTCTGGGTGGATTGCATGTCACGGCGCTTCCTGAAGAGGCAGCTGTTCATGCGGACTGCATTTTTCTCGGGCCGGGAGAGCAGACCTTTCCGTTTTTTTTGAAGGACTTCCGTGCAGGACGGCCTGAGCGAATATATACCTCGACCACAGGCCGCACGCTGGACCGCGTTCCTCCGATTCGCCGTGACCTCATTCGTCGTGCGTCGTACCTGGTCCCAAACTCCATCGTGGTGACGCGAGGTTGTCCTCAGCATTGCGACTTCTGCTACAAGGACGCATTCTTCCAGGGAGGCAAAGGTTTCTACACGCAACGAGTAGATGACGCTCTGGCAGAGATCGCGCGTCTGCCTGGACGGCATCTTTACTTTCTTGACGATCACCTGCTGGGCGACAGGCGGTTTTCGGAAGCTCTATTCGAGGGGATGAAGGGAATGAGACGGCTCTTCCAGGGCGCGGCCACAGTCGACTCCATTCTGCGGGGTAACTTGATTGAGCATGCCGCAGAGGCGGGACTGCGCAGCCTCTTCGTTGGCTTTGAGACGCTTACTCCGGACAATCTGAGGCGGAGCAACAAGCGGCAGAATCTGGGCCGTGACTACAAAGCCGTTGCGGACCGGCTGCATTCGCTCGGCATCATGATCAATGGCAGCTTCGTTTTTGGCATGGATGACGATGGAGAAGATGTCTTCCGGCGGACAGTGGACTGGGCCGTTGAGCGGGGAATTACGACTGCAACGTTTCATATCCAGACGCCTTATCCTGGGACGCAACTGCATGCGCGGATGGAGCGTGAAGGGCGCATGCTGACACGAGATTGGAACCTTTACGATACGAGGCACGTCGTCTATCAGCCCACCAGGCTAAGGCCGGAGGCGCTGAAGGACGGATACGATTGGGCGTATCGGGAGTTTTACCGCTGGGAATCTATTGGGCGTGCTGCACTGCATCATGGCACGCTGAAGCATCAGGCGAAACATTTCTTCTACGCTTCAGGATGGAAGAAGTCCGAGCCTGTGTGGGATCTGCTGATTCGGGCACGGCAACTGGCTCGGGTTACACCGCTGCTCGAAGCGGTGCTGTCACGAGTGACGGGAAGAAAACCTCAACAGACGAGACCGGCAGAAGCTCAACTCCTGCCGGTGATTCAACCGGAGACGATGGTATGAAGAATGCAGTTTCGTACAGAGAGGCCGCTGGAGAGGGAGAGCAGCCCATGCTGTTGCGTCAGCATCTCCGCGTGATTCGTTTCTGGCTGGGTATCTTTATCGCAGGGCTGGTGCTCAGCGGAGTCACTGCTTTTCCGCTGCAGACTGAGCTGACCTGGGCGGTGTCTCTGCTGGAAGCCTCGCCTGTGCGGCCTATCGCTGAAGCCACCTCTTTGCTGCCATGGATCGCACACGTGCAGGCGGCGCTCTCCGACACGAATGCACATTACCCTTTCCTCGCGTACGGAACGGACTGGTTGGCTTTTGCTCACCTAGTGCTCGCTGTCTTGTTCTTCGGCCCGTATCGCGATCCCCTCCGTAACAGGTGGGTTATCACGTTTGGTTTGATCGCCTGTGGAGGAGTGATTCCGCTCGCTCTCATCGCGGGACATATTCGCGGCATTCCGATTCCGTGGCAGCTCATTGATTGCAGCTTTGGAATCTTCGGGGCTATTCCTCTGTTACGGTGTCGGTGGCTTATCTCGCGATAGAGCATGGGGTGCGCTTCAAAAGCGTCCAATGTGGAGATTTCGTTATGCTCTAGACCCTCCGACTTCTTTACTGCTAATCTTTATTTCGCACACCAAGGGTGCACCCCGTCCGCGGAAAGGGATTATCCCACCTTTGCTCTTTTGCTTCATCACAATCCACTCTCTTCTCGCCCAGCGAAGCGGATCGCGGGCTCTAAAGAAGGAGTGAGTCATGTCTCTACGCGAACTTCCCGCACGCCCCAATCTCGAACATCTCAAAAGCCAGGCGCGTACTCTGCTACGCGAATGCCTCGCCGCAGATGAAGTCGCTGCCGCACGTTTCGCAGCTTTTGGAATCGAATCAGCGAAACCCAAACTAGCCGATGCTCTCCACGTTATTGCCCGAGAGTATGGCTTTGATACCTGGCCCGCGCTCAAGCTCCATGTCGAGCTCGATTCGACTGCCCCGATCGAGGCGCTCATCGGCTCAATCAAGGCGAACGATGCCGCTCTTGTGAGAGAAGTCCTGGCCCGGCATCCATCGCTCAAAGCCCTGATCAACAAGCCGTTGCCGAACTATGGCTTCGACGAACCCGCTATTCTGTCGGCCGTCCATAAACAAAACCGCGACATGATCGACGCACTGCTCGACTTCGGAGCCAACATCAACGAGAGGTCGCGTTGGTGGGCCGGCAGCTTCGGCGTGCTTGACTTCGCAAATCCCGGTCTTGCCACCTACCTCATCTCACGCGGCGCCACCGTCGATATTCACTCTGCCGCGCGCCTCGGCATGATCGACCGTGTACGAGAGTTCCTGCTGGCCAACCCTCAACTGGTGCACGCGCGCGGCGGAGATGGCGAGCTTCCACTGCACTTCGCCTCCACCATCGAGATCGCCTCCGTCCTTCTTGACGCCGGAGCAGACATCAATGCTCTCGATATTGATCATGAGTCCACGGCTTTGCAATACATGGTCTCGACTCGACCGCATCGCCACGATGTCGCGAAGTTTCTGGTCTCCCGCGGGGCAGAGGTCGATATTCTCGCGGCTTCTGCAATCGGCGACGTTGCGATCGTGGAGCGCATTCTCAATAACGATCCTGAAACTGTCCGCATCACCGTCAGTGATCGTTATTTTCCCAAGCGTGATCCCCGCGCTGGAGGCAACATCTATATCTTCGGCTTTGGGTTTACCAAGTCGCCGCATATGATCGCGCACGAGTTCAATCATTCAGCTGTCTTTGACCTGCTCATGCAGCGCAGCGCTCCCTGGCTTCGTCTGGTGCAGGCCGCCGAAGTTGGCAACGAGGCTTTGGTTGAACAAATCCTCCAGCAGCATCCCTCGCTTTTCAGTCGTCTCACTGCCAATGCTGCACGACGCATCATTGGTGTTGCCGTACGCAACAACGCTCGTGCCGTCGAACTTTTGCTCGGATGTGGCTGGCCGTCAGACGCCACACTCGACAATCATCAGACCGCACTGCACTATGCTGCCTGGCACGGTAACCTTGCCATGGTCCGCGCTCTATTGGTTCACCAAGCTCCTGTCAACGTCTTCGAGGCGGAACATGGGGGCACTCCACTCGCCTGGGCGCTTTACGGCTCGCTCTATGGCTGGCATCGCAATACAGGTGACTATGCCGGTGTCGCCCGCGCACTCCTTGACGCTGGGGCGAACATTCCTCAATCCGAAAGACCTCTCGAAGCCACCGAGGACGTCCTCGATATCATTCGTCGGCACACTCCCTGAGGAGTGTAGAGTCGCACCTTGAGCCAGGAAAGACCATTTCACGCTAAGTGTGGGCAATGATTACGCAGATAGGTTTTCCCTGTCGGTTTATCGGAACTAATTCATTGTCGGATAGTCCACTCGTACTCAATCGTTAAGCATACGAGTGGACTATCTGTCGAAAGCTATCTGCACTGCCGCTCTGTGAGGATGCAAAGCCAGAGCCTCTACTCTGGAATGATTCCGATCGTCGTTAGCCACGTCTCCACCAACTCAGGCCATTTCGTCGCCGGAAGCTTGGTGCGGCGCAGTCCGAAGGCGTGTCCTCCCTGTGCGTAGAGATGCATCTCGACGGGGACTCCAACCTTTTTCAGCCCAGCGTAGTAACTCAGTGCTTGTTGTACGCCGTCTACGTTATCGTCTTCATTCTGCAGAATGAAGGTAGGTGGTGTCCGAAGGGTGATATGTCTACTGATATCCGGGTTCAATCTGAAACTATTTTCGTCAACGGCTAGATGTCCTGGATAGATTGCCACCGCAAAGTCAGGGCGGCAGCTTTCCTTGTCGGCTGCATCGACTGCCGGGTACAAACGATGGTCAAAGTGCACACTCGTCGCTGCTACCAAGTGCCCTCCCGCAGAAAATCCAAGCACTCCGATCTTGTGTGGGTCGATGTGCCACTCGGCGGCGTGAAAACGCACCAGCCCCAAGGCTCTCTGGGCATCTTCCAAAGCTTCTGGTGAAGCCGGATAGGCCCCCGATTTTGGCAGTTTTTCCTCACCCGGCACGCGGTACTTCAACAGCACACACGTAATGCCCTTAGCCGTCAGCCAATCACATACCTCGGTGCCTTCAAGATCGATGGCCAGGATTTGATAGCCTCCGCCGGGAAACACCACAACGGCCGCTCCCGTGTTCTGTCCCTTCGGAGCATAGACCGTCATAGTCGGCCGCGAGACATTGTTGATGTAGGTCCACGATCTGCCGCCCACCAGCGAGGTGCTTCCAGTGTTCTTAACGGTTTCGGGACCGGTGTAAGGTCGCGCATCTGGCACTGCTCCCGGCCAGATCGGCAATTGTTTATGTCCCGGCGATGGCTGCCAGGCAGACGTCTGTGCGTGAAGACCGCTCAAACCAGACACAACACAAAGAACAAAGATTAGAAGTTTCATCGCAATCTCCAGGGCTGGTGCAAAGCCAGTTCTACCTGCCTCAGAGGAGTGGAGGGTTGTGTATAAGCGAGTAGTCCGCAGCCGGAATCGAATCGATTAATAGCGTTCGTTGGCTTCTCGCCAGCCATTGATCAAGGATGACTGCATGCTTTCAGGATCGCCTTAGCAGGGGGGACGGCCCCGCTAACCTGCAATTGCCACCTGGACCGTAGTTGGATATCGCTCATATGTGGAATCCTGGTTTCCATTAGGATGTTAGAAGCTTGATAACCTGCTGTTGCCGATAAACCATGAATAAAGCCAGCCTTACTTCCCGAGCGAACGAACTGATTACCGGGCTTAGCGAGATGGCTGCTCTCATTCGTGCGCACAATTGGTCGAAGACGCCGCTTGGTCCAATTGAAGGATGGTCCGAGACCCTACTCGCAACCGTCAACCTCATGCTGCATTCGCCGTTTCCGACGATCCTCTCCTGGGGGCCAGAGATGGTGTTCCTCTACAACGACGCAGCCATTTCTACCCTGACCACGAAGCACCCGAACGCTCTTGGCGGTCTTTATCGAGACGTCTTCCATGAAGCTTGGGAGCTGGTGAGCGCCGACCTGGAAGACTGTTTCTACCGGGGCAAGACAGCGGTGCGGGATAACATGTTCATTCCCATCCTCTTCAATGGGGTCCTAGAGGATCACTATTGGAGCTATTCTCTGATCCCTGTTTATGAGAACGGCAGGATCGGCGGTGTCTACGATGCCTTCCGCAATATGACCGAGGTCGTGATGGGAGCCCGGAGACTTCGCGAAAGCGAGGCGAGACTGAAGCTGGCGACCGAGGTCGCGGAGCTGGGAGTCTTTGTCTGGGACACGGTGGAAGATCTCGGAAGCTGGGAAAACGACCGCATGTACGAGATCTTCGGGCGTACTCGCGAAGATGGTCCGGTCAGTGGTGCCACTTTCATGAACGAGATCGTGCATGCGGACTATCAAAGCACCTTTTGGCAGGCCATGGACGCTACGCTGCAAGAGGGCGAGCCGTTCCACTTTAAAGGCCCGATGTATCTCTCCGATAAAAGCCTCCGATGGATTGAGGTAAATGGCAATCTTCAACCGTCGACGGATGGTTCCACAGGCAAAATCCTCGGGACGATGCGGGACATTACGGAGATGCGAAACATAGAGGAGGAGGGGCTGGCGGGTGCCGCACGCCTCGGCGAACTCGCTGCGATTGTTGCGTCCTCGGATGATGTGATTTTGAGCAAGAATCTGGACGGCATCATCACGAGTTGGAATGATGCGGCAGTGCGGGTCTTCGGTTACTCCGCGGATGAGATTGTCGGCACTTCGATTCTCAAGCTGATTCCTGAGGAGCTTCACTCAGACGAGAAGACCATCATCGAACACATTCGCGCTGGACGACGTGTCGAACACTTCGAGACGGTTCGGGTCACAAAGGACGGGAGGAAGATCGAGGTATCGCTTACGGTTTCTCCGATCAAGGATAGAACGGGCCAAGTGATCGGAGCGTCCAAGATCCTTCGGGACATCTCAAGCCGTAGGCGGATCGAACAATCTTTGCTGCAAGCGGAGAAGATTGCGGCGACGGGTCGTATGGCGGCAACGATTGCCCATGAGATTAATAATCCTCTTGAAGCGGTGATGAATCTGCTCTATCTGCTGCGGCCGAAGATCACGGATGACGATGGACGCGGTTATCTGGCAACGGCGGAAGACGAGCTGGGACGAGTGTCACATATCGCCAAACAAACGCTTGGGTACTATCGCGAACATGCCGCGGCGAGCCTGGCCTCTCTCAGTGTGATTACAGAACATGCCCTCACCATCTATGAGCCGCGCTGTGCTATCGCCGGTATTGGTATCAAGAAGTTCTTCGACTCGAAGACCAAGGTTGTATTTCGCAGGGGTGAGATGATGCAGGTGATCTCCAACCTGATTGCGAACTCGATCTATGCCATGCCCACAGGAGGAACACTATCCGTCTCTGTGAGCGACGTTAGAAGTCAGGGTGAAGGCATCGTTCTGGCCATTGAAGACACGGGTGTAGGTATCACTCCGGATGTTTTACCAAGGGTCTTCGAGGCGTTCTTTACGACGCGGACGACTGTCGGAACGGGAATTGGCCTGTTTGTTGCGAAGCAGTTTGTCGAAGGGCATGGGGGACGGATCAGCATCGAGAGCCGTAGTGATCCAGAAGACCATGGCACTACCGTCCGTATCTTTCTGCCTCTTCAAACTGCCTACGCATAGTTGAGGGCTAGTCGGCTTGACTATGCGAAATGAGCAGTGACAAATTTATTTCTTGCCGGTGACAATTACTACAGGCAACTCTCAAGCATCAGATCAACTGATTGCTTACGCTTGCAAGTTAGTGAGCCGGTAGGGGAGATGTGCAATGAAGGCAGTAATGCTACATGCGTATGGTGGTCCCGAGAATCTGAAGTTTGAAGACAATGTTCCTGAACCGCAGGTTAGTGGAGACACAGTACTGATTGCGGCGGCTGCTGCGAGTGTCAACCCGATTGACTGGAAGGTGCGTGCGGGGCTGCGGCAAAAGGATTTTCCACTGTCGCTTCCTGCCATTCTGGGCCGCGACGTAAGTGGCCTCGTACGTACGGTTGGTTCTAACGTGAAGCATTTCAAATCAGGCGATCGCGTTCTTGCCTACACCAACGCGACCTATGCCGAATTGGTGGCCGTGGACGATGCAGACGTGACGCACTTGCCGGATGGCCTGGATTTGGCAGATGCGGCGGCGCTTCCGTTGATCGTACTGACAGGGGACCAGCTTGTGCGCCTTGCGACCAACGTACAGAAGGGACAAGTTGTCCTGATAACAGGGGCGCTGGGCAGCGTTGGACGTGCTGCGGTGCATGCGGCGAAGAAGATTGGCGCGCAGGTGATTGCAGGGGTTCGCAGGAAAGAGTTGGATGACGCTCGCGCCCTTGGTGTGTTCGATGTGCTGGCACTCGATGACGATGAGGCGATGGAGCGGTTCCAGAGGGTAGATGCGATTGCGGACACTGTTGGCGGAGACGTTGCCGCGAAGTTGCTCGCGAAGGTAAAGCCTGGCGGCTCCTTTGGTTACGCTTCGATGTTGCCGGAGAGTGCGGTGGCGCAGAATCCTACGGTGAAGATTGCACGTGTGTTTGCGAAAACCGATCCTTCCAAAGTGCGTGAGTTTGCCGATGATGTGCGTGATGGCAAGTTTGTGCTGCCGATTGGACGCCGGATGGCGCTGAGGGACGCGGCAGAGGCCCATGCACTCGCTGAAAAAGGTGGGGTGGGGAAGATCCTCCTGCTGACGTAGACATTGCACGATTAATGTTTCCCTCCCGTAAGAGCTAAAAGTGGATAAGTACTCTTTAACTCCGGGTACGGAGAAGGCTTGATAAGCGCCCTCTTCGAACGAAGCAGTTAATTCCAAGAATTTGATAATTATGCTTGACTCTATTGATAAGCATGCTTATTCTCGATTCATCGAGGATTGTCAGCCATGTCACCATCTCCTGTCCCCCCTTCTACCTTTCTTCCTGAACTGGCAACGCCTCGGGCGTTAGAGTTGGTTCCCCAGCCGCTGAGTGATTTTGAGCTGCGTCAGGTGGCGGATTTTCTCGCCGATTTTCTGCTGTACGACATAGAAATTGCGATGCAGCATTCCGCTAGTTGGTATCGCAATCAGGTTGGGGAAGATGTGTGCTCGATAAGCCGAGCGATCAGGCTGAGACAACTCACCATTGAGGTCTGCTGTGCGGCTGTCGATCAAGCTTTGGACGATGAGCCGGAGGCTTCTGAAGAGTCAGAGTTTTGGATGGCGGCGCAGATTGGCCTTAAGTTTCTGCTGGCCTTTGTAGTGCTGGCGGGGGTGTGGCTTGCAGTCTGTGTGACCTGGGTGGAAGGCGGTTCGCGATGAACAACCTACCTGCCGGTGTGCTGTATGACTCGCGTGCTCCCTGGAACCTGCCCGATATGCCGCACGGTATGGAAGAGTGCGGAGACTGTTGCGAGCTTTATTCACGGTCAGAGATGTACTTGTTCGAACGTTACTCGTGGATTCATCGGCGGATGGAAGAGGTACAACTCTGCGAAGCCTGTGTGCCGCGCTGCGGATGGAAGGTCTGTTCCTATGACGAGCCGTGCGATGAACCCGCGATAAGTAGCAGTGAAGGCGGATGGTGTGCGAAGCACGATCGCGCGGCCGAAGAGTTAGATGCGGAAGAAGAATTGGGCGGACAACAGATCGCCGCGTGATAGATGACGTCAGTGCCTTAAGTGGAGGTAGAAGATGCAGGGTATTACGGTGAACAAATACGAAGGCAACAAGATGAATGTCGTGGCATTTCGCAGTGGTGAGGCTCGTTATGCGAATGCTCGCGAGACGATTTATGCGCTCATCGCTGAATCCAGCGACGGCATGACGAGCAAAGAGATTGCACAGAGAACCGGCTGGGCACTCCATACCTTTGGCAGACGACTTACAGAGTTGAAAGACGCAGGAAAGATTCGGAGTACAGGGCAGATGCGCTATGGGGCTGAGGTGTGGATTGCGTATCGCGCTTTTCCGATGCAGTTGTTGATAGAGGCTGCATAAGTAATTGGGTGTTGAGTGGACATGATTGGAAGCTGGAGGGGGAAGATGGCTATAGATACGGAGTTCGATAGAGTAAGTGTGAACTATTCGCAAACAAAGAGGGGCTATGTCCGGCACCAACCAGGTGAGGTCATTCCATTTGCTACAACGCTAGAGGTGCAGGACCATGTCGATCTCAAGGCGATGGCGCATGCTGATGGTATGACGATTGCCGCATTTTGCAAGAAACTCATTGGTCGTGAGCGTCTGCGGAGGTTGCGGATGGCTGAGATGGTGAGAGAAGGCCGTAGCCGTGAAAATACTTCTGGCACCTCTCATGCTTCGGTGAAGGCTGCCTAATTACGAGCTGCGAGTAACGAGTTAGTTGAGTGAACTGTTTTGACCGCGATTGTGAAAGATTTCTAACTGTAATTTGCTTGGTATGTCTCTTGTGGCGTGACATAGTAGTTTTCGAGTCGTGATTACAACCTGTTGTGCCTGTCTCGCTGGGCCTTGTGCGGCGAGTAGAACTCCTGATTTTCGATGGAGTCCCGGTGGAAAAATCCAGTGGGTTACGGCACGGATTCCTGTGCCGCTCTAACTTCCTCTTACATTTTTAGACGAGCATCTTCTGCGGATGCTTTCTTTGGAGATTTAATATGGCCACTTCCAGTCGTGTGTGCATTCTTTCAGACGGAGAAGCGGAAGAGCTTCGCGCTGGCCGTCCAATTTATTGTCATCAGCACAAACATGTAAGTGCAGACGAAGCCTTCGGTATGACGGCTCCCCTTTATATGCAACGGAATGGCAAGGCCGCGGAGCCGGTAGCGGAGTGGGTTGGTCCCAGGCAGGTCCGCTATATTCTGCAGCACACGTGGCAGAGTGTTAACCGCAGTTTTTTGCCGGGAGGAAAGAGTTTGCGCATCAAGACGAAGCAGCTAAAAACGGGGTTCGCGTGATGGATAAAACTCAAGTGGACTCCGACTGTGCGCTGCAGCCACACAAAAGCCGGCACGAAGCTTATGTGGAAGGCCTGATGGATGGCAAGACGAAAAAACGGTCTGCGCTGGATGCTGGATTTCCTTTGAGTCGCGCACATAATCCGAAGCGGCGAATCGAAGGGCCCATAACCCAGGAGCTAATGCGGAGGGCGATGGCAGAGGCTGGACTGACTCTTGCGTTCCTGGCACAGAAGACACGCGAGGGGCTGGATGCGAAACGGCCTCAGTTGTTGTCCGGCGGAACGGGTAAGGCCGCGACATTTGAGATGGTGGATGACTTCGATACCCGGCTGAAGTACATCCAGCATGCACATAAGATGCTGGGCATTGTCGAGCTGGAGGAGAGAGAGCCTCCGTCGGTGCAGGTAAACATCGTAGCGGTGGGGGCAAAGTGAGCAAATCAGCCGCGATCAAATTCGACATTGCGCTTCAGCCGAAGCAACTCGCGGTTTACGAACTGGTTGAGAATTCGCCGGCTACTGAGATTGGTTATGGGGGAGCGCGTGGCGGTGCGAAGTCTCACGGGGCACGCGGCATTATGCTGCTGAGGCGGCTGAAGTATGCCCGTACCAATGGGCTCTTCCTTATGCGGGTGTGGGGGCAGGTCTATCGCAACCACCTGGAACCTTTGTTTCGCGAGTTTCCATTTATGGCGAACTGGTATGTCGGGGGCGATAAGAAGCACCTGACGTTGCCAAATGGTTCGCGTATCTATTTCGCCTCCGCGGACACGATGGATGATATCCGCAAGATAGCCCAGGGACCTGAGTATGCGGACATCTTTGTGGAAGAGGCTACGCACTTCAGCGAAGAAGAGTTGATCTTTCTGCCTACAGCGCTTCGCTGGACAGGGAAGTCCGGGATTACACCGAAGATGCTGTATACCTGCAATCCCGGCAGCCGCGGGCACGATTACATCAAGCGCATCTTCAAGGACCGCAGATTCCAGGAGCATGAAGAGCCTGACTCCTTTGCCTTTGTTCAGGCTTATGGGTGGGACAACATCGAGTGGGTGCGGCCTTATCTGCATGCGCAGGGCATTACAGACTTTGAGTACTACAACACCTGGACCGATCAGCAGCGGTTCCAATGTTTTATTGCGAACTCTGACTATGGGGCTAAGTTGAACCAGATGCCAGAGAAGGAGCGGAAGGCGCACCTCTTTGGAGATTGGGACACGTTCGAGGGGCAGTATTACCCGAACTTTATTCGTGCTCAGCGGGAGCTTAAGGCCGCACAGGTGGGACAGTTAATGCAGCCGTGGTGGAGGCGCTGGGCTTCATGCGATTGGGGCTACCAACATGCGGCTTCTATTCACTGGCACGCTTCGGGCCTGGTGTCTCCTGAAGATGCGCGTAGGCATCTTGGGCGTGAGTGGAGTGAGGCTCGCGAGGTTGTGATTACTTATCGAGAGCATGTAGTTGCAGGACGCCCTGAGATGCTGCTGGCCCAGGACTTTGTGGAGCGCTGCGATAACGACGATAAGCGTGAGCTGTCGCGGTTCTTTATGTCGCCTGAGACCTTTGGCGAGCGTAATGCCGTGGCGGATATCTTTCGTAAGGTTTTTCGAGAGCACGGATTACCCCAGCCAGAAGAGGCTCGCAACGACCGTGTGAACGGCTGGCGGTTTATCCATACGCTGATCGAGCAGGATCGATGGTTTGTGTCGGATCGATGTGAAGGTGCGCTGACGGCGATTCCTTCGTTGATCTATGACGACAAGAAGCTTGAGGACGTGATGAAGACGCGTAAGGTTTCGGACGATATCGCGGATGAGGTGCGGTATGGGTTGTTTTCTATGTTGGGACCTAGCGCTAAGCCCTATGAGGTGAGGCTGCGTGAGACTCTGGCCCCGATCCAGGACATGACGGCAAAGCACCTGGCGCATCTGGATTTCAAGAAGAAGAACCGGAAACGGTCCGCTGGGTTCACGGTCGGAAGATGACGGACTGAACCAAAGACGACAAGGCTATGAGCGATGTTTATGGAGGGGTTGGTGATGATCGACGCATTGTTTGTTGTGAGCATTGCAATCAATGTGTTGTTGATTGTGTTGTGGCCAAAAGAGACAGCTAAGATCGTTCCGGCTGAGGACATGGTTCTTGAGGCTTCGAAGCCTGTGTCCATTCCGAAGCCGTTTCGCGCGCGCAAAGCGTTTCGTGAGGTGAAGCGGCAGTTTGAGGATGCGCACGACCCTCGAAGGATATCGATGAGGCAGGTAGAGAGGTTTGTCCAGAAGGCTAAGGAGAAGAGAGATGATCGGTAAATCTGGTCAGGTATTATCGCGCCGGCTATCTGGCACGCAGGGCAGGTGACTGCCTGACTATGAAAGTGATAACCCTGGCGAAGCAGAGTACGATGACACTTCCAATTACATGAGGTCCGTGGTTGATAGTTCTATAGATGCGCAACCACCAGCGAATGCCTCCGGCAATGGGGATGCACCGGCGCCTCCGGCTCAACAGCCCGTAGCGCAGATAAAGACACAAGTTCCTGCCACTCAATTGCCGCCTTCCAATGGCCTGACAACGTGCCGAGGGGTAGCCCAGTTTACAGGTGTGGGAGGGGCGCAAGCGAAGGCCGATGGTGCGTTCCTTTCGCCTTATCCCAAAGTGGCTGGAGGCTCGATCAAAGGGGGGCTTTTGGAACGGTTGCCGTACGGCCAGGGTTCCTGGGATTGGATAAGCCAGCCTTACGGCATTGGGGAAATCAGATTTTCGTGACGCCTGAAGATGGCAGAAGGAGTGCCCGGCTGGGTGGGCCTAGCGGGCCACTGTCTGTTTCCGACTATAGTAACGATCCGACTCAGACAGGCCCCAATACACATATTGACATTTATAGGTTTCCAACACAAGCACTTGGAAAACGATATGGGCGTCAGAACCTTAACACGACGATCAGTTTTCCAGCCACCTCTGGTGGAAAATGTCCTGTGGGATGGAAGCAAGAACCATGATATTTTTGCGTCATGCTCCTTTTCTTTCCTCAAGCTTATGTGCCAGCGGCCCCACTTCAAAGCCGGGTGTGTTCCAGTTTGCAGGCTATTACCCCGACACAGAAAAGAAAAGGAAAGAACCACATTCGTTGGGACGAGAGAGAAACCCTCACCTCTCCTGATCGAAGGTGGAAGCTGGATGTGTTTCCGGTGTTTGACGGAAAGGACAACCACAGCCCCGTGCAACTAACGGATTGTGCCGATAGCAAGACGCACACGATCATGTATCTGGAATCGGAGGCGGACGTACATTGGGGACCTGACGGCAATAGTCTCCTTATCGTCGACGAGCAATGTGCCGTCTGTTCAGACTTGCTCTTGTTTGGAGATGTGGAATCCCGGTTGCATGAAGAAAAGCCAAATACCCATACTAAGAGCCGTGTAGCTGATGAGATACATCATGCTGTCGAAAAGAGGGTGGGAGCTGACATGGATCTCTACCACTACGCCGTGGAATTTGCGTGGTGGCAAGGAAACAGTCTGATCGTATCCATCTCCGTAGATTCTGTAAAAAAAGATACCGATGGATCTGCAGCAGGGAATTCCGACAAGATGGTGGGACATTGTTATGGTGCAATCGTAGATACAAAAGAAAATAGGTTGGTCAGGTTGGTTTTAGACAAAGAGCTTCGTAAGGAATATGACGGCCATTGCGAGTAATCGCAGATATACGTTCGCACGCCTATCAGCGTTCAACCTTTGCTTTTCAAGTTGGGCACCCTAAGGGGTGCCCCAAAATTTGGATAAAAATGGTGTTGACATTTATAGGAGATGGGAATGATCGGCAAATCTGGTCAGTATTATCGCGCAGGTTTTCTGGCGCGCAGGGCGAACGACTGGCCCGATGGGCAAGAGGCATCCCTGGAGGGGCAGAACTCTGAGCAAGCTGCCAGTCCGCAACAGTCTGCTGCGGGCACTGTAGCGGGGGCAGATTCTCAATCTTCTGCGGCGTCTCCCTATAGTTTCTCCGTCCCCAGCGACGGAATGAGCCAGATGGATGGACGGAATGAGTTTGCTGATGCAGGTCAACCCGAGGATTTCTTTGGTACTTCTTTGGGGCAGCAAGGAGTGGCGCGACCAGGTGCAGGAAGTCAGACGTCCAATTCTGGGGCCGCTCGGCAAGGCTAGCAACAGCGACAGTCTCAGCAGAACGCCCAGCAATCTAGATCTGTAGCGCCGGCAGCGCAACCCTGTCAGGTGGATATGCCGACAGGAAAAGGTTTGACGATGGTGCAGACCCTTATCGAGATATTCATAGCCGCATCCCCAACGCGAACGTGGGGCAAACACATTCGTTCGTTGATCAGGCGTTCAATATGGGAGTGGATGATCCCACACATCAGCACGGTGTAATCAATCATCAGGCATGGAGCGATTTCCATGATGGAAAGTATGATGCTGTGCCTTCGGATATAATGACGTTGCTTGCAGGGGGGCGCGGAATTACTCCGAGACGTGAAGGGGAGGATGTTATGTATAGAGGTAACGAAATTCCTGCAGCGTGTCATGTGCCTCCTCCCGGATATGTTCCTCCTCCTGGATTTAAACCTCCCGTTGGAGTTGCACACGACGGGAGCCTGCTCCCGAGAGGTTACTCAAGGAAGAAAAAATGAAGCACTGCGCCCTGGCTGTGATTTCGAGAAAAATGAAGAGTTACCTATGGATTTCGGTCTTTGTTATGGTGTCGGTAATAGGATGCAAGGCTAGGCCCAGAAGCGTTACCAGTCCTGCCCATTCTCAAGTTGCAAGGAAAACTACTGCGCTTTCTTCTTCTCAACCTAAAAAGGTTGTGGATTATAAGGGGTGTGTGGCTGACGATCGAAGCGATAGCAGCAGCGAGATGTCTTCCGATGAGATTGCGGGTACGGCAGATTTTTTGAGCGACCTTCAAGCTGCTGTCAGGGAAGATCGTCGGGCTAAAGTGGCCACCTTTATGCACTATCCCTTGCGCACCTGGCCGGCTGGTACGAAGAGACCGAAATATGTCAATTCAAGCCGTGACTTTGTCGCCAATTACGACAGACTGCTCCCACCGGCTACCCGCGAAATATTGCTTAAGCAAAGACCTGAATGCATAGGCAGGATGGGGGATCATGGCTATGAACTCGGAGACGTTACGATATGGTTTGATCTCTATGGTCCGGGTGAATACAACATCTTTGCGCTTTATATTTATTGAGTGAATCGCGGGATGTGAAATTGATTCCCAGCTGGCATGTTTGAATGATTTGGTTCGAGTGTTCAGTTTTCGTTTTTTTAACCGGACGCCCTAAGGGGTGTCCATTTTTTTTATGAAAGATATGTTGACATTTGCAGGAGATGGAAATGATTGGTAAATCTGGCAAATATTATCGTGCTGGTTATGTTGCTCGCAGGGCGGGAGATTACCCTGATGGGGAGACAGCACCCGCCGAAGAATCAAATTGGGGGCAGGCTATTGATGGCCTTAAGGAACGCTCCATAAATCTTCTGCATGGCGATGGCTTTAAAACAGATACGACGGTACATCCTCCTTTACCGGCACCGCCGCCGCCTACTACGCCATTAGCGATCACTCCTGGTTCGCCACAATATAAGTTGTTGGGCGCTCAGGCTGCGGCACGGAAGAATCCAGCCTTTCAGCCGGTTGGTCTACCGGGTCAGCCGGATCGGAAGACGTTCTGTAATATAGCGACAACGTCTATTGCGAGGGCAACCGGTGCGCCGGTGGATGGTCTGGTGAACGCTCAGGGACAACCTAATCTTGCGAACGCGGATGCAGAGACACTTCCACGCTCTTCATCGTGGTATCCGGTAACGCCTCAGCAAGCACAAGACCTTGCGACTAAAAGAGGATTGACCGTGCTTGGAGTTGCTCCCGAGGCTAAACATGGGCATATTGTTACAGTATCTCCAGAGCTGGTTCCTGGCACGCAGGATGTGGGACGGTATGGTCCGATCATCAATAATATTGGTGCTAGTGTAGGCATTGAGAGTGCAAATAAGATATTCAAAAGGAGTCAACCCGCTTATTATGCTCCAAGGGATCCGAAATAGGTTTTTAACGTCGACTGTTGTGCTCATTTCAATCCTGGGGTTTGGCTTTGGAGGCAAGGCTCAGACGGCTACTTCTTCAGCAGGTTATCGGGAGAAGGTCCAATACAATGGCAGGTGGTGGCTCGCCGCGAACCCTGGAGAGCGCGGCGGGCTGTTGTCCGGTATTTCGGATTGTATGACGTGGGAAGCTCGCAAAAGAGGATATGAGGCGACCGCAGAACAACTCGCTGATCCGATAACGAAATTCTATGAGACTCAACCTCGTTCCAGGGAGCTTAGCGTTTTAATGGTGTGGCAACGGGTGAATCCTGTCGCAAAGAGGAAGCCTAGTTCCGAGGATAAATGGGCGGATACGTGGACGAATGCCCACTGGTATATGAATAACGACTGGTGGTTTCAGCTTGCGGAAACAGAGCAACGTGGTTATGTAGAAGGCTATCTTTGGTGTGTCCGCACGCAAGTGGATGGGCCGCATGAACGTTACTCGAGGCTCAGTGATTTCTATTGGAGCAAGATTGACGCTTTTGTGAAGAGCCATCCGAAGTTGGGAGACCAGGCGCTCGCAAAAACCTTGAGCCGGTTCAAGGATCCTGGCCAGTAAGAGACTGAGCTTGGAACAACTTTCTAGAGTGCCGACTCTACTCTGAATTGTGGTTTGACAATATCGAAGAGGGCGTGAAAGAGCGTCAAGATCTTTATGATCTTGGCGCTTTTTCACGCCCTCTTCGTTGTCGTTTGTTCGGATGGCGCATTGACTGCGCGAGCAGGAGGCAGGCTCCATCATTTCGATCTCGTTCATGGCTATGCAGTAAAAAAAGCAAAATCACAATCAATGCAGCTAAAGAGGGAGCCGTAGATTCAACGCGGCTAAAGAAGTGATTACAAAAAGTGCTATAGGAGGCATGTGATGGTTGGTGAATCAGGCAAGTATTACCGCAGCGGGCATATCGCTCGCAGGATGGGCGATTGGCCTACGGGAAACAGCAAGATGGACGTCTCCGATGAGGATCGCGATCAGTGGGACGACTGTCACGATCGTGGTGACTGCGAGGGCAAGTGTGAGGTCGAAAAGATGCTCGACGGCTATAAGTGTGTGCATCATGGGCCGGATGGGATAGAAGAACGTGAGCATCCTGACCTGCGGAGTGTGATGGAACATCTGCGCGAGGTGCTGGGCAGCGACGATGATGACGATGACTTTGAAGAAGAAGAGCATACGGCGCCTGTCAATGCGAAGTTTTCAAACGCCCTGAGGGGCCTGAACCGATTGGGGGACTAAGTGACCGACGAACAAGAGCAGGATAAGCTCGACCAGCATCTGCAGAGTGTTCTGCTTTCGTTGGCCCGCAAACACACGACGCGCGATTCAACCGCGCGTCGTGTGCAGGTGCTGGATGCACGCACGCAGCGTTTCTTTTATCGTGGCCTGCAGTATCTGGCGTGGGATGCGAAGGACCAGGCGCTGGTTTCGATCAATGGACTTGCTTCGGTGACAGAGGATGCGGACACGGCGGCCAGCTATCGGCAGACTTTTAATATCTACCAGGCTTATGCGAAGAGTTTTATGGCAGTGTTCAGCCAGAACTCCCCGAACTCGCGGGCCGAAGCCGATGACCCGATGAACCCACTGGATATTGCTGCTGCGGCTGAGGCGAATAAGGTTCGCCGGATTATCGAGAAGCAGAATCCTCCAAAGGCCTTACAGATCGATGCAGCGCGTTTGTTGTGGACGGATGGGATGGTTGTGACCTATACGCGTTCGGTATCGGATAAGGACGATAAACCGGGGGAGAAGATCGACCTCTTCGGTGTGCTCGAGACGCGATTTCCGATGACTGCGGGGACGATTGCGGAGTGCGGGTATGCGCAGATCAATACGGAGCATGATGTTGCTTTTCTGAAGTCGAAGTTTCCAGAGGCTGCGAGCAGAATTACGGCCAGCGACAGTGGTGATGAGTTCGATCGCATCTCCAGATTGTCTGTGGCCCAGGGGATGAACCAGCAGCAGGTAAATACGGGGAACTCCAGTGCGTATCTTGCTACTTTTAGCAGGACGTGGATGCGTCCCTGGGTGTTTGAAGAGCTGCCTGACGGTGAGGATAAAGATGCTCTGAAAGAGGCTTTTCCGCGTGGATGCTACGTGGGGTTCGCTGGAGAGACCTATTGCGAGAGCCGCGATGAGTCGATGGACGATCATCTGGCATTGTGCCATGCGCTGCCGGGTGATGGGATGCATCGTCCGTCGTTAGGTAAGTCGATGATGTCTGCGCAAGAGGCGTTCAACGACATGATGAACCTGGCGCAGGAAACTTTCGAGTATGGTGTTCCTTCGACCTGGGTGGACCAGGATGCGATCGACATCGACGCGATCACGGAGCAGGAGTCGAAACCGAAGATGTATCTACCGTTTGAGCGGCAGAACGATGCTTCGGCAGAGAGTCATTTCTTCCAGGAGGCTGCGGCGGAACCTTCGCCTTCGATGATGTCGTTTATGCAGGATGTGCAGGGGCCGCTGTGCCAGTTTCTAACGGGGCAGCAGCCGTCGTTGTTTGGCGCGGAGATGGATGCACAGCAGACGGCGTCGGGCTATTCGATGGCTCGCAATCAGGCGATGGGAGTGATGGGGCTGAACTGGTTACCGTATGTTCAGTTCTGGTCGACGGTGATCGGGCAGGCAGTACGTGCTGCAGCCGAAGTCAGGACGGGGACTCTTTCGGCGTTGGTGCCATCCAGCGGGAAGAGAGGGCAGACTGAGACTGTTTCAGTGGATTTCGATGCGTTGCGCGAGGGGAAGGCGCGGTGGACCCCTGAGACGGATGAAAACTTTCCTGACTCCTATGCGGAGAAGGTGAATAAATTTAGCTCCTTCGTCCAGCAGTTCGGGGCATCGTCAGCGGGGCAGGCTATTCTGCAGCAGCCGGATAATCAGGCGTTTGCGAAGAACCTGCTAGGACTGGAAGACCTGGTCATTCCAGGGGCGGACTCGCGGGATAAACAGTTGGTTGAGATCAATGAGTTACTGGCCGCTACTCCTATTCCGGATATTCAGGGATTTGCCGCCGCCATGCAGCAGTGGAAGGGAGCTGCGCAGCAGGCCCAGGCTGCGGGACAGCAGGCGCCGCCGCCCCCGACACAGCAGCAGTTTCAGTCGAGCTCGATTTCGGTGGATGCGGATTTTGATATGCATGCGGTGGAGTTTGCAGAAGTTCAGACCTTTGTGAATTCTCCTGATGGGCAAAAGGCGAAAGCGCAGAATCCGTTGGGGTTTGCGAATGTGCGGTTGCATGGTCTGGAGCACAAGAAGGCGATGGATGCGCAGCAGGCTGAACAGCAGTCGCCGCCGGAGAAGAAGCTTCCGCGGGAGACCATCAATTTCAAGGACATGTCTCCGGCTGGACAGGCACAGATGGCGGCTCAGGCTGGGATTACGCTGCTGCCACAACAGCAACAGACAGTGTAGGCGATTCAATTACGAAGGGAATAAGGAGGGGATCATGGGCGATTATAGTATCGACCCAACAGGAACAAATCCGTCGGGAGCGACCTCACAGCAAGGGACTTCGGCAGCAAATGCTGCGCAGCCTTCTGCATGGGATCTGCTTGTTCAAAGGGCTCAAAGCTTACGTCCACTGGGTTCACAATTCGGACAGACTGCTAATGCGTACCAGCAAAAAAGCATTAACTACTTGCATGGTGATGGGGTTTAGGACAGACTCGCAGGTTTATCAGCCATTACCAACACCTCCTTCTCCACCAGGCATTACAGGGGGATGCCAAGCATGCTTTTCTTGTTGGTCTCGACAATATGAGGGTAGGTAATAATACGGTTGGGGGGCTAACTAAAACACTGCACAACGAAAGTAATGGCCTTACCGGAGGTGTGCCAGGAGAGTTGACAAGAGGCAAAACTGCAGAGGCCCATGCGATTATTAATAACGCTCAGTTGCATCGACCACATCGTATGTCTTCATCTACGGTTGGAACGCCATCGCCCGACGATCAACAAATTATGAGAGAGGCCTACTACGACAGGCTCATGGATGGTTCCGATACCGCTCAGGGGAGAACCTATTTCGGGAACAGTGCAGAAAATTTGTCCAGTCGCCCTATCGATAACAGTCGACAAACGGTTTATTCTCAGTACGGGCCTTACACGTGGGGTAAGAATGCTCCACGGTACATCTATCTATATAACGATCCAATTAGGAAGTAATCATGCCTAAACTTGCGCTGTTGTTTCTTCTAATGCTTTGGGGTGGTGTTGAAGCTTATTCCCAAGAGCGTGGCCCAGATTTATTGCATGGAGCCTCGCATTGTCTTGCCGTGGAAGATGTCGATTGGCTCGCAGTTCAACGTACGCATGTGAAATTCGTTCGTATGGGTTATGCCTTTGGTATCGAGACGGAGCCCGGGGAGAGGCATATCTATGTCATCGCCTATGAAGGTGCAAGACGCTCCAGTGGGAAGATCTTTGATGTGTTCTATTACAAGAAGGGGCGTAAGACGCTCTTCGATGTACAAAACAATGCAAGTTTTAAATGGTCGGGCAAGCTTGTAGATTTCGTGGATACTCCGTTGGGGGGAGTATGGACACAGACGCATCTTTTGACTGCAGTCAAGCGCGCAGGGTGGCGACCTGTCACTCAGTTCAGCGTGAAAGATTTGTCTAAGCCAAATCCCGATGTCACTTGCAGATCTTATGTAAATGGATAGGGTGAGACAGGTCAATATTTGATGGTGCTTGTCTGGAAAACGCACACCATTTGCATCTCCAATACAGGAGAGAAATGACGAGTATAAACGCAGTCTGAATTAGCGGCGGGAGTCGATCTGTGGTCAATAGGCAGATCGTCTCTATTCTCTATCGGCCTCCACCATCAGGCGACAACGTAGGCCTTGTAGAGTTGCCGTTGGGCGGAATATGAAAACAGGCGCGTCCTTTGTTAGTGATCAAGTGCACAGAGTGACAATTTATCGCTCAATTTAGTGTGAAAGCTCTACATATGCCGATGTCGAATCTTCCTCGCAAGTCGTGCATCGGGATGAAATAGCGGGTCATACCAGCTCTATTCATCTGAATAGAGCTTTTACTTTTAACGCGCGCGCTCAAGGGGGCATATGCAAGAACGCGTGTGCCACGCTCTGTCTCTCCTTGAGAGGTGAGTGTATGCGAACACAAAGAGGAAAAAATTATGGGTGGTTATAGTATCGATCCAACACAAACGAATTCGTCAGGTGCGATGCCGCAGCAGGGAGCGGCTGTAGCAAAACCTTCTCTGTGGGATAGATGGATACAAAATGCTTATAGCTTGCGTCCGCTAGGGGCCACGCTCAGCCAAGCTGGCAATAATTTGGGACAGCGTTCTATCAACATGCTGCATGGTGATGGGTTTAGGCCAGATGCTCAGGTATACCCACCGCCGCCACCACCGCAGGCTCTTGCAGCGCGGCCTCCGACGAATCCACCAGTCCGTGGAGGTGTATCTGCTCCGGCTACAGGACAGGGCGCAACGCAAGCATCTCAATACAATAATTCCCCGACAGCCTGTTCAAGGGCAGGTACAGCCTGCTGGACCCGCTACTGTTGGCGGACATCAATTTTCTCCGCAGGCGCTCGCTTGGATGAAGCGATGCAAGGGGTTCAGCGATACTCCTTATGATCATGATGGAAGTGGCCATCCTGGAGGGAACTGCACGATTGGGTTTGGTGATTTGATTCATGCAGGCCCCTGCACGCAGAAGGATATGCAGGCTACATATCCTAACGCGAATGTACGGTTTATGCAGCATGCGCGTGAACATGAAGACTGGGTAAACAAAAATGTCCAAGTTCCGCTCACTCAAAGTCAGTTTGACTCTCTGGGCAGTGTGTACTTCAATGTGCGAGATTTCAAGAAACATGATATTTGGAGCGATCTACAGAATTCCTCAACGTTAAATAGAGTCCCATCGGACATTATGACGTTGGGCAATGGTGGAAGAGGCATGCCTTATCGCCGCGCGGGAGATGCCAACTTGTGGAATGGGACGTATCCAGATCTAAACGATCCAAATGTTTGCAGTGCTCCTCCTTTTACCCGAAAGAAGTAGTTAGTTAACTAACTATGGAACGCGGCATCCTCACCGCAGGATGGGCAAAACATAGCCTCTTGTAGAGGCTATACAATTCCACCATGAATATGTATAGCGCCATGGCCTCTCGGAGTTGTCGGCGGCCTAGTGTATTGTTGCTGCTGTTTTGCGGGCTGATACAGCACGTCCGTGCGCAAAGAGTCGTGGAAAAGGCAGCCGTTTTTTGCGAGACTAGCACCGTCGATTCCTTTGGCTCGGAAGGGGCCGCGCATGCGAGGCAGTTTCTTGCCCAGCTCCAAACTGCTATCAGGCACAATGATAAGCAGCAGGTGGCGGTGATGGTCGAGTACCCGCTCAAAGGAGATTCTCCGGGGAATCGCGAAATAGTCATTCGTTCACCAGGGGAGTTTGAGACCTCCTATGACAAGATCGTTACAGCACGAGTGAAACGGCTCGTGCTGAATCAGAGGCCGACGTGTTTAAACGGCCAAGCCGTTACTAACGACGAGGTTATACTGGGCGCCGGTGATATGTACTTTGAAAGCAAGGATAAAGGCGCCAGCTTCAAAATCACAGCACTCGATTCAGATGCGGGACACTTGATGGGGTGGTCTGTTCCTCCACCGCTTGCCAAGGCTACGGGATGTGAGAGTAGCGGCGGTGCTGGGCAAGACGCCAATTGCAAGTCTCAGACAGTCGATGGGCTTGGTCCTGTGGGAGCAGCGCAGGCACGGAATTTTCTTAAGCGGCTTCAGTCTGCCGTGAGGAGTAACGACAGGGGGCAGGTGGCCTCGATGGTGTCTTATCCGCTTAGGGGAGAGTCGCCCGGCAACGTGGAAACGGTTATCAAATCGGCAGAGCAATTTGAGGCTACTTATGACAGGATCATGACCGAGCGCGTAAAGAAGCTAGTGCTGAATCAGTTGCCAAGTCCCTTACGAGGCGAGGTGCTTTTCGATCATACTGAGGTAGCCATTCTTGGCAAAATGGATGTTTATTTCGAAGACAATAAAAAAGGTGATGGGTTCAAGGTTGTAACTATTGAGTCAGGTGAGCACAATGATGGCTCCTGGTCGGCTTATATAGCGCCACCTTTGGATCTAAACTGCGTGGCGCATGGTAATTGTGGTGACGAGATTCCTGGATTGACAGCCGGTTGCGATAGTAGCACTGTCGATGGATGGGGCCCAACAAGTGCCGCCCAGATACGGGCGTTTGTTGTGAATCTACAAGATGCGATCCGTAGCAACGACAAGACGCACGTAGCCTCACTCGTCCATTATCCTATACGTATTAACTATTACTACGGCAGTCGTCAACTTTGGATAAGGTCCAAGAGGCAATTTGTCGAGAGCTATGATCTGGTCATGACAGAATCTTTAAAAAAGGCGATTCTTGGAGAATCACCTCGGTGTGTCTTCGAGAATGTTGATGGCATCATGTTAGTCAATGGTTCGATATGGATCGACGCATATGACGGTTATAAGCTCAGAAGCATACTCGTACATTAGAAATGGCTTGTGCTGAAAATTGATCCGAACAAGTGGAGCGATTTGATACTTTAATCTGAAATCCAGAATGTTACATATAAATGGCTTTAGATATTGGGTGATTCGCCGGCCAGGCAATCCCTCCGTATCTAAAGTCATTTGTTTTATTGGATGGCAGAGGCATCGGCTTACATACAGACCTCTGACAGGTCTTGCTGCGCTGTATGAGATAGGGACCGTTGGGGATAGCAGGCAAATGACGGCTGGCACGGTCTTGCCTGCGAGACTGTCGACCTGTGTCAAAAACGCTATTTGGGATGAAAAGGTTCGGGTGAATGAGTTACTCACACTCGACCTCAATAAACAGGTAATTGGTGCCTTCACGCTGGAGACAGTGGCTGAGGTTGCCGGGGAGAAGAGCTAAGTGGCTATGAATGACGCGATCGTAGAGCCGGTTGATAGGGACGTGGTGGATGCCGGTATGGATTCTGGGCATGAGGATGGAGTGGTTACCGGCAAAGAGGAGCCTGCTCTTGGCGCTGATCCGAGTGAAGAGGCGCACGACGAGGCCTCCGATTCTGGGGATGGGGATAAGGCTGCCGCTGACGCCAATGTTGCGGGTGATGGAAGACAGATTCCTCCTGCGCTGCGTTCGGCACTTAACGACCTGCGGCTGATCGATCCAAAGCTGGCGAACCGACTGAAGAACGTATGGTTCGCGGACCTTGCCTTGAAGAAGGAGTTTCCCGGTGGGTTGAACGAAGCTCGTGCGTTGCGTGAGTTCAAAGAGCGGCTCGGGGGCGACGAAGGGATTCAACAGATCGAGCAGGAGCGGCAGTATTTTCAGGGGTTGGACCAGCAGTTTGCGATGGGGGATGCGAAGGTGCTCGAGCATCTTGCGAATGTTGCTCCGGAAGGCTTCTCGAAGCTTGTGCCGGCAGCGATGGCAAAGCTGGCGGAGACGAGTCCTGAGCATTTCGAACATATTGCGGGCGTCATGATGGCAGGACATCTACCTGGTGGCCTGATGGAGGCGATCCATCAGGTGCTGTCGTCGCATGAGGAGACGGCAGGGCTCGCACAGCATCTGCAGAACTGGTACAACCCGCTGATTCAAACGCTCCACGGTGCGCCGCAGCGGCGGGTTGAGCCTGAGCGCAGGAGGCTGGAGGCTGACCGTCAACAGCTTGAGGCGGGCAAGACGGCGGAGTTTCAGCGTGGCATTGTCAATGAGATTGAGCGAGATGGTGGTACGCAGGCGGATAAGATCATCGATCAACTGTCTGGAGGAAAGCTCTCGCCCGAAGCGAAATCCCGGCTCCGGGGAGTGATTACTGCCGAACTCGATGCGGCTCTGCGTGGGGATTCAGGGTTTGTTCAAAGGCGCGACCGATTATTGGCTGAAGGGAATCGAAACAAGATTCTCACGAACTACAAGGCTGAGGTCGGCAAGCGGCTGCCGGAGATCGTGAAGAAGGTACATCGCGAGTTCTATGGGGCGACAAGGCCTGTGATTAAGGCACCGGTGGATATTGGAACGGGCCGTGCGGCGCAGCCTGGCCGACAGCCGGATTCGAACACCATTGACTGGACCCGCACGTCGCGGCGCGATGTGCTCGACGGCAAAGCTTATGTGAAGGGTAGAGCGGAACAGGTGCGGTGGTAGATCGATATCTGTGGCCCTGAAGGCAGCAATCCAATGACAAATCAGGAGAAGATGATGGGTGTTAATCCAACTGATACGAACACGAGCGTACCGCCGCAACAGCCGTCTGCGTGGGATGCATTTACGCAAAAGGCTCAAAGCCTGCATCCACTCAGTTCTTTACTGGGGCAAGCAGACAATAACCTGGGACAGCGCTCACTCAACGCGTTGCATGGAGATGGCTTTAGAACGGATGCACAAATCTACCCTCTACCTTCCACTCCTCCTGCTCTTGCTGTACCGTCACCTGTGAACCCACCGCTTCGTGGAGGTGCTGCAACGGGCGGCGGGCTGATGGCAAATCCTCTGCAAAATGGACAGGGAAGCAGTCAGGCCCCTGGGCGAATGAGTGCTTATAGTAGAGCTTGTGTGCTGGCGGGGTTGCGGGGGATGATCAGGGATACGGAGGGAATGAATCGTCTTCCTGATGGAGGTTATGGTAGCTTCGCCTCGGGAGGGAAGGTTATTGCGAATCCGCAGAATCTAGACGGCATTCGATTGAAAATGAATTCTAGGGACGCGAGAATAGCCGATCCGGGAGCGCTCTCAGGTCATCCTGATGTTGACGTCCAACTGTATCGCAATGGTCAGAAATACGTAAAAAGCGATGCCTTTGGCGCATACCAAATCCTGGGGGATACCGCACGTGATCGCGGCTATACCGACTTCTCTCATGCCGGTCAAGATGCCGCCGCAAACGATTTGATTGAAAACAGGAGGCGCATGCTAAGTCCGGCAATGCAAGGCGATTGGCCGACCGTATTCCACCGGGGCAGCCTTGAATGGGCTAGCCTCCCAGGTGATCATTATCGTCAAGGTGGAAAGAGTCCAGAGGAAGCGATAGCGGCCTACAATAGGGCAATCCAATCCGCGCCGGAGTGTAAATGAGAATGCATCGTA
This sequence comes from Granulicella mallensis MP5ACTX8, assembly GCF_000178955.2. NCBI lineage: Bacteria > Pseudomonadati > Acidobacteriota > Terriglobia > Terriglobales > Acidobacteriaceae > Granulicella > Granulicella mallensis. The sequence continues at coordinate 3,682,779 of NC_016631.1, read as the reverse complement.
GAATTCTGGAAGTTTTTGCCATTGTTGTGTGCCTATTAGGAAGTGCTGTGTGGTGTCAGTCTCAGATCGAACCACTTCATGAACAGCATAGATTCGACATAGAATATGAAAAACAAATGGGTCAATATAACGTAGTACCTATTCCTTCGCAGGTTTACGACCTTTTAACAGAAGACAAGGATGTCCGGCAGGCATATAGCAGTTTATATTTGGGAGGCTGGTTTTCGCCTGGACTTATGTCTATTTCGAATTCGAAAGGCGAACTCTATTTGGCGACATGGGAGGGCGTTTTCGCCGGGGTGCCCGGAAACACGTTTTGGCTATTGAAGACTGAGAAGGAACATAATAGATCCTCAGTGATCTTCAAAATTACAGCAGACCGGCTAGTAATAGGCCAGAAAGATGCCTCTAGTTATCCGGAGATCATTGCTTCACAGCAGACGACGACAGCAAGGACAGATAGCGTCTTTCGTTTTGTGGCGGGGACGTATATTCTGTCTCGTCAATATACTGATCCCCATTACAGGGAGCAAAAGTCATTCAATGCAGATGATGGAACTCCAACGGTACAGCACCCCGTGCCTATTCCTGAAGATGTTTTCAAAACTCTATCTGAGGATGATGAGTTCGTCCGAGAAGCCTTGAACGATCATGGATGGCCCATCAATCGAGGTCCCAAAAACGGTTGGCTCACCGCCAGCCTGGTATCGAAGCCAAATTCGAAGGGCAGGCTCTATCTTGTTGTCGGAAATGGCTCCCTTGCTGGAGCGCATGGGACAACCTTCTGGTTGGTGACGAATGAGGGGGACGGGATCAAGCCTCGCGTAATCTTTAAAATTGCGACGGATCAATTGGAAATTGGGAAAACGGATATTTCTGGCTACCCAGTGATTACTGCTGTGCGAGAGACTGCCGTATCTATGACGGACCTTGTCTTTCACTTTGTAGCAGGAAAATATGTTTTCCTTCGCAGTAAGAAAGATCACTGACACTGTTGGCTACATTTTACGGTAAGGGGTGGATCTGGCCCTGCAGGTATGTGGTACTCCATCAGGCCACGCTTGCTCGCTATCCAAAGGAACAGAAGCACTTTGCGATCGAGTTTTGCAAGATACACAACCCCGTTCCTGTTCCACCGGCAATTCTCACACTCTTATCGGAAGAAAATTTTATTCAACAAAATCTTGCGGACGCCATCCACCCTGCAAGACCGGTTCCCAAGGAATGGTTCATTGCCATTCGAGTATCTAGGAGTAACTCGAATGACAAGCTCTATTTGCTTGTTGAACAGTTTCCCCTCACGGGTGCCCACGGAACTACGTTCTGGCTAGTAGATAATCACGGAGGGGAGCGCAAACCTGAAGTGATCTTAGAAGTTACAGCAGACTGGTTTCAAGTTGGTAAGCCTGATGATTCAGGTTATCCGCAAATCACCACTAGTTATATTGAGACAACCATGTCGGATGAGGTCTTCCATTTTGTGGCGGGTAGATACCGCCCGTTGAGGACACAGGCAAAGCGATCTAATTCTAAGATGTAATTTGTTAGCATTGAGTTAATGATGAGGGAGAATCTCGAGGCCTGAAGGTCTCTGGATTCTCCCTTCTTATTTTGACGCTTAGACCTCAGGAATAAAGTCTGGTAGCGTCTGACCCAACAAGCATTTTGCGTTAACACGAAATGCCGAAATTTCACCTATCGAATTCCTCCCAGGATTCAAGCAAGCTGCGAAAAACAAGCAATAAAACAAGACCTGCTGCAGGTATATAAGCCAGCGGCCTAGAAGAGCCATGGCTGTTCATGCGACAGCCGGATTCGAGCCCCATTGATTGGGCTTTTATGGCGCGGCGCGATGTGCTTGATGGTAAAGCCTGCGTGAATGGCCGGGCCAAACAGGTGCGATAGCAGGCCGGAATCCTGCGGTGCTGGGAGTGTCGATCCAATTACAAACCAGGAGAAGATCATGGATGGTTATAGCGTTAATCCAACCGGCACGAACACGAGTGTGCCGCCGCAACAGCCGTCCCCCTGGGAAGCCTCTACGCAAAAAGTTCAGAGTCTGCATCCGCTCAGTTCTCTATTAGGACAGGCAGGTAACGACTTTGGGCAACGCACCATCAATTTATTGCATGGTGATGGATTTAGAACGGACTCGCAGGCGTATCCGCTCCAGCCTCCCTCACCCTTGCCGCGAGCTTCGACGAATCCACCTGTTAATGGAGGTGCCGCTACGTCAGGGGCAGCACCACGGCAAACAGCCTACTCTGGCGGTGGACAGGGTGGTGCCATGGGTTACGCCCATGCCTTGGCCGATAACCTGGGGGTTGCGCCGATCCTGCATCAGGTTCGTCATCCTATTCAGACGATGTCTGGCATGCAGCAGCAGGCTGCCGCGGATCAGCACCCCTTTCAGACAGCTTTGAATAGGGCAACGATCGATAATCCGATGTCTGGCATTCCTGAGCTAAGGGGACTTGCCGGGACGGCGATGAATAGCCTAACGGAGACTGGGCAGGCCCTGGGGGATCTGGGGGTGACTCCCTATGGCTATCAAACGCCGAAATATGGGCCCAATTATGCTGGTGCGGTTGTCCATGCCGCCAAGGCTGTTCCTGTCCTGGGTGATGGGCTGAGGACAGCAATGCACTATGCCGCGCAGAACGGTATGGGCGATCCGGGGAACTCTTACCTGCAGGACGTAGGCAAGGTGTGGAGCAGCCCTAGAGCGATGGGGACATTGACAGGTATGGCGCTACAGGTTGCTCCACTTGTGGAAGGTGGGGCCAGGAGGGCTGGTTGGGGCAGACCATTGAATGCGGCAGCCGATGCAGTCCCCAGATCGCTTGACTTGGTTCGTGGTGCTGCCCCTGGCGACACTTCTATGTCGCCAGAAGCGCCGTATCCAACAGATCTGTTGAAGTCTAATCTTTCACCTGACGAGATTGGGGCATGGCTGAAGAACTCAAACATACCGTATCGATCAATGCGCCAGGACGTTTGGGTAGGGAATATTAATAGGAATATTGATCTGCTGAATGAAGGGCAAGTAGCGCCGCCGATCAGGGTAATTGGTGGAGATGTTTGGAACGGCAATCATAGAATTGTTGCCGGAGATATTCATGGCACTATGCCGACCGAAATACCACAGGTTCATAGTGGCGTAGCGCCAATTCCTGAAAGTGGAACACGATCCTTCCGCGAACTGAAGGTCAGGCCTGGATTCAAGCCTGGTGACTAAATCATGCATGGTGAAGAAGGTGTCATATCGGCATATAATCCGGGTAGGGCAAGCAATACTCATGCCGGTTGGATCATCTTGTGCTCTGACAGGGGGGATCTTTAGCTGGATCGAGCTTAGAACAACTGAGCAGGATATAAATATCCCCGTATCAACGGTGAGTAAATATGTACATCATATATGTGAACGAAAAAGAAGAAACTGTTGAGATGTATGTTGATGCAGATACTCCGGAAGGAGTGTGCTTCAATGGGATGCACTTGCATTCGTTGATGGGCCATAGACTAAAATTTAATGGAGCATCTTTTGTGTCGTGTTTTCTTTGGGGAGCCTATATGTTCGATGCTGAAGCTATAAACGTCGATTTTACCAATGCTGTTTTAGGGCAATTTAACTTACGGGGATCGAAGGTATGTGGTTCAATTTTTCGTAATTGCGATATGACTGTGGGTTATTTCGAGGGCGCTGACTTTTCTGGTGCAGACCTGACTGGTGCTCGAATGCTGGATACTCATTTTGAAAACTGTAATCTCTGCGGTGCGATCATGTTGGGGGAGGAATTGGAAAGTTCAATTTTTACAGGAGCTAAATTCGACAAGCATACGGTTTGGCCGAAAGAGTTTAACCCTTTGGAGCATGGCGCGATTCTCGTAGAGGATGAATGATTTCTCTTTGTGGGTAGCCGCTCGCTCCCAATAGGGAGGGTAGATCAAAGGGCTGAAGCTCGTTTTAAATCTGTCCATGCTTGCCTCGGGAGCGACGGTAAGAGCGAAGGCCTCCAAATGCACCACCTTTCGTCAAGCCTCCCATTTGTGGGGATGAAATCATTATGAATGGGCACTCGACATTCAGCAGTTCGAAGGATGCTTGGCCTGAGAAAGCCAATGTTTTTTATGTAAATTACGCCTGATCTTGCAACTCGGAATAACCCACCCAACGATTCCAACCCTAAATGAGTTCGCAGCAGAGATCAAAATGAATATCTACTTTATTGATGATAAGACGCAATGATGACCATTAACGCGATGACACCGGAGGGCGTTTGTTTCGATGGTTTGTACTTGCATCGAGCGAAGCTTATGGGGTTGAGCCTCAACGGGGCATCTTTCGTCTCCTGTGATCTACGTGCTTCAAATATGGAGGATGCGCAAGCCAAACGTGTTAACTTTAGTGGAGCCTCTCTCATCGGGGTGGATGCTGCGCGGGCGTATTTGCATGAATCGGTCTTTCATCATTGCCGGTTGAATCATACAAATTTCAAGCATGCAGATCTGTCACGAGCTGACCTGAGCGATGCTGAGATATCCGACACTAATTTTGAAGGCTGCAATCTCCGGGGCACGACCATGCTGGCACATAATTTACATAGCGCACATTTTAAGGATGCCAGCTTCGATCGGCACACGATATTGCCTGAAGAGTTCAAGCCCTTGGAGCATGGCGCTATCCTAATGGAAGATGAAACTGCTTGATGTCTTCTGAGGATGCTTATGTCAGATAAAGAGGAGCTTAGATGTATTTTGCTTGATATCCTTCGGATGGGCTTGCTCCGCATTCGCGTATTGGGTTGGAACGGAAAGTTAGAAGAATGCGCCGCGGAAGCCGATCGTCTTCATAATCTGCCAGATATGATTCGAGAGATGAATATTGAGTCGATTCTCTATTACCACAATTTCGAGCTGCCATATTCTATGCAGAGAATGGCAAATCCTGGGCCATATGAAGCGGATTGGAGACGGCTTGGGGTTGTTCTGAATCGGATGCAATCTCGAGGTTCGAAAACTCAGGGGGTTATCAGGTTCTTTGGCAAATTGTTAGGAGTTCGCATGATGCTGATTGTCGTGGCTCTTTTGCTCTTGATTGGATACGGAATATTCGCTAAATGAATAGAACAACCAACGTGCGGTTTTGGGATAAAGATTTCTAACTGCAATTTGCTTGGGTTCCTTTCGTTCTTCTGGCATAGTAGTTCTTGAGTAGTTCACAACCTGATGTGCCCGTCTCGCTGGGCCTGGTACGGCGAGTTAGAACTCCTGATTTACGATGGAGTCCCAGTGGGAAGATCCAGTGGGTTGCGGCACGGGTTGTTGTATTCCGAAAAGCGCTTTAGGCCTCCCGTGTTTGGCCTGGCATTGTTGCTGCAACTGGCGAAGAGCGGGAGGAAGCAGGTTCCTCGGCTTCGCCTCGGAATGTCAACCAGAAAGGCAAGGGCAACAGCCAAAGCCAACGGCAACAGCCAAAGCGGATTCCCTACGGGAATGACAGAAAGAAAAACAAAGACAAGAGCGGACGTGAAAAGCTCTGCGGGCATTGCTGCATATGCCTCTTGCTCTTTCAAGATTCGTGGTGAGTCGCAGGGATACGGACACCCTGAACACAAACCGGGACGAGCCGCAAAGAAGCCTGTAGTCAGGCCAGGTGCGCGAACCTGCCTCAACGCGTGGTTGCTGCAGGGTCTCTTCTTCAGCAGAGCCGAGGCTGGAAGGAAAAACAGAGTGTAGAGAATAGAGTGTAGAGCGTAGAGAAGCCTTCTCTATCCTCCACACTCTATTCTCTACACTCTGTTTTCCATGAAATCGGTGGCCGGCAAGCTCAAAAGACTTACAGGAAAAATATGTCTCAGTTCAATGCACAGACCCTTGGTTTGCAGCTTGAGAAGGTGCGCGACAAAGTGCCTCTGCTTTATCAGCAGGATCACTCTTTGTTCGATCGCATCATGAAGCGGGATGTGGAGAAGGTCTCCTCGCGGAATATGCGCATCCCGTTGAAGATCCTGGCAGGCGGCAAGGCTCGCCAGGTCAATCCGGATGGCGGCGGTCTTGGCCGTGGGTCCGGCACGACGTACGACATTGCACAGGCCACGCCGGTTTATCTGGCCTTTGCGTCGGAGATGAGCTATCTCACCGAGATCTCGACCGACAGCAAAGAGAAGGCCGTAGAGAATGCGGCGAAGGCCGAGCTCGAGAATGCGATGGAAGGCTTCCGCACTTTTGTGGAGGCGCTTCTGAACACGGACGGATCGGGGACTCTCGATTCGGTGGCGCCGGGGACGGGGACGGTCGTCGGTTCGTTCCAGATTATTGTCAACAACGCGAATGCGTTCTATGACAATCAGGACATCCAGATCTTCTCTGCGCTGGGTGGAACGAACCGCGGCAAGGTGACCATTCTTTCGGTGGATGCCAATAATAAGGCGCTGAACCTCGCCGCAGCAACCCCGGTACCGGCCGGTACCGTTCCCGGTGATTTGCTTATCATCGACGGCGCTCCAGGCACGGCCGCTTCGTCTCTGTTCGGCATCGAGTATCACCATGTGGACTCGAATGTGGGCACGTGGATGCAGTTGCAACGTTCGGCGTATCCCGGCAAGCTCGATACGCCGCACGTTGGCGCCGGGAACGTGCCGATCAGTGCTGCCCTCGTTCGAATGCTGATTCAGAAGCAGCGGCGTGCCCTGGGTGCGGCGACGGGTGCGAAGGACTCCATGCTCTTCCATCTCGGACTGGACCAAGAGGCAGCGTGGGAAAATGTGGGCTCTGTGGTCTCGCAGGTCATTACGAACCAGGTTGCGGGTTCGAGCTCGCAGGACATGCTGAAGAAGAATGCGCCTACGACGATCGCGGGACGTTCGACGCTGGTGTCCATTCATGCGCAGCCGGGACGTATCGATCTGCTGGCTCCGGACCACTGGTTCCGCGCTGAGAATCGGGCGATGGATTACTACGACGTCGATGGCCAGACCATCTTCCCGACGTATGACACGACCGGAGGTATCCAGACCACCAATATCTTCTACCTGTTTACGGGGATGCAGATTTGTATGGATGGTCCGCGGTTTGGGGCGTTCATGGATGGGCTGCAGTTGCCTGCTGGGTACTAGTGGCTTTGCGGGAGGCACGAGGGATCGTGCTTCCCGTGAGGTTTCTTGCCTTCTGGGGCGACGCTTGTGAGGGATGAACGAAGGGCGAGGAAGCAGGTTCCTCGCCCTTCGCTTCGTTGGCCGCTCGGAATGACCAGAAACAAAGCAGGTTCCCTGCGGGAATGACAGCAAGAAAAGCAAGAACAAGAATCACCACACCGGAGAACTGAGATCCTTCATGCTTATTCGTAATGACTACGTTGGCCCCAGGAACGATACCGCTGAGCGCGTTCTTCGCCGGTTTGGCCAGAATCCTTTTGGAGAAAATATCTATCGCGCGGTCTGGGCTCCGCAAAAACTTATCTGGAGCTATGAGGAGATGGTTCCGGAGTATCCGAATCTTGGCGAGCAGTGGGTGCTTGAGAAGTGGCTCTCTGTCGAGGAAGATACCGGCGGGATGTCGCGGGCGGAGTGGGAGATTAAGAACTTCGATGTAGAGAGCGGTAAGAGCATTCTTGGGCCCTACCCAGCTTATGGTTACTACAACTTTTCCTTTGCGTTGGGTGAGGGGGTGCCTTGCAACGCGCAAGCGATGGAACTGATTGCCCAATTAATTGAGAGAGGCAGACTGTACAGCGCTGCAGAGAAGCAACTAGCCCTGAGGCAGCGTGAGGAAGATCGTAAGTTGCAGCAGCGACAGAAGATCTCCGATGCCGTTGATGATGTGCAGACTGCGGCGATGCGCGGTGCGGCGTTTTCAGGCTTTGGAGGGCATTCGACGGACAAGCGGCCGGATGATATGCAGATCAATATTTCGCACGAAGATCTGCTGCGTAGAAGGCCGGAGTTGGGAAGGCGCGGTGGGCGCCAGATATTGGCAAGCAGGAAACCGTAGACAGAGCAGGGAAGACGTTTTGCCGCTTCCCGCTGCATGAGATCAAAGGAGACGCATGATTACAGCAAATGAAGTAGCCTCCGCTGTTGGTGGGCTCAATAAACGGGCACGTCAACCTATCCCGGATGCGTTGAAGCGCAATCCACCACTGTATATCTTCAATATCTATGAGATGAAGCATACGCGCGGACTAGGCTCGTTAGGAACGTTTCATGTGCCGGCTTGTGAGCCGGGCGAGGCTTATTCGAAGCCGCTGGTTGTTCCAGGAGAGTTTTTCGATGAGTTCGACCGTGGCGAAGGCTCGCTGGGCTGGACCTATGAGACAGGTGCTGACGTTGCGAAGGCTATCTTGAATGTCGGCCATCGTGATGGAGCTGACCTGAGCGCCTGGGGAGTCTTTCTCGCTGCGGATAAAAAGCCTACGCGGGAGGAGTTGTCAGCGGCGCGTGAGAAGCTTACGGCCAAGATGCGCGAGGTACTGGCTGCCGGAGATGCACTTGCCTTGCAGGGAGATAGCGGTCTTGCGCAGATCCAGGCGATGCATCGTAAGGCGGCGCATTATTTGAAGCAACATCGCGACTGGATCAATGCTGAGCCAGTTGAGATGCGTGAGTGCCATGGCTGTGGAGCCTTCGTGAAGCCGACGTTGCCGCGCTGCCCACAGTGCAAGGCTCCGTTCGATTTAGCGAAGTGCCGCGAGCTTTGGCCGATGGAGTATCCGATTATGACTCAACGACCCGTTGCTGCTGCAAGGTAATAAGTTGCAGGCTGCGAGCTCTCAGCGGGCAACATATCGTTGTTTAGGTAAAAGTTGGCAGCCCTTGCGTGTATGCCTTCTAGTTCTTCGCAAATTGTCCGCGCATTTTGTATTCCGCAAAAGTTTTCTAAGAGAGCCACTTATGCCGAAAAAGTCATCACAGAATAGACAGCAGCCTCAACAGAAGACGTCACAACAGCCCGATATCACGGTCAATCCTCAGGGAGAAGGCACGTATAAAGTGATTGATACTGTTGGGAATGTCCTTGCGGTGCCTTACAGTAACGTACAAAATGCTGTAGGTATGGGATATCATCTTCTTCCTTTCGAAGATAGACGCTATGGACGGGATTACAGGGCGGACCCGCATCCTGTAACGCCGGACATTGCGGAAAATCCGAAGGGTGAGGGCACGTATAAGGTAACGGACCCTTATGGAAGAGACATCAATATCCCATATAGCAATGTCGGTGATGCTCTTTATAAGGGATACAAGATAGGGGCCGCAGAACATTCAAGATATGTGGACGATTTGCGTGCCGACCCGCACCCAGTTGCGCCAGGAGAAGCCCTGCCTGTGCGAAATGCACCAGTCGCAGCTTCGCCCTCAATCGCCGCACAAAATTCGCAGGGAAAGACGTGGAGGCCTGCAAAAACACAGGCTGAATACAAACAGCAGCAGCAGGAGTTCGAGCAAGAAGCAGGCAAGAGTGCCAATGCCAGAGGGATCGCCCAAGCTCAAATGCCTGTGCAGGCACCTGTGGCGCATGCAAGCATACCGGTAAGCACACAAATCAGCAATGCCCTAGGAGGCATGGCGCTCTCTCCTTTAGCGTTTGCAGTTAATCCGAGGGAAACATTTCTAGGAATGCTTCGAGCCGGTGACAACGGCGCGAATGAACTGGCACGTGGAAGTTCCGAGGGTGGTTTTTCCGGATGGAATATTCCGAACGCATTCGTGGCAGCGGCTGGTGGGAATCCTGAGGCTGCGCGAGAAGAATGGGCAAGGGGAAACTATGGCAGAGCTGTTACTCAGTATGGTACTGTTCCGGCACTTTCCCTGGCATCATCGTTTATTGGTCCTGGAGCGGGGGAGGGTGTAGAAGCAGTTTCACCGGGAGTTCAACGAGCTGGGGAGTTTCTGCAGGATACGGTCGCTCCAAAGGCAATGGGTTGGGCATTAAATGCAGGTAAAGATATCCACCTTAACGGAGCCGAACCGGGAGTTGCTGCTTTAGGAGAAGGTCCGCGGACCAGCTTCGCAATGACCAAGGGACAATTAGCCGATCAATTAAACGCAGCAGCAACGCGCGACGCGGAGATTGCCTCCCAAGCCGCATCAAATTCAGAAGCGAAGATCCCCAGTTCTACAGTGCAAGAAGCAATAGACAATGTCATCAATCCTAAGATCGCGGGGTTGCAAAAGCAGTTTGGCATTACAGATGAGGCAAACAGTCTCAGGAATCTTCGTAGCGAGTTCGATCCATACCTGAGTGGTCAGGAAGCGATGTCAGCGGCGGATGTCCATGGCATGTTGAATAATCTCAACGACTATATCTTCAAAAATCGCGAGATCGATCCAGCAACAAATAGTGTTATTAGCGCTACACATGACATTCACAATAATATTGCTGAACAGCTCTACAATGCAGATCCAAGTCTGGAAGCGCCTTTGTTGCAGGCTCGCAATAGTCTCGTGGCGAGTAAGCTCGCAAAGGAAATACCTGGTTCAAGCCTGGATGGGGCAAAAGAAATTGCAGAGACCATTGCTAAGAATGCATTCCAAGAGCTGCGCTCTCCGGCTACTTGGAGCAATCCACATTTAGCTGGTTCAAAGCTGTTGCATGGTGTGCCTGAAGAGCTTTGGAATAACACAATAAAGTCCACTCCTGTGCGCACGGGAATTGCAAATAGTTTAAATGGACTAGGTGCGGGGCTTTCCGAAGGAGTTGTCAACACTGGAATTACTGGAGCTGTCAGGACGTTCCCCTCTTTCCTGGGAGTCGGCAATACTTCGAGCGATATGGTCACTCATCATGGTGACTCTGGCGTCGATCCCCTCGTCGATTCGGGCACGAATCCAGGCATCAATTCGGTAATCAAGCCAGGCCTCAATCTGGGTATTAAGTCGGGCATCGATTTGGGAGTCCAACCTGGCATCCAGCCGGGCATCGACGCTTTCGTCAATCCAAGCATTGGATCGAGATTGAATATGCGGATGAACCCACTTCGTGAAAACGATATCGGACAATTTCCAAATCAATCCGCCAACCAGCCCGTAGAGCAAGACCAGAACGGGAAGAGTGCATTGAGTGATCGCAATTACAACCAATACGGCAGCCAATATTCGAAAGAGAACGTACCACACGAAGTACTTCACCCACATCCACAGCCTCCATCTGCAGCGTCCTGGCCGCAGAATCTCACCCCACGGAGTATATCTCCAAATACAATGGGATTGGCCGCTCAGAGTTCAGATCCGACCAACCCCGTAAATAATCCATTCTCTCCGTATCTCCGTTCGTTAAACACAGGATATGGATCGGCCCCTGAGAGGGGCTCCAACTATTTCAGCATGCCACAACCAAGTGTGGGAGATAACGATCAGAGATTCCAAGGTCCACCGATCACCTTGAAATCTCTGGCACCTGCAGCATTCCCCAGCAGTGGAACGCCCAGGACCAATCTCTATGGATGGACCGAGTACCAACGAGGCGCTAACGTTAGCGATGTTCACTGAATTTCGATAGCTGCGATGCCCTCGAATTTTTTAGCGATCACCGTAGCCTCTTCTCTTGAGAGGTTCGTCTTCAGGGGCCTGGGTGCGCCCTCTACCAGGTCTTTGGCGTCTTTTAGGCCAAGGCCGGTGACCTCTCGTACCAATTTGATGGTGCCAATGATGTTTTTGCCGCGCTCTTTCAGGGTGACGGTGAAGGTGGTTTTATATTCCGCCGCAGAGGTGCCCATCTGGCCAGATACGGGAGAGCCGAGCAAAAAGCCGATGCGAGCATCTATTTTGGCATCGAGTATGGAGTTCATACGAGCATCGATGCGAGTGTCAATCTGACTGGTGTTGAGTTGATTGGATGAGCCGGAGCCGTTGAACTGATCTTCGCGCTGCTTTGTCTCGGAACGACTGAGGCCCAGGCCTCGAATCAGGTCCTTGATGATCTCGTAAATAAGAATGACAGCGGCCGTTGGCAGCAACGACTGCCTGATCCATTGATCCCAGTTGTTCATGCTTCCTTTTCCCGTCCGTAGCGCGGCAATTACAAGACCTCAGCAGTATATCTTCCGGCCCAGGTGCAGGGCTGTCTGTCGTTGTGCGTCTGCGCATGATCACCAGATTTTCATCTTGCATTGGCCGCTCATAGCTATAGGAGAGAAAGACTATGCCACTCGTCGAACCGCCGTTGCGTTCGCCCTATCCTACGCTGGACCATGTGTTGCGGCTGGCGCGTGTTTATACCAATGATGCCGCGCAGACACTCGACGGAAATCTGCTTGCTCTGACGCAGCCTTACACACTGGAGTACGTGAACTCGGCCTGGCACAAGCTCCAGGATGAACTTGCGGAGGCCGGGGCGCCAAGGTTAGAGCGCGAGGTGATTCTGCCACAGGTGCCTATTGCTTCTGCGCTTGACCCTGCTGTGCAGGTGAGCGTGAGTTATACAGGCAGCAATGATGGCGCGCTGCTATGGCCTTCTCCGGTATTGCCGCAGGACCTGATGGAGCCCATGAGATTGCATGAGCGGCAGGCCGGGATGATTGGGAACTTTATACCCATGAAACCTGCGGCAGATGGGTTGCCGCGTGTTGGGCAGGGACAGAGGTTGCGCTGGTGGGACTGGAAAGATGACAGCCTGTACTTTACGGGCGCGACGCAGTTGAACGATCTCTTGTTGCGGTATTACGCCTATCTGCCCGATATACCGAATGATCCGAAGGCTCAGCTTGGGATTTTGCGCTGCCAGAGAGCGATGGGTTTCTACATTGCCGGAGAGTTTGCCGCAGCTCGCGGATCGACCGCTGCAGCCGATCTGATGAGCAAGGGCGATGACGCTGTGCAGAAGATGACGATTCGTATTGCACGTGTCAAACAGCGGCTTTCGCGCAGGCGTAAACCCTATGGACGAGTGCGCGGCAGCGCCAGCAACTACTAAGGAGAGAAACTTATGGATAACGCCGCTGGAGCTGTAGATGTATCACTTGACCTGTTTGGTTCGTTGGATACGGAGCTTGTTCCATCGGAGCTTCCAGAGGGAGTATCGCCGGCTAACGTCGATGTCGCATACCTCCCTGGTAGCGTGTTCACGCGTCCTTCGCGCAAGGCTGCGTTGCCCATGCCGCCGTCGGCTCCTATCTATGCCAAGACTTATGTTCCTCCGACGCAGAAGTCTGTGACGATCCTGCTTGGGCAGGACGGGGAATTCAGAACTACTGACGGCAGCACATACACCACTTTTGGGAAGACGATTCCGGGCAATAAGGTCAAATCAGTGACTGCTTTCGGGCGCGAATACTTTGCGATCTCGGATGGAAATCTGGGGCAGGATATTCCTCGGCAGTTCGACGGAACTTACTTCGACCGCGTGACGCAGGATGGGCCCGGCGCACCTCCGAGCATTGCAAGCTTTCCCTATAACGGGGTACAGATGGCTGCATCCGGCTTTACGCTGGTGCGACAAAACAACCAGGTACTCTGCACTACTGCCGCGCCACACAATCTGAAGGTCGGCTATCAGGCGCAGATTTCAAATGTTCCAGATTCCAATGCGAACACGGTGAACCAGACTGGTCAGGCTAGCACGTTCTTTGCACAGAACAACTGGCAGCAGGGCGGCGGCGGCACTTACGAAACAATCAAAGAGCCGACGACTACAGCGTTGGGTGATATTGTTTTCTCTGGATTCGGAATGTCCATTCCAAATACTGCGACCATCCTCGGGGTTGTAGTAGGAATGGGTTTGATCTCGGAGAACCCCACGGCAGGCGTACTTTCGCAGGTATCTCTCTGGAACTCCAGCGGCATCCTTGGTTCCGCGAAGCCAGAGAGCACCGAGTTTACAAACGTAAACACACAGCAATCCTATGGATCGTCGGCAGATACGTGGGGCCTAACATCCGATAAAATAACGCCTGCGGTCATCAACGATCCAAGCTTCGGGTTCTCGGTTTCGGTCAGCCAGCCGGACAATATCAGACTGTTTATCACTCCGGTCTATCAGATCACGGTCTATTACACCCTTTCTGGCACGGGAACTGTAGGCATCGTTTCTAGCATCGTCATCAACAACGAGACGAATCCAGGACAGGCGCTTGTCACAACCAGTGGCCCTAATGGGATGGTCCCTGGCACGTTCTGCTCGATCAATGGGGTAGAGCCTGCAATGGTATCTGGCGTATCTGCGGCGCAATGGGTGACAGGTCTAACGACGATTCGGACGGTGAATAGCCACAATCTTGGCCCCGGAGCAGTGATTCAGGTTTCAGGGGTCGATATATCAGCGAGCGGGATAACGTTCAGTTTCAACGGAACCTTTACGATCCTGACGGTTCCATCGCCTACCGAGCTAACCTACGAGCAGACACCAATAAATGCTAATGATCCCGATGTTATCAATGGAACTACCGCCAACGCATCGGTCAGCGTTTCATGGCCCATCCCCGATAACACCACAACGCCGAGCTACTTTCAGGTGCAGTCCTGTCCGACCGATAACTCGTTCTATATCTCGCTGAATTATCCCGATGGGATATGGACGAATGGCACCGTAGGGTTCATGTGGGAGGGCGTGTTCTATGTCAGCCAGGTGGTCAGCGCGACACAGTTCTACTATGCCCAGCAAGGTCCGAATGGATCCACTGAGGCGGTAGGAACTGTGACCCCGTTCGGACAGGCGTCACCTGGCACCCATCAGATGGTCGTAATGTTCCAGACCCGACAGGGAGGCATAACAAAGCCTTCGCCATCGGTTCAATTCATCGCGAATGGCGGCCAGTACCTCAATGTCACGAACATTCCTATAGGGCCATCAAACACCGTGGCGAGGATCCTGGCCTTTACCGGTGCATCGGGTGGAAACTACTTTTACCTTCCCGTTCCGGCTTCTCTGAATGGTCAGGTGACGTCGACCTCGACGCTGATTCCAGATAACACGACGACTGAAATCATTCTGGATTTCAGCGACAACGCTCTCTTTGGGGCGACCGCGATCGATATTCCAGGGAACAATCTGTTTGCTCAGGTCGTGCTTGGTCCATGCCTGGGTGTCTTCTCCTATGCCGATCGGCTGATCTGGTGGGGCGAGCGCAACAAGATTCCAAACCTGCTAAATATGGGTTTTGATGGTGGGTATCAAGCGTCAACGCCCGCAAGCCCGCTGGGTTGGACTGTTGGATCCGGAGGAGGAGGCGCGCTCGTACAATCTCCATCGGATGCTGGAGGGGCTTGGCAGATTACCGGCGATGGTTCGACCAATCAACGTGGGCTCATCTCCCAGTCGGCTTATCAAGATTCATTTTTCGCGGCGATCCTGCAGCCATCCACGCAATACACCTTTCGCTGCTGGCTAAGCTCACCAACAACGGCGGGCAACTTGGGAGCCTTTCTGGTCAACTCGAGCGGCATCATCGCCGTCGCCTCTTTCATCATCCAGGCCGGCACTGGTTTCGTTCAGGCTGACTTCTCCGCAATGACGCCAGCGCAGATCACGCCCGATACAGAGCTTCAGGTCTTCGGTATCAATCTCCAGGCTGGCCAGGTAATCGTCATCGACGAGATGGAGATCGACTACACGGACAATCTCTACATCCCCTATGCTCGCGTCTCCTATGTCAACAATCCCGAGGGTATCGACGGCGTGACGGGAATTCTAGGACCTGATTCGGATGCGAACCCCGTCCGCACCTTTCAGAAGCACCGTGACAATCTTTGCATGCTCACGACGGGACCGAACGGATCGCTCTATGAAACGCAGGACTCCTCTGGTGCGGAACCTTCGTCCTGGAACGTCTCGCAAATCGCGACTCTCTGCGGCGCTACTTCAGTGTGGGGCGATAGTTCAGGTGAAGACTGGTTTGTGTGGGCTTCCGATACGGGTTTGCGCGCCTATGAAGGCGGAGAGGTGTTCAAGATCTCGCAGGAAGTACAAACTCTCTGGGATGCAATTACGGCTCCCCAGAATACGGTCGTCGTGAATGATCCTGTAACTCGTCGAATCTACATTCTGGTGACCGTGGGTTCCAACCGCACCACCTATGTGCTCGACTATCGCGAGCTCAACACCGCGGCGGCCATCGATGGCAGCGGGCCGATCAAGGTCAGCTATTCGGGGCGCGTCTTATCTACCGACGTTGTCCGCAAATGGACGACATGGACGGGGCCTGCGACATTCGGGGGCTTGCTGACATTGCCGGATGGGACGAATCAGATGTGCTTTACTGGCGCTGGTGTTTACAAGCTTTTGAACGACCAGCAGGGCATCGACGACGATACTGGTTCCTTTCAGGCGATGTATACCACGTATGCTTTCACCGGCATAGACAACGAGCGCCAGCTTCAGCTTGGAATGCACCGCAAGCTCTTCGCTTTTGTCTCCTTGAGCACAAGTGGCTTGGGGCAGATAAGGCTTGTTCCGCTCGCGGAGAGTTTGTTGAATGGGTGGGCTCCGACGCCCTGGCTGCCGCTGCAAAGCTCGAGTATGTTCGATGTCGAATGCGGTCTAAACGTGCTGGCTACACGCTGCTTCTTTCGCATTGAGGGGCAGCCGGTAACTCATGGAGGGGCTTCCTACTGGAGCATGAGCAAGATGATCTTCAGCGTTCGTGCTGATGCGCTGATACCTGTCCGAGGAGCATTTTAGGTGGCAAATCTCAACCCTCGCAATATGGCCCACATACGGTCGATTGATCCAAAGCTGCACGAAGCTCTTTTGGACATCGTGAATGCACACAATAACGTTGCGCGGCAGGTCAACGCCGATCCTACGAGCGCAACGCCGCCGCCACCGAAGATCTCCGGACTGAATGTCGTCGAGAAGAACGGTGTGTTCGATGCACAGATTACCGACCACTCGGAATTCAATCGCGGGTCGAGTTATTTGCTCGAATACTCGGATACGCCGAACTTCCAGAATGCGCACACCGTTCATCTGGGGCCATCACGCAACTGGCGAGGCAATTTAGGAGCGGGGCCGCTACATTTCAGGGCCTATAGCGCGTATGGAAGCTCGGCTCCGAGCGAGCCGGTGTATCACGGCGGCGGATCTGGGATTGTTGTAGGCAGCGGCGGTACAGTAGGACCTCCGATGCAACAAGGTATGGGGAGTGGAACTGGAAGCTCTACCCAGACGGCACAGGGTTTCGGTTCGTTGCCTTATCGATCAAGCACTGGAAAGGCGCCGACGCGCGGATGAAAGTTCGTAGAGCAGTAGAGAGCGATGTCGCCAGGCTGAAAGAGATTTATGAGTTGCGTGGCTTCGAATGGGAGTTCCCAAAGATGGAAGAGTTGATAGCGGCTTATGTGTTCGTAGACGACGCCGACCGTGTGGTTATGTTCGCCGGCGCTGTGGCGATGGCATGCACGACACTGCTAGCCGATTCTTCATGGTCGACGCCACGCTGGAGGCTTCAGGCACTCGCAGAACTGCATGACGCAGTTGAGCGCGAAGTGAAGGCAAAGGGATTTACTCGCGGGCTGGCATTTATTCAGCCAGACCTCGCAAAACAGTTTGGATCGCGTCTCAGTCGAGCATTCGGTTGGATTAGTGGAAATGGCTGGGCGCATTGGCACAGAAAGGTAAAGTGACATGGGATCTTCGGGAGTCAAGCAGCAGGATTTGGCAAACAGCGGCCAGGCGCAGGCTGCGTCTACGATGTATGGTGGCCAGGCTGGCGGGCTTTATAGTTCACTCGCACCCGCGCTCACGGCTGAGGCGTTCAATCCTCAGGGATTTGGCGCGACGAACCTTGCGAAGATGAACACCTCATCGCAGCAGTCTCTCGGCGGTTCCAATGCTGGAGTGACTGGGCAAGCTGGGTTAGAGGCTGCTCGAACGCGCAATATTGGCGGCACTACAGCAGCGCTTGACGCATCGAGTCAAGCGGGGCAACGTCAGAACTCCGAAAACGCTATCGGGACAGATCTCGAGAACGCGAAGTTGCAACAGACACAGACGCAAGAAGGCCTTAACGGTCTGAACAGTTTGTATGGCACAAATGTGAACGCAGAGATGGGTGAGCAGGGAATTTCAAACCAGGCGCTCAATAATGCAAATCAGGTTCAAAATCCTTGGATGAAGCTACTCATGCAGGGCATGCAGAGCGGCGGCCAGGATGCTGCGGCGTTCTTAGGAAATAGTAAGGAGTAAATCATGTCCATGATATCGATTCCTTACTACATTGCGAATCTGAACGATTCTCAGGCGCAACGAGTGGCTGTTACGCCCAAACTCTGGACTCACTTGTTATCGCATGGCTTCGGGGTTGCACCTCAGTAGGGCCAGTTGTAGTCCCCGTTGACCTATAAGGCTCCTAATTTTGTAGCTGCGCTTGTTCGACAGTGTGCCGCAAGATATTCCACTGCCTCGATTGCAGGGGGAGGGAAGTAAACTTGGGAGATGGCCCAAAGTGATGCTGCCTATCAAGAACTCTTTTTATTTATGGGTTCCGAACTAAGCCGTGAATGTTGTCGATGATGTTAGAGGGTTTGACCTTGACCCCTCCTCTAACATCATTTCCCCAGGCGCTGACTCTCCACCTTCCGCAGTAGTCCATGGCTTTGGTGACTATCGTTGGAAATCGGAATAATCAAAAAATAAATGTCAGTACCGAATTGAAACAACAACGAATTCAAACAGGCCCTCTTCGGAGGGTTTTTTACTGCAGAAAAGAGGAGCTATGGCAGGCATTCGCTATGACAGCAACGTCGTTACATCGGCAAAGAACGTACCGATTGGTGCGGACGCTCCCGTGTATACGGTGCCCTACGGATCTGTTGCTGTCTATATTTATGGAGCACCGCCCGAGACGCTGGCGAGCCTTTTCGCCGATCAGAACCTTACGCAGCCGATTGCTAACCCATTGCAGGCTGACTCCGAAGGCCGTTTCGGCTTCTGGATCTCTGCTGGCGTCTATACCTATACCGTCACTTCGGCGGCCGGCGTTGAGCTTGGATCTTATGCTGTGACGTTGACCTCTCCGGTAGGCCCTGCCGGAACGATACAGGTTGGAGAGGTTACGGGCGGGCCTTCCGCCGTCGTGGCGAACGTAGGCACAGGGACGGCGGCCATTCTAAACTTCACCTTACCCCAGGGACCACAGGGAAACATCGGCCCTGTGGGACCGCAGGGAGAGGTTGGGCCTCTTGGTCCTGTTGGACCGATAGGCCCTCAAGGCATTCAAGGTGAAATCGGGCCGCAAGGCAACCCTGGTGCTTCGGGTATCAGCCTTCCGATCTATGCAACGACAGCGGCCGGTGTTGCGCCTGGAACAGGTGTTGCTGTCAACGGATATTTTCTAATCCCTTCGGCGAATGTGGACGGCCTGTATGACTCCTACCAAAACGTCGCTGGCACCTCCGTATTTAGCGAGACGATCCCAGCGCAAAATGTCGTGTCGAGAGCCGACGGTCTTTACCTGCGAGATGGGCAGGGATTCCTGGTCAAACTGTTTGATACCGCCACAGGGGCAATGACGGTTGTCGAACCTCGTTTGGAAGAACTTGAGGCCGGAATCTTCAAGTCTCAGGTTGGTCTTATGTCGGCCGGGACGGGCCTTACGACTCAGCCCAATGTTGTTCTCACCGATGGACAGGGATTCAGTGCTGTACTGCTGAATCCAACGACGGGAGACAGCCCGGTTTTCGACCTTACCTATGGGCTGCAGAACGCGATAAACTCCCTAAACAACGCCTGCCTGGCTTTCAGCACAAGCGTACGGAGCCGTTACAACCCGACGATGGAGACTTTCCGTTTCGGATTGAATTACGTCCCCGCATATGGGCAGTCGCTCATGGCTGGATACCAGTGTCAGGGCGTCTATGACACAACGCAATCGCTGGGCAACCTGTGCATCGGCAATCAGGTTCGATTTGCTACTTCGTCCGGCGCATCGCTGCCAAATGGCGATACGCTTAACCATCCTTGTGTTGAGGCCTTCAACTCTGCAGGCCCTGCAGGAGATACAGGCCTAACCTGCTTCGCCAATTACGCCAAGCAGCTCATCAATATCCATGAGCGCGTTGCCAATGACACGAGAGTATTTCTTGCGACGAACGTATCGTGTCCAGGTCAACCGATCTCAGTATTGATTCCGGGAGCGCCACCGGATTCGAGCGGCCAGAATCTGTGGAGTCGCATGGTGCGAGCCGCAGGCTATGCTGCGACGAACGCCTCGAACGCAAGCCTGTCGATTGGTGCGGTCGGATTCATCTACGACCAAGGTGAGCAGGATTATGGACAGGCGAACCCAGCTACAGACTGGATGAGTGACATGCTGACGATGCGTGCTGCTAATGACGCGCTGAACGTAGCATCGTTCGGCCAGGTCAACCAGGCTGGTATTTATACATACCAGACGGGTGGTTCTTTCGAGAACAACGCCTTCGATGACATCTCTATCGGCATGGCCCAGTGGAATCTTGCGAAGACGCAGCCAAACTGGTTCATGTTCGGTCCACACTATGCTTATCCCGATTTCGGCGGCCACAAGACGGGTAACAGCTATCGCTGGATGATGGCGATGTGCGCGAAGGTCTGGTTTCGCACGGCGGTCTTGCGGCAGGGATGGCTTCCTCTAGGTCCTCATAAGACGGTGATTTATGGAAACACCCTGCTCATCGGATTCCACGTTCCGGCACCGCCGCTCACAGTACAAACGGCCTACGATATCGCCACTCCCGTCAATTTCCCCGACCTCGGATTCAACCTGTTCGATGCCAAGGGATTCATCGCCGCAACCTACTCGATCGTGGCCGATACAGTCGTGCAGTGCATCCCGAGCCGCACGGTCGATTGGACCACAGCCCAATTGAAGTATGCAGATATCGGCAATGGATCACAGAACGCGACAACCATGAAAGGAACGCAACATGCTGGCCGTGGAAATATCACAGACTCCGATACTGCGGTAAGCCAGGCGATCTATGTGAGTCCAGACCAGGACGATTCGCTGCTGCCTGTAACTACACCTCCCCAGCCGACGGCGGCCTATGACGTCGTCGGCCTCAGCGGATTGCCTTACGAGCTCAATAACTGGTGCGTGGCCTTCAACATCAAACCCCTAACCTTCGAAGGATAAGAGGAGCACATATGCCTAGTGTCTTTGATAGCAACATAGATCTTTCCAATGTTGCGGGGTCGTTCAATCCAGCAGTTACCGCAGGCCTTACAACCTTTGCGTTGTTAGGTAAATCCCTGCAGGCGAGCCTTAACAACTATGCTGCCCCCGCGTCGCCGCTGCTGACATCATCCTCTGGCAATGGTTTTCCAGCGATCGCGAGCGGAATGAGCGGTGCAACCGTCAACGGCATTGGACAACTGCTTTTGCCCGATGCGCCCTCGACAGATAGCGAAACGATATTTATCGTGGCATCCATCAACCCATCAAACTGGGCAACTTTTAATATGTCGCCGGTCGGGATCTGGAACGGTACGGCAGGAAGCTTGACACAGGCGTGTTATATGAACGCGCAATCTACTTTGACGGGTGTGCAGTTTAACGTGGGATACATCAATGGGAGTGGTATGGCCGTGACGGCAGGGATGGCTGTTCGCGTGAATGCGGGGACTCTGGGAACCACTCCACCCGAGCAGGCAATTGTTTCGACGCCCCAGTGCTACATGATGAAGTTCGACATCCCTAATCTACTGGCGACCTTCAAAAATGTAACGCAGGCTAGCCTGATCGGAGCCCCGGCGGCGACCACCTCAACTCTGGTCCTGACCTCTGGATCAACGAGGCCTGTCATTACTTCGAACTACGAGCTGATGGGAAACATTCAGTCACCCGTGAATGCCGCCAGCACTATTCATGCCTTCGTGCGCTATGACCGCGCCACTCCGGTGTCCGAAGATGCCCTGATCTATGCGCAATTGCAAAAGGTCATGGCGACACGCGGATTCACGATCTAAGGAGACCTATGGGATACATAAACGATAATCTCGCCGACTACTCTCGGACGCCTGGAGCGATCCTTCAACCCGCCGTAAGTTTTGGCCTGACGACGTATGCTCTGTTTGGCCGAACGCTGGAGGCAAGTCTGGTCAATTACGCGAACAGTGCCGCTCCCATGACAGTTACAACAGTGCCGACGATAGACGCGGTAAGCGGTCTTGTGACGACACTTCCCGGCGAACTCGTAACGCCTGATCTTCCCTCTACAGGCAGCGAGACGATATATTTTGTAGCCTCCATCAACCCTTCGAACTGGGCCAGCTTCGCCTCTAACCCTTTCGGATCGCTGCTGAATAATTCTTTCTTTGCAACGGAGATCATCGCCACCAACGAGGTCGTTGGAGTCCAGGCTAATCTGGGATTTGTTCCGACCGGCGGTGGAACTTCTAACTTCGTTCGGTCTATCAATGCGGGTGGATCTGCGACCTTGGGCACAGACACGGCAACCCAAGCAGTTATATCTAACCCCCAGATGTACATGCTGAAGCTTGATATTCCAAACCTGATGGTTACCTGGCAGAACCTCAGCCACGCAGCATCTTCTTGGAAGTCGATACTGGCAATCCCCGCAGGGGCTACTCGCCCTGTCAACATTTTTCCCTACTCAATGCTTGCGCAGGGAACCGGTGCGGTGGCATCCAACGGGTCAATAACAAATCACGCCTATATCCATTACAACCGCGCAACTCTCGCGAGCGAGGACGCCCTCATTTACGCACAGGCACAAAGGATCATGGCGGCGCGAGGCATCACGATCTGACAACTGAAAACAAGACAAAACGAGGCGCTCCGGGGCCTTTCTGTTGCGCAAAAGAGAGGACGAGGATGGCGCCAAGCTTTGATTTGAACGCGTTGAGCACAGCCATATGCAAAGGTGTAGTGGAGGGGAATGCGGCCCTAGTGGCGAACCTCGTCGCTCAGGATGCGCAGCGCCACAACCTGCACGATGCCGTGCAGCAGAATGCGGACAAGGTGTGGGAGATCGAGGGGGAACTAAAGCTCCTGAAAGGGGTGATCGTGTCTCTTGTCGGAAGCGGTGATGGATCAAGCGGGATGGTCCCACGGCTAGAGAAAGACCTGAAGCAAATGAGTGGCGACGTAGTCCTGCTTGGTGCCGAAGTGCGGGATATGCGCGCCGATGTAAACAACATCGGAAACGACATCCGTGCGATCCGAAGTTCGCAGACTGAGGCGAAGTCCTGGATGGACGGCTGGCGCGGGGTTGGGATCGCAGTGGGGATCATTGGGACGTGCGCCACAGTGATCGGCGGAATCATTACCGGCATCGTCTGGTTGTTTACACACGGAGTGAAGCCGTGACCTACATCGATGCAGAATGCATACAGATTCCAGTCTGGGAGGGCAACGAAAACTTCCTGTACCTGGACTCGGATGATCCACCGAATGCGACCACCGGTCAGGGCCATCTCGTAGCCAATCTGCACAACTCACAGCAACTCCCCTGGTACATGCCAGACGGCACACCTGCGACCTCCGATCAGATCGCGGATGATTGGCAGCGGGTCAAGGCTATGCCGGGTGACCGCGATGCTCAGTTTTATAAGTCGCTCACCGGCCTGCATCTTCTCCAGTTCGACATCGATGCACTTACATGTACCTCAGTGCAGGCTCTGGATGAGCCGCTGCACGTCCTATATCCAGCTTTCGACTCATTTCCCCAGTGCGCACAGGTCGGCATTGCTGACATGGCTTATGGGCTGGGAATTGGAGAACCTGCGACAGCGAAAAGGCCAGCTACCGGGCTGCATAGCTATCGCGCCTTCAATGCTGCGGCCAATAGCACTCCGCCAAACTTTCTGAGAATGGCGCAGGAGTGCCATCGAGACAGGAACCATCCGGCTTTCAGCAAGCGCAACTCCTGGACAGTTGCGCAATTTATTCAGGCTTCCAAGGAGGCAGTTTGAGCGATCAGATTGAAGCTAAACAGTCCACTCAAAATCAATTTATCGGCCTGTCCATGGTCGTTTTTGGGACAGTCGCCATCTTCGTAGGCTGCAGATTCCACTATGCGGAACTGACAACTTCAGCCGCCGGCGTTACCGGCGCCGGAATCAACATGCTGACTAACCAGATTCGCAACACCCTCAACAACAAGCAGGGTGGGACTATCAACGTGGCCGATTCGGCTCCAACTGCATAAGAGAGGGCATTTATGAACATTTTTTCGGAAGTGGTAAAGGGACTGACATGGGTTGGTAAGGAGTTGGCAATCGTCCCCGACTGGATAAAGAAGGTTGTCACTGTCACGAACGACGTCGAGAAGGACGCCGAAACATTGCTCCCGGAGACGGTTCTTATTATCGAGGATGTGGATGCTCTGGTTCTGGCAGCCGTCAAGGACTCGGGTTCTGCGATCACCTCAGCCGAAAACCTGGTCGCGGCCATCACCATTGCCGCGAAAGCTGATGCGCTCAATATCGAAGATGATGAAGCTGTCCTGGTGGCGTTCAAGGCTTTCATTTCCGAGGTTACGACTTCGAGTAACTATGTCGATGTCATCGCCGCTGAGAAGAAGCTAGTCGTTGACTTCGACGGATTCAAGGGCAATGCCGCAGTAGCACTTCAGAAACTCGAGGCTGACGTTTAGTTGGAACATCTTCGTCCTCTCAACCAACTCCGTCACTGCTCTTAAAAGCGTGGCGGGTTTTTTGAGTTTTGTTCTTGTTCGGAATGAATCATTTAGTGTGCTGAACGGCTGATAAAACAAATAGCCCGATGCGGGCAGCGCTTCGTGTGAATTATTTGATTTGCAAGGTGGGGAATGGTGGACGCGGTAGGGATCGAACCTACGACCAGTCGATTAAGAGTCGAATGCTCTACCAGCTGAGCTACGCGTCCAAGCCTTGAACCTCACTCGGGAGAGTGAAGAGCGAACATTTTGGCTCGCTAAGGAATGTGCGGGAGAACATCACCGCACGAAAATAAGTATAGCACGATTTAACACGATGTCTTGCGTTTTCGGTTGTGGAGAAGCGTGGTGTTCGCGAGCGTTTTGGAGGAGGTATTTGCTTTGAGGTTCCAGCTACGAGTTGCGAGTCACAAGACCTGCAGCTCATAGCTGGAACCTTGTGGCGTTAGCCTACGAAGTCTACGTTGGCCTTGTGCGGGATGATGCCGCGTTCGTAGCCCATGTCGAGGATTTTGCGAATGGCTTCGCGGCCGTCTTCGCCGTAGTTCAGCGTGCGCTCGTTTACATACATCCCAACAAAGCGGTTGGCCAATGTGGGGTCGAGGTCGCGAGCGAACTGCATCGCGTATTCGAGAGCCGCTTCACGGTGGTCGAGTGCATGCTGAATGCTCTCGCGCAACGCATTGGTGGTGATGACCTGCACCTCTGTGCCCAGGGAGCGGCGGATGGCGTTGCCGCCCAACGGCAACGGCAGGCCGGTCTGCTCGCGCCACCAGACGCCGAGGTCGAGGATCTTCTTCAGTCCGTCGCGTGTGTATGTGAGCTGGCCTTCGTGGATGATGAGTCCGGCGTCGAACTCGCCCGCCACCACGGCGGGAATGATCTTGTCGAAGTCGACCGTGACAGTCTCGATCTCTGGAGCAAAGAGCTTCAGGGTGAGATAAGCCGTGGTTAGAGTGCCGGGGACGGCGATGCGGAGCTTCTTCACTTCGTCCAGGGTGTAGGCCTTGGGGGCAACGATCATCGGACCGTAGTTCTCGCCGACGGAGCCGCCGCAGGCCATCAGGGTGTAGTGCTCCTGAAGGTACGGATAGGCGTGAAAGCTGATGGCCGTGACATCGTAGAACTGCTCGTTCATCGCTTTGCGGTTGAGCGTTTCGATGTCCGTGAGCGTGTGGTTGAAGCGATAGCCCGGAACACGCACTTTGCTGGTGGCGAGTCCGTAAAACATGAACGCGTCGTCGGAGTCGGGGCTATGGGCGATGCTGATGTCGTGAATTTCAGTTGATGCGGAGGTCATTCTGTCCTTACTAATGTTGAGGTCTATCGTAGCGGCTTCGTCCATGTTGCGATTGAAGGAAGCCGGAAGAATCAATTGTGTGGTGCGCTGTAGATGAGACGAGTCCGATCAACAACTTGCCGGTCAGCATCGCGGAGAAGCCGGAGAACGAGGGAGACGGGTTGATTCGCATCGTTAGTCCTCGTTGTTGGGCTCTTTGCTGTGGCTTGATGTTACTGGGGGCGTATCGTCTACGATGCGTCCGGGGCGCCGGCGGAGACCTGTCCGGCGAATGTGCTGTGCGATTGATATGGTGGCCCACAAAAGAGCAATCAGCGCCAGAATCGAGATGGCAAAAAGGACATGCATGGGCCTTGCTAAGGATAGCAAAGCCGGAAGGTGATGGGGGCGCCGGTGTTCTTTTCCGAAGAGAGGCGTTCCAAGGATCTCCCCTTCACAGGGCGGTTCTCGTTTTATTCTTCCGACCCCCTCTGAGTGTCTGGCGCTTGAAAATACATCTATAGGAAACGGGGTCTTCGCCCCATGTTTCGTTCGAGAGCCTGGAATGACAATCTGGGAAGCAACGACATCACTAGAAATAGCACCAAAGAATAAAAGGGTAGCGCCATGGCTATCTATTCATAACTATCGATTCACCCGCTCCAAATGAGGGAAATGTAACAAGTATGGTTCCTTTATTGGGTTGTGGACGCATTCTTTGTTGTGATACGTGATACTTGAAAGATGCAGTAGCTATAAAGGGCCTAGTTATGCCAGTCAATGGACAATCCGAAAACATTTCGCGCTTGGTGACGGTCGCTGGGACCGCGCGCGAACGTGTCTACGGTTGGCGGCGCAAGGCGGCTACCGTGGCGGTTGGTGTTCTGGCCCTGGGCATGGCGTACGGCGTAGTCTTCGGCAACAACGGAATTACGGTTTTCCTGCACAAGCGACAGGAGGCTCGGTCATTGCAGCAGCAGATGCAGTTGCTGCAGGCTGAGAATGATCGTTTGCGTGGACACGTAGACCGCCTGCAGAATGACCCTGGTGCGATTGAGCATCAGGCCCGTGAGGAGCTTCATTACACTCGGGCGGGTGAGGTCATTTATACGCTGCCCGTCGCCCCGAATGCTCCTGCGACAGCACAGCCAATTGCCAATCCGTAACGCATTTTGGGCTGATATCTATCTTCAAAAGGATCTCGGACTGTCGAGACAAAATTGTGACATCTTGTCGACAAGACTGTGACAAGTGAGGTGGCGGGTTCCCCTAATATCGGACTCGAATAGTCGGATTCCGACTGTTAGAGTCCGATATAGGTTTTAAGGGGATAAAAGGATGGCCGCCGCCTTTAGTAGGAGTTCTTGCGCTAAAAGAGCTTTCGTTTCTAGTTTGTTGATTCTTTTGGGTTTCGTTGTCGTGGGAAAGGGTTGGGCTTGGGTCCCCGAGGATCAGGCGGTATCGTCGGGAGTCGTAGACGCGAATGCGCCGGTCGAGGTCTCTGGCGTAGTCGTGGATGCTTCCGGAGCGATGGTGCCGGGCGCAGCGGTGAGGTTCAGCCCTGTAAATGGAACTCCTACCGAAGTGACGGCGGACTCTGCCGGGGCGTTTCATGTGCTGCTGAAGATCGGGCATTATCAAATCTCTGCCGTGCAGACCGGTTATGAACAGCAGGAGCGTCCTCTAGAGCTTGCAAGCAGTTCTCCTACAAGATTGACGCTGACCCTGAAGATCAAGGGAAATGTGGAGAGCATTACCGTTGTGGCAGATGTCGGATACACGGCGACCTCAGCGATAACGGCTACTCGGGTGCCGATGAGTTTGCTGGATACACCGCAGTCGGTCTATGCCGTCACTTCCCAGTTGATAGAGGACCGTGGAGCAGAGTCGCTGAAGGATGCGTTGACGGGTATTCCCGGTGTGCAGGCGGTGAGCCTTGGCGAAGGGCGCCGCGACCAGGTGTTGATTCGGGGCTTTAGTGCGAGCACGGATACCTATATTGATGGCGTCAAGGACGATGCTCCGTACTTTCGTGACCTCTCGAACACCGACCGAATTGAGGTGGTGGAGGGGCCGGCGGCTGTGTTGTATGGACGTGGATCATCCGGTGGATTGATCAACCGTGTCACGAAGCAGCCGCAGATGGAAGGTCTACAGGGACAGATTGGCTTTCTCGGCGGAAGCTATGGTGATAAACGGTTTGAAAGCGATGTAGAGGACGGTTGGCTGAGCAATAAGCTGGGTGTGCGGGTGACTGGTGCGGCTGAGAAATTGGGAAGTCAGAGAGACTTCTTCTACCTTGACCGTTATGCCTGGGCTCCTACTGTGCGCTGGCAGCCGAATGACAGGACCCAGGTCTATGCCCAATGGGAGCAGCTGCGCGATGAGCGTGAGCCGGATCGTGGCCTTGCAGCTATCAGCGGGCCACAGGGCGTGGTGCCGATTGGGACTAACTACGGATATGTGACGGGAACGCCGACGACGGCGCCGCATAACTTCAGTCACACCTCCGCGACGGACGAGACGCTGGACATCAAGCATGAGTTTGTGGACGGATGGCATGTTCACAATGTGTTTCGGCAGGCGGGCGATGTCGTGGTCTGGTCTGAGACGTATCTAAATCAGGATCTCAGCAGCGGAATCTTTGGCACGGACGTGCGGAGTAAGCCTGGAGTTGTAACTCTGTTCTCTTCTGCTCAGGTTAGTGCGAGTGATAGCCCGGAGAATCCGATCCTGACGCGTGGGCAGACGAATGCTACTCAGAGCCAGCAGAACGTCTTCGACCAAGCGGAGGCCTACCGCTCGGGTAAGTTTCTCGGAATAGAGCATCTGCTGCTGGTAGGCGCGGAATATGGACGGCAGACACAGGATCGGCTGCAGTTTACGGGAACAGCTCCCTCGGTGACCCTGTATAACCCGGACACGAGCCTCGCGCCGACCTTGTCGACGACGCCTTCGACCAACAGTCGTGGGTTCTTCCAGACGGCAGCTGTATATACGCAGGACCTTATGCAGCTTGCCCCTAAGTGGAAGCTATTGGCTGGAGTTAGGTTCGATAACTTCAAGCAGAACGTGGATAACCGGTTGCCGGGTGCAACCAGCCCGTCGCGTGTGGATAACGACTTCAGCCCGAGGGTGGGACTGTTATTCCAGCCGGTATCGAGCAGCACGGTGTACTTCAGCTACAGCCGAACGTTCGATCCTTCGGGGGAGGGCTTGAGCCTCTCAACCTCGAGTGCGGATCTGCCACCACAGGTGACGACAAACTATGAGGTTGGAGCGAAGGTCTCTCTGCTGGGAGACAAGCTGACCTCTGCGGTTGCGATCTATGATCTGGATCGGACGAACATCCTGCAGGTGAGTCCTACGAACCCGAACCAACTGATCCAGGTGGGCGAGCAGCGGACGCTGGGAGCGACGTGGTCGGTGCAGGGCAGCATCACGCCGCACTGGATGGTGTACGGCGGCTACTCGTGGAACGATGCTGTGCTGCTGAACTCGCCGACCACGTTCAATGGGGTGTCGTACAACGGCAAGCGTCCGAATGATGTACCGGTGAATAGCGGCAGCTTGTGGACGACATACAGCTTCAAAGGCGGATTCGGTGCAGGCGGTGGACTGGTGTTCAACACCGACAGCTTTGCGGCGGATGACAACCTAGTACAGTTGCCCGGCTATACGCGACTGGATGCGATGTTCTTCTATCGCAAGCGGCATGTGGATGTGACGGCGCATTTGGATAACCTGACGAACACGCGGTACTACGATACAGGGCACTCGGATCTGGAGATCTTCCCGGGAGCGCCGATTAGCGGGAGTGTGAACCTGAAGTATCGGTTCTAGATTCTCTTTGCTCTCTGACAAGTAAGAGCCGGGCGAAAGTCCGGCCCTTACTTGTCTTTGATTCGGTTCATTACTCGTTCCTTGGTTGACTCCGTGCTTTAGCGATGACGGCGAGCGACAGGCCTTCGTCGGCGCTCAGGCTGTGGTGTTTGCTGTGTCCTACGCGCTGCGACTGGTAGATGCTGGAGTGTCCTGAGAACAGATAGCTGATGATGCAGGCGATGCCGGCAAAGGCTCCTGCTTCTGCGCCGAAGAGTTCGACCGCCATCAGAGTGGAGGCGATCGGGGTGTTGGCGGCGCCGGCAAAGACTGCCACAAAGCCCATGCCCGCAAGCAGGGACGGAGGCAAAGGCAGCAAGCTGGAGAGGGCATTTCCTAGCGTGGAGCCGATATAGAACAGCGGCGTGACCTCTCCCCCCTTGAAGCCAGTTCCCAGAGTGACGGCGGTGAAGAGGAATTTAGCGGCCCAGTCGTAGGCGGGCAGTTTGTGGTCGAACGACGCGACGATGGTGGGAATGCCGAGGCCGATGTACTTCGTCGTTCCGAGAGCAAAGACTGCGGCGGTGACGAGTATGCCGCCCGCAGCTGGACGCAACGGAGCGAAGGGGATGCGGCTGCGGACGAAGTGGGAGATGGCGTGCGTTGTCTTGGCGAAGGCCATGCCCACTAGACCAAAAGCTGCACCGGCGGCCATTGCGGCGAGGATGCCTTTGACGTTGATCTCCGGGACCGAGGTCACGCGGTAGATCGTGTGATGGATTCCCCAGGCATTGGTCACCAGGTCACCGACGAACGCGGCGATCATGCAGGGGGCCAGGGCCTCGTAGCTGAGGCGGCCGATGGCGAGCACCTCGATTCCGAAGAGCGCTCCGGCTAGCGGCGTTCCGAAGACAGAGCCGAAGCCGGCGCTGATGCCTGCCATCAACAGGATGCGACGATCGCGTGGCGCAAGGCGCAGGGGACGCGTGAGTTGATCCGCCAGCGAAGCTCCGGTCTGCAGTGCCGTGCCTTCGCGCCCGGCGGAGCCTCCGAAGAGATGCGTAAGGAAAGTGCCGAGCAGGATGAGCGGCGTCATCCGGAAGGGGATGACGGCCTTGGGATCGTGAATCTCGTCTAGGAGGAGGTTGTTGCCAGCTTCGACCGAGCGGCCGAAGTAGTGGTACATCAGGCCGACCAGAACGCCTGCGGGAGCCAGCAGAAGAATGATCCACTGATGGGATTCGCGCACGTCGGTCGCGAGATGGAGGGAGGCCAGCAGAAGGGCCGATGCGCTGCCCGCGAGAATGCCTATGGCTGCGGAGATCGGAATCCAGCGGGCAAGGTCGAGCAGCAGGCCGAACTGTGCTGTGAGGAAGGGGCTAGGTGATGTTTTGGACAACGGACCTCCTACGAGATGTAGGAGTCATCAGCTACGCGCGTGCGGAGCGGCAGGCGAACCCCATCGCCATGAATGCTTAGAGAGACGATAACAAGGTGTGGGTGGGAGCGTCAATGGTCTTTCGTCGTCATCCTGAGTCGTAAGCTCAAGGTGATGACGAAAGACCATTGACGCTTCATGCTCAGGCGTAACGCTGTTTATGCCACTCCCACGCACTCTCCAGAATGCGATCGAGTTCCGGGTACTCCGGCTGCCAGCCTAGCTCGGTCTTGGCTTTTTCGGAGCCTGCGACCAGGCGTGCCGGGTCGCCGTCGCGCCGGGGCTTGATCTCTGCGGGGATGGCGTGGCCTGTGACGCGGCGGGCGGAGGCGATGACTTCCTTGACTGAAAAGCCGCTGCCGTTGCCGAGGTTGAGGATCATGCGTTCGCGTTCGCCCAGTGCCTTGATGGCCAGGATGTGGGCGTCGGCGAGGTCGCGGACGTGGATGTAGTCGCGGATGCAGGTGCCGTCGGGGGTGGGGTAGTCGTCACCGTAGATGTTGATGCTGGCGCGGCGGCCGAGGGCGACGTCCAGGATTAAGGGGATGATGTGAGTCTCGGGCTCGTGGGCTTCGCCGCGTCCGGGGAGTGCGCCTGCGACGTTGAAGTAGCGCAGTGAGGCGTAGCGCAGGCCGTGAACGCGATGGAACCAGCCGAGCATCTGCTCGACCATCAGCTTGGATTCGCCGTAGGCGTTGGTCGGTGCGAGGGCGGCGGTCTCTTCAATAGGCGTGGACTTCGGTTCGCCGTAGACAGCGGCGGTTGACGAGAAGACGAGGCGGTTGGTGCCGGTGGCGTGCATGGCTTCGAGCAGCGCGAGGGTAGAAGCGGTGTTGTTGCGGAAGTAGATCTCGGGCTTCTGCATGGATTCGCCAGCTTCGATCAGGGCGGCGAAGTGCAGGACGCCATCCGGCTTCAGCTCGCGCAGCAGCGCTTCAACGCGGGGACGGTCGGCGATGTCAGCTTCCACGAACTCCGCGCCCACGGGCAGCTCTGCGCGCTTGCTGTGGCAGAGGTTGTCGAGCACGGTAACGCGGTGGCCTGCCTGCATGAGGATGGTCGAGACGGTTCCGCCGATGTAGCCTGCGCCGCCTGTAACTAAGAGGTTCATTGCTTCTCCGTGGGTTGATTGCGCTGACTGTACGGACGGGCTGACGCCCGCCCCTTTCCAAGCTTCCAATTTATTCTGCGGTTGTTTGCATGGCGTTGCGCAGCGTTTCGGCCGCGGACTCCGGGGTGATGTCGCGTTGCGGCGACCCCAGCAGCTCAAAGCCGACCATGAACTTGCGTACGGTGGCCGAGCGCAGGAGCGGCGGATAGAAGTGGGCGTGGAGATGCCATTCCGGATAGGCTTCGCCGTTGGTGGGACCGTCGGAGGGGGCGGGGTGCAGGCCCATCGAGTAGGGAAAGGGCGTGTCGAAGACGCGGTTGTAGCCGCGTGTTACCTGCTGCAGGATGGCTGCGAGGCCATCGCGCTCGGGACCGGTCAGCTCCGCGAGCGTGGCGACCCGGCGCTTCGGCAGAACGAGAAGCTCGAACGGCCAGACCGCCCAGAACGGGACGAGCGCTGCCCAGGTGTCGTTCTCGGCGACGATGCGCTCGCGCTGGTTCATCTCCAGTTCGAGATAGGCGGTCAGCAGCGAGACACGGTGCTGCTCGAAGTACTCGCGCTGTGCGGCGAGCTCCAGGGTGGGCTCGTTGGGGATGTGCTCGGTTGCCCAGATCTGGCCGTGGGGATGGGGATTGCTGGCACCCATCATGGAGCCGCGGTTCTCGAAGATCTGCACATAGCGCATCTCGGGCCGTGCGCCGAGTTCGGCAGCCTGGGCATCCCACATGTCCACGACGCGGCGGATGGCGGACAGTTCCATGGTTGCCAGCGTGAGGTCGTGGCGCGGATCGAAGCAGAGCACCCGGCAGATGCCGCGCTCGGTCTCGGCACGCAGCAGCCCTGCCTGATTCAGGTCCATGGTCGTTTCGGGAACGTCGGACTTCAGAGCCGCGAAGTCGTTCTCGAAGACGTAGGTGCCGGTGTAGGCAGGCGTCTTGTGGCCGCCCGCGCGGGTGTTGCCGGGGCAGAGATAGCAGGTGGGGTCGTATTCCAGCGAGGGAGGGGTGGCCTTCTCTTCGGTCTGGCCCTGCCAGGGACGCTGCGTACGATGCGGTGAGACTACGACCCACTCGCGCTTCAGGGGGTTCCAGCGGCGGTGGGAGGCCTCACGAAAGATGGGGTCAATCATGCTTGCGATTCCTTTGCTTTGGTGCTGTTACGAAGCAGGCGCCGTCGACGGCCTCGCAGATGTAGGTCTCGGCCTTGATGTTGAAGCGCTTCAGGTAGGAGGCCGCCAGGGCCTGCGCAAAAGTGTCTGCCTTGTCCTGGCTGACGAGGTTAACGGTGCAGCCGCCAAAACCGCCGCCGGTCATGCGAGCGCCCAGGCAGCCTTCAAGGGCTACGGCCTGGTCTACGAGAAAGTCGATCTCTTCACAACTGCACTCGAAGTCGTCGCGCTGGCTGGCGTGGGCCGAGATCATCAGCTTGCCCAAGTGGGCTGCGTCGCCGGCTGTCATCGCGTCTTTTGCTTCGCGAACTCGGGCATTTTCGGTGATGATGTGGCGGCAGCGGCGATAAGATTCGGGCGTCATCTTCGCGACGCAGGACTCGAGCTGATCAAGGGTTGCGTCGGCGAGATCACGCAACTGCGGGAAAGCTGCGCGCAGTACGTCCTGTCCGGCTTCGACCTCGCGACGGCGAAGACCGTAGTCTCCATCGGCGATGGAGTGCTTGACCATTGAGTTGCAGACGACGATCCGCATATTCACGAGGCCGTCGTGATTCATCGGGATGTGCTCGTAGCTAAGCGAGCGCGTGTCGAGCAGCAGCGCATGGCCAGCTTTGGCGGCGGTGATGACGAACTGATCCATAATGCCGCAGGGCGAATGGACGTAGTCGTTCTCCGCGAGCTTGCAGAGCATCGCGATCTCTTCGAGCGGAAGGGTGGCGTTGGCGTGGGCCAAAATGGCGATCGCGGAGGCGACTTCTACTGAGGCCGACGAGCTGAGGCCTGCGCCGAAGGGGACATTGCCGTGGATCTCAAGATGGAAGGGCGGCGGTGTAATGCCACGCAGTTGAAGCTGGCGGAGCACGCCGACAGGGTAGTCGCTCCAGTTGCCGGCGGCTTCAGAGCGATCGTCCACCGGCATCTCGCGGGTCTCTTTGAACTGCTCGCTATGGAAGTGGTACTGCGAGTCGCTGTTCGGTGAGATGGTGGCTGTGGTCGAAAAGGGAATCGCCATCGGCAGCACGAGGCCGCCGGTGTAGTCGGTGTGCTCGCCGATCAGATTGACGCGGGCGGGCGCAATGTATACGTGTTCATTTGAGTTCTTTTGCAGAACGATCTCCTGGGGCCAAGTCGGCGAATCGAAGGCTGTTAGCTTTTTTTACGGGCTGCGATAAACATGATAAGGCCAAAGGCGAGCATGACTAGACCCCAGACCAGATTGAGGTTGATCCCCTGAGAGCTGGCGTACATGGCACTGCCGCGTGTGAACACGCCGTAGCCTGCCATGATGCCGCCGATGATCAGGAAGATGAGGCCGAGGGGGAGGCGTATGTCGAGTCCCATAAGGTGTGCTTTCCTTCGCTTTGTTGATTAGATCAGTTTTGGGGTGCGACCACAAAACCGGGATGGTTTGCTTGTTTGTCGTGGTTTGCTTTCGTCGTCATCCTTTTAGGATGACGACGAAAACAGGCAATATCCCTACGCAAACACCAGATTCAACGCAATCAGCACCGCCAGCACCCCAAGTGCGAGCGTCATGGGCTTCTGGTACCAGGCCAGGTGGTGCTCCGGGGCTCTCGGTGTAAGCGAGTAGACCAGTCCGACGAGTTCCGGCTCCGGACGCGGTTTGGTAAACAGACTGACCGCGATGGTCACCAGCAGGTTTACCCCGAAGGCAAAGATTGCCGTCCAGAAGTTTTGCGCCATATCGCTGGGGTAGGTGTGGACCGTGTGGATCCATCCGCCATGAATGCCGGGGACGGCGTCCGCCGGAATGGTGAGGCCGTGATGCACGAGGGCTGCAGCGGTGCCGGTGAGCAGTCCGGTAAAGGCCCCATGCCCGGTTGTCCGCTTCCAGAACATGCCCAGCAGGAAGGTTGCGAACAGCGGGGCGTTGACCAGGGAGAAGATCAACTGCAGCGCGTCCATGATGTTGTTGAAGTTGGTCACCGCATAGGCCGCGGCAATGGTGAGCAATATCCCTCCTATGGTCGCGATACGGCCCATCCAGAGGTAATGCTCGTCGCTGGCGTCCTTCTTGATGTACGACTGGTAGATGTCATAGGTCCACACGGTATTGAACGCGGTCACGTTGCCGGCCATGCCGGACATGAAGCTCGCGAGCAGGGCCGTGAGGCCAAGACCGAGAATGCCGGTCGGGAAGAAGTGCAGCAGCATGACGGGGATGGCGAGATCGTAGTTGTAGACCGGGTTGCCGCTTGCGTCGACGATAGGCTTACCGCTGATCGGATCGATCTTGAGCGGGATGATGCCGTGGGGGTGCTCTTCATCCAAAGGAACGGCGTGCTGCGAAGTCGTGGCCTGCTGGGTGAGGGCCGCGGGAGCCTGCACGGCGGTGGAGTGCGACGTGACGCTGACCGCGATCAGACCGGGCAGGATAACCAGGAACGGGAAGAACATCTTCGGTACGGCGGCCAGGATGGGCACGCGGCGCGCGGAGTCCTGTGACTCGGCCGCCATGGCGCGCTGGATGACGAGGAAGTCCGTGCACCAGTAGCCGAAGGAGAGCACAAAGCCCAGCCCCATCACGAGACCGACGACTTCGACGCCGAGCGAGTTGGTCGAGGCATGCGTCATGCCCTTCCAGGAGTGTGTCATGGACGTGGGCAGCTTCTGCTGAATGCCATGCCAACCGCCGACGTTGCGCAGGCCGATCCAGACCAGGGGAAGGAACCCGGCGACGATCAGGAAGAACTGCAGTACCTCGTTATAGATCGCGCTGGTAAGGCCGCCCAGGAAGATATAGCCCAGTACGATGACCGCGGAGAGCAGGATCGACACGTGGAAGACCCAGGCGTCCGGTACGATACCGTGCAGCAGGCCCAGCGTCTGGATGAGCAGGGCCATCGCGTACATCGAGATGCCCGAGCTGAAGACCGTCATGATGGCGAAGGAGAACGCGTTGACTGCGCGGGTCTTCTCGTCATAGCGGAGACGGAGGTATTCAGGAACGGAACGCGCCTTCGAGCCATAGTAGAAGGGCATCATAAAGAGGCCGACAAAGAGCATCGCCGGAATGGCGCCGATCCAATAGAAGTGGCTGGTGATGATGCCGTACTTGGCCCCCGAGGCCCCCATCCCGATTACTTCCTGCGCGCCGAGGTTTGCGGAGATGAAGGCCAGTCCGCAGACCCAGGCCGGGATCGAACGCCCGGCGAGGAAGAAGTCGGTGCTTGTGCGCATGTATCGTTTCAGTGCAAAGCCGATACCGAGCACAAAAACAAAGTAGACCAGCATGATGAGCCAGTCGATGATCGAAAGATGCATGAGTCGGGCCTCGTAAACAGGGTTAAGACAGGATGGGCAAAGAGTTCGTTTGTTAGCCATCATACGTGCGAGGATCATGATGTCGAAAGTCAGGCGACTCCCTCGCGTGGACAGCTTTGAGCGGAAGACGGATAGTTTGCTAATGAATCCAATTTCCTATTGATGAATCTTATGAAGCCGTAAGAGATGAAAGGAAGTGACCAAATGCCACAACTCCCGATTGTTGGGCTTCACCATGTAACTGCTATTGCCTCGGATCCACAGCAGAATCTGGACTTCTATACCGATGTCCTCGGATTGCGGTTCGTCAAGCGAACGGTGAACTTCGACGACCCCGGCAGCTACCACTTCTACTTTGGCGATGATGCCGGAACGCCGGGCACAATTCTGACCTTCTTCCCCTGGCCTCGCGCCTCGCGGGGCCTTGCTGGCGCCGGTGAGACCACTCATACCGCCTTCAGCGTGCCGCTGGCCTCTCTGGAGTACTGGGAGAAGCGGCTGACTGAAAAGAGTGTGCTTGTGGAGCGCACCGGCAAACGCTTCGAGGAAGAGGTGCTTACCTTTGCCGATCCCGATGGCATGAAGATCGAAATTGTAGGCCACGCCGATGCGGGGGAGGCGAAGGCCCCACGCTTTGCTACGGTGCCTGCGGAGCATGCAATTCGCGGCTTCTTCGGCGTGACGCTGTTGCAGCAGCGCGCGGAGGAGACGGCGGCCATTCTGAACGTGATGGGCTTCCGCAAGGTTGCCGAAGAGGGCAAGCGGCAGCGTTTCGCGGCAGAGGGCTTAGCGCTGGGTAATCACATCGATCTGTTGGTTGATCCTGGTGCCAGCCATGGACGTCCTGGAGCTGGTTCGGTGCATCACATCGCGTTTCGCGCGGCGGATGAGGCTTCACAGAAGGAGTGGCGGGAGGAGATCGAGAAGCACCTGGACGTGACCCCGGTGCTCGACCGCGACTACTTCCACTCGATCTATTTCCGTGAGCCAGGTGGCGTGCTGTTTGAACTGGCGACGGACCCTCCGGGCTTTGCTACCGATGAGCCGGTGGAT
The DNA here is from genome assembly GCF_000178955.2 of Granulicella mallensis MP5ACTX8. Classification (NCBI taxonomy): domain Bacteria; kingdom Pseudomonadati; phylum Acidobacteriota; class Terriglobia; order Terriglobales; family Acidobacteriaceae; genus Granulicella; species Granulicella mallensis. The sequence goes on along the minus strand of NC_016631.1, from coordinate 3,645,045 downwards.
GCACTGGGTGAAGCTCTGCGCCTGCCGCCGTGGTTGGAGCCGAGGCGCGCAACGATCGAACCGCGTCTGCCGAAGATCGAGTTGCATAAGTGGAAGGAGATCGCATGAGCGCCGACCCTCACAAGGACGGAACGGTGCATCGCTTCGGGGCCTCTTTGGAAGAGGCCTCGGGAGCGGTCATCCTGCTACACGGACGCGGCGGATCGGCCGAGGACATCCTGTCGCTGGCCGAGGCGATGTACAACCCTCGTCTGGTCTATCTCGCGCCGCAGGCTGCGGGTTCCACGTGGTATCCAAACTCATTTCTTGCGCCGCGCGAGAGCAATGAGCCGTGGCTCAGCTCTGCGCTGCGTAAGGTCGAGTCCGTCCTTGATCTCGCGATCGCTGCGGGGATTCCCCGGGAGCGCATCGTGGTGGGCGGGTTCTCCCAGGGAGCCTGCCTGTCGACGGAGTTTGTTGCCACGCATCCGGGGCGCTATGCAGGCCTGATTGCTTTGACCGGAGGCCTTATTGGGCCTCTGGGCAGCGATGTCACGCATGTTGGCGACCTGGCGGGAACACCCGTGTTCTTTGGCAGCGGCGATCCCGATCCGCATGTGCCGTGGAGCAGGGTACAGGAGTCCGCCGAGGTGCTCACGGATATGGGCGCGAAGGTGACGGCGCGACGCTACCCCGGCCGCCCGCATACGGTGTCTCAGGAGGAGCTTGAGTTCGGACGGCGGCTTCTGCAGGATGCGTTCGCGGCAGTGTAGATAGGGTTAGCCATCTACACTGGAAGTGCGAGTAAAAGTCCCCGTCGTCTAGTGGCCCAGGACGCTGCCTTCTCAAGGCAGAAACATAGGTTCGAATCCTGTCGGGGACGCCACTGCTCCAACTTCTAAGCTACTACCCGGCGAAAGCTCCACGACATCTTCGCCGCCACCAAATCAGGTAACTCGCTTTAGACGACGGCTTGCGGAGCATCTACTAACGAGCTTCTCATCGGGTCTGCAAGCACGGCATCAACGGTTCGGGCGATTTCGTTTAGCGCGTTATATTGGGCGAAGTTGTTCTGTACTCTCTGTGCCTGCTCCCGATATCGCTTATCTGTCAGGACGGTGCGCACTGCAGTTTGAATCTGCTCAGGGGTGGGACGTCCTGTCCTCAGATTGATTCCCGTGCCTGTCCACTCCACGCGGCTCGCGGTAAACGCCTTTTCTTCTGTGTCACCGGCAACTACCAGCGGTACGCCAAAGCTGAGTGACTGTTGCACCGCACCGTATCCACCGTTGGTGACAAGCACGTCGACTTTTGGCAGCAGCGGTACAAAAGGGACAAATGTCTCGACCCTCGAATTAGAGGGAGCAAGAAGGTCATCAATATTGGCGCGTCCTGTAGCTGCGATGACAAGAGCATTGTCTTCTTTCAAAGCCATGAGCGTAGGCTGGAGCAATTCCTGTAAATCGAAGTTGGCGAATGTGCCCTGGGTAACGAGGACCACTGGTTTTGATCCATCCAATTCAGTCCACCACGCAGGTTCTTTGAAGCTTGAGGTTTTATTCGGCAATACTGGTCCCACATAGCGAACTTTTGATGGCATGTCGCTGCGTGGATATTCGAATGCGTCGCCGGTGAACTGCAGAAATAAATCAGGCACAGTGTAGATGGCGTCGAACCAAAAGCCAGAAAGTGGAGGAGAGCCGCATTCGGAGAGTGCCAGATTCAGCAGGTCGGCAACCGGCTGAAAACCTCTCTCCATTTGAATATGCTCTGCCTGATTGCGCTTGCGACCTTCGGGGGTGGCGTCATACGAGTCGAGACCACAATCGATACTTCGCAGCATCAAGGGAGTCACTCCACAGCCTATGACTGGTGGTCGATTCTCCCTTGGCCCTAACAACATCGGAAAGCATCCGAGATACATGGAAGACGTCAGGATCAAATCAACCCGCGTTTCATTCAAGACTTGCAGCAGGCCCCGATGTTGATCCGGGAGGGGATCAATGAACCAGTATTTGATGTTATTGAGAATCCGTGCGACTCCCGTCAGTGTTTCCCTTTCGGCTGCATTCCCTGGATTTCTATAATCGATATTGGCTTTTCCGGTCATTGGAGCGAATCGAAGACCAGTTTCTTCCACCTGCCGGCGGAAAATATCTCCAGTATGAAATATGACTGTATGGCCTAGACTCGCCAGATGAACTCCTACAGATAGCATCGGCGTTACGTGGCCAGGATTTGGGAGAGCGCAGATCAGGATGTTACTCAAAGAGATCTCCTCTGTAGAGACTTTCCACATAATATAACTGACCCACCGAGCAAGACATTTGAATATCAGGCAGACTATGATGGTGGTTTCCAGTAAGAGGATTGCTGAGGTGGTCTGCCACTATTCGCACGGTCGCCTGCGGCGAGTAAGCGGTCGTACTGCTTCTCACTCACTCGTACCTTCTAGGTGCCATGTATCTGCTGCAACAAGAATTGCAATCCCAACAAAGAGCACGTGTCGATACGCGCTAGGTCAGTGCACGATCCAGATGCGTGTAGCCGCCATCGACGATGAGGTGTTGCGCCGTCGTGTGGCCGGACTGCTTCGAAGACAGTAAAAACACCGTCATTGCCGCAATCTCAGAGCCTTCCGTCATGCGATGGCCCAACGGAATCTTGTTTGTGATCGATTTCAGCGCGGCCGCCGGGTCGTCGCGGGTGTCGAGCCAGCGTTTGTAGAGCGGAGTCAGAACCTCTGCAGGCAGCACGCTGTTCACGCGAACGCCGAAGGGAAGCAGTTCTGCCGCCCACTCGCGGGTGAGGGCAAGCTGCGCGCCCTTCGCTGCCGCGTAGGCCGAGGTTCCTCCCTGGCCGGTGAGCGCTACCTTGGAGCTGATATTGACGATGGAACCCTTCGCCTCCTTCAGCATTGGCAGCGCATAGTGGGCCATGGCGTAGTAGTGAACCAGGTTCTGCCGCAGGCTCTCGAGAAAGCGGTCCGGATCGCCGCTGGCCAGGCCAACGCCGTCGTTGGCTCCGGCGTTGTTCACCAATCCGTCAAGCCTGCCGTACTTCTGCTGCACATACTCGACGGCGCGCCGGCATTGCGCGGGGTCTTCGAGGTGCGATTCGATGAAGTCGCAGGGCTTTTCCTCGCGCTGCATCTCTTCGATAAAGTGTTCGACGTTCTCCGAGACGCGGCTGACGACGACAACCTTTGCGTCCTCGTCCAGGCAGGCGCGGGTTACGGCTTCTCCAATGCCCGAGGCGCCGCCGGTCACTACGATGACGTGACCTTTCAATCCCAGATCCATATTGTTCCTTTGAGTTCTAGCGCAGGTTGAAGAAGCCGCCATCGATCGGATAGTCGACACCGGTCAGGAACGAAGCCTCGTCCGAGCAGAGATAGAGTGCCAGCACTGCGATCTCTGCAGGAGTGCCCATGCGCCCGATCGGCTGGGCCTGGGCTAGGGCCTTCATCTTCTCCGCTTCCTGGCCAGGGTAGTTCTTGGCGAGAAAGCCGTCCACAAACGGTGTGTGGACGCGCGCCGGGGAGATGCAGTTGCAGCGAATGCCCTGCGAAATATAGTCCTTGGCCGCGGAGAGCGTCATCGACAGCACCGCGCCCTTCGTCATGGAGTAGGCGAACCGGTCGGTGAGCCCTGCGGTTGCGGCGATCGAAGCCAAGTTGAGGATTACGCCGTGCTTGGCTTCGAGCATGGGCTTGATTGCGGCCTGCATGCACAGGTACGTACCGCGCACGTTCACCGAGTAGAGCCGGTCCATGTCCTCGGGAGTGGTGGAGAGCAGGTTACCCACGTGCGCGATGCCGGCGCAGTTGACGAGGATGTCGAGCTGGCCGCCGGCCTGGCTGAAGGCCTCCGCGACGCTGTCCGCGCGGGAGACATCGCAGGCAATGCCTGTAGCGCTGGCCGATGTCTTCTCTGCAATGGCCTTGGCCGCTCCGGCTGTCTTTTGCGCATCGAGATCGAGCAATACGACATCGGCCTGGTGTGCTGCAAATAGCTCGGCTATCGCCAGGCCTATACCGCTGGCTGCGCCCGTTACAACGGCCCGTTTCCCCTTAAGATCAAACACGTCTGAACTCCTGTCGAAGATGTTACCGATACCGCCTGAGTTTTACTTGTCCAGTGGATACCTGTCAAATATGAAAAGCTAATATCATGGATGAAATCTATCTTTTCCTGGATGGATGCCTCCAGGTCATAGGATGCGGACAGAATGCCAAGAGGTCTGGCAGACGGGCTTTTTACCTTTCTTGTTTCATTTCCGTGAGGCAGGTGCCTTCAAAGGTGACAAAAAGAAGAGAAAAAGCACATCTTTAGGACTATTTTCATAGCAGATTCCGTTGTATTCTTTAGTGCAACCGATGTTTCATTGACGAAAAATAATTTCATTCGCTACGATTCGAGCGAAGCATAATTGGGTATCATGCAGAACAGCAATTTAACCGTTATTCCAGAACTCCGAGGCCGCTCTTGAAGCCCATTACGATTACCAACACGCGTGTCATCGATGTGCGGTTCCCGACATCGCGTGAGCACATTGGATCTGACGCTGTAAATAAAGATCCCGACTACTCCGCGGCGTACTGCATCCTTGAAACCGATGCCGGGATAGAAGGACATGGGCTTACCTTTACCTTGGGTCGCGGCACGGAGCTTTGTGTCAGCGCGCTCCGCTACCTGACCCAGTTTGTGCAGGGGCGCACGTTGGAGTCTTTGACGTCCAATCTCAATGCCATGTACCTGGAGTTGACCGGGGACACTCAGTTTCGCTGGCTCGGGCCGGAAAAGGGCGTAATTCATCTGGCCTGCGGCGCGCTGGTGAACGCTGTCTGGGACCTGTATGCCAAGGCTGAAGGTAAGCCGGTCTGGCGTCTGCTTGCTGATATGACGCCGGAACAGATCGTCTCGGCTATCGACTTTCGTTATATTGCCGACGCGCTTTCGCCGGAAGAGGCGCTCGCTATCCTGCGCAAGGGCAAAGAGGGCCAGCAGCAGCGGCTCGCGGAGATCATAGCTGGCGGTTACCCGGCCTATACGACCTCGGCCGGCTGGTTTGGCTTCAGCGACGAAAAGATTCGGCGCCTTTGCCGCGAGGGCATTGCCGACGGCTGGACCCACTTCAAGCTCAAGGTGGGCGGCGTGCCGGAGGACGACCTGCGGCGCGGCCGGATTGTGCGCGAGGAGATTGGCTGGCAGAACCGCATGATGGTCGATGCCAATCAGAAGTGGGGCGTCGAGGAGGCAATCAGCCGTACGCGGCAGCTCGCCGAGCTTCAGCCCTGGTGGATGGAAGAGCCCACGAGCCCGGACGATATCCTGGGCCACGCGCGTATCCGCCGCGAGGCCGCTCCGACCCGCATTGCAACGGGTGAGCACTGCCATAACAGCGTCATGTTCAAGCAGCTGTTTCAGGCTGGTTCGATCGATGTCTGCCAGATCGATAGCTGCCGGGTCGCGGGCGTGAATGAGAACCTGGCGATCATCCTGATGGCCGCAAAGTTTGGCATCCCGGTCTGCCCGCATGCCGGTGGTGTTGGCCTGTGCGAGTATGTGCAGCATCTCTCGATCTTCGATTTTCTGAGCGTCTCGGGCACGATGGAGAATCGCGTGATCGAGTACGTCGATCACCTGCATGAGCACTTCCGGTACCCGGTAAAGATTCGCCGGGGACACTACCTGGTGCCCACCGATCCCGGTTATAGCTGTGAGATGTTGCCTGAATCTCTGAACAAGTTCAGCTTTCCCGAGGGTGAGGTATGGAAAGAGCAGGAACTCGAAACTAGCCTGGCTCAAAAGTAGAGGTTGGGCTGGAGATATAGTTGTTGTTCTTGCCTTTCTTTCTGTCGTTTCCGCATGGAATGACAGAAAGAAAGGCAAAGAACAACAGTAGCCTCAGCAGAGTTGTGATCGACTACCATCAACTTTTCAACTTCCTCGTTCTGCCCGAGGTCCCATCGTGAATATCGCCGTCGACACGCCCTCTTCAACCGGACCCTCCAGCAGTGGCCAACAGCCCCGTCTTTTTCCCGTGGGGCACATGGTGCCGTTCGTGCTGGTTACGGTGCTCTTCTTTATCTGGGGAATGTCGAACAACCTCACCGATATTCTGGTGCAGCAGTTCAAGAAGTCCTTTGAGCTCTCGCCCCTGCAGGCACAGCTGGTACAGACGGCGGTCTTTCTCGGCTATTTCTGCATGGCGCTCCCTGCGGCGCTGGGCATGCGGAAGTGGGGCTACAAGGCGGGCATCCTGGCGGGACTCTGCCTGTTTGGCGTGGGCACGCTCATGTTCTGGCCTGCGGCTGTGATCGGGCGTTACTGGCTCATGTTGACGGCACTGTTTGTCGTGGGTTGCGGCTCGGCGACGCTGGAGACGGCGGCGAATCCCTTCATCGCCCAGACCGGTGCTCCCGAGACCTCGGAGCAGCGGCTGAACTTTTCCCAGGCCTTTAACCCACCCGGCACCATCATGGGTGTCTTGATCGGCACCTTCTTCATCTTCTCCGGCGTCGAGCTTTCAGGCGGCAAGGTGGCGGAAATGAAGGTGGCCGGTACCTATGCCGCCTACCTTCATGGCGAGATCATGCGGGTTGTGCCTACGTATGTCACGCTTGGCTGCGTTGTCCTGCTCCTTGCCCTGGTGATTGGTCTGACGCGTTTTCCTGCGAACGCTCGTGAGCATGACGCGAGCGAGGAGCACAACCTTGGCTCACAACTTTTATCTCTGCTGCGAAGCCCCGGGCTTCTGGCCGCCATCGTCGCACAATTCTGCTACTGCGGCGCACAGGTAAGCACCTGGTCCGCGTTTATTCCGTACGTGAAGCAATACACCCACGCCACCGAGCGGACGGCAGCCTTATTCCTGACCGGAAACCTGATTGCCTTCGCCGCCGGCCGCATTATCTCTACAGGGTTGATGCGGTGGTTTGCACCCGCAAAGATGATGGGTGTCTACGCCATCGTCAATATTTGTTTGATTGGTCTGGGCATCCTGCACCCGGGGCTGGTGGGCGCAGGCGCTCTTCTGCTTACGAGCTTCTTCATGTCAGTTATGTTCCCCACGATCTTTGCGCTCGGGGTAAAGGGCCTGGGGCCGCGCACCAAGCTGGGTGGTTCCTTGATCGTGATGTCGGTGGTGGGCGCGGCTGTTGTGCCGCCTCTGCTGGGGTTGATTGCGAAGCACTTCGGCAGCTATGCACTGGGCTATGGGGTGGTGATCGCCTGCTATGTTGTGGTTGCTGTCTATGGCTTGCGCCCGCGTCCGGTAACGAGCGTGCATACCGTCCCTGTGATGCCGTAGGGGCTTGTTGAATCCTATCTCGAACGCGCAGGATATTTCAGCGAGCCCCTTGAAAAGGGGCAAGAGATGTTTCATCTCTTGCCCCTTTTTCCCATTTAATATTCATGCTTCGTCGCTATGGCTGCGAGGTATCTGCCGAATCATTCGTCCACGCAGGTTCGCCCTCTCCCAACGGATTTACTGCAGAGACCCCGAACGTATACTTCGTGCCTGGCGTCAGACCATCCAATGTGACGAAGGTAACGTGGCGGCCTTCCAGTGTCAGCGTGCGGCGTCCCGTAAAAATTTGCCTGCGACCGCCCGGCCGGACGGTGACAGCATAGGCAATGATCCCTTCCGCATTCTCCTTCGGATCTCCAAAGTGGATACTGGCGCGACTGCCTTCGACATAGGCTTTGACCGTCTGCGGCAAGCCCGGACGGCTGATCGGCGCAGTGGATGCGGTTACCGGATTAGAGGGCAGGGACTTGACGCTGCTGCCATAAGCATTGGAGGCCGTGACCGTGAAGGTGCGGGGTCTTGAAGCCCGTTTGACGGGCATCCGGGTGTAGGCAAGCTTATTGAACTTCTCGGCCGGGAGCGTGACCTGAAGACCATCGCTCGATCGAACAGTGTAGTGATCGACTGGCGCGCCGCCTTCGAAGACCGGAGGACGCCACGTGATGTAGGCCTCGGTTGACGTCTCAAAGGCGGAGACGGCAGAGGGCGCTTCGGGCGCGGTTCTCGGCGTTGGAGCGGTGATCAGATCACGGAAGCCCGTTTCGATTCCAGCGTCCTCGAGTAACTCGGCGGGAGCCTGGTTCAGTGCGGTGATCGTGTGATTGCCTTTCTCGATCACCTGTTTGCCCGCCGTGTCGGGATCGCCCTGCTCCCACCAGTTGCCTTCAATGGCGAGGGGATCGTTATTGTCCCCTTTCCCGCCATCGTAGTAATCCTTGTGGCGAGAGCCCCAGTTGTCGTGATTGGTGTTGAACATCACGTTGCCGCGAACCGTGATCATGGCGGAGCCGTTGTCGGTATAGATAGCGTGCCCGGTACTGAACTGGTCGTCGATCACGTTGCTTTCCACGTGCTCACCATCGGCAATCGTTACACCCGTTCGCCCCTGGGTGTAGATGCCACCGCCATCGGAGAGCTTGAGCATGAAGTGCGTGATGCGGTTGCGCTCGATGACATTCCCGGTGGAACGATTCATTACGCCTGGCAGTGCAATCTTGTCGGGCCATCCGCCCCAGCCGATGGAGATGCCCGCGTAGGGAACATGGTCGATCTGGTTGTGCGCGATGTGGGTGAAGCGGGCATAGCCTACGACGATGGGGATGCCTCCGTGGAACTCCGCTCCGACATTGCGAAACAGGTTATCTTCGATGCGGTTTTTGATGGCGAATTCGACATCCGGTGCCATCGGTTTGTCTACGCCCGCGAGCTCCAGTCCATTGCCGGAGATGTCGGTGAAGACGCAGCCTTCGATCACATCTCTATGGGCCCCGCCGCTCAGCGAAAGGCCCGCTGCGCCGAGATGGGTGAAAGTGTCCCGTGTGAAGTGGAGGTCATCGGTAAAAGTCGCAGAGACGTTGCCGGGCTCAGGTGTCCAGGCGGCAAAGGGACAGGTGCCGCCGGGGACGAGCGTGCAGAGTGCCTGCTTCGCTGCGCCGTTATAGGTGGTGACGCGGTAGTTGGCCTGGATCTCGGAGAAGCCCTCCGAGGTGCTGGGTTCCTGCCACGCGGCGTAGGCGAAGGTGATGCCTGAGATCGTGACATGCTGTACCGGCTCTTCCACGCTTCCGTGCAGTTCAAGCAGCGATTCGAGCACCGGCACTTCGACGTCCGCACTGTGCAGGTCTTCTCCCTTGCGAGGCGTATAGAAGAGCATGTGGGTTGTGCGGTCGAAGTAGAACTCTCCTGGTGTGCCGAGGAGTTCATAGGCGTTGTCGATGTAGGTGGGCTGCTTGCCCACGCTTGCTGGACCCACGAGGTTCGCACTGCGCGCGCCGTTCGGCAGTATGATGCGCTTGGTGGAGTTCTGCCAGCAGGGCTCGGCCATCTCGATCTCCGTCCCGTGAACGGCAGACACGGGGCAGCGCGGTTCGGTCCAGGAGCCCAGGCCTACGGAGGGCTCTCCCCAAAGAGCATTGCCGCCGGTGTAAACGAACTCGAGATCGTCAGGGTGTCTCCAGTGCGAAAGCAGATCGCTGTCGGCGGTATAGCCGGTCTCGGTCATCGTCAGCTTCACAGGCGAACGTCCCTGCGCACGGCTTGCGCGAACCCCATCGACATAGATCTGGCGTGGTGCTGCAATCTCCTCGGGAATACGTGCGGACCACACAGACCGCCGCGCGTCGGTAAGCTTCCATCCTGTAATGCGCGTGCCGCCGCTCAGGGTAACGTTCTCATGGGCCGCGGCCTTGAGCGTAAGCCCGGAGTCCGCTGATGTCAGTATCAAAGGAGCTGAAAGGCGATAGACGCCGCCAGCAAGCTCAACCGTGTGCTCGTGCGTCTGCCGTGCGAGTGCGAGGGCATGCTCCAGAGACCGCACCGGCGCGGCTTGCGTCCCATGCGCCTTATCGTTGCCGGTGGGCGAGACGTGGACTACTTGCCCGCGTGCGACGAGAGAGAATGTGGCGGCAAGTAGGGAAGCAGAAAAGCGAAGCATCATGATGTGTACCAGTCTAAAAACTTTTGGCGCTGCTATTTTCTATTGTCACCTTGAATTTCAGGCCTTAGAACTCAGGCCTTTGTCGTTGCCTTTCTGACAGTCATTCCTCGTCTCATTCGGAACGACAACCTCCAACTCGCTCCTCTCTTTTTTCGATGTTGCTGAAACGCAACTACAAGATTCCAGTGATTCTGGCGGATTCTCCTCCTGCAAACGATGAGATGGTAGATTGCTTTTTGACATGCGTGTACTCATCGTTGAAGACGAAGTTCGGATTGCCCATAACATCGCGACAGCCTTGCGCGAAGGTTCTGGCTTTGCGGTAGATTGTGCTGACAATGGCGCCGATGGCGCGACCCTATCGGCGCAGGGGCACTATGACTTGATGTTGCTGGACCTCATGCTGCCCGGTTTGGATGGGATGGGCATCGTTCGCCAAGTGCGGGCTCGCGGCGACTCGACGCCGATCCTTGTGCTGACGGCCCGCAGTGAACGCGAGAAGGTGGTCGAACTGCTCAATGCAGGCGCCGACGACTACCTGACCAAGCCGTTCGACCTCGGCGAGTTGCTGGCGCGGGTCAAGGCGCTGATCCGGCGCGGTAAGGGCGTGGCACATCCCCTCATCACCTTTGGGCGGTTGCGCGTGAACACCATTGAGCAGACGGTGAGGTGTGCGGATCTCCTCGTCGACCTCTCGCCGACGGAGTACCGGATCTTCGAATACCTCATCTTCCGCCCCCGCGCCATCGTATCCAAGCGGGAGCTGCTGGAGCACCTCTACGACTATCGCTGGGAGCACCACTCCAACGTCATTGAGGCGCATGTCTCCAACCTGCGCAAGAAGCTGCGCGCGATGGGCGAAGAGGCTACAGTCGAAACCATTCGCGGCCGGGGCTATCGGCTGTTTGCTCCGGAGAGCCCCCAATGAAGTCGCGCTCGCTGACGCACAGGCTGATCGCCGGAGTTCTGCTGGCGGAGTTCCTGTGTGCGGCGTTGTTCTCGGCCGTGGCCATCACGCACGAGATGCACGGGCGCAGACGCGCCTTCGACGTGATGCTGCGTGGTCGTGCGGACTCATTGATGGGCGCGGTGCAGGACGCTGAAGACCCTGAAGATAACGTCATGGTCGACCCGACGGAGCTATCGCTGCCCTTTGAGGACGCCTACGCTGTGGCGACTCCCGCGGGCCACGTACTCGGGAGCTCTCCGAAGTCCTCCCCGGAGCTGCTGGCGGCGTTGGAGTCGCCGCATAAAGAGGGATACTTCAACTTCGCGACCGGCGGCAAGCAGTACCGGGCGATTCGCACGCCGGGCATGCGCGTGATCGATCGGGAAGAGAAGACGGGCGCGTTACGCATTCCCGTGACAGTTCTTTACGCTGCTCCGACCGCGCATCTGTGGCACGAGGCTGTGGAGGCTGTGAGCTTCTATATGGCCACAGGCGCTCTGCTGCTGGCCCTGACGGCGCTGGCGCTCGTCTGGCTGTTGCGGCGCTGGCTAGCGCCTCTGCGTGAGCTAGCTGAGCGTGCCAGCCAGGTGTCGGTGCAGGCCTGGGAGTTTGTGCCGCCGGAGGCTGCCCTGCACACCCGCGAGCTGGAGCCGATGGTCTCCTCGATCCAGAAGCTGCTCGCCGGACTGCAGCAGTCCTTTGAACGCCAGCGCCAGTTCACGGGAGACGCCGCACATGAGCTGAAGACGTCGATTGCGGTAATGAAGTCGAGTCTGCAACTGCTGTTGTTGCGGCAGCGAACGGCGGAAGAGTACGAGAGCGGCATCGAAGGCGTGCTCGTCGATACGCAGCGCATGGAAGAGCTCACGGAGCGAATGCTCGCGCTGGCACGCCTTGAAGAGGCTCCCTCAAAGAGTCAGGAGAGTGTGGACCTGTCCTCGGTGGTGCAGATCGTTGCAGAGCGCCTGAGGCCCGTGGCGGAGCTGCGGCAGATTCTTCTTGGCACGAGTGTTCAGGCCTCAAGCAGGGTTGCTATTTCTCTGGACGATGCGGAGATCCTTTGCTCCAACCTGATCCTGAATGCGTTGCAGCACAGCGCGGGTGGCAGCCGCGTTATGGCAAGCGTGGAGAACCAGCCAGGCACAATCGTGCTGCTGGTCGAAGACCATGGCGAGGGCATCCCCGCTGAGGCGTTGCCGCATGTCTTCGATCGTTTCTATCGCGCCGATGCTTCGCGAAGCCGCAATAGCGGCGGCGCGGGCCTGGGACTCGCGATGTGCAAGGCCATTGCCGAGCACTGTGGGGGAAGTATCGAGATCGTGAGCACCCCTGGAGCGGGCACCCGGGTGAGAGTGGTCCTGCCGGCAAGTGCATAGGCGGCAAACAAAGACATCTTCAGCGACGCTTAATCATTCCCCACGATGATGAGATGTGGGCAGACCCCTGTCTGCCGAGTTCAGGAGAAACCTATGCCTTTCTTTCCTTCCCGTGTCGGTGCTCGTTTGTTCATGGCCCTTGGCGCTGCGACGCTTTGCTGCACCTTCGCCCAGGCCCAGCAGCCTTACAAAGTTCTTGACCACTGGAAGATCGGCGGTACGGGGGGCTGGGACTACCTGCTCGCCGACCCTGCAGCGCATCTGCTGTACATTACGCACGGCCCGCGCGTTGAGGTGCTCGATACCGAAACAGGCAAGCCCGTCGCGGCGATTATTGGTCTGAAGGGTACGCATGGTATCGCACTCGATGCTGATGGCAAGTACGGCTACATCAGCGATGGCGGCAGCAACGATGTCCTGGTCTTCGATCGCCACAGCTTCAAAACGGTGACGACGATTCCTGCAGGCACCAATCCCGACGGCATCGTGTTCGATCCGGCGACGAAGACCGTGTGGGCGTTTAATGGCCGCAGCAACAACGTCACCGTCATCGACACCGCAACCAACCAGGTCGTCGCGACGCTCCCTGTTCCCGGCAAGCCCGAGTTTCCAGTAGCAGACGGTCAGGGCTCGGTCTACGACAACATCGAGAGCACGAATCAAATTGTCCGCTTCGATGCGCGCGCGAAGAAGCAGACGGCGGCATGGAAGCTCGAGAACTGCGAATCGCCCTCGGGACTGGCGCTTGACAAAGATCATCGCCAGCTCTTCGCGGTATGCGATGGCAAAAAGATGGCCGTGGTCGACGCCGACAGCGGCAAGCAGTTGGCATCGCCTGCTATCGGCGATAGCCCCGATGCCGCGGGTTTCAGCGCGAAGCATCGGCTGGCGTTCAGCTCCAATGGAGAAGGCACTCTGACGGTGGTGGATGCCGCTCACGACTTCAAGGTGATCGAGGACCTGCCTACGGAGAAGGGCGCACGGACGATGGCGTACGACTCCGGCAAGGATCGCATCTATGTGGTGACGGCACAGCTTGGACCGCGTCCTGAACCGACGGCACAGGCTCCACGGCCCCGGCCTGCGGTGGTTCCGGATAGCTTCCAGGTGATTGTGATCGGGCGGTAGTTGTTTTGCCTTTGCTCTTGTCTTTCTGGTTGTCATTCCGAGCGGAGCGAGGAATCTGCTTCCTCCCGTTTTTATCGATTTAGATTCAGGCCATGCTCTTTAGTTATTTATTTTTCCTCCGCACCCAGATGCTGAAGCATCTGGGGTGCGCTTCATGGAGGTAAGCCATAACGTTTGTGGCGGCACGAGAAGCAGGTTCCTCGCCCTTCGCTTCGCTCGAGGCTCGGAATGACAACCAGAAAAGCAAAGGCAAATTGCCCCTTCGGGACCTGTGTCATGGGTTACAGGACGATCTCACGTTCCTCATTGCGCGTGAGCAGGTAATAAACCACCGGTGTCACCACCAGACTCAGCAACATCGAAAGAGCCAATCCGCCGATCACCGCAATTGCTAGCGGCTGCAACATCTTCGACCCCGCACCGAACGCGAAGGCCAGCGGCAACATCCCACAGACTGCCGCGACCGCGGTCATCAGAATTGGCCGCAATCTCCGCTGCGCGGCGAACAGCATGGCATCGCGCGCACTGGCACCCTCTGTACGGAACCGTTCATCCGCATCGAGCAGCAGGATGCCGTTCTTCGCCACGATGCCGATCACCATAATGAGCCCCATGAACGAGGCGACATTGAAGCTGATGCCCGTGACAAGAAGAGCGAAGACGACGCCCGCGATCGATAGCACCGAGGAGGCCAGGATTGCTACCGGCGCCGAGAGATTGCGGAACTCCGCCAGCAGTACTCCGAAGACGAGGACCAGAGCCAGCAGGAGCACGCGCAGCAGGTCCGCAAATGACTTCTGCTGCTCCTGATACGTGCCGCCATACTCTACGCGCACGCTTGGTGGCAGGTGCATCGCCGCGACAACCTTCTGCACCTGGGCCACGCCCGTGCCGAGGTCAGAACCCTCAAGCCTTCCAGTCACGACAACGGTCTGCTCCAGATTTTCGCGATGGATCTCGTTCTGCGGCGGCAGTTGCGTAATCTGCGTCATCGATCCGAGCGTCGCGGTGTGGCCGGTGCTGCTGTTGAAGACCGTGTTCTCAATCGCGTCGAGCGAGCTGCGCGTCTCGTCACCAAGCCGCACGCGAATCGTATAGGGTCTGCCATTTGCAATCAAGGGATCGTTCGGCGTGACGCCGTCGAGGATCGAGGTAGCATCTTCGGCGACCTCGGTGGGTGTAAAGCCCATGCGGGCTGCCAGCACAGGATCGATCTGGAAGTTGGTGGCCGGGCCGCTAATCGTATTGTCGACACCGTTCTGCACGTCGACGACGCCTTTTACCTTCCCGATGGCGTCCGCTATGCGGGGGCCAAGCTCGTAGAGCAGCTTCGAGTCGTTGGAGAATAGCTTGATCTGGATCGGCTCGGGAGCGTTAGAGAGATCGCCGATCATGTCCTGCAATACCTGCGTGAACTCGACGTCCAACTCAGGTTCCGTGGATTTGATCTCGTCGCGGATATCATTCATCACGTCATCGATCGCGCGGCTGCGCTTGGCCTTTAGTTTGACGGTGATGTCGCCGGTGTTCGCCTCTGTGACGGCAGCGAGGCCCATCTGCAGGCCCGTGCGGCGTGAGGTGCTTTCGACCTCGGGTGTGTCGTGCAAAATCTTTTCCACGTGGGTTAGCACGCGGTTGGTCTCCGCGAGCGAACTGCCGGCCGGCATGATGTAGTCGAGCACGAAGCCGCCTTCATCCATCTCGGGCAATAGATCGGAGCCGAGCGAGCGATAGGCGAAGAAGGCTCCGGCGGCCAGTACCACGCAGAGAAGCCCGAGCATTTGCGGTTTTCGCAGCGACCACTCCAGCGCGGAGCGGTGCCACTGCATCACGCGCGCCAGCGCACGGCCCGGCTCCGGATGGCCGCTGGTATCTTTGGGCTTCGTGTCTCCGCTATGGCTGCGCAGCAGCACGATGCCAAGGCCTGGGGTCCAGGTGAGCGCCAGCACCAGCGAGGTCAGTAGCGAGACCGTCATCGTGATGGCCAGTGCGCGGAAGAAGCTGCCTGTTACTCCAGTGACAGCCACCAGCGGCAGAAAGACGACGACCGGTGTGATCGTGGAGCCGATCAGAGGACGCATGATCTCGCGCAGGGCCTTGCGCACGGCCTCAACGCGATGCTCGCCCGCGTCGCGATGCAGCACAATGTTTTCGACGACCACAATCGCATCGTCGATGACCAGGCCGATGGCCGCAGCCAGGCCGCCGAGCGTCATCAGGTTGAAGCTCTCGCCGATGACCCAGAGGAAGAGAATGGTGACGGCAACCGTGACCGGAATTACGAGGCCGGCGATGAGCGATGAGCGCCAGTCGTGCAGGAAGACGAAGAGGATGACGCAGGCGAGGACGAGTCCGAGAAAGATCGCGTCGCGCACGCTGGAGATGCTCTCGCGCACCAGCTGCGACTGATCGTAGTAAGGCTTGAGCGTGACGCCCGGCGGCAGCTTCTTTTGCAGCTGTGCGATCTCCGCTGCAACCTGGTCCGCGACGGCGACGGTGTTGCCCGAAGACTGGCGGGTAATGTTGATCAGTACCGCAGCTTTGCCGTTGGCTGTCACCACGGTGTAGACAGGCATCGTGGCGTCCACCACCTGAGCGATGTCTCCAACACGTATGGCAGTACCGCTGGCGGTGGTCTTTACGACGAGCTGCCGCAGTCCGTCGATGTCATGCACCTGTGCGCCGACGAGGCCGAGCACCAGTTGATGGTCCTGTTCGTAGAGGCCGGGCGAATCGATGATGTTCGCGGCTTGAATAGCATTGGTGAGATCGAGAATCGTGACCCCTGCAGCCTGCAGCTTCGCGAGGTTCGGGACGACATGGAATTCAGGGACCTTACCGCCCTGGACGGTAACGGTGCTGACACCGGGCACGCGATTCAGCGGCGGCGCGAGATCGTACGTGGCCAGCTCCCAGAGCTGCGTCTGCGAGACGGTGTCGGAGGTGAGGCTGTAGCCGAGGATGGGAAAGGTTGCGAAGGTCAGCCGGTTGGTGGTGATCTTTGCTGTAGCGGGCAGGCTCTGCTGCACGGTGCTCATGGCCGCGTTTACCAGTTGCAGGGTGTGGAACATGTCCACGGACCAGTCGAAGAAGAGGCTGATCTCTGCCGAACCGCGGCTGGTGTTGGAGCGCACGGTAACCAGTCCCGGAACGCTATTCACCGCGCTCTCGATCGGCTTGGTGATCGTGACTTCCATCTGCTCGACCGGCATCACGCCGTTATCGACGCCGATGACCACGCGTGGAAAGTTGGTCTCGGGAAAGACAGAGATCGGCACGCGCAATGCGGCCCAGACCCCAGCCATGGTCAGGGCGAAGACGAAGAAGAATACGGTACGCGTCGAGCGTGCCAGCCAGAAGGAAGAGGATTCGGGAGCGGCCATTAGTCTTTGTCCCCAGCCGCGCCTTCAGCCTTTGCCGTGGTGACCTTGGTGTTGTCGTCGAGGCCATAGCCGCCCGATGTAATCACCATGTCCGACGCGCTGATGCCGCTCGTGATCTGCACCTTGTCGGGAAGTCGAATGCCGATCTGGACCGGCTTCAGATGCGCTGCGCCATCGCTGATGACCATAACGCCGAGGCTGCCGTCCTTCGCTGGGACCAGCGCCTGGGTTGGAATCTGCAGGGCATCCGGAACGGTTCGTCCCGCAATGGCGAGATGAACCGGTGTGCCCGCTTTCAGCTTGCCGTCGGGATTTTTGAGCTTCACCCAGACTTCGACGGTCGTCGAGCCTGGATCGAGCGCCGGGCTGATGAGGGAGACGGTGGCCTCGACCGGTTCGTCCATGCCGGGTATGGTGACCTGCGCTTTATCGCCAACCTTCATCCGCTGCGCTGCCGCCTGCGAGAGATGCACCTTCGCCAGTAGAGACGAAGTGTCCATTACGGTGATGAGCGGCGTGCCTGCCTGGGCGGTCTCGCCAGCGAACAGAGGACGATCGGTCACAACCCCGTCGATGGGGCTGCGCAGCGAGGCATAGCTCAACTGTGCCTCGGCGTTTTGGAACTTGCCTTTAGCTGAGGTCAACTGACCCTCTGCACTCTTGCCTGCAGCCGCGTGGCTGACGCTCTGCACAGACTGCAGGTGCTTGGCGGCGGAGTCGTACGCTGCCTGTGCCTGTACCAGCGCTGCCTCTGCGGTGTCGAGATCGCGTCCTGGAATCGCGCCTTCTTTGAGCAACTGCCTGCGGCCGCTCACGATGCTGCGATTGAGATCGAGGTTCGCCTTGGCCTGAGCAAGATCCAGCTCGGCCTTCTGGGTGTCCTCGGGCATCTGTGCCTTGGTCGTCTGATCGTAGGCTGCTTCGGCTGCCGTATAGCTGCCGCGATTGTCGAGAGCGGTTGCCGCAAGGTCGCGGTCTTCCAGAGACACCAGAAGCTGTCCCACATGGACATGAGCTCCACGCTGCACGTAAAACTCCCTAACCGGCGCGCTGATCTTCGGCGACAGGGCCGCCTGTGCCAGCGGCGCGAGGATGGCATCGCTGGTGATCTGCTCGGAGATGGGGCCGGTCTCGGGTTTGGCTGCTTCGACGGAAACTGCGACCTCAGGTGTGGGGTCGGTCTTCTTGCAACCTGCTGTGCTGAGGCAGAACAACACGACGCCAAAGCCAATGAAATTTCGTGAGCGAAGAAGCATGGGTTAAAACCTTCCCGTGAGTGTCTGGAGGTTAGCGAGTGCAACCTGATAGCGAACGGCGCCATCGGCGCGCGCGGCTTCGGCGGAGAGGAGCGTGTTCTGCGCGTCGACGACCTCGAACACCGTGCCCTCGCCGCCCGTATAACGGAGCCGTGTCAGGCGCAGGCTCTCCTGCGCGGTCATGATGCTCTGGTCGAGTGAGGCCAGTTGATCGCGTGCAGCAGCAGCTTCGTCATAGAACTCTGCGAGGTTGGCGATCAACCGGCGCTGCGCCGCGGAGAGCGCCACCTTGGCGGCATCGCGGCGGATCTCGCTCTGCTTCACCTTGTGCTGCGTCGCAAGCCAGTCCCAGAGAGGAATGTCCAGGGTGGCGCTGGCCGAGTAGCCAAGATTGCGCGCCCCATCCGGGCCCTTTGCCGCGAACTGAGGGGCGTCGACACCATAGGTGAAGTTCAGTCCCAGGTCAGGGAGATAGGCTGCACGTGCCGACGTGACCTCCGCCTGGCTCGCATGCAGCGAAGCCAGGGCACTCTTTAGTTCGGCGTTGTTCTTCGCGGCGTCCGCTTCGATATCGCTGCGATCGGGAAGCACCGGTACCGCGGTGGCTTCGGTCTTGAAAGGCGTACGCGGGTCAGGGAAGAGAAGTACGCCAAGCTCCAGCCTGGCTCGTGTCGCAGCCACCTGTGCATCGGCCAGATCGCGTGAACGCTGCTGCTGCTGCAACTGTGCTTTCACCACATCGGCGTGGGCCGACTCCCGTGCCTCTTCGCGTTGCTGGGTAAGCGTTACGAAGTGATTGGCTTCATCGGAGGCACGCTGGAGCGCAGTGAGCTTCGTCTCTGCCGAGATTAGTCCGTAGTACAGCGTCACCACCGCCGACACCAGTCCCCGTCGTGCAATCTCCATCTCGGCGGCAGCCTTCGCAGCGTTGGCATCGGCCAGGCTTACGGCGCTGAACTGCTGCAGGCCCACCGTCTCGTTGACGACTCCCTGGCTGGCATATTCATGTACGGCGTTGTTAGCGATGAAGCGCGGCGCAGGGGCGTTGGCCGTCTGGCCGATGCGGTCTCCTGACCCATTGCCCTGGGTGAAGAGATACTGGTTATGAAAGCTTGCCGAGGGGAGCAGGCCTGCACGCGCGATGGAGCGGTTCAGTTGGGAGGCACGGCTCTCGGCCGAAGCTGAGGCAAACCCGGATTCGTTAGCCTCGGCGCGGCGAATCGCTTCGTCCAGCGAGATCGTTGTGACGGCCTCCGTGGTCGTGGCTGCGGTTGATGTGGATTGTGCCGCCAATGGTTTTGCACAGAGGGGCAAAGCGAGGCAGAGAGCCAGGCTTGCGCGAAGGTTGCTGATAGAGCGGTGAGACATCATTCGCATAAAGCCTATCGCCCTCACCTTAATGTTTGCTGAAGAACAACATGCGGGGCCTCGGAGTCAAGCTCTATCCGCTGTGGATTGTGAGATTTATCTTTGTCGAGAATTGTCAATGTTTGAACCGTTTAGGGGGCCTCGGGCGTCTGTTACTGAGGACGTTCTTTTTAACTATGGGCATTAGGAAATTTATCTGTATTTTTGCTTTCTGTTTCTCTGCAGTTTATGCATCTGGTTACGCATCTGGGCAGTTAATTTCGGCTCCTGAGCCGCAGGCTGCAGGTGTGACCGGAACCGTGACCGATGTTGAAGGCGGGGCGATTCCCGGAGCGACGATTAGCGTCGACGGGCCCTCCCCCGGCGATCACCACACGGCCACGGCAGACGGGGATGGATATTTCACCCTCATCGGTCTCCATCCGTCCGTCTCCTATCACGCGAAGGTCACCGCAAAGGGATTTGCGGACTGGACCTCGCCTGCTCTCGTGCTTACGCCGGGACAGGAGTCTGAGATCGCCGACATCAAGCTCACGGTTTCGACGGTGCAGACGGTAGATGCGATTAGTGCTTCAGAGCTTGCCGTGGAGCAGGTCAAGGCGGAGGAGCAGCAGCGCGTTCTGGGCATCATTCCCAACTTTTATGTCTCCTACGATCATCGGTTTGTGCCGATGTCGACGAAGCTGAAGTACAAGCTCGCGTTTAAGACCTCAACCGATGTCGTTACCTTCGGTACGGCGATCTTTCTGGCGGGTATCAACCAGGCTGGAGACACGCCCGATTACGTTCAGGGTGCAAAAGGCTACGGTCAGCGCGTGGGTGCTGCCTATGCTGACGCTGCCTCCGACATCATGATCGGCGGCGCTGTCCTGCCTTCTCTGCTGCACCAGGACCCGCGCTATTTTTATCAGGGTACGGGGACGACAAAGTCTCGCGTCATGCACGCCCTCGCCAGCCCCTTCATCGCCAAGGGTGATAACGGCCGCGAGCAGTTCAACTACTCCAGCATTGGTGGCGACTTTGCTGCCGCTGCGCTGACCAATGTGTACTATCCCCCCTCCAATCGCGGCCCGGGCCTGGTCTTTAGTAGTGCTTTGACCACTACAGGCGGCCGTATGATCAGCGCGCTGGCCCAGGAGTTCATCCTGAGCAAGTTCACCAGCAGAGGGAAGGACCCCAAGTAAGGGTGTCCGTTTTTGCTGGATCTATGTCGTGGCGTTAGGGCTGCAATCCTCCTAGATTCGTACTTGTCAGACGCTGTAACGCCGAGAGCGTACAGCAACTGCAAGGAGGATTCAGCCATGACTACTACGCAAAACACGACTCTGATTCCCGATACCAAACTCGCGAAAGAAGCTACCGATATTCTTCGCGAGCATGGAACGGACCTGATCTACAACCACTCTGTTCGTGTCTACCTGTTTGCCGCGGAACAAGGACGGCATGCAAAACTGCGTTTCGACCCTGAACTGCTGTACGTCAGTGCGGCGTTTCACGATCTCGGACTGATCAAGGCGTTCTCCAGCGAGACAGAGCGCTTTGAAGTGGATGGCGCGAATGCGGTGCGCCAGTTCCTGACCACTCACAAGATTCCCGAGGACCAGATCCAGGTCGCATGGCGTGCGATTGCACTGCACACCACGCCGGGCGTAACGCAGTATATGGAGCCTGAGGTGGCGCTGCTGTTCTCCGGTGTAGGGCTGGACGTGCTGGGTGAAGGGTTCGATACTTTTCCCGTAGAAGTTCGCGAAGAGATCGTCGCGGCCTATCCGCGCGTTGATTTCAAAGAGGGCATCGTGAAGGCGTTCTTTGGCGGCTTCGCGCACAAGCCGGGCTCGACCTGGGGTACGGTCAAAGCCGATGTCTGCGAGCGATTTATTTCGGGTTACAAGAGCCCTAACTTTTGCGACCTGATCGCGAACTCTCCATTCCCGAACTCGATTCGTCACTAAGTTGGCAAGGCAGGTTGGAGCGTTGCGTTTGTCGCAGGAGCTCGGCGCTGGCCAGAAGCAGATTCTCTGCGGGAATGACAACAAGAGAGACAACAGCAACAGCGATTCTATGTTTTGCCTTTGCTTTTCTTGTTGTCATTCCCGAAGGGAATCTGCTTCTCTAATCTGCCACGAACACTATGCAGACGTTTTGCGATTGAACCTGCGGCTATACTCTCCTGCTGTGACCCCGAGGATGCGAAGAAATGTGCGGCGCATCGAGTCGGCATTCTGAAAACCGCTTGCGTCAGCAATCTCCTTGAGACCCATATCGGAGCTGTCGATTATCTGCTGGGCAGCTTCTACCCGCATGCGGTCGACAAACTGCCCTGGGTTCATCTTGGTCTCGCGCAGACACGTACGGGTAAAGTGGCGAGGACTCATCCCGATTCGCTCGGCCAGGCGGTCGACCGTCAGGTTCTCGCGTAAGTTTTCCATCATCCATACCTGCAATTCACGCAGTGGCTTGGACGTGACTGCCTGATGCGACAGCATGTGGCTGTACTGCGCCTGGCCGCCGGGTCGAACCAGAAACATGACCAGCTTGCGCGCCACATCGAGCGCGACCTTATGCCCGTGGTCTTCTTCTACGAGCGCCAGCGTCAGATCGATGCCGGCGGTGATTCCTGCCGAGGTGTAGATAGATCCATCGCGCAAGTAAATGGGATTGGGTTTCACCATTACATCTGGGAACTCTCGGGCAAGCCGATCGCAGAAGTCCCAGTGTGTGACTACTTTTTTCCCGTCGAGAAGCCCCGCCGCAGCCAGCGTGAAAGCTCCTGTACAGATGGAGGCGACGCGTCTTGAACGCTCGGCTGCCTTTGTGACCCACGCAAGAAAGGTCTCGTCATACTGGCCGTTCTCCGCTCCCGGACCACCCACAATCATGAGTGTGTCGATGGGCCCGTCGATCTCCGCGAGCGGCTTTGCGCCGGTCAGGGAGATGCCGCGGTTTGTACGCAGTTCGGTATTCCTGTCCGGGCTTCCCAGGACGATCTCATAGCCTGCTACTTGAGAGAAGACCTCAAGCGGTCCAGTCACATCCAGAATTTGCACCGGAGGCGGACCGGTAATGACGACAGTGCGCATGCTCTCGATTGTATGGAATGCGCAGGTGCTTTACCCCCTCGTCGTGGAGAGATCGTCATCCTTCGTCTCTCGGATCGAAAGTAAACCCAGGAACGTCAAAACAGCCGCTGTGGTGAGATAGTAGCCGACGTAGGGCAGGCCGTACTTCTTGGCCAGTGACGTGGCGATGTACGGTGCCAGTGAAGCGCCCACAATGCCTGCGAGACTGAAGGCCAGTGAGCTTCCGGTATAGCGCACGCGCGTTGGAAAGAGCTCAGAGATGACTGTGCCGAGTGGCCCGTAGGTGAGTCCCATCAGTGCCAGACCCAAGGCCAGCATGGCGACTGCGCCGACGGTGCCGGCTGAAAACATCGGGGCCATGATCAAACCGAAGACTCCGATCAGAGCGGTAACCCAGAGCATGACGGTCTTTCTTCCACGTTCCGCGAGCAGCGCTGAGATGGGAATGGTTACTGCGAAGAAGATGACGCCGAATAACTGCATCAGCAGGAATTTGCCGCGGGTATAGCCCAGCGCACTGGTTCCCCAGGACAGCGTAAAGACGGTCATGAGATAGAAGAGCACGAACGTCGCCAGGCATACTGCGATGCCGGCGATGAGCGCCCGGGTATGGTCGCGAAACACCGTCAGCATGGGCAGCTTTACCTGTTCGCCTCGATCCAGGGTCTCCTGGAAGACCGGCGTCTCGGTAATGGTCAACCGGACATAGAGTCCGAGGAATACCAGCACCGCACTGGCGAGGAAGGGAAGTCGCCAGCCAAACGAGAAGAACTGTTTATCCGTGAGCCAGCGGGAGAGCACAAGGAAGACGCCGCCGGAGAGGAAGAATCCAATCGGTGCTCCGAGCTGCGGAAACATGCCGTACCAGGCACGTTTGTTCGGTGGCGCGTTCTCGATGGCCAGCAGCACAGCGCCGCCCCACTCGCCGCCTAATCCGATTCCTTGTCCAAAGCGGCATAGCGCCAACAGCAGCGACGCTGCAATACCAATCGTGTGGTACGTAGGCAATGCGCCGATGGCGACGGTTGAGATTCCCATGGTCGACAGGGCGATGACCAGCGTGGTTTTGCGGCCGATGCGGTCACCAAAGTGGCCGAAGAGCGCGGAGCCGATGGGTCGCGCCAGAAAGGCGATGCCGAAGGTCGCCAGCGAGGCCAGCTTCGCGGAAGCAGGATCGGCGGCCGAGAAGAATAGTTGTGGAAAGACGATCACTGCCGCGGTGGCATAGATGTAGAAGTCGAAGAACTCGATGGTCGTGCCGATCAGGCTGGCGAACAGAACCTGGCGCGGGGAGTTGATGGGCTTATGCGCCGGGGTAATTGTGGTGTCCATTAAATCTCCGATCCAGTTCTTCGTGCAGCTTGAATCTTTGCTGAGAGTACTTCTGAATTTACGACACGCTGGGTACTTTTGTTAAGGATAGCCAGTCTTTTCGCGGATAGATCTTTACGAGTTACTAAGGAAGTTCTTTGTACTATTTGCACTGAGGAAGGGTAGTTTTATGCCTAATGTACATGGTATTGAATTCAACGCAAATCAGTCAGAGCTAGTCAAAGATGTCATTCGCGAATTGCTGAAGGATGGCAATTGCGCCGTCTACGCCCTACGCAACATGAAGCCGAACGGTGAACTGCGCATGGCTTCGGCACCTCCCATTCCAGGACCGAGAAGAGCCAGTGGCGTGTTCCTGCGGGTTCGCCCCGGAATCAAGGAAGCGATCGCTGTTCGTCCGATGAACGCCAAAGCAGGCGAAAAGAATATAAAGATCGCCAAGCTGACCCAGACCGAACTGCTCGAAACGATTCGGAAATGGCGAAAAGAGACGAAGTAAATGGCAATGTGCGCTCGCGCATGAATAGCGCAATGTCAAAAGCCCCGAGCTTTTGTGACCTATCGTCTTCATCTTGCAATATCCCTTCAAAAGAGGATCACTTCGGCTCTGGTCAGTCGAAGTGATCCGTCACTCTGCTCCACCATTGGTAATGCCTTTCTGGATTTTCCCTCTCAGATGTATACTTGTCCGGCAGAGGCGTTCATGGTATTCCGTCGGAACAGACAAGCGTGTCTCAGTTTCCTTTGCTTTCTGTTTATCATTAATACGAGGCACTATTTTTCCTCCGTATTTCTGGGTATTGGCAAAGTAATACTTCTGCTCCTGCTTTCCAGCCTGTTGATGTTCCTGGTCGTACGATCAGCGGATATCTATCGGCATCTGATAGCCGGTCTTCAGGCGCTCTGCCTGAATCTATTTGAACCGGTTCTCGATTCTGGGTACGTAAAACGGTCTAGAGCGTCGCTCATCGTCCCTCGGAAGCCGACTCTTCCTTTCCGCTTTCAACTTCCCCCGCCAATCTCCTTTCTCTAATCCCTATCGATCTCAAGTGCATGCAGTCGTCAGGACTGCCATGCCTCTAGAGCAATTTCCTGTTATTGGGAAGTTGAATCGGGCGTGTAGTACCGTTTTTCTGGGTAAAAACGGCCATAAATGTCACGATTCCGCTATACACCTACAGGAAATTTGCTTTATTTGCTTCCTGACCGCATTCCTCATGCATCGAGTGGAATATAGCGGGGCATTGCCAGCTCTGTAGAAGCTCTGGCAATGCAGGTGGCTTTGATCGCCTGCGATCTATGGATCCAGCAGGCATCGCTCAGACTCTGGGCGTCGATATCCAGGAGAATTCCATTGGCAGAACTACAGAATCCCAACCAGCAGTCTGGCCGACAGAACGTGCACACGATTCTTGCCTTGTCTTTAGTCTTTTTTCTAGCGCTTCTCGGAGTGCAGGCTTTCCAGCAAAAGAAACCTGTTGAGTCGAAATCGAAGCCATCCAGCACCGTGATTCCTGCAGCGCCAAATACTCTTGTGGCCGCTGCACAGGCAAATCAGGAGAGCATGAAGGCCTCAAGCGAAAGCGAAATCATCGTCGAAAACAAGTTTTACCGGATCCGTTTCTCCAATCGTGGGGGACAGGTTCTGTCGTGGATACTGAAGCAATATACGGATGACTCCGGTAAACCGCTGGATCTCGTCAATCAGCGGGCTGCATCCTTGCATGGTTATCCGCTTTCACTCTATACACAGAAAGCTGGGCTGACGAAGCAACTTGCCGAGGCTCTCTATGAACCCTCTTCATCCGGAAGACTTGTCGCTCCCGGAAAGCTCACCTTTACCTATTCAGAAGGAGGGGTGAGTGTAATCAAGACATTCACGTTTGATCAGAGCTACATCGTGGGAGCCGATATCCTCGTCACAGATCATGGGATGCCCGTTGCCGCCTCTCTTTGCTGGCCTTCTGGATTGGGTGATCAGGAGACATTACAAAACTACAACGTGGACGGGCGGTTCGATGCCAGCCTGAATGGGAAGTTCGTTAGTCAAACTGTAAAGTCGATTACCACTGGCGTCGTACAAGCAGGCAGTTACGATTATGCGGGCGTTAGCGACCTTTATTTCGCGGCGATCTTCCTGCCCGAGCACTCCACAAAGACAACTGTCCTCAACCTGCGTAACGAGATCAGCATTCCGAGAACGAATGGTCAAACCCATTCAGCTCTCTCCGATGTAGTCTCTGTTCCAGGCGTGGCTGTGGGGAATGGAGAGGGGCATATTCGCCTGCGACTCTTTGCCGGACCCAAGGCCATCGAGCTTCTCAGCTCCGTACACGCGTTGGCGCCAGATGGATCGCTTACTGGACCTGATTTGGAGCCGCTTGTGCGATTTGGTCTTTTACGCATCGTTGCCAAGCCACTCTTCCTGGCACTCAACTGGATTCATGTTCACCTTGTTCATAGCTGGGGTTGGGCGATTCTGATATTGACGCTCTTCATCAACTTGGTGCTCATGCCTACGCGGATCAAGTCCATGCGTTCCCAGCTAAAGATGCAGCATATTCAACCGCAGATCAACGCGATCAGGGCTCGCTTCAAAGATTGCAAGATGGGAGACCCGCATCTCCTTGAGATGAACAAGGAGATATTCGATCTGCAAAAGAAGGAGGGCATCAACGTGTTCGGCGGAATGCTGCCTCTTCTACTGCAGATGCCTCTGCTCTATGGGTTCTATCGGATGCTCCAGAACGTAATCGAGCTCAGGCATGCGGAATGGCTCTGGCTGCATGATCTCTCGTCGCTTGACCCACTCCATGTTCTTCCCGTCTTCTTCGTTGTCACCATGTTTCTGTTGCAGCTTCTCACCCCTTCATCGGGAACTGATCCCGTGCAGCGAAAAATGATGGCTCTTGTATTGCCTGTCTTAGGCTTCTTCATGACCTGGAAGGTTGGCGCCGGGCTTGCTCTCTACTGGTCCTTCGGCAACGTTATATCCATCGTTCAACAGGTTGTGGTCAGCAGGATGAGGCCTGTGGGATGAAATGCACTAACTAGTTGCTCAATGCAAATGCCTGATCGGAAAAATCACGGCACTTGATTCTTGTATTGATCCCAGTGTTGCAGCAGGTTCGATACCACGATGCTGCCGATCCGATAGTTGGCGTCCAGTGCGGGGAGATAACCTGGCGAGCTTGCTAGGTTATCAAAGAGACTCTTCTCCGCATGGACGCCCGGCGGAGGCATCACGAAGTTACTCGTCGTCCGTAAAATCAGAAACCTCTTCATGTCGACTCGTCCGAGCCGATCCAACTCCTGCATCGCGAGTACAACTCCCTGGTCTTCGCAATCCGATACGGCCAGGGAGCCGGTGCCCTTTGTATAGAGTCGCACCCAGTCTTCGGCCCATCGAGTCATGATGGCTCCATGCCAGAAGTGGTCCGTGCCAAGACTATCGCCCTCCATCACCGATGGATTCTGCTGAGCTCCTGGGAAGTCCTTGAAGAGAGCCCGTTGAGCCGCCAGAGCCGCGTTGTCCGGGAGCTTTATCTCTTTTGTCAGTTGATAGGCCCAGTTCACCAAAGAGGGGTTGAGGCGATAGGCAATTCGTCCCACGCCTCCAGCCCCGTCGTCGGAGACTCCAGCGGCTGGCGCGGAATCGACATTGTCAGGAACCTTGCCTGGCTCGGTCGCTCCCAGTGCGATGGTTCCATAGGGCCAGGAGGTGGGCGTCTCCCGGCTGTCGATCTCGAAGGCAGGGTCTCCGTCTACGATCTGCCGTATCCACACAGCGCTTGCCACGGTGACTTGATGGGGATTGCCGCCGCCAATTCCGCTCAATAGGAAGTAAGTCTGTCGCAGGTCGAATCGCGGGTCCATGGCCAGCGCCATCATCTGGATGGCGGAACGCGAGGTCGTCCCGCTGATCATGGCATAGAGGCCTTTTCCGTTGGTCAATAGCGGATGATCGATCCCAGTAACTTTGATAGGCTGATCGAGGTTCTCCCGCTCTACCCAGTACTGCAGCTCGCCCGGAACATCTCCGCGGTCCTTGCCGGTCTCGTAGGTTGCGATGACGAGAACCTTCGGCTTAATCAAATCTGCTCCATACCCGGATAGCGGTGAAAGAAGCAGCGTGAAGGCCGCAAACCACGAAGAAAGAAGCCGAAAGCCGGTTTTCCCTGAGCGATATTCTTTGTTCAATCCACTCCCGCCTTGCCTGTAGGTTTTCTCAAGATTGCTGGAACGCACCTCTGCGCTATCGGGCACGCGATGCAGTCAGAATCTTTCTAGACAATATATCGGAGAGCTTCATGTACGCCTCTCCGAGGCGAGTGGTATGGTCGCGTGTCGAAGGCTGGCTGTCTTCAGGATCGTCAATAAGGCAGAGCGGCTGCCATCTTTGCGCAGGATACTGATCAGCGGAGGATAACCACGGCGCGTTGTGTCACATCTTTTCGCAGCACGACCGCGCCATCGTTTATTACTACTTACTGCAAAGGATAAGCATGCTGGCGGGGGGGCGGTTCCAGGTCAGGGATATGATCTGATGCCTCCAGGCACTCCGAGATGCGCCGCAGCATGTCTTTAGGGTGCACCGGCTTGGCCAGGGTGGTGAAGTTGTGGCCCATCTCACGGGCCTTTGCCAGCAGGTCGACGGTGGCAGCCTGTCCCGAGAACAATAGAATCTTGCACTCCGGGACGTTTTGAGTCAGGGAAATGGCCAGTTCGATCCCACTCATCCCAGGCATGACGACGTCGGAGATCAGCAGGTCGGGCAACTCCGCTTTGGCTAACTCCAGGGCAGCTTTTCCGTCATAGACAGTGAGCGTCGCGAAACCATTCTTCTTGAGGATGATGGAGAGGGTATCCGCGATGACTCGCTCGTCGTCCACAATTAAGACAACCGGTCGACGGTTGCTGGTGTAAAAATCCGCGTCGTTTTTGGGTACTTCAACGAGCGGAACGACTTGGAAATTTGATTTGGCAGCCATCTAAAATACCTCTGTAACGACCGTAGACCTGTTCTGTCTTTACGGGTCAACTCTTTTGCATCTGTCAGATGAAGAGAGGTTTAGCTTCTGTAGAGCGCCTTGGCTTGACAACTGATTGGAGGATCAGTTTATGATCTCGTTAGCGTTAGTTTAGCGTCACCTTTGCGTTAGGAGGAATCGTGGAAAACGATGAGTCAGTTTCGGAGCCGATGAAGTTCGAATCGGTGCCCCAGGTAAATGTTCCAAAAGGGCGGGACGGGAAGCATAAAGCGATCATCACTCAGCTATTGAGTGACATCGCCCAGCTAGGCGAAGGTACAGCTCTAAAGGTTCCCCTCTCTGAGTTGCCGGATACCAAGGAGAACATTCGCTCCGCGCTAAGCCGGGCCGCGCGGCAAGGAAAGATCAATCTCGCCACTTCAAGCGATGACGACTTTCTCTATATCTGGAAGACGAACGAAGAAGACTAGTTGTTTCTGAGAGGGGCCCGAATAAGATTCGGGCCCCTCTCAGGTAGTTCTTATAACTCCGGCTCGGTCAAGCGATAGCCTGACGTGCCTGTTCGAGAGTTGGATGGCTTCGCATGACCTCAGCAAGCATCGCTGTCTGTGTCTCGCGTTCACAACTCAACACTGCAGCTATGCGTTCCTGCTTGATATAGAAGGCCATGAAGTTGAGTTCTTTCAGATCTCCATCGATCACTACTTCATCCCAGTCTTCTGTGTGACCGAGATATTCCAATTGCTTCCCGTAATGAAAGGTCCAGAAGAAGGGTACGCCTTCATATCTTGAATCTTGCCCCAGCATTGCAAGTGCAGCCACCCTGCCATGTTGTTGTGCGAGTCGCCAGTGTTCGATGCGTGTGCCTGAGACGCTGGCAATATCGCCGGCTACCCAGACCTCATCCTTTGCCCGCAGCGATGCATCTGTAGCGATGCCCCCGTCTTTAGCTCGAGGTAGATCGTGCTTGAACTCGAGATCTGGAAGAACACCGACGCCTGCGATGATTAAATCGGCTGGCAGCCGTTCGTCTTTCTCTCCCGCTCGAATCGTTACCCAGGTAGAGTCGAAGCTGGAGGTTTCTACCTCAAGCCGGAAGCGAGTTCCTTTGCTCTCATGCAATGCCTTCAGCGCGTGAGCGACCTCCTCGCCGAATAACTTCGCAAAGGGTAGCTTTTCTTTACCAACTACCGTAACCCGAAGACCTTTTTGTACCAGGGCCGAGGCCGCTTCGAGTCCGATGAAGCTGGTTCCAACGATGACGGCTTCCTTCTTGCCTTCTGCTGCCTTGAGAATGCGTTGGACATCCCTAGGATGACGAATCGTATATGCCAGTTCAGCGCCTGGAATCTCTAGCTGCTTTGGTTTGCCTCCGGTAGCTACGAGCGCCTTATCGAATTTCACGACGCTGCCATTACTCAGGTGCGCCTCCTTTTGAGCGGCGCTAAGTTCCAGGACGGCAGCATGGATGCGTTCCACCTTTGTGGACGAGAAGGTACTTAATCCAATCTGGTCCAGGGGCATCTCGCCGCTAAGTGCCATTTTGGATAAGACTGTCCGGTCAACTGGTTCTTCTTCCACTGGATCTACCGCCAGGATGCGTCCCGCAAAACCACCCTGGCGTAAAGTAGTCGCGGCTATCGCTCCTGCGGCACCCGTTCCCACCAGCAAAACCAGTTCCTCCTTTTGAACGGGGGTGCTTGTGGCTGTCGGAAGAGGTTCGGGGTTGACCAGGATCTCGCCGCCTTCCACTCTCACTGGATACATCTTGAGCGACTCCATCGGAGGAGGCTCCACCAGGGCGCCTGTAGAAAGTTCGAACGTGCCCATATGCCAGGGACACACCAACCTCCCGTTACAGATAGCTCCCTCCTTCAGCGGTGCTCCGGCATGCGGGCACTGCGACTGGACTGCAACGAGACCCTCCTCGTAGTGAATGAGCAGAATCTCGGTTTCGCCCAGTTTGACGGTCTTCTTATGCCCACAGGGCAGTTCAGACGTATTCATTACGCGTATCTCAGGCATAGTCTCTCCATCACCGTTAGCCTGTCCGGCACCGGCTTTGTATGTTCATAGATGCGAATCGTAGAAGTCGCGTACAAAGGGCTACCCCGCAAAGTCTTCAAGCATCCATACCAAAGTAGAGGGCCTCGTAAGGTAAAGCTAAAAGGCTGCATAAAGGGATCAGCAGGATAGGGCAGGGTGGAGCCATTGCCAGCGAAAAAACAAAAACCAGAGGTGCTGGCGGATCCTGTGGAATCAGCGAGGGCCGCGGGGTTGAGGTATGTCTCCGATGCCAGGCCGGGCCTGCAACGGAAACAATGGCATCACGGTTTTCGCTATATCGACATCAACGGCAGTGTCATACACGACGCTGAAACTCTGGCCCGCATCAAGTCACTCGTCATTCCACCCGCATGGTCCGAGGTCTGGATCTGTCCTCATGCAAAGGGGCACTTACAGGCCACGGGCCGAGATGCCCGAGGTAGAAAACAGAGTCTCTACCATCCGCATTGGCGAGAGGTGCGGGATGAAACCAAATACGAACGGATGCTCCTCTTTGGCGCGACCTTGCCAACGATCCGCAAACAGGTAGAGCAAGACCTGGCATTGCCGGGGCTCCCGCGCAGGAAAGTCCTGGCTACCCTTGTGCGGTTGATGGAAACTACGTTGATCCGTGTCGGAAATTCCGAGTATGCGCGGCAAAATAAATCGTATGGGCTGACTACTCTGCGCGAGAAGCATGTGCGGGTAGATGGTTCGACGATTACGTTTAATTTTCAGGGCAAGAGTGGCATCCATCACACCGTAGACATCCACGATCGCCGGCTGGCGAAGATCGTTCAGCGGTGTCAGGATATTCCGGGTTATGAGCTGTTTCAGTACTTCGACCACGAAGGAATGCACCATACGGTGGATTCAGCGGATGTAAATGCGTATCTGCAGGAGATCACCGACCAGCCTTTCACCGCGAAGGACTTTCGGACATGGGCTGGAACCGTATTGTCCTGCAGTCTTCTCTGCGGGTGCGAAGTGTTTGAATCGGAGACGCAGGCTAAAAGAGACGTAGTGCAAGCGATCAAAGCTGTAGCGGCGCAACTTGGCAATACACCTTCCATCTGCCGGAAGTGCTATGTGCATCCCGCTGTTCTTGATTGCTATATGGCAGGAGCCCTGATGGAAGCAACGAAGAGGCCTATGAAAAAGAAGCTTGCTACGCAATACCGTGGGTTAAAGAGGGAAGAGGTTGCGTTAGTAAACCTTCTGCAACGCCAACTACCTCGTTCAACGGCTTAGAGGTAATTTCCAGAACTGAGGCGAGAGTTGTCTGCGGTAGGTTTCAGGATGAGGGTGTGTTTCTGGAAGAGACGTTGCCGGAGTTCCGGTCGCATCCAGCACGGAGCACAGCATTTGCTCGGAGCAGGCTGAAGCTCCTTCAGGAAGAACGATGCACCGTATCTTGGGCCACCGGATAGATGCCAGGGCAAAGGCGCGCCCACACTCTTCAAGTGAAAGGGAGTGGCACAAAATGAGAAGGTCGACAGGGTCGGGTACGAGCGTAACTTCTGAGAAGTCCGTTGTCGTCTGGACCTGGTAGCCAGCCGCTTCCAGCACCCATTGCCTGGTCTGGAGAAGGAGTGAATCCTGACCGCATAGCAGAATAGAAATAGGCTCAGCCATCTTGGGCCTCCGAATAAATAGTCACATTGCAAGAAATCCTCGAGCTTTTTCATTGCATTTTCCCGAAACTTCTGTAAAGCTTCGGACAGATTTAGATGGGATTTTACGCCGTGCTTTGTACGCCAAGATATCAATCGACTTTAGTTAGTGTCTGTACGATACCAGACGTTGGCTTTTTAAGGACTGTCTTTTCTCTGTAGAAACATTTTCGAAAAGGACGCTGGAAAAGACGGGCATCCTTAGTGATAGTGACTTACATCTACGTTTAAAAGAGGGTGAGTAGGCGTGACGAATCTTATGAAGCCACAAGAGTATCGCGAGATTTATACAGTCATGGGGAATACCCCTTACCAGGTGGAAGTGGACTCCCTCCGGGGGGTGTCTTCAGATGGTGGGGTTCTAAGCAAGGGACGGGTTGTCTGGGTGGAGAAGCGGCTTGGCAAGCGATCTCCCCAAGCCCTGATATCGGCTTATGCGGAAGAGATTGGCCTGATTTCTCTGGATCCGCGTTTCCTCATCGCCGGGCTCTGAGTCTGAAGCTTTGCGTTCAGCCATAGAAGCGCATACTGGGGGAACGGGTCTATCCGGCTGCGAGGCTCTAGCTTGCGCTCTTACACATTCAAGAACTCGCTTTTGAGAAACCTCGAAGCAGAGGTAATCGCTCGCCTCTGTCTGTCTCCAGTCACTTTTGAATTGGGACACGAGATCGAGTTTCCTGGCGCACCAATCCACCATGTCTTCTTCGTGGAGGAGGGGATGGCCTCTATGACCACAACCTTCAAGGATGGGTCGCAGGTTGAGGTCGGGATGTTCGGCTATGAAGGGGTAATCGGCGTCTCCGCTCTCATGGGAACGAAACGAAGCCTCAATCGCGTCTATACGCAGATCGCAGGTCACGGATACTCTTCTCCGGTCGAGGTTGCGCGAGCGGAGTTTCGTGCTGGTGGAACCTTCCAATCCCTGGCCTTGAGATATGTTCAGGCGCAGCTTGTGCAGACGGCCCAGTCGACGGGCTGCAATGCAAAGCATAATCTGGAGCAGCGCCTGGCCCGTTGGTTGCTGCTCTGCGCGGACCGAGCGCATACGAACCATTTCAAGATGCCGCAGGAATCTCTCGCAGATATGCTGGGAACAACTCGGCCCACGGTCTCTTTAGCTGCCGGCCATCTGAAAGAAGAGGGATTGATCGAGTACAACCGGGGGGCAATCTCTATCCTCGATGTTGAGGGACTCGAAAAGAAAGCTTGCGAGTGCTACCACATCATCAAGGACCATCTCGATAACTACGCAGAGTTCGAAAGTGGAATTACGGTCTAGATCAGCAGATGGACTCGGCTTTTGCCGGAAGACAGATCTTGAAGATCGTGCCGCTTCGGCCCGGGTGCACGCGGCTTTGCATACATATCCTGCCATGGTGGTGTTCGATAATCTTTCTCGAGAGCGCCAGGCCCAGCCCCGTGCCGCGATCGGCTTTCGTCGTGAAGAAGGGCTGGAAGATCTCGTCCCTGTGTTCGGTTGGAATGCCATGACCATTATCGGAGACGATGACATGAATTTCGCCCCGACGCTTGCGAAGCCGGATACACACAGCACCGTCAGCGGGAAGGGCATCGAGCGCATTGACGATCAGGTTTGAGATGACCTGCAGGATCTCCCCACGATAGACCTCGGCTACCAGGCCCTGGGGCAGATCTTTTACAAGGCGTATCTTTCTCGTGTCGATCGTTCTCTGATGAATGCGAAGAGCTGCCTCTGCCAGGATCGCCAAATCAATGGGTTTTGGAGCCTGAGAAGACCTCGCGAATCCGAGCGTCTGTCCGACGACATGGTCCAAGGTCATCATCTGTTCTTCGGCCAGAAGCATGTACTTTCTTACTTTTTCTGGATTATCGGCCTCTTGAGAGGCAAGGTATGTCAGGTGGCCCAGCGCTTCGAGAGGATTTTTGATCTCGTGGATCATCTCAAGAGCCAGTTGACCGGCCGTGGCGCGTTCTTCCACCTTTTGCAAGACATCGGCTAGTAACCCCAGCTTGGACTGCAGACCCGAAATAGTAGCTACATCCATTACGGTTCTCCCACCGTTCTTCCCACGTATGATGCGCTGAAGAGAACACAGGCAATCGCGGTGTCTAATTTATTTAGAGAACCTTTTCTCCGCAGACCAGTAAGGCTTCGTTACAAATAGGACGGCATGAAGCAGCGTTATGTTGCATATCGAACAGACGAAATATTGCCGCAAATGCTAAAAGCAATTTTTTTCGATTTACCCTCTCTTTCGAGGGTCGTTTGGTCTGGTATCGAACAGAGTTCCCATCTTCCGAGGTATATGGTCAATCACAAGTCAGCGAGACTAACTCGTTCCAAATCAAAGAGGTAACCAGCCCCTTCCTCGAAAGGGCGTCCTTTGCGAACTGACTCAAAGGACTGAAATGATTGCATCGCACGCGAACCTCTTTCTGGCTTCACTTTCCCCTAAAAACCGCGAGTTTCTTCTGGAACGCTCCACTCCGGTTACTCTTCCTCTCAAGACGGTGCTGTACAACGCGGAGGAGGTTCCCTCGCATGCTTACTTCATGACCTCGGGCATTGCCTCGGTTGTCAGCACGATGTCGAGTGGTGCGACGGCAGAGGTGGGGATCATCGGACGAGAGGGAATCGTAGGTAGCCTGCAGCTTTTGGGGCCTGGGCTTGTTCCCACCCATTGCTTCATGCAGTTGGATGGAACCGGACTCAAGATCCCCTTCTCGGAGTTGAAGAAGGCGTTTCGATCGTCAGAAGACGTACGAGATCGTGCGAACGAATTCATCCAGGAGCAGGTTCTGAGCCTTAGCCAACTTGCTGGCTGTAATCGTTTTCATGAAGCAGAGGAGCGGCTGGCGCGTTGGTTGCTCATGGTGCAGGACCGGACCCAGTCCGATGTTTTGAACCTCACGCAGGAGTTTCTGGCGATGATGCTTGGAGCGCAGCGTTCGACCGTTACCCTGGTGGCCGGATCTCTTCAACGCAGTGGGCTGATCGAATACCAGCGTGGACGGGTGAAGATCCTCAATCGCGAAAATCTCGAAGCCGCGGCTTGCGACTGTTACCAGGTGACCAAGCATCTCTATGCCAAGCTGTACAAGCAAAGCACTCCTGGCGGGAGAAAGTAAGCACCTCCCACTATCCATCGATAGATTGACGGCGACGAAGCGCCGTGGTTCGATGAAATCAGTGAACTCCAGACCTTCTCTTCCGGTGGACGCTCTCTTACCGGAGATCATTGCCTCTCTTGAGCGAAATCCCAACCTCGTGATCGAAGCCCCACCGGGCGCGGGCAAGACGACCCGCGTGCCGCCTGCCATTCTCGCCTCCGTAAAAGGTGAAGTCGTAGTCCTGGAACCGCGCCGGATCGCGGCTCGTCTGGCTGCGCGGAGAGTGGCGGCGGAACTTGGCGAGCAGGCTGGCGAAACCGTTGGCTACCAGGTCCGCTTTGAAGACGTCAGCGGGCCACGCACACGGCTGCGGTTTGTTACCGAAGGAATCCTGATCCGGCGTCTGCTCTCCGATCCCAGTCTGAAAGGAGTGGACGCGGTCGTACTCGACGAGTTCCACGAGCGCCATCTCGACAGCGATTTCGCACTCGCACTCTTGAAGCGCCTGCAGCGCACACGTCCCGATCTGCGGATCGTAGTGATGTCCGCCACTCTCGATGCCGCGCCCATCGCTCGATATCTGGAAGACTGTCCCTCTCTGCGGTCGGAGGGAAGACTCTTCGAACTCTCCATCCAACATCTGGCCTACTCTTCGGAGCCGCTTCCTGTGCAGGTAAGGAACGCCATGGACCTATTACTGGCAGACGGGCAAAAGGGCCACACCCTGGCCTTTTTGCCTGGCGTCGCCGAGATCAGGCGCACGATGCGCGAGTGCGAGCCCATTGCACGCAAGCATGAGTTAGTGGTGCTTCCATTGCATGGAGACCTCTCTCCTGCGGAACAGGATCGAGCCATCTCCCCCAGTCCGCAGCGAAAGCTGATCCTGGCCACGAATGTCGCGGAGAGCTCCGTCACTGTAGAGGGAGTCAGCGCGGTCATCGATAGTGGACAGGCACGCTTTGCGACCTATTCTCCGTGGACAGGGTTACCGACCCTGCATATCGGCAGGATCAGCAGGGCATCGGCGAAGCAGCGGGCCGGTCGTGCGGGACGCACAGGACCGGGTCGCGTGTTGCGACTTTATCCGGAGGAAGACTTTCTGCGACGGCCCGAGCACGATACGCCGGAGATTCTACGCAGCGATCTCTCTGAGCTTTGCCTGTCGTTGCGGGTGCTGGGTATCGAGCACTTCAGCCAGGTGGATTGGCTCGATGCTCCTCCTCTGGCAGCGGTCCAAAACGCCGAGCTGCTGCTCGATCGCCTCGGGGCTAGCGGGGAGATGGCTCGACGATTGTCGCGCTATCCCTTGTCGCCAAGGTTGTCGCGCGTCCTCGTCGAGTCGATGGAACGAAAGGCAGGGGAAGACGGCTGTACTGTGGCCGCATTGCTTGGCTCCGGAGCGCGCTCTGAAAAGAACGATCTCCTCGCTGCAATGGAGCAGCCGATGGACTACCGGACCACGCAACAGATACAGCAACTCCGCAGAATCGCTCGTCCTCCGCGACAGAGCAGCCACGAGGACGATGCGCTCCTGATGTCCGTGCTGCTTGGCTTTCCAGATCGTGTGGCCCGTAGGCGGGCAGGGAGCCAGATTCAACTTTCAACGGGAGTTTCGGCGGAGGTTGCGGGCGAACCTCCGGCCTATGAATTCATGGTCGCGATCGATGTCGAAGACCGCAAAGAGAAGCCGCTGCCGCTGGTTCGCATGACCTCACGCATTGAGCCGGAGTGGCTGATCGACCTGTTCCCGGATCGTGTGCGCGAGCAATCCGGTGTGACGTGGAATCGCACGTCGGAGAGGGTGGAGGAGGTCAGTGCTCTGTTCTACGACGACCTGACGATCCAGGAGGCTCGCCACGCGATCCCTGACGTGGAAGCCGCCGCCGATCTGCTCTCCGAAAAGGCGATGGAGGTTGGCCTCGACCGTTTTGTCGAGGGAGACGTGCTCTCCGATTTCATGGCGCGTATCGAGTTCGCAGGCCTGGAGCCGCCGGACCTGCAGCAGGCATTAAAGAACCTGTGCCTCGGGCTGAAGAGCTTTGCGGAACTGAAAGATGCCGCAAAAGATTTCATCCCCGCACTCGAACAGACAATAGATGCGCGAGCGCTTCGTGAGCTTGCGCCTGTCAGCGTTCGGCTGCAAGGTGGGCGACAGACGAAGATTCACTACGAACGCGGCAAGCCTCCCTGGATCGCTTCGCGCCTGCAGGACTTCTTCGGCATGCGTGAGACTCCAAGGATCGGGTCGGATAGAACTCCCGTCGTCGTTCATCTGCTCGCGCCGAATCAACGGGCCGTGCAGACAACAACCGATCTGGCCGGATTCTGGGAGAGGCTCTATCCCGAGGTGCGCCGCGAATTGATGCGTCGATACCCAAGACACTCCTGGCCGGAGAAGCCATAGAGCCGCTGATCAAAAGAAACAAAGCTCTGTTATACATACTGACAAGAAGAGCGTTTCTCAAGACGAATCCGATCCCTCAGCGTCTATCACCGAGTACAGTCGTCGAAAGCACTGCTTATAGGGATAAACTCAACACCGCTGTTATCCAGGGCAATCTTAACCTGCCCCTTACGCGTTTGGTCCGGTTGCATTCAGTCTTCAATTTGCATCACCCCTGAGGTTTCCATGCGAGCAGCCTTCGCCCTTTTCGCGCTTCTTTCAGTCTCGGTCTCGTCAATGGCCCAGCCCGCTGCCGTCTCCAAATCCTTCGTCATCGCCGACGTCCACACGAGTCCGTTCACGTCCAACCCGTTCATGCACGGCAACTCCATCCAGGGCGACCGCTACTTTCTCACCCAGGCCACCATGGTCGATCTCATTGCCACCGCTTATGGAGTCGATGCCGTCAACGTGAACGGAGGTCCCACCTGGCTCGAGCGCGATCGCTACGATATCCGTGCCACAGTCCCTCCCAAGACCACACAGGACGACGTCAAGCTCATGCTTCGTACCCTGCTCGCCACCCGTTTTCACCTTGTCGTCAAAACCGGCACTGCTCCTATGCCGACCTACATCCTCTCTGCCCCCGGAAAGCCGAAGATGACCGAGTCGGAAGGGAACGGCGAAAGCTCCTGTGTCCCTCTTCCTCCGCCGCAAAATCCTCCCGCCGGCGCTCCGTCCTATATCACCGTCAGCTGCAAGAACCTCACCATGGCGTCTCTCGCCGATACCCTTCATACCTTCGCAGGCGGATATCTCGATCAACCTGTTGTGGATGAAACCAACCTTGCCGGAGGCTGGGACTTCACCATCAAGTGGACGGGGCGCGATCAGCTTGAGAAGCAGGGTGCCGACGGCATCTCCATCTTCGCCGCCGTAGAAAAGCAATTAGGCCTCAAGCTGGAACTCAAAACGGCACCCCGCCCCGTCTTCCAGGTTGCGAGCGTTGACGAAACTCCTACTCCCAACGCCGCCAATATAGCCGAAGCTCTTCCCGAGCCGCCTGCGGCACCCTTCGAAGTCGCCGTGATCAAACCCAGCGCTCCCGATGAGAAGGGCTATGCCCGCATCACCGGCAACCAGGTTGAGACCCGCGCGATTCCTCTCATGTTTCTCTTGACCTTCGGCTGGGACCTCAATCCGAACAACAAAGAGAGTATCGCTAACGCTCCCAAATGGCTCGACACCGCTAAGTTCGACTTCCTCGCCAAGGCCGGAGCCAACGTTCGCGTCGACAAATTCGCCTCCGGCAACCTGATCAACTTTGAAGACCTCCGCAGTATGCTTCGGGCCTTGATCGCCGAGCGTTTTCAGATGAAATGGCACATGGAGGATCGTCCGGTCACCGCCTACACTCTGATAGCCATTAAGCCCAGACTCAAGCCCACCCTCGACCCGACCGAGCGTACCAGATGTAAGGAGGGCCCAGGTCCTGACGGCAAAGACCCTCGGGTCGAGAGTCCCGTCCTCAACCGGCTCATCACCTGCCAGAATATGACTATCCCCCAGATCGGCGACGAGCTCCAGCACGTAGCCGGTGGGTACATCTACAATCCCGTCGTCGACGGCACCGGCCTCAAGGGCTCCTACGACTTCACGCTCAGCTTCAGCTCCGCCGACAAGATCCTTCCCAATACCGGCGGAAGTGCCGACCCCAACAGCTCAGACCCCAATGGCGCCCTCTCCGTCTTCGACGCTATTAGCAGACAGCTGGGCCTGAAATTAGAAAAGACCAAACGTCCCTACCCGGTTCTGGTGATCGACCACATGGAGGAGACCCCTACCGCGAACTAGAGTTATCCCCCTGTTGGGAGACCTCACAAGTCGGCTTCTCATCAGTGATTTATTGCTGACGATAAACGCGTTTCTCAGTACCTGTCTTTGCGGCTACAGGACGATGGTCGCCTTCTATGATGGAAATTGGAGGAACGATGGAACTCAAAGAGTACGATATCGCCGCGAATGGCATCTCCCTGCATGTAACCGAGCTGGGGGCCGGGCCAGTCGTTCTTTTCTGTCACGGGTTTCCGGACACTTCTTATACGTGGCGACAGCAGATGAAAGCCGTCGCGTCAGCCGGCTATCGAGCGATCGCTCCGGATATGCGCGGGTACGGGCGCAGCTCAGCGCCACGCGACCCCGCTTTGTACACTCCGCTGCATACGGCGGGTGACCTGGTCGGGCTCCTCGATGCGCTAAGCATTTCCAGTGCTGTGATCGTGGGTCACGACTGGGGTGCGACGCATGCATGGAATGCCGCCATGATGCGACCGGATCGATTCACAGCGGTATTCTGCTTGAGCGTGCCTTACTTTCCGCGCGGAGATGTCAGCGTCTTCGAGCGCATGCGCACGACCGGGCATGAAAACGATTTTTATATGTTCGAACAGATCAAACCGGAAGCAGACCAGATTTGGGCAGATGCTGCCGTTACGATTCCTGGGATCTTGTATTGGGCATCGGGTTCTGCTCCGGCTGACACGCGATGGAACCCTCTGGATCTTGCACGAAGTCTTCACCGTCCCGCTCCTAAGCCATTGCCCTCATGGGTGGACCCGGATTATGTGGCTCACAATATAGCGGAGTTCCAGCACACCGGCTTTCACGGTGCGCTGAACTACTATCGTGCCGCCGAGCTCTATTTCGGTCTGTCCGCCGCATGGAAAGGCGCGAAGATCACCCAGCCCTCGTTTTACATCTCCGGAAAGGCCGACGGCCTGAGGGCGCTTTATCCCCCTGCCGAAAAGCTGCGGGCCGGGCTTCCGGGGCTCGTCGGGAACCTGGAACTCGACAATGTAGGCCATTGGATACAACACGAGGCCTCCGCCGAAGTCAACGAACAGCTTGTGAAGTTCCTGCGTACGGTGAACCCTTCCTAAGGAGTTCGCGATGGCAACATCTTTCCCACTCACTGACACCACTTTCAGTTCACCACGTCACACAACGCACTACTGGCAGGCCGGACCTGCCGGTGGCCCATTGATGTTCTTCCTCCACGGCTGGCCACAGATCGGCTTGGTGTGGCGCGCGCAGGTCGAGGCCTTCGCGTCCGAAGGCTGGCACTGCATCGCGCCCGACATGCGCGGCTATGGAGGTTCATCTGCGCCGCTCGCCCCCGAGGTCTACACGCTGGAAGAGATCGTTGACGACATGACCGAGCTGCATGATCATCTAGGCGCTAGCCCGGCCATCTGGGTTGGGCATGACCTCGGAAGCCCGGTTGTCGGAGCGCTGGCCGCGCATCACGCGGAACGATGCCGCTGCGTTGTCTTTATCTCTGTCCCCTATGTACCGGAAGGCTTCGCGCTACCCAATCAGCTGCCGCTCATCGACCGCGAGCTCTATCCCGCCGATCAGTATCCGGACGGGCAGTGGGACTATTACCACTTCTACCTGAGCCACTTCGACCAGACGGTCACCGACTTCGATGCTGACATCCCGGCGACTCTCGCGGCGATATACCGCAGCGGGAACCCCGAATCCGTAGGCAAGGTGTACAGGTCTGCGATCATTACGCGCAATGGTGGTTGGTTCGGATCGGCGCATCATGCTCCAGCCGTGCAGCCTGACCCCGCACTCTGGCCATCTGCTGACTTTGACACTCTGGTCGAAGCCTTCCGCATCACCGGATTCCGGCCCGGAAACTCCTGGTATTTGAACGACAACGCCAACATCGCCTACGCGTACAAGGCGCCGGATGGCGGCAGGCTGCGCCAGCCGGTGCTGTTTATTAACGGCGAGTTCGACGGTCTCTGCGATATCACCCACAACCGGTTCGGAGAGCCGATGCGCGGCGCGTGCCAGGACCTCACCGTGACAAGTCTGCCTTCGGGCCACTGGCTGCCTCTCGAACGCAAGGCGGAAGTGACCGAAGCCATGCGTTCCTGGCTCGAAATGAAGGCGCTTTAATTGGCGATAACGGCATTCCCTAAGGAAAAACAATGACCACACTCAGCACGCCACCTGC
Organism: Granulicella mallensis MP5ACTX8; assembly: GCF_000178955.2. Lineage (NCBI taxonomy): Bacteria > Pseudomonadati > Acidobacteriota > Terriglobia > Terriglobales > Acidobacteriaceae > Granulicella > Granulicella mallensis. The sequence goes on along the minus strand of NC_016631.1, from coordinate 3,603,011 downwards.
TTCCAGCCCTCTTGCTTCTTTGAAGATCAACCACGCAGCCATTCGCGTGCCGGACTTCGACATAGCGGTTGCCTGGTATGCCGACAAGCTCGATTTTCGGTCGAAGCAGACAGTGTCAGTGGCCGGGCTCAACTTCGGCTTTCTTTATCCTGCCGGAGACGATAGTTTTCATTTCGAGTTGATGGCTGGCCAGGGCGCAGCAGAACGTCTTGCCTATAAAGATCTGCATGACAGCTACAACATGTCTGGGTGGCATCACCCGGGTTTCAGCGTCGATAGCGTGGATGCCGTCATCGACGAATTGAAACGCCGCGATGTGACCATCGCCAGCGAGCCACACGACGTACCCGCAATGGGTCTGCGCGTCGCGTTCTTTGCCGATCCCTGGGGTAACCTCTTCGAGGTTATCCAGCCCATCGCCCACTAAGGAGGACGAGACCGGTGCCTAAGATATTCAAGGAGTGTTGGTCCTCAGAAGTCGGCTTGTAGGAAGTTATCGCCGCTGCCAAGTCACACGCAACTCGAAATCGCTAGACTCTTGCCTTGGCCGCCATCGCTCGGTCGGTCATCCTGGCTACAAATTCACTTTTTCCATCAATATAAGCAGAGCGATTGTCCTTGAATTCCAACGCAAGTGCCCGCTTCAGATCGCCATATTTTTTCGCCTCTTCAGGGTGGGCTCGAAGATAGTCTCTGAAGGCCAGGTGTCTTTGAAACTCTCGGCTTTGTGGCGGGCAAACATAGAGATGATGAGGAGTATCCTGCGCAGGCGCCAGGAAAGCCTCACGCCCTGGAATGCCAAGGTCTCCCTGGTAACCATAGCCAATGTTTGCAAGCCGATTGATAGCTGCTGGTAGGTCTGCCTCATCTGCCAGAAGCACATCGATATCGATGATGGGCTTCGCTGCCAGATGCGGAACGGCAGTGCTGCCGACATGTTCTATGGTGACAGCCATACTGCCAAGCGTCCTCGCCAGCCGCTCGTAAAAGAACCGGAAGAGCGCAGGCCAGCTTGGATCGTACTCTACGACGATCACTGTGGTCGGCATCGGTGCCTTCAGTATATTTGCGCCAGCCTCGACTGCCATGGTTCGCTCGCTGTAGACCGTGCAGAAGGGAACTCAAGCCCCGATTTTGCAGGCTTTTCGAAACCCGCTTGACACTCGCAGTTGGCAGCCGATATAAAAATCGCGCTAGAAGAAACGCGGAAATGTTCCATCGAGAGAACGTCTCCAGTCACTTGAGAAAAGGTTTACTTAAGAGTTTTGAAACATGACTGTCTTTTTGGGATTCAATCCGAAACTTACCTGAGTAAATGTTTTCCCATAGGGCACTGGGCTGCGTGGCAAGGACTTTTTAGAGGAGTGTTATGACTGTTTTTTATAAAACCACAGTGAAATTAGGAGTGTTCCTGATCCTCCTTTGTTTGGGCTCGATGATCGCCTCAGCCCAGATCAACACCGGATCGATGGCTGGAACCGTGACCGACTCCGGAGGCGGCGTCATTCCTGGAGCCCAGGTGACTGCGACTGAGCGACAGTCGGGTTCGGTCTACAAGACCACGACCTCGTCTTCGGGTGCCTATGTCTTCACCTCGCTGCGTCCAGGTAACTACGACATCAGCGTTACCGCGCCCACCTTCAAAGCAGCGCAGGTCACGGGATTGCCGGTCTATGTAACCACACGTGCCTCGCATGACTTTACGCTGTCGGCCGGAGCGGTCAGCGAGACCGTGACGGTGGTCGCCAACGGTCCATCGCTGGAGACGGAGACCTCCGACATCGGCACGGTGCTGACGGAAGCCCAGGTTCAGGATCTGCCTTCTCTTGCTGGGGGTGCCATGCGCTCCCTGGTGGCGCTTACCCTCCTGACTCCTGGAGCGGTGGGGACGGGTACGAATGGCGGCACAACCTATGTCAAGATTGGTGGCGGCCAGACCTTCGGCAGCGATAACCTGCTCGACGGCATCAGCACGCAGCGCTCTGAGAATGGAACAGGGTTCTTCGACCAGATGACGCCCTCTCTCGATGCCATCGAAGAGTTCCGCGTAGAGACTCTGGCGTTGCCGTCGTACCTGGGGCGCACCACCGGAGGTATCGCAAACTTCAAGACCCGGTCAGGCACGAACTCGTATCACGGTACGGTGTACGACTACTTCAAGAACACTATCTTCGACGCGAACAACTGGTTCAATAAGGGCAACGCGATCATCAATGGTGGCACGCAGGATTCCTTGCAGGCTTTCCGCCGCCCTGCCGATATGCACCAGGATTACGGTGTAACGTTAGGTGGTCCGGTTTATATCCCGCATGTCTATAACGGCAGGGACAAGACCTTCTTCTTCTTCAGCTTCGAGCAGGTTCCCAGCAGCTTTGGCCATACCGTTCTTTCCACGGTTCCGACCGACGCGCAACGCGGATTGCTTAACGGCAGTAACGGAACGATCGGTGATTTTTCCGCCACGCTCGGCGCGCCGGTCGCCGGTCTGACGAATCCCTGCACAGGAAATCCAATCCTCTCCGGACAAATCTTCGACCCCACGACGACTACTAGAGTGAATGGCGTCGAGTGCCGCATGCCCTTCGTCAATAACCAGGTGCCGATCGGCCGCAGCCAGATCGCAACGGAGGTCCTGGCTCTGATTCCGCGCCAGAACTATGTCGGTAGCGGAACGCAGAACTACTCCTACGCGACCAATGAGGTAGTCAATCAGGTTGCCAATTCACTGCGCATCGACCAGAACTTCGGCACGCGCCATCACCTCTTCGCCTTCGGCAGCGCTCGTGAGAACTTCGACTCCGGCGTCGCGGATCTTCCGGGGCCGGTGAACAGCGGATCGCAGTTGCAGGACTTCTATGCCAAACTGCTTCGCATCGGATACGACTTCACGATTACGCCGCACCTCATCAACCAGGTCACCTTTGGCGGCAATCGCATCAACAGCTTCAATAGCGCTCCGGCTTCTCTCCTGGGGATCAACTACGACGCACAGCTAGGTATTCCAAACACCACCTCTCCGGGTACCACGTTCCCGACCTTCAATATCGGCGAGAACCTGCCTGGCCTGGGAAGCCCGAACTTTGACGACAACGTCGACAACGCTCTTCTGCTGGACGACAACGTAAGTTGGCAGAAAGGGCAGCACAGCCTCCGTTTTGGCGGCACCTACCGTTGGCAGCAGTTCAGCTACATCAACAACGGCCCGGCAGCGGGAACCTTCAACTTCGCTCGTTCACAGACAGCCGGTACCAATCAGGTGAACGCCGAGGCCGATAGCGGCAACGGTATCGCCAGCTTCCTGTTGGGAGCTCCGGCTAATACCAGCCGCTCGCTGCAGATTCACTTTCCACGCTGGATTCAGCACTACTACGCAGCCTATGCGCAGGACGACTGGAAGGCGCGGAAGAACCTGACAGTCAACCTCGGCTTCCGCTACAGCATCGACACTCCACGGCACGAGGCCGACGGTGATATCTCCAGCTTCGATCCGACGATCCCCAACCCCGCGGCAAACGGCATTCTCGGTGCGATGAGGTTCGGCGGCGTTGGCCCGGGACGCGATGGCAATAAGAACGAGCAGTTTGCCTCGACCTACTATAAGGACTTCGAACCCCGCATCGGTTTCTCCTATGCTCCGGGCTGGTTGCACGATAGCTTTGTCATCCGTTCCGCGTACTCGATCATGTACGGTCCTTTGATCTATGCCGACTACGGGCAGGGCCTGAGCGCGGGCTTTACGACAGTAACTCCTGGAGAAAATACGGATGGCTTTGTTCCTTCCGGCGCGCTGGATGCCGGTCCTCCTCCTCTATCGCTGACGCCGACGATTGATCCAGCGCTCCTGGTTGGCGGCGCCTCCGTTGCTGACTATGTGGCGAAGACCGACGGCAAGCCGGCGATGGTGCAGAATTGGACGCTCGAGACACAAGCCCAGCTCGCACCCGACCTCATCCTGACGATTGGCTATCTCGGAGAACGTGGAACACGGCTTCGGTCGCTGGTCTACTGGGCCAACTCGATCAACCCGTCGAACTTTAGCCTGGGAGATACCATTACCGCTCCGGTGCAATCTGCCGCAGCCGTTGCTGCCGGGATCACTGCACCCTACGCTAACTTCTTCAACATCACGAATGGGCTGGTAGGCCAGGCACTGCTGCCGTTCCCGCAGTATGGCTATCTCAATAACGATAGCTATCTGCAGGACCGTGGGCAGTCGACCTATAACGCCATGGAAGTAAAACTGGAGCGCCGGTTCCGCGATGGCCTCAATGTGCTGATGTCCTATACCTGGTCGAAGACCTATACGGATGCCGATTCCATTCAGCCCTACCAGGCCACGGTGCTGGGGCAGAGTGGAACGCAGAATCCCTATAACCTCAAGGCCGAGCGGGCTCTCAGCACACAGGATGTTCCAACGAACTTCGTCATCAGCTACCTGTATGAGCTGCCGGTAGGCAAGGGCAAGAAATTCCTTGGGAACTCAAACTCGTTCGTCAATGCTTTGATCGGTGGATACCGTGTCGGAGGCGTTCAGCGCTACCTGAGCGGCCAGCCCATCGGCTTCTTTGGCGCTCTGGGAGTACCGTACTTCGATGGCGCAATCCGGTTCAGCCGCGCGGTAGGCACCGATATCGAGACGCCCGCAGCAGCGAGCGGACACTACAATCCGCTTACCTATGTGTCTCCGGCTGGGAATAATACGAACCTCTACAATCCCACCGGCTTCTGGAACCGCAATGCGTTCATCGACGTCAACGATGCAGCGCATCGCGGAACCGGTCCCTTCCACTTCGGCGACCTGCCTCGCAATACGGCGGAGGTGCGTACACCGGCCTTCTTCAATGAAGATCTAAACCTCAATAAGCACATTCCGATCCATAATCAGATCAGTGCCGACCTGCGGTTGGAGGCTTTCAACGTCTTCAACCGGCATGGATGGGGGAAGCCTGATTCGGGTATCAACGATATCAACTTCGGACAGGTCACCAGCCTGAACGATGCGCCAAGAAGCATGCAGGTTGTGCTGAAGATCCGTTACTAACAGGGCAGTACGAGCAGGCTGTTGTTCAGCCTGCTCGTACTGCTTTTCTTCTCTGGATTATCTCGTTGAAAAGGAATGAGCATGAACAGAACTCTTGGTACCTTGATCGTTTTTGCGAGCGCCTCGCTTGCACTGCAGGGAGCACTCGCACAAGAGAAGGGGAGTGCTCCGCAGGCACTGACTCTTTCGGGGGAGTACGCGGGAACGCATGATCCCTCCATCGCCGTCGACCATGGAAAGTACTATGTCTTTGCGACGGGCGCGGTGCGGCCACCTCGTGTCGAGAGCGCTCCTCCGGCACCGCCGGTTCCTGGAACTGCACGCCCTTCGACAGCCCAGTTGCCGCAACTAGCGATTCGTTGCTCGCCCGACCTCAAGGTCTGGAAGCGATGTGGCGCGATCTTTCCTTCGATCCCCATATGGATTCAGCAGATGAGTCCGGAGACGCAGGAGCTGTGGGCTCCTGACGTCTCTTACTTCGATGGCCTGTACCACCTCTACTACGCGTTTTCGGCCTTCGGAAAAAACACCTCCGGCATTGCGCTGGCAACCAATGAAACGCTTGATCCCTCAAGCCCTAAGTACACGTGGGTAGACCGTGGACTGGTACTCCGTTCGCTCGCGACGGACGACTTCAACGCTATCGATCCCAATCTCATTCTCGATAGCAAGGGCGAGGCATATCTCTCGTTCGGCAGCTTCTGGACCGGCATAAAGATGCGCCACCTGGATCGCCATACCGGACTGCTCTCAAAGACAGATGAGAAGCTCTACTCGTTGGCTTCGCGCAGGCCAGGATCTCTGGCTCAACCCCGTAACCCCAATCTCCCCCCTGACACGGAAGCGATCGAAGCACCGTTTGTCTTTCAGCACGGAGGGTATTATTACCTCTTCGTCTCCTGGGACCTATGCTGCCGAGGCCTGAAGAGCACCTACCGCACGATGGTCGGCCGGTCTACCTCTGTCACTGGACCGTATGTGGATCGCGATGGAAAGCCGATGCTGGAGGGCGGAGGATCGCCGCTATTGCAGGCTAACGGACAATGGCTTGGACCAGGGGGTGAGTCTCTGCTGCATCTCGATCATGAAGACCTAATCGTCTTTCACGCTTACAGCGCGACGGATGGCCATCCCGCCTTGCATATCTCGACCCTGGGTTGGAAAGACGGCTGGCCCGAAGCGGCGTTAGAAGGAGATAGCGCGAAGTAGGATCGCCTTTCGGAATATGTTGAAGGGCCGAATCTGAGATCCCGTTTTAGACCGCAACCAAAACGATGCATTCATAGCTCTTTGTTCTGTCTCACCACAGACTCGTCATCCTGAGCGAAGCGTCCCAGTTTTTTGGGACGCGGAGTCGAAGGACCCCGATGGTTGTTATCTTGCCTATACCCTTTGGATCTTTTCTACCTCGAGCGCTCGAGCCTGGACTCTCGTGCTGGAAAAGGTCCCAACCTCCTGGGTGAGATCAAGTCCCTCGGGGTCCTTCGACTCCACACCTCGCAAAAAACGCGAGGTGCTCCGCTCAGGATGACGTCTCTGTGGGGGGAGCAAAATACGTGATTCGTTGTCGTTCCAGGTTCGCTAGACACTATCTATTCCTGTGCTAATCCTCACCTACTCTCGACTCTTCTTCCGCGTACTTTTCCCTGGAAGATCCGCCAGCGCATCCTTCGGTAATCCAGTAGTCTGCCGCACAATCAATCTCGTAATGATCTTGCTGGGTGCTTCTGGCTTGGCCGGCGAATCCTGTAAGTGCGACAAGAGATCGTTGACGGCTCTCAGTGCGAGATCCTTGCAGGACATCCGTACCGTCGTAAGCGGTGGAATCGTATATTCGGCCAGATGAATATCGTCGAAGCCAACCAATGAAAAATCATCAGGCACCTTCAGCTTCGCTTCGAAGAGAGCATGCTGCACACCGATAGCCGTCATGTCGTTGGAGCACATGATGGCTGTAGGCCACTGTGGCAGGGCGAGGATCTTCTGCATCGCATCCCGTCCGCCGTCCAGCGTGTGATCTCCCTCAATGATCCATGCCGGGTCGGCCTTGAGTCCTGTGGAGCGCAGGCAATCGAGGAAGGCCGCCTTGCGAGCCTCCGCCGAGCGCAGCCGAAGCGGTCCCGTGATGAAGCCGATCTTGCGATGGCCGAGGACGGCGAGATGCTGTACGCCTTCATAGATGCCGGTGCGGTAGTCGACCGCCAGCACGCTGCTCAGCGGCCGTGAAGGCGCGGCGTCGATGAATACGACCGGGATGTTATCGACGGCAAAACGCTCGAAGAGAACCTCCTCGATGCCAAAGGTCATGACGGCTACGCCATCTACCTTGCGCTCAAGCATCCGTCGCGCGCACTGCTCGATCGTCTTCTTCTCGTAGTTCGTCGACCCGATCAGGATCTCGTAACCCCGCTCTACGGCGACCTGCTCGAACTCCTGGATGAGTTCAGGGAAGAAGGGGTTGGTGATCTCCGAGACGATCAGTCCCAGTAGCTTGCTCTTGCCTGAAACCAGCGCGCGCGCCTGAGTATTAGGGAAGTAGTTAAGCTCCGCGACGGCGCTCCAGACGCGGGCTGCGAGGACCGGGTCAACCGTGGGTACATGGTTGATGGTGCGCGAGACCGTGGCAATGGAGACACGAGCCTTGGCGGCGACACCGCGAATGTCGATCTTGCGGGCAGCTTCGCTCTTAGGGGTACTTTGAGAACGTTTCATACGAGAAGGGTCCGGAACGGCATAACTGACAGCATACGGCTGTAAGTACTTTCTGACGAGAGTTTAAGATTAAGTTGACATCCCTGTGACCCGCCGCTAATGTTCGAGTGTTGGTAAACGTTTACGCTAGTTGCTATAAAGATGCTACAGGAACGACTTATAAGGGGTTATGATGCCGATTGTCGCAGGGGTGGATTTTGGAACGCTGAGTGTTCGCGTTACGTTGCTGGACAGCCAGCGGGGAAGGCTGGGAACGGCCTCCGCGAGCTACCCTCTGCATCGCCACAAGGACGACCCCGACTTTGCCACGCAATCGCATGACGACCAGATGAAGGCCCTCGTGCAGGCTACGCGCGAGGTGCTGGCACAGACGGGTGTTGCGGCTGACGATGTCGTCGCACTGGCGCTCGACACCACCGGATCGAGCGTGATCCCGGTCGATGCGCAGATGCAACCGCTGGATGAGTATCTGCTCTGGTGCGACCATCGCGCTCACAAAGAGGCGCAGCAGATTACCGAACTCGCGCATGCCGAGCATCTGGAGGCCATCGAGTGGTGTGGTGGCGTCTACTCGCATGAGTGGGGATTTGCGAAGCTGCTCTACTGGCTCCGCAATAATCCTGAGAAGCGTTCTCGCTTCGCCTCGGCCTTTGAGCACTGCGACATGGTGGCGGCCACACTGATCGGTATTACAGATCCCGCACTTGCGCCGCGCAGTGTCTGCGCCATGGGGCACAAGTGGATGTGGAATCCGCGTTGGGGCGGTCTCCCTCCGCAGGAATTTCTTTCAAAGCTCGACCCGCTCTTTGACGGCGTTCGTGCCAGGTTGGAAGGGAACTATCGCACCTCCGATGCTGTAGCGGGCTCCTTGAGCGAGTACTGGGCCAGCCAGATGGGCCTGCGCGCCGGAATCCCCATTCCTGTGGGGGCGTTCGATGCGCACTGGGATGCGATCGGTGCTGGGTGCCGTGAAGGCGATGTCGTGAACGTTGTCGGTACGTCCACCTGCATCATCGCCATGAGCCGCGAGACACGGCTGGTGCCGGGTGTCTGCGGCGTGGTTCCAGGAAGTGTTCATCCGGCCTACAGCGGGATTGAGGCCGGTCTCTCCGCAACCGGCGATATCTTCGAGGCGATTGCGCGGCGCGCTGGAACAGACGTTCGCACGCTGTCCCAGGGGCTCGAAGAGTACAAGGCGGGCCAGACGGGCCTGCTGCGGCTGAGCTGGGACAACGGCGACCGCACGGTGCTTGTCAATCCTGAGCTGGGCGGCATCACGCTGGGGTGGAACCTGATTCACACGGCGAAGGATGAGCTCTTTGCGGCGATTGAAGGAACAGCGTTTCATACGCGCATCATCCTTGAGCGGATGGCCGAGTATGGCATCCCCGTGAACCGCGTCATCAACGCCGGCGGCATTCCTCAGAACAATGCCGTACTGAATCAAGTCTACGCAGACGTGCTTGGCAAACCGGTACTGGTCCCGAATGGGGTACCGACCAGCCTGGGGTCGGGAATCTTTGCGCTGGTAGCGGCCGGGGTCTTTGCCTCCATCGAAGAAGCCCAGGAAAAGATGTGCCTGCTGTTCAAAGTCTACGAACCGGAACCTGTTGCGACAGCCCGCTACAACGAACTGTTCCGGCTCTACCGTGAGGTGTACTTCGCCTTCGGGCAACGCGGAAGTGTCTCCGATACTTTGGCTGACGTGCTGCCTGAGCTGCGCAAAATCGCCGCCCAGGTAAGGGAACCCAAGGCGTAGAACGGTGGGGAGTCGCCGCTTGAATCTTGTCTCACGAGAGAGTTTATGCCGCTTTCTCCGTTCTGTCGGATGCTTGCTTGTGCCGGCGCCCATCATTTTGAGAAAACGTATACCGGCGTTTTCTTTTGCAGCCCGATTTAGATTACTGCGTTTGTTTGACAGGCCATCATTGCGCCGTATAGGGTGTGTTTGAAGAAAACGTTTCCTTGATTGCTGGAGAATGCCTCGTGATCCCAAGTCCGCATGTAGATGGCATGGCCGCTTTCCTGATGCCCCATCAACTGACGCATCTAGCACCGGTCGACATCCTGATCCTTGTTTTGTACTTCGTCGTCGTGATCTTCATCGGTTTCTTCGTAGGTGGGTTGACGCTGCTGTATGGCGTTGTGCTGTTGCCTTATGGAGCGTGGGCATGGTTCGGACAGCATGAGGCCCAGACCGTGCTCCATCATCTTCATCCCACCTTCTGGTGGGGACTGCTGCTAACTGTTTTTGGTGGGTTTTATACGGTTCGCTTTCGGCCTCGTTCAGGCAAGATTTCGTGAGCGTTGTAACTGGGGGATTGTAAAAGGGGGGAAGTATGGAAAAGTTCAAAGGTTTGGAAGTTTGGTTTGTGACCGGAAGTCAGCATCTCTACGGTCCAGAAACCCTGGCTCAAGTAGCTAAAAATTCGCAGCATATCGCTGCCTCTCTGGATGCGGAAGCCTCTATTCCTTTCAAGATCGTCTTCAAGCCTGTGCTGACGACGCCGGAACAGATTCGTGCTTTGTGCCGTGAGGCAAATAACCAGAACAATTGCATCGGACTTGTGCTCTGGATGCATACCTTCTCACCTGCAAAGATGTGGATCGCAGGCCTCAACTCACTTACAAAGCCGTTCCTGCATCTGCATACGCAGTTCAATCGCGAGCTGCCGTGGTCGTCCATCGACATGGACTTCATGAACCTGAACCAGGCCGCGCACGGCGATCGTGAGTTCGGTTTCATTACGGCACGGATGCGATTGGCACGGAAGGTTGTAGTTGGTTTTTGGCAAGATCCCGAGACGATTGCCGAGGTCGCTGCCTGGACGCGTGCGGCGGTGGGCTGGCATGAGTCGCAGAACCTCAAGGTTGCACGTTTCGGCGACAACATGCGCGATGTTGCGGTGACAGAGGGTAACAAGGTTTCGGCGGAGATCCAACTCGGATATAGCGTAAGCGCCTATGGTGTAGGCGATCTCGTTGCGCGGGTAGATCAGATCACTGATGCCGAGACAAACAAGCTGATTGCGGAGTACCGCGAACAGTATTCGATTGCCAAACAACATGATCGTCCAGAGGCGCTTCGCGTTGCTGCGAAGATTGAACTGGGGCTTCGTGCCTTCCTGGAAGAAGGTGGCTTTGGTGCCTTCACTGACAACTTCCAGGACCTTCATGGGCTCGGACAGCTTCCTGGGATTGCTGTGCAGCGCCTGATGGCCGATGGCTATGGGTTTGGCGGTGAAGGAGATTGGAAGACGGCAGCCTTGGTTCGCACGATGAAGGTGATGGCTCAGGGACTGCTGGGTGGAACCTCCTTCATGGAGGACTACACCTATGACTTCAGCGGAACACCGAAGATTCTCGGTTCGCACATGCTTGAGGTCTGCCCGTCGATTGCAGAGGAGAAGCCTTCGCTCGAAGTCCATCCTCTCGGCATTGGCGGAAAGGCTGATCCAGTGAGGTTGGTCTTCACGGCTCCGAGCGGCCCGGCCGTCGTTGCTTCGTTGATTGACCTGGGAGACTGCTTCCGTCTCATCGTGAATGAAGTCGATGTGATCCAGCCGGAACAGTCTCTGCCAAATCTGCCGGTGGCACGTGCGGTATGGCTGCCGAAACCGAATCTGAAGGTTGCTGCGGCTGCCTGGATCTATGCAGGCGGAGCGCATCATACGGGTTTCAGCCAGGCCTTGACGATGGAACACATGGAAGACTTTGCTGAGATAGCGGGTGTTGAGCTTATTGTGATCGATGCGGAGACACGCCTTCGTGAGTTTCGCCGTCAGCTTCGATAAGCTAGTTGGGAAATGGGAGAGAGACGATGTTACTGAAGCAATTGCGCGAAGAGGTGTTGGAAGCAAACCTGGAGTTGGTGCGGCGCGGCCTTGTGCTGTACACCTTTGGCAATGCCTCCGGGGTGGATCGTGAGCAGGGATTAGTCGTGATCAAGCCTTCGGGGGTTGACTATGATGTGCTGAAGCCGGAACACATGGTCGTTACAGATCTTCATGGCAAGATCGTCGAGGGAACACTGCGTCCTTCGTCGGACCTTGATACGCATACGCTGCTGTATCGGGAGTTCGAGCAGATTGGCGCCGTGGTGCATACGCACTCGGAGTTTGCTACGAGCTTTGCGCAAGCCGGCTTGCCGATCCCGGCGTTCGGCACGACCCACGCGGATTATTTCTACGGCCCTGTTCCAGTTACTGCGCCGCTGTCGGACGCTGCGATTGGCGGCCGTTATGTGCATGAAACGGGGCTGGCGATTGTGGCTCGTTTTCGGGGCTTGGACGGTTCATCGCCGGTCGACCCACTGGCCGTGCCTGCTTGCCTGGTTGCGGGGCACGCCCCGTTTGTCTGGGGAAAGACAGCGCATGATGCCGCGCATAATGCCGTGGTGCTGGAGGCTGTGGCGCGTATGGCCTATCGCACAATAGGCCTCAAGGCGAATGCTGGAGAGGTTTCGCAGGGGTTGCTGGATCGTCATTACTTCCGTAAGCACGGAAAAGATGCGACGTATGGACAGGGAAATCCTTCGTAGATCTTCGAAGGGAAGGCTCGATCTTAGGGAGGTTGCGAATGCAGTTGAAGAGCACGGTACTCATAGGCACAGCAGTTCTGTTGGCAGGCTCCATTGCACACGCTGGAGTGAACAAGACAAGCTGGGGCAGGACTGCGGACGGCAAGCCGGTCGAGATCTTCACGCTCAGCGATCGTGACCTTACAGTGCGCATCACGACCTTCGGCGCGCGTGTCGTCAGCATCGAAGCTCCGGATCGTAGTGGGAAGAAGGCCGATGTTGTTCTGGGCTACGACAAGGTATCTCAGTATGAGGCGGACAAGAGCACTTACTTCGGGGCTATTGTCGGACGCTATGGCAACCGTATCGCGAAGGGGACGTTTACGATCAACGGCGAAACGTTCCATGTTCCTTTGAACGATAAGGCCAATGCATTGCACGGTGGGCCTATCGGCTTCGACCACAAGGTGTGGACAGGGCAGGAAATCCCCAACGGCGTAGAGATGACGCTGGTCAGTCCCGACGGCGATATGGGCTTTCCTGGCACGCTTACGGCTCATGTGCGCTATACCGTCGAGGGAGAGTCGCTGCACATCGACTACAGTGCCACGACGACCAAGCCGACGGTGTTTAACCTTACAAATCACAGTTACTTCAATCTGGCTGGCGATGGAAAGGGAACCATCCTCGATGAGGTCCTGACGATACCTGCCGATCGTTATACGCCTGTCGATGCGGGACTGATTCCTACCTCCGAGCTGGCTCCGGTAGCGCAGACGCCCTTCGACTTTCGCACAGCAACGGCCATTGGCCGCCGCATCGATGCGACGAATGAGCAACTGAAGCGGGCAGGCGGCTATGACCACAACTTTGTCTTGAACGGTAAGATTGGTGAATTACATCTTGCAGCGCATGCGTATGATCCATCCAGCGGACGTACCCTCACGATCAGGACTACCGAGCCAGGAGTGCAGTTCTACTCAGGCAACTTTCTGGATGGAACAAAGACCGGGAAGTTTGGCGTAGCTTATTCGAAGCATGCCGGCTTCTGCCTGGAGACGCAACACTTTCCCGACTCACCCAATGAACCGAAATTCCCATCGACACTCTTGAAGCCCGGCCAGACAATGCACTCTGAAACGGTGTTTACCTTTGGTGTTCAGCGCTAAAGCGGTCTTGATTCACCTCGGGAGCAAAACCCTCGATCTCGATGAGGCGGAATGTTGCAGGAGTACTTGGATTACTAATCACAACGCGCAGATTCTGTGTCGTGATGACCGGAAATGTAATGTCATTCTCCCCATTGGCTAGTGGTTGCCGTGGGGAATGCTGTTGACCCGGAATATCCTTCCAACCGCTTGGAGTAAGAGCCTGTAATTGAAATCTCGAAGGGACTTGATACTGCTTTCCATCCGAGAAGAAATATAGCTTTACTAAGCCGACAGTTCGGTTCTGTCGAAGATCGATGGAGTACCAGCTAGGCTGTCCAGTGTTCTCTGGTGCAGGTGTCCAGCCGTTTGGGTTTTCCGGGAAGAACCATAGTCTGCCATCGAGGGCCTGTCCTATAGCAGACGGCGTGATGCTCGAAGAGGCCGTTGCGATCGGGCCATCGGGAACGCCAGGGTTGACGAAGAGATCCACCTGCGGTGAAAGGGCTGAGGTTTTTAGCCTGGTAGGTGGAAGCGTGATCTTCACGGGAACAAGCGGTTTCGGACCATAGCTGCGTTTGCCATCCACATAGATAGAAAGCCCAGTGCCGATCCCATAGTGGTAGCCGTCAAGGTCGTAGAAGATGCCCACGTCGTGACCGTGATACGCAAGATGCTGCAGGCCAAAGTAACGTATCGGCGGTTCCCCTCGGGTGTTTTCGGTAGGGAGCAGAGGGGCGATCTCAAGCGTGTTGTCCGCACGGGGGCGAATACCTATCAGCCCACTCAGGATCAGATCGATGTAGGTCGAGTGATTGTAATGATGTGAACGCTGCAATCCTACAATCGGCGTGCCCGTATCCGGGTTGTAGTCTTCCTGAATATCCGGGTGTCCCGGAGATAAGAAATGCTGCTGCGTGTACTGCCGCAGGAGCCGCAGATAATCAGCTTTGGTGATGCTTGACTGCTGATAGTCGTCCAGAAGGTTGGCGAGCGCCGTGAGTGCCTGCGAGGTCTGCAAGGGCCACGAAGGTCCATTCCATTGGCACTCTGGTTGGCCTGTAGGCTGATCGTATCGATATTGCGCAAGGTAACGAGGATAACTCGGCTCGACGGTACGAAGCCCGTGCGGTCCTCCAAGCTCATTGGAAGCGAGCGCGTGCTGCCATGCGACTACGTATTTTCCTATGCTGGATACGTCCTTTGGAGGGAGCTCATAGAGCCACGGGACATAGCCGACAAGCTCTCGCCCACGAATAAACTCTCCAGCGCTGACAGTGGGAGTCGACCGTTGATATCGATCGGTGAAGTGCTGGAGTTGGGTATTCCAAAGCTGATCGAGTACCGCGGTTTGAATCTTCTCCGCGCGTCGGGTGTAGTCTGCGGAGACGTCATTCCTTCCGGCCAGGACTGCGAGTCTCGCAATAGCCAGGGCATTGGCATACTGATAGCTATTGATCGAAGGCCGAAAGGCAAAACCTCCGGTAAATCCATTGTGGTTCTGGTCGGTACTGGGTTTCTCGGTGAAGCCCGCACCCGAGGCGTCGATGGAAGAGATCGTGTACTCCGTCGCATCCAGCAGAGGTTCGATCCAGTACAGATTGCGTGCCCGGTCGAAGTGATCGTCCCACTCGTTATAGATGTACTGCATGGTGTCGAGATGCCGCAGTGCTGGTGCAGGGTCACCGGTCACGAAGGTGGTGCTCTCCGTTGCGGCTGCAATGGACTCTGAAAAGTGGCGGTCATTGCCGCCACCGCTGTACAGATGATCGATCAGGTTATCGACAATTGCGGGATCACGCAGCCAACGTCCTTCCATGAGATGAAAAGATGCGGAGTCGTTCAGATCCGTGTAGGGATGCCGTGCCCAGGGGACATCGTCCAGAAACTCCAGCACCGTTGTGCCTTGTGCGCCGATCTCCCGGACGTGAGAACGAAAGAGCTTCCAGCGATAGTAGTAGATCTGCTGAATCGCAGGATCGTCGATCTCGAGAAAGGGAATGTTCTGCAGGAACCACGGAGCATCGTTACCGAAGTTCTCTTCTGCAAGCCTTTGGCGAGGAAGAGCAGGCTCTTTCACCCCTGGTAACTGTGCCGCAACACTTCCGGCTCCAAGTGCAAGACCCAGTGCTGCGACGATCGCTCGTATTTTTCTGTCAGGCAATCAAACTCTCCGTTGCAAGTTGGGACGGTAACACTCTTATGGCTGCAGCATCAGGAGCACACATCCGTGAGGAGCGATCATCTGGTCCACGGAATGGATAGGTGTCACCGTCTTCCTCTGCCATACGTCACGTGCCTTCCATGTCCGTACGACAAGCCCGAAGCTGGCCAGATCTTTCGTTACATGGAGAGGGACGTCGCCTCGATTGAAGATTGCCAGAACATGTTCTCTGTTTCCGAGATCCGCCGTCCACGCGACCATGTCGCCCTCTTGAAGAATCTCGCGGCTCGCAAGTGCCTTTTGATCGATCTGAAGAACATCACGATTTGTAACGAGTTGAAGTGTCTCGGCATCGAGCATCGTCAGGTTAGCCCCAAGCATGAGCGGACTGCGTGCCATGGCCCAGAGGGTTAGCATCGTCTGCTGCTCATCGATCGTCAGCCTGGTCTTACGGGGTCCCGGTCCTACGTCCGGCTTGGGGCGCAACTCGCCGAAAGGGAGCATGTCGGCATCCGGCCAGTTTCCCGGCTGCGCATAGGGAGCCCACGCCGCAGCCAGCGCGAACTGGCTATCCACCGTGCGTGGAAAGGGTCTGTCGCTCTTCCACACATCCCAGATGTCATTGGAGATTCGCCACATCTGGGCCAGCGAACCAATCTCTGCTGCATGGCTTAGATCCGTCGGTCCCGGAGACAGGCTAAGGAGGATTGGCCGGCCACTGTGTTCGATCGCGAGTTGTATCTGGCGAATCTCGCTGATCCTGTAAGGGTGGTCCGCGATGCAATCGACCTTCAGGAAATCGACACCCCATGCAGCGTATTGATGTAGCAAAGAGTCGTACCAGGCTTGTCCGGCTGCATTGTCCTTTACGCCCCAGTTGGTCGGATCCCAGGGACAGGCATCGGTCTGGTCGGCAACATCGATCGCATGAAACGCAGAACCTTCTACCGGCAGGTTCTGCCGTACGCTCTCCCGTGGAATGCCGCGCACGATATGAATGCCGAACTTCAATCCCTGTGCGTGTACCCAGCGGCCCATCGCGGCGAATCCTTCATTCCGACCCTGGGCATCCAGGGCGGAAGGGAATCTCGCGGGTACTGGGATGTAACGTCCAAAAGCATCGAGTTCAAACTGAAGCAGTTCCGGATGCGGGCGGTCCTGCGGATTGCGAAGAAACCATCCTTCGTCGATGATCGAATAATTCCATCCAAAGGGCTTCAGCTTTGCTGTTTGAACCTGCACATTGGAGCGAAACTGAGCTTCGTTGATGGTGAGTCCATAGGAATCCCAACTATTCCAGCCCATGGGGGGTGTTTGCGCTATGCCAACGTCCGAACTCTTTCCCTGTTGGGCAGGCAGAGCCCTTGATCCAGCGATAGCTGCAAATAAAATGAAGGCGGTTATCTGGTATCTCATCTGCGTTCTCCGTTACTAGGTCGTCAGGCTAAGCAGGTTCTGCAGATTCATTTCAGAATTGGAGGCTGTTCCCTTTGGCAATTCTGGCCTATTACGAAGGCCTGCCCTCGTCCCTCGAACCAGACAAGGATCTGGGAAAGGTGCGTAGAGTCCCGTGTCGTTACTGTTCGTGCTGGATCTCTCCAGCACGAACAGGTTGGGAAAGCATTACTTCGTCGAAATCTCCAAAACCTGTACCGCATAGGCCGGAACGGTATGACTGAAGTTAGAACTCAGATTCTTCAGCCCTGTCTTTTCTGGAACGATTCTCGTCGGTGCAGAGATGGTATTCGTCTCAGCCGGATTTGTCGCGCTGAGCGATATCAGCATGCCTGATGCGGATATCGTGCCTGCTCCACTCATATTGATTTGGACCGGCTTTGGTGCGGAGGTCGCATTCACGAGTTTGAGGTAGACCTTACCCTTAGCCGAGTCTCGTGTAACGGAGTAGAAGAAGCGATGACCCTCTCCTTCAATCGTGGATGCCGGCACCTCTGTCCCGAGATATTCAGCGAACATTGACTGTGCGTAGTAGCTGGGAGCTCCATAGCTGCTGAGCGCGTTATAGCCGATCAGGTTGGACTCCCACTGCATTCCTCCGGGATTCACGTTGACGAAGAGCGGAGCATAGGAGGCCATCACGATCAGATCGCTGTTGCGCTCCATCGCTGTCATCCATGCGGCATCGCCGAGAGCGGCTCCGAAGTTTGTAGTCGGGCTCCCTTCACGCGTTGCCCACTCTCCTACGAAGATCTTCGGCCCATTCCTGTCAGCGTCGTCATAGTGCTTCACGAAATCGAAGAACTCATCTGCCCGCTTGTAGTAGTGATCGTCGATAACATCCGGCTTCGTGCGCTTTAGGGGTGCGGTTGCGATGAGTTGAAGCTGCGGGTACTTGGCCTTAATCGCCTTGTAGAACTGCGCATACCGGCCCTCATAGCTGCCGGAACGATCGAACCAGTCTTCGTTGCCGATCTCTACGTAGGTCAGTGGAAAGGGAGCCGGATGTCCAAGCTTCGCGCGTGCAGCGCCCCACTTTGTGCTGTTGGCATCGCCTGTTACAAATTCGATCTCATCCAGAGCATCATTCACATAGGACTGCAATCCGGGGCCTGGAGGTACATGCGCTCCCTTCAGGGAGTAGCCTGCGTACACAGCTAACACTGGTTTGATATTCAGATCTTCTGTCCACTCCAGAAACTCCAGCAATCCCAGCCCATCGGAGGATTGATAGTTCCATGGACTTCTGTGCGTTGGGCGATCCACCAGGGGGCCAAGGGTGGCCTTCCAGTCGAAGCGCTCTTCGATCGTGTCGCCTTCCAGGTAGTTGCCGCCAGGCAGACGCAGGAACTGCGGATGCATCGCCGCCAGCTTTTCCATGATGTCGATGCGATTGCCGTTTTCCCGGTTCTTATAGGTGGGAGGAAATAGCGAGACTAGCGACAGCCATACTTTGCCTGTATGACCTAGTGTGAGCTGTAGATGGTTCTCCGAGGAAGTCTCAACTTTGCCTGTCTTGAGCGTAAATTCGTACTTCTGCCAGCCAGCCGTTAGCGATTCACTGGTAGCGCTTGCCAGCACGGCGCCCGAGTTATCGTTCACCAGAGTGATATGGACCGGTCCCATATCGCCGGTTTCCCCCTTGGCATAGAAGGATCCTTTGTAGGTGGTGTCTGGCCGGACGGCCATGCCCCAGTAGCCTTCGTTTCTCACACCTGCCTGATTGGCAGGGTCGGCCTGCTTGATATCCAGCAACAAGCTTCTGCTCAGTGCCTCACTGGGGCCGTCGGTATCATCGATAGCCATGGTGACCTCTGCGTCGCCCGTATGCGCCAGGTCCCAGCGCGCTGTACCTGACCAGTCGTGATCATGAAACGTCCGGTTGCGTACCAGCTCCCCATACAACCCACCATCGTATGAGTAGTTGATCTCTTCTGTCATGAGCCCATAGAGCGTTGGGCTTACTGCGTGGAGCGGTTTATCAAGTTGAATGTTAAGTGTCGCCTTGGGGCTCTGGGCTGTACCTGCGGCGGTGAATGCGATCGCGGCTAGGACAAGGGAGCCTGCTCGGAAGCTTCTGGACATGTTTTCCTCTCTGGATGTGAAGGAAACCGCTCAAGAGCTTAAAGAAGCTCTTGAGCGGTCGGGAATAAGATTACTTCAAAAGTAATACTTCGCTGCTAGCTGGAAGAACCGGGCATCCGGGGTGTAGTTCCCGAAGAACGCCGGACCTGTAATCAGACCACCCTGTACCCCGGTACTTTGGTTAGAGGGTGCGCCCCATGAGGGAGTGTTGAGAAGGTTGAAGACATCCGCACGGAACTGCAGATACTGGTCCTTGATGGTCGGGAAAGATTTTGTGAAGGTCATATTGACTCGTTCATATCCAGGGCCGGAGATCTGCGACCGTGGACTGCCGAGGTACTGCAGAATATTGCCGGCGCCCGTTACGGGGGCGGTAATGACGGTGGGGAGGGCTGGATCTGCAAAGGCGCAGGGGTTATACCAGTGCGTCGGAGTCCGCACCTGGGTGGGGCAAGTGATGGTTGGGTTGCTCGCCGGTGGTGTTCCTCCACCTTTGAAAGGATCGGCTATGAGGTAAGGAAACGCCCCCGCTCCATTGACTGTCGGCGTGTTGGATGCAACGGTAAAGGGCGTGCCGGTTTGTGAAAGGAAGAGGAGAGTCGTATCCCAGCCGCCCAGCACGATGTTTTCCAGCTTGTTGCGGTTCAGATACTTCCTGCCTCTTCCGAAGGGTAGCTGGTAGGTGCCGGTGAAGGTAAAACGCTG
This sequence comes from Granulicella mallensis MP5ACTX8, assembly GCF_000178955.2. Classification (NCBI taxonomy): domain Bacteria; kingdom Pseudomonadati; phylum Acidobacteriota; class Terriglobia; order Terriglobales; family Acidobacteriaceae; genus Granulicella; species Granulicella mallensis. The sequence goes on along the minus strand of NC_016631.1, from coordinate 3,583,182 downwards.
CCGGACATCAAAGGGCGAGTTTCCGTAATCCGGTGCAAGGCCCAGGATGTTGTAGGACCGATTGCCTCCATCGGAGCTGTCGGGGAGCGGCTCTCTGGAGTCATCGAGATTATGGGACCACGTATACGATCCGACAAAGCTCAAGCCGTTACTAAGATGGCGCTCGAGCTTAACCTGCATGGAGTTATAGCTGGCCTCTGCCCCAAACGTAAGTTGGTGGATGCTGCCGATTGCAGGGAATGGTTCATACGGAACACCACTTATTCCAGGAGGAAGAAGCGCAGCCGAGCCGTTGGGAAATACTACAACGCCCAGATGACGTGATTCCGTACCCACATACGCGATCGTTGCGCTCGTGTTGTTCGTGATCGCGTATTGGAGACTCAGATTTTGCTGCATGCTGTAGGTGGTCTTGATGTCATGATCCCAACCGACAAGTGTGGGTAGCGCTAGTCCGGTGGTTGGAGGCCCGGTCTCCAGCTTGATACCGTCGGAGGGGCAATTGTTCAAGAGACACGAAGGTTGGGGAAACGTCTGTTCGACGTCAAAGGGATAGTTCGTTCCCAGGTTGACGAAGTTTCCTACGTTCTCGATTCCGGCATAGTAGAGTCCGAACCCAGTTCGAACGACTACTTTGCTAGAGGGTTGATAGGAGATTCCCAGTCTCGGTGCAAAGTTGGCATGCTGGGCATTCAGCAGGGAACGGTTGTTGCTGTACTGGACAGAGATATTGTCCTGGATCAAATAGGCCAGAAAGGCCGGGTTCAGAGGAACGTTTCTCTGAGACTCGGGCAGTTCGTAGACTCCCGATCCACCTGCCGGCACATTGAGGGGACCTGTGCTGTAGAACTCGGCTTGATGGTCCAGGCGCTCGACCGGCGGCGAGAAATAGTCATAGCGAAGTCCCATGTTGATGGTGAGGTGCTGGCTTGCTTTCCAGTCATCCTGAAAGTAGGCTGCACGATACCAGCGACCCAGATTCGAGGGAGTGGGATTGGATACAAACCCCTCATCCATTTCATTGGCCAGGAAGTCCGCGAGACCATAACCGGAAGGGAAGGAACTGCCAGGAAGACTGGTCAGACCTCCGCCATAGTTATAGGCTCCTTTTCCGAACTCCGGCTGATAGACGGAGTAGCGGATGTTCTGAAAGTCAACGCCGAATTTAAACGAATGGTTGTGATATTCCTTCGTCGCGTCATCGATGATCTGATAGCCGTTCTGGTGTTCAGGAGAAGGCTGGAAGAGGGGTGGCCCAATCTCGGGAAACTCATTGACGTAGAGCTGCGGCAGGCCGCCATTTCCAAGGGAAGCGGAGTAGGGAGCAAGTCCTCCCAGGCCGTATTGGGCGTCCAGGCCTCCATTGTTATAGCTTTGCTGGAACCAGGAGAAATATCCCCAGTTATAGGCAAAGCGGGCCTGATTGATCAGGTTCTGCGAGAAGACGTGGTTCCAGCTGAAAGCGGCATTCTTGCCTTGATTGATAAAGGTTCCATCATTATCTGTACCGCCGCCGTCGAAGACCGGGCCCAGGGGCGCAGACACATACTTGTTTTCGTGCGACCAGCTTACTCGGCCAAAGACCTGATCCTTTGCACTCAGGTTGTAATCGACCCGGATATCGAATTGATTCGTAGAGTCTGAGTTCAGTTGGCTCCAGTCGTAGTTGTTATAGGTTTGTCCGGGGATACCAGCATTCGGCTTGGGGTACGCTGCCTGAAAGAGCTTCAGTGCCGTCGGATTGATCTCGGAAGGGCACATCACATTAACCGGATTTCCGCATGCCGAGCCCAGGGGGGCTGCGCCACCAGAGTTAGGCTCATACACTCTCCATGGCTGACTGTTGCCGGTCAGGGAGGTATTCAGAAGTTCGGAAAAATTGCCTGGCTGGCTTTGCATCAACAACGTTGGTGTACTCGAAATCTCCGGGAAGTTTTCGATGATCCTATTTCCTTCGTAATCACCGAAGAAGAAGAGCTTGTCTTTGAAGATCGGTCCGCCGAGAGTAAAGCCGAACTGGTTTTGATGGTAAGGTTGAACCGCGCGAATGGTCGGAGACTGCCACTCTGTGGGAGGGGCCTCACCAAAATCGTTATTGCGTGCATACTCCCATAAATCACCGTGAAAGTGGTTGGTTCCTGACTTGATGCTGGCGTTGACCACGCCACCGGCTGAATGCCCGAACTCCGCGCTGGAGTTCGAGGTCTGGATCTTGAACTCCTGCAGGGCGTCCGGAGGAGGCTTGATGCTGTAGCTGGCTCCGTTCAGGAAGTCGATGGAGTTCGAGTTGTTATCGACGCCATCCAGGATGAAGTTGTTTTGTGTCTCGCGTTCACCGTTGGCGTTGAAGTCGCCATTTCCCGCACCTCGTCCGCCATTGGTGGGGGTAACTCCGGTAGATAGTTGGGCAAGGAAGACGTAGTTGCGCTGATTGAGCGGGATGTCGTTGATCTGTTGCTGGCTCATCACCTGGCCAACGCTGGACTCCTGGGTCTGAAGAAGGGGAGTAGACGCTGCGCTTACTTCCACGGTCGCATTTGCACCGCCTACCTGAAGCTGTACATCCTCTTCCAGTCGTTGATTGACATGCACTTCAATCCCTGACAAGTCCGTACTCTTGAACCCAGGTGCGGTAGCAGTGATGGAGTAATGGCCGATCTTGATGGGGTCGAAGACGTAAACGCCGTTGCCATTGCTTTGCGACTTCACGGTGAAGTTGGTATCGGTTTCAGTCAGGGTGACGGATGCATGAGGCACGACGGCTCCTGAGGAGTCTTTCACCACGCCGGTAAGCGCACCCTGGTCCAATTGAGCTGCGGCGGTTGATGTAAGGGCTAAGCCGACCAATAGCCCTACGCAAAAATGCCAGATCTTAAGTTCTCTCGATAGCCTCAAAGTTGCCTCCAGAATTCAAATTGACTTTGCCTTGACTGGAAAACGTTTACTCAAATGTCAAAACAATCTATGAAGTAGTTTCGTGAAAAGGGATACTCCTGCGCGATGTCGTTTGTCAAGGATTTCGTTTCGCGGTGCGGGCACAAGCGAAAGCCCCGCTAAAATCCTTCGTTCACTGATGGATTGCGGGGGCACTCCCGGTTTTCTACCGCAAAATGTGCATCGGCGTGAGGCAGGACTATGCAGCTTCGAAGGTAGGAAGAAGTGTGGGCATAGCTTCCTGAGCAGGCTTCCTGATGAGGGGCCCGTTAGCTGCTACAAAATGAAAAATCCTCAGTCATCCGGTTGGCGAGATTGGCTTTTGATTGAGAATGCCCGGAATCCAGCATTAGTTTAGCAAACGTTTGCTGATAAAGATGATGAACTGAACTCTAATCAGGAGCCAATCTCTGCGAGCATGCCTTCATAGAACTCCTGCAAGGCGCGCTGCCGTTGCAGGGCAAGATGCCGGCCCGTTGCCGTTTGAAAGCCGTCCACCAGCTTCAGTAGTTTCCTGGGAAAGTGATCGAGTGCGAACTGACGATCATCCAACGGACGCGTGTCGCCCCGGGGATCGATTGGGGCATAAAGGCTGGAGCCCATGCGGCCTGCCGTATAGAAGCAGCGAGCAATTCCGGTCATGCCGATGGCATCCAGTCGATCTGCATCCTGCAGAATGCGGCCTTCGAGAGATGCCGGTGTGATTCCGGCAGAGTAGCTGTGGCTTTCTATGGCACCTGCGACTGTCTCGATGCGAGGCTTTGCCCATCCCAGGATTCGGAGCAGCTTTCGCGCCTCGTCGGCTGCCAGTCTGGATGCGGTGTCTCGAAGGGGAGAGTTCTTTGGAACCTGAACGCAATCATGCAGCAGGACAGAGGCTGCCAGCAGTTCCAGGTCTCCGCCTTCTTCAGCGTGGATTGCCATGGCATTACGCCATACCCGTTCAAGGTGAGAGACGTCATGGGCTCCATCGCCTGAAGACGGAAATGACGGTAGCAGCCGGTGAGCTAACTCTCCGTAGGGGGAGAAGGGGCTTGAATCCATAGCAACATTTTAGGCTGCCGCAAAAGGATGCCGATAACCTCACTTATGCTCCGGGTGGGAAGCTTCCGTTCCTGGTTTCTGTGTTGCCGGGTTCGCTTGGCTGGCAGGGGAGAGAGACCTTAAAGGCAGCGCCACGCGCGCCATCCTTGCTCTGAGGGTGAATGTGAATCATTCCCCCGTGCCTGTCCACGATCTCTTTTGTGACCCATAATCCGAGGCCTGTGCCGACATCCTTCTTGGTCGTATAGAAGGGCTCGAATATTCGATCTATGTGTTCGGGTAAGATTCCCGGACCGTCATCTTCAATCTCCACTCGAACGAAGCTGCCACCGGTGTCTTCCACGCAGGCCAATCTGATCCAGATCGTTCCGTCTTCGTTTACGGCATCGGCGGCGTTGGAGATGAGGTTGGAGATAGCCTGCTTCAGTTCGCCGGAGATGCCGGGGACGTGCGGGCATTCCTCGTACTCGCGCAGGACCGTGATGTTTTTGGCCCTGAGCTTATTGGCGCAGAGCTTGAGTACGTATTCGATCAATGACGGAAGATCGATGCGTTCCGGCACCTTGGATTCGCGATAGAACCCGAGCGTCTGTTTGGTGATGTGAGACACACGCTCAAGCTCTTGCTCCGCAGTCTCCAGGTGTTCAGCGGCGTCAAGGGGAATGCCGGGAGTGCCCTTGGCCAGGTAGATCAGATTCCCGATAGCTTCCAGCGGGTTATTGATCTCGTGAGCAACGGTAGCTGATAGGCGCGCGGTGGCGGTCAGCTTTTCAGTCTCGCGCAAGAGTTCCTGCGTCTTGCGTTCCTGCGTGGCATCGCGAAAGACCAGGACAACGCCAATCAACTGATCGTGGCGATCCCGTATCGGAGAGGCGCTGTCTTCGATAGGAATCAACGAGCCGTCAGTATGCTGAAGGACGGTATGGTTGGCCAGGCCTACGATGCGTCCGAGTTCCATGACTCTCGTTACGGGGTTCTCTACCGGAGCATGGGTCATCTCGTTAAAGATGGGAAAGACATCCTCGATGGTGCGTCCGACAACCTGAGGCATGGTGGTCCCCATGAGTTGCTCCGCCAGAGGATTAAGATAGGTAACGCTGCCGAGCTCGTCGGTTGCAATCACGGCATCGCCGAGGCTGGTGAGCGTCACTCGGAACCACTCCTCACGGTCAAGGAGCTGCCGGGCATGTTTTTGCCGAAGGTCCATTTCGCGAAGGATGTAATAAGCAAGGAAGATCAGGCCGAGCCCTGCGACAGCACTCGCCAGATAGATCGAAAAGATCGTCCCCTGGATGCTCTTTCGATAGGCCGCAGCACGAGTGGTGTGGAGAGAGTCTTCTTCTCGTCCCATCTCACCAATCAAACTCCGGATATCATCCATCTTTTTGAGCCCAGCGTCGGATAATACGAATGCCTTGGCTGCGTCTGTTTTGCCCGACTTGTAGAGGGCGATCGTCTGGGCGAGTTCGTTCAGCTTCGCATCGGAGAACTCGCGTAGTGTCGCGACTCTGGCCTGCTGCTGCGGGTTGTCCGCAGTCAGTTGTGCCAGCCTGTCGATGTGTGAATTGATCTCGTGAATGGCTGATTGATACGGGGCAAGGTACTTAGGGTCTCCGGTATAGAGGAAGCCGCGTTGTCCTGTCTCTGCATCCTTCAGCAGCGATTCCGTTTTGGCCAGCTCGAGGAGTACCATCCGTGAGTGTGCCACCCACGCCTGGGAGTCGAGTTGGATAGCCAGCTGATGCCTCGTCGTGACGGTGTTGATGGCTAGCAGGAGCAACATCAACGCAAACCCGCCAATCACGCCAAAACGCTTGGAAATCACTTGCATGAAGTTTTCCTGGTTCTTCCTGTCAGACAACCCATTATAGAAGTTTGTCGCAGAATCGGCGGAAGTGGACAGCCGAAGCGAGGTTAAGCTTTTGCCGAAACTCTGACTCTACTCACCATTGGCTGCGAGTGTAAAGGGATGCCTTGTCCGATGCGTTTGAGACTCTCGAACTGAATGAATCGGTTGCGCAGATACCTGACCACTCTTGAAGCTTCGCAGCATGTCAAGGAGGCTTGCCCTTGCGTTAGTTCGTGACGCGCCAGGCCAGGATGTTGCTCTTGACCGAACTGCCATTCATATTGCTGGTAGCCAGCACGATCTGGAAATAGGGGATGGTCCCGTTGGCGCGCATGATTTGATTCAGGAAGGGCAATAACACCGAATCGTCAGCAACGAAGTCCCAGGCGCACTCGGTGCCAGCCATCGAGGTTCCTTCCAGGATGAGCACATTACCCTTGCCGCTCAGGTTAGGCAGGAAGGCCACAACCCCGTAGACGCGGTGCAGGGGGTCGTTATATTGGGAATCCCATTTTGCAGACTCAGTTCCAACAGGCTTCCGATTGAGCACGGAATAGATCTCGCGGCTTCGTTCGTTGGAAAAGACAAAATTCATGTTGGGCTCAAATAGCTCAACCCATGGATTTGCCTCTGGGGCGCCGATGAGCACAACGTTGCCTTGCTTCAGATCATTTGGCCTGACATCGCGCGCATATCGTAGTTCAACGGAACTTTTCCTTAGGTCTCCAAAGTGGGAGAGAGCCCTGGCAATGTCCAGATCAACGATCGAAGTATAACGCCGGCTGCCTAGCTCGACGGCAGAGGCCTGACTGACTGTGGCATCTGTTCCGGATCTTGTCTTGCGGTAATTTCCGCTGAGATAGTCTGCCAGCCCTACATTTTTCTTCATCAGCCCCTGCCAGATCACCAGGGCACTATCGCCCGGCACGACGATGGTGCTTTGATCCGGGAGGAAGAGAAGGCTCCAGAGTGGGTGTGGTGCTATAGGCGAAGACCCTCGGGATGAAACCTCTCTGTTTCTGATCAGGATGGCCAGGATCGCGATTGAGAGAATTGTAACCAGTATCCACGGGAGCCTTGCGCTGCGACCTGTGTTCTCTATTGTGCCGAGCTTGGTCGGAGGTAAGAGCGGCGGATTTTCAGCAGGAATAAGCGGAAGATCGGGTATAGCCTCTGCAGGGAGCCTCCGCTCAAAGAGCGGGACGTAGCTTCCCCTGGGTAAGACGATGCGTATAGGTTCATCCGCACCTTCCCCATTGAAGTAGAGATCAAGCCGTTGCCGCAGACGGCTAGCCTGGGTACGCACAATTCCATCAATAGAAGAGTCGTAATCTTCTGGCCGGCCAAAGACCAGGGTACCGATCTTCTGCTCATTAATCTCATGGGCTCTGCCGTTGAGAGTTAGTTCGCAGACACAGGAGAGAAAACTCGAAAGCCGTTCGCTCTTGGCAAATATAGAAGAGCTAATCACGCGACTTACCAAGGCTCGCCGGCTATGGGTTATCGCGTAACCAGTAGGAGCTATCTCCTCCGTGTCGATGGAGACCATATTGTGCCTCAGCTTTAGTAAATCAAGTAAATCAGGTCTGTATGAATATAGCGTAAACCAGGTTTGAAACACTCTATTCACTGTATCGGTTACAGAGAATGGGCGGTAACATGCTGATTCACATGATGTTGTGGCATGTATCGGTGTCGTCGCAGTGAATTGCTTTGGTGGGTTCTGGCAATGGTGTTAGTTCTGCCAACAGAAACACACCAGGCAGCACGCTGGAATTCATTTGTCGTACTTATAGGAGTCAAAGCCATGGTTCAAAGTTCCGTGCCCCTTAAAGGAGCGCTAGAGGAGAATCATCTCCACTTATTCTCCTTCCATCGAAGTTTTTCCATGAGCAGAATTCTGGGACTCTTCGTCCTTTTATTTTTGTCCAATCTGGCGATTGTTTCAGCCTGGGGCCAATTTGATTCGGCTAGCGTACTGGGCACGATCAAGGACCCCAGTGGAGCCTCCGTTCCTACTGCTTCTGTTGTGCTAACCAACAGAGGAAAGGGAATCACTGCCACGCGGCAGACGGACGGACACGGAGACTATGAGTTTACGAACGTCCAGCCCGGGGAATATACCCTGACCGTTACGGTTGCTGGTTTTGAGAAATCGATCACCGATCCTTTTATTGTGAATGTGGGAGCAAGGCAGCGTGTAGACCTCGCACTGAAACTCGGGGCGGACACCCAGAGCGTTACAGTCTCGGGTGCGGCCAGCCTGCTTGAGACTGACAGCAGCGATCGTGGCGAGACAGTGCAGGGAGCCGAGGCCGTCACACTGCCTTTGAATGGCCGGGCCTACGCCGATCTATCCGTACTGGTGCCGGGTGTCAGCAAATCTTTGGATGGCACTGTCGTTGCTAATCCTCCGCGCGATGCCTCGTACAACGTCAATGGACTTACGTCGCAGTCCAATAACTTCGAGCTTGACGGTATCGACAACAATGCCTACCAGGAGGCCAATCAGGGCTTCTCCAACCAGGCCATGATTCCGTCTCCCGATGCGATTCAAGAGTTCAAGGTTCAGACGGATAACTACTCTGCCGAGTACGGCCGGGCTGGCGGCGCCATCATCAACGCTACGACCCGGAGCGGCTCGAATAGCTTTCACGGCGGAGCCTACGACTATCTGCGCAATACCGTCCTCAATGCCTTCGGTCCCTTCTATGGGACGGGCGTCAAGCCCACCCTTGTACAGAACCAGTTTGGCGGAACATTGGGTGGCCCGATCTTTAAAGACAAGCTCTTCTTCTTCGTCGACTATGAAGGGCTTCGCTCTGTATCTCACCTGCTGACTACGGCGGTGCTGCCTACCCAGACAGAGCTCGGGGGATTATTTACTTCGGATGGCACTCCGACAGGTACCCCCGTCCCGGTAAAAAATCCTTACACCGGAAAGGTCTATGAGAACGGGCAGGTGCCGCTTACAGATCCTAATATCGACCCTGTTGCTCTGATCGTATTCAAGCTTTTGCCAACTCCGAATATTCCCGGTGCGGCACTGACAGCGAACAACTTCCAATACCTGCCAGCCACAACGACAACAGACGATAAGGGAGACGCTCGCGCCGACTTTATTCTGAGCCCGACTCAGAGCGGTTTCTTTCGCTACAGCCAGCGTGCCGATGTGACCTTCCAGCCGCCGCCATTCCCCGGTGCGGCAGGTGGAAACAGCAGTGGAACGCTCTATGCACGCACACGCCAACTGGCAGCAGGCTATAACTGGACTCTCTCGCAGAACTCCATTCTGGAACTGCGCTTTGGAGAGACCTGGACAGCGAGCGGCAAGCAGCCGGTTTATCTTGGACAGCCGAACCTGCTTGCGGGAATTCCCAACGTTCCCCAGGACCCGGCTTATACCGGCGGCCTCAATACGCAGACAGTCACGGGCTATACACAGTTCGGAGAGCAGGGGACGAGTCCCCAGTTTACGAATCCCACGCAGGCCAACCCTAAGGTGAACTACACGTGGATCAAGGGAAAGCATAGTCTCAAGGTTGGTTATGAGTATGGCTGGCTGTCGCAGGCCATCTCAGACTTTCACCCTAAATTCGGTTCGGATTCCTATGCCGGCCAGTACAGTTCAGCCGGCTCTGCGACCACGTCGCAGGCGGCAAATCTGAGCGATTTTCTCTTCGGTGCACGGAATAATTACTCACTGAATGCCGTCAACGAAGTGAACTATCTTCGTTACTGGCACATGGGCTACGTCCAGGATGATTGGAAGTTTCTGCCCAGTCTCACCATCAATATTGGTCTGCGTTATGAGTTTGTATCGCCTAATTACGAGCAGAACAACAATATCCTCAACTTCGATCCGGTCAATCAACAGCTATTGCACGCCGGTACCGGTACGGATGTGAATAGCACTACTCCTGGGCACGTCTATAAGCTTCACTATGTCGGCGGTAGTTCGCTGGCCGATCGGGCGCTGGTCAACCCGGATTATAAAGACTTCGGCCCACGTCTAGGCTTTGCTTACCAAGCACAGCCTGGAACCGTGATTCGTGGTGGCTATGGCATTGGGTATGCCTATCTATTCCGCTTCGGTGGAGAAGGGTTGATCGCCTATAACGGTCCGAATAATTACTCCGCAACTCTGCCGGTCAACCAGACGCCCAGCCAGGGTATCTGCACCTCACTCACCCAGGACCCCACGACGTGCTTCCGCCGCACCCAGGACGGATACCAGACTAATTTCGCAGGACCGACCAATTTTACGACGACCAGGGCGCAAACCCGCTATCAACCGAAGGACTTCAAGAATGGTTATGTGCAGGCTTTCCACTTCTCCGTTCAACAGCAGTTGCCGCTGAAGACAACGCTTGAGATCTCTTATGTTGGGAATCACGCGGTCCACATCGCCGCTCTCGAGGACACCAATCAGGCACGGCTCTGCACGGCGGTTGAAATTACCAGCGGCAGCTGTTCTGCAACGGGGAGTGCGTCGTTGCTCAATCGCAGGCCGATTAAGAACTTCACCGATATTCTGACGGAGAGCAATGCCGGCTTCCTCAGCTATAACTCACTGCAGACCAAGCTTGAGCGCCGCTTTGAAAATGGTCTGTTCCTCATCAATTCCTTTACGTGGTCGCGCGGAATCAATAACTCCTCGGCCGATCTCGAGGCGAATAACGGCGATGGAGCCGTAGTCAACATTGCTAATCCTGCAGGGGATCGCGGTCCTTCAGGCTACAACCAGCCGTTGAATGATACGACCTCGATCATCGCCGATCTGCCTTTCGGACATGGACGACATTGGGGCCAAAGTGCACCGGGCTGGCAGCAGCAGATACTGGGCGGCTGGCAGTTGACGGGCATCAACATTGTTACCAGTGGTGTGCCGATCAACCTGACCTACACGGCTAACACCAACCAGGTGGTTTCAACTACGAGTTCTGTCTACTCCCTGAGGCCAAACCTGATTGGTACGACCCGAGCTGTCTACGGAAGTAAGCTGGTCAAATCCGCCAGCGCTCTTGGCGGGTACCTCAATCCTGCGGCCGTATCGGCTCCAGCCGGGGCGCAGCTCTTTGGCAATGCGGGGCGCAATGATCTTCGCGGACCCGCCTTCGGCCAGTTGGATCTTGCAGCTCACAAGAAGTTCTCGCTGCATTCAGACCGGCAAACACTCGAGTTCCGTGTGGAGGCCTTCAACGTTCTGAATGCAACGAACTTCATCAGCCCGACTACCAACATCGGCACTGTAGGCGCTACAGGCAGCTTGAACCCCAATGCGAGCTTCGGCACCTTCAGCGGTAGCTCCAGCGCCTTTCCTTCGCGCCAGGTTCAGCTAGCACTTCGCCTGGCCTTCTAAATCGAACCGCAGAACAAAGCTGGCGGTTATGCCGCCAGCTCCATCCCCAAACGGCAGCATCCTGATGGATGCTGCCGTCACTCTCCGGAGATCCATGAAATACCTGCTGACTACTTTGTTGTCGTTGTTTCTGCTTGTTTCCGTCGTTCATGCGGAAGAAACCGTTCTGGTCACAATCAAACTCGTTAAGACGGCGAATGCGCCAGCGGATTTGCCCAGCACGATCCATTTCCCCGCAAGCTGCAGTGATTGCAAAATGATCGATGATCCTACTTATGCGAGACAAAATGCTCGCGAGGTAATTCTGGCGATGCGTATTCCGCGTTCCACCTTTATCGATCTCCAGGTGGACACAGAGGGCAAGGCCTTCGAACGCGTCCTGCTTGAGACCACGGATCTCTCCTTTGAACGGACCTCCAGCGGCATTCACTTCACGGTGCCCTCGCAGATTGCCGACCGGCCTAACTCGGGAGAGTTTCAGACACACCTCTATTGGCAGGGAGTAGAGCTGCGCTTCGAACATGGCGATCCGTCCAGGCGCGCTGGTACCTACGCTACAGGCGAGTTTCCAGCGGTGCAACGCGAAGCCGCAAACAATTTGGAGTTTGGCCTGTTAGAAGCGATTCGCGAGCTGGGACTCGATCATTATGTCGACGACCAGAATCTGGGGCGGCTCTTTCTCATGGGGTTCGACACAAACTATCCGCATGGACATCTCGACTCCCCACCGCACTTTCATCTTGCGCTATGGCTGGGGAATTATCGTGGCACAGGGAGTCTGATCCCTCATCTGTATCTCACTCCAGAAGGTTTGATCTCGCATTCTTTGGTGGGACCCTATGCCGGGGCTGGCGATCTGTCGAATCTTGATTACAAGGCAAACCAGAAGTTCACTGCGGTGGATATGCTCGGCCGCCCTGTATTCTCTCTGATCCTCACGCCGGAAGGCGGACTTAATTTCGCTCGTTACGACGGTTTGCAATGTTCTTTGCGCCCACTGGAGCAAGGCTTTCAGAGTGGTATCCAGGTAAGCTGCCCACCCTTTCCAAAGAAAGTAATCAAGGTGGAAGACGATCTAAAGACTGGAGAGATAAAAGAGTCGGTCGATGGGAAAATCTCGTCGGTCTTCCACTACGATAGTGCGAATGGGGCGCTTCTTCAGCCATAACGGTGCAGCATCATCCCTGGGGATCTTTTCGACATTCTCGAAAGGTCGCCAGGGATGAATGTCAGGATCAAACGGGTATATCTGGAACCTGAAGATGCCGATGGAACTCGCATCCTCGTCGACAGGCTGTGGCCTAGAGGCCTTACCAAGGAGAGAGCAAAGGTCGATCTCTGGTTAAAGGACATTGCCCCAAGCACGGAGCTGCGCAAATGGTTTGCCCATGATGCGGCGAAGTGGGTGGAGTTTCAGGAGCGCTATTCGGAAGAGCTGAAGTCGAAGGGGGAACCGCTCGCATTGCTGAAGCAGAAGGTGTCGCAAGGGCCGGTGACTCTGCTTTATGGCGCGAAGGATGAAGCGCATAATGAAGCCGTTATCCTGCAAAGAGTGCTCCGACACAAATGACTCGCGCCTTGCCGAAACCGGTCCTTCTTCCACGCAGCTTCTATCTGGATTCCCCGGAGCTCGTTGCGCGTGCTCTGCTGGGCAAACGGATCACACACCATCGTGACGGAGAACGGCTGACGGGCCGTATTACCGAGGTTGAAGCTTACCTAGGCTTCGCCGATCCGGCATCCCATACGTACGCCGGTCGTACAGACCGCAACTCCGTGTTGTTTGGGCCTCCGGGGTTTGCGTATGTTTATTTCATCTACGGAATGCACTACTGCCTGAATGTCTCCTGTCTTCCCGACGGCCAGCCCGGAGGTGTGCTCTTTCGAGCGCTGGAGCCGGTAGAGGGGCTCGAGACGATGGCTCAGCTTCGTGGCCTGCCGAGCGGTGTGAAGCCGCAGTTGTTGACGGGAGGCCCCGGCCGTCTCACCCAGGCCCTGGGCATCACTCGCGCACCGATCAACGGTATTGACGTTACGCTTCGTGGTTCGCCTTTGCAGATACTCGATGACGGCTACCGTCCGGATCACATCGACGTCACACCCCGTATTGGAATCAGTAAAGCTGCCGATCGGCTTCTGCGCTTTGTCGTGAACAAGAAAAAGTAAGATTTCCGATGGCGAGGCCCCGCACTGAAGCGGACAGGTTGAGCGAGGCGTTTGTTCTCGGGTAGGATCGAGAGGTAGGAAAAGGAGAATGTTGGGATGAGTGCATCGAGTGAGTCGTCTTGGTTGGAACGCTGGTGGCCGTTGTTGGTGATTCTGTTTGGGGTGACTTGTATCCTGTGGCTGGCGCTGTATTCGCCATCCTACTAAGCTTTGAATCGAAGACGGCTGATCTTGCCGTTAGTGCTGAGAAAGGCCCGGGGATAGCCCGGGCCTTTCACTTTTAACAACAGAGCAGGAGTCTGCATTGTTGTCAGGCTCGAGATCTTGTCTCCTGGTGCAGCAGACGGAGCGTAATGACGAACGCTGGAATCAGAAAGGCCATCGACCCGACGACCCACATAATCACCGCACCTGCCGTTTGATCGGAGAGCGGCGATACATGAAAGGGGTTCGGTTGCTCTACGTAGTAGCTATAGACCGGACGGTCGCAGAAGGCCAGGAAGGCTGAGAGCGCCGTGTTGACGATGTCCGCAGCCACCAGGTAGGGCAAGATGTACCAGCCTGGGTAGCGCGCATTCGTCGGCCAGGGGCGGATGAGGGGCCACCAGAAGAGGATCGACGAGCCGAGGAAGCAGAGGTGCTCGAACTCGTGCCAATGCTCGTGCTCCAGTGCGAAGTCATAGGCCCCGGGAACGTGCCAGCCGAGGAAGATGAAGTTCATCGCGATCCAGGCGACTACGGGCTTGGTGAGGAAGTGGCCCAGGCGGCGCAGAAACTTCAGGCGGAACAACGGTCCCAGCCCGCGCGTAAATCCGCGAGGCAGGCCGCGCAGAAGCGGCACCGTGGGATAGCCAAGCAGCAGCAGCGGCGGAACGAAGGACATCAGAAGCAGATGTTCCACCATGTGTGCACTGAGGAGTGCATCGGCGAAGCCGTCCATCGGCGAGCCAATCGCGATCCAGATGGTCGCAAGGCCCAGCAGGAAGGTGCCTAACCGCCAGGACGGAAAGAGCTCCGGCCGGGTCTTGCGTATGGCAAACCAGCCGCGAGTGTAGATGATGGCGGTAAGAAGGATCGCCGTCGTGAGAAAGATGGGCGGCGACCACTCTGCAAAGATAGCCCGGCACTCAGGAGGCATGGGCGTAGGGGAAACACACAGCTAATGCTCCTTGGGAGGGCCTGCGGGCTGTTCACTGGAAGACACCAGATGCTGGGAGGCATCGATGGCAGGGGATAGATCGTCGCCGCGCAAGGTTGTCAGGAAGTGGACGAGCGCGGTGGTCTCGGAAGGATTGAGCGCATTGCCATAAGCCGGCATGTTACCTCCGCCTTGCAGAACCTGACGGATGATCTGGTCTTCCGTCATCTTGGAGGCAACAGCGTCGAGTGCAGGCCCACGCATGCCTCCGGCTCCGCCGATGGAATGGCAGTTGCGGCATTGCTTGTTCTGCAGGACGAGGGCGCCCTCTCGTTCAAGAGGCGTGCGATCTTTCAGATAGGCTGCGGGGATAGGGTCGCTAGTCCAGGCATTCATGACCGGACTCCACGGCGTGTACATGCCAAGGCGGGTGAAGGCCCCCAGGATGACGGCGATCACGGCCACCATCAGGACAGCTACAGGACGGCGCGACCAGTGCTTTTCTCCCTCTCCGGAGAGGAGAGGCAACAGGAGCATGGCTCCGATCCCGAGGATGGGTGCAATGAAGAGCACGGGAGTTTCAAGGCTCGGAGGCAGATAGGCCAGTACCGCATAGATCCAGAGGAAGGCGAAGTCAGGCTTAGGCGCTGTCTGGATGATAGTGGGGTCGGGTTGGCCGGTGGGGCCGAAGGGGCCGAACCACAGGGCGCAGGCCATCACCGCGAGCATGATAGCTGCGGCGAAGAGCGAGTCTTTCCAGGCCGCATCGGGAACAAAGGGGATGCCGGTCTTTTCGGTGAGGTGGTGATACTCGCTGACGTAGGTCTTCCGGTTGACGAGACGACCGGGCATCGGCCAGTCGTTGATGCCGAGGCGCAGCACCATCCAGATGTGGAGGCCGACCATCGCCAGCAGGATACCGGGAATGACGAAGACGTGCAGCGTAAAGAAGCGGGAGAGCGTAGGACCGGCGATGATCGGGCCGCCCAGCATCAGGCCGACGAGAGGAGCGCCAATCAGGGGAACGCGGCTGACGATGGAGGCTCCGATGCCGAGGCCCCAGTAGGCGTCCTGATCGAAGCGCAGCACCTGCCCGGTAAAGGCCATGCCGAGGGTTAGAAGGAGCAGGAAGACGCCGATGATCCAGGTAAGCTCACGAGGGAACTTGTAGGCGCCGAAGAGGAAGACCTGTGCCATGTGGATCAGCACAATGGCGACCATGAAGTCGGAGCCCCAGCCGTGCATGGCACGCAGGAACCAGCCGAGTTTGACGTTGTGGTCGAGGAACTCAAGGCTGTTCCAGGCGTGGCCCGCCGTCGGAGCGTATACCAGCGCGAGCAGAATGCCCGTCATGACCTGGAGAACCAGGATGACCGTCGCGGCGCTGCCGAAGACGTACCACCAGCTGGCGGTGTTAGCCGGGACTTCGTGCTCCGCCGCTTCAATGACAGGGGTTCCCAGCCCGAGCCGCTGCTCGAACCAGTTATAGACCTCGATGCTGCGTCGCTTTAGCTCTGACATGAGCTGCACCTCGGTTTGGGTAATGGAGCATCTGTTGATGAGGCCCCTTCAAGCTGGACCAGAGGAGACTCGTTCTTGGCCTGGTTGGCGAGCGTCGGCATCTTCCCGGCGCTGATGACCAGGCTGCCCGAGACGACCTGGTACTCATACTCGAAGAGACCGCGCTCCGGCGGACCCGAGGCGCGGGAGCCATCGGCATAGTACGCGCCGCCATGGCAGGGACACATAAAGAGCTGGGACTGGGCGAACCAGCGGACGGGGCAGCCGAGATGCGCGCAGTTGATCGCGAATACCTGGAAGGTATTTCCGGAGATGCGGCGAACCCAGCAGGGAATGTCGCCGGTCTGGCCGTCCCAGGAGGTGGTAACAGGATTGCGGTAGTTGACCAGACGGGTCTCGCCCTCGGGGAAATCGGCCAGAGGACCCAGGTTGATCCAGGAGTTGTCGTCAGAGGTCTTCTTCAGCGCAGGCCCCAGAAGATAGCCGAGGATGGGCACGGCCAGAACTGCGCCGACCGCTCCGTTCACCAACAGCGAGAGCTTGAAGAGGAATACGCGGCGCGAGTGGCCGGCACTCTTATGGCTCTCCGGATTCGCCGGCTCGGTCAGGGGGGCTCCCGGTGGAATTTGCTGCTCGCTCGGTGTCATCGCGTCTTTGCTCCTGTGCTCTCTTCGTGTTGAGCGATATTTATTCGACCCATGGTTTAAGGGTGTGTGCGATAGGGCTGGCCCGGGTCGGAAACACGCTTCGAGGCAAGCCACGCTGTGATGTCGGTAATCTGCTGATCGGTAAGGGGCTGGGAGGAGTCGGTGCGCCAGTCGGGCATTCCTTCGTCAGGCCGTCCGGCGATCATGAGACTGCGAAGATCCTGATCGCTGATGAGCGCGAGATAGGAGGGATCGACGATGGAGCCGAGTTTGCCCTTGGTCCCCTGCGACCTTCCTTCACCCGTCGCTCCGTGGCATCGCGCGCAAGAGGTGGTAAAGGCCTGTTGTCCGTGCTCGGCATCGCCCGTCAGAGTCGCGAGGTAGGGCGGAGGATTCTGGCCCGCGAGAACGTTCGGCGTTCCCCACGTCTGCAGAATGCCCTTCGCCAGCACTGCGACCTGCTGATCGGTCAACATGCCACCCGCACTCTGAGCGAAGGGGGGCATCAACTTGCCGTTGACTCCTTTGGAGATCGTTCGCTGCAGGTTGTCTTCTCCGGCTACGGCAAGATACACCGGGTTGGCAAGCGCGAGGGCCGCTCCCCCTTTGCCCGTCGCTCCGTGGCAGGCAGCGCAGTTCTCTTTGTAGAGGGTGGGGAAGTCGAGAACCTCTTCAGGGCGTACGACCTCGGGTCCAGGGCCGGGACGGCCATGGATGTGGTTGCAGCCGGTGAGGGCCATGCCGCCCACAGACAGCATGAGAGCGCCAAGCACGTTAAGTCTTCGCGACGCAGGTCTCAGGCGACGAATTTCTTGGGACGATCTCATTGGTCTTCCTTATGAGAGGGATCTTCCTTGTGAGATTGGTCGCTGTGGATACCGGCGCGGACAGAGAAAGGCAGCGCTCGGAACTGCGGCGTCCGCACCTTGACCTGCAGGTTGACGATGAAGCCGCAGACCAGGCCAAAGGCTATCTGCGAGACGACGAACCAGAGCCAGTCGATGCGCGCATTGAGGATGGGGCTGATCACTCCCAGCGCCGAGTAGAGAATGCCTGTCCAAAGCAAAGGGGCGACAAAGCCCGCTGTAAGAATGGGCTTGCGAGGAAACATGGGCAGCATCGCGCCATAGAGAAGGCCGATAAGGATCGAAGTGAGGCCGTGGATGGCGGTAGCGGCGAGAAGACCATACAAATGAAACTGGGCCAGGAAGGCGTCGCTTTCACCTGCCCAATGAACAAAGCCGCCCGCGGCCAGCAGGTTCACGGCGTACCAGACGCTGTGATACCGGATGAGGCCGAAGAGAGCCGCGGGCACGATCATCGCGATACCGCCTACGATGCCGCCTTTGAGTCCGGCGGTAACGCTGAAGGTCTCAATCGGAATCAACTTGCGATGATCGACACCGACCGGCAGTTGAGAGCGGGTGGTTCGAGTGCTGGTGATCTCGATGATTCCAGCCTGGACTGGGACGTAGATATGTTTCTCGTGGGGGAAGACATCGAAGAACCAGCCGACCATCGAGCGCAGCGTCAGAACGAGGCCGAGCAGGCTGACGACCCAATGCGTCACCATGCCGGTAATCAAAAGCGCGAGGCCGAGCGAAAGCACCATAGGCCAGGGCGTTGGCGCTGGAAGGAGGACGGTGTCGTCATGGTGTTCCTGGCCATGATGCGGCTCGTGCTGGTTTATCAGGTTGTCCTGTTGCATAGCGCTCCTCCTTGTCCTTGAAAAATCGGTCCCTGAAAAATCAACAAACTATCTACCCAAAACATAGACGACCA
Organism: Granulicella mallensis MP5ACTX8; assembly: GCF_000178955.2. Lineage (NCBI taxonomy): Bacteria > Pseudomonadati > Acidobacteriota > Terriglobia > Terriglobales > Acidobacteriaceae > Granulicella > Granulicella mallensis. The sequence continues at coordinate 3,564,739 of NC_016631.1, read as the reverse complement.
AAAATACGACGACCCAGACTGCATCGACGAAGTGCCAGTAAAGAGAGAGCACTTCGAGTTTTTTCTCATGTTCTTCTTTAAGGTGCCCGGTCAAGGCGAAGAGAAGCGTGAGCGTGAGCATGATGAGACCCACAATGACGTGGGTCGCGTGCAGACCGACGAGCGAGTAGTAGGTCGTTCCGAAGAGGTTGGTCTGGATGGTCAGGCCCTTATCGTAGATAAGGTGATGCCACTCCAGAGCTGTGGTAACGAGAAAAATCGCTCCCAGCAGAACGGTTCCCGCCAGAAAGGCTGTGCAGCCGCGCAGGTTGTTTTTGCGCAGCGCACTGCTGGCGAAGTGGACGGTGATGCTGCTCGAGAGTAGGCAGATGGTGCCAAAGATCGGCAGCTCCAGTACCTGCGCCGGGGTCGGCCCGCTGAGGCTTTTGCCGATGTAAAAGATGTAGGCGACGACAAAGATGATGAAGATCGCGGCTTCCGCCAGGATCAGGCAGGCCATCCCGATCGTGCCACGGTAGGGCAGCGTCCAGGGTGTTTCACTCGAGCCGGCGACGGGAATTGTGCTTGATGTATTCATCATTCGTAGTCCGAGTCAGGATCTTCAGGATGTTTCAGGTCCCATAACGGGCGGCGGCTATTGACCGTTGGCTCAATAGCAAAGTTATAGGCGGGCGGGGGAGAGGGCGTGGACCATTCCAGCGTCCACGCATCCCAGGGATCGTGTCCGGCTTCCTTCCCTTTGTAGTAAGACCGCACCATGTTGTAGCAAAAGACCAGAATGCCGGCTGCCTGGAAGATGGCTCCGATGCTGACGATGAGGTTCCACGACTCCCAGCCTCGGCCTGCTTCGTAGGTGTAGATGCGGCGCGGCATGCCCAGCAATCCCGGGACGTGCATGAAGTCGAAGGTGAGGTGGAAGCCGATGATGAAGAGCCAGAAGTGCCACTTGCCCAGCGTCTCGCTCATCATCCGGCCTGTTACCTTGGGGTACCAGTAGTAGAAGGCCCCAAAGATCGCAAACAGGATCGACCCTACAAGTACGTAGTGGAAGTGTGCCACCACGAAGTAGGAGTTGCCCAACTGCCAGTCGAACGGGGCGGCCGAGAGCATGATGCCGGTAAGCCCGGCGATCAGGAACTGGAAGAGGAAGCCGACGCAGAACATCATCGGCGTCGCAAAGATGACTTTCCCGCCCCAGATCGTCGCCAACCAGTTGAAGATCTTGATCCCCGTCGGCACTGAGATCACCATGGTGGCAAAGACGAAGAACGTATTGCCGACCGGGCCCAGGCCGACGGTGAACATATGGTGCGCCCATACGCTCAAGCTGATAAAGCCGATGGAGACCGAAGCCGCCACCATCGCCGGGTAGCCGAACATGGCTTTACGGGAGAAGACAGGAACGATCTCGTTGACGAACGCGAACGCCGGCAGCACCAGTACATAGACTTCGGGGTGCCCGAAGATCCAGAAGAAGTGCATCCACAGTACGGCCGAGCCGCCTGCCTGCGTGTCGAAGAAGTGGGAACCGATGTAGCGGTCCAGGGTCAGCATGATCTGCGCGGCGGTCAGGGGGCTGACTGCAACGAAGACCAGGCTTGCCATGACCAGATAGAGCCAGGGCAGCAGGGGCATGCGGCTCATCTTCATCCCTTTGCAGCGCATGCAGAGGATGGTGGTCACGATGTTGAGCGCCGTGCCGATTGAGCCGACACCGCTCAGAAAGACCGCCAGTGTCCAGTAGTCCGTGCTGTGACCGGGGGAGAATACCTTGGCTGTAAGGGGCGCGTAAGCAAACCAGCCGACGTCCGGCGCTGAACCGGCGGCATAGAGACCGCTTGCGCCGAAGTAGCTGAAGTAGAGCAGCAGTCCGGCAAAGGCGGAGACCCAGAAGCTGAACGCATTGAGCCGTGGGAACGCCATGTCCCGGGCTCCGATCATCAGGGGAACCAGGTAATTCCCAAACCCGAACAGGATCGGCATGCCGACGAAGAACACCATCGTCGTGCCGTGCATGGTGAAGAGCTGGTTGAAGACCTGCGGCGACACAAAATGATTATTGGGAACCGCGAGTTGAATGCGCATCAACACCGCTTCAACGCCGCCGACAAGGAGAAACACCAGCGCGTAGGCGATGTACATCAGGCCGATTTTTTTATGATCGACCGTTGTCAGCCACGCATAGATCACATTCGGCCTTGGGGGGCCCTGCGGGGGAGACTGCGTTTGATCGATTGCTTCCATCACCGGGGTTGCCATTATGCTGCGCTTCCTTCTAGTGAAGCTCTGTGAGATAGGCGGTAATCACGTTCAGATCATGTTCGTTCAAGTGCATGGGCGGCATCAACGAACCGGGTTTCATCGAATCTGGATTGTCGATCCACTTCCTCAGGTTTTCCGGAGTATTCTTGACCGCTCCGGAGGCAAAAGTGTCGCGGCTGGCAAGGTGGGAGAGATCGGGCCCAAACCTTCCTGTCGCTGCTGACCCCGAGACCGTATGGCAGTTGATGCAGGCATTATGCATGAATACGGTCTGTCCTTCGGTGGCGGCAGGATTGCCGGGGAACTCATGCTGTGCGGGTTTTTGCTGCTGTTTAACCCAGGCCTCGAAGTCTTCAGGGGACTGCGCGTAGACTCGCAGCAGCATCTTTGCGTGCTGGGTTCCGCAGTACTGGGCGCACTGGCCGAGATACAGTCCTGGTTCGGTGGGGTCCATCCACATGGTATTGACCCGGTTGGGGATAACGTCCATCTTTCCTGCCAGGCGCGGTACCCAGAAACTATGGGACACATCGGTGGACGACATCGTGAGATAGGTCGGCTTAGGGCTCGTCTTATCACTGATGGGGATGTGAAGCTCGTTGGCCGTGACGATTCCCAGCTTCGGGTAGCGATACTCCCACCAGAACTGATGTCCGATCACCGTTACATCCATGGTGTTGTCGGGCTTGGGAATCGCTTCGGTCCTGAGGATGACACGCGTGGTGGACAGGAAGAGCATCACGACGATCAGGATGGGAATGACCGTCCAGGAGAGCTCAATCTGGTTGCTGCCATAGATCTGCGCCGGTTCGTGCTCGGAGTCCGTGGGGCGATGCCGGTAGCGAATCAACGCATAGAGCAGCAACCCTCCGACAATAAGAAAGATGGCAAAGGTAACCGAAAGCACCAGCATCGAAAGTCCGAAGATGGAATGCGCTGGTGTCGCGGCGGGCGCAAAGATGTTGGTGGGAGACTGTGCGGACGCTGTGACGGCAAAGAGAGGTGTGCCGAAAGCCGCAATCCCGGAGGCAAAGACAAGACTGCGAGCGGAGCGATGGAATTCGCCCTGGCTGGAGCTTGTTGCCGGACATTTAGAGAAGAGTGGCAAAGCAGTTTAACCCCGCATGCGTTGAATGTTCAAAGCACTTGAATACATAATCATGCGTCTGGGACGATGCTAAACCAAATAAGCCAGTTTGCGGGTAAATCCTTCCCATAATCGCACTGTTGTAAAGAAGCGTCTTACAGGCAGAACAAGGCGACGTTGTATCATCCAACCGAAAGATAGTGGCGGGAAATCTTACGATCCGCGTACTCAATTTGCAGCAGGACATGTGAGATCACGATTGACGCATGTCGATGTTCAACGATCCACCAGACGAAGGGAAGAGGAAAAGATCAGATGCAACTTGGAATGGTAGGACTGGGAAGAATGGGCGCGAATATGGTGAAGCGGCTGGTCGCGCATGGACATGAATGCACGGTCTTCGACATGTCGCCGAAGGTTGTGGAAGAACTGGCGAAGGAAAAGGGCGTCACGGGAGCTTCCTCTATGGCGGATCTGGTGAGCAAGCTGGCGAAGCCACGTGCGATCTGGCTGATGATTCCGGCGGGCGTTGTGGAGAAGGCCATCGCCGAGATCGCTCCTCACCTGGAGTCTGGCGACATCCTGATCGACGGAGGGAACTCTTACTACATCGATGATATTCGGCGCGCCAAGGAACTAGCTCCGAAGGGAATCCAGTATGTCGACGTGGGAACCAGCGGCGGCGTATGGGGACTGGAGCGCGGCTACTGCATGATGATCGGTGGACCGAAGGCTGCGGTAGAGCATCTCGATCCGATCTTCAAGACAATCGCTCCCGGGATCGGAGATATTCCGCACACGCCAGGACGCGAGAACGTGGTCAGCACCGCGGAGCAGGGATATCTGCATTGTGGCGACAGCGGTGGCGGACACTTCGTCAAGATGGTGCACAACGGGATCGAATACGGAATGATGGCTGCCTATGCCGAGGGTTTGGGTGTGTTGAAGTCTGCGAACATTGGCAAGCACACGCATGAGATCGATGCGGAGACGACGCCTCTGCGCGACCCGGAGCACTACCAATATGACTTCAATCTGCCGGATATTGCCGAAGTATGGCGTCGTGGCAGCGTGATCGCTTCGTGGCTGCTGGATCTAACTTCGTCCGCGCTGGCGGGAGATCCGGAGCTTGCAAAGTTTGGAGGCCGTGTCTCGGATTCAGGCGAAGGACGCTGGACGATCAAAGCCGGAATCGATGAAGGTGTGCCTACGCCCGTGCTGACGGCTTCGCTCTACGAGCGATTTACTTCGCGCGGTGAGGCTGACTTCTCCAATAAAATTCTCTCCGCACTTCGTTATGAGTTCGGTGGGCATCTTGAAAAGCCAGCGGCTAAGTAATACGAAGAGCTGCTGCCTGATTTTCTGAAATTACGGAGTCAAACGAAGGGTCGGTCACTTGTGGCTGGCCTTTCGAATTTTGGGGACTTGTTTCGAGGTTGAAACCGTCCATTTTTCGACAGCCGATGATGGTTCAACCGTATGGGGCCACTTGCCTATATTTTGTGCCGGAAGTGTCCAAAATAATCTTCCTGTTTCAGCCTGGCCCTTGTTCAGGGCTTGCCTCAGAAAACGATCTGCATAGCTCGATTTCGGAATGTAAGTGTTTTTACAAAAAAGGTTCCGGTAATTCATCCTTTTCAATTGCTTCATATGCTTATATTGAAAGCCTCGGCTCAGCGTTTTGCATATTTTTCTGTGGTGTCGGTGCGAGCTTGATTGCGATTTTTCCCTGTAGAAACAAGATGTTTACGATAGTTTCGTGTGATGTTGCGAATGAAATACTCTTGCTGATTTTTGAAAGCTACAGGTCTAACGAGGAATGTGATGGATGTAAAATCGAGTTAGCGGAGGTCTGCGGAAAGTGCCGACAGAGATATGTAATGGAATTGAATTAGCAGCGCAGACCGACATAGGCTGCCATAGGCAGAATAATGAAGATCGTTTTGCCTATGACCTGCCGTTGGGCATCTTTGCCGTTTCGGATGGAATGGGTGGGTGTGCAGGCGGTGAGGTTGCAAGCCAGATGGCTGTCGAACAGCTGATTACTGCCTATCGGTTGCTGCATCATTCCACTAGCAGTGCAATTTCGATCTCTGATGCGCTTTACCATGCCGTCGCCAGTGCCAATGCAGCCGTGTATGCGCGCGCAGAAAGCGACCCTTCTCTACGTGGAATGGGGGCGACACTCGTTGCGATTGCTGTCGAAGGTACATCCGCAGTTATCGCGAATATAGGGGACAGTCGTGCCTATTTATTGCGCCAGAACACTGCAACGCAGATTACTCTCGATCATTCCTTTCTCGCGGAACAGGTGAGGGAAGGGACAATCCAGGCCAGGGATGCAGCTAACTCACCATTACAGTCCACGATCACACGTGCGATCGGTATTGGAGCTGTAGTAGAGGCTGATTTATTTGCAGCAGAGCTTGAGCCGGGCGATCGAATATTGCTTGCGAGCGATGGTTTGACGCGTTATGTTCACGACGAAGAGATTGCCGCTATGGCTTCACCATCCATAGCTTCCGATGCTGCGTGTGCTGCTCTCATCGAGCTCGCCCGCAATCGCGGAGGAGCCGATAATGTTACCTGCCTACTACTCAACTGGCTTGAGTAGTAGGCAGTAAGTATTTTTATCTTGCCACGCTATCTACGCAGCGTAGGCCACTCATCGATCCCGGGGCGAGTACCGAAGCCCCGGGTCCCGAGAGCTCATAGTCCACTACGATGGGCGTTCCGTCTGGCGCACGCACCGGAGTATTGGCAAGCTCCAAAGCAAAACTTAGATCGTAAGTGTTTGGCGTGATACTGCGTTCGATCTTTCCTTTGTCGAGCATCTCAAAGACTGCCCATACCCCAGTAAAAGTAAGTGGAAGATCGTTCGCCGTAAGGCTGGCATTGGCTGCATTGGCTGCCTGCCAGGTGAACTGCTTGGGCGGATCTTTCAAGGCAAGCGTCTGCGAATCTACCTTCAAAGTAGCCTTCTGCACTCCGTTACTCGGGAGGTTATGCAGCGTGAAGGTGAGTGAAGGTGCGGTGGCGCCCGCAGGGAAGAATGCGGCTGAAAGATCCGCGGCACGGTTGAAGAAGCGCAGGAATGCAGGGTTCACCCGTATGGGTGGGTTCGGTGCTTCGCTATAGTGGGTACCCTGTTGTACCAGCAACGATTTCAGATTCGTGTTGTAGAACTGCCATAGCTCACCCGAGTTTGGTTGCAGCACGGCTGTCACCTCGGCGGGCGTGGCCTGCACAGAGCTTGCAGGGTTGAATGGGAACTTCGAGAACAGGCCATTGACGACAGAACAGAAACTTCTGCTGCCTGCGTTGGCTTCTGCCGGTCCGAGGCCACGTAGAAGCGCATCGGCGGAGGTGATCGGAGCCTCCATCAGCGCGAGTGTTACTGCATCCGTGTGTGCCTGCGCATCGATATGGAAGGCCTGCGCCGTTTGTTGTGCGGCAAGATGCGCGGCAGAGGCTGCGGAGGCGATCGGGGCGGCTGCGGCAGGACCGAGCGCGCCGCTAGGCGATGCTGTTACCTGTTGAATGCTGCTGCGCAGAGTTAATAGACCGTCCACGTAATTTTTATTGCTGGCTGTAAGGTACTGGTCCTTGTTTGCCGGAGGTACGAGTGTCTGCGGTGCCTGGAAAGCATCGGAGATGGACTTATCCTGCACAGAAGTGTTGTAGGAGGCTGTTTGGATAAGTGCCAGAAGCGGCGAGTTTGTTCCGGAGACGATGCCCAGCTTCGTTCCCGCTTCCGCCAGGCTGCGGGCCTTTACTACATGGGCCTGGTCCAAAAAGGCTCGCCACGTCGTTATATAGTCCGTGTCATATCTTGTGGTTAATTGCTGTTTGAGTGAACCGGTGTCGATGGTTGCCGGAGCCTTGTCGCCGAGTACCCAGGCTTCGCCACGGAAGTAGACCTCGGGGTGAGCAAGAGCGTTTTGCATAAAGGTATAACCGGATGGAGTAAATGCTCCTAAGACGATATGTGGTTCCAGAATCGTCTCCGCAGAGTGGGGGAACTGTGCATTGAAATCAATGGAGGCAGTTTGCCTGCTGGCCGCAGTCAGGATGCTCTGGTAGATACGTTCGAAGCCACCGAAGCCTGCGAGGTAAGTGCGCGCCTGATTTACGGAGGTGTCGACCGGTCTTATCGAATAAGGATTGTTCAGCGTGAGTTCATCCGCATAGAATGCGAATTGACGCTGTGCCAGAGCGCGGTGTTCGGACGATATGGTCGCGCCATTCTGCCAGTGGTTGGTTAATACAGGAGCCAGAAAGGCTGAGGTGCTGTACTGCGGGTAAGACGTTGTAATGAGGTACCCGCGCAGGGCCTCGTAGGTGCTGTTGTAGTCGGCATTTTGTGGCGGCGTGGCCGGCAGTCCGCCGAGCTCTGCGATAAGGTTATTCTGGGTTCGCGTGAGTAGCAGTGCGCGGAAGTGCTCGAAGTACAGCCGGCGTGCTGGCGCAAGCAACGTATTGCCGTGATAGAGGCCCCAGCGATATCCCAGGGGCGCGCCTTCGCGCTGCCATTGCTCAAGCTGTACCAGGTGAGAGCGCAGAATATCGAGTTGTTCGAGCTGAGACATGGCCGCGAGCTCGTTTGCTCCTCCTACAGCTTCGTTGTGCGCGAGTTGCTGGTCTGCGGCGTTCAGTTGCTTCTCGATCGTATGGTTGTTCGAGTAAGAGACCGTGAATGCTATCAGGAGCAACAATAAGAGAGCTGCAGCTGTCCCGTATACAAAGCGCTGAAACAGAGAAGCCTGCCGTGTCGTGCCACTTCCGGCGAGCGCCGCCGCGTCGCGAAGCACTGCCTGAGGAAAGAAACGCGGCAGGAAGGTCCACTGAGCCGTCTTCTTTGAGGATGTACGCGGAGCAAAAGAATCCGCAGATGCTGCGCCTTGTTGTGCAGATAAGGCCGAAAATATTCGGGTGGCGCCGGCATCCTGTTGGGCTATTGCTTTTGGAGTTGCTGCCGCCTCTGAGATGATTTGTTCCACCATGTGCGCGCGAACGCCGGTGAAATAAAAGCCTCGCAATAGAGGGCTCGCATGAAGCTGACTGGGGCGAACTAACTCGATCAAAAATGCTGAGAGTGAGTTACGCAGCTTGCGCATCTCACGAGGGAACTCATAGTTTTCCGCAGCGACGGGGCCGTCGGTCTCACGCGCCAGCAGCGGAAGCCTTGTTCCCTGGAGATCAGATAGTAGCCCATCATAGCTTTGCAGGATGGTGGCTGAAGCTGTTTCTGCCCATGTGCTGCCCGGACGTACAGAAAAATCTCGTGGCGCGGCACCCAGCAACAGGCTTGCCTCGTCAGTCGACAGGTTGCGTACCCAAGCGGCGAAGAAGGGGATGCGATCCGCTTTCGTGAAGAGTACATAGACCGGCACAGCGGTCCCTAGAAATTTTGCGAGCTCGCGTAGTTGCTCACCTGTCTTTGCGGCCAGTGCCGCAAGCTCTGAGGCTGCATTGGCCCCAAGCAGGCGCTCACAGCTTACGCAGACCACGGCAGCGCGCAGAGGAGCGTCTCCGCGAAAAGAGGTTCGCCATGAACCGGGGCGCGTTTTGGCGAAGAGTCGACGCCTCTGCGCAGGGGAGTCGTTGAGCGCGGCGCCTGTTTCGGCGAGGAGTACGCCATCGGCAAACCAAAGGTTCAGGGTGGAGGTCGGGCAGACTTCGCCATCACGCATTGCTTCGCCGGCGATCAATTCCGCATTCCAGTCGGTGCGCAGGACGGCTGTTGTCTTGGCGGCATTGGTGTCGCCCAACAGGTACAACATGGGCAGTGTGTGTAGTGTCTTGCCCTTGCGGCCCGCGGAACCAAGCTTGTTTTCGGCTTCGCGCAGTAGCGCATCCAGCATGCTCGTATTTGCTGTTTTGTTTCGCATCACTATCCTCGCCACTCGGGCCGCACATCTGTCGCTGGAACTTGCAGGGTTCCATGCTGTAACACGGGGCCTGGCATCATTTTGTTTTGCGCGAGTCCTGCTGCACCCACCTTTAGAGACAGGCTGTAGATCACGAAGCAGAGTATTACCACTGCTGCCAGCACCATCGCCGCGATCATCAGGCGGTAGCTCCACCGATCGCGTCCTGTGGCAGCGGGCTGCGGCAGCGTGGCAGGGCCTGGCAGCAAAGTGCCTGCTCCTCCACGAGCGCGAACGATCTTCTCCTGTGCGGCGCGCAGCAACTGCGCAAGTTCACCCGCGTTCCCGAAGGCATAGCGTCCCTTGTAGCCAAGCATCAGGCAGTGACAGTGCAGCTCCAGCACATCGGCTACCTTCGTGCTGTTTTCTTCGCGCAGCAGGGCAGCGAAGTTTTGGAAGAAGGTCTCGCCTGCGACGTGTCCACCGAAAAGCTCTTCCTGCATAGGGCGTCGGGCCCAATCCGCGGGAGCCGCGCTGGCAAGGTTCAGCACGCTCTCATCAAGAAAGCCGACGGTGGCTAGCACTGCCATCTGGATATGTTCGCTCGAATACCCCAGACTACGAGCTTCCTGCATGGCGGTCTGCAGCAGTCTGCGCATGTGCTCGCGAAAGGAATGCGTGTCGCCAATGGTCTGTTTGCCATAGCGAATGCGGAGAATTGCGGTCAAGACTTCGCTGAAGAGAGAGGCGATCGTGTGTGCTGCCGCAGCAGGTCGAGCAGGTGGTGCAGCCGCCGAAGGTGAACTAACTGCCATAGATAATTTGCGCCTTTCTATCTTCCTGTCGCCAGATCGAATATGAGGAATGAGAAGTCATCGATTGAAGCTGCATAGACTCCGGCATCCAGGTTCTGCTTTACGCGCAAGGCTCTCCCTTGAGATTGCTCCAGGCAATCCCTCGACGAACAAAGCAGTCCTGCAGGTAAAACACCTAAGCTAATCTTTTATTCCCAGGGATTGACCAAATAAATCTTTGGCCTACGGAACAGGCGTAAGTAGAGGCAGGTCCGTTCAAACGGATAAGTCCTGACATCCCCAGGAAATGGAGCTGTCAGGACTTATTCGCCTTGTACCGCGCTTAGGTTTACAGGTTTTGCAGTGTCAGACGTTGGGCTCGACCACCACTGTGAGATCAAAGTCCGCTTCGGCAATCTCTCCGGGAATATAAACGCCGACGCGCTTGCTTTGCAGAATGTGTTCCCAGCAGGGGCCTGATAGATCAATCGCGAAGTATTGTTTGTCCGCTTCTGCGCGAATAGCGGAAGGCGGCACAGGCAGATGCAGCAGGGTGAGACCAGGCAGAGCACGGCGCACCAGTTCGGGTACGAAGCGCGCGGAGCAAACCTTGATGAGTCTTGGCACACCGTCGATCAGGTCCGCTTCGCCGAGATTGGCCCGAATGCCCAGTATCCAGCGGGCGCGCCGCAGACACCGCTCGTCCAGAACATCAGCTTCCTGAATGTAAGGAGCAGCCGGTGTGAAGGTGAGTGTGATCGTGTTGGTCGGCATGATCATCTCAAGATGCTTGCGAATGTGTGCATCGAGTGCCCGAAACGCATGTCCTGGGTTGCGGTGGTCGTAATCAGGCAGCTCATCGAGTGAAGTTTCCGTAGCAAACGTTGAGAGTGCGCCTGCCAGTCGCGCGAGTTCCAGATAAAACTGCTCGGGGTGCGCATGGCGTGTAGCGCATAGATGCCGCAATACAGGCGCAGAGGTGGACAGTGCATGGAGAAACCAGTAAGTCGCTACGTCGAGCGGGGCGGTGCCGGCTTCAAACCTCCCGCGCGGGCGCATGGCGCGTGAGAGCGGCCCCATTTTTTCGGCAAGAATTTCGAGCAGACGCTTGCCCAGCAACATCAGCGCGGGACTGGCAGACATGCGCAGTGTAGGAGCGATGTATTCAGGGTCATACAGCAAACCACCCCGGCCATCACGCATCAAGCGCGCAAGCGGGATGGTCGACATCTCCGGAGTCACTTCCCGTTCCGTAAGCAATGAGAGGTTTCCTTCTCCGAGCGAAACTTCACGTTCATCGATTCCATTCGTGTTATCGCGCAAAACGCGCGCTATCGTACGGAATCGGAAGGAGTTCTGATCGTGCCCTTCTTTCGACGAATCGAGCACGCTGTAGACCTGGCCAGAAGCATGCGTGCCCGGTACTGCCAGATGCAGGAGTACAGCGGCGTCTGTCGGAAGTAAGAGTTCTTCAGCGCTGCGTGGTGCTGCTGCAGGAGTTTTTCCGCGGGTTTCAAACGCAAGGCCGTCTTCAAATACGCCTGCTGCCTCAAGCAACACGATTCGCCCGTTCCCCAGGGCATCTTCATCAAGGCGTGCGTGGAGCAGGCCCCACGGCTCAGACCATAGACTCCGTGTGACGAAATCAACGGTGTCTTCATAAAATCGGCTCTGTGCCTGGAAATGTTGGGGGCTCATATACATGCCCTCGGTCCAGACCACTCTGCTAAGAGACTTCATAGTCAGGCGGTTCTCCTGCTCTTCCCATGTGTGGAGTTGATGACGTGCTGCTTGATGACCTTAGATGCGCCACTATGCCAATTCGATTTTGCTGTCCTTCGCTTCATACCACACCTACTTTACCGCGTTTGCAGTTACGTAGAAATCTAACCGCAAAAATATGGCTCAATTTATGAGCTATATTTTGTGGCAGACTTATAGCAAACGCGTTGTAATAAACGCGCAACTATCTTTGGCTTTGGGTGTCTCCAAACGCAGTGGAGAGTATGATTTTTCTGCAGGAGCACTTAGTGGAGTAGGTAAGCGTGGGCGATCAAAAAGAAGATTTCAAAGACAATTCTGAGCAGAGCAGAGCAGGTTTTTCCAAAGGTACTAATCCTTTGAAAGAAGAAGCCTCTTTCGAGCAGCTATTAGGGCAGCTCGACATCCGGAGCTCGCGACCTGAGGCTGAAGGCAGCGTGACCCGGCTTTTTTCTCTTGTGAAGGATAGTGCCGAGTCGAATCCTGCTGCGGCGGTACAACCTGATGCAGGGAAACAGGAAAGCCAGCCACCTGCAGTCCCCGGCATGAACGCTTCTGAGAGCAAAAGCCGCGAGGTTCCGGCAATACCTCCTACGCAACAGGAGCCGCGCAACGAAGCTCCGGGGGATTTCACTCGTATCTTCACGAAGCTACCCACACCACGCACGGCGCAACCTGCCATCCTTAGCGAACTGCCTGCTGCAAACCCGCCTGCTCCTTCGACTTCTTCTGGAGGAGATAGTTTTACTCAGTTTTTTCAGACACTTGAACCGGCCAAGACATCCTCGGTCGATTCGGGCAGATCTTCCAGGTTATCTCCGGCAACAGAGCCTCTCGCTAAGGGTACACCTGTGCCTGCCGAGACGTACCAACCCCAGCCCTTTTCGGCTTTTTCCGATCCTGTACGCAGCCAGCCTGCAAGCGGTGGATTCACCGAATTGCTCAACTCCCTTGGGAGTGATAGGGGCTCTAACTCAAGTAATGCTCCCGTCGATGCGGCGAAGTCATCTTTCGCATCGCCTGCGCGCCGTTCGGATGAAACGCGTGCTTTTGGGGATCGCTCCTTTGCTCAGTCTTCTGCCTCGTTTGCCTCTTCCTCTGCGCCGGATACTGCTCCGCGACCGGGCGAATTCACGCAGTTGCTTCAGAGTCTCCAGCGCCCCCCGGAGCCCAGGCCGGGAGGTAACCCCACACCCACCCCTTCCTTGCCTGCACTGGCTCCTTCTTCTGAGCGCAACGTCGCAGACAATAATCCCACTTCGGAAGCTTCCAGCGACTTTACACGCGTCATGAAGAGTGCGGCTGCCAGATCGAACAGTGAGGCTGCTCCTTCACAACCATCAGCTTCACCTGCAACGCCGCCACAACAAAATAACGCCGCAGCAGGCGCGGCGGTGAATGTTCTCCAGGTTGCGCCGCATATGACTCCTGCCGCGCTTCCTGCAATTGCTGCTCGTACTTTGCTGGAGAGGCTCGCGCCCTGGCTGCTTGTGATGAACGGTGTACTGTTGGTGTTGCTTACCGTGTTGGTATCGCTGTTTCTCCTGCACCAGCACCACTGAGTTGATCCAGTGGTGCTGGCGCAGGTGCAGGATCTTACTGCGGCAGTATGATCAACTCCATCTGGGGATCGCCAAGTTCGCCTGGAGCATACACGGCAATGTTGCGTGCACGTGTAACCGATTCCCACATCAGTCCGCTCGCTTCGATGGAGAAATACTGGTAATCGAGGCGTACAGGAATGGCGCGGGGTGGAACAGGCACATGGACGAGCCGAAGACCAGGAAGCGCCTGCCGAATCAGGTCCTCAATCTGGGTGCCTGAGCCTACCTTTGAGAGCATAGGGAAGCGTGAGATCAGTTCTCCCCGCCTTATTGTGGAAGATACGGCGAGATAGAACCGCGCAGAACGAAGATATTCATCCTTGTCGATCACGGCCGCGTACACCGTTGGATGCACCAGCTTCAGTGGCAGTGCGATGAAGTTGCTGGGAACAACCGTGTCGAGCAACTCACGCAGCAAGGCATCGAGCACCGAGAAGCAAGCTCCGAGATTCTCATGATCGTAGCGCGGGAGATCGCGTGCTTCTACTGTGGTTGAAAAGGTCGTAAGAGATCCGGCGAGTCGCAGCATCGCTGTAAACAGCGTCTCAGGATGCACCCTGGTTGCGCCCAACAGATGCCGCAGGCCAGGCAACTCCGTGTTGAGGGTGTACAAAAGCCAAAAGTTTGCGATATCCGATGCGCTAAAGTCGGCAAGACTTTCATTGCGTTGCCGGCGCACCCCTGCAAGTTGGCTGCTGCGTGCGACGAGTAACTCCACCAGGCCGCGCAGAATGCCGAGCAGATAGCTGCTGGCGTGGACATCGAGCAGAGGCGGAACGAACGTAGAGCTCAGTTGATAGAGACCCGCTTCCGTCCGCTCTACAAGCGCGAGCGGCAGAAGTACCGAGCCTTCCATCGTCTCGCCTTCAGCAAGGATGGCGAGGTTGTTGCGAGCCAGCGCCACGGGACGTTCGCTGGCCGTCTGTCCGGTCTCGTCACGAAGCAGTTGCAACTCAGAAAAGAAGCGAGTGCTCAGCCCTCCGCGTTCCGATCCAATGTTCAGACCGCCTTCGCGATGTTGCGGAATGGCCAGAAAGAAGGCGCACCGCTGCCGGCCTTCTGGAAAACACTCTTCGAGAGAACGGGCGCGTGGCAAAGGACTGCCGTGATTTGTGTCGAAGGCGAGATGGTCGGGGAAGAGACCACTGCAGAAGGTAATCTCGAGGCTGCCACCTGCTACGCTGCCACCGTCGATGGCAAGCTCCATGAAACCCCAACTGCGGAATGTGAGCGAGTCGACGCGAAAACTCAGCAGGTCCTGGAAAAACCGATCTTGTGCCTGAAGGTGCTGTGGAGATAGAAATACGCCCTTTGTCCACACAACAGGAAGCATTTTAGACATTGTGAAGCGCTCCTTGCGCGCGTTTGAACAGGGCCCCATGTGCATTTGCAGAATAAGCACAACTACTGAGCGGCGTCATGTCGGGTTTTGCTTTGCTTCTGGAGCGTCTGGTAGCTGCCTGCGATGTCAGACCTGCAAAGCTGGTTACGATTATCCCCGAAGAAGGGGGGCAGGGCAACAGTGCCATGCGTGAATCATAAATCTCAAATTGATTTTCTTGTAAGCCCGGGCAGCATGAAAACCTCATCGCGATTTTTTTGAGGGCGACACCCAAAATAAATCGCATGAGTGGGAATAAACCGCGACGGGGCGGGTTTAGACATGCAGGTACGTGATGTAAAGGAGCAAAGTTCAAAGGAATCAGCTACTCGACATCGGCGATGGTCATATTTTCGTCCAGATGCCAATCGTTACTGTTCGGGTGAGGCTTGAACTCGTTCCGTAATTCCTCCGTGCAGTTGTAATGCGCAGTCAACCAGATTTCATGAGGTGCCGCTATGGCAAGAGAAAGTACACAGCATAAGCTTGATCGCGTACGTTCGCCGCGCGTTCAGATTACCTACGACGTCGAGGTGGGTGATGCGATCGAATTGAAGGAGCTGCCGTTCGTGATGGGTGTGCTCGGAGACCTGACCGGTCAGCCGAAGACCCCGCTCGAGGCTCTCAAGGAACGCAAGTTTGTCGAGATCAACCCCGACAACTTCGATACCGTGCTCAAGGGTATGGAGCCGCACCTGGCCTATTCTGTCGCCAATAAGCTGAGCGATATGGGTGACGGAGCGCAGATCAAAGTCGATCTGACCTTCGAGTCGCTCGAAGATTTTGAGCCGGTAAATGTTGCGCGGCAGGTTGGACCGCTGCGCGAGCTGCTCGAGCTGCGCACGCGTCTCTCGGATCTTCGCGGCACCCTCCAGGGCAACGACAAGCTGGATGAGATGCTGCTGGCTGCGGTCTCCAATACGGAAACGCGCGACAAGCTGCGTAAAGAAGTCACCAGTGGAGGTGCGAATTGAGCACAACCAAGACATCAGTTGCAGCAGCGACCTCTACGGTCGCTGCGAACGGCGAAGCACAGGACGTATCTCTTCTTGATCAGATTGTTGCCGAAGGACGCTTCAGCAAGGATGCTGCGAGCCAGGAACGTGGCCGCGACATGATCAAGGAATTTGTGGCCCAGGTACTCGAAGGCCACATGACCGTGAGCCGGGATGCTGAAGCTACTATTCAGACGCGCATTGCGCAGATCGACCAGTTGATCTCGCTGCAGTTGAATGAAATTCTTCACCACCCGTCTTTTCAGAAGCTTGAAGGAACGTGGCGCGGGATCCGGTACCTCATGGACCAGAGCGAAACCAACTCCATGCTGAAGATCAAGGTTCTCAATGTTTCCAAGCGGGAGCTGCTCAAGGATCTGCAGAGAGCTTCGGAGTTCGATCAAAGCTCCCTGTTCAAGAAGGTCTATGAAGAAGAGTTCGGAGTCTTCGGTGGTGCACCTTTTGCTGCACTGATCGGTGACTACGAGTTCGGACGTGGACCCGAAGATATCGAGCTGCTGGAACGAGTGGCGCAGGTGGCCTCAGCCGCTCATGCTCCGTTCCTTTCTGCTGCCTCGGCTAATCTGCTTAACCTCGAGGACTTTACCCAGCTTGGAAGCCCGCGCGACATCGGAAAGATCTTCGATACGACCGAGTATGCCAAGTGGAAGAGCTTCCGCCAGTCTGAGGACTCGCGCTATGTAGGGTTGACGCTGCCTCACGTTCTGATGCGTCTGCCCTATGGAAAAGAGACGAAAGCTGTCGACGACTTCGACTACGAAGAAGCAGTCGATGGTACGGATCACTCCAAGTATCTGTGGGGCAATGCAGCCTATGCTTTGGGTGCGCGTCTCACAAACGCATTCGCAAGGTATGGCTGGTGCGCTGCGATCCGCGGTGTTGAGGGTGGCGGCCTTGTGGAAGGACTTCCGGCACACACCTTCCGTACCGATGAGGGTGATGTCGCACTCAAGTGCCCCACGGAGATTGCGGTTACAGACCGTCGCGAAAAAGAACTCGCCGATCAGGGCTTTATCCCGTTGGTGCACTGCAAGGGCACAGACTACGCGGCCTTTTTCAGTGTTCAGTCCGGCAACAAGCCGAAGCTCTACGACAAAGATGCGGCGAATGCGAATGCTCGGCTCTCCGCTCAGCTCCCATACATTCTCGCGATGTCGAGATTTGCGCACTATCTTAAAGCGATTATGCGCGATAAGCTTGGCAGCTTCATGTCGCGTGACGAATGCGAGATATTCCTGAACCAATGGATTTCGCATTATGTCTTGTCGAACGATGTTGCGACCCACGCTGCCAAAGCGAAGTTGCCACTCCGTGAAGCTTCGATTCAGGTGTCAGAGGTTCCCGGCAAGCCTGGTGCCTACCGTGCGGTTGCTTTCCTCAAGCCGCACTTCCAGTTGGATGAACTCACCATCTCCCTCCGCCTTGTTGCGGATCTTCCTGAGTCTGCGCGCAGCTAAACCTCGCGCAGTACTTCTCTACAACCCTTCCCAATAGAACAAATAGATTAGGAGAATTTCTATGCCATATGCAGGCGAACTTGATTACTACCTCAATATTCCAGGTTGCCAGGGTGAGTCCCAGACCTCGGGTGCTACCAACCAGATCAAGGTGAATAGTTTCAGCTTCGGCGGCAACTCCGTGAGCAGCGTGGATGCAACCTCGGGTTCGTCGTCGGGGAAGGTAATCTGCGGCGATCTCAATCTCGATCTGGTGATGGATAAGGGCGGCCCACTGCTTTTTCAGGGAATGACAAAGGGTACCCACTTCGCTACGGCTACGCTGACCGGATTGAAGACGGCCGGCTCTTCTCCTGGAACTTACTTTACTCTCGCGTTGACAGAGGCTTATGTGTCCAGCACGCAGTTCAGTGGCCAGTCTTCCATGCCCAATTTGGGCATCTCCCTGTCCTATAACCAAATCACCATCACGTACTACATGCAGTCGGCGACAGGCACTCTCACCTCGACGGGTTCTGTTTCTTATTCGCGTACGACACAGGTAAGCAGCTAGGTATAGAGCACTTATGGATGCACTTTCACTTTACAAGGCCGGGCAATTGGGCCCGGCCATTGAGACCCTTGGTGTTGAGCTTCGTACGCAGCCTGGTGACACCAGGCTGCGCACTTTTCTCTTCGAACTACTTTGCTTCGCGGGTGCTTATGATCGTGCGGAGAAACAACTCGATATTCTTGCTGATGCAAATCAGGATGCCTTTGCCGGCGCGCTGTTGTACCGTGCTGCGCTACATGCACAACGCACTCGGGAAGAACTCCTGCTTAGTGGGCAGCTTCCAGCCAGAGATTCTGATTCTGGTCCGGTCTCAGGTTCGTTGAACGGGACGGCCTTTAGCTCTTTTGAGGATGAGGACTCGCGGTTTGGAACTCACCTTGAGGCCTTTATCGCTGGCAGCTATACCCTCATTCCTTTTCGATATATCCAGCGGGTAGAGATCGCGCCGCCTAAGCGCCTGCGGGATCTGCTCTGGGCTACGGCTATCCTCACGACAACTCCAGATTTTCGTTTGCAGGATCTTGGAGAAGTCCTGCTTCCCGTGCTCTCTCCGGGCAGCTCAACCTTTCCTGATGATCTGGTGCGTCTGGGGCGCACAACGGTATGGCAGAACACAGGCAACGAAGAGGACGAGCTTCCTCTGGGGCAGAAGAGCTTTCTTGTCGATGGTGAAGCCCACTCCTTACTCTCCGTGCGCGAGCTCACTTTTACCCGTAATTCATCGCTTACGGCAGAGGAAAGATAATGCCACTGCGTGACGATCTACTGACACCTATTGCCGGGGATAATCCAGCAGGCGCAAGCCTCCGCTATGACCGGGTCTATGACCAGATCAAAGAGGCTCGTACGGAGGATGACGACTCTCTTCCGACGGGTGCCTGGGAGCGGCAGAGCAAACGTGCTGACTTTAAGGTTGTTGCGAAGTTAGCCGGCGAGGCGTTGGCAAATCGGAGTAAGGACCTGCACCTTGCTGTCTGGCTGGGAGAAGCTCTCCTCAAGCAGGAGGGCATCTCTCCGCTGACATCTATATTGCAGCTTTGTCTTGATTTACAGCAGAACTTTTGGGAGACGTTATACCCGGAGATTGATGAAGGCGATCCGGGCCTGCGCGTTGTCCCTTTGCAGTGGGCCGCAAATCGCTATGCTGCGCTTGTCTATGGTGCCGGGCTTACATTGGAGCCCATTAATTTTTTCGAGTATAAAGCCGCACGTGTTGTCGGCAGGGAAGAAGACGCGAACAATAGCGAGCAGCAGCGGGAAGTCCGCGCCAAAGCGATCGCTGATGGAAAGCTCACAAGTGAAGAGGTAGATGAAGCGATTGCCGCTACGCCGAAGGCGTTCTATGTGGCTCTCGATGGATCGTTGGTCTCCGCTATCGAAGTGCTGCGTGAACTGGATGTCTATTGCGAGGAGAGCTATGGGCAGGAGGCTCCTTCGTTTCGCAAACTGCGGGAGGCTCTCGAAGAGGTACAAAATCTCGTCGGCTCCTTGCTGCGTGACAAGCGTCGGCTGGAACCCGACCCGGCGGAAGATACATCGGGTGGAGAGATCGAACGCGAAATCTATGCTTCTGATGGTGAAGCTTCCAGCGCGTTGACGGCCTCCCTAGACGAAGGAAACGATCAGTCTGCGCAGGCTCCCACCCACTCCGCTTCGAAACAGCCACTACGCTCCGAAAAAAGGCAGACATCGGCATGCGAAAGTTGGGACGACGCTCTTGGTCATATCGAGTCTGCAGTGACTTATATGGGTGGCCAGGATCCGAGCAGCCCTCTGCCATTTCTGCTACGAAGCTCGATGCGTCTCGCTGAGTTGCGTGGGATTTCCGTAAGTCGGCAGATGGAATACCTGATAGCTCCCTCTTCGGAGTTGAGGCAGGCCCTTAAAGGAGTAGCTGGTTCTGGGGACTGGCTGGAACTGCATCGCCAGAGCTTTGAAGCGCTTGGAACTCCCTGTGGCCGCGGATGGCTTGATCTTTATCGTTACCTCTGGACAAGTTGCAGAGCCATGGGTTGGGAGGCGCAACAGCTTTCCATCGCCGTCGCGATGCAGCAGATACTGCGTGAATTGCCAGAGCTGCGGGAATGGACGTTGAATGACGATACACCGGTTGCAAATGCAGAGACGATGCGTTGGCTTGCAGAAGAGATTGCTCCTCCTATAGCTCACGGCAATCATGAGGAGGAGCATTCGGCAGCAGCTCCTGTTGCGATAGCCATGCCTGTGGTCGCACTGGTATCTGAAGGCGAGTCCTCCGGCGCGGCAGAGGCAGAAGACCTCTTCCATACGGCTCAGGAGCTTGCTGCCAGGGGGCAGGTTCAGGGTGCTATTCAGATGTTAGCGCGCGATGCGGAGCATCAATCGATTGGGCGTCTGCGATACAGCCGCAACCTGCAGATCGCAGAGCTGTGTCTGCAGAGCGGCAATAGTGCTGTTGCAGTGCCGATGTTGCAGGAGCTTATACGCGAAGTGGAAGACCGCAAGCTTGAAAGCTGGGAGCCACGCGGGATCGTCGCAAAGCCTTATGTGCTGCTGCTGCAGTGTGCTTCCGCGGTGACGCTCGACGCTGCCCCACTCTTTGCGCGGCTGTGCGCCATCGATCCGAGCGTTGCGCTTGCCATTACCCCACCCGCACAGAGCTAAGAAAGGAGACGAACATGGCACGAGCGCCTGAGTTATTGGTAACGCAATCTGTACTTGACCGGTTGAGCACGACTGAAGACTGGCCAACGACCCGCGCGCAATCCATTCGATTTTTACGTGACAGCATCAAACGCAATCTTGAATGGCTGCTGAATACGCGTCGCCCTCCTATCGAAGGTATTGAAGGCTATCCTCTTGCTCGTAATACGGTTCTTTATTACGGGTTGTTGGATCTTGGCTCGCTTAGTCTCGCTTCAACCGATGATCAGAAGCGCCTGCAGCAGAGAATCGCCGAGATGGTGGAGCACTCTGAGCCACGTTTGCAAGAAGTGCAGGTGCGCCTTGAAGACGGAGACCTGCAGAAAAAGAAGCTGCGCTTCCACATTGGCGCTCGCATGCAGATGAAGCCTTTGCCGGAGGAGATCGCCTTCGACACCGTACTGGATCTCGCTACTGGCGAATATCAGGTGGATTGAAACTATGCGACCTGAGTTACTAGATTCTTATGAACGCGAGCTAGCCTATCTCCGTGATATGGGGGCGGAGTTTGGCCGCAAGTACCCACGCGTGGCCAGCCGGCTGCTGCTCGAACCGGATCGCTGCGAAGACCCTCATGTCGAGCGGTTGATCGAGTCATTCGCCTTTATGGCGGCCCGGCTTCATCTGCGCCTGGATGACGATCTGCCGGAGCTGACCTCCTCTCTCCTCAACCTTATTTATCCGCATTACCTGCGGCCCATTCCGGCGATGACCGTTGTGGAATGTCAGATCGAGGCTGAGAGTGCTGGCAAACAAAGTTCCTCTCTGATGATGCCTGAGGGGACGATGCTCAATACGCGAAGAAACGTGGATGGTATGACGTGCCGCTTTCGCACCACCTACCCGGTCGAACTGTGGCCAATCACCGTGGCGGAATGTTCCTGGCGTATGCCCGAACAGTTGCCGCGTCCGGTAAGGATTGCAGGTGCTGCAGCGGCTTTACGTATGGTGCTGCGCGGTGGCAAGGATGTTAAGCCTGGGGCACTCGGTATCTCTTCATTGCGCTTCTATATCTCTGGTGACAGCAACGTCGTCTTCACGCTGTATGAGTTGTTGGCGAGTAAGTGCATCTCCATTCTGCTAAGAGACCCTCGTGCCCCTGAGGGAAGAACGATCACTATCCCGCCGTCGTCGCTCAGGCCTGTGGGCTTTGAAGAAGAGGAGAGCCTGCTGCCTTATCCGAGGCGCTCGTTCGACGGCTACCGGCTCCTGCAGGAGTACTTTGCCTTTCCGCAGAAGTTTCTCTTCTTCGACCTCTCGGGATTGGAAGCTATGTCAGCGTTCGCAGCGAGTGATGAGGTTGAACTGCTGTTTCACTTCAGCCGATTCGAGAGGCCGGAACGTCAGCAAGTTCTCGAGGTCGGTGTCTCAAATGAAACTCTGCGGCTTGGCTGCACTCCGGCTATTAATTTGTTTTCTCAGGCGGCCGAACCGATACTCCTGACGCAGACGCAACATGAGTACCGCGTGACGGCCGATGCGCGTTATACCCGCATGATGGAAGTCTTTTCAATCGACGACGTGCTCGCAACCAGCCCGAGCAAACGGCAAACTACACCTCTCGCACCCCTCTATGCCTATCGTTACAACACGATCGCGCAGGAGCAGGGAGTGTTCTGGCATGCCAATCGCCGGTATTCATCTTTTGAAGAGAGACAGCCTTCGTCCGTGTTTCTGTCGCTGGTCGATCTGAACGGTTCACTCACCGAGCCGGGCGCGGAAGTGCTGACGGTTCACTGCACCTGTTCTAACCATGACCTGCCATCGCAACTGAGTTTCGGAGCCGCGGAGGGTGACTTCGAGGCAGTGAATTTTGCGGGTGTACAGCGCATTCGAGCATTACACCGACCCACGTCTTCGCTCGATCCGCCTGCCGGCAAGGGCCAGCTGTGGCGACTCATCTCGCAGCTATCGCTCAATTACCTTTCGCTCGGCGAAGGCGGTCTGGGGGCTTTGCAGGAGATTCTGCGCATTCATAACTTCTCTGAATCCTCGCAGGTGGAGTCGCAGATTGCCGGACTGATTGCCATGCGAAATAAACGGCACTTCGCCATCATGCGTGCCGATTACGGCAATACTCCGGCACGAGGGACGCGCGTCGAAATAGAACTCGACGAGCGGCAGTTTGCTAATGGCGGAGCTTATCTCTTTGCGAGTGTGCTGGAGAGATTTCTCGGCTCCTATGTGTCGATGAACAGTTTTTGCCAGTTGCGAGCAGAAAGCAATCTACGAAAGGAGGGACTGGGAACATGGATGCCACGAGCAGGCAGTCGAGTGCTGCTATAGAAGTTGAAAGTACCCGCGAGCATGAAGCGCTATTCCATATGCTGAGTGAAGAACCCTTTTCCTTCCGCTTCTTTCAGTCCGTGCGCCTGTTGGAGAGATTGTTTCCCGAGCGGAAGCCGGTAGGCTATTTCGTCTCTCCTCAGAGCGAAGTCGTGCGTTTCTCCTCGCGCACGTCACTTAACTTTCCTGCGAGCGAAATACAAAGCTTTCGTGAAAATGACTCGCGACCCAATGACATGGAGGTCAACTTCCTCGGCCTGACTACCGTCAACGGGCCGCTGCCGCATCCCTATGCAGAGCATCTGTTGGACCGTATGCGCGCGAAGGATTATGCCCCGGGTGATTTCTTCAACCTCTTCAATCACCGCTTTGTCTCTCTTTTCTATCGTAGTTGGAAGAGATATCGCTTCTTTATTGGTTACGAACTGGATAAGACGCGTGGGCAGGTTAGTGGAGACCCGGTCACGGCTAGTCTCTATAGCTTGCTTGGATTCGGCACTGCTGGTTTGTTGCAACGCACTGCCGTGCCCGATGAGGCCATGCTTTACTACGCAGGTCTGCTGGGACGCAATGTGCCGACTTCGCAGGCGCTGAAGCAGCTGCTCAGCGACTTCTTTGAAGTGCCGGTACGAATCGAAGAGTTTACCGGAAACTGGAACCTTTTGCCGGAAGAGGATCTTACCTATCTGAACGATACCGGGCTGCAATCAGAGTCCCTGGGCATCGGCACGATTGTGGGCGATGCGGTATGGGACCAGCACGGCACAGTGACGGTACGTCTAGGGCCTATGCCGCTGAAGCAGTACCAAGACTTTCTTCCCGGAGGTGTTGCGGCCAGGCAACTGGAAGCCTGGTTGCGGCTCTTCGGACAGGGAGAGTTCGACTTTGCGGTGCGACTGGTGCTTGCACGCGAAGAGGTGCCGGGAGTGTTGCTAACGCCGGAACAAAACGGAATGGGCAGGCTCGGCTTTGAAAGCTGGTTGAAGAATCGTCCGTTTCTGCACGATGCAGAGGACGCTGTGTACCGCCTGCACTAGCTATTAGTTATTGCCGCAAGCGTTAAAGAAAAAGGAGCAAATACGTGAACCTGAAATCCCTGATTGCGAAACTCAACGACACCTGCCGCAGCGCGATGGAAGGCGCCGCAGGTCTGTGTGTCTCGCGCACGCACTACGACATTGAGATCGAACACTATCTGCTCAAGCTGCTTGATGGGACGGATAGCGATATCGCTCTCATCTTGAAGCAGTATGGTGTGGACCGGTCACGACTGACCCGCGAACTCGAACGTTCGCTCGACAAGCTGAAGACGGGAAATGCGCGCTCGCCGGCATTGAGCCCTCAGTTGCTGCACATGTTTACCGAAGCCTGGACGCTGGCTACGCTCGATTACGAGGCAGGACAGATTCGCTCGGGATTTACTCTTCTGGCTCTGTTGACGAACAGTGATCTGTCTCGGACCGTTCGCGAGATCAGCTCTGAATTGCAGTTGATCTCTGTCGAAGCTCTGCGCAAAGACTTCTTCAATATTGTTAGCTCGTCTCGCGAAGAGACTACCGCTATCGGTTTTGGGCAGGATGTGTCCGGACCTGCCTCTGGAACGGCTGCGTCCGGTACGCAACGCCGCACGCCTCATCTCGACCAGTACACCGTGAACATGACGGCAAACGCCGCAGCGGGAAAGATAGACACCGTACTGGGCCGCGATGTGGAGATTCGCCAGGTGATCGATATCCTGATGCGTCGCCGCCAGAACAACCCGATTCTGACCGGCGAGGCTGGTGTAGGAAAGACCGCGGTTGTGGAAGGCTTCTCTTTGCGCATTGCGGCTGGCGATGTGCCGCCGCCGCTGCGCAACGTTCAGCTTCATTCTTTGGACCTCGCGCTGTTGCAGGCAGGAGCAAGCGTAAAAGGTGAGTTTGAGAACAGGCTCAAGGGCTTGATTGAGGAAGTAAAGTCCTCACCTCATCCGATCATTCTCTTCATTGATGAAGCGCATACGATGATCGGCGCCGGTGGCCAGGCCGGGCAGAATGATGCTGCCAATCTGCTGAAGCCTGCTCTGGCACGTGGAGAGCTTCGCACCATCGCTGCAACCACTTGGTCCGAGTATAAGAAGTTTTTTGAGAAGGATGCAGCGCTGGCGCGACGTTTTCAGGTCGTCAAGGTTGAGGAGCCGATCGAGCCGCAATGCGGGACGATGCTGCGTGGCCTGATCCCAGCGCTTGAGAAGCATCATGGGCTGCGCATCCTGGACGAGGCTGTGACCGCCGCGGTGCGTTTGTCGCATCGGTATATGGTCGGGCGGCAGTTGCCCGATAAGGCCGTGAGTGTGCTCGATACAGCCTGTGCGCGTCTTTCGCTCAGCCAGAGCACAACCCCTGGCATCATCGAAGATGCGCAGCGCAGGATTGCGGATCTCGAGACACAGACGCGTATGCTGAGTCGCGAAGAGGCTGTTGGAGCGAACCACGTGGAGCGGCTGCGTGAGATTGCCGATGCGCTTCTTGTCGAGCAGGCGAAGCTTGTAACCAGCAATACTCAATGGCAGCAAGAGGTTGCTCTGGTTGAAAAGATTCGTGCATTGCGGACGGAGTTGGAAGACGCTAACGAAGGCGATCATGATAAGAGCACCGCAGCGCCCTCGCGTGTAGCACTTGCAGCGCTCGAGCGTGAGTTGGCCGAGGTTCAAGGTGAGTCACCTATGATGAGAGTTGCGGTCGATGCGCAGATAGTGGGGGAAGTTATCTCAGCCTGGACCGGAATTCCACTTGGAAAGATGGTCAAGGATGAACTTGCGACGGTACTGGAACTTTCCTCTCACCTGCGTAATCGCGTGATCGGCCAGGACTATGCCATGGACGCGATCGCACAGCGCATACTTACCTCGCGCGCCAGTCTCGACGATCCAGGAAAGCCTGTCGGCGTGTTCATGCTCGTGGGGCCAAGCGGCGTCGGTAAGACTGAGACTGCGTTGGCGCTCTCTGACCTGTTGTATGGCGGCGAACGCAACCTCATTACGATCAATATGTCGGAGTTCCAGGAAGCGCATACTGTTTCCGCACTCAAGGGTTCGCCTCCGGGATATGTGGGGTACGGCGAGGGCGGTGTGTTGACCGAAGCTGTGCGCCGCCGGCCGTACTCTGTCGTCCTGCTCGACGAGGTAGAGAAGGCGCATCCCGATGTGCTGGAGCTCTTCTTCCAGGTCTTCGACAAGGGAAGCATGGAGGACGGAGAGGGGCGCGTCATCAACTTCAAGAATACGGTGTTGATTCTCACCAGCAATGCCGCTACCGATACCATGATGAAGCTGACGGCAGATCCTGAGACGATGCCTTTCCCAGAGGCGCTGGTGAATGCGATCAAGCCGGAGCTGAACAAGATCTTCAAGCCCGCGTTTCTCGGACGCATGTTGATCGTTCCCTACCTGCCGGTTCGGGATGAGGCTCTCAAGCAGATCATCCGCCTTAAACTCGGAAAGATTGTCCGTCGCCTGCAGGAGAATCACAGGATCGTTTTGCGCTACGATGACGCTTTGCTGAGCGAGATCGCAAGCCGCTGCACTGAGGTCGAAAGTGGAGCACGCAACGTAGATAACATCCTGTCGAATACCATGCTCCCCGAGATCTCGCGTGAGCTGTTATTGCGCATGGTGCAGGGAGATGCAGGTACTGCCGTCTCGGTAGGCGTGGGGGAGGCTGGGGCATTCACCTATCAATGGAGCACGGGGAGCGCTGTTGCCTTAGAGGACAACGCTCCTGAGCTTGCCGCTGCAACTGCTTAGTACACAAACAGGAAGTGCCAGGGCTGATCTGTAGCCCTGGCCTACCTTCAGTAAATAGAAAGCGTAAGCGATAGATATGCCAACCTACACACACGATAGACGTCTGCTTTCGCTCACGACTCCACTGGGCAAAGATGCAGTTCTGGTCGAGAGGTTTTCAGGACACGAGGGAATCTCTTCACTGACGGAGCTGGAGTTGGAACTGCTCAGCTTTCCTGAGAATCCAATTCAGCCGGCTTCCTTTATCGGCAAGCGCGTTACCCTTGGTATTGCTTATAACTTGAGTGGGCAGCGTTACTTCAACGGAATCGTGCGTAGCCTGAAGCTGATAAGCCACGATGGGCAGTTGGATGAGAGTACTACGCCGGTTCTGGTCTATAAGGCTGAAGTCGTACCGAATCTGTGGCTGCTGACACTCAACTCACAGACGCGTGTCTTTCAGAACAAGACTGTGATCGAGATCGTAAAGGCTGTGCTTGGCGTCTACAGTATTACCCCCAAGGACGATACCCAGGCCACTTACCAGCCGCTCGACTACTGCACCCAGTACCGTGAGACGGATTACGATTTTGTCGCACGTCTTCTGGAGCAGCACGGTATCTTCTTCTATTTCATCCACACCCAGAGCGACCACATCATGGTGCTCGCAGATAACTCCGCTCAGCTTTCTCCCTGTCCGGTGCAGAGCACCTTCAACTACATGCCGCAGATGGATCTGGATGGTGGAGATTTCTACAACATGTATGTGCATGCCTTCGATGTGCGCACTGCGATGGTCACGGGCAAGCACACGCTCTGGGATTACCGCTTCACACAGTATGCGCGGCAGCCGAGTAGTCCTGCGTCTTCTATAAGCAAAGCTGTTACCGGAGACAACGAGCACGAGAAGTA
The DNA here is from genome assembly GCF_000178955.2 of Granulicella mallensis MP5ACTX8. Taxonomy (NCBI): domain Bacteria; kingdom Pseudomonadati; phylum Acidobacteriota; class Terriglobia; order Terriglobales; family Acidobacteriaceae; genus Granulicella; species Granulicella mallensis. Next base: position 3,537,311 of record NC_016631.1, on the reverse strand, counting down.
CGACTACGCTGACGCTCCCTCCGCATGGGCGAAGACGGATGGCAGCGATGGCAAGATTCAAACAGTCGAGAGTCAGCTTCAGGACATCGCGCGCGATCGCAGCGATACGGGTTCCGTCGAGATCTTCGGTGTTTCGAACGCAAGCCTGCTTGATTCGGGTAATACCTTCACGCTGGCGATGCACCCGGACGAGGTGCAGAACACCAAGTACCTGGTGTTGAGTGTCGAGCACAATGGCCGGCAGATGCCGCCGTTTCGCACTGACGGCACGGGTATAGGGGAGGGGTATCGTAATACCTTTACCGCACAACCCGCTTCGCTGGTCTACCGTCCGGCGCGCACCATACCGAAGCCACGTGTCAATGGTGTGGTTACGGGTAAAGTTGTTGTCCCGGCAGGTGAAGATTCATACATCGATAAGTACGGCCGTGTCTGCGTGCAGTTCTGGTGGGATCGCACCAGGCCGCCCAACCAGACAGACAATACGCTTCTTCGTGTTGCACAGGCCTGGGCAGGCTCCGGGTGGGGCACTTACTTCTGGCCTCGTGTCAACGATGAGGTCTTGATTGATTTCATCGAGGGCGATCCCGATGCTCCTATTGTCGTGGGTTCGCTCTATAACGGAGTGAATAAACCAAAATACGATCCGGCGACCGAATATACGCGCTCAGGTATCTTGACGCGTTCCTCGAAGAATGGCACGGCTGCCAATGCGAACGAGCTTCGCTTTGAAGATAAAAAGGGGAGCGAGCAGATCTTCATGAATGCGGAGAAAGATATGGACCATCGAATCGAGATGGACCATCGCAGATACGTCGGCGGAAAGGATTCGCTCATCGTTAAAGGCAGCCGCTATGACGAGATCGACAGCGATCTGCAAAGTAACGTCAAGGCGAATCGGGTTGCAAAGGTAGCTCAGAACTATTCGCTGCAGGTCGGGCAGGATCACGGAGAAAAGGTCGGTAATAATTACTCTCTCGAGGCTGGGTCGGAGGTCTATATTAAGGCGGCCACGAATCTCGTCATCGAGAGCGGCATGGAGATATGCCTCAAGGCCGCGGGAGGCTTTATCACTATCGGCCCTACTGGCGTCAGTATCTCCGGGACAATGGTGCTGATCAACAGCGGAGGGAGTGCAAGCTCCGGAACTGCGGTCCAGATCAGCACTCCGGAAGCTCCTGATGAAGCAGATGACGGAACAAAGGGTGGAAAGATGTAGAAACGCCTTCTCCCAGCCTGTTTAGTAGCTGTGATTTTACTTGCGATGTGATTTGACGAGAGATATGGAACAATTCGAAACGGTAGGAAATTGGCGGATAACGGTGCTGCCAAAAGGGTGGAGCTATATTGCGGGCTTCGGAATCCGCCAAGACTTGCCCGATTCCGGGAGTACCCCTGCAAATGTCTCTCTTCGAGAGGACCAGCTGGAAGGCAAAGATACACTTTCGACTTATATTCAAGCTCAGTCCAAACTGTTAGGCCAGTATCTTGATTCGCCGAGGATGGCTGGTCCGCAGCCGATATCGTTTCCTAAGGCAGAGGAAGCATCGCTCTTCCTGGTGCGGCATGCACCCGATGCAGCAGGCCCAATGCTTCATGCGCAGACGTATGTCCGCTTTGGGCGTTGGGTTGGTATCGTGACGCTCACAACCCCCGATTCTGCGTTGAAGGCCGTGCGTCCTGACTACGATACCTTTCTCAAAGGACTTCAGGTCGTTTCTGAACAGGGCGGAGCGGGACAAAATGCAACCGAAGGTCTTAGATAGGAGATTGAAAGATGCCACCAGCGGCTCGAGCTACAGATCCACACATTTGCCCAGGAGGCGGAGGGCCGATCGTTCCATCCGGTGAAATTACCGTTCTTATCGATCATCTCCCTGCGGCGACAGTCACCTGGCAGACGGCATGCACTGCTGATGGTGATGATCCCATTGTGCGAGGTTCGACGGGGGTGTTCATCAATCATCTGCCGGCCGCACGTGTCGGCGATCAGACAACCCTCGGAGGCGCGATTATGATGGGCTCTCTTACCTGCGAGATCGGTGAGATGGGGTCGCCTCCGGCGGGGGCGGGAGGATTCGGTGGGGTTGTAGCCGGTCTTTCCGTGGGAAAGGGGGGGTAGTTTGCAGTACAACGGCAGCGATCCTTTACCGAAAGTCTTGGGTCGGTCGACAGCGTTGCTTCTGGCTGTGTACACGGGAACTCTCGTTTCCTGGAGCCGGAGAGGGAGGATGCTCGTCGGCAGGCTCTGACTTTTCCACATTCTCAATGGTTCTCGCGTGGACTGCGGTGCAGTGGTTTTCGCCGCTGCCGGCATGGCACGCTCGATTCCATTTGGAGGCAGGGAATAAAACAGCCGCTCATGGGTTGTGTCTAGTGAGGATTGATGAGGCCATAAATGGCGGCCCTCAACTTTGAAATACAGCAGGTATCGATAACACGAAGCAGGAACGACACGAAGACACTTGTAACCCCTTCCTATTGCAAGGAATCCAACGATCTGAGGACAAGAGTTAAATATGAGCGATAATCCATTGTCAGCCGCCACCGCCACTCGTATTGGACGATACGACGTGATCTGTGAACTTGGCCGCGGTGGCATGGGTATTGTCTATAGGGCAGAAGATAAACTCATCGGCCGTGAGATAGCGATTAAAACTCTCACCGAGACGACGCCGGACCTGCGCGAGAGGTTTTATGTTGAGGCCAGGTCGGGCATACTGAACCATGCGAATATCGTAACGATCTATGAGATTGGCGAATACGAAGGCAATCCATACATCGCCATGGAGTATGTCGCTGGGGAATCGCTGGAAAAGATTCTCCGCACGGGCAAGAGGCCTTCTCTGCTGGAAACGCTATCGACCATTGAGCAACTCTGCTCTGGGCTTGGATATGCGCACCAGAATGGGGTACAGCACCGCGATGTCAAGCCAGCAAACCTGATCTTACAACCGGACAGCAGGGTGAAGATTGTCGACTTTGGCATCGCGCGATTGGCGGATCAGACAACACGTCTCACGAAAACCGATGCGTTGATTGGTACCTTTCATTACATCGCACCGGAACGTCTGAAGGGCGAGATGAGCGATGGCCGTTCGGATATCTGGTCTGCGGGCGTGATCCTGTACCAGATGATTACTGGTCAGTTGCCGTTTGACGGGGCGAATGTCTCTACCCTCTACAAGGTCATCAGCGAGCCTTACCCTCCTCTGAGGAACTACAACCAGGATCTTCCCGAAGAGCTTATTGCAATTGTTGAGCGGGCGCTGGCCAAGAACCCCGATGACCGCTACAGCACAGCGGAGGAGATGGCCTTCGATCTGCAAGCTATCTCTGGCAGCCTGCAAAAAGAGCGTATGGGCGATCTGATGGTCTCTGCCAAACGCCTGATGGAGCAGGGGCAGCTTGCCCATGCGCGAACGGTGTTGCTTGATCTGCAACGGATCGATGCGCAGGATGCCGATGTTCGGCGCATGATGCGTGAAGTGCAGGAACAACTTAGCCGAACCCAGAAGACCGAACAGGTGCGACAGCTCGTCGAGCAAGCGGAAGAGGCTGTCTATTCGCAGCGCTATGACGAAGCAATTCAGGTTTACAGGCAGGCCATCAAGCTCGACCAGGAGGATACACTTCAGCTCGCTGAGAGACTGGAAAGTATTCAGGGCCTGAAGGAGAAACACGACAGAATCGACCTGCTTCGGCAGCAGGCAGTGAGCGCGCGTGGACGTGGCGACCTGATTGGAGCGCAGGACCTGCTTGGGCAGGCGATCACTTTGGATGAAAAGAACACCGACCTTCGCAATGCCTATGCGACTGTTCTCCGCGAGATCGAGAGAAAAAGTAACGAGGAAAAGCTGCAGGAACTATTGCAGATAGCTCGCGAAAGTTATATCTCTAGGCGTTATACGGATACGATTGCGCGTCTGCGCGAAGCAACGGAGCTGGATCCAACCCATCAGGAGGTGCAGCAACTCCTTCATGAAGCCGTCAATCGCCAGGATCAGGAGATCCGCCGCAAACTAAACGAGCAGGTCGCTGCCGAAGTGCAGGACTGTATCTATCGCGAGGATTTCGACAAGGCCCTCAAGCAGCTAAACCGGGCGTTGGAGAAGCTGCCGACCGAGACGCTCCTGCTTCGCTTGAAGGTGGAAACGGAAAAGAAGAAACGAGAGTTCCAGGCGCAGCAGGTGGCGCAGGCCGCAGCACAAAAGGCGCAGAATCTCTTTTCGGATGCGCCAGCGGAAGCTCTTGCCGTGGTAGAAACCGCGCTGGAACAGGTGCCGGGCGACGAGCGGCTGGTTCAGCTTAAGTTCCGCCTGGAAGAACAGATTAAGCGCCTGAAGCGAGAGGAATTGCTGGCTCAAGCGATGAAGCTGGCTCGAGCGGAGATAGATGCAACGCAGTTTGATAAGGCAATCCAGATTCTCGAGTCTGTACGGATCGAGTGCGGCACTACAGAAGATGTAACCTCGCTGCTCGAATTTGCAAGGGCCGAGAAACAGGCACTGGCGCGTCAGCGGCGGAGCGACGAGACACGCGCAGAGGCTCAGGCGCTTATGAGCGCAGGGAAGTATGAGGCCGCCATTGCAAAGCTCGAGCCCGTGGCTGCAGATATGGAAGATCCCGGGCTTAACGCACTCCTCGTACAGGCGCAGCAAGCATTACAAGAAGCCTTGCAGCGTTTGGAGTCGATTGAATCCCATGTGCGTTCCTTAGCTGAAACAGATCTACAGGAAGCTCTTCGGCTGCTGGAGAGTCAACCTCCTGAGGTGATCTCGAACGGTAAGATCAGCGCACTGAGGCAGGAGCTCAATAAGAAAGCGAATATCCAGAGAGCGATCCAGGCGGCGATCGTCCACTTTGAGACATCCCTGGCAAAGCAGGATTTACGGGGAAGTATGGATGCTCTCGAATCGGTGCGACGGACGCATGGAGAGTCGCCTGAGCTGGCGCAGGCAATCGCTGAAGCAAAAGGCAAAAGGCTGTCGTTTGCAAATGCTTCCCTTACGGCTTCTATGGACGAAGCAAGCAAAGCCTTGTTGCGCAATGAGCCAAAAGAAGCCCGGGAGATATTGCGCCGTCCAGAGAAGCTTACGGAGTATGCGGATGCGCAGGTGCGCTCCGACTGGAAGCTTCAGCTAAAGATGGCGTCGAAGACTCCGAGCACGAAGCCGAGTGCTGGTGAGAAAGCTCTTCCGAACGTTGTAAAGGGGAGGTCCTGGACCTGGGCATATATCGCTACAGGACTGATCCTTGCGGTAGTTCTGGGGCTCGTATGGCGGCGAAGTGTGCGTCCTTCCGTGCCGGTTCCTCTAGCGACGACCTATCTACAGTTGAATGCGTCGCCATGGGCGGTTGTTCAGCAGGTTACGGATGGGAAGGGACATCGTGTGGAACTTCCTGCGGGAGACCATAGTACGCCGATGCGCCTGGAAGGATTGCAGGTCGGCGACTATCAGGTTACCTTTCAGAGCGCAGATCAGAATAATCAAGTGGAACATTGTCAACTTACGCTGGAGAAGCATCTTTGCACCAGCACCTTTGCAGAGCCGGATATAAAGCTGCTGCTGTCAGGAGATCAGCCATGAAACAGGTCTATTTTTATGGAGCATGCCTGGTAGTTCTTGCCATGTTGATGCCAGCCTTTCTACACGCAGACGATAACCTCGACAACCTGAATGCTGCGTACAAGGCTGCTCTGGAGAGGAAAGAGCTTGACCGCGCAGCAGGTTATATCTGCCAGGCGGCAAAGCTGGATCCCGGCAAGTACGAGAAGAAGTGCGCGGGCGTGCAGAAAGCCATTGCAAAAGAGCTGCCCCAATTTGACAAATTATTTCTCGATGGCAGGACTAAGTTCGAGAAGAAAGATTATGTCGGTGGAATCCGCGATCTGCAGAAGATCTCCTTTGGTCCACACCACGACGAAGCACAGCAGTTGATTCAGCAGGCAACTAGTTTGTTGAATCATCTGTCGCAGCCTGCAGACACCGGGATGCAGAAATTGAAACAGGTGCAGGCAGCCTATGAAAGCGGCGATTTTTCTACGGCGTCCACCGTAGCCGCTTCTATAACGGATACCAGCATCCTCCCGTATCTCAAGCAGATTGTAACCAACATTCAGGTCTACAACGAGTCGATGAATGAAGGGGATGCTTATCTGCAGCAAGGGCAATACGCCGCTGCGAAGCAGAAATATAGCTTTGCCCTGGTAATCAAAAACAATGGTCCGGGTAATCCCGCAGACAAGTTGCAGCGAATCACAACACTTCTGGCTGCGGCGGAAAAGCCACAGGTTGCAGAGAGTGACAGCAAGCCAAAAACGACTCCTGATCCGGGCACGCAGGGCCTCAATAACAACGGCAAGCCAGCGGCCAAGCCGGTCGATAACGTGGTAAGGATCAAGGAGTTTCTTGCAAAAGCCCAGGAAGACGAAGCGAAAGGGAATACGCCAGCCGCGATTTCAGCTTACGACCAGGTGTTGGCTCTCGATCCTCAGCAGCAGACCGCAGTTGCAGGAAAACTACGGCTGATGGGCGCGATGCAGAAAGACCCTCAAGACCTGGAAGATGCTCTGATCAAGGGGGTTCGCAGCTATGGTCAATCGAACTTCGAAGAAGCACGTGCCGATATATCGCTTTATCTAAAGCAGGGCGGGACTAAGAAGGGAGCAGCCTATTTCTATCTGGGAGCTTCTTTTATGGCCGATGCGTTTTTGTCGGACAAGAATGATTACGACAAACTGCAACGGAACGCGGTGCTGAACTTCCGCCTGGCAAAGGGGGAACACTTTAAACCTGCGGAGAAATATATATCTCCAAAGATTCTGGCGGTTTGGAATCAGACCAGCTTCTAAGAGGGGGTGTCTGTGAAGTGGGAGAACACTGAATACGGTCATGGGTAGCTCCAACTGCAAACGCTGAGTTCGCGAAGTACGCTAAGTTTGCGCAGAGTTTTCTTTGCGTCAACTTGGCGTCCTCTGCGGACTCAGCGTTTGCAGTTGGAGCTATAGACGATTTGCCGGGCGCCGGGTCCCTAGCATCTCGTGCAAATTAGAGCGTGACGACGATCTTGCCGATCTGAGCGTTCGACTCCATATAGCGGTGGGCCTCAACGATTTCAGCAAAGGGAAATGTTTTATCGATGAGGGGGCTGAAAGCGCCTGAAGCGAGATGGTCGAAGATGTATTGCTTCGCCTTGGGAAATACTGGATCGGGGGGGATTTCGAAGAGCGTGTAGGCCCGGACGGTCAGGAACTTGGAGAGTGCGGTGAAAAGAGGGTAGGGAGTGGGTTCCGGTGCCAGTGCTCCGTACTCGAAGATGATTCCCTTGGAGGCTGTGGCTTCGGCGAGCGATTCGAGGATCTTGCCACCGATGGGATCGAAGACGATACGCGCGCCCTTGCCTGAGGTGATCTCGTTGATGCGGGCGACGAGGTTTTCTTCGTCAGTGACGATCACATGATCTGCGCCTCGTTTGAGGAGTTCGGCTTTCTTTGCTGCGGTGCGGGTGACGGCGATGCTTGTGGCGCCCTCGACCTTGACCATCTCAATAGCCGCGATACCTACGCTACTGCTGGCTGCGGTGACGACAACAAAGTCTTCTTTAGTGATCTGGCCGAGCCATATGAGTGCACCGTATGCGGTGAGGTACTGCATCCAGATGGATGTGCCTTGTTCGTACGAGAGCGTTGAAGGATATTCGGCGATTCCATGAAGGGGAACGACCGCGACTTCGCCGTAGACTCCATGAGCGTTGAGTTTGAAGGTTCCGGGAACGGTGCTGGCGGTCTTGCCGATCCAACTGGAATCGACGCCTAGGCCAACGGCTTCGATGATTCCTGCGGCCTCGTAACCGTTCTTTGCCGGGAAAACAGGCGTCTCGAGATATTGTCCGTTGCGGAACATGATCTCGGCGCGGTTGAGCCCAAGAGCTTTGACCTGGAGACGAACCTCGCCCGGGCCGGGTTCGGGAAGGGCGAGTTCGTCAAACTGAAGGACTTCGGCGGGGCCGGTCTTATGAAAGCGGACAATCTTTACGGTGTTGGACATGCATGCTCCTGAGTTACAGATGCTCCACTTAGATTGCCATGAAACAGGGAAGATGCAGAATCCGTGTTTCCTTGGCGCAACATCTGCGAGAGCAGAGGCCTCATTAAAGATTCTAACCAGGGAATAAATGTGCATCTATGGTGTTTCTCTTAATAGAAGCCTTTGTCCATAGATTTTAGAGTCATTCGTTGAGCAGCGTGGTTGTTGCTCGAAGGGCGAAGTGTGAAGAAAACATAAGGGATCAGATAGCTAACTCTGAAGTGCTGCGATCGTGCGCAATTGTTTGGCATTCATATTGTAGAAACGTCAGCGCCAACCAGTCTCAAACTGGTGGCTGGTTGGGGTATCTGATATCTCCACAAGGACGTATGGGAGCGGTAGAGCCTGATCTTTAGGCGATGTTGATAAGACTACGACAGAAGTGACAAAAAAGTGACATTGCGGCGGATTGAATCCATAGTCTGACGTGCTAGATTACATTTGCAACCCTCCATGAAAATCATTTGAAGTGCAACCCAGAGAACGAAAGAGGCGATCTAGAGCTTGTACGATAGACTCCATCATTGCTGACATAGCGTAAGCGGAGATGCTTTCCAGACTTCATCGCTGTTTTATAGATGTGTGTGATTTGCTCTACCCATACATTCATTAGCTTTTTGCGTTCTTTTGTTACGGATTAGCACCACGCAACACATTCTCATTTCAGTTTCCCTGGTCTTTCCCTGGGAGCTAACTGTCCAGTGCCTTGTTTGGCTTCAGCCGAGCAGGATGGGCTTGTGCCTTCACTCGCTTTACCGGAGATTAATTTTGCGAATCTTATCGCTTGCACGCTTCTTATTCCTCTGCCTTATTGGATTATTCTGCGCCTCTACTGTATCGGCGCAGAGTGACATCACCACTTGGCAGGTCGACACTAAGCATACGGGCGTGAACGCAAATGAGACTGTCCTCACTCCTTCGTTCGTCAGCACAAACGGCAACCTCGTTGTTCGTTATGCCGAGAAGGTGGACGGACAGATCTTCGCGCAACCTCTTTATTTAAGTGGTGCGACGAGCGGCCAGCTTCCGGGAAATTGGGCCGATGGCCAGCAGCACAAGGATGTCGTCTTCGTTGTTACGGAGAATGCGACTCTATACGCCTTCGACGCCGATCAAGAACCTAATTACCGGCCTAACACTGGGTTTTCAAACCCGATCTGGAGCCTGCATCTTGTTCCGGCGGGTAACAAGACAGCCGTGCCAATCCCTCAGATAGACACTGATTCCGCATTGGACATCAGGCCGTTGTTTGGCGATACCGCGACACCGGTGATCGATCCCAAAGGTGGAATCATCTACGTGGTGTCGGCGCTGAAGGACACCGGAGCTCTCCCGGCCTCGCATCCGTATGAGCAACTGCTTTGGGCTATCAACCTGAAGACAGGGCAGCCTGTGAACGGTAGCCCCGTTGTGATCAACCCTCAGTTCAATGGCGTATTTGGCGGTGACAATCGCACCCCTTGCTCTCAGGCGAACCACGTACCCAATACGCCTAGCGACAACGGTTGCGAGAATGATAATGAGCCGGCCGCTCCCGCCGGAACCATCCCTTTTTATCCTCTTCATTCGCATCTGCGATCAGCGCTGACACTGGACAATTTCAACGGCCATAACACGCTTTATCTGGCCTACGCGTCGCATAGTGATGGACAGCCTTACTCCGGCTTCATCGTTGGATACAACGCGACTACTTTGCAGCAGACAACTGAATTTACGACAATGCCGGATAATACCTTTGAAGCCGGAATTTGGATGGCGGGCGCCAGTCCTGCGATAGATCCTGCGTTAAACAAGATGTATGTAATTACCGGCAACGGCGGCAATTGGGACAATAAGGACTCTAATAACAAGCCTTTGCCCGCCATGGGCCTGGACAGTCAAGGCAATGTATTTTCAAAGGGAACCAATTGGCCGATGAGCGTGCTTGCTTTCGATACGACTCCGGCTGGAACCGTAGCGTACCGAGGTCAAAACGAACTGCAGGTTCCTTTTACTGATACCAGTGTGTGGTTTACGCCGGCACAATGGGACTCTTTCAATAATGGAGATCAGGATCTCGGTGCAGGCGGCCCCTTGCTCTTCGACACTCCCGCTCCTGACGGCAGCACGAAACAGTTATTGATCGGTGGCGGTAAGGCGGGCGTTATGTATGTCCTCGACCGTACGAATCTTGGCGGCATCGATACGTCGCAAGGTGGCGCGGTCAGTAGCAGCATCCCGGTCGACTTTCAGGATGACAATGTTGTCCAGGAGATCACCTTTCCCAACGGAACAGGCTTCTTCAATACGCCGGCCCTTTTCAATCATCGCATCTACTTTTCGGGAGGCAATTCCGGAGCGCGATCACGTGCGGTTGGCTTCAACCAAACTACGAACACCTATATCTCCAGCACGGAGGATGCTTCGCCGGAGGGCCCTGTCGATAAGAATGCCGGAGTATTCATTTCGGCGAATGGCACGACCAACGGGCTAGTCTGGCAGACTGCAAACGGCATACGTGCCTGGGATGCAAGCAATCTGGCCAAGGGTGCTATCTTCTCGCAAAACAACATTCAGGTGGATGACGGCTCGGGCAATCCGTGCATCACTCCAACATTCTCGCTGCCGATTGTGTCGGGCGGAAATGTGTTTTTCTCCTGCTATCAAAATCCAACCACGACCGGAACGACCACCTCTTCCAGCGGAGCTCCGGAAACATTCGTGCAGCCATCGGACAATAAGCCCGGATATCTCTTCGTTTACGGCCAGGCGCCAGTTGCGCCAGGAGCTCCGACGCAGGTTCCTCTCAATGTGTCTGCACAGGCGGATTCGGAGTCGCAGATTACTGTCAGTTGGACCGATCCGGATAGCGGCCAGGCGACCGCGCACACCGGCTTTAATGTCTTTCGCGCGACGTGCTCCACATGCGTTCCTGTTCAGATCACGTCGACCTCAGACTTGAGCTTTGTCGACACCGGTCTTGAGACCGTTACCGCGACGAACGGTTCAACCTCCACGATTAATTTGACGCCGAATACGACGTATTTCTATACGGTCAAGGCGACCAACAACGCAGGCTCTTCAAACTCGAGCAACATCGCTTCAGCCACCACCTTCCCGCAGTACTCTGAACCAGGGCTGGTTGCCTACTGGCCGATGGACGAAGGAACCCTACAGGGAGAGAGCGCGAACAGCTCCGTAGACCTTACCGGGAATGGTCATACCGCGTTAAAGGATGAGACCGGTGGGTCGAATGAGATTGAATCGACTCCCAGTGGCTATATCGGTGGTTCCTGGCAGTATCACGGCACTACGGTCATCGACCGGCTCGTCGTCAGGAATGCTTCCGACCTGCAATTTACTGCGAGCCAGAGCTTCAGTCTTGTTGCCTGGGTCAACCCCACGACCCTGCAGGGCTTCGGCGGTCCGTCAGGCACGAACGGTCTTGATGGTGTTTCGATCATCGTAAAGTCAAGAGACCAGGGAAGCGAGTATGGTCTTTGGATTAATCTCAACGGCCAATGGGAGGCCCGCAGCGGAACTCCGGGCGGTGCTGGAACTGTCATCACCGGATCGGCGGCAACGGCTGGAGCCTGGACACAGTTGGCACTCGTACAAGACGGTCCCAATAACAAGCGGTACCTCTATGTAAACGGCAAGCTTGCTGGACAGGGAACTGCGCAGAATGCCAATGGCGGCGGTGATCTGTGGTTTGGTCAGCAAAATCTTTTTCCAAACGGCCCCAATGACCAGACCTCCACGGACGGTTTCCAAGGCAATATTGACGAGGTCCGTGTCTATAACACCGCTCTCACTTCGGCTCAACTGCTAAATGAATTCTCGGATACCGTTTATCAGGCCTCTTCGATTCAGACTCACGCGGGAGTTCCCGTGGGTGTTCCACTCTATCCGTTCGGGCCGTCTGGACTTCCCACGACTGAGGCGCGCGTTGCACCTAACCGCACCTACACTCTCCAATTGAACTTTGCGCAGCCGCTTTCATCCACTCCCGCGGCCGTGCTCAACGCTCAGCCGGGTTCCACGCAGGCGGTGCAGGGAAGCGTGAGCTCGGTCACACTCGACCCAACCAAGATGATCGTTACGGTGGTGCTTGCCAATGTAGCAAACGCCCAGGCGCTCCAGTTGCATTTGACCGGCGTCACGAGCGAGGCCGCGCAGAATGAATCCTACGATCTTCCTTTCAATGTTTTAGAGGGAGACGTTACGGGCGATCATATCGTCGATAACGCCGATGCCAGTGCCATTACGACTGTTATCACAGACAATAACAACAACCCCATCACCGCGATCACGTCAGCTAATGCACAATTCGATCTGAATCTTGATGGAATTGTGAATGCAACGGACTCAAGCCTGGCGGCCAGCCTCGCTGGACCAAGCTTGCCTATCCAGACGGACGTGTCTCTGGCTGCATTCAAGCAGACCAGTGCATCAAGTTCTAATGGCGGCAACATTGCCGCACTTGCGGTAGATAACATCGCCAGTGAGAACTCCCGCTGGGAGAGCACGCAGGGTGTCGATCCTGAATCGCTTGTAATCGACCTCAATAGTGCTGCAAACATCCACTCCATTGTTCTGGATTGGGAAAATGCTGCCGGGGCCAACTACGTGCTGCAGGTAAGCAACAATCCTGCGGTCTTCCCTGAAGCGGCTACTCCAAACTGCAGCTCGCCGAATTGGACGACCCTCGTGAACGTTACGGGTAATACGAGTGGCGGTATCAAGACCTATAGTGGCCTGAATGGCAATGGCCGCTTTGTCCGTATGTGCGGCACGAGCCGGACGACAACGTTCGGTTACTCGTTAGAAGACTTCGAGGTCATTGGGTCTTTCGCGTCCGCAGGTGCTACGCCACCAACCATCACAAGCGCTACGTCTGCCATCGCAACTGTTGGTCAGCCGTTCAGCTATACCATCACTTCCAGTCCGGCTGCTTCGAGTTTCAATGCAACCGGCCTGCCTGCAGGACTGAGCCTGACGGGAGCAGTCATCTCGGGTACGCCTACGGTGACCGGATCGTTCACCATCAACTTGTCGGCCACGAATGCTACAGGTCAAACAGGCACGGCTACCCTTAACCTGACCGTCAATGCGGCGGCGCCAGTGATTACCAGCGCTACTACTGCGACTGCAATCGCCGGTCAGCCGTTCAGCTATACCATTACTTCTAACCCGACCGCTTCCAGCTTCAAGGCAACTGGCTTGCCAGCGGGACTGAGCCTGACGGGCGCGGTGATCTCGGGCACGCCTACGGTGACTGGATCATTCCCCGTCACCTTGTCGGCCATCAGCGCCACTGGTCAAACAGGTACGGCTACTCTTAACCTGACAGTCAAAGCAGCGGCGCCGGTGATTACCAGTGCGACTACCGCGACTGCAACTGTTGGTCAGCCTTTCAGCTACACCATTACTTCTAACCCGGCCGCCTCGACCTTCAACGCAACCGGTTTGCCCACTGGATTGAGCCTTAATGGCGCAGTTCTTTCGGGTGCGCCGACGGTGGCCGGTTCCTTCAGCATCACTCTTTCAGCCACGAACTCGTCTGGCCAGACGGGTACCGCAAATCTGATTCTGACCGTCAACGCGGCAGCACCGGTGATTACCAGCGCTACCTCAGCGGCTGCAACTGTTGGTCAGCCTTTCAGCTACACCATCACGTCGAATCCTGCCGCTGCAAGCTTCAATGCAACCGGCTTACCCGCAGGTCTTGGTCGTACCGGGGCATTGATCTCGGGCACACCGACAGTGGCTGGAACCTTCAATGTCGCTCTATCTGCGACTAGCTCCACTGGCCAGACCGGCACGGCAACGCTGGTCCTTACCATCAGCAACGCTGCTCCTGTTCTGCCGGCAGCGCCTACCGGCGTCACGCCGACGGCGGTATCGGCAAGCCAGATCAACCTAAGCTGGACAGCGAGTACCACTCCGGGTGTAACGTACTCCGTCTTCAGGAGCACAAACTCCGGCTTTGCGCCGTCGTCAGCCAATCAGATCGCGCAAGGTTTGACATCCACAACCGCCTCCGATCCGGGCCTTACTGCAGCGACAACGTATTTCTATATCGTGCAGGCAGTCAACGGTGCTGGTTTCACAAACTCGCTGCAGGCTTCGGCTCAGACGCAGGCTGCCTCAGGGGTCACTGAAGTGCTTGCAATCAACGCCGGCAGCACCGCAGCTGTGACTAGCGCTTCCGGGAATACAACCTTTATCGGCGATACGGACTTTGCTGGTGGTAATGACGATGCTCCAGGGCAGCCGATCGTCATTCCTGCGGCTATTGCAAACATAGCGGCACCGGCTGCGGTCTATGCCGATGCACATCAAGGCGTCGTTACATATACCATCCCAAACCTGGCGGCTGGTAACACCTATACCGTGCTTTTGCACTTCGCTGAGCTGTACTTTACGTCATCGAACTCCCGTTTATTCAATGTGTCGATCAATGGAGTTCAGGTGCTTCAGAACTTCGACATCTTTGCCTCCGCCGGGAACGCTAAATTCACCGCGGTTGTTCAGAGCTTCCCGAACATTACTCCTGTCAACGGCCAGATCGTCATTGCCTTTACCAGCGGAATCGCCGATCAACCCATGGTGAACGGTATTGAGATTCAGACGGGTGGCGCCTCTGTGCCGTCCGCTCCGACCCTGCTGACAGCCATGACGGCTTCATCGACCCAGGTCAATCTCAACTGGACAGCAAGCATCACGCCAGGGGTGACCTACTCTGTATTCCGAAGCACTGTAGCTGGGTTCACTCCCTCGACGGCGAATCGGATTGCACAGAATCTCACTGCAACCAGCTTCCCCGATGCCGCACTCACTGCTTCAACCCTGTACTACTACATTGTTGAAGCGACTACCAGCACCGGAGTGCTTTCGCCGTCGTCGCAGCAGGTTTCAACTTCAACGGCTGCTGCGTCTGCGGACGTCATCGCCATTAATGCGGGTAGTTCTACGGTAGTCGGCAACTTCATCGGCGACACCGACTTCAATGGCGGCAACGACGATGCTCCCAACCACGCCATCACTATCCCGGCGGCGATTGCAACGATCGCCGCACCGGCTGCAGTGTATGCGGACGCCCATCAGGGCGCTATGACATACACCATTCCAAATCTCACCGCAGGCAAGACCTACACTGTAATTTTGCACTTTGCGGAACTATTCTTTACGACCGCAAACTCTCGTCAGTTCAATGTATCGATCAACGGAACCCAGGTACTGCCGAACTTCGATATCTTTGCCGCTGCCGGAGGCGCAAACTTTACGGCGGTTGTACAAACCTTCCCCAACATCACGCCGGTCAACGGCCAGATCGTGATTGCCTTTACCAATGGTGCGCACGACCAGCCGATGGTGAACGGAATCGAGATCCGGTAGCACCTGGGCGGTTTTGGGCTGTTGTCTTTCGAGGGTCTGCGGGGAGTTCATCCCCGCAGACCCTCAAATTGATTTATAAAACTCTTAATACTCGAAGAGGAATGGATGTTCTCTCCTTATAAGTGGTTGTGGCGTCAGGAACTGCTTCCTATCCCTGTCTTAATGTTCGTCCTGTCCCAGGGAGGTGGCAGTCTGATTGCTCAGGCCATCGCAAACAACAATCAAGGGCCGTCGGTTTCTGTCGGTGCCACAAAAACTTCGGCGGCAGTTACCGAGTCGTATATCGATTATTTGAAAGCGTTCGAACTGGCTGAGACCGGCAGCAAACCTGCGGCGCTTCGGTTGGTGGCGGAGAGCCTGCGTCTGCAACCTGGCAACCTGGTAGCGTCCCGTTTCGCTTTTCGTCTGCTTGCTGAACAGCGAGCCAATACCGCGCTCAGGCTTCAGGGGCATACAGGAGTTATCACATCGGCCAGCTACAGTCCTGATGGAACTAAAATCCTGACCACTTCAAAGGACCATACCGCCAGAGTGTGGGATGCTCGTACCGGAGTTCAATTGACGCCATCGCTGGACCACGATGATGAGGTGGTCTCTGGAGTCTTCAGCAGCGATTCAAAACAAATCGCGACCGGTACAGAGGACGGCAAGGTGACGGTTTGGGATGCCAGCACCAGCAAAAGATTAGCCACCTCTATGCAGTTCATCGGGTCCGCCTGGTCTGTGAGCTTTAGCCCGGATGGAAAGATCGTCGCTGCCTCGTCCGATGAAGGGAAGGCGCGTACCTGGGATGCAGCGACCGGTAAGCCGCTGTCCCCCCTGATCGAGTATCATGAGGCAGCCTACCATGTGAGCTTTAGCAGTGATGGAAAGGCACTTTTGATTGCAACAGGAGATAACTTCGCCGATCTCCGCGATCCCCGCACCGGGGTACGTATCCGACAATTGCGTCGTGGCAACGATATTTACAGCGCTCAATTCAGCCCCGATAACAAGCGAATTGTTACGGCGTGCGCGGACTCTACGGCGGAGATATGGGACGCCCAGAACGGGACGCCAATCGGGAGCGTCATGAGTCATGGATTTGGAGTGGGGTCGGCGGAGTTCAACAGCGATGCTTCACTTATCGTTACTGCCTCGAAGGATCATGCTGTACGTATATGGAGTACGAGTAGCGATAAATTGACTGTACCTCCTTTGCAGCATCCGGCTCCTGTAGGCCGGGCATCGTTCAGTCTCGACAGCAAGTTAGTCGCTACGGTTGCAGGGGATAAGGCGGTTCGACTTTGGGATACGTCTACCGGGGAACAGATTCAGCTTCCGACCCTTTTGTCTGACGGACCTCCGTATTTCTCATTTAGCCCGGATGGATTATCTCTATTGATCGCAGGCGGCTCGTCTGGCTGGGTGATCGATCTGCCTCCAAATGAAGAGGCTCCGTCGTGGGTCGCCGATCTGCTCGACTTTGCGTCCACACTGAATAACTTCGATCACACGATGCAGCCGGATCTCGCCAGGATAGAGGCGATTCGAGTGAAGGTGAACAGTTCCAAGGACACGGATCGATGGACACTCTTTGGCAAATGGTATTTCACTGATATTACTCAGCGCCCCATTTCGCCATGGAGTCATGTGAGCCTCGAGAATTATGTCAACTTGCTTATCGCAAAGGGCGACCGTCCCTCTCTCGAATACGCTAAATCTCTCTCGCGTCCCTTTCCGAGCTGGTTAACTAAAGTGAACTCGGCGCTTGCAAAGCTTCCGC
The DNA here is from genome assembly GCF_000178955.2 of Granulicella mallensis MP5ACTX8. Taxonomy (NCBI): domain Bacteria; kingdom Pseudomonadati; phylum Acidobacteriota; class Terriglobia; order Terriglobales; family Acidobacteriaceae; genus Granulicella; species Granulicella mallensis. Next base: position 3,520,076 of record NC_016631.1, on the reverse strand, counting down.
CTGAGCAGCCTCCAGTGAAAAAGAGTGAGGATTAGGTATTAGCGAAGATCAGAAGATGATTGCTTTTCCGAGGGGTAAGCTTTAGCACAAATCTGAAAATTAGACCGGTTATTGATGATGAAGAAAATCTCCCTATTTGTTTTATTGTTTTGTTTTGCCTCGGCCCCCCTTCTGGCCCAGGTTAATACCGGAGAACTTCGTCTTACCCTTACGGACCCTAGTGGACATGGGGTCGAAAGCTCTGTTGTGCTCTCCAACGAAGCCAACCAATACTTTCGACGGCTTGTAACGAACAAAGACGGCAACATCACGATCAAAACCCTGCCCTATGGGGTTTACAGTCTAAAGGTTGAGAAAGAGAGCTTCGCTTCGGTAGCGACATCGTTTGAGATACGATCCGCAATTCCCGTCGAACAAACTCTTCAGCTCGTTATTTCTCCTGTCAGCACCGTCATTCATGTCTCCGCCAGTAGCTCTCTCATCGATCCGAACGGCCCCTCTTCCATCATGAGGATTGGCTCGGCGCAGATCGAAGACAAAGTGGATTCGCTTCCCGGCCGTTCTGTGCAGGATCTCGTCAACTCGCAACCCGGCTGGCTCTATGAAGGCAACGCCGTCCTTCACCCTCGCGGTTCGGAGTATCAAACCCAACTTATCGTTGACGGCGTTCCTCTCACGGACAACCGTTCCCCCGGCTTCGGTCCCGAGATTGAGGCCGATGACCTCGACTCCATCAGTGTCTATACCGCAGGCTTTCCTGCTGAGTACGGAAGAAAACTTGGTGGCGTAGTCGAACTCAACACCACGCACCAGCCGCTTTCCGGCCTGCATGGCCAGCTGGTTCTTGGTGGCGGCAGCTATGACACCCTTCAATCTTTCGGCCAGTTACAGGACACCTGGGGTAAGAATTCTCTCTTCGCCTCTGCTTCAGGTAGCGTCACGAGTCACTATCTCAACCCTGTCGTTCTGGAGAACTTCACCAATAAAGGCACGACCGCAGACTTCGCCGTTAGATATGAGCGTGACTTTAGCCCCAGGGACAGCTTCAACCTGAGTGTCCGGCATGAGTTGTCGCGCTTTCAGGTTCCCAACGAACTCCTGCAGGAACAGGCCGGGCAGATCCAGAACGGCGATAACTTCGAAACGATCGGCACCGCTGGCTATCAGCACACCTTCTCGCCTAACCTGCTCACCAGCCTCGTCGGCATGGTTCGCGACAATGCTAACGACCTCTACTCCAACCCGTTGTCTACTCCGATCATCGCGTTCCAGAAAAACGACTTCCGTGAAGGCTACTTCAAGGACACGGTATCTTTTCACCATGGCCATCAGGAGTTCAAGGCGGGTGTCGAATCCGACGCCACCTTCCTGCATGAAGATTTCAGCTATACCATCACTGACCCCACACAGTTCGACGACGGCACTCCCACCACACTTCCGCCGTTCATTCAGAGCAGGCCCGACCTCGAACAATCTGCCTTTGTCGAAGACCTCATTCGTCTCGGACAGTGGACTTTGAGCGGTGGTCTTCGCTGGGACCATTACCAGCTTCTCCTCAACCAAAATGCCGTCAGTCCGCGCTTGTCTATCGGGCGCTATCTTCCCTCGATCAATACGGTCGTCCATGCCTCTTACGACCGCATCTTCCAGACGCCCTCCAACGAAAACATTCTCATCTCGAGCTCAGGCTACATTCAGTCCGTCGATCCTCAAGTCCTGAAGCTTCCAGTCAAACCCTCCGAAGGCAACTACTTTGAGGCCGGTGCAAGCAAGTCTGTGGCGGAAAGGTTGCGGCTCGACGTGAATGTCTACCGCCGCGACGTCCGCAACTATGCTGACGACGACCAGCTTCTCAATACCGGCGTAAGCTATCCCATCGCTTTTGATAAGGCTGTCATCTACGGCGCGGAAGGCAAGCTGGATCTGGTGCACTTAGGCAAGCTCACCGGCTATGTCAGCTATTCGTACATGGTGGGCAACGTCTGGTTCCCGGTAACCGGAGGCCTCTTTCTCGGAGATGACGTTAACTCGGCTCTTACCCAGCTCAGCGGCCACTTTCCCGACTCTCAGGACCAGCGAAACACTCTCCGCATACGGTTCAAATACCAACTTATGCCCCGCATCTGGCTTGCCGCCGGGCTCCTCTCCGGCTCTGGCCTTCCTTTCGAATTTGAAGGCTCACCGGATGACGCTCTGGCTCAATATGGTCCTGATGTCGTCAATCGGCTCAACTTCGATCGCGGTCGCGTAGACCCGTCTCTTTCCGTTCAGGCATCGCTTGGCGCAACCGTCTATAAGAGTGAAAAAATCAATTCCCGCTTTCAAATCGATGGAGACAATCTCAACAACCGTCTGAATGTCATCGACTTTGGCGGCCTCTTCTCCGGCAACGCCATCGGTCCTGCGCGAAGCTTCAGCCTCCGCCTTAACACCACCTTCTAGACGGTATGTGCATTTCGCCATTCAATCTTTTATTGAAGGATGTAGATCTCGATGTTTGCTACGGATTTCGGGCTGACAAACTAAGAAATGTCACGGACATGCTTTGAGGCTAGAATCGACTTGTGAGAACTCCAATCAACAATGCAAGTATCCTTCTGCTGCCGTTATTGCTGACTCTGTCTGGCTGCAGCAAGCCTTCTTTGGATGTGCTCTCCTCCCCGACCGTTATTGGGCCGGCGACTCCCATTGCCGTCCACATCCACGATCCTCATGGTGTTAGCAGGCTCACTGCCACGGTGACGCAGAACGGCGCGAAGTATCAGGCATGGGAGACAAACGCCACATCCAAAAACATCGATACGACCTTCAATTTTCAGGTCGGCGTTAAGACTACTCCCCAGTTGCATGACGGCCCTGCCCACCTGGTCCTCGAAGCCACGTCCGGCGGCCTGCTCCACGGCACCTCTCGCTGGGAACGCGACGTCAACGTGGTCACCCAGCCGCCTCTTGTCAGCGCGGACTCCGACCAGCACTATCTCTATCTGGGCATGGCCGACCTGGCTACCATGAACATCACCGGCAACTACACCTCTGCTGGAATCCGGGTCGGCGACCAGACCTTCCGTGCGTGGCCGATGCCTGGCGGTAAACCTGGCTTGTTCTCCTTGTTTGCCTTTGCGTGGAATATGCCTGCCAGTACGACTCCGCTGGCCTATGCTTCAAACGGCTCCGGCAACGACGTGACTACGCCGCTGACCGTCATCTTCCCGAAGAGGGAACAGCCCGTGTACACGCAGCACCAGATTCAGATCTCCGATCAGTTCATGCAGAAGGTGCTTGGCGAGCTGGACCCCAATGGCACGGGCGATCCTGTCGCTCGGTTCGTGAAGATCAATACCGAGATGCGGCAGGCCAATAACAAGACGCTGTCCGACCTGCGTCTCAAGACTGCCGACCACTTCCTCTGGCACGAGCCCTTCGCGCGTCAGTCGCACGCGCAGGCCGAGGCGACCTTTGCTGACGTGCGCAGCTACATCTACCATGGCCAGAAAATCGATCAGCAGGTGCATCTCGGCTACGACCTCGCCGTTACCCAGCATGTTGGTGTTGAGGCGTCGAATGATGGCCGTGTCGTCTGGGCGTCGCCTCTGGGCATCTATGGCAACTGCATCGTGGTGGACCATGGATATGGCCTGCAGACCATCTATGGCCACATGAGCCGGATCGACGTACATGTGGGCGACGAGGTCAAGCGCTCGCAGATCATGGGACTGAGCGGCATGACTGGGATGGCTGGCGGAGACCACATTCACTTTGCCATGCAACTCGATGGGGTCCAGATCGACCCCAAAGAGTGGTGGGACGCGCACTGGATTCAGGACCACGTCGTTCGCCGTGTCGATGTGCCCGGCTTCGGCAAATAATTACCGGTCCCATTCGCCGGATTGAGTGGCAGGCGTCGAGTTCCTCCTCTTGTCTGAGGCGGCCTACTCGGCTGATGAATCCGGACTTAACGTCAATTGGCTGCCCTAATGGCAGTGCTGCTGGTGACGCTGCAGAACTCTGGCGCGCTGCATGGATCATCGCTGGAATTGCCGACCGAGCAGGGCACTCGGTACGAACATCGGCGACGGCGCTGTCGCCTAAGTCAGCCGCACGGGTACACTGGGAATGTAACGATTTTTGTGAGGCGCCCGTGCGAAAGATCTTCCTGATGCTGATGTTGTTGTTCCTGAGTGGCGTGGCTGTGGCCGATGGCGGCGCGCCCGTCTACAAGTTCAAACTGAGCACCATCGATGGTGACCCCACCACGCTGGGTGCCTACAAGGGCAAGGTGCTGCTGGTGGTCAACGTCGCCAGCGCCTGCGGATTTACGCCGCAGTACACGGCCCTCGAGGCCGTCTACGAGAAGTACAAGGACAAGGGCCTGGTGATCGTCGGCGTGCCGGCGAATAACTTCGCCAACCAGGAGTCCGGCACCAATGCAACGATCAAGGAGTTCTGCAGCGCCAAGTTCCACGTGAAGTTTCCGATGATGGCGAAGGTCTCGGTAAAGGGCGACGATAAGACGCCGCTTTACCAATACCTCACTGCGGCGCCGAACGTTGGCGGCGAGATCAAGTGGAACTTCACCAAGTTCCTCATCGCGCGCAACGGACAGCCGATCGCTCGCTTTGAGCCTGCCGTGACGCCGGATTCGCCAGAGGTGATCTCGGCGATCGAGTCTGCGCTGAAGTCATAGTCGCTGCGATGCGTGAAAGCCCGCTCTTCAGAGCGGGCTTTTTCTTTTGAAGCTGCATCTTGTGTAGAAACTGAAAGTTCGCAGTCCCGTCACTTTCCCCTGCAAGAGAAAACCCATCCGCAGAGGATGGGTTCTAAGCTACTGAATATTTGGAGGCGCGGGTCGGGATCGAACCGACGCATAAAGGTTTTGCAGTTTTGGTAGTTTCATTTAACCAGTTGATAAAACTGGGAAATTTCGTCGAAAGTAGTGCCCGAAGAGGGTGGGTTTAATACCGTTTTGTCCCTTATTGACTGCCAATTGGATGCCATAATTTTGGAATTTTTGTAGCACCCACGTTACATTGGATCGTCAAAATGTCGGCCAGCCTCGGCCACTGGGCGTGTGCACCAAATGAACAAAACTGTCAGCACGGGCTTAGCGTGCTTGAAATTCCGTTTAGGGTCTTCTCCTCTGAATATGGCAACCATGAATCGACTTCCTGGCAAGAATCGTCATTTCCGCTCCAACGTCAGGGCATAGATGTCATCGGTTCCTTCGTCGCGAAGCAGCATTGGTGCGTCGGCTGGGTCAAGGCCCATCCACAACGTATAAGTGCCGGTGTACCGCGCGCCTTTCAGATCGGCAACGCTTTCCTGTTTCCCATCCTCGGCGCGAATGCGCAGGACTGCCGGATCGGTCGTCCACCGGACGTAGTATATCCACCGGCCGTCGTGGGACCATTCGGGAAAAGCCACGGCGCCGGTATACAGCGTTGTCCATTTTCCGCTCGATAGGTTGAAAAGTTTCATGCTCATAGTGTCGAGAGTCATGGCGGCAATTGAACGGCCATCGGGCGACCAGTGGGGTACTAGGAGACCGTCCGAAGCAGGAATGATCGCGGCTGTGTGGCTCGCGATATCGAGGATGCGCAGGTCGGACTTGGCGCTTGCGCCGACATTGGGCGACGTGGAAAAAACTATCCTTCGCCCGTCGGGCGACCAGCTTGGATCCGTCTCCGCCTGGCGATCATCGGGCGAAATGCGTTGCGGCTTTCCGCTTCCATCTGAGGGAACGACGAAAATGACATCGACGCCGTCCGCGGTGCGGTTCACAAAGGCAATCTGCGACCCGTCGGGGGACCAGCGCACCGATTTCGGGTACACGGGAGGTTCGGTCAGTTGAATGGGGTTGCTGCCGTCTAGATTGGCTCGCCAGAGAATGCCCGCGGGGTAGGAGACATATGCCACCGATTTGCCGTCGCTCGAAAAGGAGACGAACTCTGCCGAGATGCCGGAGAGAAAGGGCTTAAACTGGCTGGATTTTATGTCGAAGCGAACAAGTTCACCACGTTTAGTGAGTCCTGATGCGAAGATTTTCTTCCCATCAGGGCTTGAAATGGGCCGATCCCAGACGGTGGGGCCAAAGGTGAGTTGAACTGGACTTGAAGGTCGGTTCGAACCGAATCCTGGTTGGTCCTCAAGGAGCCAGATCTGACCGTCGGCTACGAAGACGAATCTTCCATCCGGTGTCCATTTTCCGCTCCACTGGGTGGACGACTTACTCCATCCGGGCAAGAGCTGGCGTAGATTGGCTCCGTCCGCTGAAACTTCCCATAACAAACCGTCTTTTGAAAACCGAATCGTGTCCCCATTGGGCGACCATGCTATGGACCTCACATAGCCTCCGGATGAGGCGATTCGATGTGCCTCCGAGCCGTCGCGCCGCATCACGCTTATATCGCCACTCGCCGAGGCGTAAACGATCTTCTCTCCGTCGGGCGACCAGGCTGCTGAGGAAACCGCACTTCCAAGACGGTGAAGAGAGCCGCCTACCAAGCGAAAACTCCACAGCGAAGACGCGGGGCCCTGGCCGCCTGCCTGGGAGATGATCAGCAGAGTGGATCCGTCCGGCGAAACGTCCCCGCTCCATGGTTCCTCTATCGCAACGTGGATGGGCGCCTCCGCTCCGCCAGCGACTGAGACTTCTTCGATACCGCTCGTTTCCAGTTGGGTGAAATAGATTCTGCTTCCGTCGGTTCCGCCGATGGACTTAGTGCGGCCGTCATCTGTGATTTGCGTATACGTGGATATGTGCAGATGGGCCGGATGCTTCGATCTGATCGCAAGATACACAGCCAGCAATACCACCCCTGCCGCAGCCCAGAGCAACCAACGCGTGGCAGGCGGACCAACGGTGCGGTCGAGCGAGCGCTGCCAGCCGAACCATCCAGCGACAGTCGCCGCGCTTGACGTCAAGGAACTTGGCAGCATCGCGATAGCCCGGCTGGTTGCCCCCGCAGGGAGCGGCAGATCAGCCGATACATCGCCGTCTGTCTCGATCTCCTCTTCTTCCATGGTGATCTGAGTGATCGACTCGCTGGTGTTGAACACTATCTGTTGCTGAACCTGTTCCTGCGGATCCGGGTGCCGCTCGATTTCCAATGCCGCAGTGAACCGGTAGCCGCGTCCAGGAATGGTCTCGATGATCTTTCGTCCTGAATCGTGCCGTGAGAGAGCTTTGCGCAGCAGAAAGACATGCTGGGCCAGGTTGCTCTCCTCCACAAACTGATCTGGCCAGAGAGACTGCAGCAATTCATCCTTGCTGGCGACTCGATCCCGGTGATCGATGAGATAAAGCAACAGATCGAAGCTTTTGCGATTCAACGCAATCGGCTCTCCTCGCCACTGAAGAGTCCAAGCGGGGCGATCAATTACATAGTTTTCAAATCGAATTAGGTGATTTATTTCCAGCAGCATAAGTCGATTGATCGGGAATTGATCCGGGATTGAGAACAGATTGAGGGCGGAATTGCGAGGCGTGTGGCATAACCGAAGTATGCCACTGACTCATAACCCGGCGAAACCGCGAACGCCTCGCGAGAAGGATACCAAAGAGGCCCAGTTTGCTGATTGGTCTTCACACAACCTTCTTCCAAGACACTTTCAAAACACTACTAAAGAGCAACTCAGCTCCTCATCCAAAGCAAAGAGAGCATCGCGTTTGAAGTTAGTCCTGGCCTGGTCAGTCGTACTGCTGCCGTTGGCGTGGGGCCTTTACGAAACGGGGCGGAGCGTCATTCCGCTGATCCGCACACTCAGACACGAATTTTGACTTCCACTTCAGGAGTTTCCCCATGAGCCGCCATTTCCGGTCACGCAACTCTCTGCTCTCCACTGCCTTTATCTTGCTCTTGTTGACCTTCACCGTGACTCTTCCGCCAATGGGCCAATCCGTCGATGCGGATGTTCAGGAGTTCCTCACGGCTTGGGATGCTGCAGGGAACGCTCACGCCGCAGATGGTATCCTGCGGCTCCATGCCGAGGACTGCGTCGCTGTCAACCGCTTCGGCACCTCACTCGTCGGCAAGCAGGCGACCGCTGGACAGATGGAACGACTCCCTAAGGAGATCTTCAAGGACGCACATCTCCCTCCACTTCAGCTCCTGAATTTGCGCTCGGTCACCCCTGATCTTGTGATTCTGCAAGCGTCGTGCCAAAATCCGTCGTTGCATCCACTACCTGCCCCACAAGTAAGCGGCATGATCGTGTCAATACTCCGGCGACGGAACGGCTCTGGATCTCTGGCTGAAGAAAGGGAAGTATGACAACAAATTCAAATCTCTACGTCTCAGGACGTTTCTTAAATACGCGTTCTGGGTCGAAGCTTATTCTTCGCGGCATCAATCTCCCGCTCCTGGATGATTGGGAGTTTCCTGGTTCGGACTACCTCGATGCGGTAACACAATCCAACGCCAACGCCATCCGGATCCAGTGGTACAAGCAATATCCGCAGCCAGCACCTCCAAACCCTCAAAGAGGGCCCTACCCCCTTTCAGCGCTGGATAACTTTCTCCATCGTTGTGCGCAAGCTCAGATGGTTCCCATTCTTATGCTCGCCGATCTCACTTGCTCTTCCGATACGAGCCAGCTCAACTCGACGCTTGTCGCCTGGTGGACCAATCCGGACGTGGTCGCCGTGCTGCAAAAACACGCAGAGTACCTCATCATCAACATCGGCAACGAGGTCGGCTACTATCATTGGGCTGGCAACTCATCCGATGTGCTTGCCGCGTATGTGTCTGACTATGCGAAGGCCATCAATAGCATCCGCGCTGTGGGACTCAACGTTCCCCTCATGATCGATGCCACCGATTGCGGCTCGTCACTGGATGTTTTCCTCACCATCGGCGAGCAGCTCATCGAGGTCGATCCTCTCCATAACATCCTTCTAAGCGCACATGCTTATTGGGCGGGATACAACGGACTCGACTGGATCGAGTCCTGCGTCTCCGCCGCCCTTCCCATCGTCTTCGGCGAGATCTCCAATATTCAGGACGGTGACACGGCTGACACCTACTACTCGCTTGATGCTGAAGGCAGGAACCCTTGGCCTCCCGCTCCAAATGGTTTCACCTATCAGGCCTTGCTGGCAGCCGCCTTTCACCACGAAATAGGATGGCTCGCATGGTCTTGGGGTCCTGATAAGAACCCGGATCGTAGGCTAAGTGCGGACGGCGCGTTTACATCGCTCACTACATGGGGCGAGGACTTCCTCCAGAATCCGACCTACGGACTCGCTGCCCACAGCCAACGCCACAAACTTCTCTCAACGCTGCCTGAGTCTCATCACAGGAAGCCCTAATTCAACAGTTGAATTGGACTAATCAGGAGAATTGACGTTGGTTCCAGGCTTCGAGTTGCGGACCTACCGCCGCGTCCAGCGATTCTCGGGATTACATTCCAAAAAGTGCGCCGCGGTTGAGTGCGCCTTCCATAGGCAAACTTCGACTGCGAGCCAAATAATTCCCAAAGCAACACGCTAAGGTGTTGAGATAATTTGGAGACGCGGGGCGGGATCGAACCGACGGATAAATGTTTTGCAGTTTTTGTAGCTTCATCTGGGTAGTTGATAAAACTAGGTATTTCCGTCGAAGGTCGTGCCCAGAATGAGGTGGTTGCTCCCGAGGTTAGAAATCAAAATGATAGAGGGCCTTCAGTATTTGTTGCGCCATATCAGATTGGGCTTGAGGGAGAGTTCAAGGAGAATTCGTTTCCGCCTCGCCTTGGCGCTCGAAAAGCTTAGTCATCAATCTGATGCACTAGTACTGCGCGGCTCCAGCCATACTCGATGGCTGCATGAGCGTACCATTCGCGCTCGGGCCCAGCAGGCACACGCAAATTTGAATATTGTGTTCCCACGGCAATTTGGCAACAAGCTGTTGCACAATTGAAGCGTCCGGCCATTCTTTGACTATGTCTCGCATATTGCGAAGATTGCGAGCGCCAAACCTTTCTATTCCGGGAAATTCTCTCCTCAGGTCTGCGGCCAAACGATCTATCACCTTCGCTCCCCAGCCCTCAATTTCCTGACGTTCGGCTATCTGTAGCCCGACTTGCCAGTGTAGGAGCCGCAGTTCACGATTTACGGCGAATGCTGCTCGCATTTGAGCTGAACTGAATCGCTGCTTGATTTCAGCAAGCAGTCTTTCGTACTCAACGTTCGAAATTGCCGATTCCATTCGCAGCTGTCCCGCTTCAGCCTACCTTTCTCAACATAGGACGATTGAGCCTCAATTGAGTGGCGATTGAGCTGAAATTGAGGACGCCAGTCCGGCAGCTGTGGGAGAACAGGGTTGGGCCTAGTGCATATCTTCTAAGGGAGAATTCCCATGCCATCTCGGCCATGATCGCTCACCACTAGAAACCTGAAAATCACCTATTTAAAGGAGTACTGAAATGTCGACATGGAACTACGACTGGTTTCCGCTACCGGGTCAAGCGGTATTCGACCTCAATCAACAACACGTCACAGCAGTTTCACGTGCACCCGGCAATCTTGATCTGTTCGTCGTCGGTAATGACGGACATGTATGGTCAACCTACTGGAATGACAGCAGCGGCTGGAACTCCGACTGGTTTCCGCTGCCGGGACAGGCGGTGTTCGATCTAGAACATCAGCATGTTGCGGCTGTCTCCCGTGCGCCCGGCAATCTTGACCTGTTCATCGTCGGCAACGACAGCCATGTATGGTCAACCTACTGGAATGACAGCGCCGGCTGGAGCGCCGACTGGTTTCCACTGCCGGGACAGGCGGTGTTCGATCTCACCACGCAGCAGGTTGCCGTGGTCTCCCGCGGCGCGGGCGATCTCGACCTGTTCATTGTTGGTAATGATAGTCACGTTTGGTCGACGTACTGGCATGACAGCACCGGTTGGAGCGCCGACTGGTTTCCACTGCCAGGGCAGGCGGTGTTCGATCTAGAACATCAGCATGTTGCGGCTGTCTCCCGTGCGCCCGGCAATCTTGACCTGTTCATCGTCGGCAACGACAGCCATGTATGGTCTACCTTCTGGAATGACAGTGCCGGCTGGAGCGCCGACTGGTTTCCACTACCAGGGCAAGCGGTGTTCGATCTCACCACGCAGCAGGTTGCCGTGGTCTCCCGCGGCGCTGGCGATCTCGACCTGTTCATTGTGGGTAATGATAGTCACGTATGGTCGACGTACTGGCATGACAGCACCGGTTGGAGCGCCGACTGGTTTCCACTGCCAGGGCAGGCGGTGTTCGATCTCGCCACGCAGCATGTTGCCGTGGTATCACGCGCTGCGGGCAATCTCGACCTGTTCATCGTCGGCAACGACAGCCATGTATGGTCTACCTTCTGGAATGACAGTGCCGGCTGGAGCGCCGACTGGTTTCCACTACCAGGGCAGGCAGTGTTCGATCTCGCCACGCAGCAGGTTGCTGCGGTATCACGTGCTGCGGGCAATCTCGACCTGTTCATCATTGGTAACGATAGCCACATTTGGAGCACGTACTGGCCCGGGCCAGATGTATCGATGACGAGGCTGATCGACAACGGCCCATTCGGCTCGAAGGTCACGATGGTTGTCGTCGGCGATGGGTTCGCCGTAGCGGACCAGGATAACTACAACAGCAGTGTAGACGCTCTGCTTACGAATGGTATTTTTACGCAGGACTTCTACGCGGCAAATAAGTCAGCTTTCAACCTTGTGCGACTGAATGTGAACTCCAACCAATCGGGGGTAAGCACGAAGACGTACGACGACTCTACCGGCAAGGTGGTCTCCACCACCACAAGCGATACATATTTCGGAGCAATCTACAACGGTGATTGGAATCACTTCTGGGTTGAGGATGGGCCTAACACCGCGAAACTGCTAACCGATCTATTGAACCAGTGGGTGCCGGATTACCGCCTCATCTTCCTGCTGCTCAATAATCCGGGATTCGGCGGGAGTGGCGGGGGAGGCCGGTTGACGCTGCCACTGGGTGTCACCTGGTCGACCGTTGCGCACGAGTGTGGTCACGCGCTTGGGGCCCTCGCTGACGAGTACCATTTAGAAAACGAAGCGTACACCGGCTCGGAACCCAGTCAGCCGAACGTGACGATCAACACAGACCGTACAAAACTGAAGTGGGCTTCGTATGTCGCAACGACGACGCCCGTTCCAACCGGCAACGACGATTACACGCCGCCGAAGCCCAAAGGTTGGGACGACAACCAGGATGTGGGACTTTTTCAGGGGGGCTCGGCGGATTATTCTACGGGAATCTATCGACCCGTGATCAATTGCCGGATGAACTCGAACACTCCGCCCTTCTGCCCGGTATGCAACGCCGCGATGAGCGCGCAGACGAAGCCGTACTTGCTAGCCAGGCCGGCAGGAGGTCCAAACGTGAGCCCGAACGCGCCAGGTGATGGGTACATGAGAATGGACGTCAGCCTCCAAAACGGCAAGTTATCGATTCTGGAAGCCCACGAGGTTCAGGGACCACTCGTGCAGCCGGACACACTCACGAACGGCCTGGTATCCGAGGTGTCGGTCGACGACCAACGAGTCGCCGTCGGTGCTCATCCTGATGCGAGCGTTTCGCACTCCTTCCAGGAGCCGGGCCATGGGCCCGGGGGACATCACATCTCGGTCAGGCAGAACGTCGAGTTTGTCGTCCGGGTGCCGATCGGCGCATTGCGTGGAGTCGATCCAGCGAAGGTCACCCTCAGCGTATTCGAACTACAAGAGCATCCATCGACACCGCTCTCGCCGTTGGTGAGGCTCGCCGAACAGCCAAAACTAAAGCTCGCTTCCCAGTCGTCTGTAACACTCGACCAGGTTGAGCTACCCGCCACGTTACGATCTCTGCTACAGAAGAAATAGCTTCCATCACCACAAAACCGAGAGTGGCCCACTCAAGCTTCGCTTGAGTGGGCCACTTCTCTATGTGAAACTACACCACACTAGCCAATGACCTTCGGCGCATCTGCGCGAAACCGCGCTGCAAGGCTCGCGGGGACCTTGAGCAGATCAAGTTCCTGCTTCGGTACTCCTCAATCCAGGCGACTAAGCCGTATCTTGGGTCGGAGCAGGAGATCGCGACCGCGGTCAATAGCCTAGCTAGCTATCCCTTAGTGTCGGAAAGGTATTCAGTTTTGTCCCTGGACGACTTATTGGGTCAACGGGACCGTTTGCAGAGCTGCGAACTCTTGTTTGGCCTGCTTGAGGTACATAGCATCGGAATCGGCGTGAGCCCATAGGGTAAAGAAATGCTGATAGGCATCGATAGCCGTAGCGCGATTGCCTTCAGCGGCAAGAGCCTCGCCAAGGCCCAGCCAGGAGAGCGGGTAGTCCACGGATTCCGATTCGATCTCGCGATGGGCAATGACCGTGCGGTATTCTTTTTCCGCCAAAAGGGGCTGACCCGCGGATAGATACAGATCGCCGCGAAACTTGCGCGTGCCCAGGCCGCGGTCATTGAGCGGCCGCGTCGCTTCCATGAGGGTAATCGCCTGTTGGGGATGATGATTGGCGAGCGCGATGCTAGCCTCCACGCGTGGTCCAAAGGAATGCTGGGATAGGGTCCCTTGCGGGTATTTAGACCGCACCGCCTCCAGATCCGCCTCTGCGGTCTTGAAGTCGCCTGCCTTTGCCAACCCCGTCAGATCGTCGCCGTCTTCAGGGTCGAGTGGGACGCTGCGGAAGATGCCGATGCCCGCCTCCCTGTCGCCAGCCTCAATAAGATTCGTGCCTATGTCTTTCGTGAGAGCGTCGGCAAGTCCGGAAAGCCCTTGTTGACGGAGCAGAGCCGTCTCCTGTTGAAGCAGGCGATGGGCATCGGCGAAGCGGCCGTCCTGGACAGCCATATACACCTGCTCCAGCCGGCAAAAAGAAGCGTCCGGGTGGGCCTCGATCCATGCCAGCTCCGTGCGTAGAAGTTCGGGGTCGTGGAGCAGGGTGGCGATGTCGAGATAACCCGCGCGGATGCGATCACCATCCAGATTGTGAGCAATGGCGCTGTCGAGCGTGGCGCGCGCACCTTGTATGTTCCCGGAAGTCATTTGCGCGGAGGCAGCATCCTCATACAGGGTCTGGTTATTCGGCATGAGTGCCAAAGCCTTCAGTCCAGAGGTTACTGAATCGGCATGGTGGCCAAGGTCTCGCTGGACAAAGTAGAGACCATTCCATGCCTGGACGGAGCGAGGATAAAGCTCGGTCCAGGCATGGAAGTTTCTTTCGGCTGCAAAGAGATCCTGAGTGGAATAGGTATCGTAAAACGCGGTGATTGATAGACGAACGTTTTCGCTCGCCGTATTTCTTACTTCATAGGCCTTCACGATAGCGTTGCGGCCGTTCACAAGATCGTTCGAAGAGATGTAGTAGGCTGCAAGACCATAGCGCGCCGCGGCAAAATTCGGATCGAGCTGGAGAGCGCTCTTCAGCAGCGTAATGGCCTCGGCGAATTTCGCCTGGTTCGCCAGGAGGAGTGCCTGGGTGTAGTCCTTGAGCGCCTCGAGTGAGGCGGTGTTCGCTGGGAGGAGCGGCGTATCGAAACGGGCGATGCTGCGGCGCGATTCACCAAGCTTCCGGCGGAGGCTCGCGGCAATTCTGTCGATGCTGCGGGGCAAATCCTCCGGCTTGTCCGCTTCGTATTTGGCTGAGGCTACCACCGATCCATCGACGCAGTTACTGGCTTCCTCCGTGATGAGAAAGTGTCGCCCGACCTTCGCGATATTGCCTGACAACACACCCTGGCTGTTGGTGCGCTCGCAGACCTCGCGTGCCATCGCCGGCGTCATGACATCGCCGGGTTTGTGCATCATCTGAGTGAAGGTCGCCTTAACGGTTGAGTCCGGAACCACCGATACGTAAGGGCTCTGTGCCAGATCCATGCGGAGAGCCTGAGTCAGCGATTTATCGAGGATGGCGTCGCCGGTCGTGCCTTCCATCGGAGTGAGCACAACCTGCACTGGCGTACCGCCCGAACGGTCGAGCCAGTTCTGCCAGCCGAACCAGCCTGCGACGCAAAGCGCCACGGCGACGACAGATCCACCGACTACCCAATAGAGACGGCGCTTTCCAAGAGGAGTGGACAGCAGTGGCTGAGTGACTTCGAGTCCTCGGGAAGCCGGCTCTGACGTGTTCACTTCTTCTTCAAGAGTGATGCGAGTGATGGACTCGCTGGCACTGATCACCCTCTGATCACCGGGGTGCTGCTGCCCCTTGACCGCAGTGGCCACGACTGCAAAGCGATAGCCGCGTCCGGGAACGGTCTCGATGATCTTCAGACCGGACTCGTGCCGGGAGAGCGCCTTGCGGAGCAGAAAAATATGCTGGGTCAGGTTGCTCTCTTCGATGAACTGCTCTGGCCAAAGTGTCTGCAGCAGTTCCTCCTTGCCCACCACTCGCTCCCGGTGATCGATCAGGTAGAGCAGGAGGTCGAAGGTCTTCCGATTGAGCGGCAGGGGATCGCTCCGCCAGCTCAACTGCCATTGGGCGCGATCAATTTCATACTCTTCAAACTTGATTAAACCATTCGCAATAGAGGACATGGGCCGATTGAGCCTGAATTGAGCGGCGATTGAGCCGGACTTGAGGACGCCGTTTCAGCCGCCGTGGGAGAACTGGTTGTGCCGAGGGAAGCGGACTCGGAATTTTAGGGGATCCAGACGAGCCCAGTATAGCAATGCTGACTTCCAACATCGGAAACGACAATCCCGCTCCATCGCGCTTCACCAAGGACGACATGAAGAAAACGAAGCGGCTCTCGATTGAATTCCGGCACCGCGAAGTGACCATCACGGTTGAGGGTTCAACGCTCCATGTCCAGGACAGCGAACCGGACGCTGAGAGTGCGCCGGCGGCCTGTCCCACCTGCGGTAGTCCCTGGATCACCAGGGTTGCACCAGCGGACGGAGATGCGCCTGCCGGCATAGACAGTATTCATCGCGCGCTCCAGCAATCCGGTCTGCATGTGCAGGTCACCCCGGCCGGCCAATTTCTGATCTGCCAAAGGTCATTTGAAGAACTCAAGGAGAAATTTTGATGCCATCGTCAATCCCCGAAATCTCGCAGTTGATCTCGCACTGCATATTTCGTCATCACTCTCGTTCTCTCCGCTACGGTCTCCTAAAGGCAGTTCGACCGGCGCACTTCTTCGCACTGATGGTCGTGCTCCTGGCGTCATGGAGGCCAGTGATCGCACAGTTGGTGCAAGCAAACAGCATCTCCACTGTGGCCGGCACCCCGGGATCCCAAGGCGA
Organism: Granulicella mallensis MP5ACTX8; assembly: GCF_000178955.2. Classification (NCBI taxonomy): domain Bacteria; kingdom Pseudomonadati; phylum Acidobacteriota; class Terriglobia; order Terriglobales; family Acidobacteriaceae; genus Granulicella; species Granulicella mallensis. Next base: position 3,503,850 of record NC_016631.1, on the reverse strand, counting down.
CTCAGGGGACGGCGGTAAGGCGACAGGCGCGAAATTCGAGATACCTTTTGGGATTCTGGTGGATCGGGCCGGCGATATTTTCATTGTCGATCCCGGGAACAATAACGTTCGCAAGATAGCGGCGTCGACTGGAATCATTACGACGGTGGCCGGCAATGGAACTAGAGGCTTTTCTGGCGATGGCGGAGCAGCGACCAGCGCGGAGTTGAATCAACCCCAAGCAGTTGCCTTGGACGCTGCCGGGAACATGTATATCACGGACACCATTAACAGTAGGGTTCGAAAGGTAGAGGCCACCACCGGAATCATTACGACGGTGGCCGGCAATGGATCCGTAACCTCCTCCGGCGATGGCGGACCAGCAACAAATGCAGGGTTGGTTCAACCGGCAGGAATAGCGCTAGATAGCGCCAACAACATTTTTGTTACGGATAGCGGAGAACCTGGTGTTCGCGAGATCAGCGCAACGACTGGCATCATCACCACCGTGATCAGCAATGCATCGACACCCAACCCAGGCTTCAGCCACCAGTTATCAGGTATCGCAATCGACGGCTCAGGCAATGTTTTCATTGTCGACACCGACAGGTACGCAGTCTTCAAGCTAACCACGGGCACTGGAACGGTATCCGTCGTTGCTGGCAATGGCACACGAGGCTTCTCCGGCGATGGCGGCGCTGCCACTAGCGCTGAACTGGCCTATCCCCAGGCGGTCGCGCTCGATACCGCCGGAAACCTATACATCAGCGACGGCGACTACAGATCCAATAACATTCGCAAGGTCACAGCGGCCACGGGAATCATATCCACAGTTGCCGGCGATGGCACCGCTGAATTTAGCGGCGATGGGGGTGCGGCGGTCGATGCCAGGTTGAATGAACCCGGAGGCGTAGCTCTGGATACCGCAGGCAATCTTTATATTGCTGACGTGAATAATAGCGTCGTCCGCGAAGTATCGCCTCTCATCTTTCCGGCAACAAATGTCGCCAGCGGCAGCGCGCCGCAGAACCTTTTGCTTCAGACGACCTCCGCCGAGACCATCACCAGCTTCACCGTGCCGGTCTCTCAGGGCAGCAAACAGGAGTACACGGTCGGCACGGTCGCCGGCTGCGTTGTGGATGGCGTGACTTCAAATCCAGCCGGGACCATCTGCACCATCTCGATCACCTTCAGCCCCGGCTATCCGGGACTTCGCCCCGTGCCTATTCAAGCCGTCACCAGCGCTGGCAATGTGAATATTGGCCTGAATGGGCTGGGTGTCGGCCCGCTCGCGGCGCTCACGCCGGGAATCATCACCACCATTGCGGGCAACGGCACTTCCGGCTACACCGGCGACGGTGGCCCAGCGACGAGCGCCGGTATGTATGAGCCGCAGGGCGTGGCGTTGGACAACGCAGGAGATGTCTACTTCGCCGATTTCTATCATCATGTGGTTCGCAGAATCGATGCCGCTTCCGGAATCATTACAACGGTTGCGGGCAATGGAACAGAAGGTTTTAGTGGAGACGGAGGCTCGGCGACCAGCGCGGAGCTCAATTATCCCGAGGGAATCTCCTTGGACAGTGCCGCCAACCTCTACATCGCGGACAGTGGGAACTACAGAGTTCGCAAAGTCGATGCAGCGACCGGCATCATTACTACCGTTGCGGGAGACGGTGCCAAGACTGACTCAGGCGACGGCGGCCTCGCTGTCAACGCCGGGTTCCGGGCCATTTCGGACGTGAAGTTCGACAGCCACGACAACATGTATATCGCCGACTCCCTCTCCATCCGTCGCGTAGACGTAGTCAGCGGCACCATCACCACCATCGCAGGAAATGGGCCCGGCGGCGACGGCGTTCTGGCCATCGACTCCTATGTCTACCCTTACTCGCTGGCCTTCGACAGCTTGGACAATCTCTATCTCGTCTCTCCAACCCAGGGTAACGTGCGTGTGATAACCGCCGCTAACGGCTACATCAGCACCATCGCAGGCAATGGCGTGCCAGACTCGAAGCATAGCGGGGATGGCGGCCCGGCGACGAGTGCCGGCTTGGCCGAACCTGATTACGTGGCCGTGGACAGCGCGGGCGACCTCTACATCTCAGAGGCGGCGGGCAGCTATATACGCATGGTCACCGCCGATACCGGGATCATCTCCTCCATTGGCGGCACTGGACTCGACGATGTCAATTTGCCGGGCGACGGCGGTCCGGCGACGGCTGCGGCTATTGCCTCTCCGACCGGCATTGCTCTCGATGGTTTCGGCAATATTTATATCGGAAGCTACGTAGCCGAACGAATTCGCAAGATCAATGTCTCCGAGTCCGCGCTCGTTTGGCCCACTCCTACTAACGTTGGAATTCCGGATAACTCCGATGATCCTGAGACAGCGATTCTGACCGACATCGGCAACTTCCAGATGAATGTTCCGTTCGCCACATCCCCAGCAAATCCTGTTATCACGAAGGGTTGGCTGCTCGACTCAACCTCGACATGCTCACCCAATGGTCTTACGCCGCTGACTCTCAATTCAGGCCAGGCGTGCACCCTGCCAGTGGACTTCACGCCGACCGCTTCGGGAACGAATAACGGAACGCTGGTTCTCACCGACAATTCTCTGAATGTTCCAACATCGACTCAGACCATCAGTTTGACCGGTACGGGCGTGGGCCAGGCGGCAGGGCCGCAACCCGTGCTTACACCGGCGACAATCAACTTCGGCAGCCTGACGGTCGGGACCACGAGTGCCGCGCAGACGGCGACCCTCAGCAATACGGGTGGCGTTCCGCAGTCAATCAGCAGCTTTGGATTCTTCGGTAGCAACACCAGTTCCTTCACCCAGAGCAACAACTGCGGACCCAGCCTGGCTGCGGGAGCAAGCTGCTCCATCGCGATTACCTGCACTCCAGCGGCAGCGGGATCTCTTTCCGCAAACCTCGGCGCGAACTTCCCGTCGCCGGAGCCCCAGCTCTCGATCGCCTTGACCTGCACTGGAACGGCCGCCGCAGCCCCGCAAGTGACTCTGACTCCTGCTTCGCTGAGCTTTACCACGGTCGCGGGATCCACTCCCGCTCCGCAAGTGGCGACGCTGACCAACGGTGGCACCGCGGCTCTGGTCATCTCCCAGGTGTCCATCGGCGGAGCCACTGGTGGGGCCTTCTCTCAAACCAATACCTGCGGAACCTCGTTGGCGGCGGGTGCGAGTTGCGCCATTACCGTTGGTTTTAGCGGGACAGGGGTGGGCAGTTATGTGGCCGCGCTTCAGGTCGCCGACAATGCTCCATCCACACCCCAGGCAGTCACGCTCAGCGGAACGGTAACCGCCGCATCCGCCCCAGCGGCTACTCTTACTCCAGCCTCGCTTGCCTTTTCGACGACGACGGGGACCACATCGGCTACGCAGAACGTGACGCTGACCAACACTGGCCATGCTCCGCTCACGATTACTGGCATCGGTCTGACGGGAGCCAACAGCGCGGCCTTTGCAAGCACCAGCACCTGTGGCAGCACGCTTGCTGCGGGCGCGTCCTGCATCATCTCAATGACGTTTGATCCCACCTCAACCGGTACAGATGCTGCCACGCTGTCGGTGAGCGACAACGCCCCGGGTTCACCGCAAACAAGCTCACTCACAGGAGTCGCAACCGCTCCACCTGCTGCCGCGGATTTCTCCATCGCGGCCACGCCCGCAAGCCAATCCGTGACAGCGGGAGGCAGTGCGGTTTACCAGGTCAACCTCGCCTCGATCAATGGCAGCTTCACTCAGACAGTCACCTTCGTCGCAAGCGGCCTTCCGACCGGGGCTACGGTCACCTTCACGCCCGCTTCGGTAACTCCGGGAAGCGCCGGATCGAGTTCGACCATGACGATTCAAACTCCCATTCAGCAGGCAGCAGGCGGGACTGGGCCTCCACTATGGCCCTTCACAGCTCCTGTATTTGCAGCCGCGCTGCTGCTCTTCCCAGGCAAACGATTCCGACCCGGGAAGAAAGGCCTGAGAGTCTTCACAAACTTCGTGTGCATCATGGCCTTGCTTGGTCTTGCGGCGTCAACGATAGGCTGCGGCGGCGGCTTCGCGCTGCCATCGTCGGCCAAAACTTACACCATCACTGTGACCGGTGCCAGCGGATCGGACACCCACTCCACCACAGTCACGCTGACCGTGCAGTAAACGAGGACCTATGACCATGCGTTCACTCCTTACCCTGTTGCTCCTGTCGATTGCGTCCGTCAACTTGATGGCGCAGACTCAGCCCTCCAACGAGATCGCGCTGGACTACACCTACGTTCACACCAATGCGCCACCGGGTGGCTGCGGATGTTTTTCCATGAACGGCGGAAGCGGATCGTATGCCTATCATTTCGGTCCGCAGTTCGCCGCAGTGATCGAGGTTGGAGCCGTGCATGCTTCGAAGATAGATTCTACCGGCCTCGACCTGACGCTGACGTCGTATCTGGGGGGGCCACGGTTCTACTACCGCAGACCCCATGCTCGTTTTGTTCCTTACGGCCAGGTGCTGCTGGGCGCAGTGCGCGCAACCGGAGGACTGGCTCCGGCTAACTCGGGCGGAGCCTCTTCGTCGACGGTCTTTGGTTCGGCCTTAGGTGGCGGCGTTGAGTTCAACGTAAGCCGCAGAATCACACTCCGCGTTGCGCAGGTCGACTACTTCGTGACCACCTTTGACAACAAGATAGACGGCCACCAAAACAACCTTCGTATCACCACTGGCGTAGCCTATCACTTCGGAAAACGGTGAAATCCGATGATCACGAAAATCAATGTTTCTACGAGCAACAGAGGGGCTGTCCCAGACATAGGCGAGCAGCCTTCCTGCTTCTCGCAAGCAAAGCGAACATCTCGCTCGAAGCTACTCCTGGCCTGGTCCATCGTCGTGCTGCCGTTGGCGTGGGGCCTCTATGCAACCGGGCGGACTGCCGCTCCACTGATCCGCGCGCTCCTGTCGCACAATCACTGAATCTCTTATAACTAAAACAACGAGGCTTAACCTATGCGATCCTGCACCCATCCTCACAATCATTCTCACCGCTCCTCCAGCACTTTGTCCGTTGTTCTCTTTGCCTCGATCTATTGCATGGTCGTGGCAACGGCGCTCTTTGCTCAAGCCCCGACTTCCCAGACCCAGGAAAGAGAATTGGCTGCAACTTTAGCCAAAGCCACAGCCGTGCGTGATAACTTCGTCGCACGCATTCACGCGAACGGGTTCAGTTGCCCAATACCCGTTCCTACTATTCTGGTCGAGGATGTCCCATCGTTCGGGCAGTATGACAACAAAACAAACGTCATTCGCACCTCTGATTGGACCTTGCTCAATCCCCAAGAGAGGGCTTTCTTTTTTCAACTTGCTGGCCCCGGTGCCAAGGAAGCCGAGGTGCGCGCCAAATTCGAACAGGGAGCTCATGGCTGGATTTTCATACATGAGCTAGGCCACTGGTGGCAGGCCTGCCGAAACGTTTCGTTCAATCGCGACCATTACCAGATGGAGTACGGTGCTGACCGCATCTCGCTGGCATACTGGCGCGAAGTCGATCCGAGCGTTGTGGATACGATGATGCCCATCTTCCGAAGTGTGTTGGACCATTCGCCCAATCCTGTTCCTGCCGGGGAGGATGTGGAGGCATATTTCAACAAACATTACCAGGAACTCGGGCCGAGTCCCGCGTATCCCTGGTTCCAATCCCGTATGAATGTTGCTGCATATGAAGAGAAGCCTGCACCAACCTTCGCCCAAGCTCTTCTCAACTTGTCCGGAAATTGAGAAGTAATCACTGGCCAGGGTAAAGGCATCGACAAGGCGCTTCAGCGGCCCAAACGTGCAAATCTCGTGAGACCAGATCGAAGGAGCGATCTAGGCCGTGTGGTGTGATGAGGAAGCTGGCATGTTGGGCTTCTCGACCGGCAAGTTTTCCGTGATCCTTCCACAAGGACGGGCTTCGCCGCTTCTGCTCCAGAACATAGGTTCAGGGGGGAGGCAGGGAATGGGCGGAGCTGATGTTAGAGCGACACTCTGGGGAGAAGCGTAAAGGTTGGCAACACTTCGTACCGTGCCTTCGATTCCATGATGGAGGAGCTTAGTACGTTCACGGCACTCCCGTTTATGGTGCAGTCCGAGACGCAGGACGATTGAGCTTTCGCAGCGCAATGCAGTACGGGCATAGTTTGTCTAAGCGATACGCCGTCCTATCCTCCGGCACTGGATGGTAGCGATCAACGCCACGAGAAGACTGAGCAGCACCACAGCGCCTCCCATCCACCAGACGACAAAGACCAGAGACGCGTCTCCGCTCGGAATGACGCCGTGCAGCGTATTGACGCGTCGCAGAACTGCGGTCCAGTCTCCTATCGCATAGCCGTTGCTCTGAAACCTGCGGGCGATATCGGGTCTCGGACCACCCATGGAAATCTCCCCTTCGATCGATCCGGGTGGGTTGGTTGTAGTATGGCGCGTTCGATCGTCAGGGAGTGTGTCCTCTTCCTCGACAAGGAAGATACGCTCGTCACGATTCCAGCCCGGAGGTACCAATGGAGTGTAACGGTCCCGATGGGCCGCGCCACGGATGCTGTAAGCGTGTTCGATTGTCGCGCCGGTCAAAGGAGCGGTGTTCTCCACATGCACCCAGTGGCTTGCGCCATCCAGGGAGATGGGGCTCATGGATTGCAGCGACAGTTGCGTGAGTGGTCGTCCGGCATCGACGTTCGCAGAGACTCTAATGATGTGAGTAGTGAGCCAGGATCCAGCAAGGAAAATAGCTGCGCATACCAGCGCGCCGTTGCGGCGTCGGCGCAGCAGTGCCTGTTGAGTGGTGTTGTCGAGCCGGTTCCAGCCCTCGTGGGCCAAACTTGCTGCTTCGCCACGCGACATCATGGCGTTGTCCATGCGACGCTTGAGGGCAACGGCCGAAGGGCTGTCCGGACGAAGTCTTAGCCATAGGCGGGTAAGCAGAGGTGGTCCCCAAAATACGATGACTGCGCCCACCAGCGCACCCGCAATCATGTTCGAGCCTCCGAATATCGCATTCTGCCAATCGATCAAGAAGGCGAAAGGACCACGGTCTGCCAGAGCACCATACACGACAAAGCCGTAACCACCGATCCACCAGATCGACATTGTCGGTCCGAACAGTCGACCTCTTCCCGACTGTGGCTCGAGCGGGGTGGCTTCCTGGCGTATCATCCGCTTCTTAGTGTCCATGATTTTGACATTTTATGATCGTCGGTCTGCGTTGGCACTTTTCCGGTCAATGTACCCGCGTCTCAATCTCTACGCGGCTGAGGGAGTGCATGTCTGCCGATCCTGCAGGAGGCAGCCCGAAGCGCCTTAGCAGGAGGCTGCCTTTTCCGTATGGCGGACTAGGGTACTCGCTTCCCGATATTCCTCTCAAGGTCCACGCGCGTGTGCTCGATGCGTCGGCGGACTTGGCGGCAATGCTGAGTGGGCAGTCTGGGGGGCGGATTTTTGGCTTCCGTTGCAACCCACGTGGCTGACTAATCTGGGCTTATGCGCCAATTGACTGCCTTATTGGCTGCCACGGCGAAAAGGCAGCGTCGATGAGTCACGCCAAATGTCGAGAGGAGTTTAAAGGCGCGGGTCGGGATCGAACCGACGCATAAAGGTTTTGCAGTTTTGGCAGTTTTATCTAACCAGCTGATAAATCTGGGACTTTTCGTCGAATGTAGTGCCTCAGATAGGGTGGTATCAGTACGGTTTTGTACCTTATTGGATGCCATAAATCTCGGAGCTTGCGGCACTCACTTTTACGTTGGGTGTCCTAAGAGCCGAGTGCTCTTCGGGAGTGACCCGGTTGCATTGCATGTACGCGGTCTCCTTGGGTGCGTGAAATGCGGTGGGTCGAATCGCGGATTTGGCGATTGGACCCAAATCGGACGTGGGGCCAAAAAGCTCAAAGCTCTTGCAAGTCGAAAACATGGGATTTTAATGGTCAGGGCGAGAGGATTCGAACCTCCGACACCCTGGTCCCGAAACGGAAGCGGATGTTCTAACGTATTGGACTTAACGACGAATACCAGCACGGAAACTTCTATCCGCCCTCTCATCGGGAGATTGCCAATCATCCACAATGGGAAAGGCGGCTCAGGAAAGTTCATGCGGCCTTCAAGAGAGCGAGAGTACGTGCGAATTGGGACTGGAAGGAACTGGACTGCGCCCATAGTTCTGATGCCCTGCCCATGAACATTTTTTGTCATCCTGGCGTTCTGATCTCCGAACGTGCCCAGGCAAGAGCATCTACGCGTTTAGGGTGATGTTCTCGTCAGTGTGCTGATCTGATGCCGAGAAGATCATGAGCATCAAGTCCCCGAAAGCCCACCCGCTGTTCTTGACCCAAAAGAGTAGTTTGTGGCCACCCTTTTTGGGCTTACGAAGAATTTCAAGTAGCTTCATCATGTCTGTGATTGTGCTCCGACTATTCTCAACATTTACTCGCAGTTGGCCCGGAGTCGGGCTTCTTCTGTTGCGCGTAATCGCCGGAATTGCATTAGTCGGCAATAGGATGTGGACGCCGCACGATGGTCATCTGGTCGAAGCTGTCATCGTATATCTAGCCACCACCATCGGGGCATTGTTTCTTATCCTCGGTTTATGGACGTGCAATACAGGCATGCTTGTCGCCGCTGTTGAGGTATGGCGAATTATCTCGCCAGGCGGAGATCGATGGATCAGTATCCTTCTTGCGGCACAGTGTCTAGCCCTTGCTTTGCTTGGACCCGGTGCCTGGTCGATAGATGCACATCTTTTCGGTTGGAAACGTATTTACATCCGAAGCCCAAAGAGGTAGATGTTCTGGATCCTTTTGTGGGGCGTCCATGAGCCCTAAAGAGTGGCAAAGATGTACTGAAAAGGGCGTCAAGATCTTCCCAAATATGGCCGCCGTCGGCTACTCGATCTGGGCTTGTCCGAGATCTTAGAGTCTAAGACTCTGTAACGAGAACGGCTTGTATAGAGGCACTCGTGATTACCGTGAAACGATTCGCTGTATGTTCTAGAGATTCCAGGAATTATCCTGCCCGGGACGATTTGCGTTCCCCCGCGGAACCCGGTCAGGAGTCCCGGAGGAACTCACAACCCCAGTTTGTATTTGTCGTGGACAAGGATTACAGCACGCGCCAGAGTCTCTCCGAGCTGTTCGTATCCAGTCACCTCGATTGCATCGCTTTTGAATCGGCGACTCAATATCTTCAGTATCCCAAACCCGATATGCCGAGTTGCCTCGTTGTGGGCCTACCTTTGCCAGATGCAAATGGAGCGGCGCTAACGAGTCAAATGACTGGAGATCCTCATCCGCCAATCGTCTTCATCTCAAGTACCTGTGACATTCAATCGTGTGTACGCGTGATAAAGGCGGGTGCCGTCGATTATTTGATCAAGCCTCTTGTCAATCAAGCAGTTCTGAAGGCGGTGAGAGCGGCGCTCGATAGGGACTGCATGGAACGGCCACGCAGAATTGAGATCGCGAATCTAAAGGCACGTTACATGACTCTGACAACTCGCGAGCGAGAGGTGATGGAATTGGTGGTCAGCGGTCTGTTAAACAAACAGGCCGCGGGAGAGCTTGGAATTAGTGAAGTAACATTGCAGATCCATCGCGGGAAAGTTATGCGTAAAATGCATGCCGATTCTCTCGCAAATCTAGTCCGAATGGCGATAGCGCTCGAAATACCCTCACAATTAGTGTTGAGAACCGGCCCCGCCTCATCCTCTGAGGAAAAGGGCCGAGTGGCTCAGGCATCACAGGTCGAAAATGCCGCGCTTTATGCCGATCGTAGCGGCGTGAGCTCGATCATTGGCGCCAAGCTTGGAGAGGATGTTTTTGACTCGCCCTTTGACGGTATCTTCAGAGATTGAGAGTTGATCTGCGATTTGCTTATTTGCATTTCCAGCAGCGATCAAGCGCAAAACGGAGATTTCCCCTGCCGTTAGTGCTTCGTCCGTTGCATGTTCGGCTAGCTCCGAGGAAGCTTCGATAGAGAAAGTCTTCCTCCCGGTAAAGACCGCGCGGATTGCATCAAGCAATTCCTTATGAAGTAGATTTTTAAGCAGATAAGCCCGAGCCCCTGCTTTGAGAGCCCGCAGAATCTGAACATCCCCGATGTAAGTTGTGAGCACGATGATTCGCGCTTCGGGAAATTCACTACGAATCGTAATGATCGCATCAAGACCACTCATTTCCGGCATCTGTAGATCCATGAGAGTAATATCCGGACGGTGAACGCGGAACTGCTGTACAGCTTCACGACCGCTCGAAGCCTCAGCGACCAGAATCATGTCTGGCTCTGCGGCAACAAGCGTAGCGAGTCCTCGGCGAAAAGTCGGGTGATCATCGACTGTCAGAATCCGAATTATGCGGGGATCGGTCGTCATAATTTCTTCGCAGAGCCTTTCCTTAAGAGCATCTTCGACCACCAGGAACGAAGGTTTGCGGGAGATTGGGTGTAAGCAAAGGGCGCAGGAATGTTCAGAGCAATGTTGACACCCGACTCAACTCCACTCCAAAGCTCCAGTTCACCTCCCACGAGTTTGGCGCGTTCGCTCATCCCATGCAGTCCAAAATGTCCAGCGGACGCAGCTTCGTCAACGGCTCCTCCGTTAAAGCCCTTTCCGTCGTCTTGGACATGCAAGGAGAACTGACGATCATCATATTGAATTTCCACTGTGATCTGGTGCGCGCATGAGTGCCGGAATGCGTTGCGAACGGCTTCACAGGCAATCCAGTAAATCTCATCTCTGACCACCTGGCGCAGATTCCGCGGCGTACCTGCCACATCGATGCGAAAAGAGACGGGATAGTTGCTGGTTCCACCAGTTACAAGTTCTTCTCCCAAGGCCTTGATTGCCGAGACAATGTCGTCTGTGTCGACAGGGGACGAGCGTAAAGCTTGAATCGCATCCCGCCCCTCGGTGATTGCCTCAGCAGCTTCATCGATAGCACTATCAAGCGTTTGTTTGGCTTCGGCCGGACGAGTAATGGATAGATTCGATGCTGTTTGAAAGCGAAGCATCAGTCCGTGAAAACTCTGTAACAACGTATCGTGCAAGTCCCTGGCGATGCGGGTGCGTTCATCGACGCGCGCTTCCAATTCCCTTGTGAACTGCTTTTTAAGTTGCTGGAGCCAGACCTGATACAGCGCCCATAGCAAAAGCAGAAGGGCACCCACGCACGCGAGGCGAAACCAGTTCGTTTGGTACCACGCAGGCGCGATGTAGAAGACCAGGGTTGCGCCATCCTGGTTCCAGACACCGTCGTTGTTAGAGGCGATGACACGAAATTTGTAATATCCGGGATGAAGGTCATTGTAGAAAGCTTGGCGTCTCGCCCCAGGATCCTGCCACCGTGAATCGTGACCCTCCAGTTTGTAACGAAAACGCACTTTCTGGGGAACTACAAAACTCAGCGCCGTATAGTCAATCTCGATATCACGCGTGCGGGGAGGCAGCTTCAAATTAGTGAGCGGCGTATAACTCCTGGTATCGGCGACGACATCTTCTATCTGCACCGGCGGCTGCACCTTGTTTCCAGCCAGATGAACGGGATCAATCATCTGCAATAGGTGGCCATTGGCGAACCACAATCGGCCGTCCGGAGTTCTTGTGGCACCAACGAAAGGCGCCCATCCCGGTTGAACCCCATCAAACTGGTCGAAAACCCTTAGCTGTAGCTCGCTGTCAGAATGTTCAAGCCACTTTTGCAGCTCTGTAGCTGGAATCTCGACCAGTCCACACTGCATGTATAACCAAAGAGCGCCTCGGCCATCCGCAATCAATGCGCGTACACTATCGCAGGGCAGTCCGTTGCGAACGGTGAGAATTTGTCGCTTTCCATTTTTCCAGGCGATAAGTCCAAACGCGGTAGATCCGAATACTGTGCCATCGGTGTTTATAAAGAGCTGCTCTACTTTCGATCCCTGAGCATGCTCAAAACGAAACGTCTCCGTTCGCCCGTTCTGAAAGCGTGCTAGGTCGCCGTTTAAGAGTCCAATCCAAATTCCTTCGCTGGGGTCAGCCGCAACCTTCCTACCGGAGGGCACTTCTGGTGCCGGAAACTCTTCCCGGACGCTCAGATCTTGAATGCGGTAGAGGGTTCTGGGCGTAGCGATGGTTTCGGCCCAGACATTACCGCGCATGTCCTCCGTCATGCCTGTAACCATTCCAATTGGACGGCCGTCCGGCCTGTTGATGCTCTTGAATACCCCGTCTTTGTAGATGGTCAACCCGTTGTCTACACCCACCCATAACCGGCCGGTGTGGTCTTCCAACATAGACGTCACCTGTTTCCCCGGCAGGCCTTTCTGTTTGCGAAAGCGATAGCCCGGCTGATTCTGGAGTGCATCCAATCCTTCATACCCTCCCACCCAGACGCCGCCATTCTGTAAGGCGAGAACGGAGTCGACCTCGCTAATGCTCAGCCCCTCACGTGTGGAGAAGCTGACAACGGGGAGATTGCGAAACATGTCGAGCCCTTTGGATGTCGCAACCCATAAATTGCCTTCGTGATCCTCATAGAATCTGTAGACGTGTTCATTCGAAAGACCATCCGCACTGGAAAAATGATCCACTTTGTTGTCGTGCAAGCGATAGATTCCATCCTGCGATGTTCCAATCCAAAGGGTGTTTTCGCGGTCCAAGAACAGCGTTTCGACTTCCAATGTGCTGCTGTCGAATTCGGGTGTAATGAGAGGCTTCAATCTGCCATGGAAGAGTTTTTGTAACCCGAGACCGTGGCCACGCCATACCATTCCAACCCATAGCGAGCCATCAGGGTTGGCGACCAAGTCGTACACACCTCCTTGGTGTTGACTGGTTTTCAATCCCTTTATGTTGAATACTTTTGATGAATCAGGTTTCCAGCGGGCAACCATTGTTGTTCCGCCAATCCAAAGAGCCTCGGAGGAATCTTTGGCTAAAGCCATGCGAGCGAGCTCAAGATCCTCAGTTCCCATACTGAAACACTTCATTTTCAGATCAATCACTCGACAGAGAGGATTGCCCCCATCCATTAATCTCGAGCGCGTGACCCAGATCGATCCGTTATGGTCTTGAACGATCGAATTGATGCGTCCTTGCCGGAGGGGATAATTTACGAGTTGCTGTTTTGTCCAATGGCTCAGTCCGCCTTCTGTTCCAATCCAGAGGCTTCCATCCCGGTCTACAAGCAACTCAGTAATTGAGGATGACAGCAACTGCTTTCCATCCGGAGAAGTCCACGGGACAAAGCGAACACCGTCAAAACGTACTAACCCAGCTTCTGTTCCAATCCACAGATAGCCGTCCGATGTCTGGGCAATAGCGGATACCGCTCCCTCAAGGAATCCATCCTGTATCCGCCACGCTGTGTGAGCGTATTGAGAGATGCGGAAACTGGGGTCGACAGCCCAGACGGGGCTTATCGCAGACAACAGGAGAAAGCAAAGCTGAACGCATCGCAGAAGCAGAATCCTGGGCGCTTCCGTCGTCATAATGAATGATTGTACTCGCCAATCCAAGTGGTCTTGGGCTCGGATGTGCCACCCGTTCAACAGTATAGATAAAACCTCATCTGAAAGCGCAATCTATCGCAATGGCGAGAAGAGCGAAGGCACCGAACACCAACAACTCCTTGTAGACCGCAATCACATCCTCCACGCCGACTGGAAACGGACGCTCTGGCGCCAGAACTACTCTGTAAGTTCTTGCGAAGCCTGCGCTTCTCGTTTTAGAACATACGCAGCAACGAGAGCTGCAACAAACCCCGATGATGCGCCGACGCCAAGAGCCCATCTGGGACTGTAATGATTGGCCACCCAACCCACGATCGGAGCTCCAATTGGAGTGCCTCCGAGTACGACGGCGAGGCGAAGGGCCATGACTCGGCCTCGCATGTCGGGCTCCGTCGAGAGTTGCATCATGCTGGTAGTCGCATTGGTGAGCACTAAGGCTGAAATACCTATGACGACGAGTGCGGCGGCGAACCACCAATAACCAGGGGCCAGGGCGGCAAGGGTGCAGCCGACCCCGAAGATTGCTGAGCCTACGAATAGGGTGCCAAACTTCGGCTTGTTACGACCTGCGGAGATCAATGCTCCGCAAATTGGGCCAACCGCCATGACGGAGGACAGCAGTCCGAAGCCACGCGCATCGGTGTGGAAGACCTTGACTGCCATCGTAGAGGTAAAGATAGGGAAGTTGAATCCGAAGGTCCCGATCAGGAACAGCATAACCAGAATCGCTCGGAGATCCTGGCGAGCCCAGACATAGTGGAACCCCTCCAGAAATCCTCCCGCGGCACGTCTAGCTCTTGTGCTTGTATATAGTTCGGATACGCGAAAGAGTGACATCGAGATCAGGACAGCTGCGAATGACAGGCCATTGATTACAAATGCCCAGCCAGTTCCCACTTTCGCGATCATCAGGCCAGCGACGGCTGGACCGACCATGAGGCCGATGCTGAAAGATGTCGAATTGAGCGCGACCGCATTATGCAGATGCTCGTCACCCACCAGTTGAGCAACGAAAGTCTGCCGCACGGGAGCATCAAGTGCAGCCGCGGAGCCAAACAAAAACGCAAACAGATAGACATGCCAAAGCTGGATGCTACCTGCGATTGTCAGGATTCCCAAAGCCAGCGCTAGTACGCCCATCGTCGCTTGAGTGACCATCAGAAGCTTGCGTTGATTGAAATGGTCCGCAGCAAGTCCGGTCCAGGGCAATAAGAGAAGCTGCGGCGCAAACTGAAGGGCCATGACGATACCTAAAGCTGAAGCATCATGGTGTGTCAGTTGGGTGAGGACGAGCCAGTCCTGAGCGACACGCTGCATCCATGTCCCGGTGTTGGAAACCAGAGTGCCTGCTGTCCACACTCGAAAATTGAAGATGCTTAGAGCGCGGAAAGCACCCGCCACTGGATTCTTCATGAACGCTCCGGAGCGTTGCCTCCATGGAACTGTCCAAAATGCTTAGCCAGACGAAGACTGATCAGCAATGCGCCGGCAGCAAGAGCAACAACGTCCCTTGTTGATCGCAAATCAAAGTTGCCCACGCGCACCACGAGAAGGTATCCGACGACAGCGTTGAAGAAGCCCCATATAACGTTCACAGTCGACGAGGAAAGCCCATGTCCGGGAGGCTTTGCGAAGGGAGTTTGAAAGGGCTGTCCCATCATGCCGCTGACAAAATGCGGAACGACGTTGGCCAGGAAGATACCTCCAAAGAAATACGCTGCAAGATGGAGCCAGTTCATAGCTATGCGCTCCTTGTCGCCAGCAGGTCAAGAATGTCCTGTGTTGAACCTGTCTCCCCGAGACGGGGAAAGACATGTGCGAGGCTGTACTCATGTGCTTCGGGACGCATATCGGTCATGGCATCCAGGGCAAGCGTGACATTGAATCCCTGCTCATACGCCTGACGAGCAGTAGCCTCCACGCCCGTCCCGGTCGCAATACCAGTGACGATGACCTGCGTTACCCCTTTCGCCTTCAATTGTGCTTCGAGATCTGTGCTCGCGAATGCGCCCCATGTCCGCTTCGTCACTACGATGTCGCTGGACTGGAGACCTAACTCTGGAATCAGATCGCTAAACCCTTCGGGCAGGGTCGAGTGACGGCGCGGCTGTTCTGTCCGTCCTGGCGCGCCTCCAGCGACGTTGACCAGGACAACAGGGAGATCATGCTGACGAAAGGCATCCAGTAAAGCACGGGTTCGCTCGATTACTGCAGCGATGGGATGAATAAAGGGCGAGTTGATAATGCCCGTCTGAAGATCAACGACGATGAGGGAAGTCTTCGGATCAAGCGTTGTAACGGGCATCAGGTTTTCTCCTCGGAAGTGGTGTGATGAGCGTTGAGTTCTACATAGGAGGACATCAGTCCTCGATGAGTTGCGTGAGCAGTTTGACGGCAGCCGCAAGCTTTTCCTGCTCCTGAGAGGAGAGCTTCTTCTGGATCGCGGTTGTAAGCCAATCCTGAGTTGCAGCGCGGCCTTCCTTGAGCAGCTTTTCGCATTTTCGAGAGAGTGAAATCAAGGTCTGCCGCCCATCATTCGGGTCTGGAGAGCCTTTCACTAATCCGGCTTCCAACAACGATGTGATGATGGTGCTCATGGACTGAGGACGCATGCCCTCAGCTCGCGCGAGGCTCGACACGGTGGCAGGACCTTCCTTCTCTAGGCGGAGGAGGATAGAGACCTGTGAAGGTTTTAAATCACTTCGTCCACCTTGCTCGCGCAGCTTCCGCTTTAGTTTGCCGAAGATCGCACGAAGTTCGGCTGCAAGTGCGGAAACCTGCTCGGCTTTAGAAATACTTGCTCGATCACCCATGCATGGATTCTTGCATATATGCAGTTTATCTGTACAGTTATCTGCATAAAATTAACAAAGGTACGGCTTTACCCCGCGTTATCCGATGAGTCCTCTTCCGCTGGCTGCGCGGAAGAGGACTCGTTAGCAATATTGAGGTCTCAGCTCCGCGCAATGACAGGGCAGTCTGGAAGTTCGTGAGCTGTTGATGTCAGGGACGTTGGCCGAGCATTTGTTGAATATCATTCGTGGCTAGAAAGAGACCAAGCTTTGCCTCCAGAAGTGAGGCCTTTGTGTCATAGGCTGCAGCAGCTTCTTTTGCCGCAGTCGACTCGAGCGCAGCGCTATGGGCGACTTGTTCTGAGCTGACACGTGCCACCTCGGTTCGCACTCTATACGCCTCTTCGACGACTGAAACGAGTTGTTGAAGTCTTTCCACTTTGTCGTAGGCCGCTGAGATTTGAATGCGAATCTCGGACTCAGTCTGCTGCAATTGTGTGTCGGCTATCTTCAATTCGATCTTTGCCTGATTTACTTTGGCTTCCCGGGCGCCTCCGTCAAACAGATCGAAGGTGATAGCTCCACCGAAGGTTCCGAAATTGTGCGCCAGGAACGGCACGCCGCTCTGGTAGCTGTACCGAGCAAGTCCCGTAATATCCGGGATGTATGCGTCGCGTGCCGCAGATACTCCCGCTCTGGCTTTTTCGACAGTTTGCTGAGCAGATAAAACCTTCGGGTTATGGGACAAGATGGATGCATACGCCTCGGCCCGCGCGGGAACCTGTGGAGCGTCGCCCACTGAGTCATCGAGAACCAATCGTGTACCTAAAGGCAACCCCAAGGTATCGTCCAGTTGGAGCATCGCGTCATCGATCGACAACTGTTGCGTCAAGACGGTCTGTTGCTGGTCCAGCATAGAGGCGTGGGCCTGTAGAACTGCGACTTCAAGCGACCGCCCTTCGGAAACCTCTTTGGAGCTTTCCGCTTCGGCAATTTGGGCGGCTGAAACGGATTGTTTTGCGGCCTCGAGGTGCGCCTGCTGCGTGAGGATATTGAAATAGAGTTGATGCACAACCAACGAAATGGAGTTTTCGGTGTCTGCTTCGTCAAACTCCGCGCTTCGCACGTCGGCAATAGCGGCCTTCTCGCCAGCATGGATCTTGAGGAGTTGAGTGATTGGCTGGGTAAGCCCTGTGCCGCTGGTGAAGGTATCCAGAGCACCCTGTCCCACTGAAACGGTTCGAGGTGGAACAAGTCCTGTCGCGGCCGAACCGCCCAATGCTCCTGCCGGAATGGATACTCCTTGGAGCTCGGTGACGTACAGTGCGGTCGATTGGTTGGATATGTGCGGATAGTAGTTCGACTTGGCGATGGACTGCTTCTCTTTGCTCAGGTCGACCGATAGCCTGGCTAATCTCAGGCGGCGGTTATGCTGCATGGCCAGGTCGACCGCCTGGGCCACAGTAAGCGATATTGTTGGCCGCTCGGCTGTCGCGGTCTCCTGTTGCGCCTTTGCTGAAGTCCCGAGTAAGCAGAACGCCATGAGTGCGGCGATGCGCTTTAACTGCCTTCCTCTTGTTAGAGAAGAGCGATCCCTGCAACGAAACCCCATCAAGAGTGCAGCGTATTTTGTTCTGGATAGCATCTATGCGTTCTGTCCTTTCGCCGATGCAAGAAGGGCCTTGTATTGAAGCTTGTGAGAGCTGATAGCCGAGACAATCACCATACACACAACAGCCGCACAGGCCAGTAGAAGAAAGCAATCCGTTGTGGCGAGAGTGAAAGCCTGCTTCCGAATCGTCAGTCCGAGCAGCTCAAAGGCACGGCCTCCAGCCTGGTCTGGCCCAGTAGCCTGCGCCCGCATCCCGAGAGTGAGGCCCTGGAGGCGCTGAGTGCTATCCGCAGCGCCTCGTTGCACATGCAAGCCAATCGTATTCGAATGGAATTGTTCGCGGACTTGCAGGAAGTGCTGCATATATGCCGATCCAACCTCGCCCCCGAGGAGTCTGATCGTTTGGAAAAAGCCCGAGAACGTGAGAAGGTCTATCCCTCTGCTCATCGCGCCTGAGTTCAGAATATCGAGAATCAAAACTCCGACCAGGCCATTAAACGCCAGTCCTTCTCCCAGCGAGAGCACCAATTGGCTTAGCTGAAAGTTGGTTCCTGACCATGCCGACGTGAGACTTGCATTCATGAGGCATCCGAGGCCCATGAGGGCAAACCCGCTCCCAAGGATGATTCGGGTATCGATTCGTGCGAGAAGAAAAACAGCGAGAAATCCTGCCAGAACCTCTGGAATAGCTAGCCACAAAAGTACGGGACCGATCTGATCCGCGTTATAGCCCTGAATATTCCCAAGATAGGTTGGCACCACCAGTACAGTCGAGAGAAGAGAAAAGCGAAAGAAGATCAGAACGAACGCCAGGAGGATGGTGTTACGTCGGCGAAGAAAGGGGTAGTTGATCAGTGGGTTGGGGCGTATGAAATGACGGATGAGCGCACAGAGGACAAGAAATATGCCCGTAATCACCATTGCGACGAAGGTCGTGGAGCGCCACCAGTCCATTCGCTGTCCCTGGTCCAACGCTCCATAGAGCAATGCGGCTCCTACACTGGCATACAGGAAGCCTCTCCAGCTTGGAGGTGCCTGTCCGTCCTTCGGCTTTGGAAGAGGCTGTGGTGCGATGCCAAACAATACGAGCAGGATCATCACTGGCGTCAGCAATGCATCTGTCCAAAAGATCCAGCGCCAGGACAATGTCCGCATGATCCACCCTTCCCAGGAGTGGGCGACATGCGTTGTTACGACGATATCGAATGCGTAAGCGCCGATGCCATATAGTGCGTATCGTTGGGGGAGATTGCGAAGGATGAAAGACAGGCTCAGGGGATAAAAGGTGCCTGCGGTCAATCCAGCCAGGGCCAGCACCGCCAGCAGAAGAGGGAAGTGGCTCACAAATGGGGCTACGATGCACAACAATGTGAAGATGCCGGCGCAGGCAATCAGAACTCTGCGTGGCCCCAGTAGTCCTCCAAGGAACACGGAGAAGGGACCGATGAACATCATCCCCATGTTGTAGGTCGTTCCTATCCAGGAAGCAGAATCGAAATCCAATCCAAGAGCACCCCGCAGGTCTCCGGCGCCAACGCTTAACAGGCGGCCAAGAAAGGTGGCAAGGGCTGCTCCGAGCAGAACCGCGCCCACTCCGAGAATTGGCTGATAGGTTCGGACGGTACCGGTTGTTTGCGCAGTATCCGACATCGGCAGACCTACCTCGCTGTACCGCTCGATGGGTGGATGACAACCTCTGCAGAAAATCCTGGTCGCAACTGTGTCAGAGATGGATCTTGATCAAGGCTGATCTTGACCGGTACGCGCTGAATTACTTTTGTGAAGTTTCCCGTTGCATTATCGGGGGGAAGAAGCGCGAATTGGGAACCACTCGCTGGTGCAATCTCAAGGATATGTCCATGAAAAACCTTGGAGGGAAGTGCATCGATCCTGATATCTGCGGGGTCACCCGACTTGGCGTAGCCGAGTTGAGTCTCTCGAAAGTTAGCCTCAATCCAGATTTCGCTTTGGACCAGATCCACAATCTGTTGGCCTGCTCCTACAAGTTGTCCAGGGTGAACTCGGAATTCACCAAGAGAGCCGTCTGCCGGCGAGAATATCTTGGTGTAGCCCACATTCACCTGGGCTACAACGATTGCGGCCTTCTTCGCCTCGATCTGGGCCAGTAATCCTTGATCCTTAGCGTTGAGAGAGACACGCTGCTGCTTTGCGCTCGATAACCCGGCTTCGGACGCCTTAACGGCTGCCTGCGCCCGAGCCAGATCGGCCTTTTTACCCGAAAGGCCTGCAACAAAGTTTAATCTTGCCGATTGTGCTTGCTCAAACTGTTGTCTGGTTGCCGCCTTCGTTTCCAAAAGGCCTTGATGGCGATCGAATTCCGATTGGGCCTGCGCCAGGCTTGCCCCGGTCGCATCGATACTCGCCTGGGCAGCGTCGGCAGATGCCTGAGCCTGTTCGATTCCGGCCTGTGCGGCTTCAATGCTTGCGTCCGCCGCTCGTTTGGCATCTTGATTCGCAGAATATTCCGCCTGTGCTGCCTCGAGAGCCGCTTGCGATTCCTTCAGAACGGCCTGATAGTCGGCGTCTTCCAGTTCAACCACAAGCTCGCCGGCCTTAGCTGGTTGATAGTCGCGTGCTGCCACGCGCTTCACGCTACCGCTGATGCGAGTACTTAGGGGAGTCTGGAATGCTTTCACATACGCATCATCGGTTCGTTGCTCCCCAGAACCTACTTCTTCTCGTACCCATTGGCTGCGGATACCGAAAAATAGAGCCGCGGCCATGCCGAGCACCAGGATCGGAACAATGATGGCCCGCTTTGACATGTTCGATCCTCGCCCTCCTATGGCGCGCTACATTGGTTAGCACCATGATCGTAAGAGGAGCGCAGCGGGCTGGCTATCATATGTTTCTATTAGAGTCGCTTCGGCGCGACTCTTTCGGCTCGATCTTTGAAGAAGCAACTCAGTTCTCGACTCCTTGAAGTGTGGCTGCAACCGCGGGCAGGAGTTCTTTCCCGTCGAACGGTTTCCGAAAACGGTCTGGCATCTGGATGAGTTAGACCCCATCTAAATCGTATGAATAAGCATTTATGTCAGTAATTCTCTGCTGCCATGTTTATGCTGTCCAGTTGGCGAGAGCGTACACGTTCTCGTTGCTGCGATGATCGCAGGCAGATCTCGCCCTTTATTCCCAGGAGTTGTTTCTTATGACGACGTACAGTGTCCTCCACAGTATTAGGCTCGAAACGCGTCCGTCCGTGGGGCTAATAGAAACATATGATTTACGGGCTTGTAATCGGTAGTTAGGATGATTTCGTTGCCTGATACCGATCTTCGATCGATAGAGGTGGCGACGGCTTGGGAGAGCGTACCGAGCATAGAACGGGCTGTTTCAGCAGCTCCGGCAGTAGGTACTCTCCAGCGCCGGGGAACAAGCACTGCTGATTCCATAGTCTGATTCATTGCATGTTTCTACCCTTATGCCGTCTGGCTAACGAATTTCAGGAGATTGTCCGATGCTTCTTCCTCTTTTGCAGCCCGATACCGAGCGCATTACGCCTGTTGAACACAAGCCTACCCACGATCGGGCTCCAGAAGAACTTGCTCTAGGCAGCCCGTTGTGGCTTCGTGATGATCTCGCGGAACTTATCGGCGAAGAGCAGGTGCAT
Organism: Granulicella mallensis MP5ACTX8; assembly: GCF_000178955.2. Lineage (NCBI taxonomy): Bacteria > Pseudomonadati > Acidobacteriota > Terriglobia > Terriglobales > Acidobacteriaceae > Granulicella > Granulicella mallensis. The sequence continues at coordinate 3,482,323 of NC_016631.1, read as the reverse complement.
TCACGCCTCATCGACCTCGTGAAGTACGCGACCGATGCAAGTCCCTACCGCATGTTCCCCAAGGTTGTTGTGTCTCCACGCACAGTCGAAGAGGTGAACAAGATCTTTGCCTACGCGCAGGAGAAGGGGCTTCCGGTTACGATTCGGTCCGCCGGATCGAGTCTCAGCGGCCAGTCGCAGGGAAATGGGATTCTCATTGACGCAAGAAAGCACTGGGCGGGAGCATCCGTTGAGGATGGCGGAAAACGTCTTCGGGTTAGACCGGGAACTGTGATGTTTCGAGCGAACCTGGCTCTCCATCCCTATGGATATCGGCTCGGACCTGACCCTGCCAGTTCAGGCGTCGCGACCGTAGGCGGAGTCATTGCCAACAATGCCAGCGGAATGTGTTGTGGCACGGTGGAGAACTCCTATAAAACGCTCGAATCCGTTTCGTTTCTGCTTCCGTCCGGCACTTTCATCAACACAGCCGATCCCGATGCTGAGAATCAATTCAATCTTGCGGAGCCTGCATTGGCTGCCGGTCTTCTTGAGATTAAGAGTGACATCGAGAAGGATGCTGCGCTAGTAGCACGCCTCAAGAAGAAGTACAGCATCAAGAACACAACGGGTTACCACATGGGAGCGTTTCTCGATGAGTCGACTCCCCTGGGGATCTTCCGCAAGCTGCTCGTCGGTTCAGAAGGCACCCTCGCCTTCATTTCAGAGGGGGTCTTCGAGACCGTTCTGGATGATAAGTATCGCCTGACCGCCTTCCTCGTCTTTCCCGATATGCATTCGGCCTGCGCCGCAGTTGCCCCTTTCATCGCTCATGGCGCCGCGGCTGCTGAGTTGTCGGACCGTGGCAGCCTGCGGGCAGTTGAAGGAAAGCCGGGTGTTCCGGATCGCTGGAAGACACTCCCGGCCGAAGCTACGGCGCTGCTGGTAGAGTTTCGGGAACCGACACCGGAGAAGCTTGGGGAAGCCGCCAAAGCTGCACAGTCGGTACTGAATGGGCTCACACTCCTCGAGCCGGCCGAGTTTACGAGAGACGCACACCTGGCCGCTCAGTACTGGACGATTCGTAGCGGACTGCTTCCCTCAATCGGTGGCGCGCGCCCGAGTGGCACGTCGCTGATTCTTGAAGACGTCTGTTTCCCGCCTGACAAACTAGCGGATGGTGCGCTGGACCTTCAGAAGCTGTTCCCGAAGCATGGTTATGACGGGGTTGTTTTTGGTCATGCTTCAGCTGGCAATCTACATTTCCTTATCACTCCATCCCTCAACACGGAAGCAGACGTACAGCGCTTCGACGGGTTCCTTCGAGGTGTTGTTGAACTCGTCGTCGACAAATACGATGGATCGCTCAAGGCAGAACACGGGACCGGCCGCAATATCGCGCCCTTCGTCGAGCATGAGTGGGGTCTGAAGCTCACTGAGATGATGTGGCGGCTCAAGAAGCTGGCCGATCCGAAGCTGATGCTCTCTCCCGATGTGATGTTGACCCGAGACACCAAAGCGCATCTACGTCACCTCCACACCGTGCCAACGGTGGAAGAGGAAGTCGATCGCTGCATTGAGTGCGGATATTGTGAGTCGGTCTGCCCAAGTCGTCATATCACTACAACACCGCGGCAGCGCATCGTTCTTCGTCGAGAGATGCTTCGCCAGCCCGTTGGTTCCATCGTCACGGAAGCGCTCATGAAGCAATACGAGTATGACGCAATCGAGACCTGTGCGGGCGATGGCAGCTGCGCGCTAGCCTGTCCGGTCGGAATCAACACTGGGATGTTGATGAAGAGGTTCCGTCATGAAGAGCACAACAAAACTGAAGAGTATGTTGCAGGGAAAATCGCCGAGAACTGGGGCTTTGCAGAGGTGGGAGCAAGAACAGCTCTTACTCTTAACCACATCGCTACCAGCGTATATGGAGGTTCACTGGTAGCTGAGAGCGCCCTGAGGATCGCTCGCTCGGTCGTGAGCAAGGATCTGATGCCGGGATGGCTGCCGGTCATTCCTCCAGCCGCGATTCCAAAGGTTCCGCCAACCTCACGCGAAAATGCTGCGGCCGTTTACTTCCACGCCTGCGTCAACCGAATCTTTGCCAGTTCCGACGAAGCGCATGGGCCGAACATAGCGGATGCGATGGTGGCGGTCTCTGCTCGCGCGGGCATGCCGCTCTGGATTCCGGACGATCTCGCCGGCACTTGCTGTGCAACCGTCTGGCACTCGAAGGGATATGCGGATGGAAACAAGTACATGGCAAATCTGGTCGTCGAGAAGATGTGGGAGTGGAGTGACGGAGGCAAGATTCCTGTCGTATGCGACGCCAGTTCCTGCACGTTCGGAATCACGAGCGAGATTGTGTCGTACCTCACATTGCAGAATGCAGAGCGCCACAAACAGCTCAAGCTTCTCGATTCGGTGGCATGGGCTCATGACTATCTTCTGCCAAAACTGACTGTGCACCATCAGGTAGAGTCGGCAGTCCTTCATCCGGTCTGTGCTCTCCACCATCTCGGGCTGGTCGATCAACTGCAGCACGTTGGAGAGGCATTGGCTAAGAAAGCCGTCACGCCCATCTATGCCACCTGCTGCGCCTTCGCTGGAGACCGTGGATTCCTCCATCCGGAACTGACGAAATCCGCAACCTCCGAAGAGGTGCACGAGATTGGGGATCAGGAATTCGAGCAGCACATCTGCAGCAATCGAACCTGTGAACTGGGGATGAATCTGGCGACGGGCAAGGACTATCGATCGGTGATCTTCCTGCTTGAGGAGCTAACGCGTCCTGCAACTGAAGGCGCAACCAGCATCGCCTGAAGGGGTGAGCGTTTTCATGGATAATCTTCTTGCAGCTCGCTCCCAGATGGGGATGTCGCTCGGCTTCCATATCATCTTTGCGGTCATTGGCGTATCCCTGCCTTTGATGATGACCATCGCCGAGTGGCGTTGGCGATCTACCGGCGATCCAGCGTATCTCTTTCTTGCCAAGCGATGGGCGAAGGGGACCACCATCCTCTTCGCCGTCGGGGCGATCTCCGGTACCGTTCTGTCGTTTGAACTTGGCTTGTTGTGGCCGCGTTTTATGCAGTATGCAGGGCCGGTAGTGGGCATGCCTTTCTCGCTGGAAGGTTTTGCGTTCTTTACTGAAGCCATCTTCCTCGGTATTTATCTCTACGGATGGAATCGCGTGCCCGGCTGGCTCCATCTCTTTGCTGGAGTGGTCGTTTCCCTGAGTGGGCTCGTTTCGGCCATTTTTGTGACCCTGGTCAACGGTTGGATGAATACCCCAACCGGCTTCGACATCGTGAATGGCAAGTTCCAGAATATTCATCCCCTTGCCGCCATGTTGAATCCTGCCGGCATCCCCGAAGCCGTGCATATGGTTCTGGCTGCTTATACGGCAGCGGGATTTGCTACTGCGGGGATACATGGATTCTTACTCCTGCGCCGGGGCCGGAACCGGTTTGATGAGGTGGCAATTGGGATCGCATTAACCGTTGGCGGCTGCGCGGTTCTCGTGCAGGGTATCAGCGGTGATGCACTTGCTCGCATGGTGGCTCAGAAGCAACCGATGAAGCTCGCGAGCCTTGAGGGACAGTTCAAGACGGAGACTAGCGCACCTTTACGCATCGGTGGCCTCCCATTTCCTGATCAGCGCGAGACAAAGTATGCAATTGAGATCCCCGACGGTCTGAGTCTCCTTGCCTTTCACGATCCACATGCGCGCATACGGGGGCTCGACCAGGAGCCTGAGGCCGACTGGCCAAACGTCAGGATCGTTCACGTCTCCTTTCAGATCATGGTCGGATGCGGAAGCCTTCTCTCACTCTTTGCCCTGGTAGCTGCATGGCTTGCATGGAAGAGAGGTCCGCTGAGCAAACAAAAACTATTTCTCAAGGCTTTGATACTCGTTAGTCCGCTCGGGTTTGTAGCCCTGGAAGCCGGTTGGATGGTGACGGAGATCGGACGGCAGCCCTGGATTATCTATCACTTGATGCGCACAAAAGACGCCGTGACCTCAACTCCCAACATTGCTGTTGTGTTCAGCATCATGACGTTCGTGTATCTGCTTCTGGGAGTCATTGTGGTTTGGCTTCTCGGTAAACACGTGATCGCACAGCCCGACAGGAAACAACTCGACGGTCCAGGAGTACTCGTATGAATCCCCAGATCGTGCTCACTGGTGTCATGCTCGTCGCGGTCGTTCTCTATTGTCTTCTTGCGGGTGCCGACTTTGGAGCCGGCTTCTGGGATCTGGTCTGTTCGGGACCTCGGGCACGGCAACAAAGGGAACTCATCGAGAATGCAATCGAGCCTATCTGGGAGACAAACCATGTCTGGCTCATCCTCGTGATCGTTCTCATGTTTACCGGATTCCCATCGGCATTCAGCACGATCTGCGTTGGACTTGCTGTCCCACTATTTTTGATCCTGCTGGGCATCATTCTGCGCGGCTCTTCTTATGTTTTTCGTGCCTACTTCACAGGTAGTATCCGGACACAGCTCTATTGGGGTAAAGTTTTTTCGATTTCCAGTTGTGTTACGCCGCTCTTTCTGGGAATCGTCATCGGTGCAATATCGAGTGATTCCGTGGTCGTCACGAATGGCGTTCCGGATCACGGCTGGCTCGATACCTGGCTTCATCCTTTTCCTCTGCTTGTAGGTGTGCTCTCGTTGTCCCTCTTTGCCTATCTTTCGGCCTGCTATCTCACGCTTGAGGCAGAAGACCCTCTGCTTCAGGAAGACTTCCGCCGTCGAGCTCTGTTTACAGGATTCGTCTCTCTTCTCACTGCTTTCGCTACGTATGCGGCGGCGGGCACCTTTGCCCAGGAGATCCGAGACGGCTTGTCGCGCGCGCCATACGTTTGGCTCGTCGAGGTCGTCGCTGCCATGGCGTCGCTAGTGGCATTTCAGGGACTCTGGATGAGGCGTTATCGACGAGCAAGAATCGCAGCAGCAATTCAGGTCGGGCTGATTATTTTGGGTTGGGGGGTAGCGCAATTTCCATTTCTAGTCAGGCCAAACCTTACGATTGCGACAGCCTCGGCTCCGACCAATATCCTGGTCGATATTGAAATCGCATGCTCCCTGGGAGGGGCCATCCTTTTCCCGTCTCTCTACCTGCTGTTTTACATCTTCAAAGCTCACCGCAAATCCGTTGCCACAGAGAACACGATCGCCTGAACCCTGCCCGGAGACCCCATATGGCCAAACTCAATTGTGAAATATCGGAACACCTTCAGGTAGCACTTCGTGAGCGGTCCAAAGCCACAGGGGAGTCGATCGATCGTATCGTGTCCAACGCACTCGCAAGGGCGCTTGAGATGCCGGTGCATACGCTCTTTCAGATTTCCACTTCGGGGGCACTTGTCGAGGGGATCTATGAGAAAGCCGTGTCTTCGAGCCTCCTGCTGAATTACGGGGACTTCGGAATCGGGACCTTCGATAATCTGGACGGAGAGATGGTGGTCCTCGATGGTGCCATCTATCAGGTACGCAGCAACGGTACAGTGACAAACATCCAGGACGATACCGGCACGCCATTCGCTGTTGTTGTTCGGTTCGTCGCCGATCAAGACGAGACCATCGCTAAGGCAAGCAGCTTTGAGGATCTCCGGAGTCTATGTGACAAATATCGTGATTCTGCGAATCTCTTTTATGCAGTTCGTGTCGACGGGCATTTCGACCATATTCATACGAGAGCGATGAAAGCTACTCTGGACGGTCTCCCTCTTGCGCAGGCGGCGGCCATTCAACCCGAGTTCGATTTTCACGACATCGATGGGACGCTCGTGGGGATATGGGCACCGGAGTATTCCCGTTCCCTTAATATCGCCGGCTACCACTTCCACTTTCTCTCGGATGATAGGACGCAAGGTGGTCATCTGCTGGAGTGCAGCGGCAAAAATCTTCGCGTGCGTGTAGAGCGGCTGGCTGATTTTCACCTTAGTCTTCCTGAGTCCGAGGAATTCCTGCGAGCCGACCTCACAAAAGATCCATCGAAGGACCTCGCTTACGCAGAACAAGCCCACAAAAAGGGAGACGCCTAATGGCCGTAGAAAAGAAGGAAGCACCGCTCAGCGGTGCTGATGTCGTAGTCAGGACCCTCGAGCAGCAAGGAGTCAAATGGGTCTTCGGTGTTCCTGGAGCCAAGATCGACAAGGTCTTCAATACATTGGTCGATTCTCAAATCCAGACTGTCGTGTGCCGTCACGAGCAAAATGCGGCCTTCATTGCCGGTGGGATCGGGCGTATGACCGGTAAGGCCGGGGTCGCTATCGCAACTTCGGGTCCGGGAGTCTCGAATCTGACGACGGGGCTGGCGACGGCCAATACCGAAGGAGATCCGGTGGTAGCCCTTGGAGGAGCGGTGCCTCTTGCTGACCGGCTGAAGAAGATTCATCAGTCGATGGATTCGGTAAGCCTAATGCGGGCGGTCACAAAGTACAGCGTGGAGGCCGATTCGCCCGAATCGGTTGGCGAGGTCATGGCAAACGCGTTTCGTAGTGCCGAATCGGACCGGCCGGGAGCAGCCTTTGTAAGCTTGCCGATGGACATTATGATCTCCCCGGCAAAATGCGAGGTCCTGACCTCGCCGTCACACTCGGGAGTCGGTCCGGCCGCTGAAGCTGCTATTCAAGAGGCGGCCCGTCTTATCAATCAAGCGAAGCGTCCGGTCATTCTGCTTGGTCTGCTGGCCAGTAAGCCGGAGAATGCTGAAGCTGTGCACGAGCTGGTCGCAAGCGGCAAACTTCCCGTCGTCGGAACATTTCAGGCTGCGGGTGCTATCTCCGCCGAGTTGTTTAGTAATTTTGGAGGCCGCGTTGGACAGATCAATAACCAGCCTGCGGACAAGATTCTCGAAGCGGGAGATTTAGTGGTCACCATTGGTTATGACCCGGTGGAATATTGGCCGTCCCTCTGGAATAGGGGGCAGCGCCGCATTCTCATCCATCTCGATGCTCTACCAGCCGACATCGATAATTCCTATTGCCCGGCCGTCGAGCTGATAGGCGATCTTGCAGCAACGATTCGTCAGTTGACTCTGCTTATCAAGCACATGACGCCAGACGCCAAAATGTCGGCATTATTGGCGAAGATCGCGCAGGATCGTGAGCAACTGGCGCGCGAGTCGGCCGAACTGAATGGAACGCCTGTCCACCCCCTTCGACTTGTCTCGGAGCTGCAAAAGATTCTTACCCCGGATACGACACTTTGCCTTGATATGGGTTCCTTCCACCTATGGATGGCGCGCCACCTCTATAGCTTCCGAGCACGACAAGTTCTTATCAGCAACGGCCAGCAGACTCTTGGTGTTGCGCTTCCGTGGGGGATCGCCGCGACCCTGGTACGTCCATCCGAGAAAGTCGTGTCTATCTCTGGTGATGGAGGCTTCCTCTTCTCGGGAATGGAGCTTGAAACGGCAGTGAGGCTAAAATCCAATCTCGTTCACATGATCTGGATTGACGGAACATACAATATGGTCGCTATTCAGGAAGAGCAAAAGTATGGCCGGTCCTCTGGAACAGACTTCGGCCCACTCGATCCTGTTAAGTATGCAGAGGCGTTTGGTGCCCGTGGTCTGATGATTCAGTCGCCCGATCAAGTCGCGCCTGTTCTCAAAGAAGCCTTTGATATCCCTGGTCCTGTGCTCATCGGTGTTCCTGTCGACTATCGTGACAATCACAAGCTATTCGAAACGGTGAACGAGCGGAATATTCATTGAGCAGGTTCTGGTGTGCAATTTCACTTTTCGATTGCCGCGACAGTTATCTACTATCGGTTCCTGAACGCGATAGGACAGGTTGATGCGGTGCAGGTAATGCTCTCTAAAGCCCAACGGTGTTGAAGGACGCCGAAGTGCGGCGCAAGGACGGAGTTGCTACCTTTGCTGATGTGCTTGAATCGCAAACTGCAGAAGCATAGGCCGAATACGATCTTCAGACAGCGGTCGGGTCCCAGAATGTTGCCCGTGGAGATCTTTGATAGACCAGATCGTCGCGGGTAACCGTTTCGTTGTCGCTGCGCTTCAATATCCCACCTCAGAGCAACGCCAAGATGCGGTCTATCCGCAGTCAAGGTGTCGTCGGCGATGACGACACCTTGATCAGAACGTCCTAATCTATCTTTCCGGTCGACGGGACTGGCTTGATGCCGTCGTAGCAGCGATTCAAGAAGGACGTTTCCTGCCTGTACTTTCACCCTGGCACTTCTACGAGATCTGCAAGATCCGTGACCATCGCAGGGATGAGCTTCTCGAGGTAGTAGCGCAGATCAGCCCGGCATGGATGTTGGATCTGTCGCCAACCGCAATGATGCCAGGCATAGCCGTACTGTTCGACATTGGCGTTTGCAGCGAAAAGTCTGCTGGCTGATCGTCGAGGGAGGGTCGCCCCAGAAAGGCCGAGATATCCAGTCCGGATCTTCCGCACTTTTGAAGCCGCACCCATCTCATAACCTTAGCCCAGCTGCGTGCGTACAGCTGGCCTGAAATCATCGCCGAGCGCTCCTCTGTTGTCTCGCGCAAGTCAAACCCCATCAATAAGTTGTTGCCAATTGATAACCCCAAAAAACACAAGTTGTATACAAGATGGGAGATGGCTGCCTTTGTGCAGAGCAAAGTTTCAAGGAAGATCAATAAAAGTCCTTTAAATATGTCATTTTGTGATGTAAAACAATTTTGCAGAAAATTCTTGACAAGAAAATGAATCACGCATATAAACCGTGTATGCCGTCTCGGCTACGGCCCCGCCAATAAATAAAACCTAATGCGACTCCTCTCGGATTCGTAGCGAAGTCCTACTCATATCTTTTGGAGGTAGCATGACCGTCCTGAAGTTACGCAGAGGTATTCTTGTCGCACTCGCTCTCGTTTTTTGCCTGAATGGTGCTGTCGCGATGCACGCGCAGTCCGGGCAGGCGGACGTTCAGGGGGTAGTCACGGACGTATCTGGGTCCATCGTGGTCAAAGCCCAGGTAGTCCTGACGAACACGGACAACGGAGAGAAACGCACTGTTACCACAGCGTCGGATGGACGTTACAGTATTCCCACCGTGGCTCCCGGCCATTACTCACTTACCATCACCGCGCCCACATTCTCGCCCGAGACCATCAATGGTCTCGTCATCCAGCTGGATAATCACGTGAATCAAAACGTCACATTGCAGGCAGGTAACGCCACGCAGAGCATCACGGTTCAAAGTGCCGTGCCGGCGGTGGACACAACCTCCTATGACGTGGGTGGTGTCGTCGAGCAGGCTCAGATCGAAGACCTTCCCATTCAAAACCGGCAGTATCTCGCTCTTGCGCTGCTGACGCCGGGCACTACGCAGGCTGCTTCGCGCAGCTTCTATAGCAACGTGCAATCAGGAGGCGGTGTGTACTACTACGCCAACGGCTTCTACTGGGACGGTGTGTCCAACCAGCAGACCGAAGAAGGCGATCCGCGCCAGAACATTCCAGAAGATTCCGTGGCTGAGTTCAAGACGTATACCGCCTCCATGCCTGCCGATCTTGGCTGGGCGATGGGCGGTTTCACAACGGTCGTTTCCAAGAGCGGCACCAACAAGATTCACGGCGATGTCTTCGAGTATTATCGCGACACCGCTCTCACCGCCGACACTTCGTTCGATAAAGCCACCGAGTTGGCCGAGCATACCGGTTCTCCCCTCTACAAGCGCAATCAGTGGGGCGGCTCTATAGGTGGTCCGATCCTAAAGGATCGGATCCACTACTACGGGGCCTTTGAGCGCACGCAGGCCACCACCTCCTGGACGTTGTTCGAGCCAGCTGGCAGTGCCGCCGCGGCGGACTATGCATCGCTCCTCGGAACCTTCCAGCATCCGAGCCACGATCAACTCCTCACCGTTCGTGTCGACGATGACCTCAAGCCGAATCAGCAACTATTCTTCCGCTATTCGCAAGAGTGGCAGTTGTCCACGGCGAATGGATGCGGTGGACAGACCACAGCCTATTGCTACGATGGCGAGTTTCCGCGCAAGGCCTATGTGGTCGGGCATACATGGGAGCCAAAACCCAATATGGTGAACGAGGCTCGTTTTCAATACGCCTACATCTCCTACGAGCTCGGTCCCTACAATACGCCCATTCCGACCAAGCCAGAACAGCTTGCGAATCCGATCTATAGCCAGAATGTATCGCTGGCCTATGACTTTCCCAGCCTCTCCTTTGGGCATAACTATGCCGCTGTAGGTGTAGAGTCTCGCTGGCAGGTCAACGACTCCCTGACCATCCAGAAGGGAGCGCATTCGATCAAGATCGGTGCGGATGTAAGTTACATCCCCTACATCGACTCCGACGATCTCAACTTGAACGGAACCTACACCTTCCTTACCGACCAGCCCTTTGATGACACTCCGGCCACAGAGGCAAAGCTCTCCAACCCTTACCAATTCACGCAGAATGCGATTCCGCAGATCTTCTACCTGCCCTCGACCCAGCAGTCGTATTTCGTGGAAGATAGCTGGAGAGTAAAGCCGAACCTGACTGTCAACGCGGGGCTCCGCTACGATCTCCAGCGGGGCGCCTCGTTCCTCGATACCTATACGCCGAACACCACTACTGAGCCCGTGATTCCCGGCGAAGGAAATCCTCATGATCGCGGGGACTATCACAACGTTGGCCCAAGAGTTGGCGTGTCGTGGGACCCCTTCAAGAAGGGGAATGATGTAATCCGCGCGGGCTATGGCATCTATTACAACTTCATCCAGACCGAGCTCCAGGAGTCGGAAAAACTTAACTTCAAGAATTGCAACATCTCGCTAACGACGGGCATTGCGCCTGCCGGCACGCCACCGAATCATGTTCTGCCCTATCCCAACCCCTATAACGGACTGAGCGTCACGGACTATTGCTCGACTACGCCGCTGACCGTTGCTACTCTTTCTCCGTATCTGCAGAATCCCTATATGCATCAGTTTTCTCTTGGCTACAGTCGCCAGCTCGGCAAGGATCTTTCCCTCTCTGTCGATGGTCTCTATAATCGCGGCCTGCGCGACTACAAGATTTATGACCTCAACATTCCGGCCAACTATCCGGCCAACACCGCCAGACCTGATCCCACTTTCTATCAGATCAATCAGAATGCCTCCACCTCGGCCAATGAGTACAAGGGCTTCTACGTCAAGTTCGACAAGAGACTGAGCCATCGTTACATGTACACCGCTTCCTATGCTCTTAGCTCGTCTCATGACAACAACCCGCACCAGGCTCCCACGAACTACAACAACCTTGGAGAGGACTGGGGCCCCGCGCAATTCGACCAACGCAATGCGCTGGTACTCAGCGGTTCTGTCGATCTGCCGTATCGCATCCAGGTTGGCGGCATCTACAGCCTCCGCAGTAACCTGCCATTCAGCGTGACCACTTCTACTCTCAGCCCAAACATGTTCCCGGTAAATACCAATGCCGACGGTACGGCTCAGTATGTTCCTGGAACCACGCGAGACCAGGGCAATCGCGGGATCAACTATGCCGCGATCAATGCCTACCGCGCCGACCTTGACGCTAATGTCAATCCCTACATGTCGGCATGCCGAAGCGGTGTCGCTCCAGGTACTGGCTCCTGTCTCTCTACCAACCTTGGTCCGAAATCGATTGCCTCCACGGGGTATAACGACTTCGATCTCCATATCTCTGTCATCGCATACAAGCACAACTCTCTGCAGTTGAAGATCGTCGGCCAGGCATTCGATCTCTTCGGCACTGAGAATAACTTGACCATCAACACCGCTCCCACAACCAACAGCTTCGGTGCAGCTACCTCTGGCAACAATGTCCAGATCGGCGAGCTTGCAGCGCAGTTCAGCTTTTAGATAGTCATGGAACGTGGGTCCGGATGTTATCCTCCGGGCCCGCAACCTTATCGGTACTCACCCACACCAAGGACAAATGCATGCGAATTCTAAGTGGGCTCCTCATTCTTAGCCTTGCTGGTTCTGCAAGTCTTGTGGCTCAGAAAAGCGATCCAGCAAGGGTTGCCGAGTATGCCAAGACCCTTCCGTCCGTCACGTCGCCTGTATTCGACGAGCAGAGGACAGAGACCCTCGCAACCTATGCCATCAGTTGCTCCGATCACCCGCAGGAGAACACTGGCACGCACGATTACTTTCTCTGGGGCTACGAAAAGATGCCCGTGCTCCTCGAAAGCTACGACAGAAATCGCGCCTTCTTTGGCTGCTCAAACTGGCATGACGCCGTCGGCTCTGTCTGGACGCTGATGCGGTTGCTCATTCAGAATCCAAAGCTCCCTTTGGAAGGGTCCATTAAGGACATCGCGACGACTCACTTCCGTAAGACCAACATGGACGGCGAGTATGCCTTCTTTACTCAGCCAAAACCTGCCGCCATGGCTATCGTTGCCGAGCCGAACTTCGAGGAGCCCTACGGATACTCCTGGTTGCTCAAGCTGTACGGCGAGACGAAGGCTTCGGATTCACCCGAAGCCAAAAAGATGGCGACAGCCTTGGCGCCATTGGCCAAGTGGATGTCCGAACGCTATGTTTTCTATCTCTACAATCTCAAATACCCGTTCCGTGTGGGAACCGATGCCAACACGGCGTGGGCAATGAGCCTTGCCCTTGACGGAGTAAACCTCTCCGAAGACACAACCATGAAGACCGCAATCCAGGCTACTGCCATTCGTCTCTTTGGCAAGGATAAGGATTGTCCCACCGGCATGGAGCCCCAGAATTCTGACGACGTCTCGTCCTGCCTCACGGAGGCGGCCTTGATGGGCCGTGTCATGGACCAGCAGGCTTACCTCAAATGGCTCGATGATTTTCTTCCCCCCGTCTACTCAAAGCTCTTCGAGGGATATACCAAGAAGATCGATACCAGCCATACGAACACGACAGGCGCCGACGCGCAGCTTCAGCTGGATTACAAGTCTCACTTGATTGCCTTGAACTTTCAACGCGCCACCGATCTTCTCCTGATCTCCTATGCTTTGCCTCAGGACGACGCCCGCGTGCCGGTCTTCAAGACCCTTGCCACAATCAATGCAACCCATGGATACGAAGACCTCGGCAACGCGGGGTACGAGGGCCAGCACTGGCTCGCTACGTACGCTCTCCTCTATGAAAACGCGGCGAAGGGACCTGCGCCGCTCGCTCCTGAGAAGCCCAAGAACCATGACAACGCCGCCGCAGCAGACTAAGTAAGACCTGCAACGCTATGATGCCAACTCTCCATCCTCGATCAGCAACCTAAAGGACTCTCCTATGCGCTTACTATGGACGGTATCGATCCTGCTCTGCTTCACCGGTGTTCACTCCCTGCTGGCCCAGCGCAGTGATACCGCGAAGATAGCGGACTATCTGAAGAGCTTGCCCGCAGTCAATCCTCCGGAATACGGAGAAGTGCAGCGGCTTGCCCTGGCTGCGAATCCTATAGGCTGCGAGGATCATCCGCATGCTCCCCGTTTGGGCGTAGCCACCGACACGCGCCAGGCCTATCTCTGGCAGCCTCAGGGGGCGCAGCAGATCCTCGAAGACTACGACAAGCATCGGGCCTTCTATGGCTGCCTGGATTGGCACTCCGCGGTCAACTCGACCTGGATGATGGTGTCGCTAATAAAGGCTGACCCCACCATTGAGGTAGCGCCGGCGATTCGGCTCGAACTCGAAACTCATATTCAGAAATCCAATATCGATGGAGAGGTTGCATACTTCAAGGCCCTCAAAGGGCGCGAAGCCGACTTCGAAAAGCCCTACGGATATGCGTGGCTACTCAAGCTCTATGGAGAAGCCAAGACCTGGGACGACCCTGAAGGGAAGCGTGTTGCCACAACCCTGGAGCCTCTCGCAAAGTGGATGACCGAGCAGTACATCACTTATCTGCGCAGCCTCAATTACCCCATCCGCGTAGGACTTCATCCCAACACTGCACTCGACATGAACTTCGTTCTCGACTACACCACGGAGACCAGGGATACGGCTACCCAGTCCGTTATCCATGACACAGCGCTACGCCTCTTCGGCAACGACCAGAACTGCGCCACGGAGTCCGAACCTGTCTTTGGAACCTTCGCATCGCCCTGTCTTGCGGAGGCTGCGCTGATGGGACGCATTCTTGATCCGTCTGCCTACAGCAAGTGGCTCGACACCTTTCTTCCGCCGGTCTATTCCGATCTCTTCCAGGGCTACGTGAAGGAGATCGATGCCATGCACGGAGACAATCTCGACAGATCCGGCACCGATGAGGAGGGTCTGCCCAATGCGCATCTCGTTGGCCTCAACTATCAGCGCGCAGCTGACTTCGAAATGATCGCCAACGGCCTTCCGAAGGATGATCCACGTGTTGCCGTCTACCGCAGATTCGCTAACATCTCCGCCAAGGAAGGTTACACAAAAATAGGCACGGCCGGTTACCTCGGCACTCATTGGATTGCCACCTACGCACTTATGTATGAAAACCTTGTCAACGGGCCGGTCACGCCACCGGAAACTATGCGTGCTGAGGCGAGAAAAAAATAGTATGTGCCCAAAAGTTACTCATACAATGATCGCGACGGATAGGTTCGCACACTGTAACAATCACCATCCCGGAATGGATTCTGTTGTATACACTTGGTACATTCCAATGACGGAAGCACAACGCATCTACAAGGAACTGAAGCAGGATATCGTTACCTGCAAATTGTCTCCCGGGCTCTCCATTTCGGAGTTAGAGATGTGTGATCGTTACGCCGCAAGCCGCACTCCCGTTCGCGAGGCCTGCCGGCGTCTCGAAGACGAATCGCTGATGCAGATGACCCCGTTTCGCGGCTATAGCATCACTCCACTGACGATCGAAGAGTACCGAAATCTGCGTGAGCTTCAGTCCGTCGTAGAACCCGCGGTTGCCGCTTTCGCTGCAGAGCGTGCAACCCCAGAGCAGATCAGGGAAATCAGCGGCTGGGCAACGTACGAATATCAAGTCGGTGAGAGAAATAGTTACTACACGTTTCTTGAATGGAATAAGAACTTTCATATCTCCATCGCTGCTGCCAGCCGCAATCAGTCCCTGCTCCAGATCGTCACCAACGCGCAGACCCGCCTCATGCGCTATTACTATCTGGTGATCGTTATGGATAGTTACGGCCCGCAGTTGGTCGCCGAACATCAGGAACTCGTCCGTGCGCTTCGTTCCGGCAATGCCGAGTTAGCTCGTGCCCGCGCCAGCGATCACCTCGAAAACACGGTGAAGCGCAGCATGAAGGTCGATCTGCTGGCGGTGAATCTTCCCAATGAAAATCCTATGAACACCGACTATTCTGACTGGCTCCGCAACCCGGAGCCGCTCGGCGCAAAGCGTACCAAGCGTGCAAGGCTTACACGTCCGCGCAAAACTGTTAAACACTAAAGATTCAACCATATGCGGAACAGTTCTTGTTCCTGGGGAAGACTGGGTTTTAAGTCCTATGCGTATAGCCATCGACACTGGGGGAACGTTCACCGATATTGTGTATTTTCAGGATTCGCAGTTCGTTGTGCTGAAGGTATTTTCAACTCCCTCCGATCCTGGAAGAGCCGTGATCGAGGGGCTGCACAAGATTTCGCCTGATCCCGACGTCGTCGTTCGCCACGGCACCACAGTTGCCACCAATGCCATGCTTGAGCGTAAGGGAGCGCGCGTTGCGTTTCTGACTACGAAAGGTTTTGAAGACACGATTGCGATTGGCCGCCAGGCACGGCCGAAGCTCTACGACTGGTTTCAGCCTGCGCCCGAATGTCTCGTTCCCAAGCAGCTCCGTTTCGGCATCTCCGAGCGGATCAGCTCGAACGGGGAACTACTCGTCGCGATCGATCCCTCTGATCTGGAGATCGTGGTCACTGCCATTGCGGACGCCGGTGTGGATGCGATCGCCGTATCGACCTTGTTCTCCTTCACTAACCCGGATAGCGAAATCAAAATCGCCGCAGCACTCGAACGCCTTGGCCTACCTCTTTCGATCTCGCATCGCATCCTGCCCGAATTCCGCGAGTATGAACGTGCCTCCACCATCGTTGCGAATGCCTATGTCGCTCCCAAGGTAGGTTCCTACATCACTACTCTCGCAGCCAACATAGCGAAGGTCTACACGGGGAGCCGCCTTGAGGTCATGCAGTCTTCGGGCGGCATCATCTCTGCACGCATCGCCGCCGCAGAGCCGGTTCGAACCATGCTCTCCGGACCTGCCGGGGGCGTTATCGGCGCCTATAAGCTCGCAGGCCTTGCCGGATTCGACCAGATCATCGGCTTCGACATGGGCGGAACTTCCACTGATGTCTTCCTTGTCGACGCGACTGGCCCGCACATCAGCAATGAGTCGATCCTCACCGGCATCCCCATTGGGGTGCCCATGCTTGACATCCATACCGCAGGTGCCGGCGGCGGTTCCATCGCACGCTTCGACGCCGGCGGCCTGTTGCGCGTAGGCCCGGAATCTGCCGGCGCCGATCCCGGTCCCATCTGCTTCGGCTGTGGCACCCAACCCACTGTCACCGACGCGAATCTTGTCCTCGGCCGACTCGATACCGACCGCTTCATGGGTGGTTCCGTCACGCTCGACCGCGATCGGATGTTGCAGTACATGGAGCAGGAGAAGGGAAGTCTCGCCACCGTCGAAGAGTTTGCCTCCGGCATCCTGCGCGTCGTTGAGACCTCCATGGAGAAGGCTATTCGTGTGATCTCCATCGAACGGGGCTATGATCCCCGAGACTTCACCCTAGTTGCCTTTGGAGGAGGAGGCCCTCTGCATGCGTGCTCACTTGCTCACGCCCTGCAGGTGCCGCGCGTACTCATTCCAGCGTTGCCCGGCGCGCTCTCAGCGGTAGGCATCCTGCTCGCCGACACCATGCGCGAATACTCTCGCACCGTTATGCAAACCATCGATACAGACCTCGAAGAAATCTTTGCCGAGCTCGAGAGGCAGGGCTTTAACGAGTTTGAAGCCGAGGGTCTCGCAGGCAAATCCTTTCGCTCCGTGGATCTCCGTTACCGAGGCCAGGGTTACGAGTTGAATCTTCCCTATAGTCCCGATATGGTCCCTGCCTTTCACGCCCTGCACCAGCGCAGATACGGCTTCGCGAACGAGGGCCGACCTCTTGATATTGTGAACATCCGCGTGCGCGTCGCCGCACCGGCAGAGACCTTCGAGCCGCCACGGCAGGAGATTGTCGAAGGCGATGGCAGCGCTGCCCTCGTCGGCACCCGCGCCGTCTACTTCGATGGCACGTCTCATTTGACACGTCTCTACGAACGCGACAAGCTCCATGCGGGCGATACGTTCTCCGGTCCCGCCATTATCTCCGAATACAGCTCCGCCACCATCCTGCCGCCGGGCGATGTCCTTCGCGTCGACGCCTTCAAGAACCTGGTGATCGAGGTGCATGCATGAAGCAGCAACCAGTTAGTCCCATCGAACTCGCCATCTTCAAGAGCGCTGTTCACTCCATCGCCGAAGAGATGGGCGCCGCCCTTCGCCGCACCTCGATCTCTCCCAACATCAAGGAGCGTCGCGACTACTCCTGCGCTCTCTTCGACCGCCATCAACGCGTCATCGCTATGGGCGACCATATGCCTGTGCACCTCGGCTCCATGTCGCACTCGGTCGATGCAGTTGTAAAATCCCTCAAGCTCGGCGAGGGTGACATCGCCATCCTCAACGATCCCTACGCCGGCGGCACACACCTCCCGGATATCACGCTTGTCCTTCCCATCTTCATCGAAGGTGTCGACGGTCCAAGCTTCTACGCAGCCTCCCGCGCCCACCACGCCGACGTCGGCGGCACCTTCGCCGGCTCCATGGGTCCCTGTCGCGAGATCTATCAGGAGGGCATTCGCATTCCCGCCATCCGTCTCGTAGTCGGGGGCGAAACCAACACTGAAATCCTCTCCCTCATCCTTCACAACGTTCGGACACCCGAAGAACGCGAAGGCGATCTCGACGCGCAGATTGGTGCCTGCCGCGTCGGCGAGCAGCGGCTAAGAGACTTGGTTGCCAAGTACGGCCATGCCAAGGTCAACGAGCTCTCCGACGGGCTGCTCGCCTACACGGAACGCCTGGTGCGCGCTGAACTTCGCAAGATGCCCGCAGGCAGATATGAAGCCGAAGACTTCATGGACTCCGATGGCATCACCGACGATCCCATCCGCATCGCCGTGGCCATCACCTTTGATCCCGACACTGGGTCGGCCGCCGTCGACTTCAGCGGCTCTTCCCCGCAAGTGGCGGGAAGCATCAACGCCGTTTATCCCATCACCTACTCCGCCTGCTTTTACGTCTTTCGCTGCTTATTAGGAGACGATGCGCCAGTGACTGCCGGAATGATGAACGCGATCACCGTCTCCGCGCCGGTCGCCACCATCGTCAATGCGCGTCCACCCGCGGCAGTCGCCGGAGGCAATGTGGAGTGCAGCCAGCGCATCGTCGATGTCCTTCTACGCGCACTCGCCAAGGCCGCTCCCGACCGTGTCCCCGCCGCGAGCTATGGCTCGATGAGCAATCTCACCGTCGGCGGTTGGGACGAGCGCTTCCATCTGCCCTTCACCTACTACGAGACGACCGCGGGCGGCATGGGTGCACGCCCCGGTATTGACGGCATTGACGGCATCCATTGCCACATGACCAACTCCCTCAACACGCCCGTCGAGGCACTCGAGTATGCCTATCCCTTCCGCGTCCGTTCCTACTCCTATCGCAAAGGCTCAGGCGGCGCGGGCGAGTTCAAGGGTGGCGACGGTCTCATCCGCGAAGTGGAGCTACTAGCCGACGCGCAAGTAACGCTACTCAGCGAGCGCCGCAAATTTCAACCTTATGGCCTCTTCGGTGGTACGGGCGGTGAGGTCGGCCTCAATCTGCTCATCAGGCCCGACGGCACCTCTGAAAAGCTTCCTGCGAAGTGCAGCATTTACGCAAAAAAATACGACCTCATCCGCCTCGAAACACCGGGTGGTGGGGGTTGGGGAGTGCCCGAAATTAGTTAGATCAAGCCTTTCGAAGCCCTTATAAAAGAACATCGTCAAAGCAGCAAAGAGGTAGCACTCAATATCGAATGGGGTATTACCGTGATTCGTTTCGTTGCAGTATGTGCTGCCCTTGCTCTCGAAGGAGTCAAGCGGTAGCGTCTGAATTCCGTGTTTCTGCGGGAATTCTTCAATGCCTCAGGTAAAGAGAATCCAGCATCCGGTAACGCACGAATTTCCAAACCGCGCCTCAGAAAAAGGAATCCATCATGAGTGAGCCAGGCATCACCATCCTGCCAACCCGCAAGAAACTCTGGTTCCTCCAACTCGAATCCGAGGAGCGCTCCGCACTCGTCGCTACTTTCGCAGGCTGGATGCTCGACGGCATGGACGTCATGGTCTACAGCTTCGTGCTCCCGTCTCTCATTCTGATCTGGCACATCAGCAAGGGCCAGGCCGGGCTGCTCGGCACCTCCGCTCTACTGCTCTCCTCCGTCGGTGGCTGGCTCGCCGGCCTCGCGGCCGACCGCTTCGGTCGCGTCCGTATCCTTCGCTTAACCATCCTCTGGTTCGCAGTCTTCACTTTTCTCAGTGGTTTCACTAACAGCTTCAATCAGCTCTTCATTATTCGTGGTCTGCAAGGCCTCGGTTTTGGTGGCGAGTGGGCCGTCGGCTCCGTCCTCATCGGCGAAACCATTCGTGCCAAATATCGCGGCCGTGCCGTAGGCACCGTGCAAGGCGGCTGGGCCATCGGCTGGGGAATCGCCGCGCTCTTCTATACACTCTTCTTCGCTGTACTCTCGCCTGACATGGCCTGGCGTGCCATGTTCTGGATAGGCCTCGCTCCCGTCGTGCTCGCTGTCTACGTCCGCAAGAATGTCCAGGAGCCGGAGATCTATAAAGAGGCGACCATCCTCCGCGCCAACCATCCATCAACGAACAAGGGCTCCAACCTCACTTTTCTCAAAATCTTTTCGCCCGCAATTCTCCGCACCACCGCGCTCGCCTCCCTGGTTGCGCTCGGAGCGCAGGGTGGCTACTACGCCATCAACACCTGGCTCCCGCTCTACCTCAACGCGCGCGGCCTTAACGTTACCCACACCGGCGGTTATCTCCTGGTCGTCATCCTTGGATCCTTCGCCGGGTACCTTGTCAGCGCCCATCTCGCCGACAGGCTCGGCCGCAAACTCACCCTCATCCTCTTCGCTGCGTTCTCCGCGCTCACCATCTTTCTCTACACCATCGTCCCCATTAGCGACACGGCCACCCTGCTCCTCGGCTTCCCGCTCGGCTTCTTTCCCTCCGGTTCCTTCAGCCCCATGGGTGCCTTCTTCACCGAGCTCTTTCCCACTGCCATCCGAGGCTCCGCGCAGGGCTTCTCCTACAATCTTGGCCGCGGTGTAGGCGCCTTATTCCCCGCGCTGGTCGGCTTCTTCGCCATCCACATGCGTCTGGGCCATGCCATCGCCCTGTTCGCAGTCTCTGCCTACCTGCTCATGACTCTCGGGGTTCTCTTATTGCCGGAGACCTGTGGCGTGGAGTTGGAAGAGAACAAGAAGAATGCGATTGTCTAAATAAAAGGCTAGGTTTTACTGGCAGATTTGGTGAGGTATATGCGTTGAGCGTCTGCTCGCCCTGAAGGCCAGGATGAAGGCGGAGGATGAGGATTGGATGTTTCCGAATCGGATTAAGAAGGGCAAGACAATGAAGTCTGGTCCGATCTGGCACGATAATCTTCTCGGCAGGGTGATTCAGCCCGCCGCGAGGGAACTCGGCCTTCCGCACATCACCTGGCGTCTCCTGCGGCACTGGGGGGCGACACAGATGGTGGAGGCGCGGGTTCCGCTCAAGGCAGCGCAGCAACGCCTGGGTACTCGCGTCCGGATATTCTTCTTAGGGTCTACGCGCATGTTCTGGACGCGTCGGCGGACTTAGCGGCGGCAACGCTGAGTGGGCAGTTGGGGGGCGGATTTTCTGCTCCCATGGCGGCCCACGCAGGGGACTAATCTGAGCTTTTCGCTTATTGGCTGCCCCGGCAAAAAACAGCTTCGATAAGTCGCTCTAAGTTGTTGAGAAGATTTGGAGGCGCGGGTCGGGATCGAACCGACGCATAAAGGTTTTGCAGTTTTGGGGCCTTCGCATAAAGCATTGAAAATACCGCGAATTCCGTCGAATGAAGTACCTAGGAATCGTTGGTTTTAGTACCCTTTTATCCCTTATTGGAAACCTTAAAGTTTGGGCGTTCTGACTCCTATTTGTAGAGTTAGATTCGCTGTCTGCGCTGATACCTCTTCGGAGGTGACCCGGTTGCATCGCATTTACGCGGTCTCATGGGGCTCGTGAAATGCAGTGGGTCGGATCGAAGAATTGGCAATTGGACCCGAATGAAGTCAAATCGAGCCTGGAGCCACAACCCTCGTGGTTCTAGCTAGTTGAAAACGTGGGCTTTAGATGGTCGTGGCGAGAACATTCGAACCTCCCCTCCGACCTCCTGGTCCCGAAACCGAAGCGGATATTATAACGTATTGATTCTTCTAGTCCGGTGTTGCGTCGTAGTACACCGTTTTAGCTGGTATTTGGGGCGATTGGATCCAAGTTTGGACCCAAGTTTCAAGATTGCCGCACCCACGCTACCTCGGGCGCTTAAGAACCCAAATATTCGGCGGTTCAAAGCCAGAGATGGCTTTGGTTAGTGTTACATATCCCTTTGCGGGTACCGACAACTGGGATTATGCTGAATTCTCGTCTGGACATCGCGGCCGAATTAAGCACAACTCATTGATGGACTTCACGCTGGTCCATGTGCCGTCGCCGGAGTAGAGCCATCGAGAAAGCGTCGAAGGTAAGACGTGTGACGCAGTTGGCGCCAGAGAAGGGTGTAGCAGTTGGTGCTCCTGCGGGTCTGCAGGGAGTGCAGGTAGTCGTTGGCCTCGGCCCATGCGTGATAGGCGAAGTATTCCGGGCGGAAACCAGAGGCGAGGCCGTACGCTGTCGCGTCATGGTTGAGAAAGTACCAATTGAGAAATCCGTGCTCGTTTGTCAGATAGTCTCTTTGGAATTGACGCGGTCGCTTGATCGGGCCGCCGCAGAATGGTGGTGGTTAGATGGCGTCAAGACCGGACACTATCGAGGGAGACTGCAGCAAGTACGAAAATTTATATATTCATCTTTACGAATATAATGAAAGAGACCTGCCAGAAGGTCTCCCTCATCCTTTCGGCAGGTGGTTTCAATCGGACGCTTGCGGGCCTATGCCAATTATCTATTTACGCGGACTAACTGGAAAGCATCGACAGCAGACTGCCGACAGACAGTTGGCGCGTTATCTCGCGTTCATCGCCGGGGCAACGAATGCCGGAGGGTTTCTAGCAGTCAAACAGTACACCTCGCACATGTCTGGCATCGTGTCGGCGATGGCAGACAACCTGGCTTTGGGAGATGTCGGATTGGTGATGACTGCGCTGGGGGCGCTCGTCTCATTCATGGCGGGCGCGGGGTTCTCGGCGATCCTCATCAACTGGGGCCGCCGGAGAGAGCAGCACAGTGAATACGCGCTTCCACTCATGCTTGAAGCGCTGCTCATGGTGGCCTTCGGATTGTTGGGTGGGAACCTAGAGCATCATGAATGGCTTTTCGTTCCGGCCAGTGTAATGCTGCTCTGTTTCATCATGGGGCTTCAGAACGCCATCATCACGAAGCTCTCTCACGCGGAGGTTCGTACCACTCACGTCACGGGAATGGTGACAGACATCGGCATAGAGCTCGGCAAACTCTTCTATTGGAACGCTTCGCGCCATGACGAGTCGAAGCCGATGGTGAGAGCGGACAGGAAGAAACTGTGGCTACTATCTTCTCTCGTCTTGTTGTTTTTCTCGGGCGGCGTCGTGGGGGCAATAGGATTCAAGCGCATTGGCTTTTCCGCAACACTGTTTCTAGCCGTGGTTCTGGTGATCCTGGCGACCGTTCCGCTGATTGACGATATCAGAGCCGCGGCAGCGCGGAACTCCAGGTGAGTGTCCTGAGAACCTCAGCGTGCCGCAGGCGACGCGAGCGATTGCTTCGCTTTGGACCATAGTCTTATGTAATTTTCCGGTTGGGGCGCTCGAAGAGAATCTTCTATGGCTTTCCGGTATCCGCCGAGATAGATCGCATACAGTACGACGAGCGAGCATCCGACCCCGAACACGAATCCCAAAAACCAACCGATTCCGATACTGACAAAGGCATTCATCATAGCCACACTCAAAGGACATGCACGCGGGCAACCGGAATGGCCGCGACTCGCTACAGATTGGCCAGCATGTCCTGAACACCGACCAAGTGTTTATTAAAGATTTTCTTCGCCACATCGAGAAGCCGAAAGATCTCCGGGTCTCGTATCGAGTAGAGAACGCTCAAGCCTTCTTTGCGGGCGTTCACAATATGGCGAGCGCGGAGAATGGCAAGCTGCTGTGAGAGCGTGCTTTGTTCCACTTCCAGCCTGGAGCTGAGATCATTCACTCCAATTTCGCCGGCGCGGAGTTCATCGACGATACGGATACGCATCGGATGTGCAAGCGCCTTGAAGAACTCGGCTTTGAAAAGGCTGAGCTCAATGGGGTTCGATGCCTTCATATGTCTTTGAATATTAGCATTCAGCGATCGAACCGTCTGCCTCACTTCTTCTCCTCACCACCTGTCGAACAACGCTGGTTTGCTTCTTTCTCCCTCCAAGATCCAGGTGACGGTTTCCGATCCGCAGCGTTCGATATCCCGAAGGACTTTGCCACATTCATGAGAAGGCGTACGAGGAAGTTGGGCCGATTTGCTAATGCGTTTGCCATGGTCTGAGTGTATTCCTATATTGCAATGTATGAATATATCAAAGCTGAAACCTGTCCCGGAAATCACGTTTCCCAGCGAAGCAGCGTAGCTCCTGCAGAAAATCCGGCACCCACCGAGGCGAGCATAACAAGGTTGCCTCGTTCGAGTTGTCCGGATTTCAGCGCAGATGCCATAGCAAGAGGGATGGTAGCGGCGGTTGTGTTTCCAAAGTTTTCGATGTTCACAACAATCTGTTTTTTGTCCAGACCAAGACGCTCCCCGACCGCTTCGATGATGCGTCGATTCGCTTGGTGGGGGGATGAAGCAGTCGAGGTCCTTGGTCTCTAACGCGTTGCGGGCAAGCAAGGCGGTCGCTATTTCCGGCATCTTGCGCACCGCAAACTTATAGACGCCCCGGCCGTCCTGCACAACGAAGTGCTGCCGGTTCTTGACCGTTTCCTCTGAAGTGGGCAGCAACGATCCCCCCGCCGGCATGTAGAGGCTTTGACCTCCAGAGCCATCGATTTCATGAAGAAAATCAATCATGCCGACTTCACCTTCAGCGCATGGCTCCAGCAATACCGCCCCAGCGCCATCGCCGAAAAGGATGCAAGTGGCTCTGTCTGTGTAGTCCAGAATGGAACTCATCACATCGGCGCCTATCACCAATACCTTGGTGTGGGCTCCTGACTCCACCAGCTTGGCGCCCATCTGTAGTGCGTAAATAAATCCTGCGCAGGCGGCAGAGAGATCAAACCCCCAAGCCTTGGTAGCGCGGAATTTTTGTTTGCACCAAGCACGCTGTAGATGGGAACGTCATGTCCGGGGTGACGGTCGCTACGATGATCGCGTCAACGTCACTGGCGTTGACGCCCCGTTGAGTGAGACATTGTTTGGCTGCTTCGGCCGCGAGATCGCTGGTCGCAACCCCCTTAGCCACTACATGCCGTTCCCGGATGCCGGTGCGCTCAACGATCCACTCGTCCGTCGTCTCTACAAGTTTCTCCAGATCGGCATTCGTTATGACGGCTGGCGGGACGAAAGTTCCCAAAGAAGAGATCTTGGCCCGCACTGCGAGCCGAGGCTGTATTTGTAGTTTCATGGAACCTCTCACTACGTTCGTATCTCAGCAGCCAGGTGTGAACTCGCAGCTTCGCAGAGTTCCGTCTTCGTGCGGTTTCCGAAGCGGGTCAGAACGTGCAGCAGCGGCTCGTCCAGCAGCCACCGATTATCACCTTTGGTCGCGAACACGATCTTGTTGGAGCCGTCTTCTGGCAGAACCACGACGATGCCCTGTTCTGGAAAGCTGCGCTGGATGCGGTCTAGCAGCACACGGTCGTTTAGACCGCAGAGATTAACCACCAGTATGCCGTTGGGACCAAGCGCACGATAGCAATTGTCGTAGAACGTCTGAGAGCAAAGTTGGGGTGGCTGTCCGTCATAGTCGAAGCCGTCCACGAGCAAGACTTCAGGCTCGTCGGAAGTTTCGGCCACGTAATCTGCACCGTCTCCGCAAACAAGGTGAAAACGATCGCCATCCTGGGGAATGTGAAAGACCTCTCTGAGCGCGATCACCCCGGGGTTTATCTCAATCACCGTGATGTCGGTCGCGGGTAACTCCTTGTAGCACCACTTAGATATTGAGCCGCCGCCCAAGCCAATCATGGCGATGTTCTTGGGGGAGCTATTGAGGAGCAAGAAACCCATCATCGTGCGTGTGTACGAGAGAGTAAGCAGTCCGGGGTCGTCCGCTTTCATTTCGCTTTGGACGACGCAACTCTGAAACTGCAGGGTCAGGAAGCCGGCATCTTCGTAGACGAATGGCGGCACCGTTGATCTTCTTCTTGGTTCGAGTGCGAAAGCGCTGCAACGTGGATCGCAATACTGACTTTGTCCCAAATCTATCCCCGCTTAAGAACTGAAGGTACGTTGATCCCTGAGCGATGGATCGCGTGAGAGCGATTGGCGTAGAGCCACCGTTCAGTCGCTGAATATATAGTAATATTAGAATGTATGAATATACAAACAGGGCCGAGAGATCAAATCCTGAAGGGTGAGATTCAGGGCTGTGCAGCCCTCCTGGCAGGAAAACGCGCTGAGCTCGCTCGCTTGAGACAGAGACTTGCGTCTCTTCTTGACGCTGAGGAACGTGAGCGCCTGCTCGCTGCGAAGGACGCCTTGGTGGGGCGGGGGAACATCCTGAGTCATCGTTTGGACGAACTTCAGAAGGAGCAGCGACTGAGAGCCAGATCGAGGGGAGTTGCAATGGGAACTTCCCGGCTCGATTGGCCTTAGTTGAAGGGGCCGCAACCGCGTCGACGCCCCCTGGGAGAAGGCCATCATTTATCGAACATCCTGGGGCAAAATTTCGGCAGTGGCTTCTCTGGGTAATAGTTTGGTGTTTCCTGTTCTCTCTGCCTTCGATAGTGCAGACATGCGCCGCTGTTGGCATGAGAATGTCGATAGAGGTTGTATCGATGTCGTTCAAAATACTTGCCGAAAATGATCGTTGTGAGAATCGCTCCAACGATATTTGCAGTTGTGACGGGGCATGTTCAGGGTACGGGACACGAAGCAATTGCCCACCGCTGATTGTCTTGGCGACCATGGCGGTGTCTCAGGTTGCACTTGCCCATGCATGTATCGTGAAGTTGTTCGGAACCTGCGACCTAGTGGTTGCATGATGCCTTCGTTAGACCGTTAGCTGAACTTGTGTCTCCGTTTGTGCGAGCAATCCGGCACAGTAATCCTCAATCCTTTCACCGAGGATGCTCCCAGTCCCTCCATAATGGAGTCAGACTTACCACCGGAGTCAGAGTTGAAAGCTGCTGTCTACGATTCGAATCGTTCGAGCCCTGCTCAATTGGTAGAGATCATGGACGTTCCACGCCCGAGATTGATGGCAGGGCACCTCCTTCTCCGCGTGCTTGCTTGCGGTGTCTGCCGTACCGATCTCCATATAATCGAGGGAGATCTGCCTGCCCTCTCTCCGAAAATCATTCCGGGCCATCAAATTGTTGGTGAGGTTGTGGAAGGAGCTACTCTTCGTCTTCCCCTTGGGACACGGGTGGGTGTCTCCTGGATGGGTGGCGTCGATGGGGATTGCTGGTATTGCCAGAATCACATGGAGAATCTCTGTGACCATCCCGTCTTCACTGGATATTCAGTGAATGGCGGTTACGCGGAGTTTGTACTGGTTCGCGAGGACTTTGCATATCCACTGCCCGACGAGTTGGACAACGCGCAGGTTGCTCCATTGCTGTGTGCAGGTATCATCGGTTTCCGGAGCCTGCGAGTCGCCGGAGTGATACCCGGTGAAAAGGTAGGGCTCTTCGGTTTTGGCAGTTCTGCAGCTTTAGCCATCCGAATCCTGCAGTTTTGGAAGTGTCAGGTCTATGTCGTCACGAGGGGGCGGGCACACCGCGACTTCGCCACGTCGCTCGGAGCAACTTGGGTAGGAGACGAAGATACCGTTCCTCCAGCGTTGTTGGATCGGGCGATTACCTTTGCTCCCAGTGGCAAGGTTGTGATCAGTGCGCTGAGCTGTCTTAGGAAGGGCGGGGTTGTCGCGGTCAACGCGATCCATTTGGATCAGATGCCGGCATTCGATTACGACAAGTTGCTCTGGGGTGAACGACAGATCCGCAGTGTGGCGAACATGACCCGCGACGACGCCCGGGACTTTCTCAAGCTGGCAGGACAACTCCAGTTTCGGCCGGAGGTCACCATCTTCTCGCTGGAAGATGCCCACAAAGCTCTCATCGCGGTGAAGAACGAAGACGAATCTGGATCGATCGTGATTGTTCCCTAATCCCCATTCGAGATGAGAACCTGCTCCATCAGCGTAACCAGAGATTCGTAGTTTGTGGGACCGTCGTATCGATCTCCATTCAGAAAAAAGGTCGGCGTTCCGTTCACACCACTCCGGATACCTCCAGTAAAATCGGCGTCGATTCTCTCTTTCGCCGTTCCGCTGGATCGCGCGAGTTGTAGGCCCGAATCGGTCAAGCCCAGTTTCTCCAAGAGTGCGTGGAACGTACTCTCGTCCAAGCTCTCTTGATTTGCGAACAGCAGATCGTGCATCTCCCAGAACTTACCTTGACTTCCGGCAAACTCCGCCACCTCAGCGGCGGGCTCGGCCCACGGGTGGATCTCCCGCAAGGGAAAATTGCGAAAGACGAAGGACATCCGGTTGCCGAGATGAGCTTGTAAGCTTCTGATGGTCGGCTGGACTTCTCCGCATGACGGGCACTCATAGTCGCCATATTCGACAAGGCTACATGCCGCATTCAGTTTGCCTTGGAGGTGGTCGTGCTTCGATACACCGATGGATAGTTTGCTCATTTTTCCTCCTATTTCGGTAGTGCTTCGAGAGCTTTCAGAATGCCGTCTGCGCCGGGACTTACCGCCACCGGTGAGCAGTAGCTCCATGTGATGACGCCGTTCTTGTCGAGAACAAAGAGAGCGCGTTCGCAGACACCATCCGCCTCGCGATAGGAACCATAAGCGCGGGCCGTATCGCCTTTCGGCTCAAAATCAGAGAGCAACGAGAAGTGAAGATGCTTATGCTTGGCAAAGGCATCGTGACACCAGGCGCCGTCTACCGAGATGGCGACAAGCTCGGCACTGTACTTGAGCAGCTCCGGCAAGATCTCATTGAACACGCTGAGTTCGTCCCCGCAGACTGGACTCCAGTCTGCGGGATAAAACGCGAGCACAACGGGTTTGCCGCGCAACTCGCTCAGTGAAAGCTTTTGATCCGGGGTGACGTGGAGACGGAACTCTGGGGCTGTTGTTCCAGCGGTGAGGATTGGCATACTTCTCCGTTTCGTTTGTATCTTCTTTCGTGGGACGACAGAGACTTATGGATATCGGTGGGACTGCAGCCAAGCGTTCGATCTTGATCTAAACGACCGTAATCATGTGACGCTTTGCGATGGCTTCGATCTCGGGAGGGGTTAGAGCGGATAGGTCTGCCGTTTCAATAGCAATGACATGCCGAGAGATATCGTGGTGATTCTCTTTCAAGTACTCCACGAGATGATCGACTGCGCTACTCTTGCCGGTGCCGTGTCCAATCAGAACGATCTCATTCGCCGGCAGCAGGTCCTTGGCAACCTCTTCGTAAAACGATTTCTCTTCCGGTACCCGCTCGCCCTTGTAGTGGGCTTCTTTCTTATGGATCAGGTGATGGTGAAAACCGAATGGGTCGTAGGGACGAACTGTCTCCTCAGCTTCCGGGACTTTTCCGTTCAAGTCCTGGTACACATGCGCGGCGTGATGATCGATCACGACCACCATCCGACAGGGTTGCGTGGCTTCAACAGGCGACAAGGCCGGGCCCGCGTCCCGGAGGAACTTCCTTAATCGCGCGACTTCTTCGACACCGAGTTCGTGCGTGTGCGGATGTTTGAAGAAGGCTCGCTGTGCTCCCACGGTGAAGACAAATTCGTCGCTTCCATGTGGCTTGACGTCGCCTATCTGCCCAATCAGGTCAACAGTGTCGGCCCAACTCAGATTCCGGGGTAGTTTTCCGGTGAGAAGGCTCGTGTGAAGAAGGTCAAGATCATGGCGAATATGTGTATTCATGCATTAAGCATGGCACTCGCGAAAATACAAAACTGTATAGCTTTGCTCACATAGCTCTTTCGTTTTAGGTGATATTCAGACGCCTGAAGATAGGAACTTTAACGAAGTTCAGAATAAAGAAGAAAATTGTGGCTGCCAGGAACTCCGAGGTCAAGACGGCGAGTGAGAGTGAGGACATCTCGATACCGCGATTCGCAAGCAACGAGATGAACAACATATCCGCTGCAGAAGACATCACCAGCCACTTCGTTGGAGGCAGGCCCCAAAGATGTTGTCGGTCACGCACAGCGTAGGTAATTGCCTGGCTGCCATAGACGATGGCGATGACACAGAACGTCCGCAGGTGATTGATGTCCAAGTGCATCCTGTATCTGCCGACAGCAAGAGCGGCCGTGCAGAACGCCAGAAAGCCAAGTCCCAAAAGGGCTCCGGCCGCCGTAATCTTTCCGATGTCCCAGGAATTGGGAGTTTCGGAGGGTCTCACCCGATCAGTGGCAAAGGCCATCGAAAGAAAGTCGCCAGTAATCATTACGATGACCATCAGCAGCGGAGTCAGCACGGCTTGTCCGGTCATCAGGAGGCCGATGGCGAGGAACAGGAGCTGGGCGATCTTCTTAGTCGTGGATCTCAAGGTGTAGCTGAGGATGCGCTGAAAGATGACTCTTCCCGTCTTGATGGCAGCCACGATCCCACTGAGACCGGCTTCAGTGAGGACAACGCCTGCGGCTGATTTGGCGACATCCGTTGCGGTGGAAACCGCGATCCCGATTTGAGCCTGTCGCAATGCCGGAGCATCATTGGCACCGTCGCCGCACATTCCCACGGTATGCCCACTCTTCTGAAATGCCTTCACAAGATCGAACTTTCCTTCGGGAAGGATGCTTGCGAAAACGGAATAGTCTTCTGGTTTAACACTCGCCGGGATTGGACCCGTCGGACAGGTAGCACCACTGAGGCCGACCTCGCCGGCGACAATGGAGGCCGTCTCCGGTGCGTCTCCCGTGACCATCACCGTCCGCACCCCGAGGGTTTTCAATTCAGAGATGAGTGACGCCGAGTCTCCGCGAGGCGGATCGCTTAACGCGATCAAACCTATCAGTCGTAGGGCGGTTGGTGGACCGAAAGCAACTGCCAGAACACGAAACCCTTGTCTTTCGAGCTTGTTTGCTGCCTCAGATGCTTGTGTATCGGGTGCGGAGAGTGTGAGGATTGTTGCGAAGGCGCCCTTGATGATCTTTACAGCCTGGCCTCTGGCATCCGTCGCGGTCGCCTCCGATGTCTTCTTAGCGGGATCAAATGCTGTAAATGTCACCAGCTTTGGCGTATCCGAAGCCGGTTTCTTCTCGGAGGCGGATCGAATCGCAGCGTCAACCGAGTCTTGACCACCTATGGAACTCGCGAGTGCCGCAATCCCGAGAACCTGGTTTTCCTGGAACCCATTCAGTGGGAAGACACTCGTCACCGAAAGCTGATTGGCCGTGAGAGTGCCCGTCTTGTCCACGCACAACACATTAATCGTGCCGGCCTCATCCACCGCAGACAGGCGTGTAGGAAGCACACCTAGTTTAGCGAGAGATCGCGCTCCGATAGCTGAGGACAATGTGAATGTGGCCGGCAAACCCACCGGGATAGCAGCGAGTACCGCTGTGAGGAAAAGCGGAACAACCTCACTCCAGGGCATCGAGTGAGTGAGAGCGTACACACCCATAAGTAGGATGACCGCGCCATTGAAGAAGGCAAGGTTTCGCACAATCTTTAGAACAGCCTTCTGCTGCGAACTGACGACGTGTGCTGTTCGCACCAACTCGGCTGTCTGCCCGAACTTGGTTCGAGTACCTGTTGCCGTCACCTTGGCTGTCGCTTCACCCCGCTTGACGAGGGCTCCTGAGAACGTATCCGCACCAGCACCGGCCTCCACCGGTAGAGATTCTCCCGTCAGCATCGATTGGTCCAGCAGGATCGAACCACTAAGGATATGAACATCCGCTGCGACCACCCCACCCAGCGAAAGCTTGACCAAGTCTCCAACAACCAACTGCGCTGCGGGAATCAGTTTCCATACACCGTCACGCTGGACTGAGGCATTTAGCGCGAGTCGCGACTTCAGGGCGTTAAGGGTCGCTTGTGCGCGACCCTCCTGCACAAACGCCAGCGCAGCGTTGAAGATAAGCAGTGCAGCGATGATGCCAGACTCAACATATTTGTGCAGCGCAATCTGCAAGACCATCGAGGCTTCGAGAAGCCAGGGAACCGGGGCCCAGAACTTCGAAAGCGCATTCCTAAGCAGATGGGCCGAAGTATCGGGCATCGCATTCGGTCCGTCCTGCGTGAGCACGGCTGCAGCTTGTGAGCTTGATAGGCCCGCACCAGCCTCCGAAGGGACGGCGGAACTTCCATTCTGGATGGACGCTGAGACGTTCAAAGTGTCGCTGCTCGTCATGTGCTCCTTTGCGCCGGTCCCTTTCGATCAAGGCCAGCCGCGCATCTATAGGAACGCACGTCTGTTGAGCCTCGCATTCAATGCCTAGCCGTACTGTGTCTTTTTGCTCACTCCGTTCTGAAGCAGGTCCGGTTTCGCAGCCGGTTGACTGGAAGTGTGCAAAATGAACCAGATCATCTCTCGTGGCCTTGAGAACCTCTAGATGCAGGGAAAGAAGAGGCCAACAAATGCCACACAAGCGCAGAGTGCAAGAAGACACGAAGGTGTACTTGATTGGTGGAGGAATCGCGTCGATGGCTGCCGCGGGTTTCCTGATTCGCGACGGAGGCCTAAAAGGGCACGACATCAGCATCCTCGAAGAATCCGACAAGATCGGCGGCAGTCTGGACGCTAACGGGACGCCTGAGACCGGCTATGTCATGCGTGGCGGTCGGATGATCGAGAGCAAATATCTTTGCACCTTCAACCTGTTCTCTTCTATTCCGACCCTCGACAATCGCCAGTCCGTGACAGAGGAGATCTTCGCCTGGAACAAGACGATGAAGACTGCATCAAGATCCCGTCTCTTCCGTGAAGGAAAGAGCGTCAACGCTCCTCTATTCGGACTGAGTGAAAAGCACATCTTGACCATCGAACGACTTGAGTTGGAGCCGGAGTCTTTGCTTGGACGCACGACAATCTCCGACCAGTTAGATGCCGATTTCTTTGCGACAGACTTCTGGTTCATGTGGTGTACGACCTTCGCGTTTCAACCTTGGCACAGCGCTGTCGAGTTCAAACGCTATCTCGTGCGTTTCACGCACATGGTGTCCGGCTTCAACACGCTTGGCGGCATCATGCGAACGGTTTACAACCAGTACGACTCGCTTGTTCGACCTCTGCGTAGGTGGCTCGAAGAGCGAGGCGTTCAGTTTCACCTGAACACACGCGTGATGGACCTTATTACGTCGAACGCCTCAGATGGTTTCGCGGTGGAACAGATCCATTGCGAGACTTCTGGCGCTCCGCACTTAATTCAGGTGACCTCATCCGATTTTGTGATTGCCACATTGGGTTCCATGACAGAGGGATCGAGTTTTGGATCGATGGATCAAGCTGCTGTTCTGAATGAAGCGCGAGCCGGAGGATCCTGGTCGTTATGGGAGAAGATTGCAAGGCGACAGAATGATTGCGGCAGGCCTGCAAACTTCAGCGACCACGTAAAAGATTCGAAGTGGCTATCCTTCACGACAACACTTCACACTCCGATTTTTTTTGATTGCATTCGGGATGCTACAGGCAATGCTCCCGGGGAGGGTGGCCTGATTACGTTTCCCGAATCGAACTGGCTGGCGTCGATTGTATTGCCGCATCAGCCGCACTTCATCGGTCAGCCGGAGGATGTCAACGTGTTCTGGGGGTATGGTCTGTTTGTGGACCGACCTGGCAACTTCGTAAAAAAGCCGATGGCTGAATGTACGGGCCGCGAAATCATGACCGAAATCATGGGACACCTTCGGCTTAATGCAGAGATCGACAAGGTGCTGAGCAGTTGCACATGTATTCCGTGCATGATGCCGTTTATCACCAGCCAGTTCCTGCCGCGTTCCATCGGTGACCGCCCAGCGGTAGTTCCTCCACGCTCCAAAAATCTCGCCTTCGTAGGTCAGTTTTGCGAAATAGAAGACGACGTGGTTTTCACGGTGGAGTACTCCATACGTTCCGCACAGACTGCTGTGTACTCGCTGCTCGGGTTGGACAAGACGCCACCGTCTGTTTACAAGGGAAACCATGATCCGCGCGTTCTTCTGAAGGCTTTTCTGGCGTTGCATAACAACGCGGGCAGGGAAGCTTTGTTAGAGCAATCGATCCCGTCATAAGCCCAAGAATATGTACAAAACTGCTCAGTCTTCCGGTTATGAGATGGAAGAGCATAGAAGTGCTGCGCACAAAGAATGTGCCTTCTGGAGATCAAGATGATCGAGCCGACTCGTTCTACGTTCAATCCGAAAAAGATACTCGTCCCTATGGATTTCAGTCCATCGTCGATATCAGCCTTGACGACGACAATCGAACTGGCCCGGCTGTTTCACGCCGAACTCTATCTTCTGCATGTAATCCCAATGCTACCGATCGTCACTGGAATTGAATTTCCTACTTCCTTTTATCCGAATCAAGAGTTTCTTGCAGATGCCGAAAAGGAGTCGGAGAAAAAAATGGCTGAGTTCGTCTCCAATCTCTTGGGGCAGGGGATAAAAGCTAGTTCCAAGGTTGAAATTGGTAATGATGTTGTCGGAAACGTACTGATGGTGATCGAACGGGAACACGTCGACATGCTGGTTATCTCCACTCACGGCATGTCCGGATGGCGCCCGGTGGTATTCGGATCAATCGCGGAGAAAGTCGTTAAACTCGCTGAGTGTCCGGTTCTTCTTCTCCGAAGCGCGAAGATTTTGGATAAAGATGATCCCAAGGGTGCGAAGTGATCGCGGGGAGCGCGGCAGATTTGGCGCAGGCCCAGAAGTTTGAGAAGCCGATGAAGAAACTTGGGATGTTCTGGTGGGCGTTCGCCGCCCGCGGCGGAGGAGCAATCCTCTTCTCAGGAATTCTGTTTTATTCGGGGAGCCTGTTTGGATCAATCTTCTTCGATCCGATCATGTTCGTCTTCCTGGGGCTCATCCTCGGTTTCTACATCCTGAGCAATGGCATTCTCCTCGGAGTCGCCTCTGGCTATGCCGCTGAACACCAAGTAGGCATTTGGCGTCTTCTCCTGGCGGAATGCATCTTTGACACCGCGCTAGGAACATACGTGGGACTGACACTCTTGCTCTCTTCGGAGTCGCTGGCATGGCTATCTGGGTTGCACGCACTGGGCACAGGCTGTTTTCTGGTAGTACTCGGATGGAAGCTCCGGGCAAGCAAGACCTATGCAGGGCTACTTGGCGTCGCCGGCTTGGTGGCAGTCGGTGCCGGTTTAGCGTTTGTAACCCATCGTGACGCTTCAACACGGAGTGCTACCCACTGGCTTGGCGGATTTGAGTTGTTTTATGGAGCCGTCATCTTTGTGTTCGCTGAGGGATTGCACCGGCACCACACGCCGATTCTCCGCGGCGAAAGCGCTCAGTTCTAGTCTGCCTGAACAAAACCGGATCGAGATAACGTCCAATGGATCCAAAAGCTAATGACGCGCCCGTCGTTGCAACTGCGATACGCCCGCTGAACAAAACGCACTCGCTCCAGGGCGTGCCATCTCCGCTGGGAGCCTCCCTCTTGGAGGACGGTACCAATTTCAGCCTCTTCTCATCATGCGCGACGGGTATCACAATCTCGTTCTTCGATCATGTCGATGCACTCGTCTCCCAGAGATTCATCCGATTAGATCCAGCGATCAATCGAACCGGTCACTACTGGCACATCTTCATCCCTGGGGTGAAGGCCGGACAGATCTACGGGTATCGAGCCGAGGGTCCTAATGACCCCAAAAACGGACAACGTTTCGACGAATCGAAGATTCTCATCGACCCCTACGGAAAAGCGGTTGCAGTAGGGAAGAATTACAGCCGCGGCAATGCCTGCTGCCCCGGCGACAACACGGCAACGTCGATGAAGAGCGTTGTGGCGGATATGGCTCTCTTCGACTGGGACGGTGACGCTCCGCTCAATCACTCATTCCGAACGACCATCATTTACGAAATGCACATCGCCGGTTTTACTCGCCACCCAAACTCTGGTGTGTCGGATGCCAACCGAGGAAAATATCTTGGCGTCATTGAGAAGATCCCCCATCTTCAGAAGTTGGGTATTACCGCGGTCGAAATTCTGCCCGTATTCCAGTTCGACCCTCAATCTGCGCCCTCTGGGCTAACAGATTATTGGGGGTACAATCCGGTATCGTTTTTCTCCCCTCATCTCGGATACAGTTCGTCTGGCGATCCGATGACCTGTCTTGATGAGTTTCGGGAGATGGTAAAGCAACTGCATCGTGCAGGGATCGAGGTTATCCTCGATGTCGTCTACAACCACACTGCGGAAGCAGGAGATGGCGGTCCGACGTCTTGCTTTCGCGGACTAGGGAACAGCTCGTACTACATCCTCAATGAAGACGGAGCGGGATACCTCAATGTCACTGGCGCAGGGAATACGTTGAAGACGAATCATTCTGTCGTCAAGAGACTTATCTTGGATAGCCTGAAGTTCTGGGTATCGGAGATGCATATCGATGGCTTTCGCTTTGACCTTGCCTCGGTGCTTTCGCGCGACGAGTGGGGTCAACCCATGAGCAACCCACCGATTCTCTGGGACATCGACTCCGAGCCCCTGTTGGCCGGGACAAAGCTAATCGCTGAGGCTTGGGACGAAGGAGGGCTGTATCAGGTCGGGAGATTTGGGCATGACAGATGGAACGACTGGAACGGACAGTTCAGAGATGATGTTCGCAGCTTTCTGAAAGGCGATCGCGAAACTGTCTGGAAACTTCGCGAGCGCATCAGTGGAAGCTACGATCTCTACCGCTCTGGAGACCGGCCGGCAGGACAAAGCATCAACTTCATCACTTGCCACGACGGATTCACTCTCAACGACCTCGTCTCATACGACTACAAGCACAATGAGGCGAACGGGGAGCTCAATGGGGACGGTACCAACTCCAACCGCAGTTGGAACTGTGGCACAGAAGGTGCCAATGTCAGCTTAGACATCGATCGCTTGCGAACACAGCAGATCAAGAATGGGCTTGTTTTGGCTCTACTTTCAACCGGGACTCCAATGTTGCTCATGGGCGACGAGGTGCGTCGTACTCAGGGCGGGAACAACAATGCCTATTGCCAAGATGACCCCATCAGCTGGTTCGATTGGGAACCAGATACGAAGAAGTTAGAAATGCTCCGATTCACCCAATTGCTCGTGCGGCTCCGTCTTGACTGTGACAATGGCATGTTCCTTGACGGAAAGGAGGTCGGCGGATTCGTCAATGCAAACAAGATGGAGTGGCACGGAGTTCGGCTTGACCAGCCAGACTGGGGTGCAGACTCTCATAGTTTGGCATTTGTGTGGCGCAACGCGGCGCTTGGGGAGGTCCGTTACGTGGCGGTCAATTCATTTTGGCAAACTCTTGAATTCGATTTGCCGCCAGTGACAGGCGGGAAGAGTTCTGGATGGCTCCGGGTGGTAGATACGTCACTAGCGTCGCCGTTCGATGTCGCGGATCAGGGACAATACGTGCCGATCAGCGGATCAACCTATATCGTGAACCCTCGTTCCACAATCATCCTGCGTTATGATTATGCGGTCGAAGACTGAGGCAGATGTCTGCTCATGCTCTTTGGGTATACGATGTCGCTGGATGGCGCTTTGTATCGCCATCCAGCGGATAGCAGGAATTACGCGAGAACAGTTTCACCGTGAACTGTGTAGGCCTTGTGGCGTGAGCTTTCGATCACCTCTTCTGCCTGTTTCACTTCATCGAACGAACCGTGGACAATAAGAACGAATTTGTCGCTCTTGATGGCAGTTTCGTATTCGACAACGCTGTCTTTCGGTATGCCGATGCTGATCAGGCCTGCACCGAGAGCGCTTACGCCGCCTATGACGACAGCTCCTTCAAGTCCTGCGACAATCCAGGCGACAAGCGGACCTGCAACAAGAAGGGGCCCAAGACCCGGGATGGCGAACATCGCGGAGCCGAAGAGTAAGCCCCAGAATCCTCCCCAGTAGGCGCCTATCTTTCCCCAGTACTTCATCCTGTCGCCAGTGTTGTAATAACCAACAACATGTTCGTCCGTGTGTGTATCCTTCGCCGCGATCGATAAGGTCTTCATATCGGTCCCCGCCTCTTGGAGAAGCTTGATGGCGTGCTCCGCTTGTTCGTGTGTGTCGTAGACTGCAACGACCGAATCAACAGTTTTCATGAAATCTCCTCGTTGCGGCGTTGCCGTTGCGATTTACCGCACTAAGGTCTCAGTGTTCCACCCGTAGACCATGAGTTCTGAGCAATTCGATACGCATTTCGCTTGCTTTGACTCCGTTGTAGTCGAGGCGAGTCAACCGCATCGTCGAGAGGCCTCTCGTCAGATACGGCCATCATTTTTCTTGTTGAGGCGGACGCTCGTTTTGCCGGTTTTGTCTTGTCTCGTTTCGTATCAAGAAGCGCGGCGCTGATCGAGTTCGCGCCTGGCCTCTGATCATGAAGAACCACGTTGAGCAGGGACTTGTGAACATGAATGCGGCCGTTGTATTCAATGAACCCCATCTTGCGGAATCGGTTCATGAAGAAACTCACCCGGGATCGGGTTGTCCCGATCATATCGGCCAAGGTTTCCTGCGTAATCCGGGGAATCACTGTCTCTGGCTCACCAGGCTTCCCGAAATCCGCCATGAGCAGGAGAATTCTAGCTAGCCGTCGTTCGCTCGAATTGAATAGCTGGTCCACAAGATCCGCTTGGGTTCGCATGGACCGATCTAAGAGGAAAGCAACAAAGATGTCGGAAAAGGCGTGTTCATCGTGGATGACCCGCATCATCTCTACCCGTTCGATCTTCAGCACAGAGCAGGTGGTAATTGCAGTTGCAGTGGACATATGCAATCCCGCAATAGCGGTGACCGACTCCTCCCCGACAAAGTCGCCAGCGGCGATGAGCGTAATGGTTGCTTCCTTGCCGGCCTTGGACACGACCGTGAGCTTCGCTCGCCCCTTTTGCAGATAGAACACAGAATCTGCAACGCTCCCTTGTGAGAACAGAGTTCCCTTGGCTTTGATGTGAACGATCCGGCGACCTAATCCTGAGGTAGCGAGAAAGGCTGCGGGATCGAATTCTTTTAGCTTCCGGTGCGGCATTTGGGCCTTCTTCCGTTCACGGGCCACTGAGCAGATGTCAATCCAAGTTAGAGCTTGGACTGAAGCTCACGATGAATGTCGCGAACAAGTGACACCTATTCTGATGCCCCCAAGGGGGGCTGTGCGAGGCGAAACCCAAAATGAGCTGCAGATACGTGTCGGAATGTTCAGCGCCGTAAAGGATCAGAGGAACGGAACGAGGCCAACTATGAGCACAAATGCACAGTATCACTCGTTTGTTGCGAAGAAGATGAACGCAGATTTGCCACAGATGGACTTAAGCCAGATCGCAGTAGGAAATTGTGAAGGTGTTGAAATGAAAACTCTTATAACGGATTTGGAGCGATGCAGCACGTCAACTGATGCAGGGCTGTTGAGCCCCGCACAACTGAAAGCTTCACTCACGGTTGCGACCGCCTTCATGGAGCGTTGGCAGCACCCTGTGAATCTTCATTTAGAGACGCCGTCCATTCCCCGAAGCCGGACTCAGCGTTCTACGGGCCGACAGGGAGATAAACCGCATCAGATCCTCTAGGAAAACCTTGAGATGTCGTCAATTTCTCTTTGCGAAGCGATGCCTTGATATGGCAAGAACAACTGAAAAACTGTTCCCGATGCTCCGGCTCGCTGGCTACTGCGGACCTTGATGTTCCCGCGATGACGCTCGATAATCTCGCAGCTTATCCATAGCCCAAGGCCAGTACCCCCGATACCCTTCGTTGTGAAGAAGGCCTTATAGATGCAGCTTAGGGTCTCAGTACTCATCCCTGTTCCGTTATCTGCGACCGTGAACACGAGTCCCTCTCGCCCTTGGTTTCCCTCTCTGGTCTCACGGCTTCGAATGAACAATTGACCGCCGTGTTCCTGCATCGCGTAGATCGCGTTGCCCACCAAATTGCTGAGAACTTGGCGGATTTCGCTTTCCATGCAAACGATGGATCGACTTGGCCGTTCTCTAACGATTGTCTTTACCCCTGCATTGCTCGCGTGAGATTGATAGAGGTCGAGAATCGGTTCCAGGAGTTTAGCCGGGCTTGTAGACTGCGCTTTTGTCGACTGCCTGAAGAATCGTAGCGACTGTTCGGTGATGAGTTTGACACGCCTCAACTCTCGATCTGCAGTAGCCAGATAGTCCTTTGTGTCTTGCGAGCATTCTGTGCCTTGTGCCAGAAAAGTGAGGTTCATGACGGAGGTGAGAGGGTTATTGATCTCGTGTGCGATAGAAGACGCCAAGCGGCCCACGGCTGCAAGCTTCTCACTTTCACGGAGGGCCATCTCAAGATCGACACGCTTGGTCACATCGGTCTGAATTCCCACATAGTGAGTTAGCTGACCGTTATCATCCGAAATCGGAGACAAGGAGAGCTCATTCCAAAACGGAGTTCCATCCTTTCTGAAATTCTTTAGAATCGCGACGCCCTTGCGGCGATTGGACAAAGCATCCCGCACAATCGCAAGGCCGGGCTGACTCCGCTCATTCCCCTCAAGGAATCGGCAGTTCCGTCCCTGGACTTCAGCTCGGCTATAGCCTGTCATCTCCTCAAAGGCCGGGTTGACATAAACCAGAGGAAGATCGGGTAGTGTTGCGCTGGCAACAGAAATACCAGTAGTGACTGAACGGAAGATTCTTCGATTCAGATGCAGTTCTCTCCATGCAGCGGAATACCGCTTTGCAAACGCGCAATGCGCGTACATGATCACTGAAAGTTGGGTCGAGATCTCAGTCTGGCTCATCGGGAAGTTAAGGAATCCATCGAAGTTGCAGTCGACTTGGGTGGACTTAGATGGGTGTTCAGGTTCTTGGTGAATGACGGCGATGATTGCAGGACTGATTCCATCGCCGTCGACTTCGTCCTGTTCGAAGAGAAGAACGAGTTCCTGCGCGACGAGTTGATCCGCAACGATGAATTCGAATGTCTTTAGGCGTTGGAGCTCTTTGGCTTCGGCGTTGAAGATCGTCGTTGAAATCTTCATCTCGCTTACAGCCGTCAGAACGTGCTGTTGCTCTATCGGATCAGCGAGACAGATTGCGGCGCCAACCTTTTG
Source organism: Granulicella mallensis MP5ACTX8 (assembly GCF_000178955.2). Taxonomy (NCBI): domain Bacteria; kingdom Pseudomonadati; phylum Acidobacteriota; class Terriglobia; order Terriglobales; family Acidobacteriaceae; genus Granulicella; species Granulicella mallensis. The sequence continues at coordinate 3,441,700 of NC_016631.1, read as the reverse complement.
AACGTGAGCCTGCGACTCGAATTCATGAACATCTGCGAACTTCATCGTCCGAGCAACTTTCTGGATAGTTGCGACCCATCGTTCTAGTTTTGCGGATGGAAGCTGCTCAAAATGATACTCATTAGTCTTTGCGACTCGGCTGCTTCTATGGTGTCGTCAGTGTACTCGATCTGGTTCGAGGCTGGCTTTTTGAGAACCGGCAAGCATAGTTTGGTTGTGTCGTAGGATTCGTGAAGCGCATCGAGTTCCTTCTCTATGCGGCTGCGACGGCCTGCTTTGCGGAATACCCCGTGTACTGCCTTGCTTTCTGCGCCTGTTCAAGAGATTCAATCTACTTCTCTTCGACCGTTGGTTTTGCTGCCATGGGAATATACCTTTTTGCACTGCGGCTTATAAGTCAATGCCGCCGCACCGCAACGCTGAGCAATCCGATACATAAACCCCCATCGAGGAAGAAGAGAATGATTCAGTGTTCTTAGCTAGTCAAAAGCTCAATTGGAGTTGCGATCAGCTCGGAAGGCAAGATTCCCACGAAAGCGTCTGACAGACTCATCCAGAGTACGAGGAGGATTAATGCAAACTTCAGAAGAGCAACTCAAACCAATACGCATTTCTTCCCTCAGGGATATTGATCGTTGAGCCGAATCCTGGGCTACTGGCGGCCGGAGCTCAGTTACTTTCAGCAGCTGACTACCGTGTCGCCGCTTCCAGCGAGGCGGTTCCTGCACCTGACATACGGGAAACTGACATCAGGGTGGCCATTCTTAGCCGCAGTCTAGGGGCTTCGATCGTCAGTAAGCTGGCCCAGGAAATTCGACTCTACTATCCGAACGCTCGAATCCTCATCTTCGGAATGTCACCTTTGAATCTAGACGATCACCTCTATGACGAATCGATTGATCATCACTGCCGCCCCGAACAATTGCTCGAAACTCTATTCTGTCTAACCCAAGATTTCTCGGGTCGGCGAGTTCCTTCCCGTACGAGTATTGGACCGCAATCTCTTAGCCTCTCGGGGTTGGGTTGGATTTCGCTGCACAAAGGACCCGCAGAGAGCGATCCATCGAAGGCGGTGATATCGACTTTAGAGCACTCTCCTACCGGAAGGGATGTGCCATCTGACGAAATCTCGCCTCATCTGGTTTGAACGAGCTGGAATGGAATTGGAATGCCATTCAACTATCTGCGGAAACTCACAGGCCACGAGCGGACTCAGAATGGGGGTGTTATCGGGATGCTGGGATTTCGTCACGTCGGCTTTCTATTTAGGCTCCCCCCTGGCGATAGTTCTACTTATCTTGGCAGGGGTGCCAGCATTGGACGATCTCAGAGGTGTCAAACCTTGCTTGGACCGCACCTACTCGATACCGTGTGAGTGCTTTGGTTTGCTAGGGATGCGAATGAGCCTTTGCCACGGCTCTGCGAATGCATATCGATCTATTGGTCAGCTGAATGGAGCGTGAAGTGGAATCAAGAGAATCCAGACGAAAGTTCATCTGGTATGTCGCCGGCGGGTTTGCGTCCATAAGCACGTATGCACCATCGATATGGGAGCAGGTCTCCAGCCCTTTGGCTTCGAATCTGGCGGATGGCATTCAGGCACTAAAGCCAGGACAGTATCTTTGGGCTCCGATGGTCGCACCATCTGGATCAGTACTGGCTGTGATCAGCCTTACGTCTCAGCGTGTCTATGTCTATCGCAATGGCGTTCTAATCGGCGCAGCCACGGCTTCGACGGGAAAGCCTGGCCATCAGACACCAACGGGCGTGTTCACGGTCCTGCAAAAGCAGGTGCATCACAAATCCAATCTCTATGACTCCGCACCGATGCCATACATGCAGCGCCTGACGTGGTCAGGCGTTGCGATGCACGCGGGAAACTTACCCGGATATCCAGCGTCACACGGTTGCATCCGAATGCCGCTGGTCTTTGCGAAGCTCTTGTACGGAACGACTGAGCGGGGGATGACCGTGGTGATCACTGACTTGGACGCAGTTCCTCGACTGGCTCCAACTCCGGATTTATTGCAGAGCGAGGCTGCGACGAAAGCGGAAGATGCGGGCGGCGCTATCTGGGAACCTCAGAAGTCCCTATCAGGTCCTGTATCTGTCATCTTGAGCGCACCAGACCATCGATTGGTTGTTCTTCGCAACGGGATTTTAATCGGCTCTGCGCCAGTGACTATCGCGGGCGCGGTGTCTGAAACAACGGCCTACAGTCTTTCGAAGGTAGATCCACAGGGATTCCATTGGTTGCAATTGCCGCTTCCCGGACAAAGCTGGGAGGGGAATCGTGAGCTTCCGGCCTCAGAGCGCGCAAGAGTAACAATGCCCGATGCTTTCCGTAAAGCGCTAGACGGCGTACTCACGCCTGGCGTGACCCTGGTTGTCACCGCCGATTCTCTCCTCGCTAGTTCCACCGGGAAAACCTTGACTGTGCTTGAGTCCGAGCCGTAGGAGGTCTTCGGTCCGGGCTTCGGCGAGCAATTAGTGTGTACCGACTAATCGCCCCAAGACAACTCCGATGGAGAACGTGATAATACCTTCGACGGCTCCAAAGGCCGTTAGTTCAAGGCCAGATCGCCACCAGGGCCGTACGGTCATGAGCGATCTTGTAGCGCCAACTGCGAAATGGGCCGACAAAGAGACGACTGCTGCGAGTGCGATTGCTGGAACACCTGACAAAAAGAAGAACGGGATGATCGGAACGAAAGCACCAACCGCTGTCGCGGTAAATCCGGTCAAGGCTGCAACCCAGGGATTGCTGAGATTTTCCTCTGAAAGGTTCGCTCCGATACGCGTAAGCGCTTTCACGAACCCCTCTTTGTTCTCAGCTAGTAAGTGGGCCAACCTTCCTGCGACATCTTCTGGAAGGCCGCGGACCTGCAGACTCAGCGCCAAGACTTCGCGCGCTTCCGATTCGTCGTAATCAACGGCCTTTCGTTCCCGCATCAGTCCAGCGTCATAGAGTTCCCGCTCGCTCCGGGAAGTGAGGTAAGCTCCTGTGCCAGTGGATAAAGCACTTCCCACCATTCCTGCGAGACCCGCGATAAGCACATAGTGACCTTTTCCGAGAGTGGCCCCGGCGACTCCAGAGACGATACCGAAGATTGAGCCCAGGCCATCGTGAGCAGCGTAAATGGCATCGTTGAGCCAGCCAGCAGCCTCTGGATGTCGCTTTTTGCGAGCGGCCAACAGAGCCGCAAGGGCTGTTCTAGCCTGAGAACCATCCATCGCCGGGAGTGGAGGGCGGGCGCGGATCAGACCGCTCAGAGTCTTGTAGTGATCGTTCTCGTCCGCGATCACTTCGAGCAAGATCTTCTGACAAGCCTCATTCGTGAGATTCAACGTTTGTTTGCTGTAACGCTCAATCTCGCTTCGTTCGTGGATTCTGAGTTGACGGAGTTCGGCGTCGATTCCTCCAACACCCTTGGAAAGGAGATCGGCACGTCCGTTTGCATCGCCGCTATAGATCAACGTCGGTCCGTCTATAGCACTGATCTCATCAGCCCAAAGGTAGGCGTGATGTCTCTCAGCTGCGGCGAGCCCTCTCATGACATTGCGTCGGCGGGAGTCAGATTCTCTCGAAGCTAAAGCCCTGTAGGTAGCGTAATCCTCCATCTCGGCCTGCCAATTGGTCTGAAGTAGGGCGAGCAAACCGGGTACCTCATCGGCTTTGAGCATAGGCGTTTGACTTCGTGGAAGCCGACCTTTCTGACTCTGCATCTTGACGTCGAATGCAGGTTCTCTATTGAGCGTTCCATGTTTTGCGGCTAGGAACTGAGCAATCCGATACAACAATCCATACTGCGAAAGGCGAGCATCATGAGACGTGACTCTGAAATGTCCAATGGTGCGTCTTCCGTTGCCGAAACCTGAATTGTGGAACGTGCTCAGGCACTGTGACGCGACACGTCATGCGGAAATGAAATGGAAGCCATTTGGCAGCCAGCTCCGCTATTTCGTTATTTTGGAGGGCGAAGGGGAAGGTTTAGAGGGGAAGCGCTAAATGAGACAAACCATTATCAATCAATTACTTATATTTTTCCTGGTTTCCATTTAACAGACAAACCGGCAATTAAGAGGGCATTTACATGGCCTGTAAGTCGTTGCAAATAAGCAATTTGGAGGCGCGGGTCGGGATCGAACCGACGCATAAAGGTTTTGCAGACCTCTCCCTTACCACTTGGGTACCGCGCCTCAACCTACACCGTAACTCCAGGGCGCAGGGTACACTGACTGTCTTGTGGAAGTGTACCGCAAATAGGAGGGTGTTTGGAGCGGGAGACCGGGGTCGAACCGGCGACATCTTCCTTGGCAAGGAAGCACTCTACCACTGAGCTACTCCCGCCCTGCCTCAGCAAGTATAGCCGAGGTTGCACTAAGAATGCAAAGCCTATTGTGAAGGTTTTGCCGTGTGTTCCACAGCAAGACGTTTGCTGGCAATACGCATGTCGCCGGCACGTACGATATGCGGTGTGATAGTGATCAGTAATTCATCGGTATCGACTTCCTTGTCCTCATTCGTACCCTGAAAACCAGGTATTTCATTGAGTCCCGGAATCCCCGACATGGAACGAGATTCGTCGCGCGAGATCTCGCTGGCAAGCAGCGCTTCTTTGCCGGCAGGGACGGTGATCGTCGAGGTTAACGAACGATTTGTCAAAATTGGAATGCCGTCGTTAGAGCCGGTGCCGAGCGCTTCAATCTTCAACTCCAGGGTCAGGCGGACGTCGCCGGAGCGCAGAATTCTTGGAGTGGTCTTTACGGTGATACCGAGATCTTCATATTGAATCTGCGGGATTGTCACCGTTGAGGTTCCGAGGTATTGCTGGAGCAGCGTGTTGAGGTTTGTCCCGCCCACATTAACGCCGGCGAGGGAAGACGGCAGGCTATTCGAGCCACCGGAGCTGTAGGTCGACGTTGTGATTGGATAGCGTGTGCCGGCGCGGAAGTTGACAGGTTGATTGTCGTTGGCGCGGACCTGGATGTCGTCGAGTGTGCGTGCGTCGCTGGCGTTTAGAGACAGGTTGAGATTGGTGTTGGAGCCGAGGAAGACGCCCGCCAGCGGCAGGCCGCTGAAGTGCCCCAGCACTCCAAGAAGGTTGGTGAATTGAGAGGCGTTGACGGTGCCGGAGGCGATGAGCAGTTCGAGTTCAGACAGCGCGTCCTTGCCTGGATTGCCGGTCAAGACCAGCAGGCCGGCGGCGATCGCCTCTTGAATCAGCGATTGGTTCTGACTGATCAAGTTCTGCGCCTCGGAGGCAACCGGAAAAGCGCCGACAGAGGTAGGCAGTTGCGCTCCTACGTTTTTGGTGTTGCTTTTCTGGACCTCGTACAGATGAATGTCCAGCAGGACGTCGGACCCGCCGTCGAGGAGATCCGCATAGGTTGCGTTCAGAAGGCGTAGCGTTCCCTCATCGCCACGGATGAGGATGTCGCCGGCGGTGGGGCTTGCCGTAACATTTTTGAGATCGAAGACATTGCGGGCAACGTTGGCGAGCTCGGTCATCTCTTCGCTGCTGACGCCGGGCATGTAGATCGTCTCTTCGATCTGGGGGACGAGGCGGTCGCGGTTTTCCGCAGTGTCTTTCGCAACGAGCGCGGCCTGTGGCTGCACGGCGACGACGAAGACATGCGTCATCTCCTTGAGGACGCGTGTCGCGTCTGCGAAGTTGACGTTGTCGAGGTCGTACTTTATCTGGGTATTGCTGGTGAAGGAGTCGTCGAAGGTAACAGTGATACCAAAGGCGCTATAGACTGCCCGAATCACATCCTGCGCACTGCCATGCTGATGAAAGCTCTTGTTTCCTGAAGCGGGTTGCAGCTCGATAGGACCGCCGAAAGAGGCTCCGGCATGACCGCCGGGAAGATGGGAGGAGTCGATGACCCTGGGCTGGGGGGCGGTGTCAAAATCGAAGTGCTGGGTGACGATGTTGTTTCCCGGATCGATGGCCTTGGCCTCAGCCAGCAGGCTTGCGGCACGCTGATCGTCGCCCATAAGACGTGCTTTGGCGGCCGACTGTACCAGCTCAGAGACCCGATGCTCACGCGTGACGGCGAGCGAAAGTACGTATTCCTGTCTTTCGGGATTGAGCGCCACGGCCTTCGCAAAACTTTGTTCGGCCGCGGCCAAATCATTATGTTCTATATGTCTTGCGCCTTCGAGGTAGGCATCGTCAGCCTGGCGTGCCTGCTTTTCGGAGATGGGCGGGCGCTTGGCTGTGGACGGAGCGGCAGGCGTTGTGGGCCGTGCTGCTAGGGTGCCTGCGGGCGTGCTGGCCGGTGAGCTGGACGCGTCCTGCGCATAGGCCCCCGCGCACAGCAGTGCGGAGAGGCCGAGTCCTGCAATGCACGCCATGTTCGACGGGAGACGGCGCGAACTGTGGCGATGGCTGTGGCCTGGCATGATGGAAGTTAGACGAACGAAAAGAGCTATCGTCCCCCGGAAATGCGTCCGCCGGAGACAATTTGCAGCGGGGAGCGTTCAGGACGCACAGGCCGAGGTGGGCGGCGCAAACCTTTCTTGATCTGGGTGGAGTCCATATCGAGCTCGACGAGCGTGCGGCTGAGGGTGTTGCGGTGCATGCCCAGCTCTTCGGCGGCCTTGCACTGGTTGCCTCGATGGCGCGCGAGTACTTCCAGAATGTAGCGCTTTTTAAATTCCCGCACAGCATCGGCGTAGGCGATGCCTGCATCGTGCATCTGGAGGACGAGGTTGTCGAGATCGCGTTTCACTCGCGGCGTTTCCTTGTGTGGTCTAGGGAACTTTGAAGTTCTTAATCAGTGTGCGGCAGGGAAGCGGATTTGATCCAATCGGGAGCCCTATGCTTGATGCGCTCAATGCCCTCGTGAAGACGTGACTTAAGGTCTGAGGGCATGACGAAGGATACAGCATGCGCGGCGCGAAGAAAATACGGTGAGAGCTTTGAATTTGAAATCCAGGGCGCGGTGGGCAAAAAAGCGGTAAAAGCCATCAGGAGCGCTGTGCCGAGCAGGCAGCCGCGCAGCAGGCCAAAGAGCGCTCCCAGCAGGCGATCGAAGAAACCCAGCCCCACGGCCGAGGCCGTACTGCGCAGCATCTTGCCGATCAGGCTGGAGATCACCATCGTGGCAATGAGAATCAGCAGAAATGCGGCGAATTGCGCGAGCGGCAACGAGCTGATGAGGCCGGTGAGATGGGTCGCCGCCTCGCGGTAGTACCAGCAAGCCAGCAGGAAGCCCAGAACGAGGCCGCCCAGCGCGAAGGCCTCGCGGAAGAAGCCCTGGATCGCGGCGCGGGTGATCGAGTAGACGAGCAGGATGCCGAGCAGCCAGTCGAGTGGGTTCATCGGAAGATGATAGAGCAGATGGTGGTGTTGTTTTCTGGAGTTTGTTGTTTCGAGCGGAGAGGTGCTTGTGTCGCCACGGTATCTTCCATCGCTACATGGCATTGAACCGCATGGTTATTGGGAGGTGCGAGCGAAGAACGGGAGGAAGCAGGTTCCTCGGCTTCGCCTCGGAATGACAACCAGAAAGGCAAGAGCAAAAGCAACGGCAAAAGCAGAAGCAGATTCCCTTCGGGAATGACAACAAAAAAGCAACAGCAGCGACAAAGGCTGCTGTTGCTTTTTCTTTCGTTACTTATGCCGCCGTGCGTGCCTCGCGCCCTTTGGAGCGACCGCCCAGCGAAACGCTGACGATCTTCGAGACGCCAGGCTCCTGCATGGTTACGCCGTACATCACGTCGGCCTGCTCCATCGTGCGCTTGGAATGGGTGATGACGACAAACTGTGTCGTCTCAGACATCTCCGCGATGAGCCGTGCGAAGCGGCCTACGTTCGTCTCGTCCAGCGGAGCGTCGACTTCGTCGAGCACGCAGAAGGGCGCGGGCTGGAACTGGAAGATGCCGACCAGCAGCGACAGGGCGGTGAGGGCCTTTTCGCCGCCGGAGAGCAGCAGCACGTTCTGCAGCTTCTTGCCCGGAGGAGAGGCGATGATGTCGATGCCGCTCTCGGAGGAGTTCGCCTCGTCGGTCAGCTTCATCATGGCCTGGCCGCCACCGAAGAGCTTGGTGAAGGTGGTCGAGAAGTTCTCGTTGACGATCTTGAAGGCCTCGTCGAACTTCAGGTGCGAGACATCGTCGATCTCCTTGATGGAGGCCTGCGTGTTCTCGATGGAGTCGAGCAGATCCTTGCGTTGCGTCTCCAGGAAGCCGTGACGTTCGGAGGTCTCGGTGTACTCCTCGAGGGCCATCATGTTCACCGGACCCATGGCTTCGAGGCGCTGCTTGAGGGCGCGTGCCGCTTCGTCTTCGGTGTGCAGGGCCTCGGCTTCGATGCGCTCGATGGTGGCATCCTCGCGCAGGGTCGCAGGTTCGACCGAGAGATCGTTGATGCAGGTGCCTTCGAGATGCTCAAGATCGGAGGTGAGCTTGGCGGCGCGTGCCGAGAGCTGTGCACGCTGCTCGCGCAAGGCCTCGGTCTCGTGGCGCAGGGTGCGCAGACGGGAATCTAACTCTGTCATCGCGACGCGCAGCCCGCTGGCTTCGGCTGTAAGGGTCTCCACTTCGGCGAGTGCCTGGGCACGCGTCTCGGTGAGGCCTTCATGCTGCATGGACAGGGAAGCCGTCTCCTCTTCGCGGCGCTGCTTTTCCGAAGCAGCGCTGGTGATCTGCTGCTCGATCTGCGCGATGCGCTGGGCCTGTCCTTCGTAGAGACGATTGGTCTGCTCGAAGTTGGCGTTGGCGTTGCGGCGGCGCTCTTCGAGTCCGGCCAGAGAGGCGGCTGCGGCGCTGGCTGCGGCTTGAAGCTCTTCGCGGTTGGCGCGCAACGCAGCGATCTTCTCGGTAAGTTCGGCGATCTGCTGCTCGATCCTGGCGCGATCGGCTTCGAAGCTCGCTGTCTCTTCCTGCTTGCGGGCGATCAGGTCCTGCTTCTGCTGGCGGGTGTCCTGGTTACGTCCTGCGGCGAGCTGCCACTCCTGCAACCGGCGTTCGATGCGAGCCGTCTCGCCTTCCATCTGGCGCAGGGCAGCGCCGGAGTTGGCGCTCTCGCGCTCCGCATCGCGGCGCTCGTGGTTCTTGGAGTCGAGCACACTGGTCGACTCGGCGATCTCGCGTGTCAGTGCAAGCGTGGCCTGTTCATTGCTAGCGAGCTCGGCTTCTACGCCTTCGAGCTTGGCCTGTACTTCCGCCAGTTCGCGCTTGAGGGCGAGTGGGCCCTGGGCGCGCGGACGGCCTCCGGTGACGGTGACGTTATGGAAGGTCTCGCCGGTGGGCGAGAGGAAGAATGCCTGCGGGTTGGAGAGTGCCAGTGAGCGGGCAGTTGCACTGTCGGGGGCGACGAAGCCCTCGCGCAGCTTGGGGAGGATGACTTCGAGCGAGCGGCCGAAGCCGTCGAGCACGCGAATGCAGTCACGCAAGGGAACGACGCCGGAGTTCTCCGTGAGTGCCTTGCTGAGCATGCCTTCGGCGAGGGGGAAGTTGGCCTGGGCATCGTTGGGATGAACGAGGAACGTTGCGCGGCCAGCGACGTCGGACTGCAGCATGCGAACGCCTTCGTCGGCGGCGTCCCAGCTCTTGACGACGATGTAGTTCAACTCATCGCGCAGGAACTCGTCGACGACGTTCTCGTACTGGCCGTCGACCTCCAGGAAGTCTGCGAGCGTGCCGACGGGTACGAGGCCGCCCGTCTGATCGCGCTTGGCGTTGGCGCGGAAGATGTTGCGCACGGTGTCGGTGGAGTAGCTGTGTTCGCGGATCAGCGCTTCGAGCGAACCGCGGCGTCCCATGAGCGTCGCCATCTCGGCGCGCAGCTCGTCGCCGCGGCGGCGCGATTGCGTCTCCTCCATGCGGCGGGCTTCCAGGGTGTGGCGAAGCTCTACGATATCCGCTTCAAGTTTCTTGAGGCGCTCTGTGACGCCTTCGAACGACATCTTGATCTGGTTGCGCTGGGAGCTTAGGGCTTCCAGCTCGGCGCGTGCTGCTTCCGACTCTCCGACGAGCCGCTCGCTTTCGTTCTCGAGACCGGCCAGAGCGGCTTCCGCCTGGGCCTGTTCGTTGCGCGACTGGTTCGCACGCTGCATGACCTGCATGGCGCTGCGGCGCTGGTTTTCGGTCAGGGCCTCGGTGGCGAGCACGTTGCGTGTGGCCTCGTGGGCCTGGGCCTGCTGCGCATTGGCCTCATCGCGCGAGGCGGTGGACTCGGAGGTCGCATTTTCGAGGAAGCTGCGCTGCTGCTCGCGCTCTCCGGCGAGCGAGGCCATCTGCGCGCGCGCCTGTTCGAGATCGTCGTTGCCGGAGGTGATCCTCTGGGCCAGGTCGGAGATGCGGTCGGCGTTGGAGGCCGAGCGGGCGGTGATGCGTTCGAGCTCGACCGCGCTCTGGTTGGCGCGTGAACCGGCTTCGCGAATCTGGCTGTCCAGTTCATAGCCGCGAGCGACGCCGACTGAGTGCTCGGAATCCATGGTTTCGAGTTCCGCCGCCTGGGTGTCGATCAAACCAGCGAGGCGCGCAATCTCGGTTGCGGTGGCGGACTGCTCGGCGTCCATCTGTGTCAGGCGGCTCGCCAGGACGACGCGCAGCTTGCCGCGCAGTTCGTCACGCAGCGCGCCGTAACGCTCTGCCTTGGCGGCCTGGCGCTTCAGCACGGCCATCTGACGCGTGACCTCTTCGAAGATGTCGTTCACGCGAGAGAGGTTTTGCTTGGCACTCTCGAGGCGTAGCTCGGCGAGACGCTTCTTGGTCTTGAAGCGGGTGATGCCGGCAGCCTCTTCGATGATGCCGCGACGATCCAGCGGCTTGGAGGAGAGGATCTGGCCGATGCGCTCCTGACCGATCATGGCGTAGCTTTCGCCGCCGAGACCAGTGCCCATGAAGATGTCCTTGATATCGCTCAGGCGGCAGATCTTGCCGTTGAGCAGGTACTCGGAGTCGCCGGTGCGGAACAGGCGGCGTGTGACGGTGATCTCACCGGCGCGGATGGGAGCGCGGCCGAACTTGCGGCGGCGAATCTTGAGCACGACGTTGTTCGAAGGCTCTCCCTGGGTGGCCTCTGCTTTCGCGCCTTCGGTCTTCTTGGCTACCGGGGCTTCGGCTTCGTAGGTGGTGCCGGGTTGGGCCTCGGCGACGGCGTCTTCGGTCTCCTGCGCGATCTGTTCGCGCAGAGCAGACTCATCCCAATCGCCAGCGGGCATGGGAACGAGGGTAGGGCCGTCGCTGAAGACTTCGGCTTCGCCTTCGGCCAGTGTTGCGCCGTCGTAGACTTCGGGGTCGACCAGCGTAAGCGAGACCTCGGCCATGCCGGTGGGCTTGCGGTCACGGGTTCCGGCGAAGATGACGTCTTCCATCTTGATGCCGCGCAGAGACTTTGCGGACTGTTCGCCGAGTACCCAGGTAATAGCGTCCGAGATGTTGGATTTGCCGCAGCCGTTGGGGCCGACGATGGCTGCGATGCCCTGGCCGGTGAGTTGCACTTCCGTGCGATCACAGAACGACTTGAATCCGAGGATCTGAACTTTTTTCAGCTTGAGCACGGGCGGTAACTCCTACGAAGGACGTCAAAAGTACACGAAATTTAAGCAACCAGGAACAGTGCGGCGATTGGGCTGCTTGTCGAATCGTATGCGGCGAAACCTGCCGAATCAATACGCCTGAGACGAGATATTGTGGATAAGGAGTCCGTTATCCCGTTATGTAGTGCTTAAGGTGCAAAATAGCGCTGCCGGACAATCGGGATGATTCGTATTACAGGTGCTGGTTCTATAGAGTGAAGAAGTACCTTTTTCCGAGGCATTCGGGGATTGGCTTGCGTCAGGGCACGTGCATTTCTATAATCCGCATCATCCACCGTAAGCTCCGGATATTCCTGGGGACGCGGTTTCAATGGCGCAACCGCGTCTTATCAATCGAATCGTAAAGATGGGCTTACCGAGGAGTTTTTCTATGAAGAAGGTCGTACTTGCTTCTCTGCTGGCAGTAGCCGGCGCTGCAACCATGATGCAACCCTGCTTTGCTCAGGATGCCCCAGCCGCTGCTCCAGCTGCAGGCCAGACTGGCGGACAGGTCCAGATGTCGGCAGATGAGTACAAGGTTTACAACGATGCCGATACAGCAACCACACCAGCCGCTAAAGCAGCCGGGTTTGAGGCCTATCTGAAGGCCTATCCGAACTCTGCCGTAAAGCAGGATGCGCTGCAGAAGTTGATGTTTGCGTATCAGGGGACCAACGATCCGGTGAAGACGCTGGATGCCGCTGATCGTCTGTTGCAGGTCGATCCCAGCAATCTCACGGCGCTGTACGTTGAGGCGTTTCTACGCCGGAACGCAGCGGATGCTTTAGCCGATCCGGCAGCGAAGACCGCTGGACTCGACAAGGCTGCCGGCTTTGCTCAGACGGGCCTGACTGCTGCCAAGCCGCAAAATATGCCGGATGCCGACTTTCAAAAGTTGAAGTCGCAGGCGACGCCAGTTTTTGAAAGCGTCATCGCCGATGACGATATCTCCAAGAAGGACTATGCGGGCGCGATCACGACGTTTAAGACCGAGATCACTGGCGCCCCGGCAGATGCAACGCAGACCCCTGGTCCTGTGCTGCAGGATGTGTTTTTCCTGGCGACGTCTTACATGAACTCGACCCCGCCGGATTACCTGAACTGCGCCTGGTATGCGACGCGTGCCGCAGCGTTTGCGGGACAGTATGCATCGGCAATCCAGCCGACAGCGACCTACTGCTACAAGAAGTACCACGGCAAAGAGGAGGGCTATGACAAGCTGCAGGCGCTGGTGAAGACCAGCCTGACGCCACCTGCTGATCTGGCAACAACGATTACGCCTGCTCCCAAGCCCGCGGATCTGGTGGCGAACCTGATTGCCACGACGCCTGATCTGGCGACTCTGGCGATCAGCGACAAGGAGTTCGTGCTCCAGTACGGTAAGCCGGAAGATGCAGACAAGGTGTTCGGCACCGTGAAGGGCAAGTCGACCCAGTTCCCGGACACCGTTGTAGTTGCTGCGACTGCCGACCAGTTGCAGGTCTCGGTATCTGATGATGCGGTGCAGAGCAAGACAGCTGATTTCGCCTTCAACTTTGCAACACCTCTGAAGACGGTGCCTGCGGTTGGCGACAAGATCACGCTGACTGGAACCTATGCTTCCTACACGCAATCGCCGCTGCTGATCACGATGTCAGACGCAGCTGTTGTTCCCAAGAAGGCGCCTGCCAAGGCTCCTGTCCACCATACAACCCACCACTAAACTGTGGTTCGCACACTGAACGGCCTCCTGGAAGGGAGGCCGTTTTGTTGTACGTTGGCATTATCTTTGCGGAGTAGGCAACCGCAGCTTGTGTAAGGGCGTGTGCATTTCTATAATCCGCATCATCCACCGTAAGCTCCAAATATTCCTGGGGGCGCGGTCTAACGGCGCAACCCGCGTCTTATCAAACGAATCGTAAAGATGAGCTTACTGAGGGAGTTTTCTATGAAGAAGGTCGTACTTGCTTCTTTGCTGGCAGTAGCCGGCGCAGCAACCGTGATACAGCCCTGCTTTGCGCAGGACGCTCCAGCCGCCACTCCTGCCCCTGCTGCAGGCCAGGCTGGTGGACAGGTCCAGATGTCGGCAGATGAGTACAAGGCTTACAACGATGCCGACACCGCAGCCACCCCAGCCGCTAAAGCAGCCGGGTTTGAGGCCTATCTGAAGGCCTATCCGAACTCTGCCGTAAAGCAGGATGTGCTTCAGAAGTTGATGTTTGCTTACAGCGGAACCAACGATCCGGTGAAGACGCTGGATGCCGCCGATCGTCTGCTGCAGGTCGATCCGAGTAATCTTCCGGCTTTGACCTTCGAAACCTATCTGCGCCGGACGGCGGCGGATGCTTTGACCGATCCGGCAGCGAAGACCGCTGCACTCGACAAGGCTGCTGGTTTTGCCCAGACGGGGCTGACTGCCACCAAGCCGCAAAATATGGCGGATGCCGACTTCCAGAAGCTGAAGTCGCAGGCGACAGTTACCTTTGAAAGCGCGATCGCCGATGATGACATGTCCAAGAAGGACTATGCGGACGCGATCACGGCGATCAATACCGAGATCACTGGCGCTCAGGACGCGACGCAGACCCCTGGCCCCGTGCTGCAGGATGTATTCTTCCTGGCGACGTCTTACATGAACTCGACACCGCCGGATTACCTGAACTGCGCCTGGTACGCGACGCGTGCCGCTGCGTTTGCGGGCACCTTTGCACCGCAGATCCAGCCGACAGCGACGTACTGCTACAAAAAGTACCACGGCAAAGAAGACGGCTATGACAAGCTGCAGGCCTTGGTGAAGACCAGCCTGACGCCTCCGGCGGATTTGGGAACAACGATTACGCCTGCTCCCAAGCCTGCGGATCTTGTAGCGAACCTGATTGCCACGACGCCTGATCTGGCGACTCTGGCGATCAGCGACAAGGAGTTTGTGCTCCAGTACGGCAAGCCGGAAGATGCAGACAAGGTCTTCGGCACCGTGAAGGGCAAGTCAACCCAGTTCCCGGATACGATTGTGGTTGCTGCGACTGCCGACCAGTTGCAGGTGTCGGTATCGGACGATGCGGTGCAGAGCAAGACGGCTGATTTCGCCTTCAACTTTGCAACACCTCTGAAGACGGTGCCTGCGGTTGGCGACAAGATCACGCTGACTGGAACCTATGCTTCCTACACGCAATCGCCGCTGCTGATCACGATGTCAGACGCAGCTGTTGTTCCCAAGAAGGCGCCTGCTAAGGCTCCTGTCCACCATACGACGCACCACTAAACTGTGGTTCGTACGCTGAACGGCCTCCTGGAAAGGAGGCCGTTTTGTTTGCTCTTTGCCAGACCCAGTTTCCGGCCAATCTCTCTGGCCGTTCGACCGAAGAGCGGGAGGAAGCAGGTTCCTCACTACGCTCGGAATGACAATCAGAAAAGCAAAGGCAGAGAACTACTGTTGATCTGCAAGGCCAAGCATATTGGCGAACAGGCGATAGCTGCCGGGAACTGCTTCGGGCAGTTGGCGGTAGAGTGCGAAAGCACAGTAGGTCCAATGGCCTTTCCCCAGTTGCGCCGTCACTAACCCGCCGCGTTGAGGTTCTTGCCCTGGGTCATGGGTTTCGGTCACCGCGGTATAGTGCTTGTCCCAGCTCTCGAGAAATCCATGGCCACGTTCTTCGATCCAGTGATCGAAGTCGGCTGATTCGATGCGATTGGGAGTCGTAAGCAATGGGGCTCTTGCGTCGAGAAGCCGGACAAGGGCTGTCTCATCGATGACCTTCTCCGCGCTACCGTCAAGCGTGAGCGGATAGGGCGCATCGGATTCCGTGAACTCGTACGTCTGGTACTGCACGATGACGTTGCCGCCGTTGCGGGCGAAGTCGAGCAAGACCTGGGTCGGGGCGCCATGCAGGTCAGGATGAGCGTTGTAGGTTCGAACGCCAAGAATGACGGTGTCGAAGTCTTTGAGCCTGTCGGCGGTGAGATCGGAGACGGCGAGCATTTCTGGTTTGAGTCCGATTGAAGTGAGGGCCTCGGGAACATCGTCGCCGGTGCCGGGCAAATAGGCAATGCGGCGGTGTGCCGGGAGCTTGAGATCGACTGGGACGAGCCGGTCGGACGCAGGGGTGAAGTAGTTAGTTCGTGGGAGATCCCCATAGCCTATCGTGCGATAGCCTTCGCTGTACTTGACTCCCGCGGACGTGACGGCAGCATCGAGAGTGGTGCTGTCAGGCATTGCGGAAGAGAGAACGAAGTGAAAGTCAGCCTGTCCTGGGACGGACACCTGTGCGATTTGCGCGTGCAGGAGATGATTGCCAATAGATACGGGCAGGGTCATCGCCTTCTGCGGGGCAGAGGAGGCGGACAGGGAGGCCGTAAGTGCGACCTTTGACTCAGCGTGCGGGACCACCTGTGCATGGGCTGAGAGCGAGAGACTGTAGGCAGGGACCAGGTTCAGCGGTTGCGAGCCATCGTGGACGATACGGCCTAGCTGAACGGCTGCACCGCGAAAACTGACGGTCGCCCAGGCAGTCAGTGCTGGTGGGTCTGTAGGGGCATTGCGAAGTGTCGGGTTGTGAAGACTGTAGACCGGGGTCTCGATGGAGTCTCGAAAGAAGTAGGGGCGTGTGGGAGACGTTGTGTCGCGAGGCGTGGCGTGCAGCGAACGGGTGACGGGGCGGTCGAGGGTGAGGTCGGGAATGCTCTCATGGCCCGGAACATCGGGAAGGACATCGTCTGTTGTGCTTGAGAATAATCTCTCCGATTGCTCTCTCTGTTCAGGCTGGGTCGAGGCATGGGATGAGGAGGAATCTCCGCTCCGAAGCCATTCCCGCGTGACAGACAGTGGGTCCGTGGAGACTGTCGTGCTCAACTTGGAGAGGACGACAACAGCGGAGCCTGCGGTCTGGTCTGCGCCACTGGTGGTGGCGTCGAGTGTGAGCCCCAGTGCGATCGTCAGGGCATCGTTGATCTGAACACGTTTGACCCGCAGCTCATGCAGCACGCTGGCTTTCTCATCGGCATTCCCAAAGGAAGCCGCTTCGAGGGTGGAGAGGAGGGTGTCGTCCTGCTGCAATGCGTCTGCCAGTTGTGGAGCGATGGCGCTGGGGTTTGCGGCATCGAAGCGGGAGGTGGCGAACGCTATGCTGGCGCTAAGCTTCGCGAGCCCTGACCGAAGCAGGGGAGGGGCGCCGGGAGCCAGTGACGCGATGCCTTCGATGCTGATGTCGATGCCGTCGAAGAAGCTGTCTTCGTGGGCCTTCTGGTGGGCCGCATCGAGCCGTGAGCCGTAGCGATGGTAGCCGATGTCGAACACGCCTGCCGGAGGCATGCGCATGCCGTTTCCAATCTGGGACTTCTGCAGGCCGAGTCCGATGCGCGCGAACTGAACGTAGCTTTTGTCTTCGAGGAGCTTGTCCTTGTTACCCTCGTGCACTACGACATCCGCCGAGGGGGTGGTCGTAGTGACCTCGCCCGTGACGTAGTTGGTGAAGCGTGCGGGGGCGTATTGGCCTGTTGCGTAGTCGAAGAGGCCCTGGGAGGTAATGGCCTGCATGGGGACGCGGGCATAGACCTTCAGCGGAGCCCAGGGCAACAGGCCTTCTGCAATCTGGTCGGGAAAGACCTTCGGGTCGGCGGCGGCTTTGAAGACCTCCTGCGTGATCTCGCCCGAGACCTGGTGGTGGCCGTGGCCGTCGGTGACGCCGCCGATGAAGACGCTCGCGACCACCAGCGGGCGGTACAGGCGCACGGCGCGTACGGCGTCGTATAGCACGCGTTCGTGCGTCCACTTGGCGAAGGTCTCTTCCTTGGTCTTTGAAAAGCCGAAGTCGACTTCGGTGCCGAACATCTGGTTGACGCCGAAGTAACGGTCTGCGCTCAGCAGCTCCTGCGTGCGCAACAGGCCGAGCGCGTCCTCGAAGTCGCCGGTCATGGCATTCTGTCCGCCCTCGCCGCGATTTAGCGTGAGCATGGCGACACGGGCGCCCATGCCGCGCGAGTAGAACGTGAGCATGCCGCCATCTTCGTCATCGGGGTGCGCGACGATCAGCATCAGTGAGGCGCGGGTATTCAGTCTGCGGAGTAGCTGCTCCAGGCCGCGCGCGCCCTGGTCGACAGGCAGCTCGCGGCCATCGCGCGGGGAGACACGTTCACCGCGAAGGTTGGCGGGGTCGTTGAAGGCTGGTGTCTGACTCGAGGACTGTACGATTGCAGCCGTCAGGAGACAGAGTGCGGTGGCGAGAGACGCGACTAGCTTCATGAGAATAGCGTCTCATGAGGTGGGACCTTTCGTGCAATTGTGCGGTTGGCTGGTTTTGCCGTTGTCTGTTTTTGTCGTTGTTTGTTTTTCGTCGTCATCCTGAGCGGTACGCGAAGGACCCCCGTATTCGCGGGGGCACCGAGGCATGGGTGAAGCCCACGAGATCACGCTCGGGCGTCTTGGATGGGGACATGCGTTTGAGGTAGCACAGACGCGGCATTAACATTGGTGGATTTTCGCTTTGGGCCTGTGGCGATACAAAATGCGGGGGTCGGTGGAATCAAGGTTGAAGTGCAACATTTCCGAACAGGAGATAGTTGCCTATGTCGTATCAGCATTTGGAGTACACGGAGCGAGCATTGATCCAGACGCAGTTGAGTTTGGGGATTCGGCCATCGTTGATAGCGGCTGGTTTAGGTCGATCGCGGTCGACGATCATGCGTGAGCTTCATCGCAACGGCTGGGCGCCGGGGTTGAAGAAGCTTCTTGCCAGCGGGTATCTTGCGCCCAAGGCGGAACGTCGAGCTCGGCGTCTGCGGTCTTCACCCCCTGTGGGGCGGAGGCTGCAACCGGGCAACGCGCTATGGATGGTTGTGCTGGACCATCTTCGCCAAGGCTTGAGTCCGACGCAGATCAAGCGCACACTGGCTCGTATGCCCGAACCGGTGCGGCTCTCCCACGAGACCATCTACACCTCGCTCTATGCCATGCCCCGCGGGGAACTCCGCTCGGTCGTGCTGGATCTGCTGCGCCATGGGCACAAGGCGCGAAGATCGCGATCTGCAAAAAAAGACAGGCGTAACCTGGCAATCCCCAACATGACCCTGATCGATCAGAGACCGGTCGAAGTGGCGATGCGGCTGATTCCAGGCTACTGGGAGGGTGACCTGATCATCGGCAAGGGCAACCGCTCCCAGGTCGGCACGCTGGTTGAACGGACCACCCTGTTCGTCGCCCTGGTGCAGCTGGACAACGCAAAAGCCGCCACTACCGCCCAGGCCTTCACCAAGATCCTCAACCGCTTCGAGAGCCAGAAACGCCGTTCCATGACCTACGATCAGGGCACCGAGATGGCTCACCATGAGACCCTTACCGAGCTGACAGGGGTCGATGTCTACTTCGCCCATCCCCATGCCCCATGGGAACGCGGCATCTCTGAAAATACCAACGGGCTGATCCGACAATACCTGCCCCGCGGAACAGATCTGTCCGCGTTCTCTCAAGATCAGTTGGATGAAATCGCCTGGAAGCTCAACGTTAGAATCAGAAAATCCCTCGGCTGGAAAGCTCCCGCTGAACTCTTCCTCCCAGAAGGAACCTTCGACTTCGTCAAATACTGGTCACAGTTCTCCAGTAATCTCTCACCCGTTGCACTTCAACCTTGATTCCACCGTCCTTCGCGTACCGCTCAGATGGTATGAAGAGCGGCGTACCTTCCTGGTACGTGCTCGAGGCACAGATAATCCATCCGGAGGAAGATACGCCATGCAGACCCACGTAGGAGTAGATCTACATCAGCGATTTTGCTATTTGACGGCAGTAGATGCAAGTGGGAAGAGGTTGAAGCAGTCGCAGGTGGTGAACGAAGGAGTGGCGTTGCGGGCGTGGCTGCGGCAGGTGCCTGGGCCGCGGCAGGTGGTGGTGGAGGCGAGCGGGTTTTGGCCGGCGTTCGCGCGCGGTGCAGCCCGAAGCCGAGCGGCTGGTGATGGTGCATCCGCAGCGGATGAAGGCGATTGCGAGTGCGCGTCTGAAGAACGACAAGGTGGACTCCGAGACCCTGGCGCATCTGTCGCGGGCCGATCTGTTGCCCGAGGCCTGGATGGCGAACGAACGCACCCAGCAGGTGCGGCTGTTGACCCGGCTGCGGATCACGCTGGGCCAGCAGCGGGCCAAGGCCAAGAACCAGCTGCAGGCGGTGCTGCATCAGGAGGGCTTCCTGAAGCCCGTTGCGGATGTGTTCGGCAAGCGCGGGCGGGCGTGGCTGGCGGAGCTTGCCCTGAGCCCGGCGGCACGGGTGGTAGTTCAGGTCTGGCTGCAGGTGGTCGACCAGATGAACGCCGCGATCCTGGAACAGGAGAGAACGCTGAAGAAGATGGCACAGGAGGATGCACGCGCCCGATGGCTGCAGTCGATGCCCGGCATCGGGGCTTATTCGGCGATGGTGATCCTGGCCGAGATCGGTGAGATCGAGCGCTTCCACACCAAGCGTGCGCTGGCCAGCTATGCCGGCCTGACCCCCAGCGTGCGCGAGTCGGCGGGCAAGCGCAAGCGCGGCGGCATCGGACACCATGGATCGGCAACGCTGCGATGGATCATGCTGCAGGTAGCCCAGGTGGCCGCACGGCGCTCCCCCGCAGCCGGGGCATGGCTGAAAAAGCTCAAACAGCGAAAACCCGCGCAGGTCGCCCTGATCGCACTGGCACGCAAGCTGCTCACAGCCCTCTGGGCCCTGCTACGCCATGGCCTCTGCTTCGACGAAGCCATCTTCGCTCGACAAGACTAAATCAGGCAAAAACAAAACGCCTGGAAATAAAAAACTTTACGGTATTTTGCGACGGTTGCAAGGTAGCCCGGCCAGCTCGCTCATCCTCTGTCCCTCGGAGCCAGCCCAACAGGACATCTTCAGATGGAGCGGCCGGGAAGCGAATCTCCCTTGTGTGCCATGAGCACGAATAGAAGTCTGTACGCAATCTGTTCGCAAAATACCCCTGGACAACTACGCCTCTCTTCATAGAAGGATGACGACGAAAAACAGGCAACAGCAAACCCAGCCCTCACGCGATACACTCGGCAAAATGGAGACCGCTGCACCGAAGCTCGAAAGAACGCTCACGCTTAGCGGCGCGGTAAGGCTCAACCTGCTCGACATGATCGGGGTTGGGCCGTTCATTACGCTGCCGCTGCTGCTGGGAGCCATGGGCGGGCCGCAGGCGATGCTGGGCTGGATTCTCGGCGCGCTGTTGGCTGTGTGCGATGGGCTGGTATGGGCGGAACTGGGCGCTGCGATGCCGGAGGCCGGAGGAACCTACCACTATCTCGGCGAGATGTTTCGCGGCCGGCTGGGCCGTCTATTGAGCTTCCTGTTTCTCTT
Organism: Granulicella mallensis MP5ACTX8; assembly: GCF_000178955.2. NCBI lineage: Bacteria > Pseudomonadati > Acidobacteriota > Terriglobia > Terriglobales > Acidobacteriaceae > Granulicella > Granulicella mallensis. The sequence goes on along the minus strand of NC_016631.1, from coordinate 3,420,860 downwards.
CCAGCTCTGTTTCTCTGCACCGCTTTCGGTGGCCAGCGGCTGCATCGGATTGAGCCAGTATGCGACGTACCTCGTGCCACGGCTGGCTGTGTCCCCCGTGATCCACACGTTGCGGTTAGCCGGATACAGCGCGGTGTTCAGTGTTGGGCCGACGACCTTTGTCGCGATTGCCGCGGTAGTGCTCGCCGTGATCCTGCTGTATCGCAACCTGGCGAAGGTGCGTGTGCTGTCGATCGTTTTGCTGTCGGCGGTGCTCGTGACCATCGCCTGGGCGGTAGTGGTGGGATTGATGCACGGGCACATCGCGCAGGTGTTTGCGTTTCCTCCGCACGCTTTTGTGCCGAACCGAGCGTTCTTTGGAGGGCTTGGCTCGGCGATGCTGATTGCAACCTACGACTATTGGGGCTACTACAACGTGACGTTCCTCGGTGGGGAAGCGCGCGACCCAGGGCGAACGATTCCGCGCGCTGTGCTGTTGTCGATCGGGATCGTTGCGATGCTGTACCTCGCGCTGAATGCGAGCGTGCTGTCGGTGATCGGTGCGCCGCAGTTGCTCGCGGCGCAGAACCTCGAGGCTCGCAGGGCTCTGCTGTCGCAGTTTATGCAGGTGGCCTATGCGCCGTCGCTGGGAGCGCATGACGCGACGCTGCTGGGTAAGCTGGCGGCTCTCCTGGTGATGGTGACTGCCTTCGCCAGCGTGTTCTCGCTGCTGCTGGGCTATTCGAGGATTCCTTATGCGGCGGCCCGCGATGGCAACTTCCTTGCTGCGTTTGGAAGGCTGCATCCGACGCGACGGTTTCCGCATGTGTCGCTTCTCGTGCTGGGAGCGATTGCCTGTGTGTGCTGCTTCTTCTCGCTCGCCGATGTCATTGCAGCTCTGGTGGTTCTGCGCATCCTGCTGCAGTTTGTACTGCAGCATATTGGGGTGATGCTGTTGCGTCTGCGCCGTCCTGAGATGCCACGGCCCTTCCGGCTATGGCTCTATCCGCTGCCTCCTCTTTTTGCGCTTGCGGGCTTCGGCTATATCGTGGTGTCGCGGCCGAACTTTCATCGTGAGGTCCTGTTGGCTGTCGTCGTGGCGATTGCCGGGTGCCTGGTGTTTGCGGTTCGGTCGGCTATGGGACCTTCTGGATCTGAAGTTCGTATGTAGCGATCGAGAAGAGCCGTGTCACGCCACTAAAAACACAACTTCCGCATAGCCCAACGGGTCTAAGCTAGGGTTGAGGGTTTCCGGACGATGACACTACGGATGATACTTCTCGGTCTTGTACTCGGCGGTCCGACGGTCGCTGTGCGTGGACAGGGGATGGCTCCCGCAGAACGGCAGATGTCTCCAGCTCAGGCTGCAAACCCGGACATGCAGAGTTCGGACGACACCCCGCAGATGGACCCGGCACAGCAGAAGGCCGCGAAGACGTTTGCGCAGAAGCCCCATGTGTCTGTCGCCCATCCTCCTATAAAGTCTGTCGTGCTGACGCCGCTCTCGCAGCGTGAGCGGGTACAGCAGATGCTCGACCGGTTTACGTTCGGCGCACGGCCCGGGGAAGTCGACCAGGTGGTCGCGATGGGCGCCGGTCAATGGCTGGCTCAGCAGATGAGCCCCGAGACCATCAAAGATCCTGTGCTCGACAAGAGGCTGGCTGTCTATCCGACGCTGACCATGCCGACCACGCAGATGATTACCGTCTTTCCGGACCGCGCGCAGATCGGCCCAGTTGCCGACGGCAAGGTGCCGTATCCTGTCGATCCTTTGCTAAACGCGGTGTATGAGGTGCAGGTCTACAAGCTGCTCCAGGAGCGCGACCAGAAGAACCCTGACGGCAGTGTGAAGCCCAAGGTAGAGCTTACGGATGCGGAGAAGGCCGAACGCAAGAAACGCGACCAGGCGACGGCGACACGGATCGCCGGAGACCTGCTGGTTCTGCCGAAGCAGCAGCGCATGGCTGCCCTGATCAAGATGCCGGTCGAAGACCGCATCGCCTTTACTGCCAACGGCAATCTAAGCGGCAACCTGCACGATCTGCTCTTTGCGGACTTCACGCCGAGAGAGCGTGAGACGTTCAATGCCATGTCGCCGCAGGTGAACTCGTCCTACAACATCGGTAGTGAACTGGCGCAGGCTCGCATCCTGCGCGATGTGCTGTCGGAGCGGCAGTTGCAGGAGGTGATGACCGACTTCTGGTTCAATCACTTCAACGTCTACATCGCCAAGGACTCTGACGAGTGGTACACGACCAGCTATGAGCGCGATGTGATTCGTAAGAATGCGCTGGGCAACTTTCGCGATCTGCTGATGGCGACTGCAAAGTCGCCGGCGATGATGGTTTACCTCGACAACTGGCTGTCGATTGGACCCGACTCTATTGCTAATGGGGTGAATCCGCAGAACCCAAACTCGAAGAAGGGCAACAAAGGGCTGAATGAAAACTATGGCCGCGAGGTGATGGAGCTGCACACGGTCGGCGTCAACGGCGGTTATACGCAGAGTGACGTGACGGCGCTTTCGGCGATTTTGACAGGGTGGGGCGTGGATCGCCCCAATCAGGGCGGCCCGTTTCTGTTCGATCCCAAACGCCATGAGCCCGGACCGAAGACATGGTTCGGCTACGTAATCGACGACAACGGCAATGTAGCAAAGGCGTCAGCGAGCGCGACGTCTGTGCCAGGCAAGACCGTAGCCAGCGACGACAGCATGAAGCAGGGCATTGCCGCGTTGAACATTCTCGCGTCCAGCCCGAAGACGGCACACTTCATCAGCCTGTTGCTGGCCCAGCACTTTGTGGCGGATACTCCTCCGCCCGCGCTGGTCGATCGGCTGGCGAAGGTATATCTATCGAGCAATGGAGATATCAAGAGCCTGTTGCGCGAACTGATCGCCTCGCCTGAGTTCAACTCGCGGCAGTACTTCCACAACAAGGTGAAGACCCCGGTGGAGTTCGTGGCGTCGGCCTTCCGTTCCACGGCGACGGAGCCGCAAAACCCTGGCGCACTGGTGAACACGATCAAGACGATGGGGATGCCGATGTACTATGCGCTACCTCCGACGGGCTACTACCTGACAGCCGATCAGTGGATGAACTCTTCCGCCTTGGTCGACCGGCTGAACTTTGCCTACCAACTGACGAATGGCAAGTTCGCCAATCAGAAGTTCGACGCTCCGAAGCTACTGGCGATGGGGTTGCTGACACCGACGGGTGCGGGCAGCTTTGCCGGTGGGGCTCCCAAGACGGCAGGCACCCCGGCACAGGCAGCGCATGGGGACGCCCGGTTCGTTGGGGTCTCGGCATCGGTGCAGGCGCCTGCTGTAGCCGGTCCGGCAGGAGTCGATATTGTGCTCCGCGTGCTGGAAGGAACGATGATCGGTGCTCCGGTATCGGCGCAGACCAATCAGCTCATCGATAAACAAATCGATCAACAGCCCGCAAATGCGAACTCGACGGACACGCTGAACCTGTTAACGGCGCTGGTGATGGGCGCGCCGGAGTTTCAGTTGCGTTAGGAAAGGCGGGCATCCAGCCGCTCGGTTTGTGAAGGTGGTCATTCTGCCATGCCCCTAATGCTCGGTGACTCGTGTGAGACGCAACATGGCCCTCAGCGCGAGCAGGAACCAAAGCACCATCAGGACAAAACCAACCTCGGTGCCCACGTCTGTTAGAGCGGTAGGAGGACGGTAGACGGACGGCAGTAGCTGGGATGCAGAAGAGAGCAGGAGGAGCGTCCAGGTCACGGCGGAGAGCCCGGTCAACGTCCTCGTCCAGGTGCTTGAGCGGGACAGGCACAGACTCCAGCCCATCGCCATGACCGCGTAGAGGACGGCGGCTATTACCGATACCGGGAGGGCTACTCTGGACTCGAATCCGAGATAGGCAACTCCCCCGCCAGCGGCAAGGTGCGGCCCCAATACATCCCAGAACGTCTCGAAATACTGTTCAATGGCAGCTGCGATCAATGTGAGGAGCAGTGTGGGTGCCGACAGCGCTTTCGGTACCCATCGTAGTCGTAACAGTGCGAGGGAGACCGCTAGATCCGATAGCGCGCAGAGATGCCAGGGAAACCAGCCGAGGTGCCATCGCCAAGGATGCGTGGCGATATAGGCGGCGCGCAGATCGACCGTTTTTAGGCCGGAGCCGGGGACGCCGGGCAAGAGCAGGCCCGCCATGGTGAAGAGTGCGATGACATGTACGACGAGCGCAAAGAGGAGCGAGATCTCAATGGCTTTCTCGGAGAAAGTTCTCTTCATTCCGACCTCGTCTGTCTTCTCGCTTCAGGGCTTCTGATCGTTAGATTTCTGCAACGCCCTCGAACAGATCAGTCGACTGCCGCGCTGGCTGCGGCACGGGCGAGGCGAGCAGCGTGTAGTACTCTTCGTTGCCGTACTTCTCGAAGATAGGCTTGGTGCGTTCCATCAGCGGGGCCTGCGAGGCGTGAGCGCGGAAGGCTTCCTGCTTGCGCTCGAAGACGGAGCTGATGTCGAGCGTGACTGTCCAGGGAGCAGGAATGGGGGAAGGGCGATCCGGCAGAAAGTAGCTCGTCGACAGGTGATAGAGCCGTTGCGGTTGGTACAACTCTCCGTGTTCGAGATAGCGCTTCGCAGAGGCTGCCCAGTGGAACGCCGCAGTCGTAGCAGCAGAGACCACGGTGTGGTCGGGGTGCGTGTTCAATCCGCCATCGCTGCCAAAGGTGATGACCACCTGCGGACGGAAGCTGCGGATGCGAGCGACAAGCTTTCCGGCTACTTCGGAGAGGTTTGCGAACTCGAGCTGGGCGTCCTGATAGTCGAGCAACTCGTAGTGCGCGACTCCGAGTACCTTGCAGGAGGCCACAAACTCCGCACGGCGCATTGCCCCGAGCTCCTTGCCGCTGGTGGCAGAGCCGCGATGAGTGGCAGCCTGTCCGTCCGTAAGGCAGATGACGCTTGTCTCGACGCCACGTGCAGCTGCAAGGGCCAGGGCACCACCAAAGGCGAAGCATTCATCGTCAGGGTGTGCGACGACACAGAGAAGCCTCAGGCCCATGTTTCCTCCTGTAAAAGTGTGTTGTCGTCAGCAGGGAATAACTCGCGGGGTTCGATACTGTCTTTCGGCACATCCTTCGGTCGAACAGCCGCAACCGGGGCGAAGGTGTGGCGATGGAGTTCACAGGGGCCATGCGCGACGAGGGCCCTGCGATGCTCCGGCGTCCCGTATCCCTTGTGAGAGGCGAGGCCGTACTGCGGATACACCGTGTCGAACTCGCGCAGCAATCCATCGCGATATACCTTGGCAACGACCGAAGCTGCGGCGATGGAAAGGCACAATGCATCGCCGTAGTACAGCTTGGTCTGCGGGCAGGGGTGGTCGATTCGCATGGCGTCGATGATGAGGTGGTCGGGGGCGATTCCAAGCTGCTGTACGGCCATCAGCATAGCCATGCGCGAGGCCTGGTAGATGTTGACCCGGTCGATGGTGGCGGCGTCGACCTCGGCGATGGCGACGGCCAATGCCATGGTGCGAATCTTGCGGTCGAGGCGCTCGCGATCTTCGCGGGTAAGCTGCTTGGAGTCCTTGAGTCCCATCCGGGCGAGGATGCCGGTCTTCTCAGGCAGAATCACTGCTGCAGCGACGACCGGGCCAAAGAGCGCGCCGCGTCCGACCTCGTCGACGCCTGCAATCGACTGGAACCCCTGGTAGCGCAAGGCCTGCTCCGGGGCATCGCTGCAGATTAGCTGCTTCAGCATCTGCTGCTTGGCGGTGGCTTTGGTGACGCCGGGCGGAACTGGAATTTGGAAAAGGGCCGACATCGTTGTTTTCGAGTTTAGCGGATTTTTGTTGTGAGCAAACGAAAAGCGGCGACCCGAGGGCCGCCGCTTTTTGGGAAGCGTGGTGAAAATCTTACTTGCTGCGCTCAACCTCGCGCAGACGGGCAGCCTTGCCACGCAGACCGCGCAGGTAGAAGAGCTTCGAGCGGCGCACCTGGTAGGAGCGGATCTTTTCGACCTTGTCGACAACCTTCGAGTTGTAAGGGAAGATACGCTCGACGCCTTGGCCGAAGCTCATCTTGCGAACAGTGAAGCTGCCCTGGGGGCCCTTCTTGACGGCAATGACCATGCCCTCGAACGCCTGAAGACGCTCTTTGTCGCCTTCCTTGATCTTGACCTGTACGCGAACGGTGTCGCCGGCAGCAAATTCGGGGAGGTCGGTGCGCTGGAGCTTGTCAGCCAGCTTCTGCATAATCGGATGGATAGACATGATGTGATTCCTTCGTAAAGTCGCAGGATTCAGTTTACACGAATTGCGCGATTTTGCAGAGGGAAATCCACAGGTCAGTTGGAGGATGTCGTTACCTGCAGGTCATCCTGAACAGTGTAGCCTGCGGGGACAGCAAAGATGCTGGGATCGGGTTCATCGCGCGATAGCACGTTGAGATGAATGGCCTGAGTTCCTTCGCGCGGATCTTTCCGGATGACAGAGAGATTCGTTTTCAAATCAGGCGAGTACCAGAACTCTCGCGACAAGCTAAGCTCCTTGTCGTTTCCTACCGTTGCCGGGGCAATGGTGGTGATTTCGCGGGTTCCGATCGCCGGGAGATTATCGATCGATTGTTGTCCGAGATCGTCTCTTGTCAGGAAACGCCGTCCTGCGTCAAAGGCGCCGGTTGGCTGTACTGGATACGAAAACCGCGGATGGTAACTTGTGCGCGTGCATTGATGAGTCGCGATGGTGCATACGGTATGCGTATGAGCGATCGGATCAAGAACGTAGAACTCGTAGAGTGTCTTCTCTGGATCGACATCCACTGCTGCAAAGTGATGCCGTTCGCGATAGAGCCGTCCCTGGCTATCTCGTGCGATCTTTGACGTCTCGGACGTTGTGATCGTTCCTCCGCCCTCGATCGAGAGAGTCTTCACGATGGTGTCTGTTCCTGAGAACGGGCGGTTAAGATAAGGGAGCACCTCAATGCCTGGAGTGATGGTTCGCATGCTCCCGTCAGGCCCGCGGGCAGGAGCGCTTTGCGCCTGCAAGGCGGAGAGGCAGGTGGCGGAGGTGATCACGAGCAGTATTGCGAGTCGTCGCATGATGGCTCCTGGCTGACGAGCAGAGTCTAGCAGAGGGCTGACCCTGCTTCAAACACATTCTTCCTGTTTTTCCGGAGCCCCTCGTTATTGGGTGGGCCGTCCCCTATGTACACCGCTTTCCAAATCAGCAGTTTATCTGCCTGATCGCCAGGACTCCCTGGGTGAGGTACACGACATGGGGTGGAGTTAGAGCGGATTCAATGCTTTCGATTGAATCCGAGCTTGTTCAGAAACGCGCGGTCATTGTCATTGAGATCGGCTGAAGGCAACAGGTCGGGCCGATTGGCGAGCGTCTTCGCGAGGGCCGCCTGCCTGCGCCACTTGCGGATAACGCTGTGGTCGCCGTTGCCTAACACCTCGGGAATCGTCGTGCCGCGGAACTCTGATGGCCGCGTGTAATGAGGGTAGTCGAGCAGGCCTCCAGAGCCGTGGGTGGAGCGGGGGACGCCATCTTCGGTCATGGTATCGGTGGGTTCGTCGCCCTCGCCGAAGCTTTCGTACTTCGAGGAGTCGGCGTGGCCCAATACGCCGGGCAGCAGGCGGACGACGGCATCGACGATCACTGCCGCGCCGAGTTCGCCGCCGGAGAGCACGTAGTCGCCGATGGAAAGCTCGTCGTCACAGAGCAGCTGGCTGACGCGCTCGTCCACGCCTTCGTAGCGTCCGCAGATCAGGACGACGCGATCCAGCTTGGCAAGATGGCGGGCCGTGGCCTGGGTGAATCGCTTGCCCTGGGCGGAGAGCAGGATGACGGACTCGCGCGTTGTGTCGCGTTCGGCTTTGGGAGCGATGCCCAGAGATTCAACGCACTCGAAGATGGGTTGGGCTTTGAGCACCATGCCTTCGCCGCCTCCGAAGGGCCGGTCGTCGACGGTGCGATGGCGGTCGTAGGTGAAGCTGCGGAGATCGTGGGTATGGGCCTCTGCCTGCCCGATGCGCAGGGCGCGCTCGAGGATGCCGTGGCCCAGGATGCCATTGTTGGGCGGTCCGCCGAAGAACTCTGGAAAGATGGTGACGATGTCGAAGCGCATGAGAAAGACAGAGTGTAAAGACTAGCGTGTAGAGGATCAGAGAGGAAGGACTCTACTCGTCTTCCTCTAGCATCAACCCTTCCGGCAGATGCATCACGATACGTTTTGCGGTGACATCGACGGATTCCAGATGGGCGCGAACGAAGGGAATCAACAAAGGTTCCACTTCTTCCTCTGTGCTGCCGGAGAGTTCAACGCACAGCAGGGGAGCGGCATCGGGAAGGCGCGTTTTGCCATCGGGGGTCGTGGCAAATTGCACGTCAATGATCTTGCCGACGGGCTGTTCGCCGTTGAACAGCGTGCAATCGAGCAGGTCGGCGACGTAGAAGGTATCTTCCTCGAGTTCTGGAAGTTCTTCTGCGGGAATCATCACCTGCTGGCCAGCGAGAAGCTCGGCCTGCGAGATGCTGTCGCAGCCTGCCAGCTTCAGTACGATGCGGCCGGCATTCTTGCCGGTCGGGAGCCAATGGCCTTCGAGTGCTACAGGCACAGTACTGGGAAGGGGATGTACCGCATCTTTTTTAGCGAGCGTTACGAGACGGCCCTCATGGAACTGGTCCGTGAGATCTGTCAGGAGTTCGGACAACACCTCACCCTTGCGTCCTTGCGGACGCAGGATGGAAGCGATTGCGACCCATTTGGAAGAGGAGGAGGAGTCCAGTTTTGAAGGGTCCTGTTGCGAGTAATCCGTCATTGCTCCTACAGAACCTGAGGATTACTCGACATGGGCGGCCTTGTCGCCTTCCGCTTCGATGATATCGAGCGAAAAGCGATGCCGGTGCTTCATGCTGGCGGCACCAAGAATCGTTCGCAGGCAACGGGCTGTCCGGCCCTGCTTTCCGATTACTTTGCCAATGTCGTTGGGGGCCACGCGGAGGCGAAGCACCGTGGAGCCCTCGGCATCGGACGCGTCAACATGAACCGCTTCGGGATCATCTACCAGCGCTCGTGCTATCTCGAGCATCAGGGACTGCATGTTTGAGATAGCGCTATTGTTCGGATTGGGATCTGATTTTTCGGTCACTCAGTCACCTCTGGGAAGTCGACGTGTGCGACAAATATCGCACCAATTGCTATGCAGCAGCAATTGGCTCGGTTTCGGCGACTGGCTCAGCCGCAGCAACGGTCGGCGCAACGGCAGGGGTGAGAGGCTTGGACGCATCGGCGGCCGACTCGGTGGCAGGCTTGTACTTAGCTACGAGCTTGCCGACGGTCTCGGAGAACTGAGCGCCCTTGCTGGTCCAATAAGCGATGCGGTCACTCTTGAGATCGACGCTTGCCGGATTGGTGCGGGGATTGTAGGTGCCAACCACTTCGATGGAGCGACCGTTGCGTGCGCGGTCCTTCTCGATAACAACAACGCGATAGTGGGGCTGCTTGCGGGCGCCAACGCGCGCCAAACGAATCATCAACACAGGGGTAAATCCTCTCAAGAAACTCGAATGTCGTTCAGGGCTGGCCGCTGAAGCCGTGGATTTCGATCGACACAGCCGGCGGACGTGTAAGTCCGAACACCTAAGTATCTCGGATTTCAGTCAAATCCGCAATGGAAAAGCACAGGGCGAAGCTCGAACGGAACCTCAGAAGCAAAATCAAAAGCCGATTCCCTGTGGAAATAGCAGCAGGAAAGGCAAGAGCAGACCTACTTTACCGCAGGGAACAGGAACTTTAGCACCTGGTCGAAGCGCGCTGCCCAGGCTTCCTCGTCGTGTACTCCGCCGGGAACGCGCAGGTATTTGAGGTCGATGCCATCCTGCCAGCCGCGCAGTACCAGCCGCCGGTGCAGCAGGTCGGTGTCGCGCAGGTGCCGCAGCCCTTCGGACATGCCCATATCGAGCCAGATACGAAGGTGCTGCTTGGGTTGGGATGGGTTCATCAGCGCCAGCAGGCTCCGGTTGTCCCACCAGACGCTCGGCGAGAGTACGGCGAGCTTTCCAAAGACCTCCGGATACTTCATGCCGAGTACCAGCGTGATGAGGCCGCCCAGCGATGAACCTCCGAGAGCCGTATTGGCAGCGTCGGGCAATGTGCGGAAACGGCGGTCGATCAGGGGTTTCAGATCCTCGACCAGGAGCCGGCCGTAGAGCGTGCCCTCGCCGCCTCCGAGACGGGCGTCCCGTGTCGGAGTATACTCGGCGATCCGGCGAGCACCGGTGTTGGCGATGCCGACAAGGATGACCGGCTCGATGAGGCCCTGGCGGGTAAGCCAGTCGGCGGTAGTGTGGGCGCGCCAGGTGCGGTTGGCAGCGTAAGAGGTGCGGCCATCGAAGAGGTTCTGGCCGTCGTGTAAATAAAAGACAGGAAAGCGTCTCCGGGGCTCCGTGCGATACGCTTCCGGGAGATAGATTGAGATATCCCGGTCATCGGGCAGAAATCGCGAGTGAAATCCGCGGAGCACGCGATAGCGCGGATTGCTGTCAAGGTCGTAGGGCAGGGCACCGTCGGGGCTTGTAGAGGCGCCTTCAAAACGCAGGCCGAAATCGTCCGCCGGAAGAGGCATGAAGTCGGGAGAGACAGCAATGAGTGAATCGTTCAAATCTAAAACACAACCTTCGTGTAGAAGTAAGGCCTCAGAGTATCAGAGGGCCTGCTCATGAAACGGGAATATTACAAGGGGTACTCGGGTGAGTTAGACCGTGAGATGGAGATGCTCGTGTTCGGGCATGACGGTCTGCCGGTGATTGTGTTCCCAACCTCGTGCGGGCGTTTCTATGAGTTTGAAGATCGTGCGATGGTGGCGTCCGTGCAGGACAAGATCGAAGCCGGGAAGCTGCAGCTCTTTTGCGTGGACTCGGTCGATGCCGAGAGCTGGTACAACCGCGACGTACCTCCACGATGGAGAATTGCGCGTCATATGCAGTATGAGGAGTACATCCTGAAAGGGGTTGTGCCGTTTGTGCGGCAACGCAATCATCAGCCTCACCTGGTATCGCTGGGCTGCAGCCTGGGCGGCTATCACGCGGCCAATATTGCGTTCCGGCATCCGCATCTGTTTTCAGGGTTGCTTTCGATGAGTGGCGCGTTCGATATGAAGGGCTTCCTGCGTGGCTATTACGACGAGGACTGCTACTTCAACCTGCCGCTGGATTATCTGCCGAATCTGCATGACGCGGGCTATCTGGATCGGATGCGGCATAACACGTATGTTCTGGCGACTGGTGTTCACGACCACTGCTGGAACGACAACGAAAGGCTTGCCACGGAGTTGAGGGCGAAGAACATTCCGGTGCGGCTCGATGTGTGGGGCGATAACGCTGAGCATGACTGGCCCTGGTGGCAGAGGATGATGCAGGTTTATCTATAAACGAAGACAATCGGTTCTGGGGGATTGCGGATATGGCAGTGAAGAAGATCGGCGTGTTGTTTGGGATGGAAAACACTTTTCCGGGGGCTCTGGTCGAGCGCATCAACTCGATGGAGATTGAGGGCATTCGGGCGGAATTTGTCGAGATCGGGGGGATTGAGATGGCTAAGCGCAGTTCTTATGCCGTCATCGTCGACCGAATATCGCACGATATTCCTTTTTATCGCTCGTACCTGAAGAATGCGGCGCTGACGGGGACGGAGGTTATCAACAATCCGTTCTGGTGGTCGGCTGACGATAAGTTCTTCAACTACGCGTTGGCGGAGAAGCTTGGCGTTGCCGTGCCGCGAACGGTGCTGCTGCCGCACAAGAACTATCCGCCGGATACCAATCAACGCTCCATGCGCAACCTGCAGTACCCGCTCGACTGGGATGCGGTCTTTGAGTATGTAAAGTTTCCGGCGTTCCTGAAGCCGCACGACGGCGGCGGCTGGCGCGATGTCTACCATGTCCACAATCGCGATGAGTTCTTCCATGCCTACGACCAGACGCGCGACCTCTGCATGATGCTGCAGGCAGAGGTTAAGTTCCAGGAGTACTTCCGCTGCTACGTCGTTGGGCAGGAGGACGTGCGGATCATGACGTACGATCCGCGCCGGGAGCATGCGCACCGTTATGTACTCGATCCGCCGGAGTATCCAAAGGCTCTGCTGGCGCGGGTCAAGAAGGATGCGTTGAAGCTTTGCCGCGCGCTTGGCTATGATCTGAATACCGTTGAGTTTGCGGTGGAGAATGGCGTCCCGTACGCCATCGACTTCATGAATCCCGCGCCCGATGCCGACCGGCATGCGGTGGGAGAAGAGAGCTTCGAGTGGATCGTGGACCATGTCGCGAAGCTCGCGATCAAGAAGGCGAAGCTGGCCGGGGAGCCGATGAAGGATCTGCGCTGGTCGAGCTTCCTGGGCGCTGAGCCCGCGAAGAAGGCTTTGGCAAAGAAGAGTGCTGCGAAGAAAGTTCCAGCGAAGAAGGTGGCCGCGAAAAAGGCCGTAACGAAGGGAAATCAATGACGATACGCACGATGTGGATGCCGGGACTTTGGACTGCTTGCCTGCTCGCGATGAGCGCTTCCTGTTTCGGTCAGACAAAGACGGTCGACACGCAGCAGCGGGCCGAGAACCTGAGCGGGTCCGTTTACTCCGAGGACGCAGGTGGGGCCAGGCAGGCGATGGGCGATGTGATCGTCGCGGAGTGCACGCGCGGTTTCAAGAGCTGCATGATGATGTCCAAGACGGATGAACAGGGACGATTTTCGATCTCTTCGGAGCAGAACACGAGAGTTCATTACCTGCAGTTTTTATCGCCAGGCTTCAGTGAGTCCCAGGTGACAGTGACGCTGGCCAAAAACGGCGGTAAGCTCAGTGTTCGACTTGTGAGCAATATCTAGTTTCGCCAGAGGTTGAATCATGCGACCGACCTTCACGCTGGGAATCGAAGAGGAGTACCAGACCATCGATCCTGTGACCCGCGATCTGCGCTCGCATATTGCGACGGAGATGCTGGCGCAGGGGAAGCTGCGGCTTGAAGAGCGCGTGAAGGCCGAGATGCATCAGTCGGTCATCGAGGTCGGAACGCGCATCTGCCGCAATATCGGCGAGGCGCGGGAGGACATCTACGACCTTCGCCGCAACATGATTCGTCTTGCTGAAGAGCATGGGCTGGTGCTGGTTGCCGGGGCGACGCATCCCTTTGCCGATTGGCGCTCGCAGGAGATCCATCCCGACCCGCGCTATGCCAAGGTCGTGGAAGATCTGCAGCTGGTGGCGCGGTCGAACCTGATCTTCGGACTGCATGTGCATGTGGGGATTGAAGACCGAGAGGCGGCGATCCGCATCATGAACTCGCTGCGGTATTTTCTGCCGCACATCCTGGCGCTCTCGACGAACTCTCCTTTCTGGCTGGGTATGGAGACGGGCTACAAGAGCTATCGCGCGAAGGTCTTCGAGAACTTTCCGCGCACCAACCTTCCGGATACGTTCAATAGCTACTCGGAGTTCGAGAACTATGTGAACCTGCTGATCAAGACCAACTGCATCGACGACGCCAAAAAGATCTGGTGGGACGTGCGTCCACATCCGTACTTCAATACGGTCGAGGTGAGGGTGTGCGATATCCCTCTGCGCGCCGAGGAGACGATTGCGATTGCCGCGCTGATCCAGGCAACGGCGGCGAAGCTCTGGCAGCTTCACGAGCGCAATCTGGACTTTCGCCAGTACTCGCGTGCGCTGCTGATGGAGAACAAGTTTCGTGCGGTGCGTTACGGGCTCGCGGGGAAGCTCATCGACTTCGGCAAAGAGCAGGAGGTGCCGGAGAAGGAGTTGATTCTGGAGTATCTCGCGTTCATTGACGATGTGCTGGATGAGCTCCAGTGCCGGGATGCCATTGGTTACATTCGCACGATGCTGGAGCAGGGTTCGGGGGCTGACCGGCAGTTGCGTGTCTTTCGGGAGACCGGGGATTTGAAGGCGGTGGTCGACTATATGGCTGCCGAGACGAAGGTTGGGTTGTAGGGAGATCGATGAGCGCTGTGCGATGCTTTTCCAGCCCATGCCTGGAGTGAGTGGTGAGTCATTAATTCGTCAGAGAAGGATGGTCTGTTCAGCACAGCGCGAAGCGTGTTCCCTGATGCTTCAGCGTCAGGGCGGCGGAGGGAGCCGTAGCCTTTAGGCTACGGAAATAGAGGCTTAGCAAAGATGCGGCCTTTAGGCCCGGGCCTTCTTTCGGCTGCGAACAAAAGGCCCGGGGCTAAAGCCCAATTCTTGCCTGGCCCTTATTCCGTAGCCTAAAGGCTACGGCTCCCTCCGTCCCGCGACGCTAAAGCGTCACGGTTTGCGCTTCGCGCTATGGGGTAACGCTGGTTCTTTAACGAACGAATGACTCACCACGAAGAAGCTACGGGCGTGTGCCCAGGTTGCTGGTTCCGTCCGTTGTTGGGATAGCGGGCAGACCGGCAACGATCGGAGTAATCACGGGGGTAGCAAGGCCGATCAGCTCGGTCACGGGGTTACCTTGTTCGGTTCCCACCCAGACGTTGCCCGAGCCGTCGATCGCCAACGCAAATGGGACGTTCAGGCCACCGCCCGTATAGCCGTTGGTTCCGGAGAGGATTGCTCCGGTGCTGGAGAGTTCAATCAGGGAGCCTCCAGCATTCGCTACCCAGGCATTGCCCGAACCGTCGATCGCGATTCCCGCTGCCTCATCTATGGAGCTGCCGGTGTAGCCATTTGTCCCAGAGAGGACTGTCCCGGCGCTGGAGAACTTGGTCACGGCGACACTCTCTTGATTCGCCACCCAGGCGTTGCCCGAGCTGTCGACCGCAATCCCCGTTGGGACTCTCAGGCTGCCACCCGTATAGCCATTTGTCCCGGAGAGGACTGTCCCGCTGCTGGAGATCTTGGTCACGGAGTCACTCTCTTCATTTACCACCCAGGAATTGCCGGAGCCGTCAATCGCGATCCCGCCTGTGGTTTCCAGGCCACCGCCCCTATAGCCGTTGGTCCCGGAGAGGATTGTTCCGGCGCTGGAGATTTCATACACGGACGAACCCTGGAAATTAGTCACCCAGGCGTTGCCGGAGCTGTCGATCGCGATCCAAGATGCTGCGTTTGACGATGTCAGTCCGCCGCCCGTATAGCCGTTTGTCCCGGAGAGGATTGCTCCGGTGCTGGAGAGTTCAACTACGGCGCCATCTAATCCATTGATCACCCAGGCATTGCCCGTACCGTCGATTGCGATCCCTATGGGATTGTTCAGTCCGCCGGCGGTATAGCCGTTGGTTCCGGAGAGGAACTCTCCGGCGGGGGAGATCTTGGTCACGGAGTCAACTGCCAAATCAGTTACCCAGGCGTTGCCCGCGCCGTCGATCGCGATCCCAAAGGCGTGGTTCAGTCCGCCGCCACCGGTGTAGTTGATCCCGAGGGACAGGTCCTTGGGAGCGCTGAGGAAGGGCTGGAAGGGACTGGCGTTGGTGGCGAGATTGAGCAGGGCGGTGAGATTGGCTGCCGGGTGCTGGGCCATGTTGATGGCCGCCGTGGCTATGTCTCCGGGTACCGTGCCGTACGTTGTATTGGCGAAGAGCGTGCTGCATCCCGACGAGCTGACACCGTTGGAGTTGACGCAGGAGGCCAGGATGTTCGCCACCGTGTTGATCGTAGTCACGGGAACGACGGCCTTGCTGTTCAGGGGCAAGGTCGGATTAGGAGCGCCGCTGGTCTGGTTCACGAGATTCAGCGCGGTATTGAACGCATTGGCCAGGCCGGTCCCGGAGAGTGCATGGCCCGTTACGGCGCTGGGAGCGCCGATGTGCAGGGGATCGGTGGCAAAACCCGCCAGCGCATACGCGGCAGCGACCGTGGTGACCTCATTCATCGATATGGACGTAACCCCTGGAAAGGCCGAGCTGGCGCAGTCGCCCACCACCGCCAGCAGCGTGGCGGCGGGATTCGGCGTGCCGGCAACTCCTGTTCCGGCCAACTGCGGATCGCCGCCGGTCGAGTAGAGGTAGACTTGCTGGCCGGAAGTACAGGCGAACGCCCCATTGATAGCGAAGTCGCCAAAGGTGTCCGTAGTGACGTAGAAGTTCCCATTCGTATCCGCCGGGTTTCCCGTCGCGGCGGTCAGCAGCGAGGTCGACGCATTGCCGGCAGCACCGGAGGTGGGGGCGATGCCCTGGCCGCCGTAAGCTGCCGTGCTGGCGGCATACATATAGACATGCGCGCCACTGAGCGGCTGCTGGCCGCCATGAACCACGCCTTGAATGTGCATCGCGGTCTGCGTTGCGGCACTGGAGACATCCCCGAAGTTTGCCGAGCAGCCGCTCAGCCCCAGAGCAAAAGCCACGCTCAGTACGGTGGCCACAGACGAAAAAGATAGACGATGGTTGCTCACGAAATTCTCCCACACCGGAACGGTGGTTTTATGCGTACAGCTTATGCAGAACAGGGGCCGAATCCAGATAGAGAGAAAGGGACCGAGCCAAGATAGATTAGCAGTCGGTTGGTAGCACTTTGAACCGCAAGGTATAAATCTTCATCGGAGATGCTGGCCTAACGAAGAAAGGCGCCCACCCTGCGCGAAGAGCCGGGTAGCGAAGAGGCTAGTGTGCTGAGTCTCTAGTTCGTTGAAGAACCAGCGTTACCCGTAGCGTGAAGCGTAAATCGAGACGCTTTAGAGTCAGGGAGACGGAGGGAGCCGTAGCCTTTAGGCTACGGAAATAGAGGCTTAGCAAAGATGTGGCCTTTAGGCCCGGGCCTTCTTTCGGCTGCGGACAAAAGGCCCGGGGCTAAAGCCCAATTCTTGCTTGGCCACTTGTTCCGTAGCCTAAAGGCTACGGCTCCCTCCGCCCCGCGACGCTAAAGCGTCACGGTTTGCGCTTCGCGCTATGGGGTAATGCTGGTTCTTCAACAAATTAACGACTCACCATAGTGCCCTCTCCGTATTTCCTATGGAAAGCGAGTGGCGGTAGCGATTACCAGCTGGGTTGCATCGTCACTTTTTGCCGGCTGGCCTCCCGGGCTCGTTGCGGGAGGAGTTGGGCTGGCGATGCTATCGAGAAAGATGGACGTAAGCTTTGAGGCTGCGGCGCACGTTACCTCGTCAACGTTGGGTTTATCGAACAGAAATTCCCGCAGCAACGAGCCGTGAACAGCGTCGAATTCGAATAGCCTTTGTCGCGGTTTGGTGCTCGCTTCCGCCGAAGCAGAGTGCCCGGAGCTTTCCATGACTTGTGCGCGCAGGACCAGGGGGTAGCGCGCACCTGAGACCAGAACATCATGCAGGACGAATCCTCCTGGGAGTTCAACCGGGATGGATCTGTCTTCTCCCACGGGGCTGAGTACGCGGATGGACCTTGCCGTGCCCGGATAGGTAAGCAAGACCTGACTGCCGTAGGGCACAAATTGCGTTCGTTGCAGAACCGCGAGATCAGAACGAACCGTGGCAGAGGATTCGGCCTCCTTTAGCGATCCATAGGTCGCGTAAGGATCGGAGTGAGAGCGATCCTCAAGATCGATGAAGTGGCGGATCGTTCCATCGTCCTTGAGGAGAACCAGCACAGGTTGCAGATTGATCTCATCCCAACCCAGCACGATGAAGTCGCCGGGGCCAAACATCGCAACCTTGAGCGGTTTGAATTTCAGGTCGAGCTGCAGCAGCTTCTCATTGCCGCCGTCATGATCTGAGAGCGAGAGGAAATAACTGGTTTCGCGTGGGGCGGCCGTCTCGTCGTGCTCGTCGCGCTTCACCGCTTCCAGCAGTGTGACTAACTCATCTTCGGCGACGAAGAAGTCTTTGACTGAGATATCTGTGAACTCCAAAGGAATCTTTCGGTGAATGTCTAAGACTTCACCGCTTGGAGAGACCCTGAAAAGTTCAGGTACCGCCAGCGAATCAGGCAATGTGGATTCAGCATTGACAGCGACGAAGGTTGTGCCATCCTCCGAACAATGGGCAGCGGATCGAACGTTTTGTTTGGGGAGACCCAGAATGGGCTTCACTTCGGAGAAGCGAAGTGTTCTCTGCCGCCAGGGTGTTGTGGAGACGGCAGGAGTCTTCGGCACAGCGGGTACCGCCTGCGGGGTACTTTGTGCTCCTGTTGCAGTTGTCACCAGGGTGAGGAGACTCAAGGATGCGAGGCAGAAGGTTTTAGAAAGACCGATCATCACACTGTGTCTGGTCATACCGATGGGCGATCCTCTATCAGAGAGGACGGATGGGTTGGGGAATCGCTCGATTATTTTTGCGATGCCTGGAGCAAGGGCACGCTTTGCGGCTGACGACAGGCTTCTTTGCCAGGGAGTACAGCATTCCCTTGGTTTCTTTGGCAGTACACGCAGTTGTGAATACAGGGGTTTCTCCACTCCCGTTGGTCGGTCGAAATGACAGGCTCGGGAGGTAGGTTGTACTCAGTACAGTTGAAGCTTCAGGCGAAGGATGTCCGGGGTGTCCTGCGCTGTTGTGGCGCTGCGAATGCGGGGGTCCTTCGCGTACCGCTCAGGATGACGACGAAAAACAAACAACGGCGATGACGACAACGACGAAAAACAAACAACGGTGATGAAGGGAAAGCAGTTACGGCGTTGAGTGTAAAAACAGCCCGGCGTTCTATAAATAAAATGCCCATAATTCTACAAAATAGATGGGTTCTAGCCGTCATAGGCACGTTATCCTTGTGTGAATGGTGGGTGAAGAAATGAAGACATTGGATACGTTGCAGGCTATCGAAACTGAAGTAGCGCCCACTGCGGGGACTGATCTGCGCGCCGTTGCTTTTCCGGCTGAGTATGCCCCGGGTGCGCGCAATGCGGTTGTCACCTGTCTCAAGATCAAGCCTGAGGAGAAGGTCACTCTCATTACGGATGAGAGCTGCCTGGAGATTGCGGCGTCGCTTGCCAGCGAGCTCGATCATGCGGGATGTACTTGGAATGCCTTTGTCGTCGATCGCATCGCGCCGCGCCCGTTGAAGGGGATGCCGGAGGCAGTTCTCGCTGATATGGAGAGTTCTCAGGTCAGCATCTTCGCCGTGCAGGTGCAGCCGAATGAGCTGCTCAGCCGCATGCAGATGACCGATGTCGTCAACCGTCGCCACATGCGTCATGCACACATGGTGAACATTACCCCTGAGGTGATGGTGGAGGGCATGCGAGCGGACTTCAATGCGGTCGACCGCCTGAGCCAGGTGGTGCTCGATAAGGTGCGCAAGGCGACTTACGTCCGGGCGACGACGGCTGCGGGGACGGACATCCGCGCGGAGTTAAACCCGAGCTATAAGTGGTTCAAGACCTCCGGCATCATCAGCACGGAGAAGTGGGGCAATCTGCCGGGTGGCGAGTGCTTCACCGCGCCTGGCGAGGTTAACGGCGTCTTCGTTGTGGATGGTGTGGTTGGGGACTTTCTCTGCGCGCGGTATGGGATTCTGCGCGATACCCCCTTGACGGTGAAGATCAGCGAGAACCGCATCACTTCGGTCTCCTGTGCGAACAAGGAGCTGGAGCGCGAGTTCTGGAGCTATACGCATACCGACGAGAACTCGGATCGTGTGGGTGAGTTTGCGATCGGAACGAATATTGGAGTCTCGAAGGTGATCGGAAATATTCTGCAGGATGAGAAGTTTCCGGGGATTCATATTGCGTTCGGCGATCCCTATGGAAACCACACTGGAGC
This sequence comes from Granulicella mallensis MP5ACTX8, assembly GCF_000178955.2. Classification (NCBI taxonomy): domain Bacteria; kingdom Pseudomonadati; phylum Acidobacteriota; class Terriglobia; order Terriglobales; family Acidobacteriaceae; genus Granulicella; species Granulicella mallensis. The sequence goes on along the minus strand of NC_016631.1, from coordinate 3,401,254 downwards.
TCCGTGGAAGTCGACGACGCATATCGATGTGGTGGGGCTTTCGTTCAATATCTGGCTGGGCGGGGACGAGGGAGAAGAACAGATCATGCGTGAAGGCAAGTTTCTCGTTGCTGCGTAGAGTGGCGGTCTTCGGCAGCAGCGGTTGGGGTGGTTGAGGTTGGAAAGGTGCCGGCGGTTTGGGCGGGATGGAAGGTTTCGGGGTCCTTCGACTGCGTCACTCGCAAAGTGCGCGAGTGACTTCGCTCAGGATGACGATTTTGTGAGTAGGGTTGTTCTGGATTTGTCGTTGCGATGTAAGCTGAGCTGAACCTGATGATCGAGCCTTTTCGCAGTGACTTCAACGCGCGCTTCACGCAGGCGAAGTATGCCGAGTTGTTACAGCGGCTGAACGAGCGAACGCAGACACAGATAGAGTTTCGTGTGGCCGAGACGCCGTGCTTCTTCTCTTCGGAGTTGATGGAGCGCATGGTGCATGCGGGTGTTGAGCTGACTTCGCAGTTGCTGGGCAATGTTCATTACATGCGGGATTCGGCGGCGACGGTTCCTGCGGCGTATCGCGTGCCACACGAGGATGCACATCCGCATTTCATGGCTGTCGACTTCGGACTGGTGCGCGACGAGTGGGGGCGGATGCAGCCGAAGCTGGTGGAGATGCAGGCGTTTCCTTCGCTCTTCGGTTACCAGGCGGAGTTGTCGCGGGCATATATCGAGGTCTATGGGCTGGATCGCGAGCTTCGTTATTTCCTCGGGGGGCTGGACGAGACGGGCTATTGGTCGCTGCTGCGTGAGGTGATTGTCGGCAGGCACGATCCGCGGAATGTAGTGCTGGCAGAGATTGCACCGGAGATCCAGAAGACTCTGCCGGACTTTCGCGTCCATGAGCAGCGGCTGGGGATCAAGACGGTGGACGTCGCCAAGCTCATCAAGCAGGGAAAGAAGCTCTTCTATCGTGAGGAGAGCACGGGGCAGTTGGTTCCGATCCATCGCATCTATAACCGCGTGATTGTCGATGAGTTGGAGCGGAAGGGGATTGTGTTGCCCTTCGACTACCGCGATGAGCTTGAGGTGGAGTGGGCGGGGCATCCGAACTGGTACTTCCGGGTGAGCAAGTTTTCGCTGCCGCACCTGGACCATCCGACGGTGCCGCCGGCGATATTTCTGGATGACTGGTATGCGGGTGTGGGACGAGATCGGTTGCCGGAGGATCGCAGCGAGTGGGTGTTCAAGCCGCTGTATTCGTTTGCGGGCAAGGGGATTCAGTTTGCGCCGACGGATGCCGATCTTGCGGCTGTGCCGCCTGTTGAGCGGCACAATTATCTATTGCAGCAGCGGATGCACTTTGAGCCCGTGATTCAGACTCCCGAAGGGCCGACGCAGCCCGAGGTTCGCATTCTGTATGTATGGCCGGAGGGGAAGAGCATGGTGCCGATGATGAGCCTGGTGAGGATGGGGCGCGGGTTGATGATGGGAGTCGATCATAATCGCGATAGGACGTGGGTTGGGAGTTCGGCGGGGTTGGTTTGGGGAGGGGGTTAGTTCTTCGAATCGTCTTATGGGTACGCACGGATTAAGGAAAAGCTGAGCTGCCCGGATACTACTGCTGCGTTCAGAAAGTACAGGTCCGTAGGCCCTAACGCTACCGGAGTGCCAGCGAAGGGGGTGTCGAGGCTATACGTTTTCAATAGAGCCCCATTTGCCGCGTTGTAGGCGTTGAGCACGAAATGGTTAAGTCCATTTTTCTTTTCAGGGACATTCGTCGGCAGCGCCGCCTGATCGAGATAGACATTGCCATGATCCACGATCATGGCCAGAGGAAACATCTCTGAGGCGGTATCGGACTTGCCCTCGATCTTGATCTCCGAAACCGTTCCGGTAGGATGCACGCAGATGAATTTAGCGCCCCATTGGGGGCTGTAGAGGTAGATGGAGTCGTCATCTCCGCTTACGATCTGCATGGCACCCGCATCCATCGCAGCCTGGTTGATTTGTTTGTCGGAAGCCTGTTTTATGTCACTCGTTCTATTGGGTCCAGAGGCTGGCTTTGCTTCGGAGTTCAGCCAGGGCAATATGTCGAGCACCTTCATCTGGCCGCGAGCATCGAGTAAGGAGACATGAAGCCTGGCGTGCTCGTCGTACCCCATTGCGAGGAAGCCCTCTGAGTTGCTGAATTGAGCCACCTTCGCCGGACTGAAGCCGGTATCAGGTAGTTCGATGAGATCCTTGTATTGACCATGTTCATCAAAGCGCAGTATCCCCGAGCGGGTGTCGGGGAGTCGCTGATCTGTTTGCCCGGGAGGGTGAATTTCGTTCCAGTTGACTGTAGCTAAGACACCGCGGCCGGGCACCGGGCTCAGATTGATTACGAAAAGATCTGAGGAGTCCCTGGTAATCGTTCCGGGAACCATGGATGTATCCAGCGCTACATGCGTGTGGCCGTCGAGGTCCACAGCTGTGTATTGATTGGGACCCGTTAGAACGTAAAATTCGCCATAGCCGGTGACGGCGCGGTAACTGATTAATTCAGAACGCAGGGAAGAGAGTTTAATTTCTTCTCTTTGGTTGAGCGTGGACGAGGCCTGTTGAGAGTTGGCGGGAATGCACTCGAAGAGTAGTACGAAGATTGTGAGAACAAGTTTCTTCGGCATGGGCGATTCGCTATTCCTTTGAGGTCATCAACAGGCTTGTGACAGCTTTCAACACACTCTGTGTAGCGAGGTTGGAAATGCCTTGTTGCAGGTGAATTGCAACACCGACAAAGCAGCGTGGTCAAGATGTAAGAATGGAAAAGCTCTTGATGACCACAGGGGTTTCTTGGAAGAGCGCGGGGCTTGCTTGTCCTGATTCCGAGACCTGCCTCCGTCGCCCCGACGCTGAAGCGCCGGGGGGCGCGCGCTGTGTTTGAGCGGCTACATAAACGTCTGTGGTGGTACGGGCGAAAAACGGGTGGAAGCAGGTTCCTTGCTGCGCTCGGAATGACAACCAGAAAAGCAAAGGCAGAAGCAAAGATAAAGGCAAAGTAGAGGTAGAAAGAAAAGCTGAAGCATAGACAAGAGCTAGGGTAAGTTGTTAGACAGGTTCCTGAGGACGCTCGATGCCGCTGCTGCAACCCTTCCGTTCCCTTACCACTACGCAGCGCCGTGCTTTTACGGCATGCTTTCTTGGCTGGACGCTTGATGCCTTCGACTTCTTCATCCTTACGTACTGCCTGGACTCGGTGGCGGCGTCGTACCACGTCAACCTTGAGACGGTGGCGTATAGCCTGACCTGGACGCTCTGCATGCGTCCGCTGGGTGCGCTGCTGTTTGGTCTGCTGGCAGAGAGGTTTGGGCGGCGGCCTACGCTGATGATCAATATCATCTGCTTCTCGGTCTTTGAAGTGGCCTCGGCCTTTGCGCCTACGTTCCACATCTTTCTCATCACTCGTGCGCTGTTCGGAATTGCTATGGGTGGTGAGTGGGGTGTGGGCGCGGCGCTGGCGCTGGAGACGCTTCCTGCGGAGAACCGTGGGTTCTTTTCAGGGCTTCTGCAGGAGGGCTATGTGACAGGGAACCTGCTGGCGGCGGCGGTCTATGGGCTGGTCTTTCCGCATCTGCATGGGCATGGGTACCTGACCAACTGGCGTGTGATGTTCCTGATCGGTGCACTGCCTTCGTTGCTGGTGTTCTATATTCGCTCGGGTGTGGCGGAGTCGCCGTCCTGGGAGGCGAGCCGCCGCAAATCTCTTGGGACTGCGCCGCACTCGCTTGGCTCGGTCTTCCAGCAGATCTTGAAGCACATGCCGCTGTTTCTGTTTCTGGTTCTTCTGATGACGGCGTTCACGTCCTTCAGCCACGGAACGCAGGACCTGTATCCCACGTTTCTGAAGCACGATCATCACCTGACGCCGCAGACGACTTCGATGGTGGCGATCATCGGCAACATCGGCGCGCTGCTGGGAGGCATCTGCTGTGGTGCGCTCTCGGAGCGCTATGGGCGGCGGCGCACGATCATCATCGCGGCGCTGCTGGCGATTCCTGTGATCCCGCTCTGGGCGTGGAGCCATACGGCGGCGATGCTCGCGTTGGGCGGCTTTGTCATGCAGTTCATGGTGCAGGGAGCTTGGGGAATCATCCCGGTTCATCTGAATGAGCTTGCGCCGGCGCAGGTAAGGGCACTCTTTCCGGGGTTGGCGTATCAGCTTGGCAATCTTATTTCGTCGCAGAATGGCCACTTCCAGGCCGCGCTTGCCTCGCGTTACTTTGACGGACGGCTGACGCCGGTAATGGCGCTGACGGTGCTGTTGGTGGGGCTGTTGGTGGCTCTGGCGACGGGATTTGGGCGGGAGGCCAGGGGCGCGGATCTGTCGTCGGTCTGATGTCTCTGGGCTTGTCTTTTCGTTAACTTATCTGCTCTTATAGTGGGTCGAGCTGGAGACAGCGCTGGCGCACCTTGAAGGGGTGCCGGGTTGCTCGGGGTTCGCAGGAGAGTTTTCATGTCCGTAGCCGCTATTCCGACCCCCACGAAGCTTCACGCCGCAGAACCGTTTCTCATCCAGCAGGACTGGGCCGGCTACACGCCGGAGCAGCATGATATCTGGCGCGAACTTGTGTTGCGGCGCATGCCGCAGTTAGTGCAGCACGCCTGCGCGGAGTACCTCGATGGCTTCCACCAGATTGGGCTGCAGGCCGATCAACTGCCGGATCTCACGGCGGTAAGCAAGCGGCTGCAGCCGCGTACGGGATGGCAGTCGACCCCGGTGAGCGGGTTTCTGCCGGCCGATGCCTTCTTCGAGATGCTGGCCGCGCGCATGTTTCCGACGACGACGTGGATTCGCAGCCGGGAGTCGATGGAGTACACGCCGGAGCCCGATATCTTCCATGACGTCTTTGGGCATGTGCCGATGCATGCGCACCCGGTCTTTGCGGACTTTCTGGAGCACTATGGCAAGGTCTGCGCGGCGCTGACGAGTGCGGATGCCCTGGAGCGCATGGGGCGGCTCTTCTGGTTCACGGTGGAGTTCGGTGTGATTCGCGAGCGGGGCGAGATCAAGGTCTATGGCAGCGGGTTGATCTCGTCGCATGGGGAGTGCACGCAGGTGGTTGAGCGGATTGCCGGGCTTGAGATTCGGGACTTCAACCTGGAGCAGGTGTTGGAAGAGAAAGTCGATACCGGGAATATGCAGAAGGTGCTGTACGCGATTGAGTCGTTTGAGCAGATTTATGAGGCGACGAAAGAGGCAGAGGCGCGGTTGGGGTAGAGCGGTGGCGGTGCTGGGGAAGAACGGGAGGAAGCAGGTTCCTCGCTGCGCTCGGAATGACAACCAGAAAAGCAAGAGCAAAAGCAAAAGCAGAAGCAGAAGCAGAAGCAGATTCCCTTCGGGAATGACAAACCAGAAAAGCAACGGCAAAGACAAAAGCCAGACGGCGGTCAGACAGAATTTGCTTCCAGCGCTCATTCCCGTTACCCTTAGTGGTATGAGCTTTTCGCGCATCGCAACCTGTTGTCTTTGCCCCGGCACCGGGGCGTCGATATTGGTTGCTCGATAGCGAGCACAGATTGACGATTTCCCTAAGTGCCCACGAAAAGCTTCGTGGGCCTTTTTGCTTTGATTCCTGACCTGGAGAACAGACTTGAGCGACACAGCAACCCCCGCGACGCCCGTAGCCGCGCCCAAAGAGACCAAAGCCCAGAAGGTCGAACGCCTGAAGCGTGAGAAGAATCCCTGGAATGCCTGGGATGAGGTGCGGCAGTTTGCCAGTGAAGGCCGCGACAGCGTACTGCCGGAGTGGACCGGGACGTACTTCAAGTGGTGGGGCGTTTACACGCAGGGCGATGGCGTCGGTGTGACCGGCGGCGTCGGCGGCGAGGGGAAGGCCAGCGAGTACTTCATGATGCGCATCGGCCTGCCCAACGGCATGCTGACCGCGAAGCAGCTCCACGTGATCGCCGATATCACCGCGAAGTATGCGCGGGGCATCGCCGACATTACGACGCGCCAGAATATCCAGTTGCACTGGCTTACGATCGAGTCGCTGCCTGAGGTTGTCGACGCGCTGACGGCGATTGGGCTTTCTCCCAAGGGCGCCTGCGGTGACGTAGTCCGTAATGTGACGGGCTGCCCGCTTGCCGGGCTCGATGCCGATGAGTTGATCGATGCCTCTCCGCTGGCGGTGGAGATTGCGCACAAGCTGACGGCGAACCCGGAGTTCTATAACCTGCCGCGCAAGTTCAAGATTACGGTGACCGGTTGCCCGCTCTGGTGCAGCTACCCGGAGATCAACGACGTTGCGCTGACTGCGCTGAAGCGCGTGAAGGATGGCAAGGAAGAGATTGGCTACAGCCTGCGCGTCGGTGGAGGCCTTTCGACCGAGCCGCATCTCGCGGTGCGCATGAATGCGTTTATCCCGCAAGACAAGGCCTATGACGCTGTCAAGGCTGTCTGCGAGATCTTCCGCGAACAGGAAGTGCTGCGTGAGAACCGCACCCGTGCGCGCATCAAGTACCTGTTCATGCGCAATGGCTGGACCGCGGAGACGATGCTGGCGGCGATCGAAGAGAAGCTGGGCTTCAAGTTCGATCCGTGCGAGGAAGGGCCAATTGCGAAGGATCTCTATCGCGACCACGTTGGCGTGCATCGCCAGAAGCAGGAAGGCCTGAGCTACGTTGGAGCGACGGTACTGAACGGCAGGCTTACGGCCGATCAACTTCACTCGCTGGCTTCGCTGAGCGAGACCTATGGCGATGGCCAGTTGCGCGCCACGATCGGACAGAACATTGTGCTGGTCAACATTCCGAATGCGAAGATTCCCGCGCTGGTGCAGGAGATCACCGGGCTGGGCCTGCAGGTTGAGCCGACGGTCTTCTATCGCGGCGCCGTGGCCTGCACCGGTACGGAGTTCTGCAAGCTGGCGATTGCCGAGACCAAGGGTTTCACGAAGTGGCTGGTCGGAGAGATGGAAGAGCGCCTTCCGGAGTTCGACCAGCAGCTGCGGCTGCATGTGACGGGCTGCACGAATAGCTGCGGCCAGAGCTGGATCGCGGACCTCGGCCTGGAGGGCAAGAAGATCAAGAAGGACGGCAAGATGGTGGATGCCTACTACTTCTGCGTCGGCGGGGCGGTGGGCGAATATGCTGGTATTGCGCGCCAGATCGGCTATCGCGCTACGGCAGAGGACTGCCCGGAGGCTATCGAACGTCTGCTGCGTGGGTATCTGTCGACGCGTGCGGAGGGTGAGAGTCTGCGCAGCTACTTCCGCAGGACCAGCGATGAGGATCTGCGGGCACAGCTTGCGGGAGCGGTGGTTTCGGCGGTCGAGCGCGATCCCGCGCCGGGCCGTGTTCCGGCGAACGTAGGCTAAGGATGCAACGATGAGTCTCTTTCCGATCTTCCTCAAACTTACGGCCAGGCCTTGCGTCGTCGTCGGCGCGGGCCTCATCGCCGAGTCGAAGATTGAGAGCCTTCTGCTTGCCGAGGCACGGGTTACGGTCATCGCTCCCGAGGCGTTGCCGCGCGTTCAAGAGTGGGCTGAGGCGGGGGAGCTTCAGTGGCATCGGCGTGAGTATGCGCCTGGCGATCTGGCTGGAGCGTTTCTTGCTGTGGCTGCTACGGCAACGCCGACGGTGAATCGTGCGGTCTTTACCGAGGCTAATGCGGCGGATATTCTCTGCAATGCGGTCGACGATCCTCCGTTCTGCGACTTCTACTTTCCATCGGTGGTGCGGCGCGGCGAGTTGCAGATCGCTATCTCTACTGCCGGCGAGAGCCCCGCGCTGGCGCAGCGGCTGCGCAAGGAGATCAACGCGCAGTTGCCGCTGGATACCGGGGATTGGCTGGCGGAGCTTGGCCGTCTGCGGCGTGAGGTGACGGCGGTGGAACCGATTGGCGAGCCGCGGAAGCTGTTGCTGCATGAGTTGGCGCAGCGCGAAGTCTGCGGCTATGACGGCTGTCCATCGCGGATGAGAGCGCGGCAGCACGCGCAGGAACAGGGATTCCTTTCTGCTGAGGAGATTTTGTGATGACCCAGGCGGTGAAGGGAACTGTTTATCTTGTGGGCGCAGGGCCGGGTGATCCGGAGCTTTTGACGGTGCGTGCGCTGCGGCTGCTGGAGTCGGCGGATGTCGTCTTCCATGACGACCTTGTGCCGGATGAGGTGCTGGCGCTAGTGCATCGCCATGCGCTGATTACCAGCGTCGGCAAGCGTTGTGGACGGCCGCGTATTACCCAGGCCGGGATTCATGCGCTGATGATCGACTCGGCGAAGGCGGGCCAATCCGTGGTGCGGCTGAAGAGCGGCGATCCGCTGGTCTTTGGGCGTGCGGGAGAAGAGATTGCGGCGCTGCGGTCGGCGGGGATTCCCTTTGAGGTGGTGCCCGGCGTGACTGCGGCGTTTGCTGCGGGAGCCGCGCTGTCGTTGCCGCTTACGGATCGCAAGAGCGCATCCAAACTGATCTTCTGCACGGGACATCATGCGGCGGATAAGACAGAGGCTGCGCCGATCTGGGCGGGGCCGCTGCCGGAGGACGCTACGCTCGTTCTCTATATGCCGGGCCGGGATACCGAACGGATTTCGAGGGAGCTTGCTGCCGCGGGCGTTTCGGCGAACACGCCGTGCTGTGCGATCTCGCAGGCGGCGACGCCGCGTCAGAGTTATGCGGCTTGCAGGCTGTCGGAGTTGGCTGGGCTTGCCTGCGGGCCTGCGCCGTTGCTGTTGCTGATTGGGCGGGCGATGGAGTCGTTGCTGGACTCGAAGGATTTGGGTGAGACGGCGGATGGGGTGATCGCTGAGGCCGTGAGGGGCGTTGTGTCGGCAGGGGAGTAGGTGAAGTGGGGTGAGCTTGGATCTCACCACTCCACCGTTTCGCCCGCAAATGTTCGAGTGCGGGTGAGGCGATTGTGCCTAAATGAAGGAGAGCGGTCGTTTGCTACCGCAAACGATACCCCACCCTGCCGCGCAAAGAACGCGCGTCGAGGATGGGGCACCCGGGTGGTATTCAGTCAGGTTGTTACTTGCTGGCGGCATCGCCGGCAGGTGCTTTGGTCAGCGGCGAGGTGATCTCGTCGAGGTAGTCCTTTGTGCCCTCGACGCGGACCATTGCCGGGAAGCGTTCGCCGTCGTGGTAGTCGACGTCGATTGGTTTGATGTAGCTCTCGGTCTGCATCAGGAAGTGGATCGGTTCTGTTGTATTGGACTTGGCTGCTACGAGCGCCTCGTGCAGGCTTTCTGAGCTGAGGACGTGGCCGTTGACGGCGATCAGCTTCTGGCCGGGGGCCAGCTTGGCTTTGTCCGCAGGGCCTCCCCAGCGTACGTCGTAGATCACGCCTTCAGCATTCAGACGCAGACCCAGCGAGTACCAGACGTTGGGGCCTGAGAAGCGGCGGTTGCCGCCTCCCATGTGCTCGGTGTCGGAGGGGTGGTCCTGATAGACGATCTTGTAGCCGCCGCGCTCGATCCCGGCGAAGTCGGCATGCTCGTTTACCAGGTCAACACGCTCGTGCAGGAAGCCTGCCCAGTCGAACTTCACCACCTCGTTCAGCTCGGCGATGATCTCGGCCCGGTTGTAGGTCACGATCGACGGGCCGGTGTTGCCGCCCTTCGCGAGGAAGAGGTGGAAGAAGTCGGTGAGAGACTTCTGGTCGTTGGTGAGCTCGCGGATCTTCGTATCGGCGTCGAGCCAGAGCAGCTCGCCTTCCTGGTAGTAGTCCTGCCCACGGCGCCAGTTGGACCATACGGGGCTGTTGCTGCGCAGGACGCTGGCGGCGAGTGCTGTGTCGTCGGTGGAGCGCCAGTTACGGCCGCTCTTGTAGTCAAGCGAAGCGGCCGAGGCGGCCAGGTTGTCGCGGTACTGTGCCTGGGATTTGAGGCCGGAACGTGCGGCGAGCACATTGCCCATGTACTGCGTCATGCCCTCGTAGACCCAGAGCAGTTCGCCGACTTCCGGGGCGGAGAAGTTGGTCTGGTAGAGCTTGTCGGGGCGACGATACTTGCCATTCCAGGAGTGGGTGAACTCGTGGGCGAGCAGGTCGGCATCCCCTGCTTGATGGTGTGCGTCGGAGTAGGCGAGCTCGTCGACTCCGTTGTCGGAGGACTGGCCGTGCTCCAGGCCTTCACCGCCGGCGACGTCGGAGAGCGTCAGCAGGAAGTGGTAGACGTTGTAGTGGCGTGAGTTGTAGGCAACACCGGCCTCGCGGACGAGGTTGGAGACCTCCTGCAGGAACTCGGGGCGCAGGTTGGAGTCGTTGGGCTCGTCGGAGACGACGTCGAGGTAGTGCTTCGGCGTGACCTCGGGGGCGAGCGCAAACTCGTGGAAGTATTCACCGGCGATGACGGGGGAGTCTTCCAGCTGCTCCACCGTGGTGGCGTGGAACTCCGTGGTTCCGCCGACCTTGGCGTTGGGGTCATAGTTGCCGGTGGGCTGCAGTGCCGTACCGATGCCCCATCCGGCCGGGACGGTGACGCTGGGCTGGATGGAGATCTTGGCTACGGGAACGTTGGCGGGGTAGAGCAGCAGCTTCTCCCACTCGAGGACGGCGATCTTGTCCGAGGCGCGAGCCAGCACGATGCAGTCGAGGTGCGCGTGGAGGCTTGTCACTCCGGCGGGAATCTCGAGATGGAACGCGTAGAGATCGACGTCATCGCGACGCCACTGCAGGGTCTTGCCGTTGGCGGTGAAGACGACGCCGGTGATGTCCTCGACCGGGCCGGTGGGGCGATGGTTGCCGGGAATCCACTGGGGGGTGGTGAGGGTGAGATGTCCGGGCTTGACCGGGAGGTCAATCTCCGCGTGGTAGAGCTTGCGTGGGGCTTCGGTAAGGTCTGCGGTGATACGGATAGGTGTCTGCGAGAACGCGGGCAACGCCACAGCGAAGACAGACGCAAGGAGCAAGGTCCTGGTGAGCATGGTGCAGGTGATCCTCTCTGAAGCAACAAATTTTCAGTGTTAAAAAGAAGACGTAACTTGAGCAGGCTGGGACGCAGCCTCCCCCTGTCCTAATTGGACAGGGCTTGTTCGATTGCGCTGACGATGCGGGGATCGCTGGGGAGCATGTCGGGGGCAAAGCGGGCGATGACGGTGCCGTCACGGCCTACGACAAACTTTTCGAAGTTCCAGAGGACGGCGGGGAGCGGTGCGGGCTCGGGGAGGCCCTGGGACTTGAGGTAGCCGGAGATGTTGCCGCGGAAGCCTGCGTCGTTGACGACATGCTCGGGCGCGGCCGAGGTGAGCTCGGCGTAGAGCGGGTGCTGTTCCGGGCCGGTGACGGCGATCTTGGCGAACACGGGGAAGGTGACGGGATAGTCAGTTGAGCAGAACTTGGCGATCTCCTGATTGGAGCCGGGTTCCTGGCCTGCGAAGTCGTTGGCGGGGAAGCCGAGGATTACGAACCCCTTGTCCTTGAACTGCTGATAGAGGGTTTCGAGATCGGTGTACTGGGGGGTAAGTCCGCAGCGGGAGGCGACGTTGACGATCAGCAGGGCCTTGCCGGAGAAGTCGGCGAGGGTGGTGGGGGAGCCGGAGAGGGTCGTGAGCGGGAGGTCGTAGAGAGTCGGCATAGATAGGATTATCGCCGAACCGCTCGATGGTTCAAAAAAGCCTGGGTTTTGAGGAGAGTTGGGGGCTGCTGGGGGCGATCTGCAGAATAAAAGCCGATAAAAATTGTTTCCGTATGCAAGCGGTTTGACAACCTAGCGTAGGATATTTATCGGTGTGCCCTGCGGGCACCCGAGGTTTAGTGAGGCATGAGCATTTTTGATGTTCTGTTTGGAAAACCGCTAGCGACCAGTGCCGAACACGACGAGCACATTGGCGTAGCGGCAGGAGTCCCGATCTTCGGGCTGGATGGACTTACCAGTGCGGCATATGGACCGGAAGCGGCCATGACCCTTCTGATTCCCCTGGGTGTCCTGGGCGTATCCCATTATCTGTTGCCCATCTTTGGATTCATTCTGACGTTGTTGGTGATCTTGTACTTCAGCTACCGGCAGACGATCATTGCCTACCCGAATGGTGGCGGATCGTATACCGTGGCCAGCGAAAACCTGGGTGACGGAGCAGGACTGCTGGCAGCAGCAGCCCTGATGATCGACTATATTCTGACGGCGGCGGTGGGTGTTTCCGCCGGTGTTACGGCGCTGGTCAGCGCCGTCCCTGAGCTGCATCCGCACCAGTTGCTGATCTGCCTCTTCATCCTGGCCGCGATCGCGATCGTGAACATGCGTGGCGTGCGCGAGACGGGTTTTGTGTTCATGGTGCCGACATTCCTCTTTGTCGGCACGATTTTGGCCACCATCGGTGTTGGTGTGTATCGCAGCGTGGTCAGCGGAGGGCATCCGGTGGCGGTCCTGGCACCCCCACCGCCCATTGTGACGGTCCTTCCACACCTTTCAACGTGGCTGCTCTTCGCTCTCCTGTTGAAGGCTTTTTCGAGCGGGTGCGCGGCCATGACGGGTGTGGAAGCTGTGTCGAACGGCACCACGGCGTTCAAGGAGCCACGCTCGACGAATGCCAATCGCACGTTGACGGTGATTATCGGCATCCTGATCATCCTGCTGGCAGGATTGTCTTACGTCGCCCGTGCTTATGGGGTTACGGCGATGGATCCCGATGCGCACAACTTCCAGAGCGTGTTGAGCATTGCTGTAGCGGCGGTGTTTGGACGTGGCTGGTTCTACTTCCTTACGATGGGCGCGGTTCTCGCCGCTCTGTCCTTTAGCGCGAACACGGCCTTTGCTGACTTTCCGCGCATGGCGCGTGCGATTGCCGTCAGGGACTATCTGCCGCATGTATTTTTGCTGCGCGGACGGCGGTTGCTGTTCTCGCACGGCATCTATGCGTTGACTGGCTTTACGGCCATCATCCTGATCATCTTCAACGGCGTGACGGACAGGTTGATCCCTTTGTATGCGATCGGCGCCTTTTTGGCGTTCACTCTTAGCCAGGCGGGCATGGTCAGGCACTGGGTGAAGGAGAAGGACGCTCCGCATCGCCACATCAAGATGTTCCTCAATGGACTGGGCGCGGTGGCGACGGGCATTACGCTGCTGGTCGTTCTGACCTCGAAGTTCATGGCCGGCGCGTGGGTGACCGCGCTGCTGGTGCCTTTCCTCATCGGTCTCATGATGATGGTGAAGCGGCACTATGTGCGAGTCAAGATGGAGACGGAAGACCCGACGCCGTTGCGGCTCACGGGCCTGGAACCGCCTATCGTTGTGATCCCGATGGCACGGTGGGACAAGATCACCGAGAAGGCCATGCGCTTCGGCATGCTGATGAGCCCGATCGTGAAGGTCGTCCATGTGGACAGCGACGATTCGGATGCCTTGGGTTGTGTCTGGGACAAGATGGTGATCAAGCCGGTGCGCGAACACAATATGGCCGAGCCGGAGTTGATTACGGTGAAGAGCAGCTATCGCACGATCCTGTCTCCGCTGATGGACTATGTGCTGAAGCTGGAGGACGAGAATCCAGGACGCAAGATTGCGGTACTGCTGCCGGAGCTCGTGGTGCGGCACTGGTGGGAGAACCTGCTGCACAATCAGCGCGTGCAGTTGCTGAAGCTGATGCTGTTGTTGAAGGGCAATCAGCGGATCGTTGTGGTGAATATTCCCTGGTATCTGTGAGGTCAACACAGGGCCAACGGCCCGGCTTATACCAGCCTGGGGTGAAGCCCCAGGTACGGAGCCTATAGAGGTTTAGAGGGCTGAAAGCCCGATTCATCGTGGTGGCATCGATGAGTCGGGCTTTCAGCCCTCTACTTCTGTTTCGTGCGTAACCCAGGGCTGGGATGAAGCGGGCTGTTGGCCCTTGTTGGTGGCTTCGATTTTAGGGCTTGCAGGTGCGGGAGAAGAACGGGAGGAAGCAGGTTCCTCGGCTGCGCCTCGGAATGACAACCCGAAAGGCAAAAGCAACGACAAAGGGTAGTGGGTCAATTTGAAATCTGCTGTGGGGCGGCTCGGATCAAAGCCGGAGGACGATGCAAGCATGGATGCGAAACGAACACGCTAGAGAAGAGGAGCTTGTCGGACTGCTAAAATCATGTTGCGGGTAGCGCCGCTTTGAGCCAGTAGCTCAGTTGGATAGAGCATCGGACTGCTAATCTGGGGGTCGGCGGTTCGAATCCGCCCTGGCATTGTGGAGCGCCGAGTGACTGCACCTCGGCGTTTTCTCTTGATCAGATTTCGAACTGACCTACTGCCGACAGCAGCCAAAGCAAAAGTAGAAGCAGATTCGCTTCGGGAATGACAACTAGAAAAGCAACGGCAACGCTGGCTTAGCTGAGTGAGCGCAGGCGTGCGACTACCGCTGGAATGATCTCGAGTGCGCGGTCGATCTCTTCGGCGGTGGTGAGGCGGGAGAGGGAGAGGCGCAGGCTGGAGCGGGCTTCCGCGGGGCTGAGGCCCATCGCCAGCAGCACGTGCGAGGGTTCTGTGGCACCGGACTGGCAGGCTGCGCCGAAGCTCGCGGCGATGCCCTGGATGTCCAGCGCGATGAGCAGGGCTTCGGCGTCGATACCGGCGATGCGCAGGTTGGTGGTGTTAGGGACGCGGGGTGCGCCTGAGGCATTGATGATGGCGTTGGGGATTGCGCTGAGCAGGCCTTGTTCGAGACGGTCGCGGAGGGCGCTGAGACTCGTGGGCGCTGGGGTTTCTGCTGCGAGGATCGAGTTACGAGAGTCGAGTTGCGAGTTGAGCCACTCGTGGGCCAGCTCGGCGGCGCGGCCGAGGCCGACGATGCCGGGGACGTTCTCTGTGCCGGCGCGGCGCTGGCGTTCGTGCGGGCCGCCGTGGAAGAGCGGTGCGAGCTGGACTCCCTTGCGCACGAAGAGGACGCCGGTGCCTTGCGGGGCGTACATTTTGTGGCCGGAGAGAGAGAGCAGATCGACGTTCTTGAACTCGCCGGAGAGGTCGAGCGGGAGCTTGGCGGCGGCTTGCACGGCGTCCGTGTGGACGAGCGTGCCGTGGGCCTTGGCGATGCGTGCGAGCTTGCCGACGGGCTGGACCGCGCCGGTCTCGTTATTCGCCAGCATGATGGAGACCAGCTTGGTGTGCGGCTTCAATGCGGCTTCGAGCGCTGAGGGGTCGATGACACCATCGTGCGCAGGGGCGAGATAGGTCACTTCGATGCCGCGCCGTTCGAGCGATTCCGCGGTGTAGAGGACGGCGTGGTGCTCGATGTTCGAGGTGATGAGGTGCGCAGGCTCGCCGGAGTCGAGATAGGGCTGCAGGACGCCCGAGAGCGAGAGGTTATCGCTCTCGGTGCCGCCGGAGGTGAAGATGATCTCCTTCGAGGTGCAGTGGAGGAGCTTGGCCATTGCGCCGCGAGCGTGCTCCACGGCAGAGCGCGTGCGCTGGCCGGACTGGTGCGCGGAGCTGGGGTTGCCGAAGCTCTCCAGCCAGAAGGGACGCATCGCCTCGACGACTTCGGGAAGGACTGGCGTTGTTGCGTTGGCGTCGAGATAGATGCGCTGCATAACTTGATTCTATTTCGGCGGGGTGGCGGCTGCACTGGCAACGCTGGTCGCGTCGAGTGTGAGCGGGCTTTGCAGCGTCATCTGGAACTGCCAACCAGCGGCGATGAGAATCTTGGGCGGCTTCGAGCTGTTGTGCGAAAAGAGCCGGGCGAAGAATCCCTTGGGTTTGGGCGCAGGTGCTGGAGCCGCCGGCTGCATGGCGATCTCGCTCGGAGTCAGGGGAGCGACGATGCTGCTGGGAGAGAAGCCGGAGGCGTCGGTGGCGTCCAGGTCCGAGGTGTAGCCGTTGGCGAAGACCAGGCGCGTGAAGTGAACCTGGACGAAGGGCTGACTCGTCTTCTTTGCCCTCTTGATGATGGCGGTGATCTGTCCTTCGGCGAGAGTTCCGACAGGGAGGGCAATCTGGTTGCCCACGGTGACCGGAAAGGCGATCGAGGCAGTAACGGTGTCGCCGGCCTTCATCACCTTTTTCGCAATCGGAGTGACGAGCGTGAGCGGCGCGACGGTACCGCTGGGAATTGTGAGGCTGGAGGATGCTGCAGGCGGTGCGGCCTGTTGTGCGGTGGCCGCCGGCAGGGCCAGGAGGCTGAGATTGGCGATCAGGAGTAAGGTGCGGAAGCGAAGCTGCATGATGGAGTCCCTTCGAGCTTCTGAGATACAGCAGTTATTTCTTGAGAGTGGACGACGAAGAGGTCGCTCGGGCGTGGGAGGAATGTTCCGCGACACTGGAGAGCACTACCGGCGGATCAGGGCATACGGTTGGAGGAGTCGGTGGAGTGGCGGGCAAGCCTGGAATGATGGTATCGGGCGTTGCCGGCATACCGGGGATCACGATGTCGGGTGCTCCGTCGGCTCCGGGGATGATGGTATCGGGCGTGGCGGGACTGCCGGGGATGATGGTATCGGATGTGCCCGGAGAGCCTGGGTCGCCGGGGGTGGGACGGCACAAGGTAGCAGGAACGAAGTCGCCTGGAGTGGGAGCCTGGGCGAGCGAGATGGCCTGAGTGATCTCGGTCGCATTCAGTGTGAGGGGCGACCGAAGCGGCATGGTGATCTGCGCGCCATTATCCAGCAGGAGATCGTTGTTCTTGCTGACCTTCACGGTTACGAGCGCGCGGATTGCTGGCTTCGTCAGAACGATCGTGTAGCCGTTGGGAAAGATGATCTTGTCGAACTGCAGATGGAAGAGTGCCTGCTTCGATTTTCTGGCCGGCTTGGTGAAGGACGTGATGGTGCCTTCGATATAGGTGCCGTAGGGAATAACCGTCTGGTGATTCACGCTGACGGGGACAACCGTTTCAGCGTAGAAGAGGTCGCCGGGTTTGGCGCTGGCGGCCCAGACAGGACGTGTAAGCTCCAGCCCTACTTGGGTCCCTGCGGGGATGAGGATGGTGGGAGCGGCATTCGAGGTCTGTGATGGGATGGGCGTGCTCTGCGGCGGTGCTGCGAAGCTGCTTTGAGCGGAGAGAAGAGTGGCAGTGAACATCAGTGAGAGTGCGAGACGCATAGAGTCCACCTGTAGGGAGGGTGCTTGCGTTGGAGTAGAGATGCCAACGCCCTACGCTCTGCTAGAACACGGGCGGCCTGTAGTTGTTGCGTGAAAGATAAACGCAAACTTGATAGAGCATTTGTTAGCATGGTGGCGCTCCAAGAGCAGAATTTAACCGAGGTGAAGAGATGCAATTGAAGATGATGGCAGCAGGAATTGTTCTGGGTGCGTGTTGTCTGACAGCGACGGCGCAGATGCCCATGGGATCGACGGCAAAACCCGCTATCGGCGCGAAGGCGGAGCCATCCAAGGCCCTGGACGACATGCTGAACCTTCTTGAAGAGGAACTGATGGGAGCCGTGAAGGCGATGCCGGCGGAGAAGTATAGCTTCGCACCGAGTGCGGCGATCTTCGCTCCTTCCCAGACAGTAAAGTTCGATACGGTGCGTACCTTTGCGCAGCAGGCGACGCATCTCGCTGAAGCGAATTACTACTTCTACAGCACGGTAAGCGGTATGAAGCCGGAAGTCGACGTGAAGGCCATCGGGGAGATGACGAAGAAGGACGATATCGTCGCTGCACTGGCTGCGTCGTTTGTGTTCGCGCATAAGGCGCTGGCTACGATCACTCCGGAGAATGCTTTTGTAACGATCAAGGGCGCCGATGGGATGCAGACCCGCGCAACAGTAGCGGCCTTTGGAGTCGCACATGGATATGACCATTACGGGCAGATCGTGGAGTACCTGCGGATGAATGGGATCGTGCCGCCAGCAAGCGCGAAGTAGGGCAGAGTGTAGACCAGTAGAGGATAGAGTGTAGAGAAAAAGGTGCCGCCTTCTCTACGCTCTATCCTCTGTTGGTCTACGCTCTGTTTTTATGCGCTGGGCTTGGGTGGGTAGGGCTTGGTCTGCGAGCTGCGCTGTTCCATGGGGACGTAGGGCGCGGGCCATGCGGGGCCGGTGTAGTCGGCACGCGGACGGATGAGCCGGTTGTCGTCGTGCTGCTCGATCACGTGGGCGCACCAGCCGGAGATGCGGCTGATGGCGAAGATCGGCGTGAAGAGATCGATGTCGATGCCCAGAGTCGTATAGGTGCTGGCGGAGTAGAAGTCGACGTTGGCGTTGAGCTTCTTCTCTTCCTTGACGAAGAGTTCGATCTGGCGCGACATCGTGTACCACTTGGGATTGGCGTCCTTGCCCAGGTCTTCGGACATCTTGCGGAGGTGCGTGGCGCGCGGGTCTTCGGTGGTGTAAACGCGGTGGCCGAAGCCGGAGATCTTCTCCTTGTTCGCGAGCATCTTGCGGACGTGCTCGACGGGATCTTCGCCGGCCTTGTCGATGTCGTAGAGCAGGTGCATCACGGCTTCATTCGCTCCGCCGTGCAGAGGTCCCTTGAGCGCGCCGATGGCGCCCGTAATGGCGGAGTGCAGATCGGATAGGGTGGCTGCGATCACGCGTGCGGCAAAGGTGCTGGCGTTGAGTTCGTGGTCGGCGTGCAGGATCAGGGCGACATCGAGCGCCTTGGTGGCCGTCTCGGAGGGCTTCTCGCCGTTGAGCATCCAGAGGAAGTTGGCTGCGTGCGAGAGCGAGGTGTCGGGCTTGACGATCTCCTTGCCCTTGCGGATGCGGTCGAAGATGGCGACGATCATCGCGATCTGCGCGGTCAGGCGAAAGCTCTTGCGGATGTTCGCGGTGTGCAGGGTGGACTTCTCGTCGGCGTCGTAGATGGAGAGCAGCGAGACGGTGGTGCGCAGGACTTCCATGGGCGACGCCGTCTTGGGGACGTTGCGCAGGAACGCGATCACGTCGTCGGGAATCTGGCGTGCGGCGGCGAGTTGGTGCGAGAAGTCGTTGAGTTCAGCAGCGGTCGGGAGTGCGCCGTTCCACAGGAGATAGGTGATCTCTTCAAAGCTGGACTTCTCCGCAAGCTCGTGGATATCGATTCCGCGGTAGGAGAGGATGCCTTTGTCCCCATCGATAAAGCAGATGGAAGATTCATTGGCGACGACGTCTTGTAGACCTTTGGGTGCGGCGGTGGACATGAGAACGCTCTCCGAGCGGGAATTCAACAGCGTGACTGATTATCAAACCGCGTGGATTCGCTTGTCACGAAGGTTGAGCGAATATCGGTAATGGTGTGCGATTTTATCTATTGGTGAAGCGAGAGGCCGCGAAGGGCGCGAGATCTGTCGCAGGAGATTTGCCTTCGATGAGGTCGGCCATGACGGCTGCTGTCGCGGGAGCGAGGAGTATGCCGTTGCGGAAGTGGCCGATCGCGAGGAACTGGCTGGGCGTGTGGGCGTCAAGGATCGGAAGGCTGTCGGTGGTTGCGGGGCGCAGTCCTGCCCAGGCCTCGACCTGAGGGGCTGCGGCTTCATTCGCAAGCGAGGGGAGAAGCTCCGCGGCGAGTGAGCGGAGGTGGTCGAGGCTCTCTGGATGGAGGGCTGTGTCGAAGCCGGCGTCCTCAACGGTGGCTCCGATCAGTGCTGTTCCGGCTTGCGGGCCCTGGGTGCGCGGCACGATGTAGACGTGCTCGGTGCGGTGGACCTCGCGCAGAGGAAGTGTGGCAGGAAGCTGTACGCGAAGCATCTGGCCCTTTACGGGACGAACCTGCAGGCGAGCCCATGCGCCCTGGGTGCGGATGAGCTTCGCGGGAGAGAGTTCGCCGTTGCTGGTGTCCACACGCAGCAGGCTTTGAGGCGTCTCGGTGAGAGAGAGAAGCTCGGTGTGCTCGCGCAGATCGATGGAGGTCGCGCGGACTGCCGCAAGCAGCGCGGGGGCGAGTTGGCGTGGATCGAGTGAGTGCTCCACGAGCCTTTGGGTGCTGCCGTCGGGCAGGTACTGGATCGTCGTATCGGTCTGGAACGGGACTGCGAGGCCGGAGAGCGATTCGACTCGCTGCAGGAACGCTGGATACAGAGAACGGCTGAGTTGGGAGAGCGGTAATAGCGCAGGAGGGTTATGCGGATCGTCTACCGCGAGCATGCCGGCGGCTGCGGTGGAGGCGTGCTGGAGTGCTGTAGATCGTTCCAGCACAGTCACTTGTGCTCCTCGGAAGTGGAGTTCGAGAGCGAGCGAAAGTCCGATAATTCCGGCTCCGACAATTAGAATGTCAGGGCTTGGCAGCGAATTCGTGTTCATTGGCATCCAACTGTGGTTGTAGCGCGTCCATACTCTCCCAAGCGTTGAGATAGAGAGACTTAGGACATAAGCGCGGGAAAAAAGGAGCGTCGAATGAACGATAACGATCGCGAGTACGTTGTAACGCCGTCTGCGCCGGGTTGGCTGACGGGCATAGCTGTTGCAGGTATTTTACTGGCTCTGGCAGCGCTTGCCTGGAGCTTCTCCCTACAGGCCACTTTAAAGGGCGAACAACAGAAATTGGATGCTTCCAGTCAGCAGAACACGGCTTTGTCACAACGGCTGGATGAGACCAACGAACGGATGCGTGCGCAGGCCCAGACCCTGGGACAGAGCGTAGGCCTGACGCAAAAGCAATTGGAGGACAAGTCCAACGAGTTGATTGCGGCCCAACGAACGGTGACGGCCACAACCGCGCGGTTGCAGAGAGAACAGAACGCTACTTCCAAGCAGATTGGCGATGTGCAGACAGATGTCTCGTCTGTGAAGTCTGATGTTGGCGGTGTGAAGACCGATGTTGCGACGACGCAGGCTGATCTCGCGCAGACCAAGACACAGTTGACGCGAGTGATGGGTGATTCCGGTGTGATGAGCGGCTTGATTGCGACCAATCATGACGAGCTGGAAGAGCTGAAGCATCGTGGCGATCGGAATTACTATGAGTTCACGCTGCACAAGGGTGCTCCCGCACAGAATGTCGGAACCATCAAGGTGCAGTTGAAGAAGGTCGATCAGAAGCGCTCCAAGTACACGCTGGCTGTGAACTCGGATGACAGGAACATCGACAAGAAGGACAAGAATCTCGACGAGCCCGTACAGTTTTATTCAGGCAAGACGCCTGCGCTGTTCGAGATCGTCGTAAACAACATCAGCAAGAACGAGGTAACGGGCTATCTGAGTACGCCGAAGAGTGCGCCGACTCCGATCTCTGTTCCCTAGTTTTTGAGAAGTTGCAAGGAACGCCGCGTATCCATTGGATACGCGGCGTTTTTGCGTTTAGGGGATGGTGATGGTTTGCGGCGCCTGGTGGGCGAGATTGACGGTGACGATTGCAGACTTGCGGGCCTTCCAGTCTGCTTCCGTGAGACCGGGGAAGTGCAGCAGGACGGTGCCTTCGGCAGAGCCTCCGGGAGCAATCTGCGTCTGGCCGTCGAGCGGTTGCGACATCATCGGCGTGAGAGCGGGGAAGCTCTCTTCGATGCGCGCAAGGTCCGCGGCGCTGGGCGAGGTGGTGTCGAGCGTTTCGTCCTTCGGCGACGTATAGGTCGCGGTTATGGTGGTGATGAAGAGCGGGAGGCGCAGCTTGTCGTCGATGTGCAGGGTCGCGACGACGTAGAGGTCGTTTTCGATGTGCGCGCTCTGGCCGATGACGTGCATGCCGCTGTTGCTGTCTTCGGCTTTGAAGGCTGTTTGTGCGGCGTAGAGCTGAACCTTGGGTACGCTAAGCTCGGCGGTCTTGCGGGGGTTGAGGTAGTAGACGGCGCCCGCGATGATGGCGAGAACGATCACTGCGATCAGGATTGACTTTGCGGGACTGCTGCTTTCTGCGGGGCCGAGATTGAGGTCGGACATGATGTGAACAGGATAGCGTGCCTTGTGCCGAAGGATTGTCGCAGGGGCACAGCAGATCCCCTGCGGGGATGACAGAAAGAAAGGCAACGACAACGACGGCGTTAGGGGCGGGGGCGGAGGGTGGAGAGGAACTGATCGATTGGCTGGGTGTTGATGAGGTCCTGCGCGGTCAGCCACGCGCGGCGAAGTTGCACGATGCCGTGGTCGATCTGGTCGAGGTCGCCGATGGAATGAGCGTCGGTGTTCACGATCAGCTTGCAACCCAGCTCTTTGGCCTGGCGCAGGTGGAGGTCGGAGAGGTCCGAGCGTGCGGGTGCGGCGTTGTGTTCGACGGCGACGCCGAGCCGGGCCGCGACCGGGAGCACCTGGGCGAGGTCGATCTTGTAGGGTTCGCGCTGCAGTACCTTGCGGCCGGTGGGATGGCCGAGGATCTGCACGTAGGGATTCTCGGTGGAGCGAAGGACGCGGGCGGTCATCTCCTCCTGCGTCTGGTTGAAGCCGGAGTGGACGCTGGCGATCACGATGTCGAGTTGTGCGAGCGTCGCGTCTTCGAGGTCGAGAGTGCCGTCGAGCAGGATGTCGACTTCGACGCCGGTGAGAATGCGGAAGGGAATCGTGGGCTCCGTGGCATTCGGCTCTTTGTCCTTCAAGCGCCGCTCGTAGCGTGCCCACTGCGGACCGCGCCTGGCGGCGAACTCCTCGGCGAGCTCGGCGGAGACCTCGCGAATGCGTTTGGCGTGGGCAAGGGCTCGGGTGTCGTCCATGCCGTTGGTCATGGCGAGGTTCTTCGAGTGGTCGGTGATGGCGATGTACTCGAGTCCGCGCCCGATGGCAGCCTCCGCCATCTCGCGGATGCTGTTGCCGCCGTCGGATTCGGTGGTGTGCATGTGCAGATCGCCGCGAAGGTCGGAGCGGACGATGAGGTGCGGGAGCGTATGTTTCTCCGCGGCTTCCAGCTCACCGCAGTTCTCGCGCAGCTCGGGTGCGATGTAGTCGAGATCGAGCGCGTTGTAGATGTCTTGTTCTGTTTCCGCAGCAATGATCTTGTTGTCTTCTAATCTCAGCAAGGCGTATTCGCTGAGCGTGAGGCCGCGCTTGATGGCCCGCTGGCGCAGCGCGACGTTGTGATGCTTGGAGCCGGTGAAGTATTGCAGCGCGGCGCCGTAGCTGGCACGCGGCAGTAGGCGCACGTCGACCTGCAGGCCGTTGCGCAGCGTGAAGCTGACCTTGTTCTGGCCCTTGGCGAGCAGCTTGTCGATGAGAGGCAGGCTGGCGACGTGCTCGACGGCCGCGGCTACGACATCGGCCTCGCAGGCGGGGCCGGTGACGAGCAGGTCGAGATCGCCGCAGGTCTCACGGCCGCGCCGCAGGCTGCCGGCGGGGGTGATGGTGTCGATGCCAGGGAACTGGCGGATGAGTTCGCTGATGCGTTCGGCGTGCTCGCGAGCGACGTCGATGCGGAAGCGCGAGGCGTTGCGGCGATGGTCTTCGATGCCCTTGATCAGCTTGTCGGTAAACTTCTGACCCATGCGCGGCAGGGTGAGCAGGTCGCCGCGTTTAGCGGCGGCTTCGAGGGCGTCGATATCGGCGATCTGCAGGGCAGAGTGGAGCATCGCGACTGTCTTGGGGCCCATGCCGGGGAGGCGCAGGAGCTCGAGCATGGTGGGACGATACTTCTGCAGCAGCTCCTCACGCAGAGGCATGCTGCCGGTGGCGACCAGGTCTCGGATGTTCTGGGCCATGCCTTTGCCGATGCCCGGAATGGCGAGCAGGGCTTTGGGGTCGGCGTCGGGAGTCGCTAGTGTGGCGAGACGCGTGGTCTGCTGCTCGACAGCCTCTGCGGCGCGGCGATAGGAGCGGATGCGAAAGGGGTCGGCTGCATCGATTTCGAGCAGAGCGGCGGTTTCATCGAGCAGACGGGCGAGAGTGATGTTGTCCATAAGTAATCCAAAGGCCCAGGGGGCCGCATCGATTGTAGATGCCTGCACCCGGGCCTCTGAAGTTACGGATAGATTGTGTGTGAAAAGCCTCGGAAAGTGGGCGGAGAACGAGAAGCTAAACGAGGTTTTAGAAAGACGCGGGTTTTAGACGCGACGCGTTAGATAGCCTTTGTGCGAACAACCTGGTCCGCCTGCGGACCTTTTGTTCCCTGGATGACGTCGAATTCAACCTCATCCCCTTCTTTCAGGCTCTTATAACCGTCAAGCTGGATAGCGCTGTAGTGAACAAACACATCCGGACCGCTATCCCGTGCTAAAAACCCAAAACCCTTTGCATTGTTAAACCACTTAACCGTGCCCTTGTACTGTGCCATGAGGCCCTTCCCAAAAACGGAAAATGGGCTCCCCGCGTGAGCGGAAAGCTCGTACTGGTTTATATGCAAAACCGGGCCTTTGGGATGCCTGACTGGAGGTTGGGGTTTTATTTCTAACTGATGGGAAACAGGACGTTTCGGATATCGGGCAAGTAATGTTTCGTGGTTTCAATGTGAGGTGTGCGGATAGATCACGTGCTCGATATCCGCACACCTCTGCAGCAGTTTTTCTGCAGCTTATGCCTGCTGGGTGCGGCGCAGGGAGTCGTAGAACAGGACGCCGACCAACGTTTTGCCGTCGAGGATCTTGCCGTCGTGGATCAGGCGCAGGACCTCGGAGAGCGGGGTCATGTGGATCTCGATCCGCTCGTCGTCTTCGGGGGTCGCTTCGCCGAGCGTGAGGTCTTCCGCCAGCAGGATGTTCATGGCCTCGGACAGGAACCCGGGGCTGGCGAAGTAGCGGACGTACTTCGACCACCGCCTGGCACGGTAGCCGGTCTCTTCGATGAGCTCGCGCTTGCCTGCGGGAATGGGCTTTTCACCCAGCTCGATGCGTCCTGCTGGAAGTTCCAGCAGGAACTGGCCCGCCGCGTGGCGATACTGGCGGATGAGCAGAATGCTGGGATCGGCGGGGTTGGTCTTGGTGTCGACCGCGAGCACGACGACCGAGCCGTTGTGGCGGATGACGTCACGCTTGGCGCGGACGCCGCCTGGTTCAGCGACATCGTCGGCGGTGATGGAAAAGATTCTGCCCTTATACACAACCTTCGATGAGAGCGTGCGACCCTTGCCGGAGAGCTTGAGGGGCTTGGCCGGTTTCGGCGTCGCCAGCTTGGAGGAAGCCGCAAGGGGCTTCTTTGCAGGGGTTTTCTTCTTCGCGGAGGGTGTCTTTGTCGGTGCCATGACCGTACAGTACATGAAGCAGCCTGTAGATACCATGAATGAAGATTGCTGCATCGGTATGCCCTGTTCCGCCATCCAAACAGGATCAGGATGAGAGACTGTAACTGAATGAACGTTGAGTGCCACGACCTCTCGACACTACCGGGAACGACCGCGCTGTTTCGCGACTACGCGGACATACGCTCGTCCGCGCATGCTGCCGCTCTGCGGCGGTGGTATCCGGCTGACCCCTTCACGATGGACTGGGCGAAGAGCTCGCCGGAGCTGGAGGCCGCGCATCGGGGACGGCTGGCCGATGCCCTGCTAAGGCAGTCCGACGGCTTTGACGCGAGCGGCGCGGTTCTGGCGAATATCGAACGATTACGGAATGGAGCAGCGGCGGTTGTTACCGGGCAGCAGGTTGCGCTGTTCGGCGGACCGCTGCTGACGCTGCTGAAGGCCGCGACAGCAATCAGGAAGGCCCAGGATGCGACGAAGGCCAGTGGACGGGACCATGTTCCGGTCTTCTGGCTGGCGAGCGAGGACCACGATCTGGCGGAGGTCGACCAGGTGACTCTGCTTTCGAAGACCGAGACGGAGACGCTGCGGCTGGGACTGCGGGCGGAACGTCCGGTGCCGGTGGGCGGCTTGCGCGTCGATGGCGGCAATGAAGAGGGGCGGCTACGGCTGGAGGCCGAGCTGGATCGTGTCAGCGAGCTTTTGGGGTGGGCTCCAGTCTGTGAACTGCTGCGGGCCTGTTATGCGCCCAATGCCCATCTGGCGGGAGCGTTCGGACGGCTGATCAGCAAGATCTTTGCCGCGCAGGGGCTGATCGTCATGGACGCCTCGATACGCGAGTTTCATGCGCTGGGCACGCCTGTGCTGCGTGAGGCGATTGCGCAGGCGGAAGAGATTGAAGACGCTCTGCTGAAGCGGAGTGAGGAGCTGGTGAGCGGTGGGTACCACGCCCAGGTGCTTGTGGCTCGGGGGCATTCGTTGTTGTTCCTGCTCGATGCGGAGACTGGTGCACGGTTGCCGTTGCGCCGGCTTGGCGAAGGCCAGTGGAAGGCTGGATCGCAGAGCTATTCCACCGAAGACCTGTTCGCGATTCTTGAGAATGAACCCGAGCGTCTGAGCCCGAATGCGTTGCTGCGGCCGGTGTTTCAGGACCGTATTCTGCCCACGGCGGCTTATATCGGCGGCCCGGCGGAGATTGCCTACTTCGCGCAGTCGGCGGTGGTGTACGAGAAGATCCTGGGGCGTGTGACTCCGGTATTGCCGCGACTTTCAGCGACGCTCATCGAGCCCGCGGTTGCTACGGCGATGGCGACGCATGAGGTCTCGTTGGCGCAGATGTTCGAGTCGAAGACGGTGGACGCGCTTGCGCTGCGGCTGGGGGCTCGGGCGATGCCGATCGAGGGCAAGCGCAAGATCGCGGCGGTGGGCAACGCGATGGATATCGAGTTGACCGCGCTGACCGAGTATATGAGCGCGATGAGTGCGGACCTGGCGCGTGCGGCAGGGGTTTCGGCGAGCAAGATGCGCTACCAGATGAATCGTCTGCGGCGGATGGCGGCGGCGTTCGAGGTGCAGAAGGAAGCGTCGCTGAAGAAGCATGCGACGGCTATGATGTTGAATCTGTTCCCGGATGGACACCTGCAGGAGCGGCTGCTGGGTGGGGTCTGGTTTGTGGCTCGGTACGAAGATGCGCTGCCGGAGTTGCTGGTGGAGCATGCCGGGCAGGAGTGTCCGGGGCATCGGGTGATCTACCTGTAGGCGTTGCTTCGGGCGGCCTTGGTGGTTGGGGGCGTGCGTTTCCTCAGGCATCGTGCAGAATGCGGGGGTCCTTCGTCCATTCGACTTCGCTCAGGACTCAGGATGACGGCGAAAAACAGGCAACGGCAACGACTTCGCTGTACGATCTGCTGATGCTGGATGGAACTACAATCGTTGGGAATACGTAATGTCTTCCAGAGAGGTTTTACGTCATGCACGTTCTTTTCGCGTTGTGTCTTCTTCCGTTTGGAGCCATTCACTTTCTTCCCACGATCGTCGCGGCATTGCGCGGTAGCCGGAGTGTTGTCGGTATCTTTCTGCTGAACCTGTTTCTTGGCTGGACGGTGATCGGATGGATCGTCGCCCTGATTTGGGCGTTCCGCAGCGAGCCCAAGTATGTCTACGCTTATTCGCCGATGCAGCCGCGCCGGTTCTAAAATGTCCATCGAGGTGTTTTGTGATGGGATTGAGCGATCAGCCGTTTGAAGTGACGTGTCCGGACTGCAGTGGAATCTTGAAGATCGATCCGGTGACGCGCTCGGTGATTGCGCATACGTCAGCCCAGCGCAAGAAGACATTTGAGGACTTCGGCGCTGCAGCCAAGGCGCTGAAGGAATCGGATGCCCGCAGGGAATCGCTCTTCGCGCAGTCGGTGCAGGCGGAGAAGAACAAGGACGACCTGATGGCGAAGCGGTTTGCCGAGGCCGTGAAGAAAGCCAAGGAGTCGCCGCTGGGCGAGAGGCCGATGCGGGATTTCGATCTGGAGTAGAGCGGTAATTTTAGTCAGAAATGCCCCAAGCTGTTTTGGTTGGGGCATTTTTTGTTTTTTTGTTGTCATTCCGAGCGGAGTGAGGAATCTGCTTTCTCCCGTTCTTCGTTCGTACCCCGAAGAAAGCAGGTTCCTCACTTCGCTCGGAATGACAACTAGAAAAGCAAAGGCAACGACAAAAGCAAAGGCAACGACAAAAGCAAAAGCAGATTCCCTGCGGGAATGACAACAAGAAAGGCAACAACAAGAAAAACAAAATTTCAGCCAACAGGGAAGAATCGTTCTAGGTTGTGGTCCAGGCTGTGCCGCCGGTGAAGTCGCTGGTGAGCACGGTGTTGAAGGTTTCGAGGATGGAGGCTGTGGCCATCGTCAGGCCCAGTTCGCGATTCTTCGTGAGGGAGGCGACGGAGAAGTTCTCCGAGCCGACGAAGATCTTTTCCGCGCCGCTAACGCCGTAGTCGGCGAGGATGACCTTGGCGTGGATGTAGAGCGTCGTGGAGGTGTCCTTGTAGGTGCGGATCTGTACGCCGGCCTTGTGGAGTGCGTTGAACTCGCTCTCGTACTCGTTGTCGTCATTGGTCATGATGATCTTTACGACGACGCCGCGCTTGGCTGCGTTTTCCAGTGCGGTGACGATGGTGGAGTCGCTCATCTCTTCGTTTTCGACGGTCAGGCTCTGCGTGGCGCCATTGATGATGGCCACCAGATCGGTGCTGGAATCGGTCGGGCTCCAGATGAGGCTGTAGGCCGTGCTGGGAGTGACGGTGGCGTTGGTGAAGTCGGCATTGAAGACCTTCTCGATGGCGGCGACGTTGGTCTGGTTGGTGTCGATGACGGCAAAGTCGCGGGTGGTCGAGTAGTACTCACTGGTGAGGTTTGCCGTGAGGATCATCGAAGAATCGCCGTCGACGGTGATGGTCTTCTGGTGGGTCGCGGAGTAGGTCGGGTTCGCCCAGTGGACCGAGACGCCGTTTTCGTTGAGGTAGTTATAGGCCGTGGTGTTGCTGCTCTTCTCGAGGTTCTGGTCGAGAATGACGCGGACGGTAACAGCCTTCTTTGCGAGCGCTGCGAGATCTTTCTCTGCCGTCGTGTCGACGAGCTCGTACATGGTCATGTCGAGCGTCTTGGTGGCGGTGTTGATGAAGTTGTAGATCGGCGTAAAGCCCTGGTCGGGTTCGGTAATGATCGTCTGGGAGTGGGCTGCGCTGGTTAGGAGGGTGGCGGCGAGGGAGAGCAGGACGATGCGGAAAGGCGTGTACTTCACAGGAGCCTCGATTCTGGTTGGTGAAACCTGAAACTGCGAGCAGGGTAGAGCCTGTGTTTCGGACTGTCCAATGGATTTTCGTCGTTGTGGATAACGGTTTCGTCACGGAAAAGTAATACAGGAGCGGCGACCGGTAAACTGGTAGATATGCCGCCGATTTTGAATGCTCAGGGCGTGTCGAAACGCTTTGGCGCGACGCCCCTCTTTGAAAAGATCTCTTTTGCCGTAAACGACGGCGACCGCATTGGGCTCATTGGGCCGAATGGGGCTGGTAAGTCTACCCTGCTTGCTGTGCTGGCGGGGGATATAGAACCCGACACAGGCGAACTGGCCGTGCGCAAGCGCGCGCGTGTGGGTTATGTGCGGCAGATCTCCGAGTTTGCCAAGGGCGCGACCGTGCGCAGCGTGGTGGAGAAGGCGCTGCAGCGCGCGCATGTGCCGGACAATGAGCACGAACAGCGACTGCGTGAGACGCTGGGGCGCGCAGGATTTGCCGACGATGGAGCGGACAGCCACGTGCGTATGGACGCCGAGGCCGCGAGCCTGAGCGGTGGCTGGAAGAAGCGCCTGGCTATCGCCGAGGCCATGGTGACGCAGCCCGATGTGCTGCTGCTTGACGAGCCGACGAACCATCTTGATCTCGAAGGAATTGAGTGGCTGGAGGCCATGCTGCGCGGGGCGAACTTCGCCAGCGTGGTGGTGACGCATGATCGCTACTTTCTGGAGAATGCCGCGAGCGAGGTTGTCGAGCTTAGCCGGGTCTATGCGGAGGGTGTGCTGCGCGTGCGCGGGACGTACTCGAAGTTCCTGGAGGGCCGGGAGCAGTACATGGAGTCGCAGACGAAGATGCAGGAGGGCCTGCGGAACCGGGTGAAGACGGAGATCGATTGGCTGCGGCGCGGACCGAAGGCCCGTGCGACCAAGGCCAAGGCCCGCATCGACAACGCTCATGAGCTGATCGGCAAGCTGGCCGAGGTGGATGCGCGCACGCGCACGTCGTCGGCGGGCATCGAGTTTGCGGCGACCGACCGGCAGACCAAGCGGCTCATCGAGATGGAAGGTGTTTCGATTACGCTGGGCGGGCGAGAGATCGTCGGCGGGGTGAACTTTGGCCTGACCAACGGGATGAAGCTCGGGCTCGTGGGCCCGAACGGCAGCGGCAAGACGACGATCCTGCGGGCAATGTCGGGCGAGCTGCCGGTGAGTGCGGGTACGGTGAAGCGGGCGAATGCACTGCGCATCGTTTACTTCTCGCAGATGCGCGAGATCGACCCTTCGCTGACGCTGCGGCGCTCGCTCGCGCCGGACTCCGATTCGGTGGTCTACCAGGATCGCGTCGTGCATGTGGCGAGTTATGCGGCGAAGTTCCTGTTCTCGGGCGATCAGTTGAATCAGCCGGTCGATCGGCTGAGCGGCGGCGAGCGGGCACGCGTGTTGATTGCGCGGTTGATGCTGCAGCCCGCCGATGTCCTGATGCTCGACGAGCCGACGAACGATCTCGATATTCCTACGCTGGAGATTCTGGAAGAGTCGTTGCTGGAGTTCAAGGGTGCGCTGGTGCTGGTGACGCACGATCGCTACATGCTGGATCGCGTGTCGAATACGGTGCTGGGCCTGGATGGCAAGGGCAGGTCGCGGATCTTTGCCGACTACTCGCAGTGGGAAGAGTGGAAAGAGCAGGAAGAAGGGAACAGCAAACAGGAGACAGCGAGTACTGAGTCCAAGCGTGGGGGAGCGGCTTCGGGAGGGAAGAAGAAGCTCTCGTACCTGGAGCAGCGCGAGTTCGATGGGATCGAGGCGCGGGTGGATGCGGCCGATGCTCGTATGGCCGCGGCGCATGATCGCCTGGCTGAGCCGGCGGTGGCTACCGATGCCGCGGCGCTTACGGCTGCGTTAGCGGAGATGGAAGCGGCGCAGGCTGAGCACGATACGGTGTATGAGCGGTGGGCGGAGTTGACGGAGAAGCTGGGGTAAGGGCTGTTGTTTTTCTAGTTGTCATTCCGAGCGAAGTGAGGAACCTGCTTGGATTCAAACTGGAAGTGCAACATTTTCTTTTCTAAGGAGGAAGATGTTGCATGGGTCGAACGTACAAGCAGTTTTCTATGGAGGAGCGCTGTCTTCTGCAGACGCAGTTATCGATGGGTTGGAGGCCGGCGGCGATAGCCGCCGGCCTCCAACGGGCGCGGTCCACGGTCACCCGGGAGATGGGTCGTAATGGCTGGCACGTTGCGCAGCCTAGTCCGAAGGGCGGTCGCCGGTTTATCGCCGGAGGCTATTCTGCGGTGACGGCAGATCGACGTGCCCGAAGGTTGCAGCGCATGCCGCGGGTTGCGCGCAAACTGGTTCCAGGCACCCTCGTGTGGGACCTTGTCGTGGCCGAGCTTGGCCGGGGCTTGAGTCCGGAGCAGGTTGGGTTCACACTCAGGCGTATGCCCGATCCGGTGCGTCTGTCGCACGAGACCATCTACACCGCGCTCTACGCCATGCCACGGGGAGAACTCCGCGCCCGCGTGATGACGATGCTGCGCCGCCGCCGGATGAGCCGCAGATCGCGCTCCAAGGCCGCTGTGGACCCCAACCGCCGTCACTTCATCGACCCCATCAAGCTCATCGACCAGCGGCCCGAGGAGGTGGGGCTTCGCCTGGTCCCGGGACACTGGGAAGGAGACCTGATCAAGGGCAGACTCAACCAGTCCCGCGTCGGAGTGCTGGTGGAGCGAACCACGCTATTCCTCGCCCTGGTCAAGCTCGAAGACGGCTCGGCAAAGACCTGCGCGGAAGGCTTCGCCCGCATCCTCAACCGCTTCGCCTCCCAGATGCGCCGTTCCATGACCTACGATCAGGGACGAGAGATGGCCCAGCACAAGTGGCTGGAACAGCAGACTGGCATCGAGGTCTACTTCGCCCATCCCCACTCGCCATGGGAGCGCGGCATCAACGAAAACACCAACGGCCTGCTCCGACAGTTCCTGCCCAAGGGACAAGACCTCGGTCACTTCTCACAACAGCAGCTCGACGATATCGCCATGCTCATGAATGCTCGCATCCGAAAATCACTCGGAAAACGAGCTCCAGCTGAACTCTTCCTCCCAGAAGGAGCCTTCGACTTCGTTGAGTTCTGGCAAAATCCTGGTATGTTCACAAATGTTGCACTTGGGGCTTGAATCCAAGCTGCTTTCTCCCGCTTTTGCCTGTGTTGGTACAGGTGAAAAGCGGGGGAAAGCAGGTTCTTTTGCTTGTGTTTCTTCGGGGTACCAACGAAGAACGGGAGGAAGCAGGTTCCTCGGCTGCGCCTCGGAATGACAACCAGAAAAGCAAGAGCAACGGCAAAAGCAAAGGCAACGACAAAAGCAGAAGCAGATTCCCTGCGGGAATGACAACTAGAAAGGCAACAGCAAAAGCAACGGCCAAAGCCCACGGCAAGAGCTTCTAGATTCCGGTGATGTTGAAGCCGCAATCCACGTAAGTGATCTCGCCCGTAATGCCGCTGGCCAAGTCGCTGGAGAGGAACAACGCTGTGTTGCCTACCTCGGCTTGTTCAACGTTGCGATGCAGAGGAGCACGCTGGGTAACGGCGTCCAGGATGGTGTTGAAGTCGCCGATGCCGCGTGCGGCCAGGGTCTTGATCGGGCCGGCGGAGACGGCGTTGACGCGGATGCCCTTGTTGCCGAGCGAGGCGGCGAGGTAGCGCACCGTGGCTTCGAGCGCGGCCTTGGCGACGCCCATCACGTTGTAGTTTGGGAAGACCTTTTCGCTGCCGTAGTAGGTGAGCGTCAGGATCGAGCCGCCCTCGGTCATCAGGGGGGCTGCGCTGCGCGCGATGGCGATCAGGGAGTAGACGCTGACGTCGTGTGCGATGCGGAAGTCTTCGCGCTTGGTCTCGAGGAAGTCGTTCTTGATGGCGTCCGCGGGGGCGAAGGCGACCGAGTGGATGATGGTGTGGACGGCCGGATAGGCAGCTTTGATCTCTGCAAAGGCCTTGTCGATCTCTTCATCTCGCGAGACATCGCACTGGATGGTACGGCCGGTGCCGGTCTGGCCGAGGCTCTCGATCAGCTCGTCGGCTTCCTTCTTCAGGCGGTCCGACTGGTAACCCAGAACGAGAGTGGCTCCGGCGGCGGCGAGCTTTTCGGCGATGGCATAGGCGATGCTGCGTTTGTTGGCGAGGCCGAAGACAACGGCCACTTTACCCTTCATGTCGATCATGTACTTCAGACTCCTTGGTGAACTTAACCGAGGCTAAGAATAGCAGTTTGGCGGCCTGAGAGCAGCGTTCGGAGGCAGGTCCAGGGAGGAAGCAGGCTTCACGTTATGAAGCCGCGGCAAGGTTTGCGTTTCTTCTTTACGTTCTTTG
This sequence comes from Granulicella mallensis MP5ACTX8, assembly GCF_000178955.2. Classification (NCBI taxonomy): domain Bacteria; kingdom Pseudomonadati; phylum Acidobacteriota; class Terriglobia; order Terriglobales; family Acidobacteriaceae; genus Granulicella; species Granulicella mallensis. The sequence goes on along the minus strand of NC_016631.1, from coordinate 3,368,249 downwards.
GCTGAATTCTTTGCCGTTATCTGAAGCCGTACACCGGGCGGTAAACAAGCTGCAAGTGCTTGAACACAGGGGATTTGTCTGTTGATGAAAAAATGAGCCATAAAAGGGAGCGAAAAGATTGCGCTGATGCCGGCCGTTCTTCCAGTGTGTGCGGCGTGGTTGAAGTCCCCACCACATGCTTACGGAGATAGATAAAAATGAAATGCCCGAAGATTTTCGTGACCCTGGTGCTGGCCTGCGCCAGCCTCGCCGTCCTGATGACGCCTGCTCATGCGGCGATCAATAGTATGAGCCTCGGTGCAAGCTATAACTCGTCCAAGACCGACATTACCTTTCGCGTCTATTCCTCTCAAGCTACCCGCATGGTGCTCTATCTCTACTCGGCGGGGTATGGGGTTCAGGAGTCGGCGACCTATGTTTTGAGCGCGGCGGGCAGTGGAGTCTGGGCGGTAACGGTTCCGGTCTCTGCCATTCAGTCCGCCGGAATTACCGGGATGGTCTATTACGGTTATCGCGCCTGGGGACCGAACTGGCCCTACAGTTCGAGTTGGACGAAAGGCTCTTCGACGGGTTTTGTCTCGGATGTCGATGCCAACGGCAATCGCTTCAATCCGAATAAGCTGCTGCTGGATCCCTATGCGCTGGAGATCAGCCAGGACCCGCTCAATGCTTCGAACCAGAACGGCAATATCTTCGCGTCCGGATCTTTGTATCGGACGATGGATAGCGGAACCTATGCTCCCAAGGGAGTTGTGCTGGCGGCTAGCGGGCAGAGCACCGGCACCAAGCCGACACGTGCGCAGAAGGACGATGTTCTCTACGAGGTGAACGTCAGGGGGCTGACTAAGCAGGACCCCAGCATCGCGACGGCCTATCAGGGCACCTATTATGGCGCGGGGCTCAAGGCGAGCTATCTGGCGAGTCTTGGTGTTACCGCTGTTGAGTTCCTGCCGGTGCAGGAGACACAGAACGACGAGAACGACGTCGTTCCGAACTCCGATGTAGACCAGAACTACTGGGGATATTCGACGGAAGATTTCTTTGCGCCGGATCGCCGTTATGCCTACAACAAGGCTCCGGGCGGACCGACGGCCGAGTTCCAGGCGATGGTGCAGACCTTCCACAATGCGGGCATCAAGGTGTACATGGACGTGGTCTACAACCACACGGCCGAAGGCGGCACCTGGAGCAGCACGGACCCCACCACGGCGACGATCCTTTCCTGGCGTGGACTGGACAATACGACCTATTACGAACTCAGTGCGGGCAATCAGTTTTACTACGACAACACTGGCGTTGGCGGTAATTACAACACCTATAACCCCGTGGCTCAGAACCTGATCGTCGATTCGCTGGCCTACTGGACCAACACGATGGGCGTGGACGGTTTCCGCTTCGACCTTGCTTCGGTGCTGGCCAATAGCTGCCTGAATGGGGCTGCTGAAGCTGCGGCTCCGAACTGCCCGAGTGGAGGTTATAACTTCGACGCCCAGGACTCGAACGTCGCGGTCAATCGCATTTTGCGGGAGTTGACGGTGCGCCCGGCGGCGGGAGGCAGCGGCGTCGATCTCTTTGCCGAGCCCTGGGCGATCGGAGGCAACTCCTATCAGCTTGGCGGCTTTCCGAAGGGCTGGTCGGAGTGGAATGGGGTGTTCCGGGATAGTATGCGTCAGGCACAGAACGAGCTCGGCAATATGACGATCTCCATTGGCCAGGATGCGAATGACTTTTCAGGTTCTTCCAACCTGTTTCAGGCCAGCGGCCGCGCGCCCTGGAACTCTACGAACTTTATCGATATCCATGACGGCCTGACGCTGAAGGATGTTTATTCCTGCAACGGCTCCAGCAATAGCCAGGCGTGGCCCTATGGGCCGTCCGATGGCGGAACGAGCACGAACTATAGCTGGGATCAGGGAGGGGCGGCGGCGGATCAACGCCGTGCTGCGCGGACGGGCATGGCCTTCGAGATGTTGTCGGCGGGAACGCCCCTGATGCAGGGCGGCGATGAGTATCTGCGGACGCTGCAGTGCAATAACAATGCCTATAATCTCGACTCGCCCGCGAACTGGCTGAACTATGGCTGGAGTAGCGATCAGTCGAACTTCTACAACTTTGCCCAGAGAAGCATTGGGTTTCGCAAGGCGCATCCGGCGTTGCGGCCGGCGAACTGGTATACCTCCAGCCAGCTTGTCTGGTACGAGCCGAGTGGTGCGGTGGCCGATACGAGTTACTGGGACAACACCAGCAATAATGCGATCGCCTATACGATCAATGGTTCTTCTTTTGGCGATGCCAACTCGATGTATATCGCCTTCAATGGATGGTCGGGTAGCGTCAACTTCACGTTGCCGACGCCTCCCACCGGAACGAACTGGTATCGGGTGACGGATACGTGCGATTGGAACGATGGGGCGAATACCTTTGTTGCTCCTGGGAGTGAAACCCTGATCGGTGGGGGAGGGACTACGTATGGGCAGTGTGGGCAGTCGTTGTTGTTGCTGATAGCGAAGTAGGTTTGGGGATGTATTGATTGCCCATACTGGTGTCATCTTGACCGAAGGTGGCGTTCTTTGCCGCCGTAGTGGAGAGACCTGCATTTTGCTCGTTGCGGCATTGCTGACCCGAGCAAAATGCAGGTCTCTCCACTACGCATGACATAAAGCCGTCATGCTCCGGTCGAGATGACAAGATTTAGGGAGGGTAAAGAGAAAAAATGAAGGCTCGTCACGCCGGCTATGAAAATGTTCTAGCCGTGGACGAGCCAATCGAACTGCTCGTCGCTGAGAGGGACTACCGATAGCCGGAACTGGCGGAACATGATGGAGCCGTGGAAGACGGAGGCGTCGCGAATCTCGGCGAGGGGCTTCTCGCTCTTCAGGCGCTTGCCGGCTTTGAGCCGGACGATGGGGATCTTCGGATTGTCGGGGTCGGTGGTGACGGAGACGACCTTGGCTGTGCCCACTGCGGCCTTGCCGACGTTCGAGTGATAGATGATGCAGTCTTCGCCGCGCTTCATGTTGCGCAGCGTGATCAGGGCTTGCGGGTTCTTGATGCCGTCCCAGACGGTCTCGCCGTCGCGCAGCAGGTCGTCGAAGGAGTACTTATCAGGTTCGGATTTGAGGAGGTAGGGCATAAGAAAAAGCTAACAGGAAATGTGGCAGGGGCGGGAAGCAGATTCCCTGCGGGAATGACAGAAAGAAAGGCAAGAGCGATGAGCGTATCTAGCCGCCGAGATCGAGGTGCTGTACCTGATCGATGGAGTGCTGGAGGAACAGGCTACCGAGGCGTTGGAACTTTTCGACGGAGTCTGTGGCGAAGCACTCGAAGGTCGCAGCGTCGGAACTGGATGGGGTGGAGGTGGGGAAGTGTGTTTCAACCTCTGCGGCTGTGGCCTGGGCGGAGTCGATGACGACGGCCTGTGAACCTAGTTCGCGGAGCGTCGTCTCGACGAGAGGGGCCAGCAGTGGATAATGCGTGCAACCGAGGAGCACTGCTTTTGGTGAGCAGGTCGCGAGAGCTTCTTCGAGGTAAATGCGGAGGACGTCGCGGGTGACGGGGTGATCGATCCAACCCTCTTCTACCAGCGGCACCAGCAGTGGGCAGGCCTTCTCTGTAGCGCGAAGGCCGAGCGCCTCGCAGTGCTGCAGATAGGCGTGCGATTGAACGGTTGCCGTGGTGGCGAGGACGAGAACTTCCGCGCTGGGATGCTGGAGATTCGCCGCGCGCACGACGGGCTCGATGACTCCGACGACGGGGACCGAGACAGCAGCACGGATCTCGGGGAGTGCTAGCGCCGTGGCGGTATTGCAGGCGATGACCAGGAGATCAGAGCCGCGCTCTTCGAGGAAGCGTGCGCTCTCGACGGCGTAACGAGCGATGGTGGTCTGCGACTTCGAGCCGTAGGGCAGGCGTGCGGTGTCGCCGAGGTAGATGTAGTGCGCGCCGGGCACGAGTGGCAGGAGTGCACGCAGTACCGTGAGGCCGCCGAAGCCGGAGTCGAAGACACCGATGATGGGAGAGGACATAAGCAGGAGGACTCAGGGTTCGGTGGTGGGTTGGGCCTGCACCGTGGTGTCCCTGGACGGATAGGTGCGCAGCAGGTCGGCGTGGCCGGCGAGTGTCTCGCGCGGCTGGCCATCGACCAGGAAGCGGATCTGCTCGATCTGCGGGAGGTTGGTGTGCAGGGTCCCGATGATGGAGAGCAGGGTCAGAGATTCAACCTCGACGCCGGAGGGATGCGCGTTGACGAAGGTGCTGCGCAGGTTGATGACGGCGAGTTCGCCGCCGGGGGTCTGCGGCTGCAGGGCGTTCGGATCGGTAGAGGCGATCAGGGCCGAGGAGTTTGCCGAACGACCGACGAGGGGCAGGGGCAGGAGAAAGACGTCGTCGACGGCTACCCCTGATTGCAGCGGGTGAGACGAGCCGGGCAGAGAATATTCGGCGACGAGGTGCTCCAGCAGCGCGCGGGCTCGTGCGGTCACCTCGCCGGGCAGGGCAATGGGCCGTGTGGTTGCGGTGATGGAGCCGTCGGCATCGTTGGCCAGGTCGAGCGTGACGGACTCGGTGGTGGAGTAGGGGGCATCGAGAGGCGTGGCGTCAGCGAGCGCGACGATACGGTCGCGGGCATGCTGCCGTTCGCCGAAGAGCAGGGCTCCCATGGCGAGGATGCAGCCGACGAGGCTCCAGAAGACGATGCGCTGGTGGCGGGAGATCATGGCTGCGCTCCTGTCTCCGGGGCTGTTGCGGGAGTTTGCACTGCCGGCAGCCGCTGTGGCGGCTGTGCCTGGTTCTGCCAGAAGACCAGGGCCGCGGCGATGGCTCGGGCTACCTGCTGCTGGTAGCTGTCGTCCGTGAGCGTGGAGTTATCGCTGCCTTTCGGGGCGAGTTCTACGACGAGCGCGGGGCAGGCGAAGGAATCGACCGGGCGCACGGAGGCGCGGCTGAAGACCAGCGGTACGTGGGCCCGGGTGAGTGCCATCCCCAACTGCTTTTGCAGATTCTGGCTCTGCGTGACCCAGGCAGCCTGCGCGGTCAGCCACGGAGTTTCATTGACCTCATAAGGAATGGGGTCGAGCTCCGAACGGTAAAGGTGGACTCCACGGCCTGCGGCGGTTGCGTGCAGCAGCAGGCAGGCCACCGGATGGGCACGGTTGGCGATCCCGGCGCGGTCGTCGAGCGTGAGGGGCGTGGGGGTGTCGGCCTGGGTGGCGGCGTCGCTGTCCCGGGTCATGACGACGGTAAAGCCGCGGGCGGCGAGCAGGGACCGCAGCTTGAACGCGAGAGACAGCGTGATGTCCTTTTCGAGAAGGGTGTCGCTGATGCGAGAGCCGCTGTCCGCCCCTCCGTGCGCCGGGTCGAGAAGGATGGTGGTGCGGTTGAACGGACTGGGAGGAAGTGGGGCCAGGGGCTTCGCGGTGCTCGTTGGTTGCTTGGGGGCGGGCGGGGCCTGCGCAGGTGGGGCCGCTGTCTGCGCCAGGCAGGGGAGTGTCGCGAGTGCCAGGAGGCAGATTGTCGATTTTTGAGCGAGGTTCAAGGTTGCTGGTAGCTTTCGTCAGTCCATGCTGCGATGGGTCTGATTGTATCGGGTTTGATGCGCGGGCTGAGCTCTATGGGTGCTTCGGCATTAGACTCAGGGAATGCGGGTGTTCGGCGTCGATTGTGGAACGGAGTTTACGGGCTATGGTGTCGTCGAGGTCGATGACTCGGCACGCACGCCAAAACTGCGATATCTGTGCGCGGGCGCGGTGAAGCTGAGCAAGAAGGACTCGACGGCGATGCGGCTCGCGCAGGTGTACTCCGAGTTGATCGCGTTGATGCAGCTCTGGCAGCCGGAGATGGTGGCGATTGAGGAAGTCTTTTTTTCTGCCAATGCGAAGAGCGCGCTGAAGCTCGGCCAGGTGCGCGGGGTGGCCATGCTGGCAGCCGCGAACTGTGGGCTGACGGTGGCGGAGTACGCTCCGCTATCGATCAAGAGCTCGGTGGTGGGCTATGGGCTGGCGGCCAAGGAGCAGGTGCAGTTCATGGTGGCGCGGTTATTGGAACTCGATGAGGCTCCGAAGCCCGCGGATGCGGCGGATGCGCTGGCGATTGCGATCTGTCATATCCATCATGCGCAGACGGCGGAGATGGTGCGGCGGTAAGGGCTCATAGGCAATTGTCTTTGCCTTTCTGGTTGTCATTCCGAGCGTAGCGAGCGAACCTGCTGTCTCCCGTTTTTTGCCAGTGCCAGCACAAACGTTGTGCGTCACCTCAAGCCAGGCGCCAGTTCTAGCCCATATTTCTAGGCGATACGAACGAAGAACGGGAGACAGCAGGTTCGCTCGCTGCGCTCGGAATGACAACCAGAAAAGCAAAGACAGAAGCAAAAGCAAAAGCAGAAGCAGAAGCAGAAGCAGAAGCAGAAGCAAAGGCAGAAGCTAAAGCTCAGAGCTCAGAGCTGTTCGATGCATTCGTTGAAAGTGCCCGATACAGCTCGGCCATCGCTTCCAATGGGACCGCTTCAGAGCGGGCTTGCGCTGGAATGCTTGTGGGCCAGACTGACGTGAGTTGCGCGGAACTGTATCCGGCGACACGCAGATTGTTGGCGAGTGTCTTGCGCTTTTGCGCGAAGGTGGAGCGCAGGAAGCTGTTGAAGCCTTCGGGTTCGACGCCCAGTTCCGTGAAGCGTGGGGCGAAGTCCAGGCGCAGGACGGTGGAGTAGACGTCCGGTGGCGGAGAGAAAGCCTCCGGCGGCAGCGTGAAGAGATTCGTCACGTGGGCGTGGAGCTGGGTGAAGGCGGAGAGTGCGCCGTAGTCGCTGGAGCCGGGTGCGGAGGCGATGCGTTCTGCGACCTCGCGCTGCATCATCAACACGGCGCGGGCCAGGATGCCTTTGCGGGCCGCGACGAAGAGGTGCAGCAGGATGTCCGAGGTGATGTAGTAGGGGAGGTTGCCGATGACGTCTAGAGTGGCGGCTGGAGAAGGGGTTGGTTCAGCTAAGAGCGATGAGGGGTTTAGCGAAGAGGACTCGGCTTCGAGATTCGAGTTTTGAGATTCGAGTTGCGAGAGGTCGGTTTGCAGGATGTCGGCGTTGTGGATGGTGACGTGCGGGTCGTTGCGGAAGCGGAATGCCAGCTCGCGGGCGAGTGCGGGGTCGAACTCGATGCAGTGAAGAAGGGCGCAGCGCGGAGCGAGCAGGTCGGTGATGGCTCCGTGGCCGGGGCCGATCTCGACAACGGTGCGGGCGCGGGTGTCTCCGAGCGATTCTGAGATGCGGAGGCAGGCGCTTTCGTCGACGAGGAAGTTCTGGCCTAGTTTGGGTTTCTTAGACATGGTTATTTGCGGCGTTGAAAGAAGAGGTGCACCGGGATGCCGCAGAGGATCACGGCGGCTCCGGCGATGGAGTTGAATGGCTGGTCGATGAAGCTGAAGACCAGCAGGACGGCTGCTGCAAGGATAAATAACGCCGGAACAACAGGATAGCCTGTAACGCGATAGGGCCGCGGTGTATCGGGTTCGCGATGGCGAAAGACGAAGACCGTGGCCGCGGTGAGCGCGTAGAAGAGCCACTCGGAGAAGATCGCCAGCGAGAACAGTGCTTGAAATCTGCCGACGGCGAGCAGCAGAAGAGAGCTCAGAACAGCCTGCAGCATGAGGCTGGCGGCGGGGGTACGGAAGCGTGGATGAATGGCTGCCAGGGGACTGGGGAAGAGGCCATCGCGCGCTGCGGCGAAGGGGACGCGTGCGCCTGAGAGTGAGCTTCCGACGAACGTTGCGCAGATGCTGACGGCCATTCCGATGGAGACCAGTGCGGCTCCGGCGTTGCCGGCCACCAGGCGGAGAGCATCGGCTGCAGGTCGGTCGGAGAGGGCGATAGCTGCTGCAGGAAGGACGTACTGAATGGCTGCGTTGGCGAGCATATAAAGGCCGCCCACGATGGCTACACCGCCGACCAGGGCCAGTGGCAGGGAACGTTGGGGCTGCTTTACCTCGCCGGCCATCTGCGAGACATCGGACCAGCCGTCGTAGGCCCAGAGCGCGGCGATGAGCGCGATCATGAAGCCGCTGAAGCCACCGCGTGCACCGCGGAAGGTCGTTGTGTAGTTATGCCATGAGCCATGCTGGAGGCTCGCGAAACAGAAGCCTGCGATGACGACGATCATCAGCACCTTAAGCCAGGTGAGCGCTGTCTGCACGTTTGCGGAGTTGCGGGTACTGACGATGTTGAGCAAGGTGATCAGCCAGGTTGCGGCGATGGCGAAGACCTGGCTCCAGAGGAGATGCGCGAAGGCGGGACGTGGGAGGAACGCGAAGAGAGAGAAGGTTCCGAGCACACGCATCAGTCCAGCTGAGATCGTAGCGATCGATGCGGGTTTGGCGATGAGCGTCCAGGTCCAGGTGTAGAGGAACGCGGTGAGGTCTCCATAGGCATCGCGCAAGAAGGCGTACTCACCGCCGACGCGGGGCTTCATCGCGGCGACTTCGGCGTAGCTCATGGCGCCGAAGAGGGAGAGCAGACCTCCGGCGATCCACACGGTATAGACCATGCGCGAACTACCGACGGCGGCCATCATCTCGCGTGGGACCAGGAAGATGCCCGAGCCGATGATGATGCCGACGACGATCGCTGTGGCGTGTGTGGCGGTGAGGACTCGCGGGAGTTCGGTCGCCGAAGGGGCTGTTGCGGCCTCGGAGGTCATGAGTGGGAGAGTATCAGAAGGCGTGCGGTGGTCTGAAAGAGCGGCTAGAAATAGAACTTCATCGCTGCCCAATCAAAGGGAGGAACGCCTGGCTTCCTGTTGCGGAGGAGATAGACGGTCTTGTGTTCGAAGGGCATGGCGAAAGGGTTATCCATGTGTTCGACGATTGTGACGTCCTCGAATTTATGCGTCAGTTGCTCGGGTGTAGCGTCGCTGACGGCAATGAGCAGCTGTCCCGTGCAGCCATGCGGGCCCCACATCCAGTAATTGTTATGGGGGCTGATGGCAGGGGGTAGATTTGGTTCTTCCTGCTTGCCGAGAAAATCAATGGCCCCGGCTTCACCGTAGTTGTTGCCGAAGAGGCAGACGTTCTTTTGATCCGTGGGGGAGAGGGAGCGATAGGCTCGCACCATGGCATCGGCCTCCTGCTGCCAGCCGAAGCGATCTGCATACAGCTGGGGCAGCGGGCCGGTCTCGGCGCTCTCCAATTTGTCGGCGTGGAGGTGCATTGCCGTGGTGTAGCGAATCCATGTGTCGGGTGCAAGGACGGGAATCGCCATAGGCAGGATAAGAATGCCGGTGATCAGCAGTAAGGTTTCGTAGAGAGGAATGGCGAGCGGAGATCGAAAGCTCCGGGATGCAAAGTAGCGCTCCCATGCGATGGCTCCTGCTGCAAACAGAGCGGGATAGATCGGCACGACGTAATAGTCCTTGGCGTGCATGAGCAGGAGCAAGGCAAAAAAGAGGACTGCGGCGAAGCCGAGCCAGCGGCAGTTGGGGAGAGATCGACTTTTTAGCAGGGCGATGAGGCCGGGAATCCAAAGGAAGACCGTAAGCGGGTGCATGGTCGTGATCTGGGTTCCGAAGAAGGCGAGCGGCCCGAGGATGGGAGTTTTGTGTCCAACTTTACCGTTGTGAAGGAACTCCAGGAGAGGCCAGTGATAGTGGGCCTGCCAGAGAACATTGGGGGCCACGATCACGAACATGAGGACGATGCCGAGCGCGGCCTGCCATGTGAAGAGGAGACGGCGCTGCGGAGTTAAGAGCAGTCCAAGGCCGAGTGAGACAAGGATGAAGACCATGGAAGGCTTGTTGAGCAAGCCGAGGCCCGCGGAGATGCCGAGCACGATCCACCAGGTACGCTGCGAATGTCCCCGCAGCATCATCACGATGGCGAGAATGCAGGTGACCCAGAACATCGGCTCGAACGAGTTCATGGAGAGGAAGCTGTCGATGGCGAGGTAGCACGGCGCGACGAGGATGCCGAGCATTGCGAGGCCCTGGGCGGAACGTCGTCCGCCGAGCGCCCAGGTGAGCAGGCCTGTGAGAAAGACGGCGACCGCACCCGCCAGTGCCGAAAGGATGCGGATGGCAAAGAGTGAGTCTCCGAAGAGGAGCTCTCCCAGCCGGGCCTGTACCGCGACGATAGGGCCTTGATCGACATAGCCCCAGGCAAGATGCCGGCCACAGACGATGTAGTAGAACTCATCGCGAAAGTAGCTGTAGCCGAGGTGCTGTGTCCATAGGGTCAACGCAAAATGGAGCAGCAGCTTGATGGCAGCAAAGATTGCTGCAAGGCGTAGGGCTTCACGGAGTGTGGGGTCGGCTGGGCGGACGATGATTGTATCGGGCGTTGTATAGGTCATAGGGGGCCAGGTTTTTGCTTTGGACAAGAGTACGCCAGCAAATGCCACAAAGTTCCAGTACATTGGTTTCCAGCTACGCATGACATTCTAAGGGGCAAAGACCCAGGGGAGCGAAGAGACGATGGAGTGGACGCCGGGAGGAATGAGCAGCGATATTGAGGACCGCCGGGACGATTCGGGGGGCGGCGGAGGCGGTGGTGGGTTTGGCTTTGGAGGCGGCGGTGGAGGGATCGGAATCGTCGGTTTCCTCATCCTGCTGGTGATAAGTCTGGTGACCGGCCGCAACTTCCTGGGATCGTTTCTGCATGGAGGCGGAGGCGGTATGCCACCGACACAGCAGATGCAGCCGACGCAGTCTGTGGCGCCGCAGACGCGGGAGGCGGGAGATCGTGACGCCCATCTGATCTCCTTTGTGCTCGACGATGTCCAGAAGACATGGACGGGGATCTTCCAGAAGGAAGGGAAGCCGTATCGGCATGCGAAGCTGGTGCTCTTTCGCGGACCGACCTACTCCGGCTGTGGGACGGCGAAGGCTGCGACTGGGCCCTTTTACTGCCCGGCGGACGAGAAGGTTTATATCGACCTCGGCTTCTGGAACGACCTGAAGCGTTTTGGCGGAAGCACGGCGGAGTTTGCGCAATCGTATGTGATCGCGCATGAACTTGGACATCACATTCAGAAGCTGCTGGGAACAGAGGCCAAGGTGCAGCGTCTTACGCAGCAGGAGCCGAGCCAGCGGGGACATCTTTCGGTGGACACGGAGCTGCAGGCGGACTGCTACGCGGGAGTCTGGGCGCACTCGGCGCAGCAGCGTGGGATTGTGCAGAACGGTGATATTGCAGCAGCTCTAAGTGCGGCTGCTGCGGTGGGTGACGACCATCTGCAGAAGATGAGCGGACGCGCGGTGAGCCCGGAGAGCTGGACGCATGGATCGAGCGCACAGCGAGAGAAGTGGTTCAATGCCGGGCTGAGCAGTGGTGATCCGGCTAGCTGCAATACGTTTGGCGGCGGGGCTTCGGAGTAAGCTCAGCGACTTGCGAGGGCACTGTCGTAGATGGCCTTGGCGATGCGTGCGATGACGGCGTCGCGCGTGGTCTCGTCGGCGTGGGCATCGGTGACAAAGATGGCGAGGGCAAGACGCTGGCCGTTGGGCAGCGTGATAAGTCCTACATCGTTGGTCGCTGGCGCGAGGCCGTTGTGCTCGCCGGAGGTTCCGGTCTTGTGCGCGACCGGCGTTCCGGCCGGCAGCAGTCCCTTGATGCGGTGAGGGCCGGTTGAGGATTCGGTCATCCAACGGTTGAGCAACGCGGTGTGCTCCGCGCTGAGGGGCGAGTGGTCCGCCAGCATGCGCAGGAGGGTGACCATCGCGGCGGGCTCTGCGTCGTTGCGATATTGTGCCTGGAAGTCGTCGTGCAGACCGCGCTCGCTGTCGCGAACATGGATGGCTGGCAGGGCGAGCTTGTTCATCGACTCCTGTACTGCCTGCGGGCCGCCGATGAGGCGGAGAAGGATGTCGGTGGCGGTGTTGTCGGATTCTCCGACGGAGAGTTGCAGCAGGTCGTGTAGCGGAACATCGACGTTGGCCTCGGGATGCGCGTCCTGCAGCGGGCTGTAGGTGCCGGGATAGCGGTCCGAGGGAAGGAAGCGAATCGGCTGATCGAGCTTGAGTTTGCCGCGCTCCACTTGTTGCAGGAGCGCGACGGCGAGGGGCAGCTTGAAGGTCGACTGCATCGGTGGGTGGCCGTGCGGGTTGAGATTGCAATCGAGTGCGACGCCGGGAAGCGAACAGGCGACGAAGACTTGTCCGTGTGCGTCCTTGGCTATCGTTGCAAGCTGCTGGTGGAGGGGTGCCTGTGCGATGAGGGGAGCGGTGAGTGTGAAGAGGACAAGGAACGATAGCGGGCGCATGTCGTCGACGTACTGCAAGGATGAACGTGAGGCCAGTAACTAGAGCGAGACGTTGCTGCGGAGAACCTGTGGATGGTTGGAGCTTTGACAGTTTTCATTGACTGTCATAGAGTGACAGTTGTGGAGGCCCTATGGATTTGGCGAGCAAGATACGCAGCATTGCGAAAAAGAAGCACGTAGAACCAGCACTTCGCGCCGGGCAACGACAGTTTTCGATTGCAGTCCGTGATCTCATGGATGAGGCTGAAGCGGAAGGGATTACTACTGCTCAGCGCACTCCACCCTTCTGTACCTCTATCCAGACCCAAGGTTTTCTTCGCGATAATGGGTTGGAAGTGCTGAGGGTTGACGGTCCTGCTTCAAAAAAAAGCACAACAGTAGTGGTTCATTATCGTGTTGCCGGAGCAAAAAAAGGACCGAAGCCTGCTAAACCGAAAGTCGAGACGGCTGAGCAGCGAGCCTTTCGATTGACGGAGAAGCTACGAGGTCTTTTGAAAGATGAACTTGCGGAATATGGAGGAGGCGAAGCCTTCATCAAGTGGGTCCGATCCGATGAAGAGCAGGCTGCATGAGCCGCGTATTCTGGGACGCCATGTTGTTTATTTATCTCGTTGAGAACCACCCTCAGTACTTCAAACGATGCAGGTATTTATTGCAGCGTTCCTTTGAGCGAGGCGACAAGCTTTATACAAGCCATCTTGCCTTGGGTGAGGTGCTCGCCGGTGCGGAGAAATCGCCATTTCCGTCGAAGAGCAAAGCTATTCAAGCCGTCGCAGAAGAGATGGGTTTCACTGGATTGCCTTTTGATGCCGGTGCCGTGCCTACTTTTGCTGATTTACGTGCAAAACGAAAGTTAAAGATTGCTGATTCGATTCACTTGGCTTGTGCCGCATCCGCAGGGATGGATTTATTTCTGACCGGTGATGCGCAGTTAGCTGGAATCCATGTGCCAGGAATACAGTTCGTTGCAGCCTTTCAGACCACAATGCTCTAAGAGTTCGTTGAAATCTGGGTCAGCTTCTCCGTGCCGGCCTCAAGCTCTCTTTCTTCGGTAAAGAACTGTCTGATCTTTTCTGCAGTCGCCTTATTGACTACGGACAGCAATGCATCGGGATTTTTTTCGGCGGCCTGCTTGAGTGCACGGACAGAGCCGAAGTGTTCCAGCAGGCGCTGGCGGGTGATCGTGCCTACGCCGGGGATATCGTCGAGTTCGCTGGTACGGTCGCGCATCTGGCGGCGCTTGCGGTGATAGGTGACCGCGAAGCGGTGGCTCTCGTCGCGGATCTTCTGAATGACGTGCAGCACGGGGCTGCGGCGATCCAGGACGACGGGGTCGTCTTCCTGGCCGTGGACGTAGATGATCTCTTCGCGCTTGGCGATGGAGGCGAGGGGCTGCGTGGTGAGGCCGATCTCGGTGAGAGCCTGCGCGGCGGCGTGTAGTTGGCCCAGGCCGCCGTCGATCAGGATGAGGGAGGGGAGAGGTTCCTTGTTTTCGTTCAGCCGTTTGTAGCGGCGGTGGATGATCTCGCGCATGGAGGCGAAGTCATCGACACCGGTGACGGTCTTGACCTGGAACTTGCGGTAGTCCGCCTTCTTCATCACGCCCTTTTCCCAGACGACCATGGAAGCGACGGTCTCTGCACCCTGGATGTGCGAGATGTCGAAGCACTCGATGCGCTCGGGGGGCTCGGCCAGGGTGAGGGCTTCCTGCAGGGCCTCCTGCATGTTCTTGATGCTCGGCTGCAGGACGCGGAAGCGCTGGTCGTAGGACTGCTTTGCGTTCTGGCAGACGAGATCGACCAGGGAGCGCTTGTCTCCACGCTGCGGTGCGGCAATCTCGATTTTGTGCCCGGTGCGCTCGCGGAGGATCTCGGCGAGCAGGACGCGGTCTGGGAAGTCTACCGGGACGTAGATGTGTTTGGGGACGTAGCCCTGGTCGAGGTAGAGCTGTTTGAGCAGCGCGGAGAAAAAGGCGGCTGGGGAGAAGGTGCTTTGAGAGGGGCTTCCAGCAGCGAGTTGCGAGTAGCGAGTTGCGAGTGTGGGTTCGTCGCAGGCTTCGGCGATGACTTCGCCATGTGGCTGGTCGGCTTCAAAGGGAGAGGCGACGATCGAGTGCTCTTCGGTGATGGAGTTGTCTTCGGTGATCTCTGGTGCTGGTACGGAGGGATCGGGTTCGAGTTCAGGCTCCACTTCTTCGCTGCGAAGAGAGGCGGGAAGATCGAGCTCCGGCAGGTCTTCCCAGAAGAGATCACGGCGGTCGACGATCTTGCCTGCGCGCATGTGGAAGAGGTTGACGGCGAGCATGTCGTTTTCGAAGTGGAAGCCGAAGACGTCGGCGTCCTCGTCGTCGGTGGAGGCGATGCGCTGGCGGTCCTGGGCCTGGCTGACGGTGATGAGCTGGTCGCGCAGCCGTGCGGCGAGCTCGAACTGCATGTTTTCGGCGGCGGCGGTCATGCGCTCGGTCAGGCGGGCTTCGAGCTCGCTGGGCTTGCCTTCGAGGAAGAGCTGTACGTCGCGGATGGCCTGCCGGTACTCCTCGGTGGAGACGAAGCCTTCGACACAGGGGCCGAGGCAGCGCTTGATGTAGTACTGCAGGCAGGCGCGCGGATGATAGCGGTTGAGATCGACTTTGCAGCTCGGGATGAGGAAGCTGCGATGGATGACGTCGACGAGCCGGTGGGCGAGGTTGCCGGGAAAGTAGGGGCCGAAGTAGGCGGAGCCGTCTTTGCGGAGCTTGCGCGTGACGAAGACCTTGGGGTGGCGGTCGGTGAGCGTCAGCTTGATGTAGGGGTAGGTCTTGTCGTCGCGCAGCAGGATGTTGAAGCGTGGCTTGCGCTGCTTGATGAGGTTGTTTTCGAGGGCCAGGGCCTCGCGCTCGTTGGCGACGAGGATGTATTCGATGTCCACGGCTTCGCGCATGAGCGAGCCGGTCTTGGCGCTGGCGAGTTGGTTGGCCTCGAGGAAGTAGCTGCGCACCCGGGCGCGCAGGTTCTTCGCCTTGCCGACGTAGATGACCTCGCCTTCGGCGTTCTTGTAGAGATAGCAGCCCGCGCCGGTGGGCAGCGTCCGGATTTTTTCGAAGAGGTCCATGGGCTATGACAAGTTTAGAGCGTCGTGCGGTGATTCGTGCGCAATCTCATTGGACGCTCGGCGGCAGCGAAGGATGCGCGGGCCTAGCGTGACTTGAGTTGACGGTAGACGAGATAGAGCAGGAAAGACGTCAGCACAACCCACGCGAACTGGTACCAGTAGAAGAACGGAAAGCCGAAGAGCGTGGGCGTGGCGCGGGCATAGAGCTTCGGAAAGCAGAGTCCGAGGTAGGGGAGCGCCAGCAATACGACGACCCACCAGGCGGTGCGTTTAGCCTTTTGCGGGGTGGGAAGGGACATGGGCAGGATGCTATCACTTTGTCCCGGCTCAAGTAAGCTGGAATATGTGGATGAGCTGAAGCCTATTGGCGGAGAAGAGACCCTGGCGGAGACGGTTGCTGCCCTGCAGAGAGCCGCCGCGATTATGGCACGGTTGCGTGGACCGGACGGATGTCCCTGGGACCGTGAGCAGACCTTCGACACGATCAAGCGGCACACGCTGGAGGAGACCTACGAGGTCTTCGACGCGATTGAGCGGCGTGCCTGGCCTGACTTGAAGGATGAGCTGGGAGACCTGCTGCTGCAGGTGCTGTTCTATGCGCAAATGGCGAGCGAGGCGGGGCACTTCGATCTGCGCGATGTGGCGGAGAACCTGAATGCGAAGCTGATCCGCCGGCATCCTCATATTTTTGGTGACGTTGAAGCTGCGGATTCCAATGCTGTATTGCGTAACTGGGAGCAGATCAAGCTCGAAGAGAAGAAGTCCAAGCCAGCGGCTGAATCGATGCTCGACGATGTTCCGCGTTCGATGCCCGCAACGCTGGAAGCGAGCAAGCTGGGCTCCAAGGCGGCGAAGGTCGGGTTCGACTGGCCGGATAGCTCCGGGCTGTTTGCAAAGATGGACGAGGAGATCGCGGAGCTGATGGTCGAGGTCGAGGCGAATCATCGCGAGAATGTCGAGGCGGAGTTTGGCGACCTGTTGTTTACAGCGATGAACCTGGCGCGGCATCTGAAGGTGGATGCGGAGTCGGCGTTGCGGCGCAGCAATGCGAAGTTTCGCGCACGCTTTGCGGCGATGGAGCGTGAGGCCGGTGGGGCTGCCGTGCTGGAAGCCATGCAGCCGGACGAGTTAGAACGGCTGTGGGCCCAGGCCAAGGTTGCTGAAGCGAAAGCATAGGAGACGAAGGATTGGACGGAGTGAAACAGACAGGGGCACGAATACATATTGAATCCCTTACGGAGTTAGAGCAGTTCGATCGCTGCGTAGAGTTGCAACTTGCAGTTTGGAACTACAGTGAAGGCGATCTGATTCCGCGCCGCATGTTTCTGATCGCTTCGCGCATTGGCGGTCAGGTGTTGGGAGCGTTCGACGGGGACCGCATCGTGGGCTTTGCGATGGGGCTGCCAGCGTATCGCAATGGCCATCCTTATCTGCACTCACACATGGTGGGGGTGCTGGCGGAGTATCGCAATGCGGGGATCGGGCGGCAGCTCAAGCTTGCCCAGCGGGAAGATGCCCTGGCTCGTGGCTTTGAGTTGATGGAATGGACCTTCGATCCGCTGGAGATTAAGAATGCGCACCTGAATATCTCCAAGCTGGGAGCTATCTCGCGGCGCTATAAGCGCGACTTTTATGGACCCTCCAGTTCGCCGTTGCAAGGGGGACTGCCCACGGATCGCGTCTATGCGGAATGGTGGTTGCGTTCGGAGCGTGTGACGCGTGTCCTGGCGGGGGAAGCGCCGGTGATAGAGGCTACCGAGTACGTAGAAGTGCCGGCGGAGATCTATGACTGGAAGGCTTCTACTACCGAGCGCGATGCTGCGCGTGAGGTCCAGTCACGTAATGCGGACGCGCTGGAGTCGGCCTTTGCACGCGGGCTATCCGTGCTTGGGTATGAGCGCACGGCAAAAGGCGATGGCCGATTTTTGCTGGGTGTCTGGAATGAACAGCATCTGTATTGAGCGGTTTGATGTGCAGGAGAGAAGACGATGAAGATTGACGCGATTCATATGCGCGAGGTGAACATGCCCCTCGCTTTTCCGTTCGAGACCAGCTTTGGAGTCACGACGGGCCGCCGCATTCTGCTGATTGAGATCGAAGCCGAGGGCTTCAGCGCCTGGGGTGAGTGCGTCGCGGGAGAGCATCCCTACTTTAGCGATGAGATGGTCGATACGGCCTGGCACATCACCGAAACAGAGCTTGCGCCACGGTTGCTGAACCAGGAGATCTCCAATGGGCGCGACTGTCCGGCGTTGTTCGAGCAGGTGCGTGGCCATCGCATGGCCAAGGCGGCGCTGGAGAACGCGGTGTGGGAGCTCGATGCGCTGCGGCAGGGCATTCCCCTGGCGAAGCTGCTGGGTGGTACTCAGACGACGATTCCCTGTGGTGTGTCGATCGGGATACAGCCCACGCCTGAGAAGCTGATGGAGAAGATCGAGACCGAGGTTGCGGCGGGCTATCAGCGCATCAAGCTGAAGTGCAAGCCGGGCTGGGACGACAAGATCTTTGAGATGGTGCGCAAGCGCTGGCCTGATATTCTGCTGAGCTGCGATGCGAACTCGGCATACCGGCTCGGCGACGCCGAACAGATTGCCGCGTGGGATCGCTTCAACCTGCTGATGATCGAGCAACCGCTCTGGTATGACGACTTCTACTTTCATGCGAACTTGCAGAAGCGCATTCAGACAAAGATTTGTTTAGACGAGTGCATTCGCAATGGCCGCGATGCGCGTGCGGCGCTGGAGCTGGGCAGCGGAAAGATCATCAACATCAAGGTGGGCCGTGTCGGCGGATTTACCGAAGCGATTGCCGTGCATGATGTGGCCCAGGAGTTCGGTGTCCCGGTGTGGTGTGGGGGCATGCTGGAGACGGGGATCGGCCGCGCGCACAATATTGCGCTCTCGTCGTTGCCGAACTTTTTGTTGCCGGGAGATGTGTCTGCCTCAAAGCGGTACTGGGCGCAGGACATTATCGAGCCGGAGGTGACGGTGAGCGCGAAGGGCGAGATCACTGTGCCCACGACGCCGGGCCGCGGCTTTGAAGTTCAGCGCGATCGCATCGAGGCCATTACCGTGCGGTGGCGCAGCCTGTAGGCGTTGTTCTACTTCAGGGGAATGGGCATCGCCAGCAGGATGTGAATGGCATCCTGATAGGAGATCTGTGCCGGTAGCTGGCGGAAGTTTGTGTTCGTCATCAGCGTGTTCTCGGGTACGGTCTTGACCAGTACGCGAAAGACGAGATGCGCATCCACATGCGAGTAGACCCAGCGGCCGCTGCCGGCATCGGCCTGCTCGAACTCCACGGTGCCGCCCGGATGGATGCTGCCGAGTATTCCCCAGCCAAAGTCGACGGTATGGAGAACATGCGCCTCGCCACGCGTTAGCTGGTGGGTCCTCTCGTCGATCCAGAACCGGCCCGCAAGGCCGGTAAGCGCGCTGGAGAGGATGGTCGGTGGCTTGAACTTGGGATCAGGCTGAAAGTCGATCACAATCTGCCGCGAGGTTGCGTTCTGGGGCTGCGGCTGTCCGGGGACATAGGTAAAGGTCATGGCCTGCGGGATCAGCCGGACCAGGCTAAGAACGTCGGAGCGTGTGCCGGAGTCACGCTTGTGATGCTTGATGAAGTCGGCTGGAGAGGCCAGCGCGTCCGTCAGCCTCTGGCGCTCGCCGGTGTCTTCGCTGGC
Organism: Granulicella mallensis MP5ACTX8; assembly: GCF_000178955.2. Lineage (NCBI taxonomy): Bacteria > Pseudomonadati > Acidobacteriota > Terriglobia > Terriglobales > Acidobacteriaceae > Granulicella > Granulicella mallensis. The sequence continues at coordinate 3,349,245 of NC_016631.1, read as the reverse complement.
GGTGATGGGTTGTCCATTCCGCTCGATCAGTCGCGCAACAGCGCCCTCCCGGCTTTCGATGATCTCGCGCGTGGTGTCGCCTTTGGCGTCGACCTTGCGTTGACGGTAGCGTAGCGGGAAGGTGCCGTCAGCTTCGATGATGTGCTGCTCATTGGCTGCTGCCTGCTCGATCCAGAACCGTGGGGGCTCAGAAGGAAGCGCTACTGAGGTCTGATTTTGTGCGAACGCCTGGGTTGCTATGCCTGATAGGCAAGCAGGGAGAGTTGCGCTGCAAAACAGAAGCAAAATTGTCGCAAAGCTTCCGGATTCCACCTGCGGCAATGAAAGTCGTGTCAAAAATCTCAATCTGCAGAAGCCTCGCTGTAAACCTTAGACGCATAAGTTTGGGCGGAAGGTGATTGTACTTCCGCATTTGCTTGGGTATAGTTCGGCTCAGTGCTACTGTAACCCTTAGGGGATAGCGGTCACGCCATAAAGTTTAATGAAACGACGGGGCTTGTGAAAGGCACTGTTACGCTGACGGAAGGAAAAGCCTGAGAGTCTTTTCGACTCTGGAAAGCTAGCCATGTTTGACCTCTTCAAAAAAGGTAAGGACTCCGGTGGCAATGGGACTGGAGAAAGTTCGACGCGTCATTCTCGGGGCTGGAACGATATTCTCACGCTGATGAAGGCGAGTGAAGCTCTGCGGGTACTCGATTTTGGCGCGACCTCGCCAGCCAATATCAACTACCTGACTTCTCTGGGACATAGCGTTTATATGTCGAATATCGTGCAGGATGCGGCTCGGCCGGAATGGTTGAAGCCGGCTGAGGCCGACGCGAAGAAGGGAAGCCAGCCGGAGTTCGATACGGACGCCTTTGTTGCCGCCAACCTCGATTTTTCGCAGCGAGACTTCGATGTCATTCTTCTCTGGGATACCGCAAACTACCTGCCACCACAGTTGGTTCCGGCTTTATTTCAGCGGCTGCGCCAGGTGCTTCGCCCGGATGGTAGCCTGCTGGCTTTCTTTCATGGCCGTCTTGACGGGCCAGGGACTGCCTTTTCCCGCTATCAGCTCACGGATAGCGAGAACCTGATCGTGCTGAATTCAGGGAATTTTCCGGTGCAGGCGGTCTATCAAACCCGCCAGATCGAGAAGTTTCTGGAGGGATACAGCAGGGTGCGCTTCTTTCTGGGCAAGGATAATGTGCGCGAAGTGATTGCAATCCATTAGTAATGGCTTGCGACGTGTCCAGAATCCGTGGCCGTGCGATCATTTCGTTTTTCTTGTCCTCCAGGGAAACTCATTTTCGGAGCTAGTACGTACTCAGCGCTGAAGCTGCGATGTCGTCTGGGCTGGAATGAGAATAAATACAAACTTAGGGCTGAAGGCCTGATCGACTCACAGATCAGGCCTTCAGCCCTATAGTTTTCGCGGACATCGATTTCTAGCTCTGGGTGGCCATGAGATTGGAGATAGCGCCAACGCTACAAAGAGAGAATGGAGCCTGAGTCTTCAGGTTCCATTCTCTCTTTGTAGTTCCAATCTGGATGGAAAGACTACTTCTTCGCGGTTTCCTTGCGACGCTCAGCCCAGCGGCGCTTCATGGCTTCGGCGATGCGCTTGCGGCCCTCGGGGCTCAGCTTGCGCTTGCCTGCGCTCTTGGCGGCCTTTGCGGCAACGGGCTTCGGTGCTGCTACCTGTGCGGCCTTGACGGCTCCGGGCTTGGGAGCATTTTTGCTGCCCTTGGGACGGCCACGTCCCGACTTCTTGGCGAGAGCGGTGGGGGCTACGCTGGAGGTAGCGGTGCTTGTCCCGGCACCTGCCGTAAGGGCAGAGCGAATATGTTGCAGTCGTGCTATCTCAGCGTCCAGCTCCGACACAATGCGATTGAAGTCCATTTTTGAAATCTCCATTCATTCTTTCTAATTCCATCGTATCTGTTGCTAGAAATAACTGCGATGGACTTACACCATATAGTCTTCGATTCTACAATTGCAATCGATAAATTACGATCTTCTTTCTGTTTTGACGTATGAGATAGCGCTAAGGCGCATATAAGTTGGTTCTTATTTCGCCTCTTCTTCGTGTGGCTAAGCCGTAATAATCCCGTGACAGTCTGCTCGTACTCTGAGTGCTAGACTCGAAACCGATGCGGACTATCCCTCTACGTCTCTGGACACTCACGATTCTATCGTCGTTATTGCAGGTGCTGCCGTTTCCTATTTCAGGACCTGTACCTTCCTGGCGTAGAGTTTTTTGCTGGTTTTGCCTGGTGCCTCTGCTCATGGCGCTGCTGGGTAAAGATACTCATGGAAATCGCTTGAGACCCGCTCAAACAGCGCTTCTCGGTTATATCTGTGGCTTCTTCTGGTACATGGGAAATTGCTATTGGGTCTACCGGACCATGCATCTTTATGGGGGCATTCCCAGTGCCGCGGCGTTCGGAATTCTGGTCTTATTTTCGTTATATGTCGGTCTCTATCACGGACTATTTGGATGGCTGGTGGGTCTTCTGCACCGCAAATTTTCGCCGCAGACAGTACTTTGGATCGTGCCGTTCGTATGGGTGGGCGTGGAACTTGCCAGGGCTCGTATCACGGGATTTCCCTGGGATCTGTTGGGTTATACCCAGGTCGACAATCTTACGGTTACCCGTTTAGCCCCGTGGACAGGCGTCTTCGGTCTGTCCTTTGTTATTGTGCTGGTCAATATTCTCTGGGTATCGCGAGTCTTCCCGAGGCAGGGTAAAAATTCCTATGCCGGACCAATATTCGCAGCCGTGTTAACGATTGTGACAACATTGGTTGCGGGACATCGGTCGCCGTCAGCCAGTTCAGAGGCGACTGCGCGAGCTGTTTTATTGCAGGAGAACCTCGGAATCGGAGCGGAAGCACCTGCGACTCCAGAGACGGAACCGCAGATGTTAGCCTCTTTTACGGATCTAAGTCTGCATCCTCAGTTCACTCCGGGAATTCACGGTGGGGCGGCGAATTCTTCTCCAAAGCCGGATATGATTGTCTGGCCCGAGGCTCCGACAGCATTTAGGGACGGTGATCCTTATTTTCTGCAGGCCATGGGCGAGGTAGCCAGGCGCTCTGGTACTTCGGTGATTGTGAACGATATAAGCCTGGCGCCGCGCGATAGCGATGGCCTTGGGCATGTCTATAACTCTTCGACGTTCTTTGCTGCCGACGGAAGCCGTGCCGGGCGCTACGACAAGATGCATCTCGTGCCCTTTGGGGAATACACGCCTTATAAGCCGTTATTTTTCTTCGTGGGTCATCTGCTGGATGATCTATTGTTCGTGCCTGGATTGCAGCGGAGCTTATTCGACACCGGAGGCAAGAAATATGGTGTCTTCATCTGTTACGAGTCGATCTTTGGTGACGATATCCGTCGCTTTGTCGGTGACGGTTCTCAGGTGCTGGTGAATATCTCGGATGATGGCTGGTATGGCGATACAAGCGCTCCCTGGGAGCATCTGGATATGGTTCGGATGCGGGCGATTGAAAATAACCGGTGGGTTTTACGCGCGACCAATACCGGACTTACAGGCGCGATCGATCCCTATGGCCGTATTACGGCGAGTATGCCACGCCATATCCGGGGCTCGATCGAGGTCGCTTTTGGCTATAGGGAAGGGCTGACTTTCTATACCAGGCATGGCGATTGGCTTGCCTGGATATGTGCCCTGGTAAGCGCCGCGATGCTGGCTATGAGTTTTATGGGGCGAAGAGCAGTAAACTAGTTCTTATGTTGAATGATCTTGAATTTGCTTACTCCCCGGTCCGTGAGAAAGTACGCGACCTGCGGGAGTATCTTTGACTCGCCCCGCCTGAAAAAAGAGCTTGCCGTTATAGAAGAAAAGATCGCCGATCCGGCGGTCTGGGCCGATGCTGCGAAGTCGCAGCCGTTGATGCGCGAACGGAAACGGCTTGAGTCGCAACTGGCCGACGATGCGGAGTTGGCACGTCGCGGCGAGGACATCGACGCTTATTTTGACCTGATGCGTGAGGGCGAAGCCTCGGTTGAACCGGACCTCAAGCGTGAGATCGATTCCCTGGTAGCTTTCTCCGAAGCCCTGGAATCGCGCACCATGCTCTCGGAAGAGAACGACACCCTGAATGCCATTGTTACGGTGCATCCGGGAGCCGGAGGAACGGAGAGCCAGGACTGGGCCGAGATGCTGATGCGCATGTACCTGCGCTGGGCAGAGCGGCAGGGCTTCAAGACCGAGATCAACGAACTCCAGGATGGGGATGAGGCGGGCATCAAGTCCGCGACCTTTACCATTACGGGTGACTTTGCCTTCGGCTTAATTGCGGGTGAGACGGGGGTACATCGGCTGGTACGTATTTCTCCGTTTGACCAGGCCAAGCGCCGCCATACAAGCTTTGCCAGCGTCTTTGTCTCGCCTGAGATCGACGATTCCATCGTGATCGACATTAAGCCGGACGACCTGCGTATCGATACTTATCGTTCGGGCGGCAAGGGTGGCCAGCACGTCAATACGACGGACTCTGCCGTGCGCATCACGCATCTTCCGACGGGTATTGTTGCGGGCTGCCAGAATGAGCGTTCGCAGCATAAGAACAAAGAGAAGGCGATGAAGATGCTGCGGTCTCGCCTCTATGAGTACGAACTCGATAAAAAGAAGGCTGTCAGCCGCAAGCTGGAAGACTCAAAACTGGAGATTAATTTTGGCTCGCAGATTCGCAGCTATGTGTTGCAGCCGTATCGCATCGCCAAGGACCTGCGGACACGCGTAGAGGTCGGTGACGTCGATCGGGTGCTGGATGGCGAGCTAGAGCCTTTTATTCGGGGGTATCTCAAGATGCGTCGCGAGGGCGGCGTTCCGGCGGCGGTGGCGGACGACGATTTGGGGTGACAGAGGTTATTCGGTACTGGCCCATCGCTGAGAAGACGCTGAATACTTTTCTCGGTGATGGGCCAGGATAGGAAGCATCGCGGGAGGAATCTCTTTCCCACCGTATCCATAACAAAGCCCGACTATGGCATCGACGCGCCGAAGGCTCAGATGAGGTTAGATCCATCTCCTAAACCGTGGAGGTAGGTTGCCTTTGTTTTTGCCCCCGCTTTTTGTCAGTACGACCACAAGCGTTGTGTGTTCGTTCAAACCTATCCTGCGTTTCAGCTCACGTGTCCCTGGGCGATACGAACAAAGAACGGGAGACAGCAGGTTCCTCGCTGTGCTCGGAATGACAACCAGAAAAGCAACAGCAACTGCCTCTCTGCACGATTCAGAGAGGGTTCCAAGTGTCTAGGTGCGGCGTTTAAATTTTGCAGGCAGTAAGGTCGATTCCGTAGGATGAGCCTATTGTGAAGACTCTGTATGACTGGTTCTATCTCCAAAGTCGGGCATCATGGGTGCTCTTCAGCGTCCTGAGTAACTTGGGGATTGCCGTTGCGAGTATTACCGGCTGTTGGTTGCTTGGTTATTGTTTCCGCAAACGGACGGTCTTTGCTGCGTCACAGCCGCTCATCGCGCACGATATCTATCTTGCATTTGGCTGCGTCTTGCTGAATGCGGGTGTTTCTATTGCCGGGTGGTTTCTATGGAAGGCCGGATGGATCCATATCACTTTTCCGTCGTGGCCTAGAATCGTCTTCGACACTCTGCTGCTGTTGTTCTACATGGATGCGGGGATGTATGTGACTCATCGTGTCGTTCATCATCCGGGGATCTTCAAGATCGTTCATAGGACGCACCACACGCATGAGTCGATGAATCCGATCAGCCTGTTTGTATTGAATCCGTTTGAAGTGATCGGATTTGGCGCATTGCTTCTCTCCGCGCTTTTACTTTTTCACCTATCGGCTGTGGCGATCCTGGTTTATCTGAGCCTGAATATTCTTTGGGGGACTTTGGGGCATGCCGGGGTGGAACCTTTTCCTGTGACATGGATGCGGCATCCGCTGATACAGCAGGTAGGAACCAGCTCCTTTCATGCGCGGCATCATGCCGATCTTCGGTATAACTTTGGTTTCTATACGACGATCTGGGATCGGGTCTTTGGGACGTTGCATCGGGAGGAATAGAGGAAGAAAAGATCGCCCGGGCTTCTGAGGCAACGGGAAGCAGATTCCCTGCGGGAATGACAACAAGAAAGGCAAAGGCTAAAACAAAAGCAAACGCGCTAAGGGCTTGGGAGACTAGTCGGCTCTGCCGTTCAGCCAGCGATGCATCCAGCTGGCGTGCAGGCCGAACCGCAGGGCCGTGTAGCTGAGCATCTCGTGCATGATTCGCTGGGCTTCGTCCAGTTCGTCGATGTGCCCGAGGGGGGCACGGGGCGAGGTGTAGACCTGCAGTCCCGCGCGACGGCAGAGCAGGGCGATGCGGAACAGGTGCGTTCCGTCGCTCACGACGACGATGTGGCGAAAGTGCTCTCGTTCTGCGATCAGGGCAAGATTCTCTACCTGTTGCTCGGTATCGAAGGACTCCGTCTCGGCGATGATCTTGTCATAGGGCACCCCATTGGCAAGCAGATAGTCGCGTCCGACGCCGCCCTCGGTGTTGCCGGAGTCTTTGTCGCCTCCTCCGCCCAGCGTGACGACCACCGGAGCGATGCCGCGCTGATACAGCGCTACGGCCTTGTCCAGTCGTGCGTGGAGCACGGGGGAGGGGCGTCCGGCGTACTCTGCTGCGCCGAATACGGCGATCGCATCGGCGGTCTGCGCGTTGTCTATGTCCGCAGTGAACTTGATCTCACGATAGACCCAGCCGAACCAGGCGACAGCCACCAGCAGCAGGATCAAGAGAAGCCAGCGCAGGAATCTCCGGCCGGCGGGGCTCTTCGTCTCGGGACTGTTCGCGTTCGTCATGGTAGGGAAGTACTAGTATGCCGCGAGACGGCCTCAGACGCCAATGGAGGGTGTCTTCATCGCTGCAGGGCGAGAGCAATCTCATGGGTGGGGATGGCGCCCTCACGGAGGATCATCCAGGAGTTCCCGCCTCCGCTCAGATCGACGATGGTGGTGGCCATCGAGCGGGAGGTGGGGCCTCCGTCGACGATCAGCGGGATCTTGTCGCCGAACTGGTCGCGCACGCAACCGGCATAGGAGCACTCTGGCAGGCCGCGCAGGTTGGCGGAGGTCGCCGTGATGGGAAGCCCCAGCTTGGCCACGACAGCGCGGCAGATGGGGGCCTCCGGAACGCGCAGAGCGACGTTGCCGGTGTTGGCGGTCACCCGCAGCGGCAGCTTGCTGCCGGCCTTCACGATGATGGTAAGGGGGCCGGGCCAGAAGCGCTCGGCGAGCCGGTCGAAGGCGGTGTCGATGCCGCGAGCAAGCTCGTAGGCCTGTGCGACATCGGCGATCAGCAGCGACAGTGGTTTGTGCCGGGCGCGCGACTTGAGGTCATAGATGCGGTCGACGGCGCGAAGATTTACGGGATCGACGGCGAGGCCATAGAAGGTGTCGGTGGGCAGCGCAACGACTTCGCCGCTGTTAAGGTGCTGCACGACGCGGTCGATGTGTGCGGATTCCGGTTCGTCAGGATGGATGCGGAGAAGTTCAGCCGTCACGATGGGTCCCTTGTTTTCCGTGGAGAGCGTCTTTGCCCTGTCTTCGCTTATAGCACGACGGCACGTGAAGATGAACCAAGGATACACTTGGAATCGCGATGACCTTACCGCCACCTATTACAAGCCGCACGAATGCCCGCGTAAAAGCTCTGCGCGCGGCATGCAGCGGAAAGTCCTCTTTGCCCGGCGATCTCCTCGGGATTGAAGGGGAGAATCTGATCGGCGAGGCGCTGCGGTCGGGGATCGGCTTCGATACCGTGTACGTCCGCGAGGGAAGCGAGGGAGTGCTGGAGCGGGCATCTCTCAGAGGATTGCAGGCTCAGAGCTGGGCCGTGTTGAGCAAAGATGTCTTCGAGAGCGCGGTAGATACTGCTTCGCCGCAGGGGGTTGCGGCGACCTTCAGGATCGCGCAGCCGCTGCCTCTGGGGGCGCCGAAAAATTCTGAGGTGTGCCTTGTGCTGGAAGATATTCAGGACCCCGGCAACTTTGGCACGTTGATTCGTTCTGCTGAGGCGTTTTCTGTCAGCCGAGTGTACGTGACACCGGGAACCGTCAATCAATGGAACCCCAAGGCGATGCGCGCTTCTGCTGGGTCGGTGTTTCGTATGCCTGTTGTGCGTGGACCTCTGAGTGAGATCAAATCTGCGCTCGGGGCGGAAGGCGTTCGACTTTATGCAGCGGTGGCGCGGTCATCCGGTGCGACGCCCGTGATGCAGGCGAAGCTTCTGGCACCCTGCGCGCTCATGATCGGCAATGAAGGGGCTGGGTTGTCGATGACCGCGCTGGAGTTGGCGGATGAGCAGGTGCATATTCCTTGCTCCGTCGAGTCGTTGAATGCGGCGATCGCCGGATCGACGTTGATGTATGAATCGTTTCGGCAGAACCTCCATGAGGCGTTCGGGCGCATCCATCTAAGCAAAGGATTGTGATGAGCCTCTTCGATACAGGATTACCGGAACGAAGTGCCCAGCGAGTCGTGAAGACGGCACCGCTGGCTGAGCGCATGCGTCCACGTTCGCTGGATGAGTTTTTCGGCCAGCAGCATCTGCTGGGGCCGGGCATGCCGCTGCGGTTGCAGATTGAGCGCGACGACTCGGCTTCGCTGCTGTTCTGGGGGCCTCCGGGTGTCGGTAAGACGACGCTGGCGAAGATCATTGCGCGGGAGACGCAGGCCAGCTTCATCGAGTTTTCTGCGGTGCTTTCGGGTATCAAGGAAATTAAGCAGGTGATGGTCGAGGCCGAGAAGGCTGCGGAGTTCGGCTCGCGCACGATCCTGTTTGTGGACGAGATTCATCGCTTCAACAAGGCGCAGCAGGATGCGTTTTTGCCCTATGTCGAGCGTGGAACGATTCGCCTGATCGGAGCGACGACAGAGAATCCTTCGTTTGAGATCAATGCCGCGCTGCTGTCACGCTGCCGCGTCTATACGCTGCGCGCCCTGGGGCAGGATGAGGTGGTGGCGCTGTTGCAGCGGGCCTTGCAGGACGCAGAGCGGGGTTTGGGAGCGCTGCAGCTTGAGGTCGAAGAGGGTGCGCTGGAGGCGATTGCGTCTTACTCAAGCGGCGATGCTCGCAATGCTCTGAACGCGCTCGAAGTTGGGGCGAAACTGACCGAGGGGCGTGGCGAAAAGTTGTTGACGAAGGCGCTTGCGGCGGAGGCACTGCAGCAGCGTGTGCTGCTCTATGACAAGAAGGGCGAGCAGCATTACGACATTATTTCGGCACTGCACAAGAGCGTGCGCAACTCGGATGCGGATGCGGCGCTTTACTGGCTGGGCCGGATGTTGTTTGCGGGCGAAGATCCGATGTATGTCGCGCGGCGTGTGGTTCGCATGGCGGTTGAGGATATTGGCCTGGCTGCTCCTGAAGCGTTGAACCTGTGTCTCTCGGCGCGCGATGCGATGCACTTTCTGGGGTCTCCCGAGGGGGAACTCGCGCTGGCGCAGGCGGTGGTGTACCTGGCGCTGGCGCCCAAGTCAAACGCGGTCTATACGGCGTTTGGTGCGGTGCGCTCGGATATTGAGTCGCGTCCTGCGGAGCCCGTGCCGCTGCACCTGCGGAATGCTCCGACGAAGCTGATGAAAGAGCTGGATTATGGTAAGGACTATCAGTACGCGCACGATGTTGAGGGGCGTGTCGCTGATATGGAGTGCCTGCCGCCGTCGCTGGCTAATCGCCGGTACTATCAGCCCACGCAGGAGGGTCGCGAAAAGCTGCTCTCGCAGCGCATGGACGAGATCGCGCGGATACGGGAAGCGAAGCGGGCGAAGTAGCTGCGTGGTGGTTCCTCTGGAGCCGGGGTTGCGCAAAATGCGGGGGCCTTCAGCTACGCTTCAGGGTGATGACGAAAAACAAGCAACGGCAAAACAAGCAACGACATAAAACAGGCAACAGCAATCGATACGGGTGCTACCACGCGGTGCAGGCATTGGCTTTGACGGAGAGGCCGGGTTTTCCTCGCTCCGACTCGATACCATAGGGGTGAACATGGCTGCCCTCACATCGCTTGACCCCCAGATTCTCCTTCACATCGCGCAAACTCTCAATCTGCCTCTGCACGGCGTTCTCGCCGTCATGTCGCTGTTGGACGAGGGCTCGACTGTCCCCTTTATCGCCCGTTATCGCAAGGAAGCGACAGGCAACCTCGACGAGGTCCAGATTCGGGATACGGAGGAGAAGCTCGCTTACTTCCGCGAGCTTGTGTCGCGCAGGGAGACGATCCTTGCTTCTATCGCGGAGCAGGGAAAGCTAACCGACGATCTGAAGGCCCGTATCGCCGCGACATTGGACCGGAGCGAACTGGAAGACCTCTACCTGCCCTATCGGCCGAAGCGTCGCACGAAGGCGACCATCGCTCGCGAGAAGGGGCTGGAGCCGCTGGGCCAGTACATCTGGGCGCAGACGCCTGCTGCAGAGGGTTTGATGGAGTTGGCGCAGTCACTCGTCGATCCTGCGAAAGAAGTGGCTACCGTGGAGGATGCGCTTGAGGGCGCGCGCCATATCGTGGCGGAACTCATCAGTGAGGACGCAGCGGTTCGCAAGGCGGCGCGTCACTTGATGTTCGAAGAGGGCCTGATCGTCAGCCGCAAGAGCTTCGATGCGAAGGACGAGCAGGAAAAGTTCAAGATGTACTACGAGTATCGCGAGCCCGTGAAGACGATTCCTTCGCATCGCATGCTTGCGGTTCGGCGGGGTGAAGCGGAGAGCGTTCTGTACTGGCTTATCGAGCTGGAAGAGCCGCGCATTATGGGCGTACTTCGCTCCAGCATTCTGCGTGTTGAAGGGGACTGGACGGCTCAACTCAATCTTGCGATTGAGGACTGCTGGAAGCGGCTTCTCAATGCGTCGATCCAGGGAGAGCTGCGATTGGAGCTGAAGCGGCGTTCCGATACGGATGCGATCCAGGTCTTCCGCGAGAATCTGCAGCACCTTCTGCTGGCTGCTCCTGCGGGTCCTATCGGCGTACTGGGGATCGATCCTGGTCTGCGTACAGGCTGCAAAATCGCGATTGTGGACGAGACGGGCAAGTTCCTGGCTCATGATGTGATCTATCCCCACACTGGCAGGACGACCGAGGCCACGCAGAAGCTGGCGGCGCTGGTGGCGAAGCATAACGTTCGCGCCATCGCTATCGGGAACGGCACGGCTTCTCGTGAGACCGATGCTTTTGTCCGCGACTTCTTCCAGGAGAAGAAGATCGACGGCATCTTCCGGGTGACGGTCTCGGAGTCCGGGGCGAGTATCTACTCTGCCTCCGATATCGCGCGGCAGGAGTTCCCGGATCTGGACCTTACCGTTCGTGGCGCAATCTCCATCGCGCGGCGGCTACAAGACCCGCTCTCCGAGTTGGTGAAGGTCGATCCCAAGTCCATTGGCGTGGGGCAGTATCAGCATGATGTGGATCAGCGCCAGTTGCAGCAGTCGCTGGAGACGGTGATCGAGAGCTGCGTGAACCGTGTGGGTGTCGATCTCAATACGGCTTCGTGGACGCTGTTGCGCTATGTCGCGGGCGTTAGCGAACGCATCGCGCTCAATATCGTCAGCTTCCGCGATACGAATGGGCGCTTTCGTTCGCGCGCGCAGCTTCATGAGGTACCGGGCATCGGGCCGAAGACGTTTGAGCAGGCGGCGGGATTTCTGCGCATTCGCAATGGCGATGAGCCGCTCGATAGCACGGCGGTGCACCCGGAGTCGTATCCTCTGGTCGCTCAGATTGCCAGCTCGCTCGATACGCCGGTCGCCGAACTTATCCGCAGCCCTCAGCTGCTGGCCAAGGTAAAGGCAACCGACTTTTCCGCGGGCACGTTCACCCTGCAGGACATTCTGGAAGAGTTGAAGAAGCCGGGCCGCGATCCGCGCGATCAGTTTGTGGCGGCGGCGTTCAACGAGTCGGTGCGTGAATTGTCGGATGTGCAGCCGGGGATGGTGCTGGAGGGCGTCGTTACCAATGTGACGAAGTTCGGGGCCTTTATCGATATTGGTGTTCACCAGGATGGTCTGGTGCACATCTCCGAGATCTCGAATCGCTTTATCAAAGATCCGTCGGAGGTCTTGAAGGCCGGACAGATCGTCAAGGCGAAGGTGTTGACGGCGGACACGAAGACGAAGCGCATTGCGCTGTCGATCAAGGCGCTGCAGGCACCGTCCTCTCCAAAGCCCAAGGGGCCGGCGGCGCCGAAGCCGGTAGCTTCGATGGACGATAAGCTGGCGGCGCTTTCTACGAAGTGGCGGGTTAGTGCCAACTGAGTAGTAGTGTTTTTATCTCGCCACAGAATCGTCATCCTGAGCGGAGCGTCCCGGCTTTTGGGAACGCGGAGTCGAAGGACCCCGAGGGTTTAATCTTGCCCATACCCTTCGCACCTTTTCTACTTCGAGCGCTCGAGCCTGGGCTTTCGTAGTGGAAAAGATCCGGACAGTAAGGGCGAGATCAAGGTCTTCGGGGTCCTTCGGTCCTGAGCGTAGTCGAACGGACGCGCCTCGCAAAAGCGCGAGGCGCTAGGCTCAGGATGACGATTCTGTGGGTATGTGAAAGCTATGAAAGCTGTCGCCCTCATGATTGCTGCCCCGTTGCCGCTAACGATATGATGGAGCTATCCGACTCCTGCTGAGTCCGCGTCTTTCGTTCAATCCCTGAACAACTCAACGCAGGTCCATACTGAACCTCATCGTTCGGATAGAGGAGTACAGTCCCTTGGCGCATCTTCACCGCCAGAGTATCTGGATTATTGTTTTGTTGGGCGCGCTCTGCGTTGTGACCCCTTTTGCGGTCGACATGTATCTTCCTGCGTTTGCGGCGATCGCCCATGAGTACAGGACGACCACTCCCGCGATCTCGCTCACGCTTTCCACCTACTTTGTGGGCTTCTCGCTGGGGCAGATGATCTATGGGCCTCTGCTGGATCGCTTTGGAAGAAAGCGGCCGCTGTATGTCGGGCTGGCGGTTTACATCCTGTCCTCAGTCGGTTGTGCGACGGCCCATAGCCTGAAGATGTTTGTGGCTCTGCGATTTCTTGAGGCGCTGGGCGGTTGCGTGGCGCAGGTCGGTGCAATTGCCATGGTGCGGGACTTCTTTCCTGTGAAAGAGAGCGCCAAGATCTTCTCGCTGTTGTTCCTGATGATCGGTGTCTCTCCGCTGTTGGCGCCCACGATCGGCAGCCTGCTGCTGGCCGGCATGGGATGGCGATGGATCTTCGTGCTGCTGGCGGCGATTGCGTTTGTCATCCTGACGGTTACGTTTCTGTTGCTGCCGGAAGGGCATCAGCCGGACCATTCCGTCTCGCTACGTCCCGGGCCGATGATCAGTAGCTTTTGGAATATTCTGAAGCAGCCGCAGTTCTTGACCTACACGCTAGCCGGGGCGTTTTCCTTTGCCGGACTCTTTGCCTACGTGGCGGGGTCGCCCATCATCTTCATGGATGGGTTTCACCTGGGGACGAAAGCGTTTGGAATCGTCTTCGCTGTCCTGGTGATGGGCTTTATCGGCGGCAACCAGTTGAATGTTGTTTTGTTGCGAAAGTTCACCAGCCAGCAGATCTTCTTTATCGCGCTGATCCTGCAGGTTGCTATCGGAGCCATCTTCTTTGCTGGAATGCTCGGACATATGCTGGGGCTGAAAGCGACGCTGGTGCTGTTCTTTGCGTTTCTTTCCTGCATCGGCCTGACTTATCCGAACTCGGCCGCGCTGGCGCTGGCTCCCTTTTCGAGCCATGCCGGACGGGCCTCTGCACTGCTGGGCTGTCTGCAGACAGGGACAGGGGCGCTGATCTCGATGGGCATAGGAATGCTTGGTGCCAGCTCTGTGGTGTCGCTACTGTCCTCGACGGCCCTGGTGGCCCTGGCCGTTCTTCTGGTGGGCCGGATGGGGATTCGCGAGTTGATCGTGAGTGAAGAGTCGGATGCCGTGGTGATTCACTAGGACGAGACGCGGACGTGTTGCGATAGCTTTAGCTGGCTCAGTCCTATTCTGTTTCCTTCTTATAGTTCGCACTCAACGTCCCCTTGATCTTCGCAATCGGTAGCAGCGTCGGATAGAACTGTACGAACGTTGTATCCACTGCCGCATGCTGTGCATGGCAGCTATAGCAATCCGTCGTCGTGGGAATCATCACGCCTGGTTTTCCCTCGCCGGAAAATCGAAAGAACGCCCATCCATTTGCGAACCGCTTCGAATCCTTGACGTGCACCTCGAAGCCCGTCACCTCAGTGTCCTGAAAGTTCCCATCGTGATTGATCGAACCCTTGCTCTTTCCCTCGCGTTCTTCCAGTGCAAGCATGGTCTCCTCTGGCCACGTTCCCGTCTTCAGAAACACTGCATAGGACTCCTGGGGGACAAACACGTTGTCAAACATATGATGCTCCGGCTTCCTGGCCCTCGCGGTGTAGCTCATATCAAAGCCCGTTGAAAGATAGATCCATGTCCGATAGTCCTCAGGCGCCTTCAGCTGTCCATCGCTGGTGAACTGTGGCGCATGAGTCGAAGGCTTCGACTGAGGCATCGCACAAAGAAGCAGTGTCGTGGCAAGTAAGAGGAGGCTTTTCGCTAGGGTTTGCATACGTGAAGTATCTTTGCCGTCGCGGTGGTTTACCAGATCGCTCACTGCAAACTTCCGGCAGCTCGCTGCATTTCCTGCGGACGCACCCCTCCTTGCACTACGATTCTCCCTATGGACGCGTACCCCCCATTCCGCACTCGAGAAGCTCGCTGGGTGGCATCCATATGGCTCGGCTTCGGTATCCTTGCTGCCTCCCAGGCTGTCTTTTCTATGAAGTCCGAAGGCATGCATCACGCGTGGATACGGCTCTTCCTCATCACCTCCGTCGCGTGGTTTCCCTGGGCGCTGGTAACGCCCCTTATTTCACGCCTCGCACGCCTTTTCCCTCTCGCACGTGCATGGCCCATACATCTCGTCTTTTGCGTCACCATAGGCGCAGCCTACTCCGCGTGGAACGCCTGGCTCGAAGTCCTCTTCAATCCGTACGCCTATGCCACGCTCCCACGGTTTGCACCCGCCTTCACCGGCCACTTCTTCAACGAGATCGTCTCTGCACTCGTGCTCTACGGAGCCATCCTCGCTGTTAGCTCCGTCATCGACTCCCGCGACCGTCTCCATGCTCAGCAGACTGAGACAGCGCGACTCAACGAGCAGCTCTCCCTTGCACAGCTCGACGCCCTCCGCCGTCAGATCGAACCGCACTTCCTGTTCAACACCCTTAACTCCATCGCTGCACTTGTCCGCGAACACCGCAACAGTGACGCCATCGACATGGTTGCCGGCCTCAGCGACCTCCTGCGTCGCTCGCTCGATACCGCCCCGCTCCAACAGGTTTCGCTTCACGAGGAAGTGGCATTCGTGCGAAAGTATCTCGATATACAGAAAATGCGCTTCGCCGATCGCCTGCAGATTCAGTTGGAAGTCCCTAGTGAACTCAACGATGCTCGGGTTCCCAGCCTTATTCTGCAGCCCGTGGTCGAAAACGCGGTGAAGCACGGCATCGCGCAACGCGCACAGGGCGGCATGATTCGCATTACCGCATCGCGTGCGGCAGAAACACTTACTCTCCGCATCACGGATGACGGACCTGGTCTCGCGCCCGGCTGGCAGGGCTCGACTACCGGCATTGGCATTGCCAACGTTCGCACTCGCCTGCAATCTTTCTACGGGGACGCGTCGACCCTCGACCTCCACAACCAGCCTACTGGCGGTGTCGAGGTCGCTATGACCCTCCCGCTCCTGATGCCTGAGGCGGCTTGAGCCATGTCAATCGCAAGAGCCATCCGCACCCTCATCGTCGACGACGAACCCCTCGCCCGCAGCAACATCCTTACGCTTCTACGCAACGATCCCACAATCGAAATTCTCGGTGAGTGCGGCTCCGGGGCCGAAGCGCTTCGGATAATCCGAGCCGCCAAACCCGACCTCATCTTCCTCGACATCGAGATGCCTGAACTCGACGGCTTCGATGTGGTCGAGATGCTCGGCGCCGACCAGCCCCGCGCGATCATCTTTGTTACGGCATACGATCAGTACGCCGTCCGGGCCTTTGACTCCGGCGCTCTCGACTATCTCCTCAAACCCTTCGACGACGCCCGCTTCCACCGCGCCCTGGATCGAGCACGCGAGCGCATTGCTGCCGGGGGCGCCAATGTGGCGAAACCCAGTCACATCACCCTCAAGAGCGCCGGCCAGATCCTGTTCCTCAAGCTCACCGACATCGACTGGATCGAAGCCGCTGACTACTATACCTGCCTCCACACCGGTCCCAGACAGCATCTTCTGCGCCGCAGCATCACCGATCTCGAAGACGAACTGGATCCCGAGGCATTCTGTCGCATCCACCGTTCGGCAATCGTCCGCTTAGACAGAGTGCAGGGCCTTAAGCTGAACGAATCTGGAGATTACGACGTCCTTCTTCACACTGGCGTCACTCTCCGCCTAAGCCGAACCTACCGCCCCCAACTTCAATCCCGCCTGGGTCTCCGCTCTGCGGACTCTCCTGTTTCTTCTGGACAAGGTTAGAGCCGGTGAGATAGAGCAAGCCGCCACCCTCTTTTGTGGGGCACTTTCCATTAGCCGATAAGGTTTTGAAAAATGTCAGGCAGGACGCTCTTCGTGCGGACCACAGGAGGCTCGCACCATCAGCTTGACCGGCAGAAGGATCTTGGCGGGAGAGGATTCGATCCCGTCATGGGTCTTCTGGATGCGCTCGAGCAGGAGACCCATGGAGCGGCGCGCCAGTTCGACAGGGGACTGCGCAACGGTGGTGAGCGGCGGCGTGATGATGGATGCGAGATCGAAGTCATCAAAGCCGACGATGGCCATGTCCTGGGGGATGCGCAGCTTCTGCTCGGCCAGAGCCTGTAGCAGGTAGATAGAAGTGCGATGGTTGAGTGAGAAGATCGCCGTAGGCTTGTTCTTACTAGCGAGAACCTCGGTGAGCCACTCGCGTATGCCATCGAGAGTCAGCAGGCCGAGCGCGATATTCGGCTTCAATCCCGCGGCATTCATGTGATGGGTATAACCCAGGACACGCTCGTGGATGGTGTAGGTCTCTTCGTCATAGCCCACGCAGGCAATGCGCTTGTGGCCATGGGAGATGAGGTGCTGCGTTGCCTCTTCGGCACCAGTACGGTTTTCGACCAGGACGCAGTCGGCATCGGAGCCAGGGAGTGGCCGGTCAAAGGCCACGATCGCGAGGCCAGTATTCTGCAGCTCGCGCAGGCGGTCGTCGCCGCGGCGGGTGGAGGTGACGATGAGCAGGCCGGAGACCTTTCTGCTGGCCATGAGTTCGGCCTGCTGGAACTCGAGATCGGCATCGCGTTCGGAGGAGACGACGAGCGTCATGTACCCATGGGCGCGTGCGATGTGCTGAACAGTGTGAGCGCAGGAGGCGAAGAAGGCATCGGAGAGGTCCGGAACGATGAGACCGATCATCTTGGCGCGCTGGCCCTTGAGCAGGCGGGCGGCCTCGTTCTGGCGATAACCAAGCTGCACGATGGCTGCTTCCACCTTCTTGCGGGTTGAAGGGCGCACCGAGGGGTGATTGTTGATGACGCGCGAGACTGTCATCAGGCCGACACGGGCCAGCTTTGCCACTTCGCGAATGGTTGGTATACGGGGTTCTGTCTTGCGCATAGTGCACCAAGCATAAATGACGTTAACGGAAGGGGCATAGGGTATGTTCCTTTCGTCGGGGCAGGAGGTCTCCGCTCAGAGATGAGAGCTAGTTACCGGATCTCCTGCGAATCACAGGGGTTATTTCACTTGCCCAGCCTATGTTTTTGCGTGCATGATGGTTGCCAACAGGTTAAATCAGCAATGATAACGATCCTCGTTAGGGGTAATCGTTTCCGGCTGCGCCGGGGATAGATGAGAGGGAAACGGATGAAGCGGATTTTAGTTGTGGCACTGGCAGGTTCGATCCTTTTTATGGCCGGGGGGACTCATCCGGGACAGGCCCAGATGACGGCGAATGAGCGGCAGGCCTCGGTGGGAGATGCCCCTGCTGATCCGGGGCCGCTGGCGACGAACCTCTCCGGTGAGATGAAATCTACCGCGATCCTGGCGGCGATGAAGAAGGTCGCGGACTGGCAGACGCCTCGTATTGCAGATTCACCCAGCCAGGATTGGACGTTTGCGACCCTGTATGTGGGGCTGCTCTCCGCCTCCGAGACGCTTCACGATCCGCAGTACAGCGACGCCGTCAAGAAGGTGGCGAAGCACTATCAGTGGACTCTGGGGCCGCGGAAGACACACGCCGACGATCAGGCGATTGGCCAGTCCTATCTGTGGCTGTATCGGGAGAAGCCCGATCCACAGCGCATCCAGGCTCTCCACAGCCAGTTCGACGAGATTATGCAGATTCCCGACGATGCGGCCAAGCCGGTCTGGTGGTGGTGCGACGCTCTATTCATGGCTCCGCCGGTATGGTCAGGGCTGGCGGCGGCGACACACGATGCACGCTATCTCGGCTACATGCATCAGGAGTGGCTGGTGACCTCGAACCTGTTGTGGGACCCGCAGGAGCGTCTTTTCTTTCGCGATAAGAGCTACTTCGACAAGCATGAGAAGAATGGGAAGAAGGTCTTCTGGTCGCGCGGCAACGGATGGGTGATGGGTGGGTTGGTGCGGGTGCTGGAGAGCCTGCCTGCAAACGATCCGCGCCGCGCGTTCTATGTCGACAGGCTGCAGCAGATGGCAGCCTCCGTGGCTAAGCTGCAGGGGGAGGATGGCTTGTGGCGGCCGGGGCTGCTGGATGCAGCCGATTATCCCTATCCCGAGGTGTCGGGATCGTCCTTCTTTGTTTACTCAATGGCCTGGGGCTTGAATCACCATCTGCTGGATGAGAAGGTGTTCGCTCCGGTCGTGGCCAAAGGCTGGGCGGGATTGGTGGGTCACATCTATGCCGATGGACGGTTGGGATGCATTCAGCCGGTGGGCGCGGCTCCTGGAGCTTATACGCTGGGTGCCAGTTATGTCTTTGGCACAGGTGCGTTTCTGCTTGCAGGGACAGAAGTGAATCAGTGGGCGCTTCACCATGCGGGGAAGCATAAGAGGTAAAGAAATTAAGGGCTGAAGGCCCGGCCTATCGGGTGCTAGTGTCTGGTGAATCGGAGATAACTCCTAATCACATATTTTGTCTCCCCACGGAAACGTCATCCTGAGTGGAGCGCCTCGCGTTTTTTGCGAGGTGCGGAGTCGAAGGACCCCGAGGGACTTTATCTCGCCACGATGTCGAGACCTTTTCCAGCACGAAGGTTCAGGCTCGAGCGCTTGAGGTAGAAAAGGAGCGAAGAGAAAGGGCAAGATTACAACCCTCGGGGTCCTTCGACTGAGCGTCCCCAAAAGCCGGGACGCTCCGCTCAGGATGACGATTCTGTGGGAAGACATAAACAAAAGCTATGAGTGCATTGTGCTTGAAGTCATTCGTCTACGCGATCTTCAGCTTGCGTTGCAGCTCTTCCAGAGAGACCTGTTTGGTCTCGGGGAAGAACACCAGAACGACGATGAATTGAAGCACCATCATCGCCGCGAAGAAGATGAACGGATACGCCCCGGAGCGAGCGGCGATCACTGGAAAGATCCACGAGAGGGCCGCATTCAGGACCCAGTGCGTACCGGAGCCGAGGCTCTGTCCTTTGCCTCGAACGCGCGTTGGAAAGATCTCGCTGATATAAACCCAGACGACTGCTCCCTGCGAGATGGCGAAGAAGGCGATGTAGGCGACAAGAGCCCAGACCAGCATGACCTTATGCTGGTTCGTGGCAAAGATCACTGCAACGATGGAGAGACAGATCGCTGTGCCAATCGCGCCGATCAGCAAGAGCATCTTGCGGCCAACGCGGTCGATCAAGGTCATGCCGACGAGCGTCGCCACCAGGTTCATCGCACCGATAGCTACTGCCTGCATGTTGCCGGAGACGCGGCTGAAGCCTGCTGCGGCAAAGATATCGTTCAGGTAGTAGAGAATCGCATTGATGCCGCTGAGCTGGTTGAACGCGCCGATGGCGATGGCTAGAAAGATCGGCTTGCCGTAGCGCAGCCGGTTGCCGGTGGATTCGAAGAGCGAGGCCTGTTTCTGGTTGAGCTCCATATGCAGGGACTCGCGGATATCGGCGAGCTCGGCTTCGGAGTTGGGCGAGCCCATCATCTCGAGGACCTCGCGTGCTTCGTCGAGCCTGTCCTGGGTTGTGAGCCAGCGTGCGCTACGCGGGATGCCGAAGAGCAGGGCGAAAAAGATCGCGGCAGGAACCGAAGCAATCCCAAGCTGGAAGCGCCACTCGCGCGCACCCAGGTTCAAGAGGCTGATCAGATAGTTCGAAAGATAGGCAAGCAGAATGCCGACGACGATATTGATCTGGAACGTGCCGACGAGCCGGCCGCGCAGCTTTGGAGGAGCCAGTTCCGCGATATAAACGGGGCCGAGTACGGACGAGCCGCCGATGCCCAATCCTCCCAGGAAGCGGGCTGCCAGCAGGAAGACCCAGCTTGGGGCGAACGCACATCCAATGGCTGAGAGCACATACAGAATCGCCGTGAGCCGCAGCATCTCGCGCGATCCATAGCGCTGGCCCAGCGAGCCCGCCGTTGCAGCGCCGATTACCGTGCCGACCAGCGCGATGGCTACGGTGATGCCGAGCTGGTTATGCGAGAGAGAATAGGCGTGGGTCAGCCCGGCGGTCGTTCCTGAAATCACGGCGGTATCGAACCCGAACAGCAGTCCGCCAAGCGCTCCGACGAAGGTGCTGCGCACGATGTATCTATTGATGGACAAGAGTATCCTCCGCGATCTGAGACGAACCTGATTTTTGATGCAAGGGCAGAAGGCAGGCTCCGAGAAGGCCAGCCGAAGGACCGAGCTGCGCGCCCAGAATATAGGTTTTGTGCCGCTCCAGGTGCTCGGGCTGCAAAACATCAGGTGCGGTAAGCCGGTAGACGTAGCTGCGCACAGGTAACTCGCGGAACATGGCCGGGGCAAAGAGATCCCACGCCTCACACACGCCGCCTCCAATGAGGTAGAGCGGCAGGTTGAGGGTGTTGATCAGGCCCGTGAGCCCGATGGCGAGGGCATGGCCGACTCTTTCAAAGACCTGGAGGCACTGTTGATTGCCTGCCATCGCCAGATGCGCGATCTCCTCAGAGGTGGACGGGGCGGCTGGACCCATGAGTTCGCCAGCCATGCGTACGATGGCTGGCGCCGAGGCGTATTGTTCGAGGCATCCATAGCCGCCGCAGCCGCACGGAGCGCCGCCAATATCCTGCACGACGATGTGGCCGCCTTCGCCGCCCATGCCCGTTGATCCGTGCCAGATGTGCTTGCCCAGGATGAGGCCATTGCCGACGCCTGTGCCGAGCGTGAGCATGCAGAGGGATTTGACGTTATGGGCGCGGCCTGCCCCAAATTTAAACTCCGCGAGGGCCGCGATGTTGGCGTCGCTCTCGATCTCGACAGGGCGTCCCAGGGTCGACTCGACGGCCTGGCGGAGATCGAATCCATCCCAGCCAGGAAGGTTCGGTGGATTCCGAAGGATGCCCTCCGGCAGCTCGAGCGGGCCCGGTGTGCCTATTCCAACGCCGGCCAGCCGCCGGTTTCCATAATCTTTGATCGCGAGCGCGTTGATCGCCTCGCACATGTCGCGCACGACGCGATCACGGCCTTCGGCGAGACGTGTCGGCACAAGGATGGTATCGAGAAAATCGGTGCCGTCTGTATAAGAGGCAATTCTCAGATTTGTGCCGCCCAGGTCAACGCCAATCGAAAATAGTTCGTCCATCAGATTCTTTCTGCTTTCCAGAACTCCGGTGTGTGGTTGAACAGTCAGGGGTGCTGCCGGTCTTGTCGTGCGGTCATGGATTCTTTATTCCAGCCATGCCTGTCCAATGGTTGTGTTCCGGAGAGTTGTCTTGGCCGTGTATTCGGTTGGTTTAATGATAATCGTTCCCATTAAGTATTTTTAGCCTGCGTCCGTCATGATGCACTGTCAAACATACAATCTGCAAGCCTCGAATCGCACGCGACGGCATGAAATGCCAGGGATTATCATGAGGGTGATTGAATGGCGCATTGATATTGTTATCAAGAAGGCCACCTGGATGCCGGCAAGCCGTTACCCGGTGAGTTTTTGCATGGTTCGTTCGAGGGATCCAGAGCGGTGATCACTGCCAGATTTCACTGGCGCGCGCGCCGAATCTCTGAATGGCATTGCGGACCGATAGTTCCGCCAGCATGGGTTCTCCGTCTTCGATGGCAAGAATGATTGCCCGATGCCGTTCAACATCTTCGGTCCAGGATGCCGCAAGGCGGGGATCGGCTCCGGTTCGCATGGAGACGAAGGCGAAGAGCGGCACCAGCAACATGCGGGCCTGCTGTGCCAGAAAATCGTTGCCTGTGAGTTCGCAGAGACGCTGATGAAAGAGTAGATCGGCTTCCAGCAACTCGGTGATGTTCTTTCGCTGGATCGCTTTGGTCATGCCTGCGACAGCCTGATGCAAAGGGCTCAGGTCGGCCTTTGCCTGTGCGAGCAGCCGGGCCGCGAGGCCTTCCAGCGCAGCTCTCACCTCGTAAATATGGCCGATATCGCGAACGGAGTAGGAGGTGACTCGAGCGCTTCGGCCGGAGTTTTTGGTGGCAAAACCTTCACTGATGAGGAGATTGATCGCCTCGCGCACCGACGTCTGGGCGACCTCAAACTTGCGTGCCCAGAACTTTTCCACGATCCGTTGCCCCTGGGGGAGCGTGCCGCGGATGATCTCTTGTTTCAGTCGTGCTGCCAGGCTCTGTTTCAGTAAAAGAGAAGGCTTCGCCTTCGAATCGGTGGATGCAGCCATTGATTTGATCTCGCGTGTGCTATCCACATTCTAGAGCGACTTTGATGCTTGCAGGAGTACCTTAGCGCGTGGAGCTGGCCGTTATCGTGATCGCTACGGCCAGTGCGGCGATGCCGAGCGAGAAGACCGTGATGGAACGCCCTGAGGCTCTCTTCCATTCACCGGAGAGCACGCCCGCTGTGCAGGCTGTCAGTACCATCGTGATCTGGTAGATAGCCCATCCGGCAGAATCTCCAAGGCGGCCTAGCTGGTGCGCCGCCAACCCGTAGATCGCGACGGCGAAGATCCAGAGCAGACCCATGAGCAGGCTGAGAAAGAAGTCGGGATAGACCGAGCGCAGCTTGTTCCAGCTACGGTTGCGGTTGAGCAGATAGAGCGTGTATCCCACGTTCGGCAGTAGGCCTCCTGCCAGTGCAATCGGCCACACGGCGAGAACGGCCAGTGCCGGTGGCGCGCCATGCTTCAGCGCTGCCTGGGTAAGAGGTTGTCCGAAGGAGAAGGACAGATTGAGCATGGAGGAAAGTACGCCGGAGACCACGGCGATCAGCAGGCCGGCTCCATAGTTCTTTCCCTTCTGGGATTCTCCGCGTGCCTCGCGCAATCGGCCGGCCCACCCGGATAGGCCGACTCCAAGCATCATCAGGAAGCAGCCGGAAAGAAGCATCAGGCTGTTCCTGCTGACGAGGCTGGCCTCATGCCGGGCGAAGAAGGGAATCAGCGTCCCGAAGACGGTGCCGAGTCCCACGACCAGAGTGAATCCCAGCGCCATGCCAAGGCGAACGACGGCGAGGCCGAAGAGCACCTGCGCGATCCCCCAGCCTATTCCGAAGAGAAAAGGCGGGAGGAGTTCAGAGGCGTTTAGCGAAAGATAGAGAGTAGGCCAGTGGGGCAGCGCGAGCCAGGCCAGCCCGCAAGGCACGATCACCAGCGAGATGATGCTGAAGATCAGCCAGGAGCACTCCCAGGGCCAGGTACGAATACGTTTGAGCGGAAGCATGCAGTTGCCGACCAGCACTCCGCCCAGCAACGACAGTACGATCCCCAGGGTGTTCGAGCTCATAGCAAGTCCGTGCTGCTTCCGGCTTCCTGCGGTGTCTGGTAGCGCCCATCTCGCAGGTCGACAGGATGTACGAAGTGAGAGCTAAGGTGCGGGATGTACTCCAGGAACTCCTCAGGATGGCCGATGGCGATGCGGTTGAAGAGCACGAGGTGCTGGTGGATCTGTCCCATGTCGCCGACGTGGGGAATGACCGGCACGCCGAACTTCTTTGCCAGCAGGCTCACTGTAATGAACTCGCTGATGCCGCCCAGCCGCGTGCAATCAGGCTGCAGGAATCCCACGCAACCGGATTGGAGATAGTTCTTGAAGATCACCCGGTTCGGAACGTGCTCTCCCAGGGCAAGAGCTAGCGGAGCGATGGCCTTTGCGAGGGTCTGATGAGCGAAGATATCGTCGGGATGCGTGGGCTCTTCGATCCATAGCGGGCGGAAGGCTCCGAGTTCCTTGCACGCAACGAGTGCCTGCGGGAGGTTCCACTGCTGATTGGCGTCGAACATGATGGTGACCTTTTCGCCGGCCACTTTGCGCAGTCCCTGCGCGCGTGCCAGATCATGGTCGAGCGGTCCGCCCACCTTCAGCTTGAAGGCTCCGAAGCCCTCATCGAGGCTGCGCTTTACCTTGTCTTCGATCTGCGCCGCATCGTACTGATACCAGCCGACGCTGGTGTCGTAACCGGGATATCCGGTAGTGAGCACACCTTCTCTGGAGACTCGTGAGGGCAGTTCGGCTGTCAGCAGTTGGAGCGCTTCAGAGTGATTGAGTACGTCTTCCAGATAACTGAGGTCGAGTAGTTGCACAACCTCGGCAGGGGACAGCGAAAGCAGAAGCTTCCATAGCGGCACGCCACGAGACTTGGTCCAGAGATCGAAGCAGGCATTGGTGATGGACGCCAGTGCAAGGTGGACGACGCCCTTGTGCGGCCCGAGCCAGCGAAGCTGTACGTCGTCGGCGAGCTTGCGGAAGGTCACTCCGAAGTTCGCCATCAACTCTTCGATGTCGCGGCCTTTGAGTTGCTGTCCCAGAAGCTCGATTGCTCCGCAGACCAGGTCGTTTCCTCGGCCCATCGTCAATACCAGGCCGGTGCCTGCCAGTCCCGAGTCGAGCACGATGCGGGTTACCGCGAACGAGTAGACCGGATCGGAGTGCACGGCATCTGATCCGGCGCCTGCTTCAAGTTTGAAGCGGCGATCTTCTGCTGAAATCTTCGTGATGTTCATAGCTTGTATCCAAGTTCAGCGCCGCCGCTCACGGGCAGGATGCAACCGGTGATGAAGCGCGCCGCGGGTGATAGTAAAAAGACGGAGGCGTCCGCGATGACGTCGCCTCCAGGGCAATAACCAAGCGGGTGGATGCGATCCAGGTAGGACTCGATCTCCGCGGGATTTTCCTGCTCTGTAGCCCACTGCCGCAGCATCGGAGTCCAGACCCCGGCGGGACAGACCGCGTTGACTCTTATGCCGTCGGCGGCGTAGTCCAGGGCCATGGCCTTGGTCAGCGAGATCATCCCGCCCTTTGTCGCCACATAGGCCGCATGGTTCGACTGCCCTATGACGCCCACCATGCTCGCGGTGTTCAGGATCGAGCCGTGCGAGGCTTTTAGATAAGGGTGGCAGAGCTTCGTCGTCCAGAAGACAGACTTCAGGTTCACGCGGAGCAGGCGGTCCCACTCGTCTTCTTCTGTCAGGTGGAGAGGCTTCGACGGCATGCTGACACCGGCGTTGTTATGGACAGCGTCGATGGCTCCGAACGCTGCAGTGATCTGCGCGACGGCCCTGGTGACAGAGGCTCCGTCTGCTACGTCGCAATCGACTGCGAGGGTGGAGGCTCCGAGTTCCTCGACTGCTTTTTCAGTTTGCTTCCGATCGACGTCGGCGATAGCGACGCGGGCACCCTCGCGGACATAGGCGCGGGCGCATTCGAGTCCGATCCCTTGTGCGCCGCCGGTGATCAGAATGCATTTTCCTTGTAACTGGCCAGGCATAGCGGTCACTTTCAAGCTTCTATTCGTTGAATCGCAGTATATGGATGAGCGCTCAAAATTGTCTAGTGCGGCTTGGTGGAACGTCTGATAGGCAAGTTATAGATATACTTTGCTGTTTATCGTATTCGGCTTGGGTGGGGTTTTTGTATTTGAGCGCTCAATATAAACGTTTTTGTTTTTGCTTTTGCTTTTCTGGCTTGTCATTCCGACCCTGAGCGTAGCCGAAGGGGAGTGAGCCTGCTGTCTCCCGCTTTTTGCCGGTACTGCCCCAAGCGTTATGTGCCAGCGGGAACCCTGGCCTTCTGGTTTCTGCCTGTAGCTTTCTAGGCGATACGAGCGAAAAACGGGAGGAAGCAGGTTCGCTCCCCTTCGGCTACGTTCAGGGTCGGAATGACAAACCAGAAAAGCAAAAGCAAAAGCAAAGAACAGTAGCCTGCTTACACTGAACGCTTCGGCGCAGGCCCTGTGGACTCACGTACGATCAGGCTTGTCTTTACGCTGAGTTGCTCTCCCTGGGCGTGGGGTTTGGACTTGAGGTGTTCGAGGGCGTCAAAGAAGACCTTTGCCAATTCATGCCTTGAAAGCCGCAGGGTCGTGAGCGGCGGATGCACGATATCGCTCATGTCGATATCGTCGAACCCAATGATCGACAGGTCACCTGGGATGGAGAATCCCATCTTCATCGCCGCGCGCATACCGCCGATAGCTGTCAGGTCATTTGCGGCTAATACTGCGGTCGGCCGATCTTTGAGTGACAGTAACTCGGTCATGGCCGTCATGCCGCCGGTGATGCGGTAGTTGCCGACCTTGATGAACTCCGGCCGTGGCACGATGTCGACCCGCTTCAGCGCGCGCATAAAGGCCTCGACACGGTGGTCCGAGATAGTGAGACCGGCAAAGCCGCCGATATAACCGATCTTTTTATGGCGCAGATCTTTCAGATGGCGCAAGGCTTGATCCATGCCGCTCTTGTTGTTGATGGCGACATCGCTTAGCCCATTGCCGATATGTCCTCGATCCATGGTGACTAAGGGAACTCGATTCTGGATGAGGTCTTCGAAGGGTTCGGTTTCGATCTCCGAGGCCAGCAGGGCTACGCCATCCACCTTGCGGATCAACATGCGTCGAATCGATTGCTGCATGCGGCCGGAGTGAAAGTCGGTGGTTGCCATCAGCATCTCCTGATCGTTTTCAACGACGATTCCTTCGAAGCTCTTGATGAACTCGGGAAAGAACGGATTGGTGATGTCCGGGATGATCAAGCCATACGTACCGCTTCTGCCGTACTTCAGCGTTGTAGCGCTGTTGTTGGGAAAGAACTTTACTTCGTCGATGACCTTGCGAACGCGTTCGACGGTCTCGGGCCGCACAAGGCTTGACCCGTTAATGACACGCGATACGGTGGCACTCGATACTCCGGCCAATTTGGCAATCTCGCGCATGTCCATCGTGCGGTTCAACTCCTTCGTCGTGATAAGCAGTGTGTGGGGTTAGAGGAAGAACAAGCAAGGGAATAAAAATGTGGGTGTCCATTCAATAGACGTCCGGTTAATAAATTTGTTCCAGACTTGCCAAATTTCCTTATGTACACGTATACATAGTACCGCTAGTTCTTGACCTGAAGAGATGGATTCAAACGGGCACGGGAATTCGCGAGGCTCGGATGAACCGTGGCCGCGTTTCAGGTGAGGTGTGCCTTCATGGATGTCCTGCAGCAGGGTGCGCGCAGCTGCGAGCGGTAACTCGTGCGACTTTCTTCGGTCTGCCCCCGCACTGAGTAAGCCAGTGAAATTCAATCGGCTACTTGCTAGCTGGTTCGATAGCAAGAGAGGAAATACAGTGACTCTGATATTGCCCCAGCCTCGTCCCTTAGTCGGCCCTGATAGGCAGACTGCGCCTCCAGTACGCAACCATCGTCGTCGCCGTACCTTCTATACTGCCGCTCTCGTCGTGACTTCGCTTTTCACCTCTGCTGTATCCGCACTCGCTCAGTCAGCCGGTGTCGCGGAAAAACCGTATCTCGGTTGGAGTAGCTTCAGCCAGCAGACGATCACCAGCAACTTTCTTACGCAAGCAAATATTCAAGCCCAGTCGGATGCGTTGCTGGCTTCGGGCCTGCAGGCCCATGGCTATAACTACATCAATATGGACTCCGGATGGATGTCCACCTTCGATGCGAATGGCAGACCTATTCCCGCTGCCCCGAACTTTCCAGACATCACGGCCCTTGTGACGCACATCCATCAAAATGGACAAAAGGCCGGCATCTACTGGATTCCCGGCGTAGAACAGCCTGCGGTACAGGCCAACTACCCTATCCTGGGCACGCCGTATCACATCCAGGATATTCTCACGGTTCCTTATACCGCTGGGAACGCCTTTGGTGGATCGGGGACTTCTCCCTTTCACTACAAGATCGACTTCACCAAGCCCGGTGCTCAGGAGTACATCACCTCTGTCGTCAACCTGTTTGCTTCGTGGGGGATCGACTTTATCAAGCTTGATGCAGTCACACCAGGATCCTATAACGACAACACCGCTATCGATAACCGGGACGATGTTGCGGCATGGGCTACGGCGATTAAACAGAACAGCCATCCTATGTGGTTCACCATCTCATGGGCACTCGATCAGGATTACCTGAGTACCTGGCAGACCTATGCGAATGCTCGCCGCATTGAAGGCGATGTCGAGTGCGAAGGGAACTGCTCTACCCTTACGAACTGGAACATGGTGACGCAGCGCTTCTATGATCTCGTCGGCTGGGAGAAGGCTTCCGGTCCTACTGTTGGCTGGAACGATCTCGACTCTCTTGAGGTGGGTAATTCCAACACGGATGGTTTGAGCTCCACGGAGCAGCAGTCTGCGATCTCACTATGGGCTATGGGCAACGCGCCTATGTTTATCGGCGGTGATTTGACTGCCCTGGACAGCGCGGGCGTACAGCTTCTGAGCAACGACGAAGTGATTGCTGTCGACCAGTCGGGATATCCTGCGCAGGAGGTTGCGGGTGGCTTCAATCCCATCTGGGCATCGAAGCAGGCCGATGGCAGCTACTATGTTGCTCTCTTCAATCTGAATGCCTTTCCCACTTCGATGACGCTTCCCTGGGGCACGCTGGGCTTTACGGGAGCCTCTGCTGTCCGCGACCTGTGGAGCCACATTGATCTGGGCCCGGTGAATAGCGGCTTCAGTGCCGTTGTGCTTGGCCACGGCGTACGCCTGCTCAAGGTATCTCCAACCGGTCGTGCAATGGTTCCTCACTCTCAGGTGTATGAGGCAGAGGCCGGCGTTGTAAGCGGATCGGCTTCTGTAGCTTCCTGCTCGAACTGCTCGGGTGGTTTGAAGGTCGGCAACCTTGGAATAGGTCCCAACAATACGCTGACGATCAATAACATCAGCGTCGAACGGGCTGGCACCTATGAGATGGAGATCGACTCGATGACGGTCGGTGCACGAGCACTGATCTATCAGGTCAATGGCGGTCTGCCTGCAACTCTGAATGTAAGTGGCGGAAGCTTCAACATCCCTGCCAGCACCACCGTTCCCGTCCAGTTGAATGCGGGCATGAACAGCATTCAATTTGGCAATCCGACCAGCTATCCTCCCGATCTCGACCGTATCGTGATCAGTGGAGATGGATCGGCTCCCGCTCCGAACTGGACTGGGTATGAGGCGGAGGTTGCTACGATCGGCGGCACTGCCAGTGTCTCTTACTGCGGTAACTGCTCCGCCGGTTCGAAGGCAGGGAATCTGGGTGGCGCTGGCGCCAATGTAACGTTCACGAATGTGAGCGTTCCGACGGCCGGTACCTATCAGATGGAGATCGATTACCTGACCAGCGGTCCTCGCTCTTACTTCATCAGTGTCAATGGAGGAACGGGTACGGAGCTTGATCTTGATGGAAGCAGCTTCAGCCTGCCCACCAGTACTGTAGTTCCGATTACATTGCAGGCGGGTGTCAACACGATCCAGTTTGGTAATCCGACGAACTTTGCGCCGGACCTCGATAGGATCGCTATCTCTCCAACCGTAGGAACAGCGACGCTCTCGGGAGCGGTTACAGCCAAGCTGGGCCTTCCGGTACTTCGTCTCTGGCAGCTCTCGCTTACCAACACGAGCAAGATCAAGGCTGGACAGGCGGAGGTGAACCTTCTCTCACTGACACAATCCAGTGGCAAAGGTACCTGCCATCCCAAGGTGTTGGCGCGTCTTCCGCTTGAGGTAGGAGATATCGCTCCGGGAGCTCATAAAGCGATCGTGGTTCCAATCGACTTTGCGAGATGCTCGGAGAGTGCTCGCTTTGCCACCAGCCTTGTCTTCTCGTCCAATAACGGAGCCGTTGTAGGCAACGCTACAGACGCTATGACGACACGGTAGTGATAACGCCTGAGCCTCCGCGGCATTTCACGATGCAGCGGAGGCTCAATTTATTGGGAGACGATCTTCAGGGAGAACGCAGCGGCCTGGAAGTCCCCTTTGAGGTCTACATCAACGCCCTGCTGCATCCAGAAGGCTCCACTGGCAACCGTCGGTGAATCGCCGGCCAGCTTCCCATCCAGTGCTTCAATCCGGTAGAGGGCATCCGGTTTTAGACCACGAAGATAGATTCGCGGAAAAGGGTAGAGCATTTCGCTCGAATGCAGGAAGGCGAAGGCTACAGCCCGTGTCTGGTCTTGTGAGACCGTTTCTGTGACCGACTGTTCGCTGCCATCTCGTGGCGAAATCAGGCGGTACAGAGAGCCGCGCTGCACGATCTCGCGAATCTGCTTGTACTGTGCCACCATCTTCTTTGCCGTGGCAAAGTCTTCCGGTTTCCAGTCGTTGAGGTTTGCTCCAATGCCCAGCGATCCCTGCATGGAGGAAAGGAAGCGATAGTCCAGAGAAACCGTCCGATGATTGATCTGAGTTGGCGTGTCAGTTACCCAGGCCATCATCACGCCGGGCGTGTAGGCATAGGTAAATCCGTCCTGTATCTTCAGGCGGTCGAAGGCATCGGTGTTATCGGAGGGCCATACCTCATCGGTGTAGCGCATGATGCCGAGATCGACACGGCTGCCTCCACCGGAGCAGCTTTCGATCTCTATCTTCGGGTGTTTCCTGCGCAACTCCTCCAGGATGGAATAGAGGTTCTGCGTGTAGGTGACGTACACCTTCTTTTGCTCGTCGGGTGAGACCGCAGGCCAGCCTGGCTCCGACCAGTTACGGTTGTAATCCCACTTGAGAAAGGCAATGTCATTCTCATCGAGTAACTTGTCGATGAAGTTGAAGACATACTCACGGACATCGGGTCTGGCAAGATTCAGTACGAACTGGTGCCGTCCCTCGCTGCGCGGTCTTCCGGTGAAGTTCAATATCCAGTCGGGATGCTTGCGGTAGAGGTCTGAATCGGGATTCACCATCTCCGGCTCAATCCATAGGCCAAAGTCCATCCCCAGCGAATGCACCTTGTCGATCAGAGGCTTCAAGCCATGCGGAAACTTTACGGGATTCACATACCAGTCGCCCAGCCCGGCATGATCGTCCGCGCGCTGTCCAAACCAGCCATCGTCTACGACAAAGCGCTCTACCCCGATGCTGGCGGCCTTCTCTGCAAGGGCTTCCTGGCCCGCTTCGTCGACATTAAAACCGGTAGCTTCCCATGAGTTATAAAGCACAGGCCTCAACTTGGGGTGAGATGCGCCTGGCAGGATGCTGGAGAGTTCAAATCGGTGCAGCAGGCGAGAAGCTCCACCAATGCCGTCATGCGAGTAGCCTGCATAGAAGTAGGGCGATTGCAGGCTTTCGCCCGCGGCCAGGCGATAGCCGAAGTCAAAGCTATTAGGGCCGCCGGTTACGCGTACCTGTTGAATCTGATCCTGTTCTATATTGATCTGCCAGGACCCGCTCCAACCGAGGGCGCCAAACCAGACATCGCCCTGATCCTGATCGTTCGAGCTGTTGCGGTCGATTGCGAACCAGGGATTATTTTGCGCTCCAGTCGATCCGCGCCGGCTCTCCAAAGTAATTTTGCCCGGTTGGATTGCCTGCTCACGAAGGTTCCACTCTCCGGCCCAGCGCCCTGTAAGGTAGTGCAGTCGATAATCCTGAGCGCGAGGTAGTGTCCACGTGCCGGAGGCTATCTGCTCGATCGTCAACGGCAGGGAGGTCTTATTCTGCACCTCTGCCGAACGGCGCAGGATGCCGGTCTCCGAGTCAATCTCATACTGCAGTTCGACGTAGACGTCGCGCGATACGTCCTTGAGCTGCAGGGTCAGATGGTTACCGGCAATGGTATGCGAGACGTATTGCAGAACTAAATCTCGGTTTCCATCGGGAAAGGTGACCTTCAGATCCGGCTCGACGTACAGTCCTCCACCCCATGCGACAAACTCTTGCCGTGTCGTGTCTATGGATGGATCGGAGGACGAAGCTCCTGGGGCGGACTTAGAGGCAGCAAAGGTGTCTGCAGCGCTGAGACGCTTGCCCCAGTAAAGAGTTTGAACCTGCTTGTTCTCATTGACGCCGAAGATATAAGACACGTCGGCTGCATCGATGCGGAAGACCTTCGTCTGCTTGTCGAAGTGGATAGACGATGTCTGCGCCTGAGCCCGGAGGCACAGGGGAGCGATGAAGATCGCTGTCGCCAGCAACATCCTGTACACAAGATGAAATCCGTTGGCGCTGCTTTTATCAGAGGACAAAAGGGTATTCAAAATATTTTTCATAGTTCTTCCTGCTCCAAGCATCACTTCGTTCCACTTACAAACTGGTTATTTCTCTTGCCGCCGCAAACTCAAGCACCGCATTGCGGCTTCACCCTATCGAAAAAGAATGCTCAAAAAGATGCAGATGACGAGTGCAACACCGGCAAGCACCACGGCCGCTCTGGGGATTTGAATGCCATGATGTGTGCCTGTCCAACAGGTAAGGTCGGCGAGTTCCTCGCGTGACTTTGCCGGAGTAAACGCACTCAGCAGGGCCGTGACGACAAGACAACTGGAGAAGGCAAGAATGGCTCCGTAGAAGTTGGCGCTCATATCGCTTCCATACGTAATCCAGTGCAGGCGGTAGGCGAGGTTGTGCACGACCGACGAGAGTGTCCCAATCAAGAGCCCCCAGAAGCCAGCCTTGGGGGTAGCCCACATCGTGAACATGCCCAGCAGAAACGTCGCCAGCAATGGGGCATTGAACAGAGAGAAGAGCAACTGCAGGTAGTCCATGATGTTGTTGAAGGACAAGGCTAGATAGGCCGTCGCGATGCTGAGCAGAATCGCGAACAGGGTGGAGATTCTTCCCACTCGAACGTAGTGGCTGTCACTTTTATTCGGCGACAGGGAGGCCCGATAGATATCGTGCGTCCAGATGGTGGTGAGGGCGTTGATATTTCCCGCCAGTCCCGACATCAGGCTTGCCAGGATGGCGGTAATTCCGAACCCGAGCAGGCCGTGGCGGTAGTAACGCATCATCAGAGCCGGCAACGCCTGGTCGTAGTGGAACCCGGGAACGGATCGGAAGAGAACCGCCGCCGCCAGGCCGGGAAGAACGACCAAAACAGGGAACAGGAGCTTGACGAAGGCCGCCACGAGGGGAGTGTTGAGTACTCCGGCCGTGGTGCGTGCGGCCAGTGCGCGTTGGATCAATACGAAATCTGTGCACCAGTATCCGAAGCTGAGAACAAACCCCAGTCCCATGGAGACGCCGACGACATCCATCGGGATGGCGTGAGGATTTGCTACGGGCAGTCCTACCCATGTATGGCGCATGGCAGGCTCCAGTTGCGCTGTGAGACCAGCCATGCCGTGGAAATCATGCAGGATGAAGAACACGAGCGGCAGAAGCCCGAGGACGATCAAGACGAACTGGATGACCTCGTTGTACATCGTTGCTGTCAGGCCGCCGAGGGACACATACAGGAAGACGATCGCTGCGGCGGATAATGTGGTCTCTGTAAAACTCCATCCAAGAAAAGTGCGCAAAACCTGTGCCAGCGCATACAGGCTGATGCCGGAGACCAAGATCATCATGACGCCGCAGCACACGATATTCAGCGTGCGTGTCGATCCGTTGAAGCGCAGCTTCAGGAACTCCGGTACGGTGAGTGCGCGGCTCCGCATGTAAATCGGGAGCATGCAGAGGGAGAGAAAGAGCATCGCCGGAATGGCGCCTATCCAGTAGAAATGAAGCGTCTTTGCGCCATATTTCGCACTGGCTGAGACAATCCCGACAATCTCGAGCGCGCCACAATTGGCTGCGACGAAGGCGATCGCCGTGACGGCGGTGGGCAAGGTGCGGGCCGCATGAAAGAAGTCGGAAGAGGAATGGGCCTTACGACGAAAGAGCCACCCGACCAGGATGGTCGCGGCGAAGTAGACCCCGATGACGGTGAGGTCGAGCGGATTGGGAGGGAAAGCTTGCAAGTGTCTAAAGTCTTACCTGGTGCTGAAGAGATGGTTAAGGCGTGCCTCTAAGTATGTGCGCAATCATAGGTATCGGCGGAGAGTGAGGCTGAGGGGAAGTAATTGTCGCATCTATGAAAAATTCAGTTGACAACTCCTTATGCATTCCAATATAGATTCTGACACTCTCCGTGTATACGTATACATCAATCAGTAGGTAAGGCCTCTACGCAAAGTACGTTGCTTATGAGCAGCAGAGCAGGTTGCGATTGCAGATCGAATCAGAAGGAAGGCTAAACATATGTTTAAAGATTTCCTGGATAGAAGCAAGAAGCTCCTCCTCTACAGCGCACTTTCAGCCATTTGTCTGCTCTCGTTCACCATGCCATCAGCATGGGCCCAGGTCGACCAGGGATCGGTTACTGGCACTGTTACTGACCAACAAGGAGCGGCCATTCCAAATGCCAGTATGACGATCAAAGATCTTGGGACGGCGCTTGAGTTGAAGACGACAACCGATCAGCGAGGTGTGTACGTTTTTTCGCCGTTGAAGATCGGTCACTATACGATCACCGCTGCCGCGTCCGGATTTCAAACAACATCCATCACTGATTTTGAACTGCAGGTAAGCCAGCGCCTCGGCATGAACGTGACCCTGCGAGTTGGAGCTGCGACGCAGACTGTAGATGTTTCGGGTTCAAGCATCCCCTTGATGCAGACGGAAGATGGGTCTTCCGGGCACGTGTTCGACTCGCAGACGATCAACAATACCCCTCTGGCCAGCCGCAACTATGTGTTCCTGGCGCAATTGACCGCCGGCGTCAATCAAGGGCAACAGGGTTCGCGAAATGCGGGAAGTGGAGATTTCTCGGCCAATGGTCAACGAACCGAACAGAACAACTTCATTCTTGACGGTGTGGACAACAACTCGAATCTGACGGACTTCCTCAATGGAGCAAGTTTCATCGTCAATCCTCCACCCGATGCTCTTCAGGAGTTCAAGATCCAGACGAGCGACTATAGCGCTGAATTAGGGCACTCTGCTGGAGCCGTGATCAATGCCAGTATCAAATCAGGAACAAACTCGTTTCATGGTAGTGCATGGGAGTATTTCCAGAACGATGCACTAAACACCATTACCGGAAATAACTACTTCAGCCGTGTCTCTCCGGAGCTGCGCTATAACCAGTTCGGAGCTACGTTCGGCGGCCCAATCTGGAAGAATAAACTCTTCTTCTTCGGTGACTATCAAGGTCTGCGCGAAATCACCACGAGCTCCTCTGGACAATACACGGTACCGACCGACTTGATGCGTCAGGGAAACTTCAGCGAACTCCTGCAACCGGCGCTCACAAACCATAATGACCGGCAGTTGTATAACGCGGGAGGTCCGGCGCCGGGAACAAATGGGACCACCAACTATCTTTCGTGCAATGGGCAGATCAATGTTATCTGCCCGGCACAGGTCGATCCAGTGGCCCAAAAACTACTAGCTGCCTTTCCTGAGCCAAACTTTGGTATTCCGGGGCAAACGTATAACAACTACATCTTCAATGGGCACCAGGCGATCAATACCAACCAGTTCGATGTAAGAACAGACTGGAATATCTCCAGCCACGACCAGGCATTCGCTCGATATAGCTTTGAAAATCAGCCTAAATTCTCGCCTTCACCCTTCGGTGTTCTGGATGGGGCCGGTTTTGGCGGTTCGACCGTCATCAACCAAAGCCGCAGCTTCGCTTTCAGCGAAACCCACGAGTTTAGCGAGAAGTTCATCAATGAGCTGCGGTATGGCTACAACTGGAATCATTCAGCCTTTTACCAGGCTGGTTACAACCAGACAGGGCTTGCGGAATCCTTTGGGCTTGGTGGACTGCTTACAGGGCCCAATCTTGGCGGTATACCTGCCTTCAATGTGAACAATAACAATGGCATCAGCAACTTTGGAGCCTCAGGATATGAGCCTTCCAATGAGCACCAGAACGTTTGGCAGATCAACGACAACGTCACTCGCATCGTTGGCAATCATTCGCTGCACTTTGGCGTAAACATTCAAAGTCTCCGCGTCGCCACTCTTCAGCCGAACAATGGGATTGGGCAAATAAACTTTAGTGGAAAGTTCACCCAGGATCCCAATAATCAGGGAACAACCGGTTACGGCGCAGCGGACATGCTGTTGAACGAGATGAACAGCTCGGCTCTTTCAAATATCACAACGACCAACAATATCTATTGGGTGCGTGCAGGCTATTTCCAGGACGATTGGAAGGCCACCTCGCAACTCACCATCAATGCCGGGCTTCGTTACGAATACACCACGCCGGCGCGGGAGCGGAACGATCAGATGGGCAATTTTCGTCCGAACGTTCCTGTGCTGAACTATAACCCGGCGCAAAATATCACCGGTGGAACCTATCTGCTGCCGACCAGCACTCGCAGTAATCCACTGCCCGCCAACCTGCTGGCAAACTTTGCTAAAGATGGTGTGGTCGTGCAATACACAGATAACCATTATCTGGTGAAGCCCGACTACAAAAACTTTGCTCCTCGTATTGGATTTGCCTACTCTGTTAACGATAAGACTGTCGTTCGTGGAGCGTACGGCATCTTCTACGGTGCGCTCGAGGGTATCGGATATTCTCTCAATTTAGGCGTAAACCCACCTTTTGCATTCAATAGCAACTTCAATAGCACAGGCTGCGTTTATGGAAACTGCCCGACCAACGGTCAGACGCTTGAAACGGGATGGTCCAAGGTTCTGGCTACAGGCATCATCCAGAATGCGGCCTCGCCAAATTTGAACGGCTCAGACGATGTAAAGACGCCTTATTCTCAGCAATACAATCTAACCGTGCAACGTTCCTTCAGTTCTAATCTGACGGCTACCGTTGCTTATGTCGGTTCGACAACGCATCATTTACAAACACCGGTCGACCCGAATAACCAGCCGCTGCCAGTCGGACCAGGGGATGATTCACAGGCAGCACGTCCTTACCCTGATCTCAATTACGGAAGTTATATTGTCTATGGGTCCGATGCGAACTATAACTCGCTGCAGACAAAGCTGGAGCGTAGATTCTCGAAGGGGCTCCAGTTTGCCGCGTCCTATACGCTCTCTCATTCCCTCGATGATTCTCGTCAGCCGCTGAGCGATGCCTCCAACGGCATTGATTATCGCAACGCGCGCCAGCTTGGACTTAGCTACGACTATGGCAGTTCTTATCAGGACGTACGCCATCGGGCTACCCTGACAGGAGGGTATGAACTCCCGTTTGGCGCCGGTAAGCAGTGGATGAATCATAAAGGGATTGCCAACACGATTGTCGGTGGATGGTCTGCAAACATAGCATTCTCCGTTCAATCTGGTAACCCACTCAGCATTCAGTCCAGCAACAACTCAACAGGCGGGGTCGGGCGAGCAAACGCCGTCAGGATCGCCGATCCCTTCAAGCCGGGTGGCGTTTCTGACCCGGTGCTTGGATTTGGGCTGCCCTGCGCAACGAAGACAAAAACATTGCAGAGCTGGTTTAATCCTTGCGCCTTTATCAATCCTCCTGTCGCGATCGATCCAGGCCAGCCTGTATCAGCCGGGCAGGTAAGTGTCTCGAACAATGGCGGAAAAGCGGCTTATGGGCCGGCAGGACGAACGCTGGTCTATAGCCCGGGCTTCAACAAAACCGACCTCTCCCTCTTCAAGGCATTCAATCTTTATCATGGGATGGGCTTCAAGGTCCGCGGAGATATCTTCAACGTATTCAACGTTCCGGGCTACGGGGAACCCAATAATTATCCGGGCAGCAGCACCTTTGGCCAAATTACTGGTCTCAATTTTGGCGGCAGAACGGTACAACTCTCTGGGAATTTCTATTTCTAGATTCATCAGTTCTAAGGCCGTTGAATCCTGATGGCCTCTATTGCTGACAACGCGCAGCATGTTCCCCGACGCTTCAACGTCAAGGGACATGCTGCGCGTTCTGTTTGCTGGACATTGATTTGGTGCTGGCTGAAACGAGTTCGGCAATCTCAAGCGCTCGCCCCTGGCGGTGACGAAGGCAATCGTCATGACTGCGGTGGGCAAAGGTGCGGGCTGCACGATAGAACCTGGAAGAGCGATAGGACGGCCAGGGGCCAGCATATTGGTGTGAAAAGATCGCAAAAAGACAAGGCTGTGCCTGGTGCTTGTTGGGCCGAGTGGATGGCTGAAATATGAATTTGAGCCTAAGCGTAGTTGCGAGCTTCTTTATGTGAAGATGCCGCACGTGAAACGATTATCGCATCTGTAAAAAATCAGTTGACAACGTTCTATTCGTTCCACTATAGATTTTGAGCGGCACATGTATACGTATACAGGGTTTCATGTATACGTATACATCGTGGCAAAGGGAATGATCAAAGCGGAAATGCACATCGCATCGGAACGGTAGCGAAGATCCCCATTGCGGGGTGTTGAATCAAAAGGAAGGCCTAGATATGTTTAGAAAATTAGTTGATAGAAGCAATAAGCTCTTCTACTACAGCGCATTGTTCGCTGTTTGCCTGCTCGCGTTCGTCGTGCCCTCGGCATGGGCTCAGACGGATCAGGGCGCGATTACAGGAGTCGTTCAAGACGATCAGGGCGCAATTATCCCGGGGGCAAAGGTCACTCTCACCGCCACGGATACCGCCTTTTCTCTTGAACGTACGGCCAATAACGATGGCGTCTTCGTCTTCGCGCCTGTGAAGATCGGCAACTACAAGCTGTCAGCGACAGCCCCAAGCTTCCAGACCACGGTGCGTGAGAACCTGCACCTGGACATCCAGCAGCGCCTGAACGTTACGCTCGCCTTGAAGCCGGGTGAGGTGACGCAGCAGGTGACGGTTACGACCGAGTCTCCGTTGCTTGAAACGCAGACCAGCGCCGTCGGGCAGGTCATCAGCTCAGAGACCATTAACAACACTCCGTTGAACGGGCGTAACTGGGTCTACATCGCCCAGTTGACGGCAGGCGTTGCTCCTCCGTTCGGCAATACGCGCGGCAGTGGCACAGGCGACTTTGTTGCCAACGGGCAGAGCGCTGAGCAGAACGACTTTCTCCTGGATGGTGTCGACAACAACACGAACCTGATCGACTTCCTCAATGGCTCGAGCTACGTGGTGCGCCCGCCGCCCGATGCACTGGCTGAGTTCAGTTTGCAGACGAGCAACTTCAGCGCGGAGTTCGGTCACTCGGCTGGTGCGGTGCTGAGTGCCAGCATCAAGTCCGGTACGAACCAGATTCACGGTGATGTGTGGGAGTATGTGCGCAATACCAGTCTCGATGCGCAGCCTTGGAATGCCCAGTCAGTTGCGCCTTACCACGAGAACCAGTTTGGAGCGACTCTCGGTCTTCCAATCTGGAAGAACCACTTCTTCTACTTCGGCGACATCGAGGCAAATCGTATTTCGATCGCCAATCCGAATATTCTCACCGTGCCGACAGCGCTGATGCGCCAGGGAAACTTCAGTGAGTTTCTAAATCCCGTTCTCGTGAAGCAGGGCGTGGCGGTTCAGCTCTATCAGCCGAACTCCGGCGGTGCGCAGAAGCTATCCTGCAATGGTTTGAACAATGTTTTCTGCCCTACCCAGATCAACTCGGTTGCACAGAACATCCTCAACATGTACCCCAATCCGAATGCTGGTGTTGCGGGACAGACCTACAACAACTACAACGTAAATCTGGGCCAGACGGACAATACAATCCAGTGGGACCAGAGACTCGATTGGAACGTCAGCCAGAGAGACCAGGTCTACGCGCGCTATAGCTATGCGCACGAGATCAAGACAAACGGGCTTCCGCTCGGGCCAATCCTTGATGGTAGCGGTTTCGGCGGCGAAAACGATACGAATCTGGCTGAGAACTTCATCCTGAGCGAGACCCATGCCTTTGCGCCGACGCTCACCAACGAGTTCCGCTTCGGTTATAACTGGATCCACTCTCAGTACCACCAGCCGAACTCGAACAGCAGCACGCTCGCCGCATCGCTGGGCTTGGGGAATGTTCCTTTTCCGGGACCTGGTCTGGGTGGACTGCCGTTGGGTTATTTCAGCAATGGAACCTATGGGAATATCCAGCAGTGGGGCTCCGTAGGTACACAGGACGAAGCCCAGAACGTCTATCAGATTCTGGACAACATCAACAAAACCATCGGCAACCATTCTCTGAAGGTTGGCGTATCGTTCCAGTCCATCCGCGTCTTCGACCGTTATGCGGCAGCTCCAACCGGGCAATATTTCTACACCGGTACCTATACGGCAGCCGTGGGAGTAGGAAATACAGGCGCTTCGTCAGCTGACTTCCTTGTCGATCAGATGAATACTGCCGATATCTCTACGTCCCCGGCAATCAACGATGTGCAGTGGTATGACTCCGCTTATTTCCAGGATGACTGGAAGGTGGCTCATAACTTTACCCTCAACCTTGGTCTCAGGTATGACCACTATCAGCCTTACAAGGAAAATAGCGGAAGCCAGGCAAACTTCATCAATGCCACCAACCTCGGCATCGGCACAGGATCTGCTGTTTATGAGCTTCCCAGCCGGTCACGGGGTGTAGATCTCGGTGCGCCGTTCCTAGCCTTGTTAGCCCAAGATAATATCGCACTCCAGTACAACGACAATGAGCGTTTGGCGAAAGGACAAGAACTCAACTTTGCGCCTCGTATAGGCTTTGCGTATCAACCGACGGCAAAGACGGTAGTTCGCAGCGGCTTCGGTATTTTTTACGGAGGCCTGCAGAGCGAGGGAAATACAAACCTGGGGACAAACTTCCCCTGGTCGAACTCAGCAAATCTCTTCACCCCTACTTGCTCTGTTGGTAGCTGCCCATCACTTAGCGCCCAAGGCGTCACCCTGGAGACGGGACTGGTTGCCAAGACCGGTAATGGACTGCAGAACTTCGTGTCGACCCCAGGCTTTCATGCCATCGATCCCTTCATCAAAACGCCTTACACCATGAATTACAACCTGTCGGTCGAGCGGTCGATCACCACCAATATGGTTGCGACGGTGAGTTACGTCGGCAATGTTTCGCGTCATCTTCCGCTTTATTTCGACCCCAATACGATACGAGGCCTCTTCGCCTCGGGTGTCAGCACGCAACAGTATCAGCCGTTTCCCGATTTCGGAGGTGCAGGTACCATCCACTATGGCGGTATCAGCAACTACAACTCAATGCAGGCCAAACTGGAAAAGCGTGCGTCTCACGGTCTCAGCTTCCTGGCGACCTATACCTTGTCGCATAGCTTGACTGACGACAGCGACGCAGGTGGTCTTGAATCTGCGGTGGGCGACCGTAATATGGCGCTCATCCCCTACACCGAGGAATACGCCAACTCGCCCTACGACGTTCGTCACCGGTTTACATTGAACGGCAACTATCAACTGCCCTTTGGAAGAGGCAAAGCGTTCCTGAATAAATCGCGCTGGGAAGATGAGATCGTTGGGGGATGGTCCTCGAGCCTCACTTTTGCGGCTCAGACCGGTACGCCGTTTTCGGTAGGCACTTCTAACATCAGTACCGCGAACGGTGGTAGTGCAAGAGCTATAGAGATTCGTGACCCATTTGCTCCTGGGGGATCTCCGAATAGTTCCAATCCGAATATCACTTGTCCCACCCAGACCAGGAACAAAGCGAATTGGTATAACCCTTGCGCATTTGCCAACCCGCTACCGGGTAATTTGATCTGCCCGCTTAACACGGCGCCAGGTACCGTGGTCAACGGCGTTCCCTGCACGATTGCCTCACCCGTCACGAGCGAAGGGGCAGCACTGTCGTTCCTCGGTGGCAGATCGAACACCGTTTACGGCCCCGGCTACTATGGTGTCAATATGTCACTTTTCAAGGACTTCGCCACGTTCCGAAAACAATACCTTTCGTTCCGTGTGGATGCTTTCAATCTCTTGAATCATCCGACGCTTGGAAATCCCTCAACTTCGGACAACAGTTCGAACGGTGGTCAGATCACCGGGCCTAAGTCGTTCCAAGCCAACACGCCGGATGCTCGATTCCTGCAGCTTTCTGCGAAGTACGTCTTCTAACCTCATGACTTGATGAGGAAGGTCATTGCAACCTCAGCAAGTCATGGAGATCACTAAGTTGGACAACCGCACCATCGTTTTATGATGGTGGGGTTGTCGCACTCAGAGCCCTGCCTGAGTTTTCTATTACCTAAGTCCCGACAGTGGCCGAGACTTATTCCATAAGCGTGCATACCGTGAGCAATGTCCCTTATGATGATTCTCTAAGTTCAACCCCGGAAGCTACAACGCTGGTAGTTACAACGTAAGAGGTGTACATCTCTACCATCCGGTCGCGGTAGTCGTAGCACTGCCTCCAGGGGAGAGAACAGACGTTCAGTCCGTTCTCTCCTCAATTTTTCTTACACAAACTATTGGGGATCTCATGAAACGCGATGCAAGTTTGCGGCGAGTGTTGGCTATAGCTGGAATGACGGCCATTACAGTACTTGTAAGTTCCACAACCTCGCAGGCGGCTGCACAAGCGAACCCTGCTATCTCTCAGCAGGAGATAAAGCTCCAAAATCAATTACTCACCATCCACTATCACCGCCAGACGGGCACGATGGATATCGAGTGGCGTGATGGGCACAAGCTTCTTGGCATCACGAGCGGCGCGCGTCTCGAAGATGGCCGTCAGCTTTCGACTGCCACCTATACGGAACACGAACTGGATAGGACGCCGCACGCTGCGAGCGCTACAGCGGGGCATGAGTACACCATTCGCAGCACGGCTCCCGGCCAGCCGGGGCTTTTGCAGCATATCTGGATCTACGACGGCAAGCCCTGGATCGCTATTGAGGCAGAACTCGATCCGAAGGATGGGGCTGTCGGCACACGGCACTTCGATGCGGTCATGCTCAAGGGCTCGGATACGGTGCAGATAGGCGAAAGCAAGTCACTGCGCGTGCTGCACGTTCCCTTCGATAACGACATGTGGTTTCGCTACAACAGCGTCTCTGCCGCAGACCTGAAGCCCAGCCAACTGGTCACCAGCGACGAAGTGACAGCGCTCTATGACAATACAAGTCGGCAGGCCCTGATCCTCGGGTCGATTAGTCATGACACCTGGAAGACAGCCATTGAAGCTCACGCCGCGGACGGCCAACTGACCGACCTCGATATCTATGGTGGTATCTCGTCGCCTACTGGCGTCCGGACAGATACGCATGACACTGTTCCGCATGGCATCGTGCACGGCACGCACGTGATTTCACCGCGGATCTTTATAGGATCGTTCTCCGACTGGCGCGATGGGCTTGAGGCCTATGGTGCAGCCAATGCCGCTATCCATGCGCCTCTCAAGTGGGCTGAGGGCGCCCCGATGGGATGGAATAGCTGGGCTTCGTATGCTGAGAAGATCGATGATCGCCGTTACCTTGGCTCCGCCGCGTTTGTCCGCGACACCCTTGTGCCGCTGGGATTTGGCAATCACAAAGTCGTTTACATCAATTTCGATGCCTTCTGGTCGAAGCTCGATGCGGTACAGCTGACGGATGCCGTTGCCACGATCAAGGCGATGCACGGCGCAGATGGCACTCGTTTCGAACCGGGTATCTACTGGACCCCGTTTGCTTATTGGTCTGACGATCTCGATGCCTATGTCGAAGGCACGAACATGAAGTATCGCTATCGCGACATTTTGTTGAAGGCTCCCGATGGCTCTTTGCTTCCAAAGGTAGATGGAGGGCTGGCGATTGACCCATCGCATCCTGGGGCAAAGGCGCGGGCAGCTTATTATCTTCAGCAGTTCCAAAAGCTCGGTTTTCAATATCTCAAGATCGATTTTCTCTCTCACGGTGCGCTCGAAGGTGTTCACTTCGATCCTGTGATCCAGACAGGCATTCAGGCTTATAACCTCGGCATGAAGCAGATCGTCGATGTGACAGGGAATCGCATGTTCCTTAGCCTCTCCATCGCTCCGCTCTTTCCTTCGGGCTATGGACATGCCCGCCGTCTCTCCTGTGACACCAAGGGGCATATCAGCGGTGGCGATCAATCGACGGAGTACATGCTCAACTCGCTTACCTATGGCTGGTGGACGAGCAAGAATCTGTACATCACCGATCCCGACCACGTAGTCCTTGGTGAGAAAGCCGACCAGGGTGCGCGCAATGTGGACGAAGGCAAGAGCCGTCTACTTTCGGCCATCATCAGCGGCGGCATGGTGCTCGATAGCAGCCGTCTGGCGGACGATCCTCAAG
Source organism: Granulicella mallensis MP5ACTX8 (assembly GCF_000178955.2). Classification (NCBI taxonomy): domain Bacteria; kingdom Pseudomonadati; phylum Acidobacteriota; class Terriglobia; order Terriglobales; family Acidobacteriaceae; genus Granulicella; species Granulicella mallensis. The sequence goes on along the minus strand of NC_016631.1, from coordinate 3,304,736 downwards.
GCCGCGAACTGGCTCAGGCTGTCTATAACAATCGCCCGTGGTTAGCCGTTGGTGCTGAAGAGAAGACGTTCCGTCCTATCGAAGGCAATACGGGAGACAAAGCTACGGATGCCTTCGTTCGCGCCTCCTCTCATGGTGTATACGTTGCGTTCTTCAACTACGACGAGAAGCATGCTCAGACCATCACGATCCCTTTGGATCGCATCGATAAGTCGCTTGCGTCAGCGGGCTCTGTTGCTGTGATCGATGTCGCTTCAGGAGCAAAGCTCGATTCCGCTCATGGAGATGTCAGTGTGAAGTTATCGCCTTCGGCCTCGACGCTGGTTGAACTGCGTTGGAAGTAATTTGTTTGTTAGCAAAAGGGAATTCTCAGTGACAACGACAAGACGAGATTTTGTGATCGGCTCCGCCGCACTCGCACTCTATCCTCCACGGCTCATGCACGCGGAGGGTCAATCCTCCCCCTCTCACAAGACAGAACTCTGGTACTCCCGCCCTGCCACCCGGTGGATGGAAGCTGTCCCCATAGGCAATGGCCGTATCGGTGGAATGATCTATGGCGGGACTTCTATCGAGAGCTTTGCTCTCACGGAATCGACGACGTGGTCAGGTGCGCCGAATGACAAGAACGTAAAACCAACGGCACTTGCGAATCTCGGGAAGATTCGCGAACTCATGTTTGCAGGAAAGTATGCCGAGGGAGGAGAGCTCTGCAAGGAGCATCTGCTGGGGAATCCTGGCTCCTTCGGAACTCACCTGCCGATGGCTACCCTCGAGCTGGCGTTTCCTGAAGACGAGCACCCACAGAATTATCGGCGGTCGCTCAATCTCGACGAAGGTATTGCCTACGTCGACTACTCGCGCGGGGGTCTTAGTTTTCACCGCGAAGTTTTTGCTTCTAATCCCGACAATGCCCTGATTGCTCATATCAGTTGCAATCAGCCCAAGTCGGTTAGCTGTTCTATTTCTTTTCCCAAGCTAACGCTTCCTGGCGAGGTTACGACAGAAGGGAACGACACGCTTGTTCTGAAAGGCAATGCTTTTGAGCATCTGCATAGCAATGGCAAACAGGGCGTGGCCTTTGAAACGAGAGTTCGTGTGTCTGCCAAGGGCGGTGAAGTTACTGCTCATGAGGGCGCTCTGCATCTAAAGGGGGCCGATGCCGTTACGTTGCACGTTGTCATTGCTACAAACTTTCGCGGAGCCAATGCCTCTACGCGCAACGTGCAGACGTTGCAGGTGCTCCGTCCCAAAACCTTTGCGCAGCTTCGCGCTGCTCATGTTGCGGATCACCAATCGCTGTTTCGCCGTGTGGCAATTGATTTGGGGACCAACTCTTCCGCGGAGTCGAAGCCTACCGATGAGAGACGCAAGGCTGTAGAAGCTGGTGCAGACGATCCCGGGCTGGCATCGCTCTTTTTTCAATATGGCCGGTATCTTACGATTGCGGGTTCACGCGTCAACTCTCCTTTGCCGCTGGCTCTGCAGGGAATCTGGAACGATGGACTTGCGTCCAGCATGGGTTGGACGGACGACTTTCATCTCGACATCAATACGGAGCAAAACTACTGGGCGGCTGAAGTTTGCAATCTTTCGGAGTGCCAGTCTCCTCTGTTCGATTTCGTTGAAGGCTTGTCTATCGCCGGAAGATCGACTGCGCGCGATATGTATGGCGCACCCGGCTGGGTAGCGCATGTTGTCACGAATCCCTGGGGATTTACAGCGGCTGGTTGGGGGCTGGGTTGGGGAATATTTTCAACCGGAGGCGTCTGGCTCGCTCTGCAACTATGGGAGCATTATCGCTTTACCGGGGACAAGCAATTTCTTCAGCAGCGTCTTTACCCGGTCTACAAAGGAGCCGCTGAATTCTTTTTGGCCTATATGGTCAAGCATCCTCAGCATGGCTGGCTGGTTACCGGGCCTTCGGTCTCTCCTGAAAACTGGTTCATCGCACCTGATGGAAAGCAGTGTTCGGAGTCGATGGGACCTACCGTCGATCGTGTGTTTGTGCACTCTCTGCTAAGCGGCTGTATTGAAGCCAGCACAACGCTTGGCATCGATGAGGAGTTCCGCGCAAAGGCGACGGAGGCGCTCAAGCAGCTGCCGCCATTCCAGATCGGGAAACACGGACAGTTGCAGGAGTGGCTTGAAGATTTCGATGAAGCTGTGCCCGGTCACCGGCACATGTCGCATCTCATGGGGCTTTACCCTGAGCATCAGATCTCACCTGCGGCGACGCCCGCGCTCGCAACGGCGGCACGGATTACCATCGAGCGCCGCATCAGCCAGACGAACTGGGAAGACTCCGAGTGGACCCGGGCTAATCTGGTCAACTTCTATGCTCGTCTGCTGGATGGAGAGTCGGCGCATAAGCACTTCGTCGGTCTTCTCTCAAGCGCTGCAGAAGATTCGCTGCTTGCGTACTCGCGGGGCGGCGTTGCCGGGGCAGAGAGCAATATCTTCTCGCTCGACGGCAATACGGCCGGCGCGGCGGGTGTGGCGGAGATGCTGCTCCAGTCGCAGGCGGACGAGATTCATCTTCTGCCCGCGCTTCCTTCGGCGTGGCCGCAGGGAAGCATCAAGGGACTATGTGCACGAGGCGGGATTGAAGTTTCGATGGCCTGGACGGACGGGAAACTGATCTCTGCTTCCCTTAAGAGCAAGCGTGGGGGAACCCACTCGGTGCGTTACGGGGCCAGCGTTGTGAAGGTGGCGTTGCCAATAGGTCGCGAGGTTAAGGTTAGTCCCACGCAGTTTCATCGTGCGTAGGATGGCCCTGAAAGGAAGAGTTCCATGAGATTGAATTTGTACAAGCTGTCGATCGTTGCGCTGTTTGTCTGTGGAGTGGCGATGATAGGGCCAGCCAGGGCGCATGCGCAGGATCACGCCTCGCGACCAGAAGAGACGGAGTGGACTTGGGAGGTTCGTCCGGTGCATGTCGATCCGAAGCTTCCCAATGTTCTATTGGTCGGCGACTCCATCACGAGAAACTACTATCCAGAGGTCAAGAAGCAGTTAGCCGATGTTGCGAATGTCTACCTGTTTGCCGCGTCGACCAGCCTGGGAGATCCTCGTCTTCCCCGTGAGCTTGTCGAGTTCTCGATAATGGAAGGGGTTTCCTTCAAAGTGGTGCACTTCAATAACGGTATGCACGGCTGGACGTATTCGGAGGAGGAGTTCAAGGCCGCCTTTCCCTCTTACCTTCGGACTCTGCATAAGATCGCTCCCAAAGCTTCGTTTATCTGGGCAAATATCACGCCGGTAAAAGCGGAAGATACTCCGGGGCCTACCAACGCTCGCATTGAAGCCAGAAATGACATTGCTCAAGCGATTATGGCTAAGGCTGACATTCCTGTGGATGACCAGCATGAATTGATGACCCATCACACGGATCAGTACGAAGACCACGTGCATTTCAATCCCACGGGGGCGGCTATTCAGGGCCAGCAGGTGGCGCAATTTATTCGGTCAGCGCTGAAGAAATAAGTTAGCGATAGATCGGGGAGTCTGCACGGGGCTGAGTCCTGAAGAGCTGATAGATCCCCAATTGTAGTGGGCTGAAGGCCCGACCTATTCCTGGCATCATGGATAGGTCGGGCTTTTAGCGGCAGCTAAATGGTTGTAGCGCGCTGAAGCGCGTTCCCTTAGCGGCTAAAGCCGCATTGCAACATTGGCATTTTCGGCGCGGCTGAAGCCGTGCCCTTAACGAAGCGCGACTAATCAAAAAGTAGCTATCGTCGCTTAGTGAATACTTACTTCCTGTTTCAGTGGGAGGTGTTCTGAGGAGTCGCCCGCGAAGATCGTGAAGCGGCCTGAATCTACTTGCCAATTCTTTTTCTCGTTGGACCAGTAGGCGAAGGAGCGGCTGTCCAGTGTGAGTGAGACGGTTTTGCTCTCGCCGGGCTTCAGATTTACTTTCTGGAAGGCCTTGAGTTCATAGGCGGGTCTGGCAACCTTGGGCGACTGTTCTCCTACGTAGAGTTGTGCCACCGTCGCGCCTTCTACCGATCCGGTATTTTGTACCGTCAGCGTTACGGTCAGGGGATCGCCAGCTTTAAGCGAGGGCTGGCTTAGTGCAAGATTGCTGAAGTTGAAGGTCGTGTAGGAAAGCCCGAAGCCAAAGGGGAAACGCGGCTTTGTGTGCTGGGTGTTCACAGCCGGGGATTCATAATATCTGTAACCCAGGAAGATGCCCTCGGTATAGCGGATGTGCGGAGTATTCGGGTTGGAGGTGTCCTGCGGGTAGTAGCTGTGCAGCGTCGGATTATCTTCCCACTTATATTCGAAGCTAACCGGAAGATGTCCCTCGGGATTCTGCTCGCCAAAGAGAACGTCCGCAAGAGCCGTGCCGCCTTCTTCTCCTGGATACCAGAGATGCAGCAGTGCCGGCACATGCTCGAGCCATGAGCGCATATCGACGTTGCCACCTGCATTGAGCGTGACGATGGTCCTGGGATTGAGGGCTGCAAGATTGCGGATGAAGATGTCCTGCAGCAAAGGCAGTTCGAAGGTGCGATCCGCGCCCTCGTGCTCGGTACTCTTATCGAAGCCGGCGGTAAAGAGAACCGCATCGGCGTGCTTCGCAATAGAGCGAGCCCGCGCCGAAAGAATATCGTCTTCCTGCAGGATCCCAAATCCCGGAGATACCTCGGTGTTGCCCGGGAGGTAGTCCAGGCGTAGGTCGATGCTTTGTCCCTGCATCAGGGGACGGGGCAGAGGCTGATAGTAGAGCTCTCCGTGCAGGTCGGTGTTTTTTGTCGGAAGCGGCTCGCCATCGACAAAGACTGTGTGATGGTCCGGGGCGCGGCCCTCGTGCACGATGACGAAGTAATTGCCTGCCTTCGGCGCCGTAAACCGGCCCGACCAGCGGATAGACCCGTTCTTCGGAGCAACGATGCGGTCTTCCGCGAGATGGTCACGAACGGACTCTGTGGCAGCTCCAGTCCAGTTGTTCGTCGAGAAGACCTGCTGCTTCAGTCCACCCTCAAAGTGGCTCTGAGACAAGACATCGTAGCCGGCAGGGAAGCCGTCATCGTAAAGAACCCGATGAGTACAGCCGGGAGTCGAGGCAGCATGGGCAGAGACGTAATCGGCGATACCTTCGAGAATGCTGACAGACTTGTGCGTTGCAACGATGGCGCTTCCGCCCCCGCCCATGACGGCAGGAGAGGCGTTGGGGCCGATGATCGCGAGAGTGCAGGTCTTCTCGACATTCAGTGGGAGAACAGCGCCGTCGTTCTTGAGCAGAACGATGCTCTCTTTGGCAATGTCGAGTGCGGTCTTGTCGCTATCTTCAGAGAAGAGCGAAGTCGAATCGTCCTCCTGTCTGCCGGACGTTCCGAAGCGCAGAGAGAGGCGAAGAATGCGGCGAACTTTGTCGTCGATGAGTTTTTCGGAGAGGGAGCCGTTATGGACAGCGGGCAGCAACGTGTCTCGCGACATGAAATGCGCAAACGGCATCTCCAGGTCGAGGCCGTTCTTTGCCGCCTCGACACCGTCATAGACGGCGACCCAATCGGACATGATGACGCCATCGAAGCCCCACTCTTTCTTGGCGAGCTCGACGTTCATCCAGCCGTTTTGCGTTGAGTGTACTCCGTCGACGAGGTTGTAAGAGTCCATGATGGCGGCGACATGCGCTTCTTTTACGGCTGCTTCGAAAGCGGGCAGATAGATCTCGCGCTTGGTCCGCTCGTCCGCGTCGGAGCTTGCATCGTGCCGGTTGAACTCCTGGTTATTCAGCATGAAATGCTTTACCGTCGCGCCGACGCCCTGCGATTGCACGCCACGGATGTAGCCTACGGCCGTCCGCGAGGCCAGCCAGGGGTCTTCGCCCATGTACTCGAAGTTTCGTCCGCCCATGGGCGCGCGGGCGATGTTGACTCCCGGTCCCAGCAGGATATCCACGCCACGTGCGTGGGCATCGCGGCCGAGCGAAGCTCCCATGCGTTCCGCAAGGGATGGGTCCCAGGAGGCTGCGAGGGCGATGGGCGCGGGATAGGCTATCGCCGGAATGCCGGAGCGCAGCCCTGCCGGCCCGTCGGACATGCGAATGGGAGCCAGGCCGATGGAAGGTTCCGCGTGGGTATACCAGCTGCTGACACCGCCGATGAGGTCGATCTTTTCTTCGAGGGTCAGCTTTGCCAGCATCTGATCGATCTGCTGTTCCTGGGCTGCCGTAGTCGTCTGCTGTGCAGAGGCCAGAGGCGCGTTCATGCAGGTTGCCGCGACGAAAAGGCTGCCGAGCAGCAATTGTGGGGTATGGCGTGCAGCAGACCGAAGTATGGCGAGGGGAAGCAGGGATCTCATTCGGGAACGTTCTCCTTGGCAGCAGTAAGTCTATCGATTGTTGCCATGATTGCAATAGTCCGCGCCATTCGCTTCGGTAACCTGAACGGATGAGCGCCTCAGCTCATCTCTACCGAGCATTAAAATGAGCCCAGGTGCTAACGTTTCATCTTGAGGTGTTGGCATGATCGATCCCAAGGCAGTGCTGACCAATCTGGACGAGCTTCGTGCTCTGACCGCCGACGAGGACGGGGCCCAGCGCGTGGCGTGGTCGCCGGTATGGCTAAAGGCCCGCGCGTGGTTCGAGCAGAAGCTTGCTGCTTTGCCGGTAGAGCATCACTACGATGCTGCGGGGAACCACTGGGTCACATTGAAGGGCGAGTCGGAGAAGGCGCTGGTCCTCGGCAGCCATCTGGATTCTGTGCCGAATGGCGGCTGGCTCGATGGTTGCCTCGGTGTCCTCGCCGGTCTTGAGGTTCTGACGAACTTCTCCAAGCAGTACAACGGCAAGCCGCCCTGCACGATCAAACTGGTTGACTGGGCCGATGAGGAAGGCGCACGCTTTGGGCGCAGCCTGTTTGGGTCCTCCGCCTTTGCGGGGACGCACAGTATCGAAGCCGATCGTGTCCGCACAGATCGTGAGGGTCTGACGCTGGAGGCCGCGCTCCAGCAGTGTGGCGTTGCCGTCGAGAAGATTGGGGACGCGAGCGTCGAACAAAAGGACCTTGCGGCGTATCTCGAACTTCATATCGAGCAGGGGCCGATTCTGGAGAGGCTCGGCAAATCGCTGGGTGTGGTGCAGGGAACCAAAGGGGTGGAGCGATGGGCGATTATCTTTCGCGGCCAGGAGGCGCACTCCGGTTCGACGCCCATGGAGGTCCGTCGCGACGCGCTGGCAGCCGCTGCCAAACTTGCGCTGGAGATTCGGCCTATCGCGCGCAAGCACCCTCAAGCTGTTGCGACGATGGGCAGTGTGAAGACCTTTCCTGGCATTGTGACGGCGGTTGTGGGGCGCTGCGAGACGACGCTCGATATGCGCGATCTCGATGCCGGGGTACTGGCTGGAATGCTGCGCGAAGCAAGAGAGGCCAGCGAGCGTTTTGCGAAGGAAGAGGGCTGCACGGTGGAGTGGGCGAAGATCTGGTCGATTGAGCCGATTCCATTTCATCCGGAGTTGATCGCTTTCTGCGATCAGGCGATCGTCGAAACAGCTGGAGTTTCAGAGCGGCTTCCCTCGGGCCCGCTGCATGATGCGGCTGAGGTGGCGCGCGTGGGCATTCCTGCGGTGATGATGTTCGTGCAGTCCTTGAATGGGCTTAGCCATAACCGGGCTGAGGATACGAAGCGTGAGCATATTGAACAGGCTGTGACGGGGTTTCACTCGCTTGCCGAGAAGACTTGTGGATGGATATTAGGGCGATAGCGTATGGCAAGGGCGAAGAGTATTCCCTTCGATATCCTGGATTCACGCTTTCTCGTCAGAATGATGCATAATCGTGACTTCTGAAAAGGTTTGTATCTGTCCGGCACGCGACGCCAGAAGAAGGCTGCGGTGGCGTAGCATTTTATTTTGGCGAGTCACACCGCGGAGATAGGAGAGGCAATCGACACGATGAGCGAGCAGACCAACTTCTATTCACAGTCACCCGGCTCGGCGGAGATCGCGTCGCGGTTTCCGGACCTGCATCCGGCCTTTGACAAGACGGCTGCGGTGACGGAAGCCCACCGATGTCTCTACTGCTTCGACGCGCCCTGTACTGCCGCCTGTCCTACGCATATTGATGTGCCACGGTTTATCAAGAAGATTGCCCGTGACAATCTTGAGGGCTCTGCGAAGACCATCCTCGATGCGAATATCCTCGGCGCGAGCTGCTCGCGAGCCTGTCCGGTAGAGGTGCTCTGCGAAGGCGCTTGCGTGATGCACCGCTATAACAAGCAGCCAATCGAAATCGGCAGGCTGCAGCGCTTCGCGATGGACGCTCTGCACGAGAGTGGTGCTCCGCTGCCGTTTTCTCCCGGAAAAGACACTGGCAAGTCGGTTGCGCTGATCGGCGGCGGCCCGGCCTCGCTGGCTTGTGCTGCCGAGCTTCGCCGTCGTGGGATTCGCGCAGAGATCTTCGATGCGCGGCCTCTGCCGGGTGGCTTGAACACCTATGGCATCGCCGAGTATAAGCTGCCGCTTGCCGAGAGCCTGCGTGAGATCGATCTGCTTTCTCAGCTTGGTGTGGAGTTCCGCTTCAACACGACCGTCGATGCTGCGCAGCTTGCTGCGCTTGAGGCATCGCACGACGCCGTGTTCCTGGGGCTGGGCCTGGGTGCGATCCACAGACTTGGCATAGCCGGAGAAGAGACTGCGGGCGTAACCAACGCGCTCGACTATATTGCCGGATATAAGAGCGGAGAGATTACGTCCGCGCCGCAACGGGTTGCGGTCATCGGCGCAGGCAACACGGCCATCGATGCTGCTAATGCGGCGGTGCGGCTCGGAGCTCGCGAGGTCCACATGGTCTATCGCCGTGGGCCGGAACAGATGTCGGCGTTTGCGTTTGAGTATGAGCATGCAAAGCAGGAGGGTGTGAAATTCCTGTGGCATGTGATGCCCGTCGGTCTGAAGGGCACGGATAAGGTAGAGGCATTGGAGCTCGTGAAGCTGGAAATGACTTCGGATGGATCGTTAGTTCCAAGGGCGGGGGATGAGTTCTCGCTGCCGGTTGACCTGATCGTGCTGGCCATTGGGCAAGCGACGCACACGGAATTTCTGGCTGGTGCGGAGGGCAAGACCTCGACGGTAAAGCTCGAGCGTGGCCGCATCCTGATCGATCGCGCCACTGGGCAGACGTCGAACCCAAAGTACTTCGCGGGGGGCGACTGCACGAACGGCGGTCGCGAAGTGGTGGACGCCGTCGCTGACGGCAAGCGCGCAGGCATTGGAATCGCTGCGTGGTTAGAGGGCCAAGATGCCAACGCTTGAGACGACATTCGCGGGAATTAAGTGCCTCAACCCCTTCTGGCTGGCGTCTGCGCCGCCGACCAACTGCGGCGAGCAGATCATGCGCGCCTTCGATGCAGGCTGGGGTGGGGCGGTGTGGAAGACCATCGGCGAGCCGATCACAAATGTAAGCTCGCGCTACTCGTCGATCGACTGGAACGGCCAGAAGATGATGGGCTTCAATAACATCGAACTCATCTCCGACCGGCCCATCGAGGTGAACCTCCGTGAGATCTCCGAGGTAAAGCGGCGCTATCCGAAGCACGTAGTGATTGCGTCGTTGATGGTCGAGAGCAAACGCGAGACGTGGCATGACATCGTGCAGCGCGCTGAAGATGCCGGTGCCGATGGGCTGGAGTTGAACTTCGGCTGCCCCCACGGCATGAGCGAGCGCGGCATGGGCTCGGCCGTCGGACAGGTGCCGGAGTACTGCGAGCAGATCACCGGCTGGGTGAAGGAGAAGGCTCGCACGCCGGTCATCGTCAAGTTGACGCCGAACATCAGCGACATCCGCATTCCGGCGCGAGCGGCCAAGCGCGGCGGTGCGGACGCACTTTCGGCGATCAATACGATCAACTCGATTACCAGCATCGATCTGGACACGCTGGAGCCGAGGCCGATGGTCGATGGCAAGAGCTCGCATGGCGGCTACTGCGGCCCTGCGGTGAAGCCCATCGCGCTGAACATGGTGCAGCAGGTGATGTCGGATCCTGATGCCGCGCTGCCGATGTCGGGTATCGGAGGCATCGGCACCTGGCAGGATGCCGCGGAGTTCATTCTGCTGGGGTCCGGTACAGTGCAGGTCTGCACTGCCGCGATGCACTATGGCTATCGCATCGTCGAAGATATGGCCGATGGCCTGCAGTCGTGGATGCGCCGCAAGGGCTATGAGACGCTTGATGACTTCCGAGGTCTCTCACTGCCCAAGGTTCGCGAGTGGAAGCACCTCAACCTGAATTACAAGGTTGTCGCGCGTATTCACGAGTCTAAATGCATCGGCTGCGACCTCTGCTATACGGCCTGCTGGGATGGCGCACATCAGTGCATCCATCTCGACCGCACGCTGCCCGCGCCGGATCATACGCGCACGCCGGACATGGTCGCTGCTGAGAGTCGCGGACGTATCAGCACGACGCCGATTCCGAAGCTCGATATCGATGGGGCAGGTGTTGACGGGCCGTATCGCACGCCGCTCTCGCGTATTCCACGCGTCGATGAGGTGGAGTGCGTGGGCTGTAATCTATGCTCATTGGTCTGTCCTGTGCCGGAGTGCATCACGATGGAGCGGATCGATACCGGGCTGCCACCGCAGACCTGGGAAGAGCGCGTGGCTGCGGGAATTGTGCCGCAGAACGCAGCGGATGCGGGGAATCCGAATCTGTAGAAAGCGGCTTTCAGGCTCGAGTTTCGAGTTGCGAGTTGGAGGGTGAGGGACATGGGAACGCTGATTCAGAACGGAACAGTGGTAAGTTCGGATCGTTCGCAGTTGCTCGATGTGTTGATGGAAGGCGAGAAGATCGCGAAGGTGGGGCCGGGACTGGATATTGCGGGCCATACTGTTGTCGATGCGACGGGCCTGCTGGTGATGCCGGGCGGTATTGATGTGCACACCCATCTCGACATGCCCTTTGGTGGAACGACTTCGGCGGATGACTACACTACGGGCACGCAGGCCGCCGCAGTCGGAGGCACGACAACGGTGATCGACTTTGCCCTGCAGTCGCAGGGCCACACCATGAAGGAGGCGCTGGCTACCTGGCTTAAGAAGTCCGACAACAAGGCGTGTGTGGACTTCTCGCTGCATATGGCGGTAACCGACCTTGGGCCTGGGGATGGTTCGCAAGGTTTGCGCGAGATGGAGGAGATGCTGGCTGCTGGTATCTCGAGCTTCAAGCTGTTCATGGCTTATCCAGGCGTGCTGATGATCGACGACGGCCTGATGTTCAAGGTCATGCAGAAGGCTGCGGCCTTGAACGCTCTATGTTGCATCCATGCGGAGAACGGCAGCGCGATTGATATCGTCGTGGCGCAGATGATTGCCGAAGGGAAGACGGCTCCGCACTATCACGCGCTCTCGCGTTCGCCGAAGGCTGAGGCAGAAGCAACGCATCGGGCTATCGCTCTTGCCGATATGGCCGGAGCGGCGGTCTACATCGTGCATCTGTCGAACGAGTACGCGCTGGACGAATTGAAGTTCATGCAGGCACGCGGCGCAAAGGCGCTGGCTGAAACCTGTACGCAGTACCTGGTGCTCTCTCTCGAAGACCAGATGCCCGGCAAGAGCTGGGAGGAGGCGAAGTTCGTCTTCACGCCACCGCTCCGCGAAAAACGGCATCAGGCTCCGCTGTGGAAGGCGCTTGTGGAGGGATCGCTCTCGGTTGTTTCGACCGACCATTGTCCCTTCCGCTTTGCCGATCAGAAGGAACTCGGGCGCGGTAACTTTACGAAGATTCCAAACGGCGGTCCGGGTATCGAAAACCGCTTGCAGATCCTGTGGCATTTTGGCGTGAATGCCGGACGCATCACGCAGGAGAAGTTCGTCGAGCTCTGCTGCACGGCACCGGCTCGTATCTTTGGCATGGGCAAGCAGAAGGGCACCATCGCTCCGGGGCTGGACGCTGACATTCTGCTCTGGGACCCGAAGGCGGAGTACACCATCTCGGCGGCGACGCAGTGCATGGCCACCGACTACTCCATGTTTGAAGGTTGGAAGGTGCAGGGCAACGCCGCAAAGGTGTTCTCCCGTGGAGAGCTCGTGGTCGACAATACCGTACAGCCCGGGAAGTTTCTGGGCGCGACCGGACGAGGACGATTTGTGCGGCGCGAGGCGAATGCCGGAGGGTTTGCTTGATTCCAACCGTTACGAGGGCCGTATTGGACAGCGATCAGATGGGGGCGGAGTTTGCGCCCGATCCACGCCTGTACAACGCAGACCTTGCGCCGACGGAGCCCTCGCAGCGTACCTGGAGCACGTATAACTACATCGCTCTGTGGTTCTCCATGTCGATGGAGGTGACGACCTACATGCTGGCGGCGTCATTGATCGCCGGCGGGATGAACTGGAAACAGGCGGTGGGTACGATCCTGTTGGGCAATCTGATTGTCCTCATTCCTATGCTGCTGAATGCCCATGCGGGAGCGAAGTACGGCATTCCGTTCCCGGTCTTTGTACGAGCCTCCTTCGGGCCGGTGGGGGCGAATATCCCGGCGATGCTGCGTGCGATCGTCGCGTGCGGCTGGTTCGGGATTCAATCGTGGATCGGCGGACAGGCGATTGCGGCGATGGTCGTGGTGTTGTGGCCACGGGCCGAGCATATGCCGAGCGTGACGTGGCTATGCTTTCTAGGGTTCTGGGCTCTCAATATGCTGGTGGTATGGCGGGGGGTGGAGTCGATCCGGTTCCTGCAGAGTTTCTCCGCGCCCTTGATGCTGATTCTGTCGCTGGTGCTGCTGGGATACATGCTGCATCGCGCGGGCGGCTTTGGGCCAATGCTGGCGGCTCCCAGTAAGTTTGCGACGCATGCCGGGTTCTGGCACTTCTTCTTTCCCTCGCTTACGGCGATGGTCGGATACTGGGCTACGGTGTCGCTGAATATCCCGGACTTCACAAGGTATGCGAAGAGCCAGGACTCACAGATTGCGGGGCAAGCCTTCGGGTTGCCGGTGGCGATGACCCTGTACTCGTTTGTGGGGATCGCCGTGACCTCCGCCTCGACGGTGGTGTTTGGCGAGCCAATATGGAATCCGGTGACGCTGCTGGGCAAGTTTCATCAACCGTGGATCGCGCTGCTCGGCCTGGTGGGACTGTTGATTGCGACGATGAACGTGAATATCGGCGCTAACGTGGTCGGGCCGTCGAACGACTTCTCGAACCTCGCGCCTCGGCTGATCAGCTTTCGTACCGGTGGGCTGATTACGGGGTTCCTCGGACTCGCGATGATGCCCTGGAAGCTGATGGCGACGTTCGGCAGTTATGTGTTCGGCTGGCTGGTGGGTTATTCGGGACTGCTTGGCCCGGTTGCAGGCATCATGGTCGTCGATTACTTTCTCGTGCGCCACAAGCAGCTTGATACATACTCGCTCTATCGTCGCGGGGGAATCTACGAGTACAAGAATGGTTTCAATCCCGTCGCCCTGATCGCGCTTATCTTAGGGGTAACGGTGGCGCTGATCGGGCGGTTCGTTCCTCAGATCGCGTTTCTCTATGACTACGCCTGGTTCGTCGGGTTTTTCCTGTCCGGCGGACTTTATTATCTACTGATGCTGGGTCATGCCCGGCGTCTGCCGCTCGCACTCACTGACACGAAAGGCAATGTATGAGCCCTACCGATACGCTTCCGCAAAACATGCACGGCATGACCTCTGAAGAGATCGTCGATCTTACCCGCCGCCTGAACTATGGCACCTGGCGTTTCCAGAAGAGCTGGAACCCCGTGCACATCGCCGACGCTGAGGACTGCTACATCATCGACGGCGCGGGCAAGCGCTACCTCGACTTCTCGTCGCAGTTGATGTGCGTCAACCTGGGCCACAAGAATCCGGTGGTAGTGGAATCCATCGCGCAGCAGGCTCGTGAGTTGCCCTACGCCATGCCGGGTTATGCAACCGCGACGCGGGCCGAACTCTCGAAGCTGTTACTTGAGGTCTTGCCCGAGGGGATCAACAAGTTCTTCTTCACGACCTCCGGCACGGAGGCCAATGAGGCCGCGTTCAAGATTGCCCGCATGTATACGGGCAAGTCGAAGATCATCGCACGCTACCGCTCCTATCATGGCTCGACGTCGGGAAGCATTGCAGCGACCGGCGATCCGCGCCGCTGGGCGATGGAGCCGGGCGGTAAGGGGCCGGGCGTCGTCTTTGGCCCGGAGGTCAACTGCTATCGGTGCCCGATGAAGCATACCTATCCGCAGTGCGGCGTCGCCTGTGCTGACTACATCGAGCACATGATTCGGAATGAGTCGGATGTGGCCGCGGTGTTGCTGGAGCCGATCGTGGGAACGAACGGCGTCCTCGTTCCGCCGGACGAATACTTCCCGAAGCTGCGGAAGATCTGCGATGAGAACGGCGTGCTAATGATCGCCGACGAAGTAATGACCGGCTGGGGCCGTACGGGCAAGTGGTTTGCCGTCGAGCACTGGGGAGTGACCCCGGACATTCTGGTTACGGCGAAGGGCATCACCTCTGCGTATGTACCTCTGGGACTCTGTGCAACCTCGGAGAAGATCGGCGATTTCTTCCTCGACCACTACTTTGCGCATGGGCACACCTATGAGGCGCATCCGATGACGCTCGCTCCCGCGGTCGCCACGATCCACGAGATGCAGCGTTTGAACCTCGTCGACCGTGCCGCTGAACTGGCGCCTTATGTCGAATCGAAGTTGCGGGCTTTGAAAGAGAAGCATCGCAGCATCGGCGAGGTACGGGGTAAGGGCCTGTTCTGGGCGGTGGATCTCGTCAAGAACCGCGAGACGAAGGAGCCATTCAACACCTATACCGATAAGGTCTCGGGTGCGCCGCTGCTCGTCGATCAGATTGCGGGCAAGATGTTTGCCGACGGCGTTGCGATCCAGGCGTGGGTGAGCCACTTTGTCATTGCGCCACCGTTGATTGTGACCAAAGAGGAGCTTGATCGGGGGATCGATGCGTTGGACAAGCATCTTTCGCTGGCCGATGAGAAGTGTGTTTGAGCCAGTTTGAGTAGAGCTGTGGCAGTATCTTTGCTCTTGCCTTTGCTTTTCTTGTTTGTCATTCCGAGCGTAGCGAGCGAATCTGCTTCCTCCCGTTTTTCGCCTGCGCCACCACAGTGGCTAGCCCGATCAAGCGACGTCGGTCCTGGCCACCGGCTTTTGGGTGATACGACCAAAGAACGGGAGGAAGCAGATTCGCTCGCTGCGCTCGGAATGACAAACAAGAAAGGCAAAAGCTAAGCGTTGCAGCCGCTTTAACTTCGTTGTGGCGCGATGATATCCGCACCCAGCGCGATCAACGCGATCCAATAAAGGTCCGCGCCAAGCAGGTGCAACACCTGCATCCATGTTGGCGCGAGAAGAAGTACGTCCCCTACGCCAAGCACGATTTGCAATACGAGCAGTGCCATCACCCAGCGCGCGGCCTTCGATCGAACTCGCAGGTAGAGCCACGCAACACAGACAACGCCGACCAAGGCGGCGGCAGGATGCAGCCAGCGCATACGCACCATCAGCGGCGCTGCTGCTGCGAAGTCATCGGCCAGACCCGCGAGGACGGAGGGGGAGGGAAAGAGCGTGTCGGCAAGTGCGGCCACAGAGCCCGTTGCGCCTACCACCAGCGTAGCCACGATAGAGAGCCACGCCAGGCTTCTGGCCTCCGGTGCGAGTCTGGACTCGAAGCCGGACCTAACACGTAGCCACCAGACCGTGAGGGTCAGTGCGGCGATCAGCAGCATCGTATTGGTGAAGTGGATGCACTGCATGAAGACGCGGGCGTTCGAGGCATTGGTCTCGACATAGCCGCCTTTCACCAGCACCGCGCCCAGCAGGGCTTCGGTCAACAGCAAAACTCCAACCCAGACCGCGGCTCTTCGCGCGCGATCGCCCTTGGACCGAGCGAAGAAGACCCAGGCGATCAGGATCGCAACCATCGTAGAGCAGAAGCCGGTCATCGACCGATGCGTGTATTCGATGATCGTAGCCAGCCGTGGGTGATGGGGAAAGAAGTCACCGTTGCACAGCGGCCAGTGATTGCCGCAACCAGCGCCGGAGCCTGTGGCACGCACGATGGCGCCCTCCAGGACGACGAGGACCATGAAGGCCAGCACACACCACGCATAGGCTGTGAGGCCGCGCCCGTTGCGCAACGCACGTACGATTCCGCTCATGTTTCGATGATAGTGCGCTTAGCTGTTCGCGAGCTCACGAGCTCGTTGCGTTGCGCGTTTAACGGCCTTGATAAGTGTCACGCGCAGGCCACCCTCTTCCAGTTCGAGGATGCCGTCGACGGTGCAACCGGCAGGGGTGGTGACCTCATCCTTGAGCAGCGCGGGATGGGAGCCGGTCTCGAGCACCATCTTGGCCGCGCCGTAGGTGGTCTGTGCGGCCAGTTGGGTTGCGATGTCGCGGGGCAGACCGACGTTGACGCCCGCTTCGGCAAGGGCCTCGATGATGATGTACAGGAAGGCTGGTCCGGAGCCGGAGAGGCCCGTTACAGCGTCCATGTGCTTTTCATCGACGACGACGGTACGTCCGACGGTCGCGAAGATCTGTTCGGCGATGCGCAGTTGTTCGTCCGTGACAAACCTGCCCCGGCAGAGAGCGGCAATGCCCGCGCCGACCATCGACGGGGTATTGGGCATGGCGCGTACCACCGCGATCTCCGCACCGGCAGCGTCTTCAATGGCGCGGGTCTTGACCGAGGCCGCGAACGACACCAGCAGTTTGCCCGGAGTGAGCGCGGGCTTGATCTGGTGGACTACGTCCGCGATCTGAAAGGGCTTTACGCCGAGCAGGATGACGTCAGCCTTTTGCGCGGCCTCAAGATTGTCGGTTGTGACGGTGATGCCAAGCTGGCTGGAAAGAGCTTGTGCCCGTGCTTCGTGCGCAACGGTCGCGAAGATCTGCTCGGGTTTGAGGAACCCGGCTTTCAGAAAGCCTTGCAGCAGAATGCCGCCCATCTTGCCGGTGCCAAGAATGGCGACACGAAGCTCTGCGTTATTAGAGGTCATGCTTGCAAGGCTATCAAATGCAGGGATTAGGGAACAGAAAACAGGAAACAGCCCTGGTGCGCTGTTTCCTGTTTTCTAATCCCTAATCCCTAATCCCTGTTCCCTAATCCCTGCTTTTAGGCCGTTGCTTTCGAGCAGTAGGTCTCGAAGGCGCGGGTCAGTTCCTGGGCAATCGCCGGAGCGGTCGAGCTTTCGATCGCGGAGCGCTGCATCAGGTAGACGAGCTGTCCGTCGCGCAGGATGGCGATGGCAGGCGACGTCGGCGGATGTCCCTGGAAGTAGCTGCGGGCACGGTCGGTGGCTTCGCGGTCCTGGCCGGCGAAGACCGTTACGGCATGGTCGGGCTTGGTGGTGTGCTGCAGCGCGAGACGTACGCCTGGGCGCATCTTGCCCGCGGCGCAGCCGCAGATGGAATTGACGACGAGCATCGTGGTTCCGGGCTGTGCAACAGCGGCATCGACGTCCGCGCTGGAGCGTGCTTCCTGCACACCGGCCTTCGTCAACTCTTCGCGCATCGGAATTACCATCAACTCTGGATACATTTACTTCCTCCTGGGACCTTACGTTCTGTATTTGATTGTACGGCTCTTGCTTTGGTCGCATCAAAAAGGGCACCTGTGGTTAGGGTTTTAAGGGGGTATTCTCGAAGCCGTGACCTCTGCAAGCCTGCCCCTCCGTGAAGACGTTCCTCTCGCCCCGTTGACCACCTTTCGAATCGGCGGCCCCGCACGATATTTTGCCGAAGCGACGACGGAACAGGAGGTTGCGGCTGCCGTTGCCTGGGCTGAAGCGCAGGGGGTAGAGCTCTTCCTGCTGGGCGGCGGCAGCAACCTGCTGGTGCATGACGAAGGCTTTGCCGGTCTTGTGCTCCAGATGAAGATTGCGGGCATCGAGGCGCTGGGCGATGGGGTGTTCGAGGTCGGTGCGGGCGAATCCTGGGACGGATTTGTCGCACGGGCCGTCGCGGCGGAGTGTGCCGGTATCGAGTGCCTTGCCGGGATTCCGGGCAGCGTGGGGGGAACTCCGGTGCAGAACGTGGGGGCCTACGGGCAGGAGGTCTCGGAGACGATTGTGTCGGTGCGGGCCTTCGACCGGCAGGCGAAGGCCTTCGTCGATCTTTCGAAGCAGGAGTGCCGGTTCCGCTATCGCGCGAGCTTGTTCAATACGGACGCTCGCGGCCGTTATATCGTTACGCGCGTACGCTTTCAGCTTCGGGCGGGAGGAGTGCCTACGCTGCGTTATGCCGATCTTCAGAAGCATTTCGCAGATGCTCACCCAACGCCGTCGCTGGTCGCGGTCGCTGCTGCTGTGCGTGAGATTCGCCGGGCAAAGGGAATGCTGATTGTCGAGGGTGATCCGGACTGCCGTAGTGCGGGGTCGTTCTTCAAAAACCCGGTGGTAGCTGCGTCGTTGCTTCCAGAGGTCGCCAAAGCTGTGGGGGGCGAGGTTAAAGACGTGCCTAGCTGGCCTGCGGGCGAGGGCTGCGTGAAGCTGCCTGCAGCCTGGTTGCTGGAACGTGCGGGCTTCGTCAAGGGATATGGTGTCGGTCCGGCGGGAATCTCGACGCGCCATACGTTGGCGCTGACCAATCGCGGGGGCGCGACGTTTGCGGATGTTGAGCATTTGGAAGAAGAGATTGTGGCCGGGGTAGAGATTCGGTTCGGGATTCGACTGGAACGGGAACCGGTGGTGCTCGGGTAGCGGCTCGTTTTTGCTTTTCTTGTTGTCATTCCCGCAGGGAATCTGCTTTCCGCCAGATAGCCACTCACACCACAAGGCATAGCCTGCAGAACGGAGGTCTCGCCCGCGTAAAGGGGCGGGAGCAGAAGCAGATTCCCTACGGGAATGACAACAAGAAAAGCAAGGACAGATCTAACCCGAGCCAAGAATCTTCAACATCCGCACCCGCTCCTCGTTCAGAACTTCAGCAGCTGGCCCTTGATTCACGACCGATCCCTGGGCAAGCACAACGACCTCCGCCCGCAGGAGCAGAGCTTCATCCACATCGTGGCTTACCGAGATCACTGGGATCTTGTTCTGTTGCAGCCAGGCCTGCATGCGGGGAAGCAGGGCATCGCGCATCGCGCGATCGACGCCGGAGAAGGGCTCGTCGAGAAGCATCAGCCTCGCCTCCGGAACGGCAAAGGCACGCGCCAGATTGACGCGTTGGCGTTCTCCCCCGGACAGCTTGCTCGGCAACCGATCGGCATGGCCGGTTACTTCGAAAAGCTCCAATGCCTGTTCCACCAGCAGCGTGTGGTTTGGGGCTTTTGCAAGGGATTGGGAGGGGAAAGCCACGTTCTCGCGCACGGTGAGATGCGGGAAGAGCGTCGGGCTTTGCGGGGCGTAGCTTAGCGAGCGAAGGTTCGTCGCCAATCGTGGCGAGAGGATGCTCCACTGGCCTCCTGCATTGTGTCTCGCAAACTCCGTTCCGGCGTGTCCCGACAGCCCGCTGATCGCACGCAGCAGGGAGCTTTTACCGCTGCCGGAGGGCCCGAAGATGAGCGTCCAGGGGGCAGAGAACTCAAGGTCTACGTCGAAGCGCAGAGGTCCGAGTTGCCGGTGTACGGCAAGCCGATGGTGCGGTGCACTCTGCAGGGTGTCCATCTTAGCCCAGCTCCGCGCCCTGGCTGCGATGGCCACGCGTATAGACGATCAGGAGCGCGGCGAAGGAAAGGACCACCAGCCAGAGCGCCGTCCGATTGGCGGCAGCGTAGTTGAGCTCCTGTACCTGGTCGAAGATCGAGATAGAAAGCGTGCGCGTAACGCCCGGGATATCGCCGCCGATCATGAGAACTACGCCGAACTCGCCCACCGTATGGGCAAAGGTGAGGACCGCAGCCGTCAGGAACGAGGTGCGCGATAGCGGCAGAACGATCCGGCGGAAGATCGTCCACGGGCCGGCGCCGAGCACGCTGGCTGTCTCCAGTAGCGAGCGGTCGACGCCGGCAAAGCCTGTCACCAGTGGCTGCACCGCAAAGGGCAGGCTGTACACCATGGAGCCAAGGACGATTCCGGGGAAAGTAAAGGCGAGGGGATGTCCAAAGCAGCGAATGATCGTGCGTCCCAGCGCCGTTGCGGGCCCCAGCCCCATCAGCATGTAGAAGCCGAGCACGGTGGGGGGCAGAATGAGCGGCAGCGCCACAGCGGCTTGCGCCACACGGCGGCCTGCACTCTGGCCGCTGGCGATCCATGCAGCCAGCGGCATGGCGAGCAGCAGAAGCAGCAGCGTCGTGAGGCAGGCCAAACGTAGCGTGAGGCCAAGCGCGGGGAAGTCCATGGTGAGTTCAGTCTAGCTTGCGGGATCGAGCCCCATCGTCTGCAGCTTCGATTGGACGTCGTTGCTCGTCAGCCAGCGCAGGAAATCCTGGGCCTCGCTCTGGTTCTTCGAGGCTTTCAGGGTAACGCCGCATTGCCGGATAGCGGGGTAGATGCGCGGGAAACGGATATAGCTGCCGATCTCGCGAAAGTGAGGCGAACTGGCGATGGTTAGCGAGATAAGCCCCACCTGGGCGTTGCCGGACTCGGCGAACTGAGCCGTCTGCGCGATGTTCTCCGCGACTACGAGCTTGCCGGCGACCTTGTCGGTGAGATGCAGCGCTGCGAGCGCCTTGGTCGCGGCCACGCCATAGGGCGCATGTTGATCGTTGGCGACGGCAATCTTCTGCACGCGAGGCTCGGTCAGGACGTCGAGGGTCAGCGGTTGGGCCGGAGAGTCTTTGCGTGCCCAGAGCACCAGGACTCCGTTGGCATACGGGACTGGGCTGTGTTCCACCGTGAGGTTTGCGGCTACCAGTTGTTCCGGGTGGGTGTAGTCTGCCGCGAGAAAGACGTCCTGGGGATCGCCGTTCATCAACTGCTGGGTTAGCGTCGCCGTCGAACCGAAGGACGCGACGATCTTGATTCCGGTGGCGTGTTCATAGGCCTGAACGAGGGTCGGCATGACCGGTTGCAGGTCGGCAGCGGCGGCGATATGGAGTTCTTTGGTCTGCCCCTGGGCAACCGCGCTCAAGACGACAAGCAACGCAAGGGTGAGGAGTGCACGGAGGGGAACAGAACGTCTCATGAGTCTCAAGTTCATACCTCTGCGATAATCTATGGAAACACATGAGTATGCAATCACACATGCTTCGATGCACGGGCTGCGCCCAGAGAATAGCTGGTGAAGCGGCTCGTAGCGACTTCCGTTGCCCGGACTGCGGCGATCTGTATGAAGTTGAGTATCCCTGGAGTGAAAGTGCTTCGGGCACTACGGCTAAGGATGTACCGGTCAATCGCCCTAACCCTTTTGCTTTGAGGCATCTGTGGCAGGAGCGTAGAACCTCGACTTTAGCTGTGGACCAGAGCGGTGTCTGGCGTTTTCGTGACCTGCTGCCGATTGTCGCCGACGATCAGGCCATTACGCTTCGCGAGGGCAATACGCCGCTCTACGAGCTGCCGAAGTCTGCTGCCGCGTTAGGGATGAACTGGCTGCTGGCCAAGCACCAGGGCATGAACCCCACAGGGTCGTTCAAGGACACGGGGATGACCGCGGCGCTGTCGGTAGCAGTCTCGCGTGGCTTCGAGTGGGTAGCCTGCGCCTCGACCGGCAATACCTCGGCGGCGATGGCAGCCTATGCTGCCCGTGCCGGTCTGCGCAGCATGGTGTTGATCCCCGAAGGCAAGATCGCCTGGGGTAAGCTCTCGCAGTCGATGGACTACGGCTCGATGACCGTCCAGTTGCGCACGGACTTCGATGGCTGCGTGCGCGTGCTGACGGAACTCGTGAGGCGTGCTCCGATCTATCTGCTGAACTCGGTGAATCCTTACAGACTTGAGGGCCAAAAGACGCCCGCGTTCGAGATGCTGGAGCAGACCGATTGGCAGGTGCCGCATCACGTCATCGTTCCCGGCGGCAATCTGGCAAACTGTGCCGCCCTGGGCAAGGGCTTCGCGGAGATGAAGCATCTTGGGTTCATCTCGCGTGTGCCGAAGATCAGTGTCATCCAGGCCGAGGGAGCGAATCCGCTCTACCGCGCCATGCAGGCGAACGGTGGGGAGAGCCTGGAGCCCGTAGTCGCTGATACACGGGCCACGGCGATCCGTATCGGCAATCCCGCCTCCTGGAGAAAGACCGTGCGCATCCTCAAGGCCAACGGCGGGTGGTGCGAACAGGTCAATGAACGAGAGATTGCGTTGGCCAAAGCTGAGATTGGCGCCGAGGGTATCGGCTGCGAGCCTGCGTCGGCGGTTACGCTGGCGGGCTTGAAGAAGCTGGTGGCGGCAGGCCATGTTGGCAGGGAAGAGACGGCGGTGCTGTTGCTGACCGGCCACACCCTGAAGGATCCCGAGTACACCATCCAGTACCATCGCGGCCAACTGTTCAATGCGGCGGAACTTGCAGGTGCAACCCCTGCAGAGCTGGGCCAGCACAAGGCCTTTCAAAAGGCTCCGCTGGTGCTGGACGCAAATGTGGATGACGTTCTGCGGGCGCTGGATGCGGTGGCTGCTACGGCGGGCCAGACCGCATGAGTGCTGCGACAACCGTAGGTGGCGTGCGCCTGGTACTGCCGGCGACCTCAGCGAATCTGGGCCCTGGTTTCGATGCCGCAGGACTGGCAATGTCGATGCATCTCTCCGTGGAAGCGCATGCTGCGTCCAGCTTTGAGATTCATGCCACGGGCCGCGATGCCGAGCTTTGCGGGGCGTTGGATCGCAATCTCATTCTCGATACCTATCGCAGTGTCTTAAGCGACGCAGGACGGCGAATTGCTCCGTTGCGGCTTGCTCTGCACAACGAAATTCCGCTGGGTATGGGCTGTGGTTCGAGTGCTGCCGCGCTGCTGGCTGGGGTCGCACTGGCTGACCACTTTGGCGGCCTTGAGCTTGGCGATGCGGGGATTGTCTCTGAAGCAAGCCGCCTTGAAGGCCACCCGGACAATGTCGCCGCATGCTGGTACGGCGGCTTTACGGTTTCAACCCAGCAAGGGGACGACGTAGAGGTGGCTACGTTTGCCGGAGATCCCGGCTGGGGGTTAGTCCTGGCGGTTCAGGCCACCAGCCTTGCAACGAAGCAGGCCCGTGCGCTGTTGCCGGAAAGCTATGCAAAGGCTGACACGATCTTCAACGTGCAGCGCGCTTCCTTATTAGTTGCCGCATTTGCCCAGGGGAGATTAGGTCTGCTCCGTACTGCCATGCAGGACCGGATGCATCAGCCGTACCGGATGGAAGCCTGTCCGCTGCTCAAGCAGTTGCTTCCGCTGGCCGAAGAGCCGGAGATCGCAGGTGTCGCGTTGAGCGGAGCCGGCCCCTCGGTATTGCTGTTTCTGGCGGAAGGGACGACCTTTCTTGAGGCTGAGACGCGTTTGCGTCAGCTGCTTTCGCCGGAAGTTGAGCTGCTTTCGCTCCGAATTGCCGGGGGCGTCACAAAAACATTGCTCGACACTCCCTAGAGTCCCCGTTTCGGGGACGATTGCATCGTTTTCCACCGCTGCGCATCTATGATGGGTGTGCATGTAAAGCCACCGAATTAAGGGGGCGAAGGAGAGAGTCATATGGCAGGTCAGTTTGTTACAGAAGTAAACGACGCCGACTTTGAGAAGGTGGTGTTGCAATCCGAGACCCCGGTCCTGGTGGACTTCTGGGCCGCATGGTGTGGTCCCTGTCGCGCTTTGGCTCCCGTAGTCGACGCCGTTGCCGAAGAGTACAAAGGCCAGCTCAAGGTTATGAAAATGGACGTTGATCGTAACAACATGACGCCCGGCCGCTACGGCATCCGCGGCATCCCCGCGCTCTTGATCTTCAAGGGCGGCAAGGTCGCTGAGCAGATCGTGGGCTTTGTTCCCAAGGACACCATCGACCAGTCGTTGAAGCGTGTGCTCGTCCAGGAGACAGCACAGGTTCGCGCGTAAGTTGTAAGCGCTAGTTTTGAATGATGAAGGCCTGCGGATACCCGCAGGCCTTCTCTGTGCTATCCCTGGTTATGCCGTTAGGATTTCTATGTTTCGTTCTTTGTCGGCGGCAAATGCCAGACAGGCGCGGAGATCGTCTTCCGTCAGGTAAGGGAAGTCTTGAAGGATCTGGGTATGCGTCATTCCTGACGCCAGGTATTCGAGCACATCGTAGACCGTTACGCGCAAGCCTCGTATGCAGGGCTTTCCGTCGCGTTTGCCTGGCTCTATCGTAATGATGCCTGCGTACCCCATGGATCGAGTGTAGGACAAAGCTATAAGCGAGCCAATGGAAAAGACAGCGCTACAGAACGTTCTCTTTGCGGCAAAGCTATCCCTCCAGTGCTAAACTCAGGCGAAATGCTGGAGTGGATGCTTGTACACGGAAGTTTGATCGCCTTCTTCATTTTGGCGAATAGCTTCTTCGTGGCCGCAGAGTTTGCGCTGGTCAGCGTTCGTGAGACCCGTATCGAGCAGCTCATCGCGCTCAACCGGCCCGGCGCGCGCACCGCACTTCAACTCAAGAACAATATCGATGATTTCCTGCCTGCGGTTCAGTTTGGCGTCACCTTGGCCAGCCTGGCTCTAGGCGGCATCGGTGAGCCCGCGATCGCGGAGGCCCTGATGCACGGCCTGGCGCATCTTACGTGGCTGCCCGGAGGGCATACCCACCTGGTGCTCTATGCGCACACGATTGCGGTCGTGGTGGCCTTTGCGATCATCACCTACTTCGAGGTACTGCTCGGGGAGCTGGTGCCGAAGTCGCTCGCCCTGCAGCGTGCGGAGCGCATCGCGTTGGCGGTGGCTGGGCCGGTCGATGTCTTTATCCGCATGACGCGCCCAGCGATCCAGGTGATGAACATTTCGGCCGCCCTGGTGCTGAGGGTCTTCCGTGCGCCTCTGCGCGGAGAGTCGGCAGCGCACTCCCCGGAGGAGCTGAAGCTCATGGCGACGGCAACGCGCCGCATGGGCCTTTTGCCGGCCTTCCAGGAGGAGATCATCCATCGCGCAATTGAGCTCAATCATGTCGTGACCAGCGAGATCATGACGCCGCGCGGCAAGATCTTTTCCTTGCCCGCCAATATGCCGCTGGAGCAGGCCAGCGCTCATATCGTCGAGGAGCAGCACTCGCGCGTTCCGGTCTACGATCCCGAGCGCGGACGCGAGCACATTATCGGAGTCGTCTTCTCGAAAGACATCTCGCGCCTGATGCACTTTCGCAGCGTCGCGCAGGGGCTGGGTAGTCATGGCTCGTCGAACATTACTCTGCGGCAGGTGATGCGCGATGTGCTGGTCGTGCCGGAGACGAAGCTGGCAGTCGAGCTGCTGCAGGAGTTTCAGGAGCGCCGCCGCCAGATTGCGATTGTGGTGGATGAGTTTGGCAGCACGCTTGGCCTGGTAACGGCGGAGGATGCGCTGGAGCAGATCGTCGGCGAGGTGCATGACGAGTTCGATATCGGCAAGAACCTCCCCCTCCCCACAGCCGATGGCGGCCTGATGATCGATGGCAGCGCGTCTCTGCGCGATCTAGTGACGCAGCTCCGCTGGAAGTTCCCGCGAGAGTCCGGGGTGGAGACCCTTGCAGGTTTCCTGCTGGCACAGCTTGGGCATATTCCCGAGGTGGGAGAGTTCGTGGACTACGAGTGTCGGCGCTTTTTCATCGCGGAGATGAAGGGCCAGCGCATTGCGCGCGTTCGCATTGAAGAGCGCGTAGACGATTCGAAGACAGACAAGCTGCCTCGCGGGGTTGCGGCTGGAGACGCCCGTTGAGCGCATCCCAAAGATCGCAACTTCACCAGACGGCGCGGGACATTGCCCGTCGTTTTCTTCTGACGATCCCTGTGCTCTGGCTAGTCGTCACCGTGGTCTTCCTGCTGATCCACATCGTTCCGGGCGATCCTATCGTGCAGATGCTTGGGGAAGGTGCTACGGCGGCGGATATCGCGGGCCTGCGCCATGCCTACGGCCTCGACGCCCCCCTGGGCGTGCAGTATGCGCATTACTGGGGAGGAATCGCGCATGCCGATCTCGGGCAGTCGCTGCGTCTGCACGATTCGGTCTTGCATCTGGTGTTGCAGCGCTATCCGTATACGCTTGCTCTTACTTTAGCGGCGATGCTGATTGGGATCGGCCTGGCCATCCCTGCGGGGGTGATCTCGGCGAGACGCCGCGATCGTTGGCCCGACCGCTCTCTGGGCCTTCTCAGCCTTGTTGGCCTGTCGTTCCCCAACTTTGCGCTGGGGCCGATTCTCATCATCGTCTTCTCCATCGGGCTGGGATGGCTGCCGGTCTCGGGTGCAGGGAACGGCACGAGCGATTTCCTGCGGCACCTGATCCTGCCGGCTATCACGCTGGGGCTGGGCATGGCTGCGATTCTGACCCGTATGGTGCGGACGTCGATGCTCGAAGAGCTTGGCCAGGACTACATCCGTACGGCGCGAGCCAAGGGGCTTTCGGAGCGGACAGTGGTCTACCGGCATGCTTTGCGCAATGCGCTAAACCCTGTACTGACGGTCGTTGGATTGCAGTTCGGTTCGCTGCTGGCAGGGGCCATCGTAACGGAGACGATCTTCGGCTGGCCCGGCCTGGGACGTCTGACGCTCTCGGCGATCTCCAATCGCGATTACGCGCTGGTGCAGGGATGCATTCTCGCTGTCGGCTTGACCTATGTTCTGGTCAATCTGCTCACCGATGCGGCTTATGCCGTTGCGGACCCGAGGATGCGGCGGTAGTTAGGCCTCAAACTCCACAATCTCTGCTCGCACGCTTTCGGGTTTGAGATGCAGCAGGGCCAGCGAGATAGGCAGTGAAAATCTACGCGGCCCCATGCTGCCGGGATTCAGGTAGAGAACGCCGTCACGCTGAGTGATGGAAGGCTTATGAGAGTGGCCGGAGATGACGACCTGAATCTCTGCGGCACGAGGATTGAGATCAAGGTCCTCGATCGAGTGCACTATGTAAAGAAAGTGGCCTCCGAGTTCAATCGCTTCGGTCGCAGGCAGTTCAGCACAGGGGCCAACGGTGTCGACATTGCCACGAATCGCCGTCACCGGAGCGATCTCTCGCAGCTTGTCGAGGATGCGGATGTCGCCGACATCGCCCGCATGAAGAATGTGCTCTACCCCCGCGAGGGCTTCGAGGACCTGCGGTCGCAGAAGACCGTGAGTGTCGGAGAGTACGCCAACCAGCATGGTGTTAGAGTCCTTCCCGCACACGTGTGCGGGGATCGAGGAAGTCACGCAGGCCGTCGCCTACGAAGTTAAACGATAAGACACAGAGCGCCACCGCCGCGGCAGGGAAGAAGACCAAGTAAGGCGATTCGAACAGATGCGAGCGTGCATCGTTCAACATGGCTCCCCAGGTCGGCGTAGGGGGCTGCACACCAAGCCCCAGAAAGCTGAGGGTGGCCTCTGCGAGCACGGCTGCGGCCATGCCCACGGCGGCTTGCACGATGAGCGGCTGCACGATGTTGGGCAGGATATGCCGAAGCATCAGCCGAAGGTCACTTGCTCCCAGCGATCGGGCGGCCTGCACGAACTCGCGCTCCTTCATGGCCATGACCTGGGCACGCACCAGGCGCGCATAGTTGACCCAGCCCGCCAGCGCCAGCGCCAGGATCAGGTTGGTCAGGCTCGGTCCCAGGAATGCCACGAAGGCGACGGCCAGCAGGATTCCCGGCAGTGCCAGGAAGGCGTTGGTGAGATAGACGTTCACAACGGTATCGGTGATGCCACCGTAGAAGCCTGCCAGGGAGCCCAGCAGAAGTCCCAGGGCAAGAGAGAGGCTGACCACCGCTACGGCGACAATCAAGGAGACGCGTGCGCCATAGATCGTTCTCGAGAGCACATCGCGGCCAAGTTCATCGGTGCCGAACCAGTGAGCTGCGGAGGGGGGAAGCAACCGGGCAGAGAGATTGAGTTGTGCCGGATCGTGGGGGGCCAGAAATGGAGCAAAAAGGGCGCAAGCCAGAAAGAGAAACAGGATGGCAATCCCGACAGCGGCCAGCTTGTGATGTGCAATTCGATCCAGAGTCAGTCCTTGTCGTGGTGCTTTTTAATCATAACTGTCTAAACTTGAGCGTAAACTGCGGCACGATAAGATCCCTGTTTCGCATAAAAAAAAGAGATAAAAGGACAAAATGAATACATCCAACTGCGAGTGTCGTGACGTTCAATAGGTATGTGCCTTGACTTTCAGAAGGGGGCACATAGACTAGAAACAGAACCACTAGCTGCAACTTGTAATATTCACTCACCGAGTTGAGATGCTTGAGCTGTCTCATGGGGCCAGAACCGAACGGAGTTTTGAATGGATTTACGCGGGGAAACGGCAGTTGTCTGCGGTGCAGGCGGATTTATCGGCGGACATCTTGTCAAAAGCCTCATTGCAAATGGGATCAAGATCGTTCGAGCAGTTGATATTAAGCCTTTGAACGAGTGGTATCAGGTCACGGAAGGGGTCGAAAACCTTTCGCTTGACCTGAAGGATAAACAGAATTGCATCACGGCCGCCGACGGCAGTTCGCTGGTCTTTCAGCTCGCTGCGGATATGGGCGGCATGGGTTTTATCGAAAACAATAAAGCTTTGTGCATGCTGAGTGTGTTGACCAACACCCACATGCTGATGGCCGCGCAACAGGTGGGGGTGAAGCGGTTCTTCTACTCCTCTTCGGCCTGCGTCTACAACGGCGAAAAGCAGACGAACCCCGATGTCGTGGCTCTCAAAGAGTCCGATGCCTACCCGGCGCTGCCTGAAGACGGTTACGGTTGGGAGAAACTTTTCAGTGAGCGCATGTGCCGCCACTTTGAAGAGGACTACGGTCTTATCTGCCGCGTGGCGCGGTATCACAATGTCTATGGCCCGGATGGCACCTGGGACGGCGGGCGCGAGAAGGCCCCGGCAGCGATTTGTCGTAAAGTGATTGAGGCGAAAAACTCAGGCAGGCATGAGATTGAGATCTGGGGCGATGGAAAGCAGACCCGCAGTTTCATGTACATCGACGATTGCGTGAAGGGAACTCAGATGATCGTCGGCAGCGAGATTGATGAGCCGATCAACTTGGGATCAAGTGAGTTAGTGACAATTGGTCAACTTGTCGATATGGTGGAAGATATCGCCGGTATCAAACTGAAGCGCAACTACAATCTAACTGCTCCAAAGGGTGTGAACGGGCGCAATAGCGACAACACCCTTATTATGGAAAAGCTTGGATGGGAGCCCTCCATCCGTCTGCGTGACGGCATGGAGAAAACCTACCGTTGGATTGAAGAACAAATAGCAACCGGCGTGAAGGGCAAATAGCGGGCTATGCTCTCTAATTTACTGGATCAGGGCGAGCGTGAGTGCGTCGTGCACGAGTACACAACGATCCTTGGAATCGACTTTTTCCATGGAACGGCGGCCCAGGCTGTAGACCGCATGCGTAGTGGGGGGTTACTGGTGGTCCCGGCTGCCCCTGCGCTCAAGGACCTTGGATCAAACGCGGCTTACCGGGAGTCTTTGGTGAACGCGGATCTTGCAATCACAGACTCTGCCTTCATGGTTCTCATTTGGAATTGGCTGCAACGTGCTGCAATTACAAGGCTTTCCGGTTTGGAGTATCTCCGTGAGCTTATTTTGCAGCCAGATACTCGAGAGCCTGGAAATACTGTCTGGGTGATGGCAAGCCCGGTCAGCGCCAAGCATAATCTGACGTGGCTCAGCCGACAGGGAATTGATGTTCCTGCCAACTGCGTTTACCTGGCACCGATGTACGGTAAAGAGATTAAAGAGGTAGAAGATACCGATTTGCTACAGATGCTCGAAGATCTGCGGCCTCAGCACGTCATCATCACCGTAGGCGGAGGAACGCAGGAGCTATTGGGTTTATACCTCAAGCGTAACCTTAGCTATCTCCCTTCAATTCATTGCATTGGTGCAGCTATTGCCTTCCTGAGCGGCGATCAGATCTTCATTCCTGTCTGGGCCGACAAGATGTATCTTGGCTGGCTCTTCCGATCGATATCGGAGCCTCGGCAATATATTCCTCGTTACTGGGACGCTCGAAAACTGTTTGCGTTGATGAAGCGTTATCGCAACCGTCTTCCTCTGGCGGACGAGCTCCCTGAACTGTAGCGCCGGATTTTAGGTTTCGGCACCTTGCTTGATTTATGAAACATCTTGGAATTCTGTTGCTTGCCGTGTTCTGCTCCACCTCTGGTGGAGCTTTGCTGTATGCGCAAGCTCCCTCCGTTCGGGGGCCGGGCTCGGTTGCTGAGCAATATCTTTTTAGCGCAGCCAACTCAGAGCGGGCGCAACGGGGCCTGACCTTGCTGCGCTGGGACGACGCTCTGTATCGTGCCGCTCAAGCCCATGCACGCGAGATGGCCTCACGTGCCTCTATCTCCCATCAGTATCCAGGAGAGATGGAGCTTGCGGCTCGAGGTCATCAAGCGGGATTCCGATTCAGTTCGATCGCCGAAAATGTGGCCCAGGCTTCTACCGCGGTTCGAATCCACGAGGCCTGGATGAACTCTCCCGGTCATCGTGAGAACCTGCTCGACCCTCAGAGCAATGCCGTTGGGATCAGCGTGCTGAGCCGCAATGGCCAACTCTACGCGGTACAGGACTTCGGCCGTACAGTAGACGACCTGACCTTCGACGAGCAGGAGCACACCGTTGCTTCCTTACTGACTTCCATTACCCCATTGACGCTTCTGACCATGCAGGAGGATGCGCGCCTCACCTGCGCCATGGCGCAGGGGTACGCAGGTACCAGGAGCCCATCGTTTGTGTTCCGCTATACCTCGGGAGATCTGGGTGTGCTGCCCGAGATGTTGCAGCGCAAGCTGGCGTCAGGGCTGTATCACGAGGCCGCTGTCGGAGCCTGTGCGCCTAAGGATGTTCAATCTTTTAGTTACTTCAATATCGTGGTGTTGCTTTATCCCTAATGTTAGGCGTGGGCAGGTTCAACGCCGGCTTCAGCCAACTCCTCGGCGGTTGCAGGCTGGGTGGGTTCCATGCGGAGCATGTTGTTGAAGCGATTGAAATAGTTGAAAAGACCAACGGAAGCCATCAATTCCACAACTTCTCCTTCCGAGTAGAAGCGCCGCAACCTTGCCATGTCTTCATCGCTGTACTCATGGGAGCGCAAGGTCATGACTTCGGCAAGGTGGATCGCCTCTTTCTCCGCCTCACTGAAGAGCGAACTCGTTTGCCAGTCCTTGAGTGCTTCCAGGTGCTCCGTGGTCCAGCCGAGTTTGAGGCTGATGGCGGTGTGGCTGGCCAGGCAGTACGCCGTGCAGTTCAACTGCGACGTCCGTACGACGACCAGCTCCTTCAGCTTTGTCGAAAGTGTTCCGGTGCGCAATACGGCTTCCATGTGCGCAATCATGGTCTCGAAGATCTGTGGCCGATGGGCAACGGTCCGGAAGAAGTAGGGAACATTGCCGCGTTCCTGCAGATAGCGGTCATAGATCGTGGTGAGCTCGGGAGAAACTTCGGAGCGGTCGAGTCGGCTGATGCGTGGCATGGTACACCTCCATTCACTAACGGATGATACTGCGGAGCTTGGAGGATATTCACACTTTGACCAACACCCTCCATTTTGCTATAACAGTGAGAGCGCAGCCGTCCGGTTGCCTAGCGCGTCCCGCGTTGATCCTGAGTAGCTCAATGGCAGAGCATTCGGCTGTTAACCGAAGGGTTGTAGGTTCGAGTCCTACCTCAGGAGCCATTCTTATCAAGCACTTGCCATATCTCCTCTCCTAAACTTCACCAAATTTCACCAAATTGCTTTCGGAGCGTTGAGATTTCGAATCTGAACCAGCATCCGCGCTCTCTCTGACTAATTTAGTAGTCGCCTGATGTGACCGAAAGACTGTAGGCTCAAGGCGAGGTGCTGATTAGCATGATTGAGTATTCAGGCAGCACATTTCGTTCGCTGCGAAGTTGTTGCGCTCTTTGCTGTTTACTTGGCTGGTTGGGACTGATGACCCCTGCTTTCAGCCAGCAACCGTTCCAAACTCTTCTTGTTGGCCTCGATCGCCGCACTGTCACTAGTCTCGACGGGGACTGGCATTACCTCGTGGATCAGTCTCCTGGCCGCGCTCTCTACACTTCGAACGGGGGGATCAACGACAAGAGCTATGCCATGAACACCCACCCCCACATCGTCGGCGTCCACAACGAGGAGTACGACTTCGCTACCGCGCCAACTCTGAAAGTCCCCGGCGACTGGAACACCCAGGTTCCAGCACTTTTCAACTACGAGGGTGTCGTCTGGTATCAACGTGATTTTGATGCCCAACCTAAACCCGGCACCCGTTCTTTTCTCCATATTGGCGCCGCGAACTATCGGTCTCACGTGTGGGTCAATCAGAAGCGGGTTTGCGATCACGAAGGCGGCTACACTCCCTTCGATTGCGAAGTTACTGCGGTACTGCATCCTGGTTCCAACTTCGTTGTCATCGCTGTCGACGCTACTCGACTCGTCGATGGCATTCCCTCTGTCGGCATCGACTGGTTCAACTATGGTGGCCTGACTCGGGATGTGTCTCTCGTTACCGTCCCCAAAGCCTTCATTGATGATTACGATGTACACCTTGCCCATCGTCCGAAATTCGAGCCTGGCAACGTCGAGATCTCTGGCTACGTCCATGTTCTCGACGCTCCAGCCGGAACAGCCGTCGCCATCAACATCCCCGAGGCAGGTGCTAAAACCACCGTTAAGACCGACGCCGAAGGCAACGCGCCTTTTAGCGTTACAGCTCCCAAGCTCACACTCTGGTCGCCCGAATCTCCAAAGCTCTACAAAGTCATCCTGACTTCTGGTGACGATAGTCTGACCGATGACATAGGGTTCCGCGATATTCGCGTCGATGGTACCCGCATCCTGCTCAACGGCAAGGCAATCTTTCTGCAGGGCGCAAATATGCATGCAGAGGCTCCCATTCGTGGAGGTCGCGTCAACACCGACGAAGACGTCACCACCATCTTCAACTATTTGAAGGACATGAACGCGAACTTTGTTCGTCTCGCACACTATCCTCACGACGAGCGGATGGAGCGCGAGGCCGACCGCGATGGCATCATGGTCTGGTCTGAAATACCCAATTGGCAGCACATCTCTTTTGATAAACCCGAGGTCTATGCCAAAGACGTCGTTATGCTCAAAGAGATGATCCGACGTGACCGCAACAAGGCATCGGTCATCCTTTGGTCCATCTCTAACGAGACATCCAACAACCCCACTCGTACCAGGTTCCTCACCGACTTAGCCAACGAAGCACGCAAGCTTGATCCCACCCGCCCTATTACCTCCGCGATTCTCGGACCCAGACTTGATGGGAATGAAATGGCCAACAATGATCCACTCTGCGACGCGCTCGACGTCATTGGCCAGAACGAGTACGTCGGTTGGTATGATGGATCGCCCGAAGACGCTGACAGAATTCACTGGAGTTTCCCGCAAAAGCCCGTCATTATGAGTGAGTTCGGTGCCGAAGCCAAGTACGGTAACCACGGCGAGACCAACCAGCGCTGGACTGAAGAGCAACAGGTCTACGTCCTCCAGCACCAGTTCGTCATGCTCAATAAAATCCCTCAGCTCCGCGGCATCAGCCCATGGATACTTGTGGACTTTCGTTCGCCCACGCGAAACATCCCCAAGTTGCAGGATGGATACAACCGTAAAGGATTGATCTCCGAAGACGGGAAGAAAAAGCAGGCCTTCGAACTACTCGAAAAGACCTACAAAGAGCACTCCGTAGGCAAGCCTGAATAGGATAAAGAGCAGAAACCGAATCCGCTTATATGGGCAATTCTCTCGACAGCGACAAGAGAATCTTCTTTAAGGAGGGCGTTCGGAAGATGAGGAAGTGGTCGCTATTTTCCTCGTGTCGATTCCGTGGGAGGTTTGCGTAGGCTCGACTGGTCTGAATCTCGCCCCGCTTGTAGTTCACTCATTTCCGGTCGCAGCTTCTCGACGACATGCTTCAAATCTTCGATGGACGGAACTTCGTCCCGCAGCGGGTCCGGTAGCTGACGCGTCACGCGATAGGTTGGTCGGCACCTCTTCCTATACGGCTTGGGGACGGATTGACTTCTTTGACTCTGCCAGGCTTACAATCGGTCCTGTACTCGGGAGGCCTTTTGGACAAGCGAGACTTTCTTAAGGGGTCAGCCACCACTGCTGTGGCTCTAATGATGGGGTTGAACGAGAGCAAGGCATTCGCGGATGATTCTGTTCCCAGAACCAACTGGTCCGGGAACTATCACTACTCGACCAATAAGGTCCTGCAGCCTGCATCGGTCGCCGAAACTCAGGACGCGGTTCGCAGTGTTGCCGGGGTCCGTGCCCTCGGTACCCGGCATTCCTTCAACGGCATCGCCGATTCGCAGATTGCCCAGATTTCTACCTTGAAACTCAAGGACGTCAGCCTCGACGCGAAGTCCTCCACCGTCACCGTAGGTGCGGGCATCCGCTACGGAGACCTGGCTGTCCAGCTCGATGCGAAGGGCTTCGCGCTCCATAACCTGGCGTCGTTGCCGCACATCTCGGTCGGCGGAGCATGCGCGACCGCAACCCACGGCTCTGGAATGGGCAATGGCAATCTCGCGACCGCTGTGAAGGCCGTGGAGTTCGTCGCCGCCGATGGCTCTGTCCACACGCTTTCTCGCGATAGAGACGGCGATCGCTTTGCCGGAAGTGTTGTAGGTCTTGGAGCGCTTGGTGTCGTCACTCATCTAACACTCCAGGTACAGCCACGATTCGAGATGACCCAGGTTGTCTACCGGGATCTGCCTTTTAGTGAGCTCGAGCACCACTTGCCCGAGATTATGGGTGCAGGCTATAGCGTCTCCCTCTTCACCGACTGGCAGAACGGTCGCGCCGGTGAGGTCTGGATCAAACGCCGCGTCGATCAGGGCGGAGCCTCCGCGCCGCCAGCCCGCTTCTTCAATGCGACCCTGGCAACCACCAAGCTCCACCCCATCCTCGACCATCCAGCCGAAGCCTGCACCGATCAGCTCAATACCGTCGGCCCCTGGTACGAGCGACTGCCCCACTTCAAGCTGAACTTCACGCCCTCCAGCGGCCAGGAATTGCAGACAGAGTTCTTCGTTCCCTTTGACCGTGGCTACGATGCCATCCGGGCTGTCGAGACACTCCGCGACGTGATCACACCGCATCTATACATCACGGAACTCCGTGCCGTCGCCGCCGACGATCTATGGATGAGCATGGCTTACCAGAGGCCCTCCCTCGCCATCCACTTCACCTGGAAGCCCGAGACCGACGCGGTCCTGAAGCTACTGCCTCAGATCGAAGCCAAGCTTGCTCCCTTTGGCGCACGTCCGCACTGGGCCAAGGTCTTCACCATGAAGAGCAGCCACGTCGCACCTCTCTACCCACGTCTGAAAGACTTCCTCGTTCTCGCGAAGAGCTTTGATCCGAAGGGGAAATTCCAAAATGCCTTTCTGCAGGACCATGTCGATATTGCCTGATGAATTGCCATAAGCCGATGCGCTTCGAAAGTATTGCGGGCCATTGCGCTCAAATTGGATCGCAAGTCTCGTTTGCCGTTTCCCACGTTGTGGGCAACTCGTCCCTTACGGCTTGGCTAAGAGTTGTCCGCACTCGCTGAGTGCATCGGGGATCTATCACCAATGGACACTGATCAGAACTGTTCGTAGTTGCCGAAGACACACTCTGTTTACCAATCCAGCCCAACGTTGACGAATTTCATAAACCGCATTCTGCGAAGCTGAATTCTCTGGAGATGATTTGCATTCTCCAATTGAGAAAGAAGGAGTCGATCGTGGATTCAACGAAGAAAAATGTCGAATTGGAGTCACGCCGAGATTTTCTCAAGATGACAGCAGCAGCCTCGTTGGCAGCGAGTGTGGGTGGCCTTATGCCTGGTGAGGCGCATAGCCAGGCAGCACGAAGTACAGGTGGCCCCTGGTACAAGCGAACGTATCGGTGGGGACAGATCAACCTGAACGAACAGGACCCGCTGCACTACGACATGCAATGGTGGCGGAGCTACTGGAAGCGCACACAGATTCAGGGGGTCATCATCAACGCCGGGGGGATCGTGGCCTTCTATCCAAGCAAAGATCCACTTCATCACCAAGCCAGGTTTTTGAATGGTGGCGATCTCTATGGGGATCTGGTGAGGGCGGCTCGCGCGGATGGGTTAACTGTCTTCGCCCGGATGGATTGCGGGAGTGCGTTCGAACCATTCTACAAAGCGCATCCGGACTGGTTTGCGATGACTGTCGAAGGAAAGCCCTATGTTGTCGGCGGCCGCGGAGGCGATCCGGCTGTAGGTATGGCTCCGGGAGAGGACGACGATGTGGTGCTCTACACCACGTGCATCAATGGCCCTTATTACGACGAATACATCCCCAAGATCCTGCGTGAGATTATCGCCCATGAGAAGCCCGACGGATTTACCGATAATCACTGGGCGGGCCAGGGCCGGGATAGCATGTGCTACTGCGTCAACTGCAAGAGCAAATTCCGGCAGGCGAGTGGAAAGGATCTGCCGGCCAGGAAGGACTGGAACGATCCGGTGTATCGGCAGTGGATTGAGTGGAGCCACAAGCGACGCTTGGAGACCTGGGACCTGTTCACCAACACGACCAAAGCTGCAGGCGGTCCTGACTGCATCTGGAGCGGCATGCTCAGTGGCAATTTCGTTCAGGCTGCCAGCAGCTTCAGGGACATGAAAGAACTCTGCGAGCGGGCAGACATTATCATGCTGGACCAACAGGGGCGGGCCAGCAGTGGATTTGGGCCGCCGGGCACCGGTCTCAATGGGGGATTTCAGGAAAATGGCGATACCGGCAAGCGAGTCCACGGGCTGGGCGGCTGGGACAAGATTGCGCCGGAAAGTATGGCCACCTATGGACCGCGAAAGGCCGCGCGCCCTATTCCAGAGGTTCGTATGTGGATGGTGGAAGGCGTCGCAGGCGGTATTGCACCGTGGTGGCATCATGTGGGCGGCTATCAGGAGGATCGGCGCCAGTTCCTCGTCACCGCACCTTTTTTCCAATGGTATGCAAAGCATCAACAGTATTTGATCAATCGCGAGCCGATTGCCACGGTCGGCATTGTTTATTCGGAGCGTAACTTCGAGTGGTACGGCCGGGACGACGGCAATTACCTGGCCCTTGCTCCTTACAATGGCATGATCCAGGCACTGATCCGGGCTCGCATACCCTACGTTGCGGTGCACGCCGACAATATCGATCGTGACGCAAACAAGGTTTCGCTGTTGGTTCTGCCAAACCTGGCGTCCATGTCGAATTCACAAGTGGAATCGGTACAGCGATTTGTTAGTAAGGGGGGATCGCTGGTTGCGACGGACGAGACTAGCCTCTATGACGAGTATGGCGACCGGAGACCCGACTTTGCCCTAGGCGATGTCTTTGGGGCGAAATACACGGGAAAGCGAGTCGGTCCGCACAATGCGTCTGGTCTAGACCATAGCTATCTGCGTTTGACGCCGGATGCGGGACAGGATGTAGACGGTCCGCGCCATGGAAACGAGCCCCCCAGGTCGGCCGCTCGACATCCGGCACTGCGGGGTTTCGAAGAGACCAATATTCTGACGTTTGGCGGCGTACTGCATGAGGTGAAGCCGGCGCAGGACACGACCGTATTGTTGACGTTTGTCCCGGTCTTTCCGACGAACCCGCCGGAGAACTCCTGGATGCGGACGCCGCGCACTCAGATTCCTGGCTTACTCGTCCGAGAGCAGAAGGGGGCTCGAATCGCCTATTTGCCGGCCGACATTGATCGACGCTATGAACAGGGAAACATTCCCGACCATGGGGACCTACTTGGGAACGTTGTGCGTTGGGCGGCTAAGGACACCATTCCGCTTGAGGTGAGGGGACCGGGGCTGATCGACTGTCATCTTTATCGCCAGCAGGATCGTCTCGTCCTGCACCTTGTCAATTTGACCAGCGCAGGGACCTGGCGGACTCCGGTTGAGGAGCTTATTCCGGTAGGACCTTTAACCGTGAGGATGAAGGTTCCTGAAGAGGTGACCTGGAAGCGGCTCCTCCTGACCGTATCGGCTGAAACCGTTATGCCGGTGCACCAAAAGGGCGGCTGGGTCCAATTCGAGGTGAAGTCTGTCTTAGACCACGAGGTAGTAGTGCTGGAATAGTGTTTGAGAAATGGATGGCTGAGGTTCGAAGAGCTTGGACGAGAAAGCCGTGGCTGTTACGCATAAGGTCTGCAAGGGCGTGTGATTTTCGCGGTGTCCGTTCCATGAATTTGATAAGTAAACGCAAGCCCATTTTTCATTACCGATCTTGAGTTCACTTTGGGGTTGCCATAATTTCCAGATCCGACAAACCTCTTCGCTGTAATATTCTCTTGCATTCGCGCGACCGGGATGGACAGGCCTCCATCTGGCCTCTGGTCGATCCTCGATCATAGGAGCCGTCTATGTCTGTAGAGACCTGGGGGATGATTGGAGCGGGGATCGCCGCGTTGGCTGCTGGACTCTTTCTAGTCCGGGCGCGGTTCGCGGCAGCTTCCGGCGCCGGCAGGATTCTGGTTCTCGGGCCCGTCTTTGAAGCCGTCGCGTTGGCAATCTTTGCCGCAGAACATTTTCTGGCAGCACGCGATCTCATGGGCATTGTGCCGCGTTGGCTGCCAGGGCCTCTGTTCTGGACCTATTTTGTCGGTGCGGCTCTGCTGGCGGCAGCTGTCAGCTTCATCGCGTGGCGCTATGTGCGCTGGTCAGCGTTTTTGCTTGCGCTGCTGTTCCTGATCATCGTCGCCACAGTTGACCTGCCCAACCTGCCGCAGCATGTACATGAGCGGCTGTTCTGGACGCTCACGGTGCGGGAGATGTCTTTCGCCGGAGGAGCGATGGTGCTGGCTGGCAGCCTGTGGCCACGCGGGCGATTGGCAGGCGCCACGCTCCGTATCGTAGGCCGGCTATTTGTCGTGTGTGCTTTCATCTTCTATGCAATCGAGCACTTTCTCTTCCCCCGGTTCGTGCCCGGTGTTCCATTGGAAAAGCTGACGCCGGCCTGGGTGCCAGCGCCGACGCTGATTGCCTATTTCGTCGGAATCACTTTGCTCGCTGCAGGCGTAGGGCTGATGATTCGCCGCACTCGCAGCATCGCCGCCGCCGGTGTGGGTACGGTGCTTCTGCTACTCACCATCTTCTTCTACGTTCCGATCCTCATAACGGAGATTCACTCTCCACTCTCAGTGGAAGGGGTCAACTATGTGGGCGATACCTTACTATTTGCAGCGACAGCTTTGTTGGCGGCTTCCGGCGCGGACTAAAGCAAATTTCCTGTAGGTGTATAGCGACTGCACGCCCGATTCAACTACCCAGCAACAGGAGATTTGCTCTAAAGGTGTGAAACGCGCTTTTCGGTGAGCGAGTAACGATGCGCCCCGAAACGGGCGACGTTTGGAGATTCCAGATAGGTCTCTGTGACGTAACAGACATGGATGCGCTCCCCTCTTTCCAGCTCTGCTTCGGACAAGCATGTGGCGACCGTGGCAAAACATTTGACGCATATAGAATCGTGCGAGCCGTCAGCATTAGTTCGATATACGAAGTGATCAGTGGGAGCCATAGGAGTCGGTATATTAAGAAACGTCCGCACTATTTGTCTGTCGTGTACCCGACACATTGCCGGAAGTGATTCCTCTGGAGCGGCGATGTTTTCACCGTATAGGTGAAGCCACAAGGTATCGCTCGATGATATTAAATATCCTCCCGGCAACGGAGGTCGATCCATTCGCGCAGACTGGAAGGCAATGCCTTGCAGAAGGGCTGCTCAGTTGGCGTGGGCCGCCACGAAGTACTTGCCGATCGCACGCACGAACGGTTGAGCTGCCGCCGGGACGGGCACAGATCCATGCAGCACTTTGTCAAAATTTTCCACCGTGCCCCCATAGAAGGCATTCGTATCGTCGTTGTTCTGTGAAACCACGGCTCCATTGAGGTCGATCCCGGCGAAGAGCCCCTTGGAGCGCGAATACGTCAGGAGCTCCGCATTAAGCCTCAGATCGGTCGCTGCGGCAGTATTCCGTCCGACCGGACCGGCAGCGGCGGCCGCATCTGCGCCGATCTTGAACTTGGACCGCAACAGGTCCTGAAAGCCTTTGTCATTAACTGCGACCAGGACAAGATCCGTCGCCTGGCCGCCAATCTGGAACCCTACGCTGCCGCCTGCCAGCCGGATGAAGACGGGAGCGCTCCAGCCTTTGCGTGTCCGGCAAGTGACGACGCCCTGCCCGTATGAGCCGCCTACGATAAAAGCTGCCTTCTTCACGCTCGGGATGACGCCAACGCACGTTGCCTGGCGGGCGATGCTGTTGGGAATCGATTTATCCGGAGTCATCATGATTTGGCGAATGACATCGGTGGCGTCCTTGATACGGGCATTCAGGTTCGAGTTGTCCGCCGCCGAAAGGCTCAACGGTGAAAGTGCACAAAGCAAAACAGCAATAACATATCTGGCTTTCATGTTACGTCTCCTTCGGCGTCGCGCCTGTCACCTGCAGATTGTTGGTCACGCAGAACACTCCTTCCGCTTCCAAAACGCAGAACAATTAGCCGAAAGGTCGAACAATTAAGTAACCACGATATACCTGCCGATCAAAATGTCAAGGCTCTGCTGACGAGAAGGGCTAGAGCAGAATCCCTATAGGTATGCCCAAAGGCAATCCTTTAGACGGCGCTTTTCCCCAAGAAAAGCGTTACTCCTAAGCTCTTTCCGGGGGACAGTGGTAGGGATTCTGCTCTATGACATATGACATCTAAGTGAGGCCTGGAAGCTCTCGCGAAGGCCACCAAAGAAGTGTCTCCCGAACTTCTACGATCAATCTCCGGAGAGCAGGGAATTGGCGCAAATCAAGCCGGGCACGTACCTGTATAATTAGGGGTATATGCCCCGAACTCAGGACATCCTTTCGCCGCCAACTTCTATCGATACCCAGAATCACTGCAACTGTACTGCGTTGCGCAAGGCATCCCGACGTCTTTCGCACTTATATGACAGTGTTCTCGCGCCTTCTGGGCTGAAGTCCACACAGTATTCCATCCTCTCGGAGATCCGTCGTCTAGGAGAAAAGCCGCCGACAATGCGTGAACTTGCTGATGCGCTCGTGATGGACCGCTCGACGCTTGGGCACAACCTGCGCCCTCTTGAACGAGATCAGCTCGTCTCATTGGAAGCTGCTGAGACGGACCGGCGTCGGAAATATGTCGTGCTGACACGGAAGGGCCGGGCCGCGTTCGCCGAATCAAATAAGCTGTGGCACTCTGCCCAGGTCCTCTTCGAGACAAACTTTGGGATTGCGAAAGCGGCTGAGCTTCGTGGCATTTTGCTTGGCATTGCGGCCGATGCAACTCTTACTTCGCCAACCCCCAACCCTGTTACTCGCTAGGGAGGACTCCGCTATGACCAAACCTTCTCGAATATCGAATTCGACGTCTTCGGAACAGCGCAAATTCGTGATCCTGTTGACGACCTCTCTCGTCTGTTCTCTGATCATGCTCGACGCCAATATCGTCGCGGTATCGCTGCCTACAATCGCGAGATCTCTTGGCGCTTCCTTCACGGATATCGAATGGGTTGTGAGCGCCTATGTGCTCCCCTTTGCCGCGCTATTGCTGGCCGCAGGCTCTTATGCGGACCGCCATGGCAGGAAGCGCACGATGCTTGTCGGCCTGGCTATCTTTGCTTTCGCGTCAGGGCTCTGCGGGTTGACGCACTCTGCACTGATGCTCAATCTGGCAAGAGCCTTGCAGGGCATTGGCGCCAGCCTTCTGCTGACTGCGGCCCTTGCAGTCATCAATCATGCCTATGTAGGACAGGCGCGGGCAAAAGCTTATGCCTTCTGGGGTGCTTGCATTGGTATTGCTATCACGAGCGGACCGATCATCGGCGGAGCGATCACCGGCTTCCTCGGATGGCGCTGGACCTTTCTGGTAAACCTTCCTCTCTGTGCTGTGCTTTTTGTAACCTCTGTTGTGATCGTGGAGGAGTCGCGCGATCATGAGGCCAAGAATCTCGACATTGCGGGTATCTTGACTTTGAGCTCAGGGTTGTTTCTGCTGATCTGGGCGCTGATCGACGGGAACAGCGTTGGATGGGGAAACTCCGCCATCATCTGGCGCTTCGTTACGGCTACGGGCTTGTTCATCGCATTCGTCGTCGTGGAGGTCCGCCAAACGCGTCCGATGGTAGACCTCGCGCTTTTTGCCCAGCCGACCTTTCTGGGATCGGCCTTTGCGATGTT
Organism: Granulicella mallensis MP5ACTX8; assembly: GCF_000178955.2. Lineage (NCBI taxonomy): Bacteria > Pseudomonadati > Acidobacteriota > Terriglobia > Terriglobales > Acidobacteriaceae > Granulicella > Granulicella mallensis. Next base: position 3,262,557 of record NC_016631.1, on the reverse strand, counting down.
GGGATATGCCGGTGGCGCTCAGGTAATGATTTTCTACCTGCCAATGTACCTGCAAAACGCCTATGGATTCGCGCCCGCCAAGGCGGGTCTTGCGATGATCCCGTTTGCGCTGCCCATGTTTCTGACTCCGCGTCTCGGTGGCCGGTTGGCGAAGAGCTATTCGGGTCGCGCGCTTCTCACCTTTGGTCTCATGACGACTGTGCTTGGCAACCTCCTTCTTTATGGCTTCGCTCACGTTGGGATGAGCTACCCCGTCTTTCTCGTCGGCATGCTGGTGGCGGGAGTGGGCGCCGGCCTCCTGAATAGTGAGACCGCCAAAGTCATGCAAGGCGCGGTTCCCGCGCAGCGTGCCGGAATGGCATCGGGATTGGCATCGACCACTCGGTTTGTCGGCCTGTTGTTAGGGGTTGCAGGGCTTGGCGCGGTGCTGGCTCGGGTTGTTTCGCGCCAATTCATTAGCGCAGGCGTAACTCTCGGACTTGAGCCAAAGTTTGCGGCCCGTGCCGCGAAGCAGGTCGCCTCAGGCGACCTGACAGGCGTGATGACCGACGTTCCCGCAAGACTTCAGGCGCAGGTTCACGCTGCTGGATGGGCAGCGTTCTCGGGAGGATTTGCTGCGGCAAGCCTGGTTGCAGCCGCAGTGGCTACTCTCACCGGACTTCTGACATATATTCTTGTTCGTTCCGTCGACACCGCGCCCGTAGCAGATGACGATCTTCAACGCACCTTGGTCGTGGTGATGGAATAGCTTACCGACCAGGATTACCTGGTTGAGATCTTCTGCCCTGGGGGCCTCTCAACTTATTCGCATTTTGAAACTGGCATAGCATAAGCCTTGTTACATGAGGCGCAACTATTCTTGAATCACGACTCCCAAATATCCGCGCCTGCTCCAGCTTCTAATTCCATTTCAGAGAGAAATTGTTGGACGTAGGGCAATCTCAACAGAACAAGTCTGCGTCCTTCGTCGGTCTGTATATATTCCAAAGCAACTTCAATCTTGTTCCTATACCACCGTATTGCGTCAGAAGGTGCGAATCCCATCTGTCCGAATAGTGAAAAGACACGAGCGATACCCATCGCCGCCAGGCCATCGACTTTATCGGCGTCAAACAGAATTCTTGCTTCATCTGTAGATGGCTTGACAGTACGGACATGCTCCGTGGAATGTTCAGCAATCACCGCGAGAACTGCGTTTGCCCGATCACTAGGACAACCTGCTTGCCGCAGAATTTCCTCTGCAGCTCGCAAGCTCAATTCCACATGTTCAGCTTTCCTTCCAGCCGGTTGGTCAACATCGTGTAAGAGCACAGCGAGCTCGAGAATCTCGTAATCCACTCCTTCGATGGTTGCAGCAATCTTACGGGCGTTCCGCATGACACGCTCTAGGTGATCGAAGCGGTGTGCAACCGATTGTCCAGGATGATTTACCCGCTTGATGACTTCACACTTAACATCATTCGTTAGCTTCGACATGTTCCCTCCTCACCAGATTGCCACAACAACCAGGCTGAAAATAGTCCTGTGCTTTTGAGTACAGGAGACTAATCATCTGCCAACTAGAGTGACGGCTTTCCGATGGAAATGGGCCGGACAGGGGATCCAGAACAACCTTCTAAGCGGAGAGGAAGTATAACGGTACAGGATATCCACACACGATCTCGAGCGAGCTCATGAAGTCGCATATTTTGCATCTGCAAAACGCCCGCTTTCACCAGATTGAAATGATGTGTTCCAAAGGGAAGACCTTCAGGCATATCCGCAGGTGGCGACGCGAGACCACTCAGTTGGCCGCCATTCACTGGATCGGTAAAGGGATTGTCCAGCCCGACCAACACGACATTCTTGCTGGCAAGATACTCGGCGCCGGAGAACCCCAGTCCAGGGCCTTTCCGATAATAATCCGAGTTTTCAGCGACAGGGTCCTCCCAGAATTTACCCCAGCCGGTATGGATATAGACAACGTCTCCGGGACGTATTCCCCGTTGCGCGAGGCCTTGAGCGCGCAACATCGTCTCAATGTGCTCGGCATCAATCGAGAAGCCCGCAGATAGAGGAGCACCCGCGCCGAATTCCCGCTCTGCATCGAGAAGGATCGCGGTGGTAAAGATTGGAGGTACGTTTTCAACGCCCAAACGGGCCAACCGTTTCTCAGGCACCGGCTTCACCTCAGCCTGCGTCAGCCCGCCATGATAAGTTGCGTCAGCGAGGGGCAGTGGCTCTAGCCCGGCCCACACCTCCGGCAATACCCCAAAATGTCCGAGTGCATCTAAATGCGTGCCCTGCTGAGTAAAATCGCCCGTCAGCATCTCTTTATTTCCAACATGCCGGGTTCCCGGGATTCCCGTCGTAGGACTTGCCGCAACTTTCAATTCCTGAGCGAAGGGCGATGAAGGCATCGTGTCGCTGAGGATGTGTGACAACTCGTAGCATTGAGCTCCAGCGTCTGTGAGCAATGGTGCACAACGTGTCCACGTATCGCTTCCCAGCAGGCGCGCCATGCCTCGGTCGTCAACGGGGGCGGTCGTATTTGTATCGATCTTTTCCATGTAGTTTTTTTACACGCGCAGCTGATCTGCGATGTATCTGAAATCGCCATGAGAGGGCGATTCTCGCTGAAGGGTTTAGCCGAGAAGTTTCATTTCCGGACTCACACTAAAAGTGTTTTCGCCAAGGGCCTGTCGGAGAGGTTTCATTCCTGCAGATAGGACGGGAGGCGCTCGACGAAAACCGAGCAACCTCTCGATAAAGAGGGGAATAATTTGTCCCTGGAGGGGTTGTTTCTTGAGAGTGCTGGCAAGAAGCAATCGTCGGCGGTCCACATGGTAGATTGCCGTCCAGACTCTTCGGGTTTGGTTGGATATGCCAAAGATTTCCGCGGTAGCCCGCTGGATCCAGAGAGTCGTCTCCTTATTTGTTTCATCCAATAGGAGGGTGGGTCGACACGCGTGCATCGGCCATCAAGTTGACGGAGTTTCACTGTATGAACATGCTCGATTCATCAGAAACAAAGATGAATAGTCTCAGGGATAGAGACGCAAATGTGACGATCTCTGAGATTGCGGTGAGTGCTGGCGAATGGAAGACTCCAGCCTCCTCGCAAATTAGTCTGGCTATTACGTTGAAGCCGACCTCAGCAGTTCAGGTAAAGCCTACTGCTCAGTATCCGAAGAATACGCCTGTTGGCAACATCTCTATCTGCCGGATGAATGATTCACGAGTCTTTGAATTCGCAGAGGAGACAGCCTTTGGGCACATAACGCTCAACGAGGATTTGTTTGCACCCGTTCTGCAAGACTGCGGAATCAAAAGGGTAGAGCTGATGACTTTCGACATCCTGGAAGATGCGACGCTACTCCAGATGACGACCATCCTGCTGCAACAAAGACGAGATCGTTTTCAGGCCGGAGCTCTTTTTCTCGACAGCATGGTTACAGCGTTATCGTCCTATCTCGTTAATAGATATTCAGCTACGCTGCCCCTGAAGGTATCCCTGACAGGCGGCTTGGCACCGTCGACACTCCGGCGCTGTATCGACTTTATTCAAGCGAACCTTACTGAATCCATCCGTCTTGACGATCTTGCCCGCGAAACTGGAATGAGCCCTTCGCATTTGATCCGCAGCTTCCGTCAAAGCACGGGCAAAAGTCCATACCAATACGTCCTGGAGCTACGCACCAAGAGAGCTAAATCGATGATGCGGGATAGACGCCTCGGGCTGACTGAAATTGCATTGAGCAGCGGATTTGCCAATCAGCATCATCTGTCCCGCATATTTCGTAGAGTAGTAGGCGTTACACCCAGCCGATACCGCGCGAACCTTCTTGGATAACGATGACCGAGCTGTCCGGTAGATAGCTCAAATAACATAGGAGCTATCTACCGCAACAACTTCCATGGCAGTTATTCGGACTGGTAGATTGATCCAGGTGCCGACCTAAACATATTGTTCGGGTCGTAGTGGCGCTTGACCTCGCGAAGGCGCGTTGCCGTCTCTCCATAGAATTGCTCAACGCGCGTTTGATCGGTGAGAAGGTTTACATAGCCGCCGGAAAGAGAGTGCGGCGCCAGATTTTGCGAGAGAGCTGTAGCCCAGTTGCGATGTTTGGCATCCAGATCTTCCGAGCTTTTGTCCCAGGCGGAGACGATCTCCACAACCAAATGAGCCTTCCTCAAGGGAAATGCAGTCGCATTCGGAGATACGCGGGTTGCTTTGCCGTGAAAATCGTGAATAACAATCCCTGAGAACGGAGAGCTCATCTGTTCTGCCCCGTCAACAAGCGCGGCAATCGATTCAACATTGAAACGATCCAGGTTGCGGGTTTCAATGTAATGATGTCGGCCATTCACAACTAATGGATCGAAGATACCCATGGAATCGGCATAGCGTGAAGATCCATGACTGACCGTGATAGCGCCTTTCAGGCTTGTTATCTGACCCAGCAGGGCATCACCCTGCGTCTTGTCCCCACTCCAGTGCGACGCGATAAAGAGCATCGGTTTTCCGTCCTGGCCCGTTAGGAAGCCGGTCATCAAACCCAATTCATCTGGAGCATTGTCCAGTATCTCCTGATAGCGGCCCAGGGCCGTCTTAGCTTCGGATATTGGAAACAGGATAAAGGCAGCCTGAACCTCACTCAGGCGGTGTGTTCTCGTCTTAAGCGAAGCAAGTACTCCGAAGTTTCCACCGCCACCACGAATCGCCCAGAAAAGATCTGCATGATCCGATTCATTTGCCGTGACGCTTGAACCATCTGCCAGGACGACAGTCGCTTCAACAAGATTATCCAAAGCCAGACCGAACTGCCCGTTCAGAGGGCCGTAACCACCGCCCATGGTGAAACCAGCCAGTCCAACCTGCTTGGCCGTTCCGGTGACGATAACGGTGTCATCAGGAAGCCCGGCAAGCAGATCGCCGATAGTGGCTCCTCCCTGCGATTCGACAATTTCGCTCGCTGGATCATGCCGAACATCCCGCATAGATCGCAGATCAATCACCACTCCACCCTCACAAAAGGCTCGTCCGGCCCAATCATGGCCACCACCGAGAACAGAGACGGGAATTCCATAGTGTGATGCGAGAAGAACGACTTCTTGAATGTCAGATACGCTTTCACAGCGGACTAAGGCAGACGGCTTGGAACTGATCGCTCCATTCCAGACTTTGACGAGAGATCCGAAAGACTCATCAGCTGAACCATAAACTTTTCCCTCAACGTTTTCGCGGAGGTCTTGGATGAACTGATCGATTGTAGTAGTTGTCATACCCATACCCTACTTACAAGGGCTTGCCCATTTGTACAGCCTATGACCATTTTGTATCTGTTCTTACCACTATTCGCCGCTGTAGAAGCGACCGCGTGTGCTCCTTAGGCCAAATTACGGCAGGTAGCTGGAGAGGCAAGAAGTTCGTCTACATCCTCAAAGCGTTTCTGCACTCCAGGGAAGGTCAACGGCTCCCACTGCCTCAAGGTCTTCCCGCTGGCATCATTCACTTCGATGACCAAGCTCCCCTGATGTTGGATCAGGACCTCCCGCCAGGCAACGAGCTCCGCAAGATCCTCCGTGGCTGCGGCCGTTGAATACAAGCTCACAAAGGGACTCTGAGCTAGCGCACCGTACACGGTTGTAGCCTGCCCAACTCCAAGCGGGTGTCCTCCGCGGAAGGTCGTTGTTGCCACAGCCGACGAAGCCAATGGTGGGACCATGCTCTTTTGACTCACCCAAATATCCGCAGTGAACCTGCTGTGCGGGTCCGCCGTGATGCCGCAGCTTTTATCCACTACATGCGTGGACTCATGCAGCAGTATGTAGGTCAGAGCATCGGTGCCTGTGCCACTCATCGTGACGGTAAGCCCGGAACCATCATCGGTAAACACTCTGCGCTCTTTATTCGTCAGAAAAGTCGAGAGCGGCTCGTCCAAAATGCTGGCGCGAAGTGTGATGTCATAAAGCCCTGTCTTCTCATCCAGGGAAGTAAGTCCGGTGCCTATACCCGGAATGCCGTCGACGAACGCCAGGTAATGTAGTTTCTTCTCGAGAACACGCTTGTGCAGGCGAGGGAGCGAAGCAAGCGCGATCTCTACCTTTGTTCGTTCGGAAGCCGTCAACGTGTGTGGTTTGATAGCTTCCATCCCCGCATTCTTGAATTCCTGGATAGCCCGCTGAGAGGGTGGTCCGACGCGGGCCATCAACGCTTCGACTCCTGCGGTTTCGCTCTGCGAAGAATCCTGCTGCGTTGCGTGCGCCAGCGGTATCAAGGCAGCACTTACCGCCGCAATCAAGAGCTGCAACCGTATCCATCGATAATGCTTGCGATACGCGCGTGAAATAATAGTTTTCAAAATCCTGTCAGGCATTTGTGGGCGATCCATAGCTCTTATCTCTTTCAGATTACGTCAGGCGAATTCCAAAAGCAGGGATGCCAACTCATCCGGCCGGTCGAGCATAATCTCATGTCCACCGGGAATGGTGCGAACCGTCCAGCCCTTACTTTTAGCGCGTTCGTGCGCAACGGCAACCGGAAGCGGCGACTCGTAACCGGTCGCGAGAAGGTGCACGACATCCTTTATCGAAGATGCCTTGTCTGTGAGTCGAAGTGGCTCTTCGAAGGAAGCGATAGGCTGAGGCGTGAATTGCGCGTCGACCCAAGGTACGTCTTTCGGATTCGTACCAAGAAGGCTGGAGGGAAAAGGAAAAAACTTCCAACCATCGCCAATCGTCTGTGCTTGCAGCCGGGCTTGTTCTACCTGCTCCGGAGGAAACAAGTCCATAAAACTCTCGCCGTCTTCGAGGACAAAACCGTCAGCGTACACCAGGGCACGGATAGAGTCGTTCAGTTGCTCGGCCACGCCGCTGATCACGCAACCGCCATAAGAGTGGCCACACAGAACCACATTCGATAGCTCTTCCCATTGGATGAGGTTGACCACGTCCGATACATGGATGGAAAGATTGACACTCGGTGCGTTGAGGTGAGAGCGCTCGCCAAGACCGGTGAGCGTAGGGGTAAAGACCTCATGGCCGGCCGCCTGCAGTATGCGGCGCACGCGCTTCCAACACCAGCTTCCATGCCAGGCTCCATGTACGAGAACAAACGTTGCCAAATCATCTCTCCATTTTCTTGCTACGTGCGCTCCCCGAGAATGCGAATCTCAAGGAGCGTCGTGGTAATTCGAATCAGCGCAATCCATCGCATCACCCATTTCTGATCAAATTCCATGCCGACTCCTTCCACTATCTATCACCTACCGGCGTCTTGTATAGCGATAGCTATATTTATAGTGAAACTTGGCAGTGTTGTATAGTGAATGCTATATATGCGGCAAAATTTGATGAGATTTGACTGGCTCGATATCGGGCTGGCTGAATTGGAAAAGAGGCTATATGGCGCGTCCACGCGTATTCGATATAGAAAAGGCCATTCAGACGGCCACCGTCATGTTCTGGAAGAATGGCTACGAACAAACCTCTCTCGCGAATCTGACGGAGGAGATGGGCATCACCCCTCCCAGCTTCTATTTTGCGTTCGAGAGTAAGGACGGCCTCTTCAGGAAAGTGGTCAAGCACTACGTAACCACCTATCTCGGCTTTATGGCAGAGGCATTTCGGCAACCGACTGCACGTGGCGTTGCGGAAACGATGCTTTATGGATGTGCCGACGTCTACAGCAATCCTGCAAATCCACGTGGCTGTCTCATCATGAACTGCTCACTGCCAAGTTCGGAGACAGCCGTCCAGGTGCGGCAGGAACTCGCATCAGAGCGTAAGGCTCGTCGGGCGAAATTGAAGAGACATTTTCAAGCAGCCATTGCATCGGGAGATCTCCCCCGCGATTCCGATCCTGAGGAGCTAGCACGGTACGTCATGAGCATCGGATGGGGATTAGCTGTGGAGGCGCAGTCGGGTGCCAGCAAACGAGATCTCTACCGTATCGTGGCCAGGGCGATGCAGGCGTGGCCTACCTGAATGATTTGTGATGCAAGTATTTCGAGTTGTGCGATTTCGACGGTGCATTCATGCTCCTGGCATATCGACGGTGCGAGTTAACTTACTGCTGAGCCTCCGTGTCCGGAAGTGCGACCAGCAGCAAGATGATTCCGAGCACAACGAATATATGAAATGCTTTGTCTTCTCCATTCCAGATGTTCGATTGCCACATGAGAAACCACTCGCCGCCTACGCTGATGAATGCGGTAAACCACAGAAGCATGCCCAGGGTAAGAGCGATGATCGAGTACCGCTTGGCGGCATTGAAGACGGACGGCTGTTTGCGAACGGCACGTAGCAACTGGACAACTCCGATCCATGTCAGCAACGCGGTCGCCCCCTCCCAACCAATAATCCCGTCATAGAACATCGTTTGCACAAGCGTTGAATGGATTGCGCGCCACAGGCCACGGTTGCCTGGGAAGGTTGTGTCCATGAGGAGAACGTGGTGCACAAACGCATAATTTGATCCGTAGTCTGTCAAATTATTGAAGACGACCAACGTGTAGTAGAACGCAACTGCGATGAGCAGGAAGATCTTTGCTATGCGAAGACTCATTTTGATTGTCCATCCACTCCGAATATCTGAAAATATGCATTGAGAGTAGCGAGTGTTCTATTTCAAAGAGGCTTCCATTGAGGAAGCATTGCCGCCTGTCCTTGATGGCTTCCGTTCTCGTCTATTAACTGCCAGACAGTTGCGTTCATAATCTGGAAGCGCGCTCCCGATTTCGTGACCCGGACGCCAGAATAACCCGTAATAAACCCGTCGAGTTCCACACGTTCCAGAAATCGTTGCCGCTCCTCACGTTCCAACGGTTCGGCAGATAAACGTGAGGGCAATGCAGTGAGTTCGTCCCATCGATACTCAAAGAGCAGCTGTGCCGCTTTGTTCCCATAAATGAAGACCGCATCTGGCGCTGTATTGTGGGCGAGAACGGCAAATGGCGCATCTGTATACAGCCATCTTGCAGACTCCTCAGTGTTCAATCCACTCGGAACCAGGCTTTGTCCGGTGAGGCGTTCATAACTTTCAACGAGCAACATGTGAAATGCCGGATCGAATTGCAAGTGCATGGGTTCTATTCTCCATTTGTATGTGTTTCATCGATGACAGAATTGTGGTTGTTCTTGCGTTCTTGCCAGTACTGCCTGTTCCACAATAAGCGAAGTAGGCTGAGAGATGCGGTCGGTGAGAATCATCCAGATCAGAAAGGCTTCGTTACTGATGAACCGGATAGTTCCGATTCTTCCACTCCCCGCCTCGTCCCTGATAGAACCGCACTGCTGAACCGATTGTCGCCATCAGATAGAACAGCCCAATCACCGGGAGTAGCAATCCCCATGCGGGAGAACGCCGGTAACGCCAAAGTGTGGGTTGGAAGGCTAAGGCCATGGCGATCCAGCAAGCCACCCCACTCCAACGCAGCGCGCCAGTTGCGAAGATGCCGGCCAGTACCGGCTCAACATACACCAGCAGCATGCCGACGCATGTTCCTATGAGGACCCAGGGCGAGTACTCAAGCTGCACGTAGGCTGTTCGCGCAATCATCTCCCATACGTCGCTGAATCCGGCATATCTCCGTTTACTGACCACTTGGTCGCCGTGTCCAAGCCAGATTCTGTAGCCTTCACGCTTGATCTCTCGCGCCAGAGCCACATCGTCGATTAGTGCCGCACTGATTCTGTTTACGCCATTAATTTTTCGTAAGGCTTCCTGAGATACCAGCATCGTACCGCCCGCAGCCGCAGCTGTCGTTCTCCCCGGATCGCAAACCCAGCGAAAGGGATAGAGTATCTGAAAGAAGAAGACAAAGGCCGGCAGCGTAGCTCGCTCGGCAAGGCTCTCGCACCGCAGACGAACCATCTCCGACACAAGACTGAGTTGATCTCGTTCTGCACGGGAGACAAGGGAAGCCAAGTGTCCTGGTCCGTGCACGATATCGGCATCGGTGAGCAGAACATAGTCCGCCGCCAGCGTTTCCACCTGCCGTAAACCTTGCGAGACCGCCCACATCTTGCCGGTCCAGCCGGCTTTCAGCGGCTCTCCGTCCAGGACACTGAGGCGTCCGTCCGTTACCGCCAACTCACGCGCAAGGGCTCCCGTTCCATCTGAGCTGTTGTCGTCTACCAGCACGATCTTTAGCTCGCCGTCGAACTGCTGAATGAGCAGAGCTCTCAGAGTGTCTGCGATATGCTCGGCCTCATCCCGGGCTGGGATCACGACCGTCACTTTGAGCCGCCGCGTCGGGTGTGCAGCTCCTAGAACGGGTCCGGACCTCCAGAAAACCCCATGTCCAACCAGTAGCCACGCCCAGATCACGACGCTGAGCAGAACAGGAATAAAAATCATAAGCTATTATCCCGTAGCCGTTGTTAGATCAGGTGACGGTAGCGGACGCTTAGGATATTCCTTGGCAATAGGGATACGACCGCTGTGAATGTCTCAGGTTTCATGACCATCGCAGAAGCGGCATTCCGGCACTTCCAGGCAACGCGGATTACCGATCTGCGTCGATCACGAAATCATTGCTTCTGCGATTCGGATTCTTCGAGGGGCGCCGGTTTCTTGTCTATAACGGTTGGCGGCGAGAAGCGTGTTTGAGGGTCCGGACACACCAAGGGCCACCCTTGGGGCGGCCCATCTGCGCAAACTACGGGATGTTGATCTGGTTTGTCTAGTTGTTGTGGTGCCAGTCCGAATTGGTGCGGTCGCGCAGGCCGATGAGTGAGGGGATAAGAACGGTAAGAGCAAGAACGGCAACTTCAGTCGCGAAGTACATGGTGGATCTCCTTATGGGGTGAATGGTTGGATGTTGTTGTTGTGTTCCGTTTGCGACTACAGCGAGCGCCAGTTGGCATTGGTGCTTGCGCGAAGTCCGATGAAGGACGGAACGAACACGGTGAGGGCGAGGACGATTGTCGTGATAGCTAAGTACATGGGTAGATCTCCTTTGTCGCGCACGGGGGCCGCGACCGCTGGTGGAAAAGCATTCAACTTTTCGGTTGTGGGTGATTCGCCTGGCGTTGTTTGCCGCTTAGCGATCTCATTGCTGCTTACGTAGACTCATACGAAGGGAGTTTTTCGATGGTTCCCTGAATTTGCAAAAAAACTTGCCGACTTCAGCTCATGCCCCCAGAGTGTTTTGAAGCGGACGCGGTCGTCTTTCTGCCGCGCAGCCTCCGAACGGAGGCCCGAGGGCAAGGCCATCGCCGTTGCGCTGTAGCATACAGCCGTCCATACAGGCGCTGAGTCCAGGCTTAAGTGATTGTCGCAACAGGGGCTTGCGCGACATCGGTCTGCTCCATACGCGATGGTGCTTATCCAGAATTGAAGGGGGAAGTATTGTGATAGTTGGCGATCACGCTGGAACACCATGCGGACAGGAAGAGCTCTATACAAAGCATTGGATCGGATACTCTTCGGCTTCATGACATAGCGACGATCGCTGCGGTCGAAAGAACCGAAGCTTTGGATTTGAGGGAAAGTTCATTGAGAATGCGAAGGAATGACATGCAGCCTAATCGCGTATGGATCGCAGTGCTTCTGGTGATGTCTTTTGCCGTTTCCCTCACGATAACGGCCGAGGCCCAGGAGAGCGGGACACCAAATGACGCTGCCTGGCGGCGTGCAGATGAACTACTGAAGAAGTTGACTCTCGACGAGAAGCTTCAGTTGATTCTCTCCAGGTATCCCTCCAATGCCTCACCAGGTGGCGGAGGCGGATATATCGAGGGTGTAACTAGGCTCCATATCCCCGGCATCAATATCTCCGATTCGGCCACGGGTTCAGGGAGCACCACCCAGCCGAGCTCTACTTTCCCTGCGACCATTGCTCTTGCTGCCAGTTGGGACAGGCAGTTGTCTTATAACTACGGGAGTGAAATAGCGATCCAGTTGCGAGCCCAGGGATTCGCAATGGGTCTTGGCGGAGGTGCGAATCTCACAAGAGAGCCCAGAGGAGGCAGGGCATTCGAGTACTTAGGCGAAGATCCACTCCTTGCGGGGGAACTGTTGGTGGCGCGCACGAACGGGACGCAGAGCCAGAAGGTGATGGCGTCGATCAAACACTTTGCGGGAAATGAACAGGAGACAAACCGCATAGGTGGAGACAGCCGCATCGATGACCGCACCCTGCGAGAGCTTTATTTATTACCTTTTGAAATCGCCGTTGAACAGGGCCATCCGGCAAGCGTTATGTGCAGCTATAACCGGCTGAATGCCGAGTATGCCTGCGAGAATTCCGTGCTTCTTACGGACATTCTGAAAACGCAATGGCACTTTGCGGGCCAGGTACAGTCGGACTGGGGAGCGACTCACACGACGGCAAAGGCGATCAACGCCGGCCTTGATGAAGAAGAGGGAAGCGATGCGGGCCCTTCTTACTTCGGGCGTGTCCCAGTCCTGTTCGCGTTGGCCAACCATGACATCACCCAGGAGCGGGTCGACGATATGGTGCGCCGCAAACTCTACGCAATGATCTCTTCCGGCGTTATGGATCATCCTCCCCTCGGTGGAGAAAAGATCGATTTCGATGCAACGCGGACCTTCGCACAATCCGTAGAGGAACAATCCATCGTATTGCTCAAGAACGATCGTCAGCAGCTTCCGCTATCAGCCTCAAAGCTGAAGCGTATTGCAGTCGTCGGCTCCCATGCAGACGTAGCCGTGATGTCCGGTGGTGGTTCTGGAGACACGATGCATCCGGTGACGGGCTCGTTCACTGGGTGTGAAGGTCTGGAATTCGTCGACCATAATGGCTGCGGATGGTGGCGCAATCCGTGGCTGAAGGTTCCTGTTCCTCTGACAAAAGCCATTCGCGAACTATCGCCGGCCAGCGAAGTCGAATTTTCTGGGGTCCAGGACGAGCACGCTCCCTTCCGCGCCTATAGTCCGGGTGAAATCGCCGACGCCGTCGCGCTGGCACGCCGGTCAGACCTCGCGATTGTCGTAGTCGCGCAGCCCGCCGGGGAAGACTTCGGAGATTTGAGGACTCTCAGTTTGCAGAACCCCTCGAACCAGAATGAACTGGTAGAGGCTGTTGCAAGCGCCAACCCTCATACGATCGTTGTGATCGAGAGTGGTAATCCGGTTCTGATGCCGTGGAAAGATAAGGTCGCGGCGATCGTCGAAGCCTGGTATCCAGGCGAAGCGGGAGGCAGAGCAATCGCCAATGTTTTGTTTGGCAAGGTGGATCCTTCCGGCAAGCTGCCGTTTACGTTTCCTGCCCGGGACGAGGATACTCCCACCTGGGGCGCTACCGGCGCCCTTTCTAAAGATCCTGTCTATTCCGAAAAACTCAATATAGGCTATCGCTGGTACGACGCGAAGAAACTTGCACCGCTTTTTGAGTTCGGCTATGGGCTGTCGTATACCCACTTTGCATACTCGGACCTCTCCCTGAAACACGATCCGGATCACACTCTCCACGTGTCGTTCACGGTCAAGAATGACGGCACTGTTGAAGGGGCAGAAGTTCCGCAGGTCTACCTTGGAATTGATTACGCTGGGGAACCACCTCTGCGATTGGGTGGCTGGAGCAAGATTCATTTGAAGCCTGGAGCAAGCCAACAGGTCGATATCACGGTCTCGCCCAGGACCCAAAGCGTTTGGGACACGTCCGCCGCCGATTGGCGGTATATTCCGGACGCCGCCGCCTACGTGGGCTCCTCCTCGCGAGACATACGCTTGAAAGGGCGATAATCTGCGACGAACAGCATCAGGCAAGACTAGAGGTGAAGCATCCCTTCCATTACCGTGATAGCTCGACCTGCCAGTCGCAAAACATCGTCTTCAATCTCAACCTCTAAAACGCATGGGCGCTTCATCTCATATCCTTGTTCAATGAAAAGGGTTTTCCTGTTCCCGGCGATTCCGTATCTCAGCATGAAGCCGGCCAGAGGTACAGCAGCAGTCGCAGTAGCGGCCTCCTCGACAATCCCTTGTGCTGAATTGAAAAATCTAGCATGCGCGACGGAGGATGGGAACTCGGAGTCATCCAGACAATAGAGGTAACACCCCTCCCCGTCTACTTCTTGAAGGAGGCGTTTGAGTTGTTGAGGGTCTGGTTGAGCCTTGGCTACGATCTCTCGATCTATTACCGGGACAAGCAGATGAGCTACTCCCGTCGAAACTACCTGTGCCGGCAAAGACAACATGATGTCCTCATCCTCTACTCCAAGGGCATTGGCAAGCTTCGGAAAATCCTCACAAACAGCTCCGTATACAGGAGACATATGCGTAAGGGCAACCGTGACAGGCTGGCTGTGCTGGCAGCGAACTTCCACAGGCAAGAGCTCCCCGCCAATCTCCTGCATGAAGTGATTGCGGCCTTCATCCAGCATAAGATCTCCAGACTTCGCCAGCCACCACCACGCACCGAGCGAATTGTGTCCTGCGCCGAAGACCTCGTGGCCATCTGTGGTGAAAGATCTCAACCTCCAATCCGCGAAATCATTTTTGGGCGGAAGAATAAATGTCGTCGCGACCTGATTAAGCTCTCCCGCGATTCGCCGCATGGTTGGTTCATCCAGCGTCTCGGCATGAGGAACAATTGCGACGGGGCTCCCTCCCGGCGGGCGTTCTGTGAAGGCGTCGACAAGGGCATACCGGATTTGCATAGTGTCCTCTTTAGAGCTGGACGTTCCTCTTCTGAAGGCTGTAGTGACGGAGCTTGGTGCGGATCGGCTCATCGAAATACTTCACTGCAACCCACGCGAAGAGGATCACGCACGGTGGCAGTAGCAAAGCAACGTGCACCGAACGTTTATTGCGTGGTTTTAAATTCCGCGTGAAGACTTGCCGTTGAATCTCCTCCGGCCCACACATCGAAATCGGTGGGTTCCACCACCCAGGTTTTCGACTGCGGACTCCAAAAATGCAGTTGTTCCGTTCCAAGAGGAAACGTGAGAGTTTTGGTCTCTCCCGCCTGGAGGAGAACCCGCTCAAATCCCTTGAGTTCGCGAACGGGGCGAGAGGCCGAACCATAGCGCTGATGAATATAAATCTGTGCAACAGCATCCCCCGCGATAGAGCCCGTATTCGTGACGTCGACGCTTACCTCGTTGTTATCGCTCACGCTCATACTGTTCTTGCTGAGATGGAGGTTGGAGAATTTGAACGCCGTGTAGCTGAGGCCGTATCCGAAAGGGTAAAGCGGCTTGGAGGCGACATCCCAATAGCGTGACGTGAAGCCAGGGCGATCTTCGGGATCATGGGTCAAAGTGTGGTTATAGTAGAGTGGCTCGACGCCCGACGCGCCCGGCCAACTTACCGGCAGCTTCCCGCCAGGATTCACATCTCCGAAGAGTACGTCGGCTACGGCATTGCCACCTTGTGTACCTGGGTACCAGGCCTCGAGGATGGCCGGCACGTGTTCAGAGGCCCAGTGAATATCGAGAGGGCGGCCATTTTCAAGCACGAGCACCACCGGCTTGCCAACGCCAACAGCAGCTTCTAACATCTGCTCCTGGATTCCTGGCAGATCCAGGCTGGCTCGCGAAGCTGCTTCGCCACTCATGTTCGCCGTTTCACCCATGACGGCCACGACGAGGTCAGCGTCGGCGGCCGCTGCCTTGGCCTTGGCAATCCAGTCGGCGGTCTCTTGAGGAGTAGGTGGAGGTAAAGCCTTCGTACCTAGAAACTGATCCAACATCCCGGTATAAACCTTCGACGGCAGCGGCCCGGCGACAAGTGTGATCTGCGTATCGGAACCCAGCCTGTTCCTGATACCGGCAAGCACAGTCACCGGGCGACTCTTGGACCCCTTTCCGAAGAGGCCCTCCACCGTCCATCCGCCCTCGATATCATGGGCCGCATCTGCGAGAGGGCCAATCACAGCAATCTTTTTCAGCCCCTTCGACAGGGGAAGAGTGCGGTTCTCATTGCGAAGCAGGACCATGGAACGCCCCGCCAGTTTGCGCTCGAGCGCGATACCTTCGGAGCGGTCCAGGACCGCATCGACACTAGCTTCGTCGACGTAGGGATGCTCGAAGAGTCCTAGATCGAACTTCGCCTCCAGAATCGGCAACACCATCTGGTCGATATAGGCTTCACTGACTTTGCCCTCTTTCACTACCTTTGCAAGATTGTGTGTGTAGGTGAGACTCGCCATATCCATGTTCAGGCCCGCAGTGATCGCCTTATAGGCCGCATCTTCGCTATCGCTCGCGTAACCATGGGTAACGAGGTTTCCGACTGCAAAGGCATCCGAAAGCACAATGCCCTGGAACCCCCAATCCTTTCGGAGAACGTCGGTTAGGAGCCAATGGTTGCCAGTCGCCGGCACGTCGTTCAGATCCATATAGGCACTCATGATTCCACCGGCCCCGGCCTGAACCGCTGCGTGAAAAGGAACCAGGTAAACATTGCGAAGCAGTTCTTCCGGCACATAGGAAGAGTCATAGTCACGGCCGCCGTCGGCTGCACCGTAGCCGGCAAAATGCTTTACGGTCACCAGTACGCTGTTCTGTCCAAGCTTCGTGCCTTGAAATCCGCGGACCTGTGCTTGAGCCATTGCGGAACCGAGAACTGGATCCTCTCCGGCACCTTCCACGATGCGACCCCACCGAGCGTCACGCGCAATATCGACCATCGGCGTAAAAGTCCAATCAATCCCGGCAGCGCGTGCATCCTGTGCGGCCAGATGTTGTGCCTGCTCCTCGACCGAGGGATCCCACGAAGAGGCCATCGCCAGCGGTACTGGAAAGACGGTTCGATATCCATGAATCACGTCAAAGCCAAAGATGATTGGAATATGAAGACGTGATTTTTCGACCGCGATATGCTGCAGGCGATTGATCTCCTTGACGTCCATCTGCCAAAGAATCGAGCCTACTCCGCCGTTGGCAATGAGATCGTCTGGTTTCTCTTTAGCGATGCCAGGCGCCACTAGACCGGACGATTCATTGAGTTGACCGACCTTTTCGTCGAGAGTCATTTGCTTCAGGAGAGACTCGGCCTTCTGTTTGGCTTCAGCACTGAAGGGACTTGTCTGTGCCCCGGCGGCAATGACACCAGAGACTGCGACACAAAAAAGAGTGATTGCAGAATATTTCTTCAACATCATGTTTTCGTCCTCCGTTTTCTGAAAATAAATCGGCTTCTATGCTGTGATTATTTCGGGCATTATGCTGCTGCTCGTTTTATACCGTAGCGGCGGGTCAGCCACGCACGGACAGGCTCATCGAAGTACTTAAGAACTAGCCATGCTACAGCAATCACGAAGGGCAGAAGCAAGAAGATATAAGTCAGCAGCACGGACCTGGACGGATGTCTCGTATGAGCGAAGTTCGCAATGATATATACGAACGCGATATGTGTGATGTAGAGAGGATAGGAGAGCCTGCCGCTGAACTTGCACAACCTCATCATGCCTGCACCGGCATCAGAGTGCGCGCCACAAATAATGATGAGCGGGAATAAGAACAGCACGCACGCAGCATCATAGAGACCATTGAAAGAAAGCCCGCCTGCGTTGGGAAACTTCGGCGCCTGAAAGATGACCACAAGAAGAATCGAAAGAATCAGGAGGCCAATTTTAGGACGGCGGATACGAGCCTGAATACGGTACAGCCAAAGACCCATCACAAAAGAGACGGTCAGCCGCAGGGGTGCCATCCAGATCTCCGGATATCCCCAGCCTCCATCCAGCGAACCTTTCATATTAGCGGTCCATAGGAGCAGCAGTCCGGAGACTCCGAAGATGATTCCGAGTGTGAGCGCACGCAGTCGGCGAAGAATCAGAGCGTACGCAATATTTCCGAGATACTCCTGCATGAGGGACCACGCTGGCCCATTCAGTGCCTGGCTTTCGTTCTGCCGGCCTCCTACTGGCGGAGAAGGCAACAGGAGAAGCGAAGTCACATAGGCCAGCAGTAACATCGGCGCTGAGGTATGGTTTATCCCCTTGCCGAAGGGATCGAAAAGATAGCCGAGAAGGCCAAAGGTTGCGCCCACCAGCACCAGCGGATGAAGCCGAATGAGCCGGATGCGAAAGAATTGGAGGGTAGACATTCGTGTCCATCGGTCATCGTAGGCATAGGCAACGACAAAGCCGGAGAGCCCGAAGAAGAAATCGACCGCCAGGTAGGCATGGTGCATCAGGCTCAGAGGAGTATCCCAGCCGAAGGAGTAATTGAAGACGTGAAAGATCACAATCAGAATGGCCGCACTGCCTCTCAATCCATCCAACACCTCAAAGTGCTCTTTCCCGGTGCTTGTCCGATCAACTCGAACTGCACTACCCGTCTGACCCAGGGTTGCTACGTCGTTCATTTGAGAGGTCTCCTTATCTTTCGGATTTCAACTCGACTGGTATAAATCGCTAACGCAAGGTATCTCGACGCGCTGGCGACTCCAAGGATGGCTGCCGTAACAATCAAAAGGAGAAGTAGCGAGTTGCACCTCTGCATCGTGGCTCCAGGTCGCCCCGGCGATGCTGCGATGGCAAAAAATAAGGCCAGAAGACATCGCGGCGGTGCGAGAAGGGGCGACTACGATTGCAGAATCTAATGGGAAGGAGAGGATGTAAAAGCTCCAACGGGTAGGAGCACAGCTCTATCCCCGTAACCATATACTTATCTTGAAGTTACTGTTGGAGTGGTGGACCGTCACAGGGCACGTATCATACGGCAAAGTCAGCGAGACACGCCGCGGCACAGTCCATCGGGCGAGTTGCTCTAAGCAGGAATGTACGTCAACCTGATCACGTCCTCGGCAATGAGATCGCTGGCAACAAGGCGGAGCGGCGGCCGCGGGCCGGAGAAGAATGGCTTGCCGCGACCAAGCACGATGGGGCGCAGGTAGAGCCGATACTCATCAATAAGACCAAGGTCGGTTAGGCTTCCAGCCAGGTCTGGTCCGGCAACGTCAATCTCCCCAGCTTGCTGCTCCTTCAGCCTGCGTATCGTCGCCTCAATGTCATCCCCGACAAGTGTGGCGTTGGGTCCGACCGACTTCAACGTGCGCGACGCAACCCACTTCGGCAGGTTCCGCCACATCGCCGCGAAGTCGCGTTCCTCCGCGTCCCAATCCGGAAGGTCTTCTTCCCAATAACGCATGATCTCGTACGTGTGGCGACCGTACACAACGCCCGTCAGGTCGCGCACATGTTCTATGAAGTGACGAGAGAGCAAAGGACCTGGCCTCATGGCAAGATGGTCGACGTAGCCATCCAAAGACTGTTGCAATCCATAGACGATCTTTGCCATCGTACAAAACCTCCGCCCAGGTTCTTCAAAATTGCTTGAGGCGACAATACGCGAAGGTGAGATCAGGCGCAAACTGCACGCCCGATTCAACTTGCTGGCAACAGGAGATTTGCTCTAGTGCCTTACCGCCAGGTCTCGACAGCGAGCACCGTGGGAGGGCCTGCGTGGCCTTCGATGACATTCGTTTCGATCACCGCTTCCAGATTGAGTTGGTCCCAGTTCTTAGGCGCCTTCTTCAACATCTCATCGAGATACGCAGGCTTGAAGACGACCTCGCTGGCAGCTTCGGTACCTTCCCCTAGAATCCCCGCAATGATAATGACTGGCTGCCCCGTTACTCTGTCATGAATCCTGGCGATGATGGCATAGTCCTTTGCCAGCTTTGTGTAAGGCACCTGCCATTGGAGGGTCCAAAACCTCTTCTCGGGACTCTTGCGGTCTACGAGTCTTCGCACCTGCGAATCGTACTCGAATCCGAAGGGGAGGTCCTGGGTAATCCGCATGGTCCAAATGTTATCGAAGGCGCCAATGAGCACGACGGGACCTTCGCGTAGCTGCGTATAGCCGATCTCTGAATCGGAAACAACGCGAAAATCGCCGCCCTTTGGGACGAGAGGAACAATGGATCGCGCCAACGTGATCACGTCCGAGACATCGAGACGGCCATAGAGGGGCATCCCGTTTGGCGTTGTGCGCTCTCGATCGACCGCATCGATCGGTTGCCCCAGGCAGTATGTGACCTTGCCTGAAGCCGCTGTCACCGGCTCCCAAAAGCGTTCCAGGTTCGACTGCTTCCGAGGGATTTGGATACGTCCCATTCCGAATCCTGCGAGAAGGGCCACCAGTAATAAGGTTGCGGTAGATATCCATCGCTGCCCGCTCAGCACGGGAGGAGGTAGGGCTGCCTCGGCAAATTTAGACTCGGTTGCGGGAGAGCCCTGCGGTGTCGTCCCGTTCCTCTGCGCGATCAGCGATCCGGATTCGAGGTTCACGGAGACCGTTGGATCCCGGAACGAGGGAACGTAGGAGCCCGCCGAAAGTTCGACGATCAGCTCTCCGGCATGATCCGTGTTGTAGTAGTACTGGATCAGCCTCTTCCGGACTTCGGCCGCTGTCGTACGGACTACTGGATCAAGGTTTACATCGTAGTTTGGCTCACGTCCAAAGGCCTCGACCCCTATCGTCCGTTCCTTTAGATCGCCCGCATTGCCACGCAGCGTTTGCTCGACCGTGTAAGCCAGAAACACGGGGTAGCGCTTGCTGTTTGCGAATAGCGGGTGTGCAAGGAGCCGTTTAAGCTGATCGCGGACCGCACTGGCATCTGGCGCGAGACTCTGTCCAGCCTCTTTTTCGGATTGTGGCAACAATGGCATCGTGAGTTCTGCTGATTCTCTTCCTGCTTTTCGGGTTTGGAGACGGGCGCTGCGTCCACCTCGACGCGTTGCCACGCAAAAGCAGGGATGCAAAACCTACCAACGACGGCATAGAGCCGGGGACCAACAGCAACCCCTGATTATTCCATATTGACAACCAGGATTTGGGGGTATCATACATTCCTTTTGATCCCCTGGCTACCTGCGGTAAGTCCTTCAAAAAGAGGCACCTATCCAGCGATGAATTGGTTCCTACCCGATAGCTCTTATGACGTTGCGCCGTAGTGAATAGAGTCATCCTTTCTGATTCCGCGGAACGAAAGTAGTCATGAGATTCCCCATGTCAGCCAACAGCAGCTCATACAGAATCGGCATTCTTTTCTCTCTTTGTGTCGTTTTGAGAATGCTTCTTCCTTTTAATAACGCTCGCTCGTTTGCCCTTTGGGCGCAGGCGCCCACCTCAAATTGGAACGGTGTCCTTCGCACGGACCGGTTCCTGCCCGCAAAAGAGGGAACGGTGCTGCTCGACTCGGGCACGAATCACTATTCCGCAGCTGTAAATACAGAAGGGGCTTTTTCGTTCCAAAGCGTAAATGCCGGCCTCTACTCCGTGACGGTTCGTTCCGCTGGGAACTTCTACCGCAGCGTGACCCAGGTCTCTATCCCCTCAGCGGCTGTAGGCGTAACGCTCAAGCTGGGCCGCGACGGCTCGGTGGAGATGGTCAACACGGAGATCGGAAGAGTCGTTGACACCGATCAACTCACGAATAAGGGAGTGAGTGAAATCCCGCTCAATAAAAGAGACTTCAGCCAAATTCTGCTACTCGCTGCGGGAACGTCCAGCGACACCAATGGAGCCTCAAACTTCACCCAGCAGTTCGCGATCAACGGCCAGCGAGGGGTGGAGGCAACTTTCTCTCTTGATGGAGCGGACATCAGTGACCCCGAAATGGGTGGCGGGACGTTCACTAATTTCAATGTCGACGCGATACTTGACCTGAAATCGTCGTCCGGAGTGATGCCGGCCGAAATAGGGCGTGGCGCCTCTGGCTATACCGATATCTTGACTCGATCCGGAACAAGCGACCTGCATGGATCGTTCTTCGAGTTTCTGCGAAACTCCTCGCTCGATGCCCGCAACTACTTCGATCATCCTTCCCCGGTAAGTCCGGGGCGCATCCCACCCTTCAGAAGAAATGAGTTTGGATTTACGAATGGCGGCCCTGTTCCGGTCTCTCGTTGGCTCGGCAACAGCAAGCAGATCTTTTACTTCATCGAGTACCAGGGCTTCCGCCAGGTCCTGGGAACGACCCAGGTTCTTTCTGTTCCCACTGCAGAACAGCGATCGGGCATGGATACGACGGCATTCCCAGGCGACACGCTCTTTGTTCCGGTGAACTCCTCGATCGGCCAGATACTGGCCCGATACCCGCTGCCTAACTATTCAGCCGGAACCTTTGGTGCGAACACCTATGCAACTTCATCCAAGGTGAACACGGATGCAGATCAGTTTTCCGGCAGGCTTGATTTTCAAAGCGGTGCGAAGGACCACTGGATGGCGCGATTCTCTCTCGACAATCTCAGCGGCCCAACGACGAATCCGGATCAAACGGTGATAGATCCGAGCTTCGGTGTGGAATATGTCGATCACCAGCGCAATGGCGTGTTGACCTGGATACACACTGCATCGCCGAGCCTCATGTTCGAGTCGTCGCTGAGTGTTATTCGAACGACCCCCTCTTTCCCGACTCCCAATACAACGGACCCCGCCGTCAAATTCAACGACGCTCTCTTCGAGCCGTTCAATGCCCCAGGCGGTTCTGTCTCCAGAGACTACGGAAACTTATTCCAGGCTCGAGAGAATGTAACGTTCTCGCGCAACGTCCATACGGTCAAGCTTGGTGCGGAGATTCGACTGAACCGCGACTCCGGCTATTTCGGATCCAGCCCCAACGGGGAATATGACTTTGGCGGAGGAACAGCGTACTCCGCAGTTAAAATCGCATCGGCAAGCGGTTCTCACACGATCAATAGGGGAGACCCTCTGCCCGATACCCTGTCAGCGTTCCTTACCGGAAGCGCGTTCGCGTACACACGAGCTGTTGCACCCAGCTACTTCTCAAATGGCCAAAATATAGGTGCCACCGGGGTAAACCGAACGTCAATCGCCGCCTACGTGGAAGATACCTGGAAAGCTACAAGCCGCCTTACGATCGGTTATGGACTGCGCTTCGAGCTCTACACGCCGATATCGGATCGGGCTCACCGCACTTCCGGATTTTATCCATCTCCTGGCGGAGGCCAGGTTTTCTTGATTAATCCTGAACCCAGGTACCGTACGCGAATGAACAATTGGGCGCCACGTCTGCAAGCTGACTACCGCTTGCGCCCGACCCTGGTACTCCATGCCGGTGCGGCTTTGAGTACGATTCCGCCCAATCTCTGGCAAGACAACATGATAACGGGCAATCTGCCGTTCGTGTTCTACCCCAGGGTGACGGCTGGACCGACGGCATTGGTCCCCTACGGATTTCAGTTCACTCCAGCCCAGTTACCCCGCGTCTATACGCCGGACGGTACTGACATCTTTGCCAATCGACGGCCCAACGATGTCCCCGCCAACACGGAAGTTGATATCGATCGTCTGGAGCAGGGAATTGCAGATGCTTCTGAAGGAGAAACAACCCCGCTCAACGTAGGGGGAATCAGCAGGAACTTTGGGAACGCGGGGCTCGGCACGTGGTCCCTTGGCCTGGAACAGTCCGTGGGACAAGTGACGCTCTCTGCCACTTATATAGGCACAACCGCTTATAGGCTTCCCCGCGTAGCCTTTCCCAACGCCTATCCTGGCGCGACAGCGCAATTTGCACCTTACACAAACTTCAATGCCGCCGGCCAGGCTGTAGGCGGGTTCGGAACCGAAGGCGAGATGACGGCGACTTCGCACTCCTCGTACAACGCTCTACAGGTCTCAGGGCAGGGTCGAACTCCGCATGGTGGACCTGCCTTCCAGGCGAACTACACCTGGTCGAAGTCGATCGACGATACCAGCAGTGTTGGCGGGACCTCCGCCACCAGCACCGTGGGAGCCATAGCGCAGGCAGCGCCTCAAAATCCTTTCGATACTCACCCGGAACGCGGTCCGTCCGTATTCGACACAACGAATTCATTCTCACTGAGTCTCACGCAGTCTCTTCCGGTGGATGCGATCCACCCGTTGAATCACGTGAGCCGTAAACTTACTCGCGGCTGGCAGTTGATCAGCATTTCATCGCTGTCTGGCGGTACACCTTTTACGGTTTATTCGGGAATTCAGCAAACGGGTGCAGGGTCGGCCAATACGGACAGGCCCAATCAGATTGCAAAGCCATCGCTATCCACTGCGAGGTCCAAGAGAGAGGACTACTTCGGGCGTGGAAGCGATAACGCTTCTTTTTTCTCAATACCCATTAACGTTCCGGGAGGAACGGGGCCTAATCATGGGAGCTTTGGAACTCTCGGACGGAATACTTTCCGGGGGCCAGCCTATTACGATTATGACTTTTCTTTGGTCAAAGACACGCCGATCGGAAGAAGACGATCTGGCGCTGAACTTACCAACCTGCAGTTCAAGGCTGAGTTTTTCAACCTGTTCAACGTCGTGAACATGGGGCTTCCGTCGAACACAATCCTTGGGGCGGGCTTTGGCCAGATCAATCGAACGAATGGCAACTCCCGTCAGATTCAGTTTTCTCTGAAGCTCGAATACTAAAGATCTTCAAGGTGCCACTTGCATGCAAAGAAGAGGTTCGCGAAAAGGGCATGTACCCACTGGACGAGCAGTCGCCTGCATGGACTTTTGTAGAACTATTTCACCCTTCGATTAACCTCGCCACTGCCTAGGGCCTGTCATCAAACTGTTCTAGTCGTGGAAACGAAGGGTGCAAACAGTTTGTCGAGGCAGGGATCGGAAGGGCCTGGCTTCAGCCAGGCCGTAGAAGTGGAGCACAGATCCCTTCCGCTCTGCCGAAGGCCGGAGTGAAGGCGTAGCCGCAACGACTGAATTGCTTTCCTTAGTCGTGGCGAAACAGGCCGCCTCAGCCTCGGAATACAGTCTTGGTGATTCCTGTACAGTCTCGTCCGCATAGAAGAAAGCAATTCAGTCGCTTCGGCTGCGCCTTTGCTCCGGCCTTCGGCAGAATGGAAGGAAAGAGATTGTGCCCAGTTCTTGCGGCCCGGCTGAAACCCGGCCCTTCCGGGCCTTGCCTTAGGAAGATATTTGCACGGCTCAACCTTCCTATCGAATATCAGTTTGATGACAGCCCTTGTCCCCATGATCGGCTTCCGTAACTGATCTGTTGACAAGATCGTCACCTGTCTCCGTAGAAGCAACGTAGCCTTACCGCATTGAAGGACAATAATCGAATGCATGGCAATCGTTATCGGAGGATGAATGGCAGACACTAAGCTCCTTATTGAGCAGGCGTACACCGCATTCAACAAGCGGGACATCGACGGTGCATTAGCACTGATGACGCAAGACGTGAGCTGGCCTAAGGCTTCGGAGGGCGGCAAGGTTGTCGGAAAAGAAGAGATCCGCGGCTATTGGACTCGACAATGGAGTGAGTTCGATCCCCATGTCGAACCGCTTGCAATGACCGAGGAAGACGGAGGCAAGACCCGCTTCAGGGTGCACCAACTCGTCAAGAGCCTTCAAGGAGAAGTTCTTTCCGACAGCGAGGTTCTTCATGTGTTCACCGTGAAGAACGGTCTCATCGCAGCCATGGACCTCGGGGATGAGGCCGATTCAATCGCTGGTCCGTCTGCCGCATTCGCACATCGATCCTGACTGGCTATCTCAATGCGCAGCAGGCAGACCGATGCGCTCGATCACCAGGTGGGGTGTGGAGGCGTTGGTCGCGACATTGCCGGCACTGACCAGCAGTTCGAAGGGCTGAAGTGTTCCGTCAGCCAGTCTCGCCCGCTGGAGAGTCGGCATCATCGTCGATGGATCGAGCAGGAAAGCGGCTGCGGCCTGCGTGCCCGCTGTATTCAGACCCGCGACGATCAACACGTGGCCAGTGCCGGTGAGGTTGGGCCTGTAGGCGATGATGCCGAAGGTGCGGTCTTCCTGTCCGTTGGTGGTGTAGAGCGCGGGCTCGCCGGGACGCGGAGAAGAATTGACAAAGCCCGAAGGCCGGTCGGAGTTCGGCTCATACTCAAAGGAGAGCTGGAGTTGCGGATTGAAGAGCTGAATCCACGGATCGGACTCATCGGAGCCGATCAGGATCGCGTTGCCGGTGCGCAGGTCGTCCATGCGCAGATCGCGAGCATACCGAAGGAACATTCGCTCCGGCACGACCTCGCGCAGTTGCGCCAGATGAGCGGCCAGATCCAGATCTACAACGTTGGTATAACGCCGGCTGCCGAGTTTGAGGATCTCGTCGGCGTTGGGTAGATCGTTGGCCTTGAGCTTGGTGCGATAGGTCCCATTGACGTAGTTGGTCAGAGGGACGGGCCGATCGACAAGCCGCTGCATGATGACCAGACCTGCGTCAGAGGGAACAATGAACGTGTCGCGCCTGGAGCTGAATAGCTCCGCCCACAAAGTGTGCGATGTGGCTTCCGCGCGAGAGACGAAGAGGTGGGATTGTTTCAGCAGCATCGCGCCAACGCCGAGGAGTATTCCCAGGAGAAGCGTAAAGAACATGCCTGGAGTGAACGAACGGCTGGGATGAAGTGTGGAGGCAGGTACGACCTCGGCAGACCGTGCGAATTGGGGTTCCCGTCTTAACTCATCGGCTACTTCCTCTTCCAGAGGCTCAATTTCCAGAGGCCCGACGTCGAGAGAAGTCTCGGGAGCAATCGCCGAGGGCGAGACGTGCTCGACGAAGATGGGTGTGTAGCCACCGCGTGGAATCTCCAGCCGGAGCGTCTCCTCTCTGCCTTCGCTCGCGTAGTAATCGTCGATGCGTTTGCGCAGCTTGCGCGCATAGCTGCGAACAATATTGTCGTCGTTCGAGTTGTAGTCTTCGGCCCGGCCAAAAACCGCGACGCCAATCTGCTGTTCGGTGATCTCACCGCGGCGGCCCTGGATGCTGCGCTCAACAATATAGAGAAGAAAGTCTGAAAGCAGTTGCGAGCGGCCTAGTGAGCGACTCACAGCGATGCGCAGCGCGAGCTGCCAGCGTTGGTCATCCGCGGAGAGATGCGGTCCCCGATCGGCCGTGTCCGGCAATCGATGGGGCAACCCTACTGCGGTCTTAGACGTTGGCTCAAGGATCTGCAAGATGCCTGTTGAATTCTCCTTCGTTAGATCGAATCTTAGGCGGCCAGGATGAATGGTCTGTAAATGCGCGGGTATAGCGGCGATCGTACACCGGGTTCGCGGGCGACTATACACACGCCAATTCGCCTGATTCGCAAACAGATATCGGTGGGGACGGGTTCAAAGCGAATGAGCACAAGGAAAACCCCTATCGCGTATGAAAAAGCTCGCCAATACTCAGGGCTATCGGGACAGCCTTTGCAACACGCTCGCGGGATGTATTCCGAAGAGGCGTAATGAGGAGAGTTATGAGAAAGACATTCTTTAAGAAGCCAAAGCGCATCGCAAGCTCCCAGAGAGTCAGTTGGTTTGCGATGCTGGTGGGCAGCGTGGTCTTACTGCTTACCCTTGCAACGCCGCACAATCTCCTGGCTCAGGGAATCACCGGGGCCATTAACGGAATTGTGACGGATACCAGCGGCGCTGCAATCGAGGGTGCGACGGTGACCGTGCGCCAGATCGATACCAATGCAATCCGCACTCTTACTACCTCGCACGTGGGATCGTATGCGGTCACCCAGTTGGCGCCCGGCAGATACAGCGTCCGGGTGGATAAGGAGGGCTTTAAAATCTTCCAACAGAGCGACATCACGCTGGTGATCGATCAGGTAGCCCAGATCGACGCGCGACTGGAGATCGGATCGGATCAACAGACGGTCGAGGTTACGAGCGATTCGCCGGTCATCCAGACCGAGACCTCTTCGGTGGGTCTGGTCATCGACAGCGCGACGATCCAGAACACGCCGTTGAACGGCCACGTCAGCATCCTGGGCCTGATCAATCTGACGCCGGGCGTACAGGATGTCGCCGCGCAGGATCAGGTGCCGGTACGCGGAGTCACGCTGGCCTTTGGTACCAACCAGCGTAACTCTTATGGCGACGCGGGTAATACCTTTGACGGCGTTACGAATATGGAGATTGAGCTGCAGCGCGCGCAGGGCGAAGTGCCCTCGCTGGATGCGATCTCCCAGTTCAAGGTGATCGACCAGGGCGCTCCGGCGGAGTTCAACCAGCCCAATCAGATCGTGGTCGTCAGCGCGAGCGGCGGCAACCAGTTGCATGGGGAAGGCTTTGAATTCAATCGCAGCAAGGGCACCGCGGCCAAGTCGTGGTTCAATGGCCCTCGCGCCTCAGCACCTGCGCGTGCCCCCTATCAGCGTAATGAGTACGGCGGGAACCTCAGCGGTCCCATCTACATTCCGCACCTTTACGACGGTCGTAATCGCAGCTTCTTCTTCGCCAGCTATGAAGGTTTCCATCTGACCCAGTCGGCTTCTGTCAGCAGCACTCAGCCGACTGCGGCCGAGCGTAAGGGAGACTTTAGTGCCTATCTGGTGAATGGCGGTTGCGCACCGGGCAGCGGCGGAATTTGCATCATCAATCCGCTAACCAAGCAGCCATTTCCGGGCAACGTCATTAACGTCCCCCTCAACCCGGTTGACATTCAACTGCAGAATATCCTCATTCCTCAGTCGACCTTTCAGACGCTCGCCGCCAACACACAGGAACTGATCCCGCATACCACCGAGGTCTCGCGCCTGAACCTGCGCTTCGATCATAAGATTAGCGACCATGATCAGCTCCGCGGCACATGGCTGCGTGCTTTTTATGGACCCTTCGCGGATGTAGGGACTTCGAGTCTGGCCGGCGGCGTGGCACAGGATGGCGAACACAACGACATCTTTGTCGTGGGCTGGAGCCATACCTTCTCTCCGACGCTGCTGCTCGACAGCTACGTCTCTTACATGCACATGCCGCTCTTCCGCATTGGGCAGAACTACAAGACTGACTTCTCGTCGATCATCCCCGGTCTGGGCCCGATTCTGCTCCCAGCCGCACCGACGATCAACATCACCAACATCACCGGCATCACCGAAGGGAGCTCGAAGAACTTCGAGCAGACCTATCAAGGGAACACGGCGCTTACCAAGGTCTTTCCCAAGCACACCGTCAAAGCGGGTTTCTCGTATCTCTACAACACCTCGTGGCAGGATTCGTCCGGGCATGGGTCCTTCTCTTTCAACGGCAACTACACGGGAGTTGCCTATGCCGACTTCCTGCTGGGCTACCCGAACTCGACCGGTACCTCGAACCCTCAGGATTTCGTCGTTCGCTGGAACTCCGGCCAGTACGGCATGTACGTTCAGGATGACTGGAAGATCCTGCACAACCTGACCCTCAACTACGGTATTCGCTACGACCTGCAGCACTTGTACGACAACCCCTATGGAACCGAGTCGCTGTTCGTTCCCAGCGTGGGCAAGGTCGTGGTCTTCGCGAACTCCTATCCGGCGATCACGAACCCGCTGTATACGAAGTACTCGGTCCTGGCTCCTTCGGTCGGCCTGCCGAGCAGCATGTATGCCTATCTCGGTCAGGCGAAGACCAATATCGCGCCACGCTTCGGCTTCGCGTACGAGATTCGTCCCAAGACCGTAATCCGCGGCGCCGTAGGCCAGTACTACAACCTGCTGCCCTCGTCCTACGTGGGCGGAGGATTCAGCAGCCTGCCCTTCATCACCAGCGTCAACTACACCAACACTCCCAACACACCCACAATTACGATGAACGCGCCGTTCGCCGGCAGCGCCACGGTGGGTGCCGATCCGTCGGTGATCGCGCAGCACAAAACCATCGCTCCATACACCGAGCAGTACAACCTGGCCCTGGAGCACCAACTGCCCGGATCGATCGATCTGCGCATCGGGTACGTTGGCCAGCGCACGATCCACCAGAACAACCATGGCGGCCCGGGCAATACCGAGCCGGACATCAACTATGCTCCTCCGGGCGACTACACCGAACAGTCGAAGCGTCCTTTCCAGCAGTTCTCGACCATCACCGAGGCCTTCGATCCGCTCTATCACACGACCGGCAACTCCCTGCAGGTGGGCGTACACAAAGCCTTCAGCCATGGCTTCCTGATCAACGCCGAGTACCAGTGGATCAGGGTGCTGGGCGTAGAGAACCACCAGAACCCGACCAACATCGGCGACTCCTACGGCAATATCTCCAGCATCACCCCGCAGACGCTCGAGGTGAGCTACCAGTATGGGCTTCCGTTCGGTAAGGGCAAGATGTTGTTCGGCAATGCAGGCGCTTTCACCGACCGGATTCTCGGCGGCTGGCAGCTGGGCGGCGTTACCTCGTTTCAGACTGGACAGCCGTTCTCGGTTAGCTATACCGCTCCTGGAACCCAGATCTACGGTGCCAGCGGCAGAGCCGACCGGATTCTCGGTGCGCCGCTCTATCCCAAGGTCAAGACCCGTCAGCAGTGGTTCAATAAGGCGATCCCAGGCGCAGCCACTATGCCTGGAGATGAGAGGCTCAGCCCGGCCTTCGGGCCACCTCCGGCGTACAAGTTCGGCAACTCCGGCTATGACATGCTGTGGGGGCCGCACTACCAGAACTGGGACATGAACCTTGAAAAGAACACCGTGCTCGCTGGACGCTACAGACTGCAGCTTCGCGCCGAAGTCTTCAACGTCGCTAACCATCCCAACTTCAGCGTGCCCGGTTCCTCCCTCACAACTCCTTCTTCCTTCGGCGTGATCTCGTCGACGGTCAATGAAAATCGCACCGTAGAGTTCGCGACGAAGTTCAACTTCTAACGAGCTGCTCTCTCCAATACCGTCTGCCAGGGCTTGCCTGTAAGCCCTGGCAGGCGGACAACCAAAGCTTCATTCCGATACGGAACGGTCCCTCTCTATGCTTAGGATTACTCGCCTGTCTCTTGCCCTGTTGTCTGCAAGCTTTTCCCTGATGGCTATAGGCCAGACAGCTCCTGCTCCCGGCAGCATCGGCGAAGCGACACGGCAAACTCCCCAGTACATTCCCGGCGGATTCAACCTGCCGAATGGATGGCGCATCACCCCGGCCGGAAAGGCCATCGCCACGATCGAAGACCTCGTGCTGAACACCGTGATCTCTCCCGATGGGAAGATCATGGTCGCGAGCCACTCCGGCTATCTGCCGCACGGCATCGACGTGATCGACGTGAAGACGCGGAAGCTGGTGCAGGAGATTCCGTTGAAGACAACATGGCTGGGACTCGCCTGGTCTCCGGACGGTCACACGTTGTATGTTTCAGGCGGCAATGCGACCGGCGCAAAGAACATCGCCCGTACCATGGCTCCGATCTATGAGTTCACCTATCGCAATGGACGCTTGAGCGATACTCCGACCAACAGCCTGGTCGAGACGATTGATCCCAAGGACGTATGGTGGGCCGGCGTAGTCTATCTGCCAAACAAGCATCTGATCTATGCCGCCAATCGTGGAACCGGACTTGGTCCCAGCAATGTGGTCGTTTTCGATGCGAAGACGCGAAAGATCGTCACCCGCATTCCCGTCGAGATCAATCCTTATTCCACGGTGTTGAGCCGGGACGGACGGAGGTTATTCGTCTCGAACTGGTCGAGTGAGAGTGTAAGTGTCATCGATACGGAGACCAACCGTGTGATCCGCACGCTGCATGTAGGCATGAATCCGAACGACATGAAGTTGTCCGCGGATGGAAGACTCTTTGTCGCCTGCTCGAACGACAACACGATCCATGTCATCGATACGAACAAGCTGGAAGTAGTCGAGAGGCTCTCGACAACGCTGACCCCATTCGCACCCGAAGGCTCCACGCCCGATGCGATCGAGATCGATAACCAGCGCAAGCTGCTCTACGTTGCCAATGCGGATAACAACTCGATCACGGTGATCCGTATTGCGGTGCGTGACCACAGCGCCGTCATCGGATTTATTCCGACCGGTTGGTATCCTTCGGCTCTGGCGCTGGCGGAGAACAACAATACGCTTTTCATCGGCAACGCCAAAGGCGAAGAGGGGCACCCGGACCTCAAGAGCGTGGGCAGCCCGCTGGCCTCGAAGTGGAATGGCGATGAGACGGTCAAGACGCTGCAAAAGAGCAGCATTGAGGTGCTGCCGGTAGCCAATCTTCGGCAGAATCTGCCGAAATGGACCCATGAGGTGATCGAGAACACCCCTTACAACGATTCGCTGCTGTCAGAGGCACGGCCTCCCAAGGAACCTACGATCCTGCCCCGCGAGGTCGGCGTCGCCACTCCTATTCAGCATGTGATCTACATCATCAAGGAGAACCGTACCTACGATCAGGTCTTCGGCGATATCAAGGGAGCCAACGGCGATCCGCGGCTGACCATCTTCGGCGAACAGGTAACGCCCAACCAGCACGCGCTGGCCCGGCAATACGTAACGCTCGATAACCTCTACTGCGATGGCGAAGTGAGCGTGGACGGACACTCGTGGTCGGACTCGGCCTACGCGACCGACTTCAACGAGCGCTACTGGCCGCCCACGTACGCTGGCCGCAGCGATGCGGAACGTAGCCGGGCTTATGTGCCTTCGGCCGGTCACCTCTGGGATCTGGCCGCACGCAAGGGACTCACATACCGGTCCTACGGCGAGTATGCGATCCGCGCCAGCACCGGTGAAGGCATGGATGCCGCACCTGGATCGGGCGGCCTGGTAGGTCACGTCGCCGCCAACTATCTCGGAGGCAGACAACGAGACACCGCGAACGTCGGGGTCTTCCTGAAAGAGTTCCATGAGTACGAGAGCCACTTCGACAGTCCGAATGCCAACCTGCGGCTGCCGAACTTCGTCATCATGAGCCTGCCCGAAGACCACACCCGCGGGACGGCGCCGGGCGCGTTTACCCCGCAGGCCATGGTGGCGAACAACGATTACGCCATCGGTCAGTTGGTCGATGCGGTGAGCCACAGCCGTTACTGGTCGAGCACAGCGATCTTCATCATCGAAGACGACGGACAGGATGGACCTGACCATGTGGACGCGCGACGCACCGTGGGCCTGGTGCTGAGTCCTTATGTAAAACGTGGCGTCATCGATAGCACTTTGTACTCGACCAGTTCGATGGTGCGGTCGATTGAGCTGCTGCTCGGTATGCCGCCGATGAGCCAATACGATGCGGCTGCGATGCCGATGTACGCCTCCTTCGGAACCGAGGCGCAGGTAGCTCCATTCGATGCGATCCCGCCGAAGATCGACGTGAACGCGAAGAACAAGAAGGGAGACTATGGATCGGAGGAGAGCAAAAAAATGGACTTCTCCGACGTGGACCGCGCGCCGATGCATGCTCTCAACGAGGTCATCTGGAAGAGCATCAAGGGTGCTGATTCGCCCATGCCGCCGCCGGTACACCGCTTCCGTCCGCTCATCGATGCAGGCGACATGATTACGAAAGACAACGACTAGCGCCGGTCATCCTTTGCTGGCCGCGATCCCTCTTCTCCGGCGGATCGCGGCGAATAGAGCTCAACCCTGCACGACTTGAAAAGGAATCAAGGATGCGTTTCTCTCTCTTTCTTCGCGCGATGGTCCTGACGGCCAGCCTCAGCTCCGCCGCTCTGGCACAGACCGAACATGTCAACCCGTGGTCACCGGTCAATGTCGCTCCGTTGCCGCCGATCTCCAGTCTCAGTGACGGTGTGTGGCTCAAGGGCGACCTGCACCTGCACTCCCGGCACAGTAAAGACTCCAGCAACAACTCCGAGGCCAAGATCATCGGCTTCGCCGAGTCGGTTGGCATGGACTATCTCGCCATCACGGATCATGACAACCATGTTCAGGGTGATGTCGCGCACAACACCTGGACCGATACGGAGTTCAAGTCGAACTCCGTCCTGTTGCTGTATGGCGCTGAGTGGACGACGACGCGCGGCCACGGCAATGCATTTTCGGCTCGGCCCTACGATCATCAGCGGCTATACGACGTCCGCGATCAGCGCGATATTGTGATCGGGGCGGTGAAGAAGGAACTCGGGATTCATCTGTCCGCCAACCATCCGAGCGGCAAGGATCATTTCGGTTTCTCCTACGATATGGTGGATTCGATCGAGGTCTGGAACTCAGCGGTGTGGTCGAAGAACGCCAACGCGATCATGATCTGGGACGACATGCTCTCGTCGGGACGCAAGCTGACCGGCAGAGGTGGGAGCGATTCGCACCACGGTACCCCGGATACTCCGGAGCAGGCGACCAAGAACACTTATCAGCGTCAGGCTAACTATGTGGGAACGCCGACCACCTGGGTGTATGCCAAGGAACGAACCCTGCAGGCCGTCGTGGACGCCCTGACGAACGGACGGGTGGCGGTCAGCGCGAACCCCTATGCTCCGCGCGTCGAGTTCTATGCCGACCTCGATCAGGATGGCAAGATGGACATGATGATGGGCGACGATGCGAAGGCAACGGGGAAGCCGGCCACCTTCCGCATTCAGTTGACAGGGAATACGGTTCCGGGAGCTCAATACACCCTGCATGTGGTGAAAGACGGCAACCCGTTCAAGACCCTGCAGGCCACCGGCGGCAAGACAACGATGGCAGAGTTTACCGATACACCGCAGGAACTTGGTCGAACCTACTATCGCGTCGAGGTGGAAGGGCCGCCGACAGCCTACCCGCAGGTTCCCGGGTCGACCGCGCTGAACGGCAACATGGTCGGGCTATCGAATCCCATCTACTTCAACTTCGACCCGAACTTTTGATCGTGATGAATAAAGCTCAACGGTCGAATGCTGATTTCTGTTGACGCGATTGCGCGACGTTTTTGAGATGATGAAACGATGCGCAAATCGCTTCTTGCACTCGCGGTAGCTGCCTTCGGAATTGGGACTTCCGAGTTCATCATCATGGGTCTGCTGCCGGACCTGTCACACAGCCTGCATGTCAGCATCCCGAAGGCCGGCGTGCTCGTATCGGCGTATGCGCTGAGCGTGACGTTCGGTTCGCCGCTGGTAGCTCTGTTGCTGGCTCGGACAGAGCGCAAGCGCGCCATGCTGATCCTGATGGGAATCTTCGTTGCCGGAAACCTGCTATGCGCGCTTGCTCCGAACTATGAGTTGCTGCTGTGCGCACGAGTGTTGACTGCCCTCTGTCATGGCGCTTTCTTTGGAATCGGAAGCATCGTGGCGACCAGGCTTGTACCGTACGAGCAGCGAACACAGGCTGTAACGCTGATGTTCAGCGGTCTGACCATCGCGAACGTGCTCGGTGTTCCGGCGGGAACGGCGCTGGGCCAGGCCTTTGGTTGGCGCGCGGCCTTCTTCGCGCTGATTCCGGTGGGATTGGTGGCGATGGCGGCACTGTATCGCATGGTGCCCGAACAGCAGGCGGAATCCATCGTATTGAAGCAAGAGTTTCGTGCGGTGGTGCGGCCGCAGGTGCAGTTGGTGCTCACACTCAGCACGGTATCTTCGGTCGCTCTGTTCTGCACCTTTACCTACATCGCACCGATGCTCGAGGCCGTAACACGTCTCACACCGCACGCCGTTACGTGGGTGCTGGTGCTCTTTGGCGTAAGCATCACCGTAGGCAACTTACTGGGGGGACGGCTCGGCGATTGGAAGCCAATGCCTCTGGTATTGGGTGGGCTGGCTGCGTTGATTGCCATTCATCTTGCGATGCCGATAGCCATGCCGCATGTGGTGCCGGCGGTGGTGTTGGTGTTTGTCTGGGGCATGGTGCACTTCGGGGCAATCGCTCCACTGCAGTCGCGGATCGTGGAGCAGGCGAAGGGTGCGCCAAATCTGGCATCGACGCTCAATCAGGGCGCTTTCAATCTTGGGAATGCTCTCGGCGCGAGTCTTGGTGGAATCGTGTTGGCCGCCGGGTACGGCTATATGCGCTTGCCAATCGCAAGCGCAGTCGTGATGACACTGTGCCTCGTGGCCGCGGTTGTGACAGTGATGATCGAGCGACGCGACGAACGAGCGTTTGGGGCTCAAAGATAGCCCTTACAAAACCTGCTGCGCTTACGGTTATAGCGTCCGTCTGGACTTGCCGTGGGCAAAACTGTCTTCACGCTTGGAGTTTCCTGAGCGTGTCCAACCAATAAGTTCATAGAGCCATCAGTAAGACTTATTGCAAACCCAAGGAGAACTCACATGGTTGAAAAGATATCCGGAAATCTACTTCTGCCTCCCGACGATCTCAATCGCGTATTGGGGTTCACCCAGACAGATGGCGAAACTGCCCAACACGTTGGTCTGGTCGGAGATACATACACCATTACCGTCGCTGGAAAGCACACCGGCAATCGATTCTGCGTGATCGATATGCACGTACCGCCCGGCGGTGGCCCGCCTCCGCATCGTCACGAGTTCGAGGAGACCTTTATCCTCCTCGACGGCGAGATGGAAGTGACCTTCCGCGGCAGCAGGTCCACCGTGCGGGCAGGGGACACGATCAATGTTCCGTCCAACTCCCCGCACCAGTTTCATAACGCATCTTCCAAGCCTGCCCGAATGATCTGTATCTGCTCTCCCTCTGGGAACGACGAGTTCTTCCTCGAAGTCGGGGTTCCCGTGGCGACTCGTACAACGCCTCCACCAGAACTGGATGAGCAGCAGATGGTTGAATTTATGGAGCGGGCAAAGGCGCTTGCCCCGAAGTATCGCACTGAGCTTCTAGATAAAGCGTAAGAGCTCGAGCCAGCCAAAGGCTACGATCTGAGACCCATCAAATTGTTATGGAAATCGAAAGAAGTCGTACCAGATCGCGCGATTGAGTTTAGGGTGAGTGAAGTTAGCCTGCGGCGACAAACCGAAGATGAAAAGCGTGAGAGGTGGGATGGCAGAAGGTTCCGGAGTAACGGTGGGGACGTCAGAGGTGCAACGGACGAAGCCCCATTTTGTAGTGTTGGATGGGTTACGCGGCGTGGCGGCTGTGGGGGTGGTGACCTTCCACTTTCTGGAAATGGTGATTTGGAACTACAGCAAGCTTTGGATTGGGCATGGCTTTCTGGCGGTGGATTTTTTCTTTTGCCTCTCGGGCTTTGTGATGGGGTATGCGTATGATGACCGCCTGAAAACGATGGGTCTCCTGAGCTTCCTGAAGGCACGGCTGATCCGGCTGCATCCACTGGTGGTGTTAGGGACGGTGCTGGGGCTGCTCGCGTTCTATGCCAATCCGTTTGGGATTACGCCGGGATATGGACTGGGCAAGGTGGCACTAATGTTTGTGGCGTCGCTGCTGCTGATTCCGTATGGGGTGATGAAGGAGCGGAGTCAGAACCTGTTCAGCCTGAATGCTCCGGCGTGGTCCTTATTTTGGGAGTATGTGGCCAACGTGGTGTTTGCTCTGGCGCTGTACCGGGTGAAGCGTGGAGTGCTGGCAGTGCTCACGGTCGTGGCGGCAGTGCTGTTATGTTGGGCGGGGTATCGGGCTGGAAACTTAGCGGGTGGATGGAGTGCGCGGAACTTTTGGGACGGCGGAGCGCGGGTGGCCTTCTCGTTTATGGCAGGGCTGCTGGTGTACCGGATGGGGTGGCGGCTGCGGACGCGGCTGGGCTTTGGCGCGTTGAGTGTCTTGCTATTGCTGGCACTGGTGATGCCTTATGCGCACGGTGGATGGATACGGGAGGTGGCGGTGATTGTGGTGTATTTCCAGCTGCTGGTAGCGCTAGGCGCGGGGGCGACGGTAGCCCCGAAGGTGGAGCGGTTGTGCCGGTTTTCGGGAGACTTGTCGTATCCGTTGTATATGACGCATTACTCGGTGATCTGGATCTGGGGAGACTTTGCCGAGAAGCACAAACTGGCGACGGGCGGGCCGGCGCTGGCGTTAGACGTGACCTGCGGAGTCGTAACGATGGTGGCATTTGCATGCCTGGTCATGGTTGCATACGACAAGCCCGTGCGAGCGTATTTACGCTCCAGGGGTTGAGGTATTCATTAGGAGTTAGTGAGAAAAGATAGAACGCGATGGATCCCAGGTAATTTGGAACCAGCCGCTGGTGTTGTGCTGAGACCCAGGCATATAAGCGGGAATCAGGAAGCGTTCATATTGGGTAAATACCTGGAGGGACCATTCCCGATTGAAGGCATAAGAGGCATTGAGAAAGCCATCTGTGGTGGTGCCTCCCCCGGAAAGATACTGTGTGCCAGTTTTTGTTTGCCGATAGCCGGCTTCGACTCGAGTGCGAGCTGAAAACCAGTAACCTGTACGGCCTTCAAGTGCGCGCGCATCGCGCCCGACCGCATTGCCCAGGAGGAATCCTTTGTTGGTATTGCCGTCGCGGTACTGATTATTGATGAAATCGCGAGTGCCGCCTTCGTCCTGGCTGAGTTCCTCAGAGCTGGCTGCTTCGAAACGAAAATCCATATGTGGGAGATAAGGAAGGCGCGGAAGATAAATGCCGGGATGCCAGACCACACGCCGTGGGGCGTCGATCGGGCTCGGTTCGTCGTCGGCATAGGAATCTGCGTAAAGCGTCACATAATTCCGTAATCCGGGTACATGCAACCGAAAATCAAA
This sequence comes from Granulicella mallensis MP5ACTX8, assembly GCF_000178955.2. Taxonomy (NCBI): domain Bacteria; kingdom Pseudomonadati; phylum Acidobacteriota; class Terriglobia; order Terriglobales; family Acidobacteriaceae; genus Granulicella; species Granulicella mallensis. The sequence goes on along the minus strand of NC_016631.1, from coordinate 3,224,370 downwards.
TCCAGATTTCCGATCTCCTGGATCGCATCGGTCCCCATAGCCGAAGCCACAGCCTGTTGAGTTTTCACTAAATAGATTTGTTTTGAGACTCCCCAGGGTCATAGGGTGACCCACCCCCCATAAGATGGACCAACGCGTAAAACTCATTTCGAACGTACGTCCGAATGTGAAGTCTGCCTTCTCGCCATTGAAGTAGGGGCGCGCTGGAGAGTGATGTCCGGAAAGCTTTCCAAAGACCAGGTCAAAACGATAAGTGCCCAGGGTTGGGAAGATGGGAAAGGGATGGGGACGGGTTGCAACCAACTGCAGGTTATAGGTTGGTTCCGCATTGCTCGAAAAGGACAGGGGACCCATGGTTGTTGGTCCCCAGAAGAGCTCCTGCTTGCCAAATGACAGAGCAAATCCACCGAAGGCAGCCCCGGCATACAGTTCCAGTGGCCGCTGACGTACATAGGCTGGAAGAGCGGGGCTTACTGGAATGGGAGGAGCATTCGAGATAACTCCAAAGGGGGTATCATCCAAACTGTAAAAGAGCGCTGAATCTGCCGCTGTGATTGCCGGTGTCGTGGGAGCCTGTTGTAACTCCTGCCGGTCGAAGAAGAAAAAATGCCCGTGCACGGCGCGTACAGAGAAACCCGCAATGGTGCTATTGCCGCGTCCGAGTGGACGCCCGTAATCGTTCCGCCACGTTTGCCCGAAATGGAAGCCGTCAGTCAGCGCAGGTCCGGCAATCGTGCCCTCACGAGCATAGCCGGATTCTAATACAGCCTCTGAGGACTCATTTGGCTCCTGCAGGGCGCTGTCGAGTTCAGGAATAAGATTTTCGGCTTCCAGCTTAATGCTGTCGCTGACGTCGTAATAGTGTCCATGAATGCCAAGCAGAATATCTTTCGCCTGCTGCACTTGCCGGCGGCACTCTTGTCGAGTCCAAGGACGGATGGCGACACTCTGGAAGGGGATCAGGCCCATGGAGCTAAGCCGTTCTAGAGCAGGGTAGATCCAGCTATCCATCGGAACGTTGGTGGAGCCGATCCTGTCTTCGTAGTTGTCGTTAGCATCCGGATCAATGACGCGACCGTCGCGGCTCCCGGCATCTGCTGAGGTCACGTCATTCGTGGCGGTCGATGGCGGAGCTGTATAGCGTGCCGATGCGATGTATGACTGTGTGCCGGTAGGAGCATGGAAAAATCCACTGACCGGCGGGGTCAGCGCAAAGTCTTTGCTGGAGCCTGAAATCTCGGCGCTGGAGCTTTGCTGTGCAAGGCCTGCGCCCGGAAGGGCCAGCATCAAAGATGCCGCCATCAAACAAAACAATGTACGTCTGGGACTCACGAGTTCCTCGTCAGGGTGTTACGGTGCCTGCCATAAATCTTACTGGCCTGTTGGAGGCGCGAGCCTAAAGTACGAAGCTCGCTATTGTTTGATGACGGTTACTGCAGCTGCTCCCAGAGCGAATTGGGAGAAGATCTGCGAGTAGTCGATGACCTGTTTTATCAGAGAAGCCTGGATCGGCTTTTCAGGAATAACGATAGAGTCACCTGGATTGATCTCGGTTGCGTCAAAGCTGTTCTTCCATGTTCCCTTGGCCCGCTGGCGGCTGAATACTGAACCATCGGCCCGGATAATGAAGGCGTGTTTACTGTCCGCAATAGAATTTGGTTTTCCAGCGAGGAGCACGTAATCTTCCACTCTGCGTTTGGAGTCGTAGAGAAAGACGTTCTGCCCATAAACGGCACCGATGACACTTACGGTGAGTGGCCGTGAGGGGATGCGGAAAACATCGCCATCTTCCAGCGGAATGGCCGGGATATTGTTTATGCCCGAGCTATCGGGGCGGAACTCAAGCACGACACGACCGGTGGCGCGCAATTTGCGCAACTGGGCGATGGTGTCCCGCTCCTCATAAAGTGCATTGGGGTCGACCACGGTACCCGACGAAGAAGCAGATCGCACCGCAGACGCACGCTGCATGCTGATGGCTAGCGAAGAGACATACTCATCCAACCGTTGCTGTTGGAAGATGCGGGCGGATTCTCTGGTGAAGCTGGATCCATAAAGATAGGCCTTGCTCGTAAGGCCGCCGGCGCGGCGCACCAATTCATCAAGAGTTTCATTGGGGCCGACACTATAGACTCCCGCACCCGCGAATTCGCCCTCGAGGCGAACATATTTGGTCCGTTCGTCTTGCGGAACGTGAACATCGGCCTGAGACAGGATGGTTACGATGTCTCCAGGCTGCAACTCCAGATTTTGAGCTGGGTCGTGGCCTTGAACAAGCTTCTCAAGGTTGAAAGGGACGAGAGAGCTTTTAAGCGTATCCGGATTAAGGCGTTCAATGACGGCATAGGACCAATCGATCTCTGGTGCCGGTATCTTAATCGTATTAATCGGGCCAACATTAGCCACGCTCGGACTTCCAGCGGCCTGTTGCTCTTCGGCCAGCGACCCTCGCGTGATCATCCTGTCAGAAGAGGGAAGAGAAGCATTGGATCCTGAGTTAGACCCTGTGCCCCGGTTCTGCACATTCGTGTTTCCGGCAAGCTCTTGATCTTCAGCATCTTGATCGTCGGTATTTTGATTGCCAACGTTTGAACCTTGCGAACGATCGAGTGTCGTACTGTCCTCGTCTTCCCCAGGTTGCGGGAGGGGAGGAAACTGATTGATTGTATTGAGCCGTTGAGAAGATGAAGATGAAGACGACAATGAGGATGAAGAGGTCGAGGTACGATTTTGTCTCGTGGGGAGTTGCGGTTTCCCCCATGAATACTCTTGTGAGGGGCGCAGAGGTTCGAAGAGTGGCGTCGGGACGCCGAGACGATTGCGTTGCCGCCAGTAATTATTCGTTAGTAGCGACTTACGGTCTGGAATGATGTCGCTCAACCGCATGCCAGGATGCCAGGGGAATCGTCCCGGGTTCGCCAGGTTGCCCCTGATGGTTACCGATTGCTGGTAGGCGGAGGTAATGTGGTTGACGAATAGCACGTCTCCGTCACGAAGTGCCATCGCTCGGCCTGCGTCGTCGATATTCACGGTCACCGCAGCGCGCGAGTGGTCGTTTTCGACACGCTCCAGAGAGAGTTGTGTCGTCGATCCGGTGGGCGTAAGACCGCCAGCAAGTTTCAGCAGATCCCCGATAGTCGTTTCGCCGCGAAGCTCGTAGATAGCAGGATGATGCACGCTGCCCGCCAGTGCGGCCTGTGGTCCTACGGGGGGGATAAAGATTGTGTCGTTGGGTTGAAGACGAAGATCCTGTGTTTTATCGCCCTTTAATAAAAGGTCGTATAGATCGAGTTCGCCGGCAACCTTTCCATCACGCCGCACCTCAATGTGTCGTAGGGAACCTTGGACGTTCGGTCCGCCAGCTACGAAAAGTACATTGAGTACGGTACTGAGGGAACTGACGGTGTAAACGCCCGGACGCCTGGCCTCACCCACCACGTAGACCTGGATGGACCGGAGGTGACCCAGATCGACAGACAAATTGAAATTGCGGAAAGTGTGCCGAATATCGGAGCTGATCTGACTCTGGAGCTGGTCGATACGGAGACCTGCGACGTGAATGGCTCCGACCTCGGGTACATAAATCGAACCGGAGCTGTCGACCGTCAACTGTCCATTGAAAGATTCGGGTCCCCAAAGACGCAAGAGAATCTCATCACCCGGGCCGACAATGTAGTCGGACATGGCGGGGATCTGGTCGACCGGAGCGAAGGTAGAGGGCGCTCTTTGAAACAGATCGCGACCGAAGATCGACAGCTGTTCACCCGTAGAAGCCTGTGTCAGCCTCTGCATGTCTGTTGGTCTGTCGGGCGGGAAGAAGTTGTTCTGGCGGTTCAGATCAGAGGACTGCCGGTTTCGGGTATTGCCGGCCGAATCGATATAGAGCTGATTGTTTTGGAGTTGGGACTGCCTCTGTGTCTGCAGCGTTTGTGAGTTGTCAGGAACAATCGATCCATTCTGCGCGGGATTTACGGTGTCTCCGTATTGGCTCGAGGAGTTGTTGCTGCAATCCGGAGAAGACGGGTTGGCACAGGGTTGTGAGTTTTGTGCCAAAGCAGACAACGCAGGGAACAGGAGAACGACAGACAGAAGCGGGATAAATCGAAATGTGCTGATGCGAAACAAAATTCCAGACCTCGGCTTTAGGGAAAGTGCCGGCACAACAGCATCATGAGATGTCTGAACGCCTCTTAGACGCATCAACGATGTGCTTCTAACCAGACTAAATGGATTCTTGTGCGTGTTTTTCATAAATCTATGGATGAGGAGGGAATCCCTTCCTTTTATCAGACGTAGGACGATAATGGTCGGTTACTTCCAACATCAAAGATCATTTTGGCCGTATGTTGCAGGGGAATCTTCCTTGATTCCTGACAGGAGAGCCTGGTCGAAATCGCAGGTTGTGTCAACGTTACGCTCAGTTACTGAAATATGTACTTGGTAGCGACACAAGCCGTCGAAAACTCCCTAGTGTAGACATTGGCTCATCTCCAGAGCTGTCGTCACAAAGAGTACGTTCAAAAGGTCTTATCGTTTGAACGAGCAGGCAAAACTAGCGGTTTCCCCCAATTGGGTACTCCACGGTGTTTACACATCACGACGGAGATGCGAGTAGAGGAATTCCATTGTGATGTGTCTTCATCGAACTGCAATGATGCAGAACCCGCAGTTTGATTTCGCTTACGAGATATCGTAACATTGCCGCTGTTGAAGAGCTTCTATAACGATCCCGCTCCTTAGAATCGTAACTCTTCGGCCCGACTCGGATCTTAGTCTGTTTGTACATGATGCTGAGCGTGAATGAAGGGCCAGCTGCTCACGATGATGTCTGTTGATAAGACTTTGCACGATGCTTCTCCGAATGGAACTTGTCTTCAGCGGGCTGGCATCGTCATCCCGACGTATAACGCCAACCGTCATTGGGAGCGCCTGCAAACCGCCTTGGAGACGCAGGGCATTGCCAGGGAGCAGGTTCTGATCGTCGATTCGTCCTCCTCGGATAAGACCCAGGAGTTGGTTCGCCATGCCGGTTATCGGCTAATGAACGTTTCCAAAGAAAGTTTCCGTCATGGCGCAACACGCCAGATGGCGGTCGAATCGATGCCGTGGGCTGAGTTCCTTGTTCTTTTGACACAGGACGCCATTCCTTGTGGGGATCATTCGATCGAAACATTGCTGTGTGCCTTTAATGATCCGGCAGTTGGAGCTGCTTACGGCAGGCAATTGCCGCGCGAACAGGCAGATCCAATCGAACAGCATGCGCGCCTGTTCAACTACCCTGACCTTTCCGATGTACGGACTTTTGCCAGCCATGAGCGGCTTGGGATAAAGACAGCGTTCTTTTCCAACAGTTTCGCTGCCTATCGGCGTGCGGCCTTTGATGAGGTCGGTGGCTTCCCCTCGAACACCATCGTCTCTGAAGAGGTGACGGTAGTCGCACGCATGCTGTTGGCGGACTGGAAGGTTGCCTATCAATCGGATGCCACTGTGATTCACTCCCATCCGTTAACCCTGTTGCAGGAGTTCTCTCGTTACTTCGATATCGGGGTGCACCATGGAAGAGAACAGTGGATGCTGGATGCTTTCGGTGGAGCGGGTGGCGAGGGGCGTACCTTTGTCCTTTCGCAGATGCAATTTCTTTTGAAGACCAAGCCCTCTCTGATTCCCCTGGCGACTCTGCGCAATGCAAGCAAGTGGTGCAGCTATCAGCTTGGCCTTCACGAAAAATATCTTCCGTTAGCTCTAAAGCAGGCTCTTTCAGCGCAAAAGAACTTCTGGCAGGATGAGAAGTTCACATTCTCTCCTGCGGATAAATCTCACATCGTGTCTCCCCCCCCCCGGCCCCACTACACACCGACAGATCCGACGCACCGCTAGCGGTCAGGCAGGCTACATGTCTGTAATCGTTTCCTCATCTTCGGAGGCGACTATTGAACCGCTTCCTGTGCTTCACTAACAAAGAGCGTTTTGTTCGCAGGAAAGGCGAGTGGTTCGAGAGTTGATGAATACGGAAATTTTAGTTACTGGCGGTGCAGGTTTTATTGGCTCCAATTTTGTCTTGCATTGGGTCCACTCAGGCAAAGGGCGCGTCATTAACCTCGATGCACTCACGTATGCAAGCCATCTTGGAAATCTGGACTCGCTTGCAGGCAATCCGGATCATACCTTCGTGCAGGGAAATATCTGCGATGCTGAGTTTGTCGCTAATATCTTCGCTACTCATAAGCCTAAAGCGGTCATACACTTCGCGGCCGAAAGCCACGTTGACCGCTCCATTGTGGGACCAGATGCGTTTCTGAAGACGAATATTGATGGCACATTCACACTGCTGCAGGCGGCCCGCACTTATATGGCGACGCTCAGCGAGGATGAGAAGAAAGCATTCCGTTTCGTTCATGTTTCGACCGATGAGGTGTACGGCACACTTGGTCCTGACGATCCCGCATTCTCCGAATCGACACCGTACGCTCCTAATAGTCCTTACGCAGCTTCGAAGGCAGCTTCGGACTTTCTGGCCCGTGCCTGGTTTCACACCTACAATCTGCCCGTGCTGGTAACGAACTGCTCCAATAATTACGGTCCCTGCCAGTTTCCAGAGAAGCTCATTCCTTTGATCATTGCCAACGCTCTTGCCGGCAAGTCGCTTCCGATCTATGGTGACGGCTTGCAGGTACGCGACTGGCTGTTTGTCAAAGATCACTGCAGAGCCATTATTGATGTGCTTGAAAAGGGCCGCCTCGGTCAAACCTATAATATCGGTGGCCGCAATCAGCGCAGCAATCTTGAGGTCGTGAAAACGATCTGTGCTTTGCTCGACGAGTTGGTCCCCTCGTCGCCCCATAAGCCTCATAACCAACTCATCACGTACGTCAAGGACCGCCCGGGCCATGATCGCCGTTATGCGATCGATGCAGATAAGATTGAGCGAGAGCTCAAATGGAAGCCGGAGGAAAGTTTTGAGACTGGAATCCGCAAGACTGTAGAGTGGTATCTTGCTAATGGCCGCTGGATTGAAGCTGTAACAGGCACCGCTTATCAACAATGGGTTTCACTTAACTATGCTGACCGCAAGTCCCAAAGCTGAGGTTCAATGAAGGGGATTATTCTTGCAGGAGGCGCCGGAACGCGACTGCATCCGGTGACTCAAGCCGTTTCGAAACAACTCTTACCGATCTACGATAAGCCGATGATCTACTACCCGCTTTCCACGCTGATGTTGGCGGGAATTCGCGAGATCCTTCTTATCTCTACCCCACAGGACATACCGCGGTTCCAGGAGCTTTTTGGTTCAGGCGAGCAGTGGGGAATTCATCTGCAATATGCGGTGCAGTCATCCCCCGATGGCATCGCTCAGGCTTTTCTCATCGGCAAGGAGTTTCTTGCTGGTGATGGCTGCTGTCTCGCATTGGGAGACAACATCTTTTTTGGCCACGATTTCGTCAAGGCCTTGCAAAACGCACGCCGCCAGTCGGAGGGCGCGACCGTATTCGCTTATCCGGTAACCGATCCGGAACGTTATGGCGTCGTTGCCTTTGACTCCGATCGTAAAGTCATCTCGCTTGAAGAGAAGCCGTTAAAGCCGAAGTCTCGCTATGCGGTTACGGGCATCTACTTTTACGACTCGCAGGTAGTGTCGGTGGCCGAACAGATCAAGCCCTCGCCTCGTGGCGAACTGGAGATTACTGACGTCAATCGTTGGTACCTGGAGCGCGGTCAACTGCATACCGAGTTGCTGGGACGAGGCATGGCCTGGCTCGATACCGGAACACACGACTCCTTGCTGGATGCGGCCAACTTTGTTCGAACGATTGAGCACCGTCAGGGGCTGAAGATCGCATGTCCTGAAGAGATCGCATTTCGTCTTGGATATATATCCGCCGATCAGTTGGAAGCACTCTCCAACAAAATCTCAAAGAGTTCCTATGGGCAATACCTGCGGGCATTGCTCTCGGAGAGGGTCTACTGACAGACATGATCGATGCTCCTATCCTGCTTATCGGAGCGAATGGCCAGGTTGGCAGCGAGCTGTTGCCCATGCTCAATGCCCTTGGCCATGTTGTTGCTGTGACTCGGGCAGAGCTCGATTTAACCGATGCCGCTGCGATTCGCGCGATGGTGCGGCAGGTAAAGCCACGATGGATCGTGAACGCCGCGGCTTACACCGCTGTAGATAAGGCCGAAAGCGATATCCCGACTGCCTTTGCGATCAATGGCGATGCTCCCGGTGTGCTTGGCGAAGAGGCCGCTCGAATCGGTGCCGCCGTGCTTCACTTTTCGACCGATTACGTCTTTGCCGGGGATGGAACCCGTCCCTGGCGCGAAGACGATCCGGTGAACCCACTTGGTGTCTATGGGGCATCGAAGCTTGCCGGCGAGCGGGCCCTTGCAGCCAGTGGCGCGGCGCACCTGACCTTTCGGACGAGTTGGGTCTTCGGGGCCCGAGGCAAAAACTTTCTGCTGACGATCCTCAAATTTGCTCGCGAGCGTGAGGAGCTGCGAATCGTCGATGACCAGTACGGCGCTCCGACCTGGTCGCGTACGCTTGCTCGTCTGGCCACGCATGCAATTCTTCGGGGCGAGAAAGACGCGGCGACCCAGGGTGGAACGCTGGTTGAGGCCATGCAGCCCCTCAGCGGGATCTATCACGCCTGTAGCGCAGGGTGTACGACCTGGTTCGGCTTCGCGTCAGAGTTTGTGGGACTGGCACAGCTCGCTCATCCCGAACAGGCATTTGCCAGGCTGGCTCCCGTCTCTTCCGACGCCTATCCAACGCCTGCAAAGCGGCCTCAGAACTCGCGCATGAATTGCGAGAAGCTGGCGCACACGCTTGAGTTTGAGCTGCCGACATGGCAGGATTCAACGGCAGAGGTGATGGCTGAGTGGCTTTCCACGGTTTCTGAGTAAAGCGTGCTCGTGGAACCGTAGAAAGCCTCAGGCGCGTGGCGCTTACTTGTTTTGATAGGGAGGGGGCAGTTCAGCCTCCGCCAGCAGGTTTCCAATCGCATCTTTGGCAGAGACCGAGGGGACTCCGATTCCATCGAGTGGCCACGTGATGTTCAGCGTTGGATCGTCCCAGCGCACGCAGCGCTCGCCGGCAGGATAGTAAAAGTTGGTGGTCTTATAAAGCACGTTAGCGGTCTCTGAGAGAACGACAAAGCCGTGCCCAAACCCCTCGGGAATCCAGAGGAACTCGATCTCTTCTCCCTTGAGATCGAACCCCGCCCACTTGCCGAAGTCCGGCGAGTTTGGGCGAAGGTCGACCGCGACATCCCAGATATGACCTGAGAGCGCACGAACCAGTTTGCCCTGTTGTTCCCCTAGTTGGTAGTGCAGTCCACGCAGGACTCCTCGCCGTGAAAAGGATTGATTGTCCTGGACAAAGCGGTCCGGCAGGCCAGCCGCCGAAAAGCTTTTTGCATTGAAGACCTCGGAGAACCAACCACGCTCGTCCCCATGCTTTTTAGGACGTACAAGTTTCACATCACGCAAGCTGGTTTCAGAAATTTCCATACCGCATTTTAACATGGCTAACTTAAACAGCCGTTGGATTTAGGAATGTAGGATGCTCCACTTCATGCCTTCTAATCCTGCAGAATATCTCTGTTTCTGCGCAGGATTTTATGTCGCAGGAAGTAATTTCGAATCGCACAGAACAGAGTAGAGACTAGAAGAAAACAATCCGGTGCCCATCTTTATGTCTGCCCTTGTAGAGTCCTTAGGGCAGTGGCAGGTACGGTTGTTCAATGGAGCTCACGCACGACAGTCGATATCCACACCGTCGGCTTGTATATGGGCGGCAGATCAATTGATATAGATGTAAGGCGGCTGAAAATGATGCTGGAATCATTGTGGAAAGCCGCCAACCCTTTTTAGCTGTCGTATCTTGTGCGACAGTCTGGCCTGCGCAGCAGGATGGTCTTAGGAAAGTAAGAAACTTATGCAAACTTCGATCATTCGCGCCGAGCAGATTGAAAAATACTATGCGCAGCCAAGCGAGAACCGTATCCAGGTCATCTCGCCTACCGATCTTTCCATCGTTCCCGGCCAGATCGTTGCTTTGCTGGGGCCATCGGGCTCAGGAAAATCGACACTGCTGCGCATGTTGACAGGACTTTCTGAGCCGTCGGCCGGACAGGTGTACTGGCATGAAAAGCCGGTTGCCACGGCGGATATGAATGTCTCGATCGTCTTTCAGAGCTTTGCGCTTTTTCCGTGGCTGACAGTACTCGAAAATGTAGAGGCTCCGTTGAAAGCCCGCGGTATGGAGGTGGCGGAGCGCCGTCGACGTACCCTCGCGATCCTGGATACGGTCGGTCTCGATGGCTTTCAGGCCGCTTATCCCAAGGAGCTCTCGGGTGGCATGCGGCAGAGAGTAGGCTTTGCCCGGGCGCTGGTGGTCGAGCCTGAGGTTTTGTTCATGGACGAGCCTTTCTCCGCACTCGATGTGCTGACGGCGGAGAATCTGCGCAGCGAACTGCTGGAGCTCTGGCAGAAGAAGACCATCCCAACGCAGGCCATCTTCCTGGTAACTCACAATATCGAAGAGGCGGTTCTGCTGGCCGATCGAATCATCGTGCTTGGCCGCAATCCAGGGCGAGTTCGGACGGACTTCGAGGTCGGCCTGACGCATCCCAGAGACCGTAAGGGACCGGCATTTCACCAACTGGTTGATTACATCTACAAGGTCTTAACCCAGCCGGAGGAGCAGCCACCAGAGTTGCCGCAGACGAACGGCGGTCAACCGGTGCGGGCCGCAATCCACAAGCAGTATCAGATGCTGCCGCATGCACGTCCCGGCGGCGTTGCAGGATTGCTGGAGCTGCTGGAAGACCACAGCGGCAAGTACGACATGTATCGCCTGGCCGACGATCTAGCCTTCGAGATTGACCACCTTCTTCCTATTGTGGATGCGGCACAGATGCTCGGTTTCCTTACCGTGACGGAAGGCGCTGCTGTCATCTCTCCGCTGGGAGCCGAGTATGCGAACTCCGAGATCCTGCGGCAGAAGGAGTTGTTTCGCGAGTCGGCCATCGAACACGTTCTTTTGCTGCGGCAGATCGTGCGTGCGATCGAGGCCAAGAGCGACCATACCGTCTCCGAAGACTTCTTCCACGACATGCTGGATGAGCAGTTCACAGAGGAAGAGACGATTCGTCAGTTGGAGACTGCCGTGAACTGGGGACGGTACGCGGAGCTATTCGACTTCGACGCCTCACGCCGCCGTTTCGTGCAGGCGGAGAAGTTGCATGCGCAGGCAGAACCCTTTGTGGAGAGCGGCGTTTGATTCGGCTTCCCGGCAGCTTGAGCTCCATCCGCGGCCGTGAGACGCTGGCACGCGCGCAGGCGCTGAAGCGTACCTGGCCGGTGGTCATGGACCTGTGCGTCGCCGGCATCGGCCTCGCCTGCTTTTATGGTGTGGTGCGTATCGCCCATTACTGGTTTGGGCATGCGGAGCCGGAGATCGTCATCTCGCTCAGTCCACGTGCGCTTCCGCTCTATGCGTTTTATTCGATCGTGCGCATCGGCCTCGCTTATATTCTGAGTCTGCTCTTCGCTGTCGGCTATGGATATGTTGCCGCGTACAGCCGCCGGTTGGAACCGTTGATGGTGGCAGGATTGGATATCTGCCAGTCGATCCCGGTCCTGAGTTTTTTGCCGGGCGTGATGCTGGCGATGGTGGCGCTTTTTCCCACCCGGCAGATCGGCGTTGAGATGGGTGCAATCCTGCTCATCTTTACCGGTGAGGTCTGGAACATGGCCTTCAGCTTCTACTCGTCGATCAAGAGCATTCCGCGTGAACTGAGTGAAGCCGCTACTATCTATCGGTTTTCGCGCTGGCAGCGGCTGTGGCAGCTTGAGTTGCCGTATGGAGCCATTGGGTTGGTGTGGAACTCCATGGTGTCAGTGGCCGGCGGCTGGTTCTTTCTCATGGCCTGCGAGATGTTCGTGCTGGGTACGCGGGATTTCCGCCTGCCTGGGCTAGGTTCCTACCTGCAGACGGCGGCGAGTGAAAACGATACCCGGGCGATCGTCATGGGTCTTGCCGTAATGATCGGCATCATCGTGGCGATAGATCAGTTGATCTGGCGGCCTGCGATTGTCTGGAGCGACAAGTTCAAGTTCGAGCAGGTAGAAGGTGGAGCGCATGTGCGTTCGCCGCTGCTGCACCTTCTAACCCATTCTGGCGCACTGCGTACGCTGCGGCGCCACACCCTCGATCCGGTGTCGGAGAACATCTACTGCTCTCTGGCGCAGCGGCGGGAGCGGCGACTGAGTCTTGCGGATGGAGTCACGGAGAAGAAGGGAAGCGCGTGGTTCCGGTGGGTAGCGGTGCTGCTGCTGCTCGTTGCTGTGATCTACCTGGCTTCGGAAGCCTTGATCCTGCTTCGTCAGGTAAGAGCGCCACAACTTGTGGCTGTTCTACACGGCGCTGCTGCGACGTTCCTGCGGGTGAATATCGCGCTGGTGATTGCCGCGGCCTGGACGATTCCGGTCGGCGTCGCTATCGGCTTTAATCCGAAGCTCGCGCGGCTCGCGCAGCCCCTGGCTCAGATTGCGGCTTCTGTACCGGCGACGGCTTTATTTCCTGTTATTTTGCTGGCCTTGATCCGGGTAGGCGGAGGCATGGGAATCGCGTCCATTCTGCTGATGTTGATTGGAACGCAGTGGTACATCCTGTTCAACGTGATCGCCGGTGCAATGGCGATTCCGTCCGATCTGCGCGAGGTGGCCCAGTTGTTCCACTTCAGCACGCTCCAGCGCTGGCGCACGGTCATTCTGCCGGGCATCTTTCCTTTTCTGATTACGGGAATGGTTACGGCATCGGGCGGCGCGTGGAACGCGAGCATCATCGCAGAGTACTTCCATCTGAATAACCAGACCATGCAGACTGTAGGCCTCGGTGCGCAGATCAGCTCGGCAACGGATCATGGTGAGTTTCATCTGCTGCTGCTCTCCACAATTGTGATGGCGCTGATGGTGGTCACAATCAATCGGCTGGTGTGGCGGCCTTTGTATCGTCTGTCGGAGACGCGCTACAAACTGGATGCGTAATTGCAAAACTCGCAAGTTCACGCTATGGAGCAGGGGTGAGGTCAGAGCGTAAGTTTTTGTTTTGAAGGGGCGGGGCTTCAGCCCCGCCGTTAGAAGTCGCTATGCAGTGGCTTTAGCCACTGAGGGGATGATTCCTGAGCAAGCCTGCGCTCTTCAGTATGCAAGAGTTCTTACGTGGCCTCTACGAGGGTCTCTTTGAAGAGGAAGAAGGCAGGCTTCGATCTGCAGGCCGAAGATCTTTCAATGGGCAGAGTTGCTGGCTAGATAAACATCGTTTCCCTCCGCGGCTGAAGCCGCTTTAGAGGTTGTCCCAACGGCGGGGTTGAAGCCCCGCCCCTCCAAAGCAAGAAATCTGGCTAAAGCTGGAACGAAGTTTGGTGAAACACCCTAGAATCGCCGCGGTTTTTATAAGGAAAAGAAAGAATTGTAGCTCGCGCGATATATTGGGTATTCATGCGTACTCAACCACCCAGCGAAGAAACCGCCGCCCCAGCTAAGAAGAACTTCCCCTCCTCTTCAGGACAGATGTTCCAGGATTACTTTGCCTCTGATCGCAAAGATACCTACAAGAAGCATGACCTCATCGATGCGCGGGCGCGCAGGCTGTTCGAGAATACGGCACTGGCCTGCTCGATCGATGCCTATCCGTTTCAAGCTCCTCTGAGCAGCCGCTCTGGGCCTGAGGTTGTCATGGATGGCCACAAGATGCTGATGCTGTCGTCCTACGACTACCTGGGATTGATCGGCGATCCGCGCGTGGACGAAGCCGCGATTGAGGCGATACGGCGGTACGGCACAGGGACAGGAGGCGTTCGTCTCCTGACGGGAACGCTGGACCTGCACCAGGAGATGGAACAGGCCCTGGCAGAGTTCAAGGGAACTCAGTCGGCCATTACCTTCACCTCGGGATATGCCGCGAATCTGGCGGTGATCAGCGCGCTCTTCGGGCCCGCCGATCGTGTGATCGCCGATGCGCTCTCGCACCGGAGCCTGATGGATGCGTGCCGCCTGGCAGGGGTTCAGGTCCAGAGGTTTGAGCATAATAGTCCGGCGTCGCTGCGGCATGAGTTGGAGAACGGCCCGGAGGCGAATCGCACGCTGATCATCTCGGACGGCGTGTTCTCGATGGATGGCGATATCGGCTGCCTTCCTGAACTGATCGCCTTGAAGAAGGAGTTCGACTGCTTCCTGCTGATGGATGAGTCGCATGCTAGCGGCGTACTGGGTAAGCATGGACGCGGAACGGATGAGCACTTTGGTGTGCCGACGGATGAGGTCGATATCTGGACCGGATCTCTGGCGAAGGGGATTCCCGCGAGCGGAGGCTTCGTCGCTGTGTCGCAGCGTCTGTCTATCTTCCTGCAGCATGCTTCGGCTCCCTTTATCTTTTCGGGCGCGATGGCGGCGCCTGTAGCCGCGGCTGTTCTCGCGACGCTGAAGATCCTGAAACAGGAGCCGGAGCGCGTCGCGCGGCTGCAGGCGAACGCAATCTTCCTGCGCGAGGGACTCCAGAGCCTCGGATACGATACAGGTCTCTCTGAGACCGCGGTGATCCCGGTCATGCTGCATGACGACACGACAACCGCCTTGTTTGCGCGGAAGCTACGCGATCATGGAATTCTGGTATCGCCGGTGCTGTTTCCTGCCGTAGCGCAGGGCTCGGCGCGTTTGCGGCTATGCGTGACGGCGGCTCATACGCAGGAGCATCTCGAGTTTGCGCTGGACGTCTTCTCCAAGATGCGGAGCGAATAGCGTGCCGGTACTGGTGACGGGGGCGAGCGGGTTTCTGGGCGGCCGGTTGGCGGAGGTGCTGGCGCGCGAAGGTGAGCAGGTAACCGTGCTGGCTCGTCCCAACGCCGACCTTCGTCACCTGTCGGCGTCGAACGTACGGGTCGTGCGGGGAAGCCTGACTGATCGCGACTCCTTGCTGGAGTCCGTGCGCGAGGCGACCCATATCTTTCACTGTGCGGCGGCTTCGACCGATTGGGCCTCGATGGAGGTCTACGTCGAGAGCAACGTGCGAGGGACGGAGATGCTGCTCGCGGCGGCGCGGGAGGCTCGCCAGCTCGAACGCTTCGTCCACGTCAGCACGACGGATGTCTATGGCTATCCGGTGATTCCATGTGCTGAAAACGGCGCACTTCGAGATGTGGGACTACCGTACAACCGGACGAAGATCCTGGCGGAGGAAGCCGTCTGGCGCGCTGCGCGGAAGGAAGGCCTGCCGGTAACGGTAGTCCGGCCCGCGACGATCTATGGGCCACGCGGAAAGGCCTTTGTGACCGACATTGCGGAGCTGCTGCAGCAGGGGCAGATGGCTCACATCGCTGGGGGAAGAACGACGGGCGGATTTCTGTACGTCGACAATGCGGTGGATGCCATGATGTCGGTGGCCCAGAGCCCTGCAACTCTGGGGCAGGTCTACAACCTGACCGACGGAACCGGAGTGCGCTGGCATGAGTACGTGGCCGCACTGGCAGATGGGCTGGGCTATAAACAGCCCTGGATCAACCTGTCCTATGGGGTGGCCATGGCGGTTGCGAGTGTGATGGAAGCTCCGTACCAGATGCTGAAGGCATTGCCGGGAAGACCGCTACTGACACGGCATGCGGTGTCTCTACTGGGGCGAGACCAGGAGTATCCGAGCGAAAAGGCACGCACGGAGTTTGGATTTCTTCCGCGGGTGTCGATGGCGGAAGGGATAGCCCGATCGGTGGCTTGGTTGAAGGATCTGAGCTAGACGAAAGCTTTGAAGGCAAGCACCGCGTTCAAGCCACCGAAGGCAAAGGAATTCGAGAGGCAAGCCTCTACAGAAGCCATGCGAGCCTGGTTGGGAATGACGTCTAAGTCGCAGACAGGGTCCGCCGTAAGGAAGTTTGCGGTCGGCGGAAGAATGCCGTGCCTGAGACTGAGGATGCTGGACACAGCTTCGATCGCACCGGCTGCACCCAGCGCATGACCGTGCATGGACTTGGTGGAACTGACAGCTAGTTTTCCGGCGTGTGAGCCGAAGACGCTATGGATCGCCGCTGTTTCGATGCGGTCATTAGCTTCGGTCGCTGTCCCGTGGGCATTGATGTAGCCAATCTGCTCAGGGGAGAGGCCCCCGTCACGAAGAGCGAGTTTCATGGCCCGGCTGGGGCCTGTGGCGACGGGCTGGGTGATGTGGCCGGCGTCGGCGGACATGCCGAAGCCGACGATCTCAGCGAGCGGGCGCGCTCCGCGGGCGAGCGCTGCTTCCAGGGGCTCGAGTACCAGCATTCCAGCACCTTCGCCGAGGACCAGGCCGCTGCGTTCGGCGGAGAAGGGGCGGCAGGTGTCTTTGCTGACCACGCGCAGAGCCTCCCAGGCCTTGAGGCCGCCGAGAAACATGGGAGCTTCGCTGCCACCCGCGATGGCGAGGGGTGCGGCCCCGGAGCGGACCATCCAGAAAGCCTGGCCGATCGCATGGGCAGAAGAGGCGCAGGCGGTGGAGATGGTATAGGCCGGGCCTTCGATGCCGAACCGCATGCAGATATGGCTGGCTCCGGCGTTGCTCATGCTGAGGGGAATCGTGAGGGGGTGAACACGGGTCCTGCCATTGTGGAAGAGCTCCCAGTAGCCGCTCTCTTCCGCGCCGCGTCCGCCCAGGCAGGAACCGGTAATCACGGCTGTTTCTTCGCGCAGAGCCTGTGTCCACTCAATGCCTGCTTCGGCAATTGCCTCACGGGCAGAGAGAACCGCGAACTGCGCGAAGCGGTCCATGAGCGAGATATCTTTGGCTTCGAAGTACTCTTCGGGAACATAGCCCCGAACCTCAGCGCCATGCTTGAACCGGATCTGCGAGGTGTCGATGTTCTCGATCTCGCGGATGCCGGAGGTTCCCGTGGTCAATGACTGCCAAAACCCGGCGGTGTTATGGCCAAGCGCGCTGATAACACCTGTTCCTGTGACGACAACCCGGTGCATGTTATTCGGTGGGCGAAGAGGAGGTCTTCGCTTGGAGAAGATGGGTGATTCCTTCAACCATCTCGTGGATGTTCTTGATCTGCTTGGCTTCTTCGTCGTTGATCTCGATGTCGAATTCACTTTCGAGGTCGAAGAGGATATTGAGGCGGTCCAGCGAGTCTATTCCGAGGGCCTCGAAGCTGCCGTCGGCCTGAACACTTTCGAGGGGCAGTCGTTTCGAGGTCGCAATGACTTTGAGAACACGATCTTGGATGGTCAGGCTTGACAAGGTAAGGTACGGTCCTAGAGGGAATTAGAGGGGATCAAAAACAAATCCGCATGAAATGGATTAACACTTTCGATTCTATCCTGACTTCTCTGAACTACTCGACGAATTCAGTGCAGCCCATCATACGTCCCTAAAAATAAAGACGCAAAGCCTGCATAGTAGACTCTGCGAAGACGGAGTTATCTCTACTGGAGTCCTAATGATCGTTATTGATAATGAGTACGTAGACTTGGAAACTCCCACAGGCAGCATGCGGACGCACATCGTCCGGCCCTCCGCTCCGGGGCGGTTTCCGGGCATCCTGATGTTTTCAGAGATCTTTCAGGTCACGAGTCCCATTCATCGGACTGCCGTGCAACTTGCCGGCCACGGCTATGTCGTTGCAGTGCCGGAGATTTATCACGAGTATGAGCCTAAGGGCACGGTGTTTGCCTACGATCAGGCAGGCTCCGACCGTGGCAATGCGCTGAAGACCGCCAAGCCCGTCTCCGCCTACGACAGCGATGCCCGGGCGGTGCTGGCTCATCTGGCGGAACGGCCGGACTGCACGGGACGGCTCGGCGTCATGGGTATCTGCCTCGGAGGCCATCTCGCGTTTCGCGCTGCCATGAACCCGGAGGTGCTGGGGACGGTCTGCTTTTATGCGACCGACATTCACAAGGGCACCCTTGGACTCGGAATGAAGGATGATTCCATGGCTCGAGCGGGAGAGATCAAAGGGGAACTTTTGATGGCCTGGGGCCGCCAGGACCCGCACATCCCAACCGAAGGCCGTATGCAGGTGCTTGCCCGGTTGAACGAGGTGGGTACAAAGCTCAACTGGCATGAGGTCAACGGAGCGCATGCGTTTCTGCGGGATGAAGGGGCTCGCTACGATGCGGACCTGGCGCGCAGCACGTTTGGACTGGCTTTGAGCCTATTTCATCGGACGCTGGCGGTTGGAGCGCCGTAGGAGCAGAGCAGCGCTGCTACTCCAGATAAGCCCTGAGCCAGGGATCCTGCGTGTGCGTTAGCTCATGGGTCGTGCCGTCGAAGACGATCTTTCCTTCATTCAGCACGAGAAACTTCGTGCCCGGATCGAGCTTGCCATCAGGAATGGGTTCCATATGGCCCGTTGACGGGCTGAAGCGATGGGTGGCCAGAGTGAAGGCATCCTGTAGCCGGTGCGTAATCAGCAGCGAGGTCGTGTTGGAGACGTCTCGCTGCTTCACCACCAGCTCGATGATGGTGGTCGAGGTGATGGGGTCGAGGCCTCCGGTGGGGGAATCGTAGAGGATCAGGTCGGGCTTGCTGATAATCGCCCGTGCAATGGAGACGCGCCGCCGCATGCCGCCGCTCAACTCCGGAGGGAATTTGGCGATGGCCTTCTCCAGCTCGACGAAACGCAGGGCCTCGACGACGCGGTCATGGGCTTCCTCTTCTGGGACGCGCTCTTCATGCAGGCGGTAGGCCACGTTGTCTTCCACGGTGAGGGAGTCGAAGAGCGCACTCTCCTGAAACACCATGCCGATATGCGCGCGCAGTTCGAAGATCTCGCGCTCAGACATGCCGGACAACGGCTTGCCGAAGATCCAGATCTCTCCGCTGTCCGGCTGGAGCAAACCATTCGCCAGCTTCAGCAACGTGCTTTTGCCGCCGCCCGCGGGGCCAAGGATGATGCGGGTTTCGCCGCGCTCGACGCGGAACGAGATGTTCTTCAGAACGTGGTTCTGCTCGAAGCCGATGGAGACGTCTTTGAATTCGACGATCGCCGCGCCGGGTGGCATCTCGATCGACGGCTGTGCGGCGACTTGTAAATCAGGAGTGGGCAGGGTCATCGCCGTTACCTTCCAAAGATCCCGATCATGAGCTGCGTCACAAGAAAATCGACAAGAATGATCAGGACAGAAGAGGCGACGACGGCCTGCGTTGTGGCCTTGCCGACGCCCTGGGTGCCTCCCGTGGTTCGCAGACCGTAGTAGCAGCCGATGGTCGCGATGATAAAGCCTGAAAATAGCGGCTTGACCAGGCCCTCCACCACGTCACCCCCGACCAGCGACATGTAGGCCGTGTGGAAGAAGGCCGGGCCGTTAAGACGCAGCAGGACGACGGCCACCAGGGCTCCGCCGCCTGTGCCACAGGCGTCCGAGATGATGGTCAGGAAGAAGAGCATGAAGACCGTCGCGACCAGGCGCGGTGTCACGAGCTTGCGAATCGGGTCGGTGCCCAGCGCGCGCATGGCGTCGATCTGCTCGGTGACCTTCATCGAGCCCAGTTCGCTGGCCATGCCGGAGGCATTGCGGCCAGAGACCATCAGCCCAGTCAGCACGGGGCCGAGCTCTTTGACCATCGAAAGCGCGACCAGCTTTCCGGTCATGTTGATGGCGCCGAACTCCTTCAGGGAGACAGCCGCCTGCAGAGCGAGAACGCAGCCGGTGAAAAAGCCTGTCAGAACGACGATAGGAAGCGACCCAACGCCGATGGAGTCCATCTGCGTGAAGGTGTCGGCGATATAGCGCGGGTTCGTGAAGAGGTTGCCGATCGCGCGTCCGGACAGCAAGGAGTATTCCTGCACCGAGGCAACGACGTTCTTCGCGAAGGCTCCTGGGGAGACAAGTTTCATGCGGTTCGCTGTGGGTCAGATTATCAGATGCGTCAGCAGACCTACGAGCATCTGTAACTAGTGACATTTCTAACGCAGAGGACTCTGAGGTCTTGCGTCACTTGATCTTCATGAAACCTCGGTACCCTCTGCATTAAAGATTTCCTTTAAATGAGAAAATAGAAGGATGGCCGAGACCATGAAAGCTGCCGTGCTGCACGCCAGGGAAGACCTCCGGGTGGAGCGCGTCCCTGTGCCCACAGCAGGCCCCGGTGAACTGGTGTTGCGGGTAGACGCCGCGTTGACCTGCGGTACAGACCTCAAAGTGTTCCGTCGCGGATATCACGCGAAGATGTTGACGCTCAACCGCCTCTTCGGCCATGAGCTGGCGGGGACAGTCGTTGAAGTGGGTGAGGGCGTCACCGCCTTCGCGCTCGGCGATCGCGTCGTTCCGCTCAACTCCGCACCCTGCGATGCCTGTTTCTTCTGCCGCCAGGGCCAGCAGAACCTCTGTGACGATCTGCTGTTCAACAATGGGGCCTATGCCGAGTTCATCGGCATTCCCGCGCGGATCGTCGAGAAGAACACCCTCAAGCTTCCGGCAGTAATGCCGTTCGAGCACGCGGCGCTTACCGAGCCGCTGGCCTGTGTCATGCGGGGCCTTGAAGAGTCGCAGGCAAAGGCCGGACAGACGGTGATCGTGCTGGGAGCCGGACCCATCGGGCTGCTGTTCATTCACGCCGCGTCGTTGGAAGGCCTGCATGTGATCGCGGTAGTCAAGCGTTCGGACCAGGTAGGCACAGCGAAACGCTTTGGCGCGCAGCAGGTCTTGCGTATCGGTGATGTCGCCGACCCCATTGCCGCGGCTCGCGCACTCACGCCCGAAGGCCGGGGAGCGGATATCGTGATCGAAGCCGTCGCTACACCCGAGGCCTGGCAGTGGGCGGTGCAGATGGCCCGCAAAGGCGGACTGATCAATCTCTTTGGCGGCCCTCCTGCGGGCACGACGGTTCAGTTCGATACCAACCTGCTTCACTACTCCGATCTCACGCTCAAGGCGAGCTTTCATCACACGCCTTCTACCGCTCGAGCGGCGTTCGATCTACTGTGCTCGGGCCGTTTTCAGTGCCAGGATTTCCTTACCGGTACTGCTACTCTCGATGAGGTGCCGGAGGTCTTTACGCGCATGCTGGTGCGTCCGGCCGAGGGGATCGTACCCGAGATCAAGACGGCGATCTTTCCCGGCCGTCCGGCGAACGAGCTGCATCCAGCGTTTGCTGCGGCAGAGAAGGTGAGCGCGTAATGAATGCAACGTCCTGTGGTCACGAAGGCCGCAAAGCTGCGCCTGCTGGCGGCGCGTTGTCAGGGAAGGCAGGCGCGATGTTGCGGCCTGCGCGGAAGTTCCCAAAGGAGTTGAGCCAGTGAGCACACCAGAGATTACAGCGGCCTATGCGGTTTGCCGCGACATCGCCAAGCGCGAGGCCAAGAACTTCTATTACGCCTTTCGCGTCTTGCCGCAGCACAAGTCCGATGCGATGTGCGCGGTCTATGCGTTCATGCGCAAGGCTGACGATCTCGCCGATGATGAGTCGCTCTCGCTGGAGGCTCGCCGTGACGCCATGACGGCATGGACAGCGGCTTGGCGGGAGTCGCGCACCTCGCCGACGAACGATCCGGTCTTTCTCGCTCTGAAAGACACACAGCAGCGCTTTGAGATTCCCGACGATCTGCTTGAACAGCTTGTCGCAGGCACGACCCTCGACCTCAATCCACAGCCTGAGGGTGTCACAACCCTGGTCGTGCAGGACCACCGGTGTTTCGATCGCACGCTACAGGTCTATGACAACTTTGCGGCGCTGCATCATTACTGCTATCTCGTAGCCTCGGTCGTCGGGCTCGTCTGCATTCGTATCTTTGGCTACAAGGACCGCCGTGCCGAACAGCTCGCGATCGACACAGGCGTTGCCTTTCAGCTTACAAACATCCTGCGCGATGTAAAGGAAGACGCGGAGCGCGGGCGCATCTATCTCTCCGCCGACTTGCTGAGCGAGCACGGTGTTACTCCCGAGCATCTGTTGGCGATCACTGAAGGGAAAGCGTCAAACCCGGCGGACATTGCTTTGTTACGGGGCTTTGAGAAGCACGCCCAGACGCTCTATCGCAGCGCCGATGAGTTGATCCCTCTGCTCGATCCAGATTCGCGTGCCGCCATGCGAGTGCTGGTGCGGATCTATCGCGGGCTGCTAAACCTTATCGCCGAAGAGCCCGCGGCAGTCTTCCGCGGACGCGTCTCGATGCCGACTTCGCGGAAACTCGGAATTCTCCTTGTCGGCATGGTGCAATCGATGAAGGCGCGCCGCTCGGCGTGAATCTTGGGAAACGCTGCGAGCTTTGTTGCCGCTGGGAGGGCTGATTCGTTTTCTTGCAGCCGGGTAGAAGCTAGTTAAGAATCAGGCATTGCTCTTGCCTGTGCTTTCTACTTTTGCCTTTGTTCTTGCTTTTCTGGCTTGTCATTCCGAGCGTAGCGAGGAACCTGCTTCCTCCCGCTTTTTGCCAGTGTCACCACAAATATTGTGCGGCAGTTCAGACCACGTTGCAGTTTCAGCTACATGTTTTCCAGGTGGTACGACCGAAGAACGGGAGACAGCAGGTTCCTCGCTACGCTCGGAATGACAAACCAGAAAGGCAAAGGCACAGAGTTTCAGCTTTAATGCGCAATGAGCGCAACGCCCACAGCCACAAAGCAAGTGGCCAACCACCGCCGCCGATCCACCTTCTCATGCAGGAACCACTTTGCTGCAATGGCATTACCGATGTACGTAAGAGACGCAATCGCAGGCGCCGCCAGCGACAAATCCGCGATGCTCAGGGCAAACAGCATCGCAAAGAAGTTGAGCGCCATGCACAGTGCCCCAATGAAAAACTTCCCATTCGTCAGCACTGCCTTGATCGTGCCAACCAGTCCGCTCTGCGCTCGAATGTTATCCAGATCGCCCAGCTCGCGCATGCCCGCTGCGATCAGGACCTCTCCCGCCACGGCCAGCGCGGAGACGAAGAAGATCGAACCCCATACTCGTACGATCTGCGGTGCAAGCATTAGCGGCCCACCCCGGAGTCCATCGTATCCAGCTCGTGATGCTCGGTCCTCGACGGCCCGCCCGCGACAAAGCCTACAGCGCAGACGATCAGCAGAATGCCAGCCCATCGAGTAGGGGACAACTGCTCATGCAGCCAGAAACGCCCCAGCAGGGCAATCACCACATAGCCGAACGCCGTCGCCGGCATGACAAAGGTGAGATCGGCCCAGCTCAGTGCTGTCGTGTAGCAGGCAAAGAAGCCGATCAGGAGCACGATACCGGCGTCGACAAAAGGATTGAAGAGCGCATGCCAGAGCAGTCCGAGGTGGTGCATGTCCACCTGTCCTACCTGTCCCATGCCCTTCGACAACAGGGAATCGCCTACGGACGCTGTGAGCATAATCGCGATCAGGACAGCGTACTGTGACGGCTTGAGTGTGTGCTTCATACTAGTGCCCTATCAACGTTGGGTCGCAACAAAAAAGGAAAGGCGGAGCAGGAATGCTCCGCCTCCTGTTTCTTCGAGCCGAACTACGCGTTCATGCTCACGCTCTCCTGCTGCTTCAGAGCGTTCTCTTCCTTCTTGGCGCGGGCAGCCTTATTGCGCTGCGAGCGCAGCTTCATAAAGCTCTTGGCTTCGACGTAGAGACGGGGCACATCGCGGTTCACGATGGCCTTCCAGACCACGCGGAACGCGGCCTTGGGGCGGAAATAGTACTCATCGTAGAACTTGTGGACCATCTCCATCACGTACTCGGTCGGAAGGCCGGGGTACTCGATGTGCGCCATCTGGTGGCCGCCGCCGTCTTCCATGTTCTCGTTGGTGATGAAGTCGTTTCGCTTGGCGTAGTCGTAGAACTCCGTGCCAGGGTAGGCGTGAGCGACCGATACCTGAATCGTCTCGCAATCCAGCTGCTTGGCGAAGTTGATCGTATTCCAGATCGACTCCTTGGTCTCACCCGGGAGGCCGAGAATGAAGTCGGCGTGGATGATCAGCCCAAGGTCATGGCAATCCTTGACGAAGTCGCGCGCACGTTCGACGGTCGCACCCTTCTTGATGTTCTTCAGGATCTGCGGATCGCCTGACTCAAAGCCCACGATCAGCAGGCGGCAGCCCGCTTCCTTCATGGCCTTGAGGGTGTCGCGGTCGGTGGTAACGCGCGAGGTGCAGCTCCAGGTGATGCCGAGCGGCTTCAGCTTCTCGCAAAGCTCGATGGTGCGGACCTTTTGAATGTTGAAGGTATCGTCGTCGAAGAAGAACTCCTTGACGTCGGGGAAGTTCTGCTTCGCCCACGCCATCTCAGCGGCCACGTCATCTGAGGAGCGTTTGCGCCACGCATGACCCGAGAGGGTCTGGGGCCAGAGGCAGAAGGTGCACTGTGCCGGGCAGCCGCGCGTCGAGTAGAGCGAGATGTACGGGTGCAGCAGGAACGGCACGTTGTAGCGTGTCACGTCCATGTCGCGCTTGTAGATCTTGGTAGCCCACGGCATCGCGTCGAGGTCTTCGACCTGCGGGCGGTCTGGGGTGTGCTGGATGACGCCGTTGGCGTCCTTGTAGCTGATTCCGAGGATCTCGTTCAACGGCTTGCCGTTGGCAAACTCCACAACCGAAAAGTCGAACTCGCGGCGGCAGATGAAGTCCAGGACTTCGCACTCATTCAGGGCACGGTCCGGATCGGTGGTAACCGGGGGCCCGACGAAGCAGATCTTCATCGTCGGATTGGCCTTCTTGATGGCGCGAGCCAAACCATGATCGCCAGCCCAGCCTACAGTCGAGGTGAAGAGCACCAGGAACTCATAGTCCTTGGCGATTTCGATCGTCTGCTCAGCCGAGACGTGATGAGGCGGAGCGTCCAAGAGCTTTGACCCCTCCAGCATTCCCGCCGGATAAGCGAGCCAGACCGGGTACCAGTACGATTCGATCTCGCGTGTGGCCGGCCAGCGGGAGCTGGCGCCACCATCAAAATTTTCAAAGGAAGGCGGGTTCAGGAGCAGGGTTTTCAGTGGCATATCAATAGGGTCAATTTTACCACTTTGTAAACCTCGCCGCCGCTCTGACAGGTATTCGGCCTGCACCACACGTGGTGCGGCGCCAGAGGTAAAAAATGTATCCGGTAGCCAGAACAGGTCCCGTATTTATGTAGCCATTTCATCTTTCCTTCTGTAGGGGGGCTACATCAAGACAAATCGACACATCAATATGGAGCGCAAAGGGCTCAAACGGCATGGGCCAAGCCCCAACAGGACGATATATACCACCCTGGGTTACAGGGCTCTACCTTCGTTGCCACTTGCCCGAAGATTCCTGCACTTCTTGATACTTCACATTTATTGGGGGGATGTTATTGAAGTAGCCGCAGGTTGTGTAGCCGCTGCTTTCAACCATGGCTCGAGTTGGCCCGTCTGGCGCATGAGATTGACCTGGGCCTGGCTAAGCTGAAACTGCATATTGAGAAGCTCGACGAACCTCTGGCGCTCCTGTAGGCGGGCATTCTGCTCGTCTTTGGGGGTTAGCTGCGGTTTATTCGGATCCCCTGCATTGGCGCTAAGTTGAACCAGAACCGCATCCAGCTTTGCCTGGGCAATATCACGATAGTCTTCGGCAACCTTGCTGTTTGCCTGGAGTTCGTCGATGCTGTGGTGAAGCTTCAACTGCCCCTCGAAAAACTGATTCCGCTGTTCTTCTGCCTCGAAACGGGCTCGGGCGGCTTCTGCGGCGGATTCGCGCGCGCGGTCCTGGTGTCCGCGGTCAAACAGGGGAATCTGAATCTGAACACCAGCAGAGAGGGCATTATCGCTGAGGTGCCGATCGCTCTGAAACCCTGGGTAGTACAGCGGGTAGTTGGTATGGCTGGTGCTGATGCGGCTGTAGTTGGCATCGAAACTTAATACGGGACGGAACCGGTATCGCGCATCGCCAAAGGCAGTCTCTTGTTTGCTCTTGGCGCTCGCAAAAGCGGCCCGTACGCCAGCGCTGTCTGGGCCATTCTCTGGAAATGAACCGGCGGGTGGTAACGCAGGAATTGAACTGGATATGACGGTCAGATGGCGTTCAGGGAGACCGGTGAGGCGGGAGAGATGGTCCGATAGGGCAGTGATCTCGTCATCGGTCTGGAGTTGGGCCGCGCGAATCTGATCTGCGGTCAGGCGGGCACCGAGAAACTCGCTCTGGGAGTCCTGCCCAGCGTCGAGCCGATCCTGAACGATCCTGAAAAGACGCGTCGCAAAACCGTACTCCTGGAGCATGGCCGCCTGACGCTGTTGGGCGTTATCCAGACTGAGATAGGTGACGACAACATCTTCGGAGACCTGATCGCGAGCGTCCTGCAGCGCAAATGTGGCGGATTGCAAACCGGATGCCGCTGCACGAACGTAGTCTGGCTGAGAGAAATTAAAGACCAGGGATTGGCTGGAGAGACTGAAGACGACTGGAACATTGAGGGGAACGCCTGTAGACCCGCCATAGCCGCCATTGATGCCCGCACTGGGAATATAGGCGTCGTGGGCCTGCGCGAGTGCGGCCCGGGCTTTGTTGACACTGGCCTGCGCTGCCAGGACCTTCGGATTATTGCGCAGTGCGAGGTCCACAGCCGAAGTCAGTGAGATTTGCGCAGACGCGCAGGCGCAAAGGCACATGGCCAAGCCGATCCCCATCGCTTTTGACCACCGGATTTGCATCGTTCTCTTCAGCAACATTCTCTCCTGCTCCACCTTACGACGCGATTGCGATCTTCGTCACTTAAAGCTGCTGCATCGCCTTCTGCGCAGGAGCATATTCATGGGCTAGAGCGAGGGCCTGGGCAAACTCATCGCGAGCGCCTGCTTTATTTCCAAGCTTTTGCAGTAGTTTGCCCAGCAGGACATGAACCTTGAAGGCAGGCGCGGCATCGCTCTTCGCGTTGGATGCCAGATAGTCGCGCAGTGTCTGTTCGGTCAACTTCGGTTCAATGTGCATGTCGAGCAGGATGCTGGCGACATCCACCAGCGAAGCATCGTGGGACCGATCGACGCTGAGTGCCTGACGTAAGGCATCGAGGGCCTTGTCTTTATCGTTGCGGCGCGCATAGTAGGCTCCCAGGTCTGTCCAGGCATCGGCACGTCCTGCGACGGCTACTGCAGCGCGAAACTCGCGCTCTGCGGTGGCATGGTCTTTATCCTTTTCGGCTGCAAGTCCGCGCGTGCGATGGGCCTGCTGTGGAAGCTGCGCCTCTACCCGGGAGGCGAGTGCTGCTGCCTTGTCGAGCCCTCCGCCTACGATGGCGGGTGCTCCAACGTAATATTCGCTGAGATCGTTCACGGCATCGCCGTTCCTGGGATCGAGATCGACGGCCACTTCAAAGGCATTCTTGACCTTGCTGGCCAGCTTATAACCTGCAATGGGGCCGGAGTGGCTGGCTTTGATGCCGTAGGCGCGACCCATCCAGTCCTGGGCCATGCTGTTTTTATCCAGTACCGACAAAGCTGCTTCACATTCCGCTACGGCAGCATCGGGGAGCTCTTCCGCATAGAACGCGCGGCACAACAGCAGGTGCGCCGCGCCATCCTTTGGGTTGGCCGCAACGAGGGTGCGCAAGCCAGCAATTGCCTCATCTGCGCGACCCTGCATCAAGGCGTGTTCACTGGCAGTTCGCTGGCTGACTGCAAAGTCGGCAGAGAAGCAGGGAAGAGCCGACACAGCAAGCACTCCAGCGAACAAAACACTGTGCAGGCCCCATCGTTGGATATCTGTTCTTCCCATCTACTGCTGCGCCTTTACTACCTTCACTTCGAGCCCGTCGGTCAGGTCGGCTTCCGTAGTCGAGCCCGTGACGACGGTGTCGCCCTCAGATAGCCCTTGTGTGATCTCCGCACGTGTCAGGTTCAAGCCCAATCCGACCTGGACGGGCGTTTTGCGCAGCCGTCCATTGACGATCTTGAAGATAAAGTTGTTGGGGCCATCGGTGTGCAGCGCCTCGCGAGGCACGCTCAACACATGCAGGCGTTGCTGCGTAATCACCTTGACCGTGACGTTGGTGTTGGGCAGCAGATCGCCATTGGCATCATCGACAGTGATAATGCACTCGCCGACATAGCGGGTTCCGTACTTGATGATGGTTGTCGGAATCTGCAGGATGTGTCCATGCCACACGCGTTCGGGCTTGGCATCCCAGACGATGGTTACAGGTTGGCCGTCGGCGAGTTTGCCTACCTCAGGCTCGTCGAAGTAAGCCTGAATCTGAATATGTGTAAGGTCCGCAACGTCCAGCAAGGTATCGCCGCCCGGCACAAAGTCGTATTGGGCTACCGGAATGTAGTAGACCGTGCCGGGGATCGGAGAGTGAATGTCGATATCCGCGAGGGCCTTCTGGGCAGCCTCGAGAGTAGCGTGCGCCTGGGCCACCTGGGCTTGCAGCGGGGCGATATCGTTGGGGCCATAGGGGCTGGAGTGGTGTGTCTGCAGACTAGCCAGACGTGCCTGACTCTCGGAGAGGCGCTGTTTTGCCGTGGCCACCTCATTCGCCGAAGCCGCGCCCTTTGCCTGGAGAGCTTCCAAGGATGATAGAGAGGCGGCAGACTGCTGCTCCTGTACCTGGGCAGCGTTCATGTCGGCCGTCTGCGTTTGCAGTTCTCCGTGCGTGCCGCCGTTTTGCATATTCTTCAGGGTCGATTCACTCGATTGCAGAGCGGCCTGCGCGGCAACAACATTTTTGCGGGCCTCGCTGTCGTCCATCCGGACGAGCTCCTGCCCCTGACTGACCTTCTCCCCCACCGTGACGAAGAGCTTCTTGACCGCGCCGGGAGCGACTGCGTGGGCCTGGAAATCGTCTACGGGTTGGACGATACCGTTCGTGGAGACGGAACTCGGAATGTCCTCATACCCCACCGTAGCGGTATGAACGGCCACCGTGCTGCGTAAGGCCATATGAACTAGCAGGAAGAGAGCACCGCACGCGATTAGCGCGACAATGCTCCACATCCAACCGCGTGTTTGACTGGACTCTCGTTGTGCCATAAGCAAAGCGTCAGTATATAGGACGTCTAATCTTTCAAAGCGAAGCAAAAACTTTTACACACAGGTGTTTACGAGGATTCTACCTGTTGTTGGCTGCACCGGAACGGATAGCGATGATCTCCAACTCCCATCCTCCGAAGTCAGGGTGCCAGTTACGCCGAAGACGATAGACAAGGTCGAGCAGGCTGCCTTGCACCCAGCCTTCCTCGCGGGCTCGAGCGGCCCAGTCGGTGCGCCGTCCCCATGCCATGCCTCCCAACCGCGAACCGTCGTCGGGGTCCTCTACCGTCAGCCGCAGATGCCGGTCTTTGACGACCTTGGGCGCGATGCCCAGCCGCACCCCATAGCTGAGAAACACGGGCTCGGAATTTCCATTGCCGAAGGGCCCAAGCTGTTCGAGGGCGACCAGAAAATCAGCCGTGATTTCTCCGAGTCTCAGCTCAAGATCGCAGTCCAACTTCGTAATCTCGTCGTCGGCCGTGCGCTTCGAGGCCGCATACCTGGCCATACGGTTGCGCAGGTCTTCCACCTGGCTGGAGGGCAGCGAAAAACCCACGGCATGTGCATGCCCGCCGAAGCGTGCGAAGAGCTGGGTGTCCTCTTCGGTATCGATGCTCGTGAGGGCATCGAGCAGATGAAATCCGGCGACGGACCGGCCGGAGCCATAGGCCTGCCCCTCTTCATGCGCCAGCACCAAAGAGGGCCTGCCCGTACGGTCGACGACACGGGAGGCCAGGATTCCGATCACGCCGCGGTGCCATGCGGGATCGTCCAGCACCAGGCAGGCCGCAAGGCCTTCGGGAGATGCGACCATCACGGCCAGCCGCTCCTCGATCTCGCGCAGGGCTTCGGCTTCGGTCGTCCGGCGTTCCTCGTTCAGGCGGTGCAGCTTCTCAGCGAGGGTGCGAGCCATCGCCGGGTCCCGGGTAAGAAACATCTCCACGACATCGCTGGCGATGTCCATGCGGCCAGCGGCGTTGATGCGCGGAGCCAGGCGAAACCCGATGTCGGTCGCCGAGATGGCGCGCGACGTATCGATCTGGGACAGCTCCATCAGGGCCTTGAGTCCTGCCTGCGACGGCTTCCGCAGCTCAAGCAGGCCCAGCGCTGCGATGACCCGGTTCTCCCCGGTCAGGGGAACGGCATCTGCGATCGTGGCGATCGCCAGCAGCTTCAGGAAGGAGGGCAGAGTCTTCTCGCGCAGACGGAGGCGCTCGTCCTCCTGCTGGACTGAGCTTTCGAGCAGGGCCTGCGCCAGTTTGAAGGCAACGGCCGCTCCGCAGAGCTCTTTGTAGGGATACTCGCAGCCCGGCTGGTTCGGATTCACCACGGCGACGGCTCGCGGAACGCCTTCCGCCCCATCCGGCAAATGATGATCGGTCACGATGAGATCGAGGCCGACACGCTCGGCCTCTTCGGCTGCGGCGAAGGCACGGATGCCGGTGTCGACGCTGACGATGAGACGCACTCCCTCGGCGGCTGCCGCCTCGATGCGTAGCTCCTGCATCCCATAGCCTTCGCGAATGCGGTGGGGAATGTGATATCGAATGTCGGCGGTGACGCCCATCGCCGCAGCGGCCCGTTCTGCCGCGGTCTTCAGGAGCACGGTAGCCACGGTGCCGTCGACGTCGTAGTCGCCATAGATCAGCACCGGCTCCTGCAGGAGCAGTGCCGTACGGAGACGCGCCACAGCCTTATCCATGCCGAGCATGAGGGAGGGATCATGCAGCTGGTCGAGCGAGGGGGCCAGAAAAGCCCTGGCCGCCGCTACGGTTTCGATTCCACGGCAAACCAGCAGGCAGGCGATCGCCGGCGGAAGACCTAGCTCCCGCTCCAACTGCTTTGCTGTATCGGAAACCTTGCCTGCGACGACCCACTGGGTAACCTGGGTGAGGGGTGGCGCACTCACGCGAGCCTCAGTCTTCGTCGCTATCGTCAACGATGATCTGTCCGAGATCGGTGACCGTTTCCATCAGTTCCTGGAAGACGTCATACCATTCGGTGGCGGTCTCGTAGAGAAACATCACGCCGCCATGCGAGAAGCCAAGCTGCAGGTAGCCGGTCTTGCCGACGTGCTGGGTCAGGTCCTGGGCCTCTTCGAGCTCGGCTGCATCGTGGTCCGGGTAGTTGTGGTCGCGCACCTGTCCGATCAGCGTCGCAACGTCCTCAGGCTCGAGGACGACTTCGCTCATCGTCAGAAACGGGGCATTGGCGGATTTGGCGTGCTCGACGAAGTCTTTCCATCCATCGATATCGTCTTCCTCGAAGATCACCGTTGGTACATCTTCGGGCACATAACCGTTCATACGCCTCATGCCATGCCCGGCAATGAAGGCCACCATATCGTCTTTGAGTGTAGAGAGATCGTCCAAATGCATAAAGGCCATTCTCGCAGATGCGGGAGACTCGTGCGCTACAGGAAAGAAAGAATCGACCGGAGTGCAAAGACCTGCTGACTCAACCATTTCACCGTGCTAACCTTTTGGTGACCATGATTTTTTCCAAGGACTATGTAGGCTATCTCGCCCGGCAGACGAATAAGCATCTCGTTGCGGCGAAGATGATCAAGACCGACAAGCCGGCTCTCGTCGACGAACGCGTCACCGCAGGGCTGATTGATGAGCTCTCGCTGGAAGACCGCATCAACGATGAAGTTCGCGTCATCCTCGAAGCGTTTCAGGACGACATGCACAAGACCGGCGCCAGCTACCCTGAGATGTTCAAGAAGGTAAAGAACGAGCTCGCTCGCAAGTACAAGGCGGTGCTATGAGAATCAGCCGCGACAAGCTCAACAAGCTCGCCCATACCGTAGCCGACACGCTCGCCGAGATCGACGAAGTCGACTTTCTGGAGGATCGCAACACGATCCGCCAGGAGGCTCGCAAGATTCTCGAAAAGCTGCTGACGGAAGAGACCAGGATCGACGCTGCCGCGCGCCTGAAGATCTCCTCGCAGCGCAAGATTATCGTCGAGGGTTCCCAGGAGTGGGACATCCTGTACCGCAAGTACTACAACGACGAGGTCAAGAAGCTCGGTCTGTAAGGCCTTTTCTTTCTGACGCTTTTGCCTTTCTGGTTGTCATTCCCGTAGGGAATCTGCTTCCTGAGGATTCAGCCACCCTACGAGTTAGTGATATCGCTTTTGAGCTGTAGCGTAGGAAATCTATTTCGTTTCTGTCTGCTATACTTCTTTAAGTCGCAACGGATTCCCCATCCGTGATGTGGCGTTATGGTGTAACTGGTTAACACGTCGCCCTCTCAAGGCGAAGAGTCCGGGTTCGAGCCCCGGTAACGCTACCAAAATCAACAACTTACAGTTCTTCCCCGAACATTACGAAAACTGAAAAGGTCACTTTAGGGATACCTCTGGAAAAGTCTGGAGAATGTATCTGTTTTTGTACATAAATGTGAAGAGCCCCCACTGGTCCAGTGGGGGCTTTCTCATTCGATTTGACGGATTCTCAGGATCACTCATATGGTCTCCCGACCCGACAGTGAATTTGTCGTGGATGAAAAGGAGAACCGATATGCCCGTCAGATGTGGATTCGATGGATGTACTGAAAAGGTGATCCCGTTGGGAAAATCGCAGTCGAAGTAGCACATGATCGAATGGCCGAAGCACATCCGAATCCAGCAGTTTTCCAAAGGCAGAAAGGCCCAGCTCTCGTAATGAGGTGACGGGGATCTTGCCTGACGCGAGCAACCCGCTATGCGATCTGTGCTTCCTAGGTTGGAAGTCTTCGAGTCGAGAAGACGAATTGCCTTGTCAATGTTGTAAGTCAAGGTTTCAAGCAAACCGAAAAACACTGGAGGAAGATGAAAATAACGCAAAGGAGCAATCATCATAGAGAGGCGCTCGCACTGATTTTGGCGACGGCTCTCTGCGCTTTCACCCCTGGCCCCGCAACCGCACAAACGCAAAGCGGCAGCGCTGCCCAACCGCAACAACCGCAACAAAACCCGCAGCAAGAAATGAAATTCACAGGCAAGGTTGTGAAGCTCCAGACGGGACAGTTTGCCCTGCTCACGGGCCAAACACCTGAGGGTAAAGCAGCCGGACATTTCCTTGATAATCAGGACGATGCGAAGAAGTACGAAGACAAACAAGTGACGGTTACGGGAACGTTCGACACAGCAAGCAACACGATTCACGTAACCAATATTGCCTCTGCCGCGTAATCACCGAAACGTTGCAGATGGTGTGCCCGATCTTTTGTAGCAGTTGGATTGTTAGATTGTTAGTTAGAGCGACCTTTGTCGATATTTCGTCGCCGTCGAGGGTGCGAGGGAGTGGGAAGAGTTAGTTTGCTTCTCACTTCCCATGCCCTGTTTTGATCTCGGGGTGCCACGTCTCCGGTGCGGGGGAGGGGCCAGAGCACATCCGAATCCAGCAGTTTCTCTAAAGGCAGAAACGCCCGGCTCTCGTAATGAGTTGCCGGGCGCATTGCTTGCTTGTACTGCGGTTGGAGACGGCTTACGTCTTATTTAGAGAGGCCCGTTATTCCGCTGTGCCTTGATGGAGACCTTCTTTGCAGCTTTCTTCGCTGGTGCCTTCTTCGCTACAGCTTTCTTGACGGCTTTCTTAGCAGGAGCCTTCTTTACGGCTTTTTTTACAGCCTTCTTCGTTGCCATAGTGTTTTGCCTCTCATAGATGAATTTGGGACCCACGCAATATTTACGTTGGGTTCGGCCAAATAGCAAGAATCAACTTAGGTTCAGGCGCAGGATTCAGCTACGGCAATGTGTGATGAGGGAGCTATAGCAGAGATGCAAAAGCCTGAACGACGAAACTGAGGCACGAATGATCGTCTCGTGAAGTCGCACGATGTAGACTTCACGATGGAGATTTAAGGTGGGTATCGGCGATCACCCCGCCAGCCCTTCCCAATCGATTCCGGGCCACTCGGCCCAATAGCCTGCTGCTTCTATAAGACTGGAGTCTAATCAGTAATGATGGAGAATGCTTTCAAAAAAGCGCTCGCTGCCGGTCAAACGCAGATCGGATTGTGGGCGAGCTTTGCAGACGCTTACGCTATCGAGATTGTCGCAAGCGCCGGGTTCGATTGGCTGGTCATCGATGGGGAACATGGACCAAACGATCTGCGCTCCGTGCTTGCCCAGCTTCAGGCGGTCGCTGCTTATCCCACGCATCCAGTCGTGCGCCTTCCGATTGGCGATCCCGTGCTGATCAAGCAGTATCTCGACATCGGTGCCCATACGCTTCTTATTCCAATCGTTGAGACGGCAGAGCAGGCAAGGCAGTTGGTGGCCGCGACTCGATATCCGCCACACGGAATTCGCGGGGTGGCGTCGGCGCGTGCCTCGCGCTGGGGCGCTGAAACCGAGTACCTCGCGCGCGCGAACGAAGCCGTCTGTTTGCTGATCCAGGTCGAAACATTGAAGGGGGTCGAAAATCTGGATGACATTCTCGCGGTGGAAGGTGTCGATGGCGTTTTCATCGGGCCGTCTGACCTGGCCGCATCGCTTGGCCACCTGGGAAATCTCGGACATCCTGATGTGATCTCGATGATCGAATCAGCGATTGCTCGCATCGTGCAATCCGGTAAAGCCGCCGGCATTCTTACCGCGGATACTGCGCTCGCACAGGAGTACATTCAGCGTGGTGTTACCTTCTGTGCGGTAGGCGTTGATACGACCATGCTGGCTCAAGCCGCGCGAGCCTTGGCCCGCAAGTTCAAGGGAGATCTTCCACCCGCACCCGTCGTAAAACCGGGTGCGACGTACTAATTACCCTCTCCAGATCGGAAGAACGTCGTTGGAGGGAAGCCTAAGCTCCGTCAGCAAATGGTGGTCCGGGCTATACCGGCACACGGGATCGATGGCCTGGGCGTCGCCGGTAAGCAGAAAAGCCTGGCAGCGGCATCCGCCAAAATCCTTCTCCTTCCGCGGGCAGGCCAGGCACGTCTCCGGCATCCAGGAGTCTCCGCGAAAGCGCTGAAAGGCTGCCGATGACTCCCATATCCATGCAAGATCGTGGTCCTGCACCTTGTCGAATCGCAGGCCAGGAATAATGGCTGCGGAGTGGCAGGGCAGCGCCTGTCCTGTCGGGTCGATGAGCATCATCTGTCGTCCCCAGCCACCGACGCAAGCCTTGGGGAAACTGCCAAAGTAGTCGGGGAAGACGGAATCGAGATGGATCTTTCCCCTAAGTCGCTCCTTGGCTGCTTCGATCACAGGTAAAGAGCGATCCACCTGCTCCTGCGTCGGCATCAGGAGCGACCGGTTCTTCAGAGCCCAGCCATAGTACTGAACGTGCGCAATCTCCAGGCGATCCGGCCCCAGCTCTTCCGCCAGCCCAATAAAGGACTCCAGGCGATCGAGGTTCATCCGATGGACAACCAGATTAACCGTGAACGCGAGAGGGAATTCCTTGAGCACCGGAACCAGCGCGAGCTTGAGCGCATGAGCGCGTGTGCCTGCGATATGGTTCGCCGTCGTCTCGTCGAGGTCCTGAAAGCTGAGCTGCAGATGTTCAAGCCCGGCTTCTACCAGTTCGCCAAGACGTTCCCTGGTCAGGCCAACCCCCGACGTAATCATGTTGACGTAGAGTCCCGCCCGGTGTGCGGTATCGATCAGTTCGGCAAGGTCTTTCCGCGCCAGCGGCTCTCCGCCGGTGAGATGTAGATGCAGAATCCCAAGACTGGCGGCCTGTTCAAAGACGCGCTTCCAATCAGCCGTAGAGAGCTCCTCTTCCGCGCGCTTCAACTCAAGGGGATTGGAGCAGTAAAGACAGTGCAGCGGGCAGCGATGCGTCACCTCCGCAATGAGCGAGAGCGGCTTTGGCAGGGACGAAATAGGGCCGGAGGTCAACATGATTTATGCGCGCACGACGCCGTGTCCCTGCATGCGTTCCAGCAGGTCGACCACGTCTTTCCGGATGTCATCCGCAGGCGCCCCGGCGTACTGCTTCAGTAGCTCCTGCACAACGTCTTCGACTGTTCGCTTTCCGTCCAGTTGTTGCAGAATCTCACGAGCCGGCCCGTGCAGATTCAACGCCCCTTCCGGTATCAGCAGAACCGATTCGGTCGGATGCAGTCGGCAGCCGGGGGCAAGTCTCGGAGTGTCGTTCAATTGCATGGCAGCCTCTTCAAACCTGTGGGACGAAGCACCCGGGCGGTATGTTGCCGGGCTGAACATAGGCGTAGTCGATCGCATCGAGCTGCGCCCAGAGGATGGCGCACTTTCGTTCCAGCGCCTGGATCACCTGCTCCTGTTCGCGCCGTGTCTGCGCGTGGGTGGAGACGTAGTCCAGCGCGAACGCCGCGTCCTCGGGAGCCTGCGTAAGCCTGCCCTCGAAGTAGCTCAGGCCGCTCGAAAGATAGGGATAGTGCAGGCGAAGCTGATCCATGCGAAGCGAGATAAGATCGCGCGAGAATAGCTCCGTCAACGAAGAGGCGACGGCGATGAGCAGCGAGCTGTCTCGCACCAGCGCCAGATAGGCATCCACCGCATAGACGACTCCGGGCAGCACGCCAGTGCAGGGAATCACCTCTTCGCGCGAGAGCCCGGAGGCCTCGGCGAGTTGAAGCCACTTCTCGATGCCGCCGTAGCCGTCCTGGTCTCCGTCGTGATCGAGAATGCGCTTTCGCCAGACCCGTCGAAAGGCAGGGTCATCGCTCTTGGCCAGCACGAGCGAGTCTTTGATCGGAATGCGGCTCTGGTAGTAATAGCGATTCAGCGTCCAGGCCTGCAGTTGGCCGCGAGTTAACTCCCCGGCGTGCATGCGCTGATGAAAAGGGTGCAGGTGGTGATAGCGTCTCTCTCCCACTGCGCGAAGACGAGCATGCAGCTCGTCTTTCGAGAGAAGGGCATCGTCTCCGATCGTGCCTGAAGCGGCTAATTCCACTGCCATCCGTCGTGTCCTATCTGCCATCCGGCATCCACTACCAGCTTATATTCAGCGCTGCGAGGATCGAGCACCGGATTGGTGTTGTTGATATGTACGTAAACCTTTTGCCGTGCAGAGGTCCCGGCCAGCAGCCTGAGAGTGCCGTCGTCACCGCTCATGGGTACGTGTCCTATGGAGCGTGCGAGCGGGGTTCCAGCGTGTGTGCTGCTAAGCTCCTCGTCGCTCCAGAACGTGCCGTCCACCAGGATCGCGTCGCAGGAGTCATAGAGGGCTCGCAACTCGTCCGTCACCTCGGGCACAGAGGGAGTATAGGCTAGGCGCTGGCCACCGGACTCGATGAGAAGGCCAAGCGTCGTCTGTCCTGGTTGCTCCTTGTGAGTCTCGCGGGCATAGTAAGGAAGCCCGCCCTGGAAAGGGATCGGCGTGCAGGTAATTCCTCCGCCGAGCGTGAAGCTCTTCTGTGGCGATATCTCTACCCAGGTCAGTTGATCGGGAACGCGCTGCAGCATGCGGAAGAAGCTGTTTGCCTCCAGCACCTGGCGCACCAGGGCTGTCGCATAGAGGGTGAGGGGCTGGAACTCGCGCAGCAGAAGCACACCCAGCACCTGATCTAGATCAGCGCTGGTCAGGATGATGCCTCGAATGGGGGTATTGCGTTTGCCCAGCCGGGAACTCGGCTGCAACTCAGGATGCGCTTCGATCTGCATTCTTAGATCAGGCGAAGCATTGATCAGAAACCAGTTCTCCGCATCGGCAGAGAAAGAGGCTTGAAGCTGCATGCGGGGTTGGACAATCTCAGGAGATTTGCGGCACAGATCGCACAGCTTGCAGGCGCAGTTCCACTGGGGAATACCGCCGCCTGCGGCGGTCCCCAGCAGTTTAAAGTTCAACAAGATTTAGATTTCCGCAGGGGCGTAGCAGTTGATCTCACAGCCAAGGTTGACTTCTACAAAATCAGGACGGGTCCAGGCCTTCATTTCCATTTAGATCTCCTTGAAAAATCCTTGAGGAAATACAAGCGCTCGTCTGCTCGCCTTTCCGAGGTAATTATAGCGTGCTCATTCGCTCAAAAATCGATACTCAACTGTGCCCCGAAGGGGCAAGGTGATGTCTGACGATTCTGTGGGGAGAGACATAAAACAAAAGCGATAATGGTTTCGCCCTAAACCACTATCGCCGATTCGTCAGGCACTATCTAAGGCCCGCCCTCTGACAGTCCCTGCTCCGCCTCCCCTGACCGTTAATGCGTTTGCCTTCACACTCTTCGCAACATCCTCATTCTTCAGCGGATGAACGGGCACACCCACCAACAATCTTTTCGATTCGGCAGACGGATCACAACCACCCCCGACCCCTGAGCGTCTAAGCAATCCAGATGAAACTCTCGCGCGTTGCCGCCTGTCTTTTCGCCGCTGCCATCACAGTGACCCTCCGTGCCGATAACGCACGCTTCGATCTCGTCGGTCCCAAGATCGATGTCCGCGTCACTCGTGGCACTGCCACGCTTCCTATCGCGCAGGTTCCGAACCTGCAGCCAGGCGACAAGATCTGGATCAAGGCTGACCTTCCCCATAGCCAATCCAACCACCTGTTGATCATCGTCGCCTTCCTGCGCGGCACCACCAACGAGCCGCCTGACAACTGGTTTACCGAGATCGACACATGGGACAAGAAGACGATCGAAGGCACGACGATCACGGTGCCCAAGGAGGCCGAGCAGGCTGTGATGTTTGTCGCTCCTGAAACCGGCGGCGACTTTAAAACTCTTCGCTCCGCGGTCAAAGGCCGGCCGGGGCTGTTCATCCGCGCCGATGCCGACCTGAATCAAGCCTCCTTCGAGCAGCAGCGCATCGAGCGCTATCTCGCGGCGATGAAGACGATTCCACAAAACGATCAGAAGGCCATTCAGGACCACTCCGCCAAGCTGGCTGCCACGCTTGCTCTTAAGCCGAATGCCGACTGCTTCAAACAGCCTGTAGACCAGCAGGTAAATTGCCTCACCCAGTCCAGTGCGCCCGTCCTCCTCGACGATGGGCATGGCCAGAGTGTTGCTGATGCTCTTACCACCGGAGCCTCTTCCGACTTTATCAATGCGGCTTCCGCCACACCGATGGCCGCAGCTGGACTTTATTCAGCCTATGTCGGCGCTGTTGTGGATCTCGTCCACCTTGTTAGCCTGCTGCGTACGGCCCAGTATCAATACATTCCCGGAATTAGCTTTCCGCAGGGTTCTACGCTCAACCTGAAACTCAACGCTCCGCCCTCGTTCAACAATCCCAAAACGGTCATCGTGATCGGTTTACCGGCCATTCAGTCGGCCAAGCTGCCGCCTCTGCACCCCCACGACGCCGACGAGGTCGCTTGTCTCCTGCAACCGAAGATGGCTCTGCAACTCGAAGGAGCGCCGCTCGTCTTCTCTACCGGCTTCGCGCACGATCTCATCCTCCACCTCAACCGGACCGGCGCTCCCAGCGATATTCCCTTGACGCCCGATGCCTTTGAAGGCGGTCTTATCGCCACGAAAGAGGAGCAGCGCAAGCCCCTCATCGATGAGAGCGCCAGCGCGCCTCCTGCAAAGTCCGACGTGAAGATCGGTTCCAGCACTGACCTCACTATTACCGGTACTGTTCGCGGCTACTGGGGCTTCGATCCCTTCGAAGGTCCCACCCTCACTCTTCAGCAGGTCGACGGCAAAGACTGGAAGATCGTTGGCGACACCCAACTCATTGCCGGACAGGATAACCATCTCACGCTCAAGGGCGATGGCACCGCCTGCGTTCAGCACATCGCTCTTACGACCAGCAAGGATAAAGACATCGACGTCACCTTCAAACCGACGGCAAGCGATGGGGGTAAAGTCGCCAAGGACTCGCTCGACCTGGATGCTTCGCTCAAGAAGGTTCAGCCTGGTGGCTACTCGCTTGCCATTCAGCAGTACGGCGATGCCAATCAGGACAAGGTTCCACTTACTGCCTATACCGGTGACATCCATCTCGATGGCCTGAAGGTTCACGCGGGGGACAATGAAGCTGTACTCACCGGCCAGGGGCTTCAGGATGTCGTCTCCGTGCAGATCGCCGGTCAAGCCTTTACTCCTGCCGGGACTGGCAACGACGACAAGAACCTGCATCTTCACTCCGGGGCAGGTGTCTCGCCTGAAAATGGTGCTGACGCAACCGCCAAGCTCAAAGACGGCCGCACCATGAAGATCAAGGTCTCTACCGAAGCTGCACGGCCAGGCCTGAAACTGCTCTCGTTCGACGCCACACCCGCGCAGCAGGACGGCTCTATCCCCGTCACCCTGGGCACGAAGAACGACATTCCGCTCAACGGTAAACTCACCTTCGTCGTGCAGACCAAAGATGTTTTTCCCCGCACGCAGACCATCGAAGTCGCCACCGCCGACGGCTCCGTCCACACCAGCCTCTCCTTTGCGGCCAACAACCTTGTGCTGCAGGATGATCACACCGCCATTGCCACGCTCGATCCTTTGAAGGCCTTCGGTCAGTCGGCCTTTGGCAATCTGCAGATGCGTCCTGTCGCGGAAGATCAGACCCCGGGGGACTGGACACCGCTCGGCACTCTCGTCCGTACGCCGCAGATCACTGCGATCCACTGCACCAACGCAGACGCTCCTACCTGCACGGTTGACGGCAACCAGTTCTTCCTGGTGCAAACCTTCGGGGCGTCCAAGGACTTTGCCAAGCCAGCCGAGGTGCCCACCGGCTTTGCCGCGAGCACCTTCACCGTGCCCACACCGCTGGATGGAGCTACGCTCTACCTCAAGCTCCGCGACGATCCCAACGTCGTGGCCACGGTAACTCTACCTACGCCGATTGAGAAGTCCACGCCAGCGCCTGCGACGACTGCACAAGCTCCAACCTCGACACCGGATGCCACGCCGGCAGCGCAGGGTGCTGCACCATCAACTCAGAACGCTGCACCAGCAACACCCGCTGCCCCTACCTCACCGAACCCATCTACTCCTCCGGCGACATCAGCAGCGCCAGCGGCAACACCGTCTCCAGCGCCTGCGCCAGCGACGACACCAGCGGCGACACCGTCTCCCACACCCGCGCAGCCTTCAACCGACACTTCAACTCAGCCGAAGTAAGGGTGAAGGCCTTTGCCCTTGCTTTTCTTGTTGTCATTCCCGGAGGGAATCTGCTTCCGAATCTCCCCAGAGGCCTCCTGCCCCAATCAAGCAAACCTGTAAGATAGTCGCTGAATGAAAAAGGCTTGGCCACTTTGGTTTGCTACAGCGGCATACTTTGTAGCCTTAGGCGTTCTGCTCGTGATCGTCCTCGGCAGAACCCACGGCCACCAGCTTTACCCGCTTGACGATACGTACATCCACGCCGCCGTTGCCAAGAACTTGGCTTTGCACGGAGTGTACGGGATCACCCGTTACCACAGCAGCTTCCCCTGTTCTTCCATCCTGTGGCCGTTCCTGATTGCGCTTACGTTTCTCGTCGTCGGTGTCCACGTCTGGGTTCCGTTCGTCCTCAATATTGCATGCTCTCTCTTCATCCTCTGGTTTAGTTATCGCCTGTTGAGATATGCAGGGATGCACCTAACGCCCGCGCTTGAGGCGCTTTTCCTTCTGATTTTGGTGTGCAGCGTCCCCTTGGTCGGAATGACCTTTCTGGGGATGGAACACCTCTTCCACCTCTTGTCCTTTCTGCTTTTGCTGGGCAGTTACGAGGCTGCGACGCGTCCGAAGCCTGTCCGGGGGGCAGCAGTTCTTCTGGTCCTCGCCTCGTTTCTCGTTACCGGAGCGCGCTACGAGGGGCTCTTTGCGGTGCTGCTTGTCTGTGGACTGCTGGCTGCAAAGTCCAGGTGGAAGCTTGCTCTTGCCGCTGGTTCTTCGGCCCTGCTTTTGGTGATCGCGTTTGGGCTCTATGGGCTCTCTCAGGGCTCGACCTTTCTGCCGTCCCCGCTCTTGATCAAGACCGCTGGAGCCAGCAAATTCTCTCCTTTGACGTGGCTGCACAACCTGCTCGGCAGGCATGCTTTGATCTCCGGGGTGACCCTTGTCTTTCTCCTCTGCTGTGTCCTTCTCATCTACTTGCAGAAGCGTTTTCCCCATCAGCATAGCCGGCTTAAGCATTGGCTGCTGATTCTTCTGGGTGTCTTTCTCCTGCATGCCCAGTTCGCTCAATTTGGGGGATTCTTCCGGTACGAGGCCTACCTGATCGGGGCCGGCATCGTTGTGATCTTTGCCGGTGTCTCGGCCTTGATGTCTTCAGGCACGGATCACGCCTTCTCTCGGGAAGCGCAAGGCGTGGCCAAAGTTCTATTGGTGTTGACCGTGCTGGGGCTTGGCGCGCGCGCTGCCATCGTCTTCTCGATCATTCCCGAGCAGACGTACGGCGTATACGCGCAACAGTATCAAGTGGCAGCTTTCCTGGGACAGCACTATGAGGGACAAGGGGTCGCGTTGAATGACATCGGTGCGCCCAACTATTTCGACGACATACGTTGCCTCGATCTGTGGGGATTGGGCTCTGTCGATGTAGAACGTCTGCGCGTTCACGGTACCTTCGACCGCGATGCGATCGATCGGCTCACCACGGCCGGCCATGTCCAGATTGCGGTCCTGTATCGCTCCTGGTTTACCGATAAGATCCCTGCTCGCTGGGTGCCTGTTGAAGACTGGCAAGTCACAGACCTCAAGGGGCACTCGGTCCTGGGAGGCGACACAGTGACGTTTTACGCCGTCGACCCCTCTGAAGCTCCAACCCTGGCCCGCAACCTTCTGGACTTCGATCGGCAACTGCCTCCTGGTGTTCACAGCAAGCAGTTATGGACGGCTTCTTCGACAGACGCCACGGGGAGCGATACGAAGCCAATGCTAAGTAGTCGTTGATACGCGAAACCATTCCCGAAATCATGTAGGGTCAGTTGCTTCTGTTTTTGCCTTTGTTTTTCTGGTTGTCATTCCGAGCGCAGCGAGTGAACCTGCTGTCTCCCGCTCTTTGGTTGCATTACATAAAAGTAGAGGCAAGACCGAGAACGAACGGCTTTCGTTAGCGCATAACGCTTGTTATGGCACGAGCGAAAAACGGGAGACAGCAGGTTCACTCGCTGTGCTCGGAATGACAACCAGAAAAGCAAAAGATATCTATTTCTCTCCATATCTTTGCAAGAGCTGATACACGATCGCGCTTCTTCCCGACCATCCCTCTCTACGCTGGCGGAAGCCCGCCCAGATAATAGACACTCAAACTAGGCGCCGCCTGAATCAGCCGTGTCAGCTCCGCATTCGGAAAGCGCCGAGCATAAGGAGGTGCCCATCCGATCTGGTCTCCCGTGACAACTGTGGGGACCTCCTGCTTGATTCCCGTAGCCTTCTCAAAGAGTGCAGGATCATGAAGCCCCGCTACGGAGACGTCTGCCAGCCGATGAATCGCACCCTTCGCATGGGCATAGAGATCGAGATGATTGGCCTCTCCGAACTCCGCCAGCAGGACGAGCGGTGCCAGTGCATAAAGATGGTAGTGCAGCGCCTTGCTGCCCCGAGCCATCTCCAGGGGAAGCGTTCCGTCAGGCCGTATCTGATCGACCCCGTTGTCGTAGGTCGACATGGCCCAGTTGAAATCGCTCTGGTTGTCGGCGGCTACACCGATTGCCGCCAGCTCGACCCCTGCCCAATACAAGTGATTATTTCCCTTGCCGCCATCTTTTTTCGTATGTCCGTCATACCAGTCTCTGGTCTCTCCTCCGACGCGATGCAGCCATTTGGCAATGACTGCGTTCTGCTCTGGGGTGGCGTCTCCGGTTTCACGAACTTTGAGATAAGCGATGGCAATGGCGCCCACGACCCAACCTTGCACATAGTAGGCCTGGCTCGAAGACATCTTGCCGCTGAGGGATCCGTCCTGTGCCATGGTGACGATTCGACTGGTGGCGCACTGTGCCGCCTGACGCGAGCCGGAGGTGCGGTAGTCGTCGGCTGCCTTGACGATGGCCATTCCAACCTCTTTCACCTTGCCGCTCGACTTGCGATAGGCCTCCTGCCGCACGGGATCGATGATGGAGTGCGTCGGATCGTCCAGCCTGTAAAAGCCATCGGTGACAAGATCAGGTGTGAGATGAGGAAGAGCCGGGCAAGGGTAGGCCGAATTAGTCACAGCAACCGGCTTTCCATCCCACGGAGAGCGCAGAGGCGCCGCAAGGAGCGCCGGTGTTACTGCCAGGCCGAGAGTTGCCAGCGCGGCATATCTACAGAGGAACGGGCCATGTGCACGGAAGGGAAGTCGTATAGGGCTTTTCATGCGGTCTCTTTCTGGGGGCTATTCTGTTACCTGAAAAGGCCATCCTTGCGGATGGCCTTTCCTGTACAGCGGTTATAGGGAATGGTTAGAAGAAGAAGCGGGTTGAGGCCTGCATCGTACGGTTCGGCTGTGTGCCCGTGATCTTGCCAAAACCGGACGAAGTAGCAAAGGTCGCTGTCGTGCCGACCTCCGTTACCGTAAGCGAACCGCTTGGAGCCGTGAAGTTCGTATGGTTGATGACGTTGAAGGCATCGATACGGAACTGGAACTTCAATCGCCGGTAGATTGGGAAATCCTTCGCGACCGAAGCATCGAAATCTATCTCACCGGGAGCCCGGTTAGAGTCGCGCGATACGTTGCCGAAGCCTGTTGAGACGATCGGTGTTCGAACGCCGCCGATGGTGTTGTAGACCGGTCCGGAGGCTGTGAGCGGGAAGTTTGGATCGGTTGCGGAGTCGAAGTACTGAATTGCAGCTCCGTTGAGCGGATGGTGCGACAGCTTGAGGAGCTGAGGATTTCCATTGGGACGCTGGGACGAACCCGGAATCTCGTTGGTCTGAGTGATGTTGATGGGCAGTCCGGTGTGACCGACGAATACCGGCGAAATATGCCAGTCGCGCAGCCACCACGGACCCGGAGTCGTATACACCACGGCGATATTCAAGACGTGCTTCACATCGATATTGCTGACAGTGAAGTCCTTGATGCGGTTCGGACTATCGACAGCATACTGCGAGTTTGCGGTTCCATTCGGGGCCGAAA
The DNA here is from genome assembly GCF_000178955.2 of Granulicella mallensis MP5ACTX8. Lineage (NCBI taxonomy): Bacteria > Pseudomonadati > Acidobacteriota > Terriglobia > Terriglobales > Acidobacteriaceae > Granulicella > Granulicella mallensis. The sequence continues at coordinate 3,179,542 of NC_016631.1, read as the reverse complement.
AGTTGTAGATGGTGCTGCCGTCATCTTCACTCTTGGCATAGGTGTAGTTCGAGAGAATGGCCAGTTGCTTGTTGAACTGACGGTGAACGCTTACCTGCAACCCGTTGTAGTTGGAGGCTCCAATATTGTTGTTCGTTTGGAACTGTTTGAGGTTTGGAAAAGGTGATGCCTGCTGCGTTGCGAGACTGGTGTTAGCTTGCGTTACGGCAGGTACAGCCGAAAGTGGAACAACATTCTCATTCAGGTTGTAGGAAAGATGCAATGCATGGTTTCCGACATAGTTGACCTCCAACGTCAGAGCGAGAGGCAACTGACGCTCGAAGCCGGCATTCCACTGTTGAACCAGCGGCATGTGGCTTTGGTCATTGAATGAGACGGCAACGGAGTAGGGGTTACTGGCCGAGCTGGTCACTAGCGCGGCGAAAGGATTCTGCAGGTTGGGTGGAGGAGCAAGCGGAAGCCCTTGAGAAAGGGTGAAGGGTTGTGCGACTGCCGTTCCCAGGTTGTTATAGCTGATGGTGTTGTCAAATCCCGGATAGGCGAGCTGGCCTCCTAGATTTTGGAAGATGGTTCCATAAAAGGTTCCGAACGCGGCGCGGATGACAGTTTTGTTGTCAAGGCTATAAGCCAAACCAATTCTCGGAGAGACATCAGCTCTGGGAGTGGTGACATTCAGGGAACGAGAGACGCCGTTGAGACCAGCCGCCAGCAATTGCCCGGTGTTTGGGTCGATACGGCTATAGATGTTGGTAGCGATGGTCAGCGACGACTCATACTCGTAGCGAACGCCGAGATTGAGGGTCAGCTTTGGCGTGACCTTCCAATCGTCCTGTAAGAAAATCCCGAAATTATAATTGCGCCTGCCCGTCGGGGGCTGGGGTTGTTCGTAGCTGGCGGTCTTGATCTGACCGAGGAGGAAATCAGCAATTCCTGTATTTGGATTTCCGGAGGCGCCATGATTGGTAATGGAGCCATCAAAAGCTATCGTTCCTTCGGGGCTTGTAGCTGGATTGAACGAGTTGAATTCATTCTTTCGCAGCGACGCGCCGACCTTGAAGGTATGAGGACCAACGGTTTTTGTGACAGTTCCAAAAGGGCTATAGGTGTTGGTGATGTTGACCTGGTTCGTATTGGTATCCGCGCCAATATTATCGAAACCGGGGTCGGTGATTTGAGGAGTCTGGTCGAGCGGCAGAGATGCGATTCCAAGCTGCTGCGACGCATTCATGCCGGCTCCCGGAGGATTGCGGAGCACAACGTTGCGGAAGAAGCCCATATTCAGGTCCATCACGAGAGTCGGAGTCCACGTACGCGTGTAATCGACAGATGGGAGCCACGCATTGTTGCAGGTGCAATCCCACGTAGTGTTGAGCAGGGGGCTTTCCCAGGAAACCGCATTGGGGGACGAGGTTGTAAAGCGGTAGACGTTGAAGCTTAGTCTGTCTTTGAGCGTGAGATTCTCATCGACGCGGGCTGCCAGCTTGAGAACATGGCCCGTCAGGTTTTGCAGAGAGGTCCAATTGCCGGTGTAGCGGTTGTTTGTCAGGTCATAGGTTCCAAGGGTATTTGGTAGTGGAAGTAACGCGAGGATCTTTGCCGCTGCCGGATCGATACCTGTAACCTGGTTGCCTCCAAAAGCAGGGGAGGATTTTCCCGTAGGTTGGTAAATCGTCTGAGGGTTGCGTGATTGGCCATTGAGGCCGATAGGAGCCGACGCGTTGGAGAAATCGCCCGAACGCTGCGCTGCAGTGGGAACCGTAAATGAAAGAGTCGTCGAGTTGGGTGTGATTGTCCGGTCGTAGTTGACGAAGAAGAACGTCTTATCGTGACCGTTATAAAGATGAGGGATTCGGACCGGACCACCTATGGAGCCGCCCATTTGAAAAAAGCGGTCACGATTGCGCGGCGTGACAGCTCCGGTCTTCAGGTTGATGGTGTCTTTATGAAAGTACTGATTGGCATCGAGGGCTTCGTTACGCAGCAGGAAGTAGACGTTGCCGTGATAGACGTTGGTGCCGGAGATCGTATTCACGGAGATGACAGCACCCGAGGTGCGGCCGTACTCGGCTGGCGCGTTGGTCGTGAGGACGCGGAACGAGTCCACACCATCCGGTGAGGGCAGGGTCGCCGGGCTTCCGGTCGAGGCAACGATCGTCGAAACTCCGTTCAGCAGAACTTCTGTGTTCAGGGTGCGGCTGCCGTTGATCGAGAGTTGAGAGGTATTCGGCGTATCCCCGGCTCCGCCGTGTGCGGCGCCTGGGATGAATGTCAACAGGTTCTCTGTAGCGCGCTGTTGCAAGGGGAGGTTTTGAACCTCGGTCGGGGCGATGAGCGTCGATACGTCCGAAGTGCTGCGGTCAAGTTCTTCACTTCTGGATTCGACGGTTACTGTCTCTGTCTCCTGGCCGAGTTGCAGGTTGACGTTGATCGAGGTGACCTGGGCAACAGTGGCAATGAGATCGTTTACGACAGATTGCTTCAGCCCGGGCGAGGTCACCGTCACCCGGTAGGTGCCAGGGATGACCTGGGGCGCTACAAAGTCGCCTGAAGAGTCCGTAACGCCATTGAAGACCGTTACGCCTGTGTCTTGGTTGACGATAAGGACCTTAGCGTTGGGTACGAGAGCTCCGGTCGGGTCGAGGACCCCGCCGCGGATGGTCGCGTTGGTGTTCTGGGCGTAAGCTACGCCGGCTCCGGGGATGAGACCAGGGAAGGTCCCCCAGGCGGTCAGTGCCAATACCGCTGCGACTACCAAAAGTCGTACCGTGCCGCTGAGTTGATCCGGGATTCTTTGTACCCGTTGATGGATGTTCATGAAACTAGCCTCCGAAATACTTTGGTGCATCCAGGCATGCACAAACTTAAACTTTGTTGACCGTCGTGTGGTTCAGAATCGAAGGCCCGGAACATTGCGATCTATCTAGAACAAGCGGTTTTCTTGGAGCAAACTGATGCGAGGCTCATAAGAAAACAGAGAGAGGAACGTTGTCAACTTAAATCCAAAAACAGGCCAAAATGCCTATTCATCCGGTTGCAAGAGCGGTCAGGGAAGTTGTGGAAATTCTGAAGATGGGACGTCTTCCGCGCTTGAAAGTTACACAAATACATCCCTGGACATAGTCCTTCCAGGAACGCAATGCCTTTCAAAACGATGCATGGCCGCAATGAAATTAGAGAAAACGATTACTTGATGTCATCAAAAGCCCTGTCTTCCCCAAATCTCGACAGAACGGTGCTTGTTTCTCCTCAATCAATCGAGCAGGAGGCTATCGCGTTCCTAGCTGCTGAAGGATCGTCTGTGCCTGTTCCGCAACTCCAGGCGCGGCAGAGTGTGCTGCCTTCTCCAGCAGAGGCAAGGCCATGCGTGCCTGTCCCTGTTGCAGGAGGATCTCAGCCAGATTGAGCTGCGCCGGTCCGAACTCCGGATTGATCTTCAGCGCGGCTTCTGCTTCTGTCTTGGCCTCTGGAAGACGCTTCAGTTGCAGGAGCGCAACAGCGTAGTCCCCATGAGCATTGACGTTGGCTGGATCAAGCTGGACGGCTTTTTGCAGATGGAACGCAGCCTGCTTCCAATCGCCTGTGCCCGCCAGCAGACGCCCAAGATTCGCTCGGGTCGCTGAGTCATAGGGATTGATCGTCAGGGCTGCGCGGAAGGCTGTTTCGGCATGCTGTATATCTCCGGACTGCGCGAGAACGGACCCCAGGGTGTTTTGTGCGTCGGCGAAGTCGGGTTTGAGTTCCAGTGTCTTGCGAAGGTCGGCGACTGCCTTATCCGAATCTCCACGTCTCGATTCAATCAACGCCTTCTCGTACCAGAGCAGGGCGTTATCAGGTTCATGGTCGATGGCGCCCTGTAAGACGGTGAGCGCTTCATCGGTCTGTCCGGCATTCCCCAGTGCGACGCCGAGCCGTCGCTGGGCCCGTGAAGACAGGGGATCGAGCTTGAGCGCCTGCCGATAAGCATCGATTGCGCCTGGAAGGTTGCCGGTGTGCCGCATGGCGTCACCCAGCTCGATGGAAAAGTTGGGTTGACTGGGGGATTTCGTTCGAATCAAATCCGCCAGTGCGGGAATCCCTGCTTCGAGATTGCTTCCGTCGATGATCTGCGCCGCGGCGTTGTATAGGTCATCATCCGGGGAGGCATCTTCGCGATCCAGGAGGTAGCGTTTTACCGGGCCATGATAGGCCGTCACAGGCGTCTCCGGAACCTCCTGCCGGTCTGCCAGCAACACCTTCGCCTGCGGTGCGAAGCGCTGGATCAGATGGTCCGTCATGACGGCATGAACGACATCTTCGGTTCTGCGTTTTGGCATATGGCACGAGACGCAATCGTTGGAGGCAGGGTGCTGATGCTGCGCGATCTTCTCAGGCAGGTTTGCGCCATGACACTTCATGCAGATGTTGGCGTAGTACGTAACCGATTCAGGCCCTTTGTGCAGGTCGTGAGGGTTATGGCAGGTCTCGCACGTCAGTGCTCCCTGACTCTTGAGATAGCACTGCGATTGACGAAGCCGGTAAGGTGCATCCACGATCTCGAAGTTATCGGTGCGGCCATGGTCCGGGTCCCGGGCGAAGTACGCATTGAAGCTGGCGAGCGGCTGATCTGCTCTGTAGCCGAAAGGTTCCTGATCGTAGTGTCGAATGCGATCTGGCAACGGTTGGCTGGTGGTTTCGAGATGGCACTGCTCACAAACCTCCATCTGGCGATCGTTGCTCAAATGAGTTGGATTGAGAATCTGGGCGCGAATTTGCTGCAGAGACGTCCCTGGAGTTTGCGCGGCTTTGACGTGTGCGGCTCCCGGCCCATGGCAGCGCTGGCAATCAATGCCTTCCGGCAAGGCACCCCTGTATACGGAATTTGCCGAGAGATCACGATGCGCGATGGGCGGAATCTGTGGATACGCGTTGTGGCAGAACATACACTCGTAGGCGATGGGACGGCGTGTCATCGGGTGTGCATTGTCGAAGCCGGGATTCATCCCCCAGTGACCTCCGCCTTCGGCGTACCAGGCTAGCGGCAGTTCGATCAGCGTTCCATCCTGCTCGCGATGCAAGTAGGTCTTCACATGATTTCCCGAACCCATGATGTAGTCGATCAACAGCTCTTCGACATTCTCAGGATTACCGTCAAACCCCTTTTGCCAGCGGCGCTGATAGTACTTGCCGTCATGTTGCGTCAGCGTGTAATAGCTGCCGGATGCAGCGTGGTAAAACTGACGATCGCGGGCGGGGCTCTCGACGGTATCGCTGGCCTTGGGTTTGTAGAAGGCGTGAGCCATTCCGGTGCGAGCATATCCGGCAGCTTCGGTGGCATGACACTGCGTACAGGAGGCGGGATCCGCATACTGCTGTGCGATAGCGGTTTTGGGCGGTTCCTGGTGATGCAGAAATAGAAAAGAAACCGCAGCCGCCACGATGAGCAAAGACACCACGGCTATGGAATGCTTTTTCGTCACGAAGGAGAGTCCGTCCACTTGGATTTGGCAGGTGATCCGCCCAGCCAACGCCTCATCCTAACGAAAGATTGGCTATTGTGCCACGAAGCCATATGTGTTCAAGCCTGGTTCTTGCTCTCAGGGGTTTTAGATCGACAGGCTTTGCTGCTACCCTTGAGAGAGCAGATGGCACAAGCCGCGTAAATATGCGGAGGGATGTGTGAGTGGTTGAAACAGGCGGTCTTGAAAACCGCTTAGCCTTAACGGGCTACGGGGGTTCGAATCCCTCTCCCTCCGCCATAAATGTTTACACCGCGCTTTGCGTCAGGGGTTCGAATCCCTCTCCCTCCGCCATCAGCTTGCTTTGTGAACTTGCTATTCCATTCCCTCTTTTTTTGAACGTTGATTCCACAGCAGTTGCAGGTGCCTGCGATTGCAGCTGATCATTGCTTGGGATAGTCTAGCCATGTATCTAAGGTGCTTTATCAGCCTTTGCGAAGCTTCTTTAGTCCGGCTCATGGCGAACATCAGTGCTGAGATTTCTTCCGGTAAGAGGATGCCGTGGACGATGCGATGGTTAATCACGAACTGATCGATTTCGCTGCATTTTTGTGTCTCTGAATATTGGCAATCCGCCAAACTTACAATTCAAAGAACTCCAGTAAGAAACCGGCCTGAGTGTCAGCGTAAACGCTCGCGGGTGAAGCTCTGGGCAACAGCGAGGTTTTATGTCTCTCTCTTCAATAGCTAGATCTGCGAGCCTATTTTGTGTCGTCGTCGTGGCTCAAGTCTATATGCCTATGATAGGTGCGCAGGAAAGCTCACCTGCCGAATTTAGCGCCAGGTATATCCCTATTGCAGCAACTGTTCCGGAATTCAGGGCCAGTTCCGTAAGCTCCGACGGTTCCGAGCATCCAACGGCTGTTTTAGCTGCTCGCTCTTCTATCGAGGCCGGAAATTCTCGTCAAGAATCGTTTGATGGAGATAAGAGCAAAGAAGCTTTGGGTTCAGCTTATATTCCTGTCGATAGCTGGATCTACCCTGCATTGCTGCGGTTGTACTCCCTTGGATATCTCGACACAGCCTTCTTGTCTATGCGGCCTTGGACGAATCGCAGTGTCTTGCACATGTTGGATGAAACCGAGGACTCCGTTCGTTTGAATGGGAGCGACGAGGCGAAAGAGATATTCGCCAAGGTGAAGAAGGAGTTGCAGCGTGACCCCAGCTTTGAAGCTGTCCCCTCGTCTGGTCTTGTCTATGGACTGAACTCGGGCTATATCGGTGTGCGGCAGATAGCGGGCCCCGTACTCCGTGACAGCTTTCACCTGGGGCAGAGTTTTATCAATGATTATGGTCGGCCGTATTCCACCGGCTTCAATAGCTATGATGGATTTTCTGCCATCGCTGAACGGGGCCGGTTCTCTCTTTACGTGAGAGGTGAATACCAGCATGCACCGCATTACGATGGATATTCCTTCGCGCTGGCGCAATCTCTTTCCATTGCTGACCGTATTCCTTATTCCGGTTTTAACCTTCAGCAATCGACAATTCCAGAGGGTGTTCTTCCATCGCAAAATAATTTTCGTCTGCTTGAGGCGAATGTGTCGGGGCATCTTGTCGGCCACGAGATCTCGTTCGGCAAGTCCGATGCCTGGCTGGGCCCGGGCCTGGGAGGCGCGATGGCATGGTCGAATAATGCCGAGGACATGTATACATTCCGCATCAATCGTGTGGAACCGCTAAATATTCCATGGGTGAGCAGGGTTCTTGGTCCGATTCGATATGACTTCTTCATTGGAAGCTTGAAAGGACATACTGATCCGAACTCGCCCTGGGCTCACTCTGAGATGTTTTCATTCGCTCCAACCAGTGATTTTCAATTTGGTTTTCAGCGAACGATTATCTTCGGAGGAGAGGGGCATGCCCCTGTTACCCTGCATACCTTCCTTAAGGGCTTTTTCGACATCAACGATACCGACCTTGCTACCAAGTTCTCGCGCTTTGATCCTGGCGCACGTTTTTCAACCTTCAACTTTTCGTATCGGCTTCCGTTTCTGCGTAAATCAGTCACACTCTATACAGACTCCACTACGCATGACGACGTAACGCCGATCAGTGCGCCACGGCGAGCCGGTTGGCGTCCGGGTATCTACTTCTCGCACCTGCCTTATGCTCCGAAGCTTGATCTGCGTATTGAAGGCGTCTATACGGACTATCCCACGCTGCGTAGCCAAGGTGGCGAAGGCAACTACGATGAACAGATTGAAGTCCAGGGATATACGAACAAGGGATTCATCATGGGCGACTGGATTGGCCGCGAAGCCAAAGGTGGCCAAGCGTGGCTTACCTATCATTTGTCAGGTAATGAGTTCATCTCCCTCCAGTACCTGAACAAGAAGAATGCAAAAGATTTCATCCCGTCGGGCACAACACAAAACACCTTCCGGTTGGATATTACGAAGCGAATACGACCCGATATCGAATTGAGTGCTTATATTCAAAACGAGCGCTGGAAGGCACCTATCTACAAATCCGGTTTGCAGTCGGATACGACAGGCAGTTTTCAAGTCGCATGGTATCCAAAACTAATCAATAAAACTCCTTAGGTAATGCTTGCCCATGAATTGTGTTTGCTCTGATGGAAGAAGGAACCGAATTTGACGATAGGGGCGGATCGTGGGGGTTCTATCACTCAATGGTGATAAGTGATATTGGCGTTTGTAGGCGGCCTTAAGTTAATCCTGCCAGTATTGCTGGCATTGAATTCGCCGTCTTTTATGGTAATCAGAATGATCCTTATATCCTCCCAGGATCTTAGAGCGGTGTAATCTCCGTCACCCTATAACCTTGGCAGTGTGCAGTTGTAAGGCCACCGAAAGGACCCAATGAAGAAGCTGTTTTGCCTCCTCTTTATTCTGGCTGTTCCGGCATACGGGCAGGGCGTCAGCGGAGCAAATGCCACGAAAGGGAGTTCCGCAGGTGTTCCCGTCGAAGCAGCAAAAGGAAATCTTGCTGCGCCTTCGTTACCGGGTTTTATGCAAAAGGGGTCGACAACGGTCCTCGATCGTGACGATCAGTTGAGGCTTAGTCTCAACCCAGAACAGTTTGGTGCTGCGGGAACAGGTTCGGGAGAAAACGGTGATGATTGTGCTGCGATCAACCTGGCAATTCAATATGCTGCCCAAGGGGCTGGTCTGAACACTCCCAAAGTTGTGCATCTCAACGGACGCAACTATCGCTGCACAAAGGCCAACTACCAGATACTCATGCCTCGTGACTTTGGAGATTACTCCCGGGCTTCGGCCGGAGAGGGGGCACAATTTTCGTTAGATGTTGTGAATGGTTCTATTCAGATCTGTGGCATCTCCGGCGGAAAAGGCTATAACCCAAAGGGATGGGTCATCGGGCAGATCAAGGATGCCTCCTATCGTGGTTCAGGTGGCTCCGTGTATGCCCTCACTGACAATAACGGGGTTCCAATTCCTGGCTCTTGCGTGGTGGATAGTGCAGGGATTAACTACCCTCCAACCGGAGTAGATGTCTATTCTTTTGCCCAGGGAGCCGATGGGGCTGCTGTGATGGCAATCCTGTCGGACGGCACATTTACCTCCGCGACATCGGTCTCGAATAGCACTGGGATGCCGCAGGGAAATGGTTATCAAGGCTTCACTTTTGGACTGCCAACAGCGCTGGTTTGCAAGATCAAACCTCAGTTTGCGGGGACGACTGGCAAATCGGGTTTGAGCGTAAGTGCTCTAACCTCGGTTCGTGTGACGGCCCCGGGTTCGGGGTGCACTTATAACGGGAATGCCTCGGCAAAGGTTCCTATCTGGGTGGGGGAATCAGCAAGCGAGGGAACGGCACAGGCAAAAAATATTGCTCCCTCTTCTGCTGTGACAGTCGGGTGTGCCATACAGCTTCGTGCCGGGGTAAGCATCGAAGGCGATGGTGGCACGATCCAGACAGACTGGCAGACAGGCGTCTACGGTCCAAACCAGATTGTTGCCCTGTGCGATGCTTACGGAAATCAAGCCCGGAACATTGCGATCAAAAACGTTCATCTTGCTGCGCCTGCGGGCATCTGGTTGGCCGGGACAACCAATAATTTTACCGTCGAGAACGTCACGGAACAGTACGCAACGCCCAGGGTTCAGGGGCCGAAGACCTATATCCCTGGTTCTGGAGGAGGCCTCTTCTTTTATGCTGTCCAGACGGGGCCCGGCACAGTCATCGACAATATTTCAAATTATGCTTCCGGCGGGATTGTCGTGGGAGGCCAATACACCTCGCGTGGCGAGTTTGGTCTCGGTTCTATGGGCGGAACCGACGTTTCGAGCGGTGGGGGTATTTATACCTATGCCTTAGGTGGGTCTGCAGATGGGCTTGTCATCAATAATTTTCGTCAATACCAGCAATCTGGGAACAGTTACAACGCTCTTCTCGATCAATTCTTTGAGAAATTTGTGTGGCACGGGGATTTTACTCCTGCCTCTACGCCCAAAGCCGCAAATGGGCAGGGAGTGTGCCCAACGACTCTAACGCCACAGGTCCGCTCGGTCGACTATCTTTTTGGATCAGGCAATTCGAGCCGTTTTCAGTGTTATAGAGGCATCTCTGACCGAGCGATTACCATTCTTTCGAGGTCGCCTTATGTCTCGCAGAACGTAAGCATCTCTAATGTGTGGCAGGACAAAAGCTACAGATCTCCGATCATAGCCAGTGTGACCAATAGCCGATTCAGCATGATCAGGATGCCTGTCCTTGGAAACACATACAAAGATCCATTCATCCCGCCTGGTACAAAGGCAGTTGCTGTCATCGAAACTCCAACAAACTTACCCTCTGGACCGGCCAATCGATTTGAAGGTGTATCCAACCCTGATCCGGGCCGTTCCCATTTCACCACAACCTTGCTTGGTACATCTTTTTCTGATGACCGCACAGCTTCTTCATCCTGGGATATGGTGGCTGGAATGCCGAGTGGCGGACATGTCATCACCCTGCAGAACACCTTTGGCAAAGCTGGCTCTCTAAAGTTCAGGCATAACCTCGGAACCCCGAATCCAATCAGCAACTGTTATTCGACGGACGGTGCAAGTTCGCCTTCGGTCTCTCTAATTTCTGGCGATATGAATAACGTAATGGTTACATCTTCAGTGGCCGCAACCGTCGTATGTATCTTCCAATTTGCTCCTGCACCGGGAAGCGATTAAGCCATGAAGAGGCTCATCCAAACGATTTTTTTGACGGTAATACTGGGCTCCGCCTTGCGTGCCCAAAATACGCCTATTCAACTTCCTGCAGATTGGGCGAAGCCTCACTACTTCAGTACGGCTAATTCTGCCTTCCAGAACGGAGCGTTCATCGTTCCTATTCGTTCGAATCAGATGGGCTTTATCTTTACCATCCCCGCTACAGTCGGAACTCCTCCGGTGCCTGTACGCTCCACCAGCGCAGAGGTGAAAAATGCGGCCGGCGTGGTTATTCGAAAACTATGGCAAAACCGTGCTTATTCCCCGGGCGAGCATGGAGAAGTCTGGGATGGTCTCGACGATTATGGCGTCCCCGCAGTAGGCGGGCCCTTTACTCTTTTGCTCCAATACAACAGTGTTCAATACCGATGGGATGGGGTATTAGCAGACACGAGTCCGGACCCTACCGCTCCCGATTCGTGGTCGGGCGTGGGAGGGCTATTCCCCTATGATCTTGTTTCTATCGGCGGTGAGGGCTTTACTGCCGAGGGATATAACGAAGGCGGCTATAACTCTATTACCTTCCCGTTGGCCACACCTTCTCTTCGGGTGATCCCACTGATTCCGCAGAGTATTGGAGGCGCAATGTTTCTTAGAGCTTCCACTGACGGGAATCTTATCTACTATTCCAGCATGATTTATCTGCCTGGATCTACCGTCAAAAGCTGGGTCACCGCGGTGGACAAAAAAGGTAACATTCACAATTTTTCCGCTGGAACGGTTTTGCCACGCGCATATTTCATGAACGCTGTTGATCCTAAAAATGTACGTTACGTTACGGTACAAGGTGCCGATGCCATCAACAACACCGAGGGGATTATTACCGGTGTTGCAGTGCAACGTCATGGAAGCCTACTCGCCACCGCGCATGGCAAACGCAATCTTGTAGCGAGTGCCGATGTCATCAAGCTGTTCGATAAAGACACGGGAACTCCTGTCGGTGGGGTGGCAGGATCCATTTCAATCACGAACCCACAACGAATGGCGTTTGATCTTGCAGGGAATCTCTGGGTGCTCTCCGGCGATGGTCGAAGTGGTGACACTCTCTCCAAGATCGCAGATGTCGGATCAACCAATATCATTACGACACCTATTCGAGGACTCAGCAATCCCGTCGCCCTGGCCGTTAGCCCTTTGACTGGAGACCTGTTCATTGCAGATGGCGGAAAGAACCAGCAGGTATTCGAGTACAACGCCAAGACGAATGAGCTTGTGAGAAAGCTTGGAAAGCCTGGTGGTTACGGCATTGGAGATTCCTGTGACTCAACCATGTCTCCTGACAAGTTCTATTTCGATTATGGCGGAATGGATGTGACTCGGCAGGTGGATGAAGCTGCAGGACAACTTGATACGTTTATCAATGTGGATGATAAAAATAACCTGGAAATAGGCGATAATTCGACCGGTCAAATCAAGTTCTTCCATTTGTCCTCAGGAGTGTGGACCTATACGAATCGCGTTATGTACCAATCATGGCAACGCACGATTGCGGCGGCAATGAATGATCCAACCAGGCTATTTGCGGGGCAGGGGGCCATGATGGAGATAACACGTGATTGGTCGAAAGAACTTGTTCCGGGAGACCCCGATCCTGCTTTAGGAGGAAACGGAGCGTGGACTGCATCCCATTACTGGTTGCCGTGTGTCATATCGTCGGTAGGGTTTCCAACTGCTTCGTTGATTCCACATATCCGCGATGTCTGGAAGAGTCCGGCCAATGGGAGAACCTACGCTCTTGTCGGGGACATCATGAACAAGTTCGTCTGGACGATTCTCAACTCGAATGGGAGTGTGACTGCGGCAAAATCTTTGGCGACAAATATTTATGGTTGGACAACCATGTCGTCTAACGGAGATCAGATGTATGTTCAGCGTGGTGGACCCAAGACACAATATACCTTCGCTCACTATCCTCTTACCGGGTACGATTCAGAGAACATGCCTGTATACGGACCTTTAGTCAATGGGCAAACCATCGCGGTGGATCATGTGCACGGAGAGCCATGGAACTCCGCTCTTGCATCCGATCCGACGAGTGGCGGGATCACGGTGGTCTTCGACCAGAATGTGAACCACGATGTATCAGGAAAGACCCCAGCCTATCATTTGGGTGGAGTTCTACCAGGAGGGACATCATTTGCATGGACCGCGATGCCTCAAAAAGATATAGCGTGGGCTGATGGGGATGGCAACTTTCCTGCGGCTGATCTTGCCTATATGGCCGCAGAGGGCGGAGACATTCACTCCGTAGGGAAGGAGGTTTTTGCGATGTATGCCGGCAACTACTCTGCCTGGGGGTGTCAATTTTTTCACTATCACGAAAATGGTTTATTCATCGGCCAGTTTGGCTATATGACTAAGTTTTCCGCTACCCCAAATGGTCAGGATGCATGGGGAATCAATGGAGTTCCAAACGTTGCTACGGGGGAGAAGAAAGTCCCTGGGTTTTGCGGAGATGTGGGCGCTTTCAAGGCTTTTAAGGTTGGATCCCACATCAAGATTATCCATGGAGATGAGAGCTACTTTCCTGGCTTGCACGAGTGGGATATCTCTGGACTTGAAACCCTCACCGAACTTACAGCAACTGGAGCCCTTGGCCGTACTGTGACTTTGCAATAGAGCCACCAATTGCAGCCACTAGATGAATGCATGCACTCGAACTGTGTCCTTGAATGATGGACCAATGAGTTCTGAGGTTGTAGGAGCTCAGCCCATGGCTCTCTTATAATGAACGAAGCAGCCCAGTACATGCTCCTGGCAACTCTCCTTAGGGAAATGTGGACTGCCTGCACTCTGATCGATTGTTGTCTCAACTGCCATAGCTCCTAACAGCGAGTTATGGCAAGCGTCTAAGGATGTCATGGTTAAGAACAAAAGAATTTTTCGCGCGCTGTACGATCAGGTTGCTGCTAAGGCTGGGGCGATGCTCCAGTACTTCAGTGCCCAGGGCGTTACCATTGCGGCGACCCTCCTCTACGGCCTCCTCTGCGTACGTTTACTGCCGTCGTCCGAGTATGCGAAGTTCGTTGTTCTCTTCGGTGTCCAGGGTACTCTCCTTGTCCTTATGGATGTGAATTTCTCCGGGACGCTGATTCCGCTCGTCGGCGATCGTATCGATAATCGCAAGCTCATCGCCGATTACGTTGCGTCGTTGCGGCAACTTTCGTATTGGGCCTTTGGAATAGTGGGCACAGGGACCATCTTTTTCTATCCCATCCTGGTAAAGCACAGAAATTGGAATTGGCCGGTCGTCGCATCGATGATCGTGATCCTGCTGATCTCCACATGGTTTGTGCGCATCGGTTCAGCGTATGGCGCGGTTCTGATTCTGCTGAGTAAACGAGCACTTTGGTATCGAGCCCAAATGATTTCGAGCGTGGGGACCCTGATACTGCTCGGATTATTTTGGTGGCTGCGCTTACTGGGACCCTTTACGGCCATTTTGCTCAACGTTCTGGGACTAGTCTATGTCGGCATTGACTATTATTTGCACGCACGCAAGCTTCTTGGAGTCGTCGGTACGCCAACGCCTCAATTGAAACGTGCCATCGTTGGGCTTGCGCTACCTAATGTCCCGCAAGCCATCTTCTATGCTCTTCAGGGACAGATATCCCTTTTCCTGATCACCTTTTTCGGGCATACACAGGGCGTATCGAGTGTGGGAGCATTGGCGAGACTGGGACAGATCTTTGTCATCTTTAAGCAGGGAAATGCTCTGTTTATAGAGCCCTATTTCGCGAAGCTGCCTAAATCGCGCTTGCGATCCAGCTATACGATCACTCTACTGCTTACTGCGGCAATTTGTTTAGCCGTTATGCAGATGACCTATTTCTTTCCCCAGGTTCTGCTGTGGGTATTGGGGCCGCAATACAGTAATCTGCGGTTTGAAGTTCAGCTTGCGGTAGCCGCAAGCTCGATAAGCTTCTTCAGTTCGGTGATGTGGTGTATCCATACTGCGCGAAAATTCGTCTACTGGTGGAATGTTGGTCTCAGCATCGGACTTACACTTGCTGTACAGATCCTCTTTATTTTCAAAGCTGATATGAGCACAGTGCGAGGTGTGCTGTGGCTCACTGTGGCTACCAATGTGACCTCGCTTTTTATCAATGTTCTTTCCGGCGCCTATGGATTTATCAAGGGACCAAGGGAGACCGAGGAAAAGCCTGTGATGGTTCCCGAAAGCGTGGTCGAATCCGAAGCTTATATGGACTTATATCCTCTGGAAGATGGCAGCATGCCTCTTGAGCCCGTGCCCAGAAAGAGCGAGTCATAAGAGATAGACAGTTGAGGGCACCAACCAGCGCGCCGTCAACTGTCCATTGATTGCAACGCTGGATTGCAGACCTGTCGAGCACCCCCCTAACGCCTATGACGCCAGAGGCCTCCAGCGATGCTCGGCGATTTGAGCGATTGAACGGGGTATTTACGGACGGGGCTGCGACGAGCGCAGTACCTCGCGCAGCAGGTACAGCGGCCGCTGTTTGGACTCGGTATAGATGCGCCCCACATACTCTCCCAGCACACCCAGGCAGAGCATCTGCGTGCCCGACATGAAGAGCATGCCGATGAACGATATCGCCCAGCCCTGTACCCACGAGTGGGTAACCAGTCGCACCACCAGCGAGTACACAATCCCGATAAACGCCAGCAGTGCTGCTGCGAAGCCCATAATGGTCACCAAGCGAAGCGGAATGGTGGAGAACGACACGATGCCGTCGAGCGCGAGGCCTAGCATTTTACGCAGCGGATATTTGGTCGTGCCGGCAAAGCGCGCTGAGCGCTCGTAGTGCAGCCCAATCTGGTTGAAGCCGATCCAACTGGACATGCCTCTCAACAGACGGTGCCGCTCTGGCATCTGCCGGAACGCGCTTACAATGGCTTGGTCCATAAGGCGAAAGTCTCCGGTATCGAGCGGAATTTCGACATCGGAGAGCGAGTTAATGATGCGGTAAAACATCTTGGCGGACCACAACTTGAAGCCGGTTTCGCCCTCGCGGTTTACGCGCACGCCGTAAACCACCTGATAGTCCTTGCGCCAGAGCTCGAGCATGGAGGGGATTAGCTCCGGAGGATCCTGGAGATCGGCGTCTATGATCACCACGGCCTGGCCGCGTACGGCATCCAGCCCGGCCGAAACCGCCGGTTGATGGCCGAAGTTGCGGCTGAATCGAAGTACGACGACGCGCGGATCAGCTTGGTGAAAGCTGCGCAGCAGCTCTGCGGTGCGATCTCGGGAGCCGTCATCTACGTAGATGATTTCGTAGGCTTCGGTAATACCGCTCAAAACGGCGGAGAGCCGTTCGTGACACATGGCAATGCCATCTTCTTCGTTGAAGCACGGCACAATCACACTAATCAGGGGTTGAGACTCGATCATGTCAGCGTGCACTCAGCATTGTAGATTTGAGATCTCGATCTGTTCAGTATACGCGAGGGAAGGTCCGTGGCTCTCCTGATAAGACAAGAGGGCCATGGTAGTGGGGCAATTTGAAATTCATTTTCACGAACGGGCATCGTGGATTGTGCTTTTAACTTGAAAGCAGATCGTAGGGACTGGAAAACATCTTCCTGAAGAACGAAGAGCAATTTCCCGGAGATTGAGTACATCCACTGACCTAGACGGATTAGCCGTGTACACTCAAGCGGCAGGTTTGTAGATCGTGCGGAAAAGGGTGGAGCGAGCAATGCCAGAGTGGGAGGCAATCTCAGCGGCAGGCATATCGGCGGTTTTGAGCAAGAAGCGAATTGTTGTAATTTCTTTAGGGAGAGCCTCGCCGGGCTCTTTCCTTTGCGGCCCGCGAGCGCGGGCGGCTTTCTGACTCGCAACAGTGCGCTCTCGAATCCTACCAATGTGGCGATATTTGAGACGTAGCCTTCATGAGACTTTCCTAGGCTGCGAATAGAGCCCACGCGAGGGCTATTCGATTTGTCCCAAAACCTCCGTATCCGCTACACTCCTCGATCATGCCCAATCTCGAACTATCCACACATCGACAGGAACTCCTAGTTGCCCAGCGATGATGTTGATTAGAGGGCGGTTGGGATGACCGGCTTTACTGGATTGAGCAGTTTTTATTCGCGCCTGTTCCGCCAACTCTCGCAGCGCCCGATTCGCATGCCCTGGCTCAAAAGCAAGAGAAAAATAGCCATTCCGGAGAGCATGGGCGATCCTCAAGGCAGCCTATGGATTTGATGCCCTTCGAACTTGGAACGCGCATGAGGCCGCATTCCACAAACCCACAGCCTCGACTAGGGATATCTTGTAAAATTGGCGCTGCTCCTCCATCCTTTATGACGAATGGAAATAAATGACGAACGTCGTAGTTAATTCAGCCACGCCGCCCGAGCATCATCGTTTTCATTTCCTTGATGCCCTCCGAGGCTTGGCGGCCATACTCGTCATCATGAGGCATTCTCCACCGGTCTATGCGCAGTCCTTTGTTACTGAAAACAGCTTTCTTGCTGTTGATTTTTTTTTCTGTCTCAGCGGCTTTGTCATCGCCTTCTCCTACGAGCAGCGACTCAGCACCTATCTCACCTTCAAGAATTTCTTCGTCGCCCGCCTTATCCGCCTGTATCCGATCGCCGCTATCGGCACGGTCGTCGGTGCGGTTGAACTAGCACTCCAGTTGCACCTGCACGCCCCTGTAGGCACCTTTATTTCCCGAATCGTCTTGGAAACCGCCCTCGGACTCCTTGTCCTTCCCTCCGCGCGATACGTCCTCTTTCCTCTCGACAGAGTAATGTGGACTCTTTTCTTCGAACTTATCGCAAATCTTTTGTACGCTGTCCTTGTGCGCAGGCGACTTGCCACTACCGGTTTCCTCGTTATTTTGGCGACCCTCGCTGCAATTGCCCTTACCGGCGAGCGCCTCCATCTCGGCACACTCGATCGCGGCTACACCTTCGACAGCGCCTACGTCGGCTTCAGCCGCGTCTCCTTGTCCTTCCTGTTGGGTGTACTCACCTTCCGCCTCTATCGCCACCAGGCACGCGCCCGACTGCTCGTCGGTCCGTCGATTCTCGCTGCCACCGCCATCACTTTCGTCTTCGTGTTGGCTCTCTGCGGTCCCCCCAGTCTTACCCATAATGCCGCACCAGAATTAGCCTTGCTCATCCTACTTTTTCCACTGATTGTCTATTCTGGTGCCCACGTCTCAGTCTCCTCACGCTGGACTCCCCTTTGCGCCTTTCTCGGCACCATCTCTTACCCGCTTTACGTCCTGCACCCGCCTATGCTCTGGCCGCTGACATTGTCCCCTGCTATCCGCTTCGCCCACACCCATCAACCGCTCTCCGCGCCTTTCATGCTCGCCTATACCGCTGGGCTCGTCCTGCTCTCCTGGTTAGCCGCGCATTTTTACGATATCCCCGTTCGCAAAACCCTGACCCGTCTTTACAAGCAACGCTCCACTGTCGCCATAGTGCGTTCTTGATGGGGCCCATCAACTAAGTAGCTGCTTGTATCCCTAAAACGATTATTTCAGCCAAGATAATCGACCTGAAGGAGCACGTTTGTGGCCTTCTACCGGGTTTCGACTGAGCATCAGGGTGAGAGCGGTCTTGGGGTTCATGCACAGCAGGACGCTGTCTCCCGCTTTCTTGGGGCCAGATCCCTGCTTGCCGAGATCAATCCCTGCCGAACGAATCTGCATGTCGATGACGTGACATACACGAACTGAAGATTTGGCTCGGACCGAGGGATCTTTGTGAGATAGAACTATCCACCGTGCATTTTCTGGGTATCTTGCACCTGTGCGGCATCCAGAAAATTGTAGTGACGCTGAACTTCGCCTACCGTTTCTACCAATGTGGAGCTTGATTCAAGGACCTTCACGGATCGTTGTGAATCAGTCCTTGATTGCATAAAGATAGTAGTTAGCGTTTGCATGAACGAGCTGAAGATTTGGCTCGGATCGAGGGATCTTTGTGAAATAGAACTGCCCACCGTATCTCTTGTGGATATCTTGCACCTGCGCGGCATCAAGAAAGTCGTAGTGACGCTGAACTTCAGTTTCTGTATCGGTCCCAAACGTTTGATAGGGACCTCCGTTCATGGCGCAGTACCGTTGGTACCACTCAACGATTAAGCCATTGTGAGGGTCACGACCAAAGTTGACAACCGTTGCTCGCTCCGATTCCAAAGTGAAGTCGTTGAGCCATGGAGGCGCGATAATGACGGTGTCCTTGGGGGTATTGAGTCTTATCCACTCCGTCATTTCGGAGTAGGAAGTTTGCTGGTGATTTGCGAAGGCCACCCATGAGGTAACAAACTGATGTACGAAGAACTTATCGCTCTTCATTAAACCTATAGAGATGGTAGGCAAGATCAAGAGTGCACACGCTACGGCGCCGGCTGTCACTCTGGCGCCATGGGGTTGCAACTGGGCGAAGCGAGGTTTAGATGCACGAGAAAGTAAATCCGCGATCAACGATGGCAATGTGAGGCATGCAAAAAAGAAAACAAGCACATCCGCGGCCCGGAATGGGTATGTTTTAAGCAGACCCAGAAGGTTTGCCTCGCGGGCAAGTACTCCACAGGCAAATTCGCCGAGCAGCGCGAATAACAATAACGAAAGGAACGTCCTTTTCTTGTCTCCAAGAGAGAGACGGAAGCTGAGCGTTGCCAACGTGGCGCAAATGACAAGTTCAACCAGTTCGCGCCAGCCATGAAAGTGGTGTGGATCCATGTGGTGTGGATTGCGGAACATCACAATCAGCCAGTCGATAGAGATACCGGCGGGAGTTGGAGCGGAGACCCCCATGTATCTCAGTGCAATGAGGGCCATCGGAAGGCACACTGCAACCGTGATCAGAGCGGGAATGACGAAGCCCTTTAAGAAGTTTTTCCGTTCAGAAATCAAGAGTGCGACATAAAACGCCAACACCGTCCAAAGTGCAACGGGGACGTGAAACCAAAACGCAACGCCGCAGAGAACTGCCGCCCATCGTGGGCGATTACGCAGCAGCATTTCGATCGCAAGAAAAAGACATCCGTAGGCCAGGCATTTACCTTCTGCATCGCCAAAGATCCACTCACCTGCGCCGAGCGATTGTCCTTGATCCACCCAGTAGAAGAAGCCGACGGCCAAGGCGAAGAGTGGTAGTTGCAGAGCCTTAGCAAGGCGGACAATGACGTAAAGTAGAAAAATCCAAACGCATGCGCGAGCAATGAGCGCAATGATAATGCCGTCCTTTGTCAAAAACCAAAGCGGAGCAAAGATCGCTCTGAATAGGATTGTGAGGCGGTCCTCGTCGTAATGCGCTAATAGGAGCCAGTCATGTGAGATGAATGATGGATCGTAAAAGAGCCTTAGACTCACGAGCCTAGTCGCGTCGTTCGCGAGGTACTTGGGTATGAAGTCCCGGTAGATCAGAATCAGCAGTCCAGGTATAAGACCGAGCCAGTACTGTGTCATGACCCAAGTACGGAATTTCGCCACCACTGTTTCCTCCATGCTCCGTTATCCAGAGGTATCAGCCCATTGGGTCGATACCTCTGGATAGTGCAAACCGAGTCGACATTCATGATAAATGCCGACGGTTCTCTTATATCCTTTATACAACGTACCCGTCGGGGTAGAGCTTGCGTCGAAAAGGCCAAGTGGTGTTGATCGCGCCTTTAGCGCCACTTTAAGGCTTCACGGCAATGCGTAGAAAAGTTCAAAAACACAGCACCGGATTAGGCGTGAAGTATGGACTTCGTTGAGGACCAGTTACAGGATGGCACGCGGTTCTGTTCTTTGATAATCGTAGATTTGTATGCCCGCGATGCTGTGACCATCGAAGCTGGACAGAGCTTTGATGGCGTACGATGCTGTTTGAACCCTGAACTGGCTCAGGTCTAACCGTGGAGCTTCGATGGTGCTGTCCTCTGACAACGGCAGCGAGTTCATTAGTCAGGCGATAGATCTGTGGGCCTATTGGAATGGAGTGAAGATCGGCTCCTCTAGAACTGGTAAGTCGACCGACACCGTTTTCGTGGAGAGCTTCAATGGGACATTCCGAAGCGAATATCTAAACATCACTCGTTCATGGTAATGGACCTCAAGGAGGTCAAGCAACTGATCGCAGCATAGAGCCAGGAACCCACTCATCTCTCGATGCTCGGCTGGAGACTAACTCTGACCTTGGTATAGGAAAAGTAGGCCTTCAAAGCCGCGCTACATTAACAATCCAACATCGAGCAAGCCACAATACTAAGCATCAGAGGCAGCTTCGAGCGTTTCTCGGCTACGGGATTTAAACGCGCTAATTAACCATCTCCTGACCGGCGTCTCAAAGTAATAGAAGCTGAGCACGCTTAATCCAACGCACAAGAAGAGATACACCGCGAACTGTTCGCCTGTCATTTTTTTGCTAGTCCCTACGTACCAATGCAGGACAACAGCATGCAACAGGTACAGCCCAAAGCTGGACTCTCCGAGCACTACGAGCCATCGCTGGCTAAGCCATTGTGAGACACGAAACTGTGGGTAAGATAGAGCCCAGATCACAGCGGCAAACAATGGGGCCAGGAGACCATGCTGAAGATTTGTGTAAGGAACTCGATGTCCGAGTTGCACAATCGCAAAGAAAGCTGCAGTAGACAAAACAAGAGTCGCATAAAGAAGCATCGCGGGTGGCCCTGCGGGTGCCATTTGTGCATTATTGTCTCGCTGCCAGCGAGCCAATAAAATGCCCAGCGCAAATGTAGACAGATGAAGCAATGGATGAAATTTTAGTTCTCCCATATGCAAGGGAACGGTAAGAAGCCAAACTGCCAACTGACCACCCACGTACACCGCAGTTGCGGTGTACCAAAGCGATCTTCCGTGCAACCGCCATAACGCTTTTCCTATGATAGGAAAGCTTGCATAAAAGAAGGCTTCTACAGAAAGTGACCATGCCGGTTCGTTAAGGGCATACTGCAGTTTCGCCGTCCAGGCTTGGAGTAACAGCATGTTGCCAATAAGCGTGCCAATCGTTTTGACAATGGCAGGCTTTATACCATAAATAGCGGTTCTCTGATTCAGTAGAAATGGTGTATCAGCTAAAAGTGTTATAAAAAGCAACGGATATATACGGGCGAATCTAGCTACGCCGAAGCTGCGCGTCTCCAGCTTGGTTCTTGGGAGGTAAACGATTGCCAGGATGTAGCCGGACAGCAGAAAAAAGAAACTTACCGAGATAAACCCCAGGCTGATCAAATGCAGGATGAGCGATGGAATCTTTTGTGACCCTGGAAACTCATGAAAGAAAACGACATATAGTGCCGCAAAAAATCTCAGGGAAGTAAGCGCATGAATCTGATCGGGACGATTCAGTTGAGGCGAGAGTGCCTTTGGCATGCAAGATTCCCTACGGGGCGACAGCCCTAAGTGTCTGCCTCTAAAGGCATGATTTCATCTTACGAGCATACAATACATCCCTTGTTCAAACTAATGTGGGACTTGGTCGTGATATCACAACGCTGGCTTACAATAATGAGCCAATCTGATGGATGATGGATAAACACGAAGATGTCATCACCGCCGCGATAATGCAGTAGCCTGCCGTGCGACAGTGAAAAGTTTTGTTGTCGTCAGGTCTCTTGGCGAACACTCAAATTGGGCCCTACATTTATGATATGTGCAGCCGTTCTAGAGTTGCTTTTACTGCTGAATCCAATCTCGCTACTATGGGACAAGAGTTGAGGAGCAATGCTGTGCTCAGTCTGGGCGGCCAAAGAGGACCCCTCTGAGCGCATCCTTTTATGACCGTTCCCGTGGCACGAGATTCGTTTGCGGGGTGTGTGCCACCTTGTGATCATTTTTGATCCTTGTTCTAGACGACGGAATCTGGGCTAAGCTGGCTCGGTATTCTGAGCCGTCTTGTCGACCGTTTATTTCGATTTGGGAGCCATCGAATGTCAGCCGCATCTGTATCACCGATCACTGTTTGTACGCTATGGGAGAAGGACCACCATAAAGGGGTTGCTACGCTGGTCAATTCATTGGTCCGCTTCGGTTATCGTGGACGTGTATGGACTGGGTATAAGGGAGATCTGCCCGCGTGGGCCGCTGGCGGCGTTACTCAGGCAGATACTTATATATTTTCCACAGGATCGGGGGTGGAGGTTGTTTTTGTTAAAGTGCCGACCGATCTTCACTTTGCTCAATACAAGCCAACATGGATGCTCCGTGTGCTTGAGGAGTTCGAGCCGGATGCGCAGGGTGTGTACTATTTCGATCCGGACATGTTTGTGGTGGGAGCATGGACGTTCTTTGAACGATGGTTGACCTTTGGAATTGCCGCCTGTGAGGATGTCGGATACCCTTTCAATCCAAATCATCCGCTTGCTCTTGGCTGGAGGGCCTACGCGTCACAGCTTGGCTACACGCACTGGAATGAGATCAACGCTTATTTCAACAGCGGATTGGTTGGCGTATCACGCGAGATGCGGTCTTTTCTTCGGCTTTGGGATGAGGTCATGAATGCCATCCGCCGGGATTTTGGTGCGATTGAAGGGATGAGAACCCCTGCACGTACGGACCTGTTTCATCGTCCCGGTCAAGATGGGTTTACGCTGGCCACTTATCTGACAACGCATCCGGTCTCCTGGGTAGGACCCGATGGCATGGCCTTTGAGCGTGGAGAATGGCTCACCGTCCATGCGTATCTCAGAAAGCCATGGAGACGCAAGGTGCTGTTGGATCTCCTCGTTTCGGGTGAAAAGCCGGATCGAGGTGCGCGGTTATATTGGGAACTTGCGGGTGCACCGATTCAAGTGGAATCGGCTGCAAGGATTCGCCGACACCGCTGGCTGGTTCCCTTAGCGGCTTTCCTGAGTCGCTTCTATCAGAGACGAGGATGAAGGATGAGCGCCCCTTCACTGATTTGCTTACCTTTAGCACCCTGAATCGCTTGCTTTTACGTAGGCCAAAGTAGCTCTATATTCCACCATATGGTCTCGATTGCTATCGGGCTTATTCGATCCGTACGGTATACTCGGGCTGTTTCCGGAGAGCTTATACCTTGGTCTTTATGGTGGACCGCTGTATTGCTCATAAGCTTCAGAGATGGGATGTTCTTGATGGCGGACAATCGGTTAAACTTGGCGGATAACCTCCTACTCCCACTGATATCTATTTGTATTCCGACTTACCAGCGTCCCGATTTACTGGCTGAGGCGTTAGAATCCTGTTTTGCTCAAACCTATGCTCAGTTCGAAATTGTTATCGGTGACGATTCTCAAGATGTAGACACCGAGCAATTGATAGCTCGTTATGAGAGCGCACATCCCGGCCGTATCCGCTATGAGCGTCATGTTCCGTCGCTAGGACAGAACCGTAACGTCAACGACCTTTTTGCTCGGGCGCAGGGAGGTCGACTACTCCTCCTGCATGACGATGATCGGCTGCTGCCGAATGCTCTTGCGGATTTGGCGAAGCTTTGGGAAGCCCTGCCCACATTGGATGCCGCCTTTGGCAAGCAAATTCTAATCGAACATGATGGGCGTCCCACAGTGGAGGAGCGAACGAAAGCTCTGAATGATGGTTACCATCGTGTTGCTGCAAACGCCGGCAGACAGTCGATTCCGGTTGTCGCGGGCCTGCAGCGTATGTTTCCCAACGACGGTTTCCTCGTTACTACAGAGCTCGCCCGCACGATCGGTTATCGTTCAATGGAAGAGATTGGCCACGCCTGTGATACCGACTTTGGTTTGCGTCTGTGTGCGGCGGCCCGAGATATTTGGTTTCTGGACGAGTTCACCATGCAGTATCGGCTCACCGGCGAATCCATCAGTAAATACGCCATCGTTGCGCCTTATACCTATGACATGCTGGCCGCATTGCGCGTGCCTTCTGCCGCTGAGTCGATGCTTGGAGAGGCTAGACGTGAGATTGCACCCAGCGCAGTCTCGGGTTTTACCCAGCTTGGCCAGCCCAAGCGAGCCTGGCAGGTCTTTCAATCCTCTGATTATCCGCTGCGCAAACGGTTTAGCGCACGAGGGATCTATCATCTTTTGCTGATTGCGAAATCTTTCTTCGCAAAGCATTGAATAGAAATCAGGATTAAAAGTAAATGCTCCTTTTGAGTAAATCGAGACGTGCGATGTCTGCGTCCGAGAGTCGTGTTCCATCGATTCGATAGAACACGATTCATATACAATCACCTCAATGAATCTCATTCAGATTGTTCCCGGACTTCTTCCGAGAGTTGATGGGATTGGCGATTACGCCATGCAACTCGCAAGACGTCTCCGAGAAAGACATCAGATCACCAGCAGCTTTGTTGTTGCAGACCCGGACTGGCAAGGCGGGGAAGTAGAAGGCTTTTATGCCACGAAGGTAGATGCTCGATCCTCTCAGGGCTTTCTGGATGCAGTGGTCCGATGCGAGCAACGTATCCAGTCCAAATCCGTTCCATTGCTTCTGCATTTCTCGCCGTATGGATATCAAAAACGCGGCTATCCCCTCTGGCTGCAGAAAACACTGGAAGGCTGGCAGGAACACCGGCCAGGGACGCTGAACATCGTCTTCCACGAACTGGAGGTGCACAG
This sequence comes from Granulicella mallensis MP5ACTX8, assembly GCF_000178955.2. Lineage (NCBI taxonomy): Bacteria > Pseudomonadati > Acidobacteriota > Terriglobia > Terriglobales > Acidobacteriaceae > Granulicella > Granulicella mallensis. The sequence goes on along the minus strand of NC_016631.1, from coordinate 3,154,331 downwards.
TTTGCGCCCCTGGAGCAGCGCTTTCTGGGTGTCTCCGCTGCAGCGCAACCTGATCAGCCATATCTCCAAGCTCGGTCGTTTTCAGTACACTAACGCTGAATTCTATCGACATGATCTGGAAAATTGGGGCTCGGGAAGGGTATCCTTGATTCCCAATTTCTCGACCATAGGGGAGCCCAGTTCGAATCCTGCCTTTGCAGAAAGGCGCAACGACGTCATCGTCTTTGGACGAGGCGCCCAACGCAAAGCGAACTATAAGCGTGGCAGCGATGTGCTTGCATCGCTCTGCCGTTTGATTGGCGCTGAAAGGATCATCGATATTGGAGAGCCCATTCCCGGCGATACCACGCCTGATATCGAGGGATTTCCCATCGTTCGCTGTGGCCGCCTCGAAGCGGAGGCCGTCAACCAGTGGATGGCGAAATCTGTGGCCAGCTTCATCACCTACCCTGTGCCGCTTCTCCCTAAGTCTTCTGTGCACGCCGTTAGCTGTGCTCATGGAACGATTCCATTTGTCTTCGACAACCAGAAGAAGGAGCTTTCATGTCCCGGCCTGGTTTCCGGCGAAGATTACATCGCCCTGAGCCGTGGAGTGGTCAAACCTAATCTGCCGCCTCTGGATCGGCTATCAGCTATGGTCTACAACAATTATCAAGCGCGCAATTCATGGTCCGCAGCAGAGAGCGTTGCAAAGCATATCTTCGGATAATTAGTGGAGCCTCACGTTCGCACGCCTTGTGCTGTGGGTTTCGCCGGTACGCTATAATTTTTGAATAAGATCGTGGCAAGGAAGCGAAATCATTGTAATAAGGCATGTTCATGCCGTGGGTGGTGATCCCCGTTTGCTGCATCAACTTGCCCCATCGAAGTTCGCTCATGAGGGTACCCGTTGCTTGATATAGAAAAAGGTAACTGTGATGCGAATTCTTCTTTGCTCTCATTGGTTCTCTCCCAGCTTTGGTGGCGTTGAAACCATTTCCAAGATTCTGGCAGAAGAGTTTACCCGGGCTGGGGCGACGGTGACCGTCGTAACGAACACGCCTGGCCCTGAAGAAGATCTTGTATATACCGTTGTGCGGCAACCTTCCCACAAGACGCTTCGCGGCCTTGCGCGAGATTCCGATGTCATCTTGCAGAATCTCATCTCCCTTCGCACCCTCATCTCGCTCATCCCAAGCAGGAAGCCGATCGTGGTGACGCATCAAAGTTGGCTCAGGAGAACGGATGGAACGCGAGGCCTCGAGAACTATGCCAAGCTTCTCGCTCTGCGTGCTTGCCACAACGTATCCATCAGCAAGGCTATTGCAAAGTCTTTGCCAGTCGATTCAGTAGTCATCGGAAATCCCTTCGAGGCCAAGGCTTTTGAGGGAAGGCGAGATACCCCGCGCGACAGAGATATCGTGTTCCTTGGCCGACTCGTCTCCGATAAAGGGTGTGATCTTCTCCTTCATGCGCTTGCGGAATTAAAGCCGAAGGGGCTCACTCCATCCTTGACGGTCATTGGGGATGGTCCTGAGATGTCCACTCTGAAGGCACTTACCGTGCAGCTTGGTCTTACGGCACAGGTCGAGTTTCTGGGGGCCGTGCAGGAGGGCAGGGGAGAGATCGTCGCGCGGCATCGGATCATGGCTGTACCTTCAGTGTGGGCTGAACCCTTTGGAGTCGTTGCCCTTGAAGGCGTGGCCTCAGGATGCGCCCTCGTCTCCTCGTCGCAGGGAGGTCTCCCGGACGCGGTTGGCCCCTGCGGCCTCTATTTTCCTAACGGAGACGTAAAGGCCCTGGCCTCGGCGCTTGAACAGGTGCTTACGGATCCTGTACTTCGTGCAAATCTGATTTCCGCCGGTTCTGAGCACTTGGAGAAGTTCCAACCTGCTTTTATCGCTGCGCGCTATCTCGATCTGTTTCGTGGCTTAATGGCTTCCTGATTTTTTCTATCCTCAGCTCTTTCGAAAGGAGACATTTGGGATGCGCATTGCATCAATCATTACTATCCGCCCCCTTTGGTCTGTGTCTGTTCGGAGCTTTCGAATCACATGGTTGAGATCAGAGGCTGGGCTGTGTTTTACCAAAGGATGTAACCGTTGAAACTCCTCGTCATCAGTCACGCTTGTGTGACACCAGTCAATCAAAGCTTTTTTGTCGATGTAGTCCAGCAAACCGGATGGGATGTCGAACTGGTCATTCCGTCCTCGTGGAATAGTGAATACAAGTCGAACCTGCAGGCCTCGCGATGGAAGGATTTTCAAGGGCAGATTCACACCATTCCTGTCTGGAAAGCTGGCAACATTCCTCTGCATGTCTACAAGCAGACGATGATTGGTTTGCTACGCAAGGTGCGCCCGGATGTGATTTACGTCCATCACGAACCCTACGGACTTGCGACTGCCCAGATCTACCTGGCTAACAGGTTGGTGGACAATCGTCCTATTGGTTTCTATGGTGCCCAGAACATTCTCAAGCACTATCCCATTCCTTTCCGCTGGCTTGAACATTGGGTGCTACAAAACTCTGCTTTCTGTTTTCCTGTGACCGAGGGTGCGCTCGAAGTCGTCAAGCAGAAGGGCTACAAGGGAATCGCCGAGGTTTTGCCCCTCGCCCTGGATGAGGGCATCTATCACCCGGAACCGGTTTGGGCCCAGGCCAAGCGTGCTGAGTTGGGTATCGCTGAAGATGAGTTTGTCATCGGCTATCTCGGTCGATTGGTAGAAGAGAAGGGCCTTCAGGCGATGCTGCACGCGGCGCAGGTGCTGCAGGGCAGGCGCTGGCGCTGCGTTCTGGTCGGGAGCGGACCATATGAGCCAGAGCTTCGTGCCACTGTTGAAAAACTTGGGATGACGGATCATGTTTTTTTTGCCGGTTTTGTTCCCCACGAGGAGGCGCCTGGATGGCTTTCGCTCTTCGACGTGCTCGTCCTTGCATCGGAGACCCGCTCGAACTGGAAAGAACAATTTGGCAGGGTCATTCTCGAGGCCAATGCCTGCGAGACCGCAGTGATTGGCACCGAGTCGGGAGAGATTGGGAACGTCCTCCGCGATACCGGGGGAGGCCTTATTGTGCCTGAAGCCAACATCGCGGAGCTGGGCAAGGCTATGCAGGAATTAGCAGAAGACCCCAATCTGACCCGAAAACTTGCCTTGCAGGGGGCCGCTGCCGTGCGCGAAAAGTACGATCAGGGATATCTCGCTTCACGATTTGTAACGATCGTTCGGAATGCTTCTAAGCAGGAAGGTTCAAAGCCGTAATGCGCATCGCTCTCGTAACCCACAAGGTGGATTTTCAGGACGGCCAGGGACGCGTTAACTATGAGATCGCTAAGGCGGCACTTGACCGTGGACATAGCGTAACGGTGATCGCGGAGTATTGCTCCTCAGAGATCGCGAATCATCCTCGCGGACGTTTTATCTGCGCCCGCGAGATCCCGATTCCTACTCAACTTTTACGCAATATCTACTTCGCCGAGAAGAGCGCACGTTGGCTCCGGCAGCATCGCGACGAATTCGATATTATCCAGGCGAACGGTTTCGTCACCTGGGAACCTGCCGATATCGTAGCCGTGCATTTCGTGCACAGCGCGTGGCTCAGGAATCCGTTCTTTCCGTTTCACTGGTCTTCCTTTTCCCCCTATGCCTACTATCAGCGCTTGATCACGATCATCAACGGACACTATGAGAAAAAGGCGTTCAGGAGCGCAGATAAGCTGATCGCTGTCTCCCGGTTTACGGCTGGAGAAGTCGCCGAGTATGGAATCTCGCAAGAGAAGCTTGTTGTCGTCCACAACGGCGTGGATATAGAGGAGTTTCACCCAGGCCCTGCCGTCAGGTCGGAGTTTGGTCTGTCGGAGGAGATTCCCCTTGCGCTTTTCGTTGGAGATATCAAGACGACACGCAAGAATCTTGAGACTGTTCTGAAAGCCATGCAGTCTGTGCCCGAGCTTCATCTGGTGGTTGCAGGCAAGGTGGAAGGAAGTCCCTATCCGGCTATTGCGGAGGAGTTGAAGGTGAGCGATCGTGTTCACTTTATCGGCAAAACGTCGAAGATTGCCTCTCTGATGCGTTCCGTCGATTTCTTTGTCTTTCCATCGCGCTACGAAGCACATCCTCTGGTATTGCTTGAGGCCATGGCTTCCGGACTTCCGGTGGTTGTCTCTGGCAATTTCGGCGCGGCTGATTACATTCACGCGGGAGGCAGAGTATTCGACGATCCCAATGATGCCTCGGCGCTTGCGACGATCATGGAAGAGCTGGTCCGTTTCCCAGAGAAGCGCAAGAGCATGGGCGTGGCAGCGCGTGAGCAGGCGTTGAATATGCAATGGTCACAGACCGCTGCAGGTTATCTCGATGTCTACGAGGAACTCCTCGAAAAGCGGAGACAATCGGCTTCTGCCGGGCATCTATCGATGGACGATGTGGCCAATTCTCAGGAGAAGAAATGACCCTAGCCACGATGAGAACGCTGCAGACAGGCGACGATTGGATCGAGGAGAAGGAAGGTGGCCTGGCTCGCTACTATTTCGAACTGCTTCGGCATCTTCCGGCTACCGGTACGACGGCCCATGGGCTTGTCGTCGGCTCCCCTCGGATAGCTGAATCGACCGGCGGTACTGTCGTTGCGTTCGCCCGTCCAGAGGCTCCAATACTGGAGCGATTACGGTTTGCTCGAAAGGCGGCATTGGCTCAGATTGACAGAGGTCAAATTGATCTCATCGCCGCACACTTCGCGCTTTACGCCCTTCCTATCGCTGACCGGTTGCGGAAGGTCCCGACCGTAGTGCATTTTCATGGTCCCTGGGCAGGGGAGAGTGGCGTTGAAGGCGCGGCAAAACTGAATGCTCGTTTCAAGCAAGCGGTAGAGAATGTGGTCTACTCCCGGACAAAACGTTTCATCGTTCTTTCGCATTCCTTTCAGCAGGAACTGGTTCGCCGATACGGGGTTGCCGAGGAACTCATTCGAATCGTCCCTGGTGGAATCGATATCGAACGCTTCAATATGACGCTCAGCCGTGCTGAGGCAAGACAGCGCCTGGGATGGCCGAACGACCGCCCCATCCTTCTCACTATCCGCCGACAAGTTCGTCGTATGGGGCTTGAAGACCTCATTCATGCGGCGAAACTGCTCGTTCAGCAGCAACCCGATCTCCTCCTGCTGCTAGGTGGCTCTGGCCCTATCTCCGGGGAATTGAAAAGCCTAATCGTCGAACTTGGCCTGGAAAATAGCGTTCGTCTGCTGGGCCGGATTGACGATGCCGATCTTCCAACAGCCTACCGTGCCGCAGATATGACCATCGTTCCATCACAGTCGCTCGAAGGTTTCGGTCTGATCACTCTCGAATCACTTGCTGCGGGCACACCCGTCTATGTCACTCCTGTCGGTGGGTTACCCGAAATCGTGCAGCCCTTCGCTCCTGAGTGTGTCTTCGGTGGAACCTCTTCAGTGGAGATCGCAAGCGTCCTCGGTGAGGTGCTTCGAGGGGCCCGGCCGGTCCCGACGGAGGATGCTTGCCGTGCCTACGCTGTCAATGGCTATTCCTGGCCATACATCGCAGAGCAGGTCCGCCATGTGTATGACGAGGCCATGGGATGAAGATTCTTTATGTCGATCAGACTGGTCAGCTCGGAGGCGGAGAGCTGGCAATCCTTCCCTGGCTTCGAGCCCACCCCGAAGGTGCACATGTTGTTCTCTTTGAGGATGGCCCTTTTCGCCCTCTGATAGAGGAGTGCGGCATTCCTGTAGACGTGTTTACTTTAGATACGCTCAAAGGGGTGCGGCGAGAGTCGGGGGTGAGATCCATTCTTTCTGCTTTGCCGGCATTTGCTTCTCTCCGCGGACGGCTTGCGAGGTTAGCTGCGGGTTTCGATCTTCTCTACGCCAATTCGCAGAAGGCTTTTCTGCTCGCAGCGCTCTCCAAACGTCGCGGACAACCGCTTATCTGGCATCTGCGCGACATCCTTACCGCCGAACATTTCAGCCCGATCCTCCGAAAGCTCGCGGTCTTTGCCGGCAATCGGTATGCCTCGGTTATCATCGCCAACTCCCATGCGACGGCAGAATCCTTCGTGGCAGCTGGAGGCCTTCGGCACAAAGTACGAGTCGTACATGACGGAATCGATCCTCGGCCGTTCGATAGCATTACCCCTGAGGCAATCGCAGTGCTTCGGAAGGAGATCGGCTCGGAGTCCAGCCCCATGATCGGGATCTTTGGACGTCTCTCTCCATGGAAAGGGCAGCACATCCTTCTGGAAGCCATCAGTGCCATTCCTGGGGCACATGCCGTTCTGATCGGAGACGCTCTCTTTGGTGAAAGCGTCTATGCGGAAGGTCTGAAGCTTCGGGCAAATCAGCCGGATATTGCCGGCAGGGTTCACTTCCTCGGTTTTCGAAGAGACATCCCCGCGCTGATGCAGGCTATGGATATCATCGTCCACGCTTCCACCTCTCCTGAGCCATTCGGATTGGTGATTGTGGAGGGAATGCTCGCCCGAAAGCCTGTTATCGCAACCCGCGCAGGCGGAGCCATCGAAATTATCCAAGAGGGAGAAAGCGGAATGCTTGTCACCCCCGGTTCGATCTCGGAGCTGCGTACAGCAATCGAAAGGCTCCTGTCCGATCCCGCCGCGACAGAACGGCTCTCTCGGGACGGACGCCGCAGGGCAGAGATGTTCTCACTTGAGGCCTTGTTTCAAGGCATCTCGACCGTAATCGGTGAGTTTAAGTCACGCGATTCCGACCTGCACTGATCCGGACTGCGCAGGTCAGAATTGAGGGTCATGGTTTAAGCCAACGAAGTACGATATTTGGGCATCAGAGTGTGAAGATGCTTTGCCAAACCCCACAGCCTACTACCTGCCATCCGTCTGACGTCAAAGCCGTGAATAAGAGGGATCCTGCATGAAGAGGTGCTACCCCCTCTGTACGTTCACAGTCAACGATCTGGCTCTCCCCAAATGGTATAATCCTCTAAGATCAAAGAGTTTGTGCGCGTGGCGTTGGCAGCCTATCTACTTCTTTATAGTGTGTGATCTCAGACCAAATGCCTGTGAGTGAACCCTGCCTCTTGAAGACTGCTATAGACAATTGCCAGATGCACGATTCCCATCGGGGACACTGTCCTGCATGGGGTGGAGCAATGTCTCCATGGTTGGATGGTCAAACTTGTGTGCGTGCGAGGCTGTGTGGGCAGGGGCTCCTTGGTGCCTTATTAGGCAGAGTTGTATCGAGTCGGCTTAAATCCAGGATTGCATCCGAGAATACCGCAATACTGCTTCTACAGGAAAACGCAGGGGCGTACACTAGCGTTTTCACAAAAAGCGAATGGTGTTCGTCCCGTAAACATTGGGGAAAAGATAGAGGAGCACGTCTCCATCGAGACAGTCGTCCTGAACTGCTTGATGGCTTTTCTCGTGTTGAATTTGAGTTAAAAAACAATAACTGGCAAAAGGGAACGGAGATCGGCAGATGAGGGTTCAAACAACGCAGCCGGACACAGAGGGGAAGCTCGATCAGCGTTCCCTCACGGAGGCGGATTCAGCTTCAGCCTTGTCTCTCGGCGACATCGCCCAAATGCTTGGCAGGCATAAATGGTTCATTCTTGCCTGCATCGTGATCGGCACGGTTGTTGCAGTCGTGTACGTTAAATCCGTAACTCCGATTTATGAGGCTACGGCCAGCATCCGAATCGATCCGGGCCGTATTGGCTCGCTGGGTCTTGCCGATTTGACGGGGACTCAGGCGGACTCTGCGGAGTTGATTGCCACGGAGATGGCCATCATTAAGAGCGATGCTGTGGCCATTGACACCATGCACTCTCTTTCGGATGAGGAGTTCCGGGAGTACGCCGGTCCCAACGCAAAGCAATTAGCGATTCCTCTTGGAGCGATCTCTCTCTCGCCGGCGCAAGAAGAGATGCTCAGTCATTTCAAATCGCAGATCAATGTGCTCCAGGTGCCGAGCACGCAATTGGTAACAATCTCATTCCGTAACCCGAATCCGCAGGTAGCAGCACTCCTCGCTAACCGTTTGATTGAGGCATATCTCCGTCAGACCTTTGATAGTCGTTATGGTTCGGTCACTCAGGTCACGAAGTGGCTGTCCAGCGAGATGGATTCTCTCCGAGAACGCGCTGCCGAAGCGCAGAAGAAGCTAGCTGACTTCCAGGAAAAGAACAACATTCTCATGCTGGGTGGAGGCAGCTCCGGATCCAGCAAGGATGGCGGGGGAGAATCGCCAAGCCCATCCGCCTCTACGGTGACAGATCGTCTCACGCAGCTGAATAATCGTTTGACCGTAGCCCAGGGCGATCGGATCGTCAAAGAGGCCCAGATGCGTGCTGCCGAGAACGGAAATACAGCTGTTCTGGCAGCCATGTTCCCCAGTGCCAATTTGGCCGCCCTGCAATCGCAGCAGGCAACGTTGTACGGTCAATATGTACAACTTTCGACTAAGTTCGGGCAAAACTACCCGCCGCTTGCCCAAGTCAAGGACCAGATGCAAAAAACTGACGCAGAGCTCGAGCGCCAGAGTTCCATCGTGAAGAATCGCTTGAAGCAAGAGTACGATACTGCTGTTGCGATTCAGAGCTCACTGCAGCAGCAATACGATGAACAGACCGATAAGGCGTACGCCCTCAATCGCAAAGCGGCAGAGTTCGCGGTGTTGTATGCGGAGGGAAGCTCCAGCAGAGAGCTTTACAATACGCTGCAATACAAGCTCCAGCAGGCAGGAGTCGATGCTGGGTTGCAAAGCGTCAATACCATGCGGGTAGATACAGCCCGGGCCCCATTGATCCCTGTCGAACCCAAGAAATTAGTCATTCTGAGTTTCGGTTTGGTTCTGGGTCTTTTTGCTGGGGTAGGTTCGGCATTCCTCCGGGAAGCCTTATCGGACAAACTGCAGAGCGTGGATCAGATCGAGCGCGCCTTGGGGTATCAGCTGCTTGCAATTATTCCTCATATCTCGATAGCACAGAGGACAGACAACAAAGGCGATGCCCCTGCTTTCGATGCGTCTCAGATGTTGGTGGCTTATAACAGCCCGTTGTCCGTAAACGCAGAAGCTTTTCGTAACCTGCGCAATGCTCTTCTGCTGTCTTCTATTGATAGGCCAGCGAAGATGTTGTTAGTTAGCAGCACCATCCCGGGAGAAGGTAAAAGTTCCACAACGGCCAACTATGGGGTGGTACTGGCGCAGAAAGGTGCTCGAGTTTTGCTGGTAGACGCTGATCTTCGGCGCCCAGCCCTGCACAGTAAATTTGGTGTCGAGAACAAGCGCGGTCTCAGTAATTTGATTCTTGGAGATGATACTGCCGAGCCCTTCACCAATCCTCTTCCGGACCTTGATAATCTCTTTCTGTTGACTGCCGGAAAGAAGGTTGCCCTTCCTTCGGAAGCTCTCGGCTCTAATAAGTTCTACTCGCTCCTGCAACAATGGGAGCAGGAATTTGATTACATCATCGTCGACTCAGCTCCTTTGCTGATTGTGAGCGATAGCTTGCCCCTTGCAAGCTGGGCGGATGCACTCATTCTTGTTACCCGCTATAACATGACACCGCTTGGTGCACTCAAGCGCATTCGCGATGTTCTGCGACACACAAACGCCCAGGTGGCGGGCGTGGTTATCAACGACATGGCTGTCACTCAAACGGGCTATTACGGAGGCTACGGTAGTGGATATTACAACTGAGCTGATAGAAACCTGCGGTCAATCAAAAAATGATTGGCTCCGGACGGCGGGCATCCCAACGTTGTTGCTTTGCCTTGGGTTACTTCTGATCGGCCCAGGCGTACAGTCAAGCCACGCGCAATCGGCCACTCCGGATAGACTCGCCCCCTATGGCCCGAATGTAACGGAGACTGGCCAGCTTGTCCTGGGTGCAGGCGACGTTGTCGATGTGACGGTGTTCAATACTATAGAGCTATCGGGGAGGCTTCGTGTCGATCAGGAGGGCAGGGTGGACTTGCCCGTCGGAGGCCAATTAGAGGTTGCTGGCCTCAACTCTAATCAGGCGGCGCGTGCCATTGAAAAGCGTCTCCGTGACGGGCAGATCATGCTTGATCCTCATGTAACCGTTCAGATCTTTCAATTTGCAACGCAGGGCATCACTCTGATGGGAGAAGTCCGCGCTCCCGGCACTTATCCGCTCTTTGGGCCTCATACGCTCTACGAAGCACTATCTTTCGCGGGGGGACCTACCCAGAATGAGGGTTCGACGATTACGATTACTCACCATAGCGATCCAACTCATCCGCTTGTGATACAGGTTAGGTCAACCAATTATTCTGCAGTTCAGAATTCCACTCCGGTCTTTCCAGGAGATACTATCGTCGTAGCTCAGGCGGATTTTGTTTATGTCATTGGTGACGTGAATGCGCCTGGGGCGTATTCTATTCCGCTGGGCCGCGACTTAAGTCTGCTTAATATCCTGGCGCTGTGTCGTGGATGGACGGTCACAGCCTCGGCTTCCAAAGCCACAATCATCCGTAAGACGGCAACTGGAACGGAAACGATCCCTGTCGACTTTAACCAGGTAGTAAAAAATGCCGCCCCCAATCTGGTACTACAGGCCTCAGATGTTCTGGTTATGCCACATAGCGGTTTCAAGCGGTTCCTCCAGTATGCTCTTCCTTCAGCTACCGCAAGTGCGCTCAGTGCTGGTGTGGATGTAGCAGTTATAAAATAATTGCAGCGTCCAATCATTTGGAGGGAGCGCAGTCTTGCAAATGTGACGCATTTCCGTGTGTGCGATACGTTTGCAGAACCTGCTCCTGTGGCTTTGGTACTCTCGCCAACTAATGGGACAGACTTATCGAGTTAGCCAGCAAGACCCGGCTTCTCTCAATCGACGGCATGCCTGCTTGTAGCAAAGGTCAGCATGGCGCAAGAGAGGTGAAATGCAAGTTTCTCAGCTTGATCAGCAAGAATCATCCCGGAGTGAATTCAAGGGGGAATCAAGCCGTCACTACCCGGCGCTGGATGGTTTGCGTGGAATCGCGATACTGGCTGTGTTTTGCTACCACTTCGGAGGTGGTAGCAAGAGTTCAAATTGGCTGATTCAAATCTGGTCTGGCATCGCGGATACGGGGTGGATGGGGGTTGATCTCTTTTTCGTGCTTTCCGGGTTTCTTATTACAGGAATCCTTTACGATACCGCGCATAAGCCTCATCGGGTCAAAAACTTCTATGCGCGACGTTCGCTAAGAATCTTTCCTCTATATTACGGTGTTCTGCTGCTATTTCTGCTTTTAACACCCGTTCTCCAGCTTCACTGGAAACCTGGGCATCTTCTCTACTTTTTTTATCTTTCCAATATGATGCCCCTCTTTACCCCGGGACTTGCCTCTCCGGGGCCAAAGATGATGGTCGGACATTTTTGGACGCTGGCAGTGGAAGAGCAGTTTTATTTGGTTTGGCCATTTATCGTCTGGCATGTCCGAGACCGAAGGAGGCTGTTGCAAGTCTCGGTAGCAATCATGCTGGCCGCTCTTATACTGCGCATCATTCTTGTCTATCGTGGAGTCACTTTTTTTCACATCTTCCCCCTATTGCCTACGCGGATTGACACGCTAGTCTGCGGAGGAATCGCTGCACTATTGGTTAGAGGGCCGTTGCCGGAACGCATCCCAGTTAAGAGAGTATTTGTCGTCTCAAGCTTAACCACCCTCATTGTGCTTATAAGTATGAGATTCACTACGCACGGAAACCAGGTTCTTGCGACCTTCGGCTATACCGTTGTGGCGGTCTGTTTCGCGTGCTTAGTTTTTTTTGCACAACAGGGAAGAGGCTGGATCGCTCGGATTGGCCGCCTCAGATTTCTTCGCTTCTTCGGGCGCTACAGCTATGGGCTTTATATATACCACGGTCTTTTGTTTGTCTTCCTCGTTCAGGCGGTACATCCGATCCAGCGGCTTGTACACTCAGATCTTTTAGGCGGAGCTATTGTGGTTATCTCCTCATTAGCTATAACTCTAGGGGCTGCAATATTGAGCTATCATTATTTCGAAGCCCCCATCCTGAATCTCAAAAAGCGATTCTCCTGATATTGAGGTAAACCGCTAGCGAGTCTCTAGGGCATGTCAACAAACTGACTGCATAGCTCAATTTCGCTTCAAGAATGGTTTGATGGCACGCCCTATGCACAAGAGAGCTAAGGCGATTGCATCGCTATGATTTGTCTTTTCCAGGTAACACTTCTTGTCGCAGCAGGCTTGGAGCATGTGCCTTCGGAGCTGAAAAGATTCCCAGGTTGCGTTCTAGCCAGTGACGAAATACCTCTGTCTTGTATTCAGTGACCGCCGCAATGCCATAGGAATAAATCAGTGCCACCACAAGTAAGCCTAATGCTTCAGCAATGTGCCTGACATCTGGGAGCCACCGCTGGGTCCCTATCAGTAAAGAGGCTGCAAGCAATAAGAAAGGCAGGTGAGCCACATAGAGGGTGTAAGAGAAGCGGGACAGTCCACGTGACCCTCGGGTGAAGTATCCCGATTTATCTGCCTCATCTTTTGCTGAAAGCATAATCCAAAGAAACAGAGCACTGACGATAGCAAAAATGTAATCCTGAACTAAGAGTGACCAGATGGCTTTTCGAGAGAAAACGAAAATAAGCGGCATGTAGAGTGCTGCCGCCATCCAGCGAACAGCCAATCCCAGGCGTGGAGCTGGAACCATCGTCAACGCTACCCCCAAAAGCCATATTGGGAATAGTGGGAGGATGTGAATTCGCACAAACCAGGAAGAAGCGATGAAGCCGATAAGGCATGCGCATCTGGTCCTCCATGAAAACTCTCTACGAATGGCGATAAGGCCGAGAGGAAAAAGAAGGTAGTACCAGAATTCGTATGAAAGGCTCCAGAGAGATCCATCCGATCCGTAGGTCGGCACCCACATCGGTTGAAGAAAAAACAGGTTGCCAAAGAAAATCTTGATCGTATGTAGCTGAGAGATATCGCCGGTCTCATAGTTCGGAATAATTCCGTGATATAGCAAGCTATGCGATCGAAGGCCGATTGAATCGAGTAGAAAACAAAGAAGAAGGCCGGGAAGTAAGACGATCCATAAGCGTACGATGCGATGGAGCAAATACGATCTCCATTGCCACTGTCTTTGTCGCAGTAAACGCAGTACGCTTCCACCGACCAGATAGCCGCTGAGCACAAAAAAGATAACGACAGCCTGATGTCCCCCAGAGCTAAGCACATAGGGAATGACTAATAGTTTAGAGGCTCCGTGCTGAATGGCTTCTGGATAATCAACGAAGAGCATATTCCGTAGATGAACGGATAGCACAAGCAATGCTGCCAGACCCCGCACCAGATCAAGCAAGACGGAAGCCGTCGTATCAGTGAAGCGAACCTTCTCACCAGGTTTAGCCATAAAGAAATAGGTGCGATCTGTCCTCATACTAGTTCACAGATGAGCGACTATCAAGAATATGGTTTGATTCGAGATGCCGTAGCCCGTTTGAGTGAGTTGCAAGCGTTAAACTCTGCTTGCAGTGACGTTCTTCAGTGTTTTTACATTACTGCTCTTGGACTGGAAACCAGCGGATTGCAAGAGTGACTGCTTACGGACAAGAGATCCAATGCAAAACCAAATAAAGGGAGCTGTCGAATATTGCCCCAAGGCTAACCACGCACCAATGAGCGCTGCGAAAAGTCCCATATAGGTAAGACTCATGCTGAGTGATCCTTCTCGGATATAGAAGAATGCAAGACGAAAGACCATATAGATGATGAAGAGGTAGAGAAAGCCTCCAAAGAAACCCATTGTGATAAAGGCATCGCTGATGTCTACCTCTGAAGATCCCATGGTTGCCCCGCCTGCCGCGAATTTCCCGGCGCCTAGAGTAATGGCACCAATTCCTGTTCCAATGGGATAGGTAAATCCTTTTACGATGCCTCCAACAAAGATCTGCCAATGGAGACCAGCCGTGGAATGTCCGGGATCGGCGAGTCCCTGGGTAACATGTGCCGTTGCGATTTGAGCAGTGCTTGCTGTATCGCTTTGAGCGGAGCGAGGCTCGTCGCCGCCGGCATGGGAGGCGGAATAGTACGTAAGGCCAAGGCCGACAACGAGAGCAAAGATGAACCTCGGTAACCAGTTCTTGCCACCCTTGCTGCGAACTGCCCATATCATTGCGCCTGCGAAGAGAAGCTTGACAATCAAGCCACGTGAAGAGGCCAGCAGGGATGCAGCTAATAGAATGGGCAGCAATAGAATGTATGCCCGTTTCCCTGCAAAGATTGCTGCCAAAACACAGACACTGGCAATCAGGAGTGTGCTCGCGAATTCAGAAGCGCCGGTGGAGAAGCCAAAGGAGCGCATGTGTCCGGCGTGATAGAGATACTGATTCCCAAGCTTCAGGGCCCAGTCTCTTTCCCAAGGGAAAAAGCCGACGTATGCCTGCGCGACACCCAGCAGACCGTCCAGAATTCCAATGGGGAGAAACACGCGATAAATCAGCGTATCCATCATTCGGTCGGTGGCATAGTTCCTGGCAATCCAAAACCATAAGATGGGAATTACATAGAACAACGCTCCCGACACCCCAACAATAATCGATCCTTGGCGTGGATTGAATATCTCCACGATCATGAGCGCCATCAGAGCCAGGACCGCCTTTGAGATCGTGTCAGCGACTTTCAATCGCATCAATAAGGGCACCGCAAGATATACGGCAAAGATCGGTCCTACCAATAGAAGGAGATCGAGCCCTTGATAGCTTGGTGCGATCATATCCAGGATGCGGCGAATATCGCCGAGGGTCAGCAGGAAGGTGAAGGTTGCAGCTATTCCTAAAGTCCTATTGAGAGTCCAAGACATGAGCAGCGCCCCGAAAAACATGAAGGCGATCAGGATTCGCATCTGACCATGCGTAAATAAATAGAATGCAGGAATCAAAAAACAGATGCCAGTGAGCCAGACGCCCAAGGCCATGGGGCGGCCGAATGGCAGCTTCTCGATGCGTGCATTAACCTGATCCATGTAAGTTCGATTCCTGATTCTTCTATTTGTCGAGCCCAGCGGAGATTGCTCTGAACTCCTGATACTGTCGTATCTAAATTGTAGATGCAAGCTGGAATCTACGAACGACAAACTTATCCCTTGTGCGCGCCGCCGCAGGAATTCGAATGGTTACTAGAACGTTTAGCTCATCCTCCGCTCACGTTCAAAGACCTTCGCGCGGATCAAATCTGTGTTTGACTCGAATAACCTCCATAAGCCATATACCAGAATCACGATCACCGTATCGCTGGCAAGATACATCGCCACATTCTTGGGGGTATATGCCCACCCATGCCATGGTGAGTTCAAAAGACCACAAAGGAAAACCGCCATGGGCAGATGGAAGAGGTATAGGGTGTACGAGATACGTGAAAAGAACCCTGCGACGGTCTTGTAGAGGCCTTCTTTGGCTGGCGAGGTTTGTTGGACAACACACCACAGCAAAAGGCTTGTGAGCAAGCCAACGATATACTCGGCTTGAACTGCTCGAACGGGAAGCAACCGCACCCCAAACATGCCCACCAATAGCAAGGCACCAGAGATCCAGGAGAGCCCCTTTGCCTGCTTCAACGAAAGCTTCCTTGGCAGCACACTTGCCAACGCTCCAAAAACCCAGATTGGAAACAAGATTGCAATAGGCCAGCCAACGAATATGAGGATCGCACAGGCTCCTATCCCCCATGTCAGCCGTAACAGCCAGTGTCTTTTCGTAGCCAATGCCAGAGCTGCAAGCGGAAACGCGAGGTAGTACCAAAACTCGTTTACAAGGCTCCAGATCGAAGCATTTGTTCCAGGGAAAGGAACCAGAATCCCTTCAAGGAAGAGTGCATTTCCTATCAGAACAGTGGGGTGAAACCGCTCAAAAAGTTTGAATGCAACCCCAAGCTCCATGCCCGCTGGTTGCGTATAGACACTCCCTGGGCCGGATATATGGATGCCTACATAATCCAGTGTTACGCCAATCAGGATTGCCGGAATCAGAACGATCCATAAGCGTGTTATCCGCTTTGTAAGGTACACACGCCAGGACCACCGTGCAGTTCGCAACGAGCGAATCACGCTTCCGCCAACAAGATAACCGCTGAGTACAAAAAAGATCACCACGGCTTCGCTGGCAAATTTGATTTCACCAAAACCTTCTGGGACGATCGATTGTTGAGTCGAGGGTCTCTGCACAGCCAAAGCATGCGCCGGTTGTGCCGGCTTCAGTAAAGAAGAAAAATATAAAGCTCTCGTATGATTTGCGAAGACGATGAGTGCTGCAGCACCTCGAAGGGCATCCAGATGAATGGAACCCTCGGAAGCTTGCCTAATTGAATCTTTTGGGATCGACACGATCAGGTGTGCTCCAAACAAGGAATGCGGATCCTTGCCTAATTAAAGATAGGGGGTTTTCAGGGAGATAGCGACCGAGAACCCAAAATCAAAGGCTTGCATCTGTCTCCTATTGTATCTTTGCGGAAGACATCAGCGCGTAACCTCCTATGAAGTTACTTTCACCCCTCCTTTACGGTTCCCCGATCCGATCCTCTTGGCTCTCGAATTGGCCACCATGTGGCTTCGAGCTTTGCCCGCAGATGTAAAGAGGGTTTTTCCACAAGCCAGAACGAGCACTCCGCAATGGCGAATGCATAAAGATAGCCATATGGGAGGAAAGAAAATTCATGCGACATAAAGAGCTGCTGCCATAGGTAGAGACTGTATGACAGTACACCCACATGACGAATTGCACGATTGTTGAATAGCCTCAGAATCAAGGGGTTTTCCGTGCTTGTTAGATACATCAGGATTCCGCCGATGCAGAATGCTGTAACCGTTGGGCTGATGCCAAGGGCAAAGATTCCACTTGATCTCTTCGGAAGAGCAGCCG
This sequence comes from Granulicella mallensis MP5ACTX8, assembly GCF_000178955.2. Classification (NCBI taxonomy): domain Bacteria; kingdom Pseudomonadati; phylum Acidobacteriota; class Terriglobia; order Terriglobales; family Acidobacteriaceae; genus Granulicella; species Granulicella mallensis. Next base: position 3,137,464 of record NC_016631.1, on the reverse strand, counting down.
TTACAACCGGGTTGATGTAGAAGGCGATGATTGCCATCGCGCTTACCGTCCAGCCATTTATGTAGCGTTGCTGCCACGCCTTCCATTTGCCTTGATGTTTCACAAGCGCAAGCAGACAACCGACCATCATTGTATCGATCCACCCGTGAACCATATAGAATTCGTGGCCGCGCAGGTGTGGCAATATGAAATAGAACAAGACTCGAATAAACGGCATGGCTACAATGAGTAGCGTGCTAGCTGCGATCAGCTTGCTCCTGCGATGCAGGAATACGAACAGCAGTGGCCATATGAGGTAAAACTGTTCCTCAATGCTCAACGACCACGTATGAGTAATGAAGTAACCATGAGCTCCAGGATAATAGGCCCAAGTATAGGTCAAAGATGCAATAAAACTGCGCAGATCTTCCGGAATGATGTGGACTGCCCATAGAACGCCCATTACCCCCAGGAAAAAATAAAATGGTGGAAAAATTCTTAGGGTGCGGCGAAAATAAAAATGTTTCAGGGAGACGGTTCTGGTCTTGTCGAACTCGCGCAAAAGCAGAGTAGTTATGAGGTATCCGCTAATAACAAAAAAAACTGCCACGCCGTGATAGCCATTTCCGATGACCGAATGAAAAATGGAATTTTGCGTTATCCAGGATGGAAGATACCAACTGGAATGAGCAAAGATCACCAGCAAAATTGAGAGCGCTCTAAGTCCATCCAGGGAAGGGATGTTTCGAGCAGGTGCCAGATTTTCCAATTGGTTTTCAGGTAAGGGTGCGATGACCATAGTGTCTTCGTGTCCACAATCCATTCAACCGATCACTCCAACAGCTGTATTCATTGAGGTTTTAGGCTGTAGCGGTCGAACTCTCTGGGTAAGAGGTGTAAGGCTGAGGTGCCGGAGAATGCGAGACAAAAGATCCATCAGCACAGCAAATTATTCTCCCGATTTTACCATAGTCATCCGAAATATCATTCTGAGCGGGGACTGAATAGGAGCCTGCCGCCTTTCATCTGGTGTATGCAGGGAATAGGCGAACGGGCCCGAGCGCCTGGGTAAAATCGGGGAAGACGCGTTTGGGGTGCTAACATTAAGGTAAGCGACGCCCATTCATTCAGTTGTGCTGCTTGTGCCATCGCAGCTACCCTAGCGTTGTGTGCCGACACTCGAGGGCCAATCGAATTATGATCGAATTTCAGGGGTGGGGATGACATACGCATTGCATGTCAAGGATAGAAAGCACTTCTATCAGTTAGATTCTCTCAGAGGATTGGCTGCCCTTGCCGTTGTTCTTCATCATTGGCATATTTTCTGGATCCTCACGCCTCATTCCAGATATATTGCTTTCCTGCTCCAACTCCTGCCATTTAGGCTTCTCATTGCGGGCCACTCTTCCGTCATGATGTTCTTCGTTCTGAGCGGCTTTGTGCTTTCGTTGCCTCAGGTCGCTGGGAAGCGTGTGGTGTATAGCGGCTATCTCATCAAGAGAGTGTGCCGTATCTATCTGCCGTATCTTGTTGCTCTGGGAGTGGCTCTTCTGGGGTGCTGGAAGTGGCATGGACTGCACGAATATGGTGCCTGGGTAGACAATGCCTGGACGGAGCGTCCGCAATGGAAGTATGTTGCGCAGCACCTCTTGTTTCTGGGGAACTACAATCCAGGTCGCTACAACATATCCTTTTGGACGCTGGTGCAGGAGATGCGTATCTCCTTGATCTTTCCACTGGTCTGCGCTCTGACTTTGCGCTTTCGGGCCAGAATTGGGGGCTTGATTGCTCTTACGTGTTTCTTGGTCAATCTGGGCTTGAACAAAGTTGCACCGAACGCGTATAGCTTTTCTCAGACCGTGGGATATACGGGGATGTTTATCTTCGGCATTCTGCTTGCAAGATACTGGCCTTACCTCGAAGGCCGCTTGAACAAGCTAAAGCGAACCACCTATTGGGCTGTCTTTTTGTTTTGCGTATTTCTCTATGCATACACCCCATCTTTATTGAATTACCTGGGATGGGAGGCTGCTGCCTGGGATAGTCTTACTGCGATTGGAGCCTCAGGAATCATCCTCTTTTCGCTCATCAACAAGCGAATTGACTCCTGGCTGCTTCAGCCTCCGATCCTGTTTTTGGGAAAGATTTCGTACAGCGTATACCTGATTCACGCCCCCATTCTGTTTGCCTTCGGATACATCTTTTACAACAGGGCCACACCGGTGGTTTGGTTGATTCCGTATCTCGTTGTGACGATCGTTCTAGCCGCTATCATGTATCGCACGGTTGAGGCCACTTCAATCCGGCTTGGTCAAGTCTTGGCCTCGAAGGCCAGTCGAGTTGCGTGAACTTCTGCTTGCCGGGCTGCCGTATCGCCACGCAACACAGTGTTGATCCAGGCTCGAGAGCGATTGCGTTGCATCGCTTGAAGTTTTTACGGGCATGCCCCTACCACTCCGCTGTGATAGGGTTCAGGAAAAGATTCCAATCTTGAGGCATATGAACATCGGCTGAACCGATAGGGAGTTGTTCCGAATGCCGGGGTTCCACAGTACAAAGCCTTCCCAGATTCGGCAGAAGGCATCTCATGCCCAAGTAAATTTTTGTTCCGTCGGTAAACGGCAGGGGGCAAAACCGCATCATAATAATAGATTCTTTTGCTCAGAGCTAAATTTTTCACTGCATAGAGCCAAATTGAAGTGCTGCATAGAGTTAAGCGCGTTATAGTATATGATGGGCTAAGAATTTTAGAGATGCAAGTTTGATTTACTTTGAAAAAGCGACAGGGGGCCTCAGAGATATGCGCGTTGCAATCGTTCATCCTTGGTTTTTGGCCTTGGGCGGTGCCGAGCAGTCTGTGGGGATCGTGGCCGAGCTCTATCCGGAGGCGGATATCTTCACGCTCTTTTGCGAGAAGAGCGGGTTGCCGCCACAGCTTGCCAACCGAAAAGTCATCTCTTCGAAATGGAACAACCTCCCAGGGAAGTACCATTTTTACAGACACTTGCTTCCGATTTACCCTATGCTGTTTGAGGCAATCGATCTGCGGGGGTACGATCTGGTCCTCTCAAGCGATTCCTGTGTAATCAAGGGTGTGCTGCTGGATGACGAAACGACGCATGTGTGCTTCTGCCACAGCCCGATGCGCTGCTTGTACGACCAATACCGTGAATATCTTGAGGCGCTGCCCTGGCTGGCCAGGCCGATCTTCAAGCTTGTGACGCGTCACCTGCGGATGTGGGATTATATTGCCGCTCAACGGGTCACTGGTTTTGCTACCAATTCGCAATACATTTCTCAGCGTGTTCGCACCCACTATGGGCTAGAGAGTGAAGTGGTCTATGCTCCCGTAGAAGCGAACAGTGGATATATCGATGCTCAGACTGAGGACTACTACCTGTCTGTGGGAAGACTAGTAGCCTCCAAGCGTGTAGATCTACTGATTCATGCATGCAATCGGCTTGGACGACGGTTGATCATCGTGGGCCGTGGGCGCGAGCTCCGGAATCTCAAGAGAATTGCAGGGCCGACAATAGAATTTGCCGACCGGGTACCGACCGCTCAACTGGCATCTTTGTATGCCCGCTGCAAAGCTCTGCTGTTTGCTGCAAAGGAAGACTTTGGAATCGTTCCGTTGGAGTGCCAGTCCTATGGCAGGCCGGTCATTGCCTATGGGCGAGGCGGCGTGCTCGAGACGGTAATTCCTCACGTCACGGGATTGCACTTTGAAGAGCAAACGACCGAATCCCTAGTAGGCGCTATTTTGTGCTTCGAGAGTGAGCAGGAACGGTATGATCCGGTCCGGATACAGTCGAATGCACGTTCCTTCGATGCGTCAAAATTCAAGCAGCGGTTCTCGACCTTTGTAGATCTATGCATTGAAGCCAAGCGTCGTGGGCTCCCCTGGACAGCGATTTCACGTAGCGGTCATGAGCTCACAGATGTTTCTGTCAACAGGAGGCAGGTCAGTCTGCCTCGTGGTGCCGCCGCAAAAAAATGGGATAGCGCGATCCCTATGGATCAGCTTTGGGTGGAGTGACAGAGCTGAGAGGTCGAAAACAGCATACGATTTCTGGAGCCTCAATTCTGGCAGATATCGCAATCAGTGCAAATGCGCTTTGGTTGCACTGTTGATCGGGTGTTCCAAAGACTATTTTCGGCGTCTTCAAACTCCTGCCAGCGACGCCCCCAAAGCCTTTGAATCCCTCTTGACACAAATTTGACAGGTGTCGAAATATCCTTGCCCAAGCCCCTTGCAACGGGGAAGACTTCTGGAGGATGTCAGCTTTTTGTCATGTTTGGTGCCTTTGGTATAAATCCCGATTCATCGATACATCCGAAGGCAACGTTTGGCCGTCTTAAGAATCAGGAAGCATCTGTGCTAAATAGGGTATTGATCCTGATTATGAAGACGTAGGATCCATTCCAACGTGGAATGCACAAGATGGGATCGTTTACCTGGAATGTATATGCATCCGAAATAGAGGCTATTTCAATAAGGCTTCTACAAGAAGAGACACGCAAAGAGCGCCACGTAGTGTAGCCGAGAATGCGCGAAGGCTATGATAGGAAAGATTTACAAAAGGAACCTGATGCAAATACAACGATATCTAGCTTTATTGGTAGTTCTCATCGCTTTTCCCTGCGGGCTTTTCGCGCAAGCAACGCCGGCTGCATCACGACCGTTGGATCTTCAGATCGGAGTTGGCATAAGCGCTGCCCAACCTGACTACTCCGCTCCACATATCAAAGGGATCACAATCTATGGGACGTTAGATTTCAGGCGTTTTCGCCACTTGGGAATCGATGGCGAGATTCATGACCTGAAGATCATTACGCCGTCCGACATAGGACAAAGTTCGTATCTTCTGGGGCCGCGATATGAGTGGAGGATAGGACGTTTCCGTCCGTATGCCAAAGCGTTGTTCGGGATTGGCAACTTCGAGTTTCAAAAAGGCTACTACCCAGCTGATAGCTCGGGGAACTTCTTCATCTATGCGTTTGGTGGAGGTGTAGATTTAAGAGCTACCAAACGGCTCAATGTCCGGCTGTTTGACATTGAGCAGCAAGAGTGGCCATCTTTTGAGAATCACGGTCTTAGCCCCCTAGTCGGTACTATTGGCGCGGCCTACCACTTTTAAATCGGTGCTGGTGCACCTCTTCTGACACTTGGTGAGCCCCAGGGCTTGAATCTGAAATAGATTTCAATCCTTGGGGCCGGAATATCCATGTCTGTAGTTGGCATGAGGCAGATAGCAATATCCTCGCCTTTGCTTTGGACGGAATGGTTTTAGCTCTAGATTGAGTAGAAATGCAGTGACTGAATTGTGAATCACAGTTTATCGGCCAGCAGAGACGCCCACAGAATTCGGGATAATTTCCTGAAGAGGGTTTTTCTCTGAGGCCTGCAGTACATGTTCTACGACATCCTGTGGTTTCTTGTTTTTGGCAACGCCTGTGGCTGAACTCCTATGGCAGGTCGAGCACGACCCACTGCTCCCCATCGCAACCGAGGAGACGAGCGCGTAGGTAAGTCCCTTGTTATCCCAGGTAGCAATGTGGAGTTCATTCATGTCTCTGGCGTGAAATCTCAAACCGCTTGACTGGGTAATCTTTCCGCCCATGGCTTTTGCTAATTTATCGGAGGAGACCAGCAGACTGATGCGGTTGTTTGGCATCTGGAATACCACAAGAGCTGCTCGCTGGCCGCCAAAATCCACCAAGCGTCCTCCCATAAGTTTGTACTTTGCACGATCATCAGACGCGATACCTGCATTAGGCATTCGGAAGGGAAACGAGACTCGTTGGGAGAACCAAGAGGATACCTCCTGCGGGGAACTGGAGGTTATATCGAGTGATGTTTCGACTTCAAACTTGCGATGATTGGCAACGGCGGAACGGATGAAATCATTGGCGAGCGACACCCGGCGGAAGTGAGAGATCGACAGTCCTCCTCCTACAACGATACAAAGCATCGCGGCCATGGAAAGTGGTCTCCAGTAAAGGCGGACAGCCGCTTGTATTTGAGGCAGCGCGGTCAAGCCGGCTTTATTGTGGGTTCTTCTGTCCATCTGGTTCAGGACTCGCGCACGCAGAGCAGCAGGTGCCTGAACTTGTGGGCGCGCCCGCCGTACCGTTTCGGAGAATGCCTTTGCCTCTTCCAGGATTTTCTGACAATCGCCACAATCCTTAAAATGAGCGAGGAATTCCTCACGTTCGCCCTCTGGTAGCTCGTCGTCAATGAAGAGCTGAATCATCGTGTCGTAATCTTCGTGACTTTTCATGAGCGTGAGTCCTTTCCTGAGCTTGCCGGCTGGCTCCACGTTGGAGTTAACAGAACGCGGAGTTTCGCGCGAGCTCTTCCCAGGCGTGACATGACTGTGCCTGTTGGGCAACTAAGGACAATCGCAATCTGCTGATATGACAGTTCTTCAAACTCTCGCAAATGGATAACTTCTTGAAACTCGGGAGAAAGTTGACGTATAGCGAAACGAACCTGTTCCACATCTTCCTTGGCAACGAGAATCTCATCTGAATTTGGTGTATTGCCGGACAGATAGTCGGCACCGCCTTCCTGGCCATCGATCTCGACGAGGTGCGGCTCTGATTTGCGCTTTCGTAACTGGTTCAACCATAAGTTTCGAAGAATGGTAAAAAACCAACCTTTAACATTGCTGTCTTCACGGAGCCGGTCCTTCGCATCCAGCGCGCGGACATAGGTTTCCTGCACCAAATCTTCTGCGTCACTGCGATTCCGCGTGAGCATGAGGGCATAACCATACAGGGCGTCTATATATTCTAAGCCGAAGGCCTCCGTCTTACTGCTTCGACCGACTTTCTGGAACATCATTCTTGCATTGTCTACGGAATGCGCGTTTTATACTAGGGCCCAACATCGCTCAGAGCACGTCTCTTCAGGGGGTCTAAGGTATGACTCTTCAGGGTACATAAAATATACCTCTTCTGGGGGTCTGAAGTCTGCCCCCTCCAGTAGCACTTTATCTTGCATCTCCGAATCTTCGATTTGGAACTAGCACCGATCGAAGCTTTGATCCTCCCAGGGATTGCTGTTCTCTCCGCGGCGAGGATGATGACTATTGGGTGAGTAGGTAAAGCGTAAGCCTGGCAATGCTAACGGTGGTTGACAAGAGAACGGCAAGAGAGAACCGAGGCAGGAGGGAGGTCCCTCTGCGGACGGAACCTGGCGATAGGGCTCGTAGTAAATGTGAAACATCGAAAGTAAGCCATTGAGATCTGTGCGTCGCTGTATTGGAACTGTTTAGAATCACGGCTATCATTTCTGGACCGATATGGGGAATCATGTTCTTCCTTTTAGGCGGCCGTACATACCGCTGCTTGCTAATGGAGAAACACTCGATTGCATGCTTTATTCCCAAATAGGATCCAAATTATGCAAATAAAGCATTTTGCACCGAAATGCGCCGGAGCAACCCAAATCTGAACCCACTTTATGAACGAAAACCAGGCCGGCACGATCGTGCCGGCCTGGTTTTCGCTCGTGGTGCCTGCCTGGCAGAGACACAGAAACGTCTACATCACTGCCTGGGCGATTATCGGCCAGACTGGGTGGCAAAAGATCAATGCCGGGAATAGATGCCTGACGACCGTGTTATTCCATCCGCGCAGATGTATCGCAAGAAACAGGTTTACCGTTTCGCGATGCAACGATGGGTGAACCAATCGAAGCCCCCTACCCGCTGAGAAGAATACGGTAGATCGCTATGGATAGTTTCCAGTGTCAATAGAACTCTGTCCTTGTCTTTCATAAATTGCATTTACTCGGTCTTATTCACTTTGGGTATTACAGGAAATAAAGGAGGGTCTTTTGTCTACTGCTGCTATTTATGCCTCAGATGTTGAACAGGATCAATCTGTAAGTGCAACAAAGCTTCGCGATCTTGATGGGTTTGAAGAATATATGTGGCTGATGGAGCACAATACAAATCTATCTCACTCGGTTGTTGTCGAAGTGCGTGGCGCAACGACGATGAAGCAGTGGAGGGATGCGCTGTCTGCCGTACAGGCTCGTCATCCTCTGCTGTCTGCATCGATCAGGAAGATTCCAGGTCAGCGTCCTTTTTTCGAAAAAGTACATGGTTCCTCCATCCCTTTGCGCATTGTTCCTTTAACCGATTGGCTGGTATTAGAGGAAGAGATGGAAAGTGAATTGGCGCAATCGTTCGGGGATGGCAGCGGTCCGCTCACGCGGGCAACACTTTTTCATGCTAAAGATCGCTCTATCATTTTATTTACAACACACCATAGTAGCCTCGATGGCAAATCACATCTGCTGTTGATCCAGGATTTGATGGCCGATATGGGGGGAGAAGAATTGGGCGAGCCTCTCGCATTGCAGCCTGGTATGGGGCAACTTCTTGGGTTACCTGCGCCAGCTCCGTACGTAAAGAAGCTGAAGGGAAGGTCTGTCGCTTCGGGAGATGGAACGCGCCTTGAGCTGCCCAAAATTCGCGTACAACACCGGCAGCTTGGAGAAAACGAAACAACTGCGTTACTGCGGCGCTCCAAGGAAGAAAATACTACGGTGCATGCTGCACTGGTTACAGCTTTAGCTCTGGCTGGAAAGCGCTATTCGAAAGCATGGGAGCTTGGGCCAATTCGTTGCATGTCTCCTATCGATATGAGGAAGACATTAATGATTCCAGATGCAGCAGGCTTATTGATTTCCGCTCATAGTGGTCGCGTGCCTCTTTCAGAGGGAGCATCATTCTGGGATATTGCAAGGGCCGTGAAAGAAGATATGCTGCCCGCTCAGAGTCTCGACGGAGCTCGATACCTTCTCGGTTCGTTTTCTTCTATTGTTGCAGAAGAGCATGGGGCGCTTGACCTGTACCGGTTTGTCCGCGCGGCGCCATTACGGTACGAACTGATGGTTACCAACTATGCCGGCTATAAGGTACGCACGGAATACGGCAATTTAAAAATCGAGAACCTCTTTACCGGTAGCGCTGCCGTTTCGGATATTCAAAAGGTATCTGTGATTACCACGAATGGAAAACTGGGAATGACCTTGGTCGCTCGAGACTTATTTCCCACGCTGCTGGAAGATGCGCGCGAGATTCTGGTTCATGCCTAAAGGCGTGGTCTATGGTGATATTTTGTAAATTGTGGGGTTTTCAAATTAGATCTCAGACCACGGCAGTTTTTCTCCGCCATTTGGGTCAAAAATCTACATTTGCCTCAATAAAGGGCCGTTGGGCGTCAGCGGCTTAGATGAAATGTATGTGAAGAGTTGGAGATTGTATGCGGGTTGCGTTTTTAGGGCTTGGAAAGATGGGGAGCGCTCTGGTTCCTCATTTGTTGAATGCAGGTTGCGAAGTAACGGTGTGGAATAGAAGTTCACCAGCGGCAAAAGAGTTGGCATCGAAGGGCGCAACGGTGGCATTGAGTGCTGCCGAGGCTGTAAATAGTTGTGAAGTAGTATTTTCGCTCTTGTTGAATGATGCTGCGCTGGAAGAAGTTCTGTTCGATGGTGGAGTGCTGGATGCCATGCCGAAGGATGCGGTTCATGTATCAGTGGGCACGATTAGCGTCGCACTCGCGAAGCGGCTTACGTTAGAACATGCAAAACGTGGTCACAGGTACGTCGGTGCTCCGGTGTTTGGGCGTCCGAATGTCGCGGCCGAAGGCAAGCTGTGGACTGTCGTCGGCGGAGCTAAAGAGGCGGTGCAGAGTGTGCGGTCGCTATTGGAGAGCTATACCCGGGGCATGACGGTTGTTTCCGAGGAGCCGTGGAGCGCTCATGCCATGAAGCTGGCAGGCAATTTTTCGGTTGCTGCGATGGTTGCCACATTGTCCGAGGCGATGATGGTTGCAGAATCCATGGGAGTTTCTCCCGAGCTATTTGTAGAGATGGCAAACAGTGCGACGTTCCGTTCACCTCTTTATGAGGTGTATGGAAAAACGCTTACAAATCCACCGAAGGAAGTTGGGGCTTCGATGGAGCTGGGTGAGAAAGACGTACGATTGTTTCGTGAAGCGGCAGCCGCGAATGGCGTGAAGACACCACTGGCTGAACTGATGGGAAAGAACTTCGATGCGGCCATTGAAGCAGGAATGAAAGACCACGATTGGGCAACGGGATACTATGAGCTGGTAAGGAAAAGACAAGTAGAAGAGCCCGTCGCTTTGTAGCTGACCATGTTATTTCCGGGGAAATTTGATGGCTCACAGGACTTGCTGGATGATCTATACGCTTGATCCGAACCTATAGATTGCACAACCTGCAGGTTCGGATTTAGCAGTCTTTTGAAGACATTTTTTTACAGAACAGGCAACCACTTTTTATTAAAGAAACACAGAGGTATCTCTTGGCTATATATACTCAGTCCCCATTGTTTTCTTCCGCCATAAATTTTGGCGGGATGAAGAAGCTTTTCGCGATGTGCTTTGTTCCTGTTCTGCTGGTCTCTTCCGCATCTCTCTCGGCGCAACAGCATCATCACCATGGAGCGGAGGGCGGGGATACGATGTCGGTCGAGAAGTTCGGCGCCGTTCATATGCCGATCTCCTGTGCTGCGTCTGTGCAGCTGCCTTTTGAGCGTGGTGTCGCTCTCCTGCATTCTTTTTGGTATGAGGAAGCAGAGAAGCAGTTTCAGGCGGTGGCTGTGGCCGATCCGAATTGCGCCATGGCCGAATGGGGATTGGCCATGACCGAGTGGCGTCCCTTCTGGGATGGCATGCCTGACGATCGCCGCAGGGCCGGTGTGGCGGAGATCGATAAAGCGACTGCGCTCAATGCTAAGACAGATCGTGAACGCCGTTATATCGCGGCTCTGAGCGGCTATCTCCACGCCGATCCTTCGCAAAATGAAAAAGCACTGCAGGGCTACGACTCTGCAATGGGTGCGTTGCACACAGCTTATCCTGAGGATATCGAAGCCACGGCCTTCTATGGTCTTGGCTTGGCAGCCAGCATCGGCACACAGGATCCAGTGGGAGATGCCCGCAAAGCCCTGGCTGTGTTGGAGCCTGCTTTCGAGGCACATCCTGATCACCCTGGGCTGGCCCATTACATCATTCACACCTGCGACAGCCCGCAGTTAGCCCCCGAAGCGCTTGCCGCCGCGGAAAAATATGCGTCGATCGCACCATCTTCCGCGCATGCCCTGCATATGCCAGGCCACATCTTCGCGCGTCTGGGCATGTGGCAGCAGGACATCGATTCGAATGAGGCTTCGGTTCACGCCTCGGAGTATGCCGAGAAAAATCACCTGGGTGGCGTTGGGCATCAGATGCATGCCTACGAGTTTTTGCTCTATGCCTATCTCCAGGAGGCTGATGATGCGGATGCCAAGCGGGTACTCGATTACACCGAACCCATGCTCGCGCATCTACGCTCGCTGCCCGGCATTGAGAACGATGGCATGGCCCTTTTCATGACCTACTTTGAGGTAGAGCTGCCTGGCATCTATGGTCTTGAGACGCACGACTGGAAGGCTGTCCTCGCTATTCCGGAGCCTGCTCACCCCCTGGTTTCTGCGCAGTATTACCGGGCCTGGGAGCAGACTATCGCTGCCGGACATCTTCGTGATGCTGTGGCAGCGGACAGGGCAGCAGCAGAAGCTGATGCTGTTTATGGCAAACTTGCCAGCGATGGCAGTCCGATCTCCGATGAGAGACAGGTAGCCCAGGACACGATCAAGGCGTGGCAAAGCTTCGCGCATAAGAAGGACGCAGAGGCTCTTCAATTCATCGCTTCTGCTGCGGACAGGCAGGACCGTGTAGGCCAGGCTGAGGTCGATATCCCGGCACGCGAGATGTATGCCGACATGCTTCTGGTAGATAATCGTCCGGCAGAGGCCCTGGTGCAATACCGTACAGCGCTAAAACTGAGCCCCAATCGTTTGAACGCGCTCTATCACGCAGGCCGTGCTGCGGAAGCAGCAGGGAAGCACGAAGAGGCAGAGAGCTATTACAAACAGCTCTTGAAGGTTACAAACGATGGCGCACACTCTCAGCGGCCGGAGGTTGCTTATGCTCGCCACTTCGTTCAAGGCGGGAAAGCCAGCGGGTTGTAGTTCCACCTTTGAGTTTGGCGTTACGGCTGTGGCTCGGCAAGCGCGCGTTCAATCGCTTGCTGGGCCAAAGGCTCCATGATGGCGTAACCGGCATCGTTAGGGTGTACGGCTTTGTCGATGGCGAGATCGGGACGGATGCCGCCATGGTCGTCTACCATCGCTGAATAGTAGTTGACGTATACCAGATGCTCGGTCTGCGCATATTCCTTGATCCATAAGTTCAACTGGCGGACAGTCTCTGCCGGATGCAAGCTTGGCCGCCAGGGGATCGATGACGCGGGAAGTGGTGATGTGATAACGACTCGGATGTGAGCGGCCTTCGCCAACTGAACCATGGAGCGGTAGTTATCCTCGATATCTTCCAGGGACTCCGGTCCGGTATTGCCTGCAATATCATTGATGCCGCCCGCAAGGACGACTACGGTGGGCTTCAGGTGCAGTACATCCTGCTGAAAGCGCACTAGCATTTGAGGCGTCGTCTGTCCGCTGATGCCGCGATTCACATAAGGCTTGCCGGGGAAAAACTTGCCATAGGTTTTACCCCAGAACTCTGTGATGGAATCCCCCATAAAGACCACACGCTTCTCTCCGGGGGCCGGGTCTCCGAGCTTGATATTTTCGTCGCGATAGTGCGCGAGTGCCGGCCAGTCTGCAAGCTTCCTCTGCATGCCCTCGATCTGTTGAGGGGGAGGCGATGTTGCGGGTGCCTGCGCAACGATAGGAGCGGCCGCCGTGGCTGGAGTGGCCTGCTGACCCAGCAGGGAGGTGCTAAACAGGAACAGCAAGACGTAAGCGAATTTCATGGAGTGCCCTTCGTGAGTCTGCAGAGAGCAGATTCGTTAAGGATGACGAAGCAATACTATTTTGGCAATTCAGCGCTACCAACAACTGTAAAGCTGGCCTCAGATTTGGATAGGGCTTCCTGCGGCTGCGTATCCCTGGGTACGAGATGGTAGACCCTGGGAAGAATGGATCGTTGTCCCTGGTTGCGTTTCGGTGCGCAAAGTGGGGAGATCTGGGGGATTTCGAGTTTTTGAGTTGAATTAGTTATTCGTAAAGAAAGTTAAATTTCACTTATAAAAAATTGTGTTTTGCTGAAATTGATTTCCGTGCCGGCCGCTCGTGGAAGAGGCCGGCACGGAAGTCATGGTCCTAGAACAGGATCTTGACTGCGACCTGTATCTCGCGGGGAGTGTTGGCTTGAGAGGTGATCTGTCCGAACGTTCCGTCCGTGACCCCTGCATCGGGGCCGGAGAAGGCCGGCGTGTTGAAGGCGTTGAAGGCTTCACCCCTGATTTCAGTCTTGATTCCGTCCACCATTGAAAACTGTTTGAAGACGGAGATATCGAGATTGGTCAGGCCTGGATTGCGAAGATATCCCAGGGTGCGGGCCGTGTTGCCGAAGGTATAAGTTGCTGGTTGGGAGAAGGAGCTTGTATTGAAATATTTCTTCAATTTATCTTCCACTCTGCCTGGAAGTTTCGGATCCTGACCGTTGTAGTTCGGGCGTTCGCCAGGGTTGAAGATGTTTGCCACATTGCTGGCGGACAGGGCGATTGGGGTTCCGTTATGGGCACTATAGATACCGTTCACCTGATATCCGCCAAAGATTGCATCGACGAGACGATTCCAATTGGAGCCAAAACGTTCTCCACGACCGAAGGGGAGGCTGTAGACGGCACTGACTACGAGGTTCTTTGGGATGTCGAAGGTAGAGGGTGCATAAGAATCCTGCATCAGAGGAATGCTTGCGTCCTGATAGGTGCCGTTCGAGCCGAAGTTCGAGTTGCTGATGGAGTAGTCATCCAGGGATTTCGAGCCGGTATAGGACAGCAGGACGGTAGCGCTTTTGCTGAATCGCCGTTCGACCTTGATCTGTATCGAGTCATAGTGCGAGATGGCGCCTGCTACCTGATATCCGTTTACGGCTGTGAACTGAGGATAAGCGGAGAGCAGGTAACGCTGCTGAATCGTGGCGCCGGAGATAGGTCCCGAGACCTGAACCTTGCCTGCCAGGGGGTTATTAGGGATAGCGGTCAGAAGCTGTGCCCCGAGAGCAAGATCGGAGTCAGGCAATTGGTTATAGGTGGGACTGTAGGGAAGCTGTACGCCGTGATTGCCTACATAGGTGACCCCGATAAGCCAGTTGCCGGGAAGCTGATATTCCACTCCCAGTTGATAGTTTTCTGAGTAAGGAGCGGGCTGGCGGCGGAGCTGCGACACGATGGAACTGCCGGTTGAGGTCAAAAGTCCCAGCGTGTTTCCCGTGGGCGGAACAAAGCCTGTTGGGAAGGGATTCGAGAGATAGGCGTTGGGAGTGGCTCCATTGAGCGTGCCGTTGTAGGGCGTTGTGGCGCGGTAGCCTGTGTTCTGAACTGTAGCGGCAGCCTGATTGGGGCTGTCGGCAAAGAAGATGCCGAAGGCCCCACGCACGACAAGCGAAGTGGTGGGGTGATAGGCGAAGCCAACCCGAGGAGCGAAGTCCAGATAGGTGCCATCGGTTGTGGTCCTCGGATTACCGTTGACCCCGGCGTATTCCAGACCGCCCTTTAAGCCCGTGAGGGTGGTCGTTAAGGCGAGTGGAGAGGGCACGTTCAGATCGAGCCATGTGGTTCTGTTTTTACGTTCGGTTCTGGGAATAAATAGCTCATATCTGAGACCTGCATTGAAGGTCCATTTGTCGGATGCCTTCCAGTCATCCTGCAGATAGGCCGCGGCATAGTGGCTGGTGGTATCGCTGATCTTGAACGCCTGAATCTCCGATCCTGAGCCCAGTCCAAGCAGGAAGGAGGCAAATCCGTCTCCACTGGTGCTGGAGGCCGTGAGGGCGTTCCCGCCCTGAGTGAAGTTTGTGCCGAAGGAGAAGGCACCGGTGGCTTCTCCGTTCTGGTTGGAGTTATTTGCCAGGATGCGGAACTCCCCGCCGAAGTTCAGCGTGTGGTGTGAGAGGACCTTGGTGTTGTTGATCAGGAAGGAGTCCTGAAGATAGCCCGCAGTTCCTTTTCCTTGCTGGCTACCCGCGCCAATGGCGAGATAGCCGGCAGGGGCGATGCCTGGGAATGTCAGCGAGGTAGCCGAACTCGCGATGGCTGCTGCCGCGAGATAAGGAGGAAAGCCCAGCGTTGTGGGATCGAAGCCATCGGAGGCTGTGGCGGTGTTGTAGTAGACGTGGGAGACGCCGGCGCGGAGTTCGAAGATATAGGAGCTGCTCTTGGCAAAGGTATAGTCAAGCCCCGCTCCAATGGCAGGCTGGGAACCAGTTGATGCATTCTGAGCGACCTGGATGGCGGCAGGGAACTCATGAGCAAAGCCGTTGACGGGATTGCGTTTCGAGAAGCGGAAGGACAAACGCTGACGATCGCTGAAGATCTGGTCGACCTTGATGTCGTATTGGTTGATGGATGTTGGTGTCGATGCGTTGACAACATAGTTGTTGTGGCCGAATTGACCCGCTGTGTTCGGCAGAGGATAGTACTTGAGAATATTGGCTGCAACCGGATCGAAGAGCGATGGATCGATCTTGTTGTTGGGAAATTGAGTGCGGGTGTAAACAGTGCCTGTGGAGGTGACGGTTGCGACCGTCGAGCGAGGATCGTAGATGGAGATTGCGGCACCGGACGATGTCGCATCCGCTGAGAAGTCGCCGCCGCGCTCAGCAAGCGTGGGCACGGTGGTCGTAAGCTGCGCGGCTTGAGTCTGGCGAAGGCCTTCATAGTCCACGAAGAAGAAGGTCTTATCGCGCCCGTGGTAGAGCTTGGGCAGATAGACCGGGCCGCCCAGGCTGAACCCAAACTGATTCCTCCTGAAAGCGGGGAGTGGGTACCCTAATTGATCCGAGAAGTAGTTGTTTGCGTCGAGATACGAGTTGCGCAGAAAGTCGTAGACGCTGCCATGCAGGCTATTGGTTCCTGACTTGTACAGGATGTTGATAATGCCACCGGCGGCATTGCCGAATTGAGCTGAAAAGTTACTGGTCTGGACCTTGAACTCCTGGGTGGCGTCGACCGAGGGAAAGATGCTGAGGACGGTGACGTCGTCTGTCGGAGGAGCGGCTGGCACACCATCCAGCAAAACGTCTGTGTTGCCGGCCCTGCCTCCGTTTACGTTGAACTGAAGGCCGGTAAAGCTGGCATTGACGGTTCCCGTTACACCAGGCACGAGCAGTACAAGGCTGAACGGATTTCGCTGATTGAGCGGAAGATTTTCGATGCTCTTGTTTTCGATGACCGCGCCTACGTCGGAGGATTGGGTCTCCAGAAGAGGCTCAGCGGAGGTCACCTGCACTGTCTCGGAGACGGTGCCCAGCTCAAGGGTAAAGTCCTCTCCTGCAGTCTGATCGACATCGAGGATGAGGCCGGAACGTACGAGGCGTTTGAATCCTGTGGCCTCGATGGTTACCGTGTAGGGGCCGGGAGGCAGGTTGGAGATGTCAAAGCTCCCGGTGCTGTCCGTCAACCCTTTGAAGTTTGCCTGAGTACCCGTGTTGGTGAGGGTGACCGTCGCGTTTGGAATGCGAGCCGCGGTCGAGTCATGGACAGTGCCTTTGAGTGAGGCCGTGATCCGCTGCGCCTGCGTTGCGCTCGTGCTGAAGATAAGGAGGGCGAGCAGGATCGCGAAGAAAAACCAGCGTTTGCTGTCTTGAATCTTGTAGGGGATATGTCGTTGCATGGTGGCCTCATAAAGGGAGTTTGGAGCTGTTGCGGGGGCGCTCGAGCGAAGAATTCCAGCCCTATGTTGAGAAGGTGTGAGTTCTTTTTCGAGTCGTAATAAGTATCGTTAGCATTTCGGAGGGGAGCGTACAAGGAGTCGTGGATCGTTGTCAAGATCCAAGGGGATGGACTCTTTCAAAGCCTTGGGTTCGCATTGTAAAAGTGCAAAAATAGCCAACTATCCTTCATTTTCCTGCACGAAAACGGAAGAGAAATGACTCTCAGTCCCATAGAGGCGAAGGGTTTCGAGGGGTATTTTCCTGGATAAAAACAAATTAGTGCAAATGAAATTAAGCCAAAAGAGACAAAATTCTAGTAACGTTATCAGGCAAAGTCTGAGACGCATGAGGCATTCCCCGAAAACCGCGACAGGGGGATGCTTATGGTTGTGAGTTTGCAGAGATATAGGAGGAGATTCTTATGTCATTCAACGGTTTACGAAGTTTTCGAGGGAGCAAGGAATTGGGGTCGCTCTTGCCTTGGAAGACGAAGCCTGAAGGAAAGAGGAGATAGAGATGCGCAGAAGAGAGTTTCTTGGATATACGGCCGCGGCCCTGGCCGCAGGAGTGGAGTTTGGACGATCGACTGCCGCTGTTGCGGAGGCTCAGTCTGCACGGAGTGAGGGCTCTTCTTCCAGAGGGCGTTTCGTGCATCCGGGCATTCTCCAAACCCGTGCCGAGCTCGAGTTCATGAAGTCGATGGTGCTGGCACGGAAGGAGCCCTGGTTTGGGAAGTGGACGGAGATGCTGGCCTTGCCCCTGTCCTCGCTATCCTTTGTTCCTTCACCCGTTACCCATATCTTTCGCGGAGCCAACGGACTGCAGAAGAATGGGGACGATGAGTTGCATGCCAGTGTGGATGCGGCGAACAGCCATGTGCTGCAGTGGTATGTGACAGGGGATCGGGCGCATGCGGAGAAGACAGCCGAGATCCTGGACGCGTGGAGCCGGACGCTCTGGAACTTTGGCGGTAACGATGGAAAGCTGATTGCCGGCTGGACTGGAGCGGCCCTGTGTAACTCTGCCGAGATCCTGCGCGCGACCTATCCGGAATGGGGAGCGGAGCGCGAGGAGCGTTTCAAGCGCATGATGACGGAGGTCTATCTCCCACTCGATGTGGACTTTTTCCCGGAGGCAAACGGCAACTGGGATGCTGCGATCATGCAAACTCTGGCAGCCATTGCGGTCTTTACGGAAGACCATGCCCTCTTTGAGAAGGTAGTTACGCACTACAAGTTTGGACAGAAGAACTCCGGCATCACGAAGTATGTTTTTCCGACTGGGCAGTGCGAGGAGTCCGTCCGCGATATGGGGCACACGCAACTGGGGCTGGGCTATTTCGCTTTGACGGCGCTGGTCTGCTGGCACCAGGGCGTCGATCTGTTTGGTCTTGCGGATAACCGGCTGGCGCTGGGTTTCGAGTACACCTCGAAGTACATGCTGGGGGAAGCAGTGCCTTACTTTGGCGATATCGCGACCAAAGGCCGCGGTAGTTTTTCCGACTTCTACGAGGTCGCCTATCAACACTATCGCTACGTGAAGGGGCTGGATATGCCTTACACGGAACAAGCCGTACTGAAGGCGAGAGAGCATGCAAAGACGACGTTGACTCAGTACCGCGGAGCCGAACCCAGTGCTGCTCCCGCGAAGGCTGCCGCGCCTCAAATTCCCGCAGCGGCTCTGCCTGGAGCGTCTCTTAATGCTGTGCAGGCACCAGCAAATGCGAAGCGGATCGCTCCGGGCGATTCTATCCAGACAGCGCTGGATGCGCTGCATCAGGCTGGGGGAGGGAGTCTCTTTCTGGCGGCTGGATACTACGAGTTGGCACAGCCGCTACGGATACCCAGTGGCGTGACGATGAGTGGAGCTGGGCGAGGCACGATTATCTCGCTTGAGCCGACTCTCTCCGGTGCGTGTCTCGTCGCTGCGGAGCTGGATCTGCACGACGTAGTCTTGCGCGAGTTCATCGTAGAAGGCGGCACACAGCATCTTCCGCAGCCAGATCCGAATGAAGATCGCAGGGTGCATGCCACGTATCGCGCGGCTTCTCGCGGAGGTGTGCACTTGATTGCCGATCGGCAGGGGCAGATGCAGCGGATGCGCCTGGAGCGGCTTACGGTCCGCAACTGCACCTTAAGCGCGGTGGATCTTCAGGGAGTTGCAGAAGTCTCGATTGCGCAGTGCGACCTGTGCGACAGCGGTGGCCGGGTGGCACCTGGACCGGGCAATCACAATCCTCTTCGGCTCACTCACTGCCAACGTGTTCTTATACGCGGCTCGCGGCTCGATGGCTCGCTTGCCGGGGCCGGACTCAGGGCGATCTCCGTGGACACGATCAAGGTCGAACGATGTGAGGCGGCTCGTAACTGGAAGAGCGGACTCAGCTTTTTCAACTGCGAGCATGTGACCGTTAGCGAATCGCTATTGGAGGGAAATGATGAGAACGGTATCGATTTAATTCGTGACCAAAGGCAAATGAAGATCGATGCAGGAGAGGGCAATATCCTCCGGTTGAATGGAGCGGAGGCTGCTTCCCGCGAGGACTATGCTGGACGGTAGGCCGCTGCCTTTTCACTTTGCATAAACCCGGGATGAGGGGTTGACATGCTGGTGAAGGACTTGAAAATACGCGATAGCATTGTCTATTTCCTCTTTATTTTCCATCGATTACAAGCTGTGATACCTCCAAGGGCCTACGTTGTAGGCCCTTGGGTATTTGCGGGAAACGATGCTCCCTTGAAGTCTAACTGTGCGATGAAGAGGTGAAACTATTTCTCAGCTGGGTTCATCCTTGCGCTTTTATAAATATATTTTTGTTGTCTAGAAAAAATGTTGACAAGTATTTGCTTCTACGTATATCAATTCTCCCGCTGGTAACGTTCTCGCTATGTTCATCGGCAAAAGTTGCAGGTTCAGCCTTCTTCTTTTGCCTGGGCGGAAAGGGGACGCAATTTGAGTGAGGAGAATTTATGCGGATCAAAGCGTTCAGTTGCAGAGTCGCCGTTTTGGCGTTGGTCGTTTCCAGTGCGGTCGCGATGGGGCAGAGTCATCGCGCAAGCCAAACCCCTATGCTCTTAGCCAGCAATCTTCCCGACGCTTCTCTGGCGGGTATGTTTTCTCCCGACGTAAATAAGCCGGAAGCGGCTGCTCCTGCTTCGTCGAAGGCTTCACTGGAACCTGCCCTGGAAGGCATGGAAGGTTCAGGTGCTGGTTCAGGTTCAGGTTCAGGTTCAGGCGTGGGATTGGTCAATGCCACCGGTTTCGGCGGTGCCGATATCGGTGCGAAGGTCAATGCCGCGATTGCTTCGCTGCCCACGGTAACGCAGAACTCGCAGACGTGGACACAGGGCGTTGTTCTCATTCCCGCAGGCAACTACACCTTCAGCACGACCATGAACCTGAACTCTCCCTATCTCGATCTGCATTGCGAACAGGGAGCCATTCTCACCTATACCGGCTCGGGCGATGCGATCCGCATTCTTCCGAGTGTGCAGATCAGCGGTGCAGCGACTACGCAGCCGAACCAGGGACCAAGCGTTGAAAACTGCTCGATTTATAACCAGTCGTCCACGGCTGTAAGCGGTATCCATGCCGGCGATATCTCGAAGATCCACCTGACCAATGTGGCCGTGAACAACTTTACGGGAACGGCTACCTCTGCGGCCTACTGGTTCGACAACACGGTTTCGTTCACGGAAGGAATGGCGCTGCAGGACATCACGTCCACGAACAACAGCATCGCCATACGCTTCACGAATACGGCGGGAACGTCGTTCTCCGACAGCTTTGGGTATAGCTCGATCCGCGGGTTCAGAGCCGAGGTTCGGACCAATCAGATCGGCTTCTCGGTGGAGAACAATACCTTTCTCTACCACTCCTTCATTGACGCAATCGTGGAGCCTGTCGACTCCACCGGCATTGTGATGTCGGTAAGCGGCACGGGCAAGGTTGGCGGCAACGCGGGGGATGACACGATCTTCCTGCGTGGAGAGTGCGTGAATGCCTCCGGTTCCTGCACAGGCGCAACGCTGCTCAAACTCGGGGCTACCACGCAGTTTGTGGCCAATGGATTTATGAACGGGCTGGGTTCCACCATGACCATCAACGTCGCTTCCGGCGCGGTCCTGACCTGGAACGGGACCACGGAGTTGAACCAGTCCGGTTACAACATCGGATGGAGTGCAGACAACAGTATTCGCATGCGTTTCAATTCGGCCACGGATCTTTCCTTCTTTGGTAATAACGTGAGGCTCGCAGGGAACTATGTCGTAGGCTGGTCGACCCAGCCTACGACTGCGGGTAACTATCTGGGCTTGTCTCCGTGCGTTGTGGGTACCGCGATGCTGTGTCTTGGCAATGGCACTACCGGCAATGCAGGCTCTGGTCTGAATACGGGACAAGTGTTGGCATCACAATTCCTGGGTAACTCGGCCGTTCCGTTGGTCGCCGCTGGGCTGGGCTTAGGAGGTTCTCCTTCCGGAGTAGCTCTCTCAACCACCAGCACGAGTGTTTCGGGTGTTGTAGCGTTTACGACGGGCACAGGGCCGGCAGCGCTGTCGCCACTGGCAACTGTTACCTTTGCGACGCTTCTGGGACAGGCTCCGAATACCTGCATTCCCACGGCCCAGAATGCGGCGACGGCAACGGCGTTGAGCAACATCTTTATCTCTTCACCTACAACTGCTGGATTTGTGATCTCGAGCGGGGCAGGAGCGTTGGCTCCTTCGACCTCGTATCAGATCGGGTATGCCTGCTTCTAGAAGCGTTCTTATAGCTCTTGTTCTATGCCTTCCCACTGAATCGTCATCCTGAGCGAGCGTCCCAGCTTTTGGGGACGCGCAGTCGAAGGACCCCGAGGGTTGCTATCTTGCCCAGGTCCTTCATCCCTTTTCGACCTCGAGCGTTCGAGCCTGGACGTTCGTGCTGGAAAAGGTACCTACCTCCTGGGTAAGATCAAATCCCTCGGGGTCCTTCGACTGCGCACCTCGCAAAAAGCGCGAGGTGCTTCGCTCAGGATGACGACTCTGTGGGAGGGCAAAATCTGGGATTTGTTATTGTCCGATAAGTCGTCAGACTCTACCTGATAAAAGCAGGGACAAAGTTACAAAGGGTTCCCAGGTACGGCTTAAAGCCGTACCTGGGAACCCTTTGTAGTTAGCATGCTGATGCTACTTTGCGGCCGTTGTTGGCGTTGTTGTGGAGGTAGCGGGTGGTGGCGCTGCAAAGATTTTCTTTGCATTGAGAGCCGTGTTGTAGATTCCCCAGGCTGCGGGGATGCCGACGATCAGCCAAGCTACGAGGATTGCTGCTGCGGGTGTTTTTTTGATGTCCGTCGTCATGTGCTTTCGCTTTCTCGCCGGTCAGGCGGTTTTTTCCTGCATCCAGTACTTCTCGGCGACCGGACGGATCATGAGGTTGGCAAGGAATCCCACGACCAGAAGGGCACACATGATGTGCAGGATTAGAGGATAAGCCTGCGCCTTGGGGCGGCCGATAGCGACGTAGTGGTCGAGAATGCCGTTGACGATGAGTGGACCAACGATGCCGGCAGTCGACCAGGCGGTTAGTACGCGGCCGTGAATAGCACTTACGTGATAACCACCGAAGAGATCTTTCAGGTAAGCCGGAATTGTTGCGAAGCCTCCACCGTACATCGACAAAAGGAGACAGGCGACACCGACGAACGCACCCACCGTGTGGATCTTTGGAAGTAGAAAATAAAGGATTGCGCCGATAGTAAAGAAGCAGAAGTAAGTACCTTTGCGCCCGATGTAATCGGAGACAGATGCCCAGAAGAAACGTCCGCCCATGTTGAAGAGGCTCAGCAATCCGACAAAACCGACTGCGGCAGCCGGTCCGATGGTCCCCTTGAATAGGTCCTGGATCATCGGCGAAGCTTGTTCGAGAATTCCAATTCCTGCGGTTACGTTCGTGCAGAGAACGATCCAGAGCAGGAAGAACTGGGGCGTCTTCCAGGCCGTCGTCACATCGACGTTGTGCGAGCTGATCAACGCAGAGTGCTTCTCCGACGGCACATAGCCTTCGGGCTTCCAGCCGGGAGCAGGTACGCGAATCGTGAAGACGCCATACATCATGAAGATGAAGTAGAGAACGCCCATGGCCAGGAAGGTCATGGGAATGACAGCTTGTCCGTGAGCTTTGAAGTGCGCCATGAGGTTACTGGCCAGCGGGCCGCCGATCATAGCGCCTCCGCCAAAGCCCATAATCGCGAGGCCTGTGGAGAGGCCGGGACGGTCGGGGAACCACTTGATCAGTGTCGAGACAGGTGAGATATAACCGAGCCCCAGGCCGATGCCGCCGATGACACCATAGCCGAGGTAGATCAGGGCGAGACTGTGGAGCTGAGCTCCCACGGCAGAGACGAAGAAGCCGGAGGCGAAGCAGATAGCGGCGTAAAACATGGCACGCCGCGGTCCAGCCTTCTCAAGCCAGGCTCCGAAGAGCGCAGCCGAGATGCCGAGGAAGGCGATGGCGATCGAGAAGATGTAACCGACTTCTTTCTGATTCCAGGCACCTCCGTTCGTAGCGTGTAGAGCGAGTAGAGGATTTTTGAAGACCGAGAAGGCGTATGCCTGCCCGATCGAAAGATGAATTGCGAGTGCAGCAGGCGGAACCAGCCAACGGCTGTATCCCGGAGCAGCTACGGACCGTTCCCGAGCTAGAAATGATAGAGCCATGTTCACCTCTTGAATATTTTTACGACGCCGTATGAATCGTGAAGCTGTATTGTTCAGCTTCGAGCCATTCAAACTACTCCATGCGGTTGACGGCCGTCTATGGTGACAGGTCGTTATGACAATATTCGGATATCTATCGATGAGTAGCTGTGGATGCCCTTTGCCTGGCATCCACAGCCAGATGGCTATTCAGGCGTAATGACTGCTTCTTTTTTATGGATCTTGTTCAGGAAATCTTCACCCGTGCCGATGTGTTGATCGACGAGCCGGGAAGGGGTGTGCGACAGCCACTCGGCGAGAGAGATGTCCTCGTAGTGGGGTGTCGGGAAGACTTCCAGGAAGACCAGATCCTCGTCGCCTGTGTTTTCGACGAAGTGGGGAAGGGACCTGTCGATATAACCTACATCACCGGCCTGAACGTCCATGGTGCGAGCGCGGCCGCCTGCGGCGAAGACGGACATGCGTCCGCTGCCTTTGACGTAGTACTGCCACTCGTCTTCATTTGGATGCCAGTGCAGTTCGCGAAGGCCTCCGGGCTTGAGCGTAACGATGGCGGCCGCGATGTTCGATGCGGGAAAGTTTTTCGCGTCGACGATCTTGACTTCGCCGCCCTTGGTTACCTTGGTGGGGCTCATCTTGCTCGTAAAGAAGGCAAACGAATTGGGGACACCACCGGTGACGGCTTCAACCTGACGCTTCTCTTCAGCCAGCGGGCGTGGCAGCTCACGCTCGAAGATGAATAGTTCCTTCGGAGGCACATTGGCGAAGGTCGCATCGGGGACCTCAAAGTTCTTGGCGAGTACCTCGGGCGGGGTGTGGTGCAGCCAATCGGTGAGCAGGAAGGTTTCGAACTCATTGAAGTTGCCGTCGTCGAAGACCAGCAGGAACATAGCGCCGTCCGGGCCCAGACCCTGGATGGAGTGAGGGATGCCACCCGGGAAGACCCAGAGATCTCCTTCGTTGACGTCATCGACAAAACCTCGTCCGTGCTGATCGACGGCGGTGATGCGGGCGCTGCCGGAGATCATGAAGGCCCACTCCGCCCCTACGTGCCAATGCAGTTCGCGAACGCCGCCCTTGATGAGCCGCATCTGTACGCCGGCCATCTTCTTCGACATAGGAAGGTCGCGTACGGTTACCTGGCGGGTCCAGCCACCGCCTTCGATACGCTTGTGCGCGAAGGAGAAGGGGTATTTGAAGGGGGGCTGTCCGCCGGAATCGGTTTCGGGGGGGAAGTTGGAAGACGGATTCTGAGCGTCAAGCGCGGTGTTCTTCGGCTGAGGCTCACTCTCGTTGACGAGGTGATGATCTTTGGAGTGGATGGGAGTTGCTTGCTGTGCGGAAGCCGTGGCCTGCATGCCGGCGATAGCCACTAAAGCTGCAGAAGAAGTCCCAAGAAATTTGCGGCGGCTTAGAGGGTTGTACTCTTTGTCAGACATATGTTCTATAGTTCCTTTCTATTTCTGTTTGGTGGGAGCCTGCTTGTCCACCCGGAAGCGGTAGGTAAGCGAAAAATAGCCAATTGTTTCCGCGGCACCGTGCTTATTATCGAGAAGCACCCTGCCAGGAAAAAGGTGACCCACGCCAATGTTGGCGACGATGTAATCGTGGAAGACGTATTTTGCAGAGGCATCGAACTCCTGACCGATGTCGTCTGTGGCGAACCCTCCCGTGGGTGGTTTAAGGGTTACAGAGGCAGAGCTAGAGTAAAGCGCGTCATTCTTCTGCGCAAGGTTCAAGAAACCACCCTGAACCAATACTGAAAGGCTCTTCGTTGGTCCAAGATCCAGATTGATGCGCTCCTGGCGAATGTTCTGGTATCCGAATAAATCAACGAGACCGAAGGCATTGTGGTTCGAGGGATAGGACTGGTCGTAGGTGCTGATGCGGTTCGCGTTGGTGTGACCATCGCCGGTTGCGTAGTCGAATTCGCCACCGATGCGCGGCTCCCACGGAAGTTTTTCAATGGTGTAAGAGAGCTTGTCAAAGTTCTGGCCGGCATGGATCGAGTTATTTGAGTAGCTGCCGCGTTGTAACGAGGCGTTGGCTTCGTAATCGAAGTTCGCAGGCAGGGTTCCTTCTACTTCCGCGCCGAACGTTGTTTCTACCTCGTTCCCCTTGACGCCTTGATTGCTGGTCACTCCGCGCACTGTGTGCACGAGCACATAAGGCGAAAGGTGAACCTTAGGAATCCACGTCGAGATCGAGCCGTACGCACCATGGAACGTGAGGCCAGCGCCGTGTTTGTCTAGCGAGGTGGGGTGCACGGCAACGACGGAGGTGGAGAACAGGTCAACCCGGTTCTTGTCCCCGATGCGGGCATCAAAACCGTCCCAGGTGCGGCTGTTGTTGGTCCAGTCGCTGATACCGATGATTCGTTCACTGCCGAACTTCAGCTCCTGCCGCCCAGCGAAGAGGTCGACAGGTACGCCGCCTGGCCTGCCGTGCAGATCGGCATAGCCCTGGCGTAGATCGAACGCATCGCGCATGTTGGCGGCTACAACGTGAGTCGGTAAGCCCAGGGCATGAGTGTCGATGAACTGCAGATAGCCGGTAAGAAAGTTTGTCGGCCTTACCTCAACCGCACCGTAGATGCGGGTCAGCTCATAGATGCGATCGCCGTTCTGGGTGTAGTTGAAGGATGTTTGCCCCTCGGTACGGCCGCGAAGCTCCATGCTCAAGGTCATCCACGAAGGTAGATCGCTCCATTGGAGCGGCTCGATTTTTCCGCGTTTTTGGGGATAGTCCGCGTAGATAGTGGCCTGCGCGAAGGCATGGATGCCAGTGGATGCGATGACGATAGCCAGGGCAATGGAGCTGCGAGCCGGCAGGTGGATTTTATTGCAGAACATGTTGAATTTCACTAATGTTCTCCGGTAATACTTCTAACAGGCTTTGCCTGCTAACGGGTTGGCAAAGGTGTCGATGTTATCTGCATCGCTGAGGTCCAGGCAGGCAAAGTCTTTTTCGATAGCTACTTCGAGCACCGTCGTTTCATCGACAGGCAACGAAGCGTAAACGCCGACCTGATGTTCGCCGCTCCAGCTTGCAAGTTGATCCTGAGACACACTGACGACAATCTGTTGGTCCATAAAGGTCACAGCGACCGGCAGGCTGTGTGAACCGATCTCCAAAGCGTAAGCAAACTTAGCGTTGGGACCGGAAGGGAAATGGACTGTTTCCTGAATCCGTTCGCCGGCCTGCAGCCGGGCAAGTTCTGAGCGCGTCACGCGCAAGCGTACCGAATTACCTTTTAGTCGCAGTTTCATGCGGATACCTCCCTGGACATCTTGTGGCCAGTTATATGTTCAATACCGTGGTAGACATTGAAGTGTCGATCGCGTAAGAAGCCGATCAGAGTGATGTCAAAGTCGCGAGCGACCTGGACGGCAAGGCTCGAAGGCGCACCGACTGCCGCCACCATGGGGATGCCCGCCATCACGGCCTTTTGCAGTAGTTCAAAGCTGGCGCGGCCGGACAGCATTAGCACCTTGTCGCGCAGGGGGATGGCATCGGCAAGAAACTGCGCCCCTAGAAGCTTGTCTACCGCGTTATGTCGGCCAACGTCCTCGCGAGAGAGAACAAACTCGCCCTCCGCGGTGAACAGCCCAGCGCCATGCAGGCCACCCGTAGCGTCAAAGACCCGCTGCGCGGTGCGCAGTGCTTCGGGTAACACATAGAGTATTTCGGCGGAGATCGACAGCGTATTGGCTCTCCGCGGCGGGCAGACGGATCGCAGAGCTAGAAGGGAAGCCTTGCCGCAGATGCCGCAGCTTGACGTGGTGTAGAAGTTCCGTTCGAGTGTGGCTGTGCGGACTTCTACGTCCGGCTCCAGCTCCACACGGACGATATTGCCGGGAGTCGACGCTGGAAGCGTGCTGCCGCTGGAAGGCTCGGAGTTTAGGGGGTCCGAAAATGCGTCGATGCGAACGATCTGCGCGCTGTCTTCGAGAACGCCTTCGGTCAGGAGAAAGCCTGCGGCCAACTCCTCGTCGTGGCCGGGAGTTCGCATCGTGACGGTGATGGATTTGGTGGTTCGGGCGCTTCGGGGGCCATGGGTCAGTTGGATCTCCAGGGGTTCCTCGACGGCTAATGTGTCGGGAAAGAGGGCGGATCCCTGCGAGTCCACGCGATAGATCGACACTGGGGCGGTTGACCTGTTGTTTTCTATCGCGGGAATCTGATCGTTCGGCAAAATCTGCATCGTTATGGTTCCGAACAGCGTTCCGCTGGTAACCTTACCGGTTCGCTGGGCTGGCATTCCTCGTACTGGCATTCCCTGTGCTGGAAGATCTTCCAATTTCCAGTACAAATTGAAAACTTATACCCACTACCAATAGATGCGAAAGGGCTTAAGGACCGTGGCTTGAAAAAAATACAAAAACATCGGTACTTTTTGAAAAAATATGTAGGAAATGAACATCCACGGGTGTATTGATAGGACGACACTAGAGTGTTGCCCCGGTGGCTTGTGCTGGATTTGCCACCTTCGAGCGGCAGAGGCGGGAACGATGATCGAGATCATAGACAAGATAGTCCCTCCACCGGCTGAGGTGGAAATAGAGTCCACGGTACAGGTGGTTGTAGACGGACGGCAAGTTACAGCCCAGGCGGGCGAGCTGGTTTTAGAAGCGGTTCTCCGCGACAAAGAAATTCCCCATGTCTGTTACCACTCGAAGCTGATGGGGCCGATCCAGACCTGCGATACATGCCTGGTCGAAGTCGATGGGCAGTTGGTTCGATCCTGCGGACATAAGGTGTCGGCCGGGATGCAGATCGTCACGGAGTCGAAGCGTGCTGTGGACGCCCGGGCGGAGGCGTTCGATGTGATTCTCGGGAATCACATGCTGTACTGCACCGTCTGCGACAACAATAACGAGAACTGCACTGTCCACAATACGGCGCTCGCTATGAAGGTGGAGCACCAGGAGCGTCCCTTCACGAAGAAGCCGTATGAAGTGGACATGTCGAATCCGTTCTATCGCTACGATCCGAACCAGTGCATTCTCTGCGGACGCTGCGTGCAAGCCTGCCAGACGGTACAGGTGAACGAGACGCTGACGATCGGCTGGGAGCTCGACAGCCCCCGTGTGCTCTGGGACGGCGGGATGCAGATCGGCGGCTCAAGCTGCGTCTCCTGCGGCCACTGCATTACGGTCTGTCCCTGCAATGCGCTGATGGAAAAATCCATGCTCGGCGAAGCTGGTTATCTGACGTCCACTCCACAGAAGACGCTCGACAAGATGATCGACGTGATCAAGGCTATTGAGCCGGAGATGGGCTACGGCGCGGTGATGGAGGTGTCGCAGACCGAGGCTGTGATGCGCGAAGAGCGCATCAAGAAGACCAAGACCGTCTGCACCTACTGCGGCGTCGGCTGTTCGTATGACATCTGGACGAAGGGCCGGCACATCCTGAAGGTCGAACCGCTGAACGGCGATGCGAACGCGATCTCTACTTGTGTAAAGGGTAAGTTTGGCTGGGACTATGTAAACCACAAAGAGCGTCTGCTGAAGCCGCTGATCCGCGAGGGCAATACCTTCCGGGAGGCGGAGTGGGAGGAGGCGCTCACTCTGGTTGCCAGCAAGCTTGGGCAGATCAAGCAGCAGCATGGTCCGGACGCCATCGGGGTCATTATTTCGTCGAAGGCGACGAATGAAGATGGCTACGTGATGCAGAAGCTGGGACGGGCTGTGATCGGAACGAATAACGTGGATAACTGCTCGCGTTATTGCCAGTCCCCGGCGACGATGGGACTGTTTCGTACGGTTGGCTATGGTGGCGATTCGGGATCGATTGAAGATATCGGCATGTCCAAGCTGGTGCTGATCATTGGCAGCAACACGGCAGAGAGCCACCCGGTGCTGGCGACGCGCGTAAAGCGTGCCCACAAACTGTTTGGGCAGAAGCTGATTGTCGCCGACCCCCGCAAACATGAGATGGCCGAGCGGGCCGATATTCACTTCAGCCCCAAGCCTGGTACCGACCTGGTGTGGCTTTCGGCGATGACCCGCTACATGTTCGACCATGGCTACGCGAAGAACGACTTTATCGCGAAGTGGGTGAACGGTGTAGACGACTATCGTAAGAGTCTCGACCTGTTCACGATGGAGTTTGCTGCAGAGGTTTGCGCGGTGCCGTTGCAGACGCTGATCGAGGTTGCAGAAGTGATCGCGCACGCCGACACCATGTGCGTGCTTTGGGCGATGGGCATTACGCAGCACGTTATGGGATCGGACTCGTCCACGGCGATCAGCAATCTATTGTTGACGACCGGCAATTACATGCGGCCGGGGTGTGGTGCGTATCCTTTGCGTGGTCATAACAATGTGCAGGGCGCTAGCGATATCGGCGCCATGCCGAACAACTTTCCAGGCTATCAACCCGTGACGGATGCCGCTGTCCGGCAGAAGTTTGAAGCGGCCTGGGGTGTGACGCTTCCGCCGAAGAACGGCATGGATAACCATCAGATGATTGATGCCGTCTATGACGGCAAGATGCATGCGATCTATATGGCCGGCGAAGACATGATCTCGGCCGATTCGAATGCCAACCACGTCGCCGGCGGCTTTGAGCGGTTGGAGTTCCTCGTGGTGCAGGACATCTTCTTTACCGAGACCTGCCGCTATGCGGATGTCGTGCTTCCTGCCTCGCCCGCACTTGAAAAAGAAGGCACATTTACCAGTACAGAGCGCCGCGTACAGCGCCTGTATCAAGCGTTGCCGGAGCTCGGAAACAGCCGTGCCGATTGGAAGATCACGCAGGACATTGCCAACCGCATGGGCGCGAACTGGAACTACACGCATCCCTCGGAGATCATGGCGGAGATGGCTCCGTTGACGCCACTCTACGCGGGCGTCAGCTTCGATCGCCTGGAGGGCTACAAGACGCTGCAGTGGCCGGTTACGCCGGACGGAAAAGATGAGCCGATCCTGTACACGGAACGGTTCAACTTTCCCGAT
Organism: Granulicella mallensis MP5ACTX8; assembly: GCF_000178955.2. Classification (NCBI taxonomy): domain Bacteria; kingdom Pseudomonadati; phylum Acidobacteriota; class Terriglobia; order Terriglobales; family Acidobacteriaceae; genus Granulicella; species Granulicella mallensis. Next base: position 3,107,058 of record NC_016631.1, on the reverse strand, counting down.
GGCAAGGCAAAGTTCTACCCTCTGGAGTACCGTAAGCCATCGGACAGCCCGGATGAAGAGTACGACCTCTTCCTCAATAATGGCCGGATACTGGAACACTTTCATGAGGGAAATATGACCCATCGTGTTGCCGGTATCTTCAAGGAGACGCCGGAGCGGTGGGTGGAGATCTCTCCAGACCTGGCGAAGGAGCGGGATATCGATTCGGGGCAATGGGTGCGCCTCACAAGCCGTTATGGTTCGCTGAAGATCAAGGTGCTGGTTACGGCTCGCGTGACAGGGAAGCAGATCTATCTGCCGCTGCTGTCGCAGGAAGGTCCGGTCAATGTGCTGACCGGCTCGTTTACCGATACGGCGACGGACACGCCAGCCTTCAAGGAGACCGCTGTTAACATGCAGGTGCTGCCTGAGAAGGGAAGCAACCCGCTTAAACGGCTGAATTTCCGTTATTCGGGTTCTCCAACTCCACAGACCGGAGTGGAGGTCGAGCGCAAGTGGAAGCGCGCCGACTATCGCATGCCCGGTTCGGCAAAGCTGGTGCAGATTGAGACGCGGAAGTCCCACTGATGCAGGGTAAGAAATAAGGAGCAGAATATGGCAGTCGCCGTTGATTTTCGGGTGTATCAACCAGTGGACCCTCGCGAGGACCTGGTGCGCAAGGTGCATGAGGCTCCTGAGAAACATGCCGAGGCCATTCTTGCAGCGTATGAAGTATTGGAGAAGCTGCACGAAAAAGATGTGCTGAACCTGATGAACGGTCTTCTGGGCGCGAAGGATACCGTTGTCGACCACGTGGCGGATCTAGTCTCGTCCAAAGAGATGGTGAACCTGCTGCGGCTATCGCTGCTGGCGGGAAACCTGCTGAAGGACATCAACCCGGACGATCTGCATGGAGTGCTGAAGGAGGCGGAAGGAGAACCGCCCTCCCTGTTCCAGATCGTACGCAGGATGACTTCGAAGAACGCACGCCGTGCTATGGGTGCTGCCGGCGGGTTGCTGAATGTGTTTGGTGCGGCGCTGGGTAAAAAGAGTTAGAGGGCGAGCAATTCCTGTTGAGCTACGAGCTGTGAGGATTTAGAGCTACGAGGAAGAACAAAGTTCTGTTCTAGAGCGAGCGGCGAAGCTGGCCCGGTGTGACTCCGGCGTAGCGCCGGAACACCGTTGTGAACTGGCTCTGGTCCTGAAATCCGCAACGCTGTGCGATCTCCAGCAAGCTGAGGTCACGTTCATTCAGCAGCCTGCGAGCTTGTTCGATGCGCTGCTGCACCACGTACTTGTGCGGAGTCATTCCAAGGGACTGGCGGAATAGCGCGATCAAATAGTTGGGGCTGATCTCGGCGACTTTTGCCAGCTCTTCCAGCGTGATTGTCTGATCGAGATGTTCGGCGATGTAGGCCAGTACGCGGCGTTCGCGGCTGGGGCCCATGCCTCCGTGACAGGAAGGAACGGCACGGCTGCGGTTACTGTAAGAACGCGCCAGATGCGTTGCCGTGAGTGTTGCTACCGACTGGGTAAAGAGCGGCGAGAGCGGCCCTTCGAGACTTTCGCGGTGAAGAGATTTCGCAAGTTCCACCAGAAAAGGATCGCGAACCAGGATCGAAGGGATCAAGGAATGCTCTACCGAATTCGGCACATCTTCCACCATCTTGTGGAAGAAGGATTCGGCAAGGTAAAGATGGATCAGCGTGGCTGGCCGATCGAAGTGAATGATGTGTTCTACGCCAGGCGGGACGATCCAGGCCATATCGCCGTTCATCTCGCGGCGTTCGATATGTCCGTTTGCGCCTTGCCATTCGCCGCGAACCTGCGCGGGGCTCATGGCAACGGTGATCTGGGTGCAGTTGTGGGTGTGGCGTTCCCACACAGAGCGGTGTTGCTCGGCGGTGTAGAGGCTATAGTCGCCGTAATCCTGCGACACATAGTCTGCCGGCGGCCCCGGGTTGAGCCCTATCAGGAACTGTTTCTGTCCGATAGTTGAAGCTTCGATATTTTGGCCCGAATTCAACATTTTGCCGCCGTCACACTGGACAGCCGTTATTCTAGTCCCTTCCTGCTCTGAATAGAATCCCATCGAAAAGCCCTTCGGAGACTGAATGCGTAGTAGCAATAAGCCACTCGTACTCCTCATCGCTTGTCTGCTGTTATTCTCCATGGCGGCTCAACTTGCGTTGAGCGTGCGCCAGCAATCCTCCACCTGGGACGAGTGCGACCACCTCTTCGCAGGCTACATGTCGCTCAAGGCCGGTGATTTTGCTCTCAATCCAGAGCATCCACCGCTCGCCAAGATGGTGGCAGCGTTCCCGTTGCTGTCGCTTAATCTTGCCGTTCAGCCCTACCAGGGCCGCTACTTCAAGTGGGAAGCTTACTTCAATGGGCGCGAACTGGTCTTTCGCAACGATCCCGCTCATGGCGGCGCTTACGCAGGCGACACCTTGCTGTATCGCGCCCGTCTCGCCGTCATGGTCTTTGCTCTGCTGCTTGCCGTGCTGGTCTTCCTCGCAAGCTGGGAGATGTTCGGGCCTGTCGCTGCATTGATTGCTTTAACCCTCGTAGCCTTCGAGCCCAGCCTCCTGACTAACGGAGGCATCATCACCACAGACTCTGCCGTTACCTGCATGCTCTTCGCCGCGGTCTACGCCTTCTATCGCTACACCAAGGCCCCATCGCTGTCGCGTCTGCTCCTCACGGGGCTGGCAACGGGTCTGGCCTTCGCGGCAAAACACTCTGCCATCCTTCTGCCGCCCATGCTTATTCTGCTGGCCGCGGGTGACTTGTGCAGCCGGTGGCAAACCGCACGCACATCCCAGCACCGCGTAGCGGATCTGCGTCGCATTCTGTTTCGCTCCGCCGCCTCGCTGGCCTGCATCCTGGCTGTCGGCATCTTCGTTCTCTGGGCGCTCTACGGTTTTCGCTATCGGATGGTGCCCGGTGGCCCCATGTCGATCCCTTCGCTGCAGTCCACGATGGTGTCGCTGCCTCCGCTCGACAACAAGATCATCCTCTTCGCCGTACACCATCACCTTCTGCCGGAGAGTTATCTCTTCGGTCTGGTCGATGTGCGCCGAGTCGCGGGCAATCAGCCAACCTATCTCTTTGGACATATCCTCGCCAGCGGGGTCTGGTACTACTTTCCCATCGTATTGCTGATCAAACTCACCCTTCCGGTGCTGCTCTTTCTCGCTGCCTCCGTCTGGGCGATCCTCTCGGGCCGCATTCACAGGCGCGAGCTTTGGTTTGTTCTCGTGCCACCGGTAGCCTTCCTGGGCTTTGCTCTCACCTCTCCGCTCAACGTGGGCATTCGCCATATCCTTCCGGTCGTGCCGTTCCTGCTCGTGCTCGCCGCGGCCTCAGCCGTCGCGCTCATCCGGCAATCGCGCCGCTTTGTTTATCCGGTGGCAGGACTTCTGCTTTGGAACATCGTCTCCTGCCTGCATGCCTACCCAAACTACATGCCCTACAGCAACGAGCTTTGGGGCGGCCCTTCGCACACCCGCCTCTACCTCAGCGATGCCGCGGTGGAGTGGGGGCAGAACCTCAAATGGACGAAGGCCTACCTGGACCAGCACAACATCCATGATTGTTACTTCGCCTACTTCGTCGAGCCCTTTGTCCTGCCTGCCGACTATGGCATCCCTTGCAAGTTGCTCCCCACGCTCGAATCTCGTGGCATGGTCGACCTCGAAGTTCCACCAGTCATCCATGGCACGATCCTGATCAGCGACTCTGTTCTAAGTGGCTATGAGCTCGGAAGCTCTGTGCGCAATCCCTACGATTCTCTCTTTCACCGGAAGCCCGACGACATCATCATGAACGGTGTTGAGGTCTATCACGGCGACTTCGAGCTGCCGCTCGCATCGTCCATGATGTATGAGGTCCGCGCTCGCAAACTGCTCAACGGAGATCCCAGCTCCCATCTCAAACCGGATCCCCAGGCCGCATTGATTGCGGCATCGCAGGCTGTCCGTCTCGCTCCCGAAGGGCTCGATGCTCACCTTGTGCTGGGCAACACGCTGCTTGCTCTTAACCGGAAGCAGGAGGCTGCGATTGAGTATCGAAAGGCTCTTGCGATCACGGAGCAGATGGAGCCATCTGCAAAACAGCACGCGGAGAAGAGCCTGAAGGAGCTTCTTGAGAAGTGCAATTCTGACTTGTAGCGGGATTGCATGTGGAACCTATAGGGCAGTGGTGATATCTATGAATCGCGCTTACAGCGCTCTGCATTTTGTCGCCTCCTGACCCAGGGCTTCGCCCTGGGCTGGTATGAGGTCGCCCTTCAGGGCTTGGAGGCAACCAGGCTACAGAAATTGGTAACGGAACATTTCCACTGGGGTAAGGGAACTTCGACATACCTTCCAGCGTAGAGATTCTTCAGACAACGGCAGATCGACGCAAGGCGCCACCGGCGCCGTGACCAGCACGTTTGTCACAGAATAAGAGGGCTCATGAAGACACTTCTCTTCGCCGCAAGCCTTGCGGCGTTCGCGCTCCCGCACGCCTTCGCAGAGACGGCGGCCTGCCACGGAACAACACTCGCCGGTACCGTACGTGACACCACGCTTGCGCTCATTCCCAACGCAACGCTTTCGCTGGACGGGGCCCATGACGAAACGAGCGGTTCCGATGGCAGTTTCCACTTTTCATGCATCAGCGACGGTTCCCATCATTTGACTGTAATGGCGCAGGGATTTGCCAAGCATGATCTTTCTTTCACTTCGCCGCACGCGTCGCAACTGTCTCTTGTGCTCCACCCGGAGGCTGTTGAAACAGACGTGAACGTAAGCGCAGATGCCGGTCCTGGCAGCAGCGCGGCTGCCAGTGGTCCCACGCAGACGATCTCCGGTTCCCGCCTGCAATCCCTGGCCGACGATCCCGACGATTTGAAGCGCGAGCTGCAGCAGTTTTCCGCCGCGCTGGGCGGCAATCCATCGAACGCCACCATCTCGGTCGATGGCTTCCAGGGCTCCAGCAGCTTGCCGCCCAAGGGTTCCATTGCTTATATCAAGGTCAATCCTGATCAGTTTTCCGCTGAATATCGCGAGCCTCCATTTGATGGCGGTCGCATCGAAGTCTATACAAAGCCCGGACAGAGCGCCTTTCACGGCGCGCTCTTTGCTACGAACGGCAGCCCCTGGGAGAATGCGCGCGACCCATTCTCGACAAGCAAGGCCGCCATCGGCAAGCAGCGTTATGGCTTTGAGTTGACAGGTCCGATACGCAAGGCCGGCAGCGACTTCGCGCTTACCCTGGAGCATCGCAGCATCGACAACTTCGCGGTTGTGAATGCCATTACGATCGACAGTGCAGGCAATACTTCAAGCTCCATATCGAACGTCGCGACTCCACAACGCTTGTGGTTGGGAACCGCGCGGGTGGACTGGCAACTGGGACCGAAGAACACATTCATTACCAGCTATAGCGCCAATGTAAACAACCTGCAGAACGTTGGAGTGGGAGGCACCGCTCTGGCGGAGACCGGCTATAACAGTGAGCAGTATGAGCATATGTTCCGTGTGAGCGATATCACCACGGCATCGCCCCACTTCATGCATGAGGCTCGTCTCAGCCTGCGCTGGGATGGAGAGACGGATACGCCAGTCTCTACTGCACCCCAGGTCCAGGTCGCCGGCGCCTTCACCGGCGGTGGCGCTACGCTTGGCGCACAGCGGTTGCGCGAACTGAACATCGAGGTGGATGACGACGCGATCGTTACAACCAAGAACCATACCTTCAAGTTCGGTACGCAGATGATGGTGTACGACGAGCACCAGCAGCTCACGACGAACTTCAACGGCACCTATACCTTCGGTGGCGGAACCGCACCGGTACTCGATGCGAACAATAATCCGATTCCGGGGCAAACCGAGACCATTACCGGTGTAGAGCAGTACCGGCGCGTGCAACTCGGACTGGCCGGAGGCTCGGCTACAGCGTTCAGCAACGTTGCGGGAACCCCTAACGTCGATTTCACTCAGGTGCAGAATGCGCTCTTTGTGCAGGACGATTGGAACGTAGGCCATAACGTGCACGTCGCCTATGGGGTGCGCTACTTCGTGCAGACCGATCCCACCATCCTGGATTCCATCGTGCCGCGTCTCGGCATCCTTTGGTCGCCAACGAAGAAGGGCACATGGACACTCCACGCACACTCAGGCATGTTCTCCGGCCGCTTTGGTGAAACGGACAACGCGGAGATCCTCCGCGAAAACGGCACTACACGTGTGACCAGCACGATTTATAACCCGGTCTACGGCAATCCCTTTTTGGGCGCGACGCCGATCCATAGCCTCCGCCAGTTTTCCCCTCACCTGGGCAACCTCACATGGATAGCGGAGAATGTGGGAGGCACACGCACCTTTCCCCATGGCTGGAATTTCTCGGCTGACTATTACGTTGGGCGCATCTGGAACTACACCCGCACGGAGAACATCAACTCCCCCGTGAACGACATACCCACGGGACCGAGGCCCGGCCCGGCGAATCTCAACATCCTGCAGATGCAGGCCAGCGGACAGGGAAGAGTCAATGCTGTCTTCGCCGGCATTGAGCAGCACTCGCTCAAGCACGTGCAGTTCTTCTTTGGCGGCGTGCGCGTCAATCTAGTAGACGATACGGATGACAGCGAGCTTTCTTCGCCGCAGAGTTCTGTGTCCGATGCCGGTGAATTCGCCCACCGCACCAATCAATCTGTCTGGAACATCTTTGGGAACGGCACCTTCACTCTGCCCAAAAAGATTGAACTCAGCACTGATTTCCATGGTGGTGGCGATGGGCACTACAACATCACCACGGGCTTCGATAATAACGGCGACGGTAACTTCAACGACCGTCCGCAGTATGCTACTCCCGGAACTCCGGGCGCTATTGCCACGCCCTACGGGCTCCTGGTGGCTTCGGGCGGTAAAGGTGTCTTCCCTCGCAATGAGGGTGTCATGCCGTGGACGATCTATCTCGATGCCAACATTCAGCGTACCTTTACGCTGACACGCAACCCAAAGGCGACGCACCAGCAGACCCTGCAGGTGAATATCCGTTCGTCCAACCTGTTGAACCATACCAACGTGACACAGGTTGGTGGAGTGCTGGGCTCACCCCTCTTCGGGGTACCTTATGCCGCCGACAATGGCCGTCGTGTCGAAGCAGGGCTGCGGTATAGCTTTTAGCGGATATGGAGCGTTGCACGCGTGATTTATGGGCGGTGTACTTGCCTTTCTGGTTGTCATTCCGAGCGAAGTGAGGAATCTGCTGCCTCCCGTTCTTTGCTCGTACAACCCAGAAAGTGTATGGGGAGAAACTGAATGGGGTTGGTTTGTGGTTACGTGTCATGTTCGTGGTGATACTGGCGAAAAACGGGAGGAAGCAGGTTCCTCGCTGCGCTCGGAATGACAACCAGAAAAACAAGAGCAAAGGCAAACTGCTTCTACACGGTTCTGGAAACGGCTTCATGTGACGCAGCATAGAATTGTCGAATAGACCCTCGGGAGATATCTATAGTGTCCTCATTGCCTGTCGCCTCTGAGCAACGTGCTTTGCAAGCTCTACGTGGGAGCCTGGTGGTTTCGTGCCAGGCTCCGCATGGCGATCCACTGGACGATACAGAGACTCTCACGCGCATCGCCCTCTCCGTTCTGCAAGGCGGCGCCGGAGGGTTGAGGGCCGAAGGTGCTGAACGGATAGTCTCTTTTCGGACGAAGACAGATCTTCCTATCATTGGCCTGCTCAAGACGCAGGATCGAGACGGCAGGGTTTACATTACCCCGAACTTTAAGTCAGCGAAGGAGATCAGTGACGCCGGCGCGGACATCATTGCGCTGGATTGCACAAGGCGTCGCCTTGCCGAGGCCGAGCCATGGACAGAGATCATTCCTCGTATCCATGAGGAACTGAGGCGGCCAGTCCTCGCGGATATTGCCACGCTTGAGGATGCTCTCGCCGCTGAGGCCGCCGGAGCGGACGCTGTTGCCTCTACCTTGTATGGATATACCGCCGATACGGAAGGTGCCCGCACCATCTCCTGGACATTGCTGGACAGTCTTCTCAACAGGCTCAGGATTCCAGTCATCCTGGAAGGTCATGTGAAGCAGCCGGAAGAGGTCAGCAGAGCCTTGCAAGCCGGTGTGCATGCGGTTGTCGTGGGCGCGGCTATTACCTGTCCCCGGTCCATTACGGCACGATTTGTTGAGGCCTTATGCCATGCGGGAACGGGTGCGACGTAAACTACAGACGTTGGCATGAGGGGAATATGTTCAAGCGCACAGCGTGCCTCCTGGCTGTAATGGTTGCAGCAAGCACGGGGTTGTTCGCGCAGGGTCAGGACAAGCCAAACAGGTTGACGTTCGAGGTGGCTTCGATCAGGCCTTCGCAATCTGGCGGACAGGGTGGTGGTATTAAGCCACTGCCTGACGGTCGTGGATATGTAGCTCAGAATATTCCGATCAAGCTCATGATCAGCCTGATGTACAAGGTACCCATGCGGCAGATCTCAGGCGGGCCGGACTGGCTCAATACTGACCGCTACGATGTTGAGGCCAGGACAGACCATCCCTACGGTATCGACGATCTTCATGTCATGTTTCAAAATCTGCTGGCAGACAGATTCAATTTGAAGTTTCATAAAGTGGTTAAAGAAGGCCCTGTCTATGCGCTGACTGTCGATAAGTCTGGCCTGAAGATGAAGGCCGATGACCGTGAACAGGACTTCAAGATTCCTATCAATGCGGGCAGTGACAGCGCATTTGTTGGAGCCAGGGTTCCGATGTCCTATCTCTGCTGGTGGCTTGGACAGCAACTGCAAAGAGATGGGCGTCCGGTGATCGACAAGACCGGGCTCGACAAGAACTACGACTTTACGCTGTCCTTTGCTCCTGAACTTCCGCCGGAGGTCTCGAAAGAGAACTTGCCGCCGGAGCTGAGGGATCGTCCATCGATCTTCGATGCCGTAAGGGAGCAGCTTGGCCTGAAACTCCAGGCAGAAAAGGGACCGGTGGATGACTATGTCATCGACCATGTAGAACGGCCATCGGCCAACTAGGGGACTAGCCTCGGTCTTTAATGCGTACTGTCCTCGCTGGAATGCCTACGTTGACGTGGTGTGGCTCGACATCTTTGGTTGCGACTCCCATGGCTCCGAGCATGGCATCCTCGCCGATCTGGACACCTGCGAGAACCGTAGAGTGATACGTGACGCGTGCGTTGGGGCCGAGCTCGGTGACCTTGTTGGTGACCTTCGCCTGCTCGTTTAAATCATGCGTATGGCTATAGATATTGGCATAGTCCGAGACGCTTGTGCCGCGCCGCAGAAGGATGCCTCCTCGATCGTCGAGGAGAACATTTCTGTGAATCACACAGTTGTCTTCGATGGTGAGGTTATAGCCAAAGGTGAACTCGACGTTGTGAAAGATCTTTACGTTGTTCCCGATGTGCTGGAAGATGTGCCGGCCGAGCATGGCGCGGAGACGAAAGCCAAGCCAATGATTGAGCCCGAGCGGAGAGCGATCGAACATCTGCCAAAGATAGATGAGCGGTTTGCGCTCGGAGTATCGAACCGGGTCCACGTCGCCGTAGTATTCAGGCTCCAGTGTGATGTTGCGAGGGTCTAGCGACAAGTCAACCAGAGTATTGGCGGGATCGGTCGCAGAATTCTGAGGCAGGAAGAGCTTTCGTAGCTCTTCTCGCACGATCTCCGAACGCCGCTCATAGCCTGCGTGCTGGGTGAACTGCTCGTCGAGCTGTTGAATCCATTGGGTAAAGCGTGTCTTCGCTTCAGGGGTGGGGTCAAGTTCGCGATAGGTAAATGGGGGCATGATAGGTTCTCGAATCTTCAATCTCAAAGACGCGCTCTATTGGATGCGCGTCACCGGGCCGAGGAGCCATGCGATCAGCTTAGTGTCTGCATCTTATATCGCAGGTACATTTATGGCAGAGAAGAGCGGTATTGAAATGCAGAAAGACCCGTCCAGCAGGGAAGCCCACGACCGAGCCTGGTCGAAGAAGGCTGCACAGAGAGGTTTCAAGAGACTGGCTGCAGCGAACCGTTCTGTGTTGATGCTGGACTACGACGGAACCCTGGCTCCCTTCGTTCAGGATCGGATGAGCAGCAAACTTTATCCCGGGGTGGAGGAGCGGCTGCATCGCCTCAGCCGTTTGACCGGTGGGAAGCTGGTATTCGTCACTGGCCGTCCTGTGCGGGAGCTGAGGGCGCTTCTTCCGCAAGACATTCACGCCGAGATGTGGGGAAGCCATGGGCGCGAACAACTATCGGCTGAGGGGGGCTACCAGTTGACCTCTCTCAGCCAGAAGCAGATAGAGGAGCTTGACTGGTTCGATCGGTCCATTGGTGAAAAAGGGTTCGGCTCATCCATTGAACGCAAGGCTAGCGGCCTGGCACTGCATACCCGAGGCCTCGACAGCGATCAGGCGAGAGATCTCAGGGCGTTGGCTGAGACGCTCTTTGCCCAGATAGAGCCGTCGGGGGCGGCGCTTGAGATGCTGCCGTTCGATGGGGGACTTGAGGTGCGTGGGAAGGGCTGCACGAAGGCCACCGCCGTCGAGCATATTCTAAAGCAAGAGCCGCAGGGGACCTTTGCGGCGTATCTGGGCGACGACCAGACCGATGAAGATGCCTTTTGCGCCTTGGGCGATCAGGGTCTTCGCGTCCTGGTGCGCAATGAGTTTCGGCCCACGTTGGCTAACCTCTGGCTGAAGCCGCCCCAGGAACTGCTGGAGTTTCTTGATGGCTGGCTGGCCGCTGTGTCCACGTACCGAGAGGAAGCACCAAGCCCGGAGGGAATATCGAAGATGGAGACCATCAGCGGTGTGAAGGGGGCCCCCTCTACGAGTCTTGTTGTCGTGTCCAACCGCATTCCATTGTCGTTTGCTATGGAGCAAGGCAAGCTGACGGCAACGCCTTCCAGTGGAGGCCTGGTAAGCGCCCTGGAGCCTCTTTTGAAAGAGCATGGTGGAGTCTGGATCGGAAGTGCGGGCACCCAGGACTCGCCGGAGATTCGCGCACAGTTGAAAGAAGCTACCTGCGGACATCATTATCATTACGAACCACTCTTCCTGAGCGAGGAAGAGCAAGCGAAATACTATGAGGGGTTCTCCAACGAGGTCCTTTGGCCGCTATTTCATGACTTGCAGACGCATTGCGTCTTCAAGCCGATTTATTGGGATTTTTATCGCAGAGTGAATCAGAAGTTTGCCGAAGCTGTTCTTCATGTGACGCGTGAAGAGGACATCGTCTGGGTGCAGGACTATCAACTGTTACAGGTTGCTACCTCCATCCGTGCACAGCGTCCGCGTTCACGGATTGCCTTCTTTCTGCATATTCCTTTTCCGCCGCCGGATATCTTTGAAAAGCTCCCCTGGCGGCGAGAGATTCTTCAAGGACTGCTCGATTACGACTTTATTGGATTGCAGACGGAGCGCGATCAGCGAAACCTTGTCGCCTGCCTGCGCACTTTTATCCCGGAGATCAAGCTGGATGGCCGGGGCGATCATCGCAAGGTGGTGAGTGCTCGAGGGGTGACCCTGATCCAGGTCATGCCGATCAGCATCGACTTCCATGAGCTTGCATCGGTTGCCGCCTCAGAAGCTGTGTCGAGTCGAGCGGCAGAGATTCGCTGCGAGTCGCCAGGGCTTTGTATCGCGCTTGGAATCGACAGGCTGGATTACACGAAGGGAATTCCGGAGCGGTTGCGAGCCTTCCGGGCGTTGCTGCGCGATCAGCCTGAGTTTCGCCGTAAGATCACCTTGATCCAGGTCGTGGTACCCAGCCGCGAGAATATCCCGCGCTATCAGGAGTTGCACTCCGAGGTGGAGAAGTTGGTCTCCAGTGTGAATGGGGAGTTGGCGGAACCGGGGTGGACGCCGATTCAGTACATGCATCGGTCTGTATCGCACGAAGAGCTTCTGGCTCTCTACAAGGCTGCACATATTGCACTAGTAACTCCGCTCAAAGATGGCATGAATCTTGTAGCCAAGGAGTATTGCGCGGCGCACGTGGAGGACGATGGGGTACTGATTCTGAGTGAGTTTGCGGGAGCTGCGCCGGAGTTGAAGACTGGCGCGATCCTCGTCAATCCGTACGACGAAGTCGGAGTAGCGAATGCTTTGAAACAGGCCATTGAGATGCCGGTGAAAGAGCAGCGTAGGCGCATGCTGCGCTTGCGTCACCAGATTCAGTCTGCCGACATTCACCACTGGCGCGATCTTTTCTTTGCCAGCCTGAAGCGGGTGGAATAAGGGAAGCGCAGTTCGGGCTAAGCCCCGATCAGGTGTAGTACGATTCCAGCGGCGCTTGCGCCAAGGACGGGGCCAATGATCGGAACCCAGGAGTAGGCCCAATCGGAGTGAGTCTTTCCTGCAATGGGCAGTGCTGCATGAGCAAGACGTGGACCGAAATCGCGTGCCGGATTGATGGCATAGCCAGTCGTACCGCCGAGTGAAAGTCCGATGCCCCACACCAGGCAGCTAATCAGGTACGGGCTCAGGCCGGCAGCAGCGCCGCTCGATAAGACGAGCTTTGAGCTCATGGAGCCTGCAACGATCACCAGAACAAAGGTGGCGATGATCTCCGAGATCAGGTTGGCGGGATAGTTCCTTATTGCCGGCGCGGTGCAGAAGACACCGCGCTTGGCTTCTGCATCTTCCGTAATCTTCCAGTGAGGGAGATAGAAGAGCCACACCAGCACTCCGCCGCAGAAGCCGCCCGCAATCTGTGCCACAGCATAGGGCAGCAGCTTTGAATAGTTGTTAGTTTCAACGGCGAAGGCAAGGGTGATCGCTGGGTTCAGATGCGCATCGTTGCTGCCAAAGAGGATTGCCGTGAAGATTCCGCAGAGCACTGCAAAACCCCAGGCCGTGGTGATGACCATCCAGCCGGAGTTCTCCGCCTTGCTTCGCTTCAGCAGTACGCCGGCGACCACACCATCACCGAGCAGGATCATCATGAGCGTACCCATGAATTCGCCAAGCATAGGAGAACGCATTTGCTATACCTCTGTCTTTTGTAGCGTGTACTGTTTAGCCAGTTGATTGAAACTCTTTACCTCTGCTTCAGCCCAGGCCTTGTCTTTGCCAAACTCTGCTGCAAGCAGAGAAGCCACATCGGGGGCCATGGCGATGGCCGCATGGGCATTGAGGAAGAGGGCACGCGTTCTGCGCGCAAGTACATCTTCGACCGACCTCGCCATCTCCGTCCTCGCTGCCCAGACAACTTCAGCCGCGATGTAGGGCAAGTCAGGATGAAGTTGTTTGGCTAGTTCGGGACGTTCCTTCGCGAGCTGACGGATATGCTCTGCGTCAGAGCCGTAGACGGCCAAGCCCTCATGGGGGTCGATGTTTTCCGCGTAGCCATGAATATGCAGGTCGTGCGTCACGCAGGGGCTGTCGGCCAGTTTGCCGAGCGTAATGGCATGATTCACAGTATCTTCGGCCATATGGCGATAGGTCGTCCACTTGCCGCCGACGATCGTCAGCAATCCTGATTGGTCGATGTGAATGGTGTGGTCGCGAGAGAGCGCCGAAGTCTTACCGGCCTCGCCTCCTGCTTTCACCAGGGGACGAATGCCCACATAGATGCTCAGAACATCCTCACGCTTTGGCGGCCGGCTCAGGTATTCGCTGGCAGTCTCGAGCACAAACTCGATCTCCTGCTCAAAGGGAAGAGGCTCATAGGAAGCGTGCTCAATCGGCGTGTCGGTCGTTCCAACAACGGTGTGTTCATGCCAGGGAATCGCGAAGAGCACGCGGCCATCACTGGTATGGGGCACCATCACCGCTGTGTTACCGCGCAGGAAAGAGCGGTCGAGCACCAGGTGGATTCCCTGGCTGGGCGCGACCATCGTATCGGCCTGCTTATCGGCCATCCGCCGGATCTCGTCGGTAAAGATGCCGGTGGCATTCACGACCACGCGGGCCTGTAGCGTGAAGCGTTCGGAGGTCTCGCTGTCGACGGCGATCACACCATCGACAAAGCCGTCTGCGTCTTTTTGCAGCTCGATGACCGGAGCATAGTTCAACGCGACTGCGCCGTGGTCGACTGCGGTTGCGATCAGGTGAATCAACAAGCGCGAGTCGTCGAACTGACCATCGTGATAGATGACACCCCCACGTAGGCCGTCCTGCCGCAAGGTTGGCAGGCGTTCCAAGGTCTCTTCACGGGACAGAAGCTCGGATTTGCCGAATCCATATTTGCCGGCGAGCAGGTCGTAGATCTTCAAACCGATTCCGTAAAAGGGAGCCTCCCACCAGGAGTAGTTCGGAACGACGAACTGCACATCGTGAACAAGATGGGGTGCGTTCTGACGGAGGATGCCGCGCTCTTTAAGGGCCTCCATCACGAGAGACACATTGCCTTGCTCCAGATAGCGCACACCGCCATGAACTAGCTTGGTGCTGCGGCTTGAGGTACCCTTCGCAAAGTCTTCGCGCTCCAGCAGCAGGACCGAGAATCCCCGGGTCGCAGCATCTACCGCGACGCCAGCTCCGGTAGCTCCGCCGCCGATCACAATTACATCCCAAGGTTCGCTGCGTTCGCGAACGCGAGCGATCATCTCTTCGCGCTTCATGCCGTCTCCTTGTTCCACCCACCTGCGCGTTTGACTGCATCCTGCCACTTGGCCTGACGGGCATCCATCTCTTTTCGGTCGGCCTTTGGTTCAAACATCGTATCCGGTCCTCGCAGCTTGGCGATCTCGTCTGTGCTTCCCCAGAAATTAACCGCCAGCCCCGCAAGATATGCAGCTCCTGAGGCCGTGGTCTCCAGCACTGCCGGGCGCCGTATCGGAAGCTGAAGCAGGTCGGACTGGAACTGCATCAGGATGTCGTTTGCGGCTGCACCGCCATCGACGCGAAGCTCCCGGAACGGTTGTTTCGTGTCCTTGTCCATAGCGTGAATCACGTCGGCCACCTGGAAGGCGATGCTTTCGAGGGCAGCGCGAGCGATGTGGCCGATCTCGGTGCTGCGCTGGAGGCCGATGATCATGCCGCTGGCATAAGGGTCCCAGTGTGGAGCGCCCAGGCCGGTGAACGCGGGAACGAAGACAACCTTGTCCGCGTCTTTAACCGAGGCGGCAGCACGCTCAACGTCCGACGATTTGGAAAAGAAGTGCATGTTGTCGCGCATCCACTGTACAACCGCGCCGCCCACGAAGATACTGCCTTCCATCGCGTACTCGAGCTTTTTGCTCGGGCTGCAGGCGAGTGTAGTAATGAGCCGTTCGTTCGAGAGCGTGAACTTGTCGCCGATGTGTTGCAGCAGGAAGCAGCCGGTGCCATAGGTGTTCTTCGCGTCGCCGGGAGAGACACAGAGCTGGCCGAACAGCGCCGACTGCTGGTCGCCCGCAATGCCGGCTATTTCCACATCTCCGAGTCCAAGCGATGTGGTCACGTGGCCCACGGCTTCGCTCGACCAGCCGACCTCCGGCATCATGCTCTCAGGAATGTTCAGCAGCTTCAATAGCTCCTGGTCCCAGCGATCCTCGACGATGTTGTAGAGCATCGTGCGGCTCGCGTTCGTGCGGTCGGTGAGGTGCCGCTTGCCACTGGTCAGGTTCCAGATCAGCCAGGCGTCTACCGTGCCGAAAGCAAGCTTGCCCTGGTTCGCCCGGTCTCGGGCGCCCTGCACGTTGTCGAGGATCCAGGCGATCTTGGTGGCGGAGAAGTAAGGATCGATGAGCAGGCCTGTCTTCTTCCTGATGGTCTCTTCCGCGCCGTCATCGGCGAGCTTCTTGCAGAGAGGAGCTCCGCGCCTGTCCTGCCAGACTATGGCGTTGTAGACCGGCTTGCCCGTCTCCCGGTCCCAGACGATCGTCGTCTCGCGCTGGTTCGTGATTCCCAGTGCAACGACATCCCGTGGGCGCACGCGTGCCTTGCCCAGGACTTCGACGGCAGAGGTCAACTGCGAAGTCAGGATGTCGAAGGGATCGTGCTCTACCCAGCCGACATCAGGGTAGATCTGCTTGAATTCATGCTGCGCGATCCCGACGATGTTGCCGTCATGTCCAAATAGGATCGCCCGTGAGCTGGTGGTTCCCTGGTCGAGCGCGAGTACGTGCTTCATCGTCTGAGAGATGCAGAATACCCTTTCTGCGTGGTCCGTGCACGCTGGTTGTCGACATATTTTCACGAGGTAATTCGGGGAGGGAAGACGTACCCCCGACGAATGAAAGTCGAGTGGCTTCCCACACGGCAGGCATCCGCCCTCTCCGCTGATGAGGTAGGCACCCATTCAATTCGAAGGTGGCATTTTATAAATGCAACGTGATTTTCGCTAGGTAAAAGTATTTCCATGTGCCCCTTGGCATCGCTTGCTGGATTCACGTATAACCGTTGCGATCCTTCTGTCTCCGGAGTGATGTCGATCTTATGAAATTCCTTCGTGCCCTCGCCTTTTTCTCGTCTGCCTTGTTCTTTGCATCCTCTGGCCTCCAGGCGCAGCACGTAGCTGCAGCCGCGACGCCACCGATGGGATGGAATAGCTGGAACCACTTTCACGCGCAGGTCGATGATGCCACGATTCGTGCGACGGCAGAAGCCATGGTCTCAAGCGGGATGCGCGACGCGGGCTATGTCTACATCAACATCGATGACACCTGGGAGGGAGAACGCGATAGCCAGGGCGTGATCCACGCGAACAGCAAGTTTCCCGACATGAAGGCGCTCGCGGATTTTGTACATAGCAAGGGACTCAAGCTTGGCATTTACTCGTCGCCCGGGCCAAAAAACGTGTGCGAAGTATGAGGGCAGCTATGGCCATGAAGAGCAGGATGCTCGTACCTATGCGGCCTGGGGCATCGACTATCTCAAATACGATCTCTGCGGCTTGCGGGTGCAGATGAAAGAGGCTGGCTCGCTTGAAGCGGCGCACAAGATCATGGTCGATTCCTATGCGAAGATGCGGGATGCGCTCCGCTCTACGGGACGTCCCATCGTCTATAGCCTCTGCCAGTACGGCAATGACGCGGTCTGGGACTGGGGAGCCGAGGTGGGCGGCAACCTGTGGCGTACGACTGGAGACATCACCGATAAGTACGACCGCATGGCCGAGATCGGTTTTGGCCAGGCAGGTCTCGGACGCTTTGCCGGTCCCGGCCACTGGAACGACCCCGACATGCTCGAAGTGGGCAACGGAGGCATGAACCTCGAGGAGTATCGCACGCATATGAGCCTCTGGGCGATTCTTGCCGCCCCTCTGCTGGCTGGCAACGATCTGTCCAAGATGACTCCAGAGACGATTGCACTGCTGACCAACAAAGAGGTCATCGCTATCGATCAGGATGCTGCCGGAAAGCAAGGAGATCGCGTGAGTGCGCAGGGCCCTGTAGAGATATGGTCAAGGTCGCTCTCCGATGGTTCCAAGGCCGTTGGTATCTTCAATCGTCATCCCGGAACGATGAGCGCAACCGTCGACTTTCGCGAGCTCGGATTTTCAAAGCCACCGGTTGCGCGCGATATCTGGCAAGCCAAGGATCTCGGTCGCATGCAGAACATCTACACCGTCCAGGTGCCGGGACATGGGGTGGTGCTGCTCAAGATCTCGAAGTAGTTTTTTCAGTCGGCCTAGGGCGTGCTACTCCAAACTGCAAGCGCAGAGTGCGCGAAGGGCGCTAAGTTTGCGCAGAGTTTCCTTTGCGTCAACTTGGCGTACTCGGCGTTTGCAGTTTGATGGCACGCCCTTGCCCCTAACGAACCAGGACCCAACTCAACCCCTTATACTTGATGGGGAAGTTCATCAGCTTCGCATAGGAGTTCAATGCGAAGCTGATCTTTGAGGAGTTCATGGCCGCACTAATCGATGCTATTAACG
Organism: Granulicella mallensis MP5ACTX8; assembly: GCF_000178955.2. Classification (NCBI taxonomy): domain Bacteria; kingdom Pseudomonadati; phylum Acidobacteriota; class Terriglobia; order Terriglobales; family Acidobacteriaceae; genus Granulicella; species Granulicella mallensis. Next base: position 3,089,252 of record NC_016631.1, on the reverse strand, counting down.
TCAAGCGCAAGACAGTATTTGAGTTTGAAAACACGCCGTATGCCTGCCTGGAAGCAGAGGTAAATTCACCTACCGCTCGTGGCGGCCAGACCCTGGTTCGCCTTAAGATGCGCAACCTTCTTACGAGCGCGGTCTTTGAGAAGACCTTCAAGGCGAACGATAAGTTCAAGGAGCCGGACCTGCAGTTGGTTCCCGCCTCTTATCTGTATAGCGATAACGACGGCTCACACTTTCTGGATCAGGAAAGCTTCGAGACGCTTACGCTCACCGAGGGAATGCTCGGCAATGCCCTGGAGTTCCTGATCGAAGGCGCGATGCTCCAGTTGCACAAGTACAACGGCAACCCCATTGGATTGCAACTGCCAATCTTTGTTGAGCTGGATGTCGCTTACACAGAGCCTGGAGTGAAAGGCGATTCGTCCAGCGGCAGTGTGACCAAAACGGCCAAGCTGGAAACAGGTTTGGAGATCCGTGTTCCTCTCTTCATCAAAGAAGGGGAAAAGGTGAAAGTATCGACGGAGAATAAGGAGTTTGCTGGGCGGGCCTAGCTGCCCGCTCCGGAACTCCTCCAGTCGAACATAGCCTATGACGCAGCAGGCAGAACCAGCAGCCCTGAGTGAAGCTGCAGGACGTCCTGTGCGAGCAACCGTTGCACACTGGCCTGAATGGTTTCGCGCATCTGCATGCTTGTCGCCCGAAAGCCAAAGAGACGTGCAACTGAATGCTCGAGTTCTTCGGGGCGCGCTCCCAGATTGCTGTGAATGACTTGAAGAACTGCTGCGTCGATTTCACTCACGCAGATCATCTCCGGTCTGCGAAGTCCTGGAGACGTCGTGTGGCTCCGGTCACGTGGACGGGGGACGCAAGCCGGGCTGCTAAGAAACGATCCCTCCGCGAGGACTTGCCCCTCACGGAGGGCAAGAGCAATAGCCCGTTCCACCGCGGCCTGTATTCTCGGTCCTGTCCGCTGGAGGCCCCATGCCGTGCGAATTCGTGCGGTAACTTCGTCGGTGTGCACGGGCCCTTCGACGGCAACAATCTGCTTGACCATCTCAGATAACAGCTTCATCGGTGTGAGATGAAGCTCAATCGGCGGTGAGGGGCAGACGGGACTTGCTTCGATGTACAAATGAGAGGTCGAAACTGAAGAGGCAGGCTCGAGACTGATCTCTACAACGCTTTCGCGTTCGATGGTTTGGAGCTGCATTGGAACGGCACGTGTTGAAGCGTTCGCCGCCAGGGCTTCTTGAGTGCCTTCTACGATCTGCGCCTTTGCGTGGTCTATGGCTGCAAGAACGCGTTCCAATTGTTCAACCGGACGATGCAGCCAATCAGGGCTCCAGAGGCGATGGAGTATCCAGCCGTGATCTGCGAGGACTTGCTGACTGATCCGATCACGATCCCTGGCCCAGCGCCCCCTTCGATACGAAGGACCGTCGCACTCTATCCCGAGAAGATATCGGCCCGGCACCTCGGGGTGTGCGATGGCAAGATCGATGACCAATCCGGAGATCCCAATCTTCTCGTGGACCTGATAGCCGCCCTGTTGAAAGGACGGATGCAGCGTGAGAGCGGTCTTGACCTCACGCTCAAAGAGCATCTGTACTGTATCGACAGAGGTCGCACGGCCCATATCGAGATGTCCGGTACGCGCGAAATGAAGGAATAGTTTGAACGCGAAGACACCTCGTCCACGAGCGCGCTCAAGATTGATATCCTGATCGGTGATGGAGGAGAAGACCTCGCAACTGCGTTTGGCACGGCTGATCAATACGTTGAGGCGGCGCTCTCCGCCATCGTTGCCCAGCGGGCCGAAACGCATCGCAAAGACTCCTGCCGCATTGCGCCCATAGCCGACCGAGATGAAGATGACATCGCGCTCGTCGCCCTGCACGTTCTCCAGATTCTTCAAGAAGAAAGGTTCTGTCGGATGACTTGTGAAGAATGATTCGGCCTGAGGGTTCAGACGCCGCAAGGCTTCCAGCTCATCCTGAATCGATCGCCTCTGCCGAACTGAAAACGTAGCGACTCCGAGAGATTCCTGGGGATGCTCAAGAGCATGACGAATGACGGCTTCGGCCACGGCGCGAGCCTCAATCGCATTCGCCCCTGTGCCGCCGGAATCAAATACTCCGTTCGGCAAGTGGTGGAAGCGGAGACCGGTCCCTGCGGTCGCTGTGTATGGACTCGGCACGATGAGAAGCTTGTTCTCGTAAAACTGGCTGTTCGATACAGCGATCAGCGACTGATGGCGCGAGCGATAGTGCCAGCGCAACATGCGTTGCGGCAGGCCTCGCGCGGAGAACAACCCGAGGACACTTTCGATATCGCTGACCTGTGCTGTGTCGTCATCGTCGTCCGAAGCGTCACCGGTGACCTTGGCAAAGAACTTCGTCGGTGGCAGCTGCCGCTCGTCGCCAACAACGACGACCTGGCGGCAGCGGGCGATGGCACCCAACGCGTCGACGGGTTGAATCTGGCTGGCCTCATCCATCACGAGCAGGTCGAACGTCATCTCGCCGGGAGATAGAAACTGGGCGACAGAGAGTGGGCTCATCATCATGACGGGCTTGAGTGCCTGAACAGCCGGTCCTGCATTCTGCATGAGCTTTCGAATGGGCATATGTCCACGCCGCCGTGCCATCTCACCCCGCAAAACACCGAGAGGGCCAACGCCTCCAGAGCCCTGAGGAATGCGGCGATGGTGGATTCTGGCCACCTGCAATGCCGCCGACTGGATGCGCTGCTTGTCTATCGCCGTGAAGCTCTCGACCAATCTCGTGTGCAGATGTCCGTCGAAGCGGCCGAGTTCAGGATGCTCCTGGGCCATGGAGGAGAGGAGCGCCTCGAAGTAAGCCATTTCGAAGACGGGAACAATCTGTGCGGGAATGAGTGCGCCGTTGTAGGCGCGGCTGACAAGATCTCCGAGACCAAGGGTACGTGCTCGCTCCGAACGGCTGCGGTAGGCAATCCAGTTGGAAAGTTGTTCGCTCCGCGCGGCCCAGAGCGCCAGGCGCTCAACGAGAATATCGAGCGCAAGCTCGGGCAGGGTGGTTACGCCAAACGCCTCTGTCAGATCGAGCTTGAGTTCCTGGCAGGTCTGTTCCAACTCTGTTGTGAGGAGTACGCGTTGGGCCGCAAACGGCTCGATGAGGTGAAGTGGTAGCCTCTGCATTTCTGCAGCTTTGCGGAGTAGTTCCTGAAGCGGCCCTTGCAGACTTTCTGGAGGATTGAGGGTTGCTGCAAGAGAACGAAGATGCTCCCGATCTTCAGAAGCAAGCGGGGCGATACTGTGCATCCAATCGACCAGCGCATGCAGTGGCTTCGCAGGGGTATCAGTGCCACGCCATGCTGCGCCAAAAGACTCTCGCCCAAAGGTGTCTTCCTGCTGCAGAACGGTTCGCGCGGCCTGTCCTTTGGAGAGTGCATCCAGCAAACGCAGCACCTCTTCAAGAGGAGATTTGCCGGTGGTTAGATAGGACTGTACGAGACGATTGGCTGCTCTCCACTGCCCGTTTAAGAAGCGAAAGAGGCTGCTGCCTTGAGAGGCCAGAACCTGGCGCGCATTGTTGAGGTCAGCAGACCACACAGCTTCGCTCAGTTGAGAACCTATTGCAGCTCGAGCTCCTTCTAATGTGGAGGCTGCCGTTGCTAGTCGCGCGGCTCTTTCGGTTCCGTTGTCCCAGGCTGGATTTGCAAGCGACGCGGCATAAGCAGGGAGTGAGGCCGCATGCGTGGCCATTGCCACCAGTTGCTGTAGCGACTTCCTAGCCGATTCTTCAACTGAAAGTTTCAGCAACTGGGATAACGTCGTCACGCTTTGCTGAAGTTCAGACTTCTGCGTGAAGAATGTAGACAGCCATGAGGGTTTTGGCGTTTCATCGGTCTGCGCCGATAACAGGCGTGCTGCGGCATCTACGGCAGGAGACGTGGCGATTGAGTTTGCAGTCTCTTCCACGGAGATCATGCCATGGAGCGATTGAGGGACCTCCATCAGAAGAGTAGGGGCGAATTCCGTATAGCGATCGAGCAGGCCGGAGAGGTTCTCTCGAAGCTTTACAAGACGTGCCGTTAGCCGTTCGACGTCATGAGGCAATATCTGTTCGATCCCTATGCCTCGCCATACATGTTGGGCCGGCACACCGATTACTGCAATTCGCTGAGACAGTTCTTCCAGGAGTTCAGCTCGTTCGCGTCGTTGCTGTGGGTCCCATGTTGGGGCATCGAGAAGGCGAAATTCGACGGGCGTCTGTCCGGCGTGGCGCAGCCGGACAATCTCTCCTATGACTTGATAGGCCGTAAATCCAGACGGCACCAGGGGCTGGTGCAGCAAGTTAACGTAACTGTTTAATTGGTCTCGGGCTGAAGTAAATGAGCTATCCAGCGCGTCGTCGATTGTGCCGAGAGGCGATCCCAATTCCCAGGTGCGACGCAGTTCTTCCAGCAGCTCGCGCTTGTTGGCCTTGTTGCTGTGCAGTTCAAGACAGGCATCGCCCACACCGGCCTGATCGAGACGCCGCTTTACGACATCCAGAGCGGCCATCTTTTCTGCGACGAACAATACCGTCTTTCCATCTGCTACGGCTGAAGCAATGATGTTGGCGATGGTTTGTGACTTACCGGTGCCGGGAGGTCCCTGGATGACGAGGTTGCCGCCGCGGCGCACATCCTGTACGGCGAGGGCCTGCGAACTGTCGCAATCCACGATGTGCAGCATCTCTGATAGCGGAATGAGATTGTCTACCGATGTGTCTTCCTCAGAGGCATGATCGGCGAGCAGAGATTCTGCCTGTGGGAAGCCTTCGCTGAGAAGACCGCGCACCAGGGGCTGGGCCGTGATCTTTCTATCCTCCGGCCAGCACTCGGGATCGAGGTCGCGATACATCAGGAACTTGGCGAAGGAGAAGAATCCCAGGACTACATCGTTAGGGACAACTGACCAGTCCGGTTTCAACGCGATGACCTCAGCCACTGCCGCCATGTAGGCGGACAGGTTGAAGTCATCACCCCCCTCGAAGGCAGGCAGCTTCAAATTGTGGACACGTTCGAGGTAGGTCTCAAGCGAAAGGTTTGACGCGAACTCTTCAGGACGGCACTTCAGCTTGAAGCGTTCCGCGGCACTGCCACGCTCAAGCGCGACGGGAACCAGAACCAGTGGCGCATAGCGAATATTTTCGGCGTTCTTCGGGTCGACCCAGCGGAGCATTCCCAGGGCCAGGAACAGGATATTGACGCCTTGTTCCTGCTCCAACGTATTTGCGTCAAGGTAGAGTTCCAGAAGCCGTTTCTGTAGTCCTTTGGAGGTGAGCCGTGTCTGCAGCTTCGTGTCCGCATGACGATTCAAGACTCCGCGTTCGTCGATGGAATCGTCTTCCGGCTGGGCTAGTTCCGCGATCTCGTCAGGCTCTTCCGAGCTCTCCGACGGTGTGGTCGAATTGTCCTTCCCGGCAAGAAAGGTAAAGGTTTTGCTCTCGCCTACAAGCAGCCGGAAGATCTCTTCGGATCGCTCATCGATCACCTCGATGATGCGAGCATTCTTTGCCGAACGAGGTACATGCAACAGGCGGTTGCGCGCCGAAAGATCCAGGAGATCCGTTCGGGCCCGGTCCAGTTTGTTCTCCAGCGGCAGATCGCTCTCGAAGACAGAGGTTTCCTTAGCCGTAGTGGGGTGTTCCTGGAGATCCATCCTGTACTGCTCCGATCACGAAGAAATAGGTTCCCGAGAAGTCTAATGCCTAGGGGCTAAAACGATCATGAGCGGATCAAGGCAATCAGAGGTGAGAACCTTGCAGAAATAAAAACTGGAGTCCTTCAGCGCAACATCAACAGGCGTTGACCAGGCCGAAGAACTCCAGTGGATGATCGTTACGAATTAGTGCTTTCCAGCAGCCTCAAGGAGTTGTTGCAGAGGAGGAAGGACAACGAAATCAGTCAGCTCGGTGTGGCTTCCAGCTTCTTTCAGGAGCGCATTCTGCTGCTCAATCCACGCCGCACTTGGGGCCTTGTGCGAGTCGATAGCCTTGAGCGCTTGAACGCCGAGAGTCCCGAGTTTTACCAGTTGTATGCGGCGCTCAGAGAGTTGACGCAGCCGGGGATTATCCGCAGCAAGGCTATCCAGCCGGGGACCGGAATCGATCCATGATTGGAAGAGGCTCTCTAGCTGCTGACGTGCTGCCGAGTGCTCTGCCGGCGAGGTGCTGTGCAGATAGCGGTCGGCGATCAGAAGGAGATTCTCGCGAAGGGCAGGATCGGGCCGCAGGTAGTCGACGGGATTACCCATCGGCGTGAGCTGCGAGGTCCTCTGCTGGTGGTAACGTTCGCCGAAGGAGACAGGGCTGAGCGTGGAGGCGAGTACCGCAAGCTGGGCCGCTCCTTCTTCGCCGCCGGCAAGCTGTCTCAATCCAGACTGAGGGCCGGAGATATGGGTGAGTCCCAGGGCATCCAGCCGCAGCGATTCGACCGCGAGGCGCCGATACATATCGGGAACGTCCCGGGTCTCGCGTGGGGACCAGAAGCGTTCCGCAAGGGCGGCCGTGCGCGGCCAGACTCGTGAGTCGACGGTCTGCGGGGTGATCTGCTCAGCCCACATGCAGGCCTCGCCGCCGAGAACGAGCTTTTGCTGTTCGGCTGTGAGCGCGGAACCGTCGGGGATCGGATCGTCCAGGTACATCCGCTCGGAAGTCTTCATCCCATCGAGGTAATAGGGCGCGGAGAGGATACCTCTGTTCCCCTGCTTCGAGGCTACGGCAAGTGACTCAACACCGCGCCAGCTCTGGATGATGGCATCCTTCGGCGTGTTGGGGGTCAGGATCTCGTCCCAGCCGACCATCTGCTTATGGTGTCCCTTCACCAGCTCGAGGACGCGCGCGCTGAAGTAGGCCTGCAGTTCCTCGGTGGACTTCATATTGTGCGCCTTCATGAAGTCCACGATCTGCGGATTCGCCTTCCAGTCCTTGCCGTTGCTCTCGTCTCCGCCCATGTGCATGTACTCGTCGGGGAAGAGGTCAGCCATCTCACCGATGAAGGCGTCAAGGAACTGATAGGTACTATCTTTGGTGGGATCGAGTGCTCCATCCCAGACTCCGAAGGTGCGGGCGAGTGCGTAAGGACGCTGGATGCTGCCAAGCTCAGGCATGCCGATCAGCCAGCTGGTAACGTGGCCGGGGACGTCGAACTCCGGCACGACACGGATGCCGCGCGCGCTGGCATAGGCGATGACGGCGCGTACCTGATCCTGCGTATAGAAGAGGTGGTCAGATCCCACCTGGGTGAGCTGGGGGAATCTCTTGCTTTCGACGCGGAAGCCCTGGTCGTCCGTGAGATGCCAGTGGAAGACATTGAGCTTGACGGCAGCCATGCCATCCAGCGTGCGGTAGATCACCGGCAAGGGCATGAAGTGGCGGCTCACATCGAGCATGAACCCGCGCCAGGGGAAGCGCGGAGCATCGTCGATCTGTACCGCGGGAATGACGTAGTTTCCGCCTTCAACCTGAAGAAGCTGCTGCAAGGTCTCGAGGCCATGGAGAGCTCCGAAGACATTACCGGCCTTCAAGACGATCTTGTTACCCGTGGAATGGATGGAGTAGCTTTCATCGGTGTCCAGCGTTGGACGCGTGCCCGAGGGGTCCTGCACCTGGATCGTCAGGGTTGCGTCAGGAGCCTGCAATCCTTTGCCCAGGGGGATTCCAGTAGAGAGCTCCAGGGCGTCGAGGGTGCGGCGCGTTGCCGCTTCGAGGATGGGATTGTGCGCTCCGTTGAGCGAGACCGTGAAGTTTCCGGTGAAGGGAATCGAACCGGCGGCAACGGTCATCTGCGCGGGCTTGGGAAGAAGGGTGTTCGAAGTCTGTGCGGACATAAAGGGAGAGGCAATCAAGCAAAGTACCCCAAAACGGACAAGTTGATTGCGGTAATGACGCAGGGGCGACGGGTGATTCATTGCTACTCCTTCAGTGTTACCTGGGTTCCTGGTGGGGGGCAAAGGATGTTCCGATAAAAAACTACTTCTATTAGTAAAGATACCGCTACTTGTCGACCAAGCGCATTCACGCCAGCTAAACAACGATTACTTTGATCTGTTTGCGCTGAAAATCTTCGACGAGCCCGGGGTCAACGCTGTCGTCCGTGATGATGGCATGCAGGGCGTCGGTGCCACAGACCTTGGTCGCGGTAAACATGCCGAGCTTGCTGGCATCGGCCACCGCAATCACCTGCTTGGAATGCTTCACCATCTCGCCGAGGATCAGAGCTTCGTCGGATTCGATCACGGTCAGGCCATGCTCGGGATGAATCCCGCAGGCACCCATAAACACCTTGTCAAAGAAGAGCCGCTGCAGCGAATCGAAGGCCGTTGCGCCGACCATGGAGAACGCGCCGGGCCACCGGATCGAGCCTCCGGTGAGAGTCACACGCGCGTTCGGAAGGCTGGAAAGCTCCATCCCGATATTCACCGCATTCGTCACAATATGGATGCCTTCACGATGCCGCAGGCTGCGGGCGACCTGCGTGGTGGTTGTACCTGACGATAGCGCAACCGTATCGCCTTCGTTGACCATCTCGGCGGCAGCAATGGCGATGCGCCGCTTCTCATCGGCGAAGCGTTCTGCGCGCAGCGGAAAGGCTGCGTCAAACCGGAACGGCTCGTAGGTCATCTTTCCGGCCAGTTCCACGCTGCCATGAGTGCGGTTCACAAGGCCGCGCTGTGCGAGTTTGATGAGGTCGCGCCGTACGCTCGCCGGAGAAGCATTGATCGTAACCGCCAGGTCCTCAACGCAGCTCTGGCCTTTCTGAAGAAGAAGATGAAGGATCTGATTTGCGCGGTCCTGCGTCTTTGGAGCCATGTTTTAAGTCCCTTCTAAATAAAGAACAAATCTACAGTCAGCAAAGTTGGAGAGGGAAGTCGTGCCACCATTTGAGCATATGAAGCAAGTTTCGTCATAATTCTGAAACTTTATGTTGACAAGTGTTCATGTAGGTTTCTATGCTCTTCTCCATATTTGATTTGCATAGCAGCCCCGTCGAGCGGATATGCGGCAGAGCTTAAGCTCTACCCGCATGTGGGCCCATTCCATATCGATGCACTCCTGGAGTTCTCTCAATGATGAAATTCGCCAGTAAGAAGAAGCTTCTCAAGTACCTCTCCGGGATTGCGATTGCCACGGCAACGCTCTTCTGTACACCGTTTGCGCAGGCACAAAACGTCACCGGCTCCATCACCGGCACGGTGACGGATTCGAGCGGCGCTATTGTTTCGGGAGCCAGGGTCATCGCGCATGACCTGGACACCGGTGTGGATTCGCCGACAAGCACCAACTCATCCGGCCTGTATCGCATCCAGTACCTGCCGATCGGGCGGTATCAGGTCACGATAGAGGCCAACGGGTTTGGCAAGGAGACCGTGCCTCCGTTTACGCTCGAAATTCTCCAGATCGCGACGTTCAATGTGGCTCTCAAGGTAGGCAGCACGGCTGAGACGGTAGAGGTTTCGACGGCCGCGCCCATTCTCAATACCAGCGATGCGACATTAGGCACGACGTTTACGGCGAATGCTATTCAGAATGTGCCACTCAATGGCCTTAATTTTTCTGCCCTGACTATGCTCATTCCCGGCGCCATCAATACAAACGGCACGTCCGGACTGACGGGTAACAACGCTATCGAGCGTGATACCTATTACTCCGATGTTCCGAGCATCAATGGAAATCGATCTCAGGCAAACAACTACACGCTTGATGGTATCGATATGAATGAGACCTTCAACAACATCATTGCGTATAACCCAGCGCCTGAAGCTCTTCAGGAGATCAAGGTTCTAACGGCAAACTCTCCTGCGGAGTATGGCAATGTAAATGGCGGTGGAGTTGTCAGCGTATTGAAGAGCGGAACTAATAAGTTCCATGGTTCGGCCTATGCCTACGTCCAGAATCAGACCCTGGATGCTAACTCATGGGGGAACGATCATAACGCAACGTTCACGCCGATTAACCCTTTCACGCAAACACAGTTTGGCGGCACCCTGGGTGGACCGATCAAGAAGGATAAGCTGTTTTTCTTCGGCGATTATCTGGGCAATCGATATCACACGACGAAAACGGACAAAACTTCTGTATTTACCTCTGCCATGAGATCGGGCGATTTTTCAGCATTGCTGAATCCTCCGATAGGAGCTGCCACCGGCGTAGCGAACGCGCCCATTCAGCTCTATGATCCACTGAATCATTTTGCCCCTTTTGTGAACAATCAAATTTCGATTTTGAATCCTGTGGCAAAGTTCCTCTTCGCGCACCCTGATCTGTATCCGCTCCCCAATGCGATACCCGATGACGGCATTGCTTCGAATAACTATCACGGTGTGGACAAGAGCTATACGGTCAACAATCAGTTCGACGTCAAAATCGAATACGATCCTCGTGCCGCAGATAAGATTACCGGGTTCTACTCACAATCCACTGCTTACGATCAGGCTGGCACGGTCCTGGCGATCTCATTCCCGTCCCTCAATCGCTATCCCACCAAGATTATGGGTGCAAACTGGGTCCATATTTTTTCTCCTGCAATCGTTAATTCCGCTCGCGCGGGATATACCCGAGTCATCTTTCGCCAATCCAATCCGAGCGATCCAAGTGGACAGTTTGGCCTAACTGGAAATGCGAAAGTGGGAATCCCCTTCGCTGTACAGTCCGATCCCGGCTATTCGTTTCAGAACCTATCGGACCCCAGCTCCATCACGGGTGGCGGCACTCCAGCGTTTGATGCCAACATTACGGACAACACCTTTACCTACATGGATAACATTACCTGGCAGCGTGGCTTGCATCTCATCAGTGCGGGTGTGCAGGCGTTACGTTATGAGAATAACTACACAACCGACAATAACGCCGGTTTTCTTGGCTCACTGCTCTACAAGGGCGGTTATACGGCCAACGCTAGTGCAGACGAGGGGCTCGGTGATGGCGCAGCCGACTTTCTTCTGGACCGTGTGACGGAAGCAACGGTTACTTCTCAGGGAATTCGTGTAGGCAACCGCCAGTGGCGCGCCGCCGGCTTTATCCAGGATGACTGGAAGGCTTTCCCTAACCTGACCTTCAATCTCGGCGTCCGGTATGAGTACGATCAGCCCTGGTATGAGCAAAACAACAAGACCGGCAATGTTCTGGTCGGCACAGGTCAGGTCATTTACGCAGGAAGTGTTCCTGCCAATGCCCCGGCCGGCTCAGGGGTTTGTAGCAATCGCGCCTGCTATCAGCCAAACTACAAGCAGATCATGCCTCGCTTCGGTTTTGCTTACCAGGCTACGGACCGTTTCGTCGTTCGTGGCGGTTATGGTGCAACCAGTTTCTTTGAGGGCAACGCTGCTAATCAGAGGTTGACTTCCATTACTCCCTTTGTCCAATCCGTAGACATAAATCAGGTCGCACCTACGCCAGGAAATCCTGGACAGGCTCCCCGCACGGCGGAGCAGGGCTTCGCGGTCGACAATGCAAGCGATATCAACTTCAACGGTTCGTCTTACAACATCTATCCACAGAATATTCAGCCGGCTTATGTGCAGGAGTGGAGCCTGACCACGGAATATGCTCTCACTCGTACGACATCCCTTGTGGTTGGGTATCTCGGAGAGCAGGGGCAACACATCGAAGACTACGGCAACGTCAACCAATACCTGGTGAACGGCGATCCCACGACGGCTCCTTATTTCAACAACGCGGCGCTAGGCGTCGGCTCAAGCAAGTTGTTGATTACGGAATCGCGAGGCCTGATGAACTACAACGCCTTGCAAACTACCTTGCGCCAGCGTGCAACACACGGTCTGGAGTTCACCTTCAATTACACCTATGGCAAGGCCATGACGAACAGCCTTGGAAACTATGCTCTCAACGTCAATGGATATAGCGGCGCATTCCAGAACTACTACGATAGCCATGCCGACTACGGTGTTGCCGGAACCGATGTGAAGCACAGTGTGTCGGGGCTGCTGGTGTACGCGCTGCCTTTTGGGCGCGGACAGCAGTTCGGCTCAGGTCTTAACCGTGTTGTGGATGTCTTTGTTGGCGGCTGGAAGCTGTCCAGTACCGGCTTTGCCTACTCGGGCCTTCCGGAAACGATCACAGGACCGGATGATGGCTCAAACAGTTATGGAGTCTCACGTGCCAACCAGTACCGGCCCTTGAAGATCGCTCATCGTCAGCTTGGTGCGTGGTTTGGAACTGATCCTTCTGCGCTTACATGTAAGCAAGCTGGAGTCGATAACGGAGTGTGCGCCTTTGGTGCAGCAGCTTCCAATGCGTTTGGCTCCTCATCGAATGGCAGCGTTCGTGGTCCTGGCTACTGGACTGCCGATCTCTCTGTGTCCAAGGATTTTCATCTGTTCGCGGAACATGTCCTGAACTTCCACTTCGATGCTTTCAACGTATTCAACCACCCGAGCCTGGGCAATCCTGATACCAATATCAGCGATTCGACCTTCGGTCAGATTAACACCGTGCGTTCGACAGAGCGCCTCGTGCAAGTGAGTGCCAAATATAGCTTCTAAAGAGGCATCACCAAGATGTACTTCTACGGGCAGAGCTTCGGCTCTGCCCCTTTTTTTGCTCATTCGGAAGAGCCTCTCGTCGCCGATTTTTCCCATAGGGATGACCACAATCACAGGAGACGATATCATCGAACGGCGTGCTACTGAGGGAGTTTTCTTTGCGGGGAATCAAACGAACAGTCCTGTTTTTATTTGTCTTTAGCCTCTCTCTTACCTCTGCAGCACGGCTGACAGCTCAGGACAAGATGCAGCATACCGAAGCAGTTGGCCCGACAGGGCAGTTGCAGCAGCGGCAGCTCACGACGGGTTGGCGCTTTCGTGCCGTCCAGTCTTCAGACCACCCCGAAACGACCGCATGGCATCCGACTACTGTGCCCGGCGCAGTTCACACCGATCTTGAACACGCGGGTCTGATTCCTAATCCGTTCTTCGGGGATAACGAAAAACGCCTCCAGTGGATCGAACGAACAGACTGGGAGTACACCTGCGATTTCGAGGTGAGCGCGGCCGCCCTGCATCAGCAGCACGCGGAGTTGGTCTTTGAAGGGCTCGATACCTTTGCCGACATTCAACTCAATGGCAAGCCTGTCCTGCACACGGACAATATGTTCCGCTCATGGACCTTCGATGCGAAGCCCTATTTGGTTGCAGGGCATAACACGCTCACGATCCTCTTCCATTCGCCGATGAATACGGTGACGCCTCTGGTGGCGAAGGCTCCCTATGTCCTGCCTGGGACTGGCTACGAGCCCTTCAATCCCGCGAAGGGGATCTATCCCGTCGGACATTACATGCGCAAAGCTCCCTACCAGTTCGGCTGGGACTGGGGCCCTAGATTCGTAACCTCCGGTATATGGCGCCCGGTACATCTGGATACCTGGAGCGGGGCTCGCATCCGCAGCCTGCATCTTCAGCAGGAGTCCGTCACTGCTGCCCGTGCCATCACGAACGTAAGCGTTGCACTGGACTCTGATGTCGCAGGCTCGGCAACCCTGGAAGTGCACCTCACCGATCCCGCCGGCCACGCGCTGCCCGTGCGGCAGATCTCTGTAGAACTCGATCGCGGCGCGAATCATCTACTGGTTCCGGTACGACTCGATCATCCACAGCTCTGGTGGCCCAATGGCTATGGTCCGCAGAGTCGCTATACGGTTGCGGTCAATCTTGTACGGGGTGGCCAGCATCTTGCAACTGCTACCTTGCACACAGGCCTGCGCTCTGTTGAGTTGAGGCGCGTGCCGGATCAGTGGGGAACCAGCTTTACATTCATCATCAATGGGGTTCCGATCTACGCGAAGGGCGCAGACGTTGTTCCTTTCGATAGCTTTCCACCTCGTACGACAACTGCTCAGAAACGCGTGATCCTGACCTCGGCGCGCGATGTCCACATGAACATGCTGCGCATCTGGGGTGGTGGCTTCTACGAGACCGATGATTTTTACGATCTCTGCGATGAGCTCGGACTGATGGTCTGGCACGATTTCATGTTTGGCGGTGCGATGGTGCCCGGAGACAAGGCCTACCAGGAGAACGTCCAGGCCGAAGCTGCAGAGCAGGTCGAGCGTCTCAGCGACCATCCCAGCATGACGATCTGGTGCGGCAATAATGAAGTCGAGACGGCCTGGCATAACTGGGGCGATCAGCAGAAGTTCCAGAAGGACGTCACGTCGGCCCAGCGCGAACGTGTCTGGCAGGATTACGTCGTCATGTTTCGCGACATCCTCAAGAGCGCTGTGGCCGAGCATGGCAATGGCGTGCCTTACTGGCCCAGCTCGCCCGGCTCCAACTTTGACGATGCCGGCGGCACAGACAGCAATGGCGATGTGCACTCCTGGAGCGTATGGAGTGCAGGAGCACCCTACACGGACTACGCCAAAATAGCTCCACGCTTTCTCTCCGAGTTCGGTTTCCAATCCATGCCCGATCTGCGTACCGTGCGTAGCTTCGCTGGCAAGGAGGAAGATCTAAGCTCACCCCTGTTGCTCACCCACGAACGCTTCATCCACGGCTTCGATCGCATGCAGCAATACCTTAAGGCTGAGTTCCGGCCTGCTCGCGATTTTCCGTCGTTCGTCTACCTGAGCCAGCTAATGCAGGCTGAGGCCATCCAGTTTGGCGTCGAACACATGCGCAGCCTGCGTCCGCAGAACATGGGAACGCTTTATTGGCAGCTCGACGATTGCTGGCCCGTAGCTTCATGGGCCTCTATTGACTACTACGGCCGCTGGAAGGCGCTTCAGTACTATGCAAAGCGTTTCTATGCGCCGATCGTCCTGACGCCCGAACTGGACAGTGCCGGGCATGAACTGCGTCTGCACATCGTCTCTGATGAGCAGACGCCGCGCGCCGCTGTTCTCCGTGTTCGGTTTATGCGCTTCGATGGGACGGTCCTGAGCGATCAGCATCAGCCTGTCTCGGTCGCGGCTTTGGCCAGCACGCCCGTGGCTCCTATCTCGCTCACCAACGTTGCAGGCTTCGATCCTACGGCTACAGTTGCTGTTCTCTCGCTTGAGCAAGAGGGTCGATCCCTGGCGACTCGCAACGTCTACTTCACTCGTAGTGCCGATCTCGCTCTTCAACAGCCGCAAATCAACGCCCAGGTGCACACCGAAGGTTCAGGCTTTGTCGTGGAATTGAGCACTCCGGTGCTGGCGCGTGCGGTGGCTCTCAGCTTTGGCGATCTCGATGCGAAGCTGGACGACAACTACTTCGACGTTCTTCCCCATGAGCCACGCAGAATTCACGTTGCGAGTAAAGTCTCTCTGGCGGAGATCCAGAAGGCGCTTGCTGTGCGATCGCTTTTTGACTCTACGGTGCAGGCCGGACATAAGTAGGACAGGGAAGTGAAGGCCTGCAAGTAGACCCCACAAGAGGCCGTTGTTTTTCTGGTTGTCATTCCGAGCGGAGCGAGTGAATCTGCTTTCTCCCGTTTTTCGTTCGTGCTGCCACTGGTGCTATGCATCAGTGGCAGCACAGCATTTCGGTATTGCACAAGACTTCTGGGCAATACAAGCAAAGAGCGGGAGGCAGCAGATTCACTCGCTACGCTCGGAATGACAACAAGAAAGGCAAGTGCAAAGACAGTCTGTCTTCCGCACGATTTCGGAAACGCCAAACTAAGAGCGCAACAACTCAGGATGGCTCACGGCCAACGTACCGACAAGCTCTCCGAACAGGGTATTCGCCCAGGCAAACCACTCCCTTGTAAACTTCTTCGGATTGTCCTGATCGTAGCTCTCATGCATGAAGCCGAACCCTTCGGCAGAGTTCTTCAGCATCTTGAGTGACTGACGAATCTCGCTGGGATTGCTGCTCGTGAACGCATAGATCATCTGCGACATGGGCCAGATCATCCTTCTGCCTTCATGCGGTCCGCCAATGCCTTCTCCTGCGGTGCCACGGAAGAACCACGGATTGCGGTCGCTCCAGCAAAAAGCACGAGTTCTCGCATAGAGGTCCTTGTCCGGCGAGCTTTCGAGATAGGGCAGTCCCAGCAGGCTGGGAACATTGGCATCGTCCATCAGGAGTTGCCCACCAAAGCCATCGACCTCGTACGCCCAGATCGTGCCCTGAGGGGTCGTAGCAATAGCGTGTTGCTGCAGCGCCTGCTCTACTTCGCTAGCGAGGGAACTGGCGTCATTGGCCAGGGCCTCATCGTGCAGAATTGCGTGCGCCATTTTCGCCAGTTGCCGCAACGACGTTACAGCGAACAGATTGGACGGAACCAGGAAAGGGAAGATGCAGGCATCGTCCGAGGGACGGAAGCCAGACGCGATCAGCCCCACAGGGCGAACCGGATTGCCGAAGCCATGTGCGGGCAGCATCTCCGTCGAGACCGTCGACTCACGCTGAAAGTGGTACGGCCCCAGACCCTGCTTGCGCTGCTGAACGCGCAGCGTGTCGACGACCAACCGCATCGCCTGACGCCACTGCTGATCAAACGGGCCGGTGTCACCTGTCTGCTTCCAATATCCGTGGGCCAGCCGTATCGGATAGCATAACGAATCGACCTCCCATTTGCGTTCCCCGACTCCACGCTTCATGTCGGTCAGATCTTTAGTGCTCCAGGACAGCGGAGGAGCATCTAGATCGGCCATAAAGGCGTTCGCGTAGGGATCGATCAGGATGCAGCGCGTCTGCCTCCGAATGACACCTTCCAGAAGCTGACGCAACGCACGATCTTTTACCGCCAACTGCAGATAAGGCCACACTTGCGCGGAGGAATCCCGTAACCACATCGCGGGAATATCGCCGGTGAGCACCGCTGTATCGGGTTTGCCTTCGAACTGTCCCGGCGCGACAGTCGTATCGAGCGTGTTCGGAAAGCAATTGATAAATAGAGCTGCCAGCGCAGGATCACCGATTCGGGCACTGCGATCCGTCAGGAACTCCTCGACGGCGGCGCTCCTGAAGCGGCGATCGGCGGGCTTCGGCCTGCCTTGCTTTATGTCCCAGTGATCCGTCGCAGGTACCTGGGCTTTCGCCATGCCTGAAAGTGGGAGACCGGAAATTCCGCAACCAAGCGTAGCGAGGCTCGTTGCTCTTATAAAATCACGTCTGCTGTACCCTGAATTTGTAATTTGCATGGATTCACTTTCGAGCCATTCTGTCATAGTTGCGCATTTAGCGTTCAATCAGTCACAATGATGCAACATCGGCAGTCATCCGATCAAAGTCTTGTACGACCGGGAGAACTCCTCTCTCCCATGGAGTAGTTATGATCACCCGTAGGACCTTCCTGCAGCGCGCCTCTGCTGCTTGCGCTATCAGCACTCTCCCAGCCAGCAAGCTGGCTCATGCCGCCCATGGTCAAACCGCAGAAGATCCGCTTCGCTGGGTCGATCTGCGCATCGGTACAGGCGGACATGGGCATTGCTTTCCGGGGGCGGCCATGCCCTTCGGCGCAGTTCAGCTCAGCCCTGACACGTTTAATGATGGCTGGGACTGGTGTTCCGGCTATCACATCTCGGATGACTCCATCATGGGATTCAGCCATACCCATCTTAGCGGTACCGGCTGCGGCGATCTTCTGGACTTCTTGGTCATGGCAGGTACCGGACCCGCTCATCTTATCGCTGGAGACCGCAAGAATCCCGATGCCGGATATCGCTCGCGCTTCGATCATGCCGATGAGCACTCCGAGCCGGGCTACTACTCCGTGATCCTGAAGGACTATAAGGTCCACGTCGAACTGACCGCAACGGAGCGCGCAGGCATTCATCGCTATACCTTTCCTGCCAGCGAGCAGGCCTACCTGATCGTCGACCTGCAGCATGGCTACGGTGCAGGGGATGGCACTGGTCCTGGCCTCGTGAATGCTGCAGAGCTTCGCCAGCCCGCGCCGGACACGCTCGCCGGCGGCCGTCGCACCGCTGCCTGGGGAAATGACCGCCACTCCAACTTCACCATGCAGTTTTCGAAGAAGCC
This sequence comes from Granulicella mallensis MP5ACTX8, assembly GCF_000178955.2. Classification (NCBI taxonomy): domain Bacteria; kingdom Pseudomonadati; phylum Acidobacteriota; class Terriglobia; order Terriglobales; family Acidobacteriaceae; genus Granulicella; species Granulicella mallensis. The sequence goes on along the minus strand of NC_016631.1, from coordinate 3,071,296 downwards.
GGAACGCATCGTCTTCTACTCCGACAATCAGGAAGTAGCAGCACCGGCAAGCGGAACCGATCTGACGGGCAAGAACCTGAAGGCCGTTCTGTACTTCAAGACGAAGGCGAACGAGGCCATTCTGGTAAAGACTGGCTTCTCCGGCGTAAGCCCGGAGGGTGCAGCCAAGAACCTTACAGCGGAGATTCCGGCATGGAACTTCGATCAGGTACGCACGGCGGCCCGCAATGCCTGGCGCCGCCAGCTCTCCAAGATCCAGGTCCAGACAGCGAACGAGACGCATAAGCGCATCTTCTATACGTCTCTGTATCATATGTCGCTCGGACCGGCGTTGTTTGACGATGTCGACGGCCAGTATCGCGGCATGGACAACGAGGTCCACACGCTTCCTGCTGGACAGCGGAACTTCACCACCTTCTCGTTGTGGGATACCTTCCGCGCGGCGCACCCGACCTACACGCTCATCGAGCCGGAGCGCGTGCCGCAGTTCGTCAACACGCTGATCCGCATGGCCGAGCAGAGCCCCGATGGAATGCCCGTCTGGCCGTTGATGGGAAGAGAGACCGGCACCATGACCGGCTACCACTCCGCGGCGGTGATCTCCGAGGCCTGCAACAAGGGCTTTACCGGCGTTGACTGGGAGAAGGCCTATGGGCTCATGATGAAGCGCGCCATGGTCGACGACTATCGCGGCCTGGGTTACTACCGCAAGCTTCATTTCATTCCCGCGGACAAGGAAGAAGAGTCGGTTTCGAAGACCTTCGAATACTGCTACGACGATTGGTCGATCGCGCATGTCGCACGCAAGCTCGGCAAGACCAGCGATGCGGCCATGCTCACCCAGCGCTCCACCAACTATCGGAACTACTTTGACTCTTCCGTCGCCTTCATGCGGCCCAAGCTGGAGGACGGTAGCTGGACCACGCCCTTCAATCCCATTGACCTGGGACACTCCACCAAGTGGCGCGACTACACCGAATCCAACGCCTGGCAGACCACCTTCGGCGTACAGCATGACGTTGCCGGTCTTATCCAGCTCTTTGGCGGCAAAGATCCCTTCGTCACCAAGCTCGATGGGCTCTTCAGCGCGCCATCGACACTGCCGGCCAACGCACCGCCGGATATCGCAGGCCTTGTCGGGCAGTATGCACACGGTAACGAGCCCTCGCACCACATCGCTTACCTCTATGTATATGCAGGAGTTCCGCACAAGACCCAGGGTCGTATCCGCAGTCTGCTCGAGACGATGTATGCCGCAGAGCCGGACGGTTTGCAGGGCAATGAAGACGTAGGCCAGATGTCGGCATGGTACGTTCTCAGCTCGCTGGGCTTCTATCCCGTGGACCCTGTCAGCGGTGTTTACATCATCGGCTCACCGCTCTTCGAGCGTGCAACGGTTGAACTCGGCGGCGGCAAAAAGCTGGAGATCGAAGTGCGACGCAAAGACCCTGCACACCAGTACGTACAGGCCTTCTCGCTGAATGGAAAGCCGCAACAGAGAACCTGGTTCCGCCACGAAGATATAGCACAGGGCGGAAAGCTTGTCCTCGAAATGGGTCCAGAACCTAGCGCTACTCTTGGGGCGGATGCTTCCAGCCTCCCTCCTTCTCTTACTCTGTAAAGTTTTGCAGCCCCGGTGCTGTGCATCGGGGCTGCGAGCTTCACCGTTTTCAAAGAATTGAAATGTTTCATTTGGTCCGTGTGATTTAATGCGCAAGATTGTCTTCGAACTTTGTGCGGAGAGTATCCAGGCCTGCCTCGCAGCACGCGAAGGAGGGGCGGACCGCATCGAACTTTGCTCCGCGCTCAGTGAGGGCGGCCTCACACCCAGCCACGGTCTTATCCGTGCAGCGGTTCTGCGCAGCGAGCTCCCCGTGCATGTCCTGCTGCGGCCTCGCGGCGGCGACTTCCTCTATACGGAGGATGAGTTTAAGCTCATGCAGGAAGACCTCTCTCATGCACGCACCCTTGGAGCTACAGGTTTTGTCCTCGGTATTCTCCGTGCCGATGGCACGGTGGATGTCGAGCGTACCCGTGAACTCGTAGAGCTGGCTGCACCGCTGGAAGTCACGTTCCATCGGGCCTTTGACTACACCGTCGCTCTTGAGCAAGCCCTCGAAGATATCCTTGGCACAGGATGCAGACGTATTCTCACTTCGGGTGGTGAACCCGATGTTCTGGCGGGAGCCGGCAAGCTGGCGCAATTGGTACAGCAAGCTGCTGGACGAATTGAGATCGCTGTCGGGGGAGGTCTCCGCATCAAGGATGCAATCGCCCTCGCTCGATCTACTGGTGCGAACCATTTCCATGGTTCACTCCGCAGCAGCGAAGCCAGCGGAATGCAGCATGAGCGCAACTGGGTGCTGGAGGAAACAGACCAGTTTGATGGCTCATCCCGCTTCGTGGTGGACGTCGCGGACGTTCAGGCTATGATCGGCAATCTCCGCAACGCATAAGCTGTTTCGATACAGACACAGAAGACGCCATGCCTTTGCATGGCGTCTTCTTCTGCCCAATGTATTGAGAGCTGCCGATTTTCGATCCCATTTTCCTACAGCACATCGTCTAACTGCTATAAAGACACAACGCCGTTTTCTTGCCGGGCCCTGGTCGAAGTCTGTAAACAGGTTTCAGGAGATTGTCTATGAAGAAGATGATTCTGTGGATCATCGCGTTCTTAACGTTATCGGGGAGCGCGTTGTTCGCTCAGGACATTACCGGCGCATGGCAGGGGACGCTGGCGCCGCCGAACGGAAAAGAACTGCGACTCGTTCTGACCATCTCGAAGGACGACGGCAAGTTGAGAGCTGTTATGAACAGCATCGATCAGGGAGGACAGCCCTTCAAGGCTTCGTCTGTCACCTTCGTAGATTCAACCCTGAAGATCGAACTGATCATGGGCAATTATGAAGGCAAGCTCAGCACGGACGGAAAGTCGATCGCAGGAAGTTGGATACAGGGCAGTCCGCTACCGCTGAACCTGGCTCGAGCGACCAAGGAAACAGCGTGGGAGATTCCAGCACCTCCGGCACCCCCAAAGTTGATGGCGGCAGATGCGAACCCAGCGTTTGACGTAGCGACCATTAAGCCAAACAACTCCGGAGGCCCGAGCATGCAAGGGCTTTTCGTGAGAGGGCGCAACTTTACCATTCGCAACGGCTCGCTGGGTGATCTCATCGCGTTTGCTTACAACGTCCAGATGAAACAAATCATAGGTGGCCCCGATTGGGCGGACAAAGACCGGTACGACATCGATGGTGTGCCCGACCAGGAGGGCGTACCTAACGATAAGCAGCTAAGAAACATGATGCGAAAACTGCTGACGGATCGCTTCAAGCTGACCTTCCATCACGATAAGCGAGAGCTTTCGGCCTTCGTGCTTACGGTAGGAAAAGATGGACAAAAGCTGACGCCGACGCAGTTGAACGGTCCACTCCCTGGATTTGGTATGCGACCAGGATCCGGCGGTGTAACGCTGAACGTAATCAATTCGACGATGGAAGATTTTACGAGTTTCATGCAGATGCTCGTGTTGGATCGCCCTGTAGTAGATCAGACAGCCATTACAGGCAGGTACGACTTCAAGTTCACATTCACACCTGATGACTCGCAGTTCAACGGTCATCCACCGAAGTTGCCGCCGCAGACCGATGCGACAGAAACTGCTCCCGATCTCTTTCAAGCCCTGCAAGCTCAGGCAGGCCTGAAGTTAGAGGCTAAGAAGACTCCCGTCGACGTGATCGTTATCGATAAAGTGGAGAAGCCCTCGGCAAATTAGTCGAGGGCGAGAACTTCGTCTAACCATATCGAAGAGAGTCTCGTTCGCGCCATGAGCAAACGGTTTATACGTAGGCAAATTTACATTCCAGTATTTGCGGTAGCACTGCTGTGCGCCGCCGCGAACGCATCGGCACAAGGCTCGCCCAGTCCATCCACCTTCACCTCGAAGACCGCGAACTCCGAGGTGAAGGTGCCGGATTATGATGTCGTTTCCGTCAAGGAAAGTAAGTCTGCCGAGTACACGATGCTGTCGACGTATATGTCCGATGGCTTTCGAGCAACGAATATTTCGTTGGAGGTACTCATTGCCTATGCCTATGGGATCAGACAGGATCTTATCTCTGGCGCTCCCGGCTGGATGAGTTCAACTCGCTTTGATCTCGAAGCCAAGGTCGCTGGCGCAGATGTAGATGCCTTCAATAAGTTGTCTCCAGAGCAGCGCCAGGCGATGCTTCAGTCTCTCCTTGTCGATCGTTTCAAGTTGAAGACCCACCTCGAAACAAAGGTGCTGCCTATCTATGAACTGGTAAAGGAAAAAGGCAGATTCAAGATCAAAGAGGCACAACCATCATCTCCGAATTTTCGGGGATTGGGGCCAGGTATGTTCAAGGGAGGGGCCGTAACACTTCAGGACCTGGCCGACGGGTTGTCGTCTTCCATGCAGCGTACGGTGCTGGACAAGACCGGAATCGCCGGCAAGTACGATATCGATCTCAAATGGAATCCTGGGGAAGGAGAGGCTGCCGATGTCTCCGCGGATGCAGGGCCGACTCTCTTTACCGCCCTGCAGGAGCAACTCGGCTTAAAACTCCAACCGACAAAGGGGCCAGTCGAGACCCTGGTGATCGATGCTGTCGAAAAACCTTCAAAAAATTAGTAAATACCGGTATGAAGAAGAGGATCGATCAAGGTATGAGCAAACTCATTGGGAAGACGGCAGTTTGCGTTGCGCTGCTAGCCGTACTGCTCATGATTCCTATAAGCAGATTGTTTGGACAGGCGATCTCAAGCCAAAGTGGAACGCCTTCTCGGCCCGTCGTCACAGAAGCTACAGCACCCGCATACGATATCGTCTCGATTAAGCCCAACAAGTCCGAGAGTGGGAGCGTCAGCATCCACAGCAACGACGACAGCTATTCCGCAACGAACGTCTCATTGAAGAGGCTTCTTGAGGACGCCTACGGTATAAAAGAGGATTTAGTCTTTGGCCTGCCAGGCTGGGCAAACTCGGCGCGTTTCGATGTCAGAGCAAAGATCGTCGAACCGGACGTCGAGGTTCTGAGGAAGCTTAGTCGCCAACAACGCCGGTCCATGATCCAGCAATTTCTGAGGGACAGTTTCCAGCTCAAGGCTCACACCGAAACCAAAGTGCTTCCCCTTTACGAGATGATCCTCGTCAAAGATGGCCCAAAGTTCAAGGAGTCCGCACCTGAGGGTTCTCCTGAAGATAAAAGCCCAAACGGCGTGGGGCGTGGCGGCGTGACGGTCTATAACACAGAACTTACAGCTCATGCTATTTCTTTGGGGATCTTGGCGAATATGTTAGGGGATCGACTGCATCGCACCGTCGCTGATAAGACCGGGCTTACAGGTAAATACGATCTCCTGTTGGAGTGGGCGCCGGAGGATGATCCGGATGCTTCTTCCGAATCCTCCGCGGCCCCCTTCTTCACGGCCTTGCAGGAGCAGCTAGGTCTCAAACTGCAACCTTCCAAAGGCCCAGTAGACACACTCGTCGTCGACCACGTTCAGATGCCTTCTGAAGATTAGGCATCCCAAAGCTGTTCGCTGCGGATCTTTGGCGGCCCCGGTTCGCAAATCAACCCCCGTTTATCTCTTCTTGCTTTCGCTCAAACACTCGTGGTAGCTTCTACCACATATGTAGTAGAGAAAAACACAGAGGTAGTTGCTAAGATGCCGGGACCCAAACTGACGAAACTCGAACTGCGGATCATGGAGACGCTTTGGACTCGAGGCGAATCCTCAATCCGCGAGATACAGGAAGCTTTTCCTGAGAAGGGAAGGCCTGCCTATACGACGATCCAAACCACCATGTACCGCATGGAAGAGAAGAAGATACTGCGGCGCGTGAGGAAGGTCGGAAACTTCCATGTCTTCGAAGCAACGATCTCTCGCGATGCAGCACAGCGCAGGCTTGTCGACGACCTGTTAGCTCTATTTGGGGGACGTACGCAGCCTGTCATGGTGCATCTGATCGAATCCGGCAGACTCACGCTGGAGGATGTAAAGGAAGCGGAGAAGACGTTGAGGAGCCTTTCTGCAAAGGAGAAGAAGCTATGATGCTTTCATCATTCTGGAATGAAATGCGGACTGCGGCGCTGGTCAATCATCTCTGGCAGTCGACCGTTATCGTTTTGATGGCATGGCTCCTTACACTGGCTCTGCGGAATAATCACGCCAGGATGCGCTATTGGGTGTGGATGATCTCGTCCCTGAAGTTTCTAGTTCCATTCTCACTTCTTATTGTGGCCGGTGAATCGCTGCGCGCTAGGATGGCTACTCCTATTCAACAGCCAGCATTCGCAGACGTGATGGAGCAGTTCACGCAGCCCTTTGCCCAGACTGCGGCCTCTGCCACTGCTACTTCTTCTGTTGCCGTTCATGCTGGCACCGCTTCTGCCGCAGCTTTGACCCACACCGAGGTTTGGCCGCTGATACTGCTTGCAGTCTGGCTGTGCGGCGCGCTGGCTATCGTGTTTTCCTGGGCACGCAGTTGGTGGAAGGTTCGCGCGATTGTCCGTGCTTCTACCCAGACGACGCTGCTGGGAGATTTGCCTGTTCTCTCTTCTCCCAACCTTCTTGAGCCTGGCGTCTTCGGTATCGTTCGTCCTGTGCTGCTGCTGCCGAAGGGAATCGATGAACGTCTTACCCCGCCGCAGTTCGGCACGATCATCGCTCATGAGATGTGCCACATTCGGCGGCGCGACAATCTCACTGCGGCCATCCACATGATCGTGGAAACGCTCTTCTGGTTTCATCCCGCGGTGTGGTGGATTAAGGCTCGGCTGTTGGATGAGCGTGAGCGGGCCTGCGACGAAGCCGTACTGCAGTCGGGTAACGACGCGCCCCTCTATGCCGAGAGCATCCTCAGCGTCTGCAAGTTCTACGTCGAGTCGCCGTTGGCTTGTGTCTCAGGAATTACCGGGGCGGACTTGAAGCGGCGCATCGTGCGAATCATGACCGAGCAGGCAGTGCGGAAACTCGATTTCGGCAGAAAGCTTTTGCTTGGTATCGCTGCAATCGTTGCCGTGACGACGCCGGTCATCTTTGGCCTGGTACACATCAAGCATGTGCAAGCCCAGACCACGACTGAGAATGCAACAGGCATTACCGGGACTTGGCAGGGAACGTTGACGGGCAATCGAGATCTCCGGACTGTTTTCAAAATCTCAAAGAACGATGGCAAGTTGAAGGCTGTCATGTACAGCATTGATCAGGATGCTCGACCGATGAGCTCTTCTTCTGTCGCTTTGGATGATTCTACTTTCAAGGCTGAGTGGTTCTTCGGTAAATACGAAGGGAAGCTGAGTGCGGATGGTAAATCCATCGTAGGAACCTGGAGCCAGGGGCCCACCCCGCGGCCGCTGACTCTGGTGCGGGCGACTACGGAGACAGCGTGGGAGATTCCGGCATTTGTACCTAGGAAGGCGATGGCGGCAGATGCCGACCCTTCGTTTGATGTGGCGACCATTAAGCCGAATAACTCCGGATCTCCAAACGTGCAGAGTATTGGTTTTAACGGGCATGCCGTCATCTCAAACAATGCATCTTTGGTCGATCTGATCTGCTTTGCATATCACCTTCAGGCAAAACAGGTTGTAGGAGCGCCGGATTGGTCGGACAAAGATCGTTACGATATCGAGGCCACAGTAAATGTGGAGGGGGATCCAGACACTAAGCAGTTGCAGACTGTATTTCAGAAGCTGCTGGTCGATCGGTTTCAGGTAAAGTTCCATCACGACAAACGAGAGCTTTCGGCGTTCGTGTTGACCGCTGGAAAGGACGGACCGAAGCTGACTCCAACTCAATTTCCCGGACCGGGGGGAGGCTTCGGGTTGAGGCCTGCTCCTGGGGGAGTAACCATCCCGGTGGTAAATTTCACCATGGCGCAGTTTGCGGACGCCCTGCAGATGGTGGTGGTTGACCGTCCAGTGGTCGATCAGACAGGGATTTCAGGAAAGTACGATTTCAACCTTACCTTTGCCCCCGATGATTCGCAGTTCAAGGGGCATCTGCCGATCCCGATTACAAAGGCTTCCGAGGGCGCTGAAGAGGCACCAGGATTCTTTGAGGCGATCCAGCGACTTGGGTTGAAACTGGAGGCGAAGAAGACTGCAACCGATGTTCTTGTACTCGATCGTATCGAAAAACCTTCCGCAAACTAACGAGTGACGATGACATCGTCAGACTTGCTTCGTCTGACGAATATCGAAGTCAAAGTTGGAACCATCTGTGCCTTTGAGCGAACTCGTTGTGCACGGGAAAGTAATGTCTAAGCTTGTAGCCTGAGTCAAGAGAAGGATCATCAGGATGTTGACCGAACACGCCGGGCACAAGCTATGGGGCCGAAAAAGGCATTCGATGATTACGCTGGGGTTAATCGTTGTAGCCATGCAACTTGTGCTTCCAACCCAAAGCCAGGCACAATCGCCACTGGCAATTCCCTCAGCAGAGACATCTGGCAGCCAAAAGATTCAATTCGACGTGGCCTCCGTCAAGCAGAACAAGTCCGACGACAAGCCGAAGTCTAACTTTCTTCTGGGGCCTGGTGATGTCTATGCTCCCAATGGAGGCTTATTTTCGGCAAGCAGTACACCTCTGATCGTGTACATCGCTTTCGCGTACAAGCTGACCAACAATCAGTTGCAATTTCTCCGGTCTGGATTGCCTGACTGGGTTTCATCCGACCGATTTGATATTCAGGCACGGTCGGAAGGCTCTCCCACCAAGGACGAGATGCGCTTGATGATGCGGTCTCTACTCGCGGATCGTTTCAAGTTGACGGTCCACAACGAAACTCGGCAGGTTCCCGTACTCGCACTTCTTCTGTCGAAGCCAGAAAAGACGGGCCCAAGACTCCGGCCCCATCCAAACGATTCTTCCTGCTCCACAACACTTACACCTGAACCAGATCGCGCCTCTAACGCTGCACCCTCGGCAACAGCCGGAGGATTTCCCCAGACCTGCGGGGGCCCTGTATTGATTCCGGCGAGCGCCCCCGCCCGCCTAAACGTCGGCGCACGCAATGTGAATATAGGATTGATCGCAAGCGCATTGCCTGACTGGGGAGCTTTAGGACGGCCTGTTATGGATCGGACCGGGCTGAGTGGAACCTTCGATTTCACGCTTGAGTGGACTCCTGAAACTCATCACTCCATAGCCTCCGCCATGGACATCCCCTCTGATACGTCAGGACCGACGTTTCTTGAGGCTTTGAAGGAACAACTCGGGCTAAAGCTCGAGGCACAAAAGGGTCCCGTGAATTTTATTGTTGTCGACCATATTGAACATCTCTCGTTGAACTAACGTATAGATCATGAGAGACCTTCGGAGAATGAGCTGCGGATGACGTATTCGATATTGTCGCAACGGGTGAGCAGGTATCTTCGCCTCTTCTGTCTTCTTGCATTTCTATTTACATCAGGTTTAGCTATAGCGTCGGAGCATCATGGCCAGGTGACCTTCAACGGTCTGCCGGTCCCGGGTGCGACGATTACGGCTACGCAAGGCGGTAAGAAATTCGTCGCAATCTCCAACGAGCAGGGAAGCTACTCTTTTCCCGATCTTCCGGATGGCGCATGGAAGATTGAAGTTGTGATGTCGTGCTTCTCTCCAGTCGAGCAGGATGTCACGATCTCTTCTAATATGCCGTCCATCAAGTGGGAGTTGAAGATGCTCCCGCTCGATCAGATCATCGCGCAGACCAAGATTATTAAACCGCCGCCTGTACTGCCGCCCAATCCCAGCGTTGCAGCCACACCGGGCAAGATCGATGCTCCAAAGCCCGCGGAGAATGCAGCTATGCCAAAACCGGCAGACACTTCCAACCAGCAATCCTCCGACGGCTTTCTCGTCAACGGCAGCGTGAACAATGCGGCGACGTCGCAGTTCACACTCGCCCAGGCATTCGGAAATACGCGAAAGGGATCAAAGAGTCTCTATACGGGTGGGCTTGTTCTCAAGCTAGATAACTCCGCACTCGATGCTCGGCCTTATTCGTTGAGCGGACTAGACACCCCGAAGTCTGCCTACAACACGATCACAGCAGGCCTGACCTTTGGCGGCCCGCTGAATATTCCCCACCTGATGCCTCGCGGTCCCAATTTCTTCATCCAATATCTGACGACGCGCAGCAGCATTGCCACGACAGATTCCGGATTGGTGCCGACCCTGGAGCAGCGCAGCGCCACCCCTATCGACCCCGTGGCGCAGGCTCTGTTGGCGCTCTATCCCTTGCCCAATGTGTCGGGGACCTCGCTCTATAACTACCAGATTCCGATTCTCAGCGCTTCGCATCAGGATGTCCTGCAAACGCGTCTTGATAAGTCCATCGGGCATAGAGACGAGGTCTATGGCAGCTTTGCCTTTCAGAGCACCCGTGCGGACGGCACAAATCTCTTCGGCTTTCTCGATACAACCGACACGCTGGGCATTAACACGACGCTTAACTGGCAACACCGCTTCAATCACAGTCTCTATCTGAATACCGGGTTTAGCTTTAGCCGCTTGAGAACGCAGGTAACGCCATACTTTGCAAACCGCACCAACGTATCCGGGCTAGCGGGTATCTCGGCCAACACTCCTGCAACTCCCTACGGGAACAACCAGGACCCCACCAACTGGGGTCCTCCGTCCCTCACCTTTTCGAGCGGTATCGCCTCACTCTCGGATGCCCAGAGCTCTTTCAATCGCAACCGCACCGATGGCATTGCACCCTCCTTGGAGTGGTATCGAGGGCATCATAACTTTACCTTCGGCACCGACTTCCGCAGGCAGGAGTTCAACTACCTGTCGCAACAAAACCCGCGCGGCTCCTACACCTTTACCGGCGCTGTAACGGGCGTTTCAGACTTCGCCGATTTCCTCGCCGGCATTCCGGACACGAGCCAGATCGCCTTTGGCAACGCAGATAAATATTTCCGGCAATCTGTCTATGCAATTTACGCGACGGACGACTGGAGAATCAGGCCGGATCTCACCCTCAACGTCGGCGTTCGCTGGGAGTATGGCGCGCCCATCACTGAGTTGAAGGGACGGCTCGTCAATCTGGATGTCGCTTCAGGCTTTTCAGCCGTTGCGCCGGTATTAGGCAGCAGTCCTACTGGCCCTCTGACGGACCAGAGTTATCCTACTTCGTTGATACGGCCGGACAAGAGTGGCGTCGAACCTCGTCTCGGACTTTCATGGCGGCCCATCCCGGGATCTTCCATGGTGGTTCGTGCAGGCTACGGAATCTACCAGGACACGTCGGTCTACACAGGAACTGCGTTGCAACTAGCGCAGCAAGCTCCACTCTCAACCAGCTTGAATGTCCAATACAACAGCGCTACCTGCAGGCTGTCGCTCGCTAATGGGTTTATTCCATGTCCTCCGACGACGCAGGATTCATTCGCGGTCGATCCGAACTTCCGCGTAGGCTACGCGCAGACCTGGCAGGTTGCGGTACAGCGTGACCTGCCTGCTGCGCTGCAGATGACTGCAACTTATCTCGGGATCAAGGGTGCACATGGTGTGCAGGAGTTCTTGCCGAACACCTATCCCATCGGCACAGTAAATCCATGTCCCTCTTGCCCTCTGGGCTTTGTGTACCGCACCTCCAACGGAAGCTCTACGCGCCAGGCTGGAAGCATTCAACTGCGGCGCAGACTGCGTAGCGGCTTTACCGCTTCTTTGCAGTACACCTTCTCGAAATCGATCGATGATGACTCCGTGCTTGGAGGCCAGGGGCCGGTAGCTGCCGGTGCAGTGAGTCAGGCCGCGGCGAACGCATCTATTGCCCAGAACTGGCTCGACCTGGATGCGGAGCGGGGGCTTTCGACCTTTGACCAACGACATCTGTTGAACGCTACCTTTCAGTACACAAGCGGTATGGGGCTTGGTGGGGGAACTTTGATGACCGGATGGCGAGGAAGAGCATTCAAGGAATGGACGGTCGTAGGCACGATCGTTGCAGGCAGCGGTCTGCCGGAGACGCCGATCTATCTCGCTGCCGTACCTGGCACAGGCGTAACGGGCAGCATCCGTCCGGATAGAACCTCCGAACCTATCCATGCAGCAACTGGAGGGCGGTTTCTCAATCCCTCTGCCTTTGCCGCCCCTCAACCCGGACAATGGGGAGATGCGGGAAGAGACTCTATTGCCGGCCCAGGGGAGTTCACCTTCAACCTTTCTCTCGCTCGGACCTTTCGTGTGGGTAAAAAATACAATCTTGATATACGCGTCGACTCCACCAATCTGCTGAATCACGTCGTCTTCACTAGTTGGAACACGACTTTAAATCCAGTTATAGGCGTCGCTTCGAATCCGGCCTTGAGCAGCCCGCTCTTCGGACTGCCAGCATCTACCAACGCCATGCGCAGCCTGCAAACTACCGCGAGATTGAGGTTCTAGTATGCGATCGATACTCATAGCATTTCTTCTCGCAGCGGTTGGTTTCAGCACAGGGGCTGGTGCCCAGACAATCGGCCAGAATAAAGATCCGGACGCGCCAACCACCTTTACGCTGTCGGTGCGATCTCAGCTGGTTGTTGAGACGGTTGTCGTCAAAGATAAGCAGGGCAATCCTGTCCCTGGCCTCACGGCGCAGGATTTTACGCTTACTGAGGACGGCATACCTCAGAAGATTCGCTTCTGCGAGCATCAGGTGCTTCCGACGAACCCTCTTCCAGTTGTACCGGTTGCCGCCGGCAAGGAAGACATCAAGATTTACAACCGGCTCGCGCACACGCAGGTCGCGCCGGAGTCCACCGATAATCTCAGGTACAAAAACCGTCGTCTTCTCGCGCTCTACTTTGATATGAGCGCGATGCGCCCCGCCGAGCAGTTGCGTGCTCTGAGCGCGGCCGAGAAGTTCGTTCGCACCCAGTTAACTGAAGTCGACCTTGTCTCGATCCTGCGCTACCAGGGAGGCTCGGTGGATGTGTTGCAAGACTTCACCGCCGATCGAAACAAGCTTCTCAGCATCCTGGAAACATTGATCGTTGGAGAAGGCCAGGGCTCGGTCGAGTCCGTCGATGATGCCAGCAGCGCCGACACCGGCGCTGCCTTCGGTCAGGATGACGGTGAGTTCAATGTCTTCAACACCGACCGCCAGCTATCCGCATTGCAGACCGCTGCGAACATGCTGGGCCAGCTAAGCGAGAAGAAATCGCTGATTTACTTTGCCAGCGGCCTACGACTGAATGGCGTCGATAACCAGGCGCAGCTTCATGCCACTGTCGATGCAGCTATCCGCGCAGGCGTCTCGTTCTGGCCCATCGACGCGCGCGGCCTCGTTGCGGGAGCTCCACTCGGCGATGCCACGCAGGGTTCGCCAGGCAATCAGGGGATGTACACCGGCGCTGCGGCACTTGCTACGACGGGCAACTTTCAGCAGTCGCAGGACACTCTCTTCGCGCTCGCCGGCGATACCGGCGGCAAGGCGCTGCTGGATTACAACGACCTGACGAAGGGAATCGTACAGGCGCAGCAGGCCATCTCCGACTACTACATCATCGAGTACTACACCTCTAACCCCGCTCTCGACGGCCGTTTCCGCAAGATCAAGGTCACCCTCAACAAGGATGCCAACGCCAAACTCGACTACCGGCAGGGATACTTCGCCGGTAAAGTGTTCAGCAAGTTTTCGGTCGCCGACAAGGAGCGCCAACTCGAGGATGCCCTCATGCTGGGCGATCCCATCACCGAACTCACTGTCGCGATGGAGATCAATTACTTCCAACTCAATCGTGCGGAGTACTTCGTTCCTATCATGGTGAAGATTCCCGGGCGTGAACTGGCGCTGGCCAAACGTGGAGGAGCCGACCATACGCTCATCGACTTTGTCGGAGAGATCAAGGATATCTACGGCGGCATTACCGTTGAGAACATGCGTGACAACGTCAACATCAAGCTGAGCGATGCCACCGCCAGCGAGCTTAGCCATCGGCCGATTGAATACGATGGAGGCTATACGCTGTTGCCCGGTAAATACGCCATCAAGTTTCTGGCTCGTGATGACGAGACGGGAAGAATTGGTACCTATCAGACAAACTTTGTCATTCCAAATCTGAATAAAGAAGACAAGCGTGTCCCTATCAGTTCCGTGGTTCTAAGCAGCCAGCGCGTCGACATGAAGGATGCCCTTTATGACGCAGCGAAGAGCAAAGACCAGATCAAGCAGGCAGCCGTTAATCCGCTGGTACAGGATGGGAAGAAACTGATTCCGAGCGTGACGCGAGTCTTCAACAGCGGCAGGGAGATGTACGTCTATCTGCAGGCTTACGAGGAGGCTGCTACAACTCCCAAGCCGCTCGTCGCGTTCGTAAGCTTTTATCGTGATCAGGCAAAGGTCTTTGAGACGCAGCCTATAGCTGTTACTCCTGCGGCCGGAAGCCACCTGGGCATGGTGCCTCTCAACTTCAGCCTTAGCCTGCCGCCTCAGCTTTCACCTGGTGAATACGATTGTCAGGTGACTGTACTTGATCCAACAGACATGAAGAGCACGTTCTGGCAGGCTCCTATCAAAATTGTTCAGTAGTCATGATGAGTACAAATCGGAAGGGCTCGGTTTCGACCTTGCCCTTCCGGTTCTTGCGCAGCCTCTGTGCTTGTCTATCGCTTAAGCACAGAGGCAAGCAGTACGGAGAGGCCGTTCCAGGCGATCTGGACGCCAATGCTCAACAGGATGAAAGCCACGACTCGCAGGATTCCGTGCGCCGTGGACTCCGAGATCGAAGTTGTGATCTTTGGAGCGTAGGCATAGCAGAGGTAGATCAGCGCGCTAAGAACGATGACTGCCAGAAATATTCCAAGATGGCCCAGCACATTCTTCGAGAGCATTGGATTTGAGGCGTGTGCACTGAGTGTCAGCATCACAACAAGCGTGCCAGGACCTGCCGTCACAGGAAAGGTGAACGGGTAGAAGGCTTTTTCCTGGAGATCCCGCGCTCCAGCGTCGGACTGAGCCTCCATCTCCGCCTGCTTATTCTTTACGTTTGCATGGGCGTCGTTTTCGTTGAGAAGCGACCAGCCTATAGCCGCGATGACAATGCCGCCCGAAACCTGCACGATCGGAAGAGAGACCCCAAAGAAATTGAGGATGGCCGATCCTACAACCTCGATAATCGAGAGGAAGATGACCGTATTGATGGCGATTCGGCGCGCCAGCGATCGATAGACCTCCGGCGGTTCAGGGCCGACGAGACCGACAAAGACCAGTGCCGACCCTAACGGGTTGATTAACGGGAGCATCGCGCTAAAGGCGAGCAGAAAAAAAGTCCAGAGCAGCAAGGCGTTCTCCACGAGTGGGGCTTAGTGCATTGTTACGCAGGAATCCGGTTCCGTCGATTCGTCTTGGTATACTGCGAATCAGCTCGCAGCAGGGCTATCACTCCAATCGCATTGCATCCAGTAAATCTTTTGAGAAATAAGGACGGCTCATGTCTCTTACTCCCCGTACTCTTACCCTTGCCCTGGCAGCCCTGTCGCTGGGACTATCTGCCTTCGCGCAAACCCCGACCACAACTCCGGACATTCCGGCGAAGTTCACCGCTCCGAAGGACGACTACGACTACGTGAAGCGTGTGGAGATGGTCCCCATGCGCGATGGGGTCAAGCTTTATACCGTAATCGTAATCCCCAAGAGTGCGACCCATGCTCCGATCCTGCTGACACGCACACCGTATAACGCAGCGGGCCGCGCGACTCGGACGGAGTCTCCCCACATGCTGGATGAGTTGCCACAGGGCGACGATGTCTTTGTCAAAGCCGGCTATATCCGCGTCTTTCAGGACGTGCGCGGCAAGTACGGCTCCGAGGGGGACTATCTCATGACCCCACCCCCGACCGGCCCGCTCAACCCCAATGGTCCGAATGACACGACAGACGCCTACGACACCATCGACTGGCTGGTGAAGAACATCTCGCAGTCCAACGGCAAGGTGGGCATGCTCGGCTCTTCGTATGAAGGATTCACGGTCGTAATGGCACTCATTCACCCGCATCCTGCGTTGAAGGTCACGGCTCCCGAGAGTCCAATGGTCGACGGCTGGATGGGCGACGACTGGTTCCACTATGGAGCCTTTCGCCAGGTCAACCTCGATTACTACATCGAACAGACAACGGTTCGTGGAGGCGGTCCTGCTATTCCTCGCGAAGGGTATGACGAATACACCAACTTCCTGCGGAAGGGCTCGGCGGGAGACTTTGCCCGGGCTGGAGGTCTGGGGCAGTTACCGTTCTGGAAGAAGATAGACGAGCACCCCGCGTACGATGCCTTCTGGCAGGGACAGGCTCTCGATAAGGTCATGGCAGCCCAGCCCCTCACCGTGCCCACCATGTGGCTGCAGGGCCTATGGGACCAGGAAGATATGTGGGGCGCCATCCACAGCTATGCCGCAGTTGAGCCCAAGGATACGGCTAACGACAAGAACTATCTGGTGATGGGACCCTGGCGGCACAGCCAGGTGAACTATGAGGGATTCTCCCTGGGGCCGCTGCTCTGGAACGGCGATACGACGTTGCAGTTCCGCCGCGATGTGCTTCTGCCGTTCTTCAACCAATACCTGCTGGACGGAGCACCAAAAGCTGACACACCTCCCGTGCTGATCTACAACACCGGCGAAGACCATTGGGATCGCTTCAAGTCGTGGCCTCTGAGCTGCGAGACGGATTGCCCGGCGAAGCCACGCGCACTGTATCTGACGGCCGATGGGGGCCTGTCGTTCGATAGCCCGAATGCCACTAGCCCCAAGTTCGACGAGTACGTCTCCGACCCGGCGAAGCCCGTGCC
This sequence comes from Granulicella mallensis MP5ACTX8, assembly GCF_000178955.2. NCBI lineage: Bacteria > Pseudomonadati > Acidobacteriota > Terriglobia > Terriglobales > Acidobacteriaceae > Granulicella > Granulicella mallensis. Next base: position 3,054,504 of record NC_016631.1, on the reverse strand, counting down.
GTACAGGCCGCGTCCGGTCTTCTCCGGCGACGGCGATGGCTGGAAGACATGGCTGGTTACCGATCAGCGCTTTGTCGATGGCCGCCCGGATGTTCTCACCTATGAGAGCGAACCGCTCACCGCTCCATTGCGTTTGAGTGGCGCTCCGCAGGTAAACCTATACGCCTCCACTAGCGGAAGCGACAGTGACTGGGTTGTGAAGCTGATCGATGTCTTTCCCGACACGGTGCCCTCAAAGCCGTCGATGGGCGGATATGAACTGTCCGTCTCCCTGGACATCTTCCGCGGCCGCTATCGCACCAGCTTTGAGCATCCCGAAGCCATCGTTTTGGACAAGCCGCTGCTCTATCACTTCGGCCTGCCCACGGTGAATCATGTCTTTCTGCCGGGACATCGGGTAATGGTGCAGGTGCAGTCCACCTTGTTCCCGCTCTATGATCGCAATCCGCAGAAGTTTGTGCCTAACATCTTTGACGCGAAGCCTGCGGACTATCAGAAGGCGACGCAGCGTATCTGGCACACTCCGGGAGAAGCCAGCTTCATCAGCTTGCCGGTTGCACCCTAGAAACACTCAAATACCAAACGCTCTCCGCCGACAGTTATCATTCTGTCAGCGGAGAGCGTTTGGCGTACCGCGGTCAAGGAGATTGGAATAGATGAGTTACGTAGCTGAGACAAAGCGATACGAGGGTGCGCAGTTTCGCCAGTGTGGTCGATCAGGAATCGTGCTGCCGCCGGTGTCGCTGGGATTGTGGCAGAACTTCGGCGGTACCGATGTCTTCGAGACGGGCCGCGCGGTCGTACGGCGTGCGTTCGATCGGGGCATGACGCACTTCGATCTTGCGAATAACTATGGGCCCCCGTATGGATCGGCGGAGGAGAACTTCGGCCATATCCTGCGCAAAGATCTTCACCCGTATCGGAACGAACTCATCATCTCGTCGAAGGCTGGCTGGGATATGTGGCCCGGCCCCTATGGCATGGGCGGATCGCGCAAGTATCTGCTGGCGTCTCTCGATGAGAGCCTGCAGCGCATGGGACTGGAGTACGTCGATATCTTCTACTCGCACCGTCCCAGCCTGGACGTGCCGCTTGAAGAGACGATGGGGGCTCTCGCACACGCGGTGCGACAGGGCAAAGCTCTGTACGTGGGCATCTCGTCTTATAGCCCGGAGCGCACGCGAGAGGCAGCGAAGATCCTGCGGAGCGAAGGAGTGCCACTGCTGATCCATCAACCTTCTTACTCGATGCTGAATCGCTGGATCGAAACGGAGTTGCTGGACACTCTGGAGGATGTAGGTGCCGGTTGCATCGCGTTCTCTCCGCTTGCCCAGGGGCTGCTTACGAACAAATATCTCCATGGGGTTCCCGAGAACTCACGCGCTAAGTCAGGAGGCGCAGGAGGATCATTCCTGCAGTCATTCCTGAACGAAAAGAACCTCAACCAGGTGCGAGCTCTAAATGAGATGGCTCAAGGCCGCGGACAGACGTTGGCCCAGATGGCTATTGCGTGGGTGCTGCGCGACCAGCGTGTTACTTCAGCTCTTATTGGTGCACGCAATGTCGAGCAACTTGATAACTCGCTTGATGCGGTGAAGAAGCTTGACTTTACCCAGGCGGAGCTGGATGCCATTGATCACCACGCACAAGAGGGTGGGATCGATCTATGGAAGGGCGCACGCGAAGGCACGGAGTAGAGGTACGTACGTGTACATCAATGGCCTGGCTTCAATAGAAGCCAGGCCATTGATTTTTCCGCGATAGCCCCACTGTTTCACCGCGCCTTAACGCGAGTACACACTCAATTGTGAAAAGATGAAAAACATGGCGCATACACGACGTGATTTTCTTAAAGTTGCAGCAATGTTGTCAGGTGCTGCAGGCGTATCTGGTTTTATTCCCGATTCCATTCAGCGGGCCTTTGCCATCGAACCGGAAGCCGGTTCTACCTATCTGGACGCCGAGCACATCGTTATCCTGATGCAGGAAAATCGCTCCTTCGACCACGCACTGGGAACCCTGCAGGGTGTTCGTGGATTCAACGATCCGCGCGCTATCCGTCAAGCCAATGGCAACTCCGTATTCGTACAGACCAATGCAGCCGGAGAATCCTATGCGCCCTGGCGGTTGGATATCCGAGACACTCGCGTTACCTGGATGGGATCCATTCCTCACTCCCGTAATAGCCAGGTCGATGCCTGGAACGAGGGACACCACGACGGATGGATCGACGCCAAGCGCGCGTATTCGCCTGATTATGCCCATATCCCTCTCACGATGGGACACTACACCCGCGAGGACCTGCCGTTCTACTACGAGCTCGCGGATGCCTTTACGGTATGCGACCAGAACTACTGCTCGGTGATGACCAGCACAACGCCGAATCGCAGCGTCTTCTGGACCGGGACTGTGCGCGATGAGCAGCGTACCGACTCCAAGGTATTCATGCGCAATGACGAGATCATGAGCGGCGGCATGACCTGGAAGACCTATCCGGAGCGCCTGCATGAAGCTGGGATCAGCTGGAAGCTCTATCAGAATGAGTTGACGAACTCCGGCGGCATGAGCAGGGAAGAGTCGGCGTGGCTGTCGAACTTTGGCACGAACGTTCTGGAAGCCTTTGCGGCTTACAACATCGAAGCCTATCCCGGCAGCGTTCTGGCGATGCAGCAGCAGATCGCCTCGCTCACGAAGCAGATGACGAAGCTTCAGCAGACGGTAGCCAACGAACAGGACCCGGAGGCTGCGGCACGAATCCACTCTCGGATCGACGGCGATCAAAAGCGCATCGAGAAGATCAAAGCCTCACTGGCGAACAGCGGTGAAGCTCGCTACAAGCAGCTCACTCCCCAGCAGCGTGCCCTTCATGACGCGGCCTTTGTCACGAATGTGAATGATCCTCACTACAGGTCACTGGACTCCATCGACTTCGAAGATGCTGGGAAGCCGCTAACGATGGAAGTCCCGAAGGGAGATATCCTGCATCAGTTCCGGCAGGATGTGAATGAGGGCAAGCTTCCCACGATCTCCTGGTTGAGCTCGCCGGAGAAGTTTTCAGATCATCCGACGTCGCCCTGGTACGGCGCATGGTACGTCTCCGAGGTTATGGATATCCTGACCAAGAATCCCGAGGTCTGGAAGAAGACGATCTTCATCCTTACCTATGACGAGAACGATGGTTACTTCGATCACGCGCCTTCCTTCGTAGCCGCAGATCCCAAGCGTCCGCAGACGGGGCGCGCCTCCGAAGGCATCGATACGGGGCTGGAATACAGCTACGCGAAGGACGAACTGATCCAGGGTGTACCCGAAAAAGAAGCGCGCTCCGGGCCTATCGGCATGGGCTTCCGTGTGCCCATGATCATTGCATCTCCGTGGAGCCGCGGCGGCTGGGTCAACTCCCAGCTCTTCGATCACTCCTCGACGCTCATGTTCCTGGAGGAGTTCGTACAGAAAAAGCATGGCAAGACGGTCAGGGAAGAGAACATCAGCGCATGGCGGCGTTCTATCTCTGGCGATCTTACCTCCTGCTTCCGTCCTCATGATGCTAAGGAGACCAAGCTCGAATTTCTCGACCGGAACAAGTTTGTTGTAAGCATTCAACAGGCTCGCTATAAAGAAGTCCCTTCGAACTACAAGAAGCTGACGTCTGAACAAATAGCGGAGATCAACCGCAACCAGACGAGCTCCGACTTGATGTCTCATCAGGAGAAGGGCATTCGCCCAGCGTGCTCGCTGCCCTATGAGCTCTATGCAGAGGGCAAGCTAAACGCAGATCGCACCAAGTTCGAACTGCACCTGAAGGCCGGCAACGAGGTTTATGGAAAGCGCGCAGCCGGCGCTCCCTTCAATGTCTACCTGCGGAATACGAAGGTAGACGCGGCTCCCGGAATGATGGTTGCAACCTACGCGGTGAAATCGGGTGACACACTCTCTGAGGATTTCCCTCTGTCGCTCTTTGCGGATGGCCGCTACTCGATCGATGTCCACGGACCGAACGGCTTCTATCGCTCCTTTACGGGCGAGGCTCAGGCTCCTGGCCTGCAGGCGCGTACCTCCTACGAGCGGCAGAGCTCGCACCTGACAGGCAATGTGCAAGTCCTCCTGCATAATCCCGGAACCGAACCCCTCAAGGTCGCGGTGCTGGATAACTCGTACAAGACTGGCACTGTGAACAAGACGATCCCTGCTGGGCATGAGATGTCTGTTGTTCTGAATCTCAAGCAGAGTCATGGCTGGTACGACTTCACGGTGATGGCGGACGGTGCAACGTCTGCAGCCCGTTATGCAGGACGCGTAGAGACCGGCCGGTCCAGCTTTAGCGACCCACTGATGGGGGGCGTCGTCTAGAGCTTGCGCTAGCACAATGTACAAAAGGACCAGAGGCTCAGTCTCTGGTCCTTTGTACATTGCATCGTATCTTCTGTGAGAATGCTCTAATCAAAAAGTAACCACGGGGAGATACGTCGGATGCAATTCAATCTGGAACAGGGTGTCACGGGTGATGCCTACAAGCTTTTAACTGGACTGGTTGCACCGCGACCCATTGCACTGGTTACCAGCATGAATGAGGATGGCAGCCTAAATGCTGCTCCCTTCAGCGCCTACAACTATCTGTGTACCGACCCACCGATTATCGGAATGGGCGTCACAAATCGTCCGCAGGAGCATTTTGTTCCCAAGGACACTGCCAGAAACATTCGACGCACGGGCGAATTCGTCGTAAACGTCGTGACCGAGGACCTGGCTCAGCAGATGAACATCTGTGCCACCGACTTTCCTGCCGGGATCAATGAATTGGAGATGGCTGGCTTGACCACGGCTCCTTCCCAGTTGGTGAAGGTACCCCGTATCGAACAGGCACATGCGGCGCTGGAGTGCAGAGAGTTTACGACGATGGAAATTGGCCGCTCACGCATCATCCTCGGCAGGGTCGTTGCGATTTATATCGAAGACAAATACGTCGATCCCTCTGGCCCTTACGTAAAGGCGGAAGAGCTGCACGCGATTGGCCGGATGAACGGCCTTGGAGCCTACGTGAAGACGAGGGATGCCTTTATAAGCATTCCTCGAATCTCTTACGCAGAGTGGAAGAACGGTAAGCGATAGCAGTGCCCAGAATCCCCGGAATCGTGACAGAGCAAGAGATTCTGTGCCGTTTCACCCGTCAAATGCAGCAGAGTACGGTGAAATATAGTGACAGCGCGGTGTTTCTTTTGAAAGGCTGTTACTGTGTGGGGCTCAAGACTCAATGCTCAAGATCGTTATCCTGATTCAATTCGTCTTTCTCTCTCTGGGACTGCAAGCTCAAACTTCACCCTCTCTCGCGCAGTTTCCGCTGGAGAACGATTCGCTGGCGATCCACCATGTAGCTCAGCCGCAACAGCCCTTTACGCTGGTGGGAGAGCACGCCGCCATTCTGGGAGAGCAGGACGGGACCTTTGAGCTATGGCTTATGCCCATTCAGGTCTTGCGTAATGCCCACCTGACGGCACGGCTCCAGGGCTATGATTTCCCCATCGAGCTGAACAAGCTTGCGACCGATGTTGACGTTGAACCTGACCATACAACGATCACCTACTCCCATGCAGCCATTACGGTACGGCAGCATATGTTCCTGCCTAGAACAGGAGCCTCGGGGATTGCATCCGCGGTGGTTCTCTTTGAGGTTCACGCGGTCAGGCCTGCGCAGATCTCGCTGACCTTCGATCCCTCCATGACGATGGAGTGGCCTGCGCCCAACTTCGGCCCCGCCAACGCCGGATGGAGAGAGCGACCGGGCGGAAGCGGCTATGTTTTGCAGACTAACAGTCCCGGGCTATACGGTGTGGTTGCCATGCCAGGCGCAACGCATGGAGAGATTCGCCCTTATCAGGAGCGCGCGGCGGAGCCACCAGCCGTTCTGACCTTCTCCTATGATCCAAAGCGCGACGACCACACCTTTTACCCGTTGCTCTGTGGCGTCTCCGACTCAGGCAGCCTGACCTCACAGGCAAAGCAGGGAGCTGACCCGACGGGAGAGCTGCTCGACCGCATTCTCGCTCTTGAAGATCATATTCCCGAGCTCTATCGCTCGACAGCGGAGTACTACAAGCACTTCTTCAACGAACGCCTGGACGTAACGACTCCAGACCCCCAGTTCAATAAAGCCCTGCGCTGGGCGGAGATCTCGGTCGATCAATCGCGCACGCCGCTGGCGAAAGGTACAGGTATGACCGCAGGATGGCTTCCTGCCGGGACCACCGCTAGACCAGGTTATGGCTGGTTCTTTGGGCGCGACGCTCTCTGGTCGCTCTACGCGATCAACAGCTATGGAGACTTTCCATTCAGCCGGGGAGCCCTTGAATTTCTTCTGTCGCAGCAGCGGGAAGACGGCAAGATCATGCACGAGTTCTCGCAGACTGCTGGCCAGGTTGACTGGAGATCGATGCCCTACCAATATGCAGCAGCCGATGCCACACCGCTTCTGCTGATGGCAATGGACGATTACGTTCGCATGAGCGGTGATGTCGAGTTTCTTCGCGCTCACTGGCAGGAGATCCTGCTGGCCTATCGTTTCACCCGCACGCATACGACAGAGGGTGCGATGGACAACTCGCAGGGCACCGGATGGGTCGAGGAGTGGCTGCCGCATAAGCCGGACCAGGAGATCTATATGGTTGCACTGGATGCCCAGGCCAACCTTGCCGTCTCACGGTTGGCAAAGCTGATGGGCGACTCAAAGCTGGAAGCAGGCTCGCTCGAAACCGCACGAACGGTAGAGACACGGCTCGCAGGCTATCGCTCTCCCACCGGAATCTTTCGCTTTAGTCGCAATCACGACGGCTCCTTCGAGAATGTGCGATCGATCTTCCCCAGCGTCGCCTGGTGGACAGGTGACCTGCATCCGGCGGAGGCAGACAAAATTTTTGAGGACTGGGAGGGAAGTCACTTCACCGTCGACTGGGGTGTCCGGTCCGTGGCGAACACGCAGACAATCTACGATCCGATCAGCTATCACCGCGGTTCGGTGTGGCCGCTCTATACCGGATGGACAGCGATGGCAGAGTACCGTACAGGCCGTAGCCTTGCTGCGTTCGAGCACCTGCAATCGAGCGTGAAACTAACCGACTTACAAGATCCCGGAGCCATTACGGAGGTGCTTTCGGGAGAGTTCTACCAACCGCTCGCACGGAGCAGCTCCCATCAACTGTGGTCCTCGGCGATGCTGCTTAGCCCGGCGATTCGCGGCCTCTTCGGCATCAACTCCGATGCTCTGAACCATCGGCTGACTATCTCTCCACAGCTTCCGGCAGATTGGGATCATGTAGCACTGCGCAATGTGACCGTGGGCAACACACGCTACAACGTAACGATGGATCGTAAAGGTCCCGAGCTTGTGATCGATGCAGACTCAACGGAAGCAACTGTTTTGTGTCTTACCGCTGCTGTGAGCCGTGTCACCTGCAACGAGCCGCCCGCATTGCATCACTCCCTGCGGTTACCGCTCACCCCGGTAGAGGTAAGCCTGGGTGAGGAAGCAGAGACGCGGCAGGGGATGCAGTCGCAACACATGCACGTACTCAATGAGCAGCGCGAAGCAAAGTCTCTGACGCTTACGCTCGAAGCACCTGGTGGAAGCGATCAGATCCTCAAGGTCCGTCGCAATATAGACCACGCGGATAAGGCGCCCGCTCTAATGGTTAGCGGAGCTGAGTTACATGGCGATCTGCTTCAGGTGCATGCGCCCTTGGGCGAGGGGTACCAGACCATAGAGGTAACGATTCGATGGTAATGCCGTCGGCCCTTGCTGGCCGTCATCCCTAAACGGAATGCTTCGTGCATAAAAGAAGAGGTCAGGCCTGCGGGCCTGACCTCTTCTTTATGGCTACCCCCGTTTCAGGCCTGACTACCAACATTGCAGGGTCTCAATTGGTCGTAATGCGATATAATCTAGAGATGCAGCGGGCACATCTCAATCCAGCGTCAACCGAAGAGATACCATCAGCCGTTATTCGAGAACTCGCAATGTCTCATTACAGCCTGCGGAAGTTCCTTCGCTTCAGTGAGAAGGCAGCCAGACTCCTTCTGCGGATAAACACGGCCGTATAACCGGCAAGGAAATGTCACACAATTCAATGAAGACGACACAAACAAAGCCGCATAGAAAAATGGACAGGGTGTTGCAGCACCCGCTGCTACGAAAGTATTTGCCTTTGGTCCATGAAGACCTGGGCGTAATCTATTCGCGAGACCTGATCAAGTGGCTGATCATCGCCCCCATCATCGGTGTAACCGCGGGCCTGGCCATCACAGCGATTGCCGTCATCATTCTCGGCAAGATGTGGCCTGCGGTGATGGCTTACTATCTGGGCCATCACTGGGCCATCGTTCCCAGTCTGGTTGTGGGCTTTGCTATCACCGGACTGATCATGCAGTACCTTACGCCCGATCCGGACGAGCACTCTACCGAAGAGATTATCCGCTCCTACCATGAGCATCAGGGCGATATCGACATGCGCCCCTTCTTCCCGAAACTGCTCGCGGCGGTCACGACCGTCGGATTCGGTGGCAGTGCTGCCCTGGAGGGTCCAAGTATCTATGGCGGTGCCGCCATCGGGTCGTGGCTCTGGACGAAACTGGGGCGGTTGAGACTGGATTCAAGAGACCGCCGCATCATGTTGATCTGCGGCGCGGCGGCCGGCATGTCCGCTGTCTTCCGCGCGCCACTTACAGGTATTGTCTTTGCCCTTGAGATGCCTTATCGGGATGATCTCGCGCACGAGGCCCTGGTCCCTTCTCTGATCGCCTCCGTCGTCTCTTTTGTAACGATGAGTTCCTTCCTCGGTGGAACACCGCTCTTCAACTTCGCCGGCGGATCGTCGTACACAGGGAAAGATATCGTCTGGTGTGCATTGCTCGGCGTGATCATCGGCTTGATTGCCATGGCCTTTGTGGTGACCTTTCGCCGCGCCCGGACCTTCTTCGTCAAGAACGGGCTGCCACATTGGTTGAAACTCGCCATCGGAGGTTTTTTGACCGGGCTGTGCGGCATCCTCTTCCTGCATCTCTACCACGGTACGTTGATGCCTATCGGCCCAAACTACGAGGCTGTAGGAGAGATTCTGGGCAAACACCATAGCTCCGGCGAGCTTCTTATCTTCAGTGCGCTGAAACTTGCCGCCACGCTATTCACCCTTGCCGTTGGCGGCGTCAGCGCCATGTTCGTCCCCCTCTTTCTGACGGGCGGAGCTATTGGAACGGCCTTTGCCCAATCCGTGGTCCATAGTCCTGCGCTTGGGCTGTACGCTGCCGTAGGCATGGCCTCGTTCATCTCGGCGGGGTATAAGACCCCTCTGGCTGCAGTTGTCTTTGTGGCGGAAGCAACGGGTGGTCATGCCTTCATCATCCCGGCTCTCATTGGAGCCGCCGTGGCTTATGCGGTCTCCGGAGATGCCTCTGCCTCGGGCGATCAACGCCTGCATGAAGGGGTAAAGATCCAGGAACTGGGAGACATCTTTGTTCGCGAGGTAATGCAGCCGCAGATGATTTCAGTACAGGCATCCTTGACGCTCCGTGAGTTTGCCAGCACCCTGTCCCCGCACCATCGCCACGAGGTATTTCCTGTCTTTGAAGATCAGGAGCTTCTGGGAACGGTTGCCCTTTGGTCGATAGCCCAGGTCCCCGTCGATAAATGGAGTACGACAACGGTCAGGGAGATCACCGAAATGGAACCCCAAACGATTTCTCCTGAGTGCGATGTGATGGAAGCCCTTCGGCTGCTTGCACAGGAGCACCAGCAACCCATGTTGCTGGTGCTCTCAGAAGAGGGCCGGCTGGAAGGGATGGTGACAAAGTCAGACATACTTCAGGCACTAACGATCAGAAGAGATCCTGCACCAGGGGCCAATCTTAAAATAGAGCCCTTCGATCCTATCTCGGCAAGTTGATCCAGAAGAGCCTCAGGCATTGATGAATGAAGATGGATGCTGAGACACTTCTTGAACGCTACAAGCCAAGAAGTGCCTCAGCATTTCGATGGACGAGCTTGGCTAGATCTTCTGATGAAAGCAGCTCCTGCAGACTATCCAGGTAGGCACGGCCGCGGCCATTGGGACTGAAGGGATAGTCGATGGAGAACATGAGGCGATCGATGCCGACAACATCCATTGCGCAACGCAGAGGCGGCTGGCTGAAGTAACCGCTGGTCGTCAGGTGGATGTTGGACTTGAAGTATCCAGCCACAGGTTGGCGCAGATGGGGGGCTGCCTGTGAGAGCACCCCACTGGAGCGGGCTAGCGCATACGGCAAGCCCTCTCCCATATGGCCGATGATGAGTTGCAGTGAGGGGAATCGGTCAAAGAGGCCAGAGAGGATCAGCCGCAATGTATGAAGCCCCGTCTCCGCATGCCAACCCCAGCCCGCAATTGAGAGCAGATGGCCAAGCTCACCGGGGAGGCCTGAGAAGTACGCATTCTTAACGGGCTCTGGTGGCAGCGCAGGATGAAGATAGACAGGAACACCGAGATGGGCTGCAGCCTCAAAGACCGGAAGGAAGCGAGGATCGTCCAGAAATAAGCCGTCGGTAGTGCCATCGACGAGAGCGCCACGAAAACCAAGTTGTGTGACACAACGCTCAAGTTCTACTGCTGCGGTATCAGGATCTTTCAACGCGAGTGTGGCGAAGCCACCGAGACGGCTGGGGTGAGCACGCACGGCTTCAGCCAATTCATCGTTGACGTCCTGGGCGAGTGCGTTGGCTGTGGCCGCGTCCAGGCTGTCAAAGCCCATGGCAGCCAGCGAGAGAACCTGAAAATCGACGGCAGCCTCGTCCATGGCTGCGATACGTCCCGCTCCGAGATCGAGAAGCTTTGGCTGCAGCGCCTCCATGTATGCGGGAAGATCTTTGCCGTAGGCTCCTGTGGCACGGAGGAAAGACTCGGTAACAAAGTGCTCTTCGAGGGCGATCGTTCTCATATGGGAGTTGGACGAACTCCGCACGCAAAAGGTTCCGAGCGTGTTCACACTGCAACCGCAAATCTACTTACGGAAGCAGCGTGAAGGAAGCATGATCGCTGGCAGAGGAATCGTGTCCAACCCATAGATCGAACGCGCCGGGCTCCATACTCAAGTGATGAGTTTGAGGGCTCCAGAACCCCAGATCGTGCGTGTCGAGTGCAAGCGTAACCGTTCGCTTCTCACCTGCCTTCAAGGTAACGCGACGAAAGCCCTTCAGCTCACGAACCGGACGCGAAGCACTTCCGGCGCGCTGATGAGTGTAAAGCTGCACCACTTCATCGCCATCACGCGAGCTCGTGTTTTGAAGATCAACCGAAACCTCGAGCTTTGAACCAGCGTGGACCGAGTTCGAAGCAAGGTGAAGGTTCGTCATGGAAAAGCTCGAGTAGCTGAGGCCATATCCGAACGGATAGAGCGGCGCGCTGGAGCCATCCCAGTAGCGCGTATCCGGATCATTAGGAATCTGCGTCAGGTTACGCGCGTAGTTGATGGGGATCTGACCGACACTGCGAGGCCACGCAACGGGAAGCTTGCCGCCGGGGTTCGCATCCCCGGAGAGCAGATCGGCAATCGCATCGCCGCCTTCCGTTCCGGGATACCAGGCTTCAAGAATGGCGGCGACATGCTGGGATGCCCAGGTGATATCCAGTGGGCGGGCATTCAACAACACAAGCACGATAGGCTTGCCCGTCGCGACCGCAGCCTCAAGAAGCTCTTCCTGCTTGCCTGGCAGGTCGAGACTCGACCGGGAAGCTCGCTCTCCACTCATGCTTTGCAGCTCACCAAGAACGAGCACAGCAACATCGGATTGGCGAACAAGATCGATCGCATGATGAAACTCTGCGTCTCGCTCTGCGTCTGTCTTCAGTGTTGGCTTTGGACTTGAAAACTGTTCATCGAAGATAGAAGTCTGTTCACGTTCGATCTCAACTCCCTTGGTGTACTCAACCTGCGTACCGGGACTGAACCGCTTTTTCAAGCCTTCGAGCACAGTGACAGAGTCGGAAGGATGGCCTGCGAGGCTCCACGATCCCATGATGTCTGCTTTGGAGTCGGCGAGGGAACCGATGAGAGCAATCGACTTGTATTGCTTGCTCAAGGGAAGAAGATTGCCTTCATTGCGCAGCAGTACCGCTGCGCGCGTAGCCGCCTGCCGCGCAGCCTCGCGCTGCTCCGGTGTGACCATCTGCGAAGCCGTTTTGGAAACGTCGACATAGGGATTCCGGAACAAGCCCATCCGATACTTCGTCAACAGAATCTGGCGCACGGCTGCGTCGAGGGTCGCCTGTGTGACAAGGCCCTGATGAAGCGCCGCCGGCAGTCCGTCGCGAAAGGTATGGCTGGTCATCTCCATATCCACCCCAGCATTGACGGCACGAGCTGCGGCATCTCCGGCATCGCGTGAAAAACCATGGGTGGTCAGGTTCATCACCGACTCCCAGTCGCTCACCACCATGCCCTGAAACTTCCAGTCGTCGCGCAGCACATCGTGCAAAAGATAGCGATTGCCGGTAGCGGGAACGCCATTCAGGTCCATGTACGCACTCATCAGCGATCCCGCACCCGCGTGAATCGCTGCCTCGAACGGAGGGAAGTAGACGTTCCAAAGCTGCTCATCGGAGATGTTTGACTCTTCGTAATCACGGCCGCCTGAGGCTGCGCCGTATCCTGCAAAGTGTTTGACGCAGGCAAGGATGTGATCCTGTGCCCCGAGAGAGTCACCCTGGAAGCCGCGCACCTGCGCCTCAGCCATCCGCGAGCCAAGGAACGGGTCTTCACCGGCTCCTTCCATGATGCGTCCCCAGCGAGGATCGCGCGCTATGTCAACCATAGGAGCAAAGGTCCACTGAACACCCGTGGCGCTGGCTTCTTTTGCGGCCATGCTCTGTGCGCGTTCCGCCACGGCGGGATCCCAGCTCGCAGCCATCGCCAGCGGAACAGGATAGATCGTGCGAAACCCGTGAATCACGTCAAAGCCAAAGAGGAGGGGGATATGCAACCTGCTCTGGTCGACAGCTACATGCTGCAATCGGTTAATCTCTGCCGCGTCTGTCAGGAAGAGGAATGATCCGACCTGTCCCTTACGAGCCATCTCGTCGGCTGGAGTGTCGAGCTTTGTGTTGAGCGCTACCTGGCTCATCTGCCCGATCTTCTCTTCCAGCGTCATCTTGCCCAGCAGACTGTTTACAAACGCTTCGCCATCCTGCCCGGAAGCGGTGCGAACTGTCGAATTTGGCCGTTGTGCGTAAGCTGCGTGCGGAGTGGTGAAAAGAAGCGGGGAAGCCAGCAGCAGAAGGGTCGAAAGAGCAACGTAGGTTCGCACGGTATATCTCCAGAAATGGAAATTACAACAGTCGCGTATTCGCAAAGGGCGTTTAGCGCAATGAATTAGAGGAATTCGAGATTCAGCAGCACCGCAATTGTAGACAAACGTTTGTCTCGTTGTCTATTTTTTCGACGAAAAATATATTTCAAATGCTAGTGGAAATGAAACAGGGGCGGCGCTTTCGCACCGCCCCTGCGTTTGTTGCCTGTTGCCGATTAGAAGGAGACTCGTCCGTAGAGCTGGATCTGTCTGCCGCCGACCGTTGTACTCGTGATATTAGCAGTCGCACCTGGTCCGATAGCGTTGTTTCCGGGCTGGCCGAAGCTGGGATGGTTTAATACGTTTCCTGCATCGGCGCGGAACAGCATCTTGACTCCGCGGCGGGGCCAGACATCGAACGTCTTGCCCAGTGAGGCAGCAACATTGACGACTCCGGGCCCGTAAACGGTATTCCTTAGGAAGTTGCCATAGGTATAAGGAGCGGGGAGCGTTAGAGCATTCAGGTTGTAATACTCGTTCAGGCGCTGCTTCGTGCTGCCAGGCAAGTGAAGACTTTGGCCGGGAACCCGATTCGCCTCCTGCGTAAAGCTGCCCGACTGGTTATTTGAATTGTTATTGCCGCCGGTCGTGATACCGATTGGGTTGCCTCCTTCAATCACCCATACACTGGACACCTGCCAGCCGCCCAGTAATTCATCGAGCAATAAGTTGTTATTCAGGAATAGTTTGCCCTTGCCGAAGGGCAACTGGTAAATCACCTGTCCCTTTAGCATGTTCCGGATGTCGAAGTTTCCATTGCTGTAGTTATCGTGAGGATTGAAGGCATTCTGGTAGTTTTGGTAGCCTTCGCGTGAGCCAAACCCGGCAGAGTCCAGATCGTCCAGAAAGTGGGACCAGGTGTAATTGACATTGAACTGAAAGCCGTCTCTCAGGCGCTTAGTCACTTGAGCTTGGAGGGCGTTATAGTTCGAAACGGCGTTGTTCGTGCTTCCAGTTACGCTCTGGTAAAGCTGGTACGGTTTGTTGTTAAGATCGTTAGGCCCAAGCAGGTTTTCAGGAACCTGGTTGAGGTCTACTGGAAAGCTCAAATGGTATCCGTGATTGCCGACATAGGCGACATCGACCGAATAGTCGTGCCCAAGCTGTCGCTGTACGTCGAGGTTCCACTGTAAATTTTCAGGCAAGGGCGTATGGTATTGGTTGTAATTTACGCTCTGGCCATTGAGGGCATCCGGCGTAGTCGGTGAATTGACATAGGCAGCATTCGGGGAAAGCGTATTGTAGTTTTTGCCATTTGCGATTACACCGCAACCGGGATCTGTCGTATCCGGCGCGCTGCCGTCGCTGTCGATCTGCGCAACAGGGCAGATGCCGCTGGTCAGGTCGCCAACATTGCCGCTACTGCCGAAGGCGCCTCCCATGCCTGCACCATAGGTGTCGAGACTCAAGGTAGAAGCATAGACACCGAAGCCGCCACGGATGACCGTATTCGGAAGAGGCTGCCAACTGGCGCCTACGCGCGGAAGCCAGATGTTATAGTTCGGCGCAATCAGTTGATTGCGTCCGTTCGCTTTACTGAAGCCATACCAGATAGCTCCCAGGCTGTTGTTGGCGGGGTTGACCACTGTGGGATCGAAGGTCGCCTCGTTACCCTTTACTTCGCTCCAGCCAGTGTGAATTTGATAGCGCAGGCCCAGGTTGATGGTGAGGTTGGGACGAATCTTCCAGTCATCCTGAACGAATAACTGCGGACTCTTGGTTCGTGCACCGTACTCCGGTGTCTGGCTAGCGCTGAAACTGTTTAGTTGTCCAAGAAGGAAGTCCGCGTAACTGAAGCCGTTACCGATACCAGTGTCCGACCCCTGCGTAATCTGTCCGCCCTGCGACGTGTAGTTGCCGTTGAAGCCCGGGGTGCCTGCATTGACATACCCGTACTGAGTCGAGTCCGAGAGGCTGATCAGGAACTCGCCACCAAAGTGTATGACATGCCGCCCGCGAATCAGCGTCACTACGTCCGATGGATCGTAGACAAATTCTTTATAGATGAACGGACTGGTATTGCCGTTGCCGAAGCCTGAAATGTTGCTTCCTGGCCCGAAGCCCGGTAGTAGATCCACCTTTGCGAGCTTATACCCTAGTTTGGCGGGATAGCCCTGGTTGATGGTCGCTGGTAGAAAGAAGTTCAACTGGTCGGTAAAGCCCAGGCGCGCTTCGTTGAGAAAAGTCGAACTATGGTTCCAGACGTCGGAGATCTGCGCATTGTGCCGACTGACGTCCTCGCTTTCGCAATTGATGGGGCAAACTGTGCTGCCGAAATCATATCCAGGGTTATCGCTTTCTGTTACCGAGGCCGTGAACCGATTATTGGCGGCGATGTCATAATCCAGACGACCGAAAAATTTGGTAAATGGATTGATGCCCGGAGTGACGAAAGCGTAGTTGTTGGTGACGATCCCCTGAATCGTCTGCGATCTGCCTACATTAGCCTGCTGTAAAACCGCATTCGTGGCCTGGGTATTCAGGAGGTTTTGGAAGTTTTGAGATACAGGGCTGATCAGGTTAGCTGGAATACGGTTGCCATTGTGATACTCATCGGCAAAACTCTGGCGAATCACACACGGGCACTGCTGAGTAACGGAAGTGACCTTGGAGCCGGGAGAGAGTGTATACGTGTGGGAGCCGGTAGCCTGGATTACCTGAGTAGTCGGGTCGTAGATAGTAGGGAAGCCGGGACCGGTAAAGTCGCCATTTGCTATGGCTGCATTCTGGGCAAGCGGAAGTGTTTCATAGTTGCGATTGATTGTGTTGTCAATGGTTTTGTCGAAGTCGAAGTAGAAGAAGACTTTGTTGCGGATGACTGGCCCACCCACTGCAAAGCCGAAGTTATTGAAGCGCAATCGGGGGAGCTGTACGCCGGTCGCACCAAACTGGTAAGCAAAAGCATCCAGGGCGTCATTGGCAAAATATTCGTATGCCGCACCGTGGAATTGATTCGTACCACTTTTGGTGATCTGGTTGTAAATAATGCCTCCTTGGCCATATTGGGCCGAGAAGCCGTTGGTGCTGATCTTCACCTCTGCCGTCGTTTCGAAGATCGTGACATCAGAGTTTTCGCTGCTCGGCAGCGTCGTCGTGGCGCCATCGGCCAGGATGCTGTCAAATGGCAGATTACCGTTGATAGCGGCTACCTGGCCGGGGTTCGAGGCGCTGCTGGAGTTCTCCGGAGCGCCGGCGGCGCCTGGCAGCAATACGATAAAGTTCTCCCAGTCCGCTCCAAGGTTCGTTTGGGGCAGTTGGGAAATAACGTCGGAAGACAGTGTCGCCTCTACCGCGCCTGACTCGGTGCTGAGCAGGGGCACATCGGTGGTCACGATCAGCTCCTGCGTCGAGCCCGCCTTCAACTGCGCATCGATGGTCTGAATTGAGACGTCCAGCGTAATGGGACCGCGCACAAAGGAGCTAAACCCAGGCCTGGTAAAGGTCAGCAGATAGTGGTCCGGCGTGATCGAACCGGTATCGTACAAGCCGGCTCCATTGGTGACGTAAGCCTTGACGACGCCCTTGTCCACGTCTTTGACCTCAACGGTTACCCCTGGGATGACCGCTCCGGTTGCGTCGGTTACTGTGCCGCGAAGGTCACCTGAATTTGTATTCTGGGCCAAGACCGGAAGAGCCGACGATAGCAGAGCTACCAGGGCAAGAGCAGGTAACAGTGTACGGCGTACGTTGCTTTCATCTGTTAGCGGACTACGGTGTTTACTTTTATCCGTTGTTTGACACGGCTTGCACTCTTGCGTCAGCCCAAGGCTGGCGCGGATCCACTGCTTCATGTTGCCTCCTGAAAATGTTGCCATTTGACTGCGCGGCCCGGTACCTGCGTTCACTCACTGAGCCCCGCTGATATACAGTCTTGAAGCTCTTTATTTCTGGACAACGCATTGGAAAACGGCGCAAAGCGGCTCACCCAGTCCTGTTTGCAGGCCGGTGCTTATGCTCTAAGAAGAAATTTCTCCACCGAGCGCTCCAACACGAACCACCAAGACAACCGTTTATCTACTCAACGAAGTAGACGGGTTCCTGTTGGCTGTTGCGAATGAAAACAAATCTAGGAAAAGATTGTCAATTGATTTTTTGTCATTTGTTTGTCAGACAAACCTTTGTCTTTTGGGAAGAAATTCTGATCGAACAAAAGCAATATCCATTAAATACAGAGGAAAGCAGCGTTTGGTGCCACTCTTCTGAATTCAACCCACTTGCCGCATTTGCGGATCATTCTTATTCTGCGTTAACCCCAGCCGCTTTCATCCTGTCCCCATATCCTTGTCATGGCTTCTTCGAAATTGTTTGTTGGTGAAAGACAAACGCTTGTCTTTCAAACCGCAAACGATACTGCCCGAGCCCAGCATTCGCTGTCAAGTCTTGAAACTTTGGCGGTTTCAGTTCAAGGAGGGAATAGAAATGTTCAAGCCCTTGAATTGAACGGGCGTGATCTAAACGCTGTGGATTTAATTTTATGAGGAGTCGTTTTGCGGCTGCAGTTTTAGCTGCGCGGAGAAAGGGTTACTCCCGCCGCGCTCCTGGTAGCGATAAACCCTATAGAACCGTTTCTAGAGTGGTGAGTCATTTGTTCGATGAAGAACCAGCGTTACCCAGCGCGAAGTGCACGGGCAGAAGGTAAGGGAGGCAATCGCCTCTAGGCTACGGAATAAGGACAGTCAAGATTCGGCTTCAGCCCCTGGGCCTTTTGTTCGCAGCCAAAAGAAGGCCCGGGCCTAAAGGCCACATCTTTGCCAACCTCTATTTCCGTAGCCTAAAGGCTACGGCTTCCTCCGTCTCCCTGATGCTGAAGCATCAGGGAACGCGCTTCGCGCTGTGCTGAACAGACCATCCTTCTTCAATGAATAAAGACTCACCACACCGGTCCGGCTGTCCGGACCGCTCTCTGTAATAGAAGCGCTACCTACTGAAACCGTTAAGTGAGTTTCGCCTGCACCTGCTGCAGGAAGATTGTCACAACGTCCTGAGGCACCTGGTCCGCAATAAAATGCCCTATATTCGGCAGTTGAATGAATGTATACGGCCCCGTCACAAAGTTCGCAGTATTCACCGCCACCCCTTTTAGCAGAAATGGATCTAGCGCACCCCAGACATAAGTGACCGGTGTTGTGATGACCGGCTCGTTCGCAACCGTGAAATTTTCTACGACATACCAGTTGATTGCAGCCTGCAGCGACCCAGGATCCGTCACGGTGAACTGGTTGACGAACGTAGTCGCATCAGGAACCACGCCCGCGTAGGAACCGTAGAAGTTTGCATTGTTATTTTGAGTCATGAACGCTACCCCGTTGGTTTGTAGCTGCGGGATATAGCTCGATGCAGCCTGCTGCGGATTGCCTGGCTGCGTGTAGGCAGCTACGAAAGCATTCACATGAGGCGAGGAGAGGAGTGTCGTAGAAAGAAGCAGCTCCGGGTGTGCCGCCGCAAATGCCCAGCCGACGGAAGCCCCCTGATCGTGCGCGATGAGATGAAACCTGGTGCCGGTGCCCTTCAATGCCGCACCAAATCCAACTACGTCCGAGACAAGGTTGGCAATGACATAGTCCTGGGCGTTCGTTGGACGTGCTTTAGGCGAGTATCCCCTCTGATCGACTGCTACCGCATAGTACCCTTGAGCACCGAGGGCCTGAATGACGGGCATCCAGCACTCCTTAAACTCGGGGAAACCATGCAGGTGGAGCACTAATTCTCCACTCTCCGGTCCGCACGTAATGGCGTCAAAGATAAAACCATTGGCTGCAATTGGAATGCTCTGCACAGGCGGTGGTGTACTCTGCGCGCCCGCTGACTTTGCAGACAATCCACCGAGAGTAAGCGCCCCCACGGCTAATCCACCCGTTTTCACCAAATCCCTGCGATTCAACATGATTTTCTCCGTACTATCGTTGTGCTGCTACATAGACATACCGTTGGCTGCCCATCGGACCTCTCTTGGGCTTGCCTTAGTGGTTGAGACTGGACGGTACGATTATTTAGTTAGAGCCTGATCGGCCGGTAAGGTTACCGGAAATCTATGCCGGGCAGCACTAGAGCAAATCTCCTGTTACTGTGAAATCGAATCGGGCGTGCGGTACCGTTTTTCTGGGAAACGGCCATAGGTGTCGTGGCTTCGCCATGCACCTAGAGGAGATTTACTTTAGAGTCGCGGGTCGACCGGTTCGCTCTCCAGCGCCAGGACACCGAAGACGCACTCATGCGTACGCCGTAAGGGTTCCTTGCGGACGAAGCGCTCCAGGGCTTCTACACCCAGAGCAAACTCGCGGCTGGCGAGAGAACGCTTCGCTCCGACGTTACGAGCTTTGAGCCGCTCCAGATTTTCCGGGAGCAGGTATTCCGGGCCATAGATGATGCGCAGGTATTCCGGCCCACGGCATTTGATCGCCGGTTGCGCGAAGCCTCGCCGTCCCTTGGCAATGAAGTCGAGCGGCTTGACCACCATTCCTTCGCGACCGGTAGACGTGATGTCCGTCCACCAGGCGATCGCGGCCTCACAGCTTGCGGTGTCATTCAGGTCGACGATCTGGAAAGGGGTTGCCAGCAATAAACGTGCATCGGCAGCACAGAGTTTCCCCAGCATCTCCATATGCCAGGTGTGACGCTTATCGGTATGGACCGCTCCTTCGCTTGCCAGGAGATGGAACGGCGCAAGCTTAAAGTCGTCAAGCGAGTTTACCGGCCAGCAGTACTGCCGGTATTCGCGGATGTAGCTCTCGATAGCAGCGAGCCGCTGCGTCGTGCGGTCGGCCAATTCGTCGAGGCCAGCGGTACGTTCGCGGGCCTGAGCAAGGATGCGTTGCTCGGCGGTAAGCGCCTGTAGCGCAGAGGAGCCAACGGGAGCGTACTGCTGGCGCAGGAGCTCCTGCGCCTTGGCAGACCAGGGCATCAGTTCACAGTCGAGACAGATCCAATCCGTGGCAAGCTCCGACCACAGACCTGCGGCCTCAGCAGCATCGCGCAGACGCACGAGAAAGGCCGACTCAACGGCGTCATCCGCGAAGAAACGGCGTCCCGTGCGTGTGTAGACGGTGCCGAGGGCAGGCTGCCCAACTCCAAACCGGCTTTGCGAGACGGTTTCGGCCTTGCACAGAACAACGATCGCGCGCGAACCCATATGCTTCTGCTCGCAGAGGACCTCCGGCACACCTTCGCTGCGGTAATAGGCAAAGGCCTCCTGAGGGTGCTCGAGAAGATGAGGATGCTTGCTGGTCTCCGATGGCGACATCGTAGGTGGCAGATAGATGAGCCATTTGGGATCGACGGCAAAACGGCTCATGACTTCAAGAGCGGCGATGGCGTTCTCTTCGCGGATGGTAATGCGCGGAAGCAGGCGCGTATCCACGAGGCGTTTGCCGGTCACGTCGGAGAGGTCGAGGGTGTCATCCAGCGTCTGCTGGACAGAACGCTCTGCCTTGTTAGCGAGGAAGGGCCGCTTGGATTCGTAATAGGTCAGGCGCGCGGGAACGGAGACGGTCTCTCGTTCGGGATAGCGCAGAGCCGTGAGCTCCCCGCCAAAGACACAGCCTGTGTCGATATTGACGGTGTTGTTCAGCCACAGGGGCTCGGGCATCGGCGTATGCCCATAGACCACGAGCGCCTTACCGCGATAGTCAGCCGCCCAGTTGTAGCGGACCGGCAAGCCGAACTCGTCGGTCTCGCCGGTGGTCTCTCCATAGAGCGCGAACTCGCGGACTCGTCCGGAGCCGCGGCCCTGCATGGACTCCTTGAGTCCGGCGTGCGCGACGACGAGATTGCCGTCATCGAAGACATAGTGGCTTACAAGGCCGTCGAGGAACTTGACGACTTCGGCACGAAAAGCGTCCGGCTCGGCAGCCAGTTGCTGCATGGACTCGGCGAGACCGTGAGTGAGTTGGACGCTACGGCCCTTGAGAGCACGCATGAGTTTCACGTCATGATTGCCGGGAACACAGAACGCCTGTCCGGATTGCACCAGGCTCGAAACGAGTTTCAGAACCTGGGGTGTACCGGGGCCGCGGTCTACGAGGTCTCCGACAAAGACAAGCTTGCGTCCGGCAGGCGATTGCACGCTGTACCGGCCCTCTTCGTGGGCAACGGAGTAACCAAGCTGATGGAGAAGGTCCGTGAGCTCGTCGAAGCAGCCGTGAATGTCGCCGATGATATCGAAGGGGCCGTGCTCGGATTTGCGATTGTTCCAGAGCGGTTGACGTTCGATTGTGGCAGCATCGACTTCTTCAAGCGTGGAGAGCTTGAAGATATGGCGAATGCCTTCACGCTCGAGCCCTCGCAGGGAACGCCGCAACTGCTGGCACTGGTTACGCACGACATGCGGGCCAAACTGCCGGTCAGGGCGCAGGGCATTGCGCTCATGGCAAAGCTTTTCGGGCAGGTCGAAGACGATAGCGCAGGGCAGAACGTGGAACTCATGCGCCAGTTCGAGGAGTGATTTGCGAGCCTCGGGCTGCACATTGGTGGCATCGACAACGGTAAGGAGGCCGCGTGCGAGGCGCTTACGGAGGATCGTGTTCAGCAGATCGAAGGCGTCGCCCGTTGCAGACTGGTCGTTTTCGTTATTGGAAACGAGTCCGCGGCAAAAGTCGGAGGAGACGACCTCCGACGGAAGGAAGTGCTTGCGGCCAAAGGAGGATTTGCCGGAGCCGGAAGGACCGATGAGGAGAACAAGGGACAGCTCGGGAAGGGTGATCTTCATGCGTTCGTCTGGGGCTCGGTCTGGATATCGGTTGGGGCTGAAAGGGAGAAGATCGCCATCTGCGTGGGTGCGCCAAGGGCAGGGGCTTCGGGACCGATGGGTTGAAACCGCACGGTATAGCCGAAACGGGCTGCGACGTCGCCTGCCCATTGCTCAAACTCGGCGCGCGTCCACTCGAAGCGATGGTCGCGATGGCGAAACTGGCCGGCGGGCAACGTCTCGAAGACCGTGTTGTACTCAGAGTTTGGGGTGGTGATGATGGCGTGTGACGGCCGCGCGAACTCGAAGAGAACGCGCTCAAAGGAGGCCAATCGTGGAGCGTCAAGATGTTCGATCACCTCGACGACCGCAGCCGCCTCAAAGCCATTGAGCCGCTGGTCGCGATACATCAGTGAGCCTTGCACGAGTTCGATTCGGGCGCGCTGACGCTCAGGGAGCTGATCGAGCTTGAGCCTGTCTTTGGCAATCTCAAGAGAGCGCCAGGAGACATCCATGCCCAGAATGGCTTCAAACTGCTGGTCTGCGAGCAGATAACGCAGCAGCTTGCCTTCGCCACACCCCAGGTCGAGGACACGCTTGGCGCTAACACCGCGCAGCACTGAAAGCACTGCTCCCATCCGCTGCTCGTGCAGGCCGAGGGGCCGCTCTACCTTCTGTTCTTCTTCATCGCGAACCTGTTCTTTCTGCTCTTCAGGCTCGGCAACGTCCTCGGCGATGAGCCGGGCAAGCGCTTCGCGGGTAAGCTCGCCCTGGCGCTTGAGGTAACGCGAGACGATGAGGTCCTTCTCCGGGTGCGATGGCAGCCAGCCTTCGCCGCGTTTGAGCAGTTTTTCGACCTCATCGTCGCCCACCCAGTAGTGCTTCTCATTGTCGAGCACAGGGATGAGCACATACAGATGGGTGAGAAGGTCCTGGAGGCGCACCGTAGCAGAGAGTTCGAGAGAAACGTACGGGGAGGTTCCCCAATCGGGGAAACGCTCGTCAAGCAGGGCACTGGAGAGAACCACAGCATAGCCGAGCGGCTCGAAGAGGCGACGCACAAGGTCTTCACCGCCGCGCGCGGCGACGCAGGGAATGCGCGCGATCAGCGGAATGGCAGTTTCGGCGAGCTCAGGGCGGTCCTTGCTGCGGCCTCCGAGAGCAGAGGCCAGCATGCGACCTATCGCGACGCTGAGAAAGGAGTTCGCAGCATAGGGCCGGTCGTTGACGTAGGGCTGGAGCGGTCCACCGTCGCCAGAGGAGCCGTGTCGCCCCCGGGCAAGCGCGATGGAATCGACCTCCAGCATCAGGGCGACGGTGCAGAGCTCTTCGGACGCTTCCGGATAGAAGATGTGCGCTTTGCCAAAGGAAAGCTCCTCGGTCTGCATACGTGCGGGATTCTTGTGCAGCAGGAAGCCGAGATCGGTCGCGGGTTTGTGCGTCGTGGAGAGCGTGAGAAGCATGGAGGCCCAGTGTAGCGGAGGGATGCCATCTATACTAAAGAGTGTTCCCCGGAAGGCACAAAACCTTAGGGTGAGGGCGATTTGCAACCGGGCTTATGGTGCGGCTCGGTAGAGGAAATTCACTTGAAGACGTTTTATATCGAAACCTTTGGCTGTCAGATGAACGCGCATGACTCGGAGAAGGTCGTTGGCACGCTGCTGCGCGAAGGCTACAGCCAGGTCGTCGATGAGGCCGATGCGGGCCTCATTCTTTACAACACCTGCTCCATCCGCGATAAGGCCGAGCAGAAGGTCTTCCACCGCCTGAATGAGTACAAGCGCATGCAGGGGGAAGGCAAGAAGTTTGCCGTGCTGGGCTGTGTGGCCCAGCAGGAGGGCAACAAGATCTTCGAGCGGGCGCCCTATGTCTCGCTGGTCGCCGGATCGGCATCCTATCGGAACCTCCCGGAGATGCTCGCCCGCCTGGAAGCCGGGGAGACCCGGATTACCGGGCTCGACGACCGCCAGACTGACGAGACCTTCGACACCGAGTTCACCTCTCGCACGAATCCGCACCGCGGCTATATCACCATCATCGAAGGCTGCGACAAGTTCTGCTCCTACTGCGTTGTGCCGTACACGCGCGGCAAGGAGCGCTCACGCACCTCGGCCTCGGTGCTTGCCGAAGCCCAGCGCATCGCGCAGATGGGCTTTACCGAGATCCAATTGCTCGGCCAGAACGTCAACAGCTATCTCGATCCCAGCGGCAAACGCAGCTTTGCCGAGCTTCTGGCAGCAGTGGGAGAGGTAAACGGCATCAAGCGCGTGCGCTTCACGACCTCGCATCCGCGCGACTTTACGAAGGACATCGTCGACGCCATCGACGCCGTGCCTACGCTCTGCGACCACGTCCATCTGCCCGTGCAATCGGGTTCCACCGACGTTCTGCGGGCCATGCAGCGCGACTATACGCGCGACTGGTACCTGGAGCGCATCGCCTGGACCAAGGCAGCGCGCCGCGACATCTCTCTCACCTCGGACATCATCGTCGGGTTTCCCGGAGAGACCGACCGTGACTTTGAGGACACCATTACGCTGCTGGAGACGGTTGGCTACGACGCCATCTATGGCTTCAAGTACTCGCCGCGCCCGAACACCCCGGCGATCCATATGCATGATTCGATCCCCGAGGACGTGAAGGTGGCGCGCCTCGCAATCCTCAACGCCCGCCAACGCGAGATTCAACGCGAAAACTATGGCCGGCACCTCGACCAGACCGTCGAGGTCATGGTGGAGCACGGCGCCAACTCACGGGGGCAGATTACGGGGCGCTCTACGCAGAATAAGACCGTTAACTTCATGTGCGATAGCACTCCGCCGTCTGGAAGCTATATTGACGTACGTATCACCCAGGTCTTTCCGAGCTCGCTGGTGGGTGAGGCGATTTCCGTCCCGACGGTACCCTCTCCGGCACTGGCCGCCCAACAGGCTCTGAACGCACGCGTTCCGGTTGTACACTAGCACCCATGCACTTGCCCGGCTTCAAATTCGAGTCCAACCCCCAGGAGTCCGCGGAACCTGATGTAGAGGTTCGCATTCGCGGGCTCATGATGGACCCTTCAACGAAGATGCCCATCGTCGTGCTCAACGATCTCAGCGGGGAGGTCGTGCTCCCGATCTGGGTTGGGTTGTTCGAGGCCAATGCTATCGCTCTTGAGATCGAGAAGGCCACGACTCCACGACCGATGACGCATGATCTGCTGCGCAACATCATCCACGGGCTGAATGCTCGCGTGACTCGTGTGGTTGTCGGGGCGCTGCGCGAGGATACCTTTCACGCAACGATCTGGATGGATCAGGGCGGGGAAGTCGTTGCGCTGGATGCGCGCCCTTCTGATGCTATTGCGCTGGCTCTGCGCTCCGACTGCCCTATCTTTGTCAGCAAGCAGCTTCTGGAGCAGGCGCGGCTTGCCTCGGGGGGATCGACTTCGCTGGCGCCGGAGGATCTGCGGCGCTGGCTGGAGAATTTGAATGATGACGAGATGGGGCGTTACAAGATGTAGCGGCGGGATGGCTTGCTGCTTTGTTTTTCTGGTTGTCATTCCCGAAGGGAATCTGCTGTCTCCCGTTCTTTGCTCGTGTTCCCCAGAAAAATAGGTGAGTTGGGGCTAGAGCCCGGTGTGAGATAGCGCATATCGTTTGCGGTAGCACTGGCAGAAAACGGGAGACAGCAGGTTCGCTCGCTGCGCTCGGAATGACAGCCAGAAAAGCAAAGACAAAAGCAGAAGCAGATTCCCTTCGGGAATGACAAGACAGAAAAGCAAAGGCAAAGACAGAAGCGGACACACCAGGGATCTAACGATTGTGTTTCCGGTCTAAACCCCTGTCGCAGCGCCAGAGAGAATAATCGGAGCCGTTGGGACGCTGGAGCCCTCGGCTCTTTCGATGGTGATCGCAAAGGCCTTTGCAGGAATGCCCTTGGGCAAAGGCGGCAACACCAGACTGGCAGAACCCGTGGCGTCGGGCCGGAAGAGTCCTGCCGGAATGGGCGAGGCACCGTTTGCCGGAACCACCCAAAGCTCATAGGTCTTACCTTCCGGCAGATGCTCCAGATTGCTCGCCTGCAGGACCAAAGCGCCACGATCTGCTAAATAGACAGCCCGTCCGGTAGGAACAGCAGGAACCTTGCTGGCAGTCAGTGTTGCGCGTTGAGCCTTGGGCGCGGTCAAGACCTCGAGCACCTGTTGCGCGTGTGAGGATTCGGCTTCCAGTTTCAGCGCTGTACTGGACTGCTCGCTCAGTTGTTCCTTGAGTGAAGCAATCTTCATGTTGAGAGAGACCACCGCGATGACCAGTGCCGCGACTGCCGCCCAGGGAAGCCAGATTGCTGTCGTACGCGTCGCCCTGCGAGGCGCTTCTTGAGCAGCCAGAAGTTCTACCGCCTGCTGCGTAGTTGCTGCCGAATCTGCGGAGACCCTGTTGAGGAAACGCTGCCGCGCGCCTTCAGGCATGGGGTGTTGTTCGACGCTTAGAGCGACCAGCGCTAGATCGCCGGAGAGCTCAGCCAACTCGGCGCGGCAAAGTGCACACTCCGCCAGATGCGTGCGGACTGCCAGGGCTTCCTCCGGAGAGAGAGCCTGCATCGCATAGAGAGCTAGATCCTCCTGCGAGATGTGTTCGCCTTGCATCATGCCTGGATGGCCTTTCGTAAGCTGATTAATGCCAATCTAATTCTCGTCTTTACAGTGCCCAGGGGATCGCCCGTTTTAGCCGCAACCTCTGCGTGACTCAACCCCTCAAAAAAAGCTAGTTCTACTGACTTCTGCTGCTCGGATGGAAGACTCTTCATAAGTTCGCGAATCTTTTCCACCATGATGTTGCGCTCGATCTCCGAGGAGATGTTCGTCTTTGAAACCAGGACGACCTCGTCTACGGAGTCGGTCGGTTTTCTGCGCCGCAAAACGTCGATCGCCCGGTTTCTCGCGACAACGGCGAGCCACGCACCCAGCGAACCGCGGCCCTGGACAAAAGTGTTTGGGTTCTTCCAAAGCTGGAAGAAGATCTCCTGCATGACATCTTCAGCCTGGCCCGGATCCTTTAAAACGCGGAGAGATACCGAATACACCAGGCTTCCATAGCGATCGAAGATGTCCGCCATCGCCTTCTGATCATTGGCACGCACGCGTTCCAGCAGGAACTCATCATTTGCTGCCTGGAGGCGATCCAAATCGCTATTAAGGGAACGCTCAGCTGCCCTAATCGGATTGGAGGATTTTTCTATCATCGAGGAATCTAATAAGGGGCAGTGTAAGGGTTCGGAGCGCCCCTCCATAGTACATAGGTTGGAGGTCGAGCACTCGCAAAAGGGATGCGATAGAACGCAGCAACGAGCCGTCTCTGCCAGGGACGGCTCGTTTGCTGCGTTTTGCGGTCTATTTGAAGCCGTTAGGGCCTGCGTTCATTCCTGCGGGGAAGAAGACTCCCTTGGCAGGGCTGACGACCGTGGTTCCGTTGACCGCACCGCCGCCCGTCACGATGTTCAGGACCTGCGTGGTGTTGCGGGCAAAGGCTACGACGTCGGTCGGGTCGGCATCGGTGATGCGTGTTGCCGTAACGTTTCCTGCTCCGCCGAGTGCGACCGAGAAGGTAGCCAGGCCGTAGTCGTCGGGGTTGTTGTCGTACTGCGAGGCGCTGGGTGCGACGCCGAGCAGACCGGCCTGGGAGAGCGATGCCCGAAGCGTCGAGATCAGGTTGGTATAGCCGGCGATGCTGGTGCCCGCTGGATCGAGATAGTTGATGGTGGTGCGGACGAGACCCGCGTGATAGGCCTCGACTGCGAGGATGCCGGCTGCTGTCGTCAGGTTCTTGGATGATGTGAGCAGGGAAGCCGCTCCGTGGTACGCCGTGACTCCTACGTCCTCGAAGACGTAGGCGCCGATCAGAAAGGCAGCGTCGCTGGCATACGGGCTAAAGGCTGAGCCGCCCGGGATCTTCGCCGCGGTGGCGAGGGTCTGGAAGGACGTGCCCAGATTAATGGCAGGCTGGGCGACGGCTGAAGTGGTAAGCGCGCTGAGCAATAACTGGACATGCTTGCCCTCTTCAACGGCCGTCTCGATGGCATAGGACGCCACTGGGATGGTCGTGAAGGGAACCAGGCTGCCGCCGGAGACCGTGCCGGGTGTTCCGACGGTGCCCGACAGCGTAATCAGCGGAGCGCCTGCGGCCATCGAGGCTGCGTTGGCTTTATCGATGGTCGTGCCGAAGGCTGCGAGGTAGTAGAAGTTCGCCTCCAGGTATTCGAGGTTGAG
Source organism: Granulicella mallensis MP5ACTX8 (assembly GCF_000178955.2). Taxonomy (NCBI): domain Bacteria; kingdom Pseudomonadati; phylum Acidobacteriota; class Terriglobia; order Terriglobales; family Acidobacteriaceae; genus Granulicella; species Granulicella mallensis. The sequence goes on along the minus strand of NC_016631.1, from coordinate 3,026,208 downwards.
GGCGAAGTTGAGAATGTCCGTGTCCGAGTAGGCCGCCGTTGCCGCCTTGGCCTCGGGCGCGCTTGCGCTCAGAACCAGGCCGGCGAGCGACGCGGCCCCGAGCGACAGCATCTTGCGCCGGCTCGTGACGATGATCTCATCCAGAAGTTGAGTCTCTTGATTTGCCATGGAATTTACCGTCCTTTGAGTGATGTTGCCGCTTAGGCTGTGGTGGTGGCGAAGACGCTGTTGACGCCGCTGGGGAAGAAACCGCCGCTCTTGACGCCGACCATCGGCGAACCGTAGACGATGTGCAGAACCTGATCCACACTGCGCGAGAAGCCAACGGCATTGCCAGGATCGGCGGCAACGATGGCACTTGGCATGGTCAGGCTGGTGGGCAAGGTGAGCAGCGTCTCGACTGAGCCGCTCGTCGAAGGCGCATTGCTGTTGCCGACGGTGAGTGTCGCTCGCAGAGCCGCTACTTTGTTGGCAGCGGCCAGGTACGGGTAGGCAGCCTCGGAACCGGCGGCGATGGCGCGTCCAGTGAGTGATGTGCGGACGTAGCCAGCGTGGTAGGCCTCGACGGCGAGAATGCCTGCGGCAGCGGTGAGGTAACCGGCTGTTACACCTGCAGCAGTGATCAGAGGAGCGGCGCCGGAGTAGGCTGTGACTCCTACGTCCTCGAAGATGAAGGAGCCGACGAGGAAATAGTCAAAGCTGGAGAACGGATTGAACGCACCTGCGCCAGTGGCTGCCGTAGTGATGCCGGCTGCGACCGCGAGAGGTCCGAAGAAGGAGAGATCGATGTCAGGCATGCCAACCGCAGCCGAACCGAGTGCCTTGCGAAGGAATTGGACGTGAGTCTGCTCCTCGTAGGCGATCTCGTTCAGGATCTCCTGCTGCGCGGGCGTAAGTCCTGGGACCGCGGCAGCACTGCCCACGGTGACCTTACCCGCAGTCTGTGAGGGGGCAGCGGAACCTGGAGTTGTATCGGAGCTCTGAAGCCCTGCGCCAGTTGCGGCATAGAGGTAAAACTGTGCCTCAAGATATTCAAGGTTGAGAGCGAAGTTTAGAACGTCCGTGTCGGTAAAGGTTGGGCTGCCACCTGTAGGCGGCGGTGTAGTGACGGGGGGCATGTTATTGCCATTGCCGCCGCAGCCGACCACCGCTGTAGTAGCGGCCACGGCTCCAGCGCCTGCGAGAAACGATCGCCGAGAGAGAGCTTTATCAACAATTGAATCGAGTGTCTTCACAGTACATCTCCTGAGGTGCGTTGATAGATGCTTGCCATGCCATTCGCCTGTAGTGAGCGAGCACACGTGCGGAAGTAGACGTTTGTTCAGCCCGGCGAAACGAAGAGTTGCCAGGAAAAGGCGTGCAGCCGAAACCAGTCAGAGCGCAGGTAAGTATGTCGTGCAGAGTGGTGGCCTCTGCATGGGATCTTTGTCGTTATTTGCAAGACCAGTGCTGACTAAATCAGAACTGTCACGATGGAGGAACGCAGTACAGGAAAGTTTGGATTGGAAGGATTGCGAAAATTTCTAAATATATTTTTGGGGAGGCATTATTCCGCCTCCATGAATCCATCCATCCCTGGGCGCCGTTTTGCTAATGAAGTAAAACTCAGCAATGGATAGGACATCTATGAAGAAGTTTCCTGTAATGGTTCTGACGGCAATACTCGCGCTCTCCGGCATCGCAGCCCATGCGCAGAAAGACCCGGATGTAGGCGGAGCAGCGATGTATCCCACGAAGAACATCGTCGAAAACGCCGTAAACTCCAAAGACCACACGACGCTCGTCGCAGCCGTCAAGGCAGCCGGGCTGGTAGATACATTGGAGGGCCCTGGCCCCTTCACCGTCTTTGCCCCAACCAATGCAGCCTTTGACAAGTTGCCTGCCGGCACTGTCGATACCTTGCTGAAGCCTGAGAACAAGGACACGCTGGTGAAGGTTCTCACCTATCACGTAGTCTCCGGCAAGGTGACCGCAAAGGACCTGAAGAAGCAGATCAAGGAGGGTGGCGGCAAGGCTGTCCTGAAGACTGTTCAGGGTGGCAGCCTGACAGCAACGATGCAGAGCGGGAAGATCATCCTGACAGATGAAAAGGGTGGCACATCGACGGTGACCATCGCCGATGTATTCCAATCGAACGGCGTGATCCATGTTGTCGATACCGTTCTAATGCCCAACTAAACTTACCGGTACTACTGCTGCTATAGGCTGCAAGCATGGAGCCATGAAAGACGTGAGGGTTCATCTCGAACCTTTGCGTCTTTCATGGCATTTTTGCGCACTACTGGATGAAACTTGCGGTGCAGGTTTTCTGTCAGTCATGATGGGAGGGCGACTGGAGAATCACTGAAGCCAATGGAATGTATCGACGCACATCATCATCTCTGGAAGTATTCCCCTGAGGACTATCCCTGGATGTCGGACAAGATGGAGGTTCTCCGTCACGATTACCTCCTTCCCGAGCTTGAGGCGATTACGACCGCGGCTGGTGTTACCGGAACTGTTGTCGTCCAGGCACAGCAAACGCTTGCGGAGACCGAGTGGATGCTTTCGCTGGCGAAGGATAGTCAACGTATCCGTGGCGTAGTGGGTTGGGCGCCGCTGGTAGAGCCAAAGATCGAAGCCTGTCTTGAAGAAATTGCGCGGCATCCGAAGTTGAAGGGGCTACGCCACATCCTGCAGGACGAGGCGGACGATCGCTACATGCTGCGCAACGACTTCAATCGCGGCATCGCCTGCTTGCAGCAGTTCGATCTGAGATATGACCTGCTGGTCTTTGAGCGGCACCTGCTCCAGACGATCGAGTTCGTAGATCGGCATCCCAAGCAGATCTTCATCCTCGACCACATCGCCAAGCCCCTGATCCGCGAACAGGCGATGGAGCCGTGGAGATCGAACCTGCGTGAGCTTGCCCGGCGCGAGAACGTTTATTGCAAGCTCTCCGGCATGACGACGGAGGCGGACTGGAGTTCGTGGAGCGAGCAACAGCTATGGCCTTACATGGAGACTGTGCTTTCCGCCTTCGGCGCAGAGCGGCTCATGTTTGGTTCCGACTGGCCTGTACTCAATCTGGCGTCAGACTACACAGCATGGATTGAGCTCGTGAGACGTGCGATCGCTAAACTCTCGCCGGACGAACAGGAACAGATCCTGGCGAAGACAGCGATAGAAGCTTATGGGCTCTGAGGAGAAGGCTATCTTCGCGCGATGCGCTGGGAGATGATCACGGGGCGAGGGGCATTTGCGCCGATATTGCTTGTCTCCAGCAGCACTTCAAACGGAAGCACGTTACCCTTTGCGTCGAATATCTGATTCAACAGTGCGGCTGAAGCATCGCTAAAGAGATAGTCTGCGGCGGCCTCCGTGCCGGCCATATTAATCCCCTCGACAAGAAGGACGTGCCCGGTTCCATCCAGATTTGGCGTGACGGCGATTACACCAAACGTGCTGTGTGAGGGGTCAGTCTGGTTCGTCTCGTAATACGCCTTTTCCCCAGCCAGCGGGTGGAGATTGCGAATGACGACATTGTTCGCCTTCTGCGGCCACTCGAACTGAAAATTCAGGTCTTTCTGAAAGAGCTCTGCCCATGGGTTGGAATCGAGCGAGCCTAGCAGGATGACATTGGATTGTTTGAGGTCATCCAGTGTTACCTCGCGAGCGTAGCGCACCTTGAATCGATTTCTTACCACAGAGGGAAGCTGAGAGATCGATAGAACAAGATTGAGATCGACAACGCTCGTGTAGCGGCGGCTTCCCAACTCATTCACGATCTCCGGACGAATGCCGGCTGGGGCGGAGATGTCCTTGTGATACTCCCCGGCAACATATTCCGCCAGATGAGTGTGCTTTCCGCTGAAATCCTGATAGATGGCCAGACCGCTGTCGGCAGGAACCACCAGGGTATCGCGCGTTGGGCTGAAGAACACACTCCAGAAGCGGTTCGTTGCCGTTTGCGGCGGCTTAACCAGGTGAGCATCGCGAACGAGGACAAAGAGCAGCGCGAGAAACAATACCGCACAGAGAGCCTTGAGTACCCAGGACGACCGGGCAGCCGTCACCGGCGTATTCGACGATGCCGGAAAGGGTTCCTTGTCCTCTTGCAGAGAAGGGCCATGAGGCAGCGGCTCAACGGCTGAGTAGCCTGGTTTGCTCTCTCCCACCATCGTGCCTTCTTCTACGAAGAGGGGAACATAGCCTCCTCGGGGAACGACGATGCGAATCTTCTCGTCGATACCGTCTCCGGTGAAGTACTCATCGAGTCTCTGCCGCAGCAGGCGCGCATAGTTGCGGACGATGTTGTCGTCTCCGGGGTTGTAGCCCTGGGGACGCTCAAAGACATGTTCGCCAATCTGCTGCTCGTTGATCTCGTCGCCTTGATCGAGCAGATGCTTCTCGCAGATATAGAGGATGAAGCTGGTAAGGAATCTGGACTTGGCAAAGCCTTTGCTCGCAACGAGGCGTCTGGCGACCTGCCAGCGCGGATCTTCTTCAAGACTGACACGATCTTTGGCAGCCACCTTAACCAATGACGGTCTGGCATTGGAACTTGCTGTCGATCTGCCAATTGAAGTCTTTTCCACTGTGATAAGTAGACACGCACACAGGAGTTTCCAATGTTACGGGAAAGTTAATCCGCATCTTTCGAAGATGACAGCTAATTACGGCAACATCAAAATATTTTTCCAATGGCTACTGCAAGCTTTTCTATTCCAACAGATAGAAGTTTCCACCTCACCCGACTTTCCCCGTTTTACACCGTGGAACCCCCTAACAAAACAGGTCCAGCCCGCAGAAAATCGGGTGACAGAAAGAACTTGGCGAAGATGCGTCTCCAGGAGCCGGAAGTTTCTTCCGATCTCAGTGGCTGCAATCAACCCGACGGCTTGCGAGTTCCTTTCAGGACGACAGAAAGATGGATGAGATGACGAAACTTCTGGCAACACTCTCCTTGATCGCAATGGTTCCGCTCTGCGGTGTGGCGCAACAGGCAACAGCTGTCAGGCAGGATCGGACCTTGCGCATTAACCAGATTCAGGTGATCGGCAGCCACAACAGCTACCACACAGGGATCGCGCCGAGTGAGCGGAAGTTCATCGAACAGCAGAACCCCAAGGCCATGCGGGCACTCGATTATGCGCACGCGCCGCTCCCGGATCAGCTCACCGGTGGAGTTCGCCAGTTGGAGATCGACGTCTATGCGGATACCAAGGGCGGTCGTTATGCCCACCCGGCTATCGTCGATAAGGTTGCGGCAGCGGGTCTGCCTGCCGATCCGGACTTCGATCCGAACCACGAGATGGACAAGCCCGGCTTCAAGGTCATGCACGTGCTGGATTTTGATCAGCGCAGCTCCTGCCATACCTTCGTCGCCTGCCTGACGGTGATCAAAGAATGGTCGAAGCAGCATCCCCGGCATGTGCCGATCTTCATCCTGGTCGAGACGAAGCAGGGAAGACCTGGCGCACCGCCAGCGGCCCACGGACCAGAGCCGTTCACCTCTGCGACCTTCGATGCGCTGGACGCCGAGATACGTTCCGTCTTTACGGAAAAAGAGATGGTCACTCCGGACCAGGTTCGGGGCAGCTATGACACTCTGCTCGATGCCGTTCTCGCCAGTGGAAGCGGCACCCTGGGCAAGAAAGCCGGTGGCTGGCCCACGCTGGCGGAAGCCCGCGGCAAGGTCGTCTTTCTGATGGACCAGAGGCCCGTAGAGGCGGTTTACACCGAGGGCCATCCCTCGCTTCGCGGACGCGTGATCTTTACCAATGCCACCCCGGGTGCTCCGGACGCAGCCTTTACGGAAGAGAACAGCGGAACGAAGGCGGAGATCGATGCGCTCGCCAAGCAGGGCTACCTGATTCGCACACGTACGGACGATGGTACGGAAGAGGCTCGTACCAATGACCGTACCCGCACCGAGCTGGCGCTTTCCAGCGGGGCGCAGATGTTGAGCACGGACTATCCCTCTTCCGAGCCTTCGCAATGGACGGGCTTTTTCGTTGGTCTGCCACACGGACTCGTGGCGCGTTGCAATCCTGTGACGGCACCTGCGGGCTGTGTGGACTCGCTACTTGAACCATCGAGCACGAAGTAAGAAAACCTAAATTCGGCCCTGACACCTATCGGCTTTATAGCGATCCATCCGAGTCTTTCCCGGAGCGCTTTGTCCTGAATGATTTTTACTCACTTGCCCAGGAGGCACCTGTGTTCAGAAAGTCTATGCCGCTATCCAGCCCCAACGAACGGTTCCGCAGGCCTTTCGCCGCGAAGTTTCTGATCGAAGGACTGTCACGCGTTACATCCAGCTTTGGTCCTATCTCTCTCATGCTTTTGCTGCTTGCTGGCATGTTTGTTCTTCGCCCGACTGCTCTATGGGCACAGTCCGATAACTCCTCGATCGCCGGCACAATCACCGACCCTTCCGGCGCGGAGATCGGCCAGGCATCTATCACCGTCACCAGTGAACTCAATGGCGCGGTGCATAAGACTGCGAGCAATAAATCGGGGTTTTATACGATCGCCGGACTTTCGCCAGGGAAATATACCGTCATGGTTACAGCGCCGGGTTTTAGCACTGTAACGAAGACGAATAACAACCTCGATCCCTCGCTCCCTGCCACGGTCAATGTCATGCTCCCCGTCGGCAATAATACGGAACAGGTCGAAGTGACTGCGCAAGAGACGACGTTGCAGGCCGACACCGCCACACTGGGAAGAGTGATCACCAGCAGCCAGGCGGATAACCTGCCGCTAAATGGACGCAATCCTATCTACCTTGCACTCACCAAAGCTGGTATTACCAGTATCACCAGTAACGTCTCGACACAGAGCTACAGCACGGGACTTGGCGCTATCAACATCAATGGTGCTCGTGAACGCGACAACCTGCTGACCTATGACGGCGCGGTGGCCGTCCGCATCCGTGCCAGCGGCGACTCGGTCGGCACCCCCGATCTGGACGCCGTGCAGGAGGTTCAGGTTCTTTCCACCAACTACCCGGCAGAGTATGGCCGATCGATTGGCGGACAGATCCGCATCATCACCAAGAGCGGTGGCGACCACTTCCACGGCAGCATCTATGAGTATCTTCAGAACCCAGTTCTGAACGCGAATAGCTGGGTGCGCAACGATAACGCCAACAATTCAAATCCCAATTATCCAGCCGCGCTCAAAACCAACTCTGTAGCGCCGTTCACCTTCAACCAGTTTGGTTTTGTTTTCGACGGACCGCTCTATGTCCCGAAAGTTCTCCCCAAGGGCAAGGTCTTTTTCCTATACTCTGAGGCCTTTGTTCATAACCCATCGCTCTCCACAGAAACCGATGCGGTGCCCAATGCGGCCTTCAGAACAGGCGACTTCAGTTCGCTGATTACCGGCAACCCGAAGACCAATCACTACATCGCAGACCCAAAGCTGGCACCCCTTGTCTGCGACGTTGCGAATGGCGGTCCTGGATGTTTTCCCGGCAATATCATTCCTCAATCTCGCCTCAGCCCGAATGGCGTAGGTCTGCTTACCGCGTTCCCGACGCCGACGCCCGGCTTCCAGATCGGCGCGAACAACCTGCTGGAGACTGCAAGATATCCGATTCATCAGGAGATCGACAGCGGCAACCTCGACATCATCCCGACGGATAAGGATTACATCCGCTTCCGTTTCATCCATTTCTTCTACTACGAGGTCAACCCGTTTGCGACCTCCAACTACGACATCGTTCCTCGTATCTATAACCGTCCGAACCAGACCGGTTCGCTCGACTGGGTCCATACCTTCGGCCCCCACACCACGAACGAGGTACTGTTCACGGCCAGCCACGATGCCGCGCGTCTGAGCATCGATACCTCTACGGGCACTTATAACCGTGCAGCCTACGGTATCAACTATCCCTATCTCTTCCCGCAGGGGAAGGACCTTCCGAATAAGATCCCCACGATTGCGTTCGACACTACTGGCATTACGACGCTGGACGGCAGCACCTATCCTTCGCACTCGCAGGGCGAGATCTTCGACTACGCCGATACGTTTACGCGCATCATCGGCAACCACATCCTGCGTGCTGGTGGACTGTACGAACGCGCGGGCGAGAACGACGATGACCAGATCGCCTTCTCCAACGGCACTACAGGACAGACCAACAATCAGAACGGTAAGTTCGACTTCTCGAGCCTGACGTCAGGCGGTACAGGGTATGACCTCGCCAACGCGGCACTGGGTATCTTCAATACCTACTCCGAAATTGGACCGCGCAACGAGACTCCCAGCCGTGCCAATATGTTCGAGATTTTTGCACAGGACTCCTGGAAGGCCACGCCCAAGCTGCACCTCGAGTACGGCATTCGCTATAGCAGCATCCACCCGTTCTACAGCCTCTGGAATAACGCCGGCACCTTTGATCCGGCCTTCTACAACGCCAACACGGCCGTGCAGGTAAACCCTTCTACCGGTAATCCTATTGCCGGTAGCGGAGATCCTCTGGACGGTACCGTTCTCTTTGGCAATGGCTTTCCTTCCAGCGCAAACGGCCATGTCGCCATCGCGTCGACGGGGCAGTACAACAATCTCTTCCACAACCTGCCTCGCGGCTACATCCATGTGCAGAAGCTGCTGTTGCAGCCTCGCGTCGGTATTGCCTACTCCTTGAACAGCAAGACCGTTCTGCGCACGGGCTTCGGCCGGTATACCAGCCGTCAGGGCACCTCGGACAGCGTCTTCCTGGGCGGCTTTGCCCCCTTGCAGCAGGTCGTTTCCATCTCCGGCGGCAGTGCGGACAACCCTGGTGGAACAGCGGCGGCAACAGGCTCTTACCCAACGCTGGCGGGTGAGATCAACCAGCAGTCGCCCCAGCCCGAAGCCTACATCTGGAACGTTTCGGTGGAGCGCGAACTAGGCTTCGATACTGTCGCCGATATCTCTTACGTCGGTCGTCACGCGCTGCATCAGCAGTTCGAAGCGGACGTCAACCAGGCCCCCGCGGGAAGCGCCTATTTACCCACAGGCACCAACGGCGTCAACGCCTACCGCCCGTATAAGGGATATGCCGCCATCACCGAGGTCTACCAGGGAGATACCGCGTTCTATCAGGGTTTGCAGATCGACGTGAACCATCGCTTCAGCCATGGCCTCGGCTTCGGTGTTGCTTACACCTTTGCCCACTCGCGAGATTGCGGTTCCTTCCAGAAGAACTTTCTCCCCAATGCCGACGACACCAAAGGCCTCTGCGGAACGGCTGATTATGACGTCCGCCAGGTACTCGTCCTCAACTCCGTCTATCGCATTCCCTTCCGCAGCCACAGCCGTATCGCGAATGAAGCCCTGGGCGGCTGGCAGCTCTCGCAGGCCTACCAGTTCCAGACGGGTACACCTCTCGAAGTCTTAACGACACAGGATGTCGCCGGTGTCGGTGCGGGCTTCCAGGGTCAGTTCCTGCAGATCACCCCTGGTGCAAATCTCCGCGGCAACGGTAAGTTCTCCAACGGAACCGACTCCAACTTCTGGTTCAACACCACGAACCCCGACGGCAGCTCGATCTTTACATTGCCGAACAAAGGTACCTTTACCACCCAGCACAATCGCAACATCCTCTATGGTCCTGGGCAGGACAGCTTCAATGCCAGCTTGCAGAAGCGGTTCATGACCTACAAGGATCAGTTCCTGTCCTTCCGGTTCGATGCCTTCAACTTTCCCAACCATCCCAACCTCTCCGCTCCGGATTCCACTTACACGGATGCGGCCTTCGGCAGAGTCACCAGTAAGACGGGGCAGCGTGCGATGCAGGCCAGCCTTCGCTATTCGTTCTAGAGACTTATCCTTTGCTGGATAGTGTCGGGGCCTGTGCAAACAGGCCCCGATAGTCTTATTAAGTCATCAGGTTGCAAATAGCTATTTCAAGGAACGATTCATGATGCAAGGGAAGATGCAATTCATCCTTCGGCGTTCGATACAGCTCTCGCTCGGCGCTCTGCTGCTCGCTGCGCCCATGACAGGGCAGTCTGTCTCAACGCAAAAGACCGTGACCAAGCCAACAGTGGATTACACCCACAACGTCGATCCCTTCATCGGTGTAGATTGGGGCGGTAATACATTTGTTGGTTCCGCCATTCCTTACGGCCTCGTCAAGATCGGCCCTGACATGGAGACCTTCGATGGCCGCCGCTCCGGCTTCGGTTATTCCAGCAATGGCAACATCCTCGGCTTTTCGCATCTGCACCTCAGTGGCGCGCAGGGCAAGTACGGCAACATCCTCGTCGCGCCTGTCACCGGTCCACTCAAGCTGGACGACATCAGAACTCCACGCACGGACGAGGTCAACCAAGTCGGCTACTATGCGGCAAAGCTCACGCGTTACCAGGTGAAGGCTGAGCTGACCAGCAGCCGCCGCGTCGGCTTCCATCGCTATGTATTTCCAGCCTCCAAGCAGTCGCATCTTACGATCAACGTGGCCGCCGCCCTGGGCCTCGGGAATGATTGGCAGGCACAGAAGTTTCTCGGAGCGGAGATTCACCTTACCTCGAACCACGAGGCGCAGGGCGTAGCGCGCTTCATCGGCGGTTGGAATCGCGGCGGAGAGTACAAGGTCTACTACTACATGGTGCTCGACACACCGGCCGAGGCGACGCAGACCTGGACCGGAAGCACGCTCTCCGATGCGAAAGACGCTACCGTCGGAAACAGCACTCCTATCGGCGCTACGTTCGATTACACGACGAAGGCCAACCAGGCGATTCAGGCCAAGGTAGGAATCTCCTTCATCAGCGCCGAGCAGGCGAAGCAGAACGTGCAGCAGGAGGTTCCCGCGTGGAACTTCGCTACCATTCATGCCGCGGCGAAAGCTCTCTGGAATACGGAGCTCGCGAAGTTGAGTCTTACTGGCGAGAACGATTCTCAGCGGCACCAACTCTATTCGGCGATGTACCACGTCATGCTGATGCCTACGGATCGCACTGGCGAGAACCCTGGCTGGAAATCCAACGAACCTTACTACGATGACTTCTATTGCATCTGGGATACGTTCCGTACCTCAAGCCCTCTGCTTACGATGATCTCTCCCGATCGCCAGCGCGATATTATCCGCTCGCTCATCGACATCTATCGCCATACGGGCTACATGCCCGACGCCCGCAGCGGCAATGACAACGGACGCACCCAGGGCGGCTCCAACGCCAACGTCGTTGTTGCCGATGCTTTCGTAAAAGGCCTCAAAGGTATCGACTTCGAGACAGCCTTTGCCGCCATGGTTCACGATGCAGAGGTGCCTCCGGCCGATCCGCAGAAGCAGGGAAGAGGTGGGCTGAAGGACTACAACCAGAAGGGTTATGTCACGCTGGCCAGCGAGCGTGCGGGTTCGCGCACGGCGGAGTACAGCTACGATGACTTCGCTATTGCCGAAGTAGCCTGCGGGCTCGGCAAGACGAAGGAGGCTGCGCTCTACTCCAGCCGCACGCATAACTTCGCGAACCTGTGGGACAAGGACATGACGGTCGAAGGCTTCAGGGGTTTTATGCGGCCACGCAATCCGGATGGCTCCTGGGCCGCACCGTATGTTGTTGTTCGCGGCACGTGGCCGGACTTCTTCTATGAGGGCGATATCTGGACGTACTCCATCTATGCCCCGCAGGATATGCGCCGCCTGATCGAACTGGCCGGTGGCAATGAAGCGTTCGTCCGTCGCCTCGATTGGACGTTCCTGCGCCGTCACTTCGACGTCACGAATGAGCCCGGCTTTATGCTTCCCGTGCTCTACAACTATGCCGGACGTCCCGATAAGACTGCCGACATCGTTCACATGACTCTTGAGAAGGCCTTCACTGATACTCGCGCGGGCATTCCCGGCAATGACGATTCAGGCGCGATGTCTAGCTGGCTGATCTTCTCCACGCTGGGCATCTTTCCGGTTGCCGGTCAGGATGTTTACCTGATCAGCACACCGAGCATTCCTGACGCTTCGCTCTCGCTGGGCAACGGCAAGAAGTTCCGCATCGTCGCGAAAAACCTCGATGGGGATGGGCTCAATCGTTATGTGCAGTCCGCCACCTTGAACGGAGTGGATCTGCCGAACGCGTGGTTCCGTCATGCACAGATCAAGGATGGAGCCACGCTGGTTCTCACCATGGGACCGGCTCCCTCCGCCTGGGGTACGGTCACGCCTCCGCCTTCGATGAGCGATGCCGACTTCCATAGCTGTGTGGACTGGAAGCTGCAGAATCACGCCTCAGAATAACGCTTCAGCTTTTGTGTCGCAGCGGAGAACCTAACCTCCACTGCGACACAACTTCCTTCTCTACACTTCTGCACTGCACGTCTTGGATTACCGTATGCACAAGCTTCTTCGCACCTGTCCCGCCCTTCTTTTTGCGCTGCTGCTGAGCTATGCAACGCTGCAGCCGTGTGCCAGCGCACAAACACCAGTTCCGATGCGTATCGCTCTCGTTGGCCTGGTTCATGGCCATACTGCAGGCCTGCTGAAGTTTCTTCCGACTCATCCCGAGGTCACGTTAGTCGGCATCGCAGAGCCAGACGCCACACTGCGCGAGAAGTACAAAGTGCTCTTCCATCTCCCCGATAACCTCTTCTATACCTCCGAGGCGGAGATGCTCGACCATACTCACCCTGAGGCGATCCTCGTCTACACTTCGCCGCTCGCTCATCGCGCAGCCGTCGAGATGGCGGCACGTCATCATATTGCTTCCATGGTCGAGAAGCCCTTCAGCACCACGCTTGACGACGCTCTGGCCATGCAACGGGCCTCGCAGGAATATCACGTTCCTGTGCTTGTAAACTATGCCACCACCTGGTTTCCCTCGAACATCGAAGCGGCAAATATTCTTGCCAGCGGGAAGATCGGCGACCTGCGCAAGATCGTCGTTCACGACGGCCACCGCGGGCCCAAGGAGACCGGCGTCTCCCCGGAGTTCTTCCGCTGGCTCACTGACCCCGTTGAAAATGGCGCTGGAGCGCTCTTCGACTTCGGCTGCTATGGCGTCGATCTCTCCACGTGGCTGATGCACGGAGAGATGCCACTTACAGTGACGGCCATTACACTGCACATCAAGCCGGAGATCTATCCCAAGGTAGATGACGACAGCACCATCCTGCTTACGTATCCCCACACCCAGGCCATCATTCAAGGCTCGTGGAACTGGCCGTACGATCGCAAAGACATGGAAGTCTACGGTGCAACGGGCTATGTCGATACGCTGAAGCGCGATAAGGTGCGAGTGCGTCTCACTGGTGAGACTGACGAAACGCTCAAGCCCGCAACGCTTCTTTCGGCACCGCAGAATGATCCTTTGAACTATCTTGCGGCCGTGCTGCATGGTCAGATCCAGGATCAGAACGATCTCTCCGGGACGGAGACCAACGTCAAAGTCATGCGGATTCTTGAGGCGGCCCGGGAGTCTGCACGCACCGGACGAACCATTACGATGACTCCGTAAACGGCATCGATCGCAGGTCGAAGCTATCGCTCATCTTCAAACCAGAGGAAACTTTTACCAGGAGATCGCGTCTATCGAAGCAGTGATGTGTTCGGCATGCACCTGCGCAGGGAGGTAACCAGATTGGGAGCTCTTTCTTGCACGACACCGTCTCATTCCTGGCACCGCAGGAAACATACCGTGCTGCTGGCTACCGCACTTGTCCTTTCGAGCTCCGCACTTCTGCGCGCCCAGAGCTCCTTGCCTCCGGCACCGACCGATACGACGCAACAAAATCTGCCTGACCCGGCATCTGCTTCTGCCGGTATGGACTCCGGAGTGAAGCCCGGAGCGGGCCTATCTGGATCTGGCGCTTATTCACGATCGCGACCGGGTGGATCAAACCTTTTTGGCTTGCCGCGATCTTTCACCGAAACGACCTCTTCGGGGATCAAATTCCAGTTTGCTCTGCCGAGATTGTCTTTCGCCGGAGTAGATCATGGGTCGGGAGGCCAGGGGTTTGGCTCTCCTCTCGACTCCGGAGGAATGAAGTCAACAGGGGGCAGCGACTTCTCTTTGTTTCCCTCAGACGGTAGTTCCATGCGCTCGACTGGCGCAGCCTTTGGTGGAACTTCTGGAAACCCGTTCAACACGGCATCCAGAAACAATCAAGCCTCAACGGGCGGTGTAGGGGTGATCGTTCCGCTCAAGACTTCGATGTTCGACGTCCATCTCTCCATGAAAGACATGCTAGGAGGGAGCTTTTCCCAAGGTATGGGCGGCGCTGGCGCTGGATCTTTTGGACTGGCTGGCGATAGCGGAGCTGGGAACTTTGGTGGGGCTGGTGGTCTACGCGCTCCTGGAACAGGCGGAAGAGGATCATCCGGCGCAAAGATGTCACTCCAGCTTAAATTTTAGAGGAATGCCTCTTCCATAGAAGACAATGGAAGCTTTTTCTAAGATCATAGCTTTCTCTTCATGCTGGGCTCCTGTGACACTCTTTGATGATCTTTCTGAGTTCGGGACCTAACAGGTATCCTTATAAGAGATGTCTCAACTAAGTAAAAGAAAACTTGTCTTTGGCACTGCCCTTGCTGCGATGGTTGCTCTGATCGCCGTCGTTTCATTCCTGCCGGAGGGAGACAAACATGCCTTGCACACCACGGGAAGATTTCATCCGTTAGGACACTTGCTGGCTTTCGCGGCAATTGGCTTCGTAGGAGTGATGACACCGAAGACTTCTCGAAATCGGCTTCTATTTTTTCTTGGGCTGGTGCTTTTCGCCCTGGGGATAGAGTCAGGGGAACATCTGATCTTCCAAATGCCGATGGAGTGGTCTGACGTCCTTCTGGATTGGCTGGGCGTATTCAGCGGGCTACTGCTGGCGTTCTTGTCCAGGCCGCACGCAGACTTCTCTAACCGGTTCGGAGAATGATGCTGTGTGGTAGCCGAGATGCGGGAACACACCGTTGTTCTTGATTCACGGGAGAAGACTATGCTTGCGTCTCGCAATGTGAAACCAACAACGCTCGGATATACTCAACAAAATCTCCTGCAATCCTGAGAATCATCTCAAACTTCTGTAGCCCTCAGCTCGTGGGACGTGCTTTTGCGAACCCTGCCTTGAGCCTTCCGTTAGATCGCATGGTGAAACGGATCGGGATGTACCTTGCCTTCCTTCTCAACGCTCCTTGTACATCCTTATAGTGGCGCACTGACGATTGAAGAGGCCGATTTACGTGGATTCCGAAACTCAAGAAGAGTAGGAGAGGGTGTGTCATGCGGGCATCAGGTTGTGCGAAATGCGTAGTAGTTGTGTTATGGGCTGCCATGATGGTCTCCAATGTCGCAGCTCAAATCTCTAAGCAAAACTCGAAGGATATAGAACAGCGCGTCGACACGTTGCTAGCTAAGCTCACCCTGGAAGAAAAGCTTCAGGTTTTAGGGGGAGATCGAAGCTTCTATATTCACGCGTTACCGTCCATCGGGATGCCCGCGATCAAGATGAGCGATGGACCCTATGGCGTGCGCACCTTTGGGGCAGCGACAGCCTATGCGGCTGGAGTCTCTCTGGCAGCAGCCTGGGATCCGCAGATGGCTCAAGCTGCCGGCCGCAGCCTGGCACGAGATGCGAAGGCCAGGGGCGTAGGCATATTGCTGGCGCCAGGAGTGAACATCTATCGATCGCCTTTGAATGGCCGGAACTTCGAGTATTTTGGCGAAGATCCTTATCTGACCTCGCGGATTGCTGTGGGCTTCATCCAGGGGCTTCAAAGCGAAGGTGTGGTTGCGACGGTGAAGCATTTTGCAGCGAACAACTCGGAATACGACAGGCACAATTTAAATGCCATCGTAGACGAGCGTACCCTCCGCGAGATCTACCTGCCAGCATTCGAAGCAAGTGTTCGTGAAGCAAAGGTTGGCGCAGTGATGGATAGCTACAACCTACTGAATGGGGAACGATTGACGCAAAGCGATCGAATGAACAATCAACTTCTGAAAGGGGAGTGGAAGTTCGACGGCATCGTAATGTCCGACTGGGGAGCGACAGCATCCACGTTGCCATCAGCCAAAGGAGGGCTCGATCTGGAGATGCCTGGCGGGCACTACATGAATCCGGATAGCCTCAGGGCCGAGCTGGCGAAGGGCACGCTATCGATGGAAACGATCGACGACAAAGTCCGGCGAATACTTCGGATAGCTGTGCGGTTTGGTTTTCTGGATAAGCAACAGTGGGACCCAGGTCTCTCCGAGTTTGATAGTGGTGGCGACGAAGTGTCCTATCAAGCGGCGCTTGCGAGTATTACGTTACTCAAGAACGATGGCAATGTGCTGCCGCTTTCGCCGGCAAAGCTCAAGACGGTCGCAGTGATCGGTCCTGACGCCGACCCTCCGGCGATAGGGGGTGGCGGCAGCTCCCTGGTGACACCGCAACAGTACACGTCACTCATGCAGGCTTTGAAGCAAAAGTTGGGTAATAAGGTAAATATTCTCTATTCGCGTGGAGTCATACGCCCTACGGATATGTTTTCGCAGATGCACTTCGACGGTATGACGAAGAACATCTATGAAACGGAGACTTGTACCGGAAAACCCATTCGCTCCGCTCCAGCGACGCGTATAGCGGACTATCGGACCTCCGTCTATTCGCTTGCGAATCTCCCCGTAGCCGAGGACCGGCGATGCGAGGAGTGGACCGGAACCTACGAGGCGCCTGTGACCGGCAGTTATACGGTGCTCGCGGCCGCCGTGCTCCGGGATGTTTATGACGTGAAAGTCGGCGAAAAAACGGTCCTTCACCAATCGAAGTCGGAAGACCAAAGTCCCAACTCTGCTGAGATATCTCTACACGCCGGAGATCGGGTAGAGATAAGAGTGCGATATCTGCCGGATGCGGAAGCGGATCGGTTGGGAGTGGCCATTGCGCCTACAAGCCATTTGATCGCACCAGAGGTTGACACCATCGCGCGCAACGCGGATGCAGTGATTGTGGCTGCGGGTTTCGGTCCGGAATCTGAGGGAGAGTCGCATGATCGTACGTTCACGCTACCGTATGGGCAGGCCGAGCTGATTCGTCGCATTGTCCGGGCTAACCCACACACCATTGTGACGGTCGCGAGTGGCGGTGGCTACGAGACCGCAAGCTGGCTAGACCAGGTGCCCGCTCTTTTACAGGATTGGTACTTCGGCCAGGAGGGCGGACGTGCGCTGGCTGACATTCTTCTAGGCCATAGTCCTGAAGGTAAGCTGCCGATGACCTTTGAGCGCCGTCTCGAGGACAACCCTACGACGAAGAATTATTATCCTGACCCATCCTTGAAACCAACGCCCAGTGTTCGCTATAGCGAAGGTTTGTTCGTTGGATATCGCTATTACACGAGCCGCCAGAAATCGACTCTGTTTCCGTTTGGATACGGCCTGTCCTACACATCCTTTCGACTCGATCATCTCAAGGTCAGCGGTAGCGCGGATGCAAAAAACCCTATGGTCTCCGTTGAATTCGACGTCACCAATACTGGTGATCGTGAAGGCACAGAGATTCCTCAGGTCTACGTAGGAGAAAACTCTCCTCCCGTTTCCCGCCCGCTCCGAGAGTTGAAGGGGTTTTCCAAGGTAAGGCTAAAGCCAGGTGAAACGAAACACGTCTCTCTCTCGCTAAGCGACCGGGCATTTGCCTACTTCGATATCAATGCGCACACCTGGAAGACGGATCAAGGGAAATACACCATCGAAGTGGGCACGTCTTCCGAACAGATTGAACTTAGAGCACCCATCACCTTGAACTAAGGAACGCTTCGACTTTGGAGATTTCAATGCACGGAATTAGAAATGCCTGCGCCATACCAAGGGCTCACGCTATATTCTCCGACTATCCATCTCTCAGATTCTCGAACCCTGCTAAAGCAGGTCAGACTGCCCCATAACCGGGTAACGTAGTCCATACCTCAACTCATTGCCCATCTCTTGATAGGTGAGTCCGGGACAAGAGTGCTTGGTCCGAGCATCTCTCCCTTATCCTCTTCAATCTGAACGCGACCGGCAATTATGAATCCTTGCCATTTGGCCGTGGACTCGCCGATTGCGTCGCCGTGTTCAGCGCTAGCAATGGAATAGATGTTTAGTCCCGGCTCCAGCATCGCAGCCGGATTGCTCCGCTGACCATCAAGGAATCGTGGGTCGCTGACTTCTTCGATTCGTATTCCGCTCATCCACGCCCTGATTTCCATGACTCTGACATCTCGAAAGAGGATGTCGACCCTTGTTTCAGGTGCTCCATTTGATTTCCCACTTCGGAGCAGGAGCAGGCCATGACTCATCGAATAGCCAAACAGGCTGAAGAGGCGATCAGACTCATAAACAAAATTCATTTGAACTAATCTTACCGCCGAAACGACTAGCGAATACGACGCCATTTAGCATGCCCAAACAGCTAAACGTCCGTGCAAGAAATCGAGATGTAGTGAAATCACCTCATCCGGTTACTGCGAAACGCACAGCACACCAAGCGATCTGTACCGGTATGGCAATTATTGTGGATCAGCAAGATCCCACGGATATGATGCAGATTGGCGACGTGTAAGGCTCTTGGTGCTACAGAGATATGTTCCTGTGTCAGCATTGCCTGCCTAGACCGATCCCGGCTGAAGAGGTCCATCACGAGATCCCCGTCAATACCGATCCATCCCGCCGTCTCGACCTAACGAATCTCAATTCACTCTGCAAGACATGCCACTCACGCATTACTGCGATGCAGCACCCACTGAGGAAAGTTTGTCTATGATTCCAAACTCCTGTATACCAACAAAGAGACTGATGGCGAACTGAAAACAGATTCCAAAGTCTAAATGAGTGGAGATTGAGATGAAGAAGAATCGAACATTTCTCACCATTGCATTAAGCTTCGGAATGCTTTGTGCCATTTCTGTGCTTTTCAGTAAGGCTCTTATCTGGCTACCACGCTTGGTATTCTTTCCTTCGTTTATTGGATTGATCGTATTTTTGGGGCTGTATTCTAAGGAAACCCGTAAACAGTAGATCGATACCAATCACAATGGACCCTACCAAGTGGTTAGACTTGCGCAACCTGACGAGTGTCTGTCACTCATGCCACATGTTGCTCGAAGCACAGTTGCGACAAACACCCGCCAAAATCAGATAGACCTTATAGAAATACTTGTTAGCCGCATAGCCATACAATCCCAATTGCGACGTATCTTGTCAGAAACCGCAATCTGACAAGAGCTATCTCGGTATCTAGCGCTCCGTCCAGTAAATGTAGTCATTTAGTTGTCGACAGGAGAAGACTGAGAAAGGTCGAGATAAGTGCCATGGTCGCTATTCAGCGTGACATTAGGAGAGTCGCTCCCCGTGATATTCATGACATAGTTCGTACCGCTCTCACCACCAAATACATAATACCGAGCAAAACCCGGTTCCACTGCCCATAGGTTATATTGAACGGCCACGATATAGCCGCGAAAATCCCGATCCCTGTCCCACGATTCTGAGCCGCCCGTATCTATTGAATACCAGGCAGGGCTCTGGCTACCGTCCCACGCACTAATGCTTACTTTGATTGGTGAATCTAATTGGTTGTTTACAGTCATTTCATTTCTCCAAGGATAGTCCTTCACGCCATATAGCGTGATGCTTTTGAGATTGAGTTTGCTTGGCCCACCAGAATGTTGTGTTTTCAAATGATAGTGAAGCGCTCCAGAATTGTAAGTTAATTTTGCTCACCCATCCTCGCGTCCTGTGCTGGTACATCGACTCCACCTCTCATTGACACATCTAAACGCAATCAGCCTCTTTTCAGGCTCCGGTATGTTGGATTGAGAGTGTCATGATGCCCTTAAAGTCCTCGGATATGACCTTAGAACAATCCTGGAGGGGTTACGGTATAGTTCCGATTCACCAAAGTTGTAAAGGCCAGTCCATTGCGGACTGGCCCTTCGTTTTGGGTTTACACGTACGCTTCTCAAGCGGAATAAGTTCAGCGTAAGCTAGTGCCATAACTTAGGATGTAATGACGATTTCGGGGGTTGAACGTTGGCTACTCGTAGAACGCTTCATTGTTTGTTGATTGCTGCAATTAGTCTTGGAACCGTCTGTGTAGCAGTTGCGCAGTCTGGACCTATGTCGATTTCGGGAATTTCGGGCCCACCAGAGATGATGGGAACACCTGAGCCATTCACAGGACCGTCACCCGCTGATACTGCATTTTGGGATGCGCTCAAAGGAGTCGGGAAGAGCTACACAGATGAAGATGTCCAACGGCTCGACAAATTCATCAACGACTATCCCAACTATGGGGCGGCGCGTTATTGGCGGGCAAACATCGTGGCCTGCGAGGTCAAGCCATCCAATCTTGCCAGAGCTAAGTCCGATCTCCAAGTCGGTATTTCAGTGAAAGACGATACCGTCTCGATGTCCGAACGCAAGGAGATGCTTTCTCTTCTCGCTAAGATTGTTGCTTCGGAAGGAGATTCCTCTGGCGCTCTGGATCTTCTTGAGCAGGCTATGAGGTTAGACCTCAGCGTGTCGAACGATATCTTTAACACTCAAGGTGTTGTCCCGGAGAGAACATCAGGTTTCTGTACATGGAATCTGACTGACATCAATGCTCTCATTGCGGCGGCTCCAAAGGACTGGCGGCCACGCGTACTGCTGGGTTCCTATTACGAATTCTTCACAACCTTCAACGAAAGCTATTATTCGCAAGCGGAGGCATCATTCCAAAAGGCATTGATGGTTGACGGTAGAACGCCAGTGGTTCCGTATTTGCAGGGCGAGCTAAAGGTACATTCTGCATTCTGGACAAAGAAAGCGTGGGCTTCTGATGCTGCCCGCAACGAGATTTACAGGGCGTCTATACCACTATTCGCTAAGGCCATTCTGCTCGATCCCAATTTTGAGCAAGCGTATGCAGCAAGGGCAGAGGCGTACCTCGAACTGAAGCAGGACACCTTAGCAGTCAAGGATTTTGATAAAGTACTTTCGTTAAAGCCCGACGATTACACCGCCCTTGCTGATCGAGGGATGGCACAATCGGATTTGGGTAAGTATTACCTGGCTATCACAGACTTCGGTGACGCGATACGAGCGCATCCGAAGGGTGACATTTATGTGCCTACGCTCTATTCGAATCGGGCCGACGCTTATGTCAAAGTGCGAGACTATCGGCGTGCCATCGACGATTACAGCTCAGCCATAGAATTGAAGCTTGAAAATCAGGTCATACTCCTGAGCCTTGCTCAATTTCGGGGGCTATACCCGGAATACGCCTCCGTATCAGACGACGTTCTCGTGCAAAAGCTCAAGCTGAGGTTTGCACCAAGCTGGGAAACCGTAGCATTTAAAAAGCAATTGCAAGGTAACGGAAAATACTCAATCACATTCTTGCTCAGTGATTTATACGAAGCTCGGGGAGACACTTATCTGAAGAGTGGTGACTACAGGCGCGGCATCCTTGATTTTCAGCTAATTTACGGGGGCTTTCCGGAGCGAGTAGATTCCACCGAGAGATGGCGTGCAATAGGAACGTTCGGTCACGGGGATAACTATTATCTCGATGTCAAAAGTTCAGATGTGCTGACTGAGTCTTCACCGCGAATATGGGTGAAGAGGATGGGAGCCAAACAGTCTGAGGTTATGGCACTCGAATTGAATTGCCAATCGCGCAGACTGAGGCAAGATTCGAGCATTTCGTATGACTCGAACAACAATACAATCGGGCAGTCAGAAGGGAGTGGTTGGAGCGATGTGACTCCAGACACCCTGGGCGAGCAACTCTGGGACGGAGTTTGCAAAAGCAAACCATGAACGAAATAATCCTGAAGACCCACACATCCAGCCGTGAGGTCTGCCGAAGGTGGGCTGATATGCTGGCTAGATGCGCACCGCAAAAGAGGCTTTCGAGGATATTAGCCTGAAGCTAAAACGGGCCAAGAAGCACATCCGCGACCTCGAAGGGGCAATTAGCGCCTTCCATGATTCCCGCCCATATTCCATTCGCCATAAGGACAACCTTGCGACCAGCGAGAGAACTTACTATGTTCATTTCTTGCGGAATATTCCCGAAGATTTTTCCCCTGTCATCGGGGATGCCATTCAGAATCTAAGGAGTGCTTTGGATCACTTGGCTACACGTTTAGTTGATATCGGAATCGAACCCAAAGCCAAAATGCCCTACTATCCCATCTTCAAGAGTGCCGAGGCTTACAACGCCGACAAGATGATTAAAATACTGGGTGCGAGGCCAGAAGCGATCAAAGCAATCGACGATACCCAACCATACCCGCGAGGTAATGGTTGGCACCTCTGGTGCATCAACACGATGAACAATAGAGATAAGCATAGGCTTTTGATCCCCGTATGGGGAAGCCTCATTTCTCACACTTTCCCTAAGACGGAGAAGGAACGTATCGAAAAACTGTTCGGCTCCAGATTTGGTGGGCCAGGATGGCTCAAGGCCGCATCCGGTATCAAATTTTTAAAGAATGGCGACGAAATCCTCACCCTTCCTATTTCTGAGGCGAATGATGAAATGGATTTCAGAATTAGCATTGCATTCGGCGAACCCCAGGATGTTCGGGGAAAGCAAGTCATCCCCACGCTTGAAAGCATGAGTAGATTGGTGGCTGAGATTGTTGTCAAGTTCTATAACGGTGGATTGCTGTGAATGCACATTAGCTTTCCCCACCCTAACAACAGGTTGGGCTCGTTCATTTGCGGGATAGGGAGCTACTGTCCCCCAGTTTGAACTCGGCGGTCCATTTGCGGGCTCGACATAACGAACAGTTTCCCCCTCGCCTCCGGCGGTGCCTCCATCACCGTGTCCTTCGCCCACCACAAGAGTTGCTGGAGGGCACCGGAGTCCTCCAGGTAGAGCGAGGCAGCACACATCTGATCTCGGAGTCGTTTGTAATTGCGACTACCAGAGGGTTCAGTGCGGATCGCTTCGGCCAGTTGGCCAAGCTCTGTGATGGTCATGAGTCGGATGTCTTTGCTTGCCATTATGCGCACCTCCTGGGCGGTAGTTGGACGGGTTGATCGAGATGTATTCTGAGCGATTCCCGTCCTTCTGGGGGACGCGGCACCAGCAACGCCCACCCACGCCGAGGAATGATGAGGGTAAACGGGCGGCGCCGCCCAGAAGATAACCGCTGGAGACGAGCGTCTCGATCAGGATGGGCAGCGTGACCTCGACGACCTTTCCCCCGGCACATATAACGATATGGTCCGGAGCGAGTTGGTTGAGCTTCGTCAAGACGGCAGCGGTGCAGTTCCGACGAGTGTGATTCATGAAGCAGTATTCTTCAACGGCGTATGCGCGTTTGAGTTGAGTCTTAAGCGGCATCATGGATGGTTCCTCCAATCTCAATCTCGGAGGTAACCGGTTCAGGAATGGAGTCGTAGGGGTGTGAAAGATCCTGCTGCATCCGCATGAGCCGGATTTTGGCGATGCGGCGCTGACTGCGAATCGTTGGTGGTGGGGCGATGCGGGAGAGGGAAGTGAGATTGGGGTTTTGGCTTGGTACGGTTATTTCGGAGTGGTACGAAATAACCTCCGAAAATGGGGAAATAGAGGGAAAGGTCGAGAAAATCGAGACTATACTAGCCCGATCTAAGTCGTTTATTTGGTTGTATTTGCTTGATTTGAGGGGGCTTGCGAAAGTGAATGGCGGAGAGACAGGGATTCGAACCCTGGATACCTTGCGGTATACACGCTTTCCAAGCGTGCGCCTTCAGCCACTCGGCCATCTCTCCGCAGTCGCACCTGACTTATTGAATCTACCATACTTGCGGGCCTCACTTCTCCTAAGGAGCCTGGGCTGCGATCTCTTGTTTTATATTCGCGCCTGACTTGAGATCGAGCGGCACGCCGTGGAGCAGGTATCCGCGCAGCGTTGCCGGGTCGTTCCAGTTCACCTGCCAGCCGTGATCGATGGCGATGAGAATGTACTGGCCTGGAATGATCTCCGGGAGTTGGTAGCTGCCATCCGTGTTGGTCTGATCGCGACGAACCGTTGTGATGCTCTCCGGCTCTCCAAAGGTCGCGGGAATAAGCAGGACCTCAGCTCCCACCGACGGCTTGCCCTGATAGTGGGCGAAGCCGGAGACCACGGACCGTCCGCTCGTCACATGCAAGGTGAGGGAAGCGTCTCCATGCACGGTGACGGTACGGCCGACGACCTCGGCCCCTGTTGCAGAGAGGCTTGTGAGGTACGTGTCCGGACTGCCGGCAAGGTGGACGCTATAACGACCGGGCAGAAGATCGACGCTGAGGTCAGAACTCTGTCCACGCGCCTGGAGATTCCCCCGTCTTCCTGCACGGCCGGGAGACGCAGCACCGGAGGCGGGGAAGACGTTCTCCGGGTTGTTGACGTCGATAAAGGTAATCTGTTCCGCGCCGATCACCGCAGCCCCATCGACCTTGAGAGAGACGTGAACGCCGGCCGCGCCTGAACTCAGATCCATCGAACGGGGTGAATTGGCTGTGATCTGGATGAGCGTGCTATGTCCGCCGGAGTCGGGCCAGCTCACCTTGTACAGGCCAGGGGCCAGGCCTCCCGTATCGACCTGGCCCTGAACGGTGGAGAGCATGGAAGGCACTGATCCCAAGGCACCCCCCGCCGAAGTAATAGGGGTAATCTGCGGAAAGCGAAGAGGAGGTTGTCCCTCAGAAGTGGACACGACAGCAGCAGGCGTCGAAAGGTGAAGATGGATTCCCGCTATAGGCAGCAGGTGGAAGTCGGCCTCGCTCGATTCGCCGCCGTGCAGCGTAATCGTTGCGGCAGAGGCTGGATCTGTCGCGCCGGGAAACCATGTTGGCTGATAGATCACGTCCAGAGACGGGTCAGCGTTTGCGGATTGGTTGCTGGAGGATTGAGCCGCCGTAGCATACCAGGGGTTAGCCTGTACTTCGACGCGATAGTCTCCAGGGGACAGGTTGGGCAATTCATAGTGCCCACGATCGTCCGTGAGAGCCTGGCCCCGCACAGCGGGGGTTGGCTGCCCGTTGTCGTTATCGCGAGGCGCGACAGACTGAAGGGTGACGCGGGCCTGGCGAACAGGCTCATTGGCTTCATCGAGCACGGCGCCGAAGATCGAAGAGTTGGGCGACAGAGGGAAGAGCACGTCCAAGGTAGGATTCTCCGCGGTAAGCACAATCGCGGAGGAGAATCCCTCGTGTTCATCCAGGGCCTGAACGATGTATCCGCGAGCATGGGCGGTCAGCCTCCACGCGCCGGCGGAAGCAACAGGGACATCGAAGCGGCCACTCTCGTCGGTCTCGAAGCTGTCGGACGTTGGTCCCTGAGGAGCATTGGTGAGCATAGCCGTCATGCGGCAGCGGGGAACAGGAGACTGCGTTACGCTGTTGACCACTGTTCCGGTGATGTGGAAGGCAGGAGCCTTGGATGTTTTGATGGCCTTCAGATCCTGAGACTGCGCCAGGCAGCTCCAGCAGCCGCCAAAGGTCAGGGTGAGAAGAAGGGAAGCCGTCGAGAAGAGGAGTCTCATGGGAAGAGGTCCTCGACAGGCACTTCGTCAAGATTAAGATTGCTGGCGACACCGGTTCCGACAGTGATGTTCTGCATCCACGAGGTGAAAGGGGCGGCAAGGGTTGGATCCGTAAAGTCGATCTGCCTGGGCTGTTCCAGCGCAAGCGCTCGGTAAGAGCCCGGCGGAATCCTCGAACTGCTAAAGCTTCCATCATCACGGCTGCGCAGGCTGATCATGGAGGTCAGGCCTGGAGTAAGACTGACCAGGTAGATAGAGCCGGCGGCAGCTTTGCCCCCGAGAGAGGTCGTTCCTTGCACCGATCCGGCCTGGTTGGAGACTATGAGACGGATCGGAACACCGCTCCCTCCGGAAGTGGCAACGAGATTCTCCTGCAGCAGGTCGGAGCTGCCATACGTAGCGGATTTAACGTACCACTGGCCTGCACTCCTTGAGCGGAGACGATAGGTGCCGAAGGGAACTGTGAAAGCAGAACCACCGTCACGACGGGTTATAAGAGTGGCATTTGCGTTCCCGCTGTCGAAATCCTGCTGCTGGTTTTCCAGGAAAAGCCCCAGCTGATTCACGTTTGGAGGGGAGCTTGCGGAGTTATCGGAGGTAGATGCCGGATCGATCGTCAGCTCTATAGGGATTATGGGCGCTGGCTGAAGATTGAGGGTCACTCCCGAAAGACCCTGGTTCGCGACGGAAACGCTGGTTTCAGCCATCTCTACCACCCCTTGTTCTCCGCTTCGAGCCGACAGGGTATAGGAGCCGTTGGGGAGATCGATGCGCTGGACACCGCTGCCAGCGTCTTTCCGGGGAGAGACGGAGATGCGGGCGCCGATGCTGGAAGTCACCATGATCGCGGGGTCGGATCGAAGTGCGGCCCCCTTGACCGTAACGTCGACGGGGTAGGTTCGGCTTAGCTGGGGGTGCAGATCGAAGTGCATCTCCTGACCACTATGAAGATGCACCGATTGCAAGGTGCTGCTTGAGGTTTGCTCTGGAACTACGAGAGGCAAAATAGCTTCATCGCGATCTGCATTCGGGGCAAGATAGCGTGTGACGAGCCGGTATTCGCCGGCTGAAAGGGGAAGCCGGGCATCGCCATGGGTGTCCGTCAAACCTCCTCCTACGGTAACCCAACGGCGCGAACCATCGAAGAGGTAGCGCTGGGAGGTGATAAAGATACCCTGCAAGGGATCGCCATCCGGCTCGGAGACATGCACGGTAATGATGGCCTCCGGGTAGAGACGGAGTGTGAGCTGCCCGGAGAGCTTGCTCAGAATGACATTGGCAGGGCTGAACGAATCAGGGTTCATGGCGAAGCCCGGTTTCGTCACAAGAAGCACGCCATCCTGCGTCACCTGCTCAAACTGAAACCGGCCTTCGTAGTTGGTCAGCATGGAACGATCGGCGAGCCGTACGAGGGCGCGCGAGACAGGCTGCCCACTCACCGCGTTGATGACCTGACCGGAGACCGTCGTGGGACCAGCAGGCGCCTGACTGGATTGCGCCAAGGCTGGAACGCCCGATCCTAAGAAACAGACCAGGAATACCCACAGCCAGAGTGCAACGCTAAACGCAGAAGCTTGCGGCCGGACAGAGAACAAGGACAAACCTCGCAGGGGCGGATACAACTTGAGACGAATGAAACAGGATAATGGAGTCAATCGGATGTCAGATTCGCTACGTTTGCTTTCTTCGCCTGGCATTTTGAGTCTCATAAGCGATTGGCTTCGCTCTTCGGAACGGCACTGACGTTCGTAGAATGGGACTGGACAAACTCCTTCATTCCAACAGGAAGTTATGTATTCAAGGCACTCTCTCTCCCTGTGGTTCGCTCAGCGGCCACGGCGTAATTTTCTGATCCTTTCGGCGCTGCTGGTATTGGCGCTCTACTGGCATGCGTTCAGTGCGCCGTTTGTCTATGACGACCTCGATCAGATCGTAAACAATCCGAATCTTCAACCCTGGAGCAGTTTTGTTCACCGCTTTTTCTTCCATCCGGTGTCGTTGAACACCTCGTACCTGGGATATGGAGGATCTACCTACAGGCCGTTATTCTGGCTTTCATTGTTCCTGGATCGTACGGTTTGGGGCCTTAGTGCTCCTGCATTCCATGCAACGAATATACTGCTTCACTTCTTGAACGGGAATCTTGTTTTCGCGTTGTTTCGCAGGTTGAAGCTGCCCGTTTCGACGGCTGCCGCGGTCGCCCTGTTGTGGCTTTCGTTGCCGATCAATACAGAGGTAGTCGCATGGGTGAGCGGACGGTCTTATGTGCTTTGCACGTTTTTCATCCTGCTTTGCCTGCTCTCAGCGATCACTCATCTGGAACGGCCTCAGCCCCGATGGGCCATCCTATGCTCGCTCACGGCTGCCTGCGCCGTACTTTCTCATGAGTCGGGAATCGTCATTCTTCCCATCTTGCTGGTGCTGGTCTTCGTCACACGCCTGAAATGGTCGAAAGGACTGTTTCTAACGATTGGCACTGTCACCGCGGCCGTGGTGGCCGTCGAAGCCCTCCGCATTGGAGTCGGGGTAAAGTCCTTCTCGGCGTTCGCCTCGATCAAGTGGATAGGCCTGGCCCTGTGGGAGTACGTGTCCCTCACCGTCCTCCCCGTGCACATGAGCGTGGAACGTTCCACCACGCTCTCGTTGAGCCAGCCTCATCTCTGGTCTTATGTGGGACTCCTTGGGTTTGGACTCGCCCTGGGCTATGCGCTTTTTCGACGCAAGGAACAGCCTGTTCTGCTCGACGGTTTGGGCTGGTTCGCAATCGGGGTGGCCCCCTTTTGCATACTGCTCAACTATCAGGGCCTCGCGGAGCGCTTTGCCTACTTTGCCGCCATCGGTATGGTCGCCGCCATTGTTGCCGTCTGCATGGATGTGCGTCAGCCGCAGGTGAGAAGGACTTTGGCCGTTTGCCTGGCGCTCTGGTCTCTTTGGAATCTTTGCCGAACTTCCATACGGGTGGCCGATTGGTCCGACGAGGTTCGCCTGTATCGCAGCTCGCTTGCTGCGACTCCGCAGAGTCCATCGGTTCATTTCAACCTTGCCTATTCCCTGAGGGAGAGAGGGCAGTTGCAGGAGGCCATCGCGGAGTATCAACGGACCGTTGAAATCGACAAAACATTTCCGAAGGGATACGCCGGCCTGGGCGATGCGTATCTCCGGATGAATGCTTATGCCCAGGCACAAGCGGCCTACCAGAAGGCGCTCGCACAAGACCCGAACGACGCAGCCGTTTTGCTGAACGTTGGAGCGGCCTATCAGGGTGCCGGGGCATTGCCTGAGGCGGATGCAACGTGGCAGCGCGTCCTCCAGATCGATCCCAAAAGCAGTGCCGCACACGTGAATCTTGGCGTGCTGTACGTCGCAGAGAACAGACAGAGCGATGCCATGCACCAGTTCGCGATAGCAATCGACATGAAGAGCAACGACATCGTTCCTTACTATGACCTGGGAGCGCTCTTTCAACAGGCTGGACGAGGAGATCTGGCCATGCCTCTTTACACAAAAGTCCTGGAGTTGAAACCCGGGGATGAAGATACGCTCAGAAACATCCGCTTATTGCAGCAAGGCCACTGAACCTCCTGTGTCGAGATGCCTCCTTACGGGTTCCTGCGACAGCCGGGCTGAAATTTGCAGCCGGCATGAGGTGGTAACCCGTGAGGAGGCATCTCTGGATCATCTTAGGTAGAACTGCGGTCGGCAATGACATTCAAACAGTTCCAGTAACCAGCATGCCGCCTACGACTTGCTCCATGGATCAACAGGATTGACTCGGGGCACGAGAAGCGGGTCTTCGGTCGCAAAAGGGAATTGAGGAAGAGCTGAGGGGTCAACTTTGAAGGTCGCAGCCAGCACATCGCGGGAATAGCATCCGAGGGATGTTCTTACGCCGATGTCTCCAGGTGCAGCCTGATCGAAGAAGACGAGCAGCTTGAGATCACTGTCGCCGGTGTCTTCAAAGTGGTGCGGATATGCCCGCGGTATGAAGTAGACATCGCCTTGATGCATCTCAAAGGTGTCGGCCGATCCATCCGGGTTGACGATGGTCATCCGGCCTTTTCCGTGGGTGATGTATCCCATCTCTGCCGTGTCGGGATGCCAATGCAATTCGCGCATTCCCTGATCAGTCAGGTCCACGGAGAACATTGCAATGTTCTGCAGTGCCGGCCAAAGCTTGTACTGAGCCGTGCGGGCTGTACCGGCTTCGGAGTTTCTCTGTGGCAATGCCGCTTCGATCGAGTACTTGTAAGGATTGGTCTCCTTGTCCTGGAGTTCGATCAAGGCCGACGTCGCCCGATGCCCTATTCCAGTATCCTGCTGCGTCCTTTTCAAATGGGCGAAATCAGAGGCCGGCAATCCGAAGCTATTGCCGAGAACAGCATCACTGAAATGGCCGAAGGTGCCGGAAAGAGCGAAGTCCTCTGGTTTTTCATGCGAAAAACCAAGGATGATTTCACCTTCTACATTGCCAATGTTTTCAATATGGTGGAGTGATCCTGAAGGCACAAAGAACATCTCGCCGCTTGAGATGGCGAAGCTGTTTCTGGCCTCTCCATTGCTCGCAATCGTAACCAGATGCTCGCCTCTCAGGCAATATCCGAGCTCGTGGGCATTGGCATGCCAATGTGGTTCTCGAACACCTTTTGGAGCGAGAAGCACACGGCGAATCGAGAGTCGGTTCATTCTGGGAAGATCATTCGCGTCGATACGGGTCTGGCTGCCAAAGTCATCAACGAAATACGGTTTTTTCCCGCTGAGCGAAGTGATATGAGGGGAACTGGAGGTTCGATTGCCTGAAGACGCTGTCTTGTTGACCACTTCAGAGCCGGTTTCACCCGTGCTCTTTTCCGTCGCACTTTGTCCGAACATATAAGGCGCCATCAGGGTTCCAGCGCCCACGGTTGCGGCTGCGGTTCCAAGAAATGAACGGCGGCTTACGGATTGCTCTTTTTCTGCTTCTACCAGTTTCATGACTTTCTCTCTCTTCATCCTTGCAATCATTGCCTACGACAATGCCTCATCGGAGCAACCATCGAAAGCACGGCAAATTCGGCACCCAGAAGACCATGTCTCGATCGCTGTCGAAGATAGTTCTGTGCTTCTTCATTGCTCATGCCCGCGACTCGTTGTTCGTGACGGCGCTTCGAAACGCCGTTTGAGGCGGCATTATTCCCAGGTACTATTACAGGTCGCGGGGATGCAGGAGTCCAATCGTATTAATCGCATTACTGATTGGCCGTTCTTATTACAGAAGCGAAGGCGGCAGAGAGCAGAAGTACACGTTAGCTAATGGTCTTGCACATCTTGCCGGCAAGGGCGATGAAGGAGAGAACGAGGGAGGAGTCTTCGCCGGCTCTAGTCGCAAGAGCAATCTCGGAACATCCGCTTGATTTCGGCAATAGCTTCATTACGATATTTTTCGACTGAGCCAGGACCACGGATTGTGGAAGGATTGCGATGCCAACGCCTGCCTTAACTAGCGCAATGGCGGTATACATCTCGCCTGTTTCCTGAACGATGTTCGGGCGAAAACCTTCGCGGGTGCACATCTGAATAATCGAATCAAAGAAACCGGGTGCCCAGCGGCGCCCATAAGCGATAAACGGCTCGTCCTGCAACTGAGCAAGACAAAGGCGTTTTTCCTTCGACAATCGATGCCCCTTGGGCAGGATCACCGCAAATTTTTCCCGATGGATGACCTTGATATTCAACTGGTCATGGGCAAGGGGTAATCGTAGAAACCCAATATCGATGTTTTCCCCAAGCAGCCCTTTAACCTGGCTTACGGTTCGCAGATTTGTCAGGTCAAGTGTTACTTCAGGATGTTGTTTTCTGAACTCGCTTACGATGCTGGGAACAATTTCGAGAGCTACGGAGGAAACAAAGCCAATTTTTAGCCTTCTTACTTCGCCGCGAGCTGCCCTCTGTACACATTCCACAGCTTGCCTGGCTCGAGTCAAAGTGGCTCTGGCCTCTACAAGAAAAATCTTGCCGACCTCTGTGAGTTTGACAGTGCGCCGGTCGCGCACCAGCAATTGGACGCCGAGACCTTCCTCCAATTTCTGGATCTGGCCAGTCAGTGCCGGTTGAGAGATGTGAAGCTGCTTGGCGGCGTGCACGAAGCTCAATCGGTCCGCCACGGCGACAAAAGACGTTAGATGCTTTAGCTCCAATTAACTCCTCGATTGTTACTTGTTCGATCGCATCGCCATACCGAACCTCATAGGACCTTGCTTTATCACAGTTTACGTGATGATGCTTTGTGCTGCTGCACTTCCATTCAGAGGCCCAGAAGGCCAGAGACAACAATTTGTAAGGACAGCAATCTGAATAAAAGGGAGACTGGCCAATCCCGGCTCATTGACCGAAGAAAGACGTGTTGCGGACTGATTGTTGCACCGACTTCCAGGGCTAGCACATTTGCGATCTAAAAAAATATTGACGCGCTCGACACTACCCCTTTAACATCGCCCCTAGCTATCCTCGCAGTTTCACCCAAGCTTCCAACCGCTGAGTTCTCTAAGGAGCTTTATGTCTTTTACATACGCACGCCTTCCGCATTCTCTCAAAACACTATTCCCAAAAGTTATAGCGTCTCTACTGCTCGCAGGCATTTCTGTAGCCGGGAGCAGTTGGATGGGTGGACTCGCCCATGCTCAAACAAGTGCCACTCCGAATACCTGGACATGGCCAGCAATTCCTGGATGTCTTGCAGACCCGGAGATCCAGACGCAGGGAACGACTGATTACAATTCACCCATCTGTTCTGTATATGATCGACTGCTGGCAAGCGGTGAGATCGATCTGGAACTCAGGTCCGCGCGCCGGGTCAATGCGGAGATGGATGGCGTTCTCTATCCCGCGTTCGTGCCCGGCACTGAGGTGGTCACGTTCATCACTACCGATAAATTCATCGGCTCATTCACCGGCACCAGTGGATTGGTACGCGTCTCCGGAAGATCCATTTCCGCGCGCAGTGGTAGTTGGTGGACAACGCTCGACAATGTCAGCCAGGGCGGGCAGTTGCTCGACGCAGAGGCTATCCAAAGAAAATTGGCATTGCCCAGTTCGCCGGCATGCATTGCTTACGCCGACTCGGTAAGGCCCGGAGTGCGCGCCTATATGGGCGTTGTCGCTCCTGCTTTTGGCCAGAACGGCGGAGGCGCAGAGTTTTGGTTTCCTCCCAGCGCAGTCATCGCAACGAAGACCGCTCAGATACCCGGTGGTACCGCTTGCGATAGCAACTAAACCGGGTGCCGAAGCTTGGGAAGAATGAACCATCCAGGACAGCGCAGGATATTGGCCTCTTCTAATCACCCTTTAGAAGAGGCCAATATTCTGCGCTGTCCTGGATGTTGTTGTGCCCAACCCTGGGCACAACAACGTAGGAACTGACGCCCTTGTGGAAGCGTGTGCGCAGGCGATCCGAGCTCGAGCGTGGAACGAGCTCATCGGCCCCTGCAACAACGATTCGGGTTGGAGCTGTTACCTGAGGTGCGTATCTCCACGATTCAAACTTGTCGCGCAGCAGCCAGCGTACAGGGAAAAAGGGATACTGAGCGGCTGCGACGTCCCCAAGACTATCAAAGGGTGTGACCAGAACAAGGCGCGCCACTGGCCGTTGATTGGCCACCCAGACGGCTGCGCCGGTTCCAAGACTTCGCCCAATCACTACGATGTCTTGATGTTCCGCATACACTCGATCAAAGAGCGCCAGCGACTCGGCGAAGATCGCCTGCTCTGACGGACTGCCCGAGCTTCCGCCATAGCCGGGGTAGTGAAGGGCATAGATCGCTCTGTCAGGAAACGCCTCGACAAGGTCCGGAACATCCCGCGAAACATCCTCCGCATTTCCCCCGAAATAGAGGAGCGCGGCCGTACCAGCATGCGGATGTGTAGACACATGCACCGTCGCGGCTCCTACCGGAAGAGTCAGGAGCGTACTGCCTTCGGATTTGGATCTTGGTTGCGGGTAATAGAGCAGCGAGCGCTGAAACTCGAACAGAGCCGCGCAGGCCAGCGCATACGTGATGATCGCCGTTCCTGCGATCATGGTGAATATCCGTCGCATGGTCTTCCTTAGCGTCCGCTCCAATCTTTCCGTTCCTTCTTTAAATGTTCATAACAATGAGAAAGAACATAGCTACGATACATCTTGAAAGAGAGTGTCCGATATGCACTTGAAATTTCCGTTCTCGATTCCAGCCGCTCATTCGATCTTGTTTTGCCTGATCGTCAGTTCCGGGTTGGCTTACGCCCAAACACAGTCCTCACCGAAAAGCAGCTCCGATTTTAACGTCGCCCCGGCAAAAGATGCTGCTACAGGAGTTACGCCGGCAGGGAAGAACATGGCTCCAGGCCATCCTCCGGCATCACAATCAAGCAGCCCCGATCGCACCGTTGGTCCCCAGCAGGATGGTTCTATTGTTGTCTCGGACAACCAGACACTAACCCCGGCTGGAAGAATTATTGAACTCGGATCGCCTGTACGTGCCAAAGCCATCGTGCTCAATCCGAATGGCGCGACGCATAGCGGCGCCGTGCTGCTGATGGGGTCGCCGGAACCGGTCATCGTATTCGATACCGTGACCGGAAAAGTTCTTCAGCGCTTCATTCCTACGGGCGCTACGGGAGATGCTTCCAAAGGGTTGCAGACTGGCTCCTTCACCGGAATCACGTATTCCTCCGATGGCAAGAAGTTGTTATTCAGTCAGGACAACAATTACGTCGTCGTTGCGAATGTAGACCGGGAGACCGGAACGTTGACTCACCAGCAGAGGGTCAATCTGCCTGAACCACCTGCGGATGGACGGCCTTATCACAACGCGAAGTCGATTAATCCGGGAGGCATTGCATTCTCCGGTGACAACAAACAGGCGTATGTCGCGCTCAACGTGGCAAATACGCTCGGCGTGATCGATCTTACAGCGTCTCCGGCTAAGCTCATCGCTCAGATACCTGTCGGCAATGTGCCGAACAGTGTCATTGTCCGGGGTAAGTATGCCTACGTCACCAATGAAGGTGGGCGGCCGGCTACCAGTGAGGACTTCACAAACTATTCCGACGGAACACCCATCGTCGTAGACCGGAAGGATGCATTTACCCTTACCGGGACAGTGTCTGTTGTAGACCTTACCGAGGGTAAAGAGGTCAAGACAATTCAAGTCGGCCTGCACCCCGTAGGTATGGCAATCTCCGGTTCCAATCTCTATGTAGCCAACGCCTATAGCGACAGCTTGTCGGTCATCGACCTCCACACCGATGCGGTGATCCGCACCATCAATCTCAGCGTTCCGATCGCTCGCGGAGTCTTTGGCTCCGGTCCGAACGGCGTTGCCGTGACGGACGACGGGAAAGCCTACGTAACCCTGGGACAAGCCAATTCCGTAGCCGTCGTCAACCTCCAGGGTCGGGATGCCAATCCAGTGATTGGCTATATCCCGACTGCCTATTTCCCAACTTCGATCACCTACGACAAGGCACAGAAGCAACTTGTGATTGCCGATGACAAAGGTCTGGGATCGCGGGGCAATACAAGCACCAAGGATGGAGTGATCGGCTACAACACGCACGCCGATACCGGAGTCGTGAATCTGATTCCGGAGCCGAACGCGAGCGAGTTAGCGAGGTTCAGCAAGCAGGTGTTTGTGAACAATCACTGGGACCTGACCACGAACATCGAGGTTGGACAGCAGTACATCGACCAGCATGCTACCCCTGTAGCGGTTCCTAAGCATATCGGCGAGCCTTCGCTCATCAAACATGTCTTTCTCATCATCAAAGAGAACCGCACCTATGACCAGATGCTGGGGAACGTTGCCTGGGGTAATGGCGCTCCGGCGCTGGCCATCTTCGGGTCTGACACACCGAATCAACATGCCCTCGTAAAGCGCTTCCCATTGCTCGACAATGTGTACGCACCAAGCCGTCAGTCCGCGGATGGTCACCCCTGGATCGGGATGTCTGGATCGTTCTACTCCAACGACATCCTGTCGCCGGATTGGATCCGATCCTATCCCGGAGGCAGCTCGGAAGATGCCTTGACCTATACGCCCCAGGGTTTTCTATGGACATCGGCTGAGGCCAAGGGGCTTTCTGTAAAGCTGTACGGAGAGTGGAGCGGCGGCGCAACCGTTGCGAAAAAAGCAGACGGGAGTACCTACACCTGGAGCGATTTCTACAACACATCACTGTGCAAGGAAGGCAAGGCTCCTGCCTCCAGTTGCGTCGTTCCAGATGATGCCATTAAGGTGTCGTCCGATATTCCATCCGCGGCGAAGATTATGGACCCGCATTATCCGCCCTTCAATCTGGTGATTCCGGATCAATACCGCATGGATTACTGGATTCCCGAGTTCAAACGTCTGGATGCTGCGAATCAGGTTCCCAACTTCACGATTCTCTGGCTCCCGAATGACCATACCGCCGGCACCACGAAGGGCCAGCCCTATCCCGCCAACTACCAGGCAGATAATGATCTCGCGCTGGGCCGCATGGTGGAGGCCATCAGCCACAGCAAAGTTTGGGCGGACTCAGCCATCTTTGTGGAGGAAGACGATTCTCAAGCGGGGACCGACCATGTCGACGGTCACCGGCAGCCGGTCTACGTCATCAGCCCCTATACGGTGGCACCTCAAACTCCTGGTCAGGGCAAAGCCATCCATACTACGTACACAGCGGAAAACATCAACCGTACCATCGAGAACATTCTGGGAATGCAACCTCTGACACAGTTCGATCTGGTGGCTTCACCAATGTTCGATGCGTTCCAAAACACGCCGGACCTCACACCCTACGATCATCTGGCTGCCGTTATTCCGCTGAATGAAGGTCCAGGCCTGCCGTTGGGGAAAACCGTAGCCGACTACACTCCACTACAGAAAGCATGGCTCAAGGCCACCGCCGAAGTGATGAAAGGGAAGTACGATAAAGCCGATGCGGTGGACCCGAATTTTCTCAATCATGTGACCTGGTATTCAGCAACAGATTGGAAGCGTCCGTATCCGGGAGAGACCAAGCTGCTCATGCCTGGGCCATTTGTTAAGGCCGCCAAGAAGTACACCGACGATGATGATGACTAACTCTGTATGACAGGGCCAGCCACAGTGCGCGATTTTCCCGGACGCACTGTGGCTGACTCCTACGATCTATGATTGGGCTTGTTCTTGTCAGTACGGCCTCTTCCAGCATCAAATGACACTCCCTAGAATGGTGCATAAGATACCAACTGACTAAGAGCCAAGGAAGTGTTTAGAGAGGGTCCGCTCATTCATGAAGGAAATCCAACTGCGATTCCAGCTTCTATCGATTGTGTTTGTCTCAAGTCTGCTTACGGCTAACGCGCAGCATGCGCCAATCCAGATTCACGCAGACCTCACGGATGCGCCGCGCAAAATCTATCGCGCCGATGTCGACCTTCCTGTACATCGCGGCCCGCTTGACCTGATCACGCCGGAGTGGATTCCCGGTGCCCACGGTCCCGATGGCCCGATTCACGACATCACGGGGATTCGCTTTGAAGCAGATGGCAAGACAATTCCCTGGCACCGCGATCCGGTGGACACCTACGAATATCACCTTGATATTCCGGCAGGTGTTTCCATGCTGCATGCGCATCTGGATTGCATCTTTAGCCGGGCGACCCGCACGGCGGCAACGCTGGAGTGGGAAGACCTGATGCTTTATCCGGCGCACATGCCGGTACGTGAGATCGCGATCCAGCCTACGGTCACCGTCCCTGCGCAGTGGGGCATCGGCACCTCATTGAAGCCGCTGACTCCCTATGACCCGCAGCATCCCGCAGGCGGCACGGTAAAGTATGCAGCGACGACCGTTGAGATGCTTGAGGATTCGCCCGTCATGACGGGACTTTACTTTCACGAGTATGCCCTCGCTCCCGGCGTGTCGCCACAACACTATATGGATGTGATCGGACCAACGGCTGCGTCGATCGAGGCTCGCCCTGAGACGGTTGAGCAGATGTCGCGTCTGGTGCATGAGGCCTTTGCGATGTATGGGCCACCCCATTACACCAGTTATCACTTCCTCATCCTGCTGCAGGGTGACGGTGGCGGTGGTGGCCTGGAGCACCACGAGTCTTCCGACAATACGATCCAGAAGGATTTCTTTACTGGCTATAAACCGTCGGTCGGTATGGCCGGACTGCTCCCGCATGAGTTCACGCACTCCTGGAACGGCAAGTATCGACGTCCTGATGGCCTTTCGACGCCGGATTACGCGACTCCTATGCAGGACAACCTGTTGTGGGTCTACGAGGGCCTGACCAACTATCTGGGCGACGTGATGGGCGAGCGCATCGGCATGGTGACCGCCGAGCAGTACCGGCAGGACCTGGCCCTGACTGCGGCAGAGCAGGATGCCACAAGTGGCCGCGCATGGCGCAGCATCGAAGACACTACCTTCGATTCAGCCATGCCTCGCAACGGTGGCGGCAGAGGAGGCGCCTGGAGTAGCTGGAAGCGCGGAACGGATTACTATCCCGAGGGCTCGCTCTTCTGGCTGGACGTGGACACGACCATTCGCAGGCTCACACAAGACAAAAAATCTCTGCGCGACTTTCTGCAGATCTTTTTGCAGAAAGGTGGAAGCGGCGTTGCCCGCGTGGTGCCTTACAGCCTCAGCGAGGTAGAAGCGGATCTGAATCAGGTTGTCGCCCATGACTGGGCTGGTTTCATCAAGATGCGTCTGTATGACGTGCAACCCCAGGTGAACACCGAAGGGATCGAGCAGGGTGGGTATCGGCTCGAGTACACCTCGGAGCTCACGCCCGAGATGGAACGATCGCTGAAGGTAAACCCGTCACTCGCGACGTGGTTCTCGATCGGCTTGAGTGAGGATGCGGAAGGGACGATCCGCGATGTGCGCGTCGGAAGTGTCGCGGATAAGACGGGTTTCGCGCCCGGGCAAAAGCTCATGGCGGTCAACGGACGAGTCTTCACGATTGAGGCTTTGACCGATGCCCTGAAGGCCACCAAGGGCACAAACACGCCGATACAGTTGATGGTGCAGGATGAGGACACGATTGCTCCGATGAGCCTCACCTATAACGAGGGCCTGCGCTATCCTCGCCTTTCTCGCGCCGACAATACGCCGGACATGCTGACGGAGATTTTGGCTCCGATGACATCAGCGGCAACTGATTCAAACCACTGAGACCGCACTCGGTTGTATTGCCTTTCTCTGTATCCATGAGGAGGTCAGGTAAGGGAACAGCATTCCTGCTGCTCCCTTACCTGAAAACCGGATTTGATGGTTTTCCTCATCCGGCTCAGCCGTGTGTAAGCAGGGCCAGTGGAACAATACCTTTCTTGCCGATAAGCAACGCAGGTCGGCCTCTAGAGTGAGAGCAGTTCTATCAACAAATGAACCGCCATAGAGGCAAACCCCAGCCTTCATAAATTTATTGACAGGCTGATGTTCGACTGTTACCGTTTCGGACATTACTTATGAATGAATAAAAAGTATGCAGGATAGCCACCTCAAGAACCCGCTATCCTTCCTGCCTCGAGATCATTGAAATATAGAGGTTGTTGTAGAGAATTCACAGGTCGACGGCAGGGAAGCAGAGCCTGCTTCTGCTTCCGGAACGGCGACTTGTATTGAGTCTCATTGAGCTTTCTATTATTTGAAACCATCGGTGCAGCGGGCAATTGAGTTTCGTCACAGATAGAACAAATCAGCTTGATCAGGAGAGCGCATGAAAAGAATCTCTATTTTCAACGTGAGCGTTTGGGGTCTTTCTTTCCTCTTATCGGGTGTGCGCTGTATTTCTGCACAAAGCGTGCCAGCATGCGCCTCTCCCTGGACTGCGGGCATGAGCGTGACCGTTGGCGAGGTGGTTTCATACGATAGTGAAAACTATCGAGCGCTGCAGGCCGAGACGTTTGCGGTTTCTAACTGGCAACCGCCGAACGTACCAGCCCTTTGGTCGTTGGTAGGTGCGTGTGGATCTAGTACTACAGCTCCACCACCACCACCACCTCCTCCTCCGCCGCCTCCTCCACCTGGAGGTGGCAATGGGCCTGGAAGTGGCAATGGGCGCGTTCTTATTGGCTATTGGCATGACTTCAGCAATGGTTCCGTCAACCTGCCTTTAGCCCAGGTCTCTTCCAACTTCGATGTGATCGATGTTGCTTTTGCCGGCACGACCACCGACACAAGTACCATTTCGTTCGATGTGGACACTGTCGATATTGAAAGCGAGGCGCAGTTTATTGAGGACGTTGCCACGCTGCAAGGTCGCGGCAAAAAGGTCATACTCTCCATTGGCGGGGCGAACGGCAATGTTGCCTTGAACACGGCTCAAGACGTGACCAACTTTGTAAATTCTGTCTCCGGGCTCATACAGAAATTCGGGTTCAACGGAGTAGATATCGACATTGAGAACAACTCATTTGCCTTGATCTCCGGGGATAACGACTTTACCAACCCGAAGACACCGACCACCGTGAATATGATCAATGCGTTACACCAGCTAGCGAGCAAATTCCCCGGATTTATGTTGTCGTTTGCCCCTCAGATTGCGGACATACAGGAAGCGAATGTCGCCTACGTCTCTACCTTTGGCGATCAATTGCCTCTGGTGTGGGGATGCAGGGATATCATGTCGTTCCTCCAGGTCCAGGATTACAACACCGGCGGAACGAACGCTCTGGATGGCAAGAACTACACGGAAGGCACGGCTGATTTCCAGGTTGCGATGACCGAACTGCTGCTGCATGGCTTCACCCTGGCCAACGGACAAAACTTTCCAGGTTTTCCCCCGGGACAGATAGCTTTCGGTGTGCCCGCCAGCTCGAGCGCCGGGGGCGGGTACACAGCGCCAAGTGCCGTAGAACAGGCATTGAATTACCTGATTACTGGTGTGCCTTTTGGCGGCCAATACGTGCTGCAGAATCCGTCGGGATATCCGGGGTTACGTGGCCTGATGACCTTCTCGATTAATTGGGACGATGTAAATGGGTTTGCCTTGTCGAATACGATTGCGCCATACCTGCACGGACTACCGGCGATCGCTGCTCCGCAATAAGGCAACTCATCTTAGGCGCCACGAGTCCCTGGAACCAAGTCAGGGCAGAACGCTAAATGGGTCACGGCACATACCTTCTTTATGTGTTTCAGCGTCTACTGGGGTCAGGAGTGCGGACCTGATTCGACTCTGGAGGAAACACCAATGAAATCGATTACTCGTTTTGTCACAGCAGTGG
Organism: Granulicella mallensis MP5ACTX8; assembly: GCF_000178955.2. NCBI lineage: Bacteria > Pseudomonadati > Acidobacteriota > Terriglobia > Terriglobales > Acidobacteriaceae > Granulicella > Granulicella mallensis. Next base: position 2,985,548 of record NC_016631.1, on the reverse strand, counting down.
TGGCAGTCATGTTGATGGTCACCGTACTGTGTCCCGCACAGAGCGCCAAGCCGAAGAATCTGGGTACGGGGTCGGCGTTCAACGGCAAGAAGCTCGAGATGAAGGACAACGGAGAGGTTGCTTACCTCCTGTCTTTCACGGCCGGGAAAGAGTTCGAGGCCACCACGGACGGCCTGAAGAATACCGACGTGCACCTTTTTGTCTACGATTCCACAGGAGCGGAAGTCGCTAAGGACGAGTCGTCCGGACCAAAGTGTTCGGTTAAGTTCACGCCGGAGAAGGACGGGCAGTACAAGTTTGTCATCAAGAACGCCGGCGGAACCAACACGGTGACCTTCAATGTAAAGGTCGCCAACCACTAAGTCCTGGAAAAGGCGTGCGGCTCGTATGCGTTACGGGAAGCACGCCATCCAGCGTGAACCGTCGACTTGCGCGAAAAGTCGGGGTTGTGTTCTTGCGAACTTTCTCAAAAAGTGACTTTGCATGAAACCCTGTGTTCAACGAGAAGACCTATCATCAACGCATAGAGGAAAGATCTATGCCAATTACCAATTACAGCGTTCTGCAGGGCCTGCCAACAGCAGGCAAAGTTGTCACGGGTACGAGCACCCACTACCAGATCACCATGCAGGCCACCGGCGGCCCCTTTACCGTCGCCGTCAATATCGAGTCTACCGATGGCTCTGAGGTACTCTATGCCATCGTCGAGGGCTTCCAACCGCCCGATCCAGCAGGACTCCTTGCCCTCAAATCCGGCATGCACTCACTGCCTAGTACTCCGGGCGGCCTTGCACTGGATTTCGTACGTGAAGAGGTGGGCGGCAAGCCGATGATCACCCTCGCTCAGATGATCCTTCTGCCTGAGAGCAAAAGAATCGGCGATCACGCCACTCCGCTTGAGAACGCCGTCGATACATTGCTCAACCAAACCGTCGCCGAAAAGGGAACGATCTTTGCCTTTGGCAGCGCCTATGCCGATAGCGGCAAGGTGGACGGGATCCACGACATCCACATGAACCAGGGCAACCCCATCAGCACCTTTGGCAAGGACAATGGCATCTGGCAGGATGGCGCTATTTTCATCTATCTACCGTCTACTGGAACCTGGACCGCCATCTTCATCGCCTTCCAGACCGAGTCATGGAACACCGACAGCTCTGGCAATCCACTCAGCAATGCCTAAAGCTGCCGAAGCCCTTTTTATTTAAAGCTATGCGTCATAGCAACCGGTCAATAAAGAATAGGGCATCCTCAAACTCAACCGATCGATCGCAACCTGCACCAGTTCGCGCACCCTGGATGGAGGGACATCCAGAAACCTTGCGACCTCGATCTCCGAAGAGCGCAAAACGAGCTTGAGCATGAAAGCGAGTCGCGGCATATCCGGCAGATCCCCGAGAGAACTTGGCAGATACGCTGCATCTTCTTCACTCTCCTTGCGCCCCAGACTCAATCCCGCAATCGCCTGTGTAATCAGCTCAGTCTTGGCCTGCTTATAGGCAAGCAGAGGCATCGACGCCTCGAAAGGAGTCATCTCGAGCTGAGCCAGCGTACGCTGAATCGTCTCTTCCACGAGTTGGTGGTCGGCCACCAGGTACCAAGCCAAGGTCGCAAATTCGTCCAGATGTTCGAGAAAAAGCAGATACCACGCAGGATTTTTCCATACAGCCTCCTGCGGCGCCGTTTTGGATGACGACCTGAGCGATACATCGAATCGAATTGACATCATCGTCCTCCTGGCGGCATTTCGCGGCCGCAATAGACTACGCCCTTCGCTTATGCGGCACGGCGTTCTTGTTCGGGCTGCGCAAATCTCGCGGCCACAACCTTCGAACCGGGCACACTGAAGCGCTCGAACACATCGTTGGCAGTCTCTTGCAACCGGGTATTTGGACGATGCAGCTTGCGGGTTCCCTTTGCGATCAGCCGGCACAGCTGATAACGGTTCGATTCATTGACAAGTGCTTTGAAGACCAACTCAGAACGCATCTGCATTTCTCCTGACAAGATTGAAATAGGCTCTCTGCTTTCGATCACCCTTGCTCATCAGTAGTGGGCGTCCCAACGTTTTTCATCCTTCGTCATCGCCATAACGGACATCCAGCAGACATCTACTTAAGGCTATGACTGTGCCGGATATAGTTAATCGATGGTTTTGCAAGTCTCAAAGCAAATATTGTGCAACCGGGACAACTGCATTCAATCTGCAGGCTGCCACAGTACTCACGTGCTACATAATGTGCGATCGTGATGCCGAGGCCGATCCCGTCCTGTTTGCCCGATGTCACAAATGGTTGAGACATGCTTTGCCGCACGGCGGCAGGAACTCCCGGACCATTGTCTTTCACACGAACACAAACGAATGACTGATCCTCGTGAAGTGAGATCTCAACTTTCCCCGACGCACTTGTCCGTTGCGCCGCAAAACAGGCATTGAGCAGAAGATTGTAGACGGCACTGCCGACGATGGTTTTATTGAAGAGGGCGGAGATCGACGGAGACTCTTCAATGGTGACCCGTACTCCTGTCGCATGCGGATGGGGCCGAATGGCGGCCACGGTTCGCTCCATGAGATCGTTGAACGACTCAACGCCAACCTGCGAAGGGAGCTCGCTTTTAGCATGGTGAAGTATAAAATCGAGGGTTTTCGTTATATCTTCGATGGCCTGTTTTACTTCTTCAAAAAGCTGTTTACGGTCAGATGTCAGGGTTGCCGGGGCACTCATGAATTCAGCATTGCAATAGACAGCTGCTAGATGATGTCGAATATCGTGTGACAGCAAGGACGCTATCAACGTTGCCAACGACTCACCGCGTCCCACATCGAGACGGCTTTGATGAAGTGGCATATCGCTTCTCTGCAATACTCCCGTAGAGGCGAGAGCGCTCTTTGTGTCGAGGCTGGTGTCGTCGTCGACTGACATGAGCTGCCCCATAGATCGACTCCTTTGGTTTGTTACGCAGACATGCGTCCAACCGCTGGACTACCGGTCTACGAAAATTTAGCAGAAGGCGCTCTTTTTGCTCTTGATTCGCCTGAATACAAGCTCTACACGGCAAAAACTACGGCATTGATTTCGATATCGACAGCTTATTGCAATTTCGTTCCTTTGTTACCCGCTATCCTATGCAGGCGAGCAATGCACGATCTTGATTCCATCGCCCCGCAGATTGCTCGACGAACCTGATAGAACGGCGAAGTGAAGATAAGTTTCCATTAGCTCCCGCAGAGACGAAAGCCCCATTCGGATGGCATTCGTATAACCCTTTGGTATATCCACAGACCTTAGGGGACGGACCAAGAGCCACCTTACTGCCGGTTGCTCACATATCGAGCGCGGCTCGAACTCTGTTGAGTAGGACCTGATCGTCGAACGGCTTCACCAGGAACTCGGCTGCTCCTTCCCTCATGGCTTGCATCCGCACTCTCGCATCTCCGTGCGCGGTGATGAAAATGACCGGAGTGTCAGATTGAGCAGCCTTAAGCTTTGCCTGCAGTTCCAGGCCGGACATTCCCGGCATTCTGATATCAACGACCAGACACGCGGCTTCATGCTGCAGGCCGGATTCGAGGAATTCTTCCGCTGACCCAAAACAAAGAGCCGGAAGCCCATCCGCTTCCATCAGGTCCTGGAGCGCGCTTAGGACTGATTCATCGTCATCTACAATTGCAACGAACTTAGTGCTCTGATTGCTCGCCATTTCACCACCGTAACGCGACAATGGACAGAAAACAATCAGACCTTCGGACGACGTAATAAGACTTTGGTCAAGGCATGCCTTTGGCTATAGATTGAGTTTGGAATGCCACAACGGGAGTGATGGGTATCAGCGGTGAGGTGAAATCTTGAGCCTGTCCGCCATTCTGACCAGGTCGGGCAAAGACTTGGCTTGCATCTTTTGCATTACGCGCCCACGGTGGATTTTTACTGTAGTTTCGCTGGCCCCAAGTTCCGCTGCAATCTGCTTGTTGAGCAAGCCGGCGACGACCAGATTCATGACCTCATCCTCGCGGGCACTCAGCGTGCTATAGCGCTTCTGCAGTTCCGCTAATTGCTTTTGCTTTTCGCGGACCCCCCGGTCGCGCCTGAGTGCGCGATGAATCACATCGAGCAGGTCCTGCTCCCGGAAGGGCTTCGTGAGAAACTCGACGGCACCAAGCTTCATAGCTTTCACGGTCATCGGAATGTCTGCGTAGCCGGTGATGAAGATGATGGGAATTTTAATTCCTGCCCTGCTCAATTCCTGCTGAAGATCCAAACCGCTGGTGTCGGGAAGTCTTACGTCCAGGACCAGGCAGCTGGGACCGTCTCGCCGCTCGCCCGACAAGAACCCTTGAGCCGTAGAGAAGGACTCTGCGTGCAGGCTCACCGACTCCACCAAATCGTGAATCGACTCACGCATGCCGGCATCATCATCGACGATGAATACGGTGGGTACCTCCCCAACGCTCATGGCTGCAGCTCCGCGGGCAAGGTGAAATGAAAGGTCGCACCACGCTCCGCATTGGCGGTGGCCCACAGGCGGCCACCGTGTGCTTCAATGATGGAACGACTAATCGCCAGGCCCATGCCAGTGCCTTGAGGCTTCGTCGTATAGAAAGCCCTGAAAAGCTGGTCCAGCTTTTCGCAGGGAAGTCCAACGCCGGTATCGCTAACGGAGATCAGCAAAAGCCCGTCTTCAGTACTCTGCGATCGGATCATAAGCCTGCCGGCGGGCCTGCCCGTCATGGCCTCCATGCCATTCAATAACAGGTTCAACAATACCTGTTGCAGTTGCACTCGGTCGGCCATGATTTGCGGCAGTTGGGTGGCAAGCTCCGTGCGTAGAGAGATGGAGTGCCGGTCTGCCTCGTCACGCAGCAACGCAAGCATCTCCCCGGCGACCTCGTTCATATCAACCAACTCACGCTCCGGTGGAGCACCTGTCTTGTAGAACGCCCGCAGACGTTGAATGATTTCGGCAGCACGGCTTCCGTCGTGTTCAATTCTTGTTGCCGCGGCGCGGGCTCTTTCCAGATCCGGGGGATTGTGCGCAAGCCATCGCGAGCAGGCATTGGCGCTTGTGATGGCAGCGGCAATGGGTTGATTGAGCTCATGGGCAAGGGAACTGGCCAACTCACCAAGCATGGTCACCCGGTTCATGTGCGCGAGGTCTGTCTCCAGCTGGCGCAGCCTTTCGCGCTCCTCTTCCGCACGCTTGCGTTCCGTCACATCGATGGTCGTTCCGATCATTTCAACGAGCTCGCCGGACAGGCTCAAAACAGGATGTGCGACTGCGTGCAGGTGCTTGATGGTGCCATCGGTGAGAACGATCCTGTAGTCCCCCTCATAGTCCGTTTTGAGGCGTTCACTTTTTTCAAAAAGTTCCCGGATGCGCTGCTGGTCCTCCGGATGATTTCTGCTAAACCAAAATTCAGCGCTCGAACTATCCTCATCGGGTTGGACTCCGAATATTCGGAGGATCTCAGGCGACACGATGACCGCCCCGGACGCAACATCGTGTCGCCAGCTACCCATATGGCTCAGCCTTTGGGCTTCAAGAAGAGATTCTTCACTGCGGCGCAGTTTCTCCTCCGCACGTTTGCGCTCCGTCACGTCCATGATCGTGCCCACAACTTCGGTGATTTCTCCCGACTCATCCACCACTGGGTGTGCAAGCGCGTGGAGGTGCTTTATCGTTCCGTCTGTCAGCACGATGCGAAAATCCGACTCGAAATCTTTCCACTCCTTCTTCAGGGACTCTATCTTCACTCTCCGCTCGATCTTCGCTCGATCTTCGGGGTGAGTCTTCTCGATGAGAAAGTCCCAGGTGGGCACCATCCTGGGATCGCAGTCGTAAATGCGAAAGATCTCCTGCGACCAGAAGTAAGCGCCGGTACGAACATTCCAAGCCCAACTTCCGGTGTGTGTCAGTCTCTGCGCTTCGGCCAAATAAGATTCACTCCGCTGTAGAGCTTCCTGTATCAGTTTTCGTTCAATCGCAACTCCTACCAGATGCGTAATCTGTTCGATGGTCTCCAGGTCGTGGGAGCTCGGGCTGCGCGGCTCACGATAATACATGGCGAACGTCGCGATTACTTTGCCTTGAGAAGAGAAGACAGGAGTGGACCAACAGGCGCGTAGAGAGTGTGGCAAAGCCGCCTCGCGGTAGTTCTCCCATAAGGGGTCGGTTGCGATGTCCGCCACGATCACCTGTTCTCCGCGGTATGCGGCTGTCCCGCAGGAACCTGTAGATGGCCCAAACGTAAGTCCATCGATGGCATCCGTATAGGTCCGTGGAAGGCTGGGCGCCCCGCCATGCCGTAAGCGACCGCCGTCAACTAATAAGACCGACGCCAGAAAACCGCTGGCTTGTTCCTCTACGAAACGGCAGACGCCGTCTAGTATCTGATTAAGAGGGTCTCCTTTGGCCACCATCTCAAGAATCCGCTTCTCACCGGTAAGTAAGTCTTCGGCACGTTTCCGCGCGGTGATGTCAGTATTTATCCCGAACCATTTGACGATGTTGCCGGATTCATCGCGCAAGGGGTTAGCCCGAAACAGAAACCACCGATACTCTCCGTCGAAGCGGCGCAATCGCGCTTCGGCCTCTCCTACCTTACCGGTAGCCATAATGGATTGCCACGAACCAGCCAGGCCGCCAAGGTCGTCCGGATGAACCGCAACCGTCCAGCCCCAATCCTGTGCCTGTTCCGCGGACAAGCCCACAAAGTCAAGGTAGTGCTGGTTGAAGAAATCTGCCGTGCCGTCTGTACGGGCCGACCATGACAGTGCCGGGATCGTGTTGATGATCAGGTTAAGCTCTCGTTCGCTCGCCCGAAGGGCTTCATCCGCCCGCTTGTGATCTTCAATATCCGTGGCGATTCCGTACCATTTGAGGACCTCGCCGTGCTCATCGCGCAAGGGCATACCACGAACTAAAAACCAGCGATATTGTCCATCGGCAATCCGCCGCAAACGCACCTCATGCTCCAACGGCTGGCCGGTAGCCAGGGACTGACGCCACTTCTCTGTATGTCCGCTGGCGTCTTCGGGGTGAACTGTGCTCAGCCAACCTGCAGTTTGCTCCGCCGATAAACCCGTATATTCCGCCCATTGCTTGTTTATGAAGGCATTGGAGCCATCGGGCAGGGCACTCCACGCCATCGCCGGCATCGTTTCGATGACCTCACGAAGCCCCTCTTCACTCCGGCGGGCAGCGGCTTCTGCCCGCCGGGCGTTCAGAGCTTCTCTACGGACGCGGTCGGAAAGATAGCTTGTAGTGATCCCGATGAAGAGGAATGCCGCGAGCGCAAAGATGTCGCGGGAATCACTGAGCTGAAAAAAAACACCGACTGGCGGGAGCAACCAACTAAACGCCAGGGCTGCCAGTAAGGAGACGAAGAGCGCGTAACGAAAGCCCCAGAAGTAAGAGACAGTCCACACGAGAAAGAGAAAAGTCAGGGCAGCGGATAAGGTCCGGTCATGAAGGGGAACTGTATAGAGCACGGCCGTGAGCACGCCGACAGCCGCAATACATATCAGAAGCCGGAGAATCGGGTTCTCAACAGCCCTTGCGTGCATCCTGTCAGAGGAGCGATCGCCCTGTGATCCCATAGATGCCTCAACATTAGCTTGTTTGCCACCTGGGGTGTTCAGACGCAGTTCAATCGTGGCTTCAAAATGCTAATTGCTGGACATGATAGCGCATTCCCGAAAGGGTTCTCTAATCACCAGGCAGCAACGTTTCGCCACCCGCTTCGACAGAACACGAGCCTTGGCTATCTGCTCTCGACTATGAACCGTCAGCCGGGCATTCTGGTGGTTGTCCATTCGATCTCCTCCGAGATTACTGATTCGACGCAGAACCAGCTTCTAGCAGTCAGATCGAATGGACAACCTATTGATACTTCACAGCTAGAACGTCCTAAAGATCGAGGAGAATTCGTAGCTGGATTGGCTTACGCCGCTGCAAGTGTCCTCGTCTACCGTCGAGCCGGGGCAACCGCCGTTGTCGCGATTGAGCTCCCAGAAGGACAGTAGCGTGACGTATTTGTTCGTTTCTGCCCAGTTCAACATCGTGGTGGCATTGGCAAGGGTGAAAGAGTTCGGAGGGGTATCGTCACTTGTTCCGGGCAAAAAGGTGAGTCCAACCGTCGAGGTTAACCCAGCGGATTGAATTTGTGACTTCAACGCGGCAGCACCCTCTTCGGATAGTTGCGGCTGATTCTCGTTTGTTCCACCGAAATCCATGGCCATACCATTGACAATATTGAGATTAAGGCCGGCTGCTTTGGCGTCGGTGATGTCCGTGAGGCCGCCACCGGTGCCGGGATCAAGTCCGCCTGGACCGAGCGGAAGCGTGTAGGAGATGATCAGCCCCGGATTAGCCGCCTGCAGGGCAGCCAACGCCTGAGCACGTCTGACCGACTGACCGGAAGTTTCGGAGTATTCGATGTCAAAGTCGAGCCAATTGACATGGTACTTGGTGATCAGCGACTGATAAACAGCCTGAGTCGCCGCCGCTGTGCTGCAATGTGCGGCAGCCTCCTGGCCGCCTGCGCCGCCTTGTGACAGGGCGACGGTTACACCAGCAGCCTGCAAATTGGCAATCGCAGTGCCCATGCTGGTGCTGCCCACCGTGTCATTGGGCAACGGCCCACTTGCGCCAGGCCAGATCAAGTTGCAGCCATTGTTGCTTGGATCCAGGAAAGCCAGTATGACCGCCTTCGCTCCAGAAGCCGATACGATGCCCGGAATTTGATTGGCATCGCCCAAGTCGCCCACATATTCGAACGGCGCGAAGAGGTTCGTGGCAGTACCGGTGCCGGTGCCCGTGCCCGACGAAGGTATGACGAGTTTGAACGCCTGCGCAGCTGTTCCATTGCAGGTGTAGATCTCCAGTTGCACACCGTTTGCGGTTGAGGCGCTCGGCGTGTCCAGGCAGAGACCGCTGCCTTGGCCTACGAACTTATAGTAGCCACCGCCCAGCGACACGGCCTCCCATTCTTCGTTAGGATTTCCAGCATAGGTCCACGTCTGGATGAGGCTGCCATTGGTGGTTCCGTTGCCGGTTACATTCCAGGCTTCGGCCGGAGCGTTGACGTTGGTGACGTAGTAGTAACCACTGGCGGTCCCGTTATGAAACTCCCACTGTTGGTTGGGTTGGGTACTGCTGGTGCCTTCACCGCAAGCCCACTGCTGCACGGCGGTTCCATTCGCCGTGCCCGAAGCGGTGTCGTCCACGCAGGAACCGCTGTTCTCATTGACGATGTTGTAGGGGGTGCCGGTGGTCAAGGTGCTTTGCGCGTGAAGTAATGTGAGCGGCGTTAGGAAAACGATCGCGAGGAAGAGAGAACACCGAAGGATGGAGTGCTTTTGACCGACCAGCTTAGCGAAGTTGCAGGTGCGTGACATGTTGCCTCCTTTTGCTGTAGGTGGATGTGCGTTGTGGTGGACAGGGAAGAGAGGGGTATTCGAGCGCACAACTCTCTATAGCCCGAGTCAAGAAGAGTTCGGGGCCTGGTTTTTGGGTTCGGGTTTAAATAGAGATCATCTCCCCGATCGTGCGGGAGTGGGCCTCAACTGACGGTACTTCGGTTGAGACCTGGGAAGACGAGTGAGATATGCATCTTTGTTGCTCCTTCGAGTGTGGAGTCAAGATTGCTAAACGTACACAAGAGACATTCAGCGCGCAGAGATCTCGCACGTCAGACTAGTTTTCAGGTCTTTTCGCTAGAAGATCCTACGCATTGTGTCTAGTAAGCCCGAACACTAACAGGTGAAGAATCCCTGTGTCAATAAAATTTACTTCTAGTAAATCGATTGTCTAAATATTACTTACGTTTAATATGTAAGTCAGAACGTTAGCCTTGCGTTCAATTGCATGGTGCGCCCACCAACAGTCACTTGAGAGATGCTCGTTCCTGCTCCGGCAAAAGATCGTGATGTCGCGGTTCCGACGGTCCTCTTTATCGGGCTGGGGGCATTGGTTGTCTTGCTCGCTCCGTGGCGCGACCTGGGTCTCATCCCGATTTTGATTGACCTCGCGCAGCAAAAACAGGGCGGGGAATGAGAGGATTGACAGTGTTTCTTGTGCTTCTGGAGGCGCGATTCAATGCCTCCGATCCGCACTTTCAAAAGAAGTCTTGCACAAGTAAGGGAAGTCTCAGAAAATTGCGGGCAGGGGAACATGGACAAAACCATTCGCAGAGTTACAAACCCGAAGCAACAATAGGCTGAGACTTATCGTTATTGGCAGAGCAGGCCTGTGATCCCCATTACCTCGCATTAGACTTTTCCCGATTCTAATAGAACATAAGAAAGCAATATCGGGGTCAGGTTCGGGACCCAAGTGACATCAGAAGAGGCAAAATATCGAGGTGTTCCATGAAAACTCGCGAATCAGATTCGAATTGAGTTCGTAGGTTGGACGATTGGGTCGGGTCACTATCCGGCCAATCTCCACGGAGAAAAATTGGCAAACGCTTGCCGGAAGAGACAAACAAAAGATCTCGCACCCCGGTAGCGCTAAAGAATGCACCTTGCTTGCCGGAGCCAATTACATGGGCCACACAGCCACCGGCGGAACAGATAGCCTCTGCGTTGTACTGTCGGCTGATACCGTCGTCGTAGAAGGTGCTTGCGAAGTCAATCGGTATTGACTGGAGCGCGGTCGCATCGAAAGATCCAGTCCAGTCAGGCCGTAATCCCTGAGTTGCTTTGCTGTGGGCAACAAGGTGGTCGGCGGATGCGACCCAAAGACCTAATGTAAGATGAGTGGCCGCGGATGTCGTCGCATTCGTCGCTTCATACTCACCCAGCCCAAGTACGATCATGCCTGTACTATCGTGTTCTGAGTAAGTACGGATCAGTCGATATGGCCCTACTGTCGTCGGAAATGCCGCGAGTATCTCCGACTCTTTGGGACGCATAGAGGGCGCAACTTTGAGCGAGCGGCTCGCTGGCAAAATGAACGCCATTACGAGCGCGACAAAGCAGGCGATCTGGACTACCGTGGCTTGGCGGCTGTTGGAAGTAGTCGGGACATGGGTTGCGACCGTGGATTTTTCCCGTACATCGTGAATTTCGAAACGCGGCTCGAGCGAACGGATAAGCAGTCCGAGACCAAGCGTCGTTATCAAGAAGAGACTGCAACCAATGAGGTAGTCGATCTCGACACCATATCGCTGGATGGAGGGGACCTCGAGTCCAAGCTTGTAATAGAGAACGAGCACACAGAGTCGGAGCAGGTTGAGTCCATAGCCCAGAAGACCTGCAGCCAATGTGATGAGACCAAGATTGCGAGGGCGCAGGCGTCGGCTGTAGCCAAAGATCAGTACTAAGTACGCGAGAGTAATCGAGCCTCGAACCCCATTGCAGCCAGGCACGATCAGCATGCCAAAATCCGGCGCAAACATCATGCGAAGCTGAGCACCAGTCGGGTTGAGCCCGATCAGATGGGAAAATGCGCGCGCCGTCAAAGCCGAAAGCTCCTGCAACGGTAGATCTACCGCAGAATTAAAGAATTGCGGTACTGGATCGATGAAAAACAGTAGGCAAAGGGGCGCTATCCCGACACGTAAGAGACGGACCCCGCCAAAAAGCACCGTAACTCCGGCTCCATAGAGGAACAATACTGCGCCGGGATGCAACAGGCCAATCCGTTCAGATTGAAAAAAGATGACTAAATTCGATACGCTTATCACGTGGGCGAGAAGAATGGATAGCCCCACAAGCAGTATTCCCCACAAGCTTCCATCGAGATTCCAACCGAGCCGTCGCCAAGCAGCCACCACGCCGATCAGACTGACGAAGGGGAATAATGCTCCGATCGAACGGAGCGGGTCGGTCGCCCAAAGATGTCCAATGATTAGCCACAGAGGAAGCAACGACACACTACCAATGGTTACCAGTACCGCGATGCCATAAGCGGACATTCCATCACGACTGCCCCACGTGTAAGTGCTGCGTGCGATCACTGGTGGCATGGGGTCATCAGTGGCTCGAGAATCAGAAGCATGATCTGGCTTCAACTGATTTAAAATTAGTTTGTGAATAGTACCCTCGCAACTCGACCTCACTCTGCAACTAGAGTTAGTCAACTGTCGAGATCACCTGCGTCCAATTGAGCCGCCAGCCTCAGATATCAGCAGCTGCGCTTGCGGCGAACAAGTTTCATCAGCACTGAAGAACCGTAGAACATGCCGACCGAGCCGACCAACATCAGGACATAAGTCGGAGCCTCCGGTGAGTCGGAGCAGCCTCCCTGTGCATATGCAGATGTAGCGGCGAGTAGAAGCGATAGAGCTGCAAGAAAGCGGAATTGTATGGCATTCATTAATTGGCTCCTGTGAATTCATATAGTTGCGCGGCTATGGTCGACGAAAGGACAGAGGTTCTTGTGAAAGCAGACTGTGATGCTGGAGCCACCGTTAGGGACGGGTACCCAGTGTACCGTTGTTGGCGGCGAGGGCAAGCGGTGTCACCACGGGGGCTGCCATGCCGATAATTTCCCCCACTTGGTTCCCGGTAGAGCTTGAGAACCAGATATTGCCGGACCCGTCGATCGCCAGACCGCTAAGAACTGCGACAATTCCTCTCGTTCCGCCCCCACCCACCGCTGGAACTGACTGGAATTCGCAAATGCCGGCGGCCGTATACTCGGAGATCGTGGTGAAACCCATGGTGAAGACGTTGCCATCACCATCCACTGCAATTCCGGACGCGTTTCCGGCTCCACAAGTGAACGGGCTACCAGCGACGGCTGTGCCGGCGCTGTTCAATTCAACAATGTTGGTGTTGTTCCTGTTGGCAAACCACGCGTTGCTGCTTTTGTCCAGGGCAACAGAACCCGGTTGATTGAGTCCTGAGCCTCCGGTGCTCACCGCGACGCCCGCGCTGGTAAACTTCGAGTACGTATTACCTAAGAAGTTCGCGACCCACACATTTTGACTATCATCCACTGCGACTGCGTAAGGATGGTTCAGTCCATTTCCCGAGAGGGTGGCAGTGTAAGCGCTTGTGGTCACCTCAGAGATTTCGTTCAAATTGGTGTCTGCAATCCAGAGATGGGAGCTGCCCGCTGCGATCCCTTCTGTATCCGTCATTGCAGTGTTACAGGGTGCACCAGAGATTATTGAACCATTGTTATTAAGTGAGGTAAGACAACTGTTGCCTTGCGTGATCGCATTGAGAGAGCCGTTGCCACCAAGAGTGATGAAAGTTGTCCCCACCGAGAGCGAAGAGTCTGTCCAGCCATTGGGAAGGGGGGATTTGACAACGCCAAGATTCGAAAATTCGCCAATGCCAGCCGTACTCTGACTCTGCGATGCTATCCAGATATTGTTGTTGGCATCAATCGCTATGCCCCCTGGGCCATCTGGGCCCTTGATTCCACCGCCGGTGTAAAGAACCTCGAGAGCGAAGCTTGTGGGCGCGGTGGAGAGATTGGGGGAGAACTGAGGCGTGGTCGGCTGAAGAGGGTATACGGTCGCGACGGGGACGCCACCGATGTGCCGGGCCATGTAGACCAGCGCCTGCAGCGTATTCGTCGTGGCCGTGCTGCCGCCCGTGGCCCCAAAGTACGTGGAGCATGTGGCAGACCCGACGGCGGAGTTGATACAGGCCGCATCGATATTGGCAATCGTATGAATGGTCGCCTGCGGAACAGTTCCGTTGCCGTTAGGTGTGGTCGTGTTCGCCAATCCCTGACCGCTGCCGCCCGATATAGCGTAAAGGTTTCCGGCGGTGGCGAAGGCCTGCGCTACTCCGAGCTGCCCTGCGGTAGTCTGCGGCCATGCACTATTAAGTGCGCTGCCGGTATACCAGGGCCCGGCTACATAAGCGAACGCCACGGTCGAGACCTCATCGATGAACACGTAAGTGTAGGTACCGCCAATGTTTATTCCGAGAGTAGGGCAGGGTCCTAACGCGGCAGCCTGGAGCACCGCGGGGTGGTTGGTCGTCCCCTTGGGTCCGTCTATCGGATCGCCCCCGGCGGCCTCGATCCACAATTGACCGCCCGGATTGCACGTCAATGTCGTCGCAAAATTGAAGGCTCCATTAGCATCGGTGAGCGCAAGTGCTTGGCCTACCACCACGCTACCATTGGTCACCGTTCCGGGGGCACCGTTGGTGTTCGTCTCGTACATCGTGACGGTAGATCCCACGATAGGCTGCTGTCCACCATGGATGGCCCCACTCATCTCTGTTGGAGTATCGGTGCTGGGGGTGCTGGGCTGAAAGGAGCCCATGCTGCACCCGGTGAGGCCTGCGCTGAAGCCAAAAAGAAGTACGAAACAAAAAGGAGCGGATTGAAGATGCTTCATTGCGGAATCCTCCTGAGATGTTGAACTATCTGTGCAGCTTGTTGGAACTCGATGTGCACATTTCTATAGCTTTTCCCGGTTACTTCCTGGTAGGCGGAGCAAGTAGGAGCCGTAGCCATAGCCGACAATCCTGATTGATCATGGATGCAATGTCGGAAGTTCAAACTAACATCGGAAGAGAAGCATTCCTCATCGTTTGATGTCACGCCCACCATAGCGTTGGCGCATCGTCGAACGACATCGCCCACTCATTTTCACTTCGCATGAGAAAGAGGATTTACAACCCAATTTGATGCGACGAATAGCCAGAAGGATGTTCGTCAGCATTGGGAAATGCGCACGGTTAGGCAAAGTCGATCGAAAAGTCGCCCTGAAAGCGAACCATACCGTGCAAAGATTCGGACCTTGCTCTCGGAGCGTGCTGCGTCTGTTTCAGGTTCACGGCAGCGGCTGGTCAGCCAATTAGAGTCTCGGAATGTTCCGCTTGGAGCAAATCGAGCGCGCCATCGTTAGTAGAGTAACGCGCAGAAAGCATATCTATGTCTGATAACGGATATTCTGTATAGTGACACTGTAAGCGCAAAGTTGAAGTGTCGGTTTCTGCAAAGCAAATCAGTCACTGCCCTCTCTACAGTCCATCTAAGTGATTGACGCGTACCGGACCATAGACCGTTGCGAGCATCCCACGATAATCGCGCTGTATGGACTGAACCTAGCAGCGTCAATATCAATCAATCGAAATGTGGAAGCTCCGCCGCGAGAACTTCAAGAGCTGGTGCGTCAGCTTTTCCAGGCCTCAATTTCAACCCTAGTTGATCTTGGAGAGCCGTGAAGAGGCCGGGGTAAACAGCTTGTTCGGGAACTCCGGCACCACGGTCCGGAGTCCAGCTGAGGTCGAAATCATAGGTTCCGACGAGGCTGGTTTGGTTGATAACCATTCGATCGCCGACCTCTCGCATTCGTGTCAAGCTCTGAGCCATGTCGTCCATTGAAGTCGCGACTGCAACCATGTGTCCGTTGCGGATTGATAAGCTGCGAGGCTTTGCCAAATCCGGAACGAGCCGTGTATGAGTGCTACTGACCACCAGTCCGAATATGGGTAGTTTTTTCTCAACAGATTTGACTCTAAGGTTGAAGCGTTCCGAAAGGAGAGTCTGCAGCATCATTTGGATTTCAGCCTCCTCATCCCGATCGGCACCCGCTGCATGAAAGGATGTTGCCTGTTCCTCGTCTATTATGGCCAATATGTCGAAGCGTTGTTTGTCTAGCCACTCAGGCCCTCCCAGGATCTGTGCGGCGCTCCTCAGGTTGAATGCTGCCTTGATCAGTTGACGAAGAGAATAGCCCTTGATGGTGACGCGGTTACCTTCACTGTCCCAATCCTCGTTCGTGGAATCCGGCCGAGTTGGTCTCACCGTAGCTACCTCGAACGCCAGCGGTTTAGCCTTTGACCCGCTCGACAGATTTTGCGCGAAACATGGGCCAATGCAACTCAGCAGAATGACTCCCGCTCTGAGACGTTGAGAACACTTCTGGCTGCGTTTCATGGATGCCTTTCAAACCTAATAATCGAGCCGCATGCATCGGGCTGATGTCCTGGCCGAGTTAGAGCACTTCTGTCGACCCGCGTCGATCACTCTTTGTTTGGCGCGATGTCGTTTGTGGACTGGATGCGATGGGGATATCTTCACACGGATCATCATCTCAGGCAGTTCAGGCGTTGATCGATACGCTGCCCCAAAAGGATGAGATGGCAGAGGGAGCTTTCTTCCCTGCTGCCATCACCGAAAACGGGCTTTCACGTCATGTGCTGATTCTTAGGATGAAGTGAAAGAACAGCCCTTTACAGGACTTCACTGAATGCGCTGGTCAGATCATTTGCCAGACCATTCGCATCCCGGCCTTCTATCCGATGTTTGGGAACGAAATAGACAAGTTCGCCATCTTTGAATAATGCAATGGATGGAGACGAAGGTGGTATATCCGGGAAATAACCTCTGGCCCTTGCTGTGGCCTCAAGGTCCTGACCGGCGAAGACACTCACCCACCTATCAGGTGTTTTTCCATTCCCGTTTGCCTTTGCCTGACGCAGTGCCGGCCTCGCCGTTCCTGCCGCACAGCCGCATACGGAGTTGATAAACAGAAGAGCCGAGCCCGTCTGGTTATTGAAAAAATTATCTACATCCTGAGAGGTCAATAATTCCTGAACGTCAACTTCGGTGACTTCGTCGCGAAAGGGTTTGACAAGCAATGGGCTGTAGGGCATCTAATTTCTCCTTAGTGTTAGATCAACTATCCAAGCCAGTGCCTGAGCAGAACGCTCAGTGTTCGAGTATCCGAACTCCGATCAATCTAATCCTCCCCTGACGAAGCGAAGATCAAAACCTCGTGAACAAAACAGCTCCATACCCTAAGGTTTTGGGGCTTCCGTCGGCAGAATCCAGTCACGTGATTCCGTTGGGTCAAAGACCACGGTGAGCATTCGCAGGATGGGCAGACCGATGTTAGGACGTCCGCCCTCCATGAAGCGGATCTGGGGTTGGTCCAACTTCACATCCCCAAGCCGGACGGAACCTTTCAATCGGGCTTGATAGATCGGCTGCTTGCCTGCTGCCGATACGGCGAACCCGATCTGTACTGGAGCCCCATCCAAAGGCAGCTTATCTTTATAAATCATGGGCAGAATGATGGGCGCATCATTGCCGGTGTCCAGGATCGCCGTTACCTTGATCTCCCCAAAATCAAGCACCGCAGACGGAAGACTGTCATCGTGCGTTCCCAGATAGGCGAAGGGTTTGCCGCTTGGAATCGTCTCGGGGGTCTTCTCCTGAAGGACCAGTCTGCTTTTGAGGCCTTCCATGCGCACAAGATGGTTGGGAAAGCTGTTCGGCCCAAAGATGCCGACCTCGTCGGTATTGTCATACGCGAGAGCTGTCGCCCTCGCATCGGCGATGGGAACTCCGCCAAGGCTTGCGCCCTTGATGAAGGTGTCGAAACCGGGTACAGGCTTCCCTGTGCTGCCATCGATCGAAGGAGAGGGTCCTGCTTTGGGAAGCTGCAGAGACGTGGCCAGCTTGAGATCGATCAGGTTGCCGTTCGTGCCCGTATCAAACACAACAGGCACGGGAGGATGATCGCCGATACGCAACATCAGGAGCGCGCGCTTCGACGACATATACAGAGGGATCATTACTTTGGGTGCGGCCTTTGGAGCCTGAGTTGTTGCTGTTGCAGGTGCCTCAACCGAGGCTGGCGCAGGAGTGCTTTGGGCTGCAAGCGGAAGGCTGAGAACAGAGAGAAACAACAAAACAGGATTTGCAAGAGGCATACGCCATCCTATAGTGAACCCCTCGCGGATAGCCGAAGATTGCCTATGGCTATTCGCAACGGGCCTTCCTCTAAGAGAGGGGTCTCAATCCCCTGCCGCCAGAGTTAGCCAAACTTTCGAAGTAGAAACACGCGAAAAATTGTTGACAACCTTGGTTTAGCCGAATATTGTTTCTTACGAAACCTTCCTTACTAAGATGCTGTCTCAGGAGCACATCCTGCTTCGCGCACTATGACACTGATTTCCCTCGCCCAAGCTGAGTTGATCGGAGTTGAATCTGATGAGAAATCGCATATTCGAAGCTACTATCGTGGGCAAGTTATTCCTTTGCCTGACCTTCGTGGGGCTCCTGGCCCTGGGCACCTCGGCCTTCGCACAGAACAGCACGATCTTTGGCCCCAACGTCTACGTTTTTACTCCCAGCAATTCGATCTCGTCGATCAACTCTACGCTCGCTACCCTGGCCGGTAACGGGCAGTTCAGCACCAACCGTTATGCGGTGCTGTTCGCGCCGGGCACCTATACCGGAGTCGAATCCGAGGTGGGGTTCTATGAGTCCATTGCCGGCCTCGGCCAGACGCCAAGCGCCGTCAACCTCAGCCAGGGCTACCTGGAATCCAACGAACTCATCAACGGCAATGACACGCAGACCTTCTGGCGTTCGATGGAGAATCTGGAGATGACCACGCCGGGATCAGGCACGCTGCAATGGGGCGTTTCGCAGGGAGCGTCCATCCGGCGCATGCTGATCAATAACCCGGTAGAGCTGACGGACTCGGGCTGCAACTACTCGAGCGGCGGATTCATCGCCAACACCAAGATCACCGGCCAACTCAACTCCTGTTCCCAGCAGCAGTGGTATACGCGCAACAGCTCTCTCGGGAGCTGGACGGGCGGCAGTTGGAACATGGTCTTTTCGGGAGTCTCCGGCGCGCCCGCGCAAAGCAACCCCTTTGGCGGCGGCGGAAGTTCGCATACTGTTCTGGCGACCACTCCTGTCAGCCGCGAGAAGCCCTTCCTTTATATGGATAGCAGCAGCAACTATTGGGTCTTCGCACCGACGTATGGGACGAACACGTCAGGCATCACCTGGGGCAGCGGTGGTGTAGGCAGCGGAGAAGCCGGTACTTCCCTTTCGATCAGCACCTTTCTGATCGCCACCCCTTCCACGTCGCTAGCCACGATCAACACTGCGCTGTCCTCCGGCAAAAATCTCATCCTGACCCCAGGCATCTACAAGTACAGCGGGGCCATCAATGTCACGAACGCGAACACCGTAGTGCTCGGACTCGGCTACGCTGATCTTGTTCCGCAGTCTGGAACGCCCGCGCTCACGGTAGCCGACGTGGACGGAGTGCAGCTTGCCGGATTTCTCATCGATGCGGGCCCCGTCAACTCCTCGGTGCTTCTGCAGGTGGGAGTCAAGGGAGCGCCGCGCGTCAACCATGCAACCAATCCGACCACGATCAGCGATGTGCACTTCCGTGTTGGCGGAGCCACCCTGGGAACCTGCAGCGAAGCCACGGAGATCGACAGCGACAACGTGATTATCGACAACATGTGGAGCTGGCGCGCCGACCACGGAAACGGTGGGACTGTTGGCTGGGCTCTCAATGTCTGCAATAACGGATTGGTCGTAAACGGGGACAATGTACTCGCCACCGGTCTGGCTGTGGAGCACTACGAAAAAGAGCAGGTCGTCTGGAACGGCGAAGGTGGTGAAACCATCTTCTACCAGAGCGAGATGCCCTACGACGTTCCCAGTGAGGGTGCGTGGATGAACGGCAGCGTGGACGGTTATGCGTCCTACAACGTCGCGCCGACGGTCGCCAACCATGTGGCCTACGGCCTGGGTGTTTACTCTGTCTTCGATCAGGGGGTGAACATCATTGCGAACAGCGGGATAGCCGCACCCGTCGCCAAAGGAGTCACCTTCCACGACATGGTGTCGGTGACGCTCTCCGGCGGTCAGATCAACTACACGATCGCCTCCAACAATGCCACGGTCGATAACGGCGGCACGACGGCTGGGGCCAATAGCTATGTGACCTCCTGGGGAGGCACGAGCGGTAATTGCGGCGGTGTACCGGGAACCCCAGGGACACCCTCCGGAGCAGGAACTTCGGGCAGCACGATCAACGTGAGCTGGAGCGCCAGCTCTGAGGGGTCGAACTGCACGTTGAGCTATAACCTGTTCCGCAGCACGGCCGCCGGGTTCACGCCTTCGACGAGCAATATGATCGCTTCGGACCTGACCGCGCCGTCGTTCATCGATTCAGGTCTGGCTGCAACGACAACCTACTACTACGTCGTGCAAGCGGTGAATGCGGCCGGCACATCTGCCAATTCTGCGCAAGGAAACGGGACGACCATTACCGGCAGCGGTGGTGGCACAACCGAAGAACCCTACGGCGGAACTCCCGCAGTCATCCCTGGAACCGTATTGGCCGAAAACTACGACACGGGCGGCCCGGGAGTTGGCTACAGCGTCGCGACCGTCAATGGATCGGATAACGGCTATCGATCCGACGGCGTCGATCTGGAGACCACCTCGGCTGGTGGCGGCGGTAATGATATCGGCTGGACAGCCACGGGACAGTGGTTCCGCTATACGGTGAACGTGGCCACAGCGGGGACCTACAACGTCACCTTCACGGTTGCCTCTCCAAACGCAGTGACCGATGGGCTCCACCTGTCGAACGCCTCGGGAGCAAACCTGACCGGGTCGGTCAATATTCCGGCGACCGGCGGCTATCAAACCTGGGCAACCGTGACGGCCAGCGTCACCCTGCCCGCAGGTCAACAAGTCCTGACGTGGAACCAGGACAACGGCGGCTACAACCTCTACTCTGTAGCCTTTGCCTCCAGTGGCTCAGGTGGCGGATCTACATTGACCACCGGCGTCTTTTACAACCTCGTCAATGAGAACAGCGGTTCCTGCATCGACGACACCGGTTCGGGTACGGCGAATGGAACTGCCGTTCAGCAGTGGGCTTGCGGTGGAGGCACCAACAGCACCCAACCCAACCAGCAGTGGGAGTTCCTGAACGGGACCGCCAGTGGCTATTATTACGTCGCCAACGCCAATGCTCCAACCGAAACCTGGAACGTAACCGGCAGCGGTACCACCAGTGGCAGTCTCCTGCAGACGTGGACCTATGCAGGAAATCCCAACGAAGAATGGGAAGCTGTGCCGTTGGGCAATGGCTACTACAACTTTGTGGGCCAAGGCAGCGGTCTCTGCCTGGATACTCCGAGTGCCTCAACCGCAAACGGTGTGCAACTGGATATCTACACCTGCAATGGAACGGCAGCCCAGGCATGGAAGCTTGTGTTGCCATAGTCGTTCACAGCAGGGGGACTCGATGAGTTCCCCCTCTGCTTCCAGTCATCAAAGGCAATCAAGCATGGCACGATCAAGGGTTTACGCAGCTTTGTTATCCTAAAGCTGCAGCCCAACACTCTTCATGCGAGTAGCCCAGGCCGTCTTCGGCGTCTTCCATCACTTCGAACTGGCCCGTGAACTCGAGCGGCGTGGACACCTCGAAAGAGTCTATTCAACCTGGCCGTGGTCCAGGCTGAAACGCGAATGCCTGTCTCGCGACAAGGTCAAGACCTTTCCCTGGCTGCATCTTCCTCAGCTCGCGCTACAGCGCAGCCCGTTCGATCTGCCAGCCCTCGATGACCATTTGGGGTACGCCAACGCGCTGACCTTCGACCTCTGGACCGACCTTCAGTTCCTGCGTGACCTGCGCCGTGGCAAACCTTCTCCCGATGTCCTGATCGCCATCTCCGGAGCCGGTCTACTGACTGGCAGACATCTGCAGGAACGCGGTGGACTCTTCGTGTGCGACCGCGGCTCCACGCACCAGCGATATCAGGAGAACATCGTCGCCGAGGAGTATCGCCGCTGGGGTGTCGAGCGGCAGGTCTCCGATGAGCGCGATACCGTGCGCGAGGAGGCGATCTACGCCCAGGCCGATGCCATCACGGTTCCGTCCAGCGTTGCGGCCCGTTCTTTTGTGGAGATGGGCGTGCCGGCTTCGAAGGTGCATACGATTCCCTATGGTGTTCGCCTCGAAAACTTCCACCCTACCGGCGAACCGGCACAGGACGAATTCCAGGTACTCTTTGCAGGGGCTGCGGGACTGCGTAAAGGAGTTCCCTACCTGCTACAGGCGTTTGCAGCGCTGCGCCATCCGCACAAACGGCTGCTGATCGCAGGCCAGGTGCAGGAAGATCTGCGCACCGTCCTGCCCAACTGCCCGCAGGAGAATGTCGAATTTCTAGGAGCCATTCCGCAGTCACGGCTTGCGGAGTTGATGAGCACCAGCCACGCTCTTGTACTACCCAGCATTGAGGAAGGTCTGGCCCTGGTACAGGCTCAGGCATTGGCTTGCGGGTGCCCGGTCATCTGTTCAACCAATACCGGAGGGGAAGACCTCTTCAGCGATGGTGTTGAAGGATTTATTGTCGCGATCAGAGATCCTGAAGCCATTACCGCAAGACTCCAGCAATTGGCCGACGATCCCCTGCTGCAAGCGAAGATGCGAGCGGCGGCTCTGGCTCGTGTTCACGCTATCGGAGGCTGGACCGAGTACGGAGACCGCTGGGAGCGGCTTCTACAGAATCTGCTGGCAAAGTCAGCTCGAAGCTGACGAGCCGCCGCCGACAAAATGGACGACCTCCAGCCGGTCGCCGGACTGCACCGCAGTTTCGCTCCACTGCGTCCGGGGTACGATCTCCCCGTTTCGTTCCACTGCAATCCGGTCGGCCTTCATGCCAAGTTCCAGGAGCACCTGGTCGAGCGTTGAGGGAACGGGTTCGGGAAAGCTGCGGGTTTGTCCATTGATTTGAAGCGTCATGTCAGTCAGCATTGCTAACAACAATCCTACCTTTTCTGAGGATCTGCTCACACTTCAGCCTGGCTCGTTTCGCTGTGAACAAACCGTAAACAAACGCGATTAGGATGAAGCTGGAGAAAGCCATGCGCTCGCAATTCCCTTCTTTCGCTCTTCGGCCGATCACAGCCGGATTCCTGTGCCTGCAGTTCATCCTGCCCGCGGGCATGTACGCCCAGGGCCAGCAGATGGAAGCACAGTCTGCGACGATGCAAGAGTCCTCCATGCAGAAAGCCGGCCCAGCGTCCGAGCCCTCCAACGCGTATCTCAGTCACGATGCCGCCATTCTGCAAGCGCTGAATCGCTTTACCTATGGCCCTCGCCCAGGAGACCTGGAGCGCGTCCGTGCCATGGGCTTGAGTACATGGTTCAACCAGCAGTTGAACCCGGACTCCATTGATGACAAGGCCCTCGACGAGCGGCTGGCCATCTATCCGGCGATGCGGTTGCCACTCGACAAGCTGATGGAGCTCTACCCCACCAACGGAGAGATCCGGGCGGCGATGAACAACAGGGTTTCCGTCCCAGGCGGCGCCGCGGAGCATGCCATCTATGCCGACCAGCAGGAACGCTATCGCGACAAGAAGAAGGGCAAAGATGTTGAGGAGGAGGGCACGGCTCCTCTTCCCATGTCTCCGGCGGAGTTCCTTGCGCTACAACCCGAGCCGCGATTCAAGGCCCTCTGTCATCTGACCCTTCCGCAGTTGAAAGCACTGCGGCAATCCTTATCGGAAGAAGATCGTTCGCGACTGACCGCAGGCATGACAGCGCAGCAGATAGAAGCGATCGCCGCCTTCAACGGCCCGCGCGGTGTGGTGATGGCCGAGGCTATCCAGGTAAAACTGCTACGGGACATCTACAGCGAACGGCAGCTTCAGGAGGTCATGATTGACTTCTGGCTCAACCACTTCAACGTTTACCTTCAGAAGAACCAACAAGCGGCTTATTACGTAACAGCTTACGAGCGTGAAAGTATTCGTCCCTTTGCCCTGGGGCACTTTGAAAATCTGCTCAAGGCGACAGCCATCAGCCCAGCGATGCTGACCTATCTCGACAACTCCGAGAGCGTTGGCCCTCACTCTTCGTACGCCACGGGCCTGTTTACGCCGCAGCGCAAGAAGCCCGCGGCCAGCGGATTGAACGAGAACTACGCCCGCGAGTTGATGGAGCTGCACACCATCGGCGTCAACGGCGGTTACACCCAGAAGGACGTGACCGAAGTCGCCAAGGTATTTACCGGCTGGACCGTCGGCAAACGTTTCAAGGAAGACGGAGAGAACAATCTCGCCAACTTCGATCCCACCAAACATGAGCCAGGTAATAAAGTCGTCATGGGCCATACGATCAAAGAAGCCGGATCGAGCGAAGGGTTCGCCGTGTTGAAGCTGTTGGCCGGCAGCCCGCAGTGTGCGCGCTTCATCTCTACCAAACTGGCCATCCGTTTTGTAAGCGATGCTCCCCCACCGGCCATGATCGATCGCATGACGGCAACGTTTCTGAGCACAAACGGAGATATCCGCCGCGTGCTGCTGACCATGGTGAACTCGCCGGAATTCTTTACCCAGGGAGTCTTTCGCTCCAAGGTAAAGACGCCGCTCGACTACGTCGTCTCCGCCGTTCGGGCCACCGGCTCGAACGTGGAGAGTACCGCAGCCCTCAGCACTGCAATCGCCGATCTAGGCATGCCGCTCTACGGCCATCAGACTCCCGACGGCTACTCCATGCAGAGCGATGCCTGGAACAGCACCAGCGCGCTGGTCTCAAGGATGAACTTTGCATTGGCCCTCGCGGCCAACCGGGTACAGGGAGTGACGACCGATTTCGATGCCCTGCTGGGACCGCAAGCGACAGAGATGTCTCCGGAGATCAAGGACAAAACCCTTGAGGCCAAGCTGCTCCACGTTCCCGTCAGCGCCAGGACCGAGCAGTTGATCCTCGCCCAGACCTCTGCCGATCCTCAACAACAGGAGGCGGAGCTGCGGCAGGTTTCAGCGGTGAAGAAGCGCGATCCCCTTTTGACCGGCGAAGCCCGAACAAAGATGGGAGATTCCGCACGCGAGGACACTCAGGCGGCCCTGGCGGCGGGACTCATTATGGGGTCACCGGAGTTTCAACACCGGTAGCAGGGGGATGGCGTAAAGGCCAAAGCAGATCTATAGGACCTCGGCCATGTCCTATTCCAGGGGCATATCGCAGGGCACCTTCGACATATTTTTTAGCCCCGGCAAGGGCGGCGAGAGGCGTTTCGCATAAAACCAGACGACTAAGTAGCGCTGAAGAGAAGGCACAGCCCGTTCCGTGGGTGGACGTTGTGTCGACGCGCTCGCCGGCAAAACGATGAATCTCGCCCTTTGGCGTTCGCAAAAGATCGATAGGGTGTCCACCCTGATCTCCCCCAGTAGCGACAGCATGCAGACTGGGATAACGGTCCCCCAAAGCGTGCAATGCTGCTTCGGCACCAGCTAGAGAGGACACTTCCAGACCAGTGAGGATAGCCAGTTCTGCCCAGTTGGGGGTAACCCATGAGACATGGCCGAGAAGCTTCTCCTGAAGCTGACCAACCCCCTCTTTGTCGAGAAGCAGAGCGCCGGAGCTGGAAACCAGGACGGAATCTAAGACAACAGGAATCTGTGGTTTAGCAGCATTTTTATATGCAAAAGCTTGAAGAAAGTCATCCACTGCGGAAACGATCTCCCGGGTGGCCAGCATACCGATTTTGATCCCTTGCGGAGGCAGGTCAGAGGTTAGATGATCCAGAGTCTGGGTAAGAAGTTGCGCCGAGACGGGTTCCACGGAAGCAACGCCAAGCGTCGATTGAATGGTGAGAGCCGTAATTGCCGAGACCCCGAAAAGCCCGTGAGCGGCAAAGACCTGGAGGTCGGCAGTGACGCCAGCACCGTTCGAAGGATCGAAGCCGGCAATGGTAAGAGCTATCGGTGGCGGCAACAGAAGACCTGATTCCTCTCTAATTTCCTACCATGCGGGAACCCGTTGA
Source organism: Granulicella mallensis MP5ACTX8 (assembly GCF_000178955.2). NCBI lineage: Bacteria > Pseudomonadati > Acidobacteriota > Terriglobia > Terriglobales > Acidobacteriaceae > Granulicella > Granulicella mallensis. The sequence continues at coordinate 2,960,013 of NC_016631.1, read as the reverse complement.
GTCAACACTTCAGCAAAGAAAAAAGCCTTTCAAATGTTTGACTTAGGCTCCCGGGCGTTCGACAATATATGTATGAATGGTTACAACACGAGAGATCGAAAGAATACCTTAAGTGCTGGAAGCCGGAGACGCAATCGCGTCGTCCTGCTGGCAGCTGCTTTAGGCCTGACGACCACTATCGTAGCAAGTCCCCCGGCCCCTGGTAGTGCAAAGATCGTTTCTACACCGTCCGCTTCTATCAAGCATCATTGGTTCCAGGTCGGCAAGGCCTCCTGGTATGGCGGCAGGTTCCAGGGCCACAGGACTGCAACCGGCGAACGCTTCGATATGAATGCTCTGACCTGTGCACACCGCACGCTTCCCCTAGGAAGCTGGGTTCGGGTGACCAACCTGCACAATCAGAAAACAACCTTTTTGCGGGTGAATGATCGTGGACCGGTAGCCGGAAACCTGATCATGGATCTGTCCTATGCGGCAGCAAAGAAGCTGGGCATTCAGGGCCTTGGCAAAGTCAAAGTAGAAGAGGTCAACCCTGGCGATGTGCAGATGTCCCAGGCGTTGGTAGCTTCTCTGCCCGAGATGCCTCCCCTCTCCAGCCCGACGATCGTCGTTCGCTAAGGTTCCGCACCCATCCCCAGAAAAGCTTGTTAAATATCTAAGACAGCAATGCCTCCTTCAACCAGAAGGAGGCATTGCTGTCTTATGTTGTTAGCGACCGACGGTGGCGTGGGTAACGCGCAGGTCGCTCAGGCGCAGAGCCAGCGACTTTGCGCCGCCTCCGCCCTTGATGAACTCGCCCAGCTCCAGTTGAACGACGTCGAAGCCGACATCGAAGAGGTGCGCCGCCAGTTCACGGCTCAACTCTCCCGTGAAGACCGTCCGCCCGATGTTCAGGGCGCAGCACGCCATGTGGGTAGCGTCGTGCTCTGAGACGGCAACGCGTTTTTCTGCCGGGTAGGCTGCCTCGATCAGGGCTAGTGAAGCCGCGTCGAAGGCCCCGGGATAATAGATCAGGAAGCCGCCGTGCAGCGGAGTGAAGCAGGTGTCGAGGTGATAGAAGCGCGGGTCGACCAGGTGCAGGGAGCGAACCGGCGTATGCCAGGCGTCGGCGACATGGCGATGAGCCGCACGGCAGGTGCGGACACCGTGGGCCGCCCAGAGGATCGTGCCATCGTCGTTGAAGGTGATATCCCCTTCCCCTTCGAAGGCTGTCTCACGCGGCGTCTTCCAGAGCAGGAAGGCCTGGCTCTCGAGCCACTTGTTGAGGTGCGGGGTCTCGGTCCGGCGCTGCGGATGGTTGAAGCTGGAGAGCGCGGCCACCCCGTGCTGTACCAGGGCGCCGTGGCCGAGGAAGACCATGTCGGGACAGCCCGGTTCGGGATGCAGCAGGCGAACGTCGGCGACACCACGCAGGACGTTATGAAAACCCTTCCACTGCGCGAAGGCAAGATCGCGCGAGGATCGATGGACGTTGCCGGCCATCCACGGATTGATGACGTAGTCGACGCCGTACCACTCAGGCGGACACATCAGGTATGTGGGGCGGGTGTAGTGAGGCGATGAGGCGAGGGCGGGGAGGGGGGAGGGTGAAACGATGATGCTGGTTGCCATGATTCCTGGTTTCCCTACTTTCCGACTGGGAGTCTGCTCGCTCCACACAACAATCGTCAAGTGCCGACGGTGGAGGGTGCCAAACTCGATACATGAACCCCAGTGCGGGCTCTGGAAGTAAGACGCAGGATCAAAGCAAAAGGCCCACCTCGAAGGGTGAGCCTTTCTTGTGGATTGCTAAAAATTTACAGCTTTTCAAAGAAGTCGCATGCGGAGCAGGAGATGTAAACTCCGCCCGGAATCCCGCGCTCGCGATCCTTGACGCGCTTTACGATGCGGGTCGTCTTGGAGCACTTCGGACAATCGGTGCTCTTCTGTGTGTCCATAATCTTCTTGCGGTCGCCGGTCTTGGCAATCTTCGCCATTGTGTAATCTCCCTGAAAACGAATGAGTGGCTTGCCCGGTTGTCGAACACAGCCCTACCTTGCGTTATCTGTGGGCTGGCTTTGAGGCTGGGCCGAACAGGAAAGTGCGAAGGCGAAAACCGGATAAAGCTCGAACTTGATTCTACACCATTCGTACGCAGGGGGCCTGACTCCTGCTGTGGAGAGCCTGCTGTGCATTCTCTAAAAATAAATCGGCGATGGATCGCAATTGCTCTATGCTGATCCGCACAGAGTATCGTGTTGAACTCCGGGTCCAGTATCTTCTTGCACATTTGAGCAACAGAAATGAGGATAGGCATGGCTCTTGGAAAGAGCTTAAACCAGATGGCTCCGCTCGAACGCACGATAGTGTCTCTCCTGCGACGCCGCATTTTGACCGTCGTCAGCCTGGGTCTGCTTTCCTTCTTTGCAGGCACCCTTACGGCTGCCGCACCCGTCGATAACGTCATCCCAATCGCCAAGGCGCGCTCCCTTCCCCTCGGCACCCACGTCACGATCGATGGGATCGTCTCCACGCCCGCAGGCGCCTTCGAGTCGAGCTTTGACGACAAGGGCTTTGGCCTGCAGGACTCCAGCGGCGGCATCTACATCAGCACACCGGGTAATCCAAATGTCGCGACGCCACCCAGGCGCGCGCGGGTCAGCGGCGTGCTCACAGATAAGGCCGGGCTGCTAGTCGTGATCCCAGCCGACGCAACGGAGGTGAAGATGGCGCCCCTGAAGAATGCCGGCGACTTCAGCGTGATCGAGCCGAAGGCGCTCAAGACCGTGGAGGTGGGCGAAGCCAACGAGGGACGGATCGTCAGGGTACACGGGAAGATCACCCAGGCACCGGCCGGCGATGGGCCTTATGGCTTCAAGTTCTCCGTCAACGATGGTTCCGGCGAAACCCTGATCTTCGTCAACGTGCAAACTGGTATCTCCATGAACAGCCTTGCTGCGGGGAAAGAGGTAAGCGTAACCGGCTTTAGCAGCCAGTACGATACGCATCACGAGATCGATCCGCGTAGCCCTGCGGACATCAGCGCAGCAAAACCATGAGCACGCCTAGCGAATATTGAAATCGTGAACGACCAGACGCGTGTCCACCATGACGTGCCGGGTAATGGCATGGAAGGCTTTTGTGGCCTTTTCTGGAGACTGCGTTCGTCGTCGTGTGTCTGGTCGTCTTTTCCCATTACCTGCTGGGTCCGACCATACAGGGCTCATCGCTTTACCCAAATGCGCTGACTCCCCTGCTTCTCCCCATCCTCGTGCACCTTTGATCTACATAGCGCTCCTTGCGATCTTTATGTACGACAAGCGGCAGTCCTTCATGCCGCTTGGTGCGCCTGGGCAGTGTGCTTGCATATGTCGGCAGCGAAAAATTGATCACACGCTTTAACACGCACTCCCTTCTTTGAGATTTCGGACCTGTTTTCAAGCAGGAGTGTTATCGGTGCTCGTTCACGCTCAAAGTTTCCCCGATAAATAAACATATTTTACGATTCTGTATTGACAAAACGTGTTCGTACACGGTCTTATGGCTGGCGCAGCACAAGCTGCCACTTTTGAGCTGCGCAGCCCTCTTGCGCCGCCTGTCTTCTCAAACCGATTCACTGGAGCCGACCGATGCCCCCACTATCCAGCTTTCTGCACCGCACCTTTCGCCCGTTGCTCGCTGCAGCGTTCGTCTCTGTGCTGACCTCCGTCCCTGCTGCCGCGCAGGTCAACGGCGTTGGCCAACGCCCGTATCTTGGCTGGTCGACCTTCAGCGAACAGACCATCAACAGCGGCTTTCTTACCCAGGCAAACATTCAGGCGCAGTCCGATGCGCTGAAGGCTTCGGGCCTTCAGCAACACGGGTTCGTCTACATCAACATCGATTCCGGCTGGCAGGGCAGCTTCGATGCAAACGGTCGCCCCATTCCAAACACTTCCACGTTCCCAAACATCAAGGCCCTGGTCGATCACATCCACGCCAATGGACAGAAGGCCGGCATCTACTGGATTCCAGGCATTGAACAACCCGCAGTCGATGGCAACTATCCCATCCTCGGCACCTCGTACACCACACAGCAGATCGTCGCTATACCGCTTGCGCAAGGCAACACCTTCGCCGGACCATTGCCGAACCCTTTCCACGATAAGATCGATTTCACAAAGCCGGGAGCACAGGAGTACATCAACTCCGTCGTCGCTCTGTTCGCCTCCTGGGGCATCGACTTCATCAAACTGGACTCGGTTGCACCCGGTTCGGATGTCGATAGCACGGCCGTCGACGATCGTCCTGACGTCGCGGCCTGGTCGCAGGCGATCGCACTGAGCGGACGTCCCATCTGGTTCACGGTCTCCTGGGATCTCGACCAGGATTACCTCAGCACGTGGCAGCAGTTCTCAAACGCCCGCCGCATCGACCAGGACGTCGAGTGCGAGGGCGACTGCGCCACGCTCACCAACTGGCCGCGCATCGTGCTGCGCGAGTACGAGGACGTAGGCTGGGAACATGCCACCGGCCCCACGCTCGGCTGGAACGACATGGACACCCTCGACATCGGCATGGGCACCGAGGACGGGCTCAGCGACACTGAGAAGCAGACAGCCGTGACCATCTGGGCCATGGCGAATTCCCCACTCTATTTAGGCGGCGACCTTACCCAGCTCGATGCCTTCGCTAAAGCTGCCTTCACCAACGACGAGATCCTCGCGGTCGACCAGTCCGGCCACCCCGGCGTCCAGGTCACTGGAGGCGCACAGCCGGTATGGGTTGCCGACGCCGGTGACGGAAGCTTCTATGTCGCTCTGTACAACCTGAATGGCCTGCCCTCGCAGGTGACCGTTCCCTGGAGCGATCTCGGCTTCACTCAAGCTCTTCAGGTCCGCGACCTCTGGAACAGCATCAACCTCTCCCCCACTCCGAGTAGCTTCACCACGATTCTTCCAGGCCATGGGGTGCGCCTGCTGAGGGTCTATCCCACCGGCACAGTGCCCTCCACCGTCAGCCAAAGCTATGAAGCCGAATCTGCTGTGCTCAACGGCACGGCCTCGGTCGTTGCCTGCACCGCCTGTTCCGGCGGCTCCAAGGCCGGCAATATCGGCGCCTCCACCACGTCCAACTCCGTCACCTTCAATAATGTTCGTGTCGAGCACGATGGCACCTACCGCATGGAAGTCGATGCCATGACACAAGGCCCTCGCGCCCTGGTCTACACCATCAACGGAGGTTCTCCCGCTACGCTTAACCTGGGCGGCGGCAGCTTCAACCTGCCACAGGCAACGACGGTTCCGGTCACCCTCAAAGCCGGTGTGAACATCATCACCTTCAACAATCCGGCTACGTTCGGCGCCGATCTTGACCGCATCGTGATCTCCGGCAACGGCAACGAGCCTCCGCCCAGCTTCACGACCTACGAAGCAGAGGCCGCACAGCTCTCCGGCTCTGCCAGTGCAGGCGGATGCTCTTACTGCTCGGGCGGAGCTTACGTCGGCAGCTTCGGCGGGGGCACGCAGAATGCCGTCACCTTTAACAATGTCACGGCACCGCAAGCCGGCACCTATCAGCTTGAGGTTGACTACACCGAAAACGGGCCACGTTCTTTCTTCGTCTACGTCAACGGCGGGTCACCCATCGAGCTCGACGTCAACGGCAGTTCCTGGGATTCGCCACAGTTCCTGCTTACTCCAGTGCAGCTAAACGCGGGCGCCAACACCATTGTGTTTACGAATCCGAATGCAAACGGCTTCGCGCCCGGTCTGGACAGTATCACTGTCGGCCCCGTCGTCAACAGCGCCAACCTTAGTGCTGTGATCAACCGCAAATCAGGCCCAGAGGATCTGCGTCTCTGGCAGCTTACGCTGTCCAATACAGGCAGTGGCGCGGCCACGAAAACCACCCTCGATAGCTTCACCGTCGCCTCAACCAACAGCAGCTCCGGCTGCGGAGCCGCTGCAGTCTTCCTTGGGCCACTCAGCCTGGGCACGATCCCGGCAAACGGCTCCAGAAGCATCACTGTCCCTGTTGTCTTCTCCCCTTTCTGCAATAAGGACAACAGTTTTGGCGTTCATGCGGTCTTCTCCTCGAACCAGGGAGCCGATGTCGGCACGATCGTCAACACTTCCGAAACGAAGTAGCAGAAAGCAAAACGAATCGGGGGCAGCCGGCCGGCTGCCCCCAATTCGTTTGCTACACGGTTTCATCCGACACACCAGGTCCAGTTTCCTACTGCCTACCCATCCGACAAATCACAGATTGATCGAAAAATTCTATCGGCCCTATAAACAAATGGTTTCAGGAAGATTAATGTTCTTTCAATGAGATATGAAACGTGATATCTCATATATGTTCCTTGACATCGAAACACCTCTTTGCCTTTGCCTTGAGTTAGCTCCAGCGCAGCACCCTTCGGAGGTTCGTATATGAAGTCCTTTAAGTGGTTTTCTCTCGCAATTCTGCTTTCTATGTGCAGCTTTGCTGCCTGGGGCCAATCAACAGCCACACTTACGGGAACCGTAACGGACCCAAGCGGCGCAGTCGTTCCCAGCGCGCAGGTAAAAGTGCATAGCCTGGCGACCGGAATTGATCGTGTCATCCATACTGACTCCGACGGAATCTATGTGGTGCCTTCGCTGGAACCCGGAGATTACTCCGTTCAGGCGACCGTATCGGGGTTCAGCAACTACACCGTGCAGAAGGTCACCCTCGACGTATCTCAGACCGTTACGGTCAACATGCACCTGGCGGTCTCGTCCGCAGGCGAGACCATAGAGGTTGAGAGCACATCACAGCAGATCGAGACCCAGACCATGACCGTTGGCCAGGTCATCGACAGAAAGACCGTGCAGGAGATTCCGCTCAACGGACGTCACTTCCTCGACCTGACGGTGCTGACGCCGGGCGGCGTAGTGGCTCCCACGTCGGGTAGCCTCACAGCTCCAAGCCGTGGGCTTGGAGCGAACTCTTTCATTACTGCCGGCAACCGCGAAGACTCGGTCAACTTCCAGATCAACGGTGTCAATCTCAACGACATCAGCCAGAACCAGATCACCTTTCAGCCGTCGATCAGCACGACCTCCGAGTTCAAGATCAACAACTCCACGTTCAGTGCAGAGTTTGGCCGCAGCGATGGATCGATTGTGACCGTTGCCACCCGGTCCGGCACCAACCAGTTCCACGGCGAGGTCTTCGACTTTTTCCGCAATGAGGCGCTGGATGCACGCAACTACTTCAATCGCAACTTCAACCCCACCACGGGCCTCCCGATCGTCGGGCTTCCAGGGGAAAAGGCACCACTCAAGCGCAATAACTTCGGCGGCTCTGTAGGCGGTCCCATCTGGAAGGACAAGACCTTCTTCTATGCCAGCTATGAAGGTTTGCGTCAGCACCAGGGCATTCTGCAGAACAGCACGGTGCTCACCCCAACCCAGCAGGCGACCATCGCCGCCAATGCCGCCCTCTTCCCTGCCGCCGCTGCTCTGGCCAAGCTCATCCCACTGCCAAACAGTGGAAACAACTATGTAGCCTTCACCCCGGGACCGGTCAGCATCGATCAGTACACTGGAGATGTCCTGCAACAGTTCAGCAGCAATGATTCGCTGCACGGGTTCTATGCCTTCCAGAAGGATGTTCGGACAGAGCCCGCATTGCAGGGCGACACCATTCCCGGCTGGGGCGATCACCGTGCGGCGCATCGCCAGATCCTTACCCTCAACGAGACTCATATCTTCAACCCGAACTTCGTCAATGAAGCGCGGCTCGGCTTCAACCGCATCTCCATCGCCTTCAACCCGGCCAATCTCACCGACCCGACCAGCGTCGGCCTTGGAGATGGCCTTATGGGCAACGTCGGCTTGCCTCAGACCACACTCTCCGATATCGGTCTCGTCTTCGGTGGCCCCTCGGGTTTTCCGCAGGGACGCAATGACACGCTGGGCCTCATCTCGGACACCGCAACCCTGTTGCGCGGCAAGCATACCCTCAAGTTTGGCGGCGAGTTCCGCCGCTATCTCAGCGCCAGCTTTGCCGGGAACATCGGCACACTCACCTTTGTAAGCACCCCGAATAACTTTGAGATGGACAACGCCACCGTCTTCAGCGTCCAGCCCAACATCTCATCCAGTCGCGTCTACGATGGGGCACTGGGAGCGTTCTTCCAGGACAACTTCAAGTTCACGCAAAGACTGACACTGGAGTACGGTCTCCGCTTCGAGTGGAATGGTACGCCAGTCGAAGGTGAGAACCGCTTCGTGCTCTTCAATCCAAACGGCAATGGCGGCCCAACGCTGACACGAGTCGGGACTAACGGACTTGCGGCTAACTCCGCCTACAAGCAGAGCTACAGCTATGAGCCCCGCCTGGGATTCGCCTACGATATCTTCGGAACGAGCAAGACCGTGGTGCGTGGCGGCTATGCCTACCTGGTCGACCAACCAGCTTCGAACACCGTAACAGGACTGGCAGCGAATCCTCCCTTCAGCACTTCCGTCTCTTACAATGGGGCGGCCATCCCGGTCTCCTCGCTGTATGCCTCTGCAAAGGCCGCAGGCGTAGCCATCAGCTCCATCAACCCCAACTTTAAAGATGCGTACATCGAAAGCTTCAATCTGAACGTACAGCAGGCGCTCCCTGGCGGTATCGTCACTTCGCTCGGTTACTACGGCTCTGTCGGACGCCACCTGCGTATTGCCACGAACGAGAATCAGGCAACCGGCCCAGCGGGATCACCTCATCTGTACCAGACCCTTTCGGCTAACAGCCCCATCGATCCCGGTGTAACGATCGCGTCCAATATCAGCGAGGTGAACAGCATCGGCAGCTCGAACTACAACGCCCTGTGGCTCGTGTTCAGCAAGAACATGCACCACGGACTCGAGCTCAACATGAACTATGAGTGGGCGAAGTCGATGGACATCAACTCGCTTGGATCACAGGGGGGTCTCAGCGCGGCAGGCGGTGCACCGCAGGACAGCAACAACCCCAGCGGCAACTATGGCCTGTCGGACTTCGACGTACGCCATCACTTCGCTGGCACCGCGATCTATGCTCTCCCCTTCAAAGGCAACCGCCTGGTCTCGGGCTATCAGCTTTCAACGATTGTTCAATACCAGACTGGTAACCCGGTCAACATCACCGCAGGCAGCTCAAGCTTCAACGGCCTTACCGGCCCCATCCGCCCCAACCAGGTTGGCCACGTCTCCACGCATAAATCTCAAACGGGGATCACAAACGTAACTTTTATTCCGCAATCCAATGTCTGCCCCATTGGGCCGACGCTTGCGGTGCCCAGCGGATGCAGCCTGCAGATTCAAGCGACTCAGGCGGCTGGAAGTTCGACGATCGTCTATACCGGCATCGGCAACATGCAGCGTAACGGTGTTACCGGCCCCGGCTTTGCGGATGTCGATCTGTCAGGGCAGAAAGAAACCAAACTCTTTAGGAACGTGATGTTCACGCTTCGCGCCGACGCCTTCGATATCCTCAACCACCCCAACTTCGGTCAGCCGTCGGGCAACACCCAGTCCTCGACCTTTGGCCAGATCAGTGCCACCCGCTTTGCTACCAGCGATGGCGGGTCCTCTCGTCAACTCCAGATCAGTGGTAAGTTCACCTTCTAGTTCGTGACGTGTGCGCTCGACCGAACCGTTTCGCCGGTCGAGCGCACACGTATTACGAAGCTATTCTTGGTTCTTCCACGCAACAGGATGTCGGTCTCCCCTCGAACCTTTACCATATCGTCCGAGAACCAGAGAATCTTTGGATTCCGAGCATACACAATGATCAAAATCTCTAAACCACCGAACCTGACAGAGCTCGCCTATCTCAGCGTCAAGCAGTCCCTCGTCGACGGTTCCCTGGGCGAGGGCCAGAGATTGACAGAAGAATCTCTCTCCACCCAACTAGGCATCAGCAAATCCCCCATACGCGAGGCCCTTACCCGCCTTGAGAGCGAAGGCCTGCTCAACATCGAAGCTAGGCGCGGCGCCTATGTTCGCCGCTTCAACAGCAAAGATGTCAGCGACCTGTATGACCTTCGCGAACTGCTGGAGGTGCATGCGGTAGGGTTGGCGGTGATTACTCCAGCGTTCCTCGGCGCACTCGCGGAGAGCATCGAGCACACCCGGAAGCATCTCGATGCAGGCGATAGAATGGCGCACGTGGAAGAGGATATTCGCTTCCACAATCTCATCGCCGCCGCTACGGGCAATGAAGAGCTCCGTCGCGTCCTTGAAAACATGAACCACAAGAGTCTTCTATGCCGGTCGAAGACCTTTAATCTCTCTTCGACAATGGCGCCGGTAAGTCACAGCAGGATCTATCTTGCCCTGAAGGATGGTGAGCGGGTCCTGGCCCAGCAGGCCATGAAAGATCACATCCAATACGTTCGAAACTCTCTGCTGCGTTCGCTGAAGGCAACAGAACCCCTAACCATCTATGAGGAAGACGCCGGTCTTGCCCTTTCTACCAATCGCAGTTGAATAACAACCGTTATGCGGTAAAGGAGAGCTCCATGCTCCGTCGAACGTTTCTTGCAACGCTTCCCCTGGCTACTGCGGGTTCTCTCGTTGCCGCCACTAACAACGGTGTTTATGAACCGGCCCTCCTCCCCGGCGAAGAAGAACTATCGAAGCTGCCTAAATTTCAGGCGCCTGGAGAAGACCGGTTCATTCGGCCTGATGTCCACGCAGGCGATCGGCCTGCCGGGGCCAGCTTCTCCTCGCGCTCCCCTGCACTGGGTTGCTCGGGGGCTGCGGGAACAGCGCATCCGCTGGCGACACAGGCAGCTATCGAGATGCTTAAGCGCGGCGGATCGGCGGTCGATGCGGCTATCGCCGCCAATGCCCTGCTGGGCTTTGTCGAACCGACGAGCTCCGGGCTCGGAGGAGATTGCTACGCCTTCGTGTGGGACCCCAAGATGGGCAAGCTGGCCGGAATGGCGAGCTCGGGCCGCTCACCGAAGTCGCTCTCGCTCGCGACGGTTCGGTCTCGCGCGGTCAACGGAGCGCTTCCCGGACTGGGCGCGGTCAGCGTCTCCACACCCGGCGCGCTCGACGGCTGGTGGACGCTGCACCAACGCTACGGCAAGCTCAAGTGGGCCGAACTCTTCGAGCCGGCCATCCACTATTGCGAAGCCGGCGACCCCGCACCGCAGATCATCGGCTGGTACATCAAGCGGAACATGGCAATCTTCCTGAGGCCGCACTCGGGCGTCGAAGAGACAGCCAATGCGGTGAAGACCTACAGTCCCGGCGGTATCTCTCCCAACGAGTACGATGTGCGGCGTAACCCCGATCTTGCCAAGACCTATCGGATGATTGCAGCGGGTGGGCGTGACGCTTTCTATGACGGCCCGATCGCGAAGACGATCGACGCGTACTTCAAGCGGATCGGCGGCTGGCTTTCGGCGGACGATCTGCGCGAGCATCATGCGGAGTGGGTTGAGCCGCTGGTGACGAAGTATCGCGGCGTAGACGTCTATGCCATGGGCGCCAACACGCAGGGACTCGCTACCCTGCAGATGCTCAACATCATCGAGCAGTTCGATCTGCGCGGATACGGCTTTCAGTCCCCAGAGTCGTTGCATGTGCAGATCGAGGCGAAGCGACTTGCCTACGAAGATCGTGCCCGCTTCTACGCCGACCCGCACTTTTCGAAGATCCCGATCGACTGGCTCAAGTCAAAGGAGTACGCCAAGGAGCGCGCCAAGCTGATCCAGCTCGACCGCATCCTCGAACCGGTTTATCCCGGTCAGGCCCCCAGCCACGGTGACACCACGTACTTCTCTACCGCCGACAAGGACGGGATGATGGTGTCGATGATCCAATCCAACTTCCGCGGCATGGGCTCAGGCCTGGTTGCCGATGGCCTCGGCTTCATGTTCCAGGATCGCGGCCAGTTGTTCTCGCTGCAGGATGGCCACCCAAACATCTATGCGCCCGGCAAGCGTCCCTTCCAGACGATCATCCCCGGTTTCGCGGCTAAAGATGGTGTGCCATGGCTCGCCTTTGGAGTCATGGGCGGCGACATGCAGCCCCAGGGCCAAAGCCAGATCATCATCAATCGCGTCGACTACGGGATTGATGTGCAGGCGGCTGGAGACAGTCCGCGCTGGCACCACGAAGGCTCGTCGCAAAGCATGGGAGAAGACCCGCCGCACCTTGCCCCTCGCGGCATTCTGCGCCTGGAGAGCGGTGTTCCTGCGGCCACACGTAAAGCTCTCGTCGACATGGGCTGGCCGATGGGCGAAAGCGATGGTGGTTATGGACGTTACGAGTGCATCGAAAATCGCAAGCAGGGGAATGACCGCGTGTATGCGGCAGCCAGCGAGATGCGCGCGGACGGCGTGGCTCTGGCCTATTGAAGAATAGCCATGCGCTGCCAGGCATGGAAGGGATGAAGCACCCAAGATTTGTCATCTCGACCGAAACGCGGGCCCCCAGAGAACGTTCTTTGTTCTCTGGGGTGCAAGCATGACGGCTTTATGTTATGCGCAGTGGAGAGACCTGAAGTTTGCGCATGGAGGCAATATTGCTGGCGCGAGCAAGCTGCAGGTCTCTCTACTACGGCGGCAAAAGCGCCGCCTCCGGTCGAGATGACAAGTTAGGGGTAATTCGCTAAAAAGCGCTCTATCTCTATCGCTACTCTGCTTTGTCGGAGTTCGAGTTCGTCCTGAGATGCTCGTCAATCACCGGCATCGTAGAAGCGCTCGTCGAAGTAGTGCCGAGGATCTGCACCAGCGGTACGGGCTTTGCCGCAGCAGCCGCTTCCATCGCAGTGTGCGCGGGAGGCGGAGCGACGGTCATCTCATAGCCAGCCGGGACGATCGGCGGATGGGTGTACTCCCAGGCATAGTCAGTGGTCATGCGATAGAGCACGATCATTCCAACCACCAGCACAATCACCGTGAACAACGCGCCTTCAGGACCATAGGGTCCACCTGTGATCCAGGCCGCTCCACTGCTATCCGTAGTCACGAGACTGCTGTAGGTTTCCAGTCCACCGACGGGCAAACCCAGCAGAACTCCCATGGCCGCAGTCCAGGCGAAGTGCAATCCCCAGCCGAGCCAGAGACCGTGCGTTCTTAGATAAGCCAGAGAGAACAGGATGCCCAAAAGAAAGGCGATGCCGACGCTGGAGCTGGTCGAGTTGGGATGGAAGCTCGAGAACAACGCGTAGATTCCGGAGAGCAGGATCGTCGCGAACACGGGCCCTACGGCTGCGATGAGCCTGGCGTAGAGATATCCGCGAAAGGCGACCTCCAAAGCGAGTGTGCCGACAGCCAGCGTGGCAAGAGAGAGCAGAGCAAGGCCCCAGGACCGCGGAGCAAGCCAGAATTCTGGGTGCAGATCGCCGACGAGCATCATCGGAAGCACGGCGACCAGCAGCATGGCCCAACCCAGCACGATCCCCTGCTGTCCTTCGCGAAGGGCCGTCGCACGCTGCGGCAGCGCATTATCTTTGCGAAGATTGCCGGTGCGTGTAGCGATCCAGCTTAATGTTGCGAACCCAACGAGCAGCAGGAAGAGAAAGAAGCCTTCGCTGAGCAGCGGCTGAATCAGAGCAAGGTTCAGGTGGTTCGCAATGCCCTGCGCGGAGTGATCCGCGACCGAATGAGAGGCAAGAAGCCACAGCAATCCCGTGATGAAAAGAGCGAACTGCATGGAGCGCGGAATCGCGCGTTGGGGCTGGTTGGGTTGCAACAGTGACTGGCTCCTTAGGAACTCCACCGCCGGCGGTCAGGCTCAGGCCATGGTATAAAACTGCGCGATATTACGAAACTTTGCATACCGGGCAGCCAGCAGATCGTCGATCGAGAGACGCTTCAGGTCGTTGAGATGGCGTTCCAGTCGTTCGTTGACCAGTTCCATGGCGTAGGCCGGGTCCATCTGCGTACCGCCCTCGGGTTCACGGATCACATCGTCCACGCAACCTAGCCGTTGGACGTCATCGGCGGTATATCGGAGAGCGGCTGCGGCCAGCTGTTTCTTGCTGGCATCCTTCCAGGTGATGCTCGCACAGCCTTCGGGAGAGATCACCGAATAGATCGCATTCTCGAGCATCAGCACGCGGTCGGTAACGGCCAGCGCCAACGCTCCGCCCGAGCCGCCCTCACCGGTGATGGTGGCGATAGTGGGAACACGCAGCCGAGACATCTCCAGCAGGTTGCGGGCAATGGCTTCGCCTTGGCCGCGCTCTTCAGCGCCCAGGCCGGGGTTCGCACCGGCGAGATCGATGAAGGTGAAGACCGGCCGCCCGAACTTCTCGGCTATCTTCATGGCACGCAAGGCTTTACGGTAGCCTTCAGGATCGGGCTGGCCAAACTTGCGGGCAACACGCTCTTTGAGGCTGCGCCCCTTGAGGTTGCCGACAACCAGGACGGGCTCGCCATGGAAGTAGGCCATGCCTGCGGTCATCGCGGCGTCGTCGGCAAACTGCCGGTCACCGTGAATCTCACTGAAATCGGTAAAGAGCGCTTCGATATAGTCCATTGGATAAGGACGTTGTGGGTGCCGCGCGAGTTCGGTCTTAATCCATGCCTCGGGCGTTGGTGCGGGTGCAGTGACAGACTTCTGAGGAATGTTTTCGGCCATCTTTGTACCTAAACGATTGTATGCGATAGCCGGGGTCAGAAGCTGTCCTGACGGCGGAAGAACTGCGGCCAGGACAGATCGTAGCGTTCCCGGGCAAAGAGCAGAAGAAACAGGACAAGACCGTACATCAGTTGCTGCATCGCAATACTCCAGTCCTGCTTGAGAGTGATACCGAACATCAGCACAAACATGAGCAGGAAGGCAAGGATGAGCGTGTACCGGGTGAACAGGCCAAGCAAGAGCAAGATCCCGATCAACAACTCGACGCATGGAATGGCATAGCCGCTGGCGAGTGTAAGCGAGGACGGTAGCGGTGTCGATGCCATGCTCTTCACCATGCCCTGCGCAAAACCCGAAAGGTGGGCGCCGGTGAAGATGCGCGCGAAGCCATGGCCAAAGAAATCCAACCCAGTGAGAAGCCGGAAGAGGACATAAGCCCGGCGTTGTTCGATGCTGGGAAGTTGATCGCTCATGGCTAAATTGGATGCACGCAATCGCACCGTTGACGAACATCACTGACTAGTTTTCCGTCGGCTCGGTCACACTGTCGATCACGATGGTTTCGACGGGACCTTTTGCAGCCTTGAGCTTGAGTCCTAGCCGATTCATGGCGTCAACAATAGCTGCGGTCATGTCGTGATTCGTAGGATCGTCCGGTTCGAGTTGGAAGTCATAGAGTCCTGGTAAACCGGTTCGATCCAGTACCGGGAGATCAAGATTCGAACTCAACTGTCTCGCCAGAAATGGCATGGAGATATTTAAACCGAACGCCGATCCATCGGCGATGCCGCCCTGCATCATGATCACACCTCCCCTGGAGTCGCCCTCCGGGTGCGCTGGGGCTTCCAGCCGAAGCTGCCCTTTTCCTCGGAGCAAAAGATAGACCGGCCCTTCTTTCGTCTCACGATGGAACTTTAATCCGAATCGCTCGACCAGAAGATTCTGCAGCATCTTTCGTTGCTCGTCACTGGGAGTTGCTTTCATTGGAGGTTGTACTGCAGTGCGTGATTCGGAGGAAGCGGGAGGCAAAGCCTCTATGTCGTAGCGATTCTTGTCAGCCCAGGCTGGAACGCCGGATATCTGGAAACTCTGAAGGTCGAACGCAAAGTACAAAAGCATCTTCAAGTTGGCAGCTCCAACGAAGACTCTGCCTCCGGGATACGAGATAAATCCCAGCATTCCGCCATGATTAAAATCATGGGGTTTGATCGTAGAAACCTCGAACGCGGGCATCTGAGCAGAGCCGGCTTCTGTCTGCGAGCCGGTTATTTTTGGAGATGTAGACGTTTGGCCATGAAGCGCCGTTGATGAGCCGCACGCTACCATGGCAAAGCATAGTAGAAACCCGCCACACCTATAGGCAATACACTTTGCCATCTCTCAGTCCTCTTCACGGATTGCGTATGTTCGTTCGACGCAATCAAAAGATAAAGGCTAGGAATCTTTTTAGCTTGTGCGTGCCCTCGCGCTGGAACCGCTCTATGGATATTGCAGAATCACTCGCAGAAACTGCGCTCCGGCACTCAATCGAATCGAGCCGTCCTTACTCGCTGGGACCCAGACCGTGTCTCCCGGCGTAAGAGTGCGTTCACTTCCGGCAATCGATGCTTTGACTGTCCCGATAGAGACCAGCAACGAGCGTGGTCCAGCGGCGGATATCGTGCAGGACTCAGTTGTGGGGCACTGCGTGCGCTCAATCTTTAGCGCGCCATCATGAAACTCGGTCCGCGTGCCAGGAGTTGCCGGTAGCGCTGGAGCTTCTCCACGGAAGACCTCCTTCAAATCGTTCGGCGGAATGCTCTTCAGCTCCACACGCAGGAAGTCGGAGGGAACATCACCCAGGTTGGTAACGCTATGGCGCTCTGCCATGCCGGGACTGATGCGGAAGGCTCCCGTGTGCGTTGGCGGACGGTGCGCCGTGAAGCCGTTCGGTCCTTCGTGCTTGAGATCGACCTCGCCGGAGTTGTTCAGGTACACATACACCGTTGGGTAGGTCGAGTGGTCGTGCATCGGCACAAACTCGTGCGCGCCGTAATGCACGCGCATCACGATGAAGTCGGAGTTCTCAAACGTCGTCTTGTAGTTGGGCGGCAGGGACTGAGCCTGCACGCCCACACTACCAAAGACCAGACACGCTGCGATGTACGGCAATATCTTCATCAGAGAACCTATCCCAGGGTCTTTATCAGATCACCTGCACCGCACCACGGCCGACAAGGGCTTCAACCCCTTCGATAAAGGCCACGTCCGCGGCAACATGAAAACCGCTCGGTTCGAGCACGGCACAGAACTGGCCCGGCTCTTCGAGGTTGAGCAACAGCTTGCCGTTGCCGGGAGCGCTCAGGAAGAGCGTGTGCAGCTTGTCCAGCAGCGTCTCATCATGGCTATGCAGTGGAATGCGGATACGAAGCGCATCCGGCAGCTTGATCTTTACATCCTCAAGCGCCTGGATGCTGGAGATCGCCAGCTTCGGCGCCGAGTCCTCTTCACCGCGCAGCGAGCCACGGACCAGTACGGGCACGTCGATGCGAAGCTTCTCGGCGAGCTTCTCGTAGCTCTGCGGAAAGGCAATGAGGTCGATCTTGCCGACGGTGTCTTCGAGGTATGCCTGCGCGTACATTTCGCCGGAGCGCTTGGACTTCGCGACCTTCAGACCGGTGATCACACCGGCAATCTGAATCTCGTTCCCTTGCTCAGCCTGTCCACGACGGAAGACCTGGGGCTCGGGCTTCATCTCGCAGGCTGTCGCCGTATCGACGACCTTCATATTGCGCAGCTTCTCACGGTACTTGTCCATCGGATGGCCGGAGACGAAGAAGCCGAGCACGTCCTTCTCATTCTGCAAGCGGGTGTGCTCGTCCCAATCCGGCGCTGGCGGCAGCGTCTCTTCTCCTCCAGTGGAGGCGGAGGAGGGACCGGGGTCGTCGAACATGCCGAAGAGTCCGGACTGTCCGGCAGCGGCATCGCGCTGCGACTTCTGTGCACGCTCCATCGCCTTATCCAGCGCGGCGAAGACCCGGGCACGGGGGCCGAAGGCATCCAAAGCACCGGCCTTGCACAGAGACTCCAGTACACGCTTGTTCATCAGGCGAAGATCGACCTTGTCGCAGAACTCCCACAGGCTGACGAAGCCCTGCTTCCCTGCGGCCTGCAGCTCTTCGCGAGCTTTGATAATGGAGTCGATCGCGTTGTGGCCGACGTTCTTGATCGCAGCGAGGCCGAAGCGAATGCTGTCTCCCGCCGGAGTGAAGTTGGCAGCAGAGATCTGGACATCGGGCGGAACGACCGGGATGTTGATCTCTCGGCACTCGCCAATGTACTTGACGACGTTCTCCGGCTTCGAGGTTTCCGAGGTCAGTAGCGCGGCCATGAACTCGACCGGGTAGTGCGTCTTGAGCCAGGCCGTGTGGTACGCCAGTAGCGCATAGGCAGCCGAGTGCGACTTGTTGAAGCCGTATCCGGCGAACTGCTCCATGAGGTCGAAGAGCTGTCCGGCGCGATCCTTGTGGAACTTGCGCTCGGCCGCGCCGGCCATGAACAAGACACGCTGCTTGGCCATCTCCTCGGCGTTCTTCTTACCCATCGCGCGGCGCAGCAGATCGGCGCCACCCAGCGAGTAGCCCGCGATAGCACTCGAGATCTGCATCACCTGTTCCTGGTAAACGATGACGCCCAGCGTCTCCTTGAGGATCGGTTCAAGCTCGGGGAAGAGATATTCAACGGCGCGACGCCCCCACTTACGCTCGATGAAGTCGTCGATCATGCCGCCCTGAATTGGGCCGGGACGATAGAGTGCGTTGAGAGCGGTGAGGTCTTCGACCGTGGTGGGCTTGTAGCGGCGCAGAACGTCGCGCATGCCGCCGGATTCAAACTGGAACACGCCGCTGGTAAGAGCGCGGTGATAGACCTTCTCGTAGGTCTCGGCATCGTCAAGCGGGATGGTCGCCATGTCCACATCGACGCCACGGTTGGACTTGATCAGCTTGAGGCAGTCATCGATGACGGTCAGCGTCGTCAGGCCGAGGAAGTCCATCTTCAGCAGGCCCATCTTCTCGACGGCCTTCATGTCGTAGCTGGTGACGATGGCGTCGTCCTTGGTGCGTGTGACGGGGACGAGTTCCGTGAGCGGCTGCGGTGCGATCACGACACCGGCAGCGTGAACGCCCGCGCCACGCACAAGGCCTTCAAGGCGCAGAGCGGTGTCAATCAGTTCCCTGATCTTGGGATCTTCGTAGGCCTGGGCCAGCGGAGGCGAATCCTTCAGCGCCTGCTCGATGGTGATGCCGATGGTCGCGGGGATCAGCTTGGCGATGCGATCGACTTCACCATAGGGCATGTCGAGCGCACGGCCAACGTCCTTGATCGCGGCCTTCGCAGCCATGGTGTTGAAAGTGATGATCTGCGCGACCTGATCCTCGCCGTACTTCTCGCGCACGTACTTGATGACCTCGCCGCGGCGGTTCATGCAGAAGTCGATATCGACGTCAGGCATGGAGACGCGTTCGGGGTTCAGGAAGCGCTCGAAGAGCAGATCGTTCTGTAGCGGGTCGACGTCAGTGATCTCCATGACGTAGGCGACCAGCGATCCTGCCGCCGATCCACGGCCTGGGCCGACGGGAATGCTCTGCTGCTTGGCGTAGCGGATAAAGTCCCAGACGATCATGAAGTAGCCGGGAAACTTCATCTGCTTGATACAGTCAATCTCGCGGTTCAGACGGGCTTCGTAGTCGGCGATGGACTTGCGCAGAATGCCGCGGTCTTCAAGGTGCTTGACCGCAGTCTCGCGGCGGTGTCTCCAGCCTGCACGACATACCTGCTCGAAGTAGCTGTCGAGGTCTTCGCCCTCGGGCACGTCGAACTTCGGGAACGGGTTCTTGACGGCCTTGAGTTCTAGCTGGCAGCGCTCCGGAAACTGCATGGTGCGAGTGCAGACCTCGGGCGCATGGCTGAAGAGACGGTGCATCTCATCCGCCGACTTGATGTAGAACTCCTGCGTATCGAACTTGAAGCGCTTGGGATCGTTCATCGACCCGGCGGTCTGCACGCAGAGCAGCACCTCGTGTGCGCGAGAGTCCTGGTCTTCGATGTAGTGCGAATCGTTGGTCGCGATCAGCGGGATGTCTAGGTCCTTTTCGAGCCGGAACATCGCCTCGGTCACAGCCTTGTCGGGCTCGAGTCCGTGGTCCTGGATCTCGAGGAAGAAGTTACCGCGACCAAACATCGTCTCGTAATCGCCGGCAGCCTTCTTTGCTTTCTCGTAGTCCCCTTCCATCAGGTGCTGGCTGACCTCGCCGGCGAGACAGCCGGAGAAGCCGATGAGACCTTCGACATGTTTGGCGAGGAAGTTCTTGCTGACACGCGGCTTCTTGTAGAAGCCATGCAGCGCCGCCTCGCTGGTCAGGCGAACAAGGTTGCGGTAACCGGCTTCGTTCTCAGCCAGCACCAGCATGTGGTTGTACTTGGAGTCAGGGTTCGCGAACTCGCGGCGATGGTCGTCTTCTTTGCAGACATAGAGCTCGCAGCCGAGGATGGGCTTCAGGTTCTTCTTCTTCATCGCGTCGAAGAAGTGAACGGCTCCATAGATGTTGCCATGGTCGGTCATGGCGGCCGACGTCTGCCCGATTTTGACGAGATGCTTGGCCAGTTTGTCGACGTCGCAAGCTCCGTCGAGGAGGGAGTAATCGGTATGCAGATGGAGGTGCGTAAACTCAGCGGCCATGTAGCTAGTTTACTGCTTGGTCAACAGGGATGAGGCAGAGGAAAACCTGAACCAAATAGGGTTCGTTCGTGCGAATGCTAGAATCCCGCTCATGAGTGACACGTTCGTTGGCGCGATATCTCAGCTTGCAGGCAAACTTCTACATTTGAAGGGGCAGGAAGCACCAACAGGCTGGCCCACCGCAGTCGCCGATGTCTTCGACTGGGCTATGATCCCGGCACACGGTGGCGCATCGAACGACGACTCTCTACAGATTCGAGCCACACTCGCGATCACTGTGGATGGTCATCGGCATTATGGTCTGCTGCACAGTGTCGGCATGGGTGATTATCCGGCCCTCGAGTTTCTGAACCATTCAGAGAAACCTGCGACTTTATTGGTTCGCTATAACGCGAGGGATCCGGACGAGATGATCGCTATGCCTAACGACGAGGCTCTTCCCTTTGAGATTGGTCGCGATTGATGCAGCGGTTCTCATAGAGACAACGTCGGGGGATTTAAAAGAAATATTGAGTACTCGCCCATCACACCCTTACGAGACGAGCTGCGTTGCAAGCCGCACATACAAGTCCACACACTCCAGCAACTCACGTTTGCTGATCTTCTCGTCCGGCGTATGCGCGACGTGGATGCTTCCCGGCCCCAGCAGGAAGGGCTCGCCCCAGTTGGTGAGCGATGGGATGTCTGTCGTGAACTTCGCGACCATCGTCTCGAAGCCTTCGACGGTGCGCATCTGGATGAACGGTAGCTTCAGCGAAAAATTCACCTCGCAGCGCCCAGCAGCTGCCTTGAGGATCGCAGCCTGTGTCTCGTCCGCTGGCCCCACGAGGCGGATCAGCAGATGCGCCTCTGCCTTATCGGCGATCACGTTCGGAGCCACACCGCCCTTGATGATGCCTACGTTCATCGTCGAGTCGCCGATGCCCTCAACGACAGGCAGCGGCAGTGCCTGGATATCGTGCAGCGCAGCCAGGAGCTTGTCGACGGCTGACTCGCCCAGTTCGGGATAAGCCGAGTGCGCCATCTTGCCGTGCGCGTAGAGCTCAACGCGCAGGCAGCCCTTTGAGGCAACCGCGAGACGATTGTCCGTCGGTTCGCCATTGATCAGAAAGCGCGATCCACGTGGATTCTCATTCGCAATCTTCGCACCTGCGGAGTCGCGCTCTTCGCCCACGACAAAGAGCAGGCCTACGCGAACACCGGCAGCACGCAGCTTTTCGGCAGCGGCGATCTGGGCGGCGATGATGCCCTTCGCGTCACAGGTCCCACGACCGTACAGAAAGTCGGCGTCCTCACGGCAGGGGCCGAGGAACGGGGGCACGGTATCCATGTGGGTCGAGAGCACGACATCGGGGGTAATCCCCTGCTCCACGGCATACACGTTGAAGCGAGGGCCGCTGGCGCCATTCGGTGTCTTCGACGGATCGGGCTGGGGCACGGGCTGGCGCTCCACAGAATAGCCCTGCTTCGCCAGAAACTCCGCGAGGAATTCGCCCGCTGGGGCTTCGTGATAGGTGGTCGATTCGATGTCGACGAGCTGCTTCGTGAGTTGGATCGGGTCGATTGCCATGCGAGTCCAGAATACCCGAGCCGATGAATCTTGACGGCGAGAGCTGCGACTTATCACCCTTCTTTAACGCAGAGGGCGCGGAGGTCGCTTTCTTCTAAACTAGCTCTATGTCTGACGCACTTCCCTTTCAGTCTCATGTAAAAGCCGTCGAAGACCTGCACGGTCCAGTCGGACGGCTCGAAGCTATCCTCAACACCGGACGTGAGGACGCTCTCTACGCCGCCGTCGTCGCGCATCCGCATCCGCTCGGCGGCGGCACCATGCACAACAAGGTCGTCTATCACGCGGCCAAGGCGTTCTCCAGCTTCGGCCTGCCAGTGCTGCGGTTCAACTTTCGCGGAACCGGCCTGAGCGAAGGTGTGCACGATGAAGGACGCGGCGAGGTCGACGATGTACGCGCTGCACTCGACTGGATGTCCGAAAGATATCGGCTGCCGATCTTGTTTGCGGGCTTTTCGTTCGGATCGAACGTCGGCTTTCGCGCCTGCTGTGGCGACGCAAGAGTACGAGGGCTGGTGGGGTTGGGTCTGCCGGTGCGCGCCGAGGGGCGCGACTATACGTATGGGTTTCTACCTGCCTGCCGCGCTGTACCCAAGCTCTTCATCAGTGGCGACCACGATCAGTTCGGACCTAAAGATGTGCTGGAATCTGTTCTGGTCTCGGCGCAGGAACCGAAGCGTGTGATCTGGGTCGAGGGTGCCGACCACTTCTTCGCGGGAACCGCTCAGTCGCCGGCTTCCAAGCTGGGAACCATGAATGCAGGAATCCGGCTCTGGCTTGCAGAGGAGTTCGGCTTGTAGTGCTGTTGGTGGGCCGCAGCTTCGGCGCGCAACATCCACGACTCGATCAACCCGGCAGTAAGCTCAGGCTGCTCTTCAGCGGGACGATGTCCGACGCCTGGCAGAACATGCAGCTCGGACTGGCGCAGGTGCGCGCGCAGCTTCTCGGCGGTGCGCACAGGAACGGCCCGGTCGCAGTCTCCCCAGAGAATCAGCGTGGATTGGGTAATCGGCTTGCGCAGCAGGTGGCGCAGGTCTGCCATATCCTCATGCCAAGTGCCCAAAAGGCGCAGAAGATGTGACATCGTACCGCGGATGCGGAGATTCGCCCGATAGGGCATGAGGCGCTCCGGCGTGTCCCAGCTCTGAGGACCAGCCATACGACGCAGCCCCATCATCTGGAACCATTGCGGATACCAGGGCATGGTGTACGCAAAGATCCTGCCCGGAAGCGAGAGATAAAACTTGATGATCTGGTCGGCTTCGTTGAAATAAGGGTGCGCGGGACCCAGCAGAACCAGCGAACGAACGCGGTTCGGAGAGGTCCGGGCAAGACGCAAGGCAACCGCTCCACCGTGCGAATGGCCTATCAAACAGGGCTTTTCGAGACCGAGAGCATCGAGGAACCGCTCAATGAAGGCGGCTGTGGCGGGCATGGTGGCAGCAAGATCGTCGCGGCGTTCGGAGAGTCCTGAGCCGGGCATATCGAGCGCGATCACATGCCAGTGTGAGGGCATCTCCGCAAGCAGTGGCTGGAAGGTCTCGGCCGATCCCATCAGACCGTGCAGGAGCACGAACGAAGGCGCATCCGCAGTCGCCGTACCTTTTTCAAGGTACGAGAGGCGAAGTCCGTCGAGGTCTAAATGGTGCCGTTCCAGCATTTCGCATATGTCTTTTAACTAAACTGCAGCGGGAACCATCACTTCGGCATTGGCCTCAACTTGATCCTGCGCAGACGGCGAACCCACTCCCTATCGCTCGTTGTGTTAATAATACGTGAAATTAACTCGCTCGTAAAGTCTACCTATTCCCTCTTCGCCAGGCAGGTGGGTGGCTACCCTAACATCTTTATTTGCAGCCTATTGAGCAGAACTTCTCTCCGAGAGAAGCAGCCTCTGCAATGGGCTGTCCGAAACTGGTAAGTTCAAGCGTTTGTAACAATCCTTGCCCCATTGGGTTTCAACTGCAACGACTTCCTAAAAATCAGGATATCGGAACGAATACCACGTCGAATAACGCGTCCGTGACAACTGTTTAAAGTCCGTGCGGAATCACACGGGATACGGCAAAATAGAAGAAGAGATGGAACTTAGGCCTCCAGAAAACCGTATTTGCCTATGAATCCAAGCATAACGTTCTCCCTAAACCTTGTAAGTACCCGCAATTGCAACAAAAAGGCCTTTGGCCCCTGGGTTGCTCTCAGTCCACTGGGGACATCGTCTCTAAAAGAGTATTCGTGTGAAAACTGGGTCTCAAACTCGTCTGTTGGCCATTCTGCTCGCGGTTGTTACACTCGCCGCGTTCGGGCTGTCGATTGCCAACTTGATGCAGGAGAGTTCCTACGCCGCACCTACCGACGGTGTTCACTGGGCTGAAACGGAAGGTGGTCTGCGCGCCTACATCGTTCCCAAGGATACCCCGGCGTACCGTGCGGGCATTCGCACAGGCGATGTGCTGACCGCTATCCGGCACGGAGATGTGGCTTTCGGAGGAGACGTCCCGATGCCCCTGGAACGCCCCTCCGAACGAGAGTCTGTTCCGATGCTCAAGCTTTCATCTTTCGAGCGAGAGATTGAACGCAGTGGCGTCTGGTCCCATGCAAGCTATTCGCTGCTGAGAAACACTGTTAGCAACGGCAGGCCGATGGTTCGGGAGATCGCTGCCGTCGTTTACCTCGAACCGACCGACCGCACAGATCACTATGTGCAGCGGCTCATCGCACTGGTCTATCTGGCGATCGGCCTCTATGTCCTCTTACGGCGCTGGACAGCGCCGAAGTCGATGCACTTTTATGTCTTCTGCCTCGACTCCTTCATCCTCTATGCCTTTCATTACTCCGGAGTGCTGGATGGCCTGGATCAGGTCATTCTGTGGGCCAACATTCTGGCGATGGCTGTGCAACCGGCCCTCTTTCTGCACTTTGCCGTGAGCTTTACAGGAGAGGGTTCCCGGCAGAAAACGTGGCGGTTTTTCTACTCGCTGCTTTATCTGCCTGGAGCAGCCCTGCTGGTGCTGCGTTTTCTTTCGTTCCATCTCTGGTCAAGCACTGGACGCCTGCAACATCGGCTGGATCAGATCGATTATGCGTACCTCGCGGCCTATTACATCATTGCCGCGCTCGTCTTCTGGATACGCTATCGCCGCGAGCAGCAGCCCCTGCAACGGCAACAGCTGAAATGGCTCTCGCGCGGAACGCTGATGACAGTGTTTCCGTTCACTGCTTTTTACGTCATTCCGCTCCTGCTCGATGCGAACGTTCCTGGCGCGCTGACGAAGGTAGCGCTACTGTCGATCATTCTGCTGCCACTGACGTTCAGTTGGGCGATTGTGCGTTACCGCCTGATGGACGTCGACCTGATCTTCAAGCGTGGTGTCACATACACGCTGGCGACCGCGGCCCTGGTCGGACTTTACTTCGGAGTCGTTGGGCTCACGGCCAAGATGGCATCGGCCATGGCGGCTGACCGGCTGCCGCCGGGCCTTCGCGAATGGGGCCTGGTGGCCGCCATCATTGCAGCAGCACTCCTCTTCGATCCCTTGAAGCGTGCCATTCAGGCACGGGTCGACCGTGTCTTCGACCAGAAGCGTCTCGACTACCGCGAAACGCTGGTGGAGTTTGGCCGCGAGCTGAACGCCCAGACAGATCTTGGCGCGCTGGTCGGCTCTATCGTCGAGCGCCTGCCCCAGACCCTGCTGCTGACGAGGGTCGCCGTATTCCTGGCCGATGATGAGCTGCCCGGACAGCGTACGCACTTCAAACTGATCGCATCGCATGGCCTGTCCAAGGCGATCAGCGATACCAGCGATCGCTTCGATCTTGGCTTCCTGGACTTCGACCGCCGCGATGCCGATAACCACATCTTCTTCGAGAGCCCCCAGGCAGCGCTTCGACTGCCCGAGCCTCAACGGCAGACCGTGGCAACACTCGATCTCAACTACTATGTTCCCTGTCGCGTAGCCAGGCATGAAGGTGGTGGTCTCAGCACCATCGCAGTACTCGGACTGGGCCGCACGGGCGAAGGCGACTTCCTCTCCAGCGAAGACGTCGAACTGCTCGAATCGCTCGCCAGCTATATCGGTATCGCCATCCAGAACGCGCAACTTTATCGCCGGCTGGAACAGAAGATCTTCGACTTCGAGCGGCTGCGCGACTTCAACGAAAACATCGTCGAGTCGATCAACATCGGTGTGTTCGCGGTCGATCTTGAGGACCGGATCGAGAGCTGGAACGCGCAGATGGAGGTCATGTACGCCACGCCGCGTGCCGAAGCCCTGCGCCGTCCTTTGAACGAAGTCTTCCCTGCCGAGTTCCTGCAGGAGTTCGACCGCCTGCGCGCCGAACAGGGTCTCTGTACGCTCTACAAGTTTCGGCTCCCGACACCGACGGGCGAGTCCCGCACAGCGAACATCACCATCGCGCCACTGCTCAACCGCGACTTCCGCGCGGTGGGACGCATCATCATCATCGATGACATCACCGACTCTATCAACATGGAGAAGCAGCTCACGCAGTCGGAGAAACTGTCTTCCATCGGCCTGCTGGCTGCCGGCGTTGCGCACGAAGTCAACACACCTCTGGCTGTGATCTCCAGCTATACCCAGATGCTCGGCAAGCAGCTTCGCGGTGACGAAGCCAATCATGCGCGCCTGCAGCCCGTACTCGAAAAGATTACGCAACAGACCTTCCGTGCCTCGGAGATCGTGAATGGCCTGCTGAACTTCGCACGCATGGGCACCGTGGACTTTGCGCGGGTGGATGTCAATGCGATGCTGCGCGATACAGCTCTGTTGTTAGAGCATCAGCTGCGCTCCGGCCGCGTCGCCGTGGAGATGCACCTGGACCCGCAGCTGCCAGCGATCTCCGGCAACCTGGGCAAGCTGCAGCAGGTTGCGGTCAACATGATGATGAATGCCAAGGACGCCTTGCAGGACAAGGGCTCGGGACGTATCAAGATTTCGACCTCGCGAACGTCAGATAGTGTAGAGATCCTCTTCGAGGACGACGGCCCTGGAATGCCGCCGGAGGTACTGCGCAAGATCTACGATCCGTTCTTCACCACCAAGAGCAATCCGAAAGAAGGCCAGCGCAAAGGCACGGGGCTTGGGCTTGCAGTGACCTATGGCATCGTGCAGGAGCATGGCGGAACGATCGAGGCGAGCAGCACAGTCGGCGAGGGCACGGCCTTCAGACTGTTGTTCCCCGCTATCGAGAATGAGCGTCCGCGTCCCAGTGACTCCAGCACCGCGGCTGGTTTGGAAGGAAAGGTAGTACATGTCTAATACCGCTGTAACAGAACGAAACGCACCCGATTCATCCCAGGCAGGAGGCAGTGCGCGTAGTCAGCGGATCCTCATCATCGACGACGAAGCCGGTATTCGTGACTCCCTCGAAACCCTGCTGATGCTGGAAGGCTTTACGGTTGAGATGGCCGTGGATGGATCTTCAGGGCTCGATCTCCTGGGGCGTCACCACTACGATTTACTACTGCTGGATTTAGCTCTGCCGGGCGATAGCGGCATCGACCTGCTGCCACGCATCAAGTCTCTCGTGCCGGATCTTCCGGTCATCATGATTACGGCCTATGGCACCGTTGGGAACGTCGTGGATGCCATCCGCGCCGGCGCTTCCAACTTCGTTCAGAAGCCCTGGGACAATGAAAAGCTTCTGGCCGACATTCGTGCGGCGATCGGCCGCAACCTCGCCGAGCAGGAGGTTGTGCAGCTCAAGCGCACGCTCAAGCAGCGCTACTCCTTCCACAATATCGTCGGCAAAAGCGACGTCATGTTGCGGCTCTTCGACATGGTGGCCCAGGTAGCTCCCAGCCGTTCGACCGTGCTGATCCAGGGCGAAAGCGGCACCGGCAAGGAACTCATAGCCAAAGCCATCCATGCGAACTCGCCCCGCCGCGACCACGCCTTCATCCCTGTCAACACGGGCTCAGTACCGTCGGATCTTCTTGAGTCGACGCTGTTCGGCCATGAGCGCGGAGCGTTTACCTCAGCGGTCGCCGCGAAGAAGGGTCTCTTCGAAGTCGCCGATGGTGGAACACTCTTCCTCGACGAGATCGGCACCATGAGCATGGACATGCAGGCCAAGCTGTTGCGCGTGCTCCAGGATCGCCGCTTCATGCATCTGGGTGGAACGCATGAGATCCAGGTGGATGTCCGCATCGTCGCGGCTACGAATGTGAACCTTCAGAACGCCGTCAAAGAAGGCCGCTTTCGCGAAGACCTCTTCTACCGCCTGAATGTCATCTGCCTCGAACTGCCGCCGCTTCGCGCTCGGAAAGAAGACATTCCCTTGCTTGCGGCGCACTATCTAAAGTTCTACGCGGAAGAAAACGGTTTCCCCGCGCGCATTCTTTCTTCGGAAGCGTTGCGCGTCATGATGGACTACGAGTGGCCCGGCAATGTGCGCGAACTGGAGAATGCGATGGAGCGCGGCGTTGTACTCTCCAGCAGCACGGAGATCACGCCCGAACTTCTGCCCGCACAACTTCGCGGGACCAGTTACTCGACGAGCCTGCTGGAACAGAAGCCTGATGCCTCCCTGTTCGATGTCATGGAAGAGATTGAACGGCGCATCATCGCCGACCGTCTTGAGCGCTGCAACTGGAACCAGACAGAAGCAGCGGAGTACTTCCGGATTCCCCTCTCAACCCTGAACCAGAAGATCAAGCGGCTCAGCGTTGAGGTCAAGAAGCGTATTCGGGATTAATTAGTCCCTATAGGGGTGAACTTAGACTCTTGCTTTGTTCCTACGGCGGGGCTGAAGCCCCGCCCCTTCAAAGCAAGAAACCTAGAACGAAGTTTGATGACACACCCTAAAGAGGAACCTGAAGCTGCGTCCGGCTACCGGTCGCAGTCTCCACACGTTCCCCACGCCATCGAAGAGCCAGAAACCGTAGTGTGTGCCAATTCAGCGGAAACTCCAACAGCACGTGCAGCACGCTTAGAAAGGTCGACACCACGAGACCTATGCGGAAGTTCCACGCATAGATTGCGATCGATGCGACATACAGCGTGAGGATCCCCGTCCATCCTCGTCTCGAAGTCTTATGCCACTGCAGCAGCTCGGTCTTCGCAAACCAGTTCAGATAGTGGTAGAGGTAGATGAACGCAAACAGCCTCAGCAGGCCTGCAACCACGGGATCGTTGAACAGCTTCGAGTTCAATAGCAGCGTGTGATGCAGATCGCCTGCGAGTTTTGCGTGGATCGCGGCGAAGCTTGCCGACTCAGCCCATAACCAGAAACCATTGGGAGCGGAATAGTGCATCGGCAGGAAGAGCAGCAGCAGCGGAAAAACGGCCAGCAGTCCAGGGTTAAGCCACTTCAACAGGGTCGTCCGCTTGTCCCGCAGCGCACCACTCACCATAAAGGCCAGGGTAAAGAAGAAGACATGCACCAGCGTCGGCACCATGGTGCTGATGAAATACACCCAGGTCCGCAGAACAAAGGACACGCCTACAGCGGCTAACGCAATCATGACGAGGAGATAGGGATTACGTACCCATACTGTGAGAGAAAGGAACAGCAGAACACCGACGATCCAGAAGGCGAAGTCAGCCCTCTTCGCAAGGCCCTCGACCAGCGCCAGGATCGACATGCCGATAGCCAGCAGCGCATAGACACGCGGCGAAACCAGGCCTTTGCCGAAGTAAAACTGCTTTCCGCGCAGCCAGGCAATTTCGGTGAGGTAGTGAAAGGGTCCAAGAAAGGCGTACGAGAGGATAAGCACCTGTAGCGGAGCCACAGCCGCAGCTACCACGCTTACCAGGAGAGCCATCAGATCTCCCCAGTCGGACCGTCGCAGACCTTGCATGAGTTCTCCACCTTTGCGAGATGACTTCGCGTCAGGGTGTGTCTCAATCAGTATCGATTAGCGACGAGCCTTTGCGGGCGCCTTTTTCTTGGCAGGAGCCTTAGGCTTGGCCTTCGCCGGAACCTTGGCCTTTGGCTTCGGAGCTGGCTTCAGGTTCTTCTTCGGAGCGGCTTTCTTTGCAGGCGCTGCCTTGACCGCTTTCTTCGCGGGAGCCTTGACGGTCTTTGGCTTGATCGCCTTTGCCGGTGCCTTGACCGCCTTCGCCGGGGCTTTCACAGCCTTCTTGGCGGGAGCGGGTTTCGGCGCAGCCTTCTTGACTGCAGCCTTGGCTTCCACTTTCTTTCCAGCCACAACCTTCTTCTCCGGAGCCTTAACCGCAGGCTTGGCAGTCTCAGCTTTCGCGGCAACAGGCTTCGCCTTCACCGGAGCGACTGCCGGTTCTTTGTGTGCGGCAGTCGCGGTCTCGGATTCAACGTCGCTGGAATCCTCAGACTCGGCCACAACCTTCTTGCTCCGAGACTTGGGAACCTTCGCTTCCTTCTTCACAGCACGACGACGCAGATTTACCGGCGGCGGCGGTGCTGGGGGAGAATACGGCTCCAGATAGGCCCTGGCTGTCTCAGGGGTATCGAGCTTGCCGTCCATAATGGCAAAGAAAAGCTCGCCAATCAGGTCGTCATAGCCGGGCAGTTCGGGGGTGATGCGCATCTCCTGCATCAACTGATATGGAATGCGCTGACGGGCTTGCGGCCATTCCTCAAAAAAAGCCTTGAAGCGTGCCTGAATAGCCGCGGTCTTGGTGCTGTGAGCCAGCCACAGAACCTGTTCGGGAACGGCAGACATCAGCATCTTCCAGGCATCGGAAGGAGCGGCAGCCGCCTTGCTCGTAAACTGTGTGGCAAAGTTCTTTGTCTCGCCCTCAAGTGCGGCGATCTGATCGACAAATCCGGGACGTGCAAAGCTCGCCTTGAGATCCGCGACGTCCTTGGGTGCAAGCTTTGCGGTCAGCAGCGGGAAGTAGGCGGCGGAAGGATCAGGGTGGATCCCCATAGCTTCAAGCTGACCCACCGTGTCGCGCAGGCGGGTCAATTCGCTCTCGTTGGCCTTTGCCGATGTCCATGCCGGGAACAGGAACTTGTTCCAGCCCTCGGACTCCAGGCGGCGCAACACCCGAAGTGGGTCTTCCTCGTGGAAGATCTCTTCGGTCTCGTAGCCGCGCTCAGCGCTGTCCATGGCGGAGATATAGCCTTCAGCCTTGCCTGTGTCGTAGCGCTGCTGGGTCTTCTCTTCCATGTGCCAGCCCAGGCGTGCGCCAAAACGTGCCGCACGGATCATGCGAGCAGGATCTTCGATGAACCCGTAGTTGGACACCAGCCGCAGTTCGCGGTTGTCGATATCGGCAACGCCATTGAGCGGGTCCATCAGCAAGCCATAGGAACCCTCATTCAACGAGATGGCCATGGCGTTCGCGGTAAAGTCGCGGCGGCGCAGGTCGTCGAGGATGGTCGATGCATGCACGACAGGCTTACCCGGCTTCGGATAGGTGACCGAGAGGGTCGAACCTACCTCCAGGCGGATGCCACCCGGAAACGTAAAGTAAAGCGCCTGCATGAGATCGGACTCGCCGACCAGGACTGCACCGGCATGCTGCAGGTCTTTCTTGAGCTTTAATGCGTTTCCCTGAACTGTAACGTCAAGATCACGGATGGGTGAACCGCTCGTAAGGTCGCGGACGGCCCCACCAACGAGAAAAACAGTCATGCCGTGCGCACGCGCGACATCACGAACCTTTGCCAGAGCCTGTTGTTGTGCGCCTGTCAGTCGGGTTTGCAGCAGATAGATGTAATCAGCCATCGTTTTTTGCTCTTCGCTCCGGATGGTTCTGAGGCGCTTCTGAACCGTGGTGTAACTTGCGGCGAATCAACTATTTGGAGAGCGCTGAAGGCTCGACGCAAACCTAGATTCTACACGATGGCCACTGCTTTTACCAGTTTTTTGCACCATTTTTGCTACGGTTTCGCAGGACACCCTCCAGCTCCCCCGGTGGAGGGCTCGCTTTACCCGAAAATTCACTATTTTGGCTGTTTACGATCCCTATGCGACAATCCGACAAACTGGCAATTCTGCCCTATGGCAATCGCACAGAAGAAAACGGTGGTTCGTCAGTTCGACGGCTCTGTCACCTGGGGCTATCTGCCGCAGAACGGCTTTGTTACCGGCGAAACGGTTGAGGTCCTCGACACCTCGGGACGCGTGATCCCCCTCGCCTTGAACCAGATCAAGACCATTGCTTATGTAAAGGATTTCAATCTTGAGGGTGGAACCGATCCGGAACAGATTGGGCGGCGCAGCTTTCTGAGCAGGCCGCGTGCCGATGGTCTCTGGCTCAAGCTCGGGTTCCGGGACAACGATTCGCTCGAAGGGCTGGCGAACTTCGATCTGGGTTTTATTGAGTCTCTTCTCGATGATCGCGGACTTACTGTTTCACCGCCCGATGCACGGTCGAACACCCAGCGCCTCTTCGTTCCCCGAGCGGCCCTGATTTCGGTTCAGGTGCTGGGCTTTATCGGTGCCGCCTCCAAGCAGAAGACAATGGCGCGCGCCTCAAGCACGATCCAGACCCAGCTCTTCGGAGAGTAGACCCAAGCCTTCGATACAATCGCCAACATGAAGCTGAAGGATTTGGCAGAGCGTCTGGGCGCGGAACTGGTAGTGGGCGACGGGCAGGAAGCTCCAGGCGAAGTAGAGATTACGGGAATCGCCGGCATAGAAGAGGCCGGTCCCGGCCACGTGACGTTTGTCGCCAATCCCAAGTACGCCGGACTGGCCCGCTCGACCCGGGCAGCGGCCGTGATCGTGGAACCGGAGTTTGCCTCCATCGGCGTTCCCACGCTGCGGATCAAGAATCCTTATCTGGCATTTGCCAAAGCGATTGAGGTCTTCTACAAGCCCCCGGTGTATGCCCCCGGCATTCATCCGACAGCGGTGATCGATCCCAGCGCCAGCATCGGTAGCGGAGCGCATATTGGGGCCTATGTCGTAATCTCTGCCGGATGCGTCATCGGGGATGATGCGGTTCTGCTTCCCCATGTGGTGATCTATCCGGAGGTGACGATCGGCGACCGTTTCTTTGCACATGCGCATGCCGTGGTCCGCGAGGGTTGCCGGCTGGGAAATGACGTCGTGCTCCAGAACGGAGCGATCGTGGGAGCGGACGGCTTCGGCTTTGCCAAGGGAGCAGAGGGACGTTGGGTCAAGATCGTGCAGTCCGGACCTGCCGTTCTGGAAGACGCGGTTGAAGTACAAGCCAACGCCTGCATCGACCGGGCCTCCATCGGCGAGACGCGGATCGCGCGAGGCGCCAAGGTCGATAACCTGGTGCAGGTCGGTCATGGTTCCACTGTCGGCGAGAATACGCTGCTCTGCTCCCAGGTAGGGCTCGCCGGATCGACCACCATCGGCAAGAACGTCATTCTTGCCGGCCAGGTGGGAGTTGCCGGACATCTGACGGTTGGCGATGGGGCTGTGGCCACAGCACAGAGTGGGATTCCTTCGGATGTCGCACCGGGAGCCGTGGTGAGCGGATATCCTGCGATGGACAACCGGGCATGGCTGCGAACGGTAGCTGCCGTGAATCGACTGCCCGAACTGCTGCGCCGCCTGAAGTCCAGCGAAAGAGATCCGAAGTGACTGGTAGGCTTGTGGCTATGGATAGACGGAGATCTTTTGCAATCAGTGGGCTTGCGGGATTTGTTTTGCTGGCGGCTTCAGGCTGCCATTCAGCCTACGTCGAAGCTGTAGTGCGGAACGATTCCGGCGCTGCCGTATCGCTGGTTGAGCTGGACTATCCAAGCGCCAGCTTTGGGACCGAAACCCTGGCCGCAGGGGGCGAGTATCACTACCGGTTCAAGATTCTTGGCAATGGTCCCACCAAGGTGATTTGGACGGATTCTGCACGGCAGGAACACACCGTGGCAGGGCCGGAGTTGCAGGAGGGATTGCAGGGCCGTCTCACGGTGGCTCTCTCTGCTAGCAGCGCAACGTGGAACACGCAGCTGCATCGCTAAAAGCATTTCCTCTTAAGGCCTTACCCACAACAGTGAGAAGCCTTAGCTTTATAGCTTTTGCCTTTCTGGTTGTCATTCCGAGCGTAGCGAGGAATGACAACCAGAAAAACAAGCCCTTCGACTCCTGTGCAGTAAACTCAGCTTCGTGAGCCGAGGTTTTTTCATTACGTTTGAGGGTTTGGATGGGTCAGGCAAGACGACCCAGTTGCGGCGTCTGGCCGCAGCGCTGGAGGCCGAAGGCCTTCGCGTCGTTACACTGCGCCAACCGGGAGGAACGGCCCTGGGAGATCGTATTCGCAGCGTCCTGCTGGACTCCCGCACCGAATCCGAACTGGGCGGCATCGCTCCGACAGCCGAGATGGCGCTAATGTTCGCCGACCGTGCACAGTCGCTGGCACACGTGATTCATCCTGCACTGGCTGAGGGTGCGGTAGTGCTCTGCGACCGCTACACCGACTCCTCCGAGGCTTACCAGGGAGCGGGGCGTGGGCTCGGGAGCGAGCGGATTCGGGCGATGCATACTGCCGTCTGCGACGGCTTCCAGCCAGAGTTGACCATTCTTCTCCTTCCACCGCTGGAAGGCTCCCTGGCCCGCGCCAGACGCCGCAATGAACGCAACGTCCGGACTCGCGGTACGGACGAGAATCGCTTTGAACGCGAAGGCGACGAGTTCTATCGGCGGATCTATGACCAATACGTCGAGATCGCCCGGCGAGACTCCGAGCGTGTCGTAACGATTGCGGAGGAAGCCAGCATCGAGACGATTGCAGAGCGTATCCGCGCCATCGTTCGCGAGCGCATGGCACAGTAAATGGCTGAAAATAACGATTACGTTCAGGCGAAGGAAGAAGGCAGTTGGCGGCTGCCCCCTGGCCTGCGCAAGGCGCTTCCCTTTTATATGCGGCGCGCCTGGGTCAATTTTGGCGAGCCCATTCCCCTGTTCGAGCACCTGCATAAAACCTTCGGACCGATTGCGCACTACCGGTTCATGGGAACCTTGATCGTCTTTGTGAACGACCCCGCCTGGATTCAGGAGATCTTGATCAACCAGGCAGGCAGCTTCGTCAAAGAGCGGACGCTGCAACGGATGAAGATCCTGCTGGGCGAAGGGCTGATCACCTCCGACGACCCGATCCACATGCGCCAACGGCGCATCGCCGCGCCGGCCTTTCATCGCCAGCGGATCGCGGGCTACGCCGAACAGATTGCCGCCAGTGCGGCCACGACGCGCGAAGGATGGAAGAAAGACACGGAGTTCGATATCGCCGAGTCGATGATGCAGCTCAGCCTGCGCATCGTAGCGCGCACCCTGTTCGATACCGAGGTAACACCGGAGGTCCTGTCTGTGGCCGATGAGGTCGACACAATCATGGGCCTCTACAACTACCTGGTCGCCTTTCCAAGACTGGAGAGGGTGCTGCACTGGCCGATTCCGGGAGTCATGAAGTTTCGCCGCTCGCGCGCACGGTTGGATGTGATTGTGGAGCGCATGATTGCCAGTCGCAGGGCGCTCTCAAGGGAAGATCTGGAGAGCCGGGGCGATCTGCTCTCCGAGCTGGTGGCCGCGCGAGATGAAGCGGCGGCAGAAGGCGATCCCGACGGCATGAGCGACAAGCAGCTCCGCGATGAGACGCTGACGATCTTTCTTGCCGGTTACGAAACCGTTGCCAATGCACTGAGCTGGACCTGGTATCTCCTGAGCCAGAATCCCGATGTCGCCGAGCGTATGGAGGCGGAGATTGACCAGGTGCTTGGAGGCCGGCCCGTCACGATGCAGGAGTATCCCAACCTGCGCTATACGGAGATGGTCTTTGCGGAGGCGATGCGGCTCTATCCTCCAGCCTGGGCAATGGGACGAAGATCGACGAAGGCCGTTGAGCTTGGCCCGTACAAGATTCCTCCGGGAGCACATTTCTTCTTCAGCCAATATGTCATGCATCGTTCCGCCGAGTTCTGGGACGAACCCGAGGCGTTTCGGCCCGAGCGCCACACTCCTGAAGCCAAGGCGGAGCGACCGCGATTCGTGTACTTCCCCTTTGGCGGCGGCCGCCGGCAATGCATCGGAGAAGGCTTTGCGTGGATGGAGGGGGTACTTTCTCTCGCGACCATCGCGCAGAAGTGGCGGCTGGAGTTCGTGAATCGCTATCCCGTCGTGGCCCAGGCAAAGATTACGCTGCGGCCCAAATTTCCGATGATCATGATTCCGCGCGAGCGCTTTCCTCAAGCCGCGCCGGAACACCCCGGCCAGGTGCGATAGGCTGGAAGGGATGGCAATTCCTTCCAGCTTTGCGGAGTTTCTCGGCAACCCCTCGACGGTTGAAAGCCTGCGCGCGGCCATTGCTGCCGGACGTCTGCCGCACTCGATGATCGTGGCCGGTCCGCGTGGAGCGGGCAAGTACACTCTCGCGCTCATGCTGACGATGGCCCTGCAGTGCGAACAGCAACCGCGTGAGATCGCACCCGATGGACGTCCCCTGGCAAACTTCTGCGGCGTCTGCCGCAACTGCACCCGCATCGCCGAAAGCGCGGAGCTGGAACAGAAGGTCGAAGAGGCCGTCGCTGCGCGCGAGGACATGCGCGAGACCGACAAGAAAGACACGCGCGTGCTGGTGCAGACGCATCCTGACGTGCTGATCCTGCCGCCCGATCCACCGCAGTTGCTGATCAAGCTCGGACAGGTGCGGACACTCATCGGCCGCTCCCAGCGCATGCCTTCCGAGGCCCCGGCAAAGGTGTTCATCATCACCACGGCCTCCTTCATGAAAGAGGCGGCCAACTCCCTGCTGAAGGTTTTGGAAGAGCCGCCGACCTATGCGCACATTCTGATTCTTGCGGAGAACCTCGGCGAGCTGCTTCCGACGATCCGATCGCGCTGTGCCATCGTGCGCCTGGGGGCCCTTCCCGCAGAGGAGATCGAGACCCTGCTGACACGGCTCCGGCCGGAGAGCAATAAGACAGAACGTGCCCTGCTGGCGCGGCTGAGCGAAGGGGCTGTCGGACGTGCCCTGGGCTTCAATCTTGCCGAATATGTCGCAGCACGAGCGGATGCGCTGATTATCATGCGCGGAGCGGTGCAGACCGGCGATCACTCCTCCCTGTTCCGGATGACCGAGACCTATCGCGCCGGGGCGGAGGGGCAGGCGAAGACCACGGCCCTGCTGCGGGCGCTGGCAAGCGTGCTGGAGGACGTTCTGCTGCTGCAAGGCGGTTCCCCCGAGCGTATTCGCAATACCGATATTCGAGAAGAACTTCGGAGATTTTCAGAAAGCATTGATTTTGCGTGGCTTGAAGAGGCTGTCCGAGGTCTGGACGCGGTGCAGAGCGGGATGCGGCGTAACCTGCTGCGCAGCCTGAGCCTGGATGCCTTCGCGGCTGAGCTGGGAGTAGCTGGCCGGTTATAGGAATATCCTTGTATAGACTTCGCATTTTCTGCGAAACCATTCGACGCTGTAGCGCGTCTTCCGTACAACGATTGCTCTACAACGTTAATCTTGTGCGGCCCCGCGCCGTGCTGAAACACGCCGCTTCGCGTCGCTCCAGACGCGGGCAGGTTTTGAACCGGAGAGGATATTGAACGATTTGACCGAGATCGCACGCAAGGCCGAAGCTAGCGCCTTCAATGGGACACGCAAGCTCGTGCGCCCCCATCTGCCGATTGGCAATCAGCGGCGCGATTCCCTGCACAGCGACGATCCGTTAACCCATGCGATGTCCGATACGCATAGCGTTCCTGAGAGCTCCCACGCCGAAGTCTTCTACTTCCAGAAGCAGGTGCAGCAGCACACCGAGATGACCGTCGTGCTCGAAGATGGCGAGGAGATCAACGGTGTCATTGAGTGGTACGACAAGTGCGTCGTAAAGCTCAAGGCCGGACGGCGGCGGATGATGATCTACAAGAGCGGCATCAAGTACATGTACAAGGCCAGTGAAGCCTTGGCGGGCAAGAGCGTCATGAAGTAGCGTCTAGAGCAAATCTCCTGTGGCTGGGAAGTTGAATCGGGCGTGCAGTACCGTTTTTCTGGGGAAAAACGGCCATAAGTATCGTGGTTTCGCGATACACCTCCAGGAGATTTGCTCTACGCCTGTCGCGCCGCCTTCTCCAACCGATCGCGAATCGCGTCCTTGAGACCACCGGAGAGCGGCAGCGGGCAGAGAATGATCGTGGCTCCACGATCGTCGAGCGCCCGCAGACCGGCAAACAACGCAGCAGCCAGAGCAGCCTGATCCTCCCACGCAGCCCAGGGTTCAACCAGGGCTACGGCATCGAGCCGCCAGCCATCGGGTAGAAGCACGCCGACCCGTTCTCCCCCTTGAGACAACACCTCCCGCAACGTCTGCCTCAACGCCTCCTCAGAACCTTCCACCAGGATCAACCGTGCCCGCGGGGCATAATGCCGAATACCGACGCCCGGAGAAGGCAGGGATTCTTTCGGCTGCGCTGTCGACATTCCAGCCACGCGAAAGATTTCAACGGGCACGCCCGTCGCAGCAGCAATCTGTTCTGCCGTGACGGCACCCGGGCGATACAGCACCATCGGCGTCTGTGCCGGATCGAGCACTGTAGATTCCAACCCAACGGACGTGGGGCCTGCGTCGAGCACCGCGTCGATGCGCCCCTCCAGATCGGCCAGGACGTGGGCAGCCGTCGTAGGGCTCGTATGACCGAAGGTATTGGCACTGGGGGCGGCGATGGGTAAGCCAGCAGCCTGAAGCAAAGCAAGTGCCGCTGGATGCGAGGGGACGCGCACTCCTACGAGCGGCCTGCCCGCTGTAACCGAGTCCGGCACAACAACTTTACGCGGCAGCAGAAGCGTAAGCGGCCCAGGCCAGAACGTCTCCGCCAGAAGATTGACACGGCGCTGCAATTCCCCTTCCACGTTTGTAATCGAAGAAATCTCCGTCGCAGAGGCAAGATGAACGATGAGTGGATCCCAGGAGGGGCGCTGCTTGGCCTCGAAGATCCTGGCCACAGCCGCCTCGGAAAGCGCATCGGCGCCCAGGCCGTAGACCGTCTCCGTGGCAAAGGCCACCGTTCCGCCGGAACGCAGCAGGTCGGCGGCACGGGAGACATCCCCTGGGTCTTCGGCGTGGAGGTGGAGCGTCGTCATAGGTTCTTTCAGGATATCCGGCTCTCTATGTTTCTTTTAGGATAGTGGGCCTATCATGCCCCAACCGAACGTATACTGAACCGCATGCACGGTGCGGAGATCGAACTGAAGTTTCCTGTGACGGATGAACGGAGGTTCCGGTCATCCGCAAGTGAGCTTGGTTTTCGGCTCGAAACGGAACGAACCTTCGAGAGCAACACTCTCTATGACACCCCGGAACGCACGTTGCGTGCCGGCAAACAACTCTTGCGATTGCGGCAATACGGCACTCGCAATACGGTGACCCACA
The DNA here is from genome assembly GCF_000178955.2 of Granulicella mallensis MP5ACTX8. Lineage (NCBI taxonomy): Bacteria > Pseudomonadati > Acidobacteriota > Terriglobia > Terriglobales > Acidobacteriaceae > Granulicella > Granulicella mallensis. The sequence goes on along the minus strand of NC_016631.1, from coordinate 2,920,877 downwards.
AACGGCAATCGACCAATGGGGACGCGGGTGCGCGCTATAAGACGCGGATCGAGACCGAGAGTGTCGTAGAAGATGCCGAGGCGCTTGCAGAGATCTTCAACCAGTTGGGTTACGCTTCGGTATTCCGTTATGAGAAGTACCGAACCGAGTGGGTAGCGGAAGGCGGCGGACACCTTGTGCTTGACGAAACCCCTATCGGCGTGTGGGCCGAACTGGAGGGCGAGCCGGCCTGGATTGATGCTGTACTGCAGCAACTAGGCATCGATCCCGAGACCTGCTCCACCCTGAGCTATGGGGCACTCTTCAACGCCTGGAAGGAAGCAACGGGCAGTCCTGCTGAAAACCTGACCTTCGCAGAGGCCGGAGCCCTCGTAACTCACGGATAGATTCCCTGAAAAAGCCAGGTTTCGCCATCGTGGTATGGCGAAACCTGGCTTTTTCTTGTACTGGCATCAATACCTTAGAAGATCTGGAAGTTCACCTCAACGTACATATCTACCTTGACAGGCTTGCCGTTGAGCATCGCCGGCTTGAACTTGTACTGGCGAACGGCTTCGATAGCCTTCTCATCCAGTCCCATGCCTACGCCGCGAGAGACCTTGATATGGGACGGATTTCCCTGCTCGTCGACCCACAGATAGACCACAACATTGCCTGAAAACTTGGCTTTGCGGGCCTCTTCCGAGAACTCGGGGTCAGGAGTAAAGATTGGGATGGGAGCCTTGACCGCGCCGCCCGGATGCATAACGCCACCGCCCGTATTGCCTCCGGAACCCGGCCCAATGCCGTTGCCATTGCCTGAACCGATGCCAGAGCCGTTGCCGTTGCCCATCGAAAAGCCCTTGAGCGTCGAATTAGGCGCGCCAATGTTCGGCATCGTGTTGTTGGCCATCTTCAGGTCGGGCTGAACGACGACCGTAGGCTCAACAGCCAGCTTGGGAGCGATGGTGGGAGGAGCCTTGGGTGGAACAATCTGCTGCTGAGCCAGCTTCGGCAGATGCCCCTGCGTCACCGGTGCAAGGTCATGCTGTCCGCCGCCGCCGCCAATCTGGGAGGGTCTCGGAGCTACAGGGGGCGGTGGGGGTGGGACGATATCCGTCAGAACCATCGTCTTCTTGACCGGCGGCGCGATATGGACCTGATGCGCTATCAGGAGCGCGATCAGAAGAATAGCGACGACGTGAAGGGCCACCGCACCCGCGGTCGAGGCAGGGCTCCGCTTGGTAGCCATGGGATCCACGACGGCCACCGGCTTGGACTGGAGCACGAGAGGAGGCAGTTTAACCGGAAAAAAAACATCGCGAAAGCTGGATACGAGAGAGGCAAAGACGCCTTCTTCCTTGATCTCGCCGGTCAGATGCAGTGCTTCATCGGCTGGACGAAGGGACGCGTCAGCGTGTTGGGGGTTGTCGGGGGGGAGGATATCGGTATCGGCCATAAGTTACAAAACGAGAAGCTTCTTCCAGACTGAAACAATATTTTGTGTACTGCGGTCTGCCATGCCGCACCGGAAAGGTATTCGCACACAGGGATTCATTCTACAAACTATGTCCCCGTTCCTGCTTTCTTTTAGACGCAGAGTACCCGCAAGAGGTCTCCCTCGCAGCAACTATGTCTCCGCTGACTTTACAATAAGAGTTTGCGCGTTGGGTTGCCTGGCTCTGTTCTATGGGTGCCGCGCGAATGATGGAGAGCTGGATGCCGGAAGTTCCTGAAACGAAGACCTTGAAGAGCACGCTCAACCTGCCGAAGACGGATTTCGCCATGAAGGCGAACCTTCCGCAGAATGAGCCTACACGTCTGGCGCAGTGGGACGCCGACGATCTGTATGCCAAGATTCGGGCCGCGCGCGAAGGCGCCCCGAAGTACATCCTGCACGATGGCCCGCCCTACGCCAATGGCGCGATTCACCTGGGCCACGCCCTGAATAAGTGCATCAAAGACTTCGTCGTCAAGACTAAGACGATGGCCGGCTTCGATGCCCCCTACGTTCCCGGCTGGGACTGCCATGGCCTTCCCATCGAGATCAAGGTCGACGAGAAGCTGGGCGGCAAAAAGCTGGAGATGGACCCGGTCGCCGTCCGCAAGGCCTGCCGCGAGTACGCGGCGAAGTTTATCGACCTGCAGCGCTCGCAGTTCAAGCGGCTGGGGGTCTTCGGGCGTTGGGCTAAACCCTATGCCACCATGGACTTCCCCTATGAGGCCAGCATCCTCGAGACGTTCTACGGGTTCTACGAAAAGGGCTACGTCTACAAGGGACTGAAGCCGGTCTACTGGTGCTCTCATGACCACACGGCGCTGGCTGAGGCCGAGGTGGAGTATGAGATGCACACCTCGCCCAGCGTCTATGTCCGCTACAAGCTGACGAGCGCCCCCGAGAATATCGATCCCCGGCTGGCGGGCAAAGAGGTCTACACCATCATCTGGACGACGACGCCCTGGACTCTGCCCGCCTCGGTGGCTGTCGCCTTCAATCCGGAGATTGAGTACGTCGCGATTGATGACGTTTCAGGCGTCTACATTGTCGCAAAAGCCCTCCTGGAAGACGTGCGGTTACCGTGCAATCTCATCGGTGATCTGAAGACCGCAGTCGAGATCGCCAGCTTCCCCGGATCGAAGCTGGACCGCGTGACTTTCGCGCACCCGTTCCTCGATCGCCAGATTCTCGGTGTCAACGCCGATTACGTCACCACCGAACAAGGCACCGGAGCCGTACATACCGCTCCCGCGCACGGCCCGGACGACTTTACAACAGGCCAGCGCTACGATCTGCCTCTGACCTGCAACGTCGATGCTCACGGCAAGCTGCGCAACGGCCTTCCGGAGTACGACGGCCTGTTCGTCCATAAGGCGAATGCGCCGATCATCGAGCTGGTGGCGACAAAAACCGCGCTGATGGGCCGACACAACCTGGAGCACAAGTATCCGCACTGCTGGCGCTGCCACAATCCGCTGATCTTCCGTGCAACGGAGCAGTGGTTCATCGGCATGGAGACGCCCGTACTCTCGCCCAAGGGCGCGGGCACGACGTTCCGTGAGCGTGCGCTCGACGAGATCAAACGCGTGGTCTGGGACCCATCGTGGGGCGAAGAACGCATCTCCAACATGATCGCCACGCGACCCGACTGGTGCATCTCGCGGCAGCGCATCTGGGGTGTGCCCATCGCCGTGTTCCTCTGCGAGAAGTGCCACGAGCCCTTGAACGACGCAAAGATCAACGCCAGCATCGTCAAGCTGTTTCAGAGCGAAGGCGCCGACGCCTGGTACTCCCACTCGGCCGAGCAACTGCTTCCGGCGGGAACCTCATGCAAGAGCTGCGGCGCTGTCATGCAGTTCCGCAAGGAGATGGACATTCTCGACGTGTGGTTCGAGAGCGGTGCGAGCTGGCATGCCGTGCTCGACGTCGAACCTGAACTGCACTGGCCCGCCGATCTTTATACCGAAGGCGGCGACCAGCATCGCGGCTGGTTCCACTCTTCCCTGCTGAGCTCCGTAGGCATTCGCGACTCCGCGCCTTACAAGTACGTGGCAACGAGCGGCTGGACGCTCGATGAGCAGGGCCGCGCCTTCTCCAAGTCGCTGGGCAACGGCGTCGATCCCGTCGATGTCGCGAACCGCCTGGGCGGCGAGATCATTCGGCTCTGGGTGGCAAGCGTCGACTTCCGTGAGGATGTTGCCGCCAGCGAAGGTCTGATGCAGCGCGTGAGTGAGAACTATCGCAAGCTCCGCAACACGCTGCGCTTCCTGCTCTCGAACCTGTTCGACTTCGATCCAGCAAAGAACGCGGTGGAGTGGGCTGCGCTGCAGCCGCTCGATCAGTACATTCTGGCGCGTACGGCCGAGCTCGATGCGAAGATTCGCAACTCCTATGACCACTTCGAGTTCCATCGTGCCTACCAGGCGTTGAATGAATTCATCAACACCGATCTCAGCGCGATGTACCTCGATGTCATCAAGGACAGGCTCTACACCTTTGCCCCCAACAGCCAGGCTCGGCGCAGCGCGCAGACCTCTCTGTGGCGCATCGCCGAAGCCTTGACCCGTCTCATCGCACCGATCCTCTCGTTCACCGCCGAGGAGGTCTGGCAGTACCTGCCGAAGATGGAGGATCGTGTTTCCAGCGTTCATCTGGCGTTGTTTCCGGCCATGCAGGAGATCGTGCCCGGAACCGTCTCGGGAATCGAGGCTGACTGGGAACGGCTGCTGGCCATTCGTTCGATTGTCATGGTCGAACTCGAGGCTCTGCGACTATCGAAGGCTATCGGCAAATCTCTCGAAGCAAGCATCCAAATCATGGCGCAAGAAGGCTCTGCGGATGCCATCCTGCTCGTGAAATACGAAGAGGCTCTGCCGGAGTTCTTCAACGTGTCGCAAGCCAGCGTGCAGGTTGTGGGCGCGACCAATGAAGACAAAGTGATCCTCATCCGGGCCACTGTTGCCGAAGGCACCAAGTGCGGCCGCTGCTGGCGCGTCGTTCCCGATGTGGGTGTTGATGCCCGTTGGCCCGCGGTCTGCGGGCGTTGCGCTGAGGCGCTTGAAGCAATTGATTTTCCGGCAATGTCCGGGGAGGCTGTGTAATGACGACTCGCACAGTGGGGCGCGACTCGCGCTGGTTACTGTTAATACTGTCGGCACTCGTGGTTCTTGTCGATCGCTTGACCAAGGCCTGGATCGAAGCCCATATCAAGATTGGTCACACGATTGTTGTCATCCCGAAGGTCTTTCGGCTCTCACATGTACTGAACACGGGCGCGGCCTTCAGCATGTTTGAGAGCGCCAAGTCTCCCCTGTTCGTAAGAAACCTGCTCGTCGGTTTCTCGGTTGCGGCTATCGTGCTCGTGCTCGTGCTCCTGTGGAAGCTGGGGCGCAGTTTCACACTTACGTCCGTTGCGTTGGCGCTGATCCTGGGCGGCGCAATCGGCAATCTCTATGACCGCATTCTCTATAAGCATGTCGTGGACTTTCTCGAAGTCCACATCGTGCACTATCACTGGCCGGACTTCAATGTGGCCGATTCGGCCATCGTGGTGGGCGCGTGCCTGTTGCTGATTGAGATCCTGCGGCCCCAGAGGGCAAACTAATCCATGGCAACACCGGCAGCTAACGACAAGATCGTCATTCGCGGTGCGCGAACGCACAATCTGAAGAGCATCGACGTCGATATTCCGCATAACTCGCTGACCGTGGTCAGCGGCGTCTCCGGCTCGGGCAAATCCTCGCTCGCGTTCGACACGGTGTATGCCGAAGGTCAGCGCCGCTATGTCGAAAGCCTGTCGGCCTATGCTCGTCAGTTTCTTGAACGCATCGAAAAGCCCGACGTCGACCACATGGACGGCCTCGCTCCGGCGATTGCGATCAAGCAGAAGAACCAGACTCGCAATCCTCGCTCCACGGTAGCCACTGCGACCGAGATCTATGACTATCTGCGCCTGCTCTATGCCCGCTGCGGAACGGTAACGTGCCTGCACTGCGGCGGCATCGTTCGCCACGACACGGTGGATGAGATCGTAACCCGCGTACTCGCACAGCCGGAAGGCACACGCGTCTATGCACTCTTCCCTGTCGTGCGACGCGAGATCAAGTTCGAGCCCATGCAGGGGCCTTCTGTAGATGCCGAAGCCGCTGCTGGAGCGCCTGTAAAGAAGGCTCCAAAGAAAACAGCCAAGGCAAAGAAAGAAACCACACCCGTCGCGGTCGATGTAACTGATGCCATCAAGGAGCGGCTGGGAGAGCTTCGCCGCCGTGGCTACAACCGGCTCTGGCAGGCCTCTGAAGATGGTGAAGGTTCCGGTCGTATCGTTGAGTTCTCTACCCCCGAATCGCTGCTGGAACTCGATTTCCGTGCTGTAGAAAAGCGGCCGATCTACGTGCTCACGGACCGGCTCGCATTGTCGATCGACATTCGCAGCCGCCTGGTCGATGCCATCGAGACGGGTTATCGCGAGGCCGGCGAGATCGTCTTCCGCACCGTTCCGCGCGAGGACGACGAGCAGGCCGAGACACTGCGGTTCTCAGCAGCATTCGAGTGCTCCACCTGCCATCGCGCCTATCGCGAGCCGGAGCCGAGACTGTTCAGCTTCAACAACCCGTTCGGCGCGTGCCCGCGTTGCCAGGGTTTCGGCAACACCATCGACTTCGATCCCGGGCTCATCATTCCCGACAAGTCGAAGACCCTCGATGAAGGTGCGATCGATCCGTGGACGAAGCCGAAGTATCGCGCCCACCACGGAGAGATGAAGCGCGCGGCTAAGACCGCCGGCATTCCGACCGACGTGCCGTGGTACGACCTGACCGAGGCACAGCAGCGCTTCATCGAAGACGGACAAGGCAGTTGGTCCGGCATCCGCGGCTTCTTCGCCGACCTCGAACGCAAGAAGTACAAGCTGCATGTGCGCGTCTTCCTGTCGCGCTATCGCGGCTACGCCACCTGCCCTGATTGCCGGGGCCAGCGTCTCCGCGCCGAAGCTCGTGCCGTGCTGATCGAAGGCCGGAATATCTGTGAAGTCAGCGCTCTGACGATCACAGCTGCCGAAGAGTTCTTTGACGGGTTGAAGCTCACGCCTGCACAGACTGAGATCGCAGGAAAGATCCTCGAAGAGGTGCGCCAGCGAGTGCACTTTCTCGAGCAGGTCGGGCTGGAGTACCTGACGCTCGACCGCCTGAGCTCCACCTTGAGCGGCGGCGAGTCGCAGCGCATTCAACTCGCGACGAGCCTGGGTTCGCGGCTGGTCGGTGCACTCTATGTGCTCGACGAGCCCTCCATCGGCCTGCATGCACGCGATACCGCGAAGCTCGTCACGATCATGGAAGAGCTCCGCGACCTCGGCAATACGATCCTCGTCGTCGAGCACGATCCCGACGTCATTCGCTCCGCCGACTACCTGCTGGATCTTGGACCGGGCGCCGGCGAGCTTGGCGGTCGATTGCTCGCGGCAGGAACCGTTGACGAGGTTCGCGACAATCCGGCATCGCTAACAGGCAAGTATTTGAGCGGCCGCGCGAAGATCGCCATACCGAAGCATCGCCGTGAACCGGGCCGCGAGAAGCTGCTGCTCAAGGGCGCGCGCATTCATAACCTGCGCGGCGTAGACCTCGAGGTCCCGCTCGGCCTGTTGTGCTGTGTGACGGGCGTCTCCGGCTCGGGCAAGTCGACCATCGTGCATCAGGTGCTGTATCGCGCGCTGATGCAGGCGCTAGGACAAACCGAAGGCGGCGACCCGGCGCATCTCTATCGCGAGCTTTCGGGCACGCAGTACCTGAACGATGTAGTTCTGGTCGATCAGTCGCCGATTGGGCGCACGCCCCGCTCGAATCCCGTGACGTACATCAAGGCCTTCGACGCCATCCGCGAACTCTTTGCGGCACAGCCTGATTCCAAACGCAAAGGGCTGTCGGCAGGCTCCTTCTCCTTCAACGTCCCCGGCGGACGCTGCGATGTCTGCGAAGGTGACGGCACCGTCACGGTCGAAATGCAGTTCCTTGCCGACGTCGAGCTTCCCTGCGAGGAGTGCAACGGCACCCGCTATAAGGCCTCTCTGCTTGAGGTCAAGTACAAGGGCAAGAACATTCACGACGTGCTTGGCATGACGGTGAAAGAGGCGCTCGTGTACTTTGCGGGCCATCCCAAGATCGTCGACAAGCTCGCGGTGCTGGATGAAGTTGGCCTGGGCTATGTGCGGCTCGGCCAGAGCGCCACGACGCTCAGCGGTGGCGAGGCGCAACGCGTGAAGCTGGCACAGCATCTCGCCTCGGCGCGTTCCGGAGCCTCCGGCGGTGCAGGTGGCGTCAAGAGCGAAGCCAAGCGGGTTGCAAGCCGTATCCTCTACATCCTCGATGAGCCGACGACTGGCCTGCACTTTGAAGATGTCGCCACTCTGCTCTCCGCGTTTCGCAAGCTGATCGATGGCGGTGGATCTCTGCTGGTGATCGAGCATAATCTCGATGTCATCAAGAGCGCCGATTGGGTCATCGACATGGGCCCTGAGGGCGGCTCGGGTGGCGGACACGTCGTCGCTACCGGAACCCCCGAAGAGATCGTCAAAGTGACGGGTTCGCACACAGGAAAGTGGCTCGCTACGGTGCTGGGCGACGGAAACGAGAGAGCATGATTCGGCCTTCGATCTTCTTCACCATCGCCTTTGGTATAGCGCTGGGAACAGCGCAGGCGCAGCAGCTGCCAGCGGGCACCCACGCCGCCGATGACCACTCCCGCGAAGATGCCGCCAGCGCTCGCATTCAGGAGGCGGAGACAGCGCTCGAACATCAGGACTACAAGGACGCCTCAGCCAAACTCAAGGTCCTGGCCGCAGAGCTGCCGAAGGATGCGCACGTGCTCTACGATCTGGGATTTGCGGAAGAGCGAAACGGTGAAGAAGATGCCGCAGCGCTGGCCTATGCGAATGCGATCACAGCGGATGCAACGCTGGGCGAGCCTCGTGTCGCTCTCGGACTGCTGGATGCGCGCGCCGGCCGGTTGGAGAAGGCCCACCAGGAGTTGCAGGATGCCGCTGCACTGACCTCAGCGGCGCCTGAGCTGCGCGGCCGCGCGCTGCGGGCCTTAGCTTCGATGGACCAGTCATCGCACCCGGACGCAGCACGCGATGAGTTACTGGCGGCAGTGAAGTTGACGGGAGAAGCTTCCAGCGACACGTTAGCCACTGCGGATCTCGCCGCTCGCGCGGGAGACAATGACGATGCAGAGACAGAGTTCCGCCGCGCGATCGCTGCCGATCCGCAGAACATCGATGCCGTCGCTGGACTCGCTCACGTGCTCGTGCAAGAGAAAAAGTCGGAAGAGGCAGAGACAGTTTTAACCTCGGCCCTGAAGGCCCATCCCAATGATCCGCGGCTCGTATCGCAACTGGCGTCGGTCTATGTCTCGGAAGACAAGGCGCAGCAGGCGATTCCGCTGGTGGAGCAGATGCGCGCGGCGGATCCCCAGCTCGCCGCCGACGACAGCACCACCCGCCTGCTCGCCCGGCTGTATGGCATGAACGGTCAATTCGAGGACTCCGAAAAGATCTACAAGACGCTCGTCGACCGCAACCCCAAAGACCCGTCGTTGCTGGACGATCTTGCGGACGCGTTCATCCAGCAACAGCACTATCCTGAGGCCCAGGTTCTGCTAGAGAAGGCTGTCGGCATGCGTTCGAACTTTGCTACGCCTGAGGACTGGGGTGAGGCTGCCGGCCATCTGGCCTTTGCAGCCTCCAAGAACCATGATCCTCACGTCACCCTGCGGGCGCTCACAGCACGCGCTACCGTCCTGCCCAACTCGCCGTCGTCGCTCTTCCTCGAAGCCACCGCGCATGACACGCTACACGAGTCCAAGGAAGCAGCGCGGGCTTACCGCGCATTTCTCACCGCGGCCAACGGCAAGTTTCCCGATCAGGAATTCCAGGCGCGCCACCGACTGATCGCGTTGCAGAACGTGAAGTAAACTACGGCGGTGTCTGCGAGGCGTTCTATGGCCGGGTGCAACTGGATCGTCAAAAGGCTGTTCATCTTTGTCATGCTCATTGGAGCTCTCGCGCTGTGCGGCAAGGCTGTTCCCTATAGCCACGCGCAAGCACCAACTACATTTGAAGTGGCATCGGTACGACTCAGCCCGCCAGGCGGGAACGGGCTTACCTCATTCAACTATTTGGGGACGACTCGATTTACCGCGACCAATATATCTCTTCCCCTTCTTCTGCAGTTGGCATTCGGAGTCGATGACTACCAGATTCTGCAAAAGCCCAGTTGGTCTGATTCAACGCTTTACGATGTCTCGGCGAAGCCCGAAGGAGAAACTTCTCTTACCTATGAGCAGCTCAAGCCCTTATTGCAGCAGCTCCTTGAACAGCGCTTTCATCTGACGGTTCATCACGAGACCAAGTATTTCAAAGGGTATGCACTGTTAGTAGCCAAGGGCGGCCCCAAACTACAGACAAGTAAAGGGGAGGCCAACCATAATGCCAATATTCTCCCCAACGGGTTACAGGGGCAGAACCTGTCGCTCCAGGACCTTGCCTCACTTCTGTCGCATCCGGTGGGACGTCCGGTCGTCGATAAGACAGGCATTCAAGGCAGTTACGACTTCAAGCTCGACTACTCCCCCAACGAATCAACGGATTCCCCGCTCCCCTCGATCTTTACAGCATTGACAGAACAGTTGGGACTCAAGCTGGAAACCCAACAGGTGCCTGTCAACATGCTGGTGATCGACCATGTCGATAGAGAGCCCACGGAGAATTAGCCTTCACAACCAGTCTCCCCATAGCGTTTGAGCCTCCGCGTGTTAAGCTGACCAAAGCCGTGTCTGTTACCGCTTTGCCATCTGTTTCACCCGAGCTCCTCTCGATCTTCGAGCAGGAGTACCGCGAGATTCGCCCGCGCGCTCCCATTCCTGCGCTGGAGATCAAGTTTCGCCGCTTCACCAGCCTCAACACGACGATCCGGCTGCGCGATGGCAAACTCATCGTCCGGCTCTCGGATCTGCTGATCTACGCACCCGACACGATCCACCACGCCATCGCGCACATCCTGCTGGCCAAGCTGTACCGCAAACCGATCTTCCCCGTTCACGCCGACCGCTATCGTCGCTATACGCAGTCGGAGGTGGTCTCCAAGCAGGCGGAGCGCATCCGGCAGGACCGCGGCCGCAAGCGCATCAGCACGGCTCAAGGGCATCTCTACGACCTGGATGAGGTCTTTGAAGCCGTCAATCAACGCTTCTTCCACGGCCTGCTGGGACGCCCCACGCTGACCTGGAGTGCCCACGTAGCTAAACGCATGCTCGGTCACTACGACGCGGCGCACAACACCATTGTGGTCAGCCGCGTCTTCGACAGGCCCGGAACGCCGCGCTATGCCATCGAATACCTGCTGTACCACGAGATGCTGCACTTGAAGCACCCGGTACGCGTACGCGCCGGGCGGCGGTGTGTGCACTCCAAGGAGTTTCAGGCTGAGGAGCGGCTGTTTCCCGAACTGGATCTAGCGCGGGAGTACCTGAAGAGGTTATAAGGGAAAGCGCTATCCATCTCGTCTGACATCCGGCTGGCCAGGTGTAGAAGGTGCCTTATGGTGAACCCTTTGGGACGCAAACGAAGCTTCGCTCGTAAACGATTGTTGCTTGCCTGGGGATGTATGATCTTCGCCGTGCTAACGGCATTCGCGCAGGTCGACGCGAGTAAAGCTGCCCCTGCGAGCGAGGGCTATGTGCCTACACTGACGTTTGATGTCGCCTCAATCCGGCAGAGCCCGGAAGCGAACTCTTATACGGTCACGGGCGGTTTTCAGCCTCATTCCAGCTCAATCCGTATCGTAAACTTCGACGCCATGAACCTTCTTAGCATGGCCTATGATGTCCGGTGGGACCAGATAGTAGGTATGCCGAACTGGCACGCGATGTTCAATATTCAGGCAAAGTCAGACAGCGCTGCCGATGAACGTTTAGCAAAGTTAAGCAAAGCTCAAGAAAAGCTGGAGCAGCAGCATATGATGCAGGTGCTCCTCGCCGATCGCTTCAAGCTGAAGACCCATTGGGAGACGCGAGAAGGCCCTACCTACAATCTGGTCGTTGCCAAGAATGGACCGAAGATGTCGGCGACAAAAGGCAAGCCACCAAATCCTGAGCAAATTAAAGAGTGGGGCGGCAGACCCATCCCCCCGCTTTACCAGCAAGGGGATAGCGACCTTGGCTTTGATTTCATCGCTAATGGATGTGCGATCAAAGACATAACGAATATGTTGGCCGGACAATTTGGCCATCCGGTGACAGACAAGACTGGACTTACCGGCAAATATGACTTCATCCTGAGATACCACGGTGCCCGGCTAAGCGATAGAGATGCAGGCGATATGGATCCCTTGCCAACGTTGGATGTGGCGATTCAGGATCAACTTGGGCTCAAGCTGGAACCATCGAAGGGCTCTGTACAGTTTCTCGTAATCGACCACATCGAGAAACCTTCCGAGAACTAGCGATGATCTTAGCGCTCAGAACATGCCTGAACCCGCCCTGAGCGCTAAGCCAGCTAAGCCGTTGCAGGGTTGGTCTGTGCCTTCTCAGGTAACGGCGAAGACACAATCGCCTCGTTATTGCGCGTCGCAAACATAACCAGGGCACCGACGACGATCGTTCCGAGTGCTGCGACCTGCGCATTCGACATCGTATGACCGAAGTAGAGCTTCGGGTTGATGCGGACGAACTCCACCAGGAAACGGCCGATTCCGCTGAGCACCAGGTACTCCCCTGTCAGGAAGCCCAGAGCGAGAGGCTTCGAGCCGCGCTTCCAGAGCCACCAGCCAATCACCAGAGCAAATAACAGCTCGTAGACCGGGGTCGGCTGCACCAGGGCGTTCGGAGGATTGGGCGGAACCAGCGCATTCCAGGCCATATGGACGCCCCAGGGCAGCGTGGTGTTGATGCCGTAGTCGCCGTCGCCCGAGGTCAGGCAGCCGATACGCCCCACACCGTAGCCAATAGCGGCAGCAGGAGCTGCGAAATCCATCAACCGCAGGCCAGCGCGCAGTCCGCGCAGACCGTTGGGCTTGGCCAAGTGGCCCTGAACAATCAGCATGATAATCCCGGCCAGCAGCCCGCCGAACCAGGCAAAACCTGCCTGGAACCAACGCAGAAAGCCGAAAAGGATATCCACAGGATGATGCCATCCCGGCAGCATGATCTGATGCCAGGCAAGGTAGAGTTCGCGCGGATTCTCCAGCTCGTGCCAGGTCTTTGCGCCCAGAATACCGGCAAGCGTGACCAGGGCGACGATCGTGAGGGCGTCGGCGTCTACGCCGTTGCGAACAAAGTTCTTATGCAGTACGACGGTGGCGCAGACGGCCGCCAGCCAGAGAAGCAGTCCAAACGTTCCGATATGGAAGGAACCAATATTGATAAACGGGTACATGTCGTCTTCGAGTATATCGGGAGGAGGGGCAAACTCTCGTTCGGATAGCGTCAAGCTTAAGATAGTCACACGTTTTCCTCAGCATGTTTTCGCGCTAACCTACGCCCATGTCTACGAATCTGCCCGAGTTTGTGCCGCCTGGAACAATGGAAGTCCTCTTTTCAAAAGAACAGATCGCTGAGCGTGTTCGCGCGCTGGGCAAAGAAATCTCCGAGGAGTATGCCGGACAAGCCATTGTGCTGATCGGCGTGCTCAAGGGCGCGGCCATCTTTCTCGCCGATCTCGCCCGTTCGATCGAGGTGGACAACACCTTCGATTTCGTCGCCGTCTCGAGCTATGGCCGCGCCCGTGTCTCCTCCGGCGCCGTCAAGCTCATCAAGGACATTGACAACCCCATTGAAGGCAAGCACGTCATCCTGGTCGAGGACATTCTCGACACCGGCCTGACCCTGAGCTACCTGCGCGGCCTCATGCTGCAGCACAAGCCCGCCTCGCTGAAGATTGCGACCTGCCTGGACAAGCCTGAGCGCCGTCTCGTGCCGATCGAAGCCGACTACGTCTGCTTCAAGATTCCCAACAGCTTTGTGATCGGCTACGGCATGGACTACGCCGAGCGCTATCGCGGCGTAGAAGACATTCGCATCATGCCGGAGAATCCTCCGGGACACTAAGCAGCAGGAAACAGGAAGTAGAAAACAGGAAACAGAGCGAGAGTTACCTTTCCCGTCTCCTGTTTTCTACTTCCTGTTCATATGTTGGCTCTAAGATAAAAGTATGTCCTCTGTCTCACACGCTTCAGCCTCTACGACACAGATCGTTCGTCCAGCGCGCAGCCTGCGCGGTTCTCTTACCCTGCCTGGCGATAAGTCGATCTCGCATCGCTACGCCATGCTGGCTGGCTTTGCCGCGGGGACCTCGCGGCTGACAAACTTTTCTACCGGTGCTGATCCCCACAGCTCGCTGGGCTGCATGAAGGCCATGGGAGCACAGGTTGCGCTCGATGGCCGGACGATCTCCGTTACCGGCACGGGCGGCAACCTGCATCAGCCGAAGCACAACCTCGATTGCGGCAACTCCGGCTCGACGATGCGGATGCTTGCAGGCCTCGTGGCGCCACAACAGGGCGTGTACACCTTTGTCGGCGACGAGTCGCTGACCGTGCGGCCCATGGAGCGCATTCGCAAGCCGCTTGAGGCCATGGGAGCTCGCATCGAGTTGACCGAAGGCCACGCCCCAATGACGGTCCACGGCGCTCCGCTCAAGGCCATTGATTTCGACGCTCCCATCGCCAGCGCGCAGGTCAAAACCGCCGTACTCTTCGCCGGATTGCAGGCACAGGGCGTTACCTCCTTCGCCGAATCGGTTCGCACGCGTGACCATACCGAGCACGCCCTGCGGGCCTTCGGCGTAGAGCTCGAACGGCGCGACGAACGCCTGTATATCCAAGGCGGACAGAAGCTGCAAGCCATCGACGCAACCGTTCCGGGCGACATGTCTTCTGCTGCGTTCTTCCTGTGCGCGGCGTTGCTGTTCGAAGATTCGAACCTTGTGCTCGACCTGCTGGGAATGAACCCGACGCGCGCTGCCCTGCTGGACGTCATCACCGCTCTGGGCGGCACGATCAAGGTGCTCGACGTGCAGGAACAGTACGGCGAGATGGCCGGCACCATCCAGGTCAATCGCAGCCGTGGTGGCCTGAAAGGAATCGATATCGCAGGCGCACTCTCCGCGCAGTTGATCGACGAGCTGCCCGTCATCGCCGCCATCGCACCCTATACGCAGGATGGAATCCGCATCCGCGATGCGAAGGAACTGCGCGTGAAGGAGTCCGACCGCATCGCTCTCGTCGTGAAGAACCTTCGCGCAATGGGCGCAGAGGTTACGGAGCACGAGGACGGCATGGATGTCCCCGGCGGCCAGCGCCTGCGCGGCGGAATCGTCGACTCCGGTATGGACCATCGCATCGCCATGGCCTTCTCCATCGCGGCGCTACGTGCCGAGGGCGAGACCGAAATCCACGGTGCAGAAGCGGCAAGCATCTCGTTCCCCGAGTTCTTTACCTATCTCGACGAACTGGCCGTTCGATAACCCGGGAGGACGATGAGCCGAGAGATCCCAATAAACTCACGCGCCATCGTCCTGACCGAGATTGAGGCGATGGGCGGTGCGGAGCGTAGCGTCCTCGCGCTGTCGCGC
This sequence comes from Granulicella mallensis MP5ACTX8, assembly GCF_000178955.2. Classification (NCBI taxonomy): domain Bacteria; kingdom Pseudomonadati; phylum Acidobacteriota; class Terriglobia; order Terriglobales; family Acidobacteriaceae; genus Granulicella; species Granulicella mallensis. The sequence continues at coordinate 2,905,782 of NC_016631.1, read as the reverse complement.
TGGCTGATGCAGCACGATCTTCCGCACCACTTCGTCACCTACATCGACCATGTCGACATGGCGGCTCACGCAGGCCATCCTATCGAGGTCGTGCAGCTTCGTCCGGAGATGCGCGCGACGAAGAAGATCGCCGCCCTGCGCCAGTACTTCTCCGCAAGGCCCAAGGCCCCTGCTCCACTGATGTCAGGCTTTCAGCCAGCGCTGCATGCCACGCTAGCCGGAATGCGCGGCTTCCACTGCCTGATGCACGATACGCCGAGCCTCTTCGAAGACACGAATCAGTTCACCGCCAAACGACGCCTTGCGCGTTGGGTCTCCGACAAGATCGCTGCGCACGGCCTGCGCAGTGGCGGCCATACCATCGTCACCAGCGAGTACCTCCGCAATGAGACTCGGCTCGTCTATGGAGTGGAAGCCGACATCGCGCGCATGGGCGGTCTGAGCGATCCCCAGGCGTTCCATCTGCGGCCGGTACAGAGCGAATTGCGGATGCTGAGCGTGTCGCGGATCGAAGCCAACAAGAGGATCGACTGGATACTGCGCGCCCTGGCAACGCTGGAGCGTGACTCTTCCCCACTCTCATCGCAGTTGAACTGGTCGCTGGATATCACCGGTCGTGGCTCGCAGATGGAGGCGATGCAATCGCTGGCCTCCGTGCTTGGACTGGCCGAGCGCGTTCACTTCCTCGGATACGTAAGCGACGCAGAGCTGCAGCAAATTTACACGCAGGCTCACCTGTTCCTTATGCCAGCCGTTCAGGGATACGGCATCCCCGCGATTGAAGCCCTCGAACGCGGCCTGCCGGTGCTGCTGCATCGCGAGTCCGGCGTGAGCGACATCCTGCGCTCAACTCCTTGGGCCACAGTTATCGAAGGCGGTGAAGAAGGCATGCTACCAGGGCTTCAACACGCTATCGGTAGCGCGGTTGCCGGAACACAACTCGAGGTTCCTCTGCCCTCGCTTCCAACGGAAGACGAATGGGCGGAACGCGTGGCGACGCTCTGCGGATGGCTTTAGAAGCCGTTTTCTTATTGGTATACGGCAATGTTGCTTTTCTGGTTGTCCTTCTGAGCGCAGCGAGCAAATCTGCTGTCTCCCGTTCTTCGTTCGTACCACCCAGATGATATGTGAATCGGAACTGCGGCATGGTTGGAGCCTTCGCATCAATGTTTGCGGCGCTGGCAAAAAACGGGAGACAGCAGATTCGCTCGCTGCGCTCGGAATGACAACCAGAAAAACAAATGCAACTGCAATCACCTCTAGGCAGTCCGAAGAGCATTCCCTAATACCCTGCCTCAAGGCTGAAGATCGAACTCCTTCGCCAAGTCTGCCTCAGAAGATCCGCCTACCCATACGGTGTACTTCCCTCCCTCGACAGCCCACTTCTCATCGGCATTCCAAACCGCCAATTCAGACCGGGGAATCTTCAGAGTGACCGTTCTGCTTTCTTGTGGCTGTAGAGGCATACGCGTAAAAGCTTTCAAAGATCGCACCGGAGTCTCTACGCTGCTGAACTGCTCGCGCAGATAGACCTGCGACACTTCATCTCCTGCCTTGGTCCCTGTATTCGTAACGGTGAAGGTGACGGAGACGTCTTCATTGGATTTTGCAGCCGGCGGCGTGACCTGAAGATCACAATAATGAAAAGTCGTGTAACTCAGGCCATAGCCAAAGGGAAACAGCGGTTGACTGTCGTTATCAACGTAAACCTTCCTCCTGGTAAGGTCCGAGTCATAAGCCCTGGAAGGATCCGTGTTGTAGTAGTCGGGGATTTGGCCCACCGTCTTCGGGAAGGTAATGGTGAGCCGGCCCGCTGGGTTGTTGTCTCCAAAGAGCGTCTCCGCAATAGCCTGACCACCGAATTCGCCGGGATACCAGGCCTCGACGATCGCACCAACATGAGCCTTCGCCCAGCCGATTGTAAGTGGGCGTCCGTTTTCGAGCACCAGCACTACTGGTTTATTCGTCGCCGTAATCGCTTCCAGTAATTTCTCCTGTTCTCCAGGCAGATCCAGCGAGGTTCGGTCGAAGGCTTCGCCCGAGATACCGCGCCACTCTCCGAGCCCCAGAATCACAACGTCTGCGGACTTGGCCTTCGCGACCGCGGCGGCGATATCTTTGCCTGAATCGAACTCTACCTGCGCATGAGGCGCTTCGGCCTTTACGCCTTGCAGAATGCTGATGTGCAAGCCATTGGCTTCTTCCTCGTAATCACCGTACCGGGCGACATCTGCATTCGGACCGATTACAGCGATTCGTTGGATGGACTTTGAAAACGGCAGCAAGCCATTCTCATTTTTGAGCAGCACCAGTGACTCCCGCGCGGACTGCAGAGAGACGTCGAGGTGCGGCTTCGAACGATACGCTTTCGCATTGAGGGTTGGGTCAACATACGGGCGATCAAAGAGACCCAGCGTGAACTTGAGGCGGAGAACCGCTGAAGCCGCTCTATCCACATCGGCCTGAGGCAGGCTGCCTTCGTGTACGCAGTCGATAAGAGCTTTCTGAAACACATCATGGTCGAAGTCGTAAAACTGCATGTCGACCCCGGACTTGATCGCCAGGCACGATGCCGCTTTGGGAGAAGAAGCCACCTGGTGCAGTTGGTAGAGACGCCGAATCGCACCCAGATCGGAGAGCACCATGCCCTGAAAACCCCATTCCTGGCGAAGGATGGTCTTCAGCAGGTAGGGGTCCGCAGTCACGGGGATGCCGTCGATCTCATGGTAGGCCGCCATCGTCGCCATCGCGTGACCTTGCCGGAACGCGGGCTCGAAGGATTTAAGCATGACGCTGCGCAACTCGCGCTCGCCGATATGAACGGGAGACGTGTTCGTACCCCCCTCCGGAGAGCCATGAGCGGCAAAATGCTTCGGCTCTGCAACTACGTTGTGATCCGTGTTGAGACTTTCGCCCTGGGCTCCACGAACATAAGCTAGCCCCATCTGGCCGGTAAGATAAGGATCTTCGCCGAAGTCCTCTTCTATACGGCCCCATCGCGGATCACGCGCGAGATCTAGCACCGGAGCAAGAATCATCCCTACGCCGGTAGCACGAGCCTCTGCGGCAATCGCAGATCCTGTCTTCTCTGCAACGGAAGGGTCCCAGGTAGATGCAAGATTGAGCGGTGCAGGAAAGACCGTTCCCGTGTCAAAACCATGCAGACCCTCTTCGATAAAAAGAGCCGGGATATGCAGGCGGTTGTGTTCGATCACCCATCTTTGGATCGTGTTGTATTGCTCAGGCGTGGGGTCCAGATCATGAATTGCACCAGCGCCCAGGCTCCCGAATAGAGCATCAGCTTTTGCGGTACTAAAGGGCGATTGTTTGGACGGCAGTGAGTTCTTGGAGCCACGATCAAGAAGACTGTCCGTCCCACTATAGAAGTCGAGTTGCCGGACTTTCTCTTCGAGAGTCATGCGGCCCAAGAGGTCTGCCAAACGCGTTTCGAGAGGCAGATTGGATTGCTCGTAAATCAGAACAGTCTTTGTCTTGCCAGAAGAAGCAATCGATTGGGAATAGGCGGGAAAGAGAGTCACCGAAGACAGGCATACGCCAGTCAGCACCAGAAATCTCTTTTTCAGGGATGAATAACCGATGATTCCCTTCCAGTTCACAGTCTCTCCTTAACCGCGTATCACTACGGCTTCTCAGATCTCTATACAGAAAAGACCCTCAGCGAGGGACCTCTTTGACTGATTTGTATCTTCCACCCGAACGAATAACGTTCACAAAGCTGATCCTGAAAGGCTCTCACGCAGGCGTTGTTCATGCAGTAAGTTCGTGGAGCGCCCTTTATAGCAATCCAATTCTTAGGGTGTCAACCTACTGGGAGCGTCGCACATACAAACGTATCGGGTTATCTCCGGGCTCGAGACGGAAGGTATCCACCAGTTGATATTCCGCTGCAAGCGTATCGAGTACCGCGACGAGATCGCGTTGCCCACTGCGGTTTCCATTACGCCAGACAGTTTCTTCAAGGCGAAGCTGGGCTTCTGTAGGCCGCGCGTAGAGCAGGACAGCAGGACGGGCCCGCAGCACACGATCGGCCTCTTCACGCGCGAAGCTATCAGGAACCACATCGATGTTGTGCGACCCCGACCACGTCGGTGGATTCTTTCCGCTCAAGACATAGAGCAGGCCCATCTCGGGATAGGTAAAGACCGTATCGCCCGCTCCCGCCTTCTCTCTCATCGTCGAGGCGGTCACATCCAGAAGGCGCACAGTCTCGGGCGGCAGGCGCATACCGCGCAGCATGGACTCTGCGGAGGACTGCGTAGCAAAGTGGATGGCGGGTTCGTCCTGATGATCGAAGCTGAACGGCAGATCCAGCTTTTCGCGCACCGCAAGAAAGACCATCGCTGCGATCACTAGAAAGATAAACCGCCTGCCCCAGCCCTTTGAGCCTTCCAGAACCGCAGCGAGCAGAAGCGCCAATCCCGGAAGAGTCATGGCTTCAAACGCCGGCCACGAGAGCGAAAGCGTTACAGCGACAGACCATCCGACTCCTGCAAACAAAACGATCTGCCAGAGGCGCGCATCCACTCTGCGAGCCTTCAGTCCATACCCAAGGACCACAGCCCCCAGAACACTACCGGCCAGCAGAACGTAATACACGGAACACTTCGAGAAATCGTTGAGAGCAGGCAACGCCGTGAGATCGAGAACCACAGCCAACCCAATCACTGCAAGCACAATCAGCCAAAGGTAAGGCCAGCGCACGGGAAGACACTCTTCACTCCTTCTGCTATCTGCTACAGAGCGCCAGATAGCGCGAGCACTCAGTACCAGCGCAATCAGGGCCGGGATCACCCAGGCCGGATTGTCCGCAGCGACAGAAAACTCGCGCGTCAAAAAAGCATGCGGAGCGGAGGCCTTGGCCGAGGGGCCGCTCACAAAGAGCATCGTGAGGCACGCCTGCAGAAGACCGAGGCGATGGAGATAGATCCCCAACGCCAGTACAGGCACGGCAAAGCCAGCCAAGTAGGCCAGCGCCCAGCTAAGGGAGCGTCTGATTCCACCCATTTGAAAGATCGCCACAATCCCAAGAACCAGCACAGCGACCGTCGATCCGAGCCCCACCGTCTGCTTCGTCAGAGAGCTGAGACTAGCGGCCACTCCAGCTAGAGCGGCCAGAAGTAAAACTCGCCGTGTGTGTCTGGCTTCCAGCGAGAGGCTCGCCAGAAAGCCGCACAGGATCGCGAAGAGAATTGCGTCGTGATTGTAGGAAGCCAGCGGGTCCGTGTGATCGCCCGCCGAGACGATGATCGTCACCAGGGCGGCAATCGCCGAGGCCCAGGAACTGAAGATTCGCCGCAGCCACGCATACAGCAGCGCGGCAATCACCAATCTCTCCGCAACCGCGGCAAGACGGGCAACCAGAAGCGTCTTGCCAAAGATCGCAAGCTCCAGTGCCGACTTGATCTGATTCAGCGGAGGACCCGCCGTGTAGTAATCGCGATATGGGAGCTTGCCGGCCAGGAAGGCTACGCCGCCACTGAACTCGCCGTCTCCCGAGCGAAGCCCGGCAAATCGATTGAAGTAGGTGAGGAAGAAGATCGCCGCAAGGGACAGGAGAAACGCCAGGGGCCACGCGCCATCGCCCTTTGTCCTGTCCTCGTATGCGGCTTTATCCATGCTGGCGAGAGTACCATCGCACCCGAACGGCGCGTCCGCGTTCATTACAATGAGCGCATGAGCTCGATCATCGCAGGAACTCCAACCGGCTCGCAAGCTGAGCTTCCAGCTCGCGCCCTCAACCAGACGCTTCTCTTCGACGCGGACGATACGCTGTGGGAGAACAACATCTACTTCGAGCGCGCTATCGCGGCGTTCATCTCCTACCTCGACCACCGCGTGCATTCGCCGGAGGAGGTCCGCGAACACCTCAACACCTGCGAGCGCGCTACCATCGCCGCGCATGGCTATGGCCTGCAGAGCTTTCGCCGATCGCTGGTCACCTGCTTTGAGCAACTCACGGATTCCGTGATCACCCCGGAGAAGCATGCGCGCATCGTGTCCTTTACGGAGTCGATCTCGGCAGCAGAGATCGAACTGCTCGACGGCGTCTCCGAAACCCTAAAAGAACTGAGCCGTCGCCACCGGCTCATGCTCGTCACCAAGGGAAATCTGGAAGAGCAGACCGACAAACTGGAGCGCTCGGGACTGCGGCCCTTCTTTTCAGCCGTGGAAATTCTGGCCGAAAAGAACGAAACGGCCTACCGCGAACTGGCCGCACGCCACAGCCTCGACAAAGCGAATACCTGGATGATCGGCAACTCTCCGAAGTCAGATATCAATCCGTCTCTGGCGGCCGGATTCCATGCCGTGTTTGTTCCACACGGTTTCACCTGGGTGCTGGAGCACGAGACCGTCGACGCCCCCACCGGCAATGCAAAGCTGCTTGAACTGGCCCGCATCGCGGAGCTTACCCGCTATTTTTAATATCCACCGCTGCCGTCTTCAAATCAGTGATCCACAGGGGGGTTGAATGCCCCGCCGAAGGTGCTATACTCAACTACGGATTGCACGTCACTCCTGTCGCACTTTCGCGTGTGTCAGGCTCCATGCGGAGGTGGCGAAATTGGCAGACGCACTAGCTTGAGGTGCTAGCGCCGCAAGGCATAGGGGTTCAAGTCCCCTCCTCCGCACCAATCCAAAGTTTCAAGTACTTACGAGCAAGCCAACCGACTCCGGTTGGCTTGCTTTTTCGTCACTATAACCATTTTTGTAACCATTGCGGAAAGAAAGTGATATGCGTGGACTTCTTCGGAGTTGTCGTTCGACAGATACCCGTTTCGGCAATAAGCGTACCGATCACTTTCTATTAGCTGGCCATCCTCGCAAAACTGTTGTGAAGCGTCCTGACGCATATACTGGTAGCGCATGCGACAGCCCCCCTCCGAACAATACTCCCGCTGATCGGTGTGATTGCACTCTTTGCTATATCACTTCAGCTGCCGGCAATTTTCTTTAGGCAAATGTCTACCGGTCCGGGAGGCGTCGAGTTTCCCGCAGGCCACGTAGTCAAAACGGGCACACAAATGGCCCTTGGCGGACTACTTGGTCCTTTCCTTGGGAACTTTGCTGTTCTCGCGAATCCTCTTCTGCTGTTCAGCTGCATTTTGGTTCTGCTTAGGAGGACGCGCGGAGCCATACTTTGCCTTGCTTTCGCCGTGCCCTTGGCTTTGCAGACGTTTCAACTGATGACGATGCCTTACCACGAGGACGAGGGTGGCGTCTTAGTTTCGTATATGGTTCATCCCCTTGCAGGCTGGTACTGCTGGTTCGGCGCGATCCTGCTGGCCCTGACTCTAGCCGTCGTGGAGCATTTGTCAGCCCCACAACAATCGACTATGAGTGAGATCGATCGAAAAGAATAAGTATTGATCGGTAGACGCACTAGCTTTACGGTTACATTGGGTAAGGACAACTAAGTCGAGTGGTTCTGGAACGATTTATCTCCGAGGCGATGTCTGGTGGGTCAAGATTCGCGTCGACGGTAAACCCGTCTACGAGTCCAGCAAGTCAACAAAAAAAAATCAGACGCAAGTAAGTTGCGCGACAAGATGTTGGGCAAGCGACATCCATAATTGGATTGAGGTGCTAGCGCCGCAAGGCATAGGGGTTCAAGTCCCCTCCTCCGCACCAATCCAACGTTTCAAGTACTACGAAGGTCAACCGGAATCGGTTGGCCTTTTTTTTCGTCAAGACTACGGCTGCAGGAGATTGAATGCAATGCACCGCATGATGTAAGGGGTCAAACCTCGTCCTTTAGAGCCTGCTCAATTCCCCCTCAGGCAAACGCGAAGCTTTGAGGCATCGATCTCTCGAATGCGAGCGCATGGGAATAGATCACGGGGCCAGGTGTTATTTCTCCAGCAACGAGATCTACAAGCTCTTAAAGCTGGAGAAGCAATGCCACTTATCGAACCGAATTCATTGAACGCAGGTCTTCATCCAAGCAGCCACGTGATGGACCTTTACAAAAATAATGACAAAACCGAGTTTCTCCACGAGATATTTAAAGATCTCGCAATTGATGAGTTTCGGTTTCCCACTACAGGCCTCGATGGCTGCATAGGACGCAGTAACTGCATCTCGAAGGCATACATTCCTCCACCCAAGAGCGGCAGCCTCCCATTAGCTTTTCACCTGAACTTCACGTGTGTTCCAACCTCCTTTAAAGATGCGACGCTCAATCTGAAGATTACCCAGTTTCATCTGACTGCCCGGCGTTCGGCCGCTCAGAAACTGATTAACAATAATGGCCCCTCTATTTTGACTGCCGCAGATTCAATTCATATAAGCAGAACAACCGAATGGGGTCGCCCCAACAACATGAAGAGCCTCGTTCAAGCGCTTGACAAAAGCGAAGCGGACTTGAGGGCAGTCTTGAGGAAGGAAGGTTTCGACAAGGCTTTTATGGAATTTACCGTGTTCCACGCGAAGAAACAGATGACTGAGCGCGTATCGCGCAACCTGGGAACTCCCATAGAGATAACGTGGAATGATAGTGACGTTACTTTTGAAGCAACAGGCACCAACGAAGAAGAATAAGGCGGAATCGTTGTGGCCCTGGCTTCTGATGCAGTGTGCCTCTGGTGTAAAGCTCTCCGTAATCAGCACCACACAAGAGGCACGCTGCAAGAGGACAATCAATAAAACCTCGACGATGGAACAATCACGTAGCAGGAATATAAGACAGGAATCATGAGTCCCAAAGAACGCCTTCCGGAAGATCACACCGTAAACCTCAATGGAGTCGATCTTCATTACAGGACCATCGGCAATGGTCCGGCGCTCTTTCTTGTACCTCCGGGCTGGGGAGTAGCTTCCGGCTACTTGCAGCGTGCTTTCAGTTCCCTATCCAAGCACTTTAAGCTCGTCTTTATCGATACCCGAGGCAGTGGGCTTTCAGGCCGTCCAGTCGATCCCATGCTTATGCGAAGCATTGATATGGCGGACGATCTTGAGGCCCTGCGGAAGCATCTTGACCTCTCACAAATCAGCATCCTGGGCCACTCCAACTCTGGCGCCATTGCTCTCTCCTATGCCACCCGCTATCCTGACCGCGTAAATAAGTTGGTGCTCAGCGGTAGCCAGGTGCTGGGGTTGAGCGCAGCTGCAGACACACAACGAATCCTCCAGGATCGATCTACCGATCCACGGTTTGAAGAGGCGACAAAAGTTGTCTCGGCATTTTTTACAGGACAAATCAACCCCGCCTCAAGCGATGAGAGCCTCGAAACATTTATTGCGCAGGTTCTGCCGCTCTACCTTTACAACCCGGAAAAATCGCTATCTCTGGCCCGCAAGCATCTGTCCGACCCCATCTCTTCCTATGCCTTTACCTCTCAGTTTGCGGCTGACAGGGCTGTTCCAACGGATCAGACCAAATCTCTGGACACGATCAAGGCAAAGACACTCATCCTGGTAGGACGGCATGACTTTATCTGCCCTGTGGCCTTATCGGAACGTCTGCACGAAGGCATCCCTGAGTCTTCGTTCGTGATCTTTGAGAAAAGTGGACACTTCCCCTGGCTGGAAGAAACACCCGCGTTCTTCGCAGAGCTCGAGCGTTTTCTGCTCTCGTAACATTAGGGCGTGTCATCAAGCTGCTCTTGGGGAAAAGTCGAGCCATGCAAACAGCTTGTTGAGACACGGATCGGAAGGGCCTGGCTTCAGCCAGGCCGTAGAAGCTGCTCCGCAGGAGCTTACCGTTCTGCCGAAGGCCGGAGTGGAGGCGTAGCCGGAGCGACTGAATTGCTTTCTTTGATTGCGGCGAAACGTGTGGCTACATCCTCGAATATGTCCCCAGGGGTCTCTGTGCAACTTGGGCAGTACGAAAGAAAGCAATTCAGCCGTTGCGCCCTGCGGGCTTCACTCCAGCCTTCGGCAGAATGGAAAGTCCTTTAAACCCCGCTTTTGTGGCATGGCTGAACAGCTGAAGCCATGCCCTTCCGATCGGTACGGCGCGTCTTCAGCCGGGTCGTACCTCGTTTGAAAGAGAACAACGCTGTAGCAGGTCGCGCCGGCTAGTAGCCCGCCGACATGACAATACGCACCCTCGAATAAAATCAATCACATGACACCGCACGATAACCGGTGATAAACTTACTTCGAGATTGAGGAGCTAACGCCGCAAGGCATGGGGCACATCCCCTCCTCCGTACCAATCCACTATTTCAGGACTCTGCCGCAGTTGCGGCCCGAAGGCAACGCTCGAACCATGATCATTCTTCTCGTTATTCTGCACGTCGTTGTCTGCTTGTTCCTTATTGGCGTTGTTCTGGTACAGCAGGGTAAGTCGGCCGATCTCGCCGGTGCCTTCGGCGGTCAGGGTTCTCAGACGGCTTTCGGCCCTCGTGGCGCAGCCAACCTGCTGACTCGCCTGACCACTTGGTCCGCCATCATCTTCATGCTGACCTCCATTGGCCTCACTGTCATGATGTCGCGCAACGCCGGCGGCCACTCCGTGTTCTCGGGCACGCCTTCGAGCCAGACGACACCCGCCAAGAAGTAACCATTTTTTAGCATCGACAGCGCAGGCTACCCGCCTGCGCTTTTGTTTTGGAGACAACATTGATTCGCGAGACCCTGGCTGTCGGACTTCTTGGCTGCAACTGCACCGTGCTTGGAGATGAGACTTCACGCGAGGCCATCGTCGTCGACCCGGGATACGATATCCCGCGCATCCTGGCTGTGCTCGCGAAGCATCAACTCACCGTGAAGCAGATCGTCGTGACCCACGCGCATATCGATCACATCGCCAGCGCGTTCGAACTCAAGCAGATCACGGGCGCGCCGATCGTATACAACCAGGCCGACCTGCCTCTCGTCGCGATCATGGAGGAACAGGCTGCCTGGATCGAGGTCGCCGTCCCCGAGGTCAAGCCGCCCGACCACTCTCCCGCCGACGAAGAAAAGATCACCGTGCGCGGAATCGAGGCCACCGTGCTGCACACTCCTGGCCACACCGAAGGCAGCCTCTGCCTGTACATTCCCACTGAAAGCCTGTTGCTGGCAGGAGACACCCTCTTTGCACGCAGCATAGGACGCACCGACCTGCCTGGCGGCAACACCGCCAAGATCCTTGAGAGCATTCGTGAACGCCTGCTTCCCTTGCCCGATGCAACCCTTGTGGTTCCAGGCCACGGACCGACAACGACCATCGTGCGGGAGCGGACCTCGAATCCCTTCTTGATGGGTTAGAGCAAATCTCCCGGGCAACAGCATACTTGACGCAGGTATTCCTGTGAGTATAACTTCCGCCTTAAATAGCCTCCCTATGTCTGGCAACTCACACCAAAGGAAGATTGTCGAAACCGCAGTCGCCAGTGCCATCAAACGCGGTGGGGCGCAGGCACCCCCGCCCCCAAAACCGGAAGTTTCAAAGGGAGCCCTTGGCAGGAGTTCTATCGAAGCCTATGGCTTCTTCATCATCGCTGGAGTGTATGTCGTTATGAGTGCCTTCGGTATTCCAGTGAACTTCTTTGCTGGCCTGGGCATGGCGTTCTGTATGGCTGGTGCCGCTATTCATCTTCTCTGGAGTTCCATCTGGACACACAACTGGAACACCTTGTCAAAGGTGTTCGGAAATACCATTATTGTTCTCCTCCTCGCGGTAGTCGTGAACGCAGGTTACGAACACACTCGCGTCCAGAAAACTGACCCGACCCTTTCGGCTGTTCGGAATCTGACAGATTGGATTGAACACAAGAAACCAGAAATTCCTCAGAACACGCAGATATTCGAGGTAAACGGTAAGCACCCTGATATCGAAGCGGGCGATCCCAGAGATGTGCCCCTTACAACTGGGAAAGTAGTTGCAGGGCTTGAACTGCGGAATGACGGCGATGCTCCCGCTTTCGCCCAGAGAAATACGCTCGCAATTTTTATAGGTACTGAAGGGTTCTCTACTGAAGACACTATATTTCGCTTCTTATATCTTCATGACCGTGACCGGGGAGAAAATGTCCCCAGTCAAGATCTGGGTTCCCATTCGCGCTCGCAGATGGTCTGGGATACATTAGTGCTGCGTCCAGACGGATCACCGGTAGATGATTCGGATCGAATTGGCATATCCGAAGGAAGAAATGTCGTTTATTATGCGGCCCTGATTTCCTACCAAGATGAAACGGGAAGACAATACCACAAAGAAATCTGCTATTTCGCGGTTGGCCCTAATGTACGCACCGAGAAGTGCAAGCATCACAATGGACATGGGTGAGAGCATGAAACACGAATACCATGAAGGGTCAGAAGCATTGGAGCGGTTTGAAAAGACGATGCCCACACTCTTCCGTGCAGGAGATTTGCTTTAGTCTATGGGCAAGCGTTCTAAACCGCTCTGCCAGGTCGACGGCGTCGTCAATAGACTAAGTACCACCCGTCCTTCAGGCAAGCCATAAAACTCACCCGGCTGGACGATCACCCCTTGCTCCAGCGCGACCTCTGCAAAGGGCCTTCCCTGCACGGTTCGCGGTACTCGCAGCACAGCCGTCCATCCGCCCTGCATCGTAAGCCTGTTGGCCTGCGTTCCGGGCAGCCGCGCATCGAGCGTGGCAAGATTCGCCTGCATCCGTGCTCGAATCTGCTGTTGCAGATCCCTCCGTTCGGCCAGCCAATGCGGCAGGGCCCTCTGCATCGGTGCATTCATCGAGAGGAAGGTATCGGCAATGACCTCGAGGCGCGCCATGGCCTCGACAACCGTCGCATCTGGTCCTGTTGCCGCAATCCACGAGACCTTCATCTGCGGCAGGCCACAGACTTTGCTGAGACCGCTGAGCACAAAGGTCAACGCTTGCAAGTGGCCTGCTGCGAAGCTGGGCGGCGTAGTCTCGGCCACCGAATAATCGAGAAAGACCTCATCGACGATCAGGGCAAGGTTGCGCCTCGCGCAGAGATCGTCCAGCGCAGCACGCTCGGCATCGGAGGCAAAGTTCCCTGTCGGGTTGTTCGGATGAACGACGACGATGGCGCGCGTTCGTGGAGTGATGGACTGCTCCAGCGAATGAAAATCAATGTGCCAGCCGTGATCGTAGAGCAGCGGGTACTCGACGAGCCGCACATCGTCCAGCCGCGCGATGAAGTCGAACAGCGGATAGCTTGGCCGCGCGATCAGAACTTCGTCGCCGGGGTCACAGAGCAGTCGAAAGAGAAAGCTGTAGGCCTCGCTGGTGCTGGTCGTCAGGCAGATGTGTTCGATGGCGATCTCAGTCCCTGCGTCGCGATAGTACTGAGCAACAGCCGCGCGGGCAGTAGCCATCCCGAGCGGGTCAGGTTCGTAGTGCATCGCTTCCAGTTGCCCCAGGGGCTTCAGCAGTGCTTCAGCGTCGTAGGTAAAGCCGCAGGACGTCGGATTGGACACCGTCAGATCGAAGAGCTCAGCGCCGGAGCTATAAGCCTCACGCACCGCGACGGTGAGATCGTTCTCCGCAAGATTCCAATTGGTTCGTGTCGAAAAGTTCATGTTGCTCTCTCGAGGATACGCGTCCACCCTCCATTCCCTTACAATCTCCGAAGGATGCCCCAGTCAAAACCAACGATCCACGCCGTCCTCTTCGACTTCGGAATGGTTCTCTCCGGCCCCCCGGACCCAGCCTCCTGGGAGCGCCTGAAGCGCGTCTTCGCCGCCGACGAAACGACCTTCCATCAGGCCTACTGGAGCCATCGCGACGACTACGATCGCGGCACACTGACCAGCCGGGCCTACTGGCAGATCGTCGCCGACGACTTGCATCAGCCTCTCAGCCCGGAGGCTTTGGCCGAACTGGTCGCAGCAGATATCGGCCTCTGGACGCAGCCGAACCAGGAGATGATCGACTGGGCTGCCAGCCTGCAGCGCGCGGGGATCAAGACCGGGATACTCTCCAACATGCCCGACGCGATGGAAGTGGGCATCGTACAGACCTTCGCCTGGGTCGCGGACTTCGACCACCATACCTGGTCCCACAGACTCCTGCTCGCGAAGCCGGAGCCTGCGATCTATCATCACGCAGCCGAAGGGCTCGGACTGCCCCCGTCGGAGATTCTATTCATCGACGATCGCATGGAAAATATCTCAGCGGCAGAGGCCGTGGGGATGCATGCCATCCAATACACAAACCATGCCGCGTTCGTTCAAACGATGAACGAGCGTGGATTCGGCTCGCTTTTGGATATTCTTTAATTCTTCAGAAGTTTCAAAGCTTAACGCAGAAGGTGCCACGATATTCGTGGCGCCTTCTGCGTTAAGCTCTTTCTCTTACCGCTTGACCGTCTCTACCGGAATCGACACCTGGTCTACGATCTCGATGCCGAACCCCTGCAACGCCGGCACATGCGTGCGATGGTTGCTCAACAGCTTGATCTTCTTAATCCCAAGATCGGAGAGGATCTGTCCGCCAAGACCGACCTGGCGCAGGATACGGTGCTCTTTGTCGCCCGGCCCTTCGTTGCTGCGGCCTTCTTCGCGATGGAAGCTCAGACGCCCCGGCTGCACGGTGCGATCGATCCCGAAGCCGCGCTGCGTGTGATGCAGATAGACCAGCGCCCCGCGTCCGGCTTCGGCAATGGCCCGTAGCGAACCTTCGACGACCGCACGGCAGTCGCACAGGCTGGCCGCAAAGATATTGCCCGACAGGCAATGCGTGTGCACGCGCACCAGCACGGGATTGTCGACGGTTCCCTCTTCCACGTCGCCATACACGAGAGCCACGTGGGATTCCCCACCCTCGACTTCGCTCTCATAGGCGATCATGCGGAACTCGCCAAAGGCAGTGGGCAACATAGCTTCCGCAACGCGCTTCACGTAGCGCTCATGCTGCAGCCTGTAACGGATGACCTCGGCAACCGTGATCATCTTGAGATCATGCACGCGGCAGAACTCGATCAGGTCCGGCACGCGAGCCATCGTGCCGTCTTCGTTCATAATCTCGCAGATCACGCCCGCCGGAATCAGTCCGGCCATGCGCGCCAGGTCGACCGAAGCTTCGGTCTGCCCTGCACGAACCAGAACCCCACCCTTGCGCGCGCGCAGCGGAAAGACGTGGCCGGGACGCGCCAGATCATGGGCCGTCGTCGTGGGGCTGATCGCCACCTGAATGGTGTGAGCGCGGTCGGCGGCGGAGATGCCCGTCGTCACGCCTTCGCGCGCCTCAATGGACTCGGTGAACGCCGTTCCGAAGCGCGAGGTATTGTCCTGGGTCATCGGCCCGAGCCGCATCGCATCGGCCCGCTCCTCGGTCAGCGTCAGGCAGATGAGGCCGCGGCCGAACTTGGCCATGAAGTTGATCGCCTCAGGCGTGCAGAACTCTGCTGCCAGGGTCAGGTCGCCCTCGTTCTCGCGGTCTTCGTCGTCGACCACGATGATCATCCGTCCGGCTTTCAGCTCCGCTACCGCTTCCGCTACATCTACAAAGCCATTGCCGTGTTCTGCCATGTCTTTCCGTTCTCCGCTTCAGTAAAAAGCCGCCCTTGCGGACGGCTTTGATGTTGGTTTGATACGTTAGAGGGTCGACTCGATCTCGAAGCCCCAGGCCTCGAGCAGAGCCTCAGGAATGTACTTGGAGTTCTTGTTGCGACGAGCCCACTCGCGCAACCGCGTCGACCGGACGTACTGGTCGGGCGTCAGCTTGTATTCCTTTACGACCTGCTCAAACGATGTGATGGTCGGGACGACGGGGCCAATCGGCTCCGGCTTGCCCCAATTAGGATTGCCACGGCGTTTTGCCATGTAAGAGGTTCCTCGCTTTCCACGCAACGGACTGACTGAAAACCATTACCAAATCCGCAACTTCCTATTCTACCGCCGGTTTGCGGTGTAAACAAGACGTCAAGATGCTGACTTTTCGCTGCAAATCAGGGAACCCGGACCAGAGGAAGCCCTTACATCCAATCCTTCTCAGTACCGGAATCGCGCGTAATCCAGTACCGATAAAAGAAATCTAGACGATCCCAACCCTTGGGTTGTCATCGAGTTGTCATCTAATTGTCACGAATCAAACCTGTTTACCACGTCAACATGCAGGCAGGCGTCGGTGGGATGGCCCCAGAGACCGGAGGCTTGGGAAAGTACTGCGTTGTTACCTGGACCTGCTCCGCAGTGGCTTCGTCATAGAGCAGCGTAATCAGCTTCAACGCCTCATCCAGTCCGGCAGAGATGCCACCGCCTGTCAGCCGATTTCCGGACACGACAAAGCGTTGGTGAGTTGTATCGACTTCAATCTTCCGAAACTCCTGTAGACATCTCACGAACGCCCAGCGGGTAGTCGCTCTGTGGCGGTCGAGCAAACCCGTGCGAGCAAGCAGCATTGCCCCCTCACAGACGGAACAAACCCATTTCGCATGAGCCGATACTTTGCGCAGATACGTGAAGTAGTGTGAGTCTGGATCCTGCAACATCTCCTGGAGCGCCGTCTCGACGCCTCCCGGCACCCAGACGATATCCAACTTCGGAGTCTCCCGGAAGCTGGCGTGGGCATGGAACCGCACGCCATTTCCCGAGGTCACCATGTCTCCGCAGGCGGAGAGAATCAGGGTCTCCAGGCCTTTGCTTTTGTCGACCCAGCTAAACATCTCGTAGGGGCCCATGACATCGAGCAGATCGATACCTTCATAGGCCAGGATTCCCAGCTTCATTCCCTGCTCCTTCAGCCTTGTTGCGCCAGGCCTGCTTTGACGACGATGATGGAAGCGACTACCCCTGCCGGTTTGCCATCATGCGGTTTTACGCGAATGGTCGAGCCGGTGATCGCAGGCACCTGCTTCACACCGTTGGGCCAGTGTTCCGTCAGAGAGCCATCGTAGTCGTAGAAATAGTGCTCCGTGTCTGTACCCGGCCGCCCCTTGCCGTTAATGTGCACGTGGGCTGGACGGCCTGGTTCAACGGTAATCATGCCGGTGAGATCCATGGCTTCACCCGGCCCGAAACTCAGCACTCCTTTGAATTGAGGAACGGCTGTGTCTTCTACGGTCCACACCCCCTCGGCGAAGAGGAGAGCTTCCAGCTTGTCCTTGTCGTCGCCGACAAGGCCCGGGTCGTTGAGAAAACTGCGATAAGTCCAGGTACCTGCGAAAGGATTGCTCATTGAATTCCTCCTTTTGGCTGTCGCCAGTGATTACTGATCGTTATGGTTCATATGGTGCATCTCGGGCATGCCTATGCCGTTGCCTGGAGCGCCGAGGTCGGGAACGATCTCGATGTTGGTCATCATTCCCCCATCCTCGTGATCCAGGATGTGACAGTGGATGACGAACTCACCGATATAGCGGTCATAGGTGGTACGGATATGGACCTTGTAGTCGTTCTGCACGAAGACTGTGTCTTTGAAGGTGTGCCACATCCCGCAGTACTGATTTACAAGACCGACGCTGTCAGGTGGAACCAGGCATTCGCCGTGTTCTCCATAGATGCTCTTGCCCTTGTAGGTAACGTCCATGACCTCGAAGGGATTGACGTGGATGTGGAAGATATGGGGCTCGCCATAGGAAGTGAGCACCCAGTCCTCGGTAGCTCCCACCTGACGCGTGAAGTCGATGCGGTTAGGGCTGTATTCCTTGGAGTTGATGTAGAAGCCGAAAGCCCCCGGAGGGGTGGTGGGCTCGGCAGGAGGAGTAGGAAGATCGCCGATATAGAAGGCGACCTGCAGAGGATCGGAGGCATTAGAGGCTGGACCGGACTCCGGCATGCCGCGCCAGGGCGTCAGGTCGCCATCAGCCAGACCTTTCAGCGCGTTCGCGGGAAGATTTTTGTTGTTCCTGACCAGGATCTGCTCGACATACTTAGTGAGTTGATCGGCGGGGACCGTGATTCCAGCCTTCACAATGACCGTGGCGAGCAACTGTGTTTCATTGGGTCCCTGACCACCGGGACCGCCCTTGATGCTGGCGTTGGCACGCTCTTCCGGAGTTGCCGCCTGGTTCAGGACACAGTAGGTGCCGGGGTGCGGAAAGACCATCAGCACGTCGCTGCGGTAGCCCGGTTGCAGGAAGTTACTGCCAATGCCTCCACTAACGCTCTTTTCAGCGACGCCGATGGGATGAATGGCAGTACGCGTCAGGCCATCCGAAGCAATCTCAAACTGCGGGACCAACTCAACAGGCTTGGTTGAGTCAGGCTGAGTAATGGGACAGACTTCCGCGATGGTCTTGGCCTGCTGCGCTGGCGTTCCGGAGAAGATGCCACGTAGCGCCAGCGCGGCTGCAGGTCCCCTCGATACCATCGGAACGATCTGCAGATTTACCGTGTCGTGAATGCCGCCGTGGATAAGCCGCCAGCGCTGTATCTCCCCTGCCTTAACGTTGGTGATGGCAGGTTGCACGACGCCGTTAATACTCGTGAATCGTCCGTTGTTGTCCCAGACCGTGGGCGAAGAGAGTTGCTTGTCGAAGTTTTCGACCACACCGGTGTCTCCGGCAGGACACTTCCAGGTACCGTCAAGATTTTTGATGATCTTCTGATCCGCTGGGGGATCGCTGAAGCAGGCATAGGGAATCTGTTGGAAGAGAAAAACCTGCTCTGTAAAAGGCTTGTTGTTGGCGTCGTGCAGAATGGTGTCGATGTCTCCGGGAGTAAAGCCCGTGTAAGGCCGGTTGCCGCGCACGATCAGTACACCGGAGGCTCCGCTCGCTACCTGCAAAGCGGTCGATCCATGACGATGTGCGTGATACCAGAAGGTGCCGGCAGGATGGTCCTCCGGCACATTGACCTCGTACTGGAAATTCGTCATAGGAGCAATGTTCAACAGAACGTTATCGCTGTTGCCCGCAGGCGAGACGTGCATGCCATGGAAGTGAAGATTGATGATGCTGAAGCAGTTCGGGCCGCCATCCGGGCACTCAGGTGCGCCGGGTAGCGGCGGCTCCAGTTGATTGTGAAGAAACACACGCAGCGTGTTGCCAGGGTTTATTTCGAGCAGAGGCCCAGTCAGGCATCCGCCGTAGGAGCGAAGATTCACATCATCCATGGATCCGGTGCCGGGGTTGTAGATCTTGTTGGGCCGCTTGACCACATTGAGATCGAGCGTGACGAGGTTCCCGTTGTGAGTAACATCTCCGGAAGGATTACAGCCCGGCTTAGGTTGTGAGGCGGCGAGAGAAAGAGTCTTGCCCGGAAGTGCTTTTTCCTGGAGCGTTGGTGGCGCTGCAAAGGGTTGGGGGCTCTGCTGTGCGAGGAGAGGCTGGCACAGCAACACAGAAAACATCGACAACAACAAAATGCGTAGTCTCATCTATTGACTCCTAAAGGAACGGCTCCGCGATGAACGCGGACCGCCCGGTTCTGTTGCGATAGAGATAAAGCCGAAGCGCAGATAAATGGGGGCCCGGTCTGCCGAAATTCGGCTTCAATGGAAAGCTTGGCCCAGGAACGGAATGCAGCACGGAATGCAGCAAGGGATGGCGGCTTTGTCACTGTAACGCGCAGTGCTACCACGCCAGTCGCAGCTTAGGAACTCCTGACACGCACACCATCAGGCCCCTTCGTGAAGTCGTGTAACTTCATGCGCACCTGCGGTGCTCGCGGGGATGATAGCTGTGCCGAGATAGGTTGTGGTTGGTAGAGACTTAGTGCCGCAATATAGAGCAGCACGACGCAGATCGTTCTGACTCTCACTTTCATAGGCGTTCCTCATCAAATCGAAGAATCTGTAACGATTGAAAAGCTCTGGTGTGTTCAAGCGTGGAGCAGTTTCTAAGGCTTAGAGGTTGCAGCCTATCAAGCGATATTCGCTAAAGTTCAACAACTTCGTGCGGACAGAATCAGCGTTGCATCAAATTGGAATTGTAAGAATGTGCCGAATTATACATAGCAGGGGTGTTTCCGCAACATCTCCATTCATACATTTTTTCTTGTTGCTTATGAACGATTAATAACGCAGGCCTGCACTTAGCAGTCCCTCTAGCTAGTCTTGATAGTTTCCTCCGCTATGTCGTAACAATAGGTCTCGGTCGAAGATTAAACCGATAGAGTGAAGCAATCTTCTTATTTCTTTTCTTGACATTGGGAAAGTGCTCTTCCATAATTGGCCTCGTCTTTCGCCGGGCATCTATTGCCGGGATTTCAAGCGTTTGTAGTCGCACTTGCTTCTCTCGCAGAGTTTTAGTGAGCTCGGGCCTCTGGCAACCAGAAATCCCCGTGCTTCCCTTCCCTGGGGCGCACGGTAACTTAATCCAAATTCGATACAACGGGACCCCGCACCAGAGCTGCTTTCTGCGGAACTCTACCTATCGCACGGCTCGGCTGCTCGCCCGTTTCAGGTGAAAAAAACAATGAGCATTTACTTTGAAACGACTCGCCGTGACTTCCTGAAGACCTCTCTCGCCACCGTCGGAACCGCCGCTCTCTCTCGGCATCTTGCCCTGGCCCAAGCCCCTGCAAAGTACCGCCGCTACAACGTCACCAGCAATCAAGGCAAGCAGGCTCTCTACAGCTATGCAAAGGCCATTCAGGCAATGTTGAAGCTGCCGCCGGATCATCCGCAAAATTGGTTTCGCAACGCCTTCATCCATCTAATGGATTGCCCGCACGGCAACTGGTGGTTTTACGTATGGCACCGCGGGTACTTAGGCTACTTTGAGCAGACGATCCGCACCATGAGCGGCGATCCAAACTTCGCCATGCCCTACTGGGATTGGAGCCAACTGTCGCAGATTCCGGACACGATGTTCAACGACGTGCTGACGCCGGTCGCCTCCGCCTTCGAGCCGTACACCAAGGACCTCGATACATTTACAGCTTTCATTCAGCCTTCCCTCAAGAACTACTGGAAGGGTCTCAGCCAGGCCCAGATCCAGCAGTTGAATATCCGCGGGTACAAGACCTTCGACGACATGTGGAACGATGTATCGGGTTGGACTCCGACCCCGATGACGGGACATCTATCACATCCGGGACACTTTAATCCTGAAAACACGGCCTTCGCGCCGACCAAGATTGCGCGTTATCTCACTCTCGGAAATGCTCAGCTGAGTGCCTCGGTCAAAAAGAACGTATCGAAGGAAACGGTCTACTCCGGACTTGAGCCAACGAACTTCGCCACGACCTACTACCAACATATCCCCATCGCAAACCCGATCAAGATCGGCTTCAACAGCTCCACGACAGCTTCGCACAACACGGCGCCAAGTCAAGGCACTGTCTTCTCCACCCTGGAAGGACTCCCTCACAACAGCACGCATAACTACATCGGCGGCGGCGCGGGACCGGGAACGCCCATCCCCAACGGACCCTGGGGCAATATGACCAACAACCTCTCCCCTGTCGATCCCATCTTTTTCCTGCACCACAGCAACATGGACCGGCTATGGGACGTGTGGACACGTAAGCAGCAGGCCCTCAACCTGCCCTATCTTCCCGATAGCCGGCAGCTCCCGTCTTACGAAAAGGAACCCTTCCTCTTTTACGTGGATGGCAACGGCAAGCAAGTCGGTCCTAGTATCGCGAGGGAGTACATCAATATGTCCCATTTCGGGTACGACTATGAACCGGGCTTCGGGGAAGAGATCATCGGGAAACGGCCCCTAGTCTTGGCCGCGAAGCAGTCAGCCGCGCCCGTGAAAGGATTGATGAAGGCAAACACCGCCACGCTGACACTCAGCGCCGCCTCGATCAAAACCCATCTGGACAGCGATACGGAAACATCCCTCTTCGCGCTGGTCACCGTGCCTCGTCCGACGGAGAAATCGCCCAATCGCGAGTTCGATGTACTGGTAGGCGCACCGGCGGACGCGACGAACGTCACCCCAGATAGTCCTTACTATGCCGGCAAGGTCGCCTTCTTCTGCGGCATGATGCATATGTCCGGAATGACCGAAGATGCGACCTTCATTGTTCCGCTGCCAAAGCGGAAGGAGGCCTTCGCCAATCTGAGCGCAGCGGCTGGGAATGTCGCAGTGACCATCCGGGCCGTGCCTTCTGGCGGAGGCGCCTCGGTGCTTCGTGCTGTAACCGTGCAATCGCTGTAGTCTATTGGCCATGTCTGTCTTAGCGTTGTCTGTCATCCTCGCGTTCGTCACACCGCAAGCTGGTTCAACACCGGCTCCAAGGGCGCAGTCCCAGCAGGCCGGTGAAGCTCGCGAGATGACACTCGTCCTTCCGCATGCACTGCGGAAGGGCGAGACGGCCTGGCTGCTTGTGGCGGTTGGCATGATCGGCCACAATCAGATCCAGCTCACGACACAGAGTGGAAAGGATCTGGGTACCATCTCTCCCTTCGGGATACGCTCCGGTCAAGCCGCCGGAACCTATACGATTCCAGTGCCCGCAGAGGCTTTGAGCGGCAGACGGCTCGTGCTACGGTTGTCGGTACCGCAAGCAGGCGGTCTGCAACGCGCGACGACGGCGGAAGAAGTAAAGAGCGTGCGCCTCGTCATCCAGAGGTTCGGAAACGGTAATTGAATAGCGCCGGGGTGGTGAAGCATTCGTTCTTCCGCAAAAGAGAACGAGAGAAACTGACAAAAAAGACGGTATTGTTTGTTTTTCGTCGTCATAAACATCAGTTACGAGAGGCGCGTTTCTCGCCGTTGATCTCAAGATAGAATGGCGAGCATGAACAGGCACACAAGGAAGTTCGCATTCTTTTTCGGCATGATTCTGGCAATGAGCATCGCCATCCACGTCTTTGCGCAATCGGCGGAGGAGCAAGCTGTGCTGACGCCGATCCATGCGATGTTTGAGGGCATGTCGAAACGAGATGCCGCGGCAATCAAAGCACCCACGCTACCGGGTGGCACGATGGTACTGATGCGCGACGGAAAACCCGCGCAGATGACCTTTGAAGCCTTCGCGGAGCGTGTAGGGAAACCCGGCACCACACAGATCGAAGAACGCATTCACAATCCACTGATCCGTATCGATAACGATCTCGCCGTGGTGTGGGCGCCATTCGACTTCCTGGTCGATGGAAAGGTTGATCACTGCGGAACAGACCTATTCAATCTGGTTCGTGTCGACGGAAGGTGGATGATCGCGAGCGTTGCCGATACCGGGACGAAGAACTGCTCAGCGAAATAAAGGTTGCGCTTCCGGTTGCGCAGCACGAGTCGAATCGCTACTACCGCCGATGCAGCAGGTGGAAGCCAAGTTGGCTTAGACTGAATGGACCATGCCTAGCGATGCAGCCACTGCAATAGCGTACGTTGGAGCTTTTGTCGGCCTCGTGGGCGGCGGCGTCTCGTTATTCAATAGCTGGAAAGGCGTTTGTTGGAAGCGCGCAGAACTTGCGAATTCGTATCTCAAAGATTTCAACAATAGCCCAGAGCTTTCCTTTGCCGGTCGTTGCCTCGACTGGAATGGAGGGAAGCTAATACTACCTGAAAGTCTCAGACCTTATCTGACAGATGGTGAGCAGCTAATTGACCATGATCGGCAAGTCTTTGCCAAAGCGCTCAGCCCCAATCTACGGTTCACTGAAATGAGCGAAGACCCGAGAATACAGATTTACAGGACGTCGATGGACTCTTTTCTCTCTTGGATGAGCATGGTTGCGAGTGCTTTGGACCGGCGGCTTTTTCTTGTCGAAGACTTGCAAGACGTGGGCTATTGGGTTGCGAAGATTGAAAGCGAAGTGGCTCTCCACCCATTCATCGTTGCATATGGATACAAAGAAAATATCGACAGATTAATCAGACACTACCGCCAAAAGCCATCACCATATAGAAATTGGGTCTTTCCGGCAAATATCGGATGGATGCAATCTCGTGCCCAAGACAAAAGAGCGGGCATTACAAAACAGAAAAAGTAGGCCCTCATAAGTCGGCTTGTCAGAAGGTTTGATCGCACCCGAGAAACAACAACACTGGCGCAATCAAACCTTCCAGACCAAACAAACTCTAGTGCTTTGCAGCCTCTGGGTACCAGCGTTCTAGATCGGCATGCATCTCTTTGAGCGCGTCCACATTCAAATAGACCATGTGACCCGCCGGATAGTAGCCGAAGCTCACGTTGTCGCGAATCGTGTCAGGCAGCATCATCTGCGCGATATCGTGTTCCGTGCCAAAGAATGGTGTAGCAAGATCGAACCAGCCGTTAGCAGAAAAGACCTTCAGCTTCGGGTTCTTGCGCATGGCATCGCTCAGATCGATAACCGTATCCGGCTGGCTCTGTTCGCCGCCGCCACGGGCGCCGCCGGAGGGATGATGCTTCCAGTCCCAGTTCTGATTGATCCCCGGCCCCTGCAGGTTGTAGGGTTCTGAGCTCGTGTACTTGAGCTCGCTCTGGATGTAGTCGTGGAAGGCCCCTACAAAGACACCGCTGATGCCTGTGTCCGAAGGATCGTAACCGGGGTTCTCACCGGCGGCATCGACATCGAAGCCCTCAAAGCGAGCATCGTAGCGGCCGAGGATCTCCTCATCGTCGCGCAGCAACTCCTTGCGGAAGCGCGTCGGAGCGATGCGCAGCTTGGACTCCTTGACGTACTGCACGCTGAGGCCGGTGAAGGAGGCAACCTTCGCCGCAATCGCATCGAACTCCGCCTTGGGCAGACGATCGCCCTGCTCCAGCGCTTCGGCATAAGGGCCGCGTGAAAACTTGCGAGCTTGCTCGACGAAGTCTTTCATCTCGCCATTGTGCGGGACCTTGTTGTAGTGCCAGGCGATAGCCGCATAGCTGGGCAGATAGGTCTTCGTCTCAACGTCATAGCCCGGTTCGCGAACGTTGTAGTTCAAAACCGACGAGAGCAGAACGACACCATTGAACTCGATGCCATCATTGTTGAGCGCCGCGACCAGCGCCGCTGAACGTGGCGTGCCGTAGCTTTCGCCAAAGAGAAACTTGGGCGATCCCCAGCGCTGGTTCACGGTGATATAGCGCGTGATGAACTTCTCAAACGCCTTGATGTCCTGGTCTACGCCCGCGAAATCCTTGGCAGTTCCCTTACCCACGGCGCGCGAAAAACCACATAGCGGCGCATCGATGAAGACCAGGTCGCTCTTATCGATCAGGCTGTACTGGTTCTGCACCCACTCGAAGGGCGCCGGACCGGTTGCCTTGGGGCTTTCGGTGACGACGCGGACAGGCCCCACCGAGCCCATATGCAGCCAGATCGTCGCGGAACCCGGCCCGCCGTTGTAGAGGAAGGTAATCGGGCGGTTCTTCGCGGGAACTCCATCTTCCGTGTACGCCACATAGAAGATGCTGCCGTTGGCCTTGTCATTGTCGTCTTTAATCAGCAGGTTGCCGGCAGTTGCGGTGTAGTGAACCGTGCGACCGCCCGCGCTCCAGTCGTGCTTGCTGATAGTTGTGGTTTCGGGCGGAATGGGCAAAGTGTTGGCATCGTTATCAGATGCCGGTTTTGCGTCCGCCCCAGCTTCAGCGGGACGATGCGGGCGCGTTTCCTGCGCTCCAGCGATAGAACCAAGCGACAATGCTACCCCTAATAACGCTGCGGACAAACGTAGATCCGTAAGCTTCACTCAAGCCCTCCCAGGCAAAGAAAATACAGATTGTTACTGAGCATAGACTAAGTCCGAAGTTCCAGCGTCTAACCCCGCAGGACGGATCGTATTCCCAGTACGCTACGCAGATCCTGAACGGGCGTTCCGGCCGCAGTCTTTCTGCCATCTTTTGCAAACAACCGCAAGTCCGTATTCCCTGCATCGAAAGAGAAATGAGGTTGCCATGCCGCCATGCGCTGAAGTCGCTGACACGCCGGATACAGAAGAGCTATCCACCCATAATGTTGAACTAAACGATGTTGAACGAAACGACATTGAACTAAATCGTCGCCAATTCCTAACTGTCTCCGGAGTATTGACTGCCGGTATCGCCACCGGGCTGCCGCGAGTCGCAGCGGCCCAGCAGCCGTCTCCGTCCGCGCCGCAGATGTTCCCCTTGAGCCTGTCGATCAACAAGCAGGTGCACCGGGTTACGGTCGATACCCGCACAACGCTGCTCGACCTGCTGCGCGAGAACCTGGAGCTTACCGGCAGCAAAAAGGGTTGCGATCACGGTCAATGCGGCGCCTGCACCGTGTTGTTGAATGGCCGCCGCGTCAATTCGTGCCTGACCCTGGCGGTCGCCGCACAAGGCTCAGAGGTAACGACGATCGAAGGCCTCGGCGACGCCCTGCATCTGAGCCCAGTACAGGAAGCCTTCCTGGAACACGATGGCTTTCAGTGCGGCTATTGCACTCCCGGACAGATCTGTTCGGCGACGGCACTGCTCGAAGAGGGCAAACACGGCAACCTCTCACGCATCAGCTTCGAGACAGGAAAAACTGCACAGCCAGAGCTTACCGACAACGAGATTCGCGAGCGCATGTCCGGCAACATCTGCCGTTGCGGCGCGTATCCAAACATCGTGGCAGCGGTACGCTCCCTTACCGGCATGGGAGGTGCTGCATGAATCCTTTCGCCTATCAACGTGTGGAAGCTCCCGACGCTGCTCTTCAGGCCATCGCTATTCATAACGCCAAATTTCTGGGCGGAGGCACCAACCTCGTCGACCTGATGAAAGATGGCGTCGAGTCCCCCTCTACGCTGATCGACATCAATCACATCGGCCTGAACAAGGTATTGGTCAATGCGAACGGAGCGACCATTGGCGCGCTGGTTCGCAACTCCGATCTGGCGAATGACCCCGCTATCGTCGCGCACTATCCCCTGCTCTCGCACGCGTTACTTTCGGGTGCGAGTCCGCAACTCCGCAACATGGCAACCACCGGCGGAAACCTGATGCAACGCACCCGCTGTTTCTACTTCATGGATACCGCCTTCCCCGCCTGCAATAAACGTGTGCCGGGCAGCGGCTGTGCAGCGATCCAGGGCTTCAACAGGATTCACGCCATCCTGGGCCAGACCGACGAAGGAGCAACCTCGGCCCATACCTGCATCGCCACGAACCCTTCCGATATGAACGTCGCGCTCGCCGCCCTGGATGCGAAGGTTGAGATTCAAAGCGCTAAAGATAAGCGAACGCTTCCCCTTGCCGACTTCCATCGACTGCCCGGAACAACTCCCGAAGTGGATACCAACCTCCATCCCGGAGAGCTAATCGTCGCTGTCACCTTGCCTCCGGCAAAGTTCGCGAAGAACTCCTGGTACCTCAAAGTTCGCGACCGTCAATCGTATGCATTTGCGCTGGTCTCCGTAGCCGCGGGGCTGGAGATGGACGGAGACACGATCAAATCTGCCGGCCTTGCGCTGGGCGGTGTGGCACATAAGCCCTGGCGTTCCCCGGAAGCCGAGCACGCCCTCGCCGGAAAACCCGCAACCAGAGAGACCTTCCAGCACGCTGCGGAACTCGCCGTTGCCGGAGCCAAGCCCTACGAACACAATGCCTTCAAGGTCGAGCTCGCCAAGCAGAGTATCGTCCATGCCCTTACACAAGCCAGCAAAGGAGCTCAAGCATGATTAGAAACAACCAGGCACGCCCCACACCTGAAGGACAGCTCGAGCATCGTTATGACGGCATCGCCAAAGTCACAGGCAAAGCGAAGTATGCGGCCGAGTTTACCGAGCCCTTCCCGAAGAAGGATCTGGTCTACGCCTATATTGTGCACTCGACGATCCCCAGCGGCTCCATCGCCTCCATCGACCAGAAAGAAGCGGAACGGGCCTTCGGTGTCATCGCAATCCTCACGCCCTTCAACGTCCCCAAACTAACCTCCGCCAAGCCGCACAACCTGAGCATCCTCCAGGACACCGAGGTTCACTACAACGGGCAGCCGATCGCCGTTGTACTCGCAAGCTCCCTCCCCTTTGCGAGACAAGCCGCGCGCATGCTGACGGTCAAGTACAACCAGCAGCCTGCGAAGCTCAACTTCATGGGCCGTCTCGACGAGGCACGCCCTCCCAAGCAGGGCGGCAGAGAGCAGCCAGGCACCCAGCGCGGCGATCTCGCAGCCTCCATGGCAAAGGCAACCGTCACCGTCGAAGAAACCTACTCCACACCACTCCAGAACCATAATCCGATGGAGCCGCACGCTACGATCGCCTGGTGGGAGGGCGAAGAGCTCAACGTCTACGACGGGACACAGTACATCTCCGGCGTAAAGATGTCGCTGGCTAGAATCCTCAATCTTCCGCTGGAGAATGTGCACGTGCAGTGCCCGTATACCGGCGGCGGCTTTGGCAGCAAGGGCACGGCATGGTCGCATGTAACACTTGCGGCGATGGCGGCAAAGGTCGTGCAGAAGCCGGTGAAGCTGGTACTGGAACGCAACCAGATGTTCGGCCCCGTCGGCACGCGGCCCACCACGGTCAACAAGATCAGGATCGGTGCAGACGCCAGCGGCAAGATTGTCGGCATTCAGCACGATGCCATCATGAGCACCTCTGTGATGGACGACTTCGCGGAGCACTCCGCCGGCACCAGTCGCATGCTCTATAACAGCGAAGCCAACGCCACCACGGAAAAGATGGTGGAGATGAATCTCGGCATGGGGACCTACATGCGCGCCCCCGGTGAAGCTACCGGAACGGCCGTGCTCGAGATCGCCATGGACGAACTCGCCCACAAGTTGAAGATGGACCCCGTTCAACTCCGGTTGGTGAACTATGCCGAAACCGACCCTTCCCGAAACCGGCCCTTCAGCTCCAAGCATCTCCGCGAGTGTTACACCCAGGCCGCCGAAAACTTCGGTTGGTCAAAGCGCAATGCAGAACCAGGCCAGAAGACCGAGGGCAACAAGCAGATCGGCTACGGAATGGCGACAGCGACCTATCCTGCGAACCGATCTGTTGCGGCGGCGATTGTCCGCATCCTACCCAACGGCCGCGTCTTCGCCGGTTCCGGCACGCAGGACATCGGTACGGGCATGTACACCATCATGGCGCAGACGGCAGCAGCAGCACTGGGACTCGCCCCCACACTGGTCGACGTCAAACTAGGAGATTCCGCGCTACCCAAGGCTCCAGTCTCCGGAGGGTCGCAGTCGACGGCCTCGGTACTTCCTGCCGTCGATGCCGCAGCAAAGCAGGCAAAACTCAAGCTGTTCCAGCTTGCGATGCAGGACGCGCACTCACCTCTCTACAACGCGAAGGACACGGACCTCGACACGAAGGACGGACACATCTTCCTGAAGTCGAATCCCGCGACCGGAGAGAGCTTCACGGCTCTGCTTACGCGCAATGGCGCAGCGCCTATCGAAGCCGAAGGCTCTGCGGAACCCGGCCCGGACAAGAACTCGATGACGACACAGTCCTTCGGCGCAGTCTTTGCGGAGGTCGCCGTCGACAAGGACACGCACATGGTGCAGGTGCGGCGCGTTGTCGGAACCTACGACATCGGCACGCTCATGAATAACAAGACCGGCCTCAATCAGTTGATGGGCGGCATCGTCTGGGGCGTCGGATTTGCCCTGCATGAAGAAGCGGTCATCGATCCGGTCTATGGGCGTACAGTGAACGGAAACTTCGCCGACTACCACGTCCCTGTCAACGCCGACATCGGCGACATCGATGTCAGCGTTCTCAACATCCCCGACACAAAGTTCAATCCCCTGGGCTCGCGAGGCATCGGTGAGATCGGCATCACAGGAGCAGCCGCAGCTGTAGCCAATGCCATCTACAACGCCACCGGGAAGCGTGTCCGAAACTACCCGATGACCCCGGACAAAATCATGCAGGCGTAACCGGGACCTTCCCTGATAGGGTTGACTCATCGAACGCAGACGAACGATAAGTCATGGGATGGAGATGAGTTTCCGAACTCTTGCATGGGCTTTCCCGCTTGTGGTCACACTTCACAACGCTGAGGAGGCTCTGTGGCTTCCGGGCTGGTCGGAGCGCGCAGGCCTTTGGAAGACACCTGTTTCAGCGGGTGTCTTCCGTTTGGCGGCAACGATTCTGACTGTCATTGCCTTTGTTGTGACGGGTCTAAGCGTGGTCTCGGGAAAACAAACAGTCTGGACTTATCTAACCTTTGGCTACATGGTGGCCATGCTAGCTAACGTACTGATCCCCCACGTTGCAGGCGCTATTGCGCTGCGCAGATATACGCCGGGTGTCGTCACGGCTGTAGCTTTGAATCTGCCTGTCTTATCCCTGCTCGTCGTGCTAGCCCTCAGGGAGGGATACGTCTCTGGTTGGAAGGCCATCGCCTATTCCATAGGCGTAACGGCCTTGCTGCTCTTGTCCCTCCCAGCACTGTTCAAATGGGGAAAGGCACGGACGAGTTGAAGTGACATTTTACTGAGGCAAAGAATATGCGAAGATAGCCGAGGCACATGGCTACCGCTTCGCCAACTCGCGATCTCCCGAAACTCCTCCACAGCGTCTTTGGTCATCGCGAGTTTCGACCGCACCAGCAGCAGGTCTGCGAAGCCGCCGCTTCCGGCAAAGACGTCCTGCTGGTCATGCCGACCGGCGCGGGCAAGAGCCTTTGCTATCAGCTTCCTGCCCTGGCCTTGGGAGGCACAGCTCTCGTCATCTCACCGCTGATTGCGCTGATGGACGATCAGTCCTCCAAGCTCTCAGCCCTCGGCCTGCGCGTTGCCCGCATCCACTCTGGCCTCTCCCGGGACGACTCCCGCCAGGCCTGCCGCGACTACCTCGCCGGCGAGCTCGACTTCCTCTTCATCGCTCCCGAGCGCATGCGCGTCCCCGGCTTTCCCGAGATGCTCGCCAAGCGCAAGCCCGCGTTGATCGCCATCGACGAAGCCCACTGTATCTCGCAATGGGGACACGACTTCCGGCCCGACTACCGAACCCTGGGCCAGCACCTTCCGGCCCTGCGGCCATCGCCGATCATCGCGCTGACCGCGACGGCGACGCCAACCGTTCAGCGCGACATCGCGGCGCAGCTCGACCTCCAGCAGCCTGCGATCTTCATCACCGGCTTCCGCCGCCACAACCTCGCCGTAGAGGTCGTAGAGCTCTCCAAGCCGCAGCGCGACGAGTTCGCCATCAAGCTGCTCAAGGAGTCCTCCGCACGCCCCGCCATCATCTACGCCTCCTCGCGTAAATCGGCGGAAGAGCTCGCCGGAAAACTCCACAAACACTTCCCCACCGCCGCGTACCATGCAGGCCTGGAAGCAGGTACGCGCGACCGCGTGCAGCGCGCCTTTCTCGGGGGAAAGCTGGATGTCGTCGTCGCCACGGTCGCCTTCGGCATGGGCGTCGACAAGGCTGACGTCCGCACCGTGATTCACGTCGCTCTGCCGGGCTCCGTCGAAGCTTACTACCAGGAGATCGGACGCGCAGGACGCGACGGCAAGCCCTCGCGCACAGTGCTGCTCCACGGCTTCGCCGACCGCCGCCTGCAGGAGTTCTTCCTCGAAAAGAACTATCCGCCAACCTCGGATCTCGAACGCGTTGCGGGCGCTCTCACCAATGAATTTGTCCAGGTCGATTCGCTCCAACACAAGCTGAAGATCGACCGCGAGACCCTTGACCGTACCATCGAAAAACTTCTCGCCGCGGGTGTCGCTCTCATGGACATGGCAGGCGATGTTCGTCTCTCTGAAGACCAGGGCACCGGAGAGACCAAGTGGCAGGCAGGCTACGAGTCGCAGGTCGCCATCCGCCGCGCCCAGATCGACCGCATGATCGCCTTCGCCGAGTCCAACACCTGCCGCATGGCAGCCCTTGTGCAGCACTTCGGCGACACCAGCGACAAGACCCAGAGCTGCGGCATTTGCGACGTCTGCAACCCCAGCGGCGCGGGCGCGAATGCCGCCCATCAACCCAGTGGCCAGGAGCGGGAGTGGCTTCGCGAGATCCTCTCCGCGCTGGACAAGCGCAGCACCAGCACCGGCAAACTCTTCACCGATCTGCACCTGATGAAAGATCGCAAGGACTTCGACTCCCTTCTCGACGGTCTGGCGCGCTCCGGCCTCATCAGCATCGTGAACGACACCTTCCGCAACCCGGAGGGTAAGGACATCACGTACAAGAAGGCCAGCATCACGCACGAAGGCCGAGAGCCCGACGATGCGACCCTCGACACTGTCTGGATTCGCGGCAGCCTCTCCGACGCTCCCTCCTCAAAGAAGAAGTCCGGCAGCAAACCTCGCAGCGCCACACCGGCAGCGGAGAAGCAGCCACTGAATCCCCAGGCGGAACAGCTCTTCGAGCAGCTTCGCCAATGGCGCACCGAAGTGGCCAAACCCACCAAGACACCAGCCTTTATGATCCTCGCGGACGCCGTGATGCGCGCCATCGCCAACCACGCTCCGAAGAACCTCGCCAGCCTCAACGCCGTTCCCGGTATGGGGCCTGCCAAGGTCGATCGCTATGGAGCGGCGATTCTTGCGGTCTGCCGGGGCGAAGCCGTCGCCTCTATCCCTCCACCGGCCCCTAAAATCGCCCAGCCCCGTCCCGCCAGGCTTCCCCTGGAACGTCCACAGGAACGTCGCCACGAACGACTCGAGGAACGCGAGCGCCCGGCAACAACCACCGTTTCAGCCGTTCGCGAAAACAAGCGGCCCGCTCCACCCCCATCAGTCCCAGAGCAGCTTACCGAAGCGCAGCAGGCCCTCGATGCCAAGCTCAAGACATGGCGCGGTGAAACCGCCAAACAAGCTGGGCTACCTTCGTTCTTCATCTGCAGCGATACGGTCCTTCGCAATATCGCCGTTGCCAGGCCCCAATCCCTGAGCGATCTCCGCACAGTCCGAGGCTTCGGTCCCGAGAAGATCGACACCTACGGCCCCGCCGTCATCGACCTCTGCCGCGCCTGACGGAATCCGTACAATTCCCCAACGACGGGAGAGGATTCCTCATGAGAGGATAAACACCGTATGGATACAAGCGCATTCGGTATCGCCATCATGGCCGCGGGCAAAGGCACGCGGCTGAAGTCCAAGCGGCCCAAGGTCCTCCACGAGATCGGCGGGCGAGCCCTGCTGCTGCATGTCATCGCCGCAGCCAAAACGATCGCTCCGCCCGAGCGCATCTACTGCATCATCGGCCACGAGGCCAAGCGCGTACGAGCCGCGGTTGCCTCCACCGGGGTGGATTTTGTGCTGCAGCCCGAGCAATGTGGCACCGGCCACGCCCTGCAGCAGGTAAAAGCCCACTTCGCGGCAACCGGCGAGACTCCTCCCGCACAACTGCTGGTGCTCTCAGGAGATGTGCCGCTCATCCGTCCGGAGACCCTGGCCGACCTCTGCAAACTGCATCTGCGTGAGCGTGCGGCGATGACGATCCTTACCGCCGTCCCACCCAATCCAACCGGTTATGGCCGCGTGCTGCGAGTGAAGGCGGACTGTCCTGAAGTAACCGCCATCGTCGAGCAGAAATCGCTGACGCCGAGTCAGCTCGCGGCGCCCGAGATCAACTCCGGCATCTACTGCTTCAACACCTCCTGCCTCTTCGCCTACCTCGATTCCCTTTCCACCGACAACGCTCACGGAGAGTACTACCTGACGGACATCGCAGCGCTGCTGGTGGCAGACCACAAACGCGTCGTCGCCATGAAGGCGGACAGCATAGAGGAGGTGCTCGGAGCCAACACCATCGCCGAAATGATGCAGCTCGACGCGGCGATGCGGCTTGCAACCGCCCGCAAGCTGATGGCCCAGGGCGTAACCATCTTCCGGCCGGAGACCTCCGTCATCGACTCCGGCGTGCAGGTCGGCCCGGACACGATCATCGAACCGTTCGTGCAGTTGCTGGGCAACACGCGTATCGGCGAAGACTGCTGCATCCGCTCCTATTCGGTCATCCAGAACTCGGTGATTGGGGACAATGTCCTCGTGCGCAACGGCTGCATCCTCGACGAGGCTGTCGTTGGCTCTGACGCCCTGCTCGGGCCTTACTCTCACCTGCGGCCCGGCAGCGAGATCGGCGAAGCAGCCCATATCGGCAACTTCGTCGAGACCAAGAAGGTTCGCATGGGGCGCGGCTCCAAGGCCAACCACCTCAGCTACCTCGGCGACGCCGTGATCGGAGCCGGGGTCAACGTCGGCGCTGGAGCCATTACCTGCAACTATGACGGCGTCCACAAGCACACGACGACAATTGGCGATGGTGTCTTCGTCGGTTCGGACTCGACTCTGGTCGCACCCCTGACCATCGGCGACCGGTCCTACATCGCCGCCGGATCCTGCATCACTGAAGATGTTCCTCCCGACTCCCTGGCGCTAGGCCGCAGCCGTCAGACCACCAAGCCCGGCTGGGTCGCCGCCCGCAAATCAAAAGCAAAGCCGAAGGAGTAGCCATGCAAAAGCTGAATGAGCAGGAGTTACGGGATGCAGTCGCCGCTCTTTCCCAATGGAAGCTGGAAGAGGGAAAGCTGGTTCGGGACTGGAAGTTTGCAGATTTCATCGCGGCGATGGAGTTCGTGGACCGTGTCGCTGTCCTGGCGGAGGCCGCCGGACACCATCCCGACATCGATATCCGCTACAACCGGGTGCGGCTGGCACTGGTAACCCACGACGCCGGAGGCATTACCGCAAAGGATGCGGACATGGCAGCCAGCCTCAATGAGGCGCTCGGGACCCAAAAAACGGCCTAAAGTGATACAACGAAACAACATTAAGGGCTGCGACGAAACACATTGAAGGAATGCAACCAAAAACTTTCTACAGTTTTCTACATATTTTTAGAGCGCTGATGCAAATATTTGTACATTTGCAAATTCTCGTGCTAGGATGTTTCAAGAGTGAACCCCACAGGGGCGACTCTAAAGATTACTCGGACGGTCGGAAGTTTCGTT
The DNA here is from genome assembly GCF_000178955.2 of Granulicella mallensis MP5ACTX8. Taxonomy (NCBI): domain Bacteria; kingdom Pseudomonadati; phylum Acidobacteriota; class Terriglobia; order Terriglobales; family Acidobacteriaceae; genus Granulicella; species Granulicella mallensis. Next base: position 2,871,200 of record NC_016631.1, on the reverse strand, counting down.
CGAGAGCAAGTTGCGTCACTGGCCTCCCGGCATGGACAAAATACCGTTCATGCCGCCTTTTTTCTTAAGGCGGCCGTAACCTGCCCCCTCCCTTTCACAGCAGACATTCCAGCGGTTATCATCGGAGCTATGAAGCGTCTCCTCGGTTGTGTCGCCCTGGTCTTCGTCACGTTAGCTGCCTCAGCTCAGTTCTCCGACCCCGCAAACGACGTTCCTGCCTACAACGCGGCACCTCCAAGCCACCCGCTGCCCCCGATCTTGAAGGGAGCGCAACTCACCGGCCCCAACTTCTCTCACCCCTTCCAGGTCACGGCCTACAAGATGGCCGCCAAGATTCCCAGTGTTCTGCACCAGGAGCCCTGCTACTGCCACTGCGATCGCGCAATGGGCCATAACAGCCTGCATAGCTGTTTTGAAGTAGCCCACGGAGCCGAGTGCGCCACCTGCATGAAGGAAGGCGTGTACGCCTATCTGGAGACGAAGAAGGGCCGTACGCCTGCCCAGATTCGCGCCGGTATCGAGCGCGGGGAGTGGGAAAAAATCGACCTCGAAGCCATAACCATGTAGTTTCTGCAAACTGGCGGCGATGAACTATGAGCTGGATCTTCTGGGCAATTCTCTCCGCCGTCTTTGCCGCAGGCACTGCCCTGCTCGCCAAGGTAGGCGTCGAGCACATCGACAGCAACCTCGCCACGGCGATCCGGACGACGGTCGTCCTCTTCTTCACCTGGGCCATCGTTCTCGGCCTCAATGCTCATCGCGGACTGCCTGCCATCGAGCGGCGAAGCTGGATATTCCTGGTTCTATCTGGCTTATGTACCGGCCTGTCGTGGCTGTGTTACTTCCGGGCCCTCCAACTCGGTCCTGTAAGCGGAGTCGCTCCCATCGACAAGTTGAGCGTAGCTATCGTCATCGTATTTGCATGGCTGTTTCTTGGCGAAAGCCTGACGCCGATGAAGATTCTTGGAGCCTCGCTCGTCACTGCCGGCGCGCTGGTTCTGGCCTTCGCGTAACGCACCCATGCCGCGCATACTGGGTCGATTGGTACGCTGAATATAGGGTGCGAGAAGACTGGAAAGGACCTACCTCAATGAACAACACACGCAGGTTTCCCCTGGTGATCTTAGTGGTCGTTCTGATGACCGCATCACTTTCAATAGCTTGTCTTGCTCAGCGAAAGGAGCGTTCCATGGAACACCCCATTGCTTATCGCACGGTGCAGGTCGATGGCCTGTCTATCTTCTACAGAGAGGCCGGACCGAAAGACGCACCTACCATTCTTTTGCTGCATGGCCTTCCGTCGTCCTCGCGGATGTTTCAGCCTCTCTTGACAAGGCTTGCAGACCACTACCACCTGGTCGCGCCCGATTATCCGGGCTTCGGGCACAGCGACTGGCCGGACACGAAGCAGTTCGACTACACCTTCGACCACATCGCCTCCGTCATGGACAGCTTTACCAAGGCACTGGGTCTCCCGCACTACACCCTTTACATGCAGGACTATGGTGGACCGGTTGGCTTTCGCATGGCCTTGGCACACCCCGAGCGAGTGCAGGCTCTGATCGTCCAGGATGCGGTCAGTCACAACGAAGGTCTCGGGGCAAACTGGGCAACACGGCGGGCCTTCTGGGCGGACCGGCCTGCACACGAAGCGGCGTTGCGCACCAACCTGCTGTCGATGGCGACAACGAAGACACGCCATATCGGAGACGATCCGAACGTCGAGCTCTATGACCCGGATCTTTGGACCGATGAGTACGCCTTTCTGAACTCTCCGGGGCAGGCACAAATCCAAACGGATCTCTTCTACGACTACCGGACGAACGTCGAGGCTTATCCGAAGTGGCAGGCATGGATGCAGAAGACCCAGCCCAAGCTATTAGTCCTTTGGGGGAAACACGATCTTTCCTTCGATGCCGGTGAGCCCGGGCGTTACCGGAAGGACGTTCCGAAGGCCGAAGTCCATGTTCTGGACGCTGGACATTTCGCTTTGGATACCAAGGCAGACGAGATCGCTGCGTTCGTCAGCGATTTCATGAAGAAGTAAGGAGCATTGTTCGGGTTTCGGTTTACAAGTGAACCTGGGGATCAGCGGGCCTTATAATGGAAGTAGTTCTTTGACAGCGCTGCATCATGCAACGCTCGAAGTTTCTCCACCATTGTGGGGGCGTCACGGCTTCGACGGGATTGCTAGCGGCAGAGAGGCATGCCGGGGTGTGGACACCCGTAATCGCTCACAAAACTATAAGTGCCGAACCTCAATTCGCGCTTGCTGCTTAATTAACTAAGTAGCCGATCGCTCAGGCTTCGCCTACGGGCTTGTACCGATCGTCGCACAGTAGGCTGGCCCAAGGAGTTCCGTCTGGACGCCAAGGGCGAGACCAATCAGGCTGGTGGTTGACGCGTCTTCGTCCGTTCCAAGCGTCCGCCACGAGACAAACGTGAACCGGAAAAAGCATGAAAGCTCTCTGTTGACTGTAGTTTCGGACGCGGGTTCGACTCCCGCCGCCTCCACCATTCAAATACTCAAGGTTTACAGCCCCTTTCGCGAGGGGCTTTTACTTTTTGTAGCGGGTTTGTGCTTCTTTGAATTCCATCTCAGGCAAATAAAATAAACAAAGGAGAACCCATGCCCGACCTCGAACAAATCAAATACGCCCCTGCCTCCGCCGGCATCCTCGACCCCATCGCCAGCCGCTGGTCCCCACGGGCCTTCAGCGATCAGCCAGTCTCTACAGAAGATCTGCACAAGATCTTCACCGCTGCCTCCTGGGCCGCATCCTCCGCCAACGAGCAGCCCTGGCGCTTTCTCTTCGGACGCAACGGCGACGCGACTTTCGCTAAGATCCTTGACTCCATGGTCGAGGCCAATCAGGCCTGGGCCAGGCACGCGCCCGTTCTCCTGCTCTCGGTCGACAAGTCTACCTTCTCGCCGGGCCCTTTCAGCGGCCAGCCAAACCGTTTCGCACTGCACGATACCGGCGCTGCCTCCGCCTATCTGACGCTCCAGGCCACCGCGCTCGGCCTGCACGCTCACGGCCTTGGCGGCTTCAGCCAGGAGAAGGCCCGCGCTCACTTCAACATTCCCGCAGACTTCGAGATCGGCGCCTGCTGGGCCATTGGCTATCTCGGCGATCCCGACGCCCTGCCGGAAGGACTCAAGCAACGCGAGCTCGCGCCACGCACTCGTAAACCAATCGCCGATTTCGTCTTTGCCGAATGGGAAGTACCGGCAAAGCTCTAAGCCAATAGCCATACGCTGGAACAAGAGATTCACCTCTTGTTCCAGCCCTTCGCTGCTGGCATATCACGAGCTTGTATAGATTCCGGAATGGAATTGAGGGAGGCAGGAATTAGCATCGAACAGTTCATCCTAACGTTGCCGAAAGCAGAACTCCACATGCACCTCGAAGGTTCTCTCGAACCGGAGATGCTGTTCTCTTTGGCTGAACGTAACAACATCTCGCTGCGTTGGCCTTCTGTAGAGACACTCCGCGCTGCATACGAATTTGCCAACCTCGAAGACTTTCTAGCGCTCTACTTCGAGGGTTGCCGGGTTCTCGTGACGGAGCAGGATTTCTATGACGTGACTGCCGCTTACCTGGCGAAGGCAAGTGAGCAGAGTGTCTGGCGCGCAGAGATTTTTCTCGGTCCGCAGAGCTTCACTGCGCGAGGCGTGCCGCTCGAGGACATCATGCGCGGTGTGCTTGGCGCTATCGATGACGCGCACTCCGCTACCGGCATCAGAGCCGGGTATATCGTCAGCGTTCACCGCCACAGACCCGTCGAGGAGGCTATGGAGGTACTCGACGCTATCGCGCCGTGGGCTGAAAAAGTCGCCGGTATCGGCATGGGCGGTCCGGAAGTGGGCTATCCTCCAGGTCGATTCAGGCCGTTCTACCTTAAGGCCAAAGCATTGGGTTACAAAACCACAGTTCATGCAGGCGAAGAAGGACCGCCCGCATATATCCGCGAGGCTCTGGACATGCTGCCCATCGACAGGATCGATCATGGTGTCACCGCACATCGCGATGAAGAACTGATGGAGCGACTCGCCGCGGAGCTGATACCCCTTACGGTTTGTCCGCTCTCCAACCTCCGTCTGAAGGGTGTTCCATCTCTAGAGTTGCATCCGCTCAAGAAAATGCTGGATCGTGGACTGCGAGTGAGTGTTCACTCCGATGATCCGCCGTACTTCGGCGGCTACGTCAATGAGAACCTGCTCGCGTGCTGGAGGGCTATGAGCCTGTCCGTAGAGGACATTGCCACTCTTGCGCGCAACAGCTTCCTCGGCGCCTTTGCGACCTCAGAGGAGATCCAGAAAGGAGTGGACGCAGTGAATCAGCATCTCGACACTTTTAGGACCAACGCGCTCGTGGCCTCGGAGTCGCTGACCAAATGATTCAGCAATGATCCACACGCCTATTCCATTGAAGATTGAACGATAGACCAGCTCAGATTCGAGACCGCGTCTTCAATCGACAGCCGAACGACTACCTGCTCCAAGGCCTCGTTGTTTCTCCCCGCAGTCATCACCTCGGCCCGGATATGTGTCTCATCCGTCTGCTCATCCTGCTCACCGTGGATGGACTGAAGGACCACCGGCAATCGGCTGATCGTAGTAAGCAACAAGGAGCGGATATGCACGGCAACAGAAAGACCGCAGGTAAGGCGAATCTCATAGAGCGTCTCGACGGGAGAGGCATCAGGAAGAACGGGATGAAGAAGATAGGCCAACGGGCGGAGCACCATATTGGTGAGCAAAACTGCAGCCGCCAGAACAAGGGCGAGATTCAGTGAGCCGAGGCCCGTCAGTGCTCCAATTGCGGCGGAACACCAGATTGTCGCTGCGGTGTTGAGGCCGCGCACGTTCGCACCATCCTTGAAGATAACGCCTGCACCTAGAAATCCGACACCTGAGACAACATACGAAACAATGCGCCCCCGAGCCGAGGGGTCGTTGTCGAGCAAAAGGCCACACATGACAAACGCCGCGGCGCCTGCGGCGACAAGAGCATTGGTACGAGTACCCGCCATGCGCTGCCGCCATTGACGTTCCAGTCCAACCGTCGCGCCCATTGCAATCGCAAGCAACAAGCGGATGGCAAAGTGGAGTGTGCTGATTCCGATCATGTCTTTCTCCGTTCTGGTGGCTTTGAAGAATGAGGGAGGCGATGAAGCCTCCCTCATTCCCGCTAAAACTGAAACTTTGCCGCGATCTGACCGATACGAGGATCAGCCGCCTTCGTCACATACCCGAAGGTGCCACCTTGGTCGCCAATATTTCCGTCGACTGAGTTGCCTCCATAGAACTGCGCGTGATTGAAGACATTGAACATCTCCAGGCGAAGCTCCAGCGCACGAGTTCCCGAGAAGTTCGTTACCTTGTGCAGCGCCATATCGTAGTTATCAATGCCCGGTCCGTAGAAATCTCGGCGTTTGGAGTTACCCGGTGTTCCGAGAGCATTAGGGGTGAAGGCAAGATGATTAAAATACGGCTTGCCATTGCGTGGGTTGCGGTTGATCTTGTATCCGGTGCCATCATAATTCGGCATGTCGAGGCTGATATTGTTCACGCCGTTGTCCTGCACAAATACCAGATAGTTGTCGCTGGTGGTGGCAAATGTCACCGGCACACCTGTTGAGAAACGAGTGATGCCGGAGAGGGCCCAGCCGCTGGTGAGCCGGTTCGGACGCCACAGCCGAGCGATGGGTAGATCGTAGTTATAACTAACGACGAAGTTATGCTTCAGATCGAATGCCGAAATTCCATCCAGCCGATGATAGTTGAAAGGATCGACCTGCTCCTGGATGCTGGAACTTTGGTCGTAGGACTTGGAATAGGTATAGCTGGCAAGCATGGATAGCGGTCCGACCGTACGCTTAAAGGTCGCTTCCAGGCCGTTGTAGTGCGAGTTGCCCATGTTCTGGTAGTAGGCATCGGTCCCAATCGTATTGGGAAAGGGACCACGCGTTCCGTTGACGACCGCACCATCGGACCTTGTATAGACACCGTTCTCACCGAAGGGCCCACAGGGCGTCGAGCCTGAGGCTACCTCCGAGGGTTGACTCAGGCTGAGACAGAGCGCGGGGTTACCGGGGTTGGCTCCTCGAACGGTGAGCAGATGCCTTCCCAGCGAACCGACATAGGCGATGCTGAACAGGGCGTTGGCGCCAATCTGGCGGTCGATCGAGAGCGTGTACTGCATCGAGTAGCTGGTCTTGTTCTTGTAGTACACACTTCCTGCTCCGCTGATAGGGGTATAGAGGTTCCAATCGACGTTGTTATCCGGGTCTTGACGCGAAACAGTGTGGGGCGGCACATGCACAGGAAACTGCTGGATGTATTGTGTGCCCGTGAGAGCTCCAACGAAGGGCGTCTCCATGACCGGAGGTTCCTGGCTGATATAGGTGAGACCATACGGCGGATTGCCGGTCGGATAGGCAACGGTGAGCCCCTGGGGCGAGCTAAAGAAACGTCCGCCGCCGAGCCGGATGCTGGTCTTGCCTGGGCCGCCGGTCAGTTTCCCGAGCAGGCCATCGGAGAATGCCGGGGCGTACGCGAGTCCAAAGCGCGGCGAGAAATTGTCCTTGGATGTAGGTGCGATTGCGTTGGGGATCGTGCCTCCATCTGGAAGCGGATCTCCCGGTACGAGGTATCCCAGGGGTGCCCCTGGAAATGTCTCGGACTGTACACCGGCTACGAAGGTCGTCGTCTGGTGATATTTCTCAGCCCAGGGAGTTACGTAGTCCCAGCGCAGGCCGTAGTTGATCGTGAGATTCGGACGGATGCGAAAGCTGTCCTGGGCAAACAGATCGCCATCGGCGGCACTCTCGTAAAAGATCGGCGAAGATTGCTGCGAGTATTGATCGGGCGTGCCCAGCAGGAAATCCGCAAAGGCATTGCCTGTAGTCTGTGTTCCGCCCGCGCCGAACAGGTATTGGCCGTTCGCGATTAGGTTAGGGTTCTGCTTCACCTTGTACCAGATGTAGCGCCCCCCAGCCTTGATGGTATGTTTGCCGACGGTATGCGAAAGGCTGTCTGCTAAATCGTAAGTCGTGTTGACCTGTGCAAGCGAGAACGGATTCGTGCCCACAGAAAAGTTGTTGAAGATCAACTCTTCGACACCTGCCTGTTTTGGGAATCCCTGAACGATGCCCTCACCGCCTGCCTGAATGCCCTGGTCCGCGAGCGTAACTCCGACTCCTCCTTTGGGTGTCCCAAGGTGGTTGTCCAAACGAGTGATGCCGAAGCGCGCCTCATTGACGGTATTCAAACCGAAGGTGCGGATATTGCTGAAGATAACCGTCTGATCCGAGCCCATAGAAGTCGCATCATAGGCAAACCCGTTAGCGGGCAAGGTGGCCCCTCCGAGCGCGCTGGGATAGGGGTTATCGAGGTTGTAATTGTCATTGAAGTAGTAGATCGAAGAGGTTCCGAAACGATTGGAGTTGAAGTCGAGCCTGCCGCCGAACTTATTGTCATTAATCGTGTTGTTGTACGCCCCGCTTGAGAACGTGGCTGTCCCAACATTCGGCGCTGGAATGTATTGCAGCATCTTTGTTGGTGCGGCTCCCCATGCGCTCTGGGGAATGATCCCGTTGGGAAACACCTTTGAAAAAGGCTCTCCCTGCGTAACCTGATGGCCGAGACGCTGGCTCAGAACCTGCGCAAGGTAAGGTCCGTTAACGATTCCAGTAAAAGCAGAAGACGAACCGAAGTTGCCGGAGCGGTTTGCCAGAGACGGAACGCTGACAAGGCCGGTCTCGATGCCCTGGACCTGACGTTGCCCCTGGTAATCGCCGAAGAAGAAGATCTTGTCCTTGCGAATCGGCCCACCGATAGTGCCACCATACTGATTCTGATGGAAGGCAGCGCGCTCCGGAGAAAAGTAGTTGCGTGCGTCCAGATGCGTGTTGCGGAAGAACTCGAAGAGATTGCCATGAAGCGCGTTTGTGCCGGACTTTGTGACGACGTTGATGATGCCGCCGGTAAAGCTGCCATACTCGGCATCGACGTTACTTGAAAGAATGCGGAACTCAGCAATCGAATCGAGATTCGGGATGATACCCGCCTGCTGGCCGATAGACTCCTGCACACTCGCGCCGTTCAGGTAGTAGGCGTTATCTGACTCGCGTTGTCCGTTGATGGAGAACTGACCGGTGTTGGTTTCACCCGCAGCGGAGACCGTGCCAAAACCTCCGCCCGAAGTGCTGTTGCCGGCGCCGCTGGTCGTAATGGGTACGACGCCCGCCTGCACTGCAAGCAGGTCGGTATAACTGCGGCCATTGAGTGGAATATCGACCACCTGCTTGCGCTCGATCGTCTGTCCGATCTGCGTATCGGTGGTATGAACCTCAGCGGTGTTCTCGATGACGTTGATTGTCTGGCTTGCGTCTGCAACCTGGAGCACGACATCGACGGTCAGTGCGGTGTTCACATCGATCTTCAGATTGGCTGTCTGTCGATAGGGATTGAAACCATCGGCGGTCACATCAAGTTCATACTGACCGACGGGAACGGCGGCAAAGGTAAACAACCCATCGTTGCCAGTCACCGCGTTCTGCTTCACTCCATTAGCCGGGTTGGCCAGAACAACCTGGCAGTTCGGAATCACAGCGCCGGTAGCATCTTTTACAGCACCAGCGATGCGCCCACCCGTTTGAGCAATCAGAAACGTTGGCGCAACGACACAGGAGAGTAGAAAGAAAATCGAGACCGTGCGGCGGAAAGGTTGTGGGAAGCTCTGTGCTCCCCTGAGGACGGCGAGCAGCTTGCTGAAAATCGACATGAGGGTATCTCCGCGACGTTTTTGGCACACGTCGAGTGTTCTGGGCGGAACCGCCATCCGGTTCGCCAGTGAGTCTTTCGCTTGCGTTTGTCTGTTACGCAAACACTCAGTTGTTACGGAGCTTGTTCAAGAAGCTCGCGCAGGGGCAGCGATCCCTTGCTGCGAGCAGAGAGCATCATGCGATGTCGTGCTCAGAGAGGGATGACTGCAGGCCTCCGGCTAGGCGGAGGCTCACTTGGAACCGGGTCGTCCATACTTCCTCCTTCGTATCGCAAGCAGTTAGCGAATCTTGTGTAGAAGACCAGGGAGGTCGAGGACGTGATAGCCGAGCATCAACGTCATCAACATCGCAGGCGTCATGGTCGGCTACGCACAAAGGCGCGTAGCCGAGAACGCTTCGCAGATCATCAGTGGGGGGTGAGGCTGATCGCTCGGATCACGGTCTCACGCGCTCAAATCACAGGTATCATGCCATGATGAGCAGTGAGGAATCGTCGATAGCAAGCTAAAGGCTTGTTCCAGAATGCTGTTCACGGCACAGGCAGGCACTCGGACTACTAGGAGGCTCTTGTGCTGTATTTGTGGTCATAGGTGTTTCTCGTTCTCCTGCGCGTGAACCTCGCGCCTTCCATTTTGTATCATATCCCCGTAGGGTATACCAAGGAGAGTTATGTCCCATATCGATAAAGAAAAACAGAAGCTCATTGCCCGCATCAAACGCATTCGTGGACAGGTAGATTCTATTGAGCGTTCGCTGACTGGCGGCGACGACTGCGCTGACATTCTGATGCTTCTCGCCAATGTGCGAGGTGGAATCAACAGCCTTATGGCAGAAGTCCTTGAAGATCACATACGATTACATCTATTGACGCCAGAGAGTAAAACGACCAACCCGCATGAACTGGCAGAGGACATGATTGAACTGGTGAGGGCGTACCTGAAATGAGCACATCGGACGCATCCGCCATCCCGCACGGGCATGAGTCAGCACACACGCACGGCGCTAGTTGCTCCCATGCTCCTGCACGCACAGACCGGACCGTGAGACGCCTTCAAGTCCTCACCATCTGCTGGATGCTCGTTGAATGCAGCGTCGCGCTTACAGCAGCGTGGAGAGCACACAGCCCGGCTTTGCTCGCGTTTGGTTCGGATAGCTCCGTAGAGTTGCTATCCGCGATTGTCGTCCTGCTTCAGTTCACATCGGTCTTTAAAGTCAGTACCGAACGCGCCGCTCTCATAGCGGGAATATTGCTGTACCTGCTGGCTGGAATTGTCGCAGTAATCTCCGTGAGCGCGCTTGTTCTAAGGATAGAACCGGACACGAGCAAGCTGGGTATCGGCATAACGCTCATAGCCCTTACGATCATGCCTATTCTGAGCCGCGCAAAGCGGAAGCATGCGAACGAGATTGGGAATCGCGCCCTGGCCGCAGACGCCGTGCAATCGGCCACATGCGCGTACCTTGCGGGATTGACGCTCCTGGGCCTCATCTTGAATGCGACTCTGCATATCCGCTGGGTTGATCCCCTGGCCGCACTCATAGCGATTCCCATCATCGTCATCGAGGCTCGGCGCGCAATGCGGGGCGAAGCGTGCTGCTAGGGAGTATCTGACAAATCGAAGATCCCGGCTTTGGACCGAAACCAAGATCAATGCACACATAGCTTTCGTTTTTACGTCTTCCCACAGAATCGTCATCCTGAGCGGAGCGTCCCAGCCTTTGGGGACGCGCAGTCGAAGGACCCCGAGGGTCGCCATCTTGCCCAAACCTTTTGCAGCTTTTCTGCCTCGAGCGTTCGAGCCTGGACGCTCGTGAGGGAAAGGTCCCAACACTATGGGTGAGCTCAAGTCCCTCGAGGTCCTTCGACTACGCCCGTAACAGCCTCTTCCACTTCTTGCTCAACGATCTATTCCAGTACATAAGCACTCCAGTGATAGCCAGCAACGGCAAGGCACAGCCAAGCGTAGCCCACAGAATTTTGATCGTGCCCCCCCAGTCATATCCGAAGTGCAATGGACTGAGCCAGAAGATGAACGATCCACCCCAGGTGGTATTGATCCCGCGATGCCAGAGAGCCAACTGTCTGCCTGTCGCTGGATCGAAATAGACGTAGTCCATCTGGCTGAAGTTCCGCGCCGCGCCACGAGCCATGAGCAACGTCAAGGCGCTCTTGTCACTACCCGGAAAGAACGCACCAGCGAACTTCGCATTCGGCGAGGATTGCTGCGCCTGCTCGATCATTCGATGCATGTCGACCCAGGGCCCATCGCCGCGCGGAGGAACGACAAAAACCGGCGGGTTGGCAGAGGCTATCGAAGAAAAATGGTTGACGAAAGATTCGATAGGCTTCGGCCATATGAAATACACACCGGTGAAGGCCCACATCGACAGGACAAGCAGCGTCCAGAAGCCGACAGCACTATGGAGATCGAAGTTAACCCGCCGCCAGCTTCTATGAAGATTAACCTTGAGCCCACGCGTCCAGTGCTTCAGCCCCGCCCACCAGACCAGAGCTCCAGTCGCGCACAAGAGCAGCAGGCAGGCTGCGCCAATGCCGTTGAGTATCTCGCCGACCTTGCCTCCCAGAAGTCGAAAATGGAGATCGATGATCCAGATCAGCCAGGATCGATCCGGATTGATGGCTCCTACAATCCTCCCGGTATTCGCATCGAGGAAGACATATCGAAAGGTCTTTCCCTGGTGAACGAAAACCTCGAAGTTATCGCCAGGCTTGTCCGGTAGATAAGCGGCAGTGATCTTATATCCGGGATACGCCTTCATCACGGTTTCGGTCACGGCGGGAAGCTCTGCAGCCCGCTGCCCTGCCTGCGGATAGGTCGCGCGCCACAACTGCGGATAGGCGACATGCTCCAACTCGCTCTCGAAGACGAGAATGGATCCTGTGACTCCGATGACCAGCATGTAGAGGCACAGGACAACGCCGCCCCAGAGATGAATCTGGAACATGGCCATGCGCCACCACACGCGTTGCGGTCTGTCGATGAATCCCATGCGTTGCCGTCCCTTACCGATTAGAAGTGCAACTTCAACGCGACCTGCATTGAACGCGACCCACCGAGCTGGTAGATCGAGCTCAGTCCGCCCAACTGGCTGCCGAGCGTGGTGTAAGCCTGGCCGAAGAGCGCTCCACTATCGAGAGAGTTGTAGATGGAGCCAAAGCTCGGATGGTTGAAGATGTTATAGGCCTCGGCACGGAACTGAAGCCCCACACGTCCAGTGAATGGGAAGTCACGACGAAGCGTCATATCCGCCTGAACGGCATCAAAACCTCTCGCCGAATTCCGGCCTGCATCGCCCTCGACGACATTGCCGTTGGCACCGTCCTTCTCTTTGAAAGCCAGAGGATTAATCTGACGGCCTGTCGGAGCAATCGGGTTGAAGATATAGAGGGGATTCGAAAGGTCCCGGTCCGGATGAAAATGGATTCCCTGTCCTGAGCCGCTGTCGACTGTGGTCTTCGAGAACACATCGACAGGAAGAGCAGAGCGCGCGGAGACTCTGGCATCCAGCGACCAGTGTTTCAAAGCATACGAGAGCCACGGATTATCGTAGTGTCCTGGAACCTCATAAGAGAGCGCGGCCTGGAAGTTGTTGCGGATGTCGAAGTCCGAAGGCCCACGTTCCAATTCGTAGATCGTAAAGTTGGTGCTGGCATCGTCGAGCGAGTGCGACCAGGTATAGGCGAGCAAGCCCTGAAACCCATGCGAAAGCGTGCGCTGAAAGCGAACCTGGAGTGACTGATAATCAGCGCTGGCGCGGTTCGTGGTCAGGTACAGTCCGTTGCCGGAGATGAAGTTCGGATTCCCCAGCAGGTCCGGGCTATAGAAGTTCTGCGTAAGCAGGCGGCGCGAGGCCGACGCCACGTAATTGACGTTCAGCGTCTGCTGCTCGCCAAGCTGCTGCTCTACCGCAGCGTTCCATTGCAGCGTATACGGAGCCTTGAGATGAGGATCGAAGCCCCAGACAGCCACGTTGTAAGGTGGGTTCGCATTCGGCTGAGGGACACTGTCGATCTGCGCGGTCGTCAATGGAAACGAATCTCCATTGAAGGATTTGAATCCCGTAGTACCCACGCCATAGTAGCCATCCGCCGCGAGTTGCGTGCCTGTGTCGTAGAAGAGGCCCGCACCCGCGCGCAGCACTGTCCCGCTTCCCCGCCCGCTATGCACCTGATACGCAGCTCCCAGCCGAGGCGCAAAGTTAGTGTAGACCGTCTGCCACAGAGGAGTTCCCTTCGGCGCAAGCTTCACGGTAGCAAGATCGGTGATCTGGTCGACGGTATAAGGCGTATTGCCATTGGCATCATGCGGTGCCGGATTCAGCTCCCAGCGCACACCATAGGAGAGGCTCAGGCGATCATTCACCTTCCACTCATCCTGCACGAAGAGCGAGGTGTTCGGGTACACGGCCTTCATGTTGATCGTCTGTTTGTACATGTTGATGCCGTCCGCATGGTTCGCGAGCACCGAGGCCTCGCTGTAATAGAACCCCACCTCCCAAAGCGGCGGCAGCTCTTCGGAGACGACCAGCCTGCGATAGTCCACGCCGTACTTCAGATTGTGCCGTCCAAGAGTGTGCGTAAAGGTGTCGACAACATTCACCTGCCTCTCGCGATTCGACTGCGGCTCCAGCAGGTAGTAGGGATAGAGATCATAGAAGAGGAAGAACGTAAGCCAGCTATTCGATTGCAAGCCCGGGACGCCTGACAGATTGAGCGGCGTTGCGCCACCGAAGTTGTCGAGCGTGCGCGAAGATTTGTAATCGTCACCCGTGACATTGAATCGAAATTCATTGTCCAACTTCGACGTCAACACACTCGTCGCGCCGAGCGTGACCGTCTTCACGTTGATGATGGTAGCGTTCACCTGTGCCAGGTCGGTTGGCTGGCGGGCCGTGCTGTTGGAGGGCGAATCGCTGTAGCGACCGAAGATCTTGAACTTGTCGCTGAAGCTATGGTCGATCCGGATGCTGCTGGTATCGATCGAGCTTGGCGCACTATAGCCAGCCGTGTAGTACGACAACCCATTGCCGTTATCCCGTTGCGTTGATACGGGAAAGGACGCGAGAAACGGCTGCAACGCTGCCGGAGCGTTTTGCCGCAGGAAGGTGCTCGGCACCTCGTAGAGCTGCGAGGGCGTTGGGTTGGTCAGACGCAGCCCTTCGTAGGAAAAGAAGAAGAAGGTCTTGTCGCGGCCGTTGTAGAGATGGGGAATGTCGATGAAGCCGCCGAGCGTGCCGCCGAAATCGTTCTGACGTAAGGCCTGCTTTGCAATCGGCGGAGTGTTTGTATATCCGTTGAACCAGTTGTTCGCATCGAGCGCGTCGTTGCGAAGATAGTCGAACGCCGTGCCGTGATATTGGTTTGTGCCGGATCGCGTCTGAAAGGAAAACTGTCCGCCGGGGTTGCGGCCGTACTCTGCCGAATACGTTGAGGTTGTCGCGCGAAACTCCTGCAACGCATCGATCGATACCAGGCTCTGCGTCGTTCCCAACGCCGTCTCCCCCGGCGTCGCGCCGCCGAAGCCGGCGCCAGTAAATCCCGAGGAGGAGACGCTGGCTCCAATGTTCGCGCTCACACCATCCACCGTGAAGTAATTCGCCTCGGTGCGCTGGCCGTTCACGCTGAGTTCCCCGCTCTGACCAACTCCCTGCGAAGGAACGATCAGGACTCCGGGCGCGAGCGTCATGAGCGACTGAAAGCTTCTGCCGTTGAGCGGAAGATTTTCGACAAACTGCCGGTCGATCACCGTGCTCACGCTGGCATCGGTCGTATTCAGGGTGATGCCGCTCCCATCGACGGTAACGGATTGGTTGACCGCTCCCGGATGCAGGACAAAGTCCAGCGATATCTTGCTGGCGATATTGAGCTTCAGATTTTGGATGATCTCCGTCTCGAAGTTCGGGGCCTGCACGGTGATCTGGTAGACGCCGGGGAGAAGCGAGGGTGCCAGATATCGGCCATCACCATTCGATTTCGTCTCCCACTTCCCCTGCGTCGCATTGTTGACGATCTCGACCGATGCCCCCTGAATGATGGCTTTGGAGGGGTCAGTGACCGTGCCTGCAATTTGAGCGCTCTGCCCCCAGACCGACTGTGGCGCGAGGACAATGAGAAGAGACAGCAGGAAAAAAACATGCAGAATACGTAATCGAAGGGGAAAACGGCCAGCCATGGAAAAACCTTTCTTGATACGAGGCTGACGGATTCTTATATCCTGTCGAAAGTCGTCAGCCTTCGGGTTGTCGATCTCCGGACCCTCGCGGCGCTTCGCCAAAAAGACTGCCGCGGGGGTTCTTGTGCTTCTTTTCAGGGGTCTTGGAGCCTCCCCTCTAAACTACGACACTTTCAGTCCTATATCAATCTGCATTGCCATCTCGGCGGAGAATGGAAGGACTTCTGTTCGCACAGGAAGAATTTATAATTTAGAAATTAAACTATCTAGCACCGTACCAAACCATCCTTGTGCTCGCAGCAAGCTAACCCGATCATCTTCTTTGAGGTGATACATGCTTGCTGAACACAGACCTGAAAGTTCAGGTTCGCTCTATCGAATGCCGCTGCTTGAACTTATTTCCCTCGCACATCAGGTTCATCTCGAGCATCACAATCTGTCGGATATCCAGAAGTGCGTCCTGCTCTCGATCAAAACCGGCGGCTGTCCCGAGGACTGCGGCTATTGTTCGCAGTCTGCTCACCATCAAACGGGTTTGGAGCGTCAGGCACTTCTCTCGATTCAGGATGTACGCGCGGCTGCACTGCGCGCACGGGAACAAGGCGCCCAGAGATTCTGCATGGGAGCTGCCTGGCGCAGTGCACCCTCTGGCGAATCGTTTGAACATGTACTGGGGTTCATTCGAGAGGTAAAGAGCTTAGGCCTGGAGGCCTGCGCCACATTGGGCATGCTTACACCCGAACAGGCGAAGCTGTTGAAAGAGGCCGGGTTGGATGCCTACAACCACAACCTCGATACCA
This sequence comes from Granulicella mallensis MP5ACTX8, assembly GCF_000178955.2. Classification (NCBI taxonomy): domain Bacteria; kingdom Pseudomonadati; phylum Acidobacteriota; class Terriglobia; order Terriglobales; family Acidobacteriaceae; genus Granulicella; species Granulicella mallensis. The sequence continues at coordinate 2,855,413 of NC_016631.1, read as the reverse complement.
GCCGGGAGTTTTACGGCAACGTCATTACAACGCGCACCTTTGATGATCGTCTTCGAACGATTCAATCCGTGCGAGAGGCAGGAATCACTGTTTGCAGTGGAGGCATCCTCGGACTCGGCGAAAGTGACGAGGATCGTTGTCGTCTTTTGACCGAACTCGCGAGCATGAACCCACAGCCCGAATCGGTCCCCATTAATTTACTCGTACCGGTTCAGGGCACCCCCTTGGAACACGTGGCACCAGTAAGCAGTACGGTGCTGATCAGGACGATTGCCGTGGCGCGTATCCTGATGCCAAAAGCTCGGATTCGGCTTTCGGCTGGACGCTTATCCCTGAATCGAGAGGCCCAGTTACTAGCTTTTTTCGCCGGTGCAAACTCTATCTTCATGGGTGACAAGCTCCTGACGACTCCAAACGTCTCGAAGGATGAAGATGAGAGTTTGTTTGCCGAGATCGGCGTTTGACGCCAGGGATGTGTGGTGGCGACAATAGGCGTCACGATGAAGACATGGGAGTTGATCAGCATTGTTCTCCTGGCATTAATGGCCGGGATGTTCCACGGTCCCTGGGCTGCGTTGAGCCGGTCGATGAGTACCTTCACACCTGAAGTCTTCCTCGCGATCGTAGACCGGATGAATCGCAACATGGCACCCGTGATGACCGTCCTGATGCCGGCATCGCTCTTGTCGATCGTCCCGGTACTGATCCTCTCGTATCACGAGAGGCCTCTGACCTTTGCCCTCAGCGCAACAGCGCTCGTTCTCTTTATCGTTGCGCTGCTTGTGACAATACTGGTTGAAGTTCCTATCGTTGAAGAGATCGCAACATGGACCGTTTCCACTCTTCCCGCCGACTGGCAGCAGCTTCGCGATCGTTGGCTCAGGTTTCATCTCATCCGAGTGATTGCCGGGCTCGCGAGCCTTGTCCTACTCGTAGTCGGAGCAATCTTCTAACCTCACACAGGATCCCGAGTCTTTGAAGCCGGACCGATCTCTTTCGCCGATCGTTTGAGAGTTCCAGCGCAAGAAACGGAGTGAGATGAAGCGCTGAAGCCGCTAACCTCCTGAGAGCGCTTCCAACGGAAGCGGGAGGCACACATGAACACCTTATTCGCAGAAGAACTTCAAGCAGCCGGAGAATCCAGAGCAGACTCGATTCCCTTCCAGGGAGCTGCCGAACGTATCAGCACGCTCGATTGGCCTCAGATTGGCAAGGAGCTAGACGCACAAGGGAGCACCGTGTTGCAAGGCCTCCTCTCCACGGACGAATGCAAAGCGATCGCGTCCCTTTACCCGGAAGAATCGATCTTCCGTAGTCGCGTCATCATGGGGCGACACGGCTTCGGCCGAGGCGAATACAAATATTTCAGCTATCCTCTCCCTTCGATCATTCATGGCCTCCGCACCGCGCTCTATTCCTGGCTCGCTCCAGTAGCGAATCGCTGGAACGAAGCCATGGGGATCGAGGTGCGCTATCCAGAGCGCCACGTCGATTTCATTCAGCGATGCCACGACGCAGGACAACAACGCCCGACGCCGCTACTCCTGCAGTACGGTCCCGGCGATTACAACTGTCTCCACCAGGACCTCTATGGAGAGCACGTCTTTCCGATTCAGGTAGCGATCCTGCTCTCCGAGCCGCAGCAGGATTTCACCGGGGGAGAATTCGTACTCACGGAGCAGAGGCCCCGCATGCAGTCGCGACCGGAGGTCGTTCCGCTTCGCCAGGGCGTTGCGGTAGCCTTTGCGGTGCACCACAGGCCCGTGCAGGGCACACGAGGCATCTATCGCGTCAACCTTCGCCACGGGGTCAGTCGCCTGCGTTCAGGCCAACGGCATACCGTCGGCATCATATTCCACGATGCCAGCTAAGGAGCACAGCATGACGCCGACTCTCTTCGATCACCTCGAACAACAGGAGCCCTTGAGCAAGGAGCTTGGCCCCGGAACAGCGCTCCTGCGTGGCCTCGCGCAGGACCACGAAGCCCTCATCATGGAAGCTTTGTTTGCCGTGGCGGCAGAGTCCCCTTTCCGGCATATGGTCACGCCAGGAGGCTTCCGAATGTCCGTGGCGATGACCAACTGCGGAGCTCTCGGCTGGGTCACAGACAGCAAGGGATATCGCTATGCCTCTATGGACCCGGAAACCGGCGGTCCATGGCCTGCCATGCCAAAGGTCTTCATGGACCTGGCGCAGCAGGCAGCCACGCTGGCCGGCTATCCGACCTTCATCCCGGACGCTTGCCTCATCAACCGCTACGAGCCTGGTGCACGGCTTACGCTGCATCAGGACAAGAATGAAAATGACTTCGCAGAACCCATCGTGTCCGTGTCACTCGGACTTCCCGCCGTCTTCCTGTTTGGAGGGCTGGAGAGATCCGACAAAACCATTCGGCTGCCGATAGTTCATGGCGACGTGCTGGTTTGGGGAGGGCCGGCGCGGCTGTGCTATCACGGCATCAACCCGCTCAAGAAGGGGTCTCATCCAGCAACCGGCGGATACCGATTCAATCTCACCTTCCGCAAGGCAGGCTGAAGCCCCTGGGTTGTGCGTGGCGAATCGAAAACACCAACGAATCACATATCTTGTTCCCCATAGGAACGTCATCCTGAGCGGAGCACCTCGCGCTTTTTGCGAGGTGCAGAGTCGAAGGACCCCGAAGGACTTCATCTCACCCAGGCTGTTAGGACCTTTTCCAGTACGAGCGTCCAGGCTCGATCTCTCGAGGTAGAAAAGCTCCAAAGGGCATAGGCAAGAGATCACCCCTCGGGGTCCTTCCACTACGCGTCCCCAAAGGCCGGGACGCTCCGCTCAGGATGACGCGTCTGTGGGGAAACAAAGAACAAAAGCTATGCGTGCAGCGAGTTTGGCTGCGGTCTAAAATCGGGGTCTCCGATTGGTTAGACAACTACCTAGCCAGCTAAGCAAGCGCCAGAGGTACAGCCTCTTCCCAACGCCCCTGCGCCTTCAGGATCAGTTCTATGACCTCACGAGCGGCGCCACGCCCTGCCAGCTGCTGGGTGGTGAAATGACACACTGCCTTCAGCTCAGGAGCACCATCCGCCACGCACACCCCTAAACCAGCTCGCCGCGCCAAAGGAATATCCGGCAGATCGTCACCCATATAGGCGACTTCTTCTTCGCTAACGCCTGCCCTTTGCAGGCACTCCTCGAAGGCGGCGGTCTTCTTCGCCTGCCCCAGGTACACAAAGGGAACCTTTAGTTCGGCTGCGCGTCGGGCTACTGCCGGAGAAGATCTACCAGTGATGAAACCCGTCTGAATCCCCATCGTGTGGGCGAGGGAAAGTCCTTGTCCATCCTTCGCGCTAAATACCTTCATCTCGGAGACAATCGGATCGCCAGAGCCGTCGGCGGACGTCGTAGAAATCAGGCAGACGCCGCCATCAGTCAGCGTGCCATCTACGTCCATCAGGAAGAGTTTGATCTTACGGGCGCGGGCCAACACATCTGGCGAAGCAAGAGACGCAAGGGATAGATCAGACATGGAACGATTCTAATGCAGCTCTCGTGGCTCGTTCCGCACTTCATCCTTTGCGAAACGAGCCCGAATGCTATGCGCCTAAGCAGACGGTGCGAGCACAACCGACGCTTCGCTCGTCAGCACTCGAAACGTGAAGCTCTCTTGCAGGTAAAGACGGACGACGGAATCCGTGTGGCTGAGATAACCGATGGACACATCCTGTCCGATATTGAGTTCGAAGTCGCCACCACGCGTCGTCAACACGAACGCGCCCTCTATGGCCGGAGCCCAGATGAGATTGCCATCAACGATGCGCTTCACGTGTTCGAGAATGGGATAGCCGTGGTCACGGGTCTCCGCGAGCTCCGTATAGGCCTTGGCTCCGAGCAGTACCGAGTACGGCCCATTCACACCGACAAGACGCAACTGGCTCAACGCCTGAGCCACGGCATCCGGGTAGTCCCGCACATCGCTGGGAAGAGTCATCGCCGGATTGCTGCTGCCTTCGCGGATACCCTGGATGTTCGCCGCACTATAGCCATTGAAGATGGCCCGATCCTCAGCGAAGGCAATCTTCTGGGCTGCATCCTTCGCCGGCTGCCAGTCGGAGTCATCAGAGCCACGCTCAACGTCATCGATCGCTTCGCGCGTCAGCTCGAAAGGAACCCGCAACTCTACAAGGGCCTTTACCTCGCGCTGCCTTGCAATGATGTCTTCCGCCGGTGGAGCGATCGACAGCAGATGGCCCGTGCCAACCGCCGGCAAACCAATCCCATTAGGAGTCGGTACATCGACAACACGCCGGCCGGCGAGATAGCGCTTGAGTGTTCGAGTCGTCTCTTCTTCAATCTGCGCCCACGCTGCGTCAGAGACGGGTGCCAACTCCCGATGGAGGTTATTCATTTCGTTCTCCTCTAAGGGATCCTATCCCAAGTGATGTATCGCCCACAGTTGTCGTAGAAGACGGCTCAGAGACCACCGGCGGCGTCGCGATGGCCGCTGCAGCAGGCTCTTCTTCCCCGGCGCCTTCAAGAAAAGTTGCCGAAGGCGCAAAGAACAGGCCTCCTGTAACCGCCTTGCTAAAGTCCAGCAGCCGGTCATAGTTTCCCGGCGGACGGCCCACGAACATATTCTCGAGCATCAACTCAGTGATGCGTGGCGTCCGGCTGTAGCCGATGAAGTACGTACCGAACTCGCCACGGCCAGGCTGCCCAAAGGGCATGTTGTCGCGCAGAATCTTGACCTCTTTGCCGTTTTCCACGACGACGGTCAAAGCGCTATGAGCCGAAGTCGGTTTTGCAGAATCATCCAGCTCGATGTCCGACAGTTTCTTGCGGCCGATGATCCGCTCCTGCGCCTCGGTCGAAAGCGTATTCCACCCCTTCATATCGTGAAGGTACTTCTGGACAAGGACATAGCTGCCGCCTGCAAACGCAGCATCCTCTTCGCCAACCAGCGCGGATTCAAGAGCAAGAGTACCCCTTGGATTCTCCGTGCCGTCGACAAAGCCGATCAGGTCGCGGTCCTCGAAGTATCGAAAGCCCTGGACCTCATCGGCAACCGTCACCGCATCGCCGATGCGCTCCATGATCTGCGTGGCCAACTCGAAACAGATATCCATTCGCCCGGCACGAATGTGAAACAGCACATCGCTCGGCGTAGCGATGGCATGACGATCGCCCGCATGAAACTCACGGAAGGGATGCAACTCTGCGGGACGAGGCCTGCCGAAGAGCCGATCCCAGGCATTCGATCCGAACCCCACAATGCAGGTGAGCCCGGCATCGATGTCGCGGAACTCCACGGCCCGAATCAGCCCGGCGATATCGCCGCAAAAAGAGCGTATGGCGGCATAGCTCTCAGCATCTGGCTTCACGGTAACGACAAGGAAGATCGCCGCGCGTGTGAGCGGCCCAAGAACTGGCTGCGGAATTGGATCTGGTGCGTTCGCCATCGTCATCCGGCTCGTCTCAATCTATTTTGGTTTTGCTTCATCATTTCTTTCCCCACCTGCTACGTATCTATGTAAAAAATACGAACCAGAGACGATCGGCATCGTTGAAATGCTTCACAGAATCTACGGTATCACCGAGATGCGATTCTCCAGAAAGCTAGAAAACCATTTGCCACGTAGCCGTGAATTGGATTCCCTTCTCACTATTCAACTGGGAACATGCTCTCGATCCGAAGCTCCTGCGCTGTGATGTCTTGCGGTAAACCCACCGTCGATATCATCGAGAAGTATGAAATTCTCTCGCTACCTCGAACAAAGGTGATCGGCAAAACCGGAGCTTCACTCTTCCGAGGTACGCTTAGCTCCTCGACTCCCGGATACTTCCTCAAGTGGCCCAGTAGTTCGATCGTTCTGGCATCGGTGACATGTCCAACAGCCTCCCGATAGACGCGCTGCAACAATCCCAATGCAACCTCGTCCCAGTTCTCTATGAACGGCCTTATGCCATCGGGGTCGAACATGAGATCGAGAAGATTTCTAGGCTTCGGCCTTTCGGAGAGGTTTACAAAGGAACCAAAGAAACGTGCTGAAGCCTCATTCGTCTTCAGCACGTTCCAGTATCGATCCATCACAATGGCTGGGTGCGGTTCATGCTGCCTCAACATAAGATCGATCACCCTTGTAACGACGGCCATCTCCGGAGCATCCCAGGTACTTTCGAGATAGACCGGCGCGTACCCTGACGCAAGCAGCAGAACATTCTGTTCACGAAGAGGAACATCCAAGGTCTTCGCCAGACTAAGAAGTAATTCCCTGCTGGGAACACTGCGGCCGCTTTCCACAAAGCTGATATGCCGTTGAGAAACGCCAGTGTCCAGAGATAAATCGAGCTGGCTCTTGCCTCGCTGCCGTCTCCAGTAGCGCAGCAAGTCGCCTAACTCCTGTTCCGACTGCTGCATCATTTGCGTTGAAGAGTTCATTGGGTACTATCCTGACATCCAGTCATTGGCAATTACAGCATGTACCGTGCACTAGAACTGAACCGGCCCTACCGATCCTATCCAGCTACGCACCTTGGATGGCTCTCCCTCGTCCATATAAAAGAAGTGGGTCATGGTGGGCTTTACCGTGGGTTTGCTGCTGTCGTTGGGCTTCATCGTGACGATGCCGCGAAAGATCTTGAGCAAGCCGCCATCCCAATATTCCACCACGTCGTGATGTGCCGTGAACCCTGTGTCGATGAAGGCGCGAAGGTTTTCACGAATCGTCTCACGTCCATTCCACTCAGCGACCCCAAGGCGGCATGTCGCATCCTCTACAAAGCAGTCAAAACCTTTGCCAAAGGTTTTGTCGTCGATCTCTTTCCAGAAGGCCAGCAACCATTCCGGTGGTGCGCTCTTTGTGATGGTTAGAGTTGTCATTGCATTCTCCAGAGTTGATATTGATCTGCTACTGCCTCAATATCGCCCCTCTCGAAATAGCTCGCAATTACCTCCCAGGTAATCGCGCGGTCGCCACAGCGAACGACTTAGACAGTCGACCGTGACCCCAGAATCAGAATCTCCACGAGCCTTTTCGCGCTCTGCGGCCAATCCGGAGTGGACGCCACATAGGAGACGCCGACCAGAGCACGAAGCAAATCCATTGGCTCTAGATCCAGGCGTATCTCGCCGGTCTCGATCGCGCGCTCGACCAGCGCTGTAATCGCTCCTACGACCAACCCGGTAGTTGCCTCATACAGCTTGGACGGCCCACCCACAACCGTATTGAGAGCCGGCGCGATGAGCTGCTTCGCCGCGATGTAGTCGACGAACAGCAACATCCAGGCGCGCAAGGCCTCGACCGGTGGCATGGTCCTGGCAAACTCTTTCTCTGCTGCCGCCAGCTTCTCTACCTCGGTCCGATACACCGCCTCCAGCAGAGCGTCACGTGTCGGAAAATGACGGTAGAGGGTTCCCGCTCCAACCCCTGCCTGCTTCGCGATATCGTCCAGGCTGGTGTCCGCGCCCGAACGGGTAAAGGCTTCTTTGGCCACCTCCAGAATGCGTTCGCGATTGCGCTGCGCATCGGCGCGCGGTCTTCGAGGTACGGACTCTGAACGTTTCGTAGCCATGTCAAAATATTTGCAACCGGAGAGAGCCTCCGGTTATCTACTATTACGGAGAGACTCTCCGCTTTATTTTAGCAAGGGCTGTTTGGCGCGAAGAACCTGCGCAGCCCTCTTGAAGTGTTCCACAAAACCCAGAAGAAGAACCAGGAGAAGAAAATGGCGAATGTATTCGGTGCGACCTCAACAACGGAAGATGTGCTGTCAGGCGTAAAGCTCGACGGCAAACGCATACTGGTTACAGGTGTCTCCGCCGGAATCGGCGTGGAAACCGCGCGCACGCTCGCTGCCCATGGAGCGCATGTGGTCGGTGCGGCGCGGGACCTGAAGAAAGCAGAAGCCGCCACCACTCAGGTTCGAGAGGATGCCGCAGCCCACGGCGGAAGCTTCGAGCTCATTGAGCTCGATCTCTCCAACCTCAAGAGCGTTCGTGCAAGCGCCGACGCGCTGCTGGCAAAGGGTGAACCCTTCGACGTGATCATCGCCAATGCCGGAGTCATGGCGACGCCGTTCGGCCATACTGCAGACGGTTTTGAGACACAGTTCGGCACCAATCACCTGGGCCACTTTGTCTTCATCAATCGGATCGCGCCGCTGCTCCGTGCAGGTGGGCGCCTGATCAACCTCGCCTCTTCCGGTCATCGCTTCTCGAACGTCGACCTCGACGACCCGAACTTCGAGCGCACACCCTATGAACCCTTCGTCGCCTACGGTCGCTCAAAGACGGCAAACATCCTGTTCTCCGTCGAGTTTGACCGCCGGCATAAGGAGCGGGGCGTACGCGCGGCAGCCGTCCATCCCGGCGGCATCTATACGGAGCTGGGCCGCCACATGGAGCCAGGTAGCCTTGAGGCAATGCTCGATCACATAAATCAGCAGCTTGCAGCGGAAGGCAAGGGACCTTTCGAATTCAAGACAGTCCCCCAGGGCGCGGCAACCTCGGTCTGGGCAGGCATCGTCGCTCCGGCAGAAGAGATGGGCGGACAATACTGCGAGAACTGCCACGTTGGCAAGGCTGTAGCGGATGACGTAATGATCAGCCCCGCCAGCGAGGGAGTACGAGGGTATGCGCTCGATCCCAAGAATGCTGCGGCGCTCTGGAAGAAGAGCGAAGAACTGGTCGGAGAGTCGTTCTAACGATCTGCACCTGTCATCGCGAGGAGCAGGTACTGTGCAACGAGCAGTGTAACGGCCAAAGTGAAGCGGGTGAGAATACAGATTCTCACCCGCTTCGCTTTGCGTGTGGTCAGGCAGCTTTATCATCCTGTGCTACAACCGGAAGCGTTCTCAAGGGAGGCGAAAAGAGAACGCAGAACGCCATAACACCGTCACATGCGCTACACTGCTCCCAACTGAAACAAAAACGGCAATCCGGTTTTCTTGAACTGATTGATATCTTTGGGCTATTTCCCAGGAGTGAAATTCGTGAATTCTACGGTGGTCAGTCTTCCCTGTTTGGATGGCATCTGCTTCGCAAAGTGGATTGTCATTGCAACGAACAACATGGAAGATGAATCATCCCCGGTTGCGTTTCCGGAGAGGTGATACATGGATGGAATAGGCGTTAAACTTCGTTCGGCCCGCAATCAATGGGGTCTTACCTTGAGAGAAGTCGAAGAACGCAGCGGCGCGCTCGCGCAGCAGTCGAACAACTCTGCGTACCGTATCTCAGCCAGTTGGCTCGATCGGATAGAGCGTGAAAATCGCGGATTATCCGCGACTAAGCTGATTGTTCTGGCGCACATCTACGGTCTGAAGACCGATCAGATCCTGGCGCTTTATCCGGAAACAAACGAGCCCGCCACCCCCCAGCTCGCTCCTGCCTCCAGTCCGAATTCGACTCATCTGTTGCTGGAAGGTCCTCTGGAGGAGCATGCCAGACTCTTGCTTCCTGAAACATTAGTGACCGATCCTCCGCCCCAGGACACCATGCTTCTTCCTCCCGACAAAACAGTGATGCCGATCCATTACCGGCGCGGGATCATCGGCCAACGGGACCGCACCATGGATCCGATGATTCTCCCGGGATCGATTGTCTTGATCGACACGCAGAAGCGTGCGATTGGCAGCAGGAGGGACTGGACCAACGAGTTCAACCGCCCCATTTATTTTTTATTCACACGAACGGGTTATCTCTGCGGCTTCTGCGATCTTGACAAGCTGTCTGAGTGGTTGACGCTGGTACCCCACATGCTGTCCTTCGAAACCAACAAACGATTGCGCTATAAGCACGAAGTTGAAGTCATTGGCACAGTCGCTGGAATCTTCTCCCGGCGTCTCGCCTGAACGAGTGTTCCAGGCAATGCGCGACTAGTGCATAGAGAATAGCTTAGCCAGAAGCAGCACGCGGCACCCCATCACAGCCCAGGGCTTCGCCCTGGGCTGTGATGCGTTCCAGGCAGGGCGCTGTAAGCGCGACCTATCGCTATCACCCCGATAGGTCCCACCATCATCGATCGAAACGAAAGCTATAGAGCTCTCTGTAAATCGGCGAGACCCGGGAAATTGCCGATTTCATAGAGTTCAAGCACGTGACGAGTCATGAGGTAGTAGGTCGCAATGACACGCTGTCCATACTCTGGGAAGACAGACTCAAGCTTCCCTATCTTCGCGGCCCCTCTCAGGCGATCGATGTGCCATTCAATCTCTCTGGCATTCATACGCAGCTGCTCTGCGACGACCAGAGCTTCGGGATACCACTGCTGTACGTAAAAAGCGAGATCGATCAACACGGCACAATTTCGCTTCAGCACCTCAAGGCCATCCAGCCCACCAATCAGGGGCGAGATGCAAGAGGGATCGAGAATGATGTCATCCCCTCCATGCCTCGGGTCACCCGACTCATCGACAAGATCCAACGCGATCAAGGTGATGCTCTCGCGATCGACTGAAGTGAAGCGGGCCAGCAGGCTCTCCCAATTTCCATAAGGAGACTTCGACTTCGGGCGACGGCGATAGAAATGCGCTGCGGTTGCAGTCAGAGCGACAAGAAAGACTGCGACTGCACTGAAAAAGGGAATGGCGCTTGCGTTCATCATGGTCTCCAACTCCTCAGCTCACGGAGGTCATATTCAACTCTTCGCTGCAAAGCAGCGAGTTGTTCCCGCATCTCTTCCGGCAGCTCCAGGGATGCTGGAGCCTCGCGCCAAAGCATGATGATCCAGTACACTTGGCAGGCCAAATAAGACGATATACGAATATAAGACAAATTGGCAGACATTCGTGCGTGATGATCCATTCCCAGGTAACTATGCCCTGCCTCGGTCAATATTCCAATGATCGAGTAGAGCCCAAGGCCCTGCGAGATCCTGGCGACATGAGTCTTCCATGGAAGCCCTACCGTCGCCGAAAGTGCAATCATTCCAACGAAGAGTTCACTCATCAGCACCGAAGAAAAGAAATTTCCCCGGATGAGCACCGCTCGCATCCAGGAATTAGCAGGAGGAGCCGTGAGCCAGGTAAGCGCCGATGCAATGATGATGCTGCCGCCGATCAGCCACCCGAAACTGCCTCGTACGTCTGGAGCCCATTTGCCTAGGGGACGAAAGATATGTGAGGCCAGCTCGTATACTACGCAAAGCTGTAAAGCCAAATCTACCGTACCAAGCGATAAGTAAGCGAGAAGATACTGATGCTTGGTCCCGTAATGGACGATGAAATAGAGGGTAATCGTTCTCACTACGTATTCAGTAATCAGCGTAGTAAAAAACGGAAAAACAGTTGCACGGTGACGAGTCCACAGCACCACCAGCAGTACTGCATGCGCCAAGAAGCCGGCCGCCCAAAATACGAGATCGATGCCTGTCAACTGCATTCAAATCTCTCCAATTGGGCGACCGCTCCCGAGAATAGGCTGCAATCATCTTATGCCAAATGCAGCAGAATGAGGATCATTTGCATGGTATTAATCTGCGGTTCAGGATCGGTACCACCCACAACCTGCGGTTCGGGATCGGTGCCACCTACAACAGGGGCAGATGCGGACGGCTTGGTGGTGGATGGAGCAGATTGAGCAAACGCTCTACCCATTGGCATAACCAGAGCGAGAAGAATAAGCGCCAAAACAGACTTACGGACATTGCTATTGAACATTGTGTCTCCTTTAGCGCGAATGTGCGCTGAGCAGAGACTAGAGGAGGATCAGTTAAAAACCGACAACTCATTAATTTCGTTGCTTATACGAAACTTAATGAATGATTGCCGCTCTTGCCTCTGCTCGGCAGACGATTGACTAAACACCGCATAATAAAGACTTTTAATCCACACTTCTGATGTATTTGTTGCGTATAGCACACAGGATGGAAAACCTGTTACGCTTCCAGCCCCATTGTTAGATAACAGTTCTAGTTGGTTCGCAACGTATGGTGGTCTCACCGTATAACAGAGCAACGGACCAACACACATACTATCTCTTCCGTGCAGGTCCGGGAGTGCGGGTCGTACGTCAAATTCGCTGGCCTTGACGTTGCTTAGCCTCTCCGCCTGGGAGAGTATCAAGAGGTGAAGGTTAGGGCCTGCCTTGTTTCCGTCGGGCACGCCAAATCTTCCTCTGCGCAACATATATCTCTATCGAAACGACAATGCCGGGGCAGTTGCCCCGGCATTGTCGTTACCCCAGATATCTTTATCCAGATACCTGATTAAATCTTCGGTAAGGCTTAGTGTGCGGCGGAAGCAACGATCACTGAAGCGATCACGCCAGTCGCAATAGCAGCCATCACATAGTTACCATCCACCTGGCGCCATTCGTAGCCCGGCCGCGGTGCACTCAGGTGGTACTGGTGATAATCAACGCGTTCGCCGCGATTCCAATCGTCATGATTCATGCGCGCGCCTTTTCTCCACTCCTTATGCTGGACATAGGCGTGGTTATCGTGGTGGTCGTCGTGACGGTCGTCATGATGATCCTGAGCGAAAGCCGCTCCTCCGCTGAGGGTAGCAGCAACAATCGATAGGGCCAAAGCTTTGCGAATTTTGTTCATAAGATCTCCTGATTCTTTGATTCATACCAACCGGATGATGTTGTTTACCTGATCCCGATTTGCGTGATCAGACGATTGCCAGCATTTATTGTGCGACCTGAAGATGAATACACCGTCTCAAATGCTATGGGCAATCCCTTTCTTCGCCCATTCAAGTTCTTTGGACCGTCTTGCTGAGCACTCAGGCATGGAATGCTTAGTAGCAGAGTGAGCAGGTAACACCAGGGTTTGGCAAGGTTGTTTGAGATCGAACTCATCACAGGGCTAATTGTACTTACGCCACGACATAGTCTTGCTACCAATCCCCGCCCGCTCCCCCGCCGCCGGAGTCGCCCCCATCGCCCCCGCTGAAGCTATCACTGCTGCTGCCACTGTCGGAGCTGCTTGAGCCACTATCGCTGAAGCTCGATCCAGAACTGCTATCGCTAAAGTTTGATCCAGAATTGCTACTGATGAAGCCTGCTCCAGAACGGGTGTAATTCGATCCAGAGCTGGTATTGCCGAGGCCTGATCGGGGTCTGGTGGAAGCTAGACGTCGTCCCATACGTCTAATCCAGTGCCAGAAATAGAGGCATAGGAAGAAGAGCACAAGACATGCGAACCAGTTGACCCTCTGCCACCATGGCTTCGGAGGGCTCACGGGAGGAAGCACCTCAGAAGAAGGAGTTGAAGTCGTATCGCCGGAGGGATCCGAGGGTGTTAGCGTGTCCAATGTAACGTTCGCATCGTCGGCAACCACCTTCGCGACCCGCTGTACGCCCAGCACGATCGCCCCGTCGTAGTCCTTCTGCTTCAGGGCCGGGACCATCTCCCGGCCAATATCTCCCACCTTGGCGTCGTTCAGAATCCCTTCGAAGCCGTACCCCACCTCGATCCGCCACTTGTGGTCGTCAATCGAAAACAGAAGCAACAGGCCGCGGTCTGTCTTCTTCTCTCCGATCTTCCACTTGTGAAACAGATCGTTGGCGAACTGCTCCTTCGACTCGTCCCCAAGCGTGTGGATGGTCACCACAAAGATCTGCGCCTTGGTCTTGTCGTGCACCTCGCGGCAGATCGCTTCGGTCTGCGTCTTCGTCGCATCGCTCAGCACACCGGCGTAGTCGTTGACGTAGCTCTTGGGCGCGGGCAAAGTCGCAACCTTCTCAGCCCGCAGCCCTAAAGAGCATACCCATACCAGCAGTAGAGCAAGCAGCCCTGACCGCATCCTTTGTCTCATGGCCAACATTCTACTGACTACAGCCAGTAGCTGCTTACCGAATTACAGCGCAGGCCACGCGCCCACCGGCACCGCCAATCGGCTGAGACTGGTAATCATCTGGATTGGCATGGATGATCAACGACGAGCCGTCGGCATCGAGAAGAGCCGGACGTTCGTCGCCACCCTTAAGCGTGACCAGTGTCGAATAAAGCTCTACCGTCGCGGTTCCATCCGCAGCCACAAAAAGGTTGGGAAGATCTCCAGCGTCATTCGCATCGGCGTTCAGAAGCCCATGGACAACCGGCGTCTTGGCATGAACGTGAGCGCCCGCGCCTTTGAACATCGCATCGCCGCAATCGCCCTTTTCATGAAAGTGCATGCCATGCCAGCCCGGAGTCAGTCCCTTGGCCTCAATGCGCAAAAGCACGCCACGAGGAGTGCCGGTCACCGTTACCTTGCCGAGAACGCTTCCGCTTCCGTTCTTGAGTTCGCTGGTGTGGTCGGCCGAAGGGGCCTGGGCGGAGACGGCGGTTGCCAGAATAATCGTAGAAAAAATAGCGGATGCGAAACGCATGACGTGGCTCCTTGGTACAGGTACTGTAAATCGGTTAAGGGTTACACTCCGTGCAACAACCGGAGTTGGAGAAGGCGATAAATCTGTTGACTCTGCTAGGCAGGCGTCGTGGCGTTGATCAACAACAGGCTCACGCCCATTTCAGTTACACGTCTATGCGGCGTCATCCGTGGGACAACCAGCATGTCCCCCTTCTTGAGGGCGATCGAAGTAAACCCTTCCGAGTGCGGAGCGAGCCACTCACCGGGCTTGGTCTGGCGCGCGTTCTGGGGCGATCCGCCAACCTCGTAGACAGTCGCGCCATCCAGCACCTGGAAGACATGATCGCGATGTTCATGGAACTCGAACTCCTTCGCGATCTTCTTCTCCTCCGCACTCACCGTCATCGACACAGCCAGCCCTTTCGCGCTGACGATGTCTTTAGCGGCGGGCGCAGCTTGCAATCCCTTTACCATCTCGTCGATCGTTGCTGCCGGAAACAGCTGGAAGGTCGCCTGCGATTTCTCATCGGTAGACTGTCCCGTCTCAGCAAGCGCAGAAGACGCAGAGAACAGCGTGCCTGCCAGTGGAAGCGTGACTGCGGCGAGGGGCGCAGTCCGAAGGAAGTTGCGGCGGGTCTGAGCTTTTGTCATATGCGATTCGATCATAAGCCTTGCCGAGCCTCAGCCCGGAATCTCCTTTATTAGAACCCCTTTGCCTTTGTTTTATTCCCTGCAGAAAATCTGCTGCCTAGGTCTTCTAGACGAGCGCGTCTTTTGCCGAAAGAGCGCACTCCTGCAGGTCACGCACGAGCTCATCGATCCGGGCCAGATCCGCGTCCCAGGAGAACATGAAGCGCGCGGCGCCGCCAATGAAGGTATAGAACTTCCAGCCACGCTTTTGCAATGGCTCCAGGATTCCCTCAGAGGCATGAACGAAGACGGCATTGGCATCAACGGCAGAGACGATGGTAACCCCTGGAATCGTTGCGATCTGTTCCGCAAAGTACGCAGCGCACCGATTGGCATGCGCCGCATTAGTCAACCAGGCTCCGCTCTCGAGCAGGCCTACCCAAGGTGCAGTCAAAAAGCGCATCTTGGAAGCAAGCTGCCCGGCCTGCTTGCAGCGGTAATCAAAATCAGCAGCAAGCTTGCGATCGAAGAAGATCACGGCCTCGCCAACAGCCATCCCATTCTTCGTTCCGCCGAAACACAGAACATCGACGCCACTCCTCCACGTAAGCTCCGCCGGCGACTGCTCGAGCTTGGCGCAGGCATTCGCAAAACGGGCGCCATCCATATGCAGCGAGAGACCATGCGCCTTACACGCTGCAGAGATCGCCTGCACCTCTTCTGTCGTGTAGACCCGCCCCGTCTCTGTCGGCTGTGTCATCGTAACGACCCGCGGCTTTGGATAGTGGATATCCTGACGCTTCGTCGCCAGCTCATGAATGGAGTCCGGCGTCAGCTTGCCATCTGCGGAGTGAGCCACCAGCAGCTTTGAACCATTGGAAAAGAATTCGGGAGCACCGCATTCGTCCGTCTCCACGTGCGCCGAATCGGCACAGATGACCCCATGGTAGGACTGGCAGAGCGAGGCCAGCGCAAGCGAGTTAGCCGCCGTGCCGTTGAACACAAAGAAGACTTCACAATCAGTCTCAAAGAGTTGACGGAAGGCATTAGCAGCTCGTCCGGTCCAGGCATCATCACCGTAAGAAGAGGCATGCCCGAAGTTCGCATCCTGCATGGCAGACAAAGCCTCGGGACAGATACCCGAATAGTTATCACTCGCAAACTGCTGAACAATATTGATGTTTTCTTTACTCATTACGTCTCAAATCCCTCTATGGCTCATAGGTGGACGCGATGAGATAAAAACCGGTGTTGCCAGATCGGCCATATCTTCCCTCCTGCAATGGGAGCTCCACCTTGCCCGGAAGCAGGTTGGCGTTGAGCCGGGCTCAACTCTTGATATTAACTATCAAGCTATCACAATGGTTATTGTGGATTCGCAGCTCGCAGCGCCTGCTATAGCCTCGGGCCTTCGGCTTTTGCTTTTCTTGCTTGTCATTCCCGAAGGCCGGGCCCCCAGAGAGCGTTCTTTGCTCTCTGGGGTGGAAAAGGAATCTGCTGCTCCCTGGCGACACTGCTTATCTGAGCGACTCGCATGATGAATAAAATGCCCTGCAATCTTGATACGCTGAAGAGAGAAACTATGAACTTCACCGATCGCCTCACACAACTCGGCCTGGAATTGCCAGCCCCTATCGACCCTCTCGGCTCTTATAAAACGGTTTCGATTTCAGGAAGCCAGCTCTACGTCTCTGGACTCGGACCGTTCGAAAACGGCAAGCCGATTATAGGTGTAGTTGGCGGAGACATCTCACTGGAGAGAGCGCAAGAGGCAGCGCGCCTGACCATGCTGATGATCCTGTCCTGCGTCAACCAGGCACATGGCCTGGACAAGATCGATCGGTGCAGCCGATTGACTGTTTACGTCCGCGCGGATTCATCCTTCACGCAGCACCCCAAGGTAGCGAATGGCGCCAGCGATCTCTTGCTCGCCCTGTTCGGACCGGACAAGCTCCCCGCGCGCAGCGCCCTCGGAGTCCACACCTTGCCGATGGGCATTCCGGTCGAGATCGACAGCATCTTTGAGCTGAAGTAACCCCCTGGGGTCGACTTTACTCACATAGCTTATTCCCCCCCACAGAATCGTCATCCTGAGCGGAGTGCCTCGCGTCTTTGCGAGGTGCGGAGTCGAAGGACCCCGAGGGACTTGATCTCACCCGTGATGTTGGGACCTTTTCCAGCACGAGAGTCCAGGCTCGAGCGCTCGAGGTCGAAAAGGTGCAAAAGGCTTGGGCAAGATTGCAACCCTCGGGGTCCTTCGACTCCGCGTCCTAAAGGCTACGGCTCCATCACCCTGCGAGGCTCGAGCATCGCGGTTTAACGACTCACCACACAACTTCAACTCTCTAATAAATACCGTCCGCATATCTCTCAGCAATCACCCGAGACTCAGGAGCATTCGCTCCTATGCTGCTCGTCTCAAGCAATATCTCGAAGGGACGAATCGATCCATCCGAACCTCGCGCTTTCTGCAGGATGGGCTCCATCGCTTTCTCGCTGAGAAAGAAATCGGAAGCGGCCTGCGTCCCCGCCATATTGAGCCCTTCCAGCAGAAGCGCATGCCCTTTTCCATCCAGGCTGGGGACAAACGCAACGATGGCATACGTCCGCTGCGGGTCTTCGGCGTGCCCGTTCTGATAGACCGCACTCTCCCCTGTCCCAGGGCGCCGATTCACAACAATCGAATCATCGACCTCTGAGCTGTACTGCAACGCAAAGTTCAACTTCTTCTCGAAGAGCTCGACCCAGGGATTCGTATGGACCGAGCCCAGAAGAATGACATTCGATTGCTTCAGGTCATCCATTCTGAGATCGCGAGCATATCGAATCGCGAACAACTCCTGGACCAACTCCGGCACGTGAGACAGGCTCAACGCAATGTTCAGATCGGCCACACTGGTATATCGCTGGTTGCGAAGATCGTTCAGGTTATTCGCATCCACATGATCCATGGCATCTTCATGGGAGAGATACGAGCCAGTGACATATTCGGAGAGCCGAACAGGTCGCCGGGTAAGGTTTTCAAGAATTCCAAGACCGCTGTCGGCTGGGACAACCAGCGTCTGCCTGTCCTTGCGGAAGAGTTGCGTCCAGAGCTGATGCGAGAGCGTCGCAGGCCTTCGCTTGAAGAAGTGGATTCCCAAAAATCCGATGACCAGGACTGCTCCCACAAGAGCGAACACTACTCCGAGCAGGAGTCTGTGCGAACCTCGCCTCTCCGGCATGCTCGGATTCCCTGCCTTCTCCTGAACCTGCTTCTTTATCTCAACTTCTTCTCTTGGAGCTTGCGGCGGTTGCACAGGCATTCCATCGCCAGCTGCCTGCGCGCTCTCGTGAAAGATGGGGACATAGCGGCCTACAGGAATGCTGATCCGGATCGGCTCATTCTTTCCATCCGTCTCGAAGTACTGGTCCAGCCGCTTGCGCAGCACACGGGCATAGTTGCGAACGACATTGTCGACACCCGGGTTGTAATCCACCGGCCGGCCAAAGGCCTGAATCCCGATCTGGTACTCAGTGATCTCATCGGCGCGCCCACTGAGCTCGCGGTCGCACACATACAGAAGAAAGTTAGTAAGAAAGGGGGACTTGGCAAAGTTCTTATTCGCCACAAGCCGCTGTGCAAGAAGCCAGCGTGCATCTTTCGATAGTCCAGGGTTCGA
This sequence comes from Granulicella mallensis MP5ACTX8, assembly GCF_000178955.2. NCBI lineage: Bacteria > Pseudomonadati > Acidobacteriota > Terriglobia > Terriglobales > Acidobacteriaceae > Granulicella > Granulicella mallensis. Next base: position 2,836,844 of record NC_016631.1, on the reverse strand, counting down.
CGGTTTGTAGGAACTGCGATCCTTCATAGGCCCGTTCTGCCCGGATTACTCGCAGTGAACAACTGCGGTATGCGAGTACTACCAAGAAAATCGATTAAACCGGGGCTTCACCCGAAGATAAGAGCCTTTCATCAATAGAATGTGAACGTTAAGCAGTCCTATCCACAATCCCTCAACGGTGGAATATCACAGGGTAGGCTTGATTTTTCAAGCGTGAAATTACAGTGAACACAAAGTTCCTGCGGCATGAATCAAGCTGTTATTCCCAGCAAAACAGGCGTCTTCCGCCATCAAAATTTGCAATCTTCTTCTCTACCCCGGGGTACCACCTATGCGCTGACCGCCCCTTACCTCACCATCATCCTGATCACCCCTACATTCAACGAAAGATCAGGAGAATCTCAACCATGTTCCGTTTTTCCCTGCCTCGTTCCGCCAGTCCGACAACACGACTCGCCGCGCGTCGTTCCCGATTTTTCGGCTATTCCTCGTTGCTCATCGCCATTCTTTTTCTGCTCGCCGCAGGTCAGGCGATGGCACAGTTCGATTCCGCCAGCGTGCTTGGAACCCTAAGAGACCGCAGCGGCGCCTTCCTTCCCAAGAGCACGGTAGTGCTGACGAATATAGCTACCCGCACCCAGCAGACCGCCGTCACCAACGGCCAGGGCGACTATGAGTTCGCCTCCGTCCAGCCGGGCGACTATAACCTGACCGCCGAACTCACAGGCTTCAAGACCGCGCACGTCGACCATGTAACCGTCGCGGTAGCAGCGCGCCAGCGCGTCGACGTCACGATGGATGTAGGCGGAGCCAGCGAGAGCGTCACCGTAACCGGCGCCGAGAGCATGCTCGAGACAGATACCAGCGATCGCGGCGAGGTCATCGGCCAGCACGAGATCGTCAATCTTCCGCTCAACGGCCGCTCCTACGCCGATCTTGCGCTGCTGGTTCCGGGCGTCAGAAAGTCTGTCCTTGAGAACCAGACCCTTTCGAACCGCGATTCCTCCTTCAACGTCAACGGACAGCGCAGCGAACAGAACAACTTCATCCTCGACGGTCTGGATAACAACCTCTACGGAACAGACAACCAGGGCTTCTCGAACCAGACCATCCAACCCTCACCGGATGCACTCAGCGAGTTCAAGGTGATGACCGATAACTACAGCGCCGAGTATGGCCGCGTAACCGGAGCTGTCGTCAACGCAACCACCCGCAGCGGAACCAGCCACTTCCACGGCGCCGCATGGGAGTACCTCCGCAACACCTCGCTGAATGCCATCGGCCCCTTTCTGCCGCCGGTCAACGCGCTGACCGGGCACACCCAGAAGCCGACCTATCAGCAGAACCAGTTCGGCGGAACCTTCGGCGGCCCAATCAAGACCCCCTTCCTGCGCAACAAGCAGTTCTTCTTCCTCGACTACGAAGGAGAGCGGCGCGTCACACGAAGCCTGGCCACCGCGACGATTCCGGACGCGAACCAGCGGCTCGGACGCTTCCCCACTCCTGTGATGAATCCCTATACCGGAGAGATCTATCAGGTGGATCCGGTCACAAAGTTCGCCCAGGTGCCCACCTCGTTGATCAATCCGTTGGCGACACTGGTGATGGGCGCTCTACCTGCCACTAATGTTCCGGGCGCCTCCAACAACTATGTCTCTCTACCCCGCGGCTCGCTCAACGACAACAAGGGTGATGCCCGTTACGATGGCTACTTCACCCCAAAGCTGAACGCGTTCTTTCGCTTCAGCCAGCGCAACGTCGATATCTTCGATCCTCCCAACATCCCCGGCCCCGACGGCGGAAACTCCAACAGTATCGTGACGATCTTCGATCAGCAGGAAGCCTTCGGCATCACCTACACCGTAAGCAATAACTCCCTGCTCGACGCTCGCGTCGGCATCAGCAAGGTCAACGGAAGCAAGGTGCCGCCCAACATCGGCCAGCCCAGCTTCCTCGCCGAAGCCGGCATTCCCAATATCCCGACCGATCCGCGCGTCGTTGGCCCGCTGAACTCACAGGCCGTGAATAACTTCAGCAGCTTTGGCCGCCAGACGACAAGCCCCAACGTACAGAATCCCTTCGTCATCAACCCCAAGGTCAACTACTCCATGCTGCGCGCCGCGCACAGCTTAAAGTTCGGCTATGAGTATCAGCACATCTCTGTTGCCGACGATGACTTCCATCCGAAGTACGGTAATGACACCTACTCCGGCGCCTTCAGCACGCCTCCCATGGGAACGCCCACACCTGCCGGGCTCAGCGGTACGGTGACGAACGAAGCCATCGCCCTGACGGACTTCTTCTTCGGCGCGCGCAGCCACTATGAGCTGAACAACACTCACCTGGTCAGCATTCAGCAGCGCCTGCACCAGTGGTACGGACAAGACGATCTGCGTCTGAACCACAAGCTGACGGTCAACGTCGGTCTTCGCTATGAGCTGGGAACACCGGAGTGGGAAGCCAACAACCAGCTCGCCAACTTCGACCCCGCCACATCCCCCTCGACAGGCAAGCTGATCACCGCATCCCCCGGCTCAATCTATAACCGCGCGCTGGTCAACATGCAGAAGAACAACTTCGCGCCCCGCGTCGGCTTCTCGTTCCAGGCACAACCCACCACGGTAGTTCGCGCAGGCTACGGCATCAGCTATACCCACTTCGTTCGCGAAGGCGGAGAGAACCTGCTGGTCTATAACGCTCCCTTCACCTTCGACGCGCAGGTAAACCAGATCGCGCCCCTGGCCGCCAACGGGCAGCCGCTCTGCACCAGCCTCTCGCAGAATCCCGCCTCCTGCTTCCGCACCACGATGCAGGGTTATGCCAACGGCTTCACCGATCCCTCTAACTTCAACCCACTGCTGGCCCAGCCGCACTACGAGCCCGCGAACGATCCCAACGGCTACGCCGAAAGCTGGCACGTGACCGTACAGCAGCAGCTCACCAAAAACACGCTGCTCGATATCGCTTACGTAGGAGTCTCAGGAAAACACCTGCCCACCCTGGCGGACTACAACGAAGCCAATCCGCAGGCTTCTACCTGCCAATCGGCCAACACAGCCACTTGCTTGACGGTGCAGAAACGGCGTCCTATTCAGAGCTTTGCCGGAATCGAAATCGCCTTCGGCGCGGGTGACAGCATCTACCACGCGCTTCAGGTCAAACTCGAACACCGCTACTCGTATGGCCTCTATCTGCTCAACTCGTTTACCTGGTCACACGCCATCGACAACGCCTCCGGCACGCTCGAAAACAACAACGGCGACACCAACTTCCTGACCTACAAGGACCCGAACTACGACCGCGGCCGCTCCGGCTACGATCAACCGATCAACGACACCACCTCGCTCGTCTACGATCTGCCCTACGGACGCGGAAAGCGCTTCGGCGGCAATGCGAATCACATCGTCCGTGGCATCCTGGGAGACTGGCAGTTTACCGCGATCAACACGGCAACCAGCGGTCTTCCCATAAACATCACCTACTCCGCCGGTGGCTACAAACTGGGCAACCTTGCCTCCGACGCTTTCGCACTTACGGCAGGTGCGGCTTCCTCGGGCACGCTCTATGCTCAACGACCCAACACCATCGGCAACCCTGTGAACCCTTCCTCAAAATGGATGAAGACAACCTCTGCTCTCAATGGATATCTCAATCTCAACACCGTAGCGCTACCCATGGATCCAAGCCGGCCTCTCGGTAACACCGGCAGAAACTCCGTCCGAGCGCCCGGTTTCTCGCAGCTCGATCTGGGGCTCCACAAGGCGTTCAATCTGTGGGCGAACGATACAAAACTTGATTTCCGCGCGGAAGCCTTCAACGCGCTGAACCAGGTGAACTATCAGGCGCCGGACGGAAACAGAACCGATGGTGGCTACGGGGCAATCACCTCCAACTATCCTGCACGGCAGCTCCAGTTCGCCGTCAAGATTCTCTTCTAACCTGCTCCATCCTCCAAGCAGCCTTATTTACATCTCAAGACCTCGGCAAGCTTACCTTGCCGAGGTCTTGTGGCTTTCATCTCACTAACGATAAGGACTTCTGCGGAACCGAATACAGATTCATCGCGTATGACACAGAATGCGAAGCCTCCTGCTTCTTGCCCTTTCTGCGTCCTTGCTCCTTCCTGCATCTGCACAGAGCCGAATTGCCATTGAAAATGTCACGCTCATCGATGGCACTGACCATGCTCCCAGGCGCGACACGACTGTTGTGGTGCAAGGGGCGAAGATCGTGGCAATTACCAGCAGCCACAAGCGACAACCCCAGGGAACAAAGATCGTTGACGGTACCGGAAAATTCCTGATCCCAGGGCTCTGGAACAACGACCTGCATGGACCGGCCTTCGATCAGTCAAAGGCGCCTCTTTTATCTCTGATCTCCTACGGGATCACTACCGTCCGCGATATGGGTGCGCCGCTGGATGATATTGTGCGGCTTCGAACCGCGACGGCCTCCGGGGCTCTCATCGGTCCACGTCTCTTCATTGCAGGCCCCCTATTGGAGGGACCGGTTCCCGTCCAAATGTCACTCATCGTCGATCTATTCGATGAGAAGCAGGCACGCGATGAGGTCAGAACTTTAAAACAACGCGGAGTCGATTATGTTGAAGTCGATACGAGCCTGACTCCGGAGTTGTACTGGGCTATTGCAGAGGAGGCAAAGAATCAGGGGCTTCCGCTCGTTGGCCACATCCCGGCAGAGATCTCCGCCGGAAGCATCGCGCAGGCGAATCAGAAGAACGTCGAACATCTAGGTGGAAGATTTCTCAATGTTCTTATCACCTGTTCCAGCGACGAGGAATCGTTCAATGCGGAAACGAAGAAAACCTATGACGAACTCCTAACCGCGATGAAAGAAAAACGTCAGGCAAGCGAACCCCAATTTAAAGCCGAATTCGACGATAGGCTTCTCTCCACTTTTAGTGAGGATAAAGCTCAGCGCCTCTATCGTCTCTACGCGGCTCATGGGGTTGCACAAACACCAACGCTTTATGTCCTGAACACCCTATGGGCAAGCAACAAAGATGGGGACAAGTTGAACGATCGCGATCTGGAGTCTGGAAAGAGAATCTTCGCAAAGGACCTGGAGGTCGTCGGCGAGATGAAGAAAGCCGGCGTCCCCATTCTTGCCGGAACAGACGGACCTTATCCCCAGGGAGGAGAAGCTCTGCATAGTGAACTCGAACTTCTCGTGCAGGCTGGGTTGACGCCTCTTCAAGCCATTCAGTCCGCAACACGGGATGCTGCACAGTTCATGGGCGTATCGAAGAGCGTGGGCACCATTGAACGTGGAAAGATCGCAGACCTCGTACTTCTCGACGCGAATCCTTTGGAAAACATCTCCAACACTCGTCGCATCAACGCCGTTTTTCTACGGGGTACGCTCTTCACAGGCGATGAACTTTCGTCCATAAGGAGCCACTGAAATCCAGTTGCAGTGACTCCTCGAAAAAGCCTCTCATTCTGCTGATCACGCTAGTGGCCATCCATAGCGCGAAGCGTGTTCCCTGATGCTTTAGCGTCAGGGAGACGGAGGGAGCCGTAGCCTTTAGGCTACGGAAATAGAGGCCTAGCAAAGATGTGGCCTTTAGGCCCGGGCCTTCTTTCGGCTGCGAACAAAAGACCCGGGGCTAAAGCCCAATTCTTACTTAGCCCATGATTCCGTAGCCTAAAGGCTACGGCTCCCTCCGCCCCGCGACGCTAAAGCGCCACGGTTTGCGCTTCGCGCTATTCGGAACGGCCCACTCTTCAATGGATTAAAGACACTAGCTCCAACCGCCAATCTCAAGCCGCCTCTAGATCTGGAATCACTTTTCTTGATGTCCCGACGACTTCGACAACCGCGTAATGAAATCAAGGTAGACAAGCGCAGCCGGTGAATACCCGCTGGGATCGACACGTGTAAACTCGCCTGTCAGCGGGTCCATCTGCTGGCGGAACTCCGTATGCCGGCTGATGGCCTCGCACCACTGATACATCATGTGGGCCTGCTCCTTCGCCTTGCCGTAGTGCGTCATCCAGCGCGGAGCACGAAGCGCCGTCAGCGCCTGGGACGCTCCACCCCAGCTGTTACGCGGGATCGGCCGCACAAAAGCCGGATCGTCCTGCGCGATCGACGTCAGCGGAAACGGCGCCCAGAACGCCTTGGGGTTGTGAATCTGACGCGTCCATACGGCTTCGAAGATCGCCTTGTCCTTGCGATCGGAGAGCTTCAGCACATGCTCACCAAGCACACGGCTGATGACGTCCGACCTCACGCGAACGAACTTGCCCTGCGCATCAAGATCGTAGAACGCAGCGTCCTGCGGATCGTAGAGCTTGTCGATGATGAGCCGCCGAATCGTCTCCGCATCCTCCTGCCAGCGGGCTGCCTCGTCTTTCTTGCCAAGGGCTGTGGCCATCGCCACAAGCGCCACGCGGCCTCCATAGGTAGTAGCAGAAAGATCCGGGCAGAGACGCGGCAGTGTATCGACGCTGTGATCGTAGAGATGCGCGTCAGCCTTCGGACACTGCTTCGGCGTTCCCGTCCAGCGCGGACTGTTGTCGTGTCCCGTGTCGTAGACGCAGAAACCTTCGACCAGACCCGTCTTTCGCGTGTCCCTGAACTGCCGCAGCCAGGCATCCCAACGCGAGCAAGCCTTGTACGCAGTCTGAAGAAACTCTTCGTCCTTCGTCATCTGCGACAGCTCCCACGCCGTCGCGGCGATAGGGACAACCATCTGGATCTGCCCATATCCTGTCGCGCTCATCTTCACGCAAGCCGGAAGCTGCCCATCCTCTTTCTGCAGCGTGAAGAAGGCCATGTGGTTGTTGCGCGCAACCTGAAGCGGCGTCACCTGCCCTTGCTTCGTGTCGATGTAACGGCTCAGTCTGCCATACACCAGGCCCTCCTGCGGCGCACACTCCTGCCACACGCCGGGATAGACACTGCCTTCCAGCAGAACAGGCTGATCGTAACGCGGAACAACTTTGATGTTCTCCGCCAGCATCGCAAGCGCCGCATCCCACGTACGCTGCCAGCGCGCATCGGCATCCGGAAACTTCGGACGTGGCATAGAACTTGAAGTCCCCTGCCCAAACGAAGCCCGTAACGGCAGAGCCAACACGGAAGCCGCGGCAGCAGCACGAGCAAGAAAGAGCCTGCGATTGGAATAAATCGACATCATTTTTTGAGCACCTCTGTTGCAGGAATAGATTTGGCGCTCCACGTCTTATACGCAGTCAGCGCCTTTGCAGGACTTTCGTTGAACCAGCTATATCCATTGCGCCGTTCCCGCGAGAGATCGTTGACGTCATCGTGAAGAGTCTTATCTCTATCGCCAAAGACCGGACGATCCGTTGCGAGGTCATAGTACCGGGCCCACAAAGGCCCCGCCCCCGGCTTAGCCACGAGAGTGCGCCCGCCCGGCGCGGTCTTCGAGGTCCACTCCTGGCCCTGAATCTCCGCACTCGTAAGCCATTGAATCCCACCCTCCACCGCAGTGACAACGGCCTTCGAAGGATTCGGCAAAGCCATGAGATACAGCAGGACATCGGCACTCTCAGAAGACGCCAGCGACGCAGGCTCGTAGTTTCTTCCCGACTCCGGCTCAAAGGTAAGCGCGTCCTGCTGCTGGGCCCACCCCGCGCGCTTACCCTTGACCTTAAGCTGTGTATCCAGAATGCACTGCAGAGCATGCCTGGCACTTTTATCCGCTTCCGCTCGAAGGTTCGCAGGAACAAAGGCATAATCTCCCTCACCCGCCGCGACCGTCGTCATCAAATCAGCGGTCTGCGTGACAGCATTGTCGTTATACGTAATCGCATCATGGTATCCACCCTCGAGCGGCCATACCTGCGGCCAGCCTCCGTTGGGAAACTGCGCATTCAGCAGGTAGCGAACGCCCCGCAAAAAGCTCTCGCGATACCGCGCGGCCGCGTCTCCAGCTTGGCCGGCAACGAGCGCGAGAAAGCGCAGCTCCGTTACCGTCGCATCGTTATCGAGTGTGCCCACATAGTTCCACTGCGGCTCTTTGGGAGCATCGAAGTCCGCTTCGCTCAGATGCTTCGACAGGTTGTCCGGAGTATAGCTTTGCCCCTTCGCCCGTGGCGCCCCGCTCATGTCGAGGTTCTTGCTCCAGCCTCCCGCCGGAGTCTGAAAGCTAAGAATGACATCAGCGATATGCCGCGCCTCCGGCGAGCCATACCATGCAGCCTCCTGGTGAAGCGGCATGCTGCGCGCGCCAGGGTTTTCTTTGGGCATCTCTGGAATCGGCACACCGGGTGTACGCTCAGCGGCAAGCTTCGCCTTATCGACCTTGCGCTGTTCTTCCGAGTGATGCAGATAGGCCACCCAGGCTGCGCGCTGCACTACCGGCAAACGTGCGATGCGTTCCACCGTAATATCCTGCGGCGGCTGATTCATCCCAATCACGGCTGGATTGATGCCGGCACCTGACAGCGCCCCGAGTTCTGCCGCAACCGAGACACTGGTGCTTACAGCAAGAAGTAAAACGAGAGAACTCATCCCTCTAGACAATCTCATCGAAAATTCTGCTCCTTCCAGGCTTTTGCTTTTCTTTCTGTCATTCCCGAAGGGAATCTGCTGTCGCTGCCTGCACATCTTTTCCTGAGGAAGCCGAAGTGGGCACATCCTCAACACAATGGCTTGAACTCTTCGACTTCTCTCTACGCTCAAAGCTGTAAATCCCGGAACCAAAACGATAGGAACTCCGAAATGCCGTTCTTCCAACAGTCGTCACATGTGCGTGAACAATAGAACCAACCTGCAGCACGCTCTCTTCCCCGGTCACCGGCAATGACGCAACCGCCGTAGCATTCGGTGGAACGCTGAACGTAAACAGCACACTGCAACCCGTCCTCTTCCAGGAGGCCCGAATAGGCCCGCGAACACTGTCGTACGTCGCGGAGGCAGACTGTAGTTTCTCCGGAAGAATCGGCGAAAACAGAATCTCGCGATACCCGGGCTGTGCCACTCGAATCCCCGCAAGATTCTCGTACATCCACTGCCCCACCGATCCATACATATGGTGCGTGCGAGTGCGGCTGGTCAGCTCCCACGTCTCTCCCAGCGTGGTCCAACCGGCATCCATCCAATAGCCATAGCTGGGATAGGTGCGCTGCGTCGCAATCGTGTAAGCCGCATCTGCAGCCCGCGGAATCCCCTCCTCCGCAGCCCTGCTGAGCACAGGCAGTATCCAACGCGCGCCGACGATGCCCACCTCTTCATGCCCTGCTCGCGTATCAAGAACGTCCGCGATCAGCTTGCGCTCCAATTCAACGCGCTCGCCTTCAGGAACCAGCCCGAACGCCAGCGGCACCACCTGCTGTTCCTGATAAAGCGTCTTGTCCGAGGCCTCGTGATAATAGCCAAGCTTCACATCCCACCACTTCGCGTTGTAGGCCTCACGAATCTTCGCGAAGTCAGCATCAAAGGCCCCAGCCTCTTCCATCTTTCCTAACGCACGAGCACTATCGGCAGCGATAGAAGTGAGATAGGCATAGTAAGCCGTCGTCGAGCTATAGACCGCAGGCGGAATAGAAATAGCCGTAGGCCCTTCACCTTCTCTGCCCTTGGGAGGGTCCCAGTCCCCCAGCCCCGCGCGCAGCGTGTACGGCGAATCATCCCCGTCCTTGTTGACCCAACGCGGAACCCACTCCCGCAGATATCTCTTCATCAACGGATACGTCTCTTCCAGCGACCGCAGATCGCCGTACCGCTGATATGACTCCCACGGCAGCACAAACCAGAACGCATCCCACACAGGAGTCGCCCCACAGCAACTCGCCGACTTCCCAAATCCGCCGATACGTCCATACCCCTGCGCTCCGGGCGCCAGCAGCGTCAACTCACCGCTGCTCTGCTGTGCATCGCGCATATCGACGAAGCTCTTCCGATACTGCTGCTCCGTATCGAAGAGCAGCGACGCCGTCGGAGCCGTCAATGCAGCATCTCCGGTCCACGCATTCTTCTCATACTCGGGAGTATCCGTGATAATACCGCCCACATAGTTCTCGGCTATCGAGCCGCGCACCATCTGTTCCAGCCGGTTGAGCCTGGGATTTGCGCTAATAAACGTCCCTGCCACAGGCAAGTCCGTACGCACCTCCTGCACCGAGACGACACGAACCTCTGCGGAGTCAGGCAACGGAGCCTCATGCAGAGCACTGAGTTCGATGTACTGAAACCCCTTGTAGCTGAAGCGCGGAGCATACATCTCCGGATGTTCCCGCGTGCCTGTGCCCTTCGCGATGTAGTAATCGGTCTGCACCTGCCCGGCGATACAGCAACCCGAAGAATTCACCTCTCCACTCTTATCGGTCTGGTCGGAGTAGTGAACTTCAATCGCCGTTCCTGCCGGCACCCCAGCGACGCTGATCGTCGCCCACCCGGCGCGCTCCTGCCCCGTATCGTAGACAAACACTCCAGGCCGCAGAGTCGTTCGTCTTCCCGCCGGCCGCTCCGCGACCACGCGCGTCGGTGTTCCCATCGCCGCACGCAGCGTCCCTTGAGGCGTTTCTACCCTCTCCACGGGCAACCAGCCGGAAGCATCGAAGCCAGGTCGATCCCAACCACGCTGTTCCAGCCTCGCATCGTAGGTCTCGCCTCGATAGAGCCCCGCATACCGGATAGGCCCTGCCTCCGACTTCTGCCATGAGCCATCCGAATCGATTCGCTGCTCCGTCCCATCCTCATAGGTGACGTACAGGCTGGCGCGAAGACGCGGCCTCCCTCTCCACTCCGCAGTGATGTAGGCCCAGTTCGCCCCATCGGCATCCTGATCGTATTGTCCCGATCCAAGCTCCGCAGCCAACACATTCTCTGTCGCCTCACTCGCCTGCTGCCGAAGCAGCGTCGTAACGTCCGAGGTCGTGTAGAGCACCGTCTGCGCATAGTTCGTAAAGTTCGGATCGAGAACATTGGGAGAAGTCGTCGTCCCATTGAGCGACATCTCGTTATACCCAAGCCCCGCAGCATAGAGACGCGCTCGCAGGATGCGCCCATGTCGCACGATCGGTTCCAGCAGAAACGACTTGCGCAGCCTCGGCACCGGCCTCACCTCGAGGCACTCCCCCTGCGTATCCTGCCGCCCTCCCTTGCCGACACCCACCGGCCGGCAGAACTCCGTTGGCGTAAGCCGCGTGTCGCTGGCGCGACAACAGGCATCGTCCGCGATGCCCTCAGCCGCTGTGGGTTTCACTTCCCTCCGCGGCGCACCGGCAATCCATTGCCCCGTCCATTCGCTCTCCGACATGTAGCTGGTCTCGAACCAGCTACTCTTCGCAATCGGCTTCTGCTGCAAGCCGGTCCACACCTCGACGGTCCAGAAGTACCGTCGTCTGGACTGCAGCGGCTTCCCCTTGTACCGCGTGTATGGATCTGCAGACTGCACAACCTGCGAATCCCATACCAGGTCATCGGGCCTTCTTCGCTCACTACCCTCTGGCGAAGTCGCAACCAACACCCTGTACTTCGACTGCAGAACTCCGGCGGCAGTAGAAGCAAGACTCCACGACAAACGAGGCGCAGCTTCATCGAGCCCCAACGCTTCGGTTCGCCCCTCCGTCTTCAACCTCTCCAAATGAATTCCCTGGGCCAGCGCCGGAACAACCGCCGCCAAAAGAGCCATCAACCAGCACATGCGGCGAATCCATCCGGCTGCGCGGAAATGGAAAAAGGAACACTCCGGCCTCAAACCGTCTACACGGCAGAGCCTCTGCACCGGAGATAACGTGTTCCCTTTATTCACGCGGTTTTCCCTTTCGCCACCCGGCAAAATTTTCGCAGCTGCGCCTCCATAGAGTGCTGCCATTCCGCCCCACGGGCCAAAATCAGGCGACGTCCGAACAGCCTTAAATCTTCCGCGCAAAGCGTATCAGTTTCGCAGATATATTTCACGCATAAAATAACTTTCCTATTGACAAATGTTTTAGCGCGCTCCTAACATCTGCCTCGTCCTCAAAAGCTGCAACGGATTCACCCCATCTCTGCCGAGGTTTAGCATGTACGCATCTAACCGCTCTCGCTGCCGTCTCTCCTGCAACGTTCTCTCGTTGCTCCTTCTGCTTTCGGCGTTGGTCTACGCCCCCTTCGCGCAGGGACAGATCGGCGGCCAGGGAGCCATCTCCGGTACCGTCACGGATACAACCGGCGCTGCGATTCCCGGAGCGACCGTCACTGCGACCAACGTCGACAACAACTCCGTCACCGTTCGCACGACATCGAGCGCCGGCTACTACGTGCTTTCGCCGCTCGCACCCGGTCAGTACACGATCAAGACATCGGCCCCCGGCTTCAGCGCCTTGACCCAGGAGCATGTCACCATCGACGCCCTGCAGACCATCGGCTACAACCCGAAGCTCTCCCTTGGATCGATCACCGAATCGGTCACCGTCGACACCGCGCCGCCGCTCCTTGAGACCGAAAATGCAACCCTCGGTACGACGATGGAGCAAAAGGAATACACCAACCTGCCCTTGATCATGAATGGTTCGCCACGCAATCCCACTTCGTTCGTAGGCTTGATGCCCGGCGTGAACGGTGGCGTCGGACGTTCGGGCGAGTTCAACGGCAGCGGCTCCGCAGGCTATCTCGACGAGGTATACGTAGACGGCATCCCGCTCACGGCCCCCGTACAACAGGGAGACAACCGCTCCGTCGCCTACACGGTCTCGCCTGAAGCCGTAGAGCAGTTCCAGGTACAGACCAGCGGCTCACCCGTCGAGTACGAAGGCGCGGGCATTCAGAACTACGTCATCAAATCGGGCACCAATCAGTTTCACGGCAATCTCTTCGGCTACATCCGCAACACCATCTTCGACACGTGGGGATTCGCGGGAGCTATCGCTAACGTCAACGTCATCACCAAGCAACCTGTAAAGCCCGTCGAGCACCAACTGGAAGTGGGCGGCAGCCTGGGCGGTCCCATCATCAAGGACAAACTCTTCGCCTTCGGCACCTATGACCACTTCAAATACGTGAGCACCCCCAACCCCACGCAGCTAACCGTCCCGACAATGCAGGCTAGAGCCGGCGATTTCTCACAGTATCCGTACCCCATCTACGATCCCGCAACAACTGCAGCCTGCACTGCAGCCAACGGTGGAGTACCTTGCCGCTACCAGTTCGTGGGCTTGAAGAATGGCATCCCCACACCCAACGTGATCGATCCGAGCCGCATCTCTCCGATCTCTCAGGCACTGGCCGCCGCCCTCCCTGCGCCAACGAACTCGGCACTCGTCAACAACTACGTGTCAGCCATCAAGGGCGGAACAATCTACTGGAAGAGCGCCGAGCGTGTTGATTACAACATCAGCAACAAGCAGCGGCTCTCCGGAATCCTTCTTCTCGGCAACTACTCGACCATTGGCCCCGACTACACCTCAAAGCTTCCCTTGCCCTACGGCACCGCCGAGTACGTCTCTCAGTTTTCCATCACAGGCGATGTAGAGCATAGCTACACCATCACTCCCCACCTGGTGAATCAGATCAAGTACGCCTTCAACCGGCTTGCGGCACCCGACGTCAATGCCACTCTCGGCACACCGAATACGGCTACCGCCGCAGGTCTGTCGGGACTCCCTGCTGGAGAGGCAGCCGATACCTTCCCGGCTGTCACCTTCGCCGGAGGCACCGATAATCCAACCAACTGGCATGCTATCTCCGGCTCGGTCTCGAACAACGAAGTCGTCAACACCTACATTCTGCTCGACAACATGCAATATCTCCGCGGCAAGCACTCCATGACCTTCGGAGGTCAGATCCAGTGGCTACAGGACAATTACAAGTATCCGAATAACAGCAATAGCTTCCCGATGACTTATGGCTTCAATAGCACGGAGACCGCGAACTATTTCCCGGCTGGAAATAAATCAGCAGGAACACTCGACACCTCAACAACAGGCGTTGCCTACGCTGGCTTCCTGCTCGGCGCTGTAGATAGCTCGAGCCTGCAAACTACTGCTATCCCCGAGTCAGGTGCCCGCTACAAAACCTATGCACCGTACTTTCAGGATGACTACAAAGCGCTAAAGAACCTGACGATCAATATGGGCATCCGCTGGGATCTCTGGACTCCCTTCAAAGAAGTCCGTAACCGTTCCGCCTACTTTGACCCCACCGTCAAAAACCCCATCAGCGGCGCGCCCGGCATTCTCAAGTACTACGGGTATGGCGCGAACAGTTGTAACTGCTCTTCGCCCATCAAGATGTGGTGGAAGAACATAGCTCCCCGTATCGGTGTGGCCTACTCTGTCAACCCGAAGACCGTCATCCGCGCGGCTTACGGCATCTCGTACGCACGCGACGCCGCGGAGGGTGGCCATAACTCCGGTGCCCGCACTGGCCCCAGCCAGCAGGGCTTCTCAGGAACCAACACACTCTCCGGCACCTCTCTCGGAGAAGCGGCCTTCTCCTGGGATGGAGATACAAGCAGGGTCGGCCCCACCGTCTTTGGAGCAGGCTCCTTCCCCGGTGCCGTCCCCACATTACCTAACACAGATCCCACCCAGTTGAGCGGTAACTCCAGCGCGCAGTTGGATGCGAACGGAAATATCATTCAAGGCTCAACCATCGGTTACGGAGATCCTTATCTCGGTCGCCGGGTTCCTTATTTCCAAAACATCAATATCGGCGTGCAACGTTCCGTTGCCAACAGGACAACACTTAGCGTGAACTATGTCGGCAGCCTTGGACACTTCGTTCCCGGTGCGCCCCGCGGCTACTGGACGGACGCATTAGATCCCAAATATCTCCTGGGAGGGGCAAACGGCCTCGGTCCCCTGCTCGCCCAGCCTGCCAACGCCGCGAACGTCGCTGCCGCGCAGAAGATTCTCCCGGGCTTCCGTCTTCCCTACGCAACATTTGCAGGCAGCAAGGCAACAATCTCACAGGCACTGCGTCCTTTCCCTCAATACTCGAGCATCTCGGACGTCTGGGCTGATGCAGCCAATACGGCTTACCACTCTCTACAGTTGACTCTCAACCAGAGAACATGGAATGGAATCACATTCACCCTGAACTACACCTATGCCATCGCCACAGGAGACGCGGACGACTCTCGCAGCGGTTACGATATCCCAGCAGGCCTGATCTCCGGCCTGACAACCACAGCGAAAGAACACAGCCTCGATAACACCTGGCAGAGCAATGCGAACAAGCAGCAGCTCACGCTTTATGGCGTCTGGGAGTTACCTTTCGGCAAAGGGCGCAGGTATAGCGGCGGCAACTTCCTCACCCGACCGATCGTGAACGATTGGCAGCTCTCCTCGACCTATCAGTACAGCTCCGGCGCACCGGTATCGGTAACAGATAGCTCGTGCCTGTCGGTGCTGGGTCAGGGAACCTGCTATCCCGACTGGAACCCCAACTTCTCGGGCTCGGCACGCCAGAACGGAAGCCTGGGCAGTCACTATGTCGCAGGAGGCGTATCGCCTGTCTACATCAATGGCTCAACCCTGGGGACCTCTCTGTCCAAACTACCGACAGGCGCATTCATGCATACGGGAGGAAGCACGGGTAACTACCTCATCGGCAATGTGCCGAGTCGTGCTCCTGCCGATCTCTGGTCCCCAGGAACCTATGCTTGGAATGCAAGCCTGCGGAAGTCGTTTCCCATCGTCGGAACGTACAAGTTCACCTTCCAGGCTGATTGCTTCGACGTAACGAACAAAGTAACTTTTGGATACGCGTCTACGGACACCAACAGCTCTGCCTTTGGCACCACCAACAACGGAAGCGGCAATCGTGACTGGCAGTTCGCAGGCCGCTTCGAGTTCTAGTTTGCTAACGAACGTACATGGGATAACCGATGGATCGCAGAGTCGCTCTGCGATCCATCGGTTCATCCTTATCCTCCTCCTCTCGCCCCCGGAGATGAAATGAATCTAGTTCGGCCCTCCTTCCTGCGCATCGCTCTATGCCTGTTGCTGATCGCTCCCCTCTTCGAGGCTGGAGCCTTTGCCGCTCCTGCGGCAAAGATCTTCAAAGTGTCCGACTTCGGAGCCAAGGGCGATGGCACAACCCTCGACTCCCCAGCGATTCAGCGCGCCATCGATGCCGCGTCGCATTCCGGAGGCACCGTCATCGTGCCGGCGGGCACCTATCTGTGTGGATCGATCTTCGTAAAGAGCGGTGTAACTCTCCAGATCGAAAAAGATGCCACCATTCGCGGCTCGCAGAAGATTACCGACTATCCCCTGATGCCAACACGCGTCGCCGGCATTGAAATGACCTGGCCCGCCGCTCTCGTCAACGTGTACGAGCAAAAAAACGCTGCCATCACCGGGGGCGGAACCATCGACGGTGACGGCAAGATCTTCTGGGACAGCTATCGCACCCTGCGCAGTGACTACGATCCCAAGGGCCTGCGCTGGGCTGCGGACTACGACGCCAAGCGGCCGCGCCTCGTCCAGATCTTCAACTCCGACCACATCAAGCTGAGCGGCCTGATGCTCAAACGGTCAGGCTTCTGGACCGTGCATATCTGCTACTCGCACGATATCGAAGTAGACGGAGTGACCATCCGCAACAACGAAGACGGCAAAGGGCCCAGCACCGACGGCATCGACATCGACTCCTCCAAAAAGATTCTGGTGCAGCACGCCGACATCTCCGTCAACGACGACGCGCTCTGCTTGAAGGCAGGCCGCGACTCCGACGGATTGCGCGTCAACCGCCCCACCGAAGATGTCGTGCTGAAAGACTCGGTCGTCCGCGCCGGAGCCGCCGGAGTGACCTTCGGCAGCGAGACCTCAGGCGGCTTCCGCAACGTCGAAGCCTACGGCATCACGGTCCTCAAGCCGGTGCCGGTTGGCATCCTCTTCAAGTCGGCGCACACGCGTGGCGGCTGGGCAGAGGACATCCGCATTCACGATATGGATCTGAAGGATGTCGCCGTGGCCATCCGCGTCATCATGAACTGGAACCCGGCCTATAGCTATGCCACGATCCCGCCGGAGATCAAAGACTATCCCAGCTACTGGAAGGTCCTGGGCACCCCAGTCCCGGAAGACAAAGGCATCGCCCACTTCCATGACGTTCACATCTGGAACATCGCGGGCACCGCAAAGACCGCCTTCGAGGTAGACGGCCATCCGAAGGCCCCACTCGAACGCTTCAAGCTCGATCACCTCGCCCTGCAAACCCAGACAGCCGGACATATCGTGAATGCAGCCAACTGGAACTTCTCAGATATCGCTCTCACCACCGCCGATGGCAGCAAGGTAACTGTCACCGACAGCCACGATGTAACAGGTCTCAACTAAAGCATGGTCAGCGTTATGAACTACCCGAGAATTGTCATCTCGACCGGAGCATGATGGCTTTATCGTCATGCGCAGTGGAGAGACCTGCAGTGTGTTGGTACTTGCGATAGTGCTTGCACGAGCAAACTACAGGTCTCTCCACTCCGTCCGCAAAAGCGCGACCTCCGGTCGAGATGACAAGGCATGGGAGAAGTAGAAGAGAGCCACATCACACGAGCGGTTGGCCCTCAAGACACATTATCGAAACAGCGAAAGCGCCGCCCACAGCCTCGCTCTTCGCTCACCCCAAGGAGAACATCTCATGAAGTCTCTCTTCCAATCCCTGGCTATCGGCGGACTCGTTTTATCGCCACTCCTCTCGCTAGCGCAATCCCCTCCACGTTCCTGGGTAGACAAAGACACCGGCCACCGCATCTGGAGGCTAAGCGACGAACCCAACTCCGGCGGTTTTTACTTCAACGTCAACGCCTACACGCCTGACTCCAAACAGATGATCTACACCGCCCCCGACGGCGTTCACGTCCTCGACCTCAGCACACGCAAGCCCCACCTGCTGCTGCCCAATCCTGGCGGCGATTCAAGAGCAGCCGGAACTCCCCATCCGGTTGTTGTAGGCCACAAAACAAACAGTCTCTTCTACACCGTCTCCAGCCCTGATAAGAGCATCACCACCGTCTACAAGATCGACACGAACACCGGCGACATCCGCAAGCTCACCGACCTGCCGCCACATACCAGCATCTCCACCGTCAACGCCGACGAGACACTCGCCGCAGGCACCTACATTGAAGGCGATGCCACCGGCAAAGAGTACGGCTCGAACGCTCCTCCCAAGCCAGGAAAAACAGACACCCCTGCGACTCAGGGCCCGCACTATCAACCCACTAACAAAGGCGAGATGATGCGGCTTCGCCTTGCCGCACGGCTTCCGCTGGTTCTCTTCACCGTGCGACTCGAGCCCGGACCCAACGGAGAAAAGCCGGGCACCATGAAGACGCTCCTGCACTCGACCGACTGGGTCAATCACCTGCTGTTCTCTCCCACCGATCCTGAGCTCCTGATGTACTGCCATGAAGGAGCCTGGGAGAAAGTCGACCGCATCTGGATGATCCACACCGACGGCACCCAGAACACGCTCATCCACAAGCGCACCATGCTGATGGAGATCGCCGGCCACGAGTTCTGGGGCCTCGATGGCGAGACCATCTGGTACGACTGGCAGTATCCCCGCGGAGAGGTCTTCTATCTCGCCGGCTATAACCTCAAGACGCACGAACGCACGGCCTACAACATGCCGCGCAACGACTGGTCCATCCACTTCAACCTGACCAAAGACCTCGACCTCTTCACCGGCGATGGCGGCGATCCCGGTCACGTAGCCAAGGCTCCCGATGACGAATGGATCGAGCTCTTCCATCCGGAGCTGCTCAAGATAAGCGATGGCGCACTCTCCGGACCGGACTTCTTTCATCCCGGCGTCTTCCACTCCGAGCATCTCGTCAACATGGCGCACCATAACTATCGCGAGGAGCCGAACGTGCGATTCTCTCCGGACAAATCACTCGTCATCTTCACCAGCAACATCTTCGGCCCCAGCTACGTCTTCGGCGTAGAGGTGCAGAAGGCCGTCAATCCTCCGGCAGCAGACATTCAATCGACGACGGAGCTAGGACGCAAGTTCAAGCCCGAAGCCCCTCCCAGCGGAAAGTAAGACCTGGAGAACGAATGCACGAAGGGTTCTGGACTCGGCGTAGATTCCTGGCGGCAGCGACAGCTGTCGGCGCTTCGTCGTCCCTCGTTCCCGCATGGCGGCAAGCGCTGGGCCAGGCCTTGCCGCCGCCGCGGTCTCAGGCAAGCTCGCCTGAGATCACCTCCGGCAGCGTCACCCCACTGCTTGAGTCGAACGTGGCTCGTCCCCTGCGCTACAACGTTATGGACGGCGCCTTCGCCATCCATAACGGAACAGAGTTCTTCAATCGCCCTCTCTATGGGCCCAACATTCCCTTTCGCGTCGACGGTGGAGACCTGCCCGAGTTCTCTCTCTACCTGCCGGGTCACGGCGGCAACCTGAGACTTGGAGTCTCAGGCATGGACGGTGCAGACCGTTGGCTGTTTCAGGCCTCATCCGTAACCATGCGATACATAGAGGGCCGCCTGCTCTATGAGATCCGCGACGCGCTACTCGGAAATCAAGCCGTGCTGCGCGTTGAGGTACTCACTGTCGGCGCAGGTCTCTGGGTGGAGGTCTCCGGAGCGAATCTCCCTTCCGGTATCGCACTCACTTGGGCCTTCGCCGGAGTCAGCGGCCGCAAGGGAAAACGCAACGGCGATATCGGCTGCGAAGTAGAACCCGTCAGCCGCTTCTTCCAGGTCCGGCCGGAAGAGTGTCGCGACAACCTCTGGTCTGTGCGTGGCACCGAAGCGGAAGTAACCGCGCGCAAGATACGCATCCAGCTTCAGGCACCCGAAGCCTCGGAGATGCGTATCGGCGATGGCACTCTCTGGAACCATGGCTGGAGCGCCCTCTGGAGCAGCGGTGCTGAGACAGTGAAGCTCGAGTTCCCCGCTCTGACCGGGTGTGTCGCCCTGAATGGAAGCGCTATCCAACTGCGCCTCAACGTTCTCGAAGGTGCGACCCAACCCAGCCTCCCATCGCCGCCACTCGATGACTTCGCACACCGGCGAGCGGACCTGGCTCGCACTGCTGGAGCCCTGACCTGGAGCACCCCAGACCCTTGGTTGAATGGAATGGCCGGCGCACTGAACATCGCCACCGACGCCATCTGGGATGAAGCTCTCGGCTGCCTGATGCACGGAGCCGTCGCCTGGCGAATGCCGCTCGCCGGATGGCGCGGCCCTTACGCGCTTGACGTGACAGGACGCCACGACCGGATGCAGCGCCATCTTCGCCGCTGGATCGCCCGGCAAAATGTGTCGGCAATCACGAACGGATCAGGAGGCCTTCCGACACCACAAGGCTTTGCCGGAATCGCACCTGCAACAGGCGCGCCCGATGCAGGCTCAGCCGGAACAAGAACAGAGAACCTGCTGCACTCCAACGGCGATCTCTCGCACAACCACTACGACATGAACCTCGTCTTCTTCGACGCCCTGCTCCGTCATCTTCGCTGGACGGGCGATGCAGCCTTCGCTCGCGAGACGTGGCCTGCCCTGGTGCGTCATGCGGCATGGGAGAGACGGCTCTTCCGCCGCAACTTCGGCTCTGCGAAAGATCCTCTGCCGCTCTACGAGGCCTATGCCGCAATCTGGGCCAGCGACAACCTGCAATACAACGGCGGTGGCGCGACTCACTCCTCCGCCTACAACGTCTTCCTCAATCAAGGAATGGCTTCTGTCGCCGAGATGATCGGCGAAGACCCCGCAGCCTATCGCGCAGAAGCGAACGCAATCTTGTCGGCGATGCGCCAGCTCTTGTGGATGCCCGAACGCGGAGCCTTCGCCGAAAGCAAGGATTGGCTGGGCGAGCAAACCCTCAGCGAAAGCCCCGCGATGTGGACGCTGTATCACGCCATCGACAGCGAAATCACAACTCCGAAAGAAGCCTGGCAGATGGCCACCGAACGCCTTCGCGCCGTGCGTAAAGTCCCCGTCACAGGCCCTGATGTTCCCGAAGGCGGTTGGCAGATCGCATGCTCCGACTGGATGCCCTACGAGTGGTCGCTAACCTTGCTCGCCCTCGGTGAAAACCTGCACACCGCACTCGCTCTCTTTCAAGCCGGAATGGCCGAGCAGGGCTACGGCCTGCTTCGCGGCTGCCTGATCGACGCAGGATACAGAGGACTCTGTCCCGGCAACTTCCCCATGTCGCTGCAACTCGATCCTCATCGTCAGGAGTCGCAGCGAGACTTCGGAGATCCCATCGGCTGCGCCTCGCGAACCATCGTCGAAGGCCTGTGGGGCATCCTTCCCGATCTATCGTCGAGCAGGTTGAAGCTTCGTCCACAACTTCCCCCAGAGTGGAATCATGCCAGCCTCCACCATCCCGAACTCGATCTCACCTACACACACGAGGACCTGGCAGAAGTCTGGATCATCACGTCGCGATTCGCAAAGCCAGTAACGTTGACGCTCCATCTACAAGCTCGCACGATGGAGCTACCCATCGTTCGTGTAAATGGGCATCCTGCAACAGCCGTATTCGATAGCGACGCCGTAGGCTCTCCACAACTCGTACTAGGTCCACTGAGTGCAGCGAAGAGCTGGAAGATCGAGTTGAAGTGGCACGGAAAGCCTCCCCTCCTCGCACCGGCACATCCGATTGTCTGCAACCTCAGCGAAACCATCCCCTGGCCGAAGACAATTCCTCTTACCCAACTAGACGATCCCCAAGGCTGCCTCCGCGACGGCAAAGCCCATCGCCTCGGGGGACATACCTTCTTCACGCGAGTCGAACACGGAGCCTGCCGGTACTGGCTCCCCCTGGAGATCAACGTGTTGAGTAATACCGCACTCAACCCCAGCATGGCTCCAAAAGCCGGAGAGCATTTCGAGACAGTAGATCTGCAGAACATTCTGCACGGCCAGGTGCGAGATATCTTCAAACGCGGATACACAGCGCCAAAGTCTGGGCTCTGCTCGCTCGATCTCCCAGAGAAACTCCTCGGAGGATGGGCCAACTTCGACAAGAAGGCCACCCTCAACGATGCAGGGCTCCGCGCCGCTGCAGGTAAGCTGCCCATCCTAAATGGCCTCGTCTTCTCAACCCCACAGAACGCCAGCTCCCCCAACTGCTGTTTCCTCTCCCAGTGGCAAGGCGATCAGAGCACAGCACGCGTAAAACTTACAGGGCGAGCGAAGGCCATCTATCTCCTGTTCACCTGCACAACCTTTCCGCAGGCCACCCGTTCAAGGCTTGGCAGGTTACAGGTCCACTATGCGGATGGCGGTCCAGCTACCGAACTGGTTCTAAGCTCTCCGGAAAACTGGTGGCCTGTAGAACAGGACTTTCTCGTCGACGACTACGTCTTCCGTCTCGAACCCATTGGCGCACCGGAGCCACCGCTCCCGATACGCGTAGACCTGCAAACAGGAGCCGTGCGACTGCTGGACCGCGCCACCCTCAAAGGCCACGGCAAGACTATCGAGGGCGGCTCCGCGAATGTCTTGCGGATTGAACTAGACGAGCATCGCGACCTCTCAGAACTGGAACTAAAGTGCGAACTCTTCGGCGTTGTACTCGGCCTCCTGGCCATCACACTCGCCAGGTAATCCTTCGCACACAACTTGAAACAGCAACGAGGAAAACATGACTTACGAAGGACAGCAAGGCATCGGCCGGCGCAGCTTCCTGAAAGGTGCAGTACAAGCCGGCGTGGCCGCATCGCTCGGCGCGAGAGTACTTCCACTCGCAGCGGAAAAGCCCGCCAAACCTGCCGCACCGCCCTCCCTGCAACTCAACGTTCGAGACTTCGGAGCCACAGGCGACGGATCGACACTGGAAACAGCCAGCCTTCAACAAGCTCTCGACCGTTGCAACGTGCTGGGCGGAGGAGAGGTACTCATTCCTGCGGGCCGCTATCTCACCGGAGGCCTCAGCCTGCGCAGCCGCGTCACCCTACGGCTCGACAAAGATGCTACGTTGCTCGGCTCCCCCGATCTCGCGCACTATCCGGTCGCGCAGGTCCGCTGGGAAGGCAAATGGATTCCGGGCTACACTGCCCTGTTGCA
The DNA here is from genome assembly GCF_000178955.2 of Granulicella mallensis MP5ACTX8. Classification (NCBI taxonomy): domain Bacteria; kingdom Pseudomonadati; phylum Acidobacteriota; class Terriglobia; order Terriglobales; family Acidobacteriaceae; genus Granulicella; species Granulicella mallensis. Next base: position 2,813,892 of record NC_016631.1, on the reverse strand, counting down.
CGCTCTCGACGCGCGCAACATCGCCATCGTCGGCGAAGGAAAGATCGAAGGCAACGAAGCCGTCGCGGGCAGGCCCACCAAAGACAATCCACTGCGACGTCCCGCGCTGCTCGAGTTCATCAACTGCGATGGCGTGCATCTGGAGGGCATCTCCACCAGCTACGCACACATGTGGTCCATCCACCCCACCTGCTGCGACAACCTCGTCTTCCGCAACCTCACCATTCGCAGCACAAAGACCAATGGAGACGGCATCGACATCGACTCCTGCCGCCACGTCCTGATCGACTCATGCGACATCGCCTCCGGCGACGACTGCATCTCGCTGAAGTCGGGCCGTGGCGAAGAAGCCTACACGATGAACCGCCCGACCGAGGACGTCCGTATCACCAACTGCACCCTGGAAGGCCGCGGTTTCGCCTGCCTGGGCATCGGCACCGAGTCCTCCGCCGGAATCCGGAACGTCATCATTGAGCACTGCCACATCACCAGCGTGTACAAGTACGCGATCTACATTAAGAGCCGCATCGGCCGCGGCGCGTTCATCGAGAACCTCACGGTCCGCGATATGGACGCCGCCAGGATGCGCATGGGCTTCCTGCGCATCGATCAGACCAACGCCGGAATTCAGGACGCCGATCCTGTTCCGGGCCTGGAAGGCCTGCCGCTCTTCCGCAACTTCCGCTTCGAAAACATCCGTGTCCAGGACGCCCCGGTACTCGTCGAAGCAATAAACACTGACTCCGGCAAGATGCTCGACGGCTTAGTCCTTCAGGGAATCTCCGGAACCTGCGCCAAAGGAATCTCGATCGCAAACGCGCGCAACGTCGCCATCAAGAATGTCTCCGTGACCGGTTACACCGGACCGCTGCTGAGTCTCGCGAACGTAACGGGTCACGGGCTCGAAGGAGCAACACAGATTCCCGCTCCCGCCAAACACCCTCTGGTTGAAGTACCACCGTCACCCTACAAACTTCGCTAGGCGTGATATCAAACTGCACGTGAAGGATGCTCGAACTGTGCAATCAGTTTATTGAGGCACAAATCGGAAGGGCACGGTTTCAACCGTGCCACAAAAGCAGCATTTAAAGGCTCTTTCCACTCTGCCGAAGGCCGAAGTGAAGCCCGAATGGCGCAACGACTGAATTGCCTTCTTTCGTGCAGCCCAAGCTGCACAAGGACCACCGGGGACACTTTTGAGGATGCGGCCACTCGTTTTGCCACAATCAAAGAAAGCAATTCAGTCGCTCCGGCTACGTCTCGCTTCAGCCTTCGGCAGAGTGGAAAGAAGCTTTGACCCAGCCTTTTCGGCCCGGTTGAAACCGGGCCCTTCCGATTCGTGGCTCATCAAACTACGCATAGCTCAACTTTCGATCCAAGAATAGTTTGATGACACGCCCTAGAACCCGCCGCATCCCTGCCATCACCAGGAGGGCCACCGATAAAGTATTCTGAAAATTCCGCCAGGGAGCGAGTAAGGTAAAGAAATCCCGCACGTCTCGAAAGGTCGATATGGATACAGCTGCTGATACCGGCCTGGAAGTAATCAACGCCCAGAGTGATGCAGCATTTGCAGCCAGGCGCGTACACATCCGTGATGTCGCCATCCAGATGGAGGGAATGCAACGCATCGCCCACGCCTTCGTCGAAAACCCCGACACCATCCTGCTGGAGCTGGCCAACGCCGCCGTCGAGCTCTGCGGTGCGGACAGCGCGGGCATCAGCATCGAGAAAGAAGACCGGACCGAACACGACTTCTACCACTGGGTCGCAACCGCCGGTCAATATACCGGTTATTTGGGCGCCATGCTCCCGCGTTATCCCAGTGCCTGCGGTATCTGCTTGGAACGCGGACAGCCTCAACTCTTTCGCGTAGGAAAGCGATTCTTCGACATCATGGGCATCGAAGCGCCTCCCGTGACGGACGGCATTCTGCTTCCCTGGGAGGCAGGCAAAACGCGCGGAACCATCTTTATCATGGCCCACGGCCGCACCGAAGCCTTCGATCAGGACGACTGCCGCATGATGCAGGTGCTCGCCGACTTCGCCGCCATGGGCGTTCGCCAGCAGCAGCAACAGAAGCTATTGCTCGAACAGGCAAGCGCCACCGCCGCCGCTGCCATGGCCAACGACCTTGCGCACAAGATCAATAATCCCCTGCAGAGCCTGACCAACATCCTGTATATGGCGGCGGAAGGCCATACGGCTGCGGACGCACAGACCATAGGCCGCCAGACCTCCGACGATTTGAAAAAACTATCGACGCTGGTCAACGAACTGCTGGCTCTGCCCTATCGAAAGCTTATATAACCACCTGGCTATATAGAACATCATCACAAACGGTCTGATGTGGCTCTTTCGATCCCACCTATATCCTGAAGCGGCGCAGATCATCCTGAAGGGGCGCAAATCCCAGCCCCGCAGGGGCGGCTCCATCACAGCCCAGGGTGAAACCCTGGGTTATTGTGCTAAGACGACGTAGAGCCCTGAAAGGGCGACCTATTGAGGTACCCACGAATAGATCGCCCTTTCAGGGCTCAATTCTGTGGTCATTCCGTAACCCAGGGTTTCACCCTGGGCTGTGATGGAGCCGCCCCTGCGGGGCTAGGATCTGTGCCGCGTAATCCACCTCTGCCTCCACTCTGGATAATTCAAAAGTCACAAGCTCTGAGCATGCTCGACCGAAGCATTCTGCTTCATATGAGAAATAGTTTCCACTCTCTTCCTGTATCATGGACGCGATTCCACCTACCCTCGGAATTAGGATTCGGAGAAAAGTCCAGTGATCCCTATGTGGATGCCCCTCAAGAGAGTCTTTGTTATACCCTCCTTACTTCTGTTCGCGAGCCTCTCCAACGCACAGGCCCCGGCGCCCCATCCCTGGCAAACGTTGAATACACCAACCATCGACCAGCTACAGTCCCTCTGGACCACCCCACCACCCGAGTACGGCCCGGAACCCTACTACGGCCTCAACGGCCCCGTCACACTAGAGACCGTGCAGCACGACCTCGACACGATGCGCAGCCTCGGCTTCCGCGCGGTCACCGTGCAGGACGGCTACGGCGCCGACCGCCCCTATCTTTCGCCGGAGTACTTCCGCTTCTTCCGCCAGTTCGTCCTCGAAGCCAAGAAGCGCAACATGCGCGTCTGGATCGTGGATGACGCAGGCTACCCAAGCGGTTTCGCCGGTGGCAAGTTCACCGCTGAACATCCCGAGCTCCGCATGCAGGCGCTCGTCACCAGCAATCCAACACAGATCGCCGCCGGCGGAATCTTCGATCAGGCTGTCGAACCCGGCACCGTGGCCGTAACCGCAATCCAGTCACCCAACGGCGAGACCGTACAGATCCCCATCGAGAACGGTCATGCACATTGGACCGCACCTGCTGGCAAGTGGACCGTCTACGTCGTAGAACATGCCTTCCGCACCTCGCCCACGCGTTCGGACACCAACCCCAAGCGAGTCAAAGACACCTCGCAATCGCTCGAAGATTACCTCGACCCCACCGCCACCGCACAGTACCTCGCCTACACCCACGAAGGCTACAAGAAGGCCGTAGGCGACGAGTTCGGCAAGACCATCCTGGGATTCCGCGGCGATGAACCCGACTACTCCATCAACGGCCTCCCCTGGACGCCGCAGTTCTTCGCCCACTTTCAGGCGGCCAAAGGCTACGACATACGTCCCTTCCTCGCAGTGTTCCTGCAAGGCAAGAACGCGGAGCTAACCCCACGCCAGCTCCGTGCCCGCGCCGACTACTACGACATCTTCGCCAACCTCTTTCGCGATGGCTTCTTCAAGCCTCAGGCCGACTGGTGCGCAGCCAACGGGCTCGAGTATCAGGTGCACCTGAATCACGAAGAGATGCAGCTTCAACTCGCGCACAGCGAAGGCGACTTCTTCCGCGACATGCGCTACGTGCAGGTCCCCGGCATCGATGCGATCTGGCACCAGATCTGGACCGACACCATCTCCGACTACCCCCGCCTCGCGTCGTCGGCGGCCCACGTCTACGGACACCCGCGCGCCTTCACCGAAAGCTTCGCAGCCTATCGTCCCTTACCCGACATCACGCTGGCACGCTACATCCTGAACGAGCAGTTCGTGCGCGGCGTAAACCAGGTAGAGACCATGTACTTCCCCGCCACCAGCACTCCCGGACGCGGCGGCCCGATGGAGTTCATGCGCGACCCCGGCTACCCGGCGCTCATGCAGTACACCAGCCGGCTGAGCTACCTGATGAGCAGCGGCCACCCCGCCGCCGACGTCGCCCTGCTGCTCCCCGCCGAATCCCTCTGGATGGGCGATGCCAAAGCCGACGACACCTTCGTCTCCACCGAGCGCCTGCTCTCCGAACATCAGATTGACTTCGATATCGTGGATGAAGATGCGATCGGTTCCCTGCTGAAGACCGAACCCGGCGCCTTCCTCAGCCTCAGCGGCAATCGCTACCGAACCGTTCTGGTGCCGCACGCCGCATTGCTTCCGGCCGCAGTCGTCGATCGCCTGAAGCACTTCGCCGCTACCGGCGGACACGTGGTGTTCCTTGGCGCAGCCCCCGGCTTTATCGGCGGGCAGAACGATCTGGAAGCACGCGCCGCCCATCCCGAAGACTTCGCCTGGGCCACCCTCGTCGAGGGTGATCTTCCCCCAACGCCCACCCCTCCGGCCCAACCGCCCACGTCGCCACCAGCCCCACTCATCGTGCCACCGGCACTCCTTTCAACCCTCCAGAAGGCCCTTCCTCCCAGCACACTGTCGCTCGCCAACGCCGACCCCGCACTACGCTTCACGCACCGCACGTTGAAGAACGCCACCTTATTCCTGCTCTTCAACGAATCGAACCAGCCCCTGAACAACCAACTCATCCTGCGCGGACGCGGCACCCGGGTAGAAGTATGGGACCCACAAACCGGAACGATTACCCCTATCAAAGAAGCCCACTCAACTGGCCGCAACCAGCAGAGCCTTCCCCTAACACTTGCCCCCTATGCCACCGAAGTACTCGTATTGCGCTAACCAGAATCCCGAGTTCTTAGCTCGCTGAACAATGACCACTTTCACTACAGCCATAGCCTTCAATACGACCATGGCCTTCACTACAGCGCGAAGCGCATTCCCTGACGCTTTAGCGTCAGGGAGTCGGAGGGAGCCGTAGCCTTTAGGCTACGGAATTCAGGCCTAGTAAAGATGTGGCCTTTAGGCCCGGGCCTTCTTTCGGCTGCACACAAAAGGCCCCAATCTAAACCCCAATCAACCCCCAAACCAACGCCCGCCGCAATCGCCCTTCCCCCACACGCCTGCAAGCTTCCCCACACCCGTCGCATCTTTATACAGGAACAATTTTTCTATTGACATCTCTTGTTGGCGACACGTAAGGTTTTGTGGCTGAGAACCAATTGCACGTAACCCCGTTCGGAGGAACCATGTCTTCACTCAACGTAAGCACGCCCAACAAGCGTTTCAGTAAAATCCCTTGTTCGCGAGCGAAAGATATCTTGTTCCTCTTCGCATGCATCTTCAGCCTGGTCCTCTTCGGTTCGGCAACATTACAAGCGCAGACAGGCGGTGAAGCCGGCATTCAGGGCACGGTCGTCGATCCGACGGGCGCCGCCGTTCCAGGAGCCGTTGTCACCGCGACCAACGTGGCCACAGGGGTTGCAACATCGCGCGTAGCCTCCAGCGACGGACTCTATACGATCTCCCCCATCCTTCCCGGTGTCTATACCGTGTCCGTCAAGGCCAAGGGCTTTCAGGAATCGACCCAGAAGAATCTCGCCGTAGACGCGCTCAAGCTCACCGGCCTGAACCTCACACTCTCTGTCGGTTCGGAATCGACGGAGGTCACAGTAACCGACGCTCCCCCCGCGTTGGAAACAACGAATGCCGTTCTTGGCGCCGTGATGGAAAACAAGACCTACGCCAACCTACCCCTCCAGATGAGCGGGCAGCAGCGTGATCCGACGGCCTTCGCCGTCCTCGTTCCCGGAGTCCAAGGCGGTGCTCGCGCTCCCATCATCGGCGGTACCGGCAACTATCTCGCCGCGGTCTATGTCGACGGTATCCCCGTAACGACGATCAATCAGCAGGGCGACAACCGTGTCGTTGCAAACGCGCTTCCCGTCGAATCCATCGACCAGTTTCAGGTCGTTACCAGCACACCCGATGCCGAGTACCAGGGCGCAGGCATTATCAACTTCTCGCTGAAATCCGGCTCCAACCAATATCACGGCTCGGCGGCCACTTACGTTCGTGCACGCATGTTCGACACCTGGAGCTTTGCCTCGAAGGACGCAACGGCAGTCAACGAAGCCGGCCAGACCATCCCCTCGCCCAAGCCCGACGAGCACCAGTCAGAGTACGTTGCCTCCGGCGGCGGCCCCATTCCGTTCATGAAGAAGCACGGCTTCTTCTATGTGACCTACGACAAATATCACGGCCGCAACGGCATCAATCCTAACTTCCTGACAATTCCAACGGCGCTTATGCGGCAGGGCAACTTCAGTGAGCTCAAGGTCCCGATCTACGACCCAACCACGGACGGGTCATGCTCGGCCTACGGGAACTCAACCGTATGCCGCAAGCAGTTTGCCAATAACACCATTCCCTTGAATGAACAGTCGCCGCTGGCCATCCAGATGCAGAGCTATCTACCCACCAACTACGCCAACACCAATACAGTGAACAACTACTTTGGCGGCGTACCCAGCGGTTACGACAACTGGGAGATCGCGGGACGAGCCGACTTCGATCTAACCTCGAAGCAACGTCTTTCCTATGTCATCGCCTATGGCGTCCGCAAGAATGTACCCTTCACCGTTGGCTCGAATGCGGTGCCGACCGTAGCCGGTGTCGTTCTTCCGCTGCCCTACACCGCTGGCGGGTACGCCACGATTACACCTGTCGTGACCGACATCGAACATGCCTGGCAGATCTCCAACAGCATGACCAACCAGTTGAAGTTCGCCTTCAATCGTTTTGGACAACCGATCACGAATCTGACCGATGGAGTGGCACCCTACCGCGCAGCGGCAGACCTCGGCATCACAGGCTTGCCGGACGGCCAGGCCTCCACGGAGTTTCCGGAAGTAAGCTTCGCCACAACCACCGCGAACGCAGCACAACTCGCAACCTGGACGTCGAACGGAGCCAGCGGAGCGACGCAGACCACAATCCCCAATACCTTCACCCTGCTGGACAACTTCATGATCACCAAGGGGAAGCACAGCCTTACGCTGGGTTTCACCACACAATGGCTGGAGGATAACGTCGCCGCACAGCTCGGAGCTTCAGGCGTTTATCAACTTGGATTTTCGGCGAATTCAACAGCCGCGGTCCTTAACGGGATTGTTTCGCCAAATGCCGCAAGCAGCCTGGGCGTAAAGAATGTAGCGGATAGTCCTGGACCAAGCGGCTTCTCGTATGCCAGCTACCTGCTGGGTGCGGCAAGCCAATCCAACATCGGACTGCAGGCAGTATCGGAGACCGGTGGCCGCTATCACGACACCTCTCCGTACGTCGCAGATGTCTGGAAGGTGACCCCGAACCTGACTGTCAATATAGGTCTGCGCTGGGATTACTTCCCTCCCTTCCACGAGGTACAGGATCGGTGGAGCTTCATGAATCCGAACCTCCAGAACGCCATTACCGGGAACATGGGCGAACTTCAGTTTGCCGGCAATCACGGCGGCCCTGGCGTAAGCTGCAACTGCCGCACGCCGGTGCAGACATGGTGGAAGAACTTCGGACCGCGTGTCGGTCTGGCTTACTCCTTAAACCCGACAACCGTGCTTAGAGCTGGCTATGGCCTGGTCTACTCGATTGGCGGCGGTGTCGGCGGTCGTGGCGGTGCAGGTACCGGTACAGGCCAGACAGGCTTCAATACCAGTGCTACAACGCCTACGGAAATCACGACGACTTCCAATGGAGCCCCAGGGCCTTCGTACTACCTGAACAACAGCATGGCATTCCAGAACCTGGGCATAGGCAATACTCAATACGGTGGCCCCGGATACACGTTGCCCGCACTGCCGCAGCAGAACGCCGCTGCCCAGACGCTGCTGACCAGCTACTACGGCACGACAGGCTCGACAGGTACTGGCCCAGGCTATGCCGATCCTTACCTCTCCGGCCGCGCCCCCGAGTTCGCGCTCTTCAATGCCGGCATTCAACAAGCCCTGAACAATAACCTGACCCTCACGTTGAACTATGCCGGCACACAGAGCCACTTCCTGCTGGCAGGCGGCTCCAACCCGCGCGGCTACTGGACCAATCAGCTCGATCCAAAGTACATGGTGGCACTGGGTGGGGTAGCTGACTCCACGGGCAAGAACCCTCTACTCGGCGCGAAGGCAACTCCAGCCAACGTCCAGATCGCCGAGAATGCGATGCCCGGTTACAAGCTCCCATACGCGGCGATTTCATCGGCGGGAACCCAGGCAACCATCGCTCAAACGCTGGTTGCCTTCCCGCAATACAACGGCCTCTCCGATACCTGGGGCCAGAACGTGGCGAACATCAGCTACAACTCGCTGCAGGCCTCCCTTGCGCAGCGTGCCTCTCACGGTCTCTCCTATACCTTCAACTACACCTGGTCGCGCAATATCGGTGACGACGGCACCTTCCGCTCAGGCTTCGACCTGCCCTCGGGATCGGTCTCTCGCACCTCACAGGCGTATCACCAGAATCGTATCGAGCGTTCCCTCACCACAACCGATATGACCCACAACGTCTCGGCTTACGGCTTGTGGGAGCTGCCGTTCGGCAAGGGACACATGGGCGGAGATCACTTCGTCGTACGGGCTCTCGCCAGTGGCTGGCAGTTGTCCACGATCTATCAGTTCACCAGCGGCACACCGTTTGTAGTCTCGTACGGCGGTTGCAATGCGCCGAACGCAGGCACCTGCGAGGTAGATCTTAACCCGAACTTTACCGGCAACCCTCGCATCCAGAAGGGCTACCGCAAGTTCAATACTCAATACATCAACCCGGCCGCCTTCAGCGCTCCGACAGCCTTTAGCTCGAACCTCAGCACCAACTACAACAAGCTCGGCAACGCGCCCCGCACGGCTCCTTATGGTTTGCGTAACCCGTACTTCTGGAAAGATGACGTCAGCCTGCGCCGGACGTTCGGCATCTGGAACCGCTTGCAATTCGTAGCCGAGGTCGATTGCCTCAACGTTGCGAACCATGCCACCCTGTCGAATCCGTCGGCTACGTGGGGTGCTCCGGGCTCTGCGGCCGGAAACTCCTTCGGTGTCATTACCGGAGCAATGGCTAACTCCCGCGACTTCCAGTTCGCGGGTCACATCAACTTCTAACACTGTGGTGCCTCCTCAAGCCTCGGGCACGTATCTTGTGCCCGAGGCCTTTCTTTCTGTAAATCGCTTTCTATCCGTGTTCTTGCTACAGGAGTCTGTATGCACTTCCGTTCGCTCTACCGAATTTCGTTCGCCGCTACGATGCTCTGTTCCTCGATCGCGTTCGCACAAGCGCATCCTGACACACGAGCTGCCGACAAGATGCCGACGGCAGAGGAACGCGCCAACCCGCCCAAGACCTGGATCGATAAAGACACCGGACACCGCGTGATTCGACTGACCGATGAACCTGGCTCCGCAAGCTTCTACTTCAACGTGAACGGCTACACGCCGGACGGCCACGAGATGGTCTACACCGCGCCGGACGGCATCCATGTGCTGGACCTCACGACGCACAAGACCCGCTCCGTGGTGAAGGGCATGCTGCACACCATCATCGTGGGCCACAAGACGCCGAGCATCTTCTATATCAAGCCCGAAGAGAACGCGATCTACAAAACCAACGTCGACACCGGCGAGACGAAGCTCCTCGCAAAAATTCCCCCGCACGGCAATATCTCGACCGTGAACGCCGACGAGACTCTTGCGGCAGGAACCTACGACGAGGTCGACCGCCCGAACGAGCAGTTCGGACATAACGATGGCAAGTCCACTCCAACCATCAGCCCCCAGACCAGCCCGCTGGAACAGGCTGCGAATAAAGGCGAGATGATGGAGCGCCGCCTCGCCGCGCGCATCCCACTCGTGCTCTACACGCTCGACCTCACCGGCAACGGCAAGATCACTCCCCTGCTGCACAGCACCGACTGGGTCAACCACCTGCTCTTCTCCCCCAGCGATCCCAGCGTGCTGATGTACTGCCACGAAGGCCCATGGCAAGCTGTAGACCGCATCTGGACCATCCGCACGGACGGCACGCATAACCAACTCATGCACCAGCGCCACATGGCCATGGAGATTGCGGGCCACGAGTTCTGGGGACAGAACGGCGAAACCGTCTACTACGACCTGCAGACACCCAAGGGCCAGGACTTCTTCCTCGCCTCTCTAAACCTGACCAACGGCGAGCGCCGTTGGTATCACATGGACCGCAACGAATGGTCGATCCACTTCAACGTCTACAAGGATGGCGAACTCTTCACCGGCGACGGTGGCGACCCTGGCCAGGTAGCCAAGGCCCACGACGGCGAATGGATCTACCTCTTCCATCCGGAGCTCCTAAAGAACACAGGCCTGCAGAGCAAGGACTTCGTGCAACCCGGCGTGCTCCACGCGGAGCGCCTGGTCAACATGTCGAAGCACAACTACGCCCTCGAACCCAACGTAAGCTTCACGCCGGACGGCAAGATGATCATCTTCCGCTCCAACATGTTCGGTCCAACCTACGTCTTCGGCGTAGAGATAGAGAAAGCAAAGCCCTAAACATTGCATGCAACAAGAAAGGCGCCCGTAACGGGCGCCTTTCTTGTTGGTATAACGTGCTTCGCAGGAAGCATCGTGCTATCCCATCGAGTTCAGCACCTTGTCTGTCGCGCAAAGCGTTCGTTTCATTTATGGCACGAACGCCATGTTGATTAATGTGCGCCCATGGAATTTATTACCGAGTTGAGTGTTCAGTATCTAGACATCTTTGCGCCCGACACGAAAGGAACCATGCTCCCACAATTGCCTACCCCAAAAGCCTTCAAACGTTCGCCCGCCCTGGAAAATTCCAGTTGGTACAAGGGAATCTTAGTCAGCCAACTCGCCGGTGAAACCGATACCGGTGGAGCCTTCGATCTTATCTTGGGAAAGATGAGAAAGGGGACCGAACCTCCACCTCATGTCCATGAGCGAGATGATGAGTTTTTTTACGTCCTCAAGGGAAGTATGGCGGTCTACACAGAAGGCCAAAGATTCGACGTTGCCTCCGGGGAATGCATGTTTCTCCCCAAAGGCAATCCGCATGCATTCCTGGTGCAATCGGATGAGATCGAAGTCCTGACCTTCATCACCCCAGGTGGCTTTTTGAACGCCGTAAACCAAATGAATATCCCGGCGCAAAAGATGGAGATTCCCACCGACGAAGTGTTCACCTACGCAACGATGGACCTCACGAAGACCATGGAAATCTTCGAAAAATATGGGGTCCGCTTCCTCTCCCCAGAAGAGATCGCGCAACAAATGCCGCAGTTTCACCTCCCCTGTTAACTAACGGGGAGGGCCCCGAGCACCCCAAAAAGGCGCAACGCTGCTGCAAATCGGTAATAACGTAGAGCCTTCGTTTCATGTATGGCACGGCTTCAGAGCTGAGCCATAAATGTCTACGTCTAAGGACTAGCGCGGAAGGCCTTCGATGAACTTGTCCACCTCTCGCAGTACTTCTGATTCGTTCGAATTGAAGACGAAGTGGTCCGCATTAGGCATACGCACGATGTGGGCCGATGGAACAACTGCTTTCAGCGCTTCGGCATGTTCCTCTGTAAACACTGCGTCTCTACCGGCAGCCTCACGCTGTTGTTCATCCTGGAGCATGCCCTCTCCGGGCAACTGGTGTCGATAAGCAAAGATCGCAAGAACAGGCACAGTCATCTTTGTGAACTTCTGCTGTCCAGTAAGCATCGCGGCCAGTTGAGGTGGTGGCAGTTCGGACGAATCGGAGGGAGGCGGATTGTCGTTCATTTGCTTCAGCAGCGATTCAAGGTCTTTCGTAAGACGGGGTAGCTGGCTCAATAGCTCGCGCAACTGGTCTCGCTTATCAAGAGGCAATTTACCCGGATCGATCGTCGCAAGTTCCTCACGGACATCGCGCACATCGATTTCAAGGTTGCCGAAGCGCGGATCGTAGAACGCATACCCATAAGCTGCATCAAGATAAATGAGCCCAGAGACCATTTCGGGATGCGCTGTGCCAACGGCGCTCAACTCTTCTCCGCCGAAAGAGTGCCCAATCAACACCGCCTTGGGAATCTTGAGATAGGCCATCACAGCAACCACATCTGCTCCAAGTCGAGCTGCCGTGTAGTTTGTCGCCGTGGGTGCGGGAGTGCTGGAATTTCCAATGCCTCGAGGCGTGATGCCGTACACATGGTGTGCTGAGGAGAGTTTTACTGCGAACGCATCGAACGAGTGAGCTGTCATACCGAGTCCCGGGATCAGGATGACCGGGCTTCCTGCTCCGCCCCAATCCAAAACTTCAAGCCGAACGGAAGGTTCAACCTCCACGGCCAGAACCTCGTGTTTCGTTCGATCTTCCTGCGGAACTTCCGGTGATTGACAGGTGGCCGCTCGGACTGCCACAGCTAAGATAAGTGCGAGTAGGCAGCCTTTCAAATTGCTCTCCTGAGAAAGAACTCTACAGGAAGGCTCGGCGAGGTGATCCGTCTCGAGAAACAAGCTTCTGTTGATGAAGCGATGATGGAGGCCAGCAACAGGCCAACCGGGGTGGCTGCAGGTAGGCGAGGAGTGCAACACCGCCCCTCAAATATAAGAGCTAAAATTTTCTGGACAATTTGTCGAATTCCGGTCTCGCCGTTCGTCGTTATAGTGAAGGCGGGGAAACGAGCCCGGCTGAAGACCATTCTAGGAGACGATATGCCGCAATATCTGGTTGCTATTCACCACCCCGACAACTATGACCCGTCCGCAGAGAGCGAAGCGATGGTCCGCGATATCGATGTACTCAACGAAGAGATGGCGGCTGCCGGTGCCAGGTTCTTCGCCGGCGGCCTGCAATCGGCATCCCACGCGAAATCACTGCGTAAGCAGCCCGGCGGAGAGGCGGTCCTCACCGATGGACCCTACCTTGAGGCCAAGGAACACATTGGCGGCTTTTGGATACTCGACGCAGCCAACATGGATGAGGCCGTGGCCTGGGGACGCAAAGCCGTCGTCGCCTGCCGCGCATCGGTCGAGGTGCGTGAGTTCCTCGCAATGCCAACAGAATAGAAACTCCAATCTCAGAACCAGGAGACTCAAATGAGAAAGCTCAAAATCTTCGAACACATCTCGCTGGACGGCGTGATCCAGCACACCGCCGATGACGACAACTTCCCCTACGTCGACTGGAACACGCCCTATCGGACCCCCGCTGGCCGGGATGCACTCTTCGCCGCGTGTGGCGGGAGCTTCGATGTGCTGCTGGGCCGTCGCGCCTACGATATCTTGTCCGGCTTCTGGCCAAAGGCGCCGAGCAATCCGATGGCGGACGCTCTCAATGCGGCAACAAAATATATCGCTACCCACCGTCCGGAGAGTCTCGAATGGGGCCCGTTCGAGGGCCTTGGACCGGACCTCGTCGAGGGCGTTCGCCGCATCAAGTCGCAGGACGGCCCGGACATTGTCCTCTGGGGCAGCTCCACGCTGACATCGACGCTACTCGAACATGGGCTTGCGGATGAGGTCCTGCTGTTCGTCTATCCGGTCCTGCTGGGCACGGGAAAGCGATTCTTTGCGGAAGGGACCCCGGCACGCTCCTTCGAACTCATCAGCTCAAAAGCTCTGCCCTCAGGCATCGTCATGAGCACGTACAAGGCCGCCGGACCGTTGAAGACCGCATAATATGGAGGTGCGTAACGTCAGTTAGCTGCTGCAAGCAGCGGCTTAAAAAGCTCGCTATTACAGTGCCATCTCCATAAAGACGTTTGCGCGCACATAGGGATTCGGTCGCAGACGCTCCGGAGGTACATGCTGGAACCCGACTGTCTCGTACAGGTGCACTGCATGAGGCAGCTTGGTACTGCTGCCTAAAAACAGCGACTTCGCTCCGAGTTCCCGAGCCTGCGCAATGGCGTACTCGATCAGTCTCCGACCGATTCCCATCCCGCGCAGCTTCGGCGATATCGCCATCTTCGAAAGCTCATAGACGCCGCCTTCCATCGGGATCAACGCGACGCATCCCACCGCCTCACCCTCAGCCGACACCACAAAGACTCGCCCCCCTTTGTCTACGATCATCTGTTGTGGGTTTCCGAGTATTTCGATGTCCTTCGCCTCCAGCGAGAAGATCTTCGTAATCCACTCCTCGTTCAACGTCCGGAACGCCGTCGCGTCATCGACCGTCGCCATCTCCCGAATCTCGATCTTCATCGCACACCAACCATCTGGGCGCTTTCCAGCCAGAGCCCGGTCATGGCCGTGTCGCTTTGCGCCAGCTCCGAAGGCTCAGGCCACGTCAGCTTTCCCTTCACCAGTGAGGCGTAAATTCGACCGGACGGCGGCACAATCGTTCCGAGTCCCAGATCGGCAATCGCATCTCCTGCCTGCTCGAGCGTATTCACGGGACGAAGTTTAGACGCCACCCCCATCATCAACTTTGCCCACCAGGGCCACGCGCGAAACAGCGACGTGCCGGGAGTCAGTCCGGGATTGTAGGCAATGACCCGCATGCCATGGATCTGCGCATCGGAAGAAGCCTCGAATGCACGCGCAGTGAGGAGGTTGCAGAGCTTTGAGCTTGCATAAGCCCTGATCCCCGGGCCGAAGCCTTTGTTCTTATCTTTGGGATGAGCCAGCGCCTCGGGATCGAGTTCCTTTGGTCCGAATGGAACCATCTTGGGATCGTGGACGTCGCTCGTAGTAATAACGATGGTGGCATTATTCGCGAGACCACGTGTCAGAAGCCTGAGCAGAAGATAATGCGCGAGGTGATTGATCGCGAATGTGGATTCGAATCCATCCCCTGTCCTATGCCTGGTGCTTCCGAACTGCGCCCCGGCATTCAGGATGAGGATGTCGATCTTTGTCCCGGCCAACTTCTTCGTGAGCGATTGAACGAAAGACCGAACACTCGAAAAGCTCGCCAGATCCAATGGCAGGGCCTCGATCGAAGGATTCTTACTGTCGCGCGCCCCCAGGATCAATTTCGTGTTCGGAGTGTCGGAGATTCTCTTCGCGGCCACTGCACCGAAACCGGCAGTTCCACCTGTCATAACAACTGTTCTCATTGAATCAATCCCCTCTCTGGAACTGAATAGATTGCGGATGCTAGCGGCAACGGCGGGCTGAGCTACTATTGAGACTCTACATATAAATGCCTAGACAGTCAACTACAGATAAAGCATCAGTAAGACAATGAAAGGAATTAACCAATGATGATTGACTGTCTAGACGTGTACGTGTAGGGTGAAAACATGCCAAGGCCGAGGAGCGACGAGAAAAGAATTGCGATCTTAGAGGCCGCGACGCGTGTCATCGTGAAGCAGGGCCTGAGCGCCCCGACCATGGTCATCGCAAAAGAAGCCGGAGTGGCGAATGGCTCTCTCTTTACCTACTTCGAAACCAAGACGGATCTCTTCAACCAGCTCTTTCTTGAGCTGAAAATGGAAATGGCAACCGGCGCGATGAATCTTCCGGTGGATGCCGAGGTTCGTGAGCAGTTCTTTCATCTGTGGAAGAAGTGGATGAACTGGGCAATCTCGAACCCGGAGAAGCGGCGAGCGATCGCACAACTCAGCGTATCCGACGAGATCACTCCGGTAACCCGTGCAGCGGGACACAAGATGATGGCCCACGTCGCCGATCTGTTGGAGCGTGCTCGCGCCCACGGACCTATGCAGAAAGTGTCGATGGTTTTCCTGGTCGCGCTCATGAACTCGGTGGCGGAGGCGACCATGGACTTCATGACACAGGATCCGGCCAACGCAAAGAAGCACAGCAAAGAGGGTTTCGAGGCTTTCTGGCGGATGCTGAATTGACCAGTTGCTGCGCGAGTTATTGATCTGTTGCTTTGTGAGTTGTTGGTCAGCTGCTTTGTGAGTTGTTGATCAGCGAGGCCGAAGCAGACATACGGGCATGGCCATATTGACGCGGCGAATATCCCATCTCCCTCTTGAACGCGAAGCAAAACGCGCTCTCGGACTCATAGCCAAGAGAAGAGGCGATGGACGAAACCGGGTCGCTCGAGTTCACCAACTTGTGGCTCGCACGGCGCATACGCCAACGCGTCAGGTACTCCATGGCAGAAGTCCCAACCTTTTCCTTGAAACGTACAGCGAAGGCTGATCGCGACATGCCCACATGTTCTGCCAGCGTCTGTAGCGTCCATCGATTGCCGGGGTTCTCATGCATTGCTGTAATGGCGGCACCAATCTGCCTGTCGGCCAGTGCGGAGAGCCATCCAACACCTCCCGTTACCGCATCCACCAGGTACAGTCCAAGCACCTCTACCAGCATCATCTGAGCGAGGTACTCTCCAAGCAGCACTCCCCCGGGCTGGGGCTCACGAATCACCTTCATCATGCGCTCCAGATACCACCGCATGGTGGCCCGGTCTGCATCCTTGCGGATGTGTACGAGAGTCGGCAGCACACCCAGCAGGATGTCGGCATCGTCATGATTGAAGGTAAATAACGCGCTCAGCGCGAGGCACGCACCGCCGCCCTGCCAGCACAGAACATTACCGTTTAGAGGTGCGGTAATCACGCTCATGATGTCGAGCGGAGTTACGGCCAAATCGCTTGCGAGGCGGAAAGCGCGTCCGTGCGGCAGGACAACAAAGTCCCCCTCTTGAAGACGAACAGTGTCGTCCACGCCCTCCACCGAAAGACAGCACTGACCGGAAACGATGGCAAAGCATCGGAAGGATCGATCCTGCTCGAACTGAAACGACCAGTCTCCACCCGCATCGATGCCTCCTGACATGTATCCGCGAGGATTCAGTAGCGAAAGCACATCCGAAAGCGGGTCAGCAGCTAACTTGGACGATCTCGATATAAATTGCGACTCCATAGCATAGATTGTAGGCCGCTAATGCCATAGCGTTCACGTAGGAGATTCTTCGAATGCGTGTTTTTGTCACAGGTGCTACGGGATTCATCGGGTTTGCTATCGTCAAGGAACTCATTGCGGCAGGTCATCAGGTCACGGGGCTTGCACGCTCGGCAGCCTCGGGAAAGAAGTTGACCGACGCTGGCGCACGCGTGCTGGTGGGTTCCGTAGAAGATCTCGATCTCCTGCGGCGCGCCACCTCCGCTGCCGATGGCGCCGTACACACGGCCTACTATCACAAGATCTCGCATATACCGTTCGGCAAGCGTATGGGCGTATTCCTGGGTGGCGCGCCAGGGGGCATCGTTCAAAGGTTCATGCTCTCGGGAGTCGAAGCCGACCGGCTCGCCTTGAAGACGATCGGTCAAGCGTTTTCCGGGACAGACCGTCCTCTGGCGGCCACCTTCGCCACCATGGCATTGAAACCAGGACAACTCGCTACCGAGGATCAATCCTACGACCCAACCTTCTTCGCAGCTCCTCGCGCCGAGACAGAGGATCTGTTGCAAGAGTTAGCTTCGAGCGGCGTTCGTACCTCCGCCATCCGCCTTCCGCCCATCGTGCATGGCGCCGGCGATCAAGGCTTCACGCAGAGGCTCATCGCGATTGCGCGAAAGAAGAAAGAATCGGGATACGTCGGCGACGGTCTCAACCGTTGGCCGTCGGTCCACCGGTTCGATGTAGCCCGTCTCTTCCGGCTCGCCCTGGAGAACGGGCCGAAAGGTGGAACGTACCACGGCGTGGCCGAGGAAGGTATTCCGTTCCTGCACATCGCCAACCTGATCGGACGGCACCTGAAGGTACCCGTCGTCAGCAAAACTGCAGAGCAGGCAAAGAAGCAGTTCACCTTCCTCACAGAGTTCGTTGCGAAAGACAACCCCACATCCAGCCAATTGACGCAGGAACGCTTAGGTTGGAAGCCAACACACCCAGGCTTGCTTACCGATCTCGATCAGACAGACTACTTCACAAGCTAAACCCCGGCCAGAAGACTTAGGGCGGAGTTCAACTCAGCCGTAATTTAGAAGTTTGAGAGGATGCTTAGAAACATCCTCTCAGCAACCCTGTCGTGAATTGGCCTTACGCAGGAAGCAATCCTGCTGCGCGGTAGCTTTCGATCAGGCTATCGTAGAGAGCGATATCTGCCCGGCTCCTTGCCATGAGTTGTGCGCCCACGATTCCAGAGTAGATAGCACGTGCCCGCTTCTCGGCCTCCTTGGGGCTGGCAACTTTAGCCGCAATCAGCACCTTCTTCAGCCAGGCGATATTGACATCAGCAAAAGCTTGAACTTCCGTCTTTACTAAGTCAGGCAGATCGTCGAACTGCGCAGACATAAAGCTGCAAAGGCAGATACGATTGTCGTTCTCCAGCGCCCAGCGAAAGGTTTCAGGGTAGCGGCGCAACGCTTCCAGCGGACCGGATGAACTCTGCAGCAGCGATTCAAGATAGGCTGCCGAGTCTTCCCAGTAACGCTTCGCAACCGCCGTGGCCAGTTCAGCCTTGCCCGGAAAGTGATAGTAAACACTCGCTGCTTTGATTCCAACCTGTTGAGCCAAATCACGAAAGTTCAAACCGGCATAGCCGTGAGCCTGCGCAACAAGCTTCGCGGCGGCCAAAATATCTTCGCGGGCATTTGTGCTCATCACAACCCTCCAAACTTTCGCGCGGCAAAAAAGTCTCTACTTTTTTGAATCTACCATGTGGCAGGTAGAATCTCAATCATACAACCTGTCTGCTGGCAGGTAGAGGGGCAACCATGAGCACAGAACTGATTTATACCGATGCAACGAAGCTGGCCGAACTGATCCGCACACGCGAGATCTCCCCGGTCGAAGTCATGAAGACGCACCTCGATCGCATTGAGGCCGTCAACCCCAAGGTCAATGCAATCGTCACAATTGCCGATGGTGCCTTGGAATCCGCCAAAGAAGCAGAAGCGGCCGTACTGCGGGGAGATGAACTGGGCCCCCTGCACGGTGTGCCCTTCACGGTGAAGGATTCGATCGACACCGCGAACGTACTGACCCAACGTGGATCGCCGATCTTCAAAGGACGCACACCCGAGACCGATGCGACCAGCGTTGTGCGCATGAAGAAGGCAGGAGCGATTCTGCTTGCGAAGACCAACCTTCCTGAGTTTTCCTACTGGATTGAAAGCGACAATCTGCTCACCGGCCGGACGAAAAACCCCTGGAACCTAGACCTGACGCCGGGTGGCTCAAGCGGTGGCGAGTCGGCAGCGATCGCGGCGGGCATGTCTCCGCTGGGCCTGGGTACGGACCTTGGGATCTCCCTGCGTGGTCCGGCGGCCCACACGGCCATTGTGTCGCTCAAAGCAACGCACGGACGTGTGCCCATGACGGGTATCTGGCCGCGTGAACCGCGCCGTTTCTGGCATGTGGGCCCGATGGCACGGAGCATTCGCGATCTGTCGTTGGCCTTTTCGCAGCTTGCCGGACCTGACGGTCAGGACGGCTACTCCAGCAGCGCCATCCCCTTTGATGCCGGCGTTGGTAGCTCCAACAAACGTCCGCTTCGTGTGGGCTGGCTGGTAGAACCCGGCTTTGGACCAATCGACCGCGAGACCGCCTCTACCGTAGAAGCTGCCGCGGAAGCTCTCAAAGGCTTCGGCCACACCGTCGAGTCCGCACGCATCCCTGCCCTCGAGCGCGACTTTGGCCTCGATGTGTTCAGTCGTCTGCACGTGCTGGAGATGAAGCCCGGATTCGTGAAGACTACGGCTGGCCGCAGCGAAGATGAGATCTCCTATATGGCCAGGTTCATGCTCGGGCTGCCCGATACGCCTGCGGCGGACTACATCGATGCAGTGCAGGGAGCGGAGCGGCTGAAGGATGGCTATGCCGAGTACTTCCAGAAGTACGACGTACTGCTCACCCCGGTTCTGCCGACGCCATCCTTCAAGCATGGCCAGGAAGAGTTGGTGATCAATGGCCAGACGATTGGCGCCATGGGCATCATGAATATCACATCGCACTTAAATGTTACCGGCCTGCCCGCCGTTTCCATGCGGTTCGGCACAAGCCAGGAAGGAATGCCGATCGGAGTACAAATCGTTGGTAGCTGGCAAGCCGAGTCGACAATTCTTTACATCGCTTCCCTTCTCGAGCAGGTTAGCCCTGTAAGCGATCTGCACCCGAATCTCTAAATCGCTCCAGGCTACGAGCAAGCAGGAGCGGACGAACGCTCTTGCTTGCTCCCTACGATTTAACGCTGAACAACGACCGGGCCGGCTGATTTCAGTCCTGTCCACTTTGCGCGCAACACCAATCATGCGGGGACCGACTCGGCTGCAAAAAAATAGTCCAGTCTCGCCCCTTTCAGCCGACATTACTGCTCAAGCGATACGTCGACAACCCCGGCAGCAACAGCTCCACGGTCAGCCGAATAGGAGGTACTCGTATTGAATCGCGCGTCGAAAGAGCATCCGGAGAAATCCATGGCAAGCTCAAATGTCTTGAAGGATTGAGCAGGAATATCCCCGACAACAATTGGGAAGCCCGTCAAAATCGATGGCTGACAAGCCCCCTGGCCGCTCACTTGCACGAAAGCGAAAGAATTCACCTGCGCTGCCTGGAGCGGTTCGTTACCGAGATTCGCCAGCTCAAGCGTCCAGACACGGTTAACGGATGTTCCTTTGCGAGAGACAAGCCCCATGGCGAGGTGATTGGCCGGTTCGGAAGGCCCGATGACAATCTTATCGACTCCAGGAGCATCTTCTTTGCCGCCCCCCACGGTGATGCTGTTCTTGCCTTGCTTCAGCGCGACCGGAATCACCATGCTGGTCGGAAGAGAATCGCTATCTCCTGTGAGGCTCAACTGAAAGGGTTTTTCATGATTGACTTTGATCCAAAGCGGCCGGGTCCCTTGCGCCACAAAATCAATCTCCATCATGTACACGCCGTCGGCCTGGACCACAACATTGTCGAAGAGGACATCGTTATCCGGCTTTCCCCCGAGAGTGATGACCTTCGTATTCCCCGAACAATACTCGCAGGGAGTGTGCGTCGCATTCCCCTCAAGGACGCCGACCTCGGCATCGTAGACCCCGATGTGCGAGTCAGAAAGGTCTCCGTTCCCGATGATCGTGATGACGTCAAGATAGGGAGCCATGCCGGTAGGATTCGTAAATCGGATCGTGTTCTCTCCGCTCTTCAAGAACACAGGAACGATTGTGTTTGAGGGCACGCCGAAGCTGCTGCCGCCGATCTTCACTGCCGTTTCCGCGCCGCCGTTGGGCTGATAAAAGAGATCGCTCGGCCCATAGGTTGCGGCGTCGATCTTCATGCGGTAAATTCCCGACTTCTCTACAGAAACTCCCTCAATATCGACGTAGTTTTCTTTTTCCAGCCCCAGCTTAACCACCTCGTGTCCGGAGGCGCATCCGCCGGGGCAGCGAATGAAGGCTGTCTTCCCGTGGGTCTTCCCCAGGAACGCCGGATAGGACTGGGAACTCTGGGGATCCACGACGCCGGATTTCGATACCCGTAAGAGTCGAGCACCGTGCCCGAGAATGACGCTGGAAAACTTCTGCTTGAATGGACCAAGATCCTTGCGATTCCACACATCGCGGACGTTCAATGCGTCCAGAAAGCCAAGGTCTTTCCATCTCACCGTAACTTCGGCTGGAAAAGCGTTGAGATTGAAGAGCGCAACGTAGAACACTCCATTGCTCGGCGCGCTGCCCCATACGGGCGTGAGTCCACCGGCTAGCTGCGTAGCAGGTTCCCCTGACTGATCGACGCCAAGCACCTCATCGTTGGTCAGGAGGTTCGTCCCATCCGAATCGATAGCACTGATATCGCCGCCAACATAGATCGGCGCATTGGCCATGGCCCACAGGGTGATCGCCGACTGTTGCTCAACACCCGACAAACCGACAGTAGCTGGCGTTCCTATTTCGAGCGGTCCAAGATCGTTCCATCCCGTTTGCGCACTGGTGAAGTTCTGCCACCCGATCAGATCGAACCAGCGTTCTGAAGTCAGGGCCCAGTCGGTAAGAGTGCTGCAAGAGCCTTTACATTCGATCGCAGCTCCAATGCGGCGGGCATTGCTATAGCTCCCCCAGGTGCTGAAATCGCCCAGCTCGACTCCCGTTGAGACGGTAAGCCACATGGGGCGTCCTGATTTGCTGATCGCCTGAGCCCAGGCCTGAACCTCCTCCTGGTTGTCCACTGTCAGCACGCCGGAGCCTGGCGCGACGCCATCGAGCCGTATGTAGTCCACTCCCCAGGAAGCGAAGAGGTTCACGATTGACTCAACATAGAGTTGTGCTGCCGATTGGCTGAAATCGATCTTCAGATTAGAAAGAGACGTTGTCGCATCGGATGCTGCAAATGCGTTTCCCGGAGCGTGAGGAACAGCGAGGATGTCTTTGACATACTGGGTGCCCCCTGAAATCAGCGGATTGGACTGCACGACTTCCTGGGCGGCACCGGGCCGCCAGTAGATGCCGGCCTTCTGCCCGTTTTGGTGAATGTGCGAGATGAGCGCCGATATGTCCGGAAATAACGCGGAGTTCGGTGTGGGTCTCCCACTCGAGTCGTAACCCTTCTGCCATCCGTCGTCGATATTGATATAGGTGAAACCGTGTTCTTGCAGAACCGAAGATCTCAGCGCGTCTGATTGCGCTTCGATATTGGTCTGGTTCAGAAAGCCACTCGATTGAGTCTGCGAGCTGAAACTGCTCCAACCCAGATACGGAAGCGCGGCGACGTTAGTAGATTGTCCAAGTGCTTTAGGAAGCACTGTTGTGGCTAAAAGCAATGCCCAGCAGAAGAGCTTGATTCTGAACCGGTTCGCAACCGTTACGTGCGCCGATCTTCCAAGGCGGGTCCTGGGCTTCCGGGCACCCAGATAACTCTCTAGTGTGTAAGGCATGATGAGCTCTTGATCTTCGGTATCGAAGAATGGACGAGAAGCCCCTCAAAAGGTCACCCAATCGACTCGTTAAAATCAGGCAAGACGAATCTTATGGATGCGGCGCATCGCTCTAAAGGCACGACGCTGCTGCAAATCGGTCTCATGGGTAAGGGCCGATTTACGTAAAGAGCACGGGTTCAAGCCCCGAAGGGGCGACGCCATCACAGCCCAAGGTGAGGACGCAAAGCGCGCTACAAACATTCGCACCGCACTCTGCGTCAAGGGTGAGGACGCAAAGCGCGCCACAAGCATTCGCATCGCGCTCTGCGTCAAGGGTGAAACCCTGGGTCAGTATGACCTGCGAGATGTAAGCCCTGAAAGGGCGCTCTATCGGGACCAACCAGTTTTTTGCCCGCATCCCCACAAAATCGTCATCCTGAGCGAAGGCACTCGCGCACTTTGCGAGTGCCGCAGTCGAAGGACCCCGATGGTCTATATCGTGCCCATGACGCTGGGACCTTTTCCACCACGAAAACCCAGGCTAGAGCGCTCAATCTAGAAGTTGAAGCTCAACCTATGCCTTCGACCCAACATGACACAGCACCTCCGTTTCCTTACAGGCTTTCGTTTCGTTAAGGGCACGGCTTCAGAGCCTGCCCTGAGCGTGTCGAATGGGTGCCACAAAGCCTACATCAGGACTACCAATGTTCCGAGGAGTCAGTCCCTGTAGGCGCTCTTTCATAACGTTGCCAGATTACTTTCGACAAACTGGCTTGCCGTCACCCACCATCTGACCAGTTGCTAGTTATCTGAAGGCTTCTTCTCGATGTGATCAATGACAAACACGCGGACCGGAACTCTGGAAGGCTGCAGTTTGAGACCAAGCTGCTCCTGGGTGGCTGTGAAGATGTTGGGGACGTCCTGCTCTGAGGAGGCATTTGATCTCATTGCGATGGACTCAGGAGTCCATCGAAGTTCGACATCATATCTGCCCGTCAGATTTGTCTTGTCCGATATCGGCTTCGACAAAAGCCACGAGAGGCTTCCTGCCAGGTCACTGGCAGTGAGGTTGTAGCCCTTGGTGTGACCTGGGGAATTCGTAAGGCTTCCGCACGCAGCGCCTTTGGGAAGCAGCTCAGAATTTGAGAGGTATGGAGGGCAATCGCCTTTGAGAATCGATACGCTGAGTTTACCGGGCCTCATAACCACGAGGTCGTAACCTGGTTGTTCCTTCGTCTCCCAGTGGTATTTGAGTTGAAACCGATCTGCAAGCAGCACCTGAACCATAAGGTGGATATCGTCGAAGTTCGGGTCGGCCTCTGCAGGTTTCGCATCCACATCGTAATGTTCTGATTTGATCCAACCGGGCGTGCCAGTGATCTGGTACGGCTGCACCTCGAAGGCGTAATGGATGAGCATCCACAGAGAACAATTACTAGCCGTGAATCTTCCACCAGGATACGGCTGGAAATTATCCGTGTCCTCGATATCGTTTGGGTCGTGGGCTCGAACGGAAGCCACTTCGAAAGAAGGCCGCTGCGGACCGGAGGGCTCTGTCGGGACTTGCGCGGTTGTTCCGGTCGAAATCGATGCAACAACTACTAGTGCACAAAGTACCGTTAGAAACTCCCTATATAAATGCTGCAACCGGAACATTTGTTCTCCAATCGAGAAAGCGACCGAAATCACATAGACAAGATAGCAGTAGGGTTGGAGACGACAATCTAGAATCCGTTCCCGAACCTGGAACGGCAAGCATGCCAGAAACACGCCTGCGACCCCTTCCGCAGCCATAGGAAACGGGGAACGCGCCGGGTGCCCCACATCCGCTCTCGATGCGCTGCACATCTGTCTCGTTAAGGGCACGGCTTCAGAGCCTGCCCTGAGCGTAGTCGAATGGGTGCCACAAATGCCTACATCACCACGCGACTTTAGCGCGAAGCGCGTTCCGGGATGCTTCAGCGTCACGGAGACGGAGGGGTAAGGGAGGCAATCGCCTTTAGGCTACGGAATAAGGGCCAGGCAAAATGTGGCCTTTAGGCCCGGGCCTTTCGTTCGATGTACCAAAAATGCCCGAGCCCAATTACCGATGTGCCTTCGCTTCCCCAACGCTAAAGCGCTTCAAAATGCGATCCGCGCTCGATCCGCGCTGCCAGTCAAGCTGATTTCGCAGTGCACGGGCTTTGTATCCACTCTCTCGTTCTGAAGGCTAAGGATGACTACCCGGAAACGCACTTCTGGTGATTAGGCGATTGCTGACGAGATGCCGACTTATCGGTACTGATCTGAGTCGGCGGGTCCAATGGCGCTTTCTCAACCATTCGGACAACAGGGCGGCACTTCCCTATCGACAGCTTGACGCGCGAGAATACAGTCATGCGCGAACTGACTCAGACAATTCCTGACGTAGATGCACTGTTGACCATGGAGCCTGAGGTGCTTGGCGCCAAAATGCTTTTTCTTTTGAAGAAGCGGGCCAGCCACAGTGGGGAAAAGTTCAACGCCGGCAACCTCAACGGGGAACTTTGGCATAACTCGAACATGCCTGGCGTTGCGCATCCCTACTCGCAATCCAGCAGGGATGAGGTAGATCTTGCTATTGCAGAAGCGTGGCAGTGGCTCATCGCTCAGGGATTTCTCGTCCCGGTCCCGCACTCTGGCGACTGGGTAGTGCTCAGTCGGAGGGCACTCAAGTTTCAGGATGAGCAAGCCGTCGCCATATTCTCAGTGGCGCGAATGCTTCGAAAAGAAGTCCTGCAGGCCCAAATCGCAAATACCGTGTGGGGCGCGTTGATGCGCGGAGAGTTTGCCGCTGCGGTTTTTCAAGCTATGAAGGCCGTGGAAGTCGCAGTCCATGAGGCCCTTGGCAAACCAGCGAACCTTCGAGGGGTTGATCTCATGCGTAAGGCATTCCATGCACAGGACGGGAAGCTTACGGATTTGACCACTGAAGTGGGAGAGCGGCAGTCGCGCTCTGATTTGTTCGCGGGCGCTATCGGCTCATTCAAAAATCCGCATTCGCACCGCAATGTGACGCTCTCGGACCCGATCGAAGCAATCGAGGCCGTCATGCTTGCTAATCATCTGCTCCGTATCGTTGCGTCACGGGTTGAAGCCAGCAATCGACCATAAGCACGAACATGCGAACGGGCGGCGGCGCAATCAGGGCTGCTAGTCAACGCGAAGATGGGCATAGGGGATTGCGATGCAAACTAACGCAGACAGGAATGACAGTCGAGGAAATGAGAACGGGACGATACAAGACGCCGCTTCCACCCCGCAGACGTGGGCCGAACTCATCGAGAGGCGGTCGGATTATCCAGAGATCATCCACAAATGGCTGCAGGTGATGGGCCGCCTAATCGTTCGCACAAAGGTACGAGAGGACGATGAATTGGGAGACCTCATTGTGGGATGTATGTTCGCTTCCCACCGGGACATAAACGACCTCATGACTCTCAGCCATACGGATTCGCATCATGGGGCGCAGTACTGTCTCCGCGCGTTATTTGAACGCATTGTGACGCTCAAATATCTATTTCAAAAGCCGGAGCATCTGCAGGACTTCAAAGCTTACGACGCGGTGGACTGGGATCAGATTATGAGCGGGATTTATGAAAATGTTGGGATCTCTATGGAACCAGAGGCACGCGCAAATCTCTCTAAACGAGCGGCAGAATTGCGTAAGAAGAACAAGCAGGAAAAATGTCAAGTTTGTAAAAATCAGCGACCAGTCTCGTGGACGCGGGTTGATACGCGACAAATGGCGAAGCAGGTTGGACTGGACCACCTTTACCTGATGGGCTTCACCATTCCGTCAAAGCTAATGCATCCGACGCTCTGGGGAACACGTGACAGGCTGACACACAATACGCCGCTCTATAACACTCTCCACTGTATGCACCATCTGCTGATTGAAATCCTGATGATCCATCGCGGGCATTTCGTAGGCAAGCAATACGTTACGCCGATCATGGGAAATGCGATTCTAGATTTCCTCGGCGTTTATGTGTATTCGCAAACATCATTCGATGGCGTATTGCGACGCGGCCAAGAACGAAACGGACAGCATATCTATTACGGCTTCTAGGGAGACTAGGTTCGCTCGGAAGGGAGCGTC
Organism: Granulicella mallensis MP5ACTX8; assembly: GCF_000178955.2. Classification (NCBI taxonomy): domain Bacteria; kingdom Pseudomonadati; phylum Acidobacteriota; class Terriglobia; order Terriglobales; family Acidobacteriaceae; genus Granulicella; species Granulicella mallensis. The sequence continues at coordinate 2,786,821 of NC_016631.1, read as the reverse complement.
ATAGCTTCGAAAATCTAAGGTTCGCTAACCTGCATGATTTAGTCCTGATAAACGCGCATAGCGGAAGCAACGACGGAGACGCGTCACTGATGACAAGCCGACTTCCCGGGACCAATCCAGCGACCTCTGCCGGGGTTCGGTAGAGGTCGCCGGCTAGATGTATAGAGAAATCGGTTAGTTTCCCGGTTATTTCGAGGCCGTCCATGGAGAGGTTATAGCCAGTTATCGTTTTCTCAAATTGATAGTTGGTTGGACCCACGGGGAGCACCTCTCCATAGGCGTATGGCACCCAATTGGTAAGGCCCATTTGCATGAGGTCACGGTTTGATTCTTCAAGCTGCGAAGCGAGAGGTAATTGGCTGAAATCTGGAAGCTTGGGCTGAGCTGAGACGGTGGCGCCGGAGCGGTCAACGAAGACCCGATATCTTATCGGTTTCAGAAGCTGTGCAAGAGGACTGTCCGTTCGAGCTGCCTTGCCAAAATTGCTCTTGAGATACTGATCGAAGTCGACGTCAATCGCACAGTCGAAGTTGATGAGACCCGCCCGGAAAGGAGTGTCATAAAGCGCCTTGGTCTTGGCGAGCAAGGCTACGGCTTCACTCGGAGATCTTGCAACCTTCGGGGATTGACAGAACGAAGTGACGTACGAGATCGCGAGGATGGCGATGAGGAGATAACGGGGCATGGCCTATGCTACCGCGCCCTCGACGATGAGGGATGGCCGGGTACCCCACGCTCCTGATATGTGTGACTTCGCGCACGCAAGGCATTGCGTAGACCAGCTATCGCTGACGAGAAGATGGTTTCGCGTTACCCAATATCCCCTGCCGTGCGGAGCCCATCGCGACGGAGCGGCCGGTTGCTGCATCCTTATTGAAGGACGGCTCGGTGCGTGGACTGGCTTCCGCAGCGAGACGAGCGAAGTGGCCGCACTCGTCGCTTTCGTGGCAAGGCCCGATGCTGCCTATATCACGGGTGCGAACCTCACGGCCGACGGCGATACCAACGCATCATCGTTGATTTCATCTAGGCGAAGCCGAGATCTCCGGGCGAAGTAGAGGCCGTCACCCAACATAGCTCTTTTGAGATGAAGTTATCGAGAACTCCCGGCAGATACGTACCTACGTACCCCATCTCCAGTAACACGATTCTTGCCAGAAGGTCATGAAGATGCTGGTTGTAGCGCAAGACGTCCTGGATCGCGGCGCTCGTGGCAAGGTCCAGGAAACCGACGTGGATGACACCCCCGCGGTACTTTGACAAGACTGTCGCCCACTCGCTGATTCCGTCCGTCCGAGGATGAAGCGTATAGAACGAATTGATGACGGCTTCGTCCTCCAAATTGAACATCCTGCAAAGAGCCGAAACCGCCAAGCCAAACATGGCTTCGCGTTGCGAAGCGGATTTGACTCTCGCAGCCACCCGCTCAACTCGCACGGCAGACGCGTCATCGCTGGCGGCCCGGATGGTCTGTGCAAGACTCACCATCTCGACCGAAGTGCGTTGAAGGATCGCGCTAACCGCCGCCCGGTGAGAGACATCAATTCCGGCGATTAGGTCCTCTGACGATAGATTGTGGACTTTGGTGAGCGATTCAAAGCCACGAACCAAATGGTCGTAGGCGTTCTCCAAATCGGGCTTGTTCTGACCGGCTGAAGTTAGGTGTTCCGCAGCGACGCGAATGTACCTGCGTTTGGCAGCCGGTAAAGCTAGGAATGAGTCAATCAGTGCGCCGGTGGCTCCAGAGCGGCTATCGAAAATCTCGTGAATCAAGGGCTTCACAGGCGAGTAGCGTCGGCGGGCGGTCGCGATGTGGAACCGGCGTGCCAATCGTCCGTCTTCACCACGAACCTCAACAAATGGAAATCCGACGAAGTTTCCGGTTGCCACGCAAAGAGCGTAGAGGATGTCGGTTGGGAGCCAGGACTCAATCTCATCGACCGTACTCCATGGAAGCGACGATACCCCTCCGACCATCATGGCGGTGGCAGCCGAAGGAAGTTTGCGAGCATGCAAATCGTCCGCCCTTTGCTTGTAGTCTGGCAGCGCCTCGATGAAACATCGCGTCGCATTCCAAGTGAATGCGATCAAGCTGTTCTTCGAATGCGCAATCGATTCGGCTCTGATTGCATCACTCTCCGACATCCCCTCGGGAACCGGAGGCGTGGGATACATTCTCAGTGGATGCCTGTCGAGCTCGGGAAAAGCCTTGCGAAAGTCGGAAACGAAGTTGACGAGCGGAACGACCCAGTAGACGCCTTGGACAGCGTCCTTTGGAGTGAACTCTGCAGCCAGGGTTATGAGTTCAAGTCGAACCTCAATCGATGCGCCAATCGATGTGTCGTTCTTGCTGACATGCACTTCTCCCGCAGAGAAGACCCCGTCTGCACACACGACTTGGAGCGCTTTGAAGACATCGATCTGCGAGAGGATCTGCATGGCTTTGGTCGCTGATGCAGGATCGATCTCGATCAAGATCTTGCAGCGATCCGAATCGCTCCAACTAACGCGACCTGTTCCAGTAAGAACGATGTTGTCATCAGCGGTAAGGGTCGCATCTCCGCTGTACTCTCCAGATATTGTGAACCAGTCATTCAATTGCGGGGTAACTTCACTTAAATCCATGCTGTTCGCTTATCTCCCAAATACTGAGTATCTCAGGAACGGACGAACGATCTGCATTACCGTCCGTCATCGAAAAGCAGGTCAGGAAATTTCTGATGTGGTTTCAAGGGGAAGGTGCAGGAGGAGGAACGAGCTTGTTACGAGACTACCACTCGCCATTCCGCCGCCCCGGTTGCTGACGAGAATACGACTTATGAGGACCGACGAGACATCTGTCCCGGTACCACAGGGGCTTTAGTGAAAATCCACCCAGATTCACAAGGATTGGGTATTGAGGAGGTTGCTTGAAACTCACCGAATGTTTAACACGACGATGTTTAGGGAATCGATCAGGGATAGGGGCTGATTTGCTTCGTGGTTCTAGGGAGTACCTGCTGCTCTTTTCTCTTCTTCCTCGATAGCCTTAAGCAGTTCGCGATTATTGTGCGCGACGAGCCAGTCTCGACTTGCGAGCACGATTTCAAATTGCCGCTGTAGGTATCGGTTCGTGACGCGGCGACCCGTATGGTCCTGTAGATAGCGGGCGGGATGCGCGAGGTTACGCATCATGCGAACCAATTCCGCATAGTCCCCGACCTTGGCTTTGCGCCAGTTCCAGTCTGAGTTGAGATCAAGTGCGCTCGGAAGCCAGCCCGTTGCCTTCGCCACGTTCAGAAGGTCCGCCAGATCCCATTTCAGGAGCGGCTTTGCTTTGTTTTTCGACATGGGAATCTTGCCAGTCTTTTCAGCTTCCTCCGCATAGAGATCGATTATGTTCATCAGCAGCGCCTCTAGCGCCGAGCCGAGCATCACACATCCGGCGAGGTAAGCTTTAGCCTTTTCGCAGCGAAGCGCTTCTTTCCAATAAAAAAGCTGTAGCCGGGAGAGTTCTTTCTGCTCTTTGTCCGTGAGTGGGGTGATGGTCATTGTGGCCTTTGTATACTAGTGCGACGCAAAAGTCATGCTTAGGCATGCCGTTCCCGCGCCTCAGCTTAACGCGTGATAAAGACATTGTCATTTGCTAGCGTGGGCGATAATAGGTCCATCCAAAGCAAGGCTGAGCGGAGACAACCGAGTGAAAGACCTGGCGAAATTCGACGCACAGTACGACAGCTCTCACGAAGACACGGCGCTTCAGACACGCGGGTTGTTTCTCCGCAGGTTCCCACTGCATTCCCTGGACAAGCTGATGCTCGATGACTATGTCGTCGGTCATAATGAGCCGAGCTTTTGCAATCTGGTGGAGTCAGGCACTAAGATGTGGGCCAATATTCAAGGTGCCACCTCGTTCAAATTCGGCATTTATTTTGGCAGGACGAAGAGCGATCCCACTCGTAAATACCGTTTCGCGGAGAAGTTCGGCACGAGCGAGAAGGAAGCGTTCGCAGTGGTAAAAGCCGCGTTGCTCGATCTGGTCGCGCTCGGTGCTGCACCGAGCCCCGATTTTGTAGCAATTGACGCCAATCCCTTATCGCAGATGTTCAAGGCAAAGATTCTGAGCCTCTATTATTCCGAGCGTTTTTTAGCTGTGTGCAGTCCCGAGCATCTGGATATGCTGGGCGAGATCATGGGCTTTGATGTAAACCTACCCCGCAGCAAGTATCAGAACCTCTTGCTCAAGGCGAAGAGCGGCAACTCCTTGACTGCGAAGTGGAGTGAGCCCAAGTTCATGGCCTATCTATACAAGGTCTATGTACGCGGTGATCGAGCAATTGGGTCTCCTATCGACAAACCACGAGTGAAAAAACATCGTCGTGTGGACTTTGAGGAGATGCAAAATCAAAGGTCTAAAATTGGACGAATTGCGGAAGAATATGCGCTCGCATGGGAAAAGGAGCGACTTATTGGTGCGCGGCTCGAACATCGGGTCAAGAACATCGAAGATCGCCGGGATCACCCCGGATATGGTCATGATTTTCTATCATTCAACACAAATAATAAGCATCGTTTCATTGAAGTGAAGTGTGTTGCCAAGCTGAGCGACGGCCACCGGTTCTTTCTCTCGGACAACGAACATCAAACGTCGTTGACCAAGGAACATCGTGAGGCTTATTATTTCTACCTCGTATTTTTGGGCAGGGACGGCAGACCAGCGGACCTGCTCGCGGTGCTTGCGGAACAACTCTATCCGAAGGCTGAGATGTTGCCATCCTCATATGAGGTTAGGTTTGATCGGTGTGAGTTTCATAAAACCGCGGAGTGAACGGCTTGCGCGCCCCGGGATGGAACACAAAAGGCCCTAGCCGGTAACGGCGTCGAAGTCGTTTGTTTATCACTCCCTAGCACCCTTGGGAGAAAAATCTGATACCGGCATCGATTGTCCGCTCACTATCAGAGTGAGGGCAACGCAGGTAATGAGAAACGCGCTTGTGTTGATTCACTGGGCCACCTTTTAGCCTATCTTGAACACCCAAACTTGAAGCTCCTGTAGCCGTTGGTGTCCTGAGCGGAGCCGAATGGATGCGCGACAGGGAGCTGTCATGCTTGCACCCCAGACAACGTTCTTTGGAAACCATACGCTTCGACCAAGAGGACAAGGCATGGCCCCGATCAAAGACTTTACTTCCCCCGATAAGCCTTAACCGCCTTACCCTTACCCGAAAAATCCTTCCCCACCGGATCTTTCTTCAGCGCCTTCAACCCCGACACCACACTCTCCGCATTCATCTCAGCCCCCGCCAGCGTCGTATGCGTGTGCGGATCGCCGAACAGCGGTTCCACCCCAGCCTCACCCAGCGCATCGTACTTGCGCGCAGTAATCTCGTTCAGATCGATGAAGCCGACGTGCTCCGTATCGGCCACTTCCCTTGCCCACCCGCCATACGAACTCGCGCCGCGAACAATCTTCCCGTCCTTCCAGGTCTTGCGCGGCACCAGCGAGCAGATGATCGGCGTCGCTCCCTTGGCCTTCGTCTGCTCGACGTACTGCGCCATGTACCAGCCGAAGGTATGCACCACCTCATGCTTCTTCAGGATCGGATTTTCGATCTCCTTCGACTCATCGCCTACACCGTTGATCGTGCCCCGCGCCCGCGCCGTGTCATCCAGCGATCCGCTGTCGTTATGCCCAAACTGGAACAGCACGACATCGCCCGGCTTGATCAGCGCCAGCGTCCTCTCCCAGTGTCCTTCGGTGATATAGGTCCGCGAGCTGCGGCCCCCAATCGCCCGATTGACGACATTCACCTTCGACGTATCGAAGTAGGAGACAAAAGGCTCGCCCCATCCCATCTGGTTGTTCGCGCCGTCACCATGACCATTGCGCACCGTCGAATCCCCCACCAGGAAGATCGTCGGCAGAGACGAGTTCGCAGGCACCGGCAAAACGATATTGGCCGAACGGCCCGGATCGGTATCGACAACCGCAGATCCAGAGTGCTGCAGCGACATCCGCTTCAACTCGCTCGCGGCCAGCAGGAATCCACCAACCCCATACGTATAGCTCGCAGAGGGCAGATATAGCGCAGGCTCAGGCCCCGTCTGTTGAATGCAACCCAGCCGTCCATCGGCATAGACATGCTGCAGCATGCCACCCCAGGCCTTGGTAATCACCGGCCGGTACGTCGCGCCGTCCAGTACGCCTTCATTCACGCCCCACGTCATCGCATAGACAAACAGCGCCGAACCCGACACCTCCGGAAGCGGATAATGCTCGGGGTCCAGCAGGCCTGCGCGCCAGAGGCCGTCCGTATCCTGCAACTGCGCGACCCGCGCCGACATCTCCCGCAACTGCTCGACATAGAACGCACGGTGCGGATCGTTCTTCGGCAGGTACTGCAGCACCCGCACGATCCCGGCCATCACCCAGCCCTCGCCGCGCGACCAGAAGATCTTCTTCCCGTTCGCCTCGCGCTTCGTCTGGTAGCTGGCATCGCGCGCATAAAGATGCTCGTCCTTGTCCCACAGCGTGTCGTAGGTACGCTGCCACTGCGTATTCAGATAGTCGATGTACTTGTGATCGCCCGTCGCCTCGGACATCCGTACCCACACTCCCGGAGCCATAAACAGCGCATCGCACCACCACCACGGAATTCTGGGATCGCCCGGCTTCAACGTGGAGAGACCAATGACCGAGTCGAGATCGGCACGCGTTGGCGCAATCATCGCCGGGTCTTTCTTGCCGTCGTGCAGATAGAGCTCGAGATAGGTCTGTCCCACACTCTGGTCGTCCGCATTCGGCAGGCGGTTGCGCAGCGACCAGTCGTACTTCTTCGCCATCTCCCTCATGGCATCGCGATACTTCGCATCTCCCGTCGAGTCCGACGCCGCCATGAAGCCGCTATACAGCACGCTCCACGTCCAGATGCGATCGAAGTACGGCTGCGACCGCGCCAACTGCCAATCCGCCACCTTGCGCGTGGCCGCATCGATGGCGGCGGGCGTAAGGTCAGGCGAAAGATCCGTCGCCAGAGGACCGGGGTCTGCCGGTGAATCTCCGAAGTGCCGCGAGGTGTCCTTATCGATCCCGGCCTGCTGCGCCGCCGTGGGCAGAGGATACTTCTGCGCACTCATGGCTCCCTGCACAGTCAGCAGCAGCATCGCAGTAGCAAGAACGCACTTCGTCGATCTCCCGGTCATCTCAATCTCCTCTATCCATCTCTCCGCAGTCGAAACCGCGCCAACAAGCTGTTACTTCATCTCCAAAAGATGCACTCCACCGAGAATCCCTGAAGGCAGTGGTTGCAGATTATCCATGTCCTGCGGGATAAACCGCTGACCATAACGCGCCCACAGCAGACGGTAGTCCGCAGGAGCACGCCCCGCCAGCTCGTTGATAGCGGTATTGGAGATGCGAATCTCGATGTGGTTCTCACCAGCGTGAAGCTCTCCGCCGAGGTCGAGCACATACGGCGGGTGCCACACCGATCCAATCCGCTTGCCGTTCACACTGACAACAGCAGCCTCGCGTATCGGACCATCCAGCAGCGCACGCGTTCCGCTTTTGATCTTCGGATCGACACTCACCGGCGTCCCTTCGCCAAAGTCCAGCACCAGCCGCTTGGCTCCGGCAAGATCGGCAGCGCTCAGCGTCACGCTCTTCGTATAGACAGCCTCACCGGAAAAGAATCGCGTCCCCGGATCATCCGTCCAGGAGGCAGGAGCATCGAGAGAATGCTGTGTCTTCTCCGAGCCAGGAAAGCGAACCTCCCATCCATGCGATAGATCGGCGATCATTCGTCCCTTGTCGATGGATACAGCCTCAGGCGCGGCAAGAGCCGTATCGCTGAACACGATCACACGAGACTCATAGGGTGCGAGTTCCATCTTGACGGGCCCAGATTGTAGGCTGTTCGTCACTCCCGTAAACGGGTTCCACGAAGAGGCAAACTTGCGGTTTGCCCGGAACGTGGCCGTCGCATTCACCGCATGGTTCGACGTGTTGGCCACGAAGTAGAGATCCGCCCCCTCCAGCTTGCGATGCAGGAAGCCAACGACGTCCGAACCGCTCGACAGCTTTATATCCGGTTGCACCGCCTGCTGAAGGGCCGCGCCAAGTCCGTCCTCTTGCGAGACCACTTGCGCATGAGAACCTGCGAAGAGCGCCTTCGACAGACTCTTTACCTCTGCCGTTACCTGTTCAGCATGAACAAATCCCGGCGCAAGGTCCGGCGTCGAACCTACCGCAATGACTTTGCCGCCGTGCTCTGCATAGGCTGCAATCGTCTTCAACGTCTCCGGCGAGAGACGTTCGACATGCGGCAGGATCAACACAGGATACGGCACACCCACCTGTTTAATCGCTTCCGCATCGATGTAGTCGACGTTGTATCCCGCGCTCAGAATTCCCTGCATCAACCCCGGAGAGATGAGCTTCTTCATCTCATCCGAAAGGCTCACCGTGCCTGGCTTGAAGTTCGCATAGGCATCGTCGTTCGGCAGCAGCACTGCTACATCATTCGCCGGCTTGCCCTGCCGCAGTAGGTAGCTTACGCGTTGCAGATACTTCGTGACGTCAGGCATCACGCTCCACCAGGGATTGTGATCGTTGAACACAGCAGCCGCGTAGAACGACCATCCCGGCTCCGCAACACCCGGCGGAGTATACGGCCAGCCATGCCCGATCAGCTGATTGACGCCTTCCAGAAAGAAGCAGTCGGCCTCCGCCTTCATGTCCAGAGGCGTCGCGCGGAACGCCGGAGAGTGCAGCCACGTCCACGTCTCCGCGGAGGTAACCGGACGCCCATAAATATGGCTCGCCGAAGTGGCCCAGCGCGTAAACGAAAAGCTCTTCCACTGCGGCCCCTCGCCCTCCGGCAGGGCGACCAGGTTGTTGCTGGAGAGCGAAACCGCCGGATGACCGTAGGTCTGCGAGCGGAAACGCGTGTGGTGCGCAATCGCCCAGTCGTTCACCGGAGTCAGATAGCGCTCGTCCACCAACTCCGTCAGAGTCACGCCCCAATCGTGACGCAATGCTCCGCTGATAGTGCTGGTACCGCTATAGAGCTGCGGCAGATAAGGCGCGAGGTCGTATCCCCGCCGCCGCTGAAACTCCGCCAGCAGATCGGGCGTCCAGTCGGCGTTGTAGACTTCGAGGCTGTCGCTGAAGACCGCGTAGGGTGGCTTGTCTCCAAAGGCCGTCATCAGCCGGTCGGCAACCGTGTGCAGATGATTGTCGACCGCCGTGCGGCTGAAGTGGTCGAGCACAAAACCATCGGCATCGACCGCCGCACGTTTGACCTGCTGCCCGGTGCCCGTCGCGACAAAGAACTCGACGACACGAGCCTCAGGCTTCGGAGCAAGCGCCATGCGCCCGTTACTGACCTCTTCCGTAAGCCGCGTCATCTTGTCGCTATCGAACTGTTTGCCCGCTCCATCGGCGATAAAGGCCGCAACCAGGCTTTCGCCATTGCCGATCGCGGGAGCCACGACGAAATCCGCACCCGGCGCAACCTCCACCGTAATCGCCTTCAACTGCTCCGAGGCCTGATCGATAGGAACATGCGGTCCGCCATAGGGCCAGCCGCTGGCCAGCGTCATGTCGACGCGCATGCCATTCTTATTGGCTGTCTCCGAGGCGAACTTCACCGCATCGAGAAACTCATCGGACAGATACGGCAGGTTGCGAAAGTTCTTCGTCTGGTCGTCGAGCGCCATCGGATACACCGGCTGAATCTCAAACCCACCGATACCGCCGGCCTTCATCGCAAGAATCTCGCGCTCCAGCTCAGGCTTCACCACTCCCGGCCCGAACCACCACCAGCGCATCATAGGCCGCGCATCATCAGGCGGCGCAACAAAGCTTCGCTGGACACTAGCAACATCCACGGGACGTTGCGCGACAGCATGAACGCAAAGAATGCCGCAGCTCAAGACAATCAACCCAATGCTTCTCAATCCACGTCCCTGCTGTGACTGTCGCAGCCGCATTCGTTCCCTCGCAGTAAAGCTGTGCTGACGTGCCCTCAGACACCGATTAACCTCTGGCGTAGCGAGCGATTTTGCAGCGTGATAATGATGTCACACCAGAATCAATAGGGCAACTCTTTCTATAGAAACATTTCAATCAACAGAAAAAGATCAATCTCCCCCGGAATCCGACCCTTTGCACCCAATCTCACCTCTCATAAGGAGTCTGAATATCAACAAACGGAGTTCCCGGAAGAGCTACTAAATCAATCGCATCAGGTTTCTCCGGATTAAAACGCTGCTTAGGCAAACGCAGATAATGAACAAGCGGCGACTTCTCTCGCTGTAGTCCAAGAACGATGCACCGCGCCAATTCATAAGCTCCATAGTTATTGAAATGGGTATCGTCGTGCAGTGCTTCTTTCTGATTGGGATAAGTATTTGCCGGCGCATAGACAAACAGGATTCGCGAATCCTTCTCTCCAATGGACTCGTAAAGGGTTTTGCTCATCGCATTCAGATCCAGCAGCATAACGTGTTCAGTCTCTGCGACTGCTCGCATCGTTTGCGGGTAAGGAGCCAGAGTGTCCCGAACATGTCCCTGCTCGTCGAAGGTGCGCCGATTCATGCTCGTCACCAGAACAGGCGTAGCACCGCGTTCCCGTGCCATCGCAATGTATTTATGCAAGAGCCCGGTATACATCTCAGGAGAGACATATCCCCCGCCCGGTTTCTGATCGTTATGCGCAAACTGAAAGAAAAGGTAGTCTCCCTTCTTAATCACGGAAAAGATCTTTGCAAACCGCTGCTCCCCTTCGAAGCTGCGAATCGTCTCGCCAGATTCAGCATGGTTCGCTACGGCTACTTTTGTGCCGAAGAAAGCAGGCAGCATCTGTCCCCACGCAGCCCAGGGCTCGTTGTCCTGATCCACAACGGTAGAGTCCCCCGCAAGATAGATCGTCGGAGTATCGGCGGCTACGGGACTGATACTGATACTCCGCACAGAAGGTTGCTGCCCGGAGAACTCGAGGGTCAGCTTGTCGTCCCAGTCGAGGGAACCGATCTCTCGCGGCTTGCGCTTCACAACGCCTCCCGTAGAGATCTCCGGACGCCGGACATTCACAACAAAACTCTCCGTGTGAGAGTGCCCGGCAGATGTCGCGATCCTGGCCAGCATAAGCCGGCGAGACTCTGCCCTGACTGTCGTAACCGCATCCGCGGCTCCCCCGAGAACGACGGTAACTTTGTAGTTCTCTTCCGCCACGGGAGCCGAGAAGAAAAAAGCCTTGCTGGAGGTACAACCAGCAGCGTCTATCTGTTCCGGCAACATGTTCAGATCAAAACCACCGGCAGCGGAGGTATAGATAGTGTTTCGCGTAAGAGCAATGCTGGATTGCCCTTTGCCGTTGCGCCCACACGTATAACTCTGCGCCAGCAGGGCCGGCGAGAGGAGCAGAAGGATACAAAGTCTCTGAAGCATCGAATTCTCCGGAAGTACAAATTGAGAGTCTTATCCCATGTGACGCACGGTCAGCAACGGCAAACGTACATTGGCTGGCTGCATGCAAACAAACACAATGGAGTCGGCAAAGTCAGAAGGCTCCATCATGCGTGAGTTCTCCACGTCTGTCACCAGCCGGCCTCGTCCTACGGCAAACTCCGTCTTCATGCCTCCCGGACAGAGCGTGGAAACCTTGATCCCATGGGGACGAAGTTCATGATCGAGCGACTGCGCGAAACCGACCTGAGCAAACTTACTGGCACTATAGACAGCCTCATTCGCAGCCCCCGCAAGACCGGCCACCGACGACACAAAGACGAGAACACCGGAACGCTGCGCAATGAAGTGCGGAACAACCGCACGAGTAAAGAGAAACGAGCTGCGCATGTTGCTCTGCATCAGCTCGTCGTACTCCTCGATGGACGTATCGACTAAAGGCTTGTAGTTTCCCTGGCCCGCATTATTGATGAGGATATCCACTCCACCGAAGTGTTCAAGCGTCGCATCCAACACTGCCGATGCGGTCTCCGAAGCTCCTGCATCGCCCACCGAATAAATACAGTGTCCCCCTGCCTCTATGACTTCAGCCTGGAGTGCCTGCAATCGCCCTTCCCGCCTCGCTGTCGCCATCACCTTCACGCCCTCGGCCGCTAACGCTTTCACGGTCGCCCAGCCGGCTCCGGAACTTGCTCCGGTTACGATCGCTCTCTTTCCCTGAAGAGAGCTCCTCATCTTCTCCATACTCACTGAAAATGCCTCCGTGGATGTCATCGTTATCGGGAACGATGCTCCAACAACCGTTATGCTCCAAGAGTCTCATGAGGGCAGCATGAGTCTCTGAATTTGTCCGTCTCCAATACCATCCACGACCTTCACAGGCTTGGCCATAATCTGTACCTGTGCTGGCTTGAGTCCGTCGCGCTTGGCCATAATCGTAAGAGTGCCGGGAGACAACGTAGCTCGCACGGCAATACGATTGATGCCACACTCCGTGTTCAAATACAGGTTATTGGTCGAGTCCGTCTTACCGCTGTTGTATCCACCACGCCATATCCCTGGCCCAGTCAAAGTGAAATCAACTCTGGCATCGTCAGTAGGCACACGCCTTCCCTGCACGTCTACCACCTCGACATCGACAAGGACTACGTCCTGGCCATCGGCCTGAAGTCCCTGTGGACCTACGATGGGCGTCAGCCGTATCGCTGCAGGAGATCCAGCTGTCAGCAACTCCTGGTCGACCACAGCCTTGCCACGGATACGGCCTATCGCCTTCAGACTTCCCGGAGCAAACTCGACAGCAGGAAACGCAAAGACATATCCATCGTCCGGCTTATTATTTGTGCCAATGGATTTCCCGTTGAGGAACAGCTCCACGGATTCCACATTCGCTACGACGTAGATCGTCTTCACCGTCTTCTTTGCCTGTGCCCCTACTGGATAACTCCAGTGTCCGAGGATATGAAGATCCTTGCTCTCGCTCTGCATTACGCGATGCGCATAATAGATCTCCTTCGGCAGACGCACAGCATCGACCTTGCCGCTGACGCGAGCGACCTCGCTTGAATTCTGCCGTCCATCCGCATTCGAATCGGAGAAATAAATTGAGGCATATCCCGACCACTTCGAATGTGCCGGGTCAGTATTCGAGATGCGATTCTGCCAATACGCCCAGTAGCGCTTAATGCCAGCCAGCGCAAAGCTCTCCGAGGTGTATTCGTACGTATCCTCTGGCCCTTTCTTAAAGCCAAAGTACGGTGGAGAGTCATTGTCCCAGAAGCGTCGTGCGCCTTCATCCCGGAAATCTTCGGTCTCGATGATGGGGCCGCGGTCACGACGATCGGCACTATATCCCCGAAATATCGCACTCTTCCCTTCTAGCTGGTCCGTCTTTGGATCTTGCCCCAGCATGACGCCAAAATATTCCGCAATGGGTGAAATCGCGCTATTGGCCGCATCGTCACTATTGCCGCGGGCACCGATGACACGTTCCCCTTCGGGATCCCATTGCTTACGCAGCGCAACCATCTGCTGCATGTGCTCTGTGGTGACTACGGTGTTACCCGCCTCCCAAAACAGGATGCTCGGATTGTTGCGGAAGTAGATCATTGAAGCGCGCATCACCTCAAGACGCTGCTCCCAGCGGCGACCCTGCGTATCGGCCTCTTTATCTCCCGCTGGACAAACCTGGATCACGCCATAGCGCGCCATCGCATCCGCATCTACCTTCTGAGGAGACACATGCATCCAGCGAATGTAATTGCCATGGCAGGCACGGATCATATTGGCGGTGAAGTCGTGCATCCAATCCGGATAAGCCTGCCCCAGACTAGCCCACTCATCGCTCGCACGCTGCGCAAAGCCCTTCAGATAAACGAACTTGTCGTTCAGGTAGACTCCGCCGGTTCCAGCACCACCCCTAAACTCAGCCTTGCGGAATCCCGTCGTAGTCCTCTCCACATCCACGACTTTTCCATCGACCTTTAAAACGGTGTAGACGTCATACAGATAGGGATCTTCCACGCTCCAAAATCGTGCATTCTTCAAACCACCACTTGCAGTGATGACGGTCTTCTCTCCTTCGACCATGTCAACCGAATTGCCATCGAGTTGTGCGATCAGCCGTCCACTTGCATCTACGACCACAGCAGATAACTCGACCGTGGCGCGGTCTCCTGAGGCATTCTTCACCTGCGACTCCACCGTCACATCGGCGAGCATCTTCGCAATATCGAAGTTCCCCGAATACACATACACGCCGGTAGTCGCAAGCCCGTAGTACAACGGCAATGTCTGGTAGATCTTCCCTGTCACATGCAGCCACACATGGCGATTGATACCGCCATAATCCGGGTTAAAGTCGTTGGCGTTCCATTGAAATGTGGTGCCCGTCGCGCGCTCCGGATAGTTCGTCCGGTTGTCGACCTTTATGGCCAGCACATTCTCCTGCGCGCCAAACCTCACGGCATCGGAGATGTCGATCCCATAAGCGGTAATCCCATTCTCATAGAGGCCAACAGCCTTTCCATTAAGGAAGATATCGGAGGCCTGGCGCATCCCTTCGAACTCAAGAAAGATTCTGCTACCCGCTAGACTCGCCGGAAGTTTAAAGTACTTGCGGTACCACGAGAGCCCTTTGTAGGGGCCTCGATCGCCACCGCTGTGGGAGATGATCGTTCGAAAGGAATCGACATCATTGAACGTATGTGGCGTACTCACCGTGGCCCAGTGCCCATCGTCGAACTGCGGAGCCTCGGCGCCCACCGCATCCTCACGAAGAAAGCGCCAATCGAGATTGAAGTCCAACTTCTCTCGGGGAGAGGACGGTGGATTGTACGTCTGAGCCTGTTCCGTGGCAGCAAAGACAGGGAGGCCGGAACAAAGAATGGCAGGCAATCCCGCAGCGGCTACAGCCGCGGCAGCAAGAAATTCACGGCGGGAAGAGGTATTAGACATGGGTTCCCCGGTGCTTTCGGAATCAGAAGCCGTCGTGGCGAACCACAAACACGCTCCCGCATTACGCTGATCATTGTAGTACAGGAATTTTTTCAATAGGAATATATCGAATCATTCCCTCCCCCAAACAACGATCAGGACGGCAGGTGTAATGCATCTGGGGAATTATTTCCCTACCAAACTGCCGAAAGGGTATGATCGTCGGCATCGAAACGCTGAGCACAGGTTCCATCGGGTTTCGTGAATCCCCTGTTATCGGAGTCTGCCCCTTGATCGCCCCGCTTCGTCTCTCATTCGGCAATCGATGCCGGCGCACTACCGGTCTTGCCCTTGCGGCGTCCTTCGTATTTTTCATGCCGACTCTGGTACCGGCAGCTCGTGCTGCATCCGGCACCAAGTCGAAGAGTCCGATCCTGAGCTCGACCAGGCAGGTACGCAACTTCAACGACGCATGGAGATTTCTGCAGAGCGATGCGGACCATGCCGAAGAACCTGGCTTTGATGACAGCAAGTGGCGGTCGCTCAGCGTTCCACATGACTGGAGCATTGCAGGTCCGGTCGCCAAATCCAGTCTGACCGGACAGGGAGGAGGCTACTTCCCCAACGGCATCGGCTGGTATCGCAAGGAATTTGCGCTCCCACAGCAGGACTCGCATCGCCACCTCTACATCGTCTTCGATGGAGTGATGGCTAATAGCGACGTCTGGATTAATGGATTTCACCTAGGACATCGCCCAAATGGTACGGTCAGTCTTCTCTATGAGCTCACAGGCCACCTCCGGTTTGGGCTCAGAGCTCATAACGTGCTCGCAGTTCGTTGCGATAACGCGCAACAGCCCGCTTCACGCTGGTACGAAGGCGCAGGCATCTATCGCTCCGTACGTCTTGTGTCGACAGAGGATCTTCATCTCGATCCCTGGAGTGTCTTCGTTACTACACCCACCATCACTGCCGACAAAGCTATTGTTCATGTGCAGAGCACAGTTGTGAATGAAGGCTCCCCAGAGAGAAATACAGCACTAACAATCTCACTCATCGGCCCTGATGGCCGTACAGCCGCCATGCAGAACGTGCCTGCGCAAAATATCGCCAAGGGCGGCACCGCACAGTTCAACGCCGACATCAATCTCGCGAAACCAACGTTGTGGGACATCGACAATCCGCAGTTATATCGCGCCATTGTGCAGGTAAAATCCGGTGGCACAATTACCGATGACGAACAACAGCAGTTCGGCATTCGAGAATTTCACTTCGACGCCGATACCGGCTTCTGGCTCAACGGCCGCAATTTCAAGCTGAAAGGAGCAGCGCTCCATATCGATGGTGGAGCTGTCGGTATCGCTGTGCCGACCGCAGTCTATGAGCATCGCCTGCTCGCATTGCGCGCGCTTGGCGTCAATGCCATTCGCACCGCACATAATCCTCAATCACCTGAGTTCCTCGACCTCTGCGATCGTCTCGGCTTTCTCGTGATGGATGAGATGTTCGATGCCTGGACTGTCGGCAAGAATCCCTACGACTACCACCTCTTCTTCCAGGAGTGGTCTCTGCGAGACACGCGTGACGCCGTCCGTCGCGACCGCAATCATCCCAGCATCATCCTCTACAGCGCCGGGAATGAGATTCATGACACGCCTCACGAAGAGTTGGCCCACAAGATTCTTTCCTCTCTCGTGGCTACCTTTCATGAGAACGATCCGACGCGCCCCGTCACGCAGGCACTATTTCGCCCTAACGTAAGCCATGACTATGACAATGGCCTTGCGGATCTGCTCGATGTCGTCGGGCAGAACTATCGCGAAAAAGAGATTCTGGCCGCGCACGAAGCGAAGCCCACACGCAAGATCGTCGGCACGGAAAACGGCCATGATCGCGACATCTGGCTCGCGCTTCGTGATCATCCACCCTACTCAGGCCAATTTCTTTGGACAGGTATCGACTATCTCGGCGAAGCTCGTGAAGGCGGCGACTGGCCCCTTATCGGCAATGGTTCCGGTCTTCTGGATCGCACTGCCTATCCGCGTGCCCGTGCCTTTGAGCGTCAGAGCTGGTGGGCATCGCAGCCCAATGTCCACATGGCTCGCCGTATCGCGCCCACCGAACATTTATCAGGCGACCCGGGCTACGAGTCGGCGCCGCTCCGATTCCGACAGTCTCTTTTTCTCGACTGGACACCACAGAATCCAGCACCACATGACGAATCGGTCGAAGTCTATACCAACTGCGAAGAGGTTGAGCTCTTCCTCAATGGGGTCTCACTCGGGAAGCAACAATTGCATCCCGATGCCTCCGCACTTATCTGGAAGGTCGCGTATGCCCCAGGGACTTTGAAGGCTGTCGCCTACAACCACGGCCAGCAAGTTGCCGAAGATGAATTACACACGGCAGGCGAGGCCACACATCTTGTTTTATCTCCAGAACGGAACACAGTCTCCGCAGGGACGGAGGATCTCGTCTATGTTGAAGCCTCTCTGGGCGATCGGAACGGAAATAAAGTACCGGACGCGTCCACACTCATTCATTTTTCAGTGAGCGGACCTGGAACGATTGTCGCCGTCGACAATGGCAGCAACGCCGATCATGATTCGTTTCAGATTCCTCAACGCCACGCTTATCAAGGGAGAGCCGTTGTTCTCGTTCGTGCCACTGCAGCTAAAGGAACGATTCAAGTAACAGCCTCGGCTCCGGGCCTCACGAACGGCACCACTTTACTCAAAGCCATACCCATCAAACCAGCCTCTTTTATTCGTTCTTTTTGATCGCGCGGGCAGTCCGAACGATCGAACAAATTCGCTCCAACCTCGCTCACGGCGGCTTACATGCCCCGCCGTATTCCTATGCGCAAAAGTTCGAAGTCAAGCAAGGCTCATTGCGTATATTGCCTAATGGGAAACTATTTTCCCATTGACACAAACGATTCATGGCTGCTTAAATGATCGCCGCTCGAACAACCCACTCTGCAACGGCTTCAAACGCCGCATTGGATTGTGGGAACAAAAGAACAACTTTTGGAGGCGGTATGCAGCATAGGAATACGAAGAAAACGTACGCCAGCGAAGAGCTTTTGAAGGCGATTGCAAAATATGCAGTCAGCCTGACACTACTGTTTCTGCTGGCACCGTTCTTGATCGACGGACATAGCGCACTGGCGCAGACCGGTGGACAAGGAGCTCTGGAAGGAACGATCACAGATACAACCGGAGCGGTGATTCCTCACGTGACCGTTACAGCAACCGATCAAGCGAGCGGCGTCGGTACGACACGCGTAAGTTCCGGAGCCGGCCTATACAGCATCACTCCCTTGATTCCAGGCATTTACACCATTACGGTGAAGGCAGCAGGATTTGAAACCCTCACACAGAAAAACATTGAAGTAAATGGACTGACCGTAACCGGCTTCAACGCGAAGCTGAATGTGGGTTCTTCGCAGCAGGACGTCACCGTAACGGAAGCTCCGCCGCAGCTACAGACCACGGATGCGGCTGTTGAAGCAGTGATCACCAATGAGACCTACGAGTCACTGCCCTTGATCATGAATAACCAGCAACGCGATCCCACAGGGTTTGCCACTCTCGCTGTCGGAGCGCAGGGCGGTGCGCGCGCGCCTATCTTCTCCGGCACGGGCAACTACCTCGCTGAGGTCTACATGGATGGCATACCCACTACCACTTCGAATCAGCAAGGAGACAATCGCGTTGTGGCCAATGGCGTACCTGTCGAATCGGTGGATCAGTTGCAGATCATATCGAGTGGTCCCTCGGCGGAGTACCAGGGCGCGGGCGCAATCGGCTTCACCATTAAATCGGGTGGCAATAAGTATCACGGACAGATTGTCGACCTCATC
The DNA here is from genome assembly GCF_000178955.2 of Granulicella mallensis MP5ACTX8. Lineage (NCBI taxonomy): Bacteria > Pseudomonadati > Acidobacteriota > Terriglobia > Terriglobales > Acidobacteriaceae > Granulicella > Granulicella mallensis. Next base: position 2,768,072 of record NC_016631.1, on the reverse strand, counting down.
CGCAATACCATCTTCGACACCTGGGGTTTTGCGGGAAACCAGGCGACAACGAGCGCAGTGGTCAACGGCAAAATTACAACCGTTCCCGCAGGCAAGAATATCGAACACCAGAATGAGCTTTCCGCCGCTGTTGGAGGCCCCATTCCCTTCACCCGCCACAAAGGATTCTTCTTTGCAAACTACGATAAGTTCCATGGCCGCATCGGCGTCAACCCAAGCGTGTTCACCATTCCAACGGCCTTGATGAAAACAGGCGACTTTACCGAACTCGGTACAGGAACCTATATCTATAACCCGCTGAGTAACTCCTGCGTGGGAAGCAAGTGCACCCGTCAACCCTTCATGGGCCTGAAGAACGGCGTTCCAACCGCGAATGTCATCCCAACCAGTTATCTCTCTCCCATCTCACTCAACGAGCAGCAATATATGCCCGACCCCAACTTGCCGGGTATTGCAAATAACTTCTTGGAAGGCGGTCTCTCCGGATTCGACAACCATGAACTGGTATTCAAAATCGATTACGATCTGACTTCGTCGCAACGCTTTTCTTTCGTGTACTCGCATGGTGTTCGGCAGACTGTAGGTTATGGCGCGAACCTCCCTGTTCCCTATGCGGCTGCTGACAGCTCCTCTATTTCGCCTACCATGTTGATCTTCGAACACTCCTTCGCCGTTACGTCGCGCATGGTGAACCAGTTCAAATATGGCTTCACCCGGTTCCCTCAACCGGTGATAGCCCCCACAGATGGACTGGCCCCTTACCGTGCAGGTCCTGACCTGGGCATTGGAGGCTTGCCTCCCGGACAATCCTCGGGTAACTTCCCCGGTACAACCTTCGGCGCAACCACAGCCTTTGCTACCGCACAATCGTCATGGACAGAAGCGGGTGCGTCCGATGCGACTCACAATACCGTGCCTAACGCCTATACGATTGTCGACAACTTTCAATGGAACAAGGGCCAGCACAACATGACCTTTGGCATCCAGATGCAGTGGCTGCAGGACAATGCAACGTCGCAGAGCAGCCCCTCAGGCATCTATACCCAGGCCTTCGCAGGAACCTCGACCGCAAACTACGTCGGAACCAGTCTGAGCAGTACGGCTACGGGATATTCCTATGCCAGCTTCCTTCTAGGTGCTGTAAATAGTGGTGCAACCTCAGTCCCTCTCTTCAACGAAACAGGAGGCCGGTTCCGTCCGATCTCTCCTTACTTTCAGGATGACTGGAAGATCCTTCCCAACCTGACCCTCAATCTTGGCTTGCGCTGGGACTACCTGCCGCCTTTTCATGAAGCTCAGGACCGGTTCGCCTTCTTCAATCCCAACATAAACAATCCCCAGACAGGTACAGCAGGAGAGCTGCAGTACGCCGGCTTCCGCGGCTCGGATATCAGTTGCGAATGCAGGACTCCGGTGCAGACCTACTGGAAGAACTGGGGACCACGCCTTGGTGCTGAATTCTCTCCCGATCCGAAGACGGTTTTCCGCGCAGGTTTCGCAATTGCATACTCACGTGCGGGAGGAGTCGGAGGCCGCGCTGGTGATGCCTCCGGAACCGGACAAAGCGGTTTTGGATCCAGCATTATTCTCCCCCCCGCAGTTAGTACAGGAGTGGCCGCCGGACCCTCGTACTACCTCAACAACAGCGCTGCCTTTACGGCAGCGGGTGTGGCGAACACGAACTTCGGCGGGCCGGGCTACGCAATTCCAGCTCCGACAGGACCGAGTGCATCCTCTCTCGTACTGGGCATCGGAAACTACGTAAACGGAGCTGGGAGTTACGTAACAGCAGGAGGCGCTCCCGCCTATGCAGATCCTTATCTCTCTGGTCGCGCGCCGGAGTTCATCTTCTATAACTTCGCGATGCAGAAAGTCCTGACGAAAGATATGACAGTCACGCTGGGCTACTCGGGAAGCGAATCACACTTTGTCGGAGGGGCTGGCATTGCAGGATTCTGGTCAGGGCAGCTTGATCCCAAGTACCTTGCCACGCTGGGTTCCGTACTCGCTACCGATGGAGCCACCAACATCCTCAATGCCCCTGCGACTCCGGCGAACATTGCAATTGCCGAAGCCGCAGATCCATCCGTAAAGGTGCCGTATGTCAACTACGCGCAGACACAGTCCGGCAGCGCGAACTCAAATGCAACGATCGGCCGTATGTTGCGGCCTTATCCGCAGTACTCCAGCCCACCTAGTCCGGAATGGGATAACGTGGCCAACCTTAGCTATAACGCCTTTCAGCTCACGCTCAAACAGCGAGAGTTCAAGGGTGTCACGTTCACCCTCAACTACACCTACTCCCGTAATATCGGCGACGACGGCACAACGCGCAGCGCCTTCGCCGTACCGGCATCAGCGTCTTCCAATGGCGTTGCCATAGCAGGCAAGAATCGTGCCGACCGTGACCTGGTCATTACCGACGTTCCTCAAAATCTAAATGCCTATGGACTGGCTAAGTCTCCCTTCGGCAAAAACAAAATTGGCGGGGATAACTGGGCTCTCCGCAATCTGGCTGGAGGTTGGCAAATAGCTGGAATCTTCAGCTATACCTCTGGAAACCCTCTTCTCGTCGTGGGATCAGGATGCACGAATCCATCGGGAGGAACCTGCATGCCCGATCTTGCGCCCGGGCGGACCCGCGACTCGATCCGCATCCACGGCGGGTATGGCGGAAAAGGCGTGACCTATGCGAACTTCGCCACAACACAGTATCTCGACCCTACTGCCTTTGCTCCTCTGCAAACCTTCGCTCTGCCGGCAGGAGCTCCATCGAATGCTGTTCCTATTACAAAGATAGGTAGCTCTCCACGCAGCTCACTCAACCTATGGACACCAAGTCACTACAACCTGGATGCAGCCTTGCAACGCAGCTTCAATATCACTCCGGAACGGGTCAAGTTTATTTTCAGAGCAGACTGCTTCGACGTGACAAACAAAGTCACCTTTGCATTCCCTTCCAATCAGACCGAGACCGTATCGGTAACAAAGGCAGCAACCTCATCGGCTTTCGGTGAACTAACCAGCTTTAGCGGAAATCGTAGATTCCAGTTCTCAGGTCGCATCACCTTCTAACGATCAGGGCCAGGCACAGATGCCTTGTGCCTGGCCCTGATCGTTCCTCTCTTCTTTACAACCGCCATGGTTCTACCTCTCAGGAGCTCCGCCGTGTCTCTCGTGCGCGTACTTTCTCTTTTAGCCCTTTGCTCTGCCATGACAATTCCCGCCGCCAGGGCCGTCACCACGGCCCCGCCGGTCACGGTGACAGAAGATGGCTCGTCCTACACGATGACCAACGGATACCTTACAGTGAAGATCGATAAGCGGACCGGAGATCTTACCTCTCTAAAAACTCCTGCCACAACGACTCCCAATATTGAGCTGATGGGTTATCTCTCTGGCCATCATGCCGGCTATTGGGAGCAAAGCCCTGCGCTAGCGGCGCGCCACGAAACAAAGATAACAATTCAGACTCCCGACCTTGTCGAGGTTTCGGTCAAAGGTTATTCCGACGGCCAATCGATTCTGGGCCCTCATCCTACCGCAGCCGGACAGGAGGGAGGCCTCATTGCAGACCTTGAGATTCGTTACACTCTCGCGCGTTCAGCGCATGGTGTTTATACCTATGCGATCTTCACGCATCAATCGACCTATCCCGCAGGCTCTGTCGGAGAGTCACGCTTCGGCTTCAAACTTTCGGGCAAGGTATTCGATTGGCTTTCAGTCGACAACCAGCGGAACGCCTTGATGCCCACCGGAGCCGATTGGGACGCAGCCTCTGACCTCAACATGAAGGAAGCACGCCGCCTTACGACAGGCATCTATAAAGGTCGCGCGGAACACAAATACGATTACTCCACGGACCAATTCAAAACGCCCGCCTTCGGCTGGGCATCGACTACCCAAAAGGTTGGGCTCTATCTCATCAATCCCTCCATGGAATATCTCTCCTCCGGCCCTCTCCACTTTGAGTTGAGCGGCCATATCGATGACGGGGACGGTGGCGACCCTACGCTTCTCGACTACTGGCGCGGCACACACTACGGAGGCTCCGTACTCAACTTCGCCGCGAATGAGCCCTGGACGAAAGTCGTCGGCCCTATCTTCATCTATGTCCCCACCGGAGCTTCTCCGAATGCACTGTTTGAGGAGGCACGACACCAGGCAACGGTCGAGTCGGCACATTGGCCGTACCTCTGGGTAAGGGGTGTTGATTATCCTCAGGCTGCGGAACGCACGACCGTCCACGGACGTCTCAAGCTCATCGATTCACAAGCACCCTCCATGAAGTTCACGAATCTTCTTGTGGGCCTCTCTTACCCCGATCAACCCGCACCACCTCAAGCCCCACTTCCTCCACCGCCACCTGCCGAACCAGACACAACACCAGACCCCGGTCCTCAGCGCGATGCTCAGGGACATATCCTCAATCGCGGAACGTATGTGCCTCATCGTCCGCGCGGAGCTCGCACCTTCCGCTTCCCACCTCAACCCATCACCTGGCAGAACGATGCAAAGCACTATGAGTTCTGGGTGAATGGCGCGACGGATGGATCATTCAATATCCAGAATGTGCGGCCTGGAACCTATCAGCTTCATGCCGTAACGGATGGCGTTCTCGGAGAATATGCCTCGGATCCGATAACGGTAGAAGCCGGTAAGCCACTCGATCTGCGCACGATTGAGTGGCATCCCGTACACTTCGGCCGCCAGCTCTGGCAGATTGGAACCCCGAACCGCTCCGCCAAAGAATTCAAGATGGGCAACGATCATTGGCATTGGGGTCTCTACCTCGAATACTCGAAGTTGTTTCCCCATGACGTTGATTTCACCATCGGGAAATCCGATCCTGCGCAGGACTGGTTCATCTACCAGGTGCCCCACGTGACCGTCGACGACCCCAGCGGCAAGGCCGAGGGGAGAGCCACGCCCTGGACCATCCACTTCAATATGCCCGGTAGCTCTCAGCCTACCGGCTTAGCCACCTTGCGCTTCGGTCTCTCCGGCGTTTCGACACGCTCTCTTGCAATCTCTGTCAATGATAAGTCCGCTGGAGAGTTGACCAATATGTTTGGCGGTGGCTCAGTCATCAACCGCGATGGAGTCGAAGGCACATGGACCGAAAAGGACTTCACCTTCGACGCCTCCCTGCTAAAGCCCGGGGCGAACACCATCGTACTGACCGTCCCTGCCGGTAGTCCTATGAGCGGTATCTGCTACGACGTCATCCGCCTGGAGTTAGCACCATCTTCGACCACAGGATCGGTCGTGGGAGCAAACTAATCAATGTCTCTTTCGTCTACTTCAGGCTTTCGCGATATTTGCGCCATCCCCCGAGCTGGGTGATCTCAATAGCATCTTCAGTTGCGGCAGGTTCTACAAGAAACCCTTTAACGAGAGACCCGTCTTCAAGACGAAGGGTCCCAATCGAAAGCGGTTGAGGAACTCCGTCAACAAAACTTCCGACAGTGTCCTCTGGAAGAGCCCAGACCTCAACTTCAATCCCTGGACCCTCAAAGCCAGGGACACGTACAAGTCCGGGCTTAGGAGGTACAGTTCCCTTCAAGGCATAAAACTTATAGTCCGGGGACGTGCGGCAGGTTCGGATAAGTGAACCCTTGCGTTCCGTCAACTGCCAATTCAGTGGTTGACCGGTGAGGTGAGCACCAACAACCGCCATCAGCAAGCAGCCGGGCGGCGGCGTTGCAGCAACCAACGCAGGTGTTTCAGCCAGCTTTCTATCGGAGCCGCCCAGAGTAGCTCCAAGGCCGCGATGCAAACGGTCCGCCAGCACAAGAAGAGCGGTCTCTTGAAACGCCTGTCCGATAAGACTGACGCCAAACGGCAAGCCATCCGGACGAAAACCTGCCGGTAGAGCAACCGCCGATAGATCCAGCAGATTGACGAAGTTCGTGTATTGTCCGAGGTGGCTATTCCGTTCAATCGGAGCTTCACCAATCTCTTCTATCGTGTAGGTCCGAGGTGCAGTTGGAAGAACCATTACATCGATGGAGTTCCACACTCGTGCAGTCTGCCGTCGAAGCTCTTCGAGCTTATAAGCTGCCTTGAAGGTATCGACCGCTGAATAATTAGCCGCCCCCCGAATGATCTTCGCAACCGTCGGGTCCATCGCCTCAACGTGCTGCTCAACGAACGACTCTATCGCCGCATAACGCTCTGCAACCCAGGGCCCTTTATAGAGCAACTGTGCCGTTGCCAGAAAAGGCGCGAGGTCAAATTCGACGGGCTGTCCACCCAGCGCCACGAGTTTTTCTACCGCAGCCTGATAGAGCGCGGGATTGTGTGAGTCCCCGTAGAACTCCAACGTGCCAGCCACAGGGACACCAAAGCGAAAGCTCGGTGCGGCAATCCAAGGAGCAGCTCCGGCACCAATTGCAGGAACACGGGAGTAAGGGTCCTGGCCATCGAGTCCTCGTGCTGCACTCAGTACCACCGAAGCATCGGATGAAGTCTCCGCAAAGATCGACACGCAATCCAGCGTACGGCATGCAGGCACCACACCGTGAGTACTCAAGACCCCACGTGTCGGCTTCAGTCCGATCAGGTTATTGAACATCGCGGGAACTCGGCCCGAGCCAGCAGTATCCGTACCTAACGAGAAGCTCACCAGACCGCTGGCAACCGAGACAGCCGAACCAGAGCTGGAGCCACCCGAGATATATCTCTTGTCGAAGACGCTAGAGCAGATTCCGTACGGAGTTCTCGTACCAACGAGTCCCGTTGCGAACTGGTCCATGTTGGTCTTACCGATCAGCAGGGCTCCCGCAGCTTCCAACCGGGTAACGACAGTAGCGTTCTGCTCCGGAGTATAGGAATATTCCGGACACGCTGCCGTAGTAGGAATACCGGCAACGTCGATATTGTCTTTCACCGCGAAAGGAATTCCATAAAGGGGAAGATCCGCCTGTACTGCGGATTGCAGTTTCCTTGCTTGCTCCAAGGCCTTCTCGCGAGGAACAAGCGCAATCCACACAGGCTGCAATCCTTCCGCATCGATGCGGTCGTAGATCTCGTTGACCACAGCTTCAGGAGTCACCTGGCCGGAGGCATAGGCTTTGTGGATCGATGTAATATCCATAATCGTTGTTGCCTTTCACTACATCGTTTTCTAGGCTGGCCCGCGTTAAGAGGGACGAATGGAAACGAGTAACTGTCCACCGTTGACGATGGCCCCGAGTTCACAATGGATCTCCTCGACGGTGCCGCTGATAGGCGAGGAGATCGCAATCTCGGTCTTCATGGCATCGAGGACGATCAACTTCTCATCCTCTGCAACTACCTGTCCCGGCTTGACTGCAATCTGGAAAACGCTTGCAGTCAGCGGAGAAGAGACACCCTCGCAACCTTCTGCGACCGTGGCACTTTCCGTCTCCTGAGGAACCTCAGGCGGTTCAACGACCGTCAGCAATCCGGCAGCACGCCAGCGCTCCCGCTCGGCATCGAAGGACTCCTTCTGATGCCGTTTGAACGCAGCGGCTTCAACGCTGATGGAGTCCAGAAAACGCTGATATTCCGCGAGGTTGAAGGTAGTCTCCTCGACCTTCAGTTCGTAACCGCCATGCGGAAAGCGTTCCCGAGCATCAAGCAACTCTTCCGCGGAAACCGGATAGAAACGAATCTGGTCGAAGAAGCGTAGCGACCAGGGAATGCCCTCGGCAAAGGCAGGCGTCGACTTCCAGGTGTTCCACACCTGGATGGTGCGGCCGACAAGCTGATATCCGCCGGGGCCTTCCATTCCGTAGACGCACATGTAGGCTCCACCGATGCCAACAGCATTCTCCGGAGTCCACGTGCGTGCAGGGTTGTACTTCGTGGTGACGAGGCGATGGCGAGGATCGATCGGCGTCGCCACCGGAGCCCCGAGATAAACATCGCCCAGCCCGAGCACTAAGTAACTAGCCTCATGCACAATGCGATAGACATCATCAATGGAATCCAGCCCGTTGATGCGCCGAATAAACTCGATATTCGAGGGGCACCAAGGAGCATCAGGTCGCACGGCCTGCATATATTTCTGCTGAGCGAGCTTCGCCTGCGGATCGTCCCACGACAGCGGCAGGTGCACGATGCGCGACGGAACTGTGATGTCCGTAAGCTCCGGCATAGTGCGATCAATCTCGTCCAAGGCATCGATCAACTTCTGCCGGGCAAGCTTGCGGCTGTCGTAGTGGATATGCAGCGAACGAATTCCCGGAGTGATATCGATGATGCCCGGAATATTCGCAGCACGCAGATTCTGCTCGAGGATATGAACCCGGAATCGCAGGTTCAGATCAAGTTGTAACTCTCCATACTCCACGAGGAGATACTTATCGCCGTCCGCACGAAAGGTCATGGACTGGGCACGGTCTGTAATTCGCTTCAATATAGCCGGTTCAAGCGTAGGAGCTTCAGGGAGTGCGGCCAAGGGACTGCCAAAGTTCTGGAGGAACTTATCCTGTTCTTTCTCCATCGCTTCAGCCTGAGCAAGATTGACGCGGTAGAACTGAACGAGATCACCGGCCTTGAGCTGCCCGAGCTTCCATAGCTCGGCCTGCACGATCGTGGCAGGGCAAACAAATCCTCCCAGGCTGGGACCGTCGGGCCCGAGCAGGATTGGCATGTCGCCTGTGAAGTCGATCGTGCCGATGGCATAGGCATTGTCGTGAATATTGGAGGGATGCAATCCGGCTTCTCCACCGTCTGGCCGCGCCCATTTGGGCTTCGGTCCAACCAGCCTCACCCCAGTACGATCGCTCTGGTAATGCACCTTCCACTGCGTCGAGAAGAGCATCTCGATATCTTCTTCGGTAAAGAACTCCGGCGCCGTATGAGGGCCGAAGAGAACGCCGATGGTCCAAGTGTGCGTGAGCGCTGGCACAAGCGCAGAGGGCAACACCGCTGCCGTCTCAAGCGCTAAATCCTGTTGGCCGATATGGAGAACATCCCCAGCGCGTAATCCTCTTCCAGCATGTCCACCAAATCCACCCAGCACGAAGGTGCTGCGGCTTCCAAGATAAGGCTGTGTATCGAAGCTTCCCTGAACCGCCAGATAAGTACGAGTACCTTCTTTCGACGCAGCACCAAGGGACAGCACGCTACCCGCCTTGACCTCAACAGCCGTCCACAGCGGTATCAACGCTCCATTGAGCTTTGCCCCCATATCGGCGCCTGTAAGAGCAATGCATGTATCGCCGTAGAATTTGAGACGGCCACCCATCGTGGCGAACTCAATCGCAGAGGCACTCTCGGGATTCCCCACCAGCCGGTTGGCAATCCGGAAGGACAGATGATCCATCGGACCGGAGGGAGGCACGCCGATATTCCAATAACCGATGCGGCCGGGGTAGTCCTGAATCGTAGTCTGCGTTCCCCCCTCGAGCACTTCCACGGCGTGCCGGGCAAAAGCAAAGGTTCCAAGAAACGAGGTTGTGATCTTGCCCGACACAAACTCCGGCGTCTGAATCACCTCTCGCAGATACCGGAGATTCGTCTCGGTGCCATCGATCGCGGTAGCGGAAAGAGCCGCAGAGAGCTTCTGCAAAGCCTCTTCCCTGTCTTTTCCATGGACGATAATCTTCGCGATCATTGGATCGTAGAAAGAGGTAATCGTCGTTCCCGATTCGATCCATGTCTCAACACGGGCCAAGCTGGCGTCCGGAAACTTCACCAGCGTCAGCTTCCCCGGAGTCGGTTGGAAGTTATGCGCGGGATCTTCCGCATAGACCCTGGCTTCGATCGAAGCTCCTGCAGGCTTGATCGTAAAAGAATCCAGAGGCGGCATATCGCCCGAGGCCTGGCGGACCATCCACTCAACTAGATCTATCCCGGTAACCTCTTCGGTCACGCCGTGCTCCACCTGCAGGCGCGTATTGACCTCCAGGAAGTAGAACTCATTCGTGTCGTCGTCGTAGATAAATTCAACCGTACCGGCTGAGGCATAGTTCACGGCCTTTGCCAGCAGAATCGCGGCGGATCTCAACTGCTCCCGCGTAGCCTCTGTAAGGCCCGGAGCCGGCGTCTCTTCCAACACCTTCTGATGGCGGCGCTGAGCGGAGCAATCCCGTTCCCCCAGGGCCAGCACATTGCCTTTACCATCGCCAAAGATCTGTACCTCGATATGCCGCGCGCGCGACACAAACTTCTCGAGATACACACCACTGTCGCCAAAATTCGCACGACTCAAACGAAGCACGGACTCGTAGGCTTCGCCAAGCTGTTCCGCGGAGTGGCAGACACGCATGCCAATTCCGCCACCACCGCCGGAACTCTTCAGCATCACCGGGTACTTCAGCAGTTCGGCCTGCGCCAGAGCATCCTCGAGACTCGACAGTAGACCTGTACCGGGCAACAAAGGAACCCCGCAAGTCTTTGCAGTAGCACGTGCCGTATGCTTCAGGGCAAACGCCTCAATATGCTCCGGAGCAGGTCCAATAAAGGTGATCCCCCGCGCCGCGCACTCACGTGCAAACTGAATGTTTTCACTCAGGAAGCCATAGCCCGGATGAATCGCCTCTGCGCCCGTCTGCGCTGCAGCGGCAAAGATCGCATCGAAAGAAAGATAGCTCGAGGCTGCCGGGGCTTCGCCAATCAGAACGGCTTCATCAGCCTGCAGGACATGCAAGGAATTTTTGTCCGCCGTAGAGTAAACGGCCACCGAGCCCACACCCAGACGATGCAAGGTACGTTCAATCCTGCAGGCAATTGCGCCGCGGTTGGCGATCAAAACTTTTCTAAACATACATCTCCTATTTCGCATCCCAGACAAGAACCTGCGCAGGGGTCGGGTTATACGCGTTACACGGATTGTTCAGTTGGGGACAGTTGGAGATGACCATCAGCACATCCATCTCCGCCCGCAGTTCCACATATTTTCCCGCATCGGACACTCCATCTTCAAAGGTGAGCTTTCCCTCGGAGGTCACGGGAACATTCATGAAGAAGTTGACATTGGCAGTTAGATCACGCTTCTCCAGCTCCTGCCCAGTCTCTTTGGACCATGCGAGAGCTCCCTTCAGAAAGCTCTGCCGGCAGGCATGCATGGAATGCGTATGAATGGCGTAGCGAACCATATTGCTCTCCGCGGAACAAGCGCCTCCAAGGGTATCGTGCTGACCGCAAGTGTCAGCCACAATCGTCAACATGACGTTACGATTCGTCGAGATCAGCTTTGTTCCCGTCGTGAGGTAGATATTGTTCTGCTCGCGAATCGTGTCCTGCGCGCTATAGCGATCGGAGTAGTTATGCGCGTTGTAAAAAAGGGTATCTACCGCCTGGTTTCCCAGCAGGTCGACAATGCGAACGGTCTGTCCTTGAAAGATCTCGTGGACGAAGTAATCACCGGCTCCAATGGTCTCGCTGAAGATTGCGTCATCGGGCAGACGCGGGCTCACTTGAATCGTTGTCTCTGTCACCATAAAAACTCCTTGGATTTAAACGAAATATCGCTCGGTGAGAATGAAACCTCGACCATTTTCCGGACAGGCATTCCGGCAGGCATCGTCAGGTCCTGGAGCTTCTACCTTCTTGATCGTCAGCCGGACCGGACGTTGCGCATAGGTCTTGTCCGGGTCCATGGGATGCTGACAGGTATTGAGGATCACGAGTGTATTCATCTCTGAACGCAGCTCTATAGCTGAGCCGGCTGCCGAGTGATTCTCAATAAACTGCATCCCGCCATCTTCGCGTACCGCAACCTTGCTGAAGAAGTTCACATTCATCATGAGGTCACGGCCGTTCATTCCATACTTCGCCAACTCAATCAGGAAGCCATCGAGCGCATTCTGATGCCAGTTGTTCTTCGCCTCCTGATAGGAGAGCCTGCCGTATTTCTTCTCGACAAGCGTAGCGTCGGAACAACCGCCAAGAGGATCGTGCCAGCCAAGCGTATCGTCCGTAATGGAGCAGAGAACCCTTCCCATATCGGAGTACAGGACAGAATCTTTCGTCAGGCGGGCAATATGCTGCGCCTTCAACGTATCGGATAAATTGAGACGTTCTGACGGATTGTCGGCGTTGAGAAAGATAGCGCCTACATTGCTATTGTCTTCAATCGCCTCAATGCGAAGCGCTGTACCGCGCTTCAAGATATGAGACCAGGAAGACGAGCCGGGGAGAGTCTCCTCCCAGAGAGTAGATGTATTCAATAGATCCGTCCTTCTTCAGTACCTTCTACCGAAAGGGCGATGCACATCCAGTGCATCCGTTCCAATATTTCTGCTGATGTCATAAATCAAAAGCACAGCTCGTTATTTCTGATCCGGGGATATTCGCCATACCGTGCCTTGGCGTCCATTCGAAAGCCATACCGATCCGAATCCGAACCGTATGCCGTCGCCACCGGGACCACCCCATTGCTTCGCGACCTTATTGGTTTTCGGATCCACCTGGGTCAAGGGAAAATCAAACATGGTAGCCCACACAGATCCGGCTCCAAAGGTGATTTCTCCCCCGCTGCCGGGGATGCCACACGAGATCGTTGCAACGACCTTGCCAGTCTTCATCTCGACCCGGGTGATTGTTCCATCACCTTGATTGAGCGTCCATACCGAACCGGCGCCCGCTGTAAGAAAGCGAGGCTTGGGGCCTACGGGAATCGTGGCGACAATCTTTTCCGAAGCAGGATCGACCTTCAGCAACTGGTCATGCTCAAAAGAGGAGATCCAGATAAAGCCATCACTGAATAAAGGATTTTCCGAGCCAGAGGGGAGCTCAATGGTTGCGGCTACCGCATTCGTCTTTGGATCGATCCGTACCAAGGCCGATGGCTTCGTAACCATCCAGACCGAACCCGCGCCAACAGTAATTCCACCCTCGGAGTTCGCCGGGTCTCCTGCGATCTCCGCCACCGTCTTTCCCGTTGTGGGATCGACACGAATGACAGAGTGTCCACCGCAGCTCGGAATCCAGATCGATCCGAATCCGTCCGCCAGTCCAGAGCAAGGACGCTGCACATCGACGATCAGCCCCACCTTATTGGTAGCTGAAAGAAGCTGGACAACATGGTTCGCTCGAGCACTCGTAATCCAGACAGAATCTTTCGTGACGACCGCCCAATCAGGCGACCCCTCTACCGGAAGGACGGCTTCGGTCTGGATATCTGCCATAGAGCGCGAGACACCTTCCGTAGCCACACCGGGCCTGACGATACGAGGCGGCCGAACCCTGACGGGAGCCTGTCCCGCTGGAGGAACTGGCGGTGAGGCTGGCGTCTGACTGAATGCGAGCGGCGCCAACGCAATCCCAGCGAAGAGAAGGGTACGCCCCGTTACGGACAAAACCTGATCGTGTAAGGACATTTCTTTCAAGCCCCCTGCATGGAAATCATGGATAGGAAAGGAGATTCTGCGTGGTCACAGATTTTCTTAACTAGACCACAAAAGCATTTAGCAGTGAGTGGGTATGCAAATTGGCTATCACCGATATAGGCAAACGCAGATAGCAAGCGCCTCGCATAAGTGCCTGCATCCAGACAGGCTCAAATATGGGCCATTTACTCCCGCTGAGACACTGACTCTCATCTTCGTGCGTTCCCTTCTATAGATAGCGTCATCTCGTTTCAATTGCTGGAGTTTCACGAAAGGATGGGGCACACACAGTACCGATCCTTTGGCAGAGATGCAATCTTCGGGTCTTATGCGGTCTATAAGAGAAATCCATGTCCCTTTGACTTTCACTTCTCGCACGCTAAGCTCTTTTCACCAGACAGCAATAAAAGGCTTTTCGTCGGTTCCGACGAATGCAGATTCCATCTGCACTTGCAGAATTGCAAAATCATCCGTTTCTATTTCATCCCGCTTCCCTGGAGGTAGTGCATGGACTTTCGTATCAAACGATTGGTTAAGATAACGTTTTTCGGCCTTATCTGTACGCTTCTGGGAGTTATCTCTCCGCTGCTGTCTCGCCCCATGATGGCGCAGAGTAATACCACCAGCCTCACAGGCACTGTTATGGATGCCACCGGAGCCATGCTCGGCGAAGCCTCCGTTACCCTTTCCAATCCTGCGACTGGACTCACCAAGAGCATCAAGACTGATGACAAGGGAAACTATGGCTTTGAACAGGTTGAGCCTGGCAAATATACAGTCACGGTCACCGTCCCCGGTTTTTCCGAACAGGTAGAGCAAGTGGAACTCCTTGTTGCCACACCGCTCAAGGCCAACTTCAAGCTAACAGTTGGGGCGAATGAAATCGTCAATGTCGAGAGCACGTCCCTGTCTGCGGTCAACACCACGGATGCCACCCTGGGCAAAGCCTTCAATAGTGCACAGGTCCAGAACCTTCCCTATCTGGCCAATAACGTCAACTACCTTCTATCGCTTCAGCCGGGCGTTCTCGCCCTTGATCCCGGTGCTACCACAGGCGGCGTCAATACCGACATCCGTACCGGCATTGTGAACGGGGCTCGACAGGACCAGACGAACCTCACTCTCGACGGCGTCGACAATAACGATCCTAACTATGGATATGCCTTTGTCGGCGTACTGCGTTCCACGCGTGAGTCTGTCGAAGAATTCCGCGTCACCACCACCAACAGCGGCGCGGATGCAGGCCGGTCTTCCGGCGGTCAGGTTTCCGTCAGCACCCGCAGCGGCACCAACAAGATTCATGGCAGTGCTTACGAGCTCTATCGCGATCCTGCCGCAGCGGCGAATAACTGGTTTCTCAAGCAAACGCAACTCCAGTCGAAGCAGCCCAACATTGCCGCAAAGGTGCTGCAACATACCTATGGTGGCTCTCTGGGCGCTCCTATCATCAAGGACAAGCTCTTCTTTTTCGGGGCCTATGAAGGATTCAAGCAGGCCACAGACTCCATCGTCACACAGATCGTGCCCTCCATTCCCAACCCTGTTGCGGGAGGGACGGTCAACATTAATGGCGTAAATGTCGGTGGCCTGGTCACTGGAAATGTCCTCTACCCATTGGCCTCGAGCGGAGTTCAGGTCCTGACGCCGGATAGTATCGCAGCTATGGATCAGGGCTGTACGCTGTGCAGCGCACCCGGTACCAATGCTGCTGCCCTCGCCTACTTCAAGCAGTTCCCGGCAGCGAATTCAAACTCCGGTGGTGACGGCTATAACACGGGAACCTATATCTTCGCATCGCCGCAACCCGTTCACCAGATCACCAATGTCGCTCGACTGGATTACACCATCAACGCCCACCAAAGCCTCTTTATCCGGGGCACGCTCCAGAGCGACAACCAGGCCAGCGCACTTCAGTTTCCAGGTCAACCGCCAAATAGCGTTACCTACTCAAACAACAAAGGCCTGGCTGCGGGTCACATCTGGCAGGTCAGCGACGCTTTGACGAACAATCTGCGATACGGCTTTATCCGCGAGGGAACAGCGACTCGAGGCGCGGGATCCCATCCCTATGTTACTTTCGGCGCCTTTAGTTCGCTGACTGGAACGGGGACCACCACCGGTGCTACCGGCGATACGATCTACCTCGTTACCACCAATAACATCATCGATGACGCAGCTTATGTGAAAGGCAGGCACACCTTCCAGTTCGGCGTGAATGACCGCTTTATTTCTAATAGCCGCTATTCCTCCAGCACCCTCTATTCTTCTGCCTCCGTGTCCTACACGGTACTGGCCTCGGATGCTATTGCAGGTAGCGGAGCGAACCTCGATCCAACCGGGACCTACGGAGCGGTCGCAACGTCCTTCTATCCTTCGTACAACAATGACATCCTGGCAAACGTTGGCGGCATCACCTCTGCCACCTCTTATACGAATTTCATTGTTCAAAATAACTCACTGGTTGCCGCACCCACCGGAACGGTTCCCACGCATATCTATAAGGCGCTTGAACAGGAATATTACTTCCAGGATCAGTGGAAAGCCACTTCGCAACTCACTCTGACCGCCGGTCTCCGCTATACCCATCTTGGCGTTCCCTATGAGGAAAACGGCCAGCAGGTTGCGCCCAATATCGATCTTGGCACCACCTTCCTGCAGAATCGTGAGGCAGCAGCAGCAGCTGGCACAGCCTATAACACTCGCATCAGTGTCGTACCGGGTGGTCAGGCCAATGGGGCGCCCAATCTCTATAAACCGCAGAAGCTCAACTTTGCTCCGCGCGTGGCCTTCGCCTATGCCACACCGAACAATCGCACCTCTGTTCGCGGCGGCTTCGCCCTGGCCTTCGATCACTTCGGTGAAGCGGTTATCGATGCCTATGACTCCGGCGGTGCTTTTGCTCTGAGCCGTAATAATGGCTTTGCATTCCCTACTACCGCTACCACTGCAGAGTTTACCGGCTTCGAGAATGTACCCGCACCCGCTGTAAGTGCGGCTACCCAGCCCTTCCCCATTACCCCGGCGGATACCTCGATTACGGCCTTCGGTAGCTCTTTCAAAAGGGACATCAACTCCAACCTCAAAACCCCCTACGCCGAGACCTTCAACCTGTCCGTCCAGCATGAAGTGATCCACGGCATGACGGTCACAGCCTCCTACGTCGGCAGGCTCGGACGTCACGTTCTGAACAACCTTGATGTTGCTGCCCCCACCAATCTTTATGACGCAGGAAGTAGCCTCACCTACTTCCAGGCCGCGACCGCCTTTGACAAGGCGATCGATGCCGGTGCCTCGATCGGCAGCATTCCGAACAGTGGTTACTTTCAGGACATCTTCCCGAATGCGACCTACACCCAAAAGGTTCCGACTGCAGCCATTCCAGCAGGAAAATACACCGGTGCCAAAGCCTACTATGCATCGCTCACTGTTGACCGTAAGAGCGGTAACGACACCAACACTCTCTACAATTTCGATACCACTCCCGGCTTCAATCCCAAGGGCATCGAACAGTTCTTCTACCCTCAATACACCTCTATTTACGTGGAGTCTTCGATCGGAACCAGCAACTACAACGCTTTCCAGCTTTCCGTTCGTCACGCCTTCAAATACGGCAATGAGTACGACATCAACTACACCTTGTCGAAGTCGCTGGATTATGGATCGTCTCCTGAGCGTTCCAACGCAAGCAGCATTCTTAACACCTTCAGCCCGCGAGAGAACTACGCCGTTTCGGATTTCGACGCGCGTCATAATCTGACAGCCAACTACAGCCTTAGCCTGCCTTTCGGCAAGGGCCAACTGTTCTTCAATAAACCCGGCGCCATCATGGACCGCATCCTCAGTGGCTGGCAACTCAACGGCACGGTCCGCTACAGCAGCGCATTTCCCTGGAGCGCATCCGCCTCTGGATATGGAACCAACTTCGACATGACGAGCTATCTCGTTAAGATCGCTCCTATTGCCTCAGGGGGACATCGCTTCGTACAAAATACAGCGACTCCCTACGAGACAGCCTTCAAGTCGGATACACAGGCCCAGGCAGCAGCCGCCTTCCGGTATGCGTATCCGGGTGAGGTCGGCCAACGGAACTCGCTGCTGGCCGATGGCTATCTCTCTTTCGACGATGGTCTGAGCAAGTCGTTCAGGACCTTCCGCGATCAAAGTTTCAAGATCTCGGTCGAGGGATTCAACATCTTCAATAACGTCCGCTTCAGTACCCCCACTGCCGCTGTTGCCAATGTGAAGTTCGGCAACTACGCACCTACAGCCACCAACACTGCATTACTTACATCGCCGCGACAGATGCAGTTCTCGGGCAAGTACTACTTCTAATCGGCATCACCTTACACCTCATTCTCTAAACCTCAAGAGGATGGGGTGTAAGGCTTCAACGAAGGTGTATCGATCAGCTTCGCTGATTCCGGGAATAACTACCAGGAGTATTCAAGTGTCTAACCTGATTAAAAATCCGAAGCCTCAGAAGACGGTTCTCACGAAGAAGATCAAAGCAGGCTACGCCTTGCTTCTCACACTTCTTGTAGTCTCAGCTACGCCCGGATTCGCCCAGGCAAAGACCACTCCTGATACTCCTGCAACACCAGCCCCACAGGCCGCCCGCACAGACCAAGCAAAACCATCAGGCAGCGGAGGAGGCAGACGGCACGGTGGCGGAGCCGACGCGGCAGAAGGGCCGAATGCCAAACCCGAGAAGAACGCGTATGACTATTCCCTTCCAAGCGCGGACGGAAAAGACATCCCGCTTTCAAATTACAAGGGCAAATATATTCTCATCGTCAACCTTGGCCGCAAGTCGAGTTACAACGACCAGCTTCCCGCTCTTATCAAGTTGAACGATACCTACAAGGACAAGGGACTTGTCGTCATCGGTATTCCATCCAACGAATTCGGTGCGGCAGAACCCGGCACAGGCCCCGAGATTCAGAAGGCCTATGCCGATGCCAAGGTTGACTTTCTCATTACGGGCGTATCCAAGCTCACCGGCGACGACGCACTTCCCTTCTATCTCTATCTCACGAAGAGCAAGAGCGCACCCACTGGTGGCCCCGTCGCCTGGAACTATACGAAGTTCATCGTGGACAAAAAAGGCAACGTCATCGCCCGGCTAGATCCGGATGCAGCCCCGGACTCTCCTGAAATGCTCTCCACGATCGACCAGGTCCTCGATGGTACTTACAAGCCCAAAAAAGAAGGCGGAAAGGCGGGCATGGGTGCGGCATCCAGCGACTCAAACTAGTTCACCTTTCCCTACAAGAACCCGCCCGAGTATTTGATTTCCCTATTCGACTCATAATGGAAAATCTATCCCATGTCATTCTCGTATGACCTGCATCGATTGCTTCAATACCCCATTGATTTCGCGATTATCCGGTCTAAACTTGGCTCATGTTTGCGGCGTTAACTACAGATGCCGCTTCAGGCAACAGCTTGATCGGCGCTCTCAGGGAAAGCTAACTAACTCTTAATTCTCAGAACACGTTGCAACGGTACGACCGTTCGAAACGCCGAGGTGTTGATAAAAGTGACCAAGCCGCGCTTATTCTCTCTGACCTGTGCGATGTTCCTGCTTCTGGGAATCCTTGCTCCTGCTGCCGCACAGGCCGACACACCGACCTTTACCGTTGGCTGGTCCGTCTATGCCGGTTGGAACCCCTATTTCTACATGCAGAAGTCGGGCATTTTGAAGAAGTGGGCCGACAAGTACGGCATCACCATCAAGGTTCAGCGCTTTGACTATGCGGCCTCACTCGATTCTTTCGTAGCCAAGAACATCGATGCCTGCACTATGACCAACATGGAGGCACTCGACATGCCGGCCGCCGCCGGTGTCGACTCCACAGCGATCATCGTCGGCGACTACAGCAACGGCAACGACGCCGTACTGGTACGCAATGGCCTCAATTTCAGCACGCTTCCCCGCAAGCCCATCATGCTGGTTCAGAAGACCGTATCCGAATACCTGCTGGAGCGTGGCATGGTGCTCAACGGTCAGCAGGCACAGCTCTCCAAGCTTCACCTCATCAACACCTCGGACTCCGACATCGTCGCAGCCTTCCTGAATAACAAGTCCAATCAGGCCGTAGTTACCTGGAAGCCTCTTGTCAGCCAGATCGTCGGCGATAAAAGTGTCCAGTCTATCTTCGACTCCTCGAAGATCCCCGGCGAGATCATGGATCTTCTCGTCGTCCGCACCGAACTGCTCAACACCCCCAACGGTCAGAAATTCGCCAAGGCCATCACCGGCGCCTGGTACGAGACGATTCAGCAGGTCGCTTCAGGACAAGCTGCTGCCATCAAGTACTCCGCTGCGGCCTCCGGAGACTCCACCGACTCCTACAAAGAGCAGCTCAAGACCACGGCCCTCTTCGCTACACCTAAATCCGCCGTGGACTTTACCACCAGCCCCGACCTTCAGAAGAAGATGGACCTGGTTCGCCAGTTCTGCTTTACGCACGGCCTGCTTGGCCAGGGCATCAAGTCCGTCGATGACGTAGCTATTGCCTATCCGAATGGCGCGATTCAGGGCAAGAAAGATCGCGTCCGCTTCCGCTTCAACGCGGCCTACATGCAGGCTGCACAACAAGGAAAGCTCTAGCGTTTATGGCGAACCTTTCCCCATTCGACATCCAGGCGCGGCCTAACCGGCTGCTGATGCAGGCGTTCTCCTGCCTCATCTTCGTCGTGTGCATCGGCCTCTACATGCAGACCTCGATCAGCCGGCACCGTGAGAACCCTGAAGACCGCATCGTCCCCAGCGGACACCAGCTTCTCGCCGGCATTCGTTCCGCTGTCCTTGAACCCGCGGAGGAGGATGACTACATCCCCGCCGACAATGCCTCCACGTGGGAGCGGGTTCACCACTCCATGATCTGGAAGGACACCGTGTCGAGCGGCCGTCGCTTCTTCATCAGCCTCTTCCTTCTGATTCCTGCCGTGATCCTCGCCCTTCACATCGGACTCTTCCCCTGGTTCGGTGCCGGGTTCCTGCGCTTCGTCCTCTTCTTCGATAAGATCGTCGCTCTTTCGCTTCTACCCATCCTCTTCATCGTCTTCGGCATTGACGAGTGGTCCAAGATCGCCCTTGTCGTCATAGGCGTCGCGCCCACCATGATCCTCGATGTAACCCAGATGGTGAAGGCCGTTCCCCAGGAGCAGATCGTCAAGGCCTTCACGCTGGACGCCAACAACTTCGACGTCGCCTACCGCGTCGTCTTTCGGCAGATCCTGCCGCAGGTCATCAACAGTCTTCGCCTCAACCTCAAACCCATGATGCTCTTCCTCTTCGCCGGAGAGATGATCGCCGCCTCCGACGGCCTGGCCTACCGCATTGCCATCATGCGCCGCCACATGGGCATGGACATCATTCTTCCGTATGTCCTCTGGGTTGCCTTCCTTCTCTTCCTCATCGACTTTTCTTTGCGCGTGATCAACAGGAGGCTGCATCCATGGTTTCAGGCTTGAGCACGCTCGAAATGACACCTCCCGTAAACGGCGCGCGAGAGACGAAATCTCTCGACACCATGACGGCTGCGCCTGCCCGCACGGCCACCGCTATTCATATTGACGATGTCTCCGTCTCCTTCCCCACCGGACGTAAGGGATGCCGCACCGTTCTGGAGAACATCTCGCTCGATATCGAAGAAGGCGAGTTCGTCGTTCTGCTCGGCGAGACCGGCTGCGGAAAGAGCACGCTGCTCCGCCTGATCCTCGGCCAGGATCGTCCCACCTCCGGTCGTATCTCCGTTGCAGGCAGTCTCGTGCAGCGGGTCGATGCCCGCTCCAGCTACGTTCCGCAGAAGTACTCCCTCTTCCCCGACCGCACCGTTCTCGAGAACCTCGCGATGGGACCGGAGACCTCGAAATACCACATCCTCGGTCGCCTGCTCCCCAGCTTCCGCGCCTTCCGTCGTCAGGTCCGCGAAGAGGCGCTTCGTCAGCTTAGCCACATGGGACTTCAGGCATCGGACGCCGCGAAGTATCCGCATCAGCTCTCCGGCGGCATGCAGCAGCGCGTAGCGATCGCGCAGGCACTCATGATGAAGTCTCGCGTCTTGCTGATGGACGAGGCTTTTAGCGCGCTCGATCCCGCGACTCGCTCCAACCTGCAACGCCTGCTGCGCACCGTATGGGCAGAGACCAAACCCACGGTTGTCTTCGTTACCCACAACACGGCTGAAGCTCTCATCCTCGGAACCCGCGTGATCGTCCTCGCTCGCCAGAGCCGCGAAGACCACTGCGGTTCGCGCGTTGCTCTCGACATGAAGCTTCCCGCCTCCGGCATGAGCCTGCGCAACAACGGCCAGCAATTCCTCGATCTCGTCGAGCACGTCGAGCGGTTCTCTCGCGGAGATCATCACGCCCCTTCTGCCGACCTCAACGCCGCCAACGATCCTTACGAATCACCTAACGCCTTCCCCTCAGATGGAGAGACGCTGTGAAGAACCTTCGTATCCCCACTCAAACTTTGATCCGCATCCTCGGGGCTTGCAGCTTCGTCACGATCAGCTTCCTGGCTGCCAGCAATACCACCGTTCACGGACAAGCGAGCGCCCATGCCGCCGCCACGCCCTCAGCCGAGGATAATACTCAATACTTCACGCAGAAGGTTCGCCCTGTTCTCGCTCAGCGTTGCTACCAGTGCCACACCACGGAGATGGCCGGCGGTCTGCGCCTGGACTCTCTCGACGGCGTACTCAAGGGTGGCGACTCCGGCCCTGCCATGGTTCCCGGCGACCCCGAGAAGAGCCTCCTCATCAAAGCCGTCCGCCAGACCGGCGATCTCAAAATGCCCCCCAAGGGCGACAAGCTCGCCGACGGAGACATTGCCGACCTCGTCGAATGGGTTCGCCGTGGCGGCTCCTGGGATAGCGCCGAGCCCTCCAAGCCCGTCGTAGCCCTGCTGACCTCAGCCCAGGCAAAAGGCACGCCCGGCGACGACTTCTTCGAGACTAAGGTTCGTCCCATCCTGGCCAACTCCTGCGGCTCCTGCCATCAGGATCGCGCTGCGGGTGGCCTCAGTCTTACCTCCCGCGAGTCGATTCTCAAGGGTGGCGACACGGGCCCTGCCATCGTCTCCGGCGACCCCGAAAAGAGCCTTCTCGTTCAGGCCGTTCACCAGACAGGCGAGCTCAAGATGCCTCCCAAGGGCACCAAGCTGACCGCCGAGGAAGTACAGGTTCTCTCCGACTGGATTCGCATGGGCGCTCCCTGGCCCCAGAGCACCGCCGCAGTTCGTCCTGCGGGCAAGCAGATCACCGACGACATGCGTAAGTTCTGGTCCTTCGTTCCCCTGCAGGAGCCGACGGTTCCCGAGATCAAGGACGCACAGCTCAAGGCTTGGGCCAAGACCGACATCGATCACTTTGTTCTCGCGAAGCTTGAAGAGAAGGGCCTCAAGCCTGCGCCTATGGCCGACAAGCGCACCCTCCTCCGTCGCGCCACGCTTGACCTCATCGGCCTGCCACCGACACCTGAAGAGATTGAAGCTTTCGAGAAAGACAGCTCCCCCGATGCATTCGCGAAAGTCGTTGATCGCCTTCTGGCCTCACCTCACTACGGGGAGCGCTGGGGCCGTCACTGGCTCGATGTCGCACGCTACGGCGACGATGATATCCGTGGCCTCGATCCGCGTGGCCGTGGCTACATGCCGCTCGATGGAGCCTGGGTCTATCGCGACTGGGTCATCAAGTCCATCAACCAAGACATGCCCTACGACCAGTTCGTAAAACGGCAGCTCGCCGGCGACCTCATGTCCAACCATCCCACAGCCGAAGATCTCAAGGGGACGGGCTTCCTCGGCGGTGCACCCTGGATCTGGGATCAGGCAGAGCCGATTCAAGGCCGCGCAGACGAACGCAATGAGCGCATCGATGCCGTCACTCGCGGCTTCCTCGGAATGACCGTGGCCTGCGCTCGTTGCCACGATCACAAGTACGACCCCATCCTGGCCAAGGACTACTATGCACTCGGTGGAGTCTTCGCGAACTCCACCTATAAGGAGTACAACTTCGTTCCCGACTCCGAAGTCAACTTCTGGCGCGAGAAGTTCAAGCAAGCCAACAGCAAGGACGATGCCGCGCAGGAGTACACCAAGACTGCCGGAGAGCAGCTTTCCAAGGCCTATGCCGCGCAGAGCTCTGCCTACATGGTTGCGGCCTGGCGAGTCGCGGGTAAGCCCAAGATGAAGTCCGAAGACGCTGCCGATCAGGCTCGTCTCGATCCCGAACTACTGGATCGCTGGGTGAAGTTCCTCGCCAAGAAGCCTCTGTACTATCCCTATCTCAAGGATTGGCAGCTCATGATCGCGGAGGGAGGCTCGGAGGACCAAGCTAAGTTCCTCGCCAGCTCCTTCCAGCAGCGGATTCTCGATCTCGAGTTCAAGAACAAAGCCATTGAGGACGAGAACGACAAGATCAAGGCGAAGGCTGGCGTTCCTACTCGTCGCGAGAAAGACGTCAAGCCGAACCAGTTCGATACCTACGATGAGTTCTGCCCAGGCTGCACGCTGGAGCTCAAGGTCCTTCCCCCTGAGGAAGCCAACCTCTACACCGACCTCTTCGTCCGTAGCCTCAGCTCGGGCGAAGGAGAGGAAGGCCGCGGCGATCCAGCGCTCTTCAGCTTCCGTGGCTGGGAACTCACCCGTCGCCTCGGTCCGGTTGAACAGGCCTATCTCACCTCGCTGCAAGGCGACGGTGGTGGTGGCCGCCGTGGTGCCCCCAAGGACGTTCCGGAGATGTATCCCTTCGTCCATGGCATGGCCGATAAACCCAAGCTAGTAGACATCGCGCTCGATCTGCGTGGTAACCCCCACGCCCAGGGCGACGTTGTTCCGAGAGCCTTTCTCACCGTCCTCGGGCCAGCAGGCAAAAAGCCTTACACCCAGGGCAGCGGAAGGCTTCAGCTCGCCGACGATATTATTGCCAGCCCAATCGCCAGCCGCGTCTTCGTCAATCGCGTTTGGAAGTGGCACTTCGGCACGGGCATCGTAAATACGCCGGATAACTTCGGCGTCATCGGCGATCCTCCCTCGGATCCGGCGCTCCTCGAGTACCTTGCCACGCAGTTCCAGAAGAACGGCATGTCGCTCAAGAAGCTGCAACGCATGATCATGCTCTCCGCCGTCTATCAGCAGAGCAGCAAGGAGACTCCGGACGAGCACGTCAAGGATCCCCTCAACCGCTTCTACTCGCACTTCTCACTGCAACGCCTCGACGCCGAACAACTTCGCGATTCCATCCTCTTCGTTGCAGGAGACCTCGACACCAAGGAGACCGGTGGCCCAGCCACAGCGCTCGGCATCGATAACGACAAGCGCACGGTCTATGCCAAGGTCAGCAGGTTCCGCATCGATCCGTTCCTGCAAGCCTTCGACTTCCCCAACCCGACGTTCACGGCGGAACAGCGCTTCTCCACCAACGTGCCCGTCCAGCGCCTCTACTTCATGAACGATCCCTTCGTGTACAAGCAGGCGGAGGTGCTCTCCAACCGTGTCTATCCGAAGGGTAACGACGCAGCCCGCATCACGGAGACCTACCGCCTCCTCTTTGGCCGCGCCCCGACTCCCGCTGAGCTTCAGGCCGGCATTGAGTTTCTGAAGACGACTCCGGATAAACCCGGCTACATGGTCAACCAGGAACCGATCAGCGCGTGGAAGGAATACTGCCGCGTCCTCTTCAGTTCGAATGAATTCGAGTTTCTCAACTAACCGCACGGCTACAGTGGGTCCGGTCGCTTTCAGACAGGTCCCAGGCATTCGAAAGTACTAGAAATTTTGCTCGAACCAGGAGATCAGACTATGTCTTGTCAGAAGCCGAAACCTATCAATCGTCGTGATGCACTCCGCAAGATTGGCGGCGGATTCGCCATGATGAGCTTCGCCGGTATGCTCGGCGAGTCTCTCGCGGAGGCGGAAACCCTCAACGCGAAGAATCCCGGCTCGGTCGCCGCGGACACGGCTGCCACCAACCCCTGGATGCTCCGCGATCCGCACTTCAAGCCCAAGGCCAAGCACGTCATCTTCCTGTTCATGAACGGTGGCCTGTCTCACATCGACAGCTTCGACAACAAGCCGATGCTCACCAAGTACCACGGGCAGCCTATGCCCGGTGGCGATCTGGGCCACGAGCGCAAGACCGGCACCCTGATGAAGTCGCCCTTCGAGTTCTCGCGCTACGGCAAGAGCGGCCTCGAAGTCTCGGAGCTCTTCCCCAACGTGGGTGCCTGCGCCGACGACATCTGCGTCGTCAAATCCGTCTTCACGGAGATTCCCAACCACGAGCCCGCGCTCATCATGATGAACACCGGCGCGAACATCATTGGCCGCCCCTCCATGGGCTCCTGGCTGACCTATGGCCTCGGTACGACCAACAAGAACCTTCCCGGCTTCGTGGTTCTCTGCCCCAAGGTTCCCACCACCGTGGGTCCACCGCTCTGGAGTTCCGGCTTCCTTCCTGCCGTCAACCAGGCGACTTATGTGTCGAGCGACACGAGCTCGAAGGACTTCGATCCTTACAAGCTGATTCCCGACATCCATAACTCGAAGTACGACATCACGCAGCAGCGCAAGGAACTGGAACTCGTCAAAAAGCTGGATGCTCTCAACGAAGAAGAGACCTACGGCAACGTAGCGGATGCTGATCCCCAGCTCGAAGCCACGATCGGCTCAATGGAGACGGCCTATCGCATGCAGACCGAAGCCCCTGATGTCTTCGACGTTCGCAAGGAGTCTGCGGCGACCATCAAGATGTACGGCGAAGGCTCAACGGCTCGCGGCTGCCTTACAGCGGCCCGCCTCATCGAGCGCGGCGTTCGCATGGTCCAGGTTTATTACTCCGCTGGCGATCCGTGGGATGCGCACCAGGACATCCAGGCTCACCGCAAAAATGCGAAGGACTCCGATCAGCCCTTCGCGGCACTCATCAAGGATCTAAAGGCTCGCGGTCTTCTCGACGAGACCATCATCGTCTGCGGTTCGGAGTTCGGCCGCACCCCGGTCGTTGAACTCGGCGGCGCGGGCACTCACGCTGGCCGCGATCACAATCCCCACGGCTTCACGATGTGGCTCGCCGGCGGCGGCGTCAAAGGCGGCATGACCTATGGCGCCACCGATGACTTCGGCTGGAAGGTCGTCGACAAACCCGTCCACGTCCATGACATCCACGCTACGATTCTTTACCTGATGGGTATCGATCACACCAAGCTCACCTTCCGCTCCAGCGGCCGCGACTTCCGCCTTACGGACGTTGCTGGAAACGTCATTCACGACATCATCGCCTAACCGGAAGACCCGTTCTCAGGCAAATCAAAGCGCCACCTAACGATGTCGATACTTCCATCATCGTTGGGTGGCGTTTATGATGAGACACAAACTACCTTGATCCCAATCCTCAATTTGAATGGACCCATGAAGCACCTGCCAGCCATCCTTCTGCTTTCGACGCTAGTCCTTGCGGGCTGCCGCGCTACCCCTCCCTCGCCCACCGAAACCAAGGTCGCTTACTGGACCAAGCACCACATCACCGTCGGGGGCAAAAAGGATATCAATCCGATCAAGGCGAGCGCCGAAAACATCGAAGAAGGAAAGGAACTCTTTACTTCCTACTGCATGGTCTGCCATGGCCTCGATGGCCAGAATACCGGCGTCCCCTTTGCCGCGACCATCTCTCCCCCAGTCCCCTCGCTCGCCCTTCCCCAGGTTCAGGCCTATACCGACGGGCAGCTCAAGTGGATTATCAAGAATGGCATCTATCCTTCCGGCATGCCCCCGTCCAATGGCGACTTCTCTAATGATGAGATGTGGCAGATGGTTCTCTACATCCGTCATCTCCCCAAGGCCGGCATCCTCGGCAGCCCTGCTGTCTATAACGGTTCCTCAAAGTAAAACGCACAAGCCAATTGGCTTGTGCGTTTCTTCGTCTGTATAAGCGACGTTATTTTTACTGTGCGACTGCTGGCGGCATGATCGCTCCCGCTTTGATCCAGTCCATCACGGTCTTGATATCGGCATCCGAAAGCTTTGACTTGTTCGGGGGCATATCCTTGGGATCGTTCGCTGGCCCTTCATGACGGATCAACGTGAGCAGCAGAGACTTTGCCGGATCTCCCGGTACCACCACCGCGCCATCACGTCCGCCCTTCAGCAGAGCCTCGCGGGTATCCATATTCAATCCTCCACGATGGTTTGGTCCCCCGTGGCAACGCGCGCAGTTCTCATCGAAGATCGGCTTGACGCGCGTTGTATAGAACTCAGGCTTCGCGGCATCCTCGCGAGCCTGAACGGATGTTGTGTTGAACGCGACGGATACAGATACCAGAGCTGCAATGCTGAAACCCATAAGACCAACACCTGACTTCATATTCCTCCTCATAAATCGAAGAAACCTTCGATGATGCAAAACCTAAAGATAGACTATCGATGCTTTGCTATGATCCCATTCATCTCTACTGTAACGAATGCTCCCACATCTTTTCCTTCTCTTCCTTCGCATGCTTCTCGTACTTTTCCTTGTCCCCGGGTTTTGCAAACTGCCGTCCCGAAGGCCATACCGAGAAGTCCCGGAGCGCCATCCGTTGCGGAACGCCATGCATCGATAGCAGCGCATCTTCCAACTCCAGCAGCGATCCCCGCGATAACGCCAGTTCATGCTCGTTCGGCTGATAGATCGTGCCTACCGGGTAATCCAGAAACGGCGTATTTGTCTCCTCGATATGATTCCCCAGAATATGGGCTACCGGCTTACCCTTCGTGAATTCGATCAGCCGCTCCGTGCTCGCCTGAAAGGCTGCGAAGTCCTGCACATAGAGTCGTCCCGGATAGAGGGTGTCGCCCGACAGAAGAATCGCCGTCCGTCGATCGTAAAACGCAATGCTCAGCGCACTGTGTCCCGGAATTGGAATCACGTCGATCATGCGTCCACCAAGATCGATGTGGCCGATGTCGGTGGGCCAGTTCGTAATTCCATAGAAGCGCTTCGCCGCCTCCAGATCCGTAGGAGCAAGAAAGGTCACGGGTATTGCCGGATCGTTCATAGCCTGGAGTGCCGCATCACCCGCTATATGGTCGCCATGTTCATGAGTATGGACCACAAGTAACGGAATGCTGGTCCGGCCATTCCTTGCCAGCCAGTTTTTCACGACCCACTGGAGAGAAGGAGCGAGATTGCCTTTCCTCGACCCCGTGTCGATCAGCATCGCCTTGTCCTTCCCGAAGAAGAGAAAGACAACAGGCTTCTCATAATCCGTACAGGGAGACTGGCGCAGAAGAAAGAAGTTTGGGTTGTACTCGTGCACCTGCCATTCAGGAATCTCCATGCACTTCAATCCCTCTGACAGCCACCGAGTAGGCAGGACACCACGCTCAATCGTCCCGCCATCGGGCTCAGGCAATTGTGCATGAGCGGAACATACGGCAAGGCAAAGCACTGCCGCCAGATTCGTCAAAGCAAAAGATATCTTGTTCACACGTGCCTCAATACTTACCAGTTGGCCCAATCAAATGACTGGAGTTTAAGTTTTGAAAGATGAAACCAGTGCGAATGAAACCTACACCGGCCCTTTCAATAAACCCTAAAAGATATACTTGCCCGAAAATTGCATCTGTCGAGGCTGCAGCAGCAGCGACCCTGGGCCACCGGTCGAGACTGCAGGCTGGTTCTGGTATACGCCGAAGTTACTGCTGGTACCGTCATTCTGCACGATCCCAAAACGGTTTGTATTGATCACATTGAAGATTTCCGCGGAGATCCTCAATCTTTGCTCGCCAAAGGTATGGAAGGATTTCGACAAACCATCGTCGATGGAGAGATAGCCATCAGAACGGAAGTTATTACGCTGACCACTATCTCCCACATAAGCAAACCGAAGATTTGCATGTGCCTGCTGTGACGTAATTCCATTCAGTGCTGTCTCGGTCTGATTACTTGCAACATAGTGATGTCCGCCCGTTGGGATCGGACTGGTCTCCACCATATTGCTGGAGAACGCAAAATTGGTCCCCCAGTTGCCTGTGGCCAAGGCGCTAAAGGGAAAACCAGTGCTGTAGTGAACAACTCCATTCAATTGAAATCCTCCCACGAGACGATCCAGTAGACCACCCTTGTTCAAAAATGGGGTTCCTTTGCCGAAAGGTAGTGGTATGGAGTAGTTGGCGGTGAGATTGTGGCGAACATCGAAGTCCGAGACCCCGTACATCTGATGTCTGCCAAAGGTGTTGATGATGGGACTTCCGGACGTCCCATTTCTCTCCGGATCGGAGCCTTCATCCATTGATTTGGAGTAGGTGTAGTTCACGTCATACTCCAGACCGTACTTCAGAGCCTGGCGCACAGAAAGCTGCAGGGCGTTGTAGTTGCTTGTCCCAATGCTGGATTGGACAAAAATAGAAGAGGTCTGAGGGAAGAAGTAGCGGAAGGACTGCCCACCCGGTGAAGCGGTTGGGTCGGTATCCGCCTGGAAGAGAACGTTTGTTTCGTTGCCTCGGTTATTGGCGAAGACAGCATAGTAGGCCTGCGCGCCTTTATAGCCGTTATAGCTGAAGTTGGGGAAGATATTATGAAAATAGCCTGTATCCGGCACATTCGCGGCCCCTACCCCGGCGTCAACCATCTTATCGTAGGCAGTAGCCGCCTGAAAGTAAGACTGGCCACTGGCTGGATCATAAAGATTGGTTGGCTGCGCAATATCCAGATTCGCAAACAGGTGACGCCCCAGGCGTCCGACATACGATGCCGTTACATCCAGACTATGAGGAAGCTGATGCTCCAACGTCAGGTTGAAGGTCTCTGCGTATGGAGTTTTCTGATGATCGTTGATGCTGTAATCGAAGGTAAAGGGGCTATCTGCGGGCGTGTACGGTAATGTCAGAGATCCCGTAGCTCCCGGTACTGTCGGAACATCGTGATAGCCGGTAAAGCGTGGGTTCGAGTTGATGTCCGTATACGTAGCAAGATTGGTCTGCGACAGCGAGAGAAGCGACTGGGGGTTTGACTGATAGGAATCGATAACACCTGCGCCAAAGTGATCGTAGGCGAGAGCGAAGCCTCCGCGGACCGATGTCTTGTTATCCGGCGTAGCATAGGCAAACGCAATACGAGGAGCGAAGTTGAGATTCTGTGGAGTCCAGAAGTTGGGCTGACCATTCGGAGAACCAGAGGCACGAAACGCAATGCGCGTAGTGTATGCGGTGCCAGCATCGGCCGCCGCGGTACGATCCGCTAGAAAAGTATCGGCCGAGATCGTAGGGGCAATCTGCTGTCCATTCTTCTCATACGGAACGCCGAGATGAACATAACGCAGACCAACCGTTAGTGTGAATCGCGACGTAGCCTTCCATTGATCCTGAACGTAATACTCCTGTTCAAGATTACGGAAGGTATGGGTAGGAATAACACCTGCCCCCAAAGGATTCAGAGAACCATTTTTCACCTCGAACTCAGTTCCGGAGGTAGCCGTCTCGATCGCTCCGACGTTCGAGATGACCGCATTGTTGTAGAAGTTAGAAAAGGCAGCCGATACTGTTCCGCAATCGGCACAGGCAAAAGCCGCTGGATCAAGGCTCCCTCCTTGATTGGCGATCGCAGCAGTCGCCAAAAGATTGGGACTTACATTCGCAGTCGCTACCAGCGGAGCGTCGAAGTACTCTCCGTTCGAGAGTATCTGGAAGTTCGCACCAACCTGTATCGTGTGCCGCCCCTTCACGTATGTAAAGTCATCTACGATATTGTTGGTCACAACGTCATAGATCGTCGTGGTCGTCGTAGCATTCAAATTATCGAAAGCACCGAACTTAACGTTGGGCAGACTGCCGGTGCCTCTTGTGGCGCTCCCCATGCGTATAAAGCCATAGCGGAAGTTGTTGGTCATATTGTCGTTAATGGACCAGGTATGGCCTGCTGCAATGCCTTTGCTATTACCAAAGATATTCGCAGCAGCGGGTAGACCGGGAAACTGGAGCGGCGTCGCCTGGTTATCGCTTTGCAGATTACCACGCACAAAGAGCGACTGCCGTGAGCTGATGGTGTAGTCCAATCGAGCAATATTCGTAATCTGATGAACCGGCGCGGGTGAGGTAAAGTTATAACCACCCGTGTTGTAACCATCGCCGGCTCCATTGGAGTTAGCGATGGGAAACTGCTTGAAGTAAGCAATGGCTGCGGCATCCGTGCTCGGAGCGGTGCAGAGTGAAGCGGGATTGCAGGCTGAATCGAGAGCCCTTCCATCCAACTGCGCAATGTCTGCCGGAGTGAGTGTCTTATGGGTAGTTCCATTTTGGCAATTTGCCGAACTGGGACAGGCCTCATACGTTACGTTACCGGTAACAAGACCGCCGCCACCAATAATTGACGGCACCGTCTCGCCAACTGGGACATCGCTCGCCTGCTTGAATCCCTCATACGCCCCAAAGAAAAACAACTTATCTTTCAGGATGGGGAGCCCCAGCGAAGCTCCATAGGTATGCTCCAAAACCTTGGCCGCAATGTTGGGTTCTCCCGAACTCAGCTGCGCCTGCTTAATAAACCAGTTGTTGGAAGTAGTACCGGGATCACGATAATACTCGTAAGCACTGCCATGGAATTTATTGGTTCCGCTCCGTGTAACGAGCGACACTTGTGCCCCCGACGATCTCCCGGAATCCGCATTGGCATTCGTCGTCGTTACCCGAAACTCTTCGACCGAATCGCGCGTGGAGCGCAACGCACCGTTGAAGGCATAGCCGAACACCTGGTCGTTATTGTCCACACCGTCCAGCGAGATGTTGCTCTGATCCTGGCGGGCGCCGTTGACAATGCCCGTTCTCGGGTCAGCATTCAATCCACCGGTCTGCGAACCGCTGTCCAATGCGAGAACGCCCGGCTGCAAGGAGAGAAGGTAGGTAACGTTGTTCGCAAGGTACGGCAGGTTTTGCACCTGTGCACTATTGAAAGCCTTCCCCAGCGTAGCATCCGTAGTATTTACCTCTGCCAGGCTGGTTTCGACATTCACAACTTCATTCGTGCCTACGGTCATCTTGAAGGTCAGTTTGACCGGTGTCGATACGAGTAGTTCCACCTTTTGATCCAGTTCCGCGAACCCTGGCGCGACGACCTTCACGTCGTAAGTCCCAGGAGGTATCTGCTCAAACGAAAATTCGCCTTTGGACTTTGTCTGCGTATTCTGCACACTGCCAGTCGCCTCATTCGAAAGACTCACACTCACTTCTGGAAGGATTGCACCTGTTGCATCCGTCACCGTTCCAGATAGCGCCGTCGTGTTCGTCTGAGCTAAGAGCCAGGGGGCCCCGACCGCAAACAGAAAGGCAAGAAAAAGAGTGGTGCTATATCGAATAGAGCGAGTCTGCATATACATTCTCCATGGAAAAGCAGAGTCGGCAGAGTAGGCATGGCCTAACTGCTTACGCGCAGTGCTAGCTGCGACAGCACCCTGCAGGTTTTTAGGACGAACGAGGACTTTACACGCCAACCGATCATTCGGCATGGAAGGCAAATACTGGCTGAATCTGGTCAGCGTCGGTAGAGCTCTGGAATTTTTTAATGTTTATGAAATACCGTGAGTCGATTATGCGAAGGCACTTTGCATAAATCAAGAAAACTGGCATTTACCTATTCTCTGGATAGAGAATTTAGATACTGTTTTTCTTTGCAGTAAAAAGCTAGATACAAATCTTTGTCAGGTCTAGCGAAATACACTCTCCCCGGGCTCAATCTGGAAGAATGTTTCTTTGCCCTTCACTCCTTCGGCTACACAACCACCGCCTCATCCACGCTCAGCTACTGTCTCCGAGACGAATCAACGTCCTGGAAGCTCTCAGACCTCGCTCTTCAAGCGCTACAAAATGAGTCTGCGCGGGCCATCGACCTTGCAGTATGGGATTTTCGTATTGGCCGTATAGGCTATAATGCGATTCACAGTATTTCCTATGCGAAACATTTGTTTTCATCTACCGTTGAAGCAGAAAGCTTTTTCAATTTGGCTGGATCTGCGGTGACTCCCATGGCGAAGACACCGCCGTCCCTTCACCATGGCCCTGCCGAGGAGGCAGTAAAGTTCGACAGATAGGAACATCCAGGAAATTCATCGACGTGAGCCAGGCACGCGAAGGTGAACTCAATCCAACCGGGTCGTACGAACGACCCCGCTAAGCAGCCTTGAGTGGCTCACACGAAAACTCCCGGGCGCAGCCGGAAGGATATGGACTGAGACGCCACGCACTCCTCGCTGCATAAACTCTGCAAAGGGCCAAAATGGATTTTGACTGGTTAAATACTTTTCTTGAGGTGGCACGCCAGAGGAGCTTTTCGCGTGCCGGAGAGAAGCTGCACGTTACACAGCCTTCCATCTCTGCCCAGATCAGAGCTCTCGAAACACACCTCGGGCATCGACTGTTGGACCGTGGCGGCAGTAAAGTGACACTGACCGCAGCCGGCAGGGTCTTTCAACCCTTCGCGGAACAGTCCCTCATTCAACTGAAGCACATCCAACTCACGTTGGCTGACCTGGAGCGTATGCCGCGCGGCACGTTGACAGTCAGCGCAAACGATTCCACAGCGCTCTACGTCCTGCCTCTTCTGATCTCCAAGTTCAAAAAGCAATACCCTCGCGTCGCCCTCAACATCGTTCGTGCCGAGCGGTCCAAGACCCTGGCGCTGGTTCTGGATCGCGAGGTGGAATTCGGCATTGTCTCCCTGCCTGTGAAAGACCCGCGCCTCCACGTCGAGGTGGTTCACGAAGACAAGCTGGTGCTTGTGGTGCCTGCGGGGCATCCCCTGACCACTCTGGAATCCGTCACGCTGTCGCATGCCGCACAGTACGGATTTCTTGTTCCCAAAGAAGGCCGCCGGCGCGAGATGATCGACCATCTGTTCGTCCAGAACAAGACAGCCCGGCGCATTGCCATGGAGCTCGACTCCAGCGAGTTGCTGAAACGCCTGATTATTGGGGGCCTGGGGATCAGCTTCCTGCCACGCATCAACGTCGTCGACGAACTCAACCGAGGACTTTTACAAGCCATCGATATAGAGGGGGTCAACATTCCACGGGACCTCGCCCTCATCTCGCGCAACGACCTGCCGCTGACGCGTGCCGGAAATGCTTTCTTTACCCTTGCCACAGGCACCGTCCGCTCCTCACCCACCTCTGAGGTGGGCGATTTCGAGCTGGAAGGCGACGATTGATCAGGATTCCACTGAGCAGACGCGTCGCGTTGAAGCCGTCTCCAGCCACCTGGCTACAGATAGAGAACCACTGACAGCCGGTACACGCCTGGCGGATCGTTCCAGAGGCAAAGGCCTGGCGCAGGCGTCCAAGAAGATCGTCTGTCGGCTGCAACAGTGTTCCCGCGTGAATCGGCTGTTGCAGCAGTTCGCCGACAGCGATTGCCGCCTGCTGGTCCCGGATCAAAACACTGGCGTTATGACAGTGGCAGTCCCCTTCCGACAGGAGTCCTGCGCAGATGTCATCAGGCCCTTCAATGATCTCTATCTCCTCTTTACCCGCTGCAATGCGATCGATCACCTGTGCGAGGTTCTCAACGAAAGCAGGGGTATAGCCTTCCCCTACAAAAGTCAGCATGCAAAGCAGATGGTGGGGACGAAGCCTGATCGTCATCGCGCGTCGGTTGCGCGCCGAGCGCGGCCTCCGCGGATCAGGAGTACCGTGGTGGTCGCCAGAACGGCCTTGACGATCCCGCCAATCCAAAAGGGCATGAAGCCGACGATGACGGCACGATGCCACCCGAGGAGGGCGGCCAACCACATCACCCCAAGACCAAGATTGATGGCATTGGCTGCAAGCATCGTGAATAGCGAACGGATCGGTCCGCTGTCGAACTTGCGATCGGAAAACCAGCCGGCAAAGGCGGCAATCACAGGAAAGCTGGCAAGATATCCAGCGGACGGCCCAAAGAATACAGGCAGGCCAGCAGCTCCCTGGGCAAGAACCGGGAACCCGATCGCGGCCTCGGCCAGCCATGCCAGTACCGTAATAGCCCCCATGCGAGCCCCAAACAACGAGCCGATCACGATTACCGCATACGTCTGCATGGTAATGGGGATGGGAGACAGGGGAATCGAGATCCAGGAGGAGGCCGTAAGTACAAGCGTGCCGAGGGCGACTCGGAGAATCTTTCCGGCAAGAAGTTCGTTGCTGGGCAGAGAAAAGGAAGGGGCAGCCGTCACGTTTTGCATGGAAAACCTCGCGCTAGTTCTTTCTTGCAAGCTCTATTCAGCGTGCATCTTCATTGAAGATTGAGCAATCGAGGTTTCGTATTGATCTTTATAGTTGAGAATCTAAACTATATGCGCCAATAGCTAAAATCTGCGGCACTGGAGGCCGGCGTGGCGGTGCCGCGTGCGAGGCTCTTCCCCAACCTTGAAACGCATAACCCTTCCGAACTGCCGTTGGTTGGGATTCCCCTTATCCCTTCGGACAAAGCTGACTTATTTTGAATTATCGACCTGCATTTGAATGAATCATTCAAATGCAGGTCGATAATTCAAATATTCCTTGACTTTTCTATTCACCCGTGGCTCAATCAATATCAATGCAGAAAACTTATATATTGCTATCTGGTTCTGTGTTCTCTCCCAGCGCGACTCTTCGTCGCCGTTGTTGCTAGTTCCTGTAACACCCCCTTCTAAAATTCATCTCTGATCTCAGCCATGCCCGCGGATATCTCCGTCTGCCTGCATGACTCTCAGATACTTCCTATCTCCGCATGCTTCACATGCAGGGCACTTGAGTGTTGCCTAAAGGGTTTGCATGAACACACATTTAAAGAGAGTCAGGCCCGTATACGCAGGCCTCTTTGTCACTACGCTCCTGCTAGGTGGTCTTATCGCTTCTAACCGGATCACACCGGTTACGGCCGCACGTATCTCTCCGCAAACATCTACGCCCCCTCCCCAGACGCCTACGCCGGAGCAAACGGCATTCTTTGACCAGAATATTCAGCCGATTCTTACCAATCATTGCTATGACTGCCACTCTACGCAGACTCGGTCTGCCGGCGGTCTGCTGGTAGATGATCGCGACGCTTTGCTGAAGGGTGGGAAGTCAGGCCCCGCGATTATTCCTGGCAAGCCGGACGATAGTCTTCTCTTGCAGCGTGTTCTGTCTACTGACACCAAGACACGCATGCCCAAAGGCGAAGACGAACCGCTCTCCGCAAAAGAGATTGCCGACCTGAAGGCCTGGATCCAACAAGGTGCCCTATGGTCTGCCGGTAAGAACGCAGGCTCCTCCAGTGCCACCACAGGCCAGCAGGCTGTCCATGCTGGAGTCATTCCGTATCCAAGGCCAGCGACGGCCGAGCAGTTAGCTTACTTCGAGAAGAACGTTCGTCCTATTCTGGTCAATCGTTGCTATAACTGCCACTCGGATGCGTTCAAAGAAGCCGGCGGGTTGCGTGTCGATGTAGGCATCAGTATCTTCGCAGGCGGCAGTGACGGCCCAGTCATTATTCCCGGGCACCCGGAGAAGAGTCTTCTCATCGCGCGAGTTAAATCGGCCGATGCGAAGAAGCGCATGCCCCAGGAGACCGATGAAGCACTTCCTCCGGAGGAAGTTGCCATTCTGGAGACCTGGATCAAAAACGGCGCCGCATGGCCGGACGAGACCGAGAAGCTTCCGCAGACGCCTGCCCGGCTTGCAGCGGCCTATCCAAAGCTACGGTCTCATTACTGGTCCTGGCAGCCCCTCACCAATCCGGCAATTCCAGCGGTGGCTGATAACTCGTGGTCATCGACTAATATCGACCATTTCATTCTGGCTAAGCTTGAAGAGAAGAAACTAGCTCCGGTCAAAGAGGCTGATCCAGTTACCCTGATTCGCCGCCTGAGCTACGACCTTACCGGCCTTCCTCCTACACCAGCAGAGGTGAAGACCTTCCAGAAGAATCACTCTGCGCAGGATTACACCAGCCTCGTGGATCGTCTCCTGGCCTCACAGCAGTTTGGAGAACGCTGGGGCCGCCACTGGCTGGATGTAGCGCGTTATGCGGAGTCCTCCGGCCCTTCGCGCAACATGCCCTACCCCAATGCGTGGCGCTATCGCGATTACGTCATTGACTCCGTCAATCGAGATGTTCCCTACAACCGCTTCCTTCAGGAGCAGTTAGCCGGAGATCTGCTTCCCGCTGCAACACCAGCCGAACACGACCGCTTACTCATAGCTACCGGATATCTTGCCCTGGGCCCCAAGGACGTCAACCAACGCTTCAAGGCCCGCTTCAAGATGGACAACGTTGACGATCAGATCGACACCGTCACCCGTTCCACCATGGCCCTCACCGTATCCTGCGCCCGGTGCCATGACCATAAGTTCGATCCCATTCCAGCCACCGACTACTATGCATTGGCCGGCATATTCACCAGCACGGTAGACGCCGCAGGCCTGGGCAGCAAGATGGGCGGCAGCAGCCTGGCCTACTACGAGCCCAAACAGCTTGGCTACCTCAGTACGGCCTCGCAAGCTCCCGCTATCCCACAAACACAGATCGACAAATTAAAAGCTGAAACAGACGCAGCAAAAAAAGAATTCGACGCCTTACAGGTCATCCAGAAAAAAGAGGAGGCAGCAAAGAAGATAAACCCCATCCAGCCACCGCTGTCCGCAGCCGAGAAACAGCGGCGTCTGGCAATTACCCAAAACTTTATTCAACATAGAGAAGATCTTCAACTCATCAACGATCTGGGAGAACGTGGTTACGGTGTACACAGTGTGCATGATGGAGTCATAGCCGATACCACCGTCCGTATTCGCGGAGTAGAAGAACGTCATGGGCCAGCCGTACCCAGAGGATTCCTGACGCTGGTTAGCCTGCCGAATACACAACAGATTCCAGCAAATCACAGCGGGCGTCTGGAACTGGCGCAATGGATCACTCGTCCCGATAACCCACTGACGTCGAGAGTGTATGTAAACCGGGTCTGGCAGCATTTATTTGGGACAGGCATTGTAAGTAGTCTGGATAACTTCGGCACCACGGGAGATCAACCCTCAAACCCGGAGTTACTCGACTACCTCGCACAGGATTTCATCCGGAATGGATGGTCGACTAAGAAACTTGTCCGGGAGATTGTTCTTACTCGTGCTTACCGGCTAGGTTCAGATATTCCACCTGGATACCGTGACATCGATCCCGCGGATCATTTCGTCTGGCGGCACGCCCCGCGCCGCCTGGAAGCTGAGGAGATTCGCGACAGCATCCTGGCATCGTCCGGCCAGCTCAATCTAGATCACCCTAAGGGCTCGCCTTCCATGGCGCTGCGGATGATTGAGATGCGCGACGATGGTCCGGTCGTTCACTCGATTCTGTCTGCCGCGGATCGCAGCCACTATAGAAGTGTTTACCTGCCACTTCTTCGAGATGAGATTCCTCGTCCACTGGCAGCCTTCGATCCAGTGACGCAGACGCTCGTAACGGGACAGCGTGACTCAACGACCGTCCCTTCACAGGCCCTGTTCATGCTCAACTCACCGTTCGTTCGCCAGCAGTCCGCAAAACTTGCCGATAGCCTGCTAGCTAATCGGTCTCAAAGCGATACAGAACGGATTCGACAGACCTATGAACGAGTCGTTGGGCACGCTCCTACCCCGCAAGACACCGCAAGAGTGAAAGCCTTCCTTGCGCGTTACGCGGACACCTGGAGCAAATCGCATCCTGCGGCTACCACCCCAGGCGCAGCACACCTCGCACTCGTCGGAAGCCAGGATTCTTCCATCACAGCGGGCATTGTTCGCTCAGATGGCCTGGCACAAGATGATGCGGTTGAGAACGCCAACGAGAAACAGGATGATTCGCCTGTCTCGCCAGCAGATACTGCGAAACAAGCAGCCTGGGCAGCCTTTGTGCAATCGCTGTACGGCTCCGCGGCCTTTCAGTTTGTCAGATAACACACACGCTTGAAAACGATCATGGAGAAGCTAGATATGCCGGAATATAAACCTCTCATCACAACTCGTCGTAATGTTCTGCGTGCTGCCGGCGCAGGCTTCGGCCATCTCGCATTGGCTGGCCTTCTGGGCTCCCTTGCGAATAAGGCCTCTGCCGCTGAACTAAACGCTCTGAACCCACTGGCGCCAAAGCGGCCGCCCCTTCCAGTCAAAGCCAAGCGCATTATCTTCCTCTTTCAAGAAGGTGCCATGTCGAGTGTAGACACCTTTGAGTACAAGCCGGAGCTTGAAAAGCGAGATGGAAAATCCGGGCCTGGCGGTGGAACGATCACTGCTTCTAAATTCAAGTTCAAGCAATATGGAAGTTCGGGGGCATGGTTCTCAGAATTAATGCCGAATATTGCCAGGCACGCCGATGACCTATGCTTTCTGCGCGGTCTCTACACCGATACGCCTGCTCACCCGCAGGCTGTCGTGCAGCTACATACGGGGAGTGCCAACGCATCACTAACTCGCCCCAGTATGGGTTCGTGGCTACTCTATGGGCTTGGCACGGAAAATCAGGATCTTCCCGGCTATGTCACGATCAATCCCCCCGTCGCCTTTGGCGGAGCATCGAACTATGGCAGCGCCTTTCTTCCCGCCTACTATCAAGGAACAGCGATAAGTGATGCAGGCGGCATGCCGAATATCGCAGCGACCACGTCCAGAGCTCTCGAACGCGAGCAGATCGATCTCATCCAGGACCTCAATCACGAAGTAGCTTCCTATGCGGGTGCGCCGGAAGCCGTGGACGGAGTGATCAAGTCCTACGAGTTAGGCTTTCGCATGCAGGATAGTGTGCCGGCACTATTGGATATCTCCAAGGAGCCGCAGCATGTACTCGATGCCTATGGCGTCAAGCCGGGTCTAGAAGGCTCCTTCGCCCGCCAGTGCCTGATGGCCCGCAGGCTCAGCGAAGCCGGTGTTCGCTTTGTTGAGATTCGCCAGCCGGGCTGGGATCATCACACCAACCTGCACAACGGCCTCATCGAACAGAGCCGCAGAATCGATCAGCCTACCGCTGCCCTGCTGGAAGATCTGAAGCAGCGCGGCCTACTCGAAGATACACTGGTACTCTTCGGTTCGGAGTTCGGACGGCTACCCACCTCGCAGGGAGCCGATGGACGGGACCACAACATCACTGGCTACGCGATGTTCCTTACCGGTGCTGGAGTCAAGAAAGGCTTTAGCTACGGCGGCACCGATGAGATCGGCATGACAGCCGTTGATGGTCGTATGCACATCAATGATCTGCACGCCACACTGCTGGCACTGATGGGCATCGATCACGAGCAGCTTACTTACCGCTACGCCGGTCGCGACTTCCGTCTGACCAATGTAGCGGGTGTCGTTCAACGTCAGGTCTTCGCCTAAAATGACAAACCACGCCCACCGCATGAATTGTTGCCCGTCCCTGTATCGCTTATGCAAGCGGCAGGCGGCGACCTATCACCTCACTTGAGTCCAGGTGCGATTTATCGCCTCCAAATCAATAGGCCCGCTCGCCAATACCTTGTGAGCGGGCCATTCCTTTTTAAGGAAAACACCAAAGATCAACGAAAGAGGAGATGAATCATGTTGAAGAAAATAGCGACAATTAGCGCCATCGGTTTCTTATCAACCATAGCGTTCGCACGGCAATCCCCTGCCTCGACCCACCAGCCGAATCAGACGCAGGAAACACAACCTGCCTCGAAGGCAAAGAAACTAACTCGTGCAGAATTCGATGCCCTCATCGCCCATCCCGATCGAGTGCTGCTCATCGACGTTCGCAGACCCGACGAGATCTCTTCGATCGGAGGCTTTCCCGTCTATCTCAGCATTCAGATCAAGGATCTGAAAAGCCATCTTGGAGAAATTCCTAAAGACAAACTGATCATCACAGTCTCCAATCACGCCGCGAGAGCCTCCGTCGCAGCCGACCTGCTGGCAGACAACGGCTTCGAAGTAGCAGGAGCCATCGG
The DNA here is from genome assembly GCF_000178955.2 of Granulicella mallensis MP5ACTX8. Taxonomy (NCBI): domain Bacteria; kingdom Pseudomonadati; phylum Acidobacteriota; class Terriglobia; order Terriglobales; family Acidobacteriaceae; genus Granulicella; species Granulicella mallensis. The sequence continues at coordinate 2,726,854 of NC_016631.1, read as the reverse complement.
CGCTCAGACCTATGAGACCGAAGGTGGAACACTGCTGAAGATCGCGGTACCTAAGCCCGCCGCAGAACAAACCGGTACAACTCATGCTGTAGCCGCTACAGAAGGCAAATAAATCGATATACCACAACAACTCTATCCAAATAAGAAGATGCCCCAGCAGAGATTCTCTGCTGGGGCATCTTCTTTTCTCTCCCGACCACTTCAATCGCAGTCCGCACGAATCAGAAGGTGTAATGAGCAGCAAGCTGTAATGTTCTGGAACCGGTAGTTCCCGATTGAAGCGTGCTGATCTTGCCAAAGTTTGCATTACCAAAAACTGTATTAGGATTACCCAGGTTTGCATGGTTGAAGGCGTTGAAATCCTCCAGGCGAAACTCGATTCCCTGCTGTTCGTGGATCGCTACTCTCTTGAGCAACGTAAGATCGGCGGTTACCAGATCAGGTCCACGGCCAAAGGTACGGGGTGCATTGCCAAAGGTATACGCGGCATTTTGGGTAAAAGCGCTTGTATCGAACCACTCAGCCGTTTTAGCTGCCCGAGATCTGGACTTCGACAGACCATTTGGATTGCCTGTCAGGTTAGGCCGCACGCCATCGGAGTAGCTGCCCGTGTTATTGGTTGCATCAATCACGCTGAGCGCCGTACCCGAATGGATCTCGGCAAGCCCACTGATCGACCATCCCCCCACAACCTCATTCAGCCAGCCGGATTGCACGTTCACTAACTTCCCTCTGCCAAACGGCAACTCAAGCACCCCGTTGGCGATGAGCCGATTGCGAACGTCGTTACCGGAGAGACCAAAGCGATCCTTCGGGTTGTAATAATCCGTGTAGGTATCTATGCCGGGATAACCAGCCAGTTCACTACGCGACTCTTCATTATCGATAAACTTCGAGTAGGTGTAGTTCAACTGATACTGGAACCCATGACTGTACCGCTTCTGCACACCGATATTGATGCCGTTATAACGTGACTGCCCGATATCAGGATAGAGATTCTGCACGTTACTGAACTGAGGGAAAGGACGCAAGGCTTGCGGTTTTACCGTTGCGGTTCCGTTGGCCAAGGTAGCCAGATTTGCAGGAGTGATCTGGTTGATGCTCTCCGCAAAGGGACTGGCCAGATGATGACCAAAGGTTCCGAGATATCCAATATCAAGAAGCAGGTTGCCTGCAAACTCATGCTGTAGATCAAGGTTGGTCTGATATAAATACCCGGTTAGACGCTTGGGCGCTATAAACTGCGGCGCAATATAGGGCGCAGTGTAAGGTGCCGCAACAGCACCGTATCCAGGCGTCAATTGAGCAATCGTCGGAAATACAGCCAAGCCCGTCCCCTGGGTGCCGTTGTTCTTAAGCAGAAAAGCCGGTGTGCCCGCAACGGAGTTCGGAGAATTAATCGTGACGGCATTAGAAAACCCGGTGTTGAGAACGATCGGGGTGGCCTGATCGTATTCACCAGGGTAAAGAATTCCCGCTCCCCCACGAACGACCGTGTGCTCCCGTGGAGTATAGGCAAAGCCAAAACGCGGACCAAAGAGATGGTCGTCGAAGTTGTTGGCATAACGGCTCTGTCCATTGATCCCTGAAAAAGTAATCACGCCAGGAGTTCCGGAGACCGGATTGATCGCCTTCGTATCAAACGAATTCTGGCGGTTGTTCTCCAGATAGCGAGGGGAGTCAACATCCCAACGCAACCCATAGTTCAAGGTGAGCTTATTGTTCACGTGCCAGTTGTCCTGCGCGTAGAGCCCCCAACTCCAGGCTGAGGAGTATAGATACTCCGTCTCTTGACGGGTGGCGGTATTGACAACACCCAACAATAGATTCGCCAGACTGCCTGCGGCCGAGTTGGCACTGGCCCCAGCAGGAGTGAAGGTAAAAAAGCCACCCGCTGAAGGAGAGTACAGGTCACCGTCTGCGGAAGTACGGTAGTCAACTCCAAACTTTAGCTGATGATTCCCTCGCTGCCAGGAGAGATTATCGGTGTACTCATTGCTGATGATGGGGGTTTGCAGACGCTGCTGCTGCGAGGTATTGCCAATCGCAGCCAGACCAGTAAGGGTGGCTCCCGGGAAGAAAGTAGGATTCGTCCCAGGGAGCGCCAGTTGTGTGGCGGCCGCGGAATTGACCCCATGGCTGATCGACAGGCCCTGGCGGTTGGTAAACGTAAAACGCGCTTCATTGAGCAGCGCAGAAGTAAAGGCGTGATTCCAGGTTGCGGAGGGGTTGTAGTAAAAGTTATGAGAAAGAGAGCCATAGCCATCCGTCCCTGCTGTCGGGTAGACATCCAGTGTATTTTCGTGGTCGGGCTGGGCTAGAAAGCGAAAGTAGATTGAATTCCTTTCATTGAAGGTATGGTCGATACGCACCACATAGTCGTTGTAAAGCTGCACATTCGAATCATTCGCCGCGAAGTTATTATTGTTGATCGCCGCTCCAGGAACATTCGGCAAAGGATAATAGGAAGCCAACTTTAGCCCATAAGGGTCGATTTCAGAGCTGGGTAGTACGTTGAGTGCTCCGTTGTCTCCTATGGCCTGTTTCCCCGTGCGAGGATCGATAACGGGGGTAGAGATGGCCGAGAAATCTCCCGTCCGTTCCGCGGCTGTAGGCACATTGAGTGAGAGGACGCTGGTCGTCGTCTCCACCTTTCCTTCATAGGTAAAGAAGAAGTAGGTCTTGCCTTTTTTGATCGGTCCTCCGATGCTGGCTCCAAACAGCTTGTAGCTCAAAGGAGCGTTGATAGGCTTGTTTGTAATCGGACTGATTGGCGCAAACTCGGGAATCGCCTGAAGATTCTGGCTGCGATAGTAGATATAGGCGCTGCCATGAAGTTGATTGGTACCGGATTTGGTAGTCATCTGGATAATGCCGCCACTCGATCGCCCCTGATCAGCGGTGTAGTTGCTCACACTCAAGCTGAACTCCTGGAGCGAGTCGATAGGAAGATCGAACATCTGCGTCGGTACGCCTTGCAACAGGTTCTGTGTAGTGCCACCATCGACCGTGTAGTTTGCATTGCCTCCGCGACCGCCGGCAATCGCAAAATACGCACCTGAACCTGTGCCACCACCAATCACAAAACCATTGAGCCTCTGCAACTGGGTTGCGCGGCGATCCACCAGCGGGTAGTTGACGATGGTCTTGTTTTCAATCACATCCGAAACCGCCGAGGTCGCAGTCTGCAGCAGAGCAACGTCCCCCTGGACATCGATATGCTCTTCCACTTGTCCTGGATCCAGAACAAAATTCACTGGCGTTGTACCTCCGGTAAAGATCTGCACGCCGGACTGTACCTGGGGACTGAATCCATCCTTTTCAACCTTCAGGTTGTAGTGTCCCGGAAGCAGCACGGGAAAAGAAAAGAACCCGGAGCCATCGGAGTTCGTTTCGTGGATATCGCCTGTCTCCGCTCGTATCGCAACCACTCGTGCACCAGGGATTTGTGCCTTCTGGGTGTCTTGAACCGCGCCCGAGATGGATGCGGCGTTTTGGGCATTCACTCGAACCGCATTGAAACCAATAGATACCAATGCAATGAGTACAACAGGACGCACAAACGCAACTGCGCGCCTGCTTATAGAAATAAGCCTCACACCTGCCTCCAGAATTTTTAGTTGTAAAAATGAAAAAGCCTACGAGAGGATCTCGTGGGCCTATGCAGCACAGACCTATAGGTCTGCCGGACTGCTAGATAGGTTGGATGACGCTCTCCACGAAGCCGCTCACATCTGCTGATTGCAGGAAGTTCGGGCAACAACGTAGAGAAATTTTCGTCAAATATTGCATTTCCCGAATACTACTAAAGATATTTCCGAATTGCAATGCTTTTATCTATCTTTCGGCGATAACTCCTCCAACAGTTGGTAACTGCTGGAGAAGTTATCTCTGTGGAGATATAGAGCATCATCATCCCTTCGAAATATTAGTTACTACCAGGTGCTGGATTGCACAAGGAATGAAAGTACGTTAGCTTCTAAGGCACACCATGTTTGCGAACCATCAAACGCGACACTCCCTCTGTTGTCCTCTTCTGGACTAGCCCTAAACGGCTGCACGAAACGATTGCAAACCTGCAATTGCGCTCCTATCCCACCTCATTTCCAGACTTTTGCGCTGCTCCTTTGCGGCGTTTAGGCATGGCGCAGGCATCGTAATACTGTCGGACCAATCGTCCTCCTTTGTGCCGATCCTGTATCGTTCGCAGTTCACCCTCAATATCAACTTCAAGGAGAATTCACATGAAAAAGATATCCAAACTTATCCGTACAGCCGTGGCCGCTTCTGCGCTGCTCTTCGTGTCCCTCGCATCCCACGCCGCAACGCTCCATCTCCAGGCGGAATTGAAGGCCTCCACCGAAGTTCCCCCAAAGGACAGCACCGGAACGGGCCACCTGACCGCTACGCTGAACACCGACACCAATGAATTGACGTATCACATTGACTTCAGCGGTCTCACCGGCCCCGTGATTGCGGCACACTTCCACGGCCCGGCACTCGAAGGAGCCAACGCAAAGCCCCAGGTCCCGATCAAAGCGAGCCCCATCACCAGCCCGGTTGACGGCAAGGTGACGTTGACACCGGAACAGTCCAAAGATTTGCTCGACGGCAAGTGGTACTTCAACCTCCATACGTCTGCCAATCCCGGCGGTGAAATTCGCGGCCAGATTGTGAAGTCGGAGTAATCCATCTTTGTAGCTGCCTGATACGGCAACCTGCAGACCTGCTCAGTGCTCGGCAGAGGACTTCCTCTTCAACCCAAGCGGAAGTCCTCGCTCCCCCAAGAGATGAAAGAATGACATCGTAGCTACAGAAATGGCTGTAGCCTGCTCTATCGAATCACCAACAAACAGGGGAAGAATCCAGATGGTCTTCAAATATCGCACTGCAGGAATCGTGGCCGTACTCGCCGGAGCCTCTCTAACGGCTCTACTCGCTCAAAACGGTGCTCCGTCCGTCGCAAGCGGCAAGCGCGAAATCCTGCTGCAAACAAACCAATCGTGGAACGGCAAGCCCTATACGCATTACCCCACAGGTCAGCCGCAACTTACCATGATCAAACTGACCATCGCACCGCACACCGCTTTGCCTTGGCACACCCATCCCTTCCCCAATGTCGTCTATGTGCTTTCAGGCACCCTCACCTTGCACGACAAAGCCAGCGGCAAGACCCAGGTCGTCCATCAGGGAGAGGCCGTCGGAGAATCGGTAGACGCTGTCCATCGGGGCGAGTCGGGAGACGAACCCACCGTGCTGCTCATCACCTATGCCGGCACACCCGGCGTTCCAACTTCAATCCCCGCTAAGGGAGAGAAAGCAGAGTACTAACTCGAAGTCCTCGCAGCTAGATAACTCTTCGGTTAACTAGCCAAAGTACCGCAGGATCATCCCTTCAGCGGCGATCCTGCGGCTCCCAGGCCCATTCCGGCAACGGAGCATTCGTCTTCTGCCGGAACGCCGCGCCCGGGGGTGTTGTTCGGCTTGCTACATTGCGCTTGAGCGCGGTGTAGGCAGCGATAACGTCAGGCGGGAAGGTCGGCATGAGAGCTTCGATGTTTGCGAGCATCTGCTGAACCCGCTCAGGATATTGTTTGGCGACATCGTAGCTCTCTCCCGGATCGATCGCCAGGTTATAGAGTTCAGGGCGCGGAAGCCAGGCACTCTCGCTCCTGGCTCCGCTGTCATTGATGTAGATATTCCCTCCACCTTGCGCGACTCGCAGCTTCCAGTCGCCCTCCCGAACGCAGTGCAGATCGGCTCCCTGCGCACTCATCGGGCTGAAGTAGAGAATAGGTTTCCGCGTTGCCTCTTCGTTCCCTGTTTTGAAGAGAACATGACTGATATCGGCCCCATCCAACGGATGCTCCGGCAACTTGAGACCACAAAGGCCAGCAAGCGTGGGGAACAGATCGAGGTTCGAACCCCACTCACTGACGACGCGATTGGCAGGAATCTGGCCGGGCCATCGTGCGAGCATCGGAACGCGGAAGCCCCCCTCGAACGTAGATGCCTTGCGCCCCCGCAGACCTCCGGGGCTACCTTGAAACCATGGCCCATGATCGCTGGTGAAGAAGACGATCGTATCCGAGTCCAAATTTCTCTGCCGTAACGTCTTCATGACCTCACCAACGCTCCAGTCAATCTCCATCACCGCGTCCCCAACATCTCCGAAGTGCGACTTCCCCTGAAACTCCTTCGACGCGCGCGCCGGATCGTGGGGATAGGAGTAGGCGAGGTAGAGGAAAAAAGGCCCCTCTTCGGCGTTGTCCAGAAAGTGAACCGCCTCTTCTGTATATCGCTTCGTGAGCTGGTCACGGTCAGTCTCCGGCTCCAGCGCGGTGAGATCGCGAAGCAGCGGCAACGGCTGCATATCGACGCTATAAGGCACCCCAAAGTAAGAGTCAAAGCCACGATTCGTGGGCAGGTACTCCGGTGCATCGCCGAGGTGCCACTTGCCGATACACTTCGTGGTGTACTTCGCGCCCTTGAAGGCGTTCGCCAACGTAACTTCATCGAGCGACATCCCTTTCTTCGAGTGCGGAAAATAGGCGCCTTGCGTATACGTTCGTTGAGCATACCGTCCCGTAAGTAGAGCGGAGCGCGACGCTGAGCAGATCGGATGTGCCGCGTTGAAGTGGGTGAACCGGGTGCTCTCAAGAGCCATGCGATCGAGATTCGGCGTAGGCAGGTGAGACCCGTAGCATCCGAGATCGCCATAACCCAGGTCATCGCAAATCATCACGATCACATTGGGAGAGTGCGCCCGCTGACGACGCTGACCGGCCACGACGGCTATCTCTGGCTGACTGGCTTTTGCTTCCGGGCGCAACGGCACAACACACGCTGCACTCAGCGTCTTCATAAAACTACGTCGATCAATCGGCATCCGAAAATACTCCTCCGCGAATTAGGTGCGTTCTCTATCGCCGGCTATCCTTACATGGCCTTTGTTTAAGTGAGCCCGAAAGCGATTAAGCTTCCATAAGAAGCCTACAGGTGACCGCACCAACGGAGATGCAGATACTCTTCAAGTCCGATGAGAACGAGGGTGGCGATCGACAAGAGAATCTGCACTTGTTCCATCCTAATCTTGTGAGGGCTCAGCGGAATTCGACGCCACTGTGAGGCCGGGCGATTGCGCAGATGACGAACCTGCGCCAGGATCACCAGGTTCAGCAAGGAGCCGACCAACGCAAGTCCCATCATTGGGACCCGAATCCAGTCCTGATGAAACCGATCCATGGCCGTTCCGACGCCAGCACTCACGGCAAGAGAACCTATCCCAATCGCAAGCCGGAGGCCATCAAGAGCCGCAAAGAAGGTGCAGACACTTTGCAGAAGCGCGAAGAAAAAGCTGGACCAGGCGATCACGCCCCGTGTCGTTCCAGTCTCGTCTGGCATCACCGTCGATAACGGACTCTCGGAGTCCAGCGGTTTGGCAGGCGTAGCTGACATCAGAGATTAAGCTCCTTAGGGAAATGCACATGAACTAATTCTGGCTTGATTTTATAGTTCTTACATCCGTGGGTTCCCAACGATGACAAAGAAGATACATCTCTATCGCGCGCAAAGAACTAACTTGCGAGCGTTATGGTCTCCGTTGCCGGACCGTGCGCCCGGACCTTTTTCCGCCAAAACTCCGGAATCAGATCATAGTCTCCAATCGCCGACCGCAGCTTCACCTCCGGTTCGAAGCCAACTGCCAAACGAAATACATCAGACACTGTGATCTGGTCTTGTTCCCGGGAGACCAGCTCCATGGAATCCCCAGCCCGGACAACCCCTTCCCGCAATACGGAAGCATAGAAACCAGGCTTCGTCGCCTCCAGAAATCTCGTGACGAGATCGGCACGCTCATGCTTGATCGCTAGTTTGTAGCAAGGGCTGCGAGGCTGGGTGATCTGCACGAGTGCGGTTCCAACACGCCAGGTATCCCCAATGAAGACGTCGGTTTCCAAGATGCCCTTCGACGTGAAGTTCTCTCCGAGGTCTCCCGGATGGAGTTGTGATTTACCGAGAACTTCGGCCCAAAACGGAAAGTGTTCAGAAGGATAAAAATAGACAGCTTTATCCTTTCCGCCATGATTTACCAGATCCGCCTGCGAGTCACCAACGATGCTCAGCGTTTCGACCTGGACAGGGTGGCTGACCGCGCTCTTGTGGATTCCAGTCAGGATCTCCTGGCCGTTCCACCACATCTTTTGTAGACTGCTGATATTGACCGATACGATTTCGGCAATCATGATCCCGGGCCCCCTCAACTGGCTGTACAAAGCATCCAGTGGATGGATGCTGTAACCAGTATAGAAGACTCATAAAGGTGTTTCCGGAGAATGATCGCTAGGCCTTCGTTGGCAAAACTGCTCTAATCGCCGCAAATAGGTCGCAACAATCCCGATCTATTTGCAGCGGACACCAGGCTAGAAGTTATACTTCAAAGCCACCTGAAGAATGCGCTTCTCCCCTGCACCCAGTACCTGCCCTGTCGTGCCGTCGTCCTGCGTGGTGTCCACATTGTTGTAGTTCGTGTGGTTCCAAATATTAAAGGCCTCAGCACGAAACTGGAACAACTGATCTCCATACACTTTGATGTTCTTGAGCAACGCCATATCCCAGCGCTGGCTTCCGGGTCCCAGGATCGTGGCACGCGTAGAATTGCCAGGCCGGAACTCATTCGTCGGCACATCCGTAAAAGCCGTCGTGTCATACCAGGAAGCAATGGTGTGTGGGGCATGGCGATTGGGATTGCCCACCTGATCCGGACGCGGATCGTTCGGTGCTGTCGCAGAGGTAAATACACCGAGTCCGCCTGGGTCGATCGCCGAATCGCCGATCGCACTGAGCCATTGTCCGGACTGCAGCTGGACAATCCCGGAGAACTCCCAGCCTCCGAGCACACGTCCCGTCAAACCCTGCTGTTTAGAGAAGAAGGGCAGCTCATAAACCCAGTTCGCATTGAACACATTGCGGCGGTCGAAGCGAGAAGGACCATATTCAGCGCTCAGGTTATAGCTGTTCTGCGGCACTGGAAGATTGCCTCCCGCTTGGTCGGGACGGTTGGTCAAAGATTTAGACCAGGTGTAATTAACACTTACGAGAGATCCTCCATTGAAACGCTTTTGCAGGCTGGTCTGGAGGGAGTTGTAGTTAGAACTGAAGATCGGTTCGTAAAGATCGATCGGTCCATATCCCTGGTAGGGACGGATAATGTTGAGCAGGCTTTGACTGTCGGAAGTCATCTGCTGGAGTGGGACAGGCGGATCAGCCATTGGGTCATATCCCAGGCCGTTCTCGATGGTTGCGTTGTTGACATAGGCGCCAGGGAGCGGCTGATTGATATCCACCTGCGAAAGCTGGTGCGTCCCCTTCGAGCCGTAATAACCCACGTCGAGAACGATGTCGTAAGGGATCTGTCTCTGGAGATCCAGATCCCACTGTTGCGCATAGGGCTGGTGCCAGTTTGTCGATACACCTCCTACCGACTGCACGCTATTGTTCGTGGCGCTGCCCGCGCTGGGATTGTTGAATGGACCACCGCTGATGGTGGTGTTACCCACGAACGGCGGATTGATGAACTCGTTGTTCTCGATAAATCCAACGCCCGGAGACTCTACAAAGACTCCATATCCGCCGCGTACCGCAGTCTTTCCGTTGTTCCAGGGATCGAAGGAGAACCCAATACGGGGCTGGTATCCGTTGTGAAACTGTGGCGCAATGGCCGTGTTGTAAGGCGAGTTGTGTGCCCCATTTCCGCTGCCGCCAATAATGATTCCGTTGAGCGGATCATAGTTCGGAGTTACCACGACATTGCCGTTGTCGTCGATGCCAGGCGCCTTGGCCGAGGTGTAGAGCGTCGGAACAAAATTAGTGGTGCGACCGTTCCCATCAGTAGGTTGGCGGAAGATCGAATACCTCAAACCAAAATTCAACGTCAGGTTCGGAATGGGCTTGTAGGCATCCTGGCCATAAAACTCGATCTGATTCTGGAAGATGACCGCGCGGAAGTCATTTGCCGACTGCGTAAACTGCGAGAACTGGCCCGAGAGAAACAGGGCAAACTCCTGTTCAAACTCAGCCTTCTGATCGCCCGCTGGAGCCCCCGCGTAAGGCGTCGCTGCAAAGGTAAAAGTTCCCGCATTGTTCGAGGCCGAGTTTTCGGATTTCTCATAGTGGTTATAGGAGAAGCCGAACTTCAGGCTATGTTTTCCAATCGTCTTGGTCACGTTATCGAAGATCGCGTTGTTCTTATTGAAGTCGCCGTACGTGCCAAAGCCAAAGAAGCTTGCATTGCTAACGCCATAGGCGATGCTCGGAATGCGGTTAAGCGTTTCCTGAAAGGGCAACGCGATGGCGCTCGCCACATCCGGGGAGTTGCTGGCGGCGAGCTGGCCTGAGTTGTGGCTCTTGATCGCACCGGAGGACCACGCGTACTCCACCTCGTTGATCAACGTTGGAGTAATGATCCAGGTCAGGTTGGCAGCCACGTTCTGCCCCGGTGAATCCGTTGAAGTCTGCGTGATATTCGGCAGAGGATTGCCATTGAATAAGCCGCCACCTTCGACCGTCGGAATCGAATCCTGCATGTAGCGCACGAACCCGGAAAGCTTCGAGTTAAACGTGTGGTCGATGCGACCGATCTCCTGCTGGAAGTTGAAGATATTCCCTTCATTTGCGAAGAGAAGATCCTGGCCGGGTGTGGTCGGTAACGGCAGGTGCGAATAGACATCTTTGAGATACGCGGCAGCGGCCGGATTGATGCTGCTTACATTGGAAACGACCTGCCCGGGGCATGATCCATCGCTGTTCGGATAGACGCTGCAAACCGAATTTTCAAAGTTCCCTGCTCGTTCATTTGCATCCGGCACCACACCGGTCACCGGGTTCTGTTGCACTACACGTCGCAGCTCCTCGGAATAGAAAAAGAACGTCTTATTGCGCTCCGTGTTGTAGAGATGAGGAATGAAGACCGGGCCACCCAGCGTCCAGCCAAAATCGTTGTAGCGAAAGGGCGTGCGGCTGGCAACGGGCGATTGCTGCTTGTTGCCCCAGTCGTTGGCGTCGAGGACGTCATTGCGGAAAAACTCATAGACACCGCCATGAAACTTCGATTTTCCGGAACGAGTAATGACGTTGATGACGCCGCCGGCACTGCGTCCATACTCGGCACTGTAGTTGCCGCGTAGAACTTTGAACTCTTCAATGGCATCGACGCTGGGATAGTTCAGCAGCGAGAAGTTGCCGCCACGATCGACGTTGTCCGCACCATCCACTGTCCAGCTATTGGAGGAGCCGAAGCTGCCATTCAGAGAAAACGCGGTCTCGTTCGTATTGCCATTCGGAGCGCTGACGCCGGCGTAGAGCGCATCGCCGATGTCGGCGCTGACTCCGGGCATCAACTGCACTAGTTCTTCATAGTTGCGGCTCTGTAGAGCCAGTTCCCTGACCTGCGTGCCAGTAATCAGTCCCGAAGCCGCATCGGATTCAGAGTTTACCTGGAGCGCATCCGCCTCTACCGTCACCGTTTCGGTGTTGTTTCCCACCTCGAGTACGGCATTCACGCTGCGCTTGTCATTCACGTTCAGAATGATGTCCGCCTGCGTTGCCTTTTTAAAACCGGAGGTTTCAACCGTAACCGAATAGTGTCCAATCGGCAGCAGGGGCGCGGAATATTCTCCCTCTTTGCCGGTCTTCGTCGTGCGCACCACTGCGTTGCGATCCGTGTTGGTGATCGTCACCTTCGCTCCAGGCACCACGGCGCCCGAGTTGTCAGTCACCGTACCCACGATCGTGCCCGTAACTTCCTGGGCCACCAACAAAGGTGTACCGGTTACAAGCAGAAGAGCAAGGAGGAGCATTCCATAACCGAAACAGCGTGCTGTGGATCCTGACAAGAGGGCAAGCGACATAGGGTCTCCGTGCATCCAGGAAATGATCGTGACAGACTTGCTATTCTGCTGCGTCGATTGAAATAACTCCCATTCGCATGGAAGTATTAAATCGATTGAATATCAGTTGATATGTGTAGATATCTTGTCTCGCAGAGAATGTCAAGCGGGAAACACCTATCCCACCCTCGATGTCGAATCACGCAGCACCAGGGAGGGAGGCAGAAGTTGAAGATCCGGCGTGACTTCGCGCCCTTCGCCAACCTCCTGCAAAACATCGAGTACCCGCTGGGTGGCCAGGCTCCCCATCTCGTCCATCGGCTGGCGAATTGTGGTGAGACCGGGCGTAGTCAACGCGGCCAGCGGCACGTCGTCGAAGCCGATGATGGAGCAGTCCTGCGGTGCGGTGCGCCCCGAGCGCGCCAGGCCACGCACTGCTCCCAGTGCCGTCAGATCGTCGAAGGCTACCAAGGCCGTGAACTTCAACCGGGAGCGAATCAACTCTTCGGTAAGCTGCACGCCGCCTTCAAATCCTGTGACGGGATCGAGCGCGTCAGACAGTTGGCGAACTCGGCGTGGGTCGAGCTGTAAGCCCTGCTCCGCCGCAAAACGCTGCATCCCGTTCCAGCGGAGCTGGCTGTCGTTCAACTTCGCCGGCCCACGGATGACGGCGATCTTCCGGTGCCCAAGCTCATACAGATGCTTCATCGCCTCATAGCCGCCAGCCTCGTTGTCCACCGTCACCGAGCCGATCTGCTTCTCCGTCACATCTCGTCCCACCACCACGATGGGCATCTTTTTTTCCTTCAATCCCACTAGGAGCCCGCCCTCATCGAAGAGCCAGTTCGCCACCACGATCAGCCCTTCCACGCGGCGCTCCATCAGCAGATCGAGATAGCCTTCAAATTGCTTCTGGTCGTGATGCGCGTCCATCAGGATAGGCAGATACGGAGTGGGGAGAAGCGTCTTCTCGATGCCCTGCAGGATCAGCACGCAGTAGGGATCGGAGATATCGAAGACCAGCACACCAACCGTGTGACTGTGGCGGCTGCGCAGGGAGCGCGCGAAGATATCCGGTCGATAGCCGAGCAACTGGGCCGTCTTGCGAATCCGCTCCTTCGTCTGGGCAGCAACATAACGCGAAAGCGGAGCCTCGCTCAACACGATGGAGACCGTGGACGGCGAGAAGCCGCTCTTACGCGCGACATCGACCAGGGTCACACGTGCCGATTTGGATTTACGCTCCGGCATCTCTTTAAGCTCCCGCTTCAACCAACGCGCTATCGATTATGCATGTTGCATACGGATCTTCCGTGCAAAATCGCAGGTCTATCCCTCACAGGGCCTCTCTTCTCCTTGCAAAAGCCAATCGTATTAAAACGATTGAATATTTTGTCAACACCTGTGTATAACAGATTCGACTATGTCGAACCAACCTTTATCGCCGGTCGCCTTCACGAGTCATTCCTTTTGCCGGAGCGGCCTTCTGCTCGCCACGCTCGGCCTGATTTCGCTGCACCTGCTCAACGCGCAGACCGTTCTCGTGGACATCACACCGGACCATGCCGTCAATCGCTTTGTGCCGCGGGAATCTCTCGGCTCCGGCGTTGATCGCATCCCCGTCGAGGCCATCGACAAGGACTTTACTAAGCCGGTGTTGAACCGGGCCTTTGCAGCCGGATGGCAGCCGGTTACCTACCGCCAGAACACGGACCTCGCCGTGGAAGCCTGGCACTGGAACCCTGAAGGCACCTGGAGCGATCCCGACGGCAAGGGCTACTTCACCGGCTCTACCAGTTCGACCAAGTTCATCCGCTACTCCTTTGGTTATGCACTCCCGCATCGCGGCGTAACCCGCAACGACGGCACTGGAAACACGGGCTATTCCCGATTGACCGACGGCGACGAAAGCACCTACTGGAAGAGCAACCCTTATCTCACAAGTCACTTTACAGGCGAGAGCGACGCACTCCATCCACAGTGGGTCATCCTCGATCTGGCGAGTGAAACAGTCGTCGACACGCTGAAGATCGTATGGGCCGAGCCCTACGCCAAAAACTATCTCGTCCAGTATTGGACCGGGACCAGCAACGGCAGCGGGCTTGGCTCGGGCACGGATCCTATCCACTACCCCAAGCGAGGCATCTGGAACACCTTCTCTCAAGGCGAGATCACCAACGGAACAGGCGGCACGGCACTCCTTCACCTGACCCAGATCCCTGCGACTGTTCGATATATCCGTGTCTGGATGACACAATCCTCGAACACCTGTGACGATCACGGCACGAGCGATATCCGCAACTGTGCCGGGTACGCGATTCGTGAGCTCTACCTCGGAACCACCTCAAGCGACGGCGCATTCCACGACGCGCTCCGTCACACCGCCGACCAGGAACAGACCGCAACCTTCAGTTCTTCGGTTGACCCGTGGCATACTCCGGACAGCCACATGAACAGCAAGGAAGCACAGGTTGGATTCGACCTCTTCTTCCAGAGCGGCCTCACGCAGAGCCTGCCCGCGATGGTGCCCATCGCAATGCTCTACAGCACACCCGACGATGCAGCAGCTGAGGTTCGATACCTCGAAGGCCACAAATACCCTATATCCAGTATCGAGATGTGCGAAGAGGCGGACGGCCAATACATGCAGCCCGAAGATTATGCCGCGCTCTACCTGCAATACGCGACGGCGCTTCGCAAGGTCGATCCGAACCTCAAACTCGGAGGCCCGTCCTTTCAGGGTTCCAATCAGGACATCGAAGTATGGCCCGACGCGCAGGGAAAGACCTCGTGGCTCGGCCGTTTTCTCGACTACCTCAAGCAGCATGGCCGCATGCAGGAGCTGCAGTTCTTCTCCTTCGAGCACTATCCCTACGACCCTTGCCATATCAGTTGGGCTAGCCTCTATGAGGAGCCTGGACTGATCGGCCACATCATGAAGGTCTGGCGCGACGATGGCCTGCAGCCCGATCTGCCCATCTATCTCACCGAATCGAACCTCTCCTCCTCCACCAGCGAGACCTACATGGACATCTTTGGTGGTCTCTGGCTGGCAGACTACATCGGGTCGTATCTCAGCACTGGGGGCAACCAGGTCTACTACTTCCATTACCTGCCGCTCGCAATAGAACATGGGTGCAACGATTCCCCAGGCACCTTCGGCATGTTTAAAGTCGGCGCCAACAATCAGATCGAACAACCACTCTCCCAGTTCTTCGCCAGCCAGATGATCAACCGCGAGTGGCTCCAGCATGACGGCGGCACGCATACACTCTTCCCTGCCGTAGCCGACCTTGACGACGGCGCCGGTCACTCCATCGTGACTGCATACGCGGTAGAACGTCCTGACGGCGAATGGTCCGTCATGCTCATCAACAAAGACCAGCACAGCAGCCACAAGCTGAATCTTGTCTTTCAAAATCAGCAACGCGGCGGCGAAAGCCACTTCTTCTCAGGACAAGTTCACGAAGCTACCTTCGGCCGCGATCAATACCACTGGAAGACAGCACAACACGACTTCAATGCTCACCAACCGTTGGCCGCCGACACCCCGAGCCCCGGCGGTACCGCCGACCCGGATGGCCCTATCAGTTCGCGCAACTTCGAGGCGGACAAGGCAACACGCTACGAACTGCCGGCGGCCTCCATCGTTGTCCTTCGCGGCAAGTTTGCGAGCCAGTAGATGACGCTGTTACGAAACGAGATGAGTTACCCCATTTCGTCGCCGGTACAACTTCCAAGCGGCTGACGAGCCGGAATTAAGTAACGAGGAGGGTTCTCCGACTCTCTCTTCATTCAGGAGTGGGGTTGTCTTGCTCTATGCTGTCTGCGGAGACCGCGATGAAGTCTTTGATCATTGCTCTTTGTGTTGTGTGCATGCCCGGCATATTGGGCGCACAGAAATTTGATTGGCAGCCATCGCCTGGACATAAACAAGTACCGATATGGCCAGGAAAGATTCCCGATGCGCAGCCGGCAAAGGGACCTGAATTTGCGCTATCGTCCGGCACAACTTTTCTGGTTGCGGGTAAGTCGGCAACGGAAATTGACAACGTAACCCAGCCAACGATGACCGTTTATTCGCCGAAGGGTATCAACACCGGTGCCGCGGTCATCGTCTTTCCTGGCGGGGGCTTTTCTGTCCTGGCGATCGATCTCGAAGGAACGGAAGTGTGCGATTGGCTGGTTTCCAAGGGAATCACCTGTGTGCTTCTGAAGTACCGTGTCCCGGACTCAGGGCCACATGACGACGCCGGGAATCAAAGATATCCCAAAGCGCCCATGGCGCTTGAAGATGCGCAGAGGACGATGCGGCTGATCCGTTTCCACGCAGCCCAGTACCACGTCGATCCACACAAGATTGGGGTACTGGGATTTTCTGCGGGCGGGTATCTGGTAGCAGACATCAGCACGAACTTCGACAAACGCGTGTATCCGCTCCTGGATGAAGCCGATAAAGTAAGCTGTCGTCCAGACTTTGCCGTAGCCCTTTATCCAGGCCATCTCCGGGCCTCCCACATAGGATTACAGTTGACTCCAAAGATTCCCGTCAGTAGGCAAACCCCTCCTACCTTTTTGTTGCAAGCGGAGGATGACCACGTCGACAATGTGAATGACTCACTGGTTTATTACATTGCGCTCCAAAATGCGGGGGTTCCCGTGGAAATGCATCTGTTCTCACAGGGCGGCCACGCATTCGGGCTACGGAAAACAAACTCGTCGATCACAGAATGGCCTCAACTCGTGGAGAGATGGCTGCGGACGATAGCAATACTTTCGTAGTAGGAGAACTGGGGCGGTCTAGCTCCGCCAGGCTCAACGATGTGTAGTGACTGCCGGCAGAGCTAGACATCCGTCGCTCAGAAGAAGGTCTGAACGGCGTCGACCACCTGATACTCGGCGTTCAGCACCAGCAGCGAACGCCACTTGTCGAAGGTCAGGCAAGGATGCGAGATGTCGAAGCCGATCATATCGCCGACTCGAAGGTCGTCCCCTTCCGCTATCTGCAGGTACGCGTGCTGGTCCATCATCTTCGTAAGCGTCCAATGCGCGGGTGCCGCCTTTGGCACTACCGCGCCAGGTCTGAAGTGCAGCGCGGGTGCGGGCAATCCGGCATCGAAGGCGGCATCCCGTTTGCCCATCGCAATAATCGCCTTCTCCGGCTCAGGCACGGACTGTACATAGGCCCAGACGTGAAGCGCGGGCAATAGCCCCGAGCGCATCCGATGCGCAATCGGATTGCGTTGCTGGATCTGTGTCTGCGCCTCGCGATACGCGCCGACATCATGGGTCAGATAGCAGCCAGGGCGAAGGACGATCTCTACGCTGTCTCCGAAGCCTGCAGCGGAGAATACTTCGGCCACCACGTCATACCATGCCGAGCCGGCACCTGAGAGCAGAGCAGGCGTGCGCTCGAAGCGCTTCTCTTCGGCAAGCGTCCGCGTCACGGCAACTGCTCGATGAAGAAAGGCACGAATGGCCTCCTCCTCCGCAAGCACGCCTTCGTACATCTCAACACCGCAAAGAGCGATGGAGTCGCTCCAACGAGCCATGGCCTCAAGCACGGCCTGCAACTGCGCCTCATCTCGAGCACCGGTACGGCCACCCATCGCTCCCAGCTCAAGCAGCACCTGCAGCCGCTGCCCGCTCTGCGAAAAAAATGCGCCCAGTTGATCGACCTGTGCCGCCGAATCCACCAGACAGTAGTAGTCAAAGCTCTGGTCCCGTAACAGACGCGAGATGATCGCCATGTTCTCTTTGCCGATCAGTTGATTCGCCATCAGGACGCGGCGTATCCCATGCTCGTAGGCAACAAACGTTTGATGAGCGTTCGCAAGCGTAATCCCCCAGGCTCCCGCTTGCATCTGCAGATTGAACAATTGGGGAGCCATCGTGGTTTTTCCATGGGGCGCGAGCTTTACCCCATAGGCTGCGATGAACTGCTGCATCCAGTTGAGATTGTGCAGCAACCGGTCCTCATAGAGAACAGCCGACGGCAGGCTGAGATCTTCGGCCAACAGGTTCCAAGCAAGCGATGCAATCTCTCCGGATGCGACCGGTCGCTCCAGATGCCCCAGGCCTTTGTTCAGCGAAGTGATCGCGGGAAAAGCAACGGTATGCATGGCTTGTTTATCGTTCAAGGAAAGAACCTCCGGTGGGTCGCAGAAATAAGAATGCGATAACCCACATCACCAAATGTATTCAGCCTATTATGCTAGGAACAACAAGATGTTGAATTGCGATACGCTAATCCGAAATGCCAGCATACTGGACGGCAGCGGTGCCGCCCCCGAGCTCCTCGACGTCGCTCTCCGTGGCGATCGCATCTGTGAGATCGGGCCCTCCCTCGATTACAGCGCGAAAGTAATCGTAGAGGCAAAAGGGCTCTCGCTCTCACCGGGCTTTATCGATGTCCACACCCACGACGACACCAGCGTGATCCAGACTCCAACGATGCTGCCGAAGCTCTCGCAAGGCGTCACCACGGTTATTGTAGGCAACTGCGGCATCAGCGCTTCGCCCGTGCACCTGCGCGGTGAACCACCCGACCCCATGAACCTGCTCGGCGATGCAGCAGCCTTCCATTACCCGACCTTTGCAGCGTATGTAGAGGCAGTCAGCAAAGCCCAGCCTGCAGTAAACGTTGGAGCGCTGATCGGCCACACTTCGTTGCGCAATAACCATATGGACCGACTCGATCGTGTTGCAACCGGAGACGAGATCGCAGCCATGCGAGCGCAGTTGCAGGACGCCCTCGACGGAGGTGCGCTCGGCCTCAGTTCCGGCCTCGCCTATCTCTCAGCCAATGCGGCCTCAACCGAAGAGGTCCTCGAGCTGGCGCAGCCTCTTGCCGCAGCAGGCGCCATCTACACGACGCACATGCGCTCCGAGACGGAGGCTATCCTCGACGCGATGAACGAGGCCTTCGAGATCGGACGCCTGAGCCGCATACCGGTCATCATCTCCCATCTGAAGTGTGCCGGCATCGCCAACTGGGGCCGCAGCGGCGAGGTCCTGCAAGCCTTGGAAGGAGCTCGTGACTCGCAACAAGTCGGCTGCGACTGTTATCCCTACGCGGCCGGTTCGAGCACCCTCGATCTGCGCCAGGTAGACGAGCGGGTAGAGATCACCATCACCTGGAGCACGCCCCATCCAGAGATGGCAGGACAATCGCTGGCGCAGATTGCAGCAGCATGGTCCCTGCCCCAGGTAGAAGCGGCACGGCGGCTGCAACCGGCCGGAGCGATCTACCACAGCATCTCCGAACAGGACATGCGCCGTATCCTATGCCATCCCGCCACGATGATCGGCTCCGATGGCCTGCCCAACGACCCACGGCCGCACCCTCGCCTGTGGGGGACGTTTCCCCGCGTCCTGGGCCGCTATAGCCGCGAAGAAAAACTGCTCTCCCTTCCTGCGGCCATTCACAAGATGACTCAAATGCCCGCCCAGCGGTTTGGGCTCGAAGAGCGCGGAATGATTCGCAAGGGATACTTCGCCGACCTGGTACTCTTCGATCCTGAAAAGATCAAGGACACGGCCACCTTCACTGACCCCGTACGAACCTCAGAGGGTCTTGTGAGCGTGTGGGTGAACGGCGTTCTTTCCTATTCCACCGAGGGAGCCACAGCAGAGCGCGGCGGACGTTTTCTTCCTCGCGGCAAGACATCATGGCTTCAATAATTCAATAGAATTCGATCATCCAGTTTGAGAGGACTATAGCAATGAGCATCAAGCGATATGGAGTAGAAGGCGGCAAAGGCACAGGCGGTCAGCACCTTCCTTTTGCGCGCGCGGTAGAAGCCAACGGCTGGCTGTATGTATCCGGCCAGGTTCCCATGGTCAACGGCGAAGTCATCTCGGGCAACATCGTCGTCCAATCCCAGCAGGCCATTCACAACCTCCTGGCGATTTTGGACGAAGCAGGCTATGGCCCGGAAGACGTCGTGCGTTGCGGCGTATGGCTCGAAGATCCACGCGACTTTTCCTCGTTCAACAAGGTCTTCAAAGAGTTCTTCGGCGAAAATCCGCCTGCACGCGCCTGCGTCGTATCGAGCATGGTCGTCGACTGCAAGGTAGAAATCGACTGCGTGGCCTACAAGGCGCCGGCCGCATGATCTCCGGGCTCCATCAACTGGAGGCGCGGTCATGATCGATCACCACACTATCTTTCTGCTCGTCTCGGCGCTGATCTCCGTCATCGGCCTGATCCTGCTGATTGCCGTCTTCAAGCTGAACCCGTTCATCACCCTGTTTCTCACGGCCCTGTCGCTTGCCGTGGTTACAGGCATGCCGGCTACCAACATCGTTCATTCCTTTGAAACGGGTGTCGGCGGTGCCCTGGGGCACATCGCGATCGTAGTGGCCCTTGGTACCATGCTCGGCAAAATGATGGCGGAGTCGGGCGGCGCGGATCAGATCGCGTACACCCTCATTCGTCTCTTCGGCGAAAAGAACATTCCCTGGGCCATGGCGCTGATAGGCCTTGTAGTCGGCCTGCCGGCCTTCTTTGAAGTAGGCTTCGTCCTCCTGATCCCGATTGCATTTACGGTTGCCCGGCGCACCAAGACTTCGCTCATCCTCGTCGGCCTGCCCATGCTGGCCGGGCTCTCCGTCGTCCACGGCCTGGTCCCTCCGCATCCAGCGGCCCTGATGGCAGTCACGATCTTCAAAGCGGACGTAGGTCGCACAATCTTCTATGCGTTGCTCATCGGAATTCCAACCATCGTCATAGCCGGTCCTCTTTACGCGAAGCTGATAGCGCCCCACATCAAGCTTGCAGCTGACAATCCCATGGCCGCGCAATTCGCCGACCATGGTGCAGAGCGCAAACTGCCGAGCTTCGGACTCACTTTATTCACCATCCTGCTGCCGGTGTTCCTCATGCTGATGGGTAGCTGGGCCAATGGGTTCTCTGCTCCCGGGAGCAGGTTGAATGAAGCCTTGCGCCTCGTCGGCAACGACGATATGGCGCTGCTGATCGGGGCGCTTTTCAGCTTCTTCGCGCTGGGCACCCTGCGGGGCTTCTCGCGCGAGACCATCCTCCGCTTCAGTAACGAGTGCATCGCGCCGACCGCCACCATCACGCTGCTGGTCGGCGCAGGTGCGGGCTTCGGACGAATCTTGCAGGATAGCGGCGTCTCCAACGCGATCATCCTGGTAGCGATGCGCAGCCACGTGCCACTGTTGTTGCTGGCCTGGCTGCTCGCCGCGCTGATGCGTTTGGCGACAGGTTCGTCGACCGTGGCCATGACCACGGCGGCCGGTATCGTAGCCCCCATTGCCTTGCATGGCGCCGGCGTCCGCCCCGAGTTGCTGGCCATCGCCACCGGAGCAGGCTCGCTCATCTTCTCGCACGTGAACGATGGCGGCTTCTGGCTGGTTAAGGAATACTTCAACATGTCCGTAGCGGACACCATCAAGACCTGGTCGGTCTGCGAGACGATCATCTCCGTCGTCGCACTGCTGCTTACGATGGCCTTGGCCCTTGTCGTCTAAGCAGGTTCTATACGAGATTCTCTACAGCCTCCCGATGGGACATCGTCCTGGATGCCGTAGCAATATTTTGCATGGAGACTAACATCTCCCGATACTTCCGAACCGCCGTCAAGTTCAGGGTAGTAAAGTGCCCGTTGTGCCTTAGATTCGCTATTCCCGAGGATGCGCCAATCAGTGTTCCCACAAGTTCCATGAACGCATACTTCGAAGAACCGCCGGAATAGATCGTCACGATTCCCGCCAGCTTGAAGGTGCTGGCCATAAATTGAGCGATACGGATGCTCTGTTCTTCGTCGATCCAGTTCTCACCGACCATGAAGTATTCCTGAGTCTGCCGAATCATGTTTGTTCCTTCGCCGATCGCCCAGGCTACCTGTGAAGTCTTCCCTGCCCCCACCGGCGTTTCCGAAAAAGAACTGGCTGCGCCTGAAATACCGGAAACGGTGTTTGCGGCTCCTTGTATATAGTCGAAGATCAACGTCCAGTTTTTCCGCCGTTCCAACTCCTTCAGACCAGAATAGAACTGCCACATGCCGCCGACAGTGAACAGACTTTCTCCGAGAAAGTTGAGAGCTGTACTTCCGGGTGTCGCCTGGTTGTAAGCCACCATCAAGGAGGAAATCTCCCCTAGCAGGTTGCTCAACTCACCGAGAGTCTTTCCACTGAAGCCCTTGAGCCGCGGCCCGTGACTCGCCCATGGATTCGGAGAGATTGGCCTTGGCCCGATCGGGCGATTGGGCGGCAGAATCGGACTACCTGGCCGGCTGGCCCAGGGGTTTGGAGAGACTGGCATTGGACTGATCGGACGTCCGGGAGACAGGATCGGACTACCTGGTCGACTGGCCCACGGATTTGGAGAAACTGGCCTTGAGCTGGCCGGACTACTGACAGGTGAAATGGGTGTTGGGCTCGCTGGACGACTGGCCCATGGGTTCATCTCACCCAACGAATCTAACTTCACCGTAATGGCATTAGGGTCCGGACCTACCTGGGTGCCTTTCGTGAAACTCGTCTCCCAGGACACTCCAACCAGCGGTGGCGAGCTCTTAGGCAGTGGAGGAAGAATCGGCGTACCGGGTCTGGAAGGAGGGGTATTAGTAGGTGTCGGCATATCGAAACTTTCACTTCCATCCTAAGGAGGAAGAAGTGAGTTTCTTATAAAGAAGCTTTAGGGCCAACGGCCCGTTTCATACCAGGCTGGGGCAAAGCACCGCAGGCTGATATGAAACGGGCCTTTGGCCCTAAAGATCAAGACTTTCTTCCCAGCTAAAAGTTTCCCCCCAGCCTGTGAAAGCCCCGTCCCTCAAAGCAAGAACCTTCAGTGCGACTAGCAACTTCCTCTATCCCACCACCGTATGCTCAAGCATAGCCGTAGCGGAAACATCCTTATAGAGCTCGCCTTCCTTCATAATCACGTGCAGATTCTTCGTATGCACTACCAGGTCGATATCCTTGAGCGGATCGCCATCGAGCAGCAGCAGATCGGCGATATAGCCTTCCTTCACCTCGCCCAGTTCCTTCCCCAGGCCCATCACCTGTCCACCGATGCGCGTACCGCACTGCAGCGCCTCGTTCGGAGAGAAGCCGAGCAGATCGACGAAATGCTTGAGGTCGCGCGCATTATCGCCCTGTGGCGACTGGGCAAATCCATAGTCGCCACCAATAAGAATGCGCACGCCCCTCTTACGCAGCTCCGTATAGACCTCCGCCGTCGTGTCGATCACACGCTGCATCTGCCGCCCCACTTCGGAATCACGATAGAACCCAAACTTTTCTCCCTCGTAGAGTGTGCTGTAGATAATACCGATGGCCGGTCCTACAAAGATCCGATCCTTCGCAGACTCCAGCATGTCGATCGCTTCCTCATCGGCAGACTCGCAGTGATAGATCACATCCACACCGCAACGAACGGCTCGCTTTACGGACTCCGCCGAGCGCGCATGGCAATTCACTTTCTTGTTGAAGTCTCGCGCAACACTGACAGCCATCTGGATCTCGTCCTCGCGCATCACGGTCAGGCCACCATGAGCCGCCGGACTGAGATCGTCTCCCGAGATGTTCACCTTGATGTTGTCTACGCCTTCACGACAACACAGCCGGACTACCTTCTTGATCTCCTCGACACCATCGGCAATCATGCCAAAGCTCTCGTAATACATATGCGCCTTGCGCTCGTCGCCCAGGCCGCCGGTGACCGTGATCTCCGGGCTGCCCGCGCGGATGCGAGGCCCAGGAAACTCTCCCGCATTCACTGCATTGCGGATGGCGATATCGAGCCTCAGCTTTGAGGTAGCCGCGCTATAGGCGCTGGTAAAGCCGTGGTCCAGCAAGGTCTTCGCATTCCGCGCCGTCAGCAGCATGTGCTCTTCGGGAGGAATGTTCCCCAGATCGGAATCGTTCACAGCGCCGCCGAACGAGATGTGAGCATGCCCTTCGACAAGGCCTGGCATCAGCGTTCTGCCACGGGCTTCGATCACCGTAGCGCCCTCAGTGGCGAGCCGGTCCGGCGCGCGAGCGATTGTCTTGATTCTGGAGCCTTCGACAAGCACGTCCGCCAGAAAGGCCGGAGCACCGCTACCGTCCCATACACTGGCACCGCGAAAAAGAACTCGATTCATCATGGTGTACTCCTTCGATATTGAATAGTTGGCTTTACTGATCTGCTACGTAGGCACCGATACGCCGCGCGAGGCCGGGAGACAATCGCGCGATCACAGTGCCATAGAGGACGGATAGAACGAGAACCACTAATACGACCCAGGGCAATACATTGAAGGGCCAGGATTGGCCCGGCTGGACGAAACCCCACAAAGGGAAAAACATAACCAGAGTGCCGGCGATCGGCATCACGACATGGCGAACGATGTTGAGTTCGTGTCGTTGATACCGGACGACGTAAACCGGCAGGGCGAGATTGGTGAGCATGTAAGTGAGAATGATCGGGACAGTACCGAGCGTTCCGGCAAAGCCGAAATAGTCCATGGGCGCGATTCCGCCGAGCAAGCAGAACCCGAGGATCAGTGCAACAGCAATGAAGAGAAACACCCACATCGCGCTGTGTGGCGTCTGATGCCGCGGATGAATCTTGCCAAGAAACTCCGGCAGCAAACCTTCACGTCCGGAGTTGAAAAGAATGCGCGCCTGAGAGTTCACAAGACCGATCAGAGAGCCCAGAATGCTGGTAACCCCAGCCAGATACGCTACTGCCAGCAAGGCAGGCGCGGAGGCTTTTAATCCATCGATAAAAGGGAGTCGCGATGCTCCAAGCGCATGCGCATCCATCTTGAAACCGGCCGCCGTTGCATAGGCGAGAAAGATATAAAAGATGCCGATCGTCAGCGTTCCGGTAATCAGGGCACGTGGAATATTTTGCCGTGGATTCTCCGTCTCTTCCGCGAGTGTGGCAGAGTTCTCCCAACCGATGAAGAGATAAATAGCCAGCGGAAATCCTACACCCAGGCCTGTAAGACCTCCGGTCAGACTCGAAAACTTGAAGGGCGCAAGAGTCAGGAAGTGAGGATGAGCGGTCAGCATCAGGATGCTTCCCAGAACCAGCAACCCAGCTTCGAAGTAAAAGAATACGCCGGACCAGCGCGTCGAGAGACCCACGCCTCGCATCACCAGCCAGCCGGTTCCAGCCGCCAGCAGCACCATGAGCAGAGCCCAATTCACCGATAGGCCAAGAAAGATTCTCAGTGTCTCGGAGATCCAGACGCCCGCAATGGCGACAATCGTCGACGCAGCTACGATATAGCCGAAGATGACGAACACCGAGACGGCAGCACCCACAGAAGGCCCGAAGGCCTTGCCGGTAAAGGTGACGAAAGACCCCGCAGATGGCGTGAAGCGGGAAAACTCCGCGATGGTATTCGTCAGAAACAGAATCGCGACCATCGCGGTGAGGATGGTCAGGGGCGCCGCAAGTCCGGCCCCTTGCACAATCACCGCAAAGCCGAAGAAGAAACTCATCGCCGGGGCAATACCGGCGAGAGTAGTCGCCACGACGTGACTCAGTGAGAGCGCATTGCGCCTGAGTCGTGTCTCGCCGGCTTGTGGGGTGGATACTGTTTCGCTAACCGACATAGTGCCCCTTGACTAGGTGGTTGACAGATCTGCAGCGCTTATTCGTCCTGCACTGTATTGCGCAAGATACCGATTCCTTCTATTTCGACTTCGCAGTTATCGCCGTGCTTCATAAACAGCGGCGGCTTTCGTGCCATGCCAACACCTGCCGGTGTACCGGTCACGAAGATATCTCCAGGCGAAAGCGTGATTGCTTCACTCAAGATCGAGATCAGCCGCGCCACGCTGAATACCATGTCATCCGTCGAAGCATCCTGAACCACGGTGCCGTTCAGCCGGGTCTGGATGTGCAATCCTTTCCCGCCGGGCGAGACCTCATCGGCAGTTACCAGGTACGGACCAAACGCCCCGGTATTGTCGAAGTTCTTTCCGATAGTCCATTGCGGAGACTTCTTCTGATAATCACGAACAGAGGCGTCGTTGAAGATCGAATAGCCAATGACATGGTCAAGCGCGTCCTGCTCCGCAATGTGTCGTCCGGCAACGCCGATAACGGCGACCATCTCGCCTTCGTAATCCAACTGGATCGAAACCGTGGGACGAATAATGGGCGCACCGGCACCAAGCAAACTGGAGGTAAAACGCGTGAAGATCGTGGGATAGTCCGGCACGACAAAGCCGCTCTCAATCGAATGATCGACGTAGTTGAGCCCCACACAGATGATCTTTCCGGGAGCCGATAGCGGCGGGTGCAGCGTGACCTCGTTAAGGTCGACGGCAAATCCCTTCTGCAACACCACCGCTGCCGCATCGAGCGCACTGCGGCCCTTCCGTACGAGACTATCCAGCGATCCGGGATACCCTGCATCTCCGCTGAACAGACCATGGAACTCCCCACCCGGAGCTGCTACCGCAAGCCCTTCGCGTCCTTCACTACTGAATACAGCAAATCGCATGAGCATCGCCTTTCATTGTTCAGCCGTAGTTTGAAATGATTCGCTACCTGTTCCGTTATCTGCGAAGAGAGCCTGCCGTATCGAGCGCCAAACGAAGTGCTCCCATCAACTGCGCGTCCGTTCCCAAAGCACTGTGCGCCAGTTCTGGCTGGGTCCTCATGTTTAGTTTCTCCAGCATCTTTTGCGTCTCGCTGCAGAGTGCTGGGTGCATACCGACGCCTCCCCCCAACACGAAGAGCGGGCAGTTCAACACCAGGGTCATGTTGTAGATGGCATAGGCCAGGATGCGAGCCGTTTGCTGCAGAAGGGTCTGCGCCAGCGCATCTCCGGCAAGCGCATGA
This sequence comes from Granulicella mallensis MP5ACTX8, assembly GCF_000178955.2. Classification (NCBI taxonomy): domain Bacteria; kingdom Pseudomonadati; phylum Acidobacteriota; class Terriglobia; order Terriglobales; family Acidobacteriaceae; genus Granulicella; species Granulicella mallensis. Next base: position 2,700,148 of record NC_016631.1, on the reverse strand, counting down.
TCGAAGATCTGGGTCGCAGTCAGCCCCTTCGGTAGTGCCGTGCTCTCCGCACTCCAAAGATTCTGCCATTCTGCCTTGATGCCTTCGCCGCCGATCATGCTCTCGAGAGCTCCGGGTTCACCACGATCCCCCGGGATGCCCGAGGTGCCAGGCACAAGCATGTAGCCGATTTCGCCCGCAGCCCAGGCGCTTCCGCGATAGGGACTGCCGTTCAAAATGAGGCTTGCGCCGACACCGGTGCCAATCGCAACGAACACGAAATCGCGTACGCCCTTTGCCGCACCCGTCCAGCTTTCACCGATGGCCGCAAGGTTCACATCGTTATCCACTGTGGCCGGCGTGTTGAAGGCGTCCTCAAGCAGAGCGCGCAGAGGAACGTCTCGCCAGCCCATGAGATACGACGTTGCGATCACGATTCCCGCATCGACGTCGGTAATACCAGGAGCGCCGGCTGCAACGGCCTTCAAAGCCTCGCGCGGCGCGGAAACCTTCTGCAGGAGACTCTCCACGCCTTCTTTGATGAGCGAGATCACCGCCTCTGCACCACGAACGCCTGCGGTAGAGGAATCCCACCTCGCCAGGACGGCGCCGGACATATCAGCAAGCGCCAAGCGTAAATTCGTCGCTCCAAGATCTATGCCGGCAACATAGCCAGTGTCCTCTGTTGCCACAGAGTTCTTATGGACAGCGATGGGGCTGTGAGTCTGCCGTTGTGTCATTCCTGAAATTGCCTCGTGTAAGCGGGTTTGCATGATGATGGTTTCTCTTGTGTTCCCTTAGGACACACTTGCACCGTGTCCGGCACTGATGCTCTCTAGTTCACGTCCTTTTGTCTCCGGGACGATGAAGCGCACAAAAAGCAGCGTAACGATACAAAATGCTCCGTAAATGATGAAGGTGACTGAATTGCCCGCGACCTTGATGAGCGACAGAAAGGTGATCGAGACTAAGAAATTAGCGGCTCCGGAGCCCAACGAGGCTGCAGCAACACCACGGCCGCGCAACTGCAGGGGGAAGACCTCCGAGACCAGAATCCAGGCGATAGGCCCCATGCTGAAGGCAAAACAGGTGATGTAGACCATCAGGCAGATCGTCGCAATGATGCCGGGTGCAGCTCCGAACGCCGCAGGATTGTGAAACGAATAAGCCAACAGAAATAGCGAGGCCGTCATCCCACTGATGCCCGCATAGAGCAGTGGTTTGCGGCCCACCCGGTCCACCAGCACCAGTGCAATGATCGTGGCCAGCACATTTGTCACAGCAACCAGCAGTGTCGCGAAGATGGCACTCCTGTTCGAGGTGATGCCCGCTAGAGAAAAGATTCGCGGACCGTAATAGATGATCGTGTTGATGCCGGTAACCTGCTGCAGAACGGTGAAACCCACCGCAATCAGGAGGGAGAGCCGAACGGCAGGACTCCAGAGCGCGCTCCAGCGCTTTTCCACCTTGAGATCCAGGGCAGAATGAATATCTTCGATCAACAATCTGGCGCCAGCTTCATCGGTATAGGAGCTCAACACAGACTGCGCCTCGGCAACCCGATTCTGCGCAAAAAGCCAGCGTGGACTTTCCGGAAGCGTGAGGAGCAGAACGACAAACAGGGCTGCTGGCGCGGCTCCCAGTCCAAACATCAGCCGCCACGCATGTTGTCCGGCAAACCAATACCCCACCAAGTCCGCCAGCGCGATCCCCACCGTGAGCGCGAACTGGTACAGCCCGATGAGTCTTCCGCGCGACTGCGGAGGCGCCAGCTCGGAGATATAGACAGGCGCCGTGACGGACGTAAAGCCTATCGCGATTCCAAGCAGCGCACGGGCCACGATCAGCGTGGCCGCATTCGGCGATGCGGGGGCAAGGAGTGAGGCGATGAGGAAGATGCCTCCGCCCCAGAGCAGCGTGGCACGCCTGCCGATTCGGTCCGCGATGCTGCCTCCCGCAATCGCGCCCAACATCGCGCCGACCAGCACAATGCTCACCACCACCTCTTCCATGCGCGTGGAAAGCGAAAAGGATTCGCGTACAAAGATCAAGGCGGCCGCGATAATACCCATGTCGAAGCCGTAGAGAATGCCCCCCAGGCCCGCGATGAAGGACACCTTCCAGATAAAGTTTCGGCGGACGTAGGTTTGTAGAACGGTTTCCGTATTGGGCAAGATTTCCTCTCGACTGACGAAGGTGCTCATATCTACTGTTCCATCACGCCGTATTGAAACCGTGGCGGGAGCCGGCATCCTGTTCTCTCCACCATGCCGAGGGTCAACGCCTGCGGTACCAGCAGCGAGGTGATCCCCTCCCAGGGCTCCGGAACCGCATCGATCCGGACCGGAAATAACTTGTCCGTCGCCTCGTGGTTCTCCGTACTCACCAGGACGACCTTACCGCCGCGACGATTGCACTCCTCTGCGAGTTTGATCCCGAGCGCCGCAACTCGCCCAAGAGCGAAGATGATTGCCACGTGGGAGGCATCCACATCCAGATTGGGACCGTGCCGAAATCCTGCACCGGTATGCGCCGCCGCCCTGTGTCCGCTCATCTCGCGAATGCAGAGCGCGCTCATAATAGCGCCACCGTAAGCCGCTCCGCGACCAATAATCTCCGTGTTGGCTGCCCCCCGGCAGAACGCTTCGAGTTCACCGCGCAGCGCGAAGACGGGGTCCAGGTTTGCAGCAAAGATCTCTGCCACGAGCTCGGCCTCTTCCTCCCAGGGACGGCCCAGCATCTCGGACGCGAGGATGATGGAAACAGCTGTGGCGTTGGTATAGGTCTTGGTGGCATTGCCGTACTCTGGACCGGCCAGGATCGGAAGCTTGTTTTCCGCCAGCCTCCAGCAGGTGCTCGCGGGGTTGTTGCAGATGAGTCCCAGTTCCCTGTCGCCGCCCAGTTTGAAGAGCTCTACCAGCTCAGCGCTCTCACCGGAGGTAGTAAGCAGCACGGACAATGCCGCATCGTCCCAGGTCGGCCGCGCATAGTGCAGCCACTCGCCCGCGTCGACGGAATACGAGGACCGTCCGTGCGTCTGAAGGAGTACCGAGCCGCTGATGGAAGAGCAGAAGGAGGCGCCCATCCCGATGAAGAGGATTGGCCCTTTCTTTGCTGCAAGATCGCGGAACTTCTTCAACTCGGCGCGAAGGGCCGGATCACTGCGATATGCCCGAATCAGGTCGCGAAGCCTATCCGGCTGCTCCCGGCACTCGATCTCGAGGATCTGCGTCCCATTGGCCGCGAGCAGTTCCTTCGAGGGCTCGATCCCGGAGATCCAGCGTGGCGCTTGTTGATTCACTTCTCCCATTCCACTCCTCAATCCGGCAAATTCGCAGCAACCGCGCTTGCTTCTCTACGGGGTACGCAGCCTCTGGCATAATCCTGGGCCAGCACCGCAAACCGCCTTGAGCGGGATGAACAAAGCGTCAGCGTTCCTCATCCCCAAGCCTCTAGCCATATACTTCCTAATGTTTACTTAGTATCCTTCCTCGGAAGATAGAAAGCAAGAACTTCTTTGCATGAGACGGTTTATGAGAGCGGTACGGGTCACACAATCCAGATGACTGTGCCTCATCGCTGGCATATAGTAACTCTGGGAACTGTATATTCTCCGGAACAAAGTGAAGAAAAAGTCTATTCCAATCGGCCGACCCTCCGTCCTGCGTCACGCGAATGCGCACAGCATCCTGAAGCTTCTGCGCGAATGCGGCTCATGTTCCCGGGCGGATCTGGTTCGCGCTTCCAACCTGAGCGCTCCGACGATCACCAATGTAGTGAAGGATCTGCTGGCCGAAGGCCTGGTCGAGCCGCTGGGCGAGGGAGAATCCAGTGGAGGCCGGCCGCCGGATATGATCCGTTTCAAGGCGGAACGGGGTTGCCTGCTTGCCGTTGAGATCTCCGCTGAGAGTATCTCGCTTCTCCTGACGGACCTGAACGGAAACGAACTCGACACAAGCAAATTCTCTCTCCTAAAACAAAAAACGACTCCTGAGGCCGTCTGCGGCTACATCGGAGACGAGTTGAAGGCTCTGCTGAAGAAACAGAAGAAGACGCGCGAACAATTGCTGGCGCTGGTCGTCGGCGTGCCGGCGATTACCAATGTAGAGGAAGGCAGCGTCCTGTCCATCAGCACACTGGAAGGCTGGCGCTCCGTGCCCTTGCGCGTCATGCTCACCAAGATCGCTAACTGCCTGGTAATCGTCGAAAACGACATGAACCTGGCGGCGCTGGGAGAGCATTACTGCGGAACGGCGCAGGCCGAAAAGAACTTTGTCTTCATCAACATCGGTACAAATGTTGGTGCGGGGATCTTCCTGGGCGGCAGAATTCATCACGGCTCGCAATGGTCTGCCGGAGAGATCGCCTATCTTCGTCTCCCTTCCATCTCGCGCAGACAACCAACCATCCATGAGTTCGGCGAACTCGAAATGGTACTCACCAGTTCCGGGATTCTGAAGAGCTGGCAGGAGGAAACCGGCAAGGCAGCCCGAACCGGAAGAGAGATCGATGCGGTGGGAATCCTGAATCTGGCGCAGGCCGGAGACCCCCGCGCGGAAAAGATCGTTCTCCACCGGGCGGAGATCGTGGCGGACATCATTGTGGATCTGTCCCTCATCCTGAACCCCGGCCTGATTCTCCTCGGCGGAGAAGTCGGCAGCCACCCTGCCCTGATCGATTTGGTGCGGAAACAACTGGAGGGAGACGAGTTTGCCGTAACCAAGGTAGGCTCCAGCGCCCCCGGCAATCGTGCCGTACTGTGGGGTGCGATCTCCCTGGCTCTCGATGCGATCCCCGGCGTTCTGCTTCCCCAGCCCGCCCTCTGAACCCCTTTCCAGATATCTTTTGACAGCCTGTTTCCGATGTGGTCAACTGGCTGGCATGGCGACTTTGTTAGCGAACCTTATAAACCGCCAGATCCGGAAGAAACAGCAAGGGTGATACCTCCATGACGACGCGCAGAGGTTTTGTGAAGCTTGCCGCAGCCAGCGGCCTGATCAGCGCTGCTACACCCCTCTTTGCTCTCAGCAAACTCAATGTTGGAGTAGGCACGTACAGCTATCACAGCCTCTCGATAGACGACATGGTGATTCAGTTGAACGCGCTTCACATTCGCGAGATCGAGATGTCTCGCGGTGAGTTCATGCTGATGCATCACCCTCAGGATCAGTTGTTCCGCGATACAAGGGAGAAACTGGATCGCGCCGGCATTCGTTGCGTCTCGTACTATGCCGCCACCCTCAAAGATGACCAGGACGTTGAAAACGCAGTGCGTTTCGCGAAGCTGCTGGGCTGTAGCAATATCACTGGCGACGCAACGGGGAGTATTCTCAACCGGATCGATCAGCGCCTGACGCAGGAAAAGCTGACCTTCGGGATCCACAACCATTTCTTTCCGAATACCAAATTCGCCTACGAGAGCCCCGAAGACGTTCTGAACGCGCTTTCCACACTTTCCCACACCATGGGGGCGACAGCGGACACAGGCCATTTCGCCTCCTGCGGCTACGATCCAGCCGATGCCATCCGTAAACTGGCGCCACGCCTGCGGATGGTGCACCTGAAAGACGTCCAGACAAAGGGCGGCGAAGTAAACGTGCTGCTAGGGACCGGAGCCGCAAAGATTCCTGAAGTCATGCACGAACTGCACCGCCAGAAGTTTCTCGGGCTGATTGCCGTCGAGTACGAGAAAGAAGGCGACGTCGATCGGGATATGGTGCAGGAGATTACCTTTGCGAGAAATCTCGCATAACTACGGCTCACCATAGGCCGTCGCAGGGAGAAATACGATGCGGAAGCTGTTTACCTTTGCCCTCACCTCGCTCATGTCGCTCGCTCTCCACGGACAGGCTTCACACCCCATCCTAGCTCTGGGTTCGCCTGCCCCGAACTTTGCACTACCGGGCGTGGACGGAAAGATCCATAAGTTAAGCGACTACGCGAGCAGCCCTGTCCTTGTCGTGGTCTTCACCTGCAACCATTGCCCAATAGCGCAGATGTATGAGCGCCGCATCGAACAGCTCTACGAAGAGGGCAGCAAACGTGGCGTGGCGGTCGTTGCCATCCAGGGCAATGATCCAAAAGCAACCACCACCGAAGAACTCGATTCATCCGATATCGGCGACACCCTGGACGAGATGAAGACTCGCGTGCAGTACAAGCACCTTCACTACCCTTACCTGTACGACGGCGCAACCCAGTCTGTAACCCGAGCCTATGGCCCGCAGGCTACGCCGCATGTGTTCATCTTCGATAAAGAGCGTCACCTGCGCTACGAAGGCCGCATGGATAATAGCTATCGCATCGAGATGGTGAAGACACAGGATGCACGCTATGCGATTGAAGCGTTGCTGGCCAATAAGCCTGTCCCGGTAACTCACACCGGGGTCTTCGGCTGCTCGACGAAATGGCAGGACAAGGAACCGCTCCGTACAGCCTACGAGCAGAAGCTGGAAGCACAGCCTGTCACGGTAGAACCTATTGATGCTCAGGGTTTAAAGAAGCTCCGCGCCAATGCGGGTGATAACTACACGCTGGTCAGCTTCTGGGCCACCTGGTGCGGCTCCTGCGTGGCTGAGTTCTCTGACCTGCAGGATACCTTCCGCATGTACACCGACCGCGGCTTCAAACTGGTCACAGTATCCGCGAACATGCCGGATGAGAAGCCGGGGGTTCTTCGGCTGTTGCAGCAGAAACATGCCACCAGCCGCAACCTCCTATTTGCCTCTGACGATACAGCAGCACTGCAAGCGGCATTCGATCCAAAGTGGCAGTCTGCCGTGCCCTACACGGTACTGCTCGGACCCAATGGAAAGGTTCTCTATAGTTCGCTCGGCTCAGTCGACATGCTGGAGCTGCGCCGGAAGATTCTTGCGGCAATGCCTTCCGACTATAGTGGCTTCAATGAGTACTGGAAGAATCCGTAAAGCAGCATCGGTAAATCCACTCATCTAATGCATCAATTCAACAAGAAACGAGCTGGCTCAGTACATAGGCTGGCTCGTTTTTCGTAATCACTAAAACCATTTTCCTGAGGATAGAGACTTGAGCCAACGCGGTGGCATTCATAGATTAACGACGGCTGTCCTTTTGCTATGTGCCGCACTGCCCTGCGGGGCTGCCGAACTAAATCTTATGCCCTGGCCTTCGCACGTGACACAGCAGGAAGGTTTTCTGAATCTGGAACATACACCACAGATCCAACTCACGGGTGGAGATGAGCGAGTTCACCACGCACTGACACGGTTCATGCGAAGCCTCTCTGTGCGTACCGGGGTTCCTTTCGATCATCACTTTTCCGGAGCCCCGGAGGGGCCGCGATTCGTTATCCGCTGCGCAGGTCCGGGTCTTCATGTTCAGGCATTGGCGGAGGACGAAAGCTACCACTTAACCGTCAGCCAAACAGGAATTGAATTGACGGCTGCCAATCCCCTGGGAATCATGCACGGTCTTGAAACCGTGCTGCAGCTTGTTAGGCCAAGCCCTCAGGGCTGGGTTCTCCCTGACGTTCTCATTGACGACACTCCTCGCTTTGCATGGCGCGGTCTGATGATCGACGTATCGCGGCACTTCATGCCGTTCGAAGCCCTTGAGCGAAACATCGATGGAATGGCTGCGGTGAAGCTGAACGTTTTGCATCTGCACCTCTCCGACGATGAGGGCTTTCGAGTAGAAAGCAAACGCCGCCCCAGGTTGACGGAGCTTGCCTCCGATGGCCTCTTCTATACACAGGATCAGATGCGCGAGTTAATTGCCTATGCGCGCGACCGTGGTGTACGCGTAGTTCCAGAATTCGATGTACCCGGTCATGCGGTGAGCTGGCTGGTTGCCTACCCTAAGTTGGCCTCTGGCCCCGCGCCTCAAGCACTGGTTCGCTCGGAACAGGACAAACTGCGTCCGCCGTTCGATCCCACGCAGGAGGCTACTTACGTCCTGCTGGACACGGTCTTTGGTGAGATGGAAGCTCTCTTCCCCGACCGTTACTTTCATATCGGCGGCGACGAAGTGGATGGCAAGTATTGGGACAAGGATGCAACCATCCAGGCATGGATGCGCACACACAAGATCAAAGACAATCACGCCCTGCAGACTTACTTCACAAAACGCGTGGAGCAGATCGTTCATAAACATGGCAAGGATATGGAAGGATGGGACGAGATTCTGGACGGCAATTTGCCGAAGAATTCTCTCATTCAATCCTGGCGCGGCGCAGAGTCATTGGCAGATGCGGCGAGGATGGGATACAAGACGATACTGTCCGCAGGCTACTATCTCGACCTGATGTATCCCGCATCGCAGCACTACGCCGTTGATCCTCTGTCAGGCAAAAGCGCTGCCCTCACCGCGGAGGAGAAGTCGCACATTCTTGGTGGAGAAGCCGCGCAATGGGCGGAGTACGTCACACCGGAAAACCTCGATAACCGGCTTTGGCCTCGGCTCGGAGCCATCGCTGAGCGGCTATGGTCTCCGGAATCGGTGACCGATATTCCCTCCATGTATCGCCGCCTGGCTGTTCTCAGCCGCAACCTGGAATATCTCGGCCTGGAACATCAAACCAGCAGCAGCCGTATGCTGGACCGCATTGAGGGTGACGATATGCCGCCGGAGTTGCTGGAAACGCTGGCGAGGGCCGTCGAGCCGGTCAAAGAATATCACCGAGAAAGAACGCAGAAGTACGACGCGGAAAGGCCGCTGAATCATCTAGTGGACGCCGTCTCACCGGAGAGCGACCAGGCGAGAGAGATCAATGCGCTGGCACAGCGTGCTGTTCACGATCCGTCCGCTCGACCGGAGCTGCGGAAGCGGTTTATCCAATGGCGCGATAACAATGCAGCTCTTGAACCTTACCTGGCTACCTCGATGTTGCGAGCACCACTCGCTCCGCTGTCACAAAACCTTTCAGTGCTGGGCGCTCTGGGAATAGCCGCACTCGATTCTATTGAGTCGGCGCATCCCGTTACACCGGAACAGCGCAAGGAACAACTTGCAAAGGTGGATGAAAGTGCCGCACCCCATGCAGAGCTGTTCCTTGTGGTCACACCAGCGGTTCGCGTACTGATCGAAGCCGAACCTGTAAATCAATAACGGTCTTCGCATCCAACGGGCAGCACGCTATTGATGAGCAGCCCAGAAAATAGAATTTCTAAAGATGGTCGTAAAAGCCGGATTTTGAAATAGATCTGGGTGATGTCCCATAAAGATATAAATATTGCGCGCCTTGTAGTGTTCGTTCGTCCAGATGACAGGGTGATCTCCCATCTTGATCTTCGTATCAGGCGTATAGGTCTTCTCATCCACGCTCGCCAGCACATGAACATTGGGGCGAGGAGATTTATCCCACGTGTACCACTCCTCCTGGCTCACAGGAAATGGAGTTTTAACACCCTGCATGGCCGGATGCGTAGTGTCTTCCACCGTTACCATTCCATCCGCGAAAGTAGGGATGTAGTTCGTAAAGCGAATACCTCCCATGAAGTTGGAGAACCAGGGCCACATTTTGAAACCATCAAACTCTCCAAGCAGCGTGGCATGATGAAATCCAATCCACCCTCCTCTGCCCTCCTCGATGTACTTTATGAAGGCAGCCTGGGCCGTGGGTGTCCAGTTATAGGGTGGATAGTTGAGCTGGATAAATAGCTGGTATTGGGAGAGAAAGGCGTCGTCGATCTTATCGGTATTCTGAATGTAATCGACGGCGAAATTATTCTCGAATGCCAGCTTGTTGAGCCAGAGTTTCGCCGCGTCGACGAATGGCTGGTGAATCCCGCCCGATTCGGCAAGAGCAACGACCCGGAACTTCGGAGTTCCCTGCCCAGGGACAGCGGCTCTTACGACGGTCGAGCAAACGAGCAGCAAGAGGAACAACCACATGGCTGGGTTTCGTAGTGAGAGGATATTTGATCTGCGCTGCATAACGTTCCGTCCTCGATTCCGTGTCCTTGAAGTATCTATTTTGCCGTGGGAGAGGTCATTTCCAGCGCCCAGATGGCTGTCGGCCGCATATACATTCCTGCCCGGAAGTTACCGGTGATGTCCCAGGCCTCGGGTGTCCGGAACCAGTAGCCTTTGTCTTCGTAGATCACGTGATAGAGCCCCCGGGTGGTCTTCCAAGCTTCATCGTTCATTCCCTCCTGCATCAGCAGGCCAGCATAGCCGAGTGTAGTTCCTACCCATACCTCTTTGGCCTCTGCGTTGGTGAGGATGGCGCCGTCCGCTGTCATGCCATTGGCCGCACCCATCTCGCCGTGGCCAAACTTCATCACGTTGACGTCGAAGATCTTCTTCGCCGCCGAGACCTGCATCGTATGCGGTACGATCTCGCCGAGACCGGTGAGGTTGGCATACCATTGCCCGGCAAGTTGGTCAGCCTGGATGTCATCTTTGGATTCGCTGCTGGTGTCATAGCGAAAGTATTCGCCATTCCATAGCTGGGAGATATAGGTCTTCTGCCCTTTCAGGAAGAGTGCGTGATACTCCGCAGTTGTTTTCGTATCGCCGACCACACGCGCGGTTTCTTCTCCAGCGCGTAGAGCGGCCAGCCATAGACCGCCAGAATAAGCACTTACCCCGCGAACCACCCAGTCGTCATAGGTCTGGTCAGGATAGCCGCTGTTCTCCGGGACACCGCCGCCATGATCGAACTGGCGAAGATATTCGATCGCGGCTTTGACCGCGGGCCAGGTTTCTCGCAGAAATGCGGTGTCCTTGCGACCGGTAAGAACATAGTCTCGATAGACCATCAGCACGAATTTGCTGTTGAGGTCTTTCCAATCGTTGGTGTCCTGCCAGCCGGGCTCGTTCACGGCGACAAAGGGATCGCCTTCCGGCACACCTAGGTCATGCGGTACCGCACCGATCTTCTTACGCTTGTGGGTAATAGGCTCTCCCACCTGCTGCGTCTTCCATACCCAAAGCCCCTGTTCCGGCCACTCCTTAGGCACGGTATCGGCAAACTCTCGGAGCACCTGCTTGTCGATGTCCGGCCAGAACTTCAACAGTGGAAGGGAGGCATAGAAACGGACATCGAGCGTGCCGTAGTAGGCGTAATCGAAACACTCGAGCAGCGCGAAGGTCGGCGTGGCCTTTGCATCTGAGCCGGCCTGGCGCCCCCAGAACGTTCCTCCGTCGGTTAGCGCATAAAGCTCATTGAAAAGCATCCCGCGATACCACAGCGGCTTGCTTTCGTCAGTAATGTAGGGGGCCTGCCACTTGTCTATCTCATCGCTCCACTCGGTGGCATGGAGTAGCCCATCACGAGCAATCTTCCAGGCATTCTGGCCGGAGGTTCCGTAGAAATCCGTATAGCGGCGATCCCACTTTCTGCCTTCTCCAAACTGAATCAAGGAAAAGTCCCAGGAGACGACCATCGGAACCACTTTCTTCTCTCCTGGCCGCAGAGTGAAGCGCAGGGCAATCGCACCTGCCAGCTTCTCCTTATCGCTCACCCACGACTTCCCATCGTTAGCGAGTCTGCCATCTTTGGAAAACGCCGACCAGACAGCTTTGCCATCTCCGGATGCCTGGTAGGTAGTCTGGTAGGAGACTTCCACACCGGGCGATTCCATCGCCGCGATGGCGAACTGCCCATCCCAATCATTGGGAGCCGTCCCAGCGCGGTTTCTATCGAAGACGATACCTTTCATCGTTCCCGCATCACCGACCTTCTCGCTCACATACTCATTGTGGTTGCCTTGATTAGGCGCCCCTTTGAAGTCGCGCGTATAGGTCCGGAACCAACCTGACATATTTGTCCAGGAAAGCAGCACCGAGACCACGACTGTCTTATTGGTGGGATTCTCCGCATGCCAGCGGTATACGGCAACCGGATAGCTGGATTCACGATAGTTGTTGGGAAGCACCGGCGAAAACTGCTCCAGCGTGACATGCGCGGGGAACTTGTCCCACTTATAGTCAAACCACGCCTTCGGGAAGAGCCCATAATAATCCCCCGCCCCGACTGGATAATCCCATTGCCAACTGGATAGTTCCCCATTGGAGGGATGGCCGTTCATCAACGCCTGCGACGTGCCGTGAGCGTCCCCCTCGGACTGCTGGAACATGGCGAACTGGTTGGCATACACCGGCTCATACTTATGCACTCCGGCCTTGATATGCCAGCGAGCGAAGTCGCCTCGATAGCTGCGGGAAAAGGTCCCTGCTCCAAAGCCACCGACGGGGACACCCTGCCAATAGCCATCATCGATATCGCCAGCCGCGCGCGTCACGCCAGGGTTTTCCAAGGGCAATCCCAGTGCGCGCTTCCAGGCAGCCTTGGGAATGCCGTCTCCACCCCATGCAGTGGAAGCCATTGAAAGGCAGAGCGTAAACGCCAGGATAGGGAATGCCAGGCCACGGGTCGATATCCACTTCGATGTTCGTTTCATGGTGCTCCAATGCTTCTCAAGTTTTGTACAGGCACAGATTCACGCTGGCATCGGGAACGCAGAATCCGCCGAATCCATACCTTGCAACTGCGGCAAAGAATGGCTGAGATTTCTTTGCCGGACAGCGTTCTTTCGGCCTCCGGCAAAAAAGCACTTGCCAATTCGTCGCATTTGAGAGTAGATACTAACTAAACGTTACGAAGGATGTCACGCTTTTCTTTCACGCACCCTGGTTTAAGGCTTCGGAGGTGTTTTCGAGAGATGCGCGGCCCTGCATAAAGCATTGCCCGGAAGTTGCCGGGGGCATCGTCGAGACGGGATGCCGGCGATAAGAGTGCCACAGGAAGAGACGAAAGGACGAGGCGAAACGATGGGGTTCATTCAGGAGAAGCTACACATGTTCGGTAAGCTGTGCGGCTGTTTTATAGGATTTTGTCTTCTGCTGTGCGCAGGAGCCGTTGCGGTTGCACAGAGCTCCGCTACCGGTGAGGTTCGCGGCACAGTCACCGACACCTCGAACGCGGTGATCGTTGGGGCAACCGTTCTGCTCACCAATATCGATACGGGCGAGATTACGCAGTTTACGACCAACAAAGACGGCCTCTACGACACCGTCTCAACTCCCTCCGGACACTATCGGATCGACTTCTCCAGGCAGGGCTTCGCCCCGTTGCAGCGTAGCCCCATCACGCTTACGGTAAGTACCATCACGGTAAATGCCCAACTGCATGTAGGATCGATCGAGGAGAAGGTCGTCGTTACAGGCGACGCCTCCCTCCTGAAGACTGAAACCAGCGACCAGGGCACAACCTTCGACTCAAAGACGATGCAGCAGTTGCCGCAGGTTGGCCAAAGCTGGGATAACTTCACCATTCTGCTTCCCGGTTCAGCGGGAACGGCGACGCAAGGCGGTGATCCGGCTGCGAGCCCTGGACTCGGTGTATCCATCAATGGAACGCTTCCCTACTCCTCGAACTTCCTTGCCGACGGTGCGTCCGTTACTCTCCCGCAAAGCGCTAATACCGACACCAACACCTTTGAGACTATATCAGAGGTAAACATCGAAACCTCGACCTTCTCTGCCCAGTACGGCGCCGGAGGAGCGGTCTTCAATCAAATCACCAAAAGCGGCACGAATACCTTTCATGGGTCCGCCTACGAGTATCTTCAGAACAACGAACTGAATGCCCGCAGCTACTTTGACGATCCCAATACAGCCATTCCGCCGTACCATGTGCATGTTTTCGGTGGCTCTATCAGCGGGCCGATCCTCAAGAACAAGATGTTCTTCTACTTCAACACCGAGAAAACGATCTCCAATACATCCGCTGACGAATTTGTAACCGTACCTACTCTCGCCGAGCGTGGTGGAGACTTCTCCGATGTGCTTGGAGGTCCGGCGCTCGATGGAAACGGAAACCAGCAGATCAATCCGTGCGACGGCACCGTCATCCTGACGAACCAGATCTTCGATCAGTCCACGCTGACCACAGTCAACGGTCAGCCCTGCAGGCGTGCATTTGCCGGCAATAAGATCGCAACGGTCGATCCGGTGGCCAATGGCCTGCAGGCCTACTATCCCGCGCCGAACCGTCCAGGACTGACAAACAACTACTTCCAGGTAACGCCGGTGCAGAACCCATATCTCACGTTTTACGGGCGCCTGGACTACGACATCACCAGCAAGAACCGAATCACCTTCGCTGCGACCTCTCGCGACAATAAGGCGCTCTATCGGAACGAGCTACCCTGCCCGATCAACTGCCAGTTTGACGATGTCGCCGATCATGTATTGCTTTTGTCTGACACCTGGACCATCAACCCTACCTTCGTGAACGAGTTCCGCTTCGGATTCAATCGCCAGGGCAATTGGTTTGCTCCTTCGACTCTGAATCAAGGCATTCCGCAGAAGGTAGGTCTGCAGTATGCAAAGGCCGACATCCTGCCGGACATCAGCATCAACGGTGGAGTCGGAAGCTGCTGCGATGGACTCTATAACAGCGGCAACTATATCGGCGTGGGCAATAGCTTCGATCCTTCCGATGTAGTGACGCTGGTTCGAGGCAAGCACGTCATTCACTTTGGTGGCGAAGTGCTTCGATACCAGAACAACAGCGTGCCGTATGGAAATGTGCAGGCAGGCGAGTTCAACTTCAGCGGTGTTTATACGCAGGCCACACCTTCTACTGTCGGCAGCGGCTTCGGTTATGCGGACTTCCTGCTCGGCGAGGTGCAGAGCTGGAGCGCGAATAACCAGCCTGTCTCCGGTGCGCGCCAATTCAGCCCGCAGATGTTTGTTCAGGATGATTACAAGATCCGCTCGAACCTTACCCTGAACCTTGGACTTCGCTACCAGATACAGAGTGGCTGGAGCGAAGTCCACGGGTACGAGGGCACCTTCGATCCCACGTTGCTGAATACCGCTACGGGAACTTTGGGCGCGATGTGGTTCGTTGGAGACAACGGCCGCGGCCAGTTGCAAAAGAATGTCTACGACATCTTTCTACCCCGGCTTGGGTTCTCCTACTCCCCAAACAGCACGACTGTCGTCCGCGGCGGCTTCGGCATCTACTCCTATAACTGGAGCTCAGATACTTATGGATCGGGTGTGGGTTTCGGCTCGAACAGCTATGGCTCCGCAAGCGACCAGACCAACGGTCTAACGCCAGTCGTAAGCCTGTCGGGATTGGGTTCGAACCTGCCCTATCTGAAGGCCTCCACCTCTTCGACCGCGTACAACGGCCAGGGAGTCAACTACAACCCGTATCACACCCCCGTAGCCAAGTCCTATCAGTACTCCTTCGGCGTACAGCATCAGCTTCCCCAACAGATCGTGCTGAACGTCTCCTATGTCGGCAGCCATGGAACGAATCTCTCGTTCCCGCACGACATCAACCAGGTTCCGCAGTCGCAGCTCGGCCCCAACGACGATCCCTCGGGACGTCCTTATCCGCAGTTTGAAGGGATCGGTGGCGACACCTACAACGCCATATCGAACTACAACTCTCTTCAGCTCGAGGCGCAAAGACGGCTAGCTTCGGGCTGGAGCTTCAGCGCAAACTATACCTGGTCGCACTTCCTGAACGATCAGGACTCTGCTGGATGGGGTGGTCACGGCGGCACGCAGAACTACCAGAACGGCTATGACCCCCATGCGAACTATGGACCGTCGAACTTCGATATCCGTAACTCGTTCAAAGCGAGTGCAGTGTATCAATTGCCATTCGGCAGAAATCGGAAGTTCCTGAATAAGAACGCTGCGGTCGATGCCGTGGCCGGCGGATGGCAACTCTCGCTGATCGAAGTCGCTCACTCGGGAAATCCCTTCACTGTCACGTATGGCGGGACTAACCTGTCCTATTCACAGGCAGGCTCGTGGCGCCCCAACCTTGTCGGCAATCCAGCCGTTGCGCATCGCGGCATTAACGGCTGGTTCAACCCGGCAGCCTTCGCAACCGCCGCTGCCGGCACCTTCGGCAATCTGGGCAGAAATACAATCTACGGCCCCGATCTTACAGAGTTGAACGCTTCCCTGGGCAAGACGTTTAGCTTCACCCACAATGTGCAGCTACAGGTCCGCATCGATGCCACAAACGCCCTCAATCATCCGAGCTTTGGACAGCCGGATACCAACTTCGACGACCCTGTCGACCTAACCGACAACCCCGGCAGACCGACCGGCGCGGGTACGATCAGTTCCACGACGGTAGGTGGACGTAACGTGCAACTCGGCGGACGTCTCTCCTTCTGAGGTGCCTCCTAAAGCCTGGGGACGACGGATAGAATCCGTCGTCCCCAGGCTTCTTTTTTGGAGAAAGCTATCTATTGATTCCGCCCCCCGAGCCACAACAGAGCGTTTTCAAAGAAGAGGTTCTGCTCCTGGCTGGTGAGGATCTTGTTGCCATGGCCCATATTTGTGTAGATCATCTTGTACTTCGTATTCGTCCAGGTAACCGGAACATCACCGCCGGTAAGGGTATCTTTGAATCCCAGCGGGTAATTGGAAGGGGCAAGCGTCATCAGCACTTTGATGTCATGATTCTTGCGCAGATCGGGCTGCCAGCTGTACCACTCGTTGGCAGGTGACGTATAACTTGCCGGCAGTCCTTTCACAGCTGGATGCGACGGATCGTCAATGTCCAACCGGGCAGGCAGCGGGGGCCAACTGTTGCCAGAGAAGACCGTTCCGAGAAAATCGGCGAACCAGGGCCATGTTGCGCGACTGTCCATATACCCCGCAACATGGAAGCCCAGCCACGCACCTCCGTGCTCCATATAGTCCTGAAAGGCCGTTCGCTGCATAGCGGTAGAGGGAGCATCGTTCAGCCATAGAACAACCTGGTATTGCTTGAGATGGCTGGAACTCATATCGTCCCAATTCGAGGTGGTCTCAAAGTCGAAATGGTCCCGTTTGGACATCTCCTGAAAGAAAGAGATCGCCTGCAGGGCAAAGTCCACATGGTCCTGCTCTCCATGGGTGGCGTAGAAGGCCAGGACATGAAGAGGTTTGGTCTGACCGAAGAGGGTTGTTGCCGTGAAAGCAAGTATCGCGAAGATGCTGAGAGAGCGCATGAGTCGAATCATCGATAGGTCTTTCCTGCCGGAGTAAATATTTTTCTGCTGCACGGCATGGGACTTTCTAATGCTTGCTAACATAGTACCTAACGAGGTTGTATCACAACATGGATCTTCATCTCAGCCATCGCCAGCCTGATTTTTCGATTCCCCGCCTCCTCCGCACTTTGCCTGCCCGTAGTGTGCTGGCTGCCGTAGTGCTTGCCGGCGTGGCCTGCGGAGCCCATGGGGAGAGCAACGCGCTGCAGGGCAGACTGATCACCAGTCTTGGGGTTGCGGTCAATCCCTCCAACCACAAAGTCTATGCCGTCAATGAGGGTGCAGGAACGGTTTCGGTCCTGGACGAGCAAAGCGGGTCGCCCCGGACAGTAAAGGTGGGCAGTGCCCCCATTGCGCTCGCCATCAATCAGGTTACGAACCGAATCTATGTGGTCAATACCGATAGCAACTCGATCAGTGTGATCGACGGTGGACAGGATGTGGTGATCGCGACGATTCAAGGCGGCTCTCATCCTTATGTGCTCGCGGTAAACGAGGCCACCAATAAGGTCTACGTAACCTATACCTACAGTAATGCGGTTACGGTCATCGACGGCGCTACGAATGCGTCACAAGCACTGAAGGTTGGCAGCGCGGATGGGATCGCCCTCGATCTCCGCAGCAATACGATCTTTCTTATGACCTATGAGGACCCCAATATTCGGATGATCAATGGCGCGACGGGAGCAATGACGAAAGTTGCGGTCGGGCCGCATCTCTGGGGCCTTGCCTTCGATGAACCTTCAGACACTCTTTATTTGGCCCATACCGGAACCGCCGATATTGTGACGCTCAATGAAAAGACCCACGCAGTAAGCACTATCTCTGTCGGAGCTATTCCGTGTGCGGTTGCGATCAATCCTGTTACGCACGTGCTCTATGCCGTAAATTACGGCGATGAAACCGTCAGCGCCATTGATCTCACAACAAGGAAGGTCATTGCCACGGTGCACGTAGGCAAACACCCCCAGGCGGTCGCAGTCGACTCTACAAATAATCGCGTTTATGTGGCGAATGTCCACAGCAACAGCATTACGGTGATCGACGGCATGAAGAATACAGTGATTGGCACGCATGACGCGGGCAGGAGTCCGTACGCTCTTGCGGTCGACCCTGTAGCCGGACACGTCTACGCCGCGAACTACGGGGAGCAGCCGGTTACGGACATCGATGTATCCCACATCGCGACGCAGAAATAGGCTGACGTTATCGTCACTCGTGATGTAGTGCTTTAGATCACAGGCTCAGGAGCAACGTACGATAGTTGCAGGAGTCGAAGACAGATGCCCACTACAGAGATCAATTCACCTCGCAAGCACGCATACACGGATCCCGGCGCACCACAACTTCCGGAACCGACCTATGCTGAGCGAGTCCGCACCCTAGTTTCACTCAGCACCATCGCAACGCTCTCCACCGTCTCTCTGAAGCGGGCCGGATATCCGTTCGGCTCACTCATGCCCTATGCCATCGACGGAAGCGGACGGCCGATCTTCCTGATCAGCAATATGGCGATGCACACCCAGAACCTTCAGGCTGATCCTCGGGCAAGCCTGTTTGTGGGACAAGCGGGCGAGGGAGACCCTCTCGGCACCGCACGCGCAACACTCGTCGGCGACGTCCTCCCTATATCTGATGAAGAGATCGGCGATGCTCGCGAAATCTACTTATCTCGATACGAAAACAGCCGTTCCTGGGTAGGCTTCAAGGATTTCGGCTTCTATCGCCTACACCCTCTCGACATCTACTACGTCGGTGGGTTCGGCGTCATGGGATGGGTTACCGCCGAGGACTACACCTCTGCAAAGATCGATCCTCTCGCAGAGTCCGCTCCGAGGATTCTCGGACACATGAATGCCGATCACATCTCCGCGATGATTCTGCTAGCTAAGGTTCATGCCGAACTCTATGCGACCGAAGCGACGATGACTGCGGTCGACCGGCTCGGCTTCCACCTCCGCCTGAAGACCGCAGAGGGGATGAAGGGTACGCGCATCAACTTCCTTCGCGAAGTCCAGACCGCCGACGAGACCCGCAAGGTACTCGTGGAGATGGTTCGAGCAGCCGAAGAAAAGATTTAAATCTACAGAACGGCGTCCGGTCGGTTGCCAGTGAACCACTCCCTGGTTGAGTCGGTTATGGCCAGAGCGGAATGGCGGACATCGTTGTTGACCGACTGGATATCGTCTTGACGGGGTTCTGATCGTGAATCTCAATTACGAGCCGCTTCCCCGATCGCGCAGCATTTCGAGCCAATGCCCGAAACCGGCGGGACTTCAAAGGAGTGCCGACGAACGGGCCCAGGCTGGCGGCTCGGCACTCCTCCTCTTTAAGGTCCTTGGAGATCTGATCCGTACCGCCGAAGTATGAAAAGCGTACCGACTTCGAAGCCATATCTACCGCCGAGATGTCGACGCTGGTCCATGTTTGAATTCCCGTGCCGCTAAATTCCATCGTCATGAGGTAATACCTCCAATCGTCCTTGTCAGAACGTGAGCACAACCCTACCCCCTGCGGGCGTTTGACAACAACGTTAGGAGCCGCTGTAACCCCTCTCCTAAATGGCTCATTCAATGCGCCTTACCGTTTTAACGGTAGATACCCCCAACTAACAGGTTCTCGTCACCATCGGAAAAGAGCCGATCTGACCGGGCTCTTCCCCAGATGCTAAAATTGCGGCTACATCCGATGCCGCAACCGTTACATGTAGACGAAGAGGGGGAAGAGCTCACGTTCCCGGTGAAGCTTCCTGACCACCTTCGGGAGATCCGCCGTCATCTTAAGGAAATCCTCGAAGGAGAAGCCTTCCGCGGCAGCAATCGTAGCGGGCAGTTTCTCAAATACATCGTCGAAGAGACGATATCCGGGCGGCAGGAAAACCTCCGGGAAAGAATCCTTGGCATTGAGATCTTCGGACGATTGCCCTCCTACGACACCGGAGAAGACGCTATCGTACGTGTCACAGCCAGCGATGTAAGGAAGAGGCTTCTTCGGCATTATGGACGCTCAGGCGCGACCGTAGATTTTCGCTTCAGTCTTCCGCCGGGCTCTTATGTCCCTAGAATTACACGCGAACGCTCTATCGAATCGCATCCCTCCTTCGAGTCATCGCCCTCAGAAGCTTCCTCTCGCGTTCAAGCTTTGACTCCGGATCCGACCACGGTAAACGCTCCAGCGAGCCCCCCTTTCATGGGAACTCGAGGCAAGCACCTTTGGCCTTTAGTCGCAGCGGCGTTTTTCGTTTCCACCGTCGTCCTCAGCTTTTCGCTTTGGCAGCATGTTCGTTCGAACAGTAATCGATTGGCCTTTTTGGTTCCATGGTCCGCGATCATCTCCGGATCAAGTCCGACAATGATCATCACGAGCGATCCCAATATCGCTGAGATTCAAGGTTTTACCGGCGGTCCTATCTCGCTCTCCGACTACGCGAACCACAAGTATGTACCTCACCCCGAGTTGCTAACTCCGGAACAGAACCGCTTTTGCAATGTGATCCTGCGGGGTGATAAAGCGTCTATAGTGGATACGCCGATCGTTGCCTTGGCCGCCGGGATTGCGGCCGAAAGGTCCAGGTCCGTCGATGTCCGGGGAGCACGATTGATCCAGCTTTCGGACATCGAGAATGACAAGAATCTGATCGTTCTGGGAAGCTCACGCTCCAATCCATGGGTAAAACTATTCAATGAGCGGCTGGACTTCCGCTTTGAATTTGATCCATCCACGACGCAAGAGATCATCCGAAATACGCACCCTCACACGGGAGAAGCCGCGACCTACGTCGCCACCGCGCCGGGTTGGGCCACCGGAGAGTCCTACGCTCTGATCGCCCTGTTTCGGAATCCCAACGGCAACGGACGCGTCCTGCTGATTGGCGGAGAGAACGGCGAAGGAACAGAAGCGGCCGGCAAGCTGCTGGGGGATGAAAGCCGTCTGCGCAGTACACTGGCAAAGTGCGGATTGAATCAGGGAGCAGCCGGTCGAAACTTCGAAATTTTGCTGCACCTGAATACGTTGGCGGGTTCGCCAAGCAATGTCGATGCGATAGCATGTCACATCATCTGATCCCAGGGGGCAGGCCCTGCAACGAGGCTCACAACAGATTCGAGTGAAAAAACCATCTTCCATGCCAACGGTCGCGGATGTTGCACGTGTCGCAGGAGTGGGCGCGATCACTGTGTCTCGCTTCGTGAACGGGACGAGCTATGTCAGTGCGGCGAAGAAGAAGAAGATTCAGGCGGCGATTGACAAGCTGGGATATCGGCCGAATCAGGCGGCTCGCATTCTCAAGGGCCATCGTGCGAAGGTCATCGGCCTTATCCTTCCAGATCTGGCAGATCCGTTTTTCGGAAAATGCGCCTCTGCCATCGAGAGCTATGCGTCGGCCCACGGCTACATGACACTGATTGTGGCGTCAAAACACGATCGGAACATCTCGAACAATGAGGTCTCGATGCTAATCGGCCAGCGTGTCGCTGGACTCATCGTCGTTCCTTCCTTGTCGAATGACAGCCTTACCGAGTTTCTCCACGAGGGTATCCCCATTGTTGCGCTGGACCGCCCTCTCAGCGGAATCGCGGCGGACGAAGTCGTGGTCGAAAACCTCGGCGGCGCTCAAACCGCTGTAGAGCACCTTATCGGCCATGGACATAAGCGCATCGTATGCGTCGGTTACGACAAGGAATCTCATGCGGTGAGCCACCGCATTCTTGGATATACCAATGCCATGCAGTCTGCGGGCCTCAAGCCCGAACTACGCCTATCTATCCAGTCCTACGAAGACGCACTAAAACTTGCAAAGCAGTGGAGCAAGTCTCCAGACCGTCCTTCAGCCATCTTTACGCTGAATAACGTCGCCACGCGCCATATGCTCGAGGCTTTGCGTGAGGTGAATCTACAGATCCCGGAGAAGATTGCGCTGGTTGCCTTTGACGACCTCGAACTCGCGAAACTGCTCTCTCCCGCTCTAACCGTCGTTCGTCAACCCGCGGTAGGCCTTGGGGCACAGGCCGCTCGCGTTCTCTTTGAGCGGATTGCTGCACCCAAAAATCAGGAAAGCGAATTCGGAATTAAACTTGTGCTACCTGTTGAGTTCATCATCCGAAACTCATGTGGCTGCACAGGCATTCCGGCTGCCTGAACAAGGCGCAATCCGAACGTATCTGGCGAACTTTCTGGGTGATATGACTCGACGAACCGGTTGTATCCTTAAATAAGGAACCGGCGGAAGGTTTTGCCCTTCCGCCGCCCTGAAATGCAACCTTCGCTACGGCCTAGAAGTTCAAAAGAAATGCCAGGGTAATCCCTCGGGCGTTCGCACCTGACTGGTCTGAGTTCGTTTGACCAAACTGCGTGCTAGTCGGCGATGTAGTTGCCCCCGCCGAGCGCTGGTGATTGAAGAGGTTGAACACATACAACTGGGGAGTGAACCTGATGCGATCGGTCGGGGAAAAGGTCTTACCCAGGTTCGCGTTGTAGTTCGCGATTCCCTGCTGCCGTACACCCTCGACATGAGTGGGAAAGACCCTCAGGTTGTAGGCGTTGGGTTGGCATACGCTGTAGTTCGTCACCAACGTGTCTACGAACCCTGTGCCGGTATAAGAACAGGTAACGGCCCCATTCGCGGCAGTCGCATACGACAGCGTGGTTACAGGCGCAGCGTTGAACGACTGAACATAGTTGACGCCGGTAGCATCGTTCTGAACATAGGTAGGTTTCTTCAACTTAATAGCCTTAACATCTCCCACATAGAACAGGTTCGGGAAGTTAAGTAACGGACCAGGCTGAAGTTCAGCAGTAGCGGCAAGGACATACCCACCAAAAACTGCCTCTTTCCATCCATGCTGAAGCCACTGCTGTCCGCGGCCCCAAGGCAGGCGATACACCGCCGATGCCGTGAAGCGCCATGGTGGGCTCTGGTTGCTGGATTCAAGGCTCGGGTGGTTGTCGAACGCGTTCTGATAGTAATCGCGATCCTTCTGATAGTTCCACTGGTACGCAAGGGTCGCGGTCAATCCATCGCTGACACGCTTGAACGCATTCACCTGGATCTCCTGAAACTGCGAGGTTCCATTGAACTGGTAGAGCTGTAGACCTGACATCTGAGGATACGGACGCACCAGGTTCGCCACCTGGATCGTTGATGAAGTCGAGTAGCTGCTCTTGCTGAGTTGGTTATAGAGCGCCGGATCCGTGGTCGCCAGTCCGGAGAAATTATTTACGTAAAAAGGATTCGCCACCTTCTGCGTTAGAAGGGTGTTCGAAAGAGCATTGGGGCTTAGCCCCCCAGCGAAGAACGAAGCAGGAATCGCCGTCGAATTGATGGTGGGCGTTGCTGTATTCGTGTGCGTGTTATTGGCATTGCCATCCAGGGTAATGTCCGTCGTGCGTGACGCCACATACGCAATTTGAACCAGGGTTGTTGCCTTGAATTGATGTTCGACACTGAACTGCACGCGATTCGAGCGGGCGGGCACACGATCATGGTTATACACACCCAGCGTAGATGCATACGCTGAGTAATAATCGGCGCCTAGAGAGCTACCAACCTGCGAAACAAAGCGGCTGCCGTTCGATTCCGGGAAAGGATCGGACAATGGAGTGCTTCCCGGCGTGAAATTCGAACCGTAGTGCGTGGTGTCGGATGTCGCAACAGGTCCCGTCAAGGACGAGAAGCCTCCGTTCAACGTGGTTCCATTTTCATTCACGATGCTGAGCGAATCATAGAAGAGCCCATAGCCTGCTCGCAGGACGGTCTTCGGCGTGAAGGCATACGATAGGCCAAGTCTCGGCATAAAGCGCCAGTTGTTCTGCCATTGACGTGTCGGAGCCCCATTAACACCCGCATAGATTGGACCACCCGCCACAGTAATAGACGGTGGCAGAATCGCTTTAAGAGCGGCTGAAGCGGTGCTATACGTGTTTGCATAGGCAGTCCGTGCTGCAGGAGCAATCGTCAGACTGGCATTGGGATCCCATCCAACCATCTGCTGATTGTGTTTGTCGGTGGGGCCATATTCGAACTCGTAACGCAGGCCAGGAATGATGGTGAGCTTGCGAGTCACGCGCCATACGTCTCCCGCATAAAAGGTGTAGTAGGGATTTGATCGTGAGTAGGGCAAGCCCTTATAGATGGAAGCGCTCGTGTTGATTCCCAGCAGAAGCGATGCGTACGAAGTGCCGGCAGCCGTAGTTGGAAAGCTCGAAGTCGTACCGTTCCCTTCCTGCGTGTACGTGTTATCAAAAGCGAACGTGCCCGCGCTCCCGGCCCCGGAGAATGAGCCGGCACCGTCAAATGCCACATTCTGTTGACGCCACTCTGCACCGAGAGAGATTGCATGTGCACCACGAACCGTTGTTACATCGCCCCGAAAACTCAACGTACGATAGTGCGAATAGTTAGTCGCGGCCGCGGTGACAGACGTGTAGGAACTAACACTGACAACGGGAAACGCTGCGGCACTTCCAGAGTAATCGTCAATGTAAGAAGGCAGCCCCAGATCTGATGCCCTAAAACCGGCCTCATTCGGATAGAAAGATCCGTTGCCTGTGTAATCGGACGCTCCCACCGTGGCTGTGACCACCGTATTTGCCGAGAGGCTGTGCGCCCAGCCAAAAGAAGCATTCTTGATGAAACGCGGCGTCGATAGCTGGCCAATATCGGTATTGGTGAAATCGTCTGTAGCAAGCGTGTAGTAGCCCAGGGAGTAGCGGAAGAAGAAGTGATTCGCCTCATTCAAGGCATAGTCAAAGCGGTTTGTGAACTGCTCATAGGTGCCGTTGGTGATCGCGTTGTAATTCAGGTTGTTGCCCGTGGGTGTGTTCGCCTGCGAGGGGTTGGAGTAGGCCGCATTGACCGCTGCTACCAGAGGATGGCTTGAAAGAAGACTGCTGGGGAGGACGTTCCCGCAGAATGGCGCACGGTGCGGAACTTCCTTCGAGTCGAAAGTGATTTGGAAAGGGTTATAGATCTGATAGGCCCCGAAGAAGGGCGAGCCTGGGCAGTTCTGAGCAAAAGCTTTACCCGCATAACCCACGGTAGTGGGAATCGACGCGGTCTGCGGAAGGTCAGAGAAGTTGCCTGTCCGCTCCTGCGCTGTTGGAACAGCAGCGACCTTCGGGGTCCCACCCCCAAATCCGATACGGTAAAAAGCCGCAAAGAAGAACAGCTTGTTGCGGCCATCAAACACGTGGGGGATATACACGGGACCACCAATCGATCCGCTGGGCGCATATTCCTCGTTGGTTGGAAGTCCGAACTTCGTGGTTGCCAGTTGGCAGGCACTTGATTTTGGACTCGTATCGCATCCGGCTATCCGCCGTTGATAGAGGTAGGTCAGTTTCTGAAAGTGTTGGAAGGCATCAAAAGTCGAATTGTCATAACGAAGCCGGGCGGTGCCATGTATATCATTGGTCCCCGCCTTGGTTGTCTGAATAAACGTTACGCCGAAGGTATGCTCCTGCTGCGCATCGAAGGCTGTACTAATGATCTTCACCTGGTCAAGCTCATCAGCCGTCGGAGAGATAGCCGTTCCACGGTTGTTCCCCATATTGGGTGCACCGTCAAGACTGAACTCATTGGCTCCGATACGGCCATAGGCGCCAAAGCTCTGGCTTGGCGTGTTCAGAGAGTTGCTTCCACCATTCTGCTGATAGTTGGACGCAAGTTGGCTTTGAGTTCCCGGGGCCAACATCGCCAGGTAGATGGAGCTGGTGCCATTCGGTAGCGAATCCAGTTCGGCGGAGGTGATCGTCTGCCCCGTTGAGACAGACTCCGTTTCGAGCAGCGGAGCGTCCGAATTGACGATCACAGAAGTCGACTCAGAGCCCACATTGAGCTTGACCGGGACATTGCGCCGCTCGCTGGCTTCCAGCGTGATTCCACTCTGTGTCAGCGTTTGGAAGCCCTTCGCGGTTACCTTGATGTCATAGTGCCCTGCATTTAGATTGTCCTGCAAGAAATAACCGGTACTGTTGGTAATGACGTCTGTCGTTACGTTTGTCTCCGTGTTGATCACAGCCACATCTGCTCCAACAACAGCAGCACCTGTGTTGTCGGTCACGACGCCGGATAAGGAACTCTGACCCGTCAGGTTTTGCGCCCGAATCTGGTTGCTGGTACCTAAAATCAGGATGAACGAGAGTAGGAGAAGAAGCCTGGTCCATGATGGATGTGATGGCCACTTTTTATTCGCTTGAAACATGAGTAGACTCCGATCAAAAGAAAGCAATGAGCAACAGACGCTGCCGATAAGCGGTTCAATACATGGTAGCGATGTCACATAGAGACGTCGACTTTATAGATGAACAGGTCAACAGTGGTCAAGACCTTATTTTCAAGGGTTTTGCAATACCCTCGTCTATGCGCTACAGAGGATGCAGGCTCAAGGCTTGCCGCAAACAAGATGCATAATGACAACGCAACCATAGTATGTGAAGATGGAACCACCTGGTGATCCATGAACAACGCCCCAACGTTGCCGTTTAAAGTCCTGAACGCTACCTCACGTATCTTCGCAGCACTTCTGATGGCTTGGTGCACTGCTGCGGGGAATTGTGCGCAGCAGCCTTCTGCCGATCAAACAATCCCAACCGTTCGGGTTCGTAGCCAGCTAGTCGTCCTGAATCCGGTCGTTCTTCGCTCGGACGGAACACCGGTTCGCAATCTACCCCAGAGCGCTTTTACGGTCTATGAAAATGGCGTTCCGCAGACCATTCGTCACTTTGAGCTGCCCTCTACTACATCGAAAGCAGCGGTATTGCCTAAAAAGGACAAACTAGGCCGAGTGGACTGGGGCAATGCTGCTGAAACAATTCTGGTACTGGATGGCCTGAATACGCCCTTCGACGAAGTAGCCTACGCCCGCAACCAGATGAGCCGCTACCTTAAGGCGCAACCCGACATGCTATCTGTGCCGACAACGATCATAGGTCTGACCAGTCGTGGCTTTAAAGCCATCGCCCCATTAACCCGTGATCGAGCGGTTCTGCTGAAAGCGTTAGATTCGCAGAAAGGCACCCTTCCGGAAGCCCTGCTCATGAACGATCTTCTGCGCCAGTTCACGCTGTCTCTCGCAGCGCTGCAGCAGATCGCTCTTTCCGGCAGCGGCGAAAGTGGCAGCAAGGAGATCATCTGGATGGGGAGAAGCTTTCCCAATGTGGATATGCACACCAGCACATCCCACCAGACCGAAGTTTTGCATCATGCCGTCCAAAGTACCGTTGACCTCCTGCTGAAGGCACGGGCCACAGTGTATGTGATCGATACAACTCCACAATCCTCACCGGAGGAGGTCGACGAGCGCCTGCGACTCAACGAAGATGCGGATCACACCGGCCCCGCCAAGGACCCTTTCCTCTACGGTTTTACCTTCAAGTCGTTTGTCGAAAATACCGGCGGCCGTTACTTCTTTGGCCGCAATGATCTCTCACAGGAGATTCGTGAAAGCCTCGATCAGGGAGAGGACTTCTACACGATTAGCTATATCCCCAACACTCCCATCTCCGATGGCGAGTACCGAAAGATCGACGTGCGAGTCGACGCTCCGGACCTCATCGTGCAGAGTCGCCAGGGCTACTACGCCTCAGACATGGAACCCGCTGCGACAAGCATCGGCGTACAGCGCTTCGATCTGTATGAGGCCGTGAACTCGCGTATGGAGTACACGGGTGTAAGCGCCGTCATACAAAGTTGCGCGATCGACAAAGCCGCACAACAGATCACGTGTAAGGCGTTGGTTGCGAACCAATCCATCTCGGTAGGCGAAGACGGCGAATCTGGTTCAGTCGTTGCCGTGCTGGCAGCGCTCGACGAGAAGAACCAGTCGATCACAAATTCGGTGAAGGACTTCAAGCTAAAGCTAAACCCAACCGAAAGCACCTCAGGGCAAAGCGCCACGGCGTTGACACTGACGCTCCCCCTGAAGAGCGATACCCGCATGCTTCGCCTCGTAGTTCGCGATTCAAGCGGCCGCATCGGTTCTGCAGATTTGAGCCTTCCCCCTCAACACTGAGCTGGGTACAAGGAAGATCGCGCATAAAGAAAGTGAAGGTATTGCTGATGGTTCATCAAGGGGCACGGCGTACGCGCAAGACGCAAACCATTGCCAAATTCTTTTCATCTCTGCGACAGCAAAGGTGGGGTTTCATTGCGCTAACGACGATGTCGCTCACGATGCCCGCTCTCAGTGCGCAAACCGGCGTCCACTTCAACCATGAGTTTGCCCCTACAGATTCCTTCGTCAAAGGGCCGGAGCTAGAGCGGCGCGCGGACCTCTGCCTCAATGGGATGTGGGAGTTTCAGCCGGTTGCGCTGCCTCTGAGTTTTCGCGAGGGTATCGATCCGGCGCCCGCTCTTCCCTCACCCGATCCTACACACTGGGAAAAGACTCGTATCCGCATTCCCTCCCCCTGGAATGCGAACAGTTTTGCT
The DNA here is from genome assembly GCF_000178955.2 of Granulicella mallensis MP5ACTX8. Lineage (NCBI taxonomy): Bacteria > Pseudomonadati > Acidobacteriota > Terriglobia > Terriglobales > Acidobacteriaceae > Granulicella > Granulicella mallensis. The sequence goes on along the minus strand of NC_016631.1, from coordinate 2,671,744 downwards.
AATCAGGAGGGTCAGGGCGGTGACTTCCGAAATTTCCCGAGCTATCCGGCATCCTGGGACAAAGCAGAGATGGGATGGCTTCGCCGGACTGTCAGCGTCCCCGGAAAATGGTCGGGAAATCGTGTCCTACTGCACTTCGCCGCAGCCGCGGGCGATTTGCAAATCCTCGTCAACGGCAAACCAGCCGCGACGAAGTTCGATATCTTCTTCCCCTTCGACGTCGATGTAACCGATCTCATTAAGCCCGGCGCCGTCAATGAAATTCTCATTGGTGTACGCAAAGCCTCCCTCTTCGATCAGAAGGGAAAGTACGGCCGTCGCATCTATCAGGCAGGTTCCTTCTGGGGACAGCATGTCATCGGCCTATGGCAGGATGTGGATCTTGTGTCAGTCCCTGGGGTGCGCGTGAGCGATGTTTTTGTCGAACCGCAGGTCGATCACAATCTGTTGTTGATCAAGGCGACTCTCCGCAACGATACAGACCTAGATGCGCCCGTAACACTGGACGGTGACGTCCGCCGATGGAACTCCCTTGCCCCCGCTACCGGCCCTGATGACGCCGACGCCAGATGGAACCTCGCTGCGGAGCCGAGTCTCGCGGTCGCACTAACAACAGCCACGGTCCCTGCACATTCAACGGTCACAGTAGAAATACGAAGACCGACGGAAAAGAAGCTGAGTCTCTGGTCGCCCGAATCACCCACCTTGTACGGGATGACGATCCATCTATCCCAGGGCAACCGCGTGATGGATGTGAAATACCAACGTTTCGGTTGGCGGCAATTTCAATTCAAAGGCAGTGAGCTATTGCTGAACGGCAAATCCCTTCAACTGCGAGGCGACTCCTGGCACTTTCTGGGTATTCCCCAGATGAGTCGCCGCTATGCGCGCGCCTGGTATGCCGCCATGCGTTCTGCAAACCTTAATGCGGTTCGGTTGCATGCGCAGCCCTATCCGGAGTTCTATCTCGACGTTGCTGACGAGATGGGCATTGTCGTATTGGATGAAACCGCCATCTGGGCCAGCGATGGCGGCCCCAAACTCGACTCCCCTGCCTTCTGGGAAGACACAAACTCTCACGTTGCGGAACTCGTGATGCGAGATCGCAATCACCCTGCCGTGATGGGATGGAGCGTGTGCAACGAGATGAAGCCCATTGTGCAGAGCGTCTTTCACAACCCACCCGGCATGTACGATGTGCTTCTCGAGCACTATGCTCTCTGGCGAAAGATCTGCGAGGAGCTCGATCCCACTCGACCGTGGATATCAGCAGATGGCGACGATGACGGGAACGGCCGATTGCCGGTGTACGTCGTGCACTACGGCGGAAACCCAGCCATAGAGCGCGCAGCGAAGACCGGAAAACCGTGGGGTGTCGGCGAGGCGGGCGGCGCTTACTACGCTACTCCTGAGCAGGTAGCCAAGAGTTACGGCGACGCGGCTTATGCCTCGTTTGAACAGCGAGGCCGCGGCATCGCCAACGACTCCTTCAAGACCCTGGCTTTCGAGCGCAAGCTTCACGCGGATTACCAAAGCGTCTTCAACATGGTCTGGTACGGGCTCAAGCCACTACCGCTTGGCTTGCGCGATACCACACGGCCTCCGCAAGTGACAGACGGCATCTTTTTCCCGGACTTCGTGGAGGGCAAGCCAGGAGTACAACCGGAGCGTCTCGGCCCCTACTCCACAACACTGAACCCTGGATACGATCCTTCCCTGCCCGCGTTCCAGACCCTGCCCCTCTACGACGCCATCAAGGCGGCTGGAGCTGATGCCCACGAAGACTTCTTCGATGCTCCGCCTGCTACGGCTCCATCTCAGCTTCCCGCCGAAGCTAAAATTTCAGGAGTCATCCTGCTCTCTGCCACGCCCTCTTCCTTCGTAGCACAGATGCGTCAGGCAGGTGTCTTGCCGAGCAACGAGGGCAATGCCAATCTCGTGGTGATCGATGGAGCCAACCCGCCCGCAGCCTCAGCGCGCGGGCAGATCGACGACGTGCTGCACAAGGGAGGTACGGTGATCGTCTGGGGTGTCGATGAGAAGACGAACGCAACTCTAAATCAGCTTCTACCCGCTGAGATCACCAGCACCAGCCGCAAGAGTTCTTCATTGGTCTTTGGCAAACCATCAAGTGCCACAAATGGCCTCACGCTTGCGAGCCTTTACTTCTCCGAGCTGAGCCCACCAACGTTCATCACACAAGGCCTGAGCGGCCCTCTGGTCTCTCAGAGCGACACACTGCTTTCTATGTGTAACACCGACTGGACGAAATGGAACAAGCAGCCCGAATACGCCAAGACAGCGATGGTACTCCGGTCCGAACGGGAGACTAAGCCCGATGGAGCTGTATTAATCGAAGACCATGTCGGGAATGGGCATCTCTTGGTGACGACATTGCCTGCCTGGTCATCGCAATATAAAGTACAGACGCTCATCCGCACTATTTTGGAAAACCTCGGTGCGCCTCTAACCAAAGAGGTGGACCTCGGCCAGCCTTTCCTCACCACAGGCATACTTGCCCGTATGCTCGCTGTTGGACACTTCGCTCCTAGCGACAAGGATGTCGATCTCGCCTCGAAGGAAAACTTCAAGGAAAATGATCGTGCCGGCACACAGCGCTGGGTAACTCTCACAGCGCAAGACGGCACCTTCGACCTTGACAAAAACACCTCCGGAAGTGATCCCCCTTCAGGAGTCGAATATCTCAGCGTGTGGCTCGAAAGCCCCAGGCCGTTGGACAATCTCCTGCTTGAACCGAATGTGCCGCGCGTCTCGATGGACCTTGAGACCTCCGACGGGGCCGAACTCTTCTTGAATGGCACTAGCGTGTACAACAAAGCCTCTGCGGCCGCTATAGGCACGACACCCCCGCTCGCACTCGTGCAGGGATGGAACCACATCGTCGTTCGCCTGACGCGCGCCGGAAAGACCGAAACCTTCGCCGCTCGATTGGTCTCCAGCGACCCTGCATTCCTGCCCCAGCTCACATCGGCTTTTCAGCGGCCATGAGCAACGCTCGCATGGATCCGGGCTTCAGCGTGGCAGATGCACAGATACGCTGGAGCCCGCCTCCGAACCACCAGGCAATTCCACCTTCGCTTCGCGGTCACCAATCGTTACACGGAAGGACAGCGGTTGATTTGCGGGGTTTGCCGCAGTGATCTCATAGCCCGACATGTCTTTCTTGATCATGACAACAGACGGTTCTGAGACGGAGATGCGGCCAAATGGCGTATCCAACGAACCCTCTTTCCTCACCACCAAAGAAAGCAGCTTCAATCTCGGCACGAAGACGGCTTGCAGATCGTCTGTATTGCTGAGGACCAACACGCTTGGATGCGTGGATTCCTCCTCGGTCTGCTCAACAGTAGCACCCGGCATGACGGTGTATTGATAGGTTGCGTTCTTTGGCTTAGGACCGTGATCGATCCAGAGATTGAAGACAGGCACCTCAACCGTCTCATCGGGCCCCGTGCCGAAGTTGCTCCACCGCCCACTCTGCAGCGCATTCGAGAGCACTACTTTGAGGCCATCCCCCAGAACATAACCGGTCCCATCATGATGAACATACCGAAGTGTTCCTGGCTTGTACGTATGGCTACCGCTTTCCAGGGCTTTCGATGAGAGGTTCGTGATGACCGCACCATGCAGAAGCGTTTGATTGATATCCGTTGTAAAAAAGGGAGCGCTCTCTTTCTCGCTGGATATTCCCGTTCCCAGGGCGACATACAGTGAGTCGAAGAAGAACCACGACTTCCTGGCGGAGAGCGTACCTCTTTCGAGATTCATGGTCGCAACCCCATAGGTCCCGTCAGAGACTCCTCCGACAAAGTCGGATTTGCCGCGGCCATCAATGATGCTGCGTTCGCCCGTATCCGGTGCTCCATCGGGACGATAGGCATGCGCCGCTGTTGTTCCAGGGACAAGCGCCCAGTCCCAGCCCGCGAAGATGCCGCGATACTCATCTCCCGTCCGATACAGGAGATTCATGCCGTCTGAAAGATGGGTAGACCATCTGCCCTCGCTGTTCGTAATCTCCGAATTCTGAATGCGAGTAGAGAACATCTTCACCGAGGTCGAGTATCCCGCCCGCCGGTGCGACATATAATCGGAATCCCAAAACATCCGGTTCCCGGTCAGTGGAGTGGCACCTGCTTGTCCGTTGAGGCGATCGGCGAAGGCTCGGAACTCCCCCTGCCGAGGTACCGATTGCTCTGCCAGATGAGTCATGACGTTTGCCAGCGTATACGCCGCGTCGTATCCAGCGATAGGACCATGCGTCCAGTCGTGCTGCACCGCCGCCTCATCCTTCCGTGTGATCTCACGCCCAACAGCGGCATAGTCAAAGACTTCACCTCGCACCATCCACTGCTGGCCATCCAATACAAAGTTCGCGAACGTTTGCATCTTCTCGGCAGGAATCTGCAGCGGCGTACCCCAGGAATAGGAGATGTAACGGGCAGCGTAGTTCGTATAGTCCAGGCCATATCCGCCCGAGTAGAACTGGGCCCCATGCTGATGAAACGAGTCGTCAGCCTGAATCCCTTCCCCTGGCTTGCCATTGGGCAGCACCGCGGGTACCTGGTTAATCTCTTCATACAAACGGGCGTACCCTTGAGCGACCGCAGGCTCGTCATCATACAGGACACCACGCATAATCTGGTTGGTCACACCCCAAACGAGATTGGCCCCTGTCCACGTCGACCAGTTGGAGCGCTTCAGAATAGGCAGCATGCGAACCATATCATCGTTCGTCAAGCTGGGGCGCATCAACAGCCCGATCTCCCCGAGCAGTTGTTGCGTACCGATCTCATTCCACCACCAGTTAGGATTCGTCGGATCCTTCTTGACCCAGTAGCGCAAAGCAGATAAGACGGCGGCTTCGAGCGCCGGATCAGAATGGCCGGCCGAACGCACAAGATACGCGGTCTTGGCCATGGAAAGAACACGAACCAGATGTTGCGCCGCAGGCCACTCCGATCGCAGTGGCGAGACATAGTTGACGTCAGGCCATGTCCCATCAGGCCGCAGCGAGCGCATCAAGAATTCAGTCCGCTGTTGCAGTTGTCCGCGCCCGTTGGCATCTGTGGGGAGAGTCTCCTCGATATAACGGCACCTTACAATCGCTACCGAATCCTGGCCTGAGCGAGGACATTGCGCCAAGGCAGCGCTGGCTAATGCCAGTGAGACGAGTCCAATGACAATCTTCATACCAACATTCTCACTCTTTTTCGATATCTTAAAATTAATATGACAACGATACCATATTTGTATAGAATCCTCGCGTTCCAAGATGGCCAGGTTGAGCGGGAATCAAATCCCGGCCGACACCCCAAGGGTTGACCATCGCTGGAACCTGGAGAACACCTATGAAGATGAGTCGTGTGCCCGTAAAAGCTGTCTTTCTTGCCACTACCGCTCTCGCTTTTTTTGGCGTTGCTCGAATGGTAGTTGCACAACAGGGACCCACCACCACCCTGTTGCCTATGCCAGTGCCTGCCGTACTACGCATGCACGCCGGTGGTTCGGCCAGCGGTCTCTGGGCGGCCGAAACCGGTCTCAGCAATAGCTCCGGCTCTTCCGCCGTATCCACTACCACGGCCATCAACACCACTCTCGATCCCGTTCCCGCACCCCAGGCGGTCTATCAAACCGCACGCAGCGGTGTCTTCACGTACACCGTCTCCTCTCTTACCCCGGGTGCGATCTATCCCGTGAAGCTGCACTTCGCCGAGTTTCAGAAGACGGCAGTGGGCCAGCGCGAATTCAACGTCGCGATCAATGGCGCGCAAATCCTGTCGAACTTTGACATCTTCGCGGCAGCAGGCGGCGAGTTCATGGCCGTAGAACGAGCCTTCACTGCGACGGCATCAAGCACGGGCACCATCGCCTTGCAGTTCAGCAATGGAGCAGCAGGTCTGGCCCAGGTCAACGGCATCGAAGTCCTGCCGTCGCTTAGCACCGGAACGACCTTGAATACCGGCGTTTATACGCTGACCTCTAAAACTACAGGCTTGAACATCGACAATAACAACTCCATGACTTCGGGAGCGAATGTCATTCAGTACAGCGGAAGCGCCGGCAATACGGGACAACAGTGGCAGATCAACAAACTACCGAACGGCAAGTATGCGCTGGTCTGCCTCTCGAACGGTCTGGCGTTGGATACGAATAACACCACGGCAACCGGTTCTCCGGCCGTCGAGGCTACAACTCAGTCCACAGCTCCTACGGCTACCCAGCAATGGAACATCACACCGCTCAGTGGGAGTAGTTACACGATCTCCGGTGTTTCAAACGGGCTGTATCTGGACAGTGGCGCTAGTGCCAGTAACGGCTCACTGGTATCGGAAAATAACTCGTCCGGTAGCGCATCGCAGCAATGGACTCTTACGCCGGTTCAGATCGGCGCAGTTACTCCCTTCGTTACCTATGAAGGCGAGTGGGGTTCTTTGCAAAACGGCGCAACCGTCATCTCTCAGCTCGTTCCTCAGCCCACCGAATTCGTAACCGCAGCGATCGAAGCTTCCGGTCGTGCGTATGCACACCTTACCGGAGCCGCATCTTCCGTTCAGTGGACCAACCTGACGGGTAGACCCATTACCGCCATCAATATTCGCTACTCCATTCCAGATGCTCCCACTGGAGGAGGTATCGATGCCACACTCAACCTCTACGTAAACGGACAGCTCCGCCAATCCATTCCGATGAACTCCCACCAGACCTGGACCTATGAAACAGACGCCACCTACTTCGGCTCAACCGAAACACCCGGGGCAGGAGAATCAGCCTTCATGTACTGGGACGAGGCACATGCTTTCATCTCTGGAGCCGCGGTGCAGCCTAACGACACCATCGCGCTTCGCGTCGATACCCAGAACACCGCCGCCTATTACGACATCGACGCCATCGATCTAGAGGCTCCACCGGCGCCACTGTCACAACCTCCAAACTCTCTGTCGGTAGTCAACTACGGTGCTGTCCCCAACAACAGCGGCACCGATAACACCCCCTTCTTCCAGGCCGCTATCAATGACGCCTTCAGCAAAAAAGAAAGTGTCTGGATCCCAGAGGGCACGTACTATCTGTCCAGCCAGCTTAGTGTCAACAGTGTCACCCTCCAGGGGGCAGGCATGTGGTACTCGACGCTCTACTGGAACGTCCAGAGTGCCAACTACACAGGAAACAACCAGATTACCGGGCCGGGAGGAACGTTCGAGAACTTCGCGATGGATAGCAACGGCAACCGCGAGGCTCACAAGTATGGCCTCAATCTATCGGGGACCAACTGGAAGATCGATAGCGTTTGGCTTCAACACGCGGGGCCCAGCATCTGGGTTCAGGGCACTGGTGGCCTGGCGCAGAATAATCGCATCAATAACTCCTTCGCCGACGGCATCAATCTCAATAATGGCAATGGCGCATCCGGGTCCAATACCGGAAACGACCTGACTGCCCGCAATAACTTCGTACGTGGTACCGGCGATGACGGTATCGCAGTGAATGACGCCGCAAGCAATCCTCCAGCCGTTACTTCGTTCGTGCAAATGCAAAGCCCAACTGTGTTGCAGAACACAGTAGTCGCCCCATGGTGGGCAGATTGTTACGGCATCTATGGAGGCACCAACATCTACGTGGCAAATAATATCGGCTCCGGCGGCGCACGCCAGAACGGTATCGATTCAGGCCCCTTCTTTCCGATCGGCGGCAAATTCGAAAGCGGAAAGATCCAGGGCAACATCCTCTTTCAGAACGGCGGCAAGCACCGCGGCGGCACACCACAACCCGCGGTTACCGCTGGCGTGGGTAATAACTGGAGCTACGACGAAACGCAGGTCACCAATGAACTCCTGCGGGGAAACAGCATCGTGAACGCAACCTTCAATGCCTTGCAAGTCGTCGCGATGCAAAACGGTCAGATCACGAACGAAGTCATCAATTCGCCAGGCATGGATGGCATTGAAATCCTTCCGAGCAGCCAGGGGAATGCTCTCTTTGACAACAACGACGTGTTCGACATTCCCACCGGCTTTAGCCCCTTTATCGACTCCGCCTCCACCGCCTTCAGCGCAACCGGAAGTGGAAATACAGGCTTCACCCCTTAAAGCAGCGACAACGAAAAAGGGCGCCTATCGGGCGCCCCTTCTCGTGCTCTCACGAGAAAGTTGAAATCCGCAATTGCATATGACATCGCTACCATATACACTTGTCTCGCTGCGCGGTCACACGATCTTTCAGCACACGTTTCTGTTCTGAATCTGTTCCCTCAAGAGTTGCCATGATCAAGCTATTCGAACGTTCCCTCCTCGATCTTCTGCGCACCTTGAGTGCTGGTCTATTACTGACAACAGCATTCCTCCCTTCGGTCGCGGAGAGTTCTGTACAGCAACCATGCGGCACAGCCAAGGGTCTTGTACTGGTCGGATACCAGGGATGGTTTCGGTGTCCAGGTGACGGCTCTCCCGCGAACACATGGAGTCACTGGTCGAAAGGCGCGCCCTCTCCAGACACGATGGCCATCGATCTTTACCCCGATACTTCAGAGCTTGACTCGAAGTCACTATGCAAACTTCCTGCCGCAACCATCGATGGTCAACCGGCATACGTCTTCTCTTCCTATCGCAAAGAAACCGTTGAAACGCACTTCGCATGGATGCAGCAATACGGAATCGATGGAGCTTTGGCCCAGCGCTTCATCAACTCGACACCTGGCCTTATGCGTGAGGGCGATGCCGTCCTCCACAACATTCGCTCCGCGGCGGAAGACCATGGCCGGAAGTTTGCCGTGGAGTACGACCTGAGCGGGGCCCATCTCGACACGGTCTTCGCACAACTCCAGGATGACTGGTCCTACCTTCAACGGGACGGCTTTGTCAGCAGCAACGCCTACCTGCGGCTGAACGGTAAACCTGTTATCGCTATCTGGGGACTAGGCTTCGGAGACGGGCATCACATCGTCGATCCAGTACTCGCGCTGAAGATCATCCGCTGGTTCCAGCAGCAAGGAGCAGCCGTCATCGGAGGAACACCTTCAGGTTGGGGCAGCCTCTCTGGAGACAGTACGCATGATCCGAATTGGGCAAGTGTCTATGCGGCGCTCGATGTAGTGCAACCCTGGACCGTAGGCCGGTATAACTCTCCTGAAGCCGCCGATCACTGGAAGACTTCGCATCTGGAGCCTGACGTGGCCCTGACACAAAAGAATCATCAGCTCTATATGCCCGTGATCTTTCCGGGATTCTCGTGGCACAACTTGAAGCCGGAGTCCCCTGCTAACCAGATACCCCGGCTTGGCGGTGAATTCTTCTGGCGACAGGCCTACAACGCCCGGACTGCGGGTGCCTGCATGGTGAAGATAGCCATGTTCGATGAAGTCAATGAAGGCACCGCAATTTTTAAAGCGGCTCCGCGTCGCGCCGATGCCCCAACGCCAGGCTACTGGCTGACGCTGGATGCGGACGGCAAACAGCTTCCATCGGATTTCTACCTTCAACTAACAACGCAGATCAAGAAGATATTTGTAGAAGAAACGACGCCTTCCAAAAAGCTTCCGCTTAAGCCAGCTAAGTAAAAATTCAATCCCCCGTTAGACAGGAGCATCATGATTTCACGGCGACGTTTCACCGCCCTAAGCGCTGCTAGCCTTTGCAGTGGAATTGCGAAAGCGCGATCCCTTGGCACGATCGCAAACACCTATGCTGACCACTCGGAGAGTAACGCCAAGGTCTCTCAATACGTTGATATCCGCATTGGAACAGGCGGCCACGGACACTGCTATCCCGGTGCCACGCTGCCGTTCGGGATGGTGCAACTCAGTCCAGATACCTACAACCGAGGCTGGGACTGGTGCTCCGGGTACAACTACTCAGACTCGTCCATCATGGGCTTCAGTCATACCCATCTCAGTGGCACTGGCATCGGTGACATGCTGGACATCCTCGTCATGGCCTGCACAGGTGCCGTCAAGACGGTTCCCGGAACGCGCGAACATCCGGAAGAGGGCTACCGCTCGCGCTTTCATCATGAAGACGAGCGAGCATCACCGGGCTACTACTCCGTTCTTCTCAGCGACTACAAGATCACAGCGGAGTTGACTGCAACTGAGCGAACAGGGATGCATCGATATACCTTTCCGAAAAGCGATGAGAGCTACTTCATCGTCGATCTCGCCCATGGCTACGACGACGGTCCCAACGTCGTGCGATGGAGCAATCTTCGGGTCCAGGGCAACGATACATTGGTCGGCGGAAAGAGCACTGCTCGCTGGGCCAACGGACGCGAGATCTATTTCGCGATGAAGGTCTCACGACCATTCGACTCGCTTGAAATCTTCGTCGACGGTCAACGCGTAGACAATCATTCCGCCGAGCTGAAGGGCAAGTCGATCCAGGCGGTGCTTCATTACAAGACGAGTGCTCAGGAACAAATCCTGATGAAGACCGCTGTCTCTGGTGTCGACGAAGCGGGCGCGATGAAGAACCTCGAAGCAGAGGCACCCCATTGGAACTTCGATGCGGTGAGAGAACAAGCTGCTCAGACCTGGGAAGAAAACCTGTCACGCATCCGGGTAGACGGGGGCACGCTGAAGCAGAAACAGATCTTCTACACTTCCCTCTACCACTCCTTGCTGGCACCAACCATCTTCGACGATGTAGACGGACGATATCGCGGCATGGATGGACAGAACCACACGCTGGAGACCGGCGAACATAACTTCAGCACCTTCTCTCTCTGGGACACATACCGCGCCGCTCATCCTCTTCTCACTATCGTGAAGCCGGAACTTATACCGGCAATGATGAACTGTCTTATCCGTATGGCCGAACAGAGTGCGATGGGAATGCCCATCTGGCCGCTGCAGGCGAAGGAAACGAAGTGCATGACCGGCTATCACTCGGCAGTGGTCATCGCCGAAGCGGTGGCGAAGGGCTTTCCAGGCATCGATCTGCAGAGAGCCGCCAGGGTCATGCGCAAGGAGGCCCTTGAGAGCGACGTTCGCGGCCTCCCTCTGTATCGAGAAAACAAGTTCATTCCTTGCGATATATTTCCCCAGTCCGTCAGCGTTTCGCTTGATTACTGCTATGACGACTGGGCCGTCTCGCGCGTTCTGCGGGCGGCGGGTGACACTGAGACCTCGATTGCACTGGAGAAGCGCTCCCAGGGATATCGCAATCTTTACGACAAGCAGACTGGCTTCATGCGGCCTCGCCTGAAGACCGGCGAGTGGGCACTTCCCTTTGCACCCAATGAAATGGGGCACTCCAAGCAGTGGCGTGACTATGCGGAGTCCAACCCCTGGCAGGCGACGTTCGCGGTACAACATGACCCAGCTGGCCTGGCCGAACTGATGGGCGGCCGTAGCGCCCTGAAGTCCAAGCTCGATGGAATCTTCAACGCGAGTTCAGAACTTCCACCCGATGCGCCACCAGACATCGCGGGTCTCGTCGGACAGTATGCTCACGGCAACGAACCGAGCCATCACATTGCGTACCTATACCTCTACACAGACACACCATACGAGACGCAACCACGAATCCATTCGCTTCTTGAATCCATGTACGACAATAAGCCTGACGGCCTGGCGGGCAATGAGGACTGCGGCCAGATGTCTGCCTGGTACGTGATGAGCGCCATGGGCTTTTACATGACGGATCCGACAAGCGGAGCCTATGTGTTCGGTTCACCGTTGTTCGACCGCATCACGATCGCCACAACGCAAAGTCGAAAGTTCGTGATCAACGTCACCCGATCGAACCCGGATGAGGTTTACATCCAGTCCATCGACCGCAGTGGCCATGATTACGGAAAACTCTGGTTCACGCATGACGATCTGAAGTCAGGAACGTCCTTCCATATAAAGATGGGATCTGCTCCTAACCGCAATCTAGGCGCAGATCCAGCGCTAGCGCCCCCTTCCGCTAGCTTGCATAGCCAGGATGTGACCTAACCGCCGGTCATACTTCGGGTACAAAGGAATGGAAGGCACGAAAACAGCGCCCACAAATCGCCTCGAGGAGACAACACAGCTACGATGATGACAACAATCGCCCATAAAACTCTCCGTTGGCCCACACGACGCCAGGCGGCAGTTGCACCGAGCCTCGATCGCCTGCACCTTTGGCGTCGACTGCTCCTTGCGAGTTGCATCCTGGGCACATCCGTTGCAGGTTTTGCGCAGGCGCGAGTCTATGTCCCCGCGGTCCCTCCTGATTCGAACTCAGCAGCTTACGCTGCTCCTCGTGATGAGTGGTTGATTACAGTACAGAACAAGTTTGACAAGTACAGCGGCAAACACGCCGACATCCTCTTCGACGGCGATTCGATCACCAATCGCTGGGAGATAACGGGCAAAGCCGTTTGGGACGCAAAGTTTGCCGGACGTGCTGCGGACTTTGGCATCGAGGGAGATCGTACAGAGAATTTGCTGTGGCGCCTGTCAAAAGGCCAGGTCACAGGCGTGGACCCGAAGTTAGTCGTGCTGATGATTGGCACGAACAACGTAGTTCGTAACACCTCTGGCGAAATTGCGAGCGGCGTAGAGGCTATCGTCAGCCAATACGAAACCCTCTGCCCCTCGGCTCACATCATCCTCATGTCGGTCTTTCCCCGAGGCAGGACGCCCTCCGACCCCAATCGCATGAAATTAGCTGAGGTCAATCAGGCACTGGCTACACGCTTTACCGAGACGACTGATCCTCGCGTAACCCTTGTCGATATCAGTTCTCGCCTCACACAACATGATGGAACGATCTCAACCGACATGATGCCCGACATGCTTCACCCCGCTGCCGACGGTTATCGCATATGGGCCGACGCGCTCCAGCCATACGTCGACAAGTATGCTCCCATTGCCGCCAAGTAAAGGCCATTGCTGTCCGACCGAGCGACCGCGCTCTCAATTGGGTCGCCACAAAGACCGCAGATGGATTTTTCGCGAAATTTGGGGCTTTGGATGGAGATTTAAGGCTGTCCTGCCCGCCTGACGCGCTGCCCGCCATCTCCATTCATCCGTTTCAGTTATCCTTGGTCTACCCACGGACAACGTACGGCACAGGGGATGGTTTTGCCATCAAGAAAGGGACTCATCATGGCGGCAGTAATACAGTACCGATGTGAGATTTGCGGCACCGAGAGTTCGAACCCGATCCACTGGTTCATGATTCAGTGCAATGCAGAGGAATTGAAGGTTCTCAAGTGGAACACCGAAGCGGCATCGGCCTACGGCGCGCGCCACTACTGCGGCGAAGCCCACGCCGGTGTCTATATCAGCCGGTGGCTCGAGGCTTCGTGCTCACCTTCAATACCCGACTTCAATCGGGCTAGTCGGTAGACCCTGGCGGGTACCAGAGACGCACGTCCCGGGCAGGCATGGGACAGAAACGCCCGGCGTGGTTGTTTGGATCAACTTCATGCATCAGCAGGAAGCCTTCTGGGTTGTTGAGCAAGCGCAGTAGAGAAGCCGCAGGTTTTTCGGAAGCCGAGTTCGCTTCATGAGAGCGATCACTCATGAAGCGAACAGCCTATGCGGGTTGGATCATCTCAGTGGATTTGTCTTATATATACGAAATTTGACGTCTCTCTACTGGCCGCAGGCTATACAGACGGGAACAAATACTACAGCTACGCGAGTGCCGCCCCCAAGTTATTTTTTTGGCCCAGGCGCATTGGCGGCATAGTTCCGTAAGTAAGAGATCGCCAGACAAATTCGAGTGGACCGAAAGCGAACATCTTCAGCCAAAGAAAGCTGAATACAATATTGAAGGTCCAGACAGCGAAGACGACGTACATGAGCTGGTAGTAGCCCAACTTGCCGTAAAGCTTCCATGGACCCCAGACGAATAGAGTCTGGCAGATGAGGCTCGTGAGTATGTAGTTGCTGAAGGCAGTTCGTCCTACAGCGGCAAGAAGTCGTTGCGGGATTTTGAATAAACCACTTTTGATGATGATCATCACGAAGGCGGCAATGGCCAGGGAGCCGGGCTCGCGGGTGAGGTAGTAGGGGAAGAAGAGCCACTTTTCAAGGTCGAGGAAGAAGAACCCGCTGGAGTATACCTTGAGAGCTCCAAGGGCATAAAAGGGGACGGAGATCGAGAATCCGAGGATGGCGGTCCACCAGTAGGAGGCATAGGAAAGCTCGCCTGTGAAGAAACCAAGCTTCATAAGCCCCATTCCGATGAGCATGGCAGAGAGGACATCCATCAATAGATCGAGGTGAGGCGTGAAACCGTCGAGGAGTCCTTCGCTGTTGGAGGCGACCTGTTGAAGATAGCTGGAGGTAGCTTCTTTGAGGTGTGCCTGAGTTTTAGCTGGCGTCGGGCTTTGGGATTGGACACGAGCGTTCCATTGCTTCAGGAGGTCGCTCTGTTCGGCGGTGATAAGGCTTCCTGCCTTTTTTGAGGCTTGAATGGAGGCCGCCTGGCGGCTGAGACTGAGGTCCTGACCGGCGCCTAGGAGATGAACGACGCCGAGAGGCGCCACGAAGACGGAGAGAAGGGTGCCCGACCAGAGCAGAGTCTTCGGCTTGAGCTTGCGCAATGGATAAAGAAAGAGCAACGCCACGAAGCCGTAATCGAAGAGAATATCCCCATTCCAGATAAAAATGCTATGCAAGATGCCAAAGAACATGAGGAACATGTTGCGGCGGGTGTAGATATCAGCGGAGTCCTTGCTTCCTCGAAGTTCTGCGCGAGTTGTCATGAGAATGACGCCAGCGCCGAAGAGCATGGAGAAGAGTCCGCGCATCTTCCCTTCGAAGAACATCCACTTGATCATGAACAGGATCAGATTCAAGTGGGCGTGGGGACCGGCAAAATCGTTGGTTGGAGTGCCGACCGGAATATCGTGCGCAAGCTGAACGGTACCGAAGTAATCGATATTTAGCACGAGAATGCCAAGGAGGGCGACCCCGCGGAGTACATCGATGCTGGAAAATCGCTCTGAAAGCTTTGCTGGCGCCGTGGCTGTCACTGGACCGGCGAGTTCTTCATTTGAAGCGGATGCGACCTGTGCGGAAGATGCTTTTGATTCTGTCGTGTCGATTGCAGTTAACACCTATAAACTCCCGATTTTTGAGCTTGGAAACAGATTCAGATCTTGAGCGCAGTAAATGATTGAAGCTATGTTTCTATTTCCATTCGTCACGGATACAACACGTGAATATTTTTTTTATTCCCAGATCGTAAGCAAATTTGCAGATACCGCAGGCTTCGGACCAAAGGTTGCACGAAAGTCGAGATGAAACCAAGTTTTGAGGACCCCGCTAGCCGGTCCTACCGAGATTCGACGGCTATCGCTCGACGCACCGAATGACGATACAAACCTGGTCTCATTGGGACCGGGGATGTGGCATGCATGGACAGTTTCCGGGAGTGGTCTTTTCTATCTGAAGCGGTCCTCCTCCATAGCGTCAACCACTCTATTCCGGTTCGATATGAGATCGGGTAAATCGCAAGCTCTCTCCCAGGCAGCTCAAGCAGTGAACGACAGACTCTCGGTGTCTCCCGGCGGACGATTTGTCCTCTTCGGTCGACGCTCGAATACGAACGGCAGCATCATGATTCTGGATGATCGGAACTAGACTTTTAGTTCCGCCCAGAGTCAATCACGATCTATTGATCTCCCCCATGTATATTGGAGGGACTTTGCACTAAAGGAACTTTTATGAAGCTAGTTTTGCCTCTGTTTCTCCTCTCGACGACAGCCTTGTTCGCACAGCCAACGGTTCCTGGGTCATGGACGATCTCCGGGGACGTCCAGGGCTATGCCATCAGCGAAGTCTGCACCTTTACGCAGACTGCAGACAAGATCGGCGGCTCATGCGTGTCCAATGGAAAGACATACGATACGACCGTGACGATCGATGGCTCGAAGGTCATCTTTGTTCATGGCGGCGAGTATGAGGGAAAACCCCTGACACTTACTTACACCGGCACCTATAACGACAAAGGTGAACTCAACGGCGATATCGACGTAAAGCCTCTGGGTTACGACGGAACGTTTACAGCAACGAAGACAGAGACAGCAACAAAGACAGATACAAAGTAGGTCAGGGCTTCCCTGCTCCCTGGGTGGGGTTCCATGCGCACAAGCCGCAGTGCGCATGGAACCAGCCAGGACGGAAGGCTGTAATGGTAAAGCAGCTCATGGCGCCGAGGTAAGCGGAATGGGCTGGACGTGAAACCTGGGCGGGACTCCTGACGTCTCCGTATACACTTTCGTATACCGCTGATATCTCAGCCCAGGAAGATCCGTGACGCCCCTGCTCTCCGCTTGTCCCGCGCACCGCCGTCTTTTTCTCTTTGCAGCACCGCTCGCGTTCCTCGCCTGCGCCGCCCACGCGCAGCAGACCTATACGGCTGCCGACTACGCCCGCGCCGAAAAGATGATGGGGTACAGCGTCAACCCGCTCGTAGACCATACCATCACCGCGCCCAGCTACCTGCCTGATGGCCGCGTCTTCTTCCGCGATCCCGCAAATACCGAGGTCGTCTACAGGATCGCCTCGCCGAACGGCACAGTTACGCCAGCCTTCGACAACGCGAAGCTGGCGGCAGCGCTCACCGCGGGCGGCGCGAGCAACGGGGATACTCATCGGCTACAGGTTTCCGGGTACACGCCCGAACCCGGTGGCGGCTTCAGCATCGTCGTCTCCGGCCGCAAGGTCCTATGTGATGCCGCCGTGACTACCTGCACGCCCGATACTGCCACCGCCAACGCGCCAGCTGGCCGCGGCAATCGCAGTCTGTACGACGTCTCGCCCGACAAGACCAAGGGTGCCTTCATTCGCGACTGGAACCTCTGGCTCCACGACATGAAGACCGGCCAGGAGACGCAGCTGACCCACGACGGTGTGGAGAACTATGGCTACGCTACCGATGACGCCGGCTGGAGCCACTCCGACCGCGCCATCGTACTCTGGTCGCCCGACTCTCAGAAGATCGCCACCTTCCAGCAGGACATGCGCAAGACCGGCGACATGTACCTGGTGCCCGTCACCTACCGTCATCCGGTGCTCGATCACTGGAAGGGCCCGATGCTCGGCGACAAGGACGTCACCATGATCGAGCGCGTCGTCATCGACCTGCCCACCGGAGGGATGACGCGCCTGAAGATGTCGCCCGATCAGCATCGCTCCACCATCTGCGACGATGTCAGCTGTCGCGGCGGCTCCGGTTGGGACGACGTCCAGTTCTCCGCTGACGGCAAACACCTGGCCTTTGTCTCCAGCTCGCGCGATCACAAGGACGCCTGGCTGAAGGTCGCCGACACCACGACCGGCGAGATTCGCGACGTCTACCACGAGCACGTCGACAGCTACTTCGAGAGCGGCACGGATAAGGTGAACTGGAAGTACCTGCCTGCGAGCAACGAGTTCCTCTGGTTTTCCGAACGCACCAACTTTGGCCAGATGTACCTCTACGACCTGAACACCGGTCAGCTCAAGAACCAGATCACTCATGGGGACGGCCCCGTCACGCAGGTACTCCACGTCGACGAAAAGGCCCGTGTCGTCTACTTCCTGGCCACCGGTAAGGAAAGCGGCAAGGACCCCGACCACAGCCCCACGCGCGACCCCTACTTCACCTACTACTACCGCGCATCGTTCGACGGCAAAAATCAGCGCCTGCTCACCCCCGAGGACGCCGACCACACCGTTACACCCTCTCCCGACGGCCAGACCATCGTCGACATCTACTCCACGCCAACGACGCCCAAGACCGCCGTGCTGCGCTCCACCGCCGACGGCAAGGTGCTTGCCACACTGGGCAAACAGGACATCAGCCGGCTCACCGCTACCGGCTGGACGCCTCTGACCCCCATCAAGATGAAGGCCCGCGACGGTGTCACCGAGCTCTTCGGCTACATGTGGAAGCCGGCGAACTTCGACGCATCGAAGAAGTATCCCGTGGTCGACTACGTCTATCCAGGCCCGCAGACCGGCTCCTGCGGTTCTCGGCAGTTCGCAGCGGCCCACGGTGACGACCAGGCACTCGCCGAGCTTGGCTTCGTCGTCGTCTGCATCGACGGCATGGGCACACCGTGGCGCTCCAAGAAGTTCCACGACTTCTACTCGCACGCCGAGACCATGGGCGACAACACGATCCCCGACCAGATAGCCGGTCTGAAGGACCTCGGGAAACAATACCCCTTCCTCGACCTTGACCGCGTAGGCATCTGGGGCCACTCCGGCGGCGGCAACGCGACCACCACGGCCATGTTCGGCTTTCCCGATTTCTTCAAGGTCGGCATCGCCGAAAGCGGCAACCACGACAACCGCGACTACGAGGACGACTGGGACGAGAAGTGGGGCGGTCTTGAGGTCAACAACGATACCCCGCAGGACAACTACCTGAAGCAGGCGGCCGAGAACTATGCCGGCAACCTGAAGGGCTATCTGCTGCTCGCACACGGCACCATGGACGACAACGTGCCCCCTTCGAACACGCTGCTGGTCGTTGACGCGCTGATCAAGGCCAACAAGGACTTCGACCTGATCCTGATCCCCAACGCGCACCACGGCTACGGCGAGGCCTCACAGTACATGACGCGCCGCCGCTGGGACTTCTTCGTCCGCCACCTGGCCGGTGCGACGCCGCCGCTCAACTACCAGATGCGCAGCCCCGCCGAGGTCGCCCGCATCACCGCCGAAGGCCCGTCCGCCGGTGGTCCCTCCGTCGACGACTTCTCTGCCGACGCCACCAGCGTCGAGAACCCCGGCGATGCCCCCAACCAGTAAGAGCCCTGGATGGAGTTGTAGAGCGGCTAGCCTCAGAGGCTAGCCGCGTTCCATACCACCCGTCATTGGTATGGATTCCACTGTCTCTAATCAAAGCTGTACACGAAGTCCAGCAGCGAACGCTTCAAGCAGAAGCCAACCCTCTTGCCAATCTCCATTGTTTGGCTCCGTGGAGATGTGACCGCGAGCCCCGACCAAAACGAACCCTGCTTCCCAGCTTTTTGCCAACCCGGCAGCTACTTCGATCGAGCAGTAGGGATCATTCGTACTGGCAATCACCAAAGCAGGATACGGCAGCGGTGACTCCGGAATCTGGGTGAATGATGGAGATGGAAAGCCATCACGTTTGAAGTTCGGGGGCGCTACTAGAAACGCACCGGCGATCGAGAGGTTCGGACGGTCCAGTTGAGCCCAGCAGACACTTAAAAGGCATCCCATGCTATGGGCTATGAGAATCGGAGGGGCCGAACACGCTTCTATCGCTCGGTCCAGTGCGGCTATCCAATCGCTCAAATCAGGATCAGCCCAACTCGCTGTCTGCAATCGTACGGCATCGGGCATGCGCTCTTGCCATAGAGTCTGCCAATGCTGTGGTCCGGAGTTGTTGCGGCCAGGAAGAATCAAAAGCGGCGTACGCACTATTCAGGCTCCAATGCGCAAAAGCGCAGTTCAATTGTAGATTCGATGCAACGAGGGATCCATCGGTAGAACGAGACGACTCTGAAACCAGGTTTAATCTGAGATTTCAGACGTCCCTATATTCCGGAGTGTAATTCTGAAACAGACCGATCGTATACGGCGTGGGAGAGAACATGAGCAAGAGGCGGTTGGACATCGTGGGGGCAGGCAGGGTTGGCAAGACCCTGGCACGTTTATGGAAGGAACATGCTGCATTTGAGATCGGAGACGTGGTCAACCGCTCACCTGAGAGCTCCGAGCAAGCGATCGCCTTCATTGGCGGAGGAACAGTCGGTCAAATAGATCAAATCGACGTTCTCATGATCTCTACCGCCGATTCAGCCCTCGCTGATTGCGCGGCTGCTCTTGCAAAAACAGCAAGCATCGGACCCGAATCCGTGGTGTTTCACTGCAGTGGATCAATCTCTTCAGAGATCCTGGCGCCACTCCGCGCGAGAGGGGCGAGCATCGCCAGCATGCATCCGGTTAAGAGCTTCGCTGATGAGTCTCTGGCAGTCGAGAGTTTTTCCGGCACATTCTGCGCACTCGAAGGAGATTCAACCGCTGTACAAGTTCTCGCGGAAGCCGTGGACGCGATTGGTGGAAAGAGATTCACCATCGACCCAGCAGCCAAAGCCGTATACCACGCGGGGAGCGTCTTCTCGAATAACTATCTTGTAAGCACCGTCGCAGCAGGAATCGATTGCCTTGTAGAAGCGGGCATTGCGAGAGCGACCGCCTTTGAGATTCTGAAACCCATCGCCACCGAAGCCCTGGAAAATCTATTTCGTTTTGGACCTGTTCAGGCCCTTACCGGTCCAATCTCTCGTGGAGAGACAAAGGTGGTTGAAACGCAACTTCTGGCCTTACAGGCCTGGGATCCCGAGATAGCCGCATCCTATGCCAGCTCGGGAAAGCTAGCGGCTCGTCTTGCGCTACAAAATGGTCGGGCTTCCAAAGAATCGATTCGGCAAATCGAGGAAGTTCTAGCGAGGTCGATCTGAGACACGGCTGGAAATCAGACAAATGGCTCCCCCAAAGGAGCCGCAGTGATAACCTTAATTCGTAGAGGTCAATGCAAATGCCACTGGTTCTATTCAAAGACGTAACGTCCGGGGAAAACAACGAAATCGACTATCCTCACGGAGCGCCTTTACCCAAGTCAGGCGATGAGATCTTCGCTCCCGGTTCAGAACGAGTCGTCAAAGTGCTGGACGTTGTTCGTGCGGACAAGTTGGAAGTCCATTTCCTGGAGAATGCTTCCTCGTAGAGATGTTCAGGGTGGCCTCGGGCCGTCTCAGCGCAAAAGTCATAAGACGGCTCGGTGAATAACTTCACTCATGAAGTGACCATTGAGAGAACGCTCCTACGCCAGCCCATTCCTTGCGATCACTTCTTTATAAAATTGCCCCGAAAGCTTGATCGTTCGCTTCATTGTCTTGTAGTCCACATAGGTAATGCCAAAGCGCATGGCATAGCCATCGGACCACTCATAGTTGTCGATCAGGCTCCACAGGAAGTACCCCTTCACAGGCACGCCTTCGCTCACCGCGCGCTGCAATTGTTCCAGGTAGCTGCGCAGGAAAAGGATGCGGTCCACATCCAGCACCTCGCCGGTTTTGGTCGGTACATCCAGGCTTGCCGCTCCGTTCTCGGTAATGTAGATCTCCTTCACACCCCACAACGCCTGCAGATGTTTTGGCGACCAATACATTCCATCCGGCCCCAGTTCCAGCCATTTCGCCGCCATGATCGGATAACTCTTTGGCATGTCCACGATTTCGTATCCTCCTGGATCGGCGCTCGCTCTTATCCAGGTTGGCTCATAGACGTTCAGCCCAATAAAATTCAGGGGCGTGCTGATGAGCTTCATATCCTCAGCCGTAAACTTCGGCGCATTCGCTCCCAGGCCCTTCAAATAATCCTCGGAGTAGCGGCCCTCCATGATCGGCGTCAGCGATCGCGCATTCATCTCGCGGTATGCCTTCCGTGCCGCTGCGATATTCTCCGGCGTCTCAATCACCGGGCAGGTGCTCACAGCATTGTCAGCAATTCCTACCTTCGTTCCCGCGCGCGCATTCGCTCGTACCGCCTGCACAGCCAGCCCATGCCCCACCAGCACATTGTGCGTTACCTGCGCGACGATGGCATCCGACAGTTTGAGTCCAGGGGCATCGCTTCCGTATCTGTACCCCCCATCAACGAATTGAGACACCTCGCTCATCGTGATGAAGTGCTTCACCCGGTCGCTCAGATGTTTCACGGCATAAGCTGAGTAATCCGCAAACGCCTTCGCGGTGTCCCGGCTCTGCCATCCGCCGACTTTCATCATCGCCTGCGGCAGATCCCAGTGATACAGCGTGCAAAACGGTTGAACACCGGCAGCCAATAAGGTGTCGAGCATACGGTCGTAGAAATCCCACCCTCGTGGGTTAGGAGTTCCCGTCCCTTCTGGGAAGATGCGCGACCAGGACACCGAGAACTGGTACGTCTGCACGCCCAGCTCCTGCATCAGCGCAATGTCCTCGCGATAGCGGTGGAAGTGATCGGCGCCCATATCGCCGTTGTCACCCGTGTAGGTGTTCGTCTTTACATCCGAGAACGTGTCCCAGATCGAGGGGCCACGACCGTCTTCCGTGGGCGCGCCTTCAATCTGATAGGCCGAGGTCGCGGTGCCCCACAAAAATCCCTTTGGGAATCCACGCTCTCGCGTGGCGCTAGTGAGGGGGGAGGAAGGAGTCACTGCAGTTGCCGGTAGGGCGGCAACACTCGCCGACAAGCCGAGTAGTCGGGCAAAATTTCTACGATTCATGCGTTTTGTCATCAGCCACTCCCATCGTAGCGCAGGCATACACGTTACGGGGAGCAGTGACTCAATTCGAGCGATTGGCGCTCAGCATGGACAAGAACGCTGGTTTGACATGTCGATGGCACGATCTGGGCCACATTCCGATCAGACGATGAGATAAGCGCTCCCCCGAAATCTCGCCCAAGTCGAACGAGATTTCGGGGCTGCCCTGTCTTCGCCCGGCTAAGGCGTGGTGATGGACACGTTATCGAAGGTCGCCGTGCACAACTGAGAGGTGTTCCTGCTGCTGACCACCAGTCCGATGTATGCATTGCTCGCCATCGATACGCTGACCGTGCCCTCCTGCGTCCAGTTCACCCCATCCGGTGAAAAATAACCGGTAAAGGTACTGCCGCTGCGCACGACACGAATCCAATAAGGAGCGACGAGGCCGGGGGTTCTGCTCCCGCTCGCAGTGCCATTGGTGGTCGTGCGTTCGAGCCAGGTCACGCCGTTCCCAGGTGTGAGATTGATATCCGCCATCGTCGCACCCGTGGCAAGCGTCTCACGGATCATCACGCCGGCCTGCGCCCCGCTGTTGGTGTTGGTCATGCTGAGCACCCGGGCCGTAACGGTATAACTTGTTCCAGTAGCGGCCTGGTACAGATAGTTGAATTGCTCGGTCGTGCCGGTAATGCTGCTCCCGGCACCGTTCACAATGAACGTACCATTGCTATAGCTGGCGCTGCCGGCAACGCCCACGCTTCCGATATCCTGATCCGTCCAACCCGACGGCAGATTACCTCCTGCGGGGATATTGACCACCAGAGTGACAGTAGACGAGTGCGACAGGCTGCCGCTGGTCCCCGTGATCGTCAGGACATACGTCCCCGTTGGAGTTGTTGCCGTTGTCGAGATCGTCAGCGTTGAACTCCCCGAACCGGCAACCGACGCCGGACTGAAACTGGCGGTGGCCCCGGCAGGCAGTCCGCTTACGCTCAGGCTCACCGTGCCAGTGAAGCCGTTCAGCGCACTGAGCGACGCCGTATAGGCACCGTTATTCCCCTGCGGCACCGTCGCCGAACTTGGCGTAGCCGAGAGACCGAAGTCAGGCCCCTGCACGACCAACGTCACTGTCGTCGAGTGCGACAGAGTACCGCTGGTGCCCGTGATCGTCAGAGGGTACGTGCCCGTTGGAGTTGTCGACGCTGTCGAGACCGTCAGCGTCGAATTCCCGGAGCCAGTGAGCGACGTAGGGCTGAAGCTTGCCGTTGCCCCGGTTGGCAAGCCGCTCACGCTCAAAGCCGCTGTCCCGGTGAAGCCGTTCAACGCACTGAGCGACGTCGTGTAGGTGGTGCTGCTCCCCTGGGCCACTATCTGAGAACTCGGTGTAGCCGAGACGCCGAAGTCAGGCGGTCCCGGTACGATCAACGTCGCTGTCGCCGAGTGCGACAGCGTACCGCTGGTGCCCGTGATCGTCAGCGCGTAGGTGCCCGCTGCAATGGTCGACGCCGTCACGATCGTCAGCGTCGAACTCCCGGAGCCGGTGACCGTCGCGGGGTTGAAGCTTGCCGTCGCACCAGAAGGCAATCCGCTCACGCTCAAAGTCGTTGTGCCGGTGAAGCTGTTCAGCGCACTGATCGACGTCGTGTACGTGGTGCTATTGCCCTGCGTCACCGTCTGCGAACCCGGCGTGTCCGAGAGGCTGAAGTCAGGCGGTGGAGTACCGACAGACATCGTATGAATGACGATCGAGTTGTTGTTGTAGTTGTCCTTGCTGATCAGATACTGCCCATTGTTCTTTTGGTAAGCCCGAATGCCGTACATCGAATCCACATCGTTGCCCACCGCCACATTAGGATTGGCGCTGGTCATCGTCAGATCGTCGGTGCCGGTCGTAAGGTTGTAGGCGTCGATATCGGGCACAGTATGGACATACGAGATGAACAGATAGTTGCCCGCCGCCGCGTGCCCCTTGGGACTCTGGCTGCTCTTCAGCGTAATGACCTGATTGGGGGTGGTCGTGTTGCCCGCCTTCCAACCGTGATACACCTCAACCCTGCTGCCCAGAGAAGTCCAATCGGTGCCATTGGCTTGCAACAGGATCATCGTGTCGGTGGACGGTATGTACTCGATGCCGCCCAGAGGCGCGATGGTCGACGGTGTCGGCGTGGTCGTCGGCGTTCCGTAGAGCGGCATGCCATTGGCATCGAAGCCGGTCAGTGGGTAATGGGTGATCGCGTTGGTCTTGTCCAACCCCACCCAGATATCCCCGTTTGTATCGAGGGCAAACCCGTTGCGGACCCGGGCCAGCGTATTGAAGTAGTTGGTGTAGCCTGCCGGAGAGGTCTGGCCAGGCAGAGTGCCGAAGGGTATCGACGCGTACTGATTGGTGGGAAAGTACGAAAACAGGAAACCATCCGAATTCTGGCCGGCGGCCGCGAGGATTCGATGGCCGTTGACGCTGGTCATAATGCCAAAGTCAAACCCTCGACTGTTGCTGGTGATGTCCACGCGCGGATCGGTGGGATTGTCGAGCGAGTCGACGCTGTTGCCAACGTATCCACCCCCGCCCGAACCAGTGAAGACGTCCTGACCGCCATATAAGTCGGCGCCGTCTGTGCCGGGGTCAAAGGCGGCGTTGCCTTCGAAGTTCAGCGCTTGCAGCGTGTACTGCAGCACGCCGGCACTGTTGTACGCATGAAGATCGGTCTTCCCATCTCGTCCCAGATCCCAGGTTCCACCCCAGGGATTATTGAGGACATACAGGTTTCCGGAAGTGTCCTTTCCAATACCGACGACACGTGTGAAGCGTTTGCTCCCGGTCTGTCCCTTGTTTCCGGTAGTCGTGTCCAGATAGCCGCCCTGCACGCCGAAGGAGCTCGCCAGCGACGGAGTGCTCGCCAGATTTCCGTAGATCTGGATGTTCATGTTCGGCCCCTGGTCGCCGATCATCAACTGGTTATTGACGCTGTCATAGTACAGCGCCGAAGGCCGCGAACTGGACCCCATGTTGATGGTGTTCAGCTTGGTCCCTGACGCAGAGAACTCCTGGATCGTCCCCTCGCTCATCTGGGCGACCCATATGTTCCCTGCTCCGTCGACGGCAACCGCGCCGGGATCCGTGAGGTTCCAATCCGATTGCCACACCCCGGCGATGGTGTAACACCGCACCAGGTTGTCGGGATGGTCGCTGACGTAAACCAGCGTGCCGGTGTCGGCGATGCCTGTGATGACGTCCGCGCGCCGCTCGGTCAAGTCCGAGCTCGCCGACCACGTCAGATCCCGCACCCCGGTGCTCCGGTTATAGCGACCCACAAAGCCACTGCCGCCAAGGGTGGTATTGAACTGCAACGCGACGAAGAGATGGGTAGAATCTCCGCCGACCGCTCCGCCCTGGGCTTCCCCATGAGCGCTGAAGGTGGTTGTTTTTTGGCCGTTCTGGTAGACGTTGATACTTCCCTGGCTCTCGTCCCAATCGGACGAGGTATAGACGACGCCCTCCGGCGCCACCCACATGGACCGCATGCCGTTCCCTACATACGTGGGGATCGTCGAATACGAGTTGCCTACCCACGATGTCGTGTAGGTGACTTGGGCATGACTGACCGTCGCACTGATCAGCAGGATGAAAAGCCACGGGATTGCGAAGAATGCTAGCCAACCTTGTTTCGAAAACATGGGGCCTCCTAAGCCTTCTGTACTTATGAATGGTCTTTGTAAATTCCACGAGCCTTGTAGTTCGCGGTACAAAGGCATGTCAATATGAATGACCCACTCAATCTCTTCCATGCCAGGCGTTTCATTTTTACGTTGGCTCTTCTGATAGCAACTGATTCTTTAACAGAAGCAATTCCCTGCCAAAACGCAGATCCTCTTGAGTGCGCTGTTCCCGGACACGCGCCATGAGAGCCGTTTCAGAGCCTAGGTTCGTCTCATACAGTAAAACTCCCGGCAGTGATGTGACCCCATCCAGTCGGCTCATGCTCGAGTCTTGGCTTCAGCAACAGTGATGAGCGCCTGAGGGAATAGAGGTCTGGAAGTATGCAGTTCTGAAGAGGATGTAGGGCGCCTTCAAGGCGTAGCACTCATTGAACACGGTTGAGCTTCGGAAGGAAGATTAATGCCTCAAACGTGCTTATCGTCAGCAATGATCCATGACGTGATGCCGACTTATCGATCCTTGCCCAGGTCGAACGCGTCAGAATTCGCGAGCATTCTCGCGAACGACAGGTTGAGCGTGAATATTGAGTACGAAGAAGCCGATTGAGCTAATCTTCAAACGAGACCCGTTATGACCACGATCCGTCGCGTTCTGTCCTATCCCGCTTTGCTCAGGCCTACATCGGACACACTTCTTCTGGCGGTCGATTTTCTTGGCACGTTGGTCTTCGCCATCGAGGGCGGCGTGGCGGCGGCTAGAGGCAACCTCGACCTGCTCGGCGCCTTAGTGCTGGCCTTCGTCACGGCGCTGGGCGGCGGAATCATCCGCGATGTGCTCATTGGGGCCATTCCGCCCAACTCTATCCGTGACTGGCGTTACGGAGCTATCGCTTTTTTCGGAGCGATCGTAGCCTTTTTTATGCACTCGCTTGTGCTCGAAATTCCAGCGTCTTTCCTGACCATGCTCGATGCCGCCGGATTGGCCCTATTCGCCGTAGCAGGCGCGGAAAAGGCCCTGAATTATAAGATCCATCCTTTCCTCGCCATCCTTATGGGCGGCATCACCGGCGTTGGAGGAGGTACGGTGCGCGATGTCCTGCTTGCCCAGGTACCCACCGTCCTGCGAGCCGACGTCTATGCCACGGCTGCCCTCGCCGGAGCCGCGGTCGTCGTGATCGGCCTTCGGCTAAAGCTTCCTCGAACGCCCGTCGCCATCTGTGGAATCTCCGTATGTTTCCTGCTCCGCATGGTCAGCGTCTGGCGGCACTGGAACCTGCCCAGGCTGGCTGGCCACTAAATTCAGTTCACTGCTCCATCCGAGGCATTTTTTGGTCTGGCATATGAGCTGACGTACAGAGACAGACGATGCTGTCTATCTCTGTATAACTACTTTGCAGACGCAGCCACGTTGGCAACCGTTACCGATCCCACAACGTTGCCGTCTGCCCCGAAGCTTGCGCCGGTTCCCGGCAGTCGAAAGGTTCTGATTCTCCCGAAGTGACCGGGAGCGCCCTTCGTCCACTGTTCAGGCGCAAGCAGCAGTCTATTCGGTTGTGGAGGATGACTGCATCAGGAAAGTGCCCAACCGGTGCGGTCCTGCCGCTGTATGAACTGCGCAGCCTGAGGACAGTTTTTCGCAACCATCTTCGGTCCGTCCCATTCGATCTTCTGGCCGACGCGCAAGGACACGCAGCCCAGCAGCATGATCTCCACAAGACGCGCACCGATATCAAAACGCGAGTAGCACATCTCTGGTTTGTTCGCCTTGATGGCATCGAGCCATTCCAGCGCATGCGCCTGCCCGAGATCCGCGGCATTCTCGGCATGCCCAAAATCCCCGACATGACGATTGCGCGGGATGCGCTCCGGGTATTGCGCCATGGCCGGATGCTTGAGATAGTTGACGAATTCTTTCTCGCCCTTGAGCTTTACGAAGAAATTGCTCCCGTAATCGTCCGGCGAAAAGACCATGCCTCCTTCGCCGATGAGCAGGCAGCCGCTGTCGGGAAGCCTGCCTAGCAGGGCGACGATATCGGCGGTGAGTTCCGCAGGCGGCTTGTTGCTCAGGTCGTGGCCGCCACGAGCTGTGGAGTCAGGCTGGCCGCCGTCGTACCACCAGAGTGTCATCGCGTCGTGCTCGATTTTCTTGTAATGGTGGAAGAGATGCGGATGCTCAAGAGAAATGCGGGCTTCGCGTTTGGGAAAGGCGAATCGGATCTTGGAACCGACAGGATAGGACTCCTTGTTCATCCGGCCGAAAGGCATGGCTTCGATCTCTGTGGGGTAATCGAGATCGAGAGCGCGAAAGGGGATATTGACCGTGTGGCAGGCCATATCGCCCAGTGCCCCGGTACCGAAATCCTGCCAGCCGCGCCAGTTAAATGGCGTGTAAACTCCATTTCTGTCCTTAGGGTTCCGGCTACCGACATAGGGCCGCATGGGAGCCGGGCCAATCCAGGCGTCCCAATCCAAGGTGGCTGGGATGGGGTCTTCTCCGGCGGGGCGTTCCATGGCCTGTGGCCAGATCGGACGGTTTGTCCAGACGTGGACTTCATGCACCTGTCCGATGAGATCGTCCTGAATCGTCTCCACCGCGCGGCGGAGACCGTCCGAGGCACTGCCCTGATTGCCCATCTGCGTCACGAGCTTTCGGTCGTGGGCCATGTTCCGCAGGTAGCGCGCCTCGTAGATCGTTTGCGTCAGCGGCTTCTGGCAGAAGACCGCTTTGTTCCTCTTCATCGCCGCCGATGCCACAATGGCGTGCGTGTGATCCGCCGTGGAGACTGTGACCGCATCGATCTGATCGCCCATTTGATCGAGCATCTGACGGAAGTCCTTGTAGAACTTCGCGCTCGGATATTTCTTGGTCTGCGTCTGATAGGCCTCGGAACCTGCATCCACATCGCACAGCGCGACGATGTTCTCGCCAGCGCAGGCATCGGTATCGCTGCGGCCTTTTCCGCCGATGCCGATGCAGGCGATGTTCAGCTTGCTGTTGAGATGCTGTCCGCGCACAATTGCAGGCGCGCCAAACGCAAAGGCACCGGCTGCGAGAGCGCTGGTTTTGATAAATTCACGACGGCCGACACGGGAGGGCGCGGCCTCAGAGGCATTCAGCGAGAGCAGGTTTTCGTTTGGGTTCGACACACGCACAAGAATACACAGACCCCCTTGCTGATGCCAGACCTTCGAGCGGATATCGTTTCGGCCGGCGCCTGCGTCAGTCTGAGAAACTCGCGCTGCGGCAGGAATACCGGGGCGGAAGCGATTACTCCGATAAGGCGACTTCTCAATACTGACTCGCTCCGTTCCGGCTGCGTTGCATCGGATAACAGAGGATCAGTCTTTCGTACGGATGATTAGTTTGCCGGGATTGCCAGCAATCAAGCCACTATAAGCATGGTCTGCGTCTTCCATTGGAAGCTCAGCTTTGACAAAAGCTTTCAACTCTCCGGAATCGAAAAGCTTGCCTAGTGCGGCTAATTGTTCTCCATCCTGTTCGACGATGAAAAAAGCACTCTTTACTCGGGGATCGGTACTCGATTCTGCATCCGCAGCAATCGTGACCAACCTGCCACCAGGCTTGAGAAGATCCCAGGATCTGTCCAGGGTTTCTCCTCCTACGGTATCGAAGATTACATCGACTAGACCTGCCTCCTCAAAACGGCGCTCTCGATAATCGATGACCTCATTGGCTCCAAGCTGCCTTACAAAATCGATGTTCGCCTTGGACGACGTGGCGATCACATACGCTCCTTGCGATTTTGCAAGTTGAACGGCGAAAAGCCCCACCGCCCCCGCCCCTCCGTGTATAAGGACTCGTTCGCCTTTCCGTAATTTTGCTCGGACATGCAGTCCCTGCCATGCCGTCAACGAGCCAATCGGGGCTGAGGCTGCTTCGACGTGGGAGAGAGAAGATGGCTTCAGAGAAAGATTCGATGGCCTTGTTATGCAGAACTCAGCTGTAGCCCCCTCTGCGAACCAGTCGTTCAAGCCGAAAACGGCATCACCCCGTCTGTAGCTAGTTACTCCCGTACCTAACCCCACGACTATGCCTGAGAATTCATGTCCGGGAATCGCCTTGGATCGGGCTGTACCGTCCGCATAGTGGCTGGTGGGATACCAAAGCTTCTCTGTAGGGGTCACGCCAACGGCGGAGACCTGAATCAAGACTTCGCCCGCTTGCGGTTCGGGGACCGGACGTCTCACCAACTGCAGGTTCAGTTCGTCTGTAAACTCCATTGTTTTCATCTCTGCCATGGCTTCACTCCGTGGAACTTGCTGTATTAGTAGTCGGAATCGGGAAAGGGAGATGCAGCTATCACGTCGCAGGCATTAGGAGTTGTATAACCTGGGATGAGACGCTCGCAGATGCTGGCGTTCACGGTGCCGTAGGTCGTGCCGGGCTTGTGCGCAAAGCCGGCAAAATACTCCTGGATGAAGCCTGCCTTGAAGTGCTTTCGAGGATACTCGGCCACGATTTTCTCACGCAACTCCGAAGAAAACTGATCGAAGCCTCTTCCAAGCACATCGAGACCGACTCCCGAATAGAGTAGAGCGACTTCGGGGCGCATGTACTGAGTGACGCCGGGAGTGGTGTGCAGAGCAATGGCTGCCCATGCAATTTCTATCTGCTCTTCAGGGACCCCATGCGCTGTGAGGAACTGACGGGCAGCGTTTGCACCATCAACTTCGAAGCGTTCGTCTGGGCTAGAGAATTTTTTAATGAGACCCAAATCGTGAAACGCGGCCGCGACGTAGAGAAGTTCAGGATCGAAGCGAAGCTTTCGTTGACGGCCCAGCTCAGCCGCAAACAAGTAGACACGCATCGAGTGATTAAAGAGCAGATCCGTAGAATGCCCACGCAGGAGATCAGTGGCTTCTTTCGCAAGCAAGGAATCGGGAAGGGTAAGAGCAGAGGATAAGTTTGACATCGTTGTTGCTCCTTCGACGTCAACTGTAATGTCTTTGTGGGGCATGCGCCATGACAGGAATACAGCAAATTCGGACATGGAACGCCGCCAGGCTTTCACATATCCGATTTGAGGCAAAATCTTGTTGCTGTCATTACTGAAGATGGATCGCATAGAGATATAAACTTGCTAAGGTGATGGCCAAGCACACTGCATGAGTGCTTGGTCGGCCGAAGTAGCTGCCCATAAGACGACTTATGGGGACTAACTGAGAGCTGGCCCCAGCTAGCGGGAACTTTCTGATTCTCCGCAGCGTAAGGTTGGCATGTCGAAGTTTTTGCTTTCGCTCATCTTCGTAGCGTCTCTGGGTTGCTGCCGGAACGGTGTCGCCCAGCAACCCGCACCTCCATTACCGGTCTATGACGCCGTTGTGATCAAGCTGAACCATGGCCTTTCACGAGGCACACACGTGGATAGCGACGACGCCTGGTTTCGAGCAACAAATGTGCCACTCAAACATCTACTCGTGAATGCCTACGGAATTCGCGAAGGCCTGATCTCCGGTCTGCCCGGATGGGCCGATTCGTTGCGGTTCGACGTCTACGCCAAGGTGACAGATCCGGATATGAAGGCCTTGAGCAGTCTTTCGCGCGAACAGCGGCAGGCAATGCTCGCCGCCATTCTTGTAGACCGCTTTCATCTAAAAACACATACTGAGCCCAAGACGCTTCCTGTGTATGAACTGGTCGTCGCAAAAAACGGCCCGAAGCTTAAGGTGAGTGCAGTTGCGCCGGATGCGGCAGGCTCCGGCAATATGAATGTGCACAATACGGATATGGCTGCCACAGGAGTGACGCTATCGGATCTGGTGGGAAACCTGTCCTTTCCACTGGATCGCACGGTGATCGACAAGACGGGCCTCACGGGCCGATACGACTTTCGACTGCAATGGACCGCTGATAACGTCGCGAACGGTGCAGCCGACAATGGTGCGGCTGATGCTCCACCGAACCTCTTTACGGCGATCCAGGAGCAGCTTGGACTGAAGCTGCAACCCGGAAAGGGGCCGGTAGATACGTTGGTGATCGATCACGTGGAACAGCCTACGGAAAACTAAACGCTTCGGTATCAACTCAATTTGTTCTGTCATCCATTCGAGGCAAAACGCGCAACACCCCCATCATCCCTCCATCTTCATGTTCAAGGAGATGACAGTGATACATGAAGGTTCCCACTACATTCGGATCTCGAAAGTCCATGCGTAGGGTGATGCTCGGGTACGGTGTGCCGGGGCCTCGCCAGTACGGAACGTTGATGGTGTCTCGCAGAAAAGGTTCATCAACGGCAACGCCGTTCCATTGCGTGAGCATGAAGTGGACCTGGTGAATGTGGAAGGCATGCGCTTCCGTAGAACGATTTTCGATGACCCAGTCCTCGACGTCTCCCTGCCGCGCGACGATATCAGGCTCGGTCTGGTGCGGATTGAACGGAGCAGCCGGCTTGCCTTCCACGGTGAGCATGAAGACCGTTGGGCTGTCCGGCCGGTTCGGGTCGGACGGCTGCTCAGAGAAGTAGAGCTTGCGCGTCCGTGCGGGTTGGACGTTGCCGATCCATATCTGACTCGGGCGAGACCTCGGATCCGCTGAGGACGGCAGCGCGAGCAAATCCGGCGCCTGGTCTGTAACGACGACATCTGCAAGAGGGCGCACGGGATCGTTCTCACCGGCAGGCCCCGTATCCACGCTGCGCGTAATGAACTGCGCTTGTGTGCCTGCGGGCATCCCCTTAACGATGAACTCCGCTCGTGCAGCGGGAGGCAGAAAGATATGGTCCGTCCAAAAAACGCGGTCCGGCGTAAGCCCGTTCTCGTCGATGGGCACTCCATCGAGCGACACTACCCCAATCGACTGTGGTTTGCCGGCCACGACGATCTGCAGATCCAGGAACGTAAGCGACGAGGCGTTGAGGACGCGCCACAACTGCCGGTCGTTCGGCCTGCTGAGAATCTTCGCAGGCGGATAGTCCGGCCAGGGTACTGGAACAAAGTTGATGGAGAGATCGCGCGACGGCTTCCCTCCTCCCGTCCCCGTATTAAGAATGTCCCCTTCAGCATCGCGAAAGACGGGCGGCGTAAGTCCCGGCCCAGTCTGTTGCGAGTTGGGATGGATGAGGTACTGGTCGCGAATCACGAGGGTGCGTTCATGCATGCCCGCTACCAGCCGGTTCGCGCGCTCGATGCCTTCGACCACAATTGCGCCCGAACCTCCGCCGGACACCTGCGCATTCGTCAACCCATGGAGATGCGGGTGATACCAGTACAATCCCGGGGGCTGGTCGACCGGAATCGTCAAGTGATAGGTGAACGGCGAGTTCTTCGGTGAGATCGCCGTGTGCATGACATCATCCTGACCGCAAGAAGCAGGAACGTTCATTCCGTGGAAATGCAGGTTCGTCGAGGATGCCGTCATCTGCGCGTCCGCGCACGGTGATTCGATCGGCATGCCCACGGAGTGCGGCATCGGATTCACGGCGCCTGGCTCGAGCTTCAGCGAGTTCTTGAGATGGAGAACGAGCTTGTCTCCCGGCTGAACCCTCAACGTGGGAGATCGACCGCCGTTGGACGATTGATAGCAGTACTCCTCCTGGCCGTCGGCATCCTGCATGTTTTTGAAGTTCAGGTCGAACTCCAGGAGTCCATTACGGCTGCGCACCTGCTCCGGCTCGGCGACGACGCTTCCGGGTGCAGGCGGGCGACATAACGCAGTTTGCGCCTCCAGGGAAAAAGTCACGCAGGCGGCTGTGGCGAGCACGCACCGACTCAGGAGGGAGCATAGACGCATGTAGGAAAACTATGGATGCCGTGTGAACGTACCGTGAATCCACATTGCACGAAGCCCCTTCCTGGCGAACTCAAAAGCATGGGCATGAACAAAGAGAATTTCATCTCCAGATTTCATCCCAGCGCAATGTTTCGCGCGGAGGATATTCTCGCAGTCTTTTACGCATTGTCATGCCACCTCTACAACAGGTCCGAAAGGTCAAACTCATGCCACGATTCACTGCATTACAAAAAATTGCTTCGGTGGGCCTCCTTCTCCTCGTTCCGATCTCGTCCGCTTCCGCACAGTTCCTGCAGCCGGAACAGCCTGCGTCGAAGCCAGCTGAGACGACCACTCCGATCAAGCACCTCATCGTGATCTACGACGAAAACATCTCCTTCGATCACTACTTCGGCACCTATCCGAATGCCACGAACCCTCCCGGAGAGCCGCGCTTCACAGCACTTCCGGGCACCCCTGCACCGAACGGATTGACACCGACTCTGCTTCAGGCGAATCCGGACGCCGTGGCGCCCTTTCGGCTTGATCGCTCGGAGGCAGTGACCTGCGACAACGACAACCACTATACCGATGAGCAGAAGGCGTACAACGGCGGACTCATCGATCAGGTCTCCGAGTTGCTGAGCGGCACAGGCACGGGCTGCACACCGAACCTGTCGATGGGCTACTACGACGGCAACACGGTCACGGCAATCTGGAACTACGCGCAGCATTTCGCCATAAGCGACAACTTCTTCGGCTCAACCTTTGGCACGACGGTGATGGGCCACCTGAACTTGATTGCGGGACAGACGCACGGTGCGACTCCCAACGCTGTCTCCGGCAAGGTTGCAAACGGAAGCGTCATCGCAAACATCGATGCCACCGACGACGACTGCTCTACCGGCACGACGATCGAGATGTCCGGCAAGAACATCGGCGACCTGCTCAACGCAAAGGGCGTCACCTGGGGCTGGTTCTATGGCGACTGGACGCCGACGAGCTACGTCGCAGGCAAGGCGCAGTGCACCAGCCAGTATGACGATCACTATGCGCCCTTTCAGTACTGGGCCTCGACCGCCAATCCTCATCATCTGCGGCCGACCTCCGTGCGTACGATCGGCACGACCGATCAGGCAAACCACCAGTATGCGCTCACCGACTTCTGGAACGCCGTGGCCGCCAATAACCTTCCCGCTGTCACCTTCTTGAAGGCGCCGGCGAATGAAAC
The DNA here is from genome assembly GCF_000178955.2 of Granulicella mallensis MP5ACTX8. Lineage (NCBI taxonomy): Bacteria > Pseudomonadati > Acidobacteriota > Terriglobia > Terriglobales > Acidobacteriaceae > Granulicella > Granulicella mallensis. The sequence continues at coordinate 2,636,916 of NC_016631.1, read as the reverse complement.
CGGTCATCCTTCCACGTCGAGCCCACTCGCAGAGCAAACCTTCCTGGTGAATACGATCAATCGTCTGCAACAGAGCCCGGACTGGAACAGTATGGCGATTCTTATCACCTACGATGACTCCGATGGCTGGTACGACCATGTACTGGCGCCGATCGTGAGCACCTCGAGCGACCCGAACAATGATGCGCTGCTGGGGCCTTCGGGATTGTGCGGCACCTCCAGGAGCGGAGCGTACCTGGATCGCTGCGGTTACGGCCCGCGTCTTCCTTTCGTCGCGATCTCACCTTATGCCAGGCAAAACTATGTGTCGCACACACTCAATGACCAGTCGTCCATTACTCGCTTCATCGAAGACAACTGGGATCTTGGCCGCATCGGCGATCAGTCCTTCGATGCCATCGCTGGATCGATTCAGGACGTCTTCGATTTCAGCCCGTTGAACGGCCTGCTCTCTCCCGCACGCAAACTGGTATTGAATCCAGATACCGGGGAACTCGAAGGCCAGCGGTAATCGATCAAGGAGGAGGGGAAGTCGTCAGCAGCCGCACGACTTCCCTTCTATCTTTATTTACGCCAGTTCCCATCCGGCTTTAACCCCGACACCCTGACCCGAAATCCAATGGCTGGGTGTGAAGGCCCAGGAGCTTATTCCGGATAGCCAATCCGTCTCAGAGATGTCCAGCCACAGGTGGGTCACCTGGACTGGTAGCGTGGGCGGAGAAGCGTGTCGTGGGGAAGGCGTCGGGGTAGTTCTTTTGGATGAAGGCCGTCATCTGCTCGCGGACGAGGCAGCGAAGGTCGAAATTCTGGCTTGAGTTGTGGCTGCTCACCAGGCAGCGTAGTTCCATGGTGCGCTCAGATAGGTTGGTGACCTGAAGACCGCAGACCTTTTTGTCCCAGAGAGCAGAGGCTTGAACGATGCGATTGAGTTCGCCCCGGAGTTCCTCAACGGGAATGGAGTAATCGACATAGAGGAAAGCGGTGCCCATGATATCGCTCTGCTCGCGGCTCCAGTTCTGGAATGAGTTTTCGATGAAGTAGCTGAGCGGAACGATCAGGCGGCGTAGATCCCAGATCTTGATGACGACGTAGGCCGAGGTGATCTCCTCGATACGCCCCCACTCCCCTTGCACGACGACGACATCGTCGATGCGAATAGGCTCTGTGATGGCGATCTGGAGGCCCGCGAGAAAGTTTGCAGCGGTGGATTTGGCGGCAGTGGCAAGGATCAGCGAAGCCACACCGGCAGAGGCAAGCAATCCAGTGCCGTAGTGCCAGATGCGCGGATCGTGGAAGCTCCAGAGCAACGCCCCGACATCGATAACGATGACCAGGCTGATGACCATGCGGCGGAAGAGCTGGAACTGGGTATGGATGCGGCGAGCCTGAACGTTGTTCTCAGCGGTGAGGTCATAGCGGCGGAGGAATACGTTCTGCAAGACGTAGACGCAGCCAACCGCAAACCATCCCAACGCGGCGATGAGCGCCATGATGAAGATCTGATTCAGCAGCTCCTGCAGCTTGCCGGACAGGCGCGGAATCACCGGGAGCACAATAAGCAGGCAGGTGATAAAGAAGACGGCACGGGACGGTGCGCCAAGATGACGCTGAAGCCCCCACCCAAGATGGGTATTCTCCGCCTCTTTGCGGCGCAGGAGGCGGAAGAGAACGAAATGAATGACGTTGGCGAGAACCAGGGCTGTGCAGAAGAGGAAGATGGCAAAGAACCAGTCGTGCTGAAAATGAAACGCATGCGTCATGCTGTGCTCTATCCCCGGGTGATATCGATTGACCCCACGTCCAACAGATTAGATCGCCCGCAACAGATTGGATGCTAGATGTGGACAAAGAGCAGAGGCTGAAGTTTCTTCTGATGTTGGTATACAAGCTGTCAGAGTGCCAGTTGCGGTATGTCGTCTCCCAGCTTCTCCGCCCGGAAGATCCTGAATCAGATTGAGAAGGCAAGCTCCAGAAGAGTCTGGACATCCACCGCATGGTCAAACTCCAGCACCTTCGCCCCTGGTGCCTCGTCCTTTGTAACCTCAATAATCTGCTGCTTAAAAACGGCGAGCTTCTCATCAGCCACCACCCCGCCGCCGATCAACACAGCATCGCATGGCTCGCTCTGCAGCCGCCTGCGAAGCTCTGCCAGTCCTCCTTCTGGGGAGGCATGCATCACTTCATATCTGTAGCCAGCGCCTTCCATTTTCTGCCGAAGGCCTCTCAGGCGCGACGCAATCTTTTCGCACTCTTCAGCAGGAACCCATGGTGGCGCCAACGGTAGCCCAATGTGCACAACCGAGATCATTGCACTCTCTCCTGGCCCCTGGACAGCCTCGGTTCGAGCCGGGTCGTTTGAGAACTATCCTGTCTTCAGAGGCCCAACGACCTTGTAATGACAAAGAGATCTTTCATCGTAGCCGCTCTCCGCCTCTAAGTGGATGATCTTCTACTGTTTTGTGCGCGCGGCCTCGATCGCAGCGATGTCGATCTTTCGCATCGTCATCATCGCGTTCATCGCGCGCTTGGCTGCAGCGCGATCCGGGTCCTTCGTCGCCGCCAGCAACGCGCGCGGAGTGATCTGCCATGAAAAGCCCCAGCGGTCCTTGCACCAGCCGCACATGCTTTCCTGGCCGCCGTTGCTGACGATGGCGTTCCACAGTCGATCGGTCTCGGCCTGGTCGTCGGTAAGAATCACAAAGCTAACCGATTCGTTGGAGACGAACCGCGGACCGCCATTGAGACCCATGAAATTGCGGCCGCAAACGGTGAACTCAACGATGAGTTCCTGACCTTCGGGACCGGATGGCGTATCCGTGGGCGAGGCGCTTATCTTCCCGACGTGGCTGTCGGGAAAGGTGGCGGCATAGAATTCGGCTGCTTCGCGGGCCTTCCCGTGATCGAACCACAGACAGGTGATCATCTTCTCCGACATGTTGCTCTCCTCTCAGGTTTTAACGTTCGCCGTAAAGTTCGGCGGCCGTTCTTCCGCAAGGAAGAACGGCTTCGCCGGTGATGAAGTTCAGCGCGGTCAGGATTTTGGTCCCTGCATCAAAGCAAAGTGACCATCCTGGTCGTCGGTGGCCTGCAGGATGCGTGAGCCTCCGGGTACGTCCATAGGAGGCAGCACGATCTTGCCTCCGGCCTCGATCACACGTTTCTGCGCAGCCTCGATGTCGTCGACCAGGAAGTAGTACTGCCAGTGTGGGGGAATCCCTTCGGGCATGCCGGGCCCTTTACGGTTCATCATTCCGCCCGTATAGAGGGGTTGGTCGGTCCGGAAGGTCTGGTAGGCACCCATGGCTCCCATATCGTGCGCATAATCCTTCTGCCAACCGTAGTGCCTGGAGTAATAATCGAAGGCTTTTGCTGCGTCATCTGTAAGCAGTTCATGCCAGCCCACATTACCCGCCGCCATCTGATCCAACCGAGGCGGAACATCTCCCTTGCCGGGTTCGAAGAGCAGGTACTTCACCTGTTGAGGGTCCAGCACGACCGCGAAACGGCCTACGCCGGGAATGTCCTGAGCGGGCTTCACAATCGTCCCGCCGTCGGCAGTCACAGCCTTCAACTCTTCGTCGAGCTTTGCGGTGTGAATGTGGCCCATCCACTGAGTGGGAAGATCGGGCGCGCCCGCGCCAGCCCAGGTCATCATGCCGCCAACGTCTTTGCCTTCTTTACCGAAGATCATGTAGGTAAAGCCGGGCATACCGGCGTCCTTGACATCCCACCCGACGACCTTCTTGTAGAAGTTGACTGCCTTGTCCATGTCATTGGTGACAAGTTCGTACCAGATGAATCCGTCTGCCATTTCGCACCTCCATTTGGGATATATCGCTACGAAGTAAACATCGTCCACATACGCTACCACCGCTAAGTGGATGCTGTCTACAATGCTCCCCTGCGCGGTACACTCTAGTTTGAACGGACAATGAAAAAGAACGTCACCATTGAAAAACGCAAGACCTTTCGCCACGGTGATCTACGCAACGCACTCGTGACGGCCGGGCTCGATATGGCCCGCGCTGGAGGACCCAAGGCAGTCATTCTGCGGGAGGCAACACGGCAGGCGGGTGTCTCTCCGAATGCGGCTTACAGACATTTTGCTGGCCAGGCTGAGTTGCTGGATGCGGTGCGGTCGGCATGCCTGTCGCGGGTCGCCGCGTCCATTGAAGACGAAATGAAGAAGTGCCGTCCAGGACGCGACCCCCAGGTGTTTGCGCGAAAGAGTCTGCGTGCGGTGGGCATAGGATATCTGGGATTCGCGATGAGAGAACCAGGGATGTTTCGTACGGCATTCTCGATTCCACCACCAGTTGATTCGCCCAACCCGGCAAACACCGCATCCATGGGGCTGAACGCCTTTCAGCTGCTTTCGCTCGCCCTGGATCGCATGCTGGAGAGCGGCCTGCTCACGAAGAAAAGCCGCAACGATGCGGAGTACCTGGCATGGTCGACGGTCCACGGACTGGCACTTCTGGTGCTCGAGGGGCCGCTTTATCGGATGCCACACGAGGCGATCCTAGCGTTGGGCGAGCGACTCGTGACGATGGTCGAACGAGGGCTCAGCTGATGGACTGGGTGGGAATAAATAACAGCCAACGGTGTTTGTGAGATATAAGAACCATCCGTCGCTTTCTCAGCGAACGGTTGTGGCAGCCTACCGTTTTAGATCCACAGCGAACAGCAAGTGACCAGCCAGACGGCTATAGGAGTGTATGACAACAAAGCAAACGAGCATCCTGGAACGCTACTTCTATCTCTTCATGTCATTGTTGAATGCAGTCGTTGTTGTCTACGGCTTTAGCTTTACCATCAACCCGAATCTGCTCCACCCTCGTGTCCAGCCTCCGCAGATCGTTTACGTGCACTCCGTTGTCTTCTCTGCCTGGGTGCTCTTCTTCATCCTCCAATCCGCTCTTGTCCGCTCACACAATGTCCGCCTGCATCGTACGTTGGGCTGGGTAGGCACCGGTCTCGCAGTCTCTATCCTCGTCCTCGGCTACACGACGTCAACCGCTGTGCTGAGATTGGCTATTCAGCGCCAACTTCCCTTCCCAACCGTGCCTTTCCTCTTCGTTGAAGTGATGGAACTAGTCTGCTTTGCAGTTCCATTTGCTTTGGCGATCTATTGGCGTAAACGCCCGGATTTTCATCGCCGCCTTATGTTGATCGCCACGTGCGCACTCACAGAAGCGGCTTTCGGACGCATCCCGAGTCTGCCCTCCGTCTTCGCACCCGCTGGAGTGGATGCTTTGATTCTCTTAGGCGTAATTCGAGACATCATCGTGGAGCGCCGTATCCACAAGGTCTATCTCTATGCTCTCCCCGCAATGATCTTCTTGCAGATCATCGCCGAGTATACGTACGTTCACCAATCATCCTGGTGGATCGAAATCGGTAGCTATCTCCTGCGATGATGCAGCACTCTCTCTGCCTTGCGCGGAGTGCAAGGCAGAGAGTGCTCCATGAGTAAAACAGCAGCTTAGCTCGTCTTCGGTGCCTGGGCGGTCATTCTGAAGAGAAGCGTGCCGCCCGCAGCGATCTCCCGGTGCGAGAGTTTTCGGCCGGTACGTGCTTCTCCATTAAGGGAAACCTTTTCAACGTACACCGTGTCCGCGGAGTTTCCTTCGGCACGCACCTTCAGGGTCTTACCGCCTGGCAGGTGAACAGTGGCCTGCGGGAAGAGCGGCGCTCCGATCGTATACTCTGGAACACCCGGGCACACCTGGTAGAAGCCGAGTGAGCTCAAGATGTACCACGCGGCCATGGAACCTGTATCTTCGTCGCCGGCAAAAGAGTCCGGCGAGTACAACTCGTTCAACGTGCGACGCACCCAGAACTGTGTCCGATCAGGACGGCCTACCTCAGCGAAGAGGTACAGCATGTGGTGTGAAGGCTGGTTCGAGTGGGCGTACTGACCGAAGGGGACAGCTGCCATTTCGGACATCTCGTGGATCTCCCCTCCGTATACGCCGACGTGGAAGATCGGTGGAAGCGTGACCATCTTCTCGAGCGCATCCACCGCCGCCGCTTTACCGCCGAGCGCCTCAAAGAGATCCTTCACCGCGTGCGGGGCATCCCAGCGATGCTGCCACGCGGACCCCTCTTCATAGGGACTGCCCCAGGTGAACGAGTCGAATGGTGAGAGCCAGGAACCATCGGCGTTCTTGCCACGAAAGAAGCCGACACCCGTGTCATACACGTTTCGCCAGTAAGCGGCTCGCTCCATGAAGGTGGAGTAGTCTTCGGATTTGCCAAGAATCTTCGCGATCTGCGCGATACAGAAGTCACCGTACGCCGCGTCGGCGGTCTCGGCAACCGACTGTTCTATCTGGTCAGCCGGCACGTAGTGCAGCTTCATATACTTCTCCACGCCAACCCGTCCATAGCCTTTGTCGGGATCGCCCGGCATGGTTGCGTGCTTCTTCAGCCCGGCGAAAACAACCTCGCGGTCAAACGACCCGATTCCCTTCACGATCGCATCCGCAAAGAGCGAGTCAATCAGGCTGCCGGACATGCAGGCACGGTACCCAGGTGCCGGAAACTGCGGAAACCAGCCGCCTTCGTTCAACGCATTGACCCAGGCCTGCAGTATCTCTGAGAGCTTTTCCGGAAAAACAATCGACATCAGGGGATACCAGGCGCGATAGACATCCCAGTAGCCGTGATCGGCATACATCACTCCCGGCGAGATCTTGCCGGTGAATGCGCTGTAGTGATGCATGCCCTTGCCGCCGGGCACAGGCTCATGAAAGGTGCGGGGAAACAACAACGTGCGATAGAGACAGGAGTAGAACGTCCTCTGCTGCTCTGCCGTCGCACCTTCGATCTCGATGCGTTCCAGCATCTCGCTCCAGTGCTTCTCTGTTGCTTCTTTGACGGCGGATTGCGACCGCTCGCCGACTTCTTCGCGCAGGTTAAACAGCGCTTGCTCAAACGAGATAAACGAGGTCCCGATGCGCGCCTCCAGCCTCGTCCCGCTCTTGAACTTCACCACGGCGACCTGCTGTTCCTTCTTCTGGCGGTCGGAGTGCGGCTGCACTTCGAAACTGTCCCACGGTTCCGCGAACTCGACAACATAGTAAGTCGCAAAGTTATCGGGCGTCCCCCCGGAACTCGCGGTCGAAGTGAACTGCACCCGCTTCTGCTCCTTGTGTGCCGTAATGGGGGAGCTAGTCGCGGGAACATCCAGGATCAGGCCAATCGTCTGATCCGTATCTGCCGGATCGGGTGCTTCAAAGTCGGCCGAGAGAACGCAGCAGCGCTCGGTGGGCACCAGCTCGACTTTGGCACGATAGCGCAGCAGGAAGAGTTGGAGAGAATACGGTGTGAGCACCGCGTCTTCCGGAATATAGGACGAGGCGCGTGGACTGGCGTCTGCATGTACGTTGCCGCGAAATGGCATAAAGACCGCATGGCCGTAGTCATCGAGCCACGGGCTGAGCTGATGCGTGCAGCGGAACCCTTGTGTGCGCCGCGCCCACGGCTGAAACATCCAGGGAGTGTTTGCCTGAGTCTGGATCGTCCAGTGCGCCATGCCGAATGGTGCTGTCGCAATGGGCAGCGTGTTGCCATGCGAGAAAACCGGCGTCGATTGCGAGCCCTGCAAAAGATTGACCGCATCGAGAGGCCACATCGGCTTGCTATCTGTAACTGTGCCGGCGCCTGAGTGTGGTTCGGGTGAAGCGGCAAACGCTACCGGGCTGATCGCGGTGGCTGCCGCAGCTAGACCGGAGGCCTTGAGAAAACGTCGTCTGCCTGGTTGAACGGGATTCGAGGAAGGGAGGGTTGGATTCTCTGCTGAAAAACGATCGTCGCGTGCCATAACCATGATGCTATGTCTTTTTGCCCTCGCTGGCGACTACACGCTGGCCAATCTCCCCAGAACCTAGCGCTTGCGATGTCTGGGCAACTGACAGCAGGCTCAGGGAAGATGCTGCGAGCAATAGGAAGATAGGACAGTAGGGCAAAAGTCGAAGCAAGATCTGCACTCCTTTGAGAGTAAGCGTTAAAGAGAAACAGGGAGACGGAAGAAGTATCCGTCTCCCTGTTCTTGTTCTTAGAACGAGTAGCGTAGCGATAACTGGAGTTGCCGGGAGAGAGCGGTCTTGCTGGTGACCTTGCCAAAGGTGGAAGTACCGGGAGTGATGCCGGGACTCGACCAATTGGCATGATTGAAGACGTCGTAGGCCTCGGCCCGAAATTCAAAGTTATTCCGTTCGTTGATGGCAAATTGCTTGAATAGCCCCGCGTTCCAATCCTCATATCCGGGACCGTAGATTACGTCGCGAATTCCATGCTGCAGGTTGAAGGTTCCCTGGGTAGGTGCGGTAAACAGCGGACTACCGTTGGATGTGGTCGTACTGAAGTACGTATTCGAACTCGTGGAGGCGGTCGAGAACTGGCGTGGGTAGCGAGGCTTTCCATTCAGTACCCAGAATTGAGGCAGGCCGGGAACCCCCACCCCAGCGTAGTCAGTGTTCGTCGTGTAGACGCTCTGTGGGGCGCCGCTCAAAAATTGAGCGGTGAGGCTGAGCCGCCAGCCACCGAGTATCTTGTCGGTGAGGCGTCGCTTGTCTCTCAGAAACGGCAAGTCATAGGTAGAAGTAGCAACAAAAGCCTGACGAACATCGAAAGTGGAAGGGCCCCAAAGATTGCTTGAGTCGTACGTATCCGGAACAGTGTCACTATAGCTGGAGCTATTGTCCATGCTTTTGGCCAGCGTGTAAGCAGCCGAGAAGCCCAGAGACCTGACAAACCGCCTCTCCCAGAAGATCTGCAAAGAGTTGTATCTCGAACTGGCCACACTCTGCTCCATCAGAATCGAGGAGAAACCCTTATAAGGAGCTAAAGCGGCTATGTTAACCCCAGGATTCGCATACGTGGTTCCTGGGAGCGGCTCATTGATGTCCGCCGAATCCCAGAGGTGTAACCCGCGGCGACCTACATAGGCAACGGATAGCACCGAACTCCAAGGAAGCTGCCTCTCCACCGTAACGTTCCAGTTCCAGGCATCCGGTTGTCTGATATTGCGGTCATACGTTGTCACGGCCAACGTGGGCGCTGTGGCAGTGTTCAACCCAGCTCCTGGATTGTCCACCGAAATGCCCGACACAGTGACGAAAGGCTGGAATGGAGAGTTCCCGCCGGGGAAGATGTTGTCCAGCAAACCCATTCGAGTGAGAAACCGGCCGCCGCCAGCGCGAATCACGGTCTTATCGGTAAATTGGTATGCAATTCCCAGGCGCGGCTGAAGGGCATTTTGAGCATCAACCAAGCCACGAGGCAAACCAGGGTTGAACAAGCTCGTGTAAGCATCGGGAGTGGTAGCTTGAAAAACCCCGTGTTGCGCGGCGCCGTTCGGGAAGCCTGAGAGACCCGGAATGACCATTCCATTATATTGGTTGCCGCTACCCACGGCGACCAGGCCTGTCTTGGGGTTGACACTGACAGCCTGCCCTGGGTTATACAGAGCGGGATCGAAGTAGGCAGCGTTCCCCCACAGGGAGTGAAAGGGGAAAGCAATCGTATCGCGCAGCCCATAGTCGAGGTGCAGTTTGGGGGTAATCTTCCACGAGTCCTGGGCAAACGATTCATACATGGCGCCCCGCCAAATCGTGTATGCCCGCGGTCCGATCTCGGTATAACTATCAGCCAGCCCAAGGGCCAGATTGGCGAGACCTAAACCGCTGCCATTCGCATAGGAGTCGGTGAGGGTAAAGGTTCCGTTCTGGTTGCTGCTGCCTCCGGGAACCGTTGTAATGTTGATCTGGTCGTCGTCATCCTCGCCCCGATAGTCATATGAAAAGCCGAACTTGAAGAGATGGTTCCCCGATGATTTCGTCAGGCTATCCCTGTAGGAATAGATCGGCCCACCGGAGTGCGATGGATAGGGCCCACCACTCAAACTAAAGAAAGGACTCGGCAGGCTTAGGCTCGGAATTTTGTTGAGGTCCTTACCCCCGGGAACGATGTAGTTATAGTTGATTCCATAATTGCTTCGATTAAAGCCCGGATCCGCAAGATCGGCCTGCTGTGATACCCGGTCAATGCTAAGAGTCCCGCCCATCTCATTGACCGTTGTGGGTGTGATGCTCCAGACCCAGGAAAGAGTGTTCGTCTGGTTCGGCCACGTCTTGAATAAACCTGTCAGCCCCAACCCCTGATCGAGAGCCGAATACTCGTTATAGGAGAGGTCTGTTCGCCGAAATGAGATGTGGTGCCTGTCGTTCACAATGACATCGAAGTCGTAAGTGCCTTTTCTCTGGTTGATCGGATGAGGGGCCGTAGCTTCCCAGTTCTGATCTCCGTTGACGAGCAGCCCCGGAATAGGCTCCGGATAAACGCTCAGGATAGCCATTCCGTTGGAGCTCCACAGATTTTGCGGAATGATGTTTCCAGCAAACGGCGCGCAGGTCTTCTTTCCGTTGGTGGTCGTGCAATCAAAGGGGTTGGTGATGATCTTAGGGGTGCTATAAAACGGGTTCGGCCCGAGTAATTCGCTGAAATTACCCATGTGCATGAGGCTTGTGGGGACAGTTTCAAAATTAGTATCTGTATACCTGTATCGGATCCAATCTTGGGCCACAAACCAGAAGAGCTTTCTGCGCAGTGTGGATGGCAGACCGGGAGTCCAGATCGGCCCCCCTGCGGCAAAGCCGAAGTCGTTATAGCGAAAAGGTGATGCAAATCTTGTTGTCGGACTTTGGTTGCGCGACCAGGTATTCGCATTCAATGCCGAATTTCGCAAATATTCATATACCGTTCCATGGAAGTCGGTCGTTCCACTTTTGCTGACCATGCGGACCTGAGCACCGCTGGCCCCACCGTATTCAGCCGAGTAGGCCGCGGTCAACACTTGAATTTCTTCGGTTGAGTCCACGTTCGGAGCGCCAATGACGTACGTGTTTGCGCGAGTACGAACGGCAGGCGCGCCATCAAGCGTTACCGTTGTGCTTGTCGACTCCGCGCCGTTGACGGAGAAGCCCGGCTTACTAACGCCGAAATTGAAGTCACCAAGTGTAGATCCCGTGATCACACCAGGCAGTAACTCCGCCATGAAGACCGGGTTCCGGCCGTTGAGTTCCTGATGCTGAATCTGCTCCCCGGTGATCAGGTGCTGAACCGACCCGGAATCGGTCTGTATACGCTCCGCACTCGAGGTCACTTCAACAGACTCATTGGAAGTACCGATGGCCAGTGAGGCATTGATCGATAAGGTCGACAGTGCGTCCAACTTATTGTGGACGCTTTCAAAGGACTTGAATCCCTGTATGTGAACGGACAGAGAATAAAATCCGGCTGAAAGGTTTGAAAGCGAGTAGTATCCGCTCTTATCTGTCGTGACCGTATGGCTTTCCTGCGTAGCCTCAGATATCGCTGTAACCTGTGCGTTGGAAACCATCGCCCCCGATGGATCCTTGACGAAACCTGTAATCGTGCTGGTGTCCGACTGCCCGTACATACAGATGTGAAGGCCCATCAAACAAACCAGCGCCCAAACGATATTCCGAAATCCTCGACGGCTTATCTTCACTTTCATCTCCCGGCTGGCAGTGAAATCAATGTTCCTCCTCTATGTACACACGTCAGCCGTCGATCCGGTAGTTAGGACCGGATTCGTAACAGTTTGGGATGTCACTGTAAATATGAGATTTATTTCCTAACGTGAGTTTTAACAGTCATGAATCGTGAATTTGATATGTTCGCCGTGTGAACCCGATAAAGCAGGAACCATCGAATGAAGATTTGTTCACCCTCAGGACCGATTTGATCGTTTCGCGCGCGAACGAGCTACGGCACCATGTTGATCGGATCGTAACAAGTCGAGCGTTCAGCAGAAGTCGCAGGAGTTGTGAGTTTCTACAACATCTCCTGGATAAGACGCTGGCGGGCCAGCACGACGAGTTGAAGGAACGCATGATTGGGATGCAGCTGTTCGGCCGCGATCCTGCCTACGATACGGGTGAGGATGCGATCGTGCGCGTGACTGCGACCGACGTCAGGAGACGACTGAAGCGTTTCTATGACGATGTCGAAACAGACATCCGTCTAGACCTGCCTCCCGGGGCCTATGTCATTGAGTTCGTTGAGCAGGCTGCCCCACCAGAGATACCCAACTCTCCACAGCCATCCGAGCCAGAGGAGATTCCGCAACCACCGGCTACACGGTCTTCCATCTGGCGTCGCCTCCTGCCGGTGGCGATGGCCTTGATGGTGTTAGGTCTTTTGGCGAGCGTGTATCACTACCGCATGCCGTCGACCAAAGCCGACCGTCTGCCGTGGGCGGCTATGCTGCCGCGCCGAGAGCAACTGAAGATTGTATTTAGCGATCCCGACATCGTTGCTCTTCAAGGACTCACCGGGAGCGCGATTTCACTCACGGACTACGCAGACCATCGCTACTTACCCACGCAACAGCTATTGGATCATCCTTCCAGCGTTATAGAACGGCTCTTCAAGGGTTATAACGTTCCTATGATTGATGCCGACTTCGCCCTCAGTGTCAGGAGTCTGCTCCCATCGGGGCCCATTAACACATATCGCGCCAGAGCGCTTCAATCCCAGGACTTCAAGACGGAAGACAACTTCATACTACTCGGCAGCCCAGTGTCGGATCCCTGGGTTGCTCTCTTCCAGGATCGGCTCGATTTCTATTTCACATATGATCCAAAGCGGCATGAAGAAATTATTAATAACCGAAGAGTCGGACACGGAGAGACATCCGTTTATGCTCCTACGTCTCCAGGATGGGGAACAGGGCAGGCATTTGCGATTATAGGATTGCTCGAGAATCCGAATCAAACAGGGCACGTTCTGATCCTTGCCGGTTCCAACGCTGTAGCCACGGAAGCGGCCTACAGGTTAGTCACAGATGTGGATTCCATAGACCGAGTGCTTCAGGAGCACGGTATCGACGTTTATGATCGCAATGCTCAGTTTGAGATCCTGCTCCGCGTAAATACCATGGCCTCGTCACTCGATACCTTCGAAGTAGTAGCCTGTCATCGTCTCCCTGAGACTGGACATTGATTGCGGGCACAGGAAAGTAATATTTAAGGAAAGCGGAGGAAGAGTCGATTGAAGCAAGCAGTGCACAATCTTGAAATCACAACGCGAGGCCAGGGTCTCTACGAATTCACATCGAGTATTAGCCAGTGGACAAGCGGCCAGCAGGTGCAGACCGGACTATTGACGGTCTTTTGCCGACATACCTCTGCTTCGCTGTTGATTCAGGAGAATGCCGATCCTACCGTGCGTCTCGACCTCAAAGCATACTTCGACCGCATCGCACCCGAAGATGGAGCGTACGAACATGACTCAGAAGGTCCAGACGACATGCCGGCTCATCTGAAGACGGCACTGACTCAGGTTCAATTATCAATCCCTGTGGTGAAGGGCGCTCTCGTACTGGGTACCTGGCAGGGTGTCTACCTTTTTGAGCACAGAGTGCATCCTCACAGACGAGAGATCGTCCTTCACCTGGTGGGAGAATAATCCAAGCTGGAAGACGTAGACCTGTTGCTCTTTAGTCCAGTGCTGGTTGGTCACGCCGTGGTTACCGTACTTGGCTTCGGCACCGAACTCACTCATAATGACGAGCTTTTGCGGGAAACTCCAGTGAATTCTGTCGGCGTCTTCGGGGGATCCACCATACCAACCGACGTACTCGTTCTGGCCAGTGACGTCGAGCGCGTCGCAGAGTGGAATGGGTTCGGATCATGCAAAGGCTGGTGAAAGCAATGCCCGAAGCTTAGAGCGCGCTCTTGCAAGACGCGACATGACTGTCCCTGTAGGGCAATCCAGAAGATAAGCGATCTCCTGATACGATAATTCTTCAAATTCGCGTAGCACAATAATCTCTCGGAATTCGGCAGGTAACTGTTCAATCGCCGCTCGTACCTGCTCGGCTTCCAGCTTGTTCACATAGCTCTCATAGGATTGTTTGCCAGGATCGACTAAGTCACCTGCAGAACTAAACTCCATATCAAATTGAACGATCTGAGGGCCGGTTCTCTGTTTCCTCAGTTGGTTCAGCCATGCGTTTCGGAGAATTTTAAAGAGCCAATTTTTTATATTGCTCTCCCCACGGAGCCTGCTTATTGCCGGTATGGCACGCACGTACGTTTCCTGTACCAGATCCTCTGCTTCCGCAGAGTTGCGAGTCAAAACCATCGCGTAGCCATATAACGCATTGATATGTTCGACGCTTGAGCTGTAAGCCTCGACTGAGCCGTAGTGTTCGCAGAGCATAAGTATTAGCTTCCGATCATGATGACTTGGCAACCGCCGATGAAGTATTCGTGGATGTCTACATAACTGCAGCCATATTCATAGTTTTAGAGAAGTGCTTACACTGGGATGCCTCTATTTACCTGCGTTCAGCTTGCTCTCTGACAGAAAGCGAATCGATCGCTTGGAATAAGCAGGTGGCCACACCCATTCAAGTTGCCCAATCATTCAAGCTGATCCAGTAAACGCTGCTCCTTAACAAGGGCGGTTTTTGTTTCTCAGCTTAGAATGCGCAAAGGAGGCTACAGATCGATCATCCGATTGCATTTTTTTGGGAAATCGTCCGGCAAATCATCAACACGAGATGCGTCCGCTCGTCTATGACGTTTCCAGGGGCAAATCGGAGGCTCGCCATCCTTCCATTCCGTCGATCAAAATACCGAGATCGCCGGAGTTGCTCCGCAGCAGAAGGCTAGCCGCAGTCGTCGCTCGATGCCCTTCCTCGCAGTACAAAACATTGAGTTTAGAGAGATCGACGGATGCGGCATCTGAACTAAGTTCAAGCAAAGGCATCGAGATCGCACCAGGCAGGTGCCCTTTCAACCACTCCGCCCGGCTACGGACGTCGATGAGCTGCAGTGGGCGATCTTCTTGTAGAGCCTGGCGTATATCGTCACACCGATGTATAGGGAGACTGATGAGCGTGAAGCCTTGCCGACGCCACGCCTTTTCGTCTGCGAGAGCATATCCGATCACATTTTGGAGACCTACCCTTGCCAAACGGTTTTGTGCCTCATAGGCACTATTTGAATCTTCGGCAATGATTAGAAGTTGCTGCGTAGGCCTGATCAGGATCGCTGCCCAACTTGCAAAAGGCCCCATGAGGCCAATCTGTAGCGTTTTGGGAATATGGAACGTGGCAAATTGTTCTGCGGCTCTTGTGTCCAAAATAAGAACACCCTGGCGACATTCTTTCTCCAGCTCGGCTGCTGTTAGCTGCTGAAGTTCTGATGGTTCCGGCAAATGAATCTTCCTCTTTACCTATATGCGCACTGCATCACGGTTTTCGATCATCCTTTGCCACTAATTTCAGTTGTTCTTTATCTCTCTGGGAGAGATCGCTCGATCTTTTGAGGAGCCGTTCTACCTTTTGCCGTTCCTGTTCGCTTTCCGCTGTAGCTACGCCTCGTCTATTCCACGTTGCCCACACCTTTGCACTGTTCCGATACCACTCATTCGACTCGGCTTCGGCAGCATGCCGAGCAGCAAGAGGGAGGGTTGGGTCCAATGCCGCGTGAAACTGTGCATTTCCTTCACTTTCATAGCAGGACCCTACGTCTCTCAGAACCAGCAAACTGGGAGACTCCGTCCCGAACTCATGGAGAAAGGGCAACGCTGCATTCGAGTACTGGCGAGCCTTTGCAAGATCTTTCACGGCGAGTTCCGCATCGCTCAGCTTGCAGTACGATCCCATCAAATGGAGGCGCCCATGCGGACTGCTCTCGGCCAATTCCCTCCTGATCAGATTTGCTTCCAGAAGAAGACGCAGCCGCTCCGGCGCGTCCGCTTCGCTGGGGAGCACTTCCGCCAGCGCCTCATCCCGTATCGCGATCAAGTGCCGCGCGGCCGCGCCATACATCGGAGTCAACCGCTTCGTGAGAGTAATCGAACTTCGATACCACACGCTGGCCATGTGCATGTTGTCAAGGCGAAAAGAGTCACCCATCGCCTGGTATGCGAGAGCCAGATCGAAATTTGCCTGAGCATTTGTGCTGTCGATCCCAACGAGCATTTGCGCAATCGCAAGTGCCTTTCGAGCGTAGATCTGCGCCTGCGCGGAATCTCCTATATTCAGGGCGTCTCTTCCAGCTAAAACCAGGACGACCTTCTCGTCCGCCAAAAAGAGCTCGCGCCGCACTTGGGCCGAGGATGGAAACCTTTGCACTAAAGCCTCGGCAAGAGCCACCGCTTTTCGACCGTAGGCTAGAGACTCCGATTGATGGCCAAGTTCGTTGAGAGCGTCCGCTTCGTTAAGATAAAGCTTAATCAGTATTCGATCATGATCTTCGGCGCCGTTTGGATTGTCCCCGAATATCCGTAAAGCCGCAGAATATCTATCTAATGCCTGCTCCGGATTCAAGCCCCCGAGATTGACATCGCCGATTCCTGCATAGCTCATCGCCAAAAGCCGTATACGAGTCGGATCGGCAGGTCTTTGCTTCCAGAAATCTTGTGCCAACAAAAGTCCTTGCTGGTAATGATCATTCGCTTGATGCAGACTTCCGAGAAACTTTTCGATGCTGCCCAGGCGTTGATAGGCTTCAATGACAGCTTCAGTGCTCTCGTAACCAGGTGTTCGGCTATTCGCTTCCATGGCAACCCGCAAAGCTCCCTGGTAGCTGGTAATGGCAGCATCCGAGTTGCCCAAATCGGCAACCGAGGGTGACCCCTCCAGGTCGCCAACGCGCACATAAGCTTTGGACAGTTCAAGCAATAATCGAGGGTCGTTTCCAGTGCTCTTTTGCAGTCCATCCAAATACCGGAGCGCACTGCGGAAAATTGCTGCCTGTGTCTCTGCGGAGGCGGAAGAATGTTGGAGCTTGTCGGTCATATCCGAGATAGCGGAGTCCGAAAGCGTCCGAACCTGCCGCACTCGACGATCGGCCAGGCGAGATTGCCTCGAACCGATGAGGAGAGAAAAAATTAATGCTACAGAGACGGCAGATGTCGCAACCACCGCTGTCTTATGGCGTTGCATCAACTTTCTCAATCGATAGGCAGCGGATGTCTTTCTCGCGGAAACAGGCCTGCCTTCCAGGTAGCGAAACAGATCCTCGTCAAAGTGCTGAACCGACAGGTAGCGTCGTGATGGATCGGGATCCATCGCCCTCAGTACAATCCCGTCGAGGTCTCCCGATAACTCCTTTCGGATCCGGCGAGGCAGATCTGGAGCCAGGCTTAGCTTCCAGCTATCTTTCTTGAAAACGACTTGCTCCGCTGCGGCGTCCGACAGATTTTGAAGCTTATAGGGACGCGAACCTGTCAGAAGCTCGAACAGCAGGACTCCCAGAGAATAGATGTCAGTAGCAGTGGTCAGTTGTTTTCCCTGAAGCTGCTCCGGGCTTGCATAGTCAGGAGTCATCATTCTGGAGCTGGTTTTCGCAGAGGAAACATGTCCTTGAATCGGTTGCGGCACCAGCGGTTTTGAAATTCCGAAGTCAATGAGCTTGACCATGCCCTCCGGCGTAACCATCACGTTGCTTGGCTTGATGTCTCGATGCAAGATCAGCTTCTGATGAGCGTAGTGAACGGCGGAACATACTGAACGAAATAGTTCAATGCGTTGCCGAATCGATAGGTTGTGGTTTTTGCTGGCAAGCGTGATCGGCTGACCTTCCACATACTCCATCACGATGAAGGGACGACCATCTTCGGTCTCGCCTCCATCAAGAATGGCACCGATATTCGGGTGGTTTAGCGTCGCCAGAACCTGCCGTTCCATGCGAAACTGTTGAACCATCTCCTCTGAGTCGCGCCCCTTGCGAATCGTTTTGATAGCCACGATCTGGAAATACTGATCGTCAGAACGGACAGCAAAGTACACAACCCCCATCCCCCCGCTATCTAACTCGCGCACCAGAAGATAGGGGCCAAGGCGCAGTCCGATCTCCGAGGGGCCTGAAGTACTCGTCATTTCCTTCAGGTCTTTCGCTATCACGGAATGGAGTACGCTCTCGGCGTCATTGTCGCTTGCAAGAAGAGACTCGATCTCGGAGCGTAGTTGCTTGTCATTCCCACACGCCTGCTCGACAAACTGCTTCCGTTCCTCCGATGGCCGGTCCAGGGCTCCCTGAAAGATCTCCTCGATCAGTTGCCAACGATCACTTTTCATCTTTGTTATCGATCAGAGCGCCTGACATCTCGCGGCGTATCCATGCTTGTCCCAGGCGGAGTTCGCGGCCGACAGTCGCCACCGAAATCCCTAAATGCAGACCAATTTCTTCCGTACTCAGACCGCCAAAATACTTAAGTTCGATGGTTTGGCTCTTCCTTTTATCAATTTGTGCCAGTCGTCCAAGGGCTTCATCCAGCATGATAAAGTCCGGCGGGCGCTCCTGGGCGATATCCATCCCCGTTTGCAATGTAATCCTCATCCCGCCGCCCCGTTTCTGAGCGTTATGGTTTCTCGCGTGCTCAATCAGCACGCGTCTCATGGTATTGGCTGCAATCGCATAGAAATGGATACGACTTTCAGCATGTACCTTGCTCTGGCCAGCCAGCCGGAGATAGGCTTCGTGAACCAAACCCGTTGGTTCAAGCGTGCAATCGCCATACTCGCGTCTCAACTTTGCCTTGGCGAGGCGAAGTAAATCGTCGTAAATAATGGGAGTGAGTTGTTCGAGGGCTGAATCATCTCCTCGACTCCAGAGAGCGAGAAGACTGGTTACATCACCCCGACCTTCTAGTGCTGCACTGAGGGGCGCCCCCTTGGACATTCAGAGTCTCCTCTTCAGAAAATAGCACGCCCCGGCATGAACGCCCCACAGGTGATAACCCTGCATTTCTTGTTGAAAGAACAGGTCGTTGCGAAGGCGATTGCCTTTGGGATTGGGTCCTACCGTCGAACTTTATCAAACACCATCAAATAAGGAAGAAAGCCCGCTCTCAAAGAGAGCGATGATCACCGGTAAGGTGGGATGGCACACGTTCCGTCACTCCTACACGACGATCCTGAAGTCGCATGGCGAGGACGTGAAGACTGTTCAGGAACTGATGCGATACGCCAATAGCAGTATCACCCTCAATCTGTATGCCCAAGCCATCAGGGAACCAAACGTGCGGCTCAGGGCAAGTAACCCGGCTGGTTTTTCAGTCGGCAAAACTCCATCCGAAAAATAGCTTTTTCTTATCGGACGGTGGCAGATTTTAGGGATTTGCGCTAAGTTGTTGAAATGATTTGGCGTCCCCGACGGGATTCGAACCCGTGTTACCGCCGTGAAAGAACTGAAGTAAATCACAACTGCAACGAACGGCTGAGAAGTAGAGTGCATCGGTAAAACTCTAAGAAATAGTAGCTAACAGCAGTCATGCTCCACAGAAGCTCCACGACGGTCGCGGAGCTTCTGTAGAGCATGAAAGATCCGCCGTTTTCCATCCCGTTTCGCCTAACCGCAGGTTGCGAAAGTGCCCACTATGGCTCGATGGAGGGATGATCCAAACATTATCGATCTCTTGGGATCGTTACGAATGGTTGAGCCCTTGAGCGTCGCTTCCCTTGGATATCCGCTACCTTCGCACAAAATTGATTTTGCGATTGAAGAGCAGCTCCTCCGGGATGGCAATCTACGACTTCCCCCGTGTGAAGGTGGCTATCGTGGAGCAAAGTATTGACGGCAAAGCACTTATGAGACGGCAAAACCGGTAAAACCGGCCCAAATGGCGGTATTTGCCACAAAAATGCCACAAAGCCACAGCACACTATGTGGGCATCGGGTTGGTCCGCGGGGAACCAAACCAGCTTGGCTTACTTCCCTTCTTCCCTCAGTTGATCACGGTGGGATACGCACGGCAGATACCCGGCGTTTTTGTGCCTTCAAGACGTGCTCTTATTCAACACGCAGGAACTTCATATTGAGTTTGCAGATACACGGGTTCCCGCCCGCACCGTCTATCTCTCGGATGGACCAGATCGGGTCTATCGGGTTGGGAATACTACCTTGGCTTTCGAGCACACGGCATTGAAGGAGTCGGGCTTCAACCTCGAGGAAAGCGGACTGATCGTTCAGGCGCTCAAGTCGCTTGGGCAGGAGCAAATTACCTCAGAGATCGTCTCGAAGATCCGGGCATGGCTCCCAGTATCGTTACGGGCCAAAGTTTTAGCAGATACTAAAACCGCGACTGGCTGGGTGTACAGCGCTATCCAGCAGATCACTCAAGAGGCCGTTCATGGATAAGATTGCCGCTGGACCAGCCTCGGACAGGCGGGATCTATTCCGAGAGTCGGCAAGCCGGCTCGGGATGAATCCCGCCATTGTCGAGAAGGATTTTTGGGTTTGCTGGATTCTCAAACTCCTCTTTGCGGAGCCGGCTTTGAAGAATCAAATAGTCTTCAAAGATGGCACAAGCCTTTCCAAGGTCTTCGGGCTGATTGACCGCTTCTCGGAAGACATCGACTTGGTTCTCGACTGGCGCCTTCTTGGCTATGACCAAGAGGGCGTCAACAATCCCTACCAAGCCACCTCCTCCAAGACACAGCAAACCCGTCACAACCAAGAGATGAACGATAGGGCAGTTGCGTACATCCGCGACACGCTGCTCTCTCAACTCAACCACCTCTTCGCTTCGATCTCTAGCGTAGTCGCCAGAATCGACGACGCCGCCCCACATACTGTCAACGTGTTCTACCCGGCAGCGTTTGAGGCTGAATATATCCGGCCTGCAGTCCGCTTGGAGATTGGGCCGCTTGCGTCGTGGGTTCCTTCCAGCTCTCACAGCATCAAGGCATACGCTGCTCAAGCCTTTTCCGACGCCTTCTCCAATCCTGCCTTTGAGGTCATCGCGATTGATGCCGAGCGGACGTTCTGGGAAAAGGCAACGATCCTCCACCAGTAAGCCCATCGTCCCGGCGCTGTTCCTGCACGGTACTCGCGGCATTACTACGACCTATACAAGCTGAGCGAAAGCCCCATCAGGAGGGCTGCGCTTGCCAACCTCACCTTGCTGAAATCAGTCGTCGAATTCAAGGAGCGGTTCTACTACTCTTCCTGGGCGCGTTACGACTTGGCTATCCCCGGCTCATTCCGGCTGAGTCCTCCCGATAGCCAACTTCCCGCGCTCGAAAGAGACTACCGTGCAATGCGCGATATGTTCTACCGGGAGCCTCCAACATTTGGAGCGATTCTGGCTGGCTTGACTTCGTTGGAACATAAAATCAACACTGAGAAATGAGCCTCGTTAATGCACATCTTGGGAACGTTCCTTAGAATCTTCCCAAAGTCGACGAATGAAATGGCCCGCCGCCTGCTGCCCTGCTGCCGCAAGCTACAGGTATCAATAGCGAGTGAACGAGCGCAAAGAATGACTCAAACTACGCTGCAACTGATGCAGGAACGATTTCATACGTGACGGATATTTCTGCTGTCGGTCTCAGGGTTGCTGACACACTGCAATACTTCGAATCGGACAGCTCGATGGCCTGCTTGACGGCGACCTCCGAAAGCGATTCACCGGTCAGGATGTGATGAAGCTTGATGGACTTGAAGCTGCGTGGAAAGTCTTCACGCCGATCGCCAGTTACTTCAACCTTGTAGTCTGTGACCCTTTGGCGCTTCTTGCGGAGAATATCGACCACATCAGAGGCCATACAACCTCCAACGGCTAGCAGCAGGAGTTCCATCGGCGTAGCAGCGGAGGCCCGCTCACCGTTGGTTTCCATAATGGAGGCATGGCCACCCGGACTGATACCGATAAAAAAATCATTCTCGCCATAGTGAACTTGTGCCTTTAGCTCTGCCATTTTCATTCTCCTTCTGTCGTTATGTCGAGCCGCTCCCAAGGCAACGGCGTGTCTTGACCTATTGAACGTCATACCTGACGAGGTCCGGGTTGAGTTCAGTCAGGGACGACGAAAAGTCTACCAGCGCTTCTTGAATGATTTCTGAAAATAGCCGATCGTCAGGATGATCCGGCAATGCTCAGCGTGAATCCTCCGATACTGAGGACGATACCGCATGTCCCAAGGTTGCCGCCTGCTAGGGCCAGCATCCCACTCAAACCATAAGCCCGGTTTATTGATTTGTGGTGCAGGTAAAACGTTATTCTCTGCAACTGCGCATGGCTTGCGCCCACTCTCCGTCCCATATCGATTGGTGGTAAATCCCCGATGCACTCACCGATAACGGATCGGCATCGCGGCATAAGAGCACATCTCACGCAGATTTCATGACCTCGGCTTCTTCCCAAAATCGTCTGGAAAGCGAGTCCCCATGCTCCCGAGCAGCAGGGCGCGGCATAGCCCGGACATAGGAAGCTCACTGAGCAGTTCGGGTAAAACTGTTGGCTTCAGAGCGAGGTGAACAATCGCGAACAGGCCAATAATGTCGGGTTCCGCTGGATGGATTCCTTGCACGAGCAATCGCCAGCTCGATGCGTTCCTTGCCGCGCTTTGAATCGCCACAGCATATGCGGAGAGGAACGGGGCGAGACTCTAACTTTTTCGCCAGCCATTGTGCGAAAACGCCGTTTGAGTAAAATGGTGACGTCATTCTCCACAAAAACCACTTTGCGTTGGGTTCCAACAACGTGCGTCCAGGCCTTGGCGTAATAAGGCCGTTTCATCGGGCCTGAAGAACCGGAAGCACGATTCGGTATACGCAGTATTACGGGAGCGAGCAAATGAGTCCCATGGGATGTGGCCGTAAGGGCGGCAGCAAGTGGATTTTCCCCCTCATGAAAATTGTGACTGTGGCGATCTGTGCGGCTGTGGGAACCTCGCTTTCGGCACAGACGGTGACCGTAACGCTGAGCACGGACGCGGCAGCAACGACCACCAATCCCGGGGATGGTCCAGGGCAGAGTGGCGATTTGCGGTACGCCCTGCTGAACGCGACGAGCGGATCGACCATCCTGTTCAACTGCGGAACTCTGTGCACCATTACGCTGAACGGTCCATTACCGTCCATTACGAAGAACCTGACGATCAATGGCGGGACACTGGGCAATGTGATTATCAGCGGCAATGGCACGTACCGCGTGTTCTTTGTCGATACCGGCACGGTGGAACTGGAAAACC
Organism: Granulicella mallensis MP5ACTX8; assembly: GCF_000178955.2. Taxonomy (NCBI): domain Bacteria; kingdom Pseudomonadati; phylum Acidobacteriota; class Terriglobia; order Terriglobales; family Acidobacteriaceae; genus Granulicella; species Granulicella mallensis. The sequence goes on along the minus strand of NC_016631.1, from coordinate 2,613,890 downwards.
TGCTCATACGCAATGCGGTGGGAAAGGGAGGCAATGGCGGACTGGGTCATATTGCCTGCGGAGGCGGAGGCGCCGGCCTGGGTGGCGGTCTCTTCGTGAATGGCATCACTGCGCCCGCTACCGTAACGGTGAGTGATGTCTACTTTTCGAGTGACAGCGCGATCGGTGGGAATGGTTGTTCCGCCAGTGGCTCTGGTGACGGAGGAGGCGGCGGCGGTTTAGGCGGCAACGGTGGAAATGGTGCACTCGCCAGCGGTACCTACGTGAATGGTGGCGGTGGCGGCGTTCTGGGGCCGGGCGCAAATGGCAGTACAACGACATTAGATGGGGCCGCCGGTGGCGTTGGAGGAGGCGGTGGTGCAGACGAGAATGGCAACCCAGGATCTGCACCAGGCACAGGCGGGGCTGGTTATGGGACAAACAGTGCTGGCGCAAATGGGACTCTTGACGCCGCCGGTAACGGCGGATTTGGCGGAGGAGGAGGCGGCGGCGTGCTGGCTGGAGGTAAGGGCGGATTTGGCGGAGGCGGCGGCGGCGCCGAAGACGGTGGTGGAGCTGGCGGCGTTGGCGGCGGTGGCGGTGGCTCTGAGGGCGGCGCTGGCGGTACGGGAGGTGTTGTCGTTGGAGCGATAACAGGAGGCAATGGGTCTGCTGGATTTCCGTTTGGCAATGGAAGCAGTGGTGGCGGCGCGGCTGCCGGCCCGGACATCTTTGTCAATCAGGGGACTCTGATCACGGTAAACAGCGGTACCCTTGGCGCCAGTGCGACAGGCGGCGCCGGTGGATCAGGCGCCGGCAGTGGAACGTTCGATGCCACACCGGTCTTCAACTATACGGGCTCGGTTAATGGTTCTACAACCAAGGGCCCCATTGCCACCGCTTTGACGGCTTCTGCAGTACCCGACTTTGTGGTGACCTCCACTGCGGACAGCGGCCAGGGGACACTGCGTGAGGCCCTGACCAATGCTGCGGACTTCGGTGCGGGGAATGTCACCTTCGACCCAACGGTATTTGCGACGCCGCAGACGATTACGCTGGCGAGCTCGTTGAGCGTTCCTTCGAGCACGACCATCACCGGCGCGACGAGCGGCAGCGGAACGACGCTGACCAACCTGGTGACGGTGAGCGGCGGCGGATCGAGCAGCAATTTCCCGGTGTTCAGCGTTGCCAGCGGCGTAACCAATGCTTCGATCAGTAACCTGATCATCGCCAACGGCCATACCACAGCCGAAGGGGGCGGGGTCGATAACCTCGGGGTCCTCACGGTGACGAATACCACCTTTAGCAACAACTATGCGGGGGGCTCTATCACCGGCGGAGGGAATGGTGGAGGAGCCATCTATACGTTAGGCACCCTGGCCATAGCTGGGAGCACCTTCACCGGAAACTCCTCCGCGCCAGGCGGCGCGGTAAGTGCAGGCAGTGGAACGGTCACCGTTAGCTCCAGCACCTTTACCGGGAACACTGCCTTAGGACCGTATGCGGGCGGCGCCATGTTCATTAATACAGGAACGACTGTCACGATTACGGACAGTACTTTCAGCGGAAATTCGGCGAGCTCCGGCTCAGCGGGCGGAATCTTTAACTACGGAACGCTCTCGGTCACGAATTCCATCCTCTCCGGCAACACCGGCGGCGACTGCGGGGCCGGTGGCGGAAGTACGTGCCCCATCAATGGAAGCAACGGCAATCTCGTAGGGGGTACGGTCGCCCTGTCGTCGCTGGGCAGCTATGGTGGGCCGACCCAGACGATGGTCCCGCTGCCAGGGTCGCCGGCGATCTGTGACATCAATCCTTCCACGGCAACGGGGACCGACCAGCGCGGCGATCCGCGCACAACGAGCTACGGCACGGCGACGTGCCAGGATTCAGGAGCGGTGGAGAGCCACTATGCGATAAGCTTCACCACCGATCCGGCGGCCACGGAGATTTCAGGCGTAGCCTTCCCGGTAGCCATTACCCTGACCGAAAGCGGCAGTCCCTTCCTGGGCGCGAGCGAGAGCATCCCGGTGACGCTGAGCAGCGGCGCCACGCTCTCCGGCTCGCCCGTTTCGGCCAGCACCAGTACGGCTAACGGTGTGGCCAGCTATTCGCTGACCGCGACCAATGCGACCTCAGTCAGTGGGCTGAAGCTGAATGCGGGCCTGACGCTCCATGCGCCCACGGCGGTGATTGAGGCACAGAGCGCCAGCTTCGACCTCAACCTGCTCACTGCGCCGGTGGCTTCGGCGGCTTTCAATCCGACGACGATCCCTGTGGGAGATACTTCACGGCTCACCATCACGGTGACCAATCCGAATGCGGTAGCGCTCACGAATATGCAGTACACGGACACGCTGCCTTCAGGCATCACGTTCGTGTCGTTCCTCGCTGGGACCTGCGGGTCCTTCAACGTCAACGGCGGGACCTTCTCGATCTCGGAGCCTATCCTGGGGGCGAACTCGTCCTGCTCTGTAGCGGTGCAAGTGAAGGGCAACACGATAGAAACTGCGAATGACACGACCAGCACAATCACTTCCAGCAATGGCCCGACAGGGGCCGCTGCGACCGCGGCGCTCACAGTGGAAGGCGGCCTGATCTGGGTGATCAACGCGAACGGTACATTAGACAGCCTCTCCGAAACCGGAACACAGGCTGGGAGCGCGGGCACAGCGGGTACGGTCGGTACCTACGGTGCCGTGGCCTTCGACAACGCCGGCGATGTCTGGGCTGTTGCCAACGGAACCAGTGCTGTCACCGAGTTTACGAGTACGGGTACAGTCATCGCGGTACCCGGCAACGCTGCGGCCGGAGTCAATAAGCCGACGTCGCTGGCCATCGATGGCCTGGGCCAGGTCTGGGCCGCCAATGCCAATAACTCTGTCAGCGTTCTCAGCTCAACCGGCACAGCGGTGACACCGAGCACCGGATACCAGGGCGGAGGCATTAGCACGCCAACCGGCATCATCATCGACAACTCAGGCTCGGTATGGATACCCAACAAAGGCAATAACTCTGTGACCAAGATCATCGGCGGTGCCGCTCCGGTCGTAACACCTACCGTAACCGGCACCACCAACAACACGCTCGGAACGCGGCCCTAAGGGTTACGAGTCCAGTGAAGCTAGAGCCATGTAGGGGCGATCTATCGCGGTTGCACGATAGGTGTCGACATGAGCACCTGCTTCCGCGAGCGCGTTGACTGAATCAAACTGTACGTAGCCACCCTGACCGTTCGGACCTTCAAGAGCTTGCGTGCCTGGGAGATTTGCCAATCGACCACCATGCCCACCACTTTCGGGCGATCTTCGCGAAACTGCTATCAGCTTCGCGTTCAAGCGCTCTGAACTTCTGCTGCTTCGCTTCGGCCTCTGCCTTGCGTTCCGCCATCGGATTGATGCCAGTAGCTAGTAGCCTCTTCGCCGCGAAGTGAAGATCTCGAGCTTCCTTGGGAGCGACAACTGGGTACTCCCCAAATGTCATGTTCTTCTCGCTGCCATTGAACTGATAGCGCCAAAGCCAAAGCTTCGTGCCTGTCGGCAAGACCAGCAGACTGAGCCCCCCTCCGTCGAGCATCTTGTACTTCTTGTCCTTCGGCTTCGCATTTTTGATCTCTTTGATCGTCAGTGCCATCGTGTGCCCCAAAGTTTGGGGAATTTATTCCCCAATGAAAAGGGTGGCTCTGGTCGCACCCCCTCGGCCCCCTTCGCACGCTATTTTCGTGTAAGTCTTTGCAAAAACAAGAACATCCTCGCGTGCGAGGATGTTCAGAGAGGTACGAGGAAGATCGGTAAATGGGTGTATTGGTTGCCCCCAGGGATTCACGGACATTGAAAGTAAAGTGGATAGCAGGCTTTCCCACAGCATTCCCCAAACTATTCCCCATCCATGAAAATGGCACTCACTGATCTATTTCGCCGCGCACTTCGCCGCATTTTATTTCCACTACGGGATTGAGGCCCACGTTACCGCCGTGAAAGAACTGAAGTAACCGCAACTGTAAGTGAATGCTGAGAAGCAGGGTGCATCGGTAAGATTCTAAGAAACAGCAACTGGCAGCTATCGTGCTCCACAAGGTCCGCGACGAGTAGGGAGAGTCTGTGGAGCACGACAGATCAGTCGAAATGATTGCTCGATCTCGATCACCCCCAGCGCTAATAAGCGAACTCACTATTTTCGATTTTCCTGTATATCGCTAATAGCGACGCGGTTCTATTTGCGCGCTTGAACCCTATGAGTGAACCAAACAAGCTGCCCGGCGACGCCTAGTTCGCCGGCGATGCCCGTTGCGGTAATGAAGGGATTTGCGGCCAGCAGATCGACGATCCGCAACGGGGTATTGGTGGGCTCGCCAGCTACTTGCCGTTGCCATTGGGCAAGAATCAAGTTGATACGACTTGCACGGCTCAGCGCGACTCTGGGCAAGGTGAACGTGCTAGTGAACAATGCCGGCGTCTAAAAAGGTTGAAGAACTCTTCGCGCCCAGGTTCGATATGGGCACTGTGCTGAATGTATTGAGGAGACCAGTACCGCTCCGCAGTTTCATAATCGCGCTGGTTGAAGAGCGTCTCGAAGGCCTTCAGTACGAGTGACTTATTGCGCTCCTGCAATGTGTCCTTCATGGTGTTTCCCTCTAGCCGGATCATTCCTGCTAGGCAAAGACGCCCATCGGCTGACAGAGCCATCTACGCGAAATCAACTCTCTGAAGCCTTGACGCTCGACGAAAGAAACAGACTTCTCGCTACCATGATTCGGAGAAAAGGAACCATCGACGATCAAACGGAACCGGTAACCGCTCTATTTAATTCGTTCTTCCGCGGCTTGCAATTCCCGGCGATCTCTACCCATTAGCAGATACACCGATTGCAACCAATCGTTAGCGCGCTCATGTGGGCAGACGGTCCAATAAAGACCATATCGTCGGGCATTTCACAGAACTGGCCCATGAACGCCAAATTCTTTGGACCTTCCAGCACCACTTCAGGGCGGTCGCCCTTGGATCGGCACAGAAACTGACTCGTGATGAAGGACATCATGCGAGGGATTCCGAGCAAAGAATGTGCGGCGAATCGAGGCTAAGAAAGGTTCGCCTTATCTACCTCTCTCGTCACAAGTATTTCGGTCCGATTCCGTCCAAGACTTTTTGCCCGGTAGAGAGCCTGATCCGCAGTGTGAATTAATTCAAGTGTATCGGGCGGTACGGAACCATCATAGGTGGAAATTCCGATGCTGACGGTAACCACTCCTGAGGGTGAGCTAGGGTGCTCAAGGTGGAGATTGGAAATCGCACTATGAAGGGTGTGCGCCACAGTCGCGGCTCCGAAACCATCCGTTGCTGGTAGAAGGACGACAAATTCCTCACCGCCATAGCGTGCGAGAAAGTCCGTAGCCCGAGGCAGTGCTCGATGGAGCGCTTGCGCAATCTGAACCAGGCAGTCATCCCCCGCCAAATGTCCCTTTGCATCGTTCAACTGTTTAAAGTGATCGACATCAATCAGCAACAGAGAGAGCGGTTGGGCAAAACGATGCGCAGCGCGGACTTCAACGTCGATCCTCTGATCAAATGCTCTTCGATTAGGCGCTCCGGTAAGTCCGTCGGTACTGACGAGTTCGGTAAGTCTTCCGTTCGCGTGGGCCAGAGATTCTTCAGCTTCGATCGCTCTCTCATGCAGGATGATATTCATGGCGCAGTAGCAACCGATCGATAATACAACGGCCGATGTCCCGATGTAGAAGTCAGACCGGGAAACGAAAAGACCCAGCAATAAGAGTGCCAGGCTCAGAAATACGGGACTGCCGATGCGGACGATACGGACTATGCGCGGAGAACCGTAGAACGACGGCAGAGGACGCGATGAAGTCATGAAGATGATCCCAGCCAGCAAGAGGGGAGGCGCAGACAGGAAAAGATCCAGCCACACATAGTCGTGCTTCATGAGAATGCGGTTGTGGACGGAGTCCAGGATTGCGCTACTTCCCAAAAACATCGAGAGGCAGACAAAGAAGCGGCGCTCATTTACCTGATCCGCTCCAAAAACGCGGATCATAGCCGCAATCCAAAGAAAGATTCCCAGCACATCAAATAGATTCGAAATAAAGACCAGCGTTGCCGGCTCAGGGTTAGTGTGAATCGGTAGAACAGAAAAAATAAGCACATAGAAGAGAGCACCGGTAGCCAGCGAGAGAACGACCTTCATGATGCGGAACAGGAGATCTCTCTGTGTTCCGGCTCGGAGCGATACAACGAGCAGAAGGGGCACGCCATCAAGCGTCCCCAAAAGGACCTGCCGTGCAGGAGCCAGAGTCGCTGTCTTACCCTGCCACTCAGCGATCATGTCGAGCGACATGGCCGTGACATGGAGCAAGAGGGAAAGCGCGAGGAGACACCAGAGCATCCTGGATTGTCCAGATGTCTTGCCTGCAACGGTTAAGCATGCGCTTACTGCAGCCAACTCAGCTATGACAATGCCAAGAGTGGAGAGTGGCGAGAGCGATTCGGGCAGCAAGCACGCCGCGAGTCCGTGCACGAGCAGATAGCCTAGGACGCCAGCTATGACGAGGACTTGCCGGCCAGCTTGTGAGCGCTCAGGCATGAGTTTTCATGACTATATATTATGTCTGGAATACTCGTTTTTACAGGGCTAATACGTCGATATGACTAATCCTGAGATTTAGTCAACACCAGAGGCTGGTCTACCAACTGGACACGATTGCGCCCAAGGGATTTTGCCCGATACAAAGCTGTATCAGCTTGCTTCACCATTGATTCCAGCGACATAGAACTGGCTAACCCATCAAAGGTAATCGCACCAATACTGGTAGACACATTCAGAAAACCTGCTTTTGTGGCGAAGGGTTCTTGCGCAATAATTGTGCGTATGTGCTCAGCCCGCGCCCATAAGTGGGCAGCTTTACAGTCGTTCAACACCAGCAGAAACTCTTCGCCTCCATAGCGCCCAACCCAATCGGTTGCTCTTACCCCATTCTTTAACCGGAGGGCGAACTGCTCCAGGACCTCATCTCCCACAGGATGTCCATGCCCGTCGTTGATCTGCTTGAAATGGTCGATGTCACAAAGCAAAATCGATATCGCGTTGCCGCCATTCATGGAACGCTCTATAGCTTTTTGCAATAAGGCGAGAACAGCCGAGCGATTCCATAATTGAGTCAACCCATCGTGCGTCGCACGAAAGTGCATAGCTTCGCGTGCTTCAACCAGCGTGTCTTCCAATTGGAGAATGCGTTGCCCTGTCAGTAAGCGAGCTCTCAACTCTTCAGCATTGCATGGTTTGGTCAGGTAATCATCCGCACCAGCCTCCAGACCCGCAACAGTATCTTCATTAGACTGTTTGGAGGTTAGAAGCAGGATAAAGACATATGGCGCGTCCTGCCGAGAGCGGACCCGGCGGCAAACCTCAGGTCCATCCAACTCCGGCATCATCCAATCAATCACTGCAAGCCTTGGTCCATCTGGGCGGCATAGCTCCAATGATGCTGCTAGACCATCCGCAGCAACGATAACCTCATAACCGCCGCGCTCCAGCATGCTCTGCATTAAGCGACGAGAAACGGGGTCGTCATCAGCCACTAATATCTTCATTGGACAGGCTCCGTGCAGAGCTCCTGTAGCCTGATTTCCACCTTCTGCAACTCCCTCTGGAGTTCTGTCAAAGTTGAATGCAGAAGCGACAGATCCCCTGAGTTACCCATCGCTTCCATCGTTTCGGCCAGCCTGCTGGCGTTTGGCGCAGCAAGGTTCGCCATAGCTCCCTTGAGTGCATGCCCTACCCGGCGGATTGCGTTGCTATCTCCTGTCACTAGAGCTGCGTGCGCAATTTGAATTTGCTGGGGGTAATCCTTACTAAAGATCTCTGTCAATTCTCCAAGGAGCACCTGATCGCCATCGATTCTCGCCATCAGTTCTTCAGTATTGATAGAGGTGTCAGCAGATTCAGATTCCGATTGCGTAGATAGAGGAGCGATTGAGGCCGTATAGCCTTCGAGCATCGCATCAAGTGCCTGAGAACTGATCGGCTTAGAGAGATAACCATCCATACCTGCTTCCAGGCAACGTTCTTGATCGCCTTTCATTGCTAATGCAGTCATTGCGACAACAGGGCAATGGAATCCAGTGAGCTTCTCTCGTTCACGAAGTGTCCTCGTGGCTTCGAGGCCATCCATCTCCGGCATTTGAACATCCATCAGGACCAAATCAAACGAAGATTTTTCGAGCGCGGCGAGTGCCTCTTTTCCATTCTCCGCCACCGAAACCTTATGACCGCGTTTTTCTAAAAGGCGCTTCGCAAGCTTTTGATTGATGGCATTGTCCTCCGCGAGGAGAATGTTCAAAACCTTTGCGGAACTTAGTTCCTCACGCAAGGTGGATTGGGTCACCATATTACCTTCTTCCCCGTGCTGCTCCTTCGCCTGGAGCACGCGTAAGATCGCCTGCCGCAGCTCGACTTGACGCACCGGCTTCAGCAAGTAGGCTGCGATGCCTAACTCGGCACATCGCGCCGTGTCACCACGCTTACTACCTGAGGTCAGCATCATGATGGTTGCAGTCGAAATGTCGGCTTTCTGCTTTATATTTTCAACAAGACCGAACCCATCCATATTAGGCATTTGCATGTCGGTTAGAACCAGATCGTACGGAACTCCAGACTGAACTGCAGCATGCAGCTTAGCTAACGCCTCTTCACCACCAGAAACAACAGTCGGAACCATACCCCACCGTGTCAAAAGTCCTTCCAGGATGCGCCGATTCGTCCGGTTATCGTCAACGATCAAGACTTTCACTCCATTCAGAGCCTTGTCCTGAACAATGTGGTCGACTTCGATGGGTGTATCGACATATTTCATAGGAATGGTGAAGTGAAACTGCGAACCGACGCCAACTTCGCTTTCAACCCAGAGCTTGCCCCCCATCATCTCGACAAGGCATCTGGATATTGTGAGTCCAAGACCAGTGCCTCCAAATTCACGTGTTGTCGATGTATCCGCTTGATTAAACGAATCGAAGATCGTCGTCAGTTTTTCAGGAGCGATACCTATCCCGGTATCGGTAATGATGAAATGAAGGATGGATTTTTTCTCTTCGATAAGGTCGGATTTTACTTTGAGCGAAATTTCTCCCTTGCTTGTAAATTTGATAGCGTTTCCGATCACATTAAGAAGGATTTGCCGCAGCCGTCCCGGATCGCCGGACACCACCTCCGCAATATGCGGAGAGACGTCGCATAAAAGTTCGAGACCTTTTTCATCCGCTCGCAAAGCAAGGGTCTTGAGCGTCCCCTCAATACAGTTGCAGAGGTTGAAGTCAATCTCTTCCAACTCGATCTTTCCGGCTTCAATCTTTGAAAAATCGAGGATGTCATTGATTACATTGAGCAATGCATCGCCTGAAAGCTTAACCGTTTCCAGATAATCTCTCTGCTCTTGAGTTAGCTCCGTCTCAAGAGCCAAATCGGTCATTCCGATAATTCCATTAAGGGGAGTGCGAATTTCGTGGCTCATATTCGCGAGAAATTCGCTTTTCGCCTGGCTGCTGGCCTCGGCAGCCCTGACTCTCTCTCGTCCCGCAGCTTCGGCTTCGATCATGCGGTAACGCTGTTCGCTTAATTCAAGTTGTACAGCCTGCAGGGAATAACGGCGATCCAGTACAGAGGTCAAGATGACAATGCCGAGTAGGGCCAGGGTAATAATTACAATTCCGGCGGTGTTAAGATCACTCGCTCTAACTACATTCACCAGGTTGGAGTCTTTTCCTGGCATGAGGTGAAAACTAACGGCGGCCATTCCGACATAGTGCATGATTGGAATAGCCAACCCGAGTAAAATCGCGCTTCCGAATCGGCGCCAGTTCCAGGTTGAAGCGTCTTTCCGAAATTTGAAGGCAAACAGTAAAGCAATGAATGAGATAGCAATTGCCAGAACGACCGATAGCAGAACGATTCCGTAAGAGTAAACACACATCGCAGGTAGGCGCATCGCAGCCATACCGATGTAGTGCATGGCTGCGATTCCGCACCCCATGAAGACGGCCCCACCCAAAGCACGCAAGGTCCCCATAGTTGCCCTGCTCACTACCGCAAGAGCGCCGAATGAAGCCAAAATCGCTGCAAGCATCGAGAGCAGGACTGTAGGCAGGTAGTAATTCACTTGTACCGGTAGATGAAACGCCTCCATGCCGATGAAGTGCATGGACCAGATCCCAATGCCAAACGCAATGGATCCACCACACAACCAAGTCAGCCGAACCCACCCACGAGCTGCGGTGATACGACCGGCGAGATCTAAAGCTGCGTACGCAGCAAGGACGGCAATAACTATTGACAAGCCAACCATGCGCATGTCGTAGAAACCAGCTAGAGCAGGACTGTGTATCTCCATACCGCACACCTTTTCTATGTTCCAGGACCACCCAATACTACAGTGTGTTATCGTAAAGCACTCTCTCTAAGCTGAATATCTAGCTTCCTGACCGGTGTTTAACGTCGAGTAAAGGTCGTCCTATGTCGGAGAGAAACAAAGCAAGCCCAGAATCTCACGATTCGCTGGAACAAGTAGAGCCGAGTAGTGATGTGACAGCACTCTTTTCCAGCCTTCAACTAGATCAAGCTCACTACAAACCATTTACGCGGCGCCGAGGACAAGTCTCCACATACACGGAAGAACCTGAAAAGGCTGTACCCGAACGCGAAGGGCGCATTCAGGTTGGTTTTTTTTCGTCAATGGGGGGATCAGGCAAAAGTACCCTCGCGGCTAGTTTAGCCAGTATGCTTTGTCGTCGTGAAAAGCGGGTGTTGCTCATCGACACATCTCCCTGGCAAACCCTTTCCTTTCACTATGGGGCAACCGAACTACGCCCGGGTATGCGCTCTTTCTTCGCTCCGGAAGGCGGAGAGTCAGCCGTTCATATTGCAGTCTGCACCCAGGATGATGCTGTAGCTCCCGATCTCACCAGCCTTATCTCGACTATGTCTTTGGATTGCATCCTCTTTGATATGGGTGGCTTATCAGGCACGACGCTGTTAGCTCATCTTCAAAGATGTGACATCGTTCTGGTCCCGCTTTTGCCAGACGCGTCTGCAGTGCGCCTGGCGTTAGCAGTGAAATTTCTTCTAGACGGACTCAATACCGTTCCTGCGCGAGTCATGTTCGTCCTGAACCAAATGGATGATTCTCCCTCGTCAAGAGAGATCCATAGACTCCTCGCCCAATCGTTAGGAGGGCATCTGTTTCCTTCGGTCATATACAGGCAACCAGAGGTTCAACAGGCTATGGTCCATGGCATTGTCTTGCCGTCCTATGCCCCAGAGGCCCAGGCAGTAACCGTTTGCGATGAGATCGTACGCTGGATCCAACTTCCGGAACCAGCACGAATAAAGATAGGGCAACGCTGGAGTGAGCGATGAAGAGACTCGGCTTTCTGTGGGGCACTCTTGGAAGTAATGATAGTATTTGGGGCCGCGCCAGCCGAGCGATCTTATACCTTATCTTCGGATTACTCACCTACCAGTATGTAACCTTACGTTTTGACTGGAAGCAACAGGCGATCGTCGGAACATTGACGCTAACCGTCGGGTTTGTGCTCTATACGTTCTCGCGCGCCTATGTTGCGACGCTGATGTTGATTATTGCTTCAATGCTCACGACCTGCCGATATGCCGTTTGGCGCGTCACGCAGGTCTATCTGGCCGTAACGAATCCTAGCGTCGATTTACATCCAACAGAGCTGTTCTTCATGTTTCTCCTGCTGGCCGCCGAGATGTACGCATTTGCAATCTTGTTGCTGGGATTTCTCCAGATGATTTATCCGTTACGGCGTCCGCCCGTTCCCTTGCCGTCCGATATTGAGACGTGGCCGGACGTCGACCTGCTGATTCCAACCTACAACGAACCACTTTCTGTTGTGCGGTCGACTGTCCTGGCCTCCGTTAACATCGATTACCCAAGCGATAAACTGCATGTTTACCTGCTCGATGATGGCAGGCGGCAAGAGTTTCATGAATTCTGCAAGCTGATCGGCATTGGCTACATCACTCGCAATGACAACTTGCACGCTAAAGCTGGAAATATCAACAGCGCCCTCAAGAAGATGACATCTCCCCTCGTGGCGATCTTCGATTGCGATCATTTGCCGACACGCAGCTTTTTACAGTTGACGGTGGGTTGGTTTGTAAAAGAGCGAAAGCTCGGGATGCTGCAGACCCCACATCATTTTTATTCCCCAGATCCATTTGAAAGGAACCTGAAGACCTACGGCACTGTTCCTAATGAGGGAGAACTTTTCTACGGCCTGCTGCAGGATGGCAATGATCTATGGAATGCGACATTTTTCTGTGGGTCCTGCGCTGTACTACGCCGAACAGCACTTGAAGAGATTGGTGGCATCGCTGTAGAGACGGTTACAGAAGATGCCCACACTTCACTACGAATGCAAACCCGCGGATGGAATACCGCCTATATAAACATCCCTCAAGCTGCCGGTCTCGCGACAGAGAGCCTCTCAGCGCACGTAGGGCAGCGCATCCGTTGGGCACGGGGAATGGTCCAGATATTCAGAATCGACAATCCCCTCTTCGTGAGAGGGCTCAAACTCGCGCAACGCCTGTGCTACTTCAATGCAATGGTGCATTTTTTGTATGCACTACCGCGACTAATTTTTCTGACTGCCCCTCTGGTCTATATGCTGTTTGGGCTGCGCAATATCCCCGGCTTGTGGATCACAATCGCCGCTTATGCATTTCCCCATCTCATCCTTTCCACAATGACCAACTCTCGCCTGCAGGGGAAATATCGACACTCCTTCTGGAATGAGATCTATGAGACGGTGTTGGCGCCCTACATTTTGGGACCGACTATCCTCGCCCTGATTAATCCCAAGCTGGGCACCTTCAATGTCACGGCCAAGGGAGGAATCGTCAAGGAGCGCTATTTTGACAAAACAATAGCGCGACCCTATCGACTCCTTCTTCTCTTTAACTACATCGGTCTGGCTATGGCACCATGGAGATTTTTCGTCCACAACAGGGACCATAAGGGCGCAGTGCTCATGAATGTCCTCTGGATACTCTTTAATTGTGTCATCCTGGGTACGGCCAATGCGGTGGCGGTCGAAGCTCAGCAGAAACGAAGCAGTATTCGGCTCAATCGAAAGATGATGTTCTCTATTCGCTCTGCAACTGGGGTCATCACTCCAGGTATGTCTGTCGATCTTTCGTTAGGCGGAGGGGCCCTTACACTCGGCGTGGCTGCCCCTTTCAAACTGGGATCTTTGATCGATGTTATCTATCCATCGGGGGAAGATGTAACCCTTCCGGCGCGAGTTGTCTATTGCAACGGAACAAATCTTCGCTTCGAATACCTGCCGCTCTCGCTCGAACAGGAAGAGTTTCTAACCCTGGTTTTATACTCCAACGCGAATGCGTGGATCACGGAAAAGCATCCTGACGATCGCCCGCTTAAAAGCCTCGCTACAATCATCCGCCTATCCCTGCGTGGGATTAGGTATTCGATTACAAGCTTTATACCCCGCCGAAAGTCAAAGCCACTCGATGAGGCAACGGGAGTTGCCGCAACCCTCGTGCTGTGTTTAATCATGTTCTTCCCTGCCTTGTTACGGGCACAGGAACATCATACGGTCGAAACTGACACTCTTCACTTTCATAGCAATATCTCACTAGCAGATGCAGGATTGAAAGAGGGGATGATGCTTCGTGGCGCTGATAGTTCAGCGGGCGCGGTTCTTGTCCTAAGCGAATCGCAAGTTGCACAGAGTGGCATGCTGCATCTGCAATATCGTTTTTCGCCGGATATGCTCTCAGAACAAAGCCTTCTGATCGTATCTTTCAACAACACAACTCTTGCGAATCTTGCAATGCCGGCTCCATCCACCGGAGGGAATATTGCGATTCTCAATGCAGATATTCCAGTCCCTAGCGAGTTACTCGCCACAAGGAATACTCTTGACGTTCGTCTTCGTGGACACTATAGCGCGCAATGTGAAAACCCGGGTGATGCACGACTATGGGCACAGATACAACCAACTTCGACGTTTGAGTTGACAGGCTCCCTTTTACCCTTTGCGAATGATTTGACATCGCTTCCGGCGCCTTTCTACGAGAAAGAGCAAAGCATATCTTCCACGAGCATAAGGGTTACCTTCGGAGCATCTCCTTCGGTCCTGCTCCTGCAAGCAGCGGGCACAGTATCGTCGTGGTTCGGTGTTCAGGCTAACTCTCACAAGCTGACATTTCCTGTCTCGATCGGGCGACTGGCCCCGGGGAACACGATCATTGTTGCTCCTAATAATTCTCCATTGCTTGCATCGCTTGGAGAACGCGTGTACGGACCGCATCTGGCACTTCGCGTAAACCCGGTAGACGGCATTACAAAATTGCTTGTCGTGAGCGGTGACGATGATAGCCAGGTGCTGGCCGCAGCTCAAGCATTGGCAGCGGGGGGAGCGTTTTCTGGCGAAAGTGCGGCGGTAGAACCCCATCCACTTCCTTCGGGGCGAAGCATCGATGATGCGCCTCGGTGGGTGCAGACGACAAGCAAATCCTCGCTATGGAGCTATGCCGAAACGAATGTGCTGCGCAGCGATGGATCACAACCAATTCCTTCGTATGTTCGATTGCCTCCTGACCTGTTCTTTGGAGATGAGGAGGCAATCAAGCTGAGGCTTCAATACATCACCGAACACCTTCCCCCATCTCAACAGGCTTACCTCCGAGTAATCCTCAACGGATCCCCGATAAGCTATCTGCCGGTCAGTTCCAAGGGCGGGAATACCGCGGCACGGAATATTGATATTCCTGTTCCGGTTACTAATCTACGTCCTTTTGCCAATACGCTTCTCTTCGAGTTCCTCTTCCCCTCCAGGACAAAAGACTTCTGCCATCCCATTCCACCGTCGGATGCAACGGGAACAATTCTTCCTACCTCCAATTTGGATTTACACCAACTTCCGCATTGGTCTAAATTGCCGAACCTTGAGCTTTTTGCAAATGCTGGGTTTCCATTTACACGATATGCAGACCTCTCTCAAACGACGGTTATTTTGCCTGAAAGACCTTCCGAGCGCGAAATCACAACGATGCTCGATTTGCTCTCATATTTCGGAGCACAGACAGGTTATCCTGCACTGCGCTTTCAGGTAGGGACCACCAGTAACTTGAATGAGGATCGTGACCTGCTGATTATTGGCAGCAGTGGCGATATTGCCACCAATCCCGAGATTGAAGCGACGCTACCAATTGTCCTGCAGGACGCGGGACTTACCCGACATCTAGACACGATGTTTTCCATGGTGCAGCAGCTTTGGGGCAAGCTCTCACATCTCAATATGGAATCCTTCAGCGATATATCGGGAGCGAAGGAGCAGTCGAGACTCGACCTTAGCCTTAGTTCCCCATTCGATTCACTCATCGAAATGATGGAGTCTCCATCACGAAGCCGTCGAACTGTTGTAGTCGTAATACTGGGAAGAAGCATGCAAAACCTGTTCCCCGCGTTTTTAGATATCGCCTCTTCTGGCGATATTCACGGTAACGTTGCGATGCAGCATGGCACGCATTTTGATTCCTTTGTAGTCGGTCAATCCAGCTACCATATAGGCCACATTTCGGCTTTTCTAAGAGTTCGCGCATGGATGCATCAATACCCTTGGATAGGTGTTTTGCTTCCGTTCATTATGGGATTGCTCTGGGCTCCCTGGCTGCACGCTCGCCTGAAGCACAGGGCTGAAGTGCGGATACGTGGGGATCTTGCATGACAATCCAGATCATCGCGGCTCTGCTTTCGCTCGGATTGAGTTCGATCCCGCAATCTTCATGGCCTTTATGGACCAGCTACGCCAACCACTTCATACAAGAGGATGGCCGCGTTGTAGATCCAGATCGTGACGACCTGACAACCTCCGAAGGGCAAAGCTATGCCATGTTCTTCGCGCTCGTCGCTAATGATCGGGCACGTTTCGACCATTTATTTCTCTGGACCGTGAATAACCTGGCAGGCGGCACGATCGAAACAACTCTTCCGGCCTGGAGTTGGGGTAAAAAAACAGACGGGAGTTGGGGAATAAAAGATACTAACTCTGCAAGCGATTCGGACCTATGGATAGCCTACGATCTCATTCAGGCAGGGAGGCTGTGGAAGTCTCCGGTCTATGCAAATACCGGGATGGGGCTACTCAAGTTAATCGCAGAAAAAGAAGTGTCCCATGTGCACTCTTTCCCTATTCTTCTGCCGGCGCAAACGGGATTTGAGCATGATGGAATGACCGTGATGAATCCCAGTTACATGCCACTGTTTCTCTTGCAATCGGCTGCCACGGTACAGCCTGAAGGCCCATGGGGAGCAATGGCGGCATCTCTGCCCTCTCTTGTTCGCGGAGGAACTGCTGCAGGTTTTGCTCCAGATTGGATAAAGATAGAGCCTGATGGAACAATGAGCTCTACACCTCCCCTTGATCTCAGTACAGAACAGGCGACAGGAAGTTATGATGCCATCCGTGTCTACCTCTGGGCCGGTCTTACGTCTTCGAACACTCACGGCCGTGATGATCTCCTGAAGGCGCTTTCAGGAATGACCTCCTACATGAGGACACACCCTTTGCCTCCGGAGTTCGTCATCGAAGATAAGCCAGAGGTCCGGGGGGATGGCCCAATTTCCTTCTCTGCGGCGCTTATCCCTTTTCTACAGGAATCTCGGGCGCCTGAAGCTGTCGCACAGCAGAAGAAACGCCTGAAGGATGCATTGTCAACAGGCACAGGTTTATATGGGCAACCTCCCCGGTATTACGACCAGAATTTAGCAATGTTCGCACTTGGCTATACGGAGCATCGCTTCCATATCCAGAGCAATGGCGAGTTGGAGGTTCCATGGCAAAGATGAGTTCTCCTGTACTGAAAAGACTGTTACCGATTGTGTTCTGCTTAATTGTCAGTGCCCCTGTTCGGGCAGCGGCGGCAGATTCGCCAGCGATCAAGATGCTGCTAAATCGTGCAACCTCACAGGCTCAAAGTGGTCATTTGGATCTCGCTATCTCTACATGGAAGCAGGTCCTTGCCGCCGATCCCAACAATATTGAAGCGCTGCGAGATCTCGCTGGGGCCGAGATGCGCCAGGGCCATCAGGAGGCCGCCGATATCTATATTCAACGACTGCGAAAATCAGGCGCGAACGAAACAACGATTAGAGATCTGCTGGCAATTCATACACAGTCTTCAGACCTTGAACTTTTGCACCAGGCCGCCATCCTTACAAAGTCCGGCAAATACGGCGAGGCGATGGAAATATATCGCCAACTCTACGGTAAGAATCCTCCAGCAGGAGAAGTAGCACTGGTGTACTACGATACAGAGGCTGCACTACCGGCCGATCGTGTTCATGCCATCGAAGGTTTGCGCAAACTGGCACAGCAATTTCCATCCGATGAGCGGTACTCCGTCACTCTTGGCCGAGTCCTCACCTATGACGCGAACACTCGAACAGAGGGAATATCACTTCTGCGCCGTTACCCCAATAATCAAGATGCAGGGGATGCGCTCAAACAAGCCTTGGGGTGGGCCGAACGTTCTGAGGGTTCCAGCCTGGCGGCTGCATCAGAACCCTCTACTCCCCAGCAGCGTCCTCCGATGTCTGGAGTAGAACTAGCTGCAGGGTATCGCGCGCTGAACAGCGGAAACCTCTTGCTGGCCGACCAACATTTTCGCGCGTCCCTTGCACATGAAGTAACTCATGGACAGGCCAATGCCGGGCTCGGTTACGTGAGTATGCGCCAACAGGATTTCAGCGAAGCAGTGCATCAATTTGAACAGGCCAGATCTGGGGGAGATCAGGATGCAAGCCTCATGCAGGCCTTGTCGACTTCGAGATTCTTCAGCTTCATGAAGACAGGACAAAGCGCCCTTGATTCGGACGACACAACAGCCGCAATTGCAAACTATCGTAGCGCTCTGGCGTTGAAACCGGATAACCCGGATGCCTTGTCGGCCCTCGGAGGAGCTTTTCTTCGAACCGGCCACCCCAAGGACGCGGTGCCTTATCTGGAACGCGCCGTTCGGGTCGACAGCTCATCGTCGTTGTCCTGGCGCGGCCTTTTTCTCGCCCAATCGCAATCTGCCGAATTTTCGGCGGCCATCAGCACTGCGGAGCGCATTCCCGTAAATCTCCGCACAAAGCTCGAGAATGATCCTGAATTTCTCCAATCGCTTGCAGCCGACTATGCTGCGATAGGCCAGCAGTCCCAGTCCGATCACGTCCTGACTCGCGCATTGGCCCTGGCGCAAGCTGACAGCGATAATGAATCCTCAACCGCGGCCCAACTACGGTACGCTTCCCTTTTATTGGCAGCGAAGCGCTATAACACGGCCTCGCGGGTGTATCGAAGAATACTTACGACAGACTCCGATAACGGCGATGCCTGGAGCGGACTTGTAAGCTCGGATCATCTGGCGGGACGGGATGCGGAGGCACTCCGAGAGTTTCGGCAGATGCCGGCTTCCGTATCTTCCACTGAACAGGATAACCCTGGCTTTTTGTCGATGCTGGCAGGCATCTATCAGTCGCAGGATCAGATAAGCGCGGCGAGGGAGGCTCTCAACCGGGCCCTCAAAATCGCCCCGTCTCTTTCAATAAGGTTGCAACTGGCTTCGATGGAGCTATCGAGCGGTGACAAGCAGTATGCCGTGGAAGAATACGCTCGAATCGTAGATGAGCATCCGGGGTCGAAGGAGGCCTGGATCGGTTGGATCGAGGCACTTCACGCCACGACTCGCGACCGTGAGGCCCTTGGGCAAATCCGAGAGATGCCAGAGGATCTAAGCGCTACCTTGCAGAATGATGCCGAGTATCAGCAGACCCTGGCATCGATATACAGCGGTGCAGGCAACAAGGCACGAGCGTTTGACGCTATGGAGCAGGCCAATGATATCTATGCCAGCCAGGGAATAAGTCCTCCGATCAGCTTTCAGATACAGGAAGGGTGGTTATTTCTGCAATCGGGCCAGGACGCGCGCCTCTCCCACGTGATCCAGAATCTGAGCAATAACGACGCTCTCACGGAAAGCCAGCAAGCGCAGCTTACCCAGCTATACGCAACATGGGCGGTTCAACGCGCAGCCCAACTAAATTTAGTTGGCAAGCATGTAGAGGCCCTCGCCGTACTAGCCGCGGCGCTCAGGGCCTTCCCTTCCGATATCTCGATCAACAATTCCCTCGCGGCCGCCTACGCCGCGGACGGAGATCCGAAACGCGCCGTCATGCTCTATAACCGGCAGGACATCTCCAAAGCAGATGCCTCTATCTGCGAAGCGGCGGTTCGAGCGGCACTCGCCGCAGGCGACCAAAAGCAGGCACTATCCTGGCTACAGACTTCGCTTGATCGCTTTGGGAAAAATGGGAAGATCCTGGAACTTGCAGCCGAATTCGAGGTGAAGCGAGGTGATTCTCGGAAAGCGGCAGCATATTATCGCGCAGCCTTGGAGGCAGCGGGACCGCCAAGCATAGCCGAGCTCACAGCATCGACCGTCACTTCAGGTTCCAACAGGGGCGCATCCTCTGCCAGCCAGGATTTATTCCGTATGTTGAGTTCGTCTAACGACAAGCTTAATCAGAATCAATTCGACGAGATAGCGGACACCAGCCGTAGCAACAGAGAAGCTCTTTGGCCAGTACGCTCGACATCGAATTCGGACGACAATCTAATCGCGCACTCCGAAGTCGAGGAACGAGGCGGCTACGCATCTTTGCCTCCAAGCGAAACCTCTGCGGCACGGCGAAAGAGCTCCCACAAGCCTGCGGTCAATCAGGATCTGGCGACTGACACATACCATGATGACCTCATCCCACCTCCTGCAACGGTGTCTCACACGGCAACCTCATACTCCGCAAGGACGAACAACAATGAAGATTCACATGTCGCAAACGCCCCAGACTACAGCCCACGTGCAGCAAATCCGCATATCAACCGAGTCACACATCGTGAAGCAGCAACTGGATTAGCGCCGGACCTGCCCGTGTCTGAAGCTGAAGCCCACTACCCCGCAATCCCGCATGGCACCCTGTCTGACCAGCCCCTCCAGGAGACGCTTCGAGACAATACGCCTCCAAGGCACAGGACTTTCAACACAGGAGAGAGCATCCCAACGGCAGACTCAACGCTGTTAGACGCAATGCTCACCCCCGTCCCATCGCAAACTGAAGCTCTGCCGCCGTTGACAGGCTCTTCAAATATCGTGCCGCAGCCTTTGACACCGCGGCAACAGATACAGGATCATCTGGACGCAATCGAAAGCAGCTCCAGTCCCTATCTAGGGGGAGACTCTTCGGTCAATTACCACAATGGCCAATCTGGATTCGACCGGCTTACGATCTTCAGCGCCGATGTCGAAGGGGCCGCGATGATCAACCCTGGAGCCCGATTTACGTTAGTGGTGCACCCCACTCTTCTCCAGGGCGGAACGACGGATGCGGGGGCGACCTACCAATTGGGAACCCTTCCCCTCGGCGCCGTCTCCAACGCCCAGACCGCCTCAGGTGTTGGCGGTGAACTGCAACTTCGGACGCGTAGCGTTGGCGCCGCTCTGGGCTATACTCCCCATGGCTTCCCCGTAGAAAATGTAACGGGACGTTTTCTTCTTCAACCGAATGCAGGTCCCGTAACTCTGAGTTTTGAACGTCAACCGATACAGGACTCGCAGCTCTCCTATGCTGGTCTATACGATCCCGGATCGGCTACATCGTCTTACAGTGGAAATATCTGGGGTGGCGTAATCACTAATGCGGCTTCCGTACAGGTCAACCATGGAGATGGCATCTCGGGTTGGTATATGGAGATCGGCGGCCAATATATAACGGGACATCATGTTGAGAACAACCGTCGTATCGACGGATACGGTGGAGCTTATTGGTCCGTTTGGGAGAACCCAAACTATGGAAAACTTACAGTAGGAATGAATTTCTTTGGAATGCACTACGCAAACAATCAAAGATTATTCACCTATGGCAATGGAGGTTATTTCAGCCCGGAAGCCTACCTACTGAGCAACATTCCAGTCACGTTTGATGGCCACCATGGCACGAGATTCCATTATCAAATCGCCGGCGCCGCCGGCATTCAGGCCTTCCAGGAAGGTGCCAGTCCCTACTTTCCAATCGATAATTCTCTGCAGGTTGCTGCAAAGAACCCATTCACCACGGAACATACCAGTGTGGGAGTGAACTACAATCTGACCGGAGAAGGTGCCTACCTAATTACCAAAAATTGGCATCTTGGTGCCTTCTTCAGCCTGGACAATGCGAATGAATACAACAACGATCGAATTGGATTCTTTCTGCGTTATGCCTTCCACCCACAATCCTTGGAGTCTCCGAGCGGTCCAACCGGCTTGATCAAAAGCCAG
Source organism: Granulicella mallensis MP5ACTX8 (assembly GCF_000178955.2). Taxonomy (NCBI): domain Bacteria; kingdom Pseudomonadati; phylum Acidobacteriota; class Terriglobia; order Terriglobales; family Acidobacteriaceae; genus Granulicella; species Granulicella mallensis. Next base: position 2,592,497 of record NC_016631.1, on the reverse strand, counting down.
GGCTTGCGGCCCTTGCTGATTCCGTGACCCGCTCAGCTTTGCGTATTGCTCACCGATCAGTCAAGCTTGATACCGTCTTCGCCAGTCTGAAGGCAGAGTCCAAAGTCTCTCGGGCGGCTAGATCACGATGGGTAGGAGTGCGGGAAATCAGGTCCCTGATCGTGTCAGCATGATCGAACCTTCTTTTGCGGCCATCCGTCAGCCAGCTCTTGATATCCGGGAACTCAACGCCCCAAAAGGTGTGCGTACGCTCGCCGCCGGGCCAGTCATCGAGAAGAATCACGCTCTTGCAAGTGCAGCACATGCGGCCTTACTCCCGCATCCGTGTCGTCGATGCACGTTCGCCGTCCCTGTCCGAGGCCCAAACGAAGAAAACGCGCAGATGTAAATTGACAATACACGATGGACTTAATAAGTGTGGACACGAGACTCAGATATCAATACTGTTCCAGTAACACTCCCCCTGCAAGCGGGCACTGTCCTATCCATCTCAGTGCCTCAAGGAACTCCTCCAATGAAGCGCTTTATGAAATCTCTTTCTTATGGAGAAAGGTTGATCCCACATGTACAAAATGTGGAGAACCACTAGGTACTGGCACTTGCGAAGATTGCACCAGCTAATGGATAGAGCGCACAACCTGGTAACTGGTAGATTACGGTGTTCCACTCCAAATGGCCAGCAATTTTACAACCTAATATTGAGGTTCCAGCATGACCGCCTTGCGAAAGTGCCCTCGTTGCAAATCGATTGACTCATTGCGGGCGCATCGCAAACTTCTGGAACGGCTTCTGCCTTTGGTAAAACCCTACCGCTGTCTTGATTGCCAGTGGCGATTCCTCTCGTTTGAACAACACCAAAAGAATCAGCCGCTATGAGCGAGCGACCTTACAGTCCGAAAGCCCCCACACCGCGCACAACAAAAGGCTAGCGCGCAATGGACTGGCCTTCGTAATTTTCGTGAATCTGAATTAGACCGTGACGCCACGAGTTGCCATGATCTTCCGCAACTGCGCTATGAAAAGAATATCCTCTAATCAATACTGCTGCCCTGAGATTCTCACTGAGATCGATACAAAGAATGCACGACTACAACACATTCCCTCTCTGCTAGCCAGCCCTCCTTCCACCTCAGTCACGCGCACACCGGGCCCTCGCATTTCATCTTAGGCTTGATCTGCTGGGCCTTATGGCTGCTAGTCCAATTCGTGCAACGTCCGACTTGAATCCGGAAAACAATGCAATGTGGCGCGTGAAACGCGCTGATGGACCGGGTCATTCGCACATGGGGACTAAATAACAGTCCACGGTGTTTGTGAGATCCATGAACTATCCATCGCTTTCTCAGCGAACGGTTGCGGTCGCCTGTCGTTTTAGGTCCACAACTAACGGCAAAGTGACCAGCCAGACGCTGGTGGGCTTCGCTGACCAGGGTTTGCCAGCGCCAATAGGTCCTGTGAGCGTGACGATAGACCCAGAGCTCCGCTTCCTTGACCCGGGTAAACCGCAATTGCAACAAAACACATGCGCAGGAAGCCATCGGAACGCATCCTTCGTGTAGCAACAAACAGTCAAATGGGTCCCCAAGGGGTCCCCGAGCATCAAGCGGATTTGCTGTCCGCTGCGTGTGACGCGCCCCTTCCCTCCATGCCATGATGCGTACATGGTGCGCGAAGAGCTCCGCTGTGGCGAAAAATACGGCTTCCGCGAACGGCCATATCGGCTCGTACATCATCCCCGACCTCATCGCCGCTGGCCACGAGGTCACCTGCTTAGCCAGGTCGGACGCGTCCGCAGCGGCGGTGTCCGCGCTCGGCGCCAAGGTGTGTCGCGGGGATATTTCCGACCTGGATGGGTTCAAGGAGGCGGCGGCGGTGTCCGTTTTCCACACGTTTACACAGGCTTGCAGGGTGTCGCAGAAGAATCCATAAAACCCTCATAATAAAACACTTATATGCCACATCTTTGTGACTCTGAAGGTCCAGACAACATGCCAGCTCATCTGAAGACGGCACTGACTCAGGTTCAATTATCCATATCTGTGGTGAAGCTCGCTCTCGCGCTGGGCACCTGGCAGGAGGTCTACCTTTCTTTTTGAGCACAGAGGTCTAGGTCGAGATATTGGAAACATCTTCTAGAGCGTATTCCTCATAGCTATTAAGAGCATGAAAGCGTGTTCCGTAACCGTTGCCCTAGGGAACGCCAGCAGCTTCCTTACTTAGTTAGCTTCACTGTGCCTTTGCGCAAGAGAATGTTGCCGTAGGGACGTCTCTCTCCGGTGACGAGCACGGCGTAGGCGCCTCGTGCACGGTCCTTGAAGTCAGCCGTAGATAGCGTACCCAGCTTCATCTCCACGTCTTCGAATTCGGCGATTGCCTGTTGAAACTCAAGAAAGATGGGTTGTTCGTTGGCGGGGTCGGACTTGGCAATCATTCGCCAGCAACCTTCAGGGTCATTTCGTTCAAGCGGCAGTACGGAAAGGACCGCCCGCAACGCTGCGGGCGCAGGGACGCCGTCCAGCCGGATAACATTCACCTTGCCCGGATCGCAGGCGTAGTTTGCGTCCACAATGGCAATCTCGTGACGGTGCCCCATTGAACTAAGCACCTTGAGGAGCTCCGGGGATAGAAGTGGGTCAATTCCTTTAAGCATGATTTCTCCTTGATTCGGTTGGGGACTGCACTTAGCCTTCTCCACGCTCGAGAAGCGTATCGAGTTGGTCGAACACTCTAGGTGCGCCGGCAACGACCCGATTTCCATTACGCAAGGCATCGCCAGTGAGGTAATCGTTCACCTTGCCCCCGGCCGCTTCGATGATCGCAATTGCACCCAGGCAGTCCCATGAGTGCATGTGGGGCTCGACATGCCCCAAAAGACGGCCAGCACCGACGTACACGAGCGATAAGGCTCCTGAGCCGTTGCGGAAGAACATGCCTTTGCCCGCGAGGAGCTTTGTCAAGGAGTCAAAAAGGAAGGCGTGTGGAGACCGAGGTGAGAAGCCGATACTCACCAAGCCCGCCGAAAAGTCGGTCCCGGGATTGGTCCGAAGAGGGACACCGTTGACTGTAGCCGGGAAGCTCTTGCCTCCGACGAACAACTCCTCGCAAGGAGGGTTGTAAATTAGACCGAACTCTAATGTTCCGTTCAATACAAACGCAATCGAGACGCACCAGTTCGGCATTCCGCAAAGAAACGGTTGCGTCCCGTCTATGGGGTCAACGACCCAGATACCGGACGCGTGATTGAGGTCCGTCATGCCACTTTCTTCGCCGAAGAACGCGTCTTCCGGAAAATGCGTGGCGAAGCTCTTGCGGATCAAGTCCTCTGTATTCACGTCGGCTTCACTGACCAGGTCATGCGAACCTTTGCTCTTGACCGTAAGGGTTCCGATCCTGCGAAAATAACCGTTTGCCAAAGCTCCGGCCTCCAGTATCACCTCGCGTGCGATCTCAAAGCGTTTCCGTAGAGCCTCGCTTGGAGCAATGGGCATTGCATGGGTGGTATTCAAAACGATCTCCTTGTACGTGCAACCGCTAAGCTATCTGTTTCTCTTTCCTGAATTCGATCTTGTCGACAGTCTCTCTTTCGCCTTATTGCTATCCATCATCAAACAGTCGGCGTTGAGCCTCCGTCAATTCTGAACGTCGTTCCTGTCATGAAGTCACTGAGCGGGCTTGCGAGATAACAAACTGCCGCCGCAATGTCCTTAGGCTCACCTAGTCGATCAACCGTCTGATGGACAATATTCTTCAGAACATATTGCCGTCCGTCCTTTGGGTCTTGCGTCCCCGCATGCTTCTCAGCGATCTGAAGGAACCAGGAATCTAGCTGAGGCGTGTCGATCAATCCTGGCATGATTCCATTGGATGTCACTCCCGTTCCGGATAGAGCTTTCGACAAGCTGAGAGTGAAGTTATTGAGCCCCGCTTTCGCTGCACCATACCCGCCAAACTGTACATGCGGCGAGATAGCATTCCGCGACGAAATCTGAATCACTCTGCCCCAACCGCGCTCGCGCATAGCGGGAACAAGAGCTTTGACGAGACGGACTGCGACGAGCACATTATGCTGATAATTTTCTGCCCATTCCTCGAGTGGAGCATCGAACCATGAAAGATGCGCAACACTGGCAGAGCCGCCAACATTGTTTACCAGGATATCGACACCGCCGAAGGCTTGTTGAGCTGTCTCAACAACAGTTGCAGCCCCGGCTTCCGAATTGAGATCCCCAAGCGCCACGAATGCTTGACCTCCAGCGCTCTCAATCCTTTGGGCCACTGCCCTCGCTCGTGTTTTGTCGCGCCCATGAACGACTACTTTAGCTCCCTCCGAAGCAAGCATTCTTGCGATCTCGGCACCAATTCCAGAACTGCTCCCAGTAACAAGCGCCCGTTTCCCGTGAAGATGTAAATCCATAAATCAGCTCCTCTTTGATAGATCGAATCCGTAATACGATGTCTTCTCCAACTTCGCTATCTCATCAATGATCCAGCAAGACATCCTGTCACAATCCCGCTCCACTGTTTTCCGATTTAGGGGAGTAGACGTCCTGAAAAGTCTGAATCATCGTGTTGATTTGATCGGGCACAAACAGAGGAGAGAAGTGGCCTGATCCCAAAGTCTGAGCGGTAACAAGCTGTGGTGTGAGCCTCTGAAGTTGAATCAGATCAGTCATCAAGATTGCTGCGCCTATATAGGCAACCGGCACATGACAGCCTGCGGCAACAGAGGTCGAATCATAGTCCAACAGATGGTTCTTGAGAGTGGATGTCAGAACGTGTTGCGGGGCCTTCGGCAAGGATGTAATCAGTATCCTTTTCTTTTCTTCATCATCTGTGGGAAGTAATGTCGACGCCATTGCCTGCCGGCACGCGGTAACGTAGTCCGGCCCTGCCAGGGCTTCAACGACCGGTTGCAGTGAATCGCGAAACGGTTGGGACGAAGAAATGATTGAATCAATCAAAATGATCGAAGCAGGAACCTCTGGATGACGGGCCGCCAACTCGAGAGCTACATTTCCACCCATGCTGTGGCCCACAACGATCGGTCTCACCAATGCAAGTTCACCACACAGCCACGCAAGGTCATCCGCGAAAGAAGCCATCGTATAGTCTTGATCCGGCGCGTCGCTGTTGCCATGGCCACGAAGATCGACCGAGACGACACGGTGAGATCGGCTGAAGAACTCTGCCTGCTGCGCAAAAACAGCATGATCGCAACTCCATCCGTGCACAAAGATAATCGGTGGCGCCCCTGGGTTAAGGTCCTCGTAAGCTAAAGCAATTCCATCTCTCTTTATCACTTGCATTGATGCACTCCTGTACTGGTTGGGAAGGGATGCGGCGAACTGTGCCGCTTATTCCGTCTGAAGATCGATTGACAACCTGAGTATTCGATCGTCAATTCAATTACGTTTCACCTGTTGTGCTGTATAGCTTGAGCCTTCCTTTGTGAACAGAGATCAAAGCGCAGCTTGACGAGCCACACCGTCCCGAGGCTCTCTTCGCTCCTGATGGCACAAGAGTTCCAGGCTGGAAAGCTGATTCGAGAGAGCCAGATATTGATGAACAAATGTGATGGCTGTGCTTCCTTCGCCAACTCCTGAGGCGACTCGTTTGATTGAGCCGTGGCGAACATCACCGGCACAAAAGATTCCTGGCACGGTCGTTTCTAGCGGATACGGAGAGCGCAAAAGTGGCCAGCTACCATGGGCGTCTCCTCCGGTACAAACGTAACCGTGCTCATCGCGGAGCATTTCAACAGGTAGCCATGCAGTGTCTGTCTTTGCGCCAATCATGACGAATAGAGCATCTATCTTCCGGGTCTTGATATCTCCCGTTTTGCGATCCGCTGTAGTGATAGCTTCAAGGTTGAAGACGCCATTTACCGACGTAACCTCCGTATGCGCCTCCACGCGGATATTCGTCTTTTTCTCGATCTCTGCGACGAGATATTGCGACATGCTCTGAGCGAGACCGTTCCCGCGGACGATCATCGTAATGCCGGCTGCATAGCCCGAGAAATAAATTGCGGCTTGCCCCGCTGAATTCCCCCCACCGACAATGAATATGTGCTTTCCGATCACGGCCATTGCTTCGGTCCTGGATGCTCCGTAAACGACTCCGTGGCCGATCATCTTTTCAATTCCATCTGCCTCGAGTAAGCGCCAATCGACGCCCGTTGCCAGCACAACTGAACGCGAACGAACCTTCAGGCCTTCATTCAGTGTGACGGTCTTTTCCTCACCAGTTACGTCGATTCGCTCGGCCCTTCTGGTAATCACAATCTCCGCGCCGAAGCGACGCGCCTGACAGAGTGCTCGATCACTGAGCTCGTCTCCAGAAATCCCGCCCGGGAACCCCAAATAGTTCTCGATTCTTGAAGAAGTTCCCGCCTGTCCCCCAGGCGTGGCTTGCTCTACGATCAGAACTTTGAGACCTTCTGAAGAGCCGCAGACTGCCGCGGCCAAGCCCGCAGGGCCGGCTCCGATAATGACGACATCATAGGCGGTAGCATATGGTGTCGTCTGAATGCCAAGCGCTTCGGCCATTTCGCTTTCTGTCGGCTCAGGCAATATCTTTTGCCCGTCCACAATTGCTACCAACCCTTCGGTCGGTATAAGTAGATTCTCAGGAAGACGATCTATATCGAACGTTCGATCAATCCAACAATATGGAATACCGCAACGCGAAAGAAAAGTCAGGATGCCACGGCACTGTGCGTGCATCTCATCTCCGATAAGGACAACCCTCTCTGTTCGTGTTCGACGAATTGTCTCCTGAACACTGCGTACTCGTGTAGCCATGGCTCCCAGAATCCGATCGCTCCAACACCTCGACTCGGTGATCAGTTCGAGAAACTGTGACCTATCAATTCTTAGTATTCGAGAATCCACGCGCGCACGAAGTCCAACCAGTACCCTGGCGCCGAGCAGAAGAGGAACTTCTCCAAAAAACTCTTCGGCCTCATACACAATCATCGGCTCTGTTACTCCACCAATTTTTTTGAGGAACTCGACGCTACCTTCAAGCACCACAAAGAATGATGGAATGTCACCTTCTTGAGCCAGCCACTCTCCAGCTCGTACCCGAAGATCTGCAGCCGTCCTGGAGATCTTCTCTCTTTGTACTGGCGACAAAAGCTCGAAGAGCGGTATCTGTGCGAGTTCGAACGATGTGACCATCGCTGTTATTCCTCGAGGGGCGTGCTGAATCAATACATATGAAGAATGATGGGGAGGGTGATCGTCCGCGACCGCTAAATCAGGTTGAGTCCACCGTCGACGCCTAAGACCTGACCGGTGATCCAGTCGGAAGTTGGGTCGGCAAATGAAACGATCCAGCGGGAGACATCGCGGGGAAGACCCCGCCGCCCTAGCGGTATATGCTCTCGCTCCTGCTGCTTAACGGCCTCGGCTTGTTGTCTTGAAAGCCCCATCATGCCCTCCAGCGCTCCTGTCTCTGTTGGGCCGACAGCTATTGCATTCACGCGAACTCCGAAGGGCGCCAACTCCAAAGCCCAACTACGAGTCAGGTATTCGAGTGCGGCCTTGCTCGCACCATAGTGTGAGAGTGCCGCGCCTGGTTTTGAGCCATACGTGCTCGAAATATTGATAATTGAACCCTTCCTCTCTTTCAGGTAAGGAAGCGCTTCCTTTGCAAGCAATGATGGACCTAGAACGTTGACCGCAAAGATGTCGAGGATTCGTTCGGCCGTAACGTCTGCCAGCGGCATGATCGCCCCCGCTCCTGCATTGTTGACTAGAACATCAATGCGCCCCCAGAGCTCGATGGCCCGGGCTATCGTCCGCGCCGCGTCTTTCGGCTCTGCCGTGTCGGCGACCAGAGTCTCTATATTCGGCTGGTCCTTCGCTGTCTCATCCAGACTTGCTGCCCGTCTGCCAGTGATAAGGACTCTAGCTCCCATCGCAGCGAAAGACAGAGCCGCAGCCCGTCCGATTCCGGAGCTTCCGCCAGTAATGATGACGACATGTTTCTGTAAGGATTCCATGTGATCTTTCCTTTCGCTCCCAAAACACAGAGGGAGCAGAGCTGCTCAGAGGCATAAAGACAATCGCTGGATGGCAACAGCGCAGAACCGGAAGCGGCTCAGACCGGATGAATCATGGTGTGCGCGTAGGCCAACCCGATACCGTATCCACCACCGTTTGCTTCTACAATCGCTCGGGCACCTTCATAGGTTTCGTGCCTCGTCCAATCACGCTGGAGTTCCAGCAGTACCTGAATCCAGCTTGTGAGTTGCGCTCCAGCCTGTTCCATTCGTTGCAGGGCGAGTGCATGCCCGGTCTGCGTCAGCCCTCCGCAAGCGTCACCGACAACGAAGACTTCATAACCTTCTTTGAGAGCAGACAGCACAGGAAACGAGACACACGCTTCGGTAAGCAACCCAGCCACAATCAACCGCCTGCGATTGGTCGCCACGATTGCCGAGTGAGCCGTCTCATCCTCCCATACATTCATGTTCCGCCGTTCGATTGACTTGACGTCGGGCAGAACCGCTTGCAGCGGTGGCAGAAGAGGGCCACTGTAGACCTTTGAAGCCGAAGTCGATACGACAATGGGGATCTCAAAGACTACAGCCGTCCGCGCAAGGGCCACCGCGTTATCGACGATGGCCTGGCGCGAGATCGACTCCACGCCAAAGGCTAGCCCCGCCTGGAAATCGACGAGAAGCAAAGCACACTCTTCAGGTTTCAGTAATGATTCGATACCACTCATGTTGCCCCCTCTTAGATACCCTGATGGACGAGCAGACTGCGCTAAAAAGCGCGGCGCAATGGCTATACCTGAACTACGTTGTCGCCGACAACGTAGTTCAGGCGAGACCGCAGTCGTCTATAGACCAAGCTCAGTCAATCCGGGATGATCGTCCGGACGGCGTCCCAGAGGCCAGTGATACTTTCGTTCAGACTCTTTGATCGGGAGATCATTGATGCATGCGTAGCGATGATGCATGATGCCCTTCTCGTCGAACTCCCAGTTCTCGTTCCCGTAAGACCGAAACCAGTTGCCGGAATCATCGTGCCACTCATAAGCGAAGCGAACCGCGATGCGAGTGTCGCTAAAAGCCCACAACTCCTTGATAAGCCGATAATCCAGCTCACGCTGCCATTTTCGTGTCAGGAAATGTTTGATCTCTTCCCGGCCCGTGACAAACTCCGCTCGGTTACGCCAGTGGCTATCAACGGTGTATGCCAGACAGACCTTCTCAGGATCTCTGGTGTTCCATCCGTCCTCTCCGAGACGTACTTTCAGAATGGCGGTCTCGCGTGTAAAGGGTGGTGCGGGGTTTGGCATTTGTTTTGTACTCATGGTCGTGCCTCCATTTCTGGGATTGAAAAGTCAACAATAGTCAATTGGCTCTTAGCTACAAGCCGCAACTCTGGCATGGGCTCAATGGCTCCGCTACTTGCCTTTTGGTGCCTCGCCGACACCATAAGACTTGGCTCCGGTTCCCGCGAGTTTTCCATTCGACACAATCAGATATTCGTCGCGGATCGGGCGGTTCTCAAACCAGCACTCCAGAATCTCTCGTGTCCCTGCGGCGTAACGCGCTTGTCCCGATAACGATGAGCCTGACATATGCGGTGTCATTCCGTTATGTGGCATGTTCCTCCAGGGATGATTGGCCGGCGCAGGTTGCGGGAACCAGACATCTCCCGCATAGCCCGCGAGTTGACCGCTTTCGAGTGCGCGGACGATGTCGTCCCGATCGCAGATCTCGGCACGCGCAGTATTCACGAGATAAGAGCCGTGCCTCATCTTATTCAGGACTTTCGCGTTGAAGAGATGCTCCGTCGCAGGATAAAGCGGGGCATGGATGCTGATCACATCGCAGACCTCGGCCATCTCTTCGGCCGTTGCGTGGTACGTCAGGCCCAACTCGTCTTCAATCGCCCTGGGACTGCGATGCCGGGCAGTGTAGTGGAGCTTGACGTCGAAGGGCTTGAGGCGACGCAGGACGGCAAGTCCGATTCTGCCTGCGGCAACCGTCCCAACGTGCATTCCCTCGAGGTCATAGGAGCGTGAGACGCAGTCCGCGATATTCCAGCCACCTTCCTCGGCAATCTTGTGCGATGGAAGATAGTTTCGGACCAGCGCCAGGATCATCATGACCGCATGTTCGGCAACACAAATGCCATTGGAGAAGGTCTCTTCAGCGACAGTGATGCCGGCTTTGATCGCAGCGTTGAGGTCAACATGATCCGAACCGATCCCGGCGGTCAGCGCCAGCTTCAGCTTCTTCGCCTTTGCGATTCTTTCGGCAGTGAGATAGGCCGGCCAGAAGGGCTGCGAGATCACGATATCGGCATCGGGCAGCTCTTTTTCAAACACAGAATTTGGGCCTTCCTTATCGGAAGTAACGATGAAGGTATGCCCAAGATCTTCGAGATAGCTTCGTAGACCCAACTCTCCTGAGACGCAACCTAAAAGCTCTCCGGGAACAAAATCAATATGCTTCGGATTAGGAACGGTCTGTCCGTCCGGATACCTTTCGATCTTGGGAATAGCGTTCCTGGCATACAGAGGTGGGTAACCAGAAGTGGGGTCATCATAGAGAACGCACAATACCTTTGCCATGTTCTTCTCCTCGCGTGTGCCAGTTCAGTAGCGTTGAAGTCGATGAATTACTCGTCATAGAACGGATAGTCGGTATAGCCTCGTGCATCATTGTTGTAAAACGTTTCGCGATCGTAGTCGTTAAGCGGCAGCCCAAGTTGAATACGTTTTGGTAAGTCCGGGTTGGAGATGAAATAACGGCCAAAGGCGACCATATCGGCGTCATTTCTCTCGATGATGGCTTCGGCGCTTGCGGGATCAAAACCACCTGCGGCGAGAATGTTCCCTTTATAAATTTTTCGTAGCAGAGCGGACGCTACGGGAGGTTGGCCTTCGCCTACTGTTTCAATACCCTTGACGCGAGGTTCAATGACGTGGAGATAGGCAAGGGCGTAGCGGTTAAGCCGATCGGCCACATAACCAAATGTCGCTTCAGGGTCGCTATCAAACATCGCGTTGTATGTGGAGTTGGGCGAGAGCCGTACACCGACACGGTCCTCTCCCCATACAGCTGCGGTTACATCCAGAACTTCAAACAAGAGGCGGGCGCGATTCTGGATTGGCCCCCCATAAGAGTCCGTGCGCTTATTCGTACCATCTTGAAGAAACTGGTCGAGTATGTAGCCGTTGGCGCCATGAATCTCAACACCGTCGAAACCTGCGGCTTTGGCGTTCCATGCTGCTTTGCGAAACTCACCGATCAGCTTGGGAATCTCTTCAATTTCGAGCGCTCGGTGAGGGGAAGGCGGCACGAAACCATTGCGGGTGACGACAATCCCCTCGAATGGAACAACCGAAGGTGCGACAGGCATCTCGCAGTTGGTCATGTCGACATGGGACACGCGCCCCACATGCCAGAGTTGCAGAAAGATATACCCACCCTTTGCGTGGACTGCCTCCGTGACCCTTCGCCAACCGGCGATCTGTTCCTCGGAATAGATGCCAGGTGCACCAAGATAGCCACGGCCACCGATAGACACTGTGGCACCCTCCGAGACGATGAGACCGCCTTCTGATGCACGCTGCCCGTAATACTCGGCCATCAGGTCGACAGGAACGTCCCCAGGAATTTGCGAACGCAGCCGCGTGAGAGGTGCCATCACTACACGATGTGAGAGCGTCAACGGTCCGACGCGGATCGGCGAAAAAAGCGTCTTCACCGATCCACTGGAAACGATATTGGTGGGAGCAGACATGGATGCTCTTTCCCTCGAAGACCGGACAATAGGGTTAGTGTGATTTCTCGCCATACGACCGAGGTTCCAGCAGGTCGCCAAGACCGATGCGACGGAGAAGTTCGGCGCGCACTCGATCAGAGACTGCGTTGACGACTTCCGCACCGTCCTGCGTCGGATCAACGTGTACCCGGAACGGCCGCTTGCCGAAGGGAGCATCGACGACCTTTACGATCGCTGTCGCGACAGCGGAGGCATCTGCATCCGGGGGCACGATGGAGGCAAAGCCTTTGAGTGCCTGATCTCCTAAGCCAGCATCGGGACCGGAGTCATATTCCGCAGCACGTGCTGCGTCCGCAGGATGTCCGGCGTGTGCGAAGTGATTCGTTCCGCCGGTAAAGGCGCCGGGAACGATGATAGATGTCTCGATGCCCCAGCGCGCTAACTCACGCGAGTAGACCACGGCCAGGGCATCCATGCCGGCCTTGGCAGCGAAATAAGGAGCAAGATAGGGAGGGGTACCTCCCGCTGCGCTGCTGCTCGATACCCAGACCACAAGACCATTCCGCTGCTTGCGAAGTTCGGGTAAGGCTGCCCGATTGACGCGTTGAGTGCTGAGCACGTTGACGTCGTATAGCTCCGCAAGTTGCTCTGGCGTGAAAGCTTCGGCCGGACCAAAGACCATATGACCAGCGTTATGAACAACAACATCCAGTCGCCCATTCTGGGAGATGATTTGCTGGATCGCGGCATTGCACGATGTCTCAGACGAGACGTCCAGTTCGATAGTACGGAGGTCCACTTTGTGGTCGGCTGCGTACTTTTCCGCGTCCTTGACCTGGGGAGCATTCCTGCCTGAGGTTTCGCGCATGCTTGCGTAAACTGTGTGGCCGGCGTTTGCCAGTGCACGGGCCGCTAGTGCCCCAAATCCGCTCGATGCACCCGTGATGACGATGATCTTTTTCATAAACTTTCCTCCGTCTTTATTCACCTTGCAGGTATAAGAACTAGGAATCGGTTCCCGAGAACCAAGACACATAAACGCCTTAAGCGTTTAGGCGAAACCGCCATTGGCACGTAGTACCTGCCCGTTTACCCAACCACCATCGGGACCAGCGAGGAAGGACACAACGTTAGCGATGTCTTCTGGTTGGCCCAGGCGTTCGAGCGGAGCAAGTTTGCCGAATTCAGCGATCTGCGCGTCGGTTTTGCCCTTTAGGAATAATGGAGTTGCAACCGGACCAGGGGCCACCGCGTTCACTGTGATGTTCCGGCCGTGAAGTTCATTCGCAAGCACACGCACGAGGCCTTCAACTCCAGCCTTCGTTGCAATGTAAGGGCCGTAATTTGGAAATGATTTTGCAATTACACTGCTTGAGAAAGCGATAATGCGCCCGCCCGCTGTGAGATGTTTCGCGGCCTCGCCCATGATGAGGAAGCTGCCGCGCAAATTCGTTGCAACCACCTTGTCGAAGCTTTCGATGTCGCCGCCAGAAATCGGCAGCATCGGCATAATTCCGGCGGAGTTGACGACAACGTCAAGCCTGCCGAAAGCCGCAAGTGTTTCTTTAAAGAGCCGTTCTACATCCGCCGCATTTGCAATGTCTGCTTGAAGCGTGATCGTGTTGACACCCGCATTTTTAATTTCTGCCGCGATGGCATTTGCTTTGTCTGGATTTCCGGCGTAGTGCACGGCGATATCAAACCCATCCTGTGCGAGCCTCTTTGCAACTGCACGTCCAATGCCGCCAGAAGCTCCAGTAACCAAGGCACTCTTTGTTGAGGTTGTTGTCATTTCGCTCTCCTTTTTGCTTTTGTTCTCACGCATGCAACAAGCATTTGTGTAACCAATCGACGAAGCGTATAAATCATTTGATTTAGGGCATTCCGTTGTCCTTAAGGTGTCATCGGAATACCAGTTCGGATGTCAGTTGTCGAAATAATGACGCGACCAAAACAGAGGCATCGATAGGCAACTGTGTAGAGCAATCCAGGCATGAGTGCTTCCATGCGTGGTGCCACCTAAGAGGCAGACTAGATCCAACAGGGTTTTCAATCTGCACACAATTTGGTGTGCAAGATGAGAATCACGAAAAACCTTCCGGGCTTACCGCTCGAACGAACGCTAGGCGTTATCTCCGGCCGCTGGAAGGCGGTCATCATCTATGTGCTACTCGAGGGTCCGAAACGAATCTGCGAATTAGAAAATCAGATCGTTGGCATATCGCAGAAGGTTCTCACCGAACAGCTTCGTGTGCTGGAAGAGCACGGCCTCATCGCGCGCGCGACCTTTCCCAACGAGCCGCAGCGCATAGATTATGTGCTGACTCCGTTGGGTATAAAGCCTCATGCCGATCTTGTCGCTTCTGGAGGACTGGGGAAAGCATCATGCGGAAGAGCTCAGAGAGGCCAATAGACTTCTCCCCTGCGAGGCGGCGTGCGCCACACAAGAGGAAAGTGATCCCGGAGAAGCGATTCGGAATACCTGGCGGAAACGGTCTGCTGCCTTTAATCGCTACTGCAGACGGGCATATTCGGCTTTGGCCTGTTTGTAAATGGGAATGTCGGAATCGGCGTCTTTCCAGAGCGCCAGAAAATCCTGATAAGACTTGCGTGCCCCGACTTTGTCACCCATCATCGCTTGTGCACGTCCGAGCTGTAAATGTGCTAACGCTCCGACGACAGACCTTCCCACAATAGCTGGATGATCGGCGACCTTCTGGAACTCGACGGCAGCCGAGCGGCCATCACCGGTTTGGAGATAGGCGATTCCTCGAATATAAGCAGGATAGACACCATTGAAGGCATTCGGGTAAGCGAAGTCGTAATGAAGTGCGGGACGCAAAGTCTCGATAGCGCCAGCCGGGTCATTCTCGTGCAATTTTATTGCCGCCCAGATTGTGGGAAGACAATAGTTTTGGGTCAGGGTATCCAACGGAAACTCATGATTGATGGCTTCGGCCAGTTGGCGAGCTTCTTGCAAGTTCCCGTCTCGGGCGAATATCAGAGCTAGACTTAACCGCTCGTTCCGACTACGGTCTTTACGGACAGCATTCGCTATCAGGCGGTGACCTTCCGCAAAGTTGCCAACTTCAATCTCCTGTAATGCAGTGGGTTCCCTGAATTCATAGGAGGGTCCGCTCCCTGGCGTCAAACTTGTAATGTGCTCAAACAAGCGATGAGCCTCTCGGAATTGGCCATAATACATCTGCGCGCCGGACTCCCTCCAGAGCATTTCAAACTCGACATCCTTTTTGCCGTGAGACCACACAAGTTGTTCTTTCATGGCAGATTCATCATGCTGTAGAAACCCCAATAAGTGACGCAATAGATGCAACTGATCTGTGTCGAACCCACGTGCCTGTGCCTCTTCAAATATGCCCTTGGCACCGTCCAGTTGGCCAGACAAAATGGCGGCAGTCATTAGAGCCCAATAGGTTGAGCCGGACGGCAGCAGGCGGACTGCGTCCCGCGCTTCTGTGGAAGATCTTTCATATTGTCCTAAATATCGCAGGCTACTCGCAAAGTTGACGTGGGCTCTCGGATCCTCTGGAAATGTTTGCGCCCATTCCATGTGGACTTGCTGAGCCTTTTCCAATTCCCAAGTGCCGATATCGAAATACAGGGACTCAACCTGGAAGCGGTTCTGTTCAGTGAGGTTGTTTCGCAACGCGTATGCCTTTTCCACCGCTGCTCTTGCGGCTTCAACGTCGTCCTGATTGGAATACCTGGCTGCGAGTGCCGCGTATGCCAATGCGAAGGACGGATCAATATCGATCGCGCGCTGATAAAATGTGATTGCCGAATACAGATCGTACGAAAAGTGCTGTCTATATCCTTTAGTCAGAAGCTGCAACGCCTCCACCGATTGACTGGTCGCTTTTTCAAGTGGCTTATCAAACTTCAGTATCGAGGTCTTTGGCTCACCCATCCTGCTACGCAAGTGGCTCCCAACTACACCTAAAGCATGTACAACCTCACTCCGCTTCCCAACATCTTGCGAAGAACGAGCGAACGTCTTTCCAGACTTGCAATCGATTCCTCTCAGCTCGATGCGGAAATGATTGCCAACATCCGCAATGGAACTTGCAACGACGGCCCTGCTATTGGTTCGATTGCAAATTTGGAGCGCAATCTCCGGCGTTATCTTTGCGTCCATCGGATGGTTCAGCAGCTTTAGATTTCCGCGCACCTTATCTGCTCCGAGAACATTCAGAAACGGAGTCTGCTGCAATTCGACAAGCAGAGCAGTATTCAAAGCGTCGTCGAATATGGGATCGCTGGTCTGGTTGCTTATGTCGGCCACTACGATGGTGTCTTCCGCCGAAAGCTTCGGTCTGTGAAGCCCCCGCCAATAGAATCCGCCCCCGGAAATTGCGACAAGCAGTAGCGTTGCGGATATGATCCACTTCCAAGGGGGGATCGCTCGCGACAAACTCTGAGCCGACTCCTGCTCCACGCCCTCGGCAGTGCGCTCATGACTGGAAGATTCCACCAACTCTACCGGAAGAACGAGCCGATAGCCTCGTCGCGCGACCGTTTCGATGTATCGAGGTTGCGACGCGGAATCGCTGAGTGCGCGACGAATGCTTGCGACGGCCACGTTAATACTGTGGTCAAAGTCGACGTTCGTATCGTTTGGCCAGAGCGTTCTTCTGATTTCTTCGCGAGTCACGATCTCGCCGCGGTGATCGATCAGCAGCCGGAGCACCTGAAACGGCTGCTCCTGCAAAAGGATTTTTCGGTCTTCCCGGCCCGGCTCAGGAACACGCAACTCACCAGTCTTCAGGTTGAGCTCAAACGCTCCGAACTGCGCACGAACTGGCTGATCGGGTTTCATAGAATTTTGAAAGTCAGCCACCAATGTTCTATTGATCCGCCAGTAATGCTCAAATTGTGTCTGGACGTAACCCAGTTTACCGGAAACGAACTCCTGCCCCGCAGAATGTGAGATTTAGAGTGCGGTTTGACTGGCAATTGATCGCTGTTGCATTTACGCGGCACCTCTCGCCGGAGAAACTGGAGGCAGTCAGACCGTAAATGTGAGATGAATATGACGACCACAGAAGAACGAGTTCCGCAACACAGCGACGTTATGTGCGACAGCTTTGAAGGCATCATAGGCAACAGCCTTCCTCTGCGCCGGACCTTGGATCAAGTCGTCACGGTAGCTTCGACCGACTCCACAGTCCTGATCGAGGGGGAAACAGGGACGGGGAAGGAATTGATCGCCCGTGCAATTCACAATCTCAGCCCACGCAGCGACCAAAATTACGTGAGGTTCAACTGTGCCGCAATTCCTCTGGGTCTCCTGGAGAGTGAGCTGTTTGGCTATGAAAAGGGAGCCTTCACGGGTGCGGTTGTCAGGAAGCTTGGTCGTTTCGAGCTCTCAAACGGAGGCACACTCTTTCTAGATGAGATTGGCGACATCCCTCTTGAACTCCAGGCGAAGCTGTTGCGGGTCCTGCAGGAACAGGAGTTCGAACGACTAGGCAGTAACCTGACTCAAAAGGTGGACGTGCGCATCGTGGCCGCGACCCATCGCAATCTGAAGCAAATGGTCAAGGAAAAGCAATTTCGTAGCGATCTCTTTTTCCGACTAAGTGTCTTCCCAATTTTCGTTCCTCCATTGAGAGATCGCCGTGAAGATATTCCAATGCTGGTTAGAGCATTTGTTGGCAACTATGTTCGTCGCATGGGGCGACGAGTAGAGACAATTCCAGAAGAAACGATGTCAGCTCTGGTGGAGCATGACTGGCCGGGGAATGTGCGCGAACTGCAGAACTTCATAGAACGAGCCGTCATTCTTTCGCCTGGTTTGGTGCTTCGAGCACCTCTTGAGGGCCTGGATCGGCCAGGAGAATGCATTTCGTCTGCACCCAAAACCCTCGCCCAGATGGAATTCGATCATATTTTGCAAGCTGTCAAGGAGACGGATTGGGTAATCGGCGGTCCTATGGGGGCGGCAACAAAACTCGGTCTCAAGCGTACGACCCTTATCGCGAAGATGCGCAAACTCGGAGTTTCTCGTTCCAACGAGGCCATCTCTTGCCCTGCTTCAGTATCCTCATCCTAACGGGAAGGCAGAAACTATTTCAGGAACGGGTCATATCGATCGGTTTCATCTGGAGCCATTGAAACAGGGAAAAAGTGTCGACGCAGCAGCTATTCCCTTGCCCGAGAAGGCAGCCTTGTAGCAGAACTGGGCAAAGAAGGACACTTCGGGCTACAAGGGATGCGAGAACGAGCTGTTCGGATCGGCGCTACTCTTACGCTCGTCAGCTCTGCGAGTTCCGGAACCGAGATTACGCTTGTAGTCCCCGGTGGCATCATCTTCCGATTACCGCTTCTCCTAAATTCCATTCAAGAATTTTGCTAAGTAGTTCATTTTCTCAATTTTGCATCTATATATAGAACGTGAATGTAACCGTAACAAGATGACTGAGGGACGAGTTGGGGTCCGAAATCGAGCACCAGCACTCTGGTTGGGACGGCTCACACCTTCCAGTACCGGATTGGCCACCAGCATCTGGCTCTCGGGTTCCGGACGGCGAAGCACCTGCAAACCTTAGTGCGGATCTCGACAGCCCGATATTCTCTGTATCGTCACGCCTAAGTAGGTCCGATGAAAGCGTCGCGAAGGTCGCGAGTTGAATCGTTGGGTAAGAGGCGAAACTCGAGCTCTCATCCTGGCCTCCTCATTGCCTACGCCTATGGGCGCGGGGGGCATCACTGTAAAATCCCTGCACCGTGACTGTAAAAAACACAGCATTACAACTCAGCAAAACCTAAACTCGGAGAACTATGAATCTTCGGCAATATGCACGGGCGCTGTTTCAACGGACAATGCAATCGATTGACGTCGGCGCGGCCATACGGACAAATGTCACCCGCTTTGAGAACGAGCTCTTAGTCGCGGGCAGAACGTTCTCTCTACAAGACTTCGACTCCGTTTTGATAGTCGCGCTTGGTAAAGCATCGGCGGAAATGGCATACGCCACCGCGCAAATCCTAGAAGGGCTGCCGGTCCGTGGTCTCGTCGTATCGGGGGAGGCCGTAGAGACAAAAGACACAAGGCTGAGATATATGACTGGCGGACACCCACTACCAACGTTGGAGTCACGCGAGGCCGCCGAAGCGGTCCTCGCACTGCTTGCAAGCGCCACGGAGCACACGTTGGTGTTCTTTTTAATCAGTGGAGGGGCATCTGCAATGTGTGAATTGCCTCTGCAGTCATCGATTTCGGTGAAGGAGACGTCTGCGTTCTATCAGACCCTCCTTCACTCGGGGCTACCAATCACAGAGATGAACTGCGTACGCAAACACTTCTCTGCGGTAAAGGGCGGACGCATGGCAAGAGCTGCGGGACGCGCGACACAAGTGACCTTGATCGTCTCGGATGTGCCACGAAATCTGCTGGACGTTGTCGCGTCGGGACCGACGTTGCCAGACACGTCCACTGTCGAGGAATGCCGGCAGATTCTGACTGGAGAAGGACTCGTTAGCCGTTTGCCTCCAAATATCATGTCCTTCTTCAACGATCCTCAACTTCCGGACACCGTGAAGCCAGAGGATTCGTGCTTTTCTCGTTCGGAGGTACTGTGCCTTCTTTCTGAGGACGCCCTTCTTGAGCAAGCGAGCGAGATCGCGGCGGCCGATGGATTTCACGTAACCATCGATATGACTTGTGATGATTGGTTCGTAGAAGAAGCCGCGAGGTATCTACTAAAGCGCATCTCTGACCTTGAAGAAAGCGGCGGCCGACACTGTCTGATATCTGGCGGCGAGATCTCTGTCCGCTTACCCGAGCAGGTGGGCATCGGAGGTCGAAATCAGCAATTCGCGCTCATGTGCGCTCGCCTCCTACACCAACAGCGCCGGAATGTTACAGTGCTCAGTGCAGGCAGCGACGGACTCGATGGCAATAGTCCAGCTGCCGGAGCAATTATCGATGGACAGACCTGGATGGAGGCGCAGGAGCTTGGCCTCGACCCAGAGAACCATCTCCTGCATTTCGATAGCTTTCCATTGCTGGATACGATCGGGGCCTCGATTGTCACCGGACCCAGCGGGAATAACCTTCGCGATATTCGCGTCTTAATCGTCGAGGCTTAGCGGGATGCGCAGCCGGACTTCTCTGGACTCAGATATGACTGTGAATGTGGACGCTACATCGGGACGATCACTTGAGCCTATCTTTCGTCGTATAGGTTGGCGCGTGATACCCATCTTGGTCCTCCTGTACGTGATCGCATTCCTGGACCGCGTGAATGTAGGTTTCGCTTCGCTCACAATGAACCGCGATCTCGGGATTAGCGATAGCGCCTATGGCTTAGCTGCAGGGGTTTTCTTCGCGGGCTATCTATTGTTCTCCGTACCCAGCAACCTGACGTTGGCGCGCTTAGGTGCAGGCCGTTGGATCGGCGCAATCATGGTTGTTTGGGGCGTCGTTTCGTCGATGCAGGCATTCGTTCACAGTGCAACGTCATACACGATTGCCCGTTTCCTCATCGGCGCGGCAGAAGCCGGATTCTTTCCTGGAATCATCCTCTACATCTCCATGTGGTTGCCACGATCACGCCGCACAAGCGTTATGGGGTTCTTCACAGTCTCCATTCCACTCGCTTCGATCATCGGTGCTCCCATCTCTACCCGCTTGATGGAATTAGCAGGGCTTTATGGTCTGCGCGGTTGGCAATGGCTATTCCTTCTGGAAGGGTTGCCGGCAGTACTACTCGGACTGGCAGTCCCGCGTCTTTTGGCTTCGGGGCCTGAGGATGTACTTTGGCTTGCACCTCGCGAGAAGGTCGCCTTACTAAGTGCAATCTATCGTGAAGATAATCAAGGACAAGACACCGGAAAAAGGTCGGGCGGGCTGTTGACTCAAACTCTCCGCCTCGCCGCGCTGCCATCTGCAACCTACTTCCTGCTCATGTCAGGTCTGTATACGTTGAGCTTCTGGATTCCGCGAATATTGCAAAACTTTGAGCTTTCGTTTCGCGAGATCGGCTGGACGACATCGCTGATCTTCGCGGTTGGTGGCACAGCCCTTATCGTGTGGAGTCTGTATGCGAACCGCAGCTCAAGACCTCAATATCATTTGGCGGCAGCATTCGCGCTCGCTGGCGTAGGGTTTGCGCTTGCAGCCACTAGAACGACCTTCTTGGCTGAGGCGGGACTTGCGATGGCAGCCTCAGGTGTCCTCGCAGGTATGCCTATCTTCTGGGGCTCAGTGCGTTCCGGGAGTGGAAGCGAACGCGCAGTAGTTATTGCGACGATCAATGCTATCGGCAACATAGGAGGACTGCTTGGTCCATATCTGATAGGGCTTTTCGTGGCAAAGACACATCACTTTTCCTTGGCACTAACGGTGACTGCAGCGGGAATGATGGTCGGGATGTTTACGTGTGTGTTTAGGCGCGATTCATCCTTGGAGCAACTTCAAGAGACATCGAAGGAAGACTGAGACGAGTTTTTGCATAGCCGTTGCCTGCCTTCTTTTGGCAAACGACCTCTGATCCAGGCCGGATGCCATTGCCTCCCATTACTATGGATGCGTGCAGCCCCTACAAAAACTTCTCTTCTCTCTGCCACTGTGGGCACTTGCCGCTCAGGCACAGACCCTTGCCATTACCCACGCCAACGTCATCGACACGGTAAGCGGCACCATCCAATCCGACACAACCGTCGTCATTGATGGCAATCGCATCACCCGCGTGGCGCACAGCAGCCGGCTCACCCCCAAGGCTGCACAGGTCATCGACGCGCATGGCGCATATCTCATCCCCGGTCTGTGGGATATGCACACGCACGTCTACTTCGACAGCACCGCTGCCGATGGAACGGATATCGTGCTGCCACTGTTCCTGGCCAACGGCATCACCGGCATCCGCGACATGGGCAGCGCACTCGATCCTGTGCTTCACGCCCGCGACGAGATCGCCGCACACCACCTGCTCGGCCCCCGCATGGTCGTCTCCGGCCCCATGCTGGATGGCCCAACATCGCATTATCGGGCAGCCATTGCCATCACCACTCCTGCAGATGGACGACAGGCGGTCGATATGCTGCACAGCCGTGGCGTGGACTTCATCAAGGTCCAGTCCGGCGTTCCCCGTGAAGCATACTTCGCCATCGCCGACGAAGCCAGGAAGGTTGGCATCATCTATGAAGGCCACGTTCCAGATGCGATCCGCGCCTCGGAAGCTATCGCCGCCGGCCAACACACCTTCGAGCATCTGATCGGCATCTTTGAGGCTAGTTCTCCGGATGAGACCAAGTACCTTACCGGTAAGAAGACGGTAGGCATGTTCCTCGCTAGCTACGACCCCAAACTGGAAGACAACATCATTCAACTTCTTGCGCAAAAGCAGGTCTGGCAGTGCCCGACTCTCTTCTGGGAGCGGGGGCAATGGCTGGTCGACGCGATCGACTACAGCCAAGACCCTGATTTGGCATATGCTCCTCGCTCGTGGGTGGAAAAGCATTGGCCCGCAGCGCAAAAAGGAATCATGAAGACCCTCGACGTGGATCCGCTGCCGGTGCGCAAAGAGTTCGTGCTCCACGAATTGGAGATCGTTCGCAAACTCCATGCTGCCCACGTTCCGTTTCTGGCGGGCACGGACACTCCCGCGGGCGTGGATGTAATTCCTGGCATCAGCCTGCATCTGGAGCTACAGCGGTTCGTCGCGGCCGGCTTTACTCCGCTCCAGGCGCTGCAGACGGCTACGCTCAATCCAGCCAAGTTCCTCAACCGGCTCGATGAGTTTGGAACGGTCCAGCCCGGACGGATTGCCGACCTCGTTCTGCTGGATGCGAACCCTCTGGTGGACATCGCCAATACGCGCAAGATTGAGGCCGTCGTCAGCGACGGTCGCTATCTGTCGCAAGAAGATCTCATGCAGCTTCAAACCAAGCTCAAACAACTCGCAGCCACTCGATAGAGCATCGACGGGCTGGCCTCAGTCGTTGCTGGAGATGGCAGACATATTTTCGCTGACGATCGAAGGCGCGCATCGGCTGTTCGGGTACAGGTTCATGATCCGACGGCAAACCCCATCGGGGCATCGCTCATGGGCGCGCTGGCCTTTGCATGGATGTTCTCCGCGAAGGATTCAATGGAGTATCACTACTGGAGAATGGAAGGCAAAGGTCTCTTCCATGATATTCAGGCCTCAGCTTTTCTGTAAACGCGGATTCAACGAGTAGGTCCCGGTTAGCGTGTCTCTTGCGATGATGTGGCAGTCAAGTGCCGCTCGAACGTTAGCGCCAGTGGAGTCGCCACTCACTTCGCGATGAGGCACATCGAGTGCGTAAAGGGTGAAAACGTAATGGTGCAACAAGATATCGTTCTCTTTCGCGGGCTTGATGCCATGTTAACGGGCGAGGGCGGTGAGATGGTTTTCGTTCAGCATCGCTGTCACACTCCGCCACAAACAACAGATCGCGCTTCATCAGCCGCACCGGAACGGCGGGGTGATGGTCTCCGTCGTGAATTGGCAGGTCTTGTACTGAGGCTGTTGCGCCTGTCCCTTGTCCTTTGGCTTCTCTGGCGCGATGGCGAAGTACTTGCCATGCGGCACAATGGCACTTCCCTCCTGCGGCGTCGTGTACGCTGTGCTGATTTGTACCAGCTTCGGTTTGGTGGCGATGGTGTAGGCAACAGGTGCGTCCACCTTTGCCTACTGGCCGCTTGAAGCAGAGCACGCATCCAGCTTCGCAAGGTCGGAGAAGAGAGCTTGTTATGCCCTATCCGCTTGGGGCAGCCCAACGCTTCCCCCATGTCGACGATATTGCAGGCCACAATGATCTGATTTTGGCCAGTTTGCCAGCGCCAATAGGTCCTGTGAGCGTGACGATAGAGCCCATAGCTAGCAGTATCGGCTCCGCTTCCTTGAGTACAGATTCTTTGCCTCCAACCATGATTGCGAAGGTTCCATCGACAGCTTTCGGTTCTCTGCTACTGACCTGCACCGCGCGCATCTGCATACCTTGTGGTCTTGCGCGCCCTGCTGCCCGCTAGTGTCGCGTCGGTCAGTTACGACAAAAAGAAGTGTTCTAGCTATCTAAAAATAGGTGCTGGGACCCTAGAATCGCGCAACAATGCACGTTTCCAGTAAGGAGGTGAATATGCAAAGAGGTAGCGTTATTCAAATGACTCGTAAGAATGGTCCGGGTGTCTGGCAATTCCGCTGGTCAGACAAGGATCTGAATGGTCGACGTGTTTATCACAGACAGGTTATCGGAACTATCGACCAATACGCCGACGAGGCCGCCGTACGCCATGCTACGTTGCCATTGATTTACGAGGTAAACTCGCGATCCCCTCATGATCATGTTGGCGCGATTACAGTCGATCAGTTATGTGAGCATTTTGAACAATGGGAATTTCGGTCCAGCATCAGCCTGAGAAGCGTTGCAACCATAAAAACATATCGCGGCTACATTCGTCGATGGATTCGACCGCAATGGGGTTCTCGCAAGTTGGACGAGATTAAGGCCACGGATGTGGAAGCATGGCTGCGTAGTCTCAATCTCGCTCGCGGCTCACGCTCCAAGCTGCGAAGTATTCTTTCGATTCTCTTTAATCACGCTTGCCGGCACGAATTGTTCGATCACAATCCGATCCGGTTCGTTCGTCAAGGAGCGAAACGGCTGCATACGCCGGATGTGTTGACAGGCTCTGAAATCAAGCTTTTGGTTGAGAGCCTTCCCCTGCGCGAACGCACGCTGGTCCTGTTGGCCGCCTCAACAGGGTTGAGACAAGGTGAAATCTTTGGCCTCAAATGGCGTGACGTTGATTTCGAACATGGAGAACTGAACGTGATTCGATCAATGGTTTGTGGAGTCGTAGGCGCCTGCAAAACAGAGTCGTCTCAGAGACCAGTTCCGCTGCATCACCGACTCGCAGCGGCCTTGTTAGCCTGGAGGCCCAATTGCAATTTCAAGACTCAGGACGATTGGGTATTCGCAAGCCGATTGCACAATGGCCGAAAGCCCTATTGGGGACCGGTGATTCTACGAAAGTACATTCAGCCAGCGGCCCAAAAGCTGGGCATCCATAAGCAAATCGGATGGCACACCTTTCGACGTACCTACGCTACTCTGCTCAGAAGTCTCGGAGTTGAATTCAAAGTCATGCAGGAGTTAATGCGGCACTCCTCCCTGCGAACTACCCTCGATGTTTATACGCAAGCGGTCGGCCCGGCCAAGCGCGCTGCTCAAGCAGCGGTGCTTTCACTCTTCACTTCACCTGAATATTCCGAAGGGGGATGACGAGATCATCTGGACTGCGTAGCTGGAGCGAGCCACGTTTGAGGGTGCAAAAAGGACACCAAAATGTGGCTTTTTGCACCTTCGAATATAAGGCGAAAGTCCCGTAAGTTGTTGAGAGTATTTGGCGTCCCCGACGGGATTCGAACCCGTGTTACCGCCGTGAAAGGGCGATGTCCTAACCACTGGACGACGGGGACGCATGCAACGCGAGGCTTCGCTTTGCTCAATTCCTTAAGGCTAACAACACCTGGAGACAAAGGCAAGTCTCCCCTGTGAGTCCTGAGGCCAACACTAGTGTCGTTTAGGCCAGAGAGCAAGACTGGTGCGGACTTTACGACGCACATCCGCATACCGCAGCAGGATGAAGTTATCGGTCATGCCCGCGATGTAATCGGCCACAACCCGAGCCAGGCCTTCGCTTTCGACCTCTGCGTAATACGCCTCAGGCAGCTCTTCCGGCTCGTTCACCCAGAAATCGAACAGCTCCGTCACAACCTCTGCGGCCTTCGAGTGCTCGAGCTCCAGCTCCGGACAGGTGTACAGCGTGTCGTAGAGATAGCGCTTCTCTTCCAGGCGCTCGGCCTCCGCCTGCGGAGAAAAGACCGCCAGGCGATGGTCGGAGTTGCGAATATCCGCCAACGACTGTGCCCCAATGGCCGCCACATTCTCCCGCGTCGTACGAATGAGATCCAGCACCAGCGTCTTCTGCATGGCCTGCAGAGCGTCGTGGAAGATGTATTTCTCCTGCGCTCCGGCGTGTGCCTGCTGGACCGCGGCATAGCTCTTGCGCAGGATTCCGACGTGGTCGCGAATATGCCGCACCTCGAGCAGGCCGGACTCCACCCCATCGTCAAGATCGGCGGTCAGGTAAGCGATCTCGTCCGCGAGGTCGATGATCTGGGCCTCCAGCGGTGGCCGCTGGCTTAGGAAATACTCCGCCAGCTCCGGGTGCTCGCCTTCGCTGTAGTCACGCGAGTGCTTGATGATGCCCTCACGCGCTCCCAACGTAAGATTCAGGCCGCGATGCCCCGCATAACGCTGCTCGAACCGCTCGACGATCCGCAGCGCATGGAGATTGTGGTCGAAACGAAGTCCATGCCGCTTGAGGCACTCGTCCAGGGCACGCTCGCCAGCATGCCCAAAGGGCGGATGCCCAATGTCATGAACCAGAGCCAGCGTCTCCGCCAGGTCAACGTTGAGCCCCAGGGCCGCAGCTACCTGCCGGGCTACCTGGGCCACTTCAATGGTATGGGTCAGCCGGCTGCGAAAGTGGTCGGAGGCTCGGCTGGTAAAGACTTGCGTCTTCCCTGCCAGGCGACGAAACGCGCGCGCCTGCACGATACGGTCACGGTCCCTCTCGAACGGCTTGCGGCCATCGCTGGGAGGGGCTGGAAAGGCGCGCGACGATAACTGCTCTTCGATCTCGCCGAAGACGCCACAAGCTTGCAGGTTTAACATCATTCCTTATTAGTTTAGCCGGAAATCCCTAGTGGCTATTTTCCGGAGTGATGTTCGCATGGGCCAGCTTGACGCGAGCGCCTTCCAGCTTATGCTGCACCTTTTCGACATCGGATGGATCGGCCTCAGGCGCAAGCGAGGTAGCGTATTGCGCCAGAGACTTCTGCCACTGGACCACCGCCTGCGGCAGCTTACCGGTCTTGGCGTAGATCTCGCCTAGATGGTCAAGCACCGTTGGATCGTTGCCGGCTCGCGCAACGGCCTTCTGCGCGTAGTCTTCGGCAAGCGCATACTGCCCCTGCTTGTAGTAAGCCCACGCCAGCGAATCCAGAAAAGCGCCGTTCTGAGGATCGTAGGCTACAGCCTTTTTCAGCATGGTGACGGCTTCATCCAGCCGAATGCCGCGGTCCGCCAGCATGAATCCGTAGTCGTTCTGGATAGCCGCACTCTGCGGATCGATCGCCAGCCCCTTGCGGTACTCAGACTCCGCCTCATCGAACATCTTCTGCTTGTCCGCAATCGTGGCCTTGTACGAATAGAGGAAGACTTTATCTTCAGGCTTCGCAGAAAGGGCTTCCACCTTGTCGAGAGCTGCCGATGTTTCCTTCCAGCGCTTCGCCCGTGAATAGATATCGGCAATCGTGAAATAAACGATCCGGTCTTCCGGCGTGCCAGGGGTCTTGCCGCTCAACTGGGCATTGGCCAGCTTGATCGCCTCATCCAGCTTGCCAGCATCTCCCAGCTGGCTGGCATAGGTCAGTTGAATATCACGGTTCGTCGGCATCGCCTTGGCCGCGTCGGCCGCAGCGCGCAGGGCCTCAGGCCATTGATGGCCGTCTCGATAGGCCTGAACAAGACCATCGGCGCCACGCGCCTGGAAATCGCCGCCCAGCGCTTGGATCTGCTTATAGGCCTCTACGGCCTCCTGCGTCTTATTCGATTCGCGGTAGACGATCGCAAGCCGCTCCAGGAATAACGCACGGTTGCCCCGGGCCTGGTCGTCATACTTGCCGTCGGCCTGTTCGGTCGAAGCGAGCATATCTTTCAGGGTCTTGATGGCCTCGTCGTAACGTCCGAGCGCATCGTAGACCAGCGCCTCGTTGTAGTTGAGCTCGAGGTTGTTGGAGACCAAAGCTCCGGCCTTCTTCAGCGTCGCCAGAGCCTGTTCGTAGTGTCCCTGCTGGCGCTGGATGTCGGCCTCCCGAATCAGAGACTGCGCATCCTGCGGATCGGAGCTGATGATCTCCGCAAAGATCTTTGCCGCGGCATCGGTCTCGCCGTTGGCGATCAGGGCGTTGGCCAATCCGCGCTTCGCATCCGTATTGTCGGGGTCCTGGTCGAGTGTGGCCCGATATGCCGCAACGGCCTGCTTTGGCTGCTTCAGCTGGTCGTAAATGCCGGCCAGCGCAAAATCCATGCGGGCGCTCCGGTCATCTTCCGACACATCGGCGATCACCTTCGCGGCGCGCTGCAGATCACCCTGCTCCGAATAGAGCCGGGCCATGCTCAACACGACCTCTTCGGAAGATCCGTCGATCTGCTGTGCTGCCTTGAACTGCGCCTCGGCCTTGGCCGAATCGTGATTCAGGCCATAGAGCTGGCCCAGGAGCAGATGCGTCTCAAGGTCGTTGGGCTTAAGCTCTGCGATCTTCTCGTACTCCTTGATCGCCATCTGCAACATATCGCTGGACTGCGGACTCTGGCCGTCGCCAAGCGAACGGAGGTAGACCCGTCCCAGCAACATATGGGCATCGGCGTCATCCGGGTGCTTGGCTACCTGGTCCTGCGCAGCCGTAACGGCTTCACGAATCCGTCCCAGCTTGAAATAGAGGTTGGAGAGGCCGTCCTGCAGCATACGCGAGCCGGGATCAGCATCGAGAGCGAGCTTGTACTGTTCGATCGCCTGCGTCGCGAGGTCCTGGCGGCCATTGCCGGAGGCCTCATCTTCGTAGATCTTGGCCAGGCCGTAGTGATAGTACGCGGAAGAACGATCGGTCGAAGTGGGGGCAACCGCGTTCGCAGTCGCATTCTGCGCGAGCATACTGCCGGTGGCAGCGAACGAGACAAAGGCAACGGTAAAGCAGAGAGGCAAAAGTGAAGTACGAAAAGCTGGGCTCATGGGCAGAGATCCTGAAAACGCTCGTTCTAATTCCTTAGACGGCACTGTACAGGGTTTGGATGCTGAAAGCTAGGGATTAGGGCACAGGGATTAGGGATTAGCAATGCCTGAAGCTAATCCCTAATCCCTGTGCCCTAATCCCTGGCTTTTCTCAGCCGTGACGGAAGTGGCGCATCCCCGTGAGGACCATCGCCAGCCCTAACCGGTCTGCGGCAGCAATCACCTCAGGGTCGCGTACCGAGCCACCCGGCTGAATCACCGCCGTAGCGCCTGATTCCGCAATCAACTCCAGGCCGTCCGGGAAGGGGAAAAAGGCGTCCGAAGCGGCGACAGTTCCCTGCAGCGGCAGGGCCGCCTTCATGGCGCCAAACCTCGCGGCATCGACGCGGCTCATCTGCCCTGCGCCCACGCCTACCGTCTGCCCAAAGCCTCCATC
Organism: Granulicella mallensis MP5ACTX8; assembly: GCF_000178955.2. Taxonomy (NCBI): domain Bacteria; kingdom Pseudomonadati; phylum Acidobacteriota; class Terriglobia; order Terriglobales; family Acidobacteriaceae; genus Granulicella; species Granulicella mallensis. Next base: position 2,563,456 of record NC_016631.1, on the reverse strand, counting down.
GAGTCGTGCATAGACGATGGCGTTCGACTTGACGTGCTTGCACACGCGCCACGAAAAGAGCAGAGCCTTGAGCTCCTCCTCCGTCGGCTTGCGCGTGGTCGCGACCGTCAGTTGATCCGGCTGCACCATCGCACTGTCTTCGTCCTGCACCAGGTAACCGCCCGAGATCTGTTTGATCATCCGCGATGGCCTCGCCGGCTGGATACGCAGCACACGCAGATTCTTCTTCGTCCCGAGCGCAGCCAGCGCCTCGGGAGTAAACTCCGGCGCAACCACAGCCTCGACGAACAGCTTGGCAATCTCTGCCGCCGCTGCGCCGTCTACGGTGCGGTTAATACCGATCACTCCACCGAAGGCCGACACGGGATCGGCAGCCAGGGCGCGAAGATAAGCTTCCTCTACGGTCGTTCCCTGCCCCACACCACAGGGGTTTGTATGCTTGATGATCGCCACCGCGCAGGCATCAAACTCGCTCACCAGCGCCCAGCAGGCGTCGAGGTCGACAAGGTTGTTGTAACTGAGCTCCTTGCCCTGCAACTGCTCCGCATCGGCAATGCCCAGGCCCGAGCCATCCACATACAGCGCCGCAGACTGGTGGGGATTCTCTCCGTAGCGCAACGAAGCCTTGCGAGGAGCGATGACGCGCAGGGTTGCCGGCAGTTCCGTGGTCTTTGCCGATTCGCCCGGGGTGTCCGGCATCGCCTCCAGGGTCGTGGCAATCGCCGCATCGTAAGCGGCTGTCGTCGCAAAGGCCTTCCGCGCCAACTGCCAGCGAGTCTTATAGCTCAACTTGCCTTCGTTGGCCTTGAGCTCCTCCGTCAACGAGGCGTAATCCTGCACGCTCGTGACGACCGCGACATCCTCAAAGTTCTTGGCCGCGGAGCGCAGCATGGAGGGGCCGCCAATGTCGATGTTCTCGATAATCTCTTCGAATTTGACGCCCTCGCGCGAAGCCGTCTTCTCGAACGCATACAAGTTGACGACGACCATATCGATCGCCCCAATGCCATGCTCTTCCACCGCGCGCACATGCGCCGGGTCGCCGCGGCGATGCAGGATGCCCCCATGCACCACCGGGTGCAGCGTCTTCACGCGGCCATCGAGCATCTCCGGAAAACCGGTCAACTCGGCCACATCGAGGACAGTGAGGCCCGCATCGCGCAACGCCTTAGACGTGCCGCCTGTCGAAACCAATTCAACGCCAAATCCAGCCAGCGTCTTCGCAAACTCTACCAAGCCCGTTTTGTCGGTTACAGACAGCAGGGCACGCCGTACAACTTTCTGATCGCTCATGTCGTCCACCATTCTAATCTGTGTGTTGCGATGGAGTGCATCTAATCCCCTGCAAGCCAGACATGCACGCTTTGATTTAGAATGCTTCAGAACCGTAAATCCAACGCTACTCACACTATGTCGTCTTCGCCGTCCCTGATCGAGAAGCCAATGCAGCAACGCATGCCCGCCGACCTCCAAACTCTTACCACGGAGAAGCCGAATGACGCGTCAACCGGTCTCGATACGAAATCCGCTATCGATATTGCGCGCATCATCAACCACGATGACACCAAGGTCGCCGCAGCCGTAAAAAAAGCCCTGCCCGAGATCGCAATGGTGATTGACACTGTCGCGCGCTCGCTGCGCGATGGCGGACGGCTGATCTACGTCGGTGCCGGCTCTTCCGGACGCATCGCCGCACTGGACGCCTCCGAGTGTCCCCCGACGTTCTCCACGGCGCCCTCACAGGTGCAATACATCATGGCCGGCGGCCCCAAGGCCCTCGCCAGCGCTTCGGACGTCAACGAAGACTCGCCCGAGCTGGGCCAGCGCGATATCGCCCGCCGCCGCCCCACGCGCAAGGACATCGTCATCGGCGTCTCAGCCTCCGGACGCACCCCTTACGTCATCGGCGCCACGGAATACGCCCGCTCACGCGGAGCCAAGACCGCAGCCATCACCTGCAATCCCGACTCCGACCTCTCGCAGGTTGCTGACGTCACCATCTGCGCCGAAGTCGGTCCTGAGATCGTCTCCGGCTCCACCCGCATGAAGGCCTCCAGCGCGCAGAAGATGATCCTGAACATGATCACCACCGGCGCCATGACCCGGCTCGGCTATGTGTACGACAACCTGATGGTGAACGTTCACATGAAGAACGCAAAGCTCGTCGAACGCGGTATCCGCGTCCTGATGAAGCTCTGCGATATCGACCGCGAAACCGCGATCCGCACGATCAAATCCGCGGGCAAGTCGATTCCTATCGCCGTCGTTATGCTCAAGGCCAACGTCGACAAGATGGAAGCAGTGCGCCGCTTGCAAAAGTCCGATGGCAATGTTCGTCTCGCGATCGACGATTCCAGGCTCGAGCTCTAAGCGTCGAAGCGCGCGTCGTCTGGCATTGTCTTTGTTTTCTTGTTGTCGCCGTTGTTTTTCTGGTTGTCATTCCGAGCGCAGCGAGGAACCTGCTGTCTCCCGTTTTTCGCCAGTGTCAACACAAACATTACCCGTCGCCACAAACCCACCCCTTTCTTATTCAGCTCATATGTTTTCTGGTTGTACGAACAAAGAGCGGGAGACAGCAGGTTCCTCGCTGCGCTCGGAATGACAACCAGAAAGACAAAGGCAAAATCACCCCATCCGAAGCTCTAACAGCCGACGCAACATTCCCCTCAAGCCGTGTTTATTCCAACAGCAAGCGGCGTTTCATCCACAGCGCCGCGCCAAGGAGCTTTCGATGAAACGCACACTTCTCCCAGCAGCACTCGCACTCGTACTCGCCGGCTCAGTCGCCTTCGCGCAGCAGCCCCAGACAGTTCCGGCGCCCGACGCGCAGCAGCCCGCCGCTGCCCCGGCACACCACCACCATCACGCGCCGAATCCACAACACGAGACGAAGAGGCTTGCCAAGCAGCTCAACCTCACGGCAGACCAGCAAGCCAAGGTCGAGCCCATCCTGGCAGATCGCGACCAGAAGCTCACCGCCCTCCACGCCGACACCACCCTCGCCCCGCAGGACATGCACCAACAGATGAAGGCGATCCACGAGGCCGCCGAACAGCAGCTCGCCACCGTCCTTACCCCCGATCAGCTCCAGCAGTTGAAATCCATGCACCACGGACACAGGGGCCACGGCCAGGAACAGCAGCCCTCCACGCCGCCAACCGCATAACTCACTCCTTCAAATAGAAGCCTCCACGAGCAGTCTCGCGGAGGCTTTTTTGCGCTCCCTTACACTCGAACCATGTCTCGCTGCACGAGTTCCTCAGCCACCTCCCAACTCTGGTTTCTTTCACTGGCAATCTTGTTCGGGACGTCTACTCTCTGCGCGCAACAAACTCCCGCAGGCGAAGGCTGGCCCACCTACGGAGGAGACGCAGGCGGCACGCGCTATTCCAGCTCCACGCAGATCACCCGCGATAATCTCGCACACCTTCATCCTGTCTGGACATTCCATACCCACGCGCTCGACGCCCAGCGCACAGGTCTGAACGACGCCTCGTTTGAGACCACCCCCCTTCTCCGTGGCCATGCGCTCTACTTCACCTCTCCCTTCGACGTCATCTTCTCTGTAGAGGCCACCACCGGCAAACTTCTCTGGCAATATGACCCACGCGTTAAACCGGAGCACGAAGAGATGATCGTCACCTCGCGCGGCGTGGCTCTCTGGCCAACCTCTCCTGATTCCACCCGGTCCACGGCTCCCTGCTCCACCCGAGTATTCTTAGGCACCATCGATGCGCGCCTGCTGGCACTCGATGCCGCTACCGGCAAGCCCTGCACGGACTTTGGGCATTCCGGAGATGTCAATCTTCGCGAGGGCGTTCATTACACCGGCATCGGAGGCTATGGTCTGACCTCGCCCCCAACCGTCCTCGGCGATGTCGTCGTCGTAGGCTCGACTGTCGCCGATAACCAGCAGGTCGATGTCGAATCCGGCGTCGTTCGCGGCTACGATGTGCGCACCGGCCGCCTGCTCTGGAGCTGGGAGCCACTGCCCTGGGCTGCGGCACAGCACCCACGCACCGGCGCCGGCAATGCCTGGAGCGTCATCTCCGCCGACCCAGCGCTCGGCCTCATCTTTGTACCCACCGGCAGCGCCTCGCCCGACTTCTACGGTGGCCTGCGCCCAGGCGACAACCGTGATGCCGACTCCGTGATCGCCCTCGATGCCCGCACCGGTCGAAAGGTCTGGGCCTTCCAGACCGTCCATCACAATCTCTGGGACTACGACGTAGCCGCAGAGCCGCTTCTCTTCACCTTCCACAACACAACGCCGGCGATTGCCATCACCACCAAGGCAGGTCAAGTCTTCGTCCTCGATCGACGCACAGGACAGCCGCTCTATCCTGTCGAAGAGCGTGCAGTCCCACAGAGCGACGTGCCCAGTGAGATCACCTCTCCAACGCAACCCTTCTCCAGCCTTCCACCGCTCGCGCCTCTTGCCCCTCCAGAGCAAAACAACACAGGCTGGCAACGCAGCGAGGCCAACACCCAGTTTTGCCGGACTCAGCTCGCAGCCCTGCGCTACAGCGGCATCTATACTCCGCCCAGTCTCACTGGAACCCTGCTCTATCCAGGTAGCCTCGGAGGAGTGAACTGGGGTTCGCTTGCCTTCGATCCTGCCACGGGCATTCTCTACGTTAATAACAACCGTGTTCCCTTTACGATCCAACTCGTCGACCGCCGGTCTCCCGCTGCTCTATGGCAACGCGAGATTGAACCGATCCTTCGCGACTGGCCCATCTGGCTGTATTTGGCCGGAGGCACGCTTCTTCTCTTTTGCCTGCGCCGTAAACGCTGGAATCCCGGACTTCGTGGCTTACTCGCAGGCATGGCTGTAGCCTCCATCGCCGGATGGGTCTGCCTCTTCCCGATGAAGTACGGCATCCCGCACTTTGGCGCGGAGATCTCTCCGCAACGCGGCTCTCCCTACCTGCTGAAACGCCAGCCGCTCATCGACCACGATGGCAATCCCTGCACGGCGCCGCCCTGGGGAGCCGTAACGGCGCTAAACCTCAATACTGGTCACATCGCCTGGCAGTCGCCCCTGGGAATCGACACCACAGGTCAACCTACCGGATCCCTGACGCTGGGTGGCCCCATCGTCACTGCCGGAGGAGTCGTCTTCGCGGCAGCCACACGAGACGCCAAACTCCGCGCCTTCGACTCTTCCAGTGGAAAAGAGTTATGGAGCACCTCGCTCCCGGCCCCCGCTCAAGCCACTCCGATGACCTATACCCTGGATGGCAAACAGTTTCTGGTCGTCGCCGCCGGGGGACATGCCGGACTCAACGAAAAACGCGACGATACCCTGATCGCCTTCGCGTTAGACAAATAAGCCAGTCAACCAGGCCTCTTTTGCCCCTGCACCAACTTCGGCACCCGTTTCCTCATCACCCTTTCGTAGACTGTACAGATGGACAAGTTCGTTATCCGTGGCGGCAACCCGCTGCTCGGCACCATCAAAATCTCCGGCGCGAAGAACTCCGCGCTTCCCTGCATGGCAGCCGCCATCCTCACCGAGGATGAGGTCATCCTTGAGAACATCCCGCAGGTCCACGACATTGAGACCGAGCGCAAGCTGCTCGAGAGCATGGGAGCGCAGGTCGAGCTGGGCTATGGCCGAGCACAGCACCGTACGTCCATCCAGTGCGCCGTACTCTCCGACCCCGTCGCCAAATACGAGATCGTCAAGACCATGCGCGCGAGTTCCCTTGTGCTTGGTCCGCTCATCGCTCGCACCGGCATGGCCCGCGTCGCAATGCCTGGCGGCTGTGCCATTGGCGGACGCCCGATCGATCTGCACATCAAGGGCCTCGAAGCCATGGGTGCGACGATCACGCAGGAGCATGGCTATCTCGAAGCTCGTGCCGACAGATTGAAAGGCACGCACATCGTCTTCGACAAGATCACCGTCACCGGCACGGAAGACCTTCTGATGGCCGCCACGCTTGCCGAGGGCGAATCGCTCTTTGAGAACTGCGCCCGCGAACCCGAAGTCACCGACCTCGCCGCGCTGCTCAATGCCATGGGCGCACAGATCGAGGGCGCAGGCACTTCAGTGATCCGTATCAAGGGCGTTGCCAAGCTTCACGGCGCTCGCCACCGCATCAACCCCGACCGCATTGAGGCCGGAACCTTCCTCATCGCCGGAGCCATCACCGGCGGCGACCTCAACGTCGATTGCTGCAACCCGGAACACCTGGGCGCACTCCTCGGAAAGCTGGAGCAGTGTGGCGTCAAGCTCGAAATCGGCAAGGAAAACGTGCGCGTCCACTCCGGTGGCAAGCTCCAGGCCGTCGATATCTCTACCGAAGAGTACCCCGGCTTCCCCACCGACATGCAGGCGCAGTTCATGGCGCTGCTGACCCAGGCAGAAGGCACCTCGGTCGTTACCGAGAACATCTTCGAGAATCGCTTCATGCACGTCGGCGAACTGAACCGCATGGGCGCGAACATCTCGGTCAGCGGACGCACCGCCACCATTCGCGGCGGGGCTCAACTCCAATCGGCTGCCGTCATGTGCTCGGACCTCCGCGCCTCGGCGGCTCTCGTCCTGGCTGCGCTGGTGGCCGACGGAGAGAGCATTCTCGACCGCGTATACCACATGGATCGCGGCTACGAGCGCATGGAAGAAAAGCTCCGCGGCGTCGGCGCACAGATTCGACGCATGGGTGAGGTCTTCGGCAAAAAGTAGCCGAAGGCCCCATCCCCGGCGCATAATTTCTCTAGAGGTGTCCTATGGCGACCACACCCGCACTGCTCTCCATCGACGAGTACCTCCGCACCAGCTATCACCCTGACGCCGATTTCGTTGATGGCGAGATCGAGGAGCGCCACTTGGGCGAATACGAGCACGGAAAAATTCAAGGCTTCTTTTACTTTGTTTTCACCCTCAATGAGGAGTCTTGGGGTACGGATCCCGTTGTAGAACAACGCATCCGTGTTACATCAGACCGTGTTCGGGTTTGTGACGTAGCCATACTGCGCAGCGATGCACCTCGCGAACAGGTCACAGCCACTCCGCCCCTCGTTTGCATTGAAATTCTCTCGCCTGAAGACCGTATCTCACGTGCAAAGGAAGTACTCGCCGACTACCTCTCGATGGGCGTAGAAAACATCTGGCTTATCGATCCGCTCCGTCGCATCGCCTATACCTTCGATGCCACAGGCCTGCACGAAGCCGATTTCACGAACCTCACTGTCTCCGGGACCCCTATCCACGTCGACCTCACGGAAGCGTTTGCGAAACTCGACAAGAAATTTGTCGCCGCCGACCGCCTATAATCGACCTAATGCGGTCCTTGTCGAAGCCCTTCGCCCTGATCCTCGCTCTCACGGCGATCCTCGCTCTCACGGCGATCTTCGCCTCCCTCGCCGCTCCGGCGTTAGCACAGTCCCAGCAGGCCGGCGGCCGCGTGGTTCTTGTCCTTCCCTTCGACAACCGCTCCGGCAATCCCTCCCTCAACTGGGTCGGCGATTCCTTCCCGGACACCCTGAGCAAGCGCCTTACCTCCGCCGGCTTCCTCACCATCTCTCACGATGACCGGCTCTTCGCCTTCGATCACCTCGGGCTGCCGGCTGGCTTCAAGCCCTCCCGCGCCACCACGATCAAAATCGCACAACAGCTTGACGCGAACTATGTCATCGTCGGCAGCTACAACATAGCGAACGACCAGATCACCATTCAGGCCCGAGTCCTCTCCGTCGATGCGCTCAGCCTTACCGCGCCTATCGAAGACGGCGCCCCGCTCAATCGGCTCTTCGACGCCGAAAACGCCATCGCATGGAAGGTCGCGCGGAACATCGATCCTCACTTCAATGTGGCCGAAGGCACCTTCATTGCCGCGCCCGGCGCCGTCCCACTCTCCGCCTTCGAGAACTACATTCGCGGCACCAACGCTCCCGCAGCCGATGAGCGCATCAAGCGACTGCAGGCAGCGGTGGCCATCGTGCCCGATTACGCGGCGGCTCTCTTGGCGCTCGGCAAAGAACAGTACACGGTACGCAACTTCCCTGCCGCCGCAACGACCCTGGCGAAGGTGCCGCACAGCGACCGTCTTGCGCTGGAAGCCAACTTCTATCTCGGACTGGCCCACTTCAACTCCGCCAACTATGCAGCCGCTGAACAGGCCTTCGCCTTCGTGGCCACAAGGCTTCCTTTGCCGGAAGTAGTCAATGATCAGGCCGTAGCGCTTAGCCGTCAGGGCAAAGACGGTGCGGCATTCTTCCAGAGGGCCTCGACAGCCGACCCCTCCGACGAGGACTACCACTACAACCTCGCCATCGCCCTCTTTCGCCGTGGAGACACCGCCGGCGCGCTCAAAGAAGCCGACGCCGCCCTGAAGCTCAAGCCGAACGACAACGAAGCCGGATCGCTGCGGGCTCACCTCAGCCTCGTTCCTGCCGGAACGAAGCTCACCGACAGCGCTACCAACTCCTTCAGCCCGGTCGAGCGCATCCGCCGTAACTACTCGGAGGCCGGTCTCCGCCAGGCCGCCTTCCAGCTTGACCAGATGCGCGCGGCACGCATGGCCATGCTTCCTCCAGCCCAGCAGGCGACCGAGTACACCCAGCTAGGCCGCGATTATCTGGCCCAGGGCCTGCTGCCGGAAGCGGAAGGCGAGTTTCAATCCGCTCTCACAGCCGACCCCAACAGCGCCGCTGCCCACGTCGGCCTCGCCCAGGTCCGAGAAGCTAGCGGCAATGCCGCAGAAGCTCGCGATGAGGCTCGCAAATCTCTCAAGATTCAGCCAAGCGCCACCGCGTATCTCGTCCTCGCGCGACTCGATCTCGCAGACAATCTTCTGGCTGGCTGCGCCGACGACGTATCGCGAGCGCTGAGCCTTGAGCCCTCCAACACCGCCGCGCAGGCCTTGCGCCAGAATCTTCAGCAGCGTGGTCAAAGTATCCCGTAAACGGATAGGGCTCTGACTGAATTTCTTATATTTGACCTGAGCGTAGCGAAGTGGAGATCCCCTTGTATTTCGCCAGCACAGCCATGGCAATCGCTCCCCGGCTTCCACTCTCTCCGGATACAGCCATCCTTTGCTTCACTCTTGGACTGCTGCTGATCTATCTCGAACTCAACCGGCCTGGAACGATCTTCCCTGGCGCGGTAGGTCTCCTGATTACGCTATTGGCAATTGCAGCACTCCTCCATTCGCCGATAAACGTCTCCGGAGTCGTCCTTATCGCTATTGCCATGGGCCTGCTGTTGCTCGACCTGCTGCGTCAAACGCCTCTGCTGCTTGCAGTTTCAGCAACCGCTGCCCTGATCTTTGGCTTCCTGCACCTCACCGCCGGAGCAGTCAGACCTCACGTCCATGTCGCCGTTGCCACGGGCTGCGGTCTCATCCTGGGAGCAGGAACCTCACTACTCACCCGTCTAGCCCGCCGCGCCCGAGCCAACAAGGGTTTAGACTTAGAACGAGCGCGCACTTCGCGCCCCGGAGCCCTCAAGTCTTGATTCGCAAAGTTTCGCTCTTCCTCGCCGCAGCCGTATTGGCATCCACGTTCGGCAGCGCCGGCGCTCAGCAGGTGTCGGTGCTCGACCGTCAGCTCTCCCGCCTCGACCTCGGCATCAGTGGCGCTGGCATCTTCAGCAAGACCGTCTCCGGGCCGGTTCTTCGTCCCGATGCTCCGGACTGCGCCCCCGGGCAGCCCTGCTTCCTCACGCAGCAGCCCTCCAACACCGTCGGCGCTCTGGTCAACATTCGCTATATCGCGAAACCTCTCGTCGGCTTCGAATTCAACTTCGGTTATGCCCGCTATACCGAGAACTTCTCGTATCCACAGCCCCCGATCGCCGTTCAAACGGGCGCTAACGAGTACACCCTCGGGTACATCGTCACCCCCGCACACCACATCTTCGGCTTTCAACCCTTTGTCTCTGCGGGTCTGGGTACGACAGAGTTCAAACCGACCCGGCACGGCGGTGAAAGCTTGCCCTCGCAGGCTCGTGCCACCTACTACTATTCGGCGGGCATCCAGCAGGAGTACTTCTCCAGCCACTTCGGCCTGCGCGCTTCCTTCCGCCAACTCTTCTATCTGGCTCCCGACTTCGGCCAGAACTATTACACGATCAAGCAGCACACCATCACATCCGAGCCCACTGTCGGCTTTTATATGCGCTTCTGATCTTCCGGAGTCTTCATACTTCCATGAGTCACCTTCTTGACGACGACGATGACGATCTTCAGGGCCGGCAAAACCATCGGGAACTGACCCTGGGTACAGGTTCAGTTCTCGGTATTTTTTTCGGTCTTGCTCTGTTGTGCGCGCTGTTCTTCGCCTTCGGCTACAACATGGGCCATAAATCGGCTCCGCCTGTCGCCGCCGCGTCCGACACATCGGATACCTCCGATGCTTCCTCGACCACATTCAATACCTTCAAACCCGCAGCAGGCTCTCCAGCAGGCCACACGAACGCTCCTGCGATTAAACCGGTAGCCGCAACAAACGAATCAGACGACACAGAGGATGCGCCGGAAGCACCCAGCCCACGGCCCTCCGCGCCCGTGCATGTCCCGGCTACGACAACTGCGACCGAGGCACCCGTCCCCACCAAAAAGCCGGCTCCTGTATCCGAGTCAGCTTCCAGCAGCCATCCAACGCCTCCACCGACTCCCTCGACAACGCCAGTAGGCTCCTTCGTTGTGCAGGTAGCCGCCGTCTCCCATCAGGAGGACGCCAGTCTGCTGGTCGGAGCGCTGCAGCGTAAGGGATATACAGTCGCAGCCCATAGCGAGCCCCAGGATAAGCTGATCCACATTCAGGTAGGCCCCTTCAGCAATCACAAGGATGCAGACGCCATGCGCCAACGTCTGCTCGCCGACGGCTACAACGCCATCGTCAAGTAACCCCTCGCCGCTCAACTCCCCGTTGCTCGAAGCTGAATCAGATCCCCTGCGCCAGCACCCGTTCCATCTCCCCGCGCACAGCAGCCATCAACTCTTCGCGTGTGGCGAAGTCCTCAGGCTCCATCACCGGAAGAAATCGCACAACTACCTCGCCGGGGATAACCTTCAAGCTGCCTTTGCTCATCATGCGTTCGGTTCCACGAATCACGATCGGAACCATGGGTGCCCCGGTCTCCGCCGCCAGAAAAAACGCGCCTTTTTTGAAGGGCAACAGCTTTCCATCCGGCGATCGCGTCCCCTCAGGAAACACGAAGATGTGCATGCCTGAACGCAACGCGTCTGCTGCAGCTTCTACGCTCTTGCGGGCCTCTTCACGAGAGTGCCCACGCGACACCGGAACATACTTTCCCATGCGCATCGCCGTTCCCAACAGGGGGATGCGCATCAGTTCCTTCTTCAGAAACACACTGGCCATGCCCGGAATAGAGGGCAGCAATACCGGCGCGTCGAGGTTCGATACATGATTGCTCATGAAGATGCAGGAGCGGCCTTGCGGGATATTTTCCAGTCCCTCGATACGCACACGAATTCCCGCTGCGCGTATGCCCAAACGGGCCGTTCCCATTCCCCACCGGTACATGGCGCGGAAGTTACCCCGCAGGGCTGACCACGGAATCCCCACCAGCGCGGCCGGCACGCCTAAAGTTACGAACACAAACAACATCCGAAGAGCAGCAAACATGTTCCTTTAGGATATCGTGCTCTCCAGTGGACCGATTCAACTTCTCTCTTATGCTTGTCCCCTCTCATCGGTCATAAAAGAGCAATTAGGATGAATCCTTGAGAGATATCGCGAAGACGCTGAACCTCTGGAAGAAGCACCTCGGATCCGTGCCCGAGTACGTCTGGGAGCAACGCGAACTTGAAGCCCTGATCCTCGCCGACAACGACCTCTCTTCGATCCCTGAGCAGATCGGACAGCTCCAAGAGCTCCGCATGATTGATCTGGGTCACAACCAGCTCACACAGGTTCCCGCATCCCTCGGGCAGCTGCCTCACCTGGCCGACTTTCTTTACCTGCACGACAATCGTCTCGCCTCGCTGCCAGCTGCATTCGCAGGGCTGACGCGGCTGCGCTACTTGAACATCAGCAACAACGCCTTCGGGACGTTCCCTGAATGCATCAGCAGCATGGCAAGCCTCATCGAACTCCGGGTCACAGACAATGCCATTGCCTCACTGCCTGAGTCGTTTGGGCAGCTCTCCCAACTGCGCGAGCTTCACCTCAGGAACAACAAGCTGACCAGGCTGCCTGACGCAATCTCGGCGCTACGCGAACTCCGCCAACTCGATCTCCGTGGAAACCCGATTGAGCATCTGCCCGCCTCGATCGCTGAACTGCCGCGACTGGAGAAACTCGATCTCCGCTGGGTCAACGACTTCGTGTTTCCAGAGTGGATCGCCACACTGGAAGCGCGAGGCTGCGCCGTTTACTACTAGAGCAGCGTCCCCGCTACGACAGCCTTCGGCAGCTTCTCCAGCGCCTGAGGCAACTTGGTATAAATCCCGCCAAAACCACCGTTCGACAGAATCGCCACCACATCTCCGGCGCGCACTCGCGGCGTAATCTCCGCCACAATCGCATCGGCATCGGCACACAGCACTGCAGGAACCTGTCTCGCGTTCAACGCGTCAACAACATGCTCCGGCTCCAGTCGCTCCAACACCGGAATCGCATCGCTCTTGAAGACTCCCGCCAGCACCACTTCATCCGCCAGAGAGAGACTCTCAACCAGCTCACGCTCGAAGACGTTGCGACGTAGCGTATTGGAACGCGGTTCGAGCACAGCCCACAATCGCCGCCCGGCATAGGCGCTCTTCAGCGCCCGCAAGGTTTCGCGAATGGCAGTCGGATGATGCGCAAAGTCGTCAATCACCGTCACACCAGCCACCTCGGCCCGCACCTCGAGCCGCCGCTTCACACTCTTAAAGGTAGCCAGCGCTTCGACGATTGCCTCCACAGGAATCCCCTGCCCTGCGGCCAGCGCAGCTGCAGCCGTGGCGTTCAATGCGTTATGTTCGCCGGCCATCGGCAGCCGCAGCTTCGCAAACTCTACTCCACCTCGCAGCAGCGTCCAGGTAGTGACGACGCCCTCGTGCTTCATATCGACAGCCTGCCAATACGAATCTTCCTTGAAGCCATAGCGTTCCACTGCGCAGAAGGCCTTCGCCGCACACTCGGTCACGTTTTCGCTGCCATCGAAAGCCAGCAGCCGCCCGCGCCGAGGGATGAGGTTCACCATGCGTTTGAAGGCCGTCTTGACCGCATTCAAGTCCGTATAGATGTCCGCATGATCGAACTCCACATGCGTCAGGATGGCGGCATCGGGAAAGTAGTGCAAAAACTTCGGCCCCTTGTCGAAGAACGCCGTGTCATACTCATCGCCTTCAAGGATGAAGGGTCGCGTGCCTTCTTGAACCCTGAAGCTCGTGCCAAAGTTCTCCGCCACACCTCCGATCAAAAACGAAGGTGTCCATCTTGCAGTGCCATCTTCCCTAATCCCTAATCCCTGTTCCCTAATCCCTGCCGTCTCATAGATCCACGCCAGCATGCTCGTCGTGGTCGTCTTGCCGTGCGTTCCGCAGACGACCAGGGACTCGCGATCCTGCAGAAACTCATCGTGAATCAAGGCAGCCATCGACGTCATGGGAATCCGCTCATCCAGCACGCGCTCCAGCTCCGGATTGCCGCGCGAGATCGCATTGCCGACCACCACCAGGTCCGGCCTCGGATCGAGATTCTTCTCGCTGTAGGGCTCCATGATGGGAATCCCCATCGCCCGCAGTTGATCGCTCATCGGCGGATACGCCGCCATATCCGAACCCGTGACACGATGTCCCTGCGCCCGCAGCATCCCTGCCAGCGATGCCATCGCCGTTCCACACACCCCAATCAAATGCACATGCTTTGCCATCGTCAGCCCGCCACTTCCTTCATCTCAGCTTCCTTCATCGCGACCCAGGCTCCTAGCGGAACAGAACGGTTCCGCGTCGACACGTGGCCGCTTTGCAGGCCGATCGTAATGGGGCCCTCAAAATCACGCAGGGCATGGACGCACGCAGCCTCCAGCAACTCCATCTCGTTCGGCTGAACGTTCGCGCTCATATCGCCCAGCACGACGCCCCGCACATTCTTCATCATGCCCGCAAACTTCAGGTGCTGCAGCATCCGGTCCCATTGGTACGGCTTGGTCCCGATATCTTCCACGAACAACACGGTAGGTTCTTCGAGCTTCAACGACCACGGCGTTCCCAACCCTGCTTCGAGGATCGCCAGGCATCCCCCCAGTAACCGCCCTTCAGCACTGCCGTTACGCAGAACACGCAATCCATCCTCTGCACCCACGTTCCACGCGCCATGGCCTTCGATCGCGGCACGCCATGTGCGCTCGTCCACACCGTCGTCCTTCGACCAGTCCGCCGCAACCATCGGAGCATAGAACGTGCGCATGCCGCACTCATTCCAGAACCACGTATGCAAAGACGTATGGTCGCTGTATCCCACAAACACCTTGGGATTCGCGCAAATCAGTTCACGATCCAGCAGAGGCAAAAGCTCCGCCGATCCCCAGCCACCACGCGTACAGAGAACTCCCTCAATCGAGGCATCCGCAAAAGCCGCATGCAGATCAGCCACGCGCTGCTCTGCAGTTCCCGCATAGTACAGCGGCCCGCGCGCCAGAGCGTGGGGCATCACCACCGGCTCATAGCCAAACCCGCGGAGCCGCTCAACGCCACTCTCCACAAGCTCCGCCTTCGCCGCCGACGCAGGCGAAACCACGGCAACACGACTTCCCTGTCTCAACAGCATAGGAAACTCGCCGCTCGGAACTCGACTCTCGAAACTGAAAGCACCAAAATCTCTCTCACCCGCCAAACTCCACTTCGCCCTTGCAGATGATCTCCGCCGGCCCCGTAAGCATCATCTCGCTCGTACTGTCCCGCCAGACCACCCGTTGCGTCCCACCCTGCGCCACAGCCGCTAATTCACGAGCAACAGCACGTAGAGTCATCGCCGCGGACGACGATGCGCAGGTCCCCGTTCCTGACGAAGTTGTGGGTCCGCAGCCGCGCTCATAGATACGAAACTCAATCTGGTCCTGTGCCAATACACGAACGAACTCGACATTCGTTCCAAACTTGAACAGAGGATCGACGCTGATCTTTGCGCCCAGTTCCTGCCAGCTCATGCCATGGCTGCTAAAGTCTTCGCTATCTGGAAAGATGACATAGTGCGGATTCCCAACATTCACCATGGCGCCTTCGATGACACCATTGACGCCTGCAATTTCAATAGCCCTCGGCATCACGCGAGGCACACCCATCGCACTTTCAATCCACCACTCCGCGCCCTTGCGTTCAATCAGACGGCAGGTCCTTATCCCTCCGTGAGTGCCCAGAGCGACCTCCTGCCGCCCCTCGCTCGCCGCCAGCCATGCCGCAACACAGCGCGTACCATTGCCACTCAACTCGGCTTCGCTGCCATCCGCATTGAACAATCGCAGGAAGAACGAACCATCTGCTCGACGGTCGAGAAATTCAATGCCGTCCGCCCCGATACCTGTATTGCGAGCACAGAGCTTCTGCGCCATCGATGCATGCTTTCCTTTGGCCTCTCGTTCTTCGATCACCAGAAAATCATTACCGCACGCATGCGCCTTCACAAACCCAATCCCGCTCACTCTTCCTCCGTATCTCGAAACACTGCCACCTGGTCGGTCGCATCACTCGCTCGCAATTCTTTCAGCAGACGATCGTGCGTGCGGCGAGTCGCCACGACCGTAAAGGCAACCCGCTCTATGCCGGCCACGTTATCGCGCTCCAGCACCGACAATCGCTGTCCTGCCGAGTCCAGCACCTTCAAGATCGCACGCTGCATCCGATGCAAGGCGGACGCAACATCCTCTGCCAGTGCCTCGGCTTTATCCTCCCCTACAATCGCCCGAGGCAAAGCGGACCCTACATCCGCGCGTACCTCATAGATCATCGGATAGCGCTTCCATCCCAACTTGCTCTCCACCGCACCCACAGCCTGCAGCGAGATCAGCACCAACACTGTAGCGATCAGGGCCTCGATGTACAGCCCGGCCCCGCAGGTCATGCCGATCGCAGCCACCACGAACACCGTCGCGGCACTCGTCAATCCGAGCACACGATTCTTCGTGTGCAGAATCAGACCCGCGCCCAGGAACCCAACGCCCTGCACGATATTGGCGGCCACCTGCCCATGGTTCGCCGTGGAATCCCCTGCCAGCACCACGCTCATGATCGTGAACAGTGCCGACCCCATGCAGATCAACAGGTTCGTGCGCAGGCCTGAGTCCTTGTGCCGCCACTCCCGCTCGATGCCCACAATGCCGCCCATCGCGCATGCCATCAGCAGTCGCTTGGTCGCGGCCCCCGAAAGGATCATCTGCTCGAACGTCGAGAAATGGATGTGGCTCGGATCTACCATCGGGTCAGGATACTACTCTGACGGCGTCGATGGACGTACCCTGTGTGAGTCGTCCCGTTGATGGTTGAACTACTTCGCGCCCGCGCTCCATACAGTCGAGTGATACACCTTCGTGCAGGGCTGGCCTGTCGTGCAGATCACCTCAAGCTCGGTCAATCCCTGCGGATGCGCTTTCACCGCCGCTTCCACCGGATCACCCTCCATCGCGAAGATGTAGTCAGCCTTCCCCGCCGGATCGGCCAGCGCCGCCTGCCAGGAGTCGTTGTCGTTCTCGCTGACCATGCTGCGCAGTGTCCGTCCAGCAACCTGAACGACGCCGATATGCGCCGAGGTCGACATCATGATGGGGACATCCGGAGGCAGCTCTTCGATCACGATCGCCAGTTGCTTTTCAAACGGGACACGTGTCGTCGCATTCACAATGCCCTCTTTGAGCACCGGGGGGATGCGATAGACCATCACGGCGCAATTAACCGCACAAAGCAGCAACGCCACAGGCTGCCAGAGCTGTGCACTGGTTTTCAGCTTTCCTTCGGTCTTCGTGTGCAGCCACACATCCAGCCTCTCCGCCGCCAGCACCGCATAAAGGCTCAGCGCGGGCAACATCTCCATGCCATAGCGAGCGTTGTAATAGGAGTGCGGCCAGAGCTGAGGAATGAAGATCGGCACCGAACCGTAGGCAACCGAGTAAATATAAAACGGCAGCGGCACCCACAGCAGCAGAGCAACGGACTCCGCCAAGCTCCGGGCTTCCGCAGTCGCACGCCTCTTCCAAGTCAGCCAGAGACCATAGATCGCGGCCAGCATCAGCCCAAATCCCGTCTCCCATGCCGCAGCATCGATCTGTGCCGTGCGCGTATAAAACAGCGCTGCCCAGCCGACGTTATGCCAGCCGCGATAGTGCTGCCCCGGAGGCGCGGTCCTGCGTTCAATCTGTTTCGCCGAGTACGGCCCACGCAGGAAGTCTAGCCAGTCATGCTCGAAGTGATGGTTGTACCAGAACCAGGCCAGCGGCCCCGCAACGCACATTGCAGTAAAGACCAGGAACACCGGCATCACACGCTGCCGAAGCGATTCCTCGCTGCGCCAGACCGCAACCGCAAACCAGCACCATACGGCTGAGCCAACGATCCAGCCATCGTAGCGTGTAAACACCTGCCCCAGGATCAGCAGTCCTGCCACCACCATGCGGATGCGAGCCACCCCCACCTGCCCCGCACGCAAAGCCGCGATACCCTCCATCGTTACCACGACGGTCCACACCAGCAGCCCAAGAAACACCGTCTCGGTCATCGCGGTCGTAGCAAGGTACAGCAGGTTCGGATTGAGGGCGTAGAACGCCGTTGCCACCAGCGCCCAGCGCGGACGCAGCATCCGGCGGCCCAGCCGCCACATGCCCGCAACGCTGGCCGCATAGCTCAGGACCGACATCGGCACCGCAGCCATGCCGCTCTGCCACATCGACATCTTGCCGATGAACGGCAGCATCAGCAGATGCGGCAACGGCAGCCAAACACCGCCCAACTGCGCCAGGCCCGGATAGCGCGCGTCTACGATCCGCCGCGCAATTCCCAGGTGCGCGACAGCATCGCCATAGAGCAGCAGATAGCCCTTCGCATAGCAAACCATCAGCGCGAAGAAACCCAAGATGATTCCCGTCGTAAACAGGGCATACGTCTCCCCGCGAACGACCGGCTGCACCGCCTCGGGGTTATATCCGGGCGCCTGTTCCAGCCAAAATCGCCGCCGCTCTATCTTCCTTGCAAACGGCTCTCGACGGGCTCTCTTCACAGGTGAGATATCTCCTTCAAGTGCGCGAAGCGCTCTTCGATCTCAGCTTTTGTCGTCTTCTGCAGACGCTCCGTACCGAACTGCTCCACGGCGAATGAACCCATGACGCTGCCATAGAACATCGCCGTGCGAAATACCTCCGGCGTCAACGTCTTCTGCGAAGCGATATAACCGTAGAACCCGCCCGCAAACGAGTCGCCTGCGCCGGTCGGATCCATCACCTCGCCCAGCGGCATCGTCGGCGAACGGAAGGGCCGCCGCGCTACGCCATCACCAAAGCTCCGAGCGCTGAAGTAGGCGGTTGCGCCATACTCTCCATGCTTTACGATCAACGACTTCGGCCCCAGCTCCATGATCTTCTCGGCCGCACGCAGCCCATTCGACTCTCCGCTCAGCATCCGAGCTTCGCCATCATTGATCAGCAGGACATCCAGCTCGCGCAGCACCTTCAACAGATTCTCGCGATGGGCTCCGATCCAGTAGTTCATCGTGTCGCCCGCCACCATCTTCACACGGGGCATCTGCGACCGCACCTGTGCCTGCAGCACAGGATCGATGTTCGCGAGAAAGAGATAGTCCGAATCCTCGTAGCTCGTCGGAATCTTCGGCGAGAACTCCGCAAATACATTCAGGTCCGTCGCCAGCGTATCCGCTGCATTCAGGTCCTTCACATAACTGCCCGTCCAGTGAAAGCTCAAACCTGGAGCGCGCTCGATGCCCGTCGTATCCACGCCCTTGGACGTCAACACCGCCTCGTGCGCAGGAAGAAAGTCTTCCCCCACCACGCCGACGACACGCACATCGGTAAAGAAACTTGCCGCCAAGGCAAAGTGCGTCGCCGCACCGCCCAGTACCCGCTCGCGCTTGCCGCTGGGCGTCTCCAGAGAATCGAACGCCACCGAACCTACAACTAGAATCGCCAAATCTTCTCCCTCAAATCACCATGCAATCCCAGCGAAAAGTATCCCTCTTCGCTCAATCCCTCATGGCTCTTAGCTGTTCAAATTCCCAAAGCCCGCAGGGCTACCAATACTTCCCAAACAGCACATCCAGCTTCGCCTTCGTCTCCGCCGGAATAACCGCCTTATCGGTCATGATCGCGAACTTCGCTGCCGTCTGTGCGGGACTTGCGCTCAGATCCGAGGGCATCAATCGCACGGCAGCCTTCACGACCTTCTGCCCGTTGCCGGAGTTCTGATGCATCACTGCAATCACCTGCTCGATGGTCACATCGTCGTGGCCTTCGCGCCAGCAATCGTAGTCCGTCACCATCGCCAGAGTCGCATAGCTAATCTCAGCCTCGCGGGCGAGCTTCGCCTCCTGCAGGTTGGTCATGCCGATGATATCCGCACCCCACGAGCGATACAGGTTAGACTCCGCGCGTGTCGAGAACTGCGGCCCTTCCATGCACACATACGTGCCGCCCTTCTTGCCGACGACGCCTACCTCTTCGCAAGCCTTCACGAACACATCGCTCACGATCGGGCATATCGGGTCGCCAAAGCCCACATGGCCTACAACCCCATTGCCAAAGAACGTCGCCGTGCGGTCGAACGTACGGTCGATGAACTGATCGGGAATCACAAAGTCCGTAGGCTTGTGCTCTTCTTTCAGGCTGCCTACCGCGCTCACGCTCAGGATGCTCGTCACACCCAGCTTCTTCATCGCGTAGATGTTGGCCTTGAAGTTCAGCTCACTTGGCAGAATGCGATGGCCCTTGCCATGCCGTGCCAGAAAGGCAACGTTGCGGCCTTCGAGCTTACCAAGGACAAATGGGTCGCTGGGGTCTCCGAACGGTGTCTCGACACGTTCTTCGCGTACTTCCGTAAGTCCTGCCATGCCATACAAACCGCTGCCACCGATAATTCCAATCTCTGCCTTCGACAAACCCTGTCTCCTACAATCAAAATCAGCGTACTAGTGCCTTGGAAAGTATACCGTCCACACTATTTTCCGAAGCTGTAAGACACTTTGTACATCACGTTATCCGTTCCAGGATTGTCTTGAGCCGTGTCCCAATTGGAAAAGTGATGCACACGACATTCCACCGCAATCGACTTCGTCTTCGAACGAAAAACCTCTACACCCGCCCCCACATCGATGAGGAAGTTGAAGGACTCCGCATCGGAAACAGGCACCGGTCGGCTCGTATACATGTACCCGAGCGTTCCGATGAGAAACGGCTGTATTTTGTGCCGCGTCCTCATCGAGTATTTAAAGCCCACCGGAGAAAAGCCCTCTCCAAAGGTCCATTGCCGGCCGCAAGTAGTGTTATAGGTCTCTGTCCCGCCTGGGAAAATACTCTTCCCAGAACCAGGTTGGCATGGAGATACCACCGTAGCGGTCTGAATCTCAGAGGCCGGAGATGGCAAACTGATTCCCGAAGGGGTGAACTGGTACCTGTTGATCTGTAAAGGATCGCTTTCAAACATCACCGGACGCAGTTCAGCTTGATAGCTCAGGTCGGTTCCCCAAAATCGCACAACACGCCGCGTATACGCAAAGCCCAGATCGGCAAGTTTTCTCTGCCGCGCCGCGCCCGCAACGATATGGCTTGAGGTATTGGAGTACTCCGCGAAAACAGTCCACGTGTTCTTCCTGCTGAATGCGCCTGTTTGTTGAGCGGATATGCTCCCTGCAAAGACTAAACAACCAAGAACCACTCCGCATACGCGAATTCGCATTCAATCCCCGGTTTCTTGAATTCTTTACTCAATCCCCAGCCCCTTGCAGATGCGATCCACCTTCGACTTCACCTCTGCCGGCATCGTCAGCATCTGCGGCCAGGGACGCGTAAACCCTTCCGCAGCCCACTTCCGCGTCGCGTCGATCCCCATCTTGCTGCCGAAGTTCGGCAGCCGCGACGCGTGGTCCAGCGAGTCCACCGGTCCCAGCGTGAACTGGATGTCACGCTCCGGATCGATGTTGTTCGTCACCCGCAGAGTCACCTCGGCTACGTCCTGCACATCGCAGTCTTCGTCGACGACGATCACGCACTTGGTGAACATCGCCTGCCCCATCGCCCAGATGCCGTTCATCACCTTGCGCGCCTGTCCCGCATAGCTCTTGCGGATACTCACGATCATCAGGTTGTGGAACACCCCCTCCGCCGGCAGGTTCACATCGACGATCTCCGGCAGCGTCAGCTTCATCAGCGGCAGGAAGATGCGCTCTACGGCCTTGCCCATCCACGCGTCCTCCATCGGAGGCTTGCCCACCACCGTCGCCGCATAGATCGGGTCCTTGCGATGCGTGATGCAGGTGATGTGAAAGACCGGGTACTCATCCTGCATCGTGTAAAAACCTGTGTGGTCGCCGAACGGCCCTTCGGTACGCAATTCACCCAACTCGACATAGCCTTCGAGCACGATCTCCGCCGTCGCCGGAACCTCGAGATCGACCGTCTCGCACTTCACAATCTCCAAAGCCTTCTGGCGCAGGAAGCCCGCGATCAGGTACTCCTCTACCTCAGGGGGTGCAGGCACAATCGCAGAAAACGTCGTCGCCGGATCGGTGCCGATGGCTACCGCCACCTCCATCCGCTCGCCGCGAATCTTCGTCAGCACGGTCTGAGGAACACTGCTGGTATCGACGGCCGCCGTCGTTCCACCTGCAGTCAGAGCCATGACATCGACAGCGCCCGCAGCATCCTGGGTCGCCCCACGCATGCGCTCGCGAAAGTGCTCCGCGGCAACCTTCTGGCGCTGCCAGTGCATGCCCGTGGTCTTTCCGTCATAGACCTGCATGCGATACATGCCGACGTTGCGCTTCCCTGACTTGGGATCACGCGTAACGACACAGGGCAGCGTAATAAATCGCCCACCATCCTGCGGCCAGGTCTGCAGCACCGGAAACTTCAGAACATCAACATCCGCACCCCGCAGAATGACTTCCTTGCACGGCGCATTCTTGGCCTCGATCCGCTTCGGAAAGAACCCTCCAACCTCTGCCAGCATCGGCAGCATCTTGAGCTTGTCCATGAAACCCGCGGGAGCAACCGGGTGCAGCAGCGTCTCGATGCGCTTGGCGATATCGTCCAGGTGATCGACCTCGAGCGCCATCTTCATCCGCCGCTCGCTCCCGAACTGGTTCATCAACACCTGCGTGCCCTTATAGCCGGTCACATTCTCGAACAACAGCGCCGGACCACCGGCCTTTGCAGTGCCCTTGCCGCTCTTGGACGCCCGATCGGCCAGCTCCGCCATCTCCAGGATCGGTGATACCTCCGCCTTGACGCGCGTCAACTCGCCCGCCCGATCCAGCGCCTTCAACCAATCCCGCAAGCTTTCGTATCCCAAAATCTTCTCCTGTTGTTACTGTTGCCTTCTTCACTTCCGAACCACGCCCTACAGCTTCAGAAAGATCTTCTTCCGCCATAACCACCAGTTCGGTAAAAAACAAATCACCACGAAGCTTACCGCGAATGCCAGCGATGTCCAGTTCGTCGATCCATTGCGCGCAAAAACTGACTCATAGATCACACCCCAGAGGTTGTTCTTATCGCCGTCCGAATCCGCAATCTTAAAGAACAGCAGCACCTTCACAAGGATGACCGATACCGTAAACGCTGCAATCGCATTGGACCCAAATACCAGCCAGGGCCAGCTCGAAATGCGCAGCCAGCGCGGCCAGGGCTGAGGCCGATCGTCGATCAGCCACGAACAGCCAGCAAGCGCCAGGGCCGTCCATCCCGCCATGAGCAGCACAAAGCTTGAAGTCCAAAGGTTCTTGTTGATCGGAAACCATCGCGACCAGAGAACTCCTGCGGCGACTCCAGCCACTCCCATCGCCGCCAGTCCAATGCGCATCCGGCGCATTCCGTTCACCACGCGCTGGCCGTTGATCATCCACATCCCAGCCAAAGCCCCCAGCAGCGTCGTAGCCACTGCGGGCAGCGTGCTCAGCAGGCCTTCAGGGTCTCGCGTCTTGCGATACAGCGTGCCTGTATGCAGCCACCGCAGCGACCAGGAGCTCACCCCGCGGTCTATCCACGAGGCCAGGTTTGCGTTCTGGTCCATAAACGGAATGTCCCGCATCGGCGTCCCCAGTCCCGGCACAGGGACCCACCGCAGCAGCACCCAGTAGCCCACCAGGAGGAACGCAACGATCGCAATCAGCACACGCACCCGTCGCGTCGCCAGAAGCACCAGGCTCGCCAGCAGGTAGCACAGCGCGATACGCGGCAGTACGCCAAACCAGCGGATGGTCCAGTGCATTCGCGGAAAGAAGGCCAGCACCCAGTACAGCGCAAGAATCTTTCCCGCGCGCGCAAAGATATGCCCGGCAAGCGTGCCCTTGCAGTTCCCCCGTGCAATACGCGCTTGCAGCGAGAAGATGATCGACGCACCCATCAGGAACAGAAACGCCGGAAAGACCATGTCGGTCAGCGTCCAGCCGTTCCAGGCAGCATGGTCCAGCTGCCCGAAGATATGGTCCCAATCGCCCGGATCGTTGACCAGGATCATCAGCGCAATCGTGATGCCGCGAAGCACGTCTACCGACAGCACCCGTCCCGGCTTCGAAACCGTTCTCTCTGTTTGCGAAACTGTTTGCGAAACCGTCTGCGTAATAGCCATCTGTCCTATCATCTCGCGAACACCCTGCCCCGTCACGGCGAACTCAAATCGCTTCCTCTTCAGATGCAAGGGGAACATCAAGCTTCACAGCGGTGTCTAAGCCAGTAATCGCATTCCTCGCCTGGATGCGCCATCGATCTCACATCGGGGTGCCGCCATGTTTGAAGGATCTCTCGTCGAATCCACCACACGTTTAAAAGCCCGCAATCGCTGGCCCACCGTGATCTCGGTTGCCATTCAGGCAGCCATCGCCGCCACCATCATCGCAGTGCCGCTGCTCCACCCGGAGGCCATCAAGCTGCGCGCGCCCATGATGACGCTCATCGCGCCGCCGCCGCGCCCACCTCAACCCCCGCCGCCTCCGCCTCGTCCCCGGGTTCGCATGGAAAGCGCATCCAGTTCCCCCATGTCGGCACCCACGGCACCCGCCACAAATGCGCCTTCAGGGGTCACTCGCACCTTCATAGAAAGCACCTCCCCCAGCAACGCTCCGACTGCCAACCCACTGGGCCTTGGCATGGGCGCCCCCAGTCAGCCTTTCAGCCTGGACCCCGGCGGCAGTTCCTCTCCACATGTCGTCGTAGCGACTCCAAAAACGGGAGGTGGCGGCCCCACGCATATCTCCTCGGGAGTCTCAAGCGGCATGCTGCTCGCGCCCATCCGCCCTGACTACCCGCAGATCGCGAAGCTCTCCCATACCGAAGGCACGGTCATCATACAGGCGGTCATCTCCAGGACCGGCCACATCGAAAGCGCTCACGTCGTCAGCGGCCCGGCCATGCTTCAGGCTGCGGCTCTTGAAGCCGTCCGCGCAGCCCATTACCGCCCGTATCTGCTGAACAACCAACCCACCGAGGTCGAAACCACGTTCAGCATCTCTTTTAAAATCAGTGGCTAAAACGGCCTTTAAAGTAGGTTGTCAGTTCTCCGTTGTCAGGAAAGACACTGAAAATGGAGAACTGACACCTGATAACTGCTCTATTTAGACCAGCTCGATAATCTCTAACGGAAAGCCAGCATCCTTCCATCCCTGCAGGCCACCACGCAGCGGCCTCACCCGCCGCACACCCATGCGACGTAGCTCCATCGCCACCTTGGCGCTGGTCTCCTCGCTCGGACACGTGCAATAAAGCACGATATCGCGATCGCGCGGGATCATCATGCTGCGTTCCTTCAACTGATCGGGCCCAATCCGCAGGGCACCGGGCAGCACGCGGGGATCGGGCAGCAGGTCGAGCGGATGCCGCAGGTCTACGATGAACGGAAGCTCCTTACCCTCCCGCTTGGCATCGTCGATCATAGCCAGCAACTGGGTCGGCTCCAGCCGAAGTCCGCGCAGCTCTGTGACAAATTGACGCCGTTTTACCAACCGGTAAACTACGACGCCAATCACCATCAATACCACCAGCAGGCCGGCAAAGTGTCCCAGCGCGGCGAAGAAATCGCTGCTGCGCTTGGCCAGATCGCCGAAGAAGCGTCCGGCAAACAGCCACACGCTCGCCCAGATCAGCGTACCGGCCATGTCGTAGATAACAAAGGTCGGATAGGGAATCTTTGCCTGTCCCACAATCGGAGCGGCCATCGTGCTCAGGCCGGGGACGAACTTCGCAAACAGCAGCGTGAAGGCGCCGCGCTTGGTCACCGACCCCTGCGTCCTGCTCACGCAGGTTGCAGCCTCCAGCGAAAACCGGCACAGCAGATCCAGCACCTTGGTGCCGTAGCGCTTGCCCAGGAAGTACCACATGGAATCGGCAATCAGGCACGCCAGCATCACCACCGGCAGTGCATAGGCGACATGCACCTTATGGGCAGCGCTCATGGTTCCCGCAGCCAGCATCAGAGGAATACTGGGAATCGGCAGGCCGGCCTGCTCCACAAATACCCAGCCAAAGATCACCGAGTACGTGTGACGCAGCAGCAAGCCCATCATCCAAGTCATAAGTGTTCCCTTCCAAGCAATATAAACTTACTTGTTCTGATGCTAAGTAGATGTTCGCAAACCTTGCGAGTCGCATAAAGAAAAAAAGGCCCGGATTGCTCCGGGCCATTGTCTCTTCTCGTCTTGTTTTTTGGACGGCTCAACGTTTCGTCCGTTAGCAACCAGCAGTCGATTATTGTTTTACCGTTACATCCGGTGTGACCGACATGCCAGGCCGTAGCGCGTGATCCTTATTTTCGGCTTCCAGGTTCGTAAAGTTGATACGAACCGGGATACGCTGCACAACCTTCACATAGTTGCCCGTCGCGTTCTCCGGCGGAAACAGGCTGAGCCGCGAGCCCGTGGCTCCGCCAATCTGCTGCAATTCGCCCTTGAACTTCCGTCCGCCGAGCGCATCCACCTTCAGATCGACCTCTTGCCCAACCTTCATCTGCTTGAGCTGGGTCTCCTTGAAGTTTGCCGTGACCCACAGGTTGTCCAGCGGAACTACCGTCAACAGATCCTGCCCAACGCTGAGGTTCTCGCCCACATCCACATTTTTCTTGCTGACGATACCCGAAATCGGGGCAACAATCTTCGTGTACCCAAGATTCAGCTGAGCCTGGTCGACCTTGGCCTGGGCCTGCGCCACCTCGGCGATCGCCGCCTGGATGCGTGCCTGCTGTGCCTTCACCTGGCCGGGAGCGTTCTGAGCGCTTTGTTGGGCCTGCGCCTGCGACTGCGCCACATGCTGCTGCGCGAAGCTTACCTGGTCCTGCTGGGCCTTGACCGAACGCTCCGCCTCAGCCAGCGCGGCCTTCGTCGCCGCAGCCTGCTGCACCGCAGCGTCGAACTGCTGCTTGGAGATCACGTCCTTGGCCACCAGCGGCGTGTAACGGTCCACATCCAGCTGGGCCTTCACCGCATTGGCCTGCGCCTGGTCCACACGAGACTGGGCTGCCGCCACATTGGCCTGGGCCTGTGACAGGGATGCCTGGCTTCCCAGAACATCCGACCCGGAGGTCGAAACGCTGGTACGCACATTCACGTGGGTGATGGGCAGGTTTACTCTCGCCTGCTCGAGGTCCGCCTGGGCACTGGCAAGGTTTGCATTGGCCTGGGCCAGGGCAACCTCAAAGTCCTTGGGATCTACCTCGGCAATCGGGTCGCCGGCCTTCACCAACTGGTTATCCGTGACGTCGACGTGTACCACCTGGCCGGCAACACGCGCACTGACCTGGTACAGGTCGCCATCGACCTGTGCGTCGTCGGTATCCTCGGTAAAGGTGGAGCGCCAGAAATAGAAGCCTGCAGCAATCGCCAGGATCAAGACCACGACCAGGACAATGCCCCTCTTTGACTTCTTAGGTGCCGGTTCCGCCTCAGGCGCGTTCTCTGCGCCCTGATTATTCTTTTGTTCGTTCTGATCGGCCACGCTTACTTCCCTCCCAGATAGTCTTTGTAGTTCGTCGACGCCACACCCAGCGCCCGTGCAAGCGAAAGCTTCGCAACATTGTGCTGGTAGAGCGCGCTGATGTATTGATCGTTCGCCTGCTCGTCCGCAGACAGGGCCTGCGACACCGGCAGGCTGTCTTCGACACCCGCTTTGAATCTTTGCTGCGCTTCGCTCAAAGCTTCGTGCGCGAGGTCCACATTGCTCTTGGTCGCCTCAACCAGCTTGGCCGAGGATTGGATGTCCAGAATCGCATCGCGAACATCCGCATTCACCTGCTGCACCTGGTCGGAGAGCTTCGCCTGCGTCTGATCGAACTGCGCCCCGGCAACCTCTTCCTGGCCGCGCGTCTTGGCAATCTGCAGGATCGGAGCCGATACCTGCCCCGTCGCCGTAAACGTTCCGTGCGAGTGACCCGGCGTCGTGCCCATATCGCCGTAGTCGCCACTGAAGCTCGCCGTGGGCAACTGGCTGTCAAACGCCGCCTTCTTGCTCGCCTGCGCCGCCTTCAACTGCTCGGCCATCGCTGCCAGATCTTTGCGCTGCTTCAGCGCCGCCTGAAAGGCAGTCTCGGGATCGGGAGTATCTAACGCCGCGAAGGGCTCCGTATTGGCCAGCTCGTACTTCTGCTCCAGCGGCAGGCCGATCGCCCGAGCCAGAGCCAGCTTGTCCTTGGCCAACTGGTTCGTCGTCGCAATCAGGTTTTGATCCTCGTTCTGATAGTCCACCTGGGCCCGCAGCACATCGAGCCTGGGACTCGTGCCCGCCTCATGCGCCGCGGTCGCCTGATCGAGCGATACCTTGGAGGTCGCCATATCCGCCTTCACGGCCTCGATACGGGCCGCGTCCGCGATGCACAGCAGATACGCATTGCCGACCGTCAGCACCACCAGGTCGCGGGCGTCCTGTGCGCTGAGCTTTGCCGCTTCAAAGTTATGCCTTGAGGAGATGTAGTTCTCGAGCGACTGCAGATCCACCAGCTTCTGCGTCAGATATGCCCGGAAATCCACCACCTGGAACGGTCCGATGATCGGGTTCAGCCCCGGAAACTTCAGGCCGTACGCCGCCAGGTTGATCTGCTGCACCTCGATCGAAGCCGAGCCCTTCACGGTCGGCAGAAGCTCCTGGAGCTGCTGCAAACGCTGTCCGTTGGCTGACTTTTCGTTGGAGGTCTGCAATACCAGCCCGAGGTTATTGCGCAACCCGCGCTGCATGGCATCGTCGAGCGTCAACTGCAATACGTCGCCCGTCGCCTTGTCACGAACGATACTGCCGCGAAAAGAGGAATCGGCCGCACTCGACGGGGTGACACTCGGCCCTGGCTGCGAAAGCTGCTGCTGCACCGCCGTCACCGACTGAATATTGCTGGATGAGTCAGTAGTGCTGCTGCCTCCGCTGCTCTGCGCCACTGCCGGCACACCTGCCACCGCCAGCAGAAGGGCGAGCGCATTGGGAAACGCACGCTTATTCACTTTGACCATATCTCTCATGCTAAATCGTTTACCACGCCCCGGTTATAAATCTTCCTGCCACCTGCCAGACGCAAAGACTATTCCTCGTAGACCTAAAGACTATTCCTAGTACTAGATGCACCCTCCCCCGGGATGTATGCAAAAGTTGCTGCGGAAATTGTAGGGAGAGGAAACAGGAAACGAGGAAACAGCCCTCTGGAAGGAATTGCCAGGGCTTGGATCAAATGCGGTCAGGTTGGCACATCACTGTACTTACAAACCTACCCCACGGCCTGTCATTTCGACCGACCAACGGGAGCGGAGAAATGACAGGCTTTGGCCGTGAGCTCATGAAATACAACCGGAGAACCGGGGCACTTCCTGATTCCTGTTTCCTTCTCGTACGATAGCCCCTATGAGCACTCCCTCCCCCGCCCCCATTCGGACCGCCGTCCTCGGCTTCGGTCTCGCCGGCAAGGTCTTCCATTGCCCCTTCGTCGCCGCGGTTCCCGGACTGGAGCTCACGGCCATCGTCCAGCGCTCCGGCGACACCGCAGCCGCCGCCTATCCCACCGCCCGCATCCTGCGCTCTCCCGAAGAGGCCTTTGCCGATCCCAGCATCGACCTCATCGTCGTCGGCACGCCCAACGAGACTCACTTCGACCTGGCCTCCCAGGCCCTGCAGGCCGGCAAGCACGTCGTCGTCGACAAGCCCCTCACCACCAGCGCCACTGCCGCCCGCACACTGATCGACCTCGCCAGGCAGTACGGCCGCATCCTCGCGCCCTTCCACAATCGCCGCTACGACACCGACTTCCTTACCATCAGCAAGCTGCATCGCGAAGGAACGCTGGGACGCATCACCCAGGTCGTGGCCCACTTCGACCGCTTTCGCCCCTTGCAACGTGCGGGCACATGGAAGGAGATTGGAGGCGACCCCAACGGTCTGCTCTTCGACCTCGGGCCGCATCTCGTCGATCAGGCGGTTGCACTCTTCGGACTTCCCGCGCGCATCACCGGCAGCGTCCGCACCGACCGGGACAAGACCGATATCGATGACGCCTTCGACATCGTCCTCGAATACGACGTCAAATCCGCCAACGGCGACACCCGCAGCCTGCGCTACGAGTGCCACGCCACCATGTTGGCAGCCAACGCCTCGCCCCGCTTCCGCGTACACGGAACGCTCGGCAGCTACACCAAACAGGGCCTCGATCCGCAGGAGTCTGCCCTGCTCGGCGGCGCCCGCCCGCCACAACTGGGAGCCCCGGAAGCCTGGCTGCCCGAACCCGAATCGGCCTGGGGCACGCTGGCCGTCGGAACGGACCTGAACGAGCCCATACAGATCGCCCGCAATCCCTATCCCAGCGTCACCGGCGACTACCGGCTGTTCTATGCCAACGTTCGAGACGCCATTCGCGGCGAAGCTCCGCTGGCCATCCCCTCCGAGGACGGCTTCCGCGTCATCCAGTTGCTGGAGCTGGCACGGCAGAGCAGCCACGAGCGGCGCACCCTGTCCGTTACCTTCGAATAATTGTCAGATTTTTGTCGGGAGCCCATTCATCGCACAGGATTGCCATGCGATGGGTGGGCTCGCGATAAACTAAATTCATTGTGAAGAATCAGAGCCAAAAGTCCCCGGTAAAGTTCATCATCGCAGGCGTGATCGTTCTGGCGACCGTCGCCTGGCTCGCCCTCTCCGCCTCAGGCGACTCCAAGCAGTACTACGTCACCATCGGCGAGCTGCAGCAGCTGGGCAACAGGGCCTACACCCGCCACCTGCGCGTGGCCGGCAACGTCCAGCCCGGCAGCATCAATCACGTCGGCACCAACGCCACCTTCACGCTGGTGGAACAGGGTAAGCTGCTGCGCGTGAACTACCAGGGCGCGGAGCCGCCACCTGACTCATTCAAGGATGATGCCCAGGCCCTCGCCATCGGCACCTATGGCCGCGACGGCGTCTTCCACGCGACCCAGCTCCAGGCCAAGTGCGCCAGCAAGTACGCCCCTGCCGCCAAGCCCAGCGCAGCCCCCACAGGGAACGTCGCAAAGCTCAACAACTAACCCATCCGTGACCAGTCTCCCCGCATCTGACGAAGCCGTCGTCCTTCATCGCGTCTCGCGCCTCTACGGCAACTTCGCCGCTCTCCGCGACGTCTCGCTGAGCCTTCCGGCCGGGGCCAGCGTCGTCCTGCTCGGAGAGAACGGCGCGGGTAAATCCACTCTACTGAAGCTCGTCGCCGGCCTCGCCACGCCGAGCTACGGCACGGTCTCGGTCTTCGGCGGAAAGCCAATCGATCAGCGCCACCGCGTCGCCACCATGAGCCACGCGACCATGCTGTACGACGAACTCACCGGCCTCGAGAATCTCCAATACTTCGCCAGCCTGCATGCCGACGAGGCTCCCCGCCCCCTCTCTCCGGAACAGGCGCTACGCGACGTAGGCCTGGACCCCGCGCTCCCGCGTCGCGTCGGCGATTACTCGCAGGGCATGCGTCAACGCGCCTCCCTGGCCCGCGTGCTCCTCACCGAGCCCGACCTGCTTCTGCTCGACGAACCCTTTTCCAATCTCGACGCCGCCTCAGCCCGCAGCATGGTCGAGCGCCTGCGAAACTACCTGGCTACACCTTCAGTCCACGGCACCCGGCGCACGCTGCTGCTCACCACGCATCAGCCGGAGCTCGCACACCCCCTGGCAAGCCTCGTCCTGACCCTCCGCGAAGGCCGCATCGCGGAGCGCGAAGAGATCTCGCAACTCGCTGCTCAAAACTCGTAACTCGTTCTCGAAACCCAATGCCACCGAAGCCCACCAAGACGAACGCCGCACGCCTGCTCGACTCCCTCGGCATCGCATACGAACTACGCCCATACGAAGTCGATCCCAACGATCTCACCGCGATCTCGGTCGCGCACAAGATCGGTCTGCCGCCCGAGCAGGTCTTCAAAACGCTACTCACCCATACCAGCGACAAGGAACACATCTTTGCCGTCATTCCCGGCGACAGCGAACTCGATCTCAAGAAACTCGCCGCCGCTGCTGGAGCACGCAACGCTGAATTGGCCGCATTAAAAGAAGTGGAACCGCTCACCGGCTACATCCGCGGCGGCGTAACAGTGCTCTCCGCAAAAAAGCCTTTTCGCGCCTTCGCCGACGAGACCATCGAACTCTTCGACATTCTCTCGATCTCCGCCGGGCAGCGCGGCCTGCAGCTTCTCATGAAGCCTGCGGACTACCTCCGCGCCACCAACGCCGAGCTGGCGGATCTCACCAAGACCTAACCAATACTGGTCAATTCGCAGCCAGAGGGCTTGGAATATCAGGCAGCTTGGGAGATTCGTTGGGGACATGCTCCACCGTCATATCTTCAAAGAGCATGTCAGGCACAACGTAGGTGATGAGATCCCCATGAGACAACAGCCCCGCGAGCGAGTTAGCCGCCACACGCTCGGTATACACAGTACGGTCCTTGGAGACGGCCAGAATATCCTTGAATGAGCTGGCCGTCACTTCGGCCACACGTGCGTCGCGGAGAGCCTCTTCATGGCCATCGGGGTACACGCGAGAGCACTCGGTCGCAATATTCCCAGAGAGTCGTCGAATAATGATGCCGAATTCGAGGTTCCGTGCCTTCAAAAGGTCGATGAGTTGCGTCTTGAGCTCATCCGTCGAAGCGGATTTTGTCGAGTTCAAAAAAAGATTGCCGGCAAGGATGCCGCGTTCCCGCATGTTTCCCGTACTCTGCAACATGCCGCGTACAGGCGCCCGTGAAGTAAGAAGCGTCTTCAGAAATCCATCCTGGATCAGAACAGTCTCCTGCGAAGGCGTCCCTTCTTCATCGAACTTGTAGTTCCCGAAGAGCGTATGCCCCTCCGCCTGCGTAAGCTGCGGATTGTCGACAACCGTGAGGAACTCCGGAAGGACTCGGCTGCCTACCTTATTGAGCATGCTGGAGGTCGAAGTGGTGTTAGCCCCAGTGAGCAATGCCAGGAGTGAACCGCCCTCCCCACCGGAGTGCATTCGAGAGGAAAGCAAAGGGGCAAAGTCATGCGCAAAGAGCTCCGCCGCGGACTGGCCTTCGAGCAGGACTGGGCCGTTGTAGCGCTTGGCTACATGCCCCTTTCGCCGCGCCGTTAGACGGTCGACGACGTCCTGCGAGCCCTGTACCAGGGCTGTTTCGGCTGGCAGTTCGGCAAGCGACCGTCCATAGACGGAGTAGGAATCTCTGAAGATTTCGCCGGTAACGTTCTGCATCGAAGCAGAGGACTGAAAGTAGAGCGTGGGAATCTGGCGAACGTACGTCGTGCCTTCGCTGTTGAGAAAATGCTCTGTCGTGTTGCTGACTTCGAACTGCGCCTCGGAGGCTTCAACGGAAGGCAGCGTACGAAAGACCGCGGATGCAATACGAACGAGATGCTCGGCGTCAGCAAGTTTTTCGTGGACCAGGGGAAGTGTCTCGGACTCCTGGTGCGGTGACGACTTGCTGAAATCCGGAACCTTTTCGTCCCTGTTTTTGTTCAATAGTGCTGCCTTCTTGGCAGAGAGATCTTCAACGGCCTTCTTGTAGGCGGAGTCCGTAGCCAGCCAGATCTTGCGGCGAAGCTCGTCGTAGCTATCGTCCACCGGCAGCACCGTGTTGCCGCTGGCGAGGGAGCCAAGCAGAGCGGCCAGGCCTCCCCCCGCTGGTGAGAAGTTGGTGTTGTCCAGGTCGTAGCTTCCTACCCGCACACTCACAGACAGAACACGGCTGCGACTCTCCGCGCTGGAGACGAGCGAACCGAGGCTGGCTCGGGCTTCGAGCGTATCGGCGTCGACGATCTTATAGGCGATGTAATAAGGGCCGTCCATCCCCTCGAGATGAAGCTGCTTCATGGAGCGCTGCATCTCGTCCCTCATGGCGCGGGTCTCGACGTCATCCTGCTGAGCACGCAGATGCGACGAGGCAAGAAGGAAGAGGCCGAGAACGAGCAGATGTCTCTTCATCTCGCACCTCCTTGTGCCGCCGCAAAGGGTACAGGCAGAATCGGCGGACGCTCCTGGGACTTCGCCTTCTTCTGGACCTCAATCTGGGAGATAAGGATGCCCGGGCCGCTGGCAGAGACCGGAACCTGTCCCGATTCCGCTCCGCAGATGCCGTTGAAGACGGCTTTCTCGTCATCGGCAGCCAGTATCTTGCTGAAGACCGTGAGCGGCGTGCCGACAAGATCCACGCCACGCACTAACTCTTCCCTGCCGTCTGGATAGATGCGATAGACCATGATGGGCTGTACATTGAACGCGTTGGGAATGGAACGGCCCGTAAGCGTAAATCCTCCCTGAATATCGTCGAAGTAGAGACCGAAGGGCTTATTCTGCTCCTTGATCTGGGCGATGAGCAGCTTCTTCAACTCCTCACGCGAAACGGGCTTCGAATTGACGATGACCAGGTTCGATTGACGCGCTACAGGCTCGAAGCCTGCCTGGGCCCGGCCATGTCCGTTTGAATTCGGAAACCCTTCAATCGGCGATCGTCCCATCAGGAAGTTTTCGAGAACTCCATCTTTCACCGATACCACGGGACGAGCCCTGACACCCTCGTCGTCAAAGGTGTAGGAGCCGACGAGATCCACCCCGCCATAACGTTTGATTGTCGGGTCGAAGTCGACAGAGAGAAAGCTCGGCAGCACCTGCTGGCCCACCATCTTCTTAAACGTCTGTCCTTCTGCCTCATTCTTCTGGCGATGCCCCTCGATCCGATGGCCGAAGACCTCATGAAAGAAGACGGCAGTCGCTCGGCCGGAGAGAATCGCAGGACCGGTGTAGGGATCGACGATAGGCGCGGCACGCAGAGCCTTGAGATCCGCAATCATCTTGTCCACGGCCTTCAGTACGGTGGCGTCGTCGGGAAGCCCTTGCGGAGTAAGCGCGGCGAAGGACTCATAGCGCGGAAGTTCCATGCCATCAGGAGCCTTTGAGGTGGCTTCGATGA
Organism: Granulicella mallensis MP5ACTX8; assembly: GCF_000178955.2. NCBI lineage: Bacteria > Pseudomonadati > Acidobacteriota > Terriglobia > Terriglobales > Acidobacteriaceae > Granulicella > Granulicella mallensis. The sequence continues at coordinate 2,528,927 of NC_016631.1, read as the reverse complement.
AGAGACGATAGTAGGTCGTCGAAGTCTGGATCATGGAGCCATCACTGGAGACAAACCAGCGCGCCTCCTGATCGGCCGTGAGGATGGCGGTTGCGTTGAAGAGATCGCCATAGCGATGGAAAGGCGCTGTGTACTTGCGGGTCTTCTCCTCCCATAGCTTGCGGTCCACAGTCACCTCGGGGATGGGTTCAACCGCCTGCTCGGGCTTCTCGTGCGAGAAGTCGTCGGACTTATCTTCCTGCTCAACCTTGACCTGGTTGTTGGTCTGGACGGCAGACAGTTGCGTGAGGGCGCGCTTGTAGCGTTTGTCGGTTTCGATCCATAACGCGGAGCGGATAGGAAGCGGATCGTCATCGACAGGGATGACAACACTGGAGATACCGCTGGCTCCCAGGCTTGGGCCTTTGCCGCGGACCTGGTGGGTATTGTCGAGAGCATAATCGCCCACCCGGACGTCGATATGCGCGGTACGACGATGAGCTGAACCGCTATGCACCAGCGCCCCGAAGCTCGAGGAAACCGTCGCCGTATTCGAGTCGATGATCTCGTAGCTCAGGTAATAGGGGGCAACGGGTTGCTTCTTGAGCTCTGCGAAGTCCCGGTCGAGCTCCGTTTTAGCGGCGCTAAGCACCGGCGAAACACTGCCACTCCTCGCCGTCTGAGCGGTGCCGGTACAGGACAGGAAAGCAGCTACGAGGCACGGGCAGGAGATGGCGCGAAGCAGCGACAAAGTCTTCAAGTTTCCCTCAACAGTCCAACGATTGAGCGGCCATCATACCATCGTGTGATTAACGGATTTAGATCAGGAAACGCACCCGGAAACGGTCAGATCACAAGCCTTCCAACGCAATACGGCGGACCCGAAGGCCCGCCGCTGATAGATCTCGTTTGCTGCTGTGTCTCTAAGCCAGAACCTCTGCATGCTCTTTGTTCGACTGCGGAAGCCCCGACGAGATGGCCACCAGCAAATCTTCCTTGCGCATGACCATGCTGGTTGCATTCAGGCTTGCCAGCTCGAAGCCGTGTCCGTGCGTGATCGCATCGGTGGGACAGGCTTCCACGCAGTAGCCGCAGAAGATGCAGCGGTTGTAGTCGATGTTGTAGACCTTCGCATACCGCTCGGCCGAGGAGATGCGGACCTCTTCGGTGTTCTCCGCCGCCTCGATGTAGATACAGTTCGCGGGGCAGGCTGCTGCGCACAGGAAGCAGGCCACACACTTCTCAAGGCCGTTCTCGTCGCGCTGCAACTGGTGCTTGCCGCGGAAACGCTCCTGAAGCTGCGCACCGCGCAGCGGGCCTTTACCATCCGGATAGTTCTCCACCTCGGTTGGCTGGAAACCCTCTCGGAGCGTGATGCTCATACCCTTCGCAATGGCGGCGACGTTGCGGATAATAGACATAAGATCTCCAGTATACGTCTTTGCCCTCACCGCGTTATCGTCCAGTTTCAACAAGTGAACGGCAAAGGATCGGACGCTCGATTACCGATTGCGCTTCGAGCCGATCTGGCCTAGATATTTCAGGTAATTCGCAAACTTTTCCGGCAGCGCACGGTAGTAGACGTTGAGTCCCTCTTTGCGAGAGGTGATGAGCCCCAGGTCCGTCAGCACCTTGAGATGGTGCGACAGCGTCGGCGCGGAGATCACATGCTTGGCGTGCATCTCGCCACAGAATAGTTCCTCATGCTCCGCAATCTGGGTGTAGATGGCCAGGCGGTTGGGATCCCCCAGGGCCTTCCCTATTTGCGCGACCTCATCGTCCGTCATTTTTTCCATATCTATGAGACGCGACAACCTTGATTTGGAGTCGGGAAACACATTTCTGAATCCAACTATTTCGATAGCCATCTAACTATCCATTGCGCTGATTGCTTGTGAAGTGCTCTGCAAATGGAGAGATCAAGATGTGGATTGTTCGACTTGCGTTAAACCGGCCCTACACGTTCATTGTAGCTTCGATCCTGATCCTGGTTCTGGGATTCTCAGCGATCGCTACGACGCCGACCGACATCTTTCCCGACATCGATATTCCTGAAGTCACCGTAATCTGGACTTACACAGGGCTGCCTGCAAAGGAGATGGAGCAGAGAATCACGGTCTTCAGTGAGTTCGTGATGGCCACGGTCAACGACATCAAGGCCATCGATTCACAGACGACCAGTGGCGCCAGCGTTATCAAAATTTCGTTCCAGCCCCAGGTACACATCGACGCCGCCACGGCGCAGATAGGCGCGGCCGTGAACTCCATTCGCTTCCGCATGCCGACTGGCGTAAATCCCCCGTGGATCCTGCGCTTCAGCGCCTCCACGGTGCCGATCATCCAGCTTGCGCTTTCGAGCGATACGCTCTCCGAATCGGAGATCTACGACTACGGCCTGTTCCGCATCCGTCAGCAGTTGAGCACCGTTCCCGGCACCCTTCTACCTACACCCTACGGTGGTGTCGCACGCCAGATCATGGTCGATCTGGATCAAAATGCCCTTCTTGCCAAGGGCTTGACCCCCATCGATATCACTGCGGCGATCAATTCACAAAACGTTACGCTTCCCTCGGGAACAGCCAAAGTCGGCAACAGTGAATATACCGTCAGCACCAACTCCAGTCCGGTCGACGCACTGTCGTTGAACGACGTCCCCATCAAGACCGTCAATGGATCGCTGGTTTATATGCGGGACGTTGCCCATGTGCGAGACGGCTGGTCCGTGCAACAGAATGTAGCCCGCGCTAATGGCAAACCGGCGGCCCTTCTCTCCATCATGAAGACGGGTTCTGTCTCTACGCTGGATATCGTCAACCAGGTCAAGAACGACGTGCTGCCCGCCTCCCGTGCAGCGGCTCCGAAGGGTCTGAAGATCACGGAACTCTTCGATCAGTCGATCTTTGTAAAAGCCGCGATTGTGGGCGTCCTGCGGGAAGGCGTGATTGCAGCCTCTTTGACGGCATTGATGATCCTGCTCTTCCTTGGCAGTTGGCGTAGCACGCTGATCATCGCCATCTCCATCCCGCTCTCGATTCTCAGCTCCATCATCGTCCTTAGCGCCATGGGCGAGACGATGAACACCATGACCCTCGGAGGCCTCGCGCTCGCCATCGGCATCCTGGTGGACGATGCAACCGTCACCATCGAAAACATTCATCGCCACATGGACGGCCAGCCACTGCGCGAAGCCGTACTGATCGGCGCCTCCGAGATTGCAACTCCAACGCTCGTCTCCACGCTGACCATCTGCATCGTCTTTGTCTCGGTGGTCTTCCTCACGGGTCCGGCGAAGTTCCTCTTCACGCCGATGGCACTGGCCGTCGTCTTCGCCATGTTGGCGTCGTATGTCCTCTCCCGCACACTGGTTCCGGTATTGGTCAACTACATGCTCGGAGCCGAGCACACCTTCGAAGGCCACTTCGATCTCGAGACTTTGGCTAAGCCCACGCGTTCCTTCTTCGGACGCGTGCATGACCGCTTCAACGAGGGCTACACCTGGGTGCAGACGCGCTACACACGGGCTCTCGAAACTGTACTGGCCCATCGCAAGCCTGCGCTGTTCGTGTCCATCGCCCTCATGTCCACGGCATTTGTCCTGCTTCCCTTCATCGGTCGAGACTTCTTCCCCTCTGTCGATGCGGGACAGATCAAGCTGCACATACGCGCCAGACCGGGAACACGCATCGAGTCCACCAAGGTGCTCTTCAGCCAGGTGGAGGAACAGATACGTAAGACCATCCCCGCGGACGAGATCACACTGATCACAGACAATATCGGGCTGACCCCTGAGACCTTCAACTATGCCTTCGGCGATGGCGCGACCATCAGCAGTGCCGATGGAGAGGTATTGATCGCACTGGATGAGAAACATCACGGCCCGACGCAGAAATATATGAAAGAACTGCGGTCGCAGCTGCAGCAGCAGTTCCCCGATCTCACGTTCTTCTTCCAGCCCGCCGACATGGTGACTCAGATCCTCAACTTTGGATTGCCTGCTCCGATCGATGTCCAGGTACGAGGCTACGATCCGGCCAACTACGAGGTTGCCCGTCGCCTGCGCGCGCGCCTGGCTGCCGTTCCGGGAGCGGTGGACGTCCATATGCACCAGGTCCTCGACGCGCCCGATCTCCATCTCGATATTGACCGCGTGCGGGCAGCACAGTTTGGTCTTACAGAGCAGGACGTAGCCAACAGCATCTACATCTCGCTCAGCTCCAGCGCTCAGGTCCAACCCAACTTCTGGCTGGATCCGAAGATGGGCATCACCTACACCGTCGCCGCGCAGACCCCGCAGTACAACATCAACTCGATTAACGCACTGCAGAATACCCCTATCCCGATCCACACTCTGAACAATCGCACAGAGGTGTTGGGAAACATGGCCACCTTAACTCCTGCCATTCTCCCCGTAGTGATCAACCACCATAACGGTGCGCCGGTTCTGGACATCTTCGCGAACACGCAGGACAGCGATCTCGGCACAGTGGCTGCAAAGGTCAACCAGATTGTGAAGGAAGAGAGCAAAAACCTTCCAGCGGGAACCACGATCGTCGTGCGCGGACAGGTCGAGAGCATGAACGAAGCCTTCGATCGTCTGGGCCTCGGCCTTGCCTTCGCGGCCATGCTGGTCTACCTGCTCATGGTGGTCAACTACCAGAGCTGGCTTGATCCGTTCATCATCATCTGCGCGCTGCCCGGAGCGTTCTGCGGCATCGTCTGGGCGCTGTTCCTGACGCAGACGACCTTCAACGTCCCCAGCCTCATGGGCGCCATCATGTCCATCGGCGTAGCCACAGCCAACTCGATCCTCCTCGTTACCTTCGCCAATGAGCTTCGCGCCAAGGGCGTCGATCCTCTCCAGTCCGCGATCACAGCCGGCTTCACGCGACTGCGGCCCATCATCATGACCGCCTTCGCCATGATCGTCGGCATGTTGCCGATGGCGCTGGGCATGGGCGAAGGCGGCGAGCAGAATGCGCCGCTGGCGCGTGCAGTGATCGGCGGCCTCACGGTCGCGACCTTCGCCACGCTCTTCTTCGTTCCCTTGATGTTCACGTTGATCCACGGAAAAAATGCCAGCACGCCACAGGAGGCAGCATGACCCAGCAGACTCAAACCGTCCCCACCCAGAAGACCCAGCAAAAATCCGGCAGCCCCTTCGTCAAGGTAGTTGGAGTTGTCGTGATCCTGGCCATCCTGGTCGCTATCGGCGTCCTTCCACGCCTGGCGCGGCAGCGAGAGGCGTTGGCTGCAGTCAACGAATCCAGCGTGACACACCCTGTCGTCTCGCTGGTGCATGCGCAGAAGGGCGAGCCCACCTCCGAACTCCTGCTGCCCGGCAACATCGAGCCGCTCTACAGCGCCAACCTCTTCGCTCGCGTCGATGGCTACCTCGACCGCAGGAACGTCGACATCGGCACGAAGGTGAGATCAGGCGAGGTACTGGCTGTCATCTCTTCGCCTGAGATCGATCAGCAACTGCTCCAGGCCCTTGCCACCCTTGCCCAATCGCAGGCATCGCTTCAGCAGGCCCAGGCTGCGCTCGCGCAGGCCAAAGCCAACGCGGAGTTGACTCGCCTCACCAAGGAGCGCGATGTTCCCCTCGGCGAAGAGCACGCGATCTCACAACAGATCGTCGATGAGGCCGTGCAGGCTCACGACGCCCGGCTTGCCGATGTAGCCGCAGCCAATGCCAACATCACAGCCGCCCAGGCCAGCGTCACGGCCAATCACGCAAACGTAGCACGGCTGCAGCAGATGCAGAGCTTCGAACGCATCGTCGCTCCGTTCGATGGCGTCATCACTGCACGTAACGTCGAGCGCGGCGATCTCGTCAGCACTGGCGGAGGAAGCACAGCCAAACCGCTCTTCAGCATTGCGCAGAGCGGCACGCTGCGCATCCAGGTCGACGTGCCCCAGTCCGAGGCGGTCAACATTCAGGATGGCCAGAAGGCAGCCGTCGATGTCAAAGAACGTCTAGGGCGCTCCTACACGGGAACAGTCATCCGCAACGCCGGTGCTCTCGATAACGCAGCCCGCACCATGCTGACCGAAGTGCAGGTCGACAACAAGGACGGTTCCCTGCTGCCGGGCATGTATGCACAGATCAAGTTCACCCTGCCCGAGCAGCGCACGTCTCTCATCATTCCGACCAGCTCTCTCGTCGTCGACCACGCGGGAATGCATGTCGTCATCGTGAACGCCGACCACACCATCCACTTCGCCCCGGTCTCCATCGGAAAAGACATGGGAACACAGGTCGAAGTTCTTGCAGGGCTACAGGGCTCGGAGTCGCTCGTAGCCAGTCCGAGCGATCTGCTCAATGAGGGTCAACATGTCGAAGTGCGCTGAACATCCCGTCTGCCCCATGGAGTTGGCTGAACCCTCCAGAAGGAACGTTGTCGTGAAGAGAATCGTGCAAACCCTGGTCGCCGGCGTGCTGACGCTGATGGTGGTCGGCTGCAAAGTGGGCCCCAACTACAAGCGTCCCGTCGACACCACGCCGCAAAGCTATCGCGGAATCCTCGCGCCGGACATCGCTCCTGCGGCCTCAACGGCCTCTCTTTCCGATCAGCAATGGGCATCGATCTTTCAGGACCCCGTCCTGAAACGCCTCATCACGGAGGCCCTGCAAAATAACCTGGACCTGCACATCGCAGCCCAGCGCGTTCTGGAGGCCCAGGCGCAGCTCGGCATCACACATGCCCAGCAGCTCCCCTCTGTCTCTGCCGGACTCGGCTACACCGCACTGCAGGCGCCTCCGTCACTCATCAGCAATAACGCCAACGGCACACCAGGCAACTCCTTCTTCAACGGAGGAGGCTTCAGCGGATCGGGAGCGTGGAACCTCGATTTCTGGGGCATGTATCGCCGCCAGACCGAAGCCGCGCGCGCTGATCTGCTGGCCAGCGAATGGGCCCAGAAAGCAACCCGCTCTACTCTCGTAGAAGGCGTTGCCGAGGCGTACTTTCAGCTAAGGAGCCTCGACGCCCAACTGGAAGTCACACAGAACGCCATCAAGGCTCGTCAGGACTCGCTGAAGCTCACCCAATCGCTCGAACGGCATGGCGCGGGCTCGCTCGCGGACACACGCCAGGCAGAGGAGCTGCTTCATACGGCCGAGGCCAACCTCCCTGATCTGCGCCGCCAGATTGCAGCGCAGGAGAACACTCTCAGTATTCTGCTCGGTCATAATCCCGAAGCGATCGACCGTGGCCTGCCGGTAGCCGAGCAGCCGCATCCACAGGAGGTGCCCGTCGGCGTGCCGTCGCAGCTTCTGGAACGTCGCCCGGACATCCAACAGGCCGAGGCAAAATTAGTCGCAGCCAACGCCCGTATCGGAGTCGCCAAGGCGCAGTTCTTCCCGCAGATCTCGCTCACCAGCCTGGGAGGTTCGTCGAGCAACCAGTTGCAGTCCCTCTTCGCTGTACAGAATGGCTACTGGTACGCCGCCGGAACGATCTCACAACCGATCTTCGATGGCGGCCGCATTCGCAACAACTATCACCTCTCCCAGGCACAGGAGCAGGAGATGCTGCTCGAGTATCGCAAGACGATCCTCACCGCGCTCAAGGACGTTTCCAACTCCCTGGTCTCCTACAAAGAGACCCGCGAGCATCGCGAAGCCCAGGCAGAACTGGTGAAGTCCGCAACCGATGCCGTGCGGCTGGCACGTCTGCGTTACTCCGGCGGAAACACCAGCTATCTGGAGGTGCTCACTACCGATACGGATCTCTACTCGGCACAGCTACTCCTGGCCCAGGCGCAGCAACAGGAGGCTGCTTCCCTGGTACAGCTCTATGCCGCGCTCGGCGGAGGATGGCAGTAACGTCATGGCCCAGGAACCTCGCCGGCAGGAAGGATGCGCGAGGTGACCTCCAGCCTGTGGTAGTTGCGATAGGTGGCCTGGAACGACCAGACAGTCACGTCAAAGGTTCCAATACCACCGACGTTGCGCGAGGTGATGGTAGAGGGCATCCAGAAGCTCTGGCCGCCGAGCAGTACAGGCGCATAATCCACCGTGAGGTCCCGCTTGCCGACAACAGCCGATTCATACGCATTCCCCGGGATGATGGTGTGACGTGGGGTAGTGAGTTCCAGATGCGTGATCTGCATGGATGCAGGATCGATGAAGACGAGGCCCTTGCTCTTTTCCTGTAGAAGACAATCGGCAGTGTTCTCAGGGGTAAGAGCCGTAGCGAAGCGAACGATGTAAGGATCGGTCGGCCGCTTCCGATTAATCCGTTGCAGATCGTAGCGCATGCAAGCTGTCTGATTATGCGAGACGACGGCTAGCCCGCCTTCAAACACGCCGCTCACCACGGTCGGCCCCTTCAGGTCCCGTTTCGTTGGCGGCTTGCCATTGACGCTCTTGATCTCGCGCGACTCTACAAGAGCGGTCGTGTGATCGGAGTCGGCAGTACGTTTGAGGCGGAAGACGGAGTCGGTAATCGTATCCTGATCGCGCACGCCAGGTTCCATCTTCGAGATGACATGCTCATCGCAGAAGAAGCTCGGGACACCCGTGTCGTAGTGGTTCAGATTCGCTTCCAGCCGCTGCAGGATCTCTCCCAGCGTAGGCGTCTTTGCCGCCTGCGCACACAGCGCGGACGAATATCCAAAGAATGCAACAAGCGAGATGGCCGCGGACAATGTCCTGGAAGTCATAGCGAACCGCATCTGTTGGTGCCATCGTATCAGGAGAGGCGGGCTGGAACATTCAACACGGCAATGGCATTCTGGAAGAGATGTCGGTGCGAGATTCTTCCGCCCAAACCCGATCCCCATCGATCCGTCTCATCCTGCTGACGCTTGTGATGCTTTATGGAGCCATTGCCGGTCTCCAGACCGTAGTGGACTTCGATCTCGGCTGGCAGATGGCGGATGCCCGCAACCCACTGGCCTCCGGCGATGTGCTTTCTTACACAGCACCGGGAGCGCCGTGGATCTACCCGTCTCTTGCGGGCATCGTCTTTCGACATCTGTTTCACCTCGGCGGTTATGCAGCCATCTCATGGTTTTGCGCGGTGGCGCTGCTCGCAACGCTGGCTATCGTCGCGTTGCGCAGTAAGACATCAACACTCATACTGCTTCTGCTTGCCGTCCCCGCACTCGCCGGACAGATGATTCCGCGCTCAGGAATCTTTACCGTTGTGATTGCAGCAGCCTATACTCGTGTGCTCCTTGATCATTACCTGGGAAGGGACAGCCGCCGATTGTGGCTGCTGCCTTTCCTCATGATCTTCTGGGTCAATCTGCACACCGGCTTTATCTCCGGCCTGGGACTCATGCTGGGTTACATCGCCGCGGAGATCGTCGATTGCATCCAGAAAACCAAACAGAGCAGGGCTCTCTGTCAACTAAAGCTGGCAGCTCCGTGGATAGCTGCAAGCTTCGCTTGCACGCTTCTGAACCCGTGGGGTTTTCGCATCTACGCGGCTATCGCAGCACAGGAACACATCTCGGCCTTGCAAGCCAATGTCATCAGAGAGCTGACGCCGCTGTATCGCGAATTCTCCTGGCGAGGATTGCAACTGCTCTCACCTCTCAGCGCCATCTGGTGGATGCTTGCAGCCTCTGCAATTGCGCTGGTCTTCCTGCTTTACAAACGACAGCTCGGACTCGCACTCTTTCTTTCATTGGCGTTTGGGAGCTGTCTCTGGTCGTCTCGAACGCAGGGCGTCTTTCTCCCCGTTGCCTGCCTGATCGCAGGCGAAGCCTTTGCAGAGAGAGCAAGCTCTCAGCATCATCTCCAACGTTTCGCCACATGGCCAGGATTGCGTTGGGCAGGAATGATTGCCGTTCTATCGTTTGTGGCCTGGCGCTGTCACGACATCGTGACAGACCGCACCTCTCTCCGTGAGGATCGGATTACTCTCTTTGGCGCAGGAGCTTCGTGGTGGCTGCCGCAGGAGGCAGCAGCCTTCATAGAAAAAAATCATCTACCGACAGAACTCTTTTCCACGTTCAATCTGAGCAGCTATCTCACCTGGAGACTGGGCCCGCATTATCGAGATTTTGCCGATGGCCGCTACCTCCCCTTTGGAGATCGAATCGTCTCCGCACAATTGAAACTCACGCATCTGCCTCTCGACTCTGAAGAGTGGAACCAGGCCGTTGCAACGTATCACATCAAGACCGTCATCCTGCCTCTCTCCCGCTTCTGGGGAATCGAAGAGGTCCCGCTACGCGAGGATTGCAGCAGCCGAAACTGGGTGCCGGTCTACTTCGATACAACCGCCATCGTATTTGTGCGCGACGGCGCGTTGCCGCAGGCCGAGCTCTCTGCTCTCAGGGTTGACTGCCAACATCAGCAGCTTGTCGACGATGGGAATCTTCCCCAGAGCAGACGCCTGCGCATGGAGCACTATCAGAAGCTCGCCAATGCGGCTGTTCTTTATTTCCTGCTGGGCCGGAACGATGAGGCACAGCAAGCGCTTGCGAGTGCCGGGAGGATTGCGCGGGACGACCGCTCGCTCGTTCTGCTGAACGGACAGCTTCAAGCTTCGCGCGGTGAATTCGACGCCGCAGGGGAATCCTTCCGCAGCAGCTTGAAGATGTCCGAGTCCGATGCCGCCTGGTATCAGCTTGGATTGCTCTACGCGAATCAGAGACGCTATCCCGAAGCCATCCACGCCTTTCAGAGAGCCTTGCGATTAGCTGCCCAGCCCGAATTCTCAGTCGAACTATCGCTGGCCAAAGCAGAAGTCCTCAACGGTCAGGCGAACACAGCGTTACAGACACTGCAGAAGGCATCGCAGGTATTACCAGACAGTGGCCCGGCAAAAGCCGACCTGTACGATGCCGAAGCGGCAACCTACAGTCAGCTATCGAACTGGCCTGCGGCCGTTAGAGCAGAAGAGAAAGCCGTGCAGGAGACCCCTGCGGTAGCTGGACGATGGAAGATCCTGGCCGCGATGTACACGGCCACAGGAAGACAGGATCAGGCTCTGCATGCCCAGGAAAAGGCAGAGTCACTCATGAGTCAAATCCCACGCTGAAGGCAGCAATGCCCGCAGCACGATAACCTGCCTTTGCTGTTGTTGTCTTTGCTTTTCTGGTTGTCATTCCGAGCGAAGCGAGGAACCTGCTATCTCCCGTTCTTCGCTCGTATTCCCTGAAAACACATGGCCAGAACTATAGCCATGGAAGATGCTGTGGCGACACAAGCGAACAGCAGGTTCCTCGCTTCGCTCGGAATGACAACCAGAAAAACAACACCCAGAACAAAAGCAAAATAGCTTACAGTCTGAACTTGTGCAGAGCTACCTTACCGCGAAACCGCATCCACACGAGGCAGCACCACTCCCAGCGAGCCCATCCAATGCGATAGGCCGGCTGTCAGTTCCTTCCCCTTCACAGACGAAGCCACCTGGATCGGCCCAACACCCTGCGCTCCATCCACGGCATCGCGCAGCTTGCGTGCCAATGCCAGATCGAAGCCCTCGCTCACCCACACGCGGTCGTCTACGACCGAGAGAAACACATCACCCTCATGGGTCGAGTACACCCGTTCGGTCTCGTCCTTCTCATCCTGCTTGCGGCGCTTCAACCCGTCATACTGCCGAGGCAACTCCTCTTCGAACACCGTAAAGAAGCTACGGGCCGAGTCGTCGTTCTTCCATCGTGAGCTGTACAGCAGTGCCAACGACGCCGTCGTCTGCTTCTCTGCCTCAGTCGCGTTCTTGCGCTGTGCCGCGTAGTAGAGGCCACCGTTCCAGTTCGGAGCCAGCGCCTCGGCCAACGGGCGGCCGCCAAACAGCTCTGCGGTCATCCGCACATCGAGCTCGCCCATCACGCCGATGTCGTACGGCGCATAGCCTGCCTCTTCCAGCAGAGGATGAATATCCGGCATCCGCATCACCGGCACCGGCACATGGGCCAGGAACTTATCCGGATGCATGATCTCGAAGCTCGAACTCGGCGGATTGTCGAGCACACCGGCAAAGGCGTGGGCAGGCCCGGTCTTCACCAGGATCTCCTGCTCGAACGCCAGGCCCTCCGAATACGGGAACAACAAGGACTGTTGCAGCAACAACGGAGCCCGCGCCAGCACCGGGGAATCGCCCATATCTCCAGCGCCGCTTCGCAGCTGCTCGCCCACCTGAGGCATGTCCTTCAGGGTCTTGCCCGAATCCCGCAGCATGTAGTCGGCAAAGGTCACCATCGCCTGCCCTTCGAGCACGGCCTCGCGGGCGGTGTCCACCTCGTCCGTCTGGATATGCTTGTTGTCCTCGCCTACGTCCTTGGCAATGCCCTCTTGCTCCTGGTTCTCCCACTTCGTCAGCCCTACGCGCTGGTCCTGCAGCGCATGGGTCAACTCATGGGCCATCACAGGCTCCTGCTGATCCAGCGGAACCCAGTCCAGCAGGTTCATGGTCTGGGTCTTGTTGTCGTAGAAGCCGGCGATCTGCTCGGTCAGCAGGCTCAGCATGAAAGGCCGCAGATGGAAGTCACGATCCAGTAGCCCGAACTTCTTCAACACCAGCTCGCTGTTCTCCATCCGCTTGGTGTCTTTGTCTTCGTCGAACTTCTTGCGCAGGAACTTGCTTACCTCATCCCGAGAGGTGAACTTGCTCTTGATCGGCCGCTTGATCTCGAGTCCGGTGTCCTTGCTGACGAAGTGAAAGGTGTCATCCAGCTTCGCCAGCAGTTGCCTCTCCTGCAACTTTGTCAGGCGTAAATCCACTTGAGGGGACGTGGCGCCACTCTGCGGCGAAGGCGTAGGCTTGGGATCCTGTTTCGCGGGCGAAGCTGCCTGCGACCAGGACGGCAGAGCCGCGCTCAGCACCATCACCGCCACCAAAGACCCAACCGCTCGCCGTAAGCTCAAACCGCCTCCAATGTACTTTGCTTCTTCAAGTGTACCCATGCTTTGACGCCTAAACAGCAGCGCTGTCATCTCATACAGAGATAGTGCCGACGTCCTTCGAGTGAGATGCATTCTGCTCGCCGTTGTGTGAAATCATTGAGAGGTACGAAAACCATGGCCGACGACACCCAGTACGAACTCCATCAGATCCTCGAAAACGCCGCCTTTGCCCCGCTCGATGACCGGGCTTTCCTGCGCATCACCGGCCCGGACGCAACGCGCTGGCTCAATGGCATGGTGACCAACTCCATTCAATCGCTCGCTCCCGGCGAGGGCAATTACAACTTCCTGCTAAACGCGCAGGGCCGTATCCAGGGCGACGGCACGATCTATCGCGATGGCGACGAGTTTCTCCTCGAGACCTCCACCAGTCAGGTCGAATCTATCCAGCAGCATCTTGATCGCTTCATCATCATGGACGATGTTGAGCTCTCTCCCGCTTACACGGAGAAGCAAGGCTTGCTGTTAATTGGCGCGAAAGCCCCTGCAATTCTTGCTGCCTCAGAACTGCCAGCACTCGACCCGCTGCATCTCAGCCATGCGAAATCGCTTCTGCTGCTCGCCCCTGCCGCAGGCTCCATTCCCCGCTATGAGCTATGGGACGATCCGGCCTCTATCGCGCTCCTCCGCGAAAACCTAAGCAACGCCGGAGCAGTCGAGGTGTCCTCAGCTTCCCTGGAACAGCTCCGGCTCATCGAAGCCACACCGCTCTTCAGCCAGGACATCCGTGACCGCGACCTGCCGCAGGAGACCGCCCAGGCCCACGCCCTGCACTTCAACAAGGGCTGCTACCTCGGCCAGGAGATCGTCGAGCGCATCCGCTCGCGTGGACAGGTGCATCGCACCTTCACAGCCTTCCGTCTCATTGGTGATCTGCCCACTCTGCCCGCCCCCATCGAAGCCAACGGCAAGCCGGTCGGCGAGCTCACCAGCGCCGCGCTCGTGCCGCTGCCTGAAGGCCCCACGCTGCTCGCCCTGGGCTATATCCGCCGCGAAGCGCTGGATACCCACCAGCCCCTCACCTACGCTGGCGGCACAGCTATCCCCCGCAGCCCAGGAACCTCATAGCTCGACCCCTCTTAGCTCGTAGCTCAACCGACCCCTTTTCCAGAGCTCACCACAACAAGCAATTCCGGCAACAATCGCAACGATGGCCGCCGGCATCCAATATCATTGAGAACAATATGGCCGAAATCAAAGAGTTTGTCGTCAACGATCGTCGCAAGTTCACCGCGGAAGGTGACATCCGTCCCGACGCTCCCCCCTCCGAACCCAAACCCGCGCGCCCTGAAACGCTCGAGAAGCCCAAGCCCCCACAGGACGCTTACGACTCGTCCGCCCGGCTAACCGGCCCTCAGGCCGTTCCCGACAAGCCCGCGGCTGAAGAAGCCACCGACGTCGAGCCCGGCGAAGAGCTTCCCCCCGCACCTACGGCGGAGCAGAGCGAGCAGGCAGCGCGCGCCTATAACGCCACCGTCGAGCGCCTGGACACCGCCATTCGTGCCACCAATCCGGGCATGGACCGTCTGCCCGAGATGACCTTCGACCGCCTCGTGCAGTCGATCTACATGCAGGCGATCATCCAGCTCGGCGGCACCGCCGAACCCGGCCAGACCCCGCAGGTCGACCTGCTTGGCGCACGCCAGTCCGTCGATATGCTCGCCGTCGTGGCCGAGAAGACCAGGGGCAATCTCTCCGAAGCCGAAGACAAGCTGGTACGCTCGGCCCTCTTCGAGATGCAGATGGGCTTCCTCGAGATCACCCAGGCCCTCTCCCGCCAGGCCGCAGGCCGGCAGGGCGCTCCCGGAACCGGCATGCCCCCCAGCGGCCAGAACGGCCCGAGCATCGTTCGCTAGTCAATGCAGGCAACTCTTACATTCCTCGGCAGCGGTACGTCGATGGGCGTGCCCACGCTCGGCTGCGGTTGTGCTGTCTGCAACTCCGCACTGATTCCGGGCTCGCCCAATCGGCGCACACGGCCGTCGATCCAGGTCAGCTACGGCGGGCACAACGTGCTGGTCGATACCGGTCCGGACTTCCATGCCCAGGCGATCAGCGAAGGCATCCGCAGCGTCGACGCCGTGCTCTACACCCACAGCCATGCCGACCACATCCTCGGCATGGACGATCTGCGCCCTCTGAGCTTCGCCACCCCCGAAGGCATCGCGCTCTACGCGGACGACGACACAGCCCAGGTCATCGAACGAGTCTTCGAGTACACCTTCCGCAAGGTAGACCGCTACCCCACCAGCGCGCGCGTCCAGATCCATCGTCTCGGCACCGCTACCGGTACGGCCGTCGACCTGTTCGGCGCGCGGTTCGTTCGTGTGCCCGTCATCCACGGGCGCAATATCATCGCCGGGTACCGCTTCGGCTCCGCCGCCTACCTCACGGACATGAGCGACATCCCCGCCGAGAGCCTGCCTCTGCTCGAAGGGCTCGATATTCTTATCCTTGACGCATTGCGGCGCGAACCGCACCCCAGCCACTCGCACCTGGCACGGTCGATTGAGCTCGTGGAGAAGATCGCGCCCCGGCGTGCCTTCTTTACCCACATCAGCCATGACCTGGACCATGAATCCACCAACGCCTCGCTGCCCGATCACATTCGCCTCGCGCATGACGGCCTCAAATTAGACTTCGAGATTCCCGAGATCGCCTGATGCAGATCGTTCGTTCGCTTGCTGAACTCAACTCGTTCCCTTCGCCCTCCGTTGTCTCCATCGGCAACTTCGACGGCGTTCATTGCGGCCATCGCATGGTGGTCGCCTCTGTCATCGCGCGTGCTCGCGAGATCGGCGCGCGCGCCGCGGTCGTTACCTTCGATCCGCACCCTGCACACATTCTGCACAACACCTCACGCCTGCCCCTCATCACACCGCTCGCGGAAAAACTTGAGCTCCTCGATCAAACCGGCGTCGATCTGGCCCTGGTGCTTCCCTTCACCGAGGAGCTAAGGCTATGGACCGCCCGACAGTTTGCCGAGCGCGTTCTGCGCGACGGTCTGCAGGCAGTGGAGGTCCACGAAGGAGAGACCTTCCGTTTCGGCCACAGGGCTGAAGCCGGCATCGACAGCCTGTCGCAGATAGGGCGTGAACTCGGCTTCCTCGTTCGAGCCTACGAGCCCTACATCCTGCGCGGCGCAGCAGTGTCTTCAAGCCGCATCCGCACGCTCGTATCCACCGGAGAGCTTCCCCAGGCACGCGCCCTGCTCGGACGCTCGTTCAGCATTCATAGCACCCCGGCATCGGGCCGAGGCTACGGCACCCGCTACACCGTGCCGACAGTGAACCTCGCCCCCTATGGAGACCTTCTGCCCGCGCACGGCGTTTACATCACAACCCTGCGCGTGGGCACGGGAGACCAGGCCCGCGTCTTCCGCGGAGTCACCAACGCAGGCAATCGACCAACCTTTGGCGCCGACTCCTTTGCGGTGGAGACCCACCTCCTGGACTTCGAACCGATCGATCTGGACGAGACAAGTCCGCTTGAGATGACGTTTCTCTACAGGCTGCGCGGGGAGCAGCGGTTCCCGAATCCCGAGGCGTTACGCGCACAGATCGGCCTCGACGTTCGGCGCGCGCAACGCTACTTTACGCTATGCGATGCGCTGCATGTCTCCCTGCACTAAAAGCAGTTCACGTTGCTGCTAGACAAGCCACGTTTCATTACGGACACGCATTCACAGGCTGCGCCCCATTTGATCTTTAGGGCCAAAGGCCCTAAAGAGTGTCATCAAATTGCTGTTTTGGGGTTGAGACTTGAGGCGTGCAAATCGCATCGTGAGGCAAGCCCCGGAAGGGCATGGCTTCAGCCATGCCGCAAAAGCTGTGCAACCATCTAATACCACTCTGCCGAAGGCCGGAGTGAAGGCGTAGCCGGAGCGACTGAATTGCTTTTTTCGGTGCAGCCAAGGCTGTGCAGAGCTGGCTAGGGAGGGATTCGTGGCTTGGGTGGCGGTTTCACCACAACCAAAGAAGGCAATCCAGTCGTTGCGGCTACGCCTTCACTCCGGCCTTCGGCAGAGCTGTAGGCTCCTTCGGAGTGGCTTGTACGGCATAGCTGAAGCTATGCCCTTCCGCCCCTGCCTCAACAAACTGGTTGCACAGTTCGATTTCGTTCCAGAAGCAATTTGACGCCAAGCCCTAACCTTATTCCTACTTACCGAGACCGTACGACTACATGAGTCTTTGAAGACGCCTTTGCAGGCCCCTTCGCCGCTGGCTTCGCCGGAGCGTCATCATCCGGCGTGTCATTGGAGGGGACCGGAGAAGGCGCAGACTGCGTTTTATCCGTATCGTCGTCCGTATCCTCGTCACGATGGGCAGGCTTAGCCTGTTCGACGGATGGCTGAGCCATCGGCACCTCAAGCTGTTTCTTCGGCGCGTTGAACTTCGAGAACTGCTCGTTCGGTCTGCCCGCGACCGCGACCTTCATAAAGTCCATCCACATCGGCAGAGCGGCCTTGGCACCGGTCTCCTTATCGCCCAGGGTCTGCCGGTTGTCGAAACCGATCCAGGTTCCGCAGGTGACCGACGGAGAGAAGCCGATAAACCAGGCGTCCGTATAGCTGTTCGTGGTTCCCGTCTTGCCGCCGAAGGCATGCTTCATCTGCGATGCCGCAGCGGCTGTTCCCTGCTGCACCACCGACTGCAGCAGAAGCATCATCTGACGCGCCGTCTCGAGCGAGATGACCTCTTTGACCTCGGGCGTCTTCTGCTCAAGCGGCAATCCATCAGCCTGAGACACCTTGCGAATGTAGTGCGGCGCAATGCGGATGCCATCGTTCGGGAAGACGCTGTAAGCCGCAACCTGCTCGGCCAGGCTGATGTCGGCGGCGCCGATCGCTACCGGCAGGAAGTTCGGCATGTTGCTCGTGATGCCGAAGCGATGCGCTACCTCGATCACCTTCTTGATCCCGACACGATCCGCCAGCTTCAGCGCGGGAATATTACGCGACTCGGCGAAGGCATCGATCAGGGTCATCGTTCCCCTGAAGTTGGCCTCGTAGTTGTGCGGCGTATACGGGCCATTCGGCGTGTAGAAGCTCGTTGGGCCGTCCACAATGGTGTCGTACGGCTTCGCACCGGCTTCAAAGGCCGCCGTGTACACATAGGGCTTGAACGAAGAACCTACCTGGCGCTGCGCCTGGGTAGCGCGGTTGAACTGCGAGATCGCGAAGTCACGTCCGCCGACCATCGCCAGCACCTCGCCGTTCGCGTTGTCCATCGCCATCATCGAGGCCTGCGCGCCGCTGTCCTGTTCGAGCACCACGCGCGGAGTTCCGCCTGCGGGCGCAATCACCTTGACGTACACGATGTCGCCGACCTGTACGAGGTCCGTCGCCTTGAAAGTCGCCGTCCAGGCCCAGTCCGGCGTGGTCATCGTCTCCAACTGCTGCCCGATCTTCACGACCATCTTCGTCGCGGAGACGGAGACGACCAGCGCATGAAAATACGCTCCATCGATGAATGGCTGCGTCCAGTCAGCATGCTTATAGGAATCGAGGTCCCCATCCGGGCCCATCACATTCTGCAGACGCCCCTTCCAGCCGTGACGCCGCTCGTAAGCCGCGGTCCCATCCAGAACCGACTTCTCCGCTACATGCTGCAGATCGAGATCGAGCGTCGTGTACACGCGCAGCCCTGCGCCATGTACCTCGTCGACACCATATTCGGCCTCCAGCTGGCGCCGAACCTCTTCCACGAAGTAGGGAGCCTCGATGTTGGCGGGAGCTTCGAGATGCAATCCGAGCGGCTCGGCCTTGGCAGCTTCGGCCTGGACAGCGGTGATCTTGTGATCGCTGAACATCTCGCTCAACACGAGATTGCGGCGCTTCAACGCGCGATCGGGAAAGCGCACCGGAGAGTACGACTCCGGCCCCTTCGGCAAGGCAGCCAGCAGGGCTGCTTCCGATAGCGTGAGATCGCGAACATGCTTGCTGAAGTAATACTCCGAGCCGGCCTCGAACCCGTACGTTCCGCGCCCCAGATAGATCTGGTTCGCATAGAGCGTAAAGATCTGCGACTTGGTGAAGTGGCGCTCGATCTGCAGCGTCAGGAAGATCTCCTGCACCTTGCGGCCATAGGTCTTCTCGGAGGACAGAAACAGGTTGCGCGCGAGCTGCATCGTAAGCGTCGAAGCGCCCTGCGAGCGGCGGGCGGAGTGCATGTCATGCCACGCCGCACCGACCATGCGAATCATATTGATGCCGCTATTGCTCTCAAAGTCCTTGTCCTCAATGGACAGGATCGCGTCGCGCAGCACCGGCGGAAAGTCCGAGTACGGCACGACAACGCGGCGCTCCAGCGCAAACGAGCCGAAGACCTTGCCATGGATGTCGTAGAGTTCAGTCGTCGTACTGGGGCGGTAGCGCTCCAGGTCGGCCATCTGCGGCAGATTGATCGAGTAGACCAGCAGCAGGCCCACCATGATGCCGAAGATCGCGGAGGCCCCCAGCAAGAGCAGAAACGCAGCCTTACCCGCGACTCTCCGGCTACGATACTCCGGTTCGCGGAACGGAAAGGTACGCATCGCACGCCACAGAGCGGAGCGGTCGTCGCTTCGACGGGTATCGCTTGCTGATGGCTTCGAGAGCTTCTTGCCCTCGCTGTTCAACGGGCTCGGCACGGTAGCTCCCACCTTACCATGCAGGGCCTTGTGATTTCGCTGGCTTTACCAGGTATCCATAGCAATTGCATAAACATAAACGCGGTAAAGGGTTGCTTGGACGGACACAAAAGCCAGCCCTGAAAAGGCTGGCTTTCGTGTCCAACAGAAACAAGCATAAAAATTCTAAGCAGATCCTACGCCTGCTTTGCCTTCAGCATATCGAGAGCCTTCGTGAGCTGATCGTCGACAGGAGCCGAAGGATGTTTCACAGGAGCAGGCGTCTTGGTCGTGTCGGAGCTGGAGGCATCGTCCGAATCCGAATCCAGATCGTCCATGTTGGAGGCTACTAGCGTGCCCGGAGTAACCGCTTCATCCTCAAACTTCTTGCCCGAAGGAGAAGCATACTTAGCAATCGAGAGGATCAGCGCTGCGCCATCGGGAAGCTCAAACGTCTTCTGCTGTGCGCCTTCGCCAAAGGTCTTCTCTCCAACCAGATCGCCGCGTTTGTTATCGGCTACCGCTCCGGCCACCAGCTCAGCCGGCCCCGAGGTACCGCGATTCACCAGAATCACCAGGGGTGCGGTCGTATTGATCGACTTGGCGGCATCTGCGGTGAAGGTCTGCTTGGGGAACGTCTGCCCTTCCAGGGTGGCAATCGTTCCGGACTTCAGGAAGAAGTTGGCCAGCCGCGTGGCTTCAGCCATATCGCCCGCCGAGACATCGCGCAGGTCGAGCAGGATCTTCTTATTGCCGGCCTTATTCATGGCCTTCAGCTTGGCTTCAATCTGCTGCACGTGCTCATGGTCGATCACCATCGGCTTCAGCGAGAGGATCGAGGCATTCTCATACATCGTCTCGGCCACTGCAGGCTCGGAGACAACGGCACGGTTGAGCTTGATCTTGTCCGGGTCCACCTTGCGCGGGCGAATGACCGAAATCTGGAGTTCGCTTCCCGGTGCGCCTTCGAGCAGGAGCTGAATCATTGCCAGCGAAAGATCGCGCGTATCCTGGTTGCCGATCGCCTCGATGATGTCGCCGTCCGTCAGGTTTGCCTTATCCGCCGGGCTTCCCGGAACGACCGAGACGATGGTCGCATAGCCGAAGCGCTTGGAGACGTTCAGGCCAACCTGGGCTTTGCCGCCCTTATCGGCCTTGTAGGCCTTGTAATCGGCGGGGGGCAGGTAGCTGGAATCCGCATCGAGCGACTCCAGCAGGCCACGCAAAGCGCCTTCGGTGACAGCAGGAATGTTCGGGTCGACTACGTAGTCGTTCTGGACGTGCTGCAGCACCTCGCCGTAGACGTTGATCTGCCGGTAAGCGCCCTCCTGGGACTGGTCGACCGCGGCGCGAACACCATGCGCATTCACACCGAGAAAGATGCACAGGACAAGAAGAACGGATACAGCGAGAAGCGAAATCTTGACGCTCTTGGGCATATGCGAAAATCCCCCTCCCAAGGGGGCAGTTACGACTATAGAGAATGAGACGCTCTATGGGGACTTTTGTTATATCTTCCCCGATATCGGAATGATACCCTGACTCGAAGAAATCGCGACGCCGAGGCGTAGCAATTGGTGGCGGTGACTGGAATCGAACCAGTGACCTACGGGTTATGAGTCCGTCGCTCTAACCATCTGAGCTACACCGCCTGGTGGGAGACTGTATCAAGCGGCGAGGCCGCGACGACAGCCGCTTCTCCATCATAGAAGCCACGGCAGCGCAGGTCAAACCTCAACAGCCTAAGTCGTATATTTGCCTCCAGCTTCGAGTCGCGAGCGATGAGGCTCGGGTCTCGCAACTCACGACTCGCAACTGAAACGCATAAAATACGAGACTGGCCGTCAGGATCAGGCCTTGCGGCAGCTATGAACGATCTTCAGGACAAACTCGGTGGGATTCTGCACTACCTGACCCTCATTGCGATCGGCCTGGGCATTCTCCTCGCGATCATCATTGGCGTGGCCATCTATTTCTATCGCAAGAACAAGAAATCGGAGATCCTGCGCTGATGGCGGCTTCCGCACCTCCTCCCTCTGGGGCGCCCTATGGCCGCGTCGTTGGCGTCATTCCGGCCCGGCTGGCCTCCACACGGTTGCCCAACAAGGTGCTGCGTGAGATTGCCGGGGAGCCTCTACTGGCCTGGGTCTATCGGGCCGCGAAGGCCTGCCCTCTTCTGGATGAAGTCGTCATTGCCGCCGATTCTGAGGAAGTCCAGGCCCTTTGCCGGCAACGCGGCTGGCCGTGCGTGATGACCTCTCCCGAGCTGCCCAGCGGTACGGACCGGCTCTTTGCCGTCTCGCGCACGGTTGAGGCGGAGATCTATGTCAACGTGCAGGGCGACGAACCGCTGCTCCGCCCCGAGCACATCGCCGACATCCTGTCTCCGTTTGCCCTGCCGCAGGTCGAGGTCACAACCCTGAAGGTGTTGTGCACCCCCGAAAACCTCAACAACCCCAATGCGGTCAAAGTCGTGACGGCCCACGATGGCCGCGCCCTCTATTTTTCACGGGCGACGATTCCCTACGACCGGGACGGCTCCGGCCATGCCCCGGTTTGGAAGCACCTTGGCCTCTACGCCTATCGCCGAGCAGCCCTGGAGCGCTTTGCCGCCCTGGCCCCGGGAGCACTGGAGCAGACAGAGCGCCTGGAACAACTGCGTTTGCTGGAAAACGGCCTCGCACTCTACGTCGCCGCCACCGCATACGACACCGTGGGTGTCGATACGGAAGAAGACTTGCGCAGAGTGGCGGCGGTTCTCACAGGAAACCGGGCCTCTTAGTATCTCTCCCGTGGGTGTATAGGCTATTCGCGCAAGCGCGAATACATTGAGCACAGGGACCTTCAACCTGGCCTTTTCAAGGCATTTGGAGCAGCAATCACCCCTAAATTGTCATCTCGACCGGAGCCTCGCGGTTTCATGCGAGGCGTAGTGGAGAGACCTGCAGTTTGTCCCTCCTGCCCATACTCACGAGGAACGACGATCTCTATTTTGGGCGAAATAGTTTATTAGTAACGTTGACAAAGTAAGTAAGAGAGTGATTTGATTTAGCCCATACAACATGACCGTCCGGCTTTGTCCGCCTCTTTTCGGCATATTCGGACAGAAAGTTGCATAACGGATTGTTTCAGGGGTTGACTGCTTATGAAGCTGAATTTCTCCAAGACCGTCGGCGCAAGCATGCTTCTTTGTCTAGCGATGTACTTTCCTGGAGCCTCCTCCGCTCAGAGCACGAACTCCGGCGATATCCGTGGCACCGTTACCGATGCCTCCGGCGCACTCCTGCCCGGCGTAAAGGTTGAGGTGCTCAACGTCGATACCGGCGTATCGAAAGACTACGTCACCGACAAGGAAGGACTCTTCGATACCTCGTCGATCGTGACAGGAAACTATACGGTCACCTTTGCAAAGGACGGTTTCGGACGCGTCGTCCGCGGGCCCGTGACCTTGCAGGTAGGGACCACGACGGTCAACGCACAGCTCAAGGTGGGATCGACGACACAGCAGGTCGTAGTCAACGCCAACGACGTGCCTTTGCTTGAAACAGAGAGCAGTGAGCAGTCGACCACGCTCGATGCGAAATCTATGTCGCAACTACCCAATGTTGGCACGGACTGGGAGACCTTTGCGATTCTGTTGCCAGGCGCGCAGGGGAATACCCAGGGCACATCTCTGGCGAACGGCTGGCAGGGTAGCAACGATCCGCAGCAATTCGTTGCAGCGAATGGCAATCTTCCTTACAGTGCCATTCTTGCCGACGGATCGATGACGACGTTACCCTCCAGCGGTAATGCCGACGTCTCTATCTTCGAGACCGTCTCGGAACTTCAAGTGATTACCTCCGGCTTTTCCGCGCAATACGGAATCGGCGGCATCATCTTCAACCAGATCAGCAAGGGCGGCACTGGCCGGTTCCACGGATCGGCCTATGAGTATTTTCAGAACGATGCCCTGAACGCCGCGAACTATGGATTCGGAACCCCGGTTCCAGTGACGCCCATCCGCTACAACAACTTCGGTGGATCGATCGGCGGCCCCATCCTCAAGAAGAAAATGTTCTTCTACTTCGACTTCGATAAGACCAACAACAACACCGCTTATTC
Organism: Granulicella mallensis MP5ACTX8; assembly: GCF_000178955.2. Lineage (NCBI taxonomy): Bacteria > Pseudomonadati > Acidobacteriota > Terriglobia > Terriglobales > Acidobacteriaceae > Granulicella > Granulicella mallensis. The sequence continues at coordinate 2,505,364 of NC_016631.1, read as the reverse complement.
CGGATTTATAACAGTGCCGACACTGGCCATGCGCAATGGCGATTTTACCGGGCTGCCGACGATCTACGATCCAACCTCGCAGGTCATCACACAGACCGCGAATGGACCCATCGTCACCCGTAAATCCTTCGCCCAGGAAGGATACGGCAACAAGATTCCCGCGAACCTGATGGACCCGGTGTCTAAGGCACTGAATGCATACTTCCCTTTGCCAAACGCCACGCCATCCAGCTTCTCCCAGGGAGTGCCGAACTCGAACTTCTATTACTTCGCTCCGGTCACCCTGCCCTATACAAAGTACTTCGGACGCCTCGATTACGACATTACCCCGAACAATCGGCTCACCATGACCGATACCCAACGAGATAACCCCACCACGAACGACGGGATTGGACTCGCCTATTGCCCCATGGATTGCGTAAAAGGCGACGTCGACAGCAATGCCGCGCAAGTCTCCGATGTGTGGAATATCAACCCTACAACAATCAACGAAGCACGCATGGGGTTTACGTCGGAGTTGAACTACTACATTCCTGAGTCACTGAATCAGGGCATTCCGCAGAAGATCGGCTGGCAGTTCGCCAAGGCCGACATCTTCCCGAATCTGAACTTCTCAGGCAGTTGTTGCTTCGGGCTGAACTCAGGATTCCAGGTCTTCCAGAAAGAATTCGTCTACGATCCGTCGGATGTCGTGACGATGATTCGCGGAAAACACATCCTGCACTTCGGTGGCGAGTTCATGATGTGGCAGGCGAACCAGGTAAATGGCAGCCAATTTAATGGCGGTAGCCTCACGTTCAACGGTGCTTACACTCAATCAACAGTCGGGGACGCCACAACGGGCCTGACCTATGCGGACTTTCTGCTCGGGCAGGTGAACTCCTGGAATGCGAGCGTGCAGCCTGAATATGGAGCCCGCCTTAAAACACCCCAGTTGTTTATCCAGGACGATATCAAACTGCGCCCTAACTTCACCCTGAACCTCGGCCTTCGCTATCAGATCCAGCATGGCTGGAATGAGGTGAAGAACAACATTGCCGCCTTCGATCCGACAGTGCTCAATCCGGCAACCAACACTGACGGAGCCATCTGGTATGCCTCTACGCACGCGAACGGGCGCACATCGCTGCAGTCCGATGTCTTCACCACGGTGATGCCTCGTGTCGGCTTCAACTGGTCTCCTGACCCGACGATGACCATTCGCGGCGGTTTCGGCATCTTTTCTTATAACTGGAGCACAAACACCTACGGAGCCGGTCTCGGAAACGCCGTCATCACGCAAGGAAATGTGACCGACCAGACCAACGGCATCACGCCTGTCGTGGTGTTCGATTCGAAGGGATCGAACCTTCCCTTCATCGGCTCCACAACCGATCCCACTGCGCTCAATGGGCAGGGTGTGACGTACAACCAGTACCACACGCCCGTTCCCCAGATTTATCAATGGAACGTTGCAGTCCAGCACACCCTCGGACCAAACATGGTGATTGAGGCCGCCTATGTTGCCAGCCACGGATTCAACCTGAGCTTCCCGGTGGATATCAATCAGGTTCCCGAAAATCTACTGGGCCCGAACGATAGTCCGAACTCCCGCCCCTATCCTGTCTATCAAAGCATCTCGGGCAGTACGAACAATGCTGTTTCCAACTACAACTCCCTGCAGACTTCCATCACTCGGCGCCTGACCTCGGGGCTGAGCTTTAACTTCAACTATGTCTGGTCCCACTTCCTCGACGATCAGGACTCTTCCGCGGAAGGTGGAATCGCAGGAACCCAGATCTACCAGAACTCTTATAAGCCTTCCGCAAACTACGGATCGTCGAACTTCGACGTTCGTAACTCGCTGAAGGGCAATATTGTGTATCAACTTCCTGTCGGCAAGAACAAGCTATTCCTCAACAATAACCGTTTTGTAGATGAAACCCTGGGTGGATGGCAGATCTCTTCGACGATGATCTTTAACACGGGAAACCCGTATACGCCCTCTATTGGCGGCAATAATAACTCCTACTCGCAGGCAGGGAGCTGGTATCCGAACTTGATAGGCAATCCCAGGCCGCAGCATCGCACCATTGAAAACTGGTACAACCCAGCCGCGTTCGGCCTGCCCGCCAACGGCACCTTTGGCAACATGAGGAGAAACAGCCTGGTAGGGCCAGGGCTGAGTGTAGTGAATCTCTCGTTAGGAAAGACCTTCACGCTGCACAACGAGATCCAACTCCAGATTCGCGCTGACAGCACGAATGCCTTCAATCACCCGAGCTTCGGGCCGCCCAACCAGACACTCATCCCCGACAGTTCGCCAAACGCTCAAGGCATCACGACCTTCTCCGGAACAGGCACCAGCATCTCTCAAGTTACGGTCGGTGGCCGCACGATGCAGTTGAACGCGCGGCTATCTTTCTAAACTTTCTAAACCGTATCGAAGGTAACCTTCAGGCCACCGGCCACAGACTCTGCCCGCACATGCTCCAGCGAGGCGACAACCCAATCCACACCCGCAGCCCGCAGTTCATCTGCGTTGTGCGTACCCAGCACCCCGAGCACACGGCAACCCGCCGCCTTGCCCGCACTCACTCCGCTCGGTGCATCTTCTACGACGATGCAATCTTCCGGAGCAACCTGGATCAGCTTCGCGCCCAGCAGATACGGCTCAGGATGCGGCTTGCCATTCACGACCCGGTCCGCGCTGACGATCCACTCCGGCTCGGGCAGCTTCGCCGCCTGAAGCCTTGCGACCAGCAGCCGATGCGTCGCCGACGACACAATCGCCCAGCGATTCGCAGGAAGACTGGTCAGCAAAACTCGAACGCCCGGCAGAACTTCCACATCCGCCACGTCCGCGATCTCCATGTCTTCGATCAGCTTCAAACCCTCGACGGGATCGACATCGGGCGCCAGATTCTTCATGATCTCAACCGCACGAGTACCGTGGGCAATCTCAACCTTGTCGGCATTGGGAACGCCATAGTGCGCGGCCCAAATCTTCCAGCAACGATTTACGCTGGCGATGGAGCTGACAATAACACCGTCGTTGTCGAAGAGCAGCGCTGCAGCCTCGGTAGAAACCTGATGACTCACTTCGAGTCTCCCTGCAGCACAAACGCCTGCGCAGCCTTTAACACCTGCTGCACACTCTCCTGGCTGCAGCTTTCGCAGTAAACGCGCAGCAGAGGCTCCGTTCCACTCGCACGGAACAGAACCCAGGTCTCCGCCGCCTTCGGCTTGTCCGCACAGGCTGGGTTGTCGAGGAAGAACTTGATGCCGTCAAGCGTCTCGATGCGCAGCACCTTCAGCCCCGCAACCTCTGCAACGCCTGCTTTCGCCCGGCGAATCGCAGACTGCTTCAACTCCTCGTCGATATGCATGTCCACGCGGCCATACTGATGCTCGCCGTACTCCTGCTGCAATGCCGCAACGAGTTCCCCGAGGGTCTTCTTCTCGTCGGCCATCACATTGGCCAGCAGCAGGCTGTTCAGCAGGCCGTCGCGCTCCGGCAGATGCTTCGAGATACCGACACCGCCGGACTCTTCGCCGCCAATCATAATGTCCTTTTCGAGCATCAGGTCGACGACATACTTGAAGCCAATACCGTGCTCGTGCAGCGTGCGGCCATACTTCGCCGCGATGCGGTCGAGCATCTTCGTTGTGTTGAAGGCACGTGTTACATCGCCGGGCCACTGCTTGCGCTCCAACAGCCACTGCAGCAGGACAGAGAATATCTTGTGTGCATCAACGACGTTGCCATGCTCATCGACAGCGCCGATACGGTCGGCATCGCCATCGGTGATCAGGCCGGCGGCACACTTCTCAGCGACAACTGCCTTCTGCGTTGCCGCAATGTGCGGCAGAATCGGCTCAGGATTGATCCCGAGAAATGTGGGGTTCAGCTCACTCCGGAATTCGACATATGGAATCCCCGCACGCTCAAAGATGCCGGCAACATATCCGCGGCCCGCGCCATACATGGTGTCGATCAGGAAACGATAGCCCGAAGCCTTGATCGCCTTGAGATCGACAAAAGACTCCAGCGCTGCAATGTAGTCCGGCGCAAAGTCCACCTCTTCAATCTTCGCGGGCGTCGCGGCCTGCGGGACAGGCTTCAGCAGATAGCTCTCAATCGAGCTGATGATAGAAGGCTTGCCCGAGCCCCCATAAGTGGCCTTGTACTTCACACCGTTCCACTCGGCGGGGTTGTGGCTCGAAGTAATCATGACGCCACCCGCAGCCTTGCGCTCCCGCACGGCAAACGAGAGCTCCGGTGTTGGAGTGATCTTGTTCGCGAGAAATACCGGCACGCCTGCGGCAGCCAGCGTCTCGGCGACGACGCGCGCAAACGAGCGCGAGCCAAAGCGTGTGTCATAGCCTATGCAGACACCAGCCTTGGAGTCTTCGTGCTCCAGCACGTAGAGCGCAATCGCCCGCGCAGCCACACGAACGTTCTCATACGTAAAGTCGTCAGCGATAATGCCGCGCCAGCCGTCGGTCCCGAACTTCACAACTGTCTTCAAATCATTCATTTTGTCTGGAATCCCTAAATCAGATCGTGGCGTCCGGCTTTTTTCAGCTCCGCAACCACACGGCCTACATCCTGCGAGCCGTCGCGCGTGGTGATGAGCAGCGCGTCTCCGGTCTCAACAACGACCAGATCCTTGACCCCCACCAGGGCTACAGCCTTCCCCGGAGAGTAGACATAGCAGCCCGAAGAGCCGATCTGCACGTCATGTCCCGCTTCGATTACGTTGCAGTTCCGAGGCTCTTTGCTCTCGGAGACGAACTCGTGCAGCGCCGCCCAGGAACCAAGATCGTTCCACGCAAAGTCTGCCGGCAGACAGTACAGCTCGGACGCGGCCTCCCCTTTTGCGGAACGCGGCTCAAGAACCGCGTAATCGATCGAGATGGACTCGCACTGCGGATAAAGCTCGGCAAAGACCTGATCGAACTCCGGTGTTCCAAACGCCGCGGCAATCTTCTCTAACAGCGGCGCCATGGCAGGAGCATGTTCGCGGATCGCATCCGCCAGGGTGCGCGCGCTCCACAGGAACATACCGCTGTTCCAGACGTAGTTGCCGGAGCGCAGAAAGGTCCTGGCGTGCGCGGCATCGGGCTTCTCCGTAAAGCGGCGAACCCGGCGTACTGGAATCGCTTCGCCGCCGACCGTCGTTGGCGTTACGGCCGCTCCGAGCTCGATATAGCCGTACCCAGTCTCCGCACGCGTCGGCGGCACGCCCAGAACGACCATATTCGGTCCGCTGGCAGCGAGCTTGATGCCGGCGCGAAGAATCATGTGATAACGTGCGACGTTGCCGATCGTATGGTCCGAGGGAAAGATTCCGATGATCGTCTCAGGCGCTTCGCGTTCCAGCAGGAACGCCGCCAGGCCACAGGCCGGAGCTGTATTGCGGCCCTCAGGCTCCCGCAAGATGCGGGTCTGGGAGACCTCCGGCAACTGCGTGGTGATGAGATCGGAGAGCAGATTGTTCGTGATCACCCAGACGTCGTGGTCGGGCATCATGTCTTCCAGGCGGGCGACGGTCTGCTGGATCATCGTCCGCTCGCCATCCAGCGGAAGTACCTGTTTGGCGCGGGCCCGGCGGCTGCGTGGCCAAAAGCGTGTTCCGCTTCCGCCGGCAAGAATAACCGCTGCAAATGCTGGTTTAGACTTCGTTGTTTCAGGAGGCATAGATGTTCCTTTAAGGGCCAAACGCGCGACTACAGAAGTAGCCGCGCGCCTATCTCATTAGAGTTTCGAAAGGTATTCCCGAATCCGCTGAACTCCTTTATCGATTACATCAGCCGAAACAGCATAGGAAAGCCGGATATGTTCGTCCGTGCCGAAGGCCTCACCAGGAACGACCACGACATGGGCTTCACTCAAAAGCTTCGCTGCCAGGTCAGAGGCCGTCTTGACCTCTCCCCTGCCGAGGAAAGCCTTGATGTTCGGATACACATAGAAAGCACCCTCGGGAACCGTGCAGGTGAGGCCCGGAATCGTCTTGAAGCCTTCGAGTATCCGGTCGCGGAGGGTAATGTAGTCGGCACGCATCGTGGCTACGCAGTCCTGCGAGGCCGTCAGCGCCGCGATGGAGGCCTGCTGCACCATGCTCGCGGTGTTCGACGTGCTCTGCGACTGCAGCTTACTCATCGCCGAGATGATCGTCTTCGGACCCAGCGCAAATCCTGCACGCCAGCCGGTCATCGCGTAGGTCTTCGAAAGCGAGCCGAGCACAACGATGTGCTCCTTGCAGTCCGTAAACGAGCCGCCGCTGACCACCTTGCCGGTGAACGTCAGATAGACATAGCACTCGTCGAGCAGCACATAGATGCCGCGCGAGTGCGCCAGCCGCAAGATCGCTTCGAGGTCCTCGGGGCTGACCACCGCACCGGAGGGATTCGACGGCGTATTCAGAATGATCGCCTTTGTCTTGTTCGTAATCGCCGCTTCGATCATCTTCGCGGTGATGCGGAAGTTCTCGTTCTCCGAGCTTTGCACGTAGACGACCTTGCCGCCCGCGTACTGGATGATGTCCTTGAAGCTGACCCAGTACGGAACTGGCAGGATGACCTCATCGCCGTGGTCGACCAGGACCTGGATCGCATTGAACAGGGCGAGCTTGCCGCCCGTGGTGAAGACGCACTCCTCTACCGTGTAGTTGGAGCCGAAGTCCGCGGCATGGCGGTCGACGATGGCCTTGCGGACCTCCGGAACGCCCGCAACGGCGGTATAGCGCGTAAAGTTCTTCTCAATGGCGGTAATGGCAGCGTCTTTGATGTGCTGCGGAGTAGCGAAGTGGGGTTCACCCGCGCCAAAGTCGGCCAGGTCGATTCCCTGCGCCTTCATCTTCAGGGCCTCGGCGGTAATGGCCATCGTGGCCGAGACTTCAATACGGTTGATGCGGTCGGACAGGATCTTCTTGCTTGGTTCGGGACTCATACTTCCAGTCTTTCAGATTTGGCGGTGGAGATAAAGCCTATTGCGCGATCATCTTCGCTTCCTTACCACCCAGGTCGTCATACAACGGTAATCCTGAACGATTGTCGTCTTCAGCGGATCGACCAGCAGCCCGTTCATCTGCCCGGTCATCCGCAACAGGACCGCCTCATCCACCAGAAACCATTCGGAACCATCCCCGATGCGAAAGATATTCTTTCTTACCCGCTCAAAATCCATCCCGATCCTCGATCCCAGACGGCAGAAAAGCATCCCCCCAGGCCGCAACACGCGCCAAAGCTCCTCGACCATGGCAAGAAAATGCGCCTCATCCTGTGCAAAATGCAGTACCGAATTGCAGATCACCACATCGGCAAATCCGTCCGGAAAGTTCATCTTCTCGATCGCACTGACCTGGAAGTTCTCCGCCGGAAGTTGAGGCGCCAACTCGGCAGCCAGGGCGCGTACATGCTCCACGGCTGCGGCATTCCCATCCACAGCGAAGATTTCAACACCCTCCCGCAGCAGATGCACCAGGTTTCTTCCATACCCGCAGCCCGCATCGAGCACACGCATCCCCGGCCCAATATTTCCGCGCAGAATCTGATCGAAGACGTAGATGTCGATCTGTCCGAACTGTTCCTGAACGCTAAGCGGCCCCACACCCTGCCCAGCCACTAGATTGCCCCCGGAACTTTACTCTTCAGGCGGTCCATCACCAACGGAGGAACCAGCGAACTCACGTCTCCGCCAAGGTGAAACACGCCTTTGATCAGCCGCGAGCTGACATAGGTGTACTTCTCCGCCGGCATCATGAACAGCGTCTCCAACTCGGGATCGAGCTTGCGATTCATCATCGCCATCTGGAACTCGTACTCGTAATCGGAGACTGCGCGGATACCACGCAGGACAGCCTTCGCCCCCTGCGAACGGGCAAAGTCCACCAGCAGGCCGTCGAAGGTGGCCACCGACACATTCCCCAGGCCCAGCGTCGCCTCACGAATCATCTCTTCCCGCTCCGAAGCCGTGAAAAGTGGCGCACCTTTTTCTGAATTGCGCAGAATTGCGACAACCAGTTGATCGACAATCTTCGCACCTCGCGCAATCAGGTCGAGGTGGCCATTAGTCAAAGGATCGAAGGTTCCGGGATAAATTGCCTTAGTCTGCATCGCACTGTGAGCATACCGTGAGTGAGGGTATAGGGGACAGGGCTCAGGGCTGGGAGTAAGGGGTCAGGGCATAGGGTCCAGGGTCTAGAAAACGAGATCGTTCCAGCTTTGGCAACTTGGATTTCTATGCCCTGAACCCTAAGCCCTGGGCCCTATGCCCTGCTCTACCGCCCCTTCAACAACTCCCGCGCAATCACCATCCGCTGAATCTCACTCGTTCCCTCGCCAATCGTGCAGAGTTTCACATCGCGATAGAACTTCTCCGCCGGATAGTCCTTGATAAAGCCATAGCCGCCGTGAATCTGAACCCCTTCGTCGCAGATGCGGCAGGCCGCTTCGCTGGCATAGAGCTTGGCCATCGCCGCTTCCATCGTCACCTTCTGCCCGGCATCTTTCGTGCGGGCCGCGCGCATTGTCAGCAGCCACGCGGCATCAAGCTGCGTCGCCATATCCGCCAGCTTGAACTGGATCGCCTGAAACTCACTGATGGCCTTCCCGAACTGCCGCCGCTGCTGCGCATACTTCATCGCGGCATCGAGCGCTCCGCGCGCCATGCCGAGCGAGAGCGCCGCAATCGAGATACGACCACCATCGAGCACGCGCATCGCATCCTTGAAGCCCTCACCCAGCTTGCCGACGATATTCTCCTCAGGGATCAGGCAGTTCTCGAAGATCAGCTCCGCCGTATCGCTGGCGCGCAGGCCCAGCTTGTTCTCTTTCTTGCCTGGCCGGAAGCCCTTGGTTCCCTTCTCGACCAGAAACGCCGAGATACCGCCATGCGTCGACTTCTCTTTATCCGTCACCGCGAGTACTAGCGCGCAGTCTGCATAGGTTCCGTTGGTGATGAAGGTCTTCGAGCCATTCAGCAACCAGCCACCGTCAACCTTCATCGCCGTCGTGCGCATGCCGCCCGCATCAGAGCCCGAACCTGGCTCGGTGAGCCCCCAGGAGCCGAGCCACTCCCCGCTGGCGAGCTTCGGGATCCAGCGTTTGCGCTGTTCGTCATTGCCGCCAAGCATGAGGTGGTTCGTGCAGAGCGAGTTATGCGAGGCCACGATAATGCCCACACTTCCATCAACGCGCGACAGCTCCTCGATCGCCAGCACGTACTCCACGTACCCCATGCCCGAGCCGCCAAGCTCCTCCGGAAAGATGACGCCCATCAGCCCCATCTCTCCCAGCTTCTTCACCACGGCATGCGGGAACTCGCTCTTCTCATCCCACTCCGAAACATGCGGCGCAATCTCGCGCTCCGCGAACGCCCGCACCTCGCGACGAAGCTGCTCCTGCTCTTCGTTCAACCCAAAACCCAGCCCAGATACCGCCACGAATGGCCTCCATTCAGAAAACTTACCACCCTACCACACTTGTGACGGCACAGGTTTCCGTTCGCGTCGTATGCCGTTTTCGGGGGCCCCGGTGTCTAAATTCCAGAACTAAAGAGAATTTTTCTTGCAAGATCTCTCCAGGGCCTCGTTCTATCAGCAGCGGAGTCACAAAATGGCTCCAGCATGTTCCAGCAAAGGAAACCCATGCGCCCGTCCTCGATTACTACCCTCCTCGCTATACATCTCGGCCTCGTCGTGACCCTTGCCTCCGCCCAGAAAAGCCCAGCACCGCATCCTGTTGCAGCTACGACCGCAACCGACCACGATACCAATCTGCCCGTCACCCACGTCTCGCTGTACAAGAACGGCGTCGGATTCTTCGAGCACACAGGCCGAGTGACCGGCAATGCCGCCGTCACCATCGACTTCACAACCGCACAGCTCAACGATGTCCTGCAGTCGCTGACCGCTATCGATCTGAACGGAGGCCGCATCTCCGGAGCTGGCTACAACTCCACGACGCCACTCGACCAGCAGCTCAAGAGTCTGCCGCTGGCGCTGGGCACTGACGCGACGGCTGCCGATTTCTATACTGCCATTCGAGGGGCACGTATTGAGGTAAACGCTTCAGGCACTTCCATTACGGGTCGCCTGCTTTCGATGGAGATTCGTAGCGTTCCGGAAAAGAATGACAATGACTCGAAACCCTCCATCGACCACTACTTCCTCACCGTCGTCTCCGACACGGGTGAGGTTCGCACGCTGGAACTAACCTCAACCAGCAGCGTTCATCTGCTCGACACAGCTCTGCATCAAGACGTCAGCCGCTATCTCGAGCTGCTCGCGGGCAGCCGCTCGCAGGGGCTCCGTCACCTCACCCTCGACGATCGCGGCACCGGCACACGCGAGCTGCGTGTCAGCTACATCTCGGAGGTGCCCATCTGGAAGTCCACGTATCGCATCCTGTTCACGGACTCTGCCAATGCAGGCACCGCACAGAAGGCTACGCTGCAAGGCTGGGCGGTCGTCGATAACACAGTGGGAACCGACTGGGTGAACGTACAACTGTCTCTGATCGCAGGTTCTCCGCAGAGCTTTATCCAGCCGTTGTCCGATCCTATCTACTCGCGGCGTCCCGAGATTCCTATCGCCCAGGAAGCGCAGCTTACACCTCAGACCTTCGACAGCAGCATCGAAGTGGCCAAGGAAGGACAACCACTAGAAAATACTCCCGTAGCCTCAGATACCGTCGAGGTGTCAGCAACTTCTCAGCTACAAGTTACCAAGAGCAAGGTGCGGCGTGGAGGCATCGTCGCAGGGATGGTTGCCGCTCCTCTCCCGCCGTCTTCTAGATCCTACGAAGAGGCGGCATCTGCTTCTCTCACGGCAAACACCAACACAGCCGCTTTCGACGACTTCTTCGAGTACAAGCTCGCCGACCCCATCACCATTCGCAAGAATGAGTCTGCCCTGGTGCCCATCCTACAGGCCAAGGTCGACGCTGACCGCGTCACCCTGGTCTCCTCAAACGGAAATCGCCTCTCACAGCCGCTGCGTGCGCTGTGGATCACCAACACCAGCGGACTGACGCTCGACCGCGGCAGCTTCTCCATCGTCGAAGACGGCAGCTTCGGCGGAGAAGGCCTGCTCGATCCCATCCACGCTGGCGAGAAGCGCCTGCTCTCCTATGCCGCCGACCAGGCTGTACACGTCACGACCGAGAGCCGTCACGACTCAACCCATATCACACAGATCAGCGCGGCCAAAGGCGTGTTGAACATCCATCATGCGGACGTCAGCGAGGTCACTTACGTCATCCACAACGCCGCCGCCGACCGGCGCACCGTGGTGCTGGAACATCCTGTCGTGAAGGGCTTCACGCTTGACTCCGACCCCAAGCCCACGGAGACGACGCCGACCGTCTATCGCTTCCGCGTAGAAGCCGCCTCGGGCGAAACCGTTCGTCTGCACGTCGGAGGCAAACACGAAGGCTACACGGCCTATCAACTCCTGCGCTCGGACGACAACCAATTTGCCCTGATCCTAAATTCGGCCGATCACAACCCGGCACTGGAACAAGCGTTGCAGCCGATCCTTGAAGCTCGCCGCCACGTAGCCGATGCGCAAACCGCCGTCGACCAGGCGAACGCAAAGCTGACATCTCTGCACAGCGACGAGGAGCGTCAGCGCGCCAACATCACCGCACTGCAAAATGCCGATAAAGGTTCAAGAGACCGCTTCGTTGGGGATCTGAACAAGACCGAAGACGCGATTGCCGCCGGACAGAAGGAACTGGAGACACGCACCGCAGCGCTCGATGCCGCACAAGCCGATCTCGCTAATCGTATCGAGGCGTTTCAGTTTCAGGAGACATTGTAAAGATCAGCAGAGTTGTCGCTGTTGTTTGTTTTTCGTCGTCATCCTGAAGCGTAGCTGAAGGATGACGACGAAAGACAACTACGCCAGCGCCTGCGTCAGATCCGCAATAATATCTTCCACCTCTTCAATGCCCACCGAGATCCGCATCAACCCATCGGTGATCCCCAGCTTAGCGCGCCCCTCCGCACCAACAGCCGCATGAGTCATCGTCGCCGGATGGCAGATCAGCGTCTCAACGCCCCCGAGCGACTCCGCCAAATAGCACAGCTTCAGCCGCGACGCGAAGGCATTGGCCTTCTCCAGCGACCCCAACTCGAGCGACAACATCGAACCAAATCCCCGCTGCTGCCGCTTCGCCAGTTCATGCTGCGGATGCGTCGCAAGCCCCGGATAGAACACCTTATCCGCGCCAAGCTTCTCCACCAGGAACTCCGCAACAGCGCGGCCATTCGTGTCGTGCTGCTTCATGCGCACGGCCAGCGTCTTTACGCCGCGCAACAGCAGGTAGCTGTCGAACGGCGAGAGGATGCCACCGGTGCACTTCTGCACAAAACGGAAGCGTTCCGCTTGCTCGGGCTTCGTGCAAACCAGTACACCGCCCAGACCATCCGAGTGCCCGTTGAGAAACTTCGTCGTCGAGTGCATCACAATATCCGCGCCGAGTTCGATGGGCCTCTGCAGATACGGCGACAGAAAGGTATTGTCGACGCTCAACTCAACACCCTTCGCGTGGCAGATCTCAGCCACCGCACGAATATCCGTCACGGACATCATCGGGTTTGTCGGCGTTTCAATATGAACCAGCTTCGTCTCAGGACGGATCGCGGCACGCACATTCTCGGCGTTGCTCGTATCGACATAGGTAAACGTCAAACCATAGTGCACCAGCACCTTGTCGAAGAGCCTCGAGGTGCCGCCATACACGTTGTCCGAGCAGACAACATGGTCTCCAGCCTTCATCATCGTGCAGAGCGCCGTAATCGCCGCCATGCCCGAACCGAAACAGTGCGCCGAGGTACCACCTTCGAGCGAGCACAGGCTCTCTTCCAGAGCATCGCGCGTGGGGTTGGTGAGCCGGGCGTACTCGTGGCCCTTGTTCTTGCCGATCGCTTCCTGCTGGTACGTCGAGGTCAGGTAGATCGGTACGTTCACGGCACCGGTCAAAGGATCGGGCTGTTGCCCGTCATGGATAGCGCGTGTGGCAAAACCGTATTTCGAGTCTGACATGGCTCTTCTTTCCCGGCGGCCCACAGGCTCGCACTAGATCATGGTATAGAACTGCGACGAGCATCCCAAAGACAAACGCAGAGTACGCCGAGAACGCTAAGTTGACGCAAAGTAACTCTGCGCAAACTTGGCGTTCTTGGCGTACTCTGCGTTTGCAGTTGCCTGTCCTAAGCCTGGGGCTTCGGCGTAAACAACACGAAGTTCTTGGAAGCCGTCTGCCAGTCCTGCAGCAGCCGCGTTCCAAGCGTGCTCTCCGAGCGCTTCACATGCTCTTCGATCAGCCTCCTCAGAGCAGCCTGCTGCTCCGGCTCCGCCTGTCCGAACTCCTGTGCTTCCAGGAACTCCGTGTGATAACGAACGTCGCGAATCATCGTCTGCGCGTTATCGAGCACCCACGCCGTGCCGCCGGTCATACCAGCGCCAAAGTTGATGCCCACTTCGCCGAGGATGACCACCTCACCGCCGGTCATGTACTCGCAGGCATGGTCGCCCACACCTTCGATCACCGCCGTCACGCCTGAGTTACGCACGGCGAACCGCTCACCTGCGCGGCCGGCAGCGAACAGCTTACCCGCAGTCGCACCGTAGAGCGCCACGTTGCCCAGCAGCACATGCTCGTCACTGCGTTCCGCAGCACGGCCAACCGCACGCATGATCAACTCGCCACCGGAGAGGCCCTTGCCTACGAAGTCATTCGCCTGACCGGTGAGCACCAGCTTCATACCCGTAGCCGCAAACGCTCCGAACGACTGCCCCGCCGTGCCTTCAAGATCGAAGGTCACATCCGCGACATCGAGTTCGCCCTTGGCGCGCAGCACCGACAACTCCCCCGCAAGCCTTGAGCCAACAGCGCGATGCTCGTTGCAGATGATCGCACTCACCGAGTAAGCCTTGCCCTCCCGCGCAGCCGCAATGGCAGGCTTCGTCCAGGGATCATCCAAAGGATGGTCCTGACCCGGTCGTTCATTGCGTACGCCCATCCAGCGCGTAGGACCATCCCCCGCAGCAGAGAGCATCGGGGTGAGATCGAGATTGCCGTCAAAGCGCACCTGCTCCAGCAGATCGACACGGCCAATCGCCGCTTCGAGGCTGGGCAGGCCGAACTTCGCCAGCAGGCGCTGCAGGTCTGCGGAGAGCTGGCGGAAGAACTGAACGACGTGCTCCGGCTTACCGCGGAACTTCGCGCGCAACTCCGGCTTCTGCGTCGCAATGCCGGTAGGACAGGTATTCAGATGGCACTGGCGCGCCATGTCGCAACCCAGCGCGACCAGCACAGCGGTTCCAAACGCATACTCGTCCGCTCCCAGCAGGGCTGCAACCAGCACATCGCGAGCCGTCGTAATGCCGCCATCGGTACGCAGACGAACACGGTCACGCATGCCATTGGTGCGAAGCAACTGCTGCGCCTCGGCCAGACCAAGCTCCCACGGATTACCCGCGTACTTGATGCTCGACAACGCCGCAGCACCGGTGCCACCGGTGTTTCCGGCGATAACGATAAAGTCCGCATAGGCCTTCGCAACGCCCGCCGCTACCGTACCGACGCCGCAGCTCGAGACCAGCTTGACGCCCACCGCAGCCCTCGGGTTCACGCGCTTCAGGTCATAGATGAGCTGTGCGAGATCTTCAATCGAGTAGATGTCGTGATGCGGCGGAGGCGAGATGAGCGAAACCCCCGGCTGCGCATGACGCAGGCGAGCGATCAGCCCGGAGACCTTGTGCCCTGGAAGCTGTCCGCCTTCGCCAGGCTTGGCGCCCTGCGCAACCTTGATCTCGATCTCTTCGGCGTGCGCCAGATACTCCGCCGTAACGCCAAAACGTCCGGAAGCGATCTGCTTGATCTTGTTATTCAGCGAGCCATGCACCGCAGGCGCAGCCACAAGCTCCGCAACCGCCGTTCCACCGCTCTGATTTGAGGACGCAGCCAACGTGGCTCCGCCGCCCTCCGGGCCACCGAGAGGGGTAGCTCCCGCCGGACGATAGACAGCCGGATCTTCTCCGCCTTCACCCGTGTTCGAGCGTGCACCCAGCGAGTTCATCGCCTGCGTAATGGTCTGGTGCGCCTCTGGGCTCAGCGAGCCAAGAGACATGGCGCTCGCGATGAAGCGCTTGCAAAGGCTCTCGGGCGTTTCAACCTCGTCAAGCGCCAACTCTGCACCAGCCGGACGAATCTCCAGCAGATCGCGCAGCGTAACCGCCTCAACGGAATCCACATTGCGGCTGAAGATGGCAAAGGCGCTGGCCGGATCGGTGCTGGCCGCAACACCGCGGGCGCTGCCCACAACAGTCTGCAAAGCCTTGACGTTTGGTGGCTGCCACATATGCGGCTCAGCCGAATCGGCCTTACGGAAGCGCACCCAGCCAAAGTCCGGCAGGTCGGTCGTCGGCGCAGCCTCAGCAGGCGGCTGCCAGCCCAGGCGCAAGCGGCGATCCAGTTCGGAGAATCCGATGCCTGACAACGGCGCGGGAGTATTTGGGAAGCAGGTATTGACCACGCTCGCATGGAGTCCGAGGATGTCGAACAGATGCGCCCCGCGATAGCTGTCCACCACGGAGATGCCCATCTTCGACATGACCTTCGCCAGCCCGGCATCGAGCGCCTTCAACATCATCTTCTCGCCGTCGACGCCTTCCGGTTGCAGGCTGCGCGCCGTCTCCAGCGCCAGCCACGGGCAGACCACGCCTGCGCCATAGCCGATCAGCACAGCCGCATGGTGGATGTCGCGGCAGTCCCCTGCCTCGACCGCCAGACCGCACAGCGTACGAAGCCCCGCAACGACAAGTGCCTCGTGGACAGCCCCGGTGGCCATCGCCATCGGGACAGGAAGCTTGCTGGTGCTGGCACCACGGTCAGTCAGTAGTAGCAGTTTGGCTCCCGAACGCACGAGATTGACAGCATCCGCGCAGAGATCGACGATCGCCTGTTCCAGCGAAGTCTCCGGCGCATACAGGCATGCCATCTCTTTGAGTTGTAGAGCATCGCTATGCGGATACTTGTCCGCACGCAGGGCCGCAAGCTGTCCCAGCGACAGAAAGGGGGAGCTAAGCGAGATGCCCGGCAACGGCGCATTCTTGTCCAGCATGTGCGGCCAGGGGCCGAGACGCGTGTGCAGCGAGACGACGATCGCCTCGCGCAACGGATCGATCGCCGGGTTGGTGACCTGCGCAAACCGCTGCCGGAAAAACGCATACAGAGGCCGCGGCGACCGCGCCAGGAAGGCCAGCGGCGTATCGTCGCCCATGGACCACACGGCATCCTTGCCCGTTCCTGCCATCGGCTTCAGGATCATGTTGACGTCTTCTTTGGTGTATCCGAATCCGCGCTGCAGACCCGCCAGGTCGGCACTGATCTCAGGAGCGTCAATCGCCTCCAGCGGCGCATCTTCCACCAGCAGCGCGTAGGTTGCCTTCGCGTCGAACGCGTCCAGCATCTCCTCGTTGTGGTAGATCATGTGCTCCGCCATATCGACGGCAATCATCTCGCCCGGTCCCAACCGTCCACTCTCGATCACGGTCTCCGGATCGAGATCGACCAGCCCGGCTTCGCTTCCCGCTACCATCAGCCCATCGCTCGTGATGGCGTAACGACAAGGCCGCAGGCCATTGCGGTCCAGGGCCGCGCCCACCACGACGCCATCGCTGAACGAGATCGCCGCCGGTCCATCCCACGGCTCTGCGCAATCGTTGTGGTACTTCAGGAACGGATGCACGCGCTTCACAATCGCGGGCGGCAACAGCATGCGTACGCTCTCAGCGATGGTGCGTCCATTTTGCGAGAGCAGCTCAATCGTCTCGTCCAGCGACGTGGAGTCTGTTCCGTCCTTGGTCAACACCGGCTTGCACTCCACCGGCAGCGTGGAATCGCGAGCATCCATGCGGGCGCGGTTGCCCCACACGGTGTTGATCTCACCGTTGTGTCCCAGCTTGCGGCCGGGCTGCGCACGATGCCACGCAGGCAGGGTGTTCGTCGCATAGCGCTGATGAAAGATCGCGAAGCTCGTAACGTACTCCGGCGACGCGAGATCGGGATAGAACTCAGGCAGCAGACGACCCAGGCACATGGCCTTGTAGACCAGCGTCGTCGACGAGAGCGAACAGACGTAGCCTGTCACTTCCTTCAGCTCTTCCGCGCGTTCGAACTGCTTGCGCGCGAGATAGAGCCTGCGCTCCATCGAATCCGCAGCATCGTCTCTTGTAATGTCGGCGACCAGCACCTGGCGAATCTTCGGCATGGTGCTCAGGGCGATCTCACCCAGAATTTCCGGGCGCGTCGGAACATCGCGCCACGCCAGAACGCCGAGGTCCTGCGAGGCCAGGCAGCTCTCCATCACAGCTTCAGCCCGCGTCTCATCCTGGGGAAGAAACAGCATGCCGACACCCAGCAACGCGGAGTCGCTCAACTCAACACCGGTGGCACGGAGCAAAAGCTCACGCGGCACGTTGGACATCAGTCCAATGCCATCGCTGCTGGCGCCATCGGATGCCACCGCGCCACGATGTTCAAGGCGCGATAAAGCCGTCAACGCATCCTGCAAAATCTTGTGGCTCGCTTTACCAAGGACGGAGGCGACAAAGCCCACGCCGCAGGAGTCATGCTCGAAACGAGCGTCAATCAGAGAGCTGGCAACCGTACCGGTGGAGCCCTGCAGAGACTGCTCTTCGTGAACGCGCTTTCTGGAAGCACGCCCTTGTCGTTCTGGATAAGACTGGTCCATGGTTCACTATACGTCCGAAAACTCACTGGAGGAAAGTCCGGACGTTTCTCCACAAGTATTTTTGAGCGGCGCGCCACGAGGTCTTGACGCAGGGCTCATGTATATTTATACATAGTGTTTGGATTTTTATGCACAGTGCGTGGCTGATTTTTCGTCACGCATTTCTCTGCTTAAAAATTCGGGACCAGGAACGGCATAATGCATGAAAAGTCACCGGCACAACGCGATCAAAGACCTCCTGGTAAAGACCTCCGTCACCAACCAGGACGAACTGCGGCGCAAACTGGCCGGCAAAGGCATCCATGTAACGCAGGCAACACTCTCCCGCGATATCCGCGAACTGAAGCTGATGAAAGGCCCCGGCGGCTACGCGCTGCCGAACGGCGCAGAGCATGAGGAGAATGACTTCCCCATGCTTCAGGATGTTCTGCGGAACTTTAGCCTCGAGGTACGCCAGGCTCAGAACCTTCTCGTCGTTCTCACGACGACGGGCGGAGCACAGCCTGTCGCCGCCGGCATGGACTATGAAGAATGGGACGAGGTGGTGGGAACCATCGCCGGCGATAACACTGTATTGATCATCTGCGCCGATGCTCGTAGAGCAGAGATCTTAAAAACCCGAATTGAGGCTTACATTGCCTAAAACAGTTGCCACTACGCTGCGCACGGCGGTGGCCGGCGTCAGCGGATACGCCGGGGCCGAACTCGCGCGTCTGCTTCTCTGCCACCCACGCCTGGTTCTAACGCCGCCCATGTTTCTGGGCCGTATGGACGGTCCCGGCGCCGACGGTGGATCGGTCGCGCTGACCAGCCTGCATCCCCAGCTCTCCGGCCTCGCGAACGCCGATAATCTCAGTGTCTCTCCCTTCGACTGGGACCAGCTCCAGCGCGAAGGCATCGAGCTGCTCTTCCTCGCGACCCCCCATGAACAGGCTCGCGAGTGGGCGCCCATCGCCCTCGCGCACGGCATCAAGGTCGTCGACCTGAGCGCCGCGTGGCGTCTGCAAGAGGCCGACAATCGCGCCATCTACAAGCTCACAGATTCCGACCCTGCTGCCGCAGCCACCCTGCAAGCAGAGGCTGTCTACGGCTCGCCGGAGCTGCACGGTCCCGCCATCGCGAATGCCCGCCTCGTCGCGAATCCGGGTTGTTATGCGACCTCGATCATCCTGGCGCTCGCGCCTCTGCTTCGCGCCAACCTTGCGGATCTCGACTGCGGCATCATCTGTGACTCGAAGTCCGGCGTCAGCGGCGCGGGCAAAACCCCGTCGCCCGGAACCCATTTCATGTACGCCGCCGATAACCTCTCAGCCTACGCAGTCTTCGGACACCGGCACACCGGCGAAATGCTCGAACAGCTCCACCTCACCACGGAGCAGATTCAGTTCACGCCGCACCTGTTGCCCATCCCACGCGGTATCCTTTCAACAATCTACGTACGCTTAAATGAAGTGGGCAGCATCAAGAAAATCCAGGATTGCTTCGACGAGTTCTACATCAGTAGTCCGATGGTTCGCGTTCGCCGCTCTCCCATGCTTCCGCAGATTCAACACGTGGTCCGCAACAACTTCTGCGATATCGGATTTCAACTTTCTCCCGACGGGAAGCGTCTCGTCGTGATCTCGTGTCTCGACAATCTCTTGAAAGGCGCGGCTTCGCAAGCCGTGCAGAACATGAACCTCATGGCCGGATGGCATGAGTCAGAAGGACTGCTATGAAATATGTTGTAAAGCTCGGCGGCGCAGCGCTCGAAAGACCCGACCTGCTGCAGCTCTGCGCCAAGTCCGTCGCCGATCTCGCCAGGGACGGCAACCAGGTTGCCCTCGTCCACGGCGGTGGCGTACAGCTCACAAAATTGCTCGCGCAGATGGGTAAAAAGAGCGAGTTCGTCGCCGGCCTGCGCATCACCGATGCGGAAACCCGCGATGCCGCGCTGATGGTGCTCGGCGGCCGCGTGAACAAATCGCTGGTGGCAGCGCTCGACCAGTGCGGACAACAGGCAGTCGGCCTGACGGGAGGCGACGGTCACGTCTTCCGCGCGCGCAAGAAAAAAACCACACCGGATCTTGGGTTTGTGGGCGAAATCGCGGCAACCGACCCCAAGTGGCTCGATGCCATCTGGACCATGGGAGCCGTTCCTGTCATCTCATCTATAGCGCTCGGTTTCGACGGTGAGTACTACAACATCAACGCCGACGAGATGGCCTCGGCCTGTGCTGTAGCCACACAGGCCGATGTCCTCGTCTTTCTTACCGACGTACCGGGTGTCAAAGGAGCTGACGGCAAGGTGATGCGCTGGCTCCGGCTTAAGGAGGTTGCAGCCCTGGAAGAGCAGTCGGTCGTCTCCGGCGGCATGCTGCCGAAACTGAACGCTTGTAAGGAAGCATTGATGCATGGGGTCAAGCGGGTGCGTATCCTTCCCGCAGAGAGCGCCAAAGTTCTCCCCGATCTCTTGAACTCACGCGTAAACGATGGAACGGAGGTGATGGTCGCATGAACCACGCAACAGGCAATACACTTCAGGACTTGCAGGTAGCCGAATCGAAGCTTCTGCTGCAGACCTATGAACGCTATCCCCTGCTCTTTGTCAGCGGAGAAGGCGTGCACCTGCGCGACGAAAAGGGCAACGACTACCTCGACCTGCTGAGCGGCATCGGCGTCTGCGCCCTGGGCTACGGCCATCCGGCTATCACCGAGGCCATCGCTACCCAGAGCCGCCAGCTTCTGCACACGTCGAACCTCTTCCACCATCGCGGCACCACGGAGCTCGCACTGCGCCTGACCGAGATCACCGGCATGGACCGCGTGTTCTTCTGCAACAGCGGCACTGAAGCCTGGGAGGCCGCGCTGAAGCTCGCCCGCGCTCATGCAGGCCTGCTGCGCTCTGAAGGCAAGAACATCGGAACGAAGTTCCTGGCGCTCGAACACAGCTTCCACGGCCGCACCATGGGCTCCGTCGCCACGACGCACAAGGAGAAGTACCGTTCCCCCTTCGCTCCCGTGATGCCCGATGTCGAGTTCGTTCCCTTCGACGACGTTGCAGCACTTCGCGCAGCGTTCTCCAGCGATGTCTGCGCAATTGCCATCGAAGTCATTCAGGGCGAAGGCGGCATCAACCCCGTCTCGCAGGAGTTCCTGGCCACGGCACGCGAACTCTGCGATTCGACAGGAGCATTGCTATTACTCGATGAGATCCAAAGCGGCATGGGTCGCACCGGCACCTGGTGCGCCTATCAGCAGTACGGCATTCAGCCCGATGTCACCACGCTGGCCAAGCCGCTCGGCGGCGGCGTTCCCATCGGTGCGATGCTCTGCACCGAAGAGGCCGCCCGCGCCATCACGCCCGGGATGCACGGCACCACCTTCGGCGGAAATCCCCTGGCTACCGCTGTGGCCATCGCCGTCATCGATGCGATGAAGCAGGAAAAGGTGCTCGACCATATCAACGACGTAGGCGGCTACTTCGTCTCGCGCCTGCGTGACCTGCAGCAAAAGCACACCGTCATCAAGGAAGTTCGCGGACGCGGCCTGATGATCGGCATCGAAATCGAATCCGCGGACCTTGCGAAAGAGATCCTGAGCGGCATGTTAGCCCGCCACATCATCCTCAATCGCACTCACGAAACCGTACTGCGTTTCCTTCCTCCCTATATCCTTCAGCGCGAACACGTCGACCATGCGGTCGCTGCGCTTGACGAGCTGTTCACGCTCCACAGCAAATCCAGCGCCACGCTGGTTGGAGAAGCAAATGGATAACAAGGCCGCTGAAAACGCAGACGACATGATAGACATCAACGAAGAGAACAAGACCACAGCTATGAATCACAAGAGCCTCACCGATATCCCGAAGCCCGCCATTACTCTTGGCATCCAGTCCGACAGCGCCTTCACCGAGACCGCAAAGGGTCTCGCAGGCCGTGACCTTTGCTCCATCACCGATCTCTCCGTGCCGGAGATGGCTGCCATTATGGAACTGGCCCACGCCGTTAAAACCCAGCCCGAGGACTTCCGCCACGCACTCGATGCCAAGCAGATGGTGATGTTCTTCGAGAAGGCCTCGCTGCGCACGCGGCTGACCTTCGAGACCGCGATGAACACCGTCGGCGGCAATGCCGTCTTCGTTGACCAGACAAGCTCTCCGCTCGGCGAGCGCGAGTCGATTCCTGATGTTGCGCGCAATCTCGAGCGCTGGATGAACGTCATCGTTCTGCGCACCTACTCGCACGACACCGTCACCGAGATGGCGGAGAACGCCAAGATTCCCGTCATCAACGCACTCTCGGACATCGAGCACCCCTGCCAGGCCATCGCCGACTTCATGACGCTGGAAGAGCGCTTCGGTTCGGTCATGGGCCTCAAGTTCACCTACGTGGGCGACGGCAACAACGTCTGCCACTCGCTCATGCTGACAGCCGCCTTGCTCGGAGCGCACTGCACCGTTGCGACCCCGAAGAACTTCGGGCCCAAGCTGGACATCATTCACAAGACCATCGAGATCGCGGAGAACACCGGCGGCTCGCTCACGCTCACGCACGATCCCATCAAGGCCGCCACGGGCGCGGACGCCATCTACACCGACGTCTGCACCAGCATGGGCCAGGAGCACGAAGCCGCACGCCGCGCGCCCATCTTCAAGCCCTTCCAGGTCAACGAAGAACTCATGGCGCTCGCCCAACCGTCGGCCGCCTTCATGCATTGCCTCCCCGCCCACCGCGGAGCCGAGGTGACAGACGCCGTGCTCGACGGGCCGCAGTCGGTCGTCTTCGACCAGGCTGAGAACCGCCTGCACGCGCAGAAGGCCATCATCCTCATGCTGCTCGGCGGAGCCAAGCGCATCCCCTCTCATCGCAATCGCGGCGGCCTGCAGGCCCGCAGCAAACGCTAGTACGTAAAGGAATAGATGTGGAGAAGTCGCAATTAGATCTGGCAGCAGAAGCAGTCTACAAAAAGCTCGATGAGGTTGGGGGTGACCCGACCAAGCTTCCGCCTGTGCTGCAACCCGTCGCCATTCTTTACACCGTACAAGCAATGATCGACAACGGCGGGTTCCGGTACATCTTTGAAAACGACTTTCCCCATACTCCTCCGTACTCCGTTTTCTCGAATGCTTACCGTGAAATTGGGGCACAGGAAGCAGCGAACAAACTCGATAGAGCTGTCGCACTCTTTCCGTTCGATCATCCAGAAATGAATGAAGAGAAGAGGAACGAATTCATGAGCACGCTCGACGAGACTAGCGAATTGTTTACTCTCGGCGACGAGGTTTGTGGAGACGAGAGCGTATGGCAGCGAATGGAAGAATACGTGGCAAAACACAGTGACGTTTTCCTTCAACTCAACAACTAAGTAATCTAACTCGCTTACACCACTTGTTTTGTAAGCACAGCTATTGAGGTCAGCATCCATGTCCGTAATTCTTGAATCTTTGCCCGTCGGCCAGAAGGTTGGCATCGCCTTCTCCGGCGGGCTGGACACCAGCGCCGCGCTGCACTGGATGAAGCAGAAGGGCGCGCTGCCCTACGCCTATACCGCCAACCTCGGTCAGCCCGACGAAGCCGATTATGACGAGATCCCGCGTAAGGCGCTCGAGTACGGCGCCGAAAAAGCCCGTCTCATCGACTGCCGCGGCCCGCTGGTTCGCGAAGGCATCGCTGCCCTGCAGTCCGGCGCATTCCACATCACCACCGCCGGGGTCACCTACTTCAACACGACCCCCATCGGCCGCGCCGTCACCGGCACGATGCTGGTGACCGCCATGAAGGAAGACGACGTCAACATCTGGGGGGACGGCTCGACCTTCAAAGGCAACGACATCGAGCGCTTCTACCGCTACGGTCTGCTCGTCAACCCCGAGCTCAAGGTCTACAAGCCGTGGCTCGACGCCGCCTTCATCGACGAACTCGGCGGCCGTGCCGAGATGTCTGCCTTCATGCAGAAGTCCGGCTTCAGCTACAAGATGTCCTCGGAAAAGGCCTACTCGACCGACTCCAACATCCTGGGCGCGACCCACGAAGCCAAGGACCTCGAGCTGCTCACCAGCAGCATGAAGATCGTCGTCCCCATCATGGGCACCGCCTTCTGGCGCGACGACGTCGAGGTAAAGCGTGAAGAGATCACCGTCCGCTTCGAAGAAGGCTTCCCTGTCGCCCTCAACGGCAAGGACTACGCAGATCCTGTGGCCCTGATGCTCGAAGCCAACAGCATCGGCGGCCGTCACGGCCTCGGCATGAGCGATCAGATCGAAAACCGCATCATCGAGGCCAAGAGCCGCGGTATCTACGAGTCGCCCGGCCTGGCTCTGCTGTTCATCGCCTACGAGCGCCTGATCACCGGCATCCACAACGAGGACACCATCGAGCAGTACCGCGAGAGCGGCCGCAAGCTGGGCCGTCTTCTCTACCAGGGCCGCTGGTTCGATCCCCAGGCCATCATGCTGCGCGAAGCCGCACAGCGCTGGGTCGCCAAGCCCGTCACCGGTGAGGTGACCCTCGAACTGCGCCGCGGCAACGACTACTCGATCCTCAATACTGATTCGCCGAATCTCACCTTCCAACCCGAGCGCCTCACCATGGAGAAGGGCGAATCGACCTTCTCTCCACGCGACCGCATCGGCCAACTCACCATGCGCAACCTCGACATCACCGACACACGCGCCAAGCTGATCACCTACGCTCAAAGCGGCCTGCTCACGCTCAGCAAAGGCTCCGAGATGCCGCAACTAAGCAGCGCCAACGACAAGGAGTAACGACTCTGCAGTTGAGGGCCAAAGGCCCGACTCATACCAGCCACCACCATAAGTCGGGCCTCTGGCCCTGCATTCTCGCTAAAGAAATATCCTTCTCTGAACAGGCAGTAATGATTGAGGCTGTAACAAACGATGTCAGAACAACAACAATCCGCAAAGATGTGGTCCGGCCGCTTCCGTGAACCCCTCGACTACGACTTCGAGCAATGGCAGCGCTCCTTCCCCTTCGACTGGCGCCTCCTCCCGCAAGAAGTAGCCGCCAGCCGCGCCCACGCCCGCACCATCGCAGCCGCCGGCATCCTCACGCCCGACGAGCTCGACAAGATGCTTCGCGGCTTGGAGGCCGTGGGCCAGCGCACAGACGCCTGGGCACATCGCATCTCTGCCACCTCCGGCCAACCGGAGTACACCAGCAGCACCCAGCAGATCGGCGCGGCCATCGTCGCCAGCGCACCGCAGGCCGAGGACATCCATCACTACGTCGAGCTCGAGCTCACCCGCGAGGTCGGCAGCCTTGCGCTCAAGCTCCACACCGGCCGCAGCCGCAACGAGCAGATCGCCACGGACATGCGCCTCTTCGTCCGCGACGCCATCGACCAGACGCTCTCCGACCTGCGCGACTGGCGCACCGCCCTCATCAGCCTCGCCGAACTCGCCGGCGATGCCGTCATGCCCAGCTATACGCACCTGCAGCGCGCAGAACCCGTCCTCGTCGCGCACTGGCTGCTCGCCTACGTCAGCATGCTGGAGCGCGACTCCTCGCGCTTCTCCGATGCCCGTGTCCGCATGAACTTCTGCCCACTCGGCTCCGGGGCTGTCGCCGGCGCCACACTCGCGCTCGACCGCTCCATCGCAGCCGAAGCCCTCGAATTCACCGCCCCCACGCCCAACAGCATGGATGCCACCAGCGACCGCGACTTCATGCTCGACTTCGCGCAGGCCGCCTCGACCCTCGGCCTCCACATCTCACGTTTCGCCGAAGAGCTCACCCTCTATGCCACGGCTGAGTTCGGCTTCGTCGATCTTCCCGAGGCTTACTCCACCGGCTCGTCCGCGATGCCGCAGAAGAAGAACCCCGACCTCACCGAGCTGGCTCGCGGAAAGTCCGCGCGACTGCTTGGCGCAGCCACGGCGCTCGCCACGCTCATCAAGGGTCTGCCGCTCGCCTACAACAAAGATTTACAAGAAGGCCAGGAACAGATCTTCGACGTCGCCGACACCCTCAGCGGCGTTCTTCGCGTTCTTCCCGGCTTTACGTCCTCCCTTAAATTCCGCTTCGACAAGATGCAGACCGCAGCCGAGACCGGCTACCTCAACGCTATGGCTGCGGCAACGTATCTTTCGAACAAGGGCGTTCCCTTCCGCAAGGCCCACGAGATCATCGGCAACGCCGTCCGCCTCGGTCTCGACAAGGGCCTCGAGCTCAACGCGCTTCCGCTCTCCGACCTGCAACAGCTCAGCGAGCACTTCAGCGAAGACTTCTTCGCGGCTATCAGCCTCCGGGCGACGCTCGACTGCCACGATGTCACCGGAGGCACGGCAACATCGCGGGTCAAACAAGCTCTCCAGGAAGCGAAGCTGCGCGTCTTGAATATGCGTACTGAAGATCTGCATCCTGCAAATACGGAGGCAGCGCATGGCTGAGATTCGCGTCCATAAGGCGCACGTACAAGACGCTCGCAATGTCTTCGATCTCGTCAACTCCCTCTCTGGCGACGGCACTCTCCTGCGCCGCAGCTATGCGGAGATCTGCGAGAACATCCGCGACTTCACGGTAGCCGAACGCGACGATGAATTCCTGGGTTGCGGCGCGCTACATCTCTACGGGCCGCACCTCGCCGAGGTGCGCTCCATCGTCGTAAAGCCGGAGGCCAAGGGCCTCGGTGCGGGCGGCCTCCTGCTGAAGGCCCTGATCGAAGAGGCCGAAGAGCACGAAGTGATGTCGGTCTGCCTCTTCACGCGCATCCCCGAGTTCTTCGATCACTACGGCTTCCGCGTCGCCGACCGCACGGCGATGCCGGACAAGATCTACAAGGACTGCCAGACCTGCCCACGCCTCTACGCGTGCGACGAAGTCGCCATGGTGCGCGGCCCACTGCCGAACGTCGCCGTGCTCGGCCCCAGCAAGCTGCAGAGACCCGAACTCGTTACGCTTCAACTTACATCGACAGGTACCGGGCGATGAAGAGCAGAGGATAGAGTGTAGAGAAGAGCCTTGCCTTTGATGGCAGGCCATTACACAGGTGGGCCTTACTCAAGAGCTTTGAATTGGCACGAAACCCAGCCCCAAAGGGGCGGTATATCCCACCCTGGGGCGCAAGCCCCAGGTGTGAGGCCATACAGCAAATCAAGGGCTGAAAGCCCGATATATCTCGCCCGTGCAACCGAGATATATCGGGCTTTCAGCCCTCCCTCCATCCATCTCTTTACCTGGGGCTTGCGCCCCAGGCTGGGATATACCGCCCCTTCGGGGCTGGGTTCCGTGCCACTGCAAGACTCTTGCGTAAGGCCGCCTGTAGCCATCTGTAATGGCCTTGCGCTCAAAGATAAGGGCTGCGCTCTACTCTCTGCACTCTGCCTTTACCACGCGTTCCAATACCCATCTCGCTCGGTCATATGAATCTCACCACCGAACAATCCACTCAACCGTTCGGCGGTGAGCAATTCCTTCTTCGATCCATCGGCAACAATCCTGCCGTCGCGCATCATCACGATGCGCTCGATCTCCGGCAGAATATCCGCGATGTGATGGGTGATGAGCAAAATCGCAACGCCCTTCTGGGCCAAGCCACGCAACATCTCACGCAGGTCGCGCTGGGCTGCAAGGTCCAACGCATTCGAAGGCTCATCCAGCAACAGCATCTGCGCTTCACCGGCGGTTCCGGCCATCGCCCTGCCGATCATGATGCGCCGCTGCTGCCCTGCCGACATCTCGCCGACAAACTTATCCCGCAGCTTCTCCCCACCTACAAGGTGCAGAACCTCCTCCGCACGCTCGCGCATGGCGTCAGTCACGTGGAGATTTGGCCAGAGCGTCGAGCTGGAGAAGAAGCCCGTGAGGATGGCATCGAAGCCAGTGGTCGTAAGCGTCTGCCGTCCAGGAAGATCGGCGGCAACAACCCCCATGCGCCGCTTCAACTCCGTAAGGTCCCAGCGCGCACGGCCCATAATGTGCACCTGCGTCTCCGGGCTCACGATCGGATAGAGCTCGCAGGTGACTGTCTTCAACAGGGTCGATTTGCCGCAACCATTCGGCCCCAAAATCGCGAGATGTTCCCCCGCTCGTACCGTCAGGCTGAGGTCGTGCAGAATGATGTTGTTGCCCCGGGCTACGTTTACATGCTCAAGCTGGATGATCGGATCGGTCGTCACCTCTCTACTGTAAATCGTCTACTCGCTCTCGAATCCACGATTCCACCTGGAGATCACGCGCGTCTCACGCTCGTGTCCGAGCACACTGACGCTGCCCGTCCCCAACCCGAATAACTTGCCGCCAACAGCAGGCAATCCGATCCACCGCGCAGCCAGAATCCGAAGGATATGAGCATGGGCAAACAAAGCGACAGCGCCGCCCTGCGGCGCCGCGGCCAGAGCCTTGGCAATCACCTCATCCGCTCTTTCGCCGACCGCTTCAACCGATTCGCCGCCGATGATCGGATCGGTCCAGACGCTCCAGTTCGGCCCATGAATGGCGCGCATCTGAGCGGTCGTCTTGCCTTCGCTTTCGCCGTAGTTCCACTCCTGCAAACCGTCTTCAATCACAGCCACATCGCCATAGCCGGCGATCTCACAGGTCTCGCGCGCCCGTTGCCTGGGGCTCACGAACACGGCGGCAAACTTCTTCCCCGCCAGGAACTCACGAAGCTCCACGGCACGCTGCCGTCCGTGGTCGGTTAGTGGAATATCCGTCCAGCTCGTATGCCGGCCATCCAGGCTCCACTCGGTCTCTCCGTGCCGCACCAGCCACAACTCTGTCTTCTCTTCAGGCATCTTCGCCTCCCCTTTGCCTTATCCTACAAGGATGGACTTTCAGCTCGTCTCAGACTACAAGCCAGCAGGCGATCAGCCGCGCGCCATCTCCGAGATTGTCTCCGGTCTCAACGCCGGAGACAAGGATCAAGTGCTGCTCGGCGTCACCGGTTCCGGCAAGACCTTCACCATGGCCAAGGTCATCCAGGAACTGAACCGTCCAGCCCTCATCCTCGCACACAACAAGACGCTGGCTGCGCAGCTTTACCACGAGTTCAAGCAGTTCTTCCCCAATAACGCCGTCGAATACTTCGTCTCCTACTACGACTACTACCAGCCGGAGGCTTACATTCCCGCCGGCGATCTGTACATCGAAAAGGAATCGACGATCAACGACGAGCTCGACAAGCTGCGCCTCTCCGCCACGCGCAGCCTCTTCGAACGCCGCGATGCCATCATCGTCAGCTCGGTCTCCTGCATCTACGGCCTCGGCTCGCCAGAAGCTTATTACGGCATGCTGCTGCTGCTCGAAAAGGGCCAGAAGATCAAGCGCCAGGACATCACACGCCGCCTGGTCGAAATCCTCTACGAACGCAACGATGTCGACTTCCGCCGCGGAACGTTCAGGGTGCGCGGCGATGTCATCGAGGTCTATCCGACCTACGACGAAAACGCCTTCCGCATCGAACTCTTCGGCGATGAGATCGACAGCCTCTCACAAATCGACCCGCTCTTCGGCACAGTCAAACAGAAGTACTCGCGCCTGCCCATCTATCCCAAGTCGCACTACGTCGTCGCGCCCGAGCGCAAGAAGACGGCCATCGACAACATCCTCAGCGAGCTCGCCGACTGGGAGGCCCAGCTCGAAAAAGAGGGCCGCCTGGTCGAGTCGCAGCGCATCCACCAGCGCACCCGCTTCGATCTGGAGATGATCAAGTCCGTCGGCTTCTGCCACGGCATCGAGAACTACTCGCGCCACTTCTCCGGACGCCTGCCCGGCGAGCCGCCGCCAACGCTGCTCGACTACTTCCCTCGCGACTTCCTGATCTTCATCGACGAGTCGCACGTCACGGTACCGCAACTGCACGGCATGTGGCACGGCGATCGCTCGCGCAAGCAGAACCTCGTCGACTACGGGTTCCGCCTGCCCTCCGCGATGGACAACCGCCCGCTGCGCTTCGAAGAGTTCGAAACGCGCACCGGACAGATCGTCTATGTGTCCGCGACTCCCGGCCCCTATGAGCTCACCAAGTCCGCCGGCGTTGTCGTAGAGCAGATCATTCGCCCCACAGGGCTTGTCGACCCGCAGGTTGAGATTCGCCCCGTCAAAGGCCAGATCGACGATCTGCTCGCGGAGATTCGCGACCGTGCCGCGCAAAATCAGCGCGTCCTCGTCACCACACTTACCAAGCGCATGGCTGAAGACCTCGCCAACTACTACACCGAGGTCGGCGTGCGCTGCCGCTATATGCACTCCGAGATTGAAACCCTCGAACGCATCAAGCTTCTTCGCGACCTGCGCAAGGGCGAGTACGACGTGCTTATCGGCATCAACCTGCTGCGCGAAGGCCTGGACTTACCTGAGGTCTCGCTCGTCGCTATCCTCGACGCGGACAAAGAGGGCTTCCTGCGTTCTCAGGGATCGCTGATCCAGACCATCGGCCGCGCCGCGCGCCATCTCGAAGGCCGTGCCATCCTCTACGCCGACAAGATGACGGATTCGATGCGCCGTGCCATCGACGAAACCGACCGCCGCCGCGAAAAGCAGGTGGCCTACAACGAAGAGCACGGTATCACGCCTCAGACGGTCATCCGTTCCATCAACGACTCGCTGGCAACGGTGCTCAAGGCCGACTACGCCGACCTCACCGAAGAAGACGCGACCGGAATGCCTGATATCGCAACGCAGGCGGAACTCGACACGTATATCGCCAAGCTGGAAACCGAGATGCGCGAGGCCGCAAAGAAGTTCGAATTCGAGAAGGCTGCGAAACTCCGCGATACAGTGAAGGAGCTTCGTACAAAAGAGTTTCTGTTCAGCTAACCGCGAGAGTAAAATTTACACATAGGAGTACGAAGATGGCATCCCATCCTGTTCACCCCATCACGGACAATATGCCTATCTTGGGGGCTGCCGAAAAGCGCCTGACCTACGATGAGGCTTGGGATCAAATTCTGTCCCTCTTTGGAACGGCGAAGGAAGCCTACGCCGAAGTTGGCGGCGCGGAAGCCTGGATTCACTCGGAACGTGCAGCCTGGACAGACGAGCACGGCTCCTGATGCGGATCTACCTCGACTCAATGGTTTGGATTTACCTGCTTGAGGGCAACGCTCAATTTGGCATAGCCGCTCAGGAGTTGCTCAAGAAGATTCGCGCTGGAAAGCATACGCTTCTCACAAGCAATTTTCTCTTAGCAGAAGTCCTGGTTATGCCTGTACGCCGCAATGATGTCTTTACGATTGCATCGTACAGGCGACTTCTTCTCGCAGATGCTGCCGTAGAAATCATGCCATTCACTGCCGAGACGGCCATGCATTTCGCGGAGCTACGTGCTATTCATCGCACAGCGCCTGCAGATTCCATCCATTTGGCGCTAGCGGCAAGTGCAAAAGCGGACGTATTCATCACGGTCGACTCTCAACTTACAAAGCTCTCGGTTCCTGGCATTGGGCGTATAGTAGATCTTACTTACACACTCAAATAACTGCACCGACGTTGCTCGCATAGTGTAGTGCTCAAACGCACCTTACCTACGCTTCCGTTCCTTCGCCCACCAGCACGTGATACAGCAACTCCGCTAACGACATCTGCTCCATAGCCCTCTCCTCCACAGCCTTTACATCATTGCGTCCGATCACGCGCTCAAACATCCGTCGCACGCGCTCACTCGACTTGCCGGGCACAGCCCAACTAGCCTCTGAAAACTCCAGCTTCATGCTGCTCACGATCATTACAATCCTCTACGCGCCTACTGCGCACTTTGTTCCGCACTCGTCTCAACCGAACGGCCAAACCCGCACCCACGGCGTCCGCGCATGCCCGAGCGAAACCGCTCGCGCTCTTCAGGAGTCATCTTCTCCCAGCGCTCTTCCATGTGCCGTTTCCACCCATGCCGTCCGCCGGCATGCCGATGGAATCCACCCAGCAAAATCTTGCTCAGCACCAGCAATCCGATAGCCTGCGCGAAGGTAATCACCCGCAATCCAAAGATGCTGGGCATCAGCCAGTTCCACAGGTGCATCACTACAAATCCGGCGACGACGCACATCACCACGACAATCGCCACAATCTTAAGAACCTTCAAAGCTTTCATCGTTCGCACCTCACTTCTTCCCAAACCGTTCATCCATCTCCTGCAGCCGCTCTCGCAGATGCAGCACCGCATAGCGCTTCCGGGCAAGCAGCGTGTTTACACTCACACCTGTCTCCTCGGACAACTCCTTGAAGCTGCGCCCCAATAACTCATGCGCTACAAAAACCTCGCGCTGGTTCGCAGGCAGCTCATCCAATGCCGCATCGAGTGCCTCCAGCAAAAGATTGCGCGCATAGATCGCATCCGGCCCAGCATCCGGCGTTGGCAACAGGTCCTCAAAGGCTAGCGACTCGTCATCATCGGCAATCGGGTCGTTCAACGACACGGCCTTCTGCCTGCGAAACAGATCCGTAATCCGATTGCGTGCCACCCGGTACAGCCACGCCGTCACCTGCTCCATCGGCTTCATCAGTCGATAAGCTGCGATCAACTCGTAGAAGACATCCTGCAGCACATCTTCCGCGTCAGCAGTATCGAGTACGCGCTTGCGAATAAAGCTTCTCAAGCGCGGTTCGTCGCGCTTCAATGCCTCTGCAAGGAGCTGGTCCTGTTCGTCGACCGTCCACTCTTTGCCAGGCATCCTGCTCCTCTCGTAGTCATGCAACGAGTGCGCACTCGAGGTCATGCAGTGTTAACGGATGGAAACGCGAAATATTGCAGAGATCTCAAAAATCTTTTCAGAACGTGTAACGAATACCGACCTCTAGAGCAAATCCTCTATGAAAAACTAAGAAAGCTATGGAAAGAAGTGCAATGCAGATCAGACTAGCTACCAGCGATGACATCCCCAACATCATGCAGATCGTACGACGTGTCGTCCCCCTGATGCGGGCATCCGGAAACCTGCAGTGGGATGACCGCTATCCCAACCCCGAGGTCTTCGCCCAGGACGTGCAGCTCAGCCAACTCTGGGTCGCAGACGTCGACGGAACCCTGGCCGGCATGGCAGCGATCACCACCGACCAGTCCCCTGAATACGCCCAGGTAGGTTGGGACATCCACGAACTCGCCATCGTCGTGCACCGCATCGCCGTCGATCCGGACTTCGCCGGTCGCGGCATTGCGATAGCCCTCATGCAACAAGCCGAGACCGTTGCGCGCGAACGCGGCATCGCAAAACTGCGTGTCGATACCAACACCCAGAACCAGGTAACGCAGCGACTCTTCCCTAAACTCGGCTATACGTTCGCCGGCGAAATCACGCTGGACTTCCGCCCCGGCCTGAACTTCCTCTGCTACGAGAAGCAGCTTAATTAAGCACTATAGACCTGCTTTATGGATTCCTTATGCCTTCTCCATAAACCTTATATGCGGCCACAGCTTGGCCGTATACCGGTCAGGTGGAGCGCAGATGTCGTTATTCAGTCTTCTAGCAGGCAAGCCCCTCGCAACGTCCGAGGAACGTGCCGAACACATAGGGCCCATCTCGGGTATTCCTGTCTTCGGCCTGGACGCCCTCAGCTCCGCCGCTTACGGCCCTGAAGCCGCTCTCACACTGCTGATTCCCCTGGGCGTAGCCGGTATCGCTCACATCGTCCCGATCAGCTTTGCCATCATCGGGTTGCTCGCCATCGTCTTCTTCTCCTACATGCAGACGATCGACGCTTATCCCAACGGTGGCGGCAGTTATACCGTGGCCAGTGAGAACCTTGGCGAAACCGCCGGCCTGCTGGCTGCCGCCGCGCTGATGATCGACTACATCCTCAACGCCGCCGTTGGAATCTCCGCCGGTGTCGGAGCGCTGGTCTCAGCCTTTCCCCTCCTCCAGCCCCACACCCTTGCGCTCTGCCTCGCCATTCTGCTCCTGCTTACGCTGATCAATATTCGTGGAGTCAAAGACACCGGAACAGCCTTCCTCATCCCTACCTATCTCTTCCTGGGTTCCCTGCTGGTCGTCATCATCCTGGGCGGCATTCGCGCCCTGGCAGCTCACGGACATCCCGTTCCAGTCATCGCACCACCCCATCTCCCCGCCGTCACCTCGGCACTCTCCCTCTGGCTTTTGCTCAAGGTATTTGCCAGCGGCTGCACAGCCATGACCGGCGTCGAGGCCGTCAGCAACGGAGTCAATGCCTTCCGCGCCCCTACGCAGAAGAATGCCAAACGCACTCTCACCATCATCATTATTCTGCTGATGGTCTTCCTCGCCGGCATCGCGCTTCTTTGCCGCGCCTATAACATCGGGGCGACGGACCCCACCGGCAACGGCTATCAAAGCGTTCTCTCGCAACTCATCTCTGCCGTCATGGGACGCGGCTGGTTCTACTACGTCAGCATCGGCTCCATCCTCGCTGTCCTCGCGCTCTCTGCGAATACCTCGTACGCCGACTTCCCGCGCCTTACCCGCGCCATCGCACAGCACGACTACCTTCCGCATGTCTTCAAAATTCGCGGCCGCCGCCTGCTGTACTCTCACGGCATCGTCGCCCTGGTAGGCTTTACCGGTGCGCTGCTCATCATCTTCGGCGGCGTCACCGATCGCCTGATCCCGCTCTTCGCTATCGGTGCCTTTCTGGCATTCACGCTCTCTCAGGCCGGCATGGTGGTGCACTGGTACAAGTACCCGGGAAAAGGCACACGGCAGCGCATGATCGTCAACGGTATCGGCGCGATTGCCACCGGCATCACCCTCATCGTCGTACTCGTCACAAAGTTCAGGGAAGGCGCATGGATCACCGCGATCCTCATCCCCGCGCTGATTCTACTAATGGCCGGAGTGAAGAAGCACTACGACCGTGTCGCGCGTGAGATCAACATCGATCGCCCCATGCACGTCGAGAACCTCGCCCATCCCCTGGTCGTCGTTCCGCTCGATCGCTGGACTCGTATCACCGAAAAGGGTTTGCGCTTTGCCATGAAGCTCAGCGAGCGAGTAGAAGCTGTCCACGTCGATGCCGAAGAGTGTCGCGACGAGGTCGAGCAAATGTGGCAACGCAACGTCGCAGAGCCCATTCAGATTGCAGGAAAACCACTCCCCAGGCTCGTCTTCCTACCCTCGCCCTATCGCTTCGTCCTGCTGCCTCTGGTCGAGTACATCTTCCAGCTTGAACGTGAGCACCCAGAGTGCCAGATCGCCGTCCTCGTCCCCGAACTGGTCGTCAAACACTGGTGGCAGACGCCGCTTCACAACCAGCGTGCACAACTGCTCAAGCTCATGCTGCTCGTCCGCGGCAATCAGCGCATTACGGTCATCAACATCCCCTGGTACCTGTAAGGCTCATGCAAATATCTGCATGAGCCTTAGGGGATGGTCAGGACTGGAGGGCTATATTAGTTCGCCTTCTGATCCAGCGCCAGGTATTGATGCACAAACGCAATCGCCATGCTTCCCTCCCCAACGCCGCTCGACACGCGCTTGATGGAATCGTGCCGAACGTCGCCGGCGCAAAAGAACCCCGGCAGATTGGTTTCCAGCAGGAACGGAGGACGCGAGCCATTCCAGTTCGGCAGGTCCATGACATCGCGTCCCGTGCAGATGTATCCCTTCTCGTCACGCTGCAGATTCTTCGGCAGCCAGCCGGTGTTGGCATCCGCTCCAATCAGGACAAAGAGCGCATCCGCTTTCCGCGTCTGTGGCGCTGAACCCTTCGTGCTGGTGCAGAGGGTCTCGAGATGATCCCCACCCCCCACCGATACGACCTGCGTAAATGGTTCGATCGAGATGTTCTTCTTGCTCGCGAGCTGGTCGATCAGATATTGCGACATGCTGAGATGAAGCCCTGCCCCACGCACCAGGATCGTCACCGAGTTCGCATAGTTGGAGAAGAACATCGCAGCCTGCCCCGCGGAGTTGCCGCCGCCAACGATGAAAACATCTTTGCCGATCACCGTTGGCGACTCCGTACGGGCAGCGCCGTACAGCACGCCGCGTCCCAGCAGTTCGTCGACGCCCTCGGCGTCCAACCTGCGCCAATCGACGCCTGTGGCCAGAATTACGGTCTTCGTCATCACACGGTCGCCGCTATCCATCTCCACGCAATAGCCGCCCGTCATCGGCTCGATGTTCTGTACCTCGCGAGTCAGCACCATCTCTGCGCCAAAACGTCCTGCCTGCCGCAGCGCACGCTCGCTCAACTCGTCACCCGATATTCCGTTCGGAAAACCGAGATAGTTCTCAATGCGCGAAGAGGTCCCCGCCTGCCCGCCGGCGGCGTTGCGCTCAATCAACAACACGCACAGGCCTTCTGAAGCGCCATACACCGCCGCAGCCAGACCGGCAGGGCCGCCCCCGATGACGACGACATCATAGTTTTCCCGGGTCGGCGTGGTGCGAATCCCCAACGCCTCCGCGACTTTGCGTACCGTCGGAGGCTGTCCGACGCAGAACGCTCTATCGACAATGACCGCTGGACCGCTCGAATCCTTCGGCAGGCATATAGGCACCCGGTCCGGCTCGCGTTCGCGGTCTACCCATTCATAAGGGATGCGGTTCATCGAGAGGAACGAACGAATGTCGCGACAGTCCGTATCGTACTGCGAGCCCACGATGAACACGCGCGAGGAAGGTATCTCCTTCATCCACTCTTGCACACTGGCCAGGCGCGCATTCATGGTCTGGAGAATGATGGCGCTGCATGCGGCGGAATCGCGAATCAACTCCTGCAACTGTTGGCGGTCGAATCGCGCAATGCGACACCAGGCCTTTGCCTGGACGGATACAAAGGCGGGAGCGCCCATCAGAATTGGAACCTCTCCGAAGAAGGCTCCGACCTTATATCGATGAAATTCACGCGGCTGTCCCAGAACGTCCTTGATCAGAGCAAGATCACCCTCGAGGAGAACATAGAAATAAGGGATATCTCCTTCACGAATGAGCCATTCTCCAGACTTCAGGTGCATGTCTGCAGCTTTGTTGGCGAACCTCTGCCGCTCAGGTTCTTCCAAACACGCAAAGATTGGAATTTTATTCAACTCATCGGACGTAATCATGCCTTTATTGTCCCACCATCCTGAGGCACACGTCGCGTTAAGAGGACAACAACACGAAAACGAACGCCTTAGCGCCATTTACCTATTGTCATCATTTACCTATTGTTTAGAGAGAAACAAAGAAAGGAAATGGCGGAGAGTGAGGGATTCGAACCCCCGATCGCCTTGCGACGATGTCTGATTTCGAGTCAGGTGCATTCAACCGGGCTCTGCCAACTCTCCGCGTTATATTGCTTTCTATCAACAACTTACACCCGTTCAGATTGCAGCCCGTTGCAGTCTAAATATGCGGTGTCAGTTGTGGTGCCAGTTGCGATTTACGAAACAGGCACCAATCTATCAACGGCTGCTGCATTGTGTGCAGGAGCAAGATGCGAATATCTCATCGTCATTGACAGTGACTTGTGACCGAGTAACTTCCCGACTGTGTAGATGTCGATCCCGGCCATAACCAGTCTACTGGTGAACGTATGTCTATTGCAATGCCATGTGTAGCCTTTGATCTTGGCATCTCCGAGCGCAGGGTTAAACCAACCTCTAGCGCTCTGCAATCCTGCCCCTTCAACACCGCGTGCACTCGAAAAAGCCGGGCCATCAACTTCCCCCTTCTCCCTTGAACTATACAATATGTATCTTCAACTACTTGTTGAGCGGAGATCGGTCATGTGATTTGTTCTCGCCTTCTACGCGGCTAGAATGGTACAGTCACTTCACATGAAAATCACTGCCTTTGCTGTGTTCGCAGCCGCCCTGTGTGCGCCTTTGAGCGTTTTCGCGCAACCCGTACTACCTGACTGTCCAGTAGCTTCGGGAGCCTATTACCTGCAAGGCACGACATGGCTTGGTATGGACCCTAGCCATTCCACCGGGTTTAAGACAACAAATGTTGCTGGCGCTGCTTTCAGTTATGGAGCAGCAAAGGCGCGCGTGAAAGCTCAATTCCGCGAGGCCAGATCACCATATCAACTTCCAGACAGTTCATTCGCAATGTGCCTGGTTGGCACTGTGGACACCGGACGTGACATCACCCTCGCTCGCTTTCAGGAAGAAAAGGATCGACGAGAGCTTTCGATGGCAAGCTATCGGATGTGGACGGGTATCAATGCCCAATTAGACCCAAAGGTTCTGATCCCAATTACAGTGGAAAAGAAGGGCGAGAAGATCTATCTCGTCACTAGCAAGGAACCATTGCCGTTGGGAGAATTCATTCTTTTTACGATAATTCCCGACGTAGCCGCTATGGCAAAGGCTAATCAGGCTAGTTCACTTGGCGGCTATGACTTCGGGAACCACGCCAAGTAACATCTCACCCAGCGCTTGCGGGCACAACCCGGACGTTTATCTGTTTTCTCCCTGGTATAGGGCTTCATGGTGATGGACAATCAACACATGAAGACTATCAACCAGGTGCGTGTATGGGTGATAGCCGTACTTAGCGCTTGGTATGGCTGGGTTGGCGCATCAGCAACCGTAGGGATTGTTGGGTTTGGGCAAGGAATGCAATGGTGGTCTTCTCCCCCAAAGACCGTCTATGTCTCCTTACTTGTGCTGGGGCTATCTATTTCTACGTTTCAGGCTTGGAGAATCGAGTTTCTCAAAGGAGAAGCAGCCAAAGAATCCGTTAAGGAGCTTGAGCAAAGGTATTTCGATGAGCGGCCTAAACTCAGTTTGGATATTGGCAGTGCCGAAGGCGAAAGATCTTGGATGGAAACAAGTTCTCCTGTCCAGTTCTACATCCATCATCTATGTGGAAGAATCCCGACGGATGTGCGATTTGATCCAATTATTTCGAAGTTGGGGAAGTTTTCTCTGTGTTTCGACGAACTTCCACACATTGATTCTCGCGCCCGTAACACGCTTACATTTGACATACAAAGTGTTGGTTATCCATCGTTGGGACAAGTGGATCGTAGCAAGATTGGAAATATCGGAAGTACTATGTTTCGTCAATTCCTTCGGGATTACCCAAACGAGACAACCGAAATGGAGTACGAGCTAACAGCCCGATATAAAGACGGAGGAGAAGATTTAAACCATGTCTTTTCTATCAGGTTTGACCGACACCGATTTCGATTTATTAGGAATACGACATAATTTGTACCGTTTACGTGAGCATCTTGTCCTCCTCGTTACAAAAAAGGCGGAATGAGAGACGAAAACCGCTCTCATTCCGCCTTCAAAGAACAACACCCGTTATTTCACAGCGACCCGCACAACCACGGTATGAGTGATCCCCGAGGTAGTTGCCGTCACCGTTGCCGTGTAGTTTCCAGCCGCACTTGGGGCACTCGCGGGAGGAGTTGTCGGGATGGAAGCGGGAGTGCTTCCGGAGCACCCACTCAGTCCAAGCACGGCAACATTCGCCAGCAGGAGCAAAGCGAACACACCCACAAACCGCCGCCCCCGCCGACGCATCGGCAGGATGAGTGCCAGCAGCGCCAGGGTCGCGCCTCCGCCAAACCATTCGCCGTGCAGGGTAAGTTTTGCAGAGTCTGGAGGCACGGCGGTAAAAGTCAGTGTCGTCGTCGCTACCAGGGTCGGATCGGAAGGCAGAGTCAATGTGGAACTGGAGAAGGCACACGTCAGGTTGGGCGACGAGGTAGCGCACTGCAGTGCAACCAAACCAGTCAGACGCTGCCCATATGGCGCGCCGACTGCCACAGTGGTGCTCCCTGTGCTGCCGCTCTTGAGGCTGACCAGCGAGCTGCCGGGGACCAGGGAGAAATCGCCAACGTTCGCGTTCACCGTAACCGGCGCACTTACGCTGGGGGAGTTGTAGTGATCGCCCGTGTACGACGCCGTAAACTGCACCGGCCCATTTCCAAGGATCGCAGAGGGAGGTGTCGGGATGACAGCCGTTCCGGTAGCATCCAGCGGCACAACGATTTTCTGGTAAAACACATTCTGAAAGAGGTCGATACTCCCCGTCGGTATCTGTGGCCCTGTCGTTGTTACCTTGACGGTTATGTTCAGCGTTCCATCGGCATTGAGTGAAGTGGCGCTGGGCGTTACAGTCGTTGTCGTTGTTGGCAGCGTGTTGTTATACACCGTAATCGTACTGGGATCGAAAGCACTGCTCACCGTCTGCAGGTTCGCATCGCCGCTATAAGAAGCGTCCAGGTTATAGCTGCCTGCGGGGCCTACGTCTCCTACGTTGAACGTAGCCGTTCCTGTACCTGTATTGACCAGGCCGCCAAAATTGAACTGCGTCAAGGTAACTGTCTGCGATTGGCTCCCGAACGTTACAGTGACTGTTCCGCCTACAGGCAACTGACCGTTGTCACTTGAAACCTCAACCGGAACTGACAGCGTTCCATTGACCGGGACAGCCGCCGGCACCGAATTGCCGATATAAATCTGCGGTACCCCCTTCACCACGGTGATCGTGTACGCCGCCGACTGTGAAGCATTGAAGCTACCATCTCCACCGTAGGAGAAGACCAGGCTATGTGTTCCAGCTCCCAGTGAGCCCGTCTGGAGTTCCGCTAACCCATAAGAGTTCAGGTTCAACGTCGTGAGTGGAGTGCCGTTATCGATGACCGTGATCACTCCCGTGGCAATTCCATCCGGAGCAGCCGCGCTCGACGAAGCTCCATACACCTTCGCATCAATATCGAAGAAGCTTCCGTACTGTGCAGTGATGCCGTTCGTGAATGGAACGCCCGGCAACGTGTTTCCGTTCGCGTCCACACCAAAGTAAGTGCCCGAAACGGCCACGGCTGAACTCTCAGGCGTCACCATCAGGCTGACGGGCATGGACGTACTGGCAGCAAAGGTGCCATCGCCGCCGTATTGCGCCACCAGGTTATAGTTCCCCGCAGGGAGAGAGGTCAGCAGCGCCTGCCCTGTTCCCGAGGCCAGGGCAATCGTGCCGATCCCCGCACCGGCCGGAGTGGTCGTGTTCACCAGGGCCACCGAACCGGTGGGTGTTCCACCGGAGGAGACAACCGTCGATGTCACCGTAACCGGTGTGCCATGCGCAAAGGTTGTCGATGAAAGTGTCAGGTTCGTTGCGGTGGATTTGAAGGTGACCTTGTTCCAGTTCGTCAGCAGAACATTGGCATCGATCGATCCCAGACCAGTGGCAAGATCGTATCCGACGCCTGCGGGATATACCTGCAGAGAATAGAAACCATCGCCATTCGTATCCAGCGTGCAATTGGCAGAACCCGTCACACAGGGAACGTTGTTGCTGCCCACCGTCACATCGTGGAAGGCCGAAGGCACCTGTGCCGCCAGGGCATACAACACATAGTTCGGATTTCCCTGCCGGCCCTTTTGTGCCTGATCGATCAGCGTCATGATACCGGCCATGGCTGGAGCAGAAGCCGAGGTACCGCCGATACCAGTAATCGTGACAGCGCCCGTGGTCGGATCAAGATTCGCGGTGGAGCAATCTGTCGGCGCGACGCAGATAGGCCAGTAAGAGAAGTTATATCCATTCGCAGCAAACAAGCTCACGTCGGGGATATCGCGCGCGCCATCCTTCGGCACACCCACACCCGTCTGCCATGAAGGCTTGGCATACCCACCGCTGCAGGAGATGTACTTGCCCGTCGGGGAGAGGATGCTGGCGGTAGACGGGTCTTCCGTACCCTCGGTACAGCTACTCATGCCGCCACTGCCACTGGAGGTCGTCTGGTCGGTAGGACCACTGGCTACATTCAGGCCGAAGGCGTTATTCCACGGCTGCTCCGGGGCGGGTTGCAACAACGAAACCATCGGACCGGTGCTTCCAGTGGTGTTCCAATATTGATCGATCTGGCCTTGGAAGTTGCCTGAGTTGTAACTACTGTAGTAGAAATCCGTTCCGCCTACGGCAACGTTATAGGGGGTGGAGGCGATGCCATTTACAGCAATCCCACCCTCTGCCTGTGGCTGTCCATTGTCGCAACCTGCCGAACCACTGTCACCGGTAGATACAAAGACAGACTCACCCTGCGCCGCGGCCTGCGACCACAGGTTATTGAAGAGAAGGTTACCGGACAGCCCCAGCGTCGGCTCGCAGATGCCGTAGCTCATGCTGATCACATCCGCAGTATCGTCATCTACGGCATGGATCGCCGCAGTAAACAGACCCGAGGTCACCGAGGTGTCATACCCCGTATACAGCAGGATCTTTGCATCGGGAGCTACGGAGCCACTCACCTCGACGTCCAGATCCGCCTCATCTCCCGCACCATCCCCGTTGGTTCCAGGATCGAATCCATCCACAATCGTCGAAGGCAGATTCGTAGGAGAGAAGCCAAAGAGCTTGCGATAGTTGCTCACCACGGTATTGTCGACATTCGCCTGGCTCACAATGCCGATGGTTTCGCCGGTTCCGGTATAGCCCGCTTTGTAGATGGGGTTTACGTCATACTGCAGAGCGAAATCGCCCGGTGCCACGGTGAGGTACACTCCGCCTGCATCAGCCGGATAGCTCCACTGCGGCACGGATGCATGCGTCTTCGGATTGAAACTGGCCTTGCCGAGGATGCGTGTGTGGCTCTGGGGCTGGATGTCGTTCAAAGCCGCGATACCCGAGACAACAGGATACAGTGCCGATGGAATCTGCGGGTCCTGGTTGTTGGAGTGGAAGGTGACACCGTTCCTTACATACGTATGTAACTCCGTATGAAACGAATTGCGCACCTGTCCCGCCGTGCCCGAAAACTGAATCGCGGCTTTGCCCTTCGAGACCTGGTTTACCGTAAAGCCCTGGC
Source organism: Granulicella mallensis MP5ACTX8 (assembly GCF_000178955.2). Taxonomy (NCBI): domain Bacteria; kingdom Pseudomonadati; phylum Acidobacteriota; class Terriglobia; order Terriglobales; family Acidobacteriaceae; genus Granulicella; species Granulicella mallensis. Next base: position 2,462,953 of record NC_016631.1, on the reverse strand, counting down.
TCGCCAGCCAGTTCGACACCGCCTGAACGTCCTGGTCCGCGGGAGCAAACTGCTGCGCGAAATCCGACGGCTTCAGCCATTTGTGATAGCTGGCCGACGCCGGATTATGCAGGTCATTCATGGTCTGCCGAAGCTGCATCTCCTGCGTCTCCGAGCGCTTCAGCACGATCAGCATGCTGTTGGCCGGCGTAGAATCTGGCAGCGCTCCGCGATCAACGGAAGCCTGCACCTGAAAGGGAGTATTTCCCTTCAGCGTTGTACGAACGTTGTTGTCCACCGCGGCGGTAACGCGCGAGGCGACCTTGACGCTCTGAGCTGACATCCTCTGAACCGACACCATGGAGGCGCCTAACAACATCAACGCCAGAGAACCCTTGCAGCAAGCTGAAGTAAAAGAACGAATGCGCGTCATGAACCATCCTTAGAGAAAGAGAAGTGGAAGAGGGTCAGTATCGACTGCCCTGCATTCGTGTCTTTACTGCACGGTCAACGTAATCAGGGTGGAAGCCGTCTGTGATCCCACAGTCGCTGTCACCACGACAGAGCTGGTTCCCTTCGGCGAATCCGCCGTGGCAGGACTGCCTCCAGAGCATCCACTCAGAGACGTCGTAGCCACCAGCAACAGGGCCGCTATTCCCAGCAGTACGACCCGCCGTCGCTTGCGCGCGAAAGCTCCCAGTGCAAGCACTCCGGGCAACAGCCATGCGAGATTCAGAGCGATGGACCGTCCGCGCAACTCAGGCCGGGACAGGCTGGCTGTGGTGTAAGCGGCAATCTGTAGCGACGTCGTACCCGTAGAGCTCAGCGGGCCAAAATTGCAGACAGCATTCACGGGCAGTCCACTGCACGCAAACTTGATTGCCGCACCATTCGCGTTATAGACCGCGATGCTCGTCATAGCCGCTGTCCCCGACGTCGCACTCAGCACACTGGGCGTCGCCTGGATCGCCAACGCCGGAGCTGTCGTCACCGCCAGGATGGCGGGCGGAAAGTTCAGAGCTACGTAGTTCGGATCGCCCGTGTAGTTCGCCGTAATCTCATAGCTGCCCGTCGCGTTGAACGCCGGACTCGTCAGCGAAGCCGAACCATTCATCACCGGCACCGGCGAGCCGAAGTTCGCACCATTGGCTACGAACTGAACATTGCCCGTCGCGACAGGAGATCCTGCCGGAGCCGAAAGGTTCAGCGTCACCGTGGTCGTCTGCCCGATCGAGATCGTCGACGGACTCAGGGTCACAGCACCTGTAGGAACGATGAGCGGCTCCGCAACGATGCTCAGGTTGCCCGTCACAGACTGTGTAACGGGAGCAGCAGAATCCGATACGCTCACGGCAAACGTCGCGGGACCTGCCGCCGTCACTGTACCTGAGATCACACCGGCGGAGGACAGTTGGAGGCCTGCGGGAAGATTTCCGCTGGATTGCTTCCAGATATAAGGCGGCGTGCCGCCTGTAGCCGTCAGGGTCTGCGAATAGGTCGATCCCACCCGCACGGCGGGAAGGCTCATTGTCGTAATCACCAGCGGCTGAACAACCGTCATGCCCAGGCTTGCCGTGGCCGTCGCCGGAGTCGGATCGGAGTCCTTTACCTGAACCGTAAAATTCGCCATCCCTGGCACTGTCGGCTTGCCTGAGATCACACCCGAGCTTGCATTCAAGGTAAGTCCCGCGGGAAGCGAGCCCACCGTCAGGCTCCAGGTGTAAGGCAGCACGCCACCCGAGGCAACGAGTGCTGTCGAATAGTCCACACCAACACGCGCCTGCGGCAGGTTGCTGGTAGTGACAACAAGCGTCTGTGCTCCACCCACGGTAACGGTCGCGGTTCCGGACTCAACACCACCACAGGTCAGGCCATAGGTATAGGGACCTGAAGCCGTCGGTGTAATCGTGGCCGAACCCGAGTAGATATGCGTCGTAGCGTTATATGTACCCTTCTGAAGCCCCGTCCAGGCTCCGGGACCTGAAGCCGTCGTCTGCACGCTCGCATAGCAGTTCCGCAGCGTCTGTGAAAACGCATTCAGAACCTGCCAGTTCAAGGTCACAGGCGTTCCCAGCGGAATCGTGCTGGCACTCGAAGTGATTTGCACGGGGGCGGGTAAGGCTGTCGCCGTCGTCAGCTTGAAGACTGTACCCATGGCGTTCGCACCACCGCCGGAGGTCGTTCCATAGAAGTTGCCGTCGCTTGCCTGAACGAGGGCAGCGGGACCATTCCCATCTCCCGCCGTGCCGCCAAAGGAGTATAAGACCGTAAATGCGCCCGAAGTCGTAATCTCGAAGAGTGTTCCGTTGCCGTTGACACCCAGGCCGGCAGCTCCGTACAAGTTGCCATCGCTCCCCATAAATAGACCTACGGGACCTGCACCATCCGTTGTGCCATTGAAGACATGCAGAGTCGTAAGAACCCCGCCGGGAGTCATCTTATAGATCGTGCCATTCTTGTCAGGTGTTGTAACGGCTCCACTCTGACCTGTCGTTCCGTAAAAATTACCGTCACTTCCAACCACCGGTGTGCCTGTAGGAGCCGCGCCATCCCCCGTTCCAGTAAAGCTATAGAGCACCGTGTACTCACCTGTTGGCGTTAGTTGGTAGAAGGCCCCAAAATCACTGCCTCCGCCGCCGGAGGTCGTGCCGTAGAAGTTGCCGTCGGTGTATTCGACAGGCGGACCGGAAGGAGCGGCTCCAAGGAGCTTGTTTTTAAAGGGGGCTACCGTCGTCAACGTTCCGTCTGAAGTGATCTTGAAGAGTGTGCCATTCCCACTACCACCACTTGAGGTCCCACCGTAGTAGCTGCCATCAGTGCTCTCTACCAAAGCAGAAGTAGGAATACTTCCATTCGCATCGCCGGTGAACGTAAAGAGAGTGTCCAGCGTAGTGCTCCCAAAGGGCAACTTGAAAATTGAACCATCGGTAACCCCGATGTCTCCATAGGTCGTCCCATAGAACCCGCCATCGTCTCCCTGAATCAACCCAGCAAAGGGGGTGGCGCTATCACTGCCACCCACGAACGAATAGAGCGGAGTTAACGTACCCGAAGGAGTGATCTGAAAGATGGAACCATTGTCCGTAGAAAAATTCCCGAGGGTCGTACCGTACAGGTTCCCATCCCCCGCCTGGATCACCCCAGCGTACGGTCCCTGGCTATCCGTAGTCCCTGCAAAAGAGTGCAGGATCGATACGGTCGCCGTCTGAGCCTTCAAGGCAGAAGGTGTAAACAGCAATCCAAGTTGACACACAACAGCGACGGTTAGGCCACGGATACGTCTAAAGGACATCGCAAAGGCGCGGGCACTACGATTGGTTGTCGGCATTGCCCCCTAATAAACTTTCCTCCCCCCTCGATGTCAAAGTAATTGATTATTAAGAGCCCATTAACAAACAAACTATTCTTTTTCATAAACTTACTTAATCAACTCGACGAGTTCTAACCCCGTTCCTGAAGCCTCTTCCACATCCAACCCGGTTTCATGTCCAGCCTTATCTGCCATTTGGGGTTGATATCATGATTCCGTGAACCCCGCTTCAACTCCATCTCCCCGGCCTTGTGACGGCTATCGTTTCGGCCCCTTTGAGGTCAGGATCGGTGCGGGAGTACTTTTCCACAACGGCATGAGGGTTCGCCTTCAGGAGATCCCCTTCCGGATGCTGCTCGTTCTACTCGAGCAGCCGGGCCAGATCGTCACCCGGGAAGAGCTTCGCAACCGGCTTTGGGACGAGAAGACCTTCGTCGAGTTCGACAATAATCTCCGCGTCGCCGCCGCCAAGCTTCGCGAAGCACTCCGCGACGACGCAGCCTCCCCCCAATTTATTGAGACGATCGCCCGCCGCGGATACAGGTTCATCGGCGAGGCCTCTCCCATCTTCGACACCCCAGCCCTCGCCCCCTCGGAGCCTCTGGCCCCTGTCGCACCAAGCCTCCAGATCGTTCCGCCTTCCCAGATAGCATTGGACGGGACCCCACCGCGCCGTGGACGCCGCCGCCTCCTCCTCGCTCTCTGCGGAGCGGCTCTTCCGCTCGCGACAGCACTCTTTTACATCTGGCGTCAGCGTCAGCCGCTCATTCATAGCCATGACAGCGTCGCCATCGGCGGCTTCCTCAACCGCAGCGGCAATCACAACTACGACGACGTGCTGTCGCTTCCCTTCCGCATCAAGATGGAGGAGTCGCCCTACCTCAGACTGGTGTCTCGCGACAGCTTTGCGCATCTCCTGAAGAACGCCGATGCCAGCCTCGCGGAAGAGATGCAGGCCTGCCGGCAGAGCAACGCACATGCCCTGTTGACCGGCGAGCTCACCTCGCACGGCCAGGGCTACGAACTGCAGATCGACGCCTGGCGATGTTCCAACGGCCGCCGTCTTGGCACAGAGTCGGTAAAGACCGACTCCCAGGCAGGTATACTCGATGCGCTGGGTCAGGCCAGCGAGAAGATGCGTCTCAGGCTCGGCGAGTCTGAAGAATCATTGCAAAAGTTCAGCGTTCCGCTGGTCCAGGCGACAACCAGTTCTGTCGCCGCATTGAATGCCTTCCGGCTCGGCGAAGAAAAACATGCCACCGGCCTGTACACCGAGTCGCAGACCTTCTACAAGCTCGCCATCGACTTCGATCCGCAGTTCGCACTCGCCTATCTGCAGTTGGGCCGCAGCTATTCCAATGCCGGAGAAAGCTCGCTCAGCCGCATCTATGCCCAGAAGGCATTCGACCTTCGCGAGCGCACCACGGATCGGGAGAAGCTCTACATCTCCTCCGCCTACTACAGCTTCTACACCGGCGAAGTCCACCGGGCCATCGAGGTCTATCAACTGTGGATGAGCCTCTACCCGCGCGACATCGTTCCGGTCAATAATCTCGCGGTCGAGTACAACATACTTGGACAACCTCAAAAGGCCGCCCCGTATGCACGCAAGGCGATTGAACTCGACCCGTCTATCCTTCTGCCCTATTCCGTACTTGCCGAGGCCGACCTGCGATCGGGCAACTACACAGAACTCAACCGCCTCTGCAATGACCCCGCCCATGCAAACGATAGCGCCGTCGCCTTCCATGTCGCCTGCTACAAGAGTGCATTCGTGCAGAATAACGAAGCCGTGATGCAGCACCAGACACAATTCGTGCAGGGCGCAGCGCAACAAAGCGCCATGCTGAATGAAATCGCCGCCGTATCGTTCTATCGCGGACGGCAGGCAGAAGCCGACCGCGGCTTCGTTACCGCCAGGCAAAATGCCATTGCCAACAATCTGCCCGAATTCGCCGCGGAGATCATCGTGGAACAGGCAGGCCTCGACGCAGATGCCGGACGCCCCGCTCAGGCAGCACAGCTCGCGGAAGAGGCCTTGCACTATGCACCGCACAATATCGAGGTAGAAGCCGGCGCTGCGCTAGCCCTGGCCAGAATCGGACAGATCGCCCGCGCGGAGGCAATCTCCAGGAAAGCAACCGCCGAATCTCCACTCGACACACAGCTTCAATTTGTGGAACTGCCCTCCGTCAATGCCGCGATTGCCATGCAACACAACCAGCCTGACGAAGCCGTTAAAGCCCTGGAACCAGCTCGTCCCTATGACCAGGTCGTCGTCATGGGCCTCTCCCCCGCCTACTACCGAGGCCTCGCCTATCTCCAGGGCCGCCACTGGCAACAGGCGTCCGCCGAGTTCCGCAGCGTACTCGATCACCGCGCCGCCTCTCCCAACTCCCCCTACATCCTTCTGTCACAGCTTGAGCTGGGCCATGCGCTACAACTCAGCGGCAACTCGCAGGAGGCCACCGCCCAGTTCCAGCAACTCGAAGAGGTCTGGAAGAATGCCGACACAGACTTCCCTCCGATAAAACTCCTGCACCTCTACGAGCACCTGCACCCAGCCCGCTGAGAAGGAATTTAAAAAGTAAAGGCCGTGACGATCTTCCGTCACGGCTTTTACTTGGGTTGCAGGCAAAACTATCCGCGGCGTGTCTTTACGGCTTCAACCGCCTGGGCTGGGCCATCGACGGGTGCAGCGGGGATCTCAACATCATCCGCAGGCTTGATTCCGAGTTTCTTGCGCAGTTCACTATCGATCCGGCCGAAGACCTCTTTATTTTCCTTCAGGAATCCGCGTACATTCTCACGGCCCTGTCCGATACGCTCACCCTGGTAGCTGTACCACGCACCCGCCTTGTCGACGATATTGTGCAGCACAGCAAGATCCAGCGAGTCGCCTTCACGAGAGATACCTTCACCGAAGAGAATGTCGAACTCAGCATCGCGGAAGGGTGCCGCTACCTTGTTCTTTACAATCTTGACCTTCGTGCGGTTGCCGACGACAACATCGCCTTCCTTCACCGCGCCGACACGACGGATATCGATACGCACCGAGGAGTAGAACTTCAGTGCCCGTCCGCCGGTCGTCGTCTCCGGGTTGCCGAACATGACGCCGATCTTCTCGCGAACCTGGTTGATAAAGATCAGGCTGGTGCGCGACTTCGACACTGTTCCGGTCAATTTGCGCAACGCCTGCGACATCAGCCTGGCCTGCAGGCCCATGTGCGAATCGCCCATCTCGCCATCAAGCTCAGCCTTCGGCACCAGCGCGGCCACCGAATCCACCACCAGTACGTCGATGGCGCCCGAACGAACCAGCGCTTCGACGATCTCCAGTGCCTGTTCGCCGTAGTCCGGCTGGCTCACCAGCAGATTGTCGGTATCGACACCCAGCTTCTTTGCATAAGCCGGATCGAGAGCGTGCTCCGCGTCCACAAATGCCGCTAGGCCGCCGTTCTTCTGCGCCTCGGCGATGATCTGCAGTGTAATGGTCGTCTTTCCCGAACTCTCCGGCCCAAAGATCTCGATCACGCGCCCACGAGGCACGCCACCGACACCCAACGCCGCGTCAAAGGAAATCGACCCCGTAGAGATTACCGAAATTGGCCCAATCGCCTCTTTCGCGCCGAGCCGCATCACCGACCCCTTGCCAAATTGCTTTTCAAGCTGAGAAAGTGCGGTTTCTATGGCTTTGCTGCGGTCATCTGCCACGATGTTTATCTCCTTAAGATAGGTTCAAGCTGGGGTCACGCCGAGGTGAAATGTCAAAGCCGAGTCTAGCACTAAACCTCAGGCCATAGCAAAAGAAAAGCGAAAGTCGCCAGCATCCTGCGATACCCTGATCTCATGTCTCGATTCCGCTATCTCGACGCCCTGACGACCGCCTTCGTCGTCATCCTGCTGGTATCGAACCTGCTCGCGCAGAAGGTCATCCGGATTGGGCCGTTCTGGCATATTCCTGCCTTCTCCACCAGCGGAGCGATGGTGCTCTTCCCCATCACCTACATCTTCGGCGACATCTTCACCGAGATTTACGGCTACGCAGCCTCGCGGCGGGCCATCTGGCTGGGATTCTTCGGAACCGCGCTGCTCTACGCCGTCTCGGCCCTGGTCATCGCACTGCCCTCCGATCCGGAGTTCCACAACCAGGCGGCGTTCGTTACGGTCTTCGGCTTTCTGCCGCGTATCCTCATCGCCAGCCTGATCGCCTTCTGGGCCGGCGAGTTCGCCAACTCCTTCACCATGGCCAAGCTCAAGCTCCTGACGAAAGGCCGCATGCTCTGGACGCGCACCGTGGGCTCAACTGTCGTAGGTCAGGCCGTCGACACCACGCTGGTCATTGTCATCACCTTCGCCGGGGTATTCTCCGCCCATAAGCTCATCGAGATTATCGTGGTGGGCTACCTGCTGAAGGTCGGCTATGAGGTGCTGGCGACGCCCCTGACCTATCTCGTGATCGGCTGGCTAAAGCGTGCAGAAGGCATCGATACCTTCGATGCGCACACGAACTTCAATCCGTTCCGCTTTACCGGCAGACAGGAACAAAATCTTTAACGCAGAAGGCGGGAAAACCAAGTCTCGCAGAGACACCATATTTTCGATACAACCCTAAACATTGTCATCTCGACCGGAGGCGGCGCTTTTTGCCGCCGTAGTGGAGAGACCTGCAGCTTGCTCGTGCAAGCACTACTGCCAGCACTAACAGCCTGCAGGTCTCTCCACTGCGCATGACGATAAAGCCATCATGCTTCGGTCGAGATGACAGTTCTGGGGTAGTTCATTCCTACCTCACACTATCGTTGAAGATACTGCCAGGCACTACCTCTTCAGCAAATCCATCGGCACATTCACATCCTCAATCCGGAACAATCCCGCCAGCGCCGGATGCCGAGTGGCAATCGCCTGATACATCTCCCACGCCACACGCCGATAGCTGAAGTGCCCCGCAATTCCCGAACGCAGTTCGGCAATGTACAGCGCCTCGGCAAAGTCCATCTTGAACAGGCTGCGGCAGCGCATGCCCAGCGGCAGCAGATACTGCGCACTCTGCTTTGCCTCGGGTTCGCCACTGTCGCAGACCGTGCGATAGGCAGCCAGCGCTGCATTCATCGCGTCGCGATATTGCTCTCCAAGACCCGCCTCGGCAAGCGTCGGCTGCCCCGGGCAGACCGGCTCGTCATAGCCATGAACGTCCGAAAACTCCTGCAGCAGCTGCACGCAGCGACGATGGCGGTGCATATCCCTGAAGCCGCCGATGTCCATCAGGATGTCGAAGCGGAAGCCATGACCGGCATTAAAGGCGCGCACCAACTCGTCGTGGCGTCCGCGATGCACCGCTCCCAGCTTCAGCAGCTCATTGCGCCGCGTCTCGGTCAGAGACGCCACCGCCCCACGAAGCTGGCGGTACGAGTAATGACAGTGCGGATAGACCAGCGAGGTCGCAATCTCCACCTCAAGATCTTCGTCGTCATCGAGCAGGTCAACGATAGGCGCCGGATAGATCGGCGCATCCTTCATCAACTCACGCGCGGCCTGAGCCAGTTCTACGCGGCTCTTGCACTGGTAGTCGTTCTTCTCGGCGTACTTCACCAGCGTGGGAGCGGTGCGCACAGGAGGCATCAGTTCGTTGAGGATCTCCGTCGTCGCATCCGCGGCAACGCTTCCCTCGCCTGCAAGCTGCTCCAGCTTGTCGCGCTGAGCGTTCCATGCGGGCTCGCTGGCCGCGTTACGCAGCTTCGTGCCAAGATCGCGAATCTCCGCGAACGGACTGGAGAGCAGCCGCGAGACCTGCGTCTCCAGCGTGCGCGCATTCACGATCTGTCCAAGCGAAGTGTTCGTCGCAAGCGGCAGCAGATAACGCGCCGCATCGAAGGCGCGGGCCTTCAGCGTACGCTCGTAGCTGTCGGCCTTCATCGACTCCGGCTGCGGAATCGCACGCTTGAGCGCACTCAGCATTCCCGCGCTCAGCGAGTCGTACGCCTTGAAGAGATCCTCAATCGCATGCGTGTACAGCTTGCGCTGCTTGGTCGCAAGTTCCGGTGTAAACCATCCGCTGCGACGGAAGTCCTGGTAGCGCGTAGAGCGCTCCTGCCCGTCCCAGCGCGTCTCATCGACCAGGCAAATCGCCGCCAGCAACGAGAGCTTCTCCACCGCGAACGGTATGTGCGCCAGGTCGGCGATGGAGCGGTGACCGTACTGGAAGTAGAACGTATTCAGGAACTGCTCAGCCCGCTGCGAGCTGATCTCAGCCAGCGATTCGCGCAGAGTCAGGGCCGAACGCGAGTACTTGGCCATCGCATAGGCAAGAACCTCCGGCTCTGCGCCGTGAATAGCGTAGACTTCGGTGGTATTTTCGGGATGTTGGGGGACGGGGCGAGGTGTGGGGCGTTCGGACATGACTCGCACAAGAATATCGTGCCCCCCTGTGATTTGATACGTTGGAATGCCAAACAATCCGTAGGAAGGGTAGACACGTTGGACAGATGGTTTCTAAAGCGCTTCCTGGCCCTCACCCTTTCACTATCGGGTGCGCTTTGTTTGCTTACTATTGCCTCTATAACCAAATACCTTTCGCCGCGTAGCTTTGGGATGGACGTCCTTCTGTTGGCGATTGTATTTTTCATCGCCTTTACGATCTTTTTCGGGAAGATGAGGACCCGCAATCGGCTCCTCGTCGAAACCACTGGAGCTTCCATTGATTCCTCATCTCATGAGGAGCTTCAACGTGCGGTGCGAAGGCTAAAAGTTTGGGTTGTCCTCGTCCCGCTGTTTATCATCTTCTGCCTATGGGAAACTAGAGGCGGACCCTTGGCGCCTCGCTTGGCAGGGTCGGCTATGGCTTTGTTGTTCACCGCTGGCAAAATCATGGCTTTACGAAACGCACTAAAGAGGCTGCAGCAGCCCTAAGTTGGAGGATCATTTGAACGAATCAACAGGAAGAATCGCGCTGGTAACCGGCGCGTCGCAGGGTATCGGCCGGGCATGTGCCCTTGAACTCGCCAAAGCCGGAGCAACCCTCGCCCTGGCGGCGCGAAACGCGGAAAAGCTCGAATCTGTCGCCGCCGAGATCGTAGCCGCCGGTGGCCAGGCCAAGACCTTTGCCCTCGACGTTGCGAATGAAGAGTCGATCAAGGCCTGCGCCAAGGCCGTCATCGCCGAGTTCGGCAAGGTCGAGATCCTGGTCAACAACGCCGGCATCACCAAGGACGGCCTGATGCTGCGCATGAAGCGCCAGGACTGGGACGACGTCCTCAACACCAACCTCACCGGCGCGTACCTGCTGTCGCAGGTCTGCTGCTCCTCCATGCTCAAGGCACGCTGGGGACGCATCATCAACATCACCTCGATCGTGGGCGAAGTAGGACAAGCCGGACAGATCAACTATGCCGCCTCCAAAGCCGGAATGATCGGCATGACCAAGGCCATGGCCCGCGAACTCGCCAGCCGCAGCATCACTGTCAATGCCGTCGCCCCTGGCTACATCGAGACAGCCATGACCGCCATCCTGCCCGACGAACACAAGGCAGCCATGATCGCGCAGGTCCCTCTCGGCCGCGTCGGCACGGAACAGGAAGCCGCAGCAGCAGTCGCCTTCCTGGCCTCCGAAGCTGCCAGCTACATCACCGGACACACGCTGGACGTCAACGGCGGCATGTACATGGGGTAAAGCAGAGAGTAGAGAATAGAGTGTAGAGCGTAGAGAGAACCGCTTTCGTCTACGCTCTATCCTCTACTCTCTACACTCTGCTTTACCGGTGCCGTCAAATGCACGAATCTCGCGTGGTACAAAGCTGACGATTCTTGAACTTAGCTCTTGCTACCTTCGTAAGAGATCGTTACTTTACCGCTAATGGCACATATGCAAACAGCTCTGCCGTCGGAGATGGCGGTTTCACCCGGACCAGCACCGATCAACATCGGAATGACGATTCGTGACTTTCGTCTGCAGAAGGGCATGTCGCAGGGAGACATTGAAAAACGCACAGGTCTGCTGCGTTGCTATCTCTCGCGTGTCGAAAACGGCCACACCGTGCCCTCGCTGGAGACACTGCAGAAGATCGCCGCGGCGCTTGATCTGCCGTTAAGCCAGTTCTTCGCGGAGGATTCCGTTAAGGATGTTCCGGGTATAAGCCTCAAGGAGGACGAGATCCGCTTCCTCACCCAGGTGCAGCGCTACTCTTCCAACCTCGGCGAAAGCGATCGCCGTCTGCTGCTGGCGATGGTACGAAAGTTTGCGGCCACCGCGACACTCTCGATCAGCTAATCTCTGACGTTAATTTCAGACAAGGAAAAGCCCCCGGCCACCCGGAGGCTTTTTCCTTTGGCGCAAGTATAGACCTCTATCTCCAGAGCATGCCTGTGGAGATATTGGCACAATTGTGGATTTCTAGGCAAATTTAGCCAGACCATAGCCAAACAGGCAAAGCAGGAAAGCAGCGACAGCAAACACCCATGCCTGCCGGGCGCGATAGCTCGACTTCCCCGAGGTCATACGGGGAAATAAAGGAAATCCAAGCGCCAACCCGCTGAGGAAGCCTCCGAGATGGGCTGAATTGTCGATGTGCGGCAAAGAGTCTGGGGAGAGATGCAGTCTCGCCAGTTGACCGTCTGAGAACGCCGGCAGAGCCTGGGGCAGAAGTCCAATCACCAGATTAAGCACCGCAAACCAGATTACCGAGCGCCTCAAACTGCGCAACTCTTTCCACGGCGCGGCGAGCTTGCGGTTGGAGAGCAGAACAATCAGGATTCCCGCAAGTCCAAAGATCGCCCCTGAGGCCCCGGCCACCAGGGAGTCCTGCTGCTGGGCGACACTCAAAGTGAGCGAAAGCATCATGCCCGCCGTGCCCGTCAGGAGATACACCGCAATCAATCCGGGCCGGCCCAGCAGGGGCTCGCCAAAGAGCCCCAGGTTCCACAGGCACCACATATTCAAAACAAGATGCAGGATCGTCACATGGACGAAGGTAGAGGTAATCAGCCGCCACCACTGGCCGTTCATGACATACGCGGCATCGCTTCCGCCGAAGCGGAGCAGTGTATTCACATCAAAAGAGGCGGTAAGGATCTGCCAGCTTATATGCTGCCGCATCAACGGAAGCGCAGGGCTGTACCGAAACATGATCGCGAAGACCAGAAGATTGATGCCGATCAGCAGATACGTCGCCGGATAGTCGAGCAGAGAGGAGTGCCTGTCGTCGTTGCGCCTCCGCGTTGACTCCCGCGCAGCCCTCTCCGCTTCCACGGACAGAAGCTGCCCGGTGGAGGAAGGAGTAAGGGAAGATGAATTGGGGTCGCTCAAATTTGATGCCGAAATCGCGGGGCGGTTCAGGCTGCCTGCTTGCGCAGACGATCGCGCTCTTCCGGGGAGATACGCTCGCGGAACATGGTCGACAGCATGCCCGGAATCGGCGTTGCGATGGCTACCAGCACCCAGAGCAGCAGGGAGACGAAGACGCCCGTGCAGGCAACAGCCTCCAGGCTGATCGCGATGCTGTCGGGAATCCGGGCCAGGGCAGCTCGGCCTTCGCCGTGCAGATGCACATGGACGCTGCCGCTGATGTGGCTGTAGGCCTCGATCTTGTGCATGACCAGCGCCGCCATCAGGAACGCCGCAAAGGACAGAGTAGTCGCCGCCAGGAGCAGAATATCGACCGTCCGGTGCAGGCGCTGGCGTCTCCGGCAGTAAGTGCAGCTGCGAAGATGGTCCTCGTAGTCGCCACGGAGGTCCTTGGGAATGCCTGAGATGTCATAACGCCAGCCCGAGAGGATGGCTCCGATCACCTGATCGTTACAGGTCTCGTGGCGATGGGAGCGAGGATAGGGTGCGATCGGCATTCGTGCAGTACTTTCTAGTTTAGATGAATTCAGGGAGCAGCAGGAACCACCTTTTTCTTCCGTATGTGGGAATCCGGGGTGATACCGCGCTCATTCTAAAGACAAATAGGTTCGAGAGGCGTGTCCTGGGCAGCCAGTAGCACGCGGTTGCCCAGCAGCGTCATGCGGCTGCCGATGGCCTGTTCGGCGGCCAAACGGGCAAGCTCCGGGAGATTGTTATGGGCCGAGAGATGGCCAAGCACGATGGTGTGCGCACCGCCATCGTAATCACGCATCAGAAACTCCGCGGCAGCATCATTGGAAAGATGGCCGACCCGCGAAAGCACGCGCTGCTTCACCGACCACGGATAGGGGCCATCCTTGAGCATCTCCAGGTCGTGGTTCGACTCCAGCAGCAGCACATCGACATTCCGCAGCGCCTGCTTCACGTTGGGCGGAATATATCCAAGGTCAGTCGCAATCGCCATACGGATGGACTCGTGCCGCGCATGGAAGACGAAGCCGCAAGGATCGACCGCATCGTGGGGAATCGTAAAGGGGTTTACATCGATATCGCCGATGCAGAAGTTCTGCCCCGCGCGAAAGTATTCGACCGCCGGAAGAAACGCGGCATCGGCTTTCGCCGCGGGATGAGCCTCCTCTGCTGCCGGTGATTCCTCCTCGGCCGGCTTCTCCTCCACCAGGACGTTGGCTTCCACCTGCGCAGCCACTGAAGCAGCACGGGCCTCTTTCTCCCGCTGCATCATCTCCATCCACTTGGTGTAGGACATCGTCGTTCGCGGCGTAAGCATCCGCACCCAGGCGCGATGCGTCTGCTCGGTAAAGAAGACCGGGATACGAAGCCGGCGCGCCAGCACAGCCAGACCCGAGATATGGTCTACATGCTCATGCGTGATCAGGATCGCGTTCAGCTCGGCGGGGTCTTCGCCTGCCAGGGCCATACGGCGCAGGATCTCACGGCACGAAAGGCCCGCGTCCACCAGAATGCGCGTCGAGCCTGAGGCAACTACAGTAGAGTTACCTTTCGATCCCGAAGCTAAAACTGTCATCCGCACAACTTACAGAATACGCCCGCTTTCTGTGCAAGATGAACCAAACTAGCTACGCCGGGTGACGCAACGGTGCCAGGAAGTTCACCACCGAACGCATAATGATCTCGTCGCGCTGATTGAAGACCAGGGTTCGCGAGCGCACGACACCGAAAGCAGGCCGTGAAGCCGAGTGCCGCACATTCAGAATCTCCGCCTCGGTACGCAGCGAGTCTCCGGGGCGCACAGGCTGCGTCCAGCGAATCTCCTCAACACCCGCGCCGATCATGCCACCCGCAATGTGGATGGACTCCACGCGCAGCCGCATCACGATAGCCGCTGTCAACCAGCCCGACGCCGCCAGTCCCTTGAAGAACGAGCTCTCGCCCGCCGCCTCGTCCAGGTGGAACGGCTGCGGATCGTAGCGCTCCGCAAACTCTTTGATCTCTTCCGCGGTGACCTTGTAGCTGCGGCTGGAGTTGAACTTCAGCCCCGGATGTAAATCTTCAAAGTACAATTCGTTCGACAAAGCACTTCTCCTGCAACAGTCTGCCTATGAGATGTAGTTAAGTGTAGTTCAGGTTCGTCCGATCAGAGCTTCACGGGATAGGTATAGAAGCCCTGTCCGGATTTCCGCCCCAGCCAACCGGCATCGACCATGCGCACCAGCAGCGGACACGGGCGATACTTTGGGTCACCCAGCCCGTCCTCCAGCACCCGCATGATGTCCAGGCAGACATCGAGCCCAATGAAGTCGGCCAACGTCAGCGGCCCCATCGGATGCGCCATCCCGAGCCGGAAGATCTCGTCCACCGCCTCAGCCGTCGCAACCCCTTCCATCACCGCAAAGATCGCCTCATTGATGAGCGGCATCAGCACGCGGTTGGAGACAAACCCGGCCGCATCGTTGACCGCAACCGGTGACTTCCCTGCCTCCAGCGCCAGCAGCCGCACCGTCTCGTACGTCGCGTCCGAGGTCTGCAGGCCACGAACGACTTCCACCAGCGACATGATCGGCACAGGGTTGAAGAAGTGCATGCCGATCACCTGATCGGGCCGCGTCGTGCCTCCCGCCAGCTTTGTAATCGAGATGGAGGACGTATTGGTCGCGAGAATACCTTCAGGCGCAAGCAGTGCATCGAGTTCACGAAAGATCTGCTGCTTGACCGCAAGGCGCTCGGTAGCCGCTTCCACAACCAGCGTGCAGTTGCCCAGATCGCGCAGCTTCAGAGTCGGTCTCAGGCGCGCATGGATCGCGGGCACCTCAGCCGGATCGATCTTGCCCTTGGCCGCTTCCCGATCGAGGTTCGTGCGAATCGTCGCCATTCCGCGATCGAGCGCCAACTGATTCACCTCATAGAGCACTACATCGAAACCCGCCCGCGCAAAGACATGCGCAATGCCGTTTCCCATCGTTCCAGCTCCGATAACCCCAAGACGATGCTGCGTCACATTCATGCGCTCGCTCCCTGCAAAGATGAGAGTGTAGCAAGAACCGCGAAAGTGTGGCTTCAATATCCTGCGAACCACGCACGAATCTCGCAACTCGAAACTCATCACTCGTAACTCGAAGCACAGACATCTCCTGCCAAAGTACCGCGGCCGATAATAGACTGCTTGCAGAGGCTCCCCTTTGAACCGCATCCTCCATCGTGAAAACCTCACCGCGCTGCGTTCCCTGCCGGATGCCAGCGTGCAGTTGATCTACATCGACCCGCCCTTCAACACCGGCACGACCCAGCGCCGCGCCCGCATGAAAACCGTTCGCGACGATGCGGGCGATCGCATCGGCTTCGGCGGCAAACGCTACCGCACCGAGAAGCTGGCCATCGCGCCCAACTACACCGATCGCTTCGACGATTACCTCGGCTTCCTGCGCCCGCGCATGATCGAAGCGCACCGCGTACTGTCAGCCACCGGCTCTCTCTTCTTCCATGTAGACCCGCGCGAGGTTCACTACTGCAAGATCATGCTCGACGAGGTCTTTACAACGCCGGGCGTCTCAGGCCGCGCCTGCTTTCAGAACGAGATCATCTGGGCCTACGACTACGGCGCACGCTCCACCAAACGCTGGCCCGCCAAGCACGACAACATCCTCTGGTACACCAAGGACCCGAAGGACTACACCTTCAACCTGGAAGCCAGTGACCGGATTCCCTACATGGCTCCCGGCCTCGTGGGCGCTGAAAAAGCCCGCCGCGGCAAGACGCCCACCGACGTCTGGTGGCACACCATCGTCTCGCCTACGGGCAAGGAAAAGACAGGCTACCCCACGCAGAAGCCGCTGGGCATCCTGGAACGCATCGTCCGCGTGCATTCCAACCCGGACGACACGGTACTGGACTTCTTCGCAGGCAGCGGCACCACAGGCCTCGCCGCCGCACGCAACGGCCGCAGTTACATCCTGGTAGACGAAAGCAAGGAAGCCGTAACGCTGATGAAGAAACGCCTCAAGCTACCGTTGCGCTAGAACGCCGTCCAGCTCACGGCGGTAGCACGAAATCGAGTGTGCCTGAGAGAGACCATACAGCTATGGTTTGTGCGGATGATTGCGTCTCGAACCAGCAGCTGGAAGGATGAATTCAGGAACAAGCTCCAGCTCCCACCGATACCACTGGTCGAACTCACCATAGCTGCCGCCAGTGATTCCCACGACCATGTCGAGCTCAGGCACGACAATAACAAACTGCCCGCCATTTCCTTCTGCAGCGAAGACCCGGTATGTCTTCTCACCACTCTTCAAATCGTGGATGTGCCATCCGTAGCCGTACTGATGGATTTGCCCAAGGCTGTACGTCGGCGAAAATCGTGAGTGCACCGAGGTCGACTCCGTCACCCAGCTCTTGCTGACAATTCGCTTGCCGTTCCAAATGCCCCCATCCAGGTAGAGCTGCCCCAGTTTCAACTGGTCGCGCGGACGAAGATACGCTCCCCCACCCATATACGCCTGGCCGTCGGGCATCAGGTTCAGATAATAACGGCCAAACTGCAGCGGCCTCGCAAGATTCGCTTCAAAGAACTCCGGAATCCAGCAATGTGTCGCAGCGGCAACCGCTCCCCCAACCAGGTTCAAATCCCCAGAGCAATAGATCGCGTCCTCCCCGCCCGGATTCTTCAACATCGGAAGATCAAGCGAATACTTATACCAATCCCGCTGCTGCGCGTCGCTCTGCATCCGGTCTTCGTTCCCCGGCGAGTCGTCATTGTTGTCATCGCAGGCATTTCCCGCAGTCATCGTCATCACGTCGCGCAGAGTCATCTTCTGCTTGCGGATGTCCCAGTTGGCAAACGAACTGTACTGCGCGAACAACGGGTAGATAGGCGTCTGAGGCGTCAACGTCGCTCCATGCTCTCGTGCCACTCCCACAAGCGCGGGAGCAAACGTCTTGCCTGCGGAACGCATATCGTGGACTCTTTCCTGGCTGAACCCGTAGAAATACTCCTCAAGCACCAGATGACCGTGGCGTGCGATCAGGAGACTCTGGATCTTCAGTGCGGTGCTGGTCGGGTCGGCCGTGAGAATCTGTTTTATCAGCTCTCCGATAGGTGCTGCTTCTAATCCCTCAGCCTGCATCGACGCCGTGGTCCACCCATCTCCCTCCGGGAGCGGCTTGCGATAACGCCATTCTTCCTTATCGGCCGGGGTCCTCGGGTAGAATCCGTCAGCGTCCTTTGCCGTCCGATGCGTGAACTGAAACGGCGGAAGCCAATTGACCAACTGGAGAGAAAGAGTCCCGGCCTTCTCGTCGAGCCTGCCTTCAACTTTCTTGCCATTCAATTCTAAGAAGACTCTGTCCCCCTCTTGGGTCACAACGTAAACGCGCCTTCGGAAGAAGTTCCCTTCTGGATTGCTGATCGTCGCGGTCATCTTCCCATCTTTCGAAGAGAAGATGACGTACACAGATACGCGCTGTTCGAGCGGAACTACCGTGCCGCGCCAGACAGATGGCGCGGCCGAACGCAGTTCGACGGGACTTGCATACTGCGAATCGAGGATCACGCCACCTTGCTGTATCCACTCACCGTGAACAACCTTCGCAGCCGCGTCTACGACTCCGCGAAACTCCGCGCTACCGTCAGGCAGCGTAAACCGAATCTCGTTGCCTTTCGTCTCCGCGACGACCTGATAGCCGGCGATAGAGGCGTGCCATACGCCTTTGTCTTCGTCCAGAAACAATTCACCTTGCGCGGGTACGCCAAGACGCGCCTCAGCTCCCCACACGCCAGTCAGCGGATCCATCCCTGCCGTCTGCGAAAAACCGGCCACAGGTATCAGTGCTGCAGCCAAAGCCACAAAACACCGCAGAGTATTGCGTGCGAGAGAAGAGGAAAGCGGCATCGGGTGAGCATCTCCAGATCTCAATATCATCAGATTGCTGCGACTAGTCTTGTACCAATTGAACTTCAAAGCCATCGCATCTCCGCTAAAGTAAATCTCCTGTAGGTGTAAAGCGAAGCCACGACATTTATGGCCGTTTTTCCCCAGAAAAACGGTACTGCACGCCCGATTCAACTTCCCAGTAACAGGAGATTTACTCTAAAGCTGCCTTCGATAGGCCTGTGGCGAGATTCCGAAGTGCTCCCGGAATGCATGGCTGAAGTGGCTCTGATCGAAAAAACCGGCGGCTAACGCGATCTCCGACAGCGTAAGACTCGAACTGCGCATAGAAGACAAAGCGTCACGCAGACGGCACCGTAGCCGATATTCTCCCGGCGTGCAGTGAAACACCTGGCGAAACATCCGTGCGAAGTACACCGGATGAACTCCGAGCTGCTGCGCCATCTCCCCGATCTGCAAAGAGTCGCTGCATCGTTGGTGTAAAAGTTCGCGTGCCCTGCCGATCCAGGAGGGCCCATAGGGCCGGTCCTGGGCTGGCCAGAGCTTTGCGCCAGACAGAGCGGCAAGTAACTCCCAGCCCATCGCCTCCATCGTAGCGATGCCGGCAGTTCCCGGTGAGGCGCACTCCTCCGCGAACCGCAGTGCGGTGTTGAAACCAGTACCGGAAGCAAACGCCCGGGCCGCAGTCGGCAGAACAGCCCCATTCAACGCAACTTTTAAACTCTGGTCGGAGATCGAAACTGCCAGAAAGCGACCGCTCGCTCTCACAAAGCTATCGCGATGCGTCGTCCCGGCGGGGTTGAAGATAAGCATCGGCTCCGACTTGATCCGTGCCGCACCGTCAGCACTGGAGTGATACGCTCCCGACATCACGAACACAAACGACGCGTTTTCGTGAGTGTGAAGCGGCACATCCTCCGCGCGGAGCGCAGGCGTCAGAAGCGACGCGGAAAAGCCTGGAACCTCCCGGCGAATCTGGCCGGAGCCAAAATAGACTCCATAAGGAAGGCTCGTTGCGCCGGTAAGCATATACAAGTTATACGCGTTACTCGATTCGCAACGAGCCATCCACCCTATGCCATCAACGCCTTAGGTGTTATGCGGATCGATGCTCTTGAACCCATAGGTCTCATACCGCGTCGTAAGCTTGCCACCGCGCAGCGACACCACCGTAAAGCCCTCCGCCGCACCCAGGCGAATTCCCTGCCACCAGTTGCCGCTGACCGCACCGCTGGTGATGTAAGGAACACCGTGCCACTCCACACGCTCGTTGACGTGCGTATGGCCTTGCAGAACGCCGAGCACATTATGTCCTTCGAAGAGCTGAATCACTTCGCTGGAGTTGGCCACCGTATTCCCGTGGTGCGCCGGGGGCGTCGCCGGCACTGGGGAATAGGAATCGATGGCACTGACGATGGGAATATGGCTGGTAACAATGATCGGCGTTCCGGCAGGCTGCGCCTTCAGATCGTCCGCAAGCCACTGCAACTGCGCCGCATCGATGCGGCCCTCGTACGCACGGTCGGGCGTGAGGCCGATGGAGTCCAGCACGATGAAGTGCGTGCCCTTGTGCTCGAAGCTGTAGTACAGCTTGCTGACGTGCTCTTCGTAGTACTTTTTGCCGTACTGCGGGTCCGTGGGCTCGATGCCGCTCTTGGTGTAAATGCCAAGGCAGTCGTGGTTGCCGATCGTGTGATAGACCGGCAGGCTCAGATCCTGCTGCGTCTTGTCGTAGAGGTCGAAGAGGCTGATCGAACGGGATTTAGGCACCGCAAGGCCGTCGAAGATGTGGTCTCCGCCCTGGATGGCAAAGTCAGCCTTGAATGTGCGCATCTTCTTGAACGCCATATCGCAGCCCTTGGTGGCATCGAGTTCCGGCTGAATATGCGTATCCGTCAGGAAGATAAAGTCGAAGTCCTGAGCGGAAGCAGGTTCAGCCTGGGCGACCGGCGAATGGCCGAGTGTAGCAACGGTTCCAGCAGCCCCGAGAAGGGAGAGAAAGTGACGACGATCCATAGACATAATTTCAGCTTATGAATTGAATGTTGCATTGGCGTAAATCTTGCCTTCGACTACTCCTCAAGACTCTCGTCAGGCCGGTCGGGCTGCGTTTGATACACCGCCTCCACCTGCTCCAGCGTGTCGATCTCACTGACCGGCTTGTCCCGCCGGATATGCAGGATGCGTGGAAAGCGTAGCGCAAAACCGGAGGCATGGCGCGAGGACCGCATGATGTTGTTGAAGGCCACCTCCAGCACAATCTGCGGCTCGACCGTGCGAAAGTATCCGCGATCCTCCAGCGTGTGGGCCTTAAGCCATGCGGTCATCTCCAGGATCTCCGCATCGGTCAGGCCAGAGTACGCTTTACCAACGTTCAGCAATTGGCCAGCTTGTCCCCGCACGGCAAAGGTATAGTCAGAGAGCAAACCCGCACGTTTGCCGTGACCGAACTCCGCCCCGGTAATGACCACATCCAGCGTCGCGAGTTCGCGCTTCAGCTTCACCCACGCCAGACCACGGCGTCCCGGCAGATACGCCGAGTCGGCCCGCTTCAGCATCACGCCTTCGTTCGCTCGTGCACGCGCATCCCGGTACGCCTGGTCGATGGCAGCCGCGTCCGTCACAGGTTGAGAGGGTGACAGCATCCATCGGGTCTTCTGTTCCGCAACGGGAGCCGTCTCCGAGAACAATCCAGCCTGGTCTGCCTTGCGAGTCGAGTCAGCGGCCAAAGCTGAACGCGCATGCTCGCTCCATCGCGCTACAACTTCCTCCAGAAGCATGCGCCTCCTGGTCAGCGGAAGAGGCAACAAAAGCTCGTCTCCCACAAAGAGCAGGTCGAAGGCCATGAAGACGGCTGGAATCTGCCGACGCACTTCATCGCTCACTACCTTGCGTCCGATTCTCTGCCCCATCACCGCAAACGGCAGCGCCTGCGACTTTCCAAAATCCCAGCCCAGAATCTCTCCGTCCAGAATCATGGGCTCCTCTACCTGCGCGAAGGCTTCGGCAAGCTCCGGAAAGCTCTGCGTAATGTCCTCGCGATTGCGCGAGTAGATCGCGACACGACCCGGCTGCGAGGGATCACCGCAATGCACCTGTGCCCGCATACCGTCATACTTGTCTTCCAGAAAGGCAAGCACTCCAGAACTCCCGGCAGACAGCTCTCCGCTCGCCAATGCCTCGATCTGCGCATCCTCTGCGAGCCCCTCCTCTGGCGCATCCCTCGCGACCACCTCCTGCACGGGAGCAAGATCGACAAAGTCCTCGCCAACACGCTTCTTCCGTGCCTTCTTCGGCTTCGCAACCTTCGCAGGCTTTTCCTTCGCGGGGGCTTCGGTAAATCGTTCCACCGCAGCCTCGGGGGTCTCCACCGGCGACGCCAGCATGAACCCCAGGGGATGGAACAGGGTCATGCGTGCCGCAGCCAGCGTCCCTGCAAAAGCACGCCCTACGGCACACACCAGGTCCGCCTCCAGCATGACACCATGACGTACCGCAGCCACCTCAGTGCCCGATGCCACAGCAATCGCCTCTTCAATCAACGATTGCTTCACGCCGATCCGCATATCGCCGAGCATCAGCTTCAACAGGTACTTCGCTTCCACCGCCGTAGCACGCGTCAGCAGCCCTTCCACCAGCGACGAGCGCGCAGCCGTCGTACGCGCCACAGCCATCGCGGCAAAGGCATCCGCCACATCGTCGAGTGTCAGAGTAGCCGTCGACGGGGCTTTGCCATGAGGAGCCACCAGCAGATCATGCGCCGCCGCTCCAAGATCGCCATGGCGTCGATAGGCCGCTGTGAGTTGAGCATTGTCCGCGCCTGCAACCGTCAGCACAGCTCGACTCAGCAGAGCACCACCTGCGTTCAGCTTGCGCGCATCGTTTTCCGCAAAGGGCTGGCCTGCCAGGTACAGCGCAAACCGTCCCGCGTCGGAGCTCTCCGGCGCAGCCGCATGTAAAGACGCAATCGCCTCGGCGATCGCCGCACGTTTTTTCAGGCGGCTGCCCTCCTGCGAGAGCTTCTCCGCCAACGTCGCCAGTGCCACAAAGAAAGCCATAGAACCTTCAGGTCCTCGTCCTTCAGTAGGATGCAGCAAGCCGCTGCGGGGAGAAGGGCCTTTCTTTCCAGCGGACAGCCAGAATTTCTACCCTAAACTCCAAACTGCTGCAGATGATGGTCCACATGCTTGTACATCAACCTCGCCCACTCCTCCGGCGTTAGCGGCCCCAAAAAGCTATGCGGATGCTTCGTGCACCCTGCGGGACCGTTTTCTGCGAAGCAGTCAATCATCCCCTGCAGCTTTTGCCGTTCTGTATCGAAATCGCGATCGTCATTCACAATCAGCTCTTTGTCCGTCGGCATATTGCGTCGAATCGGCTTCTCACTCATCAAGATGGATTTCGCGAGCCGCCCAAACAACCGGCCAGGCATGCTGCGCGGCGGAAAGGTTCGTCCCGCGATCATCTCGAACTGCGCAGAGAGATGGGCCAGCGCCTGGGCTGGACTCATCTCACCCCATAGCCGCTCGCTGTCAGGCCGCAGCCTCGCGATCCGGCGCTTCACCTCTTCTACCGCTGCTGCTTCAAATAAATTTCGCATGGAAATTCTCCTCGCAGTCATCTCGCTCAAGGCTTGTATGGAAAGAGAATAACGAAGCTTCGAAAGTTCTGTCTTCTGGTTAAGTGGCATGAAAGGCAGACTCACGAGTTGACGAACATCTCGCATCTCGAAACTCGCGACTCGAAGCTGAAAGCACCCATCCGAATGCCTGGAAGTTCCACCACCCTATCGTTAGCAAGCCTGGGAATGCGCCGACCTTAGCGTCCTGACTGAAGAGGATAAGGCGATCGAGCAGGAACCGGCGAAAGCCTCGAAGCAGGGTGATTTCTACCGGGACTTTTGGCCGTGCGCTTTTCAACCACGGTCTGACTAGAATAGGGTCACGACCCCAGCGAGGATATTCCAAAGCCATGCCCGCCAATGAAAACACCGAGAACAGTGTCTGGAACAATCCCGAGTATCGCCAGGACCTCGCATTCGCCAAACTCACCGAAGAGATGCTCGAACGCCTGCGTTCCTATGGCCGGGAGGAGGCCTTCCCGGCCAACGTCCCGCTGTTCACGCACGGGGAGCGGCAGGTCGATATGTACGTCGTGCTCGACGGGCAGGTCGATATCTCTCTGCCCGCAACGAATGGCGAATCCAAGGTCATAGCCCATCATCAGAGACTTGATTTCTCCGGCGAATTGAATCTTCTGACCTCACAGGGCTCGCTTGTAGAAGCGCGGACGGTTCGCGCAAGCCGCCTCCTCCGCATCCCGCGCAACGAGTTGCAGAGACTCATGCGTGCAGAAGGCGATATCGCCAATCTCATCACCTCAGCGACCATCTGGCGTCGCATCGGCATCATCGCCGAAGCGACCAGTGGAATCATCCTCATGGGACGCGCCAACGATGCGGAGACGACGCAACTACAGCGCTTCCTGATCCGCAACAGCTACCCCCACAGGATCGTTGAGGAGCCTGCCGAGGAGACCGCACAACTCGACGACCTATCCGATCACGAACCCACACCGACGCTACCTGCGGTGGTCCTCTCCGATGGCCGTATCCTGCGGCGGCCCACCATCACGCAACTTGCCGACGAACTAGGTATCACCGAGCTTCCCGACCCCGAGATGATCTACGACGTAGCAGTCGTCGGCGCCGGGCCTTCAGGGCTCGCCGCCGCCGTCTATGCGGCATCGGAGGGGCTCTGCACCATTGTGATCGAGGGCACCGCTCCCGGGGGCCAGGCAGGCACCAGTTCCAAGATTGAGAACTACCTCGGCTTTCCAACCGGGATCTCCGGCCAGCGCCTGGCGAGCCGCGCCCAGTTGCAGGCGTTGAAGTTCGGCGTACGCTTCGCCATCTCCAGGGATACGATCACGGCGGAACAGATCGATGGCATCCATAAGCTGACCCTCGCGGGTGGTATCCCGGTCTGCTCACGATCTGTCGTGGTGGCCTCCGGAGCGCAGTACCGCAAACTTTCGGTGGAGAACTACGCCCAGTATGAAAACCGTGGAATCTACTATGCGGCTACTGCGATGGAGTCCCTGCTCTGCCGCGACCATGAGGTGATCGTGGTGGGTGGTGGCAACTCAGCGGGACAAGCCGCGGTGTTTCTATCCGGCATCGCGAAACATGTGCATCACATCGTGCGTGGTAAATCGCTGGCGAACACCATGTCGCAGTATCTTATCTCGCGCATCGAAAGCTCTTCGCATATCACGCTCTATACCAACTCGGAGATCGTGAAGCTCGAAGGCGAATCGTCCCTCGACTGCGTCACCTGGATCAATCGCGGGACTGGCGAGTCGACCAGGAAGCCGATCGGAAGCGTCTTCGTGATGATCGGCGCCGAACCCAACTCCGGTTGGCTCTTCGGCACGGTACGGCTGGACAAGAAGGGCTTCATCCTCACGGGAGGCGAAGAAGGCTTTGACGGTACTCCCTACGCGACCAGCGTGCCAGGAATGTATGCCGTGGGCGATGTGCGCTCTAACTCCGTGAAGCGCGTGGCATCAGCGGTCGGCGAAGGTTCCGTGGTCATCTCGGACGTTCATCGCTACCTTGCAGATCATCGCAACAAATTCGCCGCCGAGCCGAACTCCGCGCTGGCAGCCTTGCGATCGGTAAGTGCAGCCGCTACCCCGCAAAGCTAACGCATCTCTCGTGGACTATTCAGCCAGACGCAAGCAACGCTCCAAGCCCCAAAGGGGCGATATATCCCAGCCCAGGGCAAAGCCCTGGGTTCCGTGGCGAAGAAAAGATGAGCCCTGAAAGGGCGTCCCATCGATGCTCGACGAGATCAATCTCACTTTCAGAGCTACACTTTCGTTGGGCATTGTTACTCTGACGAATAGGGCGCTGCAACCTATTGATAAAATCGCCGGATGAATTCTCCAGCAACAGCCTCGATATCCGGCAGTGCGCAAGGAACTCCTGACCAGAATCTGATTCGGGATATACGCAACGCCTCCAATCAAGCCATTGCCGCTGGCGATGCCACCAACTTCGCCGCCAGCCTGGACGAAGACTTTATGGTCGTCACCGGAAACGGAACTCTGCTCACCCGCGAGGCCTACATCGCGGCGTTCGCGAAAGACTTTGAAGCCCCGCATTCGATTCGATTTGAACGCACCGTCGATTCGATTGGAATCTCGGATCTGGTTCCACTGGCCGCCGAACACGGCCATTGGGCAGGATGCATCTCCGGCGGCCCGGCCCTTTTCGGCGGAACCTACCTGGCCATGTGGCGCAGAACGGAACACGGCTGGAAGCTGCGGTCAGAGCTGTTTATTGCACTTGCATTCAAAGATGCTGCCGCCGGAGAAAGCTATCGTCAGCGGTACGGAGCAACGCTTACAAAATCTGAGCCGTAAAGTTGGCACTCGGCGTGCGCACAGGCGATTTAGGCATAAACTAACGGCAACATTTGGGGCACAGATTTCCTACAACCGAACTATAACCTGTCACGGAGTCGACTTTGAAGCCTTTGAGTAGCTACCAAGTTCGGCCACCGGGACTTATGTTCGTGCTGGCCATATTTCTGTTTTGCATGTCCTCTTCCCTCTGTGCGCAGGAGAAGAGCAATACGGCCAGACAAAATCTTGCCCTGGTGGGTGGCCGAATCTATCCTGACCCTTTTTCCAAGCCAATCTCAGATGGCATCGTCCTGATCGAGAACGGGAAAATCACCGCCGTCGGAGCGAAAGGCAGAGTGCATGTCCCACCGGGCTTCGACACCGTGGATTGCACCGGAAAGACAATCGTCGCCGGCTTCTGGAACAGCCACGTTCATTTTACCGAGCCAAAATGGGAAGGTGCCGCAAGTCTTCCGGCCACGCAGCTCAATACGCAGCTCCAGCAAATGCTCACGCGCTATGGCTTCACTTCAGTCGTTGATACTGGTTCCGATCTGCCCAATACAGTTGCCATTCGCAAGCGAATTCAATCAGGTGATGTGATCGGGCCGCGCATCCTGACGGCCGGTTTTCCGCTGTATCCCCACGACGGTATCCCCTACTATGTGACCGAGTCTGTACCTTCAGCGTTGGTGAAACAACTTCCTCAGCCGGCCACGCCGGAAGAGGCAGTACGAGCCGTGGATGAAGACGTCGCTCAGGGAGCAGACATCATCAAGTTGTTCGTGGTCTCTATCGTCACCCGCGATGGAAAGCACACTACTTTGCCCATGTCCCTTCCGATTGTGCAGGCCGCAACCGCCGAGGCCCACCGGAAGGGCAAGCTGGTGTTCGCACACCCTTCTACTAACGAGGGCGTGGAACTGGTTCTTCAGGGCAACGTAGATGTACTCGCCCACACAACGGAAGAAGCTGTCGGGTGGACCCCAGCAATCGTTAACCGCCTGAAGGCGGCCAATGTCTCCCTGATTCCGACTCTCACTTTATTTAGTGGCGAAGATGGCCCTGACGCCAACCATCAAGGAATCCTGCAAGAGGTGAAAAGCTACTCGGATGCCGGCGGGCAGATTCTCTTCGGTACAGACATCGGCTTCATCACCGACTATCGTCTTCTTACCAGGGAATACGAGTTGCTCGGTCGTGCAGGCCTGAACTATCGGCAGGTTCTGGCGACGCTCACGACCACGCCTGCCAAGCGGCTCGGGTTCGCCGCAACAGCTGGTCGCATTACTACCGGTCAAGATGCCGATCTGGCCGTCCTTGATAGCGATCCAGCCGATGACATAACGGCATTTTCGCGCATCAAGATGACCCTGCGGCAAGGACACATCATCTATCGAGCAGAAGGTCAGTAGATAAAGCAAAGAAGTGCAGAACCAACCCTTGTCAAAGCGGGGGCGGTTGCGATCCATCTCCGTAGTGCTAAAGCATTTTCAGCGATAGTGCGAGGTAGAGATGAACCATCTCAGAAGGGGCGAATCACTTCCCTGTGATGAAGGCACGAACCTGTTTCTCCAATGGAGACGGGGCCTCATAGCCTCCTTGGACATAAGCAACTGAGCCGTCCGGGCGGACCAGGACGCTAAATGGCACCGTAGCCGACCCCATGCCGTTATTGACGCCATACGAGAGAGCGACCGCACTCTTTAAATCGCCGGACTCAAGAATCGTATATGCAGGTTTCATTCGAGTGGCGAATGTCTCCAGGCTCTTATGATCATCTTGCACCGCAATAGCGAGAACTTGAAGTTGCTGAGGGTAAGCCAGGGCTAATTTGCTCAGAATTGGCGATTCTTCCTGGCATGGCAAGCACCAGGTAGCCCAAAAGTTCAGGAGCACCCATTTGCCTCGATAGTCTTTCAAAATGACTGTCTTTCCTTGCAGCGATGGAAGGTGCAAATCGGGTGCCTCAGCACCGCTGGCAACAAGGCTCTTCTTTGCGAGCGCCTTTGGTGCTGGAACTTTCCCCTCGCCTCTGTACAGAATGAGTTCTCTACGGTATCCACCACGGACTACGGTAATCGGGAATGCTCGAACAGACGCATTATTCATGAATGCGGTCATCACCAGCGGGCCGAAGGTAGAGGCATCGTTGCCATCCACACTAACCAAAAGATCACCGGGAAGTAGACCATATTTGTTGATCACATGATCGAGCAACTCGACCTGCCAACCGCTCTTCTCCTGGATCAGTAACACCGTACTGAACTGAACTTTGGTTCCTTGTTGAGCTGTGGCAGTCCACCCCGCAGACAGAAGAACCACGCAAAAAACAAGCATACGTCGAACGCAGCGAGTGGAAAAGTCACATACCATGCTGTTGTTGTACCGATTGGGATTCAAGTTGTCTTGAATCTATTTGCAGCAGCCCGCCATGCCTGCGGCCCCAAGCCTGTCATCTGTTTCACACTGCGAGTCATATGAGGTTGGTCGGAAAAACCAAGAGAAGCTGCGATCTGTGCCAACGGCTCTCCACTCGACTCAATGGCCTTCCACGCATGGCGTGAGCGTGTCCTCGCTCTAAATACTGACGGAGAGATCCCAAATACCTGCATAAAACCCCGCGATATCGCCCAAGGGCTGAGCCCGTTCATCTCACCCCAGCGAGATAAATTCAGAGATGGACGTTGAATTAAGGCTACCGCTAACTCATCCGGCCAGTCTGCATGTATTACCTTCCGCACTATAGCTGTCGAGAGCAGAAGATCTGCTGCTTGCGTTTGATTTGTTTCCGCAGTTTGAATAACGAAGTCGAGGTCCGGAACATTCGCCAGGCCTGGCGAGAACGAATGCCCTATAGGCAAAGGCAAATTAACTACTACGGCTCCCGAATCTGGAAAACGGTTTAGGTGAGCTTCAAAACGATCGTGTAAGACAACATCACCGGCCTCTACCCAAAATCGCCCTTGATCTCCAGCCTCTTCGTAACCACCAGAGAGAACAATCGCCGCGTAAGCGTGCTGATGGCTGTGGCGACTGAAAACAGAAGAGCGGATTGTCTGCCACATGCGCATAGTTGTCCCCTTGAATACAGTATGCCTCTCCGCCAAGACGTAACCCATCGTCACGCTTCAGATCGCAAGATTTGTACACTTGCGCAGGCACATCAATGACGCGAAGGGTGTTTCTCGTCACCTATCGCCCTCGATGGGCTCGATACCAAGAACCAGCAGGATCGCCTCCGTCACGAAACCTTTTCGTAGGGGTCCTTGCATGCTTGTTCCTTGTAAAGAAAGACCGGTCGTCAACGCCATAATGATGTCGGCAAGATCTTTCGGGTCAGAGGGTGGCTTTCGATCAAGCTTGGCAAACAGTTTCGTAACCAATCCAGCCATAGTATCCCGGTGAGTGCGGTGCAGCTTGGCATAGGTCTTAGCAAATGACTTATCGCGGCAGGCTTGCAACTGAAACTCCGCAGAAAGTAAACCGAAGTCGAAATCAGAACCACGGATGGTTTCAGAGTTGCGGATTTGCGAGAGAAGCTCCGGCGCGGGAATGTCCTGCGCAAGAAGCTGAGCCAGGGCTTCAATCTCGCGCCGCTTATGGGCGTCGAGAAGTTCCAGAAAGATAGCTTCTTTGCTCTCAAAATTGGAGTAGAACGCTCCCTTGGAGTAGCCCGCACTCTCCGCGATCAAATCAACCGATGCCCCTTCATAGCCGCCCCGTGCAAACAATTGCGCTGCGGAATCCAGAAGCCTCGTCCTGGTTTCGAGCCGGCTCTCCTGCCGGGTCAATCTCTGCTTCATCGCTTTAGCCACGTTTCCAGCATAGCGCACGAAAACTATTTGCAACTCAAATACCGTTCGGTATATCTATACTGAATAGGATGTATAGAAAACAACGAACACGAGGATCAGCAGCTAATGGCTAAAACAATTTTGATAACCGGCGCCTCCAGCGGTATCGGACGAGCTACCGCGCTATATTTCGCCGAAAAGGGCTGGAATGTCGCAGCAACCCTGCGCGACCCGCTCAAGGCCGACCCCATTCTTCAGCATCCGCCAATCAGCCTGTTCGCTCTGGATGTAACGAATGCGGATTCCATCGCACAGGCGATCTCCGATACATTGAGCCGCTATCAAAAGATCGATGTGCTGCTGAACAACGCAGGCTACGGACTGTTCGGCCCGGTGGAAGCTCTGGGCAGTCAGCAAATCCAGCAGCAATTTGCAACGAATCTCTTCGGCCTGATCTCGGTCACGCAGCAGGTTCTTCCCATCATGCGGGCCGCGGGCGAAGGTTTGATCCTCAATGTCTCTTCCATCGTTGGCCGCATGGCGCTTCCTTACGCGTCGTCTTATGTCGCGACAAAATTCGCAGTGGAAGGGGTAAGCGAATCGATGCGCTATGAGTTGGAGCCGTTTCATATCCGGGTCAAGCTAATCGAACCCGGCAGCATCAGCACCGAGTTCGGCAAAGGCAGCATGCAAATGGCGGTAAGTGACCCTTATCGAGAAAGCATGAACAAGTTCCTGAATGTATTCACGAAAAGCAGCTCTAGAGCAGCCAGGCCGGAGGAAGTTGCGAAGATCATCTACCGTGCTGCGAACGATTCGAGCAATCGATTACGTTACCTCGCCAAACCCGGCCCATTTTTTTGGATGAATCGAATTCTGCCGGATGCGATTTGGCGCCCGTTGCTGGTGAAAGTCATGGTGAAGTAGCGCTCGTATGACTCCAGACACCCTCTACAGACTCGCTCCCCCCTTAATCGCCCTGCAGCTCGCCGCCTTCGGGTGGCGAGTGAATCGAGAGCTCAACCTCGGCCACGCTGAGAGGGAAGCCTTCGTTCTCATACCGGACGTGCTCAACGTTATGAGTTTGCTCGCTGCGGTAATTTGCCTGATCGTACTCCCCATCGCAACAGACACGTACCTCTGGCTCTCGCGAGTAGTCCTGGCCGCCGGTTATGTGTTAATAGTCTTCCATCCACTCACGACGGCGGCTCATTATCGCCTTTGGAGCAGAGAAGGCATTCGCAAACATGCCGGAAATGGCAAAGATTACCCATACGCGACTACCGAAGAGCTTGCTTCATCGTCGCTGTCCGTTGTCATAGCGGTCTTGGCTGCCGCCTATATCGGAACGCACTAGATGGGGTAGAGTTTTGCAACGTTGCCAAGCCAATTGCGTACTCCTGATTAGGAGCGATAAGTTGGCATTTGGAAGCAGCCTAGATTTTTTGGGGGCCTTCTTTTATCCCGCTATCACCGGACCGACGATAGCTCTGCGTTGCTCTTCTGTTCCCATCGGGTGATCAGAACTACGACGACAACGCAAAGGATTAATGCACGGAGTGGATAGACCATTGCGAGATAGTCATGTCGGCCGGTGATGTCTACAACAATTCCGATCAGAGCGATGATCACGTTAATACCCCACTTTTCCATCGGCTCGGGCGACGGCCCTGACTTCCAGCGCCAAAGGCTTTCGATTGTCGGCAGGTAAGCGATAGACATGACCGACTGAAATCCGATAAAACCTATCCATCCGGTTTTGGTAACCATCCAGGCTACGGCTGCTACGCATGAAATCCCAAGCGAGACCAGCTCATTTCGAGTGAACTGGATCTTTCGCCCCCACTGTTCGATCACAAGCGCTAACAGGATCACAGTGACTTGGAGGCTGTCCGCCGCGTTGAGCGCAGCTTTGATGAGGCTATGATCGTTCCCGGCAAGATACGATGCCAGACTCATGACGACCCCTATTTCGAAGATCAGCCATGTAGCGATTCGGGGAGAAATCTCTTTACGGATAAGCTTCGTACAGTAGCGAGCGCCCACGTAGAAAACGAGCAGAACGACTGTGATGGCCGCGAAGGTTGATACGTTCATTCGATCGGAGTCTCCTTACGCCACGGCAGCACGTCGCTGTAGCTCTAGGATAGTTCCCCGGAAGTCGGCATTTAGGAAGTACTGCATCCTTATGGCAACAATTGACCTCTCCTTGTAGTGGCAATCCCTCCACACGACTTGCAGGAGCAATCGATTCCATTGACAGGCCTTGCAACACTGCGCTCTCTTATAAGCTTGAGATCAGGTCGTTCAGTATTTGGTGTTTGCGCTGCTCTTTCATATTCGCTATATTCGGCATATGTCGAATATAGCGAATATACGGGAGAGAGAGAATCGCCAACATTTCATTCGGGATATTGCCAGGATCCTCGTTTCAGCCGGAGTTCCAGAGGCTGCGGCGCGGCTATACGGATATCTGCTGCTGAGTGAAAGCCCAGTCAGCCTGGATGATATTGTTGCCGAACTCGAAGTCAGTAAGAGCACCGCAAGCGTAGCAGCGCGGCTATTGGAGACGTTTACACTTGCGCGCCGTCAGAGCCAGCGTGGTACGCGCAGCATTTTGTACGAGGCTTCGGATGATTTCGACGGCATTCTCAAGGGCCAAATGCGGTATATGGGGCAATTGACTGAACTCCTCAGACAGGGCGCTCGCAAGACCAGCAGCAAAGCGGCACGCAATCGACTGGATGTCATGGCCGACTTCTACTTGCTGAATCGCAATGCATTGGAGTTAGCACTGCAGGAATGGGCTGCGCGCAAGTAGTAGAAACCCTTACGAACTGCTGTGACACTCAACGGAGCGGAGCGAACCATCGAGAATGGTGAAGTTTGCAAACGGTATCAAGAGTGAAAGAGATCACAGGCATCCCTCCTCTAGTCGACTAAGTCTCCACAATGGGATTCAAAACACGGAAAGGCTGGCATGATTTTAAACAACCAGAGAATTCAGGTCACTAGCGAAAACACAACCGCAGCCGGGAAATATCTTGTGGGCAGTGAAACCTCGGTGTTTTCGATATCGGATCTGCGAATTCCCGTCTGGTCGATCTTCGCGACGCTGGGGCTTGGTCTTCTGGTTCTATTGCCGGGCGGCTTCGTATATATGTGGGTCGCACGACACATCAGCACCGAAACCAGTAATACGATGCCGTGGTTGGGTGGCTATATTGACCATGCGGTCATGCTGGTCATTGCACTGGTGCTGTCCGCTTGGTTGAGCAAAGGCCGGCTTGCTGAGTATGGACTGCGATGGCCGCAAGGCAAGAGTTACGTGCTGCCTGCGCTGGTCTGGGGCACTTTGTTCGGGGTGTTGATGACGGCGGTAGACTATTTCCCGCAGATACTGAAACGTATTCCTCCGCCGGAGCATCTTTCACTAACTCCTTTAAGCCTGATTGGATGGCTTGGCGCGTATGGGATCGTTGTTGGGTTCACTGAAGAAATTCCGTTCCGCGGTTTGCTCCAAACATTCCTCATGCGACACACCTCAGGTCGAATACGTTGTGGGAAGTTCGACATGCACGTGGCTGGAGTGATCCTGGCGCTATTGTTTGCACTTGCTCACATCACCAGTTTCTGGCAGGGAAACGTTTGGCTAGCCGTTGGCCAGCAATCTTACGGCTTTGTGCTCGGCATCGTGTATGCCTATTGGCGCGAAAAGTCTGGCAGCTTGTTAGCGCCCATTCTCGGGCACAACATAAGTGACGGAATTGAGTACGCCTTGCTGTTTTTGATGACTTGGTTATGGCGCTAGCAAAGGAGCATACAAGCTTCGTTTCCAGAAGCAGCGCGCTAAATCAAGTTAGGGTTCGCGCACTATTCCAACATTCTGAAGGCATGAATCGGCTGGCGAGCTTCTCTAGTCCACTCACTGCGTCGGCAGCAATCCAAACACAGCCACCCCGTTTTGCGTGCCGACATACACCTTCCCGTTTACGATCACCGGCGCAATAAACTTGTTGCCGTTCCCAAAGCTGTCGCGCCCATTCGCAGCCTGGCCGCTGTTGTACAACTCATGCGCCAGGTTCGCCGGATCGTAGGCATGCAGCACCCCCGGCATCGTCAAGCCCGACTCCAGCGCCCACACAATCCCATTTTGCGTCCCATTCGCCGAGATCGTTGGCGTCGGCCCCGGATGTTGGAAGATCACCGATGTCTTGCTCGAAGGGCTCGTCGCCATGTCCGCATTCGTCAATGGAAACGCCTTCAGCACATCGCCGTCAGCCGCGTAGTACACGACCCCATTGAAGTATGCTGGCGTCGAGTACACCAGCCCCGCCATCGCACCCGGAATCTCCTGATAAATATTGCTGTCCATCGGAGCGCTCGCCTGATTGAACTTGCCCATGTTGTCCCTGTCGGCCAGATAGATATTCTTATCCTTGCCCGCACCCACAATCAGGTGATGCACCCCGCCTCGCGCATCCATCTGGTCAGGCAGCAGCATCTCCCCACCCGATCCCAGGTCAAGGTCCTCACTCGACTCCGCGCTCCCGTTATAGGTCTCGAAGTAGTCCACCACCGCCAGCTTCCCACTCGCGGTCGAAAGCTTCACCATCGCATTCCCGTAGTCGCCCTGCGTCGGAAATCCGGTCGACGTCAGCGTCGTGTCAAACGTCCCATTCGCATCCAGCAGATAGATGAATCCGCTGCTGTCTGCAGCCATTCCATTGCCGCTCATCCATATCGAACCCTCGTGCCCATTCGGCACAAGGTTCAACAACTGCGTCTGCAGCAGCGTCGATTCGCTATACCCCATTACCCATCCCGTATACAAACCCACATCGCAGTGCGACGTCCAGCCCGTGTAGATTGTGCCGTTCACCAGGAGCAGCGCTGCCCGCTCCGCATACTGAGAAGGATCGAAGACCACGTTCCCGTTCTGGCTGTTGTCTCCCGTTCCCGGATAGCTCGCGGCAATCTCCGTTGGCGTGCTTAGATCCGCACCTGTCGTCAGGTCCAGCGCATGCAGCCGATGGTGGTATCCCCCACCCGCATCCTTGGTCATGCCAATCGTAAACAGAGTCCCATTCGACCCCTGCTTGCGATCGATCACCGGCGTCGAAGTGATCCCGATCTCCGGTGTAATCTGCGAACAACCATGATCGTCGCTCGTCGTCTCGCCGCTTCCAAGGATCGACGTCATCCATAGCTGCGTGCCCGTATCCGCGTCGAACGCATACACGCTGTCATGCTCCGTCGCCACGTACAGCACATTGTGCAGCTGTCCACGTATCGATACATTCGCAAGATATAGCGGCTGCGCATCCACCTTGCCGTCGACCGTATCGAATCCGATCTTGCCGAACTGCGTGGAGTTCAC
The DNA here is from genome assembly GCF_000178955.2 of Granulicella mallensis MP5ACTX8. Taxonomy (NCBI): domain Bacteria; kingdom Pseudomonadati; phylum Acidobacteriota; class Terriglobia; order Terriglobales; family Acidobacteriaceae; genus Granulicella; species Granulicella mallensis. The sequence continues at coordinate 2,427,873 of NC_016631.1, read as the reverse complement.
ATTGCCCTGCGTCAGAATCGTCTCCTGCGCATTCAGTCCATCCCGTGCAAGGTCATAGTGGAACGTCGTCACATCCGGCGCGTTCGTCAAAGCGACACCCTGCACCGTCAAAGCCAGTGACGCAGTATGGACGATGCTGCCCGACGTTCCCGTAAAGGTCACCGTAGCCGTAGACGGCATCACACTCAGCGCCGCCGTCAGAACGGTGCTCTGCGCCGTCCCTGGAACAAGACTCAGCGTCGCAGGATTCGCAGTCACACCCGCAGGCAGCCCCTTAAGTGCAACCGCCACAGTGCTACTGAACCCATTCACGGCGCTTGCAGTCACACTCACCGGTACACCCGTCGCCCCACCCACCACGGTCAGCGATGCAGGCGCCAGCGTCAGCGTAAAGTCCGGTGGCGGCGCGGAGATCGTCGCCATCACCGTCGAGGTGTGCGTCAACGCCCCCGAACTCCCTGTCAGCGTAAGCGTAGCGTTCCCTGCCATTGCGCTCGCTGCGGCAGTTATGATCACACTCTGTGCCATCCCCGGGGTCAGCGTAAGCGTAGCCGGCTGCGCAGTCACTCCCGACGGCAGTCCCGTAATCGCGACCGCCACCATGCCACTAAAGCCGTTCGCAGCAGTCGCCGTCACACTCACCTGCTGCCCCGTCGCACCCGGCACAAGCGTGATCGCCACAGGCGTAGACGAGAGGGAAAAGTCTGCCGCAGCTTTTTTGCCGCCACAGGACGTCAAGGCTGCGCAAAGGACAATCAAACCGAGTCCAGCACTAAATCCAGTACGGAACCAACGAGCAAGGCACCCACGCATGACCTTCGAGACAGGACCCATAACCACTCTCCCAATCCACTAGCCAAACATCAATACACAGTTTGTCGTTCATTTACCCGCAACTGAATAGCCGACTATCCAAGCCTGCCCATTCAAGACAAGCCAAAGGTACATCCACTTCGGACCACCAGTTGTCACTGAAATGTCTGAATGTTGTCTGCGCCCTTCAAGCCGGTTTAGAAGCGGGCTGACTTGGGCAATGATCCCGGGGATAACCTGGGCGAGAAGCAGCCGCTCGCTCCACGATAGAGAGATGTAGAAAAACCTTATTTCGGAGACGAGAAATTGGTTGTTGTTTTAAAGCAAACCTCATACGCAATTAACCCAACAGCCCAGCGCAAACGAAAAAGCGACGGCGGCTACGATAAAATCGCAGCCGCCGTCGCTTTTGTACTTCCTGTTCTTAGTGGCTCTTGCCTTGTGCCGAAGCCAGCTTCTCTTCCGCCACGCGTGCCACAGCGTTAGCCTCGTCGTACTTGACCTGATCGTCGCCGGCCTCGTTCCAGAGTTCCTGCGAGTGCTTCAGCTCCGACTCCGCCTCGGCCAGATCAATCTCTTCCGGATGCAGAGCCGTCTCAGCGAGGATCGTCACGCGCTCAGGGAGCACTTCGACAAAGCCCCAGGCCACGAAAAAGATCTGCTCACCGGCAGTGCCGCCGTGCAGACGAACCTCGCCCGCACCAAGCTCCGCCAGCAGCGGAGCCGCGCCGTACAGCGCCTCAAGATAACCCGACATCGAAGGCAATTCCACCGCCGCCGCCGTTGCATCGAGCAGCACACGATCCGGCGTCACCAGCCGTACCTGCAGCAACCCCGAGTTGTTCGTAGTATCAGCCATTCTTTTGAAGCCTCGGCTTAGGAATTAGCGTTTACTAATCCCTAAGCCCTGTTCCCTAATCCCTGCCTTTAAGCTGTCTGCTTCATCTTCTCGGCGGCGGCGAGAACGTCCTCAATGCCACCCTTCAGATAGAAAGCCTGCTCCGGAATCGAATCATGCTTGCCTTCGATGATCTCCTTGAAGCTGCGCACCGTATCCTCGACCTTGACGTACGCACCGGGGATACCGGTGAAGATCTCGGCGACGTGGAAAGGCTGCGAGAGGAAGCGCTGCACCTTACGCGCACGCGACACGGTGAGCTTGTCCTCTTCCGAGAGCTCGTCGATGCCAAGGATCGCGATGATGTCCTGCAGGTCCTTGTAGCGCTGCAGAATACGCTTCACACCCTGCGCCACATCGTAGTGCTCCTGGCCCACAACGCGAGCCGAAAGCACACGCGAGGTCGAGGTCAGCGGGTCCACAGCCGGATAGATACCAAGCTCCGACAGAGGACGCGAGAGCAACATGGTCGCGTCCAAGTGAGCGAAGGTCGTCGCGGGAGCCGGATCGGTAATATCGTCGGCGGGCACGTAGACGGCCTGCACGGATGTAACCGAGCCCTTTTTGGTCGAAGTAATGCGCTCCTGCAGCTCACCCATTTCGGTCGCGAGGTTCGGCTGGTAACCCACGGCCGAAGGCATACGGCCCAGCAGCGTGGAAACCTCGGAACCTGCCTGCGTGAAGCGGAAGATGTTGTCGATGAACAGCAGCGTGTCGGCGCCCTCGACGTCGCGGAAGTACTCCGCAACCGTCAGACCGGTCAGAGCCACGCGCAAACGTGCCCCCGGCGGCTCGGTCATCTGGCCGTAAATCAGTGCGGCTTTGCTCTTATTGAAGTCGTGTACGTCGATAACGCCCGACTCCTGGAACTCATGCCACAGATCGTTGCCCTCACGGGTACGCTCGCCGACTCCGGCAAACACCGAGAAGCCACCGTGCTTCATCGCAACGTTATTGATGAGCTCCTGAATCACGACGGTCTTGCCGACGCCGGCGCCGCCGAACAGGCCGATCTTGCCGCCCTTCAAGAAGGGCAGGATCAGGTCGACGACCTTGATGCCCGTCTCGAACATCTCCTCCGAGGTCGACTGCTCGTCGAACGCGGGAGCCTGACGGTGAATCGGCATGTGAGTCTTTGCATTCACCGGGCCGAGCTCGTCTACAGGTTCACCCAGCACATTGAGCACACGACCAAGCGTCTCGCGACCGACCGGCACCGTGATGCCTGCTCCGGTATCGATGGCCTTCATGCCGCGAACCATACCTTCGGTCGCCACCATGGCGATGCAACGCACGCGGCCTTCACCGAGATGCTGCTGCACCTCGACAATGACGTTCACCGGCTGCGGCGTGACAAAGCCGTCTCCGACGATGCGCAGCGCCTGGAAGATAGGAGGCATGTGCGCCTCTTCAAATTGCACGTCAACGGCCGGGCCGCTGATGCTGATCACTTTTCCGATGTTCTCTGCCATAACTTGTCTTACTCCGAACTCGCTGTTGCTTTTCTTTCTGTCAGCCCTACGGGGTCAGCTTTTGCTCTTGCTTTTCTTGTTGTCATTCCCGCAGGGAATCTGCTTCCCTACAGAGCCGCGGCACCACTAACAATTTCGATAATTTCCTTGGTAATCGCAGCCTGACGAACACGGTTCATGGTGAGCGAAAGCTTATCGATCAGATCGCCTGCATTCTTCGTGGCCGCATCGGTCGCGGTCATACGGGCCGCATGTTCCGCAGCCGTCGATTCCAGAAGCGCATGGAAGATCTGCGTCGTCACATAACGTGGCATCAGGTGGCGGAACAACCGTTCGGGAGCCTGGTCGAAGATGTAATCGACTTCAGCCGTGCCAAACTTCTTCGCCTCTTGATCGATCTCCGTCTCTTCCGGCTCATTGATCGAGACACCAGCGCTCTGTGCAGCCTTGCCCGCTGCTTCCTTCTGCTCTTCGGTCATCTCTTCGAGAGCCGTCACTTCGTGCGATCCCAGCTTGCGGATCGGCAGCAGCTTTTCCACCACAACGCGTTGCGAAATCACCGACTTGAACTCGTTGAAGACGATGTAAACCGAATCGATCTCACAGTGCTCGTACCGGTCGACGATCGAATGCGCCAGTTTGGTCACTTCGTCAAAGTCGGTCTTCACCAGCAGTGTCGGATGTTCAGCCGCCACTTCAATCGGAGCCTCACGATGCCGGATGTTCTCGATATGCTTCGAGAGCTCGTTATCGTAAAGCTCTTCCGTGTGCTCATACACCGCAGCCGGAAAACGCTTCTTGTAAAAACCGATCGCCTTCTTGCCGATCGGCTCCAGGTCGAGGTTCTGTCCCTGGGCACGGCGCTCGTCGATGAACTTCTGCGCAGCCTTGCCGATGTTCGAGTTAAAGCCGCCGGCAAAGCCCTTGTCGCCCGCCACTACCAGCACGAGCACATTTTTCTCTTCGCGCTCCACCAGCAGCGGATGCATGATATCGCCGGTCGCTTCATTGAAGAGATCCGTGCGGCGCACCAGCGATTCCAACACGTTGGTCAGCATCTGCGCGTAAGGCCGCGCCTGCATAGCGCGCTCCTGGGCGCGGCGCAGCTTGGCAGCCGAGACCATCTTCATGGCCTTGGTAATCTGCCGCGTGTTCTTCACGCTGCGGATGCGACGCCGTAAGTCGAGTACGTTTGCCATGCGTTCTTAGGCCTTTGCCCCCGCGGTTGCGGCTTCCTTGCGTGCTGCGAGGAAGTCCTGCTTGTAAGCGGTGATTGCGTCCTTCAAGCCCTTGCGAAGATCGTCGTCCAGAGCCTTCTTCGACTCGATGCCGGACAGAACCTGGGGAGCAGCCGAATCCATGTACGAATAGAAGCCATCCTCAAACGCGCGAATGTCCTTCACTTCAACATCGTCCAGCAGACCCTGCGTTCCGGCGAAGATGATCGCCACCTGCTGAACCCATGTCAGCGGCTTGAACTGGGGCTGCTTCAGCAGCTCCGTCAGGCGAGCGCCACGGTTCAACTGGTTCTGCGTAACCTTATCGAGATCGGAACCGAACTGGGCGAAAGCCGCCAGCTCGCGATACTGAGCGAGGTCGAGCTTCAGCGTCGATCCAACCTGCTTGGTCGCCTTGATCGCCGCCGCAAATCCTACGCGCGACACCGACAGACCGACGTTTACGGCAGGGCGAACGCCCGAGTTGAACAGATCGGTCTCGAAGAAGATCTGGCCGTCGGTGATCGAAATCACGTTGGTCGGAATGTAGGCCGAAACGTCGCCGGCCTGCGTCTCGATGATCGGCAGTGCGGTCAGCGAACCGCCGCCCAGCTCCTTCGACATCTTCGACGAACGCTCAAGCAGACGCGAATGCAGATAAAACACATCGCCGGGGTACGCTTCGCGGCCTGGCGGACGGCGCAGCAGCAGCGAGATCTCGCGGTACGAAGCGGCGTGCTTCGAGAGATCGTCATAGATGATCAGCGCATGCTTGCCGTTGTCGCGGAAGTACTCGCCCATCGCCGTCGCGGCGAACGGGGCAAGGTACTGCATCGGAGCCGGCTCGGAAGCAGTTGCGGCGACCACGATCGTGTAAGCCATCGCACCGTACTCTTCGAGCGTCTGCACCACAGCGGCAACCGACGAGCGCTTCTGACCGATCGCGCAGTAGATGCAGATCAGGTCGTTCTTCGCCGAGTTGATGATCGTATCCAGCGCGACCGAGGTCTTGCCGGTCTGGCGATCGCCGATCAGCAGCTCGCGCTGACCACGGCCGATAGGAATCATCGTGTCGATAGCCTTGATGCCCGTCGCCATCGGCTCCGTAACCGACTGGCGCGCAATCACACCGGGAGCGAGACGCTCAACCGGAAGCGTGTGCGGCGTATTGATCGGACCCTTGTCGTCGATGGGCTGGCCGAGCGCGTTAACCACGCGGCCGATCAGCGCTTCGCCCACGGGCACGGACATAATCTTGCCCGTACGCTTGACCTCATCGCCTTCCTTCAGCTCGCTGTAATCACCGAGAACGACCGTTCCGACCTGATCTTCGTCGAGGTTCATCGCGAGACCCATGATGCCGTGCGGGAACTCGATCAACTCACCGGCCATAACCTTGTCCAGGCCATGAACGCGTGCGATACCGTCGCCGAGGGTGATGATCGTGCCGACCTCGTCGACCTGCACGCGCTGCTCGTAGTTCTCGATCTGCTGGCGAAGGAGTTCTGTGATCTCGTTTGCCTGAATCTGTGCCATGCTCTTCCCTTTTCTTCCGTCTCTTCCAAACTCTTATATGCTGCGCTTTGTACTGTCTAAGCCCGTGCGGCAACTAGCCGCTGCTTCAACTGTTGCAACTGTCCGCGAACCGAACCATCGTACACAGTCGATCCGATACGGACCACCGCGCCGCCCAGCAACGAGGCATCCTCACGATACGTAGCCCGCACATGCTGGCCACCCGCAAGCTTTGCCACCTGCTGCTCCAGCAGATGACGATTGCTATCGTCCAGCGGACGCGCCGTAACAATCTCGGCCTCCGCCACTCCCGTCGCCTCATCCGCAAGCGCCAGGTAGGCTTCCAGAATCTGCCGCAGTTCATGCAGACGCTGATGATGCGTAATCACCGCAAGAAAATTGCGTGTCGCCGGGCTCATGCCGAGCCGTCCCGCAATCGCATCCAGCACCCGTAGTTTCTGCTGCTCGGGAATGGAGGGGTCCTCAAGGACCTCACGCAGATCGGCGCTGCCCTCAAGGGTAGCGGCAAAATCATTGAGCTGTCCCTGAACAGCAACGGCATCAAGCTTCTGCTCGGAGACAACAGCGGCAAAGGCACGGGCATAGCGGAGATCGACGATTGCCATTAGTTCTGGCCTCCCTTATCCGCGCCCAGACGATGCGCAAAGCTTTCGACCAGCAACCGGTCCGTCTCAGCCGTAACCACCAGCTTGCGCGCAGCCTGCTCCACAGCAAGCTCCGCAGCGTACTGCTGAATCTGGCGCTGGGCCAGCGTAGTCGCAGCTTGAATCTCAGCCTCAGCCGCAGCGATAATCTTCGCTTTCTCGTCTTCGACAGTGGCCTTGATACGCTGCTCGTCGCGAACAGAGTCGGCCTCAGCCTGCGAGCGCATTCCTGCGATCTGCGCATCGAGCTTGGCCAACCGCTCTTCAACCGAACTCAGGCGAGCCGCAGCCTCCTGCGTTGCCGTACGAGCATCGACAAGCTTCTTCTGGATCGAGGTGCTGCGATTGCGAAAGGTCTTCGGCAACGTCTTCAGCAGGCCGTAACCGACCAGAATTGCCAGAACGATAAAGTTGAAGACCTCGAAGGCCGTTGCAGCCTGACCAGGCTTCATCCCCAGCATGGCGCCAAACTTCTGCACCGTCGGAGACTGGCGATACGCCTCGTTCTCGTCCTTGATCTCTTCCTTCTTCTCGGGAACAGCGCTATCCGGCGCGCTGCGCTCTCCGCCATTGGCAAGAGGTTGCGACTGAGGCAGGCTTGCAGCCTGCGCAAACAGGACATGAGTTGGCGCCGAAAGTAGAACAGTAGCAAGTGAAAGCAGTGCGAGCCCACGAAGCCCGGTACGGAGTGAGAAACGAAGCATTACTGGTGCGCCTCCGAGATGTTGGTTCCGGCGGGGAGCACGGCACGGAGAATGCTATCGCTCAACTGCGCGGTCGCGCTTTCAATCTGAATACGTGCTGTAGCAGCGGAGGTTTCAATGTCCTTGCGCGCCATACGAATGCGCTCCTGGGCAACTTCACGGGCGGAGGCCAATGCGGCATCGCGCTCGCTATTCCACTGATGCAGCTTCTGCTCACGTGCGGCGACGATCTCAGCACGCGCGGCCCGCAGTTTTTCCTCGTAGGCCGCCGTCTCGGCTTCAGCCGCGGAGATCGCTCCACGAGCCTGCTCGACTGCACCGGTGGTGCGTGCGCGACGCTCTGCGAGGGTACGCTCCAGCGGCTTCTGCACCAGCAGGTTGTACGCGATCACCAGCAGAACGAACATGATCATCGTCGGCACAGAGCCGAGCACAAGACCGCCAAGTTGATTAAGTATTTCCATGAATTTTCAGGGTCTTACAGAGGACAAGGGGCATAGACTCGTGCCCTTTGCCGGCTCTCGCGCGGCGAGTAGAGATTGCGGCGCAAATTACTGGGGTTGTTACGAGTTAGTTGTAACAAACGCATAAGTGGAAAGTCAAAAACGCGGTGCGGTAAACGATGCGCCTGACCGGTTAACAGCCGTATTCAGAATAGCAAAAGAAATCGCGCCGCCAGGGCTGAAATTTACGCCATCGTGATATGAAAGGCATACACTAAATGCACCAGCCGGGACCCGTTCCGGGTCGTGCAGGCCGCGTGATAAGGGGACACCACCTCCGCTCCCCGCTCAGGCGGCCTGTATTGTTTTTGTACAGTTTTCCCTGCAATTTCATCCCTCAGACAATGCCTCCTCCTCGCGGAGTTGGTACTGCCGATAGCGCCGCAACAACGTCGCCGGCCCCAGCGCTGTCAGATAGACGAGATTGCCGTCAAAACGCTGTCCCGAAAGCGTCGCCCCCCGCTCCAGCGCCGACAAAATTCGTCCCTCCGACTGCGGAATCCGGAACCGAACCTCGATCAGGGGATCGGAGGTCAAAGCCGCGTCAATCGCATGCAGCAGATCATCCAACCCCGCCCCTGTCAGTCCGGAAACAGGGATCGTCCCCGGCGCAAAAGGCGTTTCAGGCGGCAGCAAATCGGTCTTATTCAGCACCTGCAGCGTCTGCTTCTCCCCGACATTCAGCTCGGACAACACAGCCTCTACCTGCGAGCGCTGCTCGTCGAGCGTCGGACTGGCGGCATCGCGAACGTGCAGCAGCAGCTCGGCGCGTTCCACCTCTTCGAGCGTCGCGCGAAAGCTGGTGACCAGCGCATGCGGAAGATTACGCAGGAACCCCACCGTATCCGACAACAAAACCTTGCGCCGCGAGGGCAGAGTGAGCTGCCGCAGCTTCGGATCGAGCGTAGCGAACATGCGTTCGGAGGCCAGAACCTCCGCTCCCGTCAGGGAGTTGAACAGGGTCGACTTGCCGGCATTGGTATAGCCCACCAGGGCGACCGTCGGCACCGGCACAGCTTCCCTGCGGCCACGCTGCTGGCGGCGAATCCGCCGTACGGCTTCGAGTTGCTGCTTGATCCGGTCGAGGCGAAGATTGATCCTGCGGCGATCGGTTTCGAGCTGTGTCTCACCGGGCCCGCGCGTTCCGATGCCGCCGCCAAGCTGCGACATCGATTTGCCCTTTCCCGCCAGCCGTGGGAGCTGATATTCCAACTGCGCCAGCTCCACCTGCAGCATGCCTTCTCTCGTCCGGGCGTGGCGCGCAAAGATGTCGAGAATCAACTGCGTACGGTCGATGACCGTGCAAGGCAGCCGCGCCTCCACGTTACGCGCCTGGGAGGGCGTCAGGTCATGGTCGAAGAGCACAAGGCTCGCCCCGGTAGCGGCCACGGTGGCGACGATCTCGTCGAGCTTGCCGCCGCCCACCAGCGTTGCCGGATCGGGATGAGGACGGCGCTGGATCAGCACCGCCGCTATAGTCGCACCAGCCGACCGCGCCAACTCCTGGAACTCGGCCAGAGAGGCATCGAAGTCCAGGTCCGCCGGCTTCGGCGGGCCGGACGAAGCGTCGATCTCCGGCTCTTCGCCTAGGGCAGAGCGATTGAGAATGGCCGCAGCGGCACGTGCCTGCTGCGCGGCAGGAGAGAGCCGCCGACGGTCCGCCGTGAATTCGATGGCAACCAGAACTGCCTGCTCCCTGGTTGCCTGCTGACGTGCCCGCAGAAGCGCCTGCTCCTGCGCTGCGACAAGGCGGGAGTCTTTGATGCTCGGTGAATATTTACTCGACAAAGTTTGAGAACCTGTTCAGAAACTATCAAACTATCGCAAAAGGGGACGACAAGCCATAAGGAACAGAACTAGAGCTACCCTGGCGAATCTCTTTCGCTTGCAGACAGTTTCCAGCCAAACCTCAGGCTCGTCGATCAACCGTTGCGCAGCACAGCTTCCACCGGCGCCACGCCTGTAGGCGGAACGCGATGGTCACGCAGCTCGGTAGGACGGCTTTCGCCGTGCAAGCCGGAGCGGCCGCTGACCACGGTAGAGATCGCATGCTTGAAGATGAGCTGCTCCTGCGCGTTGTTTTCTAGCAGGACGGAGTACTTATCGAACGAACGAATCTTGCCTGTTAGCTTGACACCGCTGACGAGGTAGATGGTGATAGGGCTTTTGTCCTTGCGGACCGTATTCAGAAACGTGTCCTGAATGTTCTGTGCCGGCTTTGAATCCATAAGGCCGATCTCCTTTTTCATTCGATACATTCCAAAGTGACAACCCGTCTCAGACTCAGACGCGAGCTAAGACGTGCAGCTCTACAGAGTTTGCAGGTATTCACCCTGACAAAGCTTCTCTGGATAGGGCCGCGCCCTTCGAGAGATTTCAACGCCTTGTCTGATGGTTAGACGGGCCTGCGCTGCAATGGTTCCAACTACAATGTTGAACGATGGTTCATAACGTTCGACAAAGCTCTCTGCAACCTGTTCCGATGCTCGATTTCTCGCGCGAGTTTGCTACGATTCGTGAAGAAGTGATGGCGGCCATCGCCGCGGTCTGCGAATCGCAACGCTTTATCCTTGGCCCGGAGGTCGCTCGCTTCGAACAAGCCGCCGCCGCGGCCTGTGGAGTGCCTTTCGCTATCGGCTGTGCCAGCGGCACCGATGCCCTCTGGCTGGCCATGGCAGCCCTTGAGATTGGCCCGGGCGATGCGGTGATTACGACCCCTTTCAGCTTTTTTGCCACCGTCAGCTCGATCCTTCGCGCGGGCGCAACCCCTCTCCTGGCGGACATCGACGAGCGCACCTTCAATCTCTCCCCCCACGCAGTCGCAGAGGTCCTCAACGCCCCCCTCCCGGCGGGGGCAGGCAGGGTGGCTGCGGTCATGCCGGTGCATCTCTACGGCCAATGCGCGGAGATGGACGAATTCACCACCCTTGGCCGGAAATATGGCTTCCGCCTCGTAGAAGACGCCGCCCAGGCCTTCGGGGCGAGCTGGAATGGAGTCGTAGCCGGCGGCCTCGGCGACGCTGCCGCGTTCAGCTTCTATCCGACGAAAAACCTCAGTGCCTTCGGCGATGCAGGCATGATGACCACCCGCGAGGCAAAGTCCGACGAACGCGCCAGAATGCTGCGCGCCCACGGCATGCGGCAGCGCTACTTCCACGACGAAGTCGGCTGGAACTCCCGGCTGGATACCCTGCAAGCGGCCGTTCTTGAAGTAAAACTACGCCTTGTGGCCGCCGGAAACCAGCGCCGCCGTGAACTCGCCGCCCTGTACGACCAGCGCTTCCGCGAGGCTGGCCTGGTGGGTGCTTCTACAGCAGAAGGAGTGGTACTCCCCTTCACCGATTCGCGTGCAGAACACGTCTTCCACCAATACGTAATCCGCGCCCCACGCCGCGATGAATTGCGAACTTTCCTCTCAGAACACAAGATTGGGACAGAAATCTACTATCCCCTGCCGCTGCACCTGCAGGAGAGTCTCAAATCTCTTGGGTATAAAAAAGGCGATTTCCCCATCAGCGAACGCGCCTCGGAAGAGGTCCTGGCCCTTCCGATCTATCCGGAACTGCGTGAGGACGAAGTGGATACGGTCGTCGAGGCCATCAGACGCTTCCATTCATAGCCGCCCGGGACACTTGTTTTTCTTTCTGTCATTCCCGAAGGGAATCTGCTTCTGTGCTCGTACCCACGTCCAGTCTCAGTGCGCTGGCGCGGACGAGTCCCCGGGAAGAAAGTCCACTCTGACCCAATGGCCTCCTGGAGAAGCATGCTCTTTCCCATCTGAACCGGTATATGCGCTTTCGGGCTCATACTTCCAGGTGATCCCCGTCGCCGTATCAAGCAGCAAGACGATCTTGAAGTAGCCCATTTTTTGTCCAGACTCTGTGTTCAGAATCTGATAACGGCCAGTCTTCTCTGGCACTGGTGGTTGCTTTGCCTCTTGAGACACAAGCGAGGGCGGCGTTATGCAACAGAGGGAGAGGACAAGCACTGTGAGCTTCATGCCAGCCATACTTTCAGTCTTGAACCCGAAGAGGCAAGCAAAAAGTACGTCTACCTGAAGGAGCTGTCTGGGCTGGATTTGCCAATCTATTCAGGCTGGGAAACCGCTCTCCGTTACCGCCTGCGCTTCTTAGCTTCCTTCGCCTTTTTCACCGGCTCAGGATCGGGATGAGCCTCCGCTGGAGGCTCCGTTCCGGGAGCGATCAGAATCCTCCGGCAGATATTGCCTTCGAGACGATACGTCTTCTCGATCGTCTTCGCGGGAGAGTAGATTCCCGTCACAGGATCAGGAGTCGGAATCGAAGCATCTCCCGCCAGCACGCGATAGCTGAAGGCCGGCAACTGAATCGACGAGTTCGGCGCATGGCCGTACGGATCGATATTGGCGCCTACGACGACCGGCAGATAGCCTGCGATGTTGTGCTCGCGAAACGCCGTCTCATAGCGATGTTTCTTCGTATTCCAGATAAAGACCCGAACCTGGTTGAAGTCGTACGGCAAGCCCGCCTTGTAGGGGCTGAGCAGGGTCAGATACTCCGGAATACTGGTAACGGTCTGCCCGTTGTTCAGGATGCCTGAATCGGGGTCGTCCACCATGGTCAGCACATAGGCACCAATGATCCGCTGCCCTTCGGCGTAGCGCACCAGGGTATCGGGAGCGTCGACATCGATCAGGTGGGAGTACAGCCACCCCGTATCGCCCTTCGCATCCCGAACCAGCCACCAATCCTCCATCACAGGCGCCGGAGGTCCTTCAGGCTGGTCCGCCGCCGCGTCCTTCCCTGCACCGGCCTTGCCTCGGCCACTCCCCACCGGTTTTGTAGCTGGCGTGGCAGCCCCGGGAGTAACAGGCTTTGCAATCGTGGCACGCCCCAGCAAACTCAGCTTGTCGCCCTCGGCCAGAAGAAAGAATCGGTCCGTCTTCAGGCCCGGGGCGATGTGCATGTACACCTCGTCGCGAGTAGCCGCAGAGGTAATCGCATGATCGCTAAGATGCTTCAGCCGCAACGCCTCGAACTGGTCGACCAGGCCCTGGTCGGCGACGTTCTTTTCCTTGATCCAGCCGACTTCCCCGCGCGGCGTCCGCACCTTGACGAAGCGCCGAGCGCGTTCGAGCACCACCAGTTTCTCGCCATTGGACACGGTCCCTGTACGGTTCGAGACCGGGGCCACCCGGTCTCGAAGGGTGTCTTCTTTCGCGGTCACGTAGACATAGGCGTCCGCAGGCTTGACCCTGAAGTGCGAACACCCCGCCAGTCCCAGCGAAAGAATCACTGTTACCGCAAGCAATGCAACTGACTTCGGGTTGATACCAAGCATGTTCAGGCGGTGCCTTTGTGAAAGAAGATCCAGCGCAATAAAAATAGCGACATCAACAGGGTAACCCGGCAGGTTGATGTCGTGCTTTCTATTGCAGGGGTGTCACCGCCATCACAACCGGAACGCTGGTGGATGTACCGTTGTTCGCCGTAGTACTCGAAGCCGTAAGAGCTCCTGTAGAACCAATGGCATACACCTGGACTCCGGCCGTGCCATACCCTGCAGCAACGAGATATTTGCCACTACTGTCCACCCCGATGGCACCAACCGTCGATGGACCAGCATAGGGAGACCCTGTCAATTGGGCAAGGATACCGGCTGTAGTAGCCGAAAAACCGGAAAGATTATTCGCCGTCAGGTTCGCAGTGTATACATTGCTTCCGTTGACCAGAATGGCACGATTGCCTGCCCCTGTATCGGAGTTGGCCGCCGTATTCGTAATCTCCTTATAAGAACCACCGTTCGATGCAACTTGATAGACAGAGACCGAGCCTGTTCGGGAAAAGTACACTTGATCGTTTTCGTCGATAGCCACTCCAAAATCGCCAACAGTCGAAGTGGTAAAGGTAATCGGATTCGCGGTGATGGAGTCGATGACTTCGTTCGTAAGGGGAACAATCACATCCCCCGCCGTGCCGAGTGTCACCACCAGGAAATCGCCCGTGGGAGCGACCTTGATCGAAGCTCCGCTGGTACCGATAAGAGGCAGCGGAAAACCTGACGTTACGGCCGTGAGAGCACCGTTCGAACCGATCGAATATTGGTCCAGACTTGTACCGACCGTAGAGAAATCAAGAACGTACAGATATTTGCTGTCAGGCGAGATATCCATGGCGGACGCATTGAGGGTCACTGCGGCTTGGGTGCCATTCACATTCGACAATGTGCCGGTTGAACCAATCGAATACGTGTAGACCGCTGTATTCACTGTGGACGAGACAAATAAGAAGGAATTGTTCGGCGTAATGGCCATGGCGGTCGGCTCATAGCCCAGGGAGATCGGGGAATTCGAAAGCGCCAGCGGCGCACCGGTCGACACGTCAAAGACGCTGATGGAGCTCGTGCTCGACGTGCTGTTGGAGACATAGGCATAGTCTCCGCTCGTTGTTCCCGTCCCACCACCGGACGACGACGCAGGACAACTCGGCTTTCCCTCGCATTGGAAGAAGTTGCCGCACCCAGTCAGGCCGAGTGCCGTGGCTGCTCCCAGCAGGGCGACGATGAAACGAATTGAGGTTTGTCGAGAGGGGATGGCCATGCGTCGAGTCTCCATAACTGGTCGTTCTATGATTTTCTCAGGATTGCCTGGGGACAGTCAGAATCTATTCCGGATACGGTCCCAGACGATGGCAATCATTCGTATAGAGAGTAGGACGCAATAGCGCCGCAACCGTTTCGCGGTTTCTTGCATATTGAAGCAACCGCATGCGTTTCTTCGGTGCGAAGCATCCTTGCGATGCCGTATCATCTAGCCTGTATGCCCAGTTTTTCCGACAGCATCTTCCTATTTATCCTCGCGCTTCTGCTCTTTGGGCCGAAGAAGCTGCCTGTCCTGGCCCGAGAGATCGGCAAGTGGGTGGGTGAGTTCCGCCGTGCTTCCAACGAATTCAAGATGCAGATGGAAGAGGAGCTCCGCCAGTCCGAGCAGGCCGATCGTCAAAAACAGATCGCCGCCATGGAAGCCGCCGCGCCTGTCACGCCCGCGATAGCGGAGCCCGAGCATCCCCATCTGGCCATTCCGTCCGAGACTTCCTCCGAGGAGACTCAGACTTCGGTGACCCACCACACAGAAACCGCCTCCACGGAGCACCTCGCCGAGGCGACAGAAAGCCCGAAGCCGCTGCCCATTGCGACCTCCGGGGAGTTGAACATCATGCCTCCGTCCACCGGCCTGCCTGTACCGCAGACCAGGAACACCGATGCTCTCGGAGGGCTGCTGGAGTCGATCCCGGTTACCGAGGAACACCAGCCTCAAACTGAACCTCAGGCCGCAGAGCCTGCTGCTGAAAATGTTTCACCTGAAATGCTTGAGTACGCCCGGGAGAGTGCGTCACATGGAGACTGATCTGATCGACCGCGCGCGCTCCGCCGTACAGGACCGAGCCGAACTTCCGGGCATGAGCCTGATGGAGCACCTGGAAGAGTTGCGCAAACGCCTGATCTGGTCCGTCGGGTTTCTTCTCATAGGCTTTGCCGTGGCCTACGTCTTCCACGTCCGCCTCTACAACTACGTACAGGCCCCGGTCACGAACCTGGGCCTCAAGCTCAACTTCACTCACCCCACGGACGGCCTCAACCTCTACATCAAAACGTCGTTCGTCGGCGGTGTGATCCTGGCTTCGCCCTTCATCCTGTACCAGATCTGGCTCTTCATCTCGCCCGGCATGTACGCCAACGAAAAGAAGTACGTCTGGCCTTTTATGTCGGCGACGGTCCTCCTCTTCCTGGCCGGGGCCTGGTTCGGCTATGTCTGGGTGCTGCCCGAGGCCATCAAGGTACTCGTTCTGGACTTCGGCAAGCAGTTCCACCCCATCCTCACGATTGAGGACTATACAGGCTTCTTCCTCGCGGTGATCCTCGGCCTGGGAATCACCTTCGAGCTGCCCATCCTGATCTTCTTTCTGGCGCTCTTCGGCATCGTCGATGCCAAGTTCCTGCTGAAGCACTTCCGCTATGCCGTGCTGGCGATCTTTCTCATCGCCGCAGTAATCTGCCCGACGCCCGATCCCATCGGCATGTGCCTCTTCGCATCGCCCATGCTCGCGCTGTACTTCATCGGCGTCGCCGTCGCATTCCTCGTCCATCCGGCGGCACGCGACAAGCGCAAACAGGCAAAGGGAGCCGCCTAATGAACTTTCGCTCAAGAGCCCTGCGTCGACTGACAGTTCTGCTCACGCTCGCAGTCTCCTGCGTGTCGATGCCGTCAGCCAGAGCCCAGGCACATGCCGTCTCCGGCCAGGCCGTCTACAAGCTCACGCAGGAATATCTTGCAGCCGCGCCGAAGCGTTACATCGGCTCGCCCGGCCATACCGCCGCGGAAGGCTTCATCAAGCAGCACTTCAAGCCTGAGGCCGCCAAGGGCAACCTCATCACCGACAACTTTTCCGCGCATACGCCCATCGGGCAGCTCAGCATGACGAACTACATCGTCAAGTTCCCCGGCAAGAAGGACGGCATCATCGTCCTCGCCACGCACTACGAGACCAACTACCCGCTCAAGGACATCAACTTCTTCGGAGCCAATGACGGCGCCTGCACCACGGCGCTGCTCATCGCGCTCGGTCAGTACTATCGCGAGCATCCGCCGCAAGGCTACTCCGTCTGGCTGGTCTTCGACGACGGCGAAGAAGCCATCAAGGAATGGTCCAGCTCCGACTCCCTCTACGGCACGCGCCACCTCGCCGCCAAGTGGTCGGGCGACGGCACCATCAGCCACATCAAGGCCTTCATCGTCGCCGACATGATCGGCTGGAAGAGCATGAACATCACGAAGGAGAGCAACTCGACCCCCTGGCTGCTCGACCTGCTGGCAAAGTCCGGCAAGGACACCGGCCACGTCAGCTATCTCTTCCGCGACTCGCAGGCGATCGAAGACGATCACCTGCCGTTCAAGCAGCGTAGCGTTCCAGTTCTCGACATCATCGACTACCAGTACGGAACCTCGCAGGACCCCGAGGCCTTTCACCACACCGAAAAGGACACCATCGACAAGATCAGCCCGGCAAGCCTGCAGGTCTCAGCCGATCTCTTCCTGGACGTCGTCAAGCTCATCGATCAGCACTAATCTCGCTTTTGCTTTTCTTGTTTGTCATTCCGAGCGGAGTGAGCGAATCTGCTTCCTCCCGTTCTTTGTTCGTATCGCCCAGAAAATATGTGGGCTAAATTAAGAACATCTATTCACCTTGACACCTCTCTCCCACTGGATCTGGTTTCACGTCGCCATCGTCGCTCTTCTGGCACTTGAGTACCTCCTGCACCTCGCGGTCCCCAACACCAAACGCAAGGCCATCTACGCGACCATCCTCTGGGTCGCCGCCGCGCTCTCGCTTGCAGCCGTTCTGGTGCGCTTCTATACCTCCGCCGGAGCGGTACAGTATCTGGCCGGCTACGCGATCGAAGAAGCGCTCTCCATCGATAACCTCTTCGTCTTCCTCCTGCTCTTTCGGCTCTTCCGCATTCCGGAGGTTCGCCAGCCGCGCGTGCTCTTCTGGGGAGTCGCCGGAGCCATCGTCATGCGCGGCGCCTTTATCGCCGCGGGCCTCGGCCTGTTGCACCGCTTCCACTGGATCAGCTACGCCTTCGGCGCCATTCTCTTGTTCGGCGCCATCCGCCTGCTCCGCCCCGAAAACCCGAACGACGCCACGCAGACCCCCGGCTGGATTCGCTGGCTCTCCAAGCTCTCTCCGATCAGCGAAAGCCAGGACCACTTCTTCGTCCGCCAGAACGGGCGCGTAATGGGCACCATCCTGCTGCTGGCGCTGGTCGCCGTCGAGCTCACCGACATCGTCTTCGCCCTCGACTCCATCCCTGCGGTCCTGAGCATCACACGCCAGCCCTTCCTCGCCTACACCTCGAACATCATGGCGGTCATGGGCCTTCGCTCGCTCTACGTACTATTGGCGGCGATGCTCGCCAAGCTGCGCTTTCTACACTTCGGCCTCGCGGCCGTACTGGCCTTCGCCGCCATCAAAATGCTGCTTGCCGCCTGGATTGAGATCGGCCCCCTGGTATCGCTTGCGGTAATCGCAGGCCTGCTCAGCGTAACCATTGGAGCGTCGCTGATCTTCACCCACCCCCCAACACAATCAGTCTCCTCTTAGCTCCCTCCCTCATCGCTCTCTGCTCTACAGATCCCCTCTTTTCCCCGCATCCCAAACACCCGCATAAACCAAATCCAACCCGGCACGATATCCTCATAAAGATGAGCAACAACACAAAGATTGCAGTACGCACAGCGTCCTCCACCTATGAGGTCGAGATCGGCAGCGACCTGTTGCCCCATATCGGAGCGCGCGTCGACTCCCTGCTCAACGGCGGTCTGTGCGCGGGCAAACAGCGCGTCTTCGTCGTCACCTCGCCGGAGATCTGGAAGCTGCACGGCGAACGCCTTGCGAGCGGCTTTCCTTCCGCCCCCGTCCTTCTCAGTGTTCCCGCGGGCGAGCAGCATAAGCGCCTCGCCACAGTCGAACGCCTCGCCGAAGAGATGGCCCAGCACGGCGCAGACCGCGACAGCGTCCTCCTGGCCTTCGGCGGCGGTGTCATCGGCGACATGACCGGCTTCCTCGCTGCGATGTACATGCGCGGCATTCGCTATGTGCAGGTGCCGACCACGCTGCTGGCACAGGTCGACAGCTCCATCGGCGGCAAGACCGGCGTCAATCTCGCCGCAGGCAAGAACCTCGCCGGCGCATTCCATCATCCACTCGCGGTCTATGCCGATACCAGCATCCTCTCCACGCTCCCTCCTGCCGAGCTGCGCGCGGGCCTGCAGGAATCCGTGAAGGCGGGCATCATTCGCGACCGTGCCCTCTTCGACTTCCTGGACACCGAAAGCGCAGCCGTACTCCGTGGCGATCGCGACGCCCTGACCCGCGTCGTCGCCGACAGCGTACGCGTCAAGGCCGATGTCGTCAGCGCGGACGAGCGCGAGCTGGGCCTGCGCATGATTCTCAATCTCGGCCACACCCTCGGCCACGCCATCGAAGCCGCAACACAGTACAAACAACTGCTGCATGGCGAAGCCATCGCCTGGGGAATGATCGCAGCAACTGGAATCGCAGCCCATCGCAACCTCATCACCGCTGACGAAGCGGCCCAGATAGAACGCGTCGTTCGAGCTTATGGCCCCCTGCGCAGCTTCACGGCAAACGCCACGGAGCTCGTCGCACTGACAGCGAAGGACAAGAAGAACCGCAGCGGAGCGCGCTCCTTCGTTCTGCCCCTTGGCATCGGCGATGCAACCGTCGTACGCGACGTCAGCGAAGCCGAGCTGCTTGAAGCCGCCGAAGCCATGATGTCCGAAGTCAACAGCCTGCAGGTGACAGCTTGAGCCCCGTCGAGCACGAACAGGCGCTCGGCGCTCGCCCCTCCGGCGAAGCCACCGAAACCGCAGCCGCCGAGCACGTCCGCGATCTCTTCAACTCCATCGCGCCAAGCTATGACCTGTTGAACCATCTGCTCTCCATGGGCCTCGACCGCCGCTGGTGGCTGCGTGCCGCGCGCAGCTTCCGCGACGTTCTCTCCAACCCGAAATCCCGCGTGCTCGACCTCTGCTGCGGCACCGGAGACATGACCGCCGCGCTGCTGACCCAGCGCCCTGCCAGCGGAGAACCGGTAACCGGTCTCGACTTCTCCGCCGAGATGCTCAGCCGCGCACGTACCAAGTACGCCTCCGCCAACGTGCACTGGGTAGAAGGCGACGCGATGCATCTGCCCTACCCGGACAACAGCTTCGACCTCGTCACCTCCGCCTTCGGCTTTCGCAATCTGACGAACTACGCCGAAGGCCTCGCCGAGATCCATCGTGTCCTCCGCCCCGGAGGCCGAATCGGCATCCTGGAGTGCAACCAGCCGGACGGCCTCAGCGGTGCGGGCTATAACCTTTACTTCAAGCACGTCCTGCCCATCGTCGGCGGCATGATCTCCGGCGACCGCGCGGCCTATCGCTATCTTCCAGCTTCGGTCGCCCGCTTTCCCCGTCCCCCACAGATGCTGGCTCTGATGGCCTCCGCAGGCTTCGTAGATTCGGCGTGGGATGGCTACCTGCTGCGCGCTGCAGGGCTCTATCGCGGCACAAAACGATAGCGGTACGTGTATCCTCAGGGCAATGCAAGGCGAATCGACGGCAGAACTGGAACAACGTAGCGCAGCCAAAGGTGCGGCGGCCTTGTCGTCCCTGATGGCTGCGCTCGCCATCACGCTGTTGAAGCTCATTACCGGCGTTTTAACCGGTTCGCTCGGCATGTTGAGCGAGGCCGCACACTCGGCTATCGACCTCATCGCCTCCGCCATCACGCTGATGACGGTACGCGTCTCAGATCGACCTGCCGACGAGCAGCACAACTACGGCCACGGCAAACTGGAAAATCTCTCCGCCGCGCTCGAGACCATCATCATGGTCGCCTCCTGCGTGTGGATCACCATCGAGGCCGTGCAGCGCATTCTGCATCACAAGCATCTCGACCTGCGCTGGTCCGTCTGGCCCTTCCTCGTTCTAATGCTCTCCATGGCCGTGGACTTCACGCGCTCCCGCACCCTGCACCGCATCGCCGAAGAACAGCGCAGCGAAGCCCTGGAGGCCGACGCGCTCCACTTCGGCACCGATCTCTGGTCGGCGGGAGCTGTCTTCCTGGGCCTGCTCGCTACGTTCATCGGAGAGCAGCTGCATCTGCCCGGACTGGAATACGCCGATCCCATCGCGGCTCTCGCCGTGGCCGTCATTATTCTGTGCGTCACCTGGAAGCTGGCGCGCCGGACCCTCGATTCCCTGCTGGACGCGACTCCGCCCGAAGCCCGCGAACAGATTCGCCATGACCTTATCCAGAACCTCGAAGCCACGGACGGAATCCTCTACGTCAAACGCGTTCGAGTGCGCCGCGGCGGATCGGATTACTTCGTCGACCTCACGCTGGGTCTACCGCGCAACCTGACCTTCCAGAGAGCCGAACAGATCGGTTTTGCCGCAACCGCGACCGTGCAGAAGCTGCTGCCGGGAGCCGATGTAGTCATCCACACGGTGCCGGTCGCGGCGCTACGCGAGAGCGTCTTTGACCGTGTCCGCGCCGTGGCCGCACGATCGAACCTCGCCATCCACGACGTCAGCGTGCAGCAGTACGACGGCGCTCTGCACGTCGAGCAGCACCTCGAGGTGCCTGAGACAATGTCTCTCCGCGAGGCCCACGACATTGCAACCCATCTCGAGGCCGAGATGCGCCGCGAGGTTCCTGGTATCGCCACGGTGTTGACTCACATCGAGAGCGAACCCGCCACGATCGCACACCCCGCCCAGATCGGAGCCACGGAAAATCTCACCAAACAGTTGCTGGCGACAGCCCTGATCTTTCCTGAGATTATCGACATCCACGAGATCACGGTCACGCGCGGCCACGGAGGCTCTGCGAGCAGCGTGCAAGTCAACTGCCACTGCACCCTCCCCGACGATCTCCCGATGTCCCGCGTGCATGAGGTCATCACCGAGTTCGAGAGCGAGTTCCGCCTCCACCATCCCCAGGTCTCCCGCGTGCTCATCCATCCGGAACCGGCAACCGACAACCGCCGATAGTCGTTTTGGCTTTGGCTGTTGCTTTTCTGGTTGTCATTCCGAGGCGTAGCCGAGCGAACCTGCTTCCTCCCGTTCTTCGCCAGTCCCAGCACAATCCGCCCCGTGACGCTAAAGCTTCACGGTTTGCGCCTCGCTCTCTTCTGACCTTCAACAAAGGAACAACTCACCACCCCAGGCATCGAGGCAGTACAAGACAAGAGGTTCTGCATCTATCTGTTCTGTATGCTGGAAATGCCATGAAGCAATACTTCCAACTGGCCCTTACTGCGCTGTCGATGATCGCGGTGATCCTCATCTCCGCCGCGCTCACGCTGCGGATTGCACTGCATGGGCACGAGTTGTCCGTACCGAACTTCTCCGGCATGACGGTCCCCGAAGCCAGTGACGCGGCCCTGCGCAGCGGACTCGACCTCACCATCGAAAACAAGTTTTACTCCACGACCGTGCCCGCCGGCCGCATGCTGTCGCAGGCCCCGGCTGCCGGCTCGCGTGTGCGCCGAGGCTGGCAGGTGCGCGTGACCGAGAGCCTGGGACCACAACAGGTCACCATCCCCGACGTGGCAGGCGAGCCTCTACGGCAGGCCTCAATGGACATTCGCCGCATGTCCTTGGATCTCGGCACGATGGCGCACATCGACGCTCCGGGAGCCCCCGACGTCGTCCTCGCGCAGACACCTCCACCGAATGCGGGTGTTGACCAGCCGCGCGTCAGTCTGCTGCTCAGCTCCACGGCGAACAGTGCCTCCAGCGCCTTCGTGCTGCCCTCGTTCGTCGGCCTCAGCTACGCAGCCGCGAATCACGCCGCCGCCGCTCTCGGGCTGCGCGTCTGGTACATCGCGGACACACCTCCAGCGGCTCCCGTCACACCCAAACCACCCCAGGCCGTAGCCACCGGCCCCGGAGGCATAAAGCTCGACGCCAACGGGCAGGCCATCGCCATCTCTGCAACACCGGCAGCACCCGCAGCGCCTGCAGCCCCAGTAGGACCTGTCACTGGGCAAAAGCCCGAATCAGGCTACCGCGTCAATCGAGGCGATGCCGTTCGCCTCATCTTCGGGCATACGGTAAGTCAGAGCACGAATCAGGCAGGAAATTAGAGCCGTAAATTAGTGTTGATCCAAACTGCAAATCAAACCGTGCAAACAGTTTGCGGTGGCACTGTTTCGTTAAGGGCATGGGTTCAGCCATGCCGCACATTGCGTGGCCAAAGGCCGGTACGTCTCTGCCGAAGGCTGGAGTGAAGCCCGCAGGGCGCAACGACTGAATTGCCTTCTTTGGCTGTGGCGAAACCGCCCACCCCAACCACGGATGCATCCCTGGCGAGCCCTGCACAGTCTTGGCGGCACCGAGGAAAGCCATTCAATCGCTCCGGCTACGTCTTCGATTCAGCCTTCGGCAGAGCGACAGAGATCTGCCCACTTAGTTGTTGGCCCGGCTGAAGCCGAGGCCTCCGAGCTTGCCTCATGATGTGATTTGCACGGCTCAATCTTCAACCAGAAATAACAATTTGATGACACGCCCAGGGACGAGACGAGATCTGGGCCAACCGCCTATGCAAAAAACATTTGACTGCATACTATGACGAATGCTACATAGTGTGCAGCAGGATATTCCGGTCTCCTTACGTAAGACCTCCATGCCCGCTCTTGTTCCTCGAACCTCCGAAACATCGGATTCGAGCCAACCCATACCCTGCCTGAGGAATCTTCATGCGTCGGATGCAACGGTTGCCCTCCCTTCGTTCAGCTATCGGAATCCTTATGCTGTTTTTCATGGCTCTTGTGCCCTGCACGATCTCCGCGCAGGCGACAGGCGGGCTCCGCGGTTCGGTCCTCGATCCAAGCAGCGCTGTCATTCCCGGAGCCACGATCACTCTGACAAAGGGTGGCGAAGTCCGTAAGACCACCTCCGGCTCGGATGGCGTCTACACTCTTCGCGATCTGGAGCCTGGCAGCTACCGGATCGCGGTTACGGCTCCCGGATTTGTTCTCCCACCCAACGCAATGGTCGCGATCGCATCGGGCCATACCAGGCAACTCAACCTCACCCTCTCCATCGCCGTCGAACAGGAGAACGTGCAGGTCAGCGGGCAATCCTCCGGAGTCAGCCTCTCTCCCGATGAAAACTCCGGAGCCATCATCCTCAAAGGCGATGATCTCGACGCGCTCTCGGACGACCCGGATGAGCTGCAAAATGAGCTGCAGGCGCTCGCCGGGCCGGCTGCTGGTCCGAATGGTGGACAGATCTACATCGATGGCTTCACCGGGGGCCAACTTCCGCCCAAATCGTCGATCCGGGAGATTCGGGTCAACCAGAACCCCTTCTCTGCGGAGTTCGACAGCATCGGCTACGGACGGGTTGAAATCCTTACCAAACCCGGCTCGGACAAATTCAGCGGCCACATCGCGTCGCTTGGAGTTGATTCCGCACTCAACACGAACAACGCCCTGGTTCCCAACACCCCCGAATATCACCTCTACTTTCTTCAGAGCGACGTCACAGGCCCACTCACAAAGCATTCTTCCTACTTCATCAGCATCTTCGGTATGCGGCGGCAGGTGCAAAACATCATCGACGCGACCGACCCATCGAACGTAGCGACACAGCTTCTCGCGACCAATCCCAATCCGTCGTCCATCCTGGACATCAACCCGCGCATTGATTTCCAGATAGGAGCGAACAATACCTTTTCCATCCGCGATGCGTTCCATCGCAACGTGGCCTCCGGCAACGGCGTGGGCAACCTGAACCTGGCGAGCCAGGCGCTCAATGCAATCAACTATGAGAACGCCCTGCAGATCAGCGACACGATCGTCGTCAATCCGCACCTTATCAACGAGACACATTTTCAGTGGCGGCGCATACGAAACAGTCAGTACGCCGTCGTCACGACACCGACGCAAACCGTGCAAGGCGCATTTACCACCGGCGGCAACTACGCCGGCACCAATACGGATCACCAGGACGTCATGGAACTGCAGAATTACTCCACGGCCACCGCGGGGAAACACACGATCCGCTTCGGCGCTCGGCTTCGCTCTTACCGCGACGCCAATGTGACAACCTCCGGTGAGAACGGTCAGTACAACTTCCAGAACACCTCGCAATACGAGGCCTGCCTTCCATCGCCCAACCCAGGCTGTGCCCCGGATCAGTACCAGGCGGTCGTCATCAGGAATTCGCTCGCACGCGCCCTGCTCTTTGACGCGGCCCTTTTCTATCAGGACGACTGGCGCGTCAAACCCGGTCTCACCTTCAGCTATGGTGTGCGGTATGAAGGCCAGAATCGCATCCGCGATCACGCAGACTTTGCACCGCGCCTCGCTGTAGCCTGGGCTCCGCACTTCGACAGCAAGAAGCCGCCCAAGACGGTCCTGCGTGCAGGTTACGGCTGGTTTTACAGCCGCTTCACGATGCCGGGCCAGTTAGGTTCAGGTACGGGTACGCCCTATGTCATTCAGACCATTCACCAGAACGGAGTCAATCAACAGTCCTACGTCATCAACGATCTACAGCCACAGCCCGGGGGCTACGACCTGGATGCTTCTCTTCCAGCGAGTACGCTACAGAGCTATCCCGGTTCTACGCCCGCAATCGATACGATCGACCCGCACTTTCATGCTGCCCTTAATATGCAGGGCGGCGTCGGCATCGACCGCACACTCTGGAAAAACACCACCGCCAACGTCACGTATCTCTTCACACGAGGCGTCCACCAGTATTTTACGAATGTCGTAACCGCGCCTGCGTTCGACGTGGACACCTACACGATCACCGGCCCGCCGCCCACGGTCTACAACAATCAGTTTCAATCAGGCGGTATCTTCAACGAAAGCCAGATCACCGCTACGTTCGGTACGCATTACAAAAAGCTCGGCATCAACGCCAACTACGCCTTCAGCGATGCGAAGAGCAATACCTCCGGCGTCACGTACGTTCCTTCGGTTGCTCAAAATCCAGGGCTTGACTATGGCCGCGCTAGCTTCAGCATTCACAACCGGCTTTTCCTGCTTGCCACCTACACCGCACCGCATGGCATCACCATTGCGCCGCTACTCGCAGCGCAGTCCGGCACTCCCTACAACATCACCATCGGCGACGACCTGACCGGCAACAACC
The DNA here is from genome assembly GCF_000178955.2 of Granulicella mallensis MP5ACTX8. Classification (NCBI taxonomy): domain Bacteria; kingdom Pseudomonadati; phylum Acidobacteriota; class Terriglobia; order Terriglobales; family Acidobacteriaceae; genus Granulicella; species Granulicella mallensis. The sequence goes on along the minus strand of NC_016631.1, from coordinate 2,402,367 downwards.
AATACAACGCCCGTCCCACCTATGGAACCTGCGGCACACCGGATGTCGTCTCGACACCCTTCGGCTGCCTGGATGAGAACCCCGCCGGGAAAAATGAAAGGATGATCCCCTACAACGTTGGCACGGGTCCGGTAAACGTCGCCTTTCACATGCGTATCAGCAAGAGCATCGGCATTGGTCCCCACATCAAGACACAGACCGGAGGCCCCAACATGCAGGCGGGCGGAGGAGCACTGAGCGGCAATCAGCAGCAGATCAAGCTCGACGCGAGCGTCCCACGGCGTTACAACCTGACCTTCATCGCCGGCGCACTCAACGTATTCAACATCGATAATCGCGGAACCCCGAACGGGACCCTCAAGTCTCCCCTCTTCGGTCAATCCGTCACCCTCGCAAGCGGCCCCTTCGGAATGCCCTCACCAGGAAATCGCGTCGTTTTTCTGCAGGCGCTCTTCAGCTTCTGAAGCTTTCGCAGCGGCCGGAATCCATACCTCAAACTGCAAACGCAGAGTGCGCAAAGGACGCCAAGTTGACGCAAAGGAAACTCTGCGCAAACTTAGCGTCCTTCGCGCACTTGGCGTTTGCAGTTTGGATTAGCACGGCGCCTGCGGCAACCTGATGGAGGAGGAATGATTCAGCGCGCTCCACCCACCGAATCTTCCTCCGCCCCTCTAACCCCGCACAAAGACCGCCGCGAAGAAACCATCGCCCTCAAACCCGGCTCCCGGCAACGTCCGCAGAAAACCATCGCGCGTAAGCTTCGCCACGTTCGCCTCGGCAGCCAGAACTCCCTGCTCCTGCAACCTGGCAACCACCGGCTCTGCCGAGACGAGAGAGATGCCGGTCTTCTCCTTAGCTCCTTCAAAGACCACTTTCACCACCTGCTCATTCTCCTCCGGCTCCAGCGAGCAGGTGGAGTAGATAAGCCGTCCCCCCGGCGCAAGCCGCAGCAACGCCGCGGAGAGAATCGCTCTCTGCCGCTCCGCCTGCCGAGCCAGATCACTCGGCCGTAAGTGGTGCCGGATCTCAGGGTTCCGCGCCAGTGTTCCAGTACCGCTGCACGGCACATCGCAGAGGATCAGGTCGAAGAGCCCCTCATCTTCAGAGAGCGTCGAAGCGTCAGCCTCAATCGTGCGAACCTTTTTGCCGTGAACATCTCGCTGAAGCCGCTGCGCCATCGCGCGCAGCCGGTATGAACTAACATCCGTCGCCAGCAGATCCGCCTGCGGATGCCGTTGCGCCAGCAGCAGGGTCTTGCCGCCTGGAGCCGCGCAGCAATCCCAGATGCGTTGCGCCCCGGAAACACTGGCAGCCGCAAGCTCACCCACTAGGCGCGAGCCGTCGTCGAGCCTCGGCTGGCTTCCACCTTCTTCGGTATCTTCCTGAGAAAAAAGGTCTCCAGCCCTTGGCTCCTGTTGGTCGTACTCGCAGATGGCCAGCGCTGTGGCCCGGCCGTAGTTCGTCACCCACCGCTCAGCAAGCCACGAAGGATGTCCCAGACGCTCGGCAAACGCAGCCGTAGACTCATGCAGCCGCTGCCCCGGAGGCTTCGCCGCAGCCAGCTTCCGAAGCACAGCGTTCACCATCCCCACGGCGTAAGGATGTCCCGCCGCACGGGCAAGCTCTACACTCTCGCTCAATGCCGCATGGGCCGGGATGCGATCCATGTGCAGCAGCTGGAAAGCACCCAGCCGCAGAGCCGTCTGGACAGGCTGCGCCAGCGTCAGTTCAGGCCGCTGCAACAAGGGCTTGATGCGGGCATCCAGCGCGATCTGCCAGCGCAGCGTGCCCAGCACCAAAGCAGTGGTCAGATTCTTGTCCGCCTGCGAAAGCAACGCCAGACCCGAGCCATACAAAAGATCATCGCTGTGGGCGCTACTGGTCGCCACGCGTTCAAGAATCTCGAACGCCGCCAGGCGCGCCGGAGTAATGCTGGCAAGCGGCTTCTGGGTAGATTTTGCGGCTGGTCGTTGGGGAGGTCTCCCCTCAGGTCTTCCGCCCGGGCCTGGTCTGCGCGGGTCAGTCAAGATGCTCACCCGCATGAAGCTGAAAGTCTCGCACGAAGTTTATCCCCGCAAGTCGCGGTTTCCCCTCAAGCTGCACCTCGTCGAGCACCAATAGCGTTTCCTCCGCCGCACCAACAAGCAGTTCACCCGTGGACCAATCGAGCTCCCCGGGAACCAATTTCAAATCCGCAGAGGAAGGATGCATGCGATGAACCAGGAAGCGCTTGCCATGCAATGTTGCATGGGCTCCCGGCCACGGATAGAACCCGCGCCAGCGGTTGTAAGCCTCCTGCGCCGTGCGATGAGCCAGGTCGAGCTTCCCATCCTCCCGCGTCAGCAAAGGCGCAAGCGTCGCCTCGTCGTGATTCTGAGGTCTGCCTGTAAGTGTCCCCTTCGCCAGTCCGTCGAGCGTCTGGAGCACGACTTCAACCCCAACGTGCGAAAGCTGTGCAAAAAGCTCGGTAGCCGTCGTGTCTGGTCCGATAGGGATTCGCTCTTCCAACAACATATCCCCGGTATCGAGTCCTGCGTCAAGACGCATCGTCGTCACCCCTGTCTCGGTCTCGCCCTTCGCAACAGCCCATTGGATCGGAGCCGCGCCCCGATATTTGGGCAGCAGAGATCCATGCAAATTGATGTTGCCAAAGCGCGGCAGCTCCAGCATCCAGCCTGGAATAATGCGGCCATAAGCAACGACTAGAATGGCATCTGGCTGAATTCCTTCGAGTGTTCCACGAAGTTCCTGGTCAGACTTGATCCGCTCCGGCTGCAACACACGCAGACCGCGTTGGAGCGCCAGCCGCTTCACCGGCGGCACCTGTAACTCCATCTTGCGCCCGGCAGGACGATCCGGCTGAGTAAGGACCAACGCAACCTCGTGGCCCGCATCCAGAACGGCACGGAGCGTCGGGACAGCAAACTCCGGGGTACCGCAGAAAACCAGTTTCATTGCGTCTACCACTCACCGTTCTTCTGTAGCTTGCGAATGCGCCTGTGGACAAGGTCCCGTTTCAGACGACTGAGGTGCTCAATAAAGAGTATCCCGTGAAGATGATCAATCTCGTGTTGTAGAGCCCGAGCCAGCAACTCTTCACCTTCTACTTCAAAGAACTCGCCCTTTACATTCTGAGCGCGCACCTTAACCCTGGCTGCTCGACTCACCTTCTCGCGAATCTCCGGAAGGCTCAGGCAGCCCTCTTCTTCAACCTGCTTGCCCTCGCGCTCGATGATCTCAGGGTTAATGAGCGCCAATTTATCTTCAGGTCGCTCTTTGAAACTTACGTCTATCACTGTGATCTGCTTGGAGATACCGATCTGCGGCGCTGCCAGACCAATCCCCTGCGCAGCATACATGCTCTCAAACATCTCATCGACAAGTTGCGCCAACTCCGGTGTGAACTCGGTGACCTTCTCTCCTGGTTTGGAGAGGACAGGGTCGGGATACTTCACAACCTCGTGGATCTTGTGCGGCTTGGAGTCTTTAGGACTCGGCTTGGCTTCGTTTTTACTCATCGATCAAAAGGCTCTTATCTGCTCGCAGTAGCTGCTGAAATTTCGGTGAAGCTCACGGAGGCTATCGCCCCCAAACTTTTCAATGACCAGCCGCGCCACCGCAAGCGCAACCATGGCCTCGGCTGCGACTCCGGCCGCCGGAACCACACAGACATCAGAGCGCTCATAGGCGGCCTTGGTGGTCTCACGCGTCTCAAAGGAGACGGAAGCAAGAGGACGGCGCAGCGTCGAGATCGGCTTGAGGTACCCGCGGACGACCAGATCCTCGCCGTTGGAGATGCCACCCTCGATGCCGCCGGCATTGTTGTGCTCGCGGCTGAAGCGGGTAAACTTTCCGGCATCTTCCGATACGGGCTCAGCCTCGTACGCGATCGCGTCATGCACCTTGGAACCAGGCGACTGCGCCGCGGTCACGCCCCTGCCAAGCTCCACGGCCTTGACCGCTTGGAGACTCATCACGGCCTGGGCCAGCAGTCCGTCGAGACGCTCATCCCAGTTGACGTGCGTGCCCACACCCGGAGGCAGACCATGAACGACCACCTCAAAGACACCGCCGATTGTATCTCCCGTACGCAGGGCCTGATCGACCTCGGCCTTCATGCGGGCCTCGGACTCGGGGTCGACGCAGGCCAGCAGGACATCTTCCCGCTGGGCGATCGCCGCAATCTCGGCAAAGCTGGCCTCGCGCGAGAGCTCCGCCGAGCCGACGCGAACAACGTGGCTCGCCACCTCAACCCCAAGAGCGCGCAGCAGCAGCTTCGCAATCGCACCGCACGCCACTCGCGCCGCCGACTCACGTGCCGAAGCGCGTTCCAGAATATAGCGGGCGTCTTTGAAGTCATACTTCAAAGCACCGGCAAGATCCGCGTGACCAGGCCGGGGACTGGCGACGGCCTTGTGCTTCTCCGCGTCTCCCTCGCCTACCGGCAGAATCTCTTCCCAGTTCTTCCAGTCGCGATTCGCAAGCGTCATCGCGATAGGCGAGCCGATGGTCTTGCCATGGCGTACGCCAGAGAGGATGTGAGCGGTGTCACGCTCGATACGCATGCGGCCACCTCGACCATAGCCCTGCTGGCGGCGCCAGAGTTCGTGGTCGAGAAACTCCTGATCGACGGGAACACCCGCCGGAAGTCCGCTGATGAGGGCTACGAGGGATTCGCCGTGGCTTTCGCCGGCTGTTGAGAATCGAAGCATGGAGAGTTAATTATAACGAGCAGAAAGGCCTGATCCCCGGTCTGCCTGGCAGCCTTCTGTTTTTGGCTCCTTGCGAGCATCTGCGGCACCGTCATCGCAACCAGATATCATGGCTTCCATCCGCACCTTCCCGCCTGAAAGGTAGCTCAATGTTTCGCAAGCTCGCTCTTCTGCTCTGCACGCTCTCCACCGTCGCCGCCTCAGCCCAGACCATCCAGATTCAGGTAGACCTCGATAAGCCTCTCGGAGCAGATAAGCCCATCACCAGCTGGTTCGGCTACGACGAATCGAACTACACCACCATGACGCATGGCCGGGAGCTGTTGCGCGAGCTGCATGACACCAGCCCGGTCCCCGTCTATATCAGGGCGCACCATCTCCTCACCTCCGGCGACGGCGTCCCCGAGCTCAAGTGGAGCTCCACCAACGTCTACACCCTGGACGCCAAGGGCCACCCGGTCTACGACTTCAAGATCATCGACGGCATCTTCGACGCCTACCAGCAGGCCGGCGTCCGTCCCATGGTCGAACTAGGCTTCATGCCCGAAGCCCTCGCCAGCGGCCCCGCGCCCTACAAGGTCAGCTATCCCCGCACGCTCGACGGCAGCGTCCAGAGCCCGCCAAAGGACTACGCCGCCTGGGGCGAACTCTGCCGCACCCTCGCCGCGCACCTCGTCGCACGCTACGGCCATGACCAGGCCGCGCAATGGTACTGGGAGGTCTGGAACGAACCCAACATCCCCTACTGGCACGGCACCCAGCAGGAGTACGACAAGCTCTACGACTTCGCCGTCGCCGGTGTCCGCGCGGCTCTGCCCGAAGCCCGCGTAGGCGGTCCTGCAACCACCAGCCCGCGCGATCCCAAGGCCGTGGCCTTCCTCAACGCCTTCCTGCAACACGTCGCGCACGACAAGAGCGCCGCCAACGGCCAGCCCATCCCACTTGACTTCATCTCCTTCCACGCCAAAGGCGAGCCGAAGATCATCGACGGCCACGTCCGCATGGGCCTCGACAAAGAGCTGCGCGACGCCGACAAGGGCTTCGCCGCCATTGCCGACTACCCACAGTTCCGCAACCTCCCCATCATCCTCAGCGAAGCCGATCCCGAAGGCTGCGCGGCCTGCTCCGCCAAAGAGAATCCCGCAAACAACTACCGCAACGGAACGCTCTACCCGGCCTACACCGCCGCCGCTCTTAAAGGGCTCTTCGACCTGCAGGACCGCCACCAGGTCAATCTGCTGGCCATGCTCAGCTGGTCCTTCGAGTTCGAAGGCAAAGACTACTTCCAGGGCTTCCGCACCCTCGCCACCAACGGCATCGACAAGCCCATCATGAACGTCTTCCGCATGGCCGGCCTCATGAGCGGTCAGCGCGTCGCCACCACCAGCACCGGCCAGATTCCACTCGATCAGATCCTCAGCTCCGGCGTGCAGCACGCGCCGGACATTGATGCCCTCGCCACGCACGCGGACCGCAGCGCCGCCATCCTGCTCTGGAACTATCAGGACGACGATCTCCCCGCCGCCGACGCCCCCACCTCCGTCACGGTGCACGGCATCCCCGCCGATGTCCACCGCGTCCTGCTCCAGCACGACCGCATCGACGCGACCCACAGCAACGCCTATACCACGTGGAAAGCGATGGGCTCTCCCCAGCAGCCCACACCCGCACAGTATGCGCAGCTCAAAGCAGCAGGCCAGCTTCAGTCCTTGACCTCGCCCGAGTGGCTCGACGTTACCAGCGGCAGCGTCATGATCCCCCTCACGCTGCCCCGGCAAGCCCTCTCACTCTTGCGCCTGAGTTGGTAGCCACAAGCCTTGAGGCACTCCTCGCCAACACTACGCAGCGCGAAACGCGTTCCCTGATGCTTCAGCATCAGGGAGACGGAGGGAGCCGTAGCCTTTAGGCTACGGAATAGGGGACTGGTAAAAATGTGGCCTTTAGGCCCGGGCCTTCTTTCGGCTGCGAACAAAAAGCCCGAGGCTGAAGCGCTATTCAACGTGATACACATGCGTACCGCTGCCGATCTCTTCGGTCTTACCCTTCGGCAACGTAACTGTAGCGCTGGTATTCGCCGGAATCGTGATGGTGAAGCGATGCCCGCTCTCCTGCCAGTCCGAGACGATGGTTCCATAAGCAGAGTCGTACTCGGTGTGGAGCTGCGGAAGCGCAGCATCGAAATGAGGGTGAATGGTCAGGTGATGATAGCCAGGTCCCGTGGCGTCGGTATCGATGCCGGCAGCGCGACGATAAACCCAGGCCATCACGGACCCAAAAGCATAGTGGTTATAGGAGTTCATCCCAGGGTCGCCTGTGTCGCCATTCCAGCGCTCCCACCACGTAGTAGCGCCCTTCTTCACCATGTAGCCCCATGAAGGATACGTGTCCGACAGAAGAAGTTTGAAGGCGAGATCGGAGCGGTCATTCTCATCCAGCACAAACAGTAGAAACGGAGTGCCGAGGAAACCCGTTGTGAGATGGTTTCCGTGCGCCTCGATATCCTTCGTAAGCCGATCGATCATCCTCGCACGCAGCGTTGGCGGCGCAATCCCGGTGAAGATCGTGGCCAGGTACGCGGTCTGCGTATTCCCTTCGACACTGCCATCTTCCTTCACGAAAGCCGTACGGTAGGCAGCAGCGATGCGGTCATACTGCTGTTGGTACTTCTCGGCATCTGCCGTGCGGTGGAGTGCTGTAGCCATCTCCGCCATCTCGCGCGCGATCAGTGCCCAGTAGGCGGTGCCGATAAGAGTCTTGGGAGTGTTCTGGTCCGGCGCAAGCCAATCCGCATAGTTATTTCCGAGGGCCTTACGACGGATGTAGTCGGGATTGTTGCTCAGAATGAAATCCATCCAGCGCTCCATCGCCGGCCAGGAGCGCTCCACGACAGTAGTGTCGCCGTACTGCAGCCATGCCGCATACGGAATGAAGACACCCGCATCGCCCCAGCCAGGCGCTCCAGGATTCGGCCCCAGAACATTGGGCGAAACATCGGTAAATGCTCCTGCAGCCGTCTGCGCATCCGTCACGTCGAGCATAAACTTGTGCGTGAACGCGTCGATGTCGAAGTTGTAAGTGCCGGTGCGCCAGAAGACTCCGGCATCGCCCATCCAGCCGAGCCGTTCATCCCGTTGCGGGCAGTCGGTGGGGATCGAAACAAAGTTACCTCTCTGCCCCCACGCCCCAAGTTCATTCATCTTATTGAGAGTCTCGCTGGAACTGGTGAGCCGCACGGAGGGCTTCGCCGGAAGACTATTGAAGACAAGGCCGTCGATGGTAGCGAGAGTAGGCGGCGTTGATGGGGCGGTCCCAACGTACGAGAACTCAACATAACGAAAGCCGTGGAACGTGAAAGCGGGCGTCCAGGTTTCGTCACCATTACCGGAGAGAACATACGTGTCCGTAGCATCGGCGTTGCGAAGATTCTCGGTATAGATGCTCCCATCCGGATTGAGCCGCTCGGCATAGCGCAAACGCACCACCGCACCACGTGGGCCACGAACATGAATGCGAATATTTCCGACCATATTTTGACCCATGTCATAGATGGTCGGATGAGCGTCGTTTGCGGGATCGAGCTTACTGGGATGCAGCGTGATCGTGGTGTTAACCAACAGGTCCGGCTGCGCCGTGAGAGCCATGCCGCTATCCGGCGGGGCTGCGGTAACAGCTGCCGTCCAGCGCGTAGCGTCGAAGCTCGGCGCGCTCCAGCCCTGCTGCGCGAGTCGCGCATCGTAGGACTCGCCGCCATAGATCTCGGAGAAGGTAATCGGTGCGGAAGAGGTGAGCCAGCTCGGGTCCGTAGCGATCGTCTGATGCGTGCCATTCGCGAGTGTCAGATCAAGCTGCGCGCGCAGAAGATTAGGCCCCGGCGTGTAGCGGAAGCCACTCCATGTCATCGGCGAGCTGTACCATCCGCCGCCAAGGACAACTCCGATTGCATTTGCGCCATGACTAAGCAACGACGTCACATCGTAAGTCTGGTAGAGCACGCGTTTATGGAAGTCCGTCCAGCCCGGCGCGAGCAGAGAGTTGGGAGCCACAGCTTTGCCGTTGATGAAGGCCTGATAAGCACCCAACGCCGTAATACTCAGGCGAGCCGTGCGAATGGAAGAATCAACGCTGAAGCTCTTACGCAGGAGTGAAGCATCCGTTGCAACACGGTCTGGTCCAGGCACAGCCCGCTGCCGGTCTGTGCCCAGGCCGAACGCCTGAGAAAGAGGCCCCACAGTCTGTGCGCTTTGCCAGGCACCATCAGGGGTCGCACGCGCCTGCCACTGATCATTGGTTACGATGCGCTCCTCTTTGCCGTCCTCATGCGTGAGATGAATCGATGCGGCAAAGGCCGATGGTGCCGTCCTGGGCGGTGCACCCGCCTGATGCGAGATCACGTCGACCTCAATCTCATTGTTGCCACGGTGAAGCAGGAAGGCGATCTCTTCACGGTCAAAGGCGCCCCACTCATCATGATGCCCTGTGACATGACCATTGACGCGAGCAACGAACTGCCCGCGTGCGAGCACGTGAAGGCTCGCTGCGTTTGGCTTGTCCGTGAGATGCAGGTGATAGACGAAGTGCGCCGGTGTAGCGGAGAGCACATGCATCGCATCTGCATTCGCCAGCCAGATCCAGCGGATCGAGCCAAGCTCCTGCTCATCGGCAGGGTCTCTACACATAATCCACTGCCCCTTCCAGTCGTCAGCACTCATAAGACCCGTCTCAAACCACGCCGGTGCGGACGTCGTCTCTTTGCCCTTGTTATCCCAGGTGCGGACCGTCCACACATACCGCTGCTGCGGCTTGAGCACAGAGCCAGCATAGGCAATATTCACCGATTCTGAAGATTTGATCCGTCCAGAATCCCAGGCGTCTGCTTTGCCCGGGCGAAGATTCTTCGCCTCTGTACTAACCAGGATCTCGTACGCCGACTGTGTCCAGTTCGTCGTCTTCGCATCGCTCTGCCAGGAGAACGTGGGCTTCGGCGTATCGATGCCAAGCGGGTCTTCGAGTGCGTTGGTGCGAAGATGAATCGGCTCGGCTTTGACACACGTTACCAGGATGAAAAGAGATAGAACGAGCTTTAGCATGGGGGTTGAGCTCTCCAGGTTTCAATTGGAAGATATCACCTATCGAAATCATGATAGGCCAGGGATGTCGGCTGCTGCAGCCCACATCATGCATGCGAGGATAGGGCGAAAGAACGGAGCGCTTCTTTTTATACTTCATTTATTTAGTTGCAAACCTGTCTGCACTCCTATACAAATCTACCCATCCGAAGATGGACTAGCAGTTGTTGGATAACGTATCTCCCCGCTTTCCTTTCTGCAAAGAAAAAGCACAGCCCCACAGACTTAAATCGTATTTCGAGGTCCAGTCCCATGACGACAACTACGCTGCCGGCGGCGACCGCTGAGCTTACAAGCAAGCGCATCCCCTCAGTCGACGTTCTGCGTGGTTTCACGTTAGCCGCCATGATCTTGGTCAATGCCGCGGGCGAATGGCCTCATGCCTACTGGCCGCTGAAGCACGCCCAGTGGAATGGCTGTACGCCGACCGACCTGGTCTTTCCGACCTTCCTTTTTCTTACAGGCACATCGCTGGTCTTCTCTTTCCGCTCCCGGCTGGCACGCGGCGTCGGAAAGCGGGAGCTGTTCCTGCACACTCTGAAGCGATCCGTCATTCTTTTTTTCATCGGCGTACTCCTGAACGCGCTTCCCTACTTCCATATTGGAACCTTGCGCATCTACGGCGTATTGCAGCGCATTGCCTTGTGCTATCTCTGCGTGAGCGTGCTCTATCTATGGAACCGCAGACCGGCATTCCTCTTGTCCGTAGCGGCTCTGCTGCTGTTGGGCTACTGGATTCTCATGCGCTGGATTCCGTTGCCGGGCGGCCTGATCCCAGGCCGGGACGTTCCCCTGCTCGATCCCGTTCGCAACTGGGTGGCGATCTGCGATCGCTGGCTGCACCTGGGACGGCTGTACGAGATAACCCGCGACCCTGAGGGACTTTTGAGCACGCCACCGGCAATCGCCACCACTCTCTTAGGAGTTCTGACCGGCCTCTGGCTGCAGTCGCAGAGAACGATCAAAGAGAAGAGCGCAGGCATGCTGATTGCAGGCGCGGCCCTGCTCGGCAGCGGCTTGTTATGGAGCCTCTGGTTCCCTCTCAACAAGAAACTGTGGACCAGCTCCTACGTTCTCTTTGCAGCCGGCTGCGCCCTGGTCGGTCTGGGCCTCTTCACCTACCTGATGAAAGATGACCGTAAAGATAGCTGGTGGAGTTATCCCTGGCTCGTCTTTGGCACCAACGCCATCGCCGCCTACGTTCTATCGGAAGTGATAGCCATCGCCATCTCCGCTATCCACATTCCCGGTGGAGACGATAAGCTCACGCTGAAGAAGTATCTATTCACCCACCTTTTCGCACCCTTCGGCCCGGGGATGGACTCTCTTCTGTTTTCCCTCTTCTTCGTCCTCGTATGCTTTGTGCCGATATGGATTCTATTTCGCAGGCGCATCTTCATCAAGATCTGAATTAGAACTACAGCACTCATAAATCTTTACGCGCGGGTACTTCTTTGCAGCCACACGAGCGTCGAAGCACCAATCGATTGGCCAGCACGATCGGTTCCCTCCTCGTCTTCTTACTGGGATGCCCCTCAAGTTCGGCGAAGAGAAGCTCCGCAGCCGTTCTACCCAGATCTTCTATGGGCTGTTGAACGACGCTGATGGACGGATGCAATGTCCCAGCCAGTTCAAAGTCATCGAATCCAAGCAAGGCAAGACGTGAAGGAATCGGAATCCTAAGCTGACGTAGTATCTGCACGACGGCAGAGGTCGAGCTGTTCTTCAGAGTGAACACGGCATCAGGTGGCCGGCGGCTCTTCAAATGTGCGGCGAGCGAGCGAGACGCCAGGGCCATATCCTCCGGGCCAGTGTCCACCAGTGGCTGCAGTCCTGCTTCCTCCATCGCCTGAAGATAACCACGCACCCGTTCACGAATCGTATAGAGCTCTGGTTCACTGACCAAACAGAGAATGCGCTTATAACCATGCTCGATCAGATGAAGTGTGGCCTTGCGAGCGGCTTCGAAATTATCGGAGAGGACACTCGAACAGCCGCTGCCAAACAGCGGTCGATCGAAGGTCACTACCGGGATACCGCTGTTCCGGACAAATCTCGCAAGCTCCTTGTTTTCAGGATCGGAAGGCACAATCAGCAACCCGTCCGGCCGATGCCGCATCAGCACCTCTAAGCTGCTCATCTCATCGCCACACTGGTTCCTGGTAACAGCAACGATCAGCAGAGTGTCGTGAGCTCTGGCTATCTTGTCTGCTGCTTCCGCGCAGCTTGCGAAGAAGTGATCGGCGATGCTGGGAACCAGCAGGCCTACGGTTTTAGTGCGTCCGCCTTTGAGTACGCGTGCCGCATGATTCGGCATATAACCGAGCTCTTGAATGGCGGACTTGACCTTCCGCATCGTCCCTGCGCTGACGTTGACGCCGCCATTGACGACACGCGATGCCGTACCAACACCAACACCAGCCAGTCGAGCCACCTCTGAAAGTGTTGGTTGCGGATTGCTCTTTCTCATTGAGGCCGGTCGAAGTCCATCTGCGAAATCTTACTCCGAACTGAATATTTTATAAACTCGTTTCCTTTTGTCACTTCACGGCGATATAGGCCCCAATGCTGGTTTTCTTTTGGCACCCGCCAAAGTTTTCCCTATGAAATCCACTTTCAGGTGTTGACAGTTCACTGTCTGCTTTCTTACTATCGTCGCCAATTTGGAAACGTTTCCAAAATCTGTCGGCTAAAGGATGCCCTGCACGCCCGGACAACCTTGCAGGCAAGCATATCTACGTGGAGATCATATGCAGGATCAAGCGAAGAGAAATTCCATCTTGTCCGTAAACCTGTCTCGGATAATCAGAATCCTGAGATTCTCCTCTCTCACCACCCTGCGTCGGCAGAGTGTCTGCGTGGCTCAACTTCTACTTTTGGCCACCCTCGTATGCCTGCCATCGATGACCAAGGCCCAGTCAGACTCATCTTCTCTCTCAGGCACCGTAACGGACCCCAGTGGAGCCGTTGTAGCGAATGCCAAAGTAACAGCTCATAACGAAGCCAATGGGCAGGACCGCGTCGTGCAGACTACGGCCTCTGGTTCTTACACCATCACGAATCTGCCTCCCGGCAATTACACGGTGAAGGTGGAGGCAAAAGGATTCGGGACCAGGGAGCAGAAGGGCACCCATCTCGATCCAAATATCGGCAGCCGATACGATGTTGCGCTGACCGTAGGCTCATCGAACACAACGATAGAGGTAGAAGCGGACGCGAATACACTGCAAACCGAGTCTGCTGCGGTAGGACAGTTGGTGACCAGCGAGCAGGTGAAATCCATTCAGTTGAACGGCCGTAACCCCATCTATCTCTCCCAACTGGAACCGGGTGTTACCCGCAATGCTCCCTTGTCTTCTTTCAATTTCTCACCGGATTTCTCGGGACCTACCATCAACGGCGCGCGCAGCAATGAGAGCATGCTCACGCTGGATGGAGCGCCCATGATCCGCACACGCGCAAACGGTACATCCACTGGCGTAGGCGACGTCGATTCGATCTCTCAGGTTCAGATTCTTACCACTAGTTATCCTGCGCAGTATGGCGGCACGTCAGGTGGCGTCATCATCCAGGTCCCGAAGAGCGGCACGAGTACTTTTCATGGCACGGCCTATGAGTATCTGCGCAACTCATTTTTCAACGCCAACACCTGGACCAGGAACCAGTCAGATCAGGTTGCGAACAGTGGTCATCCACCACCCTTTCGCTACAACCAGTTCGGCTGGAACCTGGGTGGCCCAGCCTATATCCCCCACGTATTCAATCAGAGCAAACAGAAGCTCTTCTTCGAGGCGGGTCAGGAGTTTCTCCGGTACCGGCAGAACGCGACACAGACGGGCACTGTCCCTACAGCATTGATGCGCGAGGGAAACTTCAGCGAATTGCTCGGGCCGAATATCTTCTACCAGCAACCCGTCCAACTGGTGAATCCCGTAACAAAGTTGCCTTATCCGAACAACGTGATTACGAGCGGCCTTAGCCCTAGCGGTATTGGGCTATTGAATTCCTACCCGCTGCCGAATGAAACAGGTAACTCCGGCTTCAACTGGGAGGCCTCCGAACCGTACCCCCAGAACCAGAGAAAAGACACGCTCGTTCTGGACTACATCCCGTTTGAAGCGCACCACATTCGCTTCAGCGTGTTGAACTATAACTACAATCAGGTAAGTCCCTTTTCCAGTAACTTCACCCACTTGCCTCAAGTGTGGAACTGGCCTAATCAGGTCGGTATCGTCCATTACACCTGGACGATCAATCCGACGACCGTGAATGATGCGACCTTTTCAGCCTCGGCAGATCATGTAACGATCACCAACGATCTATCGAGTGGCCTGTATAACCGCAATATGTATGGAATTAATTATCCGTACCTCTTCCCTGCCGATCAAAAAGAAACTCCTAATAAAATTCCGACGGTTGAAATTGCCAACTTCACGACAGTCAATGGAGGTCCGTATCCCTCGCACTCAGGCGGCCCTATCTTTACTTTCGCCGATAACCTGACCAAGGTCATAGGAAGACACACTCTGGTGTTCGGTGGAGTATGGCAGTACTCAGGAGAAAATAACAACGACCAGATTAGTGTGAGTAGTACTACCCCTGGCGCAACGAACAACCAGAACGGCCAGTTCATCTTTACTGACAGCCGGACCGGTCATCCCACCACCAACGCCGCAGTGGCAAACACCGCACTGGGCCTCTTCGACACCTATGGTGAGATTGGCCAGAAGACCTACACACTATTCCGTGGACACATGTACGAGGGCTTTGCACAGGATCAATGGCGAGCTACGCCGAAGATGGTGCTGGAGTACGGCATCCGTTACAGCGTCATGCAGCCTTACTCCGCACTCTGGAGAAATCAGTCCGTCTTTGATCCGAAGTCCTATAATCCTGCAACCGCACCGACGGTCGACCCTATTACCGGGTTTACAACAGGGGGAGATCCCTATGATGGTGTAGTGATCCCCGGCAGCGGCTTCCCCAGCTCGGCCAACGCTCACCTTCCCGCAAATATTCTGAATGGACAGTTTCAGGGTCTCTTCCGCGGTTACGGCCCCGGTTACTCCAAAACTGTTTATTCGGATATTCAGCCGCGCGTCGGCATCACCTACCAATTCAACCCGACAACTGTCTTGCGCGCCGGCGGTGGACGTTTCGTTCAGCGCGTGGGTATTAGCGACTCGGTACAACTAGGCGGCAACGCTCCCTTCCAGAACAGCGAGACTGTCACCGCCGGATCGGTAGATAATCCGGGCGGAGTAGGAACAAATTCCCTGCCGCTGGCCCTGTCCTCTCAGGCCTACAACTTCCCTAACCCCGAGGCATGGAGCTGGAATGTTGCTGTAGAACAGGATTTTCCAAAGTTCGCCACTCTGACCCTCTCGTATGTAGGACGTCGCGGTCTTCATCTTTCCCAGTTGGAGAACATCAACCAGCTTCAACCGGGCACGGTGCAAGCCAATCCGACCGTTATCGCACCGGACGCACTGCGACCCTACAAGGGATTCTCAACGATTCTGCAGGATACAAATGCAGGAAGCTCCATCTATCACTCGATGCAGCTCAATCTTAAACGCCGCATGACGAAGAACGTACTCTTCGGAGTCGCTTATACCTGGTCGAAGAGCATGGACTTCGGATCGAGTGCGGGCTACGAACTCCCGAACTACTACAACACTGCCTCTAACTATGGTCCTAGTGATTTCGACATCCGCAACATCTTCGTATTGAACTATGTCTGGGATCTCCCCTATGCATCGCACTCGACCAGCAGGCTGATTCGCAGCACGCTCGGAAACTGGCAGATTTCCGGTGTAACTCAAGCGCAGACGGGTATCCCAGTGCAAATCGGCACCGGGGACGACTTTGCCGGAGTTGGTCCGGGAGCAGGAACGCAGCTATGGGATGTAACCCATACTCCGTACCTGCAGAAGCGATTCAGTGGAAACGGCAGCACCGGTCACTGGTTCGATCCGACAGCATTCGTCAAACCTGCGCCCGGCACACTGGCGCCGCGCGGCACTCGCAACCTCGTATATGGTCCGGGCTTCCAGAGCTGGAATATGGCGCTGATCAAGAACATTCATCTCATCCCGAACCACGACAATCATGTACTGACGTTCAAGGCGGAGGCTTTCAACCTCACCAACCATCCGAACTGGGATGCGCCGGACAGCAATCCAACGAGTTCCACCTTCGGCGAGGTGACATCGAAGGGAACGACCTACGCCTCGGACCGCGAGCTGCAGTTTAGCCTGCGATACGAGTTCTAGAGTAACCGCACTCCAAACCAGTCTGAAATGCTTCACAACAAACAGCCGGAAATGCCAATCGACATGGCATTTCCGGCTGTTTTTCTTCTGTTTTTTTGCTTTTGCTTTTGCTTTTCTGGCTGCCATTCCGAGCGTAGTGAGGAACCTGCTTCCTCCCGTTCTTCGTTCGTAGCACCGGAAAATATGTGAGCAAGAACAGGAGCCAGGCTAGCCCTAACGCAAACCCTTTGTCGTGGCACCAGCAAAAAGCGGGAGAAAACAGATTCACTCAGGGTCGGAATGACAGCCAGAAAAGCAAAGGCAACAGCCCCTCGCACCCTTTATTCCCACATGGGTTCTATTTCACCTGCGAATCCCATCAAGATCTAAAAAGAAATCGCAATTTTAATCTTGCGCGTTCAGTCTAGTTGTATATATGATCAGACAACTTTAACAACTTGTTTCATAAAGTTTCACCTCGGCCCTTCGCGGGCGTTGAACCAGTGATTTTTTTGCTGCGGTTGTTGCTACCCGTAACAGAAGGAACCAAGAGAGTTCACGTCAGACGCCTGGCACGATGTCCAAAGCCCTTCCCTCTAACGGCGGGAACAGGTGGCGTTGATCTTTCCGTTCCACGTATTCGCAGGCACGCAGATGTTCGCAGGCAGACAGCTTTTGGAGGACATCACAAATCCAAAAGCCTACATCCACCCCTATTGCCGCAACAGATTTACTTTCGGAGGCTCCACATGCATCTTCAGCGAAACCTAAGAAACTGTACTTTGGTGTTGGTACTGGCCTTGCTGGCTTGTATCCCCTCTTTCGCTCAAACCATTACCGGCTCCATCACAGGAACCGTGACGGATCCGAGCGGAGCCGTTGTGCCAGGCGCCAAGGTGGTCGCAACCAATGTGCTGACAGGCGTAGCCACCCCCACGACGACCAATCCAAACGGCATCTATTCGCTGCGCTTTTTGCAGATCGGACAATACAAGGTCACGGTTGCGTCACCCAACTTCGCAAGTCAGACCACCAGCGTCTTCACCCTCGAAGTCGACCAGGAAGCCCGAATCAATATAGGGCTCAAGATCGGCGAGGCCTCCAGTACTGTCGTTGTTACCGATACCGCACCCATCCTGAATACCGAAAATGCAACAACCGGCGATACCATCACGGCGGAAGCGGCCACCGAGCTTCCAGTTCAATCCCGTAACTTCTCTTCGCTCACGCTGCTGGTTGCCGGAGCGATCTCTCCTAATCCCCAGGCCCTGGATAATGTGGGCCGCGGCGCTTATAACGGAGGATTCGACGTCAACGGAAACCGCGAGCAGAGCAACAACTACACACTCGACGGCGCCGACATCAACGAAGCTATCGACAACTATATCGGCTATAGCCCCAACGTCGACGCCCTCGGCGAAGTACGCATCATCACCGGTAACTCCACCGCAGAGTATGGCAACGCCAACGGCGGCCAGGTAGTCATGGTCACCAAGAGCGGCACCAATAAGTTCCACGGCAACCTCTTCTTCTTCGGTGAAAATCAAAACCTGAATGCCAATACATGGGCAGCGAAACATGCAGGCGCTGCACGTGCCCCCTTCAATCGGGCCATGTTCGGTGGCACACTCGGTGGTCCCATTCTGCACGATAAACTCTTTTTCTTTATGGACTACCAGGGAGCCCGGCAACACTTCTCAACCGTAGAACTCCGTGCGGTTGTGCCCACTGCGCTTCGCTCCGGACCCAATGTAACGAACCCCGCTGCACTCTATCTCTTCGCTCACCCCGAGCTCTATCCCGAGCCGAATTCTCCTGGAATCAATGGAACAGTCACGGCCAACTACGTCGGCTCCTCCGGTCAGGCGACAGTGAATGACCAGGGCGATGTGAAGATCGATTGGAACGTAAGAAAGAGTGACACGATCTCTGGCCGTCTTTCGATTGGCCGTGAGCATGATGGTTATTCCAAGGTCGCACTGCCTACGGATATTCCAACCAACAATAACGATCCCTATACCGGTTTCATTCTGAACTGGACCCACGTCTTCTCACCCAGCATCGTCAACGAGGCGCGAGGCGGAATCGGTCGTACCCGTTACATCCAAACGCCGACCGATGTCTCCGGTCAGTGGGGCCTCACCGGCAATGCGAAACTCGGCATCCCCGGAACTCAACTCGTCCCGGGCTTCAGCACCCTGGTGATCGGCAATACCGCCAACTCTGGATTCGTCGATGACATCGGCGCACCACAGGGACAGGACGGCAACGGCAGCTATGGCGGCATCGACAGCGATAGCATCGTCAACGCCTTTACCTATGGCGATAACCTCACCTGGCAGCTCGGCAAGCAGACCTTGAAGTTTGGCGGCCAGGCACTGCGCTATCAGGAGAATCGTTACTACTCCGGCAACGACGGCACTCTTGGCTGGTTTGGCTTCAACGGCAATGTGAACCAGTTCCTGTCCGACCAGGTTACCTCAGAGGCCCAAGGTGCTTTGACAGGCCGCTGGGGACAGCGGCAATGGCGTGATGCCTTCTTCGTGCAGGACGACTATAAGTTCACCTCGAACCTTACACTGAACTTCGGCCTTCGCTGGGAGTATGACCAGCCCTACACCGAAGTCAACAACAAGCAGGCAAACATCAACATCACCACGGGCGTAATTACCGATGCCGGCGTAAACGGCGCACCTCGGGCTCTCTATAACGCCTTCTATGCCGGGTTCATGCCCAGACTAGGATTTGCCTGGTCTCCGAATTTTCTCCAGAGCAAGTTCGTAGTCCGCGGCGGATATGGCATGACAAACTTCCTCGAAGGCACTGGCGCAAACCTTCGCCTTACCCTCAATCCACCCTTCTTTGTCGACGCATCCTGCACAAACATTCAGCCCTGCGCCAATGGAGCCCCCTTCCTCAGCGTCACCAATGGCTTCTATCGTCCTTCTGATCCGAATGTCTTTGCGGGTAACGTGCGCGCCTGGCAGCCGACCCTGAAGCCTGCACTGATCCAACAGTTCAACCTCACAACGGAATATCAACTCGACGACGCAACATCCCTCACGGTCGCTTACATCGGACAAGATGGAACGCATCTGGTGGATCCACGCCAGGCCAACCAGGCAGCGTGCCTTACCTGCGCTCTTCCCATCGCTACACTCTCCAAGGTCAATCCAGCCTTGAGCCAGATCACCAGCATCAGCTACACGGAATCCGAAGCGATGATGAACTATAACTCGCTGCAAGTGACCGCACGCAGACGTGCTACTCATGGACTCGAGTTCCTGGCCAACTGGACTTATAGCAAGGGCCTGAGCAACAACCTTGGTTATTACGGTGCCAGTGGCGGTGCGGGTGATTCACAAAGCGCTTATTGGCAGGACTCCTACAACGGCGGTGCCGACTATGGTCCCACCTACTTTGATGCCAAACATAATGTCTCTATCTCCGGCATCTACCAGCTTCCCTTCGGTCGCGGCCGTCAGTTCGGCGGCAGTATGAATCGCATCGAGGATGAGGTGGTTGGCGGCTGGAAGGTCAGTACCATCATGAGCTTCCACACCGGCTTCCCCATTACCGTCAACTCCGATGCCTTCTACTCGAACACCGTCAACGCCAACGCTGCACGCGGCAACCACCTTCGCGCGTTGAAGATCGTAGGCCGTACGGAGACAAAGTGGTTCGGAACCGATCCTTCGGCTCTCCCCTGCCCCTCTGACACCGACAATGGCGTCTGCGCCTACAGCGAACAAAGCGCATCGAGCTTTGGCAATGCAGCTGTCGGCTCTGAACGCGATCCTGGTTATCAGCAGATCGACCTCGCATTCTCGAAGGACTTCCGAGTCACCGAAGGAAGCCACTTCGAGTTCCGCAGCGATTTCCTGAACGCCTTCAATATGGTCAGCCTTGCTCCGCCCAGCAATAGTGCCTCATCCGCGGGTGGATTCGGTCAGATCTCCAACACCGTCAACGAACCGCGCAACATCCAGCTGGCTTTGAAGTTCGTCTTCTAACTCAACCGGATCACTCAACCAGAAGACGGCGAAAGATATCTTTCGCCGTCTTTTTACCGCCGTTCCACAGCACTCCATCAGCATCACTGAAGTCAATCAATTCCCAGGCAAGACAGGGTGAGGAGAGAGATTGTCGAAAGCACCTATCCAAACGCTCCCTCCCATCCAGCCCCTGGACAAAACAGGATTCATCCCTCTTTACTTCCAGATTCAGCAGACACTGATGGAACGGATTCGTTCCGGCAAACTGGGAGAAGGCGATCCTCTCGCGTCGGAAGAGGAGCTGGCTCGGATCTACCAGGTAAGCCGAATGACAGCACGCCAGGCTCTGCAGGGCCTCAAGAACAGTGGCTACGCTTTTAGCCAGAAGGGACGAGGCACTTTCGTTACTCGTCCAAAGCTGGAAAAAAGCATCATGCACCTGAGAGGCTTTACGGAGGACATGAAGCAACGCGGCATGGTCCCCAGTTCCCGGCTTCTGGAACAGACCGTCGTGAAGACCACGGTAGAACTTTCAGCGCAGCTAAAAGTTCATCAGGAAGAAACAGTCCTGCGCTTGCGGCGGTTGCGCCTTGCAGATGGCATTCCCATGGCGCTCGAAGTAACTCACATCCCACTCAAGCAATTTCCTGGACTGGAAAAAATCAGCTTCGCGAATAAGTCTCTATATTCCGTGCTGCGCGAAAAGTTTGGAGTGCACGCTGCCTGGGCCGATGAGGTGATTGAAGCTCTCCCAGCCACGCGCGAAGAGTCGGAGTTACTCACCATCCCGAAGAAGGCCAGCGTGTTATCCATCTCCCGCATCATCATGACAACGGAAGAGACACCCATTGAAGTAGCCTGTTCGCGTTACCGTGGCGATCGCTATCGCGCCTCTATTCGCATTCCAACCACGAATATCGAATAGCTCTAGAACAGTGGCAAGTGACAACTGGTAAGTAAAAGGCGTTCTTTTTGCTTACCACTTGCCACATATCACTTATCACCCGCGAGATACTCACGCGAGTTGAATAGATTGCGATCCATCGACCGCACCCAATCCGTGGTCTCCTCGGCAGACTTACCCGCTGATTTCGACGCGGCAAACTCCATCCGCAACGTCTGGAACTTCGCTTCGAGATCGTCGAGCGCGCTCAGGAGCATGGCCTCGGGAGTCATAGGCAGCTTTGGCGAGCCGAACTCCAGCTTGCCGTGGTGCGCCAGAATCATATGCTCGACCAGCATGCGCAGGCGGTCAGGAAATAGCTCCGGCGCCGTCCCTGCTTCTTCGCCCGCTTTCATGGCCTGGGCATTGAGCACCGCAATCTTCTCGTGCAGCAACCCCTGCGCAATCGAGATATGGCCAATCAACTGACCTTCAAGCGTGTAGTTGAAGCTCGACCGCCACGACAGCTCACGCACCTTGCCGACATCATGCAGGATCGCGCCGGTAAGCAGCAGGTCGGGATCGACCTCGGGATAGAACGGCACGGTAGCCAGGCACACACGCACGAGCATCAGCACATGCTCCAATAGCCCGCCGATCCACGCATGGTGCAGACGCTTGGCCGCAGGGGCCACGAGAAACGCCGGGCCGATCGCCGGGTCGTCGAGAAAAGCCAACACCAGGGCGCGCAGCTGAGGATTGGAAAAAGCATCCACATAGCCCCGTAGTTCGGCATTCATCTCAGCCACGTCGAACTGTGTCGTCGGGACAAAATCAGCGGTATCGATCTCGCTGTCGGCAGCCAGCCGCATCTTGTTCAGCGTGATCTGAAACTTGCCCTGATACTTCGAGACCTGACCCTGCACCTTGACGTAAGAGCCTTCTGTGCATTGCTGCACGGCCTCGGCAAAGTCTTCCCACATGCGCGCTTCGAACTGTCCCGTCTTGTCCGCAAGCGTCAGCGCAAGGTACTGTCCGCTCCCGGCCTTGCGCTCACGAACGCCAATCGTGGCGATGCAAAAGAAGCTGGTGATGTTCTGGGTATCAAACTGTGCCGCGTCGGCAATAAAAAATTCTTTCATAATCCTAAAAAGGCAGAGGGTAGAAGTGTAGACCGAATCTCTACACTCTACCCTCTATTCTCTACACTCTGTCCTGTTAGTTCGGCGTTGAGGGAGCGACTGGCGGCAACGCTGGAGCACTGCCACCCAGGGCGGGATTGACCGTCGGCGCAATCGGTTGCGATGTGTCTACCGGCTTGGCCTTCTCCTGCAGACGTTCCTTCGGGTCACCCTTCTTGCGCTTCTTCTTCACCTTCTTAGCCGTATCGCCATTGAGGCCGAGTGCGGCTGCCTGGTGAGTCTCCGAAGCATCCGTTTGGACATCCGCCTTCACAGGACGAACCGCAGCCTTCGCGTCTGCCTTGTTCAGCTTGGACTGAAGGTGTGCGTCGTTTTCCTGAACCTGCCGCTGGGAGAGACGCGTCTTGTGCGTCGGAGCCTCCTGCGGAGTCAACGGATTATCATTCGGATCGACACCCGTCCCCGTCGAAATCGACGTCGAATTCGTCTGGGCCATGGCAACGCCTGGTGCCTGACCAGCCAACGGAGCGTTCTCGGTCGTGGTCTCAGCCGTTCCGGTCGGCAGCGCATTGCGCGGCGCCTGGCCAAAACGAACCTTCTCACGATGGATCTTTGGCGGTTTCGAGGACTTCGAGGCGTTCTTCACATTGCCCCCGCCGCTCTTCGCAGCCTGGACAGCAGCCCGCTCAGCATTCTTTTGCGCCACCTTGGCACGGGCAGCAGCCAGTTCTGCCTGTGCGGCAACTGCCTTCTTCTGCTCGTTGCGCTGGTGCTTGATGGTCTTCTTCTTGAGCGGCGGCGGCGTATAGACGGTATAACCGATGTCGCCGGGCCGAGCACCAGGATGGCTCGAACCTGTATCGATGAAGCCATCCTTGGCATCGATATCCATGTATGCATCTTGGCGCGCCTTGGTCAGATAAGCGCGCAGAGCAGGCTGCAGAGCATCAAGATAAATCGCCTGCTGCACCTGCGGCTCGATATCGGCCAGCGGAGGAATACCCGCAGCCTGATGCTTATCCACCCGAAGGATGACAAAGCCCTGCCGTGTACGGATCGGAGCTGTAAAGCCGCCCTCGGGCAAGGGGAACGTTGCATTTTCAAGCACATCGCCCAGCGATCCACGCTTGAAGTCGCCAAGATCGCCACCGGCAGCAGCCGTTGGGCCGCCCGAAGAGCTCTTGGCAAGATCGGCGAAGCTGGTTCCAGCCTTCAACTTGGCTTCCAGATCGTCAGCCTTGGCCTGGGCCGCTGCCACCTGGGCATCCGTGGCGTTGTCCGGCGTTGTTACGAGGATCTCACTGAGGTGAATCTGCTCAGGAACCTCGAAGTCCTTGCCGTGCGCAGCATAGTAGGCGTCTTCCTGGGCATGCGTCATGTTGAGGTGGCGGCTTACTTCTTCCTGCACCACCTGCTGCCTGATCGCATTGTTACGGATACCCTGTTTGAAGTCCTCAAACGATACCCCCTGCTGGGAGGCGGCCTTTTCCAGCGCCTCCATCGAGTCCAGGTGGTTTCTCTTACGGATCTCGTCAAGCTCCCGGATCGTCTCGGCGTCGCCCGTAATGCCGAGTTCCTTGCCCTTGGAGAGCAGCAACTGCTCGTCGATCATGTCGCGCAGAAGGTCCCGACGGCGGCTCTCAAAGTCGGCCGGCGAGGCACTTTGCTGCTGGGCTTCCTGCAGCAACTGTTGCTCGGAGCGCAGATACTCGCTGCGTGTGATGATCTGGTCGTTCACGCGAGCGATCACGTCCTCAACCACTGTGCCGTTGGGCGTAATCGGCGTCGGCACCGGCAGGGACGGAAGCTGTAGCGGGATACCCGTGCCAAATCCGCTCGGCATGGGGTAGTTCGGCTGCTGAGCCTTGGTCTGCGCGTAGAGGGTTGAACCAGCGCCGGCTACAGCGAAGAGCAGAATACCGGCAAACGGGGCACCGGCTACCAGCCGGCTCATGGCGTTCTTACGTGTGTGCTTCTCGATCATCCGTTCCTTTACGGCCCTGCCCATACGGTCAGCGATTGGTCTGTCCTTCGGTCCCCATGCGATCCCCCATCCTTCGTACCGGAGAGTTTCGATTGGTTTGACCGCAGGGCGAGACAGAGGTCATCTGGCATTCTCATTCTAACCGTAGGAAACACAATTGCGGGGGCAGGGCGGTCCCTCAAATGGTGCATCTCACCATATAACGACGGTTGCGCTGGTTTTCCCCCGGAAAACCGCCTTGCACGCTCCCTTCTGCCCGCCCGGAAGAAGGGCCGGCGGCCTCAGGGCTAACCTGCAGATGCTATACTCCGTCCAACCCAGAACGGCTGCAACAGCGCACCTTTTGTGCGACTTTTGCTGACAGCCCTTCCGTATTGAGGTCTCTTCGGTCCCTATGGTCAACCGCACACGACGTGCACTTTTTTCGGCAACTATTTTTCTCGCGGCGTGCGGCGTCGCGGGTTCGGTGTTCGGCGGCGTCTCCGCTCAGTCCGCAACCGATGAGTCAGCCCTGCGCGACTCGATGAAGTCGTTCACGAACGTCTATGCGGTCGTGGAGCAGAACTATGCCGACAAGCTGGACAACGACAAGATCGATAAGGCGATCTACGATGGCGCGATCCCCGGCATGCTGCGCGTGCTCGATCCGCACTCCAGCTTCCACGATCCCAAGGACTTCGCCCAGATGCGCGAAGACCAGCACGGCAAGTACTACGGCGTGGGCATGCAGATTCAGCCCCAGGGCGAAAAGATCGTCGTCGTAGCGCCGTTTGAAGGAACTCCCTCTTATAAAGCGGGTATCCGGCCCGGCGATGTGATCCTCGCCGTCGACGGAAAGACAACGGAACACATGGATTCGACTGCGGTGGCCAGCATGCTGAAGGGCCCCCGAGGAACCCACGTCTCCGTCACCATGGGCCGTGAAGGCACCGCGAAACCCCTGGTCTTCGACCTCATCCGCGATGAAATTCCACGGTATTCCGTCGATATCGCCTTCCAGATCAAGCCCGGCATCGGCTACATCCACGTCACCAACTTCATGGAGACCACCTCCCATGAGGTTCAGGCGGCGCTCGACAAGTTCGGACCCATCAACGGACTCCTGATCGACCTGCGCGGCAACCCCGGCGGCCTGCTGAACGAAGCCGTCAACGTCTCCGACAAGTTCCTGCAGAAGGGCGACATCGTCGTCTCGCAGCGCGGACGCGCCTTCCCCGACCAGGTCTATCGCGCCCCCAGCGGTTCCAATGTGAAGTACCCGATCGTCGTGCTGGTCAACCGGAATACGGCCTCCGCTGCAGAGATCGTCTCAGGCGCGCTGCAGGACCATGACCGCGCGCTGATCGTCGGTGAAACGACCTTCGGCAAGGGCCTCGTCCAGACGGTCTTCCCTATTGCTGAAAACACAGGACTTGCCCTGACGACGTTCCACTACTACACCCCGTCGGGCCGGCTCATCCAGCGCAACTATGACGGCGTCTCGCTCTACGACTACTACTACGCCCGCCAGGGTGCGCTGCCTGCGAACAACACCAACACCGAGGTCAAGCTCACGGACTCCGGACGTACGGTCTACGGCGGTGGCGGCATCACTCCTGACGAGAAGATTGCCGAGCTGAAGTCGGACCACCTGCAGGACATTCTTCTGCAGCACTATGCCTTCTTCAACTTCACCAAGCACTATCTCTCCGACCACACGGTCACCAAGGAGCTGGTCGTCGATGACGCGCTGATCCAGCAGTTCAAGGACTTCCTGAAGTCGGAAAAGATTGAGTACACCGACAAGGACATCGCCGACAATCTGGACTGGGTAAAGTCGACCATCAAGGCCGAGCTCTTCACCACGCAGTTCGGACAGGCGGAAGGCATGCGCATCCGGGCTGAATGGGACCCGCAGATCAGCAAGGCCCTGACGTTTATGCCGGAGGCACTGGCCCTCGAAAACCACACGCTACCGGCACAGCAGAAGACACAGACCGCCAGCAAATAACGCCTGGTTCACAATACAAAGGCCGCGCTCATGGCGCGGCCTTTGTGTTTCTAATCTCTGTGTATTGGAGCGGGAGACGGGGATCGAACCCGCAACCAACGGCTTGGGAAGCCGCTACTCTACCATTGAGCTACTCCCGCCCGACTGGATCATTATAGAGCAGTTCCCACACAAGTGTGGACACCCCCCTCGAGCTGGGGAGAATGCTCTCTTCTGCTCCCCCACTTTGTGCAGTTGTCTTTGCTCTTGCTTTTCTGGTTGTCATTCCGAGGCGCAGCCGAGGAACCTGCTTGGATTCAAACTGGAAGTGCAACATTTTCTTTTCTAAGGAGGAAGATGTTGCATGGGTCGAACGTACAAGCAGTTTTCTATGGAGGAGCGCTGTCTTCTGCAGACGCAGTTATCGATGGGTTGGAGGCCGGCGGCGATAGCCGCCGGCCTCCAACGGGCGCGGTCCACGGTCACCCGGGAGATGGGTCGTAATGGCTGGCACGTTGCGCAGCCTAGTCCGAAGGGCGGTCGCCGGTTTATCGCCGGAGGCTATTCTGCGGTGACGGCAGATCGACGTGCCCGAAGGTTGCAGCGCATGCCGCGGGTTGCGCGCAAACTGGTTCCAGGCACCCTCGTGTGGGACCTTGTCGTGGCCGAGCTTGGCCGGGGCTTGAGTCCGGAGCAGGTTGGGTTCACACTCAGGCGTATGCCCGATCCGGTGCGTCTGTCGCACGAGACCATCTACACCGCGCTCTACGCCATGCCACGGGGAGAACTCCGCGCCCGCGTGATGACGATGCTGCGCCGCCGCCGGATGAGCCGCAGATCGCGCTCCAAGGCCGCTGTGGACCCCAACCGCCGTCACTTCATCGACCCCATCAAGCTCATCGACCAGCGGCCCGAGGAGGTGGGGCTTCGCCTGGTCCCGGGACACTGGGAAGGAGACCTGATCAAGGGCAGACTCAACCAGTCCCGTGTCGGGGTGCTGGTGGAGCGCACCACGCTGTTCCTCGCCCTGGTCAAGCTCGAAGACGGCTCGGCAAAAACCTGCGCGGAAGGCTTCGCCCGCATCCTCAACCGCTTCGCCTCCCAGATGCGCCGTTCCATGACCTACGATCAGGGACGAGAGATGGCCCAGCACAAGTGGCTGGAACAGCAGACTGGCATCGAGGTCTACTTCGCCCATCCCCACTCGCCATGGGAGCGCGGCATCAACGAAAACACCAACGGCCTGCTCCGCCAGTTCCTGCCCAAGGGACAAGACCTCGGTCACTTCTCACAACAGCAGCTCGACGATATCGCCATGCTCTTCAATGCACGCATCCGAAAATCACTCGGAAAACGCGCCCCAGCAGAACTCTTCCTCCCAGAAGGAGCCTTCAACTTCGTAGAGTTCTGGCAAAATCCTGGTATGTTCACAAATGTTGCACTTGGGGCTTGAATCCAAGCTGCTTCCTCCCGTTCTTCGTTCGTATCACTCAGAAAACATAGGCTCCCACTGATTCAGAAACTTCCATCTGAAAACACGTACTCCGCCCCAGCCCCTCTCATGTGACGAAAAACGCTTTTCTCTGTACCATCGCCTCTATCAGCCAGTCCGGCGGATCGACTCAACTGGAAGGTGGAAAGCAGAGCATGATGAACATCAACAGCGACCAAAAAACAGGCGCGATTAGCCGCCGAGCTGTGCTGAAGGGGGGAGCCCTCCTTGCAGCATCGGCCGCCTTCGGCCGCGTGGGATGGGCCTCCGCCAAGGGACAGATTTCTATACCCCAGGTACGGCTCAACAACGGTGTGATGATGCCGGCCCTTGGCTTTGGAACCTACGGTCTAACCGGCGATGTGTGCGCGGAGAGTGTCGCAGACGCCATTACCGCTGGCTATCGTCTGATCGACACCGCCAAGGTCTATCGCAATGAAGAAGCCGTAGGCGCGGGGATCAAGAAGAGCGGAATCGACCGCAAGTCTCTCTTTGTGACATCCAAGATCTGGGTGGAAGACTCCGGCTACGAACCAGCGAAGCGCGCCTTTCAAACGACCCTCGACAAGCTTCAACTCGAGTACCTCGATCTCTATCTCATTCATCGGCCCCGTGGAGATGTAAAGGGCTCGTGGCAAGCCATGGAAGAGCTCAACGCCGCCGGAAAGATCAAGGCCATTGGCCTAAGCAACTTCGACCAGGCACAACTCGCCAGCCTGACCGCAGGAGCGACCACGAAGCCTGTCATCAATCAGTTGGAAACACACCCCTTCCTGCAGCAGGCCGGTCAATTTGACTCGTTGCATGCCGCTGGTGTGCAGATGGAGGCGTGGTCTCCCTTCGCAGAAGGGCGCAACGGGCTGTTTACGAACCCGGTGCTGGAGCAGATCGGCAAGAAACATGGCAAAACCGTTGCTCAGACGGTTCTGCGCTGGCACCACCAGCGCGGAGTCATCGCCATCCCGCGTTCGTCTAACCCAGACCATCGCCGCGAAAACCTGGCCATCTTCGATTTCTCGTTGAGCTCTGAGGACATGCATAAGATCTCAGCCCTTGACGAGAATAAAAGTCAGTTTCCCGAATGGACCTAGGGTGTGTCAGCAAATTGCACTTGGAGTGTGGTCGAACTGTGCAGTCAGTTTTTTGAGGCACGGATCGGAAGGGCATGGCTTCAGCTGTTCTGTCCCTAGACATCCTTTACACTTTGTTTCTTCGAAATTACCTATAAATAGCGGCCGTCGAGGCTAGGAAAGGTGGGAAAAGGCCTTTCTTTTTCCAAGGTTGCGCAGCAACCGCCCTTTCCTGGCCGCCGTTGAGCCCACAGGACTTTCGATCGCAAAGTGTAAAGGATGTCATGAGACTGAACAGCTTCAGCCATGCCGTAAATAGCCCCGGCCAAAGGCCTGTACCTCTCTGCCGAAGAACCGGGCCCCTGTGAGCCGCTTTTGCTCACAGGGTGGTAACGCTGGAGTGAAGGCATAGCCGCAACGACTGAATTGCTTTCTTTGGTTGTGGCGAAACCGCCCACTCGAGCCACAAATCCATCTCTGGCGAGCCCTACACAGTCTTGGCAGCACTGAGGAAGCCAATTCAGTCGCTCCGGCTTCAGCCTTCGGCAGAGAGGAAGAGATCTGCTCACCAACTTGTTCGGCCCGGCTGACGCCGAGCCCTTCCGGGTCTTGCCTCATCATGCGATTTGCACGGCTCAATCTTCAACCCGAAAACACCAATTTAGTGACACTCCCTAGGCCCCGCCGCCAAAATCAGAATCCTCCACTTCAAATACCTCTGCCATTCAGACATGGCCTCGGTTTTGATAACCACGTTTGAGATATTCTCCAGGGTTAGCCCCAACAACTCGCTTGAACGCCTTACTGAACGCAGCGTCGGACTCGTAACCGACTAACCGAGCGACGTCTATGAGCTTTTTGTCACGCTGTTGTAGTAGCTGCATCGCCTTCTGCATCCGCCACTCGGTTACATATTCCAGTGGTGTTTGTCCGAGTAGCTCTTTAAAACGGGCTGCGAATGCGGAGCGAGACATGCCCGCCGCTTCGGCCAGGGATTCGACCGTCCAGGGTGAATTCACTCTGTCGTGAATGGCACTCAGGGCAGTGCCCACCTGAGGATCGAAGACAGCACGAAGCCATCCTTTGTTACGTTCTGGTCCCGACGCAATATGCGCCCGGAGCACTTGGATAAACAGAACCTCGGCCAGTCGAGTCGCGACGACTTCAGATCCCGGCGCCTGTTCTGCCATCTCTAACGCAAGCGCCTGCACTGTGTTGTGAAGAGCAAGCGTGCGTGCCTCATCGGCCTTCATCAAAATGAAGCTCGGCAATAACTGAGTGATCGGCTTCAAGCTGGCGCGATCGAAACTCAAGGAACCACAGACGATTGTCGTCGGTGCGCCACCGCCGCCACAAAGAGCGACATTGCCGTTGGCCCTGGCCCCGATCTCGCTGAAACTCCACTTCGGACGTGTCCGCGGGCTGTCGCGCAAAACAATCGAAGTCCCCTTAGCCAGCAAAAAGCAATCGCCACCGGTAAGAGGAATCGGCTCCGCAATCCCTTCAACACTCAGCCAGCAGTTGCCGCGCGAGAGCATGGCGAAGTGCGCCAAATCTGTTGGGGAAGTCTTTTTGCCGGAAGACGTGACTTTTTCTTCGGCCTGATTTTCCTGTTTCACGCCCCACGGGGCTGTGGCTTCGAGCCTGTGCAGACCGAAAGCGGTTACGTGCATCGTTCTGAAGATGTCTGTTATCGGATCCAACTCAGCCTCCCAGTTTTGGACGAATGGACAAAAAATTAGGACTTGCGAGCAGTGCTCGTCCACTGCCAAAGAACTCTACTCTTCAGTACTGAATTCTACAGATCTATCAAAGGGAGTAATGATGGGAAAGCTTGAAGGTAAGGTCGCAGTCGTCACGGGTGGATCGAGCGGCCTGGCACTGGCCAGCGCCAAGCGGTTCGTTGAAGAGGGTGCCTACGTTTTCATCACGGGTCGGAGGCAAGAGCAGCTCGATGAGGCCGTCAAGTTGATTGGCCGGAACGTGACCGGCGTGCGCGGTGACGCGGCAAATCTCGACGATCTCGACCGCCTGTTCGATACAGTCAAGCAGGCAAAGGGCAAGATCGACGTCCTGTACGCAAGCGCTGGCACGGGCGAAGCCTTACCACTGGGCGAGATTACCGAACAGCACTTCGATGCGGCCTTCGGCCTGAATACACGCGGAACGCTGTTTACAGTCCAGAAGGCGTTGCCGCTGTTCAACGATGGCGGATCGATCATCATGACCGGATCAGTTGCGTCGGTGAAGGGTTTTCCTGGTTTCGGCGTGTATGCGGCGAGCAAGGCGGCACTGCGCTCCTTCGCACGCACGTGGCTCAACGAACTGAAGGGCAGGAAGATTCGGGTGAACGTGCTGAGCCCGGGGCCGATCGCCACACCAATGCAGGAAGAAGTTCTCACCAAGGAGGCGAAGGAGATGTTCGAATCCCTGATCCCGCGGGGAACGATGGGTCAACCTGAGGAAATCGCGACGGTCGCGCTGTTTCTTGCTTCAGATGATTCGAGCTTCGTGAACGGGGTGGAGTTGGCTGTCGACGGCGGCTTCTCGGCGATCTGATATCAGCGGATCTCGGTGAGTGCATGATCGCCAATGTACTCATCGAGATCCGACAGTCGGCTTCATATCATTGATAGTCAACGGACGAGAAGCACGTTTCTCGTTACCTGTTTAGCGTGTTGTAGTCCGTCGGCACTTGCGCAGCAGGAGCGTAGGTCAAGCGAATCACGTCTTCGGCGATTAGTTCGTTCGCAACTAATCGGAGCGACGGCAGAGGGCCCGAGAAGAACGGCTTGCCACTACCAAGCACGACAGGGTGCAGGTAGAGTCGATATTCATCAATGAGACCAAGGTCGGTGAGGGCTCCAGCCAGGTCCGGGCCTCCGGCTTCAATTTCCCCAACGAGCTGTGCCTTCAGTCCTCGTATCAGCGCGTCGATGTCATCGGCGACAAGAGTTGCATTGGGCCCGGCCGACTTCAACGAGCGCGACACAACCCACTTTGGTTGACTGCGCCATGCAGCCGCGTATTCATGTTCTTCCGCGCCCCAGTTCGCATGGTCTTCATCCCAATAACGCATGATCTGGTACATGCGGCGACCGTACACCATGCCCGAAAGTCCGCGCACATCCTCGATGAAGTGACGAAAGAGCGCGGGGCGAGGTACAAATTTCTCGTGGTCGTGGTCGACATAGCCGTCCAGCGACTGGTTCAAGGCATAGACAAGTTTTGCCAAGCTACTGACCTCCAAGCCAGATGTCAGAACACCTCTGAAGCGAGGTTACATAAAGGTGAAACTCGCCGCAATGTCTTTACCGGCTTGATCACTGACGCTAGCTAACGGCGTTTATGAGGACTCATTTCCTTTCGTGCAACACGCCAGGCATCGATTCCGCTCTACGACTGTTTCGCAGCAGCATACGATCCCGGAGGTTCACGGAATGGTTCTACGGCGATGCGCTCGTAACGCACCTCCAGCACTGTCAGGCTTTCTTTACCGCCCGGTGCTTCGAGAACGACACTGTCCCCCTCAGCCGACCGCATTAATGCGCGGCCCAGAGGCGACACCCAACTGACATGGTTGCGGTCGAGGTCGACTTCGTCGGCGCCGACGATGCTCACCTCTCGCTCCACTCCCGCGGCATTGGCATAGAGCACCGTTGCACCGAAATACACCTTCGTCGCCCGCAGGCCCGATCTCGGAGCTTCCGGATCCACCACTTCGGCAGCTTCCATCCGCTTGGAGAGATGGCGAATCCGCCCATCGATCTGCCGCAGCCGGCGCTTGGCGTACTGATAGTCGGCGTTTTCACTGCGATCGCCATTGCTGGCAGCCCACGCTACGACTACCGCCACAGCCGGGCGGTCTTTGTTGAGCAGAAACTGGTGCTCTTCTTTCAGGCGCTCAAGTCCACCGGGTGTGATGTAGTTCTTGACGTGCAACGCCGGCGAGTCATCTTGCGGTCTTCTGGTAGAGCCTTTACGCATTCCGTATTATTCCACCGCAAAATCCAGCAGGTTTCTTCCGATGACAACGGATGACGGCCACTGTGAGAGATAGGAAACGGGCACCACTCATGACACGGCTTCATCGCGACATGAAGGATCGCGTTGTCTCCGGGAAACTCGTTTATCGTTACTTATGCTTCCTCATCTGCAAAGACGGACACTCTATCTGGTGCTCCTCAGCATGAGCGCATTCGTTGCTCGTGCTCAATCGACGACAAAAGCAGCTGTGCCAAAGGCGATCCAGACGCACGATCTTTGGACGGACTCATCCACCAATCTCACGTGGGCAGCTAAAGACAATGGCAAAGATGTGAGTTGGAAGGGCGCATTGAAGTTTTGTCGCACGCTTCGCCTTGGCGGTTACGCGGATTGGCGGCTTGCAAATATGTTCGAACTGCAAGGAATTTATGAGCCGAGTGCCACCGCTCCTGGGCGGGCGGGTGACACCAAAGGCGGCGTTCCAAGGAGTTTTACCTGGCATGTCAAGGGCGATCTATTTCTGACAGGCGATGAATGGAGTAGCAGGGGGGACGGCAAGGAAAAGTCGAGCGGCTACGAATACTACTTCGATTTCAATGAAGGTAAATCGAACGACAATCCAGTCGGATGGCCTTATCCCTACAACGGAATGCGTGCACTGTGCGTCCGTGGTTCTGGTGATCCCCTTGGAGGACAACGTCAGCACGCACGATCGATTCCTCCGGTTCACGAATGAGCCTCAATCGCTGAGAAAGACTGGAGGCTTAGATCAGTAACGACAAGTCGTCTTAGCGAAAGTAATCAGTTCATCCGACGAGGGACTTGGCGATTTGGCACCAGTTGGAAGGGAGCGACGTGAATCTTTGTTTCCAATAACACCGCCTTTCCGGAAGGGCTACCATCATTCGACGGCGAAACTACTCATTTAGAGTGCTGTCGTCGGTTACCATCAGGGGCTATTGATTCGTGATGAAAACGGTCCTCCTACTTGCGGTCCTCCTTGCCTTCAACTCGCCAGTGACTGCTCAATCCACAGGTTCCCGAGCCACCATTCAGCAGTCGCTGGGTTTCGAAGATCAAACCACCACGGCTCTTACTGGATGGCATTCCAATCCGCCCGGCACGGTTACTGCGGACAATACGATCGCCCACAGCGGCCGCTGGTCCGTTCGCCTTCAGCGCGACGCGCAATCCGCCGATAACTTTTCCGTGATTACGAGAACCATACCCGTTGCTTTCCAAGGTCATACGGTAGAGCTTCGCGGCTATCTCAAGCTGCAGGATGTCGCCGGCAACGCCGGTCTGTGGATCCGCCAGGATGGCGACGACGGGATACTTTCGCTTGAGAACATGCAATCGCAGCAAATTGCCGGCACGCGCGACTGGGCACAGTACCGCATCGCGGTCCCCATCCAACCGCAGGCTCAGCAGCTCTTCTTCGGCGTCCTCGTCACCGGCACAGGCACGCTGTGGGCGGATGACTTGGAGCTTCTCGTCGATGGCAAGCCCATCGCAGACGCCCCCGACGCACCGCCCCGGCAGGAGATGCCCGCGGACCACGAATTCGATGTCGGCTCGCACATCGTCCTCAAGACGCTTACGCCCACGCAAATCACCAACCTGGCCACGCTCGCTCGCGTTTGGGGAATGCTCAAATATCATCACCCTACCCTCACCTCTGGCCAGCGGCAATGGGACTACGAGTTGCTTCGCATCCTGCCTGTGATTCTGGCCGCTCCCGATCACGCGCACGCAAACGCTGCATTGCTTGCCTGGATCGACAAGCTCGGCTCCGTTCCGCCCTGCAATCCCTGCGTTCCTGCCCCCACGGGCGAGTTCAACCTCAAACCCTCGCTCGACTGGATTCACAACCGCAACCTGCTCAGCGCGCCTCTGAGTAGCCGTCTCGAGTCCATCTACACCAACCGAACCGGCAAGCAGTTTTACGTGTCGATCGTCTCCGAAACCGGCAACCCGAGGTTCGAGCACGAGCCGAGCTATCCGCAAATCACGTTTCCGGACTCCGGCTACCAGCTCCTAGCGTTGTTCCGATGGTGGAACATCCTTCAGTACTGGGCGCCTGACCGCGACGTCGCCGGCCAGGACTGGAGCGCCGTCCTCGCCGACTTCATCCCTAAGCTCGCCCTCGCCAAAGATAAGACCGCCTATCAGCTCGCTCTTTTCGAACTGATTGCCAAAGCCAACGACACGCATGCCAATCTCTGGAACTCTCTCGACTCCCGCCCGCCTGTGGGCGAGTGCTCCCTGTCGCCCACGTTTCGCTTCATCGACAACAAGCCCGTCGTCTTTCGAGTCGACTCAGCAGACACCGCTTTCCGCCCCGGCGACATTCTCGATAGCCTGAACGGCGCCCCTGTCGCGTCTCTGATAGAGCAATGGGCTCCGTACTACGCAGCCTCCAACGAGGCCGCCCGGCAACGCGATCTCGCGTCGCATCTCACCGGTGGCGTCTGCGGCCCTATCGCGGTCACCGTCATACGCAGCGGCCACCTGTTGCACATCCCCGCTAAGCGCATCGCGGTCAAACAATCCCTCGGCACCCACGACCAGCCCGGCGACACCTTCCGCCTGCTCTCACCCCAGGTTGCCTACCTCAAGCTCTCCTCCATCAAGGCCGCCGATCTGCCGTCCTACTTCGATCAGGCGAAAAATACCAACGGTATCATCGTCGACATTCGCAACTATCCCTCGGCCTTCATGCCCTTTGCCATGGGAGCTTATCTCGCAACGAGTCCCACGCCCTTCGTTGCCTTCACCTTCGCTGATCTAGCAAATCCTGGCGCATTCAGTTTCGGCGACGGCCCGCGTGTCCAGCCCGGTCCCATCCATTTCGGCGGCAAGGTCGTCATCCTCGTCGACGAAACTTCCGTCAGCCAAGCCGAATACACCGCCATGGCCCTGCGCGCGATGCCGAATGCCATCGTCGTTGGAAGCACCACGTCCGGCGCAGACGGCAATGTTTCGTCCTTCTCGCTGCCCGGCAGGCTCACCACCATGATCAGCGGCCTCGGCGTATTCTATCCCGATCACCGACCCACCCAGCGCGTCGGCATTGTCCCCGACATCGTCTCTAAGCCAACCATTCAAGGTATCGCAGCAGGGCGCGACGAGGTACTTGAGACTGCCGTCCATCTCATCGATTCGAAATGATGACTGCATGCCTCGCGTGGCCTTCGCTCTTAGTTGAGGGGCCACAGAGTCGGATGATCGGCAACTTCAATTCTAGGTTGGTGATAACAGCCCAATGCACTTATTAAGGGGAACAGCGGCAGTCTTTTTTGATCTCCTGGTTTGATCCTGGGTGCATCCCTTCTTGCTCGCCTTTCTCACTCCCCTCGAAAGTCGCGAGAACCAGAAGATGGATCAAAGCCTATCTGCTGCGTACGCTCAGTGAACGGAGAGAGGGTGGGGATCGATTCGCTGCGGCCCCCCTCTCAGACATTCCATGCACTTGAGCCGACCGTCGCCGTCAGCGACGCATCATGGTCGCTTCGCCCACGTAAGACCGTCCGGTCCGCCGCCCACATCTAAATGGCTCGTGACCGTCAGTGTGTTCAGATCCACCACTGCAACGTAGTTCGCTGCGGTGCAGCCCACGAACGCGCGTGAGCCGTCCGGATCCATCAGGATACCGGCGCACCCTTTGCCCAGGATCACCCGTTTGATCTCTTTGCGGGAAGCCACGTCGTACACAAACAAATCGCCCGTCGAAAGGATAGAGATCAACACGCGTTTGCCGTCGGGCGTGAACTTAAGGCGATTGGCGCCGTTCAACTTTGCATCGATCGATGCAGCCACCTTCCGCTGCGCAGTGTCGATGATCCAGAGCCTGCCATCGCTCGCTGCAGCTGACCACAACTCCTTCCAATCGGGCGATATATCGAAGCCCTCCGTGCCCAACGAGGTCGGAATGGTGGTCACGAACCAGTCACGCCGTGCCGGTCCGGGCGGAGCAGGATGCGTCGGATCAGGCGGCATCTCACGGTTTTCGATGATGCTGACGCTCGCTGAATGTGCGTTCGAGACAAAGATTGTTTGACCGTCCGGCATCACCCGGATCAGATGTGTAAAGTCCTGCCCGGTCCCCATGATCCACTCCGTCTTGCCCGTCGCCGGGTCCAGCCGGCCGATCGACTTCGCACCCTGCGCCGTAAACCAGACCTTACCGCCCTGGAAGTCCAGACCATGCAAGCCGACCATAGGCGCTGTATCGATGCTCGGCAACGCCTTGTGGTTCACCAGGTCCAGCACATCCAACTCGTGTCCCTGGCTGTTCAGCATATTGGAAACCCACGCGCGCGTTCCGTCCGCTGACGCGATCACCTCGTGCGGATCCGGCCCGACCGGCATCTTCGCAATGACCTTCAGCGTCACTGGGTCGACGATCGACAGCGTGTGATCGGTCTTCGAGAGCGCCAGCAACACAGGGTGCTCTGCAACCTGACCCCAGCTTCCGGGAGTAAACACCGCAACTCCCAACGCAACACCAGTCAGCACAAACCGGGACATCCTTGAACGCATCGGTCGCTTCTCCTAAACCTAAATAGACGCCTCTGGCTTAGATGACGCAAGTGCACGATCGCCTCATTCCATCGAAACGCCGTCACTAGGTTCGCGTTTAAAGTGCCTTCGTGCGAAGAGCAGGAATGAAGTCGGTTGAACGTGGAGGCTCAAAGCCCTTCATGCGTAGCACAAGGGCAATCTGTCCTCTGTGGTGCGCCCCGTGCAGAAATACCTCCTGGAGAACTTCACTGAAAAGGCTGGAGCGGTTTTCTCCATCGCTGCTCTCGTATCGCACCTGTGCGTCCATGGCCGTGCCATTGGAAAGACTCAACCAGCGGTCCCGTAGCTGTCGTAGTTCCGCCTCCAGTTCGGAAGCTGTAAGAGTTGGCCACGGGGCAAGCCTCTCAGCCGTACCCTCAACCCTCGCCGCCCAGAAGCGGCTGATGGAGACGATATGCGCAACGAGCGAAAGAGCTTCGGGCAGATCGTGCGACGTTGCCACGATTGCCTCCAGGCTCTGCGA
Source organism: Granulicella mallensis MP5ACTX8 (assembly GCF_000178955.2). Taxonomy (NCBI): domain Bacteria; kingdom Pseudomonadati; phylum Acidobacteriota; class Terriglobia; order Terriglobales; family Acidobacteriaceae; genus Granulicella; species Granulicella mallensis. The sequence continues at coordinate 2,364,706 of NC_016631.1, read as the reverse complement.
ATTTGCCCAATATTCGAATCTGATTTGCTGTTGGGGTGAGGCCATGACACAGCATAGCTTTTGAATGTTGGTAATGAAAAGGCGTCTTCTCCTAAGTGACCCATTAAGATCGGGGCGAGATGGTCGGCGAGTTTCGAAACAGACTCGTTCCCTCCCCCACTCGGAACATCGGGGAACACAGTGCAAGCCGCATGTCTATGTTGAGCGCGTCAGCGACGCCGCGGTGACTCGATCCCTCTTTCGATCCCTCTCAAGATGAGATCGATTCCCGCAAGAAATTCCATTCGGTCGTCGTGATCCCTCACCTGTCCGGCTACGCTTCGTGTGAACGGGTACTCCCGCGGATCGAGCTGAGACCAGGCCGCAGCCACCGCTTCAAGGAAGTCCGATCTGTCGAGGCCTCTCTCCCGCGCCAGCTGCCCGTTGGCCGCATTCCGTCCACCGACACCGAGGATGTAGTTCAGCAACGCTCCCACCGCCGCCCACTGCGTGTCGTCCTCCGCCCCAAGAGCGCGCACCTGCTGGCCCAGGCGTTCGAGAATGCGCACCATCGGCATCTCCCCCGGGGCCTGTGCCAGTGCCGAGCCCACCCACGGATGCTCGTCGATCGCATCGAACATGCCCAGCGCGAGAGCCCGAAGGTTCGCCTTCGGCTTCGCGCAGGGAGGTATCGCCTCCATCGTGCGGGCAACGATCGCATCGCAAGCGGCGGTGAGCAGATCGCTCTTGTTGGCGATGTGCCAATAGAGAGCACCAGGCCCCGTCGCGAGCCGCTCGGACAGCGTGCGAAAAGTCAGCCCGCCTTCCCCACTGCTATCCAGAAGCTCGATCGACGCTTCAATGATGCTCTCCCGCGAGAGTGATTCTTCGCGTCGCTGAACGCTGCGCGCTTTTTTGGCCATGATTCATCTTGACATAAATGGAACGGTGTTCCAAGATTATGGAATGATGTTCCATAATGATCTTCAAAGCTCTAAATGGCAGCCGCCAACCACGAAAGAGTCATCATGAAGACTCCCATCCCACACGATGTCATCATCGCAGGTGCAGGGCCAGTAGGTCTCTTCCTTGCCTGTGAACTGGCCCTGACCAAATGTTCCGTCCTCATCCTGGAAAAGGCGATGGATCCACACTCGCCCTTGAAGCAACTTCCCTTCGGGATACGAGGACTCTCGGCGCCTACGATCGATGCGCTCTACCGTCGTGATCTTCTAAAAGAACTCGACATACACAAACGTTTAAAAAATCCCCACAAAACCTCAGCTCCCGTACAAGGGCCACGGCGCCAGGGAGGACACTTCGCCGGCATTCCCTTTCTTGACGGCAATATTGACACCTCACAGTGGAGGTATCGCCTGCCCGGCTCGCCCGAGACCAATTTGATCTCTGAAATGCAGGAGCTTGAATCGGTGCTCGCTCGCCGCGCAGAAGCCCTCGGTGTCGAGATCAAACGCGGGCTTGCCATCACTGACTTTCAGCAAACCGCAGAGGGTGTCACTGTCCAGTCCGGCGACCAGTCGTTTGAAGCTAAATGGCTCGTGGGTTGCGACGGAAGCCGCAGTGTTGTTCGCAAGCTGGGCAGTTTTGAATTCGCCGGAACGGAGCCGGAATTTACCGGCTACTCTGCCCAGATCGACATTGCCGACCCCGAGAAGCTAGGTCCAGGCCGCAACCTGACACCCACAGGCATGTACTTCCAATCGCAGCCCGGTTACCTGGTGATGATTGAGTTTGATGGCGGAGCCGCTCATCGTGCAGAGCCAGTAACGCTGGAACACGTTCAGGACGCGCTACGCCGCGTCTCGAACACCGGCGTTACGATCAGCTCCCTCCATGCCGCAACCACCTGGACCGACCGGGCACGGCAGGCCACGACCTACCGCAACGGACGAGTACTCTTAGCCGGCGATGCCGCGCACATTCACGCACCATTGGGAGGCCAGGGGCTCAACCTCGGACTGGGCGACGCCATGAACCTGGGCTGGAAGCTCGCCGCCACCCTCCGCGGGAAAGCACCCGAAGGCTTGTTGGACAGCTATCAATCGGAACGACACCCCCTTGGCGCACAGGTTCTGGATTGGTCACGCGCCCAGGTCGCCATCATGAAACCAGACCCGCCCGCCCGCGCACTGAACGCGATCATCCGCGACCTGATGGATACGCGTGATGGTGCCACCTACATGGCAGCAAGAGTATGGGGCGTTCACACCCACTACGATCTTGGCGGCGATCACCCTCTCGTCGGCCATAGCGTTCCCAACTTTGAGTTTGAAGACGGTACAACCATCAGCGAGTTCATGCACGATGGCCACGCGATACTCCTCGATTTTGAGAGCAAGGCTTCCCGTAAAATTCTGGCGAGTGAATATGACGACCGAATCAAGTATGTCTCTGGCCGAGCGAAAGAACAATTCGGCTTGAGCGCTGCACTGATACGCCCTGATGGAATCATCGCCTGGGCATCTGACAACGACCCCGATGACAACGATATTCAAAACGCTGCCGCTCTCTGGCTCATGAAGGAGACAAGATGAGGACTCCAGTCACAATCATCGGTGCCGGGCTTGGAGGCCTGATGCTTGCGCGCGTCCTCCACGTTCACGGTATCGCCGCGACCATCTACGAAGCGGAAGCCTCGCCGGACGCACGAGCACAGGGCGGCATGCTCGACATCCACGAAAACAACGGGCAGCTCGCGCTCAAGGCAGCGGGCCTCTTCGAACAATTTCTCGAGATCATCCACCCTGGCGGTCAGGCAACGCGGGTACTCGACAAGCACGGCAACGTCCTGCTCGATGAGCCCGATGACGGCACAGGCGGCCGGCCTGAAGTCCCCCGAGGAGAGCTTCGCCGCATCCTGCTCAACGCCCTTCCTGCCGGCACGGTCCGCTGGGGACACAAACTCTCATCAGCGGCTCCCCTCGGCGGCGGTCGGCATGCCCTGACCTTTGCTGACGGCTCAACAGCGACGACCGATCTCCTCGTAGGTGCCGACGGCGCGTGGTCGAGAGTTCGTCCGCTTCTATCCGAGGCAATACCAGCCTACGTCGGCATGTCCTTCATCGAGACGTATCTATACGACGCGGACACCCGTCACGAGGCCAGCGCGAAAGCGGTTGGCGGTGGCGCGCTGTTTGCGGTGGCTCCGGGAAGAGGCATCCTCGCGCACCGTGAGCCCCACGGCGTACTGCACACGTACGTGGCGTTGAACAAGCCACAGGACTGGATCGACAGCCTCGACTTCTCCGATCCGGTGACTGCAGTGGCCCGTGTCGCCGAGGAATTCGACGGCTGGGCTCCGGAGCTGACAGCGCTCCTCACCAACGCTGAAGCCTCCCCTGTGCCTCGCCCTCTCCATGCGCTTCCGATCCAGCACAGATGGGACCGCGTACCCGGAGTGACGCTGCTCGGCGATGCAGCACACCTGATGATCCCCTCCGGCGAAGGAGCCAATCTCGCCATGTTCGACGGCGCCGAACTCGGACAGGCCATCGCCGCCAACCCCGGCGACGTCGAAGCCGCGCTCCTCGCGTATGAGAAAGACCTCTTTCCCCGCAGCGCGTCCGAGGCAGCAGAGGCGGAAAAGGTCCTCCAGATGTGCCTCGGCCCCAACGCACCTCAAAGCCTGCTGGACTTCTTCACCAGCAACCAGCCCGTCCAGTAGTGTCTTTCAACCCTTCCCAGGAATCGTCATCCTGAGCGCAGCAGCTCGCGCACTTTGCGAGCTGCGCAGTCGAAGGACCCCGAGACCTTTGATCTCACCGATACCTCCGGTACCTTTTCCACCTCGAACGCTCGAGCCTCAGCCCGGTTCCGAGGGTGTTACGGGACTGTCACTTTAGCAATCCTCTGGCTAGGCTGACGCCGCGTTCTATATGATGGTTGGCACTTCATGAACCGGACCCCTGCCGCCCTCCCAACGAAGAGCCACTACCAAATCCTTGACGGTTTGCGTGGCGTCGCCGCCTTGATCGTCGTGATGTTCCACACCTTCGAGCCCTACTCCAAAGGCGATCACTCGAAACAGATTCTGAACCACGGCTATCTGGCCGTCGATTTCTTTTTTCTTCTTTCCGGATTCGTGGTCGCCTATGCCTACGACGACCGCTGGGGGAAGATGAGCCAATGGGACTTCTATAAGCGCCGGCTGATTCGCCTGCAACCCATGGTGATCATGGGAAGTGTCATTGGGGCGGCCTTCTTTTATTTCCAGACCGGGCCTGCGTTTCCGCTGATCGCTGGGACGCCCGTCTGGAAGATGCTGCTTGTGATGCTGGTCGGCTTCACCCTTGTGCCGCTGCTTCCGTCCATGGACATCCGGGGATGGAACGAGATGCACCCGCTCGATGGCCCCGCCTGGTCCCTCTTCTTCGAGTACATCGCGAACATCCTCTACGCTGTCGGCATCCGCAAGCTCTCGAACAAGGCACTCGGCATCTTTGTATTTCTCTCCGCGGTTTTGCTGGTCCATCTTGCCGTATCAAGTCCAAACGGTGATGTCATCGGCGGTTGGAGCATCGACAAAGAGCAGCTCCACATTGGTTTCGCACGCCTGCTCTATCCGTTCTTCGCAGGCATGTTGCTGATGCGTATCGGCAAGCGGATTCACCTTCCAGGAGGCTTTGCAATCTGTAGCCTCCTCGTGATCGTCTCTCTCTGCATGCCCAGGATTGGCGGTACACACCAGCTCTGGATGAATGGACTCTACGAGTCGTTCTGCATCATCGTCCTGTTCCCTCTCATCGTCGCGATCGGTGCCGGCGACCGCACCAGCGGAAGCTTCCAGAACAAGATCTCCAAGCTGTTGGGGGATATCTCGTATCCGCTGTACATCACGCACTATCCGCTGATCTACATCTACACGGCCTGGGTCGTCCGGGACAAAGTTCCTGCAGCACCTGGAGCAGTAGCAGGCGTGCTGTTGTTTATCGCGAGTGTCACGATCGCCTACGCCTGCTTGAAGCTCTACGATGAGCCTGTTCGGGCATGGCTTAGTCGCCGCTTCCTTGGCAAAACGACCTCATGATGCCTATGCCTACGGCTCAAGTGGCTTGGCTGCAGTCGGTAGCAGACCGCGGTCGACCAGGACAGGCGGTCTGCGATGGTGTGTGTGTTGTTCGTAGTCATAGGCCCAGCCGATCAGATCTCCGTCGTGCCACTTGCGTGTGCTGATCTCGATGCCGAACGGCAAACCGTCTTCATAAAATCCGGCGGGAAAACTAATCGCCGGTACACCCAGCATGTTGACCCAGTTCGTATCGCTGTGCGGCCCTTCGCTTACGCGGCCGTCCTGCGGCATGGTCTCGTCGACCGGTGGCATCTGGATCGCAGGATAGACGAAGCCATCCAGGTGTAGACGGTCGAGCTCCGCCTCGTAGAGCGCGAATACTTTGTCGCGCGGGTTGAAGAAATTTTCACCCGCATGGGGATCGGTCTCAAGAGTGGCCTGCTGCACGTTCGTGGATTCGAATAGTCCTGATTTTTCTCCGCCGATGATGACAGATGGCAGCCGCTTGCCGACGGCATGCTCATACTCCGCCGCAGAATGGTACTGTGCAGGTCCAAAGTCTGCAAGAAACTTATCCGTGCCCTCGCGAAGATACGGGAGCGTGCAGATGTGCGAGGCGGTGATGGCGAAGCTGTCGGGCAGAATCTGCGAATCGATCAGGACCGTTGCCCCCGCAGCGCGGAGTTCGTCGACCGCCTTTAGGAAGGCAGCACGTGTCTCCGGCTTCAAGGGAGTGAACGCATTCTTCCTCGCCTTTGCGAACTGTTCCGGTGTGGCGTTCGGGCAAACGCCCTGAAAGACAGGCGTCTCTCCGTCGAGGATGAAAGCTGGCACCGCAAAGCGTTTGCCTTTGAGTGCGCCGGGCTTCAGATATTGCGTGTAGGGCCCCGGCTGCGCTTTGCTTTGCGAGCCGATCGTAGCCGGATCAAGGGGATCTTCGCCGGCTAGAACAGTAAGAGCCACGGCAGCATCGGCTACAGTACGTGCGATGGGCCCCGTGTTATCCAGTTGCCAGTCGAGCGGAGCGATGCCCGCAATGCTGACGAGGCCGCGAGTCGGAAAGATGCCGACCAGGTTACTCGTCGCCACGGGCATGCGGATGGAGTTGCCCGTGTCCGTGCCGTTGCCGAGGACGGCGAGGTTAGAGGTAACAGCAGTGACGGTGCCACCCGACGATCCACCCGGCGAAAAACGTACATCGTAGGCGTTGCCTGTGCGGCCGAAAGCAGTAGAACGCGTAGTATCGCTGGCGGCGAAGTCAGGCATGTTGGTCACCCCAACCAGAATCGCTCCGGCCTTGCGCAGCTTGGCGACGATGGGCGCATCACGCGGTGCAACCAACTCGTGACCGGGAAGCATGTAGCCAATCCAGCCGGCCGTCGTAGTCAGGCCCGCGATGCTGGTGTTGGCCTTGATCACAATCGGGACACCCCATAGAGGCCCTGGGCGAAAACCCGCCTGCTTCGCCTCAACGTCTTCGCGGCCCGCTTCTGTCAGCGCCGCCTTTGCGGTAACGGTTTGGACCGCCCGATAGACGCCGTTATAGCGCGCAATGCGGTCGAGGTGCCATTGAACCACCTCCGTGACCGTGTAGCGATGTTCACGATAGAGCTCATGCAGACGATCCACGCTGACGTCCGTGAGATCGTGATCCATCACGGCATGAGCCGCTCTTTCAGGAGCAGGCGAACTGGATTGGGCGGACAATACGGCCGGTCCGAATAAGACCAGGAGAAGTAGCTTTCGCATGTCGCCAGTGTAGCCGAGAGCTTCTCTCTACACTCCCCCGAAATCGTCATCCTGAGCGAAGCAGCTCGCGCACTTTGCGAGCTGCGCAGTCGAAGGACCCCGAGACCTTCAATTCCACCAATACCTTCGGAACCTTTCCCACGTCGACTGAGGTGATCTCGTATGCGGCTCGCTTTTTGAATCCTCCCCCTCCGGCCAGCGTCTAAATTTTGAAAACCAACATCGGGAGACACACATGGCTAAGGTTGTTCTGATCACCGGCGCAAACAAGGGCATCGGCTTCGAAGTAGCTCGTCAACTCGGACGCGCCGGATTTACCATCCTGCTCGGCGCACGCGACGCCTCCCGAGGCGAGGCAGCCGCAGCAAAGCTTCGCGCTGAGGGCTCTGACGTTCGCCCTGTCATTGCAGATCTCGATCGCGCCCACGAGACAGCCACGGCGTTAGCCGGGCAGATACAAAAGGAGTTCGGTCACCTCGACGTTCTCATCAACAACGCGGGAGCCTTCGATCTCACCGGCGGCGACGGACCGGCAAGCACCGTCTCCATCGATGCGATGAAGCGAACCTTCGACACCAACTTCTTCGGCACCGTCGAGTTCACGCAGCCCCTCCTGCCTCTGCTTCGCGCCGCCGAAAGTGCCCGCATCCTCAATGTCTCCAGCGGTCTCGGCTCCGTAGGGCTCAACAACGATTCCGCCTCGCCCTTCTACGCCGTCAAGCCCCTCGGCTATAACGCGTCCAAAGCCGCGCTGAACATGTTCACCGTGAACCTCGCCTGGGAGCTGCGCGACACGAAGGTCAAAGTCAACTCCATTTGCCCGGGCTATACCGCAACTGACCTCAACAACAACACCGGCACCCAGACCATCGAAGAGGGCGCTGTCGCCATCGTCCGCTTCGCGCAACAGCCCGACGACAGCCCCACCGGCGGCTTCTTCCACAAAGACGGCACCTATTCCTGGTAGATAGCGCTTCGTCTCTCGAACGGCACGGATCACGACACTGAACGCGAAACACACTAACCCCTGAGCGCAGCCAGCCTCAGGGGTTAGTGTGTTTCGCGTTACCTATCTTTTCCTGGTCGGCCTCTTTCACCGCCTACCCTCACAGGGCATCTCCTGCTCCTGCAGGGAATGCCGCTCTTCTTTCCCACTTCCCCCAAAACGTCATCCTGAGCGCAGCGGCTCGCGCACTTTGCGAGCTGCGCAGCCGAAGGACCCCGAAACCTTTGATCTCACCGATATCTTCTGTACCTTTTTCACCTCGAATGCCGGAGCCACCTCATTCGTGCACGTAAATATGTTTAAAGCCCTCACTTTGCGCAGTCGCCTTTGCTTTTGCTTTTCTGCTTGTCATTCCGAGCGTAGCGAGCGAATCTGCTTCCTCCCGTTCTTCGTTCATACCACCCAGAAAGACATAGACTCTCATGAATTCGGAGACTTCTACCCATGTTCAAAGCCCGCTTCGAGACGATGACGGGCCCCGCTCCTGCTCATAGCATGTGCCGCTTAAGCGGCCTATCGTCTTGCGGGGCATCTCTTCTTCGAGAAGATGACTCTCCCCTTTCTACATTCCCCAAAATCGTCATCCTGAGCGCAGCAGCTCACGCACTTTGCGAGCTGCGCAGCCGAAGGACCCCGAGACCTTTGATCTCACCGACACCTTCGGTATTTTTCCACCTCAAACGTTCGAGCCTCGGCCGTTTGTGCACGAAAAATATCTAGAACCCCACTCACTTCGTATCTTCGGAACTTGCGTTCCTGCAACTTTCCCTTACAGTCCGCGGCACGTAGGAGACGAGAAGAGCGTTTATCGGGAGTAATGAATTACGATGCGTCATGCGATTCTTCTACTTGACGTTGACGTTTAGCCTGTGCACCGTCTTTTGCCAGGCACAATCAGCCATCAATGATGCAACAGTCCTAAAACAGACTCGCGCTAAGTATGACGCGCCCTTTGAAAGAAACCTCCAATCCTTCAGTTGTGCCGTGGAATTTAACTGGAAGCAGCACTTTACTGAGGCTGTCCGCGTAGGCGACGAAGGAACGGATGAGGAGATCGCTAAACTCATTCAACCCATCAACACACGCGTCACTGTCGCCCGACAGAACGCTGTGGTGTCATCCGGCATGATGGAAGATGAAGAACATAAGCTACCACATGGTGGCATGGCGGAAGGTCTACTCGAACATGCAGTACAGTTCAGCTTGAACAATTGGTTGGGTGCCAGCAATAACGCGCTGCTCCCACCGGAAAACACGCCCGTTCACGTCGAGCCGTCTGCATCAGGCTACAAGCTCGAATTCAGAGTCAAGACATTTGATGTTGAAATGATGTTCGCGCACGACATGAGCCTACAGAGCGAAGCGGCAAAGGGTTCGGCCGCTGATCGTCGGGAAACAGAATTCCGGCCTGGGCCACAGGGTTTTCTCATGACCTCTTACAGGCTGGGTGAGGATGGAGATTTCAGGCCTGGCAATCGGATAATTCTTACCTACGCCTATCAGAACGTCGGCGGGTTTCAACTACCTGAACAGGTTTCGATCACTCGTGAGAGTCACCACGAAGTCTGGCATTACAAGTTAACCGGATGCACAGTGGAAGCGGCTAAGTGAGTTGATACCAATCAGTCGGTATGTCGGAAATAATCCGGCCCAGGACAGCTCCCGGCTGAGGTGTCCCGGCCCAACTTCCGCTATCGGCGTTTATGAGGACTCATTTCCTTTCGTGCAACACGCCAGGCATCGATTCCGCTCTACGACTGTTTCGCAGCAGCATACGATCCCGGAGGTTCACGGAACGGTTCTACGGCGATGCGCTCGTAACGCACCTCCAGCACTGTCAGGCTTTCTTTGCCGCCCGGTGCTTCGAGAACGACGCTGTCCCCCTCAGCCGACCGCATTAATGCGCGGCCCAGAGGCGACACCCAACTGACATGGTTGCGGTCGAGGTCGACCTCGTCGGCGCCAACGATGCTCACCTCTCGCTCCACTCCCGCGGCATTGGCATAGAGCACCGTTGCACCGAAATACACCTTCGTCGCCCGCAGGCCCGATCTCGGAGCTTCCGGATCCACCACTTCGGCAGCTTCCATCCGCTTGGAGAGATGGCGAATCCGCCCATCGATCTGCCGCAGCCGGCGCTTGGCGTACTGATAGTCGGCGTTTTCACTGCGATCGCCATTGCTGGCAGCCCACGCTACGACTACCGCCACAGCCGGGCGGTCTTTGTTGAGCAGAAACTGGTGCTCTTCTTTCAGGCGCTCAAGTCCACCGGGTGTGATGTAGTTCTTGACGTGCAACGCCGGCGAGTCATCTTGCGGTCTTCTGGTAGAGCCTTTACGCATTCCGTATTATTCCACCGCAAAATCCAGCAGGTTTCTTCCGATGACAACGGATGACGGCCACTGTGAGAGATAGGAAACGGGCACCACTCATGACACGGCTTCATCGCGACATGAAGGATCGCGTTGTCTCCGGGAAGAGCGTTTATAGATACTGATTTCGGATTGCGGACGTGCGGCAGGTGCCCCTTCGGAGGCAAGAGCACCTTAATTCAACTCTTGAAGTCGCTCATAGAACCGAAGACCGTCCATTAGCAATTCAAGATCGTTTGCGTTTGGGCTACCGACATAGGAGCGTGGCAAAGGGCCGACCAGCCCCGCAGCAAGCAGTCTCGCGCATGAATTCTTGAATCCCAGCGCCGTCAATCCGTGATAGTTGTTTCCGTGCCTAGTCCACCATCGTTGCCAGGTACTCGTCAGTTCACTCGTTCGCTGGCCGGGTTGTTTGCTGAGATTTTCAGGACTCAGCATATCCTTTTGCATCTCGTAGACGATGCCAAGAACGACGACATCGGCTTCCGTCAGCGTAACGGCCAAGCGCATCATGTCGTCCAATGCTTCAGGATCAAGATCGTCTTCCCTCATAGCATTTGTAATTACATTAGCCAGACGCTTCAGCCGCGTCTTTAAGTTCGTACGAACAATGTAGAGAGTGGCATTTTCCACCGCAACTTGAAACTCAGTTGACGCTAGAACTGATTCCGTTCTCTTCCGTTGTTCCTCGCCGAGGCGGTAAAGTCGTCGAATGTCGTCAATGATCGCTTCACCAAAATACGTGAGGTTTTCCAAGTCTTTGCGAGCGGCAAGGCCCATTAGACCTGTAACGATGTCATTCAGCCCGGAAAATCCGGGCATCGGTACAAGGAGCTCCAGTATCTTGGCGCCTATACCTGTGACATTTCCCACCGAACCTATCACGGGGGATTCCCCAAGGTCTTCCGATTTGAGTCGAGTAAGTGCAGCTTCGGCCGGCGAGTCAAACTGTCCCATGAAGACCAAGCTACACCAACCTGGTTCCTCAGATGGTTATTCCCGATAAGTCGGCTTATCGCCAGCGACCGCCAAATGAAGAAAGTGGATTTTTCGAGAAATAAGATTTAACCCTGGCACATGCGAAGAAACAGGGACAGGATACTGGAGTGAACCCCTGTCATCGGTCCCTGCCTAACACCGCAGGGGATCTTCCGCGTCTTAGCCAGAAATTGATCATCAAAGAGTCTTCGTGGTTCTCCACGAAATGACTCCACCCCGCAGGCACATAGAGCAGATCGCCCGCACGCTGCGTGATGGAGATCGGTGTAGCCTTCGAGAACTCCGGGAAGCGCGTCGCATCCGGAGACTTTGCGTTAACCATGCTGACCCCGAAGTCTGGAAGTGCATTCGGGTTCGGATGAATCATGTATAGATAAGGAAAATCGGCTGGCGGATAGAGGAGCCATTCTTTGGCACCGAAGTATGCGAACGAGAAGTTGTCCGGGATGTCCTTGTGCAGGGCAGTCACCGTTCCCTTCTTACCCATCCACATCCGTGGCTCATTGAAAAAATACTCAGGGTAAAACATTGGAAAAGGGACCCCGAGATCGCGCGCCATCTCGACGGGTATCACGGTGCCGGCGGCATAGGCCGTCCCGGCACCGTTTATCTGCATGAAGTGTTCCCCAATGAAATTTCTTAGGGGCATCTCTTCTTCGCGGCGATTCAGGTAGCTACCCGGATCTGCCATATTGCCGAAACGGACGTTCACGGTTTGATCGCCGTAGGCCCCTTGCAGCAGACCTAAGATCTCTGCTTCAGAGAACTTTAACGGACCCAGCCGCAATAGAAAAGGCATGGAGCGCGCTGCATACTCATTCGAAAACGCCTTGTCACTCAGAAAATCAAGAACGTCCAGGGCGGCGAGGCGAGGCATCTCACGGGTAGCCTCAAATATCTGGGGAAACCAAACAACAGGACTGTCCATCTATCGACTCTACACATTTTGAGAATAGATCCTGGACGACTCCAGCCCGGTCTAAAGTAAAACAGTCAGTTCGAGAATATCGGTGGCTTAGGCGTCTTCTATGCAGTTATGCAGTCTCGACCGGTTCACGGGACGGGCTCGAATATCGCGTTGCCGTCTTCGAAAATCCTCACGCGCTGCCGGCGACCAAGCTGCCGCCTTCCATGCTGAGGTTCAAAGAGACGCTTACCTGTTTTGTGCGAGGGACGGAACGGTGCGGGCGGTAGCTAGCGTCACCCGAAGTTCCTCGTAGAATACGGCGGTGTCCGACGGTGCAGCATGGCATGCCAGCCGCCGCACTATCACTTCCGCCGGATTCCTTCCTGCACGCGGCTAATCGGTACCGATAATGTATGGTCCGCCGCGCGACTGCAAGGGGAAGTTTGGTCGAGAAGACAAGTCTGCGCAAATGTATTCGGCCTTTGGGTGGAGATCAGTTCTCCTGGCCACGATGAGTTGCGCGCGTGTCTGTCCTTCTAAGTCGGTCGGTTGCTCTTTCGAGACCATTCTCGGTACCAGGCTGCGGACACGCCGTTGTGACTGTTCTTTCGTCCTTGCTGCTCCTGTGCAGACTTCGGTGGGAAAAACTTTAGTCCGTGGTCGTGGTGCGGTAAAGTGGGAGCGCGTCAGCGCTTCCAAGCCGCAGGCGTCTTTTCCGCAGCGCTACGCGGCGACAGGTCTGTACTCGTTGCCGCTTGATAGTACGGCCCACGCGATGCGTGCGAGCTTGTTCGCCATGGCGACCACGACGACGTTCTTGGGAGCTCTGGCGTCGAGTGCATCGAGCCAGGTTCCAATCGGTGCTCGGTCGCGCTTGATCCGCAGGACCGCAGCTCGTGCACCATGGATCAGGATCTTGCGAAGGTAGACGTTGCCGCGCTTACTGATGCCGAACAGCTTCGCCTTACCTCCGGTCGAATACTGACGTGGAACGATGCCTAGCCATGCTGCAAAGTCTCGACCCTTGCGAAAGGCGGCGCCATTACCGATGGCAGCTACGATCGCCGTCGCCACCACAGGCCCGATCCCAGGAATCTTGCGGATGCGGGTACATCCTGCATCGCTGGCAGAGATGCGCTCCAGTTCGTCGTTCAGTTCTTCGATCTGTTGCTCGACGGTCTTCCACTCACCCCATAACGTGTCGATCAGGTTGCGCATCAGTGGTGTAAGGTCGGCCTCTGCGTTCTCCAGGATGTCTGCCATCGCGGCCTTGAGCTTCGCCGGCTTCTGCGCGAACACCATGCCTCGTTCCAGCAAAAACGCCCGCAGTTGGTTAATCACCGCTGTTCGACGTGAAACCAACCGATCACGAACTCGATGGATGGCCTGAAGGTCCAGCTGGTCGTCCGTCTTGATCGGGACAAAGCGCATGTTCTTGCGCTCGACAGCCTCGGCGATCGCCTCCGCATCAACGAAGTCGTTCTTGTTGGACTTCACGAAGGGCTTCACAAACTGAGCGGCAATCAGCCGGACGTCGTGGCCTTGCTTGCGTAGCGCCCGGCCGAGGAAGTGGGCGCCTGAGCAAGCTTCCAGCCCGATCAGCGATGTCTGCATGTTCGCGGTGTACGTCAGCAGCTGGCGCTGCGTGAACTTCTTCTTCACCAGCACCTTGCCCGACGCTCCCAGCGCCACGAGGTGAAACGTCGTCTTGCCCAGGTCGATGCCTACCGAATGTATCTGCATAGCGATGATCCTCCTTGATAGAAGCTGCCACCACGATCCCTCTACTGAGGCTGAGGAATCAAGCGGCGGACCATCTCATTAGTCGGCTTATCGTCAGTGACGGCGCAAGCTGGCTGTTTGCGCTCAAGCGCGTGTTCACTGCGGCGTATCAATCGGGTGCTGGGACTGTTCGAAGAATTCCTTCTGGAGGCGGGCGCTTTCTTCGTCGGCCTTGATGGCCTTCACCGCTTCCGCAATCTCGTGCGACCAGTTCTTCTGGTCAAACTCACCCAGAGCCTCGGTGGCGGTAGAGCCGTCGCCGGCATAGTGATTGGGAAAGCGCGCGTACCACCAGATCCCGGTGTAGATGCTGGAGGGGAGAGTGAGACGATGCTGGTCCGCGCCGGACTCGCTCTTCGCACGCTCCATATGAACCAGGTCGGGACGGTTGGCGAGCATTGCCGAGGTTTCTGCTTCGCCCGCATGCAGGTCGGCGGCCGACTTCTGTGAAGGGCGGCCCGCACCATCGCGAGGAATGCTGCCCATGACATACACAACGTAGTCATGTGGCGACGCGAGCTGAGACTGAGCGAAGAGCGGTAGCAGACTGTTGTTGCCGCCGTGACCGTTCACAATGAGGATCTTGTGGCAGCCGTTGCGCCCAAGCTCGTTGACTGTTTCCTGAAGCAGAACAAGCTGCGTGCTGAGGCTGTAGGCAATAGTGCCAGGCTCATGGCGTGCCTCAAAGATCTGCCCAAAATAGTACTCCGGGGAGACAACGGCATACTCCAGCTTTGCGGCATTGAGCGAGGCAAAGCGCACATTGAGCAGGTCGGTGCCCAGGGGAAGCTGCGGACCATGCTTCTCGATAATGCCGATGGGCAGAATGCAGGTACCCTGCGCCTGATGAATGGCTTTAACAAAGTCAGGGCCGGTAAGTTCTTCCCAATTGGGCGAAAGCTGCTGCGCTGCGAGGTACGGAGAAAGCGCAAGGAAGAGGCAAAGGATGAACAGATAGCGAAAACGCACGGCGCAAGGCACCTCACTGAGAAATGCAAACAGTCTAGCCTATGTGGAACGTCGAAGGTTTCGAGGGAGGCATGCGGTTCTGATTCCTTCGAGCTGGATCGCGTAGACAAGGGGATCACACCCGATCCTCATGAGTCGGCTTATCATCAGGGACGCTTGATGATGAGAATGGCGTTTATCGGAAATCAACCGCGTCGCAGCCAACGGCAGGTCAAAGTGTGTTCGGCCTGAAAGTTCAGGCAAGATTTGGTATTGGTCACAATGCTCGGCTATCATTTTCATCGATTGACACCGGTCCTAAGGCCCAAACAATCTGGTTTTCCTGGAACACTGGCTTACCGCTACGCCAAGGAGATCAACATGACGGTGCAGGAACAGATCGAGCAGTACATTGCCACTCAACCGGAACCAAAGCAAAGCGAAATGCGAGAGCTACATGACATGATGTCGGCATTGATGCCAGCTTGTCAGTTGTGGTTCTTAGATGGAAAAGACGAGAAAGGAAAAATCGTCTCCAACCCAAACGTTGGATATGGATCCCGAAGCATTCAATATGCCAACGGAAAAACCAGGGAGTTCTACCAAATAGGCATGAGTGCCAACACAACAGGCATTTCCGTCTACATCCTTGGAATCGACGACAAGAAGTACCTGGCGCAGACATTCGGGCAGGATCTCGGCAAAGCAAGCGTGACTGGGTATTGCATCAAGTTCAAGACCTTGGCAGATATAAAAGTGGATGTTCTCAAAGCAGCAATACAGTGTGGGATTGGGCAGACAGGCATCTCACATTGATTCAACGAGGTTCGGATCAGTACCGATATGTCCGGCTTATCGGTAGTGACCGATTGAAATAGGGGGCAATATGGTCGGCGAATTTCGCCACGGACGCGTTCCCTCCGCCTCCTGTGCTGAAACATCGATCAGCGAACTACGCGCTGAAAAATCAGTTCTCCGTCGGCCGCTCCGCCTTATCGACAACGAACGCATCCACCGGCCCCCTCATCGCCTCCAGCCTCAAACCGATCTGTTGCTGAATAGCAGAAAACAAAGGCGCCGCGGGAGACTCCGCAGGAGCCCCGGTCACGTCTCCGTTCAACTGTGTCTCGTCCGGCGCCCACTCCAGGTCGAAGTCATACTTCCCCGTGAGTCCGGTCCGATCCACGACCGGGCGGTCGAGGATGGCCCGTTGCATCATGGAAGTAAACTCACCCATCGTCGTATTTCTTGCCGGTAACAGGATGTGCTGCGGATAGACCGTGCTGATGAGCGCCGCAGGCTCATCTGGAGAAGCCGTACTTGCCTTGAGCTTCGGTCCGCCCTTGGCAACTTCCAGCGCATAGATCGAGAACTCTTTCTGCTCGCGATGAAAGGTGAGTTTAAATCGTTCCGCCAGCAGCTTCCGCAGCATCGCCATCTGTTCGTCATGCGTCGGCCGGACCTCACCGGGCGTCTCGGCAAGGATGTCGTAGTGTTCTGATTCGGTCCACCCAGGCCCACCCGAGATCGTTCGGGGATTGAGACTGTAAGCCGCCGCGATCAGCAGCTTCAGGGTGTAATCCTTTCCGATAAACCGATGGAGCCCCTCCATCTTAATAAATCGGCCGGTCTTGGCATCGGAGTCCACCAGCTTGATGGTCGCCACCTCAAACGTATCGAACTTGGGACGCGGCGCAGGAGCCTGCGCAACGATTCCAGAAGCTGAAAGAATCAGGGCTACGATTACAGTCTGTCGGATCATGAGGGGCACCGTCACTGATTAAATAGAAGTGACCAAAGCGTCTTCCGCAATAGCCTGCTGTAGAGACGAAATCCCCTCTACATTGTCATCAAACGACTCGTGCCGTGAAGTCGAATTGCGTGCAAACAGATTGCCACGGCAAGATCGGAAGGGCATGGCTTCAGCCATGCCGCAAACACCGGGCCAAAGGCCCACGCCTCGCTGCCGCAGGCCGGAGTGAAGGCGCAGCCGCAACGACTGAATTGCCTTCTTTGGCCGTGGCGAAACCAGCCATCCCAGCCACGAATACATCTTTGGGGAGCCTGCACAGTCTTAGCGGCGTCAAGGAAGGCAACTCGTGCCGGCTGCATCGGAATACCACCGGCACTGAAACCAGAAAAACGGCTCTACCTTGCTAGTTCAGGGCTGGAGCACAGACCAGGCTCAGGGGACGCATGTCCGTCCAGGTCGTATTGATGTAATCCAGGCAGGCCTGCCGCTTATCGATCAGGCAGATCGTCCATCCGGCCGGAACTGCCGCAAACGCCGGCCACAAAGAATAGAAACCCTCTTTATTGATGAGCACGTTATAAGTAGCTTCTGCATCTTCAAATGGGTTGGTCATTGGTCTTTCTCCCTTAGCAATAAAAAGTTGTTCAGAAAATTCATTGCAGTTTGTTCTTTAATTTTGTAGCGAGTATAGAGCCGATCTCAGCCATGGGGGCCGCTTCCGTCATGAGCTGATGTTTACAAACGATGGGACATATCTCCATATTGCCATCGACATATTGTTGCCATATTGCAGGTTCAAGACTTCCCTCCGGGCGCTCTAGCGTTGCCATGAAGAACAGCAGGTCTCCGCGGAAGGGTCTGGGCACGAAATCGCGGGCAATCATGTGATTGCTCTTGAAGACCTCTACCAACGCGGTGATGTATTTCCCATCCAATGCCGCGAGAGCCCCCTGGTCCAACTGGAGAAGGGCGCTGACCACAGCAATCTCCATGTTGGCAGACTTGCTTTCGGCATCGAATCCCAGTTCACGCAACAGTATTCCAATCATCTCATCCATCGGAGGCAGCTTCTTCACGCGCTCCGGCTCCCACGGATAAGCGTCTAGGATCGATACGATACCGACCTCCTCTCCAAGTTCCTGCAAACGGGTGGCAATAGCGTACGCCGCCAATCCGCCAAACGACCAACCCAGCACGTGGTAAGGCCCCTGAGGCTGGATCTCCTGGATCAGGGCGACATAGTCGGTGACCATCTCGTCCATGCTCTTGGGAATTCTGTGTGGTTCTGTTATACCGCGTCCCTGCATCCCATAGAGAGGAATTTCCATGGGTAAACGCTGCAGGAGTCCCGCATAGCACCAGCTCAGGCCTCCCAGGGGATGCACGCAGAAGACCGCGGGCCTGCTTCCCTGCCGCCGTAGAGCCAGTACCGGCTCCAACGGATTGGTCGCCAGGTTCGACCCGCCAACGTGCCGGGCAAACTCGGCAACAGAAGGCGCGTCGAAGAGCGTGCGGATCGAAAGGTCGATGTTCAGGGCGTTTCGGACGCGGCTGACGAGCTGGACAGACAGGATGCTGTCTCCTCCCAGAGAGAAGAAGTTATCGTGTATTCCAACTCGATCCAGTCCCAGCACCTCGGCGAAGTGCTTGCAGAGAATCTCCTCCTGTTCCGTACGCGGAGCCACCCACTCGGCCGTGCTGCTGTAGTCCGGCGCAGGCAGGGCTTTGCGATCCAGCTTGCCGCTCGGCGTCTGCGGGAAGGCCTCCATCACTACCAGCGCCGCCGGAACCATGTACTCCGGCAACTGCTGCCCCAGCATCTGCCGCAACAGCCCGGTGTCTATC
The DNA here is from genome assembly GCF_000178955.2 of Granulicella mallensis MP5ACTX8. Lineage (NCBI taxonomy): Bacteria > Pseudomonadati > Acidobacteriota > Terriglobia > Terriglobales > Acidobacteriaceae > Granulicella > Granulicella mallensis. The sequence goes on along the minus strand of NC_016631.1, from coordinate 2,346,337 downwards.
TCGTAACCTTCGGCCGCGATGATATAGCCCGCCAGACGCTTCTCACCGGGCCGGTCTTCGCGCGCGACCACCGTCGCCTGCGCCACCGAAGGCTGCTTCAACAGCGCTGCTTCAATCTCTCCGACCTCGATACGGAAGCCGCGAATCTTCACCTGGTGATCGGTGCGTCCCAGGTACTCCAGCACACCATCCTTCCGCCACTTTGCGAGGTCGCCCGTGCGATACATGCGGCTTCCGGCTTCCCCATAGGGGTTCGCCACGAACCGCTCCGACGTGAGGCCGGGCTGTCCCAGATACCCGCGTGCCAGGCCATCGCCGGCGATGTACAGTTCACCCGCCGAGCCCACCGGCATCGGACGCAGACTTCCGTCCAGCACGTAGACCCGGGTATTCACGATCGGCTTGCCCAGCGGAGGAATCGCTCCGCCCGACAGCGCTTCGCTCAGGGTGCAGGCTACGGTCGACTCCGTAGGCCCATAGGCATTGATCATCCGGCGTCCTACGGACCAGCGCGATACCAGCTCCGGCGAGCAGGCGTCTCCGCCGACAATCAGCGTCTTCAGGTCCGGCAGCTCCCACTGCGGCATGCTGGCCAGTGCCACCGGAGGAATCAGCGTATGGCTGATCCGCTGCTGCTGCAGCAACTCCGCGAGAGGCTCACCCGCAATCGGTCCCGGCTCTCGAACCACCAGCGTCGCTCCCGCGGCATAGGCCATCAGAAGCTCCATCACCGCTGCGTCAAAGCTCAACGAAGCAAGCTGCAGCACACGATCATTGCGTGTGATAGCGAACCGCTCAATCTGCGCCGCCGCCAGACTGGAAAGACCACGATGCGTCATCACCGTGCCCTTCGGCCTGCCTGTAGAACCCGACGTATAGATCACATACGCCGCATGATCCGCTCTCTGTTGGCGAACCGGATTGCTGCTAGACTGCGACCGCAGCGCCAGAAGCACCTCTGGAGCATCGAGAAGAACCGTGTTCCCCGCAGCGGAAAGACGAGACGCCGCCTTTTCGGTCGTTAGGACACGCGCTGGCCGCGCATCGTTCAGCATGTACGCCAACCGCTCTTCCGGATAGTCAGGATCGAGCGGCAGATACGCCGCTCCGCTCTTCAGCGTCGCCAGGATCGCAACCACCATCTCCACCGAACGCGGCATGCCGATAGCGATAATGCTCTCCAGCCCAATCCCCTCAGACCTCAGCCAATGGGCCAACTGGTTCGCCCGCTGGTTCAACTCGCCATAGCTCAACTGCTGCTTGCCGAAGACCAGCGCCGTCGCCTCGGGCGCATGCTCCACCTGCTCTTCGAAGATCCCGGCAAACGTATGTGCGCCGAGATCCTCCGTCGTCTTGTTCCACTCCTCCAGAACCAGGCGACGCTCCTCGGAGCTCAGGATGTTGATCTCTTCCACTCTGCGATCCGGGTCCGCAACAGCCGCCTCCAGAATCCACTCCAACCGCTTGGCCAGGATCTCTGCCTCATCCTGGTCGAACAGATCGGGGCGATACTGCAACCGCAACTGCAAACTCGCGCCCGGAATAACCACCACCGTCAGCGGGTAGTGCGTCACATCGCGGCCTTCGACAGCCCCGATCCGAAGTCCCGGAACGATATCCTTCACGGTCTCGTCCACCGGATAGTTCTCAAAGACCAGCAGCGTATCGAAGAGCCCGCCGACACCCACCAGCCGCTGTATCTCAGAGAGAGACACATGCTGATACGGCATGGTCTGCGACTGCTGCTCCTGCAACCGCGCAAGAACATCGCGAACCGTATCCGCCGAACGAAGCTGCACCCGCAGCGGCAGAGTATTGATGAACAGCCCCACCATGCTCTCAACGCCTGCAATCTCCGCAGGCCGCCCGGCAACGGTCATGCCGAAGATCACATCGCCGTGATCGGTCAAACGTCCCAGCAGAATCGCCCAAGCCGCCTGCAGCAGCGTATTCAACGTCATCCCCTGACTACGAGCCAGACGCGTCAGCGACTGCGTCAGAGCCTCCGGCAAAGCATACGTAATCTTCTCCGAAAGCTTCTCGCCCTTCCCGCAGCCTTCGCCCACAATGTGTGTCGGCTGCGTAACGCCCTCGAGCTGAGCCTTCCAAACCTCTCTCGCGACAACGCGATCCTGCCCCGCCAGCCAGCCCAGATACTCCCTGTACGGCGTAACGTGCGGCAGCCGCAGAGTCTTGCTCTTATCCGCATAGAGCAGCAACAGCTCCCGGATGAGGATCGGCATCGACCATCCATCGAGAAGCAGATGATGATGCGTAAAGAGCAGTCTGTACTTGCTGCCCGCCAGCTTGATCAGCGTAAACCGCAGCAGCGGAGCCACAGACGGATCGAAGCGCTCAGCCCGATCCTCCGCCAGCAACTGCCGCCACGCTCTCTCCTGCTCGGCCGCGGACAGTCTCGAGAGATCGACCGCCTGCCACGGCAGCACGGTATCCTCGACGATCACCTGCACCGGCTGGTCCAGCCCTTCGTACTCGAAACTCGCCCGCAGGTTCGCATGGCGGCGCAACAGACGCTCCGCTGCCTCCCACATCGCCTGCCCGTCTACTTCGCCCTCGAGCTCCAGCACCAACTGCACCGTGTAGATATCCAGCGCCTGCTTGTCGTACAGCGCATGGAACAGCAGCCCCTCCTGCAATGGAGACACTGGCAGAACCTCCGCCAGAGCCGGATACTTCTTCTCCAGCCCTTCGATCTGCGCCTGCGTCAGCCGCACCAGCTCCAGATCCGAAGGCGTACGTCCGATCCTGCGCGGATCTTCCGCAGCCTGAACGAACACCTCCAGCGCCTGGAACCAACCCTCCGCCAGCTCTCGCACATCCTGCTCGCTCAACAGAGCTGACGCCCAGCTCCACTTCACCACCAGCTCCGAGCCTTCGTTCCGATCCAGCGTGAACGCGTTCAACTCCAGCCCATGCGCCAGCGGCATCCCCGGGTCAGACCCACCCTGCAGAGACCCGGCCTCTGTCGCGATCGTCCAGTCCTTCTCCTCCGGCGCTGCGAACCGTCCCAGGTAGTTGAACCCGATCTGCGGCTTCGCCAGCCCTGCCAATACCTTGCCCGTTTCCGGGTTCAGATACCGCAGCAACCCATACCCGATCCCGCTATCCGGAATCTGCCGCAACTGTTCCTTGATCCCCTTGAACACTCGCTCCAGCGCAACTCCGCCGCCCAGCGCCTCTCTCGGATCAACCGCATCCAGCCGTACGGGGAACATACTCGTAAACCACCCCACCGTCCGCGACAGGTCTACGCCCTCGAATAACTCCTCGCGGCCATGACCTTCCACATCCACCAGCAACGACGAAGTGTTCCACCCCTTCCATCCCGCTACTGCCAACGCCAGCGCGCTCAGCAGCACCTCGTTGATCCGCGCACGGAACGCCGCAGGCACCTTGCTCAACAGCGGCAATGTCAGGTTCGAGGGCAACGTCACGCTCAGATGCTGCGCAGTCCCCGTGACATCTCGCTTCGGATCGAACGCCTGCGCAAACAGCAGCGCACCCTGTTCCCGCAGAATCCCGCTCCACAGCGGGAGCTCACGAACTCTCTTCTCCTCACGCGCCGCCGCGGCCAACCGCTCCGACCACACCCGGAACGACGTCCCTACCGCCGCCAACACAGGCTTCTCGCCCTTCGCTGCAGCCTGGTACGCGCTGACCAGATCCTCCACCAGAATCCGCCACGACACTCCATCCACAGCAAGGTGATGGATCACCAGCAACAACCGGCCTGCGTCCTCGAACCACACCGCCTCCAGCACCCGCCCAGCCTCCGGCGACAGCCGCTGCTCCGCCTCCAGCGCGACCTCGGCAAACTCTCCCGACGTCACCATCCGCAAGCACGACGATGCCTCTACGCTGCCCGGAGCCTGAATCTCCAGCCGGCTTCCCTGTAGCTTTAGCCGCAGCATTGAGTGCTGATCCAGCAACGCCTGCAGCGCTTGCAACAACGCCTGTTCCTTCAGCCCCTGCGGCACACGCAGCAACATCGACTGGTTGAACCGGCCGATCGGCCCGCCCTTCTCCAGCAGCCACTCCATGATCGGTGTCAGCGCTACGGCCTCACCCCACTGCTCAGGTGCCTCCTTCAACAGCAGACTCTCGTCCCACACGATCCGTGCCACCGCAGCCAACGCCTCTGCCGTCTGCCGCTGGAAGATATCCCGTGGCGTCAGCACCAATCCTGCCTTCCGCGCCCTGCTGACCAGCTGGATCGACGAGATACTGTCTCCGCCCAGCGCGAAGAAGTTATCGTGCACACCCACTCGCTCCAGCCCCAGCACCTCCGCGAACAGACCGCACAGGATCTCTTCCTCCGGCGTACGCGGTGCCACCCACTCCTGCGTGCTCGTGAACTCCGGCACTGGCAGCGCCTTCCGGTCCAGCTTCCCGCTCGGTGTCTGCGGGAAGGCCTCCAGCACCACCAGCGCTGCCGGAACCATGTACTCCGGCAGCTGCTGACCCAGCATCTTCCGCAACTCATCCGTATCCACCGTCTGCCCTGCCGCAGCCACCACATACCCCGCCAGCCGCTTGTCACCCGGACGATCTTCCCGCGCCATCACCACGGCCTGGCCTACCGACGGATGACGCAGCAGTGCCGCCTCAATCTCACCAACCTCGATACGGAACCCGCGGATCTTCACCTGGTGATCGGTACGACCCAGGTACTCCAGCACCCCATCCTTACGCCACCGTGCAAGATCGCCCGTGCGATACATCCGGCTTCCAGGCTCCCCATACGGGTTCGCTACAAACCGCTCCGCCGTCATCCCAGGACGTCCCAGATAACCGCGCGCCAACCCAATGCCCGCGATGTACAACTCGCCCGCAGACCCCACAGGCATCGGCCGCAGGCTCCCGTCCAAAACATAAACCCGAGTATTCAAAATCGGCCTGCCCAGCGGAGGCACCTCTCCCCCCACCAGCTCTTCGCTCAACGTACAGGCAATAGTCGACTCCGTAGGCCCATACGCATTGATCATCCTGCGTCCCACCGACCACTTCGACACCAGCTCCGGCGAGCACGCATCACCGCCCACGATCAGCGTCTTCAAATCCGGCAGATCCCACTGCGGCATGCTGGCCAGCGCTACCGGCGGAATCAGCGTCAGGCTGATCCTCTGGTCCCGCAGCAGTTCTGCCAGCGGCTCGCCCGCAATCGGCCCCGGATCGCGCACCACCAGCGTCGCTCCTGCGGCATAGGCCATCAGCAGCTCCATCACCGCCGCGTCAAAGCTCAACGACGCCAACTGCAACACGCGAGCCTCCCGCGTAATCTCGAACCGCTCGATCTGCGCCGCCGCCAGGCTCGAAAGCCCGCGATGCGTCATCACCGTGCCCTTCGGCTTGCCCGTCGAACCCGACGTGTAGATCACATACGCCGCATGGTCCACCCCCTGCGCCCGAACCGGATTCGTCCCCGGCTGTATCTCAAGCCTCGCAACAAACGCAGCATCATCCAGCAGCACGCAAATCTCTGCCGCACCAGGCAGACGCCCCGAAGCTTCCTTCGTCGTCAACACCCGCACCGGCCACGCGTCATTCAGCATGTACGCCAGCCGCTCTTCCGGATAGTCCGTATCCAGCGGCAGATACGCCGCTCCGCTCTTCAGCGTCGCCAGGATCGCAACCACCATCTCCACCGAACGCGGCACCCCAATCGCCACCAGGCTCTCCGGCCCGATCCCCTGCGCCACCAGCCAGTGCGCCAACCGGTTCGCTCGCGCATTCAACTCGCCATAGCTCAGTTGCTGCTTTCCGAAGACCAGCGCCAACGCCTCCGGCGCATACGCCACCTGCTCTTCGAAGATCTCCGCGAACGTCTGCGTCTTCAGGTCGGTCGCCGTCTGGTTCCACTCCTCCAGAACCAGCCGACGCTCCTCCGCCCCCAGAATGTCGATCTCTTCGATCATCTGGTCCGGGTTCGCAACCGCGGCCTCCAGAATCAGCTCCAATCTTCTCGCGAAGACCTCAACCGTATCGCGGTCGAACAGATCGGTGCTGTACTCGATATAGCCGTCGATCCCCTTCGGCGCGCCCTTGCCGTCTCTCTGCTCCGTAAACGTGAACGAGAGATCGAACTTCGCCACGTCCGTATGCACCGGCTCCAGCGTCGCCGTCACTCCCGACAACTCCAGCGTCGGCTCAGGAGCATTCTGCAGCGTCAGCATGATCTGGAACAGCGGATGACGTGACAACGAACGCGCCGGTTGCAGCGCCTCCACCAACCGCTCAAACGGCATCTCCTGGTGCGCATAGGCATTCAGGTCCGTCGTGCGCACTCGCTCCAGCAAATCGCGGAAACTCAACCGCCCCGACGTATCGACACGCAACACCAGCGTGTTCACAAACACACCCACCAGGTCGTCGAGCGCACTATCCGTACGCCCTGCAATCGGAGTGCCCAGCGGAATATCGTTGGAGTTCGACAACCGGCTCAGCAGCAGCACCAACCCTGCCTGCAACATCATGAACAGGCTCACCCGGCTCTCGCGCGTCAGGTCCTGCAGCCGCTGGTGCAGGCTCGCCGAGAACTTGAACGGCAGCAGCGCGCCGCCATGCGTCGTCTCCACAGGCCGCGGACGATCCGTAGGGATATCGAGATGGTCCGGCAGCTCCGCCAGCGTCTCCGTCCAGTACTGCAACTGGCGCGACACCACGCTCTCCGCATCGGACTCCGTGCCCAGGCTCTCCTTCAGCCACAACGTGTAGTCGACATACTGCACCGGCAGCGGCTCAAACTCCGGCCTGCGCCCCTCACTACGCGCGGCATACGCCGTCGCCAGATCCTCGAACAGCGGCGTCAGCGACCAGCCATCGCCTGCAATGTGGTGCAGCAGGATCAGGAGAACATGCTCCGTAGAGCTGATCTCAACCAGATGTGCCCGCAGCGGTATCTCCCTTGAGAGATCGAACCCCTTCTCCCTAGCCTGTGCCAACACCGCGGCGAGCGTCTCTTCCGTGGCCGTAACCGCCGCCAGCGGAATCGAAAGCCCCTCCGCCTCCAGCACGTGTTGATGCGGAATCCCCTCCATCTCCGGGAAGATCGTACGCAGACTCTCGTGCCGTTCCAGCAGATCGGCGAAAGCCGCCTCCAGCGCCGCAACGTTCAACTCCCCACGCAGACGCAGTGCTCCCGAGATCAGATACGTCGAGCTTCCGCCATCCATGCAATTCAGGAACCACAGCCTGTGCTGCGCCGACGAGAGCGTAATCTCCTCCGGCCTCGGCATAGGCCGCAGCGGAGCCCCCGACGACTGAGCCCCCTTCAACCGCTGCGCCAGCCTCGCCACCGTGGGCTCCTCAAAGAGCACGCGAATCGAAAGCTCCACATTCAACGCACTCCGCACCCGGCTCATCAAGCGCGTGGCCAGCAGCGAGTGTCCGCCCAGCGCGAAGAAGTTGTCGTTCACGCCGACCCGCGTAAGCCCCAGCACCTCGGCAAACAGCGAGCACAGAATCTCCTCCTGCGGCGTACGCGGGGCGACCCACTCGGCCGTGCTGGCGTAGTCCGGCGCAGGCAACGCCTTGCGATCCAGCTTTCCGTTCGGAGACAGAGGGAAGGCCTCCATCACGATCAGCGCCGAAGGAACCATGTACTCCGGCAGCTCCTTACCCAGCATCTGGCTCAACGCTTCCGTATCCACCTGCTGGTCCGCGGCAGCTACCACGTAGCCCGCCAGCCGCTTCTCACCCGGACGATCCTCGCGCGCGATCACCGTCGCCTGCGCCACCGAAGGATGACGCAACAGCGCCGCCTCGATCTCGCCCATCTCAATGCGGAAGCCGCGAATCTTTACCTGGTGGTCGGTACGGCCCAGGTACTCCAGCGCGCCATCTTTGCGCCACTTCGCCAGATCGCCCGTGCGATACATCCGGCTTCCCGGCTCTCCGTACGGATTCGCCACAAAGCGCTCCGACGTCAGGCCGGGCCGTCCCAGATACCCGCGCGCCAATCCACGCCCCGCGATATACAGCTCTCCCGAGGCCCCCACCAGAACAGGCCGCAGACTCCGGTCCAGCACATAGAGCTGGATGTTCCAGATCGGTCTTCCGATAGGCACCGACAGCGACCTGTCGCCCGGCTCGCAGGCCCAGTAGCTCACATCCACCGCGGCTTCCGTCGGGCCATACAGGTTGTGCAGCGCGGACGGCAGCAGTCCATGAAACTGCTCCTGCAGCTCCACCGGCAACGCCTCGCCGCTGCAGATCACCCGGCGCAGTCCCTGGCACTTCACCGCCGTCGGCTCCAGCAGGAAGGCCTGCAGCATCGAAGGCACAAAGTGCAGCGTCGTAATCCTGCTGGTCTGGATCAAGTCCACCAGGTAGACAGGGTCCTTATGCCCGCCCGGCTTGGCCATCACCAGCGTCGCGCCCTCCAGCAGCGGCCAGAAGAACTCCCACACCGACACGTCGAAGCCGAACGGCGTCTTCTGCAGAATGCGATCGTCCGCCTGCAACTGGTACTCGGCCTGCATCCACTTCAGGCGGTTCACAATCGCGTGGTGCGCAATCATCGCGCCCTTCGGCTTGCCCGTCGAACCCGAGGTGTAGATCACATACGCCGGATGCCCCGGCTGCAAAGGCTGCTCCCGCTGCTTGTCCGTCGGAGGCTTCGTTGAATAACCCGCCAGCATCTCCTGCGTCGCCGCGTCGTCCAGCAGCAGCTTGGCGGTCAGCTCCGGAAGCTGCGCGGAGATCTCCACGCTGGTCAGCACCAGCACCGGCTGCGCGTCCTCCAGCATGTACGCCAGACGCTCCGGCGGATAGTCCGTATCCAGCGGCATATAAGCCCCACCGGCCTTCATAATCGCCAGCAGCGACACCACCATCTCCACCGAACGCGGAATCGCCACCGCCACCAGGCTCTCCGGCCCGACACCCTGCGTCATCAGCCAATGGGCCAATTGATTCGCGCGCGCGTGCAACTCCTGATAGCTGAGGCTAACCTCCCCAAAGATCAGCGCCTCCGCCGTCGGCGTGCGCTCCGCCTGCTCCTGCAGCAGGTCGGTCATCGTCTTCTCGGTCACCTCATGAGCCGTGGAGTTCAGCTCCTTCAACACACGGTGCCGCTCCGTCGCGCCCAGCACATCCACACGGCCGATCAGCTCATCCGGATTCGAGACGATCAACTCCAGCAGCCGCGTCAGACGCCCGATCAGCGTGATAATCGCGTTGCGCTCGAACAGTCCGGCGTTATATTGCACACGAAGCTGTAGAGCCTCTCCCGGAATCACCACCAGCGAGAGCGGATAGTGCGTCATGTCATTGCATTCAATTCCGGCCAGCTTCAGATCGGGAATCGTCGCGCCCAGCACGTCCCGGTCCAGCGGATAGTTCTCGAAGACAAACAGCGTGTCAAAGAGCTCGCCAATCCCCGCCAGCCTCTGCAGGTCCACCAGCGACACATGCTGGTGCAGCATCACATACGACTGCTGCTCCTGCAGCCGCGTCAGGGTCTCCAGAATGGAGTCCTCGCCCTGCAGCTGCAGTCGCAACGGCAACGTATTCACGAAGAGCCCCACCATGCTCTCGAAGCCACCGATGTCCGCCGACCGTCCCGATACCGTGACGCCAAACACAACATCGTTCTGGCCCGTCAGGCAGCTCAGCAGGATCGCCCACGCGCCCTGCAGGAAGGTGTTCAGCGTCAGTCCATAGGTACGTCCAGCGTGCCGCAGATCTTCCGTCAGCGCCACGGATAAACAGTGCGTCGTGCTCTCCGGAACGGTAGAAATACTCTCCGTCGTCACCGGAGCCAGATGCGTCGGCTGCTCCAGTCCGGCAAGGTACGTCTTCCAGGCCGCTTCCGCGGTGTTCTTATCCTGCTTCGAGAGCCAGCCCAGATACTCCTGATACGGCGTGACCCTCGGGAGTCTCTTCACATCTCCCTTGTCCGCATAGAGCAACAGCAGTTCCCTGATGAGAATGGGCATGGACCATCCATCCAGGAGGAGATGGTGGTGTGTGAAGACCAGCTTGTATCTGCCGCTGGCCAGCTTGACCAGGGTGAAGCGAAGCAGCGGAGCCACGGATGGGTCGAAGCGCTGAGCCCGGTCCTCCGCCAGTAACTGCCGCCAGGCACTCTCCTGTTCTGTTGAGGGCAACCGTGCGAGATCGACCGTCCACCAGGGCAGCACGGTGTCCTCCGAGATCACCTGCACCGGCTGGTCCAGGCCCTCGTACTCGAAGCTCGCCCGCAGGTTCGCATGGCGACGCACCAGCCGCTTTGCTGCTTCCCGCATAGCAGCTTCCTCGACCTCGCTCTCCAGCTCCAGCACCAACTGCACCGTGTAGATATCCAGCGCCTGCTTGTCGTACAAGGCATGGAACAGCAGACCCTCCTGCAGGGGAGATGCCGGCAGCACCTCCGCCAGTTCCGGATACTTCTTCTCCAGGCCTTCGATCTGCCCTTGCGTCAACCGCACCAACTCCAGATCCGAGGGCGTACGCCCAATAGCCTTGGGTTCAAGTGCTTCTTTGACGAAGACCTCCAGCGCCCAGAACCAGCCCTCCGCCAGCCCCGGATACTTCTTCTCCAGCCCCTCGATCTGCCTCTGCGTCAGCCGCACCAGTTCCAGATCCGAGGGCGTCCGTCCGATAGCTCTGCGCTCCAGTGCAACCTGGACGAAGACCTCCAGCGCCCGGAACCAGCCTACAGCCAGCTCTCGCACCTCCTGCTCGGTCAACAGCGCCGTAGCCCAACTCCACTTCACCACCAGTTCCGAGCCTTCGTTCCGGTCCAGCGTGAATGCATTCAGCTCCAAACCATGCGCCAAGGGCATCCCGGGATCAGACCCACCCTGCAACGATCCGGCCTCCGCCGCGATCGTCCAGTCCCGCTCCTCCGGCGCCGCGAACCGTCCCAGGTAGTTGAACCCGATCTGCGGCTTCGCCAAGCCCTTCAGAACCTTGCCCGTCTCCGGGTTCAGATATCGCAGCAGCCCATATCCGATTCCGCTATCGGGGATCTGTCGCAATTGTTCCTTGATCCCCTTGAACGCTCGCTCTAACGCAGCTCCGCCACCCAGTGCCTCCCGTGGATCAACCGCGTCCAACCGCACCGGGAACATACTCGTGAACCAGCCCACCGTCCGCGACAGGTCCACGCCCTCAAACAGTTCCTCGCGTCCATGGCCTTCCACATCAACGAGCAATCCAGACGTATTCCTGCCCTTCCATCCCGCGACCGCCAGCGCCAGCGCACTCAGCAGAACCTCGTTGATCCGCGCACGGAACGCCGCAGGTACCTTGCTCAGCAGCGGCACCGTCAGGCTCGACGGCAGCGTCAGGCTCAAGTGCTGCGCTGTCTCCGTGGTATCCCGCTTCGGATCGAACGCCTGCGAGAACAGCGGCGCATCCTGCGCCCGCAGGATCGTGCTCCACATCTCCAGCTCCGCGACTCTCTTCTCCTCACGCGCCGCCGCTGCCAGCCGCTCCGACCACACCCGGAACGACGTCCCTACCGCTGCCAGCACAGGCTTCTCGCCCTTCGCCGCAGCCTGGTACGCCGTAACCAGATCCTCCACCAGAATCCGCCACGACACTCCATCTACCGCAAGATGATGGATCACCAACAGCAACCGGCCAGCTTCACCTGCAACGCCCTCGAACCACACCGCTTGCAACACACGGCCCGCCTCAGGCGACAGCCGCTGCTCCGCCTCCAGAGCGACCGCTGCGATATCCCCAGACGTCACTCGCCGGAAGCACGAACCAGCCTCCACGCTGCCCGAAGCCTGAATCACCATCCGGCTTCCCTGCAGCTTCAGCCGCAGCACCGAGTGCTGGTCCAACAGCGCCTGCAGCGCTTGCAACAACGCCTGTTCCTTCAACCCCTGCGGTACCCGCAGCAGCATCGACTGGTTGAACCGGCCGATCGGCCCACCTTTCTCCAGTAGCCACTCCATGATCGGCGTCAGCGTTATCGCTGCCGTCCACTGCTCCGGAGCCTCCTTCAGCAGCAGGCTCTCATCGCACACAATCCGCGCCACCGCTGCCAGGGCCTCCGCCGTCTGCCGCTGGAAGATATCCCTTGGCGTCAGTACCAGACCTACGTTCCTTGCCCGGCTCACCAACTGGATCGACGAGATGCTATCCCCGCCCAGCGCAAAGAAGTTATCGTGTACACCCACCCGTTCCAGTCCCAGGACCTCCGCGAACAGTCCGCACAGGATCTCCTCCTCCGGCGTACGCGGTGCCACCCACTCCTGCGTGCTCCTGAACTCCGGCACAGGCAATGCCTTCCGGTCCAGCTTCCCGTTCGGCGTCAGCGGGAAGGCCTCCAGCACCACCAGCGCTGCCGGAACCATGTACTCCGGCAACTGCTGACCCAGAACCTTCCGCAACTCATCCGTATCCACGGTCTTTTCTGCCGCAGCCACCACGTAACCCGCCAGCCGCTTCTCGCCCGGACGGTCCTCACGCGCCATCACCACGGCCTGGCCTACCGACGGATGACGCAGCAGTGCCGCCTCGATCTCCCCTACCTCAATACGGAATCCACGAATCTTCACCTGGTGATCCGTGCGTCCCAGATACTCCAAAACCCCGTCTTTGCGCCACCGCGCCAGATCGCCCGTGCGGTACATCCGGCTACCAGGCTCCCCGTACGGGTTCGCCACGAACCGCTCCGCCGTCATCCCAGCTCGTCCCAGATACCCGCGCGCCAACCCACTGCCCGCGATGTACAGCTCACCAGCAGACCCCACCGGCATCGGACGCAGACTGCTGTCCAGCACGTAAAGCTGCGTGTTCCAGACAGGCTTGCCGATTGGCGGAAGACCCGCCTCAGACCCGTCTTCTGCCGACTCCCACGAAGTCACGTCAACCGTAGTTTCAGTCGGCCCATAAAGATTGAAGAGCAAGACACCAGGCAGACGCTCCCTGAAACGTTTCCTAAGCGCCTCCGATAAAATGCCGCCGCCGCACTGCACACGCAGCAGACTTGGGCAACGCTTCGCATCCGCAAACTCGAGGAACTGCTCCAGCATCGTGGGAACAAACTGGATCGTCGTAATCGAATAGCGCCGGATCGCCTCCGCCAGATACGCAGGATCTCTATGCCCTTCCGGTCGAGCCATCACCAACTGACTCCCGAAGCACAGCGGCCAGAAGAGCTCCGTGACAGAAGCATCGAAGCCAAACGGAGTCTTTTGCAGAAGCGCGTCCTGCGCGTTGAGCTCACACGAATCCTGAATCCAGGAGAGCAGATTGCGCAAGCCCCGGTGCTCGACGACAACGCCCTTAGGCCTGCCCGTAGAACCCGAGGTATAGATCACATACGCAGGATGCTCCGGATTCAACCCAACACTGACGCGGTTCGGATTTGTCCTCGACAACCGGCTAAGCCTGGTGACGATCTTCCTGGAATCCAATTGAATCTGCGGAACCCCGGGCGACACAACCTCTTTCGTAGTCTCCGTGGTCAGCACACACACCGGCTTCGTGTCCTGCACCATAAATTCGAGCCGGTCGTGGGGATAGTCCGCATCCAGCGGCAGGTAAGCAGCCCCCGCCTTCAGAATGCCGAATAAACCGACAACCATCTCCAGCGACCGCTCCACGCACAGGCCAACCATCGCCTCCGGCTTAACGCCCTCAGCAACCAACAGCCGGGCTAGACGATTGGCCCGCTGATTCAACTCCTCATAGGTCAGCTGCTCGTCTTCACAGACAACAGCGACAGCGTTCGAAGTCTTCTCGACCTGCCGTTCGAACAGATCGACTACCGTCTCCGCGGGAACAGGCCGTGCCGTATCGTTCCACTCCTGCAGAACCAACTGCTTCTCTGAAGCTTCGAGCAAGTCGATCCTGGCAACGAGCTCATTCGGATTCGTGATCGTCTTCCGGAGCACCGCAATAAAACGCTCTTGATGCCGCGCCAGATCCTCCGCGCTGTAGAGAGAAGACTTGGCATGAAAGATAATCCGCAGGCCATCCCGGTCGGACGGATCGTAGCCCAGGATGGACATGTCCTCGACAGGCCCCACAGCCAGCGTGAAGGTCCTGCTCGTGCTCTCGCCAAACTTCAGGTCATAGTCGAAGGACATGACATTGACGATGGTGCCGTAGAGCTTCTGAGCCTGCCCCAGCATTCCGAGGTCGCGGTGCATATCCTCCGTGCGATAGCGCTGGTGTCTCAGGTGTTGCCGGAGCTCTCGAGCGATCTGCCTGGTCAGCTCCAGCAGACTCATATCCGGACGCACCCGCAACCGCACCGGAAGAACGTTCGACACCACACCCGGAATATTGCGGACCGTACCCGACCTGAGAGCTACAGGAAGAGCCAGCACCAGGTCGTCGCTGCCCGTCACGCTGTAGGTGTAAATGGCCGTGGCTGCCATCAGGATCTGAGGCCATGTGAGATCGGTAGAAGCTAGAAGGTCCTGTAACTTCTGCTTATCTTCTGCGGAGAGATAACTCACCCCACTCAGAAAAAGACCTTGCCCACTGGGAGTACTGTCAGACTGCGCATTCAGCAGGGCGAGAGGCGCACGCTCTTCGAGCTTCTCCAGCCAATACTGCTTATCCCGCGCAAAGCGTTCGGAGGAGCGATACTTGCGCTCCTCTTCTTCCAGGATCTCAAGGGGGCCAAAGGGACTCTCTCCAGCATCTCTACCGGCAACCAAAGCAGAGTAGATCTCGGCAACTCGAGTTGAGATCGTCCAACCGCCAAATCCATCGACTATGACGTGATGATGGCGTTGATACCAAAGAAACCGCCTGGATGCTAACCGGAAGATAGAAAAATAAAAGAGCTCTCCGCCATCCATCTCGACGGGCGTTGCCAGATGGACATCCATCCAGGCCAGCGCCGACGCAAAGGGGTCCGGCTCATGGGAAAGATCAGTCACCGGGAGCGACCACTCGACCGATGCGGCGATCACCTGCCGGGGCTTGCCGTCCTCTTCGTAAAACCGTGCCCTCAGGCACTCCGCCTCTCCAAGGACCTGGCGCAACGCCTGCTCAAAGATTTGCAGATCGAGATCACCGTCGATCTCGCAGTACTGGCCAAGATTGAAAGCTGGAACGGATGGGTCTAACTTCTGCGCGAACCATATGCCTGACTGTGAAACGGATACCGGTACTTCCTTGCCTGGATTCGCGTCGCCCATACTGCCCATCCTTCTAACTCTGTGCTTCTGTGATTAGCTCCCCACTCGGCGCGCAGTCATAAGCCTCAATCTCTTCATGAAGGGCACGGAGCGGAAGGGCATGGCTTCAGCCATGCCGTAAATGGCAGGCCAAAGGCCCGTACCTCTCTGCCGAAGGCTGGAGTGAAGCCCGCAGGGCGCAACGACTGAATTGCCTTCTTCGGCCGTGGCGAAACCGCTCGCCCTCGCCACGAATACATCCCTGGCGAGCCCTGCACAGTCTTGGCAGCACCCCAAAAAGCAATTCAGTCGCTCGGCTACGCCTTAGCTTCAGCCTTCGGCAGAGTGGAAAAAGCTCGCAGCCAGCTTCTACGGCCCAGCTGAAGCCATGTCCTTCCGAGTCTTGCCTCATGATGCGATTTGCACGGCTCAATTTTCAACCCAAAATAACAATCTGATGACACGCCCTGGAGATCTATGGAAAATCTTTGAACTAGTAGCTAACTATGGGTTTCAATCTTCACCAACAGGAAACCCTCTGAGTGGTGATCGATGACGCTATAGCGAAACAGAAAAGCTTTAGTTGAAAGGCAACAAGAATATCTGCTATTTACACAGCACGAGTGCGACATAAAAATGCGGGGCCCGGGAGGAAAAGAAGAAGAAGTTCTATAACTGATTCACGCTGATGACTAAGTGATGCGCTAGCCACAATTAAGAAGCGATAATATCGCCGGCAACCGGTATTGGTCCGCAGCGATTCCCTGCGCCCGGATCACGGGAACAAGCTTTTTGCATCGACGCACACAGGATTCCCTATCAGGATAGGACATAGGGCATAAAGCTTCGATATCGGCCCATGAATTCCAGCTCCATCGCAGCTTCTCAAGTGACACGCTTTTGCCGAGTTTTATAGTCTGGTAATCAGTGTAGCGCACCATGGAAAGAATCTATGGCGTGCATCAACCTCGGAACACAGGCTCCTGAAGATTCCCCGAAGACGCTCCGCCTGCAAGGACGATGGCCGTCAAAATATGCCTTCCCTCCACTAGATACCGGCCACGAAGGTGGGAGAGAATTTCGGGATAGTCTCTTATGAGCAAATCAACCTGGAAGGTCTGTTGATTGGAATCGATCGTGACCGAGGCCTCTTCAAAACCAAGCCAGGACTTCGTGAGCGGGTACCAGGTCTTGTAGACACTCTCCTTGATGCTGAAGAGCAGTCGATCCCAGCAAAGAGAGCCTGCGGGAAGTCTCCCCAAACGCTCCAGCTCCTCCGGACGAGCCACCAGCTCCAGGGTGCCCTCGGGCAGCGGCTCATTCACTTCGGCATCGATGCCGATCCCTGCGAACCTCTCCTGATAGGCGACTGCGGCAGCGCAATACCCTTCGCAGTGCGTAATGCTGCCAACGACCCCGGAGGGCCAGAGCGGCTCCCTCGCCGGTCCCCGCAACAGCGAAGAGACCGGAGTCCCCAGTCGCTCCAACGCGCTGCGAGCGCAGGTTCTTCCAGCGGTAAACTCCATGCGCCGTTTAAGCACGGCACCGCCGAGGGCCTTTTCTTCCTCCAGCGAAAGAGAGCCGCTGAAACTCTCTTCCTGCTGCACGAAGACTACGCCAAACGGCAAAAGATTCGAGATCGTCATTGCTTCAATAGCCTTCTGTACCCACACATAAAAGTAAAACTACAACCCTCAGCCCTGGCACAACACCTTGAGGGAAGCCCGCCACAGACGTATCATGGGAACAGCGCAATGCCTTTCCCGATCAAAACCTGTATCGTCTGCTCCGAAGAGTTCGAATTGAAACCGGACAAACCCGGCTTCGCCAATCGCTGCCCGCAGTGCAGCACCCCAGAAGCCATGGAGACCGGCGGCAAGCGCCGCATGGATGCCGACGAACGCAAGTCCATCAGCGAAGCCAACGAAGCCCGCAGGCAAGCCATGCGTAATCTTCTCTATCGCAAGGATAGCTAAACGTCGTTGCCTTAGCTCTTGCTGTTATCTTTGCTCTTGCTTTTCTGGCTTGTCATTCCCGTAGGGAATCTGCTTTTGCGGTTGCTTTTGCCTTTCTGGTTTTGTCATTCCGACCCTGAGCGTAGTCGAAGGGGAGCGAACCTGCTTCCTCCCGTTCTTCGCCAGCACCACCACAAACGTCACAGCTCACCCTCCCCTGTAAGGCACCCCAGCCGATTGGTCATACCAATCAGTTGACGGCCTTGGTGCGTCTATGTAACAAAGCTTGCGATGAGATTATTCAATATTCTCCTTGCGGCAACGCATTTCAACTCGAAAAAGAGCCTCGGGCAAACAAATCTTGCCTGTCAGACAGGCACGGTCGATAAGAGCCTGTCGCAGGTCCTCCGCAACCGCAAAAGCCAAAATCCCCCTAAATTCCCCAGAACGCTCCCAAATCGGCTCTGTCTCGCTCTCAGCGTGCTGGCCCTCTCATCCTCAAGCCTTCTCATCGCGCAGGATACCCGCACCGTCACAGAGCCAACGCTGCCTCCAGCCTGTGCCTCACTCGACGCGCAGCTCAACACAAGCGGCCACTCACTAGCCGCAGAAGACGAAAACAAACTCGATACCGCAAGAATCCAGAAGGCCCTCGATACCTGCACAAAAGGCCATGGAGTCGTCCTGCACACACACGACAAAGCGAACGCCTTCCTCAGCGGCCCTCTCGAACTACGCGAAGGCGTAACTCTGATCGTCGATAAGGGAGTAACCCTCTTCGCATCACGTGACGCCGCGGTCTTTGAAACCTCCCCAGGTAGTTGCGGAATCCTGAGCGAAACCCGTGGCGGATGCAAGCCACTGATCTCTGCAAAGCACGTATCGGGAGCGGGCGTGATGGGCGATGGAACCATCGATGGCCGAGGCGAAGAGCAGATTCTGGGCAAGGACCTTACCTGGTGGGGCCTCGCAGCGCAGGCTGGAAAGACAGGCCACCAGCAGTGCTTTCGCCTGATCGTCACCGACACCGCCGACAACTTCACGCTCTATCGGATCACGCTGAAGAACTCGCCCAACTTCCATGTCGTCTACAACCACGGCGACGGCTTTACCGTGTGGGCCTTGAAGATCGACACGCCACAGCGCAACGCTCCCAATACCGACGGCGTCGACCCAGGCGATGGAGCGAAGAACATCACCATTACCCATAGCTACATCCGCGCTGGCGACGACAACATCGCAATCAAAGGCGGAACCGGCGGATTGACCAACATGACTGTCAGCCACAATCACTTCTATTGGGGACATGGGATATCGATCGGCAGCGAGACCAATGGCGGCGTCAGCCAGATTCGCGTCTTCGATCTCTCGCTGGACGGCCCCGACAACGGCATTCGCATCAAGTCGAACGGATCGCGCGGCGGCTTGGTGCATGACGTCGTGTATGACGACGTCTGCGTGCGCAACTCCCGCAATCCCATTACGCTCGACACCGCCTATTCCGCCGCCGGAACGCTGAAAGGCAACTCACCCCCGAGCATGCGCGACGTTACGCTGCACCGTGTTCGTGTGTCGGGCGGCGGCAAGATCTCGTTCAACGGCTACGCCACGGACTACCGCATCGGAGCCAACCTCGACGATGTACTGCTGACCGATGCTCTGCCGTATCAGTACGTCATCAGCCACGCTGACCTGCACCTCGGCCCGGGCCCGGTGAATCTCCAGCTAGCGAACGGTACGGACTCAACAATTGACGGCAAGCCCGGGCAAGGCTCCGCAGCCTCCTGCACGGACAAGTTTGTTCCCTTCCCTCAACAGTGAATCGCCTTGATTCACAGATTGGAATGGTTGTGAGCCTTAGACAAGTACTCGTCGGCGCGCTTCTAGCAAGTGGATGCTGTATCGCTGCAGCCCAGGCGGCAAAGAACCCTGTCTCCATCGACTTCTCCTTCGCGGGATTCGAAGCCGGCAAGCCCATTCCCTCAGTCGCGGCGGTGCTTGCAGTAAAGCCCAGCGGCAAGGACGACACAGCACTGCTGCAATCGGCGATCGATCACATATCCGCAATGCCGGTACAAGCCAATGGCTTTCGCGGCGCCATCCTTCTCGAAGCGGGACAGTATCTCGTCGGAGGACAACTGCACCTGCGCGCCAGCGGCGTCGTACTCCGGGGCCGAGGATCGAAGACGACCCTCCTCGCTACAGGCAACAATCGCCGAACACTGATTGAAGTCGGTAGCCATACTGACTCAGAGATCGGCGATCCCGTCGCGATCACCGACGAAACCGTTCCAACCGGAGCCCGCTCCTTCAAAGTCGCCGACACCGCGGCCTTTCCCGTCGGAACGCACATCGTCGTGCGTCGGCCAAGCACCATCGAGTGGATCAAATCGCTGGGCATGACGGGCCTGCCTGGAACCTTCGCCAATGCGCGTCTCGACTGGCATCCCAGATCGCATGATCTGGTCTGGGACAGAACCGTCACAGCCGTCGATGCCGCAAGCGGCAGGATCGAGATCGACGCACCGATCACGACAGCCCTCGAAAAGCGATACGGCGGCGGTACCGTCGCAGCAGTGCGCACGAACGAGACGCCGCAGCACATCGGCATCGAAGCTCTCACGCTCGAATCGGCCTATGACACGCACTTTCCAAAAGACGAAGAACACTCCTGGATCGCGATCGCACTCGATCATGTCGAAGATGGCTGGGTAAGACAGGTTACAGCACGGCACTTCGTCGCCTCTGCTGTGCGAACGGGACTACGGGCTCGACGTATCACCATCGCGGACTGCCGCTTTGAAGCGCCCATCTCCGAGGTCGGCGGGTATCGCCGCCAGGCCTTCGTGGTCTACGGACAGCAGGTGCTGGTCGAGCGCTGCCACAGCGAGGCAGGCATGAATGACTTTGCTACCGGCCTACTGGCCGCAGGCCCCAATGTCTTTCTCGACTGCGACGCCTCAGGATCGCTGGGTGCCAGCGGCGCGTTCGAAGGTTGGGCCTCGGGCGTACTCTACGAGAACGTGCATGTCCCCGATGCCAGTGTTCAACTGATCCTCGACCAGACCCGCGCGCAAGGTGCTGGCTGGACCGCAGCTAACTCCGTGCTTTGGAACGTGACGGCAAAATCCGTAGAAGCCAAAGGACCGCCTGAAGCGCCAAACTTTGCGATACATTCCGAGCAGCCGCTCTATCAGGTCGAGCTAGCAGCACGCGGCATAACGACCTCCGCCGACACCATTCCTCAGGACAAGAGCACGCCGCCTCTCTTCAAAGCTGAACGGCCGACTTCCACTCCGGAACCCGCCGAACATCCCTTCTCTATCGTCAACGGACGTTTTGTGATGGACGGCCAGGTAGCCTGGGGAGAGTCGCAAGGCGAAGCCTGGTGGAAAGGCGATACCTCACCAGCCACCGCGGTCCTGACCACAGGCTCGAGCATCACTCGCTTCATGCCGGGACAGGTCGGCCCAGGCCTGACCGAAGACCTTCCTGAGTTTGCTACACGCTTGAAAGCCAAAGGTGTGATCTTCCTGCAGGTGGGGCCGGGGCTCTGGTATGAACACCGTCGCGACGCGCACATGATCGACCATGAGCCAGACGGCAACGTCTGGGCACCGTTCTTCGAGATGCCGTGGGCCCGCAGCGGCAAAGGCACAGGGTGGGATGGCCTAAGCCTCTTCGATGTCTCCCACTACAACCCCTGGTACTTCGAACGGCACCGCGAGTTCGCGAAGCTCGCCGCCCAACAGGGCCTCATCGTCTACTTCGACCTCTACAACGATCACAACGTACTTGAGATCGGCCCCCACTGGGCTGACTTCCCCTGGCGCCCCGCGAACAACATCAACGACACAGGCCTGCCCGAGCCGCCGCCCTACCATCCGGGAGGGACGAGACTCGACGTCGGCAACGAGTTCTTCAGCGTCAGCTATGCCCCGCTGCGGAAGCTGCACCACGACTACATCCTCCACGTGCTCGACGAGCTGGGCGACATGCCGAATGTGATCTTCGGCGCGGCGTATCAGTATGCGGGACCTCTGGAGTTCGAGCAGTTCTTTCAGGACACCGTGGCCGAATGGGAGAAGCAGCACCACCGCCATGTGCGCCTCGCATTGACCACGAGCAAACAGACAACAGACGCGATCCTCGCCGACCCGGTACGCTCAAAGCAGATCGCAGCCGTCGACATGCGCTATTGGATCTACGAGCCGGACGGCACGCTGTTCGCTCCAAAGGCCGGCGAGAATCACGCCTTCCGTGAGCTCATCAGCAAGCAGTTCCCAGGCTACACTGATACGCCTCCGCCGACAACGCCGGAGTTGGTCTACAAGCAGGTTCGCGAGTACCGCGATCGCTATCCCAACATAGCATTTGTCCCCATGGAAAGCGGTGCCGGACCTCTGCCAATCCTCATGGGCGGCGCGGCTTCACAGTCGTCTCTTCGTGGCCGCACATCCCTCTACAAAGACAATCCCTCAGATGCCATGATCGATCAATTCATCCATGACCATCTGGCAACTGCATTGATGAAGCTGAGCCCAGTCGATGGCATAGTGTCCGATGCAACCCACAACTGGGTTCTTGCCGGAGCGGCGAACGATCCGGTGCTGATCGATACACGTTCTGGAAGCAACCTCACCTTAGCGAAGGCTCTTCCACACCCCGCCTATCACGGCCTCTGGTTCAACCCCAGGACGGGAACATCGAAAGAAGCTGCCACCATCTCAGGCCAGGCAGGCACCGTAATCGAAAAGCCTGACGCCGGAGAATGGCTGCTGCTTCTCCAGCAATAGATCGCTCTCAACCGGACGCTCAAAGATCCATACAACTTCGATTTCCTGACGCTACCTCTAGTACCCAGGAGCGCGAGTTGGAACGAGGTTTGCTCCTCCACCTCCGTGATCTATTTCTGGAATTGGGCCGTGGATTCGCTTTCGTGGGGAGTCAATTTGAACCGAAGACGTTATTGAAGGCTATTGCCAGAGATGCCGGTTGCCATCGTACCCGCGCATACCTGTATGTCCTGGGTGGAAGGCTCTTGCACGACGAAGCTCTCGCCAACGTTGGCGGCCGCCGCGTTGACCTCGTTGAACGTGAGGGGGTAGCCCGCGGCGGTGTTGCGCTTGCGCGAGATAATAGGGAATGTCCCGTCTGCCCTACGATCTCGAAAAATGCGCCTTCGTGGCGCTTCCCGGAGAGCACTCGTGACGCCCGGCGGTGGAGTACAGTCTGTTGAGACCGTAGTTCTTCTGCTCCTGGTCTTTGTCGCCATGTTTGCCGCCCTGGCGCGCAGGCTAAAGATCCCGTATCCAATTTTGTTGGTCACTGCCGGATTATTGCTTGGGTTTGTGCCTGGAATGCCGCGCATCGATCTAGATCCGGACATTGTGTTCCTGGTTTTTCTTCCGCCCCTGCTTCACGCTGCAGCCTGGACGCTTTCCTGGCGCGAATTCCAAAGGAATTTTTCGAGTATTGCGAAGCTAGCCGTGGGTCTGGTCTTTTTCACAATCCTGGGGCTGGCAATGACGGCGGGAAAAATCCTGCCGGGATTCGATTGGCGATCGGCCGTGCTTCTCGGGGCGGTAGTGGCTGCAACCGACGCTATCGCGGCTACATCGATCGCTCGTCGCCTCGGCATCCCCCAATCGATCGTCGAGATTCTGGAAGCGGAGAGTCTTGTAAACGATGGCACAGGCCTTGTCGCCCTGCAATTTGGCCTGCTCCTTCTTGCGACGGGAAGAACTCCGTCCCCCATCGAGACAGTGGGACGGTTAGTTTTCCTGATTGGAGGAGGAGTACTCATTGGCCTGGCAGTCGGTGCAATCGTAGCGTGGTTTGAGACGTGGGTCGATGACGGCGGCATTGAGATCATCATCAGCCTCCTGGTTCCGTATGCAACTTACCTATTGGGAGCACGGATGAGGGTGTCCGGTGTCATCGCGGTGATTGCATGCAGCATGTACATGAGCCGGAAAAGCGTTACCTATATGTCTCCTGGCGTGAGGCTGCAGGCAGCAGCAGTCTGGGATGCGTTAACTTTCATCTTGAACGGCATCGTCTTTGTTTTGATCGGTCTTCAGTTGCCCTATGTCATGGGGCAGATCCACGGAATGAGTCATTCCGTACTGCTTCGATATGGCATCGGTTTTAGCTTAGCCATGATCGCTATCCGAATGCTCTGGGTCTTCGGAGAAACCTACGTTTCATATGCATTGCAGCGGTGGGCACAGAAAATTAAGGTTGAACCTCCGTCTCCTGGAGCTACCTTCATCATTGGTTGGGGAGGGATGCGGGGAGTGCTCTCTCTGGCCGCAGCAGTCTCGTTGCCCTATACGCTGCCACAGCGGAGCATGATTATCTATTTGGCGTTCTGTCTGATCTTCGCCACTCTTGTGATTCAAGGGTTGACGATGCCCTCGTTAATCCGGCTGCTGGGACTGTGCGGTGCGCCATCTTCCCACAAGGAAGAGCAGGAAGCTCGGCGAGTGCTCCTGAGAGAGGCAGTGGCGCACCTAAGCCGCAGACGCGTCAAGAAAAAGGATCAGTCGGCCATGTTCAGCGAAATCATCGCTATGTATCAAAAAAGACTTGATTCCCTTCCGCCAGAAAGTGAAGGGGCATCGGTTGGCAATGTCGACTACTCCGATCGGAAAGCGGCCATGATGGATGTGCTTCAGGTTGAGCGGAACGCTCTTATTCGTTTGCGTGACGATGGACAGATCAGCGAAGAAGCGTTGCGAGCACTTCAGTACGAACTGGACTTGACTGAAAGTCGTATCCATACCGCAGGAACCCTGGAGGGGTAGCTTTCGTATGGCTGGTGATGCGAAATACCCGCAGAACTGCCGTTCGATAGCATGATGGGAGGATCAGGCTGCTCCCAGTTTTAGACACGATTCTTAGGGAACATCAGGCTCTTCAATACGGCGGCGGCCTTCTCCAATTCAGCCACAGGAACGCGCTCCCTGTCACTATGAGCCGTTTGCATATCCCCCGGTCCAAAGACGACTGTCTCTTCCGCAATGGGCGCGAACACGCTTGCCTCAGAGCCAAAAGGGATGGAAGCCGGCGCCTGTCCCGTCTTCTCAACAAGCGTTTGCACCAACGTGGATATTTCAGCCGTCTCGAAGCCAGCCTGCTGACGAAGTGAGTGAATCGTGCATCGGATTCGGGAATCTCTTTGCTGAAGAGCCTCCGCGTAGCTTTGCAAGGCTGCGGGGATGAATTCGGGGTCAAGTCCTGGAACGGGCCGCCATTCGACCAGAAACCTGCACTCGCCGGCGATGATGTTCTTCGCTGTCCCACCTTCGACGGTGCCAACGTTCACGGTGGTATAGGCGGGGTGAAAGAGGTCATGCGTCTGCTCTCTCAACTGCACAGCAAGCTCTTCAATCGATCGAATCATCCGGCTAGCCGCGAAGATCGCGGAGGCTCCCTGCTCGGGGTGTGCGCTGTGGGCTTCGATTCCCTGCACCACAACCTCGGAGAGACAATATCCCTTTCCGGCGCGGGCGGCATGCAGCGATGTCGGCTCCCCGACGACCAGGCGCCTGGGCCTGATGGTGTCCTGTGCAAGCAGATGCCTGGCCCCCACGCAGCCGATCTCTTCATCTGCCGTCAGGACAATTCGTAACCCTTCCGCCCAATCGCCGTGAGGCTGCAATGCGGCTGCCTGCAACAGGCACGCGAGGAACCCTTTTACATCGCACGCCCCGCAACCATAGATATGCTCTTCGTCGGCGAAGGGCTCGAGCGCCCCCTCCCAGGAGGATGAAAACGGGACCGTATCGGTATGACATACGAAGGCAAGGTCAACCGACTGAGCTGAGACATCCTGCCGGGGCGGGGCTGCGATCAAATTGACCTTCTCGACAGCGTTCGCGTCAACGTAGGCAAGTTCGCGTGTACTCCAACCTGCCTGATGCAGCACGTTCCGGGCGTAGTCCACAACGGCGCGATTGCTCGATGCCGATACAGACCGGATTCGGATGAGGTCGAGAAGATAGTCTGCTGCAGTCATCTCTTCACCCCAAAGCCCGGTGTGTCCTTCCAAACGCTGCGATGGACCTCCTGGTAGCGAGCGACGATCTCCTCCTCCAGCGCGTGCTTTCCATCTCTCAGGATTTGTTTGCCACTGACGAAGACATCCTTGATCGCCGATCGATTGAGGCCAAACATGAGAATCTGCAGAAGGTCCTCGCCGCTGTGACCTGCGATGGATAGATCGTTCAGGTCCACCGTGATGAAGTCTGCGGAAGAATCCTGAGTGAATGACCCGCTGTCGAGACCGAGAGATCGTGCCCCGTTGACAGTCGCACAAGCAAAGAGCCTGGCGGACAGGGACTGCCCCTCGATCTGATCGAGAATGGCCCGCTGCTGCTGCATCAGGCGCAGGTGGTAGTCGAGTTGGCGAGCATCCTCCAAAGGGTCTATCTGCGCCTGGCTATCCGAGCCAAGCGCAATGCGGATGCCGGCCCGCATCGCGCTCTCCGCTGCAAGAATGCCGTCGCCAAGATTCCTCTCTGTCGTCGGGCAGGAGCAGATGGTGCCCTGAGCCTCCGCCAGCCTAGCGATCTCTTCGTCCGTGATATGAATCGCGTGAACGGCCGTGAAATCCGGCCCGAGTAATTTTTCGTCGTGCAACAGCGCGAGCGGCGTTCTTCCATACTCGCGCACGCAGGCTGCATTCTCAGCAAGCTGCTCGGCGACGTGCATATGAACCGGCAGATCTTTCGAGCGAGCCCAGGCAACAATTGGATGGAGAGCGTCCAGGGGCACCGCACGAACGCTGTGCGGCGCGATGCCGAACCGGACGCCGTGAGGATCGTGGGAGTATGTGCCGATCAAGGCCTCAGCATTCCTGCAGAAGTCGGACGCCGTCTCAAAGAAGCGTGTCTGGCCGGGATCGGGTGACAGTTCAAAGCCGGAACGGAGGTAGGCGGAACGCAACAGGACAATGCGTATTCCAACGGAGCGGGCAGCGTCGATGACCTGCCGTCCCAGAAGATTCGGGTCTTCGTACGGGGTTCCGTCTGGCGCCGTGTGGAGATAGTGGAACTCTCCGACGGTTGTCGTTCCCGCTTTGACCATCTCCAGAAAGGCCATACGCGCCACGTCGTAGACATCCTGCGGCGAGAGACTGGCGGCAGCGTGATACATCGTGCCGCGCCACGACCAGAAATCTTTGCCGCTTGTCACACGCGATTCGGACTTGCCACGAATCAGTCTTTGAAAGGCGTGCGAGTGAACATTCACAAACCCGGGGAGCACGGCCTTATTCTTCAGCTCGATGACGGCTGAAGAGGAGCGCTCGACGGCCGTAGCGATTTCAATCTTTCCATCCGGACCAACGCAAAGACTCAAGCCTGACTTGAACGTGCCGGAGTCGAACAGAAGAGCCGGACTGTAGCGCGTCGTCATTTCGGTCCCTCCATCCGTTGTGCAGCGTTCGTCCTCGCCTTTGATCCTGCGATCCAAACGTCCTCCACCGGATTCGCGCCAAGAAGATAGACCAACTCCCGCCAATCACGTCCTTTCAGCACAACGAAGTCCGCGGGCAGGCCAGCCTCGATTCGTCCTGCATTCTCCAACCCGAGAGCTGCCGCCGCGTTGACCGTTCCTGCAACCAAAGCCTCCTCGGCCGAGAGACCGTTCAGCCGCACCGCAAGCGCGAGGGCTGCCGAGATCGAGAAGAGCGGACTTGACCCGGGGTTTAGATCAGTCCCGACTGCAACAGACGCCCCAGCATCGATCAAACCACGTCCGGGCGCACTTGGAATCCCGAGATGAAGAGATACTCCGGGCAGCAGCGTTGCTATGGTGTTGCTCGCAGCCAGCTGCGGATACTGATCTGGCCGGCAGACCTCCAGATGATCGACGCTTAGAGCCCCCAGCTCCAGCGCAAGCTCAAGACCACCGACGGAGTGGAATTGCTCAGCGTGCATCTTGATGCCGAGGCCATTCAAGAGCGCGCAGGAGAGTACCCTTTCTGCTTCGTCAGCCTGCCACGCCTCGCGGTCCACGAAGATGTCTACAGCGCTCGCTAAGGCCGTGTTTGCTACCTCTGGGATGAGTTCGCTGGTGATCTGGTCGAGGTAAGAGAGGCGCTTGTGAGCCTCCGGCGGCGGAATATGGATGAGCAGCGTTGGAACAAGCCTGGCTGGAAGCTTGGCTTGCAGCTGGCGAATCGCTTCCAGCATTTTGATCTCTGCAGATGGGGTGAAGCCGTAGCCGGATTTGACCTCAATGACTGTCGCTCCCGATTCCATCAGGGCGAGCAGGCGTGGAAGCGCAAGAGCCACCAGTTCCTCTTGCGTTGCACTTTGTGTTGCGCCGATCGTGCTGCGAATTCCGCCGCCGCCAGCAAGAATCTCCTCGTAGGACGAACCGGAGGTCCGCAGCGCGAAGTCCGCAAGCCGGTCACCGGCCCAAACAGCATGGGTATGAGGATCGACAAGGCCAGGCACGACGGCACGACCGCCCAAGTCGACGACCGAAGCCGCCTGGCCATGCCAGTCCTCGGCCCGTCCTACCCATACAAAACGCGCTTGGTCGATCGCCAACGCCGCGTTCTCAAGGCAGACGATATCGCTCATGGCAACTCCACGCCTGGGTCCTAGCCCTTGGGCCGAGACTACCTGCGTGATGCCGGTGATGAGGGTTTCGACGTTCATCTCGCCCCTGGTGTGGGTTTCATACTCGGCATATCGAGGCCCCGTTCCCCTGCAATGCGCTGGGCCTTCTCATATCCTGCGTCGGCATGACGGATGACGCCCAACCCCGGATCGTTCGTAAGACAGAGCCGCAACCGCTCCTCAGCTTCGTCGCTTCCGTCGGCGACAGCGACAAGCCCGGCGTGCTGGCTGTAGCCCATGCCGACACCGCCGCCATGATGAAAGCTCATCCACGCGGCGCCACTGGCTATTCCGGTTGCGAAGTTGAGCAACGCCCAATCAGAGACGGCGTCCGACCCGTCGAGCATGGCTTCTGTCTCTCGATAAGGACTGGCGACGGAACCCGCATCCAGATGATCTCTGCCAATGACGATCGGCGCGGAGAGAGTGCCCTCGCGCACCATCTTATTGAAGAGCAGCCCGGCTCGATCGCGTTCGCGGTAACCCAGCCAGCAGATGCGCGCAGGCAGTCCCTGAAAGGCGACCTGCCCGGAAGCGAATCGCAGCCACTCCTGGAGCCGCACATCGTCAGGAAAGAGCTTGAGCAGTGCTTCGTCGGTCTTAGCAATGTCGGCGGGGTCACCCGAGAGCGCAACCCACCGGAACGGACCTCGCCCTTCGCAGAAGGAATCCCGGATGAAGGCAGGGACGAACCCTGGATACGAGAAAGCGTCGTCCACACCGGCGAGTTTTGCCTGGGCCCGCAGATTATTCCCATAGTCAAAGGCGATGGCGCCCCTCTTCTGCATTGTGAGAATCGCGCCGACATGATTGACGATGGCTATGTTCACCCGCTCCTTATAGAGCTTCGGGTTCTGTTCCCGCAGCGTGTTCACGTCCTCGTCAGCCCGGGTGGGCGGAAGGTAGCCCCACATCGGGTCGTGAGCACTGGTCTGGTCGGTAACCAGGTCAGGGGTGAATCCCATCTGCACCATCTTCGGCAAAATCTCCGCAGCGTTGCCCTGAAGCCCTATCGAAAGGGCCGTGCGGCTCTTCTTCGCGTCACTCGCCAGAGCGATGGCCTCGGGGAGAGACGTCGTGGCGCGGTCCAGATAGCGGGTCTTCAAACGCCGCTCGATGCGGCTGGCGTCCACTTCAATACAGAGGCTCACACCTCCCGCCAGCTTCACCGCCAGTGGCTGGGCTCCGCCCATGCCGCCGAGGCCGGCTGTGACCGTGATGGTGCCGGCCAGGGTGTCGTTGAAGTGTTGCTTGGCCGCGCTCTTGAAGGTCTCGTAGGTACCCTGCAGAATGCCCTGTGTCCCGATATAGATCCACGATCCCGCAGTCATCTGCCCGTACATCATCAATCCGGCTCGATCGAGCCGGTCGAACTCTTCCCAGTTCGCCCATTTGGGTACAAGGTTGGAGTTTGCAATCAAGACGCGCGGAGCGAGCCGATGGGTCTCCACCACCCCAACAGGCTTGCCCGACTGGATCAGCAACGTCTGGTTGTTCTCCAGCCGGTCGAGCGTCTCGATGATCTTGTGATAACACTCCCAATTACGAGCGGCCTTGCCGCGGCCGCCATAGACGATCAGCTCTTCGGGCTTCTCGGCAACCTCTGAGTCGAGATTGTTCATCAGCATCCGCTTGGCGGCTTCCTGAATCCAGCCCTTGGCCGTGCGCGTGTTGCCGCGCGGCGCCTTAATCGGAACGTAGCCCGGAACCAGGTCGCCAGCCATTAGTGAACCTCCACGAGGGAATGGCTGCGGGTACGAAACCCATCTGCCGCAAGGAAGTCGGCGGCACGCTGCATGGGCCCTGACAGAACCTGATCTTCCTTCCAGGCTGGAACACTCTCCCGAAACGCGGCCTTCGCGGCTTCGAGGACCGGCGTCGTCCTCTGCCGTCGAAAGTCCAATGCCCGCGTCGCGGCGAGGACCTCGATCGCAACCACCATCTCCGCCAGACGCGCGCTCTGCTGCAACTTGAGGGCTGAGGTCATTCCCATGCTCACGAAGTCCTCCTGATTGCCGCTGGTCGGGATCGACCCGACAGAGGCCGGTCCGGCCAGCACTCGCATCTCTGCCACCAGGGCCGCGGCGGTCACCTGGGCCATCATCAGGCCCGACTCGATCCCCGGACGATCCGCGAGGAACGCAGGCAGTTCCTCATTCAACGTTGGATTGAGCAATCGCTCCGTACGCCGTTCCGAGATCCCCGCCAGTTGATAAATCGCAATGGCGAGATAGTCGAGTGCCAAAGCCAGCGGAGCTCCATGAAAGTTCCCGCCCGATACGATCTGGCTCGGCAGTTCCAGGTCTCTCTCGTTCACGAAGACGAGGGGGTTGTCGGTAGCGGCATTCAACTCGATCGTAAACACTCGGCGCGCCTCTGCGAACGTGTCCCATGCGGCTCCATGCACTTGCGGGATGCACCGCAGACAGTACGCATCCTGTATCCGCGCTCCGCCGGTTCCCTGAGTCCTTCGTATCGGGCTATCCTCCAGGAGAGCCAGTAGATGCTGCGCGCTTAGCCTCTGGCCTGCGTGCGGCCGGGCGTTGTGCAGCCGCGCATCCAGCGCGGCGGGAGTGCCGCCCAACGCTTCCATGCTGAATGCGGCTGCTGTTTGCGCAGAGTGGAAGAGAGCTTCCAAACGGACCAGTTCGAGACAGCCAATCGACAACATGGCCTGGGTTCCATTGAGGAGCGATATCCCTTCTTTCGCAAGGAGTTTGATCGGATCCAAACCGGCCCGCTCCAGACACTCCACCGCGGGAAGAACCTCGCCGCGATATTCGGCGGATCCTTCGCCGATCAGCACGAGCGCCATATGCGCAAGAGGAGCAAGATCGCCACTCGCGCCGACGCTTCCACGCGATGGAACGACCGGAGTAATGTCATGGTTGAGCAGATCGCAGATCCGTTCGGCGACGATGGGACGAATGCCCGACAAGCCTTTAGCAAGAACGTTCGCCCGAATCAGCATCATCCCGCGAACGACATCCCTGGGCAGCGGCTCACCGACCCCGCAGCAGTGAGACCGGACGAGATTGATCTGCATCTGCTCCAACTCGTCTTCGTCGAGGCGAATGTTGGCCAACAGACCCACCCCGGTATTAAGCGCATAGACAGGCTGGTTCCCGGACATCGCCACCTCCACCGACCTGCGTGAAGCGATCATGGCAGCCATGGCTGCGGGTGAAATCTCAACCCGTCCCTGGCCGCAAGCCACGGCGACAACGTCTTCAACTGTCAAACTCCGACCGTCCAACTGAATCATGAACGAATACTAAGCAATCTTCGGCGGTCCTCAAAGAAGCAGAGATCGGAAAACGGGCGACATTTTCGTTGAATCCACTCTATAAATAGAAAATATCCGTTGAATCCACTTTCATAGCCAAAGATATACACTTGATCGCAGAAAGTGACCTGATGAAAATCGACGGCCTGGATTCAATCGACAAGAGCATCCTTTTTGAATTGGCAAAAGACGCCCGGCTTCCCTTCGCGGAGCTGGGCCGGATGGTGGGCCTGTCGCCATCGGCCGCGAACGAGAGGGTCAAACAGCTCGAGAGCCTTGGGTTTATCCAGGGGTATCGGGCCAAGATCAATCTGCAGGCTTTGGGCCTGACCATCACGGCGTTTATCCGATTGACCTGCGATGGTCAGCGGTACAGACCGTTCTTGAAGTTCTTAAACAGCCTGGATTCGGTCCAGGAATGTCATCACCTGACCGGATCGGATGCATTTCTGCTCAAAGTCATCCTGGCATCGACTTCCGAATTAGAGACGCTGATTGAAAAACTCTTACCCTACGGAATGCCAACAACAAGCCTCGTGCTTTCCACTCCAATAGCGCGAGAGGAAGATGCTCATCTGTTGAGCCGATTGTCGACCGGTTCGCGCCGTTCGACGCTACCGAGGACAGGAAAGACGGGGGCATGATCGTTCACGGCCTGCAGTATCTCAACTTTCGATTGTGGCTGGTAAAGCAGATATGACAAATAGCGCGGGCGCATCGTTCTGGGATCTTAACTTGGCAGAAATGCGAGATCTTATAGCGTCAGTGAAACCGACGCCGGGTGGCGGCTCTGTCTCGGTGGTGTCCGCTGTCTTCGGGTTGGCACTGATCTCAAAAGGCATTGCGATTTCCCTACGGCATGTGGATACAGATTCTCCTCGTCAACAAATCCTGTTGGAAGCGAAGAACAGCCTTGGGATATCGATGAAACGCTTGGGAGCCTTTGCGGACGCGGACGCGAATACCTTTCAAACATACCTGAGAGCCCGCGCGATGCCCCACATCACAGAAGACGAGACGCAAGCCCGAGCCCTGGCGATGAACACCGCCCTGCTCGACGCTATACGCATTCCGCTGGAAGCAGCCCGTGAGATGTGCACCTGCATGGCAGTCGCCGATACCGCCACGAAGTTGTCGGACGACCGTGTGTTAAGCGATGTCGTCGCGGGTGCGTTGTTGTTGCGCGCATCGATAAGCAGCGTCTTGCTCAATGTCGATATCAACCTGGTCCATCTCTCCGATTCTGCTCTGCGAGAGCATCTTCATTCGCAAAGAGTGCAACTCGAAGAGGCACCGGCACAGCAGAGCGAGGACATCCGGCAGCAGTTTCATTCCCGCATGACCGGTTCTTCTTCGTGAGTGAATATCTATTCACGTTACAGCGAATAATCATTCTCATTGACCTTTGAAAGAGGCACATGCCATTCTCCATCAGCCTTGGAGAGCGATGATCATGAGCGTTGAACTGCTTCCTGCTGAAGAGATCCATACACGTGAACGTGCTACAACCCCGACACTCCTCATGTGCCGACCGCTGCAATATGAGGTGAATTACGTCATCAATCCCTGGATGAGTGGAAACATGGGGAGTTCTTCCCGGGTCCTCGCAACAGAACAATGGAACCGGTTGCAAGACATTCTTTCGCAACTTGCCCCTCTCGTACTGATTGATCCGGTACCAGGTTGGCCGGACATGGTGTTTACGGCAAATGCCGGCCTGGCGCATGAAGGAACAGTCGCACTCAGCAGCTTCTCTCATGTGGAGCGGCAAGGCGAAGAGCAATACTTTCGTGAGTTCTTTAGCGCCGCTGGGTACCGTGTCGTCGATTTGCCCCGTGACAGGCCGTTCGAAGGGGAAGGCGATGCTCTTTTTTCCAGTGATGGAACCCGTCTATGGGTGGGGTTTGGAAGGCGTACCGCGCAAGCGAGCCATTCAGTTCTAGCTGATCTATGGGATATCGAAGTGGAGGGACTGCATCTCGTCGATGACCGCTTTTACCACCTGGATACTTGCTTTGCTCCACTCGAAGATGGTTCCCTGCTCTACTACCCGGCAGCGTTCGATGCTGCATCCCTGCGGAAGATCCACGAGTTCTATTCACCCGGCCAGCGCATTGCGGTCGATGAAATGGACGCTCTGCAATTTGCCTGCAATGCAGTGAACATCGGACGAACGATCGTCTTGCACCGCGTAAGCAACCACTTGGAGGCAGAGCTTCGTGCAAGAGGCTTCGAGGTGATTCAAACAGATCTGAGTGAATTCCTGAAAGCCGGTGGAGCGGCCAAGTGTCTTGTGATGAAATTGACGCCGGAGCTTCACCCCCTTCCGAAAAAGAAGGACCGTGCGCAGGAATTGATTGCGCTGGAGGATGAGTTCGGAGCGCACAACTATCATCCTCTGGACGTTGTCATCGAACGGGCAGAAGGAGCATGGGTCACAGATGTGGAGGGCAAACGTTACCTCGACTTTCTGTCAGCCTATTCTGCCGTAAATCAGGGACATTGCCATCCAGCGATCTTCCGCGCCCTGGTAGAGCAGGCTCAGAAGGTGACGCTGACATCGCGCGCATTTCGCAACGATCAGCTTCCGTTGCTATTGCGCGATCTGCACGAGTTGACCGGATACGGCATGGCCTTATTGATGAACTCCGGAACAGAGGCCGTAGAGACGGCTTTGAAAGCCGCGCGCAAGTGGGGAGAGACCGTCAAAGGCGTTCCCACGGATCAGAGCGAGATCGTGGTGTGCGCCAATAACTTTCATGGCCGGTCCATTTCGATTGTGGGCTTCTCTACGGAGGCTCAGTATCGATACGGTTTTGGACCTTTCCCCGCCGGATTTCGACATGTTCCGTTCGGCGATGCAGAAGCGTTGCGCGCAAGTATCACACCGAACACCTGCGCCTTTCTTGTCGAACCGATCCAGGGAGAGGCGGGAGTGATCGTGCCTCCCGATGGATATCTGCGCGATGTGGAACGCATCTGCAGGGAAAACAATGTGCTGTTGATCGTCGATGAAATTCAGTCAGGTCTGGGCAGGACGGGTAAGCTCTTCGCCTACATGCATGAGGGAGTCTGTCCCGACGTGGTCATAGCAGGCAAGGCTCTGTCTGGTGGGTTCTATCCTGTTTCCGCAGTGCTCTCTTCTCCGTCCGTGCTGGGCGTGTTCGGCCCCGGCGACCATGGCAGCACCTTTGGCGGAAATCCACTGGCCTGTGCGGTGGCGAGGGCGGCGCTTAAGGTGATCGTTGACGAGCGGCTTCCGGAACGATCTGCCGAGCTGGGCCGTCATGCGTTGGCGAGGGTGAGGGCGATGTCCAGCGAGCATGTCGTGGCCGTTCGCGGAAAGGGGCTGTGGCTTGCGATTGAGCTCAATTCGCCGGCTCGGGCTTTCTGCGAAAGACTGCGCGATCGAGGGGTACTGGCGAAGGAAACGCACGATACCGTCATGCGCATCGCGCCTCCCCTGATGATCGCTGCAGAAGACCTTGACTGGGGACTCGACCAGCTCGAACAGGTATTATGCACGGTGTGAGCATCATATCGACCAATCCGATCTATAGTGGCAAGTTAAAAGCCATGCGCCAAAACGCGATTCGTGAGGTGTTGAACGAACGGGGCGTAATGAATCAGGACATGCTCCGCAGGAAGTTAGCCGGGCGCGGGATTCATGTGGCACAGGCAACTTTATCCCGCGATATTCGTGAATTGAAGCTGCTGAAGGGCGCAAGTGGATATGAACTTCCAAAGGCCAACCGTCAGGAAGAAGATGACACTCATCCAAAAATCGAAGGCGTAATCCAGAACTTCGCTATTCGCGTAAGACGAGCTGGGAACCTGTTGATCGTGCTGACGAGAACAGGCGGTGCGCAACCGGTGGCTGCGAGTGTAGACCGAGAAGAGTGGGAGATCGTGGTGGGAACGGTTGCTGGAGACGATACAGTACTGATCGTCTGTCACGATGGTGAACGCGCAGCGGAACTGCAGATGAGGCTGGAGTCTTACATAAACCGAAGTGAGCCAGACATCCGTCCTATGCGATAGGACGCAGAAACGATAACGTTCAGTATCAATATTTTTTGGATGAGTTATGAGATTTTCGAATTACCGAAGGTGCTGCGCTTTTTGACTCCTGGACGATCCAGTGCGTGAATGCGGTTACGAAGGGTGACGAGATTTTGCTCTCCGGCACTGCAACATAATAAGCATTTGCACTCCTCACCGAATGAGAGAACAACAGGGACAGCTTCCCGGAGGCGAGTTCGTCTTCGATGAGGAGCTTCGGTAAAAGCGCCACGCCCAATCCACAGGCGGCGGCCTGCGCTATCATGGAAAACTGCTCGAAACGAGGACCCCGTAAGGGGTGAGAGTTGTCGACTCCCAACACGGAAAACCACTCGGCCCAGGCGGAAGCGCGTGTGGATTGATGCAGCAATGTTGTGCCAACCAGGTCTGCCGGCTTCTTGATTCGGCTCGCCGCCTGGAACTTCGGACTGCAGACAGCAACCGTGTCTTCATCCATAAGATGGTGCGTCACAGCACCCGGCCAACTCGCGATTCCATAGTGAATTGCGGCATCGAACGGCTCGGTTTCGAAGTCGAACTGTGTCGTGCGCGTCGCGAAATTCACGGTGACGTCGGGATTTTTCCGCAGAAAGATAGAGAGTCTCGGCACCAGCCATTGCGTGGCAAAGGTTGGCAGCACCGCGAGGTTGAGAATGCTCGGACTCCCACCGCATGCCATGATCTTGCTGGTTGAGTCCTTGAGGTCAATCATGATCCGATTGACGTCTTTGAGGTAGATCTTCCCCGCGTCCGTGATCACAACACGCTGCCGCACTCGCTCAAAGAGGGCGACATCCAGCAACTCTTCCAATTGAAGAATTTGACGGCTTACCGCGCTCTGCGTCACATTCAGTTCGGCGGCGGCGCGAGAGATGCTCCCATGCCTTGCGACACACTCGAATGATTCAAGACAGGTGAGTGATGGAAGCAGGGTCACCGCAGCAGCTCCTCGCTATTGATTCCTAAATTTCATAATGTGTTGAAACTATAGCATTTTACTTTCCCCCGAGCGGGGGATGACTATTAAGCACGGCAATGCGTATCCTTGTCACCGCCGGATGAAACATCCTTGCCGATGAGGACACCAGAGATTTCCTGAGAGGAAGAACACTCATGCAACTCAAGACTGACAGCACCCTGCAAGAATTGCTCGATGTACTTATCGGGCCGGAAAAAGCAAAGCAGCTTTCCAATGTTCTCGTCGTCGACGAAGAACTGGGCAAAGAGTCAGGCACAAAGGTCTCCCGTGCCGTGATTGCACAAGCTCTGAATATGCTGCTGTTTGCAGACCTTATTGAGCGGGTTCCCGCGGCCAGGAAATATGTGCAGCACTGCCTCGCTCACAACCGGACCGTGATGCACGATCACGGAGCGGTGCGCACGATCGCGATGGAAGGCATGGGAGCGCTTCCCGCAGGACAAGCCTCCATTACGCGAATCCTCCAGCCTTTGGGCTACTCCCTCAAGGGGCTTTATCCGCTTGAGCGTCTTAAAATGACAGGCCGCTCCTACGCGCAGGTGGAGTATCCGGAAGCAATCGCTCAGTTCTTCATCAGTGAACTTCACCCGGAGCGATTCTCACCTGAGTTTCAGGAAGCGCTCGGCCGAATCGTCTCGAGCTCGGTCGATCCGTTGACTCACGAAGCCAAGGCGCTGCTCGATGAGTTGGAGTCGTCGCATTCGCTCAGCGTAGACCAGGCGGCCGCGCTTCTTCCCGTACTGGTTTCCTGTTTCGGCCGGCAGCATGGCAACATTTCTCTTGCGGACTACACCGTTCTTTTGAACGAGTCCGCTGAAGCCGCATGGATATCGACAGAAGGCAATGTCTTCAACCACGTTACAGATCGCGTGGAGGATGTAGATGCGCTCGCCGAGGAGCAGAAGGCGCTCGGACAGCCCATGAAGGCTACCGTCGAGAAGTCGCAATCGGGCAGAGTGCGCCAGACCGCGTTCCACGCCGCTCAGGTCTCGAGACCGTTCCTTGCGGAAGATGGAAGCGTTGTCGAGAAAGAAGTCCCAGGGTCATTCCTGGAGTTCATTACTCGGTTATCTTTACCAGATGAGGTCGACGGCAAGAAAGTCCTGGATCTTGGCTTTGACAGCTCCAATGCGCAAGCCATCTTCAAGATGACCGCTAATACCAAGACCTAGGCCGCATCTCTCATCTATAACCCGGAGAACGTTTTGTAATGTCCAACTCGTCCCTCGTTCTCTTGCCAAGCTCTCATGCCCGCGCCCGCGATCAGTTTCCAGGCGCGGACGAGCTTGAAAAGGAGCTTAGGAAAAAAGTACGCGGCGAAGTACGTTTTGACCCCGCGTCGAAGGCTTTGTACGCGACCGATGCGTCGAACTACCGCCAGGTTCCCATCGGCCTGGTCCTCCCGCTTGATGAAGAAGACGTCGTCGCGGCTGTCGCTGTATGTCGAGCTTTCGATGCGCCGATACTGTCCCGCGGGGCTGGGACAAGTCTTGCAGGTCAGGGCTGCAACTTCGCCGTCGTGCTTGATTTCTCGAAGTATATGAACCGCATTTCTGCCGTGGACCCGGTGGCACGCACCGTCCATGTTCAGCCGGGCGCCATCCTGGACCGCGTTCGCGAGGCGGCCGAACAGTTTCATCTGACCTTCGCTCCTGACCCCGCTACCCACAGCCGATGCACGATCGGCGGCATGATCGGCAACAACTCCTGCGGCGTACACGCACTGATGGGCGGCAAAACGGTCGATAACATTCTGTCGCTCGATCTCTTGCTCTATGACGGCACACGTATGACGGTTGGCCCGACCAGTGCAGCGGAGCTCGAGCAGCAGATCGCTGCGGGCGGGCGCACGGGCGAGATTTACACGACGCTAAAACAACTCGCCACCAGTTACGCCGAACAGGTTCGCGCTCGCTTCCCTAAGATTGCTCGCCGCGTCTCTGGCTATAACCTCGACGAACTACTACCGGAGAGTAACTTCAACGTTGCTCGCGCGCTTGTGGGCAGCGAAGGAACATGCGCCATCATCCTCGGTGCGACGCTGCAGCTGGTACATAGCCCGCAGTTCCGCACGCTGATGGGCATCGGTTTCGAAGATATCTTCATTGCCGCCGACAATGTACCCACACTGCTGGAACACCATCCCATTGGACTCGAGGGCATGGATGGACTCTTGCTCGATGCCATGCGCCGTAAGCAGAAGTCGGCGGACGACCTGGCGCTTCTTCCTTCCGGTGAGGGCTTTCTGATCGTTGAATTCGGAGGCGCAACCCAGGCAGAAGCGAATAGGAAAGCTCAAGAACTCGCCGCCGCTGTCGCGGTGCTCCCGCAGCCTCCTTCGGTTCGCATTTATACCTCGGCCGAGGCTTCACGCATCTGGCACATTCGCGAGTCTGGTCTTGCTGCCACCGTATTCGTTCCGGGCAAAGGAACAGGATGGGAGGGTTGGGACGACTCTGCTGTCGACCCGAAGCAGCTTGGCTCCTACCTGCGTTCCATCTATGCGCTGATGCAGGAGTTCCGCTACACCAGCCCGATGTACGGTCATTTCGGCGAAGGTTGTGTGCACATGCGCCACAACTTCGACCTCGAAACCGAAGCCGGCATTCTGTCTTTCCGCCATTTTCTGGA
Source organism: Granulicella mallensis MP5ACTX8 (assembly GCF_000178955.2). NCBI lineage: Bacteria > Pseudomonadati > Acidobacteriota > Terriglobia > Terriglobales > Acidobacteriaceae > Granulicella > Granulicella mallensis. The sequence continues at coordinate 2,307,668 of NC_016631.1, read as the reverse complement.
TCGCGCGACGGAGATCACGCTCGCCCATGGAGGGTCGCTCTCGGGTGAGCACGGCGACGGACAGGCACGCGGTGCTCTTCTGCCGAAGATGTTCGGCCCTGAATTGATGGAAGCATTCCGCGCCTTCAAACGCCTCTGGGATCCCACCAACAAGATGAATCCGGGCAAGCTCATTGACGCACACGAGCCTCATGAAGACCTCCGTCTGGGCGCGGACTACAAACCGCTGAAACCCAAAACGCACTTCGCCCTGCTTGAAGATAACGGCTCCTTCGCCTCAGCCAATCTTCGCTGCGTCGGTGTCGGCGCTTGCCGAAAGACAGACGCTGGATCGATGTGTCCCAGCTTTATGGCCACGGGCGAGGAAATGCACTCCACGCGAGGCCGCGCACATCTTCTGTGGGAACTGATGCAGGGCGAAGTTCTCGAAGGGGGATGGAAGAACAAGCAGGTCAAAGAGTCGTTGGATCTTTGCCTTTCCTGCAAGGCCTGCAAGAGCGAGTGCCCGGTCAGCGTCGATATGGCAACGTATAAGTCCGAGTTCCTTTCGCATCATTATGAAGGACGCCTGCGGCCTCTTTCGCACTATGCCTTCGGAAGGATCGATGTTTGGGCGCGCCTCGCCAGCTTCGCTCCCGGCATAGTGAACGCGATCAACAACGCTCCGGTCATCGGTAGAACCATGCAGTCCCTGCTCCACATCCACCACAAGCGAAGTTTCCCGCGCTTCTCCAAACCATTCACCCGTGAGAAGCAGTCAAAGAGCGGCGCTGGCACTGAGGTATTTCTCTGGGCCGATACCTTTAATAATTACTTCCATCCACCCACCATGCGAGCGGCACATCAAGTACTGACCGAAGCGGGCTTCAAAGTCGTTCTTCCGTCGCAACATCTCTGTTGCGGCCGGCCTCTTTACGACTTCGGAATGCTGGATACGGCAAAGAAATATCTGCTCAAGGTTCTCGATGCGCTGTCACCGCAACTGGCAAAGGGTACTCCCATCGTCGTTCTCGAACCAAGTTGCGCGACGGTCTTCCGCGACGAGCTCACCAATTTGCTGCCGCATGACGACCGCGCTCTCAAACTCCGCGAGCAAACGTTTCTATTGAGCGAATTTCTGGTCAAATATGCTCCGGAGTATCGTCCACCTTCTTTGACCGGCAAGATTGTTGTGCATGGGCACTGCCATCACCGTGCCACCATGGGAATGAACGATGAAATGACCCTCCTTCGCGCCACCGGCTCGCAGGTAACACTCCTGGACTCCGGTTGTTGCGGTATGGCTGGTCCCTTCGGCTTTGAGAAAGACAAGTTCGACATCTCGCAAAAGCTTGCAGAGCGTGTCCTGCTGCCCGCTGTTCGAAACGCATCTCAAGAAACTAGAATCGTGAGCGATGGCTTTAGCTGCTGCGAACAAGTGATGCAGAATACGGGTGCCAGGCCCCTGCACCTTGCCGAAGTTCTCGCACAGACTTCCAACACCTCTGGAAACGATCACGTAGAAAGCGGCAATCTCCCATGACGACAAGTGCAACCACGCCCATCAAAGACGAAGTCCGCGCACTGCTGACCCAACTCGGTGTACCGCCCCAAGCCTATTCGGGCGGCGATCTGATCGTGCATACGCCCATAACGGGCGAGGAGATTGCACAGGCGCCGAGAACGACGGCTTCGGCCACCGCAGAAGCGATCGCTCAGGCACATAAGGCCTATCTCGAATGGAGAACCGTGCCCGCGCCGAAGCGCGGCGAACTGATTCGCCTCCTCGGGGATGAGTTGCGCGCCGCCCTCCCCCAGTTGGGGCGACTGGTGACGATCGAAGCAGGAAAGATTCTCTCCGAAGGCTTAGGCGAAGTGCAGGAGATGATCGACATTTGTGGTTTCGCGGCAGGCCTCTCACGACAAGTTGGAGGTCTCACGCTGCCCTCGGAGCGTCCCTCGCATCGCATGATGGAGACATGGCATCCCCTCGGCGCCATCGGTGTTATCTCCGCATTCAACTTCCCTGTCGCCGTATGGTCCTGGAACGCCGCGCTGGCGCTGGTCTGCGGCAACGCCGTGATTTGGAAGCCTTCGGAGAAAACCCCGCTCACCGCACTCGCAACACAAGCAATCTTTCAACGCGCAGCAGCAAAATTCGGCGGTGTTCCCGAGGGACTCGCTGCACTTCTTCTTGGAGATGTCAGCGTCGGCGAGCAGCTCGTCACTTCCCCGCTCGTCCCTCTTGTCTCGGCGACCGGATCAACCGCCATGGGACGCGCCGTTGCTCCACGTTTAGCCGCGCGGTTTGCGCGCGCGATTCTTGAACTCGGTGGCAACAATGCTGCCATCGTCACGCCGACGGCCGACCTGCATCTGACCGTTCGAGCCATCGCGTTCTCCGCCATGGGAACGGCTGGGCAACGCTGTACGAGCCTGCGCCGCCTCCTTGTGCATGAATCGGTCTACGATACGCTCGTACCGCAACTTAAAAAGATCTATGCCTCGGTCGTTGTGGGAGATCCTCGCGATGCTGGCACTCTCGTCGGCCCGCTGATCGATGAGCGGGCTTTCAACGCCATGCAGAAGGCGCTGGAGCAGGCGCGACGCGACGGAGCAGAGATCACCGGCGGTGAGCGCATCTCCTTCGCCGAAATTCCCCAGGCTTTCTTTGTACGGCCGGCATTGGTTGAGATCGCCACGCAGACAGACATCGTGCGGCACGAGACCTTCGCTCCCATCCTCTACGTGCTCAAGTATCGGGAACTGGAAGACGCCATCGCGGTGCACAACAGCGTTCCGCAAGGATTGTCTTCCTCGATCTTTACCCTGAACGTGCGCGAGGCAGAGCGCTTCCTCTCTGCAACCGGTTCCGATTGCGGCATCGCGAATGTAAACATCGGCACTTCAGGCGCGGAGATCGGCGGCGCATTTGGTGGAGAGAAGGAAACAGGGGGTGGCCGCGAATCCGGCTCTGACGCGTGGAAGCAGTACATGCGTCGCGCCACCAACACCATCAACTACGGAACCGAACTTCCTCTGGCGCAGGGTGTCAGCTTCGATATCGGTTGATAAAAGTGTGGCTACTTCACCTGGACGGGAGGTATAATTCGTTCACTTTTGCAGGCCCTGCCAGCACTAGCACGAAACGCATAAAGAGAACACAAAGGAAGACATCTCAGATGAGAAGCTACCGCCACATCGAGACACGCTTCAATGAGAGCATTCTCTTCTGCCTTCTCCCCACGATGAGTCGCCCCAATCTCTTCGGCGACTAGCTCGTACCCCCTCCCAAATCCAATTTGTACTTCGAGTCTCAGCTTGCTGATCTCCCAGCGAGAGGCGGTGTTGCCTCTTTTTCCAGGGAGACAACGGTTGGCGCGTACCCAAACGCAACGTAAAGCATTGTGAGGACAGGATGAGCATCCTATTGGAAGATCGTTTGACAAATCAGTTTCAGACAGTGTGTGACGAAGAAATGGCGCGCTTTGGGCCAAAGCTGAAGACCGTGCTACCCGGCCCCAAAGCCAAAGCCGTTATCGAAGCAGATGAGCGCTTCATGAGCCCAAGCTATACGCGTGGCTATCCCCTGGTCGCGAAGCGTGGCCGTGGGACCCGCATGGAAGACGTCGACGGCAACGAGTTCCTGGACTTCTCAGCCGGCATTGCCGTAACTTCTACCGGGCATTGTCATCCGAAGGTGGTAAAAGCCATCCAGGAGCAGGCCGCCGAATTGATCCATATGAGCGGCACTGATTTTTACTACGAAGGAATGCCCGCCCTGGCGCAGCGACTGAGCGCCGTAGCTCCGATGAAAGGGCCACACAAGTTCTACTACGGAAACTCTGGCGCGGAGGCCGTAGAGTGCGCGCTGAAGCTTGCCCGCTATCACACCGGCCGGCAAAACATCATCAGCTTCCTCGGTTCATTTCACGGCAGGACCATGGGTGCACTCTCATTAACAGCTTCCAAGCCGCAGCAGAAGCGAAGATTCGCGCCTCTCGTGCCAGGCGTAACGCATGTTCCCTATCCCTATGCGTATCGCGGTGCGGGCACAGGACAGTCTGAAGACGAATACGCACTCGCCTGTGCGCGCTACATCGAAGACAGACTCTTCAAGACAATGCTCCCGCCCGAAGAGGTGGCCGCCATCTTCGTCGAACCGATCCAGGGGGAAGGGGGGTACGTCGTAGCGCCTACCGTCTTCCTGCAGGAACTGCGCAACATCTGCGACCGCCATGGAATTCTGTTGGTCGTGGACGAAGTCCAGTCCGGTGCCGGTCGCACAGGCAAGTGGTGGGCGGTCCAGCACACAGGTGTTGAGCCGGACATGGTATGCATGGCCAAGGGCATCGCCAGTGGAATGCCTTTGAGCGTGTGCATGACCAGGGCCGAAATCATGGACTGGAAACCGGGAAGCCACGCCTCCACCTTCGGTGGCAACCCAGTCGCCATCGCCGCGGCCTTGGCGACGATGGATGTTCTTGAGGAAGAGGCGATATCCAATGCGGCTGCTGTGGGTGCAGAGATAAAGGCCCGCGCGGAAACATGGCTGTCGAAATACGAGATCGTCGGCGACATACGTGGCCGCGGCCTTATGATTGGCATCGAGATCGTCAAAGACAAGAAGTCGAAACAACCGCATAGTGCGGTACGCGATGCGATCGTCGATCGTGCGTTCGAGCATGGGCTGTTATTTTTGGGTTGCGGTGAAACCAGTATTCGACTGTCCCCTCCCCTGACAATCTCCCGCGAAGAGGCGGCTATCGCAATGGATGTTCTGGAGCAGTGCATCGCGGAACAGTGCTAAACGGTACGCGAGACAAGGCAAACTTCGTCACCTTCACAGACAATTGATTCTGGGGATCCGCCGGCCACTACCAGTGAAACAACAACCTACGACTTCCACCGGGTGAAGGTGCACCGAACCAGCCGGATGCGTCACATGCCCCGGTGCAACAGGCCCGGCGTAAGATTCGAGTATCGGGATGCGTCACGGAATTACGCGGCCTTTTTATTTCGGAGAAACTCTCATGCTCTCGCCTGAACGCCATGCGGCACAACTACAAAGCGAAGTCTGGCCCGAGCTTCCTCAGAGCGCATGGGGAGAAACCTGCGTAACGCTACAGCTCTGGACTCAGATTGTCGGCAAGATTCGGCTTGCCCTGACACCGCCTCTCAACCACACCTGGAACGTAACGCTGTTCCCTACCGTTCGGGGCCTCACCACATCCCCCATGTGGCAGGGAACGCGCACCCTGCAGATCGACTTCGACTTCATCGACCACATCCTTGTCCTACAGACAAGCGAAGGTGATCGCAGGGTCATCGCTCTCAAGCCGATGACCGTGGCTACCTTCTATCGAGAGGTAATGGCCAGCCTCGAAGCTCTGGGGACGCCGGTGCCCATCTGGCCCATGCCGGTCGAGATGGCACAGCCTATTCCGTTTGACCAGGACACCACCCACCAGGCATACGATCCGGAGTACGTTGAGCGGTTCTGGCGAATTTTGCTGCAGACCACCAGGGTCTTCAACATCTTTCGCGCACGCTTCATTGGCAAGGCGAGCCCGATCCATCTATTTTGGGGTGCGCTGGACCTTGCCTGCACGCGCTTTTCCGGGCGAACCGCACCGGAGCATTCCAGCATGGCCGGCCTGCCGGATCGTGTAACCCGCGATGCGTACTCCCATGAAGTCAGCAGTTGCGGCTTCTGGCCCGGAGCGCCAGGCATGGAGCCGCTGTTCTACAGTTATGCCTACCCGCAACCATCGGGATATGCGGAGAGCTCCGTCCAACCGGCGGCGGCTCGCTTCGACCCGAACCTTGGGGAATTCATCCTGCCCTACGAGGACATGCGACAGTCTGAGTCCCCGGACAAAGTCCTGCTCCAGTTCCTTCAGAGCACGTACGAAGCCGCCGCAACAACCGCCCACTGGGATCGACAAGGGCTGGAGGCGGCATACTCCTCCCCTGCGGCTCCAGACAGTCCAACTGTGTAGGAAGAAGCCTTCTCCTCAGGGCCTTCGTCAGAGTAATCGGAGCACACAGAGCAGGGTTGCGGGCTACAGCGTTCTGCCCTCTCTTATGTTCGTGCAGCACGAACGAAGCAAACGCGGATACAGCACTGCTATTTTCGTTCAGGCAGCACATTCCAGATCGAAGGATCTTCCTGCCCCAGCACCCAGGCACAGATTCCCTGTAAATGCTGCTCCTTCGCCAGATCATACCGGTCGCGGAACCCACGCTCTTCCGTGTAGAAGATCCATTCACGCATCTGGTCGCGATAGAAGTAGAAGTAGGTTGAGTGGTCCTGCGCGTCCCACTGCACCTGTGCACTGTAGGTTTCCTGTAGAGTCTTCACATCCTTCCCGCCGATATAATCGGCGGTGACGTTCGGCCTCGGCTCCTTGCCGCCTGCCTCCGGGTCACCCGCGTACCAGTGGTATCCATACAGCGCGATCCCCAGGGAGAGTTTCTCCCGCGGTACCACCTTCAGGGCATACTCGAGATTCTCATTTGTCCAAATCCACCCGCCCACAGGTCCTGGCGTCGTCCATCGGGTGTGCTGGTCATACGTCATAAGGCAGAGAAGATCCACCGAGTCACTGATCGCCTTAAGGTCGAACACACCACGCCAGTCAGAAAAGATCCACTTGCTGAAGCCGCCGTGCCCAGGATAGCCGGGTGCATTCGGTACTACTGCGATCTGTAATTGCAGATGCTCTTTGTGCATCCCGTCTGCAATCCGCTTTACCGTAGCAGAGAGCGCATCCCGGTCTGTCCAGGCGATATTTTCGAGGTCAAGCTGGAACCCGTCGTATCCATTCTCCTTGCACGCTGCGACCAGCGTACGAATCATTGCGTCCTGTGCCTTCTCGCTGGTCAACAGCACATGCGACCCTGACTTGTTGAACATCGCCACGATTGGAAACAACTCGATGTGCCGCTGCTTCACCACACGCATCACCGAAGGGTCCGGCTCACCGGAGACCAGGCCATTCTCCTCGACGCTATACCAGGTTGGCACGATGATATCGATCTTCTCCTGGTGCTCTATAAAGTCGCGCACCGAATCCGGATGGTCAGTCATGTAAAACAGCGTCTTCTGCGCGAACCCATGCGTAGTTGCCAACAGCATCAACAGCAAAATCTTCTTCAATTGAAATCCTCACCTAACAAAAATACGCAAACTAACAGCCCCGATGACAGTGGATCGGGCTACCTCTAATCTCTCACCTTTCTATGGGTGGATGACCGTCCGCAAAGCGCTCGCCTTCGCGTAAGCATGGAACTGATGCGTCACTCCACATCGGAGATGACACTGAGCACCTACAGCGCAGGCTGTGGGTAATGGGAAGAGGGATGCTGGCAGGAAAGTCGCACGGCGCTTGTGCTGGAGGGAGGTAAAGCAGCGTAGTGATGAGGGTTTATTGTGCCCAGATTTTCGGGCTTACTACTTGATTTTAATGGTGGAGCTGAGCGGGATCGAACCGCTGACCATCTCGTTGCGAAAATGCTGAAGGACGTATTTTCAACAACTTAGCACAATAAAACAAAGCAATTTTCAGCGGGAAACAACGGATGAAAATCCTTATTGTTCCAAGATTATGTCTAGATTTCTCCTTGCTATTCCCACGTCAGCTCGCAAATCAACGCGGCACGGACGGCACTCCACGTGAGAATCGCATGGATGGGAACGCATGCAATCCCGGATGCTCGTTTTGGAGGACCCGATGTAGCGACCAATATGGAGTGGGTACGGTCATTCGCAGAAAGTCCTGACAATCATGCGACCTTTCTTAGCAGCCACTTTTACGCGATGGGACCGGCAAAGGATCCCAGCATGAATGCGCTGTTTCTTCTCAGCCCCAATGCTCGTCTGGCGAAACAGATTAATCAGGTTCATCAAGCGATAGGAGTCTCTCAAAAACTTCCCTACCGAATGACAGAAGGAAACTCCTGTTTTGGAGGGGGAAGCCGGACGTGAGTAACGCCTACGTCTCAGCTCTTTGGGGGGCTGACTACTTGCTGACCTGCGCCAATGCAGGTTTTGCAAGGGTGAACCTTCATGGAGGGGGATGGTTTTTACACTCCGGTAGCCATTGGACCGAATCTCTCGACCGAAATACGTCCCTTGTACTATGGAATGCAATTTGCGAGTCAATTTCCGGATTCGACATGTACGACTGCAAAATTGATCAGGCCAGTAACCTGGCGACCTATTTTGGCAAGCGTGGCAAGCAGTCGCTCCTGGCTCTCATCAACAAGGATCAGAAAGATATCGTAGTCGATTTGCCCGATCCACTCCGTCAGCACAAGGTAAAAACTGAAATGCGATTGACGGGGCCTTCGCTCAACGCGCTCTCTGGAACTACTCTCGCCGAGCGGAAATCAAGTGTTCGCGCAAGTGTTATGGTTCCGGCATACAGCGCTACGCTTCTCAAATGGCAATAAGCTGTCTTGCAATGGATCGTATGTTGTGACGGAACACCCAGCTCTCTAGACCTGGGTGTTCACGGTTCCCGTGGAGAATCAGAGAAGTAGAACAGCAGAAACCTGGGCGCCGGTACAATCCGTGCAGAGATGCACTACTCGATGGACACAGGTTGTAGATCTGCGGCGTTGAACTTGTTATGAATGGAATGCTTTTACGTCAGGCGAATGGTGAGATTGACGAATCAGGCCGTCGCCATTAACGTTCTAACTCGCACCGTCTAAAGGAAGTGAACTTATGCTCGTAACGCTCCGCTGGATTCTCGCCATTGGTATCGTCCTGCCTCTGCCTCTCGCGCATGCCCAAGAGGCCGTCAAGGACTGGACAATGCAGGATGCGTCAAAGGTGACGGCGACTCCGGAGGAGATCTCATCTTCCCACTTCAAGCCTTCCGATTGGTATCAGGCCACCGTTCCGGGCACTGTGCTTACCACCCTGGTGGACAACAAGGTCTATCCCGAGCCCCTCTATGGCGAGAATATGCGTCACATCCCCGAGAGCCTCAACAAGACGGGATACTGGTATCGATCAACAGTCACGATCCCGTCGAGATACAAGCATCGGCAAGTCTGGCTCCACTTCGCAGGGATTAATTATGCTGCCGAAGTCTGGGTCAATTCGCAGAAGGTCGGCACCATTCGGGGTGCCTTTCTTCGGGGCGATTTCGAAGTCTCCAGGTTAGTCCAACCGGGCCACAGCTCCATTGTGGCTGTCTTTGTCACTCCGCAACCGCATCCGGGTATTCCACACGAACATACCGTAGCCCTCGGGGTCGGAAAGAACGGAGGTGAAACGGCTATCGATGGACCAACCTTTCTTTCGACGATCGGATGGGACTGGCTTGCGGCGGTCCGCGACCGCGACACAGGGATCTGGCTCCCCGTAACACTTTCGGAGACAGGCCCCGTCCTCGTGAAGAATCCATTTGTTACCAGTGAACTGGACAACGCTCACACCTATGCGAACCTCGCTATCTCTACCACTCTTGAGAATGGGACCTCCAAATCCGTAAAGGGCATATTGACCGGTGTGATTACCGGTCCTTCGGGCGATATCACCTTCCATGAACCGGTCTCGTTGGATGCCGGCAGGAGTCGGCAGATCAAACTCGACAGCACCTCAATTCCAGAACTGCACGTGATGAAGCCTTCTCTCTGGTGGCCGAATGGCTATGGCGCGCAGAGCCTCTATCACCTGGATCTGCGATTCGAGGTAGGAGGAGTTGTCTCGCAATCCGTATCGACTCAGTTCGGAATTCGGAAGGTCGAGTATCAAGTGCCTGACTCGGACAACCTTACGATCTCAGTAAATGGTGTTCGAATCATGATCCGTGGCGGAAACTGGGGCCTCGACGAGGCGATGAAGCGAATTCCTCGCGAACGCCTGGATGCGCAGTTCCACATGCACGCGCTCGCTCACATGAACATGATTCGCAACTGGGTTGGACAGAGTACGAGCCCCGACTTCTACGACCTGGCGGATCGATATGGCATTCTCCTTTGGGATGAGTTCTTTCAGCCAAATCCGGGGGATGGGCCCAATGTCACCGATATTCCCACCTATATGGCGAACGTCACAGATAAGGTATTGCGCTATCGCAACCATCCGGCCATTGCTGTCTGGTGTGCCCGCAACGAAGGCTATCCTCCGAAGGCTCTCGACGAGGCAATCAAGGCAAAGATGCTGATCCTCGATCCGAGCCGTCTCTATCAGTCGAACTCCGCAGATGGTCGCGGGGTCTCATCCCACGGGCCTTACTTCTGGCGCTCACCACGATACTTCTACGCGTTCAACGAAAGCTTCAAGACAGAAGTAGGCTCGGTCTCGATCCCAACGATCGAGTCTATTCAGGGCATGATGCCGAAAGAGGATTGGGAGAGCATCAATGACGACTGGGCTCAGCACGATTTAGCCAAAGGGGCTCAACGGGGCGATGAGTATCCTCTCGTATTAGCGAAGCGATATGGAAAGATTCGCAATCTGGCCGACTTTGTACGCAAGAGTCAGCTCGCCAACTATGAGACCTTCCGCGCAATATACGAGGGACGAAATGCCGAGATGTTCAAAACCACCACGGGTGTCATTACTTGGATGAGTCACCCGGCTCAGCCGAGCTTTGTCTGGCAGCTTTATCATTACGACCTGGAGCCAAACGCCTCACTCTTTGCTGTCGAGAAGGCTTCCGAACCAATCCATATACAACTTAACGAATCGAACGGCGCGATTCAGGTCGTAAACAATACCGCGAACAAGCTCTCCAACCTCACAGCAACCGCTACGGTATTCAGCCTGGACGGGGAGAAAGCTCTCGGAAAGTCCTATCCGGTGAATGACATTCCTGCCAGCACCACGGTCAAAATCGCGCAGATCGAAGTGCCGGCCAGGATTTCATCGATATACTTCGTCAAGCTGGACCTGACCAATTCGTCCGGTTCTGTAGTCTCCACCAACTTCTATTGGCAGAACGTTGCGCAGGATGACTTTGCCGCGCTTGAGACGATGACACCCGTCAGTCTCAATGCCTCGGGTTCCTCTCACGTTGAGGGTGACAAAACGATTCTCGAGGTCGATCTGAAGAACAATACAAACACAATTGCGTTGATGACTCACCTGCAACTTCATCGAGGACCTTCAGGCGAACGAGTGCTCCCGGCCTTCTACTCGGATAACTACATCTCGCTCGTACCTGGTGAGACGAGGCAAGTGACTATCCAAGCCGCGACGAAAGATCTGAAACAGGAGTCTCCAGTGATTGAGATTGACGGCTATAACGTGACAGTTAAAGCTGTGAATAGTGCCTTAGCAATTCAAGATAACCAGAATGCGCGGCCGTCATACTGGCCGGCGTCAGAGATTGTTCCTTAAAACGTAAGAACCGATGACCGTGAAGTACGCTGGTGAGCATGACCGTTCTCGCTTCGGCACGCCAAACCGGCGCAGGTCGTGGTGAGGAACCGTCAGAGCAGACCAGCCTTCATAGGCTTCTTCCCCTGAAGTTTGTCGTAATTGCGTGGTGAACCCCGTAACGACTCTAGGTATATTTCTGTGCGTCGCCGATGTCGGTCGCTGTGCCCAGCCCATGCCTCCATCAAAACTTCGCGCGGCAGCTTGCCATGGATAGATATTGCTCCGATGGCTATCGATTCGTGAACCTGTGCCCCGCCCCTCATATCGATTTCGGCGTTGTCGTGTCGATTGCCCTTTAGAGGCGTGCGAGGCTAAAGCCAAACTCCGATACTGTGTTCGCTTCAATTCCGAGCAGGGCTCGAACGCTGACATATGTCATCACCTCCGGATGACAAAAAATTGTTCATGAGGAGTGCATCGGAGCTGTTGGAGCAGTCGAGTTCTTTCCATTGCCAATTCGCGCGGACCCTGACTCGCTTCGAAGCTGTGTGAACTTTATCGAGCCGTTTCGCCCAATATTTGTTAGCACGAATACTCTCATAGGCAAATGGGTGAAAATTTCCATGTCTGCCATCGTCCCCGTGTCCAAAGATAGTGTCTTGTATCAGCTTCTCGTTGCTTCCAGGCAACATCCAATAGCGAGGCCTTTCCTAAAAGCAATAGCTGGTCAACTTCAATATTGAGAGCATTCTTTAGTAGTGACGAAAAGCCTCCGATGACTCTTGCCCGTTCTAAGCAATTGAGTATCGTGTCGTCCTGGTAAATTCTGATTCGCACAAGGTGCCAACCATTGATGCAATCGAAAGATAAATTTCAACCTCTATTCAAATTCCATCAGAAATAAAATGGTTTTACCTGTTGTTCAAACAGACCTCCGCAATCTGGAATTAGTCTTGAGGGGACTTACCTGGCAGTTTCTACTTCTATTTTTTTGAATTCGGATTCTGTCACGATGGAGGGCCCAGTTGCATTTTTCATCTTCTCCGCTCAACTCCACCCTTGCTTCAACAATGCGGATCATGGCAGTACACAGTGGTGAATGGAAGCCCCTGTTCAACTTGAAGATGGAGGGTGCCCTCTCCCCGTCTCCTTCGCTACGCATAGAACGGCACCGGATTGAGCCGGCTCTTTGGCCGAGCGTATTGATTCCGAAGCAGGTGGTCAGTCTCGCGCTCGACACACATGAGATCCAGTACAAATGCAGCTCCGACACCTTCAAGACTGCGCTGCGTCACAAGGGGACTGTCACAGTCGAGAAACGCGAGTATGAACAGAGCATTTGCTGGAGATCGGTAGCCACCACCCTGACCGTGGAATTGGATGACGAGATACTCGAGGACATGCAAGCTGAGGACACGGAATGGGATGCGGAAGATGATCGCATTCAGACATTGTCGCCCCTGCTTTATGCCCTTGAAGCCGAACGCCAACAAGGCTATCCGCATGGACAGCTTTTTGTGGATGGGATCGAACAGTCAATTGCCTGCATCGTCTCCACAATAACTGGCCGGAGACGGGTTAAACGAAACGGACATGTCCCGGCAATGGCGCCTTACCAGATGAAGCGAGTGGATGATTACGTAAAGGCCAACCTGGATAAAAAGATCATTCTGCGCGACATGGCGCGGCAAGTCGACCTGAGCACGTCTCATTTCTCGCGGCTCTTCCGAAAAAGTTCCGGTAAAACCCCGCATCAGTATGTGATCGAGCAGCGTATCGATCTTGCGAAGAGCCTGATGACTAATTTCCGCTATTCCCTGCTCGATATTGCTATCGCTTCCGGCTTCTGTACACATCAGCATTTCTCGAAGGTGTTTCACCGGATCACAGGTCACACGCCGCGCCAGTACCGCTCACGAATCTAAGTTGGTCTAGAGGCCGTAGTCGCGTTCGACGCACAGCCCCGTTCTATTGCTGGGCTCAGCTTTTACTGAGCTGCAGCGTGAAGGATACGGCGTTGGCGAGCGCCAACCGATCTCCGGAGCGCAGACGGGTCGCCGCCCCCGCAGGAAGCCTGCGACCGTTCAGGTACGTGCCATTCGAGCTGTCCAGGTCGATGACGTAATACAGGTTTTTCCGCTTATGCACTTCAAGGTGAAAACGCGACACGAGGCGGTCCGGGTCGCGCACGACCACCTCGTTCTTCTTGCCTGTATCCATGGCTACGCCACCAACGTGCGTCACTTCCTGATTGAGAAGGTAGCGGCGTCCCTTTTCAACGCCGTCGAGCGCCAGCAAATAACCGACGACAACCTGGCGGCGGCGGCGTGCAGCCATCACACCAGCAATCAAGGCGAGCACGGCGGCTGTGCCGAGGCAGCTCCAAAGCAGGATGCGATTGCGGATACGTTGATGAATGATCCCATTCAGATGATCGACTTCAGGCCCCTTCGCTCCCAATCGCTCGGCATCATTGAGGCGGTCACGCGCCTCGTTGGTCTTGCCATGGAGGAGCGCATCCTGCACCTGCTGCATGAGCGCATCGCGACGTTCAACATTCTGCTCAAGCTTCGAATTGGAATCCAGACGCAACTGCAGAACATGCTCCTGAATCTCCGACTGCGTATCTAGTCTGGCCTGGGCTTTATCCAATCGTTGCTGTGCAGGCATATCACTCGGATCGAGCGTCAGGATCTGCTTGTTGATGCGTACCGCCTCTTCCGGGCTCTGCGTCTCGAGGGCCTGCACAGTAAGGGTGCGGACCTGCTCGGCCCGTGCCTTGTCCTCGGGAGATTGTCCGGGCATGGGCGGCAGGTTGAAAGCCGGAACCGTTGTTGCCGCGGTAGCGGTTTGTTGCGGAGTGACAGCCGCCACAGGCGCCGGAGCAGGCGACGCGGTTGGGGCGGGAGCCGGTTGCGGGCCCTGCGGAAGCGTAGCGGCAAACACGCCAGTCAGCTCGACGGAGGCATGTTCGTTGCCCACAAGGATGCTGAGCGGCCCCGCTGTTGCGTGATACGTGCCCTCCGCCCGCGAATCGTAATCATCCATCACCTCATGACCATCGACCCACATTGCAAAGCGACGTCCCCGGTTGATCACAGTGAACGGATGCACACCATCAGCGACCGTCCCGGGCATTCTCACCTTCTCAGGAGAGAGAAGACTACCGGGCGCAACAGCTTTCTCTGCGCCGGAGAGCGCCAGGTCGACAGCGTAGCCAGAGGCGTATTGACCTGCGGAACCACGAGAGAGCAGCTCTGCCAAAGCAATGCCGCCATGCTGGCTGCCTGTCACCTTCGCGCTCATCTGCAGCAGAAAGTCCTGGAATGTCTGAACGGTCTCAAGCTGCCCTTCACCACCGGTGCCGCGAATGGCTCCGTCACCCGACCAGTGGGCGACCTTCGGCGGCTTCGATTTACCAAAGGGATTTGGAAGGTGAACACCACCGCTCTTTTTCTCAGGCTCCTTTGGGTTCACGGCACGCCATCCGTCGAGATTGGTACCGTTGTAAAGGTTATTGAGCGAAATGGGCTTGAGCCACACCGAGCGCACTTCGAGCCGGCTCCCTTTCGGTACTTCGAACTGAATGGCTCCAATTCGACTCTTCCCGTCGGTCTCTGCAGCGACGGGCATTCCATTGATGGTGGCGCTTAGCTGGTCGCCTTCAGCTCTGATCTCAAACTGACGCCAACTCTGCGCTCCGGCGGTCAGCGAAGCATTGCCATGCTGACCTTCAAGCGATCCATCCGTTAGCCCGATGTGAATCCCCGGCTGCGCGGGCTTACTCTCCGGGTCAAGACGAACAACAACGTCGGCGGGCCCTCCGGTGATTCGGGCATCAAACCGCAAGATGAAGTCCGCGAAGGGTAGATCGGAGTAGATTCGCGACGCGCTCGTGCCATCTGCGACGAGCGCGGAGTCGGTGATCTTCCAATTGCCCGCAGGCGCTACCCAACCAAATCGGTCGGTGCCGTTAAAGAGCCTGATCCATCCCGATGCTGGATCCTGGTCTCTGCCGGCGGACCACAACGCAGGAGTTGACGCAAGAACGAGCAGAGCCCCTGAAAACCACTTTAGCTTACGCATCTTCGAATGCCTTTACTTCCCTGCGCATGTCCGCATCTTCCAGAAGGGGCCCTAGGTTATCGAGCGAGGAAGCCACCGTTCGCTTCTCCTATTCTTCCAACCTGCGCCGACGAGTTCCGGCTATAGGCGCATCGATATACTGCTCCTCTTTCCTTGCCACGCTGGAGGGCCGGTTATTGACCGGCGGGCCTCCTGGCTGTAACGGCGGGCGGAACGCAGTCGCCAGTTCTTCGCGAGGCGCTTCCGCCTTCGTCTCTGGAGCTTCACCCATATAGAACCGGTGCCTCACGAAGAGAAGAACGCCGCTGACCGGAAAACGCGATGGAACGGTAACGCGCAGATCGACGATGGTTTGCACCTCTGGCGCGTCGAAATCGAACTCAACATTGTTCTGGCCTTCAGTGCGTACGGATGCGACACCGTGCAGCGGCGCGCGGCGCGTTCCGCTGCCCTCATTCATCCCCAGTTCCACGGGAATCTGCTCCTGTGAGTCAAAGCTACCCGCCGCATGAGCCGTCAAAATCAGCCGGTACTTTTCGCGCCCTTCGAGTCGAATATTGGCAAAGTAAAACGTCATCTGGTCTCCGAAGCCCTGTAGCCG
Source organism: Granulicella mallensis MP5ACTX8 (assembly GCF_000178955.2). NCBI lineage: Bacteria > Pseudomonadati > Acidobacteriota > Terriglobia > Terriglobales > Acidobacteriaceae > Granulicella > Granulicella mallensis. The sequence goes on along the minus strand of NC_016631.1, from coordinate 2,291,658 downwards.
CGCAGGCTTGGCGGCGAGCTTGTAGAGAGCACTTCCTCCGCGGTCGAAGAAGAAGTTCATGCTTTCGAGCATGGGGCTGACACGGAAGTCGATGTACTTGCCTTCCAATGCTCGCTCCAGCACTTCAATGCCGCGAAGCGCGCGCTCTGCATTTTGCAACTCCTTAGCGAGGTCATCCGACTGCCATCGACGCCGGTCTGCTTGCAGGATCTGGGTCAGACGATCGAGTGCAGGCGCAAACTCCGCTTCTCCACCGCTCCGCAGAGCGTCGAAGTACTGCCTTACCGGTGGACTCAGGCTCAGATGCAGCGCCGCGCCGTGCGTAAGCTTGCGCAGGTGGCCGAGAAATCGCCCGGGAGATTGCGTGATGTCCAGGCATTCTTCCAGGCTGTCATCGAGCAGTGGAATGACGGAACGCACGAAGATCAGCGTCTCGTCATCCAACCGGCTATCGATGCCACGCTCGCGCGCCATCTCGATGTATTCCTGCATGGCGCGATGCAATTGCATGAAGCGTCCGGATAACACAGCCAGCAGATCAACCATGGAACGCCAGCTTACGGTCAGTTCGCTCAATGCGCCCATGTGCAGACATGGCGGGAAAAACCGGGAATCGATCTCATAGGCAAGCCCCTGATCGCGAAGTCTCAATGCACCCACCATCAGGGCGTGATCCAGAGCTTCTCCGTGCGGCTCCAGGGTCAGCTTGCAGGAACGCACCCGTTCGGTCTGCATCTGCGGATTGTGCTCGTCTGCCGCCCCGTCGACAGCGACGTACTCGTGAGGTGGAACCAGCAGGTAGATACGAAGTTGCTTTTTGCCACCCAGATCGGATAATGCAAAGCGCCGCGTTACCGCTGTCTCGGGTGTGATCTCGACGGGCGTTCCGGATGGCGTAAGCCCGCGGCACTGCGACACCGTGATCTGCAGAGATTCCTCATCCTGGGTGATCTGAACGATGGGGTCGTGGCGGCCAACCCCGCTTAGCGCTTCAGGCAGCCGCAGGCCTCCGCCCACCAGCCCGAAATCCTTGGAGGTATACCGAAGCATCCAAAGCAGAGAGGCTTCATGAAAGCGTTCCTGCCTGACGAAATGCTCGGGAGTAACCAGCATTCCGAACTCCCAGTTCACCGCCGGCTTATATGTTTCTTGTGAATTCATGATTTCATCCCTCTCCCTAGGTGGAAGTTGACGCCGAGCCTGCCGTTCTTCATCTCATCCCCAAGCACGGGAATAAGGTTCTGGTCTTCGATGAGCCAGGCAATTTTGTAGTCCTGATAGGCGCTAAGGCAAAGGCCGCACGCCATCCTGAGCAATTCGCTGCCGATGCTGTCCTGGAAGTACCTGTATCGCACGAGCGGCACGGGGCCCAGGCGTAACCTGATCCCGTCCACATCCCGCATGCCATCGCCCGCAATCCAATCCTCGCCAAGCCGGCTGGAGCGCTCGCCCAGCCCTGAGATCTGGCCATAGCTTCGGTACGTGGGAAAACTCTCGACGGAATGCAGGGGCAGATCGAACAGCAGGTGCATGGTCAGCTTGATGCCGCTTTGGCGGCCACCGAGCCGCGCCAGCGCAGGCATCAGAAGCGACAGGCGAAACCACAGGTCTTCCGGCCAGCGCGACGCGTCGATCCCAAACAGCGCCAGCCATGGCAGGCAGGTCTCGGGATGCTGCTCTGAAAAGGCAAACATCGGCGCGCCAGCCCGGAACCAGCGGGCCAGCTTTTCAACCGGGCTGTCGAAGGCGCGGCAGATCTCTCGGGTGCCCATCTCATGTTCGGTGCCGGACTCGCGCATCGACAGCGGCAAGGCATGAAAGAACCCGAAGCCGGCGATAGAAAGCGCGACGCGCGTGGTCGAAAGCAAGGGTGTTCCCGGTGGCGGCGACTGCTTCACCACAGTGAGGTCCGGCCGCCCGGCACCAGCCATCAGCAACGTGATGCGTGCGTCGGGGACACCGAGCCGTTCCAACACAAGAAGCGCCGAATCGACCGAGTGCGCAAAACCCGCGGTCGGGGTCTGAAAGTCCGGCATGACGATGCTTGCAGGAATCATGCCCACGCAAGCTCCATGCTCAGTTCCACGTCCAGCGGCACGCGCTCCGCCAGAAAGGAGCGTAGTTCCACAAGCATGATCCGGGACTCTTCTTCACCCTCTACGAAGCGCTCCCGCTCCGCATGAAGCGAAAGGTGATAGACCCTCCGCAGGCCACCGCGGAGACCGCGCACGGTACGGGGTGTTACGTCGACTGCGCTAATACGGGTATCGAAGGAGCGTACAGCGGTCTCCAGATCCGTGCGGGTAAGGAGCCGCTCGCGCGAAAGAAGCACCTCTGCAAAGCGACGCCTGGCAACGTGCAACGCTTCCCCATCCGTGCCTCCTGCACTGGAAGTCAGATTCGCAACAAACAGCCCGGAGGTCCAAGTGGGCTTGGCAAAGCTGTTCAGACGCGCCGCCCCCATGCCATTGCCTTCACGACCCTCGGTCATCCAAAGCCTCACATTGGCATAGCTCTCGGGTTGACCGTCCTCCATCTTTCCGGGCGTCAAGGTGATCCGCTGCTGGTCCAGGCGATAGCGGCCAGCTCCTGCGTGCACGCCTTGCCCATACTCAGGCAGATAGGTCGAGCCACTTTCACCTGCAATGCTCATCCCGGAGACCAGAAACAACTTGCTCCGACCTTCGGGATTCAGCGGAATCGTAGTCCCGTTCTCAGCAAAACGAACCGTCTGATGCAGGAGTTGCACGTTCGAAGCGCTTTGCGCGTGCAGGTGAGCTGCTGTCAGGGAAGTATGGAGCGGCTCGATGCGCGGATCGAGCCGGATTCGCAGCCACGCCCGAGGCTTGTCGAAGAGCGCATAACGCCGAAAGATCTGCCGCAACGGAGCTTCCATGCCAAGCGGCTGACGGCAGGAAAAATCATTGTCGGCAGGAACCTGCGGAAGCACGAAGCATCGTCCCTGCCAGAAGCCCCCCGGCAGCGTAGGGATTTCGTCATTGCTGCTTGCTTCAGGAACACTCCTGCCTGAATTCAGCAACCAGTCAAAACGAAGCTGTCCTCCATTGAGCGGGCTCGGCCGCATGAGACCTCGCTCAGTGAAGCGCCCCGAGGAAGATGCGAAACACCAGTTCTCGCGCCGAAGCTGCGCATGCAGCAAAGCGGCATCCGGGCTGATCTGCAGAAAGAGCCCATGCCGGGAGAGGTGCGACGGCGCCAGGTTCTCGATGGCGATATAAATGCATGGGAAGCTACCGAGACGCGCCGGCGCCGCGTCATAACTCGGCTCGGCAAGGGCTGTTTCCTCAGGTAGTGCCATGCCGCTCAACAGCCGCAGCGATTCTTTCTCGTAGACAAATACCCCGGCGATACGAGCCGGCGAGACAGAAATTCCATAGTCGGCCAGGAAGCTGCTGCTGCCCCCCTTCTCGGGCTTTCCAATCAGCTCGGTTCCCGCGGCGATCTCCGCGGACTCCTGCTCGCAGCGGTAGGCAACGATGGTTTGCGACGGCTGTGCAAAGCGGCGATCGAGGTTCAATCCGTCGAGCAGTTCGCCCAGTAGCGCGGCACGCAAGGCGTTGGTATTCGAGGTGATGGAACCGATCTGATGCGCAAGCGTGCGAAACATCACGGCGAGCACCGGATCTATCGCCGTCCACTCTATGCCGTATTCGCCAAGATGCCGGCGAAACTCGTCTCGAAGCTGAAGGTCGATCTCGGCAACGCTTGCGTTCACAGTTCCTGATTTCCTGACGTTTTAGATAGAGTCGGACGAATGACAAACAGTGCGGAGAGATCGTCGAAGAGATGGGCCACCCATTGCGCCCGTGCACTTCCCTGCGATTCTCTCGATGGAAAATGAACCTCCATGCGATCGACACAATAGAGATCCAGGCCAAGATCCAGCAGCGCGGCATTCACATCGGCAACCAATGCCTCGCACCGTTTCATCCGCTGTTCCTCGGTCTCTGCATCACGGGCAACGATCTTCTGTAACTCCTCGAGCTGGTCTCGAATGCCAAATTGCGGACTTGCATGCCAGCTCCCCCGCGCTGTTTGCGCCATCAACACCAGCAGCCTGGAATAGGCCTCGCTCGCCTCTTCCTTCACGAGTTGGGCGCGTTCCAGACGAAGCGGAAATCGAAGAGCAAGACTTTGTTCGGTCACGTGTATGCAGAGCCAGGTGGATTCCGATGTACCAGGTGAAAATACAGGCGGCACGCCTTGCCAATACATCAACGGAAAGCGTGCCCATCTTTGGCATGCCGGCGCGACCCGGTGCCAACTTGCGTTTCAGCGAACGACGGTCTGTTGAGCTGCGGCGTCCGGGGCAAAGTCGGGCGTGTCGATCTTGAGCCGGAACGTTTCTCCGGGGCCCGTAGGTATAACCTCAAGCTTGAGATCGCATACGCCCTGCATCCGCTTGGCGGTATCCTTATCAATCTCCAGCTTGAAGTCGATGAGAGTTCCCGCCTCTACCTGCTCCTGCAGCATCTTCGTGATGGGCCTTTCGATCGCTTCATCGATAAAGTCGCGCGTAAGCACCTGCCCTGCCACCTGCAGCAGATGATGGCGGCAGCAACGCTCGACGTAGCGGATGATGCGATAGGAGGTAAAGAACTTGTAGACGCCGTAGGGGTCGTCCGCCAGCGTGCGGCAACCGAAGAAGCAAAGTTTGTTATCCGCGTCACGGATGATCGGAATGAGCTGCCGCTCCATGCTCAGATGTTCCATCTCCCCGATCAGCGGCTCAATGCGCGCCTTCCCCGGACCAGTCACCTGGCCGAAGCGCGAGCCCACCGGTCCCTGCGCCATGCCGACGGCATCGTCGGTACGTGCCACTGCGCCGGCAAACGCCAGCGAAGGCGGCCCATAAAGATCGTCGCCACCGTCGAGTGTGCGCTCAAACCAATGGCGTGGGCGCAGCTGAAGGTAGCCCATGACAACAACATCTGCAGCAGCGCGGTCCTCGGGACGCTTCAGGAATTCGTACTTGCCGCCAGGCCGGAAGTTGCGCTCGACATTCTGGAATGACTTTTCATCGTCAATGTCGGTGATCAACAGAATGCCCCACTGATTCGCAATACTTTCAAGACGCTCCCGAACCGGCTGGCTGATCATGCCAGGGATCACCAGATTGCAGATGTCGTCGCGGAAGTTGAAGTTGTCGTTCCGCCTCCGGCAGAAACTCTCTATCGCCGCGATCGTAACGCTGAAGATGCCCTGAATCTTCTTCGGATCGGTGTTCCAGATATAAAGCTCAACCGGCTTACGCTGCTTGCCGTCATACACCTTGCAGTTTTCGAAGAAGATCTGCAACTGCAGGTAACTTCTCTCTATCGGGCGCAGATAGGTGTAGACCTCTTCGAGAAGCTCGTCTCGCAGCTTTTCGGCCTGGTCGATCAAGTCCTGCAGCTTGAACAGTGTCTCGTCGAAGGAATCCTCCTCTTCAAGGAGATCTGTCACGCTCACGAGCTGAGTGATGAAATCGCGTGCCGTGCGCGGTGTAAAGATCGAGTCGATCGTGCGATCTTCATCGATCAGGCCGGGATGGAGCTCGGCGAAGATCTCAAGCATCACGTCCCGGGTCTCGTTCGCTTCCAGAATTTCGTGGGGAGTACGCGTGGCGGTTGCCATTATTTCGTCTCCCTCTCGGATACTTTCTCAAGCTCTTCACGGAGCTTGTCCAGCGCTTCGATCATCTGCTTCCGCTCCTGAGGGTCAGACCACGCGCGGCGCACTGCCGGCAAACGCCAGCGATCCTTGAGCCGATACAGCAGATCGATATTGTTCTTGAGGTCGGCGAGATCGTTTCTGGGAGACGTTACCGATCCGTCCTCGGCCTTGATCTCACGCCGAGCCATGAGGTTCGCTGGCTCGAAATCCTTCACGCTTTCAAAGCGCAGGTCCGCCTGAAAGGTAACGCCGTCCTCTCTCTGCGCGCTGCGAAACTTCAACCCCGGCTTAAACTTCGCAAAGGCATCTTCGAGCGATTCCACGACTACCGGCTCTTCACTATCGCTGCGCAACTCCGTACCTACGCGTTCCGCCGTCATCGGCATGGGAATCGCAGTGGTGCTGGTCGGCACCTTTCGTACGGCAGTCCGTACGCTTTGTCGCTTGACCTCGATAATCGGCATCTAGCTTCTCCTTAATGCAGGCGTGTCTTCGTAACTGAAAAGTCAGTCGCCGCCTTCACAATCGTGTTCTCACCAACCTGCCGCATCGCGCCTTGCGCGGGATAGTTCGCAGCCTCGAATCCGGGCGGCCCCGGCCGCAGCACAGAAGGGCCTGGGATCGAAGCAGCATCTCGACCGGGCCAATACTCCGGCCGTACGGGCCTTGCCAGCTTGGCCTGATAGCGTTCGGGCCAGATCCAGCGCGGTAGAACCCACCACAAAAACGCGAGCAGTGCTGCGAAGCCTAAAAATACAAGCACTGGCCGCAGCATGGACCAGGGGGATGTTTCGCTAATGCGGCTGCTACCGATATAGGCGCGCTGCTCCGCTTCGCTTGCCTCTTCATGAAACGACGGAGTTGCGAGCGGAGGCGCCCCCCATAGTGCCGGCCTATCTTCAACCAGGATGGTGCCGTCGGCAAGCGTGAACTTCGCTCGAAAACGCAACAGTCGTCCTGCAAGGAGGTTGCGGGTGCCAAGCTGCGCCGGTGCCTTGATCGCCACGGTCACATCGCTCATCTCGTTGACCTGCGCCACCAGAAAGGCCTTGCGCAGGACATCCCGGTCGAAGGTAATCAACGGTGGTCTCGTGCCGAGGCGGGTAAGGGCTGCCACGTCGAGCGTATTTTCGCTTCCCAAGCCAATCGGCAGCACCGAGACGCCGTCCTTCTCCACCTCTTTTGCGGCCTGCTCCAGTCCCTCGTTCCCCACCAGCAAATTCGCATCGTCTCCGGCCTGCGGCTGCACGTCATTGGCGCCATCAGTCAACACGAGTAGGCGCACTTCCGAGTGAGAATCGCGAGCCTCCTTCGCGAGCCGGTTTGCCGCGATGGAGACCGCGGAATACAGCGCAGTATTGTTGCGGCGCTCCGGCGCGGCCAGTGCATCCAGTTCGGCCTGCGCTTCGGAGCGCGAGCTTACAAAGCGCGCCCCGTCGATTCCAGCTTGCACGTTCCTTCCGGAAAATCCCGCAATAGCAACACGGTCCTGGCCATCCCGAAAGCCTTCCAGAAAGGCAGCAGCGGCCTGGCGCGCCGCGTCAAAGCGAGTCTCGCCCGCCATGTCATTTCCAAGCATGCTTCCACTTACGTCGATCAGCAACATCGTCACTTGCGGCAGCGGCGTGGTTTCGGACTGCGCCGTTGAGGCGGTGGCATAGAACGGCACGGTCGATTGCCCATCCACCTCAATCTCTGTGCGAGGTGCGAGCTCCCGCAGTGGAGGTAGTGGGACATGCGTTGGATGGCCGGCGGCATCCACGAATTGAAACTGAAGCCGGAAGCATGGATCGCCACCGCCCGGCTCGCACTCCATCAGGACAGGCTTCTGCGTGAATTCCAGCGAGACGCCCGTTCCCGTCTGGGCGGCAAGTGGCAGTGCCGCGCCCAGCAGGGCGCTCATGATCGCGGCCGTGATCAGCCCTTTCATACTTTCTGCCCGCTTTTCTTATGCTTCATAACGAACATGAGGGTTGTGCGGCCCACGACAATCAGGCTCCGATCTTCGAGTGGCCGTGGCGTTGTCACGGAGCGGTCTTGCAGACGAAGCAGGTACCGTCTCAGTCCAGACTCCGTCATCAGGTCCGGATGACGCGTGATGTAGAAGCGCCCATCCTTCGCGAAGATCCTCGCATGACGTGGAGCAACGGAGGCGTCAGGAATATAAATATCCACTTCATGTCCATAACTAGTCTTCGACAGATCCGCGCTTTGGCTGCCAACGATATAACTGTCCCCGTCCTGCACAGCCCACTCTTTGCTACCGAGTTTATTGGCGGCACGCACATCGCCGCTATTCATGAATCTCAGTACGGCACTGCGCCAAAGCACGGGAGCGAACGCGATTCCGAAACTAATACCGGCCCCTGTCAGCACAAACGCGAGGCATTGCGCCGCATCCGGAATCCATTGGCTCAACAGTGCGAATGCTATTCCGCCGATACACCCCCCACAGATCCCACCGGCCATTCCGTGAGCCAGCCGCGCACGGTTGACTGAAATCCAGCGCGCACCCAGGCCCGCTCCAACGACACCGCCGGTGACCAGCCACCCCAGCACCGTTGCAAGCGGAAGAGCGCCAGGCAGAGCCTCGCGCAAAGGCAGGTGCACCGCGCCCGATGCGGCTCCGCCAAAGAACCCGATAGCTGCACCGGAAAAAACCCAGCGCGCCTGTACTCGATTGCCTGCCCACTTCTCATCGAAGGCAACCGTCAGGCCACCGATAAAACCCCCGAGAAGCGCCGCCGCAAATACAACCGGCAACCATGCCGGAGTGCCCACAGGAAGCAAAGAAACAAGCAGGGCCTGACCCGCCCAAGCGAGCAATCCTGCCGTACTGCCAGCTAATGACATGAAGTAAAGCAGCTGAGTGATGTTCATAGAGGGATTCGTGGCGCCAAACAACCGGCTCAGCTCACGCCTTGAATTCTCTCTGCTTTAACTACTCGAGTTGTGTCAGATCGTCTGATTTATGGCACATCTCGCTCGTAAAATTTAAGTTTCGGTCATTTACTTTCTATTCACTATTTCCTGTCAGAGGTTTGTTACAACTGCCTCTATACTTGTCCCGTTCGAGCTCTTTGGGAGCCTTCATTGTTTCGCAGCGCAATCATCGCCGGCTTGGGCGCACTTGGCAGTGAACTGGCACAAAACCTTGGCCGTCTTCACCTGCAACAGGTCACGCTGGTCGATCAGGACGTTCTCGAGCCCAAAAATATAGCGCGTTCCCCCTTGTGGCGTGACGCAGAGCCCGGTGAGCCCAAAGTTGTTGCCGCCGCCCGAGCACTATCGTTGATCTTTCCCGCCACACGCTGGATAAGCGTTACCAGTGAGATCGCCGATCTCTCACCACGAGCTTTTATAGAGGCTGATCTCTTGCTCAGTGCGGTAGATACGGATCTCGCCCGCGTGGAGATGGCAGCTATCGGAGCGCGCTATGCCCTCGACATCTGCGACGCCGGCCTGGGTGGCACGAGTCTCCAGGTGGGGCGTGTTTCGTGGTTCCCACACCATGGAGACCTTCGCTCAGCCTGTTTTTCATGCCTGCTAAGCACTCGTCGTCGCGCCAGCCTGCTAAGTTCATGGGAGTCCGAGAACTACTCCTGCTCGCAATCGGAGATCACGTACGATCTTGCGTGGTCAAGCACCATGGCGACGGCCAAGTACATCTCACGCCTCCAGGCGCTGGTGGCTGCAAGAGCCATGGCTCGACGGTCGGCATGGCCTGCACAAACACTGCAGATCGATCTTGGCTCGGAACAGCGCGTCCGTCACCTTCATCATCTTCGTAGCGAGCAATGCCCCTTTCACGATGACGAAATCCTGCGCGGGGAGCTCTTTCCGCGATGCGAGCAAGCCATTTGTTTAAACTGCGGTGCTTCTGAGCGAACGACAGTACGTATCGGCTGGTTGCGGCGTTGGGGTCGATGCGAACGATGCGGCTCGAAGCAACTGCCGGGCGATGGGCGGCGACAAGTTTACGGCCCGGAAAAATTTGTGAGGGAGGGACATGAACAAATCGCGTGATCTGACCCTACTCGCACTCTGGGCGATGCTGGGATTTGCAACGCAACTCGTTGCTACGCACTGGGGTCTTATCGGAGTGCTTGCCGGTGGCTTGCTCTGCGGCATTATTGTCTGGCTGGCGCCGAAGCTCCTCGCGCTGGCCTTCGACAGTCTATGGCCATTGCCTCTCACGGCCTTGATTGCCAGCCTGCTGGGGGTCGCCTGCAGCCGCATCGTGGGTCAGGCCGATATGGGCCATCTCGCGTGGCTTGCGCCTGTCCTTGCTACCGCGCCGTCCGGCTCTCCTGCGCTCGCATCGCTGGTCCGTAGCGAACGTTGCGGACTTTGCAAAAGAACGCTGCGGACAGTGCTATCTTTTTCATGCCCGCGATGCTCGCTGCATGTCTGCGAATACTGCTGGGGGTTCGGCCGGGAACGCTGTAAACTCTGCGACGAAAATCACATTCCGCTTCTGCCGGTGGAATCTGCCTGGTGGCTGGATCGTTTCGGGGCACGGAGACTGACCGGCGAATGCTCCCTCTGCCGAACTTCAGCCGGAGCCAGTCACACGCCACAATGGGGCTGTGGTGGCTGCGGACACAATCAATGCGCCGCCTGCTGGGATGACAACAACGGGGTCTGCGCGCGATGTGGCTGGGTTATCCCTGACGTAGCGGAGATGACAGGTACAGAGCATAGGAAACACAATCATCTTTCCAAGGACAAGAGTTATGCCTAAGTACCAGATTCTTTTCGATACCCTACGCGCTGAGCGCAAATTCAATGTCGACATCGACGAGAGCGAGACGCTGGAGACGACTCTCGATGAGATTCTCTTTGAACTCCGCGAGCGCGGCGACTACCTGAAGGGCGAGGGCCAACCACAGGTGGTCTGGAACGGCGTCTCTCTCGATTTCGCTATGCCACTGGGACAACAAGGTGTACACCCCAACGACATTCTTCGTGTTTCCACCATCGTTCTGAATGGATAGAAGCATGATGGGTATGACTTTGCGCGAACGACGCATGCAGTCAGAATGGCTGTTGCTGACGAGGCTGGCCGAAGCCAATCCGACGATCCTCAGGACCATAAATAGGACGCCGGACGCCTTCCATGTACATCTCTCCGAGACACCGGGATGGGTTGCTGACGAAACCGGCCCCATAGCTCTGCAAGAGCACTGGGTCGACTACGTGTTCCCACGTTACTACCCAACGCTTCCGCTGGAAGCCTACTGTCGGCGCGCTCCGTTTCATCCGAATGCGCATCCAGGGACGGGCTTTCTTTGTCTGTGGACAGACTACACACCCAACCGCTCGATCCTGGACGCGGTGGTGACAACCCGCGCAGTGCTTGCGCATCAAGCGGTAAATCGCGATATGCGACATTGCATGCAACCCTCTGCCTTTCACTCTGAACGGCTTCCGCTCTCGGCACTCAATGTTCCGGAAGACTGCCGCGCCGGCATGAGCGTGCCTCTCAATCAACGCCGGCTCCGGCTCACACCCGTACAGGATGACCAGGTTCATCCACAGAGTTCCCTTGCGATTTCTCATTCTTAGTGACATCCACGCCAACGGAGAAGCTCTGAAGGCGGTACACGCTGATGCCGTCACCCGAGGCTTCGACCTGACGCTGTGCCTTGGTGATGTCGTAGGATACGGCCCTGACCCCAACGAAGCAGCCGCGTGGGTGAGCACCTACGCCGACGTCGTGGTGCGTGGCAATCATGACCGGGCGTGTTCGAACCTGAGTGACTACGACTCCTTTCACCCGTTGGCGCAACACTCCGCGGCGTGGACAAAGGAACAGCTTTTACCCTGTCATGTCGAATGGCTTGCGCAGCTGCCTCGCGGACCGCTGCAGGTCGATAACTTCGATCTTGTACACGGTGCTCCCGATGACGAAGACCGGTATCTGTTCGACGCTGAAGAAGCAGCCGCAAGCTTGAGACATGCGGCCGAACAAGTCACCTTCTTCGGACACACGCACGTACAAGGCGGCTTTGTGTCGCGACGCCCGACAGGATCAACTGCCGCATTGCGCTTTCAAACGGTGCCCGCCCAGCTCACCCTTGAAGAGGATAGTTTGTATCTGTTGAATCCGGGATCGGTCGGCCAGCCGCGCGACGGAGACCCGCGTGCAGCCTACTGTATCTACGAAGCACATACTTCAGTCGCGTATTTCTACCGCGTGGAATACGACATCCGCACCGCACAGGAGAAGATCCTGGCTGCCGGTCTCCCCGAGGAGCTTGCTTATCGGTTGGCTACTGGCCGTTAGATTAGAGCATTTTCCCTGTTGCCGGGAATCCAGAAACGGGCGTGCAGCAGCGTTTTCATTGGGGAAAACACCCATAAAGATCGAGGCACCGCTCTACACCTACAGGGAAAATGCTCTAGCGCGATGACTGCGCCAATCTTTCGCGGTGCGACTGCAGAAACTCGTTGATCGCATCGGCCGCTTCGTTGTAGCCGGTGAGGTCCGTGCAGCGTATCAACTGCTCGCTGGCGCCATCGTTCATTACGGCACGCAGGGAGACACAACTGTTTCCCATGCCCACCACCGCCTTTTGCACGGTATTCAAGGCATACTCACGCGTTTCGAAGGGGACAGACAGAAGACTCTGCTGCACCTTCAGATTGTTCTGATCTGCATTGATCGCGACGTTCGTCGCGCGGGCCATCAGAAACCCTACATAGACGAATGGAGCTCCGATCACAAGAGCGATCAGCAGGGGAAACACACCCCACAGAAAGCCCCTTGGCATGGCGGACTCTTTGCCGTTGAGCACCAACGATAGCACTGCGCCTGCAACCCAGCACACCAGACCGGCGCCGAGAAACAATCCCGCGAGCGAGTTGTAAGGCGGCGCTACCACCACGAGGTTCCCGGCATTTTGATGCGCTACGTAGATTTGGGTCATTGCAATCATCATGCCTGCATCCCTGGCAAAAACCAGGTTTCCTTCTCTCCGAAGTCCTGGCGCGTGCAGCCCAGTGCCTCCAAGGTACCGCGAAGCGGCTCCATGGAAAGTAATAAAACGCCCCCGTCTTCAGGGCTTTCACGTATGTACAGGGTAATGCCCTGGATCGCGTCGAGCGTTGTCTGCGAGATCGGCTCCGCTATAGAGGTGTTCTCAAGCAGCGGCACGTACCAGGGAAAGATCCGGTAGATACGATCTGTAATGAGGCTCAAGTGATATTCCTGAAGGGAACGGAGCATGCGCTTCCCCTCCATTCGTGAAACCAGTTGCAGCCCACACCCTGTGCCGAGCATGGTGGTCATGGCATGCAACCGCGCCGTTCCTTCGCTTTGGACGCGAAGCTGAATCGGCATCACCTGCGGCAGATTTTCAGGGTCAAGGTCTTCGACGTCTGCCCCTCGGAGCATCCGCGGCGCAGGACGATTGGCCCACACACCCAGCCCGGTCTGCGGATGCCAATGCCTGGCGTTGTCGCCAAGCAGAAGGCTCGCGGACCGATCCACGTTCCGCCCCAGCCCGATAAAACTCTCGTGAGAGCAGCCGAAATCGCGAACGAGGTGGAGGACGAGCGTTTCAAGAAACTCTCGGAGCGCATCGTAGGAGTCAGGACGAGCGCCAATGGGACAGGGCACAAACCAGTGCTCATAGCCGCCGGGCGTGCCTTTCAGTACCAGATGCTCGACCGGCACATACATGCGAAGATCGTTACGTTCGACGGCAGCGCGTGCGTTCTCAGTCATTCACTACCCTTCCCAGTACACATAGCCATCCTCACGCATCGTCTCCAGCACCTCGCGGAAAATCGGACGCAGATCATGCTTCGATGCGATCACGAAACCCTCATCTTCAGGGCTCTCACGAATGTAGATATCGAACACGTCAAACCACTTGCGTACATCCTCTTCCAGTTGCGAGAGGAAGTCCTGTGTGGTCAACCGTGGAAGAATGAAGGCAAGCCCCTCGAAACCAACTGCTCCCTTGACCTCTTCACCAAATACCTCTTTGCTTTTCGTGCCAAAGGTGTCCACGCGCGGTACTGCATTGTCTGAATCAATATCAACCCCAAGCTCAGTCTTCAGCCTTTGCATGGAAGGATGAGTCCGAAGCCACGCAGGCATCCTGCCTGGGGCGTGCGGATCGAAATCGTTATGCATCGTCTCCATCATGGAATATTTGCGCAAAAACTTGGGCATCGGTGGTTTTTGAATCGTGGCCAACTGTGGCGGCGAAGGAAAGAGCTCTTCGCTACTGTTACCGCAGAAGAGCAAAGTCATGCCACCGTATCCCATGAAGACTTTGGTGAAGTCTCCATCATCCCTACGAAAGCGGAATGCCCGTTCCGCCACAAAGGGGTCGAGGCTTGCGTTTTTGCGGCTTCGTGCAAAGGTCTTCATCTCCTCCGGCGTAATCTTCTTCACGGGCTCTTGGTTAAGAGAACGGCTTTGCCCGGGAACTGGAGAATAACGATGAAGTTTCTTATAAAACACTTCCTGGATATCCGCTGTTTCACGCAATATCTTTGAATGCATGAACTGAAGCTTCTCCAGCTTAAGAGTGCGGGAGATCGCCAGCTCAAATCGCAGGAAGAAGATGGAAAGCCATTCCCTTTGCGCATCTGGCATTGTTTTGAAGCGCGCGGGCATCCAGAACAGACTGAACGTCTGTACACCTTCCGCCCTCCGGAAGGGTAGACAATCCGGGCGCTCCTGCTCGATTCCTTTTTCTATCGGATAGCTCATCGAACCGGCCTCTATTGATTATGGGAAGATATGTCCCTGACCCATGTTCAGTGCGCCGGCATGCGTAACACTGGCCAGTTGAATCACGATCAGTTGAGGAATAAAGGTGACCCCATTTATATGCGTGGCATCGCCATGCAGTGTGTCAGCTACCGGCGCTACTGTCGTAATGTCAGCGGCTGTTTCAACAGTGGCCACCGAAATGGTATCGTCTGCGACGGTCTGCTTTGCCTTCACAAAGGTTGTTACCTTCTTGATCGCCTCGTTCTCGCCCTTATACACTCCGATATCGTCCTTTCTCACGTAGAGGTCCTGTTTTGCGCCGCTGATCGAGGTGTTATTCACACTGATACCGATGGACTGAAGCGAATTGCTGTTTGCGAGTCCACTCGTATCGCTCTTAAAGCCTTGTATCGTTACCTTTTCATCCGAGACCGTTACCCATTCCGGGTAAGTCTCATTGGAGGTCGACGTGTGCGCAAGCACGTGTTCTCCTACCTGGCTCTCAATCTTTGGACCGAGTTGCGTACGGATGGTGTTGCCATGGGTCGTTCCCGTGTGATTTCCCATGACCGTCTCGGTAAAGTTTCCCTGGTAGATACGGACCTGCTCGCCGAGGTAGGTCTTGGTCGAGGGCCCGGTTACGGTCGAGGCCGATTCCCCGGCAACTTGCTCCTGATGATTCGCCTGCAGCGTTTTCTGATAGTCGCCCGTCACGGTCTTTCCGTAAGTTCCAGTGACCTGCTTGTCGTAGTTCGCCTGCACGCTCTTGGTGTAGGAGCCCGTGATGTTGTTCGCCGAAGAGCCGGTGATGGCCTTCACATAATCTGACGTCACCGATTTGCTATAGTTGCCCGTGATCGCGTTCGTCGAGTTCCCCGTGACCTGCTTGGTATAGTTCGACACCACCGACTTCGAATAGTTCCCCGTGATGGCATGCGTCGCATTGCCGGTCACCTGTTTACCGTAGTTGCCGACGATCCCGTTCTGAGAATTGCCGGTAATCTGTTTGGTGTAATTCGATTGGACAGTCTTGAGGTAATCGCCGGTGATCGCGTTCGTCGATACACCAGTGATCTCCTTGGTGTAGTTCGAGGCCACCACCTTCGTGTAGTTCCCCGTGATCGCGTGCGAGGAGTTGCCGGTGATCGCATGGGTCGCGTTACCGGTCACCTCCTTGGTGTAGTTACCGGCAATTCCGTTCTGCGAATTCCCTGCGATCTGCTTGATGTAGCTCGAAGCCACCGTCTTGCTGTAATCCCCGGTAATCGCGTTCGTCGAGGTGCCGCTGATCTCCTTGGTGTAATTCGACGTCACGGCCTTCGTGTAGTTGCCGGTGATGGCGTGGGTCGCGTTGCCGGTGATCGCCTTATTGTAATTACCGACGATCCCATTCTGCGAGTTGCCAGTGATCTGCTTCGCGTAATTGGACTGCACGGTCTTGAGATAGTTCCCGGTAATCGCATTCGTCGAGGTGCCGGTGATCTCCTTGGTGTAGTTCGACGCCACGGCCTTCGTATAGTTCCCGGTGATCGCGTGCGAGGAGTTGCCGGTGATCGCCTTGGTGTAGTTACCGACGATCCCATTCTGCGAATTGCCTGTGATCTGCTTCGTGTAGTTGGACTGCACAGTCTTGAGGTAGTCTCCGGTGATCGCGTTCGTCGATACCCCGGTGATCTGCTTGCTGTAGTTCGAAGCTACCGTCTTTGTGTAGTTCCCCACCACTCCGTGAGCCGAATTTCCGGTGACCTCCTTCGTGTAGTTGGACTGCACAGTCTTGAGGTAATTCCCCTGCACAGAGTGGACGGCATTTCCCGTCACAGCTTTGCCGTAGTTCGCGATCACCGTCTTGTTGTAGTTGCCGACCACATGCTGGTCTGCATTTCCCTGCACCAGCTTTCCATAGCTACCTTGAATGGAATTGTCTGAGTTTCCAGTGACCGTCTTTACGTAATTCGATTGGACAGACTTGATGTAGTCACCACGCACGTGATTGACGGAAACACCCACGATCTCCTTGCCGTAATTAGAAGCGACATGTTTGGTGTAGTTCCCGGTGATCGCATGGGAACTGTTCCCGGTGACCTGCTTGTCATAGTTGCCGATGATGGCGTTGTTGGAGTTCCCGGTGATCGTCTTCACATAGTTCTGCTGCACAGCTTTGCTGTAGTTCCCGGTGATATGGTTCGCAGAGTCACCCAGTACCTGTTTGTCGTAATTCTGGGCAACGTTCTTGCTGTAGTTGCCGGCGACCTGAATCAGCGAATCGGACATCACGGAGCGGGCATAGGGGCCCACAACCGTCACGCTGCGGCCAAGGTTCACAAGATGCGTCTCGGCCATCCCGACCTCTGAATTCACATTCATCCCCACCAGCGAGGTTCGGTTTTGGTCCACACGCAGGCTCTGGTTCCCGTGGACAACCGTGACATCAGAGCCGGGATAGAGGAGGGCTTCCGGAGTGCCGATTGCCGGCAGAATAAGGCTGCCCATCCTGCCAATGCTCCGGTCCGTGCGCGGATCCATCACTCGCCGTGTCGTCTGAATGCTGCCGTTGAATACCTGCATAAGGCTCCTCTACTCGCCGACTTCTCGCGACCAGTATTTTGCGTTGAAATGAATGCGTCCGTCGGGCGCGTTAAAGATCAGATCTCCATGCTCGACGCTCAGCACGATGGCGGGGCGACCGGTTTCAGCGGCCCGCTCTAACATCAGCAGCTTGGCATTTCGTGGCGTTGCGATCGCAATCGCCTCCTCACCATCCTTGTCGACCATCGAGATGCGATGTCCGCTCTTGGTGACGATGCGCTTGATATCGTTGCTATGTGTCTCGCCGCCCCAGAAGTCTTCATTGGGCGTGTTGTCCACGCCATTCCACACAGAACCGATAATGACCGGGCGCTCGGGGTCGCAGTCCTCGAAAGCCACTAACACTTCATCGCCCACTTCCGGACGGAACAGGAAGCCACGGTCCGCTCCCGCATACAACGCAGAGTGACGGATCCAGCCTGTCTCTCCCTCATCCTGCCAGTAGTAGCGCACTCGCACCTGTCCATGGCGGTTCGGATCATCGATATCGACCACCCGCGCCGAATATACGCCGCTAACACACGGCTTGGGATGCAGTTCACTGGTGTACCAACCACTCCATGGAGTACAGGTAAACCGGTTCTCGTATCCCTCGGTGGACCAGCTATGCGTTACCGTGAGCAGATAAAATTCGCCGGACGCTGCTTCCACGCCACTGACCTGGATCTTCTGCCCAGGCTGCAATGTTTCGCATTGGCTTAAACCTTCGCACAGCAGGCCGCTTGCAGCACTCCATTCCGCCTGGTTCTCGATTGCCTGTTGATACTCCGAAACAGTCTTCGATCGGTTTCGTCTCCCCCGATACGCTGCGGGCAGAATCTGCGCTGATTGCTGCAGTACCGCACTGGTAAAACCCGACGCACCGCTACTCAACGACGGTTGCTTCTGAAGCGACTTGAAGTTCTGACTCACCGATTGAGAAAAGTCGTAATGACTGCCGTCGATCTTCGCCGAAGCCAGCATGCCCTTAAGCCGGAACTCGACAAGCCCCGTGTTGAGGTCGCTCCCCCAGGTAAGCGTAGGCCCCGCAGTCTGAAACCCCTGCGCAATCTCGATTCCGGTGGCTGTTGGATTGATGTATAAGCCCTGATCGGCGCACAAACGCAGCAGGAAGTTCCAATCGGTCTCATCCCACTGCACCAGGTCGAGCGTCGAATTCTGCTGTCCGCCAGACACACTCGCTGCGATGCCTGTACGCCCTGCTATCTGCTGCGCTACGCTTGCCACGGAGGTGGTTCCGTAATAGAAGTAGCTCGCCGCGACTTCAAGCTTTACGCTTTGGCTCGCGCCGTCGAGCACAACACGAAACCCGCCGTTCGCATGGTAGGTAAGGTCGGCTCCACGCAGAAACCCTTCGAAGAACTTCGTACCATCATTGGACTCCAGAACGAGGGATCGTCCAATCCACTTCTCCACCGCAGGGCGGTCCCCTGCAACATGGAACAACTCCACAGTGCAGGTGCTGTGCTTATTAAGCCCTTTATTCACCGTGGCGTTGACGAAAGTTCCCTTGCGACCAAGGAAGCCTGTTTCGATCTCCTGGCCATCTATCAAAATCTTGAGCACTGTCTGGACCACGCTAATCTCCTCTTTCTCTCCTGTTAGCGGCTGTACGAAAAGCCAGTGAGAGTCACGTCTTCTTTGAATCCGAAGCCACCATTGTTCAGATCCTGCTTTATGGCCTTCCAGGTGTGCACGGCGTTCCAACGCTCTCCATCCCACATCGAAAGGGAGATCTCGTCGGAACCTACATGCAGCATCACCTGATAGGTGTTCTTGTTGTGCATGGGGAATTGCTCGGCAGACGCTTTTTTGCCGTCGATGATGGAGGTAACGGTCAGCGAATCGCGAGAGAGTGTAAACAGCAGATAGTTCTCCGGATCGTGGTATCCCACCACCCACTGGGCCTTCTGCCAGACGAGCAGCAACGAACGACTCAAGACACCTGAGAACACATAGGTGCCGAGTTCAGGCCTGGCAGCGTAGAAGCCGATGTCAGTAGTACCATGAGTGAGCGTGTGCGTCTTGGGATTGAGGCTCCACTGTGCAGTGTCCCAGCCGTTGAGGGTGGGACCACCGGCGAGCGGATTAGCAGGCGCGAGTGTCACACTCACAGGTAAGGTTTGGTTTGCAGCAACCTCAATGGTTATAGCCCGTGGGGCATAGCCAAAAGCCGATACCTCTATTCTGTATCTGCCTGCCGGCACTTCGAACCTGTTTCCGCTGACCGGTACTTTCTGATTGTTTCCGAAGACAGCGACCTGCGCCTCTGCCGGAGTGAGTTGCAAGGCCAACACACCATTCGTCGACGCCGCAGGCTCGAGATAAACATCCCGCACAGCCGCCACATTCTTATCGTCGATCACCACATCCTGGCGGAGAGAGGCCCCGTGAATACTAGCCACAACGGAATGCGAACCCTGCACAACTTTATCGATGAGGAGTGTGCCATCCTGCCCCGTTTGTCCGGCCGCCACACCATCCAGCGTGATCTGTGCACCGGTTGGGGCGTGCGCCTTAATCATACCGAGAGCCTTATGAAAAGGCAGGGTGAGTGTCATCTGCTGTTGCGGCTTCACCTCAATCGACTGGCTGAATGGCGTAGCCATCCCCGCCAAGGTGGCAATCACCACATACTTGCCGGCAGAAAGGTTATTCATATCCAGATGTCCGCCGGCAATCACGCCCTGCTGCATCATCTTCCTGCCGCGCATCAACTTCACGTTGACGCCATCCACATCAGAAACAGCCTTGAGTGAAGCAGAATCCGTCAGTGAAGCAGGATGATTGCTACCGCCGAACGCAACCAGGAGTTGCCGCCCCGGCTTGCTATCGAGGTGCGCTAGCACACCCTGGTCGTACGTACCCACATAAAGCGAATGCCGCCCGTACGGCAGATCCAAATCGAGTGAGTCTTCTCGAAGCTTGCCGCTATGCGTACCGTCCAAAAGAACGGGCGAGCCCTTCTCGGCAAATACCTGGGCTTTTCCATCGATCAGACTCACGGCCATCGCGCGTTGCCCGTCACCCCAGCCACTGAAGGTCGCCGCCCCCTTGGGGTCTACCTGCATGTGCAGCCGGACGCTGCTTCCATCCGCGTCCTTCCACGTCAGAGTGTGTTCTCCGGCACTCAGCGTGATCGGAGTTGCCGCGTCATACACCGCAAGCGCCTTCTCTCCATCCAGTTGCATCTCCCCGTGGCCAGTCACTTCAAAGACGTCTGCCAGCGGAACCAGTTTGAACTGAATTTTGGTGCCGGATCCTGGGACAAGCTGTATCTGCTGCGTCTGCGAAACGTAGCCGGGGAGATCCGCATCGAGCGTCGTCTCGCCTGCGGGCAGTGACACATTCAATCCCGATCCCGCAACACCAAGTAGCTTGCCGCCACTGCGAATCATCGTCCCGGAAGGTTCCGCGTCAATCGTTACAGACACCATGCTCGGCGACGCCGGTATTGGCGGAGCCTGCGCCTTCGGTGATGATTTGTGATGAGCAGCCCACAGACCAAGCGATGCCAGAAATACGACACTCGCGCAGGCAGCTCCCACGATCAACAGCGATCGCCGGGCAGGAACTGGCGGAGTCACGAAAGCCTTAGGCTTCACAGGTAGAACGGGTGAAGGGGCCGTCACGGGTGATGCTGGCTCGACATCTACGATCGTCTGCAGGCGAGCTTTGAGCATCCGCGACTCAGCCTGAAACTCTTCGTCTTCCTGGTAGCTATTCGCGATCTGCTCGGCGCTTGCCGCAGTAGCATACAACTGTTTCTTATCACTGATCGAGTCCGCTTCAAGACGCTTCCTTCGCAAAACATTCAAGTCACGTCCGCGTCGCTCTGAGCGGCTTGCATCCAGATTTTGCAGAAATTGCTTCAACCGGGTACTTTGCGGATAACGCACAAGAGCATGATTCAGAACATCCATGGCCCCAGAAAGATCCCGCGCAGTTCTCAGCCGTTGCGCCTGCGCCAAGGCCTCATCTGTTTCAGTGTGCTCTTCCTGCTCCTGCAGAAAGCGCAGGAATCCAGTCGCCGCGTGGTTGCCAGGTTCGAGAGTCAGTATCTCCTCGAGATAGCCACAGGCCTCGCGCGGCCGATCCTGGGATGCACGCGCTGCAATCAGAAGACCTTCCACCAACTCCGTTCTCGCGTGCTTGACCTTCGAGCCGAGATCGTAAGCGGCACGCAGGCACTCGAGTCCCAGATCGATATTCCCCTGCCCCATCGCTCGCCGCCCGTCGGCCAGCAGCTGCTCCACTCTGACCGCGAGTTCGCGCTGCTGCCGCAGGTGAGGACGCAGTTCGAGCAGGTCCGAATCGTCAGGCAAGTTGTCCAACGCCTGTTCAAGCAGTCGCAGGCTTTCATCGAGATCGCCACGCTCTGCCGCGCCGGTGATCTCGGCAAGCCGCCGACTCTTCTGCTGCATCCGCTCGCTCAACTGACGGCGCAATCGCAGGTTCTGGATCTCAAACTGCAAGCGCGGAAAATTCGGATGGATGGTCTCCAGGGTCTCCCACTGCACCAGCGCTTCGCCATACAGCTCTCGGGTCTCGAGTCCGCGTGCCCGATTCACGATGCCTTCCACCAGGCTTAGCTTCTGACGATTGGACTCAAGCAGCCGGGAGAACTCCGAGACTCCCGGATTCTGGCTGACCGCCTCTTCCAACATCTCGACCCGTTTGCCCAGATCAGCTTCGTTCTCGATGGCCTCCTCTACCTCCAGCAGGCGCTGTGAGACAGCCCGTCGCCGTCGCTCTTCGACGTCAAACTTGAGCGCCTTGAAGAGCGTGTGCTGCGGCATGCGTGTGAGAAAGCCATCGCACAGTTGATCGACGAGAGCGAAATCTCCCCGCTCAAGCGCTTGTTTGGCCTCCGCATAGCTCGCTGCAATGGCCTCGTGCTCAGCATGCAGCTTGTTGTAGAAGCTCTCATAGGTGGCAAGCTGCGCGGGCGTGCTGGGATCGGGAGCCTGCTTTTCCAGCTCCAGCACGATCCGCATGTTGCTTAGAGCGGCAGTGATCTCATTGCGTGCCTCTGCTTCGAGCGCCACGGCGTAGGCGGCCTGCTTCTGCTCACGCATCCGCTGCACCTCATGCTCCCGCCTCTCGATCTGCGCCAACAACTCGAGCGCCCGCTCTTCAGCCGGCTGCGCCTCCAGGACCCGCTGCGCCGCCTGTTTGGCATGCGAGAAGTGAAGCTTTTCAAGGTGCTGCTGCCCGAGCTTGAGCCACTCCAGAATGTCCGCCTCGGTACGGCTCGTTTCGATCTCGTGACGCAATACGAGGGCTTCGATATGGTGAGACTCGAGATCAAGCACCTCACTCACACGTTGCAGCGCAAGCCGGTACTCTCCATCCTGTTTGCGCTCACGCGCGCTTTCCATCAGCCTTTCGATAGTCTTCTGCTTTACAGCAGCTTTTACCCGTGTATCGAGCGCGAGTAACGCGTCGACCAGGTATCCCTCGGAGAGGAGCTCTTCTGTTAATTCCTGCGCGTACTGCAGATTGCCCTCTTCAAACTCAGTGCGGACCTTGGCAAGGCGCGGTTCGAACCGGCTTGGCTCGAACACTGTAAACGACGAGTCGTACTGAGCACGACGGAGCGCATCGCTGAACTCGCGCATCGAGGCAAACCGATGTGCCGGATTCTTCGCCATCGCCTTGCATACGACCTGGCTCACGGCTTCGCTCACCTCGCTATTGAACGAGTTCGGCAGAGGCGGATGATGACTACGGATCGCCTCGGCAACGCCATCTTCGCTCGATGCAAGGAAGGGTTGCCGGCGCGTCAGAACCTCGTAACAGACAACGCCGAGCGAGAAGACATCGGAGGAGCGCGTAAGCCCCTTCATCGCCAACTGCTCCGGAGACATATAAAGCAGCGTGCCCGTGCGGCCAATCGTAATGCTAAGATCCAGGCGATGCGCTACACCGAAGTCCAGGAGCTTGACTGAGTCATCTTCCAGAACAAACAGGTTGCTCGGCTTAATGTCGCGATGCAGCAACCCGGCGTCATGTGCAGCCTGCAATCCTCGACTCGACTGCATGATGATGTCGAAGCAACGCTCTGTCGAGAGTGGATGTTTATTCGAGCGGATCAGGGCCGCCAGCGTCATGCCTCGCAGCAGAGGCATGACTATATAGGGAGTACGTACCGATCCGTCTTCGAGAACTCCCTTGTCACGGATTTCAACAATGTTTGGGTGGGCCAGGTTTGCCTGCTTCTCGCATTCTTCATAGAAGAGTCGCAGTGCATTGGGATCATGCACATCGAGCAGTACCTTCATCGCCACATCGATTTCGAGGACCGTATCAAAAGCCCGCCAGACGGCGCCCATTCCGCCTTCGCCAAGCTTTTCTTTCAACTCGTAGCGCCGTTTTGTCTTCTTTGGAGTAGCTTCTGCAAAAAACATACGGGTCTGGGGTCGCTCGTATTCGGCTTCAGCTTGCAATTCGTGAATCGGCGGCCTTCACGGTTCAGTTGTGCAGAGGCCACGGGCTTGCGAGAAGGATACCCTTTGAGGAAGAGACCACTTTGCCAAAACCAGCTATGGATTTATCCGAAACGATCATTGCGGACGCCTGGCCAGATAAATCCAGTTGCATTCTTTATGCCTGAAGCAGATATCTATCGACCATCTCTGCGTCGTTTGACCGCTGGATTCGATCACTTCTAGACAGAGGTATGCTTACAACGATTCTTTTCGGTGATGGACGGCGATCGGGAGGTAGCAAACGTTTCGCTCCTGACGGGCGCGGCAATCGAATGGAACGAAGATCGCAACAAACGGATTGTTTATCAGGTGACTCCCGCTGAAGGCGGATGGAACCTGGTGAGGCAGATCTCTACCGATGAACTCCTGAGCGCCCTCGTCGCTGAATCCGTACTTTCGACACGATGTACCGTTGAAGGCGAACCATGGATGATCAAGAGGCGAAATCCGCCGCGATATTGTCGCGCTGGTTCACAGCTCATGAGCCGTTTCTGCCTGAAGCGTAAGCATTGGGGATCCGGTCCGACTTTCCACGTCTTGAACTGAGGCCGATAGATCGACCAATGTGGATCTTTGCTCCGAACTTCAACGACAAGCAGACAAAACTGCTCCGCGTGGCACGCAAACTGCCCTCGAGCACTCCCATCGCCACCCAATTCGAAGACTTTTCAAACCAGCCGCAATTTCAGCGGAAAACCATGACCCTGTTCAGAGGTTCATGAACTGTTCTATGCTTCTGGGTCATGAGAACACACTACATTCTGGCGGCCGTGAGTTTGGTCGTTTGCCTGATGGGCGCGCGGGCACAGTCTTTGCTGGTAGTGAACCAGGGAGACGCGACGGTCAGTGTAATCGACCCGCAGACAGGCAAACAGGTAGCCACCATCGAGGAGCACACGCCAGGGGTGCATGGGCATGAGATCGCTGTGTCGGCTGACGGCAAGACGGCTTTTCTGCCGATTTACGGAAGCGTCGGGGTGGGCAAACCGGGAATCGATGGACACGAGATGCTGGTTCTCGACTTGCCCTCGCGCAGGATCATCGACCATGTGGAGTTCGGTCATGGCGTGCGTCCGCACATGCCTTTGCTGGATGAAGCGAGCGGCATGCTGTATGTCACGACAGAATTGGATAAGACAGTGACGGTCATCGATCCGAAGACGCATCGCATAGTGGGTACGATTCCGACAGGGGCCGAACAATCCCACATGCTGATCCTGTCTCATGACGGGAAGACCGGGTATACCGCGAATGTAGGGCCAGGCAGTGTTTCGGTGCTGGACATGCGTGAACGCAAGACGCTGGCGGTGATCCCGGTGGCTGCGGAGGTGCAGCGGATTGCGATTTCGAACGACGACAAGTGGGTGTTTACCTCAGACCCGAAGCAACCGCGCATGGCGGTCATCGACACCTCGACACACAAGGTGGCGAAATGGATCGAGCTGCCGGGGATGGGATATGGAGCGAAGCCGACCACCGATGGCAAGTGGCTGCTGGTGGCAATCCCGGCGGCTGGCAAGGTTGCGGTGGTTGATCTGGCAACGATGACGGTGAAGAACACCGTGGAGGTTCCCCTGGCTCCGCAGGAGGTCGTGATCCGGCCGGACCAGAAGGTGGCTTATGTTTCGTGCAATACCAGCGGGAAGGTGGCTGCGATCAATCTCACGACGTGGAAGACGGATCTGATCGCGGCGGGACCGCTGGCGGATGGCATGATCTGGGTCCCTTCAAGGAAAGGCCAACCAGTCCGATAGCGCAACCTCAAGCGACTCCCGATGAGGCTCCCAACGCACGCAAGCGATGCTCAATCGCCTGGGCGCTTGCTGGCAGGATACGTCTATCAGTATCGCCAGCTTGTTAGGTCTGCTCCCTTCGGAGCTGTCTGCTGGATGCGCTGCATAATCTTTGACACGTACATAGTCTCGTAATGCAATCGGCTATAGGCATTCGGGAGCTTGGGGTCACCATTCCAGCAGTGTTCTGCGCGAGGCCCGTACGCGATCTCGGCATGTGCAGGTGGATTCGCAGTATCGAGGAAGTCTTGCAGCAGGTACACCGCATCGTTCAGCATGTAGGTGTCTTCGGAGCCGACGTAGACGTGCAGCTTGCCGTCCAACTTCGGCTGCAGCTGCGGCCATTCGCGCTGGAGCTTCGCGTTGAGATCGTAGTGATCGTGCCAGTATTTCGCAACAATGGGATCGATTGCACCGGTCTGCTTATCGAAAATACGCGCAGGATAACCGTCCGGACCGATGGGTGAGAAGACTGCCTGCCAAATGTCGTACTGTTCGCCGGAGCGCCCGTGGTCGCCAAGCGCAGCCTCGTACTGGTTCACGCCGCGCTGCGTGATGGTGGTGTGGCCCAGATAGTCACGCATCGACGGCTGCTCGATTTGTTTGTTTGCGCCGCTTGTGAAGTACGCATTTGCATCGCGGTAGAGGTCGATGTTGGTATAAGCGTGAAAGTCCACGGGATCCGGACAGGCGATGAAGGCGCCGTTGTAGTGGTCGGGGTAGAAGACCTGCGCTGCCATAGCTTCCCAGCCCCCCGTGGAGCCGCCATAGAGGAAGCGCGCCCAGCCCTGTCCGATGGCGTGGAACTGCTTTTCGACCATAGGCAGCAACTCGGTTTCGATGGCTTCGCCGTAAGGACCGAGGTTCGCAGAATCGACAGCATAGCTGTCGTCGTAGAACGGATTCGCGGTCTGGATCTTGACCACGAGAAAACGTGGGAAGTCCTTCGCGATCCAAGTTTGATAGAACTTGTAGGCTTCCTGCTGCTGGATGCGGTTATAACCGGCGAGATGAAAGCGCTCGGAGTAATCGGGCTTGAGAGTCGGGTCGGGAGGCGTAGTGCGGAACTCCGCGAAGCCGTCGTTGAAGTGGTCTTCAAATAGCATCAGCGGGAAGCGTGCCTCCGGATGCTGGTCGAAGCCAGCGGGCACGAGCACCGTGGCGGAGAGATAGACAGGCCGGCCCCAGAACTTTGTCAGGAGCGGTGACTGGATACGCAGACGGCGGATGAACTCCGAATCGGCGATCGGGGTAATGGGCGGAATCACCTCGGTAAGCGTGACGTCGACGTCGCGCACAGGCTTACCGTTCGCGCCGATCGAGATCGGAAAAGGCTTGCTGTAAAGGTTGCCAGGAGCGAGATTCCAGTGCTGTCCTTCGCCACGGTCAGGTGCAAGCTTCAAGGTGCGGCCGTCACCCATATGAAAGGTCTCATAGAGGTTCAGCACAGCTTGCACCATGTACTTGCCAGGAGGCAGCTCGCTTAGGTGCAGGTGCGGGTAACCGGCGGCGCTGTCGTCCACGGTCACCTCGCTGCCAGGCCTTGCACCGTTGAGCGTAAGGCCGAAGATGTTCTGCGAAGCCGGTGTGTCGTTGATCTGCATGCGCGGCTCGTCGCCGAGGTCGTTCGACAGCAGCAGCAACAGGCGGCCATCCAGAGGAGCGGGCTCGGCTGCGCGCTCTCCACCACTCTGCAGTGGTCGTGCGTCCTTGGGAATGTGCACGCGAAAGCTTTGGGCCTGCAGCATCACTGCGGCATTGCAACACAACGTGATCGTGAGGGCGGTATTACGGAACACGCATAATTTCGGCATGGGAAAGAGTATACGGTGCGGTCGAGACCGGCTGATTTAGCCAAACCCGAACGATCTGCTCAATTTCCTTCCGTCATTCATTGGTCGCTTAACCCAAGCGCATTATCTATGAGCAGGTCACCGGCTTCGATCATTTTGCTCAATAGCTCCTGAGGTGACTTCGTCTCTGCGAATATCTCGCCGACACGAAATAGCACATCCCCATGCCCATCACAAAGTACGGATGCTTCGCAAGAGCGGTCTACGTTCAGGCCACCTCATCCAGCTCTTCGTCATCGTCGGCCTGCCCTTCTTCCGAGACCTCGACACGGATCTCGTCTTCCTCAAGACGGGTTACGGTCAACAGAACAGCGCGTTGCCGCAGTAAGGGCGAAAGTTCTTTGAACATGGGTCTCTCCTGATGACATATGTCGTTTGGGACACGCTCCAGCCCGCGTCGTCTTCTCGAGTTCCGGAGCGCTAGGGTGTATCCGATCCGGACATTTAACCGCTGTCGCTGTGACATAACCCTGCAAAACTTCCTCCTACCTGCGGCCAGGGCCTGGGCTGTTCGATAAATAGCCCCGCGGACGCGGTCATGAAACTTCTCATGCGCTTGATTCGTGTACCTTGTGAAAGTTCCCCATCACCTGCTTCAAAACGAGGCTCTACATGAACCGCAGAATTGCTCTGGTGGCTGCTGCCACCATGATCGCCGCCGGTTACGCCACGGCCCAGACCGCCCTTCCCTACCAGAAGCCGCCTGCCGCCATCGAGCAACTGCTGGAGTCAGCGCCGACGCCTCAAGTGCAGCTCTCGCCCGACCGCAAGACCCTGCTCATCGAGCAGCCCGCCACCTTCCCCACCATTGCGGACGTCGCCCAGCCGCGTTACCGGCTCGCAGGCATCCGGTTCAATCCGTTGTCGAACGGCCCCAGCGTCGAGCGCTATGATGTCTCGCTAAAGCTGCAGTCCCTAGACGCAGCGGCAGCGAAGACCATCGCCGGGTTGCCCGCCAAACTGAAAGCCGTCGACGCGATCTGGGCTCCGGACTCCAAACACGCCGCCTTTGTGGCGCATGCCACGGCTCCCGCCAAGGGTCTCAACCTCTGGGTGATCGATGTCGCTACGGCCAGCGCCCATCGTGTCGGCACGATCAAGTTGAATGCCGTGCTCGGAACACCCTGCGCGTGGATGCCGGACTCTGCCTCACTGCTCTGCAAGACAGTCTCAGCCACACGCGGAGCCGCACCCAAAGTCAGCGACATACCCACCGGCCCCGATATCGAGGAGAGCCTGGGCAAGGTGAGCCCCGCACCGACCTATGAAGACATGCTGAAGACCACCACGGACGAGGCCATCTTCGAGTACTACGCCTCTGCCGATCTGACCGTGGTCTCACTGAGCGGTACCGCCAGGACCCTGCCAGCCAAGGGTCTGATCGAGCGTGCCACACCTTCACCGGACGGCCATTATGCCTTGGTCGCCATCGTGCACCGGCCCTTCAGCTATACCTTTCCCTATGAGCGATTCCCGCAGATCACGGAGATCCTGCCGCTGAAGCCGGGCCGCGTGAAGGTGCTGCTCGATCGCCCTGCGGTGGACAACCTGCCCATCTCGCGCGACGCCGTGGAACCCGGCCCGCGCGACTACCAGTGGCGCGCCGATGCACCGGCCACCGTCGTCTGGGTGGAAGCTGCAAACAACGGCCTGCCACTTCCCAAGGACGCCAAGGTCGCCGATACCCTCTACACGCTCCCGGCGCCGTTTGATGGCAAGGCCACCGTTCTGTACGAAGCACCCCTGCGCCTCTCACGCGGTGGCGGCTTTGGCGGAGCTCACGGGTTGGAGTGGGGCAACGACCACCTGGCGTTGGTGACCATGTCGCGCTTCTCGGACCGCAAGCAACTCACCGTCGCGATCGATCCCTCGTCTCCCGGTAAGACCGTGACAATCTATGCGGGTTCGTCGCAGGACCGCTATCACCAGCCGGGCTCTCCGGTGACCGAGTTGAATGCCGGCGGTCACCCGGTGCTGAAGCTGACCAGGGACGGTCAGGGCGTGTATTTCATCTCGCCGGGCGCGTCACCCAAGGGCGATCAGCCGTTCATCGCCATCATGCCGCTGACAGGGGACGCTGCCGGCAAGGAGAAGATCCTCTTCCGCTCGGCGGACCCTTACTACGACGAGCCCATCGGGCTACTGTCGGACGACAAGGTGCTGATCCGGCGCGAGAGCCAGACGCAGTCACCGAACTACTTTGTTGCGGCCTTCGATGGGTCAGCCCCTGCGCAGCTCACACACTTTCCCGGCCGCTATGACGGCATCAAGATGCCCACGCGCCAGTTCCTGAAGTACAAGCGTGCCGATGGCGTCGATCTGACGGCAACCCTGTGGCTACCGTACGGCTATGACAAGAGTCAGGGTCCGCTGCCGACTCTGATGGAGGCCTATCCGGCGGAGTTCACCTCGCGCGCTACCGCCAGCCAGGTGAGCGGCTCTCCCAATCGCTACCCGGTCTTCGGTGGCGGCTCGCACGTGTACATGGTGCAGGATGGCTATGCGATTCTCGATAGCGCAACCATCCCCATCATCGGCGAAGGAGGCAAGGAGCCGAACGATACTTATGTCGAGCAGCTGGTGGACGGAGCGAAAGCGGCCATCGATGAGGGCGTCAAGCTGAGTGTGGTTGACCCCAATCGCGTCGCCGTCATGGGACACAGCTACGGCGCCTTCATGACGGCTAACCTGCTGGCGCATTCCAACCTGTTCCGGGCGGGTATTGCGGAGAGCGGCGCATACAACCGCAGCTTGACTCCGTACGGCTTCCAGAACGAGGAGCGCACCTATTGGCAGGCCCCCGACCTCTACAACAAGATGTCGCCGTTCAGCTATGCCGACAAGATCAAGACACCGATTCTGCTCTTCCATGGCGAGGCCGACGACAACACCGGTACCTACCCCATCCAGAGCGAGCGCTTCTACGCGGCGCTGAAGGGCCAGGGTGCAACGGTGCGGCTGGTGTTCCTGCCGCTCGAACCGCACGCTTACGGCGCGCTGGAGACCAAACAGCACGTGCTGTGGGAGATCGATCGCTGGCTAAATACGTATGTGCGGCCAGTGAACCCACCGGCCGCACATACCGGAAACTAGCTAGGGTGTGCCCCTGCTTTTGCCTTCCCGAGGGAGCAGGGGCCTTCCTGAGGCAGAGCGCGCCACCAACGTTGGTATCGCGCTCTGCACCAGGGCCTTCTGTGTTCTCGTGAGAACTTAATTCCTGCGGGGATGATTGTGTTGTTGGTAGTGCATCGGCAGTTCCGGGACTGGCGTGACAACAGGACTGGCCACCTGACATCAGCCCAACTCACTCCTGCGGAGGCCCATCCAGCGTCGGCGACTCCATCTCTGCGAACCGCCCATCCGGCAGCAGCGCCGTTGGCGCATACGTCCCCAGCAGCTCGTCCACCACACTCCCCGTGTCCGTTTCTCCTCATGTGTACTAAACCAGTACTGCCAAAGCACTGCGCACCATCTTCGGAGGTCGGCCCGCAAACGGATCACCCCGAAACAGCCCCAGCACATCGCGGTCGCCCTCCAGCAACCGCTCCTCCGTCAGCGGCACAATCGGAGCCTGCTGCCACGTCGTCAGAGACGCAACTTCGGGGTATCGAACACACCCTGGTATACCGTCTGCCGAACCTGGAGCGTTGCCGCGATCAGATCGACGTCACACCAGCGCAGAGCTAGCATCTCCCCAACTCGCAGCCCCGTTAGAACGATTAATGTCGCGATCGAACGGGACGGCTCAGGTAACTCTTGAAGCAGAGATTTCAGTTCATCCAGGGAGACCAAGGGCGGCTCCTCGGAATGAACCCGACGAGGCAGATGGGTCTTTTTGACGACGTTTTGCCGAATCAGTTCGTCCATCCTTCAGCGGCAAGCAGGGTCCAAAACGAGGTCCGAAGGTGCTGGACTGAGTTCCAGGACAGACCTGCGCTGAACTTTCCATGCAGCCATTTCTGCACCGCATCCCGGGTAAGAAGCCGAAGCGGTACGTCCCCGAAGGCTGGCAGAATATGGGTTTCAAGGTTGTGGTTATAGAAAAGACGGGTGGATAGCTTCAGCGAAGGAAAAACTGATGGCGTCCAAACCTCATCAGCAAATTTCCGTAGCGTCATGGAGCCGGACAGCCCCTGCTTTCCCGCGTTTAGTAACTGCAGGCGCCGGCTCGACCGGATGTATCACGCGGGCCTGCTCATCAGGACGATGCTGCTCAAAAATCCCGGTAGCTATGACAAAGGCTCACCAGAACGCACCGGGATCCTGGAATCTAGTCGGTTGTAAAGCGACTTGACGCTCACTAATATCTGATATTTACTCTACACATGGCGTGCGAACAGATCATTGCGACAAAGATCTCCGATGAAGGTTCTGCACTTCCCTGCCTGCCTACGCGATGTCGCTCCTGACATTATCCCTCCGATGTTTTGAGATACGACACTCCGAAGCTGTCCGCAGTTAGGTGTTTCTTCTCAGATCACTCTCTCGATAAACATTTAAACCGATGGCTTTGTTGTCAACGGTCGTAGAGTATCGGCTGGTGCCTGACGATAGCTGCAGAATCGATTCAGACATTTAGATTTCTGTTTCTTGCTCACGTTCATTAACCCTTCATTCCTGTGTCTCTCGCTTCTATCTCGAGAACTACGCCCAGGTGTCACTATGTCGTCCTCAATCCATGAGCGGCGCTTATCTCACAAGGAAAATCCCATGAGTTATCGAAGAATCGGCGTTCATCTGCTTAGCGTCGTACTCTTTTTCTCGTTCGTGTTCGCCTCGGCACAGACCATCACCAGCGGTACGGTTGTCGGATTTGTAACTGACTCGACCGGAGCCTTCGTTTCTTCCGCAGAGGTAACGATTCGGCAAGCAGATACAGGCACAGTGCAAACCACAAAGACCAATGCTTCGGGTCAGTACCGATTTCCGTTTCTCAAACCGGGAGAATATGTCGTCTCCGCCGAAGCGACCGGGCAGTCCACCAATCAGGCGCATTTCAGTTTGCTCGTCGGTCAGGAACAACAGGTAAATCTGACACTGGCGATCCAGTCGATAAGTCAGTCGGTGAACGTCAGCAGCGATACCCCGTTGCTTGAGACCGAGAATGCCAATCAGGCTACGGCGTACGGGCTAAAAGAAGTAGCCAACATGCCAGTAAACGGCGGCGATATTACCAATATCGCGTTCACCACTCCGGGGCTTCGTCTCAATGTTGGAGGCGGCACCACTAACTTCAATGTCAACGGACTTCCCTTCAGTTCCGCGCTCTTCACCATGAACGGAGCTGACATCACCGAGCCTTACAACCTCAACAACAAGTCCGGAGCCAGCAACAACACTCTCGGAGCGAATGATATTCAGGAAGCGGCAGTCGTCGTGAACGCCTTCAGCGCGCAATATGGACGCATGGCCGGAGCGCAGGTCAACTACATCAGCAAGTCTGGAACAAATCTGTTCCACGGCAATCTAGCTGAAAACTATAACGACGCCATCTTCAACGCCAACGACTACTTCAACAATCTAACCGGCACACCACGCGGACGTGCCGATGCGAATCAATACGCTGCCTCGATTGGTGGTCCGATCCTAAGGGACAAGCTGCTCTTTTTTGCGAATACGGAGGGTCTCCGTTATGCTTTGCCGTCGAGCGGTGTCATCTCTCTCCCATCACCCCAGTTTCAGCAATACACGCTCGCTCATATTCCTGCAGCCTCAATACCGTACTATCAGCAGCTATTTGCGCTTTACAACGCTGCTCCGGGCGTCAACCGCGCCGTGCCTGTTACAAACGGCACTGGTCCTTTGCAGGACGGCAACGGCAATCTTGGATGCGGAAAGGAGACGTTTCCCGGCGCCTATGTAAATGGTACGAGCGGAGCGCAGTTCGGCAAGGATGTACCCTGCTCCGTTGCCTTCGGAACGAACGCCGCCAGCCTTAATACAGAGACTTATGTCTCGGGTCGGGTCGACTACAACATCAGCGACAAGCAGAAGATCTACTTCCGTCTCAGCCGCGACTGGGGCATTCAGGCCAGCGCCACCAGCCCCATCAGTCCCCTCTTCAATCAGCAAAGTGACCAGCCCTGGACTATTCCTCAGGTCAACTACACTTATGCGATTACGCCGAACCTTGTAAATAATTTCATCGCCAGCGGCAACTGGTACTCGGCTGTCTTTGGTGTAGCCAATTTTCCTGCCGCGGAAGCGGCCTTTGCCGGCAACATCACCTTCAATGACGGGGGCGCCAATGGAAGCGCGAACAGCAGCACAGGAACCGGATTCGCAAACGTGAACGCGTTGCTCCCCACGGGACGCCGCGGCGAGCAGTTCCAGCTTATCGACGATGTCTCATGGAGCCGCGGCCGTCATACTCTTCAAGCCGGAGTCAACGATCGCAATAACCGCATCTCTGACTCCAGCATCTCCACCGGATCGGTCATCGGAGCCTATACCTTTACCGATCTCACCGACTTCGCTGTCGGCACGGTCGACAGCACAGGCACCGGCAGCAAATTCACGCAGTCTTTTCCTCTGCTGACAACGGCCCATACCCGTCTCAACTCTCTCGGCTTTTACGGACAGGATGAATGGAGAGCCCGCAAGAACCTGAACATCACTTACGGAGTCCGCTTCGAACTGCAGGGCAATCCCTCCTGCAAAGAGGACTGCTTCTCCCGTCTGAATACAGAATTCCTGGCTTCGGGATATCAAGCCGGAGCCGCAGTTCCCTATAACACCACCATCCAAACGGGTCTCAATAAGACCTTCGCAAACCTCGAGGGGCTCGTCTACGAACCTCGTATTGGCATCGCCTGGTCGCCTCTCGGTGAAGGTAGAACCGTTATCCGCGGTGGCGTCGGACTCTTTGCCAATACCTTCGCGGGCAGCGTTGCCGCGAATATCTTCGGCAATGCACCGAATAAATTTACTCCTACAGTTAGCTATGGAAATGTAGGCCTCAATAGCGACACGAACAGTGCCCAGTCTGTCGCCTTCCAGTCCAATCATGCTTTCCAGAACGGCTTTTCTAACGGAGATAATCTCACCAATCTCCAGGCCGCGCTCGGCAAAGTTCAGTTCGCCACTCCGACCTTCTATGCCTATCCCGACCACTTCAATACCATCAAGGTCATCGAGTGGAGCCTTCAAATCGAGCAACCCATCACTCCCCGCGATGTCTTTGTGCTCACGTATTCCGGCAATCATGGATACGACGAAGCAATCACGAATGCGGATGCCAATGCTTATATCGGTACACCTAGCCGCTATCCAGGCGGATTCGGCAACCTGCCTTCCTCCATCCCGGACCCGCGCTTCTCTACGGTAAGCCAGGTTCTTACTTCCGGCTATTCCAATTACAACGGGCTCGTCGCTCAGTTCCGCCATGCCTTCAGCTACGGATTTCAGGCACAGGCCTTCTACACCTGGAGCCACGCGCTTCAAATTGATCCGCCATCCGGCACCTCCACCACACAATTCGTTTACAACCCCTATAACCTCCGGGCCGGATATGGACCCACGGGTTTCGATACACGCCACAACTTTACCGCCGATCTGCTCTGGACGAGCCCAAAGCAGAATAATCGCTGGCTCCAATCGACCCTGGGTAACTGGACCTTCGGCGGCAAGCTCTATCTCTATAGTGGCCGTCCGTTCTCGGTGACAAACAGTCAGATCCCCGGCAATCTCTCGACGACTTTTGGAGGGACAGTTCTGTCCGATCTTCTCAGTCCCAATCTGACCAAGAGTTGCTCGCGCTCTGCCGTCACGACGCCCTGCTTTACCTCCGCACAGTTCGCGACACGAGCCCAGCAGGCTGACTTCGGCAACATCGCCCCAAACAGCTTCCGAGGACCAGGCTTCTTCACCGTAGCCAGCCAGCTGACCAAGAAAATTCCGGTTAAGGAACGTGCTGCTTTCGAGTTTGGAGTCAGCGCCTATAACCTCTTCAATCATCCCAACTTTGCTGTACCCACGGGAAATGCGGCTTCCGGATCCGTTGGCCTTATCACCAGCACAGTGAGTTCGCCCACCAGTATCTATGGAACCGGACAAGGCGCCATCGTCTCCGGTCGCGTTCTTGTACTACTGGGCAAGTTCACGTTCTAAGAACGCGCCATCATGAATGGAGAAAAATTCGCATGAGAACGCTCACCTCTCTTTTGCTGATCCTCGTCGCCTCGCCCCTGATGGCGCAATCAGCTCACATCACGATTGAAGATCTTATTACGACAGCTCCGTCACGCCCTGGCGTTCTCTCGCCTGACGGAAAAAATTTCGCCGTCATCCAGAAAGGACAGATAGCTCTTGAACCAGCAACTGGAGGGCCGGCCATTCCTGTGACCACCACATCCGGCGCCAAGTCTGAAGTAAGCTGGTCGCCTGACAGCAATAAACTCGCCTATGTCAGCCAGGGAGATATCTGGATCGTCTCCGCAAGCGGCGGAGAACCCACGCAACTTACCGATGGCCCTGTAGGTCCAGGAGATCCACGTGGAGCTACCGATCATCTACCGAAATGGAATCCGAAAGGCAAATGGATTCTCTATGAGTCTGGGCGCAAAGGCTGGAATGAGCTCTGGGTCGTCAGCGAAGATGGCAAAACAAAGAACGATCTCGCTCCTGCTGAAATCTATACCGGTGAAGACGCCACCAACAACCCATCGCCCGACCATGGAGATGCCGTCTCCTCTGACCGCTTCGCCCCGAACCCGGCCTGGTCGCCCGATGGCACCCGCATATCCTACACCGAACGTTCTCGCCCTTATTTCTCGGGCAAACTCAAAGTGTTCGCCTTCGATCAGGCCAGCGGCAAGGCAAAAGGTTCCGCAAGGGATATCTATGTAGCCAGCAACGATCGTGGAGGAGCATGGGCCATCGACACCGCAGCCTGGTCACCGGACAGCAAGACCTTAGCAGTGGTTTTCAGGAAACCGGCTGGGACAAGGTCTTTCTCATTCCCGCCTCGGGAGGAAAACCAAAGCAGCTGACAAAGGGTGAGAGTGAAGATGAAACCCCTGTCTACTCCCCCGATGGAAAATCGATTGCTATCGTTTCTAACCGCGAATTTGCTGAGGAACATCACATCTGGATCGTGCCCTTGAATGGATCAAAACCACGCCGTCTCACCCATCTCGCAGGTGTTGAATCCGATCCGCAATGGTCACCCGACGGCACAACGATTTATTTTCAGAGAGGAACCGCCCTCCGCTCCCCGGCAACCTATACCGCAGCGACAAACGGAGGTGAAGCTCATCCTCTTAATCCGCTACCTCCCTCGAAATACGAGCAGGCCAATCTTCCCGCACCCGAAGTCTTCCACTTCCAGGGTAAAGACGGCCTTCCGCTCGCCGGAATTCTCTATAAGCCGAAAGGCTATAAGGATGGAACCCGTTACCCGCTTGTTATATGGGCTCATGGCGGCCCGGAGGCTCAGGTCGTTCTCAGTCTGACCCCATGGTCGCTCTATCTCGCGCAGGAGGGATACCTTGTCTTTGAGCCGAACTTTCGCGGCAGCACCGGGTATGGCGAGCGCTTTCGCAATCTCAACGTCGAAGATTCAGGTGGGGGAGAAATCGACGACATCGGAGCATCTGTACAAGCACTCGTAAATAAAGGTCTCGCTGATCCTCAACGGGTAGCGATCGGAGGCGGAAGTCATGGAGGCACGATCGTTGCAAATGCAGTTACCAAACTCCCCGACACCTTTGCAGCAGCGATCGAAATGTTTGGGGTTGTGGATCGGGCTTTATTCCTGAAGTACACCAACCGCAACTCCCGCATCCGCTGGGAGACAAAGATGGGAGGCCCGCCCGAAGCCAAGCCTAGCATCTATCGCAAAGCCAATATTCTGCCCGACGTGAATAAGATCACAACGCCACTGCTCGTCATGCACGGCGAAGAGGACCCGCAGGTGCCTCCGCAGGAATCACAGGAGTTTGTCGCAGCCCTTAAAAAGGACGGGAAGATTTATGACTATGTGACCTATCCACATGAGGGGCATGGATTCCAGCAACCGGAGCATCGTCTGGATTCTTACAAACGCCAATTGGCCTTCCTCGAAAAATACCTTCATCCAACACCCCAGAACTAACCGGAGACGCGATACCGCTTGGAACAGCAGAGTCACTATAGTGCCAAGCCCTCGCGGCACGATTGGCAACTCCATCGATGCTGTGTCAGGGCTTTACCTTGGACGAGATTAGTAACGTTGGCGGTGGTGTCGTGCCATCTCGATATGGCATGACTAATGGAAACCATCTATTAGCTCCCGCTGAGTCGCATCGAAGCGCGCAATGTCATACACCTGC
Organism: Granulicella mallensis MP5ACTX8; assembly: GCF_000178955.2. Taxonomy (NCBI): domain Bacteria; kingdom Pseudomonadati; phylum Acidobacteriota; class Terriglobia; order Terriglobales; family Acidobacteriaceae; genus Granulicella; species Granulicella mallensis. The sequence continues at coordinate 2,254,215 of NC_016631.1, read as the reverse complement.
GTCCAGCGGTGTTGCTGCTCCTCAGTGCCATCAGAAAAAGAAGGCTCCGATATATCGGCGATGGCAAGCTGCGCCACAGCGGGAGTCTCTCAACGATTGTCAATGTCTTCCAGCAGTCGATCGCGCACGTAGACGATGTGGTTCCGCATCGCATCCTGCGCCTCAGAGATTCGGCCTTGCGTGAGAGCCTTATAGATCTTCTTGTGGGTTAGCGGCGACGACGTTGCTGAAAGCTCATAGGATCTATAACGACATAGCAATGTCTTCTGTTGCACGTTTTCGAAGACACTGCATAGTTCTCCATTCCCTGTGGCCTCAGCGAGAATTCGATGGAAGCGGAGATCCTCTTCGATATGTGCCAAACGGTCCCCAGCTTTCAGGATTTCTTCCGTGCGCTTAATGCTTTCCTCCAGCTCACTAAGGACCGTACGAGTGATTGAGGCGTCAGAAATCGAATGCAGCTCCAATGCAACCCGCAAGTTGTAGAGATCGGTAACCTCTTTGCGAGAGAACTGCCGCACGGACGCCCCGCGTCGCGCCTCGATCCGAATTAATCCCTCTCCCTCCAAGCGATTCAATGCTTCCCGGACTGGACTCTTGCTGACACCGAGCTGGGTGGCGATATGCTCCTCAGTTAGCCGAAAAGAGGGTTCTATACTGCCGGTTAGCACGCTCTGCTTGATGCGGAGATATGTCATCTCCGTTAGGTTAGGGGCTTTAGGTAGCTTCTGAAAGGTAGTCGACATGAAGGTATTCAATCTGCTCGATGATTCTTTCATAATTGTCTCAATTCGTTTCGGAGCAGCTTGAGGTCAGCGTAGAGCGAGCAATTTCTGCCAGGGTTGTAATCTTCCAGGCTCATCCGATTAATAAGAAATGCTAGGTAGTATTTTTTATACCGCATGACTAGCATTTCGGAATGCTCCATGTATAGTATGTGATATATGAAACAACTCAGCCATTCCGTGGCTTCCCGTCATCCCCTGACGCTGTGTTGTTGTTTCATGCCCGCTCGTTCGTAGCGCCCTGCCCCAAAAATCAATTTCTCATCATTCAGACTGACTACTCAGCTTGTCATCCAATGGACGCACTGTGCTCAGTGCTATCCGAGAGAAGAGCCTTCAGTCCCTAACGATCAGCAGCGTTTGAGGAGTCTATGAAACGAGTTACAGCACTTCTTGTTTTTTTGGTCGGCATCGGCGCCGCCACAGCGCAGCAGGCCATTACTTCTCCGGAATCAGCCTTCGGATTCAAACTTGGTGCGGACCGCAAGCTGGCTGACTGGAATCAGCTTACGGCTTACTACAAAAAGCTCTCGACCGAGAGCCACCGCATTCGCTACGAAGAACTCGGGAAAAGCACGGAAGGCCGGCCATTCATCGCTGTCACCATTTCAGCGCCGGAGAATCTCGCACATTTGGATCACTATCTAGACATCCAGCGCAGGCTGTCTGATCCTCGTATCACCACACCTGAAGAAGCTAAAACGCTTATCGCAGAAGGCAAGACCATCATCGCCGTGACTGCGAATATTCATTCGACTGAAATCGCCAGCTCACAGAGCGTTGCGCAGTTTGCGTATGAACTAGCTACGGAAAACACGCCGCGCATCCAGTCCATCCTGCACAACGTGATCATTGTTCTGGTGCCATCGCAAAACCCCGACGGCGAACAGCTCGTCGTCGATTGGTACAAGAAGTATCTCGGCACCCCCTATGAGGGAGCACAGCCTCCCGTCATCTGGCATCACTACACCGGTCACGATGACAACCGCGACTGGGAGACCTTCACTCAAGTAGAAACACGCCTCACCGTCGAAAAGGTCCTCAACCGCTGGCATCCAGAAATTCTCTATGACATGCACCAGCAAGGTGAAAATGCGGCGCGTATTTACCTGCCGCCCTTCGTGGATCCTTTCGATCCCAACATCGATCCGTTGTTGATATCTTCGATTAATTCACTGGGCTCCAATACGGCGCTTGAGATCGCGCAAACCGGCAAAACTGGTGTCCTTTCCTATGGTGTCTATGATTTCTGGTCACCGCTCCGTGACTACATCTCGCTTCACAACGGCCTTCGCATCCTGACTGAATCCGCGAGTGTGAACATTGCTACACCCGTCAACACTCCCTTCGAAAGATTGGGCCGCGGTATCGGTTACGATGCGAAAGTCGCCGCCTGGAACTTCCCTAATCCCTGGAAGGGTGGCTGGTGGCACCTCAGCGATATCGTCGACTACCAGCATGACGCCTTCTTCTCCATTGCGTACAACGCCGCCGTCTTTCGCGAGCGTTATCTTACGAACTTCTACACAATTGGACAGCACGCGGTAAACCGAACGTCAGGCCAGCCCTACGCCTGGGTTATTCCCGCCGAACAGGCTGATCCCGTCGTCACCGCACGCCTCGTCAACACGCTTCGTATCGCTGACATCGAAGTCCAACGCGCAACGGCGCCCTTTACGGCGAACGGCCAGCAATTTGCCGCGGGCAGCTATATCGTTCCGCTCGGGCAGCCCTTCGGCGCCTTTGTCAAGACTGTCCTTGAGATCCAGCATTACCCCAACATCGCTGAGTATCCCGGAGGCCCGCTGCAGCGACCTTATGACGTTACGGCCCAGACTCTCCCGCTGCTCTTTGGCGTGAATGCTGTCGAAGTAAAAGACAAGTTCGATGCATCCAGTGAACCTGTTACGACGGCAAAACCCACGGCAGGTCGCGTTGAAGGCCAGTCACCCACAGGCTATCTCATCGCTGACAACACCAACTCCAGCTTGTATGCCCTCTTCGCTCTTCTCGCGCAAGATGTGAAGGCTTACCGCCTTACTTCGGGCGCTGCCCCCGGTACCATCTACATTCCTACTCAGCCCGGAATTGAAGCGAAACTCAGCAAACTGGCAGCGGATTTTTCGCTCGTGATCAAAGCCGCTCCTGCCGTGCCCACGGGCAGTGCTCTCGCCGTTCACCTGCCGCGCGTCGGCCTTTACCAGAGCTGGGTACCGTCCATGGATGAAGGTTGGACGCGCTTTATCTTCGACCAAAACCATATTCCGTACACGAGGCTCGTCGATGCCGATATCCGCAAGGGTGGTCTCGATCAGCGTTTCGATGTGATCGTGCTTCCAGACAACTCGGCGCGTGCCATCACCTCGGGCAGCCGTGGTTTTGGTGAAGGCGAATCGCCCGCCGCGCCTCCAACCGGCAACAATGCGCAAGCTGGCGCAGGTGGCCGGGGCGAAGGCCGAGGCCGTCGCTCCGTAGCGAACGCAAATGACGGCGCTACCCCACCACCGCAAACACCACCTGAGTTCACTGGCGGCCTCGGCCCCGATGGCGTCTCGGCCCTGGAAGCCTTCACCAACAATGGCGGTACTATCGTTGCCCTCAACCACGCATCCGAGGTCTACACAAAGAAGGGCGGTGCCATCGAAAATGGACTCGACAGCATCGACCGCCACAAGTTCTATATCCCCGGTTCCATCCTGCAGGTCTCGGTTGAGACAAACAATCCGATCGCTTTCGGATCAACACCGAGCGTGCCCATCTTTTACGAAAACGGCCCGGTCTTCCATGTAAGTTCCGACGCGCAATCCATCGCCTCATTCGGTACGGAGACTCCACTCCTCAGCGGATGGGTTCAGGGTGGCGAACTTCTCAAAGGAAACTCGATCATCGCGCAGCAGAACGTCGGCAAGGGTCATATCATCCTCTTCGGCTTCCGTCCGCAATACCGTGCCATCTCGGAGGTCACTTACAAGTTTCTCTTCAACGCCTTGCTTTACTCCAGCTCTAAAGATGTCTCTCTTGCGGAAGCCGCAGATCTAAAGGAAGGCAACTAGTGATGTCCGCCAGCTTCACCTTCTCTGCTGTAACTACAACGAACACTTCACGCCAAAGAAGAGAAGCACGCCGTCATCGGTTTCGCCGATGGCGGCTGAGCGGCGCGAAGAGCAATTACAACGTAATCGAGCCTCAATAGATGAGGCGATGAGTTCCAATTGATTTCTGTCTTTCGCAAATATGATTCGCGAAAGAGTCAGTGTTTGACGTTCCTAAGGTGAATTCACAGTCAAGTTCCAGGAGCGCCGTCTCTACCAGACACATATCCATCCCTGTCCTCAATGATTCCACTGGAGCGCACGAGGACCAAACATCTATTGGCATAACGAAACTATTTGGAGACTGAATTGAATCTACGAATTTCGCCCTTATCCCGATGTTGCGATGTCAGCGAACTACTGAATGCCGTCACAGTAGCCCTTCGTCTCGGAAGGATTGCGCGCAAGGATCACTTACCTAATAGCACTCGACTTCTCAACTTCAAGACATATGAACGAATACGAGGAACTTGATGAAAAACGCTAACTTCAGGCGGCGGCTTTTTATGACTTGCACCACCCTTCTCCTGGTGACGATGTCGTTCAGCGCCTTCGGCCAGGCCACCAATAGCGGTACGATCGTCGGCACAGTCACCGACTCAAGTGGAGCACTCATCACTGGTGCGGCCATAATCATCACAGACCCAGCCACGAAGAGTTCGCGCACAACAACCTCCAATCGTCAGGGCCAGTACATCGTTCCCGATGTTCCTCCCGGCGTTTACGATATCAAGACCACCAAGACCGGGTTCTCAACCGATGAGATTCCTGCGCTGACGGTAAGCGTCGGTTCGCAAACGACGGCAGACTTCAAGATGGCGGTAGGGGCCGACAGCACCACGGTTGAGGTGACGGCATCCAACGCAGATCTCCAGACAATGAGCGCAGGTACCGGCACGACCGTAGATCCTGCGCTGGTCGACTCGTTGCCAACGATCGGCCGCGAGGTGTCCACCTTTAGCACGCTGCAACCCGGAGTCACCCCTGGTGGCAACGTTGCCGGCACCACCACCGACCAGGCCACCTTCATGTTGGACGGCGGCAACAACACCTTCGATATGGACGGCACCTCCTCGACCTATACGACATCATTCGCCGCATCCACCACGGGTGGCCCCGGAGGACAACCCCAGGCAGGTACGATGCCCATGCCGCAAGACAGCATTGAAGAGTTTAAGGTGTCCACCACCGGCCAGACCGCTGACTTCAACAACTCCTCTGGCTCGCAGACACAAGCGGTCACCAAGCGTGGCCGCGATAAGTGGACCGGCACCGCATACGAGTACTACCTCAATAACAACTTCAACGGTAATACCTGGCAGGATAACTTCCCCAACGAGAAATTCACCGCCTCCACACCCGGCGTGGGTTTGGCGGGAACGACCAGCTACACCGCGAAACCCAGCTATCACTACAGCCGCTTCGGCCTGGCGGCGGGTGGGCCTGTTCTACCGAAATACTTCGGAGGGAAGACCTATCTTTTCGCCATGTATGAAGGCTTCCGCTATCCTCAGGCTTCCACCTATGAGCGCACGGTACCGTCCTACGAGTATCTGCAGCTAGGTCAACTTACCTTTGGCTCTAACACCTACACCAAGGATCAACTGACAGCCGCCGATCCCCGCAAGATCGGCATGAACCCGACGCTCACCAACTACTACAACACCCAGATGCCTGTAGCTCCTATCGGCGACGGCGGATCGATTGGATTCAACGGAACGCAGTACGCTGGCGTCTTCGATAGCAGCTGCGGTTCGCTCTCGACATCCTATTGCGACGGCAAGAACACCATCGGTTATAAAACTATCGTCAATACCCCGGAGAGCAGTAACTTCTTCGTCACCCGCGTAGACCACGACTTCGGCGCCAAATGGCACGTCATGGCCAGCTATCGGTACTACAACTTCAATAGCGTCACGAGTAATCAGGTTGACATTGGCGGCGCGCTCTCTGGGGATAAAATTGGCGTGGCAACTGCAGTCGCCCCTCGCCCCCAGGAACCCTGGTACTTGGTCATAGGTGTCACCACCAACATCAGCTCCAGCCTCACCAACGACTTTCACTACAGTTTTCTGCGCAACTACTGGAACTGGCAGGACGCCAATGCTCCCGCGCAGATCGCGGGCGCGGGAGGAGCCATCGAGCCCCTGGGGGAGAGCGCAACCACGGTACTCTCTCCCTACAACGTTAATGCGTCGAGCATCCGCACCCGTTCCTGGGACGGCAAGGACAATTTCTTCAGCGACAACGTGACGAAATTGAAAGGAAACCATCTCATCCAGGTCGGTGGTCAATTTCAGCACAACTCTTATTTCTTCTCGCGCACAGATAATGGCACCAGCATCAACTTCACACCGACCTACCAGATCGGGGATACCGGTGGAGGCGGCAATATCTCCTACACGGGCCTCAACGCCGTGGGTGCAGGGACCTCGTCCTATGCACGCATACTCGACACCTACTATGGCTTTGTGACCGACACGCAGGTAGCCAACACCTATAGCAACACTGCCAGCGGACTAACACTAAACCCACCCTTGACACCTGTTACCGGGCACGCAAGCAATCCCTTTTACAACATCTACATCACCGATACATGGCGCACCAACCGTACACTGACCCTGAATCTCGGTTTGAGCTACGCCGTCGAAATGCCGCCTACGGATCGTAATGGCAACGAATCCCTCCTCACCGACGCTGCCGGCAATCCACTTAGTACCGAGAAGTTTCTGAACGATCGCAAGGCCGCAGCTCTCGCCGGGCAGGTCTACAATCCCGAGATAGGCTGGGCCGAGATTCACAATGTGCTGGGCAACCGAAAGTATCCCTACAATCCTTTTTACGGCGGAGTCAGCCCGCGCGTTTCAGCCGTGTGGACTCCTAAGTTCAAAAATGAGAGCCTGAACAAACTCTTCGGTGACGGCGCTACCGCTATCCGCGCAGGCTACGGACGCATCTATGGCCGCGTAAACGGCGATGCTGAGATCCTTCCGCTACTGGCTGCTCCTGGGCTGATTGTTGGAACGCAGTGCAAATATGCGCAGTCAGGCATAACCGGCACAGGTAACTGCACCCAGACCAACTACACAGACCAGACGGCCTATCGATTCGGCAACACGAGCCAAGGTGAAGACGGAATCTCACCCGTTCTGGCCAGCGCGGCCGTGACGAACAAACTCCCACAGCCCTATCATCCAGGCGTTGATGGTCCTGGCATCGCGAGTTCCTCGGGCGTTGACGTATCCCTGCGTCCTAACGACGTTGATACGTTCAACGTCTCGGTGCAGCGCCAGATCAACCGCAAGATGCTGGTGGAAGTCGGTTATATCGGACGAATCGTCCATCATGAGTTCAATCAGCTGAATCCCAACTCGGTTCCATACATGATGACCTTAGGAGGTCAATCGTTCGAGTCTGCTTACATGGCGATCGAAACTGCCTTCGGTTGCACCACCTCGGCCAGCCTCTGCGCCAAGAGCCCGACGCCTTCCGGCATAGCTCCTCAGCCATTCTTTGAAAATGCCCTGGGTGGTCCGAACTCTCCTTTCTGCGCAAAACACGCGAGCTGCACGGCTGCACTCGTAGCCAATGCAACCTATGCCTCCGACTTTCGCCAGCAGAAGGTCTTCAGCCTGTGGCAGGGGCTGGACAACAACACCTTTGGCGCTGCAGCTTCGGCAACAAACCCGCAATTCTACTTCGCCCGCAGCTTGATGGGCACCCCCACCTCGAACGCCACCTTCGGCTCTGCCGGCCAAGTCGTGAGTGGCATGAACCAGGATGTGCCGAATGGCTATAGCAACTACAACGGCGGGTACATCTCGTTCAAGACCAGTGGCTGGCGCGGCCTTACGCTGCAGGAGAACTTCACCTACAGCAAGGCGCTGGGTCTGCAACCGGGCAACCAGTCCGCTAGCGGTGTAACGGACGTAGACAACTTTAACCCGAGCCTGCAATATGGTCGTCAGGGCTTTGACCAGAGGATCATCTTCAACACCTTCATCGTCTATGACACTCCCTGGTATAGAGAGCAGGCGGGCCTTATTGGCCGGATCGCGGGAGGCTGGACGCTTGCGCCAGTCCTGACCGCCGGCTCAGGCCAACCGCTAAACTGCGTGACCAACAACTCCGGCCAAAGCTTCGGTGGCAACGATGGAAACAACCTGAGCGACACCGAAAACTGCGTCTTTACCCGCGCTTACACCGGTGGATATAAGACGCATCGCGGTGTTCTCGGTGGCACGGACCCGAACGGTGTAGCCGTCGGTACGGCTGTTCATGCTGGTGGTACTTCAGCCGCTGTCAACATGTTCACAAATCCCGTTGCTGTCTTTGACAACGTCCGTCCTCTGATCCTTGGTCTGGATTCTCGGTCCGGTGGTGCAGGAACGATCAGCGGGCTTCCCTATCTCAACCTCGACTTGAGCGTCAAAAAGAAGCTCGTGATCTACGAGAAGTACAGCCTGGAACTCACTGGGGTATTCCAAAACGTGATGAATCACATGGACTTTGCCAGCCCAAGCCTGAGCCTGCAGGCTTCAAACTCCTGGGGTGTCACCAAAACGCAGGGTAACTCTCCACGTCAGATCCAGATGGGCGCCCGTGTCTACTTCTAGTCTTTCAGTTACAAGCGCGAACGGCCATCCGATCTCTCAGAGGGCCGTTCGCGTTGGAAAGGAAAATTTGTGGTCGATAGTTGTGCCTAATCTATTTGCTGAAGATTAGGCATATACAACAGAACGAGGGCACACCTTGGAAATAGCGAGGATCGTTCTTTACGTTAGCCTAAGTGCGTGCGCGATGACATCGGTGTATTTATTACCTGATCCCGTATTAAAGAGCACAACGCGATCTGAAGGATGGAGGAAACCTGTACTTAGCAGATGATTGTAGGCTGCGGTCGCCGCGGCTCCCTCGGGGGAGAGCAAGATGCCCTCTTTGGATGACCAGTCCTTTAGCGACGCAAAGATCTCCTCATCCGTCATGGCAACCACAGTCCCCTGCGACTCTCGCACGATATCCAGAATGATGGAATCGCCATAAGGCTTGGGCACGCGTAACCCTGAGGCAAACGTGGCGGCATTCTGCCACATCTGGCTTACGGCTTCTCCTCTGTCGAAGGCCCGCGCCACCGGAGCACATCCTGCGGCCTGGATGGCAATCATCTTGGGGCGCTTGCCTTTTACCCACCCAAGATCCTCGAGTTCCTGAAACGCCTTCCACATACCGATTAGCCCAACGCCGCCGCCGGTCGGATAGAAGACGGCATCGGGATACTCCCACCCCAACTGCTCCACCAACTCATATCCCATGGTCTTCTTGCCCTCAACGCGAAAGGGCTCCTTGAGCGTCGAAAGATCGAACCAGCCCTCCTTCTCTTTTCGCTCACCGACAATGCGCGCACAATCAGAGATCAAACCATCTACAAGGGTCATGTGAGCGCCATAAGCAATGCACTCTACCTGGTTCGCCAACGGCACATCCTTCGGCATAAAAATATGTGCTTCAATTCCTGCAGCAGCAGCATAGGCTGCGACGGCACCTCCGGCATTCCCCGCAGAAGGGACTGCGACCTTCTTGATCCCGTAATGGCGAGCCATCGTAATCGCCAGTGCCAGCCCGCGTGCTTTGAATGTTCCGGTGGAGTTAGCCCCCTCTTCTTTCAGGAAGACATTCTCATATCTGCGGCTGGGCAACATCGGCGTCCAACCTTCGCCAAGCGTGACTGGAGCAACCGATGGAAGAACGGAATGGTAGCGCCACATCCCCGACCAGGTGCGGTCTTGCTTCGTTGTACCAATCGCATCCCTCGTGTCGCAATCCCCTTCGCCGAGGCAAGGTCATAACGGACGTAGAGCGTCCCAGTACACTGCGTGCAAACTGTCTGTGGGAGGGAGGGATCGAAAAGAGCCTTGCAGCGCGAGCATTCCAGGTGAGTGATATTTGGCATTTCGTAATATCTTATATACCAATATAAGGTTTGGCATCCGACAAAATATATAGAACTTGGTGACGATGCTCAGCACAGTATGACGACTCGCGGATCATTGTGGCCTGATCGATAGTCTCAAGAGCGCATCTCTCAGGCACATAGAAAGCAGACATGGTCCAAGTTCGCTCAACTCCCTCTCAGGCTCTGAACATCTTCACTGTCGCCGGTCTGGTTATTTATGGCACGGGGATCTGCCTTGCGCATTCTCATGCCCTTGGTATGGGTATCCGCGTCGCGGGCCTCGCAGTATTGGCCTTCGTAGCGATGCAACGCCGCTCAATCGCAACCTGGACCCTTTTCGCAATTCTTGCGGGAACTGAACTCGGCGCGGACGCCCCTCACGTCGCAATTCGTCTGCATGTGCTTGCCGAGATCTTCCTGCGACTCGTGCGACTCATCGTAGCTCCGCTGATCCTTGGCACGCTCACCACGGGAATTGCAGCGCATGGAGGCCTGCGTCATCTTGGCCGCATCGCTTGGAAGACATTTCTGTATTTCGAAGTTGTCACTACCCTGGCACTTCTCCTCGGTGCGGTGGCCATCAATCTCTCCCATGCTGGGGAAGGCCTCGCTTTGCCAGCATCTCCAACCACCAACAACGTTATTGCGACAACAGCGACGCATCCAGGGCTCGAGTCATTTCTCCTTAATATATTTCCCGAAAATATTGCACAGGCGGTTGCACAGAACCAGATCCTTCAGGTTGCAGTCTTCGCAATTCTCTTCGGCGTCGCACTCGCTCTCCTCGCCGACGAAAAGAAAGCGCCCCTGCTTTCTGTTCTGCAGTCGCTCACGGACACAATGTTCCAGTTCACCAGGATCATCATGTACTTCGCTCCAATTGCGGCCGGCGCGGCCATGAGCTATACAGTCGGCAGCATGGGGCTCAGCACTCTATTGCCACTGGCAAAGCTCGTAGCGACATTTTATGGAGCCATCCTCGCATTTCTTGTCGTGGTCCTTTTGCCCATCGCTATCTTGGCCAGGATCCCCCTTCGCAAATTTCTTCAGGCAGTCAGCGAGCCCGTTGCCATTGGGTTCGCGACCAGCACCTCCGAAGCAGCGATGCCTCTTGCCATGGAGCGCATGGAGGAGTTCGGTGTACCCCGATGGATCGTCTCGTTCGTCATTCCCGCCGGCTACAGCTTCAACATGGACGGAGCCAGCCTTTATCTCTCGATCGCGGCGATCTTTGCAGCGCAGGCATCCGGCGTCCATCTATCTCTGGGATCTCAGGCGGCTATGATTGCAATCCTTATGGTCACCAGCAAAGGCCTCGCCGGTGTCCCCAGAGCCATTCTTGCGATCCTGCTAGCGACAGCCTCAATGTTCCATCTCTCCACCCCAGCGATCATGACGATCCTCGGAGTCGACGCACTGATCGACATGGGTAGAACAGGGCTCAATGTTGCAGGCAACTGTCTGGCATCTGCCGTAGTAAACCAATTGGAGAACCATAGTGACTGATATTCGATCAGCGACATCTGTGTGTTCCAACAGAAATATCCATGAATCAGATATGTCATCTTCAAAGACGATTCAACAGCTCTCCCCAGGAAAGACCTTCGGGACGCAACTATCGTATCGAGTCACTTGACGTCCTTCGCGGTCTCTTGATGCTGCTCATGGTGATCGATCACACACGCAACTATTTTCGAACGCGGCCATCGACCCGCCCATCCACTCCTGGCCCGCATGTCGTTCCACCATCGGAGGACGGCCATAGACATGTTCTCTCTTCTCGACTAATCGCAGCCACCCTAAACGCGCGAAAGCATGGCTTCGCAATTACTCTTTGCCAAGGAACGCATTTATCACCCGCACATACTTCTCCGGTTCTTCATAGCTTGGCAGATGCCCGCTCTCTTCGAAGACTTCAAACTTCGCTCCAGGGATCGCCTTATAGATGCGCCACGCCGTCAGCGGCGCCACGTTCATGTCATAGCGCCCCGTGATGACCAATGTCGGAACAGAGAACTTCGGTAGCGCTGGCATTAGGTCTAGGTCTTCCGTTGCAGCCTGCACTGCCTGGCCCGTCGCAGGCGAGTTGCCCAAGTCCTTCGCGTGGCTCATGTAGTAGTCCAGCTTCTCGCGGCTATAGAAGATCATGCTGAAGTGGTCGCGCAGCCCCTGCTGCGCCTTCTCCTCGTCGTTTGCGGTAGAGGCCCTCATACTCGCCTCCTGCGCCTCTAGTTTGTCCGGAAACACCTGTGGAAATAGGTGTACGATGCTCTTCCAGCCCACTACGCCGTCGGAGATGATCAGCTTATCTACGTGCTCCGGGTGAGCAGCCGTGTAGGCCGTCACCAGAAAGCCTCCATACGAGTCGCCGCACAGATCGATCTTGTCCAGGTGCAGCGCCGCGCGTACGGCATCAAGGTCTGCCACCTGTGCGTCCATTCTCATCGCCGCATCCGCGTGCTTCAGAGGAGACCTGCCCGTCCCGCGCTGGTCATAGAACACCACCTGCCGATGCCTCGCAATTTGCAGCCATACATCGTTCTGCACCATGTAGATGTGCGAAAGCCCCGGACCACCGTTCACCGCAAACACCGGCGTTGCCTTGCTCGGCTGGCCATAGACCCAGTACGCGAGATTGACATCGGCAACCTCGACGTAACCTGTGGGCGGGATCACCGGCATAGGTGTTTGCGCCGCCACCGGCGCGGATAGAGCAAGCAATGCTAGCAACATCTTCATCACAGATCGTCCTCAGATCCTTAAATGCGTCTAATGCAACTTTATGACTTAACCTTTTATTTAGACAATCGCACTCTTCTCGTTCTCTTCCAACTCCACGCCACAGGTCTCCGGCAATAAGAGAACCCCGAGAGTCATGAGCAGGTAGGCAGAGACTGCGAACAGGGCGATGGCATGGCCCAGACGCATGTGGATGGCGAAGAAGCCGACCAGCGCGGGGAATAAGGCGCCTACACCGCGGCCAAGATTGTAGGAGAAGCCCTGCGCGGAGCCTCGGATGGCAGTGGGAAAGAGCTCGGTGAAGAAGGCACCCATGGGGCTGAAGGAGCCATCTCGTGCATCGCTTCCTAGCAAAAACGGGAGAGGTTAACAATGGTTCGGCGTCTGGGACAAGTCTGCGCTATGCAATGTGAAGACGTTAGACTTGCGGCTTATCAAACCAGCCGTTCCCCATAGAAGCAGCGTGTTCTGCGATTTCTGTTGGCTTGGAACTGCTCCTCCAAACACTGACGAAACTACTGGAATTTTCAGATATTTCATTTGATCCTCGTAACCTTCGCTCCTAGAAGGCAGCGCTTGAATCTGCCACGACACTCTTCATATCTGAACCGTTAGTTATGGAACGTAAGTTCTTCCGAAGGGCAAAAAAATCCAATAGTGGGCAACATTCTAGTGACCGGCGCAAGCGGATTCGTCGGCGAACATACGCTTCTTCATCTGCTCGGGCAGAAGCCGCTCAATCAGTTAGTTGGCCTTGAACTCGGGGACCTCGTGTCAGCCAAAGAATACCTGCGGTAAACTGCACCCTAGACTATGCCGCCAAAGATGAAAGACATCGCCGCAGCCGTTGGAGTATCCGTGGTGACGGTGTCCAAGGTCCTGAACGGAAAGCAACATTTCTGACGCGCCTACTGCGGGTCGAAGAGACTTGCTTGTTGATTGGTTCTGGGACTGTTAGTTGGAAATTGCCGACAAGATGTAGGTCTTACACTCAACTGAGAGATGTGAGGTTCCCCACAAACACAGGGTCGAGATCAATCCTTTTAGCACCTTTGAAAATGAAGGACTCCTCAACAAACAGCCTGCTTTAGTTTCGCTGTCCAAAGATCATCGAGGAAGTTGCTGCTCATACCGGTGCATTTGCCGGAGAGGTGGAAAGTCAGTATCTGCATCCCGCCATACTTCTTCGAGCTGCTCGTACTCGAGCCGCGCGTGAGAGGTATCCCCGATAAGCTGCAAAGAGTGTCCAAGTTCCAGAGTCGAAAGCTCTACGTAAAGAGAATCGGGCGCGATGATGCGGTGATCGATCACCCGCTGAAACTCGGCGGCAGCCTCTTTCGGCTGCTTCATCTGGAGATACGCCAACCCTCGATAGTAGGAGGGTGCAAGCTGCATGAATTCATTGAAATCATAAACACGGCTTACGTCCAAAGACCGCACGGCTTCTTCCGGCTCATGCTTTTGCAAATGGATCGCCGCACGTACCGAGGCCAGGATGGACGAATTTAGAATGGTGTCCAGCGGAGATTGTGCAGCCGCCTTGCCGGCTTCCGCCTGCGCGAGAGCGGTCTCTCCAGCACGAGCCAGGGCTAGCGCCGCGAAACCCTGTGTCTGTGGGCCGTTCGGAGCTAACTTCAGAGCGTCTTCGATGTCGTGCCGGGCCTCGCCGGGATAACCCACGTCCGCCTTGGAAGTAGCCTTGTTAAGTGTGGTGCCCGCTGCGAATTCGACGAGATTGTTTTGAAGGGCACTCTCCTTTGCCTGGTCAAAGAGCCTCCATGCCTCGGCAGCTTTCCCCCTGGACACGGCAACATTGGCGGCTTCCTGAAGCAACAAAGTCTCTTGTGACTTCCCGCGAGCCCATTGCAGCTGATGCTGCATGCCTGCCTCGTCGTTTTGGGCAAAGGCCCCCTGAAAGCAAAGCACGTGAAATACGGTAGTGTTGCTCTCCTCTCCCAGTGAACTCTTACAAAGGGCGTTCAAAGAGGCGTAGTCTCCCACCTCGAGATAGGCCTGAGTCCATGTAGCGTTGGCCAGGTCGATCGTCGTGTCCAACTGGCCTGCCGTTCGCGCCAGCTCTACCGCCTTCTCCGGTTGCCCAATCAGCAGGTACTCGATGGCCAGATTATTTACTGGCGCCATGTCCTGTGGATAGACCTTCCGCCAGAGTTCATAGGCTTCCGTTGCGCGCGACACTTCGCCTGTCGCGAACCCATAGTAGTTTGCGGTGATGTAGAGCCGTTCCCGGTCAGTCGTGCGTGCGCGGAGATCGAAAGCCTTTTGAAAATACTGTCGGCTCAACACATACTCACCGGCATTGAAGTAGATAGCGCCAAGCCGGGCATAGGCCAGGGCGAACTGGGGATCGAGGTCGGCAGCAAGTTTATAGTCCGAGATCGAATCGGATTCCAAACCTTGCGCTCGCTTATCTTCCCCCTGTGTGAAAGCTCTAAGGGCAACCAGGGAACTCGTTGTGGCCTGATTGAGTGGAACATTGAATCGCTGCAAAGAGTTATCCGGTTCGCCCAGACGGCGACGCATCTGTTCCGTGGCAACGTTCAGGGCTGGCAGAATGTCTGCCTTTGTAGAGGCCACACTTTTCTGCGTCGTCAGCTTCCGGCCGCTCGAGCAGGCCCATGCCGTCAACGCCACCTCATTCCCAGGGTTCCGGGAAGCAAGCTGCCCCCTGAGCAGGATCTGTCCGCGCAAAGTGCGGCATGCATTCAACTCGTCGTTCAGCGTAGCTACTTCGGGATCTTTCACCAAAGTTCGAAACTTTCGATCTGAAACCAGATTCAGATAGGGCGATTCCTGCAGCTTCACCCGGAAGGCGGAGGACAGGGTCCCATCCATATCATGATCGCCGCTGCTGTTGGTGAAGCCGCCCAGCACGATCAGGTCGTGCTCGCCAGCCAGGGCGATGTGGCTCTCTCTATAGATTAGGAAGCCTGCCATAACGGCGATCATCGAAACAGCACCTGCCACCAGCAGAACCATGACGGTCTTGCTGGAGATACGCCTGACTGAGAAAGATTCGATTGCCGGCAGCGCAGGGTTGGGGACGAATTCCAGCGACAGCTCGGTGGAACGATCGTCCACCGGCGTTACGTTGGCGATGAACTTGTACCCCTGGCCGGAGATGGTCTTAACGAAACGGGGAGCCATGGCATTGTCCCCGAGCGCCTCGCGCAGCTTGGTGGCTGCGACCCGGAGACTGCCCAGTTCTACCTGGTACATGGGTCCGCCCAGGCGGCGTCCCAGCTCCTCGATGGTGACTACGTTGCCCGCATTTTCGAGCAGCACGAGTAGCAGACGGAAGGGCAAAGCCTGAATTTTGACCCTCTCGTTATCGCACAGGAGCGTCTCCGACAGGACCCGAACCTCGAAGTGGTCGAACCGGTAGGCGTCATGTAGGGGTGGGTCTTCAGAAACAGAGGGATCAGACATCTTTTCATGAAAATTGTAGCTTGATCCCGGCGAACCGCCCTTCGAGGCCGCTCTGAAGCCTCTCGATTCAAGGCGGACGCCGAAAGCTAACCACCTCATTTCAAACATGATTGAGCGGGTAATGGCAGTTAAAGGAGAGTTAATTTAAGTTTTCTTGACAAGGCCTCCCTGATGCGGTGTTTCTAAGACTCTCGCAGAAACTTCATGAGTGAACAGGTCATCTGGTATCCCTCTCCGGTCTGTCGCTCGCGATCCAGATTGCACTCCATTTCTGTTTTAAGGAGCTCCATGAGAACGACGCCTCTTGCTCGGCTGGTTTCTACGTTTGCACTGTTTGCAGTGTTCGCCTCCGTCGCCGCCAGGGCGATGGCCCAGAATGTTCAAGGGAGTGCGCCTGCCTCCCCCAGAGTTGCGCCGAGCAATCCCTTCATGACAAAGCAGGGGAGCAACGCCCGGCCAACGCCGATTCAACACGCCCAGTCTGCCGCCCGGCAGCTTAATCCGAAACTGAAGACGCCATTCGACCGTCAGCTAGCACCGACCCTCGCGCAGATGCTGAAGCCAGTCAGTACGACAGGCGCAACCGGCAAAGCTCTTTCCATGAAGGCGAACGCAGCCGGTGCGGCGAGCGTAATCGGTAACACCCCGAACTTCCCGACCTTCGTGGCAGCTCCGTTTCTCGTTCCCAACAGCTCGGATACTTCCACCCTGTACGTCACTGTCACCGGCGACTTCAATAACGACGGCAAACCTGACGTTGCCGCCATCCAGAACGACGGGAGCATCAGCATCATCCTGAATCCCGGCTCCCTGCAGAATCTTGCGAATATCACTCCCCTGCCCCCCGATACCAGTGCAACTTCCATACAACCGTTCCTCACTACGGCGTATGCCGCGGATATGAACGGTGACGGCAACCTGGATCTCGTCGGCATGGACTACGGAAACAACAACATCCTCGTCTGGATGGGCAAAGGGGACGGCACCTTCGCCAAGGTTGTGATCTATCCTGTCGCGCCGGCGAACGGCGCGGGATTTTTCTATGGCGGATTCATCCTGGTGGGCGACTTCAATAACGACGGTAAACCTGATGTGGTGGCCCTCACCTCGAATCTGGATTACAACACTTTTCACAGCACATTCACGCTCCAAACATTTCTGAATGACGGCAAAGGCAATTTGACTGTGCTGCCCTCCAAACAAGAAAACAATGTAACGTTCAACGATTACTACACCGTTTCGCCCGCACAGGCGGCCGTCCTCAGCAACGATGGCTCAACCACTTCCGGGATCGTCTTCCTTCTGGCAGATATGGGAGTTGCCAATAAGGCCAACACGGGAGAGACCTTGATTTGTCTCTCCAGCAAAGCGGATGGCACCTTCAGCACCCCCGTTGAACCTGCCGGGCCTACCATCACCGATTCTCCCCTGGCCCTATCGTTCGGCTCTCTCTATGCCACGAACCTGAGTGTCCCGGTAACTGCGCCGAAGCCCGGACAACCCGCTCCCAGCATCAGCGCGGGTGCCCCGGTAACAGACATCGTCTTTATGACGGGCGACGGCACGGTGTATGACAGCACGTATCAGCCGAACACCGGAAGCTTCACCCTGCCTGCGCCCAAGATTCTGGTTGGCGCAAATCAGAACAATCCGCCATCGGGCGGAACCACTCCCTCGTTCCCCATACCCAACGAAGCGCTCCTGAATCTTGCCGACATGAACAACGACGGCGTGCTGGATCTGTTGGTCTACACCGCAGGCTCAACCCTTATCTTTCCTGGTACCGGGAACCACACCTATGGCGCACCAACACAAGTTGTAGGCGGCCTTGGGGGCGATCAGCAGCCTCAGCCCGCCAACTTTGACGGCAGCGGCTTCAACTCCTTCGTCTGGTCCGACTCCTACCTGAACGAGCTCGGCTATTACCAGAACATGGGAGCGTTTAGCGCGAGCAGCGCTGGACAGTTCTATGCCGCTCCGCCAGTCTCAGGAGCCAGCTTCAATGGAGGCGCCAACTACTCTGCCCTTGGCTCCAACATCCAGGTTGAGGCTGTCGGAGATTTCAATAAGGACGGTTTGCAGGACGTCATCGCTTTCGATCTATCCAACCTGGCAGCCAATAGCGGATATCCCGACCTGGTCGTTGGCTTGAACAACGGCAATCCTAACAGCTCCAATCAGGTAAACAACTTTACGTTTGCAACAGTGGTTCCAGCCGCCACGCTCGTGAACATCAACTTCGAGTTCGTCGAGCCCTTTACGGTCAAGAACACCCTCGGCACCAGTCTCCTGCTGGGGACCGGTGGAGGAATGGACATCGTAACCGCCAGTCCTTCCGGTAGCTTCGGCACGCCCACTCCGCTCAATCTTGGCACCAGCATCAGCTGTTCTCTGGGATATGGGGATACCGGCGACGTCAATGGCGACGGTATTCCCGATATCGTGATCGCCTATGCCGGCGACTCCACCTGCGGAGGAAGTACAACGCCCTCGGGCTTCTTCACCTTCCTGGGCAAGGCTGACGGCACCTTCAACACCGCGACGTTTACACCGCTCGGAGGCTCGCTCTACATGGTGAAGCTCATCAACTTCAGCGGCGCTTCCGGAAACCTCGATCTCGCCGCCGACGACATGGATAACGGCAACTTCCTGACCGGCGCAAGCGCCTTCTACGCTATCTACGCAGTCCCCAATAACGCCGATGGCAGCGGCACCTTCAACACGACCAATCTGACCGAAAACGCTGTGGGCTATATTGTTTCGGACATCATACCCGGCGACTTCAACAACGATGGCCAGCAGGACCTTACGCTGACCACGGAGGGGCAATACGTACCTGGGTCGTTCACAACCGCTCTCAATTCCATGGGCGTTCTGTTGCTGCCGTCTCAGGGCCAGGTGGTTCAGTACGGGCAAACGTACCTCATCTTCGGCACGCCGTCCCTGGTCGATACAGGCTTCTATGCGCTGTGGGGTTCCTATGCGGACTTCAACGGCGACGGCTATCCCGACCTTGCACTGGCTACCGTCAACAGCGCGGCCGGACTCGGCAATCCCTTCAGTCAACCGCCTCCAGTACCGCTGGTTCAGATTCTTCCGAACCAGAACGGATCCTTCGGCCCGGTTCTCACCGAGATGGACTCGGCGGAGTCGTTCGAGGATCCCTACTCCATGTATACCTTCACCGGCAACTTCGGCAATACCGGAGGCAATGACCTGCTGGTAACTGGACTCTTCAACACCGCTGAGTTTCTAAACCAGGGTGCGAATGCTTTGGCGCTGTCAGCGACTCCAGGCAGCCCAGCGCAGGGTGCTCCGGTGACGCTGACAGCAACGCTGAGCGGACCAGTTACGGGTTACACGGCTACCGGCTCGGTCTCATTCTCCGCCAACGGAACTGTGCTGGGCGCTGCCCCTCTATCCGGGAACACGGCAGCGTTCACCACGATAGCCTTAATAGCCGGGACCAATAAGCTGACAGCGAGCTACTCCGGCGATGAGTTCCATAACGCATCCACTGCAAACGCCACGGTGAACGTCGGAGCCCCCAGCGCTCCAATGTTCTCGCTGACAGCGAGCACCAGCAGCATGACCCTGCAGCAGGGAGCCACCGGATCGGCGGTACTGAATCTGGTGACGAATGGCACGTTTACCGGAGTCGTCAGCTTTACCTGCTCAGGAGCGCCTACCGCGTCTGCCTGCACGATCAGCCCAGCCAGTCTGACCCTGGGCGCTAACCAGGCCGGCAACGTCTCGGTCATTCTTGCGACGACCCCGCAGAACAATCAGTACCAGGCCGGCAACCGTTCATGGATGGAAAGAACAGGCGGTCTCAGTCTGGCTGGATTGCTGCTCTTCCTGGTTCCGCGCCGACGCCACTGGCGTGGCAAGCTTGCGATCGTCGCACTCGCACTGGTTTCGCTTGGATCGATTGCAATGCTGAACGGCTGCTCCGGCAACGGGGGCAACAGTGGCAACAGCAACCCGGACAAATATCCAGGCACTCCCACTGGGACCTCAACCCTTACCGTGACAGCAACCTCCGGATCGATCACCCAGACCCAAACGATTGCTCTCACCGTAACCCAGTAGCGCGTACAAGCGAGGCCTGGAAGCTGGCTTCAGGCCTCGCTGTTTGTAATACCCAGACATTCCTTCAAACGATTTATCAGCACAAATATCTTCGGAGAATTACGAGTATGCGGCTTCTTCCGGCTTTCTGGCACAGGTTCTTTGCTCTCTTTTTATTGGGATATGCGGCAACGCTGGGTCTGGCCCAGACTCCAGTTCAAACGAGCGTCGCGACGCCTTTGATTACTCAGGCAATCGATGAAAGCCAACTCGTTCCCCTGAAAGGCAGTCTTCATCCCCTGGCTAAACCGGCTGCCGATCAGGGCGCTGCGTCAGATTCGCTTCAACTGGGGCGGACGATCCTTGTGCTCAAAGGCAGCGAAGCCACGCAGGCCAGCCTGAAGAAGCTGGTAGACGATCAGCAAAATCCTAAGTCGCCCAGCTATCACAAGTGGCTGACACCGGAACAGTTCGGCAAGCAGTTCGGAGCCGCGCCGCAGGACATCCAGAAGGTTACGCAATGGCTTGAGAGCTACGGCTTCTCCGTCGAAGCTCCCATGCCGGGCCGAAACCTGATCATGTTTTCAGGAACACACGCCCAATTGAAGGCTGCGTTTCACACGGAGATCCATAGCTATAAAGTCAACGGCCAGCTTTACTGGGCGAACGCGAGCGACCCGCAGATTCCCGCTGCGCTGGCACCGGTCGTAAGCGGCTTCTCCTCGTTGAATAACTTCCCCCGGCATCCCATGCACTCGCAATCGCAATTAATCAAGCGGGATAAGTCCGGCTGGAAGCCGGCAGTCACAACGCGGCAGGTACATCCGGAATTCACAACAACAAGCCAGGGACAAAATCTCACGGCGCTCGGGCCTTACGATCTCGCGACCATCTACAACGTGCTGCCTTTATGGAATGCAGGCATCGATGGCACGAACCAGACCATTGCCATCGTCAGCGAGTCGGATATCAATCCCGCCGACGTGGATTACTTCAGAACGACCTTCGGCCTACCACCCAAAAAGCTCAACCTTATCTATTACGGTCCCAATCCAGGTCTCCTTGGTGGAGGTGTTGAATCCGAAGCCGACCTGGATGTGGAATGGGCCGGAGCCGTCGCCAGGAACGCCACCATCGACCTGGTCGTAGCAGCAAACACCGCGATGTCCGGCGGTATTGATGGGGCAGCGGCTTACATCATCAACAACAATCTGGCTTCGATTCTTAACGTGAGCTATGGAGCCTGCGAATTGGATCTGGGAACATCAGGCAACCAGTACTACTCCCTGATCTGGGAGCAGGCAGCCGCCCAGGGAATTACCGTACTGGCCGCCGCCGGCGATTCAGGATCGTCCGTCTGCGACGATGGTGAAGAATATGCCGTAAAAGGCTTGAGCGTAAGCGGCATCGCCTCCACCCCTTATAACGTGGCTGTAGGAGGCACGGACTTCCCAGCCAGTTTCAATAATCCGAGCCAGTATTGGAACTCCACCAATGCCCCAAACACCCTGCAATCGGCCAAGTCCTATATTCCAGAGTCGCCCTGGAATAACAGCTGCGCGAGCCCTGAAGTTCTGGCAGCCCTGCAGGCCAATGGAGGAACCGATGCCACCTCTGAAGCAGTCTGCAACGATGTCAACGAGTTCGATTCCTTCCTCGACACCATCGGCGGTTCAGGCGGTGCCAGCAACTGCACGATTGTAGGCACAAGCACCACAGCCCCTTGTTCCGGTGGCTATCCAAAGCCAGCCTGGCAGAGCGGCGTGATGGGCATTCCGGGCGATGGTGTCCGCGACCTGCCGGACGTCTCGCTCATGGCCGGAAACGGATTGTGGGGCAGCCTCTATGTTTACTGCCAATCCGATGCCACCTCCACTGGAACCTGCGATGTGAACAATGAGCTTGAAGGGGCGGGCGGAACATCTTTCGCCAGCCCGATCTTCGCCGGCATGCTGGCGCTCGTACAACAGAAGACAGCTTCGCAACAGGGCAACGTGAATTACGTGCTGTATAAGCTGGCCTCCACCCAGTACGCGAACAGCGGCAACGCGGCTGCCTGCAGCTCGTCCACGGCTGCAACGGGAAATGCCTGCCTGTTTTACGACATCACCACGGGAAGTAACGCTGTTCCCTGCCTCAAAGGATCGCCAGACTGCACTCCGGCTGTAGCGACAGATAACATCGGTATCCTGCCGGGCTACAACGCTGGAGCCGGATACGACCTCGCGACCGGCCTGGGCTCCGTCAATGCCGCGAACCTGGTGAACGGATGGAGCAGCGCCGCGACGACGTTCCTTCCAACCAGCGTTGCCGTTACGTCCAGCAGCCCGACCACGGTGCCGTACGGAACCGCTATCAATCTGGATATAACGGTCACACCGGTAGCACCAGCCACCGGCACACCCGGCGGAGATGTAGGCGTTACGACGAACAGCACCGTTCTCAACAGTAACTCCGTAGCCGAAGCGACACTTGCCAGCGGAAAAGCAACGATCCCCGCGACACAACTTCCCGTTGGCACCTATCAGCTATTTACCAACTATGCAGGCGATGCGACCTTTGCTCCCAGCCAATCCAATGGCCTGCCCGTCACCATCACTCAGGCCACTGCGAGCGGCGCGTCCGTCACTGACAGCGAAACGAAGATAGAGACAGGACAATACGTAACCTTCACCCTCTCTCTTCCCGCGGTCAGCGGCGGAGTCAGCCCTACCGGCACCGCCACGTTCACCAATGCCACCACGGGGGCGGTATTAGGTTCCAGGATTCTAACTCCCGGTGCTTCCACAACAATGCCCTCCGCCACGGCTTATGTCACGGCATCGTCCAGCCAGTTGCAATCCGGCGTGAACAGCATCACAGTTAGTTACTCCGGAGACTCCAACTATGCCGCCTCCAACGTCTCCGCACCTGCTGTCACCCTGGCTGCACCGTTTACAGCAACGATCAATCCTGCCACTCTGACACTCGCTCCAAACGCAACCGGCAGCGTGGCAGTTACGGTCACACCTAAGGGCGCTGCAACTCTCAACCCCATATCGTTATCGTTCTCCTGTCCTGCAACACTACCGGCTGGATTGGCATGCACGTTCAGCACGCCGGTTGCCGCCAATGGTGGCTCGGTCACCTCTACTCTGACGCTGCAGGCTGCCACCCCGTTGATCGTAAAGTCGAGTCCAGTGGCAGCAATGGCCACACACAGCAGTCAGTGGCTGGGTGCCGGGACCATCGTGAGTCTTTCCGGACTATTGATCCTCCTGTTGCCCCGACGACGCCGGTTCAATCTCACGGTGCTGATGATAGCGGCCCTGCTCTCGCTCTCCCTCACAAGTGGGTGCTCCGGTAATAACGGCTCAAACTCGGGAAGCAGCACACCAGCCTTGATCGCTACCAGCACGGCGGTATCTCTCTCCTCCACGACACCTGCCTTCAACTCACCACTGTCGCTGACGGCGAAGGTGACGCCAGGTTCAGGCACGGGGACACCAACAGGCGGCATTACCTTTTCATCGGGTGGCACATCGCTCGGCACTGCAAGCCTTGCTTCGGGTTCTGCAACCCTCTCCACCAGCTCACTGCCGATCGGTGTCCAGAGTGTCACCGCAGCTTATGGAGGAGACGCAACCTATGCTGCCTCAACCTCTTCTGTGGGCAGTGTAGACGTTACGTTCACCAATACGATCACCGTGGCCGTAGCCGATAGCGTGGGAGACACAAGCAGTGCGCAGGTCGCGGTAACGATTCAGTAGCCCGAACTCTTGTCGATAATAAGCACAACCGCTTTCTTCATCTTCCGAATGCTCTCCTGAACTTCTTACTCTCGTCGCTGACGAGAGCAAGAAGTTCAGAATCCACTGATGAAGGCAAGCACTCAGCGCAAGCCAAGCCCGTCGGGTGGAAGGGGATAGCTTGCTCCTGCATGGCAAGAGCAACACCCCCGGGCGGGAAGGACGGGCAAAAGAATGGAGCCTGCGGGTTCGCAGGCTCCATCGAAGGAAGGGGTGAAGGCTAAGCAGCCTTCGCCTTCTTCAGGTCTTTTGGTTGGCCTGAGATTCTTGACGTTCGGCGCTCCTACGTCGATGGTGTTGAGGGGCCACCCAAAACGGATTCCTCACGCCGCCCTTTGCCCATCCCGCCGCAAGCCTTGGAAGCTCTCAAGGCTTGGCACGAGCAAACTTCCTATTCGGATAAAGACGATTGGGTGTTTGCATCGGAGTTCCACTTCGGCAAGCAGCCACTCTGGCCTGGAACGCTCTGGCGTAGGAACGTAGTTCCAGCAATCGAACGCGCGAAGATCACGAAGTCTAAGCTAGGGCGGCATTCCTTACGACGCAGCTATGTTTCCCTACTCTTATCCAGCGGAGCAAGTCTTCGTGTGAGCATGGAGCTGACGCGGCACTACACACCGGAGATGACGCTAGGCACATACGCACAGACTGTAGGGAATGAGAAGAGGAATGCTGGAGAAAGGGTAGCTTCGCTTGTACTTCCGCAGGCAAAAATCGCCTAATGTTCCTTTATTGTTCCTTCGCGGCTCTGGGCTTTCTTATTGTTCCCAGATTTTCAAGCTAACTGCTTGATTTTAATGGTGGAGCTGAGCGGGATCGAACCGCTGACCTCCTCGTTGCGAACGAGGCGCTCTCCCAACTGAGCTACAGCCCCACATCACAGAGCGGCGCACACCAGGTGGTGGCATCCAAACTGCTTCGTTGTGTAGTTTAGCAGGAGAGACCAGCACGCTCCAAACGCTTTTCTGCCCGGCACGTCGAACCAATGAACCACCGGCACGAAATGTGCGTATTGGCTCTAGAACGCATCGTAACCTTAGCAGCACCAAGGAGTAGCCCCGTGACAGTGCAAGAACAGCAGATGATCGACGAGTTGGTCCAGAGAATTCGCAGCACGCAGCTCGCCGAGAAGGACACCGACGCAGAGAAGCGGCTCCAGCAGGGGCTCGCAGGCTATCCCGATGCCGTTTACGTACTCGCGCAGACCGTGCTCGTGCAGAAGTACGGTCTGGAGCAGGCCCAGCAGCAGCTACAGGACATGCAGGCCGAGCTCGATGAACTACGTCAGCCGCCGCCACCTCCTCCTGCGAAGTCCGGCGGAAGTTTTCTTGGCAACCTGTTCGGCGGCGGATCGCATGAGCAGCCGCAGCCCGGCCAGGCACCTGGCTATCCTGCTTCGTCCACTCCCTATCAGCCTGTGAACAACCCAGGCTATCCACCGTATGCAGAGGCAGCGTATCCGCCCTATCCTCCACAGGGCTACCCACCGCAAGGCTACCCGCAACCGCCTGCCTATGGCCAACCCATGGGTTATGGCGCGCCGATGGGAGGATCTCCGATGGGCGGCGGTGGCGGCTTCCTTCGCAGCGCCATGCAGACAGCCGCCGGCGTCGCTGCGGGAGAGGTCGCGTTCCAGGGCATAGAGTCGCTCTTTCGCGGCTTCGGCGAAGGCCACGAGGGGCATGGCTTCAGCGAGGGGCGTCCCACTGAGGTCGTCAACAACTACTACGGAGAAGGCGAAGGCGGGGAGCATCATCACGAAGCTTCCTCCAGCCATGATGACAGCAGCTTCTACAACCCGGACCACGATGCCAGCCGCGATGACGGCAAGGACCGGGACTCCGGCGTCTCTAAATTTGCCGACACGGACAAGGATGACGATTCCAAAGACGACAAGGATGATTTTGACGACAGCGGAGACGATGATTCCAGCAACGACGATTACGATTCGACCGACGACAGCAGTTCGAGCGACGATAACGGGTACTAACGCGAACTAAGAACCGGCTACAACCAGGTGCCCCATCCTCGATGCGGCTTTATCGCGGCAGGGTGGGGTATCGTTTGCGGTAGCAAACGACCGCTCTCTTCCGTCGAGGCAAGATCTCCACTTCCATGCAGAAACAGTCGTGCTTCGCACGATACCCCTGACGCAGAGCGCGATTCCAATGTTTGTGGCCCGCTTTGCGTCCATACCCCACCCTGCCGCGCATAATACTGCGCGTCGAGAATGGGGCACCCAGTCCTGTAGGGGCAAGTAATCCCTAAAGTAATACGGTCTAACTACGCCTTCGCCGCAGGCTTCAGGCCCATCTCCGCCATCACCATCTGCAGATCTTTCCAGGCCTCGCCCTTCTGGCGCGGATCGCGCAGCAGAAAGGCCGGGTGATACGTAACCACCAGCTTCGAGCCGCGAGTACTGTGCCAGCGCCCACGCAGTGAGCTGAGCGATTGCTTCACCCCCAGCAAATAGGTCGCAGCCGTGCCGCCCAGCGCCACAATCACCTGCGGCCGCACAATGTCGATCTGGCGCAGCAGAAACTGCGAGCAGGTATTGGCTTCGATCGGTTCGGGCGTCCGGTTCCCCGGCGGGCGGCATTTAACAATGTTCGCGATATAGACCTCTTCGCGTTGAAGCCCCATCGCCTTGATCATGTTGTTGAGCAACTGCCCTGCCTTGCCCACGAACGGGAGACCGCTGGCATCCTCATCGGCCCCAGGGCCTTCCCCGACGAACATCAGCTTCGCATTGGGGTCGCCATCCGCGAAGACGATGGTATGGCGGCCGGCATAGGCCAGCGGGCAGCGTGTGCAGTCGCCGATATCGGCACGTATGGCTTCGAGTGCCGCAGGCCGTTCGGCAGCGGGAAGAATCTGCGTGGGCAACGGCGCAAGCTGATCGAAGGAAACAGGTTTCGGCATAGGGACTGCGAGCTCCGGCGGAAGATTGAGCGGCGAAGGCTCTGAGTCAAAATAAGACGCCACGGGAGGCTGTTCGGTGGCCCTGGCTGGAACTGGCGGCCTTGGTACAGGAGATGGCACGGGAGGTGCCACCGGAGCGCGCGGTGGCACCGCAGCAGGAACGCTGCGCGGCACAGGCGTCGCAGGTCTTACCGGCGCTTGTGCAGGCGCGGCCACACGCTTTGCCTCGGCGGCAAAGGCTTCACGCACCGATTCAGGCAAGAGTGTCGCAGGGTTTTCGCGGCGATAAAGGTCGTAGATGCCGAGGTCGCGCAGGTAGTCGACATAGGCGCGGAGATGCTGCTGCGGAGTAAGACTCATTCCTCTCTATAGTACCGTCGGAGGAGTGGGTTTCTTCGCCATGACGCTGTAGGTGACCTTGCCTGCTCGGACCTCGTCCTGCGCCACGCGGCAGGCCTTCATCGAGGTTGAAACGCCGAGCGGCGGCGCACCGGATTGCAGTTGACGAGCGCGACGTGCAGCGCCCTTCACAAGGCTGTACTTGTTCTGAAACAGATCATCATTTGCAGCCATAACGAGGACCTCCGGGGGGATGCAGTTATCTTACGCTCCGAACACGATTGTGTGGTGGTGAAGACCTTACACAATCGCCGTCGAAACCTGAAAGCTCGTCAGCGCGGCGTCCAACCTGGCCGAGTGCGCAGAGGTCAGACATCGTGCCGCCGTCTCCGCCACCTCGCCCTCTTCGCCACGCTGGTGGAGCACGATGGCACGCATCTCGGACGCCGCCTGGTCCAGTTGATCGTTAATCAGCGCGTACTTGTAGTCCGACAGATGCCGAAGTTCATTACGGGCCTGCGAAAGGCGCTCTTCAATGACAGCTTCATCGGTAACACCTTCAGCCTGGCTGCGATTGCGCAGACGCATCTCCAGAACCTGAGGGCTGGGAGGAAGAATAAAGATCGAGACCGCCTCCGGCACCTTCTTCATCACCTGGAGCGCTCCCTGCACATCGATATCGAGCAGCAGATCGTGTCCGTGGGTACGGGCATGTTCGAGCGCGGAGACCGCCGTGCCGTAGTAGTTGCTGCCGAAGACCTTGGCCCACTCAAGAAACTCGCCCGCGTCGATCATGCGTTCAAACTCGGCATGATTCGTGAACCAGTATTCCTTGCCATTCTCCTCGGACCCGCGCGGCTGGCGCGTGGTGTAGGAGATGGAGAACTCGAGACCTTCGACAAGCCGCCGAACCTCGGATACGAGGGTGGACTTGCCCGAGCCGCTAGGCGCCGAAATGATAAAGAGAATACCAGCCATATCGATAACAAGCCTGCCAGCCATGGGTCTAAGTTCTCCTGACAGTGTACCGGTTCGAGCGTTCCGACGTTAGCTCATCGCCGAACAAAGTTATACAGCGCGAAGCGCGTTCCGTGACGCTTTAGCGTCGCGGAGACGGAGGGAGCCGTGGCCTTCAGACCACACCCTCACCCTCAGCCGCAACGACCTCGCCCAGGTCAGCCTCCAGAAGATCGTCCTGCCCAAACTGCAATTTATAGAGCCGACTGTACATGCCACCAAGCTCCACCAGTTCATCGTGAGATCCCAGCTCGGTCACGCTTCCTCGCTCGATCACCGCAATGCGATCGGCCCTGCGTACAGTCGAGAGCCGATGTGCGATCACCAACACCGTCCGGCCCTGCATCAGGTTCGCCAGCGCGGCCTGCACCGCGACTTCGCTCTCCGTATCGAGCGCAGAGGTCGCCTCGTCGAGAATGAGGATCGGCGCGTCCTTGAGGATAGCGCGCGCAATGGCGATCCTCTGCCGCTCCCCACCAGAGAGCCGCGCACCGCGTTCGCCAATCATCGTGTCGTAGCCATCCGACATACGCAGGATGAAGTCGTGAGCCAGTGCAGCCTTTGCCGCAGCCTCGATCTTCTCCATGGAAACATCGGGGCGTCCATAGGCGATGTTGTTTCGCACCGTGTCGTTGAAGAGCACCGTCTCCTGCGTGACCTTGCCGATCTGCGCCCGCAACGAGGCAATCGTAAGATCGCGAACATCGTGCTCATCCAGCAAAATCGTACCGCCTGTCACATCGAAAAAACGTGGCAGCAGATTTACCAGCGTCGACTTCCCCGCCCCGCTCGGGCCCACCAGCGCCACGACCTCACCACGGCGAACAGTTAGCGAGATGCCATGCAGCACCTCCTTCGCCACCCCGGCGCGCTCATAGCCGAAACGCACGTCACGAAATTCGATCAGCCCGCCAAAGCTCTTGAGTGTAATCGCTTTCTTGCGCTCAAGAACTTCATCCTGCTCGTCGATGAACTTGAAGATCTCCTGGCTGGCGCCGACCGCCTGCTGGAAGTTGTTGTAGTAGACCGGCATCTTTCGCACCGGATCGTAAAGTGTGAAGGTCGCGATCAGGAAGGCAACGAACGATCCGGCGCTCATGCCGTGATGCATGATGCGATCCCGTCCAAAGAGCAGCAACAACGCGATGGCGACCGCCCCCAGGGCATCCATCAACGGCGAGGAGATAGACTGTATCGCAACCGACCGCATGTTGGCTGTGAGCAGCCTGTCCGCTGCTTTGCGGAAGCGGTTCATCTCCCACAACTCCATGCCAAACGCCTTCACAATGCCATTGCCTGTGATGGTCTCGTGGACAATGTTCTGAATCTCGGCTAATTTGTCCTGGCCTCGGCGCGTCGTTTTGCGAACACTGCGGCCGATGCGTCGCGCCGAGGACACGATGACGGGCACAAACAGCAGAAGCACCCAGGCCATACGTCCGCCTGTAAGGATCACCGCGCCGATCATGAACACCAGAGTGAAGATCTGTTGCAGAAAGTCGCTCATCACCGTAGCCATGGCAGCCTGCACACGTTCAACGTCACTGATGAGCGTGGAGATGAGAGCACCAGTGGAATGCCGTTGAAAGAAGGCCGTGGAGCGCCGCAGCACCGAGTCGTACAGGTCGTTGCGTATATCGGTAATCATGCCGAAGCCGGCCTTGTTCGCCAGCACCGTACCCAGATAGTCGCAGATCGATTTGATGATGGCCGAGCCCACCAACGCTACTGCCACTACCGTCCAGGCGTTACGAAAGTGACTGGGGACGAAGTGCTGCAGGTTAACAGTGATGCTGGTGTGAGGAATATGGAAGAGCAACACCAACGCCGGTGGCGCATCCGGGCGCAGGACGTTATCGAAGATCGGCTTGATGAGCAAAATGCGGAACGCGGCAAGCGCACCAACCACAGCCATCAGCAGAACCGACGTCACCGAATACAGCGCATATTTCTGTAGATAACGAAGGAGCCGCCAGATGCGCCTCATGCGCAACTCCTACAGACCGCAATGCCAAAGATCATCATCAAAAGAAAGTGTACCTTCGTCGACGGCCTAACGCGGCATATCGCGATGCGATGTCTTCACCCGGTAGCCCGCGCCCCCCAGCCGTTTCTTCAGCTCTTCGGCAATCATCACGGAACGATGCTGCCCGCCGGTACAACCAATCCCCACCGTGAGATAGCTCTTCCCCTCCTTGATGTAGTGCGGCAACAGGAAGGTGAGCATGTCCGTAGCCTTGTCGAGAAACTCCTTGGTCTGCGGAAACTGCCGGATGTACTTGGCGACCTTGGGATGCTTGCCCGTCAACTTGCGGAACTCGGGAACGAAGTGCGGATTGGGCAGAAAGCGCACGTCGAAGACGAGATCGGCATCCGTCGGCACGCCGTTCTTGAAGCCGAAGCTCGTCACCGAGATCGTCAGGTTGCGATCGCTCGTGCCGCCGCCGCGCTCAAACTGTGCATTGATATGCGCGCGCAGGTCGTGGACGTTGAAGCGCGTGGTGTCCAGCAGAATATCGGCGACATTACGCACCGGATCGAGCCGTTTGCGTTCCGCGCTGATGGAGGCCAGCACGGTCTCACCGCGCCCCAGCGGATGCGGCCTGCGAGTCTCGGAGAACCTCCGCACGATAGCCTCTTCGCTGGCTTCGAGAAACACGACGCGAGCCGGCAGCACCTTGCGCACCTGCTTGAGGATCGCCGGGAAGCGATCGAGCCGGATGCCCTCGCGCACATCCACGACCATCGCCGCGCGTGTGATCTCGGCGGACTTCAATACCAGGTCTGCAAAGCGCGGAATCAGTTCCAGCGGGAGATTATCGACCGAGTAGTAGCCGAGGTCTTCAAACGCCTTCAGCGCCGACGCCTTGCCGGAGCCGGACATTCCCGTCAGGATGACCAGCTCACGTTTAGGGGACTCTTGTTTCTTAGTCGATTTGGATTCTTTTGCCGGTTTGGACGAAGCTTTGGCGGCGCGCTTGGATGCCATGCGTGCATCCTAGCACCGACAGCCTAAAAAAACGTTAGCGAGAAGCTCCATCGCCCGCAAACACCACGCGCCTCCTGGACAGGAGGCGCGTGGCTTACTTCGAAAGTTCTAAACCGCTTCTAGCGGAAGCGGAATGGGCCGGGGATGATCGCGAACGGTATCGAATCGTTTCTTGTGCTTGATGGCCTGCTGTTCGACCTTCTGCAGCGCGTCATGCAATGCAACCTCCATTTCGACGGCCTCACAGGTTGCGACCAGTTGGTCGCCGCGGCATTGCACCGTAATTTCAGCGATCTTACGGTATTTGTCTTCTGTGAGGATGATATGGGTGCTTGTACAGCGATTGGCAACCTTGGCGACTCGTGCCAAGCCCGCTTCTGCCTGCGTCTTGAGTTTTGCTGTGACTACGGTCTGGCGACCGGTGTACTCAACGATCATGGACAACTCCCTTCGTCCCGGCAGCTTTAGAAGCTACCGTCTCCGTAAGATGCGGATCATCGTACACGGCGTTGGTGGGTGCTGGGAATCTGCATATCTTCGCGATACTTCGCAACCGTCCTGCGGGTAACCCGGATTCCCTGGCGCTGCAACTCCGCGGCGAGGTATTCATCGGTCCACGGCTTGCGTGGGTCTTCGTCCTCGATCAGCTTCTTAACACGGCGTTTAAGCAACAGCAAGGGCAGGTCGCCCCCCTCCGGCCCGTTCACGCTCTCAGTGAAGAAAAAGCGTAGCTCGTACACCCCCTGGGTCGTGTGAACATATTTATTTGCGACAGCCCGGCTAACCGTCGAAGCATGGACCCCGATCTCCTCGGCGACCTCCTTGATCATCATCGGCTTCAGGGCCTCGACACCGCGCTCGAGAAACTCCTGCTGCCGCCGCACGATAGCCTCGCAGGTGCGAACGATCGTATTCTTGCGCTGCTCGATGTTGCGCAGGAGCTGGATAGCGGACTTGTAGCGCTCCTTCACATACTCCCGCACCTCGCGTTCCGTGCTCTTCTCCCGCAGCATCTTGCGATAGCCCTGGTTGAGCCGCAGCGCGGGCAGGTCTTCTTCATTCATGACCACCACATACTCATCGCCACGCTTGACGAAAGCGACATCCGGCTCGATGAGGCGTGTGTCCGAGCTGCTGTAGCGCTGGCCGGGCCGAGGGTCGAGGCTGCGAATCAGATCCACAGCAGCGGCAACCTGCTCCGGCGTGCGATGCGAGACTCGCGTCAGCTCGCGCATATCTTTTTTCTGCAACAGCGACAGATGCCGGTCAGCAATCAGGGCAGCCGCGTCGAAAGTTGCCACCGCATCCTCTGGAACGGGAGCCCTATTACGCTTCCCCACAAGGAGCGCCTCGCACCGCAACGCTTCGATCTGCAGCAACAGGCACTCGCGCAGATCGCGTGCCCCCACGCCGATGGGGTCCAGATGAGCGACAACACCCCGCGCCTCGGCGACCAGAATAAGCTCAGCCTGCCCCGCTTCACTGCCAGCCAGTGCTTCGGCGAGTTCCTGATCGCTCGCGGTGAGATATCCGTCTTCGTTCAGGTTACCGATCACCAACTCAACGGCTGTACGAAGCTCCTGGCGCAGCGGCATCGAACCCAGCTGCCAGGTGAGGTAATCGCTCAGCGTGCTGGGCTGGGCAAGAAAGTGTTCAAACGACGGCTTCTCGCTGTCATAGTCTTCGAAGTTGGAGGCGGTACGAAAGCCGGGATCAAGATAATCCTGGAAGTAACTCCCAAAGTCGATCTCATCGAAGGGATCTTTTTCAGTGCGCTCCCCCTCTACCACGAGGTCTTCCGCACTGCGCTCACGATCTCCCTCACGGGCTGTACGTTCATCGAACGTCTCGGAGGACTCTTCGATCTCCTCCAGCACTGGATTTTCGACCAGTTCGCCGTTGATCATGTCCTTGAGCTCAAGCTTGTTGAGCGCAAGCACACTGACCATCTGCATCAGGCCCGGAGTGAGCACCTGGCGCTGCGAGACTCGAACATTCAGTCTGGGCTGTAACAACAAAGATCGACCTCGCGAACCCTCCAAGCATACGCGCGGAAGGCACTTTGCCTCGGACCCACCATCCGTAAGCAATTCTAGGGCCATTCTACAGCGTTGGGCGCTCTTGCTTTTACTTTTATTATTGCTGGGTTTTCGTCGTCAAACCCCACCCATCGAAAAGCCCTCACCCAGGTACACCCGCTTCACCTCAGGATCGCGCCCCAGCTCCCCCGGCGTCCCCGTGCGGAAGATACGCCCCTCGTTGATGATGTACGCACGGTCTGTAACGCTCAGCGTCTCGCGGACATTATGGTCCGTAATGAGCACGCCGATTCCGCTGGCCTTCAGGTCGAAGATGATTTGTTGCAGCTCCAGCACGGCGATCGGGTCGATGCCGGAAAACGGCTCGTCCAGCAGGATAAACGCCGGATTGATGGCCAGGCAGCGGGCGATCTCCACACGGCGGCGCTCGCCGCCTGAGAGTGCGTATCCACGCGTCTTGCGCACATGGCCAAGGTTGAGCTGCAGAATGAGGTTCTCGGAGGCCTTGCGCCGCGCCTCCCAGGTGTTGTGCTGCGTCTCCAACACAGCGAGGATGTTCTCCTCCACCGTCAGCTTGCGAAAGATCGAGGGCTCCTGCGGCAGGTAGCTGATGCGATGCTCTCGCGCCCGCAGATACATCGGAGTGCGGGTGATGTCGGCCCCGTCCGTAAAGATGCGGCCACTGTCCGGCCGTACCAGGCCGACGATCATATAGAAGCTCGTTGTCTTGCCGGCGCCATTGGGGCCCAGCAAGCCGACGACCTCGCCCTGCCGTATCTCCAGGCTGACGCCTCGAACTACCTGCCGTCCACCGTATGCCTTGCCGATCTCCTCGGTTGCCAGAGTCCTAATCACGCTCTACTGCCTCACTTCCGTCTCGGTGCGGACACGCCCATGCTTCTGTGCCGGCCCCGGAGGGGCACCTGTAACGATGATCGTACTATCGTCCGAACGGAACAGCAGAGTTGCACCAGTAACGTTGCCCTGCTTCACATCCGCGATATGCGGCGGTTTGGCCGGTGTTCCGGTCAAGATGTAGCTCGAATCCGCCGTCGTATAGACCAGCTGCTCGCCCGTACCGGCACGCCCCGGCTGATCGATCCGAACCGCTTCGGAGAGCACGACCTTCTCGACCGAACCACCCAGAAGATTCGTCGGCCCCGCCGGCTTCGCCGCTCCTGGCGCGGCCTTCGAGGACACTGCAGGGTTCAGGAAAACAACCGCCTTCTGCGAGCGCGCCTGCCCTGTTGCGCCATCGATGTGAACGCCACCCGAAAACGTCGCTTCGCGAGCAATATCGGAGTAGTCCATCGCGGGGCTCGCAACCCTGACCACCTGCCCTTCACCCGACGAGGCAGTCTTGCCCTTCGCCTGCGACGGGTTGGCATTGGCAAATACAGCGTGAACCAGCCCCCCCGCAGAGGCCGGGCGAGCGGCCAGTGTCTTTTGCTTCTGGTCGAACTGCAGGGTCGCGGCCTCAACCTGCGAAGCCCCCTGCCAGAGCCGTGCCGGATGCGCTTCATTGCCGTAAAAATCAGCAGCCTGTGAAGCCTGGACCAGATGCGCGTGGTCGGCAGTGACATGCGTCGCCTGAGCAGTCGCGGAGGTCTCCGCGCCCAGCAAGGTGGCAAGAACATTTCCCTGGGCATCCGCATCGCCCGTCGTCTGATTGGCGACAATCGTAGCCGCCGTCAACTGGGTGTCACCCTGTGTGTAATGGGCCGAGCCGGTGAGGGTCAGCTTTGAGGTCGCTCCGTCGTACACGGCGTTGTTGGCACTCGCATCGGACGGCGGCTCGGGCTTGGCGGCTCCCGCACGCAACGCCGGGACACTGTGGATCACCACATGCCCGTTCTGTACCGCGGAGGTGATCCCGGTCGCCATGCCACCACTCTTCGTGGGCTGCGAGGCAAATGCGATGTCGATCGTGTCGGAGGTGCTGGTCTGCTGTTCTCCCAGAGGAGCATCCTGCTGCAACCGCGCGTGTCCCGTGCCGAAGACTTTTCGCAGCTCGGCCTTCTGTGACGCACCCGGTTCGAGGTCGGCACGCAGGTTGTCCGCCGTAATCATGGTGGACTTGATCTCCTGCGTCTGAGGATGGCCTGCGCTCGGCGCAACCGGCGAGTCACCTCGGGCCATTGCCGAGCCGGTAGCCACAACCTGGCTGAGCCTCGACACCGTCTTGTGCCCGATGGGCACCAGCGTCGCCACGATGCGGTCTCCGCGCATCTCGCGAGAGAGTGCAGGCCCGCTTCCCTTGTGGTCGCTGAGCGCTACCTGTGCCGCGCCTGTTGCGACGATGTTGGTCGGTGCACCCAGCGCGTTGAAACTCGTATCCACCTCATTGGCCTTGCCGTGCATCGGCTGCTGCGCATCGTCATCCCAGAGCACGACGCCGCCCGTCAGCTTCGTTGTCTGCGGCAGGCTGGCGGTGTTGAACGTCGCCTCGAGATGCGGAGCTGTAAGGTGACGCGTCCCTTCATCGAACGCTACGTTGCCATCCGCCTCAGCCTGAGAGATCGAGCCATCCTTGCGCAGATGCAGCAAGGCACTGGCCGCACGCGCCGTGCGCCCCTGGGTGCGCGCAACGGGCTGTACCAGAGCCACGGTGTCGCTTTCGCGATTGAGGTCCGCCTTGACCGCGTGGACCGTCATCGGCTCGCCGCGAATATCCCCGGTCAGACGCACATCGGCCAGCAGATGCAGCATGCTCTCGTCGGAGTTGAAGATCGCCCCCTTCGCCAGGCACTGCAGCCCCGCATAGCGGAACTCCACCTCCTGGTCCGTCGTGGCAATTCCCTCCGCGCGGTTATAGCTGAGACCGCTGGTCCGGACGTGGATGATGTGGTCGTTTCCTCCAGACTTGCCATCCGATGGTGTAGCTGGAGGCTTGGGGGCGTTCGCAGCCGGAGTCTTGCCTCCAGCCGCCAGCGCTCCGGGGGCCTGCACGTCGATATGGACCTCACCGAGTGCCTGCACAATCTGCGTCTTTTCGTCGTACTCGAAGTCCGCGCCATAGATCCGGTCGAAGTCCGCGGGGGTCTTGCCATACAGCGTGAGGACGCCGTCATGCAGCGACCACTTCCCATCGCCATGCGGAATGCCCTTGGCCGCATGCAGCGTAAAGATCGTCCGCCCCTTCAACGACTGCGAGTACGTAAAGCCGTCGGTCTCATGCGTGATGTGAGCACCGGACCGCCTTACGATGTCCCGCCAGGTGCGCAGCGCGCGGTAGCGTCCGTAGCCGAGAAAAACTGCCAGCACGACGAGCAGCAGGACCGCTCCCCCTGCCAGTACCCATCGAAGTCTCTCTACAGACGCTTTCATTGCCTGCACTTATCTTCTCACCCCCGGAGAAGATGGAGACTCTATACCTTGCAAGATCCGGCATACGAGTTTCGAAAGAGGAGCCGACCACTCGCATCTCGAAACTCGAAGCTCGGAACTGAAAGCAAACACCCCCGAAACGGATGGAACCCCAACGCCCATACCGCCATCCCGCTAAAATGACGTATGGCCGATCAGCTTTACCTGAGTTTGTGGTTTCCCAACTTCCGTCTGCAAGCGCTGCCCGATGCGCTCGTCGGCGTCATGCGTCAGTTCGCCGTTATCGCGAAGGACGGCAAACCCGGCAGCGAGTTTGGCCGCGTGGCTGCCGCAAGTACCTATCCGATCAACTGGACCGAATCTCCCACCTACCAGCGCATCTACGTCAACGACGAGCGCGCGCAGACCTCCGC
The DNA here is from genome assembly GCF_000178955.2 of Granulicella mallensis MP5ACTX8. Classification (NCBI taxonomy): domain Bacteria; kingdom Pseudomonadati; phylum Acidobacteriota; class Terriglobia; order Terriglobales; family Acidobacteriaceae; genus Granulicella; species Granulicella mallensis. Next base: position 2,217,294 of record NC_016631.1, on the reverse strand, counting down.
CGACACCGAAGGCTCGATCATCGAGAACGCGGTAGCCGAAGCGACTGAACAGCTTCACGACGACATGGCCTACGAGTTCGAGATGCGCTGGATGCTCTGGCTTCCCGATGCCGCCGGCGACCTCGACATCGCCTGGCGGCTGGAACCGGCAAAGGTGCGCATTACGGGCTTCGGCCCGGACTTCGATGACGGCAGCTATGAACAAAACGGACACATCCGCGTCGACTTCGGACTCGATACACCCTGGGTGCTCGAAGACGAAGAACTGGACACCGACGCCGCTGACCGCATCAAACAGAACGTCGAAAAGCTGCTCGCGTTCACGCTCTCGGTCGAGAAGCACTGCGGCATCTCCAGCCGCCTATTGTGGACGGAGAGCGGAGAGCCGCTTGCCGAGAAGCTGATCGCGCGTTTGCAGAGACTGAACTAGAGCTGACACTGGAAACACGCCACACAAATCTCAGCGCAAAGCCCTATCTTTAGGGCTGAAAGCCCGACTCATCAGTGTCACCACGATGAATCGGGCTTTCAGCCCTCTACATTTTGGGTTCCGATAACCCAGGGCGTTGCCCTGGGCTGATATGAGACAGGCCTTCGGCCCTGAAACCAAAACGTCTTACCTCATTGCAATACGAACCCGCTACTGCGCTGACTCACTCCGGCGACGGCGTCCGCTGATCAAATAAACCGCCGCACGAAGCTCCAACAGAGGGTCATCCGAAGGCTCGATGCCATCGACGCGCGGTATCGGGTCAAAGATAATGCGTTGCTGCTCATGCGCATCGTCTGTGACAGGCGCAGTCAGGGCAATCGTGCCGAGTTCAACCACCCTCCGGTCCTCCGGCCAGTGAATCGTCGCATCGTCGACGACATCGCCTTCATTCGCCAACTGCACCAGGATGCGGAAGCTCACCGGACCGGCCGCCACTCGTTCTTTCAGCTCGTCGAAGAGATAGTTCGGCCCCTTTGCCGCAACAGCAGCGGCATCGAGGTGCTCGTTCCCTGCCTCCGGCACGATGCGATAGCGGCCATAGCGCACGACACCGTCCGCATTGATGAAACGCATCGCCGTGATGCCGAAGTAAGACTCACGGCCAAAGCTCGAAGGCGCGGGCTTCGGAGTCTGCACAAACGCGAGCGCCGCTGGATGTCCCCCCAGAAAGATCTCGATAGGCTTTGGGTTCTTCGGATCGGAGGGCGCAGCAAGGTCGCTACTGGCAAGCGCCCGCAGGAGCTCCAGAAACTCATCGCCTGTGCGGACGGGAAAGCCGTCTACCGAGTGGCTCACGATGTCGGTATGGCTATGCTCCGCCAGGTTGAACCGGATCGCCATGCCGCGCGGGTCAGCATTGGGATCGGTATCCGGCACAAGCGGCAGCCCAGTCGAGTTCGAGAACCGGACTGTCACCGGAGTCGACTCGCGCACGACATGCGGCGCGCGGGTGAGCGAAGCAGCTTCCTCAGAGGGCGTAAACGTACCCGTCAGCATCGTGCCCTTGGCATGGGCGGGACGAAAACTGGGATGCTCGCCAAAGATCGTATCGAACTGCTGGATGAGGTTGTTACTCAGGGCTAACAGCTTTTCGTCGGTTGGCAGCGGCATGATCGTTCTCCTGTGAAGTGTTGGACTGACCTCTACTCTAAATCGCTGGAGGTAGCCGCACTGTGAATCGCAACTGCCCCGGGACAAACGACAAATGCTATTGCCTTTGTCGTTGCTTGTTTTTCGTCGTCATCCTGAGCCAACAGCGAAGGATGACGACGAAAAACAAACAAATGCACACGTGCGCATCTACCCCTGCGCAACAATCTCCGAGAAGTCCGCGATGCGCGAAAAGTCTGCAACCGTACGAGCCAGCAACGCCAGACGGTTCGCACGAATATCAGCCTCCGGGGCCATGACCATCACCCTCTCGAAAAACTCATTGACGACAGGCCGAAGCGAAGCCACTTGAGTCAAAGCCTCACTATACTGGCGCTTCGCCCGCAAAGCTTCTACGTCGCTTGCGACACGCCCGCCGGTAGACTCCAGCGCCTTCTCCGAGGCATCGGAGAGCAGCCCTGTGTCCACGCTCGCAGGAATCGATTCACCCTTCGCCTGTGCCTGATCGAGGATGTTCTTCATGCGTTTGAACGCCGCACTGACCGCGATGAAATCCTCTCCACCGCGAACAGCGGTCACAGCCTCGGCACGTGCCACAGCATCCCTCAGATCCTCGGCTCCTGCAGCCACAACGGCCTTCACGACGTCATACGCCTGTCCTCGCCCTTCGCGCAGATAGAACTCGATACGCTCCGCAAAGAACGCCTGCAGCTTCGCAGCTACCTCCGCCTCAGATTGCGCAACCCCAAACACATCAGCCAGCGTAAGCGGCAGACCCGACTCGGCCAGGATTCGCACCACCGAATTCGCCGCACGGCGCAAAGCAAACGGGTCCTTCGATCCGGTCGGCTCCATCCCCAGCGCAAACATGCCGGTGATCGTGTCGATACGATCGGCCAGCCCCAGCAAAGCCCCTTCAAACGAACGAGGAATCGCATCCTTCGCCGACGCAGGAAGGTACTGGTCGTAGATAGCATCCGCAACGGTCGCGCTGACGCCCTGCGCCTTCGCATACAGCCCGCCGATGACGCCCTGCAACTCCGTGAACTCCTTCACCAGCTCCGTCGTAAGATCGGTCTTCGCGAGCTTCGCTGCCTCGTCAACCGCACTCGCATCAACAGTCGCCCCACGCGACGAAGCTACCTTCGCAAGCTGCGCAGCAAGAGAGCGTACACGCTCACTCTTCGCCGCATAGCTGCCGAGGTCTTTCTGGAAGGTCACGTTCTCCAGCAGCTTCACACGCTCGGCCAGCGGCGTACGCTGGTCGAACTCCCAGAAGAAACGCGCATCGTTGAACCGCGCGCGCAGCACGCGCTCGTTGCCCTGCTTGATGATCGGCTCATTCGTCTCGTCGAGCGCAATATTTAGGATCGCAAGAAAGTGTGGAGCTAATTTACCAGCAGCATCTTCCACCGCAAAGTACTTCTGGTGATCGCGCATCACCGTCACCAGCACCTCTTCCGGCAGCTCGAGGTAAGCCGACTCGAAGCCGCCGAGCAGCACCGCGGGCCACTCGGTCAGGTGCGTCACGCTATCGACCAGCTCCTCGTCTTCCCGCCAGCGAGCGCCCTCGACCGCGCGCGTGACGTGGTCCAGAGCCTTGCGAATCGTCTGCCGCCGCGCCTCGACATCGGCGATCACATACTCCCCTTCAAGCTGCGCAAGGTAGCTCTCCGGGGCGACGATCTCGAACGGCTCGCCGCTCGACAGCACACGATGACCGTAGCTCGCGCGGCCCGCCATCCTGCCCGCGAAGGTCAGCGGCACAACCGCATCTCCCAGCAGGCATACGATCCACAGCACAGGGCGCACAAACCGCTCCGGCTTGCCCGGGCGCCAGTACATATTCTTCGCCCAGTAGATCCCTGCGATCTCCTTCGGCAGCTCACTTGCCAGCACCTCGGCAGCGCTGCGGCCCTTCTTCACGCTGGTCGCGGCAAGATACTCACCCTTCGGTGTCGTGATCGTTCGCAACTCGGCCACGGCAACGCCGGACTTCCGCGCAAATGCCTCAGCCGCAGGTGTAGCCACTCCATCCTTGAAGGCGATCTTCACCGCAGGACCGGTGACGTCTTCGGTGATGTCCGCCTGCTGCTCGCGCACGCCGCACACCAGCACGGCGAGTCGACGTGGCGTGGAATAGCTTCTAATGACATGTTTCACGAGAAACGCTGTCACAGGCTCAACACTTTGTGCCTCTTTAGCCAGAGCAGCATCAATCAACTGTTCGCGTCCCAACAACGCCACCACGCGGCGCAGGAGTTCGGCCTGCGCTCCGGCGATCATGCGCGCGGGAACCTCTTCCAATCCAATTTCCAACAAAAAATCTGCCACTACGCCACCGCCCCACTGACTTGCTGACTTGCTGACTCGCTAACGAGCCTGCCCTGTTCGGCATAGATCTTCGCAACACCGACGATGAGAGTGCGAATCCGCGCCATCACACCGACACGTTCTGTCACCGAGATCGCACCCCGCGCATCCAGCAGGTTGAACGTGTGCGAGCACTTCAGCGCGAGCTCATACGCTCCCATCACCGGGAAGCGCTTTACGGCCAGCGCATCGGTATTCTCTTCCGTCAGCACCGTCTTCGCGCGTTCAAGCAGCAGGAGACACTCGGTCTCATACAGCCGCAGATGCTCCCAGAGCTTGTCCACATCGGCATAGTCGAACGAGTACGCCGAGAACTGCTGCTCCTCGTGCAGGCGAACGTCGCCATAGGTAAGCTCCGCTCCCGTCATGGGATCGCGCGACCACACGATGTCGTAGATCGAATCGAGGTCCTGCAGGAACTGCGCGATGCGCTCAAGGCCATACGTGATCTCGCCCGAGATCGGGTCGAGGTCCATGCCGCCGCACTGCTGGAAGTAGGTAAACTGCGTGATCTCCTGCCCATCGAGCATCACCTGCCAGCCGACGCCCCACGCGCCGCCCACCGGCCACTCCCAGTTGTCCTCTTCAAACTTGATGTCGTGCTCTTTCAGGTCGATCCCGATGGCCACGAGCGACTCGAGATACAGCTCCTGCACCCGCTCCGGTGGCGGTTTCAGAATCACCTGGAGCTGCGTATGGCGAAAGAGCCGATTTGGGTTTTCACCATAGCGTCCATCCGCCGGACGCCGCGAGGGCTGCGCATAGGCGATGCTAATGGGCTTCGGCCCCAGCACGCGCAGAAACGTATCGGGCGACATGGTGCCGGCGCCGACCTCGAGGTCGTACGGCTGTTGCAACACGCATCCATGCTCGGCCCAGAAACGCTGCAAAGTGAACAGTAATTCCTGGAATGTTAGCGCCTTCTTGGCCATAACTGCTTGCATCTACGAAACCTTCTTGGAAGATCGAATGCTTCCATTCTAACGTCCTCAAAGTTTATCTACTCGGAAACGCATTCAGGGCTGAAGCTTTTGCTAGGCTGGCCCTATGGCAGCTTTTATCTCTGATTCAAAAGACGAAACGCGTCTGGATTGGGCAGTACTACGTGATGGCGGGATCTCCCTTTACCTGAATCATGAATTTCTCAATGAGGATGTGATGAAGCTGCAAGCACTTGAGTACTCCGTCAAAAGCTTTGATTGCTCAACGTGGCTGACGCCTGCCGACATGCATGACTCACTGCAAAACACCTTGGAATTTCCAAGCTATTACGGTCGAAACTTCAACGCACTAAACGATTGTCTGCAGGATCTCGAGGTACCTTTTATTGGCGGTCTATCCCTTGTCTTCCGCCACTTCGATCGTTTCGCAAACGCTTCTCCAGAAAATCAAGATCTGGCATTCAGCGTTCTCGATCTCTGCGTCCGCGCCTCTCGTACACATATGCTCACAGGAAGACGATTCCTCACCCTTGTTCAATCAGACGACCCCACATTGCAATTTGAAGGTCTAGGAGCGATAGATACGCCCTGGAATAGACGGGAATGCTTAGCGAAGAACCGCAATCTGTAAGTTCATCGCTGTAGTGCCACAGCACTTCGTAGTCGCCGCTCCAGATGCCGCTCCAGCGTCCCAATCGCAAACGCCCTGAGATCCTTCGCTCGCCCCTCTGACCAGGACTCCTCCGCAAGCTGCGGCAGCGACGACCGCGCAATCCTGTAGCTCTCCGCCACCGACTCCGCACTCAGCGGCCTGCTCCCTGAGCGGCGATCGTCATGACACGTCACACCGTCGCCCGCCGGAGACCACCACACCGTCTGCCCGCGCAGGTCGAGCCCGCACACCGCGCAGTGTCCCAACTCCGGCATCCAGCCCATCAGGCGGTTCATCCAGAGGCAGAAATACGTGACCGGCAGCCACACGCTATCCGCCTGCATGGCCGTGAGCGTCGCGAGCGCGAGCCGGAAGATGTTGTCCTCGGGAGCGAGGTCCGGCATCGCCTCTTCAAGCACTTCCACGACGAGCTGCAACCCGGCGGTGCGGAGATAGTCCACCGGCGCGGTCAGGGGCGACCACAGGATCTCGAAGTTGTCGAGCCGTACGAGCTCCTGCCTTGGGCGTTCCGTGTAGTGGGCGCGGACATGTGTCGCCGGTTCCAGCGCGCCACCGAAGCGGCGGCGGCTCTTCATGGCGTGCCGCGCCACCCCCTTGACCTTTCCCTGATCTCGCGTAAAGAAGCTGATCAGCAGGTCCGCCTCATGAAACGGCCAGGTGCGCAGCACGATCGCTTCGCCGTGATGCGGGATGAGCCTGCCTTCTGCCATGCAGGTCTATCGTATCGTTTGTTGCTTCTGCGGGTGTTTATCGCTGCTTCTGATAGTTCGTTTCTGGCTTTTGCTTTGTTTTTGCTCTTGCTTTTCTGGTTGTCATTCCGAGCGTAGCGAGCGAACCTGCTGTCTCCCGTTTTTCGTTCGTGTTGCCACAAAGGTTATGCGGCAACACGAACTCAGCCATCCAGTTCGTGCCCAGTTGTTTTATGGGCAGTGCAATCAAAGAGCGGGAGACAGCAGGTTCGCTCGCTACGCTCGGAATGACAACCAGAAAAGCAACGACAAAAATAACGGCAAACAACAAAACGCGCGACCCGAGGGCCGCGCGCTCACAAATCGAAAACTTTAGCGACCGAAGTGCGTCGCGTTCTTCTCCTGGAAGCTGACCCACTTGTCCGGCAGGTCGTCCCCGGCATAGATCGCCGAAACCGGGCAAACCGGAACGCACGCACCGCAGTCGATGCACTCGACCGGGTCGATGAAGAGCTGCTCGGCCTCGCCGTGACCCGTCTCGTCCTTCTTCGGGTGGATACAGTCGACCGGACACGCATCCACGCAAGCCGTGTCTTTGGTTCCGATGCAGGGTTCTGCGATTACATACGCCATGTCTCTTGCTCTCCTCGGTCAGTGTGTCGACCAGATCTTCAATTTAGAACTCGATTCTAACAACAAACGCAGCTCATCCAAAGTCGTAAGAAATTCACAACTCGGACTGGATTGGGCCTACTTATCGGTAGTTTCATCCATTCGGCGAGCCGCAAACTCCGCCGGAGTAGGAATCGGCTCGATGTTCTTCCCTGCAAACAGGTCCTCAAAGAGATGCTGCATCTCCGCGTGAATCAACCCATTTGTCGCGAGCACCTCGCGGCTGTCGAGCGTAAATTTGCCGCCATCAAAGTGTGTAATCTTGCCGCCGGCCTCTTCCACCATCAGATAGCCCGCCGAGGTGTCCCACGGATTCAGCTTGAACTCCCAGAACCCCTCCAGGCGTCCGCAGGCAACATACGCCAGGTCAAGCCCTGCAGAGCCCGCGCGCCGTACCCCATGCGAGCGCAGCGTGAACTCCTGGTAGAAGTGCACGTTCGGGCTGCGATGCCGCTTGTGGCTCGGGAAGCCTGTCGCTACGAGCGACTCCTGCAGCGTCTTCGTGCGTGAGGCATGGATCGGCTTGCCGTTGAGTTTGGCTCCGCCACCGCGTTCGGTCGAAAACATCTCGTCGCGCAGCGGATCGTAGATCACGCCGGCAACCATCTCGCCATCTTCCCCGGCGGCCAGTCCCGGGGCCCGGCGTTCGCATCCCAGAATCACACAGAACGCTGGAAATCCATGCGCAAAGTTGGTCGTACCATCCAGCGGATCGATATACCAGCGGAACTCGCTCTCCAAGGCCTGCCGCGTGCCCTCTTCGCCATAGATGCCGTGGTCTGGCAGCGCCTCACTCAGACGGGCGACGATCAGCGCTTCACTCGCGCGGTCGGCCTCGGTAACCAGGTCGACGTCGCCTTTATACTCCGCCGCAACTCCGCGGTGATAGAACTCGCGCAGCAGCGCTCCTGCTTCACGCGCAATGGACTCTGCAATGCCGACCAGCTCAGCCACAAACTCTCCTTGATGCCTTGGTTGAAACGGGGTTTAGTTCGCTGCCGCTGCTTCGCGATTGCCGCTGCGGCGTGTGCTTGCACCAGCACTCTCGGTAATCGTGCGGATCTGCGCCTTGTAGATGAAGAGATTCGGCTTGCCTTCGCGCGTGAGCCGCACCATCATGTCGTCGAAGTATTCGATCCAGCCATTGACGACCTCGCCGTCGCGCAGCTTGACGGAGACCGGAACCTGTCGCTCGCTGAGCGATTTCAGGTAAAGCGCCTCCTGTCCCGTCTCTCCCGCAGGTAGTCCTTTGTGCCGCTTTTTCGTCGTCGCCATACCCTTGATTGTACGGCGAACTGCTCTAACGGTTCGCATAATAGGACGTTCGGTAGCGCAGCGTATAGCGAGCGCGCAGCGCCGGGTCCTTCAACTGGAGCTGAATATGCCGCAGATTATCTCTCCCAAGGCCCTTCTGCGGCGCGTAATAGCCCACCGTGTACTGCGTCCGCAGATCGTCCGAAACATGCTGAAACGCCGGGGCAAGATCGTGCTTGTCCTCGACGTAGTAGTACTTGCCACCGGTGTCGCGGGCTAGTTGGATCAGCGCATGCTCCCCGCCGGTATTGCGTCCGGCGTCAGCCGATACCGGAACGATAATCAGCGCGTAGATCATCGCTCCGGCACGCTGCGCCTGCTCCAGAGCGGCGTCGTAGCTGCCATGATGCGTCGTATTTTCTCCATCGGTGATGAGCACAAGAACGCGGCGCTGCCCTGCGCTGGTGGGCGTCTCACCCAATCGCTGGCTTGCAAGATAGACCGCGTCATACAGCGCCGTAGCATCGCCGTGATGAATCCGCCCGAGCCCGCTGTCGATCTTCTGCACATCGCTGGTGAAAGAGACGAGTTCATCGACGTCGTCGGCAAAGTCCATCAGGTCGATCTGGTCCTGCTTGCGCAGCAGCGACGCCATGAACTTCTTCGCGGCCTCACGCTCCAGATGCTCATCGTTGAAGACGCTCTCGCTGGCATCGATGGCGAGCACGATCTCCAACGGCGTGCTGGATTCGCGGTCAAAGTTGGCGATGCGCTGCGGCTTGCCATCTTCCGCCACCTCAAAGTCGGCAGCGCTCAAACCCGGTACGGGGGCACCCTGTTCATCCACGACATTGAGGGCCACACTGACCAGGCGGCTCTCGACATGAAGCGTGGGAATTTCGGGATTATGACGCTCAATGGGCGCAGGCTGCTGGACAGTCGTCTGGGACATTGCCAGGGCGGGCAACAACACAGCAGCCAGCGCAATGGCAGCCAGCCTCATCGTTTGGCCTCTCCAATATCCGGAGGAAACGGCTCGCCGTCGGCCCATACGGCCCCATCGACAAACTGCTCCCGCTTCCAGATCGGCACCGTCTTCTTGAGCGTGTCGATGAGCCAGCGACACGCGTCGAACGCCGCTCCACGATGGGCTGACGCCACAACGATCAGCACGCTCGTCTCACCGACGACCAGCCGCCCCAGGCGATGCACCAACGCCACCTCGCGCACACCGAACCTCGCGATCGCATGCTCACGCAGTTCGCGCATCTGGCGCAGCGCCATCTCCTCATAAGCCTCGTAGTCGAGATGCAGGGTCGCACGGCCTTTTGTGTTATCGCGCACAATGCCGTCGAAGACGCATACCGCACCGTCTGTCCCAGCCTTGATCCTGTTCGTGATGGCCACCGCGTCCATCGGCTCCCTCACCAGTTGGACGAGATCCCCTGAGCCATCCCCAGCCCCGCCACTTACAGGCGGCAGAATCGCCACCTCGTCACCATCGCAGAGGCTATGCCCTTCCGCCGCATACTCATGGTTCACCGCAACGGCTGCCGACCGCAGCATCTCCTCCGCAACCACACCCTCGCGGCGCAGCAAAGCCAGCAGATCAGCGACCGATTCCCCCACACGCAGTTCTCGCCACACGCCCCCCTCAGGGAATATCGTCTTCAGGGGACCGAACGAAACCAGGTGTACGCGCATGGTGGCAGGACGCATCTACAAAGAATACGCGAGTCGTTGCGGTATACTCGCCGGGAAATCTCTACCCTAAAACCGAACCCACGGAGGACTCATGTTCAAAGGATTTCGCGATTTCATCCTGCGCGGCAATGTAATGGACCTGGCGGTGGCCGTCATCATCGGCGCGGCCTTCACCTCGATCGTCACCGCGCTGACTACCAACATCATCAACCCCTTGTTGGGCGCGATCATCGGCAAGCCAAACTTCGACTACCTCGTCGCCCACGCTCATGGCGGCGAGATCAAGTACGGCACCTTCTTCACGGCGATCATCAACTTTCTGCTCATCGCCTCCGTGGTCTATTTCTTCATGGTGCTGCCCACACAATACCTGATGAAGAAGTTCAATCCTCCGCCTCCAGCCGAGCCCTCGACCAAGACCTGCCCCCAGTGCCTGAGCGAGATTCCGCTTGCTGCTTCCCGCTGCAAGTTCTGCGGACAGCCGGTAACGGCCTAAAACATACTCCGCCGCCCGAAGCACTGTTGCTCTCGCTTTTGCAGCTGCTTCTGCTGTTGCTGTTGCTGTTGCTCTTGCTCTTGCTCTTGCTCTTGCTCTTGCTCTTGCTCTTGCTCTTGCTTTTCTGGTTGTCATTCCGAGCGGAGCGAGTGAACCTGCTTCCTCCCGTTTTTCGCCAGTGTTGCCATAAAGTTATGCGGCAACGGCGCCATATTGCTTGTTTACGCCTGTTTTCGGGGCAGGAAGAGCAAAGAACGGGAGAAAGCAGGTTCACTCGTTACACTCGGAATGACAAGCAGAAAAGCAAATCCCCCTAAAGGACCCACCGTGACTCGCTCCTTTTCGAACTTCCTTCTCGTCTCCAGCGCCGCCGCACTCTTCTCCACCGTGGCACTTGCCCAGACACCCAGGGTCTTCGGCTACGCTGACTTTTCACAGCAGGCCAAGTGGGATGCCGCCTTTATGCCCGTGCCCGACGCGAAACTCGCCGGCGAACACCTGAAGACGCTGACCGCCGAACCCCACTGGGCCAGCTCTCCCGAAGACCACAAGACCGCGCTCTATGTCGCCGAAAAGTTCAAAGCCGCTGGCCTGCAGACCGAGATCGTGCCCTTCCGCGTGCTGCTGAATAAACCGGTCAAGATCGAGATCGAAGCCTTCGATGCCCAGGGCAAAAAACTCATGTCCGGACCTACCCCGGAACACGTCGATCCCAAGGAGTACGGCGGCGACTCCTTCCAGGACGATCCCCGTATCCTGCCCGCCTTCAACGGCTCCTCGGCCTCTGGCGATGTCACCGCAGAGGTCGTCTATGCCAACTACGGCACGCTTGAAGACTTCAAAAAGCTCGACGCCCTGAACATCAGCGTCAAGGACAAGATCGTGCTCGTGCGCTACGGCGCGAACTTCCGCGGCGTCAAGGTCTACATCGCCCAGCAGCGCGGCGCCAAGGGCGTGCTGATCTACTCCGATCCGGCCGACGACGGCTACACCCGCGGCGACGCCTATCCTCGCGGGCCATTCCGTCCAGCCTCTGCTGTGCAACGTGGCAGCGTGCAGTTCCTCCCCCTCTATCCGGGCGATCCGGAGACTCCCGGCATCGCCTCGACCCCCGACCTGCCCGATTCGCAGCGCATCACCGATCCGGCCAAGATGAATCAGCCGTCGATCCCCTCCAATCCGCTGTCTTATCAGGACGCCGCACCCATCCTGCAGCATCTCGACGGCCCGCTCTCGCCGCGCGAGTGGCAAGGCGCGCTTCCCTTCACCTATCACCTCGGCGGAACGGCATCGGTGAAGGTGCACATGCATCTCGAACAGGACTACAAGCTGCGCACCATCTGGGACGTCATCGGCAAGATTCCCGGCGACGATCCCAATGCCTGGGTCGTCGCGGGCAATCATCGCGACGCCTGGGTCTACGGCGCGGTCGATCCCAACAGCGGCACAGCCGCGATGCTCGAAACCGTGCACGGCTTAGGCGTACTGCTCAAGCAGGGCTGGAAGCCGAAGCGGACGATCGTCTTCGGAAGCTGGGATGCCGAGGAAGAGGGCCTGATGGGCTCGACCGAGTGGGCCGAGATGCACGCCGCTGAACTCTCCCACGCCGTCGCCTACTTCAACACGGACGTCGGCGTCGCCGGCCCAAACTTCGACGCCTCAGCTGTGCCCTCGCTCAAGGAGTTCGTCCGCGAGGTCACGCGCGAAGTTCCCAGCCCCAAGGGCGGCACCGTCTACGATCAATGGCTGAACGATCAGCATGAGGGTGCCGGCCGCCGCAAAGCCCCCGCCCGCAACAGGCATGATGCAAACGCTGAGGACGTACAGATCGGCACGCTGGGCTCCGGCTCCGACTACACGCCCTTCATCCAGCACCTGGGCGTTCCCTCCACCGACATCGGTTCGCAAGGCCCTTACGGCGTCTACCACTCGACCTTCGACGACTACAACTGGTTCATCCGCAACGCCGATCCCACCTTCGTCTACGAACAGCAACAGGCCCGCGTCTTCGGCCTTGAAGTGCTGCACATGGCCGACGCCGACGTCCTGCCCTACGACTACAAGCTCTATGGCAGCGAGATCGGAAGCTATCTCACCGAAGCAAGAACCCGTGCCACAGAAGCAAAGATGCAGGTGGACTTCAGCGCCGCCGCCACGGCAGCCAAACGCTTTGCCGCGGCTGGCGAACGTGCCTACCGGCTGCAATCCGCACCCACCCAGGGCGTCGATGCCGCACCGTTGAACGCAGCCCTCCGGAATGCCGAATCCGCCCTGCTCAACGACGCGGGCCTTCCGAAACGTCCGTGGTTCAAGCACACCATCTATGCTCCGGGTGAGTTCACCGGCTACGCAGCAGTAGTCATCCCCGGCGTCAACGAAGGCATCGACGAAGCCGACAACGCCCGCACGCAAGCACAACTCGACGCACTGGCAGCAGCACTGAATCGCTCAGCGGCGATTCTCGAAGGAGCCGCAGGGCTCTGAAAGCCACGTAGCGCTGAAACCGTGTCTCGTTAGAGGGTTGACAGTCCGGCTTATCCCAGCCTGGGGTTTTGCCCCAGGCTGGGATAAGCCGGGCCGTTGGCCCTATGTTATTGCCCAGTTTTACCCCGATCCCCTGCTGACGATCTGCTGTTACTGGAGTCTTACAAACACTGCCGTCAGGTGTACCCTACCTTCGAGGGGTGGAATGGACACGAAACCGTACAGCAAGACACTGCTGCAACAGGGTGAACTGCCGCTCCAGGGCCGTCGGCACAGCTATTGGGCGGTAGCGTCGGTCGCGTTTCACCTGTCCGTTCTCGGCGTGCTGTTTTATACCCGTCCACCGCACCTCAAACCTGTTCAACTGCCCGGCGATCCTAGCGGCCACCGATTGCTGCTCACCTACTCCCCCGGCATCAGCGCTCCACCCTCCGCACTCAAGACACCTAAACGGCCCACGAACAAACCCGTGATTCCACGTCCCACCCCCTTGCCTACCCCAGCCCCGGTTACACCAGCCCCGACCTCCGCCTCGACGAGCGCAGGCTCGTCTACGGGAGCCGATGCCCTCGGAGAGGGCGATACGACCCTCGCCCTGGTGGTTGTCCATCCTTCGCCGAAACCGGACCTGTCGCAGCTTCCCTCGGGTACGCGCGGAGATGTGGTCGTGGACGTGGTCATCGATAAGACAGGACGAATCGCGAAGTCATCGCTGGCTCGCGGACTTGGACACGGCATCGACGAGACGGTCCTCGCAGTGATCCAGCAGTGGACCTTCCAACCGGCAACACGCAATGGCGTTCCGGTAGACAGCGAGCAGGAACTGCTCTTCCACTACGAGCACGGCTGAGGCGTGCCTCTGTCTTTGCTGTTGCAGTTGTCACTTTGCTCTTGCTTTTCTTGTTGTCATTCCGAGCGGAGCGAGTGAACCTGCTTCCTCCCGCTCTTCCTTCGTACGACCCAGAAAGCATCTGGCAGGGCACAGTTCTTGTTGCCGCATATCATCTGTGGCAGCACAAGCAAAAAGCGGGAGACAGCAGGTTCACTCGCTCCGCTCGGAATGACAAGAAGAAGGGTAAAGGCAAGCAAAAGGCCCACGATATGACTCGTGGGCCTCTGTTTTCTCTACACTCTGCCTCACTACCGCAGCGCCATCTGTTCCGTAACAATCTGCGTCAGGTCCGGCTTCTTCAAGCCATGCACCTCTTCGTTGAACTTGTCCACCTTGCTGGACCAGTTCATGGAGCAGAACTTCGGCCCGCACATCGAGCAGAACGCCGCTTCCTTGTAGTAGTCGTCCGGCAGCGTCTCATCGTGCATGCTGCGCGCCGTCTCCGGATCGAGCGACAACGCAAACTGCTTGTCCCAATCGAAGGTATAGCGTGCATGCGAGATCGCGTCGTCGCGGTCGCGAGCGCCCGGACGATGCCGTGCAATATCCGCCGCGTGGGCCGCGATCTTGTACGCGATGATGCCGTCCTTCACATCCTTCTCGTTCGGCAGGCCGAGGTGCTCCTTCGGAGTCACGTAGCAGAGCATCGCCGCGCCGTGCCAGCCGATCATCGCCGCACCGATCGCCGAGGTAATGTGATCGTAGCCCGGAGCGATATCCGTAACCAGCGGCCCGAGCACATAGAAGGGCGCACCGTCGCAAAGCTCCACTTCCTTGTCGACCTGCTCCTTGATCTTGTCCATCGGCACATGGCCGGGGCCTTCGATCATCACCTGCACGTCGTCCTTCCAGGCCTGACGGGTCAACTCGCCGAGCGTCTTCAGCTCCGCAAACTGGGCTTCGTCGCTGGCATCGGCCACAGAACCGGGACGCAGACCGTCGCCCAGCGAGTAGCTGACATCGTACTTCGCCATGACCTTGGTGATGCGGTCGAAGTTCTCATACAGGAAGTTCTGCTTATGGTTCGCGGTCATCCACTGCGCCAGGATCGCGCCGCCACGGCTCACGATGCCCGTGATGCGCTTGGACACCATCGGCACATACTGAATCAGCACGCCTGCATGGATCGTGAAGTAGTCCACACCCTGCTGCGCCTGCTCTTCGATCACTTCGAGGTACAGGTCGATGTTGAGGTCTTCGACCTTCTTCACCCGCGAGAGCGCCTCATACAGCGGAACCGTTCCAATCGGCACGGGCGAGTGGCGAATGATCGCCTCGCGAATCATCGGGATATCCCCGCCGGTCGAAAGATCCATGACCGTGTCCGCGCCGTAGTGAACAGCGGTATGCAGCTTGCGCAGCTCTTCATCCACATTCGAACTCAGCGCCGAGTTGCCGATGTTCGCATTGATCTTGCACAGGCTCTCGACGCCGATCGCCATCGGCTCCAGCTCCGGGTGGTTGATGTTCGCCGGGATAATCATCGTCCCCTTGGCGATCTCGCTCCGCACCAGCTCCGCCGCAATCTTTTCCTTGTGCGCAACGTAGGCCATCTCTTCGGTAATCATGCCCTTGCGCGCGAAGTGCATCTGGCTCATGTTCCAGTCGTCGGTGCGCGCCGCCTCTTCCTTGCGCTTGACGACCCAATCCCTGCGCGGCATCGGTACGGTGTAATCGTTGCCGTGTGAGTGCCCATTGCCATTGCTGTGCCCATTGCCGTTGGTGCTCATGTGTCCCAATCTCCCTCGGAAACGCGCGTATTCGTCCGCGGCACGCTATTCCCGGTGTTATCGAATGAGTATACGCCGGGGCATGGTTCTCCTCGTTACTCGCATCTCGCGACTCGCAACTCCTGGCCCACCAGTTCTACCACTGCAATCACCGTCATCGAACACCGCCATCGCCCTTGATACAGTGATATCGATGAGCACGATCTCCCATCCCCTCCCCCTCGGCTTCCGCTGGTCCTCCGTCAAAGCCGGTATCAAAGCCAGCGGCAAGCCCGACGTCGCGCTCGCGGTCTGCGACGGCGGAGCCAGCGCAGCTGCCATGTTCACCAGCAATCAGGTCGTCGCCGCCCCCGTGACCGTCGGACGCAGACACCTGGTCACAACCGGCGGCCGCGTCTCGGCAGTCCTCGTCAACGCAGGCAATGCCAACTGCGCCACCGGAGAGCCCGGCATCGACGCCTGCCGCAAGAGCTGCATCGCCGTCGCCGAGCAGTTCGGCTGCGTCTTCGACGAGATCTTCCCCTCCTCCACCGGCATCATCGGCGTTCCGCTGCCTGTAGAAAAACTCATCGCCGCCGTCCCCGCCGCAAAGGCCTTGCTCGGCGACACCCCCGAGCACGCCGAAGCCTTCGCCACCGCGATTCTGACCACCGACACCAAGCTCAAAGTCGCCCATGCGAGTTTCGAGATCGAGGACCGCACCGTCAATCTCTTCGGCTGCGCCAAGGGAGCGGGCATGATCGGCCCGCAGCTCGTGCCGCACGCGACGATGCTGGTCTACCTCTTCACCGACCTCGCAGCGAACTCGGAGCATCTTGCCGCCATGCTGACCCCGGCGGTTGAAGGCAGCTTCAACTCGATCTCAATCGACGGCGATATGTCCACCAACGACACCGTGCTACTGCTCGCCAGCGGAAAGAGCGAAGTGGAAGCCAAAGGCGAAGCCGTTCCCGCCTTTGAAGCAGCCCTCAGGAGTGTCTGCGACTCCCTCGCCCACGCCATCGTCGACGACGGCGAAGGCGTCACCCACGTCGTCACACTGGAGATCACCGGCGCACGCTCCAACGCCGAGGCCCAGCAGATCGCGCGCACCATCGCCACCTCACCGCTCTGCAAAACAGCCTGGTCCAGCGCCGATCCGAACTGGGGCCGCCTGCTCGCAGCCGCTGGCCGTGCCGGTGTTGCCTTCGACCCCGCGACCGTCACTGTCACCATCGGCGGCCTGCCGGTCTTCGCCCACGGCACACGGGATGCAGCCTTCGACGAGGACGCTACCCACGCCGCCATGAGCAACCGCGAGTACACCATCCATCTCGATCTAGGCCAGGCCGAGGGCAAGTCGAAGTTCATCACCTGCGACCTCACCCACGAGTACGTCAGCATCAACGCCGACTACTCGACCTAGAACGTTCTTGGCTTTGCTTTTCTTGTTGTCGTTGTCTTTCTTGTTGTCATTCCCGCAGGGAATCTGCTGTCTGCTCGCACCGGCAACATCTCAATCTCGAGCAAAAACTAACTGGCATGGCTGAAGCATCAGCCATGCCAGTCAGTGTCTAGCGCCATGGGGAGGCCATTAAGCAGATTCCCTGCGGAAATGACAACAAAAAAGACAAATGCCAGAAGCCAACCCCACCTTAACGCGCGAATACCGGCTCTTCCAGCCCCGCCAGGACCCCACTCCCTAGCGCATCCCCATAAGGAACATTTATCGTAACAGTGGAAGTTTGCATACAAGGGGACTGTATAAATGCCGACAAACGTCGATGAGGCCGTAAAGACAGACATGACCGCAGAGGTCGCAGAGTGGATTGAAGCATTCGACGAAGTCGTCGCCCAGGATTGGGAACAAGGCGCCGCGTTGCTCTCCGCTCTCCGCACTCGCGCCCGCGAGGCGGGAGTCTCCGCCACCGGCGATGTCACGACGCCCTATCACAACACCATCCCCAAGCACGACGAAGTCCCCTACCCCGGTGACCGCTCGCTCGAGCGCCGCGTCGAAGCCCTCATCCGCTGGAACGCCATGGCGATGGTGCACAAGCAGAACAAGTACGACGCCGGCATCGGCGGCCACATCTCCACCTACTCCTCGCTCGCCACGCTGCTCGAAGTCGGGTTCAACCACTTCTTCCATGCCAAGTACCCCAGCGCCAACGGCGAACAGCCCGGCGACTTCATCTACTTCCAGGGCCATGCCTCGCCCGGAGTCTACGCGCGCGCCTATCTCGAAGGCCGCTTCGACGATGCCCGCCTCAAGAACTTCCGCCACGAACTTCGCGGCGAACCCGGCCTCTCGAGCTACCCCCACCCCTGGCTCATGCAGGACTTCTGGCAGTTCCCCACGGTATCGATGGGCATCGGCCCGCTGAACGCCATCTACCAGGCCCGCTTCATGAAGTATCTCGAGAACCGCAGCCTCATCGAGAAGACCGACCGCAAGGTCTGGGCCTTCGTCGGCGACGGCGAGACGGACGAGGTCGACACGCTCGGCGCAATCTCGCTTGGCTCCCGCGAGCACCTCGACAACCTGATCTTCGTCGTCAACTGCAACCTGCAGCGCCTCGACGGCCCTGTCCGCGGCAACAAGCGCATCATCGACGAGCTCGAAGGCATGTTCCGCGGCGCAGGATGGAACGTCATCAAGGTCATCTGGGGTTCGGACTGGGACGAGCTCTTCGAGCGCGACCATCAGGGTCTGCTGCTCAAGCGCATGGAAGAGTGTGTCGACGGCGACTTCCAGGCCTACAAGGCCAAGGGTGGCGCGTATCTGCGCCAGCACTTCTTCGGCAAGTATCCGGAGCTGGTGAAGCTCGTCGAAGACAAGACCGACGAGGAACTCGGCAAGCTGCACCGCGGCGGCCATGACCCCGCAAAGATCTACAACGCCTACAAGCGCGCGTTGGAGCACAAGGGCGGCCCCACGGTCATCCTCGCCAAGACCGTCAAGGGATACGGCATTGCCGCCGCGCAGGCACGCAACGCGACGCACTCTGAGAAGAAGCTCACCGACGAGGGCCTCGCGGCCTTCGTTCAGCGCTTCGATATTCCAATCCCCGAAGCTGCGGCCAAAGACGCCACCTTCTATCGCCCCGATCCCAGCGATCCGGCTATCCAGTACATGCAGTCGCGGCGCTCAGCGCTGGGCGGCTATCTGCCTGCCCGTGAAGTACCGAAGTCCACATTCGTCGCCCCCAAAATTGACTTCTTCAAGGAGTGGCTGGGCGGCTCCAAGGGACGCGCTGTCTCCACCACCACCGCCTTTGTCGGCGGCATGCTGCGCGCCATGCTCAAGGAGCCGACCATCGGCAAGCTGATCGTGCCCATCGTCCCCGACGAAGGCCGCACCTTCGGCATGGAGTCCGTGATCTCGCAGGTGGGCATCTACGCTCCCGAGGGCCAGAAGTACACCCCACACGACTCCGACATGCTGCTCAAGTATCGCGAGGAGAAGAGCGGCCAGATCCTCGAAGAAGGCATCACGGAAGCAGGCTCCATGGCCAGCTTCACCGCTGCCGGAACGGCCTACACCAACTACAAGATTCCGATGGTGCCGTTCTACATGTACTACTCGATGTTCGGCTTCCAGCGCATCGGCGACATGGCCTGGGCCTTTGCGGACTCACGCGGCAAGGGCTTCCTGATGGGAGGCACCGCCGGCCGCACCACGATGCTCGGCGAAGGCCTGCAGCATCAGGACGGCCACTCGCCCGTGATCTCCGGCACGATCCCCACCTGCCTCACCTATGATCCGGCCTACGCCTTCGAGATGGCCGTAGTCCTGCAGGATGGCCTGCGCCGCATGTATGAGGCCGGCGAAGACTGCTACTACTACATCACGATGTACAACGAGGACTACGCGATGCCCGCCATGCCCGAGGGCGAGGGCGTTCGCGAGGGCATCCTGCGCGGCATCTACAAGTTCAAGGCGGCTGAGAAGACCGCTCAGGTTCAGCTCTTCGGCTCCGGCCCCATCCTCAACGAGGCCGTCCGCGCACAGCAGATCCTCGCGGAGAAGTACAACATCGCCGCCGACGTCTGGAGCGTCACCAGCTACAACGAGCTCCGCCGCGACTGCCTCGACACCGAGCGCTTCAACCGCCTGCATCCCTCCGAGAAGGAGAAGACCCCCTACATCGTGCAGGCATTGGGCAAGGCCGCAGGCCCCATCGTTGCCGCCAGCGACTACATGAAGTCGCTGCCCGACTCTCTCTCCCCGTGGCTAGGCTCCCGCCTGGTTTCGCTAGGCACCGACGGCTTCGGACGCTCGGATAACCGCGAGCACCTGCGCCGCCACTTCGAGGTCGACGCCGAGTCCATCGTCGCCGCCGCACTGTCGAAGCTGGCCCGCGAGGGCGTCGTGAAGCCAAAGGTAGCGGAGAAGGCTTTCGCGGAACTCGGCTTGAATACAGAAGGTTCAGGCGCCGCACACGCCTGAACCTGACTGCGATCTGGTAATACTGTCTTACTTGAGATTCAACCTTCGTACGAGGCTCACTGTTTGTCTGAAAATCCGCTCCTCCCCCATCGCAGGTTGAAAGAGTTGCACGCGCTGATGTTGCGCTGCAACGAGTTTGATCGTCGTCACAAAGACAGCCCGGCGCGTGAGGCGCTGCTGGCGGCTGCAACGATCCATCTGCAGCCCGGCGACCTGCTCTCCGGCGAAGGCATCGATGCTACCGTCGAAGCTCTTGCTCCTCTGCCCAGGCCGAATGCCACTGCCACCGGAAAGTCAATGGGCAAGCCGAAGGGAGATCTTCGTCTGCCCAAGGGATCGAGGCTGACCCTCTGTGCCGCCGCAGCGCTGGGTTTGCAGACGGCAGGCTCGGATGGCATGGTCATGGCGCTTGCCACGGCGGGCTCTGCCGAAGCCGGTTGGGCCGCGGCCCTGGAGTATGCCCATCTCGCCCGTCTGCCGCTGCTGCTGGTCTGCTCAGACACCACGGCAGGCCGCCCCGCCCGTAAGGGCGCGTCGGCGCTCAACTGGCAGACCGTATCGAAGCTGGCAAAGAAGCTGCACTTTCCCGTGCTGTCAGTCGATGGCGAAGACGCGGTTGCGGTCTATCGTGTCGTGCAGGAGTCCGCCATCCGGGCCCGCGTCGGCGACGGCCCGGCCGTGATCTGGAGCGTGCTCACTCCCAAAGGCGCGAAGCAGAGCCGTTCCATGCAGCCGATCGCACGCATGGAGAGCTACCTCGCGGCACGCGGGTTATTTCCGGCAAAGCCAGCGAAGAAACCGCGCTCCTGAATCTTCGTTCGAACTCTCTTCAGGGTGAAAACTCGTGCGTTCCGGGTACACTGACAGCATGTCTCTTCCAAGGTTCCAGGGACGGGTGAGCCTGCTCGCCTGGCTGCTGATAGCTTTCATTGCAGTCACCTCCGCGCACGCCCAAACGCAGTCCGTCCCGGTTGTGCCCGTGCCGGTTCCTGCTCCTGCAAGCAGCCTTCCCTCCATGCCTGCGCCGATCCCGGTGAAGAACCTTGGAGACCAGCCGCAGCCCTCCGCACCGGCTCCTCAGAGTCCGTCCGTAACGACGCCGCTCGTCCCGGTACCTGCGCCACCCGCTCCGGCAAGCGCTCCCGTACCTTCTTCGCCCTCTCCGACCCTGACGGTCCCGGCCCCGACGTCGACTGCCCCGGCACCAGATCAACCATTTGCAGTTCCCGCAGCAGCTTCCTCTGAAGCCCCTGCCGCCCAGCTCCCCGTCGAAGTCGCATTGCCTGCCCCCGCCGCCGTTGCCTCCCTGCCGTCGATAGAGGCGTACGACTTCCTCACCCCGCCCAAACAGAAACAGTTCATCGACGCTCTGGGCTCGACCTACATCCCTGTCGATAGCCCGGTCTATCCCATGGCACTGCGTCTTTACTCCATGGGCTACCTCGACTCAGCGTTTATCTCCATGCGTCCCTGGACGCGGCGCAGCCTGCTCCACATGCTCGAGAAATCGACCCCTGAGATCATGGCCGACGGCAACGACCAGGCCACGGAGATCCTCGCCAAACTGAACGCAGAGTTGGCCGCGGAGGTTCCCGGCGGAAACTTTACCCGTGGCCGCGTCTACGGCCTTGAGACCGCCTACACGCGGTTCCTGGGCATCAGCGGGCAGTCTCTGCGCGACAGCTTCCACCTGGGCCAGACGATCGTGAACGACTATGGCCGGCCCTATGAGCCCGGCTTCAACAACATTACGGGCTTCTCCTCCGTAAACGAGATGGGCCGCTTCTCGCTCTACGTGCGCGGTGAGTATCAGCACGCTCCTTCCGGCGCCGGATACTCCACAGCTCTCACAGGCGAACTCTCCTGCATCGATGAGATTCCCTATCCTGACTCAGGCTGTAGCAATAACAACAACCTTACCCTCGCCGACTTCAATCTGAACCAGGCGACGATTCCCACGGGCCCGATCGCTGCACAAAATCCCTTCCGCCTGCAGGAAGCCGCCCTCTCCTTCCATGTGCTTGGCCATGAGATCTCCGGCGGCAAATCCGACGCCTGGCTGGGGCCCGGCATGGGCGGCGCGATGGCCTGGAGCAATAACGCCGAAAACATCTATTCCTTCCGCATCAATCGGGTCGAACCATTGCATATACCTTTGGTTTCGGACCTTCTGGGTCCCATCCGCTACGACTTCTTTGTGGGATCTCTGAAAGGGCACACCGATCACAACTCACCGTGGGTCCACTCGGAGATGTTCTCGTTCCGCCCCACAAAAAATGTCGAGATCGGCTTCCAACGGTCCGTCATCTGGGGTGGCGAGGGCCACGAACCTGTCAACATTCACACCTTCCTCAGAAGCTTCTTCAGTATCAGTGATACGACCGTCGCGGAAAAAAACTCCGCGGCCGATCCGGGAGCGCGCTTCTCTGCCTTCAATTTCTCCTGGCGTCTTCCCTACCTGCGCAAATACGTCACGCTTTATACGGATTCCGAATCGCACGACGACGTGACCCCACCCAGCGCCCCGCGCCGCGCTGCCTACAGACCTGGAGTCTACATCTCCCAATTCCCCCATATGCCGAAGCTCGACTTCCGCATCGAAGGTGTCAGTACCGATACCTCTACCCTGCGTAGTCTGACCGGCCAGTTCAATTACTACGAAGGTCAACAGCCCCAGGGCTACACCAACAAGGGCTTCATCATGGGTGACTGGATTGGGCGCGAGGCCAAAGGCGGTCAGGCGTGGCTCACCTATCACCTCTCCGGAAATGAGTGGGTGCAGCTTGAGTATCTGAACAAGAAGACGCCGAAAGACTTCATCCCCGGCGGAACGACACAGAACCAGTTCAAGGTCGATGTCGTAAAGCGGCTTCCCCACGATATTGAACTGAACGCATGGCTACAGTACGAGCGCTGGAAAGCTCCTGTGCCGCTCGTCCTTCCAGGGGCGCCTCTCTACATCGTCGGACCACCGCAATATCTCCCAGGCCCGCAAAACGATACGGCCATCGCCGTGCAGCTTACATGGCATCCCAGGCTGCACACCGAGCCGAATCTCGCAGGGCGTTGATCGATTGAAGCGCTACGCCATGCAGGATACGTAAAAGGGATAAAGATTTTTCCCGATATTTGTATTAACCCATCGCCTGATCGAGCAAAACAACAGGACCGGGCTGTGAAACATAAATGCTCTCGAGCTATTAAGCCCGAGAGCATTTATGTTTTCTCTTAGAATTCAATCGTCAAAGCTAAGTCGCTGTTCCTAATCCAACGACCCACCGCGTTCAATTACTCACCGCCCTGAGGCAAGGAACCACATCCGTCTCTAAGCAGTTTTATTGACGCCGCGAGCAACGACTCAATCGGAGAAGCACTGGTATGAACGAGACATAACGAACCGTTTACAGTGGCAGCGCTAATGGTTTGCTCTCCCTCGTAGCCCTGATTGATAACAGGCCCCCAAAGCGCTTCGATCGTGAGATCCCCAAAATCAGCCTGGAAGGGTACCCTGCCAAGGTTTGACACCATCAACTCAAAACCGATCGACGCGGCTGATATCGATGAGACCGCAGCGGAATCTGCACCATTTGCCGTGGCCATATCGAAGAATCCTAGACCA
Organism: Granulicella mallensis MP5ACTX8; assembly: GCF_000178955.2. NCBI lineage: Bacteria > Pseudomonadati > Acidobacteriota > Terriglobia > Terriglobales > Acidobacteriaceae > Granulicella > Granulicella mallensis. The sequence continues at coordinate 2,193,732 of NC_016631.1, read as the reverse complement.
TAGGCGATTCCTTGAGGACTTTGCTGAGGTGTCAGCTCTTGCTTGATGGTGCGGGCCAAAGCCCAAAGATCGTCGTCAGGTAAAGGATCCATCGCCGTTATTCCCGCACTGAGAGCTACGACGCAATCGTCCTGCAAGCCGAGCATATTGCGGAGATTGATCGGAGAAAAGACGCGAACTGGGTCTTGCCTCCAGACCGGAGAGAGGGCGCGGCCCGCAAGTACGGCTGCAGCTGCGATTCCCGCATGAAGCGTTGTGTCTTGCCGCCTTGCAGCTTCGATCAGTGCCTGTGTCTCTTGTTGCGTGAATTGAACAGCGTCAACCTGAGGGTAAAAGGACTCGACCACCTGGAAGCTCACAGGTCTCGGTGTAGCCGCCGATCCGGAACTGGGAGCCGGCATTGTCTCTGGGTCGGCAAACAGATCCCCCTGCGATGCCGGGACCAGGTGTGTTTCAAGGGCCTTGCCCGCAACAGCGGAGACGAGGTCACGCAGAAGAAACGCGACTGACATCCCATCGGCAATGGAGTGATGGACGGAAAGCATGATCTCGCAACGGTCATTGCCGTGGAGTAAGGTCGCCCGGATAAGGGGAGCCTTCGAGGCATCAAAGGGTTCACTCAAATCCTGGGCAGCAATGCCCTGCCATTGTTGAGGTGTGCTACGTTCGAACACCGTCAGCGGAATGGATTGAATATCGTCTCGCATGAAGCTTATTTGCGAGCGCTCACGTTCGGCGATGAAGACATTCAGGAGCGGATGCCGCAGCTGAAGCTGATTCAAAGCCTCTCGCCACATAGCGGGGGTTGTTGAACCCGAGACTTCAGCAGTAATCGAATAATGATTCGAGCGATTCTGGTTCATCAGATAAAACCAGCGCTCAAGCGATCCAAGCTCACGAACGACCGATGGGCTCTGAGCTCTATCAACTGCTTCCTCCACTTTCGAATCAGCGTGCGCCGAGCGGTTTGCAGGATGCGCCCCTGTGGTGCGGTTTATTGTTTCGTAATTCATCAATCCTCTTCCGTTCGGGCAGGCTGAGATGACTTACGAAAAGTCCCTTGCTCGAACTGTTCCGAAGATAGAAAAGAGGGGTGGATGAATCTTCCGGCAAAGTGCCGTCGTTCCAGAATCCTGCTATGAATTGCGACGGTACTCGCCAGGTGTTGTCTGAAGCTGCTTTCGGAAGGTGTCAGTCATATGACCCTGGCTTGAAAAACCACACAAGAGTGCAACTTCCGCGACGGGGAGCTGCTTCTGCTTCAGAAGTTGTTGAGCACGGTGTAACCGCCTCCCCAGTAGATATTGATGCGGCGTTTTTCCCACTGCCAATTGGAACATCCGAAGAAAATGAGATTTGCTGTATCCACTCTCCTGCGAAAGCACTTCCAATGTCAGAGTGTGTCCAAGCTCGGCTTCGATTCGATCCTGTACCCGAGTGAGGATATGGGGCGGTAGACCGGAGGTGGTCGCAACACCGGACGTCCCCACAACGCAATCGACGAGCAAAAATCGTACCCCGAGCGCGTGCGCAAGAGAGTCAGCATAGAGAGCTCCTGAGGGAGCTCCTGTTTGCAACTCCTCGCTCAGTAATTGGAGGATGGCTTCGATGGAGGCCTCATGAACGCCGGATTGAAAGGAAGGAATGGCGGAACAATGGCAGTCCATCTCCTCGGCGATTGAACCGATGAATTCCAGGTCCAACGCGCAGTAGATGAAGTCGGCAGGCGTAAACAGGGAGACTGCTGGAACAGGTCCGGCGGGAACGAGGGTGATCGTCTTAGGTTTCTTCGTAAAGGGGACAACCGTTCCTCGCCCCAGGCGACGCTCGCCCCTTGTCGGACCGGACTTAAGCTGGAAGATTACATGCTTATCTACGGAAGAAGGCAGGACGGCATCGACGCCGCTATGAAATTCCTCTAAAAACAGGCCCTGACATCGAAGGGCGGCACCCGATCTCAGCTTTGGAGTGTTCGAGAGCTTTTCAGCTTCAAATCCGCCTTCGCTCTCGCTCATCGCCGTCCTCACCACTTGCTCAAACCGGCGGGATGCCGGATATAAAAAGATTACAGGCTTTCGCAGCTTAAACGGCGACTTAGCCAAGCATCAGAGCCCGATCGGCGAAGCCGGAGTCTTGTCAGATCAACCCTGAACAGCAGTAAAAACGAACCGGTTCCTGGAATGATCCACTCAAAGCCACGACTAACATATCTAGACCGATAGGAAGAATCATCTTCTTCCCGTCAGATGCAGGTAATTACGACCACCTTCTGATGGAGAAACACGCAACTGCATGGTTTATTCCCGAACCAGGCATAGAGATAAAAGGCCTCGGGCGTTTGAGCCCGAGGCCTTATCTTCTAGTGCTCGATGGTCAAAGCGAAAAAATGAACATCAGACGCTTCCGCATCCTGCCCATAATCACCGGCTTTGAAGTAGCTGTTAGGAGCATCGAGCGAGTAAGTGCTAAGAGTTTTAAAGTTGCCATTGATAGCGACCTTCAGCAGGTTGCCAGAGTATTCAATCTCATAGCTGAACTGGGTACCAACCGGGACATTGCCGAGTGAGGTGAGAACCTCATCGCCCCCCGAGCGAGTCTGCTCAACACCAATGCTGATATTGCCACTGGAGTCGTAGTACAGCTCGCAGACGGGCTTGGAAGAGATGCTGTCGTCGATGTGGATCTGTCCAATAACGGTCTTGCCGCCAGCGTTTTCGACAGCAAGCGTCGCCTTGAGACGGTTGGTCGCGGCGTTCGGGCTCCAGCTCGCGGCACTGCCGTTACTGGGGTTTACCTCACGCAGCTCTGTGCGGCAATGCGCGGAGTTAGGCGTGGTGACACAGTTGACTCCTGGGTCCTTGAAGACCATTGCTCCATCGCCGCTCTCGGTGAAGAAGTACGAGAAATTCTCATAGCCATTCTGCAGCGCCGAGCTTGATTCGGTGGTGGGGTTTCCAGTGGAACCGATAGGAAGCTGAAGCTCCCAATAGGTCATATTGAAGTTGCTTCCCGGTGGCACGCTCGGGTTCAGAGCGTAGACAGACAGAGGCATGGCCGCGGCTGCCCCTAGCAGAAGAAAGAGACGAGTGTACGAACGTCTGCGCGTTGCAGGTTCGATTGCAGAGACCTTAGTTCCAAAGATGGATTGCATGTGCTTCTCCTAAATGGATTGGTGAGACGGTGCGGCGCAGCGTCCCGGGCCCAGGACACTGAACGCTCTCGCTTCTGTGCTGCCATGAAGTTCAAATCATGGACAGGTTAAAGCTCGAAGCGGCACCACAATACGCGCACATTTGGAGAAGTTGCAAGCTCAAACTGTTTATTAATTTGTTGCCTGACTGAAGTTGAGACCACTCAGACAACCGGTTTACTAGAGCACATCAACAAATTCTCTCTCTTAGCATGCAAATACTTTGCCATGTCATGAACCGGAAGGGCACGGTTTCAACCGTGCCGTAAAACGTCGAACTGAAAGCTTGTACCGCTCTGCCGGAGGCTAGAGTGGAGGCGCAGCCGGAACGACTGAATTGCCTTCTTCGGTGGGGACGAACAAGCCTGGCCATCAACACGAATCGTTGCGGCGGAACATCTCTGTTCCGCCGCAACATGCATTTATCGAATGTCGCCCTGATGGAGATAGAAGACCGAGCGGCCTTCCCCTGCCGGATCGCTGCTGCCGCCACCGCCTTCGGTAAGCACCCACATGTTAGGAGTACTGGTGGCATACATGCCCTCCGGATGATACGGCGCCGTTCCGGCGTCGTAGCTCCAGCTTTCGGTAGCAACATTCTCGCCAACACGGTAGATGAAGCCGTTTTCATACGTTGACGCAAGATAGTAAGTATCGGTCGGGTAGGAGACCCCGTCGGAGTCCAGATTATTGTCCGAAGCTATCCCCTGCACGTCGCTTTCGTTCATGTAGTACACACGGAAGGGAGAGACATAGCCTGCCGTATCGACCGCTAACTCACCCGTACTCGCAACCGGCCACATGTACATGCGCCCGTTCAGGAAGCTCGAGTCGCCATTGCAGGCCGAGCCATCCGCAGCCGCTCCGCAGTACTCGCCCGAAAGCAGGTAGTTGGTCGCGCGACGCCAGTCATACCCGCCCCACGAGAACTTCGGATTGCACGTAGCCGAGATCGCAGTACCGCTCTCCGTTGTGCTGGGCACAGAGTACTCAGCGACCTGGGGCACCATGAACTCATAGCCGCCCGCGCAGTAGTCTCCGGCACTGTTCTTGCCAAAGATCGGAGTGCCGTCCGATGCGGTGCAGGCGGTCGTGTTTACCTTGCGAATGTTGTTGAGGTCGAAGACGTGGAAACCGGAGCCTTCCGTGACGTAGAGATAGCGCCCGCCCGTAAAGGCCGCGATACCGCCCGCATGCTCGGCGATCGCCTCATAGGTCCCTGGGCCAGTAGGCAGAACCATCTGGATATCGCGATAGACAACATTGCTCAGGTCGGCGACATCGACGATCGACAGGCGGGTTCCGTGGCTCGGACTTGCCCCACTCCAGTTCCAGCTAGCGAAACCCATCTCGTCGCCATTCACCGAACCGATGGTGAAGCCCTGCGGAGACCAGCTCCCCGTCGTCTCGTCGGTTGAATCCCATTTGAAGCCATTGCCGTAGCCCGTCGCATGCGGATGGTCCGACGAAGAGATCGTCGGCGCAGCGAGGGTGAGATGACCATTCGCGACAAACGTGCTCAAAGTGTAGTTCGTGCCAACACCGTCAAGATCGGTGATGCTGGAGGTCCACTTATTGTTGTCGTGCAACTGAACACAGGCTTGATCGGCCGTGTCGACTGTCATCTTTGCACCGCGGGTATGCGTCTGTGCAAAGGCTGGAAACGCCGACGCGAAAAGCGCCAGACCGAAACAGAACTTCCTATCCAATCGATTCATAAAATCCTCTATTTTGAGATTGATTACGGAACACCCGGGAAATTACGGACGCTCAACGCTCTCTCTAAAGGATTCATGCGTTAAAGCTGAAACCATCCACTGCGAAGCCTGACAACCTGAAATGGATGGTTAGGCATTTTTATATGGGGAACGGCACAACCGTCGATATCAGAATGGAGAATATTGAATGAATTATGAGGGGAGATACAGCAACCGCAATGCGGTGCGTTTTTCCTGCTGTTGCTTTTCTTGTTGTCATTCCCGCAGGCAATCTGCTCTTGCTCTTGCTCTTGCTCTTGCTTTTGCTTTTGCTTTTGCTTTTCTGGTTGTCATTCCGAGCGCAGCGAGCGAACCTGCTGTCTCCCGTTCTTCGTTCGGATTACTCGCATAGTGAGTAGAGCCAAGAAGTTTAGCTCGTACCAGCACGAGTTAAAAACGGGAGGAAGCAGGTTCGCTCGCTGCGCTCTATTGCTTCTCCCGCTCCACACACGCCTTGAAGTAATCCAGTGACTTCGCCAGACCCTCGCGAAGCGGCACCTTGGGCTCCCATCCCAGCAGCGTCCTCGCCTTCGTGATATCCGGCTTGCGCTGCTTTGGATCGTCCTGCGGCAAGGGCTGAAACGCGATCTCGCAGTGCGAACCCACTAAGGCCTGGATCTCCTTCGCGCACTCCAGGATCGTCCACTCCACGGGATTACCAATGTTCGTCGGCAGGTGTTCGTCCGACTTCGCCAGCCGCACGATGCCTTCGATAAGGTCCGAGCAGTAGCAGAAGCTGCGTGTCTGCGAACCATCTCCATAGATCGTCAGGGCCTCACCACGCAGCGCCTGCATCATCAGGTTGGAGATGACACGCCCATCATTCGCCTGCAGGCGCGGCCCATAGGTATTGAAGATGCGTACCAGGTGCGTATTCACGCCGTGATAGCGGTGATACGCCGCCACCGCAGCCTCGGAGAAGCGCTTGGCCTCGTCATACACCGAACGCGGTCCGATAGGGTTCACGTTCCCCCAGTAGCTTTCCACCTGGGGATGCACCTCGGGGTCGCCGTAGCACTCTGATGTCGACGCATGCAGATAGCCCGCGCCATACTTCTTCGCAAGTTCCAGTGTGTTCAGCGTACCGGCCGAACCCACCAGCAGTGTCTCGATCCCCAACCGCATATAGTCCACGGGAGAGGCCGGTGAGGCGAAGTTGAACACAAAATCAACTCGCCCCAGGTCGAAAGGCTTGCAGATATCCAGTTCTTCAAAGCGAAAACGAGTCTCGCCTGCAAGGTGCTCCAGGTTCGCGGGGTTGCCGGTGCACAGGTTATCGACACCCAGCACGTCGTTGCCTTCAGCCAGGAGAGCATCGCACAAGTGAGAGCCGAGAAAACCCGCGGCTCCGGTTACAAGAATCGTCTGAGACGCCATCCGGCCTTCCCTTTTCCTTCCAAGTGCTTTTATTTTTGTGAACCGGCTGAGGTCGGAACCTTGGACTGCTCCCGGGTATGGGTTTGCGTGATCGTAGGACGGCCAACGCTCATATACGTGAACCCATGATCGAACATGACATTCGGGTCATAGAGGTTGCGTCCATCAATCACGATCGGATACCGCAGCGTCGCGTTCAGCTTGCGCAGATCGAGCTGGGCAAACTCCGGCCAGTCGGTCAGGATGAGCAACGCGTCGGCATCTGCCGCCGCCTCATCGATATTCGAGGCATAACGCATCTGCGCGCTTGCCGGCAGCTCAGCCTCCGCCCTCTTCATGGCTGCGGGATCGTAAGCCACCACCGAACAACCTTCAGCCAGCAGCATCTCGACAAGGTCGATCGCCGGGGATTCGCGGATATCGTCGGTATCGCCCTTGAAGGCAAGCCCGAGCACAGCAAGCTTTTTGCCACGCAACGTCCAGAGAGCCGAACGCACCTTGCTCAGGAAACGCTTCTTCTGGCCGACGTTGATCTTCTCAACTTCGCTCAGCAGGCTGAAATCGACGCCCATCTGTTCCGCCACGGAACGGAAGGCAGCAACGTCCTTCGGGAAGCACGATCCGCCATAACCGATGCCCGGGCGCAGGAACTTCGGCCCAATGCGCGAGTCTAGTCCAATGCCGCGAGCAACCTGCTCGACATTCGCATCAGCAGCCTCACAAAGATTCGATACCGCATTAATAAAGGAGATCTTCAGTGCCAGGAATGCGTTGGACGCGTGCTTGATGATCTCGGCGCTCTTCGTTGAGGTCTGCAGGAGCGGCGGCGGAGCCGAGGTCGAGCAGCAGCCTGCGATAGCGCCTTCATTCTTGTAGTAGTCGCCCTCGGTCAAAGGAGCATAGATCGCGCTCAGCAAGGCCGCAGCACGTTCGCTATCGGCGCCGACGACGATGCGATCCGGATGCAGGAAGTCGGCGACCGCCGTGCCTTCGCGCAAAAACTCCGGGTTCGACACAACATCGAACATCTCCCGATTGACCCCATTGCGCTCGATAACACGCCGGATCCACTCATTCGTGTAGACCGGAACGGTGCTCTTTTCCACGATCACCTTGTAGCTGGTGATGTGGCGAGCAATCTCGCTGGCAACAGCCTCCACATACGACAGGTCGGCGTCGCCGCTATCGGATTGAGGCGTTCCCACCGCGATAAAGATCGCCGAGCACTCGTTCGTGGCCTCCGCCAGATCGGTGGTGAAACGCACCCGCGTGTTGCGGTAACGCTCCAGCAGTTCAGGCAGGTGGTGCTCGTGGATCAGCGTATCGCCGCCCTGCAGCGCGGCAACCTTGCGCTCGTCGTTATCGACGCAGATGACCTGGTGGCCCATCTCCGCAAAACACATGGCCGCAACAAGGCCAACATAACCGGAACCGACAACTGCTATTTGAATGGAATGACTCATAAGGATAGTGAGATAGCCCGTAAAAATGGTTTCCTGAAAGGGATCGAAGCGATCAGGTATTTCTGTCATTGTAGAGCTTCCGAGGGCAACCGTTTGTGGCAAACCTATTCTCATAGCAGATGATGGCGATATAAACCACTGTTCGCGTAGACTGAAAACGATGATTCCTTCGAGACCCGAGAACTTCTCCGCTGAACCGGACAGCCGTGCCGCGTCTGCGGGGCCCGCTGCTACGGACGCGACTCTGTCCGAAGCCTTGATGACGATCAGGAAGCGCAAGTACGTCATTCTGGCCGCCGCCTTGCTGGGCATGATCTATGGGTTTTATAAGGGATCTACGCAGCCCCATCTCTTTGAATCCTACGGTGACATAGAGATCCGCAGCGGCTCCTCCGACCAGTACCGTATCGCAGGATCGACCGGCGCCGGAGGGAATCGCCTTCCCACCGAGGTCGCAATCCTCAAGAGCGACACCCTTCTTCTTACCGTTGCGGAAGATCTCGATCTGGCCAACAACCAGGACTTCCTGGGAATGACCCAACGGCCGCCCCACGTAAACATCGAAGACCCGAACGTTCGTCAGGCGACGATCGGCCGCATGCAGGCCATTGTTTCGGTTGCGAACATTCCCAAAACCGACATTATCCGCATCAGTTGCAGCACCTTCAACGCGAAGTTATCAGCCGACATCATCAACAAGCTGATCGACGCGTACATCAAGCGCAGCTTTACTTCACGCGTCTCCTCGACACAACGTGCCTCGGGCTGGCTCACCAGTCAACTGGACGAACTGAAGCACCAGGTCGAGACCTCACAGAACCAGGTCATCGATCTACAGAAGCGTATCGGTGTTCTTTCCATCGATCCCACGCATAATCAAATCTCTTCCAGCCTGGAAGAGTTGACGACCGCCGCCGGTACGGCGCAGATCGCACGCATCCTCGCCGAATCGCGCTATCGCGTACTGAGCGGCATGGATCCCAACTCCCTGGACCAGACCGTCGCCAACACTACGAACAATGTGGCGGCAACCCAGCTTGCCACCCTCCGCTCGCAGCGTGAAACAGATATGGCCAACTATGCCAAGTTGACCGCACCTGGAAATCTCGGCCCCAACCACCCCCAGGTAAAGGCTGCCCACGCACAGATCGAGGAGCTCGACAAGGCGATCAAGCAGGAGCAGGACAGAGTCATCGCCCAGGCCAAGCAGACCTTCATTGCTGCACAGGCGAACGAGCAGCAGACCAGGGCTGCCCTGGAAGATCAAAAGTCGGAAGCCTACAAACTGCGCGACGATCTCGTGCAATATACGCTTCTCCAGCGCGACTTCGAATCCAACCGCACCTTGTATGAAGGGCTCCTGGAGAAGTTGCAGACAGCCAGGGTCCAGGCAGGTCTGGACTCCACCGAGATCGACATCATCGATCAGGCCGTGCCTCCCGCACAGCCCTCGCTCAAGTCGAAATCCTCGATCATGATGCTCAATACGATCATCGGCATCGTGCTTGGAGCAATCCTCGGTTTCATCCTGGAGAGCCTGGATACCAACCTGCACAGTGTCGCCGAGATCGAGGCGGTCTCCGGACTGCACTCGCTGGCCCTGATCCCCAGGGCGCGGCGTACCGGAATCGATACGTCGAACCTCAGCGTCATCCAACGAAATCTGGCGACACTTTCGAGTCCGAAATCACAGTTCACCGAAGCGTTCCGCGGACTCCGAACCTCGCTGCTGCTCTCCACCGCAGGCAAACTTCCCAAGGTCATCCTCCTCACCAGCGCGACCCCCTCGGAAGGCAAGACCACCGTTTCGACCAACCTTGCCTGCGTGTTCGCACAGCGTGACGTTCGCGTCCTCCTGATCGATGCCGATCTGCGGCGGCCGACTGTGCATCATCGTCTCGGCCTCAACGGCAAAGTCGGTCTCACCTCGGTGCTCACCGGCAGCCATACCCTCGAACAAGCTATCCAAAATGTGCCTGAGATGCCGAGTCTCGACATTCTGGTCAGCGGCCCGGTTCCGCCCTTCCCGACTGAAATGCTCAGTTCGGAGACGATGGCGGAGCTGCTTGAGAAGTGCCGCGGTATCTACACCCACATCCTGATCGACTCGCCGCCCCTGCTCTCGGTCACCGATGGCATCATTCTCGGCCGCGATGCGGATGCCGTTGTTCTGATCGTGCGGCATGGCAAGTCCAACAAGCACACCATTCGCCGGGCTCGCGACCTTCTGCTGCGTGCCGGAGTGCACATCACAGGCATCGCTCTCAATGCCATCGATCTCAACTCGCCTGAGTATTACGGCTATTACGGATACTCCGGATATTCCGGATACGGCTCCGCAGGCATGGATGCCGCCGGTTGGGAATCTCAGTCCGGCAAGTCCACCGGGAAAGGACAAAAATAATGAAAATTTCGTCTCTTCTCCGCGGTGGCTTGGCCGTTCTGCTCTGCACTCTCGCGCTTCCTTCTGTTGCCCAATTCAATGGGCCGGGAATTGTTAGCGGGGCCGACATCAACAAGCCCACGACGATCACCACGGACAGAGCTCTGCTCTATCCCGCCACGCACGATCAGCAACTGGGCACAGGAGATCTGCTCACCCTCCACATCTTCGGACAAACGGACTATAACCCCATTGTCCGCATCGGAACCGACGGAAAAGTGATGCTTCCACTCATCGGTGTCGTCTCCCTGGATGGGTTGACCATCACGACGGCCGAAGAGTTGATTGCCCGGAGACTTGAAGACGCCGGCATGTTCGAAAATCCGCAGGTAACGATACAGGTCACGGAAGGGCCAAATGCTGTCGTTACCGTCATCGGAGAAGCTCACGGAACCATTCCTGTCCAGGGATCGCGTCGATTATTCGATGTTCTTTCGGCAGCCGGTGGCCTGCCTCCAACCGCCAACCACGTCATTACAATCAATCGTCCCGGCCTGTACGAGCCACTCGTCGTCGATCTTGGTACAGACCCGGCGCATAGTTCCCTGGCCGATATTCCCGTCTTCGCTGGAGATACCATCGTGATCTCCAGAGTCGGGGTCGTTTATATAATCGGAGCCTTCAAGACTCCCAACTCGATTCCCCTGGTGCAGAACACACCGCTCACGCTACTGGAAGCCGCCTCGCTCAGCGGAGGCCCTGCTTTTGAGGCGAAATATAACGACCTGCGACTTATCCGCACCGTCGGCAACGAGCGCACCGTCGTCAAGCTGGACATGAAAAAGGTCCTCTATGGGCAGGCTCCGGATCCCATCCTTCAACCCAACGACATTGTCTTCCTGCCCAACAGTGCCCTCAAGGCGTCCATCGGAAATGGCAGCCTTGGGACCTTGCTCGGAGTCGTTGGCCTCGTGATCTCTATCGCTTACCGGTAATCTGGAGGTTCCGATCTATGCTCACAACCTCGGGCAAAGTCCGCCTCGCCTATGTCGTGAGCCACCCGATCCAGTACCAGGCCCCTTTGTTGCGCCGTATCGCGCAGGAGCCGGACATCGATCTAACCGTCCTGTTCGGCTCTGACTTCTCCGTGCGCGGCTATAAGGATGAGGGCTTCGGCGTGGAGGTCGAGTGGGACACTCCCCTGCTCGAAGGCTACCGCTATGAGTTTCTGCCCAAGCTACGCGACACCGGCGGAGTCTCTCCCCTTAGTCCCATCAGCCGGGGCATCTACAGGCGTCTCCGCAACGCCGATGGCAGCCCAGCCTTCGACGCGCTCTGGGTTCATGGCTATGCCAGCATCAATGCTCTGCAGGCGATCCTTGCGGCCAACGCTCTCGGCATCCCCGTTCTTCTACGCGCGGAGTCCTGGCTTGCGGACCGCAGCCGCAGCCCGTTGAAGCTCCTCGCCAAGAGTCTTTTCTTTAGCGACCTCCGACCTCTCATCGCGGCGACTCTTCCCATCGGCACGGCCAACGCTCGCTATTGGCGTCACTATCTCGGCCATGCGATGCCCCAGTTCCTCATGCCCTACGCCGTCGACAACGCCTTCTTCGCCCGTCGCGCGCAAGAAGCAGTTGCCGGAGAAGAACAACTGCGGTCGGAACTCGGCATTGAAACCGGCCATCCCGTGATTCTCTTCGCCTCCAAGCTACAACAGCGCAAACACTGCGACCATCTCGTGGAAGCCTACGCGGCACTGCTTCGCGATCACGACAGCAGCGGCTATAAGCCTTACCTCGTCATCGTCGGAGACGGAGAGGAGCGCGCCAACCTCGAAGCCCGCTGCCGCGATCTTGGCCTGACCAACGTTCGTTTTGCCGGGTTCCAGAACCAATCGGTGCTTCCCCGCTACTTCCATCTCGCCGATGTCTTCGTTCTTCCCTCACGGCATGAACCCTGGGGACTGATCGTAAACGAGGCTATGGCTGCCAGCTGCCCGGTCATCGTCTCGAGCGATGTCGGTTCCGGTCCTGACCTCGTAACCAACGGCGTCGAAGGCTACAGCTATCCTGTCGGCGACATCCTGGCCCTCACCGCGGCACTGAGCCGCGTCCTGGCCAGTCCCGAGACAGCCGCAGCCATGGGAAAAGCCGCACAACGGAGTATCGCAGGCTGGAGCTTTGAGGAAGATGTCCAGGGTTTGCGCCATGCCCTGGCCTACACCACACGCAAACTCCGGGCCTGATGCCGCCCCCATTCGCGCTCCAACCCGCTGCTACTCTTAGCTCTTCAGGTTTCTTCAAAAGCATGCGCATTCTGCATATCATCGGCAGCATCAGTCCGGAAGCCGGAGGCACCACCGAGGCGGTTCGTATGCTGATTCGCTACACTCCCCCGGGCTATACCAACGAGATCGCAACTCTCGATGAACCCACTGCGCCCTATCTTGGCGCGCTTTCCGTTCCCGTTCACGCCCTGGGTACGGGCGGATGGTACTCAGCCAAACTTGTGAGCTGGCTCAAAGCCAATCGCGATCGCTTTGATGGAGTCATGGTCCACGGACTCTGGGGCTACAACAGCGTCGCCGCGCGGCGTGCCTTCTCCGGCCACAAGCCGTATGTCGTGTTCGCTCACGGCATGCTGGACCCCTACTTCAAGCGTGCCTTCCCAGCCAAACATCTCAAGAAGTGGGTGTACTGGTTGTTCGTGGAGTTCTGGGTGCTGCGCAGCGCCTTTCGGGTCCTGTTCACCACAGCCGTAGAGCGTGATCTGGCTCGCCAAAGCTTCTGGCTCTCGCAATGGAAGCCGATGGTCGTAGCCCTCGGCGCAGAGCCGCCACCGTATGCGCCAGGGTCTTCCCTGCCTGCCTTTTTCGAGATCTGCCCGGAAGTGAAAGGCCACCGGTTCCTGCTCTTTCTCGGCCGCATCGACCGCAAGAAAGGCTGCGATCTCCTCATCGACGCCTTCGCTGCGCTTCGAGACCGCGACCCCGATCTGCATCTCGTGATGGCCGGCCCCGATGCCTCCAATTGGGGCCTCGACCTACAAGCAGCCGCCGCGCGTGGAGGCATCGCCGACCGTGTCCATTGGCCTGGAATGCTGACAGGAGAAGCCAAATGGGGAGCGCTTGAAGGCTGTGAGGCCTTCATCCTTCCGTCGCACCAGGAGAACTTCGGCATCGCGGTGGCGGAGGCGCTCGCCTGCGGCCGTCCCGTGCTCCTCTCCAATCAGATCAACATCGCGCCTGACGTTGCAGCCGATGGCTGTGCCCTGGTCGAGCCCGACACCCCTGAAGGCACGCAAAACCTGTTGACCCGCTGGTTCGAACTCTCACCTCCCGAGCGCGAAGCCATGAGCACCCAGGCCAGCCGCACCTTTGCCGGACGCTACGACATGCGCCGCAATGCCGAAATCATCCTCCGCGTCTTCGAGCAATCGCCACAATCTCAAGATCGAAGGGAGAATCGCTGACTATGCCTCGTACCGCCGACTATCGCGCCTCCGAACACATCTCCGCTGAAAAGCACAGTGATGCCTACACTCGTCCCGCCTTCTCCGTGGGCAATCGTGCCCGGCGGCTGGTCTGGAACATCTGCTGGCTCCTGCTCTACCGCCCTTCGCCACGGCCCTTTCATGGCTGGCGCAGCCTTCTGCTGCGCCTCTTCGGCGCGACGATGGGGCCTGACTGTCACTTCTACCCCGGGTCGAAGGTCTGGGCGCCATGGAACCTCATCTGCGCCGATCACGTTGCCGCAGGCGACGGAGCCGAGATCTACAACCCCTCCCCCATGCACTTTGCGACGCACGTCATCCTCTCGCAGGACTGCTACCTGTGCGGAGCGACGCACGACTACGACGACCCTGATTTCCCCTTGATCTCCTACCGCATGACGTTCGGCCAGTATTCATGGATCTGCGCACGGGCCTCCGTCGGACCCGGCGTCAACGTAGGCGATGGAGCGGTCCTGGGGCTCGCTTCAGTCGCCACACGCGACCTGGCCCCCTGGACGGTCTACGGAGGCCACCCTGCCGTCCCTGTGCGCGAGCGTAAGCGTCATCCTGCAGCGTCAGTTTAGATATATGTTCTTTCAGTTCCCCCCACAGAATCGTCATCCTGAGCGAAGCGCCTCGCGCTTTTGCGAGGTGCGCAGTCGAAGGACCCCGAGGGACTCGACCTCGCCCACAACGTTAGGACCTTTTCCACCACGAAAGTCCAGGCCTCAGAGCTGCATGGAGGGAATCTCAGTCGGAACAGGCGACGGCTCCAAGCCCCGAAGGGGCGGCGTATCCCAGCCTGGGATATACCTCCCCTTCGGGGCTCGGGTTCTGCGACTACCCTCGGTATTTGCTCGAAGCTCTACCCCAGCCGCTTACGCGCCTCATACAGCTTCGCATCGATCAAAAACCGGAACCAGAACGTCTGCAGCGTATAGAAGATCAGGCCTTCCATCCCATCCAGAAAGCCCGCCCGCACAATATACCGGTAGAAGAACAGGCAGATAGGCCGCACAAAGTACGGCGCGTCGTTATAAAGCCCGCGCAGATAGCGCTTCTTCTCCAGAACGTTTCCCGTCGCCTTGCCCTGTATCCGGCCTTCATTCTCGCCGCGCATCAGCTCGCGCACCTCGGCATCGGCCCAGCGGTTGTGCCGTGCCGTCCATTCGGTAAGAGGCATGCGCAGATCGTCGATCATCACGTTCCGCAACTGCGCTGTAGCGCCTGTGCACAGAAAATGCTGATCGTACTCGCGCATCTCACAACGGCCTGCGCCGTTCCGGAACAGGCGCATATGCCAGGTAGGGGACATCCCCCCGTGCCGCAAAATACGATTCATGAACTGCAGCAGCCGGGGAAGATAGAAGCCGCTCAACTCGGTCTGCTCCGGCAACGCAGCGATCTCGTCACGTAGCTCAGGCGTCAATCGTTCGTCGGCATCCAGGTGAAGCTGCCACGCATAACGAATAGAAGCGTTGTCGATCGCCCAGTTGCGCTGGTCCCCATAGTTTTTGAAGGGGTGGTGCAGGACCCTGGCGCCTGCCCTCTCGGCCAGGGCCACCGTATCATCCGTACTGCCCGAATCGACGACGACCACGTCGTCGCTCAATCCATCCACGCTTGCCAGCGTTGCCGGCAATGAATCGGCGGAGTTGAAAGCCAGCAGGATGATCGAGGGCCTCAAGCGTTCAAGCTCCTGAACGCCCTAGCCACGCAGCTTGGCCAGCAGATCCGTCGGATGCACCGGCTTGGCGAGAATCTCGAACTCGTGTCCCTGCGAACGAGCGCGCTCCAGCAGATCAGCCGTGGCGGCCTGCCCGGAGAACAGCAGAATCTTGCACTTCGGCAGCTTCTCCCGCATCTGGATAGCGGCCTCGATACCGGTCATGCCGGTCATGATGACATCGCTGATCAGCATGTCGGGCTGAAACTCATCAATGATCTCGACAGCCTTCTCGCCGCTATATACGGCGCGCGCTTCAAAACCCGATTGGTTGAGAATGATGGCCAGGGTATTGGCAATCACCTGCTCATCGTCGGCGACGAGAACACGCGGCTTCGAGTTGTTGGTAGTGTTTTCTGGCATGAAGAGATTTCCTGATCTTCCTTCTGTACAGCCTTGGCCGACTCAACGCCGTTCGGAGGGCCTGGAATACAACCCCATCATACGATGCCCTTTGATTCGTGCAAACCTGGCCTTTTCCACTTCCCCGCAAAAGCGGCATCGAACAGCGTTAAACACACCGGAGTGATACTCTTTCACCAGCAATGATCGACCTGCACCATCACCTCCTGCCGGGCCTCGACGACGGCTCACCTGACCTCGAGACCTCGGTTTCCATGGCTCGAATGGCCTCCGCAGACGGCATCACGCATATCGTGTGCACGCCTCACGCGAGCGGTCGCTACACCTTCAACCCGGAGATTGTCGCGGCCAAGCTCACCGAGCTGCGAGCGGCTGTCGCCGCCGAGTCCATCGACATCATCCTCGGTGGCGGATGCGACTTCCACCTCAATTACGACAATATTCAGGATGCAATCGCTCACCCCACCCGGTATACCGTCAACGGCAAGAACTACCTGATGGTCGAACTGCCCGACTACGGCCTCTCGCCGAATCTGGGTGAGACCTTCTACGAGCTTCAACTCGCCGGTATCACCTCCGTGCTCACGCATCCGGAGCGCAACCCCACCCTTCAGAAAGACCCCAAACGTCTCGAAGAGTGGATGCGAAACGGCTTGCTCCTTCAGGTGACCACGTCTTCTGTGATTGGAAAGATGGGGAAAGACGCCGAGCGCATGGCCCACAAGCTGCTCGCCGACCGCTGGGTCCACGTTCTTGCGACCGACGCCCACAACCTCACCTCCCGCCCCCCTCAGATGAGCCAGGCCCGCGAAGCCGTCGCCAAACGCTATGGAGCCGACTACGCCCAGTTTCTCTGCGTCGATAACCCGCTGGCGATCTTCGAAGGCCATCATCTCGGCGATCAGGAAGAACCGCGGCACCTGTTCGACACCTTCGACACGATAGACACCGGACGCAAGAGCTGGTGGAAGCGGATGTTCGGAAGATAGAAGTGATATGTAAGCGGCTTGCTGCTTGTTACGACTCTTAGTACATCTCATCCCTGCCCCTAAAGCGTTTTCCCTGTAGGTGTAAAGCGGTGCCTCGATCTTTATGGGTGTTTCCCCAATGAAAACGCCGCTGCACGCCCGTTTCCGGATTCCTGGCAACAGGGAAAATGCTCTAAGGCGCCAGCGTTGGCGTTCCGCGCCTTATCTGTCTCCACCGCAACACTCTTGTCCCCTTCGAGTTCGATGGCGTTCCCTGGCGCTCCCCTTCCAGAGCAAACCATAAAGTTCAGCCTCTGGAAGATTGAGTCTACAAATTGCGGAGTGAATAAAACCACTCCTGCCGGGTTAACACATCCAGGTGATTTATCTACCCGCACGAGGAGAAAATTTGAACCAGCAGAAGCCATCCCCAACCATCGACACCGTGAGTGCTTTCAATCCAGAGTTTAGAAATCATCCGGATCAAATCCTGGATCAAATTCGATCCGCACACCCGGTCCTGCACGATGAATCCGTAGATGCCATTATCCTCACTCGGGCAAAGGATGTCGCACAGGTACTCAACGATCGAAACATCGATTGTGACCCGCGCAAATCCAGTCCCGGATCGCGACTTCGGCAAGTCCACCGCGTGGATGAGAACTTCAGACCGTCACTGCTTAGAATGGACGATCCTGATCACAAGCGCGTCCGCGATCTCGTCTCCAAAGCCTTCAATCAGGCCTCGGTAGATGCCCTCCGTCCAAAGGTCGAGCAAATCGCCTCCGATCTGCTTGACTCTCTTCAGGGCCGTTCCTCTTTTGACCTGATAGAAACCTTCGCCGAACCCTTTCCCATGGCGGTCATTGCCGAGCTCCTTCAGGTCGATACGGACAAACGCGAAGACTTCCTGCAATGGTCCAAAGCAATGAATCAACTCTTTAACCCCAGGCCCACCCCCGAGCAGTTAGCCTCACTCAAATGGGGATCGGCAAGCTTCCACGCCTACCTGAAACAGATCGTCGACCAGCGCAGGGAGCATCGTGGCGCCGATCTGATCAGTTCCCTGATCACCGCGCACGAGGGAGAAAATACACTCACGGAATGGGAGATCATCAGCACCTGCGAACTCCTGCTCTTCGCGGGCAACGTCACCACAACGGATCTTATCGGGAACGGAATGTTCGCCCTGCTCCAGCATCCTGAGCAGATGGAAAAGCTTCGGGTAAATCCAGCTCTGCTGCCCGGAGCAATCGAAGAGATGCTGCGCTACGACTCCCCGGTAACCCACGTGGCTCGAGTCGCCAGAGATTCACCAGGCATCGACGGGTGCCCATTCCACGCTGGTCAGACAATTTATTCCTTAGTGAACGGTGCGAATCACGATCCGGCCTTGCACCTTGATGCGCATGCGTTCGATATAGAACGCGAGAACAAGCGCCACTATTCGTTCGGAGGCGGCGCGCACTTCTGCCTGGGAGCTCCCCTCGCTCGTGCCGAAGCACAAATCGCATTTTCTCTTCTTCTAAAGCGTTTTCCCAGCATCTCACTGAAGCCCGGAGCAGAGCCTGTACGCAAGATAACCCCGTCTTTCAGAGGATTGGAATCGCTCTGGTTGACAGTACCCTCGACCGAAGAAACCCGCAGCTAGAGCATTTTCCCTGTAGGTGTAGAGCGGTGCCTCGATTTTTATGGGTGTTTTCCCCAATGAAAACGCCGCTGCACGCCCGTTTCCGGATTCCCGGCAACAGGGAAAATGCTCTAAAACCAAGTAAGAATCGGGCTTCAGTGCATGCATCGAATCACGCACACACTGAAGCCCGAGAGCTTCCTAGAGTCCCAGTCCGCCGTCCACGGCCAGTAGCTGCCCGGTGATGAAGCTCGGGCAGGTCGCAAAGAACAATACCGCTGCCGCAACGTCCTCGGGCTTCCCATTACGCTGCATAGGCGTCTTCGCCGCGAAGTGTTCATAGGCCGCATCGACCTTCTCCGAGGTCACGATCATCCCCGGAGCCACACAGTTCACGCTGATCTGCGGCGCCCACGCCTTGGCCATGGTGTGCGATAGCATATGCAGCGCCGCCTTCGAGGTACAGTAGTGCGCATGCGTAGCCCAGGGATGAATCCCTCCCAGCGACCCGATATTGACGATCCGGCCCTGCGCCGCCTTCAACGCCGCATGAGCCGATCTCGCAACCAGGAACGGTCCGCGAGTATTGGTCTCGAACATGGCATCCCACTGCTCGACAGAGATCTCTTCGAGTGCCGCCGTCTCAAAAGCGCCCGCGTTATTCACCAGGAGATCGAGGCCTCCCAGTCGTTCAACGACCTGGGCCACAGCGCTCACAACGCTCGCTTCTTCCCGCACGTCGCATGCAATGGCAAACGCTTCGACGCCAAGTTCGCGCAGGTCCGATACCGTCTGCTCAGCCTCTTCCGTCGAGCCGCGATAGGTAATGGCGACATTCGCGCCCGCCTTGGCCAAGGCCAGGGCCAGCGCGCGTCCGATTCGCCGTGCACCGCCGGTTACGAGTGCCCGCTTGCCGGCAAGAGGCTTAGCTCCCTCCATCACTTCGGCGATTCCGTGGGAGGCGTCGTCGTGGCCGGAGGATTGGTTGCCGGCGGAGCCACTACATGCTCCTGGGTTCCAGCCGGCCGTTGCGCGGGCTTGCCATCGTTATCCACGTAATCCGATACCTGCGCACGGGGCCGCTGCATCTTGATGAGGATCTCTTTGTCGTCCATCGTCGCATCGAACTCCTGCGCCTGGGTCGCAAAACCGTTCGCGATCACCTGCACCGTCACATGGCTCCCAACCTCGATCAGATCCATCGTGGCACGGCCTTCAGAGTCCGTCTTGACCTCAAGATTTCCGTTGTCCTTGCCGTCCTTCGAGGAGCGGAAGACCACCGCCGCATTGATCAGGGGCTTGCTGTTGAAGCCCTTTTCGACCGTCACAACGATGTGCGCGATCGGTGGTGGCGGTTTGTACTTGCGGCCGTGCTGGGAGTCCTGTCCCTGGACAGCCGCCGGTAAAACCGTCAGCAATCCCACACCAACCATCATTTGAGCCCTAAGGCGAAGAGAAGCAAACATCATTGGGGCATTTTATCGCGAAGGCGAAGATTTGGCATATCGCTCCTCATCCCCTCACACATTTCTAGAATATGCGCGAGTTTCACTCATATTTACCGTCTTGTAATTGACTATGCCTCACGATTGGCATACATTAGCACTCGGCAGTCGAGAGTGCCAAAAGACCATCGCAGGGTGGTCCAACTCTTTCGAAACAGCAATAAGGAGATTCAAGAATATGGCAGCTACTTCGTTTACGCCGTTGCATGACCGCATCCTGGTTCGTCGTCTGGAAGAGGGCGAGAGCATCCGCGGCGGCATCATCATTCCCGATTCGGCCAAGGAAAAGCCCCAGCAGGGTGAGGTTGTCTCGGTTGGCAAGGGCAAGTCCAACGATGAAGGCAAGGTCTTCCCGCTCGACGTCAAGGCTGGCGACACCATCCTCTTCGGTAAGTACTCCGGCACCGAGATCAAGCTCGATGGTGAAGAGTTCCTCATCATGCGCGAAGAAGAAGTCCTCGGCATCCTCAAGAAGTAAGTGCTGCGCACGCCGCAAGGCGCTGCGATACATCCGGTTTCGTTAGGGCATGGCGTCAGCCGTGCCGGACAGATTCAAAGATTCGGGGCTTTAGCCCCGGAGTCAATATCAACGCGGCCTCATCCGCCGCGAGGAGAAGAAACACATGGCAAAGCAGATTCTGCATGGAGAAGATTCGCGTCAGGCGATCCTGCGTGGTGTTAACACGCTCGCCAACGCAGTGAAGGTGACGCTCGGTCCCAAGGGCCGCAACGTCGTCATCGAGAAGAAGTTCGGTTCCCCCACCATCACCAAGGACGGCGTCACCGTTGCCAAGGAGATCGAGCTGCCCGAGGGCCTCGAGAACATGGGCGCGCAGATGGTGAAGGAAGTCGCTTCGAAGACCTCCGACGTTGCCGGCGACGGCACCACCACCGCCACCGTTCTGGCCCAGGCCATCTACCGCGAGGGCGTCAAGACTGTCGCCGCCGGTGCAAACCCGATGGCGCTGAAGCGCGGCATCGACAAGGCTGTTGAGGCCATCATCGGCAAGCGCGACGAGCACGGCGTTGTCATCGGCGGCGCTCTCAGCGAGCTCTCCAAGCCCGTCTCGGGCGACATGATCGCCCAGGTCGGTACCATCTCGGCCAACTCGGACGAGCAGATCGGCACCATCATCGCCGCGGCGATGAAGAAGGTCGGCAAGGACGGCGTCATCACCGTCGAAGAGTCGCGCACGATGGAAACGCAGCTCGACGTCGTCGAAGGCATGCAGTTCGATCGCGGCTACCTCTCGCCCTACTTCGTCACCGACGCAGAGCGCATGGAAGCAGCCCTCGAGAACCCCTACATCCTCATCTATGAGAAGAAGATCTCCACGATGAAGGACCTGCTCCCCCTGCTCGAGCAGATCGCTCGCACCGCCAAGCCGCTGCTCATCATCGCAGAGGACGTGGACGGCGAGGCTCTCGCAACTCTCGTGGTCAACAAGCTGCGTGGAACCCTGAATGTCGCTGCCGTCAAGGCTCCCGGCTTCGGCGACCGCCGCAAGGCCATGCTCGAGGACATCGCTGTCCTGACGGGCGGCAAGGCGATCACTGAAGACCTCGGCATCAAGCTCGAGGGCGTCAAGATCGAAGACCTCGGCACCGCCAAGCGCATCACCATCGACAAGGACAACACCACCATCGTCGACGGCGGCGGTGAGGACTCCAAGATCGAAGGCCGCGTCAAGGAGATCCGCGCTCAGGTCGAGAAGACCACCTCCGACTACGACCGTGAGAAGCTCCAGGAGCGCCTCGCCAAGCTGGTTGGCGGCGTTGCAGTCATCAAGGTCGGTGCAGCTACCGAGACCGAGATGAAGGAGAAGAAGGCCCGTGTCGAAGACGCGATGCATGCAACTCGTGCAGCCGTCGAAGAAGGCATCGTCCCGGGCGGCGGCGTGGCTCTGGTGCGTTGCGCCAAGGCTGTCGACGCTCTCATCGCGAAGCTCGAGGGTGACGAGAAGGTCGGCGCGCAGATCATTCGCCGCGCCATCGAAGAGCCGTTGCGCATGATCGTCCACAACGCGGGCGAAGAGGGTGCGGTCGTCATCGGCAAGATCCACGAATCGAAGGACCCGAACTTCGGCTATAACGCCGGAACCGGCGCCTACGAGGACCTGGTCAAGGCCGGCGTCATCGATCCGACCAAGGTTACGCGCACTGCCCTGCAGAACGCCGCGTCGATCTCAGGCCTGATGCTCACCACCGAAGCCATGATCGCCGAGATTCCCGAGAAGAAGGAAGCAGCGGGCGGCGGACACAACCACGGCGGCGGCGGCATGGACGGCATGTACTAAGCCTCCACCAACAAGCAATAGCAGTAAACAGAAAGCCCCGGAGAAATCCGGGGCTTTCTGTTTGCCGTGTCACTACCATTCTTTGTCTTTTGCTTTTGCTTTTGCTTTTCTGGCTTGTCATTCCCGTAGGGAATCTGCTTCTGCTTTTGTCGTTGCTTTTGCTTTTGTCGTTGCTTCTGCTTTTCTGTCATTCCAACCGAACGAAGCGAATGGAAGGAAACTGCTTCCCGCGCACATCAACAATATTCGCGAGAGCGTTTCTATTTCCTCGCCGTCAAGCGCAATGACAAAATCAAGACAAAACTGTGACAACTAATCGACTTCATCGTGATCTTCTTGGTCAACTCAAAAACAGAGATACAACCGTTTGCAAACGATAGATCGTTTACTGTCGCAAATAATACGTCCCGTGCCCCGTGTTCCCAAAAGCAGTTTAGAAAAATCGACTAAACCTTGCTATAAGTGTGCCTGGAATGGCCTCGCGTGGTTCGTTGACCGCAAATCGGAGATCATCGTGAGACTTTGGAAGCTCTGCCCTTTCGTCTGTCTTTTCTCTATCCCGGTCTTGTCCACAGCACAACAACAGCCCGGGCTGGTTCCCTTCCAGACTTATGACGAGTCGAGCAATTTGCACGGGTACCTACAAAGCCTACCAGGCATGTGAGGCGGGTCACTAGTGGTTGAATCAAAAAATACTAAATCTTCCAATCTACTTAATCGAAAATGGGTTCTTATAGCTCTCTTGTGCGGTCTACCGTTTTTTGTTTTGTTTGTATATCTGGGTGCTCCAGGGAGGGGGCGAGCCGCCCTGATCGCGGTTGGAGTTGTGGTTTTAACTGCTAGAGCTTGCTGGGATTTGAAAGAGTACACATGGTTTTGGGTAACGCTGTCGATCACGGTCGCTTTTCAGGCTTCTCTCGTTCTGCTCGTTCCTTGGACAAGCAAGAGCTATCCCGGCATTACACTTCTGCCTGTCGGAGTAGCAGACTATGCCATCGTTTGGGGCAGCATCAAGCTAGTTGAAAAGGTAGCGAGGAAATAGGATTTGAGAGCGCTCGGCAATCATATGTGTACGACGCACGGTGACTTTTTCTTCCCCAAGTAATCCGACGCCCGGACCCACGTTTCAGCAGCATGTCAAGCCCAACTGCTCAGCATGTTAAATGCGGAGCACGGCACCAATAACGCTCAGATTAGACAGGGGCAAGCGATGAGGGCAGCCGGATGCCATTTGTGAACAAGACCTTAGGAGTGGGACTAATCGCCGCCTGTACAACGGTGATCGTATTAGCATTCGCCCTTTACGGGCTCTTTCATGGCTATTTCGATCACGGCGACTTCAGTGTTTTGTCTACCCAACGATCTTCCTCGGGTAGGTTTGCGATGGTCGCAAAGCGCTCAGATAATGACGCGCTCAATAATGACGAGATCTTTGTAGTTATGGGAGACCATATCTTTTCGCCTGTTGAACTTAGGTACGCTTTGCATGGGCCTTCGGTCATTTTCTCAACAGATCATGATTGCATTACTTTAAAATGGCAAGATCCACTTCACCTCGAGATCTCTTGCGCAGGAAATACTATCTCAAAAGATGAGATAAATGGAGAGCAGTCCCACAGCGACAACGTGTCAATCAAGTATGTGAATATTGCGGACGTGAATTCGACTCCGAGCCCCAAATAAAGTGGAGCCTCCTCCGCCATGCCAAGCGAAGATTTTGAACGCCACCAATAATCAGTTTGGGACGAACTATACAGATGCGAATGTCAGCAGCACTTTCAATTACTCAACGGGAGCGCCTTCAGGCCAAGGTACGTTGAACCTGAATATTTATGGCTCACATCCGGCGTATCCACGGGCTACTATCCGGTTCATTGGTGGACATACGCCATCGGCTATGGGCCAACCCTTCATGCCGTAAGCAGTCCAGGAGGACATGGCGATCAACTGACCGTGCCGTTTGGGCCGAATCAGGCTACGTTCCACATCGACTCCGGCTACGTGTACAACCCGGTTGGTGCGTTCTTCCATTGGCTCCTGAATATGACGAAGGTGGGAGGATACCCCAAATGCTGATCGGGCACCGTCAAGTATCCTTCCACCGTGGATGGCTCAACCTGCTTGTAACCGTTTTGATGGCCATGCCTGCGATGTCACTTGCTGCTCAGATGCTCGAAATCAAGTTGGTGGACGGTAGAAATGGACGCCCTATGGTTGGAACCTCCGCGTACGTGAATGTCTGGGTGGGCGGAGAGCGCAAAGAAGCAATCGCGATCCCCACGGACGACAACGGCATTGCTCGACTACAACTCACGCTGAATCCGAACGAGGTGAATATCCCCATCTCGACGGGTCACAGTACTATCGTCGAGAAGTATCCCGTTGTGAAATACGATGAGTCCTTCCTAATCAATGTTCCCTACGTGTTGTGTGGGTCAGGGGAAGGAAACCGCTCTCCGCTCGAACTAAACAACTTCAGCACAAAAGAAGTTCTTGAGCACGGATATGCTTCGAGAAACACATGCGGTAAAGTCACAGTCCAGCCCCAGCCCGGACAAGTAGTCCTGTTCGTCAGGCCGCTCACGTTCATGGAGAAAATGAAGCAATAACCTTTAGCAAAATCCAGCCAGCTGGCCACCCTTCGGGGCGGCCTTGTTGCTGGTCTGGGGCGAGAAAGAGAGTTGCAATGAATCGTGTAAGCATCTATACCTTGGTTGCACGATACCTACAAAGACTACCGAGCATGTCAGGCGGGGCACTAACTAATGGTTGAATCGAACAATACTAAATCTTCCAATCTACTTAATCGAAAATGGGTTCTTATAGCTCTTTTGTGCGGGCTACCGTTTTTTGTTTTGTTTGTATATCTGGGCGACCCGGGGAGGGGGCGAGCCGCCCTGGTCGCGGTTGGAGTTGTGGTTTTAGCTGCTAGAGCTTGCTGGGATTTGAAAAAGTACACATAGTTTTGGATGACGCTAGCGATCACGGTCGCTTTTCAAGCTTCTCTCGTTCTGCTCGTTCCTTGGACAAGCAAGAGCTATCCAGGTATTACACTTCTGCCTGTCGGAGTAGTGGACTATGCCATCGTTTGGGGCTGCATCAAGCTAGTTGAGAAGGTAGCAAGGAAATAGGATTTGAGAGCGCTCGGCAATCTATGTGTACGACGGGCGGGTGGCCCAAGTCTAAATAGGAAGCAAAGAGGGTGCCCCACATCTCGCTTTTGAGATGTGGGCTGTAGGATGAGTGCCATGCCGAAGGATCTTGTTCGCCGGGTGCCCCATTCATGCGCGTTCTTTGTGCATGAGTGAGCTGCCACGAATGTCTTAGAACCATCGCCACCCCACTCATGACATGAAACCGTCATGAATGGGGCACCCAAATGGTTCAGGGTACATTTGGCCATCCACACAAGGTCATTTCAACCAGGATTCGTGTGTGGTCGCTGGAGCCCCTGCAGGAGCTGGCGAATCGTTGCCGCCGGGGCTGTACCAGTCGATGTTCCGCGTAAAGTACATCGTCGCAGCGATGGAGGCAAAGCTCGCGCAGGAGCCGACTAGGAGCGCATAGTTCTCCAGCCTCAGCAGCACGTAGATAAAGGCATAGAGCAGGCTGAACACGCCCAGAGCTCGCAGGCCCAGCTTGCGGCTCACAAACAGCCATGCGGTATTCATGGAAAAGAGCAGCACCGTCGCTGCCCCGGCGATCAGGAATCCAAGGTCAAACCCAACCAACTCCGATAACGAAAGCAACAGCAGGTAGAAGATGGTCTGCGCCACACCGACCAGCGCATATTGCCCAGGGTGGACCCGCTTTTTTGCCGTGACCTCGAAAAGAAAATACGTAATGAACACCAATCCCAGAAATAAAGTGATGTACCTGAGCGAGCGATGGATAGAGCGGTAGGAGTCCGCCATCTTGATGCCGAGTACTGTGTGCGGCGGCTGAGGTGTTCCATTGCTGTAGGTGGTTACCGCGCCTCTCTGTTCGGCGCGGCTATCCGCAAGGCTGTCGACGAAGAAGCCAGGAAGGCTCATCAGCACTGCCAGGGCAAATAACAAGAAAAACTTCGTTCCCATAGAACGCGACTTAAGACTGGCGATTGGAGTTGCAGGTTGCGGCGGAAAGATGGTGCTCATCGGCGTGTCTCCTTTAGGTGGCAAATACACTTTGTAATGCAAAGTTGATAGAGAAAAAACAAGCCCAGGCTGGTAAAAGACTCCGGGCTAACTTGTGGCGGCGTATGTTGCGAATATCTTCAAGATCGCGATTCAGAGCATTTGTGCACTTTTCACTTTGCATTACAAAGTAATACTTTGCGATGCAAAGTGTCAAGGGATAACGCGAGAGGCTATACAGGAAAACCTCAAATCACCCCACATTTCGGCAAAACACACCGGATTGCGCCAGAGTGCTCCGTCGAAATGTGCCATGCCATCAACACCGCAAACGGATAAGGGCATGGCCAGAAGCCATGCCCTTATCCGTTATTCCCTACATCCAACCCTACCGTTCCGGCGAGATCTTTACCGGCGCGCCAGGCTCCAGAGGTGAATCATCCCCCGGAAGCGGAATCGTCTTCTTCCTCCGCTTCACCGGTGGCGCGGAGCTTGGCGGACGCTGTTTATTCCGGCCGTTGCGCTTCCCATTGGGAGTCTCGATCACAGCACGCATCCAGTACTCGCCATTCGCATCAGCCTCGATGCCGTGCGTCTCGCGTTCGAAGCCCGGGAAGCGCTTGCCGAACTCCTCCATCGCCATAATCAGGCGGATGACGGGGCTCTCCGGGCCTCCGAGACGTTCGCCCGGCATACTCATCGGAATGCCCGGCGGGTACGGCACCAGCATCACGGCAGCGATGCGGCCTGCCATCTCCGAGAACTTGATCTTCTCCGTCTCGCCGCGCAGGAGCTTCTGGTACGTCTGTGCCGGCGTAAGAACTGGATCGAAGTCCTCGTCGCACGCCGCGTTCACCAGGCCCGAGAGATTGAGCTGCTGCATCACCATGTGCATCTCATCGCTCAGCTCTTTCAGCGTCACGTTGCGGTAACGCGCCGGATACTTCAGCACCAGTTCAGGCAATGCCTCTTCCAGCGGAGCTTCGCTGTCGTAGAGCCGCTTGAACTCGAAGAGGTTCTCGAGCAGCGCGCCCCACTTCCCTTTACTGGTTCCGACCGAGAACAGCACCAGCACGGTGTAGTCACCGGTGCGCGCGATCTCGACGCGGCGGCCATCCAGGAACTCCGTGAGGATCGCCGCGGGAATGCCCCAATCGCTGACCACTCCCTGTGCGTTGACACCCGGCGTAAGGATCGTCACCTTCGACGGATCGAGCATGCAATAGTCGTCCGCGATGTCCTCATCCTGATAGCCATGCCAGTCTTCGCCGGGCTTTAGAGTCCAGCAACTGGAACGATTCGTCAGCAAACCATCGGCAGCTTCCTCAAACAGGTAGGTCTCACCGTCGAGCGGATCGAAGACGTACTCCGGCTGATAGAGCCGGAAGAACCAACCCTGCTCCGCAGCGCGCAGACGGTGTGCCACCGACGACATGGCCTTGCGGAAGCTGATCGCATCCTGCAGCGTCTCGCTCATCAGCGTGGGGCCGGCAGGCTCGTCCATCATGGCTGCTGCGACGTCGAGCGAAGCGATCAGCGGATAGAACGGCGAGGTCGTCCCATGCATCATGAACGACTCGTTGAACTGGTCATAGTCCAGTGGTGCGCGCTGGCTGAGCTTGATGTGCACCATCGACGCCATCGAGAACGCTGCCAGCATCTTGTGCGTGGACTGCACGGAAAAGATGGTCGGACGATCGGGAATCTCATCCGGAACTCCCATGGCGAAGCGTCCACGATAGATCTCGTGGAACTTGGCGTAGGCGTACCAGGCCTCGTCGAAGTGGATGCGCGGAACGCTCTTGGCCAGCTCTTCGACAACGCGATTCACGTCATAGCAGAGGCCGTCGTAGGTCGAATTCGTGACGACCGCATAGGTCGCCTTCTTCACCGGCGCACCGGCGCAGAAGGGACTCTTATCGATCAACGCCTGGACGTTCTCCGGGCTGAAGCGCTTGATGGGGACGAGCCCGATCATGCCGTAGCCATTGCGCGTGGGCTTGAAGTACACCGGACGCGCACCAGTAATCGTAAGCGAGTGGCAGATCGACTTATGGCAGTTCGCGTCAGCGAGCACGATGTCGTCCTGCGCGATTACGCCGTGGCCCACAATCTGGTTGGAGGTGGACGAACCGCCCAGCACGAAGAACGTCCAGTCGGCGCCGAAGATGCGGGCAGCGTTGCGTTCGCTCTCTCCCGGAGGCCCGATATGGTCCAGCCACGATCCCAACGGCGAGGTCGAAATGCCGAGATCGGACCGCATGATGTTTTCGCCGAAGAACTTGTGGAACTCCATGCCGATCGGGTGCTTCAGGTAGGCGACGCCGCCCATATGCCCTGGCGCGTCCCACGAGTATGCACCCTGGTCGGTGTACTTCTTGAGTTCGCGGAAGTAAGGAGGCAGCAACTGCTCGTGATAGCGCTCGACCGCGAAGTCCACGCGGTTGGCGATGAACGCGGGTGTATCGCCGAAGAGGTGGATGTACTCATGCACCTGCTTGACGACCTCCAGCGGCAGTTCGCTGACAAGCGTACGGTCCGCAATCAGAAAGATCGGGATCTTCTTATTGCGGCGGCGAACGGCGCGGAGGATCTTGAGCGCGGCGCGTTCGTCGAACTGGTTCTCCCCTTCGAGGTCCCAGTCCAGCAAAATCGCGCTATGCGAGGGATCCGAGGTTACCAGCGATAATCCATCTTCAGGCGTCGAAGTCCTGACAACTTCGTAACCTTCTTTTCCAATGGCTTCGACCAAACGCTCCATGGCACGATCCGAAACGGAATCCGTGCCACCCACCTCACTCGCAATCAACAATACCCAGCGGCCTTCGCTCATACACCTCTCACTTCTATTGCAATGGTACAGCGCGAAGTTGAATGGAATATGTGTAAGAAAGAGCGAATCACTTAATGCAAAAAGCGCGGAGGTTTCGGGAAAGCTGCAATGGCATCCATTGCGACCTTCGCGAAACCTCCGCGCCTCTGCGTTAAAGCCTTATGTCTGGCTGAAAACGGCTGTAATTCCAGGTTACTCCGCCACAACACCCGGATGGACACCATCCGGTCCATGGACCTTGACCCCAGGCTGGCTGGTTCTCACCTTGATACGGGTGAGCGTATCGCGCTTCGAGAGGGGTGCATTCGCCATGAAGTTGATGGTGTAGCTCTCGTTGATCGCCTTACGGAAATCATCAAGGAACGGCCCCAGGGAGACGGGATTGCCAAAACCCTGGTAGAAGGAACGGCCACCCGTAGCCTCGGCAACCTGGCTCAGATAGCTCTGACCGCTGAAGCTTCCCCGCCGACCGCGCATACCGGCTTCTGTAAACGCAATCGAGTAGACGGCTACACCAGCACGCTGGGCGTCTTCCTGGGCAGTCTGGACATAGGGACTGTCCTGATTCAGGATCGAGGTGCTGCCGTTATAGGGATCGACACCGTTGGTAATCATCATCACAAAGCGCGCGGCGGGCTTGTTCGACGGCCAGTGCTTGGAGATCTCCGAAAGGCAGAAGTATGGGCTCGAATCGACACCCGGCGCGGAGATGGGCAAACGCAGCACGCTGGTGGCCGCTGCGTGGTCGGTCGTAAAGCCGGTTCCCTGCACCGTTCCATTGCGCATATAACCGACCATCACCTGTACACCGGGCGGCAGGTCATTGATGAACTTCTTCAGGTCCGGCAGTTGCAGGCCGAAAGAGCCCCGCAGACCATCGTCGATCAGGATCGCCAACTGCGTGCCACCCGGATGAACGGGAGTCACACCAGTAAGAGGCGTCCCATGACCATTAATCTCCAGAGTCAACATGGCAGGATCGAGCGGAACACCGTTCTTTGATTCGGCGTTAATGAGCGCGGAGGTGGGTAGCGGTCCTTCGGACGGCATCTCCTGAGCGAACATCGGAACCGCAACGAGTGCGGCTAAGGAAGAAACAAGCAATGCACGGCGAAAAGTAATCATGTCTAACCCCTTCACTACTATAGACGCGTAAAAGAATCGTGAGATGTCAGTATTTTGTTTGAATAGCCCTGCCACTCTAGTTCCTGGATCTTCCAGTTTTTGGGCTAGAGAACGACTAATTGCCACCCAACCGGATCTTCAGGCCCGACCGAAAGGTCAGCGGAAGCCCAGGATAGCCGATCGGCCCGATGTGCTGGTTATTCAATAGATTGTCGATCTGCGTGAAGAAAAGCAGGTGGTGAGGCATCGCGTAGGTCATTCCCAGGTCGAGCTTCACATAGCCGAAATCCAGGTCGTGGTTGGGCAGAAGAAGCGTGTTGCCGCCGGTGGCGTCGGAATAACCCAGGTACGTAGAGTCGTCGCTGCGGCTGGCCAACGCGCCCTTGAGCGCCACGGTAAACTTCCGCCGCATGTACTGCGCATCGAAATAGCCCGTGCTGGGCGCTCGCCGAAAGGGCCTTGCCCCAACCAGCGGACTCTCCGCCCCAATCGCGATTCCCGCCAGATTCGGGTTCTCGGTCGGAGTCCCTTCGGCGGCTGCCACCGCGTCAGAGGCGAACGACTGCAGCACCCTCGAATCGAGGTTCGTATAGCCGCCGCGTACCAGCACGCTCGGCTTGGGCTGCCACGCCAGTTCGATCTCTTCGCCCTGCGCGCGGTACGCCAGCGAGTTCAGATACGCCTCATAGAGCCCGACACCCGGATTGATATTCAGGTTGAAGTACTGCGCCAGCGCAGCATTGCCGACGCCCTCAAGCTGCCGGTCGAAGACATTGTGAAAATAGCCGGCCTTCAGCGTCAGCTTCTCGCCGAGAATGTTCTGGTCGATCCCCACATCGTAGGTCCGGGAGCGCTGCGCCGACTGCGGTGTAACGTGATACAGCGCAATATCCGCCGTATCGCCGGCGTTCAGCAGCTGCGTATACAGACTCTGGAACTCGATCGCCAGCGTCGGCTCCTGCACGCCGGTCGCGAAGTTGGCACGCAGCCGTGTGCCGTGGAAGAGCTTGCCCGACGGGCGTACCGGAACATAGGTCAGCCCCAGCCGGGGCGTCCCTGCAATGCCATAAAGATGGTTCTTCTCTACCGCACCGCCAGCCGAGTAGAACAGCCGGCTGAAGAACTCACCCTGGAACTGGAGGTTGTACTCGAAGTTGGTACGTTGCGTCTTCTCATGCTCAAAGATATCGGCGTCGTTGAAGCTGCCGCGCTCGTTGTCGTAGCGGAACCCGAATAGCCCGATGAAATGCCGCGAGAAGCTATAGTCGCTCTGGTAATAGAGCTGGTCGCGATTGGAATCCTGATCGGTATTGTCGCCATACACTTCCGTCTGCCCTGTAGCCGTATAGCCATTCGCTCCCCGAATCGTGACTACCGGACCGAAGTACGCGGTGTACTGATCGGGCTGCCCCTGTTCGAACGTGATGGGGGTTCCCTGCTGGCCGAACTGCTGTTGCTGCTCGCGCTTGCGGGCGATGCTGTAGCGGAACAGATTGTGCCAATTTCCCTTGTAGCGGTTCTCGAGGGTCAGCCCTGAGTACAGGTCCTGATCCCCCAGCTTGCTGTCGTCCGAGATTCCCCAGAAATCATGCGGTCCGGGCACACCGGTCGCCGAATCCGCGTTGCGGATCGTAAACCGCACCTGCGTATTGCCGTTGATGTCGTAGCCAAGGTTGAGCGCCGACGTCACAGAGTGATACCGGTCGAGCTGCAGCGCATTCGACGTATCGAGTCGCGACACGGCGCCAAAGTAGTCGAACTTCTGCAGCGTTCCACTCAGCGTCGCCTCATTACGCCAGGTGTGCAGGTTGCCCGCATCGCCCGAGTAAGTCAACAGGGGGACCGCCGTCGTACCGCGCGGTGTCTCGATTGAGATCACGCTCGATCCGGCGTCCGTTCCATACATTGCCGAATCCGGCCCCCGAAGCAGCTCCATGCGGCCCACCGCCGTCGAACTGACCGTGCCAAAGTCGAAGGTGCCGCCTACATCGTCGGCAGGGACTCCATCGATCATCACCAGGTTTGCGGTCGAGTTGCCGCCACGCAGAAATAACGAAGTCACCCCGCCTGTCTGGCCCGTCTGTACCAGGAAGGCTCCCGGGATCTGACGCATCTCATCGACCACACCAAGGCGTGTATCGAGCGTCTCTCCCTGGATGACGCTAACCGGAGCTGTGAGCTGCGGCAGAGGCGTCGGAATGCCCGTCGCCGCCACGGAGACCTCCTGGCGCACCGTATTCGTCGCCATCACGACATCCTTCTCCAGGACATCCGTCGTTCCGCTATAGAAGTCTTCGCCGATGGAAGGGAAAAATCCCCTTATCGAGCCCAGCAGGATGAACCGGCCAGCACCCGCATAGCGAATCTCATAGGACCCATCTTCCTCCGAATACGCGATGGCCGACACCTTACCCGACTCGATGAGCTGCACACGGGCTCCAGGCACGGGCCTGCCCAGCACATCGGTCACATGACCGCGCACGATAACGGCATGGGCCGCGGTTCCAAATGCAGCGAGCAGAAGGAGGGCACAGGCGGATCGGCGCCGGCGACCGGCGCGTAAAGACAACCTGGCCACGGGGCGGCCCAGTGAAGAAAGAGAAAGCATAAGTAGATTGACTCCGCCTGTCTCCCATGGAGAGCATGACGAGGAGATGCAGTACCGCAAAGGCAACATTTAACGAATGTTGGCGGACCTTTAGTGTACGGCGGCCTTCACTAAATCGAAAGCGCCTGCCAGCCGGGGATAGCGGTTGTAGAGTGAAATCAAGCTCGCTCCACGCATAGCTTTGTTCTTCGTCCCCCCACAGAATCGTCATCCTGAGCGAAGCGTCCCAGCCTTTGGGGACGCGCAGTCGAAGGACCCCGAGGGTTATCCTCTTGCCCAAACCTTTTGCACCTTTTCAACCCCAAGCGCTCGAGCCTGGACTCTCGTGCTGGAAAATGTCCCAACATCCCGGGTGAGATCAAGCTCTTCGGGGTCCTTCGACTCCGCTCTCGCAAAAGCGCGAGATGCTCCGCTCAGGATGACGGATCTGTGGGGGAACAAAATAGGTGAATCGTTATCCCGATTCGTCAGACACTACCTGGTCCCGGAAACGCCCTGATGCCGAAGCATCAGGGCGCCCAATTTACTCCCTTGGCAACACCACAAACGGTGTCTCTTGCGGCATTCCTGCCACTAACGCCGTCCGCAGCAGTTTCACTGTCGAGGGCAGTGCCCATACAGGCGACTGCAGTTCCGGCATCGGCTTTGCCTGGAACAGCTTCTTGCACTGTCTTGCCGTCCAGCGCGCCCACGACTTGGACTTCTTACGGCGAGCGCTGTCCGTGGAGATTCCCGTCCCGGCATACATCTGCCGATAGAGCTTGGAGAGGAACATGAACGCGACCCTGGACTTCAGGTTCGGCGTGCAGGCAGACCGCTGCCAGATCGCGCTCCAGTTGTAGAACCTGTCCCAGACCTTCTGCGTCCGCTCGCGAATCTCGTCCGAGCTCATCGAAGGATGGGGTGTGAACATCTTGGGACGGACTGCCGTTGGAATCAGCCAGTAGCGCGTGATCGGCACATCGCCCACCATCGTGGGGTCCTTGGCCTGCTCCTTCTCCCAGCGTCCAAAATCGATCGTTCCGGGGAACGGCGTCATCATCACGAACTGGGCGAAGGTTACACCGGCCTTCAAAGCCATCTCTACCGTGGCGTCAAAGGTAGCCGGTTTATCGGTCGGAAGCCCGAAGATAAACGAGCCGAGAACGTGCACACCATGCTTCTTGAATGTCTGCAACTGCTTCGCCAAGGCGTCGCCGGAGTAGTTGAAGTCCTTGAAGACAGCCTTGAGACCTTCCGGAGTCACGGCTTCCACGCCTACAAGCGCCCCCTTGATGTTGGCCTTCCGCATGGCGTCGAGATACTCGCCGTCTTCTCCAGCCTCCATCGTGATCTGCGTGAAGAACACCATGTCCTTCGGCAGCTTCGCCAGCTCTTCCATGAGCTGAAAGCGCTCCGTGCGGATCGCCATCAACTCGTCGACCTTGGCAGTGTTGTTCTGTTCACGGGCGAGGCGCAGATCGGTCAGCGTTACCGGGTAGAAGTTGTCGTCGGCCAGGGCAATAAACCGGAAACCAAGACGTCGCAGATCGACGATCTCATCGATCACACTCTGGAACCGGCGCTGCCGCGGCTGCTGTCCATCGGTCCGCCAGACGCTGCAAAATGAGCAGTGCTTCGGGCATCCGCGAATCGTCTGCACCGAGGCCCACATATATTTCTCAGGAGGCATCAGGTCCCAGCGCGCTGCGAGGAACTGGTCACCATCGATGCGGCCGCCCTCATAGATCCGCTCCGGCGTGCCCGCCAGGCAATCGACAACGGCCTTGCCCCAGGCGATATCGCCATCGCCCTTTACAACAGCGTGCGCTTCACCACGCTCGAAGGCCTCTTCGGGAAAGAGCGTAGCGTGAATGCCGCCGTATACCACCCAGGCGCCGCGGCCACGGGCCATGCGGCCCACTTCGTATCCACGCAGCGCATTGCCGGTATGAACGCTGATGCCGACGATGTCTCCGGCCTGAATGCTCTCCGGAACAACCTGCTCCAGGGATTCGTCGACAAGGATGGGATCCCCTGCTATTTGCGGCGTTGCCGCAGCCAATACAAACAGCCATCTGGGGGTAATGACGGCAGTACCAAAAGAGTTGTCGCTAGGGTTTATAAGATGGACGCTCAACGAATCCAACCTTTCCTCGTACGAGTGCGGTGGCTTCAGTGAGTGTCTTTACAATGGAACGAATCGAGGGGAGTGATTCGTAGATCGCAGGTCTGCCCGCCGGGCTATGTCGTCTATCATACATAACGGTTGTTACAGTCCGATGGCAGTGGGAGAGTTTAGAGCTGGTTTGAAGCCGGGATATCCTGCAGAAGTGTTCTGGCTGGTGACACAGGCCTATCCCTTTTTATGAGCAAGAGAGCTGCCTATGACCTATCCCGGATTTGTCGACCATCTGGTCTTCCGCGTCTCAGGGCTCGATAGGACGGAGCGTTTTTACCAGGCACTTCTCGGCCAACCCCTTGAAAGAGCTGAAGATAGCCTTCTGTACGTGGTAGGCGACACTCGTCTGTTTTTCACGAGTACGGTCGAGAACCACGCAGGAATGCAGGACAAGGAACGCGTCGGCTTGAATCACATCGCCTTCGGCGTTCGCAGTCTTGCGGAACTTGAAGCCATTCAGACACAACTGGACAGCTCCGGAATCTCGCATAGCGGATTGAAGCTGGACCAGTATGGTTTGAAGGAATTTATCTGGCTGGACGATCCCGACGGCTTGCGCATCGAGTTCTATCTGCGTCCCGAGTAAACGGGCACGGCAAATCGGCTCTTCCGGCGCACAAAGACGGACTGCTCCCGTTCCAAAGCGCGGGCTCAGTGCAGCAGGCTTTCTTCTGAGGGCTTCATCCGCACGACGCGGTCCACCGTATAGGGCGTGCGCTGCGTCTGCGTAAAGAAGTGCCGCACCTGGAGTTCGCCGAGCAAGCCGACCCCGATGAGTTGAATGCCTGCCAGAATCAGCACACCGGCGATGATGAACCAGGGTGCATGTTCCCCCGCAACAGCATGACCTGAGATCAGCTTGTAGATCAGCAGCCACGTCGCGATGCCCCCGCCTGAAACCATAGCGAGCGCGCCGATGCTTCCGAAAAAGTGCAGCGGGCGCGTCATGTACTTGAGCAGAAATCGAATGGTCAGCAGATCGAAGAACACCCGGAATGTGCGCGAGATGCCATAGTGGCTCTGCCCCGCTTCGCGTGCCGGATTCGAGATCGGAATCTCACAGATGCTCGCACCGTACCAGCTCGCCAGCGCGGGGATGAAGCGGTGCATCTCCCCGTACAGCGGAATATTGTGGATCACCTCGCGGCGATAGGCCTTGAACGTCGTGCCGAAGTCGTGGATATCCACACCCGAGAGCTTCGCCATCAACCAATTGGCGATGCGCGACGGAATCCGCCGCATCACCATGTTGTCGCCCCGCTGCGCACGCCATCCACTGACGACGTCGTAGCCCTCTTCCAGCTTGGCGAGAAACGTCGGAATCTCGTTGGGATCATGCTGCAGATCGCCGTCCATCGCCAGGACATACTCCCCGGAGGAGTGGTCGAAACCAGCAGCCAGCGCCGACGTCTGGCCGAAGTT
The DNA here is from genome assembly GCF_000178955.2 of Granulicella mallensis MP5ACTX8. Classification (NCBI taxonomy): domain Bacteria; kingdom Pseudomonadati; phylum Acidobacteriota; class Terriglobia; order Terriglobales; family Acidobacteriaceae; genus Granulicella; species Granulicella mallensis. The sequence continues at coordinate 2,157,317 of NC_016631.1, read as the reverse complement.
CCGGCGCAGCTTGACCAGCAATACACGTGAATCGACGGCGGCGATCTCCTCCAGCAGGCGGTAGGTGCGATCGCGAGAACCGTCATCGACGAAGACCATCTCAAAACTCGCGTTGACGTGTTCCATCACGTCCTTTACGCGGTCATAGAGCTTCGTTACGTTCTCTTCTTCGTTATGAAACGGGACGACAATGGAATACCTGGGCACGTCCTCAATTTTACGCCTGAGCCGGCCTCTATGGCGCGGTACACTAGCAGGAGTGGTTCGCATTCGTTCCTTCTGTGGTTCGTTGCGCTCTTCCCTTTCCACTCCAGGGCCCGGTAGCTCAGTTGCATAGAGCAGCGCACTCCTAACGCGAAGGTCGCAGGTTGGACTCCTGCCCGGGCCACCAAAAATCCTCAATATCCATGCGGGTTCGTAGCATTCACTCAAAAGCATCAAAATCCATTTTGGGCTGCTGTGTGATTCTGGTGTGATTTTGTTTCGCTGTACTTTGCTGCACACAATACCAATCCGCGAGCAGAAAAGCCCCACCCTGCTGTCAGGATGAGGCGCAGTGCTGATTGATTCAGGTTGTTAGAGAGCGAGCCGGATAAGGATGAAGTGAGTTCACTTACGTAGCTTGATGAATTGCTCTCCGGTCACGTGCGGTCTTCCATATCAGTTCGGAACAGTCTCCTTAAACGGAAAACGCCCGGTCCTCATGAGAGATTGCCGGGCGTTTCAATTGCCTGTGCCTTTGATTAATGGTGGCTCAATTAAAGCGCGTCAAGTGCCGCGAGGTCCTCGTTTGGTTTTACGAACGTTTGGCGTTTTGGTTGGAGCATATCCTGACCGGTAAGTGCTGGGTTCAACTTCTCGGGGGCTTTTTCCTCCGTAGGCTTATCCGCGTCGGCCACCATGCTCAACGGTATCGCATGGAAGTCCTCACTTGCCTTTAGGACCGCTTCCTTCGTTGGAGCCTGTTCATCGGTTGACTTCTCTTCCGTGGGGTTCTCTGCAAAGAATGCACTCTCGGATATCATGTTGCTCATATCATTTCTCCTTGTATGTTGTGAAATTCATAACTTTCTGTGCTCGTTGGAAATGTGTGGCAGACACAGAGGCAGGAAAGCCAATTCAACTGCACTGATATTCAGGTGTGGTGTTCGGAAAGATGGCCCGGAGGAATGCACGGGAATCATGCACCCAAATTTTGTACCACATCCGGCTTTCAGGCGTCCAAGTGAGCACAACAAAAGGCCCGCCCATCACGGACTGGCCTTTTTAGTTTCAATTGCGTTGCATTCGGCTTGAATAAATGAACCAAGCGCACACATCAGCCAGCAATCCGCTATATTTTCATAATCCGCCTTGGCCCATATAAATCCCAATTTGAGGTAGTGCCTCAGTTTGAAATTGATCTCTTCTGCCTCTTCCGAAAGATTCTCAATACGAGCTTCACCACGTTCAGAAGAGCGTTTAGAAGAATCGCGGCAGCGAAGATATAAAGAAATACGGTGAGTAGGGTGCGCCACATAAAAGCAATGCTATCGCACTATTTCTGCAAATGAAAAGAGCCTCACCGCGCAATGACGATGAGGCTCTTTGTTGTTCTGATGCAGAAACAAGCGCTTATTTGGTAGACCAGTCATACAAATTAGCACCGGCACCGGTCACAGGCTGTTTTGCGTAAGCGTAATGCTGTGCGAACCGTGCCCATAGAGGACCTTCCACATAAAAGCCTCCCCAGATAGTTGGGTGGGTTCCGTCAATTGTGTAGGTCTGCTGGGTGTTGACATTGCCGACTGAAACACCCGCAGGTAATGTAGCCATGAAGGCGCTGAATTGCCCGGTAGCATGTTCATTCAGCACAGGCACACCGTAGTCGTTTGCAATTTGGGTTTCCAACGCATTCCAGGCATTAACGTTGACATCGGTCTGAAATGAGTTGTGCTGCGGGGCAATCAGGATCAATCGGGCGAATGGATTGGCTTGCAGGTAGCCCTCAATTGCCCTGCGCAAATAGCCACACATGCTCGCTGTCGCAGATGTGTCCACATACGTTCCCATTGGTGAATCAAAGTTAGTGCCAAGCGCGATGATGACCATTTCCATAGTCGCCAAGTCTTGTGCAAGGGTGTTTCCAATAGTCCCGCTGTTGTGATAAGTCTGCGCTTGTTGCCCTGTGGTCGGATTTGCAACTGTGGATGTGAATCCTTGATTAGTGCCATTGACGGGATCATTACCGTACATCTCAAATATCTGTGAGAATGCCCGGCCAGCGCGTGCGTCCAGTCCTGCCAAATTGCAACCTGATGCAGCACAAAAACCGTTAGTGATGGAAGATTGACCTAAGCGACTATCGCCACAGAACCAAACATTGATGTTAGTCAGTGGCGTAAGCGGACGGCCTCTGTATGGATTGATAATTGGAGGAATGCCGCCAGCAGATGTACAAGGTGCAAAGTAAGGAACTTTACCTGTTGCAGGTGACCACATCAAACTCATAAAAACAGCATTGTTTGGAATTGGAATTGCTTGCCCTGCTGCAAATGTCGTTGTAGGAATAGCAGATAAAAATGTACCGTCTGCTTTATAGAAACAATGTCCAAAGTTTGCATTTCCGGGGCTGCCGTTCTGCATAGCGCAAGACACAAAACTCAGCCCTGCGCAAGGTGTGAGTAGACTGCTTCTTAAAGACGCAGCGACACCGGTTGTATTGATTGTGCCATCGACAACATTGCGACAGCCTGCAAGAGCATTATTGATGTCAATGAGGTTGCGACCGTTAGGCCAAATACCAAGTTCAGCATGTGGGAGGGTCGCCAGACCAAGCCCAGACGCAAGTTGAGCTGCTGCGGTAGTGGCTACAGCCGCATCTTTTGCATCTATCGTGCTACCCGGATAAGTACCATATGCCTGCCAAGGGGCGAGGACAGTTCCGTAGTTAATCATCAAGCTATTTGGGTTGGCGATTACGTGGGTGTTGGCCAGAGTAATCCGCATGTAGGCAATGTTCGCGTTAGACGGAGCGGAGATAGCCGTATCAGCACCATGCATCGTCGTATCGTCGACAACCCATGTGAAATTTTGATCGAAATACGAAATGCGCTGCACGCTAGGAAGCGAATCAGTCGAGATGTACTGCTGCCCTGCTGTGATTGGAATGTAGTCGCTGACGGCCACGTTGGCCGAGGTGTTAGGAGTTACGACGCCTCCTGTATTCAAGAAAGCGTTTGTGGTGCAGGCCGCTACATTGCATAGCTGCAAGAGAGAACTACCAGCCGGTTGTTTTGAGGCAAGCGAAGCAAGCGCTCCCAATGAAGCGATACCGGGAACACCTTGAGGTCCAGTGGGACCAACAGGACCAACATTCCCTTGAATGCCTTGAGGACCAACAGGACCGACTACACCTTGAGGTCCAATGGGGCCGGGCTGAACAGTGACCTGAGCTGCAAGGTCCGGTTCATAGGTATCGAAGTCGAAGGCCAAACCTGTAGGCCACTGAACACAGCCATAACCAGGGCCGAGAAGATTGTTGCCTGTCACGTTGTCAATGAGCCTGACCGCATAGCCAATGTTGATTGGGGTTGTCAGATTAGGATCGGCAAGAAGTATTTGAAACGCGCCATTAGTGACGACAGCAGAGACCTTGTAGACCGTAGTCGGCCCAGGAGCGACACCTCCTGTCTTGTATGAGAGAGGCTTGCCTTTATTGTCTACAGGTGTGAAATAGATTGTTGCATTGGTTATTGGTGCGCTGCTCGAATCACGAAGATTAGATGCAGACACGACGGTGTAACCCACCGTTGCAGTGAGACTTGCCATTGAGTGTGTTTCCTAATGAATGTGTGGGGGGATTTGTTACTGAAGGGGATGTTTAGAAGAGTGCTGAATAGAATGTGTCTTCCCTATTCGCGCCGTCTTCGATTACCAATGGAGCCAAGCGTGAAGAAGAGGCCAGATAAGGTGTAGAAACTGAACAATCAGAATCCAGAGGATTCCACCGACACCAATTGCCTTGTACAGTTCTTTGCCTTGCCGCACGACTTTGAGAATCGCGTTCCCTGCCATGCCGAGCGCAGAACAAATAGTGATGAACCACTTAACAGAGCGAATGTCTTTAGTGACAGATTTGTGTTGCTCTTTCAGTTCGCTGACTTGGCTGGTGATGTGAGATCGAAACTCTGTGTCCTGCTCATGCCATGCTTCGTGTTTAGCAACGAGGCCCTCAAGCAATTCAGTGTTTCGCCCTATCTGGCCAGGGACTTTATCAGTCCCCACTAGAGAGGTGATGTCCTGTTGCATGGTTTCCAGCTTCTCGTCCTGATTGTCTAGTCGGCGCTCTATCTTTTCGCGGTGTTCATTCAATTTCTGTTCCATTAGGCCGAGTGTTTGTCGCTCAGAGTTAGCGATTGCTAAGTGAATTTCTCCTTTTGGCATTCCATCCAAGTCTCGGAGAGTGATTTGTGGAGGCATTATTCGCCGCTCCCGCTAAACATGGCTTGCTCGGCTGCGCGTCTCCGTTCAAGACCGGCCTGCACCTTCCCACCGGCATACACCCAAACGCTGAACTGCTTCGCGGCTGCGGTGTAATCGCCTGTATTGAGCACGCGAAGAAGAGTGGATGTGGTGAAGTTTCCAACCCCCTCATTGAAGGTGAAGTCACAGAGAGCGTCGAACTGCCCTTGCGTGAGCGGGACTTTGACCAGACGATTGACGCAAGCAATCGCTATCGCCATGTCCGACAGAAGCAGACTGTCTGCCTGTTCGTTTGTGATCGTTTGGCCGGGATGGACATCGCCTGTATGGCCGTATCCGATTGTCCAGACACCGGCTACATCTTGATATGCGGTGAGCCTAAGCCCCTCAAACTGTTTGGTCAGTGAGAGGCCCTGAGGGCTGAATTGATATGTCATTGAAGGGGAATCTCGTAGTGCGGACATGCAGGGGCATAGAGGCCCAAAGGAATCGGGCTTCTATGCGCTCACTGCAAAGGGGATTTAGTTATTGAATGTAAATCTCAGCCACCTGGGCCTGTACTGAAGACGAAGCGCTCGGGACAGAACTCGATGCTCCACCAACACCCGGAACAGCATTCACAAAAACCGAGATGCCAGACAGATTGGTTCCAGTAGGAACAGTCAATGTATAGGTAGTCAAATTTCCTGCTGAATTAGCGAGAGGAGAGGTTGTGCTTCCTCCTAAAGAGGCATTAATACTAACGCTCCCACTCGGCGAAGTGGCCGATTGCCTAAGGATCGTAGTACAGATAACCGTCAGGGTCATGTCGGCGGCGGCAACTACGGAGTTAAAACCTGACCATGCCCCACTGCCTATCGCTGTTGTATTCGATGTCTTACCAACAGCAAAGGTAGAGGTACTCGATCCCGATACCGTGGCATATGAACTTAGATTTCCGTCATATGCAGCAGCAGGGGTCGTGGTGGTTCTGGTTCCTAAATCGCTAAAAGTTGTTGGCTGGTATTTACCGCCGCTCGTTCCTGTACCTCCACCCCCTCCACCTGAGCCAGCAAAAGGCGTCACAATAGAGTCGATGAGGAAGTATCCGAGCTTGCCGAGAAAGTCAGACTGATTTGTCGTTGCTATCGGTGTGACATTGCCGCCCACATAGGTTGGATCGATATAGTACACGTAATAGAGAGTTTGTTGAGTCAGGCCTGAGATCGTCACTGCTCCACCAGGGAAGACAGGCAAAGACAACTGGCCGACAAGCGCGGTGAAGGGATTGCACTCGATAGCAGCGGTTCCATCGGGATACGCTTCCCCGACGAGTGAGCCTTTACCGACACCGTCCTGAGTCTGAACAGATAGAACCAATCCTGCGGTGAAGCCGTCGAGTTCCACCCATACAGAGGTCGCACCATTACCGCGTATTGATCGAATCCGAACGTCATACTGCTGGCCGGATACAACACCACTGATGAAGTAGAAATTGCTATTGACCGACGCTGAACCCGCATCCGTCCAATTGGCTGCACCAACCGGCTGATACTGAACCTGTATCTGGGTGACGAGGATGTCTAGAGGTGTTGTCCAGTTGACTTGGATTCGTGGCGCAACAGAGCCGTCAGGCTGTAGCAATGCAGTCGCAGCCGAGGAGATGAGTTCCATGTCTGTAGGCGGTGCAGGAGTATAGGGAGCCTGAAGCGATGGAGCGGCTGGCACGTCATAGACGGTCAGCTCTTCGGCTACGCTCCAGTCATAGATTGTTGGGTCGGTTTCATTGACGCCGAGCGTGATGCTGAGGAGAGGCCCTGCATCGGTCTGATCGGTAGCGAATTGAAATGAGTTCACTTCGAGCAGTTTGTCTGTCCAACCCATCTGAGAACACGTCATATTGAACGTGTCCATTGGCTGCAACATGAAAGCGGCAAGAGACATCTTTAGCGTGCCCGAACCCATTTGCATCCGGTTGCGGAGTAACGCAATTTTCGCTAGACGCTGCGCCTGGGCGATGCTGAGAACCTGAATGAAATCCTTCTGAAGAGGGAGAACAACCCCACCGTCTTCGGTCAGGTATTCATCATTGGCGTAGCCGTGGAGAGTGTCCGCTGCATAGTCTGGATATGAAGTCGGCTGGAAGGCAAAGGGAAAGTTGTCCTGTATCTGGCCGTTGTACCAACCGTTAGAGTCGTACAGGTTGCCAGCGACGTTGAATGGAAAATTTGGCGCTGTGTACTTGCCGCGAACTCTATTCGAGATGTCACGGAAGCCTTTAGTAGTCCAATCAACAGAGTCAATCAGGTGGTCGCTGTTGAATGATGCTGAAGGTCCGTAATAGGCTGCCGGATAGATGAACCATTGACCGCCTATTCGGCTGATCTTTCCACCCATCGACTCCATGAGCGTCGAGATGATATCTCCGACAGCGGTGCCTGTGTCGTAATGCCAATGACAGGAATATCGGCTTTCTGTGCCGCCCGCTGCGAGAGCGACTTGTTCATCACAAATGTTGGCTGCTGCAATCAGTTGGTCCTGATTTACGCTGTCGTCACCGAGGCCCCATTCAGGGTCAGTCAGAACATCATTGATGATGAGGGCTGCATTGGCAGAGTATGTGGGCGTTGTTCCTACGCGAGGGTCAACGACAGGCTTTCCATGCACCGTGAACCTTACTTCAGGCTCAGAAGGAAACATAGACGAGTCATATTCAACTTTGAGATAGACGTACGTGCAGCCGCCTACAAAGGGAGACTTGCCGGATGATGCAGCCCAGGTAGGATCGTTTGCGGTGAGACCACCGATGACATCACCAGGAAGTTGTTCTCCATAGCGAGCTTCACAGTAGACAAGAGTCCCGAAATTGTATTGAACGCCGTTAGGGCCTTGGTGGGAATTACCGTCAGCATTGCCACCGAAGTTATATCCGTTTTGTGTGGTGTTGCCAGCGCTGGTGGTATCCCAATAAACCTGTCTGCCGTCAAGGTAAAGATTCTCAATGGCGAAACATTCATGAGTAGCGATGACGATTACATAATTGAATTGGTCATGGTGACCGCCTGTAGTCGAACGATAGATTTGAATTCCACCGACACGCTGAATCCCATAGATGATTTGTCTATATGAGGCAGCTTGACGAGTGGTGATGTTGACGCCACGGTTAGCAGTGAGAGCGTTGGCTATAGCTCCGGCTTCCATACTGATACCGCTGATAGCCAGCGATGCCATGATCTTGTCGAACCAGGGACTCGCTACGAGTGCGGGGTCTAGAAATGCGGCGACACCCATGCCAACAGCGCCAATCAGCTCACTTGCTCCAACCAAGGCCTTACTCATGTGTTTTGTGTTCCTAAATAGAAAGGCCGCTCTGAATGAGCGACCTTGTGTGTTCTGGAGCGTGTGCCTGCTTAGGAGGTCTTCCACGCGCGAGTAATGACTGAAATGGGAAACTGCATCAGGCCGGTTTCACCGATGCTGATTGCATATCTGCCATCGATGCCGACGAAGCCAGCGATGAGCTGTGTTCCGTTCTGAATGGTGACAAGATCGCCACGTTGCGCAAGCAAAGGCTTCGACCATTCGGTGAGTCCGTGCTTGGCTGCACAATAGGCGGCTGCATCAGCTACGGTTGTGCCGTTCGCTACAGACTTGATGAGTGCGAATGCAGAGGCTTCGTCGGTGTATTTGCCCCGGAAGTCGCTGGCGATATCCACGCCTGTCATTGCCTGAATCGCATCTGCTGCTATCAGGCAACAGTCCGATGTGCCCCACTTGAAAGAAACATTTTTGTGAGCAGCGATGAATGCAGGTAGGAGTTGTGTGTCCCACTTTGGGAGTCTTACAAGCGCCATGATTAGCTGCCCCAGATGAGGGCTGGAGACGCTTCCGACTTACGTCTCAGTCGTGCCTCACGCATCTTTTGGCGTGTCGTCTCTGAGAGTTTCTTACCGAAGCTCGGGTGATTCTCACCTTTTACGGCATCACTGATTTTGCGACGGTGAGCTTTTGTGAGTTTGTTGCCAAGACAATAGGTGTTGCCCTTCTGCGACTCACTCATCTTTTGCCGTGTAGCTTGCGAATGTTTCTTACCCTTGATTCCGGAAGAATGTCCCATGAGCGATTGGCTTTGCTTTCGACGGGACTCAGCAGAGCGTTTGTGTCCCATATGTGACTCGCTCAATCTCTTACGAGTCTCATCGGATCGTTTTCCGTTTGCACCGCCATCGGTCTTGTTGTAACCGAAGTCAGGGTTCATCGAATCATGAGTAAAGATGGCTCGACGCTCCATGTCGTCTAACTCTGCTTTGCTGAAGGCTTGATGAAGACAAACGATGTCGAACGATTCCAGTCCATGCTTTCTCATCGCGCAATACAAATGAGCATTGCTTCTCACAGCACGCGCTTCTTTCTTGTGCTGTTTCCATCGTTGTTCGATAGTTCTTGCAGTCTGTCCTATGTAAACCTTTCCATCGATTCGATTACGAATCAAATAGATATAACCGTAGATGTTCAAGTAACTGTGTTCCTTCGCAGGCGTGGCGAATCAATCCACGCGCACATAGGCGATGGATGAACCGAGCGCTGCTGATTGTGTGGCGGTAAGAGAGGGTTAAGAACCCCAATTCAACGAGATATCGTTCAATATCTCGACCCAGTTGAAGGCGCTGTCGGTCGGGTATTCCATGTTCTGGTCAGCCGCCGTCCATAGCCGAGCAGATGCCCTTTGCAGGTTGGCCAGGCGATTCTCTAGAGCAAGAGAAACGGTGATCGTATTGGCCCCGGTTGTGATGTGTGGCTTGTCTACTTGGCCGCTGAAGAGCAAATAGGGTGTGCCGATGATCTGCCCGCTATTCAGGCACGCGAACCACACTTGAGCTGGAGCGCCTAACTGAATGTCAGTAAGACAGGCTGAGTAGAGTGCAGGATCGATGCCAGATAAAGTCAGAGCTGTTCCTGCTGCCTGGACTTCTGTTCCCTCACTGATTGTTCCTACGCCACCGAGAGAGCCGACACCGAGATAGGTGTTGGAGTTGTAGACAAGAGGACCAACACCGCTCCATATGTACTGTGGGCCGGACTTGAATTGAAGTGAGGCCAAGAATGCAGGCACCACAACAGAAGCCTGAAGCGCAGCCAACATGAGTGGATCAATTGTTCTCATGTCTATCTGGCCTCTATCACGGAGATCGTGACGGCATTCAGTCTTGTTTCAGCGCTCAGAATGGATCGTTTGTTGCTGGATAGGCGAAAGAGCCCTTGCGGACGATTGAGGATGACCGGTTCACCGTCTGTCGTAGCCTCGCGAATAGAAGGCCAAACAGAGATGATCGCGCCACCGTTTACATCGGAATCAACCTGAGTCAGAACACGATGCAGACGATAACCAATCTGGAGATGATCGCCCGGTAGAAGTAAACGATAGGTGTTCGGTGTCCATCCACGAGTGGCAAGCGTGTAGCTCATGGGGGCAGTCACGCCGTTACAGACAGGTGTGCCGCTTGCTGAACCGCTAGGAGAGATGTGGAAGGGATGGCCGAGATAGAACACATTGGTCATACCTCTGCATTCGCCTAAGAATCCTTCCCACGCGGCAACTGTTTCAGATGTCATCTGCGGGAGTGTGAGGTCGGCAGTCCAGAAGTCTGCACCGGGCCATGCCTGGACCTGCTGAACACCTGTAAAGGGTGAGGTCGATACAGGTGTTGTGTCGTTCATGGAGAGATTTAGCTGTTTGATTCCGGGGGCGCACGGAAACGCGACGATATTAGCGCCGTTATAGGTGCCGATTGTGGACATATGAAGGTGTTCCTAAAGATGTGTGAGAGGAAGCCGTGTTATCGCTTCGAGGAAGGCTGACGGCGCTGATGATCTTTCATGGCCTGAGAAGTTGTCTTCGTTAATTGCGGTGCAACTTGACCCATTGCATCCCTGAACTTCATATCGAATTGTTCGGGGGTCACGCCGTTAGCAACGTTTATTGAGTAATAGTTGCTGCCACCACCGAGAGCGTTATGCGGGATGATCGTGCCGGGAGTAGACGGAACGAATCGTTCCCTTCCCATCTCACCCACATCGATCGGTACGCCAGCTTGGACGCCACCGCCCAATGCGAAGCCACCACCGAACATAGACAGTTCAGGAAGGACTTTCCCAAAGCCACCGCTAACGACAGTACCTACGCCAGAACCAGCTCCATCATCGTCTGGTGACTCTACGTCATCACCATCTGTTGAATCGGCAGAGGCACCAGGACTGGCGACCTTAGCTGATCGATGGAAGAGACTTGCGAAGATGCCACCAGAGGATGAACCTGCACCACCGGGGACTTTACCTGAAAAGAGATTTCCAAAGGGGCCACTAGCTGCACCACCTACGGATTGGCCGACGATGCGGACATTGATTGGATTGGTAGCTGTTCCATCAGGCTTACTTAGACCGAGAGCGCCTAAGACAGGGGCTTCAATCTGTTTCAGACTGTCATTCGCTAGGCTCTTGCCAATGCCTCGGAACATGCCCGACCAATTGGTCTTATCACCGACCATTAGGTTTGAAAGGTTGTCATTTAGGCCAGATATAGCTTGTTGATATAGCGCGACGACTTGTTTAGCAGAGTCTTCACTGTCCTGCACCCATAAGGCATTCGCATTCTTCAGTGCGCCTTGCCATGAGGCACCGGCAGTCTGTGCCGCGTCCTGCATGATCTGGACTTGGCGGTCGGCCTGAGCCTTCGCCACGGCAGCTTGCGCATTGACTGTGGCGGCTGAGTTGGGGTCTAAGCCGGTCTGTCTGCCTAGTTCATCATTGAGGGCTGCAATCTGCTGACGATACTGTTCGGCATGGATGTTGGCCTGTTGTGTGGCAGCATCTTGATTGCTTATTTGGCCGGTCTGTCGCTGAATGCCTAGAACAGCTTCAGCATAGCCTGTCGATTGTGATCCCTGTTCGAGGGATGCCTTAGAGCGTGCTTTCGCAGCTTCCTCGGCCTCACGTTGGCTGGCATTGATGGCAGCGGTGTATTTATCGTATGCGGCTTTGTAATTGGCTGAACCTTGCTGGGCTTCCAAGACACGGATAGACCAATAGTCGGCTTCATCCTGTGCCGTGCGATGCCCTGCCTGAGTCCATGAGTCGTGATCGAGATCCCATGAATCGCTCTGATCTTTGAGAGCCTTAGCAGCAGCTTGCTTCTGAGCCTCGGCGGCTTGAGTCCGAGCTTCCCTTAGCTTTGCGGTGAGTTCGTTTTGCGCATAGAGATATTGTGCTGAACCCTGCTGAAGACCGGCTAACCGACGATCCCATGTGTTTACTTCAATGACGGCTGAATCGTTGCCAGAGTCTTTACGGGAATCGTCTTGGCCCTGCCATTGCTGACGTTGGGCTTCCATCGCCTTCCGTTGAGCTTCAGAGGCTTGACGTGTTGCCTCTTGTGCTTCCTGACGACGCTTTTGCGCATCCTGAAGCTGTTTTTCTTGTTGCTGGTCAGCGGTGTTGCGATTCTGCTGAGACTGCTCATCGAGCGTATTGTCTGCAAAGTCTTGAACGCCAGATAAGATGTTGATATTGGCGCTGTTCTTGCCGCCGGTATCGAATGACTGGATATCAGTGCGTGACTGTTTCGCCCATGCTGACAAGTCTTTGAGAGCTGCGGTGATCTTTGCGATACGTGCCGTTGCTGCCTCGGGTGTGTCAGTGCCGGAGCGTGTTGCGTCCCGGTTATCCCGTTGCATATTGCGGATGTCGGTCATCCGCTTGTTTACTTCATCAGAGACAGGCCCGGTGCTGATTTGACCAGTGAGGGCGAACGCACCTAGACCTGCTGAGTTCTCTGCTAATAGCTTTTTGACATTCGCTGCCGCCTTGTCCGACGACTCTGCGAGACGATCTGCATTGATTCGCGCTTCGTCGAGGGCAAGCGCCAATGTGTTGACCGGCTTGTGCTCTAACTTGGCAATGGTGATTTCTAATTCATCGTTCGCCTTGCGGAGTCCATCGACGTTAGTCTCAATGGGAGCATTCAGCGATTCAAAGCCATCCTTCAGTGCGTCAGGGAGTTTGACCGCCGTCTCATACATCTGATGGAGAGCTTCAACACCTCTGACGATTTCAGCGGTGAAAGCAACTGCGCCAACGATGGGAAACGCGACATCGAATGCCTTCGATAAGAGCGGGATAGATGATGCAAATGATTCAGCCGCGCGAATGCTTCCGGTTCCGCTTAGGGCACGAATGCTGGCAGAGGCTTTTGCACGGTCAGAGACATCCGCACCGATTGAACTTGAAACAGGGGAAACTTTATTGAGTGTGGCTAGTTCTGCCTGAACTTGCTTGTTCTTGGCGCTGATTCGGTCGAGACTGTTTACGATGCGGTTCGCATTCGTATCAGTGACCTCTGACATCATCCTAGCGGTACGCTGTTGAATCCTTGCCAACTCATCCGAAGATGCGCCAACACTCTTAGCAGCATCGATCTGCATTTTGAAGCTGGATAGGATTTGATTCTTAGCGTTGGCTACAGCTTGACTAGACTTAGAGACTGCCTGATTCGCCTTATCGACATTTGAGACGAACTGCCCTGTGTCGGCGTTGAATACGACCTGAACTTGTGTTGCCATTTAGTTAAGTGCCTTAGTGACTTCAGCCGTCATCGTGGCGGCGTAAGCGTCAATAGCTTGTTGTTGTGTGGCGTCTTGAGCTGGCCGGATAAAGGGATGAGGATCGGTTGTCTTCTTGCCCTTAGTAGCGCGAGCATTCGCGTGTCCGTTCTCTACCCAATTGGCAACAGAACGTGTCACGGCAGTTCCAGGACCGATGGTGACGCTGGAGACATCGCCTGTCGTGGTGGATTTGTCGCTCGCGATGTGAACAGCGGCTTTTATGTTGGCGGCTAGTTCACCGGGTTTGAGGAGACCCTCGGCAACACCAGACTGAACAGGAGTTCGTTCGACTATTGCTGTCTTCACTATCTGGCCGACTTCCGTCAGGGCTTTGCGTTCAGCTTTCTTGAGCGCATCACCCTTCAGGGCATCGAGCTTTGCTATGAGATCGGAGAATTCGTTAGGCATCAGGTGTCTTGTGCAGGCAGATACGGTCGTACAGTGGGCCGAATCCCTGTTTCATCTCGTAGGCAAGTTGGGCCGATTGAGCCATGAAGGCATCTCGTATTGCTTGCAACTCTTCTGGAGGGGCGAGGGCTTTAGGCGGGACACTCTCACGATGACTTGGCATGTATAAGAGCGGTGAGACGGCTTCTTTAGGCGCGTATATAGAGCTATTGATGACCGCTGCTGTAGTGAATGCAGCGCACATCTCGCGATGCTGGAGCATTTCTCTATGGCGCTTGAACAATAGGGAAAACTGACGAGGGGTCAGCGAATAGAACTCAACGTCAGTGAGACGGAGGTCGTATCTCGCAACAGACCAAAGATAAGAAAGGCTCAGATGATCTGCACCACCTGAGCCGTCTATTCCCCCGCGTCTTCACCCTTAGGTTCTGGCTCGTCTAACGAACCAAACCATGCGGTGATGATGGCGTTATGGATTGCAGGAACCTTATGCAGGCTGATCCAACTACCAACTTCTTCGATTGTGAGTTTGGGATTCTCTTTTAGTAATGCCGCCCACAACAGCGCACGGAGATTGGTTGCGGATACGTCAGTGATGTTCTTTAACAGATTGATACCGGTATGGATTTCGGCCTGGGCGATGGCATTGAAGTCATAACACAGATGCCGCTCCACACCATTCAGGATTAGGGATACGTCAGGCAGAGTAGGGTCTTTCCCTACCGTGCCTGCTACTTGATTATTTTCAGACATGGATTTCTAGGGTTCCTACGGATTAGTTGCCGGGAGCGATGGTGATTACGCCAGTGATTTTGATGGTGGCGTTGAATGTCGAACTCTTATCGAACTGAATATCGAAAGTGCTCTCAGTGACGTAACCCACATAAGTGAGCAAAGGTCCGGTTGTCTGGACAGTTGCAGCATCTTGAATGAGAGGAAGCTGATGCTTTACCGAGAGAAGAGTTTGAGCATCGAATGCGGCACTGAGCATGAGCTGGCCGGGGTCTGAGGGGTCCCACACACCGCTGATTGCAAGCTGACCGGCATCATTGAGAGTTGGGGCATACTCACGAGTCACGCCAGCAGAACTCATGTTGGTGATGTCTTCGGTATCCATCTTGCGGCCTGAATACTGAGTGGTTTTGATCTGATTGATTGGGGTAAAGGTGGGTGTTCCGGTAGCCGAAGCTGCGGCAATAGACAATACGGAACTCTTACCGGATATAAAGGCGGTAGACATAGATGGGGATTCCTTTGAAGCGGAGGGAAATGGGCAGTGCGGAGGGGATGTTGCGGAGAGGGGTGTTGCGGATGTTCAGAGAAAGTGTCCAGACCGGACAGTTTCGTTATTGCTGTGCGTAGAGGACGCGGTAATCAGTCGATGTCCTATATAGGCGGGTGTCTTGCGAATAGGAATCAGTGACGTTATCTATCCAGCAATTCGACACAGGGGTTCCATCAGGGAGTGTTCCTGTATAGCCGTCAAGCGTCTTTCTGATCGCATCGCTGACAGACTTTGCGTCTGCATAAGCCGCCGCGAAACAATCAAACTGCACTCTGGCGAGCACGCATCCGGCAGGGCCGTCGTTGGTGTAAACAGGCACAGACGAGACAGTCTGGTATGTCGCAGATGGTTGTGTCGTATCTGATTGCACTAGCGAATCAGGCAACACCAGGGGATACAGACGGTTTCCTGCGATGGCCGAGAATCCTGCATTAGCGGTGATGAGTTGATAAAGACCGGATTCAATCATTGTTATTTCGTTTGCTCAAGACAGAGCAGGTCCAGTTCCCTACGCTCTTCTGTGGGATCGGATACAGCTTGAATGATGAAATTGCGGGTGAGATAGACGACACGCATTCCGGCTGCGAGCGTTACAGCAGGTTGAAACCGGATAGTGATCTTGTGGGAGATTTGAGAATTGAATCCAGCACCCAGAGCATAGACTTCCTTAGAAGTGATCGTGTGGATGTCTGCCCATGTCTGCAACAGAGTGTCCCATGTGGCCGTTATCTGGCCGTATTGATCTTTGGTAGTGCCGGGAACTTCGACGGTGATGGGGCGTTTGAGATTTCCTGCTTGCATGGCTTATACCGCGTCGTAAGTCAGCGCGTTGAACACTTCCGTATCCAGCAAGGCACTGACACCCATAGGGATGTTCTTGAGGTTTAGGGCTGTACTGTCTTCCCTGTTCTCATACCAATGGCTCACGAGCAACAGAATCGCCATCACAATGGTTTGTGGGCATGTGTTGACGGTCACGCCATCACCATAAGAGCCAGCCAGATAGGTGATCTTTACTGAGCCGGGGAGATATTGCTGTGTGTATGGCCAGAAGAGGTTTTCAGACGGCACGAGACGAGCAGGCTCGGAGGTCGTATCGACGAAGTATGTCGATGGGTCTAATGTCTGAAGCTGTGCGTTCAGGTCAAGATATGTGACGGACTGAACAGAGACGCATCGTGGCTTAGGCAGCCTGATGCTGAAGTAGTCCCATGCGGCACCGAAATAGGGCCAATCATGACGCTGTTCTGCATTCAATGACGTTTGGAATCTCGGCAACGGAAAGTGATCCAATGCCAACACCCATGTCTGGTTGAAGAATGCGCGATTGGTGTATTTCTCCGCATACTGCCGGGCCGCTGTGATGTAGACCTGGATCAGAGGATCATCAGCAGTAAAGTCGACTCTGCAATGGCTTTTTGCCAATTCGAGCGTGACAGGTTCCACCGTTGGCGGTGTGATGAGTTGATAGCTGAGGATCATTTAGGCGGGATACCGAAGAGACAAGGGACGACGTGAGCCATCCCCTGCCTTCTTCTTGGGCGGTTACTTGATTGTGATTGCGCAGATGGGTGAGACACCGGCGTTAGTGGCTAATCCACCGACACGGGCGAAACCGACGAAGCCTGTTTCGTATCCGGCTGCAAAGAGTTCATTCAAGCGAAGGATTCCGAGGCCAGGATTTTGCTGACGGAATGTATAGGCTTGTTTGAAGTCACCGAATAGAACAGGAACATTACCTGTTGCAACAGCGGGAAGCTGGGTGACTAGCTTTACAGGGCGACCGAGAATGGTTCCGACGAAACCACCTGATGCGTCACCGTAATTAGGAAGGAATAAGGGACGGCCAGCGGTGTCAGTTAGACCGATGACATAGCCAAGTGTTGCATTGGACATTGCCCATACGGCGTTAGGCTGATATGCAGGGTCTAGGGTTCCGATAGCAGTAGCAAAGTCAACATAGCCGAGCTTGTTGGTTGTGGCGCTGGTGAAACCTTGGGTGTTGTATGCGGTGGTTATTGACTGAACCGCACCTGCGTTG
The DNA here is from genome assembly GCF_000178955.2 of Granulicella mallensis MP5ACTX8. Taxonomy (NCBI): domain Bacteria; kingdom Pseudomonadati; phylum Acidobacteriota; class Terriglobia; order Terriglobales; family Acidobacteriaceae; genus Granulicella; species Granulicella mallensis. The sequence goes on along the minus strand of NC_016631.1, from coordinate 2,140,483 downwards.
CCGTTGATGATGAGATTGCTTGCACCCCGAAAGAAGCGGTTAGCGAATCTGTCACGGATGAAGGCCTCAACATCGAATCCGGCGTCTGTTAGGAGGCCATTGTCGATTCTGATAACGCCTGTGGTGAAGTTGTCCACCTGAAGGGTTAATCCAGTGATGGATGGGTCGACTTCGCTGGCGTTAGTTCCAACGGTGACGGAGGTAAGGCCGTTGTTGGTGTCGTTATCAAGAACTAGCTTGATAGGATCGCCAGTGTCGGTCTTCATCACGTTAACGAGGTCATAGATTTGGCCGTATGACTTCTGAGCTTCAAAGACTGAAGGATTGAAGAGAGTGGGGATCATAACGCCGCTGTTGGCGACAGTTAAATCACGTATCTCTATCTGGCCGGTACGAAGGTAATTGCGAAATGATTGCTTTACCTGGGCGCTGCGGACTTCAACGGATTCATGAACGTCGTTGGATTCGCCTGGGTTAGGACGTGGGCTGTTTGTAGCCTTGTTGATGGAGGCGCGGTATTCGTCAGCGGCCTGGACTCTGGCGATATCGCCGTCAATGGCTGTGACATCAGCCAACATTGAATCGAATTGAGTGCGTTGTTCTGCGGTGACGTTTTCGCCCGCTACTAATGCAGTCGCATCAGACATGATCTTGTTGCGTTTTTCTGTTAAAGACTTGATTTCCATTGTGTGTTTCCGTGTTGCAGGGGGGATATGCGCTGACCGATTCGCTGCGGGCGAGACTTCAGGGCTGCAAGGCAGACGGGTGCGATTGAACGCGGCACGACATAGCGGCGACGTCCTACTTGCGAATTACTAAATTTGTGGGGTGGGGATTAGTGCTTATGAGCCAATAGAGCCAGCTTCATCAGAAGGCGTCTATGCTCTGAATCAGAGACATGTAGTGATCTCTGAGCATTCTGGTTGTAGCAAGAACAAACTTCGTCTATGCAGTCATCGTCAGAGCAGAGATTGCAGGCTCCTGCGAGACATTGGGTGCATTCACATTCGCAAATAGGTTCATTTGAGATGTCGTCTGCTGATCGGGTGATGATCTTAGAGCGGAGTTCGGCTGGCATTGTCGAAGGCATGTTGCGGGCCTGAGAGCTTGTTTGGGCATAAGCCGGATAGGTAACAGGCGATATGTCTAGCAACTCTTGGAATTCCAATATGCGGCGAGTGATGCTGCCGTCTGGTTGCTCTGTCCATTGATCGCGTTTGACCTTGAAGCCGAATGACGATTGCGTTACATCCTTACGGCGCATCGAAACAATCAGGTCGTTAGCCAGTGTTGTGTTAGGTGGATCAATGACGTAGGCCAATCCGCGAGAATCAAGGTTTAGCTTCAATGTGCCCGATAGAGTTCTGCCTAATACATGGTCAGGATTGTGATTCCATAGAGCACGGACATCAGGATTCGTCATCATGATGGCATCGAATGCGTGAGGATCAATCGATTCGGTCCAGCCTCCGATATCTTCTGAAAAAACGCCGAATAGAGCGGCATAACCGGAAATGGTTGGCGCTCCTGTATCGGACACACGAAACTCTTGTGTTAGATAGCGATGCTCAACTGAATTTGGTTCTTTAGACATGGGGGTTCCTTGTGGCTATTGCTGCACCGGCTTCGCGAAAGATGTTTGTGTGGATGGAACGAATCGCTTTGCTCATTTCGGAGCCGGATACAGATGAAGCGTTATCCGTGGTCCATTCATTGGCGCGGCTAGAGGCGTTTTTGATACAGTCACGGACGATCTTGTCTGAAGGCGTCCAATCATCAGGAAGATCAAACTTGCTGCGGGCCTCGGTGACGATCAGGCTAGAAATCGACTGAAGGATTGGGTTCAAGATCGGTGTGATGGATTCCGCATCGCGTTTGCTGCGAGAGGATATGCGGCTAACGGCATCCTGAAACAGACCGTTGAATGCCGGGATATAGGCATCGAACAGTGATCTTTGATCGACTTCGGCTTCTGCTTCAGCAGGCGTGGTCGGCGCTATGGGTTTCTGAACAGTGGTGAGACTTGCCGCGTTCATCATGTTGACGGGAGCCCAATAGACATCACCCTCTGGACCGATGGGATTCTCGCCGAGCTTTTCTAGGACTGCGTTGGTGGAATAGAAGCCCCATTGTTTCCCTGTTGCGAATCCCGCCATCGTCGTTGCGAAGTCACCGCGTAGACGTTCAGAAACATCGAATTCAACAAACATTGAGCCGTCTACAGGAAGCAGCTTGCGCTGGATTTCCTTCTCGATACGGACCAGATAGGGGCGCAATGTATCGGTGACGAATGAGAGTGACTGCTGCTCGTGATTGTTATTTGACAGGCGGGTGGTATCGCCGACCATCGTAGGCGGCACGCGGAAGAGTGCTGCGATATCTGTACGGCTAAACTGACGGGTTTCGAGAAACTGACTGTCTTCAGGTGACAGGCCAAGCTGGGTGTAGGTCCAGGACTGAGGTAAAACACCTATTCGGCCTTGATTCTCTCCACCATTGGCGGCTTCCCAGAACTTGCGGAAGTTAATCATTTCTTTTTCGTCTATCTTGCTGTTCGGTGTGAGCAATCCACCTGGGCGTGAGCCGTTGCCGAAGAACTTGCTTCCGAACTTTTCAGCTGCTCTCGCGAGGCCAATTGCTTGCCGCGCCTGACCAATGGGTGACAGACCTTTGAGGCCGTCCCATGAAAACAGAGGAAAATGGAGCATATCTTTCGCTGCGACAATGCGTGTCTGACCGTTAGTGAGGCCGACACTCGTCTTAAAGGCCAGGGTCTTGTCAGGGAGACGGACTGGTGTGGTTAATAGAGGTGATAGCGGATATATGCCGACTGGTTCCAATGCGCTGTTGCGGAGGATTTCAAGATAGGCATTGCCTGTGAGGGCCATGCAACCAGCAATTGATTCCCATAAAACAGGTGCAGACATCTCATCGTTAGGCGAAACGGTAAGAACGCGGTATAGGGACTTGTCTAGTGCTTCCTGACGGCCTCTGTCGGTGCGCCGATAGAGACGGAGAGTCAGAGAGCCTACGGACTCAGCAATGCACCGGACAGCCGCATAAACAGTAATGTGTTGCAGGGCGATGGCTTCATTGACCATCTCGCCGGATGCGGTGGGTGTTGTATCCGTCAGCATTGACCATGCTGCGGAGAACAGGCCATTGACGTTAACGGTGCTGTCGCGCTGCTCTATCGGAGGCGATGGCGGCACTTCTAAATTCAGTTTGATAAGGGACATTCGGGAGGGAGTCTTATAGGAAGAACGGTTCAAAGGCAGATGTCTTATCTGCGGGATCGAGCAACATGGCTCGGTTCATAGCGAGGAATATGGCTATTGCGGGGTCTATCTTGGCTTCGGGAGCCGGCTTGTCGGGCATTGTGAGATTGCCGGCGACTGTCTCGTGAGTGAGAACATTGCCCATCGCCCACTCAAGAAGTGGGTTGCCGTCGTAATGGAACCTGCCGTCGTATACGGCTGATTCCAATTCCTTCATTGCGGGTGATAGCTCGCGAGGAGATGGCGGGATAATGACCCTATCTATGCCGCTTTGTTCGGCTACGCGCTGGGAGAATTGGTCTGCATAGCGTTCGTCATAGGCAAGCAGAGAAACTTTGAATTTGGCGATATCAGCGAGGGTGTCTCGTTCGAGCGTGGCGTAATCAATGCTGCTGCCCGGTGTGGAGGTGAGAAGCCCGTCAGCGCACCATTTCTGAAAGTGTTGGTTGGCGGGGTCGTTGACGCGTGACTCAGGAACGTAACACTGAACGAAGGCGTAATAGTGGGGTTTGCCTTCTATATCCCGCCTGAACAGTTTGCAGAGAGCGCAGAGGTCGATCTTGGAGGCAAGATCGCTGCTGAGGATGCAGGGATCATCGAGGAATGCGTCTGGGCTGAGTGCGGAATCCGCACACTTGCGAAAGAACTCCATGTTCATCCATGCGGATGAGGCGGTTATCCAATGATTCAAGTGTTTGCAGCGGAATGTTCCCTGCTTGGCACTATTACGAATTGCTTCGGCTTGAGCCTCAATGAGGGATTCTTCCGAGACACTCACACCAATGTTGGGATTGGCGCTTAGGAGGGCTTCGCGTGAGGTCCAGGGGATCTCGGGATCGGCGGTATAAATGACACCGAATAGACGTTCGTTATCGCCTTTGCCATCTAGCAGTGCTTCAACTTCACGCTGTTTGGAGTGGGCCGGGCCGCTGATCGTTTCGCCAGCAGTGGTGATGATGAGCTTGAGAGGTTGTTTACGTCCGACCATGCCCGTTGATTGGGCGTCATAGAGAGATGCGTCTCTCCACTGATGCGCTTCGTCGCCTACGAACAGATGAGGCATGGAGCCGTCCCGGCCTGTGCCAATGACGGGCATCATTCGAGAGCGGGATGTAGGTTGTACGAGAGACTTTGCGTTTATCTCGATTCCGTAACGCTTGCAGAGTGCAGGCATCCCTTCGAGCATGGCCTTTGCAGGCCGGAAGACTTCAAAGGCCTGTTGTTCGGTGAGTGCTCCGCAGTAGGTTTCGGCACCTTTCTCCCCGTCAAAGAAAGTCATGTATAGAGCAATGGCAGCAGCTAGAGGCGACTTGCCGTTCTTCCGGGGAATGAGCAATACAGCCTCACGGAAGCGTCTGAGCTGGGTGTCACGGTCAACAAAGCCAAATATGGAACAGACAATGAAGACCTGGAAGTCTTCCAATAGGAATGGCGTTGATTGCTTTGCGCCCTTTTCGTGTGGGCAGAGCTGGATGAAGCTGCAAACCTTATGTGCGCGGGCGGGATCGTATATCCAGCGCCAATCAGTGCGCTCTAGATCGTCTAGGAAGCGTTGACAGGCTCCGATTGTGTATCGACTAGCAGGATGTTCCTTCGCGAAGATGGACCGGCAATAATGGATGGCGCGGTCGGTGAAGCTAACTGTCGAGGAACTGCAAGGGGTCATTGGGGGAATCTTGGGGAGCGGCTGACACGCGGCTTCGATCTGAAGGGGTCATGCCTAATGAGGCGAGAGCCATACGTAGCTGCGCGATAGACGCGACAGTCGATTGGCCTGTGCGTAGGTCATATATGAGGTGGGTGATGAGTTCAAGGATGATGCGGTCACTGCGTTGGAGAACACCAGGCGCAACCAAGCCAGCCACTTCATCCCATATCGCACGTTTCGCTTTGGAGAAACCGGATGGGGCTGAACCAATGGGAAGAGTCACATTAGGTTCGCTCAATCTATCTGCATAGCGGCCAGGATTAGTGGCCAGACCGCCATTTAAGGCAAGCAGGGCCGTCGGTTTACGTGGTTTGGGCATCGATTTTCAAAACTTTGAATTGCAGACGTAAAAATTCGACCAATGTGCGGTCTCAGGGGGCCTGAATGCGAGGGATTTCGACCCCATACCCCTAACCTTTGATTTCCGTTAGGATGGCGGATACATGAGCAGTGTTCTCAAACCCCTGATTCCAGACGTAGAGCCGACCGTGGTGTATCACTACACGTCTCTGGCTTCAATGATGAAGATTCTGAAGACACAGAAGATATGGGCTACGGATATCGGATATTTGAATGATGTCTCTGAGCGGAACCTTCTGCTCGACACCGTGGATGGACATTTACTCAACTTCGCGTCAGAACATCGCATGGAAGTCGAACAATTTCGAATTAGCCAGCGATCACAGGTACCCGATGGTCCATATGTCGCATCGTTCTCCGCAGAGTCAGATTCGCTGAATCAATGGCGCTCGTATTGTCCACAGGCTAACGGCGTCAGCATCGGATTCAAGACAGAGTGTCTAAAAGCAGTAGAGCTTGCGTGGAAGCCTGCCTACGAGGGTTATAAGCGAAACGTGTGGGACTATATACTGCCCTGTGAATTCAAACGCGTATTCTATGTTGATCCTAATGACGGCGAGCTTGCGATTAAAGTATTGAATTCGGCGTATAACGATGCGTTGAAGTCAGTGCAGGAGCTAAAGGATAACTATGGAGATGAGTTCGCTAGTATCGACGCTTACTTCCGTTTCAACATCGAAGCTCAGGCCAGTTTTTACAAACATAAGGGATTCAGCAGCGAATCTGAGTATCGTTTGGTTCTGCCATCCCAATTCCAGCAGGCCCATCAAATTGAGTTCAGATGTACGCGTTCATCTTTGGTCCCGTATGTCGCCCTAAATGTGCCTCATTCGAAAGCCGCCGAGGAGATGCGTCCTGACGTTTTTCGTTGGGATGCAGTCACTGAGATCAAAATAGGACCGACGCCCAATGCTGATCTCACTCAGCTCGCGGTCTTTGGCTTTTGCCGCTCAATTGGATTGACATCAGCTAATGTGACGAAATCGAATCTGCCATATCGAGATTGGTAGGTTATTAAGCCGCTCTATCTTCTATGATGTCTGGTTCATGCGGGATAGAGGTTAACGTTGTTTGGTTAGCCTCTGTCTCTTTGCATCGTTGTGCTGCTATATCGAAATACTTCTGATCTTGTTCAATGCCGATTCCCTTTCTGTCTGTATTGAGTGCCGCGAGAATCGTTGTGCCAGACCCCATGCAGCAATCAAGCACGGTATCGCCAGCATTTGAATATGTGCGTATGAGCCATTCGCAGAGAGAAACAGGTTTCTGTGTTGGGTGCATTCCTCGTTCAGGTATGAACTGTAGAACCGATCTTGGATAGCGAGAGCCGTCAGCATTCACTTTACCGCCCGCGTAATCCATCGGACGATAGTTGCTCGAACCATAATGAGCGCCAGTGACGTATGGTGTTGCTCCGGTCGTCATCTGTGGGTGATACAGCGGAGTTTGATCGCAGAACACGAGGATATTCTCGTGAACTTTCATGGGATATTTCTTCGCGTTTAGGAAGTTCGTTCCCTGCGGTTTCTCCCAAATGAGTTCAGTCTTTAGCTGTTTGAGATTGCTCACGGCGACAGTCGTGGTGAATGGTTGCTGTGTAAAGAGCACGATTGGCGCTCCTGGCTTGCAGACGCGTTTCCATTCTGCCCAGAGCTTTTCCATCGGAATGATGCTGTCCCACGCGTTGCTGGTCGTTCCTAACCATAGGGAAGATCGGTGAGGATCATATCTATCGATCCTGCCGGTATCACTTTCATCTGCTCAAGCGCATCGCCTAAGAGGAGTTGATAATCCGCTGTCTTCCCTATGTTGTTCTCCGTTGGGTTGGATTCGGTCATTAAGTATGTTCTCGATGAAGAGGTCTGAGCTAATGTGATTTGTGCGTTTGAACGCTGCCCACTCTTCGGATGTCATGTTGTCTTTGGCCCTGTTCTCGAACCACGTAAGCATTTCCAGATTGTCCAAGGCCCAAGAGCCTTTTCGTGATTTCGGTTGCTTGTGATCGAGAGAAGGCATCCACCATTTGTTCTGGCCGGAGCTAATCCATCGGTCGTATATCGCATTGAAAGCCGGATCATTCCAGAACTTATCTATAAATGCCTTGCGGACCTCATCGGAATGTCCAAAGTGTTTTCGATATCTGGAGGTCAGTTTTGTAAGGAACTTGAGACGCTCGAAATCTTTGTATTGATCGAGGTCAATCACTGTTCCCATCTTGCGCTTCTGATTGGCTCTATTCTGGGCTTCGCTGTATGTGTACTTGGTCAGGTGCGGGCCACGCTTTTTAGCCGCCGCGCTCTGACGCTTTCGCGTCTCATCGCTGACTGGCTTCCGCGCCCTGTTGCCGATAATCTCGACATTGTTTTTATGCAGGATACGGCGAATAACGTGGTGATTTGAATGATAGAGGTCAGCTATTCTGCGGAGTGTCCATCGTTCCTGTGTGTACAGCCTGACAACCTCGTCGCTCGGTGGTGGAAACCGCTTCGGCAGGTCAGTCAAGACCATATCGACACTATTGGCGGGCAACTTTGACATCTCCGTAAGACAGTCACCGTGGCTAAGCTGATATAGTTCTGGCACTAAGAAACTCAAGAAAATGATGTAGGGAGACGCACGATGTCGATGGAAGACGTGGCGGGGCTACTATTCGATGTGAACGTAGCGGGTCTAGTTAGAGATGTGGTTGCAGAAGCTAGGCGTTTAGCCGGAGCTGAATGCGTTTACATTGCGCATGGACAGGTAAGAGCAGCTATTGTGCCTCAGCTCGGAGGCAAGGACGCGCAAGGCGTCTTCCTTATCGTGGAATCCCATCCACCAGGAGCGACGATAGTCAGGCCTCGCTTGGCAAAGAGCGAGCCTGAAAAAACAGATTTGCAGTCAGGAAGCCTCACAGATGTCATCTCAACGATGAAAATTTGGCATCATGAGGTGCGCGCTCTGCGGGAGTATGACGATCCCGAAGAGACGAAGAATCCCAATGAAGTGTCGGGTGGGCTTCCTGAAACAGACAGAAACAAGTTCTAAGCGAGGAGATAGTCATGCAAACTTGGCTGCACGATCATGAGTTCTTGGCTAGTTGGGGATCGACTATTTTCGGTGGCATTGCGGCGTTGATTGCGCTTGGCGGTATGCTCATGCAATCTCGACGGTCAGGCCAACAGCTAAATTGGAATATGGTAACTATGCGGATTGCATTGTTACTCGTTATCTCAGTTATAGCCTCGCCTCATCTTGATTTAACTACCCGGACAATACTATCGTCCGCAATGATGTTTCTTTTGGTAGCTATATCTATGAGGTCTTGATTCATGATTTGGCGTGACCGAAGCCGCCATCTTCCTTGGCCGTTTTGCGTGAGTGACAGGCTTTGCAAAGGGATTGAAGGTTGTCTATATCAAGACGGAGAGTATCGTCTTTGCCATTGAATGGCCGGATATGGTCAACATCCGTAGCGGGCTTTATATCGCCGTTCGCTTTGCAACGGACACAGAGATAGAAGTCTCTGATGAGTGCCTGCACACGGAGCCTGTTCCAGTCCGCACCGTATCCGCGAGATGTTGCTGAACCACGATGATTATCGTATTTGTACAGATTGTCTGTCGTGCTGTGTTTCTCGCAATAGCCGGATAAGGTGAGTTCACTGCATCCTGACTTCTTGCATGGGCGCTTTGCAGCCTGGGGCACTAGCTGACCTTGACGGCGCTGAACAATCCAATCAACAGGTCGATTTCTTGACCGGCTACGACGATTCCCTCGCCTGCTGCTTTAGCGCCGATGGTGGCGGCTGCTGTTGCCCATTGGGCTTCAGATAGAGGACTGGTTACGTCTTGCTGAACTGCTGTGACGGCATCCTTTGCGATGACACCGAGAGCAGTCTTTAGGATGTTCTTTTCGGCATCGAGGAAGTTCTTTGCGGCTGTTGAGCCGAATACGCTTGTGAAGGCGTGTGCAATGGCGTCGGCGGCGTTAGTGATCCAATTAGACATTTAGGATGTACCTATTTTTAGGGTGTGTTTTGCCGCTATACGGCTGATATTTGAAACGCCATGATTCGAGAATCGCTTTGGCTTCGGCTGTTGGCCGTCTCTCGGTCAAGGCTTCGATGAGTTCGACACCAGGATGAGCGGACGCGTCAGCGAGCTTGATACGTTCGGGGATGTGTTTCTCCCGCTTTGGGAGTGATGTGTCTTTTCGCATTTGAATGTGTCGAGGGGTTGGTTCTCTATTGGGCGGGGTTTATGCAGCACGCGTTAACAGTCAATAGGTGGGTGATCGAATGATCGGACTGATGCGGAGATATTTCCCCTCTACTTATTACGGGTCTTTGAGAAGGAAATTGGCTACTCTTTTTGGGCGAGTGCCTGAAGTTTCTGCTTGGCGTGGTCATACCGCTTACGAATGCAGTCCTTCGAGACGCCTTGCTGCTTGGCAATGTCTCTGAGTGACATTCCTTCGATGATGTGTTGGCTGATTATGTCTTGATCTTCAAGGGGCAAGCAGGATAAGGCAGCTACTATATGACCGTCTGTATCTTCTCCCTGTGGCGCGATGGGATCGAATGTCAGGTCGGGCTGGACAGTCCACTTACGATCCCGACGGCGTGATGTCTCTTGCCGATGATGAACCGTTCGGAGGATTGCTAATGCTGCCTTTTCAGTTTGTGGCGCGGCCTCAAGCAATGCGACGTATTGGTCTTGCCGGTAATCTCTATTTCGTGCATCCGCAAGGCGAAAGAAGTGATCTGGAGCGAGGCGATTATTCTGCATCGTCTTTCTCCATGATCCCGTTTGGGTAATATCGATCGATCAATTCTTGAACCTTCTTAAATGCTCTTTCCACATCGGCCGAGGCTTCGCGAACCTGCTGGGCATACCGCTCAATGGCTTCCGCGTTCCGTTCTCTCTGATTGGTCATTACGCGGCCTCCTTTGCGAGATGGGTGGCTAATGTGTCCCAGACCTTTCCACTCTTCTTTTTGGCGGGTTTCTCTACTGCTGATATGCCTGATAGAGGAGCCCTAGGCTTGCGTGGTTTGCCAGTGTGCAGCTTCATCGAGGCGACACTCGACACATACGGAACAGAACGATTCCATTTCTTCGCGATGGAATATAGAGATTCCCCATCATTGAAACGTTTGCGAATGTCTGCAATCTCTTCCGTTGTAGCCTTCACTTGTTTACGGCGTGGTGTAGCCGAATACAGACCTTCAACAACAGCATCCTGGCTGTTCTTCTTCGCCGTGTCCTGGAAGAGATGAGCAGGGTTGACACATGCCTTATTCGATCCAGCCGGACAACGATGTTGGACACTCAGACCCTTTTGAAGAGGGCCATTAAAGGCTAGGAAAGAAAATCTATGGGCATACGCGGTTGTGACGGGATTATGGAAATGGGCATATCCGTTGCGAAAGCGAGCAGCGTCAAAGTGCCAGCAGCCGGTCACAGGATCGACCTGGACCTTATCGAAGAACCTGTCTATGAACTTTTCAGGAATGTTGGGATTTGGGGGATTGTCGAGCAGAGCTTGCATGATGAGTTCCTATGTTGAGAGATGACTTGCTGGTTCTCAACAGAACTCAATGCAAGTGCAGGCGTATTCTTGCCTACACATATCCTTAGTATGCTTTTTCCACGCTAAACCATCAACGAAAAACGCAAATAAATGAAAATAGTTGTAATTATTTTCATGACGCACTGACTGTTTTAATCACGTTTGTGATCGGCATGAGCTTGAGATTGCCGCCCGTTGCTTTTATCCTTTTAGGAGCCTTTTGCGCGGTAGCGGTCAGAGCAAACCTTTAGCGTCGAAGTCCTCGATAATATCTCTAACGAACTTGTGCCAGTGCTTCAAAGTAGAGAGCAGTTCCTTGCCTCTAACCCATTTCGGCTCTCCGAAGGCTATTTGAAATCCAAACTCCATCTTATTGTCTACATCTGCGATGGGGAGGGTACACAACACGCTGCCATCTACCAAAGGGCTATCAGTTGGCCTAAAGGCAATCCGAACATCAGCCGACGTGCTCCCCAATGCGGTCTTCAAGAAATTGGCCATCTCAATCCGCTTAGATTTTGGAAGGGAATGGGATACTACATCACCTCGAATCGTGACGAGAAGGCGATGCTTATCGAGCTTGCTGACTTCGTCGAGCCAAAAGAGGGGAGTTCCATTCCCGATCCCAGCGGAGTAATCAATGGGGTCGCTTCTGTAGTAGGGCTGGATGTCATCGATAGCCTTTATAGCAGCATCCGCCATGCTTTGTGTTTTTCTCATCTTTCCAGAATCGTATTTGGCGGCCGTCTCATAGATGGGGAAGTAAATGTCTTGCTCTTTGGGCTTAGGAGTAATGGGGCTACTTTGTACCAAGTGAAAGGCAAGATGATCGAGTGTGCTTCTGAGATTCTGAACAACATCTCCGACAAGCGCAGAAATGCCCAGAGGGATATCCTTGATAATTCGGAGATAAAACGTTCGCTCACCGGTCTGAAGGTCGTCCTTAGAGAAGATTTCGTGACTGTCTCCCTCCCGATTGAATTGGAGGATTTCGGCCTCAAGATCGATGATGTGCTTATAGGCCCTGTCAACTTTTACTAGCAGGAGTTCTCGTGGTGTCGGAGAATTTGGCATTCGACCATGCTATCAGCCACGTTCAGTGAAGCATATTACCTTCACAGACGATAGACCTGTTGCTTACGAATCAAACACCGCAAGTACAAATGGTCAGGGCCAGATAGGGTGTTAATGATGGCTGACTTCAACAGATTGGCAGCACGTCATACACAGAGATCGTCTGGCATCACATCACAGCATGAATGAACTTGTCGTCGCACCCTATAACGACAGGCAATGATTCAGTGGTGACACACTTCTCCTTACCCTATAGGTATTGAAGAGAAGTGCATCACTCTGAATCATCACCAATCGTTACCCTGAGGAGGGCCGACAGTATAAAGACCTTAGCGTATGACTTTCTTAGACTCGTACTCTCAGGCTGGCTATGGGTGCTCTGTCACCCCCCGGTCCTGTAACGCATCCTGAGAAAGTATCGCCAACACACCAGCTCCCTTCGGAGAGTGATCCAAGGCTCTTTACATCATGCCCTGTATCGCTTGTGCTGTGCCCCACCCGAACATATCGGTTCATCACTTCGCCGGACGCCTGAGTGCGTTACCCGGTCATGGGACAGTCTAACTTCTTACCATGCGTATTGAGCCCTTCGGTCGAGGCGTCATCACGACGGCCCGGTTTCAATGCTCAATTGCCCCGTTTTCAAATATCCAGATGGGCTTTGCTGCTTATGTAAATAGGTAGTATCGGAATCTTTTTCAATTCCGTCAGTGGAAAACGAAAATAATTGAAATTATTTTCAAGGCACATGACTCTCGATACTTTTGAGACAACACAGTAAAACATCAGCGCCATGTACACTATCCGGCATGAGAACCCTCATCTATAAACGAACTCACAATGGTGATCCAGACGAAAAGGGGCGGTTTGGAATCCACGACTGCATGGGGGTTGTCCGAGGCTATTCCTATGACGCTGTAATAGGGATTGGTGGGAGTGGCGGCGAAGCCAGAGCAAATGGGATAGCCTACAAGTTGAATTGGATTGGTGTGGGTCCACATAGACACGAATGCCCAGGGGGACGTGGCCCTTTGGTTACATTCGATCGATTTGTCTCGTTCGAGGATCAAGATTTGGACTTGCGCATCATAGCGCCCGATCTCGCGCAGCGGATGTATGTGACACGTCCTGCCCGATTGATATTTGATGAAAGCCTCAGCCCTGCCGAGCAAACGGATGTAAAGCGACTCTTGAAGAGGATTAAGAATTCCCCACCATCAGTACGAACTAACATGCCAAAACGGATCAAATGCTTTAAGAAGGCCTGCTGAATGCGCTAGAATCAACGCTTCACAGAAGAGACGCTGGTCAAAGCTGAAGAAAGCATGAAATAGTTATTGCGGAGGTAGCAGCAATGCAGACCACAATCTTGATTCTTGTCTTAGCTCCCCCGGTTCTCGCATTCATCCTGTGGCAGGTCCTTCGCTACGGTCCCAAAGTCGGGTTCCCTTCAATACCCTTTCGATTAGGCAAGAATGGCTATTGGAAAATGCTGACACTTTCCTACGTTGCGATGTTCGCAGCCGCCCTGATGTCGCACAGAATCTGAATCAGTCGATGCTGCGAGGGTGAGTCTTATGCCTCGCGCATGAACCAAAGTTGAGTCTTCCCCATTCGCTGCATCGACCTCATTCTGGTGTAGGCTCCCAATTCATCTATGAGAGGCGACACAATGGCAACCAAGAAAGCTGTAAAGAAAGCTCCTGCAAAGAAAGCCGTAAAGAAGGCAGTCAAGAAGGCTCCCGCGAAGAAAGCTGTAGCAAAGAAGGCACCAGCGAAGAAGGCTGTTAAGAAGACGGCTGCGAGGAAGTCCCCAGCAAAGTCACGCATGTACATGGGGGCCTACGCTGCCAAGCCAGCGAAGAAAGCCGCTGCCAAGAAGAAGACCGTGACAAGAGCGACAGTTACCGGGACTGGCACTCTTACTGGTCCTGTGACCTTGGCAAAGAAGAAGGCTCCGGCAAAGAAAGCCGCAAAGAAAGTCTCCATCAAGGCGCAGCGGAATAACGGGCCGTTGGCGTTTTAAACCTTACCCAACCCGCATTACAGGCAAGCAAACACGCCCGGCAACTCATAACGAGAGCCGGGCATTTCTGCGTCTTACGCAGCTTCCGCTAATGCCGCCTCTTGAGTCTTCAGCCAGGCGATGTATCGCGCCCGAAACACATCTGCACCCAGGGCCGATTTCACTTTCTCTTCCAACTCTGTCGCATTAGCACCGCCGGATAACGAGATCTGAACGAGCTTATCTGCTTTGCCTTTATCTAGCTTGCTCTTCAATCGCTCACTCTTGACTTCCTCAGCAACAGCCTCAAACTCGACATCAGCCTCATCATCAGACAGTGCGGATTTCGCACTCTTAGCCAATTGCAAAGCCAAGTCCTCGTACTTCCGCTCCGCTAGATCGATTCCCTTTCGCGATGCTGCCGCCCTCAATGGTTCAGCTACAGCCTTCGCTCTCTCGTAATCCTCAATGATGTCGAAGCCTGTCCTACGCTTAATTCCCAGCGCATTAAGAAGCCCGTCGAAGGTGCCTTTGAACAGCTTCCGATACTCAGTCAACAGCCGACCGGTATCGAACCTGGACCGCTTCAACGCCGTCACCGCCGCCAACAGTTGCGGCCTCAGAACAAGTTCCCTAGCCTTCACTTCATCAGTCGGAAACTGGCAATCAACCCACTCAGACAGAGCCGAATCAGTGCCCTCTGTCGCATCCATCCATGTAGCCGCTTCGAGAGCCGGGAGATCGGCCTTCACCGTGGGCACGGCCTGCACGCTTGCCCTATATGGCTCTGGTCGCTCCCGCCGAATCATCGCCGCATACTTCGATGGCACCTGCGAAAGATCATGGAGACTGCTGACTTTCTCGATTGATTCCGCGCCGTCAACAGTGATCTCGCCTATCTGCTTAAACCAAAATGCGATATGCTGCCGGTCGCACGCCTCATATAGATTCCAAGCATTCTTTAGATCAAATGGCCTTGCACCAGCTCCGCTCTCACCGCCCGCTATCACCCATCCAATGCCGGATAGATCGATACCGCTGATATCACTCAGAAGAGGCTCTGCCGAGACGAACCGCTGCGCCTCAGAATGAATAGGAGTTCCTTGTAATGCCTCTATTCGGCCTCTTGCTTTATCGCCATCGTGCCCGCAAGTAGTCCCAAGCCACACATGCGGCCAGGACAATTGCCGCCCATTCAAAAAGCTCACATAGTTCTCTGGCCTCTTAGTCAAAAGCAACCAAGTAAGATTGGGCGTTTCCGATATCAGCTTATAGAGATCATCCCGCCACGCCTGAGGAATCGACTCATGGCCGTCCATCACATCCATCAAAGAGCCACAAAACACGAAATGCGGTTCCCCGGAGGAAGCCGCATCAGAGTTCCATTTCTTTACTTGTTTCCAATTACTTTCAGAAGTCCGTTTCCGCTTGGCTTCTGTACCCCACCGCTTCTCTCTATTAGCCCCGTACCTCTGATCTAGCAATACCTCTGCATAGCAGTTCTTGCATTCCTGATCTATCTTTGTGCAGCCCGTCCACGCATTGAAAGTGCCCGTTGTCCAATTAATTCCACTATTCCGCATTCCCTTTCATAATCCACCTTTGACCACCGAAGTCCTGCCCCAGCCGCCGCTTACTACTAAATGGCCTTTTCCGACCAATTTGCCAATTCTACTCCTATTATTTGACACTGGCAAGTGGTTTATGGTTACACAGTGCAGCGTAGTGCAGTACAGAGTGCGAAATCCGACCCAAGGCCGTTCCCGGCTTGCATGATCGCACAGATTGGCGCTTCGGTATAACCTTGTCTTTCAAAGCATCTTTAGGACATCCCTTGCTTGAACCGCTCTAGTGCTTCTGGGCCCTCTTAGTATTTGTGCTTCATCGGAGCGATCCTCATACATGGATAAGGCGCCCAAATTGAACGATAAGAAAAGCACTAATAATCAGCAGGCCGACAGCCCGCCAGATGTCAGACTTCCTATGGAAACGGGAAAGCCTTTTGAAACCCAGACACGCGCAGATAAACCCGCTCAAAACGAGAAAGATACAAACGAGAAACTTCTCGACCGGGTGAAGGTGGGCGAGCGCTGGATGATTATTCTTACTGCGCTTATCTTTTCTGTATCCGCTTTTCAGGCTTACGAATCGTGGAGCAATAACCGCGCCACCTCTACTCAAGTAGACCGACTGATAGCCGCTGCCAACCGCGTTGACGATGCGGCTGAAAGTTTTTCGACCAGCGCAAGAAAAATCAGTAATGGGGTCGGTGATGCAGTAGAAAAACTCGACACCCAAGCTAATACGTTCAAGAGCCAATATACGGAGACTCAGAGAGCGTTCGTCTTTGTGAAGTCGATTGATACCACATACGGCCTCGCATCCAACGGCGAGCCAGCCTATTCTTGGGATATAACCCTTGAAAACAGCGGTAGCACCAACGCGCGCGGTTTGGTGCTGCAAAGGAATTGTGGCACGGGAGAGCAATTCAAACTTAGATCGAATGAGTTGCTGGATTTTTCTCAATTCTTGGGGGAAAAACAGCAACTCACGATAGGCCCACATTCTATGCAAACGATTAGTGAATGCGGAGCCCTTGCTTCGCTTGTTTTGCATACTGGTATCGTGAAAGATCCTGGATCTTGGTATAGTTTCGGACGACTCACCTACAAGGACATATTTGGAACGCCACATATCACGGAGTATTGCTATCGGTACAACTTTCACATGCCCAGAGACGGAAATTTTGCTGAGACTTTGTACATGACCCCGTGTGAAGGAAAAAACTCCCAGCACAACTGCGCAGATGAAGACTGCAAGGTAAAGTAACGATGCCCTGTCACGGAGTCTCATTGTGACCTCCGCTCGCCCTTGCGTAAAGTCCATACTTCTGCAAAAGAAAAGCCGCTTCCAATGCACCGGAAGCGGCTGAGGTAGTTCAACTGACACGGATTACTTGGCGTTGGCGCGTTTGGACTTTCTCAGACCTGCCCTGATGGCATCGCTGTGCGCCTTGCCACGGCTGCGTCCATGCTTCGGCTTGGCTGGACGACCGCGCTTGGCTGTAGGCTTCGGCTTGGCGGCATAGCAATTCTTGCAGCCTTTGCGTTTGCCCTGCGTGGGATTGAACGTCTTCCCGGTCCAGGTGATTTGATCGCCGAGGTAGTCGGTGATGGCTGCGAGTTGGTTAGTGATGGCGGTGAGTTGCGATTGAAGGTTAGGCTGCATTCGCCACCTCCTGCGTCTTGACAGGACGAATGCTGCCGATGAAATCCATCCGAGCAATGCGATGTACTTCGGTCATGGGTATGCGCACAGAGCCACCGACACGGCGGGTCTTGATGCGCTTGTCGGCAATGAGATAGTCAATGCTGCGGACGGAAAGAGAGAGAAGGGTTGCACAATCTTTCCGCGATACGAGAAGGGGTGTTGCGGTGTTGTCGTTCATAGAACCTCAAAAGGCATAGGCACACAGGCACCATGCCGGAAGACCAGCAGTGGACACACGAAGTCACGAGTACACAGTGACTCTAAGGATGTTGGGGATACCACTGGCCTGTTAGGCTCTACTCGATTTGATGGCTGCAAACTCCCGAAATCAGGAACAGGAATTCCGAATGCATCTTTTACAGAATAACTACGGGTGGAATTTAGTGCAAGCTCTCTATTTCCGAACATGTGGTTCAAAGCCACGCTGTATGCTGATCGCAATGAAATCGCCCCACATGGGGTATCTTGCAATCGCGACGATTAAGGAGTTCAATGACGAATCTTAATGTGCGTCAGGCCATGTTTCCTTATGGGATGGAGAAGAATCCTGATGGATCATGGACGTTCTTTAACAGAAAATACAAAACTCTAGGAACAATCACAGACGGGTGGTCGGAGTGGAACGATCCATTGCACAAGATGTTTATAACGGGACTTGGGCCATCTACACTCGCCAAGCTCGATTGTCATGGGTTGGGAACCAGTGATCGAATCTATTTCTACAACGATGGTTCCAATCCTGAAATCTCCTCAGCAAACATGGATGCATATTTGAAGAAGCTCCGCATTCTGATTGGACTACAGGTCAAGGATCGCTGAAACGACGCATCCATCCCTTTGTTAGTCCAGCATTGCTAAGTGATCGCGGATAGTGGTGGAGTCAGCGTGCGCGTAGCGCATGACCATCGATGAGGACTTGTGTCTGCTGAACGCCTGGACCACGGCAAACGGTGCTTTCTCTGCAACGATCGATATCGCGGTGTGCCTGAGATCGTGCCAGCGAATCTTCAACTTCGCATCTTTCGTCGCCTGAGCAAACCACTTCTTGTTGTCTCCAATAGCGAACACGGCATCAGTTGGAGCATCGTATTTCCGGCCAGCCAACCGGGAACGTTTGAGTTTCTGAAGCCTTCGTAATGCCTTTTCTGCAAGCCCCATCATCTCGCACACGTATGTCTCGCCGTTCTTAGTGTTCAGCGCAGTGATTTTCTTGTTCTTGAAATCCACCTGTGGCCATCTCAGCCCGTATTGCTCAGACTTGCGCCAAGCGGTGCCAAGAGCGAAATCAAGTTCACATAACCGGTGTTCAATCACATCCGGCTGGTACTGCGCGAGGTGAGCCTTAGATTCACCACTCTTGCGGATGGCATTTCGGAGTTTTTCGATCTCTGCATCGGTCAATCTCTTCCCTATTTTGTTGTCCATCTTCCGCTGCGGAACATTACGAACAGGGTTCACCTTCACCTTTGAGCGCTGTAGAGCACGGCGGTATATACCCGAAAAGGTGGACTTGATTCGGTTGACGGTGCCGGGAGCGAGATCTCGTTTCCTCTGAATCTCGGTCAACCAGTCATCGATCTGATGAGCTTCCAAGGTCGTTGCAGGATGTGAGCCGAACACCTCTTTGATCTCTTTGATGACGCGGGGAGGATTGACCTGATCTTTGAACTCGGTCGGGTTGGCCTGGACGAACGCGAGGTAATCGTCAGCCAGCTCATCGACCGTGACACTTGCAGCCTGTCGGTCTGCCTCAGTGAAAGTCAGGACAGGCTTCCGAGCCGTAGTGGGCAACAGCCCCTCACCCGTCCGCTCAATGAGCCGTGCCTTCTCGACATACGAAACCGCTGCCGCCCTGTCAGAGCCGAACGACTTCCGAACCCATCGAGTACGTCCATCCGGATAGGCTCCGCTTGGGTATTGGGCGCACCATACCCCGGGCGACCGCTCGAACACGCCCTTCACTTTTGCTGCTTTCCGACCTCTTGGCATGGGTCGATGATAACCCAAATGTGTGATTATTGTGTGATTTTGTACCGGTAATTCGTGCAGGAGCGTGCAGTCAGTTTGACGCAAATAAACCTTATATCTTATTCATTTTACTAGATTTATTCGTCTTCGTGCAGTTCAGTTCAGGCATACTCAAGAGAGTGCAAATTCGCACTCCTAACGCGAAGGTCGCAGGTTGGACTCCTGCCCGGGCCACCATAAATCCTCAATAAATATGCAGGTTTTACAACCCTCCCCAGAAATCATCAAAGCCTCCAAAAGCAACTTGTGCTACTTTTGCACGCTGTACTTCGCTGCACCTAATACCAATTCACAAACACAAAAGCCCCGCCCTGCTGTCAGGATGGGGCGTGGTGATGAATGAGCATGATTGATTCAGCTTGATTGTGAATGAGCCGGATAAGGATGAAGTAAGTTCACCTCCGTAGCTTTGCGTATTGCTCACCGGTCACTTCTAGCGCTATCTGGCCTCCCCTCTGAAGTGGGTGCAGTAGTATTGTGCCTGCCCCTCGTCACCCGCCTTCCCACATGGATGTACGCCCAACGATAGGAATGCCATGAACGCTCTAATTCGCAGACCCTTGCTGAGCCTCTGCCTTTTGCTTCTGCTTCTTACTGTGGCTTGCTTGAAGGTAGCGCCGCCACCTTCCCCACCACCTTCGCCTGATGTAATTGCCAGGATGACTTCTGCGAAGAAGATCTTTCTCTCCAATGGAGGCGAGGATCATCAGTTTGTACGGGATATTCCGGGTGGTCCAAATGAGGCTTATAACGAGCTTTACGCGTCGCTCAAGCAGTGGGGCCGCTTCCAGTTAGTCGCCTCACCGGCGCAAGCTGATCTCATCTTCGAGATACATGGTGCGGAACGTCCACCAGACCTAATTTCCACGAGTATGGATAGCCGCCATTCCGAAGTCACCTATTTCCCCGCATTCTTAAACCTCTCCGTCCTCGATCCTTCTACGCAAAGTTCTTTGTATGTGATTACCATCTGGGCAGGGCGGGATACCACCATCCCTAAAGGTAAGATCGCTTTCACGAAGTCCATCGGCACATTGACCGACCGGATAAAAGCCGTTGTATCTGGACCCGCACAAACGCCACAACCGTAGTGCCATCGGAACAGTCTCCTTAAACTGAAAACGCCCGGTCCTCAGAGAGGCTGCCGGGCGATTGGACTTGCTTTTGCTGCGGTTCACCACGTTACGTTTCCTTTTATTTTATGCGAATCCATCGACGGTACGACGACCGGTCTATTAGAGGTTTCTTTCTCGGGAGCCTCTACAGCCTGTTCATTGCTGGACTTCTCTTCTGTGGTGACATCGGCATTTTCAGCAGAGGGTTGTTCGGGCGGGGTTACCTCTGCTACGGCTGGAAAGATACTAGTTAGAGCCATCTCATTTCTCCTTGTATGTTGTGAGATTGACGAATCTCTGTGCTCATAGGAAATGTGCAGCAGACACAGAGGCAGGAAAGCGATTTGAACTGCACTGATATTCAGGTGTGGAGTTCTAAACTGTGGCCCGGAGGGATGCACGGGAATCATGCACCCAAATTTTGTAGCACACACGCCGAGAAAGTGGAAACTTGGCGGAATCGATGACAACACTACCTCTTCAGCTTTGCGTACTGCTCACCGGTCATTCCAGCTTGATACCGCCTTCGCCACTCTGAAGAGTAGAGTCCAAAGCCTGTCGGGCGGCAAAATTTAGGCGTGTGGGTGCAGTAGTATTGTGCCTGCACCTCGTCGCCCGCTTTCCCCATTGAGTACGCCCAACGATAGGTACATCATGAACACCCTAATCCGCAGGCCCTTGCTGAGCCTCTGCCTTTTGCTTCCCTTTCTTACCATAGCCTGCCTGACAGTAGCACCACCACCTTCGCCGCCACCTTCGCCTGAAGTGATTGCCAGGGTGACCTCCGCAAAGAAGATCTTTCTCTCCAATGGAGGCGAGGAGCAGCAGTTCGTACAAAATATTCCGGGCGGCCCAAATGAGGCTTACAACGAGCTTTACGCGTCGCTCAAGCAGTGGGGCCGATTCCAGTTAGTCGCTTCACCGGCGCAAGCTGATCTTATCTTCGAGATACGGGGTACGGAGCGTTCAGCGGAGGTGGCTGGGAACCCTGGGAGCGCTCAGGGAGTCACCTATTTCCCCGCGTTCTTGAACCTTTCCATCCTCGATCCTTCTACGCAAAGTTCTTTGTATGCGATCACCATCTGGGCAGGACGGGATACCACCATACCCAAAGGTAAGATTGCTTTCACAAAGTCCATCGAGACATTGACCGACCGGATAAAAGCCGTTGTATCTGGACCCGCACAAACATCACAACCGTAGTGTCATCGGACCAGCCTCGCGAAACAGAAAATGCCCGGTCCTCATGAGAGGTTGCCGGGCATTCTTGCTTGTGTCGCGGTTGGTGATGGCTTAATCAAAGCTGATTAGGTGCCCTATAGACGTAAGCCTCACCCGGCTTCACGACCTCTTCCTTCGTTGGAGCCTGTTCATCGGTGGACTTCTCTTCTGTGGGCTTCTCTGCGGTGGGTTCCTTTGCAATTTCCTCGGAAATAACTGTCGGCATATCATTTCTCCTTATAGGTTGAGAGATTGATGACTTTCTGTGTTTGTTGAAAATGTGCGGCAGACACAGAGGCAGGAAAGCGAATTCAACTGCACTGATATTCACGTAAGGGGATGCCAAGCTGTAGCCCGGTGGGATGCATGGATCATGCACCCAGACTTTGTAGCACATCTGGCTTCGGAGAGTCTAACGATCAACTCGGAGCACAACAAAAGGCCAGCCCATCATGGACTGGCCTATTTAGCATTAGAAATCACCATCAGATGGTGACTCCGCGTGCAGCTATTGCTCACCGGTGAGCTCCAGCTTGATACCGTCTTCGGATCGGTTGCTGAAAGATCTGAACAGGCAATATAGCCTTCACTGTTCAGTCAAATAGATGTAGCGGCTGACTGAAAGGCTAGTTTTCTGATGGTCGCTCGACATGATCTATTACCAAGACTTTTGCCGGCCCTTTCGTAGCGTTTAATTTCAACCCTAGTTCTTCCTGGATAGCAGTCAACAATCCGGGAGGGGGATTCGCTCCAGCCTCTTCGTCTGAGCGGCCCTCCGGTGTCCACCTCAGGTCGAAGTCGTAGCGTCCCTTCAGATTGGTCTGATCTATAACCGGCTTCCCGAGCTGCATCATGAGAAAAGGCGGTAGGATGCTCAACGTCATCCGTCTTCCTGTAAGTTCACCATCACTGAAACGGGCTTCTGTCTTAAGAACGTCAGTGGTATCGGATTCTTTCAGTTTGAGCTTTCCCTTCAGCACGGTCAGGGCATAAACCGAAAGATCCTTTGTCTGAAAATGCGCCATGAGCTTGAAGTGATCACGCAGCAGCGCCTGTAGCATCAGCATCCTGGTTGTCGGAGCGCCGCGCATCATAGCTGCGAAATAATCTTCATTGTTCACAGCTTTCATGGTGTCCATCTCGGAGCTATCGACCTTCGCTTCAATATCGAATCTGTCAGATTTAGCCCACTTCGGTGCATTCTCAATCAGAGAATCCAACAGGAAGGGCGTACCGTTGTACGCTAAGGCAATAAGCTCCTCGAGCGAGATAGCTTTTACACCGAAGCCATCGGGTGGTTGAGTTTCTTGCATTTGAGTTTCGGACTTGTTCGGCTTAATCAAAACAACGTCAAACACCGGGATACGACCATTCGAAGGCCCATTCTGATTTGGCGTTTGGACAACACCGTCCGATTGGACCTGTCCAACACTGGGCGTAGTAGCAGAGAGACACCCCAGTGTAATTAGCGCTGCGAGCAAAATCGGCTTCATTGATCGCTTTCTCTAATAAGGTATGGCTGGGGTCTCCCCTAACCTCAGTTATTCGTTATGAATAGTGCCTCGTCTTTACCTCTACAGATCAAGACACAGGCTGGTCCAATTGAGCCGTCCGCCAAGTGGGTCTATTGGCTTGAGTGATGTATTTGTTATCGAGGATGGATGTTTAGATGGGGACTTGGCGGTTGATACGCATGTCCTGATATCGCGAAGAAAGACACGGAAACACCTCTGTTGTGTGGGAGTAGTTATCGCGAATCCTTAACGAAATTCCGATGTGGGAACGGTAGAGTGCTCTGCTCGCCTTGTCAAGGCGAAATCGTGGAAACGATATAGCGACCGCAACTCGCCAATTGCAACAGACAGGCGTCTACGATTCGCTTATTCATCATCCCAGGCGAATCACGCAAACTTCTATTTGGATACGTTCTGTGATTCCGAACACAGCAAAAGGCCAGCCCATGACGGACTGGCCTATTTAGCTTTAGAAAACTGAATTAGATCGTGACTCCAAGCGCATGAGCTCGTGGGATTATTAAAACGCCTCGAAGCGAGGAACGACAGGGCACGGACAATAAAACTACTTCCCTGGAGGCGCAGGCACCATCACAGCATTCGGATCGATCTTCGGAATGCCAAAGTGCCCGCTCAAGTGCACGAGATCGAGCGGCCGCAGCGCACCTGAAACTTCAATCAGGTTCATCTCGCGTTGTCCCCGCACCAGCACGGTCACATCGTCGATCTCGCCGCTGCGAAAGTGCAGCCACAGATCGGTGATCGGCGCATGAGGCGAAGCAGACTCGCGCGGTGGCGCATTCTGGTTGACCAGGTGCTTCCAACCCGCAGCGTTATAAACCGCTACTAGCGCGGACATGCTTTCGGGGAGGTAGAACGCCGGCTCGTGGTAGTGAAAGTTCTCCACCGTAATACTGTTCAGCGCGGCGAAGGCGCGTTTCCCCTCTGAGCCATCGTCGATATAGCCCTCTGCCACCTGGAGCATGTTGTGATCGAAGGTAAACGCGGTATGATTCGCCGGTTGCGAACACAGGCTACGCAGGGCTTCAACCGCCCCTTGCGGCTGCTGGGCATGGCCCCTTGCGCAAAGCGCAGCCAGTAAAAGAAGAGAGGATAAACGCAGTTTCATCGCGACCTCGTTAACCTGATAGACCGGTATTCTCGGCAAAAGGTTTACTTTACGGTATCGAATACACTGCTGGGAACCCCTTATGACGTGAGATAAAACCGGGACCGCCAGTCTTCCAGAAGACTGCTATCGTCTATGGGAATCAAAGCCCGATGGAGGTCAGCATCTCTGCAACCGCTGTTCTCCATCGCTGCAGCTCTGCCCTGTCGCCGACCTTCAACTGCTGGGCCGCTTCCGCCAGGGTGATTCTTTTGCTGTAAAGCTCGTCCGTGACTCTATCCGCCAGGTCCGGCAGGAAGAGGCTCTTGCCGTTCTGCTGCTGGATGCTCTCATGAACGGGGCTCTTCTCGTAGAGCTCGAACTTCCGCTCTTCTCCGAAGTATCCATTCTTGACGACATGGGTCACCCCATCCGGCATCAGCTCCATATACTCTTTCAGCAACTCCAGGCTGTCGCGTTGCCGATTGATCACCCACAGCGTCACGAGGGGACGTCCCAACTCCTTCAGGGAGTCGCGCAGGATCGCTCCATGGGCACGAACGCCCATATTGTTGCGCGCGGGCGTATTGACCACAATCGCCTTGAAGGGCTGTGCGTCGCAGATGTTTACGAGCTGGATCCAGCCTTCAACGTCGTCCAAGTCCACACCTTCGCTCTCGACGGTGCTGCCGTAAGAGCTCCATACGTCAGGATTGCTCTTGTCCGACTCAATCAGCTTCAGAAATGTATGCTGCGTGGTGAAGTAGTCGAGCACTGCCATCGAGGTGATGGATTTACCGACGCCGCCTTTGCTTCCGCTGACAAATACGATTGGAGCGTTCATGAGTCTTCCGATTATAGGAAGCCGGAAGAAATCTAAGATGAAGGTTCTGTAAAGCGAGCAACCAAAATCGCCCCACATAATCCGGAGCCTATCCGGTCCCCTTCAGATGCGCCGCGTAGCCCATCGCCCCTGTCGAAAGAGCACCAGGCTGATGAGCACAATGACGGACTGCGCCACGACCACGGAGACGAAGACTCCATTGACGTGCATCCGGGTATGCATCGCCAGCCACCACGCCAGAGGGATCTCGACGATCCAGAAGCCGAAGAGATTGATGTAGGTAGGTGTGACCGTGTCCCCAGCTCCGTTGAATGCCTGCAGAAGCACCATGCCATAGGCATAGGCGATGTTCCCGCAACTGAAGATGCGCAAACTATTAACGGCTACAGCCGCTACCGCTGGGTCGCTCGTGAACAGGCCGATGATAAAGGGAGCAAAGACGATAAAGACGATGCCCACGGAACCGAGAAAGACCATGTTCCACAGGCCTGTTCTCCACACGGCATTGCGGGCGCGGTCAGGATGGCCCGCTCCAAGGTTCTGCCCCACGAGTGTAGCGGCAGCGTTACTCAATCCCCAGGAGGGCAGAATCGCGAAGATGACGATGCGAATGCCGATGGTGTATCCGGCCAGGGCAGGAGCGCCGAAGATACTCACAATGCGAACGAGGCCGATCCAACTGGCCTGGCTGATAAGAAATTGAAGAATGCCGGATAACGACACACGCACCAGGCGCCAGAGAACGGCGCCCTGCAATCTCATGTGGCGCGAGAGGATCTGCAGCCGTTCCGTTCCCTTGCCCAGCCGGTAGAACTGGTAAAGAACGCCGATACCACGCCCGGTAAAGGTCGCGAGCGCTGCGCCCGTAACGCCCATCCGGGGAAAGGATCCAAGGCCGAAGATAAGACACGGATCGAGGATCAGGTTGAGAATGTTCGAGACCCAAAGCAGACGCATGGCAATGGCGGCATCGCCCGCGCCACGGAAGATAGCGTTGTTCAGGAACAACATCAGCACGATGCCGGAGCCGCCCAGCACGATCCGCGTGTAGTTCACTCCACTGGCGATAATGGCAGGCGACGCACCCATCAGCCCAAGCAGATGGGGCGCAAAAAAGTAAAGCGGAACACCGAGCACCAGGGAGGCAATGAAGCCCAGGATCATCGCCTGAACCGCAGAGATGGCGGCACCATCCGCATCCTTCTCGCCTATGCGACGCGCGACCATGGCCGTGGTCGACATGCCAAGGCCCATCCCCACAGCAAAGACCAGAGTGAGAACCGACTCCGTCAAACCCACCGTGGCAGTAGCATCCGCACCCAGCCGACTGACCCAGAAGACATCCACCACGGCAAAAAGCGATTCGAGCACCATCTCCAGCACCATGGGAATGGCGAGCAGAAGAATCGACCGGTTCAGGCTACCCGTCGTGTAGTCCTGATGGCTGCCACGTAGAGATTCTTTGATGGATTGCCAGAGACTCGGCGAGATCTCCGGTTTGCTCGTTGTCTGCAATTGCATGCTCGTTATGATACTGCGGTGTCATGACATTCAATTCGCGGTCGGCAGCGAATCCTCAAACCTCATTCTGGCCCATAGATCTCGATAAGCCTCAGTTCAACATGCCAATCCACTATTCCCATTTCGCATACACCTCATACAAAGTATTCAGCACCTTCAATATGCCGAAGCTCATCTTAATGATCGCAACAACAATCTGCGACACAGGGAGCAGCTCTCAATGTCAATTCTCGGATTTACCGGCCGTTCGGCTGGCTTTCTTTTAGGAGTAGTCCTGGTAGCTCAATCAGCCCTTTGCGAGGCGAAGACAATTGCAGAGGGCCTTGTCATCGTGCCCGAGAACAAGTTGCCGCAGCAGGCACAGCAACAGGGCCTGGCAATGGACCTTCACCTCGTGAATCCGGCTACGCTCTATCTGTACATCGAACAAGACAACGGGCGACAGATTGCCATCTTCGATGTTTCAGATCCCGGAAGAATCAAGTTCAAAAAGCTGTCGGAGATTAATGCGCCCGCGGCCTTCGATTTCGTGCAGCCTGCCGGTCAATCGCTGGAGATGATTCGCTATCGCGATGGGCGCGGAACGGCAATCATCGATCTGAGCAAGCCGAAAGAGCCTGTCCTCAAAGCCGTTGGAGCGGCGACAAACTCCTGCTACATTGTCCCGGTAGCGGAGAACAAAACCAACACCCAAAGTCCCCCTGCCCCTCAGGACTATGAAGTGATTGAGCCTTTGGCCTCGCATGCCATCGCGATCGTAAAGGGCGTCGTGCAACAGCAGACGGACGAAAGCAACGGCACGACCTACCTGCTCGGAACACAGGGACTAACCGTCATACGAAATATCGGCGCTGAACGGAAGCTGGCAGCTACGGCTCCCCACTGGACAAACACCATCGATGATAAGTAGTGGGGATAGGTGGGAGATTTAATCAATCTCAGAAGATCACAAATCTGATTTTCTGAGGAGATAGATATCCATGATCCAACCGTTACGCTTTCTGGCTTCGGCGCGCGTTGCTTCGATCGTCTCGGCAAGCTCACCAAGCTTCCCGGAGAGCAGGATCTCGTTCTCGGTTCCGAGATAAGCTCCCCAATAAATATGAAGGTCGGGGTCCGCCAGGTTCTTATAGGAGTTATTACCGTCCAGCATAACGACTACATTTTCAGTATTGTCTGGCAGACCAGTAGCCGCTAATTGACGGCCAGTCGTCACACACACCGATTCCCCAATACCGTTCAAGACGATCTTGTGACGCGCGGCCAAGGCCTGGACGCTGGTAATTCCTGGAATCACCTCATAGTCAAAATGAACGTTGCCCCGCTTGAGAACTTGATCAATAACCCGCAGCGTACTGTCGTAGAGAGAAGGATCTCCCCATACCAGAATGCCGCCGCAATCCTCCTCGCCCAGCTCTCGTTCGATCAGCCCTTCATAAATAAGAGCCCTCTCCAGATGCCACGCCTCAACACGTGCAGAGTAGGGTGTTATCGAAGGATCACGCTCCGGATCTGTAACTTCAATCGCCTTGTACGTTCCCTGTTCGATATAGCGATCGCAGATCTCTTTTCTGATACGCAGGAGATCGTCTTTGGCGTCCCCTTTGCTAAGGAAGAAAAACACATCGACCAGGTTCATCGTTCGGATCGCCTGCATGGTGACCTGTTCCGGATCACCCGCACCAATGCCAATGACGTAAAGCTTTCTCATCCTCTGCACTCCTCCGAATATTTAGAAACAGCAGGCACGAGACATTCAAGCCTATCGATAGCCTCTTCGACTGTCCCGACGCACGGGACAGAGGGCTTGAGAGGCCGGTTGATCATCACCACCGGAATCTTAAGGAAACGAGCAGCTTCGATCTTGGTGTAAGTTGCCGAACCGCCACTATTTTTCGAAACCAGATAATCGATGGAATACTTGCGCAGCAAATGCAGTTCATCCTCAAGCGCAAAGGGACCACGTTGCAGGATCACTTCGTGATGAGGCGGCAGACCTTCACCAGGCATCTCAATGGCGCGAATCAGAAACCATGCATCCCTGCACCCTGAGAACGCACCTACTTCCTGGCGGCCAATAGAAAGAAATACGCGAGCTTTCTTAGCCTCCACAAAGCTGGCCGCACTCTGAAAGTCGTCAACCTCATGCCATAGGTCTCCGTCGATCTTTCCCCAGGGTGGACGACGCAGAGCGATCAACGGTAATCCCGTGCGACTGCACGCGATTGCGGCGTTGTGGCTGATCTTCGCGGCGAAAGGATGGGTCGCGTCAATCACTGCTTTAATCTCTTCCTTCACGAGATAAGAGGCGAGTGCATCAAGACCACCGAAACCACCCACCCTGACAAGACCCTGGGGAAGTTTAGGTTCGCCGATTCGACCGGCAAGCGACGAGATCACAATGAAGTCTGTTCTCTCTGCAAGTCTGGCAGCAAGCTGCGCACCCTCTCCGGTTCCACCGAGGATCAATACGCGTGGCGGAGCGTCCTTCGATGTAATGTCGTGCAGCGTCTGCATTTCCTTCTCTCTTGAATCCCTACGCTTTTGCTTCCGGTTCCCTATCTCTGGATGCGGAGTAAAGATAGCTCTCACCGAAGACCGATTGGCCAAGAGATTTGCCGACTAAAATCAGGGCATTCTTGTTGATACCTGAGGCAGCAACGATCTCTTGAATCGTAGACAACGTCCCTCGCAGAATAGCCTGGTCCGGCCAACTGGCTCGATACACCACCACGACGGGACAGTCCGCTCCATACAGCGGCAATAACTGCGAGGTCACCATCTCGAGATTCATGATCGAGAGATGGATGGCCATCGTTGCCCCGGTCTTGCCCAGCGTGGTGAGATCTTCCCCAAGAGGCATGGGGGTTGATCGAGTCGAAGTCCGTGTCAGGATCAGGGTCTGGGCGATCTCGGGTAGTGTCAGCTCCTGGCTCAGAGCAGCGGCGGCAGCGGCAAAGGAAGGAACACCGGGAGTCACATCGTAGGGAATGCCGAGCTGAGTGAGGCGGCGAATCTGCTCCGCCATCGTGCTCCAGATGGAGAGATCTCCCGAATGAATGCGCGCGACATCAAGACCTTCCTCATGCGCCGCAGCGATTACGGCAATAATCTCGTCAAGGTTCATCTCAGCAGAATCGATGATGCGAGCACCGGCCGGAGCATGCGCAAGCACTTCCTTCGGCACCAGAGAGCCGGCGTAGAGACACACCTGGGACTTCTGAATTAAGTCACGGCCTCGAAGAGTAAGTAGATCTGCCGCTCCCGGACCGGCACCGATAAAGTGAACGCTCATGCGATCACCGCCACGGCGCAGGTGCAGAAGCGTCCTGTCTGACGCGTTACAGTGAGCCGCGCTCTCGGGCCCAGAGCGGCTAATGCTGCGGCCTCCGCAACGCTGGAAGTGCCAACCGTTGCAGAGGCCAGAGAAGAAGGATTCGTGACGCCAGGAACCTGAGCGAGTCTATCTGCGGGAAATAACATAAGTCGTAATCCTAAGTTTGCTGCTACAGCTTCTCCGATCGTTGAACGGCGATCAAGCGTCGCGACAATCGAGTCAGGCGCGATCTCGACAGCACAACTCTTGACGAGTTGGAGAACATCCTCGACCGTCGCGCGAGAGGAGCAGCCAATCCCTATCGAAACATGCTGGCTCATGGTTTCACAACTGCCCACTGCGTAATAGGCATCAGGTGTCGCCAAACAAGAGTGCCACCGATCGGTTCAGCACGCGCAACAAGAATTCGCACTAATTCACCGCCGTGCGTCTTATGCAGGGCTGCAAGGCGTGCTTCACTTTCGATGGTTACGGCATTCGCAACCAATCGTCCACCGGAGGCGAGTCTCTCCCAGCACTCTTCAAACAGGCGTTCGGAAGTGAGGCCGCCTCCGATAAAGATGGCATCCGGATTAGCCAACCCCTCGAAGCTGTCAGGCGCTGTCCCCGTAACAACCTTCAAAGCCGGCACACCCAGACGCTGGGCATTTATTTGAATATTGTGAACTCGATCCTGTCGCGCTTCAAAGGCGATGCAGGAACACGAAGGATGCGCCCGCATCCATTCGATACCAATAGTCCCTGAACCTGCGCCTACGTCCCATAGCCGCTGTCCCGGCAAAGGAGCGAGCCGGGCGAGCGTAGCAGCACGAACCTCACGCTTCGTCAGTTGGCCATCGGTTTCAAAAGCCTCTTCCGGCAAGCCTGTAACTGGAGAGAAGGATTTAATTCCAGCATCAGCAACACAGACAAATGCAATCAGGTTTAAATCACCGCATCGCTCTGTAGACCATTCCTTTGCCAACGACTCACGATGATTCTCTGCAGCACCACCCAGATTCTCAAAGACATTTAGGCGGCTCGAACCATAGCCCTCACTCGTAAGCCACTGAGCAACATGCTTTGGCGTCGCACCGTCTTCGGAGTAAACCACGAGCCGCTGCCCAGGAAAAAGATGCCGATGAAGTTGCTCCATCGGGCGGCTTACCAGGGAAACAAGCACCGTCTCCGCAACTGGCCAACCCATTCGTGCGCAAGCCAGCGAGAACGCAGAGACCTGAGGAATTACGCGAAACTCTGATGGAGACAAGTCACGAGTCAGCGTCACGCCGACCCCATAGAGCATTGGATCGCCGCTGGCGAGGACGACAACGCTTCCCTGTCCTCGATGCGTCGTCAAGATCTCCTGCACCGCAGAGGCCATGGGAGACGGCCATGCAACTCTCGACACAGCCCCCTCAGGCACATGCGCCAGATGACGAACTCCGCCAAACAGAATGTCAGCAGACGCGATGGCCCGCTTCGCTTCTGCGTTGAGGCCGTCCCAGCCATCTTCTCCGATGCCGACGATCGTCAGCCAGGGCTGTTTGTCCTCCGTCATCGCAACTCCGTCTGCATAGGATTAAACCCCATAGCTCCGCGGAGTGTAGATCAGTTGCCTGCCGTTCGCGAGAGTGAACTGGCGAGTGGTCGACGAGCCAACCAGAACCAGTGTTTGCATATCAACCAATGAGGGATCGAGCCTTCCGAGATCGGTGAAAACAATCTTCTCGTCCGATCTGCCAACGCTGCGGGCAAGCACAACGGGCGTTTCGGGTGCCCTGTATTGCGCGAGGATCGACTGCGCCTCCGACAACTGCCATGTGCGCTCGGACGAAATAGGGTTGTAGAGAGCCAGCGCAAAGTCCGCGGAGGCAGCGGCGTGCAGCCGCTTCACAATCACCTCCCAAGGTTTCAGCCGATCGGAGAGAGAAAGAACGCAGAAGTCATGCCCTAAAGGAGCTCCGACCCTCGAAGCCGCAGCCTGCATCGCCGACAGGCCCGGAACGACATGGATATCGAGCGAACGCCATTCCTCTGGCCCCTGCTCCACGGACTCCAACACAGCCGAAGCCATCGCAAAGATGCCGGGATCACCGGACGAAACCACACACACTCGACGCCCTGACTCCGCCAGCGAGAGAGCATGACGCGCGCGCTCTGCCTCGACCTTGTTGTCCGAGCCATAGCGGCGCTGACCGGGTTTTACAGGAACACGATCCAGATAGGTCTTATAGCCAACAACATCCGTCGCATCGTCCAGCGCCTGCTGAGCCTCCGGAGTGATCCAGCCAGCCGCACCGGGCCCAAGTCCTACAACCGTGATCCGGCCCAGATCCTCCGCGGCTATATCCTTCACGCACCCACTTAAATCCGGAATCAGAATCAGCGAGAAGTAAGCAACGTTCAGTGGATCAACCTCGCTCAGCTTCAGGATGCGCTCATTGGGCATCGTTGCGCGCTCGATAAAGAGGGCCCTATCGGCAAGGCCGGCCCGGACAAGCGCACGCTCTACCTTTGCGAAGTTACGGCCCAGTTTAATAATGGCAAAGGAACTAGAGGTATTCAGCCGCGACGCTAACTCATCTTCAGAGAGGGTTGCGGGCAACACAACCAGTTCGGAGTTTCTCCTCACCAGCGGCGTTCCGAATCTTGCGGCCGCAGCCATGATGGAGGGAACGCCCGGAATAACCTCCGTCACAAAGCGATGCGCCAGCCTGTCGTGAAGGTACATGTACGACCCATAAAAGAAAGGGTCTCCCTCACAGAGAATCGCCACGTCCCGGCCCTGGTCGAGATGGATGGCAATCTCCTTCGCCATGGCATCGTAGAAATCCGAGATTGCGCCCTCGTAGCCGCCGGGATGATCGGTCAGCTCCGTCGTGATCGGATAGAGCATCGGCAGCTCGATCTGCCCGTGTACCAGCTCGTGGCTAACGATGGAGCGAGCATTGCTCTGGCCGTGCTTGGCACTGGGATAGGCAATCACCTGCGCCTGACGCACAAGCCGCAGAGCCTTGAGCGTCACCAGCTCGGGATCGCCCGGTCCAAGCCCCACACCGAATAATCGTCCTGCTTTCTGGGTTTCGATCATTCGGCCTCACTTGCAAGTGCGTTGACAGCGGCGGCGGCAATGGCACTGCCGCCACGACGTCCTTGAATGGTTAGGTAAGGAAGATTCAACGGACTGGCCATGAGAGCCTCCTTCGACTCCGCCGCGCCGACGAAGCCTACCGGAACTCCAATAATCAGCGCCGGACGGGGTGCGTTCTCCTCCAGCATCTCCAGCAAACGGAACAACGCCGTTGGCGCATTCCCGATCACCACAACCGAGCCCTCCAGCTTGTCGCGCCAAAGCTCCAAGGCAGCGGCGCTACGCGTTGTTTCCAGCTTCTTCGCCAGCTCCACAGTCTGAGGATCGCCCAGCGTGCAAAGCACTTCATTGTTCCGTGGAAGTCTCGACCGGGTGACTCCGTTCGCCACCATGTTTGCGTCGCAGAGGATCGTCGCTCCGGCACGAAGAGCCTCCATGCCGGCTTCTGTAGCGTCAGGGGAGGCCGCAACATATTGCGGGAGGTCCGTCATGCCGCAGGCGTGGATCATCCGCACCACAACACGAGCAAGGTCTTTCGGGAAGGCAGACAGGTCCGCCTCAGCCCGGATAATGGCGAAAGACTCCCGATAGATTGCACCGGCGTCTTTCGTATAAGTCATCTTCATGAATCAACCTCAGCAGCAAAATCTTGATCTTTGTGGCAGGCTACGATCGCTTCCATCGCAGCAGCAGGAGAAGAGTGCGAGGCAACAGAGACTCCGTGAAGCTTCAAACTGTAACCCGACTCGTTGGCTTCCATCTCCGCCGTCGCGCCGTTGCGCATCGCACAACGCTTCTCGCACCCGGAGATATTCACGGTCCATCCCGGCTTGATCTCACGGCCCGCGAGTTGCCGCGCCAGCGACACCGCTACAGCTCGCACATCGCCTAAGGAAGCATCACAGCCATGAATTCCAGCGCAGGCAGAGAGGCCCCGGTACCCATCTTTCCCATCAAGAGAGAGCCCCGCAGCATCAAGCTGTATGCTCACCTCACGAACAGCCCGCTCAGGGATCGCACCCAGAACGATGCCGCGCCAGGGAGCAAGCCTCAGACTGCTCTCATAGTCCTTTGAGATCGTGGAGAGCAACCGTGCCTGCCCTGCCTGCAACCGGCCCAGGGGGACCGACGGGCTGACGCTGGCCAGCCCGGCATGCCTCGTTGGGCTGATACCAACCGGCGTCTCGACCTCAACTGCAAAATCATGCGGCAGGGTGCAGGGAGTTAAAAATTCAGAAAGACCTTCCATCATGGTTGCAGTAGCACCGGGCACAGCGATGATTCTTCTCCCTCGAACGGGTATCTCGAACTGCCTGGCGATCCGCAGCGAGATCCGTGCAGCCTCAAGCATACAGTCAACCGCCCGGGCAGATGTCACACTCATGTCTGAGGGTTCACCGCCAACCAAAAGCTGAAAAAAGACCTCATCCCCTGCCCTTACAGCGCGCAGGGCGAGATCATCCGTCTCGCGACTGAACCATCTACCGCCTCCGTCCAGGGCCATGCTGAACTTGGGATGCAGCTCCGCAAAGGCCGAATCCGCAGTAAGACGATCATCCAGCTCACGGACAAGCGGCACGGTATCCAGCAGTTCCTGGCGGTCCAGACCGGCAAAAGGGCTGGCAATGATATTGCGAACGCGATCATGTTCGCGCGAAGGAAGAAGGTCAGCGGCGATGAGGCCTTCTACGAGTTTGGCGAGATCCTGGGGTTGAATCGCGCGAAGCTGCAGGTTGGCGCGCGAGGTGATCTCTATTTGACCGTCCCCCAGCGTCGCAGAAAGCTCCGCGATAACGCCCAGTTGGTCTGGCTGTATCAGCCCGCCAGGGACTCGGATACGCAGGAGCAAACCGTCTTTCGCAGGAACGGCGTGAAGAATTCCCGGGCAAAATTTATCTCCAACTCGCATCTGCTCTGTCCCTGACCGAAAGACGCTGAGGGCCGATACAACAGCCACTCTTCCGCGTCTGATATAGATTGTCTCAGTACGAACCTCGCTCTTCAAACACCGTATCCATCTACGGCGGCACACAGCCGCATACACACGGGGGAAAACCAGGTGCCGCAGTCTACAGAACCGAACCGGCGAGAGTTTCTTCAGGGCTCTCTAGCGCTTGCAGGAACCATCCTTGCCTCTTCCCGGCAAGGCGAAGCGGAGACACCCTCAAAGCCCGCAAAACAGCCAAATCTCATCTTCTTCTTCGGAGAAGGCCAGCGGGCCGACGCCCTTTCGCTTGCCGGAAACCCGATCCTCAAGACGCCCCATCACGACCGCCTTGGACGGGAGGGCATGCGTTTTACCAATGCCTTCTGCACTAATGCCCTCTGCGCTCCCGCCCGCGCCGTGGCGATGACCGGCATGTACAGCAAGTCGACGGGAGCCTATGCCAACGAGGATGCGGGAACGCCTCTGCCGGAAGATATCCCCCTGTTTACCGACATCCTGCGCGCTGCCGGGTATGAGGTCGGCATCGTCGGCAAGACGCATCTCCGCAATGGCGCGGAAGACCGTTATTGGGACTACTACTTCGGCCACAATGCGCCCTCGAACAACTACTACAACCCCACCTACAAGGAAGGCCGCAGGGGAAAGATAGGCCCTGAGAAGCGCTACAAGAACGTCTGGGCTGACGATCTCGCCGTCCAGCGTGGGCTGAATTGGCTGGACGAAGACCGCGGCGACAAACCATTCTGCCTGCTGATCTGGTTCATGGCTCCCCATGCGCCGTTCTATCGGCCCAGGCGGTATCTTGATCTATACCGCGATACGGTAATCCCTAAGCCTGCCACCTTCGATGATGACCTGAAGGATTATCCCGGCAAGGCCCGCTGCTTCGCCGCCGCGGAAAACAAGATCGGCACCACTGTCATGGTCGATACTCCACGGTCTCTCGAAGAGATCACCAAGGATTACTATGCGGCTCTCGTGGGTGTGGACGATCTGATCGGCGAAGTCCTCGCCTATCTAGAGCGTCGCAAACTGCTCGACGATACGGCCATCCTGCATGGTTCCGACCATGGCTACTTTCTCGGGGAGTGGCGACTCTTCGACAAGCGCCTGATGCACGAGCCTTCCATCCGCGTGCCCCTGATGATCCGCTATCCCAAACGCATCAAGGCGGGCACCGTTCGGAATGAGATGGTGCTGGACACCGACCTCGCGCCTACATTGCTCGACCTGGCAGGGATTGAAAAGCCAGCAAACATGCAGGGAAAGAGTGTGCTTCCTCTGGCCGAAAAGGCCGACCCCGCCTTCCGCACAGAGTGGTACTACGAATACTTCGAGTGGCCCAATCCCGAAGCCACACCTCCCTGCCGCGGCGTGCGGACGGAGCGCTACAAGCTCATCCACTACACCAGGGACCCGCAGGAGTACGAGATGTACGACCTGCAGAACGACCCCAACGAGGTAAACAACCTCTACGGACAGCCTCAATATCAGGACCTGCAAAAAGAACTCTGGGAGAGGCTCGAACGACTCAGCGCGGCGGTTCCCGAGAGAAAGCGTTCAGCCTAGATTCACGGCGGAGTAGTCCTTGTTCTGCGCCTACTCCGCTAGTTCTCCGTAGGCATCTCCACATGATCCACGACGAGAACTTCCACCGGCCCTTTACGCGGCTCCAGCTTTAGTCCGAGCTGTTCCTGAATCGCCGTAAAAATCGACGGTGGAGGATCGGCAATCGATACTCCGTTCAACCTGGCGGGGCCTTCGTCCGGGGTCCACTGTAACGTCACATCGAACCGCCCGGGAACGCCTGTCTTATCTTCAACAGGCCGCCCTAAAACCCTCGCCAACTCCCGCGCCAGACCGTCGGTAGTCAATCCCTGAGCCGTCAATTTGCCGTAAGAACCGTTGATCAGCAGTCCATTCGACTGCGCTGCCACCAGCTTGACACCGCCCTTCGTCACCACCAGGGCATAGATCGGCAGTTCTCTGGTCTCCTTGTGGCACTTCAGATGGAATCGATCTGCCAGCAAGGCTTGAAGCAACAGCCTCTTTTGCGCCTTTCGCGCCTCTTCATCGAGCAGGTTCAACTGCACATCGAACGTGCTATCCACCTTTGCCACAATGTCGAACATCGCCGAACTGACAGGCTCAGGCACGCCGAAGATCTGACTCTCCGGCAAGCCATAAGCCTGCTGAAGCAGAGCTTTCATGGGGACATTGGCCGTTCGAAAGTTTCCGCTGGTCGAAGAACTATAAATATGCGACCTGCCGTCGACGGACGCCTTGTTCTGCTTCACGGAAGCCACATCGAAGGTTGGCCCTGCACTGCTTTGGGCCTTCGCAACCGATGCGATCACACCAATGGCTATCCCCAGCGCAACGGTGGATAGCAGCCTTCGCCATAACCTTCGCTCAATCAGCATTGGACGATACCTTTCTTACGGCTTCATACTGTGACCTTTACTTTGTATAACGCTTGCAGAAGCAGATCAGAAGCAGCAATCTTGCCAAATCGCCAACCGGAGATCGCTCTTGAATCCGATCTAAGTCCCTCTGCCTGAAGGCTTTCCCCAGCCTCGGAACTTCTTCATTCTATTACGCGAAATGGTACCCCATTCGCCTCTCCCCCCTGACGCTCCATAGCAAACTGGTAAACTAAAGACTGATTATGCCCGCTATTCACCGTAGAAAAACCGTCACCGTCAATGTAGGCGGCATCCGCGTCGGCTCCGACGCTCCCGTTGTTGTCCAGTCGATGACCAACACCGACACCGCCGACATCGAGAGCACCGTCCAGCAGGTCGCTGCCCTGGCCCGTGCCGGCTCCGAACTCGTCCGCATCACGGTCAACAACGATGAAGCGGCAAAGGCCGTTCCCTATATCGTCGAAGGCATTCAGAAAAAGGGCTGGAACACGCCCATCGTCGGAGACTTCCACTACAACGGCCACCTGCTGTTGCGGAAGTATCCCGACTGCGCCAAGGCGCTCTCCAAGTACAGAATCAACCCCGGCAACGTCTCCATCGGCCGGAAGGACGACGACAACTTCCGCACCATGGTGGAAGCCGCCGTCGAGTACCAGAAGCCTGTTCGCATCGGCGTCAACTGGGGCTCGCTCGACCAGGCGCTGCTCACCCGCATGATGGACGACAACTCGAAGTCCGCCGAGCCCAGGGATGCGCGCGATGTGATGATGGAGGCGATGGTCGTCTCCGCGCTCGACAACGCCACCGCAGCCGAGCGCTACGGCCTGCGCCGCGATCAGATCATCCTTTCCGCCAAGGTTTCCGGCGTTCGCGACCTCGTCGACGTCTATACCGAGCTTGCCTCGCGCTGCGACTACACGCTGCACCTCGGCCTGACCGAAGCGGGCATGGGCATGAAGGGCGTTGTCGCCAGCACCGCCGGCCTCGCTCCCCTGCTGCTTGCCGGCATCGGCGATACCATTCGCGTCTCCCTGACGCCGACGCCCGGCGGCGACCGCTCGGAAGAGGTTCGCTGCGCCCAGCAGATCCTGCAGTCGCTCTCGATCCGCAGCTTCATGCCGCAGGTCACGAGCTGCCCCGGCTGCGGCCGCACCACGAGCACCTACTTCCAGGAGCTCGCCGAGCGCATCCAGAATTATCTGGTCGAATCCATGCCCGAGTGGAAGAAGCAGTACCCCGGCGTCGAAGAGTTGAAGCTCGCCGTCATGGGTTGCATCGTCAACGGCCCCGGTGAGTCCAAGCACGCGAACATCGGCATCTCGCTGCCCGGCACATTCGAGGAGCCCAAGGCCCCGGTCTACGTCGACGGCAAGCTCTTCACCACACTCAAGGGCGACCGGATCGTGGAAGAGTTCCAGGTCATTCTCGATGAGTACGTCCAGAAGCGCTACGGACATCAGCTCGTCGAAGTCTAAAGCGAGAAATGAAAGGGGACGGCATATGCCGTCCCCTTTTTTATTTGCGGAAAGAAGTAGTTGCGAACACTTCCGTCGAACTTACCCGATGCCAGACAGCACCGCTTGAAAGCTCCTGCCGGAATCGCAGGGGCACAGATCGTTTCTGCCCAACTTTTCGTACAGGTCTTTATCTCCATGCACAAACCGGAGACCGCGTTTGACGCGTGTTTCTGAGGGGAATCCCTTACGGCGTTTACTGCTGCGCTCGAAAGGAAAAGTGGAGGTCGTTGTCGTGGGTCTTCATATCAGTCCTCCTGATTGGAATGTAGAAAAGATACCATGCAGCGATTACCTAATTCTTACTCCTCCACTGAAAGGGGCTATTAAACCGGCGCAGTTCACGCAGCGGATAGAGTGTTCCCCTCCAGATGATGCCTCGATTCACCCACGTCACCACCATCGAGCGCAGCATGCCGTACATAAAGATGAGCGCGCCCAGCGGATACAGCCACCCATAGCGCGCATCGACCTCGCTGACTGCGCTCAACTCGCGATATGTCACCGCGACGCAGCTGAGCACCAACAACGCCGGCAGCAGCGTCACCCACCAGACCAGCCCGGCAATCGGAAGCAGACAGAACACAACGATCCACAAGCAAGCACCCAGCAGCAGGAACGGCCGGAAGTTAAAAGCGGAGAAGAGATTCTTCGTCATCGCGCGCACAATCCCGCCCATACCCTTCGCCCAGTGCACCAGCACCATTCCGGGAGCAAAGGCGACGCGCTGTGGCAGTCCGGCAGCCTTGATACGCCGTCCCAGGATCACATCCTCAAGCACCGTCAATCGCTGGGGCTCCAGCCCGCCAATCGCCTCTAGGGCATCGCGCCGCACAAGATTGAACGACCCTACTCCAATGATGTCTTTCTGTGCCTTGGGATCAGCGATGCGCCACGGACGCGAGGCCCAGAGGCCGAGCATCTGGATGAATCCGAGCACGATTCCCTCGCCGCGCGAACGTACCTGTGCCGTAGGCATCACGACGAGATGTGCGGCCTGCGACTGCTCGGCATAGGCCAGGGCCCGGCGCAGGATCGACGGCGAAAACAGCACGTCGGCATCGGTAAACAGCAGGTACTCGGAGTCGCTGCTCTGCGTCGCCACCTGCATGGCAAACGTCTTGCCCAGCCAGCCCTCTTCCAGCTTGGTAATGTGGAGAGCCGTCAACCGGTCCGGGCGTCGAGCGGCATATTCATCCATGATCGTGCCCGTCGCGTCCACCGACCGGTCATCGACTGCCAGGACGCGCAGATACGGATAGTCCTGGGCCAGCAACGTGTCGAGCGTTGCGGCGATGTTGTCCGCCTCATCGCGCGCCGTAACGACGACGATCAGACCGGGCGTGCCGGTGGGAGAAACATTCCAGTCGAGCCAGCTCAGGTCCGGCACCAGCGAAAAGTTCTGGATCAATGCGCTCGTTCTGACACACCAGGGTATGGCAATACCCCAGGCGGAAAGTGCGATCACATCCCGCCAGATTCTATCGATCATGCGACGGCAGGAGCCTCGAGGGTGTGTTTCAACTTCGGCGCAAACTGCGCTCCGATAAAGAAGATAATCGCCGCGAGCACAAAGGTAATCAACGTGACGCCAAGCCCCAGACGCAGGTTCGAGTGGTCACTGACGATACCGATGATCTTTGGCGAAAAGGCATCTCCAAAGACATGGATCGCGAACAACTGCCCCGCCATAGCCGAGGCCCGCAGATTCGCAGGTACGGCGTTCAACGTTGCAGCATTGACGGGTCCCGTGCCAAGGAAGACAAGAAACACAGCCACACCCAGCGCAGGCAGGGTCATGCTCTTCGGCCCGAAGAAGCACAGCACCGCAGGAGGCACCGCGAGCAGCGCACTCAACGCCGGAACCAGGTACAGGGCCTTATCGCTCTTCTTCGACCACCACTGCGCGAGCACGCCGCCGCAAACCGTACCACCCAATCCGCAGACCACCGTGATGCCCCCCATGACGGTTCCGGCACGGTCCTGCGAGAAGCCGTTGATGCGTTGCAGAAACGACACCATCCACCACGAGATGCCACCCAGCGAAAACGTCACAGCCGCGTACCCCAGGATCGAGCAGAGATACGCCTTGTTCGTCAGCAACGACAGCACTGAAGCCTTATCCGCAACAGCCTTTTCCTGCCCGCTGCCGGTGCGCTGCGGCTCTTTCATAAAGAACAGGATCAACAGCGCAATCAGCGCTCCCGGCACGGCAGAGGCAATAAACGCCATACGCCATCCATGGCTGTGTCCGATCATGCCGCCCGTCAGGAACCCCAACGCCGCTCCCACGGGGATCGCAACGTTGAAGATCGTCAGCACCGTGTTTCGTCTGTCTTCCGCATAGAAGTCCGCCAGCAGCGCCGGGGCAAAGATCCCGAAGCTCGCCTCAACGACACCCAGCGCCGCGTGCCGGATATTCAGCGACAGATACCCGTGTACGCTTGCCGTGAAAAAATTCATCGCGCTGATTCCCAGCGCCGCAATCACGATCATCGGCTTGCGCGGAAACCTGTCGCCCAGCCATCCCGTAATCGGCGACGACAGCACATAGGCCACGAAAAACCACAGTGTCAGCGAACCGATCTGGTCATCGGAGAGACGAAACTCGCCCTTTACCTGCTCCTGCACCGCCGGCAGAATGTAGCGGTCAAGGTAGTTGACGAAGTTCATCCCCGTCAGCAGAACAAGCGCTACAGTTGCCCCCGCGATGGCGCTGCGATTGGACTTCATTCCTGTCGTCGGAGCTGTGGTCATGATGAGGCGAGGATACTACGATCTCTCTTCTGTACGCGGATAGCGTGCCGTTACCACGGTAGAAATTCCGCCACGCGGCCTAAAATCACCCTTGATCTCGCACCACACCGGGTCGGTCGCCTTCACTACGTCGTCCAGCACCTGGTTGGCGATGTTCTCCTGAAAAATCCCCAAGTTGCGATACGTAAACAGATATTCCTTCAGGCTCTTCAGCTCGAGGCACTTCTCGCGCGGCATATAGCGGATGGTCAGCACGCCGAAGTCAGGCAGGCCGGTCTTCGGGCAGACCGAGGTGAACTCAGGGTCGTCGATCAGGATCTCGTACGCGCGGAACTGGTTGCGCCAGGTTTCGATCTCTGGGAACTTCGTGTCGAGCCCCGCCTTGGCGTGGTCGTCGGTGT
Organism: Granulicella mallensis MP5ACTX8; assembly: GCF_000178955.2. Lineage (NCBI taxonomy): Bacteria > Pseudomonadati > Acidobacteriota > Terriglobia > Terriglobales > Acidobacteriaceae > Granulicella > Granulicella mallensis. The sequence continues at coordinate 2,098,429 of NC_016631.1, read as the reverse complement.
AGCCGGTAGTGTGGGTCTTCTCGTCCATCTCTCTATTTTCTCCCAAACTCGCCTCTCGCTGCTCAGATCTCATACCTGGACGCAACAAATCCGCGCGACAAACCTCTGCCACGCAGTCTGCCATTCCCTGCCCATGTCCCTAGTTTTTCCGTCCCAGGGTCGGGCGGTCGTCGGTGGAACTCGTCCCTGTCGGCGTTGAATTTGGGTCGTTGTTGGTCGAACCGGTGCGGCGCAGCGTGGGCTTGTTGCCGCCCTTCTTGTCGTTGATGCCGCGCTTGTTCTGGATACGCGCCAGCCGGGCCTTCACCTGGTCGAACTCCGAGGTCGTCACAAGATAATCGGGGCGCGCGGGCAGAATCGTCGCAATCTCGTTCTCGACGGCTGCTATGCGATCCGGCGTCGCGGGGTGGTCGCTGAAGGCCTTCGAGAGCGCACCGGGCTTGTGTTTTTCCAGCGCATCCAGCTTCTCGAAGATCGACACCATGCCCTGGGGGTCATATCCGGCCTTGTACATGTACTGGATGCCGAGAAAATCGGCCTCCCCCTCAAACTGCCGTGAGAACTGCAAAAAGGTCAGCGGAACGGCCAGTTGCGCTGCCTCATAGATCCCATAGCCAGTCCAGGTTCCCTGCGTGAAGATCATCAGCGGCACAGAGCCGATCTGCATGTAGTTCATCCGGGTCATCTCCCGGGCAGCATGGTGCGCAGCCACATGCGAGATCTCGTGAGCCATCACCCCGGCAAGCTCGTCTTCGGAGTCGCACGCCAGGATCAGCCCCGAGTTCACATAGAAGAAGCCGCCCGGCAGCGCCATCGCGTTGATCTCATCAGTGTCCAGCACCTTGATCGTGAACGGAACCTTGGAGTCGGAGTTCTTCACCAGGTTCTGCCCTACACGGTTCACGTACTCCACCACGACGGGGTCCGTCACCAGGTGCGATTGCTTCTCAATCTCCATCGAAAACTGCTTGCCGTTCGAGATCTCCCAGTTCGTCGAATACCAGTTCCCCATGCCTCGGCCACCGATGTTCCGCGTTCCCACAGCGCTTACATCTTCTTCAGTTCCCTTGTGGATGTTGGGATCGAGCTGCTCTCCCGGAGAAGGAATGGGGTCGGCTTTCTTCGCTGTAGTATCGGCAGGTTTCGCCGCTGTCCCCTTTTCGCCGGGCTTGTCCGCAGACTGCGCGGGTGCAGGCTGCGTAGATGCAGGAGGATCAGCCTTGGCATCGGCCGGTTTATCGGGCGACTGTGCGGCAGGAGTCTGGCTGGCTGGAGCTTGGGTAGCTGGGGTCTGGCCCTGGGCGGGAGGAGCAGCGGGAGTCGCAGGTGCTGGAGCAGCAGGCTGTTGCGCCAGAACGATTGCCGGTAATACTGCAAGAAGAGCGGCGAAAGTAAGGTTACGCATAGGGAGCTCCAGCGAGCGCCGGTCCTTGCCGTTCAGGCACGGCTCCGCTTTCCCATTAAACGCCGAAAAATGAAGTTATGTACAGACGGGGAGAACTTATCACCAGGTGTTATAGCTTGTTCCATCGCTGGCCAGCGACTGCGCCCCTGAGTGCACATCGTCCAATCCACCCTGGGTCTCGTTGATATCCGTCAAGGTGTCGGACTGGCCTGTGATCCACGTATCGTTGCGGCTGGTAATGGGATCAATAGGAACCGACTTCAGGTAACCCGCCTGCACCAGGTCGTCGAGCGCCTGCGGCGCCTTCTCTTTATCGACGGTATAGCTGTCGATCGCCGTCCGCATGGTGTGCAAGTCCTCTTTAAGGACTGCCTCCTTTGCCTTGGTGATCGACTTGAGATAGCTCGGGATCGCAATAGCTGCCAGCAATCCAATGATCGTCATCACGATCATCAGCTCGATGAGTGTGAAGCCGCTCTCGCGGGTGGTCTTACGTGCACGAATTGGTTTGGGCTCTACCATGTGTTGTACTTAGTCCCATCCAGCGCGGTGTCCGTGCTCTTGCTATGAACATCGAAGACGTTCTGTCCGCCAAAGCTATCGGAATCGGCATCGTCCTGGTTCGACCGCATCCCCCAGTCGGCGTTTTTGGTCATGGGGTCAATCGGAATCGCCCGCAGAAAGCGCATCTTCTTGGTTTGTACTTCGACTCCGTCCACCAGGGTCTGAAGATCGGGAGGATAGTTGATCGAGTCGGCCTTGGTCTGAATCAGGCCTTTGTCAGCCACGTCCTTATAACGGTCGATCGCGTCGCGCATCGCCCAGAGATCGCGCCGCAGTTCACGCTCCTTGGCACGCTTGACCTGAAACCTGGCGATAGGAACCGCCGCCGTTGCCAGGATCGACAACATCGTAACGACGATGATGAGTTCCATCAACGTCAGCCCGGCTTCACCGGAGCGAAGCGGTTTTCGTCTCAATCCGGTTGCCATCGTTGCACTTCCGAAATCAATTCGAGCCATATTCTTCGCTCCTTTCCTGCTTAACCGCTATTTTTGTCTTACTTCACATGCACGACAGATTGCGAGCCTATCGTCGGAATGGTGTTCTGCTTGCTATCCTTCGCGCCGGTTCTCACCAGGGCCAGCGTCGCATCGCCCGGCGCCAGAGCCTTGAAGGTCAGCGTGCAGAGAGTACCCTGCCCATTGACACCCGTAGCGTTCGGAGGACGTGAAGCCGAAATCGTCACCGCGCCATTGCCCTCATCGCGATGTACCAGGGCGACCGCCTGATGATCGCGGCTCAACAAGTCTCCTGCGTCCACATCCACCAGGGAGAGCAGATGCGGATCGAACTGCATCTGCAGAGGAACGCTGAAAAGGTCATGCGCATTGGCCGCCGTCACGCTCACCGTGAAGGTTGACCCCACAGCCTGATTTCCAGCCGGAGAGACGACAGAGAGATTGATCGGGGTTGCCGAAGTACTCGCACCCGCGCCAGAAGCGCTCCCCTGATTGATAGTAGGCGGCAGAGGTTTGTTTGCCTGATCTCTCAACTGCGCAACCATCGCCTGGGCAGCCTGCGCCGCCGAAGTCGACTGGCCTGAAGCTGTTCCGGCACCGTTTTGGAGCGCGGACTGGGCAGCCAAGGCTGCTTCAACCTTCGCCGGATCGCGGCGAATCAGATCGATCGACTGCCCTGAACCGGTATAGATCGCACGCGTATTCTCGTCGGTCAAAATGGACTCGCGGACGATATGAGGAATGATCAGGAAGACGATCTCATCCGACTGCTGGACCTTGTCCTGGCTACTGAAAAAATACTTGAAGAACGGGAGCTCTCCCAGTCCGGGAGTTCCATTGATCGTCTTCGTATCTTCCTGCTGCAACAGACCCGCCAGAATCGAAGGTTCGCCGTCCTTCAACTGAATCACCTGTTCCGCGACTCTCTGCGTAATGATCGGCTCCGTTACACCCGAGATCGTCACATTACCATTCGACGCTGAGATTTCGACCTTCATCTTCAGCGAAACCTCGTGGTCATAATGCACGGTAGGCGTAATGTCGATGTTCACACCGACGTCCAGATACGTGAACTGCGTCTGCACACCGATATTGGCAAGGCCCGTCGATACGCCCGAGTTGTACGAACCCGTGGCGACTGGGATCTTTTCACCGATCTTTAGCGTCGAGTGCTGGCCGTCGGTTGCGCGGATGCGCGGATTTTGCAGGATTCGAGTATCCAAATCCGATAGCAAGGCATTCACCGTTCCGCCGGAAAGCGAAACAGCAAAATTCGTCGCGTTGAGATTGCCCAACGAATTCAGGGTGAGGCTCGAAGAGGTAGTTGTAGTCGGCGCTCCCGATCCAGTGTTTGTGTTTGTACCGGTTGAGCTGTTGTTGTTTGTTACATTCTGATTGGAAAACTGCGGCGTCAAGCCAAAACTGGTGGGCAGCGTGATGCCCAGATCGCGTTCCTTCTGCCGGCTCACTTCGAGCACAGCCACATCGACCACAACCTCCGCGCGTGTGCGATCAAGATCGTTAATCAGCTTCTCCGCCAAAATGAGTTCGGAGGGGGTCGCGCGCAGGATCAAGGCGTTCTGGCTGGCGACCAGGTAGATCTTCAGGGCCGGGTCGAGCAGGTTGCGCAACGCCACCAGGATTTCGTTGGCATCGTTCTGCTGGGAGACATTGGTCAGATAAAAGGTCTGGACGGCAAGATCATCCAGGTCGGTACGCTTGGTGCGATTGTTCTGCGCAACAAAGATCGTATTGGAGGTGACAGGCTTCCAGAAGGTCCCCGAGAGCGTCCCAACGATACGAAGCGCGTCGTAGAGCGACACGCTGGTCAGGTCCACGGGAATGCTCTTGGAGACATAGTCCGGGTCGAAGATTACATTCAAGCCGGCGGCCTTGCCGATGGCCTGGTAGATCGCCTTCGTATCTTGCACCATGTGCAAAGTAACGGGGTCATCCGATACAGGCTGCAGGTTTACCGGCTCCCCCAGCGAGGCGATGTCGCGCATCGTCTGTTTCTGGCGCGGAGTCTGCTCCAGACCTACCGGAGGGATCACCTGCCCCTGCGGACCGGTCTTCGGAGCCTCGCCCTTGGATGATTTTTCGGTAAAGTCCAATTCCTGCGATGCCGCCTGATTGCCTGGGTCGATCTGCAGTGCCCGAGCAAACTCATTGATGGCTCCGCCGAAATCGCCGGACTGACGCAGCACACGGCCACGGTCGACGTGTTCATTCGCGGCCTGGAACCGCAACCGCTCGTAGTGCGTCTTGTAGCGCAGGTCCTGGGGCTTCTTCAGATGCGCCTGCCGGTAGGCTTCGAACGCCGCGTCGTAGTCCTCGCGCGCCTCGGCATTCGCGCCGCGTTTGTCCCACGAGCTTGCGGACTGGGCATGTGCCGATGCGGAGAAAACTCCCGCAAAACCACAGACGAGCAACAGCGCAAAGCTGCCGCGAACGATATGTTGACTGTAGTGAGACATGGCGATGCGCCGACCGATCCTGCGTAACTGCATGCGTGGAACCCGCTCCAGGTGGCCTCGGACGCTGGGCTCGAAGACCTGGGGCAGCAACAGCCTTGAAGCATTGAAAACAGGCTTCGCGGCGAGCATTGGTGCGGTCTCGAGCGGTTGGTCGGGCTGGTTCGATAATACCATTCGTATCACTGGGTTCTCCGCCATAGGGTACAGTGTTGCGCCTGCCGTCCGCGGGTGGCTCAGGCCTCCTCGCAGCAGCAGAACGTATTGCATGCCATATGCCTGCAAGTTCTTCGACGCAGGAGACGGCAGGAAGTTTAGATCCAAGACGTAAATTAGACATTTAATTACTGTCTAACGCACTTTCATCTGTTTCTAACAAACTCTCAGCCGGCATTCATCTGCTAGCATCGAATATCCAAGGCTCTACAGAAGCCCTGAGGCGATCACGGTTCGATCCTGTTCCGGCCGTTTCAGCAGCTCTTATGAAGTCTTGGACGTACCAATGCCCCGTTCGCTATCCAATCCGACCGTTTCTGCCGTGCAAAAACCAGCCGTCAAGCCCAAAGACCGCGATCCGGTTGCCGCGGGCCAGCGCGACGCTGCGTTTAATCGCTCGGCCAGCTTCAATTACTTCCTCTCCGACCGTGTCGAAGCCGGGGTTGCCCTGCGCGGCACCGAGGTCAAGTCCATCCGCGAAGGTAAGGCGAACCTCAAAGACGCCTACGGCCTGCTCAAGGACGGCGAGTGCTTCCTACTGAACGCGCATATCGGCCCGTTCTCGCACGGCAACAACATGAACCACGAGTCGCTCCGGACGCGTAAACTGCTGCTGCACAAGCGCGAGATCGAAAAGCTCGAAGCCGCGACCAAGCAGAAGGGCTACACGCTCATCCCGGTGAAGCTGTACTTCAAGAACGGCCGCGTTAAGTGCGAACTGGCACTCGCCAAGGGTAAGCAGGACTGGGACAAGCGCGCCACCGAGCGCGCCCGCGAAGGCGACAAGGAAGCCAAAGCTGCCATCGCAAGAAGCCAGCGGCGCTAACCCTGGCTAGTCCCGTGCCTTTGCTTTTCTGGCTTGTCATTCCGAGCGCAGCGAGCGAACCTGCTTCCTCCCGTTTTTAGATCGCCCCCGCCCAACCCCTCCCCAATCTCAAGTAGCATTAACCCGTGACCACAAAGCTGCTCTTCCAGGACCCTGCCACCTTCGCCTCCCCCCTCCTTACCGTCTTCGCCGTGGACACCGCCACCGGCAAGGATGAGCCCGCAGCCCCTGCATTGCTCAACCCATCCGAAGCCCTGGCCAAGGCCGCAGCCCTTTGGCTCACCTCCGGCGAGTTCAAAGCCACGCTCGGCGAAACCCTGCTCCTGCATAGCCCCTCCGGCTTGAAAGCCGAGCGGCTGCTCATCGTCGGCCTCGGCAAAGCGAAGGCTCTCTCCGTTCACGAAGTTCGCAAGGGCGCAGGCGTCGCCGTCCGTTTCGCCAAGCCGCGCGGCCTTCGCGAGCTCTCTATCCTGTTCCCCGGAGATAAAGCGCTGCCCGGCAGCCTGACCGCACGCACCCTGGCCGAGGGCGCCCTGGTCGCGGACTTCGACATCGACATCTACCGCAGCGACCGCAAGGACCAGAGCATCGGCACGGTTACAGTCCTGCACGTTGAAGCGAACGAGAAGTCCCTGGCAGAGATGCAGACCGGCTTCGCCGAAGGCATCATCCTCGGCGAGTCGCAGAACTTCGCCCGCACGCTGGTCAACGAGCCGGGCAACATCCTCACACCCACCGAACTCGGCAAGCGCACCGCTGCCATGTGCTCAGAGTTCGGCCTGCAGTGCGAGGTTCACTCGATTGACAAGATCCTCGAGCTCAAGATGGGAGCCTTCGCTGCGGTCACACAGGGTTCGGTTGAGCCTCCTGCCCTGATCGTCATGCGCTACGAACCCGCAACGCCTCCCGCTGCCGACACCCCCGTGATCGGCCTCGTCGGCAAGGGCATCACCTTCGACACCGGCGGCATCTCCATCAAGCCTGCCGAGAACATGGACAAGATGAAGTACGACATGGCGGGCGCCGCCGCGATGATCGGGGCCATGCGCGCCATCGCGCAGCTTAAGCCCAATGTTCGTGTGGTCTCCGTCGTCTGCTCCTGCGAGAACATGCCCGACGGCAAGGCCTTTAAACCCGGCGACGTCATCACGGCCATGTCCGGCAAGACCATCGAGATCCTCAACACCGACGCGGAGGGCCGCTTGGTGCTCGCCGACGGTCTGCACTATGCGCAGCAGCTCGGTGCGACGCGACTCATCAACGCCGCAACCCTTACCGGAGCTATCGGAGTCGCACTCGGCCTGCTCAATGCCGGCCTCTTCTCCAACGACGATGCCACGGTCGAGCAGTTCACCAACGGTCTCCCGGTCTCCGGCGAGAAGTTCTGGCGCATGCCCTGCACCGACGACTATCGCGAACAGATCCGGAGCCAGATCGCCGACATCATGAACACCGGCGGCTCACGCTACGGCGGAGCCACCACCGCTGCCATGTTCCTCAAGGAGTTCGTCGGCGAAACCCCATGGATCCACCTCGACATCGCAGGCACCGCCTGGATCGACGAGGTAAAGCCGTGGCAGTCGAAGGGCCCCAGCGGAATCGCCGTGCGCAGCATCACCGAGTGGGTCCGCAGCTACGCCAGCTAACACGCTCTCGTCGCTCAATCCCTCATAGCTCTTAGCTCAACAAAGCCCACGCTCTCCGGGCCATCCCCCAGGCCCGGAGAGCAGCAACAGCCCGCATAAACTAAATCCATGCGCCGAGCCGTCCTGCTCTACAACCCCGCCTCAGGACGCCGCCACGCCGAACACCTCATCGCGCACATAGCCAAAGCTCTCCGCAACGAAGGCCTCGACCTCGAAACCATCCCCACGAAAGCGCCAGGCACCGCGGGCCGCCAGGCAGCAGAAGCCTGCACCGCAGGCGCAGAGATCGTCTTTGCCTGTGGAGGCGACGGGACCATCCACGAGGTCCTCCAAGGCATGGCCTTTCAGCCACAAGCGGTCATGGGAGTCATCCCGCTAGGCAGCGCCAACGCCCTCGCCCGGCATCTTCAACTTTCGCTCGATCCTGTGCGAGCAGCTCTTCAACAGCTTGATCATGAATCGCAAATCATTCCCATCGGACAGGTCCGCTATCAGACGCCGCAAGGAGAACGCTCTCGCTACTTCCTTGTGATGGCCGGAGCCGGCCCCGACGGTGCGCTCGTCTACAAGATGCTCGCCAGCGGTAAACACAGTCTTGGACGCCTCAGCTACTACCTGCGCGCGGCACACCTCTTCGCCAGCACTCGCTTCAGCCCGTTTGCAGTCCATGTGACGCCACCGAACAACGCTGCACCGATGCCCGCTGTCAGCGCCATGGCCGTTCGAGTCGGCGATCTGGGAGGCCTCTTTAGTCCGCTGGCTCGCGGGGCCCCACTTGAAGATCCTCACCTGCGGCTCACCCTTGCAGCGCCGCCCGCAAGCCTGTCCCTGCCGGCGTGGTTTGCCTTGAGCTGGAGCCGCCTGCATCGCTGGAACCCGCATGTCCGCACCCTGGAAGTTGAAAGCTTTACCTGTGGCTCAGGAGCCAACCCTGTACAGGTGCAGGCCGATGGCGAGTGGCTTGGGCGCACACCGATGACCGTAAGCCTTCTACCGAACGCGCTGCGATTGCTGATGCCGCGAAAACTTTAACTACGCGGCGTACGGTCCAAACCGGGCTTTGACCTTGCCCTCTTCCACCGTATCGTCCTGCACGATTACCTCATACTGATCGCCGCCGGGCAAAACCCGTACCACCACGTGCCCCTGCTGGCTCAACATCCTGTCCGAAAGGCGCGCGTCCGCCAGGGCTGCTGCCGGAACCATGCCCGTAGCCAGAACATCACGGTCTCCCGGATACAGGATCGGACTATAGAGCCGGTCGAGAACCTGCAGCGCGGGATGCGTGGCATGCCACGTCTGGATCACGTAGATGCGAGACCGCATGGCTCGCACGAACTCCGGGCCGGTCGCGTCATAGTAGCCATGATGATCAACCGCCGCAACGTTGACCGGGCCAGCGACCTTCGCCACGGCACTCTCTGCATCCATCCAGGGCTCAGTGCCAAAGAGGGTGTCGCAGGTCAGGTCCCCGCCAATGTAATAACTGAACGCTCCATAGCTGAACTTCAGCGCCATGGAACAGGCATTTTCCGTGGGGTACTCCTGAGGCTTGAGCGTACTCAACGGCGGAAACAGGTGCTTCACGTCCTCGCCCTGACCAGTCCAGACATCTCCGTTTGCAGCCAGATTTCGTATGGCAAACGAGGCGCACTCCGCCGGAGCATGCTGCGGTGCGAGTTGCCGTGACGATCCCACCTGCAAACGCGCCACCTTGGTTCCGTGCTTCTCGGCGGCACGCGCAAAGCGAATGTAGTTCAGCGTGGCGTCGTAGGTTGCGGGCGCGGGATAGTCATAGCTGGGATAGCCCCGATCGATAAGCTGCCGCACAGGAATTAGTTCAGCCACATCGGCAACCCCCGACAACCGGTAGTCGCCCTTCGACGAGACCGGAGAGTCCGCCGTGATCTCTCCCATGTGGTCGCCGTGAAAGTGGGTGAGGACGAAGTAGTCCAGTTCCCTCTTAGGCGCCGTCCGCAGATGATGCAGCGCATATCGCCCGATCCACTCGCCGGGCCGGCGCGAAGCATCGGGACGTGCAGGCCCCAGGGCATCCGTCGGACCTTTTGTCGCGCCCGCATCGACCATGATCGACGTCCCATCCGGACAGATGGCCAGCACCGAATTGCCGCGTCCGGTCGAGATATGGTGGATATCCAGGAAACCGCGCTGCCACGGCTCCATAGGAACAGCAGGTATAACTGCGCCATGCGCCTGGTTCGAAGCGAGGAGAGCAACACTTGCCGCGGAACCCCAGAGAAAGTGACGCCTGCTGATGCCTTCTGCCATGATGAGCTCCGCTTAAATTTACCCTTGCTACATGGCCGAAGGAACGGTGATTCCCAGCCAGCCAAGCACGCGCACGAGTTCCCTGCGCGCCACCGCAGCTGTTGCCAGCAGCAGTGTCTTACGAGTCTCATCTGTCTCCGTCAGGATATGGTGACGGTGATAGAAGTTGTTGAACTGCTGCGCGAGCTGGAACGCATACCGCGCCAGCATCGCGGGTTCGGCGGCGGCGATTGCCTGCTCCAGCACAAGCGACAGGCGAGAGGCCGTAAGCCAGACCTCCCATACGCTTGTTCCTTCGTCTCCTGTGAGCATCGAAGCAAGGTCCAGCGCCGCAACCTTCGACAGAGCTTCCTCTGCGGGCACGCCTGCCTTGCGGAAGATATTGGCCGCGCGCACTGCGGCATACTGGGCGTACGGTCCCGTCTCTCCATCAAAGCTCAGTGCGTCATGGAAGTCGAAGGCGATCACGGTATTGCGTGTGAACCGCAGCGTGAAGAAACGCAGCGCGCCTACGCCGATCGCCGTCGCGATCGCCGCTCGTTCCGCCTGCTCCAGCTCGGGATGCCGAGTGTCGACTTCGGCCTGGGCAGCCGCAATCATGCGGTCGATCAGGTCGTCGGCCTTTACGCCGAAGCCCTTGCGTCCGCTGACCTCAATGAATGCGCGCGCCTTGTCTTCCTCGCTCAGCACATAGCCGAGCTCGGCAGCACAGCGTGGCGTAAGCGCGACCATCGCGTAGTTCAGGTGCGTATAGCGGTCGGATTCGGCTTCATAGCCCATGCCGCGCAGGGCTTCTTTTACCTGAGTCTGCGGATCGTCCTGTCGCGAGTCGATCACGTTATAGATCGCGTCCGCATGGCCGAAGCTGGGGTGCGGCTGCTCGCCGTGCATCGTCGAGATCCAACAGGTGTGCGTGGGGTACTCATGGAACTTCGCGTAGCCGAAGTCCTTGCCCAGCAGGCCGAACTTCCAGAGGTGATAAGCAATATCCTTACCGACGTAGGTCACGGTTCCGTTCGACCGGATGATGATCTTGGCGTCCTCGTCCGGTCCCTCGAGTGTGGCCTCAACGCCTGCACGGCGCATCACCCAGCAGCCCTTGTTCTTGCCTTCGGTCTCGAGGTAGAGCACGCCCTTTTCGACCATCAACTGCCGGGCCGTCTCCCAGAACTTCAGGTGCAGAATCTCACTCTCGCGCGGCAGGAAATCGTATTCGATACCGAGCCGCTCCATCGTCTGCAGATGACGCCGCAAGACTCCGGTCGAGATTAGCTCCGCAATCTCCGCCGTGTCGTTTCCGCCGGCCTCGATCTTATGCAGCGTATCCAGGCGAAGCTGCTTCCGCGCGGCTGCCTGCGCGGGGTCGGAGTCATACCACTGCGACACCGCCGCATAGAGGTCCCAGCACACATAGTCCAGCCGTTGGTTCGTCTCCAGCAGCTCGGTCAGCCACTCGCGCACAGCGTCGAGCGTCATGCCCTTCACCGCGGTCACCGCAACGACGATGTCCGCAACCTGCACACCTGTGTTGTCGATGTAGTTCTGTACGCCGGTCTCATAGCCCGGCTTGAACTCATCCGGCTTGAGCATGCGCGCAAAGCTGTCGCCCAGGATCGCGTTGCGCAGATGCCCAACGTGCGCCGCCTTGTTTGGATTGATGCTTGTGTGCTCAACAAGGCGAAACCCAGCGCCGCCAACACTGGCGTGCTCATCCGCAGCGATGCGCTGCACCGTGGCTGCGCGGTCGAGCTTCAGGTTCAGATAGCCCGCGCCCGCGATCTCCACGGAAGCCACACCCGGAAGCTCCGCCAGTGCCGACTGCAACTCCTGCGCAATCGCTCGCGGAGCCTTCTTCAGACGCTTGGCAAGCTCAAATGCAACCGGCAATGCCATCTCACCGAACTCGATCTTCGGCGGCAGCTCAATGACAAGATTCGTCAGCTCGACGCCATACTTCTCGGCGAGCAGCGATTGAATGCGAACTTGAATAGCTTGTTGCAGTGTGCGATACATTCTGTTTCCTGTTCTCTGATTCCTGCTTTTACGGCAGCGATTCCGGAAGTATTTCTATCTCTTCCAGCAGCGGCTTGTGGCGGCCACTGTGGATGCGATGGGCGAGAAACAATCCTCCCCCCACCGCGGTGATGCTGACCAGCAGCCAGGCATGGATCAGCAGCCCGAAGATGCCGGCAGGCGCCAGATTTGCTCCAGCAGGCATGTGCTTGATCAAGGCGTCCTTGCAGGCCCATTCAAACGGCCCAATGCCGCCGGGCGAACTGGGAATCAAGAACGAAAGATTCGCCTGCGCAACAGCCTGCCAGGGGCCGGCCCAATCCGTTTGCAGCCCTACCAGTTTAGCGGCTGAAACATACAACAACCCTTCGAAGAACCAGGCGATGAAGCTGTAGCCCACCAGTCCCAGGGTTCCGAGCACGCCGATCTGGCGGATGCAGTCCAGGGCCAGCAGCAGCCAGTGCTCCACCTTCGCCAGCTTCTCATTCTTCGTCCGAGCAAAGAGCCGCTTGACCGGCTGCTCCAGCACCTGGGCTCCAAACACCAGCACCAGGAGCCCTGCCGTCGATACGACGATTCCAATCTCTGCCGCTACGAGCAGGTGCTGTGAAATCCCGGCTCCAAAGTGCATGGTGACCACAAACAGGATCGCCAGCGTAAAGATATCCAGCAGCTTTTCGAGAATCACCGTGCTGAGAATGATCGACGGCGTCGCGTTCAGGTCGCCCGCGTAGGTAAAGATGCGCATGACGTCGCCGATGCGCAGCGGCAGGATGTTATTGGCGGCAAGCGAGGTCATGAAGACACGGGCACAGGCCGAAAAGCGCGCACCCACGCTGCGCAGCATACGCCACCAGCGGTAGCAGCGCACCGTGTACCCCGCCACACTGAACAGAATGACCCCGGCGATCCAGGCTGGCGCTTCAAGGCGAATGCTCTTGAAGTCCGCCAGCTTGAACCCTTTGAACGTGAACCAGAGGAAAAACGCGCTGATCAGAAGGCCCGGCAATGTCTTCAGCAAATTCAGCCGGCGCTCGCGCGTCACAGTCGCGCTCCATTGAGCCGCGATACCGCGACCCTGTCTCTGCATGGATTTAAATGATTCATAGACACTTCTTCCATTGTAGCGTCCGGGAGATTCGTATCTCCGGGTAATCGCAGGAGCGCAGGAGACCGTCTTATCCAAAATAGACGTGTCTTCTCATCTTTTTTCTGTCATTTCCTAACGATGCCCGCGATAAAACAAGCCACTTCTCATCTCTTCTCGGATACCCTAACGAAGGTGCAAACCATGCGCACGAGGACAGATTGACCGAAGCACGCTCAGGGCCTACATCGAACATCTGGAGTCGACGAACCTGGGCCGCACTGCTCTTCGGATTGTCGCTGCTGACGGTGCTCGTTCACGGCTATCACCCGCTGGCCGAGGACGGCGGCCTCTACGTCGCAGGTGTGGAGTACACACTCAACCACGCGCTCTTTCCGTATTACACCGGCTTTGTTCGCGAACACCTGGGCTACTCGCTCTTCGCGCCCATGGTTGCGGCTATCGTGCAGCTCACGCATTTTTCGCTTGCGTGGGTACTTCTCTTCGTCGATTTATTCAGCGTGTGGCTGACGCTCTTCGCCGCGCGCCAGCTCCTGCAGCGTTGCATTGCAAGCGAACCGGCACAACTGGCCGGCATCGCGCTGCTCGGCGCCTGGTGGACGATGCCTGCCGCCGGCACGGCTCTCCTGCTGATGGACCCCTACGTCACAGCGCGCAGCCTCTCCACCCCTCTCTCGATTCTGGCCATCGCTTTTGCACTGGACGACTGGCCGCTCTCCCGGTGGCTTGCTCCATCCCTGCGGTGGTGCGTGATCTTCCTTGCTATCGCAGCAGCGCTGCATCCGCTCATGGCGACCTATGCCCTGGCGTTTGTCATCGTCGTGCGTGCATCGAGACTGCGCAGACGCGCCCTGGCCTGGGCAGTTCTGGCAGGAGCAGCCACCATCGTCGCAGCAGCAGTGCAAGCGTTTGCCCCGCCGGAATCCCCCGCCCTGCTGGAGGCGATTCTCACTCGCTCCTACTGGTTTCTCTCCCAGTGGCAATGGTATGAACTGTTCGGCCTCGCCGGCCCGCTTATCGTTCTGGCTGCGATTCTTCGCTGGCGCAACAACAAACTGAGTTCATCCGCCCACGTGCTCTGCCAGACGTGTTTCGTTCTGGGCATGGTGGCCACGTTTAACGTTCTGCTCTTCGCCCATGAGAGTGCTTCCGTGCATCTCCTGGCGAAGCTGCAACTGCTGCGTATCTATCTGCTCATTTACGCGGTCATGATCATGCTGCTCGGCGCAAGCTTCTGGCAGCTCAGCAGCGATGCGGGCAAGCGAGTACCGCCCCTGCAATCGACACTGCGTTTTCTGTCCGTCGCCCTCCTCCTTTCGATGGCGGCGGTGATGTGCTTCGTTCAGCGGCAGGACTTTCCCGCATCGACCCACGTGGAACTGCCGTGGCGGGCAGATCGAAATACCAACCCCTGGGTCCAGGCTTTCTTCTGGATCAGAAAAAACACACCGCAGGACGCGCTCTTTGCGCTCGATGCCCGCTATATCAATACCGAAGGCGAAGACGCACAGACCTTCCGCGCGATTGCTCTGCGCAGCGCGATTCCTGACTTCTCAAAGGATGGCGGAGAGGCTTCCATTACCCCCTCTCTCGCGCTCCTATGGCAGCAAGGCTCCAGGGCTCAGAAGGATCTCAGCGGACAGAACGACGCCCTGCGCGATCCACGGCTACGAGCTCTGAGCGCAACGTGGATGGTGCTTCACTCCGCCGCAGTCACAGTTCACCCCTGCCCCTATGACAATGGGACAGTCAAGGTCTGCCAGCTTACGAATGCCCGTTAGGAAATTGTCGTGTTCTTCTACGGGACGCGTCCCCCTTTATCCAGGGGAGCAAAAACCGGGGGAATACATTCGGTCAGTTCTGAGATGAACGTTTGTCGTCACTAATCTGATCGCGGCATAGATCTCTGCCGTGACAGAAGTACTTTCGATCGTAACCCATTGAAACATGGGCACTGATGGCTAACAAAAGCACTCTAAGTCATTGAAAAAATCCATAAGCAAGCGCTCAGCACCCTCGCCAGAGTTCGCCTTGAGCCTTCGGAGGCTTATGGCCCTCGACCTCTGCTTCGATCGGCTAATGGTTCCTAGTGAATAAACCAAGTCATACTACCTGGTGTTAGTTCTTTCCCAGGAGAACGAAAACCCCGGCAACCGCACAGCGGAGAACTGGCTGGTTCACGAAAGCGAATTGCGGTTCTGATTGATGAACTCTTCGATGGTCATTAGTGGACGTCCAATGATCCTCGTCCCTATGTCATCCGTTCCCCGCAGCAATCCTTCTTGCTGGTCAATCCTAACTGCTTCAAAATGGGCCTTCTTTGCGCTGTCGTTTTCCAAACCTATTAGTTTGAGGAACTCTATCAGTTCCACTTGTTCGAAGGCGATAGGCTTTCCGAGGACTTTACCTACAGTGGCTGCCAATTCCAAGTGGCTGTACTCTACCGGACCGTGCAGTTGATAAGCCTGACCGATGTGAGGCCCTGGATTTCCCAGAATGCCCACAACGACGCGTGCGATATCTGCTGCCGCCATAGGGGCAAAACGACTGTCTGGATCGAACGAAGTAACATATCGTCCTGCCTTGAGCAGGGGTGCGGTATAAAGCAGCCACTCGGCGAAAAAAGTAACACGTAGATGCGCGACTGAAACGCCTGACCAATTGAATATCTGCTCGGATAGCCAATGCGCAGCTGTTGCTTTGCTCCGTGCGTAAGGACGCGCTTGTTTATGCGACATATTGACGATCATTTCGAGCCGCCGCTCTCGGGCAACCTGAGCAAAGATTGCAGAAGCTTCGACCAGTCCTTCCCACAGCGGATAAACAAAATATGCACTGGAAACTCCATCCGCAGCCTTCCTCATAGTGTTCATGTCGAGCATGTCGCCAACGATTACATCGGCCCCCTGATCTCTGAGGATTCGCGACCGTTCGTCATCCTTCCGAACAAGGGCTTTAACTTTGTGTCCGTGCTCCAGCAACAGCTTGACGGTCGGACGACCTGTGTCTCCTACCGCCCCAGTAACCAAAATCGTCTTCACGCTGCGGTCAAATTGGATTGGATTAAGAGTTGTTACATTAGCATTCATTTTGCTGTCTCCATGATGAAGCGGTTCCGATTGAAATGAATCCTCAGTCAGATAAAGGGATCGGACACAAATCGCAGATCTTCACGGTTCCCGATCCTATCTTTGAGAAAGTGTTCTGTTATTTGATGAAACGCATCCTTAACTCGCGTTGAGGCAAGCCCCAGTGAACAGCTTGTTCAATTCAGCAACGCCCGTCCGCTGTACGATCATCTGGCGAGAAAGAAAGAGCCTGACGCCTTGTCAGGGGGGAATTATCTATACCCCCTCATACACGTTTTCTGTGAACAGTTCGGGTGGGATAAAGCTTCTCCCCCATTTGTCGTCGAAGGGTTCGGTCGGTCGAGCCGCTATGACCGCTTCTAAAGTCGCCCCATTAGCTTTTAGTGCGGCAACCCTCGATTGAATGCCAACGAGCATCTCGTGAAACTCCAAGAGGTCGTTGCGATTACCGATTGCTCCGTGTCCCGGAATTACGATGGTGTTTGGTCCCGCAAGTTCGAGATTTGCCAGAGATGCGGCAATCACACCATCAATGTTGCCACCGCTGTCGCAGTCGATGAACGGATAGATACCATTTAACCAAGTGTCACCAACGTGAAGCACATCTGCCCGTTCGAAATACACAGAAATGTCCGAGTCTGTATGTGCCGGAGCATATCCCCGCAGAAGGATTCGCTCGTCGTTCAACTCCAATGTGAGGTCGTTGTCGAAAACAATAGTTGGAAGTTCACTCTTCGATGAAGGATGTAACAGTACTTCAAAGGCCGGTATCGCTTGCTCTTGTTGCATGCGAACACGGTTGTTGCGATGTCCAATGATGACTGCGCCCGATTCATACACCCATTGATTGCCGTCCGTGTGGTCGAAATGCCAATGCGTATTCACGAGCGAGCGCACTGGTTCGTCTGAAATAAGAGACAATGCTGTTTCAATTTCCGGTTGAGACGTCGCAAACCCGCTGTCCACCATCACCTTGCCATCTGGGCCATTCAAGACCGCGATGTTTCCGCCCGAGCCGGACAGGACCGTGATACCGGAGCGCAGAGTATGGGAAACGATATTTGCCTTGTCCCCCGTCGCTCGCATCTCTTCGGCATTGAAGAGGGCATGAATTGAAGAGTTGGCTACTTGTTCAAAAAGCATGTCTTTCCTTCCTTTCAGTCAGTTCGATAGTCCACCTGCACTCGGGGCACCTAGTCATTTGAATTTCCAACCATCCCCGGTCCAAGCAACTGCGCTGCTCCACTTCTTGGTTATAGGCGGATTTGCTTCGAACTAACAGATGTCTGAACTGACATTGTTCGTGGTAAAACAGACATGAGTGACGCGAGCCGGATCTCGCTTGAAGGATAGGACATGACACGACAGAGAGCACCACGCTTGCCTATTGAAATAGGAATACTCGCTTATCCAGAGGCGCAATTGGCCGCTGTACTTGGGCTTACGGACATCTTCCGTGTCGCCAATCAGATCAGCGCAGAACAAGGGGCTACGCCACTCTGCGAAATAAGAGTGAGTCATTGGGAGTTGCAGAACAACAGAGTGAAAAGAGCGTTCGCGAGTCAGAGAAGCACGGGGGGTAAGATTTCCGCCCTCATTATCCCTCCCAGCTTCGCGGAGTTATCTACTGTTCGGACATCAAAGACTGTATCTCGGTGGATCAAAGCTCGTCGCAGCGATGGAACGGTCCTTTGCTCCGTGTGTGCTGGGGCGTTTTTGTTGGCCGACACGGGTCTGCTCGCTGGCCGAACCATCACAACTCATTGGCAACATGCCGCGAAGTTTCTCGGACGGTTTCCCACGACTATGCTCGATACCGATCGCATACTGATCGATGATGGTGATGTTATCTCTGCTGGGGGAGGCATGGCCTGGATAGATCTCGGGCTTCACCTTATTGGAAAGATGTTAAGTCCTACTGTGATGCTTGCAACTGCGCGCTTCTTCCTGGTCGACCCGGCTGGGCGGCAGCAGAGCTTCTACGCCGATTTCTCTCCGAGCCTGCAACATGGAGATCCTCAGGTTTTGAAATTACAGCATTGGCTCCATGAGCGCTATTCGAGCAATATAACGATCCGTGCAATGGCAGAGTTATCTAATTTGGGGGAACGCACCTTGCTGCGCAGGTTTCATAAGGCAACGGGCTGGAACCCAAGCGAATACCTCCAGTTGTGGAGAATCAACAAGGCGAAGGAATATCTGGAGTTTTCAACCCGGAATGTAGAAGAGATCGGATTGGCTGTTGGATATCAGGACATGAGTGCGTTTCGGAATGTGTTCAAGAAAATTGTTGGTCTTGCCCCTGGTGAATATCGGAATCGCTTCGGACTTGTCTAACGAACTCTTGGCGATTTGCTCGAAGCACCTTGGCTGCGAAGACGTTTCTGCGTTGACTGGCAGTTGCAATCTCAGCACCCTCTTCGGCACCCAAATAGTGAGAGTTTAGTACCCTGGCAAGAGAATTATTTCAGCACCCTAGCCAGCACCCCAAATTGCACAAATCCAGCAAATCCAAGCCAAGCCCCCTGCCGCGCAGCGGCAGAGGTCTTTCAGATTGGTAAGGTGAAGTCGGCCTATCGGTAGTGATCGTCCTTTGCCAGGTCGAGCGTTTACAACCGACACTTCTTGCTCCTGTGTACCATTGTGTCCAGGCTGCTCGAACGGGAATCCCTCGATACGGGACCGAGCGAGTTTAGGGGGCACATAGCAGATACATGAAGGAAGTCCTGGTAAACCAATGGATCGATGTCCATGCTCATTTCTATCCGCCCGAAACAGAAGAAGAGATCAACGCACGCTGGGAAGCGATGAAGAAAGGCTGCTGGACCAGCCCTGCCGCCCCCAGGTGGAGCCCGGAAAGCACGCTCGCCTACATGGACAGTGCCGGCATCGCCATGCAGATGCTCAGCAACATTCCCAAGACGCGTGACAAGCTTCGCGCCTCGAACGACTACGCAGCCACCCTGGTAGAGAAGTATCCCAGCCGCTTCGGGTTTCTGGCTGCCATTCCGACGGACGACCCAAGCTCGGCCATAGACGAAATCAGGCGCGCTTCTGACGACCTTCGTGCCGATGGCTTTGCCATGACGTTTCGCTACAACGATGTGTACCTCAGCGATGAGCGCCTGGAGCCGGTTTGGGAGGAGCTCGACAGAAGGCACGCGGTTGTCTTTGGGCACCCGGATGCTTATGCGGGTGGAGTGATGGGACGTCCCTGTGCGTTGATGGATGTAGCCTTCGAAACGGCCCGTACGGTCACGGACATGATCTATGCAGGCATCTTTCGTAAGTACCCCAACGTTACGATGATCCTGGCGCACTGCGGAGGCGCCCTGCCCGCCATGTCCGGACGCCTGCTGCTGCTGGGAAATGAGGATTGGATTCCGAATCCCAACCAGGTCACAACGGATGAAATGCGGAAGTACCTCCAGCGATTCTTCCTCGATACGGCTGGCGTTTGTCCAACTGGACTGGCCCCCGCACTCACGATGACGACTCCAGACCGCCTGGTTTATGGTTCGGATTGTGGTGTCCCCTGTTCGACGGACCGCACCATGAATGCCAATCTGACAGCCTTGCTTGAATATCCTGGGCTGACCCGAGAGCAGGTACAGCAGATCGGTCGTCGAGCGCTCGATCTCTTTCCCGCAGCCGCAAAGCGTTTACAGCAATCCAAGTAGAAGGGATTCAGGCTAGGCAGGAATGGGCCTTTAGGCCAATGTCACTTACTTTCGACCGGAGTAGAGAGGACAAGCATTTACAGTGGCCGTGGTAGGGATGAAACTGGATGACGATTCAGTCTGACTGCAGAACCAAATGGAGAGAAGATTTTGAGGTGGCCATGGGTACAAGCCCCAAAGGGGCGGCATATCCCAGCCTGGGGCGCAAGCCCCAGGTAAATGCCCCGCCAGGAATCGAGGGCTGAAAGCCCGGTATATCTCGCCAGTGCAAACGAGATATATCGCGCTTTCAGCGCTTGATCCATGCTTCGATTCTTACCTGGGGCTTGCGCCCCAGGCTGGGATATGCCGCCCCTTTGGGGCTTGTACCCATGGCCCTTTAGCCTCTGCGCTCCATTGAGCTTCTAGGGTTGATCTCGCTGCCCACCAAGAAGCTGGCATAGTTAGCCACAATGTAAGTGACATTAGCCTTTAGGCCCGGGCTTTCTTTCAGCCACAGACAAAAGGCCCGGGGCTAGGTAGTGTCTGACGAATCGGAGATAGTGATTTAGAGCGAAATCAGGATCGCGGCATTGGTACGCTTTTGTTTTATGCTTCCCCCCAGAATCGTCATCCTGAGCGGAGCGTCCCAGCTCTTGGGGACGCGTCCGTTCGACTACGCTCAGGACCGAAGGACCCCGAGGGTTGACCTCTTGTCCATGCCCTTTGCACCTTTTCTATCTCGAGCGCACGAGCCTGAACTCTCGTGCTGGAAAGATCCCAACAGCCTAGGTGAGATCAAGCCCTTCGGGGTCCTTCGACTCCGCACCTCGCAAAAAACGCGAGGCGCTACGCTCAGGATGACGTTTTTGTGGGGAGAACAAAATAGGTGATGCGTTGTTGTCCCCAATTCATCAGACACGAACTAAAGCCGATTCTCGCGTGGCCTTATTCCGTAGCCTAAAGGCGATTGCCTCCCTTACCCTCCGTCTCTGTGACGCTGAAGCGTCACAGAGCGCGCTGCGCGCAATTCGTTGGCATGCTCTTCCATTCTCTAACTCGCACAACTCACTTAACCTCAGGTCCCGCGCTCGCCGAAGCCTCTGTGGCCGCGACCTTCAGCACGATGCTCTCCTGGTCTTTCGCCTCAAACTGCGAGTAGAACGAACGCAGGCCAGGGTAATTCTTCGGCATGACAAAGAGGTCGTTGAAGATAAAGTCTCGCCGCACCGTCACATTTGTCGGCGCCGGGGTGACCGTCATGTTGTACAGGCCGCTGCCCTTCATATCGAATCGCGACGACGCGGGGCTGCCTTCAATAGAAAAGTTAGCCGGGAAGTTGATGCGTAGCGCATCCTGCGTCATCTGCGGGTAATGGAAGTACACCGCAAGCTCGCGTTTTTCGTGGGTAAACGTCGCCGTCGATCCCGCACGGAAGAGGTCCACAGGGAGTACCAGCCGCTTTCCGGTGGGAGTTCCAAGCGTTCCCTTCACCTCATAGTCAACCGTGAGCGGTTTCTCGTAGTCGCTGATTCCGTGAATTTCGGAGACCTTGACTTCGAGGGTCTTTGGCAGCATCTCTTCCAGAGAGGTGCGCAGGCTGTGCTTGATGCTCTCTTCATCTCCCTTCAATGCCTGCTGACGCCAGTGCAGCGCAGGCGCGCCGTCGAAGGTGAGGTTGATCTTGCCCGTGATGCCGCCATGTTCGTCCATCTTCAGGTTGGCGATACGAACTGTCTTATTGTCCTTGTAGCTCACATCCATCGTATGTCCAAAATCAGTGCCGCCTTCCACCTGACGAAGACCCTGCGCGACCGTATCCTCCCAGGGAAGACTAGCGTAAGGGCAGTACCGCGATCCCGGAGCAAAAAATTGCTCTTTGCCATCGACATTCACGATGGCAATCAAGTCGGAGAACTGGCTAAAGCTCATTCGGCCTGGGGCAAAGAGTTCACTGGAACGGTCAGGCACCAGCATCATGTAAGCCTTCATCCCGGCGGCGCGGGCCATGCCGACAAAGAGCTCGGTGAGCTGCGCGCTATCCCCGCGCTTATGCGACAGGACATCGCTCGCGTTGCTGACTTTGCCCAGGCCCTCGGCCTTGTCTTCTCTCTGTTCATGCGCCCGCGTATAGCTTGTATTTTCGAGCGCCATCACCGCGGCATAGATCTTGCGCAGTTTCTCATCCTGGGTATTCGCTCCGGCAATGATCGACTCCGTTGCCGATCTTAGATCCGAATTCGGGCCGGCGAAGCCATCGACAGCTTTCGACCAGACCTTACCTCTCGACTTCCAGTACTCGGCGGGAGTGCGATACGGAGTGAAGTTGAACAGCACGCGATAGCTGAAGCTCGCGATAGGAGGCATGAACTCTTCCTCCGTTTGCGGAGGCACGTCCTTGATATTGACCTCGTAGACCCGCAAAACCCGGCCTACGGCGTCTGTGCCAGGAAGATCGCGATGCACCAGTTCCGTTCCCGGAGGCAGAATGGGAAGCCAGGAGATCGAGTTGATCGGATCTCCGGTCTCTCCGTCCGACATCTCATGGCTCGTCGGATACCAGACATAATGCGCCGCCCTCAGATAGAGATCGCCCTGGATATACCAACTGGGCGCCTCATAGACGTTGTCGTTATAGCGGGTAGAGTAGCGATACTCGATGATGCTGCCAACCTCCACATCCGGCAGCGTGAAGACCTTCTCCTGCACCTTGTACCCCTTGGTCTTCTCGATCACCTTCAAGTAAGGTTTGCCGGTGAACGGGATGATCGTGCCATCGGCGTGGATCGTGCGGCCGATGATATCCCCCACCATCTTGTCGTCGCCATTTTCCATATAACCGGTAGCGCTCGAACTGACGAAGCCCAGTTCGACGTTGGCGTATTTCTTACCCTCTTCCGTCAGGATCTTGATGCGGTTGTAGTTCTGAAACACATGGAGATCATCCTTGGAGATCTCCTCGCGAAAGAGCACGACCGCAGACGCTCCCGGATAGCCGGGTAGAGACTTCATCTCCAACTCCTCTTTCGTAGGTTTCAGAAAGGGATCGGCGGCATGAGCTGCAACGGGTGCCAGTGCAACGGCCAACAGCAAGCCAGCGCGCGCGGCACTCCGCAAAGAGACATTGAAACAAGGGACATCCAATCTGCGCCAACGGATAGGAGATGAACTCAGCATGTTGCTCTTTAGACCTTCTTTCGCATCGTTTGAACTTAGGTTGCCGGCCCGAAATCTGGAACTTTATTTATGCTTCAAAACAGCGCGGCTCTGCTCATCGTTATCGATGACTCCTGCCAGCTTCTGCAGCTCCGAGTATTTGTCCGCCGGCAGAGTCACTTCGCGCTGCGTATAAACGCGTTTGTAGTGCAAGGTCTGCCCCTGCACCTCGGTCGAACTCTCATAGCTGGCGAATCCCAGGTCGATCTTTACGGGATCGGGAAGTTCATCGACGACATAACCAGCAGGCAGCTCTATCTCAAAGTCGTCGCTGGCCTGCATCGTCTGGCGCAGATCAATCCCCACCTTTCGAACCTTGTGGTCGACAGGGATGTCCAACGAACCCAGCACGCGCGGACGCACCATCAGCAAAAGACCAGCCGCCGTCGCAAAATGGCTCGCCGAGAGCGTGTAACTCGTCGTCATATCTTTGTTCAAAGACTCTACGTTCTCCGCCTTCAGATCCGTGAGCGACGCCGCGGCAAAATCCCGCGAGGCCGTGCGGTCGATGTACTGCTGCTGCTCCTTCGCATCGCCATGCGTAAAGAGGTAGCGCTCTCGCTCTGCAAGATCGCCGAAGCGTTTGACCGTCACCGTTCCCTTAAGCGTTCCATCGGCATCCAGCTGAAAGCGCGCCGAACGTCGAACACTGTTGAACTTTGGATCGAGTACCGGAAGCTGGATGACCTGGCTGTTCGCCCCTTCCAGGAGCACACCATAGCTTCCCTGCAGGTTGTCTTCCAACTGGCCGAAGGGCGTCTTCTCCCACGTCGGGTCGAAGATGAGGTAGCGCTTGCCGGTCTTCGCCGTTACCACGCTGTGCAGTTTCGGCGACTCATAGCCCTGTGGGACCTCAATCGCGGCAATCATGTGATTGCCATAGATCGAAGGATCTTCGGGATCGATCACTCCGCGTTGGGTATCGACCATGAGCAAAGCGCTATGAATACCGACGCTCGAGAGCATCGCCGACAACAGGGTGGCCTTGTCCTTGCAGTCGCCATAACGGCCACGAAAGATATCCGCGGCTGGATGCGGCTGATAGCCTCCAACGCCCATCTCGATCACGAAATAACGAATCTGCTGCTGCACAAACTCGCCAATCGCCTCCGACTTATCGTAGAAGTCGGTCTTGCCCTGGGTAAGCTCCGCGGCCTTGGCGGAGATGTCCGGCGTCGCGACGACGCGATCATGCGCCAGCGAGTCGTACCACTCTCCGATGCCCTTCCACGTACCTTCCTGAGGCTGCGCAAGTCCCGGCCCGGAGTAGTGGACCGTCATTCGCGCCTCCAGCGAACCAGAGGCCGGACGCATTGGAATGTGCTCCAGGTCGATGGCCGGTTCATTGTTCATGTCCCACCGGTAGTGGTGGTTTTCAAGATCGATGCCATCGGTCTGCGGATGGTGCGCCCAGGTCGTCGTATAGCTGTAGCCCTGCGGCAGCACCAGCACGAAGCTCTGCGTTACATGCGGAATCTCGCCCTGAAACTGCCAGTTCGTCTCCGCCAGGTAAGGCCGCTCGCGTTTTTCGTACTCATAGGCGACGATGCCGCCAGGATCGCGTCCCGGAGGGTCGGCGATCTTGGCCTTATCGTCGGAGTAGAGTTCGCCGTCTCCCGGAGGACTGAAGTCCCTGATCTCATTGTCCTTCAAGGCATACTCATGGCCCGCTGGATCGATGCTCCACACATGCATCGACAGCACCTTGGAGTCCTTGTCGTACCACACAAACGGATAGCCATACTCGCGCCCCTGGGGACGCAGAATCTTCACCACGTGGCGCAGGTGTTCGACAGCGCTGCCATCCGGTGCGACCGTATAGGTCGTTTCATCAAGCAAGACGACGGCCTTGGTTGTCTCGGGAAAATCGGGCAGGGTCTGGTGTGCCGCGGTTCGCACCCAGTCGGGAACGCCACTTGCCGCATAAAGCGGCGTGGCTACAAGGACAAAAAACAAACCGGCAAGACAACGGCGGTTTACTGGACGTGCATTGACCCGAAACAGCATCGGGAGGTCTCCATTCAACCGCGATCCATGAAGTCGCCGAAGCTTCTCCCGCAGGTCTTAGCCTGCATACAACTCATTGCGGAATACGTGCCTGTTTTTATACGTTTACCGGGCCACAGAATCAAGTAAAAATACAGCTATAGGCTTTTGCCTGTCTTTCTGCAGCTCTCCGGCTGTGCTACTTTAAAGAAGAGCGAGCGGGTAGCTCAGTTGGTAGAGCATCGCCCTTTTAAGGCGTTGGTCCTGGGTTCGAGCCCCAGCCCGCTCACCACACATTCTAAAGGGTTTACATTAGGATTTGTGGCGTTTCACTTCTCTTCTAATCATGCTCGGGGATACAAAAGGGATACGTCACGTATTTCCCCTTCTGGCTATCCCCTGCCAGTATCCCTTGGCATTCTCACGATCTTCCCAGTCCCATCGAACTTGCTCACAGACGCCCGTCTGGTCATTCGCTAGATGTGAAGCCTCAAGCACTAGAGACCCTCCCAGATCTCACAGGCGAACAGTTCATAAAGCTAAGGTGACAATTTGCAGCGGCTGGGCTAAGGCAACACGGATAGGCGAGCGCACACAGAGCTAGTGTGCTTGCACCATTACGGGGCTTGGGATCGGTTCCCATTCTTGATGCTTCAACACAACTGGCGGTTCAGGCTTCTTCATTCCGATCTTTAGCCGGTACAGCCAATATTGGAACTCCCAGCTATTTGTGTGTTGATTGAAACGTATCAGTAGATTCTCGCCACCTCCGGTAGCTCTTGATGAAAAACTAAACGCATACCAATTATCCTTATCCCTTGAGGGTTGAATAGTTATCCCCAGACCCGATGCGTGACTCAAGGTGATGGGCTTCAATTCAATAACCTTTTGAGGCCGGCTGTAGAAGCTCTCATCCATCTGGCCTTCACTCTCTACAACCTCACCGTCCCAGATAATATGTTTCCCTATGGGAAACAACATAAATCCAAATGAATCTTGGTTGCTTGGGGTCGCGGGGAAAATATGTTGTGGAATTGCCAGCAAATAAGAGTCTGTGCCCATCATGCTGGCAATTCCCTCTTGAGCCGTAGACGCGGCTCCCTGAGTCGTTCGGAGTATCGCCTTGTCTTGAGCAAGTAGATTCTCGAAGCCCTTCATGCTGGCCTCAAAACGATCCTGTTGCCGTGCCTCCTCGACTTCTCTCCTGTGCGTTTCAGTAACCGAGTCCCAATAGGCCTTATCGCGCTCCTTGTTGATGGCTCGGAGCTCGGTGATGAGCATAGCCGTCATGATGACGATCCAGAATAGCTTCTGCCAATCCTTCATCCCTTCGTGAATGCTCATAGCAGCCGCTGCCATTGCGAGTAAGGCCACAGCCCATCCCGGAGGAGGGAGATGCTGATACGGAATCCACCACAGGATGAGGGGCACACAGCAGAACTGCGTCACGGTAAAGAATCTGCTCCACCACGGATTCCTAGTCCGATTCACTAGAACGACTTTATAGTTTGCGCCACCGGTCATGATCGTGATGTTCTCACAGGCGAGCAGTTCATTAAACTGAAATGATGGATGTGCAGCGAAGGGGCTTTCGACAGGATTTAGCGGGGGCTCCCTACACTCTTTCCCCTACCTGCCGTCGCAAGGCCGTTCATTCGGCACCCAGTGTAGCCAGGATGCTCCCTCTACGCGTTGACGCTGCATAAAGTATGTCTACCACCTGCAAGAATTCGGTAGGATAATCCGATGCACATATTCCGTCTTCTTTGGCCCTATGCGCGAAATGCATGGGGAACGACTGTAGCAGTTGTCACGATATTGGTTGCTATCTATCACGGGCCTCGTGCGCTATTCGAAAGCTACGACTGGTATATGGATAGGTTCGTCGATTACAAAGTGAAGGACTTCCTTGACGCACAGATAACGAAAGCCTCCTTTACTCATCCAAGCGGAGGCCGCTCCCAAACGGCAGGGACAAAAACGGTTTCCGAGATCGCTCAAGCAACCGGGCTATCCGAGAAGCGCGTACTGGGATGCCTGGGCCGCCTGAAACGCAAAAAGCACGTCGCACATGAGACAGGCGAGTATTGGAAAGTGGAGATTCCTCCTCTAACAAGTGCCTGAAGTAAATCTCTGACTATTCAAAGATATGACACGCCTCATGTTCTGTTTCTTTTGGGGCGCTGAACAGAACCCATGAGGACATAGACAAGCCTCTAACTTCAGATTGCCATTGTGTATGGCGGCAGCCGATAATCTACACACAAATGATTACTCAGGTTCTTGGCTGTGCAACAAACAACTCCGCAGGGGTTCAGTCGATTGCTGCCCTGAAGGCGTCAGCCTGTAGTTATCCTGGCCTCAATTGAAGAGCTGCATCGCCCTATGCGTCGTATGTATATGACTGGGATCATCGCAGACGGTTCAGATACTTCTTCTTAACGATGAAGATCTTCTTGTATCCTCCTTCTCCGATGACAGCAATTCGAAACTCCTGTGTAAGGTCCGGTTTTGGGAAAGATGCCTCAATGCCGCCATAGTCTTTGCTCCTCAGCGCTGAATCCAGCGTGAGCGTGATTGGGGACTCGTCCAAAGGCTGTATAGCGTCCGTCCCTATCATCCCTAGCAAGACGATGTGCAGCACTGAAGAGCTCACACTGATGTTGGTTCCAGTCAGGTGATCAGGAGTGCTGGGGAGACCAACCACGTAAAGCCGATCTTTGCGCCACTCAGGGGCTTCATCGCGCCAATTCCCTATAAGCCCACCTATTTTCTTATAACTCCCTCACAGCAACCTGCGTCTGCACTATAGCTCCCATTCTGGGGTGACGTGTCACCTCTCAACCCGATGCATGGCAGCGTGCCTCTTGATGCCCGTTGTTTCGGGTCTGAAATCACCAGATGCTTGCGGCCCATATTCGTCAGGCAGTCAGATGTGCCCGAGACGTCCTTACGGCACCTACGAACATAAACATGAGTGCAGCGAACGTTGCGATCATGTGAACGCCGGCGCCCCATTCATGACGGCACCCAAAGGGGTTTCGGATATATGCCCCCGCCTGCGCGGATATCTTTAGCGCCTGAAGGGTCTTTACCAGGATCGCCCGTTTGGGTTCGTTGATCAACAGATGCACGTGCTCTGGCATTACGACATAGGCATTGATATAGAAGTCGTACTTCATACGCATCTTTTCCAAAGACCTTTCGAAGAGCTCGCGGATCGCAGGAGTACCGAGATACGGAAGCCTCCGATAACAAGAGAAGGTCACAAGATGCAGGTTTCCTGTCTGTTGATAGCGAACAAGGTCCTTCGGCATGGCACTCATCCTAGAGCCCACATCTCAAAGCGAGATGTGGGGCACCCTCTTTGCTTCCTAATTCAGATCTAGGCCACCCGCCATTACTCGCCCCCTGTCATGGATGTGGCACTCAATAATCCGGGCACATATGAACCACCCGGCCTAGTTATCATCTCTGTTGAGAAGGTCCGTTCTCCATAAAGAACGTCAGGCGTTCGTTTCTGTCCAAGTATGGAAGGTCGTATACCTAATTGACCGCAGATTGTCCTTCATTTCGAGTGCTATTTGCGTTATATCGGGTTCCATATCTCCTGTCTTCTGTCGCTCGCTAAGTGGTTCTTCATCCTCCACTCCGATCAAGTCCAAAGCAAGATAGTCCATTAGCTCTTTCGCTTTTTCTCTGAACTCAAACGAGTCTGATGCCCATGTAAGAACATTTACGAAGGCTCCACTCACGCTACCGCTTAAGGTTTCTGACCCCGGACGTGGTTTCACCGCAGCCATTCCGATCCAAATACTCTTTTCTGCGCTCTGCTGCATAGTTTGCCTCGATCTTTAGTTTGGATAGTTATGGTGCACGCTAGTAGGTAACTTTTCGCCTTCCGAATCCGTAGGATGGAAGTGAGGTTTGCCTTTTGTCGGGCTAGGATGTTGGACAGGTTTACCTTTGCCGCCTCGTCTTGCCGCATCCCTCGCTGACTTTTTCCCTGTGTGGTCCACTTGGTCAATTTGCGCCTTGCCACTTGGTCCTATTTTATTCCCATACTGATCCGTCGCCTGTCCTCCTGCTGTTATCCCAGGAGCAGTATCGGCCTTAGGACCAGCGGTTGCTGCAACAGCCCCGATAACAGCCGCCCCCGCCGTCATAATCGCAGTATTGGTTATTTCCGCACTTTTTTTCAGGTAGTCACTAACACTATCTACCACTTCCTGGTTTGCCTGTATAGTTTGCTCACACTTACAGGTCTGCTGTTGGGCCCCAGCAGGAGCAGCGAAGACGTCGAATGCCTCGGTACCCTGAACATCATAAGCCCTTTCGGCAGCATCCTGGGCAGCTGTTCTAGAGACTTGAAGGGGGGTCTCCGGTCCTGAATCATCTATCAGTATGACGATACCGTCCTCCGCTTTAGGTGGCTCAGCTGAACCGATATTTTCGTTAGCCGCATGTCCATCCGCATCGCGTTGGGTGATTGGATTGTTTTCGACATAGGAATACAGGTTCAGCGATTGTGGGTTTGTATAGGTTGCATACGGAACTGACTGCGGGTCGGATGCCCAGTCTGGCGACATCCACCGCCCCATGCTGCTGCCGAAATACCTGGCCCCGAAGTAATCCAGCCCTGATTCTGCATCCCGTTCCTTGCCGGTAAAGAACGTTGGAGACGGAAAGCAGGTCCCGCTAGTTTGCTGGTTATCCCCGAAAGGTTGACTGGTAGTGGTCTCGCAGAGTGTCCCGGTATTGTTGGCTCTTGCGCGTTCTGTACCAAGCCAATCTGACAGCACGTAAGTCAGATTGCCACTCTGGTCATAGGTCCCGAGATGTCGTGATCCAGCATAGACTTCCCGGCGGATGACATTGAAGGAGCCATCCAGTTCGGTGACCACGTGACCCGCTTGGTCGTACAGGTAAACGTTCGTGAGCGTGTTGCCACTGTATTTGGCTACACGCTGCCCCTCGGCATCGTAAATATAGCGGATACCGTTGGCGTTGATCAGCCTGTTCTCGGCGTCGTATTGCAGTGGAACCACACCAGTGCCCAGAGCATTTCCAGCCGCATCGAAAGCCACATCGTTCGGCTGGTTGTTCGCATTGAACGTTTCGTAACTGCTGGTTCCCGAACCAGCAGTTACCACCTGCGAGGTCCGGTTCCCGAACGAGTCATAGCTCCACTGCAACCCTGTGGTGCTCGATCCCGCAGCTACAAGACGGTTGAGGTTGTCATAGAGATAGGCATAGTTGCCATTCACCGAGTCAAAGGCGTATCCCACATTGCTGTTGGGTTCATACCCCAGCGACCAAGCGTATTGCGATGGCAGAGGATTCGTTACTGATGCGGGAGACAGTTGCGCATTGATCTGCATCGTTCCGCTGTTGGCAAGCATAATCGACCCGCCGGTCTCATCGTATGCCCTTGCGGTAAAGATGTGGACCCCGGGATCGATATTGCTTACGGTGCCCGTGAACGACCAACCGCTGTTCAGGCAACTTGGGTTCTGAAAGGCGGCCACCACATCCGGCCGAGCGCCCCCGAGCTGAGCCTGTCCCACATAGTAGCCATCCACCAGGACATCGACCCTGCTAATATTTTTCGCACAGGCGGTCTGGTTCTGGGTCTCTCCAACCCAACCTCCAGCGAAGATGCTCCCATTGAGTGGCACGACCGAGGTTTGATCGGAGGCGTTCTGCACCAAATCGAACCAACTGGACACGAATGTCTTGTCTGCAACGACGCTAATAATAACTGGAGCCAGACCCCAGGTTTGCGTCTGGCTGTTGTAGACGGTGGCCTGAGTTACTGGAGTGCTCTGCCCGCCACTGTCGTAGATGATGGCTGTGGCAGTGTGTTGGCCCACGGAGAGGTTTCCAATGCTTCCCGTAAAGACCCAACCGCTATTGGCATAACGCTGGTCTCCATAGGCAGCCGCCACATCAGGACGAGGAGCTCCTAGGGTGGCATACCCGATAGGAATCCCATCGATCAAGATCTTCACAGCCCCCACTGGGGCATGCATCTGGCTGTCGATCGCCCATCCACTAAGAGTCATAAGTCCGCCCGAGGTAATTTGGCCGGGGAGCGAAACCGTGCCGTCTATGGTCCCGGTAGGTGGAGGATCAGCGCTGACGGTGATTGTGTTGTTGCCAGGCCCATCCACCAGGAGTTGGCGATTTCCGGAGGCATCCAGAGCATAGACATTTACCGAATGCGGACCTACGGAGGCTCCCCCAATGCTACCGACGAAGTTGTACCCGCAGTCCGCATGATGCCCGTCGTTGTTATAAACAAGACTTTGCACATCGGAGCGGACTTTATCTAATGAAGCATAGCCAATGGCGGTCTGGTCGATGTCGATCTCAACGGCAGCCACCGGGCAGCTCTGCGCTGTAGCTGCCCATCCCCCCACTTGGAGCAGGCCGTTTTGCGGCAGCGCGCTTCCATTGATTGTCACACCAGGAAATCGTTCGACGTCATTGTTCTGAAAATCGTCCATGTACCCAGTCAAAGTCGATGGGGAGGATGTCGGGGCTGCATTGAGAGCGTTATAGCTCGTCTGCCGCATTCGGTTGTCGTACGAGCGGGTTTCATTCAGACCGTTCCCCAGGCTCGACTCTAATAGTCCCACCGGACCATAGGAAGTAGCCTTGAAGAGATTAGACGGGCTCGCTGGCTGCTGGTATCCAGTGACAAGATTCAGCCGGCCAGCGCTGTCATAACTCAGTCCGTGACCTCCATAGTAGGCATTTCGCGCCACATCAGTGCCATGGTCGTAGCTGGTAAGATTTCCTGCAAGATCGTAGGTAAAGAATTGATCGATCCGGTCAGAGCCACACAGGCTGGCTACACAGGTGGACTTCACGGTCATCCGGCCCATGGCATCGTAACTGTATATAGATTGGGTTACGTTAGCCACGGTAGCCGATGATAGCCGGCCAATCGTGTTGCACTGCACAAAACCAGTTCCCCCACAGCCGGCGGCTCCAAAATCGCCGGTTTCGTCGTAGCCGAAGGAAGCGCCGGCGGTCCCGTCCGAATACGTTTTCGATATCAATCGGTTCAGCGCATCGTAGCTGTAGGTCGTGGTGATTCCGCGTGCGTCCGTCTTGTTCTTCAGATTGCTGCTGGCGTCATAGACATAACTTGTAACGCCTGACGGAAGAGTGGCTGTTGCCTTCGCCGGGCAGGAATTCTGGCTGTTTTCCGGGTTAGAGGCGCAATGCAATAGAGACAGCGAATCATAATTGAAACTTCGTGTTCGCACTCCAGATGAATTAACCGGCCCACCCCATTGATCCACTCGCGTTAGATTGCTCAGCGTGTCATATTGGTAATCAGTCTCAAGACTGAGTGCACCCGAAGCGGGATCCGGTTCCATCACTGCTGTTAATCGTCCTAAGACGTCGCTAACCTGCTGGGTATGATGACCATTCGGATCAGTTACATCAACCCAAGAACCGGTCTTTATTGAGCTTTTGTTTGAACTGCAATTACTCTGCACGGACGATATACCGTCGTAGCACCATTGCTCTGTGGTCCCGTCCTGATTCGTCTGTACAATTTTTTGACCCAATCCATCGTAGGTATAGGTAGTTGTGGGCTGTGATTTTGCCACCACACCAGATTGACCGCCACGGTAAGGATTAGAAACCGAGGCCACATGACCTACCCCATCGTAGGTCGTATCTGAGTACGTCACACCACTTGGATCAGAGGTTAACTGAGTCTGTATGGTACGACCTAATCCGTCGAAAATAGAGGTGCTGGTAAAGTTAAGGGCGCTAGTGAGCTTCGTAGTTCCCGTGATGCTCAAGACGCTGGAACTTGGGCAGGAACCAGTCCCGATATCGCTATAACAATAACTTGTCTGGCCACCATCCGGATAACTGATCTGTTTCGGTCTATTGAGTACGTCATAAGTCCAACTCGTTGTTTGAAGATTAGAATCGGTTGTTGACGCTATTTCACCCGTGCAGGAATCATACTTTGAGGTGGTTACCTGCCCCGCCGCATTGGTAGTTTTCGTAAGGTATTCTTTTCCGGCTCCTGATGGAGCACAGATACTATTCGACCATGAGTCGGTGTAGTCGAAACTTGTCTGATGCTTGAGCGGATCGATTGTCGAAAGAAGATTACCAGCGTCATCAAATTGGTTGGTGGAAGTAAGAAGTGCGCCATCTGTATTTCGCCATTTTTCTATAGCGGTTACGTTGCCGCGCGTTGTGAAGGACGTACCATAGCCAGTGTCATGTTGGACAGCCGCGCTGGCAACCATGGGCTGATTCAAATGAGAATAGTTGTCATACTCATAGGTCGTTTGCGCGGCCATTGTCCCTGATCCGTCATAGATGGAGACTACGGCGGGGTCGCTCACGATATTAAGGTTTATATAGCTCTGGTTTCCGGTATGCAGATACGTGTAGTCTGTTCGGCGTAAGAGTCCTCCAGGAGTACCAGTCCCGTAATCGTACTCCCTGGTTTCTGTAGGGTTGAGACGAGTAGCCGTTCCAGGACACGAAATTGCATCTAAACAGTTATATTGAAAGGTTTCGTAATCTGTTTCTTTTTTCGTTACCTGGTTACCGGCAAGCGTTGTCGTAGTTCGAATCACTCGCACATTAGCAATAGCATTATTTATCGGATCGTATTCTGCCGTATAGTCATTTGCAACTGTCTTTAGCAAATTCCCGGATGAATCCGAATATGTAGCACTGGTATCATAGTAGGCCCCCAAATATGTATTGTAGTTGGCAGGAGCATTGCTCGGTTGGACAAGACCATAAGTATGAATCTGAGTATTGCCCAGAGGATCGGTAACTGTTGCCTGCTCATCCGGATTAATTTTGTATGTCCATTTATTCGCGGCGCCATTCACGGTTACAGTTCTGCTCGTTACACCAGGACCACCAACCCAGTTAGGCTGTTGGCCTGGGATCGTATTAGGCTGGGTTTGATAGAGGCCACTGTAGCTGTACGAAATCGAGCCTCCTGTAGGCAAATCGACTTTAGCCAGTTCTCCCATAGACCCATTATTAAACGTGAAGACATAAGCCTTACCGCTCGGGAGCGTGAGGTGCCATGGTTCAATTATTGGTATTACTGTGTCTTCACAGGGATAGGACTGCGACTGCGTCCCGGACATTGTAGCCTCTGTACACATATTTGAAGCGAAGTCCATTGCCTGATAATCCACCTTATATACTTGTGGATTCCCGGACGAATCATAGACTGTGTAATTTGTATATTGATATCCCTGTATCGCATTTCCCAATGGCGTCGTGTAAGTAACTCCTGGGCCACTTGTCGTAGTTACTGGGGAACGGTTGAGAGTATCCGTGTCCCCTTGAAGGCTCATAATATTACCGTTCCTGTCACGAATTTCTCCCTGCGCGCCAGGCATAATTTGTGTTCCATCCTTGAGATAAACCGTATTCGCTTGGGCATCGTAGACAATACCAGAGCCATCCAACGCCGGCCCCTTCAGGGTCTGACCGAGACACGTACCATTTCCATCAAGTTCTTCTCGAAGTGGAAGTGCGTGGGATGTTCCCTGGGGGTCTACTATCCGCCAATTTGTTACAGCTATGTACATCAAATTAGCGTCCGTAAGACAAGGTGCAGATGTAGTAGGTCGAAGATACTCGACACTCCAATTGAAAGGGTTTGATAATCTCCAACCGGTCGAACTAGTTTTAGTTGCGGCCACAAGGTATTGCCCCGGAGGATTGCAATTGACGGGATTACCACCACCTCCTCCTGGAGGAGCAACGCCTAAAGGTTGGGCTATAACCCCAGCAGTAACAACCTGGGCACCGGGAACAGATATTCCACATCCAGGATTTTCATACCATTGCTTAATCCAGCCTTGCGTGTCATACACAAAGCTCCAGCTCAAGGTTGTGCCACCACGCTGCTTTAGGCTTGCAAGGGGAATTGAGATATGCAAGTTCCCATTATGTAGATTGACAAGATCAATATCGCCCCCCTGAAAGGTGCTGTCTGATGGCAGACCCTTTTCCTCTACCGCCGTCAATTGTGCCTGCAGGAAATTAGATTTTGCGCCGGAGAACGAGCCGCAAAGTGCCCAAACGACGATTAAAACCGCCTTATAGGTAAAAGCGGATTTTCGCGCACGCATACGGAATGAGGGGCGCGATTGTTCTGTGCAAACGGACTGCATCATGATCTCCTGGACTTCAAGTCTTTCAATTTAGACACTACGGAACTGCGGAAAGCTTGTAATGCGAGACTTGGCTGTAATTGCCTAAATCTCGATCAGAACTGAGTCGTTAGTTGGGCCATTAGCAGCAATGGGAAAGACGGGCCGGGGATAAGCTACACCTTGCCAACTCGGGCAGTTGTCGAAGATGCCGCACATCGCAGGTTCGATCTCCATACCCTGTCACCGGGGTCTGGGAAAACGAAGTAATGAGGAGATTTTGTATTCGTTGACTATGAGGACTCGCGTAGCGTATCACGCCATCCGCGCCTCATGTCAAGAGAAAATTCAGTTACATGGTGAATTCACCATTGCTCACCTGCAGCGACCTCGTCAGGATTCTAATTAACACTTAAAATGATGACATTGAGGGCTTATTGAGCGATCTCAATGCTTTCCTTGCAGCCTTTACGACAGACGCTGGCTCGGCCGATGGCTCGCGTATACGGGCCTGCCACAATGGCCGCGCCTTCGCTTCCTTGCTCATGACGATGGTGTCGTCATGAGCAAGGAAGCGAAATGATTTTAGGTACCTTGTGGGTTCCCCCGTCAGATAGATCGCCCTTTCAGGGCTCACCTTCTCGTGGGACATTGTTACCCATGGTTTCACCCTGGGCTATGATGGCAGCGCTCTTGCGGGCTAGTCGGGCTAGTTTTGAGGCAGGTCTACAAGAGCACCGGAGCACATGTGATCCACAAGTAGGCTTCGCGTGACTTGATGACACGCCTGCAGAAACAGAATCGGATTAAGCTTCAACGTGCTCCACGGTTCTACCGTGCACCTGCGGGGTCACTATGTGGCTGGTGTCCTTCATCATCACGTCCGCGCGGTGAACGACGTCGGCATACGATATGCTTTCTTGTCAGCCCCGCCAGAAGGAGCGAATGAAAGCTCACGACAGAATCAACTGTGGCATCTGAGAAACCCTTTTGGATGCCACGGCGCTATTGACTCTACTTACCACCAATGCTACGTTGAAATACAAGCAGTTGAGCGGAGACTGTGTGGCCTACATGTTGCATGGCTAGGCTCCCGCCGTACCTGCGATAGATGAATGAATCGTCCTGAACCGGGACGCTAAACTCGGTGCCTCACGCCGGGAGCCAGGGCAGAAAACACGGAACAATTGAATAGGTCTGAGGTTAGACCACCAAGGAGTATCGACACTCGCCCATCGGGGTGTCTTGCCGTGCTCTTTGCGCTTATTGATGTCTCGGTGCACTTGCCTGCCGCCGATTCGCTGATCTGCGGGTATAGGCAGACGTGCGCCTGCACGCTGTCTGTACCCGCGCATCATCACCTTAATACCATTGGAGACCGCTTCAATTTGACTATGCAGTCGTCGTTCGAATCACCTAAACCCCAACCCGAGCTCGCAGTACAGCAATGATGACTCTGGTGGACGCCATCGCCAGCAGCAAAAAAGCACCCCGTATCAAAGACCTCGTTGAACTCTTTGATTGTTCGGACACGAAGCTCTACGAACTCGTCAGAGACGACCGTATCCCCCACTTCAGAGTCGGCTCTTCCATCCGCTTCGACCCCTTTGTTCTGTCCAGATGGGTACAAGGCAAAGCGGCATGAGAAGCAGTGCAGCAAAGGAGTCAGCTACATCCAAGAGATGGCGCTGACCTTTTGCTGCATGGGTTCGTCTTCGGCCGGAGCGAGATAACGCAGAACCGTAGCCAAGTCCTCGTGACCGGTATAGGACATCACGGTCCTGGCGTCCACTCCGTTCCTCAGCGACATCGTGGTGTACGTCGCCCTGAACTTGTGGATCGTCCACCGGTTGCATTCATCGTTCTTTCTACAGGCTGGGCAGCGGCCGCAGTTCAAATCGGCACTTCGTGCAGACCGTTTCAGCATTTGCAACCACTTCTTGTTCGGGGTGTCATTCTTAGTTCCGAGGACGAGTTTGGTGCCTGGTCTCTTTTCCTTCCACGCTTTCAGGGTGACGGCCAGATCGTCAGCGAGCGGTACAGACCTCTCTGCCCTGTCTTTGATCCTCACATCGTACTCATACTCGTCGTCGATCATCTCTCGGACTTTGATTACCTTGGAACGGAAGTCTACGTTCCCGCCGGGTGCTCAATCGGCGCTGTGTGCTGTTCGGCCATGTCTTCATTATCTCCTTGTCGTCCACACTCATCAGAGTAAATCTCGCACGGAGCATGAGCAGTGAGCGCAGCACGACGCTAGAGATCCACGAGGAAGGTAGAGCTACTTGGCGTGGTTCCCGAAGTCATAGCCGCCAAGTGAGCTGGCCTGATTAGCCTTTGCCATAGCAGCTACGTCGGGAATTATCGTAAAAAGAATGAATTCCCCCAACGGCAACGGCTCTTTGCTCGTGACGAGATAGATCTTCTCGCCCTTCTTTTCCACGGTAATTGGGATCAGAACCTTTGGGTCCAATTGGGCATTGATACCCGTCCACATCCGATAGCTTGCCATCGAAAGTTCTCGTCGATCCTTTTCTTCCTGAAAGCGAGCTAGAGTGATGTCTCGTCCGGTGTCCACAGTGCCAACCAGGCACATTGCGAATGAACTGTCCGGCAGTTGATATGGTGATCTGGCCTCGCGGAATTGAGCTTTCACGCGCGCCTTTGCTGCTCCATAACTGAAGGCTGCGCCAGCAACATTTGTTGTCTTAAACCCGGTGGAAT
The DNA here is from genome assembly GCF_000178955.2 of Granulicella mallensis MP5ACTX8. NCBI lineage: Bacteria > Pseudomonadati > Acidobacteriota > Terriglobia > Terriglobales > Acidobacteriaceae > Granulicella > Granulicella mallensis. The sequence continues at coordinate 2,060,584 of NC_016631.1, read as the reverse complement.
GGCTAGGGTCCATACCAACCCATGTCGTGCCTTGCAGGTAATAGGCTCCCGAAGCTACCGGACAGTCAGGTAGTACGGGTTGCGCGAAAAGGCTCAAAGGCGCACACAGGACAACTGCGAACACAGCTAAGGCAGTGATTTTCATGTGAAGAGACTGTACCATTCTCACCGCTCAGAAGGCCAGCAGTTCATCAAGCCGAGTGCAGAGGGCCGTGCCTACTCAATAGCTGCTGACAGAATCGTTAAGCGGTACTTCTTTCCACTCGGGATCTGGAACCGGTTCGTTATTGTCCCGCTTGTATTCGAGCCAGACAGCGATGCCATCACTAACGCTCTGCCTCGCCTCTCCTAGGCTTGAACCAAGACCAACCACACACATTTGCACGGTGATCGCTCCCCAGCCGCCGTCTCTCGCCTGTTCAAAGCGAGCGGCATAGCCCGATTGTTTGTCCATGCTGTTGAACGCCCGGCCGGCCCTGCGCTGCTGCTTGGGATGGGGTTTCATTCCCTCAGGCTACACCTCAGGCAGTGTCTGTTAAAAGATTAGAAAATAAACATGTCCATGCAGATGTTTATAGTGTATCTTCGATTCATGCGGTAACGGAGAAGATGAATGATGAAGACGAAGAAAAATGGAATGGCGTGAATCGTGGAATCTGCCGTCGATACCTGACGAAGTCTTCTGGCCCGAGGTTGGGCGCAGAAGAGGGCAGAAGGGCGGGGGCAGCAAGCCTAAAACGATGCGCCCATGTGAGTTCTGCGAAGAGCTTCATGGGGCGAGAGAAATGCAACGGCACCTACCGAGGTGCCCTAAAAGACCGAACGCAACGAAAACAAAGGTGAAAAATCTATGACAACTACTTCTGACGTGTATCAAAAGACTGCTGATCTCTCCACAACCTGCACTGTCTGCCCTGAGCATTCCGATAGGCATTACAAATGTGATCAATGCAATCTCCCCTACTGTTCCGAACATTGCTGCTCCTGCGACCATGTAACGGCTGAACACGCATTGGTTGCCGCACACCAAGCCCTCTGGTGCACACCTCTAACTTCGTCACAGACGCTACTAGTCCAAGACGAGTATGGAGTTGTTTACGCACACGCCGGCAGGACTGAGTGGATGCTTGCGGTTCCCGTTAGCGAAGGTGATCCCGATGCTGCCTATCTACCTGCCGATCTGGCGGGCATTCATCGGGAGCGCCAGGAGAAGGCTGCCGATGATGGGTCTCTCCGTTACAGTGCTGGACAATTTGATGTTCAGGTCACTCGGTTCGAAATTAATGGCCGCGTGTTTACAGCCTCGACTTTTGATCAAGTCAACTGAAGGCAACTTAACGACAAAAAGAGTCCCACCCGAATGCACAGTCTGCATTCGGGTGGGACTCTTTTTCATGCAATCGTTCTCTCAATGATCGCGCCATCTGAGATAGCAATGTTTTCTGCCCTGTATAGCTCAGCGCCTTTGTTATCTATAGTTTACACCGTGGCATCTTGAACAAATTTGAGCGACAATTAGCCTATTCGCGGTTGTTTTAAGAACCAGGCGCTATCGATAAGGATGGCGAATCTCGGAACAGGAGAAAACATCACAATGGACTTGGTAGAAACTCTTGCGACCAAACAGAACGCCTGGAAGGTAAACGAACTTGCCGAGTTGTTCAACTGCACTCCCCAATCACTCTACGATCTCGTGAGAAATGGAGGAATTCCCTATTTCAGGGTAGGAGGGGCAATCCGGTTCGATCCGGTAGCCGTGTCGAGATGGGTTCAAAACAAGGGCGTCCTTGAGGGCAAGCGGGGTGCATCGCGCAAACCCTGGGGGATGAAGACAACGTAATGACGCTGGTAGAAACCATTGCAGCAAAGAAAGGGGCCTGGAAAGTGGAGGAACTGTCCCAGTTGATTGGCTGCTCCACCACCAAAATCTACAACCTAGTGGATGCCAGATATATACCCCACTTTAGGTTGGGTGCAATGATCCGCTCGTCAGAATCGAGACATCTGTGGATGTGATTATAAGGCTGCCGGCCGTGCTGGCATGCACTGGCTTATCTCGCAGTTCCCTCTATGCCCAGATGGCCGCCAAGACATTTCCCCAGTCCATTTCGTTGGGTGACAGGGCTGTAGGCTGGCTCCAATCAGAGATTGAATCCTGGCAGGAGCAGCGTATCGCACTCAGGGGCAACACTGGGGACAACCCGTTCCAGCATTCTAGATAGAGTCATTGCAGGAATGGATCTGAGCCCGCATAGATGACGGAGTTGTTTGAACAAAAGGAGCGTGCGTATGTGTGCTGCGTCGCTAGGCGTAGGATTTGGGTATGAAGAAGATCCTAATGCTCTTGCTGTCAATGATGGCGCTGGCTTGCCACGCGCAAATAGCGACAACTCCAACAATCAAGGGTCACGTCTTGGGTGAAACGTTTGAGCAATTCATCGTCAAATCTAGTCCTGCGACCCATGTACAGGCGCAACTCTGCATAGAAACTAACGACCAAAAACGATACACCGTAGACGGGTGTAGCGAGTTTGTAGCGTTCGTGTCGTCCATAGCTAATGGCTCCCAGTCTGCAGAATTGAAATGCCAAGACCCGATCTATGGGTTGGGTGTATGCAGAGACTTCCGTGGCTATGCCAAGTTTGCCCACAATAAACTTGTCGAATTGAATATTGAGATCACAGACAAAGCGTGGAGCGAAGCTCTAACTGACGCGACCTCCAAATTCGGCCAGCCAGATGAGACACATTCAGACACTGTTCAAAACGTTTATGGGGCCAAGTTTGACCTACAGACCGCAACTTGGACAAAGCCAGACTTCCTTGTGGTCGCATTTGAAAAGATCAATGTGCCCTACAACTTGAACAGGTTCATAGAAATCACCCTCACCGACCATGCCTACTTCCAGAGTGAACAGGCAAAGAAGGCACATGGTAGTGCTCTCGACTAAGTATGAGGGGCATCACTACCCGCCTTCCCATATTGATGTACGCCCAACGATAGGAATGCCATGAACGCTCTAATTCGCAGACCCTTGCTGAGCCTCTGCCTTTTGCTTCCGTTTCTTACTGTGGCTTGCTTGAAGGTAGCGCCCCCACCTTCCCCACCACCTTCGCCTGATGTGATTGCCAGGGTGACTTCGGCGAAGAAGATCTTTCTGTCCAATGGAGGCGAGGATGCTCAATTCGTACACGATATTCCGGGAGGTCCGAATCTGGCATACGATGAGCTTTATGCATCGCTCAAGCAATGGGACCATTTCCAGCTAGTTACTTCACCGGCGCAAGCTGATCTTATCTTCGAGATACGGGGTACGGAGCGTTCAGCAATTGTAGAGTCAGCGAGCCCGGATGGCCGCCATTCCGATGTCACGTATTTCCCCGCATTCTTGAACCTCTCCATCCTCGATCCCTCTACGCAAAGTTCTTTGTATGTGATTACCATCTGGGCAGGGCGGGATACCACCATCCCTAAAGGTAAGATCGCTTTCACGAAGTCCATCGGCACATTGACCGACCGGATAAAAGCCGTTGTATCTGTGCCCGCACAAACACCACAACCGTAGCGCCATCGAAGCAGCCTCGCGAAACGGAAAACGCCCGGTCCTCATGAGAGGTTGCCGGGCGTTATTGTTTGTCTGTGTCGCGGTTGGTAATGGCTTCCGTCTTGTTTAGAGAGGCCCAAGATTTCCCTGCGGCTCAATAGGTGTAGAGGGCTCTTTTAAAATTCACGGAAACGGCTCTAAGAAACGACATCTCTCCGAAGAACAACCGGCAGATTCTTGGGAGATCGAAATCCCGAGCCGCCCTGCCAGGTGACGGGTTCCGTCAAGCTCGCAGAAGAAAATAACTCAACGAGCGGACGAAGCATGGCAACAGAAGCCATGCGCAAGAGACTTGCCCCTACACACGCGTGAGATCCGGCTCCGAGGGTGAAGTGCGCCGCTCCACGGCGACATACATCCAGCTCATGGGGCTGAGCGAAGCGGACAGGATCGTGATTGGCGGCGATGATACGCAGGATCAATCGATCTCCCTGGCGAATGAAAGCATCCCCTATCACCAAATCTTCCGTTGCCTGACGGCGCAGAAAGCGACCCAGGCCGGCGTGCCTCATCAACTCTTCAATCGCCTGCTCAATCAGGCCGGACTCCAGATGAACGAGTGCCCACTGCTGCGGATTCTGCAACAAGGCGTAGAACGCATTCGCCAGCATACAAGGCAACGTATGCGAGAGGGCGACGAATCCGGAGTCGCGCAGGGCCTCGGCTCTCGCGTGAAAACAAGCCTGAAGCGCGGGGGTAACAGACTTTGCCTCCGCACGGAGCGCCGGATCATAGGGTTCCGCGGCTGCCGCCGAGACAGTCCCGGCAAGTGTTCGCAGTCGCGCAGCCTCTTGCGGATCAATTCCTGTCACAAGGGCCGCCAAGTCAAGGCAATTCGGTCTAACGTAGGAATCGAGCAGGTCTACAGGGGACCCTTCGGGCAGAGTCTGAGCTCGTGCCTGAATAATAGGGGTTATGACCTCCGACCAGGCACGAAGCTGGGCGGGAGAAAGCGCTTCCCTTGCCTCTGCGCGCATCTTCTCCATGGCCTCGTCGTCTTCCGTGGTCCGGAGCGACTTGCCATTGTTGCCAAGACCCGAAGAGCGAAACGCTGCGAGTACATCTTCGTAACGGCTCAGAACCCAGGCGTCCAGATCCTTATCGAAATAAGCAGGCTCAATGTGCGGAGATACAGGGGAGTCGAATTCATCGCTACTCCAGGCGGGTATGGATGATTCTTCTCGTAGTTTTTGCATGACGGCTCCGGCTCTAGTATTTCAAGTTGAGCGCCACTTCTTGTCAGCATTTTGTCATTGTTGGCCAGATGACCCAGGTCTCATCTCCTCCCCACAGAAGTAGGTGTCCCCGATCAAAAAGCGCTACGACGTCGGCCTGTCCGGCACGTCCATCCGCGCGTAAAAGTCCTCGAGAAATCGCCCAGCGTAGCTTTCCAGCAAAGACTCCACCCTTTGGGCCGAGTCTGAGCGCACGATCAGCCCTGCATGATGATGCTTAGGCAATCGGTAGACGATCTCCGGGTCTGCGTAGGCCGACAGATCGGGCTGCTCCTGGCGTGCCAGACAGATCACGCTGCCAGCGTAGTCCTGACGTAACTCGGGAAGGTGGTAGCGTTCCCCGCGCAGCCGGGCGACTTCGATCCGAGCCCACTCCGTCCAGGGATTCAGGCCGCTGGCATACTGCACCACCTCGGCAATAAAGGCGCCCCCGACTCTCGCCGCAGTCTCGAGAAAGTAGAAACGTCCATCCGCGTGCGCCTTGATGAATTCGCTGTGCGTAACACCGTGAATCATCCCCAACGCCGACAAAGTTGCCGCATGGATCGTGCGCAACGATACCGCGTCATCATCTTCGCGGTCGAGAGTTCGCGTTGTAAAGACACCACCGTGATGCATGGTCTGCATCGGAGGCTTGCCGTACTTGTGGGCGGCGGCAAAGAGCACCTCGCGGTCCCAGGTGACCCCTTCGACATGGAAGATCTCACCAGGGACAAAGCACTCCAGCACGTGCTCGCTGGCGGCATCTCCAAGCTGTTCGAGCAGCGGCCAGATCTCGTCCGGATGTCCCACTCGCTTGATCCCGATCGCCGCGGCGCTCGACCGGGGCTTCAGCAGCCACGGTCCCTGCGTGTTCTGCAGAAAGTGACGGATGTCTTCGTGGTTCACAACGGGCGAGAAGTCGGGGACCGCGATTCCAGCGGCCTTCGCCGCAGTCCTCATCGCCAGCTTGTCGCGAAAGAACCGTGTCGCGGTCTGCCCCATCCCCGGCAACCGCAGATGCTCGCGCAACAGCGCCGCCGTCTCCAGATCGAACTCATCCAGGGCAACGATCCGATCGATACGGTGAGTGCGGGCGTAGTAGGTGACGGTGTTCAGCACCTGCTCCGGCGTCAGCCCCGCAGGCATGGTCTGGAAATCTACCAGACTATCCTTCGGCCAGTCCCCGTTCGCATGCTTCTCGATGGTCAGCAGTGTGACATCACAGCCCAGCGCAGCGGCTTCGCGCAGGAACGCCTGGCCCTTCTCGTAGGTGCTGATGCAAAATATCGCCGGTCGCCGTTCCATGCCATCTCCTCATGCAGCTATCTCGACCTACTTACTCATACCTTGTCATCTCGACCGGAGCATGATGGTTTTATCGTCATGCGGAGTGGAGAGACCCCTCGATGCAGAGCGTGATTCGAATGTTTGTGGGGCGCTTTGCGTCTAGAGCCCCCTGTATTTTGCCCACATCACCACAAATACCGCACTGCAAGATTAAGGCTTACACCGCTTGAGCCATCTCGCGAAGCAGCCTTGATTCCTTACCGCCGTCGGGACGCTCTGCGTCCCGACGGCGGTAAGGAGATTAAAACCCACCTTTTCGGCACGGTTGAAACCGTGCCCTTCCGATTCGGGCAACTCCTCCGAACCACCGCGTCGTCGATTTTACTTTTCGCCCTGCAGCTTTCGCACAATGTTTGTCGTGGAAAAACCTTCCACCGTAGGCACGATCTCGACACGCCCACCCCGAGCCGTCACATCTTCATAGCCGACGACACTCTCCGCAATATAGTCCCCGCCCTTTACAAGAACGTCAGGCTTCACCGCGCGAATCAACTCCAGCGGGGTATCTTCTTCAAACAACACCACCGCATCCACCGCTGCCAGCGCCGCCATCACGCGCGACCGTTCGCGATCGCCTACGATCGGACGCGACGGCCCCTTGAGCCTCCGGATTGAATCGTCCGAGTTCAATCCCAGCACCAGCTTCGAGCCAAAGCGCCTGCAATCTTCAAGCAGGGTGATGTGGCCGACGTGCAGCAGATCGAAGCAACCATTGGTAAAGACGATGGTTTCTCCCGCTGCACGCCACTCCGCGATGCGCTGGGCCAGCCGCTCGCCATCAAGGATCTTCTCCGCTCCCGAGATGCCGCTTGAAGGCGTCAGCATGGCGACCAGCTCATGGCGCGCAATAGGAACCGTGCCCACCTTCGCCACCACGATGCCCGCAGCCAGGTTCGCCAGCTCCACGGCCGTCTCGTTCTTCAGCCCCGCCGCCAGACACGCCGCCATCGTCGCAATCACGGTGTCTCCTGCGCCGGAGACGTCATACACCTCACGCGCCCGGGCCGGAGAGTGATACGAGCCCGCATCCGAGAGAACCCGGATTCCCTTCTCGCTCATCGTGACCGTCAGGAACTTCAGGTCGTGTTCGCGCCGCTGCTCCTCACCCGCGGCCAGCAGAGTCTCCAGGTCATGCGCCGGAACACCCGTCGCCGCCGCAAGCTCGTTCAGGTTCGGGCAGACAGTCGTCGCGCCAGAGTACTTGCTGAAGTCCGGCGATTTGGGATCGGCCAGTACCGGAACTCCAAGCCGTTTCGCGGTGCGGATCACGGCCTCGCACAGCTCCGCCGAAAGCGCACCCTTGGCATAGTCCGAGAGCACGACCGCATGCACCTTCGGAATCAACTGTTCGACGCGCTCCTGCAGGCGCTGCCGGTCGACGGCGGTAGGGTGCTCGCGGCTCTCGATGTCCAATCGCAGAAGCTGCTGCATGCGTCCGAGAATGCGCGTCTTGGAGATCGTCGGCAGAGCGGTCGAAACGACTCCCACCGTATCGATCTTCGCCGTCTCGAGGAACACGGCGAGTTCGCGCTGCTCCGTATCCTCTCCCCAAAAACCTGCCAGCAGAGCCTGGCAACCCAGGCCCGCAAGGTTCATGGCCACATTTGCAGCTCCACCGGGCCGCTCATAGCGCTGTACGTGCCGCAAGACAGGCACGGGGGCCTCCGGCGAGATGCGGTCGACTTCGCCGAGAATATAGCGGTCCAGCATCAGGTCGCCCACCACCAACACCTTCAGGTTGCCGAAGCCGCCTTCCAGCAACCCCAGAACTGCATGAATCTCGTGCATCATCAAAATCTCTTCTCCTCAAGCTTCGGCAACGTTCGAATGCCGCGCTCCTGCATCCTTGTCAGATGCTCCTGCGTGGCCTGCCAGGCCTCTTCGACCCCTATGGACAAGATGCATTTTTTGCCCTGGACGACGCATGTCTCCAATTTGCAGCCACCACACTCCACCCAGTGGAGCACAACTCGCACGTGCTCTCCGTTGGGAATCCACTCTCCGGGCATCATCCTGGAGCTGAAGACTCCCAGCACCGGCGTTCCCACCGCCGCCGCCATGTGCGCCGGTCCGCTGTCATGGCCGAAGAACATCACCGCCCTCTCCATGACGGCAGCGCTGACCCGTGGCCTCGCAGCCCCACACAGGTTGACCGCGAGCCCCGCTCCCGGAACCGTTCGCCAGGCCTCGGCGACGCTCTCGCTCACCTCGTACTCATCACCGGCTCCAAGAATCGCCAGGCCATACCCTGGCCACGCTGCCGCCAGCTTCGACAACAACTGTTGCCAGCGAGCCGTGCCCTCCGAGCCTCCGCCCCACTGATTCGATTGCGCTTTGGTACCCAGGCTGAAGGCAAAGAAGGGAGTACCGCCAAAAGGCTGTGCAAGCTCCCTGCCAGCCTGCCGCTCTTCGCCCGTCAATCCCGGAGACCAATTTGCGAGGTCATCCACCCCCGCATCGCCAAGCTCCGCGATACATCGCGCCAGCCGTCGCCCTTCCTGCTCAAACCAGGGAGTTCCCTCGCGCATTCCTTCGCTGCGATGGTGCTGTAGATCTTCGGTCAAAGGGAGGCCGATCTGCTGCCGTATACCGCACAGCCGAAAGAACATCCGGTCGCGCCGCGCCGCCTTTTCGCCTCGTGCTCCGGCCAGGTAGACCAGGGCATCCGGCTTCCATCGCCGGATCGTCCAGGCCAGCTTTAGCAGCGCCAGCAGGCTGCGCTCGCCCACGACATAGGTCAGATAGCCATCGACCAGACCGCTGCCCTCCAGCACGGCTTCCACAGCCGCTGCTTTATTCATCACAGGGATGTTGGTCAGCAGCCGGCGCTCGGCCTCAGGAAACGCACGCTGAACGAGCCGGTAGCAAGGAAGCGCTACCAGGTGGTCGCCCAGGCTGCCAAGCCGGTACAGCAGCACACGCTTCACATTCGCAGAGGACATGCTGTCAGTGTCGCCGTCAACGGAGTCCTCGCGCAAGCCGTGAGCTTACAAGCTTTTGCCGCTGCGCTCGGAGTTCCGATGACCCTTTCCACCCCTCAAGTGAGTCGAAGAGAAGGAACCTGCTCTCCGTTTGCGTCGTAACAAGCATCTCAAGGAAGTACATACCCCTTGGTTCTGCATCAGACACCGAGTACCATGCGAGAAGCTACCCCATGCTTGATGCTCTTCACATCTCCCTGCTGCAGGACCAGGCCACTGCGCACTGGCACGACAACTCTGCACCTCTCCAGACGGCCCGCGACGCCTTCGAGACCCTCATTCTCGACCAGCACCGCGCCAACTTCGATCTCTGGCACCGTGAGGACGCGGCTCGCGATCCCCTGGCCGCCGACCAGGCCATCGCCGCTGTCAAACGCGCGATCGACAAGTTGAACCAGCGGCGCAACGATCTTGTCGAGCGTATCGACGTGGCTCTGCTGGAAAGCATTCCCGCTCAGTCCGCGGAGTTGCCGCTGAACTCCGAGACTCCAGGCCTGATGGTCGATCGGCTCTCCATCCTTGCCCTGAAGATCTTCCATACCGAAGAGGAGACTCGGCGCAAGGAGGCAAGCGCCGAACATCACCAGAGAAACCGGGAGCGGCTCGCGTTGCTGCTCGAACAGCGCGACGACCTGACCACGTGTCTCGCCACGCTCTGGACCGAGGTGAGGAACGGCAAACGCCGCTTCAAACTCTACCGCCAGTTGAAGATGTACAACGACCCTGCGCTCAATCCGGTGCTTTACAGCAGGCCGCTGACCCCGGACGGTTGAGCTCCATTTGACCGCCACGACCTTTCGCCCGTATAAAACCGAGAAGACTTCAACAGCGAAACCCAGGATTTATACGGCCCTCAACAACGATTTAGGTTTCATTGCAGAGAAGACCATGTCCACGAAGTCGGGAAAAACCCTTATCACCGCAAACCACACCGCCCCCACGGCTGACGGCGCCCTACACGCCAAGCGGTCGCCGCGAACTCTCGCCGGCAGCGCTCAAGCCGACGACACCGCCGCACGCAAACAGACGCTTGCTCTCTACGAGACGGCCCTGAAGCTCATGCAGGCGGGCAAATACGAGAAGGCCCACTCGGCCTTCCTGCAGATGCTCGATACCGCTCCGCATGACCTCGCCGATCGTATCCGCATGTACATCGCCGCTTGTCTCAGCCATGTTTCCAAGGGCACGACGAGCTTCGAGACCCATGAAGAGCGCTACGACTATGCGATCTCGCTGCTGAACCATGGCCGTTACGACGATGCACGCGAGCACTTCGAGCAGATCCTGCTCAAGGAGAAGGCTGCCGATTATGCCTTCTACGGTCTCGCCCTGCTGGCCAGCATTACGGGGGACACGCAGAAGTGTATCGATCACCTCAGTGAAGCCATCCGCCTGAACGCGCACAACCGATTCCAGGCTCGCGCCGACTCCGACTTCGACGGCGTCGCCGAAGACCCGCGCTTTACCGAGCTGCTTTACCCGGAATCCTGAGCCATCTCAGGCGACCGGCCTTGCGTCCAAGTAAGGAACACGCAAGGATGCGTCTGGTCGGCACACGGTGCCTGTCCCGCCCTGTGCGTCTAAACTAAAGCTGACGCATGTCCAAACCAGATTCGAAACAGCTCCGCGTAGTAGCCATCGGCGGCGGCACAGGCCTCTCCACGCTGTTGCGCGGCCTGAAGCGCTACGTGGCAGCGCCGGGAACAAAACCGCTCTCCCCTGAGAACTGCAGCAACATCCCCTGCCTCATCCGCGAACTCTCCGCCATCGTCACGGTCACCGACGACGGCGGATCTTCCGGTCGCCTGCGCGAAGACCTCAACATGCTCCCTCCGGGCGACGTGCGCAACTGCATGGTGGCGCTCTCCGAGGACGAACACATGCTCTCACGCCTCTTCCAGCACCGCTTCGCCAGCGGCGATCTCCAGGGGCATAGCTTCGGCAACCTCTTCCTCGCGGCGCTCACAGGCATTACCGGCGACTTCGCACAGGCCGTACAGACCAGCTCGCAGATTCTCGCCACACGTGGCCGTATCTACCCTTCCACAACGTCCTACGCGACCCTCGCAGCGCAGATGGACGACGGCTCCCTCGTTTATGGCGAAACCAATATCACCGCCAGCAAGCGCTCCATCGTAGAGCTGATGCTCGAACCCGCCGACGCTGGCCCCCTGCCGGAGTCGTTGGAAGCCATCGCCAACGCCGACCTCATCACGCTCGGCCCGGGCTCGCTCTACACCTCGCTGATTACCAATCTTCTGGTTCGAGGCATTCCCGAGGCTCTCGCCGCCAGCAAGGCCACACGCGTCTACATCTGCAACCTGATGACCCAGGCCAACGAATCGCTGGGCCTGACGGCCTCGCAGCATATTGAAAAGATCCTCGACCACGCCGGCGCGCAGATCTTCGACTATGCGCTCGTGAACATCGCTCCTCTGCGTAGAGAAACTATCGTGCAATACGCCCGCGAAGGCCAGGAACCCATCGAAGCAGATCTGGAACGCATTCGCTCGCTGGGAGTAGAACCTATCACCGGCAACTTTGCCCATGAGGGTGAGGTGCTGCGGCATAGCTATGAGCATGTGGCAGAGACGGTGCTGCAGTTGGCGCTCAAGCGCTAAGCCTTACATCACAGAAGGCCACTCCTGCGCTGCATGCAGTATGCGTACGACTCGGATGGTGTCATCCTCTTCCACGCGATAAATGGCGATGTATGGAGTTCTCTGAATGATCAGTTCGCGTGTGCCTTCAAATTGGCCTGGTCGTCCCAGAGCGGGAAAGCGCACCAACTCATCGGTCTGTTCGCAGATGCGAGTATCCACAAGAAGAGCATTCTGCGGACTGTCCTCCACTACATAATCGAAGATGCCCTGTAGATCCTGAACAGCAGCTTCACTCCAGATAACGGCCATCGTCTATCGCAATTTGGCTCGTGCAGAAGCACGCCGTTCTGCCATTCGCCGATCGACCTCTTCCCGTGAAACTGCTGGACGCGGATCATCCAGCGCCTCCTGCACTTTGGCACGAAACCAGGCGTTGTAGGCCTCATTGTTCGCCGGCGTAAAAGGCAGAGCCCCTTCGTTCGCGGTGCGCGTCAAAAGAATCCGCACGGCTTCGGAGACAGTCATACCCTGCTCTTCTAGAACCGCCGTAGCGCGATCTCTTACGTCAGCATCGATTCGAGTTTGAACTAAGGCATTAGCGGCCATGGCATCCCCCTGGCAGATTGTAATTCATCTGCATGACAACCACTCACTTATTGCAGCCATCAGCTCGCCGCCGAAATCCCTACCAACTGCGGCTTCTCTTCCGCCACTGTCCGCTTCAACTGCCCGCACGCTGCATAGATGTCGCGCCCGCGCGGCCTGCGGATGTAAGTCGCAATCCCACCCTCAATCAGCATCTTCTGAAAGACCGCAACATCCGCCGGCTTTGGCTGGTGATAATCAATCCCCGGCCCTGGGTTCCAGACGATCAGGTTCACCTTGGCACGTATACCGTCGAGCAGCTCCAGCACCTCGCGCGCATGCTCGGGCTGGTCGTTCACCTCTCCCAGCAGCACGTACTCGAACGTGACCCACTCGCGTGTACGCAGGGGAATCTTCTGCACCGCTTCCAGCAGCGCGGCGATGTTCCACTTGCGCGTAATGGGCATTATCCGCTCACGGACCACGTCGTTACTCGCATTCAAGCTGAGCGCCAGCTTGGGACGCATCGTCTCCTTCGCGAAGGCCTCGATCCCCGGCAGAATGCCCGAGGTCGATACCGTCATCCGCGACTCCGGAATCCCGATCCCCTCCACCAGCACCCGCACCGACTGCATGAACTGCTCGTAGTTCAGAAAGGGCTCACCCATCCCCATGAATACGAGGTTGATGCGGTCCTTGCCGATTTGAATCCTGTGGCGATTGAGTACCGCCGCCACCTGCCCGGCGATCTCCCCTGCGGTGAGGTTGCGCTTGATCCCCAGCTTCGCCGTCAGGCAGAACTGGCAGTTCACGGCGCAGCCTACCTGGCTCGAGATACAGATCGTCGCGCGGCGAAAGCCCTGCTCCGCCAGCGTGCCGAAGTTCGACCGGTCACGCCCATTACCCCGCCGCGACCAGTAACCACCGTCCACAGCCTCCTCGGCGACAACCACCTCCGCCGACTCTTCCTCTGCGGCCTCGCTCCCGTCCCCGCGTTCGCCGCCATCGCCATCGGGCATCCAGACCGTCTCTACCGTCTCGCCGTCGGCCATGCGCATCAGGTAGCGCTCCGTGCCGTCGACCGACTTCGCCGTCTGGGCAATCTCCGGCAGGCCTATCGCAAAGCCCTCGGAGGTCAACCGATCGCGCAATTCCTGTGACAGCGTCGTCACATCCTCCACCAACCCGACCCGCTGCTTGTACAGGGCCTCAAACACCTGCCGCGCGCGATACGGCTTCTGCCCCAAACCAGCCATCAGCTCGGTCAACTCCGGCAGTGTCTTTCCGAAAAGCGCGTGCATATCCATCCTTCCAGTTTACTTGCTCCCTACAATCAAGCCATGCATTCTTCCGAGGCTTTCACTCGCACCGAATCCGACCTGCTCCCCGTGCTGGAAGAACTTCGCCGCCACGAACCCATCTTCCACCGTCCGGAGTTCGCTTCGGACAGTGCCGGATTCGAGCAGATGATGGCGCCAGATTATTGGGAGGTCGGAGCCTCCGGCCGCCGCTACAGCCGCGACTTCATCCTCCACACCCTCGAGCAGAACCCACCCGTCGATGCCGACGCCGCAGGCTGGCAGACTTCAGACCACCAGTGCCGCCGCCTCAGCCCGGACACCTACCTCTTCACCTACACCTTGCGGCAGGGCGAGCGCCTCACTCGGCGAGCTACAATTTGGCGAAAATCCCCCGGAGGTTGGCAGATCCTCTATCACCAGGGCACCATCGTTTCCGCCGAAGAGGAGAATGTCGCGCCATCAAAGTCGTGAAACAATAGAGTCGATGCCAGTTTCTGTCCCGGTCGCGGAGAACGCGACCTTCACCACCGCTCCCACACATACTCGCGATATCCGCAAGACGACCCTCCCCAACGGACTGCTCGTACTCACGGAGCGTATGCCGCACTTCCGCTCCGTCTCCATGGGAGTCTGGATCGATAGCGGCTCACGCGACGAAGCCCCAGAAGTCAACGGTATCGCCCACTTCATCGAGCACATGGTGTTCAAGGGTACGACCACCCGTTCCGCCCAGCAGCTCGCCCGCGAGGTCGACTCCATCGGGGGCAACCTTGACGCCTTTACCGGCAAAGAGACTGTTTGCTTCAACATCAAGGTGCTCGACGAGAACGTCCCTGCCGCGCTCGATCTGCTGACCGACCTCGTGCTCCACCCCACCTTCGCGCCCGACGACCTCGCCCGCGAACAGGGCGTCATCCTCGAAGAGATCAAGATGGACGAGGACAACCCCGACTACCTGGTCCACGAGCTCTTCACCCAGAATTTCTGGAAGAACGATGCCCTGGGCCGCCCCATCCTCGGAACGGCGAAGACTGTCTCCAGCTTTACGCAGCAGATCGTCTTCAACGAATACGCCCGCCTCTTCACGCCGCCAAACATGGTCTTCTCCGCGGCCGGCAACCTGGACCATGATGATTTTGTGGCGCAGGTAGCCCAGGCCTTCGGCTCGCTCTCGGCCAGCTCCGGCTCCAAGCTCGTCCGTCCGGCGGCCCCCCAGGCCTTCCCGCACATCACACTGAAGAACAAGAAGTCCCTGGAACAGGTACAGTTCTGCCTCGCCATGCCGTCGCTTGAGGTCTCGCACCCGGATCGGTTCACTGTGCATCTGCTGAACTCGATCCTCGGCGGCGGGGGCATGAGCTCGCGGCTCTTCCAGTCGATCCGCGAAGAGCGCGGCCTGGCCTACTCGATCTACTCGGAGACCAACCCCTTCCGCGACACGGGCTCCCTGGCCGTCTACGCAGGATGCGCCATCGACAAGACCCGCGAGGTTCTCGACCTGACGCTGGCGGAGTTCTCCCGCATGAAGCACGAGCTGGTCAGCGAAGAAGAACTCAAGCGCGTCAAGGACCAGTCCAAGGGCAACATGGTGCTGGGGCTGGAAAGCTCGTCGAGCCGCATGTCGAACCTGGCACGCCAGCAGATGTACTATGGCGAGTTCTTTTCGGTCGAAGACCTCACCGCAGAGGTCGACCGGGTCTCGCGCGAAGACATCCAGCGGCTGGCGCAGCAGCTCTTCCAGCCCGAAAACTTCGCGCTGACATTGCTCGGCAACCTAGGCGGCCTGAAGATCGAGCGCGCCGACCTGACCTGCTAAACCATTGTTCCTGCTTTTCTTTCTGCCATTCTCCTGTGGGAATGGCAGAAAGAAAGCCACCTGCGACACCAAAGATACACGCTGGCTAAACCCTTCCCCCACCCCAAACGTCTATACTCTGAAACGGACAAACTGTGCGCTGAACGACTGCGCCATTTTCGAGGAAGCCATGAACATGCAGATCCGCCGCAATCACGAAGAATCCGGTTTTACCCTGATCGAACTCCTGATCGTCATGTCTATCATCCTCATCCTGGCGACGCTCGCGATTCCAGCCATGCAGAAGACCGTCAAGAAGGCCAACGAAACCTCGGCCATCTCCTCGCTGCGCGACCTCAACGCCCAGGAAGGCACCTACAGCTCGACCTACCCGACCCACGGGTTCTCGTGCACCCTGGCCGCGATGGGCGGCAAGGCGGACGCCGGAGCGCCCACGGCTGAGGCGGCCCAGTTGATCCCTGAAGATCTGGCCACCGGCAACAAGGCGGGCTACACCTTCGCCATCACCAACTGCACCAAGGTAACGGTCAACAATCAGGACCAGTACACCGGATACCAGATCACGGCTGTTCCCAACACCGTCGGCAAGACCGGCGACCGTGGCTTCTGCACCGACGGCAACGAGATCCACTACGACCCCAAGGGCGGCACCAACTGCACCGATCTTCTGCAGTAGTCCTTTGCCGATTCACAACGAAGGCCGTCTTCGGGCGGCCTTTGTCTTTTCCAGCAGCCTGCCAAGACTCTCTCCGGAGCCAAGGCAGGTGTCAGGACTTCGCATGAAAAACCTTCTGCTCCTCTTTGTACTTGCCTCTCCCCTCGCAGCCCAGTCGCCTACGGCCGCTTCTCTCGCCCACCAGGTGGACGCCCACTACAACCACCTGCAATCGCTCCAGGCCCGCTATACCGAGCGTTACCAGGGCATGGGACTGGATCGCACCGAGACCGGCAGCCTGACGCTCCGCAAACCCGGACGCATGCGCTGGTCCTACGACTCGCCCGCCGGCAAGCTCTTTATCCTGGACGGCAAGAACGCCATCTCCTACACGCCCGGCGACGCCCAGGCACAGCGCATCCCGGAAAAACAGCTCGACGACCTGCGCTCGCCGCTGCGCTTTCTGCTCGGCCACACCGAACTGGCCAAGGAACTCGACGGACTGAGCCTGACTGCCGTGAATGGTGGCTATACGCTCTCCGGCACGCCCAAAGGCATGCAGCAACGCGTCCGCTCGCTCGCGCTCACGGTAGATTCGACCGGGACCATCCACACGATGCGCATCGAAGAGACCGACGGGGCTACGACGACCTTTACGTTTACGGACATGCACGAGAACATCCCTACAAAAGACAGCGATTTCATCTTCACGCCGCCTCAGGGCGTCGCGATCATCAACGGTGCCGCACCGATTTAGGCAGCACCGGTATTTGTCTTCCCTGTTTCCTGTTCGCTATTTCCTGTTTCCTGTTCACTGTTACCTGCTTCTCCGTGTACCGTACTTTCATGCGCCTTTGTTCTCTCGCCGCACTCCTGGCCCTTGCTCTGCCGGCAGCCGCACAGTCCACGCCGCACCTTATCCCGATGCCGCGAGTGGTCACCCCCAGGCCGGACCAACCGCTGAACAACGGTGTCACCCTCGTCTGCACAGCGTGCACCGCCGAGGACCAGTTCACCCTCTCCGATCTGCGCATCACTCTCGCCGAGCGCGGCATCCCGGAGACAGGCTCCGGCCTGCGCATTGTGCTGCAGCGCCTCGCCCAGCACCCGGACGCGTCCTTTACCGACGCCATGAAGCCCGAGGGCTACACCATCGTCTCCACCTCCGGCATGCTGACCCTCACCGGAGCGACCGCCGAGGGCGTCTTCTACGCCGCGCAGACGGTCAAGCAGATGATCGAGTCCGCCGGAAACCGCCAGTTCGTCCTCCGCGCTGCCAACATCCGCGACTGGCCTGCCATGAAGTATCGCGGCCTGGACGATGACCTCTCCCGCGGCCCGGTCGATACCCTGGAGTTCCAGAAGAAGATCGTTCGCACGATCGCGGCCTACAAAGAGAATCTCTACTCGCCCTACTTCGAGCACACCCAGCAGTACGCCTCCAATCCCCTGCCCGCGCCTCCTGGAGGCAGCATCACCGCCGACGACGCGCGTGAGCTCGTCGCCTACGCGAAGCAGTATCACGTGATGGTCGTGCCCGAGCAGGAGGCCTTCGGACACCTGCACCATGCCTTGACCTCGGAGGTGTACCAGCAGCTTGCAGAGACGCCCCACGGCGCGGTGCTCGCCCCGGCACAGCCCGGCTCGCTCAAGCTGATCTCTCAGGAGTTCAGCGAACTCGCACAGCTCTACCCCTCGCCCTTCCTGCACGTCGGTGCTGATGAGACACAGGACCTCGGCCTCGGCCAGACCAAGGCGGCAGTGGACCGCGACGGCCTCGGCAAGGTGTATCTCGACTTCATGCAGCAGATCGACATCACCCTGCGCCCGCTCAATCGCCGGCTGCTCTTCTGGGGCGATATCGCCCAGGACTCGCCTGACCTGCTCAAGACCATGCCTGAGAGCTTCAAGCGCGACACCATCGCCATCGGCTGGCAGTACAACCCCAACCCGCACGGCTTCGCCAAGTACCTGAAGCCCTACACCGACGCGGGCATCGAGACCTGGGTCGCTCCCGGCATCAACAACTGGTCGCGCGTCTACCCGAACTACAACCTCGGCCTCGATAACATTCAGCAGTTCACACGCGACGGCCAGCGCATGGGCGCTACCGGCCAGCTCAACACCATCTGGTACGACGATGGCGAGGCCCTGGCCTCCAACAACTGGTACGGCATCCTCTTCGGTGCAGCTGCCGCCTGGCAGCAGGGCGAGAGCTCCATTCCTCAGTTCGAGCAGACCTACGCGCAGGTCTTCCACGGCGACATGACCGGCAAGCTCAACCAGGCGCAGCTTGAGCTGATGGCCGCCCATGAGTTGCTGAAGACAGACGCCAAGGTAAGCGACGCCTCCGATCTGCTCTTCTGGAGCGACCCCTGGGCCAAAGATCAGCAGCAGAATGCGGCCAAGATCCGTCCCTATGTGCACGAGCTTCGTCTGCACGCGGAGAAGACCCTCGAGCTGATCGCCCAGGCCCGCGCCGCAGCCCCGGCGGCGGCTTCGCCCGTCGTCTACACCCCGACGAACCAGCTTCCGTCGAACCCGACCAATCTCCGTGAAACCGACGCCATCGACGCGCTGGAACTCGGCGCTCGGCGCATGGACTTCATCGGGCTCAAGTTTCAACTCGCCGACGAGATCGCACGCGACTACGCACGCGCTCAGATGACCTCGAACTCCAGCGACAGGACGATCAAGCCCTCCGTCAACGCGCTGCTATCGGATATCAACGGCGTCAACGGCCGCATTCAGGACATCAAGGACGGCTACTCGCTGCTGCGCGATCTGTATGCACAAAGCTGGCTGCGGACGAATCGTCCGTACGCGCTACGTCCAGTGCTCGAACACTACGACTACACCATCGCCCTCTGGCTCTCGCGTATGGACAAGGTCCGCACCGCGCAACGCCAATGGTCGGACAATAAAGTACTTCCCAGCGCAACTGAAACAGGCATTCCCGCACCACCCCCGGCATCGACAAACTGACATGACTACCACTACGCTTACTGCCCGCCGTCTTGTAACCGACATTGGTTCGGTCGAATTCCCCGTGATCACCGTCTCCGATGACGGCACCATCACCGATATCAGCTCCGACCCTCGCGCCCTGGCGAACGAGCAGGACACGCTGACCTCGGGCTTCTTCGACGTGCACATCCACGGCGCCATGGGGCATGACGTGATGTACTCCTCGCCCTCGGACCTCAGCGAGGTCCAGCGCTTTCTCGCCAAGCGCGGCGTCGCGCACTATCTGCCGACGACCGTGACCGCCGCGGAGGATGCCACGCTCCGCGCGCTCGAAGCCCTGGCCCAGGCCATTGAATCCGCGCCGCACGACGGCGAAGCGAAACCCGTCGGCATCCATCTCGAAGGCCCGTTTCTTTCGAGCGCCAAGCGCGGCGTGCATCCGACGCAGGAGCTGCAGACCCCAAGCATCGAGCTCTTCGACCGCTTCCAGGCCGCGGCACGCGGGCACATCGTGCTGATGACAATCGCGCCGGAGCTTCCCGGTGCCATCGGTCTGATCGCGCACGCTCATCGGCAGGGCGTAAAGCTCTCGCTGGGCCATACCAATGCGACCGCCGCCGAAGCCATCGCAGGCATCGGAGCCGGAGCCAACAGTGCGACCCACACCTTCAACGCCATGCGCGCGCTCGACCACCGCGAGCCCGGTGTGCTCGGCACCGTGCTCGATCCCCATCCCGATCATCCCGAGATCTTTGCCGAGCTTATCTGCGACGGCATCCACGTCGCGCCCCCCCTGGTGCGGCTCTGGTTGCAGGCCAAGGGGCTTGACCATGCCATCCTCGTCACCGATGCGATGTCCGCAGCGGGTATGCCCGATGGGGACTACACCCTCGGTGGCCTGGCCGTCCGCGTGGCGCATGGCCGTGCCCAGTTGGTCGAGGACATGGCCGCCGGAAAAGAGACGCTGGCCGGCTCAGTGCTGACGCTGGACCGAGCTGTCGCCAACCTGCAGCGGTTCACCAATGCCTCGGTAGGCGATGCGGTTCGGCTTGCATCCCACAACCCCGCAGCCATGCTGGGCAGGCCGGAGCTCACACGGCTCGCTCCGGGATCGTTCGCCAACCTCAATCGCTTCGACGCGAAGAACAACCTCGTCGCCACCTATATTCGCGGACGAGCGATCTAGTCCAACCCAGGGAGAACCCATTTGCCGAACACGATCGCCGCACTTGCGCTTGGCATTCCTTCAACACGGCTCAGTGCCTTCGATCTAACGCTGGTGGCGATCTACCTCATAGGCATCACGCTCTTCGGCCTGCGCTTCCGCGGCAAGTCCGGCGGCGCGAAGTCCGACCGTTCGCTCAAGAGCTACTTCCTCGCCAACAACACGATTCCCTGGTGGGCCATCGCGCTCTCCATCGTGTCGGCCGAGACCTCGACCCTGACCATCATCTCCATCCCCGGCGTCGCCTTCGCCGGGGACTTCGGATTCCTGCAGGTCGTGATCGGCTACATGCTGGGACGCATCGTCGTGGCCGCGCTGTTCCTGCCGCGCTACTTCGCGGGCGAGATGCTCACCGCCTATCAGCTCATCGACCAGCGCTTCGGTCCCGTGCTGCACAAGGTAACGGCGGCGCTCTTCCTGCTGACACGCGCCGCAGCCGAAGGCGTGCGTGTCTTCGCAGTGTCCATCGTCGTCGGCATCGCCATCGGCACCCGCGACATCCTGAGCATCGCCATCATCTCCGCGCTGACGCTGCTCTACACCTTCGAAGGCGGCATGGCAGCGGTCATCTGGACCGACGTCGTGCAGATGGCGATCTACGTCGGCGGCACGCTCGTCGCGCTCCTCACACTGGGCTCGCACGTCAATGGAGGATGGGCTCATATCCATGCCGTGGCCTCAGCCGCAGGCAAATTCCACATGCTCGACTTCAGCATGAACCTTACGAAGAATTACACCTTCTGGGCCGGTGTGCTCGGCGGAACGTTCCTGACGATGGCCTCGCACGGCACAGACCAATTGATGGTGCAGCGCATGCTGGCCGCGCGCAACCTGCGCGAGTCACGCCTGGCCATTCTCAGCTCCGGCGTTGTGATCTTTGCGCAGTTCGCATTCTTTCTGCTAATCGGCGTGGGGCTGTATGTCTTCTACGGCCAGCATCCCGCGACCTTCACCAGCTCCGATCGCATCTTCCCAACCTTCATCGTTCGCGAGATGCCGATCGGCATCGCCGGTCTGCTCGTCGCGGCGATCCTCGCAGCGGCAATGTCGAACCTCTCCGCCGCACTCAACTCTCTGTCGTCAACGACCGTCGTCGATTTCTATATGCACCTGCGCCCGCAGGCCGACGATCGCGAACGAGCGATCATTTCGAAGTCTTCGACAGTGCTGTGGGCACTGGTGCTCTTCGCCATTGCTGTCTATTCGGTTGGCGTCGGAGGCAAGGGACATGTCGTCGAGATCGGCCTCTCCATCGCTTCGGTCGCCTACGGCTGTCTGCTAGGAGTCTTCCTGCTCGGCACACTCACCCGCTTCGCCACAGAGGTCGGAGCGATCATCGGCATGGTCTGCGGCTTCGCGCTGAATCTTTGGCTCTGGCAAGGAGTGTTCCCTGTGCACCTCGGCTCCATCACTATCCCACACGTCGCCTTCACGTGGTACGTCCTCATTGGCGCCCTCGCGACCTTCGCCATCGGCTCCCTCGCCAGCCTCATCTTCCGCAAGCAATCGCAGCAGAGCCGCACGGCTCTAGCCAACGCACTGCCGCTCCTGTTCTTGCCGTTGCTTTTCTTGTTGTCATTCCGAGGCGTAGCCGAGGAACCTGCTGTCCGTCAGGGACCAGCGCCCATGCCGACCGCCACCGCCGACTTCACCCCCCTCTCCACGCTCCTCAACGATGCCATCGCCGCGCATAAACTCCCCGGTGCCGTCGTCGTGGTCGGCCACGGCGGCCACATTGTCTTCAAGCAGGCCTATGGCCTCCGCAAACTCGCCGGAGAGCCCGGCCTCGACGGCACCCCCTCCCCCGCCGAACCCATGACCGAAGACACGATCTTCGACATGGCCTCACTCACCAAGTGCCTCTCCACTGCCACAGCCGTGATGCAGCTCTACGAGCAGGGCAAGCTGCAGTTCGACGATCCCATCCAGAAGTACCTGCCCGCGTTCAACGTCACGAACGACGCCCAGCGCGCGCAGGTAACGATCCGCATGCTGCTCACTCACACCTCCGGCGAGGCTCCCGACGTCAACCAGAAGGACGCCTGGGGACTGGCAGCACCGGACAAAGCCGAAGGCTTCCACCGCGCGCTTACGACGCCACTACAGTCCGCACCGGGCGCGGTCTTTCGCTACTCGGACATCAACTTCATCCTGCTCGGCGACCTCGTCGAGACCCTCAGTGGCGAATCGCTCGATGTCTATGCCCAGGAGCACATCTACAAACCGCTGGAGATGACGGAGACCCGCTACCTCCCTCTCGCAAAGGCCTGCGGCCCGCACCAGGTCATCGGCTCGGCTATCGCATGGCAGCGCACACCGCCGGGGCATATGCTGTTTGCCTGCCCCCAGGGAGACTGGAGCACCTCGCTCCTACCGCGCATCGCCCCCACCGCGCACGATGATGAAGGCAAATCTGATCCTGCTACCAACCCTGACTTCGACCGTCTGCTGCGCGGCTCGGTACATGATCCCAGCACCCGCCGCATGGGGGGTGTCGCTGGCCACGCTGGCGTCTTCTCCACCGCCGCCGACGTCTCGCTCTTCGCCCAGGGCTTACTGGATCGTCTCGCGGGCCGTCCCAGCAACTTCCCGCTGAAGCAATCGACGCTCGAGCTGATGACCACTCCCGAGCAGCCCGGGCACAACGCCCAGCAGCTCACGAAAGCCAATGCGGCTGAGCGTGCAGCTATCGCCGCAGGAATGAAGCCAGCGGCTCCGCTACTGGCACCGATGTATCCAGCCATCAAAGAGCAGGATCTGCGCGGCTACGGCTGGGATATCGACACAGCCTTCTCCAAACCACGCGGCGCGGTCTTCCCCATCGGCAGCTTCGGCCACACCGGCTTCACCGGCACCACTCTCTGGATGGATCCCGGCTCCAACACCTACGTCATTTTGCTGGCAAACGCGATCCATCCACACGGGAATCCGCCGATCTCGAATCTTCGCGGCGAGTTCGCCTCCGCTGCGGCTCAGGCACTGCACCTCTACGAGTCAGGAACCAGCTCGAGCATCTCATCCTCTCGCACTCTCACCGGCATCGACGTTCTCGAGCTACCCCACAACGCCGCGCTGCACGAACTCGCGAGCAGACATCACGGGCAGGCCCGTCTTGGGCTCCTCACCAACCAGACAGGCCTCGACAGTCAGGGACGGAGAACGGTAGATATCCTCCACAGCCCTGACCTCAGCGAAGACAAGATCCACCTCGTCACGCTCTTCTCTCCCGAACATGGCATCTTCGGCAAACAGGACACCACCTCCATCGCCGCCGAAGTTGATCCCGCCACCGGCCTGCATGTCACCAGCCTCTATGGCGCGAAGGACGCAGACCGCCGCCCCTCGCACGAGCAGTTGAAAGACCTCGACGCGGTCGTGATTGACCTGCAGGATGCGGGCGTTCGTTTCTACACCTACGAAGCGGTCACCGGATACTTCCTCGAAGCCGCCGCGCGGGAGAAGAACGAGTTCCATCACGACCTGGAGATCCTCGTGCTCGACCGCCCGAACCTCATCGGCGGCGAACAGGTGCAGGGGCCGATCTCTGATGCGGGTCTTGAGTCCTACACTGATTACATGCCGCTCCCCGTGCGCAATGGCCTTACGCTGGGAGAGCTCGCGCAATACATCAACGGCGAAGCGACCTCGACGCTCGCACACGGCGATGCACTCTTCGCGGAGGCTGACCCCGCCAACCGCACACGTGCCACGCAAGCGCCATCCAGCAAAGGACTCGGCGCACACCTTACCGTGATTCCGATGCAGCACTGGTCACGCGCTGAATTCTTCGACAACACCGGCCTGCCGTGGGTCAATCCCAGCCCCAACCTACGCAGCGTCACCGCCGCGACACTCTATCCGGGGATGGGGCTTCTGGAGACGACCAACGTCTCCGTAGGACGCGGCACGGCAATCCCCTTCGAGCTCTTCGGCGCGGGTGTGCCTGCCAAAGACTCGAAGACTGGTGCACAGAAGCCTGCATGGTTCAAGGCCGCCGATGTAGCTGCAGCTCTCAATGCCCGGAATATCCCCGGCGTGACATTCGCCGCAACGACGACCGCGATCTCCGAAGACACCAACCACTACCCTTTCCACGGCCAGACGATCGAAGCCGTGCGCGCGACTCTCACCGATCGCAAAGTGCTCGATGCTCCCGCAATGGGCATCGAGATTCTCAGCGTGCTGCATCGCCTCTATCCGGAGCAGTTTCAAGTGGAGAAGGCGATGCGCCTCATCGTGAATCGCGCCACCATGGACTCGCTCGAACGTGGCGATGATCCACGCACGATCGCCGCATCGTGGCAGCCCTCGCTCCATGACTTCATGGACCGGCGTGCGGCTTATCTGCTCTATCAATAGATCGAGCCTTCAGCCATTTGCTTTTGTTGTTGCTTGTTTTTCGTCATCCTGAGCCGTAGGCGAAGGCCCCCGCATTGATGCCACCACGAACGCCAGGCGAAACCCGTTAATGTTAGTGCGCTTCTCGTCTGTGCAGCCACGGGCGCAAAGCGAAACGCCTCAGCGCTTGTGGTGCGCTTTGCATACGTGCCACCACAAAATGCGGGGGTCCTTCGCCTACGGCTCAGGATGACGACGAAAAACAAGCAACGACGAAAAACAAACAACAACCTCAGGCTCGACTAGCCAGCAAGCTAAAAACCTTCTGGCTCTCTCCGTCAACTCGCTGTAGGATGGGTCAGCCTTAAACTACATCCACTGCAGGCAGTCAGGCTGAATAAGAACTCCACCTCGAAGGAGACTCCCATGCACGTGATCATCCTCGCACTCCTGATCGGCGTTATCGCCGGACTCCGCGCCTTTACCGCTCCTACCGCCGTAAGCTGGGCTGCACGCTGCGGTCTGCTTCCCCTCGCAGGCACGCACCTGGCTTTCCTTGGCAACCTCATCACGGTCTGCATTCTCACGCTCCTTGCCTTGTTTGAGCTGGTCAATGACAAGCTGCCCAAGACTCCCAGCCGCAAGGCTCCTCCTTCGTTCATCGCGCGTATTGTCTTCGGAGCCTTCTCCGGTGCGGCCATCGGTCTGGGCGTTGGTTCCGTCTGGACCGGCATGGTCTGCGGCGCCATCGGAGCGGTCATCGGAACCCTGGGCGGTGCCGCCGTTCGCGGCGCACTGGCCGCGGCCTTCGGCAAGGATCTCCCAGCGGCGCTGCTGGAAGACGCCGTCGCCATTGTTGGCAGCTATCTCATCGTGACGCACATCTAACGAAACTGAAGAAGCAAAACGACCAACCGCAGGAAGCAGGAAACGATGCAGACGTTCGACGCCATCATCATTGGGGCCGGTCAAGCCGGCCCCTCGCTCGCCAGCCGCCTTACAGAAGCAGGCATGACCGTCGCCTTTGTGGAGCGCAAACTCTTCGGCGGAACCTGCGTCAATACAGGCTGCACCCCGACGAAGGCCATGGTCGCCAGCGCCTACGCAGCCCACACCGCCCGCCGCGCGGCGGAGTATGGTGTCAAGCTCAACGGCCCCGTCGAAATCGATATGAAGGCCGTCATCGCGCGCCGCGAAGCGATCGTCGCGAAGTCACGAAACGGCGTCGAGAACTCCTTGCGCAAGAATCCTCGCTGCACCGTCTTTACCGGCACCGCCAGCTTTGAATCTCGGCACACAGTCAAGGTCGGAGACGACCGTCTCGAAGCCAAACAGATCTTCCTCAACGTCGGCGGACGTGCCACAATCCCCGACTTCCCCGGCATCCACGAAGTTCCCTTCCTCACCAACACCAGCCTGCTCGCTCTGGAGACTCTGCCCAAGCACCTCATCATCGTGGGCGGCAGCTACATCGGCATCGAATTCGGCCAGATGTATCGCCGCTTCGGCAGCGAAGTGACGATCATAGAGAAGGCCTCGCGGCTCGTACAGCACGAAGACGAAGACGTCTCCGCCGCCGTGCTCGACATCCTGCAGGGTGAAGGCATCCATGTCCGGCTCGACGCCGAGTGCATCAGCCTCGTCCCGCACGCCGAAGGAGTCAGCGTAGGCGTGCAATGCAATAGCGACGAGCCGCCATCCATTGGATCGCATGTGCTGCTTGCTGTTGGACGGACACCCAATACGCAGGACCTCGGACTGGACCGCGCCGGCGTAGCCACCGACGAGCGCGGCTACGTCCTCGTCGACGATCAGCTTCGCACCAACGTCGAAGGCATCTATGCCATGGGCGACTGCAACGGCAAGGGGGCCTTCACCCACACGGCCTACAACGACTTCGAGATCGTCGCCGCCAACCTGCTCGACAACGATCCCCGTCGCGTCAGCGACCGTATCCCCTGCTACGCGATGTACATGGACCCGCCACTGGCACGCATCGGCATGAACGAGACGGAGGTTCGCAAGAGCGGCAAGCGCGCTCTCATCGGCACACGGCCGATGACCCGCGTCAATCGCGCCGTCGAGAAGGGCGAGAGCCTCGGCTTCATGAAGGTGCTGGTCGACGCCGAGAGCAAGAAGGTCCTCGGCGCGTCGCTGCTGGGTGTCGGTTGCGACGAAGCCATCCACTGTCTGCTGGACACCATGTACGCGGGCGCTCCCTACTCGACCGTCCAACGCGCGGTACATATTCATCCCACGGTGTCGGAGCTGATTCCAACCTTGCTGGGGAGCTTGAAACCGTTGGATTGAGGCAATCGAACGGCTTCACAGTACAGCGCGAAGCGCCATCCGTGACGCTTTAGCGTCGCGGTGCGGAGGGAGCAGGGGCCTTCAGGCCCCTGAATTCAGAGCTAGCGAGAATGCGGCCTTTAGGCCCGGGCCTTTCGTTTATGCTGCCCACATGAATCGTGCTCCACAGGAAACCCGAACTTACCACGTCACCGCTGTTACAGCTCAACGCCGAAGCCTCTTTCAGGTCACAGCCACGGCTGAACTATTACAACAAACGATCTTTGACTATCGCACTCAGGGCAAATTCCTGCTTCATGCGTTCGTCATCATGCCCGACCACTTTCACATTTTGATCACGCCTGCCCACGACATTTCGCTAGAGAAGGCCGTGCAGTTCATCAAGGGCGGATTCTCTTTTCGTTTGAAGAGCAAATTCGATGTCTGGATGCGAAGTTTTAACGAGAGCCAGATTGTGAACGAAGAAAAGTTCCTGACCTGCGTGAGGTATATCGAAGACAATCCTGTTCACGAGAGGCTCGCGCAGACACCGGAGGCTTATCCTTACACATCCGCAGGGTGTGGCCCGCTGGACCCCATGCCGCTCCACCTCCGGGCCTAAAGGCCACGTTCTTGCCCAGGCCAAATTCAGGGGCCTGAAGGCCCCTGCTCCCTCCGTCTCCGCGACGCTAAGCGTCGCGGATGGCGCTTCGCGCTGTGTTAACGCATGAATCGTTCGCTAATACGGATCCTTCGCCACCGGCGCATAGCTCTCGCCAAACTTATTCTCGTGGTGTCCCATAATGTCGCCGCTGGTCTGCAGGCGAAGCGTTCCCAGCTCGTTATCGTGATCTGTAATTTCAACAGTACGGCTCAACCCATTCAAAAGATCGCGACTGACATTTTCCGCCCAGACGTTCAGACGATAGCTGCCCGGGGGAACATCATGCAGCACCACAGCCCCATCGGGCGTCGATACCCCATAGAAGGGAGTGCTGAGAGAAACCACCACAGCGCCCATCTCAGGGTGGATGTTGCAGAAGATGTAGGAGACGCCTTCCTTGTCGAACTGCACGACGCGGCGCGTGTGAGCTTCGTAGAGGCCGAGATCGAATCGCTTGCCGTCGAACAGCGAAAACACATTATGGAAGAACGGGTCGAGATTGGGAAAGTTGATACTGCTTCCCGTGGGGACCACCAGGATGTGCGGCGTAAACTGCTTGTTCTTCTGCGCCAGCGTGTACACCTGCTTATGCGGCTCGGGAAGATGCTGCAGCTTCTGCAGCGGCGTAAGCCATACGACCACATCGCCCGAGGCAGCATGCATCGGACTCTCATGCCGATGCTGATGCGTCACTTCGACGAGGGCCGTGACCTCCACAACTTCCTGCGCCATCCCGATCGAGACTGCCGCCATCGCGCATAATACAGAAGCGCTCAACCAACGGACATGGATTTTCGCCGCACAAAAGTTCAAAATTGATACCCCACGCTGAGGGTGAAGATATTGGCAATATTCGCAGGTCCCATATAACGCCAGCTCTGGAGACGCCGATATTCAGGCGAGAAGATCAGGGAGCTCTTAGGCCGAAAGACAAGATTGCCGATAACGGAACTGTTGCGCGCACCCACCTGGGCATTGGTTGGGTTCATGAGAATCAGGTTGTCGAAGTTGCTGGTGAAGGTATCGTCAAGACCATAAGCCGCATTGGCCTCGAGCGTCGGGAGAAAGTGAATCTTCAACTGACTCCAGCCGCCGGCGGTCTCCACGCCCTCGCTCTTCGGCAGACCGGTAACAGGGTCTGTGCCAGAAAGCATGTCTTTATAGCCGCCTCCGCCAAGACCACCAAGCGCCCTTCCCCGATAAGCCTCTCCGGTCAGGTCGAACCATTTGTATAGCGGAATCTGCCAATCCCCTGTAACCGCCCAGGAGTGGACATGGATGTCCCCGTCATAGAACTGGCTGGCCGTGTAGGCTCCCACGCCAATCGCAAAGGGTCTGTCGCTGCCCCCCAGGTTCGAGCGATAGGACACACGCCCTTCGACGCCAGGACGGCGAGACGCTTCGCTTGGGGTGTCTAGCTGAGTCGCCGTATACCCGATCGATTGCGGAGAGATCAGCCCCGCTTCCAAAGCAAGGCCGCGCTGGCCCGAGATCGGTACCCGCTGCTCGACACGAAGCTGGGGAGACCACTCCCAAAGATTGCCCGAACCCGATAGTGCAGGCTGGGCGACTGTCGCATAGGATGTCGGCGAAAGGGGTGAGATCAGCGGCTCTGTATATCCGACCTGAACGGTAGTCTTGTCCCAGTCGAGGCCCATCTGCGCATAGCGCAGGCGCACCACGCCAGTGGTCGAGTTGTAGCCATAGGTATTGGAAGAGGAGCCGCCAAAGAAGTCGACACTGAGTGCGGCATAGCTGCGTGCGCCGTTAATCGTGGGTCCGGTTGCCTCTACCCCAATCAGCGACTGCCGCACAGTACCGCCCAGGCTTCCATGAGAGGCCCCCGCAATGCGAGGCATGGCAAGCGTCGGCAGCTGGACGTTGTCGACGACGCCAGCATTCGAAAAGGCATTGAAGAGGGCCAGTCCCGTGACCCGCAAACGATATTTAGAAGCCGTCTCGACCTTGATCTGATCGTGCTGCTTGACCTCGGCCTGCAGGATCCCTACCTGCTCCCGGAGAGCATCAATATCTTCACTCGTCGATCCGCTGCTGCTGACAGCTGGCTGCGGCTGCCCGGTGGCAACGACCGATTCCGGGGTCTTTTCTATGCTTCCTTGAACATTTCCAGGAACACTTTCTGGAACACTTCCAGCAACGGTGCCTTCTGGAGCCGTGCCATGCAGCTTCGTCTGCTCCGCGCGTAAAGCATCCAGTTGTGCACGGAGCCGCTGAATCTCAAGCAGGGATTGCTGCAGGGTTTGCTGCGTCTGCGTAAGTGCATCGGTCACCTCGTTGAGGCGCTTCTCCATATCGGCCAGATGCTGGGCGTTCTCTGCTGCCGGCGTATTGCTGGAAGCAACTGGAGGCGTTGTCGTCTGGGCAAAAAGCCGGCCGCTAAAAGCGGGCAAGAGTAAGCTGGCGAAGAACAGACCTGTCAAAACATAGGGAGCGCGACGTCGCGAACGGGAGACGCAACAGGTCGCAGCTTGGCCCCCTGTCGTTCGGGTCTCCGATGTTCGGTTCATAGACGCTCCCGTTCAAGTTCGTGTCCAGTCTTTGCTTCCGCACCTTCCTGCTCCGCGGTGCGCTCACCCAGATACGATTCCGACTGATTTTGCCCCAGGGCCTGGAGCGCTTTTTTGAACAAGAGAATGCTGAAGATCGTCTTCCCCGGCTCCGATTTTTCTAGCCGAACCTCTCCACCATGTTCCTGAGCGACGTGCTGCGCCACCGTGAGCCCTAGACCGGTACCATTCACTTTACCGGAGCTTACGAAAGGCTGGAAGAGCGTGCCGCGAATGGCTGCAGGAACTCCCTTCCCAGTGTCGCAGATCGCAATGCGAATCTTCTCCGCGTCCTCAGAGAGCGTGATGGTGACGGTCGGAGGCACCGTTCCAGTCTTCGTGGCCTGACAGGCGTTCAGGACAAGATTGTAGAGAGCACGTCCCAGCTTGACACTATCCACCCACGCATCAACAGATTCGAGCTCCGCAATCGTCACCTGAACCGTCCGGCACTCCGGATTCTGACGTACGGAGTGGACCGTGCGCTCCACCAGGTGAGCGATCGACTCATACTGCACATGGAGCACCTGTCCGGTTCGACCGAAGAGCAGCAACGATTCGACAAGGTCGGTCATCCCCTGCACCGCCTCTTTCACCTCAAGGAGCAGTTCAAGACGCTCTTCGTTCCCGGTGCCGTCCAGGCTCATGAACTCGGCGTTCGCATAGATCGCGGAGAGATGATGGCGCAGATCGTGCGAGACCGAACTGGCCATTCTGCCGATCGTGGCAAGGCGATCCGACTCGAGCAGCTCTCGCTGCGTGCGCTTCAACTCCCCGCGCATACGATCGAAGGCCAGCCCCAACTCGCGCACCTCGACGGCGCCCTCTGTACTGAGGCCATAGTTGAAGTCGCCCTGTCCCAGCGCGCGAGCGCCGGCCACGAGCGTCTCCAGCGGACGAGTCACCGTGCGCGAGATGGCCATGGCCAGCAGCACGCCGATCGGCAGCGCAGAGAGGCCCAGCACCAAAATCCACTGGTTGACGCGGCGAAGATACATGCTGGCGCGGTCGTAGGACTTGAGCACCACGAGCTGGGCATGGATGCTCCCAGCTACCGTGAGCGCCGACGCCGACGCCACATAGGCCTCGCGTTGCAGTTGGATCTTTTGCGGAGTCGCGTTTGTTGCATCGAGCGTCTGGCTGCGCAGTTGAAGATCGGATAGCCGGTCAGCAGGCAGCGTCGTCGCCAGGACATTGCCGTCGACGATAAAGGCAACATCGGCTGAGGCGACCTCGCTCACCTGGCGGGCTACCGCATGATCGATGGCATAGCCGATGATGACGTAACCCAGTTGGGAGCCGTTTGCCGGAGGCCCAAAATAAACCGGCTGGATGGAAAGCTCATAGAGGCTCTGCCCGAAGGCGACCATGCAGGTCTCTTCGGCGTCCACCATGCAGGACTGCACACCGCTCTCGACCAGCATGTCGTCAAGCGCGGCACCACGGTTCAAATGGGTAAAGAGCTTGCCCGCTGGTGAGGCAAGTGCGAAGAAATCGCTGCCGCTGGTGGTCCAGAACTCGCCGCTGCCGTCCTGGATGGTGCGCGCATCCTGGGTCGACATCGTCGACTTGAGATAAGGCAGGTCGGCAAGCAGGGCCGCTTCGCGCGTTAGCATCTCATTGCGCTGGCTGGCGGTATTGCGAAACGTACTGAGAGAGTGGTCGAGATCCGAATCCAGGCCCCTGCGGATCTCCTGCTCCACACTGACCCGGATGATCAGCAGACACGTCGCCGTAAGCCCGAGGGAGACCGCCAGGAGCGAGACCATCAAGGTCGTACGCATGCGCCACTGTTTCATTCCTTCACGATCTCTTCGAGCATCTCCGGAACCACCCTACGCCTGCGGCACAAACTTATAGCCGAACCCGTGCACGGTCCGAAAGTGAACCGGATTCGCCGGATCTGCTTCAAGCTTCTGGCGCAGCTTCAAGATCTGGTTGTCTACAGTGCGCGTCGTAAGGTGGAAGTTCAAACCCCAGACACCGCTCAACAGTTCATCGCGGGCGATCGCACGTCCGGGGTTGTCGAGGAAGAAGCGCAGCAGCTTGAACTCGTGGGCAGTGAGCGGCACCAGGGAGCCAGCCTTGTAGACCTCCATCTTGAGAAAGTCGACCGTGACATTCCCAAAGTTGAGCGGCGGTTCCTGGACTGTCCTGCGTGTGCGCCGCATCGCGGCCTGCACACGGGCGAGCAGCTCTCGCGGACTGAAAGGCTTGGTTACGTAGTCATCGGCGCCGGTTTCCAGCAAAAGCACCTTGTCGGCGACTTCACTGATCGCGCTCAGGATGATGACTGGAGTGTCCGGTGACCAGGCCTTGATCTCCTTGCAGACCTCGCGGCCGGAGAGGCCCGGCAACATCAGGTCGAGCACGACGGTCGCAGGCCGCATGTTCTTGCACGCGGTAAGACCGGCGGGCCCTTCGCCCTCGATGTGGACTTCGTAACCTTCTGCGGTGAACTGTCTTTTCAGGGCTCGCTGGATACGCGGATCATCTTCGATGACAAGAATCAGACTCATACACTTCCTCAGTTATTCCCGTGAACACAAGGAGCGTGTGACAACTTCTTCTCCTAGTGTTCACCATCATAGGGCTTTCTTCAAAAAGATTTCACTCAAACACAAAGAGACGACATTGAGGCTAACAAGCAGAAACAACAGCATCTATCGACCAAATCCGTCTACATATTGCTGCCAGCGGATGGACTCCCGCAGATAGCGCAGTCCCTCCACAAGATGAAAGCGCAGCCGAACCAAGGTGAATAACGCTTGCCTGCGATACCGCACGAGGCGCGCCAGCAGAGTCTCATTCGCCGAGCCAAGCTCTTTGGCCGGCGGCAACCGACTGGGTAGCAGCGCCTGGCGCAGCGTCCGCTTGGCCGTCAGGCCTGCGCGCTCCAGTTCCTTTTGCAGCAGCAGATAGAGCTTTCCTGGACGGCTGGCAACGGCGGAGTGACGACCATATCTTTCGACCCACAACCGTATCCGGACCGGCAGCCGGTCGACCGTCCATGAGGTAAGCTCGTCCGGCGCAAAGTCACCCATCATGTGCGAGGTCAGCAGCGTAATGATGCCCAATCCGACAGAGGCCCGCAGATTGCCTTCGGCGAGCTTCCGTAGCTCCTGCCAGAAGGCCGCATCGTGATACCGCGCCTGAACGTGCCGCCGAAACTCAATCAGGTGGGCAGAGCGCCAGAACTCTTCGCAAACATGCTTGTACAGATGCAGCCCCTGTCCCAGGAAGAGGTCGACCGGATGGAGGACCGGCATACAGACATCGTGAAAGCAGAGCTTCTCCGTGCGGGCCAAGAGAGAATCCGGCCCAAGGTCATCCGCCTCCAGATGCAGCTCCACGGAGCGATGCGGCGTGGACTTGTAGAGGCTCTCCAGCGAGATCTCGCCGGGATCACTCGTTTTGAACTCCCAGCTCCTGCCACTGATGGCTTTCAGACGAAACCCTCTGGCTTCAAGAATCCGCCGCGCCTCAGCGGCGCACCGTGCGGAGATCAGGAAGTCCAGATCCAGCTGCGAGCGCAGCTCCGGCTTGGGCACGGAGACCGGCCACAAGGAAAACCCCTTCAGCGCCGCATAGGAAAGACCGGCGTTCTGGAAGCTGAGATGGATCGCGTTCGATTCGGCGATCATGCCGCCGGTGCGCTCCGTATTGTCCAGCAGATTCTGCTGCAACCGCGCCAGCACCTCCGGGGGAAGCATCTCGCACCGCCCCAATTCCGTGAGGCGATCGAGAAAGTACAGGGCCGTTCCGCTGGTATCCAGCCATGTCAGCAGAGACCGCCACTCTCGGCCGGAAAGCTTCTGCAGCCGCTCGCACTCCGCAGGCATGGGGTCACAGAAGGTCAGCAGAACGGCTTCGCGCAGTTGCTGTGCCCGGCTAAGGGGATAGCCTTCAGAATTTGTGTGCAAGCGCTGCATAGACTCAATCCGATCCTATGCAGCCTTTGGCTCGGGGTTGTCATAACGCTGTAAGGCGATTGTCACCACTTTGTCGCGGGGCGAAGCTCCCCCTATACCTTCGGATGCAGGCTCTCGATCTTCTCGATCGCCCACGCCACCAGCGCCGCATTGGCCGCATCCGTCTTCTGCATCGTCCGCAGCGTCTCCAGCGACTCTGTATCCCCTTGCCAGGCCACGATCCGGATCGCCCGCTCACGGACCACCGGCTTCTCGCTGCCAAGGGCCTTCCGCACGTCCGGCAACACGGCTTGTCCGGCCTGCACCAGCATCCACTCCGTGCGATCCGCCATCTGGCTATCGCTCGACCCCAAAGCCTCAATAGCCGGTTGCGCGTCCGCTCCGATCCTGTCCCACAGCTTGAACCCGGCCACCATGCCGTCAAACTGCGTAGAACCCTCTCCCGGCTGGAAGGCCAGCGCCTCCAGGGCCTGGAGGCCTCCTGGCATCTTCAGCAGGGAGATCGCCTGCACCATCTTCATCTGGCTGCGGAAATGGCCCGTAATGTCCTCGGTCTCCGCCGGTGTCAGCTGCGGGTGGCCGCGCCGTTCATAGTCCTCTCCCAGCTTCAGAGAGGCCTTCATCTCCACCTGCATCTGCGCCGGAATGGCCTTGAGCGCCACCTCGGGCTGATGCTGTGCCAGCGCCAGGGCCGCCGCTCCACGCACGGCCGGAGTCTCATTCGACAGCAGCGGCAGCAGTGCCGCTGCGCTTACATCGCCGGGAGCACGTGCCAGAGCCATCAACGTCTCCTGCAGCACACGCGGGTCTTTGTCCTGCAACAGCGGGATCAATGCGCTCGCGGGCGCGTGGAGTATTCCCAGGGCCCATACGGCATTCGCCCGGACATCCGAATGCTCCGACCGCAGCGCTTCAGCAAACACCGACACCATCGCCTGCGGTCGTGCCGTCACCAGCGCCAGCGCCGCCGCCCGCGAAACAGGGTCATCGGCATCTAGCAGCCAGTGCGCAAACTTCTCCTGGAGAGGAAAGCCGCGATACTTCGACAGCGCCAGAATGGCCTTCGCTCGCGACAGGCTCTCACCGGAGTTCGCCTGGACCTCCAGCGCACTGATCTTCCGCTCCACCGGACGCCCCACTGCGTCCGCGCCCAACCGTGGGTAGTCCACGTTGATGCCGTCCACGCCCGCGGCCACGGCAGCTTTCATGGCCGCCAGATCCAGTTGATGATCGTTCTCAGAGAAGTTCACTACAACGGCTTTACCCTCGCGATGAGCCGCCTTCACCTGCTCCACCGTCACTCCAGGCTGCACCCACGTCGTCCCTGCGCCTGCGTCCGTCGCCGCCGGATAGAGCTGCTTTACATCCGACCACTCGCCGTTGAACTGCACACGCTCCAGCATGCCTTCGCGCTGCAGCAACTCCAGGACATCCGCGCCCATGCCCTTCGTCTTCATATCCACGATCAGACGAATGTCCATCTTGCGCGCCAGGTTCAGCGCATCCTCAAACCTGGCGATTCGCAATCCGGTAAACCGGTCGCCCATCCATCCGCCGAGATCGCGCAGCTGCAGATCGCCGGAATAAGTCTGCTCCGTTTCGCCGATGCCATCCGTCAGCCGCTCCAGAATGCCATCGTGGTTCAACACCAGCTCTCCATCCAGCGTGCGCCGCACATCGAGCTCCACTACGTTGCAGCCCAGCAGTGCCGCCTGTTCCAGCGACTCCAGCGTGTTCTCCGGCACATCCTGGTTCGCCGTGCGATGGCACAGAAGCTGCACACCCGGCTGCAAGGCATTGGCCCTTACAGCAGCCGCGCACATCATCACAAGAAACACGGCACAGACTCGTTTCATCCCTCTACCCCGATCCCTTCAAACGAACCAGCTTCAATCTGCGGTTGCGTCGGCACGCGGCGATCCATAGGCCCGATCAGTAACCAGAACAGCATCGCCACCGCAAAGGCCAATCCCGCGATCCCCATCAACACATGCGGATATCCAAATCGAACGAATAAAATTCCCGCTCCTGCCATCGTTCCCGAGGAGACCACGGCGTTGCAGAACAATGCCCCCGAAGACGCCGTGCTGCGTTCTTCGTCCGGCAACTTGCTCATCAACAGGTTGTACAGCCCCGGAGCACTCATACACTGCAACGCGGAGAAGCCAAGATAAAGACCCATCGCTGCCTGACTATCGTGGGTGGCCGCCAGGCATGCCAGCGTCACGGCTGTAGCCATCTGGGTCACAACGATTCCGGGAACCATCCCCAACCGGCGATACAACACGGGCGTCAACAGTCCAACAACAAGCTGCAACACCTGCGCTACGGAAAAGATCAGCCCTATACGCGACATCGGGACATGTAGATTCTTCGATAAATACACGTTGGCAAACGGCGTGAACGCCACCAGCACCGCCGTCCATAAAGCCAACGCCGGCAGGTAGCGCAGCAGAAAAGGATGCGGCATCCAGCGCTTCGGTTTCTGGCCCTGAGACTCCTCCTGCAGAATCGCAGGCATCTCCAGGCGCAGCACCGCCACCAACCCGATCGCGGCAATAGCACAAGAGGCCAGCAGGATGATCCGTTTCACCTCGACCGGCTGCAACACCAGCCCGGCCATCTTCAGCCACTGCTGCAAGTATCCGCACACGATACCGCCCAACATAACCACACCGGTGTTTACGGAAAAGAAGCTGAAAGCCGAGGCGCGATTGTCCTCTGTCGTAAGCCGTGCCACCGCCGGCAAAAAGCACACGCCCCACAGGCACATCGCCACCCCGCTCAGAAAGGCCAGGACAAGCTGCGCGTGCTCCTGCACAATCACCACACGCAAAGCGCAAAGCACGGTGGAAGCAATAAAGCAGACGATCATCAGCGGTCGAATCCCGATCTTCCGCGCCAACACTCCCGCGGGCAGCGTTCCCATCACATGGCCAAGCGTCGCGGCGCCGCCGATCAATCCCATCGCCCGCTCGTTAAAGTGAAAGTCCAGCAGGTAAAGATTGAAGAGGAAGATGTAGATCGAAAATCCAAAATCAAAGAAGAAGGCGGCCGCAAAAAAGATCCAGAAGCCCCGGCTCAGCTTCTTCTCCCGCAACCACGCGGCAGGGCTCCTCCAGAAAGGAGTTCCCTTCCCGGCTCCAGCCTGGCTCAGTAACAGTTCCACAATCGTCCCCCCCGGACCAGCCGCTGCATCACAAGAAGCACGGCACAGACTCGTTTCATCCCTCTACCTCGATCCCTTCAAGCGAACCAGCTTCAGTCTGCGATTGTGTCGGCACGCGGCGATCCATAGGCCCGATCAGTAACCAGAACAGCATCGCCACCGCAAAAGCCAATGCCGCAATCCCCATCAACACATGCGGATATCCAAATCGAACGAATAAAATTCCCGCTCCTGCTGTCGTTCCCGATGCAACCACCGCGTTGCAGAACAATGCCCCCGAAGCCGCCGTGCTGCGTTCTTTGTCTGGCACCTTGCTCATCAGCAGGTTGTACAGGCCTGGAGAGCTCATCCATTGCAACGCGGAGAAGCCGAGATAGAACCCCACCGCCGCCTGGCTATTGTGTGTTGCTGCCAGACATAACAGCGTCACGGCTGTAGCAATCTGGGTCACAACGATCCCGGGAACCATCCCCAAACGTTGAAACAGCATAGGTGTCAGCAGCCCAACAAAAAGTTGCACAATCTGGGCCACGGAAAAGATCAGCCCAATGCGCGACATCGGAACATGCAGGTTCTTGGACAGATACACATTGGCAAACGGCGTGAACGCCACCAGCACCACCGTCCATAAAGCCATCGCCGGCAGATACCGCAGCAGGAAGGGGTGCGGCATCCATCGCTTGCGTTGACGCCCCTGAGGTTCCTCCTCCCGCAGAATCGCGGGCATCTCCAGACGCAGCACCGCAGCCAACCCCACCGCGACGATGGCACAGGAAGACAGCAGGATGATCCGTTTCACCTCGACAGGCTGCAACACGAGCCCGGCCATCTTCAGCCACTGCTGCAGGTAGCCGCACACAATACCGCCCAGGGCAGCCGTACCGATGCTCACCGAAAAGATCAGGCTGAAAGCCGAGGCGCGATTGTCCTCTGTCGTAAGCCGTGCCACTGCGGGCAAAAAGCACACGCCCCACAGGCACATCGCCAACCCGCTCAGAAAACCCAGGACCAGCTGTGCGCTCTCCCACACGATCACCACACGCAAAGCGCAAAGCACCGAGGAGGCGATAAAACAAATGATCATCAGCGGACGAATCCCGATCTTCCGCGCCAGCACACCCGCAGGCAGAGTCCCCACCACCGAACCCAGCGTCGCGGCCCCGCCGATCAATCCCATCGCCCGCTCGTTAAAGTGAACGTCCAGCAGGTAGAGATTGAAGAGAAAGACGTAGACCGAAAATCCAAAATCAAAAAAGAACGCGGCCGTAAAAAAGATCCAGAAGCCCCGGCTTAGTTTCTTCTCCCGCAGCCACGCGGCAGGGCTCTTCCAGAAAGGAGTTCCCTTCCTGGCTCCAGCCTGGCTCAGCAACAGTTCCACTATCGTCCCTCCCGGACCAGCCGTTGCAAACGCTCTATGCCCCAGTCCAGATCGGTATAACGAAGCTCAAAGATCTCAGCTTCGAGCAAACGTTCGATCGTCTTATGGTGCTTCTTGCGCATCTCCGGCAGCCCATAAAACATCTGCTGCATGGCATACCGGGCTACGTCCTTGCGATAGGGTCTGAGCTCCGGGGAACCTCCCGTGTGCCTGTTCACAAACACGATGTAATCGACCTGTGCCGTCTGCGCGCAGGACATATGCGGCATCGGCGCTGTGGGCAGCTCAATCGAAGGTTTCCCGGCAGCCCGCGGCGTAATCTCCAGCCCAATCAGCTCTGGAAACAGTTCCGACGTTTCCGGGCGGAAGCGCACTCGATGGCAATCACCTGTCACCATGCGGTCTTCGCGATCGTTGATCAGGTAGCTGCCGTCATCCGCAATGTACGTCCATCCCGCCCGGGCGCACGCATAGGAGAGCGTCGACTTGCCCGCGCCCGAGTCGCCGCACAGCAGTACTCCCTTTCCCTCCAGTGCGACGCACCCCGCATGTACCGGTGTCGTGAATCGTGTGGCAACGTGGGTTATCGGCGTTCCCAGCAAAAAGTAGCCCGCGTACAGTTTGCGTTGGAGCGCCGCACGAGAGATCGTAATCTGCGACTTGGTTCGCTGGAGGTCGCTGATACAGTAGTTGTCCCCGTCCGCAACCCCCAGGAGCAGCGGCTGCATGAACCGGAATGTCGGGGCCGGAGGGCACTCGGTGGAACTGCCCTCCACGACATGAACGTCCGCAAGAATCGGCTCTGTGTCGTGCTGTTTCTCGAACTTCCCCCAGAGATCTTCCATAATCTCCAACACCTCGGCGGAGTTGGTGCTCACCTCGACAGGAAAGCCAAACGGATAAAACATCTTCTTCAGAGAAAGCTCGGGAGCCTCTATGTCATGCCTGGAAAAGTCCAGGGTCTGCGACGCCTCACACGCCGCTTCGATCTCTTGAATCGTCATCATCACCTTGCTCCGCAGTCGATACGACTGAACAGTATTTTCAGAAGGGCTCAGGGCATAGGGCCCAGGGTTCAGAACACAAAGCCTTCTGGGCCCTGAACCCTATGCCCTGGCCCTTTCAATGCCCAATACCCGAACCGCTGCCCGAAAGACCTCCTCCACCTCAATCCTCGTCATGCACGAATCGGATGGCCGCACACACGCCCTTTGTGTGCAGGGATGACAAGGGTAGTCTCCAATGTGGTGGAAGGTTTCGCTCTTCTCGCTCAAAGGACGCCAGACATTCGATTCACCCGGCCCAAACAATGCCAGTACCGGCACATTCATAAGAGCAGCCGCGTGCATGGGCCCGGAGTCCAATCCGATGAAGAGACTGGCCGTTGCCACCGTGTCCAGTAGCCCTTGAAAGTTCGTCGCCACAATTTCAATGGGCTGGTCAAGCCGTTTCGAAAGTTGATGGCATAACTCCCTCTCTCCCGGCCCTGCAATCAGCACTGTTCGCACACCAGGCAGTTGTTGCAGCTCACCGATCAGAGCGGCCCATCGCGCCTCATCCCACCGCCGATAGACCCAGCCGGCCCCGGGATGAAGCACGATCGTTGACTCTCCCTTCGCCGGCGGCTGTACCCTGTGTCTCGAAAGAGCAGGCAGATGCAGCTCAGGCATAAAGCCCAGGAGTGGCTTGAGGGCATTCAGATTTCTGAGGTAGCGATGCTGAACCTCGGGATCATCCAGAGGTTCACTGAGCAACAATCCTCTCAGATGAATATTGGAACCTACATAGGTGGTGTAGCCGATCCTCTGTGTGCAACCCGCCAGCAGCATCAGCGCCTGGCTGCGAATGTCGCCACGAGTATCGATGGCAATGTCGGGACGATAAGCGCGCATCTCGCGGCAACTGCGCAGCACTGTCAGCCATTGAGAGAGAGTTCCGCGTTTGCTGCTTCGGCTGGACCACGGAAAAGGGCCGTGCACAATTCTGTGAATACGCAGGTCGTCCTGGTAGAGGTGCGCGTTCCTGCTATGGCACCAGACGACAATCTTCGCGCCTGGAAAGCGCTCCCGCAGAGGAGCAATCATCACCGCCAGCGATAGAACATCGCCCATCTGAAAAGGCTCTACGAGGACCACCGTAGGCGACGTAATAGCGTGCGAGTCTTTCGAAGATGTGCGAAGCAATACCGGCTTGAGAAGTGCGAGGATACGTTCCAGCACCCGTGAAGCGATAACTTTCCGCTGAGAATATTGCAGCAAAGGTGACTCTCCAAAACTGCTTGTACGAAACCCTGCTACAGAAACCGCCATCCGAAAGAATTCATAGCCCGGCTGCACAACTCAACGTGCCGGCGGAGACTTGACCCAGGCAGGCTGCGGAACCTCATGCGGCCTCGGATGGGTCTGCGGTGGATAAGACCTCAGGCCCAGCAGTTGCAGTGTGATCGAAAACAGGAATGAAGGATTGTTGCGCAGATAACGCCTCCAAAGATGCTTGGGGTCCTGGAGCAGCCGGTGGAACCACTGCAGTCCGCAACGCTTGATCCACTCCGCGCAGTCGGCGATACGGCCCGTATGGAAATCAAAGGCTGCGCCGACTCCAAACATCAGTGTGGTGTTGAGCAGGGGAAGATACCGCTCCATAAAGAGCTCCTGCTTGGGCGTGCTGATGCCGACCCAGATCATATCCGGCTTCAAACGATCTACCTGCTCGATAAGCTCTCGTTCCTGTTCCTCAGAGAGAGGACCGAAGGGAGGCGTATAGGTGCCGACGATCTTTACATGGGGAAAGCGAGCGACAAGCTGATCGCGCAGCTCCCCGGCAATGCCTTCTTTTCCTCCGCAGAAAAAGTGGGTGTAATCGCGGAACTCCTTGCGCTGAATGATCTCCAGCATCAGATCGGGTCCGGTAACGCGCTCCATCTGCAGATAACCCTGATAGTGTCCGACCCACACGGTAGGCATGCCGTCAGGAACCGTCAGCGCAGAGTTCGCCAGCACCCTTGCCATCTCAGGATTGCGCTGCGCCTCCATCACCCCATGCACCCCCGTGAGGCACACATAGCCCTTGCGCCGCGCTTCCAGCTCCTCTGCCACCCGTGCGAGGGCCTGCTGCATATTAACTGCATCGACTCCGATGCCCAATACATTTGCTTTTCTTCTGTGTGGCTGGGCACTCACAAGCGACCTCTTTCCAGGGATGGGACCAGGTGGTTACGGTTCTCGACCACGGACGTGCCGTGAAGGAGATGGGTATAGAGCTGGAGGTAGGCTTCAACAATCCGGGAACTCGAAAAACGTTCCGCCGAGCCGACACGAAACTTCACATCTTTGAGAGCGTTGCGAACCGCAGCGATAAAAGCAGCTTCCGGATAAGGCTGCAGAGAGGCGTAATGGCAATACGCACCCCCTACTTCGCGAAAGGCAGGGATATCGGAGCAGACGACCCGGCAGTGATGCAGCATCGCCTCTATGACCGGAAGCCCGAAGCCCTCAATGCTCGAAAGCGCGAGCAGAAGTTCGCAGTGCGCATAGCACCACTCCATCTCCGCATCTTCAATCCCGTGCAATAAAACAACGTGACGCCCAAGATCGTTGTCATGAATAAAACGCCGGATGAAAGCCGTCTCCGGTCCTTCAATGCCGATAATGACCAGGAGGGTGTTGGGTTTTATGTCGCCATGTTGCAGCAGTTGCTGAAATACCTGCATGCCGAGAACGATGTTCTTGCTGCGGCGATGCTGGGCAACGCAGAGGAAGAATGGCTCGTCCTTCCACCCAGGAATAGGGCTCTGGCTCGCCATGGCGGGGCCGGGATCGACGCAGTTATAGATCGTTGCCGCCTTCAGCCTTGCGACGTCCGGCATATGCATATCGAGCCGCCGGAGCGTGCTCTCCGAGACGCAGGCAACAGCATCCACCGCATGCAGACACTGCTTCAGCAGGATGCGATTGAACATCATCTTCAGAAATCCGAAGTTGTCCGGAAAGTCGTAAGGATAGAGATCGTGCAACGTTACGGCGACCTTGCAACGAAAGGCCGACCGCTTCAACACCATGGGGCAGGACAGGTGAACGATGTCCACGGCAAACTGATTCGCCAGTCCAGGAAGCTCGTTGTAGTACCAGCGGTTGAGGTTGAATGCCTTGCGGCGGACCTCGACCTGATGGATCTTTAGCCTTCCATCGGCAAGCGGCAGCATGGCGCGGAACGCGTCATACTGCCACGAGCCAACTACAAGATGAATCTCGGAGATCTCAGAGCGTGTGAGCTGGCAACGAACCATATTCACGGCATGCCGCGAGACCCCGGAGATATGCTCGGACGCGATGACAGCAGCGATCAGAACTTTCATAGGTCCTCACAGACTGGGTGGAGGCCCGTTGCAGGAAGAGAGGTCTTCGAAGCTCTGAACAGAATGCGAATAAGCGGAAAATACATCAGCAGGGTGATCAGGCCATAGACCAGCCGTGCGATCGCAACGCCGCGAATGCCCGTGCGCGGCAGCAGCCAGGCCATCAAAGCCAGCATGGCAGCGCCGCCCAGCAGGTTGAGCCAGGTAACGGAGCGCACATGGCCCAGCGCCAGCAACGAGTAGTAGCCGGTAACTCCGAGCCCCAGCAGCGCAAAGCTCCACACGATAGGAGCCAGCACCACGGACGCGCTCTGGGCAATCGCCGGACCTACCCAGGCGTTGAGCAACGGACGTCCGAAGAAAAGAACGGCAGCCGTACTGGCAACGATGAAGGCCAGGTTTGCAGCAAAGGCGATCAGAACATTTTTCCTCAGCGCACCCGGCTGTGAGATAGCCTGCCGCGCAGCCAGATACGGAAATAGAAAATGCAATCCGGCGGCGGCGATACCGTAGATAGGCTGTGCCAGTTGCACGCAGAGCGCATAGGAAGTAACGGTGGCTGCGCCCAGAGAAACCCCCAGGATCAACCGGTCTGCCTGGTTGAAGAGCACGGCTGATACAGCCATGAACCAGCTAAAGATTCCGAATTCAAATAAAGCTGAGGTAGCTTGCTTGTCGAAGGCGGGCCACAACGACGAAGCTCCGAGCCGCCGCTTCAGTTGGACAAGCTGCGCCAGCGTTCCCAGCGTCATGAGCACAAAGGTGAAGACCATGATGCTGATCACGCCATAGCCATAGCGTGTGATGACGACCGCAGCCGCGATCGTAACTACTCGTACCAGGATGCTGATGCGCACGGCCTCGCCGTAACGCTCGAAGGCGCGCTGCGTGCTGACACAAACGCTCTCAATAGCGCGCACGAGCATCAGCACACTCGCGATGCGGAGCGACCAGAGACACGCCTGGTACAGGCTTCCGCTCAGCGCTGCCACATGATGCGAGATCAGGGGCACGAAGGCCAGCGAGATCAGGGCGAAGACACAGCCCAGCAGAAGGTTGATGCCGAGCATGCTGCGTACCGCGTGCAGGGTCGCGTCCTTGTTG
Organism: Granulicella mallensis MP5ACTX8; assembly: GCF_000178955.2. Lineage (NCBI taxonomy): Bacteria > Pseudomonadati > Acidobacteriota > Terriglobia > Terriglobales > Acidobacteriaceae > Granulicella > Granulicella mallensis. Next base: position 2,016,488 of record NC_016631.1, on the reverse strand, counting down.
CCGAGGCTGTTCATGCTGGCGACGTACTGAATATTGGCGTCGCCGAAGCCCGCCGCAATAATGGCTCCTGTACTTACCGCCGCCGTGCAAACGACCCACACTCCGTACTGCGCCACACCGAGATGGTGTAGCAATGCCGGCGCCGCCGCCAGCATGGCGACGGGGTATGCTGCATAGTCCAGCACACCATAAGCGGCATTGGAGAGATGAGCCCTCACTACGGGTTCCTCCGCTCTGGGATGAAACCCGGCGTGCGAGCGCGGATGCTGGCAGCAATCTGCTGGACAAGCACCTTGCGCGGATCGTCGGCAGCTACCTGCTCCCAGGAGTTCTGAAGAATAAGAATGGTCGCCGCGATCCCTACAAAAAATATCGTCAGCAGAAGCATCATCGGCACGCGAGGAGGAAACGACTTCTTCTCCGCCAGCAGCGGCTGTTCGAACACGCTGACGACCGGTGTGTCTTTCGCCTCTTCAATCCTCGCCAGTTCATACTGCTGCGAGAGCAGCTCAAACACAGTCTCCTGAATACGGACATCGCGATAGAGATTGGCATAAGGAACGGCAAGGCGCGGAATCTGCCGCAGCGAGGGATACAGGCTCGAGGTGTTCGGATCGCCCTTCGCGTCCCGCGCAGGAACTTCCGCGCTGCTGCCGCTCATCTTCTGGAGTTCACCCTGCAGATCGGCAATACGCGCTCGTGCGGCCCGTACGCGCACATTGTCATCTCCATAGATCTGCTTCAGGGAGGCCAGTTCAGACTGGCCGACGATCATCTCGGCCTGTAGCTTGGAGCCTGCATCGACCATGGCACGGGTCTGCTCCTTGATGTCGAGCGTAGTGTTGACGCTGGAAAAATCGCTCATCGCCTTTTCCGCTGTCAGCAGCGAATCCTGTACCGTAACCAGCCGCTTCTCGATAAACTCCCGCTCTTGCCGCGCGGAAGAAACACTTGTATGCGTAAGCAGGTTGTTCAGCTCTTCGATATACGCGGCTGCGATTGCGCGGGCGCGCTCCGCGTTGGTGTCGGTGAAGGTAAGAGTCACCACACCGCTCTTCTTGTCCTCTTCCACCTTCGTGTGACGCACAAGGTACTTCACCGTATCGATGCGATAGCGCTTGTGGTACACGTGCTGCAGGTTGAAGCGGTCGATAATACGATCGTTGATCGCGCGGCTATGCAACAGGTCGATGTAGAGAGCGCTCGAGGACTTCGCGCCCAGCAGACTGCCGGCGAGACTGCCCAGACCGCCCAGTCCCCCAAGCGAACGGCCCGCAAGCGCGGCCAGCATCGCCGCACCCGAACTGCCCTGCTCAGGAGGCATAAGCCGCGCCGTGGACTGATATTGCTTTGGGATGGTGAAGGCGATAATTCCGCTCAGGACAAGCGAGACTACCCCCACGCGAAAGAGCGTGCGGCGGCGGGTCCACAGGAACGTGGCGTTGGTAACCCAATTGGCCGTAGGCTTGGTCGCCACAGGGGTCGAGATGTGATCCGTGCTGGACACTAGAAGCTCCTCGGCGCAGGCCGGTATGAGAGTTGTATGGTTGCCGCCAGGTTATGAGTGGGCGTATTTGAAAGAAGAGGAAACCACCAGCGTTCCTCCTGCGCGGTAGCACGCAGTTGCCAGTCCCTCTTGAGCGCAATATCGGCGGAGAGACTGAGATCGAGGAGGTTTCCTCCGTGGAGAAATTGAGCGCTTTGGGTGGCATGGCGAACGCTGGCCTGGAGCGACGAACGCGATGAAAGCCACCAGGTGCTCCAGAGCTGGAATCCATCGGACTCGCGCCCGATCCAGCTCCCCATCAGCTCGCGGTTATTCGTATAGCCGCTGAGATAGTGAACATTGAAGTAATAGAAGCCCGGAAAATAAATTCGGCGCGGCGTGAGAAATCCCTCAACCCGAACGTCCAGGTGCGAGAGATGCGGCACATGCGAAAGATAGAGTCCGGGCGACCAGGCGCTCTTCGACGGGTAGACGAGAGGAAACGGTTCATCGTCGCTAAAGGCATCGATATAACCCGTCAGCCAGTTGCGCAATCCGGGAAGGCGGTACTGTGCGTCGATCGCGACGCGCCTGTCACCCGGATCGGTCTGGCCATTGGCCGTACTGCCGGAGAAGAGGCTGCTCAGGAAACTGTGCGTCGTAAATGGAGCACCCATCCCCGCGAAGATCGTAGTTCGCGAGACGCTGAACTCAAAGTCCGGCGTGGGCTTGAACGAGACCTTCTCTCCATGGATATAAGGCTGATCCCTGAAGGACACACCAGACTGCCCGACAGACACTCCGTCGACATCGATAAACTGTTGGCCTGTAAGCCGTCCCACAAATGCCTGGAAGCGAATCGGGCCGAGGAGCCGGCCAGGACCTGGAATCTCAAAGGGCCGCACACGGTCGTAGCGCAGCATCGTCAGCGGCGCGGCATTGTTGCTCATCAATAGCGGACCGCCGTTGCCCGGGCCCCACCAGAGACTCTGCTTGCCGAAGGTGAATTGATTGTTGTGCAACGTATAGGAGACATACGCCTCGATCACCCTGCCGCCCGTAAAGCCGGTGTGCGGTCCAAGCGCAGCCGTAGGAGTAAAGTCGGCCGCGGCAATCGCTGCATCCGCCGTCGCCGGGGCCTGCGGCGCCAGCGCACTCTGTTGCACCTCAGCCCGAATGTACGCGGCGAAAGGCCCGTAGGTCGCACGCGCCGTAAGACCGGAGTAGGAGTTTTCGCCCTTGCCGTAAGCGCGTCCATAGTCGTTCACGATGGTCTGTGCGGTATGAAAACCGTCCGTCAACGGCGTGCCGTGAATCGTCGTACTGCGAAAGTCGATGGACTCGATGCGAGCTTCCCTATTGCGCTCACCGTCCTGCCGCCGAAGTTCGGGCGCGAACTCCAGAGACAGGTCCTTCATCAGACCGAGGATCTGCGGATCGATCTGCTCTTCAAATCCTGCATCGGAGCGCTGTTCCTGGGCTTCGACGATCAGCCGTGCAAAGTCCATACGCGTCCAGGGACGCAATCCCACAAACGCGGTCTGAATATATCCCGCGGCCGCCAGCCGATCGACAGCCGAGTAAACCCAGCTCTCGATCGGCATGTAGGTGGACGCCATGCCCGACGCCTCCATCTCTCCACCTGAAGGCGCAGCGGGCTGGACGCGGGTTTGCGCCTGGCCTTGCAGCAACGGGATGAGAGTGAGTAGAAGCATCGTAAGCCTGCGCATCATGAGTTAGAGAAGCCCTGCAACCGCCGCCGTAATGGCAATGGAGGAACTAAGTTGAGCGACCGTGAGTAAGTTCTGCCAGAAGATGGAGCTGCCAATGACCTTCTGCGGGACAACGATGATGTCGCCGGGATTGAGGTGCGTGGAAAGAACGTTGCCGGAGTACCACTCACCCGAGTGCTTGCCGATGACGATTCCATTCGCGCGAATGATGAAGATCTCGCTCTTGTTGGCAACTCCGTTCACACCACCAGCCCGACGGAGATACCAACTGGCTTCCTTGCCGGGAACGAAGGTAATCGCTGAGCCGTTGTAGACCTGGCCGGTGACCAGCACGAAGCCGGGCCGCTTGGGCACACTCAGCACATCGCCGCGGCGCATCTCGATATCGTCCGGAGTATTAGCCCAGCTATCGATATCGGCGCTGACATGGATGACCATGCGGCCGATCACAGGCTGCGTGCGCAACTGCTTCAGGATCTCTGCCTGCTGCGCTTGAGCAGCCTGCAGGAGCGGTCCCTGGTTCTGCGGATTGAGGCTGGTAGGAACACGCGCCGCGACCGACTGCGACTCGATCTGGCGGATGAGCTCATCTCTGCTCTTCTCCTCCAGCTCCTTGACCCCTGTGCGTATGAGCACCGCACCATCCGGATAAGCCGTAGTGCGGAAGCCGCCTGCGCGACGCAGAACAGAGCTCAGTCGTTCGCCCTCCTGCAGACCATAGCTTCCGGGATAGGTGACCTCTCCCCCGAGCTTGATGGAAGAGCCGATGTCACTCCATCCGGAGATCTGATGAATGGTCAGAATGTCGCCAGGCTTCAAGGAAACATCCGCACTGCGGTCATTGCCCTGCACCGCTGCCCCAATGCCGATGGCCGTACGATCGCTGACGACCTTCTTGCCACCCTGAATGGTGTAGCTCGTAAGATCGGCCGACTCAAGCAGAGCATCACGCTTGAATCCACCGGCCATCTTCACCAGTTGGGCCGCCGTCATGCCCTCGGAGAGGGCATATTGACCGGGGCGCAGAACCTCGCCGCGAATCACCACCTGGGGAGAGTCAACCTCATATCGTCCGAAGATCCGAATCGTATCGAAGGGCTGCAGCGTCAGGGTGGAGTTCCCGATCATGGCATCGGCTACATCGAACTCGATCGTCTCCGCATGGAGATCCGGCGGAACCAGGCGAATGACATCACCCTTCGCCGCGGGCTCCGGCAGCAAGTCCTGATAGCTGTGGATCACGTCGCCGAGCTTCATGCCGTCGCGATAGGGATACTTCCCAGGACGAACGACATGTCCCTCTACATAGATCGCGTGTTCGCTGTACGGAAGAATCGCGCCAACGTGAATGCGATCTCCATCCTTGACGTGAAAATCAGTGATGCCCTGGCGCGAAGCTTCGGGTGTATTCGAAGTACCCGCAGCGGCCGGGTCGAGCGTGATGGTCTCGCGCTCCTGGTTTGGCTTGATGCGTTCAACCGTGATGTGGTCGAGAGCCGCCGCCACGGTAGCGCCGCCTGCGTCGTCCAGCATCTCCGCCAGCGTGGAATCAGGCTTCGCGCCATCAGCGGCGATCTTCATTTCGTAGATCGCAGGGCGCTTCACCATGCCGTAGATAGCGACCTCGGCTCCTGCAGGAGGGATCAGCAGCGTATCGCCTGACTCCAGCCGCTCACCATCGATTCGCACGCCATGCAGCAGGAAGTCATAGAGGTCGACGTCATTGACCAGCTTCCCACCACGGTAGTGGCGCACCGTACGCAGAGAGCCTACAGAGGTCGGCCCACCCGCTGCATACAAAGCATTCAGAGGCGTCGAGAGCGAACTCAGGTCATAAGCGCCAGGCCGCTGTACATCGCCGACAACATAGACCCTCAGCGTGCGCAGACGCGCAACAGTCACATCGATGCGCGCGTCGCGGAACTGACTCTTCAACGCGCTCTGAATCGTGGCCTGCGCGTGCTCCAGTGTCATGCCGGCGACGACAAGCGCTCCGGCTTCCGGCAGGATGATCTTGCCTTCGCGATCGACAACGCGCGTAAGGCTCTGCGAGAGACCGCCCCAGAGATTGATCGTGAGCCCATCGCCCGGGCCGAGCACATAGTCAGGACCTACGGGAAGGTCGAGCGGCACCGTGGTCTGGCCGCCGCTCGCACGCATGGCAGTCGAATTGGCGCGGTTGAGAAACACATCGGAGCCGAAGCGCCTGAGCTTCGTATCATCCTGCGGGATCTGCGTGTAAAGATCGCGCATGGCGAGAAGGTTGTAGGGTGCGGGAACGCGAAGAACCGCCGGCGCATCGGTAATATTGCGACGCCTGTCGAGTGGGCTGGTCCTTTGCGCCATCGTAGGCGCAGAGCTTGTACTGCTGGGGAAAGAAGAAGTACTGTCCGTCGTCGGGCTCGTTGGGAAGGCGCCACTCCCAAGACCTGCTCCGGGCAACGTGGCAAGCGAGTCGAGCCCAGGAGTGGAGCGCTGATCGACATCCGCGCCCGCCAGCGAACGATGCAGATCGTCCTGCGAGATATAGCCGCGCGAAAGCATCCACTGCGTAATGCTCGCGCGCAGACTGGCGCTGGTGGCAATCTGCCGGTACAGCATATCGTCCGTGATCGAATCGGCCTGAACCGCGGTTCCCTGCAGCTGCAGTTGATCGGCGATCAACTGCTTCAGCTCCGGAACCAGCTCCGGCCGCTGCTGAAGAATGTCGTCGATCTCGGCAGCCGTCAGAGAGTCATGCGAAGTAAGACTGCTGCTGGAGCCCAGGCCTGCACTGAGATCCGTGTTCGAAGCTCCCATCGTGCTCTGGGTATCGATAGAGTCGGAGTCCGTAGAGTCCGAAGAAGAAGCGGAGGCAGAAGATCCCAGACCCAGACCCAATCCCAAACCCGCACCCGTCGAAGAAGAGGAAGAGGACGATCCCGCCGTACCCTCCGTGGGTGGCGCGCCGGTCGGTGTGGAGGGCTGCTGTTGAGCCTGCAGCAAGCCGCACATTGCGGCAAACACGGTTAGGCACAGCATCAGGTTGCGGCTGCGGCGTACCCATCGAACTGTCGTTTGCTTCGTCATAGGATCAACTTTTGAGATCAGGATGCGATCGAGAATCAGAACCCGCGGGGATGGCTGCTACAGCAGCCATCCCCGCCTTTGTTGGTTAGTGCGAATACATCTCAGGCTCGCCGGCACTTCCGGCAGGCGGCAGATGGCGAAGAAAGAGGACGATGGACCAGATCTCGTCGTCGCTGAGCGTGCCCTTGGAAGCAGGCATGCCAGAGGGAGAGAGACCGTTGTCGATGACCCACTTCAACTGCCCGTCGGTGTAGCTCTGGACCTCAGGCGCAGTCAGTGGAGGAAGCGGAGGCGACATTCTGTCCGCGAATGGAACACCGGTGTTTTGTCCATCCATTCCGTGGCAGGCAACGCAATAGTGCCCAAAGGCTTCCTTGCCGGTCGCAAGATTGTCGGCCGTGTAAGGAATGGGGTTCTTCTCGGACTTATTGCCCACCGTCACGTGATGCTTGGTGGCCACAACGATGTTCTTTTCCAGCTTCGACGGCGTACCAACCTTGCAGCCGCCAACCAGGGACACAGCGCCCAGAAGCGCTGTGCCCGACAAAGCGATAGAGAGAAGTCGCCGCATGATTACTCCGTCACGTGCAGCGTCATCTTCATGCCGCCGTGGCCCGATCCGCAGAACACAGAGCACTGCCCGACAAACGTGCCCACCTGCGTCGGGGTGAAGTTGATCTCTTTGGTCTCACCCTTCTTGGAAGCGACCACGAGGTCGAGTTCCTTGAACTTGACGCCGTGCGATACATCCTGGCTGGTGAAGGCAATGACAACCGGAACACCCTTCTTGAGGGTGATATCCCCGGGGGTGAAGTCAAAGCGCTTGGCAACGATCTCGATGCGGCGGGGAGCTTCCTGCGCATTGGAACGATGCGCAAAGAAGAGGACGGTGGCGAGTATGGCAAGGACAAACGATGACGTTAAGGCCTTGAATTTCATGAGTTGCTCTCTCCTGTGTTGGGTCGCTTAGGTACAAACTGGGCTTGCAACCTCAAGCTAACAATCCGCACAGAGGGGAGTGTCAGGGCACTGTCATCTAAATGTCATTGGTTTGTAAGCGCTCCTGCAAAGCGGCGAGTCGCCGGTCCCCCCAAACAGGTCGCATCACTCAACCCGCGATGCTTCAGCATCGTGGGGAAGATGAAAAGGAAGTGCCTGAATGCAACGAGAGTCTTGATCTTTAGGGCCAACGGCCCGTTTCATACCAGCCTGGGGCAAAGCAAACCCGAACGAGCACGCGATAGCGTGTTGGTTCGGGGCGCGTCGCCCCAGGTTAGGCGCAGGAGAAGAAGTTGAGGGCTGTAAGCCCGACTCATCGTGCAGGCACTATGAATCGGGCCTACAGCCCTCTGCTTTCCGTATGGCCTGTACCTGGGGCTACGCTTGCGGCGAGCGAAAAACCGCTCGCTGCTGCGCTCCACCCCAGGCTGGTATGAAACGGGCCCTTGGCCCTAAGGATCAAATAGCTACCCCCTGCCGCAAACCTCTCCCCACTTTCACAGGATTTTGCGCCTATAGATGCTATTCTTCCCGGAAACAGTGTCTGAGGGTTTTTCGTTCCAAGAGGTGAGGTTGGATGGCGTCACAGGATTGGCATATACCGGAAACAGCAGCCCGGGCTTCTATCTCAGCTTATGAACTTCGTCCGCTCTCGGTCGGAGAAGTCCTGGACCGCACCTTTTCGATCTACCGGTCAAGGTTCTGGTTATTCGCCGGAATCTCCGCCCTGTCGGGATCAGTGGAATTGATCACCCAGGGACTGGGATTACTCATCCATCATCTGTTATTGGTCCGGTATGGCCGCAGCGTGGCGCTGGTTGGGACCCAGATCGTCAACATCGTGTCGATCTTCATCTTCCTTCTAGCGACAGCGGTAACGCAGGCAGCCACAGTCTATGCTCTCAGCGAGGTCTACCTGGGACGAATCGCGACCGTCGGCCTATCGCTCAAGGGCACAATTGGACAGTGGTATAGATACCTGGGAATCGCCCTGTGGCAGACGGGAAGCATGATCTGGGTCGGCTTGCTGCTGGCGATACCCGCGATCGTACTCTTCGCGATGAAGCTGAGTTCCTTCTACTGGTTGGCCTTCCTGCTGGCGTTCCTGGCAGGCCTCGGCGGTCTGGCCTATGGCATCTATGCCTACCTTCGGAACTCGCTGGGTGTGCAGATCGCTGTGATCGAGCAGGCGACGGTACGGTCGTCAATGCGCAGGAGCAAATTTCTTTCCACCGGCGCCAAGGGCCGCGTCTTTCTTGTCCTGCTGATTGCAGCAGGATTGTTCTGGGTAGCAGGCATGATTCAGTTTCCCTTCCTGATCCTTATCGGGCGCTCCCCGCTGGAAGAACATGTACTGGCACAGGGCGCGATCCTTCTGGTGAGCTTCTTCGCCCACACCCTGGTCTCTCCCGTGGCAATGATCGGGCTGTCTCTGGTCTACTTCGATCAACGGGTGCGCAAGGAAGCCTTCGACCTGCTGATGCTCCTGGGACCGGAGACCGCGCCGCAGCAGGCCGTCGTGACGGAGGCAGTCTATCCAGTGGTCGCGTCTCCTCAGGCAGAAGTGGCCTATCCTCAAACAATGTCCGTAACAGATAACGTTGCGCCGGCCCCTCCGGCAACAGTCATAAGCGAAGAGGATGCGGGCCAAACTGGCGATGCAACGAAACTCTAGAAATCTAACCAGGAACGCGGCTTTCGCAGTAACGCTGGCACTTTGCGCGACCACAGCGCTTGCCGCCCCTGCGCTCAGAAGCGTCTCTCCGGCACAGCTTCGTACCGATATCTCGCAGCTTCAGAGCCTGGTCTCCGCCTGCGCGTCGCAGTCAGCCTCGTGCGACAACGCCAAGGTCGTGAGCGACGAACAGATCGGCGATCCTGCCCATCCCGGCGGCTTTGAGATGCATTGGGACTGGCTGCGAACCGCCCTCAACGACGCAAAGACCGCCAAGCCGGAAAGCCGTAAAGTTCTACTGCACGATGCCGCCGCTCAACTCGACGAGCTGGCACAGGACGAAACCTCCCCGAACGGCACCGCTACAAACGAGTTCGACAAAGCCCGCACGCAGGCCAACAACATACTTTCCAGGCCGGAGTTCCAGGGAGACGACGGGCCTACCTGGTGGGAGCGCCAGAAGACCAAGCTGCTCTACGGGCTGGAACGCATCTTTGAAGGCGTCTCCCGCATCGGCTCCGCCGCCCCCTGGCTCGGCACGCTGCTGGAGTGGCTGCTGTTTACCTCAGCAGCAGGCCTGCTGCTCTTCTTCGTGCTCCGAGGTCTGGCGCGGCAGAGGCTGCGCGTCGCCCTGGGCGAGGGCGCGACAAAAGCCACAGCCTGGGACCGCGAAGCCACCGACTGGGCAAAGATGGCCGAAGCCCACGCCGCCAAACACGAGTGGCGCGAGGCCGTGCACTGCCTCTACTGGGCCGCGATCGTGTCGCTGGAATCGCGCCGCGCCTGGACGCACAACCCCACGCGCACTCCCAGAGAGTACGTTCGTCTGCTGAAGCCGGGGTCCCCACAGCAGCAGGGACTTCGCGGGCTGACCCAGATCTTCGAACGCGTCTGGTACGGCCTTCGCGAGGCCGACGGCGAAGAATACAGCCGCGTCCGCGCGCTCTACGACAACCTTGCCGCCAACGAGATCGGTCCCTCCGCCGCAACTCCCGGGGAGGCCGCATGAACCTGGGCGAAGGCAAGAGCGACCGCAAGCTGCTGCTGATCCTCACCGGAATCATGGTGGTGCTGATCGCGGGAGTCAGCATCCTGTCGCCCACCGCCGCGGACAAAGACCCGCGTCCGACCAGCTACAACGCCGCTCCTGGCGGAGCCAAAGCAGCCTACCTGATCCTCGAAGATCTCGCGCACTCCCAGGGACGTTCCATCTCGCGCTGGAAGCAGCCCCTGCATGAGCTGTCCAATCTGCAGGCCGACCGCACAACACTGATCCTGGCGGAGCCGCGCTATGCCGCGACCGATAGAAATACGTTTGCTGCGGATATCAAAAGCTTTCTGGAGCACGGCGGGCGCGTTCTCACCACCGACTCCGCCGGTGCTCTGCTGCTGCCGGGCGGTGCCGTCAAGCCTCGCGGCATGTTGCGTGGAGGATTGTGCGAAAGTACTCCCGAAGGCCCCGGAGCGCTTGCCCGCAGCGGTCAGGTAGAGTTCGACGAGCACGATCAATGGGACGGCGAAGGACCGCAGTATCGCGTGCAGCAACGCTGCGGCGCTGACGCCGTCGTCGTGAGCTACGCCGTCGGCAAAGGCGAGGCCCTATGGTGGACCTCCGCCTCGCCGCTGAGCAACAGCGGGCTCAAGCACGATGCCAATCTGCGGCTGCTGCTGGCCAGCGTCGGTGAGGGGCGCGATATGGTCTTCGACGAATCGCTGCACGAAGAGATCATTCCCTCCCTGTGGGACACGGCCAAGGGCCTTCCCTTGGGCTGGCTTTCCTTACAGGCGATAGCCCTGTTCGTCCTGCTGGTGTTGAGTTTCAGCCGCAGGCGCGGTCCACTGCGGATGCCGGTAACTCTCCCGCGCAGTTCGCCGGTGGAGTTCGCCGAGTCCATGGGCGATCTCTACGAAAAAGGCCGGGCCACCAGTGCGGCAACCGAAGCCGCTCGCCGCAGACTGCTGCGCTTACTGACGCGTGAGGCCGGAGTCTCACAGGCTGCGGTACAGCAAGGCCCGGAGGCCATCGCCGAGGCATTGCAGACGCGCCTCGGAAACGAGGTCAAAACTTTAGCGGCGACGATTGCCGCACATCTGCGCGATGCCGAAGACGTGCGGCGAACATCCATCTCGGCCCACAGCGCCCTGACACTGGTTCAGGCTCTAAACGGAGACGCCGAAGCCGTACGGGCGAAGCTCCGAGTCGGAGAGCGGGCGATCGCATGAACAGAATCAAGATGCAATTTAAAGAATTTCGTACACGGAGACCGGAATGAGCGGAAACGGCATGGGCGTAGCGGCAACCACAGAGTTGTTCACACGAGGGCAGGAGCAGATCGGGCGCGTGATCGCCGGCCAGCAGGAGGCCGTCGCACAGGCGCTGTTGACGATGCTGTGCGGAGGCCATGCACTGATCGAAGGCGTCCCCGGCGTAGCCAAGACGCTGGCCGTAAAGACGCTGGCGCGCTTCCTCGGTCTCGAATTCCGGCGCGTGCAGGGAACGCCCGACATGATGCCCGCCGACATTCTGGGCACCAACGTCTTCTCTCCCAAGACCGGCGACTTCGGCTTCCACAAGGGCCCCGTCTTCACGCAGTTCCTGTTGACCGACGAGATCAACCGCATGCCGCCTCGCACGCAGGCTGCGCTGCTGGAGTCCATGGAAGAGCGTCAGGTCACCGCCGACGGCGAGCGGCACCAGTTGGACGAGTGCTTCACCGTCTTCGCCACCCAGAATCCCGTCGAGTTCGAAGGCACCTATCCCCTACCTGAGGCACAGCTCGATCGCTTCCTGCTGAAGATCAAAGTCGAGTACCCGGAACTGGCCGACGAACGCACCGTCCTCGAACGGCACCACGCGGCACACACCGGCACAGGACTCTCCGACATCGCCATCGAGCCGATCCCCTTCGAGCTGCTAGCCGCCGCGCGGCGGGAGATCCGCTCCGTGCAGGTGGAGGGAGCGATCTTCGACTATCTCCTCGCCCTGGTACGGCGCACCCGCGAGTGGCCGTCCCTCGCCCTGGGCGCAAGCCCCCGTGCCAGCGCCAGCCTGCTGCTGGTAGCCAAAGCTTTCGCAGCCCGCGAAGGCCGCGACTTCGTCATCCCCGACGACGTAAAAGAAGCCGCCATCCCCGTCCTGCGCCACCGCCTTACACTAAGGCCCGAAGCCGAACTGGAAGGCTTCGACACCGACCGCGTCGTAAGAGACGTGCTAGCCGCAACCCAGGTTCCGAAGTAGAAACAGAGTGTAGAGAGTAGAGGATAGAGTGTAGACGGACGCTGTCGCTGTTGCTGTTGCCTTTGCCTTTCTTGCTTGTCATTCCCGCAGGGAATCTGCTGTTCGCCGGTGCAGGCAAAATGCCCCTCTCCACGAACGCATGCCCACGTTTTCTCTACTCTCTACACTCTCGCCCTTATGCAGACACTGATCCCACAACCCGCGACCGCACCGGCCAAGCCACTGGGCAAGACAGGCCGCGTGCTCGGCTTCGGTCTCACTCCGCTCGCGCTGCTCTTGATCGCGGCGGGGCTGCTCATGGCTATCCCCGCGTTCTTCCACATCCGCCGGATCGGGTTCATGCTCGGGTGGGACGCGCTGCTGGCCCTGCTCATCTTGATCGACGCCCTGCGGCTTCCCCGCCCCGAAGACTTCACCATCACCCGCAGCTTCATCGACTCGCCGCAGCTTGGACAGCCCACCCGCATCGAGCTCGCGGTCCGGATGGAGTCCGACGCCGTACTCGACGTGCGCCTGGTGGACGACCTGCACTCCGCACTCGTAGCCGCTCCCACAGAACAGCGCCTCGAAGTCTTTCCACGCGAAGAGGTCGTCAGCGCGGCAACGATCTATCCCAGCCAGCGCGGTGACTTCGCCCTCGGGCGCGTCTTCCTGCGCTATCGCGGAGCCTTCCGTCTGGTTGAGCGCTGGGCAGCCGCGGAACCTGTCGTCAAAACGCTCGGTGGCGACGATCCGCACAAGCCGCAGCGAGTACGCGTTTTTCCCGCACACGAAGACAGTCGCGAGCGCACGCAGTTTTACCTGCTGCGCGCCCGCCAGATCGAGATGCAGAAGCGCAAACTGCGTCTGCGCGGCGGAGGCCGCGAGTTTGAGAGTATGCGCGACTATCAGCAGGGCGACGAGCTGCGCAACGTCTCGTGGACGGCCACCGCCCGCCGCGGCAAGCTCGTCACACGCCAGTTCACAGTGGAACGGTCACAACAGGTCTGGATGGTACTCGATGCCGGACGCCTCTCCCGCACAGCGTTTGAAGTCAAACGAGATTCCACAGAAGTCTTCGCCGAAACCACCGCCGAACGCGAAGCGGCGCATCTCCTGACCGTCACGCAGCTCGACCAGGCCGCGACAGCAGCAACGATGCTCGCCCAGGTCATCAACGGCTCGGGCGACAAGTTCGGCCTGATGGCCTATGGCCGGGACGTGCAACAGCTCCTGCCTCCGGGTGCGGGCGCGTCGCACGTGCGGCTGATGATCGACCTGCTAAGCCAGACGCGCAGTGAAACCTCAGAGGCCGACCATCTGAACGCCGTGGCCCGTCTGAAGACCGCGCAACGCAGACGCGGCCTGATCGTCTGGATCACCGAACTGGTCGACAGCGCCGGCCGTCCTGAACTCGTAACCGCCGCCTCGGAGTTAGTGCGGCGGCATCTGGTAGTTCTGGTACTACTCAAACACCCCGAGCTGGACGAACTCGCTGCCCGCACTCCCAAAACGACTAGCGAGATGTTCCACACAGCCGCCGCTCAGGAGATGCTCGAACGCCGCCGCGAGACCATCGCGCAACTGGAACGGCAAGGGGTACTGATCGTCGAAACTACCGCAGCCGAAGTCGGTATGCGCGCCGTAAGCAAGTACCTCGAGGTCAAGGCATCAGGCCTGCTGTAGGAAAGACAGAGTGTAGAGAGTAGAGGATAGAGTGTAGACGGCAAAGACAACAGCAAACCCACCTCCTCGGTCTTTGCTGTTGTTGCTTTTGCTGTTGTCGTTGCCTTTCTTGCTTGTCATTCCCGCAGGGAATCTGCTGTCCGCCGGTGCGAGCACAAAGGAACTTTCGGTCCTCGCTGACGTATCTTCTTTAAATTTAAAAAGCCTTATCTAGAGAGCCTTCTAATGGAGCGCGTTTATAAATTCATCGCCGCAGCATTTGTCATTTCACTTCTTCCCATCGCGAATGCTCAGGAATCCCATATTCCTACGGTTGATGAATTGTTGAACCTTCGTTATGTCGGTTCGCCTGCGCTTTCTCCGGATGGGCAGTACGTGGCTTACGAGATCGAGCATCCCGACTGGCAGTCCGACAACTACGCTCAGGAGCTCGTCGTAGAGAACTTAAAAACCGGGAAGAGAGCGCCAGTTCCTTCATTGGAAGGTGTGCCTGGCAGCCCGGAATGGTCTCCCGATGGACGCTGGCTTGCCTTCGTCGAACATCCAAAGCAGGGTGTTGGCCAGATATGGATCGTGCCCGCTGAAGGCAGTGTGGCATGGCAAGTCTCTAAATCGGCGACAGACGTCGGACTGTTTCATTGGTCAGCCGATTCGAAACACATCGCCTTCCTCACAACGCAGCGTGACCATGCTGTAAACGGACGTGCAGAGAGGTTTGGCTCCTTCGAGGTCGTGGGGAAAGACTATCAACAGACGCAACTATGGTCGGTCGATCTTGAAGCAGCTTCAGGCCACATTGCGGCTCAGGTTCCTAGGGTCCTCGTCAGTTCGCCAGCATTCAGCATTGCTGATTTCTCGTGGTCGCCTGATTCAACAATGATTGCGTTCACAGCCGCCGGCACACCTCTGCTCACGGCATATTCCTCCCAGGATATCTACCTGCTCGACAGGACGAAGGGAAATGAAGTCAGAAAGATTGTCGGTTTGCCGAGTCCAGACTTCTCACCAATCTTCTCGCCAGACGGCAAGAAGATTGCCTTTCTCACATGGCTTGGACAGCGTGATTTCTTTTACTCAAACGTGCACATTGTCACGGTTGATGTCGAAGATGCATGGCAACGTCCAGTTACCGCGGCCGCGGCTGTACGAGATGTCACGGCCCGGTTCGACGAAAACCCCTCACTGCTCGGATGGAGTGGAAATAGCCTGTATTTCAGCGCGGAGCAAAAGACGAGTACACATCTTTTTCGGATTGATAGTGACGGAAACCATCTGACGCGAATCACTTCGGGTGACAACTTTGTACTTGATAGCGCCTCGTTCTCTCACAACTTCACGGCGGTAGCATTAGTAGCTGAAGACGCCTTCCACATGCCGGAGTTATACGTGTCCGACCTCGCACCGCTGGCATTGCGGCAGGTCACACATTTCACAGATCAGGTGCGAGGTTGGCGGCTGGGGACGCCGACGATCGTGACATGGAAAAGTGCCGATGGCACGCCCATCGAAGGTGTACTTTATAGTCCCCCTACCGTTGATCCCAACCAGATGTATCCATTGATTGTGGACCTTCACGGCGGTCCCGCGGATGTGTCCCGGGCAATACTATCGCCGGCGGAGCCCATCTATGCCACGCAGGTCTTTGTGGCTCAGGGCGCCTTTGTCCTCCAGCCCAATTACCGCGATAGCTCCGGTTACGGTGCAGCCTTTCGGAGCAGCAGCCTGGAGAACATCGGCGCTAGTGAGTCAGCTGATGTCCTCAGCGGAGTTGAAGATCTCCTGGCCAAGGGCCATATCGATCCTAAGCGCATTGCAGTGGTTGGGTCATCGTGGGGAGGCTATTTGACTGCATTTTTGGCTACCCACACAAGCCGATTCATAGCTGCATCGGAAAGTTCCGGCATCACCGATCTCACCACAGACTATTCTGTGACGGACAATCCCGCCCTTTTCCGACAGTTCTTTCACGGAACGCCTTGGGTCAAAGGTGATATTTACCGGAAGAACTCTCCCATCTCGACCGTTACGGACGCGCGAACTCCGATGCTATTGCAGGAAGGGAGAGACGATAGGCGCGTGCCACCAGCAAACGCCTTTGAGTTGTACCGCTCTCTTCAGGATGTCGGTGTTGATAGTCGTCTCATCGTGTATAGCGGATTCGGACATGGATTCAACAACCCAAAGGAGATGCGGGCAGCCATTCAAACGAATCTTGACTGGTTCAATCACTACCTCTGGAAAAAGGAGATTCCACAGGACTCTCCTATCTGGGGTTCGAGCGAGATCACCCACTAAAGCACGCATAACAGCTTGTGCTCAAATAAAACTCAGCCATCGAAGAATGGCATCGCCTACCTCTGCGGGAGCTTCGCGATGTGGAAAGTGGCCAACGCCGTTTAAAACAATTCGCTCATAGCCATTCAGAAAGTATTTCTCCTGACCTTCCGAAGCTAAAGGTAGATCACAAAAGTCTGAGCCACCCTGAATCATCAGGGTCGGAACGGTGAGCTCCACGATATTCCTCAACCTTGCCTGTAGTTCATCGTATCGAGGATCAACGGCCTCACCCTGAAGGTATCGAGACCGATAGGCATTCAGGGTGATCTCTGCCCAGTCCGGCCTGTCGAAGTACCTGCTTGCACTCTTGAAGTCTTCCTCGGCAAACCATCCCGCCGGACTCCAGGTGTCCCATTGAATCCGGGCAAATCCCACCGGATCGCGGCGAACCGCTTCCGCCCCGGCGTCTGTGCATTGGAAGAATTGATACCAGAACTGCTTCGATTGAACGAAGCTGCCTAAATGGAATTCACCACGCGGTTGATAGGCCAGCGCAAGTGTGGCAATGGCCTGAACACGCTCTGGAAAGAGCGCTGCAAGGGTGTAAGCAATCCGCGCACCCCAGTCATGTCCGACGACAGAAAAGCGCTCGATTCCCAGCTTGTCCGCCAGATCAATCACATCCTGAGCCATTGCAACGGCTCCCGCAAATCGAGGCGTCTCTTCCGATCTGAACTCGGTTGGATACGATCCGCGCAAATAAGGCGCTACCGTCCCGAATCCACGCTCCTGCAACGTCACAGCGACCTGCTTCCAGCCTACCGGCGCGTCAGGCCATCCATGGAGCAGGAATACTGTCTTTCCAGATGAAGCGCCTTCCCGCTCAAAGGCAATGTTCAATCGTTCCGTCTGTTCGAAATACATTGATCCCTCCGCACCCAGGCCGTGCAGGGTTGGATGTCTCAACAAGAGCGCGAGAGGCCTACACTTTAGCTTCTGTCTGCCTTCTTCCCCCTTCGCTCAACCACACCACCAGCCCCGTAAAGAGCACAGCGCAGACCGCGAATTTAAGCGCCATGGGAGCATGAGTCGGAGAGAGAAAGGCTTCGAGCGTACCCGCAACGATCAGCAAAGGAATCGTCCCCGAGATCAGTTGTACCGCCTCGTTACCCGCCAAAGCCAGCGCCTCACGCCGCCGCAGCATTCCCGGAAACAGAATCCCCGCACCGAGCCGCAGACCGGCGGCCCCGGCGATCATGATGCTCGGAATCTCCAGCGCACCGTGCGCGGCCATGAAGCTCACCAGGTTGAGCGCCATATGGTGTTGAGCGCAGCAGGTCAGCACCACCGCAATCTCCAGGCCATTGTTGAAGAGCAGAAACAGCGTGCCGAGGCCCGCCAGAATCCCCCCGGCAAACGTTATGAAGCAGACGCCGATATTGTTCGTCATAATCGCCGACGACGCCTGTGGCTTCGCGCTCAGCACGCTGTCGGTCCACATTTTATGCTGCTGAATCGTGTCCATCATCTGCGGGCCGAGCATCATCGTCGCGAAGTCGGGACGGAGGATCGTAATCAGCGTTCCCAGCAGCCCCGCCAGCAGAAAGACAGCGGTCGCCGCCGTCACATAGCCCGACAGCCGTCGCAGCAACCGGGGATAGCCATAGGCAAAGAACCGCCATACGCTCGCAGCAGAGATGCGCTGCCCCGAGTAGACATAATTATGCGCACGCCCCACCAGCCGGTTGAGATACTGCTCCAGCGCCCGCGAGCTACGGTCGGCGCGCGCCGAGCTCAGGTCCGCCGCGCCCTGGCGATAGAGCAGGCCCAGCTCGCGCAGCTCAGCAGGGTCGAGCGACTTCACGCCATGGCTCTCGACCTGTCGGACGAGCACGTCGAGCCGGTTCCAGTTATTCTTACGAAGATCTATCCAGAGGTTTGAGATCATGTCGACTTTCGAGAGAATCGGCTTCGAGGATCAGCTTAACATTGACACACCGGAACAGGTGGACCTGCGTTTCAATGTGGCTGGCATTGGCAGCCGTTTCGTGGCGCTCCTATTGGATATGCTGGCAATCTCCGCCGTCTATCTGATCGAATTCTTTGGCATTCTGGCATTCGCCTCCACGGTTCCGCACGTTAGCGGGCACACCAATCTGGATACGGCGGGCAAGTGGGTTCTTGCCCTGTTCATCTTTTTCCAGTTCCTGCTGTACTGGGGCTACTTCGCGCTGTTTGAGGCCTTCTGGCAGGGACAGACGCTGGGCAAGCGCGTCATGAAGCTGCGCGTCATCAAAGACTCCGGACGGCAGATCACCTTCTTCGAGGCACTCGCACGCAATCTACTGCGCATCGTCGACTACATGCCCGCGCTCTACCTGGTCGGCGTGATCACCATGGTCTGCAACAAACGCAACAAGCGGCTGGGTGACTTCGCAGCCGGCACGCTGGTCGTGCACGAGCGCATGGACGAGCAGCCCCTGCTCTACCAGACCAGCACGACGATCCTGGCTCCCACGGCCCTGCCCATGCAAACCCCGTGGCAGCAGAGCGTGCCATCGCTCTTCCCTGCCGATGCTATTGCACGCCTGAACACCCAGGACCTGCTGATCATCGACACCTTCTTCGCGCGCATGCTCGATCTACCGATGGAGACCAGGGCAACCATGGCCTACCGCATCGCCGGACAGATGGCCACGAAGATGGGCCAGCCCCTGCCAGAGGGCAACCCTGAGCGGATACTGGAGTCTATCGCGTACCAGATGCGCGGCAGCGGGCGGGGGTTTTAGCGCGAAGCGTCAACCGTGATGCCTCAGCATAAGAACTAGACCAACCGTCGCCGAAACTCCGTAGGGCTCGCCTTACAAAGCGCCCGAAACACTCTCGCGAAGTGCTGCTGCGTCTGGAAACCACAGGCAAGCGCCACATCGAGAACACTCGCGTCCGGACACACCAACAACTCCTTGGCCCGCTCCACCCGCGCCCTCAGGACAAACTGATGCGGAGCCAGTCCCGTCGACTGCCGAAACATCTGCGAGAAGTACGACGGGCTGAGTCCGGCCTCCTCTGCCATTTGCAGCAGGCTCAGGTCTTCATGCAGATGTTCGTAGACAAATCCAGTCACCCGGCGAAGCTGCACCGGGCTCAAGCCTCCGCGATAGGTACACATCGGTCTGCGCAGCGTTCCTCGCGATTGCAGCAACGCCGCTGCCAGCGCACGCCCAAGGGAGTCCGCATAGACTCTCCCCGCCGGAGATCCCGCCGCCTGTTCGGCTTCGGCAGCCGCCACCAGCGCGCGAATTCGTTCATCCTCTAAGCGCGGTGTCTCATGCAGCTCCCGCGAGCCGTTCCCCATCTCTTCGGCGACGGAGAGCATCGTGTCATCCGGTACCGTAATCAACAGCATCTGGATCGAGCTGCGCCAGCGCACCCACTCTTCGGTGTTTCTCCGGCACAGAATCATCTCTCCGGGCACATAGCGGCATCGCGAGAGGTCGTACGTCCCCAGCCCGAACTCAAACTCAGCCGGAGTCAGAACCTTCGCCAGCACCTGGCTTTTAAAGAGCTGACAAACCGGCTCGGGGGAGATCTCACCGGCGATGCGCTGTAAGAGGAGTGCGGAGCCCATATCTCAATCTTAGACGCCGCAAAGAACCCAACGATTGGACACAGAAGCGAAGAATCAGACAAATCTCCCGCTCTCATCTGCGGTGTCATGGATCTGTAGTTCCAGATCCCCAAAGGAAACCCTTTTCATGAACACCCTCCCCACCCCCACCGCCGAACAACCCACCTACAACGTTCTCGGAGTCCTGCTTCAGTTCCTCGCCACGCCCGAGCAGATCAACGACCCGATCACTCTCATGCGCGGCACCGTTCCCCCGGGAGTCATCATTCCGCTCCACAGCCACGCCGATCCCGAAGTCTTCTACGTGCTGGACGGCGTTCTCGAAGTCTTCCAGGCCGAAGGCCCGACCGCAGGCTGGCAAACCGTAACGGCTGGCGAGGTCGCTACGATCCCCGGCAACATCCGGCACGCCCTCCGCAACACCTCTTCTGCTCCAACGACCTCGATCACGGTGAGCAAGCAGGATCTCTACAACTTCTTCCGTGAACTCGCCCGGCCCTTCGATCCCTCCGTGCCTCCCGCACCGCCAGCTCCCGAGGAGATGCAGCACTTCTTTCAACTCGCGGCGAAGTATAAGTTCTGGCTCGCCTCCCCCGCCGAAAACGCAGCGATCGGCATCTCGCTCGCATAAACCAGTCGGCCGCTCCTTGAGTCTCCAGGGGTGGCCGAGCCGTATCTGCCGGACAGAATCGGTGATAGAAATCAGATATGTCCACCTCCGGCCTCACCACGGAAATGCTCGACCTCCTCTCCGATATCCGGCAGCTAGCTGCCACCGCACCAACGCTCGAACCCCTCCAGCAAGGCATCGTCACGGCCATCGCGCAACGGCTCCCCTACTACAACTGGACCGGATTCTACATGCTCGATCCCCACGATCCCGAGACCCTCGTGCTCGGCCCGTTCGTAGGCGCGCCAACGACCCACGTACGCATCCCCGTAACGGAGGGCATCTGCGGCGCAGCCGTGGCCTCCGGCGAGACCGTCATCGTCGATGACGTACACTCCGACCCCCGCTATCTGTCCTGTTCCATCGACACTAAGTCCGAGATCGTCGTCCCCATCTACGTCCAGGGGAAAGTCATCGGCGAGATCGACATCGACAGCCATGACTCCGCCGCCTTCACCAACGCGGACCGCGATTTTCTTGAAGAAGCGGCACAGATCGTCGGAGCTTATATCGAGCAGCATCCCGCCTAGCGATCCCCTCCTGAAAACCAAATCGCCCCCAGATCCGTAACCAAAGAGGGCGTTGGTGCGTCAGATATCCGCGGACAGGAAAGACCCTCCCCCCGCAGTTCTCCTTTGCGAAGGGTCAAAAGGAATGGGTGAAACCCATGCTCTTACTTCTACTGGCGTACTTTGGTGGCATTCTCACCATTCTCAGCCCGTGCATTCTGCCGGTGCTTCCATTCGTATTCGCGCGCTCCGACCAGCCCTTTCGTAAGAGCGGACTTCCGTTGCTGGCGGGCATGGTCGTCACCTTTGCGCTGATCGCCAGCCTCGCCACCGTCGGAGGCGGTTGGGCCATCCGCGCTAACCAGTTCGGCCGCGCGGCAGCCCTGGTTCTCTTCGGAATCTTCGGCCTGACGCTGCTCTTCTCCTCGCTCGCCGAGCGCCTCTCGCGCCCCTTCGTTCGCCTCGGCAACAGCCTCTCGCAGACCTCCGGCGAAGGCCCCAGTGTCGCCAACTCGTTTCTGCTCGGCATCGGCACGGGCCTGCTCTGGGCGCCCTGCGCCGGTCCCATCCTCGGACTGATCCTGACCGGCGCTGCCCTCGGCGGAGCCAGCGCCCACACCACCGTTCTGCTCCTCGCCTACGCCGCAGGAGCCGCCACCTCCCTGACCCTCGCGCTGCTCGCCGGCGGTCGCGTCTTCTCTGCGATGAAGCGCTCGCTGGGAGCGGAAGAGTGGATTCGCCGTATCCTCGGCGTTGCCGTCCTCGCCGGCGTCGTTGCCGTGGCCTTCGGCCTCGACCGCGGAGTCCTCACCCGCCTCTCGCTCGCCAGCACCTCCGGCCTGGAGCAGCGGCTCGTCGACCGCTTTCACCCCCAGAACGACCAGATGATGGCCCGCAACCCGCAGGGCACGCCCGTCTCAAGCGAGATGACCGGCGATGCCCTCTCCCAGATCAACGGCGCGACGGCGTGGATCAACTCTCCCCCGCTGACGCCGGAGTCCCTGCGCGGCAAGGTCGTTCTCGTCGACTTCTGGACCTACTCCTGCATCAACTGCATCCGCAGCCTGCCCTACATCAAGGCCTGGTACGCCAAGTACAAGGACGACGGCCTCGTCGTCATCGGCGTCCACACCCCCGAGTTCCCGTTCGAGAAGGACGAGGCCAACGTCCAGAAAGCTGTTCGCGACCTCGGCGTCCTCTACCCCGTTGCGATGGATAACGACTATCGCATCTGGCGCAACTTCAACAACCAATACTGGCCCGCGCACTACTTCATCGACGCCACCGGCCACGTCCGCTATCACCACTTCGGCGAGGGCAACTACGACGAGTCGGAGAAGTGGATTCGCGGCCTGCTCGAAGAGGCCAACCACAAGCCGCTTCCCGACGCTGCCACCCAGGTAGCGGCCACCGGAGCCGAGGCCGCAGCCTCAGACGACACGCAGTCTCCGGAGACCTACATCGGGTACGAGAGAGCGCAGAACTTCGCCTCCCCCGACGGGTTTAATCAGGACGACGTGCAGCTCTATCGAGTCCCGGCCAAACTCCAGAAAAATCAGTGGGCGCTCGAGGGCAACTGGCTCGACGAAGGCCAGATCGCCACGTCTCTCGCCCCGGCAGGCAGCATTCTCTACCGCTTCCACGCGCGTGACCTGCACCTCGTTCTGGGGCCTGCAAAGGACGGCAAACCCATCCGCTTCCGCGTCACGCTGGACGGCAAAGCCCCGGGCGCAGACCACGGTGTAGACACAGACGCAGAAGGCTACGGCACGGTGACGGACAATCGTCTCTACCAGTTGATCCGCCAGCAGGGCGCCATCCAGGACCGCACCTTCCGCATCGAGTTTCTCGTTCCCGGCGTTCAGGCGTACGCCTTCACCTTCGGCTAGAAAATTCGTCTCATTTCGTCTATAGAAAATAGACAATTCGTCTCTAAAAGATAAAGAGGACTCAATCATGACAGACCATCGGCAAGAGCAGTCAGATCTTCAGATGACCGGAGCGACGCACACACAGCGCCCCAGTCGTCGCGCCTTCCTCGCCACGGCAGCAGGAGCCTGCGGAGCCGCCGCACTCTGGTCGCTCCACAAGTCATCTCCCCTCGCCGTAGAAGCCAAGGGAGAAAGCAACACCGGCCCCGTCACCCTCATTCAGTTCTCGGATGCCGGGAAGAAGATCGGCAAAGTCACTGTCCCCCGCGTCGTAAAAACGGACGCCGAGTGGAAGCAGCAGCTTTCGCCGATCTCCTATGACGTGACGCGCCACGCAGGCACCGAACGCGCGTATACCGGCAACACCTGGGACCTTCACGACAAGGGCCTCTTCCGCTGCATCTGCTGCGACAACGCAATCTTCAGCTCCGACACCAAGTTCGACTCCGGCACCGGCTGGCCCAGCTTCTGGATGCCCATCGCCAAGGAGAACATCGTCGAGAACACGGACAGCACCTTCGGCATGGACCGGACAGCCGTCTCCTGCCGCCAGTGCGACGCCCACCTGGGCCACGTCTTCGACGACGGCCCCCGTCCCACCGGCCTGCGCTACTGCATGAACTCAGCCGCCATGCGCTTCGTAAAATTCGCTTAGGCCCCTTATTGGCAAAGAGCTACGAGGGAATCAGCATCGAGACATTCACTCCTCAACGCTGATTCCCTCGTAGCTCTTTGCTCAACAGTCCCCTACCTCCGCAGCCATTCCCTCGCACTAAACTCACTCCGCCTCAAAATAATCACGATAATGATGGCGGCACCCCGGATTAAACCCCGCGCCACACTTCGGACAAACATTACCGCAATCCATATACTCCCGCACGCTGAGCACCTCCCCGCACGCCCCGCACAACACCGCAGGCTCGTCCCACTCGCTGCGAGGCCATACCTCGATCTCATGATCGGCCAGAGCGCCGTGGCAGTCCTTGCACGCGTAGAAGATGCCGCAGCACTTCATCTTGATCGCGACAATGTCGATCGAACTGTTGTAATGCGCACAACGGGTCTGCGCGTCCAGATCGATTCCGTGTACTTGAGGCCGAGAATCGGGCATGCTTTTAGAGTAGAACCTGAAGACCTATTTCTCTACCCCGGAGCCCCAGGATGACCATAACGGAAGAACAGCGAGCCGCAGAGCTTCTCGAAGCACAGACCAAGGCAGCAAATCTCTTCCATGAAGTGGAAGCCCGAGGACTGGTCCGTCCCGGCATCACTGAGAGCCGTCTGAACGAAGAAATCTACACCCTGGCGAAAGAACTCTTAGGCATCTCGACGTACTGGCATAAGCGCATCGTTCGCGCCGGCAAAAACACCCTGCTCCCTTACGCTGAAAATCCTCCCGATCTTACCCTCGGCGAAGACGATATCCTCTTCCTCGATCTGGGCCCCGTCTTCGAGCAGTGGGAGGCGGACTTTGGCCGCACCTTCGTGCTCGGCTCCGATCCCGTAAAGCTCAAGATGCAGCACGACGTCGCCCAGGCCTTTGCAGAAGGCAAGAAGCACTTCCAGCAGACGTCGGACATCACCAGTAGCGAGCTCTTCCACTACGCCCACTCTCTGGCGGCAAAGTTCGGCTGGGAGTTCGGCGGCCCGATCGCCGGACACCTGATCGGCCAGTTCCCTCACGAGCGCATCGCCGACGACAAGGTAACGCTCTACGTTCATCCCCAAAGCAACCTGTCCATGCGCTCCCAGGACGAAGAAGGCCGGCAGCGGCACTGGATTCTGGAGATTCATTTTGTGGATAGGGAACGCCAGATCGGCGGCTTCTTCGAAGAGCTGCTTACCGTCTGACCGGCAATAGGTTGAACTCTCTGCTCAACGCCCTCATCGCTCTTAGCTGATTGAAACCCATCGAGTGCATTCTCAGCCAAGACGTACAAAGGGCTGAACACCTATTCGCGTGCGTGCGCGGCATCGTTTATTTAAAACGCTGTCAGACAAGCGTTAGTCCTGAAGAAATTCTATTGACACGGCGATTCCCTACCTGATAGTGTTCCCGCTTAAGAAAAGTTTTTAATCTTCCTTTAGCAACTCTGGCTCCACCTTTCGAAGGAGCAGCAAAGATGCAGGCTTTACCCGTTCCCAGAAAACGAAATCGAAATATCGGTAGTTAGATCATCCTCTCGCTCCACCAGAGCAGATGATTCCGTTTCATTCCGAAGATGCCAGACCCCGAGCTCTCTTCTCGTCGGGCCATAGGGAGTCCTTTGCTCAAGGACCGTTCTCTTCTTATGGCATAACAACCCTCTCTACCAACAGCAAGAAGGAGGCAATATGTCACGCATCCGCATGGCCGCAGGTTCCTTTGTTGAGTTGCTCGGTCAACGCTGCTTCATCTCCCGGTTCGTTCTCTTACTCGCAATGGCCTTATTGGCTCCCCTCACCCTGTTGCACGCGCAAACCACTTACGAAGGCAACGCCAGCGCCAACGCGATTGAGGGCACAGCCGTATCGGAAGCCTGTTCCGGATGTCTGAACGGCACGCGTATCGGCAATATCGGAAACGGCAATGCCAACTATCTCCGGATCAAGAACATCAGTGTTCCTACTACTGGCACCTACACGGTTACGCTGTACTACACGGAAGGCAGCGACGGCGGAGCCCGCTCCTTCACCATCCAAATCAATAATGGCGCAGGGCCAACTCTGAGCAACCTGACAGGCAGCAGTTGGACAACTCCTGCCGCACCGGTCACCTTCCAGGCGAACTTCACCGCCGGCAGCGGTAACTCCGTAGGATTCTTCAATGCGACAGGCTCAGCCCCCGATGTCGATCACATCGTAGTAAGCAGCACCACCAGCGGCGGCGGTGGCGGCACCACCAGTTCTCCATTGTTGATCGGCTATGTGCCTGACTACAACGGAAGCTATTCTACCTACGCAACGAGCATCAACTTCTCCAAGATGACGCACCTGAACCTGGCGTTTGGTAATCCTCCCACCTGCAGCGGTGGATGCACCGCCAGCAGCAACATGAGTTTTTCACTCGGGCAGAGTGACTCTGCTATCGCCGCGCTCGTCAACGCGGCCCACGCAGCCGGAGTCAAGGTGCTGCTCTCCATCGGCGGCGGTGGTGGCGACCAGCAGATTATTCAGTTCTACAACGTGGGTCTCTCGACACAACTGGTGAACTCGCTCGCGACCTATCTCACTGCCCATAACCTGGACGGCGTAGACGTAGACATCGAAGACCCCAACAACATGGGCACGCCCTACGGCACCTTTGTAAGCGCACTCGTCTCCAAGTTCCGCCCGCAAGGCAAAGTGATCTCCGCCGCAGTGGCAGAGTATCTCCAGAGCGCGATGCCGGACTCGGCGCTGCATCAGTTTGATTTCGTCAACGTCATGGTCTATTCGAACCTCTCCGACGCCCAGGCCGGCTTGCAGTACTACGCGGTAACAAAGTCCGTACCCAAGAATCAGATCACGCTCGGAGTACCCTTCTTCGGCCAAAGCTCCGACGGCAATACGGAAGAGGAATACAACACCATCCTGGCGGCTTATCCCAACGCCTGGCAGTCGGACGAGGTCAGCGGCGGCTCACTCGATGGCGGAGAGGCCCTCTTCTACGTCGGTGAATCAACAATGGCACAGGAGACGCAACTAGGCGCACAATACGGCGGCGTGATGATCTGGGAACTCACAGGAGACGCCCCAGCTCCCCATTCCCTGTTGACTGTGGTTCAGAACAACCTATAGCCCATCAGGCACTAGCTCACCAGTAACAGGGGCGGAGAGATCGAACTCCGCCCCTGTCCTCGATTCTCGAGATTCGGATATACGAAGCGCTCTCTATAACACTAGAAAGCTTCAGCTTCGACGCACCGAAATGGAATTGACACACAGATCGGCACCTCGGGTCATCACGGTATAAACGTACCCGGCTGTCCCGGCGAACCGCTAGGACCCACATGTCCTCCAGGACCACCACGAGCGTCGGTTGCAGGAAAGTGACATGAACGTCCCTCACCTCCCGCCCCTCCGTTGCCCCCTGCGCCTCCAGAATTTCCTCCAGCTCCTGGTGAACCAGCAGCGACAACCGCCCCGGGAATTGTTGCATCGGCAGGGCGGCCACTAGGTGCAAAGCCAGGTGTTCGATTGGCGGTAATAGATTTCGCTCCAACGATCACAACCACTTTGGCTGTATTACCACCAAGTCCCCCCGTACCACCAGCCCCACCATCTCCGCCTGGACCTCCGTCATAGCAGTGGGTGCCCGTAAAAGGTCCAGCAGAACCCTTTGCTCCATCTCCTCCAGGGCCTCCGGCTCCTCCTGCAGATCCGTCAGTTCTAATCCACAACGCGCCATCGGTAGCGTCGAGAGCTTCGACCGTCAACTTCAAGTTAGTACCCGACGGACCATTAGCACCATTCCCTCCGCGCGTTCCAACTTGGCCACGTTGGGTAGGCGGATTATTTCTGGCCTGTTGAGGAGTGCCTGGCTTGCCAGGGACAGGAAGTGAAACATTTCGAGGAGATAGATCGATGGTGGAATTGCCATGCAAGATGAGCTTTTGCACTACTACATCGGCACTCGTAACCGACGCGCCAAAGTTGACGACACACCCATCATCGATTTCGAGTTCCTTAAACAGGATCGATCCATCGTCGAGTTCTAGTTTGCAGTTTTCAGGAAGAGAGGCATGCATCTTTTTTCGAGCTCCATCTGGAGCTTGAGCGAATGAAGCAAAATTTGCAGCGACTAGCAAGACCACACAACATATATGTTTCAACATAAGAACCTCCGAAGTGATATTAGGGCAACGCAAGTGAAAACAAGCTAGTGGAATAAATACGACACATTGATCACGGTTGAGCATTTGGCACTATTGATTCGCGACACCAATAGTGGTGTCCTTGCCACTCGTCAAGAACTGGTCGTTGCCGGGTAACTTGCTGGAGGAGCCACCTGTGCGGTTCAGCAATGACAGACTTGGAGGATGAGGACTTCGACTAGACAACAACTTCCAGAGCGATTGCTAATAGCATTTGCAATCGCTCCTGATTGCTGAATCTTATTGTTGTAGGACAGGCAATGTGATGGTTATCGCGAAGCCGGTTTTCCAGTTGTTGATTGTAGGAACACTGCTCAGAGAGCCCATAACATCACCAATCTGGTAACCATTCAGAAGCTGCTGCCGCTGCGTGAAATGAACGGATGGCGTGACGAAGATTTCCCGGTGAAAAAACGAGAAAGCATTTCCGATGAAGAAATCCCCCGTCGTTCCAGAAGACGACGTCCCCACACCAGCACCTCCTGCAACATGCAAACCGATACTCCGCTCTGGATGGAGATAGGAGTAGTTCATTTGCCCCACATAAAAAGGAGTAATACGGGAATCTGTCGCATATCCAATGACTTGCGTGGTTATCGGCGGCATCAAAGCATAATTGGTCTGCGGAACGAAACCATATGTACTGCTACGTACCGTCGATATACCAAGCCCCGTAGATACCGTAAGGCTTGATAAACAGGCATTCGTAAAGCTGAAGGCTGGTGAAACACCAGGCGTTGGAGTTGCCTGAGCATAATCGATATAAGGCAGTGTTACCGTATCACTCTGTATCTTCCCAAACCACTGAACGCGGCAGGTCAAATCAAGCGTCTGATCCCATGGATCGCCTATATCGAGCGCCGCTTTGGCGCGCGCATCCCAATCTGTACCAGTGCGCACGGTTGCATTATAAGTAGCAATATTCGTTGGGTTGATTAGCCCTTCGAGCTGCGCAATCGTCGCGGCATTTGTCGTGAAAAAAGCCGCAAAGGCAGCTTTTCGCGCGTCCGCATTTGTACCCGCCGCAGTTAGATAGTCTTGGTACGCTGAAGTTGTCTCGAAGGTAGCTAATACCCCATTAAGAGCAATCACAAGAGACACTTCGGCTTCTACGGCAGCTATTTTACTGTCATCCCAGATCGCAGTCGCTATAACAGAGCACGCATCTGAAGCTTTCAGTCTAGCTATCAGACCTTGCTCCTGTGTCTGGGTCAATAGCACGGCTGGATAGAGATTGGCCAGGTCACTATAGCACGCTACCTTCTTTCCAGCTTCAATCTGATTCGCTGCAAAGTCATTCGCCATCTGTTCCGCTGCATTCTGAGCGTTGGTCATCTGCTGTTGAAACCCCGAAACCGGATCGGAAGATGGGCTTGCTGGCAAACCACTCTGTGGCTGCACGAGTTCTGCGGCTGACGTTGGAGAAGCGGTTGTAACAGACATAATGTTACTACTCACCCCCGATCCACTTACAGCAGAGAAAAGATTGGCAGGTGGTGACGGAGGATTATTGATCACAGCCTGCGTCTGCACCTGCATACTGTAGCGAAAGATATTCATACGACAAACGGTGACGCTCTTCATATTGGTAGTTGCCGAGGGCGGAAGATGATCGCTGCTGATAAGCATCCTGTCCACAGGAAGCGAACGCCCCTGGGCCAAGGCATTGCAATCAGCAGATGTATCCGCATGAACCACAGGGCAAAGAGAAACGAGGCAGAAGATTGCACCAAGCAAGGACATCGGAAACCGTGTTTTCATGGAATGCTCCTGTTGACCTTTTTTGTTTTTTTCGAAATAGCGCCCAAAAAAATGGGTTAGAACTTAGCTTTTATTGAAAAGCTGCTAGCCTCTCCTGCAAGTGAGCCTTCACCTCTGCAGGTAGCTTTTTCTGTAGCAGTAACTTGCGGGCCGCTGCTACGTCTTGTTGCGCGACCGTTCCCAGCGACGGCTCTGGTGGATAGGTCTCAGCCGCTGCTTTCAGGTCCAGGGCAGACAGCGTCAAGTTCTCTTTCGTGTAGCAGGAGCTTTGTGCTCCATTCACAAACATCCAATCCGCAAAGCTATACATCATGATCGAGGCTGGATCGAAGACACTGAAACGCAGGTCAATCGTGGCCGGAAGACTTTTCAAATTGAAATCGATCTGATCTTTGCTCCAGTTATTCGGAGGCCCTTCCAGCACGGAATAGATCCCTGGCCTCTTGCCCGCTCCATCAGGGACGAATTGCCCATAGATATCGGTCGTTCGGACATATCCTGGATCATCATCCCAACGAAACTCATGATCGCAGTCACCCGCTGGGCTCTGGTGTTCGTGTTCAAATCCGATTGCATGGCCAAACTCATGCAAAACCGTTCCTTGCCAATCGTCGGGCAGCCCTTCGGTAAATTGCCCGAAGTTCATCGAAGGTTGGTTCGGTGCTGCAATCGACTGATCGATGCTCTCAGCTCC
This sequence comes from Granulicella mallensis MP5ACTX8, assembly GCF_000178955.2. NCBI lineage: Bacteria > Pseudomonadati > Acidobacteriota > Terriglobia > Terriglobales > Acidobacteriaceae > Granulicella > Granulicella mallensis. The sequence goes on along the minus strand of NC_016631.1, from coordinate 1,986,318 downwards.
TACCCATGACCAATAACCAGCCTCGTCGAATGAAATGCGGATTTGCGCTTGATAGGTTTGATCAAGGCGGCTCCATTCGTGAAACGCTCCAGGCTGCCCAAAGTCGAAACTGACTCCTGAATTAGCCGACCATGCACGGATCGTCGATGCAATCTGCGTTCGAAGCTCATTGGATCCGCCCAGAAACGCTACCTTCAGCGGCATCTCAGTCGGATGCCAAACCTGAACTCTTTTGATAACCGATTGCGCAACCATCGCTTGTGCATTGCCAAGACGAAATTGCAGTGTGGTCGTGCGGCTTTGCAACCGTTGAATCGCATCTACGGGGTATCCCTCTTGAATGCGATACAGCTTCTGTCCTGGGGCATTCGGCTCTTGAGCTCGAACACCGGCAGTTCCGGCGATCAATAGTATTGCTAGCCACTTCTGCATGGGATATCTCCAGTTCGGGCATTAGCTGTGCAACACAGTATCCTCACCGGATTCTTGTTGCAGCGCAGCAGACACAGAAGGGCACGATGGAGTTAGGCGCCGTAATCGCTCCGCCCTCACCCTGCAAACGTCCGTGTATCTGCTCTAACGAAAGCCCTCTGTAAAACCCTTTTCCCGATGTCATTTATTTCTTGACCGTTGCTTTCAACTTCGTCCCGTTCCCTCGCACTTTCACTGCAGCAACAAAAATTAACGACATAAACACACCGCTGGCCCTAGAATGAATTCGTCAATCGACTCACAACTGAACGGTGCTACCTTTGGCTGCTGCAGAGATCCTCAACGCATGCTTAAAGTCCGGAAATGAAGATGCCTGGATGGCGTTCGTCCAGCGCTTCCAACCGCTTATTGCCTCCAGCGTCGCTCGTGTCGTGCGCCGTTATAACGCACCCAGTCCCGCGCTCATCGACGACCTGGTCCAGGAAACCTATCTCCGTCTCTGCAAGGACAATTGCCGAGCCCTCCGTGAATTCAGCGCCCAACACGACGAGGCCATCTTCGGCTACATCAAGGTCATCGCCACCTCCGTCGCGCTTGACCACTACCGCGCCCGCGCAACCTATAAGCGTCGCAGCGAAGTCGAGGACGACGGTACGAACCTCGAAGCCAGCACCCCTTCTTCCACCATCGAGCAGACCACTCTCCTTAAGGAACTCGACCGTCACCTGGCCTCCACCGAGAGCCAGCGCGACCGCACCATCTTCTGGCTCTACTATCGGCAGGGATACACCGCCAAAGACATCGCCGCCATGCCGAATCTTGGCCTCACACACAAAGGCGTCGAGAGCTGTATCTACCGCCTCACCCAGGCCCTGCGCAGTGCCGTAGGCAACGTCTCTGCCCCGTCCGCAGGGCTCTCAAAAGGAGATTCGCCTCAAAGCGCGTTAGGAGGTTTGAAATGAGATCGCTGGAAGATCACCTAAGCCCGCAGGAGCTGGCTAGTCTTCCGGAATCACCGGAGGCGCTTGCCTCCGCCGGGCCCGACCAGCAGCAGCTATCCCAACACCTCCAGAGATGCGAGGACTGCGCCATACTTGCGCATACTCACTGGAGCCTACGCAGTCTGCGTGCAAATGCAGCTTCTGCTCCGGATGAACTCTGTCCCGAACGGGACGCCTGGCTGGAATTTGCCGCAGGACTGCGACCAGAGCAGTCGTCCGCTTTACTGTCCCACGCAGCCGGTTGCCGCAGTTGTGCCGATGCCTTGCAGGAAGCCATGCAACTGATGCAACCCGACCAACTCGACACAGCAGAGCCTCTTGAGGGTCTTGCCAGTGCTACCCCCCTCTGGCAACGGCGCGTAGCGGCTCAGATGATGTCGGCTGCCGGCAAGCCCGAAACCGCGCCCACCGATGTTCCGAATCTGAAGCCACATCCAAGGCGCACCTTCCTCGAATGGCTTCGCCTCAAGCCTATCTGGATCATGCTTCCCCTAACCGCGACCATCTTCTGTGCGGCTGTCCTCACCGGCGTTATGATCTGGCACACGGCGTATCCCTCCGACGCAAAATTGCTCGCGCTCGCCTACAACAAACAGCGCAGCCTCGAGCTGCGTATCCCGGGCGGCGACCCTGTCGCCATGGCCTCCATCACACGCGGTGAAGCCACGGGCCCGAATCACGGCCTCCCAGAACCCAGCGAACTCCTCGAACTCCGCCTTCGCGCCCAGCAGCATCTCGACCAAACCCCCAACAGTCCCTACTGGCACCAGATCATAGGCGAGATCAATCTTCTCCAGCAGGACGGCATCGCCGCACGCCGGAACTTCGAGATCGCGCAAACGGTCAACGACAAGCTCCCGAACCTGCAAACCGATCTCGCCGCTGCATGGTTCGAGATCGGCGAGCAATCACAAACGGCCGAAGACTATGCTGAAGCCGCTGAAATTTACAGCAAACAAATCTCGAGCGAATCCGCAAAAAAACAATCGGCTGACCTTTCTCTTCTCTACTACAACCGCGCGCTCTGCTGGGAGCGGTTGAGCATCACGGAAAATGCTCTCGCCGATTTACACGCCGCGCTTCAACTTGAACACTCGAAGCCTTGGCAACAGGCAATCCAGGCGGAGATCGAACGGCTTTCCAGCCGCTCGGCTACGTCACCAACAGATGGGTATGAGGCAACGCTGGGCGAAGTCATCGAAAAATTGCTTCCGCGGTGGAACAGTTCATCGCAGATCCGGGCCAAGATCGAACAAACAGCTCAACTCGGCCTCCGCCATCAGGCCCCATGGCTTGCCGACTGGGTCGCGAGCAAGCACACATCAACCGAAATCGATGCGGATCGGCACCTTGCATTGGCTGTTGCAGCGAGCCATTCCGGAGATCCAGGCCCTTCTCTAGCCGAAGCGGAGAAAGTCGTCGCACTCTATACGCAGTCACATCCCAATCCGGATCTTGTCCGCGCCGAGCTTGCAGAGTTGCACGCCTTCCAGCGGCTAGGTCGCGCCGCTGATTGCCTGCAAACCGCCAAACTACTTGAAGGCAATCCCCATGTCATCACTGATGCAGTCATCCAGGCACAAGTTCTGCTGGAGAGAGGCGATTGCGTCGGCCGCAGTGGAGATCTTACAAAGGCCAAGACCGACTATATACAGGCTGGTTTAGTTTCGCTTGCCGCTGATCTTCCGCTCACGCACATCAATGCAATCGCCGCCCAGGCGGAAGCCCTTCAAACGATGGGGAAGACCTCATCCGCCTGGCAGCTTGAGGTCTCCGGGATGCAAACCTGCGTCCAGATTGTTTGCCCACTGCGACAACAGTACTCACTTCTGTACAACATGGTGCAGAGCGCACAGATACTCGGGCAAAGCCATGTTGCCGTCGAATTGATGCATACCGCAGAAAAGCTGGCCGGAGCTTCCGGCAGTGTGAACCTGCACGCGTTCGCTGCAGAAATCCTGGGCACATTCGCCGGACGCACCGGCGACTACAAGGAATCGGACACAGCCTTTGCGCAGGCCTATGCGCTGGCCCAAACGTCACACCCGCCCGCGCTCTATCGTGCGGTGTGGCAGACCGACCAAGCTGAGATCTCGTCTCGGCGCGGTGATTCGACATCCGCCTTACGGCTTCTCAACGAGAGTGGTTCCACAATACGTTCCAGCGACTACATCCCTGGCCGGATCAACTTCTTCGAACAAAAAGCAGTCGCGGAGATGGCTCTAGGTCGCAGGAGCGATGCGCTGGCGGACGCCAGGCTTTCCGTCGCTGAAGCAGAGCGTTCCCTTTCCTCGCTTCATTCGAGCTTCGAACGGCAGGAGTGGGTCCGCGAAAATACCGATGTCTACGCAGCGCTGATCAGCGTCTACCTGCGAAGCGGAGATAGTACGTCCGCACTGCGAGCCTGGGAACGCTTTCGCAGTGCTCCCTATACCAACGAAAGCCTTGTAAACGGCGGGAACGAGACACAACCGGTAACAGCTCATGCCCTGGTGATCGCTCGCGTTGGCGAGCAATACATTGGCTGGCTGGTGAATGCTGGAACACTGGAAGTCCTGCGTACGGCAACCTTGGGAGACCGCGCCCACCTTCACCAATCCGCCATCACGTTCTATCACCTGTGTGCCGATCAGGAATCGAATTTAACGGATGTGCATAACCTGGGCAAAGACCTTGATACGAATCTCTTCGAGCCGCTCACCGAAAAAACCACGGGATCTGCTCACCTCTGGATCGATCTTGACCCGAGCCTTAGCATGCTGCCTCTTCAAGCACTAACCACTGCTGCGGGTGACTGGCTTGGCGACGTCGCACAACTTACGATTCTGCCGCCATGGTGGTCACTGGATCCAGCATCGGCTCTGACCGAATCCTCCATCCGTTCCAGCGCACACATGGTTATCTTCAACGGCTTCGCGGATGCCCCCACAAAGGATTCGGAAGCCACTGCACTCATGCAGCTCTTTCCTCATGTCACTTCTCTCGACGGAACAGCCATCACCCCTGCAACGGCCCTCAAGGCCATGTCCTCCGCGGAGCTATTTCATTTTGCAGGGCACGCTGAATCCAGCTCGGGAGCAAAGCTTCTTCTCTCTCGTACCGTTGACTCCGGCTTCAGCCTTACCCCTGAGGCGTTGAGCACAATTCGCCTATCGGGTTGCCGCCTTGCTGTATTGGCCGCCTGCAACACAGTAGCAGCCAATCCCGACCGCATTGAAGATGTTCGCACGATTCGTAATGCACTGCTCTTGGACGGCGCGCACGCGGTCATTGCAAGTTACTGGGACGTCGACGATCACAGCACGCAGTCCCTCATGACGACTTTCTACAAACAGCTTGTTTCGGGCCTGCATCCTTCGCAAGCACTTCAGATAGCTCAGCAGTCGATACGCTCTACCGCTGGCTGGCAACATCCTTACTTCTGGGCCTCCTTCCAAACCTTCACCCGATAAAAATCAGGAGAGATGAACCATGACCTATACTCGCCGTTCCTTCCTTCGTGACGCAGCAATTGTCTCCTCAACGGCCACTGTCTCGCCCATCCTTACCGGTTGCGAACGTAACCACTTCGACAATGGGATCAGGATTTTCTTCGCTGGCGCATGGATCTTTTGCGGCATCCCCGGACAACCGAACCTGATGCATGCGATCACGTTAGATCCCAGCGAACCAACTCAGCCCGGGACCCCGGCTTCAATGCAATGCCAGCCGCCGCAAACCTCTGCAATTGACATGACCAGCATGAAGCATACCTTCCCTCACGGAGTCTGGGATCAAGCTGGCAACTGGGACACCAGCAGTAAACGCGGCCGGCTCTGCGCAAATCCACAGAGCGCTGCCAATTCACTCATTCATAGTGTGAGCGTGGACGACGGTAACTGGAGCCACCCCCAGAGCCTGGATGCACTCTTTATGAATTCCAATAAGGACAGCAGCTTTGCCTATCTCTCTGCGGCACGCAATTCATCGAACAAAGGCCAACCATACAATGTAAATTTGGCACAAACGAACCTCCGCATTGTTACGGTTCCGCGTCCCACTCGCATTATTCCTGCGGCATTCCGTCCGGATGTAAAAATTGCTGATCCCAATAATCGCCTGGAACCCGCTAAGAATTCGAAAGACACTGGCCTCGCCACCACTCACATCTTCGAATACAAAGGAGCCAGCAAACTAGCATTTACACCAGGAGATGGAAAGAATCCTGGACTCATCTCACAAGGTGGGAAAGACTTTAATTCTGATTACCACTTCCACTCAGTCCCAACCATCGCGAGCATTGATCACGCCCCGATGATGTTCAATCAACTCATAAGTTTGATCGTCGAGATCAAATGTAGCCTTTTAATCAATCGTCCATGCCCCCCTCAACGCCCCGTACCTGGAGCGAGTGTTCCCATTAGCGTTACGCAGGACGAACTGGAGATGACTCCAGGGGCGAATGCACACCTCATCGATACCTGCGACAACAAGAAGGTCATACCGTTCCGTCTCACTCTCGCCAGTTGTTGCAGTGGCGCCGTAGGTGTCGATACGTGTGGGTGCTAAGGCTCAGACGTTATTCGATCCTGGGCATTGCTGTCGTTTGTTCCCTCACCATACAATGCTTGGCGACGGGGCGGTTAGGCGCTCGGAGCACACAGGAAAGATCACATTTCGAAACGAGTCAATCCCGAATCACAATGAAAACTATTCAAAGGAGTTATAGGAGACAGTTGATGTGAATGGTCGGGGCGGAGAGATTCGAACTCCCGACCCTCTGCTCCCAAAGCAGATGCGCTACCAGGCTGCGCTACGCCCCGACTTCAACCATTATTGCATCCCCAAAACCTGCTTGGCCATACCCTAGCTGCGGACAACTCGAACGTTATCCCAAACTAGAACGTCCGCACATCATGCGCCAGCGCATGGCCGATCCACAGCAGCAGCAGGAACGGCAGCATTGCCAGCGCGATCAGCCCCAGCGCGAGAAGCCCCATGAACAGCCAGTCGTGCCAGGTGTCGCGTGCAGGCCCGTACAGGCTGCTCTCCAGCAGATGGTAGTTGCGCCGGTTCGCTCGCCAGCCGATGTCGAACAGATTGCCCAGCACCGGCACCATGCCCACGCCGACCTCGATCACCAGGTTCACCACCATGCGAGCGATCGTGACCATCGGCACGCCGCGAAAGAACGCCGCCAGCACGATGATGCAGCTCGCCGCTCCCCCGGCAAAGTCTCCTATGCCGGGGACGAACCCGATAATGCCGTCGAGCCCAAAGCGGATGCTCGTGCCGGGGATGCGGAACCAGGTGTCCAGCACCCGGGAGAGCAGGTCGAGGTTCTCGTCGCGGAACGCTCCGCCCCCTCCGCCAAAGCGTTTGTGAGGAGCCTGGCCCGGCGTGAAAATCTCAGGTTCTGTCGTCTTCCGGTTCATCAGGGGGTCCCTCGCTTCGTTTCCACACCTGTTGGATGCTACAATCATCTTCGATACGGCGGCTATAGTTCAGTGGCAGAACGCCGCTCTGTGGCAGCGGATGTCGTGGGTTCGAACCCCACTAGCCGCCCCAATCACTCTCTTCTTCTGTAAACCGACGCCCAGGTCGGCGATCCAGTCCAGCGTCCGAGAGACCTGCTTGCCGCGAGCCCCAAAATTCAACGCCGTTGTCGCTGCGTCGCTCGCGCCTTCGCCCGCCAACCTCTTCACCGGGACCTCCGGCTGGGCCTATCCCACATGGAAGCCTGAATTCTACGCCGCAGACGTGCCCTCGCGCGCCTTTCTGCACGTCTACGCCTCCCTGCTGACCTCGGTTGAGGTGAACTACACCTTCCGCACGCTCCCCACACAGACGCAGCTCCAGGGCTGGCTGGACGCAACGCCCCCGGGCTTTCGCTTCAGCTTCAAGGCGCCGCAGCGGATCACCCACTTTCAGCGGCTGCGCAACAGCCAGGAAGCCGTCGCCGAGTTCATCGCCGCACTCCAGCCCGCACGCGAGGCCGGCAAGCTCGGCCCGCTGCTGTTTCAGCTTCCTCCCAACTTCGCTGCCGATCCCGCAAGGCTGAAGGACTTTCTCGCCCTGCCCGCGTTCGACGGCTCCCTGCCGCTCGCATTTGAATTCCGCCACGCAAGCTGGTTCAGCGAAGAGACCTACGAGATCCTCCGTCGGCACAACGCCGCTCTCTGCGTCGCCGAAAGCAACGACCTGGCCAGCCCCGACGTCCGTACAGCCAAGCATCGCTGCTACCGTCTGCGGCGTGACGGTGGCTACTCCCCTGCCGAGCTCAACGCCTTCGCGGCCCGCTTTACGGCGCTCGCAAAAGAGGGCGAGGTCTTCGTCTACTTCAAGCACGAGGACGAGCCCACAGGAGCCCTGAACGCGCTGGCGATGCTACGCCGCGCCGCCGAACTTGCCGACCCAGCCGGCGCGGGGGTGCGGTAATGGCATCGCCTCCCTGGCCCGAAGGCTATCCCGAGTTCCAGACCCGGCGCTGGCTCTCCAACGGCCATCTACAGACCATCTTCGGCAACTTCCTCCCCCGGCCCAACCACCTTCCCCGCCCCGTGGCGCAGTTGGTCGAAGTCTCGCCCGCTCATGGCACACAGATCTCCAGCCAGGTGCTGTGCGAGTGCCACTGGCAGCCGCTGCCGGAGCGTCCCCAGCGGCCGACGGCGATCATCGTGCATGGCCTGGAGGGCTCGTCGCGCTCGCAGTACGTCGTCGGCAACGCGAACAAGCTGTGGCAGGCGGGCTGCAACGTCATCCGCATGAACATGCGCAACTGCGGAGGCACGGAGCGCCTCACGCCGACGCTCTACCACTCCGGCCTCTCGGGCGATGTGGGCCGCGTGCTGCGCTTCTTCATCGAGACGCAGGGGCTGCAGTCGGTCTCACTCATCGGCTACTCGATGGGCGGCAACCTCGTATTGAAGCTCGCCGGAGAGCTCGGCGCGGACGCACCCCCGGCTCTGCGCAGCGTAATCGGTGTCTCCCCGGCGGTCGATCTGGGTGTCTCTGCGGACGCTCTGCATACCTGGCAGAATCGCCTCTATGAGCGCCGCTTCCTGAACGCGCTGCTGAAGCGCTTCCGCCGCAAGGCGATGCTCTTTCCTCGCGCCTTCGATCCTCAGCGCGGCACCTACATCACCTCGGTGCGAGAGTTCGACGACCGCATCACCGCGCTCTACTCCGGCTTCCGCAGCGCGGACGACTACTACCACCGCGCGGCAGCGGCTCGCGTGCTCGACCAGATCGCCGTTCCAGCGCTGCTGCTCCATGCCTGCGACGATCCCTTCATCCGCTTCACCGAGGAGACCCGCGCCGTCATCGCCGCCAATCCGCACCTCACGCTGCTCGAAACCGAGCACGGCGGCCACTGCGCCTTTCTCGCTCCGCCAGACCCCATGAACGGCAACGATGGCTACTGGGCCGAGCACACGGCCATGCGATTCGTTCTCGCCCACGCCTAAGCAAGCCCCATAGGTTATTGCCCGCAACAGCTAGTAGCTGGGTCCGTTTGAAAGCAAGCGAGGTTTGTAATACCGCCGCATGGTTTCCACGACTACTCCGGCCAGTGCATAGGTGGCCGCATTCACAATCAGAACGAAGTAGAAGCCCTGTGGGTGTTGGCTGGCAATTGCAATCGGGCAGGTCAGATAGACGAGAGCCCGACCGGCACCGCCCGCACCTAGCGGATTCGAAAGAGTCGCCGAGATGTAGATTCTCCAGACGACAACAACGAGCGCACCCAAGCCCGACCAAATCGCGATTCGGAGTTTCATGCCACCCCTCCTCTTCGGTACGCTCCAATCATCCCACCGAAGCCCTCAAACTTCAAACTGACCCACTACCCAATAGCTTCGGCATTAAAGATTTCCGGCTCTCTGCCGTATGCTAGAGGATGATGCTCGCAGACTGGACCGCCGAATGCTCCGCCGATGCGCCAACACTCGTCGTTCCGTGGTCCGACCCCGATAGCACGGCGCACTTCGTCGATCTGCGCGCCGAACCCTACGACATCGCCGAGATTCCCGAGGCCGAGCGATTCCCTCCTCTGGGCCGCGCCCTGCGAGCCCTGAATGCAACGCGCTCGCCCTTCCTCACCGCCAAGTGCGACACCTGGCAGATGTCCGCCACCTCCCATGCCGACGATCTCGAAGCGCTGCGGATGGAGCTCGATCTCGATCCCGAGGCCACCCACTTCGGCTTCGCAAGCTACATCGATCTGCTGTGGCGCGAGCGGCCCGTCTTCGCCTCAGCGCATCAGCAGCAGGACAGGCTCGACCGCATCGTACGCCGCGCACAACGGCTGCCGCACAACGCCGCCGCGCTGGAGTGCGTGCTGCGCCCCGCCCTGCTCGACCTCAACGGCCCGCTCGAAGGCTTCGCCGTAACGCTCTACGTAACGGCTCTGGGAACCGATGCCGAAGAGGCTCTGCATCGCTGGGCGGCGGCGCTCGAAGATGTTGTTGCACTGTTGCGCGGGAAAGAGCTTGAAGCAACGCGCGGCTCGGCTACAATCGATGCAGCGGATGCGTTCCCCTTGCGCGTCCGGCACGTCGGCTGAAACAGGCCATACCCACAGGGGCGAGTAGCTCAACTGGATAGAGCACCGACCTTCTAAGTCGGGGGTTGCAGGTTCGAGACCTGCCTCGCCCACCATCCCTGGATACTAGGCAATCTCCATCTCGCTCGGCGGGATGCTCGGCCCGCTCTGCGGATGCCTGCGGCTGTACCCCGTTGCGTGACGCACACCGGCCAGCACGATCAGACCGATCTCCAGCGCGCAGACACCGTTCCACTCCCAGCGCGACCAGGCCAGGCTCGCCAGGGCTGAACCGATCGCTCCGCCGATGAAGTACATCGTCATGTAAATCGTATTCAGCCTGCTTCGCGCCAGCTCTCCCAGGCCGAAGATCCGCGTCTGGTTCCCCACCTGCATCATCTGCATGCCGAGATCCAGCGCCAGTACGCCGAACACCAGGAACACCATGTGCAGGGTCGTCGAGACATGAAAGCCCTCGCACAACCAGATCCATAGGTAGCAGAACGTCATGATCCCCCCGGCCAGCGTCACCACAAAGCGTGTGCCATGCCGGTCGGAGAGCCTGCCCGCAAAGGGAGCCACCATGGCGCCCGCGGCGCCCACCACACCAAAGGTCCCGGCAACGCCCGGCCCCATTCCATAGTGTTTTGAGAGCACGAATGCAAGCGTCGTCCAGAAGCAGCTGAAGGTCGCAAAGGTCAGGCCGCCGATCGTGCCGGCCTCGCGCAGCAGGGGCTCGTCCCGAAACAGCGTCCAGAGAGACCGCAGGGTCTCCTTGTAGGTAAGGTCCTGATGCGGCTGCGAACGCGGCATGACCTTGTACAGGATGGGCACAAAGATGGCATTCATCAGGGCAGCCGCGAAGAATACCGACCGCCAGCCGCCGATGCCGCTCACCCATCCCGCAAAGCTGCGCGCCAGCAGGACGCCCAGCAGCAACCCCGTCATCACCGTGCCGATGGCCTGCCCGCGGCGCTCGTGCGGCACCAGCTCCGGGGCCATGGGCAGCACGATATGCGTCACCGACGCCATCAGGCCGATGAGCACGCTCGCTATCAGCATCGTCGCCAGGTGATGCGACAGCGCCGCAATGAGCAGCGCCACACTGACGCCCGCATACATGCGCACCATGAGCTTGCGGCGGTCGGTGATGTCACCGAGCGGCACGAACGACATGATGCCGCAGGCATACCCTACCTGGGTGGCGACGGCGACAAAGCCCATCTCCTTGGCCGTCTGATGCAGACTCTGTCCCATGACCAGCAGCAACGGCTGGTTGTAGTAGATGGAACCCACGCCGACGGCGCATGCAACGCCTAGAAAAGGCAGTGCCCAGCGCCCTCCCATTCCGATCTGAGATTGTTTCCCCATTGAATGACTCGACATCGAGTCTACACAGCTCCGGTTCATTCCGAGAAGCTTCGCGCTTGTCGTTCTTCCATCTTAACGCGGACTGAAGATTTATCATGAATCAGGAGCTTTATGCCGCTGAACAACACCATTGCCGTAGCCATGTCAGGAGGAGTCGATTCCTCGGCAGTTGCAGCCCTTCTGCACGCCGAAGGGCGCGATCTCATTGGACTGACGCTGCAGCTCTGGAACCAGCGCCGCCTGGCCGGCCGCGAGGGCATGCCCGAGACCGTACAGGGCCGCTGCTGCTCCATCGACGACGTCTACGACGCCCGCCGCGTCGCCGAGCAGATCGGCATCCCCTACTATCTCGTGAACGCGCAGGAGCGCTTCGAGAACGAGGTCGTGCGCCCGTTCGTCGACGAGTACCTCGCCGGACGCACGCCGATCCCCTGCACGCTCTGCAATAACCACCTGAAGTTCGATCAACTGCTGCTAACTGCGCGGCAGATCGGCGCCGACCGTATCGCCACCGGCCACTACGCGCGTAACCATTACGACGAAGCACGCGAGCGCTGGGTGCTTTCCCGGCCCGCCGACAAGTCCAAGGACCAGACCTACTTCCTCTTCGGACTCACGCAGGACCAGCTCTCGCGCACGCTCTTTCCGCTGGGCGAGATGCAGAAGCCCGCGGTACGCTCCATGGCCGCCGATCATGGATTGGAGTTGGCACAGAAGCCCGATTCGCAGGAAATCTGCTTCATCCCCGGCGGCAGCTACTCGCAGTTTCTGAAGGCTTATCTCGACGAGCAGGGCCGCGAACTTCCCGACAGCTCCGGGGAACTGGTCTCCGCAAGTGGAGAGGTTCTGGGACATCATGAGGGCATTCACGGCTTCACGGTCGGACAGCGCAAGGGCCTGGGGCTCAGCTCGCCGCAGCCGCTGTACGTACTGAACATTCATCCCGATTCGCATGCGGTGCAGGTCGGAACGGATGACCAGCTTCTCTCGCGGACGCTCATCGCCGACCGTCTGAATTGGGTCTCGATCCCGGAGCCGAAGGAAGAGATTCGCGTCACGATCAAGATTCGCCATCGCCACGAGCCCGCCCCCGCGACGTTACGCGTAACCGCATTCGACCGCGTCGAAGCGACGTTTGATGAGCCTCAGCGGGCGATCACACCAGGACAATCAGCTGTGTTTTACCAAGGGGATGAGGTCGCGGGCGGCGGCTGGATAAAGGCAGAGGATAGAGCGTAGAGGGGCGAGGCCTCTATGCCTGGCCTCCGTCTTTGCTCTTGTCTTTGCCTTTCTGGTTGTCATTCCGAGCGCAGCGAGTGAACCTGCTGTCTCCCGCTCTTTGCTCATGCCGCTACAAATGTTATGGGGTAACCCAGGTTCTGTCCGGCTGTTCTGGTCCGTCTCCGTCTGCTTTCGCGGTAGTACAGGCGAAAAGCGGGAGACAGCAGGTTCACTCGCTGCGCTCGGAATGACAACCAGAAAAACAAAAGCATAAGACGAGGCTTCGCCAAGCAGCTTTCGTCTACACTCTACTCTCTACACTCTGCTCTTTACTCTCTTCTCTTCCCAAACGGCGAGAGCTTCACAAACGTCTCCAGCCCTGCCTTGAGCCCCGCGATGATTCCGGCCATCTGCTTCACGGGAACGCGAATCCCCTCCTGCACGACATGCGAGACCTGTTGAGTGGTGTGCAGCGCGTCCGTTACGATGCCATCTACGCGAGCTACCTGTATACGTGTCCTATCGTTGGCATCCGTCACTGTGCGATTGATCTGGCTCAGCGTCTCGCCGACCTCGTCGCACTTGGCACGCACCGTGTAGGACATCTGCTCGACGTTGGCGCTGATGCTGCGAATCTTCGGGGAGATCTCGTCCAGAACCTCAGTAGTCCTCGTAAGCAGAGGGCTGGTTCGCGCTTCAGTGCGTTCGGCAAGGCTCTCCAGCTTCAACAGTAGCTTCGAGGCAAAGCTCGCGGCCATCACAAACGCGAAAGCTTGTACCGCCAGCGCTAACGCGATGATGCCGACAAACCACATGATCAAGTGGATATCGTGATTATTCAATCCCTCATTCGATTGCCACAAAAACATCATTAAGCCGCGAGTAGCTGGCATAAAACATCTCCTGTTGCCTCGCCCGGCGAATGCCTCGGATCGGCGATATTGAGCATTGCTCACTGTAGTGCTTCCAGGGCGAGGCCGCAAGACCCGCACAGAAAACGATGTCTGCAAAGCAAAGGGGGCCGGCGCCGCCGACCCCGCTTGCGGAAGAGCTTCTGGGACTACGAGTTTTCCACCGGATCGCTGGAGGTCGCGGTCTTGATGTACGCGTCCTTGCCCGCATCCACAGCCGCGGCAACCGCCTCGGCCTGGGTGTGGACCAGGTCCTTACCCTTGTCTACGTACTGGCTCCACTGGGTGCGGCCTTTGTCGTAGTATTCCTTGCCTCTGTCGACATACTGGCCCGCTGTTTCCTTGCCCTGCTGAACATACTGCCCAGCCTGCTCCAGGCCCTGGTTATAGAGCTGATTGGCACGGTCGCGGGCCTCCAGGGAACGGGCAACCAGCTCATCGCGGGTCTCTCTTCCCGACTTCGGGGCATAGAGCACGCCTACCAGCGCACCCAGTCCGAGTCCCGCGAGGAACCATCCAAACCCACCAATACTGCTTTCGTTGTCCGCCATTGCGATCTCCTTCGTCTAAACTTGCTGCGATGCTGAACGGGCTGCACGACCGATCGTATGGGAAGTGTCGCACCTATTCAAGGTGGATGCCGACCGAAGATGGGAGGTTGCGTCCAGCAGGCTTACGCACCCGGCAGTTTGATGGATATTTTCACAACTAGCTCTATCGCAATCGCTTCTGGGCGCATCTTACGTGGATCAGGACAACAGACAGGGATTCAGCACGATATGGAGACCGCACGATGACAACACAGACAACCGGCATCCTCCGGAATGCCTCCGCCTCAGCCGCCCTTTTTTGCGCCTTCGCCCTGCTTCCGCTCAGCGGTTGCAAAAAGCCCGTCGATGATGCCACGCTGACCAAAAACGTTCAAACCGCCCTCGCGGCCGACGACGCCATCAAGCAGCAGCCCGTCCAGGTAGCCGTACAGAGCGGCGTCGTCACCCTCTCCGGCAACGTCACCGACGATACGGCAAGCGCCGTCGCCGCCCAGGACGCCGCCAAGGTGTCGGACGTCAAAGAGGTCGTGAACAACCTCGCCATCGCCGGCGTCCAGGTGGCTCCGACCGTCGTAACGCCAGCCGCGCCAACAACGCCGCGACAGACTACACCGGCGGAACGCACGGCCATCGCCCAGAATCAGCCTCTGCCTCCGCCCCCGCCCAATACCCCTCCTCCACCGGCTCCCACCTACCGTGACATAGCTATTCCGGCAGGAACCGCTATCCCAACCCGCATCACGCAGACCCTCGACAGTGCGGTTACGCAGACCGGCACCCCCTTCAACGGCGTCGTAACGCGTGAGGTCGTCGTCGATGGCGCTGTCGTCATCCCCGCAGGCTCTGCCGTCAGCGGAACCGTCGTAGAGGCCAAGGACGCCACCCACTTCAAGGGCAGTTCGCTGCTCTCGATCCAGCTGACGGCTCTGCGCCGCCACGGCAAGCTGATCTCCATCTCGACAGACGCTTACTCGGTCGAGGGCAAGGGCCGCGGCAAGAACACCGCGCTCAAGGTTGGCGGCGGCGCGGCGATCGGCGCGGTCCTCGGCGGTATTTTCGGCGGCGGCAAAGGTGCCGCTATCGGAGCGGCTGCTGGCGGCGGCGGCGGTGCTGTTGTCCAGGGCGTCACGAAGGGCCAGCAGGTACAGATTCCGTCCGAGAGTGTCATTCGCTTTCGCCTGACGAACTCGATTACCGTACGCACCTCGGAGACCCCCTCCAACTACGAACCCGCTCAGCCAGGACTTCAGACTCGCTGATTGATTTCACTCCTCGCAGCAAGAAACAAAGGGCAAGTATCGAAGGAAAACCTCCGATACTTGCCCTTTTACAATTCGCAAACACTGCTACACATCACGCGAACCATGACGGTTTCCGGCATAGGCGTGCACCTCATGCTGAAAACTGACATCCAAGGTAGACAGGGCAGGAAACTAGCTTCGTTCGCCCTGAAATGGCACTCGAACCCTAATGTAAACTGACGGTGGATTGCAGCCTCCCACCGTAGCGTGCGGAGTATGTTCCGCCCCAGACCACCCGGAAGGGGTATTCCTTTGAACGTCTCGACCACCAGACCGTCCGGTTTGCTGACCTTCACTCTGCACGCCCATCTTCCCTATGTTGTGAACCACGGGACCTGGCCGCATGGCATGGAATGGCTGCATGAAGCCGCAGCAGAGACCTACCTTCCCCTGCTCCGCGTTCTGGGCAACCTCGAGCGTGACGGAATCGCGCTGAACTGCAATCTGAATCTCTCTCCCATCCTTCTCGAGCAGCTTGCCCATCCGGTCTTCAAAGCCGAGTTCCCCAAGTACGTGGAACGCAAGATCGTTGCCGCACGCGAAGATGAAGCGTTCTTCACCACCACGGGCGAAACCCACTACGCCGAGACGGCCCGCTTCTGGCACCGGTTCTTTACCGATGCGCTGGATGACTTCAACGCCCTCGGCGGCGACATCATCAAGGGCTTCCGCCACTTCAACGATGCGGGCCTGATCGAGATCATTACCTGCGGCGCGACGCATGGCTACATGCCGCTGCTCGGCACCGATGAGAGCGTGCGCGCGCAGGTTCGTACGGCGGTCAACGCGCACATCCGTCATATTGGCAAGCCTCCCAAGGGCATGTGGGCGCCGGAGTGCGGCTACCGCCCCGCCGGGTTCTGGAACTACCCCGTCCCCAACGCCGACGGCTCGCCCGCGCTGCCGGGCTTCGATCGCATCGGCGTCGAACAGGCCCTGTCGGAGAGCGACATCGAATTCTTCTTCGTCGACACGCACCTGGTCGAAGAGTCTGCCCGCATCCCTTCTCCCTACGATCTTCTCCACGGCTCCGTGGCCGGTCGTATCGACGAGCCCTTCACCTATAACGAAAACCGGCGGCTCTACCAGCCGTATTACGTCGACGGCCCCTACGACAAGCGCTACGCCACGACCATCTTTCCGCGCGATCCTCGCACCGGCGTCCAGGTGTGGTCGGGCGACTCCGGCTATCCCGGCGACGGAAGCTACCTCGACTTCCACAAGAAGCGCTGGCCCGGCGGCCACCGCTATTGGCGCGTAACCGGTCCCCGTGTGGACATGGGCGATAAGGAGCCGTACTACCCGCAGGAGGCTGCGGAGCGTGTCAAGGGACACGCCTCGCACTTCGTACACCTGGTGTGGCAGGCGCTACAGGGCGGATTCAACGACTCCATTCCGCCGGTGCTCTGCTCACCCTTCGACGCGGAGCTCTTCGGCCACTGGTGGTTCGAGGGGCCTATGTGGCTCGAAGCCGTGGCGCGTGTGCTGCACGATTACCCGATGGGCCTTGAACTGGCCTCCTGCACCCAGTATCTGGAGCAGTATCCACGAGCAGGTTTTATCGCCATGCACGAAGGCTCATGGGGCGCGGAAGGCACCAACCACGTCTGGATGAACCCGGATACCTCGTGGACCTACACCCACATCTATCCCGCCGAGATCTACACCCGCGATGTCTGCACCAGCGGCAAGTGGAAGGACGGCGGACTCGGTGAGCGAATCGTGAAGCAGCTCTGCCGCGAGCTATTGCTGCTCGAGTCCTCGGACTGGCAGTTCCTCATCACCACCGGCGCGGCGCGCGACTACGCTGAGCTCCGCTTTGAGACGCACAGCGACCAATTCAACGACGTGAAATCCATCTGGCAGGGCTTCGAGGCTACGGGCTCGATCACGCCGGAACAGGAAGAGCGTCTGACGGCGATCGAGCTGCGCGACAGCATCTTCGTGGACATCGACCCCAGCTTCTGGGTCGCAGGAGCGCGACAGGTGCGTGACAGCGGCCGCAATCCCGAAGACAGGGCTTCGCAAACCGTTCCGCCGGCAGGCGATGCTGCCAAGCATCCTCCAATCCACGATGTCTCCGCAACCGAGGTCTTGAAGTTCCGCGCCAACGCTTAGGGGTGCTGTTGCCTTTCTTGTTGTCATTCCCGAAGGGAATCTGCTACCTGCTGGCACAGCGTCGATATTTTGCGAGGCAACGCGGAGGAGCACGGCTCGAACGATGCTCTGTATCTCTCTGCCTCCACAAAGAACTGCCAGGGTACGCACAAACAGCAGATTCCCTTCGGGAATGACAACAAGAAAAACAACACCCCTTCGACTTCGCCCCGTCCACACCCACCTGCAAAATGATTTAAACTAACGTTTGAGTTCCTCCCTCCCAACACGCCCTCACGACTACAAACGAGTCCTGCCCCAGCACAGGCTCACGCTCGTTCCGCCGCAACTCCATCAAGCCCCGCAGCGAACCCCTCTAGCCCTGTGGCATCTGTTATCGCTCGACGCGCCAACGGTCGCCGCGTTATGGACATGGTTCGTCGCCCGGTGCGTTGGACTGCACCTGACGACTCCGGTAGCCGCCATGTTCGTAGCGGTGTGGATGCTCTATGCCGCCGACCGCCTGCTCGACGCCCGGCCTCTCGGCGCCGGAGCGCATGAAACACCCGTCGCAGAACTTGAGGAGAGGCATCGCTTTCATCATCGCCACAGGCGAGCCTTTCTCGCCGTCATCGGCTGCGCTTCGGTCGGACTCGCTGTCCTGATCCATCATCTGAACAGCGCCGCACTGCACCTGCATGCGCTGCTGGCTTCCCTGCTCTTTGCGTACTTCTTTCTGATTCACATCTTTCCTGCAACGCCTCTCGCAAACGAAACGGGCGCGCACCGCCTGCCGAAGGAGCTGGCCGTCGGCATCTTCTTCCCCGCAGCCATCTTCATCCCCACGGTCGCGAACGCACCGCAACTGCGCCTTCTTCTGGCTCCGAACGCGCTGCTCTTCGCGGCCGTCTGCACACTGAACTGCCTCTTCCTCTACGCCTGGGAGCATCCCGGCGAACGCACCTTTGCGCACTGGACGACGCGTTTTGCCACCGGCCATCTTGCAAGCCTCAGCAGCCTCACGGCGCTCACAGGCCTTGCCATGGCGTTCCTCGAATACCGGCATACCCTTGCTCCTCTCTGGTTGCTGGCCTTCGCCTGCAGCCTGAGCGCGACGTTGCTGCTTCTGCTGCATACACAACGCCGACGGCTATCCGCCATTCACCTTCGTGCATCCGCCGATCTTGCCCTGCTGACGCCGGCGGTCCTGATCCCGCTGGTGCGAGTCTTTGCACGATGAATCTCGAAGCCCCACGCAAACCCAACTTCGATCCCATCGCGCGCCTCTATCGCTGGGCCGAGTATCTTTCGCTAGGCCCACTGCTTCAGCACACGCGCACCCACCTTCTGCCGCAGCTCACAGATCGCCGCAGCGCCTTTGTCCTGGGTGATGGCGATGGCCGCTTCCTGGCGCGTCTTCTGGCGCAGAATCCGCTGCTGCAGGCACTCGCAGTCGATACGAGCGCAACAATGCTCCAACTTCTCCAGAGACGCTGTGGCTTTGCGAGCGGCCGCCTAAGCGTGCAACAAGCATCCGCCCTCACGGCAACGCCGCGTCGCGATACCGATCTCATCGTCACGCACTTCTTCCTCGACTGCCTCACGCAAGCCGAGGTCGACGAGTTGACCCAACGTCTCTCCGCGCAGGCACAGCCCGGAACGCTCTGGCTGCTCTCCGACTTTCATGTTCCATCAGGAGCTGTAGGTCCCATGGCGCGGCTCTATATTCGCGCGCTATATCTGGCATTTCGCCTGCTTACCGGATTGCGGGTAAAGAGCCTGCCCGATCCCCAGGCATCGTTAGCCCGTGCGGGATTCATCGCCATTGACAAACACGAACGGCTCTTCGGGATGATCTATACCGAGCTCTGGAGACGCGTCTAGGGAATGTCTGACGAGTCGAAGGCCCTGATCGTAGAGCGAAATCAAGCTCGCTGAACGCATAGCTTTTGTTCTTCGCTTCCCCACAGAATCGTCATCCTGGGCGGAGCGTCCCAGCCTTTGGGACGCGGAGTCGAAGGACCCCGAGGGTTGATCTCTTGCCCAAACCTCTTGCACCTTTTCAACCTCGAGCGCTTGAGCTCGGACTTTCGTACTGGAAAAGGTTCCGACATCATGGGTAAGATCAAGCCTTTCGGGGTCCTTCGACTCCGCACCTTGCAAAAGCGCGAGGCGCTCCGCTCAGCGACTGTCTTGTTTTGTCAAGAGCTGAGTATTTTATGCGGTGATGGATTGTTGGGAAGAGGGGTTTGGTTGAGAGTGGAGGAACTGAGATCGGACTTCGCGGGCTTTTGCGTTGAGTCGAACGAGCAGTTTGTGAGCTAAGGCGATGCGTATGACTTTGGGAGGCTTTCCCGCGTTGGCGAGCCGTTCTCGGAAGGCGATGAAGTCGGGTTCGTAGCGGCCAACGACGCTGGCAACGATGAACAGGATCTCGCGGACAGAGGAACGACCTCCGCGCACCCTGCGTTTGCCCTGGTGCTTACCGCTGTCGTTGGCCAGCGGGGCAACACCGGCCAGCTTGGAGATGGTTTTGTTAGACAGGGTTCCGATCTCGGGCATCTCGGCCATGAGGCGCGCTACGGTGCGGTCGGCCACGCCCTTGATGGTGCGGAAGGCCTGATCGAGTTGGCTCCAGAGCGGGTCGGCAGCTAGTAACGCCGCGATGGCTGCGGCCAGTTCACGGATCTGACGGTTGATTACGGCCAGCAGTTCGGTGAACGAGGCCTGCACGGCAGGGTCGGTGATCAGGCGCTGCTGGTTGCGCTGAGCGGTGTGAACCTCGGTGAGCTGGCGCAGGCGTGTCACCAGCGCGCGCAGGTGATGCTGGCTGGCCGGCGACAGGCACATCGGCTGGGAGTTCTTCACCTCCGCGAACCAGGCGATCATACCTGCGTCGATCGCATCGGTCTTCTCGGCTCTCCCCATGCTGAGCGCGAACTGACGGACCGCGCGCGGGTTGAGGATGGTCACAGCCAGCCCCTGTTCTGAGAGCAACGCGAAGCTCTGCTTTTCGTAGCCCCCGGTGGCCTCCATCGCCACCAGATCTACCTGGTGCAACCGGCAGAACGCAACCAACTCACTGATGCCTTCCACCGTATTGGCAAAACTGGCTGCTGCACCCTCTCGGCCTATCCGTACCGCCAAAGAGGCTGAGGATATATCCACTCCACAAATCATGCGTGTCACGGTAACCTGCCTTGTATGTGCGACTGAAATCATGCGACTCTTCGGTCGTGCGCGACTTGGGCAGCGGTCCCGGGGCTGAGCGTCGGTCAATAGACCACAGGATGAACGGGTGCCGTCCGCCCGTGGGGGAACCAATACATCGGTTCCCCCCTCTACGACAGTCTCCTACAAACACTGTCGCTCACTTATAGATACAAGGATGACGTCTCTGTGGGGGGGAAGCGGAATATGTGATTCGTTGTTATCCCCCGTTCGTCGGGCACACCTGGTCTCGCGACCAATCTTTCAGGGGACCCCGATTTGCACTACCTTCGCCTCAAAACCGCTCTAAAATGGAGAGACCCGTAACCGCACAACCCGTTCGCCCCGTTGATCATCCCTATTAAGTAAGGGTGGTCACGACGAACCGGCACACCCCAGAGAAACGTAAGACCGCATGAACCTATTTATTCTTCGCCACGCCAGCGCTGGAACGCGGCGTATCAATCCCCTACTCGACCTCAAGCGCCCACTGGATAAGGACGGCAAGAGCCACTGCCTTCAACTGGCCCACGTCCTGATGGCGATGAAGATCAACTTCGACCTCATCGTCTCCAGCCCGCTCAAGCGCAGCCTGCAGACCGCGCAGCTGGTCGGCACCGAGACCGGCTATGAATCGCGCATCCTGATCTCCAACGCGCTCGCCCCAACCGCGACCTTCGACCAGTTTCAACGCCTGCTGCGCGAGTGTGCGCCGCACGAAAACCTGCTCGTCGTGGGCCACAACCCCAACATCACGGCCTTCCTCGGCCAACTCATCGATCCTTCGGTGTCCTCGATCTCTTCGCTCGACGACCGCACGCCCTCACGCGTGCGGCTGCGCAAAGGCTCGCTCGCGCGCCTGACCCTCATGCGCGGCCCCGCTACGCTACAGTGGCTGCTCGACCCGCGCATTGTGCGCTCGCTCTATGCCACTTCGACGAAGAGCTCGCGCCGGAAGATCTCACGGAAGTAAGCCGCTTCCTTCTTCAGCGACCACACTTCGAGCTCCGCCCTGCCGCGCGCGGGCTTCAGGTTCAACACCACCCGCTTCGGATAGACCCGTGTCTGCAGCCGCACCGCCGCCGTCGCACGATCCTGGTTCAGTGCCTGCGACAGTCGCAGCAATACCACCGCCCGCGCCACATGCACATGCTCCTCTACCGGAACCTGGCGCATGATGCGGTCCATGGGCTCCGGTCGCGACTTACCAAGATACCGCGCAATCGCCGCCACAATCGCGCGCTGTTGCGGCGAGAAGCCGAAGATCTCCGAGTTCGCAATGATGTACTGCGCATGCCGGTGGTGGCCCTGGTGGTTCATGAACTTGCCCACCTCCTGCATCATCGTCGCGGCCTCCAGCCAGAGCCTGTACTCCGGCGGCAGCTCATGCACACGCTGTAACTGATCGAAGAGCTGCACGGCATGCTGGCGCTCCGGTTCGGCCCTGCGCGGATCGATGCCGTAGCGACGGCACACCTCCAGCACACCCTCCCAGCGCTCGGCCTCCATCGTGCGATGTACGCTGGCCCGCGTGTCGGCGTCGCCCAGCATCTGCGCCAGCATGCCGTCCCGCAGACCCAGCGGAGAGTAACGAAAGCCCTTCAGCGCCATGCGCTCCAGCAATGATGCATAGACCTGTGCGCCGCCGATGATGATCTCCGAACGCCGCGGGCCGATGCCCGCCACCGCCGCGCGCTGTGCATTGTTCATCTTCAACAGGCGGTCCGCCAGCTTGCGCACCGCTCCGGTCTCGGCCTCCAGGATCTTCACGCGCTGGACCGTTGTTTTGCCATTCGAAGCCTTGGCGGATTTCTTCTTCTCCAGCCCCAGGGCGAGCGAGTTGCTGGCCTCAGCCAGCGCCGCCGCAGTGCCGGAGGTAGCGATCACCAGAGCCACCTTCGGCAGACCAAACTTGCGTTCGCCCTTGCGGAGTTCGCGGTCGATGTACTGACGCAGCCGCGCGACATCTTCCTTCGTCGGCGGATCATTGCGTAGAAACTCCTGCTGCAGTCTGACAGCGCCAAGAGGCAGACTGACCATCTCCTTGATGCGTCCGCCCTCCGACAGCGTGACCTCGCAGCTACCGCCGCCAAGATCGATGAGCAAGCATCTTCCCCGCGCGCCCGGCTCATGCGTGACAACGCCAAGATGGATCAGCCTGCCCTCTTCCAGCCCTGAGATGACCTCCACATTCCAGCCAGTGGTCGACTTCACCCAGGCCCGGAAGGCCTCCGAGTTGCGCGCATCGCGCATGGCGCTGGTCGCTACAACGCGGACCTTATCCACCACATGCGCCTGCACGGCCTTTTGGAAGCGCTTCAGCGCCTTGATGGTGCCGGCCATCGACTCGGGGGAGATGACCCCGGTCTCGAAGACACTCTCTCCCAGCCGGGTAACTTCACGGTCTTCATGCAGCGTCTTCAGGCGGTGTTGCTGTACGGACGCGATGGCGAGCCTGCACGAGTTCGATCCGATATCGATGGCCGCAAACGTGGGCATAGGGTGCTTGAATCCTTTCGAAATGCTGAAGCGTCCGACTCTTTGCAAGATACATGCACAGACCCACCGTCGGATGGACTTGTTCCAGCATCTATTCTTGTACAGATGAGAGGCTCAGGCGCGCTCAGATGAAAGAAAACGACAGAACAAAAACAAATCAATGAGCGACTCACTTACAGGCCCGGCACTCGCCGCCATTTTGCAGCCCGAATATCCCTCCAGCGAACGAAAGACAGATTCGCCGGGAGCCGCCTCTCTTCAACCCGGCACCCCCAAAAAACATTCGCAAGAAAACGCCCGCTGGCCCCTCCCGCACCTTTGCCTGTTGCTGGGGCTTTGGATCGCCATCTTCGCCGCATCGCTCTGGACGCCGCCTCTTCTGGACGACGCCGACGCCACCCATGCCCAGGCCGCGCAGGCCATGGTCCACACCGGCGATTGGGTTACGCTGCACGTCGACGGCATCCGCTACCTCGAAAAGCCGCCCCTGCCCTACTGGCTCGTAGCCATCAGCCTGCGACTGTTCGGCGCGGAGACCTTCGCGGTTCATCTGCCGACCGCCCTTGCCGTTCTGGGGTTGGCCTTGCTGGGTTATGCCTGGTCGCGGCGTGTCTTTGACAGCCGGACGGCGCTCTACACAGGCATCTTTACGCTCACCTCGGCAGGCATCTTTCTCTTCACCCGCATCTTTATTCCGGAAGTCCTGCTGTCGCTGTTCCTCTGCCTCGGGCTGTATTCGCTGCAACGCGCACTCGATTCAGGCTTGCGCAGGCACGCCTACACCTTCTGGGTTGCACTAGCTCTTGCGGTGCTCACCAAGGGCCTGATCGCTATCGTGTTCGTCGGCGGCGTAGCCATGATCTACCTCACGCTTACCGGCCAATGGAGACAGTGGCGCCAGCTGCGCCCCTTCAGCGGCCTGCTGCTGTTCCTTCTGATCGCTTCTCCCTGGCACGTTCTCGCCAGCCTGCGAAACACGGGTGGATCCAATGGGCACGGGTTCTTCTGGTTCTACTTCATTAACGAACACGTCCTGCGCTTCCTCGGCCGCCGCATTCCGCGCGACTACAACAAGCTGCCGGGCTATCTCTACTGGTCGCTGCACCTCGTCTGGCTGTTCCCCTGGAGCCTCTTTGCGCCGGTCGCGCTCATTACAGCCTGGAGGCGCAGGTCTCGGCTTCTCACGGCGACAACCGAGACCCAGCGCACCACGCTGCTCCTTGTGCTTTACTCCGGCCTGATTCTTCTCTTCTTTTCTCTCTCCACCAACCAGGAGTACTACACCTTTCCGGTCTACCTGCCTCTGCTCATGTTGCTGGCCGCGACGCTCGTCCGCGCTGAACAACAGACCGACCGCACTCTGGGACGCGCCATCACCTCAGCCCACGCGGCCTTCGCGGTCATCGGCCTCGCTGTCGCCATCGCACTTGGCTTCGGCCTCTGGACCTCGCGCCACATGGCCTTCGTCCCCGACATCGGCGACCTGCTCGCGCATCGCGGGGTGGGCGACTACACCCTCTCGATGTCGCACTTCTTCGACCTCACCGGGGCCTCGTTCGCCGCCCTGCGACTGCCCGCCGCCCTGGCCGCCCTGGCCTTTGCCATCGGTCCGGTAAGCGCCTGGATGCTGCGAGTTCGTCGTAAACACGTCGCGGCCACACTCGCCATGGCATTGACCTCCGCCGTCTTCCTCATCGCCGCCCACATTGCGCTGGTGCGGTTCTCTCCCATGCTCTCCTCGCAGAACTTCGCCGCGCGGATCCAAAGCCTGGAGCGTAACGGTAACCTCTCGTCGACGAACGAAGTTCTCCTCTACGGAGACCAGGCCTACGGGTCGTCGATTCCCTTCTATCTCGACCGCCAGGTATTGCTCGTCGATGGCCGCAGCACCTCCATGCTCTTCGGCAGCAGCTTCCCGGACGCTCCTCCGATCTTCCTCACGCACGAGCAGCTTCTCGCCCAGTGGGGCACAGGGCCGCGCAAGCTGCTCTTCGTTCCGGAGGAGAAACGCGATGAGGTCGACCGCCTCCTCGGGAAGCGGCAGATCGTATTGGACGAAACCTCTGGCAAGGCGCTGGTCACGGACCGTCCGCTCGACCGGCCGCAGCCTGTGGATTCGGAGACGCCTGACGGTTCGAAGACGATAGACTCTCATTGACACCCTGCGTCAAAGACGCCGACTATGAAAGCCACGTTTACCTGCCATCTGTGACCGAATCTACCTTTACCCACGCATCAGTTCCTACGTCGTCAACGCACGCTCCACGCAAACGCTGGAACCCCAACTCCGTAGGACTGATCGTGGTTGCGTGGCTTGTGCTGCAGATCGGGGGCCTCTTCACCCCGGGTCTGCTCGATGACGTCGACTCTGTCTACATCCAGATCGCGCGCGAGATGCTGCAGCGCCACGACTTCATCACCCCCACCATCGACGGCATTCGCTTCTTCGACAAGCCTCCCCTGATGTACTGGATGGCTGCCGGTTCGATGCGCCTTTTCGGGCCGCACGACTGGGCCGCGCGGCTACCGCTCGCCTTGGGCGTGCTGGCGCTACTGTTTGCGGTCTATGCGCTGGGCATCCGCCTCTTCAGCACCGTCTCCCCGCTAGAATCCCCCGACCGTGGCGGTCTCTACGGGGCCCTGGCGATGGCTACCTCCATCGGCCCTTACCTCTACACGCGCTTCTATATTCCTGACATTCTCATCGCCCTCTGGATGACGCTGTCGGTCCATCTCTTCCTGATCGCGCTCGACCGGCTGAGAGAAGATCGCTCCGCACTCCTTCCGAGCCTTGGCTTTGCGGCTGTCATGGCGCTCGATCTGCTGACCAAGGGGCTCATCGGAATCGTCTTCCCGATCGGCTTCGTCCTGTTCTATCTCTTCTTCACGCGGCAACTGAAGCTCCTGCTGAAGCTGCAGATCCCCGCGGCGACCGGCCTGTTCCTGCTGCTCGCCGCTCCGTGGCACATCCTCGTGGCGCTGCGCAATCCGGCGATCTCGATGCCTGCGGGTGTCGGCCTCCCCGCCCGCGCCGGATGGGCCTGGTTCTATCTCTACAACGAGCACGTCGCGCGCTTCATGGGAAAACGCATTCCCCACGACTACGGGAACGTGCCCCGCCCGATCTTCTGGCTGCTGCTCGTGCTGTGGCTCCTGCCCTGGTCTGCCTTTTTGCTGGGCTCTCTGAAGAATGCCTTTCGAGATCTCCGCCAGCCCCGCGAGGCTCCCCTGCGCTTCGACTCCGATATCGCCGCGGGCTATGACACCCTAACGGCACTCCAATCCTCAGCTCGAAGCCATGAGGCCGCACTTTCTCTGCTCCTCTGGGCTGGCATCGTGCTGGGCTTCTTCACGGTCTCTTCCCGCCAGGAGTACTACCACCTGCCTGCACTGCCGGCCCTGGCGCTACTCGTTGGAGGCATGCTCGCCGCTGCCGATCGCCGCCCTCTCAGCGCCAGTATCGGTGTACCCGCTCCCATCAATCAGACTCAGCGGCAAGCGCTACAAGCCTCTTTCTGGGGTCTGGCTCCGTTCGGCGCTCTGCTCTTCGTTGTATGCGCTTACCTCGCCGCAACCGCACATACTCCAGCCACAGGCGTCGATCTGAACTCCCTGTTGAGCACGAACCCGGCGCTCTACAACCTCTCTCTCGGGCATGTCTTCGATCTCACCAGCAATGCGATGGGCTTCTTCCGCGGCCCGTTGTGGACGGTCGCTCTCTGCATGCTCGCACTCGGCCCTGGGTCTCATCTGCTGCGCCGTAGAGGACGCACCTTTGCAGCGAACTTAATCGTCGCTCTCAGCATGGCCGGAGTTCTGCTGGCCGCACACGAAGGCCTCGTGCGCTTCTATCCCATCCTCGGCTCGAAAGATCTCGCCCTCGCGGTCAACACAGCGCGCAAACCCGGCGACCTGATCCTGATCGACGGCGAACTTACCGCCGGATCCACGCTGCTCTTCTACACCGACCAGCCCGTTCTGCTGGTCAATGGCCACGTCAATGGACCCTGGTTCGGCAGCTTCTGGCCGGATGCGCCGCATATCTTTGAAGATGAAGCCAGCCTGCGCCAACTCTGGGGCGGCTCTCAGCGCGTCTTCCTGCTGACCTACAACCCCAGGCAGCGCGAGCAGGAACTCAGCATCCACGGCAAGGTCATCGACTTCGCCGACTCCGGCGGCAAGACAATCCTCACGAATCGCTAAAGGCAGAGTGTAGAGAATAGAGTGTAGAGAAATCGTCCTTCTCTACACTCTATTCTCTACACTCTGCCTTTCTAATCTGGCGACTCGACGCGACCGCCGTCCTTCAGCTTGTAGATCTTGCCGCGATAGTAGAAGTTGTCGCCACCATAGCTGCCCAGCCACAACGTCCATCCCAGAAAGTCGCGCAGCGGATAGATCGCAGCGCCACGCATCCACTCCGGGTCTCCCATGACGTTGAGAATCGTTCCCGCCTGCAGCCAGCGGTTGATCACCGAGCTCGCAAGCCAGAGCAATCCAAGCACTGGATTGCCACTGAGCAATCCCCACAAGAGGCCTAGAAGACCGAAGGGCATGGCAAAGGTCAGTCCGCTGCCGAAGTGGCCCCATGGACGTGACCGGCGCGTGCTCTGCATCCACCGGAGCTGATTGCGGAAGCTCAACCAGAAGGGCGAATCCTGCACCATCAGCCGGATGACATGCGTCGCCAGCAGGACACCGGTTCCCTGCGCCGACAACCGGTTGCCCAGCACAAAGTCGTCGGCATAGAACTGCCCGAGTTCGTTGAAGCCGCCGACATCCTGGAAGCTCTTGCGCCGCACTGCCATCGTCGCACCCAGTGCAAACTTCGTGCCCTCAATCATGTCGGCGACAAGGACGCCAGAGGTCATCTCGACACTCTTACCGACGGCGTCGAGCTGCGAGGCGAAGCTGGCATGCTCATGCGCCGTACCAAGGTATACACACGAGGCCAGGCCCACATGCGGGTCTTTCAGCGTCTGCACCATGCGCTGAAGATAGTTCGGCGCCACACGCACATCCGCATCGCTCGTGATGTAGTTGTCGTTCCTGGCCACGGAGTCGAGCTTGGCCAGCGAAAAGACCTTGGCATTATGAAACTTCGGCATGGGTTCGCCGCAGGTCACATACTTGGCATCGATGTGGGGATAACGCTTGCCGACCTCGCGCGCAAGCTGTAACCCGGCATCGCTCTCCTGCCGGGCGCAGAACAGCAACTCGAAGTCCGGGTAGTCCTGTTCAAAGAACGTCTCAATGTTCCGCTCCATGCCCGGCTCAGTGCCGTGCAATGGCTTCAGAACGCTCAAAGGTGGCAGAAAATCCGCCGGCGCACTCTGCTCACGACGGCGTCTCAAACCGAAACGCACCGCTGCCACCAGCACCATGCCGCAGTAAATCGAAGAAGTGACTGAACCTACGGCAGCCACCCAAAACAGAATGTGGAGCAAAACCTTCATCGCACCAAGCCAGGAAAAGATTGAGGGACTATCGACTGTAGCCCAAACCTCTTAAGTCTACGCGACGCGGCTCTGCCTCTAGAGCAAACTCCTGTTTCTGTGAAGTGGAATCGGGCGTGCAGCACCGTTTTTCTGGGGAAAAACGGCCATAAGCGTCTTGGTTTCGCTATACACCTACAGGAGATTTGCTATAGCTACTCTTTGCTTACGATCTTCCGGCGTAACGGCACCAGCCCGGCCTGCTGCGCCTGCTGTTGCTGCACACGCGTCAGCATCTCCGTCCGAACGAAGTCGACGAAGCCCTGCATCTGCCGGTTCATCTCCTCCATGCGCTCGCGCATCTGCAGCACGATGGCGATCCCCGCGATATTGACTCCCAGGTCGCGCGCAAGGTTCAGGATGAACTCCAGCCGTTCAAGATCCTCGTCGGTATAAAGCCGGGTATTGCCGTCCGAGCGCGACGGTCGCAACAGGCCTTCGCGCTCATAGAGCCGGAGTGTCTGCGGATGGATTGCATACATCTCGGCCACAGCCGAGATCATGTAGGCGCCCTTAGATTTACGTTTCGTTGCCATCAGCTTGCTTTCTTCAGCTCGTGCGCCGCAACGCCACGCGCTTTGATCAGGCCTCGCAACGCCTCGTTCACCGCTTCAGAGTCAGGAAAGACCGCCTTGACGTCTGGATCAAGAGACACCAATCGGCTGACATCCTTGAATTGGCTCGCATATTTGCCACGAACCCCCTTGGAAAAGTCATACTCATCCAACATGTCGTCTTCTTGGTCCAAATTATTGCTCATAGGTTCTCCTTTCCTTTGGCGTTGGCTTACGTGCGCGGATAATCCGATACGTTTCACCGCGACTCACATGTACCACTGTTAGTAGTTTGCTCGTAGCCGAGATTCCAATCAAGATAAAACGGTCTTCTTCGTTCGAGTGCAGTGGCTCAGGAATCGTGAGGCTGTTGTTGTCCGCAAAAGCAGTCGCTCCTTCAAGAAACGAGACGCCATGCTTTCGTTCATTCGAGGCAGCTTTTTTCGCTGTCCCACTCGAAATGCACTCCTCCAATATCTAACCGAACCGTTCTCATACCCCCGCCAGCAACTCTTCTCGCGGGTCCTCCGGATTCAGCTTCTGCAACTCCCGCAAAATCTCCTTCGAGCGCTCATCCTGCACCTTCGGCACCACGATCTTTACCTCGACGATCTGGTCGCCGCGCTCGCCTTCGCGCGTCGCACTGGGGACACCCTTTTCGCGCATCCGCAGCTTCTGCCCTGTCTGCGTCCCCGGCGGAATCTTCAACTGCGCACGACCTGATTGCGTTCCCACTCCGTCGATCGTCGGAACCTCAATCTTAGCGCCCAGCGCGGCTTCCATCACTGTCACCGGCACACTGACGTGGATGTCGTCACCCGAGCGCTGGAACAGCTTATGCCCGCCGACCTTGATGATGAGATAAAGATCGCCCGCCGGCGCACCCTCCGTGCCCGCATTGCCCTTGCCTGCCAGGCGAATCCGCTGACCATCGCGCGTGCCCGGCTTGATGCGAAACTCCAGCGGTTCGCGCTTCGTAACCACACCCGCTCCATCGCACGTACGGCACGAATTCTGCACCTTGCCGGAACCGCCGCAGCGCGGGCACTGGATGTTGAACTTCATCCGCCCACCCATCTGCGTGACCTGGCCTGAGCCATGGCATTCAGGGCACTCCATGCTGCCGCCTACGACCGCGCGGCCCTTGCAGGTTGGGCACTGCTCCTGGCGCTGAATCTCCAGCCGCGTCACGCCGCCGCGAATCGCCGTCCAGAAGTCGATCTCCACCTGGTACTCGAGATCGGTCCCCGGCTGCGGTCCACGTGGCTGACGGCCTCCGTTGAACATCCCGCTGAACACGTCGCGGAAGCTTCCGCCAAAGCCCTCGCTCTCCGCGCGCGACGCGCGGCTGCCGCCCTGGAAACCGGAGAAGTCAAAACCTCCAAAGTCGAACGGCACACCCTGCCCACCGCCGGCCTGCGCACCTCCGCCACCACCGCCCCGGGCATAGGCCTCCGCCGTCGCCGGGTCGATGTTATCCGAGTAGAAGCCGACCTGATCGTAGATCTTGCGCTTCTTCTCCTCGCTCAACACATCGTTGGCTTCGGAGATCTCTTTGAACTTCTCCTCGGCCTTTTTGTCGCCGGGGTTTACATCCGGATGATATTTGCGCGCGAGTTTGCGAAACGCCTTGCGGATCTCGTCCGTCGTCGCTGTCTTCTTCACGCCAAGCGTGCCGTAATAATCCTTAGTCGGTGTCGCCATAAGTCTTCTTAAGCCGCCTTCAGTGATCCTGTTGCTTCATCTATCGGCAGTGGATGAATATCGCGGTCAATATCTTCCTCTATTTGATCCATTGCCACATCGAGGTCATAGTCGATTTGCAGTCCCATCCAATACTCGGGGGTCATGCGGAAGAGCCTCGCAAGTCTTAACGCTGTATCGGCTGTGATACCGCGACGTCCATTAAGAATCTCCGTAATGCGTGTAGTTGGCACTCGAACGGCCAACGCTACAGCATTCGCGCTAAGGCCGAGTGGCACCATAAACTCTTCCCGCAGCATCTCACCGGGATGGAGAGGGGCCAGTCGCTTCGCCCGCTTAGTGGTAGTCGACGATTTCGACTTCATACGCATGATTCTCTCTCCATTCGAAGCAGATTCTCCATTGCTCGTTGATCCGGATACTGTACTGACCTGCACGGTCTCCACGAAGAGCCTCCAGTCTGTTTCCGGGGGGA
This sequence comes from Granulicella mallensis MP5ACTX8, assembly GCF_000178955.2. Lineage (NCBI taxonomy): Bacteria > Pseudomonadati > Acidobacteriota > Terriglobia > Terriglobales > Acidobacteriaceae > Granulicella > Granulicella mallensis. Next base: position 1,954,975 of record NC_016631.1, on the reverse strand, counting down.
TTGGTTAAGTCTCCCAGTGCAGCTGCTCTGTGGATCGATCTCAATTTCCTGAAGATAACCCTCTCCAGCGAAGCAAACCGTTTGCTGTGAATACGGTTAAATATCTTTTCCGCCTCGTCGCTTTTGAAAGAACGGATCACACGCTCAGCATATCACGCTCCACGTTATACGCTGAGCGTTGCATCCGCCTGACATACCGGGCACCAATACAACGTTCGGCCCGCCACATCCTTGCGCAAAACCTTCGTCCCGCAGACAAAGCAAGGCTTCCCATGCCGCCGGTAGACGTAGTGCGCCTCTTCTTTCAGCGGCTTCCCCGTCTTGTGCGGACGATCCTTCGGCTTCGTCGTCACAATGCGGCGATCGATCATCCCAGCGCGCAGCAAGGGAATCGAATCCTTCCACATCGCCTGCAGAGTCTTCATAGGCACCGTCCGGCCTTCCACAAAAGGACTCAGCCGCGCGCGAAACAACAGCTCCGCACGGTAGATGTTGCCAATGCCGGAGAGCACATCCTGCTGCATCAACAAGACACCGATCGGCGTCTTCGCCTTCGCAATGTGCTCAAACGCCGGCTTCGGATCGTCACCGTCCAGCGGGTCCGGCCCAAGCCTTGCGAGTAGCGTCTCCCACTGGGCATCCGTCCACAAGCTGCAGTCCGAAGCTCCGCGCAACTCCAGCCAGTCGATCTCCTCCGGTGGCGTCGGATTCGATCCATCGTCGCTTGAGTACCATCCGTGCCGTGTGCTGGCCTCCGCTGCATCCTTGCGAGCCTTTGCTCCCACGGGCCACATCCGAACCCGCAACGCGCCGCGCTCCTCCGGCAGAGGCATCTGGCCCTCGGTCCAGTCTCCGTAGCGTCCCAGGTGCACATGCAGAATGCGATCTTTGCCGAAGACATAGCCCAGGTGCTTACCCTTCGCCATCACGCGTTCCAGCTTGCGTCCATCGAGCACATCGGCCTCTCGAAAGCGGCCGTTCGGAGCCTCTACGTGCATCTTTTTTCCGACGAATGCGGTGGTGTGCCGCTCGGCCCAGCGATGGATTTCATTTCCTTCAGGCATCGAAATCTCCGACCTTTGTTTAATACTTCAACCGAATACTAGTTTGAGACAGCAAGGTATTGAGCTAGTTCACGGCGAATCAACTTTTCATCTTCGATGTGGTTACGTATTAGGCGTTTTCGTGTGTCGTGACGAAATTGTTGCACTGACAAAACAATTAGCTCAATGCCATGTAAAGGAAGTATGTCTCTCCTACGCTGGTCATAAAGCTTTCGTTGCTCTCTTCGAGTAACGCCACTACATGTCAACTTCTCTGGCTTGTCGAAAAACCGAACTTCTTCATAATGCTGGCGCTCATAAAACTCAATAACTAGATTGAGGGTCGAATAGTAGGCGTCTACTGGCAATCTACGTCCGGTATCACCAAGAAGAAAGGCGAAACGGTGCTGCCTGCTAGATTCATGAGTAAGTACCAGATCACATAAATCTAAAACGTAGCTCTCGTCCTTAGTCTTCATCTATGTTCCTTGCTCAGATGCAGCGAGGGCCGCGACCTCGCGTCAGAAACCCGCAGAGGCGCGGCCCATGATGCTACAACTTCTGGCCTTAGTTCCACACCTGGCTGGCCCGGATCGACTCCACGCTGAAGATCTGGTCCGGCTCGGCCTCGCGCATGCGCTGCGCGAACTGCTCCGCCTCTTCGCGTGTGCCGAACATACTGCGGTTATAGAGCTTTCCTGCACGCAGGGCGTCGCAGCGCCACAGGATGGGACTTACGTGGCTTCCGCCACCCACACCGAGGTCCCAATTGACCATTCCCTGCCAAACTTCGTCGCGTCTGTCGTCGTTTGCTCCCTGGTTCGTCATCGCGGCACCCCTTTCCACCTCGTGAGACATTTGCCTCACGCCATTAAGCTCCACCTAATAAGACACCAAATCTGCGCAATCGATTCGACTATTTCAATGGGGAATCTTCCCCCACACCTTTCACGAAATAACAGAGGAGGAGACTCCAGCTTCGAAGCTCCTCCTCCTATTACGCGCAACACCCACAATTAGTTCGATGCGTTACTTGTGATCCGTGTCGACATATTCCGCATCGATCACGCCTTCGTCCTTCTTCGGCTCGTCCGCTGTGCCCGCCGCGGCAGCACCGCCGTCGGTCGGAGCGCCCGCAGCGTTTGCCTTGTACAGAGCCTCGGCCAGCTTGTGGCTTGCCGTGGTCAGGCGTTCGCGTGCTGCGTTCAGCTCAGTCGCGCCAGGATCGCCCGTAAGCGTGGTCTTCGCGTCGGCCAGGGCAGTTTCAACATCGCCCTTGTCCGCAGCATCCACCTTCTCGCCGCCGTCCTTCAGCATCTTCTCGACGTTGTAAACCATCGAGTCGAGCTGATTGCGGGCTTCGATCTTCTCCTTGGCTTCCTTGTCCTCGGCAGCGTGCGCCTCGGCTTCCTTCGCCATGCGCTCAACCTCTTCCTTGCTCAGACCCGAAGAGCTCGTGATCGTGATCTTCTGGTCCTTGCCGGTCGCGTTGTCTTTCGCCGTCACATTCAGGATGCCGTTCGCATCGATGTCGAAGGTGACCTCGATCTGCGGCACGCCACGCGGAGCCGAAGGAATTCCGCTCAGCTTGAACTTGCCCAGCGTACGGTTCTGGTTCGCCATCGGACGCTCGCCCTGCAGGACGTGAACCTCAACCTCAGTCTGGTTGTCCGCAGCCGTCGAGAAGGTCTCCGTCTTCTTGGTCGGGATGGTCGTGTTGCGCGGAATCATTCCCGTCGCCACGCCGCCCATCGTCTCAATCGACAAGGTCAGAGGAGTCACATCGAGCAGCAGCAGGTCCTTGACATCGCCTGCGAGCACGCCTGCCTGCACCGCCGCACCGATCGCGACGACTTCGTCAGGGTTCACGCCCTTGTGCGGCTCTTTGCCGAACAGCTCCTTCACCAACTGCTGGATCTTCGGCATGCGGGTCTGACCACCGACCAGAACGACCTCGTCGATCTTCGACGCGTCGATACCGGCATCCTTCAGAGCCTGCTTGCAGGGTCCAACCGACTTCTGCAGCAGATCGTCAACCAGCGACTCCAGCTTGGCGCGGCTCAGCGTGCGAACCAGATGCTTCGGTCCGCTGGCGTCAGCCGTAATGAACGGCAGGTTGATCTCTGTCTCCTGCGCGGTCGAAAGCTCAATCTTGGCGCGCTCCGCGGCATCCTTCAGGCGCTGCAGGGCCATCTCATTGCCCTTCGAGCTCAGGTCCAGACCGCTCTCGCTTTTGAACTCCGAGATGAGCCAGTCCACGATGCGCTGGTCGAGATTGTCACCGCCCAGGTGCGTATCGCCATTGGTCGATTTCACCTCGATCACGCCATCGCCCACTTCGAGAATCGAGACGTCGAACGTACCGCCGCCGAAGTCATAGACCGCAATCGTCTCGTCCTTCTTCTTGTCGAGACCGTAGGCCAAAGCTGCCGCCGTCGGCTCGTTGACGATGCGCTTCACATCGAGACCGGCGATCTTGCCGGCGTCCTTGGTGGCCTGCCGCTGCGCGTCGTTGAAGTACGCCGGAACGGTGATGACGGCCTCGGTCACGCTGGTGCCAAGGTAGTCTTCCGCAGCCTTCTTCAGCTTCTGCAGAATCATCGCCGAAACCTCAGGCGCGGTGTACTCCTTGCCCTGTGCCAGCACGGCCAGGTGATCGCCCTGCGGAACGACCTTGTACGGAACCATCCGCATCTCGTCGTTCACTTCGTTCGCGCGACGGCCCATAAAACGCTTGATGGAGTAAACCGTATTCTCCGGGTTGGTAATTGCCTGCCGCTTCGCGACCTGGCCTACCAACCGCTCGCCGCTCTTGGTAAACGCCACGATCGACGGTGTTGTGCGTCCGCCCTCTTCGTTGGCAATTACCTTCGGCTCGCCGCCTTCCATCACGGCAACGCAGCTATTTGTTGTTCCAAGATCAATACCGATAATCTTTCCCATAATCCTGTCCCCTGTATGGGCCGTAGCCCGAAAATCCTTTTGACCCTCACCATGCTCGCATGTGAGTGACTTACTGTCAACTTATATGATGAGAATTACCGTCTTTGGTTGCACAATCCTCAAGGAGCGATAAGTACCTCTGCCGTCTGAGTCTTTCGCGTCAAAAAATACGCTAAAAGGATGGACGCTCCCACCGCCCCGGCGACTGCCTCGGTGCCCGAAAGTCCTCGAGCTCCCCATCGATTTCCACCCCAGCCGTCCAGCGCGGTCATATAAGCAACCGGCACATTCCCCAGCGAATTGATGATCGAGTATCTTCCGCTGCCGCTCTTGCCCGAATACCCCAGAAATTCGAGCACCACCGCCGTGAACATCGCATAGCAGGTACCGATCGTAAACAGATAGAGCGTCACTCCCAGGTAATAGGTAGTAGGCCGCTGTGGTCCCAGCCACAGGATTCCCAGGGTCGCGGCATTGATCAGTGCTACCGTCAGATACCCTACGGAAGCCCGAATCCGTGCCGGAATCAGTGTCGCGGCCAGCGACCCGGCAGCCATCAGCAGGGCTCCGGCGACTCCGTTCATCCACGCCATCTGATGGACGTTCACCCCATAGTCCTGCGCCACACTGGGAAGCAACCCGATCGCCGACCCGCTGGCAATGGGAAACAGCATCGTCAGCGTGTAAGGAATCGCCTTCCAGCGCCAGAACGTGTTCTTGAACTCGCTTCCAATCCTGCCGATCGTCTGCCCCAGCCGCTCCGTCGTAATCAGCTTCTGCTCGGGAGCTGCCAAGGCCAACAACGAGGGCACCGCGATCAGCGCTCCGGCCACAATGCCAAGCATCCCCTGCCCCATCCTCTCGGCCAGCATGGCCAGCACGAAGATGGCGATCGCCCCGAACGCCAGCGATCCACCCTGATAAAAGCTGCCCGCGATCCGCCGCGACCGCTCGATCCGTAGGGCTCCCATCATGCCGCCGCAACCTGAAACCACCAACTGCCCGCAGCAGGCACTGAGAAACAGCACCGCTACCGCCGTATGCGACGCCAGGTTCTTCTGATGGAACGCGAGCGCCATCAGAACGCCTGCTGCTACCGAACCCATCATCAGCCAGGTCCGCCGCCGCATCAGGAAGTCCGTAATCGGGCTCCAGAGAAAGTAGATCGTCTGCGGCAGAATGAGCAGCGAGATAATCTCCGAACTCCGCCCTACGCCTACGCCCTGCCGCCGCATCAGGAACGACAGCACTCCCTGGATGATGCCGTTCGCCAGCACCGCCATCGGCGCGACCAGCAAACCAAACAGCCAGGGCCGCTCGCTGGTTCGCCCTTCTTCACCGGGTGCCGTGCCTGCCAGGACACCTACACCCACCGCTTCGATCTCGTTCATTCCTCCGAACCTACCATGCCGCTTCGTCCGTGGTCACGATCTTCCGGATCTCTTGACCCTGCCCCGTTTGACTCTCGTCGCAGCACTCTCTACGCTTGCCAACAGTGACCACGAGGCAGCCATCCGACCCCACAGCGCATCGCGACCCCGCGCTCGATGGTTTGCGCGGCATTGCGGTCATGCTGGTGTTCTTCTTCCACTACGGTGGCGGGCTTAAATCACCGCATCTTGCCATTCGCCTCTTCGGCTACTTCTCCTCCTCCGGATGGATCGGAGTCGTAGTGTTCTTTACCCTCTCAGGGTTTCTCATCACGGGGAGCCTGTGGGATTCCAGGGGCAACCAGCACTGGCGCCGCAACTTCTACACCCGCCGCCTGCTGCGCATCTTCCCCCTGTACTACACAGCCCTCGCGCTGAGCGCCCTGGGCCTGATTGTTGCCTGGCGCAATGTTCATCTCGTTTGGCCGTTTGCCATCTATGTCTTTTTTCTGCAGAATCTTCCGAGGCTGGAGGACCTTGTCCAATCGATCCCAACTCCACTGTCGCTCTACCATCTATGGAGCATGGCGGTGGAAGAGCAGTTCTATCTACTCTGGCCCCTCCTCCTGCTAACCGTTCGCAGCCGCCGCGGGGCCTTCTGGCTCAGTCTTTGGACGTTCGCGGTCTCGGCTGCCTTTCGAATCGCGATCTATGGGCTTCCCCTGGTCTCGGGTCAGGTGGCCTACTCTTTCAGAGATTTCCTCCTGGTTCACGCCGGAGCCTTTGCCCTCGGCGCCTACCTGGCCATCGCCTGGCGAGGCCCGGAAAAGGCACTGATCGAACGGCTCGCGATGCCTGCCTTCTTCGTCGGGCTTGCGCTTTACCTCTTCTCCAGCCTCAGCTCCCACAGCTTCATGCTCATCTCCAACCTGCAGTTTGTTCTGGGCCTTCCTGCATTCAGCCTGGCGGCTGCCGCGGCTATCGCTCTCCTTCTGCGCAATGGCGTTCCACGTAGCCTTTGTTCGACAGCACCTCTGCGATTCATCGGCCGCATCAGCTACGGCTTTTACGTCTTCCACATCCTGCTGCAGCCGACCTATAGCTCCATCACCCGCCATTTGACTCACTCGAACTCAGACCAACGCTATCTGGTCACCAAACTTATCCTGGCTTTTTCAGCTACGCTGTTGATCTCATGGATCTCGTTCCACCTCCTGGAACTGCCCTTCCTGCGGCTCAAACGGCACTTCCCCATGAAACCTCCTGTCGCAATCGAGTAAGATCTCTTCTTCAAGTTTTCCTTAAGCTTTATCGGCCCCCGTTTTAATACGCTTCATGAGCGATCATCGTTCGGGGCATCACAACCCCTTTCGCTGCATGGCATCCAACCCTGAAGCTGCAACGCTTGCAGCCTGTTTCGACTCTTCCCCTGGAGCACGATCAACAGTATGGCCGCCGCCGCAACAGCCGACGCCGCATCCACGCAGCCAGATACCCTGAGTGTGACGAAGGGTGTAAACCCGTGGCTGATCGCCGCCGCGGTCATGCTCGCCACCTTTATGGAGGTGCTCGACACCGCCATCGCCTCTGTCGCGCTGCCCTATATTGCCGGCTCGCTCTCAGCCTCCAACGACGAAGCCACCTGGGTGCTCACCAGCTACCTGGTGGCGAATGCCATCATCCTCCCGGCGTCCAACTGGTTTTCCCTGCGCTTTGGCCGCAAGCGCTTCCTCATGAGCTGCGTCGCCATCTTCACGGCCGCCAGCTTTGCCTGCGGAGCCGCCCCCACCCTGGCCCTCATGCTGGTGGCCCGCGTCATCCAGGGAGCTGGTGGCGGCGCTCTCCAGCCCCTCTCACAGGCCATCCTGCTCGAAAGCTTTCCGCCTCGCAAACGTGGCGTCGCCATGGCCGTCTTCGCCTTCGGAGTGGTCGTGGCGCCGGTTCTTGGACCCACCCTCGGTGGCTGGCTGACCGATACCTACTCCTGGCGTTATGCCTTCTACATCAATATTCCCGTGGGCGCGTTGGCCCTCTACATGATTAACCGTTACATTCAGGATCCGCCGTATATCAAGAATGCAAAGGTTCCTGCCTTTGACAATATCGGCTTCGGAACCCTTATCGTCTGGACCGGCTGCCTTCAGATCATCCTTGACAAGGGCCAGGAGGTCGACTGGTTTGGAGCGCTTTGGGTACGCTGGGCGTTCCTCGCCATGGTCATAGCCTTCGTCTGGTTCTGCTACCAGTCGTGGTTCAAGAAAGATCCGCTGGTCGATCTCCGCGTCCTCAAAGACCGGAACTTTCTACTGGGTTCGATCCTCATCTTCATGTTCGGCATCGGCATCTATTCCACGGTCACGGTTCTGCCGCTGTTTTATCAGGAACTGCTCGGCTACACGGCGTTCACCGCCGGTCTCGTCGTCGCCCCTAGAGGCCTCGGAGCTATCTGCGGTATGCCCGTGATCGGCTACCTCTCCAACAAGGTCGATCCACGCTACCTGCTGACCTTCGGCTTTCTGACCTTCGGCCTCACGACCCTGTACTTCGGTTCGATTACGCTTCAGGTCTCGCCCACCACGCTCTTCCTGCCGATTCTCATCACCGGGTTCGGATTGAGCTTTGTCTTTGTGCCGATCAGCACGGCGGCCTATGGCACGCTCAAGAACGAACAGATCGGAAATGCCAGCGGTCTCTTCAACCTGATGCGTAACGTAGGTGGCTCGATCGGCATCTCCATCGCCACCACCCTGCTGACACGGCGGGCCGCCGTTCACCAGAGCGAGATCACCAACTATGTGCCGCGTAGCGGCCAGCAGTTCCAGAACTCACTCCACAACACCACGCAGGCCCTGACCGGAGCGTACGGCCCAGCAAACGCATCCCATCCAGCACAAGCCACTTTATATCAGCAACTTGGACAGCAAGCTTCAAGCTGGGCTTACGTTGACGTCTTCCGCTGGCTTTCGCTGCTTTGCTTCTTCTGCGTGATCATCGTGTGGTTCTTCAAGAAGGTGAAGCCGGGCAAACCACCTGCCGGGGCGCATTAAGTAGTGCCCGACGAATCGGGGACAACAACAAATCAGATATTTTGTTCCACCCACAGAGACGTCATCCTGAGCGTAGCGCCTCGCGTTTTTTGCGAGGTGCGCAGTCGAAGGACCCCGAAGGACTTGATCTCACCCAGAAGGTCGGGATCTTTTCCCGCACGAGAGTTCAGGCACGAGCGCTCGAGGTAGAAAAGCTCCAAAGGGCATAGGCAAGAGGTCACCCCTCGGGGTCCTTCGACTCCGCGTCCCCAAAAGCTGGGACGCTCCGCTCAGGATGACGATTCTGTGGGGAAACGAAGAACAAAGCTATGCGTGCAACGAGTTTGGTTTCGCTCTATCTCCGATTTATCAGACACGACCTAGAGCTTTGCGAATAGCTTAGGAGAAAAGGATACGGAGCCGAACTCCAAAGGAGCTCGGCTTCGTAATCACTTACTGCAGGCTGATCTCCTTCGTCAGCGGCAGCTCCGCCGACGAACCGCCAACCATCACCCGATAGCTTCCTGAAGGCCGCACAAACTTCTTGGCAACCTCATCCCAGATCGAGAGATAGGTGGGATCAATTGCCAGACGAATGAACTTGCTCTCACCCGCAGCCAGTTCAACCTTCTGCCAGCCGATCAACCGCTTCGGCGGCTCCCCTGCCGACTCGGGCAGCGACGCGTAGACCTCTGCGATCTCAGCCCCGGCCCTGTGCCCGGTATTGGCTACCGTGAAACTGACGCTGGAACCGTCCGGCGAAACAGTCAACCCTGAATAGCTGTAGCTCGTGTAGGACAACCCGAAGCCGAACGGAAAGAGCACCGGCTTGTGCTCGGCGTCGTACCACTTGTAGCCGACCTTAACTCCCTCGCTATAGTCCACCTTGAAGGAGAGCGTTCCATTCTTAGATCCGGCAGGCGGCTTGGCGACCGTCGGACGCGGCAGGTCGGCCTCGCTCCGAGGGAAGGTCATCGGCAGCTTGCCGCTGGGGTTTACGTCGCCAAAGAGCAGGTTCGCAACGGCATCCGCGCCCTTCGATCCGGCAAACCACGCCTCCAGAACGGCACCCGTCTTCTCCAGCCAGGGCATGGTCACGGCAGTACCGGTCTCCAATACGACTACCGTACGAGGGTTAGCAGCGGTGACTGCTTCGATCAGCTTGTCCTGCTCATTGGGTAGCGACAGGTTCGGCAGGTCGAAGTCCTCGGCCTCCCACTGCCAGGCGAAGACCACGGCTACGTCTGCAGCCTTGGCCTGGGCCACGGCCTGGGCGATGTTCTCTCCGGAGACAAAGCTGAACTTCGCTCCAGGAGCCTTGGCCCGCAACGCCTCCAGGGGAGAGGTCGGGAACCAGACCTTGCGCTTCCACTCTCCACCAGCCTGATCGCCCGGAGCATCAACCTGCGCCGAACCTCCGCCCGAGATCATGCCGGTGTCCGCATGAAAGCCAATGACCGCAACCGACTGGAGCTTGGCCGAGTCCAGCGGAAGCAGATTCCGCTCGTTGCGCAGCAGTACCGATCCCTGTTCGGCGATATGCCGCGAGGTGTCGAAGCCTGCCTGCACATCGACGACTCCCTTCCGCGGCGGGTCGTCGACGATCCCGCTGGCGAACTCCGCCCACAGGATGCGGCGGACATGATCGTCAATCTCAGTCATAGGCACACGCCCGGCCTGCACGGCAGCCTTCAACGAGTCGCCATAAAAGCTCGCCCACTCCTCTTCATTGTCCAGCCCGGCGGCGGAGGCCTTCTCCGTGCTGTGCGTTCCACCCCAGTCGGAGACGACGAAGCCCGGGAAGTTCCACTCCTTCTTCAACACGTCGGTCAGCAGGTAGCGGTTTTCGCACGCGTAGTCGCCGTTGACGCCGTTGTAGCTGCACATCACGGCGTCCGGATGGCCGGTCTTGACGCCAATCTGGAAGGCCAGCAGATCGCTCTCGCGGAGGGCTCGTTCGCCGATCCGGGCGTCGATCTCCTGTCGGCCACTCTCCTGGTCGTTCATCGCGTAGTGCTTGATGTCCGAGATGACATGCTGCGCGCCCTCGCAGCGAATGCGATTGCCGACCAGCGTTCCGGCCAGCACGGGATCTTCGCCCATGTACTCAAAGGTGCGTCCGTTGCGCGGCTCGCGGGTCAGATTCACGCCGCCGCCTAGCGTCATGTTGTAGCCCTGGGCGCGAAGCTCGCGGCCGATCAGGGTGCCGTAGCTGCAGGCAGCTTGAGGGTCCCAGCTTGCAGCCGAGGCCAGGTTCGAGGGCAGCGCCGTCGAGTAACGGCCATTCATCGCGCTGTCGCGCACGCCATAGGCTGCGTCGCTCATCTGGATCATCGGGATGCCAAGCCGGGTAGGCGTGATGACGAGGCCGGCCCCTCCGTTGAAGAGTTCATGCACCTTTTGGAACTCCGGATGCAGATTCTTCGAGCCCGCCATGCCCTCGCCATGCAGCATGGAGATCTTCTCGTCGAACGTCATCTGCTGCAGGACAAGTTCGGCTCGTTTTTCGGGAGACAGTTGAGGATTCATCCACGGCTGCGATTTGTCTACGGACTTCTGCTGTGCTCCCAGCAGACCCGTTGTGGTGCAGAGCATCGCTGCAGTGAATACAGCTGTTGCGGTAAATCGAATCCTCATCCTTTTTTCTCCTGACGCCTGATCCTACAGAATTTGTTTCAACAAAGGATAACCGTTTGACTCAAGGGTAATCACCCCTATCGCAAACTAAAATGCATCGGCGCGACCCAAACCAGTCCAGGGAGTCCCCAGGCCGGTCCGGATCGCGCCGATGGCGTTGGATTCGTACTACTGGTTCACGCCGCTGGCCAGGAAGCCACCATCGATCACGAGAATCTCACCGGTCACAAATGCCGCGGAATCCGAAGCCAGATAGATCGCTCCGCCGACCAGCTCCTCGGTCGCGCCAAAGCGCCCCATCGGAGTGCGCATGCGCAGCTCCTTGCCACGCTCGCTCTTGTCGAGCAGCTCGGCGTTGAGTGCCGTGCGGAAGACGCCCGGGGCAATCGCGTTCACGGTCACGCCCTGCGACGACCACTCCACCGCCAGCGAGCGCGTCAGCGAGCCGATTGCGGCCTTCGAGGCGGCATACGCCGCAACTTCCTTGAGGGCCACGAAGGTGTTGAGCGAAGCGATGTTGATGATGCGCCCGTAACCACGCTCCAGCATGTGCCGGCCGAAGATCTGGCAGGCGCGCAGCGTTCCGGTCACGTTCGTGTCCATGATCGACTGCCACTCGTCTTCGGGGAAATCGACCGTCGGGGCGCGTTTGATCTTGCCCGCGCAGTTGATCAGGATGTCGACCTTGCCAAACTCCTTGATCGTGCCGGCACATAGCGCTTCCAGGCTGGCGCGATCGGCGACGTCGGAGGTCAGGCGCAGAGACTTGCGTCCCGTCGACTCGATCTTCTTCGCGGCCTCGTCCACCTGCTCGGCACGACGTGAGCTGGCAACCACATCGGCGCCGGCCTCGGCCAGGCCGATGGCCATCGCCAGGCCAATGCCCGATGTTCCGCCAACAATAACGGCAGTCTTCCCTGTCAGATCCAACGGCTTATATCCCATGACTTCTCTTGCTCCCCTTACTTCTCTATCGGTTGATCCACAGCCGTCAGGCCTGCGGTGAAACGTGCTGCAAAATCTGTGCGACGACCTCTTCCGGCGGACGGTCGTTGACGACGCGCAAAGCATCGGCGGGCGGCTCCAACGTAGCCAGTTGGGTCTCGAGCAGCTTCGGATTCATGAACTCATGCTTGCGGGCGGCCAGGCGCTCGGCGATCAACTCATGCGAGCCGTCGAGCAGCACAAAGGCAACGCTCCCCTTGGGCATATCCGCGGCCAGCGTCGCGCGGTATTTTTCCTTGAGTGCCGAGCAGGCCAGGACACCGCCCTTGCCACTGTCGTGCCAGCCGCGCAAGAGCTTGTTCAGCGTCTCCAGCCAGGGCTGGCGGTCGTCGTCGTTCAGCGGCTGACCGGAGGCCATCTTCTGCTTGTTCGCCAGCGGATGGTAGTCGTCCGCGTCTGCAAAGACAGTTCCCGTTCGCTTCGCAAGCAGTGAACCGATGGTCGTTTTGCCCGACCCGCTCACGCCCATCAACACGACAATCATCGACGCCCTCGTATCTGTAAAACCGTTTGAACTCTACGATAGCAGCCCTACAACGCGCAAGGCGCGGGCCAAAGCCCGCGCCCCGCAAGGGTTGTTTACTGACCGAGGAACACGGGGCGAATGTGCCGGTCGAAGAGGTTCGTCGTCACGTTCTTCGCCACCACTTCCTCGTTCGCTTCGAGAGCGTTCAGATAGCGGTCGCCCATCTTGGCCGCGATCTTGAAGCCGACGTGCAGCAACTGCCGGAAGCTCGGGTTGTAGGCCGGATTGCCCTGGTCGTGGCGCAGCGCGGAGGTGAACTGCACGCTCGTCCAGCCCTCAACCACCTCGGGCTTGGGCAGCTTGGCGTCGTCGATGTCGATCACCGTCGCATAGGGCGCACGCAACTCGTCCGAGTGAGCATAGGCCTCGCGATAGACCTCTTTGGCGATGTCCAGGCCGGTTCCGCCCGCCTCGGCCAGGCCGATCAGCTCTTCGAGCCACGTCGTTCCCGCGGTCTTCAGGTGGACACCGGCGTTGAACTTCTTCACGCCTTCGTGGATCGCCTTGTAGATCGAGAACTTGTCCGAGCCGGAGTGAACGCTGAGCTTCAGGTTCTCGGGCAGGCCGTAGGTCTTGATGGCGAACGCAATCGCCGCCAGGTCTTCCTCGAACTCCTTGGTGAACTGCGCAACATCGCCGACGTAATCCACGCCCTTATTGAACCGGCCGGTAAACTTCGGGGCGATCGTCTGGATGGGAATCTTCTCGTCCGCGATGGCAGCGAGGATGATCAGCAGCTCAACCGGCGTCTGAGGGGAATCCGTCTCGTCCATCGAGACTTCGGGCACGAAGTTGCCTTCGCCTTTCTTCTCGACGAGATAGCGGTAGATCCTGCCCGCGTCCTGCACGGCCGCGAGGAACTTGTTCGCGACGCCCGTCACGAAGGCAGCGTCCGTCTTGAACGGCTCGGCGATGTGCGGGATCGTTACTTCACCGATCAGTTCAGGATGCTGCTGAACGAAGGCGGCAACGTCCTCCGGCTTAGCTGCCTTACCGATCTCCTCGGCAACGTCCAGCGTGAAGAAGTCGCACGGAGCGATGAAGCGATCGACGGTCTTCAGGTTGATGTGGTCCGCGTCGAGAAAATAGGGCTTCGTCCAGCCCAGCTCCTTGACTGCGGCATCGGCGGCGATACGGGTCTGGCTGGGTTCCGTGCCGATGATCATGTGCTCACGGTTGGACTTATTCCAAACCGGCACCACTTCTACCCCAAATTCGCCAGCCTTAATGCAGGCCGCCAACTGCGCCTTCGCCTGATGCGCAAACCTGTCTCCAACACCCACCGAAAACTTCGGCAGCTTCATGCCCTTGCTCATGGTCGTCTCCACTCCGTCACCGAACGCCTTGGCGTTCATCACCGTGTGACAGAATACCCACTTCCAGTCAGACAGCGCAAATACGGGTCAGACAGGAATGTTGGGAAAGCGAGAATGTCGAGGTCGTCAGGGAGGCAGAACAGGGGGTTCCAGAGGGTGGGCGTTAGCCCCGAAGGGGCGATGCCCTTCCCAAAATCGTGCAGAAAGCACTTGCTTTTGCTTTTCTGGTTGTCATTCCGAGCGTAGCGAGCGAACCTGCTGTCTCCCGCTCTTTGTTCGTAGGACCTAAACATGTGAACTGCAGGCGAAAGAGGCCGCTTTGTGGCGACGCGCAACGTTTGTAATAGCACTGGCGAAAAACGGAAGACAGCAGGTTCGCTCGCTACGCTCGGAATGACAACCCAAAAAGCAAAAACGGGCAAAGACCTGGGTGGAAACCCGATCCTTGCCCGCCCTGATTCCGTAGTCCAAAGGCTACGGCTCTCTCCGCCCCGCGACGCTAGAGCTTATAAGCCTTCCGCACCAGGTTCACCGTAAGGTCCTGCGCCAACTCAAACGCCTCACTCTCGTCCAGGCGATGCTCCGCGACAAGCTTTCCAAGGAAAGCACAATCTATGCGGCGGGCTACATCATGCCGCGCGGGAATCGACAGAAACGCACGCGTATCGTCGTTGAACCCAACCGTGTTGTAGAAGCCTGCCGTCTCGGTGGCCTGCTCGCGGAAGCGGGTCATGCCCTCCGGCGAATCGTGGAACCACCACGGCGGTCCCAGGCGCAGGCAGGGGTAGTGTCCAGCCAGCGGTGCGAGTTCCCTGCTGAACGTCGACTCGTCCAGCGTAAACAGGATGAACGTGAACCCGGGTTCGTTGCCGTACTTCGAGAGCAGAGGTCGCAGGCTGCGGACGTACTCCGTCGGCGACGGAATATCCGCGCCCTTGTCGCGTCCGAACTTCTCGTAGACATGCGGGTTGTGATTGCGGATCGCGCCCGGATGCAGTTGCATCGTAAGACCGTCTTCCACACTCATGCCCGCCATCTCGGTCAGCATCTGCGCCTGGAAGAGCTCCACGTCGCCGGGGTTCGTCTTGCCGGTGTAGATACGTTCGTACAAAGCCGTAGCTTCGTTGAGCGAGAGGTCCGCGGTCATCGCCGTAAGGTGGCCATGATCGGTCGCGGTGGCGCCATTTTCCTTGAAGAAGGCGCGGCGCTTGCGCAGCGCGCTCAGGTAGCCCTTCCACGAAGAGATGTCCTCGCCGCTTACTTCACCGAGCTTCTTCAGGTTGTCCTGGAAGCCGAGGTACTCGGCATCGACGACCGCATCCGGGCGGAAGGTCGGCAGCACGCGGCCCTTCCAGCCGGAGGCCTTGATCTTGCGATGATGCTCCAGCGAATCGACCGCAGCATCCGTCGTGGCGATCACCTCAAGATTAAACCGCTCATACAAGGCACGCGGCAGAAACTCGGGCGTCCGCAATTTCTTATCGATCGCGTCGTAGTACTCGTCGGCGTTCTCAGCGCTGAGACGCTCTTTCAGGCCAAACTGCTCCGCAAAGGCGAAGTCGATCCAGAGACGCGTCGGTGTCCCGCGGAACAGAAAATAATTGCGCGCGAAGAGACGCCAGACCTCGCGCGGGTCGGCCGACTGCTTGCCGTCCACCTGCGGAATGCCCAGCGACTCGAGCGAGATCCCCTGCGAGTACAGCATGCGGAAGATGTAGTGATCCGGTTGAATAAAAAGCGCCGTGGGATTCGGAAAAGGCTGGTTATCGGCAAACCACTGCGGGTCGGTATGGCCGTGCGGGCTGATGATCGGCAGGTCGCGCACTGTCTCGTACAACTTTGCAGCGACCGCTCGCGAAGCGCTCTCCGCCGGAAAGAGTCTATTTTTGTCCAACATGTATTCGCGTCCCTTCGGGCCTAACGTCTCAAGAGCCCACGCTGGAAGCGTATCAAACTCGAACCACTTCGGTCAGACAGGTGCTATGACAGCCACTCCCGGCATCTCATCTATTGCTCTTAACATTGCGATGCTACTCTACTGAGGTTTGACACTTTGGAGTCCCGATTGAACACCCTCTCTTCTTCGCCAATTCCGGTCGCGACAGCGGCGGCACTGACAACCGAACAGTTTTTCAGCCGTGTCCATGCGCTTTCCCCCAGGATTGCGGTCTTCGACTGCGACGGAACACTGTGGTCCGGCGATGCCGGCTCTTCCTTCATGCGCTGGACGATGGACACCGGCCTGCTCTCGCGCGAGGCCACCGAGTGGCTCAACAGCCGCTATGTCGAGTACAAGCGCGGCACGGTCTCCGAGATCGCCATCTGCGGCGAGATGGTGCAGATCTACCACGGCCTGCGCGAGACCGAGCTGCGCAGTGCCGCCGCCGAGTTCTTTCGCAATCACGTCGAACGCAATATCTTTCCCGAGATGGCCGAGCTCGTAGCGGCACTGCAGGATAACGGCGTAGAGATCTGGGCTGTGAGCTCAACCTGCGACTGGGTCATCGAAGAGGGCGTGCGGCGCTTCAACATCCCCGCCAATCGCGTGCTCTCGGCCCGCGTGGCGATTGAGAACGGCCGCGCTACCGAGCGACTGCTGGATGTTCCCACCGATGAAGGCAAGGTCGCCTCACTGCGGCGCGCGGGCATTACTGCGCCGGACGTGGTCTTCGGCAACTCGGTGCATGATGCCGCCATGCTCGCGATCGCGAGGGGCGCCTTCCCGGTAAACCCTTCCGAAGAACTCGTGCAGCGCAGCATCGCTGAATCGTGGCCGGTTTACTATCCGGCTTCTGTTGTGCGGTAGCTGAAAAAATCATTCCTGGCATCGTGAGGGCATGGCTTCGATTGTGCCCTCACGATTTCTAATTTTGTTTACGAGTCAAACTTGGTCCCTCATCGCCTCGTTCACAGCCTAAAAGTTCTACACTGTGAGCAGACGTGAAAGAGCCGATTCGCAAACTCAACGGGCAACGCGCACTCGACACCGCAAAACCGTTGCGGCACGTAGTAGCGGCCATGATTCTGCGCGGCAGCGGGGCCGAACGCGAGGTCTTCATCTGCCAGCGCCGCCCCGATCAGCCCATGGGGCTCAAGTGGGAGTTTCCCGGTGGCAAGATCGAGCCCGGCGAGACCCCGAAAGAGGCTCTGGCTCGCGAGTTGAGCGAAGAGCTGGGCATCGTCGCCGAGATCGGCGATCACATCACCACCGTGCGCCATACGTATCGCAATGGGGGAACGATCGAGATCCAGTTCTTTGCTGTGACTGAATTTAGCGGCGACCTCGACAATCGCATCTTTCAGGAGATGCTCTGGAGCCCTCTCGAACGGTTGCCTGACTACGACTTCCTCGCCGCCGATCTTACGTTGATACGTGACCTGGCCGAAGGCAAGATTCTTTAGAGTAACTTTTCTAGAGCGAAATCAAGATCGTGATACCAATAGCGTTTTTTGTTCATACCCCCCTGAATCGTCATCCTGAGCGGAGCGCCTCGCGCTTTTTGCGAGGTGCGGAGTCGAAGGACCCCGAGGATTGCCATCCTGCCTGTACCCTTCGCCCCTTTTCTACCTCAAGCGTTCCAGCCCCGGACTTTCGCGGTGGAAAAGGTCCCAACGTCATGGGCGAGATCAAGTCCTTCGGGGTCCTTCGACTGCGTAGTTCGCAAAGTACGCGAACTACTTCGCTCAGGATGACGATTCTGTGAGAGTACGAACAAAATACGTCGACTAGTGCGAGAACACCGTTCCCCACAGCATCACCACTGTAAGGGTGGTCGCCAGTGCCGTCAGGCCGCAGGCCACCACGTTGTAGATCGTCGGATTCGTCTTCGCGCCCATCACCGATTTCTTGTTCACCAACACCAGCATGAATACCAGCACGAAGGGCAGCAGCACGCCATTCAGCACCTGCGACAACACCGCCAGCTTCACCGGCTCGGTCTTCGAGACCAGGATGACGATCGCCCCGATGGCCAGCAACGAGGTGTACAGCCAGTAGAAGACTGGGGCTTCCTTGAACTTCTTGCTCAGCCCCGACTCAAATCCCATTGCCTCGCACACCGTATAGGCCGTGGACAATGGCAGGATCGACGCCGCAAACAGCGAAGCATTCAGCAATCCGAACGAGAACAGGATGAATGCATACTTCCCACCCAGCGGACGTAGCGCCTGAGCAGCATCCGCAGCATCGCGAATGTCATGCTGGCCACCAACGAACAGGGTCGCCGCACAGGCGATGACGATAAAAGCCGCGACCAGCACGGAGAATACCGAGCCAAAGATTGCATCGCCCTGGGCCAGCTTCAACTGCGACTTCCGCGCTCCTTTATCCACCACCGAGGCCTGGAGATAGAACTGCTGCCAAGGCGCGACCGTTGCCCCGATAAGGCCCACCGATAAGTACAAATAGCTGTGATTGCGCAGGTCATGCCACTTCGGTAGACGCAGGGTCATGTGCGCAGCCTGGCTCCAGTTCGGGTGCGACAGCACCGCGGTAATGATGTAGGCCACATACAGAAACGAGAGGACGACGAAGATCTTTTCCAGCTTCTTGTAGTCGCCATAGACGACCAGGCACCACACCAGCACTGCCGCAATGGGCACCGTGATAAATTTGCTCAGCCCAAAGAGCTGCGTGCTGCTGGCCACACCGGCGAACTCCGAGACGACATCGCCCAGGTTGCACAGCACCAGGCCCATCATCAGGATCGCGGTAATGCGCAACCCGAACTCTTCGCGGATCAGCTCGCTCAGGCCCTTGCCGGTAACAACGCCCATGCGCGCCGAGATCTCCTGCGCGAACGCCAGCATCACTGCCATGGGAATCATCGTCCACAGCAGCGTATAGCCGAACTGGGCCCCTGCCGTGGCATAGGTGTAGATGCCGCCGGCGTCGTTGTCGACGTTGGCCGTGATAAAGCCGGGCCCGAGGACCGCGAAGATCAGAAAAATGCTGGTCCGCCAGCGACGCCAGAAGCTCATGATGCGGTCATCCTCGAGGGAGTCGTCGTGGAGGGCAGGCCTTCCCGCCGGGCTTCCCTCTGCATCAGGGCATGCAAACGACGCGCGGGTGCAACCAGCGCCGGTTCTCCAGCGACACGTACATTCTCTCGTATGTGGTTTGGATTCTTCGTTGAAACTAGCACGATGCTATCAGGATTGAAGACAAAAGAGGCCTTCAGCATAACCGCCGCGAGGATTCCCCGGTCATCGAGATCGACACCCACCTCATCGGACCATCGGCTGCAGCGCTCGGGGTCCGCAATCAGAGCCGCGTGCAGAGAGCGAAAGTTATCCGTAAGAGCGCGGTGATGAATGCGGAAAGGGCCGCCCGGCGCAATCGCATCGTCGAGAATCGACCACTGATACTGCAGCACGCGGCAGTACCCTGCGCGCTCCTGCAGAAGAGCCTCTACCTGGTTGCGGTCGCTGCCGATTCCAAAGGTGCCAAGGGTTCCCTTCGCAACGGAATCCTCGAGAAAACGCAAAAGCCCGTCGTCACGCAGATCATCGGCTTCAGCGTCGTGCAGTAGCCAGGCATCGATTCGGTCTGCTTTTAAAGCGACAAGACTGCGCTCCAGAGAAGCCTTGGCCTGCTCGGCGGTAAAGCTGGCCTTCTCCGCTGGGGCCGCTACGGCAGAGGCCGCGCGAGACAGCCTCTGCTTCAGTGCGGGCACATGCTGGACAATGGGCCCGGCCAGGCGACGTGCGATCCCCAGCAAAGCCCTATTTCGTGCCGGCGGGATACCGTACTTCGTCGTAATCGTAATCTCGTCGCGATGGCGCTGCCGGAACTCGCCGACACAGGCCTCTGCTTCGCCATAACCGTACATCGGGGCCACATCGAAGTGGCGAATGCCCGCGTCGTACGCCGCTTCCAGCAGGGCCAGGGAGCTGCGCCGTCCCAGGGCACCCATGAGCGATGAGCAGCCATAGCCAAGCTGCGTCGTGATTCGTCCGGTATCTGCAAGCTTGAACGTCTGCAAGGGGCCTCCTGCTGCTGGCTCTAGAGTATCTGCATCGTGGAGGAGAGGCGAAACCGTTGGGTGGAGAAGGGGCATCGAATGCAATTTGTAACTCAGTTGGTAACGTCGTCATCCTGAGCGGAGCGTCCCAGCCTTTGGGGACGCGGAGTCGAAGGACCCCGAGGGTGCCATCATGCCTATACCCTTCGCCCCTTTTCTACCTCAAGCGTTCGAGCCTGAACTTCCGTGCTGGAAAAGATCCCGACTGCCTGGGTGAGGCCAAGCCCCTCGGGGTCCTTCGACTGCGTAGTTCGCAAAGCACGCGAACGACTTCGCTCAGGATGACGGTTCTATGGTGATACGAAAAAACAAACATTGAGGCAGCTACTACGGCATCGCTTTAACCATGACCCGCATTACGCTCGGGACAAATGATCCGCAAGCCTCACCGCAAGAGCAAGCACGGTGTGCGTTGGGTTGGAGAATCCAGAGGTCGGAAAGACCGCTCCGCTGCAGACAAAGCAGTTCCGCGTGCCATGCAGCAGAAGCTCCGGGCTGACGACTCCCTCTGCGGAGCTGACAGCCATGCGCATGCCGCCCATGTGATGGTTGCTGTCATCGCACTGTGCGAGGAAGCCATCTCCCTCTGCCCTCAAGCTTGCTTCAGGGGTCACCTCTGCCACTTCATCCAGAGCCTTCGCCGCTGTTTGCGCGAAATAGCGGATAGTGCTCAGCTCCAGCTCCGAGATACGCCAGTCCAGGCGCGTGCGCCACAATCCCAGAGAGTCCTTCTCCTCACCCAGCGTGATCGAGCTCGTGCTGTCGGGCCGCTGCTCGCAGTGGACGCGCAGCTTGATCGAGGCCGACGCCGGATTGTAGGCCCTGTGCTGCAGCGCATAGCGCAGTGACTGCCGCGCCAGCACAGGGGCATGCTGCACCATGCGTACGGCATCGCCGATGCCTAGCTCTCCGAACCTTCCGCGCAGCAGGTGCTTTACGGTTCCCTTCAGCCCGTCCAGCGTCTCGTCGATGTCGCTCTGAAAGTACATCGTCGCCGCACAGTTCAGCAGACCGGCCTTTTCCTGTTCGGAGGGCATCAGCCGCACCTTGGGGTGGTACTTGTAGCCGCGCAGAAAGATGTTGTCGAAGAGTGTGCCAAAAGCACGGCGGTTGCGCGGCTGGACCTGTGCGGCGTTGGCATCCACATGATCCTGAAAGTGGCGGCCCAGCAGACCCGACCGGTTCCACGGCAGACCGCCCTCTCGCGGTTGCAGGAAGAATCGTACGCACTCGATCGTGCCTATGCAAAAGACAAACTGCTTCGCTTGAAAGACAGCCTCAACCCCTGTCTGCGTGCGGCAACGCAGGCCGCGGACAGTCTCCTGTTCCATCAGAAGTTCAACGGCATTCGCGTGCAGCCAGATGCGAATGCCCGCGTTCTGTTCAATCGAACCGGCGTGCAGACGCGCGAAGTTTGGCTCGGGACACCAGCGCGACAGATAGGACTGCAGCCCGGCAAACTCCGGCTCCTTGAGGCCCAGGGTGTGCCAGACCTCTCCATCACGCTGTATCGCACCGCTGACGCCTTCCAGCTCAAGTGCGCGGCGATAAAAGGGGTCCAGTTCCGCCTTGGCAAACGGCCAGCCGCTGCCAGCGATCCAGTTGCGGCGCTCGAAGTCTTCGGGGTTGAGTTCCAAAATCTGCCCGCCCCACTTCGTCGTCGTCCCTCCGTGCACGCGAAAGCGTCCGGTGTGGATGCCGCGATGCGTCAGGCCAACGACCTCGCTGCGATAGGGTTCCTGTGCGGGCTCTTCGATCTCTCGGCCGCCGCCTTCGACGATGAGAACGCTCTTCCCTTGCCGCGCCAGCTCTACGGCCAGAACGATTCCCGCAGCACCCGCGCCGACGATGCAGACATCAGCTACATCATCAGGGCCGGGCCGGTCGCGCAGGAGATCGAAGATCATGCCTGAGAGCTCCTCGTGGCAAGCAGGTCCCGCAGACGCTGCACAATCGCAGCCACCTGAGCGTCGTTGTGATAGCCATCCCGCACCGCGCGGGCGCGGCCTGCGGCGGCGATGCGCTCGCGGGCCTCTTCATTCGGCAGATAGCGACGAATCTTGGCCACGCACTCTTCGATTCCCGAGAAGAAGACAGCCTCTTCGTCTTCGACAAAACGTGCCAGGTGCCCCGGAGAACGCTCTGCCAGAAGGAAGCCCTGGCAAGCAGCGATCTCGAAGCTCTTGTGCACAAACTCATCCTGGTTGGCATGAGTGATGAAGCTGAGATTGATCTTCGACTTCCAGATTCCCTCGCGGTACTCCTCACGAAAGAGCTCGCCATGGCCGCGATACAACGCAGCCGTCGCCTCCGGCCCGAGCGCCTTCTTCCACACCAGGCCGCCCGAGACCACCACAGGCAGCTCAAACTCTTTCCAGAGCCGCGTCAGGAACTGCGGACGGTCGTCGTAGGGTGTGCCGATGAAGGAGACACCGCGATCACGGTCTTTATCGCTCCATCCAGCCGGTGGCGGAAAGTGAATCGTCGGCTCATAGGCTGTCTGGATCTTGATGACGTCACGAGCCCCGCTGGCCTTGTAGTCCGCAATATTTTTATCGCGCTGCACAACGTGCAGATCGAAGTGCGGAATGTCCTTCATGTACAGCCGCCAACCTGGATCGCGGCGCGGGCCGAAGGCGTTGTCGATCATGTAGCTGACGCTCACGATCCCCATGCCGCGCAGTTTGTCGAGCGTCTCGGGCCGCAGCGAAAGCAACTTGTCCGCCCAGAAGATATCGGGCTTTTCACGTTCGGCCACCGCGAGGATATCGCGGTTCAGACGCGCCACCCACGGCCCGCTCTGCACGCGGTAGACGACCTTCTTCAGGAGGTCACTCTGCGGCTGATAGCCATAGGCGTTCAGCGAGACGACGCTGTGGCCGAGCCGCTCCAGCGCCCAGAGACGGTACTGCGAGGAGTCGTTGGGGGAGAGACCGGCAACGTACAAAATCTTGAGCGGGCGAGCGGTCATGCCATCTTCCTTCGGGTCATGGCCTCACCCTTCACGCAGTTGCGCGATCACCTGCTCGGCGTGGATCACACCGGCGATGTGTCCATGATGATCGACCACGGGAAGTGAGCGGAGGTTGTACTTGTCGAAGAGTTCGGCTACCTCGTTATCGGAAGCCTTCAAGGTGCAGCTCACAATGCGCCACTCGGAGAGCTCGGCCAGGGACTTGTCGGGAGCCGCCAAAAGCAGCCTCGGCAGTGCGACAACGCCCTTGAGGTGCTCCTCTTCGCCAGTCAGATAGATCTCCGTAATGGTGTCCGCGTCTCCGTCAAAGGCGCGCAGTACCTCGATGGCATCGGCAACGGTGGCGCCCAGCGCTACGCCCACGAAGTCAGTCGTCATGCGGCCGGCGGCGCTGTTGGCGGAGAACTCGAGCAGGTCCTCAACGTCCTGACGCTCCTCAGGCTCCATCTCTTCGAGGATCGCTTCGCTCTCCTCATCGGAGAGTTCGGAGAGCAGATCGGCGGCCGCACCGGGGTCCATCTCCTCGATGATGTCGGCTGCGCGTTCGGAGTCGAGGCCCTGCAGCAGCGCCTTCTGCATCTTCGGCTCGACCTCTTCCAGCGTCTCCGCCGCTGTCTCTTCCGGCAGGCTGGTAAAGATAGCCTCGCGCTCGGCCGGAGCCAGCTCTTCGAGGATGGCCGCGATGTCCGAGGGGTGCATCCGCGAAAGCTTGTCCTGCTCGATCCGCAACCGCACGCGCCGAGCTGGGTCCCGGTCGATCAGATCGACAAAGTCCCAGGGAATCGCACGAGACGGGAACTTGCTCGAGACTGCCTCGACCGCCTGTGCCGAGACTCCCTTCAAAAGCCGTCGTGAAGCGCCGCGAAGCCCCACCTCGACCTCGTCGATACGAAGGCCCTTGGCCTCGTCCGATTGGTCCGCGCGCTCCCACGTGAGGTTGACATCGTTCACACGAACGACCTTGCGGCCATCCACGTCGATGATCTGCTGGTCCAGCAAGTCGCGGTCCAACAGCAGAAGATCGTCGGTTTCTGTATAGGGTGTGGGCTTCGAGCCGGTGCGCAAAACCTTATCCGCCCGCCGGGGGACCAGGACCTGATCCACGGGAAGGAACGTCGAACGCATCTTGCCCTTCGATCGCAGGCCGAGAACAAAACCGGCAATATGCGTAGCGTCTCGCGAGAGATCGACCGCGAACTCCGTCACGCGTCCGCAGGGATGTCCAGCGGAGTCGACGACGCGCATCCCCAGAAGGGTGGAGGCGCTGGTCGGCACTGGAATCAAGTCGCTCATCTCTCCCTTAACCTACCCCATCTGAGAGGTTCGCGGTTTGCGGATGACACGCCACGAACACGCACAGCAAACTACAGCGAAAAGCGAAGAGCCAACGCCTGAGCGTTGGCTCTCGATTGGAACGAAAAGTTTACTTGCCGAAGTCGACGGTTGGAGCAGTGCCATTCGCCGGATTGCCCTTGAAGTACTCGTCGCGGTAGTGGAAGCCAGCGATATTCGCCCAAAAGCTGTTAGGAAACTGACGGACATCCACGTTGTACAGCTCGAGCGTCTTGTTGTAGCGCTGGCGCTCGACCGCAATGCGGTTCTCGGTTCCAGCCAGCTCATCGGAGAGCCGGATGAACTGCTCATTGGCCTTCAGGTTGGGATACTGCTCCTGCAGGCGCAACAGGGGGCTGATCGCGAGATCGAGCTTCTGGTTCGCCTGGATGCTGCTCGCATGGTCCGACGACGCGGCAATCACAGCCGCGCGCGCGTTAGCGATGTTGGTCAGTACCGTCTCTTCTTCCTTCACGTAGCCCTTTACCGTGGCAACGAGGTTCGGAATCAGGTCAAGCCGCCGTTGCTGCACGACGTTGAGCTGCGAATAGGACTGATTGACGTCCTCGTTCAACTGAACCATCTGGTTCTTTGCGGAGATATAGCTTCCTGCTCCCAGCAGAAGCACGACCACTAATAGACCTACAACACCCAGTGCAACCCAAATACCCTTCATCGTCGATCTCCCATTTCCTTCTATCGTCTTCATTCCGGCGTCTTGACTTGCGTTCCTAGCTTACTGCACTACCAGTCTCCGCTGGCGCCGCCGCCACCAGAACCGCCGCCAAATCCGCCACCAAAATCTCCGCCGCCGCCACTGCTACCGCCCCTGCCTCCACCGCCTCCGAAGCCGCCACCTCCACCGAAGCCGCCACGTCCTCCGCCCATCATGCTTCCGAGCAGGAACCAGAGCCAGCCACCGCGCCCACCGCCACCGCCTCTGCCGCCAAAGATGACCAACAGAATGACGATGAAAATAATGATGCCGAACCAATTGCTGCCGCCGTGTTGCTCAACCTGCTCACGATGGTAGGTGTGAACCGGAGCCACATCCAGCGTAACGCCCGCATCCGTGGCGATCACCTGAGCAATCTGCTGCGCGCCGGTCTGAATCGCAGGGCCATACTCCCCCTGCTGGAGCTGCGGAACCATGCTGCGGCCGATGTCGCCCACCTTGGCGTCGTTCAGGATGCCCTCGAGACCGTACCCGACCTCAATGCGGCGTTTGTGGTCCTGAATCGCAAAGACCATCACAACGCCTTTATCCGAGCCTTTCGGGCCGACCTTCCACTTGTCCTCAAGCTGTGTCGTGAAGTCCTCGATCGTCAGGCCATCGAGAGAGTTGACCGTCACCACTTCAATCGTCGCGTGCGCCTTCTCATAGACCTGCTTGCACAGATCTTCGAGGCTCTGCTTGGACCCCTCGTCGATAACGCCGGCAAAGTCGCTGACATAGCTTGTCGGCTTGGGCAGTTTGTCGACCGATTCCGCTCGCACCAGGCACGCAGCGGCCAACAAGAACACCAGAACTCCTAGAAATTTACGCGTCACGGTCACGGATTTAGGATACGCCCGGATAGGTTGCGAAGTTCCCTTCCACATAGAACCATCACCAGACATACCCGTGTTCTCTAAGGAAAGTGCCGTTGCAATACCACAGGCGTACGCACTGGCCCAAGACTTTACCCGCAGGGTTGTATAAGCCATCCCTGCGGGCCAATATCTATTGCAGTCCGGTCGAGAAACGCACGTACTAGAACCGCAACTACATCTTCATCTTGCCTTTTAGATCATCAGCCATGTTCGTGTGGGCGGCGACAACGCTCTTGCCCTGCATCACGGCCGCCTTGAACTTCGCGTCCGTGGTGGTCTGAGCCTCAGTCGTGAAGGCATCCAGAGCCTGGTGATGGTCCTGGTCCATCACGTTGATGTATTCCGTATCGAAGTCCGCGCCGGACAGCCCGTTCAGCTTGTCCCACTCAGCCTGGTGGGCCGCATCGGGACCGCTGGGTCCCGTAAGGCCCCATGCCGTGGCAAAGGGCTTCATCTTCGCTTCGAGCATCTTGTGATCGGCCACCATCTTGTGCGCAAAGGCCTTCACCTCCGGGTTGGAAGCCTTGGTCTCGGCCAGTTCGCTCAACTTGATCTCGTTCATATCGCCCTGTGCCGCTGCCGCGAGAAACGTCTTGTCAGCATCGGTGACAGCAGCCTTTGCCTGGGAGGACGCAAACATGGCAGCGCAGCCTATTACGGTCATACAAAGCATCTTCTTCGTCGTCTTCATGGGGTGTCTCCTCGTTGCGGCAGAGCCGCGGAAAAATAGCTTACGGCTGTAGGAGTCCCTGCGCCCCTCCCGCGTTGTCCCCATCCTGGTCCCGGCGGCTTTATTCTGGAGATGGAGAACTCATGCCTTCGATATCGCAGCTACCCCTCGCCACCCCTGAACCAAAGACTCTGGACATCCACGGCACGCAGCTACACGACGATTACGCTTGGCTGCGCGACAAGGGTTCGCCCCGCGTAACAGAGTACCTCGAAGCCGAGAATGCCTATACCAGTGCCGCGATGAAGGGCACCGAGGCACTGCAGGGTGCGCTTTATGACGAGATTCTGTCGCACATCAAGGAGGACGATGTCTCAGTCCCCTATCGCGACGGCGCCTGGGAGTATCTGACCCGCACGGAAAAAGGCCTGCAATATCCCCGCTTCTGCCGCCGCGCCGCAGAGGGCCCAGGCGAAGAGCAGACGATTCTCGACGTCAACGCGCTCGCCGAGGGCCAGCCGTTTATGAGCGTTGGGACCCTCGGCGTCAGTCCGGACGGAAAGCTGCTGGCCTATACAACGGACAACACCGGATTTCGGCAGTACCGGCTCGCGATCAAGAACCTCGAGACGAACGAAACCCTGACCGACACCGCCGAACGCGTGGGCTCGATCTCCTGGGCAGCGGACTCAGCGACGCTCTTCTACACCACCGAGGACGAACAGACTAAGCGCCAGGACCGGCTCTGGAGGCACAGCCTCGGTTCGACCGAAGACACACTCGTCTTCGAAGAGAAGGACGAACGCTTCAACATCGGAGTGGGCCGTACGCTCGACCGCCGCTACCTGATGCTCGAATGCGGCAGCCACACCACCAGCGAGAGCTGGTTTCTCGATGCCACAAAACCTGAAGGAAGCTTCACCCTGATCGCTCCACGCGTTGATGACGAGGAGTACTCCGTCGAGCATCGCGAGGGCTTCTTCTACCTCCGCACCAATCACGAGGCGGAGCAGTTCAAGCTGGTGCGCACACCTGTGGACACCCCAGGCCGTGAGCATTGGCAGGAGATCTTGCCCGAGCACGCAGACGCTCCGCTCGAAGACTTCGATCTCTTCCAGAGCTTCCTCGTCGCCAGCTACCGCGAGCGCGGCCTCCCGGTGTTGCGCGTCTTCGCCCTCGACGCCTCAGGTCTGCTCACCACTTCAAACGACATCCGCTTCCCCGATCCCGCCTACACGGCCTTTGGCGAGATCAATCGCGACTTTGCAACGACAACGTTCCGCTACGCCTACCAGTCGCTGGTCAGGCCTGCGTCGGTATTTACGTACGATGTGGCAACGCAGCAGTCGACCTTGCTGAAGCAGCAGGAGGTGCCGGGAGGATTCGACGCCTCGCAATATGCCTCCGAGCGTCTCTGGTTCAGCGCGACCGATGGCGTGCAGGTTCCGATCTCGCTCGTCTATCGTAGCGACAAGTTTCACAAGGACGGCTCGTCGCCGCTCTATGTCTACGGCTATGGATCGTATGGCTACGCGCTGCCGCTGGGCTTCAGCGCCTCGCGACTGGCCCTGCTGGACCGCGGCGTTGTTATCGCCTATGCCCACATCCGCGGCGGTGGCGAACTCGGCGATCCCTGGCACGATGCGGGCAAGATGATGTCCAAGCGCAACACTTTCACTGATTTCATCGACGCGACGGAGTTCCTGCTCGCCGAAGGCTATGGCGACCGCAAGCGCGTCGCAATCGAAGGCGGCAGCGCCGGCGGCCTGCTGATGGGCGCCGTCACCAACATGCGTCCAGACCTCTTCCACGCGGTGCTCTCGCATGTTCCCTTCGTCGATGTGATGAACACCATGCTCGACGCCAGCCTGCCGCTCACGGTCGCCGAATATGAAGAGTGGGGCAATCCGAACGAGCCCGAGGCCTTTGCCTACATGCGGTCTTATTCGCCGTACGACAACCTCGCGGCAGGAGCGTACCCCGCGATGCTGGTGAAGACCAGCCTGAACGACTCTCAGGTGATGTATTGGGAGCCGGCGAAGTACGTTGCCAAGCTGCGCACGCTCAAGACCAACGACACGCCTCTGCTGTTGCACATCAATATGGATGCGGGACACGGCGGAGCTTCGGGACGCTACGACTATCTGAAGGAGATTGCGTTCGACTTCGCGTTTTTGCTGAAGGAGCTTGGCTTGGTGGAGGAGAAGGGCTAAGCACGGAGAACATCCGTGAACGTAAAATCGTTTCCCTTGAACAACAGGGGCTCGTTAAGGTGCATAGCCAACGCATAGGAGAAGCAGTCACCGAAATTAAGTCCTGCGCGATCCAGTCCTTTGCCGAACCGTCGGAACCCTTGTCGGGCAAGTAGAGCCTGTTCACGATCTACAGGAATGACAGTCAATTGCAGTCGGGCTACAACAGCATCGAGCGCGGCAATAGCGTCAGGCTCTCTTCTTCTGATCATGACGATAGAGGTTTCTACAAGTGTCGCAGCAGAGATGAGTCTCGTCACATCGTTCAATATTGCGGAAATATAAATTGAGGCATCAGGTTCTGCGAGGAGGATTGCCACCAATGCTGATGAATCAATAACCATTACTCGCAAAAACCTTCTGGGCCGTACCCCAGAATCTCATCGTCCGTCAGGTCTTCGTTGATAGGTTTCAGATTGAAGCTCCGTATCATCGCCAGAACCTCTTCAACGGAAGGAGAGGATAGGTTTTTCCCTGCGGCGTTAAAACGAATCAGGCGCTCTTCCGCGGCCGCACCAATGGCCTCTGTAATGGATTCTCCGGTAACAGAGGCCAAGCTTCGTACCTTCTGCTCCACCGCCGGATTGGTAATATGCAACGCCATGTACATAGTGTACATGGCTACTAAGCCTTGGCGGTCAACTCCACCTTGTCACCCTCACCCGGCGCCAGGAACAGATTCGTCTCCAGCCCATGCTGCTGCGTGTAGAGGTCGTAGTAGCGGCCTCCCAGCTTGTACAACTCGTCGTGGGTGCCACGCTCCAGAATTCTTCCCTGCTCGATCACCAAAATCTGGTCGGCCCGGCGAATCGTTGAAAGTCTGTGCGCGATCACGAAGGTCGTCCGTCCCTGCATCAGGTAGCTCAGACCATGCTGAATCAGCGCCTCGGACTCCGAATCGAGCGAGCTCGTGGCCTCGTCGAGGATGAGGATGCGTGGGTCCGCCAGGATCGCTCGTGCAATCGAGATGCGCTGCCGCTGTCCGCCGGAGAGCTTCACTCCACGCTCCCCGACGATGGTGTCGTAGCCTTCTGGAAAGCGTTCGGCGAACTCGTCCACACGCGCAATAGAGCAGGCCTTCAGGCATTCTTCTTCCGTCGCTTCAGGCCGCGAGAACTTCACGTTCTCGCGAATCGTGCCATCGAAGAGAAAGGTCTCCTGCAGCACGACACCAAGTTGGCTCCGGAAGCTGCTGAGCTTCAACGTCGCGAGATCGTGGCCGTCGATCAGCACCGCTCCGCTCTGCGCGGTATGGAAGCCACAGATCAGACTGATGATCGTCGATTTACCCGAGCCGCTCGATCCAACGAGTGCCGTCACCGTTCCAGGTTTGGACTCGAAGTTGATGTTGTGCAGCACAGGCTTGTCGTCAACGTAGGAGAAGCTCACATCATCGAAACGAACATCTCCGGACACGACACCGATCTCATGCGAACGCAGAGGATCGGCGTCCTCCTGCCGTTCGGCGAGAACCTCCCTGGTGCGGTCGAGACCGGCAACAGCTTCAGTAAGTTGCGTGCCGACCGAGACAAGCTGAATAAGCGGCGCAATCATGAAGACCAGGAACATCACATAGCTGAAGTACTGGCCCACGGTGAGCTTATCGGCATAGTGCTCATGGGCTCCGATAAACATCACCAGTGCCGTAACGATGCCCTGAGCGGCTGTCGCAGCCAGCCCCATAAACGACTGCGCCGTGATCGAACTGATGACGTTCCGCAGCAAGCGCTCCGCGCCGGCGGCGAAGACGTTCGCCTCGTTGGCCTCGGCATGGTAGCCCTTGATCACGCGGACGCCACCAAGCGACTCCGTCAGGCGGCCAGACACCTCGGAGCTGATCTTGGCTCTCTCGCGAAAGATCGGGCGAATCGTCTTGAAGGCATATTGCAGGATCGCCCCAAAGATCAGAAGAATAACGAAAGTGAGCAGCGTCATCTTTACGCTGATATGCAGTAGCCAGACGAACGCAAAGATCGCTGTCAGCACGCCGCCGACAAAGTCCACCACTCCGGTGCCGACCAGGTTGCGGATGCCTTCAACATCGTTCATGATGCGAGCCACCAGCGTGCCCGTACGGTTCTCGTCGTAGAACGCGACCGGAAGCTGTCCGATGTGCTGTTGTACCTGCTTCCTGATGTCGGTAATGAGACGCTGGCCCGACTTGGATAGCAACTGGGTCAGGGCATACGAGGTGCCGCCCTGCAGGATCGTGGCCGCGACAGCCGCGCCAACGATCATCGGCAGAAGCGAGATGTCTTTCGCATTCATCACCTTGTCGATCAGCGGCCGAGAGAGAGCGGGCAGGACGAGGCTCGATGCCCGGTTGACGATCATCAGCAAAAAGCAGCCGGAGAGGAGCCAGAGACGCGGCTTGATCAGCACCCAGATCTCGGGCAGAATGTCGCTGAGCTTCGGCTTTGGACGCTTCGCCGTCAAATCGGCGCTGAGAGCCTTACTGGTATTACGCGAGGGCCTCTCGGCCGAACGCAAACCACCACTGCCGCGACCGAGACCCGAGCTTCCTAAACCTGCCATGAATTAACCCTAATGTCCTGCCACGATGAATCGAAGTCTCATTGAAGTCCTGAGTGTTCGATGTTCCAGACTCACCGAAGACTCAGGCTACACGCCCACGGCGGGCTGCGATGAACGACCGAACGCACAGAACGACGAAGATCAGGCAGACAAACGCCATGATGAGCTGCTCATGCACCGCTGCCGGATGAGCCAGTTCCACCTGCTGGGCATGCGCCTTGACCAGCGACTTGATGGACATCACCGCCGGGAAAAGGAAGCCCAGCAAGCCAACGGTCACCGCAATATGCATCCAGAGCATGCGCTTCTTCGCGTCATTACCCGATGCCAAGGCTCCACTGAGCGCCAGCACCAGGCCAAACCAGCAGGGGATGAGGGACGTCGGATGGCTGGAACCGGTCATCACAAAGCCGGCAACACCCAGAACAACCAGCAGCACACCAAAGACGATCGTTAGTTTTGCCACAGAGGAATCTCGCTTTCAGAATTAAAGTTTGTAGTTACGCAGTGGCCGCTTTGCGGATCTGCGCGATCACTTCGTCGGTAGTCCAGTCGTTGGTTGGATAGAACGCAACAACCTTTCCGTCCTTGCCGATCACCAGCGTCGACAACGAGTGCTGCAGCGTCCCGTTGTCTCCAGGAGTGACTCCGAGACCGAAGAACTGCTCCATCTTCGCCATCTCATCCGTCGTGGGCGCGGCAAAGTCCCAATGCCCGAACTGCTCCTGCGTATAGCGTCCAGTGTAGGCTCCGCCATAGCTCCGCAGCACCTTTGGAGTGTCGTAGGTAGGGTCAAAGCTGATGCTAAGCAGATGCGTCTCGCCATAGACCCCGGCATCCGTGCTGAGGGACTTGTCGATCTCCGCAAAGTTGCGGCTCAGGCGCGGGCAGTAGTCCGCCAAAGGGCAGCGCGTGTAGATGAAGGTCATCAGGAGGACCTTGCCCCGGAATTGCTTGAGGCTGATCTTCTTATCCGACTGGTTAAGTAGTGCGAAGTCGGGAACCGAATCGCCCGGCGCGGGTTCGTGATACTGCACCGTCGGCTTGTAATCCGGCCGCGCCTGCGCGATCACGACGATGTCGGTCAGGCGCATATTCGTTGGGCCATCGGCATCCTGGTCGGTCACCAGCGTTGCGGTAATCTTGTCGCCCGGATGCAGTTCCGACATCACCGTCGGATCGCTCAACCGATAGGCCATCGTCATCGCTTCCATAAAGCCGGGAATCGACTCGTGCTTCAGCAGAACGGATTTGTTGGTCGCGTCCAGTTCGACGACCACTCCCCGTATCGGGTAGTGCTTCGTTGCAACCGCAGATGGCTTCGCCGCGGAGTGACAGCCGGTTACAAGGCTGCCAAGCGCCAGGGTCATGGCAGCAACAAGAGCGAGAAGAGTAAAACGCAAACGCACGAAGAGCCTCAGGGAGCACGATGAAAAGAAATCGGGCTCACCTCTTATGATAGCTGGCCCGCTGCAGGTCCTTCGCCCTCTGGCGTGCCGTGTTAGCATCACAGCCAAAAGCTTCACCAACAGAGTTGACCCGGTGCGGCAGCTACTGCGGAAGGCAAAACCTCAGGAATTTCCTGCTGTTTTGAGCTCGCTTCTGCCTCACCTTCACGGACAGGTTTGTCCAACGCAGGAGCAAACGACAGTGCAGTTATCGCACAGACCCGACGACACGACCGCAGGTCCCTCCGTACTCTGGCTCGCTCTCGGCTTCCTGCTCACGGGGCTGGGGACTGTTCTCCTCGGCCCGATCCTCCCCTCCGTCTCGCAGAACTGGCATCTTGCCGACTCCCAGAGCGGCCTGCTGCTCTTCGCCAAGTTTCTCGGCTCCTTCATCGGAGGCGTCACCGTACCGCGCAAGCTGCGGTTCGGAATCCTCGGCGGCACTCTGCTGGCCTGTGCCGGATTCGGGGCCTTTGGGCTGTCTCAAGGGCTCCTGAGCGGCATGTTGACACTCTTTGTCGCAGGCATCGGGCTCGGTCAGATCATCGCCTCGACCAATATCCTCGCGGGACACCGTTACCGCGCACACACCGGTTCAGCTCTAGCCTCATTGAACTTCTTCTGGAGCCTGGGCGCGGTCGGCGCTGGCGTCATCATCGCGGCCCTGATGCCGCACTTCGGCCTGCGCAATCTTCTGCTGTACTTTGCCGCGGCGTTTCTCGTCATCAGTATCGGAGGAGGCCTCGATTGGCGTTTGCGGCCTGGAAAAGCCTCCCGGGATTCACAACCGTCCGATGCACCCAGGAATCCCTCTCTCCCGATGGAGGCCCTGCTTCCCTTCGTGCTGCTGCTCTTCTTCTACGGTGGACTGGAGACGTGCCTCACCGGCTGGCTCACGACTTACACCCTTCGCTACTCCGACACGCATCTGCTCGGCGGCCAGTCCGCCACGATCCTGATGTGGACGGCGCTCACCGCAGGACGCGGGCTCTCTTCGATTGCCCTTCGCTATATCCGCGAGAGCACCGTGCAGCGCGTGGGCCTGGTCTTCTCCTTCGTCTTCACCGGGGCGCTGACGATGACGCACCATGCCACGGAGCTTTCACTCTGCTGCATCCTGCTGGGGCTCAGCCTCTCACCCTTCTTCCCGGCAACCTTTGGCCTGCTGATGCGCCGCTCGCCCTCGGCACGAGAAGCGGGATTTGTGCTGGCGGTCTCCGGCCTTGGCGCCGCAGCCTTTCCGTGGCTGATGGGGATCGTCTCCACACACAGTGGATCATTACGCCTTGCGATGGCTGTGCCGATGGTACTCGCCCTGTTGCTGCTTGCCGTCAGCTTCTGGAACCCGGCGCGTAGCAGCTCGTCTCCGGCACTGTAGAGGATTCCCGCATAGGTGTAGGGTGTGTCCGCAAACTGCGGTTCGAGATAAAGATCGAGCCGTGCAAATTGCTTCTTAAGCCAAGACTCGGAAGGGCAGGGTTTCAACCCTGCCATAAAAACAGGGCTGAACGGCTCACCTTTCTGCCGAAGGCCGGAGTGAAGGCGCAGCCGCAACGACTGAATTGTATTCCTGCGTGTAGCCCAGGTAGCACAGGGACACCCGAGGTGTATTCGCGAATGCGGCTACCTGTTCGCTGCAACCAAAGAAAGCAATTCAGTCGTTGCGGCTACGCCTTCACTCCAGCCTTCGGCAGATAGGTAGGTTCTTGTGGAACGGCTTTCACGGCAGGGTTGAAACCCTGCCCTTCCGGATCTTGCCCTGACAAACTATTTGCACGGCTCGATCTTTATCTCGAGCCGCAGTTGCGGAGACACCCTACACCTATTCGGGACTTCTCCAGGCGCAAGAAAAGTAGTTGGACCTGTAAACCCAGCGCTCTTGAACACAGAAGCTACGGGCGTGTGCCCAGGTTGCTGCTTCCGTTCGCCGTTGGGATCACGGGCAGACCGGCGGCGATCGGAGTAATCACGGGAGTACCGACGCCGACGATCTCCGTCATGGAGGTCTTATTCGTCACCCAGACGTCACCTGAGCCATCGACCGCGATCGTAAAGGGTTCGTTCAGGCCAGTGCTGGTGTAACCATTAGCTCCGGAGAGAAATGCCCCGGAGTTCGAAAGCTCGGTTACGGAGTTACCTGCCAGATTCGCCACCCAGACGTTACCCGAGCCGTCGATCGCGAGTTGAAGGGTATCGTTCAGGCCGCCGCCGGTAAAGCCGTTGGGTCCGGAGAGGACTGCTCCGGAGTTGGAGAGCTTGGTCACAGAGGTACCTATATTCGCCACCCAGGCGTTACCCGCGCTGTCGATCGCGATTCCGTCGGGATCACCCAGGCCGCCGCCGGTAAAGCCGGCCCCGGAAAGGTTTGCCCCGGTGCTGGAGGCCTTGGTTACCGCGTTAGCGAATCCATTAGACAACCAGAGGTTGCCCGAACCGTCGATCGCTATCCCCTGGGCATTGAACAGGCCGTTATCGATGGTGTAGCTGTTGAGGATTGTCCCGGTACGGGAGAGCTCAGTCACGAAGCCTTGGTCGGAATTCGTCGCCCAGGCATTGCCCAAGCCGTCGATCGCAATTGTATCGGGCTGACCCAGGCCACCGCTGGGGTCGGTATAGCCAGTGGCCCCGGAGAGGAATGACCCGCTGCCGGAGATCTCGGTTACAGCGACACCCCTTTGATTCGCCACCCAGGCGTTGCCCGAGGTGTCGATCGCAATCCCCTCTGGATTGTTCAGGCCGCCGCCGGTGTAGCCGCTGGTCCCGGAGAGGACCGCTCCTGCGCTGGAGATCTCGGTCACAGACTTGGTTCTCCCGTTGATGACCCAGACGTTGCCTGTGCCGTCGATCGCAATTCCCTCTGGATCGGGCAGGCTGCTGGTGTAGTTGATGCTGAGGGTCAGGTCGTTGGCAGCAGTGACGATAGGCTGGAAGGGGCTGGCGTTGGTTGCCAGGTTGAGCAGCGCAGAGACATTGGCTGCCGGATGCTGCGCGATGTTGATCGCCGCTGCCGCTGTGTCGGTGGGCGCCGTGCCGTTCGTCGCGTTGGCGAAGAGCGTGCTGCATCCCGACGAGCTGATGCCGTTGGAGTTGATGCACGCGGCCAGGACGTCTGCCAGGGTGTTGATCGTGGTCACGGGCACCACGGCGTTACTGTTGAGAGGCAGGGTCGCATTGGGAGTCCCGCTAGCCTGGTTCGCGATGTTCAACGCGGTGTTGAAGGCGTTAGCCAATCCGACTCCGGCGAGCGAATGGCCCGTCACCGCGCTGGGCGCGCCGATGTGCAGCGGGTCGGAGGCAAAGCCCGCCAGCGCATACGCGGCAGCGACTGTGCTGACCTCATTCATGAACACGGAGGAAACACCCGGGAAGGCGGCGCCGGGAGTCGCGCTGGCGCAACCTCCTACTACCGCCAGCAGCGAGGCTGCGGGGTTCGGGGTGCCGGCAACGCCGAAGCCGGCCAACTGCGGATCTCCGCCGGTCGAGTACAGATAGACCTGCTGGCCTGAAGTGCAGGCAAAAGCCCCACTGATATCGAAGTTACCGAAGGCGTCCGTAGTGACGTAGAAGTTCCCGTTCGTATCCGCCGAATTTCCCGTCGCGGCAGTCAGCAGCGAGGTCGATGCATTGCCTGTGGTCCCTGAAGTGGGGGCGATCCCCTGACCGCCATAAGCGACCGTACTCGCGGCATACATATAGACATGCGAGCCGCTGATCGGCTGTTGACCGCCATGAACCACGCCGCGAATGTGCATCGCGGTCTGAGTCGCGGTATTGGAGACATCCCCGAAGTTCGTCGAGCAACCGCTGAGTCCCAGAGCAAAAGCCACGCTCAGTACGCTGGCTACAGACGAAAAAGACAGACAACGAATTCTCACGAATTTCTCCCGCACCGGAATGGTGGTTTTATGCGTAAAACATATGCAGAACAGGGGCCGAATCCAGTTAGGTTATCAGCAGACCAACAACACTTTGGACAGTAAGGTGTAAAAACTTCATCGGAATTGGGGCTCTTCAGCGTCATGGTTTACGCACCGGCTACCAGCGTATAAACATAATCGATGCCCTTGGCCGCCCTACCCTTAGCGCTTCTCGACGCCCTCAGCGGTAGTGCGCTCATCGTCATGCCCACCGAGGCCGCCTCTCGCAGCCTGCGCCGGGCCTTTGACGCGAGCCAGCGCGAGTTGGGACTGCAGGCATGGGAGCCTGCTCGCGTTCTCTCCTGGGGACAGTGGATGGACTCGCTCTGGAGCGATCTGATCGTCTCCGGCGCAGACACGCGCCTGCTCTTGAACGAAGCGCAGGAACATGACCTGTGGCGCGAGGTCGTCACAGGCACACGGGAGGGCGACGAAGCGACCCTGGGCTCGTCGGATTCGCTCGCCGATATGGCACGCCAGGCCTGGAACCTCGCCCATGCCTACAACGCGACGGAACGCCTGCGAGCCTTTGCCACCACCCACGATGCCCGAACCTTTGCAGGCTGGGCGGAGACCTTTGCGCGTGGATGCGAACAGCGTGGCTACCTCTCGCGAGCTGCGCTGGAGACCGTACTGCGGCAGCATATCGAGGCTGGAACCCTGACTGCGCCAACCCACGTCACGCTGGCAGGCTTTGGCGATTGGGTTCCTGCACGGACAGAGCTGCTCGATGCCATGCGCTCCGTCTTCGTGCAGCATGCAATGGACGTACCGCTGCAACTCGGCGCCCAGCGAGCGATCGTGCAGGCAGACGACGAACAGGATGAACTGCTCGCACTCGCCCGCTGGATTCGAAACTTTGTTGAGCAACGACCGAGCGCGCGTGTCGGCGTTCTGCTGCCTGACATGGAGAAAGATCGTGCGGAACTGGAGACCCTCTTCCGCGAGATCCTCGCTCCCGAGCTTCAACAGATTGGCATCGATCTTTCTTCCACTCCCTACGAGTTCTCCAGCGGCAAGCCGTTGTCCTCCCTGCCGATGATCGCCGCAGCGCTCGATCTCGCGCGCTGGACACAGGGCCCGCTGGAACTCGGCAAGGTCAGCGCCCTGTTGCTTTCACCGTATCTTGGAACGTCCGGCGGGCAGAACCAGAGCGCACAGTTCGATGCCTACGATCTGCGCCAGGCCAAGCTGCTTCGCCCGGAGATCGACCTGCCCTCACTGCTGTATCTGGCACAGCAGTCCAGCCGTGGCACAGCCCCTCTTGCCTGGCTGCAGCCGCTGAATGCGTTCTTCAAGAGGAATGAAAATCGTGGCACACCGCGCGGCTTTGCCGACTGGGCCGAGTTCCTCCGCGGTCTCGCGAAGGCCGCGAACTGGCCTGGCGAGCGGCCTCTGACCGGCGACGAGTTTCAGGCGACTATCGCCTGGGACCATCTGCTCGACCAGATGGCGACGCTCGATTTCCGGGGCCGGCGCGTCTCCTTCTCCACCGCGCTTCGTACGTTGGAACGCCAGGCGAACGCCACCCTCTTCGCGCCGCCCTCCAACGATGCTCCTGTGCAGGTGATGACTCCCGCCAACGCACTCGGAATGACCTTTGACGCCGTCCTCTTCGCCCGCGCCACAGACGCAAACTGGCCTCCTGTCGAACGCTCGAATCCCCTGCTTGGCTGGGGACTGCAGGCCAGCCTGGGGATGCCCGGCACCAGCCAGCCGCGCGCCACCGAGCGAGCGCAATACGCTCTGGACCGCCTGCTGAGCAGCTCCAGCGATGTGCTCTTTACCTATGCGAGAGAGAATGCCGACGGCGACCAGCGGCTCTCTCCTGCTATCGCCGAACTTGATTGGCAGCAGGTTGCGGCTCGCGACCTCAACCCCGCATCTCCCGCTGCGCTTCAGGTAACAGAGGAGATCGTCGAAGACATCGCATCTCTGCCGCCACTACCAAGCTCGAACGTACGCGGTGGCGCACGCGTACTCCAGTTGCAAGCTGCGTGTGGCTTCCGCGCCTTTGCGGAGATACGACTGGGAGCCACCGAACTCGAAGCCAGCGATGCTGGCTTCGACGCCCGCGAGAACGGCAGCCTGCTGCATGGAGCCATGAGCCGCTTCTGGGAAGAGGTTCAGTCGCAGTCTGCGTTGCAAGCGATGTCTCGTGATGCACGCGCGCAACTGCTGGGCCGCTGTATCGACCAGGCTCTCGACAAAGACCTCAACATTCAGGGCAGATGGGACGAAGCCTATGTGGCCCTGCAGAAGGAACGCCTGCAACGCGTCCTGCTGCAGTGGCTCGACAAAGAGATGGAGCGTGGGCCGTTCACCGTACAGTACATCGAGCACGATGAGCTGATCGATATCGGTCCGCTGGATCTGAAGCTGCGCATCGACCGCCTGGACATCGTCGAAGGCGGTGTCTTTCTCGTCGACTACAAAACCAGCTACTCCTCAGATCCGAAGAACTGGCTGGGCGAACGTCCCGATGAACCGCAGCTCCCGCTCTATGCCCTGCTCCCCGGCGCGGGAGAGCTGAAGGGGTTGGCCTTCGCCAAGGTGCGTCCGGGACGAGATATGAAGTGGCTCGGCTATCAGGATGCAGAAGGCCTCATTCCAGGCACTCCGGCCAGGACTGTGCTCGATATGCAGAGCCAAGTCGAAGAGTGGCGCACAACGCTAACGACACTGGCGGAGTCCTTCGCCGGAGGAGACGCTACCGTGCATCCCAAGGACTATCCGATGACCTGCGTCCACTGTGCGCAGCGTTTGCTCTGTCGGTTAGATCCCACAAGCCTGCTCTCCGGCACGGAAGAGGAAGAAGAACCGGGAGAGGACAACTAGACATGCCATTGGATGAAAAGATGTCTTTGCCGGTGCTTTGGCCCTTGCCTTTCTGGTTGTCATTCCGAGCGCAGCGAGGAACCTGCTGTCTCCCGCTTTTTGCTTGTGTCACCACAAACGTCGTGCGTCAGTTCAACCCGGCCCCCGTTCCAGATCACATATTTTCTGGGCACTACGAACGAAAAACGGGAGGAAGCAGGTTCCTCGCTGCGCTCGGAATGACAACCAGAAAAGCAACAGCAGCACCAAAGGCAACAGCGAAGGCACGTCTCCACGAGGAGCACGCCCATGGCTGACGTACTCCAGTTCCCAGCGCCGCCCTCCGACGCTGCCGCGCGAACCAGCGCGCTCGACACCAAAGCTTCATGGATCGTGGAAGCCCCGGCGGGCTCAGGCAAGACCGGCCTGCTGATGCAGCGCTATCTCAAGCTGCTCACAGAAGATGGCGTCGTACAACCGGAAGAGGTTCTGGCAATCACCTTCACACGGAAGGCCACCGCGGAGTTGCGCGCACGCATTCTCACAGAGCTGGAAAAAGCGCACCACGAGACACCCTTGCTCGACCAGAACAGCACCTTCGAGCGCGCAACACGCGAGTTCGCAACGGCAGTCCTGGCACGCGATGCGGCGCTCGGCTGGGAGCTGATCGAGAACCCACAAAGACTGCGCGTCCGCACCATCGACTCCGTCTGCGCGGAGATCGCAAGCACCCTGCCGCTACTCTCGGGCAGCGGAGGCTCACGCACGCCCGTGGAAGATGCAGAGCCGCTCTACCGGCTAGCTGCGCGACGTACTCTGATGCAGCTCGGCGGCAGCGATGCCGCCCTGCATACGGCGCTGCGCACCATCCTGCTGCATCGCGACGGCAGCCTGAGCGATTGCGAAACACTGCTGGCCAGAATGCTGGCCGCGCGCGAACAGTGGGGCGAACTCATTCCGCTCGATCGCGAGTTGTTGGACGATGCCGCACTGGACAGAGAGGTGCGACCCAGGCTGGAGAGCGCGCTGGAGAACATCGTCTGCGCGGGCCTGACGCGAGCCACCAAAGCCATGCCAGCGGGGCTACTGCAAGAGCTGGCCTCACTGGCCGCTCGCCTGGGAATGCAGCCCGGCTACAACGACGGGGCTTCCCCCATCTCGTTTTGCGCTGGACTTGAGGGACCTCCTGAGACCAAGGCGGAACACCTTGACCACTGGGTTGCGCTGGTCCATCTCCTGCTGACGCAGAAAGACTGGCGCAAATCCAGAGGAATCACCGACAGAAACCTCGGCTTCATGCTTCCGAAGTACGAAAAAGAGCAGTTGGTTCAACTGATCGAATCCATCCAGAACGACCGGCTGCTGGATGCGCTCCATGCCCTCCGTGCGCTGCCACCCGCACGCTATCCGGACGGACAGTGGGAGGTCGCCAAAGCCCTCTTCCGCCTCCTGCTCCATGCGCTCGCCGAACTCAAAGTGCTCTTCGCCGAACGCGGCGAATGCGACTTTGCCGAACTGGCGCTTGCGGCCCGCGAGGCTCTGCGTGCCGATGACGGCCCCGCCGATCTTGCCGGGTCTTCCGGCGCAACGCTGCGGCATCTGCTGGTCGACGAGATGCAGGACACCTCGTCCAGCCAGTACGAGCTCATCGAACTGCTCACGCGTTCGTGGGACGGCCACAGCCAGACACTCTTTCTCGTCGGCGATCCCAAGCAGTCGATCTATCTCTTTCGGCAGGCCCGAGTCGAACGCTTCATGCGCACCATGCAGGAGGCCAGCCTCGGCGACGTGCCCGTCGGCGTTCTCCGCCTCACCTCGAACTTCCGCTCGCAGGCCACGCTGGTCGAAGACTTCAACGGCGCCTTCAGCCGCATCTTTCCCGGCGCTGACGCGACGCTATCGAGCGAAGCCATCGACGTGCCCTTCGTCGCCGCTACTGCCGTACGGCAGAAGACCACGAGCGAAGGCATCGTCTGGCATACAGCAATGCTCGGCGAGGAAATAGAAAGCGCCCCGACGAACAATCCCAGAAATGATCATGCACTTCTGGAAGCGCGCCGCATCCGTCAGATCGTCGAGCACTGGCAGCAGAAGCCTCTTCCAGAGGGCCGCACGCAACCCTGGCGCATCGCCGTGCTGGCGCGTGCGCGGCGTCATCTTGCGCCCATCGTCGCAGAGTTCCAGCGCAACGAAGCCGCGCATCCCCCCATTCCCTTTCGGGCCGTCAAGGTCGAAGCCCTCGACGAACGGCCGGAGGTCCTCGACGCGCTGGCCCTCACACGCGCTCTGCTGCATCCGGCAGACCGCGTCGCTTGGCTAGCCGTGCTGCATGCTCCGTGGTGCGGCCTGGGCATCGCCGACCTGCTCGCCCTAACCGGAGAAGGCTCTTCCCCCGCCTCTTCCGACACCATTCCCGCTCTGATCGAGTCAAGCGAGTCCTATCTCAGCAACGAGGGCCGTGCGCTGCTCACACGCGCCTGGCCCATCCTGCGTACCGCGCTCGGCGAGTCCGGCCGAGGCGACATCGCCGTCCGCATCGAACGCACCTGGAGATCGCTCGGCGGAGACGTACTCCTGCAGCCCGAGCAGCGGACCAACGTCCAGCACTTCTTCGCTCTGCTTCGTGAGCTGGAACAGCCCGGCGGCTGGATCGATCTGCGTGCTCTCAAGACGCGACTGGAAAAACTCTTCGCCGAACCTGCCAGCGGAGAGGTTGCCGTCGAACTTATGACGATCCACACCGCAAAGGGCCTCGAGTGGGACGTCGTCATCGTCCCTGCACTCGAAAAACGAGGGCAGACCTCACGCAGCGATCTTTTGAACTGGCTGGAGCTGGATGGCGATGATGTTACCGGCCCATCCATCGTGCTGGCTCCCATCTACGGCAAGGGCAGCGATCCGGACGAGCTCTACAAGTGGCTGAACCACATCAGAAACGCGCGCGAGGAGGCCGAACGCAAGCGGCTGTACTACGTGGCCTGCACCCGTGCCCGCGAAGAGCTTCATCTCTTCGCCACCTGCGAACGAACGTCGAAGGGTGAGATCAAGCCACCCATCGGAACCCTGCTGTACTCCTGCTGGCCTGCTGCACAAAAACACTTCGACGCATGGTTGGAAGCTCCGCCTTCGAACCTTGAAGGGCAACTGAAACAATCGCTTGGAGAAGATGAATCCGCAGAAGGAATTGTTCCAACAGCCACTCCTGGGACTCCGCAGATCAGCGGACCTCCGCTCATTCACCGGCTTCCACTGACGTTCAATCCCCTGCAGCGCTTCGCCGAAGCCGCAGAGCATCGCTTGCCATATCTCTCTGCCTCCGCCCTGCGCCAGACACCGAACTTCGAGCGTCCCGAGGGATCGTTCGCCGTGCGCGCCTTCGGCAATGTAGTGCATCGTTTTCTTCAGGTGCTTGCCACCCGTCTGACAAGTGGAACAACAGCCGACCAGTTGCTGGCGGAGCTGGGCTCCTGGGAGCCGCGATTGCTGGCCAGCCTGCGTGGCGAAGGCCTGGCCCCCGCACTCTGCCAGAGGGAGGCCTCACGGGCACTGCAAGCGCTCGTGCAGACACTCAGCGATGACATCGGCCGCTGGATTCTCATGCCTCAACCAACCGCCGTCAGCGAGCGAGCCTTTACCTTCGCGGCTGCAGAGTCCCCCACGCTGCGCGTCGACCGCACCTTTCCGGGCGGCACAGCGCCTTTATCCGTGGGGAGCGAGGCTCTCTGGATCGTCGACTTCAAGACCACCGAGCAGGGTTCGCGCTCAGCAGAACGCTTTGCGGAAGACGAACGCGCCAAGTACAGTCCGCAGATGGAAAGCTACGCCGCTGTGTGCCGACTATTAACCGATGCGGACAGACAGATTATGCTCGGGCTCTATTACCCTCTTATTCCAAGGTTGATTCATTGGCCAACCTGACGTCGTAAATCCTTCAGCCAAAAGAGCCGCAATGATATTCTTTCGGCAGTCGGGTCTGGATGGAGGAAGAACTATGCCGCAATCTCGCCGCCTGGTGCTATGCGTCGATGATGAAGCGGTCGGTCTTCAAGTACGCAGAATGATCCTCGAACGGTCAGGGTATTCCGTACTGACGGCGCAGGATGG
Organism: Granulicella mallensis MP5ACTX8; assembly: GCF_000178955.2. Lineage (NCBI taxonomy): Bacteria > Pseudomonadati > Acidobacteriota > Terriglobia > Terriglobales > Acidobacteriaceae > Granulicella > Granulicella mallensis. The sequence continues at coordinate 1,911,444 of NC_016631.1, read as the reverse complement.
GCCCACAGGCTTGAAAATCTTTGCAGAAAATCCGGTCGAGGCCGTAGTTTTGGACTACTCCATGCCGGGAATGAATGGCGGCCAGGTCGCGGCTCAAATGCGCGAGCGCAAACCTCAGGTTCCCATCCTTCTGCTTTCAGCCTATATGGCGATTCCAGCAGATCTCGTAGGCCTCGTCGATATCTCTATGACCAAAGGAGAAGGTCCCCCCATGCTTTTGCAGAAGCTGGACAGCCTCTTCTCCAACTAGAGCAAATTTCCTGTTACTGGGAAGTTGAATTGGGCGTGCAGCACCGTTTTTCTGGGGAAAAACGGCCATAAATGTCGCGGTTTCGCTATACACCTACAGGAAATTTGCTTTAGCTGGACGAAACTCGAGAGCCTCAACCTACCGTGAATCTGAGCCAACTCAATCGGGTGTTGTTGCAAACGCTGCTGATTCCAGTAGTAGCGCTCATGTTCGTCGCCGCCATCCTGTCGTTGCAGATCGAAAATGCCGAACGAACCGTCGCGCAGATGCGCAAGGCGGATAACAATATCGCCACGGCAACACTCGTCTCTGTCCTGATGGTCAATGAGGAGTCCGGCCTGCGCGGCTATCAGATCACGTCCAACGAGATCTTTCTGCAGCCCTATGACTACTCCCAGGTTCCGCTCGACAATGCCCTGCATGAACTAAGAGACGGTTTGACGCAACAAGGCAGCGATCCGAGCGCCGTTGACGACTTCATCATGGCCCACAACGTCTGGCGCAACTCCTTCGCCGCGCCTTTGATCGCAGCGACGAGTGCGGGCCAGAACACCCGCGATTCCGGGTTGAATCTCCGCGGCAAAGCCCAGATGGACGCCTTGAGCGACAGGCTCAATAACATCGTCGAAAGCCAGAAGGCGCAACGTACCCTGATCGTCGATACCTGGCAGCGGCAGGTGCGCGAGACCCTGGAGATCCTCATCGCCCTGGCGCTGATCATCGGCCTCGCCATCGGCTTCTTCGCCCGGAGCCGTCTGCACCAGGTGTCCGCGGCCTTCCAGGCCACGCTGGCGTCGTTGCGCCTCAATGCACAACGCACCTACGAATCCGAGCAACGCCTGCGCACCACGCTGACCTCCATCGGCGATGGTGTGATCGTATGCGACGTCGACGGCACCATTGAACTGCTCAATCTAGTCGCGCAGCAGCTTACAGGCTGGAGCCAGGCCGAGGCCGTCCACAAGCCGCTCGAAGAGGTCTTTCGCATCGTGCATGAGACGACGCGCGAGCCCCTGGAAACCCCCTTCGCCATGGTCAAAAAGCTTCAGCGCGTCATCAGCCTTTCCAATCATGCGTTGCTGCTGCGCCGGGATGGATCGGAGCTCAATGTCGACGACAGCGGAGCTCCCATTCATGATCGCTCCGGCAAGCTGGTCGGTGTCGTCATGGTCTTTCGCGACATCACCGAACAGCTCCGCTCACAAGCCGCGCTGCTCGCCACGGAAAAGCTCGCCGTAGCCGGCCGGCTTGCCGCAACCCTGGCGCACGAGATTCACAATCCACTGGATGCGGTCGGCAACCTGCTCTATCTGATGAAGGACGGAGCTACCCCCGAGGAATCCACCCAGTTTCTCCAACTCGCCAGCCAGGAACTCGATCGTGTGACCCAGATCAGCCGAGCCATGCTGGGCATGTATCGCGAGTCGAAGACGCCTGTAATCGTCGATGTGAAGGAGATGCTGGAGAGTGTTCTCCTGCTGCTCAACAGACAGATGAGCCAGTTGCAGCTTGAAGTCCGGACAGAATTTGCATCGAATGCCAGCGTCACAGGTTATCCGGTCGAACTGCGGCAGGTCTTTATCAACCTGCTGAGCAATGCCGCCGATGCCTCGACACAGGGGGGAATCATCGCAGTGCGTACCAAGCTCCGCTCCGCCGTACGCAGCGGTAAGACGGGAGGCAGGCAGGCTGGTGTCGAGATCACGATCTCCGATAACGGAGTCGGAATCTCCGATGCCGCGCTGCCCCAGGTCTTTCAGCCGTTCTTCACCACCAAGGGAGAGCATGGCACCGGGCTGGGCCTGTGGGTAAGCCACGGCATCATCGAAAAGCACAGCGGAACAATCGAGATCGAGAGCAGCACGGACGAGCAGAATCACGGAACCAGGATTACTGTGTTCCTGCCTCGACTCGATAGTTGAAGTGCATAGGAGCAGTTTCCACATAGGTGCAGAGGGCTCTTTTTCGAATTGACCACAAAACTGTCATCTCGACCGGAGGCGGCGTTCTTTGCCGCCGGAGTGGAGAGACCTGCAGCTTGCTCATGGAGGCAATGACGCCCGCACGAGCAAACTGCAGGTCTCTCCGTCCAGAGCGAAGTCGAATGGACGCATGACATAGAGCCGTCATGCTTCGGTCGAGATGACAAGGTATGGGGGACTTTGAAAAGAACCCTCTGCACCTATATGGAAACTGCGCAAGAACAAATGAAACGCTAAAAAAACCGGGCTTGCTGAAGAAGCAAGCCCATTCGTGATTCAACGTAACGTGAATTCAAAAGACTACAGAATAAAGCGAACAGCGGCATCGGCTTCAATCGCCATGATCTGTAGCGTCTGAAGGAACTTCCTGCTCTGGCCGGTAAAAAGGCCACTAGCGGTAAGAGCTGCGACCGAAGCGACGGCGCCCGTAACCTTGTCGGTCAACGGACGAATGATGGCGACTGGAGGGAGTTCGGAGCTGATGAACTCACAAGGAACAGGAAAGATCAGGCTGGGCTGAACCACGCTGGGCGGTTGCAGCGGTGGATTATTGAAAAAGTCCGGGAATGTCAGGCCGGAGATGGGATCGGTAAACGGAGCAATGCTCTGCTGTACTCCATTGCCGGCAAAATCGACCCATTCCAGGAAGTGAGCGATCTCATCCCCACCGATGCCAAGCGTGATCTGCAGCACCTCCGGGTCCGACACCTTCTGGCTCATGGCTGCATAAAGGCTTGTACCGCCCTGCTCAATCGCTCCAAAGTGAAAGGCGGCCACATTCGCGATCGCCTGAATATGAAGGTTGCCCGGAAAGCTGGCGGCACCGCCATTGAAGTCGGCATCGGTCTTGGGAATAGCCGTAACCCCATTGAGAGTGACAGCCTGCGGAAAGGTCGCCCCCAGGTCCGGGTTCTTTGTGCTGCGATAACGAACAAACCAGCTGGTGTCGACATTGAGATGCATGAGGTTTGTGAGGCGCAACTTGCCTGACGACCCCGTAGCAGTACTTCCCGGCAAAGTCTCGAACTCGCTGAAATCAACCGGCTCGGCTCCCCTGGATTTGAGATAGGCATTCAGGAAGGCAGCATGACTTACTTCATCCAGCGTATTGCTGGTGATATATTGCGGGCCATCGGTATCGAGGTTTGATAACGCTATTTGATAGTTATTCAACGGTGGGTTGGGGTTGGGATCTACTTCAATGGGCTTGTTATTGCCAATACCACCCAGCTCCGCATATTGTGTCCAGAGATCCGACTCAATGAGCTCTGCCGCCGCCAAAAAACGAAGAATGGCAGCATCTCCTGCATTGAGCCTGCCCTCTGATCGACCCTGGGCACTGGCCTTCGTTCCATTCGCTAACAAACCGACGCCAACTGTTGCAGCGCCTCCTGCCAGAAGACCGCTTTTCATAAATGAACGGCGATTAACTGGACGATTGATGTTGCTTATCGGATTTTCCATTGCTCTACCTATCCTGATCTGTTACGAAGATGGGTCTCTCCTGAGGAGTTACCCGCCAATCACAATAGGCGCGCGCAATAACGATTGTTGTCAGGGAATTGTCAGATAATTGTCTTCTTGGATTTCGGAATAGATTTATTCATGCAGTAATAAATCTATAGCTTTATTAAATACTTACAGAGGTGGATCAACCACAGGAGATAAGTGAGCCACCAGGCTAGTTGGCCCACTTATCTTCCTATTGCTTTAGCGCAATAGCTCCGTAAGTGCCGCCGCGCAAGCATCGCAATCTTCACGGCTCGCATCATAGTGCGTCACCAGCCGCACATGGTGCGGTCCGATAGCGCTCGACAGAATGCCCTTCGCCTTTAACTTCGCTACAAACCCCGCGGCATCGCCATTGTTCTTCAGTGAAAAGATGACGATGTTGGTTTGCACCGCGGTAAGATCAATCTCCGCTGCGGGACACTGCGCAGTGGCCTCAGCGAGCAGACGCGCATTCGCATGATCCTCACCGAGCCTCGACGGCATCTCTTCCAATGCAATCAATCCAGCCGCCGCCAGGATGCCAGCCTGCCGCATGCCTCCACCCAACGCCTTGCGGAAGATGCGTGCGCGATCGATTGCCGCACGGCTACCCACCAGGATCGAGCCCACCGGCGCGCCCAGCCCCTTCGACAGGCAGAACATCACGGTATCGAAGCCACTGGTCAACTCGGCAACGCTTACTCCCAGCGCAGTCGCAGCGTTGAAGACACGGGCGCCATCCAGATGCACCGGCAGCCCCGCCTCACGAGCGCCCTGCCAGATCTCGCGCAGCACTGGCAGCGGCGTCACGGTTCCGCCGGCCATGTTGTGCGTGTTCTCCAGCGAGATCAACCCTGTCGCCGCCCGGTAGTAGATCTTAGGAGAGATAGCCTTCCTGATCGACTCCCAGCTCAACACACCGCGGTCTCCTGCAACGGTACGCGGCATGCAGCCGGAGAAGGCGGAGAGCATGGCCATCTCCCAGTCGAGCACATGCGAGCGCGACTCGCAGATAACCTCCTGCCCATGCTGGGTGTGCAGGCGAATCGCAATCTGATTCCCCATCGTTCCGGTAGGCACAAAGATCGCGGCCTCACGACCGAAGACCTCTGCCGCACGTTGCTCCAGCCGATTCACTGTCGGGTCTTCCCCGTACACATCGTCGCCCACTTCGGCGGACGCCATCGCCGCATACATGGCCGCTGTAGGCCGGGTCACTGTGTCGCTACGCAGGTCGATTACTTTCGAACTCATCTTTTCCTTTATCCCTTCGTTCTTTTGCTTGATTCTGTTTTGTCTTTGCCTTTGCCTTTGCTTTTCTAGTTGTCATTCCCGTAGGGAATCTGCTTCCCGAACCACCACAACTTCACCCAGGAAGCCTCTCCAGCAAATGCCCAAACACCTCGTTCGACACCAATCGCCCGCGTAGCGTAAGCCGCCAGCGATCCTCTTCCGCAAGCATCAATCCCTCATCCACCAACTCCCGCACAGCCTCTTCATACGGGGCAACGAGCTCTTCTGCGAACTCACTCCGCAGTTGCTGCATCGAAATTCCCTCAGTCATCCGCAGGCCAAGAAACACGGTCTCCTCAAACGCCTCACGCACCCCCACCAGCGTTGGCTCAGCAGGCATAGCCGCTCTGTAATCTGCAAGCTCCTCAGGATTCGCAAACCGAACCGCACCCACCCCGCGCAGCAGCATCGAGTGCGCATCGAGGCCGAAACCCATGTAAGGCGCACGCTGCCAATATTTTTTGTTGTGCCTGGACTGATGTTCCTCCGCCGCAAAGTTCGAGATCTCATACTGCGCAAACCCCTGCTGCGGAAGCATCGCACAGGCCTGTTCGTACAGCGTCGCGGCGATCTCCTCCTGCGGCACCCCATGCGCGTGAAAGCGCTGCCCTCCGGCGAGCACCTCGCGACCGAGGCGAGAGTCTTCATCGACCTCCAGCATGTACACGCTGAGGTGCGTCAGCCCCACACCACTCGCAACCTCCAGCGAATGAGCGAAGCTTTCCTCGGTCTGATAGGGCAATCCTGCAATCAGATCGGCGCCGACTTCAGGCAATCCAGCAGCTCGCAGCCGCAGGATCTCGCGCACGCACTCGCGTTCCGTGTGCAAACGGCCCACCGCGGCGCTCTCCCGGTCCACAAACGACTGCACCCCGAGGCTCACGCGATTCACGCCCAGCCGCATCGCTTCGGCGAGCAGTTCGTCCGCAATCTGCCCCGGCGCGGACTCCAGCGTAATCTCGGCATCCCCGGCCACCTCGAAGTTCCGCCGCAACGCCGCAAAGATCTCACGCAGTTGCGAAGGGGCCAGCAGGCTCGGGGTTCCCCCTCCAAAGTACACCGTTCCGACCGACCCCGGCAGATCGGCTCCGAGGCTCGCGGCGGCTTTCTTTGCCGCGTCAATCTCCCCGCAGAGCATCGCCACATAACGCTCGATGGTTGCTGGAGACGAAACTCCCGAGGCAAAGTTGCAAAAACTGCACTTGGCGCGGCAAAAAGGGACTGAAATATATATCCCCAGCGCATCCGAAGCCGATTCGATCCTCACGCATCCATTCTTTCATGCGGTGTGATTTCAGAAGACGAACTGCCCGCTCCGAATAGAATGGAATCGATGGCAGACGAACAGAAAAAACCCGCCGCAACGGCGGAGCAGACGCAGCAAGCTGCCCCCAAACGCCCAGGCATCGACGACGATGTCGTCGGCAAGGCCTACGATAGCCGGCTCATGAGCCGGCTCTTCGCGTACCTGAAGCCCTACAAGCTGCAGGCCGGCATCTCTGCGGTCGCCATCCTCATCAAGTCCGCCAGCGACGTCTTCGGCCCCTACCTCGTCAAGGTCGCGGTCGATACCTACTTCGCCCCTACCCCCGGAAAACCGCTGAGCTGGCTCGCCCGTCATCTCAGCCCGGACCCCGTTCGCGGCATGACCGAGATCGGCGCGCTTTACCTCGGTTCCCTGCTGCTCACCTTCGGCCTGGAGTTCGTCCAGACCTACCTGATGCAGTGGACCGGACAAAAGATCATGTTCGATCTGCGCAGCCAGATCTTCCGCCACATCCAGCGCATGCACGTCGGTTTCTTCGACCGTAATCCCGTCGGACGCCTGGTCACGCGCGTCACCTCCGACGTCGACGCGCTCAACGAGATGTTCACCTCGGGCGTGCTCGCCATCTTTGAGGACGTCTTCGCGCTCACCTTCATCGTCGTCATCATGCTGAGCATGAGCTGGCTGCTCGCCCTGCTGACGCTCTCGGTCATCCCGGCGATCCTCTATGCGACGCAGCTGTTCCGCATCTATGTGCGCGAGAGCTACCGCCGCCAGCGCGCGGCCACCGCGAAGATCAACTCGTTCACGCAGGAGTACGTCTCCGGCATGAGCGTCGTACAACTCTTCAACCGCGAAAAGCGCGCCTTCCGCGACTTCTCCGCGGTGAACTCCGAGAACAAGGCGGCGTGGACCGACGCCATCTTCGCCTACGCGCTCTACTACCCTGTCGTCGAACTTCTTAGCTCCATCGCGATTGCGCTGGTCATCTGGCGTGGCGGTATCGCGGTTCTGCACGGACAGACAGCCATCCAGCATGGCGGCTTCCTGCATCCTGTGGTCACGGTCGGCATTCTCATCGCGTTCATCCAGTACGCGCAGCGCTTCTTCCGGCCCATTCAGGACCTCAGCGACAAGTACAACATCCTGCAATCAGCCATGGCCGCCGCCGAGCGCGTCTTCAAACTGCTCGATACCGAACCCGAGATCCCGATCCCTGCAAAGCCCGTTACCGGTGACCGCAGCGGACGCATTGAATTTCGCGATGTATGGTTCACCTACGAGACGCTTACGCCGGAACAACTCAAGGCTCTTCAAGGTCTCTCTGCGCAGAACAATGGGCTTCAGATAGCAGCACTCGATAACATCGAGTGGATTCTGAAAGGTGTCAGCTTCACCATCGAGCCGGACATGACCGCCGCCATCGTCGGCCACACCGGCGCGGGCAAAACCACGATTACCGCGCTCATGATGCGCTTCTATGACGTGCAGCGCGGTGCGGTGCTGGTGGACGGCATCGACGTCCGCGAGCAGGACCTCATCCCCTTGCGCAAACGCTTCGGCGTCGTCCTGCAGGACCCCTTCCTGTTCTCCGGCACCATCGCGCAGAACATCCGCCTGGGCTCGAACTGGATCACCGACGACGAGGTCGCCAACGCGGCTGAAGAAGTAAATGTCGCCGACTTCATCCGCACCCTGCCCGCACAGTTCGCCGAGCCGGTGCTGGAGCGTGGCTCGACACTCTCCACCGGACAGAAGCAGCTCATCAGCTTCGCCCGCGCTCTGGCCCACAAGCCGGGGATCCTCATCCTCGACGAGGCCACCAGCTCTGTCGATACCGAAACGGAACTGCGCGTGCGTCTCGCGCTCGAACGCATGATCACGGGCCGCACCTCGGTGCTCATCGCCCACCGGCTCTCCACCATCCAGCGCGCGGATACGATTCTGGTCATGCACAAGGGCCAGCTGCGCGAGCAGGGTTCGCATCAGCAGCTGCTGGCGCTGCGCGGCCTGTACTACAAGCTCTATCAGCTCCAGTACAAGGATCAGGAGTTGGGTTCCTCTATCGCCGAAACGGCGACTGCGTAGGGCCGCCCCCAGCTATAGCGCGAAGCGCGTTCTGTGACGCTTCAGCGTCACAGAGACGGAGGGTAAGGGAGGCAATCGCCTTTAGGCTACGGAACAAGAGGCAGGCACGAATTGAGCTTTTAGTTCGTGTCTGACGAATCGTGTACAGCAACGCATTACATATTTTGTTCCCCCACAGAGACGTCATCCTGAGCGTAGCGCCTCGCGTTTTTTGCGAGGTGCGGAGTCGAAGGACCCCGAAGGACTTGATCTCGCCCAGGATGCCGGAACCTTTTCCAGCACGAGAGTCCAGGCTCGAGCGCTCAAGGTCGAAAAGCTCCAAAGGCATAAGCAAGAGGTCAACCCTCGGGGTCCTTCGGTCCTGAGCGTAGTCGAACGGACGCGTCCCCAAAGGCTGGGACGCTTCGCTCAGGATGACGGTTCTGTGGGGAAACGCAAAACAAAAGCTATGCGTACAGCGAGCCTGGGTCGCTCCAAGGCTGGGGTCTTCGATTCGTCAGACATAACCTAGCCACGGGCCTTTTTGTCCGCAGCCGAAGAAGGCCCAGGCCTAAAGGCCACATTTTGCCAAGCCTGAATTCCGTGGCCTAAAGCCCACGGCTTCCTCCGTTTCGCAACGCTGAAGCATTGCGGATAGCGCTCGCGCTAGGTTGGTCTTCACCCGCGCAATACCTTCAACACATTCTCCGTGGTATCGGTCTCCCCAATCCGAGGAAAGACCTTCTCGACGCAATGGCGATGTGCATCGACATCCCGATCCGTAATTGCATCCACGACAACCACGACGCTGTAGCCGTAATCAAAGGCGCTGCGCGCAGTCGCTTCTACTCCCGAGCCTGTCGCGATACCGGTCAGGAAGACCTGGGTTACGCCGCGCTGGCGCAGGTACTCATCGAGCGAAGTCCCGATGAACGCACCCGGCCGCTGCTTGCTGACCACATAATCGTCCGGCTGTTGCTCCAATTCGGGAACAAGGTCGGTCCAATCATCTGGAAACGAAAAGTTGCGTGGACCGGCGTCGGTACGGCCTGGAGCCGGGGCTGTTACGTTGACGAGAACGACCGGCAGACCTTTCTCGCGGAAGGCGTGCGCAAGTTGGGCAGTGCGTGCGACGATCTCGCCACCAGGATGAATGGTCTGTAGACCGACGATGCCTTTTTGCAGATCAATTGCAATCAAGGCGGCTTTGGGATCGAGTGTAGTCAGAGGCATGGTTTTCCTTTCGTTGGTGAATCTGGAAGATCGCCCGTCTTCCGTTCAGGCAGTTAGCTGGCGTGTTTCTGCGCAAAGCGCACGCTCGAGAAGAGGCTGATTACAGCGATGCCCGCGAAGAAGAGAACAAGGGCGAGAGTGTCTCCGCTCGAGACCTTTCCAACCCGAAACAAAAGATAGCCAACGACCAGGTTGAAGAGCGCCCAGACAACATTCACCGTCGGGGAGGACAAGCCTTTTCCGGGAGGCTTAGCGAAAGGGGTTGGAAAACGGTCACCAGAGATGCCAGACACAAAATGAGGCACGACATTCGTTAGAAATAGGCCGGCGAAAAAACAAGCGATAAAGTGATGCCAGTTCAATGGGGTTTCCTCTCAGTTAGGGATTGTTGAAGTCATAACGCCGGCTCTTGTACGTCCGGCATCGCATCGATGTCGCGAGCAGGAAGCAGGCCCATCTTGCGGTAGATCGGGCGTATGACTGCGTTAACCTTCGGCAGCTCCAACGTGAACCAAAGTGATCCGGCGATGCAGAACGTGCCCGTGACCATGACCGTGTGAGAGGCACCGATTCGGTCAGCCAGCGCACCGGCAAACAAGCTGCCGAAGGGCGCGGAGCCAAAGAAGGCCATCGTGTAATAACTCATTGCGCGGGCGCGTTTATCCTCCGGCACCAGCGACTGAATGATCGTGTTGCTGGCGGACGCAGCCTGCAACATGCCGAAGCCCACGAAGACCATCAGGACAATCGACAGCCACAATGTATGCGACAGGCCGAAGAGGATCAGCGCCACTCCCAGCATCCCAGAAGCGACCTGCAGCATCCTCGTGAGCCCGACAACCGACTTGCGAAAAGCAAGCGAGATCGCCGATGTCAGGGCACCGATTCCCGCCGCGCCCATGAGCCAGCCGAGAGTCGTCACGCCGCCATGCAAGACCTGGGCGGCAAAGATCGGCAGCAGCACAGACCACGAATACCCCATGAGGCTGATGAGCGAAAAGAGCAGAAGAATGGTGCGGATAGGCCGAAAGCCGCTGACATAATCCCAGCCCTCGCGTATCTGCTCAAACATGTTGGCTTTGCTGCGCCGGAGATCCTGCGGCTTGATCCGCATCAGCAGCAAGGAGGCGATCACGGCAAAGTAGCTGAGGCCGTCGATGAGAAAACAACCACCTTCTCCGAAGGCCGCGACCACCAGACCGGCGATGGCGGGACCGATCAGCCGCGCTCCATTAGCCATCGAAGAGTTGATAGCGATGGCGTTGCTGAGATCGTTCCGGTCGTCCACCATCTGCACAAGAAAGGATTGGCGCGCGGGCATGTCGAACGCATTGATCACGCCCTGCAGGGCGGTGAGCGCGATGATCTCCCAGAGAGTGATGACATGGGCCAACGTGAGAGCGGCCATAGCGAGCGACTGAATAGCCGCCGCGGCTTGCGTGCTCACCAATAAATTACGGCGGTGGAGGCGCTCGACCCAGACGCCCGCAAACGGCCCCAGTGCAAACGAAACAATCTGCCCTGCGAAGCTTACGATGCCAAGCAGCAGCGCCGAATGGGTCAGGTGATAGACCAGCCAGGTTGTCGCCAGCCGCGTCATCCAATTGCCAATTACGGAGATGCTCTGGCCGAAGAAGAAGAGCTTGAAGTTGCGGTGCCGCAGCGCTCGCCATGCGTGGGATATCGAACTGCCAGGAGAAGAGATCTCCTCCCTATCCGGACTGGTTGCAGGTCCACTCATAAGCTGCCGTCGATCCTCACTGAGTATCGCCTTCCACCAGGCGCTTGATGATCCTTCCGGCCGCGAACAGCGTCTCTCGTTCCTGTGCGTCGAGCTGGGCGAAGGCCTTTGCCAGCCACGTCCGCTTGGCATCGCCAGCACTCTTCTGCAGAGCCGCGCCCTTGGCGGTCAGCGCGATGTTCACCTGGCGGCCGTCGGTCGCGTGCGGCTTGCGCACGATCATGCCCAGTTTCTCCAGCGTTGCAATGATGGTTCGCATCGACTGCGGCCGCATACCCTGCATTCGCGCCAGATCGGCGGTGGTAGCAGGTCCCTCCTTGGCAAGGCGCTTCAGTACGCTGGTCTCCGTCCAGGAGAGTTCCTGCGAAGAAGAGGCAACGCGCGCGCGTCGCACCAGGAGCCCAATGGAATGGGTAAAGTCGGTGATTTCGAGGTCGAAGTTCTTTCGCGACATGACAGGTTCAGATTACGCATGAACAGCCAAACTTGCAAGTTAAACTTGCAAGTTTGGCTGTTCACATAAACGCATTGCGCAGGGTCACCAAAGCCTGTCATTTGGGGAAGCTTTGGAGAAAGCTCTACAAAAGAACGCGTTTTTCGGCCAGATCGCACAACTTCCCTACTCGCCTCTCGCGTGCCTCCGGCGTCTGATAGTGGAAGACCGCCATCAACTCCCCACGCCTCTGTACAGGAGTCATCTTTGCCCAGCCCACCCTTGCCTTCGGCCTCTTGCGAAACGCAGCCTCGATGACCGGCGGCAACTCGCGCTCGCCTTCCATCGCCGCAAGCAGGCGTTCGGCTGCCTGTTCGGCGCGGCGCATGCGGGCCTCATCACTTTTGACGCCCGCTATCCACTTGCCGATCTCGCGCCGCATGTACTCGGTCAACTCGTCGTACCACTCGCGCAGCCCTGGCTCATCGTCCAGAAGCACGGCGAGTTCATCCGGCAGCTCTGCCGCGCGCGCTTCCATATCCGGCTGCAACGAAAACTCCGCCATCTCTCCCGAGGAAACCGAAGCCCCCCGCTGCATCACCCTGTTCACCAGCAGGTAGAATCCACCACGCGGATCGGGAAAGAGCGAGGTACGGAACGCAAAGCCATTGATCTCGCCCCGCACGCGCAGGCGAACCATCTTCGGCCATATCTCGGAGGGCTCAAAGGGCACGCGTGCGATGGTCCAGCCCAGCGAGCGGTCGCCCTTTTCGAGGGCTGCGCGAAACGTCTTCGATTTACCTGCCGCCATCAGTCTCTCCCGGGCATTCCTGCCGAGCCATCCACGCAACGATCGACCCCCAGTAGGCGTCCATCGGCTTCAGATACGGCTCATTGTGCGCCAGCCCCTCGACCACGATCAACTCTCCTCGTTCGCCACAGGCCTTGGCGATTCGCCGCGGCATCTTCAAGGGAAACAGCTTGTCGCCGTCGCTATGAACCACGCAGACCGGCAACCGCGCCGAAGCCACAACCGTAACGGTGTTCCAGACATCCGGCAGCTCACGCGCCAACCAGTGCGGAAATCCCGCCGAGCGCACAGCATCCTGGAAAGAGGTAAACGCCTCGCACAGGATCAACCCCGCAGGCGGTGGCTCCAGCCGCCCGACCCCGCTCGCTGCGATACCGCTGCCCAAGGAAAAACCCAGCACGAAGACCGGCACACTTAGTCCGATCCGTCTTCGCAGCTCCGCATAAGCGGATACCAGGTCCTCGTCGCAGTGTTCTGAACGGATCTTTCCCGAGCTGGCACCGTAGCCCGAGTAGTTGAAGACCATCGTGCCCACGCCATGATCCCGAAACCATGCCTGAACGCCACTCCAATGCCCTACCGTCTCGCCGATCCCATGGCAGATCAGGATGACCGGCGCGCCCTCATCACCCGCAACCAACACTCCGGCTAGACGCCGGGTACCACTGGCAAAGAAGAACTCTTCGCGCGACTCATGCTTTGGAATGCGGCGCGTCACTCCAAGAAGAGCGTCGCGAGTCATGAGCCCTCGGCTCACCAGCCCCAGCGGCACAGACAAAAGATGCGACCGCCAGCGTTCTGAATTTGGCAACAATTTTAAATTCTTTAAATTCATAGACTCGGCAAAGCTCACCCACAGCATACCGTTCCAAACAAACCCACTCCTCGACCAGCTAAACTACAGCCATCGCCACTCGTTCCAATCCGCGCATCTTTCTCTCCGCAGGCGAGGCCTCGGGCGATGCCTACGGCTCTGCCCTGATCCAAAATCTGCACGAGCGTTTCCCTGACGCGACCTTCACCGGCCTGGGCGGATCGCAGATGGAACAGGCCGGCCAGCAACGGGTTGTCCGCGCGGAAGACGTCGCGGTCATGGGCGTCACCGAGATTCTTCGCCACATCCCGCACATTTACGCCAGTTATCGCCGGCTGGTTCGCTCCATCCGCGCCAACAGGCCCGATGTGGCCGTGCTCATCGACTTCCCCGACGTGAACTTCCGGCTGGCGAAGCATCTCCACCGCTCCGGAGTGCCCGTGGTCTGGTTCGTCAGCCCGCAGCTCTGGGCCTGGAAGCGACGCCGTCTGCGCTGGGTGCAGGAGCGCGTGGACAAGATGCTCGTCATCTTCCCCTTCGAAGAGACGTTCTACCGCGAACGCGGCGTCGACGCGGAGTTTGTGGGACATCCGCTGGCCGGTACGCCCAGAACAGCCATCCCCCGCGAGGCCTACGCCGCACAGCATGGCCTCGACCTGGAAAGAATCTGGATCGCGTTGCTGCCCGGCAGCCGCTGGAAGGAGATCCACGCCAACCTGCCCACGCTGCACGAGCTGGCTATGAGCGACCTAATCGCCAGTTCCGCGGCTTATACGACCTTCGACGGCAACCGTGTCCGGCAGCCCCGCGATCCCGCCGCCCACACGCTCTACGAGTTCCTGCTGCCGGTAGCCTCTACGATCGATCCCACAAATCTTCGTGCGTACATCGATCAACTGAACGCCGAACACCTGAAGTACTTCGGCCCTGAGGCCTCCAGTATCCGGCTCACGCTGGTTCCTGACGCCTACGAGGCTCTCTCCCATGCCCGCGCCTCAGTCGTGGCCAGCGGCACCGCGACCGTGCTGGCGGCGATCGTCGGCAATCCGTTCCTCGTCGTCTACCGGGTCTCGGACCTGACCTTTGCGCTCGCCAAGAAGCTTGTTCGCTATCCCGATGAGTTCCCCAAAATGATGGACCTCGACGGCAACCTGCCGGTAGCGATGGTCAACCTCATCGCCGGGCGGCGCATCGTGCCCGAGCTGCTACAGAGCCGCTTCACCGCCGCGAATGTCGCCTCTGCGCTCACTCCGCTGCTGCTCGATGGGCCGGCACGCGAGGCCCAGATAGCAGCCCTGGCCGACGTCCGCCACAAGCTTCGCGCGAGCGATGCGGTAGCAGGATCGCCCATCCACCGCGTCGCCGAAGCCGTGGTTGAGCTTCTCTCGTCTTCGGGCAGCGGGAACAAGGCCTAAGTCGTACAATTTGCGTCTAAGACGTTTGAAACGCAATCATGTGTTCAGCACTCGCAAAACAGAACACAATGACGATGGAGCGCGGCCTGGTCCGATGCTCCGCCAAGGACTTACGGCATGATTCAGCGACTCCGCAGCCTTTGCATTCTTCTGGTGGGTCTCTCAGCGCTTGCGCTCCACGCAGCTCCTCCAGGACGTCCGCAGATCGACATCACCGGCTATGTCATTCACGCCGACCTCGATCCGGCGACCGGCAAGCTGACCGCCACCGCCGCCATCACCTTCACGGCGCTCGATGACCTCAACGTCGTCGTCTTCGGTTTGAATAACGGCCTGCAGGTCAGCAAAATTACTGACGCGGCCAACGCCTCTCTAAACTCTGAGCGCAACGTTACCGACTCGACCATCCGCGTTACCCCCGCCACCTTATTAGCTAAAGGGTCTTCGGCGACCTACATCTTTACTTATGCGGGAGCGCCTACCGTCGAGACCAGCCCGGTCGATGGAATCAAGCTCGTCCAGATTGCTGATCCCGTCAGCGTCCTGCTCTATGCGGGGCGCTGGTTCCCCATGACGGGGCTCTTCACCGATCGGTTCACAGCCGAGATACACATCACCGTGCCCGAGGGCGAGCGTGTCGTCGGCAGCGGCGTAAGCGGCGAACACAAGCTTTCCGGCGGTGGCACTGAGTTCGTCTTCAACTGGACCAAGCCGGGCTTTCCCGGAACCATCGTAGCGGGCAAGTTCCTTCCGCCGATCACCACGCCAGGTATTCCCAACATTCGCGTCTTCGTCACGGACAAGTACAAAGAGAAGGGTCAGGACTTCGCGGCTACAGTCGCCAAAGAGTTCGAGTTCATGACGAACCTCTTCGGTGGCGCGGAGTCCGGGCGGCTCGAGGTAGTAGAGCTCCCCGGAGATTCAGTCTCTGCCGCCTGGGCGCCCGAGATCGTCGCCATCCGCCCCGACCGCGGCAATGCACGGTTGTTCGCGAATACTGTTGCGCGCCAATGGTGGGGCTCGGAGACCTCACCGGCGACACTCAACGACGCCTGGATCACCAACGGTATGTCGCGCTACGCCGAGCTGTTGTACCTCGAAGACTCCGCCGGTAAAACTGCGCTGCAATCCGCTATCTCTGATGTGGAGGCTGGGGCGCTGGCCTATGACACCGAACCGCTCACCACCCTTGGCCGGCTCGATCCGTTCTCGCCGCAGTTTCAGTCGATGACCCTGGAGAAGGGTGCGATGGTCTTCCACATGCTCCGCTGGGAGATGGGCGACGATGTCTTCCAGCAGTTTCTGCGCTCGCTGCTCTCGCAGTACACCGACAAGCCCGTACGTACCGCAAACGTTCAGACCGTCGCCGAAGCCCAATCGAAGCTTCAGCTCACGCCCTTCTTCTCCCAGTGGCTCGACGGCACCGGCGCACCCGAGCTAGGCAACAATTTCAGCGTCTTCCGGCTCGGCAGCAACAAGGGCTTTCGCACCGTCGGCTCCGTCACGCAGGACCTCGACCTCTTTCGCATGCCGATAGAACTGCGCATCGAGACGGAAGGCAAGACCGAGGAGCGCCGCGTCGATCTCTCAGGGACAGAGTCTGCTTACTCCATTGAGACCTTCGGACGGCCGCGCCGCATCACCATTGATCCCGAGAACTGGGTGCTCAAAAACACGCCTGACCTGGCTGTCCGTATTGCCGTTCTGCGCGGCCAGCAGGAGGTAGCGCAGGGCGACCTGATGGCCGCGATCGCCGAGTATCAAAAGGCACTCGACTCCAACCGCTCCAGCTCGTTGGCAAACTATCGCCTCGCGGAGATCTTCTTCACGCAGCGCAACTACCAGGCATCCGCTAACTCGTTTCGCGACGCACTACGAGGCGACGGCGATCCGAAGTGGACCGAGGTCTGGAGCCATATCAATCTGGGCAGGATCTTTGATGTAACAGGCCAACGCGATCGTGCCGTCAATGAGTACCGCCTGGCTGTGCAGACCAACGACAATACACAAGGAGCTATTAACGAGGCCCGTGCGCTGATGCAGAAGCCTTATCAGCGCGAACCTGCAGCGAACTAAGAACTCCGAGGCAAAAAACAATGAAGGGCCTCTATGAGGCCCTTCATTGTTTTGTAGGCAGAAGGCAATTAACTACCCGAAGACTTCATTACTTTACCGTCAGGCATATTGTGATTTTGCGCGATCTGCTCGATCATCTGGAGATGCTGTGAGATCAACGCCACCCCCTGCTGCGCGGCTTGCTTCATACCGGGATTCTGCGTAGTTGAGGCTTCATCCTTGAACTCCGACAGGTCCTGCTTATGGTCTCTCACCATAGCCTGAATGTAAGCCTGGTCGAACTCCTGACCGGAGAGGCCGCCGAGCTTTGCGACAAGCTCTCTGTCCTTCTTCGAAAGCTCGGTCGGCTCTTTTACTTTGAGCTGCTGAGCGATCGGCTTCATCATCTGGTCGTTGAGCTGCGTGTGATCCGAGACCATCTTCTGCGCGAATTGTTTAACGTCATCGCTCTGTGATTTTTGCTGGGCCAACTGCCCCAGTTGAACCTCGGCGGCATTGCCTTCGAGCGCCTTCTTCACGAAGGATTGGTCTGCCATTCCCTGTAGCTGCTGATTGTCATTCATATCGGACGCCATACCACCTGGACCTGGCGCCGAAGTAGATGGATTCGTGGTGGTCTGGTTAGACGTACCGGCAGCACCACCACCCGGTTGATTCTGCGCAACGGCCATGGCACCAGCCAACAGCGTAGGCACGAAGCCCAGTAGAACCTTGCTACACATTTGCTTTGAGATCATTAAACTCCTCCTTTTCGAGAGGATCCCACTAGAGCCCGACATCACTGCGCAGTGGATAGTCCACTCAGGTCCGAAGACCGTTCGTCTTCGTACGTTAAATGCCTCCAGCGGGGTTCGCGTTGCCTTCAACCTCTGAGGTTTCCATGGGAGTCGCAAGCGGTGCACGGCATCCGTAATTGGAGAATTGTCCCGGATGCTTCATACAGAACGAGTTATCCGGTAAACGACTAACTCGCAATGAGGCTCAACTAAAATCGGGAGATGAGAGAATTCCGTGAAGCTATGCGAGAGATGATTCGATGAGTACAAAGGGAAGGCTGATCCGCTGGATCTGGTTCGTCATCTCCGTAAGCCTCTTAGGCTATGGTCTTAGATTGGCCCTCTGGGCATCGCCACCCGATGCAGAGCAGGCCAACATGATTCGGGCGTTTTACTATCATTTCCCAAATTGGATTGGTGCTTCAGTATTTCTCCCTCTGAATCTAGCGGCGTCAGTAGCTTACTTATTCCTGCGGCACAAGCATGCAGATGCCTCAGTGAAAGCAGACGCCCTGGCTCTTGCCACGGCAGAGATGGGCGTCCTTTATTGCACACTGGGGCTCGTTTCGGGTTCTCTCTGGGGGAGAGAAGAATGGGGCATATGGTGGACCTGGGACGCACGTCTGACCACTACGCTCATGCTGTGGGCTATTTACATTAGCTATTTGTTCGTGCGGCGCATGAGCACTGGTTCTACCCGGGCTACGACGTGCGCGGTCCTGGCAATCTTTGGGTTCTGCGATATCCCTATCGTCTACATGTCTACCCGTTGGTGGCGTACACAACATCCCGCTCCCGTATTTGGAGGCGAAGGTTCCATCGCTCCCAGCATTGCCCGTCCTGTCTGGTGGAATGTGCTTGCCTGGGCGGCATGGGGACTGCTGATCGCCAGCATACGGTACGCAGCGGAGTTACGTAGCCAGCAGAATGAGGAAACAGAGGCGCTGGAAATCATCGATTCAACAGCAAATGAGGAATCGCAATATGCGTAACATCTTGTTTTTTCTACTGAATATCTTTCCGTATGACCCGGCGATCGACACGCCATTGGGCCATCGGAATTTGGTACTCATCTACGCGATCACATGGGGTTTGCAATTCGGTTATGCCTTCTATGCTCTTTACACCTGGAGAACAGCGAACAAACAGAAACGGCATAAGAACAATTAGGGCTGCTGAAACAGTCGTAGCGCGCTGAAGCAAACCCCGACACTTTCGTGTCGGGGTTTGCGTTTCGTGCCGTAGCAAAAATCGTCCTGCCTAAAACAAACTAGTCGTCGTCATCGTCCTTCTTTAGCTTCCGATGTACCGTCAACATCGCCGGTACTGGGCGATCCCCCATGGCGTCTTTCCAGAGGATCACGTTCAGCTTTTGAGGGTCCGCGTGGTCGGCGTGGCGAAAGTCCATCTTCATGGATTCCTTCGCCCCGACGGCCGTCTTCACGTTGGCCGTATAGATCAACGAGTTATCGCGATTCACATAGTCCGCGGTGTAAGCTGGCTGCTCTCCTGCTCCCGTAAACAGCGATCCGATCAGAGAGCTGAAGGCATCGTTGTTGTTCATCGGAGGCAGTCCCAGCAGCGTCTCCATCGTCCGCACGAAACTAACCGTCGAGTAGAACCGGCTGTCTACAAACGGAGTTCCGTCCGCTTTCTTCGGAGAGTATTTGCTAATTACTAAAGCAATACTGCGATGCGCGTCTACGTGGTCCGCACCGGCTTGGGCATCGTCTTCCAGAACAAAGAGCGCTGTGTCGTCCCAATAGGGCGAGTGCGAGATGGCCTCCGCCAACCGGCCGACAGCCAGATCGTTATCCGCGACGGAAGACTTCGGTGTCGGTCCGCCGGGAACCGTTCCCGCCGTATGGTCGTTGCCGAGACGCATCAGGATAAAGTTCGGTAAGGTGTCTTTACCTGCCTCACGATCCGCTACCCACCCTTTGAAGTGCTTCAGGAAGACTTCTACTCGTATCTGATCCGGAACGCGCAGATTGAAGTCCGGCTGCTCTGCCGCAAAGTGGCCGACCAGCTCTGGCTTCGTGGCCGTGTTGTTGGCCAGCACCGGAATCGGCCATTGCCACTTGTTCACTCCGCCGCCCCAAGCTTCAGGGAGAGCATCGCCCGGCAGGATCGTAGGCTTCTCGCACGTTGCTCCGGCCAGCAGCGGGCCGTCCTGTGGATTCTCCGTCTTCTTCGCTCCACAGAAGGTCGACGCGATGTACTCCCCAAAGTTGTAGTACGACTTGCCATGCCGCGCCATGTTGCCCCAGAGGTATCCGCTCGTCGGCTCATTGACGTCCGGAATCTTCTGCAGGATCGGATAGCCCTGCGCTACGACTCCTTCAAAGTCGTACGTCCGCTCTCCGCCGCGATAGCTCTGCTGCCAGGTCTTCTCCAGGTAATCCGTTCCAATGCCGGCGGTCGACCAGACGTGTCCGTCGCCCGATACCTCACCGGAATCGTAGAAGTTATCCAGCACTCCAAACTGCAAGGCCAGCTTGTGCTCATTCGGAGTGCTGTCCTCACCATACATCGCCAGGCTCGGGTCTCCGTTGCCAACGGCTTTACCGTCCTGCTTGAGATCCCCAAGGACCTGATCGTACGTGCGGTTCTCCTTGATGACGTAGATCACATGCTTGATGCGATCCTGGCCGCCTGCAAATTGGATCTTCTCCTCTGCGGCCTTCGTCCGGTTGGACTCCACAACCTCAGCCGTCCACTTGGGCAGGTTCTGTTCCATCGCCTGCGTATCCAACACGGCAAGCGAACCGTAGAGCAGCGTTCCGATATAGGTAGACGCCCCGATCCTGGCGTGCGATCCCGGCACCTGACGCTGGGGGAAGTTATTTGGTCCGGTTCCCTTGCCCTTGGCTGTTGCGATGTACAGCTTTCCTCCGGTGATACCCATCGACATCGGCATCCACTCTGTCGGCACAAATCCGAGCGGCTCGATCATCCCCTGTTGGGCAGCCTTCGGGGTCAGCTTCCTGGTGTCGAACACCGCAATCGCATCTGTGATCGCATTGCCGACATACAGTCTCGAATCATCGGACGACAAGGCCAGAGCCTCGGGCTCTGCTCCGAAGTAGGTCTGCCGCGGCAGACGCGTATCGAAGTATCCCTTCACTGCGAACTGTCCGGCGTCTACATTCACGGCCGCAACGGCATCGCGGTTCGCCAGGGCAACGTACATCGTCCGACCGTCGGCCGATACTTCAAAGGCGCAGGGATGTGTGCCTGCAGCTATAGCATTGTCCGGCTTGAGCAGTGGCAGCTTCCGGCCTACAGTGCCCTTCTTCAGATCCAGTTCAACGATCTCGCTCGCATTCCACAACGCCACAAACGCGCGGGTCTCATCTTTCGACACGCTCAGGGCGACAGGATACGTCGAAGGCACAGCGTCGTTTTCCGACAGGTCGAACCGAGTGATAATCTCGCCTGTAGTCGCATCCATCAGCAGCACATCGTCGGAAAGATTATCGGCGACCAGGATCTTCTCCGCGCCCGCCGAACCAATGACAGCGATCGCTGCTGGAAATGGAACGCCCTTATCGCCCTCCACTCCGCCGACCAGCATCGTCTTGCGCCCCGCAGCCAACTGCTGCAGAGGAATCTTCATCATCCGTTCCCGCGAGATCTTTCCGTCGCTGAAGCCATAAACCACCACGCCACTGCCGGTATCGTTCTTACCTGTGCCGAGAGGGTCGGTCTCCGAGCCCATACTGGCGTAGACGTGCTTGCCGTCGTGGCTGAAGGCCAGGCCTGAGTAAAGCGTTTGCTTGGCTTTGACTGCTGTACGGTCATCGGGAAAATCGACTACTACGCCGGTCTGGGTATCCATCACGGCCAGCGACTGCATGTAGTTCGATTCGTAGGTTCCATACCCGGCATTCACGGTTACGACATAGCGTCCGTCCGGCGATATGGCCATCGACATCGGCAAGCTGTTCAGCCGTTGCGGGCTACCGGGCACCGGTCGCACGATCTGCTTACTCGTTGGCAGATCGATCGAAGTTCCCGTCTGTCCAAACGCTAACCCGGCCTGCAGAGCCAAGCCTGTCATCACTCCAAGTTGCCAACTACACCGTCGCACTATCATCTCCAAAGCCTAACAATTGCTTTGTTGCCGCAAGATTACAAATGCCCTACCAAACGTGTACGGCGACGACTTCTGTTGCCACCGGTTTGAAGTCGATGACCTTGACGTGGAGGATCAGCTGCAGGTTTCGGCTTGCCCAGTCTTTCGGCAGGTGATGCACCATGTCGGAGATTGCTGCGGGGTTGCAGACGAAGTCGGCGGCAGCCAGGGTTCCGTACTGCCCCATGCCGGCAACGCTAAGTAGAGGAACATCGCCGGGGCTTTGGATGAGCCGGGTGACGATCGCGTAGTCCTCGGTGTCGTGCGAGTCCAGAGAAGCATGCAGCAGCCAGCGTCGATGGGGGTCCTGGGCGTCATCGATTTCGTTGCGGGCACTCATGACGAAGCGCAGACCTTTGGTCAACTCCACCGTCATCGGATTATTGAAGCCTCCGACCAGTAGCGTGGGACTGTTGCGTAGTTCCGCGAAGGAGATGTCGTTGGGAAAGCGCTCCTGGAAGGTCTGCTTCTGCCGGGTAATCGTGGCTACCAGCGCGGAGACGGACGCGACGTCACCCAGAGCAACGAAGCTGTTCTCTGCCGGGTGCAAATCGCTGCCATGGAGGGTTGCCGTTGGAGCGAACGGAACGAAGAACTCCTGGCCGTGCGTCTCCAACGCATGGTCCCGAGCGTACTGGTCGGTGACGCTGTCGGAGAGCCGGTATACGGCGTTGCTTCCGATGACGATGATGACCGGCTTTGGACTGTTCGTCCAGGGAGCCCAGAACTTTTTGAAACCTTCGGTTTGAGCGTTGTTCCAGTGAGCCCAAACGGCAATCCCTGCGAGGAGGAGAAGGACGACTGCCGAGGTCCAGATCTTCCAACTTCCCTTCTTGACGGAGGATTCGCGCAAAGTGGCGGAAATGGGGGAGCCCTGGGGGATTTCTGGAGTTGGGTGAAGTTCGGGATCGACTGGGGGGTGGCTTGTATAGACAGGTTCAGGATTTATTCCAACAGGTGGAATAAATCCACCAGCCGCTCCGTGGACGGCTTCATGAGGAGTGTCGTTCCACCGGAAGGTCGCGCGATAGCAGCCGGAGGGGATCTCGATGTAGACGTCTGGCGTCTCGTGCAGCGACTGGTAGTACTGCGCCAGACGCTTTCGAACTTCGGCTACCCGGATTCGTACCACCGGGTCGTCGCCGGTCTCGTAGTCCGGGCGGCGGCCAAAGACCTCCGAGCCGATCACGCGTTCGCGCAGAAGATTGTCCTCGCCGGCGAGCGTGTGCTTGACGATGTAGCGCAACAGGCTCTGCCCCTGTTGCGTGTTCCGAAAGGGAGGGCTGGAGAGGATCAGGTCGAGCGCCTGGTACACGCGCTCGGGGCTTCGAGATCCTGTTCCCTGGTTCTCCTCCGATGCAGAGGCCGGGTTGATGAGGGTTTCCATGAATAGGTTATGTCTACGAGGCGGTATGGTACCCCCCTGTAATCTGACCTGTCAAACACGCAGAATCAAGCAGTTAGACCGGTAACGAACCGTACATTGCTTGTGGCCTGTGTATTCCGAAGCGTCATGTGATCCGGGCTGAAGAAACGGCTGTTCAGAGTTTCCCTACGCCGCCTTCGACCAGACCTTCAGGCTTGCCAGTGAGCGATCGCAAACGACGCCACCATTTTTATCCGTTCAAGGAGAACCAGATGACCCCAAGACTTAGATTCCTGTTCCAGCAGATCCTGAGAACAACATCGTTTTCAATAGGGGCCCGGATTCCGAACAGGTTCAGACGTGAGGGGAAGGCGTTCGGCAGACTGATCGCTCTCGTGCCGCTTTGCCTTCTGCTCATGACTCCGCTGTTGCGCGGACAACTGACGACCGGAAGCCTCTCCGGCACGGCCATGGACTCCAGCGGTGCCGCGGTGCCCGGCGCGAGTATCGTTCTGCTTAACGAGGCGAGCCGCGACGAGCGTCGGACGGTGAGCAACAGCGTGGGGCACTTCACCTTTGCAGCGGTTGAGCCGGGCACCTATACGGTGACGGTCTCGGCGGCCAACTTCAAATCTTGGAAACAATCAGGCCTTGCGATGAACCCCGGCGATACCCGTGAGGTGGCCGGGATCGCCCTGGCGGTGGGCGCCTCCAGCGAGACCGTCGAGGTCGAGGCCGGTGCCGCCAATCTGCTGCCGACCGATTCAGGAGAGCGCTCGGCGATTCTAAGCTCCAAAGACATCGAGCGGCTTTCGCTGGAGGGCCGCAATATCTCGGAACTCCTCAAGGTCCTTCCCGGCGTCACCAGCGTTCCCAACGGTATCGGTAACGGCGTAGGCTTTGACTTCACCGCCTCCTCTTCGACGGGAAGCACCATCGGCGTGGGACTCTCCCCGGGTGGCGCACCCTATCGCGGCGGCACGTCCTACA
This sequence comes from Granulicella mallensis MP5ACTX8, assembly GCF_000178955.2. Classification (NCBI taxonomy): domain Bacteria; kingdom Pseudomonadati; phylum Acidobacteriota; class Terriglobia; order Terriglobales; family Acidobacteriaceae; genus Granulicella; species Granulicella mallensis. Next base: position 1,887,301 of record NC_016631.1, on the reverse strand, counting down.
TCCTCGACGGCGCGAACATCATCGATCCAGGTTGCAACTGCTGGTCGATTGCCGTGGTGAACCCGGACATGACCCAGGAGGTAAAAGTTCAGACGTCGAACTTCGGCGCCGACAGTCCCAACGGTCCGGTGATCGTCAACGCCATCAGCAAGAGCGGCTCCGCCAAGTACCACGGACAGGCTTATCTGTACGCCCGCAACAGCGCGCTCAACGCGAACTCCTGGGCCAACGACAATCAAGGCAGCCCCAAGCAGGAGGCCCACTACTACTACCCCGGCGGCAATGTAGGCGGTCCGATCAAGGTCCCCGGAACGGACTTCAACCATAACAACAAGCTGCTCTTCTGGGCCGGCTACGAGTACTACAGCCAGCTCCTTCCCTCAGCCGCTCCGCTCGAGTCTTATGTGCCGACGGCGGCCATGGAGGCAGGCAACTTCACCTCCGGCGGAGCAGGCAACTCCGCGCTCTGTCCCAGCGGTTTCAGCCCCTCCGCCACCAACTGGTGCAATGATCTGTCCAAGTCTGTTGCCCCCGATGGCACACCGATCACCGGAGGCGTGATTCCTTCGCAGTACCTGGACGCCGGCGCGGCGGCGTTGATGAAGATGTTCCCCGCCGCCAATGCCAATCCGGCCAGTACGCCCGGAGGCTACAACTTCTATCTGCCTGTCACCACGCAGGCGAACGGCTATGTGTGGCGCGCCCGGGTGGACTACAACCTCAGCGAGAACACGAAGCTCTTCTTTACCTATCAGACCGGAAGCAACGGTTCCTCGCAGCCGGCGCATATTTACTACAACCCCAGCTATGCCGCGCCGTACCAGGGCGGCACCATCAACAATCCCACCGTTTCGCGGGTTCTGACGGGCAACTTCGTACATATCTTCAGCGCAACGCTCACCAATGAGTTCGTCGCCGCGTGGGGATATGCCAGCAGCCCTTATCAGCCGGACAATCTTCAGGCAGCGTATAAGTCCACGCTGGGCTATGGCTACGGAACGATCTACAGCAGCGCCGCACAGCTTGCGCCCTCGATCAACAGCGCCGGAGCACAGACCTTTCCTGACTTGTCTCAACCCGATCTGTGGGAGGTAGGAGGTTCCTATCCTACGGTCAAGGCTAATCCAGCTTTCTCCGACAACGTCACCAAGGTCTATAAGTCGCACACCATCAAGTTCGGAGCGTATACCGACCTCGCCAGCAATCGCCAGGGAACCTACGCTTATCCGAACGGCAACCTCTCGTTCAACAGCGGGCTGCAGCCTAACGTAGCTAATCCAACAGTGCGCATCGGCTCCATCAATCCGGTCGCGAACCTGGTGATGGGCATTGCCACTGCCTTTACCCAGAATAACTACATGCCGATCGAAGATATGGCTTACCGCACCACCTCTGCCTACCTGATGGACGACTGGAAGGTCACGAGCCGACTTACAGTGAACCTGGGTCTGCGCTGGGACCATGTCGGCCGCTGGTACGACCGGCAAGGAACAGGGTTGGCGGTCTGGCTCCCCGGAAATTATACGAGCGAGGTCAACTCAGGGAAGGTCTATCCCGGCGTCTCCTGGCATGCCCTCAATCCCGGCATCCCTGTAGGCGGCTCGCCGACGCGGCTGGCCTTTACCTCACCACGAGCTGCCATGGCCTGGAATCTCGATGGTGCGGGCCGTACCGTCATCCGCGGCGGATGGGGTGAGTATCGCTGGAACGACCAATTCAACGACTATGCCGGGGACCTTAGCACGTCACAGTTGATGACCACCTATAACTCGCCCAGCGGGCAGTCCGTGACTCTTTCGCACCTTGGTGATCTTGGCGCGACTGCGGCTGCCAGTGCGGCCCTTCCAAGCGCTGTCAGTGCGGCGGACCCGAACGACTATAACGTTCCGAACACTGCTGCCTGGAATCTCACGATCGACAGGCAGCTCCCCTGGCAGTCGCTGTTCGAGATTGCGTATGTCGGCAACACCACGCGCCACCTGTTGATGGGTGGCCAGAGCAGTGGTTCCTCCATTGGCGGTTCCGGCTTCAGCAACGTGAATAAGATTCCTGTTGGCGGCCTCTTTCAACCGGACCCCGTAACGGGTGCGGCGGCCCCGGCCGATCCCGATAACACCTCCACCTACAAGCTCAACGACTACTACCCCTATCAAGCCGGTTATGGTTCGAACGCCATTACGGTGAACCAGCATGTCGGCTACTCCAACTACCATGGGCTGCAGATCGCGTGGCTCAAGCAGGCAGGCCGCCTGTCCTTCGATGTGAACTACACGTGGTCGAAGTCGCTGGGCATTATCAACAGCACGGTCGATGCGTTCAACGTGCGTGGCAACTATGGCATCTTGAATATCGATCGTCCCCAGGTGATCAATACTTCGTATGCCTATGACATCGGCAAGGTGTATCGCGGAGACCACCGGCTGATTAGCGGCACCGTCAATGGCTGGACGATCTCCGGCACCACGACCTGGCAGTCGGGCGGAAACCTGCAGGCGCAGGATACACAGAATCTTGGGCTGACGATTCTCAACACGGCGAAGAATGAATCGCTGACTTCGAATACTTACTTCGGAACCAATGCGAACCAGATCCTGCCGATTATGACCTGCAATCCGAGGAGTGGATTGCAGTCGCGGCAATTGCTGAACCTCTCCTGCTTTAGCGCGCCTGCTGTGGGGCATCAGGGGTTGAGGCAGTTCCCTTATCTGAGTGGGCCCGCTTATGACAACTCGGATCTGACTATTTATAAAACCTTCCGCATTACTGGACAGCAGAATGTGCAATTCCGTGTGTCGGCGTTCAACTTCCTGAATCATCCCCTGGGAGGGTTTAGTACGAGCAACGACATTACGCTCAAGTACGCTACGAATGACGGTACGACGTTTACACCGAATGTGGCTTCGGGGCTGCCTGCGGGGTATACGTGGGGGACTTTGGATACGAAGTCGGGGAGTGCGAGGGTGATGGAGTTGTCGCTGAAGTACAGCTTCTAGGGAGGGTCCCGTGGTGGGGTTGGTCGCCACGGGGTTCGCTCGTAGCTTGTGTTGTTGTCGTTGTCTTTTTAGTTGTCATTCCGAGCGAAGTGAGGAACCTGCTGTCTCCCGTTTTTAACTCGTGCTGGTACAAGCTAGTCTCTTGCCTCTACTCACGAATGCGAGTAATCCGAACGAAGAACGGGAGACAGCAGGTTCCTCGCTGCGCTCGGAATGACAACCAGAAAAGCAAGTGCAAAAGCAACGACAACAGCAAAGCAACGACAACAGCAAAAGCAACGACAACAGCAAAGGCAACGACAACAGCAAAGCAACGACAACAACAGAAGCAGATTCCCTTCGGGAATGACAACCAGAAAAGCAACGACAACGGCAGAAACAACAACGGCAAAAGCAAAGACAACAGCAAAAACAAAAGCAGTAGTACAAGCAATCAGGAGAACTGTTTGATGTTGGCCCAGAAATTCTCTCTCTCTCTCAACTCCAAAACAACGGTGCCCGTCCGCACTGCGTTTCTCCTGCTATGCCTGGTTCCAGTGGCGTCCGTGATGGCTGCACAAAAGGTGGCAGCACCTCCTGTGTATCTGGACTCGCATGCTGATCCGGAGAGCCGCGTCACCGCGCTGCTGGCTGCCATGACGCTCGACGAGAAGATCCATGCGCTCAGCACGGACCCCTCCGTGCCTCGGCTCGGTGTCGCTGGAACCAATCATGTCGAAGGCCTGCATGGCCTTGCGCTCGGAGGACCGGGACATTGGGAGGGCCATTCGGAGGGGCGCACGATGCTGAATGTCATTCCTACAACGCAGTTTCCGCAGTCGCGTGGGCTAGGACAGACATGGGACCCTGCCCTGCTGCAGAAGGCGGCAGCGCAGGAGGCCTATGAGACGCGCTTTGCCTTTGGCAAATATCATCGCGGAGGTTTAGTGGTCCGCGCACCGAACGCCGACCTAAGCCGCGATCCCCGCTGGGGACGTGGTGAAGAGAGCTATGGTGAAGATCCTTTCCTCGTCGGCACGCTCGCCACTGCGTTTGCGCATGGGCTCCAAGGCGACGATCCGCATGTCTGGATGACAGCCTCACTGCTCAAGCACTTCCTGGCCAACAGCAACGAGGACGGCCGCGATGGTTCGTCGTCCAACTTCGACGCGCGGCTCTTTCATGAGTACTACGCTGTTCCCTTTCGCATGGCGATTGAAGAGGGACATGCCGATGCCATGATGACCTCTTACAACGCCTGGAACAGCGTGCCGATGACGGCCAATCCCGTGGTTCGCGATGTGGTGATGGCGCAGTGGGGTCTCGACGGCATCGTCTGCACGGATGCCGGTGCACTTACCAACATGGTGAAGCAGCACCATACGTATGCCACGATGCCGGAGGCTGCGGCGGCGGCTATTCATGCGGGGATCAACCAATTTCTCGACGACTATCAGCAACCGGTGCGCGATGCGCTGCAGCAGAAGCTCATCACGGAACAGGACATCGATCGCAACTTGCGCGGCGTCTACCGGGTGATGCTGCATCTTGGCCTGCTCGATCCGACGGCAAACTCTCCCTACTCTCATATTGGCGCATTCGATCAAGCGCAGAGCGATCCGTGGAATACGGAAGCTCCGCGAGCGCTTGTACGCCGCGCTACCGATGAATCGATTGTGCTGCTGAAGAACACGGGCGGAGCGCTGCCGCTCGATGCGGCGAAGCTGAAGTCCATCGCTGTTATCGGCCAGTGGGGTGATACCGTGGCGCTGGATTGGTACAGCGGAACACCGCTGCTCTCCGTGACTCCGGTTGAAGGCATTCGGCGGCGGGCTGCCGGGGCTTCGGTGGTGTTCAACGATGGCAAGGACGAAGCAGCAGCGGCGGCTCTGGCGGCACGTTCGGAGGCCGTGATTGTGATCGTCGGCAACCATCCCACGTGCGATGCGGGGTGGAACAAATGCGCTCTGCCCAGCGAGGGCAAGGAGGCCATCGACCGCAAGAGTCTGACGTTGCCCGACGAGTCGCTGGTGAAGGCAGTGCTTGCCGCCAATCCGCATGCTGTCGTGGTGCTGCAGACCAGCTTTCCGTACACCACGAACTGGACGCAGGAGCATGCGCCCGCCATCCTCGAGATCACGCACAACAGTGAAGAGCAAGGCACGGCACTGGCGGATGTTCTCTTTGGCGACTACAACCCGGCGGGCCGTTTGACGCAGACGTGGCCTGCCTCGCTCGAACAGCTTCCCCCGATGATGGACTACGACCTGCGGCACGGGCGCACCTATCTCTACGCCGAGAAGGCACCGCTCTATCCGTTCGGCTTCGGCCTCAGCTATACCAGCTTTGCTTATAGCGATCTCACGGTCACGCAGCGCGGCAAGTCCATCGCCGTGCAGGTGACGGTTGCTAACACGGGATCGCGCGCGGGAGACGAGGTGGTGCAGATCTATGCCGCACACCAGGGTTCAACGGTGCCACGTCCCATCGAAGAGTTGAAGGCGTTTCGGCGCGTTGCGTTACGCGCAGGAGAGAAACAAGTTGTTCGTTTCGAGATGCCAGTCACCAGCCTCGCCTACTGGGACGAGGCAACACATCGCTTTATCGTCGAAGGTGATCGCGTCGAATTTCGTGCGGCCGCTTCCTCTGCCGATGTTCGTTTGAAGCACACGCTGCTGGTACAGCCGTAGATTGTTTTTCTGGAGATTGCTGAAGATGCCTTTCTTTCGTCGATGCACGAGCTATACCTTTCTTTCCGCATTTCTTTTCTGCGGTACGGCCATGGCCCAGCAGGCCGTACTCACGCGCGGCAACGCGACGGTGGTGCTGGAGGGATATGCTCCGAACATCCTCCGTGTCACGATGAGCCTCGACAAGACGTACGCGCTGAAGTCGCCGGGTGTGGGCATTACGGCTGAGCCGGATGAGGCAGGATGGACGCAATCCAGTGAAGGCAGCGGAGATGGTTTTCGCTCCAACCGGATGGTCGTGCAGGTTGCGCCGGAAGGCCATGGGAAGGCCAGCGGCACCAGTGCCGATATCGCCCGGTACTTCAATGGCTCTGCGCCCCACGTGGGCCTGCGCATCGAGACGCCCGACGGCAAACCGATTCTGCGCATGAACGATTGGGAGATGGCCGTACCGAACCACAAGGACGGCAGCGCCGCCGTGCTCAACGACCGCAGAGAGGGAGACGATCCTTACTTTGAGGTAGGGGCAACGTTCGCGGCTCCTGAAGACGAACACTACTACGGCCTGGGACAGAACCAGCAGGGTTTCCTGGATCTGCGTAGCCACTCATTGGAATGCGCGCACGACTACACAGCCGCAGGTGGCCCGAGTGTCTGCGTTCCCTTTGTGGTGACGAACAAGGGCTACGCGATTCTGTGGGACAACCCGTCGAAGACACGCGTCGACTTCGCGTTCAACGAGCAGACGCGCTGGACCTCGCAGGTGGGACAGCGGGTTTCGTTTTTCGTGATTGTGGGCGACACGTACGACCAGCTCTATGAGGGCTATCGCAGCCTTACCGGCAGTGTTCCGATGCTGCCGAAATCGGCCTATGGCTACATCCAGTGCAAGCAGCGTTATGCCTCGCAGAAAGAACTGCTGGACGTGGCGCATGGCTATCGCGACCGGCACCTTCCCGCCGACGTGATGGTGGTGGACTGGTTCTACTTCACGAAGATGGGGCAGATGGATATGGACCCGAAGCAGTGGCCCGATCCGACGGCCATGAACGCGGAGCTGCACAAGCTGGGCTTCCACAGCATGATCAGCGTGTGGCCACGCTTTGTGCCGGAGGACCGCTACTACGATCTGCTGCTCAAGAAGGGCTGGTTCGAACATCTTGCTGATGGAACGCCGACCAATGGACTGCCCTACGATCGCGCGGGCTCCGATATCGACACGACGAATCCTGAAGCAGCGCGGTGGTACTGGGATACGATTCGCGAAAACTTTGTGAGCAAGGGCTTCGATTCTTTCTGGTCCGATGAGACAGAGCCCGACCTGCCTCCGAATGGGAGTTATCTGCATGTTGGGCCGGGGACGGAGTACTTCAATGTCTATCCGTACTTCCACACCAAGGCTTTGTATGACGGCTTCCGGCGCGACCTGCCGCAGACGCGCGCGTTGATCCTCTCACGCGATGCCTATCTGGGAGCGCAGCACAATGGCGCGATCTTCTGGTCGTCGGACATCGCTCCAACGTGGGACACGTTGCGACGGCAGGTACCGACGGGACTGAACTTTGTTGCCTCAGGCATGCCGTACTGGAGTACCGATATCGGCGGGTGGCAGTATCTTCCCTACTCGCATACGCCTGCGCATCTGCCTCTGATCGATTCCAGCGATGCACGCGAGAACGTGAATCATTACGACGACTATCCTGAGCTGTATGTGCGCTGGTTCCAGTACGCGACGTTTCAGCCGACAATGCGTGCGCATGGAAGCCGCAACTTCAACGAGGTCTGGTCTTATGGAAAGCAGGCCGAGCCGATCCTTGAGAAGTATCTGAAGCTGCGCTATGAGTTGATGCCGTACATCTATTCGCTTGGATATTTTTCGCACCAGACCGGCGCGCCGTTTATGCGTGGGCTGTTCATGGACTTCGGCAGCGATCCCAATACGGCCTCTATCGGCGATGAGTTTATGTTCGGGCCAGCATTGCTGGTGGCTCCGGTTACGCAGCAGGGTGCGACGAGCCGGTCGGTGTATCTGCCTGCAGGCAGCGACTGGTACAACTTCTGGACCAACGAGCGTGTTCATGGCGGACAGCGTGTGGAAGTTGCCGCCGCGATCGACACGATTCCGGTCTTTGTGCGAGCCGGTTCGATTCTGCCGCTAGGTGTGCCGATCGAAAGCACGGAGCAGAAGCAGGCGATCGCCAGCGTGCGTGTTTATCCCGGGGCTGATGGGGACTTCACGATCTATAGCGACGATGGCAAGACGTATGCGTATGAAGAGGGCAAGAGCGAGATTACGCGTCTTCACTGGTCGGAGGATAAGGGCAAGTTGGAGCAGACGGGGGCGGCGGTGGATATAGGCGTGGTGACAGTCGTGAAGAAGTGAGTGAACTTTACGCAGGACATTGTTTTCATCCCACCCCAGAATCGTCATCCTGAGCGTAGCGTCCCAGCCTTTGGGGACGCGAAGTCGAAGGACCCCGAGGGTTGCAATCTTGCCCATACTCTTTGACCCTTTTCTACCTCAAGCGCTCGTGCCTGGACGTCCGTGGTGGGAAAGGTCCCGGCAGCCTGGGCGAGATCAAATCCCTCTGGGTCCTTCGGCTGCGCACCTCGCAAAAAAACGCGAGGCGCTACGCTCAGGATGACGAATTTGTGGAGGGGAGCAAGGACAAAGGAGGATGGGGATTTTATCCTGCGCGTCCTGGCCTTTGTGGACGCGCAGCCAAAGGACCCCGAAGGTTGGAATCTTGCCCATACCCTTCGCACCTTTTCTACCCCGAGTGCTCGTGCCTGGACTTCCGTGCTGGAAAAGGTCTCGACAGCGTGGGCGAGACCAAGTCTCTCGGGGTCCTTCGGTCCTGAGCGTAGTCGAACGGACGCACCTCGCAAAAAGCGCGAGGCGCTTCGCTCAGGATGACGTTTCTGTGGGGAGCAAAATATGTGATTCGTTGTTATCCCCGATTCGTCAGGCACTACCTAAAGCTCAATTTTTGCAGGGCCTTTATTCCACAGCCTAAAAACTACGGCTCCCTCCGCTAGGAGCCCTCATTCGTCCCGCCGAGTGTTTCGGCATTCCTGCCTACTTTTTTCATCATCGCTTCCAGTTGTTCCAATTCCTGCGGGGAGAGTTTGGAAAATACCTTCCCTATCGTCTCCATATGGTTCCGGAACACGGGAACGATGAGTTCCCTTCCGCTCTGTGTGAGTTCGACGATGCGAATGCGACGATCTTCCGCACTCTCGACCCGGCTGACCAATCCCTTGTTATAGAGACGATCCACCGCAACGCTGATGGCGCCGGGAGTGAGATTTACCTTCGGCCCAATCGTGTTCACAGAAAGAGGCCCTTTATGCAGGAGGACCTCAAGGACCCGGAAGTCGGAGTCTCCCAGACCAGCACCCTGAATCTTCATGTCGGCATATCGCGAGATGGCCTGGATAGCCTTGTTCAACACCAGCCAGACATGAAGGGCATCCGATGATCTTTTTTTCATAAAACCGATGAATCCATCATCAGTGTAGGTCATCAATTCTATTAACACAGATACTATCTATATTGATAGATATCTCGTGCAGAATCACGACCGACATCCCTCTCAACCGCAAGGAGCGTAACGCATGAGCATCAACGATCAGTCCGCCATTGCAAAAGCGGTCATTCTACGAAATACCGAAGAAGTTCAAGGCAAAGGAGACTTCGACCTCTTCGAGGAGTTGTTTGCCGAAGATTTCATCGATCACACACCCCAGCCGGGGACTACGCCCGACAAGGCCGGAGTACGTAAGCTCTACACCTACATCCGTGTTGCCTTTCCCGACTTTCGTGCCGAAATTCATTGGCAGATTGCCGCTGGAAATCGCGTAACGACCTACAAAACCTATTACGGCACGCACGAGGGACCCTTTCTGGGTGTCGCTCCAACGCATCGCAAGATCCACTTCGAGACGGTTGACGTAATGCGCGTCGAAGACGGCAAGATCACCGACCACTGGGGTGTGGCGAATCTCCTATCCGTGATGCAGCAGATCGGTGGATGGACCCCACCCGCGGATCTATAAAGCGCGAAGACGATGCCCTTTGGTGGGTGCCCATCAAAGGGCAGTATTCACAGATCAATAGAACGTACGCAGCAAAAATGGAGATTGAAGATATGAGCAAGTTAAGCGGCAAGGTCGCCATCGTAACAGGAGCCTCCAAGGGCATCGGCGCTGGAATCGCAAAGTCCTTAGCGGCTGAGGGAGCATCGGTCGTCGTCAACTATGCGTCGGATAAGGCCGGTGCCGAGAATACGGTTGCCGAGATTGTAAAGGCAGGCGGAAAAGCTATTGCGATCCAGGCGCAGGTTGGCAAGACCACCGATGTGGCACGTCTCTTTGAAGAGACGAAAAAGGCCTTTAGCCGTTTCGACATCCTGGTTAACAACGCCGGTGTCTATGCCTTCACCCCTATCGAGGCGTTGGAAGAGGCAGAGCTTCGCCGCCAATTCGAGACGAATGTCTTCGGCCTGCTCTTTACGACGCGTGAGGCGATCAGGCATTTCAGCGAAGAGGGCGGCAGCGTCATCAATATTGGCAGCGTCGGCACCCGGCTCAATGTGCCGGCCTCCGTGGCGTACACCGCAACGAAGGGTGCGGTGGATTCGATCACACTCGTCCTGGCGAATGAACTTGGCCCAAAGAAGATTCGCGTCAACTCCGTTAATCCGGGCATCATCCTGACGGAAGGCACAAGCGCCGACGGTCTTACCGCGGAGAGCGAATTTGTCATAGGCCTGGTGGCAAAGACGCCTCTCGGCCGTCTCGGAACGGTCCAGGATGTCGGCGATGTGGTTACCCTACTCGCTACGGATGAAGCTCGCTGGGTGACCGGACAGATCATCCGCGTCTCCGGAGGATTGCAATAATCTAATCCCTTGCCCGCATTGGCAAAGAGTTCAGGGCGAAAGCTGAGACCCCTGTATTTTGCCTGTAGCAGCCTAGCCGCTACGAGCAAATACAGGGGTCTCTTCACAACCGAGATGACAGTCGTGGGTAATTCTTAGTGGGTCGCCAGGTTGTGGGCGCGCAGATAGGTCGCCAGCTCTGCGGGCAGGTTGGTCTGGATGCCGTTCGCTCCGAGGTCGATGGCCTTCTGCCAGGTCTCCGGGTTGTCGGCGTCGCCGAGGCGGTCGACGTAGATCTTCGCGTTGGCGTCTTTCGCGCAGGCGATGACCGGATCTTTGAAGTCGTTCGCATCAAAGGCCAGAACCTGAGGTTGCATGCCGCGCACCAGGAACTTGCAGATGTCGGGGCTGATCGTCTCCGGCATCACCTTCAGCGTCGGCTTGATCTTATGCACCTCGTAGAGGAAGAAGGGATTGCCGTAGACCACGACGTGATCCTGCATGTCGTGACGCACGATCGTATCGACCAACTGCTGGGGGTCAGCGTACTTGGTGTCGACGTAGACGTTGATCTTGCCGTGTGCGAGATCGAAGGCTTCGTCGAGCGTGGGGACCTTGGTTCCGGCGAAGGCAGCGCCGAACTTGGCTCCGGCATCGAGGGCGCGGATCTCGTCGAAGGTATGCTTGTGGACTTCGCCGGTGCCGTTGGTGGTGCGGTCCAGCGTGCCGTCGTGCATGATGACGAACTTGCCGTCCGAGGTGGTGCGGACGTCGAGTTCGAAGTAGTCGGCACCGGCATCGATGGCGGCCTGGAAAGCAGGCATCGTGTTCTCGGGATGGTGGAGGTGCTCGCCGCGATGGGAGATGACCTTGATGGTCTTCGCATCGTCCTTTGGAGTCCACGCGGTCTGGGCGCAGGCAACGCCGCCTGCGAGGGTGTAGCCGATCAGTAGCTTCGTGATTGAATGACGCATTTTGTTGTCCCTTTATTCGTTATACGTTGAGGTCTCTATGGTTATGCAGCTTCAAAACTTGAGACGAGCGATGAGAAGCAGCATGCGTGGATCCTGTGCGCCCGTGACCTGGCCGAATTTGGCGTCGGTGATCGTCGTGTCCAGGCCGGAGAACTGCGGATGGTTGAAGGCATTGTGAGCGTCGACACGGAAGGTCAGCCCGGCGTGCTTCCAGAGCGGAACCTCACGCATGAGGCTGAGGTCCCACACATTTTGCCCCGGGCCATAGAGCGCGGCGCGCGGCGCATTGCCCAGGGTATCCACGGGGGTAATCGCGAAGGCCTTGGTGTTGAACCACTCCTGCACCGTGCGAGAGCCGCGCGACAGGTTGGGGTTGCCCACCTGCGTTACATACTGAGCACCGGAGAAGAGACCAAGCTGGTTTGCCTGCGAGATGAAGTAGGGATAACCCTTCTGGAACTGGGCCACCGTGCTGACCTTCCAGTGCCCGATCACCTGCGAGACAACGGGCGTATGCGTGAAAAACTTGCCGCCCGAACCGACCGGCAGCGCATAGACGGCAGAGAGGGAGAAACGCTGCGGAACGTTCGTCATAGCCGTTCCCCACTGGGAGCGGAGGTTGTAGACGTTCTGGACCGGGGCGGCATCGGCGCGGGCAGGAGCGTCGACATCGTCCGTTGCATGCGCCCAGGTGTAGGCGGCGCGAACCGAGATGCCATTGCTCCAGCGGTGGCTCAACGTCGCCAGGAGAGCCGCATACTTTGAAGCACCTCCATTGGTCAGAGCAGTGACGGTAAGGAACTGGGGAAAGGGCCGGAGGCTCTGGGCAGTGGATAAGCCGAAGCAGCAACCCGCGGAAGGAGTGATCTGGTTGATGGGCACCTCGATCGGCTGATGCACGCCGTGGTTGCCCTCGTAGTCGAGCTCCGCGATCCAGTCATGACCGAGGTCCTGCTGTACGCCGAACTGCCACTCCTGCAGATACGGAAGCACAGCGTGCTGCGGCAACTCCGTGGGGCTGAAGGAGGGCTTCGTGAGACTGGTGGGGATGAGCGGCTCGCCGTTGGGGCCTACGTTGGGGCCGTAGGCCGGAACGCCCTGGTTCAACTCGAAGGCAGGAGTGACACCGGGATCGGAGCTTTGGAAGCTGGCACTGACAGTGGAAGCCGAGGTGAGTCCCGCTGTGCCGAAGCCGATGCTCGGGAGCTCGTAGATTCCATAGCCGCCACGGACAACGATGTTGTGCGCAGCATGGTAGTTGAAGCCGACGCGCGGCAGGATGCCGGTGTAGATGTTCGGAATCAGGCTGTGGGGCGCTCCGTTAGTGCCGGCGAATTCAATTCCGCCCGGCTTCTGCGTTGCAGGGTCGATGATGTTCGGATTGAAGGTATACATGTTGCCGTGCTCTTCGGAGAACGGTCCATCGAACTCGTAGCGCAGACCGAGGTTGATCGTGAGTTTCGTCGAAACCCTGTAGTCGTCCTGGACATAACCCGCGAAGTAGTTCAGGTTCTCGTGAAAGATCGTATTGGTGGTGCTGATCGACGCGCTTGCAGGAATACCCAGTTCGAGATCGGGAAGACCCAGTCCGGACTGACCGCTCGCAGTGGTAAAGGTTCCCGTGAAGCCATAGCTTCCGGAGAGAACGCCGGGGGTGTAGTAGCTGTAGGCGTAGCGCATGAACTCTCCACCGACAGAGAGGCTGTGACGGCCCATCTGCATGACCATGGCGTCGTTCAGGATGTAGTGGCCGTCCCGCGTCCGGGCAAAGGAGCCTGCGCCGAAGCTGATGTACTGGGTTGTAGAGATGCTGGGGAACTGGGTGAGAGGGACGCCTTTGAGACCGATGGCATCGGCATCCGCCGGTGTTGGGGTGCTGAAGTTCTCTTCCGAAACATAGCCGAAGCGGGCCTCATTGGAGATGCGCGGCGAGAAGATATGGCTCCAGGAGACAGCGTAGTGGTCATCGACCCAACCGCCCAGCGCCGAGGTGTTGGCAGCGTTCGGAATATCGATGGTGGGCTGGTTCGTTGGACCGTCACGCGAGAACTTCGCCCAGATGTGGTCATAGTCGGAGGCGTTGTAGTCGATGCGGTCGGCGTTATAGAGATAGCTGCTGTGCGATACGGGACTGAGGCAATAATTGTAGGTCAGATAGCTGCAGTTCGGCTGCGGGAAGAACGAGGCGAGATTGAGACCTACCTGATCGAGCCGTGCCTTCGGGATGATGTTTCCCTTGAAAGGAGTACGGGTGATATGGCCCTTGCTGTCTACAGTTGTCGTGTTGGGATCGTAGATGGTGGGTGTCGGCTGATTTTGGGGTGAGATCCCGGAGAAGTCTCCGCCGAGCTCTGCCATGGTAGGCACGTCGCTATTAAGCGGGCTGGTTGCGTGGGTGATCGTGTCTTCCCAGTCGGTAAAGAAGTAGAGACGATGCTTACGTCCATCGAGGATTTTGGGAATCCAGACCGGGCCACCAATCGATCCTCCGAAGTAGTTGAAGGACTGGGGTGGCACGACGGTGCCGTGAGCGGTGAAGTAGCCCAGGGCAACGAGATCCTGCGAGCTGTAGGATTCGAAGGCGCTGCCGTGAAATCTATCCGTGCCGGACCTGGTGGTGGTCAGGATAGCGCCGCCACCACTCTGGCCGTACTGGGCAGAGAATGGCGAGGTCAGAACCTGGAGTTCTTCTGTGGAGTCCGGCGTCGGGATGAGGCCGTAGGTGCCGTCGACGCCCATGTTGCTGGGCAGACCGTCGATGATGATGGGGTTCGTGACTGGTCTTCCGCCGCCAAGCGAGACGTTATTCACGTTCGAGTAGTCCTGGCTGGTGCTGGCGACACCTGCGAAGGTCTTGGTCAGCAGGAACTCGTTCGCGCCCTTCGTGCTGGTCTCTTCGGGGAGATCGATCAGCTCCTGCGTGCTGAGTTCGCCGCCCACCTGGGGATTGGTGGCATTGAGCGGACTCGCGGCGCCGGTGACCGTGATGACCTCGGAGTTCTCGCCGATCTTCAGCGCTCCATCGACGACGAGTTCCTGGTTCAGAACGATGTTGAGCTCGTCCGTGATGTACTGCGCAAAACCACCCTTTTCAAAGCGGACGGTATAGCCACCCGGCTTCAAGAAGGAGACACGATAGCTGCCTGCCTTGTTGGTAAGGGTCTTGTACTCCGTCGCCGTGCGGTTCTCGTGCACGGTGACAGCGACCTCCGACACCACCGCTCCGCTGGGATCTTTGACGACGCCGCTGATGGAGCCATAGAAGGTCTGAGCCTGGAGGACGCCACCGGAAACGATCAGGGCAAATAACAATGCCAGTCCGTAGAAAGTCTGAAAGACTCGGCAGCTCATTCGTTTGTCGCTACCATAGGATCGGCGAACGATACCGGATTGCAGACAGACAGTTGCAGTAGATGCGGGCAGGACGCAATTCATAGAAACCCCAAAGTTTGGAAGATGCGTTCGTCGGGAAGACTCAGGATCGAGAACGATAAAACCGCGAAAGCTCCCGTGCGTGGTGAGCAGACGCGACGTACTTCAGTTGCGATGAGAAGACCGTAACAAAGAAATGTTAATAAGGGACAAACTTTTGACACATCATGAGAAAAAGTTACACAACGCAGACATATGGCTTATCTAGATTTGCGGCAGAGAAAATGCAGGCATTCTCGTTTTATTCTGAAAATAGGCTAAAATCTGTAGAACAATCGCTAAACTTACACTTGGGAAACGGACAACATGAGTGAGATCACAGAACGCTCCCGGCTTGAATCGATCGTTCAAATGTTAAAAATAAACACATCTGCCTCGATCGGTGAGATTGCGGAGACCTTTCACGTGTCGCAGATGACGATTCGGCGTGACCTGCAGAAGCTGGTCGAAGCCGGGCAGGTCATTCGAATTCCCGGTGGGGCGCGGATTGAAAACTGGCGGGGTGCGGAGCGAAGCTTCTTCGAACGCCTGCAGAAGATGTCGCATGCCAAGCGCAGCATCGGCGCGGCAGCCTCCGCACTGGTTCATGATGGGGAGTCCGTGGTTCTCGATTCGGGAACGACCACGCTCTATGTGGCCAGGGAGCTGCGCGCGCGGCGCAATGTTGTTGTCTTCACCTTTTCGCTGGCGGTCCTCGAAGAGCTCACCTCGGCCGAGGATATCCGGGTGGAGCTGACCGGCGGCGTCTATCGTTCGAGCAGCCACGACCTCATTGGGCATGCCGTCGGCAAGAGCCTGACCTCGATCTGCGCGGACACCATTATCTTTGGTGCGGCAGCGGTTTCATTTACGCGCGGCATTATGGTCCACGATCCCGATGCGCAGCGCGAGATGCTGCAGGCGGGCAAGCGGAGAGTGCTGGTCGTCGACAGCAGCAAGATCGGCACCGAGGCCACGTATCGCCTCTGCGGCATTGAGGACTGCGACCTGATCCTGACCGATAAGGACATCTCCGCCGAAGATCTTGCGCGGTTGCGTCAAATTACGCAGGTTCAGGTGGCGGAATGAACTTTTATTAATGTTCTGTGTATAGCAATTCGGTAGCCTGAAAAAGAGAATGTCATCTCCCGTCGAGAGAGCCAGCCGGAATTGAGCATCTTCGAAGATCAGGTTGCCACCACCGTCGCAACGTACGGCTTCTTTTCTCCAGAGAAGCCGCTATGGATCGCGCGTGCACCTGGCCGCCTCGATGTGATGGGAGGCAACGTCGACTACACCGGCGGCGTGGTGCTGCAGGGCCTTCTCCGCGAGGCCGTTTGGGTTGCGATTCAGCCGCGTGCCGACGATACGATCCGCCTGCTCAATCCCGGCGCAGCAGAGTTCGGCTGGGAGAGCTCCCTCGAGTTTTGTGCGGGCGATATGGATGATCTGGCCAGCCTGCGCCTACTCTGCCATAGAAGAGAAGGTTCCCGCTGGGCCTGCTATGTGCTCGGTGCACTCCACTTTCTCAAGACCCGCTATGGATGCGGCACCGGGGCCGATCTCTTTCTGGCCTCTGACCTGCCGCCGAACAAGGGGGTCAGCTCCTCGGCGGCGCTTGAGATCGCGGTGCTCAAAGCGGCCTCGGCGGCTTGGGGAATCTCGCTTGATGGTGTCGCGCTGGCAACGGCCGGGCAGTGGGTGGAGAACGTTGTGGTCGGCGCGGCGTGCGGCATCATGGACCAGGCGGCGATCGTGCTGGGCAAAGAGAATCATCTTCTTCCCCTGCTCTGCCAGCCTTGCCAGCCCTTTGCTCCGGTGAAGCTTCCTGCAGGCCTTCGGCTCTGGGGCATCGATTCGATGGCTCCCCGCTCGACGACGGGCGCGGCCTACGAGATCGCCCGCGCCGCGGCCTTCATGGGGTACAAGCTGATCTGCCAGCAGGAAGGCCTCGCGGTAATCCCGGAGCAGACGTCGGGAATTGCTCGCTGGACGGATTCGCGCTGGAACGGTTACCTCTCAAATCTCGCGCCTTCAGAGTTTCGCTCGCGCTTCGAACGAGGCTTGCCGGAGTCGATCAGTGGACGCGAGTTCCTGGCGCGGGCGGGCGAACATGTTGATCCCTTCACCACTCTCGATCCCGCTGCGGAGTATCCCGTCCGTGCAGCGGTTCGATACGCGACGGAGGAGAATCTCCGCGTACAGACGGTGTCCACGCTGCTTCAGGGCAGCGTATCGGACAGCACGCTCCAACTCATCGGCGAGATCCTCTGCCAGTCGCACGTCGCCTATGCCGAATGCGGCCTGGGCTCTCCGGCCTGCGATGAGCTGGTATCGCGCGCGCGCAAAGCAGGTTTTCCCGGCGCTAAGATGACCGGCGGCGGTGCGGGCGGCGTGGTAGCCATCCTGGGACGCTCCGGGCCTGACGATCAGCGTGCCATTGAGCGGATCGCGCAGGAGTACGCCAGCGAACATGGCAAGATGCCTCATCTCTTCGAGGGCAGCTCCAGCGGCGTCGACGCCTTTGATGCGCGCATGCTGCAGCTCGCATCATTCCGGGATTCGTTTTGGGGAATGGCCTAGTGCGTTCGACACGGAACACGCGTCTGCTTTTGGCAGTTCTACTGCTGATCGTCGCCAATCTTCTGTGGGCCGGACAGGGCGTTGCGGTCAAACTTCTGGCCGGGGGGCTTGGTCCGCTGGCTACGGCCCTGCTTCCGCTTTACTTCATCACGTTCCTCGGCCTGGGCCTGCTGTGCCTCCGTGGAGACGTCGCCCAGAAGTTCAAGGCCGCGTGGACGCTGCGCCGCGAGTTCTTTCTCGCCGGCATCTGCGGCCAGCTCATGGCACAGGTGGGAATGACCCTGGGCATCAGCTGGTCGACAGCCTCGAACGGCGCCATCCTTAGCCTACTGATCCCGATCTTCGGCGCGCTGATCGCCGTGTGGCTGCTGCGCGAACGGCTCTCCGCCCTTCGCGTCAGCGTGCTGCTGCTTGGTCTCGCGGGAGTGTTTCTGCTCTCGCCCCTGAATGGTGTGTCCAGTGCAGGAACACGCAATCATGCGCTGGCCGGAAACCTGCTCATCGCGGCTGGATGCCTGGGCTCCGCGTTCTACAACGTCTACTCGAAGCGGCTCCTGAATCACTTCTCGGGGATCGAGATTCTGTTCTTCAGCTATCTGCCGACGACGGTTTTCAGCCTGCCCGTTCTTTTCGTGTTCGAACCGCATTGCCTCAGCCACCTGGCCCACCTTACGGTGGTTCAATGGGGAGCGCTGGGATATTTAGCGATCTTCTTCTATGGCCTGTCGATGGTGTTCTTTCTCCGCGCGCTGGGTACGGTCGATGTCGTGATTGCGTCGGCGTCGCTGTATCTGATGCCGCTGTTCGGTGTCGCTCTGGCGTTCAGCATCCTGGGCGAGCGGCTTGTTCCGAGGGAGTTTCTGGGGTCAGCTATCGTGCTTATCGCGACGTTGATGTTGTTTCGATTCGACTATTCCGAGCCGCAGGGGAATGGGTTGCGGACGTCGTAGGGTGGTGTCAGCAAACTGTCATTCGCTCCAGCTCTTGCTTTTCTGGTTGTCATTCCGACCCTGAGCGTAGCCGAAGGGGAGTGAACCTGCTGTCTCCCGTTCTTCGTTCGGATTACTCGGATGGTGAGTAGAGGCAAGAGGTTTAGCTGCTGTACCAGCACGAGTTAAAAACGGGAGACAGCAGGTTCACTCGCTGCGCTCGGAATGACAACCAGAAAAGCAAAGGCAAAAGCAAAGACAAGAACAAAGGCAAAAGCAGATTCCCTACGGGAATGACAACAAGAAAGGCAAAAGCTCGCTTCCCTTGCTCTTCATCACACTGGAATTGTTAATTTTTAACATAATACCCGCGAAAATCTCTCACAAGGATTATCCTTCTGTTTTGTGGCTTTTCTGTACGAGATCTCCTGTTCGCTCAACGTAAGCGGCGGGGCCTCGCAGATAAGAGGGTCCAGTGGGTAATGTGAATTATTTTCTCCGAGAACAGAACGGCTTTGTTGTATCGACCGACCCCGGCGACCTTGATCCAGAGGCAATCTACGGGTTTCTAACGCAGGCGAAGTGGTGGACGGAATTGACCCAGGAGTCGCTTGACCGCGCCCTGCGCAGCTCCCTCTGCTTTTCGCTGAAAGAAGGCGACCGCCAGATCGGCCTGGCCAGGATCATCACCGACTATGTCACCTATGCCTACCTTTGCGATGTCTTCATCGTGGAAGAGCGGCGGGGGCAGGGCCTGGGATCGTGGCTGGTGCGCTGCGTGCTGGAGCATCCGGAGCTGAAACCGCTCAAACGGATCGCCCTCATCACGCACGATGCCCAGACGTTCTACCTGGGGCTCGACTTTCGCTTCGCCTCGCAGGCGGATAGTTATATGGAGCGGCTTTCGTAGCGGACGGCGCCCATGTAGCTGTAGAGGGTTCTTTTCAAAGCTACCTCTGCATTGTCATCTCGACCGGAGCATGACAGCTTTATGTCATGCGCAGTGGAGAGACCTGCAGTTTGCTCGTGGAGGCAATATCGCCTGCGCAGGCAAGCTGCAGGTCTCTCCACTGCGGCGGCAAAGAACGCCGCCTCCGGTCGAGATGACAAGGTAGGGGTAGGGTTGAAAGGGCCCAAATAGGCCTTATAGTAAGGGCCTATGGAGCGCCCCTAGATGAACTCCTCAGGCTGATTGCTTTTGCAGCTCCACGAGTGCTTTTGCCACACCGGCACCGTAGGCAGGATCAGCCTTGCTGCAGTTCGAGATGTGGCGCTCCTGGACGACCTGCGAGGCGCCAACGATTGCCCGTGCCGTGTTCTCGAACAGCCGCTGCTGCTCCTCCGGCGTGAACAGACGGAACAGAATGCCCGGCTGGGAGAAGTAGTCGTCGTCATCCTCGCGGAAGTCGAACTTCGCGGCCTCACCGTTGATCGCCAGCGGCGGCTCGGAGAAGTCCGGCTGCTCCTGCCATTCGCCATGGCGGTTCGGCTCATAGCTGATCGTTCGTCCTCCGTTGCCGTCGGTCCGCATGGCGCCGTCACGGTGGTAGCTGTGAACCGGGCAACGGGGAGCGTTGACGGGGATGTGATCGTGGTTGACGCCGAGGCGGTAGCGCTGGGCGTCGCCGTAGGAGAAGAGCCGGCCCGCGAGCAGCTTGTCGGGTGAGAACCCGATGCCGGGAATGATATTGGTCGGCGCGAACGCTACCTGCTCGACCTCCGCGAAGAAGTTCTCCGCGTTCCGGTTCAGCTCCATGACACCCACTTCGATCAACGGATAGTCCGCGTGAGGCCAGACCTTGGTGATGTCGAAGGGATGGATGCGATAGGTGTTCGCGTCTTCTTCGGGCATGATCTGGACGTACAGCTTCCAGCGCGGAAAGTCACCCTTCTCGATGGACTCGAACAGGTCGCGCTGATGGCTCTCACGGTCGCGGCCGATCAGGTTCTCCGCCTCGGCATCGGTGAGGTTCTGAATGCCCTGCTGGGTCTTGAAGGTGAACTTCACCCAGAAGCGCTTGTTCTCGGTGTTGATGAAGCTGTAGGTGTGGCTGCCGAAGCCGTGCATGTGCCGCCAGGAGCGAGGGATGCCGCGGTCCGACATCGTGATGGTGACCTGGTGCAGGCTCTCCGGGAGCAGCGACCAGAAGTCCCACTTTGCGTCCGGGTTATGAACGCCGGTGCGCGGGTCGCGCTTGACGACGTGGTTGAGGTCGGGGAACTTCAAGGGGTCGCGAATGAAGAAGACCGGGGTGTTGTTGCCGACGAGATCCCAGTTCCCTTCCTCGGTGTAGAACTTCATCGCAAATCCACGGATGTCGCGCTCGGCATCGGCTGCGCCACGCTCTCCACCTACCGTGGAAAAGCGAGTGAACATGGGAGTCTGCTTGCCGACTTCGGAGAAGATCTTCGCCTTGGTGTACTGGGTGATGTCGTGGGTTACGGTGAAGGTGCCGTAGGCTCCAGCGCCCTTGGCGTGCATGCGCCGCTCGGGAATGACCTCACGGTCGAAGTGCGCCAGCTTCTCGATGAGCCACACATTTTCCATCAAGGCCGGGCCACGTTTGCCGGCGGTTCCGATGTTTTGATTGTTGTCGACGGGGGCTCCAAATTTGGTTGTAAGCTTCTTCATCTGCCTGTATCACCTCGAGAACCAAGATAGGCGGTGATGGTTGGCGGAGGTAGGGTGCGGAGCCTATGGGTCTTATAGGGAGTTGCTTCTATATCAAGCAGTGCGTGGTGAGTATGCTTGTGGGAATTGACGTGAGTTAGTGGGTGAGCTTGGGTGCTCTGCCTTTGCTTTTCTTGTTGTCATTCCGGCCCTGAGCGTAGCCGAAGGGGAGTGAACCTGCTGTCTCCCGTTTTTAAACTATGCTGGCACCAGCCAAACCTCTTGCCTCTACTCGCTATGCGAGTAACCCGAACGAAGAACGGGAGGAAGCAGGTTCACTCCCCTTCGGCTACGCTCAGGGCCGGAATGACAACCAGAAAAGCAAAGGCAAAAGCAGAAGCAGATTCCCTGCGGGAATGACAACAAGAAAAACAAATGCAACCGCAACTGCAAAAGCAAAAAAACAACTGCAACTACTTCTTTTTTTGCACAACCTTGCCCTTCGGGGCTAAGACCGCACCTTTTCACTACTATTGATATGGCGGCTTAGAAGCTCGCCGGTTTTGTGACTCATCCACTTGCTCGACAGGAGATCGCTTATGACAACGCCCGCTCCCAATCTCGTTCCCCCCTTCGATCGCGACACGGCTGCTCAGAAAGTACGGAAAGCCGAGGACGGCTGGAACTCGCGCGACCCGGAAAAGGTCTCCCTGGTCTACACCGTCGATAGCGTCTGGCGTAACCGGGCTGAGTTCGTGAATGGCCGTGAACAGATCGTCGAGTTTCTGCGCAGGAAGTGGAACAAGGAACTCGACTACAGATTGATCAAGGAGCTCTGGGCTTTCGATGGCGACCGCATCGCCGTTCGCTTTGCGTATGAGTGGCATGACGACGCAGGTAACTGGTTCCGCTCCTATGGCAATGAGAACTGGGAGTTCGCTCCGGATGGCCTGATGCATCATCGCTACGCCTGCATCAACGATCTGCCCATCAAGGAATCAGACCGGCTGTTCCACTGGCCGCTCGGCCGTAGGCCGGACGATCATCCCAGCCTGAGCGATCTCGGACTCTAGAGCTAAACACGCAATCGAATTGAATGATCCGCCAGAGAGGCCACTCAGTAGAGATCGCTGAGTGGCCTGTCAGGAAGAGCCATATGGAACTCCATCAGCTCCGTTATTTTTGTTCCGTCGTAAAGAACGGCAGCTTCACGAAAGCCGCCGAAGAAGAAGGCATCGCTCAGCCCTCCCTGTCCCAACAGATCCGTCGGCTCGAAAATTCTGTTGGGGCGGAGTTGTTCGAGCGGCTTGGCCGTTCGGTTCGCCTGACACAGGCCGGCTCTGTCTTTCACCCCTATGCGGAGAACATCCTCCATCAATCCAAGCTGGCAACGGCGCAGGTGAGGCAACTGGAGACAGAGCCCCGTGGGTCGCTTCGCATCGGCGTGATCCCAACGGTGCTTCCCTACCTGGTTGCGCCGCGTCTTCAGGAGTTCACCAGAAGTTATCCCGACATTGAGATCACTCTTGAAGAAGACCTGACCGAGCGGCTTGTCGAGAGGCTGCAGGCGGCCGATCTCGATCTCATCATCGTCAGCCTTCCCCTGAAGCGCGCCGACCTGGTGTGCAGTGAACTACTCCGCGATCCACTGGTGCTGGTTACTCCCAAGGGCCACAAGCTGGTCTCTCAACCGCTGGCCAGCAAGATGGACCTGTCGGGAGAGAAGCTGCTGCTGCTCAAGGAGGGACACTGCTTTCGAGAAGACATGCTGATGGCGTGCAAGCGAGGCAAGACAGAGATGGCGCCGGCCTTCGAGTCCAATCACTTCGGATCGATCTTTCCGCTGGTAGCCGCGGGAGCGGGCGTTACGATTGCGCCTTCGATGGCTGCGGCGCATGCTAAAGATTGTTCGATCGTACCGCTGGCCAAGCCGCAGGCTCGGCGCATCGGATACGCGAGGCTCAAGGGTGGGACGAACTTTAAATCGCTGACGGTATTTACGCAGTGGCTTCGGGAGATTGCTGCGGAGATGAGTAAGTCGGAGCGGTAGTTATATTTTTATTTCTCTGCCTTCAGAAACGTCATCCTGAGCGGAGCGTCCCGGCCCTTGGGGACGCGGAGTCAAAGGACCCCAAGGGTTGTAATCTTGCCTATGCCTCTTTGCACCTTTTCTACCTCAAGCCTTTGCGCCTGGATTTTTGTGCTGGAAAAGGTCCTGACCTCATGGGCAAGATAGAGTCCCTCGGGGTCCTTCGACTGCGTACCTCGCAAAGTGCGCGAGTTACTCCGCTCAGGATGACGATTCTATGGGGACGCGAACGAAAACATATCGGAGCATCCATCTTTCTTGGTTCGTTCTAAATTCAGGGCAGTTACTGATTTAAAGCCAACCGGCTCGCACAATATACGTGCGAGCCGGTCCGGTAAAGATTGAAGATCGAGTTACTTCGCAGCTTCCTCAATGAGGTCCGCCACGGCCTTGGGGTGGGAGATCATGACGACGTGAGAAGCGCCCTTGATGGCAATCGTGTGTTTTGAGTGCGCTCTATCCGCCATAAAGATGCTTGTCTGCTGAGGAATATTCTTGTCCTTATCGCCATAGATAAAGTAAGACGGAATCGTCTTCCAGGCCGGATCGGTAGAGGCTTCACCCAGGGCGGCCGCTGCGATCGGACGCTGCGTCGCAGCCATGACCTTTGTCTCTGGCTCCGGCACGTCGGCCGCAAACTGGTCGTGGAACTTATCCTGCTGGATGTAGAGATCCTTGCCGCCACCGGGAAGATCGACCGGGGGAGCGAGCGTGGGTTCAAGGGTGGCCCCAGGGAACTTGCCTATCAGGCCGCCGACAGTTTCACCGGCTTCCGGAGCCATGGCTGAGACAAAGACCAGCGACTTTACATTGTCCTTGCCGAAGGCGGCTTCACTGATCACAAATCCACCATAAGAGTGGCCAACCAGCACGACGGGCGTCTTGATTCCCGCAATGATGTTCGCGACGTAGTCCGCATCGCTCTTCACTCCGCGCAGTGGGTTAGAGGCCGCGACGACGGTGTAGCCATCCTTCTCAAGGATCTTGACTACGCCATTCCAGCTTGAGTTATCTGCGAAAGCACCATGGACCAGCACGACCGTTGGCTTTGTGGGTTCAGCTGCCTTTGCAAATGAAGCGGAGAGCGAGACGACGGCGACGGCGAGAGCTGCAATAAGTTTTTTCATTTTAGATTTTCCTTTCGAATTCTGTTCATCTGCGTTGATTTCATCCGGACAGGGATATCTCGTGTGATCTCCCGGGGCTGTCCTGAATCGGAGTTAGATCAGAGTTACGGTGACGCCGATGTTGCCGCGCGTCGCCTTGGAATAAGGGCAGTTCTGTTCTGCGAAGTCCACAATCGACTGCGCCACTTCGCGCTCCAAACCAGGCAGGCTCACGTTGAGGCGAGCTTGCAGGAGATACGCGCCTTCGGCGGTGCCGAGGTCCACCTCCGCGTCAACCACCACATCGGACGGCAAGGAGACCTTCATCTTTCCGGCCGCGAGCCTCATAGCTCCGATAAAGCAGGCCGACCAACCGGCTGCGAATAACTGTTCCGGATTGGTGCCAGTGCCTGGAGCCCCGGGGGAGGAAAGCTTGATGTCCAGATGGCCATCCGAGCTGCGAGAGGCACCGTCTCGTCCCCCCGTGGTGTGAGTTTTCGCTGTGTACAGTACTTTCTCGACTTGAGTCATGACGATCTCCTTCTTTCCTTCACTTCATTTAAATCGTGTGCGATTCAATCGACCACGATGTAAATCTACATGCCGGTCCACTCTATGTCAATTGCGATTTGATCGTATGCGATATAAAATTTACAGGGAGTTCACGAGGCCCACTTATGAGCGCGAAGAAGAAGGTTCCTTTTATCGATCCGACCGATCCAGCCAATCCCAAACTCAGCAATTTTCTTTGCTTTGCGGTCTATTCAGCCAACCTTGCGTATGGGAAAGCCTACAAGCCGATTCTCGAAAAACTCGGACTGACCTATACGCAATACATCACGATCGTCGCGCTCTGGGAGGAAGACCACCAGACGGTCAGCAGCCTGGGGGAGAAGCTGTTTCTCGAATCCAATACCCTGACCCCCATCCTCAAAAAACTCGAAGCACTGGGATATCTGCGGCGGCAGAGAGATGCAGAAGACGAACGTCGTGTCTTTGTCAGCTTGACTGACACGGGACGGCGCTTGAGAGAGAAAGGCCTGGGAATGAGCCTCGCCAAGGCTATTGGCCTGACAGCCGAGGAATATCCGCAGGTACAGAAAGCCATCGTCACCCTGCGCAACAATCTCATCAAGGCCGTCGAGGGATATGAATAACAAAGCTGCGCGGTCAAAGCGTGGGACGATTTTAAGGCGGTTTTGTTGTTGCTTTTCTTGTTGTCATTCCGACCCTGAGCGTAGCCGAAGGGGAGGAACCTGCTTCCTCCCGTTTTAGTTCGTGCCAGCACAAGCTAAACCTCTTGCTTCTACCCACCATGCAAGTAATCCGAACGAAGAACGGGAGACAGCAGGTTCCTCCCCTTCGGCTACGCTCAGGGTCGGAATGACAGCAAGAAAAGCAAGAACAACAGCAGATTCCCTGCGGGAATGACAACCAGAAAAGCAACGGCAACGGCAACGACAACAGCAAAAGCGACAGCGATCGCGTCAGATCGTATCAGTGAACGGGATCTGTTCGTACGCCCCATCAGGCGGAACCTGGTAGTAGTTGACCACGGCAGGTTCTACGCCATTGAGTGTCATGATGGCGAAGGCGTTGTTGTAGTCACCGTCCGTGCTCCCGAGGTTCGCAACGGAGTTCCAGGTGGGCAGCGTTGTTACCTGGGCGTTCAGGAGACTGGTATCAGCGAGGTAGTCCTGCTGATTGGTGAAGACCGGCACGGCCGAGGCGCCGACGCAGCGTCCGCGCACTAATCCCAGATACGGATCGTAGAGAGCGAGCGTGTGCTCGTGTCCCCAGAACCAGATGTCGACCTTAGGCAGAACGCTTTGAAAGTTAGCCAGTAGGTTGGGGTTATAGGCTGATGGTTGACCGGCAGCATTGTTCCCCACTGAGATGAACGGCGAGAACAACTGATGGTGCGAGAGCAAGGCGATCCTGCGATTGCCGGCCTGCTGAATTTTGTCGAGGTGCCAATCGGCTTCGTTCCAACCGTTCTTGTTGTACAGGCTGGTCATATTGCTGTTCACGGTAAACGGATCGCAGTCGTTATAACCAGTGTCCATGGCGAGAAGCTGCCAGTAGTCGTTCTGCAGGCAGAAGTAACTGGACTTCTGCCCGATCTGGTCGAGCAGCCAATAGTAACCGTCGCCGCCCGAGTACATGTCGTGATTGCCGCACAGACTGTACAACGGAATGTTACCCAGCACCTGGCGGCAGATCGCAAGGAAGTTATCGTTCGCCTCGCTCTGCGTACCGGCAAAGTAGATGTCGCCGAGGTGCAGCAGGATGTCCGGCTTGAAGGTGGCAACCTGCTGCAGCAGATTCGTTGCCGTCGAGCCACCTGTTCCCCAGTCGCCGATGATCGCGATCTTAGCCTGATCGGGGATCGTAACGACGACGTTCTGGTTGGGCCGATACGGCAGGCTGCCGAGCGAAGCCTTGAAGCCCAGATAGGTTGTCACGCATTCAAACCAGCCGAGCGCATTGCATGGGCTGTCGCGCAACTGTGCCGCATAGATAGCTGAGTTCTGCTGGTTCCCCGTCATCTCGGCCCACAGAAACTTGGCCGTCGTCTCGGCGCAGTCGACCACCAACCCGGCGGTTCCCACGGCTCGTGGCGCGACTGCCGGCAGTGGCGAAGTGATAGCGGCTGGAGCCGGTTGCCCTGCGGAGAGCGGCACGCCGATGAGATGGGCCGGCGCCATCAAATCGTCTTCCGTGGGAGGAGGCGTCGTTGAGACCACTGAGCTTTTCAGGACGTGGGGAGACGCCGCGTCCTGATGCTTGAGCTGGACCGCATGCACAGCCGATTGCCAAAGCGAAAGGATCGGGGATCGATACGTGGCGTACGACTTCGGACTGGACATGAGAGGGCCTCAAAGACAAAAAAGATGATGTTAGGAGGCATGCTACTTCATCTGTGTTTCAGTTTGTTCATCCTCTACAGTTGGAATGAGACAGTAGGGGCCGGTTAGTGGGAACCGCCCGTACTCGCGCAAGTGGTCGCATCCATTGATCGGATGTGGAGAGCAAGCTGCGTCCCCTTCACGAAGGGCTGTGGAGGAGTGATCTCCAGCACTCCATCTTCACCGACCGTTACCGTACGCTCGGTTCCATCGGCGAGTGAGATCGCCGTTGCCTTATGGTCCGCAACCAACGCAACTGTTCCCTGCCCCTCTGTGTGGAACGTGAGATGCGTGCAGCCTGCAGGCAGATACCAGCGCATCTTGTAGAGGGTGGCAGGTGCTTCATAGCCCCTGCCGTTGTAGTTGAAGTACTTCTCAGCTTCCGCACTCGTCAGCTTGAGGGCTCCGTGTGGAGCCCACTGCGGAATATCGTGCTGCACGACGAGACCCTGCGCGGTCGTAAGTTTGATTACGGGCAGATAGCCTGAAAGCTGATCGGGAGTTGCCTTGATGACCAGGTCCTCACCGCGTGTCTCGAATTTTAGCGGGATGTGATTTTGGAGAACGCTCACATTCAGCACGTTCGTCCTGGCTGCGCGAGGCAGGATGATCGGGGCTGTCGCATCTTTCACGAAGAGATAAACGTTATGGTCTTTCACCGTCACATAACCGAAGTCCAGATTCCCGAACGGCGACGACCTTGTACCGTAGATCGCCTCTCCATTCGGTTTCAGCCACGCTCCCACTCCGCGCAAGACCTCTGCCTCATACGGCACAACCGATCCATCGCCCTCCGGGCCGATATTGAGGATGTAGTTCCCTCCACGGCTTACGACCTGGACCAGCTTCAGAATGTTCTCCTGAATTTTTCCGTCGACATTCTCACGCTTCTGCCAGGAGCGGTATCCCCACGTCTCGCCAAAGATCGACGCGGGAGTCTGCCAGGGTTCATCGATGCCATATTCAGGAACCTGGTTATCGCCCATGACGGTGAAATCGCCCTGGTAGTTCCAAACGCGACCGCTCACCATGGCCTGTGGCTGCAGCTTGTGGACCGTCGTCGCAAAGAGATTGCTCTGTTCCGGAGTGGGCTTGCCCATGTCGAACCAGATCTCGCTGATGGGACCGTAGTGACTCAGCAGCTCCCGCAACTGTGCGGCATTGAAACGGGCGTGTTCGTCGCTTAGCGGATTGCTGTTGCCTTCGATGTAGTGATCCAGACCAGGCTGATGCCAGTCGATGGAGGAGTAGTAAACACCGAACGCGAGTCCGCCGCGGCGGCACGCTTCAGAGAGCTCCTTCACAATATCCCGGTGATAGGGCGTCGCGTCGACGATGTTGTATCGCGTCTGTGCCGTCGCAAACATGTTGAAGCCGTCATGGTGCTTGGATGTGATGACGATGTACTTCATCCCCGCGGCCTTAGCCAGGGCGACGATGGCATCCGGGTCCCATTTCGTGGGATTGAAGGTCTGGGCTGCGGCGGCGTATTCCTCCACAGGGATGGGAGCATTCGCCATGATCTGCTCGCTATACCCGTTGTCGATCTGCTTGCCGTGATAGACCCCGCCGAACTCCGAAAACAGCCCGAAGTGGATGAACATGCCGAACTTGCGATCCTGCCACTGAGCAACAGTCGCCTGCGACGGACGTGGCTGCGAGGCGGGCACGGGACGATCTTTTACGGCGCTCTGCGCGGAGGCAAAAGCTGTAATCGCAAGAACAGGGGCTAGCCAGGCAATTTTCATATACGAATCATAGCTTTCCCAGAAGAACAAAGCACGGAAGCCTGATCTTCGACACGCGAGGCACGGGCCTCAAGCCAGCGAGGCATGCTGTATGCCGAAAATCGGTCGTATTCATCTTATATTCACATTTCATGTACAAATAGCAGATGCCTAAAGCTGCCACTTCCATTAAACCTACCGACCGAGCCAAGGTTCTCACTGCCAATCGACAAGCGAAGATGGCTCAATCGGCCCATGCTTATGTTCGTGGGAATACTCTCCATTTTTATGAGTGGTTGAAGAAGCATTCGGCCCGGAGCATCCCGGAGGGGCCACCCGTCTGGATCTGCGGAGATTGCCATGTTGGAAATATTGGGCCTCTGGCCGATTCAGAGGGTCATATCGAGATTCAGATTCGGGACCTCGATCAGACGGTAGTGGGGAATCCAGCCCATGACCTCGTTCGCCTGGCCCTGTCCCTGGCGACTGCGGCGCGGGGCTCGGATCTGCCCGGGGTTACCGTCGTCAAGATGATGGAGCAGATGATCGATGGGTACGAACAGGCGCTCACCACTCCGAAGGCCTCAATGAAGGCGAACGGTGACGGTCTCGAGCCCATCCAGGCCGTACTCAGACAATCGCAGCGGCGGCGCTGGCACCACCTTGCCGAGGAACGCATTGAAGATGTAAAACCTGTGATTCCGCTCGGCAAGCGCTTCTGGGCCCTGGAAGAAAAGGAACGCGCTGGTATTAACGCGCTCTTTGAGGAAGAGGGCGTTGTAAAGAAGATCCTGGAATTTAAAGGACGTAAGCCGAAGACCAAAATTTCAGTCGTGGATGCGGCTTACTGGATGAAGGGATGCAGTTCTTTGGGACGGCTTCGGTATGCAGTTCTGCTGGGGATCGGGAAGAAGAGCGAACGAAGCTATTGCCTCATCGACCTCAAAGAGGCCACGCCAGCGGCAGCGCCTCAAAGCAGGATGAAGGTCCGCAGCAACGCCCAAAGGGTTGTGACCGGAGCGTGTGAGCTCTCACCAAACCTGGGACAGCGCATGCTGGCCGTCAGGCTCGGAGGCAAAGACCTGGTCATGCGGGAGCTGATGCCCCAGGACCTCAAGTTCGACCTGGACCGCCTGACCCAGGAGGAAGCGGTAGCCGCTGCACGTTATCTGGCAGGAGTCGTCGGAAAAGCTCATGGGAGGCAGATGGACGTCAAAGTAAGGTCGTCCTGGCTCGCTAAGTTGAGAAAGCAGCACTCGAAGAGCCTCGATGCGCCAAGCTGGCTCTGGTCCAGCGTTGTCGCCCTCATCGCGGATCATGAGGTGGCGTACCTCGAACATTGCAGGCTCTACGCCACGAATCATTAGGCACGGAGACGGTTCTCCCAATCGACTCTTAGAGAGATTGCTCCTGACGCCTATACGCGAGTCGCATGGTTTGCATCCTTCTAAGTACAAGGAGAACCGACACATGGCACTCAAGGAAGTTTTAATCGATGAACTCCGCGATATGTATAGCGCGGAGAACCAACTGGTAAAGGCTCTGCCGAAGCTCGCCAAGGGAGCGAAGAACCCCAAGTTGAAGCAGCTCTTCGCTGCCCATCTCGAGGAGACCAAGGGCCAGGTAGAGCGGCTGAAGAAGGTCTTCCTTGAGCTAGGGGAAAAGCCGACCGGACAGCACTGCAATGGGATGGAAGGCGTCATTGAAGAAGGAAAAGATGCTTTGGAGAAGGACGAGGAAGGTGCATCGTTCGATTCCGGCCTGATCGGCGCGGCACTGCGAACCGAGCACTATGAGATCGCCGGTTACGAAGCCTGCATCTCCATGGCGACCACCTTAGGCCTGGCCAAGGTTGCCAAGCTTCTGAACTCCAATCTGAAAGAAGAGCTGAACGCTGCGAAGAAGATCACGGCAGCAGGCGGCCCGATTATGAAACAGAGCGCCAGCGAGCCGGAAGAGCCAAAGAAGCCGAAGACAGGCAAAGAGAAGTATTCGGCGAAGAAGAGCAAAGAGGACGAAGCAAAGGCCGCACCCGACCTCAACTAGTTGTAGTAACGAATCGAAGATCATCCCGCGAAGCCCCTGCTACGGCAGGGGCTTCGCTTTGCAGCCATGACAATGAAAGACGTTGCGGCAACGGCACCTGCGACCTTTGGGTTTACCCCTGAGGGTGCGGAAGGAACACCAGTGGCTCCCATGTAGTCTGTCCAATTTCAATTCCCTTGTAACCAAACCGACTAGAAGGTTGTCTACCTAGACATGCACGGTGAAATGGCCGATCGAATCGTCAAAACAGCACACGATCTAATTGCTGAGTGCGGATACTCAGCCTTTAGCTATGCTGATATCGCCAAAAGTGTGGTATTCCGAAAGCCAAGCATCCATCTCAAAACTTTATCGCCCTGGTTCATGGAGCAATGATCTCCGCGCGTGTCTATGGCAACTGCGCGGTATACCAGGACGTTATGCGGAGCAGCCTAAACAGACTTTCAACTCCGAAGTAGAGTGGATCGCCGACAGTTCAGGGGTTCTCGCTTTCCCCGAAACTACCTACTAGACGGTAGGAATAGAGAAAAGGATACACACCATGCGCACAGTAAAACAACGCGTAAAGCAGGCAGCGGCTATCACAGCAATGATCGCTTACGGGACGACTCTCGTTTCATGTTCCTCTCCGGCGCAAAGCCAGGAGCGAGCAAGCATCCCCAATGTCGTCATCGTTCATGGCGCGCTTGTCGATGGTTCAGGATGGAAGGGCGTCTACGAATTGCTGGTCAAAGACGGATTCAAGGTAACGATCGTGCAGGAACCGCAAACATCCTTTGCCGACGACGTTGCAGCGACCCAACGCGTTCTCGATCTGCAGAGCGGATCTGTAGTTCTCGTGGGGCAGAGCTATGGAGGATCTGTCATCACGCAGGCAGGAACGGATGCTAAGGTGAAGGCGCTCGTGTATGTCTCCGCCACAGCTCCTGAAGTAGGTGAGAATACAGCGCAGCTGGTTATGTCTATTCCTCCTGCAAGCAATAATATTCATCCGACCGCAGATGGCTTCCTCTTCGAAGATCCGGCCGACTTTTCGGAAGATTTTGCGGCGGACGTACCCAGGTCAGTGACTGAGTTTATGGCTCATTCCCAGGTACCCGTCTCCGGGGCAGCTTTTATGACGCCTGTCACTGCGGCAGCCTGGCATACCAAACCAAGCTATGGCGTAATCCCGACGGAAGATCGCATTATCAACCCAGACGAAGAACGCAATATGTACCAGCGCGCAGGAGCGAAGGTGACAGAAGTTAAAGGCGCGAGCCACAGTGTCTTCGTATCCCAGCCCCAAATCGTTGCGAACGTCATTGAAGAGGCAGCTCGTGAGGCCAGATAGCTCTCAACCTATCGAAGACGATGCTCACAGGACGTCCTCAATGTAGCGAGGTGGGAAGCGGAGGAGACAGGACAGTTTTGTTGTCCTGTCTCCCCGCTTCATCAGGACGCATTCTGTTGAATGCCGGGAAACGTTCCAGGTCCTGAATACCAATTGTTGCGGCCGTAGATGATCTGCTGCCGGAATAGAAGATAACGATCTAAGACGATCAAACTGCCTCAAGAAAGTGCCTGGGCCACTGCCTCGATTGCCGCGCCGTTTCGCAAGGCTATCGTCTCCAATATCGTGAAGTGGTTATAGCCGGGCGTTGTGACTTCCTCGACCAACTCGCCGCGCGCTCGCAGGGAGGAGGCGTAATCTGCGGTCTGGCGCCTCAACTCAGGCAATTCGGCGCTCCCAACGGTTAACAGGGTACGAACTCCAGTGCTGGCGTGTCGTTCCGGACTGTAGACCTCTACCTCGGCGGGAGTGAGATCGAGCTTCTCGTTCAGATAGGAGAGCCGGATCGGTTCAAGATCATACAGTCCGCTGATGCCCATGATGAGCGAGACGGCGGGATGAGACCGATGGCAAGCCGCCAGATGGCCGCCGGCGGAATGGCCCACAAGACAGAGACGCGCGGGATCGGCTCTCCATTCGTCGAGATGAGTCGCCAGGAAATCGATCGCCCGGCCAATCTCGCTGACGATCGTGCCAATACGCGCCTCGGGCGCGAGTGTGTATTCGATAAGTGCCACATTGAAGCCGTGTGAGAGCGGGCCGGCAGCGATATGGGCAAACTTCTCCTTGGACAAGCTTTGCCAATAACCGCCGTGGATGTATGCGATGGTCGGCGCGCCAGCGTGAGGACCGGGAATCCAGTCAATTCGGTGATTCGCGCCCTCTCCATAGGCCAGGTCTCGCTTGATCCCGTTACGGCCATAGATCACAGCGCTGCGACGACCGAAATCGGCCATCACTTCGGCTACATCGGGAACTGCGGCGGTGTTGTTGTAGGCACGGTCAAGCGCCTCTCGATTCATTCCCCGATAGCTATCCATGTAATCTCCTCGTCCGTTCGCTTTGGCTGCCAGATCGTCCAGCTGCTCAAAACCGTAAGTCTCCGGTATCTATTGCCTCTCCGACGAATGGATGGCATCAGCGCCCTCCAACCCAAAGAGATATGCAGAACCTTTACCGATCAAGCTACGGACGATATCGAGACGCCTGCTCTGATCGTAGAGATTTCCATTCCCGTCTAGTAACCAATTACTTAACATTCATCAGGTTACGTAAGAGTATGAAAATCTATTTCATTTCAAACTTATAAGAATTATTTCATAAAATAGACACCATTAAATAATCATTTTACTGGTGTCGTAAATCTACTCCAATATGTTCGGGATTCAACTTCCCGGGCCAAGGAGAGCAACAGAATGCGAGCTGTCGTCTTAGAGGGATTCGGTGGGCTGGAGAGTCTGGTTATCAAGGAAATGCCAAAGCCGGAAGCACGGCCAGGTGAAGTTTTGATTGCAGTGCGTGCTTTCGGTCTGAATCATGCGGAAACACACATGCGCAAGGGTGAGTGGGCAGAATCAATGCCTATCATTGGTATCGAGTGCGTAGGCGAGGTGGTCTCTGCCCCAGGCGGGGAGTTCAATCCCGGGGATAAAGTGGCCGCGTTTATGGGAGGCCTCGGCAGGACGATCAACGGTAGCTATGCAGAGTTCACCGTTGCACCGGTGACAAATGTGATCAAGATCAACACGACTCTGCCATGGGAGGAATTCGCTGCATTACCCGAGTCCTACGCCACAGCCTGGATCGCACTCAAGGCCAACCTCGACATTCAGCCAGGCCAAACGCTACTACTTCGGGGAGCCACCTCGGCGCTTGGACAAGCTGCGCTGAACATCGCGGTGGATGCCGGTGCGAATGTCATTGCAACGACCCGTAGCGAGGCAAAATTCGGCAAGCTGCTTGAAATGGGAGCCAAACGCTGCGAGCTGGAAGGACCCGATCTATCGAAGAGACTGAATGACGGGAAGCAGGTGGATTCCGTGCTGGATCTTATCGGAAACAGCACTCTTCTCGACTCCGTCGCCATTCCTCATCGCCATGGACGGGTTTGTCTGATTGGTTGGCTAGGCGGTCTTGCGCCAATTCCAGATTTCAATCCCCTGCTCCAAATGGCAAGTGGAATCCATTTCAGCCTGTTTGTCAGCGTGGCCCTAGGGACACCGGAGTTTCCTGTCTCTGAATATCACCTTCAGGAGATCGTGGAGAAGGTCGAGAAAGGCATCTACAAGGCGAAGCCAGCGGCAGTGTTCTCATTCGATCAGATTCGTGAGGCGCAGGCTCTCATGGAGTCGAATAAGGCCAACGGAAAGATCGTCGTGAAGTTGTAGCGTTGTCGGTACCATGTTTGTTCGGTGCACACGACCGAGAGCTTCAACTCGGGTCGTGTGCACGGACAAGCTCGAATATCGCAGGCACCCAAATAGCTTTCTTCGCCCGATCTATTCCCAACTCGTTGTTACATCTAATAAACAAGCAGCAAGTTCTCACGCTCTACCAGTCGCTACGTTACGCTGAAAGGGAACGTTGCAGATGCAAAAGCTCTATGGTTGAACGTACTTCCAAGAAGATCGAACAAGTTGAGAAGCCTGGTGTTTTTCTCGCCAGCCACGCGGCGCTGGATTTATTAAATACCGAATGGCCCACAGCGGCTGGCACAGAGGACTTCTTTGAAACGGATGGGGATGTCTTCAGTTGGCTACGGCAGACTGGACTTGCACCTGTTGGGGTTACAGAAGTTCGTCCCTCCGGTTCTCTGGTGCGGGCCGCTCATGCGCTACGGTCGGTGATTCGTATTCTGATTGAAGCTCGCAAAGCGGGTAAACGACCTGATCTATCAGACCTGAATGCTTTCCTGGCTGCCGCTCAAAGTCATCCGCAACTCATTTGGTCGAAAGCCAGGACAATTGAAATACAGACCTCCCGTTCTACTGACACGGCCGAGCAGGTACTGGCACCGATTGCAGTGAAGGCTGCTGAGCTTTTGGCAAACGGCGATTTCGAACGTGTCCGCCGTTGCGATTCTGAGACTTGCGTTCATTGGTTCTACGACCTCACCCGACCCGGCCGCAGGCGCTGGTGCAGTATGGCGACCTGCGGGAATCGGTTGAAGGTCAAAGAGTATCGTCGAAGACTGAATTCCGACTAAGGTCCACGGCCAGGACGGCTGTCCGGCCGTGGACTGTGCAGTATCCGACCGGACTCCGCGTCGGATTCACCCATTCGTCAGACACGAACGAATGGGTGCGAATCATCGAGCTATCGGCTGCGCGTCAGAATCGCCTGGCCAAAGTGGTAAGCGAGATGCGAAGTTCTGGTTAGCAGGATGGAGTACCGGTTTCGATGCGGTTCGCGCGCGAAATCCTGATCTGAGATGGCGGTGTGTTTGTCCAGCCAGTCCGAGGCGGACAATTTACCAAACCCGAGCCAGAGGGCATCGTTCATCTCGTTCCAAATGCTCGTCAGTTCCGCACCGGAAAGAGTCTGAGCCAGAGCGCGATCGGGATTCGAAATGAACATAACGTCAAGTTCGGGATGAAGCCGCTCACTGAATCCGAGCAGCGGAATCAGCGCATCACTGACCGCAGCAAGGTGTCCCCATAAGTACACGAGCCTGTTTCTCCCTGGGGCGACTTCGTGGAGCAGCTGCTCCTCAGAGAGACTGGAGAAAAATTTCCCAGTTCGGTCTACGTTTAACTTCCAGGCGCGAAGCGCCATATCTACAAAAGCATCTTCTGTGCTCAATGCTCTACAACTCCTTTGAGATGAACAACGCTGAAGAAGAGAGTGCGTCCGCGCTGGGACGCACCCCCACGGGACAGATGAATTAAATTTGAGCGGCTCCGCCGTCCACGAAGAGCTCGATACCGGTGATAAAGCTGGCGTCGTCGGAGGCGAGAAATGTGACCGCCTTACCGATTTCAGAGGGTTGACCAATGCGACCGAGCGGCACTGTTGACGCAAGATGGGCGAACAATCCCTTGCGTTGCTCTGCATCCGGAGCGAGCCCACCGAGTCCGGGGGTCTCAATCGGCCCAGGGCTGACGGCGTTAACGCGGATTTTGCGGTCCTTTAAATCGACGGTCCAGGTGCGAGCAAAGGAGCGGACAGCCGCTTTACTCGCGGAGTACACGCTGAATGCTCCCGTGCCTTTGATCGAAGTGATAGAGGCATTGAGGATGATGGAGCCCCCGTCGGGCATCAACGGCAACGCCTTTTGAACGGTGAAGACCAAGCCTCTTACGTTTGCATTGAAGATCCTGTCGAAGTGCTCTTCGGAGATCGCACCCAGGGGAGCAAAATCGCCGCCACCTGCATTTGCGAAGACGATATCGACACGTCCCTTTTGTTGTTTGATCTGAGCATAGACCTTATCCAAATCGCTCAGTGAGGACGAGTCGGCTTGAATGCCGGTGACGTTTGCCCCAATGGCCTTCACCGCGATATCGAGCTCCGACTGGCGCCGGCCTGTGATGAAGACGTATGCGCCCTCCAAAACCAGCTGCTGAGCGGCTGCGAGGCCAATGCCTGCACTTCCACCTGTGACGATTGCGATCTTACCTTCAAGCTTCTTTGACATCACTCTCTCCTGTTTATATTTGTACTGATCGTTCTAAAAAATAGATGTAGGGCTGCAGGAAAGGTTTCAGATATTTTGGACTGTTCGGTTAATATCTACATCTAATATTCTGTGAGCATGACTGAGACAGCAACGGCAAAGTTGGGTCGCCCTCGCGCTTTCTGCGAAGAGACTGCGCTGGAGGCGGCTATGCGCGTCTTTTGGGAGAAGGGGTACGAAGGGGCTTCCCTTGCGGACCTGACGGAGGCAATGGGGATCAATCGCGCGAGCCTGTACTCAAGCTTTGGCGATAAAGAGGCGCTGTTTCGTCAAGCGCTTGCCCGGTATGGAGAAGGACCGGCCTCCTATGTAAAGACGGCGCTGCAAGAGCCGACCGCTCGAAGAGTCGTCGAGGCACTGCTCAAGGGGGTAGTCGATCTTCTGGGGAACCCGAAGAATCCTCGCGGCTGTCTATCGACACAAGGAGCGCTTGCAACAGGGCTCGGTGCAGAGCCCATTAAGAATGTACTGATCGAATGGCGCAAAGGTGCTGAGGTAGAGATGCAGAAGCGATTCAAGCGGGCAAGGACAGAAGGGGATCTGCCGGAAGACGTGAACGCCGGAGATCTCACTCGATATCTGTCCTCTGTCATCTACGGTCTTGGAATTATGGCTGCCAATGGCGATACCAAAGCCGACCTGAACCGCGTAGTCGACATGACCCTGCGGACGTTGCCGCTCGCGTAGTCGACATGACCCTGCGGACGTTGCCGCTGTAGCTACCCGCTGGAGGATCTGTACGGTAGGCGGATGACCGGGCGAAGGAAAATTCTTGTCTTTCTTGATTGTGCATGGTAATTCTTGTTTGTGCACGTTTCGTTAGGGACAACAAGAAAAGACGAGATCGAAAGCCGGCTGCAGAGTGGCCTGTCAGTCAATGCCACTGCTCTTGCAAGGGAGTTCCTGGTGTCTGAGGACGCCATCCGTCGAGATCTGCGAGCGTTAGCTGCCGAGGGCAAGTGCAAACGGGTTTACGGGGGCGGGCTTCCGATATCGCCGGAAGGCGTTCCGCTTGAACAAAGACTCCTGAACGATTCGAAAGAGAAGCGCGCTTTAGCTTTGGCCGCCCTCCCCTTACTCTCTGAAGCATCGACGGTGTTCCTCGACAGCGGCAGTACCAACCTGGCCCTGGCCAGAGAGATGCCGCCCGATCGCTCTCTTACCATCGCCACAAATTCGATCTCCATCGCAAGTGCCCTCCTCGATCGGAAGAATTTCAAAGTCATCGTCCTGGGAGGAGAGATCGACCGTGAAACCGGAGCGGCGATCGGGCTCTCTGCGATCCGTGAAGCAGAACGATTGAGCTTTGATCTGTGTTTCCTCGGAACCTGCGCCGTGTCCATGTCTCTGGGAATTGGCGCGTTCCTGCTGGCGGACGCCGAATTTAAACGCACACTCCTGGCAAGAAGTAATCGCACCGCGGCGCTGGTCACGATGGACAAAGTTGAGACTCGCGCACCGTTTCAGGTGGCCGCACTCGCAGTCCTTGACCATATTGTTCTTGAGAACGGTACGTCTGAAGAGATCGTTTCGACCTTTTCCAATGCCGGCCCCAAAGTAATCCTTGCGCAATCCCAGGTTGCGTCTCGTTCAGCACAACTGAGAGCGGGGATTTCATGACAGCGGATGTGAATCAATCACGCGCGAAGCTGGCGACCAGGCTGGCGTTTGTCGCCGCAGGGTTCGGTGTAGCTTGCTGGGCACCCTTAGTGCCTTTTGCCAAGACCCGCTGCCATCTCGGCGACGGCACGATGGGGCTGGTCCTGCTTCTCCTGGGCGCCGGTTCCATTGTGGCGATGCCGCTCGCGGCGAATCTGAGCGGGCGCTTCAGCAGCAAGCCGATCGTACTTACGGGCGGCTTGGGACTGGCGGTCACATTGCCGCTCCTGAGTATCGTCTCGTCGCCGATCGCACTTGGAGTTGCGCTGTTCGCCTTCGGGGCGTTTCTGGGATCGCTGGATGTTGCAATGAACCTGCACGCCGTAGATGTTGAGCACGCCTCTGAGAAGCCGTTGATGTCTGGATTTCACGCACTCTTCAGCATTGGGGGCTTTCTGGGTTCGGGGACCGTGACAGCTCTTCTTTCTCGAGGAATCGCACCCAGCTCAAGTACCCTTCTTAGCTCCGCGATTCTTGTCGCACTGATTCTTGTGGCCCTTCCGCGCATGCTCTCGAATCGAGAGGGGACGAAACAACCTCTTTTTGCGATTCCGAAAGGTATCGTGCTCGTCATCGCTATCTTCGCGGCTATCTCATTCTTGGTTGAGGGGGCTCTGCTCGATTGGAGTGCGCTCCTGCTCGTCGGCGAACACCTCGTCTCTGCTGCGCACGGGGGGCTGGGGTACATGCTTTTCTCCATCGCGATGACGTTCAGCCGTTTCGTCGGCGATGGCATCGTGGCGCGATTCGGGAACCGAATCGTGCTGACACTTGGCGGGGTGACAGCGCTTCTCGGATTGTGCGGCCTCCTCCTCGCACCCGTTGCATGGATCGGACTTGTCAGTTTCGTCTTTGTGGGCCTTGGAGCCGCAAACATCGTGCCTATCTTGTTCAGACTCGCGGGCACGCAACACACCATGCCTAAGGGATTAGCCGTTGCTGCCCTCACCACGGCGGGTTACGCGGGCATGCTGACAGGGCCGGCTGTCATTGGCTTCCTGTCCAAGGGGATCGGCTTGCACAATGCATTCTGGTTTCTGGCCGCCCTGCTAGCGTGTGTGCCGATCTTCTGCAAATATGTGACGGTCGAAGATCCTCATTGAACCAAGTGGTAGTCCACCCCGCCAATGAGCAACGAAAGAAAGCCTGTACTGACTGGTCTGAGTAAGCATCTGAAAAGCTCGCTAAATCATTAACAAAGCAACAATCTGAAAAAAGAAACATCTCGCCACAGCATCTATCCAGCAGGGAATAAATCTGGCCTCCTCGGTGTTTTATCTGACAACACCCACTTCTTCATCCCTAACGCTGAATTCAGGTACTGAAAGGCACCGTAATGAAAAGAGCATCTCTTGTTCTATTGATGTTGCTGTCTCTGGGAAGCAGGGCGGCGTTGGCCGGACCCTGTCCTGTGAAATTTCCAACATCGCGCGGCACTGGTACGGTCGCTGGCGCGCCCGTTGAGGGCGGAACGCAATATTACTTCAAGGATGCTTTACTCAATGGCTTCGATTGTTTCGAGGAGTTAAGTTCCTGGTTCCCCTCCTATATCACCTCATCGAACGCGTCGAATCCTGCCAAAGAGACCGTCGATATGGCCTATACGACTGACGGCACAGCGACCTTCTCGAACGTGGTGGTACCGGCCCCCGGCATCTACACTTTGGCGATCCGCTATGCATTTGCCACCGGCCTTTTTCAAGGGGTTTTGAATCGTCCAGAGGGCGTGATGGTAAACG
This sequence comes from Granulicella mallensis MP5ACTX8, assembly GCF_000178955.2. Lineage (NCBI taxonomy): Bacteria > Pseudomonadati > Acidobacteriota > Terriglobia > Terriglobales > Acidobacteriaceae > Granulicella > Granulicella mallensis. The sequence continues at coordinate 1,846,965 of NC_016631.1, read as the reverse complement.
GCACTGTCATGACCGATGATCTGAACTTCCCTGTCACCGGAGACTTCGATACCTTTAACACTGTAACCATTGCGGTCCCTTTGAAGGCTGGCCAAAACACCGTTCAAGTCTTCAACGTGGCCACTCAAAGCATCTCTCGTCTTGACTCGATGACTGTCACCGCAGGTGGAAGCAATAGTTGCAGCATCCTGCCTCAGACGCCGAGCGCATTGAGCGCGGCGGAAGACTCCAACAATGCGATTGCACTAACCTGGAACGCCAGTCCCGCTCCCGCAGGCTGCGCGGTTGGGTACTACAAGGTGTTCCGCAGCACCACGTCCGGCTTCAGTCCATCGGCCGCCAACCAGATCGCAACGGTAGTGTCCGGCACAAAGTATGAGGATACGACAGTAACCTGTCAGACGCCCTACTACTACACAGTACAAGCGGTAGATTTGGCGGGATTATCACTCTCGTCGCCTCAGTCCAGCGCTTCAATCAGCGCCTGCCCGACGATTGGGAGTGCCAGGATTAATGTGGGTGGTTCAGAGGTTGCTCCCTTTATTCCGGATGTTGACTTCGAGGGCGGTTCGATTCTTAGCCACAAGAACGTCATCGATCTCAGTGGTGTTACGAATGCTGCGCCGATGGCTGTGTATCAGGACGCACGCCAGGGAAACTTTAGCTACACGTTGTCAGGCTTTGTCCCCGGATCGAGCCATACGGTGAGGTTGCATTTCGCCGAAACCTACTTCTCCACTGCCGGCTCCCGCACCTTCGATATCAGCATCAATGGCACGCAGGTGATGACAAATTACGATATCTTCGCGGCGGCGGGCGCCAAGAACAAGGCAGTGATACAGCAATTCACGACAAATGCGGATTCCAACGGTACTTTCGTAGTTACGTTCGCTTCGGTCGTCAACAATTCCCTGCTCAGTGCAATCGAAATTAACTAGTTAACTTACGATGCAGGATAGATAGTCCTCACCCAGATCGCAGCTAAGCTGCGATCTGGGTGTTTGCCAGCCGATGACGAACCGCCCCTATCCCCTGACCGAGATCCAGAAGCGGCATCTTCGCCGCTCTGGTTACTGTGTGGTCCGTCCTACTTTGGGCTAGCAAGATGAGCCCAAAGCGGACGGCAAGCGCGTTCTGATCCATGACAAGTTGGGACGGGGAAGCTCGGAGAGATCGGCCAGCACACGTTCCGTTCACCGGAGCTCCCATGAAGGTGCAGCAGGAATGGATGCGGCATGCCTTCATCCAGACGACGATGAGTATCTACGGATAGGGCATGTGTCATCGAAGAGAGATGCAGCAGGCAAGGCTGTAGAGAGGGTGCTCAAGCCGGTAAAAGCGAGCGCCTAAACCCATGATTTTTCTTGTTGGGGAGTCTTTAGTGGGAATCGACCGGTAGTATCCGATGTCCTGTAACTTACTTTGAATCTTTTGGTTGCGGGGGTAGGATTTGAACCTACGACCTTTGGGTTATGAGCCCAACGAGCTACCGGGCTGCTCCACCCCGCTCTTTGACTATAGCGTTACAAAGCCGCTCAGGTCAATTCCTGCCAGGTTGCTGAATAAACGGAAGTAAGAGAAATGCTGCCTACAAGAAACCGGAACTTTTCTTCTGAAACTGCGTCAATGATAGTGCGAGGCATTGGCCTAAACGATTTGGCCAGGCAAACAAGCATCAAAAGGGTTAGGCGCTCATGGCCGCTGAGTCCCTGGAGGGAGATAGAGTTATGAGTTTTCATCGAATCAATCGTCTGGGCGGAGTGGTGCTGGCGGGTGGGCTTGCCTTGGGCGTTGCCGGTGCGCAGACCCAAACCCAGCCCCAGGCCCAAAGTAATCCACAGCCGCAAGGCAAAGGCACCATCTCGGATGCCCAGATTGAGGCCAATGTCCTTCGGCAGTTAGCGGGCGCACCCGAACTTTCGAATCAGAATATTCAGTCCACGACCGTCTATGGCACCGTGACCCTCTCGGGTAATGTGCACGACGATGCCCTCCGTACCAAGGCTGAAAATCTCGCCTCTCGGGCCCAGGGCGTGAAAAAAGTAGTCGATGAACTCACCCTCGGCGATACGCCTGCAACCACCGCCGGAAACGATGGTGACGCCCAGCAGCAGGGCGCGCCGGACGGCGGACAGGGTGCCCCTGGAGCCGATCCCAACAACCCCAATCAGGGTCAGCCCGGAAGCAACATGGTTCTCCAGTCGGATGGAACCTATGCTCCCGCGCAGCCGGACGATCAGGGACAGCCCGGACAGCAGCAGGCCGATAACGGCAATCAGCCGCCGCAGCCCGGATATGACAACGGCGGACAGCCCAATGGACAGCCGGGCCAGCCGGGTGGTCAGCCTGGATATGGCCAGCCGGGCCAACCCAACGGCCAACCGGGTTATGGACAGCCTGGTCCCCCACCCCCTCCGGGCCGCCAGCCGATGTACGGTGGTAACGGTAATGGCTATGCTCCCGGCGGTGCCCCCAATGGCAATCCTTATGCCGGTCAGAGAGCCGGTCTGCAGGTTACCGTTCCGAACGGAGCGGCAGTGCAGGTTCGCATCAATCGCGGTCTGGACTCCAATCACGTTCAGCCCGGAACGCCCTTCGATGGAATCGTGATGAACGACATCGTGGCCAACGGAGCGGTCGCCATCCCTCGTGGCGCTTCCGTCCAGGGCTCGGTGGTCGAAGCCAAGAAGGCCGGTACGCTGAAGGGCCGTGGCGTGCTGACGCTGCAGATTACGAGCCTTACCCTCGGCGGCCAGACCTATCCCCTGATGAGCAATGTCTGGGCGCAGGCCGGCCGGGACAAGACAACCGGAACGGTCAATAGTGCGATCGGTCTGGGTGCGGTTGGAGCTCTCTTCGGTGCAGTGGCGGGTGGCGGTGCAGGTGCGGCCATCGGCGCGGGCGTCGGCGGAGCGGCCGGTGTTGCCAGCTCGGCGGCGTCGCCCAACGGACGCGTCATCGTACCGCCCGAGACGGTGCTGACGTTTACGCTGGCTCAGCCGACGACAGTAACAACCGTATCGCAGCAGGAGATGGCACGGTTGTCGTACGCCGCCGGACCTCGTCCTGGACCTCGCTACTACGGCCCCGGACCCTACCCACCGCCGTACTACCGTCCGTACTAAGCCTTCAACGTTACACAAGCCGCCAGAGGAATCCTCTGGCGGCTTTTTCTTTGTGCTGTAACAGCGTGGTTCCGAAACTGCGCAAATACAGATTTAGCTACCGGGAAGCTGTGCTGTGCTGATTTATACTTTAGAGCGAGCCCCTGCAAGCAGGCGTGGTGCGTTCGATACGGGACGAGTACCTGCCGTGCGCAAAAATCCCGGGCACGCGAGACGTTCTCTGTAAAACTCGCGCGAAGTGAAGGTCGTTAGCCAAGCATGATCCGCATTCTGCAGCAAGACAACCGGCTCACCAAAGCCATCTTTGCGCTCATTATCGGCGCTGCCATTATCACGATGGTCATCACCCTGGTTCCCGGCATCTTCGACAACGGCGCGAACAACAATCCTTCGGTGTTCGCAACGATCCATACGCCGGGCATCTTCGGCAAGATCGTGGGCGAATCTCAGCAGGTGCAGATGGCGGACGTGCAGCGCCAGACGATGCAGCAGATCCAGCAACAGCATCTGCCCGAGCAGTATGCTCCCCTGTTGGCGGGCCGTGTCGGCCAGCAGCAGGTGGAGCGTAAGGTGCTCGCACTCGAGGCCGACCGCCTGGGCCTGCAGGTGAGCGACGAGGATCTGCGCTCCTTCATGCAGAAGGGCACCCTGTCCCAATACATCTTTCCCGGCGGCAAGTTCATCGGGACCGACCAGTACACCAACTTCGTGCAGCAGTACTTCCAGATCTCGGTGCCTGAGTTTGAAGCCGAGGTGAAGTCTGACCTCGAGCTCCAGCGCCTGCAGTCGCTGGTTACCGCCGGCGTTACGGTCTCCGATGCCGCGGTTCGTGCGGACTACATGCAGCAAGGAACCAAGGTCAAGTTCGACTACGCGGTCATCGCGGCCAGCGACATCAAGAAGACGATCAACCCCAGCGATGCGGACCTGCAGGCCTTCTTCAAGCAGTTTGCCGCCCGCTACGCGACGGCTATTCCCGAGACGCGGAAGCTGGAGCTCTTCTCCTTCGACGCCTCCAACATTCCGGGCGGCAAGCCCCAGGTGAACGATGCCGACGTACAGGCTTACTACAACGCTCATCTGGATCAGTACAAGCTTCCCGAGCAGGTAAAGACGCGGCACATCCTGATCACCGTCGCGAAGGGCGCGGATGCTAAGACCGACGCAGCGGCGAAGGCCAAGGCAGAGGACATCCTGAAGCAGATCAGGGCCGGCGGCAACTTTGCCGACCTCGCCAAGAAGAATTCCGATGACCCCGGTAGCAAGGACCAGGGCGGCGAACTGCCCCTGATGCCGACCAGCGGATTTGTGCCTGAGTATTCGAAGGCAGCCATGGCCCTGAACCCGGGCCAGACCTCGGACCTCGTGCGCTCGCAGTTCGGTTATCACATCATCCAGACCGAGCAGAAGGAAGCAGCCCACACGAAGACGCTGGCTGAGACCAAGGACACCATCGTTCCCCTGCTGCAGCAGCAGAAGGCAGGAGCAGCGGAGTTGAACTTCGCCAACCAGCTTGCTGCTGAAGCCAAGAAGAACGGCATGCAGAAGACCGCTGACGCTCATAGCCTGCATCTCGTAACCACCGACTACATCGGCCACGATGGCGTGATCGCCAGCCTGGCTGACAGCTCCAACGTGCTGACGCAGGCGTTCGGTGTGGCCAAGGGCGCGGCGCCGGCAACGGCTTCCACGGGTGAAGGCTACGCGGTCTTCCAGGTGGACGACATCAAGGCAGCGCACGCTCCTGACTTTGCCGACTACAAGCCGCACATCCTCGACGACTACCGCGAGCAGAAGGCTCCTGAGCTTCTCAACTCGCAGTTGATCAAGCTCGCCGATCGCGCCAAGGTTCTGAACGACCTGAAGAAGGCCGCAGCCGAGATGAACGTCCCGGTGAAGACGAGCGACCTGGTTGGCCGTGATGCGCAGGTACCCGATCTCGGTGCGCTTACCGGCCCGGCATCAGTAGTGTTCTCGCTGCCCAAGGGCGGCATCTCCGGCCCGATCAACGAAGGCCCCAACGGCAGCGTGATTCAGCTTGCCGACAAGCAGGAGCCGACCGCTGACGATATCGCCAAGAACCTTCCCACCAGCCGGGAGAAGCTCCTGAACGTGAAGCGCGAAGAGATCTTCAACGTCTTCGTCGGTTCGCTGATGGACAAGTACGAGAAGGCCGGTGCGATTGTCTATAGCACCAAGCAGCCTGCTTCGCCGTTTGGCGGACGCTAGTAAAACTGGTTTACTCATCTTGCAGCGCCGGGAAGCTTTAACGCATCCCGGCGCTTCTTGTTTACGTCCTACGTTTCAGATCGATTGGTAAGCGGGGGTTCGATGGCTGCGGAGCGCATCTCAGGAGTTTTGTTACACGTAACGTCTCTGCCCTCGTATGGCGGAGTGGGCGACTTCGGCCCGGCAGCCTACAACTTCGTTGACTTCCTGGCGGCGGCCAAGCAACGCATGTGGCAGGTGCTTCCACTCAGCCCGACGGGCTATGGCAGCTCTCCCTACTCTGCTCTGTCGGCGTTTGCGGGAAACCCTCTGTTTATCAGCCTGGAACGGCTGGCGGAGGCAGGATGGATTGGCTGGGACCGCATCCAGGGGTTGCCCGGCGCGGAAGGGCCCTGCGACTTCGGCGCGGCCTTCGATCTCAAACACCCACTGATTGAAGAGGCAGCGGCGAACTTTCTCGACCGCGCCGGAGACGAAGACCGCGCACGCTTCCAGCACTTCGCGCAGGACAACACCTCCTGGCTCACCGACTATGCGATGTTCAACCTGCTGCGGCGGCGCTTCGGTTATGCGAGCTGGAACGAGTGGCCCTCCGAGTATGCCCTGCGCATCCCCGAGGCCATGACCGCGCTGCTGACGGACAGTGGCCGCGACTTGGCGATCGAGCAGGTGGTGCAGTTCTTCTTCAACGAGCAGTGGGTTGCGTTGCGCGCCTACTGTGCGGAGCGCAAGATCAGCATCCTGGGCGATGTCGCGATCTTCGTCAGCTACGATAGTGCGGATGTGTGGACGCACCCTGAGATCTTCGAACTCGACGATCAGCGCAAGCCGATTCGAGTCTCAGGCGTGCCGCCCGACTACTTCTCGAAGACAGGCCAGCGCTGGGGCAATCCTCTGTACAAGTGGAAGCTGCTGGAAGAACATGGGTTCGACTGGTGGGTGGCGCGCATTCGTCGTGCGCTGGCACTCTACGACAATGTTCGCCTGGACCACTTCCGCGGCTTTGAGGCCTACTGGTCCGTAGCCGCCGAGGAAGAGACCGCCATCAATGGCCAGTGGGTCAAAGCTCCGGGACGGCCGCTGTTTCAGCGGCTCAAGGAGATCTTCGGAGAGCTCCCGTTTATCGCGGAGGACCTTGGCCTCATCACGCCTGAGGTCGATGAGTTGCGCGAGTACTTCGGTCTGCCCGGCATGCGTATTTTGCAGTTCGGCTTCGCGGACCGGGGCGGGCATCTCTACCTGCCGCATCGTTACGTGCCCAATACGGTGGTCTACACGGGCACGCACGACAACAACACGACGCTCGGTTGGTGGCGCGATGATGCCTCGCCGGTGGAGCGCGAGAATGTGCAGGTTTACCTGCACCGTATCGACCACGACGGCGATATCGTGTGGGCGATGATCAAGGCAGCAGCCGGCTCCGTGGCGACGACCTGCATCTTCCCCTTGCAGGATGTCCTGCATCTTGGCAGCGAAGCCCGCATGAACGTGCCTGCCGCGCCCAACGGCAACTGGACATGGCGCTATGCGCCTAATGCGCTGCATCCGGACTTCGCGACCCAGCTGGCTGCGATCATGGAGATGACCGACCGCGACGGCTATCAAAAGCCGCTTGAGGGAGAGGGTGCAGGCGGCCCCACCGACGAAGCCCATCTGCGCGTGGATGAGGGATCGCAAAGCTAACCACGCAACCCAGGGGCTAGGATTCCCTCGTCAGGGACGCGTACACTTAATAACAAAGAAGTAGAGGAGCCTATTCGTGCCACTTTCCGGTGAAGCTATTCGCACCATGAACTACGTCGACGACATCTCAGTGACCCTGCGCCGCATTCTGTCGGTGCTGCCGGTGCTGACACCCGAAGAGCGCGAGCGCGTTGCTGAGCATGTCCGCCATGCCGACCCGAGCTACGAGTCTGTCGTAACCGCTCTTTCGGCCAAGTAACTGACGTGTTTGCAGAAGAACAAGGCGTGTTCCACGTGCGATCGGTCGCCGTCATTGGCGCCGGTCCCGCTGGACGCGCCTTTGCTTTTCGCTGTGCCGGTGCCGGCTTGCAGGTGGTGCTCGAGGACGTGATGCCCTCGAACCTGCGGCGCGCGCAGGATGAGTACGCCGAGTTTGTTGCGACGGCAGGCGCGACGGGTTCGCTGCGCTATGCGGGCACGGTGGAAGACGCTGTTCATGATGCGGACCTGGTGATTGATTTCGTTCCCGACGAACTCGAATCCAAGCTGGAGATCTTCAGCCTGCTGGATCGCATGGCGCCTCCACGCACGATCTTTTGCACACCAACAAAGACATTGAGCATTACCGATCTGGCCTCCTGCACCTATCGCCCGGAGCGCTGTGTGGCGTTGCGCGGTACGACTGCCAGTCTGCTGGAGGGTGAGTTGGAGATTGTGCGCAGCCGCTTTTTAGAGGCTTCGGTCGGGCTGGCTGTGGGGGAGTTACTTGCGACTCTTGGACTGGCTTCGCGTGTTGTCGAGGATACCGAAGAGCCGATGCTGGTGAAGAATTCGATGCAGCAATAAATTAGGGCCTTTGGCCCTAAAGACCAAGATGCTCTTGAAGATCAAGCTCCTGCTTTTCCGTAGCCTATGGAGCCATGCCCTTCCGATCCGTGCCCAACAAAACTATTTGCACGGTTCGACTTCACTCCAGGAGTGGAAGTGGGCACAAAGGATAAACTTGCCCATATGAAGATGCAGATCAGAGCACGGTTGGGCGTAATGATGTTTCTCCAGTACTTTATCTGGGGCGCGTGGTATGTCACGCTTGCAACCTGGCTGACGAAATCGCTTCACTTCTCCGGGCAGCAGATTGGCCTGGCCGCAGGCACAACAGCGGTGGGCGCCATGATCGCCCCCTTCTTTGTGGGCTTGATTGCGGATAAGCTCTTCGCCACCCAGCGGGTGCTGGCGTTGCTTCATCTTCTGGGTGGCGTGCTGTTGTTTATTGCTTCGGTGCAGACAGCCTTTCACGCAGAGTACGTCCTGCTGTTGTTGTACAGCCTGTGCTACATGCCGACGCTGGCGCTGACCAACTCGCTTGCCTTTCGCCAGATGCGCGAGCCGAAGCTGGAGTTCGGGCCGATCCGCGTGCTGGGCACCCTCGGATGGATCGTTGCGGGCCTGTTGATCGGCACGCTGAAGCTCGAAAGCACAGCGCGACCACTACAGACGGCGGCGGCCTTCTCCCTGTTGATGGCGGCTTACTGCCTTACGCTTCCGGATACGCCACCGCTCTCACGCGAGGGCAAGTTCACGATCGAGAGTGTCTTTCCTAAAGAGGCACGATCGTTGCTGCGCGAGCGCTCCATGGCCATCTTTGCGATTGCCTCGTTTCTTATCTGCATCCCGTTGCAGTTCTACTACGCCTTCACGAATCTGTTTCTGAATGAGGCAGGCGTCAGGAATGCAGCCGGAAAGATGACCGGCGGACAGATGTCAGAGCTGTTCTGCATGCTGCTGATCCCGTGGTTCTTTCGCAGGCTCGGCGTCAAGTACATGCTGGTCGCGGGAATGTTGGCGTGGGTTCTGCGCTATGTTCTGTTTGCCTATGGCAATGCGAATGAACATGTGTGGATGTTGGTGCTCGGCATCGTGCTGCACGGCATCTGCTATGACTTTTTCTTCGTCACCGGCCAGATTTATATCGACCGAAAGTCGTCGCTGGCGCTGCGGGCCGCGGCGCAGGGGTTGATTACATTCCTTACCTATGGTGTCGGGATGTTTGTCGGCTCCTGGCTATCGGGAGCGGTCGTTGAGCACTACACGACGCTCTCGGCGGCGGGTGCAGACGTGCACTCCTGGCGATCGATCTGGCTGGTTGCGGCTGGGGCTTCGGCTGTTGTTCTGGTTCTGTTCTTGTTGACCTTCTCGGATAAAGAGGAGGGCACAGTGCAGACGGCTGAGGCTGCCGGAAGAATTCCGGTCGAGGCGCCTCTCTAAGAACCATCGAAGTGATATCCCGAAGAAATACAGAGAGCCGACCAACTAGCCCCGAAGGGGCGGCCCCATCATAGCCCAGGGTGAGGACGCAAAGCGCGCCACAAACATTTGCATCGCGCTCTGCGTCAAGGGTGAAACCCTGGGTTGTAGAGCATTGAGATGTGTAGCCCTGAAAGGGCGACCTATCTCGGTGAGCATCGATAGGACGCCCTTTCAGGGCTCACCTTCTTGGTGACATTGTTACCCAGGGTTTCACCCTGGGCTATGATGGGGCCGCCCCTTCGGGGCTTAGAGCGTGCCTCTATCGAATGATCGGGGTAGGTATCTGCATCGTGTCATCGCTCTATGCCAAAAGCCTCCTGGCACATAAGACCACATTGTTCTATGCGGTCTTACGTGTCAGGAGGCTTTCGAGGTATAGCGCCGTTAGAACGAAACGCGCGCTGCGAACTGCAACTGACGCATGCTCGAGTTCCCTTCCAGGGTGGTGATCACACCGCCGTTCGAACAATCAATGCAACGTGCGTTCGAAGCGTTGGGAATATCCAGCTCCGGATGGTTGAAGACGTTGAAAGCCTGGAACTGGAACTGGCCTTTGACGCGCTTGGTAATGGGAATGTCCTTGATGAGCGACATATCGGCGTAGTAATCGCTGGGGCCCGTCAGGGAGTTGCGACCGACGTTGCCGAAGGTTCCAAACGCGGGGCGGGTGAACGGGCCGGAAGTAGCGCCATTCGTTGTAAGCGCAGCCACAGGCGTGAAGAACTGCCTGGAGTGCGTTGCCGGATCGAGTGCACCTACCGAACGCACGAGGTTTGCCGCGTCGCCACTGGGACGGCAATCGCTGGTAACACCCGGGCCTCCGAAGTTATTGTCGATGTCCTCATCCGCACCGCACTCCTGGTACGTGGGAGTGAAGGGGCGTCCGCTCTCCCATGTCGTCGTGCCGCTGAGAGTCCAACCGCCGATCGCGTAATCGGTAAGGCGATTGACGTGGCTGGCGAACATACGGTCGCGACCGAACGGCAAGGCGTAGACACCGCTCGCCACGAAGACATTGGTGCGGTTGGTGTCTCCGCGCCCATGGCTGATCTGCGGATAGTTCGCAAAGGCCTCGTCGTTGGCATAGTTCATTGCCTTCGACCAGGTGTAGTTGGCGTTGAACTGCAGTCCGTTGCTGAAGCGCTTGTCGAGCTTGGTCTGCAGCGAGTGATAGTTGGAGTTCGCCGTTGGAGCGGCCGAGGTCAGGCCGTTCGAGCAGCAGATCGTCGAAGCTCCCTGGTAGGTTCCAGTGAACTTATTGAAGTAAGGACGACGTGCCGAGGTATCACCCAACTGTGCGGGAGAGGTAGGCAGCGTCGGTGCATTGAAGTCGAAGCCGTAGGTCTCACCCGGGTAGATACGCTCCGCGTGGTTGCCCACGTAGGCGATCTCCATCGTGAAGTTGCTGGAGAACTGCTGCTGCAGCGTTACGTTCCACTGGTCGACCTCGGGAAGCTGGATGCGATCGCCGCGGAACTGCGGGCTGTAGCTGTTGGAGAACGGAATGATGCCGCTCGCCGGAATCGTGGGTGCAGCGGGCTTCGCAGGCAGCGTCGTCAATGTCGAGATGTACTGCCCGGTCGAGCTGGTTGAGCCTTCGTTTTCGTTGTTCAGCACCGGCAGATTATGCGTCAGGACAGAACCGAAGAGCGTACCGAAGAAGCCTACGTCGTCGTACACCTGGGCGATGCCACCACGAATGACCGTGTTGGGATGAACCTGGTAGGCGAAGCCGAAGCGGCCTGCAAAGTTGGTGTAATCCATGCGTTGGCCGCCGTTGGTGCCGTTACCGCCAAAGCCTGCTACGCGCACGCCGCCCGCATTGATATCGGCAAAGCCGCCGTTGCCGGGGCTGTTAACCGTCTCAGGAAAGATGACGTCCCAATGCACGCCGTAGTTCACCTGCAATTTGCTGTTGGGCCGCCAGGAGTCCTGGGCATAGAAAGATCCACGCTTCTGGCGGTTGGCAGCATCCTGCGAGTAGACGTCGAAGCGCTGGAACTGGGCAACCTGACCGAACAGCAGAGAACCAAGAGCGGTACCGCTGGAGGCTGTGGGATCGGAGGGGCCAGCCGCTGTCGACGCCGCTGCGAAGCTCAGTACACCGGCGCGGTCGTTGTCACTGGCATTGCGCAGGTTCAAGGCGTAGCGAATGTCTCCGCCAAACTTGATCGTGTGGTTGCCGAGGATCTTCGTCCAGTTGTTGGCCAACTGGAAGACCTGTTCACTCTCCAGCAGGGGGCAGTTGCAGCCCTGGTTGCCGAAGTTGCTGATTGTGTCGGCCATCGTGATGTTGGGAAGACCGCTGCTGTCTGCGGCAGTGTTGAGGTTCGGAATACCCGCATCAGCGGCCGGGGTCTGGCCTGCCGTCAGCTTGTTCTCGGAGACGTGATAGCTGAGGAAGCCGGCACGCAGATCCGTCAACAGCGTGGGATGGATCGCCCAGTCCATGCCGAGAGCCGCGCTCTGGTTCTGGACCTCGGAGGTACCGGTCGTTCCGGAGATGCCGAATCCGACACCGCCGCCCGGACCGAAGGCCGCACTGCCAAAGAGGCCGAAGAGCGCGTAGTCATACCGGCCAAAGAGATGAATCTTGCTGTTGAGTTGATGGTCCAGACGGATGTCGGCCTGATCGGCGTTGTCGTTGCCGTTGCCGGAGGCCGCAAAGTTGTTGGTGATCGACGTGCCGTTGGTGTTCGGCGCCGGCAACAGCTTCAGCAGGTTCGCACCCTGCGGAGAGATGGCCGAGACCGGAATCGCATTGCTCGCAAATAACTGGCCCGGTCCGCCCGAACCTGTCGGGTGGTAATAGATAGGCTGTGAGCCGAGGTACTGGCTCAGATCGCAGGTGGCACCGGCGGTCTGCAGGACGCAGGAGTTGCGGGCCGTCAGGGTCGGCACGGTGAGCAACTGGCTGGCACCGAGACGCTGCCGCGTGCCCTGGTAGTCGAGGAAGAAGAAGGTGCGGTCCTTGACGATGGGTCCGCTGAGCGAGCCGCCAAATTGGCCGTAGACCTGGCCCGGGATGAGGTGGCCGGTAACCGGATCGGGCTCGGATTGCGTGAAGGGGTTGCGAGCCAGCTGCGCTCCGCTGTGGCGATAGAAGAAGGCGTCGCCGTGAAGATCGTTGCCGCCGGACTTGGTCTGCGCACTGACGATACCGCCCACAGCGCCGCCAAACTCGGCGTCGTAGTCGGCAGAGGTGACCTTTAGCTCACCGACCGAATCCAGCGTCGGGTTGATCACGATGATGCCGTCAACCGGCTCGCGATTGTCGGTGCCGTCGAGCAGCCATCCCTGGACGCCGTAGCTGGAGCCGTTCGTCGTTACCGAGGTGGTTCCCTGCGGATTCTCGGGACCATTGATATTGAACGTGGAGTGCTGCACGCCCGGCGTGAGCAGGGTGAACTGCGTAAAGTTGCGGTCCAGGTTGGGGAGGTTTTGCACGGCGTGCTCGTCGATCACCTGCGAGACATCAGCGCGGTCCGTCTTCAGGGCCGGGGTGTCCGAGGCCGAAACGGTAACCGTCTGGTCTGCTCCGGCGATTCCCAGTTGCACATCGACAAGCTGGGAGACGTCGGCGTGGACCACTACGTCCTTTGACTCGGTTGATTGAAACGTCGGGGCGCTGATCTTGACGTCATAGTTGTCCGGGACGAGGTGGCCGACGTTCCAGCCGCCACTCTCGTTGGTCTGGGTGGTTTGTACCGTCCCCTTTTGTTCGTCCGTGACCGTAACGGTGGCACCCTTGATGACTGCACCTGAGGTGTCTTTCACCGTTCCGTAAAGCGAGCCATAAACGGCCTGGCCGTAGGCACTGCTTCCCGCCAGCAATATACATGCAGCGAGAAACAGCCCTGTGCGAGCTGGTTTCTTTTGATTCGGCATCCTGGTTCTCCTAAAGCCGTCGGGAGACCCGCCAAATGCTCATCCTTGAAGGGACGTTCCAATTGGCTAAAGACCTAACGACAGTAGTTGTAGGATTGCTTCCCCTAATTAGTCGTTGCTACAGACCACCCCGAAAACGACGTTCGGCATCGTATTCACGGTGTATGGTTACCATTTGACGGGTAAAATCAGATGGAACCAACCGTTGTATTCTTGCGGGGCCTATGGCTGTAAGCAACTCATTAGACGAAAGATATTCTGAAAGACCCGAGTGGGCGCTGGCTCAACGGATTGTTGCAAGCCCCGAACTCAAATCCTCCCGCAAGCTGTGTCGATTTTTTCTCTACGTAGTCGATTGCTCCCTGAGGGGAGCGCCGGAAGAAGCTACCGAGCAGCAGATCGGCATCCATGTCTTCGACCGCCCTCCTGGCTATAACTCCAGCGATGACAGCATCGTCCGGTCACAAGCGCGCCTACTAAGAATCAAGCTGGCTGCTTACTTCGCGAGAGTGGGAGATCAGGAAGACCTCATCCTTGAAATTCCGAGGGGGCATTACCTGCCTGTCTTCCGTTCAGCCGCTCCCGTGCCGGAACTCCAGCCGCTTGAAGAGGAGAGATAGCCGGAGGAGCTCCTGCCCTCCGACTCCGAAGAGTTTAGAGAAGCAGTCGAGTCAGTCCTCCCTCCTCCGCGATCTCGCAACCGGCCGCTGACCTGGACGGCGATAGCCTGCGCCTGCATGGTCCTGGGTATCCTCATGGGATTTGCCTGGGCACGCAATCCGCATCTGGAGCACAACTCCAGCACCAATCTTTTTTGGAAGCCGTTCCTGCAGGGAGCACCTCCACTGGTCATCTACAGCAATCCCCTCTTCACGGGTACGCCCTATACCGGAATGCGGCTGGTAACCTCCGGCCTGCAGAGGTCGCTGAACGATATCGACGATGACACCTACACAGGAACAGGCGAGGCCTCGGCGATTCGCGACCTGACGCATGTCTTCGATGCCCACCATGCGGAGTTCATCCTGAAGCGCAGCCGCCTGGTCACGTGGGACGAGGCGAAGTCTCACAACCTTATCTTTATCGGAGCCGCAAGCCAGAACAGTGCGCTGCAGGACCTGAAGACGAACTTCGACTTTGCTATCGATATCGATAGCGATCACCAGGGGTTCATCGTCGATCGCCACCCGCTGCAGGGCGAGCCCGCGAGCTTTAAGCCTTCGTCCGCCAATGAGGAGTACGCCATCATCGCCTCCGTTCCCGGACTCGAACCCGGGACGCGGATTGCCATTTTCACAGGGCTGACGACGAATGGCACGCAGGCTGCCGTGGAGTTCGTCTGCAATCCGGGCAACGCACAACAGTTGGCGAAGATCATCCGAAGACCGAGCGATGCCCTGGTTCCCTTTGAGGCTGTTCTACACATCAAGATGAGTGGCGGGGTGCCGCTGCAGGCAGATGTGGTGGCGATTCATCCCCACGGGTGAAGTGCCCTTGTGAGCCTGTTTGTTGTTTTTCTGGTTGTCATTCCGAGCGTAGCGAGCGAATCTGCTGTCTCCCGTTCTTCGTTTGGATTACACGCATAGTGAGTAAAGGCAAGAGGATTAGCTGTACCAGAACGAGTTAAAAACGGGAGGAAGCAGATTCGCTCGCTACGCTCGGAATGACAATCAGAAAAACAAGTGCAACAGCAGATTCCCTGCGGGAATGACAGCAAGAAAAACAAAAACTCGCCCACAACTCCTCAGCGAATGAGATTGGTCTTGGCAAGATCGATCACTTCATCCCCTCGTCCGCTAAAGACTGCGCGCACCATGTAGAGGCTGAAGCCGAGGGCCTGCTCCGCCGTGATCGACGGAGGCATGGAGAGTTCCTGCCGGTTCACGATCACCTCGATCAGGGCGGGACCATCGTGCTCGAAGGCGCGTGAGACAGCGGAGCGCAGGTCTTCCGGCTTCTCGACGCGCACACCAAAGATCCCGGCGGACTCCGCCAACTGTGCGAAGTTCGGATTGACGAGGTCCGTACCGTAGTCGACCAGACCCGCGGCCTTCATCTCCAGCTCGACAAAGCCGAGGCTGCTGTTATTGAAGACCACGATCTTTACCGGAACCTTGAGCTGACGGAGAGTCAGTACCTCTCCCAGCAGCATCGCCAGACCGCCGTCGCCGGAGAGGCTGATCACCTGCCTGCCCGGATGAGAGGCCTGCACGCCAATGGCTTGCGGCAGGGCGTTCGCCATGGATCCATGAATGAAAGAGCCCAGCAGACGGCGCTTGCCGTTCATGTGGAGATAGCGCGCCGCCCAGATGGTCGGTGTTCCGACATCGCAGGTGAAGACCGCATCGTCCGCAGCCAGTTCATCGACAACTTTGGCAACAAACTGGGGATGGATCGGAGTGCGGCCCGGCTCGCCTGTCGCGAGATCGTCGAGCTCCTTGCGAGTCTGCTTGTAGTGGTCGAGGCAGGTGTCGAGATAAGAGCGGTCCTTCTTCTCCTGCAAGAGAGGAGTCAGCGCGTCCAGCGTATCCTTCACGTTGCCGACCAGGCCGAGATCGACCGGCGTACGCCGCCCAATCTGCTCGCCGCGCAGGTCGACCTGGAGGATCTTCGCCTTCTTCGGATAGAACTGCGGATAAGGAAAGTCAGTGCCAAGCATCAACAGCGCATCGCAGTTCATCATCGCGTGATAGCCGGAGGAGAAGCCGAGCAGGCCTGTCATTCCTACATCGTAGGGATTGTCGTACTCGATGAACTCTTTGCCGCGCAGAGCATGCACGATGGGAGCTTTGAGTTTGGCCGCCAGAGCGACCAGCTCGTCATGCGCGCCCTCGCAGCCGGCGCCTCCGAGAATCGTCACCTTCTGCGCTCCGTTGAGAAGGGCCGCCGCCTGGTGGAGTTCGTTGCCGGAGGGGCGAATCATCGGTGCCGAGTCATGAATGCCGAGAGCTAGCGTTGCGGCGGAACACTCGCGCGCCAGGACGTCTCCGGGGATGACGACGACAGCCACTCCCCGCTTGGCGATAGCCGTACGCATCGCGATCCCCAGGACGCGCGGCATCTGGTCGGCCTGCGACACCATCTCGCAGTAGTAGCTGCAATCCTTGAATAGGTGTTCGGGGTGCGTCTCCTGGAAGTAGCCGCTGCCGATCTCCTGGCTCGGCACCTGGGCCGCAATCGCCAGCACGGGGACGCGGCTGCGATGGCAGTCGTACAGCCCGTTGATGAGGTGCATGTTGCCGGGGCCGCAGCTTCCGGCGCAGACAGCGAG
Organism: Granulicella mallensis MP5ACTX8; assembly: GCF_000178955.2. NCBI lineage: Bacteria > Pseudomonadati > Acidobacteriota > Terriglobia > Terriglobales > Acidobacteriaceae > Granulicella > Granulicella mallensis. Next base: position 1,830,462 of record NC_016631.1, on the reverse strand, counting down.
CTTTCCGGTGACGTGGGCTTCCGCACCGGCTGCGAACGCTCCGGCCTCTTCATTCCGCACATGAAGCCATTCGATCGCTTTGTTCTGCCGGATGGTATTCGTGAGCCCATTCAAGGAATCGCCCACCACGCCGTAGACACGAGTTACGCCCGCTTGTACCAACGTATCTACAAAGACTTCCGCCACTTTCCTTGCCATCTGAATATCCCCTTGTCGTTTCGCTCTCCGATTGTGATTCTGGCCGGATATGCCGTTCGATGCGAATATTCTCGGTGAAGTGCGCTCTCAGACAAGGTCGCGTCATCAATTTCGTCTCGTAGTGTGCAAACCCCGCCAGAGAGAATTCGACGACACATTCAGGAGTTTGCCTCCTAGAGAACGCCAGAATGGAAAGCCACGCTACGAAGTAAAACGAAATATAAAGATGTTTCGATTCGTCTCCAGCCAGATGCCCCGCATGCCTTCAGGCATCTCTTGGCCCTTTGCCAGGCCTGCTTCAGAAAGAAATTGGCAAAATACCTGCCAAAGCAGGCCGGAGAGCAGGAAGTACGAGGAACCGAAACGATATGATATTTCGACGGCCCCGTGCTTGAATCTGTTGGAGGTAGTGTTCCATGCCCTATGTAGCTCCCACATCCACGTTCCACGCTCCCGATAGCAACGCCAACCGTGGTAACGAAGCCTACAACCGCTTCCTGCTGATCGTCGCAGGCCTGGGTGGACTGCTCTATGGGGTTGACGTAGGCATCATTGGCGGCGCCCTGCCCTATCTCGAAGCTACCTCCCATCTGAACGCCAGCCAGCTTTCCATTATCGTTGCAGCCGTACTACTCGGAAGCGTGATCTCGACGCTGTTCGCGGGCCTGCTCGCCGACTGGCTGGGACGCAAACCGCTCATGGTCCTGAGCGGAATCACCTTCGTGTTGAGCATCCCGATGATCGCCCTCTCCCATGGATATGGGCCTCTCTTCTTCGGACGGCTCCTGCAGGGCGTCAGTGGTGGACTCATCGGTGTCGTCGTTCCGCTCTATCTTGCCGAATGCCTCACAGCGTCGAAGCGCGGCCAGGGCACGGGCATCTTCCAATGGCTGCTCACCCTGGGCATCGTCTCAGCCGCCTTTATCGGGATCTACTACAGCTATCGCGTCGAGGCCGTCGCCAAAGTGGCCAGTGCAGCCACTGTTCTGACCTTCAAAGACCAGGCATGGCGCCGCATCTTCTGGGTCTCTCTGCCTCCCGGAGTTCTCTTTGTCATCGGCAGCCTGTTCGTAGGCGAGTCTCCACGCTGGCTCTTCCGGCTCGGCAAAAAAGATCGCGCTTATGCCGCGTTGCTTCGCTCCCGCTCACCCCAGCAGGCAGAGATCGAGTTGAAGGAGATGGAAGAGATTGCGCTCGCCGTCAAGATTCAGCCTTCCACTGGAAAAGAGATCAAGGACTCTCTTCTGCGCAGGAAGTATCTGTTCCCCTTCCTGCTGACCTGCGTCATCCTTTTCTGCAATACGGCCACCGGAATCAATTCGATCATCGGCTATAACACCAGCATCCTGCTGCAGAGCGGCCTCTCCGACATTCGCGCGCACTGGGGCTATGCCCTCTTTACCTGCGTGAACTTTCTGATGACGATCGTCGGCATGACCCTGGTGGACAAGAAGGGACGAAAGTTTCTCTTCATCCTCGGGACCTCCGGAATTATCGTGTCGCTGCTCTGCGTTGGTGGATTGTTCCTGAAGACAGAAAAGCTGAACATCGATTGCCGCAACACGATTCAATCGCTGGTTGGCGCCGATCAGACGCTTAATTTGCCCTTCAACGAAGCAGAGGCGCAAAAGCTTCTGACGGCCAGCGGCTACACCGGCAACGAGGTCCAAAGCAATCGCGCCTCCATGACCGTCATCTACTCCTATGGCGACTTCACCGGCGCGACCGACTTTGTGCGCTCGGATGATCCGGGAGTAGCGCCCATTCAGATCACGCGCGCGGGCTGCGTGCCGACCAACAAGATCGAAGCCTTCTTCAAGAACCCGTTTGCCAATCTGGATGCCGCTCGTACCGCACCGCTGAAGATCAATCGAGCCTACATCGGCGGTGTTCCCAACGAGGGACATGGCTGGCTGGTCGCGCTGGGTCTCTATGCGTTCATGGCTTTCTATGCGCTCGGTCCTGGCGTCTGCGTGTGGCTTGCGCTGTCGGAGTTGATGCCCACACGCATTCGCTCCAATGGCATGAGCTTCGCCCTCGTCATCAATCAGATGGTTTCGACGACGCTTGCCGGAATCTTCCTTCCTGTCGTCAGCAAGTACGGTTACTCCTCGATGTTCTTCCTGTTCACCGGATTTACGGTGGTCTATTTGCTGACCGTAACCTTCTTCCTTCCGGAGACCAAAGGCAAGACGCTGGAAGAGATTGAGGCTTACTTCGAAGCACCACGAAAAGCGTAAGAGATGTGGCCCGTGCCTTGTAAGTTGAGGTACGGGCTACCTCTGTTCTTGTTCACACCCTCCACAGAAACGTCATCCTGAGCGAAGCGCCTCGCGCTTTTTGCGAGGTGCGGAGTCGAAGGACCCCGAAGGTCTTGACCTCACCTATGCTGTTGGGACCTTTTCCACAACGGAGGTCCAGGCTCGAGCGCTCGAGGTAGAAAAGGTCCGAAGGGTGTAGCCGAGATTGCAACCCTCGGGGTCCTTCGACTACGTAGTTCGCAAAGTACGCGAACTACTACGCTCAGGATGACGTCTCTGTGGTGGGATAAAAGCAAAACGATACTGGGATAACAGCTTGCGCTAAGCGCTAAGCACCCAGCGCAAGCTACACCAGGATCACTTCCACCCCAAGCGCCTTAATCGCTTCCGCCTGATCCTCGGAAAGATTCGTATCCGTGATCACCGTGTGGATCGCGTCCGCCGGAACGATGAGGGACAGGCTTCGCCGTCCGAACTTCGTGGAGTCGCACACCATCACCACTTTTTCCGCGGCGTGAACCATCGCCCGATTGATGCGGGCTTCCAGGACGTTCGGAGTCGTCAAGCCTGCCTTGGCGTCAAAGCCATCCACGCCCAGAAACAGGATGTCGGCATGGATCTCGCGGAGCATGTCTTCGGCGATTGGCCCCGCAAGAGAAAACGAGCTCTTGCGCAAGGTTCCACCGGTCAGGATCACGTCGAAGTCCGTGCCGGCCAGTTCGGTTGCGATATTGACGGCATTGGTAACCACGGTCAGGCTGCTGAACGCCGTGAGCGCGCGGGCGATGGCCGTGGTCGTCGTACCGGAGTCCAGAAGAACGCAATGCCCTTCCTCGACCAGCTTTACAGCGGCCTCGGCGATCCTTTGCTTTTCCTTGAGCTGGTGCTGCTCCTTGGCCTTGAGCGGAGGATCGGCGAGCACGCTGCTGCGCGGAAGGGCCCCGCCGTGGCTGCGCTGTAACAGTCCCTTCGATTCCAGATAGTCGAGGTCCTTGCGAATCGTGATCCGCGAGATACCAAAGACATCCGAAAGCTCAGAGACAAGCACCCGGCCGTTGCGCTGGATGAGATCGAGCATCCGCTGCCGGCGTTCTCCGATCAGAAGACCTTCCGTATTCGATGGAATGGGAGTTTTGGACTTTCGCATGGGTTACCCATCATAACTTGTAGAGCAAATTTCCTGTTACTGAGAAGTTGAATCGGGCGTGCAGTGCCATTTTTCTGGGGAAAAACGGCCATCAATGTCGCAGTTTCGCTATACACCTACAGGAAATTTGCTTTAGTCCTCAAGACACGAAAGCAAACCCATGTCTTCCTCGATACGAAAGCCCTGTTTATCAGGATAGTTCCTCCTTCCCGACAGGATTTGGAGAACGTAAAAGCCCCTGCGAAACCTATATTTCCCTATACAGGCCCGCGCATCCTCATTTATCATGAAATTAGACTGATAAACGAAACAAAACGAAATATACTTTGTCAGCAAACACGACCGTGAGGGATTAAGACCATGCCGGAAACACAGAGCCCCGCTCCTTATGCGCACTGGATGCTGCGCGAGATTCATGAACAGCCGGAGACCTTGAAGGCCACCCTGAACAGCTACGTGGAGGCGCAAGGCTTTCGTGCAGAGACATGCGCTCCGCTGCGGACTTGGCTGAAGAAGGCCAGCGGAAAGATCGTGATCGCCGCGAGCGGTTCCAGCCGTCATGCCGGACTAGCTGCCGAGCTTTTCTTTGAAGACCTGAGCGGTATCCATGTCGATGTGGAGTACGCCAGCGAATACACCTACCGCAATGAAACAGCGCTTGGGGATGCGGTGGTCATGGTGGTATCGCAGTCGGGAGAGACCGCGGACACGCTGGCCGCGCTGCGCAAGGCCAAGCTGGCGGGGCACGAGACCCTGGCGATCACCAACGTCGCAAGCTCCACCATGGCGAAGGAGGCGACGGTCTCCTTCCCGACCGAGGCCGGGCGCGAACGGGCGATTCCAGCAACCAAGAGCTTCACCGCACAGTTGTTGAACCTTTATCTTCTGTCGTTGCTCGCCGCAGAGTCGCGCGGGGTGCTCGATGCCGCAGGGCTGGAGGTACGGCTCGCCGAGCTGCGCGAGTTGCCGGCAAGCGTGAAGGCCCAGTTGCCGGGGTGGGAGAGCTCCGTCCGTGCGATTGCGGAGCGGTACAAGACGGCCAAGAACTTCCTGTTCCTGGGCCGAGGCGTGCATTATCCAATCGCCCGCGAAGGCGCGCTGAAGCTGAAGGAATCGGCCTACCTGCATGCGGAAGGCTATCCGAGCGGCGAACTGAAGCATGGACCGAATGCGCTGGTGAGCGAAGGAACGCCGCTGGTGATGATTGCAACGGTAGACCGCAACGACTCGGAGTCGGTGCAGCGCTACGAGAAGATCGTGCAGCTGATGCGGGACATGAGGGAGCAGGGCGCGAACATTCTGGCCATTGCCAATACAGGAGATGAAGTCGTGGCTGAACTGGCTACGAATGTGGTCTTTGTCGAGCCTGCGCGCGAGGCACTGCTTCCCATGCTGGAGGTCATTACCCTGCAATTGCTCGCTTACTTCATGGCGATCAATAACGGAATCGACGTGGACCATCCGCGCAACCTGACGAAGGCCGTTCTCGCGGAATAAGCGCTATCGCCGACACACTGGCGCTACAAAGAAAAGACAGGAGGGGCATGGCCGCAGTTCAGGCTGTGCCCTTTTTGATTTATGCCTTCTTCAGGCCGCTTGTTGTCAGGGCAGAGTTTCAGGCATGAGCTGCTCTTTTCAACGGGTCTAAAGCTAAAAAACGGCAGGTAAGACCAGGTCTGCGAACTACTCACAATCCATTCATCTGATTGACTTATTCCGGCGATTCCATAGGCTTCACTCACTGGTATCATCTATGGAAAGCACAGCGGGTCTTTTCTTGCGACGCCAGCTGGTAGCCGTCCTTTGTGCCATTGGACGGAACCGGAGGCCATCGCTCAACGTATCTCACTCCGGGTCCAAACCTATCCGGGTCGTGCCAAAATTGCGCCACCGAAGAAAGCGCCAAAAGAAAACTTAACGATGAGCCTGAAGAAAATCGCCCTAATCGTCCTTGGTTTCCTGCTTCTGGTAGGCATTGTTGCGGGCACCATTATTCAAAGCCGCTCCAGCGTCACCGCCGTGACTACCAGCAAAGCTGTGCCCCAGGACCTCATCGCCACGGTCAGCGGCACCGGCCAGATCAAGCCCAAGACAGGCGTCAACGTCGGCGCGACGGCCTTTGGCCGCGTCACGCACCTCTACGTAAAAGAGGGAGACCACGTAAAGGCCGGCCAGCTTGTGGCCACCGTGGAAAGCGCGCAGCCCGCCAGCGCCGTCGATGCGCAGAAGGCAGCCATCGCCTCTTCCAAGACAGACGTCGAGAGCAACATCGCAGCCGAGAAGACCGCGCGCGCCAACATCGACCAGGCCAAGGCCGACCTCGAACAGAAGAAGTTCGACTTCGATCGCGCCAAGAGCCTCTACCAGGACCAGCTCATCGCCAAGCAGGACTACGACGCCAAGAAGGCCGCGTACGACGTCTCTGCCGCGACGCTGCAGCAGCGCATCGCCAGTTTCTCCCAGGCCAGGGCGCAGACCTCTTCCGCACGCGGCCACGTCGATCAGGCTATCGCCACGCTGGCGGGTAATGATTACAGCCTGGGTCTCACCCAGAGCCGCGCGCCCTTCGATGCGCTCGTCACCAACGTTCCCATCCGTGAGGGCGAGACCGTCGTAACCGGCATCCAGAACGCCGAAGGCTCTACCCTGATGACCCTCGCCGATATGAGCGTCATCACCGCTGAGGTCAAGATCGACGAGACGGACATCGTCAACGTCGCCATGAACCAGCCCGTCGACGTAACCGTCGATGCCCTGCCCGGCAAGATCTTCAAGGGCCACGTCACCGAAGTTGGCGACCAGGCGCTGCTGCGCACCACCGGCCTCGCCACCTCGCAGTCGACCACCGGCACGGAAGAGGCCAAGGACTTCAAGGTCATCGTCACGCTCGACAAGCAGCAAAGCGACGATCTGCGTCCCGGTCTCTCCTGCACTGCCAAGATCACAACTGCGCACAAGCCCAATACCCTGACCGTTCCCATCCAGTCGCTGGTACAGCGCGACGCTGCTTCTGAAAAGGCCCTGTTCAACAACCACGGCAAAGAAGGAGCGGCAGGCGGCCCGATCACCAAGTCCAATCTGACCCAGGGTGTTTACATCGTGGTGCAGGATAACGGCCAGCTCAGGGTAAAGTTCGTTCCGATCACCACCGGCGTCACGGGAGCGACGGATATCGAAGTCCTGAGCGGTTTGAAGGATGGAGACGAGGTCGTCACCGGCCGCTATAAGGTCCTGCGAACGCTCAAGAGCGGTACCGCGATCAAACACGATACTGCCCTCCAGACGGCGACAGACGATAATTCATCTAGCTGATACTCGTAGTCTGTATCTCGCAACCTGAATCTCGTTCTGTATCCCCGGAGACACCTGATGGCCATCGAAACCGCACCCGTAGTTCCCCCCGCGCCTGACCGTATCGGCGCCAATGCCGATGGCCCTCATCCCGGTGACGTCATCGTTACGGACAACCTCTGGAAGACCTACGAGATGGGCGACCAGCAGGTCCACGCGCTGCGCGGTGTCGATATTCGTATCCGCCACAACGAGTACGTGGCCATCATGGGACCCTCCGGCTCGGGTAAGTCGACGCTGATGAACCTGATCGGCTGTCTCGACTCTCCGTCGCAGGGCAAGTACTGGCTCAACGGCCACGATGTCTCGCAGCTCAACGACGACGAGCTGGCGCGCATCCGCAACAAAGAGATCGGTTTCGTCTTCCAGACGTTCAATCTGCTGGCCCGCGCCACCTCGCTGCACAACGTCGAGCTTCCGCTGATCTACAACGGAACGCCGGTGGCGGAGCGCATCGCGCGTGCCAAAGAGGTGTTGACGTCCGTGAATCTCGGCGAGCGCATGATGCACAAGCCGAACGAACTCTCGGGCGGACAGCGCCAGCGTGTCGCCATTGCGCGCGCCCTAGTCAATCGCCCCAGCATCATCCTGGCCGACGAGCCCACCGGTAATCTCGACTCGAAGACCTCGGTCGAGATCATGGCACTCTTCGACGACCTGCACGCCAAGGGCAATACGATCGTGCTGGTTACGCACGAACCCGACATCGCCGAGTTTGCGCACCGCATCATCAGCATCCGCGATGGCTCGGTCGCCACCGACAGCCTCAGCACCAAGGGGAAAAAGGCTGCCGCAGGCCTGCCGGCAAAAGAGACAAGCCCGAAAGCAGAGAATCCGAGCGCTTCTGCAGCAAATTCGAGTACTCCTGCAAAAGAGGCGATGCCGAACACTTCTGAAAAGAAGACGGAACCGGGCAAGAACGCTAAAAAGGCATAACAGCCTCGCTGTTGCTGTTGCTTTTCTTGCTTGTCATTCCCGCAGGGAATCTGCTTGTTCAGCCCTCAAACCCGACTGGTTCCTGAAGGGTCAAAAACAGATCCTCCCAGGTCGGATTAACGCGCTCAATGAGTTCGATCTTCTGTTCGCGAGTCCAATGTTTGAGTTCCTTTTCGCGTGCAATAGCGCTGCGTACATAGCGAAAGTACTCAAAATAGACCAGGCGATGGATGGAATAACGGGCAGTATGTGTCCCCGGAACCTCCTCGCGGTGAGTCGAGGTTCGCCGGATCAGACTGTTAGTCATTCCGATGTAGAGATTGCGTGAGCGACTGGAAAGTATGTAGACCCAGAAGTGATATTCACGGCGCGGCATGGCGGAATCGTAACATTTGGGGCTGGCGATAGAAAGCAGATTCCCTGCGGGAATGACAAGCAAGAAAAGCAAGAGCAAAAGTGCAAAAACAATTGTCGTTGCCTTTCTTGCTTGTCATTCCCGTAGGGAATCTGCTTTCAACCCCTCCCCCCTGTACCCTCTCGGTTCACCACCCCAAACACCTGTAACCCTCACGACACGCGTCTAAACTAGCAGTATGGTCAAACGCGCGCGACTGCTTCTTCTGCCGTTTCTACTGCTTTCTCTCCTGCGCCCCCTGCACGCAGCGGATGGCCGTTTCGACCTCGTCGGGCCCCGTATCGATATCCGCGTTACCCGCGGCAATGAAACCCTCCCGATCGCGACTGTTCCCAATCTCCAGCCCGGCGACAAGATCTGGCTGCATCCCGATCTGCCCCCCACCCAGTCGGTTAAGTACCTGCTTATCTGCGTCTTCCTGCGCGGAACCACCAACCCTCCCCCGCAGAACTGGTTTATCCGCATCGAGACCTGGGACAAGAAGGTCCGCCAGGAAGGTGTCTTCGTGACCGTTCCCGCCGAGGCACAACAGGCCGTGCTCTTTATGGCTCCGGAGACCGGTGGCGACTTCGCTACCCTGCGCTCCGCCGTCCAGGGCCGTCCGGGGGTCTTCGTCCGTGCCTCGCAGGATCTTGCCGAAGCAGGCTTCGAACAGGCCCGTATCGAGAAGTACCTCGCCTCCATTCGCCGCGTTCCGCCCTCCGATCCGGAGGCCCTCCAGAAGCACTCCGACCTGCTGGCCCGCACGCTGGCGCTCAAGCCCAATCCCGACTGCTTCAAGCGGCCGATCGATACCCAGTTCACCTGCCTCACCCAGACCGGCACCCAGACTCTGCTCGACGATGGACACGGCCAGAACATCGCCTCCGCGCTCTCCAACGGCCCTGGCTCCGATCTCATCAACCAGGCCAGCACAGTTGGCGTGGCCGGCGGAGGACTCTACTCCGCCTACGTGGGAGCCATTGTCGACGTCATCCGCCTCATGGGCACCCTGCATACGGCCCAATACCAGTACATCCCAGCCATTGCCTTCCCTCAGGACGCCGCCATGAACCTGCGCCTGAACACACCGCCGTCCTTCCACAATCCCAAGTCGGTACTGGTCATCGGGCTCCCCTCAGTACAGGCCGCCGTTCCTCCCCCGCTGCGTTCCGCGAATGCGAACTATGTCGCCTGCCTGATTAAACCGTCCGTCGCTCTGCCCATCGAAGGCGCGCCGCTGGTCTTCTCTACCGACTTCGCACACGACATCGTGCTCCATCTGAATACGCCGCCCGGAGCTCCCGCAGAGCCCGACATTCCGCTCATCCCCGACGCCTATCAGGGCGGCCTGGTCCTGCAGCAGACGCCGATCCATCACCGGGAGCTGCACGACCCCAAGCTGCTCAAACCCGATCCTGACAGATCCGCAGCTCCGGCAGCCCCTTCCGCCGACGCCAAGCCCGCACCCGAGAAGACGCCTGCTCCGGAACCGCAACCCAAGCCCGTACTGCTCACCGGCACCATCCAGGGCCGCTGGGGCTTCGACCCCTTCACCGGGCCCACCGTCGGGCTGCAGCAGCTTCCGGGGGCAGGCTGGCACATCGTCAAGTCTTCCGAAGCCGTTCCCTCCAGCCTCATTGCCGGCCGCTCGACGCAGCTCCAGGTCTCCTCGACAGGAAGCGCCTGCGTCCACACCATCACCGCGCAGCCTAACGGCAGCACCACCGATATGGCGATCGCGTTCGAGCACTCGCCCGGACCTGACGATCCGAACCTGCTCAACCTGACGATGCCGCTGCAGCATACAGAGACTCCCGGAGACCTGCATCTCGCCATCCAGCAGTATGGACAGCCGAAGGCCGACGACATCGCCGCTCGCACCTTCTCGGAACCGGCGCATATCGCCTCCATCGAGCTGCATGCCGGCGACCGGTCCCTCATCCTGAATGGCACCAGCCTGTCCCAGGTGGACAAGCTGAAACTCGGCGACCTCAGCTTCCAGCCCACACCCAGCGCAGACAGCCAGGTCTCCCCGAACACCTTACGTCTTGCGCTGGCGGCAGATGCCCCCGCACCTCCTACACATACCGACGATCACCTTACAGCCCGCGTGGAGTTGCACGATGGCCGCGTCCTGTCGATCCCGGTCGTCGTAGCCCAGGCCCGGCCGGTCATCACTCTGCTGCGCAAGAGCCTTCTTTCAGAGACGCCAAACAATACCATTTCTCTGAGCGACGCGAATGACCTTCCGCTCTCCCAGCCTGTCAGCTTCACGCTCAAGAGTCCCGCCCCCTTTCCCCGCAATGGCCAGATCGAGATCGAGACGCTGGACGGCACGCTGCGCACGGTGCTGACGCTTGCGCCTTCGGGCGGCCTGCTCCTGCAGGACCCTCACACCGTCGTCGCCACGCTGGACCCGCTGCGCTCCTTCGGCCCCAGCGCCTTTGGCCCCTTGCGGATGCGCTCCGTCTATCCGCTTCCGACGACCACGCACGAGCACCGCAGCAACGAGCCGGACACCGCGCCCCTGGCTTCGATCACCACAGACCAGCCCCCAGCCGAACCGGACGCCCCGATGAGCGACTGGCTCCCCCTGGGGACGCTCGTCCGCCTGCCGACGCTCCTGGGCCTGCAATGCCCTGCCGATACAGCCTTGCCCTGCACGCTAAACGGCACCAATCTCTTCCTCGTCGAGTCGATCTCCATCGATCCGTCCTTCACGTCCCCGATCTCCGTCCCCGATGGCTATACCGGATCAAGCCTGACGCTGCCGCATCCGGCTGCGTCGACGATCTTCCTGCATCTTCGCGACGACCCCACGCCGATCAACCCGGCGATCGTGCCGACGGTGGCTTCCGCTCCTCCAACCGTCTCGCCCCACTCCCATAGCACAAGCCATGCGGAGAGCAAGACGCCAAAGGGTCCGGCTTCAGCGGGGCCGTAGGAGCAGGGAGTAATTACATTCCGCTCTGCCGAAGACTGGAGCGAAGGCGCAGCCGGAGCGACTGAATTGCTTTTTCGGTACCGCCGAGACTGGTGCAAGACTCACCAAGGCTGTATCCGTGGCCAGCGCGGCTTGTATTGCCACGACCAAAGACGGCAATTCAGTCGTTACGGCTACGCCTTCACTCCAGCCTTCGGCAGAATGGCAGGCTCCTGCGGAGCGACTTTTGTGGCCCGGCTGAAGCCGGGCCCTTCCGGGTCTTGCTTCGGGAAGCTGTTTGCACAGCTCAATCTTCCTATCAAATACCAGTTGGCTGCCAAACGTTTGATGGATGCAGCGCAAAGAGAAGAGCCAGAATCCGCCACTTCAATCGTGGCGAATCCTGGCTCTTCTCTTACGTGCTTTATCTCAAAGTCTATTCATGGATGGGCGCATCCAGTTCCCCCGGAAGCTCGCCCCGCTGTACCCGGCTATTCTTCTGACCGTAGGTGAAATACACGACCAGTCCAATGGCCAGCCAGATCACCAGCCGTGCCCAGTTGACCCAGCCCAGCTTGATCATCATGTAGCCGTTGAAGAGCACACCCAGGGCAGGAATAAACGGAACCCACGGCGTACGGAACGGTCTCACCTTGTTGGGGTCCGTCCTGCGCAGCACGATGATCGAGATACATACGATCACAAAGGCCAGCAGCGTTCCAATGTTCACCATCTTGCCGATATCGTCGATCGGCGTTAGTGCGCCGACGACACCTGCAATCGTTCCCACCAGGAAGGTGTTCTTGAACGGCGTGCGGAACCTGGGATGAACCTCGGCGAAGAACTTTTTGGGTAACAAACCATCATTCGCCATGGCATACAGCACACGGGTCTGGCCCAGCATCATGACCAGCATCACGCTCGTCAATCCAGCCAGCGCACCCGCCGTGATGATATCGCTCGCCCACGGCAATCCGCGGTCGAGGAACGCACGGGCAATCGGAGCCTCAATGTTGACCTGCTGCCACGGCACCATGCCGGTGAGTACAGCCGCTACGCCGATGTACAGCAGCGTGCAAAGGATCAGCGAGACGATGATGCCGATCGGCAGATCGCGCTGCGGATTCTTGGCCTCCTGGGCTGTCGTGGAGACCGCATCGAAGCCGATATACGCGAAGAAGATATACGCCGCGCCCGCGCCGATACCCGCAAATCCAAACGGTGCAAACGAGTGCCAGGAGGTGCCCCAGTTGGCTGGGTGGACATAGTGCGACCCCAATCCCAGGACAAACAGTACCACCACTACCTTGATCACGACGATGAGGGAGTTGAACCTTGCCGACTCCTGGATGCCGATCGCCAGCACGGTCGTAACCACCATCGCAATCAGGAAAGCCGGCAGGTTCAGGCCGATCTCATGGCCGAAGAGCACCGGAGCGCCAAGAAAGGCATGAGCTCTCGCCAGCATGTCGGCTGTCGGGGCGGCCTTCAGCGCGCCGAGCTGCACGATATACTCCTGCGTTCCCGGAACCAGCGAAGCGTAGTTGGAGGCCATGATCTGCCGCCCGACGTTATCCACCGCCACGCCCAGCGCGGTCCAGTGGTCATAGGCCAGCCACAGCGGGAACCGGATATGGAAGATCTCCAGCATCTCGATGAAGTGGTTGGACCAGCCCGAACTGACCGTACTCGCGCCCATGGCGTATTCCAGCGTCAGATCCCAGCCGATGATCCATGCGACCAGCTCTCCGAGCGTCGCATAGGCATAGGTGTAGGCCGATCCGGCCAGGGGAATCATGGCCGCAAACTCCGCATAGCAAAGTCCCGCGAAGGCACATCCCAAACCGCTCAACACGAACGACAGCATCAGGCCGGGGCCGGCATAGTGGGCTCCCAGGCCCGCCAGCACAAAGATGCCCGCGCCGATGACAGCGCCGACACCGAGCGCCGTCAACTGAAATGGCCCGAGTGAGCGATTGAGGGTTCCCTCGCCCGTGGCTCCCGCCTCGGCCATCAGCACGTTCATGGATTTCTTCGCAAAAAGATTCGCCATCCGCCGTTCTATCTCCCGTTTAACTCGTTATCTTCAGGCAGCCTTCGCGGCTCGCCTTGTCCAAATCCAATACACCGGCACACCGAGCAGCACCAGCAGCAGCCCGGGCCATGTGTACTGCGGCTTGTATCGCAACAGTACAACACAAATCCACAACGCCATGACGATGTACAGAGCCGGAAGCACAGGATAGCCAAACGCCCGGTAGGGCCGTGGGGCATCAGGGCGCGTCCGGCGAAGCCTGAACAGTCCCACGATCGTCAGCACATAAAACACCAGTACAGCAAAGATCACGTAATCGAGCAACTGTCCGTAGCTCCCGCTGAGGCACAAGAGGCAGGTCCAGGCCCACTGAATCCACAGCGAGTTCACGGGAGTCTTGGTCTTCTCGTCGAGCTTGCCGACGCTCTTGAAGAACAGCCCGTCCTGGCTCATCGCGTAGTACACCCGGGCGCCCGCCAGCAGCATCCCGTTCACGCAGCCGAAGGTCGATACCAGGATCGCCGCCGCCATCAGCTTCGCACCGATTCCGGCAAACGCCGACTGCATGACCGCCGTGGCTACACGGTCCTCGGAGGCGAACTGGATTCCCCGCCCTGCCAGCGTCGTCGCGCTCGCCGAACCCACCATCGGGAGCACGCTGAGGAAGACGAAGTTGCAGAGGATGTAGAGCAGCAGCACGACACCCGTCCCCAGAGCCAGGGACAGCGGCAGGTTGCGCTTGGGGTTGCGGATCTCGCCCGCGGTAAAGGTCACATTGTTCCAGGCATCGGAGCTGAACAGAGATCCCACCTGCACGACCGCAATCACCGTAAAGATGCCGACATACTCAATCGGCCCGCCAACGCCGACCTGCACCGCATGCTGCGTATGCCAACCCGCGTTTGCAAAGAAGGCGTGCCAGCCCGCGCCAAAGTTCGCGGCTATCGCAACTGCGTTCTTGGCGACAACACCAACCGCGACCATCCCCAACAGCGCCAGCACCTTCGCGCTGGTAAAAACATTCTGCACCGCCGCACCCAGCTTCACGCCACGGGTATTGGTGAAAGTCAGCAGCGTAATCACAGCTATGGCGGCGAGATTTGCCGTGTTCAATCCAATGTTGCCGCTGCCGATGTGCCACAGCCAGCGGTTCTGACTCACTCCCGGGAAGAACACGCCGAGGAACTTGCCGAAGGCCACGCCGACCGCCGCGATCGTTCCGGTCTGGATCACCAGGAACAACGTCCAACCGTAGAGGAAGCCCCAGATCGGTCCCAGTCCTTCGCGCAGATAGACATACTGTCCGCCGGCCTTAGGCATCATGGCGGCGAGTTCGCCGTAGCTCAGGGCGCCGATCAGCGTCATCACCGCCGTTACCAGCCACGCCGCAATCAACAGTGCGGGCGAGCCCAGCACGCGGCTCATGTCAGCCGGAACGATGAAGATGCCGGACCCGATCATCGAGCCCATCACGATGGCAGTCGCGGAAAAGAGCCCCATCCCCTGCACGAAGTTGGGAGCGGAAGAGGCGGCTACGGGGATATCTTCCCGGCCAGCGGCGGCGTTTTTTGCCGATGCGGTGGAGAGGCTTGCGAGGGTCTCAGAGTTGAATGATTCAGCTTTCACGTACCCCAAACCTACCGTAAAAACTCGAGAAAGTCTCTCGCTACTTTGCCAGCGCTCTCGCCGCCGGAAAACAGGCCTCCGATGACCGCGATTGAATCCGCTCCGGCCTCGATCACAGCCCGTGCATTTTCGCGGTTAATCCCACCAATCGCCACGATGGGCTTCGCCGTCAGCGCTCGCGCTCGCTGTACTCCTTCGAGTCCCACCACCGGCTCGGCGTTCAGCTTGGTCGAGGTCGCAAAGACCGGCCCCACCGCGATGTAGTCCGCCTCGCTTGCATCCGCCACACGTACCTGCTCGTCGTTATGCGTCGAGACGCCGATCATGCGTCCAGCGCCCAGAACACGCCGCACCGCCGCCGGGGGAAGGTCGAGATGGCCCACATGCACGCCGTTCCAACCGGCCAGTGCCGCGAGGTCTGCGCGGTCATTCAGGATCAGCGTGGCCTCCACTCCCGCGAATACCGCTGCAATCTCCACGGCGGCCTGCAGGATCTCCTGCGGGGTACCGGTCTTGTCGCGATATTGCAGAAGCGTCACCCCTGCATCGCGGAGTTCGCGCGCGAAGTCCGCGACAAGTATGCCGCGGGTGGTGAAAGTTTCTTTGTCGATGATGGGGTAAAGCGGGGTCATCTTACGGTCTGGCAAACGCCTTGCCTTTGCTTTTGCCTTTCTGGCTTGTCATTCTCGCAGGGAATCTGCTGTTGCTTTTGCCGTTGTCGTTGTTTTTCTGGCTTGTCATTCCGAGCGCAGCAAGGAACCTGCTTCCTCCCGTTTTTCGTTCATGCTGCCCAGAAAACCTGCAGGCAAAACTGCAAACACGTAGCCTGTGCCACCCCATAACAATGATGGCGGCACAGGCAAAGAACGGGAGGAAGCAGGTTCCTCGCTCCGCTCGGAATGACAACAAGAAAGGCAAGTGCAAAAGCGAAACAAGCAACAAATCTACTTCGCTTCCGCCTTCAACCGATCCTTCTCGCGCTCCAGGAACCGTTCCATGAACTTCGTATCGAACGCGCCCGAGCGGAACTCCGCATCGGCAAAGATCTTCTCATGCAGTGGAATGGTCGTATGAATTCCCTGCACTACGAACTGGCTCAGCGCGCGCTGCATCTTGTTCATCGCCTCTTCGCGATCCTTGCCGTGGCAGATCAGCTTCGCGATCAGCGAGTCGTAGTACTGCGGCACAACACCCTCGGCATACTGCGCCGTATCCACGCGCACACCGTTGCCGCCGGGCACGTTGTAGACCGTGATCTTGCCGGGGCTTGGCGTGAACTTCTCCGGGTGCTCCGCGTTGATGCGGCACTCGATGGCGTGGCCGATGATCTCAGGCTGCTTCGGCACGATATCGCTGAGCTTCTCCCCCGACGCGATCCGCAACTGGGCCTTGACGAGGTCTACCCCCGTCACCATCTCGGTGACGCAGTGCTCCACCTGGATGCGCGTGTTCATCTCGATGAAGTAGATCTGGCCATCTTCGTCCATCAGGAACTCGATGGTGCCCGCGTTCCAGTAGCCGATGTCCTTGAGCGACCGCTTGATAACCTTGCCCATCTCTTCGCGCTGCTTGGGCGTGATCTGCAGGCTTGGAGCCTCTTCGATCAGCTTCTGGTGCCGCCGCTGAATGGAGCACTCGCGCTCGCCCAGCGACATCACGTTGCCATGCTCGTCGGCCAGCACCTGGAACTCGATGTGCCGGGGCCGCTCGATGAACTTCTCCATGTACAGCTCGCCGTTGCCGAACGCGTTGAGCGCCTCGGTCGAGGCCTGCTGGTACAGCGCCGGAAGCTCTTCCTTGCTGCGGCAGATGCGCATGCCGCGTCCGCCGCCACCGGCAACGGCCTTCAGGATCACGGGATACTTGACTGACTGCGCCCACTCCAGCGCCTCGCCCTCGGTCGCAACGATGCCGTCCGAGCCGGGGAGAATCGGCACCTTGGCCTTCTTCATCGTCTGGCGCGCGGTGGACTTCTCGCCCATCATGCGCGTGACCTCTGGCGGAGGCCCGATGAACTTGATGTTCGACGCGCGGCATACCTCGGCAAAGTTGGCGTTCTCGCTCAACAGACCGTAACCAGGGTGCACAGCGTCCGCACCCGCGATCTCCGCCGCCGAAATCACCGCCGGAACGTTGAGATAGCTGTCCGCCGACTTGGGCGGCCCGATGCAGATTGCCTCATCGGCGAACCGCACATGCAGGCTGTTGCGGTCGGCCTCCGAGTACACCGCTACCGTGCGGATGCCCATCTCCTTGCACGCGCTGATCACGCGCAATGCAATCTCTCCGCGATTTGCAATCAGTACCTTACGAATCATTCCATGCCCTTGGTCTTGTCGTTGCTTTTCTGGTTGTCATTCCCGAAGGGAATCTGTTTTTGCCCTTGCTTTGAAAGGGCGGGACTTCAGTCCCGCCGCCTACATCACCTCAGGAATGCGGCTTTAGCCGCTGAGGGAATGTTCCCGGTTGAAGAGTAGCCTACCGCGCCTTGATCGCGAACAGCGGCTGTCCGTACTCCACCGGCTGCCCGGGCTTGACCAGCACCTTCACGATTTCGCCCGCAGCGTCAGACTCAATCTCATTCATCAGCTTCATCGCTTCGACGATGCAGAGAACCTTGCCTGCCTCGACCTGATCTCCGACCTTCACAAAGACCTCGGCATCCGGCGAGGGGGCATCGTAGAACGTGCCGACGATCGGCGACTTCACGATGTGCGCGCCCGCGTGCGGATCGACCTCAGCCGCAGGTACAGCCGCAGCAGGAGCACTTGCGACAGGAGCCGCGACCGCAACCGGAGCCGGAGCACTACCGCGCTGGGCAGCCATCAGGGCGGCTAACTGCGCCATGTCAAAGCCCGCAGGAGCAGCAGCCGCTACCGGGGTCTCGCCCGCAAACTTCAACCCAACCTTCAGGTCCGGCCGCTCCATCTCGAACTCTTCGACACCGCTGGCCTTCAAAAACTCGACCAGCTCGCGCAATTCCTTCAGATCATTTCCGTCCATTCGTTTCAACTCCTCTGCTTCAGTCTTAAATCTCTACTTTTACAGCTCTATCCATGCTTTCGGGCTTGCCGCCGTCAGCACCTCGCCACCGGTTTGTGTCACCAGCACCATATCTTCAATGCGGATGCCAAACTCACCCGGCAGATAAACACCCGGCTCGATCGTCACAACCATTCCAGTCTCGAGCACCTGTTCCTGCTTCGCCGCCAGCCTCGGCCCCTCATGAATCTCCAGGCCGACGCCGTGGCCCGTCGAGTGCGAAAAAAACTTGTCCAGCTTCGCTCGCCGCAATACCGATCTCGCGGCCTCGTCGACCTCGCCGCAGCTTATGCCCGGAACTACAGCCGCAACCGCGGCCTGTTGGGCTTCCAGCACCGAATGATACACGTCCCACTCGCGCTGGCTCGCCTTGCCAAGGTGCACGGTACGGGTCATATCCGAGCAATAACCGTCCAGCAACACCCCGAAATCCATCGTACAAAAGCCGCGGCGAGGCAGTTTAGCCGTGGTCGCACGGCCATGAGGCAACGCCGACCGCTCTCCACTGGCAATGATCGTCTCGAAGCTCATCGCCTCGGCCCCGCCCATACGCGCCTTGAACTCCAACGCCGCAGCCACCTCGGCCTCGGTCGCACCCGCCACTACGTGCTCCAGAACGCCCTCGAAGAGGCTGCAACCGAGGTCCGCCGCACGGCGCACCAGCACCAGCTCGTCGGCATCCTTTACCTCGCGCAGGCGGGCGACAAGGCCTTCGACCGGAGCAAAAAAGGCGCGGTGCAGCTTCGCAGGCAAGGCCTTGCGAAGCCTCTCCAGGCCGGCCACCGTGGTCTGCGTCGCATCGAAGCCGCAGCGCTTTGCGCCTGAGGCGGCAAGCCACTCCGCTGCCAGCGTCGTGGCGGGCTTCTGCTCGACGACGACACGAAGCCCGGTCACCTCGGCCTTGGCCTGTGTCTTGTAGCGACCATCCGTAAAGAGGCAGGCCCGCCCGCCGGACAGGGCCAGCGCGCCGTTGGAGCCTGTAAATCCCGTCAGATAGCGAACATCAGGGGGGTGCGTCACCAGCAGGGCGTCCATCCCCGCCGTTGCCGCGATCCGCATCGCTGCTCGCCGTCTCTTGAGTTGATTCATTCTTTACGATTCTACCCTTCCCCCCACCCACAACAGCAATGCCGCGTCTCAGTATTGGTTGTTCCCGATCGACCCCGTTATCATGAACTATGGTTCATCGATCGGCGCGCCTTCGACGCGCAGAAGCTCAGCGCATCACCCGCCGAAACTTCCTCATCGGTAGCGCCGCCGCAGGTCTCGGTGTGGCAACCTATGCCGGAACCCATGGCCGCCACCAGATCGAGTTCGTTCAGCGCACCATCCCCATCACGAAACTGCCCGACGCCTTTCAGGGCTTCCGCATCGTCCAGATCAGCGACATCCATCTGGAGGAGTACACCGAAGCCTATTTCCTGGAAGAGTTCGTGCGTCGCACCAATCTGCTCAAGCCTGATCTTGTCCTCCTGACCGGGGACTTCGTGAGTAAGGGGCCCCTTGACGTCTCCGTCGCCTACAACGCCGCCGGCATGTGCGCTGAGATTCTCACTGGCCTCACCTGCCCGCAGCGCTATGCCATTCTCGGCAACCATGACGTCTCTGTCAGCTCCGAGCGCGTCATCCAGGCACTCGAGGCCCATGGGACCCCTGTTCTTGTGGACAGCTACATCCCAATTGAGCGCGGCAGCGACCACTTCTGGCTCAGCGGCGCCTGCGACCCCGGCACCTCACACTGCTATCTCGAGATGGCCATTCCGCCGATGGCCGATGCGCCGGTCATCTTCATGGCCCATGAGCCTGACTTCGTCGAGACGGTCGTGCAGCACCCCCGCTTTCCCTCGATCGACCTGATGCTCTCCGGACACACCCACGGCGGCCAGGTGAGATTGCCCATCCTCGGCCCGCTCATCCTGCCGCCGATGGGCAAGAAGTATGTCGAAGGCCTCTTTCACTTCGGGCATATGCAGCTCTACGTCAATCGCGGTGTCGGGACAGTGGGTCTGCCCTTCCGCCTGAACTGCCCTTCAGAGCTGACAGAATTGACTCTGGTGCGAGCCTAAGCCCTGACTCGAAGCACGTGGAAGGGCCAGGTTTTGCGATGTCGACCCTGGCAAAGTCTGGCTCTTTTCGTTTTCGTCAGTTCTTTGTCAGTTCTTTGTCAGCGACCGCGTTGAATCCGAATAGACGCTACGCGAATCTATAGAATCAGCCTATGCCGTTCGCTAGTGTTCAAAAGGTCGCCGACGCAGATTTCCCCACACGCTGGGGACACTTCCGCATCCTTGGATTTGAAGGTCTCACATTGCCTGGCGACCCCTCGCGCAAGGCAGTCGAAAGCGCCGTTGCGCTCGTGATGGGCGATATCCACGCCGCACCGCCTCTCGTGCGTATCCACTCGCAATGCCTCACCGGGGATGTCTTCCACTCGCTCCGCTGCGACTGCCATGACCAACTCCACCTGGCACTCGGAAAGATCACAGAAGAGGGTTCGGGCATTCTGCTCTATGAGCAGCAGGAAGGCCGTGGAATCGGCCTGATGGCCAAGCTTCGCGCCTACGAGTTGCAAGACCAGGGACTGGACACCATCGAAGCCAACGAACAGCTTGGGTTTGAAGCCGACTGCCGCCACTTCGAACTGCCCGCGGAGATCCTCAAATACCTGAAGGTTCCCGCGGTGCGACTGATGACAAACAACCCGGAGAAGATCGCGGCGATGGAAGCCGGAGGTGTCAAGGTTGTTGAACGGGTCTCTGCCGCCATCCCCAGCGAACCGACCTTCGCACGCTATCTGGAGACCAAGCGCGAGAGAATGGGACACCTGATCGTTTAAGGCGATTACGGCTGAAAGTAGAAGACGACGCTTTTGCCTTTCTGGCTTGTCATTCCGAGCGCAGCGAGCGAATCTGCTGTCTCCCGTTTTTTGCCAGAACTTCCGAAAAAGCTATGCGCTGGGATAAAGGTTGGCCTTCTAGTTCTGCCCAAAGTCTTTTGGGTGATTCGAACCGAAGAACGGGAGGAAGCAGGTTCACTCGCTCCGCTCGGAATGACAAGCAAGAAAAGCAAGAGCAAAGACAAAAAGCAACAGCTCCTACTCCCCCACCAACTCCAGCCCCTTCAAATTTTCACAACTAATCGCCAGCACCTCATCGAACACCGCCAGTTTCGCGGGATCGATCCTCTGCCAGAGCTTGTGATGCGCCACCTCGGCAATCGCCCGTGCGTGCTGCAACATCTTCTCGCCCTTCTTTGTCAGGCGGGCCAGCAGCACGCGCTCATTCGCCGGATTTTTCTCGCGTGTAATCCAGCCGTTCGATTCCAGCTTCATCATCAACTGCTGCCCGGTCTGCGGAGTCACCGAGCAGATATCAGCCAGCTTCGCTCCCGAGATTCCGGGAGCGTCCTGCACCGCACGCAATAGACGCAGTTGAGCCGCCGTAATACCCAAAGGCTGCAGCTCCTGATCCAGCAGGCTGCGAAACCCCAGCAGCACACGCTTAACCTGCGTGATGCGCTCGAAGGGTTCCTTCCACTGCTGCATCGTCAATGCTTTTTTTCTCGGAGACTTCATATCAGCTTCCTGTTATTCTATATCAGCAAGCTGATATAGTGATTTTACAAGCATCGGCTCAGTAGCACTTACGCAATGCGGTTTCATTGAAAGAACACCGCTCAAACCATTTTTATTCCGATACACCCGCTGCGAACCCTTCAATGGCATACGACTCCTCCTGGAAACCCAAATACAATCCCTGGGCCATCGCGCTCACGGTCACTCTGGCGACCTTCATGGAGGTACTCGACACCTCTATCGCCAATGTCGCCCTGCCGCACATCGCCGGCTCGCTTGGTGCGTCACAGGAAGAAGCCACCTGGATCCTGACCAGCTATCTCGTCTCCAGCGCGATCGTACTCCCCATCTCCGGATGGCTGTCCAATCGTTTCGGCCGTAAGCGCTACTATCTCACCTGCGTCGCCATCTTCACCATCTTCTCGTTCGTATGCGGCATCGCGCCGTCGCTTCCCATCCTGATCATCGCGCGCATCCTGCAGGGCGCCGGCGGCGGCGGACTCGCGTCGTCCGAACAGGCCATCCTGGCCGATACCTTCCCGGTTGAAAAACGCGGCCAGGCCTTTGCCGTCTATGGTATGGCGGTCGTCGTCGCCCCGGCCATCGGCCCTACTCTCGGCGGCTGGATCACCGATAACTTCAACTGGCACTGGATCTTCTTCATCAACATCCCTATCGGCATTCTCTCCATGTGGCTCAGCGCGCGCATGGTCGAGGATCCACCCTATCTGAAAGCACGCGTCAAGGAAGCCTCCAAGGCCCGCATCGACTTCACCGGCCTCGTCCTCGTCGCCTCCGGCGTCGGCTGCCTGGAGTTCTTCCTCGACAAGGGCCAGGAGAAAGACTGGTTTGGCGATCCGATGATCACCGCCGTCGCTTGCCTCGCCGCAGTGCTGCTGGTCATCTTCATCTTCTGGGAGTGGCACCACGAAGACCCCATCGTCGACCTCAAGCTGCTCAAGAACCGCAACTTCGGCACCGCGGTCTTTCTGCAGCTCATCCTCGGCATGGTTCTCTTCGGCTCGACCGTCCTCATCCCGCAGTATCTGCAGACGCTTCTGGGCTACAGCGCCGAACGCGCCGGCATGGTTCTCTCTCCCGGCGGCTTTGTCCTCATGGCGATGATGATGGTCGCCGGCAGGTTGGTCAGCAAGTTCGACCCGCGCATGCTCGTCTGCATCGGCTATGGCCTCACCGCCGCAGGGCTCTACAACCTCACGCGCCTCTCGCTCGACAGCAGCTTCGGCACCATCACGCTCTGGCGTGCGCTGCAGGTCATCGGCCTGCCACTGGTCTTCATCCCCATCAGCACGCTGAACTACGTCGGCGTACCGGCTTCGAAGAGCAACCAGATCTCGAGCCTCTCGAACTTCGCCCGCAACCTTGGCGGCAGCGCCGGTACGGCATTGCTGACGACGTTCCTCGCGCGTACCGCACAGACCCACCAGACACAGCTCGCCGCCAATACCGGCCCGGGAAGTATCGGCTATCAGAGCTACATCGCCACAATTACCGCGGCCGCCAGAGCCCACGGCATGAGCGCCCTCGGAGCTGCGCAGTACGCGGTCGGCAGCTCCTACCAGGAGATGCTTCGCCAGGCCTCCATGCTGAGCTACAAGAACGCCTTTGCCGTCCTCGCGGCTGCCATCGCTGTACTGATGCCCCTGCCCTTCCTCATGCGCCTGCCGTCCAAAGCGGCAAAGCCCTCACCGGAGGCGGCAGCGCATTAGTGTGGTGAGTCGTTCCTTCGTCGAAGGATCAAAAGATTGTTTGGAACAGCGCGAAGCGCAAACCGTGACGCTTTAGCGTCAGGGAACGCGCTTCGCGCAGTGGTAAATGGACAATCATTCTGCAACGAACCAAAGACTCGCCAAACTAAGCCCGCAGGACCTTCACCGTCGTCACCATCTGCCCCGTGTGCCGTTGGGTGTGCTCCGCACAGTGAATGAGCAGCCCCACGACGGTTGTGGGCAACAGCTTTCTGCCAACGCCGCGCGGCTCCGCGAACGGCTCCGGCGCAAAGGCTCGAACACGCTCCATCGCACGCTGCAGCTCTGAACGAAACTCGGCGTGCACATCCGCCGCCGTTCCGATGGGAGCCAGCTCCGAGCGCAGCCCCATCCGCTGCACATCGGTAAGCTGCCGCCCCTCTGCATAGGTCAGCAGACGATCCAGCGACCGCACGATATGCCGCAATTGGAACGCCACCGACGGCAGGTTCGCGGGCCGGGCAAAGATCTCTTCTTCGCTCAGATCGCTGCACCAGCGTGCGGCATCCTCGCCTGCTAACTCCAACGCATGCAAGACCGCGCGACGCACGGGCTCAACCTCGGGGAGCGTCCCGCGCAGCCACGGCTCTGGCTCGCGACTCGCCACTCGATTCTCGGGACTCGGAGCCAACTCCTCACCTGCATCGTTATCCGCCATCACAATCCTTTCCTCGCGCGAAACTCCCGCACGACATCCCCTGCATCTCGATGCTGCGACTCGACCGCAAGATTCATCGCGCGCATCTCGTCGGCATTTACCTTGCCCGCCAACCGCTGCATCGCGACACCGATCTGCGGCCATCGCTTGAGCGAATCTTCGCGCACTAGCGGCACAGCCTCATACGGAGGAAAATAATGCCGATCGTCCTCCAGCGCAACGAAGTCCAGCGCCTTGATCGCACCATCGGTCGAGTTCCCTGCCACGATGTCCACCTGGTGCGCCGCGAGAGATCGATAGAGCAGACCTAACTCCATCGTGCGTGGTTCGCCCACAAAGTGCAGGCCGTACGCTGCATTCAATCCAGCCAGGCCATCGGGCCGCTCGGCAAACTCATATCCCACGCCCAGCCTCCACTGCGGCGCGAGCTTTGCCACATCGGAGATCGCCTTCAAGCCCAGCCTGCGCGCATCGTCTCCGCGCACGACCATGGCGAACGTGTCCTCAAAACCCAATCCCGGCCCTGCGCGCACCTGATAGCGCTGTTCATACAGCCGTGCCACGGTGGCATCGACCTTTGCGGAATTCCGCTCCAGGGGCTGCTTAAGAATCGCCGTCAGCGCCGTGCCGGTGTACTCGACATATGCATCGATGCGATCCGATACCAATGCCTGCTGGCATAGATAGCTTCCCGCAAGCCAGAACCGGCGCTCGACCTTGCCGCCGCCTGCAGCTTCGATCTCCTGCGCAAGAAGTTCTCCCAGCACCACCTGCTCGGTGAAGTTCTTCGCTCCAATCACGATGTGCGACGAGCGAGGCGGAGCGCAGGCGACAAGACAAGTCATAAAGGCCAGGAGCAAAAGAGCACGCACTATACGAGTCAGTTCCAATACGCCCCAACCTTTGCTCTTGCTTTTCTTTCTGTCATTCCCACAGGGAATCTGCTTTTGCTTTGAAGGGGCGGGACTTCAGTCTCGCCATCTCAGTATTACCGCCCAAGTGGCTTTAGTCACAGAGGGAATGTCCGTGTGGAAACATTCTTCTGCGCCTAATCAAACGTCGCCCACACCCCATTCGTCCGTCGCAGAAGCGTAGCCGAAATCACATGATCTCCCGTGCTCACGATCTTCGTCGCTCTTTCCTTGATCTCTTTCAATCCGTCAGCAGAGCTTGCTCCCGTAAAGAGCAGCACGTCACGCGCCGGCACAACCGCAATGAGGTCGCCCTCCACCTCTTCACGCACATGCTCCCAAAAGGTATCCAGTAAGAGAATGCTAGCCTCATAGGTCCCCCCAGCCGAAACCATAGACCAAGGTCCGCCGTCATGACATTCAATGTTAGTCAGCATTCCCTTGAGGTTCTCCACCGCAAGCTGGCGCAAGCCGCTCATCTCCAGCCCAAGCTTCTCAAACTCGCTCTGGCTCAATGTTGCCGTGCGATCCGGCCAATCTACGGCATACACCACAAAAAGATCGGCTACCAGGTGTTCCGACACGAGGATGTTGGGCTTGTTTTTAAAGATAGAGAAGTACTCGGAGTCCTTGATGAGCGGAATGATCTGCTCGCGCGTAATGGCCGACGCCGGTTGCATGGTGCTGGCTAGCGCCTTGAGATACTGCTCAATCACCTCGGCGCGCGATTGAGGATTGCGTGAGTATGCGATCCAGAGGTTCTGCAGATAGCTATGCATCTCCCCGCCGCCAGCCTTCTGGAACGAAATAACATCAGCGTGAACGAACTTCATATCGCTGACGCCAAGACGCTCCTCCAGTAGCTTGGAGTACAGCAGAAACAATTCATCCCGGCTGCAGGACTGCTGCACCATCCTGTCCAGTGTAGATACCCGTGGCCCATCCATCTGTGATCCAGGCGCCTGTCGTGTAGTAACAAGTTCTGGTTCTGCATCTCTTTTCTTCGATCGATCTTTTCCGAACGGCCACCAACTCATCTCTTCACCGCCAGCCTTTTCTCTAGCAGCCCCAACACCCCATCCGCGCACAGCGCCAGCAGCGCCGCCGGAACCGCTCCCGCCAAGACCAGACCATTATCGACCGAGGCCACGCCACGGAAGATTAACTCACCCAACCCACCCGCACCGATTGCCGCTGCAATCGTTGCGACACCGACGCAGGTCACAGTGGCGGTCCGCAGGCCCGCCAGAATGACGCTCGCAGCCAGGGGGAGTTCTACCTTCACCAGCCGTTGCAGCCCTTTCATCCCAAGCGCATTGGAGACATCGATCAAAGCCGGATCGACGCTCCGGATTCCTGCATAGGTATTGCGAAGGATCGGCAGCAATGCATAGCCGATCAGCGCGACGATGGCCAGCCTCGCCGCACGGTCTCCGAGGAAAGGCACCGGCAACAGCAGTCCAAACAGAGCCAGGCTGGGAATCGTCTGCAGGATATTGGCTACCGCCAGCACAGGCCTTGCCAGCCGCTGTTGCCGCGTCAACAAGATGCCCAGAGGCAGGCCAATCAACGACGCAAACAGCATCGCGCTGGCGGTAAGCCACAGGTGCTCGAAGGTGAGCCGCGCGATCTGGCTGCCGTAGCGATGCAGGAACTCGCTCATGCCGCCTCTCCACGATGCGTCGCCGCAACGTAGGCGCGCATCGCTTCATTCTGCGATCCGCGCACCTCGTCCGCCGCAAGGTTCGCGACGATGCGCCCCGCCTCCAGCAACACCACGCGGCCGGCGAGATACAGCGCCTCCTCCAGATCGTGGGTCACGATGAATGTCGTCTTGCCCACGCGACGCAGCAGATCGCGGAGCATCGTCTGCATCTCCGCGCGGGTCAGGGGGTCGAGCGCGCCGAAGGGCTCGTCCATCAGCAGCACTTCAGGGTTGGACGCCAAGGCTCTCGCCAGGCCAACCCGCTGCCGCTGTCCGCCGCTCAACTGCCACGGGTAGCGCTTGGCCATCTCCTCCGGCAAGCCGACAAGATGCAGCATCTCGGCAGCGCGGGCGGCGATCTCGGCTTTAGGTTTGCCTGACAGCTCCAGAGCCATCCCCACATTTCGCTCGATGCTCATGTGTGGAAACAGCCCGGACTCCTGGATGACATAACCGATGCCGCGCCTCAGAGCGATCACATCGGTCTTGGAGACGTCCTGGCCGCCGACCAGAACGCGTCCGGAGGTCGGCCGCACCAGCGCATTTACCGTGCGCAGCAACGTCGTCTTGCCGGAGCCGCTGCGGCCCAGCAGGGCGGTGGTGGTGCCGGGCTCAACCCGCAGAGAGATCTCGCTTAAAAGCTGACGGCCACCCTCAACCGTAAAGCTCACCTGCGCGAACTCCACATCCTGGGTAGCCATAGAAGATTCCGTTATGGATAGAGCAAACTTCTAACGAGCGTTCTTTGCTCGATGGGTTGGAAGGCGAAGAACCCGCGCATGGGTGATATCACTCATGCGCGGGTCCTTCGTTCATTCGATTTCGCTGCGAACTACCGTCAGCCTTCGACCGCAGCCTCGGGCGTGTTCTCTGCACTACCCTGCGGCTGTCCTGCCGCCGGTTCGGGTGTTGCCGAGGGGGCAGCGCCCTTCACGCGCACCACCGTGATCTTGTCGAAGCCTTCCTTGAAGACCGGCGGACGCAGCCGTTCGGCCATCTTGTGCATGACCTCGTCGGTTACCTGGCGCTCGCGCTTCGAGTTGCGTTCCAGGCAAACCGCCAGGGGCACGTCAAAGAACACCGCCTGCACCTCATAGCCGAAGCTCTTGGCCATCTTGATCCACTGACGGCGCTCGTGCGGGCTGAGGTTGGTGGCGTCGACGTAGTTCCACGGCATCTTGGCGATCAGCCGAGCGCGCAGCAGGCTGCGCAGCGTGCTGAAGACCAGCCCCTGGTAGCGCTGATCGGTGATGTCGTCAAACAGGATATTCCGCAGCATGTCGCTCGAAAGCGGGGTGACGCCGCGGCGCTTGTACCAGGTGGTCTTACCCGATCCGGGCAGCCCGATCGTCAGCACGACGTAGCCGCGCGGCGACTTCGCCGGCACAGCCACAGGCTCGGCGGGCGGGGTCGCGAGCGACTCCGGCTGCGTCTCGTGGACGATCTGCGGGACGGTGGGGGTTTCTACCTGGGGTTCTGGCTGAGCTTCGTGCTGAGGCTCCAAAACCGCTTGCTCCTGCACAGGCACAACTTCGGCCTGTGGCTCGGGCACATCGGGTTCGGCCTTCGCCGCCGGCTCAGGATATGAGGGGCGCAGGGGTGCCTGCTGGTTCGCAGGGAGCTCCTGCCCTATCTTGCCCGTGGACTCCGAATCATTCGGTCCACGCTTCGAACGTCTTCTCATGAGTTTCTCGCGCAACCATTCGCGCATAGCTGGTTTGTAACACACGCGTTCCCTATGCCGCAAAGGCGAGGGATTAGGGCTCAGGGATTAGGGATTAGAAAAACTGGCCTACATCCTCTCGATTCCGGAGAAAACACGGTTCTAATCCCTAATCCCTAAGCCCTAATCCCTCGCCCCGTTTGCCCCCACCCCTCCCCTTTGGTAGCCTCAAAGAACTGAGGCGCGGGCCGTTCGACGTGCTTCTCAAGGGCGCAACGCCCCCTGCAAACCAGAAGAAGAGGTCACACGAGCACATGGCAGTCAAGGTTGGAATCAACGGCTTCGGCCGCATCGGACGCAACGTCTTCCGCACCGCACTCGGCAATCCCGACATCGAATTCGTCGCCGTCAACGACCTCACCACCCCCGCGACGCTCGCGCACCTGCTCAAGTACGACTCCATCCTCGGCAACCTGAAGAACGAGATCTCGCACACCGAAGACTCGATCGTCATCGACGGCAAGGCCCTCAAGGTCTTCGCCGAGCGCGACCCCGCGAAGCTCGACTGGGCCTCGGTTGGAGCTGAAGTCGTCGTCGAGTCCACCGGCTTCTTCACCGACGCGGAGAAGGCCAAGGCCCATCTCGGCAGCACCGTCAAGAAGGTCATCATCTCCGCGCCCGCCAGCAACGAGGACATCACCATCGTGCTCGGCGTCAACGAGGACAAGTACGATGCCGCGAAGCACCACGTGATCTCCAACGCGAGCTGCACGACCAACTGCCTCGCGCCCCTCGTCAAGGTGATCCACGACACGTTCACGATCCAGTCGGGCATCATGACCACGATCCACAGTTACACCAACGACCAGGTCATCCTCGATACGCCGCACAAGGATCTGCGCCGCGCCCGTGCTGCAGCCCTCTCGATGATTCCCTCCTCGACCGGTGCTGCCAAGGCCCTGCGGCTCGTGATCCCGGAGATGGACGGCAAGCTCGACGGCTTCTCCATGCGCGTCCCGACTCCGAATGTCTCCGTGGTCGACCTTACATTCGTCACCGAGAAGCCCATCGACGTGAAGACCGTCAATGAAGCCCTGAAGACCGCCAGCGAAGGCGCGCTGAAGGGCATCCTGGGCTACACCACGGAGGAACTGGTATCCACCGACTTCCGTGGGAACTCGCTCTCGAGCATCGTCGACTCCAAGCTGACCAAGGTTATCGGGAACACCGGCAAGGTTATTAGCTGGTACGACAACGAGTGGGGCTACTCCTCGCGCGTCAAGGACCTGATTCTGTTCCTGGTGAAGAAGGGCCTGTAAGTCTCATTGCCTCAAGAAAAAAGGGCGAACGCTATAGCGTTCGCCCTTTTCATGGCTTCCACAAATACCGCGATCCACTCAAATCGCCTCGACATACTTAAACGGCCTGATCCCCTGGCTCTTCCAGAAGTACATCAGGATAATCACGCTGGCGACCGCAGCATACGCGCACCACAGCGAGGTGAAGGCATAGCGTTTCACCGCCATCACAGCCAGCAGGATCACCAGGTTCGCGGTGCCGAAGAACACCATCGCCTTGACCTTCGAGAAGAACAGCGAGCCGCATGTCGCAATCACATAGAGCACCGCGATCCAGGTCATGTTGGTCGCATAGTTCACATACACAATGCTGTTGTCCATCACCGATACCTGCAGCGGATACGCCGCCAGTCCCCACAGCATATAAAGCGTCAGCAGTGTCCCCAGTATGACGAAGGGAAGCATCGTCCGCCGTCGCGCTCGCGTCGGCTCAAACAGCATGATGCTCAGCGGCATCAGGAACGGCAGCAGGCCCTGCGCATAGAGCACGAACGCCGCTCCCATGTTGTGCGCCACCGTCGGCGACAGGATGCCGTCCAGCCCCAGCCAGACAAAGCCTTCGATGAACTGATGCACTGCAAACAGAGCCGGTAGCGAGGCGAACAACAGCTCGCGCCTATGTTTTACCTTCGCCAACGTGGCAACGCCCATCCCACCGAGCACACCACTCCCTACAAAGTTCGCCGTCGCAGAAAAACACATTGCCCCACCATCCCACCAGAAGTAGTGCAGATCATAAATGATGCCTACAGCGACTATTGTTCGATGAACGACATTTGCTCCGACTTGGCCTGGCCGGATACTTTTAAGAAAACGCATCCAGTTCACATACTCTTTGGAGTCTCATGTCCAACCGCACCAACATCCCAGGCACCTCTCCCTTCGAACCCATCATCGGCTTCTCCCGCGCGGTACGCATCGGCAACGTAGTCCACGTCTCCGGCACCGGTCCGGTTGGGGCAGAAGACCTCTCGCCCGCCGAGCAGACCCGCGTCGTCCTCAAGCTCATCGAGACTGCGCTTTCGCAGGCTGGAGCCACCTTCGAGCACGTCGTCCGCACGCGCATGTTCCTCGCCCGCGTCGAGGACTGGGAAGAGATCGGCCGGGCTCACGGTGAGGTCTTCGGAACGATCCGCCCAGCGAGCACCATGGTCGTCGCCGCCCTGCTCAACCCCAAGTGGCGCGTCGAGATCGAAGCCGAGGCCGTGCTGCCTTAGAAGTCTCCCGTAGCTGTACTCTGAACGCTATGGAGAACTTCCGCCTCCGCGTCTTCCGCGCCGTCGCCCGCCATCGCAACTTCCGCGTTGCCGCTGAAGAACTCCTGCTTACCCAGCCCGCCATCACGCAGCAGATCAAGGCGCTGGAGACAGAGCTCGACGTGGCGCTCTTCGACCGCGCCGGCGGCAAGATCACTCTCACCACCGCCGGAACCGCGCTCCTTCCCTATGCTGAAAGGCTGGCGGACCTTTCCGAAGAGGCCCGCCAGGCCGTCGCCGCGACAACCAGCACCAACGCCGGCCACCTCACGCTTGCGGCTTCGCAGACCATCGGCCAATACCTGCTTCCACGGCTCATCGCCGCCTTCCTGATCGAGAACCCGAAGGTCAACATCGACGTCATCGGCGGCAATACTCAGGCGGCGCTCGAAGCCCTCGTCGGCCATCGCGTCCAGCTTGCGCTGATCGAAGGCCCCGCCATGCGTCAGGACGTCCGCATCGAGCCCTTCATGGAAGATCACATGATCTGCGTCGTTCCCGCCACTCACGAGTGGGCCGGCGAGGAGGTCGAGCCTGCACAGCTTCAGCAGGCTACACTCGTGACCCGCGAACTCGGTTCCGGCTCACGCCGCATCGTCGAGCAGGCCTTCGAACGCGCCGGCCTGCGCCTTCGCGACCTGCATATTCGCATGACCTTCGACTCCACAGAGGGGCTGCTCAGCGCCGTGGAAGCGGGCCTGGGCATCGCGTTCGTCTCGCGCTGGGCGGTACGTGCGCAGCTCGCGCTCGGAACGCTGCGGGTTGCGCATATTCGCGGTCTGCAACTCGCACGCATGTTCTCTCTCGTCACACCCAGCGGCCCGGAACCTACCGGCGTTACCCGCGCGTTCCATCGCTTCGTCCTGGAACGCGCTGAGGACCTGGCGCCTCGCCCTACCGGAAGGCCAAGCCATAAATCCGAAGGCTAGACTTTGCTTTGAAGGGGGGACTTCAGTCCCGCCGTTTATGCTTTGTTGCTCGGGTGGCTTTAGCCACGGAGGGAATCTCCGCCCGGCCACATTCCCTCCGCGGCTAAAGCCGCATCCTTCTCCAGGGATTTACGTACGGCCTGAAGGCCGTACCCTTCAAAACTGCCATCCCAATTTTCAGCAATCCTCAGCTTTAGACACTTCTAGATCGAGATCACCCTAAAGTAGATCGCAGCCAGCGATGCTCCGGCCACAATCACCCAAAGCACGACTCCCTGCACCAGGGGCCTGACGCCCACCTGCTTCAGCGTCTTCTTCGACAGGCTCGTTCCAATCAGGAACAGCGTCGCGGTCAATCCCACCTTGCCCAGATGGTTGAGCGCACCGAACATGGGGCGCAAAGCTGGGAGGTAGGTGCTGAACGCAGCAGCGGCGCAGAACATCACGATGAACCATGGAATCTTTACCCCGGCCCTCGGTCCCGCGTCGGAACTCCGTGTGCTACCCCGCGCAATGAACGTTGCCGTAATCAACGACACCGGCACAATCCACAGCGCCCGTGCCAGCTTCACAGTTGTTCCGATAGCCAACGCCTGGTCACCGTACTTCGCCGCAGCTCCCACCACGGAACTCGTGTCGTGGATGGCCAATGCCGCCCACAGGCCGAACTGGTTCTGGCTCAGGTGCAGCGCCCAGCCCACTGCCGGGAATAGCAGCAGGGCCACCGAGTTCAGAAGAAATACCGTGCCCATCGAGACGCTGATCTCTTCCTCCCCCGCCTCCGTAATCGGGGCCAGCGCGGCGATTGCACTCCCGCCGCAGATGGCCGTGCCTGCCGCGATCAGGAACGATGCCTTGCCCCCGACCTTCAGTAGCTTGCCCAGGAGCAGCCCAAGCCCCAGCGCGACCGTGATGCTCACCGCCGTGTAGAGGAATCCTGAGCGGCCGGCATGCAATACCTGCTGCACGTTCATCCCAAAGCCCAGGGCCACCACCGAGGCCTGCAACAGGAACTTTGCCAGCGTCCCCGCCTCGGCCCGCAGGGGGTGGTCCACCGAGAAGCCGAACGCGATGCCTCCCACCAGGGCCACCGGCGGCGACACAATACCGCTGGCCGCGATCAGCAGTCCGATAAAAAACACTGTCTTGCTGTTGAATGTCTTGAAGGCTACTGCCTTCTCCGGAACTGCTTGAACTGCCGTTTGGGTCGTCATCTTCTTTGCCTCGACTTCCACTTTCACCCCCTCCAAAGCGGGCGTCCAAGCAGAAGTTCTTATGGCTCATAAGCGGTTGCTCTGACGATCTACCCTCCAGTCGGTTATCCTTCAGGCAATGCACAAGCTCTCGATTCGCGACCTCGATCTCACCGGTAAGCGCGTGCTCATCCGCGTCGACTTCAATGTGCCCCTCTCCAAAGAGGGCACCATCACCGACGACACACGCATCCGCGAGACGATCCCCACCATCGAGTACGCGCTGCGCCGCAAGGCCCGTGTGATCCTCGCCGCGCACCTCGGCCGCCCCAAGGGCAAGCACGTCGACGCGATGAGCCTGCGCCCCGTCGTCGATCGCCTGCGCTCGCTGCTCGACCACGTGCTCGACCCGGATGAGAACGTCGCCTTCGCGCCCGACTGCGTTGGGCCGGTCGCCATCGAACTGGCCGACAACCTCGAGCCTGGCCAGACGCTGCTGCTCGAGAACCTGCGCTTCCACGCCGAAGAAGAGGCCAACGACCCGGCCTTCGCCAGGCAGCTCGCACAACTCTGCGACATCTACGTGAACGATGCCTTTGGCGCGGCACACCGCGCCCACGCCTCCACCGAGGGCATTACGCACTTCGTCGCCCAGTCGGCCGCGGGCCTGCTGATGGAGAAGGAACTGAACTATCTCGGCAAAGCCGTTGCCGAGCCGAACCGGCCGTTTGTCGCCATCATTGGCGGAGCCAAGGTCTCGGACAAGATCGAAGTCATCAACGCTCTGCTCAACAAGGTCGATGCCCTGTTGATCGGCGGCGCGATGGCCTATACGTTCCTCAATGCGCAGGGCCAGACCACAGGCAAGTCTCTGGTTGAAGCCGACAAGTACGACATCGCCCGCGCGGCTCTTGAAAAAGCCGAAGCCCGTGAAGTGAAGTTCCTGCTGCCCGTGGACCACGTCCTGGCGGACAAGTTCGGCGCCGACGCGAAGACGCAGATCTTCAGCGGTACCAAGCCCTTCCCCGCCGACCTGATGGCACTCGACATCGGCCCCGAGACGATCAAGCTCTTTGCGGCGGAGATCGCCGAGGCAGCCACCGTCGTCTGGAACGGCCCGATGGGCGTCGCTGAACTCGCACCCTTCGCCAAGGGCACCAACGCCGTCGCCAAGGCGCTCGCGAAGAACGAAGATGCCATCAGCATCGTCGGTGGCGGAGACTCCGTAGCGGCACTGCACAACTCCGGCGTCGCGGACAAGATCACGCATATCTCTACCGGCGGCGGCGCGAGCCTTGAGTTCCTCGAGGGCAAGACACTCCCCGGGGTGGCGACGCTTACTGACAAGTAACTAAAACTTGCGCAGGTAGCCGTGAATCATCTTGCGAACCTCGATGGTCTCTGCCATCAACTTCGCGGATGATTCCGGCTTCCAGTAGGTCAAATCTTTGGCCAGCTCAATCAGGTATTCCAGCTCATTGCAGCTTGCCTGCGCCTTCCGCAGGTCGGCAGCGAACTCCAGGTTGTTCTCGCGCCCGCATCCCTCGGCGATCCGTGTTGCAATCGCAGTGGCACTGCGCCGCAATTGAATCGTTAAACCGAATACCTCTTCTTTGGGCAGCGACTGGGTCTCCCGGTAGATAGCCAGGACCAGCACATGGGCTTTACGCCAAAATTCGATATTCCTGAAGTCCTGCACCGTTCCTCCGAATTATGCTTCGAGTCTCGAGAGATGAGTAGCGAGCTTCGAGTAAGCAACTCGATTCTCGGCTCTCGCATCTCGAAACTCAGAGCATAACCGGGCGAACGCCCATGACACCAGCAGCGTCCGAATTTCGGCCATCCCCTCTTGCCATCCCCCCCACCTAACCCGTAATCTCCACTGACCACAGCCTTTATTGGAGTCTCGACCGCATGCGCAAGCCCATCATCGCCGGCAACTGGAAGATGTACAAAACACCCAAGGAGTCGCTGGCCTTTCTCGACGCCTTTCTTCCCCTGGTCGAAGACCACACGCGCGATGAAATCCTCGTCTGCCCGACCATGAGCTCGCTCGGCTATGTGCTGGAGGCGACCATCGGCACCAACGTCCGTGGCTGCGCGCAGAACATGCACTGGCTCAACGAAGGCCCCTATACCGGCCAGACCTCGCCAACGATGCTCGTCTCCATCGGCTGCCGGCACGTCCTGCTCGGCCACTCCGAGCAGCGGCTCTACTTCAACGAGACCTATGAGCGCGTGAACCTCAAGCTGAAGGCCGCGATCAATCACGGCATCACACCGATCGTCTGCGTAGGAGAGTTGCTGGCTGAGCGTGAAGACATGAAGACGGAGGAGACGCTGCGCAGCCAGGTTCGTGCCGCGTTGCGCAATATCTCTGCCAACGAGGCCCGCCGCCTAGTCATCGCCTATGAGCCCATCTGGGCCATCGGCACCGGCTCTACGGCCTCACCCGAGGTAGCCGCCGAAGCCCACAAGATCATCCGCCACGAGATCAGCCATTGTTGCGGCGAGCAGACTGCTGAGAACACCCGCATCCTCTACGGTGGCTCCGTCAAGCCGGAGAACATCAGCGCGCTCATGCAGCAGGAGCAGATCGACGGCGCACTGGTCGGCGGCGCCAGCCTGGTGCCCACAACCTTCGCCAACATCGTGCACTACGCTTAAAGATTTAGCGGGAGATTTAGCGGACTACACCCGCCTGGTCCATCGGCCAGTACACAAAGGCTGCCCGGCCATAGATCAGGCCCCGCTCTACCGGGCCGAAGTCGCGGCTGTCGCTGGAGATGGAGCGATGGTCGCCCATCACGAAGTACTCGCTCTTCGGGATGGTCATCTCCGGCTGGGAGCGGTCGTCCTCGTACTTCAGCGGGACGTAGCTTTCCTTGAGCGGCGTTCCGTTCACCCACACCGTTCCGTGGTCGATCCGTAGCGCGTCTCCCGGCAGCGCGATCACGCGCTTGATGTAGCTCTTCGAGTGGTCGTGCGGGTAGAGAAACACCACGACATCGCCGCGATGAATCTGCTCCCCCACCAGGGTACCGAGGTGGGAGTAAGCAAACTTATCGATGAACAGCCGGTCCTGGTCTTGCAGCACCGGCAGCATGCTCGTGCCTTCCACGCGCACCGGCTGATACAGAAACAGAATGATGAACGCCGACGCCACGCCCGCGAAGAGCAGGTCCGTCACCCACGAGCGCAGGCCCGGACTTTTTTGCGGTGCCGATGTTTCGGCTGCCTCTGGTATCTGCTGCTCCAATGTTGCCTCTTCCATGTCGAACGTCTTACTCACCCTCTACATTTTATAGACGCATTTCTACCCAAAGAGTGCGCAACCCCTTATTTCACGTCCAATCCCAGCCCGGGCACCAGCGTTTTGCCGTCGATCCCGGAGGGCGACCAGTTCGTCACGATCGCCTTTGCCAGCTTCGCAATGGTGACTTCCCCCTCGTTGTCGACCGTCCAGCCATGGTCGGCGTTGTCATAGGTAAAGATCGCCAGCACCATCGGGCCGCTCTTGCCGGCGACGATAGCCACATCGTTGCGCACCGCGTTCAGGCTCCCGGTCTTGCTGGCGATCGCTGTACCCGTCTCGCTGGAATCGACGGTCTCCAGGTAGCGTGGAATCGTCTCGCGATAGAACTGGTTGCTCAGCATCTTCAGGCCCACCGCGCAGACAGCCAGGTCCTGCGCGTCGGGCTTGGCAAAGCCCTCGCTGGACGTGGGCGGCACCGGAGCCGTTCGAGGAGCTTCGGCGTGCAGTTCGCAGCGTCCGATCCGCGTCATGAGCGTCGCCATCTCGTAGGGAGTCGTCTTGCCGAGGCCAAACTTCGGCTGGTCGGCAGGCATGGGGCCTGTAGCAGGCTTCATGATCTTCTTGTAGAGGTGCGTGTTCACCAGCCCCAGCGAAGCCATCCGCGCATTGACAGTGTCCGTGCCGAAGCGATCGATCATTAAGTTCGTTGCGGTATTGTCGCTGACGATTACCATCATGGTCAGCGCGTCCTTCAGCGTAAGGGTCAGGGGCGTGTCGAAGAAGGTGAGCACTCCCGATCCGGGCACCGGGTCGCCCGGCTTCAGCACCAGCTTTTCGTCCCAGTGCGCTTTGCCCTCGCGGACCTCGAGCATTGCCTCGTACAAAATCGCCAGTTTGATGTCCGAGGCCGTCTGCACCGGCAGGTTCTGGTCGATCCCTACAGCCTTCCCGTTGTTCAATTGCACGGCGTACAGCGCCACTTTTCCATGGTGCGCGGCCAGAATCGGCTGCAGTTGCGCGAGCAAGGCCGGATCGTCCGAGAGCGCTGGTGCAGCCTGAGCCTGGGCCACCGCCATGGCCGCGCCAAGCAGGATTGCCGTTATGGAGGTCTTTGCAATGCCCATCGAATCCCCTTTTGATTGCTTTAACTTACCCTGCCCCTGCACATTCCCGCCGGGTAATGCAGCTAGAATAGCTTGGTATGCACGATTTAGCTTTTGTCCGGGCGAACCTGCCGCTCGTAGAAGAAAAACTGCGCTCTCGTGGCGCTGATCCGTCGATCCTTGCCGACTTTGAGCGGCTCGATACGGAGCGCCGCACTGCGATTACCGAGGCCGAAACCCTCAAGGCACAACGCAACGCGCTCTCCGAAGAGTTCGCCAAGCTCAAGCGCGCCGGCGGAGACGTCGCCGCCATCAGCCAGCGCTCCGGCGAGCTAAAGGACCGGACGGCCGCTCTCGAAGTCACTGCCAGCGCCGCCGATGCCAAGCTGCGCGAGCTGCTCCAGGGTCTGCCCAACTTGCCGCAGGACGGCGTACCCGCGGGCAGCTCCGAACATGACAATGTCTGCGAAAAGACCTGGGGCGAACCTACGAAGTTCGACTTCCCCGCCAAGCCCCACTGGGAGATCGGCGAAGAGCTCGGCATCCTCGACTTTGGCCGCGCCGCCAAGATCTCCGGTTCCCGCTTCGTCGTTCACTTTGGCGCAGGCGCCCGGCTGGAGAGGGCTCTGGCCAACTTCATGCTCGACCTGCATACTCGCGAGAACGGCTACGCCGAGGTGCTGCCGCCCTTCATGGTCAACTCGACCTCTCTCTTCGGCACAGGCAATCTTCCGAAGTTCGCCGAAGACCTCTTCCACTGCGATGACAAGGGCCCCTATATACCGGGACAGTTGCACGAGAATGACCACTGGCTGATCCCCACGGCAGAGGTGCCAATCACAAACCTCTTTCGTGATGAAACGATCGATCTGAGCGACGGCACGATCTCGTTCACGGCCTACACCCCCTGCTTCCGCTCCGAGGCTGGTTCCTATGGCAAGGACGTGCGCGGCATGATCCGCCAGCACCAGTTCCAGAAGGTCGAGCTTGTGAAGTTCGCCCGGCCTGAGGACTCCTCTGCCGAGCATGAGAAGCTGACCCGCGACGCCGAGTCCGTGCTCGAGCGCCTGGGTCTTCCCTATCGCCGGATGCTGCTCTGCACTGGAGACATGGGCTTCAGCTCCTCCAAGACCTATGACCTCGAAGTGTGGGTTCCCGGTCAGGAGACGTATCGCGAGATCTCCTCCTGCTCGAACTTCGAGAGCTTCCAGGCGCGGCGCGCGAACATCCGCTATAAGCCTGCGGGCTCGAACAAAACAGAGTTCGTTCATACACTCAACGGCAGCGGCCTTGCTGTAGGACGCACTTATCTTGCGATCCTGGAGAACTATCAGCAGGCTGACGGCTCCGTGCGTATCCCGGATGCACTGCAACCTTATATGGGCGGAGAGACCGTGATTACAAAGCAATCCCTGGGGCGTGCACGATGACCCGTTTGATTCGCAGTTACTTTTTCTGGTCTTACGAACGCGGCAGTTTTCACTATGACGTAATGGTCACGGCCATCCTGCTCTTTGTGTTTGTGTCGCCGCACCTCATCGACTTCAAAGACAAGCCTGTAACGACCGTTCCTCTGCATGGCAGTGAAGTACTGGTAAAGGAAGCCAGTGGCAACAGCAACGAGGCTCGCTTTGTGTACGAGGTTCGTGCCGAAGATCTCGATGGGGCGTCGACCGATGTAGAGATTCGCAGAGCTCTGCTGAGCGTGATCGAACCCATCTCGGGTGAGGTAAAGCTTGAGCAGTACAAACCTGTACCGGACACCAAGGGCAAGATCGTGGCTTATGATGCCACGGTATTGCGTTCCGGCCTCTAAATTGCGAGACCGTTAGATAACGCTTTTCGCTCCAGCTCATCTAACGACATGACTGTTCGTTGCGTCTGTCTCAGACCAAATCGCCGCTTCGCAGGAGATCGCGTTTTATGAAGAAGCTCTTCACTACAGCCCTCGCTCTTGCGCTGACCTCCACCGCGCTCCACGCACAGGCTCCTTCGCCGCAACTTACGGACGTGCTCCATCAGCTCGATACCGCCTCCTCGAAGTTCCACAATGTGCAGTCCGACGTCAGCTATGACAACTACACACGGGTTGTCCGGGATCATTCCATTGAGACCGGCACGATCTATGTCGAACGCTCAGGCAAAGGACAGCAGATGGGCGCCGTCTTCTTCAACAGCACCCCCGACGGCAAACCCACAAAATCGCCGGCCAAGATCCTTGTCTATGATGGCAGCACGCTGCAGATGTATTCGCCCGGCACAAATCAGGACGACGTCTTCAAGGCCGGAGCAAACCAGGCGAAGTACGAGAGCTTTCTTACGCTCGGCTCCGGTGGCAGTGGCAGCGATCTCGCCAAGGCGTGGACGATCACCTATGACCGTAACGAACCCCTCAGCGACGGAACGAAGCAGGTGAACACCGCAAAGCTCATCCTGGTCAGCAAGGATCCTGGGGTAAGGGACATGCTTACCCGCGTCACGATCTGGGTGGATCCTCAGCGAGGGATCTCGCTCAAACAGCTCTTCGAGCAACCCAATGGTGACAGTCGCACCACGACCTACTCCAACATTCGGCTCAATGAACACATCGACACGAAGCCCTATGAGATCAGCAAAAAGGCTCAGCACATTCCGCACTAGTCTCCTGACGTACTAACGCGAAGGCAGCCAGAAGGATCACCACTGGAAAGCACTCCAGCGTGTATCGCGGCTCGGAGTTGTCGATCGTTGCCAGCAGCACGCAGCGCAGCAGCACAAAGAGGATCATGGCGTAGGCCAGCACGCTATATCCGCTCCAGCCCTGCCGCCGCCAACGCCACAAGCCTACCCAGGCCAGTGCAAGATACAGGGCATTCAGTAACGCATAGCCGACGCTGAACGCCGATCTCTTTGGATGGGCACGCCAGTTCCACCAGTCGATCGGGATCTTCATCAGCTCGGTCCGGGGACGCAGCCACATGTCCGCCAGCTTCGCTATGGGCAGCAGGACGTAATAACGCAGCGGATGCGCCGCAATGCGCTGCGCGGCCAGCCTCGCGAATGCGTCGTCAGACTCTGGGTTCGCCGCACTGACATCGTTGTACTGGGCGTAGACTCGCTCTGTCTCCTGGCGCTGCGCGGCATTGTCGAAGGCGCGAGGCGGAAGATCGGTCATCGCGAGCGGCGACCCGTCATAGGTCCAGTACACGTCCACCGTCGATTTGAAATCGATGGCCCAGGTCTTGTACCAGCGCTGAAAGCCGTAGGAGATGGGCTCGCCGGGATCGGTCGCATAGCGCGGCGCCAGCGGCTGCACCACGTGAAAGACGCGCCAGTTACGGATGCCCCACAGCAACAGGGGCAAGGCCACGATCAGAGCTACGCTTGCCGCGGGAAGCGCGCGCTTGAGCACTCCCGCTTTTCTCTCTCGAAGTCCCACCCACAGCACCGCCGGAACCACCACCATCGGCAGCAGCGCCTGATCCGGCCTGATCAGCACGGCGAGGGCCGACGCAGATCCGAGCGAGAGGAGCCAGGCGTTTCCCGGCCCTCCCTGCTGCCGTTCCCCCATCCATCGTTGCAGTGAGAAAAACGCCAGGGTAATGAAGAACAGGCTGAGGGTCTCCGTAAGCGGAATGGCGGCGTAGTTGGCGGTAAACGGGCAAAGAGCCGCCAGGCCAAGCGCTACCAGCCCGGCCCGGCGCCCCATCAGCCGTGCGGCAAGAGCACCCAGAAGACAGCATTCGATAAGGCTGAGGACAGCCTGCACCCCGGTCACGGCAAGAAAGTTTTCACGGCCGAACACCGCAAAGCACAGGCCTAGAAAAAAGGGATATCCGGGCAGGCGCATCAGGGTCTGGCGTATTCCGGTGGCTTCCGTGACCCCATAGATATGATGGGCGAACATATTCTGGGCAAGATCGGCATAGATCTCCGGATCGCCCACAAACCTTGCGTGGTACCGGATGAACAGGAGACGCAGCCCGGTACCCGCCAGCAAGAGCAGCGTCGCGACAGCCCACCTTCGTTCCCTTTGAGACATTTCATTGCATCATACTGATTGGAGAGGCTGATTCGCATCCTCCGATTCAGGCGATTGACCTCGCCCTTTTCTCCCCTAGCGCATCTGCCAATACGTAATACGATGGCTAAGACGCAATACGATGATGGAGACCTCTAAAGATCGATGAACAAGCAAGTTTTTTACGACCCGCAACGCAAACGCTGGAAGCGGCTTCGGCGAATCTTCGACTTGTCGGCTCTCCTTGGCGTCCTCATCGGCGGCCTGTTTATCGTCGGCCTGGTCCGGATGAAGCCTCTGCGCGGGCTAGATCTGCGTTCGGTGACCAAACGCTACCGTGCCCTGGCGAATCCGCCGGCCCCGGTGCTTACCCCTAAAGAAAAGCTCAACC
This sequence comes from Granulicella mallensis MP5ACTX8, assembly GCF_000178955.2. Lineage (NCBI taxonomy): Bacteria > Pseudomonadati > Acidobacteriota > Terriglobia > Terriglobales > Acidobacteriaceae > Granulicella > Granulicella mallensis. The sequence continues at coordinate 1,788,780 of NC_016631.1, read as the reverse complement.
ACTCTGCCCATCGCAGAACCGACCTCAAGCCCTCTGACGTCGTTCTGAACACGGGTGAAGGATTGCGCGCGGCGTTTTATACCGACGCCGACCCAGCCAGCTACGCGTCCTTCAAGCAACATCTCAAGCAGATCGACCTGCTCTTCCCCGAGTGGCTGCACGTCACCACGGCTGACGGCAACATCACCGCCCTCACCTCCGACAATATTCCGTTCACCGTGGTCGAAGGCTCCGTGGTGCATGGAGTCGACCGCGAGAATAAAGTCATTCGCGCCATTGCGGCGGCCCGTGAAGATACCGAAATCTTCCCGATGGTCAACAACTACAGCGTGACGGACGGTGTCTTTGAAGACAACGTCGGGCAGTTTCTCCTGAGCCCCGTCGCGCGTGCGAACTTTATTCACCAGATCGACGCATTTCTCGCGGCCAATAACTTCTATCGCGGCCTCACACTCAACTTCCAGAACATCCCGATCGCCGCGCAGCCAGGCTACCAGCAGCTCATCCAGGCGCTCTATAACGACTTTCACTCGCGCAATCTGCGGCTCTACGTCAATGTGCCGGTCGGTGACGACGACTTCGATATGAAGTTCATCGCCGCCAATTCCGACGGCATCATTCTCATGAACTACGACCAGCACCAGACCGGCACCGACCCCGGTCCGGTGGCCGGGCAGGATTGGTTCGCCGATAATCTGCGGGCCGCGATGAAGATCGTTCCGCGCGAAAAACTCATCTGCGGTATCGGCAACTACGGCTACGACTGGACCAGCAATCTGCCTCCGCCCCCTCCGGCCAAGGGCAAACACGAGCGCAGTAAAAAGCCTGCAGCGCCTGAAAAGCAGCCAATTCTCTCCACCACCATGCTTTCGACCCAGGAAGCATGGCAGGCCGCCGCCGACGCGGATGCGCAGATCGACATGGACGAGGACTCGCTCAACCCTCACTTCGCCTACGACGACGAAGATGCGAAGATACGCCATCAGGTCTGGTTCCTCGACGCTGTCACCGTGCTAAACCAGATGCGCGTAGCCCGCGCTCTCGGTTTGGAAACCTTTGCTCTCTTCCGTCTTGGCTCGGAGGACGACTCCCTCTGGAAGATCTGGGATACGCCCACGAAGTCCGATCCCGTGAAAGACCTAGCAGTCGTTGCCCCCGGACAGGATGTGGACACCGAGGGCGACGGCGATATTCTGCGCGTCACCGGCCAGCCGCAAAACGGTCATCGCACCCTGACGATGGACGATGACAAGACGATCCCGTCGAAGTACCTCAGCGTCGTCTCCGAGAAGATGGACTCGTATCCGCTGCCCTACACGCTCTCGCAGTATGGGTACCATCCCAAGCAAGTCGCCATCAGCTTCGACGACGGGCCTGATCCCACCTGGACGCCGAAGATCCTCGACATCCTGAAGAAGTACAACGTTGTCGGCACCTTCTTCATGATCGGCGAAGAAGCACAGGACAACGTCGGCGTGATGCAGCGCGTCTACCGCGAAGGCCACGAGATCGGTAACCACAGCTTCACGCATCCCGACATCAGCGAAATCTCGCCTGGATCTGTCGACCTGCAACTCAACCTGACGGAACGGCTCTTCGCCGCCAAACTCGGCGTGCAGCCCGTCTACTTCCGCCCGCCGTACTCGATCGACCAGGAACCCGACACCAACGACCAGGCCGCTCCGATCGATCGCATTCAACATCAGCTCGGGTATGTGATCGTCGGCGACAAGATCGATACCAACGACTGGGATGAACATCCTCGCAAGACACCGCAGGAGATGATCGACAGCGTCTTCGAGCAGATTAACGAAGCCAACACCAAGACCTGGATGCGCGGCTCGATCATCCTGATGCACGACGGCGGCGGCGACCGCAGTGCCACCATCGCAGCGCTGCCGAAACTGATCGAAGCGTTGCGGGCGCACGGCTACGAGATCGTGCCCGTCTCGCAGCTCATCGGCCAGACCCGCGACCAGGTCATGGTGCCGCTGACCCGCAAGCAGCGCTACTACGCCTTTATCGATTCGATCACCTTCTTCTTCATCGGCTTCTTCAATCACTTCGTGCTGTCGGTCTTCTTCGTCGGCGACGTCCTGATGAGCGGCCGCCTCATCATCATCGGTCTGTGCGCAATCATCGACCGCTTCCGCCGCCGCAAAGACTTTGCTACCCCGGACTATCAGCCGAAGGTCGCCGTCCTGATCCCCGCCTATAACGAGGAGATGGTCATCGCACGCACGATTCGGTCCGTGCTGATGTCCAACTACAAGAACATCCGCATCATCGTCATCGACGATGGTTCGACAGACGCGACCTACAAGATCGCCACCGAAACCTACGCGAAAGAGATCGCCGACGGAAAGGTAACGGTTCTGACCAAGCCCAACGGAGGCAAGGCCGAAGCGCTGAACTTCGCGCTGCGCAGCACGGACGAAGAGGTCTACGTCGGCATCGACGCCGATGGCGTCATTGCACACGATGCCATCTCCCGGCTCGTATGCCACTTTGCAAACCCAGCCATCGGAGCGGTGGCAGGCAATGCGAAGGTCGGCAACCGTGTCAACCTCTGGACGCGCTGGCAGGCTCTCGAATACATCACCTCGCAGAACTTCGAGCGGCGCGCGCTTGATCTGTTCGACGTCGTCATGGTCGTGCCCGGAGCCATTGGAGCCTGGCGCACGGCTGCGGTCAAAGCCGGAGGCGCGTACCATCCCGACACCGTCGCCGAAGACGCCGACCTCACGATGAACCTGTTGGAACAGGGTTACGCGGTGATCTACGAGGATCAGGCACTGGCCTTTACCGAAGCGCCGGTCACTGCCAACGGGCTCGCCCGCCAGCGTTTCCGCTGGTCCTTCGGCATTCTGCAGGCGGTCTTCAAGCATCGGGGCGCCATCGCGCGTCGCCGTGCGATGGGCCTCTTTGCCCTGCCGAACATCGTCATCTTCCAGATCCTTCTGCCGCTGGTCTCTCCGCTGATCGACTTCATGTTTGTCGCCGGGGTCGTGCACTATTTCATCGACAAGCACTTCCATCCCGAGACGACCAGCACGAACGACCTCTTCAAGCTCCTGACGTTCTTCCTGGCGTTCCTGCTGATCGACTTCGCGGCCTCGGGCCTGGCGTTCCTGCTGGAACGCAAACACCCGGCCAGTCGCGGAGACGCCTGGCTGCTCGTCCACATCTGGGTCCAGCGCTTCACCTATCGCCAGCTCTTCTCCTGGGTGTTGCTCAAGACTGTCAAGCGTGCGATCGACGGCAAGCCCTTCTCGTGGGACAAGCTGGAACGCACCGCCAAGATGTCGAAGTCAACGGAGAAGCTGACGGAGTAAAAACCTGAACGAACCGCTTTGCACCGCATGAACGCTTAAAATGATTGAACAGAGGTCCCCAATGCCCGTCACTACGCTTTCCCCGTTCCACAATGAGCCCTTCACCGACTTCAAAGACGCCGACACCAAGCGCGGCATGCTCGAAGCCCTCGCACAGGTTCGCAGCGAACTTGGCGCGACCTACGATCTCATCATCGGAGGCCAACAACGTCGCTCCGGCACCACCTTCACCTCCGTCAATCCTGCTCGCCCCGCAGAGGTCATCGGAGTCCACTCCGCCGCGACCGAAGCCGATGCGAACGACGCCGTCAGCGCGGCACAGCAGGCCTTTCTGAGCTGGAAACGCACCTCGGTCACGGAACGCGTCGCCCTGCTGCAGCGCGCAGCCGAGCTGATCCGCAACCGTCACCTGACCTTCTGCGCCTGGCTTACGCTCGAAGTCGGCAAGAACTGGGCCGAGGCCGATGCCGATGTAGGCGAGTGCATCGACTTCCTGGAGTTCTATGCGCGCGAGGCCCTGCGTCTCGACTCCGCCACGACGCCCATCCAGTTCCCCGGCGAACGCAACCTGCTGCGCTATATTCCGCTCGGCGCCGGTGCGGTCATTCCCCCGTGGAACTTCCCCTTCGCCATCATGGCCGGCATGACCGCGGCTGCCATCGTCTGCGGCAACACCGTGGTGCTCAAGCCCTCGCCGGATGCCCCTACCATCGCAGCCCGCTTTGTCGCGCTGCTGTCGGAAGCTGGACTTCCTGATGGTGTCGTCAACCTCGTCCAGGGCGGACCGGAAGTAGGCCGCGCCATCGTGGAGCATCCGCAGATTCGCTTCATCGCCTTCACGGGATCGAAGAAGGTGGGTCTCGAGATTCACGAGCGCGCCGCGCGCACACAGCCCGGCCAGCACTTCATCAAACGCACGATCCTCGAACTAGGCGGCAAAGACTCTATCGTCGTTGACTCCGATAGCGACATCGACGCCGCGGTCGACGGCGTAGTCGCCTCAGCCTTCGGTTTTAGCGGCCAGAAGTGCTCGGCGTGCTCGCGCGTGATCGTCGCCTCGTCGGTGTACGACGTCTTCTGCGATCGTCTGCGGGAACGCGTCTCGGCCCTCGCTACCGGCGATCCGGCGGAGAACTTCGCGACTGGTCCGGTCATCAACAGCGTCGCGCACAAACGCGTTCTCGACTACATCCAGCTCGGACAGACGGAAGGACGTCTGCTGGCAGGCGGTAAGTCTCTCGAGATCGAGGGCGGCTACTACATCGCGCCCACAGTCATCTCCGACGTCGCACCCACGTCTCGCCTGGCACAGGAAGAGATCTTCGGACCTCTACTTGCGGTCATTCGTGCCAAGGACTTCGACGATGCATTGGCCATCGCCAACAACACGGAGTATGGATTGACGGGCGCGATCTACACCAATTCGCGCGAGAAGCTCAACCGCGCCCGCGACGAGTTCCACGTCGGCAACCTGTATCTCAACCGCAAGTGCACTGGAGCGATGGTTGGAGCTCACCCCTTTGGGGGCTTCAACATGAGCGGAACGGACTCCAAGGCCGGCGGTCCCGATTACCTCACGCTCTTCACGCAGGCAAAGTCCATCGCAGAGAAGATGGGCGTTGTCTCCGACGAAGCGGAGCAACAAGAACAACGCATGGGCCTGTGATTCACAGCCTGCAAAAGCAAGACCGAAAGGGCATGGCTGAGGCCATGCCCTTTCGTCTTTTAGTGATTCGAGTACCGCGCACTCCGTAAAAACTTCACAGCAACATCCTGTTCCCAGTCGAGTTCAAACCAATGTGCCGTCTCGACGGTCAGGAGAGCTATATGAAACTTAATCGCGTGGTTCTCACGGCAGCATCGTCCTTGTTTCTGTTCGCGGGCCTTGGCTGTGCCAAACACTATGCACCACCCCCACCTCCACCGCCTCCCATAGCCCAGGTGCCACCCCTCGTTCAACTGGCCGAACACAACGGCTTTGAGACAGGCCGCTCCGATGGTGCACGCGCGGCAGAGAGCGGAGCTCCGTACGACGCTCGCCGGACACGCGCCTTCCACGATTGTCCCGGCTATGATCCGCATCTAGGACCGTTTGAGCCCTATCGCAATGCCTTCCGCGATGCCTATCTGCGTGGGTACGACCAAGGCTATCGTCGTCGCTAGAGCAGTCTCGGAAAACCAACCCCAATGGCGTGTCGCGTTGAAAGGGCTGGGCTTTAGCCCAGCCGAAAAGAACCCCATAGCAGGCGGCTTTAGCCGCTGAGGGAATTTCGCCGGAAAGAGATTCCCTCAGTGGCTAAAGCCACCCTGCAAATATTGCCTATACGGCGGGACTAAAGTCCCGCCCCTTCAAACAACTACTTGTAGCGCTGGCCGCACTCGTAATTTCCTGCGTATCATCATCGAGTGGGCCAAGACTCGGCCCTATCTCATTCGCGAGCGCACAGCATGTCCGAACTACGCCCCTTCCACATTGCCTTTCCAGTCCACGATCTCGCCGCAGCGCGCCATTTTTACGGCACGGTTCTCGGCTGCCCCGAAGGCCGTAGCTCAGAGCAGTGGATCGACTTCAATCTCTTCGGACATCAGATCGTCGCGCATCACAAACCTGCTTCTGACAACACAGCAGCACATAGCAATCCCGTCGACGGGCACGCCGTGCCGGTTCCCCACTTTGGAGTGGTGCTGACACAGGCAGACTGGAAAGCGTTGGCAGAACGCGTCCGCGCCGCTGGTGTGTCCTTTGTCATCGAGCCTTACACACGATTCGAAGGCCAGGTCGGCGAGCAGTCGACGATGTTCTTCCTCGACCCGTCGGGCAACGCCCTGGAGTTCAAGGCCTTCGCGGATCTCGGTGAGCTCTTCGCGAAGTAGAGACGCACATTGTGCACAATCGGAGGCCGAAAAGGCATGGCCGAAGCCATGCCTTTTTGATTCGTTAGCTACAAGAGCGAAATACCCTAAACCGGCTGCTTGCGTCCGTTCGCCGCAGCATCCGGCGTTGGCTTGCTGGGCGGCTTCACTGGCGACGGCACGTCATCGCTGGTCAGGTGCTCTTCCACGTGATGCAGGTGCCGCCGCATCGCCCTGCGGGCCTCATTCGGGTTGCGGCCTGCGATCGCCGCAAAGATGGCCTCGTGATCTTCCAACGCGGCCGCCTGATGCTGGTCGAGGCCGGCACGCTGGCTCAGCCGGTGATACATCGGCGCAAACATGCCTGCCCACAACCCATCGACGATGCTCGTCAGCACGCTGTTCTTGGCAGCCTCGCCGATCGCCACATGGAACTGCCTGTCCGTTACCTGGGCATTGGTCTTCGCCTGCACCAGCTTCCGCATCTGCTGCAGGGTCTTCTCGATCTTCGCCAGGTCTCCGGCCGAAGCATACAGGGCTGCATCCGCGGCGATCTCGCCCTCAATCAGAATGCGTGCCCGCAGCAGCTCAAACGGCCCGGGACCGGAGTCCAGCACCAGCGACATGGGGTTCACGGCCTCGCGAACGTAGGCTCCCGAACCGCTCCGAATCTCCAGCTCGCCTGCGATCTCCAGGGCCACCATCGCTTCGCGAATCGTGGGACGGCTCACCCCGCAGACCTTTGCCAGATCGATCTCTCCCGGAAGCCGGGCGCCCGGCTCGAGTCTCTTCTCCGCGACATAGCGCGAAATTCGTGCTGCAACCTCCTGGTACCTGCGATGCGTCTTGACCATATTCATCCCCGCGTTCCTGAGTAAGGAGCGCACGGCTCCATCCTACTCTGCAAGTGCCGTTTGTAACACATAAGAAACAGGTTTGCGCGACCTGGTGTACCGTAAAGATGAAATGCCTGTCCAAGATCCCAAATTCGCCCCGGATAGTTCCGTAGACACTCCTGCAAGCGAACAACCTTCCACCGGCAGCCGCTCCTGGATCCTCAGCCTCACGAGTCTGATGTTTATCCTGCTCCAGAGCGCCTGCACAGCGGTCATGGCCATCAGCGGCATACGCGTCATCATTGGGGTAAGCGCATTGGCGGCTGCGGCCGGGGTGCAGCACACCATCGGTCGCATCCATGCCGATGCCATCCGCATTCCCATGATGGTGGTTGCGGTAGCCGGCTCCCTCATCAACCTGTATGTCGTCTGGAGGATTCGCAGCCTGCGCGCCAGACCCTCATCCCAGTGGCGTATGGCCTCCGTGACGCAGAAGCAACGGCGTTCCGAAACCTTCCAGATCGTCCTCGCAATCGTGACCCTGGTTCTTGTAGCGGCCGAGGCGATCACGCACCAGATCTTCCATCACGCTCAGTAGCCTGACAGGCACCGTATCTGGACACGGCTCGCGGTTCAATTTGGCACCTCTCAGGCTATCCCTCGCGGCTCATCCATCATCAGGTTTCTTGGGCACAATACTCTGCATCTCCGCCTCAAGCCGGGCATGGAGACGTTCGCTATAGCCAAGCGGCAGTTCAAACACACGCTCGTCTGCCGTGAGGATCAGGATGTTCCGCGTCGAGTCGAGGATCGCCGAACAGAGCTCGCAATGTTCCAGATGCTTCTGCACCACCGCCAAAACCTCGGGATCCAGTGTTCCATCCAGGTAGCCGGAGATGTGATCCCAGACATGTTTGCACTCTATGACCATGGGAGCCACCTCCTCTTCTTTGGATTGACCTGCTTCAACTGCGGTGCAAGCTTTTTTTGCAGCATCAGCCGAGCGCGATGCAGCCGCACCTTTACCGCTGCCACCGTGATGCCGAGAGCCTTTGCCGACTCGTCGATACTCAACTCCTCGACATCCCGCAGCAGAAAGATCTCGCGATAGATTGGAGGCAGGCCGGCAATGGCCTGTTGCAACAACCCTCGAACCTCCTGCCGTTCCACCGCCTCGGAGGGAATCTCTCGCCAGTCCCGCAGCAGCGCGGGCGAGATATGTCCCTGCTCATCCTGCGGCTCATCGAGCGACTCCATCTTGACCGTATTCTTGCGGCGAAGACGGCTGCGTGCCTCATTCAGCGTGATACTGATCAGCCAGGTGCTGAATTTCGCCTCAGCGCGAAAACTCGCGAGGCTGCGGAAGGCCTTTAGAAAGGCCTCCTGCGCGGTATCTTCCGCATCCGCTTCATTCTGGAGCAACGACAGAGCCATGACATACACGCTTCGCTCATACGGGCGAATGAGTTCATGGAACACCTGCGAATTGCCTGCAAGGATGGACGCAATCATCTGCGATTCATCCCTGCCTGCGAGTACGTCAGTCATTCTTTCTCGATCCCCGGGTTCTCCAGCCAGACTCGACAACGCTTTGCCAGCAGCGCATCCACAGAGAACAGTCCTGCACCGAATATTAGAACGAGAAGGGATGCAAACAGAATCGTATAGGGCGATGCGGCGCTAAATTTATCCGGATCGGAAAAGAACGAGACAAAAGCGTCATGGTCCGCAGTCCAGTAGGCGACCAGCATATTGCAGGTCATGAGGAATGCCGTCAGCCTCGATCCAAGACCCAGGATTAAAAGAATTCCACCGAAGAACTCGAGGCATCCGATGAAATGAGCACTGGCACTGGGAAATGGGATGTTCAGGTTGGCGAAGATATCCGTGAACCTGGCGAGATTGTGCAACTTCCCCCACCCGGTCATCACCAGTTGCCATCCCCAATAGAGCCGCACAGCCAACAAAAATGGAGATTGCAGATAGGACAACATCCCCGAGATACGCTCATACAACTTAAGCAAATTTTTCATGAGGCTCCGTTCTCTCTAAAGTGGCAGCAGAAACGCCAGAAAGCGTGCAAGACAGCCGATAACACGGAGCATCAAGTGAGATGCGGTGAATCAGAGTCTGTGCAACGTTAGAGAGATGAAAAGTCCATTGGTTACAGCTATTGGAGTTATATCTGAATTAGGCCGGATTCGTGGATCATCCTGTCCTTTCTACGAGACGTGAGGATAAAACACCCGTAGGCCTATTTAGCTATGGAACTAGCCATATCTGGCCAGATTTGCAGTCATAAACGAGGGTGGATGAGCGCATTGGCCTGTTATCGCCAGTTGAGAGTTGAATGGACTGCATAGCCCTACTGAGCCAATAGGGTCTCGACGGCGGGCAGGTTCGGGTTGTTCCCCGCGTCGTTGCCAAAGACGTACCCGATGACAATCTGGCCATTCGACGAGGTGCCGCCGCCCCCTTGAAAACCAGCGTAGGAGAGGTTGCGCGGCAGAGTATCGCCATGCACCTTCGTGCCCACCAGCAACATCTGGTTTGCGTCCGCCGTTCCCACCGCTGTGATGATGTAGCCCTGCTGCGCCAGGCTCAGCGCCTGCGGTCCGAGGTTCACGTACGTAGTCAACACCGTCTGTGCGTCGTACGTCGTACCCTGATCACCGCTCCAACCGTACGCCACCAGATCGATGCCCGCGACGCTGTTGACTGACGCCGCCGTGACCACCACACCCTTTGCCGCCATCGCCGACACTGACGTCGCCAGCGTAGCATCCGTCACTGTCGCGCGCTGCATCGTGAACCCGTTTGGCACCGTCGGATCCGTCTCCACTGAATATGCAAACACTCCGTACGCGAATCCCGGCCCATTTTGCTCGTCCAGAGACGTTAGGACGGAATTCGCACCCACCGCCGTTAGATCGCTATCAAGATTCGTCAAATTGTCCACCTGATATGACGAGTTAAAGCCCTGTATACCCGCAGGTGCCGCAAACTGCTGCAATAGCCAGGCGCAGGAGGTCAGGTTCGCGGAGGTACCGCAATCCTGGTTACCAACCATCAGGGTAGAGCCGACCGTACTGGAGAAAGTCGTGTCAGACATGTTTCCCGGGATCACAGCCTCAATGTTGGTCATCTCAACCCCCTCCAGGGTCGGCGCGAGTTGCACATGTTTGAAGCGCATATCCCGCTGCGCCGGCGACCGTGGCCCGATCGTAATCGTCGCCACATTGCTGGTCACCGAGCCATAAATGTTGGTCACCGTCACTGTGAACTTATCGCCCGAGTCCGCCAGTTGCAGCGCAGCCGTCGTCAGGCTCGCCGAGGTCGCACCCGGAACGGTATTCCCGTTCTCCGTCCACTGGTAGCTCAGTGGACCGGTCCCCATCGCTGACACAGCCAGCGAAGCCGCGCTGTCAAGCGGAATTGTCGCATTCGCGGGCTGCGTGACGATAGTCGGAGCTAGTCCTGACGTCGTCGCCGGCAACCTGCCGCTACCACACCCGGCCATTGCAAAGATTGTGACCAGAAGCGAGGTCCACGCCATACCCGAGACACACGACGAACAGTCAAAAGCACGCATAATATTTGATCTAACCCTGCTTACGGTAGATTTACTCGCAAATAATATCGCACGGGTAAATGAGTTCTCCCTGGCATCCGGTTGTTCTCAGGCTGGGTTGATTTTGCGTTCTATCTTTTAAGATCAATTACTCGTCTCTGTTCATAATCCCGCAGCGTTTTCTCTTAGAAACAGAGAAATATTCCCTCTGCCCCCTAGAGAGAAAGAAAGCTTTGACAACCGAGAGAGACTCTTAGCGCGTTGCTTCCAGTACCGCGATCCCGTATTGCGACAGCGTCACGGTTGAGACCGTCCCTCCTGCCAGAACATCCTTCATCGCACTGGGCAATGTCACGGTCTTTGTCTCTGCCCCATAATTCGTCAGAATGTACACGCGCTTTCCGTCCCCGGAGCGAATCGAAAGCTCCACATCCTCCGGCAGGTCGGTCATGATCGCCGTGACGCCGCTCTCCTCGATCATCCACTTGGCGGCGGTCTTCATCGTTGCCTCATCCAAAGCGGCTCCAATGTAGGTGATGCTTCCCTTCCCAACTTTGCGCGTCACCGCTGCTGGCTGTCCGTCCAGCCAGCCGTTGCTCTTGCCGTACTTCATCAGCACCTGGGTCTCGGGGGATTTCACGCCGATCTGCTCGGCCCAGATTGCATCTTCTCCGCTGCCCCAGTTGCCCTCGATGGGAACCGGCTTCTGCAGGGCATAGAACTGCTCTACCCGTGCCCCCAGCAGTTCTGTGAGAGGACCAGGCTGCCGCTGAGTGTAGAGGCTGTTGTCCTCATCCTTCATGCCGCTGCGCTGGCCCAGTACCAGATGCCCTCCGCCGCGCACATAGGCTTTCAGATTCTGCACCGCCTCCGGGGTCAGTACGTTCAGCGCCGGAGCCACGACTAACTTGTAGCCGCTGAGCGGAGCCGTATCCGACACGACGTCGATGCTGCGAACCAGCCTGTGCAGCGGACGATAGAAGCTGACCAGCGCTGCCGTGGGATCAAACTGCTGATTATGCCGCTGCCAATTGATCGCCCACCGGCTGTTGTAGTCATGCAGAATCGCCACCTGCGACTCGACCGTGGTTCCGGCCAACACCGGCGCGGCCTTTGCGAAGTCGTCTCCGAGCTGCTTCACCTCGTCATACAGCGGCACCGGGGTTCCATCCGATCCCACGAGCGTACCGTGGTACTGCTCCTGCCCATTGAGCGCACTGCGCCACTGCCAGTACTCCACCGCCTGGGCTCCATGGCCGATATCGTTCCAGGCCATGGCACGCACCTCACCCTTGTTCAGAGCGTTGTTGAGGGGAGACCAGTTGACGAATCCCGGCTGCGTCTCCATCACCCAGAAGTTCTTCCGGAGAAAGCCCCGGGTCAAATCATGAATCGCGCCGTTCGATGCCGGATCTAGCTGCCCTTGTCCGACATAGTCATCCCACGAGGCGAAGTCCAGGTCCTGCGCTACCGTATAGGAGTCATACCCATCGAACCAGCCCATCATGTTCGTGGTGATCTTCTGCCGCGGCTCGGCATGTGCACGAATTACCTCGACCTGATTCTTCTGATAACTCCGCCAGGTATCGGAGACAAACTCTTTCCAGTTCAGCAGCAGCCCCGGATTGCCGTACTTCTCCTCGATCGGGATCTGGTTCCAGTCCTGGTAGGTCTCGCTCCAATAGGAGGTCGTCCACCGCGCGTTCAGATTGTCCAGGGTCTTGTACTTGGCATGCAGCCAGTCGTCGAATTGCTTCTGCGTGCTCTGGCCGTAACTCTCGTCGGCGTATTCGTTGTCGATCTGCCACGCGATCACGTTGGGATCATGGCCGAACCGCGCGGCCATCTTTTCGGCGATCTCCCGCGCCAGCTCACGGTACTTCGGATCGCTCCAGTCAAACTGCTGGCGATTGCCGTGCCCATCCTTGCGGCCATCCACCATGGTGCGAAGCGTCTCAGGATACTTCTCCGTCAGCCATGCCGGCGGAGCCGCCGAGGGCGTTCCCAACACTACGGCGATATGGTGTCTCTCCGCGGCTCGCACGGCGTGTTCCAGCCAGTCGAGCTTGTACTCGCCCTCCTTCGGCTCCATCGTGCTCCACGCAAACTCTCCCACGCGAACGAAGTTGATGTGGGCCGCCTCCATCAAGGCCAGGTCAGCATCCCAGCGCGACTCCGGCCACTGCTCGGGATACCAGGCTGCGCCCAGGAGCAAAGGAGACTCGCGCGGCCCGGTAGCGAGCGGCGTCTGCGCAAAAGCTGAGAGCCCAGGGGTGAGAACGCTGAGAGCGAAGGCAAGAAGAGTATTGAGCTTCATAGAGATTGATCCCTTTGTATAGGTAGTTCACATCTGCAAGCTGCCGTAAAACGAAAAGCGATTCAGCCTTAGCCCTTGCCGGGCCGAAACCGAATCGTGTAGAAAGCGCCAAAGATTGACATCAGAAGCCCCCACCAAAAGGTGGGATGAAGCTGATTGAGCACTGTGGGCGCCTCTGGTGCGTAAACCAGGCCCATGCGCCATAGGGCATCAACACCAGCCCATAGAGCAGCGTCAGCCCTCCTACAAAGAACCAGATTGAGAGTGATTCGCCCCGCCCTGTTCCCTCTGCCATAAGAAGTACCTCCTCACGCGCGTTGCGCGGTCCTGCCCGTTAGAAGAAAACGATATTCAAAATTGGGTAAGTTGAGTGGAGAAGATAAGCGTAAGAGCAGTCATTAGGTCTCGTGGAAAGAGGTTGGAAATGGCTTAGCGACGATAATTACCCGGCGACAAAGTTCATCACCGAATAGGACATAGACAATACGGCAGAGCCACTCTCAGGGCGCGATGTTTTCCTGGCGTGTTGGCTTTCTGTTTCGGATACATCCGTAACCGCATCTGCTCGATGATTGGAAAGATACCAGCGCCAAGCTACAGAAAGATACCCCAACCGATAACAGGGTCCTATTCCAGGTGTCGATTTGGAGCTAATGAGCCAGATCAAAGCCACGTAACAGGCATTTGCTATGATCGTCACGCTTCTCCCGCAAAAATATGCTGACCATCTCCCGCTTCCACGTCCCCGGACTCTTTCTCGCCATGCTGCTCTGCATCGAGCTCGGCCGGCGGTTGCGCCATCGTGCCATTGCAGCCCATACCGACGTTCCCGGCGCGGCTGCGATGCAGTCTGCCGTCTTCGCGCTCTTCGGTCTTCTGCTCGCCTTCACCTTCTCCGGGGCCATGGGACGTTACGACACCCATCGCCAGCTCATTGTCCAGGAAGCCAACGCCATCGGCACCGCCTACCTCAGGCTCGACCTGCTCCCCGCCGACGCCCAGCCCGCCCTTCGCCAGACCTTCCGCGATTACACCCTGCTCCGCGAGCAGACGTTGCTTGGCAATACCGGTGCCATTGACCCCACCAACCAGACCGGCAGTCTTCAAAAGAAGATCTGGAAAGACTCCTTCGCCGCTGCAACCCGTCCGGGTGCGAACTCTGATGCGAACAAGCTCTTGATCCCTGCTATCGGCAGCATGATGGACATCACCGCGACCCGCAAGAACACCTTCAGCATGCACCCGCCGGCGATCATCCTGATCCTGCTCTTCTCTCTGGCATGCGCCTCCGCTCTACTCGCGGGCTTCGGCATGACTGGCACCAAGCCGAGCTGGTTGCACAGCATCGTCTTCGCCGCAGTCATCTCGCTGACCATCTACACCACGCTGGACATCGAAGATCCCACATCAGGTCTTGTCACGCTCTCCGGGAATCAGGCCTTCAACGATCTTCTCCAAACCATGCACTAGCTGATTTCAGCCATGCTTCAAACGCTATATTCGCGAGGAATTATGATGGAGAACCTGGAGCCTGCGAATTGTTACTTCTGAGCATGTGGAACTACTCTTTCTTCGCCGTGCATTACTGGGCATCGTTTTGGACAGTGGTATGTCTTGGATTCGTTCAGATCCTGGTTGCTTATTCGAATAGCCATCTCACGATCGAATCTCTCCCTCCTCACATCCCCCATGCGAGACGCATCAGATACCGCGCTATTTATGCCGCGCTCATGCTTGGAATTCTTTGTTTTACGCTGCTACTTGCCCGGTTGAACGATTCGAATCAGTATCAGACGCAATTAGCCCTGATTCAGGAGCGCGCCAAGCAAGAAGCGCTCCAAGGCAAACTCGATCAAACATTGAATGCGATCAAAGTATCGGAAGCCGAGCTGGACGAGATTCGTAGCACAGTGTCGGATCATCCGCCCGATCCAACAAGAACATCCATGCTCCACTCTTTAGATAGGGTCGAGCACAATCTAGCGACTCAGGAGGCATCCATGGAAGGGAAAAAAGTACCCACGGCGCTTCCTTCAGCCGGGGCGTCTTCGGTTCAACCTTAGTCTGCGAATGGATCAACACCCCGGAGGCGCTTCCCTATTTATCCCTCTGCGGATAGCCCTTGCATGGGGTTCAGCGAATCAAGCCTTCAGTCGTGAGAGCCACCCCCTCCACAGATGCTGGGCCGCAGATTCGAGCGTCGGCGCGAACTTTTCGGTCTCCTGCCGGAGAGCTGAAACGCTGATGCCTGCATTCGCAAGCTCACAAGCGTGGCCGACATACCAGTGCTCCAATCCTCGCTCTGTAACTTCGGGATGAAATTGCAGGCCAAGGATGTGCTCTCCAATCGCAAAAGCTTGGTTTGTGTAAGCATCAGTTTTCGCGATCAGCTCCGCACCAGCGGGAAGATCAAAGGTATCGCCATGCCAGTGCAGAACTCGCATACCGGGGACGAGGAGCCGCTCAAACTCTGGATATCGCGATGCGTCCGGTCCCGCCTGGATCGCGGACCATCCGATTTCTTTCCCCTTTGCTCCCGGAAACACCGATGCGCCTGCTGCCGCAGCGATGAGCTGAGCACCGAGGCAAATACCAAGCGTGGGCCGCTTCTCCATAAGGCGACGGCGTATCCACTCAATCTCCATGTCGAGGAATGGGTAGGCCTCTCTCTCATAGACTCCGATCGGGCCACCAAGAACGATGAGGAGATCAGGGTCTGTACTCGCAATATCTCTCAAATTGGCAGTCGCTGCCTCGAATATCTCAATCTGAAAGCCTGCATGTTTTAACTCGCCTTCAAGAGTCCCCAGATCCTCAAATCCCACATGTGTAATGGCAACTGCCCTGGTCATTCTCGTGCAATCCTTTCCTTGCTGGATCAACCCGATGGTTCCAGCGAAACTCGCTGAGTCAATTTGTTTCAATTCTATGTATCAGTGCGCGTAATGGGTAAAGACAAAGTCATTAGCTTTGGCAGGCTCGTGGCAAGAAAAGCAGCCTTTGAGCGCCGCCTCGTCAGCAGGTTTGCCGTCTTTGAATTGAGCGAATCCCCAGCCGCCGGTCGCGGCATATTTTTTGGAGTCCTTGACCATCAACTGGACATTCGTGGGAGCCCCGGCAACGAAAGACTGTTCACGGCCAAATGCTTTATTGTTTTCCTCAGACGGAACGTAGCTCCAGGCCAACCGGGCAATGATTGTGCCATCCGGGAACGGAAGCTTTTCTTTCCGATAAGCCTCGATCGCTGCATCGTTGCCCAGAACGGCGCGGAGATCATTGAGGCTGCCTGCCTCGTGAGCGACCGAAATCAATCTCCAGTCGCGGTATCCGGGAGGAAGCTTGATTCCGGGGGTGGCCTCTCCATCCGCACGTCCGGAGGCACGGGCCGTTAAGGCGGCGATGCCGGCCACTGCTATCACTGCAACCAGCGTAAAAACTATCCGTTTCATAAAGCACCTCTTCTAAATCCTTGGAGACCACCCTCGGCTCTTCGTCAGAGCTCAAGATGAAATCCAAAGGGGTTTCGACGACTTCATCTTTTATCCCAACGGCACTGGCGTAGTTAGGAACATAACTGCCGAGGACGGTGTGCAATGCGCGCACCGTCCCCGTGGTCAGCATAGGATGATCCGCCGTACTCATTTATTGTGGCAGTTCTTCGCCAGCCTCTTCGCGCACCATGTACTCCGCGTACCAATCGAACCAGTTCGGATCTTCCTCACCGAGTTGCTTCTCGTGTTGGCCATGAGCAGCAGCCGCACGCCGAAGCGCGGTTGCCAAATCGCTTGCGGAGCCAAATGAAGTTACGGCAGAGTCGACGCGCCCGGGCAGCCGAGTTGTGACCTCTTGCAACAGCCATGCGTTGCCGTCCGGGTCGCTAAACGTAGCGAAGGAGCCATAGCTGGCGCGATCAGGAGCAGGCCCGCTGACACGACCGCTCGTGCCTTCGGGCTGGAACTGAGCGCCTGGCGTCCCGGCGTGAAACACCTCGCTGACCTCAGCGCCGCAGGCTATGAGCTTGTCACGCGCAGCCTCGATGTCGGAGACGATCAGGTAGAGGCCCTGGGCGAAACCGGGCGCGGCCAACGTGATCCGCGTGCCGAATTGAACCGAGCACGGCGAGCCGGGTGGTGTGAACTGGACAACCCGGAAGCCGTTATCGAAGGGAAAGTCAGCGTCAAGTCTCCACCCAAGACTCCCGTAGAACTTCTTCGCGCGGTCGACATCCGCGACGGGAATAACTACTACCTCAAGCTTCATATCAACGGTCGTTTCATTCAGAGTTGCCATATTCTTTCCTCCTATTTCGTTGAGGCCCAACAATTTTGGTGCCTCCGATCGCTAGCAGTAAACCTGCAACGGATCAATATCCGTCGACATCAATGACAGCCTGTGCGAAAGCCTGTGGAGCCTCCTGCGGCAGGTTATGGCCGATGCCCCCTGTGATGGTCCGGTGCGTATATTTGCCCGAGAATTTATTGCGATAGGCTGCCGGGTCCGGATGCGGCGCACCATTGGCATCGCCTTCAAGGGTGATCGTCGGCACGCTGATGATTGGCCCCGCGGACAACCTCTTCTCCAGGTCATCATATTTCGAATCGCCGGCAGCCAGGCCCAGCCGCCAACGATAGTTATGGATTACGATGGCGACGTGATCCGGATTATCGAAAGCCGCTGCGCTGCGATTGAACGTAGCATCATCGAAGTTCCACTTCGGCGAAGCGGTCTTCCAGATTAGCCTCGCAAATTCACGCCGATACTTGTCGTAACCCGTCTTCCCGCGCTCCGTGGCAAAGTAAAATTGATACCACCAATCATGCTCGCCGCTTGGCGGCAACGGAACTCCGACGGTGTTGAGGTTAGTCACCAGATAGCCGCTCACAGAAACCAAAGCCTTGACGCGCTCGGGATGCAGCGCAGAGACGATGCAGGCATTACGCGCACCCCAGTCAAAACCGGCGAGGATCGCCTTCTCAATCTTGAGCGCATCCATCAGAGCCACCGTATCGAGAGCTACAACTAACTCCTGGGCATTCCGAAAGGTTTCGCTTGAAAGAAATTGCGTGGTCCCATAACCGCGGCCATACGGAACGATCACCCGATACCCTGCCGAGGCCAGCAAAGGCGCGACATCGACAAAGCTGTAAATGTCATAAGGCCAGCCGTGCAGGAGAATGACTACAGGTCCATCGGCGGGGCCAGCTTCCGCGTATCCAATATTGAGAACGCCAGCATGAATCTGCTTGAGTGAGGCGAACGATGTATTTGTCCCTGGCTTGATTGCGGGTAGATCTGACGCCACGTTGGGCTGTGCGTTCGCAGAAGCGATCATGCCTAGCTGAGCGGCGGCGATAGTCATAGCTGTAGTACCAAGAAAACGGCGACGATGATGGTTGATTACTTCAGTCATTGCTCTCTCTCCTATGGATTTCCTATCCGTTTCAAGATGACCATTCTGATGTATCTGCCATGTGTCTCAATTCAGCAAAATTGAATGCGAATGTAGCTTTTTGACATCCAGATACATTGAGATACATTCATGGGCTGAAACATATGCCATCTGGAATATCCAAACAAGTTGGAAGTGATATTTTGTTGCATGAGACGCGACTGCAATCACGTTGTATCTCCGCTCCTGCGTGGAAGCTTCGATTGAAGGCCTGAATGAAAGTAGATCCGATGGATCACGTTGACCACATCCTCGTTGTAGACGACGACCGTGAAATTCGCGAACTGGTTTCCAGCTATCTCAAGAAGAATGGATTGCGCGTCACGATCGCGGCAGACGGCCGGCAGATGCGAAGCTTTCTCGAAGCAAATACGGTCGACCTGATCGTACTCGACATCATGATGCCCGGCCATGATGGCCTCGTTTTATGCCGCGAGCTTCGATCCGGAAAACATAAGGCGATTCCAGTGCTCCTGTTGACGGCGCGAAGCGACGAGATGGATCGCATTATCGGTCTCGAAATGGGGGCTGATGACTATCTCACAAAGCCCTTTGCTGCCCGCGAACTCCTCGCACGGATCAAAGCAATCCTTCGCCGAACCCGTATGCTTCCTCCCAACCTTCAAGTAACAGAGGTTGGGCAGCTCATCGCTTTCGGGAAGTGGCGGCTCGACACCTCTCAACGGCATCTTCTCGACAGCGAAGGAACCGTCGTTGCGCTCAGTGGCGCTGAATACCGATTGTTACGCGTGTTCCTCGATCATCCACAACGAGTTCTGAACCGTGATCAGCTCCTGAATCTAACGCAGGGCCGTGATACCGAACTGTTCGACCGCTCAATCGATCTCCTCATTAGCCGGTTACGCCAGCGGCTAGAGGACGATGCACGTGAATCTACCTACATCAAAACGGTTCGAGCCGAGGGCTATGTCTTTTCAATGCCAGTTGGAATCGCTGAGGCTCGCCAGTGACTGCCGTCTCCTCCTGGCGGCGGTTGCTCCCGTGGGCACACACCCTGGGATCGAGACTGTTCCTCATCTTCTTCATCGGTCTAACGACCGCATACGCTCTCTCCTTTTGTGCTCTCTTTCTGGAGCGATACATCACTGCGAAGACGATGATGCTTGGCAATCTCAAGACGGACGTCGCAACATCCATCGCCATTCTCGATCAGTTGCCGGCGAACCAGCGTCAGGATTGGATCCCGCGACTCAACAGGAAAACTTATCAGTACGTTCTAAGCCCGGGACTAGTGGGCTCGCCGGAAACAGGCAGCCCCGGCACAGAGATTGCCGCCACCCTCCAGGAAGCCGTAGGAAGGCGTTCTACAGTCCATGTCGAATCGATACCAGGAGACGACAAACGGCTACAGGCCCATCTCAGATTGAGCGATGGCGCTCCGCTGACAATCGACATTCATCCATCTCTCATGCCGATTGCAGAGTGGCTTCCCTATGTTTTGACCGCGCAACTCCTTCTCCTGAGTCTTTGTAGCTGGTTCGCCGTGCGACTAGCGATCAGACCGTTAGTCCACCTGGCTGATGCTGCCAATGCGTTGGATCCCAACAAGGCTGCTCCACGCCTGCAGGAGACCGGCCCGACCGAAGTTGTCTATGCTGCGAACGCCTTCAACTCGATGCGAGACCGCATCGACCATTACCTGAAAGAGCGCGTTCAAATTCTGGCGGCCATCTCCCACGATCTTCAAACACCGATTACACGCATGAAGCTTCGAGTGGAGATGGCGGATGAAATCCCTGAGAGAGAAAAACTTCTTCAGGACCTGACGGAGATTGAACGCCTCGTTCATGAAGGCATTGCTTACGCGAGAAGCGCCCATGGCAATACAGAGGCGCCATCGCGCATCGACATCGGTTCGTTCATCGAAAGCCTGGTGTTTGACTATCAAGACACCGGCAAAGCCGTAACGCTGAGCAGCAAAATCAATGCCACCATGGTCACTCGCCCCCATGCACTTCGCCGGACCTTGACCAATCTGATCGACAACGCACTCAAATTTGGAAGTAGCGCCGAAGTTCGCGTAGAGAAGACAAATAGTGAGGCAATCACTATCAGCGTGCTGGATAGAGGTCCAGGTATTCCAGAAGATCAACTCGAGACCGTGCTGCAACCTTTTTTTCGTCTCGATCAATCCCGCAACCGTGATACCGGTGGGGCCGGTCTCGGCCTGGCGATAGCCCATCAGCTCTCGCTGGCGATCAGCGGAACGCTCACATTGCGAAACCGGGACGATGGCGGCCTGGTAGCGGAGATAACGACTTTACTGAAGGATGCCGCCATCCCTTATTGATGGGAAAACTGACGCTTCGTTCTCTAACTTCAGTCTGCCGCAGACAGAGGTCGCGCTACTTGCCAAATAGTTTCAGCCCCAGAATTCCTGTAACGATCAGCCCCAGGCAAGCCAGTCTGCTTAAAGACGCTGACTCTCCAAAGAGCACGATACCCAATGCCACAGTGCCTACAGAGCCAATGCCAGTCCACACAGCATACGCCGTACCCAGCGGCAGACTACGCGTTGCTACGCCAACCAGGCCCAGACTCAGTACGATCATGAGGACGGTTGCTATCGACGGCCAGAGCCGCGTAAACCCTTCCGAGTACTTCAGCCCTATTGAAAACCCTGTCTCAAACACACCGGCAACCACAAGAATTGACCAAGCATATTGTTTTGTCCACACTCCTTCACCGCTCTCTTTTTTTTTGCACCGTATTTGCGATCACTGCTCGGCGAGCCGATGAGTGCTTCGACGAGCCAGCAACTCATCCACGCTGAAGGGGAAGCCCTCACAGCTTGCAAGAAGGAAGCTCCCTCCTATCCCCGTGAATACGGCGTAATTCAAGGGCGCCTTGATCCCCAGGGAAAGCGTCATCGCCACCGCGAATATCGATAGAAGAACTCCGCTTAATAGCGCAGCGGCGCGTGTACGCCAACCAATGACAAGAAGAAGACCGAAGAGGATTTCAGCGCCGGTAGCGACAACTCCCAGCAATGGGATCATTCCCGCCGGCACATACCAATTTAGGGTATGGGTGTATTGCAGGAACTGTGAGAAGTTCCCCCAGTCGACATTCGGCTGCCCAGCCGCTCCCCATAGCCCAAATCGATCGGCCACCGCCGACAGGAAACCAACACCAAGCCCCATTCTTAGTAACAGGCTTGAGTAGTTTGCGAACTTCGAATTCTTCACCGTAATCGTGCTCATATGTTTCCTCTCAATCGAGCTTTTGCGTATAGAACTACCCGCACCTGTTGATTTACTTCGCTGGGATCACGAGCGGAGCGCCCTTTTTATTAATCAGGAACACAAGAAATTTTGCTGGCTTTGTACTGCTTGCATTCCGGCTAACCACATGAATATCGTTGGGATCTTCATAAAAGGTCTGACCTGGCCCTAGCGTGAGTTCTTTTTGCCCTCTCACCTGCATCACCACGGAGCCCTCCAGCACGTAAACCGACACCTGCGCATTGTGGCGATGGATAGGGCTCGCAAAGCCCGGAGGAAAATCTACGGTGTACATCAGAACCTGCTCACCAGGATGTCCTGCCAAGTCCTTCGTTATAAGTGGTGTGATCGTCTCCTGCGCCATCAACGTGCTGGTTGGGACCGGGATGCTGGAGATGAGAACCGCCAGTACCCATATCAATCTTGAGCTTGTCCTACGTTGTGCTGCCAATCTTGTTTGCATCGGTCTATCTCCCTGCAACAACACTAGGCTTAATGTGGACCACAGCAAAGGTCCATAATGCGAAGGTGGACTAGTCCACCTGACAGGGTGCTTAAGAAAATCATCTGGGTCGATTTCTCTTCATCGAAGGGCATCACGAAAGACCTGCGGTTCGTCTAACTCTCCATGTCCACCCAAACAGTCACACGCGCGATTGAATCCGACTTTGAGCCAAAGCTCATCTACCTGAAGCTGGTAGATGTCTCTCTCATTCCTCTGTGGGCGCCTGTCTTCGCAGACAAAGTTGAGCGTGCGCATGAAACGACCTTCCACGTCACAAAAGGCGGCGATGAGTTTGATATGGAACTTTTTGCCAATGAGTCCACATTGACCGTCGATTATTTGCGTGAAATGGCCAATGGAAAACGGGGTGGTGCCTACATCCGCGTTATGCCCAAACCGCTTGGCGGCAGTGTCGTCGTGATGACCGTGCCTGTTGGACCCAACACCACTTCCGCTCAGGTTGCGACCGTGCTGCAACAGGAACTCGAAGCGCTCATCAAACTTCTGTAGACCAGGCGTGTGGCCAGCAATAAAGTCACAGAGATAGTGACCGAAGGGGCGAGACCAACGGGACCTTGAACCCGTAGACCCCTGGGATGAGCCATGCCTGTTGCGTGCTCTACAACGTAGAGTCAATAGGCTTGACCGTGAAGATGAACGCATTCGGACTGCGGGTGTGACAGCGCGGCTGGATGGTCATTCAAACCCCTGTCATCGCCTAACCTCCACCCAGCGAATGATGCCCCCGATCGTCTGATTGATAGAGGTCAAAACCGGGGTTCCCAGCAGCCATACGTTTCTTATGAGAACCTCCGCTGTGTCGCGACTGCCCGTTATTTTTGGAAGACTTTCCTTGGCCTTTCCCGACATCTCGATCTCTCTGTTTTGGCGGGCCCACCCATGCCTGATTCGCGGCTATTCTGAGTTCCCTTCAACGGAAACTCCGCTAAATCTGGGTCGAATGGTCGGGAGGGATCGCGGGAATATCGTCCTCATAGCAGCATCACAAATTACATCTTGACAGAGATTGTCGTGTACGTTTACCTTCCAACCTTCACAAGGGAAACGTATATTTTATTGATGAAATTCAATAGCAAACAAGAAGTGCCTATAGAAATTCCAAATGAACTAGCTCAACCTCGTCGAAACATACAAATAAATAATGGATCAATCGCAAATTAAATCTTGACAGAGATTGGTACGTGCGTTTACTTTCCAATCTCGCAAGGAAAACATCTATTTTATTAATGAAATTTCATGCAAAACAAGAAGTGCCTATAGAAATTCCAGATCAAAATGCAATTACGGCCGCGAAGCAAACCATATTCTGATCAGCAACCCCAACATCTCCGCCGAGACAGGTAACAGTCTGGCTGCGAGCTACGTGAACTCGCAGCCCGTCTTTGCGCGGGTTATAAGTCTCCTGAGTGTGCCCGGAATCGAGAGGATCCATTGATGCTTCAACCTACTTTGAGCAGAGCTGCGATGAATACATTTGGCAATGCCGGTATTTCCACCAAACGCGCTGCGGTCACGAATCTTCTTCGTCTCATCTGCATCGTTTTCCTTCTCTTGTCTGGCGCAACATTGTTTGCCCAGGAGTTTACAGGCCGTGTCACGGATTCATCCGGCGCAGCCATAGCGAAGGCAAAGATCAGCGTAACGAATCAGGACACGAAAGTGGTCGTTAAGACAGTAACGACTCACAGTGGAGACTACACCGTGCCCTACCTGCGCCCAGGTCTGTACAGCGTTTCGGCGGAGGCGCAAGGATTTAGCCAGGAGGTACACACCGAGATCACCCTACAGGTGGGGCAGACCGCGACTATCAATTTTGCGCTGGTGGTGGGTTCCGTAACCGAAACGGTAACGGTGCGGACGGATGAAGCTCTGTTGGCGGGCAGTGGCGATGTCGGAGAGGTTGTCGAGAGTACCCGGGTGTCGGAGCTTCCTCTCAACGGCAGCAACCCAATGGCACTTCTCGGTCTCAGTGCCGGCGCGACCCTGGGAGCCGCTCCGCATGCCATGCGGCCTTTCGATGACGTCCAGGCCACACTGTCGATCAACGGTGGTGGCCAGGGTAATAACGAGATTCTCCTGGACGGCGTATCCAACGAAGCCGCTCGGGGAGATGCCTACCAAGCTACAAACGGGCAGATCGGATATATTGCACCTGCCTCGGCCGTTGCCGAATTCAAGATCATTACCAATCCTTACAACGCCATGTATGGCCGCGCCTCCGGCGGCGCCGTCGATATGACTCTGAAAACCGGAACCAACCAGTTGCATGGAAGCGTGTATGAATATGCCCGCAGAACTTTCCTCGATGCAAACACCTGGCAGAACGACTACTACCACAATCCCACGCCTCCCCAAACGCGAGACCAGTATGGCGCTGAACTGGACGGCCCTGTCATACTCCCGAAGCTCTACAACGGCCGCGATAAGACGTTTTTTACGCTTGCGTTCGAAAACTGGTCAAGTACCGATCCGGGAACGCTGACCACCAGCGTGCCCGAGCCTCAATGGCTTACCGGCGACTTTAGCAATCTGACCTACTATGACCCAAACACCCAGTCTTATAAGCCGGAGATCATCTACGATCCGCTGACACTGCACGCCAATGCGTCGGGTGTTCTGGTTCGCGATCCTTTTCCTGGAAACGTCATTCCGCAATCGCGTCTCGACCCCGTTGCGCTGAAGATCCTTTCGTACTACCCCAAGCCCAATACTGCGCCGACGGCAGGCTTGAATTCATGGAATAACAACTATGAGACCCCCGTGCCACTGGTGGATACCTATAGGAACTTTCTGGCCAAGATCGATCAAAACATCTCCGGTAAAGATCGTGTGAGCCTGCGCTACGGATTTTGGGAGCGGTTTGAAACGCAGTCGCAAAACGGCCTTTACGGCGCTCCGGCCGAAGGTGAATTTCCTCACGCTGAGCGCGTCAATACGTTGTACGCGGATTGGGTCCACACCTTCGCTCCGAACCTGCTGTTCGACTTCAAAGCGTCGGGTATCGTTCGCGTCAACATCGAAAACACAGGTCCAGCAGGTTTCGACATTACATCGCTAGGGTTCCCTGCGTCTCTTGCTTCCGGGCTCGGAGGCTATGCGAACTACTTTCCTTCTATCCAATTTGGCGACAATTTCACTTCGTTGGGTAACTCGGGCGGCCAAAAGGCCATCGGTAATTCCCTGGCCATGCTGCCAAGTGTGACGTGGATCAAAGGGAAACACGCAATCCATGCCGGACTCGATTGGCGCATTCTCCAGAACAGCACACGCAGCGTTCAGGGTGGCATGTCTCTAAGCACCGGTCGCACCTGGACACAGCAAAGCTACACCACAGGCGACCCGGCCAGTGGTAACTCGGTCGCCTCGTTTCTGTTGGGCACAGCGGATGGTGGGAGTATCAGCCTAAATCCAAACACGTTCGAATCTCAGCACTACTATGCGCCATTCGTTCAGGACGACTGGAAGATCACGTCCCGGCTCACACTGAACCTTGGAATCAGGTATGACCTGAACGCGCCACCCGTCGAACGTCATAACCGGGCGGACTATATCTTCGACACGAACGTGGTCAATCCGGTCAACTCTCAGGTGAATCCGGGCTTGCTGCCGAATGGGGGCCCCCTGAAGGGTGGATTGACCTTTCTGGGTGTCAACGGAAATCCTCGCGCCTTCTATGCCCTTGTGAAAAACGATGTGCAGCCCAGATTTGGTTTCACGTACCGGCTCGATGACCGCACGACCTTAGAGGGCGGCTTTGGGATCATGTACCGGAACGTGGCTCCTGGTCCGAACCAATATGGTTTTTCAGCCAGTACTTCCTACATCTCATCGTTCGATGGCGGGAAAACACCGACAGGCCCGAATCTTTCGAATCCATATCCGACGATCATTCAGCCCACAGGGTCTTCGCTGGGGTATCTCACCGCCCTCGGTCAGGGGCCCTATTTCATCAACCCGCATTACAAAACACCCCAGTATCAGACGTTTTCCATTGGCGTCCAACACCGCTTCCTGAAGAGCGACATGTTCCAGCTCAACTACGTCGGGAGCAGGACCTATCACAACGATAGCAATGACAATATCAACCGCATCCCGACGGCGGCCTTTGAGAACTGCAACATTCTGTACGGTGGGAACCCCGCCAATTGCAACAGCGGCCCCGGTAGTTATGTAACAAACCCCTTCTATAACATTGCACCATTTCAGGGAACCGGCTATTACTCCTCTCCAACCATCCAGGCCATCCAACTCACCCGTCCCTTCCCTGCGTTTACGGACATTCAGGAGTATCAACTGAATAACGGCAGGTCCTGGTACAACGCCATGCAGGTGACGGCCATGCATCAGTGGGACAAGTTCCTGACCGTGCACGCTACGTACACCTGGTCGAAGACCATGGACTCGGGTGGCTACGCCGATCAGACCTATCGTATTCCCGCTCGCAACATTGACGGGAACGACTATACGCACGGGATCACACTTTCAGGTGTCTGGCTCCTGCCTGTTGGCCGTGGCAAGTATTTCGGGGGCAACATGAATCGCATCCTGGATGAAGCGATCGGCGGCTGGGAGCTTGCGGCGCTTTATAAATATCAGTCGGGCTTCCCGTGGCAATTGAACGGAAGCACCATGTATCTGTCCGATGCATGGGTTCCGAGACACTCCGACCCGACCATTCCAAATTCCATTCGCGGAGTGAAGCCCTGCGCTGCTCAATACGTCGAGCAGAACGACGGTTCCTACTTGCTGACGCCGATCCAGGCCAATTGCGGTGGGCACTACAACTTCATCGTGAATCCTCAGTACGGTGCAACGCAAAACATTATCTACTCCGGCATTCGGAACCCCGGGACTTCGGACTTGGACGTAAACCTCTCCAAGAATTTTGCAATCTATGACCGAGTCCGTCTTCAGCTTCGCCTGGAGGTCTTCAACGCGCCAAACCATCCGGTTTTCACCGGAGGTTACGACAGCAATCCAACAGACCCGGGCTTCGGAACGATTAACAAGGCTAACGGGCAGACCAATGATCCAAGACAGGTTCAGTTGGGAGCGAAGCTTCTTTGGTAAGGCTTGATTTTTGTCTCGGTGTTTAGCCCAACGGAGAATACGTGAAGACCGTCCAGGAGCTCTTACGACACGCCAATAGCAAGATCACGCTCAACGTTTACACGCAGCCCGTGAACTCGCAGAAGCGGGCTGCGCAGAGGAAGATTGTTCAGATGATTGTGCCCAACGTGGGCACATTGAGGGATCAAGCACGAACAGGGACCCAAGCGTAATTCGCTTACTGTGCCAACATTTAGAAGGCTCCAATGAATTCATCTGCAATCTGTCTGTATATAGAGATGTATCGGTGACCATCGTCGTGTGCTGATTTAAGACATTGTTGTGGAACCATTTTTTCGTGCACCTCGCATGGCTGTAAGCGCGTTCTGGAGATCGCTCCTGCCGAGGAGCATGAGCAGGCCGAGAGCCGGGACCAGAGCAGCAATCAGCAAAGCCCCCTGCCCTTTTGGCGCCCACGCCATCTGCGTCAGCCAGAGTGCTCCGCCGGAGATAGCAAGCCCAGCCATCATCTCCGGCAGACGATAGGGCAGCGAGAAGAGGCGTTGGGCCAATAGAAACGCGCCTGCGGCCTCGACTGCATAGGCAATGGTCGTTGCCCAGGCTGCTCCGTAAATTCCCCATCGCGGAATCATGGCGAAGTTCAGGACCACGTTCACAGAGAATGCCAACAGGCTGACGATAAAAACAGAGGATGTGCGCTTTGCCTGCAGGATCGAAAGATCGAAGAGAGAAAACAAAGCATGGAACAGATAGCCCATGACGACCAGCGGCACGATACGGGCTGCGGCTTGATAGCGATGGTCAAGAAAGACGTTTATGAACAGGGGCGAGAGCAGTATTCCTGCACAGGCAACGGCAGCGAGGAAGACCGCCAGTCCGGAGCAGATGCGGCCCAGCATCTGGCGGTTCTTTTCCCGGTCTGCCGCCAGGTCGAAGAACATAGGAAGCCACGCCTGCGAGAGCGACTGCGTCACAAGGTACATGACCATTCCAAAGGTGTAGGCAAGAGAATAGACGCCCACGTCGCTCAGGCTTCGGTAATGCTCAAGGATGAAGCGGTCGGCGACGACGAGGCCGCTCGCCATCACAAGATGAGGAATGAGGGGCAGGCTGAAGGACAGGGATTCCCGAACAAATTTCCATTGGAAACGTGCCGTTAGAAACGGCCACATACTCCATGCCGCAATGATGAATGTAATCACGCCTGCGGCCAGCTTCCCCTGCATCATTCCGATAGCGCCGCCACGGCGGATCACCACTCCATACATGCAGCAGCCTGCGGTGAGCAGAGCGAGGAGGAGCGCTAGAAGCGCGTACGCGCGCGGACGCCGTGCAGCCTGATATTCAGCCAGACGATATTGCACTCCCTGGATCGCTGTTGCCGTGGCAATGGCCATGGCGACGTACGGATAGAACGGCACGGAGGAATGCGGCGCCCAGCGGGCCTGAAGAGTTCTCCCCAGGATGAGCACCAGCCCCAGGAAGACGATCATCCAGGCGAACCCGAAGCGGAGGATGCTGCCTAAATAGCTGCGCAGCTCCTCAGCATCGTTGTTGTGTTGGAAATACAGACGCTGGAGCGCGCTATCCAGCGATAAGCCCGCGAAGATCACCAGAAACGAAGCGATGATTTCGGCGAGATAAATGATGCCGTAGTCGGAAGGGTGCAGAAAATGCGCGTAGACGATGACCAGAAGGAAGTTGAGCGCACGGATGCCGATGTTCGCGCTGCCGTAAATGGAGAAAGACCTGGCCAAACGCAACAAGGTGCCATCAGTGGGCTGGGCTTCTATTTCTGCGTCAACTGGCGTTATGTCTTGGGGCGAAAGATCGGGCATTCATGAACCCTGGCGCTGCGTCACACTAGCATATCGAGGCTTAAAAGCGTACCTGCGTCAATGTCACGCTGCGCATGCCTTCCAAGCAATTGGGAGCGCATGGCGGGTGCAAGTCCCGTTCCCGGCCGCAGAACATCCAGCATATCCAGCGTCAGCACGGCTCCTGCGGGAACGAACCTGGCAGCCACCAAGGACCTGCGAGCCACATCGGCAGTGTTGAGCTCCTCTGCTACCGGACGCTTGATGCCGTCTCCGAGAGCCGCTTCGATATTGCGGATACCTTTTACCAGATGCGCCAGCTCGTGTGGCTCCAGGGAGGCCCGATGATCGGGGCCGGGCAGATCCTTATTCAGGGTGAAATGCTTCTCGATGACACAGGCTCCGAGTGCGACGGCGGCAAATGCGATTTCGGTGCCTACGGAATGGTCTGACAGACCGGCAGTTACGCCAAACTCCTTCTCCAGAGTGTGCATGGCGCGCAGGTTCATGCTGTGTGGATCTGCGGGATAATTACTCACGCATTGCAGCAGAACCATCTGCCGATTGCCCGTTGCGCGGATGGTTTCGACAGCGAAAGCTACCTCTTCGAGCGTGGCCATCCCTGTTGAAACGATCAGGGGGCGGCCTTTGCGGGCGATGTGTTCCAGAAAAAAGACGTTGGTGATTTCGCCGGATGGAATCTTGAACGCGGGCATAGACAACTCTGCAAGAAAGTCCGCACTTTCATCGTCAAAAGGCGTCGACAGAAAGAGGATGCCTCTGTCAATGCAATGCTGATGAAGCTCGCGGAAGGCGGCGAAGGGTAGCTCCAGCTTCCTCACCATGTCCAGTTGCGACTCTTCCGCCCCCGTCGTTTGCTGCTGATAGGAGGCCTTCACGGCTATGGGCGAACAAACTTTTTCTGCCTGGAAGGTCTGAAATTTGACGGCGTCACAACCTGCATCTACGGCTGCATCGATCAGTTTGCGGGCCAGCTCCAGGCTTCCGTTGTGATTGACTCCGGCCTCACCGATGATGAAACACGGTTCGCCGCTCCCCACTCTACGTTCTCCGATGGAGACGACTTTATTCTCCATGCTGTTTTCCCCACCGAGAGTCACGATGCTCCTCCTTCGAGTCTGGGTCGCTTCATGTCTACCCTACTTGAGTTTGATGGTATCCCCAACACACTCGAAAAACAGGTAGATTCCTTTTCCTGGAGATAGATGGCAGGATAGCAATATGAACATTCATCCGGTACTGGCCGTGATCCCCGCTCGCGGCGGCTCGAAGGGCGTGCCTGGAAAGAATATTCGCCCCCTTGCGGGACTGCCCTTGATCGCTCATTCGATCCGGCTGGCACAACGATGCCCGGAGATTGCGAAGTGCATCGTCTCCACCGACAGCGAAGAGATTCTTTCGGTGGCTCGCGAACATGGCGCGGAAGTCCCATTTTTGCGGCCTGCGGAGCTTGCCGCAGATGACACGCCCATGTGGCCGGTCCTGCAGCACGCCTTGGCACAGATGGAATCGATAGAACGCTGCCGTTACGGCAGTGTTCTTCTGCTTTCTCCTGCCAGCCCTGCACGTCTCCCGGAAGATGTTGCAAAGGCTGTCCAGTTGCTTGAGCAGGACGAGCACGCCGTGGGA
The DNA here is from genome assembly GCF_000178955.2 of Granulicella mallensis MP5ACTX8. Lineage (NCBI taxonomy): Bacteria > Pseudomonadati > Acidobacteriota > Terriglobia > Terriglobales > Acidobacteriaceae > Granulicella > Granulicella mallensis. Next base: position 1,758,111 of record NC_016631.1, on the reverse strand, counting down.
GTGGTCGCCGCGTCAAAGCCATCCTTTCATCCGCGATGGGCGTGCATCGACATTGCCGAAGACGGCTATATGCGCCAGAGTTTTCCCGATGGCAAGGTTTATGTAAGGCGCCAGGATATCCCAACGATTTACCGCATCAATGGCGCGCTCTATCTGTGGCGGCGAGACTATCTCGCGGCTTCGGAAGCTCCGCGCTACTTTGAGATGCCGCATGCGATGCTGGAGATTCCTGAGAGCCGGGTCATCGATATCGACAGCCCACACGACTTTCGCCTCGCGGAACTGATGCTCAAGGATGGAATGATTCAGCTTCCCTGGCTTTAAATCTGCTTCCGCCACGACTCGAAGCATCGCCACCACACCAGCTTCTCCCATTCATAGAGGGCGGTCTTTGCCCACTCGCGATTGCTCCACCAGGGCTGGCCGAAGATGGTGGAATCGTTCACGGCCGCAACCGACCAGTGATATTGTGGCAGGCGGGACCGCACGATGGAAAGCGCACGCCGGGTATGGAAGTCGCTGGTAACGAGGAGTGCTGACTGTGGAGCAGGGTGCAGCCCGGCAAGACAGTTGCGGATATTCGCGGCTTCCTGAACGGTTGAATCATTGGTGATCGTGCATATGCTGATTTGCGATTGATTGCTGCCTGCCGACTGCCTTACAAAGGCAGCTGCGCGTTCCGCAGAAGTCTGGCCATACGTCAGGTCCGACGATGCATCCATCACCATCTTCTGGCCATAGCCTGCGCGCAGCAACGCAAGCGCGCCCCAGTAACGGTGGTCATCATGGTCTCCGGCCAGCACGACGATGACATCGGAGCGCTCCGGCTGATTCACGACCAGGTAGCTGCCTGAGCGGACAACGCGGAATGCTCCGACCAGGAGAAGGATGATGATGGCAATGGAAGCTCTTATGACTCTATTTCTCTTCACGGATGCAGTTTACTGAACAGGAAGTGCAAGCGGGGTGTTCAGTGCCCGATGCTATACTTCGACCAAAGGAATGGCAGTCGAGCCTGTATTGGTGCTGGCGTTGTGTAGTTCAGATGTAGCACGAAATGTGTGATCCGGCAGACCCTGCCGATTGATCCGTAAGCGGAGACACCTCGATGCCAGCCAATCCATCCCATGAGTTGCCGCTCATCACCAGGTCGCAGGCAGTTCGCGAACTGATGAGCCTCATGGACCATTGTGCTTTAGGGATTACGCTGGTCGTTGACGAAGACAGGCGGCTTGAGGCGACGATTACCGACGGGGATGTACGGCGCGCAATCCTTTTAGGAATTGAACTGGATCAGCCGGTTAGCAAGCTTCTTTCAACCCGCAAGGGCAATAGCCGCCCAATAACGGCCACCCTTGGCACGTCGCCTGAAGAGTTATGCCGATTGATGGCCGAGGCTCGTATCCGGCAGATTCCGCTGTTGGATGCGGAAGAGCGTGTGGTAGATATCGCGCTCGATTCAGACTATCTGGCGGCGGTTGCCCTGCCTCTGGACGGCTTCATCATGGCGGGCGGATTCGGTAAGCGGCTGATGCCGCTCACTGAAAACTGTCCCAAGCCGATGCTGCCGGTGAACGGCAAACCGATCCTCGAGCACTTGGTAGAGAAGCTTCGCGCCACTGGAATTCAACACGTCAGCATCTCCACCCACTATCTGGCGGAGAGCATTGTCGAGCACTTTCAGGATGGGAAGGACTTTGGCGTCCACATCGAATATGTTGACGAAGAACGGCCCATGGGCACAGCCGGGGCTCTGGCAAGGGCCTCGGTGGGAGACCTGCCTTTACTCGTCATCAATGGAGATATATTGACCTCCATCGACTTTCGGGCGATGCTGGAGTTCCATCGTGAGCATCAAGCCGACATGACAGTCGCGGTTCAGCAGCACGAGACAAGAATTCCCTATGGCGTCATCCACATGGAGGGAATCGATGCTGTCAGCATCGAGGAGAAACCGCTGGTGCGCCATTTTATAAATGCGGGCATCTACCTGATTCAACCGAGCGTGTGCCGAATGGTTCCTGCGGACCGTGCCTTTGACATGCCCGAGCTGATTACCAGCCTGATCGATGCGCAAAAGCGCGTGATCTGCTTCCCCATCCGGGAACAATGGATGGATGTCGGACAGATAGAACAATATGAGCGCGCGTCCACAGATGCGCAGTGGGCGTAGTCTAAGACCGGAGATGAGCTACTACATTGAGCGATTCATCTATATGGAATAACCGTCGCGTTCTTGTTACCGGTGCAGGCGGTTTTATCGGGAGCCATCTCGCCGAACAAATGGTTCAGTTGGGCGCCAGGACACGCTGTCTGCTCCGCTATACCTCGCAAGGCTCTTTGGGCTGGTTGGCGACCTCGCCGTTGCGTTCCGATATGGAGATTCTTCATGGCGACATCCGCGATAAGGAGAGTGTGCTTCGGGCCGTCAAAGACGCGGATGTTGTCTTTCATCTCGCAGCATTGGTCGGCATTCCATATTCGTATGAGTCTCCACGATCGTATGTGCAGACCAATATTGAAGGCACCTTGAATGTTCTGGAGGCTGCCCGGCAATCTGGAACGGAGCGGCTGATCTGCACCTCGACCAGCGAAGTCTATGGCTCGGCGCTGTATGTTCCGATCGATGAAAACCATGCTCTACAGGGGCAATCTCCCTACTCCGCAACCAAGATCGGCGCCGATAAAATTGCGGAGTCGTACCATCTCTCTTTCGGCTTGCCGGTCTCCATTGCGCGTCCCTTTAATGCCTATGGTCCGCGCCAGTCATCGCGCGCTGTGATTCCGACGATCATTACACAGGCCCTTGCGCAGACATCCGTGAAGTTAGGGAACCTGCACACCACGCGCGATTTCAACTTTGTCTCGGATACGGTAGCCGGATTCCTGGCCATTGCCGAGTCCTCGGCAACCATCGGGAAGACGTTGAATATCGGTAGTGGCATAGATATCTCCATTCACGAGCTGGCGGAGTTGATCTTTGAGCTGACCGGGACAAGATGCCCCGTGGATGTCGAAGAGGTACGATTGCGTCCGGAAGCGAGTGAGGTAGATCGTCTTTGCGCTAGCAGTCTTCAACTGAACACGCTTACGGGGTGGAAGCCGAGGGTCTCATTGCGAGAAGGACTGGAACGGACCATCGAATGGATCGGCCAGAATCTTGGAGCCTACTCCATCGGAAGCTACACGGTTTGACGATGGCTTACCGTTCGGCAAGGTGACGTGAAATGATCCGATCGCTGGCCAAGCGCCTGCCCCATCCGCTTCTGTCCCGGTTGTACCATCATGTGAATCTCCGCGAAGAATCGGCTCGTGTCTCAAAGGCTGCGGCCATTGCCGGCTTGCCTCTTTTGGAAACACTCAACCTGCAAAGTCTGCGTACCAGCGATACGCTCTTTGTACTGGGCAGCGCATGGTCCATTAACGATATCTCCGACGCAAGGTGGAAGATCATTGGCAAGCATGACAGCATTGGCCTTAACTTCTGGCCTGCCCATCCTTTCGTTCCGCGATTTTTTCACTTTGAGAATGTAGCGTATGACGACCACCCGGTCATGTATGACGCTTTTCAGTCGCTTTTGACACGTCGCTCAGCGGCCTACGCAAACACTGTAAAGATCGTCACCAACGTAGAGCCGCTTGAGCGGCGGCAGATGTTCTTTGAACTTCCGGAAGATCTGAAAAGGAACCTGTACGCAGGCTTCTCGATGCCCGTTGTTGCACGCAATGAGAACGAGCTGCGCGCAGGCATTCGGTATATGCGTTCGATTGGAGCCTTTTCGCCACGAGCAAAGACGGCATGGTTCTTCAAATACGGTGGTTCGGTCATCGGCACCATGACGCTTGCGGTACTCATGGGCTACAAACGCATTGTTCTATGCGGAGTCGATTTGAATCGGCAGGAGTATTTTTATCAGCATCGTGAGCTCTACCCGGAGTACGCTGACTGGGAATTTGTATCCCAGAAAGAGATGCACCTGACAACCCGCCGTCTTCCCTGGCTTGTTCCAGCCCAGACGGCCGTATGCCTGTTTAAGGAGTTAGTCCTTGACCCGGAAAAAATTGAGCTGTTCGTAGAAAACAGCGTCTCCACGCTGTATCCCCGCGTGGCGCTTGCTCCGCAGTCACTGTTCGAAGAGCTGGATCGGCGTGTTCCCTCACGTCCTTTGCAGCCGGGGCAATGAAATACACTTCATTCATGGGGCCGTTTAAACTCACAAAAGTGACGTGGTGCTGTCTCTTTAGAGAACTGTGTATATTAGTGCAGCCGGGGGTTGAGTGTTGAGCTCTGTCTTGAAGACGACTCTTTATTCGAAGACTGTACCCTCCAGGTCCCCGCGGCACGGTTGGTTGCGTAGCGTTCTCATTGCCTTCCCACTCATGGTGGGCGTACAGGCAATGCAGGCGCAGACGCATCCCGCCAACGGCGCACCTGTCACGCCTGCCTCGACCTATCCTGAGGCCTCGGGAAGCCCTGCTGCAGCACCTCCCGCGATGACAGCGGTTCCTTCTGTCGATCAATCGCACTACATTCTCTCGCCGGGGGATGTGCTGGAGATCTCCGTCTTCAACGCTCCCGATCTGTCACAAAGGGTAGTCGTGAATAGCGCCGGCAATATCTATATGCCCCTCATCAACGATGTCCACGTCGCCGGCCTGCACGTGGAGAACGCGCAGGGAGTGGTTGAACAGGCTTACCTCAAGGATGGCGTACTGAAATTCCCGCATGTGAGCATCGTGGTCACAAGTTATTCAAGTGGCGTTCTTTTGATGGGTGAAGTGAGTAAGACGGGAATCTATCCGATTGTTGGAGCGGGAAGGCTCTTTGACATCTTTGCGGAAGCAGGCGGAACAACGCCGAGTGCCGGACAAGTCATAACGATTACCCACAAAGGCAGTACTATCGAACCACAGACCTTATTTCTGACGAGTGATCCTGTGAAGTCGTTGGAGGCGAATGTCGCAGTCCAACAGGGAGACACCATCATCGTCTCCAAAGCGGGTGTGCTCTATGTGGTGGGCGAGGTACTGGCACCCAGCGGTTTTCTTATGGATGAAAAGGGCCAATACACCGTAATGAAGGTGGTTGCCATGGCCCACGGGCTTGGCAAGTTCGCCAAGCCTTCCAAGGCCAGGATCGTTCGGAGAACGCCCGAGGGAGAAAAAGAAATCCTGGTTCCGCTGGATAAAATTCTTGTCTCGAAGTTGCCGGATGTCGCGATGCAAGCGAACGATATCCTATTTATCCCGCCGAGCAAAGGAAAGCAAGCAGCTTCCAGGTCTATCGACGTAGCTGTTGCGCTGGCTTCGGGCGTTGCCTATTACGGTCTCTCACGTTAGAGGAATTATCTGGCGGCTGATGCCAGAACCTTTTCTACAGCGTCGGCGGCATCCTCCATATCACTCTTATTGAGCGTCGGATGCACGAGAAACATCAGCGAGGTTTCACCCAGCTCCTGAGCAACAGGAAGCCTTGTCGGCGGACGAAGCTCCGCGGGAAAAGCCTTCTCCAGATAGATCTCGCTGCAGCTTCCGGAAAAACACGGCACGCCTTCTGCGTTGATGGCATCGGCAATGCGTTGCCGGTCCCAGCCCTCCCGCAGACGCTCAGTCCGAAGGAAAACATAGTACTTGTAGAAAGAATGCATCGACTCAGCAGTAGGCTTGGTGATTCGCAGGGCCGGCATCGCGGAGAACCGCTCGGTCAGCACGTCCGCTAATTCCCTTCTCGCCTGTACCCACTGCGGCAGCTTTCCGAGTTGCAGACGGCCTATGGCGCTTTGCATCTCCGTAAGCCGCCAGTTCGTGCCAAAGCTTTCATGCAGCCATCGGTATCCCGGTGGATGATGCCGATGATAAACGGCATCATAACTTTTTCCATGATCTTTATAGGCCCACGCGCGCGACCAGAGAGCCGTATCGTTCGTGGTCAACATGCCGCCTTCGCCGCCAGTGGTTAGGATCTTGTCCTGGCAGAAGGAGAAGGCATTCACGTCGCCCATGGAACCTACGGGGCGTCCTTTGTACGTTGCTCCGTGCGCCTGTGCACAATCTTCGATGACCTTTAGCCCGTGTTCGCGGGCAAGGTCGAGGATCGGGTCCATGTCACAGGGCCATCCGGCAAGATGGACGGCGATAATAGCGCGTGTACGCGGAGTCAGCACAGCGCGAATCGTTTCGGCTGTAATGTTTTGGGAATCGCGATCGACATCTGCCATCACGGGAGTTGCTCCGCGCATGACAGTACAACTGGCCGATGCAATGAAGGTGCGGCTGGTGCTGATGACCTCATCTCCGGGGCCGATACCGAGCGCTTGCAATGCCAGTTCCAGCGCGACGGTTCCATTGGCCAGCGCGATGGCATGCTTGCAGCCTGTAAATGCGGCGAACTCCGCCTCAAACTGCCTGCCTTGGTCACCGGTCCAGTAATTGACCTTTCCCGATTCGAGGACGCGCGTAACCGCTGCGATCTCTTCCTGTGAAAAGGACGGCCATGGAGCAAAGGGATGTTTGCGCAGAGGCTGTGCGCCTTCGATCGCGAGTTGAGCTTGAGTAGAGAGGTTCATCCGATTCAGCTCCGAGGTTCCAGTTCTTTCAAAACACGTGCCGGCGTTCCGACGGCAACGGTCCAATCTCCAATGTCATGGATGACCGTTGCCCCGGCTCCGATGATGGACCCTGTGCCGACTTTGCGATTGGGAATGACGATAGACCCCATACCGAGCCATGAAAGATCTCCCACCTGCACGTTCCCGCCAATGGCAGCCCTGGGCGACAGGTGCGCGAAATCTCCGACAGTACAATCATGTTCCACGATCGCGCCGGTATTGATGATTGCACCTTGCCGGATCACTGCGTCGGCATTGATGACAGCATGAGGCATAATCACGATTCCCGGAGAGAGGATTGCTGAAGCCGCGATGGTTGCTGACGGATGCACTGCGGTCAATAGACAGGCACCCTCCGCGATACAGCGTCCCGCGACTGCGCGGCGTGCAAAATTATCACCAATGCCCAGTGCTACGACGATCGTTTGCCTTGCAGCTTCTTCTTTGAGCCACTTTGCGCCGCCCAAAATCTTCAGGCCATATTCGTCGCAACGCTTCTGCGGATTGTCATCGAGAAAGCCTGCGATCCGGATGCCATTGGCCCGCAGAATATCGACGATCACCTTACCGTGCCCGCCTGTGCCATAGACGACTACGAGACCTTCGTTCTCTCTTGCTCTCATCTTCGCTCAGCTCCAAACTTCTGTACCGTTGCCTGGCCTTGCTGGTTGATTCCCTCTTGTTTGAAGATCTTTACGACGGTGGATAAAAGAATACGGAGATCGAGCCAGAGGCTCCAATGCTCGACGTACCAGACGTCCCACTGAAATTTTTCTTCCCAGGTGAGCGCGTTGCGTCCTTTGACCTGCGTGAGACCTGTGATGCCCGGCTTCATTCGATGTCTCTTTGCCTGTTCCGGAGAGTAGAGCGGGAGATATTCCATCAGTAAAGGACGCGGTCCCACGAGGCTCATCTCCCCTTTCAATACATTCCATAATTGAGGAAGCTCATCGAGGCTGAAGCGACGCAGGGTTGCTCCTAATCCAGTGAGGCGTGCTGCATCCGTAGACGGATCGACTACCGTGGATGGGGCCTCAGCCATCGTTCGAAACTTGAATAAGATAAATGGCTGTCCATGCAGCCCTGCCCGTGGCTGGCGAAAGAGCACCGGCCTTCCCATTGTCAGCCGGATAACAAGAGCTACGCCGAGAATTACTGGCGAAAAAGCCACCAGAGCAGTCAACGAGCCTGCGAGGTCGAGAATGCGTTTGCAGGCTGCCCTTATTGCGTTTGCGCGCATCGCACTGCCTCCACGGAGGAGCCGGTGGGAAGAGGATAACCGCGCTCCTGGAGCATGGCTCGATAGAACAAGGTTAATTCTTGCCATATCCTCTCATTCCGAAACTCGCGCAAGATGCGTTCCCTGCCTGACGATCCCATCGACTGCATCCTGCTGGGGTCCGATAAGAGCGACAACAAGGTTTCCGCCAGCTTGTCAGCATCTCCAACAGGAGTCAGCACTCCGGTGATTCCGTCCTCAATCGCATCTACCGCCCCGGTGGCATCGGTGGTGACAACGGGAAGCCCTGCGGCCTGCGCTTCGAGAACCGTGTTAGGAAAGCCTTCGCGATGGGTGGGCAACACAAAAATATCCATGACAAGGTAATGCAGATCGATCTGGGAGGTGAACCCGACATGGCGAATTCCAGCCTCTGATGCGATAGCGTTCCTGGTCTCCTCGGGAACAGGATCTCCCTGCTCATAGTCTCCCACTAACAATAGAACGGCCTCCGGCATTTTTTCTTGCACCGTTTGAAAGGCCGTAACTAATTCGGGGAGCCCTTTGTCCCTTGTAAGTCTTCCTGCAAAACCGATGACAGGCTGACCGGGGCGAATGCCTAGCTCTTCGCGCAAAGCCGTTGCCAGCACTGCTTTTTCGGGAGTCCGCTCGAACCGGCCGGAGTCCACACCATTGCTGCTTCCGGCTCCAAGCAGGACCGTCTTGGACCGCGCCACAAGCCCCAGGGCTATGGCACGCTCGCGAAGACTGGAGCTCACGCAGATCACACGATGCGCGGTGAAGCATGCTGTTTTTTCCGTCAGCATCAGGAGGCTGCGCTTGATGCCGGTTGCCGTCTCCAGGCGCAGCCCGCGCAGGGTGTAGACATGGCAAGGGACACGAGTGAGCCATGCCGCCAGACCCACCAGAAGTCCTGCTTTAGGGGTACCAGCGTTGCAGATGACGGGCCTGATGCGGCGGAGAAGCCGCCATAGATCGAACAAAGACCGCAGGTCGGCTCCCGGCGCAATCTCTCTTGTCATGGCAACGCGATGCACGGGATATCCTCCCCCTGACTCCTGGTCTTGTGACTGCCGTCCAAAGCCGGTTAAAAGAGCAGGCTCGAAACCATTGGTCTGTAAATAAGCCAACTGCCCGCGCATCAGAATCGTACTGATAGGGTCTGTCACGGCATGCAGTACGCTGATGGGGCGATCGCTCATGCCCTTTCCACCGTTGCGTTGGCAATGTCTTCGCTATCGGAAGATAGACCGGCAGGGGTGCGGCGGCTTTCTTCGAGCCATCCCTGGAACATCAGCACATCCCACAGATGGTATTCCCAATTTTGCTTTCCCGAGAGATGTTCTCGCCACATCTTCAGGATCGGCGCCGGGTTGAAGAATCCTTCCTGCCGCAGGCGCCTCTCGTCCAGAAGCGATTCGGCCCAGTCGCGCAGAGGGCCGCGCAGCCAGGCTGCCAGCGGGATTCCAAAGCCCGACTTGGGGCGGTCGACCATCTCACGCGGCACGTAGCGGTAAAGCACCTGGCGAAGAATCCATTTCCCTTGCCGCTGGCGAATCTTCATGGACAGCGGCAATCTCCAGGCAAACTCCGCTACCCGATGATCCAGGAATGGAACCCGTCCCTCAAGGCTGACGGCCATGGTTGCCCGGTCGAGTTTAACCAGGATGTCGTCCGGCAGATAACCGATGGCGTCCAGATACATGAGGTTCTCAGCCGAATGACGAAGGCTAGATGGATTGTCTTCGGAGAACGGGATGAAGGAAGCTCCCGGCAGAACCTTCGCAGCATCCAGCCAGTGAGAGGACAGTTTTTCGTAGAGTGAGTGAACACTACGGCTTTCCAACAGGGAGGCCAGCTTGTGCAGCTTGTGTCCCGGTATGCGCTGCCGCCATCGTGCCGGAGTTACCGGCCAGCTCATTTGAGAGAGAAGATCCCAGCCGCCCGGAGGGATAGTCTTGATACCGGCTGCTCCGAATCTGCGCAGAAAAAGCGGCACGCGATGAAGGCGGTCGAGCGTGTCTCCCCATATATGGCGGGTGTACCCACCAAAGAGTTCGTCGCCGCCATCGCCGGAGAGACTCACAGTTACGTGTTCCTTCGCGAGTTGCGAAACCAGCAGGGTTGGAATTTGCGAGGAGTCCGCGAACGGCTCGTCGTAGAACCTCGGAAGCAGCGGAATCACCGATATCGCCTTCTCAGCGGTTATATAGAGCTCGGTATGTTCCGTTCCCAGATGAGCGGCGATCTTCGCGGCATCCTGGGCTTCGTCGAACTCCTTGTCATGGCTCCCTATCGTGAATGTCTTCACCCGGGTCCGGCTCTGGGCCTGCATCAACGACACGATGATGGAGGAGTCGATTCCTCCCGAAAGAAACGCCCCAAGCGGAACATCCGAATGCATGCGAATACGAACAGCATCGCGCAGGATGGAGTCCAGTTGTTCCACCGCTTCGTGCTCGCTGCCGTCGAAGGGATGGGATACGGCTTCGTCAATGACGCTACGCAATGACCAATAGGGCTGCGGTGTTGATGCGAAATCATCGGCCGAGACTTTCAACAGCGTCGCGGCGGGCAGCTTGCTGGTGTGCTTATAGATGGAATAAGGCGCCGGGACACAGCTATAGCGCAGAAAGAGTGCTGCTGCATCCACATCCACTTCACCTGCAAATCGAGGATGAGCACGCAGAGCCTTCAGCTCCGAACCAAAGATAAAATGGCTTCCCATCCTGGCATAGTAGAGCGGCTTTTCTCCAAAACGATCGCGTCCGAGAGTCAGGCTTCTTTCCTGGCGATCCCACAAGGCAAAGGCGAACATCCCGTTCAATCTGGGCACCGACGATTCGATACCCCATTGCTCGAAGGCCGCGAGCATCACCTCGGTATCGGAACTTCCCCGGAAGGAATACGCAGGGGAAAGCTCGTTGCGCAGGTCCTGATAGTTATAGATCTCGCCGTTGAAGACGAGCATGTAGCGGCCGCTGGCTGATTCCATGGGTTGATGCCCGGCAGGGGAAAGATCGAGGATCGCCAGCCGTCTCATGCTGAGTGCAATACCAGCACCCTCATCAGCCCATACGCCTGCATCGTTGGGCCCACGGTGGCGCAGGGTATCGGCCATGCGCATGGCGATGCGCCGCAGCTCAGGGGCCGGGGTTGCATGGTTGAGATCGAGAAAGCCGCTGATTCCGCACATGAGAGTTCAATCCCCCACTGGAATGCGGTCTCCTGCCGGAGACATCTGCCTCGCGCTCCTGGCTAGCCGCCGCAGAGGGACTTGAACCAGAGGCACTTGTTTCGCGCATAGAATCATCAGCACAACCGGCATCATCATGATGCGCTGACGCAGCAGGGTTCCCAGATTGCTGATGGCACCTCCGAATGTGATCAGGAAAATAAGCGAGTACATGACAACGAAGCTGACATAGGGGTTTCGCCATTGTCGCAGAGTCGACCGGATCTCGCGACGCCGGCGCCAGCAAAGAAATAACAAGCCGGCTGATTCAAGAGCGGACACAAAGGCCATGGAACTGTGTATCTCCCACGGGAACGGCCGGAATATCAGGAAAGGAGACTCGATGATGCGGACCGGCAGAGACACTCCTTCGTTAAAGGAGGAGCCGCCCGTTTGGCTGAACTTGGTGAGAGTATTCGCCTGCTCAACGACACTCGATGCATTATCGCTTTGTGAGTCAACCAGGTTCTTCGCCTGGTTTACGAGAAAATATGAGCCGGCCAGCAATATCGGGATGAGAATAATTTTTGCCGCTCGATTGGCTCCCCCGGCCCTGGGTCTGCCCACGACGTAAGAAGCGGTCATGGCAAGGGCAAGCATCGCGGCCACATGAGCCCGTATCAGCAAAGCACCCGCAAGCCCAGCCGCGCAAAGAAGAACGCTTCGGGGACCAGGGCGCTCCATTAATCGGGCAAACCCAAAACAGGTTAACGCGATAAAAAATTGGATGGGCGCATCTTTCCCTATAAAGCTGGACCAGAATAAGATCGACGGCAGTAACAGAACGAGAAGACCGAAAAGCCATCGGTCTCCCTCAGGAAACGCGCTCACGAATGCGCGATAGAACAGATATCCCCCAGCCAGGGAAAGGAACGCGGAGGCAATAAAAAGGGTTGGCATCGCATCGCCGATGAGCAACGCCGCGAGGCCGCACAGGTTAAAGATTAAATTAGTGCTCCAATAAGGCGGCTGAAATATGCTCCAACCTACAATTTGGAATTGACTCGCAATCCCCATTCCGACAGTCCAATAGTGGAATGTATCCGCAATCCCGCCATAGACAACAATACCCACCCATAGAAACACGCTGGAGGCGACCATGTGCGCCATCAGACTGGCCATCGACAGCCGCCTGAGATAGGGATCGTTCTGTGTAAAGTGCGCGATTGCTACCGCACAAACAATGGCCAGCAACGGAACGCAGATAAGAGATGCGGTGTAGGAATAATCCTGCGGGTCGGAAAAAAAGAGAGCCGTCAGCCAGAAAGGAGAGGTGGCAATCGAGGCGAATGCCACCAGCTTGATCACGAACAAATATTGAACGATGCTCCGCGGGGGGGCTGCCTTCATGGATTCATGAATGACCCTTGTAGCGGGGATGCCCATTTGGCCCTCAATCAAGTCTGATGACCAACCTCAAACTGCGGCCAGTGTAGCATGTTGCCTGGCGGACAATGTATTTTGAATCAACCGATAGCCGATACTTCGCCACAACTTTTCCGAGATAGGACCATGCGCGTCGTTCATGTCATTGACTCTCTGAATCGCGGCGGAGCGGAAGTTATGCTGACAGGCATGGCTCCGCATTTTCAGGTGCGTGGGGTCACATGCGATGTACTGGTATTGATCCGCAGGCCTAGCCCTCTTGAGCAGGACCTCCTGGACAACGACATACGGTTGCAATTTACAGAGGTGCGTAACCTGTATTCACCGCGCCAAATCTTGGCGCTGGCCAGGCTTCTGCGCGGATATGACCTTATCCATGTGCATCTCTTTCCGGCGCAACTGTGGGCTGTTCTGGCCGTGGCGCTTTGGAAAGATCGCACCCCACTGGTGACGACCGAACACAACACCTGGAATGCACGCCGCCGCTGGTGGATGCGGCCGCTCGATCGCTGGATGTATCCGCACTACAAGCGCATTGCCTGCAACAGCGAGGCCACAGCGAAACACCTCATCGAGTGGTGCCCTGACATTGCGGCCAGGACTACGGTCATCGCCAACGGAATCCCTCTTGACGCGTTCGAAGATGCCCAGCCCGCGATGCTGGATCATGTACCGCATCATGTTACTCGGCTGGTTTTCACCGCTCGGTTTGAAGCCCAGAAAGATCACGCAACCCTGTTGCGAGCTTTACCTTCAGTTCCAGATGCGCACCTTATTTTCGTTGGAGACGGCCCCTTGCGCCCTCAGCTTGAACAGATGGCCCAGTCTCTCGGAATCCGAAGCCGGGTAACCTTTCTGGGCTGGCGGAAGGATGTCGGAGCAGTATTGAAAGCGTCGGATATCTACGTTCATCCCACGCATTCCGATGGTTTCGGCATCGCCGCGTGTGAGGCAATGGCTGCAGGGCTGCCGGTTGTGGCGAGCGATGTCCCAGGTCTGGCCCAGCTCGTTGCAGGGGTGGGAATCCTCTTCCCTGCCGAAGACGACAAGGCGCTGGCCTCTCATCTCAATGCTTTGATCCAATCGCCGGAACGGCAAAACGAGATGCGCATGGCAGGCCTTCAACGGGTGCGTCACTTGAGCATCGAAAACACGGTCGATGGCTACATTCGTATGTACGAGTCAGTGCTGCAAACCAGAGCGGCACAGACGGCAGAGGTACGATGAATAACCTTGATCCGGCTGTGGTGAAAGCCTTTGGCGAGCAATGGGGCAAATTCGACCATACGGAGCGGGACAATCCTGATCTGCAGAGGCTCTTTCAGTCGTATTTTGAAATCTTTCCGTGGCACGAACTGCCACAGAATGCAGAAGGCTTCGATCTGGGATGTGGCACAGGCCGCTGGGCTCACTTTGTAGCGCAACGGGTGGGGACTCTCCACTGCGTGGACCCAAGCGCGGCGGCTCTGGACGTCGCCCGACGCAACCTCCAGGCGCATTCGAACTGCAGCTTTTACTGTGCCTCGGTCGACGCAATCCCTCTCGCAGACGCTTCCGCAGACTTTGGTTATTCTTTGGGCGTGCTGCATCATGTGCCGGACACGGAAGAAGGAATCAAAGCCTGTGTGCGCAAACTAAAACCGGGCGCGCCATTATTGATCTACCTGTACTACGCTTTCGACAACCGCCCGGCCTGGTTTCGGGCTCTCTGGCGGCTCTCCGATTTTGTTCGCCGAGTCGTCAGCACTTTGCCGTTTGCCGTCCGGTCGCCACTCTCCGACATCATCGCAACGCTCGTTTACTGGCCGCTGGCGCGCACCGCAAAGCTGCTTGAAGCGTTGGGTATTGCTGTCGACTCCTTCCCCTTGTCCGCCTATCGCAACCGGAGCTTTTATTCCATGCGCACGGACGCCCTGGATCGCTTCGGCACGCGAATTGAAAAACGTTTTACCCGCGAACAGATAAGACGCATGATGGAAGGTGCCGGTCTCCAGCGGATTATGTTCAGCGAATCCGTTTGCTGGTGCGCGGTTGGATACCGTAGGCTGGAGACGCCCTGATGGCTGAGCGCATTCCAGCCTTGCTTCGTAGAAGTAATTTACTTTCGAGGAGTAAGTTCTGACCCAACTGCGAATCCATCATGGCTCTACCCGGACTTCCCCCAGTGCTGCGCCCGTCAGCCAAATGGGTCAGATCTTTGATTTTGTCCTGGCAGCCGGAATTTGCGCCGTCCTTGGATTCGGGCCATTGGCTTTTGGCGCCGTTCAGCCCTGGAGTATGTGCATTCTGGAAGCCGCCGTTGCTTGCCTGGTTGTCATTTGGGCTGCACGAGAGGTAGCGAATGGCGGCTTTCACATCCTTTTTAATCCGCTGTACATCCCCATGGCTCTGTTTGCGGGGGTGGTGCTGGTTCAACTCTTCCTGCATCAGACGGCCTACTGGTATGCAACATGGTCGAAGGGGCTGCTCTATGCCTGTTACGGTGGGCTCATCTTTCTTGTGTCGCAGGTCTTCCAGCGGCGGAAGCAGCGGTCGGCCTTTGGCTTTTTTTGCGCCGGCTATGGATTCCTGCTCTCGCTCTTTGCGATTGTCCAGCAATTCACCTTCAACGGGAAGATCTACTGGGTCGTAGCCACACATCATGGAGGATGGATCTACGGACCCTACGTGAACCATGCCTATTATGCAGGTTTGATGGAGATGCTTGTCCCATTCCCACTGATGCTTGCCATTGACAAGCGAGGAGAAAAAGCCAGCCGGGCTTTTTTTCTCTTTGCCGCCGTCGTTATGGGTAGCACGATCTTCCTGTCTCAATCTCTCGGAGGCATGATAGCGTTTGCCGTCGAGTTGGCTGTGCTCTCGTTGATTTTGTTCCGGAACAGACGTTTCGCTTACCGCGAGATTCTGCTGCTCGCAGTTCTTTGCGTGGCACTGATTGCCTGGCTGGCATGGCTGCGTCCCGCAGGATTGGTGGAAAGAATCGCACGTCTGCTGAACCCGATCTCCGACGCTGGAGCAACCGGACGTGTCGCAATCATCAAAGACAGCTTCAGGATGCTGCGCCAGCGGCCGTTCCTGGGCTGGGGATTGGGGACATTTTCGACCGTATACCCTTCCTTCCGTAGCTTTTATTCAAATTTATGGGTGAACGAAGCGCATAACGACTTTGTTCAAACACTCGTAGAAACCGGTATAGTTGGTTTTGCCTTCTCATCTGCTTTTCTAGCTGTGCTGTTTCGTGACGGCATCGACAAATTGAATCACTGGCGCAGCGACACGCAATCAAGCGTGGGACTGGCTGCATTTCTGGGATGCATCGGAATTCTGGTTCACGGGCTTGTCGACTTCAATCTGCAGATACCCGCAAACGCAGCTTTCTTTTTTGCTTTGTCAGCGCTGGTAACCACGCGCCGAGACAAATCAGAAGAGCATCAGGAGTTCGGCAAGGTGCGAGGGTAAGGGAAAATGAGTACTGGAAGAATGCGCGGAGAATTCGCCGAACCGGTACGCCATGATTCGCCCCGGCTTGCATCTCTTCAGGAGATGTATAGACCACCTGCACGGGAACATTCGATCAGCGATTACTGGCACATCCTGCTTAAACGCAAATGGATTGTGATCGTTTCTGTCGCCATTGTTTTGATTACGACGGCGTTGATCAGCCTGCATACCACCCCCATTTATGAAGCTGTGACGAAAATTACGATTTCGCCGCCGACTTCCAACCCGCTCAACTTCAAAGACAACAACAGCTCGTCCTCGGCCCTTGAAGACCCCCAGGCAGGCATTAATACTCAGGTCAAGATTCTGCAGTCGGACACGATGGCCGAATTAGTCATTCATCGGATGAATCTCGATACGCGTGCCGATTTCGCGGGTCGCGCCCAAACGCAGAGCAACGGTGGCATCGCCGTGTCGCAATCGCCCGCCGAGGAAAGTTTTCGTCTGGAATCTCTTATTCGCAAGCTCCAGGGCAATCTGACGATACAGCAGATCCCCGACACGACCCTGGTTCAGGTTGGGTATTCCGACCCAAGTCCCGCATTGGCGGCAGAGATCGCGAATGGGATCACCGCCGCGTACATAGAACAAAATGTGAAGTCGCGATACGACAGCACCATGCAGGCTGCTGATTGGCTCTCCAAGCAACTGGCCGATATGCAGATCAAGATGGAAACTGCGCAGGCCAAGCTGGTCCAGTACCAAAAAGAACACGCTATTGTTGGCACGGACGACAAGCAAAACCTGACAACGGAAAAACTCGACGAACTGAACAGAGAGCTAACCTCTGCCCAGGCAGATCGAATCCAAAAGGAGTCTCTCTACAACGTCGCGAAGAGGGGCGACCCATCGACGCTGAGCGTGATTCTCCAGGACCCCATTCTTAGCGCGCTCCGCCAGCGGCAATCCGAGCTGCAGACTCGATATGCACAGCTTGACACATGGGCCGGCCAAAGCTATCCGCAGATGCGGGAGATCACGAGCCAGCTTGACCAACTGAATAAGAGCATCAACGAGCAGGTGAAGAACAGCGTAAGTCGCATTCATAATGACTACCAGACAGCCGTGAATCGCGAGCAGATGCTACAGGAGGCGCTGGGGGAACAAATGGGCATTGCCGATCAGCTCAACCAAAATGCCATCGAATACAAAATCCTCAAGCAGGAGGCCGACTCCAACCGCCAGATCTATGATGGATTGTTGCAGCAGCTCAAGGAGGCCAGCCTTGCGGCGGGGTTGACCTCCAGCAATACTCGCGTAGTGGATCGGGCGCGCTTGCCGCGCTATCCGACGAAACCGAATATTCCGAGGAATCTGGAGTTTGCCCTGCTCGTCGGTCTCGTCGTCGGCATAGCGCTTGCTTTTGGCCTGGAGGCTCTTGACGCTACAGTGCGCACGCCAGAGCAGGCAGAAACTACATCTGGGCTACCGGTACTAGGAGTGATTCCCATGCAGCCCGTCTTCGACAAGGCGGGTACAAATGCTGCAAGATCACGTCTGCTCAACAAAATGCCTGGCACCGGTACAGGGCCGCAGCCGTTAATCAGCTATCTGGAACCGCGATCGGAGATTGCAGAAGCTTATCGAGCGTTGCGCACTTCGATTCTTCTTTCCAGCGTCTCCCATCCGCCGCGCTCCATCCTGGTTACGAGTTCCGTCCCTGAAGACGGGAAGACGATGACCTCCATCAATATAGCTATTGTGATGGCGCAGCAGGAAAAGCGAATTCTGCTGGTAGACGCCGACATGCGCCGTCCAAGCGTTCACACCGCATTCAAGATCAAAGGGCACGTGGGTTTATCGAACGTCCTGACCGGAGGCGCCAAGGTCCGAGACGCTATTCAGTCCACGGTTCAACCCAACCTGTTTGTTCTCCCGGCAGGTCTTGTGCCTCCGCATCCTTCTGAACTCTTGAGCTCATCGCTGATGCGCGATCTTCTCAAGAAGTGGTGCGAAGAATATGACCACGTCATCATCGATTCTCCTCCGGTGATTACGGTCACGGATGCCGTTCTTTTGTCCGTTGAAACGGATGCTGTGCTCTTGATCATCCGCTCCGGTCAAACGACTGCCGCCCACGTCCGGCACACATGCGGTCTACTTCACAGCGTAAACGCCGACGTGTTGGGAGTGGTCGTAAATGCCGCGGATCTGGGCTCGCCGGATTATTACCACTACGGGGGCAGGTCCGGTTACTATGCCGCAAATAAGATGAAGAGCCAGGAGATGAAGCCAGGCGAAGCGAGGGACTTAGACCAGAACCCAGAGAGTGAACACGATGAAACTCTCCACACATCTTCCTAGCCTTCCTAGCCGGTAATTGGGGATCCTCTCATGATGGAGCAGGCATTCGAACAAGGCCGGTGGCGACGAATATTTTTATTCGTTGCTTGTGCCATGGTGATGGCGAGTTATGCGTGGTTCGCGGTCAGGGTATATCGCGCACAGCAGCTTGCCGATCATCTGGACCAGCCTTCCATTGAAAAAGCTGTTGCCCTCGCACCGCAAAACGCAACCTATCACGAGCAGCTATGCCGCAGCATGCTCTTCGTCTCTCAGCAAACCGAACGAGCCGTAGGCGAATGCAGAAAAGCCTCCGAACTGAATCCCTATAGCTCTGCCATCTGGCTGGATCTCGCGCAGGCATATTATTCCGTCGGAAACATTCCGTTGAACCGAGCTGCAGCCTATAAAGCGCTCGCTGTCGATCCCACGACTCCGGACACGGCCTGGAGCGCGGCTAACTTTTTCCTGCTTCAAGGAGATACAAACGAGGCTTTGCATCAGTTCGCGATCGTTCTGCAGGAGGAGCCGTCGCTTGCTCCATCCGTACTGAATAGCTGCTGGCAATCTCTGCATGACATACAGCGCATGCAAAGCATTCTTCCCCCAAACCCTGAAGTCTACTTAGCCTTTATCAAGCTCCTGCTATCGACAGATGACTCCAATTCCGCACACCAGATATGGCTGGCCCTCATGCAAACGAAGGTCCCCTTCGACTACCACCATGGGCTCTTTTATATCGATAGCCTGATCCAGGCCCATGCCGTAGACCAGGCAAGCGAGGCATGGAAGCAGCTTTCGTCCATGTCGGCAGCGCTGCAAGCGTATGGGCAACCGAATCATCTGGTGATGGATGGTTCCTTTACTCAGGACATCCTTAATTCGGGCTTTGACTGGCGTTATAGCCCGGTGCCGCAGATCGCGCTCACTCTTGACGACACAGCGTTCCACAACGCGGCTCCCTCTCTGAAGCTGGTATACAGCCTTAACGGTAGCGACGCCGGCATCTTTCAATACATTGCAGTCCACCCTGACTCACGTTATCGCCTTTCGGCATGGGTGAAGAGCGAGGATATCGAAACCGCGAACGGCCCGGCGCTTACTTTGCTGGATGGCTATAACAAGACGGTGCTTGGATCTACGGAAGAAACGATCGGCACTACACCTTGGCATCGCCTGGATACAGAACTGACAACCGGACCTGAAACAAAGCTTCTACTGCTGGCCATACAGCGTCATCCCGGGGAGACACAGATTCAAGGAACGTTCTGGGTGGACGACATCCAACTGGAGCCTATGCAGCCTTGAGGCTCATAGGTCATAGAACTTCTTGTGTAGGAGCGCGTTGCCCAACTCAACGCGTTTCAGAACATCGACGATCGTAGACACAGCCGAGTTTGTCTTGCTTGCGTAAGGGTTCACCAGGGACTGCAGCGAGCTGCGAAACTCACTGGAAGCTGCCTTCCGTATCGCTGCCAGGATCTCTGCTCGTTCATTTCCTACATCGATGACACTTTCCGCGCGGATGCGACCCGCTTGACGGGTACCAACATTGATCGCCGGAACCTTAAAGGACGGCGCTTCGATGATCCCACTGGAAGAGTTGCCGACTACAGCAATCGCGCGGCACAATACGCTGTGATAAGCCTCAGAGCCAAAGTTATCCACCAGATCAGCAGCTCCAGGATGGGACTGGATCCATTGCCGGATTCTTGCCGTGATGATTCGTCCGGAGGTATCAGCATTCGGCATGGTAAAGATCACCGCAAAACCGGCTTGATCGAGAGCGGCCAGCAGCTCATCGATCTGCCGCTCCACGTCTTCGTACTCCAGAGTGACAGGATGGAAGGTCACAAGAAGGAAGGGACGCTCGACGTCGATGCCAAAGCGTTTTCTCAGCTCCTCGGGAGTGAGCCTCGGTGCGGTCGAAATATGATCGAGCGTCGGTTCACCGGATACAAAAACACGCTTTGGGTCTTCGCCTAATTGAATGACGCGGCGAGCATAGGCTTCCGTAGCCGTAAAGTGCAGATGGCTCAGCTTGGTAATACTGTGCCGTAGAGCGTCATCGATCGCGCCTTGCGTCAGTTCGCCCCCGCTGAGATGTGCGATGGGAATCTTGAAGGGTAGCGCGGCGAGTGTTGCGGCGAGCATCTCATACCGGTCACCCAGCACGATGAGGATCTCCGGGCGGTACCTGCTGAAGGCCTGGCCAAACCCGATCAGGCCCAGCCCCATCGACTTGGCAATAGCTTCCGGCGTGTCGGAGGAGAGCAGCATCTCCACCCGTTCGACAATCTCGATTCCGTCGTCTTCAACGGACCGCACAGTCATCCCAAACTCCGCAGAGAGATGCGTGCCGGAGACATATAACTTAGGCGATATCTCCGGATCGGCCTGGAAGGCATTCAGGAGCGGGCGATAGCAGCTATAGTCCGCGCGCGACGTCGTCACGACTCCAATCGATCTCAATGGCGTCCGTCCCTTTCTTTCCAAACTCATGTGCGGCTCACGTTGTAGGGCCACGGTGCATTCGGTAACTGACAGAGCTGCTCGAAGCGTTCCGGATCGGTGACCATTACAAGATAAGCATAACGATATAACTCTGTCCCGAAGCTGCGCTTGAAATCTTCGAGCGAATCGCCGGGACTCACTCCGCCGCCGAGATGCAGCAGCTTGCAGCCTTGCCGTCGCGCCCACTTCGCACCCTCGACCAGCAGCAGCGTGGCAGCCTTATGTTTCATCCCCAGTTCATTGCCGGCGGCAAGATGATAATGAGCATAATCGCGCCCTGCCAGAAAGATGCTTGCTCCGGCGAGTTGATCGCCCAGCCATGCAAAAGCAATGCTGAAACGTTGTTCTAGTGAAGCCAAACGTGAAAAATACTCGGGAGGAAATTTGTAGAAACCGGCGGCGCCATGATTTTCCATGGCCTGTTCATACAGAGCAAGAAAACGATCGAGGTTCAGGCCGACGTCAAGGTCTTCCCCGCTGGTCCATGTCACGCGCAAGTCGCGCCGGGCAACGTTCAGATCGGAACGCCTGCCTTTTCTCATCCCGTCCGGACAATCCCGGGCGTCATCCCAGCGACCCAGGTCGATTGCGACGGTCGAGCCCCGAAGATCTATCTTCAGGTCCTTCTGCCATGGCTCCTCCTGCAGAAACCACTCGGCCTGATTCATGAGCGGATGCAAACGAAGCACGCAGCAAACCAGATCACGAGAAGAACACCAACCGCGAAGGTCGTCAAAAAAATAGCGCAGGCTGTCGGCATCCACTGTCTGGCTGTTCGATAGAGGCAGGAGACCTCCATAGCCATAGGGAGAACAAGCATCGCTCCACTGGATGCCGGAGACGTCTCCCGGCGCATTCTCTGAACCGTTCACCCCGGCTGTCATCTTGCGAACCAGTAAGGGCGCGAGGAGCCGGCAGGAATCCTGTCCTGCGACGACAGCCACAGGCTCCGTGTGTTCGATCTCTGCCGTTGCGTGGACGTATGCAGGCAAGTAGTAGACATCAGGCGTGGCGGAATGAACAACCAAGGTGCTCCATCGCTCTGAATCCGCTACAGTCAGAAGCTCAAGTGCGGATTTTTGCATGATTCATTTCCCAGGCTTACGGCAGGTGACCACAATCTGTTCTACCAGATGTTGCTCCCCGTCCAGCGTCTGGGAGATTCGTTCGATAGTCACATCGGAGAAATCCTGAAAGAGGCCGGGAACTTTCTCTCGCTTCAGAAAAAAACAGAACCCGGTACCGGCAATCGGGCCCTCCTGGATATTTGTAAAGCTATCAGGCTCCACCCATTCACCCAGACCATAGCCCCACGTTCGATCGCTAAAAGACGAAGAAAGAAACGGTGCCCCAGGTTTCAACACACGATGCACCTCGCGCAACGCGCGTTGGATGCTGTTCAAGGGATTTGTATAAAGACTGACATTCTCTACGACGCCATCGAAACTTGCATCCGGCCACGGCAACTGAGCAAAATCGCCGACGCGCAAATCAGCCGCCAGGCCTTCGTTGCTCAATCGTTGGCCTGCCTTCTGGATAGCGGTCGAAGAACCATCGATACCAGAGACCGCAAAACCTTCGCGCGCCATAAACCAGACATTTGCACCCGGTCCGCAACCGATCTCCAGAATCCGAACGCCGCTGCGCTCTGTAGCCCGGTAAAAATTACGCGCTACAAAACGAACCACGTGCTCAGGCGGATACTTACCCCATTCCTTACGCTGGAAGATCTCTTCCCACACCGGGTCCCATGTAGCTTCATTACTGTTTTCAGGCATGCACTCTCCGGAGCTCCCACCAAAATCTGAACTTCAGGCTGGCAACGCGGCAATCTGAACCAGACTTGAAGATCCTGATCCAGCCTTTTTGAGCCGCATGTTCGCAGATTCGATCCCAGTCCGCGCGAAGGATTTTTGGCAGTCCTGCGTGGAGGGTCCACGCATATTTCCTTCCAAATAAGCCAGTCCGGGGCAGCGTGAACAGGAGCCGACATGACCACAGCCCGAGCACACCGGCAGATCGGCCGCGGAGATGGAACGAACATCGTTAAGTTGTTCGGAGTGGAGCCAGATGTCCATGAACTTCTGGCTGCGCACATTACCGCTGGGCAAAGGGAACTGCACGCAGGGGTACAGGTCTCCGTAAGGCGAGATATAGCATGCCGTGTGACCGGCGCTGCACGGTAACTCTCTTAGGACATCCTCATGCATTGCAGGCGGCGGGGCGCAAAACTCATCGACGTCCCCCACCAGATCGGAGTTGCGAAACACGTCCTGCAGTTGCGGCACGCCCAGGCCCAGCCGGAGTACATTCCTATCCCCATCCATCATCGGGGTGATCGTCGGGTCAATGGTGTATTCGGCGCCAAGATCCTCTGCAAGTTGAATCACTCCGCCATAGTCGCCCAGGTTCTGCATCATCAGGACGTTTGCGACGATGACTTTAACCCCCTGTGCCCGCAGCCGCCGTATTCCCTCAACGGTCCGCTTCAACGAGCCCGGAAGCAGCGTAATGGCATCATGAACCTCTGCGCGATGGGAGTAGATGCTGACCTGAACATCCTGCACCATCAGCTCGTGCAGGCGGCGCGCCTCTTCTTCTCCGATCATGAATGCGTTGGTCTTGATCTTTACGCAGAACATCAAAGAGCGCGCGTATTCCACAATGTCGAAAAAATCCTGGCGCATGAAGACTTCGCCGCCGCTCAAGGTAAGGAAAAAAACGCCCGCGTCAGCCAGTTGATCCAACACATCGCGCATCTCCGCAGTGGTCATCTCGCCGTGGTCGTCGTGGTCAAGATAGCAATGGACGCAGCGCTCGTTGCAGCGGTAGGTAACGTCGAGTTGCACGCTAAGCGGCACGCCTCGGTCCAAAGCACGCTGTCCAAGCTCCTGCATCAGGCTCATCATGACCCCCTTGTTACAGTTTTGCTGTGTAGCTCGGGCTGAGCGATCGGACTGTCGGACAGGACCAGAATGCCATGACTAGCCAAATCGCTCACAAATTGCTCGGCATCTTTCAATGCCTCCGCTGGGTCAGCGTCAAATTCCACGCAAATCTTCTGTTTCACGATCTCCGCCAGCGGCATCTTTCCGTCTGCCGACTGCCAGATGATGGTGCCTACCGGATTCAGTGTGAACAAAGTGGAATCCCTGGCAGACATGATCATCATTTCACCATCGAGCGAACGAGCGGCCACGGCGGTTGCCCTGGAAATATAAACGGATCTCATCCAATCAGCTCCCAAACTCGTGCATCGGGGAAAAAAGTCAAACGGTACACAGGGACATGCTGCACCAATTCGCAGGCTGCGTCAAAGACCAGACCGACCAGATCCGGATCGCAGGCAAAGAACAGCACGTTTTCGAGCAGCATCCGCGCGGCATCGTTCGGCCGCACCGGTTCGATCGTATTCTCCGTTCCCTTCCGCAAAAGATACAAGGCCGCCAGTGGAGCCTTAACGTTTTCTCCCGCCCTCGCCAGCTCTCCGGCAAACGGCGTGCCATAAGCGGCGTAGCCATTTCCATCGCGTCGTAGATATGAAATCTCGTCGGTGAGCAACGTAACATCCCCAGGAGCCAGACGCGAGATCGTTGTTTTTCCCGCCTCGGAGACACCTGCAAACAGAAAGGCTTTGCCATTCCGAACCGCGCTGGCTGCATGCACCAGCAAACCGCCCTCCCTCGCCAGAACGAGCGTGTGAACGATGCGAAGAACAGAGTCAATCGAGTAAGGGTTTGCCGACTGGATAATCTTTCCGCGCCGCGTCTCCGGCTCCCACTCCGCACGAAAGTCGCCACGCTCGATCAACCATCGGCCCGAATCGAAGCTCACCACGACATCGTCCTCTTCGCTGATCCTTCGCGGCTGCACCAGCTCGACATCGAATTCAAAGACCGGGTGTGCCTCATCGTTGAGAAAGCCGGAATAGCGCTCTTCCAACATGCGCAGAAACTCCGGGCTTTCACTACGCACCTGGATGGGTATGCCGCCGATCTCAATGATGATTCCCTGCCCGGCAGCTGTGACGGGCTCATGCGTCATGCCATCTCCTCAGTTCCCTGCCGCCGCAGGCGAAGCCCCAGACGCAGCGTCATGCGCAGGCAGAGGTCCGAGTGCCGCAGAAGTGACGCGCTGATGCACTGCCACGAGGATTGGCGTAGATTCACCCGTTGTCCCTTACGAACCAGTGAAAGCACCTGCCCCACGAGATCAGAGGCCTTGACCGGCGGGTCGTCATGCCGGAGCGTATCTCCTCGAGTAGTCAAAAGATTGCCCTGAATATGGACGATCCGGTGAGCCACCAGCCCTCTTTCCTGTCGATATAAAACAATCTGGCCAGGCCGCAACTCTCCCAGATCAGAGCGCCGGACGGCAACCACATCGCCCGGCCAGATCGCCGGAATCATGCTGGAGCCTGTGACCTGGAGGCAGACCTCACCGAAGCTGTGAGCCACCTCGGCAACCAGCTCACAACCCAATGCCGAGCGCTGCTGCAACCCCACAGGCATGACATCGCCCGTCACGAGCTTTTTCGATTGTGGGCGCACTGGGCCTGGATCGTCGATATCTTGCCGCAACTCAGAGCCCGAGTCTCGAAGACGCGCTCGAAGCGAAACTCAGGTTTGCGATAGAGCTTCTTCGCCGGCGGCTGTATCTCCGATTGCGCGGTTATCTCGTCGATCTCTTCCGGTCCATTCATGTTGCCCCTCATTGAAGCCCTGCTTGAGAAGCTTGCACTCCAGTACCTGCATTCAGGTTTCCGAAGTACACCTGCGATCCTCCAGTGCTAGTGGAGACGTTGTCAATAACTAATCCACTCGTCCCCAGCAGCGTCGTACCCGTCGCTAAGGGGAACGTCGCTATGGGAGCAGTGGGAACGGCCCCACTGGTAATGTCGAAGGTCATGATGCACGCTCCGCCATTGCAGCCTGTGGGCGCGCCCTTGTTCGTCACCCCCAGAAAGAGCAAGTCATGGCCCGTGGTTCCACTGATCGTGATATTCGGGTTAAAGACCTCGGTAAGCGGCGTGCAATCAGCTTGCCCGCCTGTGGCAGTGCTTAGCTTGAGAGTAGTGGCAGCAGCCGCAGTCCCCATGGTGCCGTTTGAGATCGGGACCTGGTACAGCGTGCCGCCTCCACAGAAGTACATATGTCCCGTGTTGGTTCCGTTTGCGAAATAGGCATTATCGAATGCCCCATCATAGAGGTCGGTCCCGGCTGCGCCCATGTTGGCTGTAATCAACGACGCTGAGGCTAACGACGTAGACACCTGAAGCAGCGCATTCGATGAACCGTTGTTATTCGTTACAAAGATCTTCTCTGTCGTGCTGTCTACAATCGGACTATCCTGGATGCCGCCGGTACCAGCCTGGATACTAGGAGTAGCACAGGCAGCACCCGCCGTGGTAACGCAGAAGATCTGCCCCCCGGTGTTAGAGCCGTTCGCAAGGCTGGCAACGTAGATGTTCTGACTAGCCCCTCCATCGAAAACCGGGCTACCAAAAGAGGCTGCTGTACCGAGAAGAGGCACCGGGGCGACAAACGGCCACCCCCCGGTAATGACTTCGGCTGGAATTCCTTGAAATACCCCTGTGAATTTGTGCAGCACTCCGTTGAGGTCCCCTATATACGCAATGTCGTTCGTGTAATCGACAAAAGGCGATGACTTGAAATCAGTAGAACCGAAAGCATTCAGGCCGAGAAGGGTAGCGGCCTGCATCAGAATTTTGACGTCCTTTGCGTTGTTCAGGGTGCCTGGAGCCACAGGTTTGTTGCTGGCATTTCCGTTGCATGGAGAACTAGGGCAACCTGTGTTCCCATTGGTGCCCAGCGTAAGAACGTGAAAGATCGACCCGGAAAGATTCAAGAGGCCACCCTGAATGCTCTCCACGAAAGCGACCTTGGTGCCATCCTCAGAAAGAACCGGAGAAGTTTCGACGATGCCTGTGCCAACGTTATAAGCAAACTCTACATTTGGCACCGTTCCCGTGGTGCAGGTGGTTTTGTAGAGATTGTTGACGCCAAGAATATTTGCCTGAGTCGTGGAGCCGGCAACATTGACAGGGTAAATCACGTAATCCTGAGAGCAGCTAGGAACGGCATTTACGTCAAACGTGAACTTCGCAGGATAGGTATCGATCGCAGTAGACGCCCCCGCTGCACCCACCGTCACGGCCCAGTCTCTCTGGATAGACTCATCCTCACTCCCTGCGGGAGGATGCCCGTCCCTCCGCCTGTCGTGTTCCCTATCATTCCAGGGGTCTGAGCCAAAGTGTGATGCTTGCCTGGCTTCAGCTGCCCGCCGGATCTGCTGCATACGATAGCGAGGATCGTTCACAATGCGCAGCCATTCCGCGTGCCTGCCCTTCTTGATCGCGTCCTGCTCCGTACCGGGGTCGGAGAAGATGACATGATGATGCGTCCAGTCATCGACCAGATGACCGCCAGGGGGAGGATTCTGTTGAGCAGGAGCAGACATGGTGATACATGCGGCTAAAAGAGCTGCAACTGCAGGATAAGCAACATATCTTCCTACAAAATTATCGATGAGTCTCACAGGACAATCCCTCCAACGGAATCGGTCGAATGGCTGAGAAGAACGAAACGATTCGTTCGCCGCAGCAAGGAAGAAATCTCTACCCTGCCGTATCTATCTTTAGCAGCATTTCTCTGTTTGAGAGACCAGCTTATGCACATGCTCGCCTTTATGTCGGCCGAGCCGCAGATACAGCAGGCAACCAATGCTCTTCCGAGTACAGGGCCCATTACCAAAAGTAAAAGTCTTAGCTTCTACTTTCTAGTCTACAGCGTACGAAGTGTCGCCATACTACACTTAGGTAGTCTGCTCGTGCAAAGTAATAATGTATTCACGTAAACCTATCCACGAAAATAGCATCCATGCCCCACTTGCTCAGGCCGTTTACCAGGGGATAGAGGGCAGCGAAGGCAATCTAGTGGTGCAGGCTGCTCGCGTGTATCTTGCTGGTGGAGATGACGGCGGCCTTCAGACAGCGCTGGCACAGCCTCTCCATTGGGAAGCGATCGAACGCATAGCGGATCGCCACGCAATCAAACCGCTTGTCATCTATGTTCTGAATCAATACGGCGCGGAGAAGATTCCCCGGGAAGTACGCGATCGCTTCCAGCAGCAATGGCTGCTGGCCGCCCGGAACAACCTGATCCAGATGCAGGAGTGGCTCCGGCTTCTGCAGGCATTCGATGCGGCAGGTCTTCCAGTTATTTCCTTGAAAGGTCCGTCGCTTGCGTTACTGGCCTACCGGAATGCCGCTCTCAGAGAATTCACGGACCTCGACCTGCTGGTCAGCCCCGAGGACGTTCCCGTGGCGTCCGAGCTTCTTGTGCGCGAGGGTTATCGGCTCCAGTCTCCCGCGGACAGGTCTACCTTGCTGGGCTCCAGGAATCGCCAGATGGACTTTATCAACGACGATCGAGGCACAGTCATCGATCTGCACTGGAGCCCGCTGCACACGATGTTCCCGTTTCAACTGCCGGTTCGGGAGCTTTTCCAATCGGCGCGAGTCGAACACCGGGAGGGAGTCTCGTTTCTGACGCTCTCCCCGGAGCATCTGCTGCTCTATCTTTGCGCTCACGGAACCAAACACTGCTGGCTGAACCTGAGGGATCTATGTGACGTGGCCTGCTCTGTATCTACGCAGACCTTGGATTGGGAGCAGTGCATGGCCTGGGCAAAGTCAGCTAACTGCGACCTTGTGCTGAAACACGCCTTGCTTCTGGCGCAGCAGGTCCTGGGATTGAAACTGCCGTCGCAAGTCCAGCAACATTGCGAAGAGGAGGTAGAAGCGCAGACGCTCGCCAAGACAGCATCGGCATTTCTGTTTCGCAAAGGCAACGATATCGGCTATCGCGAAACCTTGCACTACCACCTGGCCTTTGTAAAAAGCTGGCGCGCTCAGAGCAGCTTCCTCTTCGAACGTCTATTTATTCCCGCAGAGCCGGATTGGCAGCAGGTGCGGTTACCGCAGCCGCTACATTTTCTGTATTACATCGTCAGGCCCATAAGGCTTTTGCTCGAACGTTTTTCCAGGACATCTTAGGGCAGTTTCCCTATAGGTGTAGAGGCTTTCCCCCCAATTACCCATACCTTGTCATCTCGACCGAAGCATGACGGCTTTATGTCATGCGAAGTGGAGAGACCTGCAGGTTCGCGTGCGCGGGCAATATAGCCTCCATGGGCAAAGCCTGCAGGTCTCTCCACTCCGGCGGCAAAGAACGCCGCCTCCGGTCGAGATGACAGTTTTGGGGTGAATTTGAAAAGAACCCTCTACACCTATACAGAAACGGCTCTAGGGGACTGAGGGCGTCACCGGCGGTGGCGAGGGGGGCGCGGACCCACCGCCGATACTCACGCCAATCAGGGTTCCAGCCGCTGCAAGCGCACCTATAAGGATCAGGGCGTCCCGCTTCCTGTCATCCCCTGCTGCCTCGCAGGAACCCTGCAGTTTTTGAATGCCATCCACCGTTACAACGGAAGGTGCAGTGGAGGAAGGAGTGCCGCTTGTAAAAACCATCGTTCCGGCGACCCGGACCCGCTTATTCACAAAGGGATCGAGGTCTGATCCTTTCAGCTTGTAGGTAGTACGGGTAGACTTATCCGAAATCAGGTACCCTGGACGCAGCCGGCCGCAGAGGTCTACGGAGCCTACCGAGCCTTCCGCCGGAGCCTGCTGAGGAACCTGCTGATAGGTAAAGCTGCGAGGTTGCCCCGGCTCCACCTTGGCTACAAGCTTTCCAGAGGCACTCCAGACATCCGCTTCTCCGTCTCGCGCAGAGACTTCCATATAAGAATCATTCTTTACACCAACCAGGGCGGTGACGTTCGAGGTTGTGCTGGAAATCCTCAATCCATTGGCAAGCACGAAATGCTTATCGATACCACGTTGCGTCGTCACGCCTTGTTGCAGGACAGAGCGTTCCCGGTACACAGTCATCGTCGTACCTGGGTTCATGACCGCGCTTGTGCCGTCTGAAAACTGCAGGTTCGAGGTCTTATCGCCCGAAGAGATTCGGCTTCCGGAAAAGATCGCTGAGTTGCCCGGTACGCGCTGCCCATCGACTACGACATCCCCCGTAGCCATAACTAGCCCAATGCTTGATGAGGAGGCTATGGCCATGCTCACAAGGCAGTTACAGGTAAACAGTGCGATAGCTGAGCGTAATTGCACGATGATCATCGTTAATCTCCGCAACGCAACCATGGCAAATGCTCACGGCATCAAACGATTGCACAAGAAGAAGCATCCCCAGCTACTGTTCAATCCAGAGTAAACAGGTAGCCGGTAGAACGGTAGCTTTGCAATTGTATTCTTGTTGGTGACACGCAGATAAAAATTATTATTGAATGATTGGATCAGAATAATTTCTCATCCTCTGCCGTAATTTTGTTGCTATTGCGAAATTAAACAAACCTGATAAAGTGATCGAACTAGGTACTGGAAGAAAAGGTTGCTGGCTTTTCTCGACAAGACCTAACTTGTCCGTCAGAGGTTCTCCTGCGCAAAAATGAAAACCCCTAGGAGGGTAGGTGGAGTACAGTCACAAACTGTTGGTTGTCCCTGACCGTAGACGTGAAAGATACGCCAATCTAATTCCGAGCTGGGTGTTTCATGGGTATATTCGTGTAATTCTCGATGGTCTCACTGCGGCCATGGCTATGATTTATGCCTATGTGCTCCGGTTTGATTTTCATATCGAACCCAAAATGCAGCGCAGCATGTGGACATGGTTGTGTGTCGTAGTAGTCTTGCGCCCCCTGTCAATTCACCTCTCGCGGGAAGGATACCGGTCAACCTGGCGCTTCTTCGATGTGCGGGATGGGCTTTTTCTGGCCTTTCGCTCGCTGCCTGTGACTGTTCTTCTACTGCTGGTGCGCTGGCAGGAGCCCAAAGCTCTTCCCATCGTTCCTTACAGCGTTCTCATTCTTGAATTCGGCATCTTTCTTGTCTTTGCCTGCACGCTGCGCCTGACACGGCGTCTCATCAATGACGCGGCCCACACCCCAGTGGACCGGCCGCGCGCGCTCATTGTCGGGTCGGAGACGACCCTGGCAACGGCGGTCCATCATCTTCATACATCGAACGAAGCTCACGTATTAGGCCTGGTAAGCGAGGATGTACGCCTGGCCGGTGCGAACATCGCAGGCAGGCCTGTCCTCGGCCATCCGGACTCTCTGGCCAGCCTTCTGGTGAGTCACCGTATCGAAGTTGTGGTCCTCTCCGGTGCGAATTTGAGATGCGCCGCGCAGGTGATTCGCGATGCCAGCCTCCTCGATGTTCAGGTTCGCATCCTTCCTTCAGGCAGTGAGTTGATGGACGGCAGGGTCAAGGTGAACCGCGAGGTCTCCATCGATCAGCTGACGCAAGGCGGCACAAAGATCTTGAATGCGGCGCATCCCGCAGTGGTTCAGTGCTTCAACGCGCGAACCGTTTTGATCACGGGAGCCGGGGGCTCCATCGGTTCAGAGATGGCGCGGCAGGTTGCGGCGTTAAACGTTGACCGTCTCATCGTGCTCGATCATGACGAGAATTCAATCTTCGAGCTGATGAATGAGCTGGGCGACCTGAACGGCAGAAAAGTAGTGCCGATCGTGGGCAACATCCGCGATCATGACATCGTCCATCAGACCTTCAAGCTGTATTCCCCGCAAATCGTCCTTCATGCCGCTGCTTACAAACATGTTCCAGTGATGGAGGACAACTGCTGCGAAGCGGTTCTGAACAACGTCGCCGGCACGCGTGAGCTTGCCGATGCCGCCATCGAATTCGGCTGCGAGCGCTTTGTCATGATCTCTACCGACAAGGCCGTGAATCCCTCCAGCATCATGGGCGCAACCAAGCGCACGGCGGAGATGCTCATTCAACAACGCGCTATCGAGAATACCGGCCTCCAAACGCATTTTGCCTGCGTGCGATTTGGAAATGTTCTGGGCAGCCGGGGCAGTGTGGTTCCCATCTTTCTTCGCCAGATTGCCGCAGGTGGCCCGGTCACCATTACGCACGAGGAGATGACCCGCTACTTCATGACCATCCCGCAAGCCGTGCAGCTCGTCCTGCAGGCCGCCACGCTCGCATCGCGCGGAGATGTCTATCTCCTGGATATGGGCGATCCCGTCAAGATCATCGATTTTGCGAAAGAGATCATCCAATTGTCCGGTCTGGTCCCCGGAAAAGACATTGACATCAAGGTCGTAGGCATCCGGCCAGGGGAAAAACTTCATGAAAAACTATGGCGAGATGACGCGCTGGTAACCCCCACACCGTTTCGTGAAGTCTTTCAGGTGCAAGCCGGCATCGTACCCGCAGGCTTTCCGCAGCTTCTTGCAGAACTCGAGCGTGCGGCACGCGCCCGGAAGTCAGGCGCAGAGATCCAGGAACTGCTTTATCAGCTCCCCATCGACTACTGCCCTGAAAAAATGGAAGTAACTCCGATGGCCATCGCGAATTAGCAGTATCCTAACCGCTATTCAAAGAACCTTATTTCAAAGGATACCCATGAGCGTGCAGGATCAGAGACTGTTGGAACCGATGCAGAGATGGTCGCATGTGACCATGATGGAAGGCCCCATCAGCACGTCCTTCAGCCTGAGCGTTCTGGTGCCGGTTTACAACGAGCGTTATCTCGTCGAACCCAGCTTGCGCCGCCTGCTCGCCTTGCAGGACCCTATCATCCACAGCATGGAAGTCATCGTTGTCGACGATTGCAGCACGGATGGAAGCCGGGAGATTCTGCAGCAGATCGCCTCCGAGGATGACCGCGTCGTTCTGTTGCGGCACGAGCGCAACATGGGCAAAGGGGCAGCGCTGCGCACCGCGCTGGAGAAAGCCACCGGCGAAATCAGCATCGTGCACGATTCCGACCTCGAATACAATCCGGCGGATATCCCTCTTCTGTTGAAACCGTTCGCAACCGAGTCTGCGGATGCCGTATTCGGATCGCGATATCTTTCGTCGCATTATCGCCGCGCGCTCATGTTCCGGCACACCTTGTCGAACAAGGCGCTTACTTTTCTGGCCAATATCTTCACCGACCTGAACCTGAGCGACATCGAGACCTGCTACAAGGCGATCCGCACGCCTCTGTTCCAATCGATCCCGCTGCGCCACAACGATTTTCGCTTCGAAATAGAAATAGCTTTCAAGCTGGCGAAGCGGCGCGCACGCATCTTCGAGGCGCCCATCAGCTATCTTGCCCGAAGCTACCAGGAAGGCAAGAAGATAGGCCATAAGGATATATGGCTCGCCCTGTCCGCGATCCTGCACTTCTGGTTCATCGACGATATCTACAAGGAAGATCAGTACGGTTCGCAGATCCTCGCGAGTCTGGAAAAGGCACGCAGGTTCAACCTATGGATGGGGCAGACACTGGCGCCGTATGTAGGCGATCGCGTGCTGGAAATTGGCTCGGGCATCGGCACATTGACCGGGCAGTTTATCCCGCGTGAGTTGTATCTCGCCTCTGACATTAATCCTTCGTATCTTTCCTATCTGCGCTCCTACTCCGTTGGAAAACCTTATCTCCGCGTGCGCCATATCGATGCTGGCGTCCCGGGAGATTTTGCGAGCACCGAGGGACAGTTCGATACCGTGCTGATGGTCAACGTCCTGGAGCACGTGCCGAATGAGCAGATCACACTTGAAAATATCAAATCGTCGCTGATGCCCGGCGGACGGGCCGTGATCCTCGTCCCGCAGCATCCCGCGCTTTACGGCACACTCGATCACGCGCTCGATCATCGCGAGCGATACACGCCGCAGTCGCTGCGGCAAGGCCTGGAACAGGCCGGCTTCCAGGTCGAGCGTATCTTCGACTTCAATCGCTTTTCCGTCCCCGGCTGGTGGTTCAATGGAAAGGTACTGAAGCGCAAAACATTCTCGCCTGTCCAATTGAAAGTCCTGCAGATGCTCATGCCGGTGCTGCGGCGGCTGGATCCTATCCTTCCCTGGGGTGGTCTCAGCCTGATTGCTGTGGCGACAAAGCCGCAGGCTTAGGGCGTGTCATCAACAATAGGGGGCCTGCAAAAAGGAGCATGGATGAACGAGGTCGCCGTGTCGTCGGCAGAGACGCAGCCTGATTCGATCTCCCCTATCGATACACGAAGGCTTCAGGTGTGGGTCTGGGTCGCACTCATAGCCATTGCTCTTGTACGAGCCTGGTATACCCGCTACGAGTTCGACGGAGATTCCATCTCCTACCTGGACATCGCCAGGGCCATTGTCGACGGCCATCCGGGTCTGGCCGTACATGCCTATTGGGCGCCTGGTTATCCTGTGCTCCTTTCATTTTTTCTATGGCTGTTTCATCCCAACGCTTATTGGGAATGCCCTCTGGCACATCTCGTAAACGTGCTGATCTTCGCAGGAGGGCTGGCCAGCTTTCAGTTGTTCTGGAGTGAAGTGCGGCGATGGCACGAGAGCCTCGCGCAGCAGGACGCCGCCGCAATGCCCGCATCGGCCTTCTGGGCTCTGGGCTATTCGGTCTTCGGCATTGCAACGCTCAGTGTCATCCCCGTAAGCCGCGTAGGACCGGATTTACTATGGGCCGTATTTTGCTGCCTGGCCGGATGGAGCGTACTGAGACTCCGGCGCTCTCCGCGCCTCGGAACCGCGCTGCTGCTGGGCCTCTTTCTGGCCCTGGGTTACTACGCCAAAGCACCGTTCTTCCCCATAGGATTCATCTTTATCGCATGCGCCGGCTTCAGCGTTCCGCTGTCGCGGCGAAGGCTGCTTCTGAGCGGAACCGCACTCGTTCTCTTTCTATTGCTATGCGCTCCTTTCATTCGCGCGATCTCTTTGTCGAAGCACCATTTCACCTTTGGAGAGTCGGCTCGCCTGAGCCAGGCCTTTTACATCAATGGCGTCTCCTACTATGTGCATTGGCAGGGTGGTCCCTCAGGCTCAGGAATGCCGGTTCATCCCACGCGCAAGCTGAATGATCTTCCAGAGATCTACGAATTCGCAGCGAAAGATATGGGCACCTATCCGCCCTGGTTCGATCCGACATACTGGTACGAGGGTTTAGCGCCGCACCTCAACTGGAGTCTTCAAGCAAAGGTCTTCGTGGCAAACCTGATCCTGGAATTTCAAACCATCATGGAGACAGGGGCGGGCATCGTTTGCGCCACGATCGTTCTGGTGCTGATGGCAATGGATCGAGGGCAATGGATCAAAAATATTCGGAAGCTCTGGCCTCTGTGGTTGCCGGCCGCAATGGCACTGCCTATGTTTGCGCTTGTCCACGTCGAGCCGCGCTTTATGGGTGGCTGGCTGATCCTTCTCTTTGCAGGTGCCATTTGTGCCTGCTCGCTGCCGAAAAACAGCGGCACACCTCGCTTGGTTTCATGCGTAGGACTCGCAGCCCTGATTGTCACTGGAGGAACGCTGATATTACAAGCAAGTCAGGAGGCGCTGAGAAGTGACCATGCGGCGGGCAGAAGTCCCCGCAGCGCCGTCATTGCAACGTTTCTGCTTCAGAATGGCCTGCGCCCGGGCGGCCGGGTAGCAGTCATCGGCGACAGCATGGAAGCTTATTGGGCACATCTTGCCCGGCTGCAGGTAGTGGCCGAGATCCCTGCGAACATCCGCAGGTATCAAGTTCACCCTGCACTCGATTACTGGGAGTCCGGACCGGAGCAGCAGAAGAAAGCATTAGGGATTCTCGAGCAAACCGGAGCCGAAGCTGTCATTGCCGATCCGCAGAGTGACGTCATCCAGGGGTTCGAGCCCTCCATCGTTCCAGCGCCCTGGAGGAAAATAGACGGCACCGACGCCTATGTCTACTTCTTTCACGCCAGCCAGTAACATGGCTAAAAAAGAAGAGGCAAGATCTGGATGCGGAAGCGGGAGATGCAAATGACGTCAGACACAATTTCTCGTCCCAGCACGGCTGGTAATAGCTCTTCACCCGCACGAAGCTGGTTCGGCTGCTCCGCTCCAGCTTTGCTTCTTTACGTAATCTTTTGCCTGGCATTGGCCGTGGCAGATTATCTTCGCCCGCTGCCGACCTTCGACCGATACCTGTACGCAGGCGCGGTCGCCTCTCTGCGCTACTCCGATCCGGCAACGATTCAACGCATTGCGCGCACTGAGTTCGACGCACAGCCAGATCCTTTCCAGTTCGAAAATGTGTCCGCCGAACCCTACTTTACCGATGTCTATAACAACCCGGATCATTTCATGCAGCAACTGGGCTTCTATCGCGTGAAGCTGGGTTACGTAGCCACAGGATACGCGCTCTGGCGCGCGGGCCTGCCCATCCTCACCGGCCTGCGTCTCCTATCGGCCTGCTGCCTCCTGATCACAGGCCTTGCTGTCCTTGCCTGGACGCACGAGACCGTCTTATCCGCGTTGTTACTGCTGGCGCCATCCGTACTGACGATGGGACGAATGGTCACCGTCGATCCCCTCTCAACCACCATCGTTCTTCTTGCCCTGCTTGCCTTCGCAAAGAACAAAGACCTGCTTGCTGCGGAACTTCTGACTGCAAGCGTCCTGCTAAGGTTCGACAACGCGATCCTTGTACTCATCCTGCTGGCATGGATGATCTGGAAGAAGCGCCTCAGCCTCTCCCTCGGAGCCTTGTTCGGAGCACTCAGCGCAGGCTGCGTAGTTTTGACGAACCACTTTTCCAGTTATTACGGATGGCGTGTTCTCATGCAACACTCGTTCATCAAGCCGGAGATGGAACCTGTCAAGCACCCCATCCCGATCAGCTTTGCCGGATATCTGCATGCCATCGCGGCGTTGAGAGTGATTCCCTACACCTACATGACGATCTGGCTTCTGGTGGCGGCAGCAGCATGGAGGAAGCTCCCGCCAAAGTCGGCCCTTCGCACCTTGCTGCCTCTTGCAGGCCTCTGCACTCTGGCCAGGCTGGCGATCTATCCGAACGTAGAAGACAGGTATTTCTTATGGGCCTATCTGCTTGCAGGCATCGCACTCATACAGGTGGCTCACGCACCTAGTTCAACAACCGAAAAAGACGCTCTTTGCTGATCAAACCAGTCGCGGCTTTTCTTGCGGTTGACCGGGCTCATCCTTCCTCCGCAGAAAAAACTCTTCATAGGTAATACGCGACACATAAGCTACCGCCATCGCAAGAACAAG
This sequence comes from Granulicella mallensis MP5ACTX8, assembly GCF_000178955.2. Lineage (NCBI taxonomy): Bacteria > Pseudomonadati > Acidobacteriota > Terriglobia > Terriglobales > Acidobacteriaceae > Granulicella > Granulicella mallensis. The sequence continues at coordinate 1,721,203 of NC_016631.1, read as the reverse complement.
AACCACCAGCAGCCGGAGAAGGCATCTTCCAAAGCTATTCCCGACATAGAAGAAAGATGCATATTTCACAGATACATCGTTATAGAGGTGGAAGATCAGCGGATGAATCAGATAGAGGCCATAACTGATGAATCCATAGAAGGACAAAATCCGCAGATTCGCCAGCCTTCTGTAGCGTCCCGTTCCTAACCACAGCGCAATCGCAAGGGCGCTGAGCGATCCGTAATTCACGCTGGTGGCCCGCAAGCTGATGGCTATAAATCGCGGAACAGGCAAGCTCATCACCAGTAAGATCATCCCAAGGAGAGCGCTAAAACCGGCCAGCTTCAAGACGTTCGTCCGGGAGCCCCATTGCGAACGAGCAAAGATAGCCAGCAGAGCACCTAGAGCTAATCCATCGGCCGAAAGCCACGTGTAAGGCCCCCACCATAGTCCCCCGCGGGCAACAGCAAAGGCTCGCAGCACCGGCTCGCAGATACAGATCGAAGCGGCAGCAATCGCAAGGCCTCGCCGGGTAAAAACTCTCACGGCTGCGGGCCAGATCAGGTAAAAGTGCTCCTCCACCGCCAGCGACCAGAGCGGCGCATAATCTCTCGGCACTCCAAGCAGGGGCGTGATGTTGGAGAGATAAACGAAACTCAGTCCGGCAAAGGCCAGCGACGTATGCTGTCTCACAAAACTCAACCTGCTCACCAAAGCCAGCACCACAAGCAGGAGATAATAAGCAGGCAAAATACGCAGCGCACGGCGACGATAAAATCGCGAATAATAGTGCGGCTTGCTCACACTTCCCAACAAAATACCGGTAATCAGGAAGCCAGAAAGAACAAAGAAGAGGTTGACTCCCATCCACCCTAAGCTCAAGGTAGATAAGAACACGCGTTCCCATGCCGGAAGGTGCTGAGCAGCGGGGGTAAAATCTTCGAAAGCATGAAAGAGGAACACCATCAAAACAGCGATTCCGCGAACCGTGTTTAACTCCGGCATCACCGGTCGCAAAATTGGGTCTTCACCACAATGTTTTTCAGGGTTTCCCATGCACAATGAATCATACCGTTGGATCGGAAGGTTCCGGTCCAGGGAACGCATGCCATGAGAATCGCATTGTTGGTGCCGACGCTGGTGATCGGTGGCGTCGAACGCGTCTTCGTCAACCTGGCCAATGGCCTCCGCCAATGCGGCGCCGAAGTGGACCTGGTCGCAGGAAGGGCCGGCGGTGATATGGGGAGGCTCCTCGAAAAGGACATTCAGATCTTCGACCTCGAATCCGACCGCATGATGAGGAGCGTACCGAAGATCGCAAAGTATCTTCGGGCAAGGCAACCGGAGGCATTGATCGCCGGCATGACGCATTGCAGCGCCGCGGCAGTTATCGCAAGGGCAATCGCCGGCGGAAAAACAAAGGTCATCGCCACCGAACACAACACGATGTCGCAGGTCATAGCCAACGCCTCCGGGCTCAAATATCGCCTGATGCCGCTGTGGAGCCGATGGGCTCTCAGTGCAACAGACGCCATCGTGGCCGTCTCCGGCGGAGTCGCCGACGACCTCTCGGCGCGAACCGGAATCCCTCGGCAAAAAATTCAGGTTATTTACAATCCTGTCATCACAGAGGCCCTCCAATCCGCAGCCGCGGCAACGGTCGAACATCCATGGTTCCAGCCGGGCCAGCCGCCGGTGCTATTAGGCGTAGGCAGGCTGGATAAGCAGAAAGATTTTCCGATGCTGGTGCAGGCATTCCGCATCGTTAGAAACCAGCGCCCCGCTCGCCTGATGATCCTCGGCGAAGGTCCGGATAGAGCCCGCATCGAACAAACCATCCAGGAAGCCGGTCTCGCAGCGGACGTATCCCTCCCCGGCTTCGAACAGAACCCCTATCGATTCATGAAGCGTGCCGCCGTCTTTGCATTCTCATCGCAGTGGGAAGGATTCGGAGTAGCGTTGGTAGAGGCTCTGGCCCTGGGCATGCCCGTGGTCTCGACAGACTGCACATATGGCCCGGCAGAGGTGCTTTGCAATGGAAGATATGGCGCGCTCGTACCTGTAGGAGACCATAAAGCCATGGCGCAGGCCCTCTTAGCCGCCCTGGACAATCCAAAGCCAATCGATAGCTACAAGCACCTGCAGCAGTTCACCGTCCGCAGTGTCGCTGCGAGTTATCTGTCACTGATCAATCACTAGAGATGGATACTTTGCAAAATCCCGGATCGTTTGTCATCAGTCTCGATTTCGAGCTGCACTGGGGCGTCAGAGACCATCGCACCGTCGACCAGTATCGCGAAAACCTGCTCGGAGTTCGCCAGGCCATCCCCGCCATGCTCCGTCTCTTTGAACGGTATGGAATCCGCGCCACCTGGGCCACGGTAGGTTTTCTATTCTTTGAGAATCGTGACGACTTGAAAGCCGCATGGCCTGCTGAGTTGCCGCAGTACCGTGACACCATCCTGGATCCCTATGCAGCCTTCTCTGAAGCAGGCAGGAACGAAGAAGAAGACCCCTTTCATTTCGCACCGAGCCTGATCCGGGAGATACAAGCGCATAAGGGGCAGGAGATCGGCACGCACACCTTCTCGCACTACTATGCGCTGGCTCCAGGCCCTACCTTAGAGTCCTTTCGTGCCGACCTCAGAAGCGCAAAGTCTGCGGCAGCCCAATACGGAATCGTGCTCAAGAGCATCGTCTTCCCACGGAATCAGATTTCGAGGCCGCACATAGGCATCTGCGCGGAAGAAGGTCTCATCGCCTATCGCAGCACGGAGGCAGAACCCTGGATCGCTGCGGGAAACGGCCTGTTCAACAAAGCCAGACGACTCGCCGATGCCTACCTCCCGCTAAGCGGCGATGGATGCGCCACCCCCTCTCTCGACCAGGAATATCCCATTGTGCGTGTCTCCCAATCGAGATTTTTGCGGCCATGGAGTAAGTCGCTAAAAGGATTCGAGAACCTGCGGCTCAAACGGATTCTTGCCTCCATGGACGCAGCGGCGAACAGCCATCAGACCTTTCATCTCTGGTGGCACCCACACAACTTCGGTGTGAACTTGGAGGAAAACATCGTTATCCTCACCCGTATCGCGGAGCATTATGCCAACCTGAATAGTGAAACCGGCTGGCCCTCTCGAACCATGTCCGAGGTTGCCGAGAACATCCTACGCGCGGAGAAACCGCAGTGCACGGTATAGTCCTGCTCATCGATCACAGCGACCTCTCGCGTATCGTCTACCACGCGCTGGCGAAGGAGTTCCGCATCGACGTAGTGATCCGGGAAGCCAGGATTCCCCGGTCGATCTTTCTAAAGCGGCGGCTAAAGAAACTGGGCTGGCGCACCCTGGCAGGACAAATCCTGTTTGCCGCAGGGTTGGTCCCTCTGTTGAGGCGTGAAGCTATCCAGCGCCGGGCGGAGATCAAGCAACAGTACGGGATGGACGAGTCCCCCATCCCTGCTGAGTACATCACAGACGTGCTGTCGGTAAACGATGCCCAGGTGATCACCATTCTGCAGAAGCTCTCCCCGCGAGTCATCGTCGTAAATGGAACGCGCATTCTCGAAGAAAAGGTACTGCAGGCAAGCGATGGAGTCTTCCTGAATACGCATGTCGGCATTACGCCGCTCTATCGGGGAGTACATGGTGGATATTGGGCTCAGGCCTCCGGCGATCCCGAGCACTTCGGAGTAACGATTCACAAAATAGACAAAGGAATCGACACGGGAGAGATCGTGGCTCAGGCATCGGACAGCCCATCCAGCTCCGACAACTTTTCTACTTACCCATTGCTGCAGATTGCGCTTGCGATTCCGATCCTGAAACAGGCCATCCGCAACGCACTCGACGACAAGCTCGAGACCCTCTCCGCGCCGGCAGGCAAGTCAAAGCTATGGACTCACCCAACCCTCTTCCAATACCTGAAGCACAGGATCGCACGCGGCATCCGCTGAGAAACAAACTACGGTTAGCCAGCAATCGCAGCAGCAGAGGAGGCGCGCGGTGTTCGAGCCCGTTGAGCCCACTCCACCATCCCTGCCGCGCCGCCTCCAATCAACAAGGCGTACATCGGCATGATGGGAACCTTGAAGCGCGAATAGGCCTCTCCTCCGGCAGAGATTCCCAGGAAGTACACGATAGTAAGAACAAGAAGCCAGCAAAGAATTCGATCGCGCCGGTACCAGTACCGGCATCCGATCAGGGCCAGACATACCTCAGGTACGGTGAAGAGCAAAACAATGCCTTCCGCAATCCGTGGGCTGATATGACTAACCCTGGATAAGGCTTCCGCACCGCCACCAAAAACAAGGTACGCCAGCGACACCGTGATGGAGTGAAGATAGCTTAAAGGATGCTCTCGGATGATGCTCATCCCCTTACGTGAGGCGTATGCAGCTTGTTGTTTGTCGGTGATCTGCGAGCAATCCCGGTGGTACATCTGCTCCAGATCGGCGCATGTCTGCTGGATCAACTCGCCATTCACCTTGAGAATATTCGCGGTATAGCTTCCGGGCCGCTCAATCGCGATGGCTCCCGCAGCTCGATAGTACAAGATATCCTCTGCGCCGACGGCACTAATGCCGAAGTACCCTCCTTCGACAAAATTCCGCGTGGCCCACAACACCGGAAGAATCAGAAAAAATACGGCAAAGATCAAAACAGGACGCAAGGCACGCCGCCGTAACACCAGAAATAGGCAGAGCGACAGAGGTACAAAGTACAAGACGCCGACGGGACGGACAAGTACGGCATACCCCCCCAGAAGTCCGGCGCCTGCGATCGCAATCCCCTTGCCCGCCGGATTCGTCATCGCACGATAAAGAATCCAACAGATCAAAGAGATCAGAACCATAAACACAACTTCGGTTAATAGAAGATTCGCCACACGGAGAGTAGCCAGGTCCAAAGACATAACGACTGCGGCAACGCATGCAACCAATCGGCTGCCGGTAATTCGGAGAGCGATAGCGACAACCGCAACGGCCAGCAGCACACAGAGAAGATGCTGCACAACAATCAGATACTCAACCTTTAGCGGAGCAATCCGGAAGAGGGCAAGCAGAAGCGAATAGCCTGGCGTCCTCAGCAACTCCGGCTGGTGCAGTGTATTCACAAATCCGTGCCCATGCAGAAGATTGTCGGCCGGGATTAAATACGATGGTGTATCTGCTCCATAGTGTTCATGATCCAGAGTGAAATAGGTCGCCTGAGTCAAAAGGCTCAAGCCAAGAGCAATCCATACGACGGGCGAACTGATTAATTTGCGAATGGACATAGCTACGTGCTCTCCTGCCTCTGACAAACCATACGCCTCGTTCGAAAAGGGTGGGTAAACAGGTAGGCTGGGGGATAATACCAGGCACATCGCACTCGATAGCCAGGCTGTTTGGCATTTGTTGCCCTTGTACCGCCCCGCTGACGTAAGTATGGCATTGCCCTGACACACCTTCCGCCATTCCTTCGGCACATTGCTGAAGGGCAACGGAGAAGACGTGAAGACCGTCCAGGGACTTTTACAACATGCCAACAGCAAGATCACGCTTGACGTTTACACGTAGGCCATGAACTCACATAAGCAAGCCGCACAGAGCAAGGCTGTTCAGATGATGGTGCCCGGTGTGGGCACAAAGCGGAATCAAGCACGAACGGGTACAGAAGCGTAATTCACTTAGTGTGCCCTTATTGTGTCCGGATTTGCTTGTCCCTTGGGTCCCATACATTCCTTAAGTCCTTTGGAATGTATGGCGGGGACGACGGGGCTCGAACCCGCGACCTCTGCCGTGACAGGGCAGCGCTCTAACCAACTGAGCTACGTCCCCTCTGGTTTGCGTCAACTTCTGCAAGCCACAGAGTGTACTAAATTTCTTGCTGTCCACACTTTCGCCTGCTTCTACAGACGACCGCGAACCACGAAACTGTCACCGTTCCGTTGATTCAATTGTAGCAAAGATTTTCTTTTTGCCCCACGTTGGCGAGCGTTCCTCCTGTGGAATCAGAAAGATTCTCCACTTCTGAAAACTCATATTGAGTTCCTGACGAAAGAGAGCGGCAGCAATCATCTCTCGAGGTTATTTGCTGGGAGCGATGCTCATGATGTTGAGATCCGTAAGACCATGAACCCAGCGAGCGGGCTTCGCGTCGACGGTGTTGATCAGCTCGATGGCGCCGCCTTCAGTATTAGGCAGTCCGGACTTCATCACGGCAACGATGACCTGGCCTGTGCTGAAGCTGGGCTCGACCTCCGCGACCGAGTAAAGAACGAAGTAGTGATCGGAACCCGTGGCGATGAGACTCGAATGCAGGATGAGCGGCTGCGTCTCGCGCGAGGCCTTGAGACCCACGCGAGCAAGCACATCGGCGAGCAACGGTCCTGTGTAGGTCTCATCGGTGTTGCGATGCGCGTTGTGCACGTGCAAAGTCACCTGCGGCAGATTAAGCAACTCTTCGATCGTGAGAGTGATGGTCTTTCCCTCGAAGGTGACATTGATGCTCTTTGAAGGTGGAACAGGCGGCTTAGCAGGCTCCATGGCAGTGTCGCCACCCTGCTTCGAGGGAGCTTGAGCGGCGATGGACAGCGGCGCGAGAGCGAGGATGAGAGCGGCAACCGTGATGAGCTTCATACGGGAAAGGTAAACTAGCAGGTGGGGAGCCGTATATAGCGCGGTATCTGGAACCCAAACCATCAGGATTGAGCGTCAAGAACTCAGCCGCCGTGTAGAGCGCGGCCCCTATCGCATCAAGGAAATGAATTAAATGGCTAAAGCTCGAAGCAATAAAGGTATTGGCAAGTTTTTTCTGGGAGTCGCCGTCACAATCGTTCTTTTCACCATTGGTTTTTTCCTGTACCTCAAATTCGGTCCGCATCCAGTCGCTGTCGCCGATGCCCCCTTCCCCTTCGAACGGCAGGTGGTCAAGACGCCTCTGAAGGCGCGCATCAAACGCCAGATGCAACATGCTCCCTTCGGTATCAGTGAGGATGTCTTCGAAGAGGGAGCACATATCTATCAAGCTCAATGCGCGATGTGCCACGGCACCCCCGGCCATGACTCCCTGCTTGCAAAACACATGTATCCCGCTGCGCCCCAACTCTGGAAGAAACATGGTCCACATGGAGTAGTTGGAGTCAGTGATGATGAGGCTGGTTCCACCTACTGGATCGTGGCCAACGGCATCCGTCTCACGGGTATGCCATCTTTCACGCACGTCCTCTCCGACAGGGAGATGTGGGAGGTAAGCCTTCTGCTGAAGAATGCCGATCAGGAACTGCCCGATCCCGTCAACCAGATCCTCAACGGACCAGCAGCCAGGAAGCCCTAGAGTTTCGAACTTCACCCCACAAAAGCAACGGATGTCCCTCTACTTCCGATCGAAGATCTCACGTGAGCTTAGGATCTTCGCCTGGTTGCGCTCTGCCCACTCCACGAGCACCCCCATCTGATCGAACAGAGAACAGCCAAGCTTTGTGAGCTTGTACTCGACACTGGGCGGCGTTGTAGGAAAGACCGTTCGCTCAATCAAGCCATCCCGCTGCAAGCTGCGCAGCGTCTCCGTCAGCATTCGCTGCGAGATATCCGAGATGTCGCGGCGAAGCGCGCCGAAGCGTTGCGGCTTCTGCAGCTTCATCACGATCAGATAACTCCACTTGTCCCCGATGCGATCCAATACATTGCGGATGGCACAGTCCTGATGCTCCCGTTTGGCTTCGGGCTTGGGCTTCTTTGCAGCACGCTTGACCGCTGCTGGTTCCTTTGAGGTAACCAGGTGACTTAAATCTGCCTTCTTTACGGGCAATCTTGGGGATGACATAGTGAGTTCAACTCTCTTTTTGAGAGTAGCACTAGGCATTGAGACATGCCAGAAACTGGACCACGGAGATCTTTCACCATGAAGCTAGCAATCATTGGCGTTACCGGCAATGTCGGAAAGCACATCCTCGATGAATCGCTCCGCCGCGGCCACACGGTCACCGGCATCGCCCGCGATACGTCCAAACTGTCGCCGCGGGATGGGCTCACACTCGTATCCGGCGATGCGGATCAGCCCGAAGCTCTCGCCTCTTTGCTCAAAGGGCATGACGTCGTCATCAGCAGCGTCCCCTTTCGCAGCAGCGTCCCAGCGAGACTCATCGAGGCCGTACGCCGCTCTGGAGTGAAGCGGTACCTGGTCGTCGGCGGAGCCGGCGCCCTCGAAGTCGCTCCAGGCAAATTACTGCTCGACACTCCACACTTCGCAGAGCTTCCAGAGTGGATAAGAACAGAAGCACTGGCAGGGAAGGTCTTTTTCGATACGCTTCGCGTCGTTACCGATCTGGACTGGACCATGCTCAGTCCCTCCGCACTCTTCGTCGAAGGAGACCGAACAGGCATCTTCCGTCTGGGCAAAGACACCCTTCTCACTGCTGCAGACGGCAAGAGCTGGATCAGCTTTGATGACTATTCGATTGCTCTCCTGGATGAGGTTGAGAATCCCAGGAACGTGAAGGCTCGCTTTACCGTCGGATATTGATAAACAAGTTCAGATTCTAAAAAGCCAGAGGCAGCCGGCGAACCCGGCGGCCTTTGTTGATTGAACGTTACAAATTTATTGATTACAAGGCCACAAACTGAACACAAATCACGTAATCGTCCATAATCTCAGAGGGCCTTTCGGGATTTCAGCATTCCCAAGTAGCATTAAGACCCAAAGGAGAAATACGTGAGCCAAACTCATTCCGATGCGCTAGTCTTCTTCGGTGCCACCGGCGACCTTGCCTACAAAAAGATCTTTCCGGCCCTGCAATCCATGGTCAAGCACGGCAGTCTCACCATTCCTGTTATCGGAGTGGCCAAGGCCGGATGGAACCTGGATCAGTTCAAGGCACGCGCCAAGGACAGCCTCGAGAAACACGGAGGCCTCGACCAGGCTGCCTGGGAGAAGCTCAGTTCCCTGTTGCGCTACGTCGATGGCGACTATGCGGACCCCGCCACGTTCTGTGCCGTCAGGAAAGAGCTTGGGACGTCCGAAAGACCGGCTCACTATCTGGCGATTCCACCGGTGCTCTTTGAGAAGGTCGTGGAGCAGCTGGTGAAATCGGACTGCGCCAAGGGTGCCCGCATGATCGTGGAGAAACCCTTTGGACACGATCTGGCTTCGGCGCAGGAACTCGATCGCATCCTGCTGGCCGCCTTTCCGGAGCCTTCCATCTTCCGCATCGATCATTACCTGGCCAAAGGCCCCGTTCACAACATGGTGTCGTTCCGCTTTTCGAACTCGTTCCTCGAGCCGCTCTGGAACCGTAACTACGTCGAAAGCGTGCAGATCACCATGGCGGAGGACTTCGGCATCCAGGGCCGGGGAGCCTTCTACGACCAGACAGGCGCCATTCGCGATGTGATCCAGAACCATATCTTCCAGGTCCTCTGCAATCTCGCCATGGAAGCTCCAGCGCGAAACGACAGCGAGGCCATGCGCGATGAGAAGGTCAAGGTGTTGAACGCCATTCCTCCCCTGGAGCCCCAGAATCTGGTTCGCGGACAATTCCACGGCTATCTCGACGAACCGGGCGTAGCGCCGAACTCGCAGGTCGAAACCTTCGCGGCTCTTCGCCTGGAGGTAAAGTCGTGGCGATGGGATGGGGTTCCGTTCTACATTCGTGCCGGAAAGAATCTGCCGCTGACCTGTATGGAAGTCATCGCCCGGCTCCGCAAACCGCCCACCACGAACTACACCGAACCCGACGTGCCGCAGAACTACATCCGTTTCCGTATCAGCCCCGAGATGACAGTGGCCATGGCCGTCTCTGTCACGTCCCCAAACGGAGAAGGCAAACGAGAAGAGGTAGAGCTCGTAGCCACTCGTCATCCTCGCTCCAACGAGATGGAAGCCTACGAACGAGTGCTGACCGACGCCATCGCCGGGGATGCAACGCTCTTCGCTCGACAGGACTATGTCGAAGAGGCGTGGCGTATCGTCGATCCGGTTTTGAAGGCAGCAACGCCCGTCTATCAATATGAACCCCACACCTGGGGGCCGCAGGAGGCACAACAAAACGTTGTTCCTCCTGGAGGGTGGGATATCCCCTGCGCGGAAGAGCAGGAAGACTTCCGCGTCGTAGGCCGGCGAAGCTAAGCGAACCTGCTTTATGTTTTGAAGAACAGGACACGCATCCCAAATCACCTCTACAATTGCAGCGATACATCAACCGAAGGCCGTGATCTCACCACGGCCTTCGGTCTTTTCAATAAGCCACTTTCCGGAGATATCCATGCGCGCACAAAGTGTGTCCAGGTTTGTTGTCCTTTGTGTAGGCCTGGGAATCGCCTGCCTCGCTGCGAACGCACAGTCTCCTTCCAGCTTGCTTTCGTTCTCGCAAGTCACCGCAGCCACGCCACTGCCCAACGGCATCGAGCTTCACGATGGCGCACTCGTCATGCGCATCACCGCTCTGCGTGACGACGTGCTGCGCATCCGCGCCGGACGTAACAATGCCCTCCCCGAAGACGCATCATGGGCTGTGCTGCCCGAAGCGCGCACGGCCTCCGTCGCGGTCACGCAAGACACCGGCGCAGCGACCGTCGGTTTTCATACCGGCAGCCTTCGCATTGCAATGGATCGAGCTACGGGTCTGCTTACCCTGAGTGACCTCTCCGGCAAAGTGCTCCAGCAGGACGCCGAACCGCTGCAGTTTGAAGGCGACCGTCTGCACCTCGCCAAGACCATGCCAACCGACGAGCACTACTTCGGACTCGGCGACAAGACCGGCGCCTTCGACAGGCGCGGACAGGCCTTCCGTCTCTGGAACACCGACGCCTATGCCTGGCAGGAGTCCACCGATCCGCTCTACAAGAGCATTCCGTTCTACCTGAGCTATCGTGCGGGAACCGTGCTCGGAGTACTGATCGACAACACCTGGCCCTCATCCTTCGACTTCGGCAAGACAGTCACCGACACCGTTCAGTACCGCGCCGAGAACGGGCCTGCGGACATCTACCTGCTCTACGGCCCCTCCACCAAAAAGGTGCTTGCAAGCTATGCGTGGCTGACCGGGCCGACCCCACTGCCACCGCTCTGGGCTCTTGGATTTCAGCAGTCGCGTTTTAGCTACATGAGCCAGGCACGTGTCCTCGAAGTAGCCGGGCGTCTGCGCAACGACAAAATTCCTGCGGACGCGATCTATACCGACATCGACTACCAGGACAGGAATCGGCCCTTCACGATTAACACCACCACCTTTCCCGACATGTCCGGCATGGTTGCCGCGCTGCATGCTGAACACTTCCATGTCATCGCAATCACCGACCTGCATATCGCGGACCAGCCAGGACAAGGCTATGCTCCATTCGACAGCGGCAGCGCGGGCGACCACTTCGTCAAGAATCCCGATGGCTCGCTCTACACCGGCCCTGTCTGGCCCGGTCCCAGCGCCTTTCCTGACTTCACGCGGCAGCAGACGCGCCTCTGGTGGGGCACTCTCTACAAAGACTTTGACCACATGGGCATCGACGGCTTCTGGAACGACATGAATGAGCCTTCGGTCTTCACTGCCCATCTCACGATCCCGGACGACGTCGTGCACCGCATCGACGAACCCGGCTTTGCTACTCGCACAGCGACGCATCGCGAACTCCACAACGTCTACGGCATGGAGAACTCCCGCGCCACCTTCGACGGCCAGCTTGCCCTGCGGCCCGATGTGCGACCGTTTGTACTCACGCGAGCCTCCTATGCCGGCGGCCAGCGCTATGCCGCTACGTGGACAGGCGATAACTCCGCCACCTGGAACCATCTGCGGCTTACCACTTCGATGCTGAAGAACCTCGGCCTCAGCGGCTTCTCGATGGCCGGCGCGGATGTTGGCGGTTATGCCGGCACTCCCACCCCGGAGCTGCTCACCAAGTGGATTGAGATTGGAGCTTTTCAGCCGATCGATCGCGATCACGCGGAGAAAGGCACCGGCGACCATGAGCCCTGGGTTGGCGGATCGGAACAGGAAGACATTCGCCGTCGCTTCATCGAGCAGCGCTACAAGCTGCTGCCCTATCTCTACACGGTGATGGAGGAGAACACCCGCACGGGCCTTCCGCTGCTGCGGCCGCTGTTCCTGGAGTTCCCCGACGCCGCGCCGGACCATCATCCTCTCGATGTCGATCTTGATGCCTCGGGTGAATTCATGGTCGGGCCAGATCTTCTCGTCGCCGCACCACCGTTCTTCGACAAGACAGACGACTACGACGCCAAGCTTCCCTCTTCCGGCTGGTATGACTTCTGGACCGGCGCGCACGTCGACAAAGCCGAAACGAAAGCGAGCACAGGCGGACTACAGCCTGAGGCTGCGACGGGTCCAGTATTGTCCGTCGTGCATTTGCATCCTGAACTCGCGAGTCTGCCTGTCTTCGTACGTCCGGGAGCCATCCTGCCTCTCGCACCGCTCACGCAGAACACCAGCGAGCGTCCGAACGGCCCGCTGACACTCCGCGTCTTCCCCGGCCCTGCGTGTGCAGGACAGCTCTACCAGGACGACGGCACCAGCTTCGCCTACAAGCGGGGCGAGTTCCTACGCATGAAGTTTACGTGCGACGCTTCAGCGAAGGACGGCAGCCTTGCCCTGCATATCGGAAAGCATGAGGGCAGCTACCCAGCTTGGTGGAAGGAGATCGTCGTCGACGTCGAGGGTGCGGCCAAAGCACCGGCGAGTGTAACGATCAATGGCCATGCAGGAAAGTTCACATCCAGCGACAATGCGATTGTGATCGCGACGCCGGATAAGGGCGATGGGATTGAGATTGTTCTGCACTAGTAAACACAGATCTTGTTTTTCGTCGTCATCCTGAGGCGTAGCCGAAGGATCCCCGCATTGGGTAGGGCCACGAACGTAATGGGCGACCATCGGCCTACGGGATACCGTGGTGGTGCCCAATGCGGGGGTCCTTCGCGTACCGCTCAGGATGACGACGAAAAACAAACAACAGCAAGAACCGCTCTACCCTCTCATACCGGGAATCGCCATCTTGTTCTCTTCAAACACCGCATCATGCGCGACTGCGCACGCAATGGCCGCGCGAAAGCCGCAATGAACATCGGCGAAGATCTCGTGCTCCCCACGAACAGCCCCGATAAAAGAACGCACAGCCGCGAGCGTCGGATCTTCTGACGTAGGCGTCACCACCTTCTCCCCCGGCCCACGATACGGCATCTCACCCGCCGTGGAATACGACGCCCCCGTCACAACACCGCGTTCGACGACCGTTTTGCTATCGGCCTTATCCGCCGAAGGCGCATTGGAGCGCTTCTTCTCGTAGTAGAAGGTCGCATCTTCAATCGTGATCTGCACACTACCCTCCGTGCCGTAGATCCAGAGCTCGCAGCCCTGCTTCGCGTTATCGGTGATCGACGAGAAGACAAGCCGCCGCCCCTGCGAGTAGCTGAAGACAGCCTGTACGTTATCGCCGACGGTGCGTCCATCGTGATAACGACAGATGCTGTTGGTCCCAATAACGCTCTGCGGCTGCTCGTCGAAGACCCAGTTCGCCATATCGATGTGGTGCGAACCCAGTTCCGTGCCGAGTCCGCCGGAGGTCTCGCGATACAGACGCCAGTTGATAAGGTGCTCGAGCTTCCCTTCCGGATCGGGCTGCGGCACAGCGCGGCGCCAGTCTCCGTTGCGGTGCCAGTAGGCATAGATGTGCGTCGGGGTGCCGATGTCCCCGGCATGAACGCGCCGGATCGCCTCCTGCGCCCACGCCGCATAGCGATACTCGTGGCCGATCTGGAAGAGCACCTTGTGGCGCGTGACCTCGGCAAGAATGTTGTGATTGTCCTCGACCGTGAACCCCAGCGCCTTCTCTCCATAGATCGCCCGCCCGGTCTGCGCCGTGGCGATGACATGCTCCGCATGAAGCGATACCGGCGAAGCAATCAGGATGGCATCGAGATCGGTGCGCGCCAGAAGCTCATGATGGTTCGCCGTCGCGGGCACCCGCTTGCCGGCAATGCGATTCACCTGCTCGTAGCGCGGCGGATAGATGTCGCAGATCGCTTCAACAGAGACTCCAGGCACGCGGAGAAACTGGCGAAGGTCTTCCTGCCCGCGACTCCCGGCGCCGATGACACCGAGGCGGACCGGCTTGACCGCCGGCGTTGCGGCACGGGCGATGGTCGTGGAGGCAAGAGCAGCGGCTGAGGCGGATTGCAGAAAGTCTCGACGGTTCATAGATACCCTTAGAATTCATAAATTTGTTCAGAGGGGGCAGCGCTTGGAGTCGATCGCTACGCCCCAATGAAACATCGTGCAGTGAGGATGCCCCGCATCGCCGGAGACGATGAGAGCGCGAGCTTCGGGAGCATACTTCTTCAGAGTCTCCACACTCTGCCCGGGCGTCTCCACAAAGATTACATTCGAGAGCGCATCGCTTGCCGTGGCAGACGGATCGACAATGCTGACCTGAATGCGGCCTTCGACCGGACGCATCGTGCGCGGGTCCATGATGTGGCAGTAAAGATGACCGGCTACTGTAAAGTTTTTCTCGCTGCAGTTGGCGCTGGAGAGCGAAGTATCGCGCAGCGTGATGACCGACAGGCTGTCATGCGAAGGCAGAGGCCCCGGCACTACAACGCGCCATCCGGCAAGGTGGGGTGGGGCCCCCAGGGCATACAGCGTGCTGCTACCGGCCGAGAACATCGCAGCAACAACATGCTGCGCACGCAGAATGCGCACAGCCGCATCGACCGCAAAGCCTTTGCCGATACCTCCGGGATCGAGCTCCACACCAGGCGAAGTGAAATGCACGGTACGCGCAGCCGGGTCGAGTTGCACCTTCTCCCAACCGGTTGCTGTTCGTAGCTGCCGCAGTTCTTCCTCCGGAGGAATACGTCCGCTATGGCGATAGAACCCCCACGCCTTCATTAGCCGGCCAACGGTGATGTCGAAGGCTCCATCGCTGACGCGGCTCCAGTGCTCCGACTGCGTAAGGAAGTCCAGCATCTCCGGGTCTGTGGTTACAAGCGACGCAGCCGCGTTCTGGTTGATACGCGAGAGCTCGCTGGAATCGCGATAGTTCGAAAGCAGTTGCTCGACGCGATCCACCTCATCGAACACCTCCTCTGAAGTCTCCGCAGCGACAGCCGCATCCGAGCTGTAGAGATACAGCGTGAACTCCGTGCCCATAGCCGGATGCGTCGTCGTATAGAGCGTGAGAGGCCGAGGCGCAACGGCTTTCGCCACGGGTGTCGTAGCAAAAGCCGCCATCATCAGCGCGGTCGCGAATTTGCGCTTGATCGCTTCCATCTTGCCGGTCTTAGCAGCTAATTCCAGCCTTGCCCAGACAATCCTTCAACCCCTTCATACTGATGCGGGTCGAGGATTCTGCGATGGCGTCCGGCGTATCTCCAGGCCCCCCACGCCAATGCGTCTCCAGGCTCACGGCGTAGTGGTATCCGTCGCGCTTCAGCGCCTTGAACTGGCCAACCCAATCGACCAGGCCAACGTCCACGGGCTGCCATTGGAACTCAGCCTTCCCCCCCGGAGTGCGCTTCACATTCTTGCAGTGGACATGTCCGATGCGGTGCTTCGGCAGCTTCTCGTAGTCATTCGGATACGGCACATCGCCGGGAAAGGTTCCGGAGTTGCCGAGGTCCCAGTTGAGCATGAAGTTCTTGTTCGGAATAGCGGCCAGCAAAGCGGCAGCCTCTGGGCCGGAGCCCGTGTTGCAAGCCATCTCATTCTCCAGCAGCAGGATCAGATCATGCTTCGCGCACTTCTCCGAAGCCTCGATCAACTTGCGGTTGATCTCCGCACGCCAGGGCTTCTGGTCTTGAAGACGCCAGAAATCGAAGCAGCGAATACGATCGGTGCCGAATGTCTTCGACAGATCGATCAGCTTTTCCAGCAGCTCATCCTGTTCCTTATACGGAACGTCGGAGTGGAACGTATCGTGAGGCGTGCTCGATTTCGAACTGGGAGCGCCCGGCAGATCCGTCTTGAAGAGCGGGCTGGCCAGGTCGGTGACCTTCAGGTTGTACTTCGCGAGAATCTTCTTCGCCTCCGCCACCTGATCCGCGCTCGCATCCGTAAGGCTCTTGCCCCACAGCGTGCGAATCTCAATCCAGCTCAAGCCAAAGTCATGCGCAGCGATATGACAGGAGCGCTCGAAGTCCGTGCCAATCTCATCGTTGATCACCGCAAGACGAAAGGGGCACGTCTGCGTCTTCTGCGCGATCATCTTCGTCGACACGGCCGCAGCCGCCACCCCCAGGACAAACTCTCTTCGCGAAACCGCCATACACTTCCCTCCAGATTGCTGGGATCGATACCAGTCTTCAGAATTCTGTCACAGGTGAGAATGAGTTGTCTTCCAGCACTGATTGAAGGGGTGCACAGGTGAAACAATCCAGCCTCCTACTTGAAAACCGCTTGAATATCGAACGTAATTTGAAAAGACCTTGGCGGTGATGTAACGTTATCCCGCAAGAAAGTTTGTTCTATGTCAGCGCGCCACATCGGCGTCGCCCGCAACGACAACCCCAAAGAACCCTCCGAGGAGGAGACATGATCTCTCGACGTGAATTTACCGGCACCCTGGCTGCAGGAGCAGCAACCCTCGCCGTCGCATCCTCGGCGAAAAGCTATGCCCAGATCGCAGGCGCAAACGACCGCGTAAACTTCGCCGTCATTGGGCTGAATGGCCGCGCCTATGCTCATCTCTCCGCGCTCAAGGCAAATCAGGCCACCTCTCGCATCACGCACGTGTGCGACGTCGAAAGCAACATCCTCGATAAGTTCGCCGGCGCGACCCAGAAGGAACTTGGCTATGCGCCCGCCACCGCGAAGGACTTCCGTAAAGTCCTCGCCTCCAAGGATGTGGACGCGATCACCATCGCCACCCCCGACCACTGGCACGCCCCCATGGCCATCCTCGGCCTCGAAGCCGGCAAACATGTCTACGTGGAGAAGCCCTGCAGCTACAACCCGCACGAGGGCGAACTTCTCGTCGCTGCCCAGAAGAAGTACGGCAAGCATGCCCAGATGGGCAATCAACAGCGCTCTTCGCCGCACACGATCAAGATCGTCGGCGACATCCACAACGGCCTGATCGGCAAGGCCTACATGGCCTCAGCCTGGTATGCGAACAACCGCAAGTCCATTGGCGTCGGGAAGGAAGTTCCGGTTCCCTCCACCCTGGACTGGGACCTCTGGCAGGGGCCTGCGCCACGCAAGCCGTATCACGACAACTACCAGCCCTATAACTGGCACTGGTTCAAGCACTGGGGCACCGGCGAGACCCTGAACAACGGCACCCACGAGGTCGACGTCTGCCGCTGGGCCCTCGGGGCCGAGTTCCCCAACAGCGTCGAGGCCTCAGGCGGACGCTACGCCTACTCAGACGACTGGCAGTTCTACGACACACTCGAAGTCAACTGGAAGTACGACGACAAGCTGATCACCTGGGAGGGCCGCTGCTGCAATCCCATGAAGCGTTACGACCGCGACCGCGGCTCACTCATCATGGGAACCAACGGCTCGGTCCTCGTAGACCGCGACGGCTACGAGGTCTACAACGGTAGCGGAAAAAAGACGGACGAGTTCAAGGTCAACACGCAGAAGACCTCCTCCTCCGACCTCACCGGCAAGGACTCGATGACGGACGCCCATTTCGGCAACCTGATCGCAGCCATCCAGAAGGGCGAGGCGCTGCATTCGCCGGTCTCAGCGGGCTACGTAGCGGTCACGATGCTGCAGTTGGCAAACTACGCCTGGGAGACCAACCGCGTCCTGAAGCTCGATCCGGCCAATGGACACATCGTGAACGACCCTGCGGCACTCGCTCTGACCCGGCGCGAGTACGAAAAGGGCTGGGAGCCAAAGCTCTAAATTTGGCGCACAGCCCTTCTCTGTCCTACACTAGATAAGTTCGCGCATAGCGGGCGGTTAGCTCAGCTGGTTAGAGCGCCTGCCTTACAAGCAGGATGTCGGGGGTTCGAATCCCTCACTGCCCACCATTTTCGCTATAACCACAAGTGATTGTAGAAACGCGCAGCAGCATCACTGCCCACCATTTCTTTTTCAAGCCGTTAGAAGCAAAGATAACCCCCTCCAACGTGGAGGGGGTTTCTGTTTCTCTCTCTTGCCTGCTGGATCTCACGGGTGAGCAGTTCCTCAAGCAGAAGGGGTGAGCCTGCACCAAACAAGGTTCTTGTTATTCGCAGAGCCCTGCGTAAACATGGCGTGGGCTCCCAAAAATCAATCATGGAGGTAATGCGAATGAAGAAAGATATTCATCCTAATCTTAATTTTGCAAAGAAAGCCGCCAAGAAGACCCCGGCGAAGAAAGCCGTGAAGAAGGCAGTTGCAAAGAAAGCCGTCAAGAAGTCCCCAGCAAAATCGCTCATGTACATCGGGGCCTACAACGCCCTGCCATCGAAGAAAGCACCGGCAAAGAAGGCAGTCGCGAAGAAAGCAGTGAAGAAAGCCCCAGCGAAGAAAGCCATCAAGAAAGCGACTGCGAAGAAAGCTGCCAAGAAGACAACAGCCGTTAAAGGTCGTTGGACCGACATGAGACCACTGTCCCTCGCAAAAAAGGCTCCCGCAAAGAAAGCAGTCAAAAAGAGCCTCGTAAAGAGCCGCATGGAAAGGCACGACAGCCTTTACCTCGACGGCAATCCTTACTCGGGCAAGTGACCGGACTTAGTAACTAGACCGTCCCAAATCGCAGTACAGGCAAGCAAAAACGCCCGGCAATCTCACACGAGGACCGGGCGTCTTTGTGTCTCACTCAGCTTCACTTGCCTCTTGCGCTAACGCCACTCATCCCTCTTCAGCGCAACCTGCTTAAATGTAATAAGGTCTAGCCATGTGTGGCCGGTACTACAACAAGCGCAAGAAACAGAAGATAGCCGAAAAGCTCCAGGCGTCCAAAGTCTTTGCCGACCCCTTGCCACCGAACTACAACATCGCTCCGAGCACCTTCCAGCCCATCGTTCGCCAGGAGCGAGACAGCAGCGAACGCGAGATGGTCTTAGCCAGGTGGGGCCTGGTCCCTTTCTCCGCCAGGAGCCTTGCGGACTTCAAAGGGTTCTCCACGTTCAACGCCAAGGCTGAGACGCTTTCAAATTCTCCCACTTGGAAAGCACCCCTCAAGAGCCGACGCTGCCTCGTACCTGCGGATGGATTCTATGAGTGGAAGGCGTTGGATAGCTCCAGGAAGCCCAAAAAGCAGCCCTACGCTATTAGCCTCACGGACGACGAGCCAATGGCATTTGCTGGCCTCTGGGATGCATGGAAAGAGCCCAAGAGCTCACCGCAGACCGTGGACACATGGTTGCAAAGCTTCTCCATCATTACCACCGAAGCCAACGAGCTCATGTCTCAAGTTCACACACGGATGCCTGTGATCCTAAGCCAGCGCGACTGGGCAGAATGGCTGGACCGTGATGGCCTTCGCCCTCCCCCCTTGCATTTGCTCAAACCCTACGACTCTGATGCGATGCAGTTGGGTCCTTGTAATTCAGCTGTAGGCAATGTGAAGAACAACGGTCCGGAGATGCTGGTCTGCCCGAATCCAGACGAGCCTCTGCCCTTGCTTAATAGCCGCGGATGAAGTCGTCGAGTGGTGCTTCTCTCCATCTATCTCTTCGCGAACCATCCATCTCATACCAGATTTTTATCGCGCACTCGGCATCCAATACTTATGGCTATCGCATTGGTTTTTAATCCGGGCAGCAATTCGCTGAAGTTTGAGTTACTGGAGCTTGATGAGAAGCAGCATACCGCTTCACAGGCAACGAAGCTTGCCAGTGCTGCGCTCGACGATATCGGCAAAGATACCAAACTCTCGGTCTACAGAGGTCGTGAGATTGTCTCTGAACGCGATGCTGATGTTGCAGACATGCAATCGGCCGTTCGAGCAGCCCTTGGTTGGCTACGTGAGCAAGACGAACTATCCCACAAGCTGAAACAACTGACGTTCACCGCCGTACGCGTAGTGCATGGTGGATCGAAGTATAAGAGTGCCGTGCGCGTTACGGAGAACGTCCGGAGCGACATCGCAGAGCTGGAGGAACTAGCGCCACTGCATAACAAAAGCTCGCTCGACATCCTTGATGCCTTAGCCGAAGAACTCTCCGGCATACCGGCATTTGCAACGTTTGACACGGTCTTTCATCACACGTTGCCGGAGAAAGCATGGCGCTACCCGATCGAGCGAGAAACGGCAGATCGCCATGGAATCCGCAAGTTCGGCTTTCACGGAGTTTCGCATCGCTACATGCTGGAGCATTATGCGTACACCATCGGCAAGCGTCCGGATGAGCTCTCTCTGGTAACGCTGCATCTGGAAAGTGGCTCGTCCGCCTGTGCGATCGCCTCCGGAAGATCCGTAGACACGACCATGGGATTTACGCCACTGGAAGGGTTAATGATGGGCTCCCGCTCCGGAAGTATCGATCCAGCCATCGTTCCCTACCTTATGCAGAAGGAGTCCAAAAGCGGAGAAGAGATTTTGACTCTGCTCAACAAGCGCTCCGGGCTTCGAGGGATCGCGGGTGGATCACTCGATACGCGAGAGCTCGTAAAACGTAGCGATCCTGAGGCAAAGCTTGCACTTGAGATGTTCAGCTATCGGGTTCGCCTTGCGGTAGGAGCTTATCTTGCAGCTCTTGGTAAAGCAGAAGCCATCCTCTTCGGCGGCGGCATTGGCGAAGATTCGCCCTGGCTGCGCGAAGGGGTATGCGCTGGTTTGGGAGGATGGGGTCTCGAACTCGACCATGAGGCCAATCGTTCGATTGCAGGTATGGTTCGCATTTCGACGAAAGGCTCACGGCTACAGGCCTGGGCCATTCCCGCGGAAGAAGGCCTGCAGATCGCGCATGAATGCATGCTGGCGCTGATGAAAGACTGATTCCCGCAGCCAACGCTACAACAGCACCTTCCGAAATCAATGCTGCTGTCAGAATAAAAATTGACCGCAGTGCAGCCTTGCCGAAGCCCGGCTCGATTAATCTGATCGCATGTTGGCGTTAAGAAAGCTCTTCCCTGTCCACGCAATCTTCTTCCTCCTATCCCTCTGCGTGTTGCCGGCGTATGCCCAGGCCCATCCGGACTTCTCCGGCCTATGGAAGCAGGACAATGCGCACAGCATCCCTGCACGCTCCGGCGACACCACCCTGCGCATCGAGCACCACGATCCCGAGTTGACGGTGGAGACCACGACACTTCGTACCCTTCTCCCGAAGCAGCATGCCCTCCAGCACTACACCACGGACGGCAAGGAGTCCGTCACGACCGGAGCCGACGGTGACAGCTTTCATACGCAGATCGCCTGGCGCGACCAGGCTCTCGTCTTCACCATCGTTGAGCACGAAGATGGCCGCATCATCGACACCACAGAGATCTGGAGCCTGGCCGACAACGGAAACACGCTGAAGCGTATCCGCCAAAGCTCTAAATCCAAAGGCGAACAGACGATCCTTTATACCCTCGTGCATTAGGATTCAGGGCAACCTTTCCCGATTATTTCTATTCTCATTTAGTTGCGCGCTAGTTCAGGCAAGCGCTTAAGATCTGTGAACGCGGATGCCGCCGTGTCCAATACGTCTTAAGGAACCGCACCAAAGAGAAAGAAGGTTCCAGTATGTTTGGATTGAAAGCGTTATTGGGTGGAACAGCGTTATTTGCAGCCCTGGCCTTTGCGCCAGTGAGTCATGCACAAGTGGTGATCGGCATAGGCGGCCCTCCCCCAGTCTGCCCCTACGGCTACTACGAATATCCTCCTTATTCCTGCGCTCCAGGCGGTTTTTATGGGCCAGGCTATTTCTATAACGGCATCTTCCTTGGTGTTGGCCCGTGGGCTAACTGGGGCTACGGCCATGGCTGGGGCGGTCATCGCTTCGGTGGCGGTGGTGGTGGCCGTTATGTTCCCGGACGTGGCGGGTACGGTCGCGGCAGATATGGTGGCGGGCGCGGCGGATATAGAGGCGGCTATCGTGGTGGGGCCGTACACGGTGGCGGTGGTCATGTCGGTGGTGGTGGACGTCCCGGTGGCGGCGGTCATGTCGGCGGCGGCGGACGGCCCGGTGGCGGTGGTGGACACGCTGGAGGTGGTGGCGGACATGCTGGTGGCGGTGGTGGCGGTCACGCCGGCGGTGGTGGACATCGCTAAAGCCAGGCGACTGGATCAAACAACAAGCGGCGAAGCTAATAGCTTCGCCGCTTGTTGTTTAACCGCTAGTAGTCTATTGCACAGCCCAGAGATACTCCGCTCGGCCAGCACTTATTTACTGGCGCGCCGGGAAAATTCCTCCCAGCGAGATGCAGTAATTCAAGGCAACATACGGCATCATATTGTTGTGTCCCTGTGATCCACCGACCATTCCAACACTGTTAACGGTCATCGTGGCTCCAGAAGTCGCTGCGGCTGCGTAGACGTCCATGGCTCCTCTACCTGTAGCTCCCAGCACAGTAGTAGGCGAAGGTGCAGGAGCTCTTCCATCTCCTGCATCTACAGGCAAGGTGTGGGTGTGGCTTGGTATTTCTGCCAGCGTGAGAGTCACAGTCTCAGAGCCGGCTGTTTCTCCGACATTGTATTGAGACAGCCCGGGCCCCTGGCCCTGGCCGACAGGTATCTGGCCCTGCAGGTTTGGCAGCGCAAAGGTTGATTTCCCATCACCGCCGTACTGAGTGCCAAGAAGTGAAAAGAGAGCGGCATTTTGACTGATAGGCATCAACTGCCCTTGGCACTGAGCCCAGCCCTGGGGTGCAAAATTGAAGCCGAAGATTTCGATCTCGCCGACAAAAGGTGATGACATAAAGAGACTCCTTACTGATAACTCTTAACAGCCGCTCTGGTCTCGCATAACTAGGCAACCCGGATGCAAAGATCACCTGATATCTTTATCGCGCAATAAAACAAGCTAGTTGCGCGAAGGAAAGATCCCCGACAAAGCTATGCAGAAATTGAGTACAAGATAAGGTGACTGGTTCGAATGAGGCTGACTTCCACCCGTAAGATTGGACCCCGGTCCCAGTGTCGTCGCAGCAGTGGGTGAAGGAGAGAAGTAAACACTGGTCGCCGGGGCAGCCGGAAAGCTGGCAACGGGTGTCGGCCGATTGCCGGCTGTAGTCGAGCACACCGGAAGATGTGTGTGCGCAGGCAACTCCGTGGCTAAGAGAGTATGGTTTGCTTCGCCGGATTTCTGCCCCAATTGGTAAGAAGTTCTGGATGGCGCAATCCCCATGGACAGCGCGCATGATCCCTGGAGATTGGGCAAGGCGAAGTTGGTAATTCCATCGCCTCCATAGGTCGTTCCGAGGAGGGAAAATAAAGCCGAGCTTTGTGCAATTGACAGGATCTGGCCATTGCACACAGCCCAGCCTTTAGGGGCAAAGTTGAAAGGAAACGGCTGAATCTGTCCTAGATAAACTAAGCTCATATAAATCCTTAATTCTGGCTTGGGAAGACGCCGAATAGACTGATGATGTAGTTGACGCAGAGATACGGCTGTAGATTATTGTGCGGGAGATTCGAGCCTGTCTGCGCAAGGATGGGGCCGGAAGCGGAAGTGCCATTGGCAACAGGACCATATTGGTCCGCCGTCGAAGTCGCAAAGACAGCCCCAGACGGAGAACCTGTATTGCCATCCCCATTCTGAGCTGTAATTGGATGTCGATGAGCCGCCAGAGTCGGTATCGTCAGACTCACATTTTCGGTTCCGGCAAGTTGCCCCATAACGAAACCTGCACCTTGATGGACAGGCGTCCGGCCGCGCAGATCGGGCAGACCAAAGGTCTGAACGCCATCGCCGCCGAAGGTTGTGCCGAGCAGGACGAACAAAACGTTGTACTCGCTGATCGACAGGAGCGATCCATTGCACGACGCCCATCCCACGGGCGCAAAGTTGAAACCTACAGCCCGTATCTCACCAACGTAAGGTTGTCCCACTGGTTACTCCTTGATTTAAGTGCCATAAATAAATGACGAGCCTTATTTGTAGTTTGCGTCTGCACTTCATGAGACATAGCCCGAAGATCCAACACGCCGGAACTAGCGCGGATTAACTCCAATGCCAACCGGCGTGCTAAGCCCAGTCGGAGAATGGCGCTGCACCGAACCGGCACTATTAAGTACCGACACGCTGTTATCACCGCTGTTGCTAATCCAGGCATTGCCCATAAGATCGAAAGCAATGCCGGTAGGCGCCACGAAGAATCCCGTGGTGTTGTAAGGCGAACCGGCGACAACACTGCCGGCAGAGGTAAGGCGACTCACCGAATTTCCGGTCTTGTTCGTAATCCAGGGACCGCCCGAGGCGTCGATTGCGATCGCCGAAGCTCCGGATAGGCTAGCTGCAAACGGAGAGCCGGGTACAGGTGTGCCGCTATGTGAGAGTTCGGTTACCGCGGCTCCGGTACCATTCGCAACCCACACATTGCCGGAAGCATCCGCGGCCAGGGCCGCAGGAGCGCTGATTCCACCGCTCGTAAAGTTCACGGCGATCGTGAAGTCGTTAGGTTGAAGGGTGAGTCCCGACGGAAAAGCCGCGCCATCAGGACCTGGAAGAGTATAGAGCGCACCCACGTTGAATCCGGGATGCTGTGCAATGTCCATGGCCGCAGCTATCGTGTCCGAAGGAGCTGCTCCGGTACCGGGATTGACGCTGGAAAAGAGCTTTCCGCAATTCGTAGTCGGCGTGCCGGCTGCACCACCGGCAGAGTTAACGCAGGACGCCAGAATATTGGAGAGCGTGTAAATCTCCGACGAGGGCACGAAAGTACCTGATGGCAAAGCGGCTCCTGGCGACGATCCTTTCGTAACGTCAACGAGCGTATTGACATCGGCAAAGGCGTTCGTCAGGCCGGTGACGTTGGACGCGGGTGCGCCAACATTGGCGAGGCCGGTCATGAAGGGCGACAGAGCCCATACCGAAGCGACGGTAGTAACTTCGTTGAGCCAGACAAAAGGAATAGAGGCAAGGCCGCTGCACGGCCCCAACGCAACCATCAAAGCAAGGTTTGGATTGTTGCCGGCTCCCGCATCTCCCTGCGTCGCGGTGAGATAAATCAGTTGCGATCCCGAAGTGCAGGTAAAGTCGCCGCCAATGCTGAAGTTGCCGGAAGGGTCCGTCTTGACGACGGAAGAGATGAGCGGCGTGGCTGCCGAACCATAACCGCTGGAACCAGCCGCATAGAGCTGAAGGATGGCCCCGACGATCGGCTGCTGGCCACCATGCACGTTGCCATGCACAGCGGCACCTTGAACTGGAATAGGACCAGAACCCATTCCCGCTCCCGTGCTGCAGCCGGTGAGTGCCCCGCTGGCTGCCAGGGTCAGGGCTAGAACGAAGGTGGTACGTTCCATCGTCTGTCGTGTTGTCTTCAGGATTCGCATCGTATTCTCCTGCTTCTAAGGCTTAGGGCCGTGTTCCGAGCGTGTTGTTGAGGGTGCCGGTAACCGTAGGCGTTGTAACCGGAGCGGCCCCGCCGATGATCTTGGTCACAGAACCGTTGCCGCCATTGCTGATCCAGACCGAACCGGAGTTGTCGACGATGATGCCGGTCGGCGCACTGATCAATCCGCCCTTATATCCAGTGCTCGGCGTCACCGCAGCTCCTGACGAATCAAGCACGCTGACAGTGTTGTTCCCATTCGCGACCCAGATCATGCCCAGGCCGTCGATAGCCAGCGAGGTCGGCGAGCTGACTCCGGCAGCGGCATTTCCCGATACCGTGATCGCCGTGCCGACACTTGTAAACCCGATAACGGAGCTTGTACCGTTAGCGACCGCCCAGACATTGCCTGCGTGATCGAAGGCCACAGCGCCAAGCATTCCAACCCCGCCTGCGGTGCCAATAGCCCCGGTAGAGTTACCGACACTATTGACTGGAACCAGCGTATCGTTCGCGTTGATCAGCCAGATCGATTCTGCAATGACGTTGATGTCCACCGATAAAGCTACGCCTGTCCCGCCATTCGTCGAAGTCGGTGCTCCTGAGCTGAAGGTCTTGTCGCCGCCGGAGGTTCCGAACACATCAACCGTGAAGCTGCAGTTCGTATTCGCAGCCAGCGTCGCACCACTTAGAGAGATCGTGCTACCCCCAATGGGAGCTGTAACCGTTCCCCCGCTGCAGGTAGTGGAAGCTCCATTCGGAAGATCGACAATAAGTCCCGCAGGCAGAGTGTCTGTAAGGGCAACCCCCGTCAGGCTGGTGCCTCCGTTGGGATTACTCAGAACGTAAGTGAGCGAAGTCGCGCCCCCCACGAAGATCGACGATGTGCCCGGAGTCACCGACACCAGGGTAGGAGGTTTATTCACCGTGAGCATAGCCGAACCCGATAGACCGAGTCCTCCGTTTTGCGCGCTAATGGGGCCGGAGTTGACTAGATAGACTGAAGGGGCGTTGGCGATGACATTGACCGAGACGGTGCAATTGGCGCCTGCCGCCAACGTCGCGCCACTGATGATGATTGCATTGCCGCCAGCGGCTGCAGTCGGCGCCGTACCACCACAGGTATTGGTGAGACCGTTGGGCGTGGTGATGACCATCTGCGTCGGAAGAATATCGACTAAGCTGATTCCGGTAAGGGCTGTCGTGGTGTTGGGGTTCGAGATCTGGAACGTCCAAGCCACAACCTGGTTGACCCCCGCCGTATTGGGGACAAAGGCTTGGACCATCGTTGGCGGACCGACGACCGTGGTCGAATCGGTTCCAACCCCACTGGCTGCCCCTCCCCCGCTCACCGCAACGGCATTGCTATACACCCCAATGTTCGTCCCGCTGACGCTGACCGTAAGAGTGATTGCAGGAAGAGAAGAACCGGTCGCGAGCACGGTGGTGGTAGTGCAGGTCAAGGTACCCAGAACGCAATTCCATCCTGTGCCGCTGATAGCCGTTGCCGTGAAGCCGCTGGGCAGTGTATCTATCACCGTCACCGTGCCAGAGGTCGAAGCGTTGCCGCTGTTGGCTACAGACAGGGTGTAGTTGTTCCCGCTTGAGCCCGCGATAAAGCTACCGAGGTGGGTGCTGGTGACCTTTAGGGTCGGCGAAGTTACAGAAAAGCTCGCTGAAACACTGGTGCCATCCACAGTAACCGTAGCCGTACCGGAGGCAGTCGCGGGTGTGCTCGTAGTGATCGTCGCATTGGGATCGAGTGCAGTCGCAGAGGAGTTCACCGTTGCGCCGCCCTGTGTGATCGTCAGCGTTGCAGGAACGTTTAAGTAGGCTGCGTCCTGTGCCTTCGTATAAGTGGTGCCCCCCGAATCCTGCCCCAGGCTGCCCGTCGCGATGACATTGGTGCCGGAGGCAGGCGTGGTGCTGTTGAGCGAGATCGCAAGCGTGGTGTAGGGCGTGAGTGTCAGTGTTCCCAGGCTTGCCCCGGCTGTATCGCAGCCAGTTCCAGTGGCTGGTCCATTGCAGCCCCACCAGTTATCTGTGGCATTGACTGTCGCTGCGGGGTTATCCCCGGCAGAGCCATCGCCAAGACCCGTGTGTGTTCCCGCGGTATTGCCCTGAATGCGCGAGTAATGCATGTTCAAGGTGTTGCCGGCCATACCGGACTGAACAAAGATTCCTCCACCATCGGTACTCGCATGGTTGGAGGTAAATGTGCCGGAGGTGATCGTACCGATCTGGTTGCTGGCATCAAAGAACAGGCCGCCACCGGAAGCACCGGAAGTATTGTTCCTAAGTGTCGAAGCAGTAATGGCTAGCCCGGTATTTGTATAAACACCGCCGCCGGAGTCCGTCGCCTGGTTGCCTGAAATGACGCTGCCATTGATGATCGCCGACTGGACACTCGACGTCTCCTGTTCGTAAAAGATGCCGCCGCCCTGGCCGAAGGCAGCTGAATCACCGCTATTCACAGAAACCAGGGCCTTATTATTAGCGACCGTTGTGGCATTCAGAATCAGCGGTACACCTGTAGTGATGTAAAGACCGCCACCCTCTTCAGGGGTAGAGTTCCCAAGCACAACGCAATTGTCCAGTTCTACCGTCCCCGTGCCGTCTTGGGTCGCATCAAAGGCTGCAATCGCACCGCCAGGACCCCAGGGAGCAGTGCTGTTTTGAAGAGTGGAGTTCGTAATCGTAAGGTTACCGCCACCATCCGCATCCCAATCCAGGATGCCGCCGTAAAAATCGAAGGCGCCATTGTTGAAGTTACTGTTGTTTTTCGCGTTCTGTAGTGTGACTCCGGAGATAAAGGTATCGAAGATGGTCTGGCCTACGTTGATGCCGGAGTTGATGGAAAAGATCTTGTCATTCTGCTGGCCATCGATAATGGTGCCACCTGCCCCTGCACCAACAAGGTTTACCGGACCGGTGATCTCAATGTGGTAGGAAAGATCCGCCCCTTGATCTGTATAGCTCGTGTTGTTCGTCAGCTTATAGGTCCCAGCGGGCAGGTTTACCGTGTCGATCTTGCCGCTGCTGATATTCGAAGCCGAATCCTTGTTGGCCAGATCCATGGCGTCGCGCAGCGAGCAAGTGATACTCGTTGTGCAGCGACCCGCCGTGGATAAGTTATCGAAAGAGTCGGCTGTGGTATTTACCGTATAAATCTTATTGACCGTAGGCAGCGTCGGCGCAACATTTGGGCTCGCGGTGCCGTCGGCGATGACCACGCCCTGGCGGGCATCCGGGCTCACTCGCACCGCAACGGCCGCGGTAGCACGGTTGCTCGTGGAGTCAAGAGTGACAGACGGTGTCGTCTTCACCGTTGCGCCGGACGTATCGATAGCATGGCGGACTGTGACATACTCCGAACCGGAGAGCACAAGTAAATCGTCGCCGCCACTTCCACTCAAGCGAGCACGCAGCAGGATGGGCGCCGCCCCGCCGGAGCCCACACTGTTCAGTGTCTCCACCTCCGCCCAGCCAAGCCCTGCGGGGCTAGGAGTCGCGACCACCTTGGAACGATTTTTCCGACCTGCCAGTGATTCCGCCTGAGTAACGACACTGCTGTCGACGCCGGTCCGCGCCAGCAGATGCAACGTTGCGGCGGAATCAAGCACTGCAAGCTGAACATAGCCACGGCGGTCGTACACAAACGACCCCGCACTAAGGGCAGCGGCATTCGTTACCGGCAGACTCTCAAACTTTGCAGTGCCCGCCGCGATCGCAGGACCATCAGCCAGCAACAACTTGCCACCGGCAATTACAGCGATATCCGGAGTTTGATGGCCGTTGGCGGAGATCGCTTCAAGAACACGGGCAGCCTCAGGAAGCACCAACGAGGCGCGCGCAGAACCGTCTGCGGTCATCACCTGTAAAACACAGCCTCCCGCTCCGCCGCATACGCTGGCAACCAGAAAGCTGGGCCCGTCAGAGGTACGCAAGGTACTAAGAGCCGTAATCGTTCCCTGCACAGGCAGGGCCTGGGGTTTGGAGAATCCACCATGGCCATCTCCCAGAAGAACGTAAATGGAACTGCCGCCGCGCGCCGCAACCACGATATCGATCGTTCCATTGCCATTGATGTCGGCAGCCTTCAGGAAGTCGGGCTGCACAGGCAGCTCAGTCACCACTGAGCTCTGTGCAAAAGGACTTACGAACTCACCACGCTGCATGGCCGCCCAGTCAGAGGCTGACGGTGCCGTTGCCGATGACGAGCCAAGCTGGAGCGTGAGCGCACCACCACTTGAGGTGCTGTACCCCGTAACCAGATCCTGAGTTCCATCGCCATCGAAGTCCGCCAGCGCAAGCGAGATACCGCTGCGGCCCGCCGCTAGCTTCGCCCGCAGCGCCTTGGTCCCGCCACTCAGGGTCTGCGGCAGCGTGCGCTCGGCACTGCGATGCACCGAACTGTACTGCGTCTGCTGCGCATTGGCAGTGCTGCCGGAGAAAGCTAGAACCCCTGAAACGACGAGACCTATAGACGCAAGACGAGGCATTGCAACGGAGAACATAACGCACTCCAAACGTAACGGAAAATCGGGTCAGTTACGACCACGGGCCCATGGAGCAAAGGAAAATTCGTTGAGCTTAATGAAAAGTTAATAAGAACACGGTTCCTCCGAAAGAGAAACTGCGTTCAAGCTACTTCCGAAAATTTATCAATCGAGAGTCGAGTGCAACTGTACTACCGGAATGTAAATTTCAGCAAGAAGAAAGCTGACTCAAACGAAAAAATTATTCCTCGTGCAATCAACATCATTGCGCGTAGGATTGAAAAACTTTTCAACTCTTAGAGGTGTTCCATGCCTAGCCGCCGCAATTTTCTTGCTGCTGCAGCCGCTGCTATAACCGGCACTGCCCTGCCCCACTCGCTGTTTGCTGAACGTTTGGGCGGTGATGTCTTCACTAACGCCAGCCTCGGAGCCTATACCCAAGGACTCCTGACCCAGACCACCTTTGAGAAACACCTGGGTTCCGTCTTCACCGCGTTTCTGGAGAATAACGCCGTCGGTTATCTGCTCCTGCAAAAAGTCGATGGACTTCAAGCAAGCACGACCGCCACAAACCCGTCCTTGCCAACAGCCAATTCGCTCCAGCCCGCAGCTACCCTCGCGACACAACGCACCGTAGCAGCCGCGCAGCAACAGATGACCGCCTTCCATCTCACCTTCAGCACAAGCGCCGTCTTCAATCAGGGAACCTATCTGCTCGATCACGGCATTCTCGGACGGTTCGCTGCGTTTATAGTTCCCGGAGATGCAGTCAAAGGCAGTGGAACCTGCGGCGCAACCTTCTGCTATCTCGCAAATGGCGCAATCAGACCTTTAGTCCCTTCGTCTGCACTCCTGGTTTCTCTCCCCATGCGCCCTGGCGTATTTGCCAATTAGTTCCGTTAAACCCGCCGCAGGTTCAAATGAAGCGATTGCCCTTACGTCTCAAGGCAACCGCTTAGGTACGAGGCACCATTCGATTGAATACAGCCTCATACTTCATCCCTTGGGCATCCCGCTCAATCGGAACCAGAAAGATCGTCATGGCCTCGCCATGCTCAGGAGTCAGGTTCGCACAGGCATCCGGAAAAGCGGGAGTAAGCGGTCCCCTAAAGTAGACGACGAAGCTGTCACCTGAATCCAGCTCCGGCCCGCTCTTCGGCAACGGCAAGCCTTTCACGTCTTCCACCAGCAGATCGGCTACCGCCCCGTCCAGACTCTGCCCTTTCATCCGGCGACCAATCAACGTTCGAAAATAAGCCCCGGTAAATCCCTGCTCAACCCTCTCTCCCTCTGTTGCAGCAAAAGCAAACTGAGACCTGCCTGTCTCGTCGATCGACTTCTGCGTGTGAAGCTCCAT
This sequence comes from Granulicella mallensis MP5ACTX8, assembly GCF_000178955.2. Classification (NCBI taxonomy): domain Bacteria; kingdom Pseudomonadati; phylum Acidobacteriota; class Terriglobia; order Terriglobales; family Acidobacteriaceae; genus Granulicella; species Granulicella mallensis. The sequence goes on along the minus strand of NC_016631.1, from coordinate 1,690,009 downwards.
GGCGATATACATCCCGTCGCCACCGGTACGGACAAATCCCAACCGCTCATAGAGCCGCTGCGCCGGATTGTTGAATCGTACAGAGAGACGCAGCGGCAGTTGCGCAGCAGTAGCGCGGACACAAAGCTCCTGGAGAAAGTGCCCGCCCAATCCCTGTCCACGATAGGCACTCAGGATGGCTATATCCACCAGCCAGATCTCGCTCTCACTCTCATTCACCAGCATGCGCCCGATGCGCGTCGTACCGGTCCAGAGAATCTGGTCGACGGCATGCGGAAACTGTGTCGCATATCCGATCTGCTGTGCTTGAAACTGCATAGCGAGTAGCTGTGCAAGCGTCGGCTCCGGCAGCCCGAGAGAAACAAAATCTACGGAGCGAACATCGTTATACAGGTCAGCAAGAAAAACTTGATCCTCAGGCGTCGCCAGCTTCAAAACAATATTCATAGTTTTATGACTGTATCTCGACTTTCTAGTCACGGTCTTGCTCGTTGTTTCATCGATACCTTCCTGAGATTTGTTCGTAAAGTAAATGCTTGACGGTAGACATAACCTTTGATACACCCATATACAGGTCCTTTTATATCCACGACCGTTTCTCAGGTTCCCAAGTAACTGACGTCTTCCCTCTGCAACGCTTGCGTTGACGGAGTTGGCACAGCTATCTACAGGAGGCCCGACCACGATGCATCCTTCATCGTTTCAAGATTGTGGAATGCCCCTTCCTCCGGAATGGCCGAGAGAACGGCTCGATTCGTGGAAAGAAGTTGCGTCGTTCTTCAGAAGAGAAGTACGCACCGTCCAGCTCTGGGAAAAGAGAGAAGGCCTGCCGGTTCGGCGTCAGCACCATAGCAAATTAGGCAGCATCTATGCCTACCGTCGTGAACTGGAACAATGGTGGATTGCTCGTTCCGCCATGAATTCTACTTATGGCAAACAGGCATCCCAGGAACTACATGCCCAACGAGCCGAAGCCCCGACAAGTTCGCCTGAACCTACTGCGGCAAGCTATCCGCGTATTCTTGCCTTGCCCTTCGAGTTAGTCCACACGGCCGCGGACCGCATCATGCAACGCCAGACGATGGATCGCTTCATCCATAGCCTCCGCGACGAACTTACCGCCGAACTGGCTCGCACCCAGTTACATACCATCATCCTTCCCGCCAAAGCGCTTCCCTCGCCCGGCACCAGCAGCCTGAGCTTTATGAAGACCGTCGCGAAGGAATTCTCTGTCGACCTCTTTCTGAGCGGAACGATGCGCCATTCAGGCAATCAGATACGGGTCTTTGTGCAACTCATCGATGGCTCCGATCTGCGATGTCTCTGGTCTGACCGTTTCGATTGCGAACAACAAGGGTTTCTGACATCGCAGTCATCGCTGGCCTCGCGCATTATCTCTGGAATACCGCAGCAAACGTTTCATCGAACAAAACCTTCCCCCTCCGAACCTTCCGCAACTCACTCCCTCGCCGAACAGGCATGCAGAATAGGCCTTCACTTCTGGAACCAGCGCAGCCGCGCAACACTGATGAAGGCGATCGGATACTTCAAGGATGCCCTGGAGATCGATCCACAGTGCGCTCTAGCCTATGCCGGCATGGCAAACTCGTATGTCTCCATGTCCTATAACCACCTGTTACCCGCGCGTCAGGCCGCTGTCAGCGCCTACGAAGCGGTACAGACGGCGATCAAGCTCGACAGAAGTTCTCTAACCGTCCGCAATGCCCTTATCAATGTATTGACGAACTGCACCTGGGAATGGTCCAAGGCGGAGCAGGAATGCAAGCAGCTCGTTGATTCGGGCCTGATGAATGGAAGAACGATCCAGCTTTATTCCAGCCTGATGGGATCGCAGGGACGCCACGAAGAGGCTATCAGTCTTGCCCTTCATGCTCACCGCCTCGAGCCGCTCGCGCCCCCCGTGAACAACCAGGTCTCTTTGGCCTACTTCTATGGTGGCGACTATGAGAGTGCTCTTTCTTTTATTCGACGCACGGTTGAGTTAGAACCCCAATACATCATGGGATATGCCATGCTCGGTCGCATCGAATCCGAGCGTGGCAACTGGACCGACGCGATGGCGGCCTTCAACCGGGCCGTAGAAGTATCGAACCACTCTCTCTACAGCCAGGCACTCCTGGCCTATGCTCATGCGGGTAGTGGCGATGCACGCAGGGCCAATGAAATCCTCAACGGGCTCAAGAGCCGAAGTAACGATGCCTGCTTCCCTGCCTACGATATCTCGGCAGTACACGCTATCCTCAATCAAAAAGAGCAGGCACTGGAAAGCCTCTCCAGGGCCTATGAAGTAAGAGACATGAAGACCATCTTTATCAAGCAGGATCCAAGGTTCTTTAACCTGCGAGACACACCTGGATTTCAGGAAATTGCATCGTCCAACTACCAGATGTAACTGGAACCTGGCTCTACTGTAAGTAGCTCTTCGACAAAATTATCCTATAACTCAAAAAGCATGAACGGCGGGACCAAAGTCCCGCCCCGTCATGCCGTGGAAGATACAGTTATATCTTCCGCGTAACCGGTGGAACCACCATATCGGGACTTAGAGCAGGACGTTTGGTATGCCACTGCGTGGCCTGCTCGTAGGCATTGGCAAGTGCAAGCACCTTGCCCTCCGAGAAACGCGGCCCGGCAATCATCAACCCGATAGGCAGACCGCTTGCTGAAAATCCGCACGGAATAGAAATTGCAGGCAGTCCAAAGATGTTGAACGGCGTGCAGTTGGAGATGACCTCGGGCTCCAATTGTTTGATCTCTTCCTCCCGGTTGAGCGCGTCATTGATCGTCCGCGGCAGAATACGCATCGTAGGCAGCGCAACGAGATCGAAGTTAGTAAAGGCATCGTCAATGCTCTTACGCGTGAGAATAAGCTGCCAGTTCGAGGTCACATAATCGACGACCTTCTCAGAGCATGGTTCCGAGGTGACGTCATCCATCGTCTTCTGCGCAGTTTGCAGGCTCTGGCGCACCCCTAGCGAGTACCGCTGCGCGTTCCGCCGAAATAGTTCAAGATGATAAGCCTCTCGCTCACCACCTAACGCCAGCGCACTGAAACCGGCCGTACTCGGCAGATGACACTCGGTCGTACTCTTGGTTAGTTTCGACAGCACTTCTATCGCTGCATCGATCGCCTTCAATGTCTCAGGATCCAGGAGATCGTAGAAGGGAGCTCTCGGTATTCCCAGCCGTATAGAAGAAACAGGCTGCTTCATTGAAGCGACATAATCTTCCTTGGGATGGTCCACACTGGCGACGTCACGTTTGTCGTAACCGGTCATGTGGTTCAGCATCATCGCTGCATCTTCCACGGTCTTCGTCATAGGGCCACAGTGATCGAGCGAATAGGTTAAAGGAATAATGCCGCGAATCGAAACAAGACCATAAGTAGGCTTCAGACCGACGATACTGCAATAGGCTGCCGGCATTCGAACAGATCCGCCCGTATCCGTCCCCAGTGCACCATAAGCCAGATCCGAGATCACTGCCGCCGCCGAGCCACCGGAAGAGCCCGCAGGAATGTGGTCCAGCGCCCATGGATTGCGAACCGGACCGAAGTAAGTCGAAGCAGAAGATCCTCCCGAAGCAAACTCATGCATATTCGCCTTACCCAGGATGACGGCGCCTGCCTCTTTCAAGCGCAACACAACTTCTGCATCCTGCTCCGGAATGCGGTCATCGAAGACCTCACTGGCGGCAGTCGTTCGTGTCCCGGCAGTATCGATATTGTCTTTCAGGACAATAGGAATTCCGTGTAATGGACTGCGAAACTTACGCGCCTTTGCCTCGGCATCCAATTTGGCAGCCTGCTCCAGAGCTTCAGCATGCATTACCGTAATAAATGCATTTACCTTGGGGTTATAGATCTTGATGCGATCCAGCAAGGCTTGCGTCAACTGCGTCGAAGTCACGCTCCCAGCATGAATGCGCTTCGAGGCCTCGCTCAAAGTAAGACCTGTAAGTTCTTTGTCCCCATCACTGCTCATGGCAAAGGCCTGTTGTAGAGGCGCTCCGGCTTGTAATGCGGCGACACCGGCACTCATAACGACAAACTCACGACGGTTAAGCATCTTCATCTATATCCCTCATCACTGTTCTCTCGTACAAAATATTTGCAGGCAAGCGAAATAGGATGAAAACCTATTTTTAGTTGATAAAATCAAATATGCTCATCAAGCGCGTGTCCGCTTATGCCGCTGTCTATCTGCTATGGGGTGGATCGTACCTGGCAGTACGTCTTGTGGTGCAAGTGATTCCGCCGATGCTGGCTGCGTCCATTCGTTACATCCTGAGCGGATTGATTCTACTTTTGTTGAGCCTTGTCATAAGGGGGAATACTCTTCCCAGCCGTAGCCAGGTTTTGAATAGCGTCCTTAGCGGTATAGCGATGTTCGCCTTCGGTTATGCTGTTGTGTTCTGGGCGGAGATACACCTCACCTCCTGGCTCGTCGCAGTTCTTATCTCCACTACTTCCCTATGGACCTATCTGGGTGAGTGCCTGATCCTGCGCACCAACTACCTTAGGGCACGCGTTCTGCTTCCACTGCTCATGGGCATGGCAGGCATGCCCTTTCTAGTAGGAGCTACCTTTCATCGCGGCCAAATGCTCTCTGCCATTGCTGCAGGCGCCGTTCTGGCAGCTGCCTTTGTATGGTCCGCAGGAACTCTGACACTCAAAGCAATAGAGCTGCCATCTTCGCCTCTTCAGACGGCGGGCTTGCAACTGACCTCTTCGGGCCTCTTGTTGCTGGCCATCTCGCGTGCTCTGCATGAAGGAGCACACCTTCCATCGATCGGCCAGATGTTCAGCTATCAACCACTCTTAGGGATGACCTATCTCGTGCTGGGCGGATCTGTCGTTGGCTTTACGGCCTTCCATTGGCTTCTCTCACATGAGCCTGCGTCTCTCGTCTCAACGGCAGCCTATGTCAATCCGATCGTAGCCATGATGCTGGGGATTGGCCTTGTCCATGAAAGGTGTTCTCCTATGCAGATCGTGGGAGCGGCGACAATTCTTGCGAGCGTTATTCTAGTCTGGCGGGCGCAAAGGATACCGACGGAGAGTAACGGTCGAAAGGATATAGCAAACACCACAGCCTTTCGACCCTATCTTGACGAAGACGACGCATTGCCCAACACTATTTATTCTCGGGGCTCGACTTACTCTCAATAATGGGTGGAACTACGGTTTCAGCAGTCAATGGCGGCTGTTTCTTATGCCACTGGGTAGCCTGCTGATAGGCATAAGCAAGGGCCAACACCTTTCCTTCCGTGAAATGTGGACCGGCAATCATCAGTCCGATCGGCATCCCGCTTTCAGTAAATCCGCATGGCAGAGAGATCGCTGGAACCCCATAAGCATCAAAGGGAGAAGTGTTCATGCAACCGCCACCTGGAGCAAACCAGTCATAGACCTTACCTCCAGAGGCCCCGCCTGCCCCTCCACCAAAACCACCGCCTTTCGCTTCAATGGCAAGTGAATCATTAATCTTCGGTGCGAGCAGCCTGGTCGTCGGAACAACGACCAGGTCGAAGTCCTTGAAGGATGAGTCGATCATGCGGCGGGTCGTCATCAACTTTTGGTGTGCCCGTGCGGCATCGGCAGCCGTAGGCACCTTCGTTCCCGGCGGAGGATTCTCGAGCTTCTCAAAGCGAGCACGAGTCGGCGGCATATAGTTCAGGCCATATTTCTCGATCAGATCGTGATGATAGAAATCAGCATCCCCTGTACCGGCGCCAGGACTTCCATCCCAGAGAGGAGCGCTTGAAGTAACGCCCGCAGTTAATTTTGTAAGCACCTCAAGCGCCGCTTTTACAGCCTTATCGATCTCCGGATCGAGGTGATCGTAGAACGACTGCGGCGTCCCCAGGCGGAAGCTGGAGACCGGCTGCTTCATCGCCTTTACGTAATCCTCGGGAGTACTTTGAACACTAAAGATATCCAGGCTGTCATAGCCCGTCATCTGGCCCAGCATCAGTGCCACATCTTCTACCGTACGTGCCATAGGTCCGCAGTGGTCGAGATCGGCGGTACAGGGAATAATGCCTCGGATCGAGACCAGTCCAACCGTCGGCTTCAGGCCGACGATGCCGCACCATGCGGACGGACACCGGATGCTGCCTCCTGTATCCGTCCCCAGCGCGCCATAGACGAGAGCGGCCGATACCGCAGCTCCGGAACCTGCCGATGATCCACCCGTTACATATTCCAGAGACCAGGGGTTTCTCGTCGGCCCGAAGTAGGAGATATCCCCCGTACATCCAAGAGCAAATTCGTGGAGATTCAACTTACCAAGAATAATGGCTCCCGCCCCCTTCAGCCTGCGCACGATATCGGCATCTTCCGTCGGGACACGGTCTTTGAACATGGGGCTTGCAGCCGTAGTCCTCGTGCCGGCGGTGTCGATATTGTCCTTCAACGCGATTGGGATTCCGTGCAACGGCCCACGAAACTTATTAGCCTTCTGCTCCGCATCCAGTTGCGCAGCCTGCCCTAGCGCTTCCTTCGCCATCACCGTGACATAACAATTGACCTTGGGGTTATAGACATTGATCCGGTCCAGCAGGGCTTTGACAAGCTGGGTCGAAGTAATGGTTTTATTGTGAACCATCTCCGAAACTTCAGTCAGACTCATGGCGGATAACTTATCGGCATCCGCAACCTCACCGGCTGCAGGTTGTGCCAGCATCGGCCAGTTCCCCAAAAGCGTCTCCGCAATCACTGCACCACCGGCCAATATGCCAAATCCACGTCGTGTAAGCTTCATCTTTTCGTACGCTCCTTTTGCTTGTTGGGCCTTTTAGGTTGTACCTGCACTACAAATGAGTAATAAGCGGCGGGACCGGAGTATCCGGTGTCAACGGCGGCTTCTGCTTATGCCAGGAAGTTGCCTTTTCATACGCATTGGCGAGAGCAAACACTCTTGACTCCGAGAAATGTGGCCCGCAGATCATTAAGCCGACGGGCAGGCCTTCTTTGCTGAAACCGCAAGGAATCGTCAGCGAGGGAATGCCATAGGCGTTATAGGTCCCGACATTGGATCCACCACCAGGTGAGCCCACACCTCCCGTCATGACGGCGTTTGTAGGACCAGCCAGCAACTGCAGATTTCTCTTGATCATGTCGTCCAGCACCGGCGCCGTTGTCTTCTGGGTTGGCAGCAGAACAAGATCGAAGTCAGCGAAAGCATCGTCTATCGTTCGACGAAGCATCTCGAGCTCCCAGCGAAGCCGAATGTAATCCTCCGCCCTCGGATGCGCTTCGACCTCTGCTTCAAGCCTGCGCCTATCGATCGGCTGATACCGCGATGCCTGCAGTTTGAAGAACTGCTCATGATAGGCATAGGTTTCGCCAAAGGTAGCAAAGTTCTGATAGGAGACCTCATTGGTAGAAGGCAGGCTAACCTCCTTCACACCCTTCGTCATCTTGGCGAGTAAGTCGATCGCCACTTGCACAATCTGACCTACCTCTTCATTGACCCCATCGAAGGCACCAACAGGAACGCCAAGTCGCAAGCCTGCAATAGGCTGCTTCATGCCCGCCACATAATCTTCTTTCGCATGATCGACGCTGGTAATATCCAGCTTGTCGTAGCCCGCCAGAGTATTCAGCATGATGGCAGCGTCTTCTACCGTCCTGGTGATCGGGCCACAGTGATCCAGAGACACAACAAGAGGAGCAATGCCACGGATCGGCACAAGGCCATAGGTGGGCTTGATTCCTACAACTCCGCAAAACGAACCGGGGTTGCGAATAGAACCGGCAGTATCTGTACCTAACGATCCGTAGCAGAGATCGGCTGACATGGCAGCACCGGAACCTGACGACGATCCCCCAGTGTTGTGATCCAACGCCCATGGATTCCGTGCCGGACCAAAGAAGGAAACATCCCCAGCGCCCATGGCAAACTCATGCAGATTCGTCTTACCGATAATCACGGCGCCGGCAGCCTTCAGACGAGCCGTAACCGGCGCATCTTCCATCGGAACACGGTCCTGAAACACACCGCTCGCCGCTGTCGTTCTCGTACCGGCCGTATCGATATTGTCCTTAAGCGCAACAGGGATTCCATGCAGGGGTCCACGCAGCTTCCCTGCCTTCTGTTCTCCATCCAGCATCGCGGCCTGGGCAAGCGCCTTATCCCGCATCACGGTGATGAAGCAGTCCAGCTTAGGCCCATAGATTCCTATGCGTTCCAGGCAGGCATGGGTCAACTGAGTAGAGGTAACAGTCCCCGCGCGAATTTTGGCACTAGCTTCGGCCAGAGTGAGAGCCGTTAGATCCGTGGCAGAGGACTCTGCGGCAAGAGCGAACAGTTTTCTGCCAAAGGTGTGCGCAGCCAGCAGTCCTGCAGCTCCGAGAGTAAAGTCCCGCCTTGTAACCATTGCCATGATTAGCTCTCTTTATCTATTTGGAATTGGAAAGATAAGGGATACAAGCACCCTTCATGGGGCTACTTGATATTTGCAGTGGGTAGCAGCTTCCTATTTTGGATTACTCGGCGAGCGTAACGGCAACACGCAAACCTCACAAGCGAAATAGAGCGAAATCCGTGATGATACTGAAGCGCTAACGTGCCGAAGCTCGGAAACCGGCCATTCCCTAGGCATTTCGTACCTTTTCGCTTTAACGCGTCCGCAATACGTGGGATTATCAACTCGTCTCAGAATAAAAATTCAGAACAACCCATAGTTGCCGGGCTATCGCAAGATGGCCACGGTTCTGCCTATACAGTCTGTTCCTTCCGATGACTTCTCATCGAGATTTAAACGGGACAGCGGTCGTGCACCTAAAGCCAGAGCATATCGGAGGCCATCAGGCCTACATTCCACAATATTTTGGAGACCTATCAATGATTCGTATGCAACGTTTTTATCTGCCGCTCCTGTTTGTGTTTGTCCTGCTGCTCTCCTGCCGGATGGATTGTCAACAGTCGACTACCTCCGTTCGAGGCTCCATTACCGATGCAACAGGCGCAGCGATTCCCGGTGCAACGGTTGATCTAATGGATAAGGTTGCCAATGTTCATAAAACAATGGTCAGCGACGAAAAAGGCGATTATCAGTTCCAACAGCTTGTGCCTGGAAAATATGGAATTACCGTCTCCTCTCCGGGAATGGGGAAGACAGAGAAGATTGTGGAATTGCTCGTAGCTCAACCCGCAACCGTCAATTTCGCATTGTCCGTATCGGACACGACAACAGTCAGCGTGGAAGCCACGGAGGCCGCGCTCAACACTACCGACGCCACCATCGGTAACTCCGTGAACAGCGCCACAGTTGAGGCTCTTCCGATGGAAGGACGCAATGTACCGGATCTGCTCAGTCTTCAACCTGGAGTGCTCTACCTGGGGCACAACCTCACCCAGGCAAATGAAGACAGCCGCAGCGGTGTAGTGGCGGGTGCCCGCTCCGATCAGGGCAACGTCACGCTGGATGGACTGGACAATAACGATCAGGTTACCGGACTAGCCTTCAATGGCGTTCTTCGTTCTACCCTGGACTCGGTGGAAGAGTTTCGCGTTACCACCACAGGCAATAATGCCGACTCTGGCCGCACATCCGGAGCCCAGGTGAACGTGGTTACAAAAGCAGGCACGAATAAATTTACCGGAAGCTTTTACGAGTACAACCGCAATACCGATCTCTCAGCCAATGACTGGTTTAATAAGCAGTCCCAGGCTTTGGAGCACATACCCAACCAGGCCGGAAAGCTCATCCGCAATACCTTCGGCGTGGCAGTAGGTGGCCCAATCCTCAAGGACAAGCTATTTTTCTTTGGGAATTATGAGAGCCAGCGTACAGCGGAAAATCAGCAAATCACAACTACAGTACCTACCGCCGCATTGCGCAGCGGGATACTCCAATACACCACGGGCGATGCGACGGGAAGCAACGTCGTAGGCCAGGTGGGAACCGGCACTTATCTCGCTCAGCTCACACCTGCTCAGTTTGCCGTGCTTGATCCTAACTGCACGTCAAGCTGTCCCTGGGGGCATGGTGTCGATCCCAATGTGATCGCCCTCGCAAACGAGTTTCCCCTTCCCAACACTCCTGGCGGAGACACCTATAACACCTCAGGCTTCACCTGGTCCGCACCGAACCCAACCAACCTCAACACAGGCATTATGCGATTAGACTATGTGATCAGCCAGAAGCATCGCCTCTTCTTCCGTGCCGACCTTCAGGATGACAAACAACTCTCTCCGCCCGCCTTTCCCACGTTCGGAGCACCCGGCTACTTTTCTCCAGTAGCGCAACCACCTTCAGACATTCATAGCGACGGCACCAAAGGATTCGCTATCGGTGAAACGTGGATGATCTCGAATAACCTGATCAATAACGTACGCTTTGGATACACGCGCCAAAGCTACTCCGATCAGGGGCCTGGGAAGACCGCCTACACGACACCGACGGTCATAGGGCTTCCCTTCTCTACAGCACGTACCCAGATCATCCTTGTCCCCTTCTACAACCTGATCGACGACCTCACCTGGACAAAGAACTCCCATAACTTCCAGTTCGGCGTCAATTACCGTTTAGTTGAAGATGGCATTGCGACCGATTCAAAATCGTATAGTTCCGCGACTGCCAGCTCGGGTGAAAACTTCGATGCTATCTCCAACACCGGACAAACCCTTGACCCTGCCTCACCAGAAGGCATAGCGGCTAACTACGCTCCCGTCATCTCCTCCTTCGGCTCTTCCTATAGCAGCCTTGCAATGGGCGTAGCAGGTGTCGTGGCCTCGGAGTCTATCGCCTATCAATACCATGCCAATGGCGATGGCACGGCCAGCCTCCTGAACACGGGAGCCTTGGTCCAGCGTAACTTCAAAGCCAATGAATTTGAGTATTACTTCCAGGACCAATGGAGAGCGACATCGAAGTTCACACTCACCTACGGCATACGTCACACCATCCTGCAAACGCCTTATGAGGTTCATGGCCAGCAGGTGCAGCCCAGCATCAGCCTGCACGACTGGTTCAATACACGCGTCTCCCAGGCAGCCCTCGGTATCGTCGATCAACCTAACTTCACCTTCGCCCCCTCCGGAAAGGCGAACGGCGGAAAACCATTCTTCCCCATGAACTGGAAGAATTTCTCTCCTCGCCTGGGACTCGCCTACGCAATCGATAGCAAGACATCGATCCGCGCCGGCTTTGGCCTCTACTTCGATCACTTCGGTGAAGGTGTAGTGCGTAACTTCTCGGAGCTGGGTTCGTATGGTCTCGGCGGTTCAGAATCCACACCGGCAGGCTTCTTCAGTCCGGACACAGCCCCACGCTTCACCAGCATCACGACCCTGCCGACTTATTCTCCAAGCATCCTGCCTCCCAGCCTCCTGCCTGCACCGGCGGCAAAAATCACTTATCCTTACGCGCCGCCCGCATCCGGCCAGGCCTTTGCGTGGGCCATGGACGACAAGCTCCAGACTCCTTACTCCTACACGATGAATCTGGATGTACAGCGTGAGTTACCCAAAGGATTTGTACTGGAAGCTGCCTATGTCGGTCGTATAGGGCGGCACCTGATCGTACAGCGCGATCTGGGAATGCCTCTTGATCTGGTCGACCCAAAGAGTGGCATGGACTACTTCACCGCCGCTTCCCTCTTGGAGAAGCAGGCCTACGCCAACGGCAGCAAGGGAGTCCCCACAGCCAGCGTCGCGAAGATTCCCTACTGGGAGAATCTCTTCCCCGATGCAGCAGGAGCTGCAGGCTCTCCCCAGGCCTCCATACCGTGTCCCAAGACAGTCTGCCAGCCTGGAAATTCAGCCACGCAGAATATCTATAACCAGTACAAAGCGCAGCCGCTGAACGCGACGGACGATCTGAATCTCATGGACACGCTTTGCTCCCCCGGTTGCGGAGGACAGTTGTATCGCTACTATAACGGCGCCTTCAGCTCACTCTACGCCGATAGCACCATCGGCTTCAGCACCTATGACGCAGGACAGCTCATTCTTCGTCATGCCATGTCCCATGGTCTGCAGATGGACTTCAGCTATACCTACTCCAGGGCAATCGATATTGGCTCCGATACGGAACGTACCTGCACCAGTTGCACGGCCATCGGTACGACGGCGGATGCCTCCACCGGCGTTCTCATCAACTCCTTCAACCCCTCTCTCAATAAGGGCGTGGCCGATTTCGATACCACGCATATCATCACCACAGACGCTGTCTACAAGCTCCCCTTCGGAAGAGGACAAGCCTTCCTGAACAGTCCAAGTGGATGGGTTGACGCGATCTTTGGTGGGTGGCAGCTCAACGGTCTCGGACGCTGGACCAGCGGCCTGCCCTTCGGCCTCCAGATCTCCGGTGGATGGATGACAGCATGGCCGAAGCAAAGCTACACGATTCAAACGGCTCCACTAGGAGCCCTTGCCCCAAAGAAGACCAAGATCAATGGCGTACGTTCCCCTAACGTCTTTCCGAACGCAACGGCCTTGGTGGCTGGCATCTCTGGACTTGTGGGTGGAAACACAGGCACCACACCCCTCCGTTATCCTCTACCGGGCGAGGTCGGCCAGCGGAACAAGTACAGGGGCGATGGATATTTCGGAGCGGACACCGGTCTGATGAAGACGTGGAGAATTACCGATAGCCAGGGTCTCAAGTTCGACTGGGAGGTCTTCAACGTGACCAATGCCGTTCGCTTCGATACAAACCCTGTTACCTCGCTCAAGAACTCGGTAGGCACCGGTACCCTGGGCCAATACACCCATACGCTCAGCCAGCCGCGTATCCAGCAGATCTCACTGCGGTACATCTTTTAGATTGTTCCTCTGCCCTTGCAACTTGTGGACGCCAGCTAAGGCTGGCGTCCATTTTTGGCTTTGACTTATTCGTGAGGGCCTCATCTTCAATATTCGAAAACCGGCAACTTACTGATGTAGAAATATTTATTGCTGAAGACAACAACCCCTCCAACCAACCCGACATCGAAGAGAGTATGAGAAAATTTACGCTTGGCTTGCTCCTCCTACTCTTCCTTGCGCCGCTAGCTGCTCCAGCGAACGCACAAGTTGTCATTGCGGTTGGACATCGCCATCACCGTCATTACCACCATTACCGGCATCATCGTTACGACCGTCGCTAGGTCTTAGGGACCACGGATAAGATTTGGGAAGTATGTAGGGATGAGTGATGAGCTAGTCACCACTCGACATCCGGATCTCTTTCCTGCGTTTAGAAGCCGTACCTTTTACTTGAAAAGGTACGGCTCTTCGCTTAACAAGAAGAACTTACTTCGATCGAGTAAGAGAATGAATCGCGTTCCGTATCGTCAGCGCGACCCTGCTTAACTCCTCGGCAGTCGTACTCTCGCTCAAGGTAAACCTCACAGCCGTTTGAGCGATCGCAGGCTCCAGTCCCATCGCCAGAAGCACATGCGATGGGTGATCCGCTCCGGCAGCACAGGCCGATCCACTGGAGCAGATGATCTCGTGCTCTTCCAGATAGAGCAGCACAGCCTCGCCGCTCGTCTCCGGAAAACAGAACGACGCGCTGCCCGGCAGACGCTTCACAGAGTCGCCAGTCAAGATCGCACTCGGAACAAAGGAGAGCACAGCAGCAATAAAATCATCGCGAAGTTTACTGAGCCGTTGCGCGCTCTCGAGCCTTGAGGTCTCAGCCATCTGAAAGGCTTTGGCCAGAGCTACAGCTCCCGCAACACTCTCTGTTCCCGACCGGCGACCACGTTCCTGCCCACCGCCATGCAACACCGGCTCAATCGTCAACCGGCCTCGCAGGTAGAGCAGCCCCGTTCCTTTTGGTGCGCCGAACTTATGGCCTGAAAGACTAAGAGCATCCACCCCAAGATTGCCAACATTCAGATCAAGCGCCCCAGCGGCCTGCACGGCATCTGTATGGATCGGAACACCCGCAGCATGAGCTATCCCAGCGAGCTCGTGGATAGGCTGAATCGTTCCTACTTCATTATTGGCCAGCATGATCGAGCACAACGTCGTATCCGGACGAATCGCTGCTGCCGCTTGCTCAAGGGAGATAAGACCCTGGCGATCAACCGGCAAATAGGTGATCTCAAAACCATGATGCCGATGCAGGTAGTCACAGGACTCCAGCACTGCCTCATGCTCAATCGTGGTGGTCACAATATGGCGGCCTCGTGGAGCAGCCAGCGCAATGCCCTTAATCGCGAGGTTATCTGCCTCTGTGCCACCCGAGGTAAAGATGATCTCGCTGGCCCGGCAGCCGAGCAACTGCGCAAGCGTTGCCCGTGCTGTTTTCAGAGCCTGAGCCGCAGCCTCACCCAGCGAATGGTGACTCGAAGGATTGCCGAACTCCGCAGTCAGATAGGGCCACATCGCCTCGAGCACCTCGCGGCGGACTGCTGTTGTCGCTGCCGAATCGAGATAGATCACAAGCCATGCTCCTATTAAAGAAACAGTTCATTCCGCCTCAAGCTCCGAACTCGCAACTCGCGACTCATCACTCGCAACTCAAAGCAAAATCCCTTACACAACAGCCTCAATCTCAATATCCAACCCAAGATCCAGCGCACGCACACTATGCGTAAGCGCACCCACCGAGATGATATCGACACCGGTGCGAGCGATGTCGCCCACAGTCTCAAGCCTCACCGAACCGCTGGCTTCCACTAGCGCGCGGCCGGCGACGAGGGCAACTCCCTGCCGCAGTTCCTCAAGCGTAAAGTTGTCGAGCATGATCGTATCGACCCCGGCAGCGAGCACAGGCTCGATCTGGTCGATGCGGTCGACTTCCACTTCGAAGTGCACCGTATGCGGAAGCCTCGAACGCGCCTCGCGCAGAGCCTCCGTCACGCCGAGCTTGCTGCTCGCAGTAAGCACAGCAAGATGGTTGTCCTTCACCATCACAGCGTCGGAGAGCGAAAAGCGATGGTTCATTCCGCCGCCGCAGCGCACTGCGTAGCGCTCCAGCACACGAAGTCCCGGCGTTGTCTTGCGCGTGTCCACGATGCGCGCTCGCGTGCCTGCAATCTCGGCCACGTACTTCGCAGTCAGCGTTGCAATCCCTGACATCCGCTGCATAAAGTTCAACGCAACACGTTCGGCCTGAAGCACAGATCGCGCAGGACCGATAACCGTTGCAACCGTATCGCCTGTATCAAAGCGCTCGCCCTCTTCCGCATGAAAGACAGTCGAGATCCTCGCGTCCGTCAGTCCCATCACCGTGGTGAAGACCTGGGCTCCGCAGCAGACACCCGGCTCGCGCGCGGCCAGCAGAGCCGAAGCGATCGCCGACTCCGGAATAAATGTCTGCGACGTCAGATCTCCCCAAGGGGCATCTTCAGCCAGGGCCGCTCTCACAGCCTGATCAATAAGATTCTGCGGAACGATCACGCGCTTACCTCTCTGCGAAAGTTCTGGTGGTGCTGGAAGCTCTGCAGGGTCTCGGGGAAGTCGTTGCGCCAGTGCGCGCCACGCGACTCCTGCCGCATATTCGCCGCCGCAACCATCACGCGTGCAAGATCAAGCAGGTTCGCGGTCTCACAATCACTCACCGTTGCACCGTCACGACGCCATCCACGCAGTTGCTCCGCCGCCCGCTTCAGCCCGCTCGCATCGCGATAGATGCCCACGGTCTCCCACATCAGCTTCTGCAACGCCGCACGATCTACTGGAGTCGCGGTACTGTTCTCTTCTGCGGGAAGCACATGAACCTCACTCTTGCTGAAAGCAGGCCACGCCTTGCTGAAGGTTTCTTCATTCAGCAGAAGACTCGCACAACGCCACGCAAACACCAGGCTCTCGAGCAGCGAGTTCGAAGCAAGCCGATTGGCTCCATGAACACCCGTACAGGCCACCTCACCCACGGCAAACAATCCCGGTAGCGAAGTGCGTCCCCACTCATCCGTCCGCACGCCGCCCATCCAATAGTGCGCTGCCGGAGTCACAGGAACAGGCTGAACCGCCCAGTCGAATCCATAGGTGCGGCAGGCTGCGTCAATCGTTGGGAAGCGCTCTTTGAGAAACTCCGCACCCAGCGCAGAGGCATCCAGAAAGACCGGTGCGCCGTTCTGTTTGGCCATCTGCTCCGCGATACCCCGCGCTACAACATCACGCGGCGCAAGCTCCGCATCCGGATGGACCGCCTGCATAAAGCGATGGCCTTCGGAATCGAGCAGCACAGCGCCATCGCCGCGCAGAGCCTCCGAGATCAGGAAGTTGCCCGGTACCGCCAGCGTCGTCGGATGGAACTGGTAGAACTCCACGTCCGCCAGTTCGGCTCCGGCACGAAGCGCAATCGCTGAACCATCTCCAGTAGCTACAGAAGGGTTCGACGTATGCGGATACAGTTGCCCCGCTCCGCCGCTGGCCAGAACCACGGCATCGGCGCTCAGCGAACGAGCCTCGCCAGCCTCATTCAGGATTTCTACTCCGGCAACCTTGCGGTCACGCACGATCAGGTCTTTGACGAAGGTGTGCTCCAGGATCGTGATGTTCGCAGCCGAGCGCACCGCATGCACCAGTGCCGACTCAATCGCAAACCCCGTAGCGTCGCCGCCCGCATGCAGCACACGCGGACGCGAATGCGCAGCTTCCAGGCCGCGAGCGAGTTCCCCATTACGTCGGTCAAACTCAACACCCAGCCGTATCAGGTCGCGAACGCGAGCCGGTCCTTCAGAGCAGAGCACCTCCACCACAGACGGGCAACTGAGGCCCGCCCCTGCACGCAGAGTATCCGCCACGTGCTCGGCGACGCTGTCATCCGCAAAGAGCGCAACGGCGATACCGCCCTGCGCGTAACGTGTATTGCTCTCGCTCAGCTCTGCTTTGGTGATCAGAGTAACTACATGCTGGCGGCTTGTTTCGATGGCTGCGATAAGACCGGCGATGCCACTGCCTACGATGATGACTTCGCTCACTGGCCAACTCTCGCAACGGGCGCTGGGACCACATCGAGCATGCGCTGCAACGCCACCCGCGCGGGCACGGTAATCGCAGAAGGAACAGCGATCCGATTGAGAACCTCTCCGCGCTCAAACGACTCCAGCACCCACGCCAGGTAAGCCGGATGAATGCGGTACATCGTCGAGCAGGGACAGATCACCGGATCGAGGCAGAAGATCGTATGCTGCGGATATTGGCTCGCCAAGCGCTGCACCATGTTGATCTCCGTGCCGATAGCAAAGGTCGTCCCGGCAGGAGCGGCAGCAACTGCCTTCGCGATATAGTCCGTGGAACCGGACTCATCCGCTGCATCGACAACCTCCATCGGGCACTCGGGATGAACGATCACGCGAACCCCGGGATACTGCGCACGCGCGGCGTCAATCTGCTCGACGCTGAACCTCTTGTGCACGGAGCAGAATCCATGCCACAGAATGACCTGCGCCTCCGCAAGCGCCTCCGAAGTATTGCCGCCAAGCTGCTTGCGAGGGTCCCACATCGGCATCTTGTCGACAGAAATCCCCATGGCCTTCGCCGTATTGCGGCCGAGGTGCTGGTCGGGAAAGAACAGTACGCGCTGACCACGCTCAAACGCCCACTTCAGCACAGCAGCGGCATTCGACGAGGTGCAGACGATGCCCCCACGCTCTCCGCAAAAAGCCTTCAACGCCGCGGACGAATTCATGTAGGTCACAGGAATCACCGGCACGCGGCCGCTCGCATCGGGAGCCGTTCCGTAGACCTCTTCCAACTGCTCCCAGCACTCGCTGACGGAGTCAATATCGGCCATATCGGCCATGGAGCATCCAGCAGCAAGATTCGGCAGGATCACCGACTGCTTCGGGCCGGAGAGCATATCCGCCGTCTCCGCCATAAAGTGCACGCCGCAAAAAACAATCGCCTCGGCGGCAGGCCGAGACGTCGCAGCACGCGCGAGCTGAAAGGAGTCGCCAACGAAGTCGGCGTACTTCACAACCTCATCGCGTTGATAAAAGTGGCCGAGGATCACAACACGCTCTCCCAGAGCATGCTTTGCCGCGCGAATGCGCAGGTCGAGTTCCTCCGCGCTGGCGTTGCGATATTCCTTCGGAATCTGTCCCTGACGAGGAGCATCGGAGGGAATAAAATCCTCCATCGAAGCTCCGGGACCATACTCCGGCGTCTGCGTGTCGAACGTCCATGGTGGACTGACAAGCCTGGAACTACAGGTCGTTGGGCCAGGCGTTTCTCCGCGATTCTCCTGGATCTGGATCAACTCAATCGTGCTGTTTACCGATGACAATGAAAACTCCTTCGTGCAACTCACCGATGCTGCGCCTGGCTCAAACGCTCAGCGCTTCTCTCGCTTTTGTTCGGGGAACCAAAGCCCTCAGACGAAGCATCTCGTCCAGAATCCGCTCCGCAAGTTCCCTCTTAGATGACTCTGGGAGATCGATCGATTGCACCCTTGTTAACAGTGTCGCAGCATTCCGGTCAGAATCGAAGCCCAACCCCTCAACGGCCACGTCATTGACCACAATCGCATCTGCGCCCTTCCGCAACAGCTTCTCGCGAGCCCTCTCCAGATTCCGCCCCATCTCCGCCGCAAAGGCGATGACCAGCGTTCCCGGCCTCCGCGCCTCCACCACGCTGCGAACGATGTCGTCTGTAGGCTCCAGCTCCAGAGTGAGCGATCCCTTGCGCTCCAACTTCGTGGCAGCAGCCTGCTTCATGCGAAAGTCCGCAACCGCCGCCGCTTTGATCACAGCGGTAGCCTCCGGCAGATGCGCCAGAACAGCAGCCTGCATCTCCGCCGCCGTCGTGACCCGAACGACCTCACAACCCTCCGGCGTCGCAAGCGCAGTGGGAGCCGTCACGAGAATCACCCGCGCTCCTCGGCGCTGCGCGGCAGCAGCCAGTGCGTAGCCCATCTTGCCGCTGGAGCGGTTCCCGAGAAAGCGAACCGGATCGATAGGCTCACGTGTACCGCCTGCCGTAATCAGAACCGTCTCCGCCGCAAGATTGCGCTGCACCTGCAACTGTCCCAGCACCGACTCCACAATAGTTTCAATCTCCGGGAACCGGCCGCTGCCGGTCATGCCGCAGGCCAGATAGCCGCTCTCCGGCTCGACGATCCGGTGCCCACGCTGCTGCAACGCGAGCAGATTCGCCTGCGTAGCGGGATGATTCCACATATTCACGTTCATCGCCGGCGCAAAGACAACCGGAGCAGTCGTCGCAAGATACGTTGCCGAAAGAAAATCGTCAGCAAGCCCCTGGGCAAACTTCGCCATCGTATTCGCCGTGGCCGGAGCGATCAATAGCAAATCGGCCCACTGCGCCTGCGTAATATGCTCAATCGAAAACCCGGCCTTTTCGGCCTCCACCTTCGAATCCCACAGATCGGTAAACACCTTATGCGACGTCAGCGAAGCAAAGGTCAAAGGCCGCACAAACTCCTCGGCAGCCTTCGTCATCACGACGCGAACCTCCATGCCCTGCTTCTGCAAAGCGCGCACCAACTCCGCGGATTTATAGGCCGCAATACCGCCGCATACACCGAGCAGAATGTTCCTAGACATGCGTCACCGGCTCCAGCAGAACGTTGTCGATCAGGCGTGTCTTCCCGAACCACGCAGCAAGCGCGACCAACGCCCCGTTGCTTAGATCCTCAATGGGCTCCAGCGTGTCAGCATCGACGACTGCCGCATAATCAATGCGCAGCAGAGGCTCAGCAGTAAGTTTCTGCAGCATGGCTTCGCGCAACATCTGCGCATTGCTGCCCTTTTCTTTCGCCAGAGACTTCGCAGCCTGCAACGCATGGGAAAGAACAAGAGCTCGCTGTCGTTCCTCAGCAGAGAGATACCGATTCCTCGAACTCATGGCCAGGCCATCGTCCTCGCGAGCCGTTGTGCAGGCAATCAGCTCCACAGGAAAGTTCAGATCGCGCACCATGGCCCGCAGCACAGCCACCTGCGCCGCGTCCTTCTGTCCGAAGTAAGCCTTGTCGGGCCCGACGATATTGAATAGCTTGACAACCACCGTTGCTACGCCGCGAAAGTGGCCGGGCCGCGAAGCTCCATCCAGCCGGTCGCTAATCCCTGCGACCTCGACGAACGTAGTCGCACCAGGCCGGTACATCTCATCTACTGTGGGTGCAAAGAGAATTTCCACCCCGGCAGACTCCAGCTTGCGGCAATCCTCTTCAAACTCCCGGGGATAGATCTCGTAGTCCTCGCCCACACCGAACTGGCGCGGGTTAACAAAGATCGATGCCACCACAGCATCACATTCCGCACGCGCGGCAGCAACCAGCGAGAGATGTCCGACATGCAAAGCTCCCATCGTAGGAACAAAGCCAAGACCTCGCTCCTGTGCGGTGCTTCTCTTAAGCTCTCGGCACGCCTGCTGCATCTCGCTGATGGTGCGACAGATTCTCATCTCGATGCCTTGCCCCTACGCCTTACACAGATGCGGTTCTTCCGCATCCGATTCAGCCTGGACCTCGCGCGGCAACTGCACCTCACGCGGCAGGTGGTAGCTTTCGGCATCACTCGGAAAGGAGCGCCCGGCAACATCGTCGCGATACTGCTCGATGGCTCGCGAGAAAAACTCCGCTCCATCTGCATACCGGCGCGAGAACTTCGCAGGCGCCGAAAACGTCAGGTTGAACAGGTCATGAAACACCAGGATCTGCCCGTCGCAGTCAGGACCAGCACCGATACCGATCGTCGGCACTCCGCTCCTGGCGGTAATCACGGTAGCCAGCTCGCGAGGAATGCCCTCCAGCACAATGGCAATCGCACCCGCAGCTTCAAGCGCCTGGGCATCCGCACACAAAGCATCCATCGCCTCCGCAGACTTCCCCTGCACCCGATAACCACCCATGCGATGCACCGACTGCGGCGTCAGGCCGATATGGCCAACAACCAGAACCTCGGCATCCGCCAGACGCGCGATCAGATCGACATGCTTACGGCCACCCTCGATCTTTACCGCCTGCGCGCCCGCCTCTTTCACGAAGCGCACGGCGTTCCTGATTCCGTCCTCGACCGAAGCCTGGTACGAACCATAGGGCATGTCCGCCACCAGAAGCGCCCGCCGCACCCCGCGCGAGACGGCCCGTGTGTGATGCAGCATCTCTTCCATCGTGACCGGCAGAGTGTTCTCGTAACCCAGAACCGCCATGCCGACGGAGTCGCCGACGAGCACAAGGTCGATCCCCGCCTCATCGACAAGGCGTGCTGTAGGAAAGTCATACGCGGTTAACGCCGTAATCGGCTGGCCCGCACGTTTTTTCTGTAGGAGGACGTCAGCCGTAACTCTTGGCGTGGACGCCGATGCTCCGCGATCGCGAAGTTGGGTGAGACTCATAACTTTGTCTTCTCCAGTGCCGCTCCGCCTCATAGCAGATGCTGCCCGAATCAGACCTTAGTATAGCGTGTAAGGTCATTGTTTGTTTCCGCCGTCATCCTGAGACGACAAAGAACAAACAGCATCAAACTCATTCAAATCCTTTTATGCCCACCCGCCTCATCATCAACGCAGACGACTTCGGCCTCACCCGCGGAATCAACCGCTCCATCCTCGAGCTCCATCAGGCAGGCGTGCTCACCTCCGCCACCCTCATGGCCAACGGCCCGGCCTTCGACGACGCCATCGCCATCGCCCACGCAAACCCCACACTCGGCGTCGGCTGCCACGTGGTCCTCACCGACGGCATTCCCCTCTCTCCCCCACAGAGCATCCCCACCCTGCTCGGCCCCGATGGCAAAAGCTTCCGCCCCACGCTCTCCAGCTTTCTCAGCGCCGCCCTACGAGGCAGGATCAACAGCGACGAGATCGCGCGCGAGGCCCAGGCGCAGATCCAACGCATCCGGCAGGCGGGCCTCCAGGTCACGCACCTCGACACCCACAAACACACCCACATGCTCCCCAGCGTCGCCCGCCCTCTGCTCAGTGTCGCCGAACAAAACGGCATCGGCGCCGTCCGCAACCCCTTTGAAGAGCCCTGGAGCCTGGCCATCGGCAAGGGCGGCTGGATACGCGGCCTTCAGGTCCGGCTGCTCCATTCCCTTCGCAAACGCTTCGAAGCTCTGCCGCAGATTCGTTCCGGCAGTATCCTTACGACGAACGGCACCATCGGCATCTCGGCAACGGGCCGTCTCGACTCCTCAACCCTGCGCGCCATGCTGGACGCCATGCCCGAAGGACACTGGGAGCTCGTCTGCCACCCCGGCTACAACGACCGCGACCTTGACGCCGTCACTACAAGGCTCCGCGTCACAAGAGAGGTCGAGCGCACAGCCCTGCTGGAATCTTCCCTGCATCTTTCAGGCCTCGAACTCATCCACTATGGGAAGCTGAAACCCATTAATGCGGAGTAACCACGAACGCTAACCTTCACCACGGCAGCCGTAGCAAAACTTGGCTCTTCTCTTCGCGACCTTTGCGTCAAGGCTTCTCGTTCGCACCGGCCCAGAGACTTAACTACCCTGCCATACGTACCGTTCCAAGATGTACCGTTCCAAGATATCTGCGGAGAAGCGCGAGCCCCCTATGAAGATCGGTATCACCTGTTACCCCACCTACGGCGGCTCCGGCGTCGTTGCCACGGAACTGGGCATCGAACTCGCAGCACGCGGGCATGAGATCCACTTCATCACCTACTCGCAGCCCTTCCGCCTCACCGGCCGCGAGGCCAACATTCACTATCACGAGGTCCCGGTCTCGAACTACCCGCTGTTCGAGTTCCCCCCCTACGATCTCGCTCTCGCCACCCGCATGGCCGAGGTCGCGGAGCTTCATTCGCTCGACCTCCTGCACGTCCACTACGCCATTCCGCACAGCGTCAGCGCCCTGCTCGCTCGCCAGATGCTCGCCGCGCGCGGCCTCCATCTCCCCTTCATCACGACCCTTCACGGCACCGACATCACCCTCGTCGGCCTCGACCGCTCGTACCTTCCCATCACCCGCTTCGGCATCGAAGAGTCCGACGGCGTCACCGCCATCTCCAGCTATCTGCGCGATCGCACCTACGAGGCCTTCGGCATCAAGCGCGATATCGAAGTGATCCGCAACTTCGTCAACTGCGACTTCTACACCCGCGATCCCGAACTCGTAGCCAAACAGCGCCCTCGCTTCGCCACCCCCGACGAGCGCATCCTCGTCCACCTCTCCAACTTTCGCCCCGTCAAGCGCGTGCTCGACGTCGTCGAAGTCTTCGCCCGCATCGCGCCCAAGGTCCCGTCGCGCCTGCTCCTCATCGGCGACGGCCCCGAGCGCTCCGCCGCCGAGTTCCTCGCCCGGCGTCACGGCATCACCAACCGCGTCGAGTTTCTCGGCAAGCAGGAGAACGTCAACGAACTCCTCGGACTCGCCGACCTCATGCTGATGCCGAGCGAGATGGAGTCCTTCGGCCTCGCCGCGCTGGAGGCGATGGCCTGCTGCGTTCCCGCCATCGCAACCCGTGTGGGCGGTGTGCCGGAGCTCATCGAAGACGGGAACAACGGCTTGCTCTACGAAGTTGGCGACATCGACGGCATGGCCGCCGGCGCACTCTCACTCCTCACGGACTCCACGCGCCTCGAAGCCATGTCCCTCGCCGCCCGCCGCACCGCACAGGACAAGTTCTGCGCCTCACGCATCATCCCCCACTACGAGGAGTACTACGAGCGCGTGATCGCTACGGGGCCACGCAAGTAGTTGTCGTTGCCTTTGTTTTTCTGGTTGTCATTCCCGCAGGGAATCTGCTGTTGCTTTTGCCTTTCTGGTTGTCATTCCGACCCTGAGCGTAGCCGAAGGGGAGCGAACCTGCTTCCTACCGTTCTTCGTTCGTAGTTCCCAGAACGCACGCAGACCACAACCGAAAACCACAGATTGCATTGCCACATAACATTTGTGGAGACACAACCAAAAAACGGGAGACAACAGGTTCACTCGCTCCGCTCGGAATGACAACCAGAAAAACAACAACAAACACCCCGTGTTAACCCGCCGGATGCCTTCGCAGCACGATTCCCACCAAAGCCACTCCTACCGCTTTATCCTCTAAACAAGCGCCTTTGCGCCTTACGCGAGGACCGGCCCTATGAAGCTCACGATTCCCAGTCTCACCGCTGCTGCCTCCCTCCTGCTCGCAGCGCCTCTGTTTGCTCAGAGCTCGGGAGTTTCGCACCCCGAAGATCTCAACGACTCCATCTCGGCGACCACCCAGGCTCCGCCCCAGCACTATCAAAAGCCCTCCGCAGGCATCCCTGTCGACAATGCGTCCGCACCCGCTCCGGTCCTGCATGATCGTTCGTATGTCCCTCCCACCTCCAATTCAGATCAACGCTCTGTAGAAACCGCGCAGATCGTTCGCCGCGAAGCACCTTTGACCGTAACCGATGACATCAACAGCGGCGTCGTCATCGACGTTCCAACGAATGCCCATGAGCTGCCCGAAGGCACCCTATTCCGCACAGTCCTCGACAGCGAAATCTCGACTCAGACCACTGCTCGCGGCGCTGCCTTCCACACCCAGCTCACCCAGAACATCGAGCACCGTGGCCGAGTCATCATCCCTGCCGGCTCCATCCTCAGCGGCCGCGTCAGCAATCTTCACGAAGGCCGCCGCATCAGCGGTTCCGCGGCCATTCATCTGCAGCCTGAGTTCGTAACGCTGCCTGACGGCGTGACCTATCGTCTGGATGCCCAGGTCGTGGACCTCGCGCACATTCGCAACTCGCACGTCTCCGGAGAAGGCACCATCGTCGGCAACGACCACAGCAAAGGCACATTAACCACCCTCGGCCTCACCACAGGCGCAGCCGCAGTAACGGGCGCAGTAGTCGGCGGTGGAGTAGGCGCGGTCGTTGGCGCCGGCATCGGCGCGGGTGTAGGCACAGTCTGGTGGCTGAAGCATGAGAACCAGGAGACCCTGCACGCAGGCACGGAGATCATCTTCAGCCTCACGCAGCCCATGCCTCTCGAACCCGCCAACCGCTAGTTACAACTCATAACAAATCAAACGGCCCCATCAGGGGCCGTTTTTGCTGTTGCTGTTGCCTTTCTAGTTGTCATTCCGAGGCGCAGCCGAGGAACCTGCTTGGATTCAAACTCGAAGTGCAACATTTTCTTTTCTAAGGAGGAAGATGTTGCATGGGTCGAACGTACAAGCAGTTTTCTATGGAGGAGCGCTGTCTTCTGCAGACGCAGTTATCGATGGGTTGGAGGCCGGCGGCGATAGCCGCCGGCCTCCAACGGGCGCGGTCCACGGTCACCCGGGAGATGGGTCGTAATGGCTGGCACGTTGCGCAGCCTAGTCCGAAGGGCGGTCGCCGGTTTATCGCCGGAGGCTATTCTGCGGTGACGGCAGATCGACGTGCCCGAAGGTTGCAGCGCATGCCGCGGGTTGCGCGCAAACTGGTTCCAGGCACCCTCGTGTGGGACCTTGTCGTGGCCGAGCTTGGCCGGGGCTTGAGTCCGGAGCAGGTTGGGTTCACACTCAGGCGTATGCCCGATCCGGTGCGTCTGTCGCACGAGACCATCTACACCGCGCTCTACGCCATGCCACGGGGAGAACTCCGCGCCCGCGTGATGACGATGCTGCGCCGCCGCCGGATGAGCCGCAGATCGCGCTCCAAGGCCGCTGTGGACCCCAACCGCCGTCACTTCATCGACCCCATCAAGCTCATCGACCAGCGGCCCGAGGAGGTGGGGCTTCGCCTGGTCCCGGGACACTGGGAAGGAGACCTGATCAAGGGCAGACTCAACCAGTCCCGCGTCGGAGTGCTGGTGGAGCGAACCACGCTATTCCTCGCCCTGGTCAAGCTCGAAGACGGCTCGGCAAAGACCTGCGCGGAAGGCTTCGCCCGCATCCTCAACCGCTTCGCCTCCCAGATGCGCCGTTCCATGACCTACGATCAGGGACGAGAGATGGCCCAGCACAAGTGGCTGGAACAGCAGACTGGCATCGAGGTCTACTTCGCCCATCCCCACTCGCCATGGGAGCGCGGCATCAACGAAAACACCAACGGCCTGCTCCGACAGTTCCTGCCCAAGGGACAAGACCTCGGTCACTTCTCACAACAGCAGCTCGACGATATCGCCATGCTCATGAATGCTCGCATCCGAAAATCACTCGGAAAACGAGCTCCAGCTGAACTCTTCCTCCCAGAAGGAGCCTTCGACTTCGTTGAGTTCTGGCAAAATCCTGGTATGTTCACAAATGTTGCACTTGGGGCTTGAATCCAAGCTGCTTCCTCCCGCTCTTCGCTCATACCCGCCCAGCCCTACCGCATCACCTGCGACAACAACCGCTTCCAGTTCTTCTGATTTCTCCGATAACTTTTCTTCAAATCCTCCAGCGCGCGCTGAAAATCCCCATGATCGCTCATCCCGCGCCATGCCGGATTCTTGCTGAACCACGGATAGTTCTCATTCCCCAGGTAGATCGCGCGACGCAGCCAGTGCAGGGCTTCGGACTCATCCCCTTCCACCGCGAAATAAGTCGCCAGCCTGTAAGCCATCTCACTGTCGGCCTCAGCCGCAGCCAGCGTCTCTTCCAAAATGAACTCCGCCGCCTTATGCCGGTCACCGAGCTGCACGTAGCACATCGCAATCGTCGGAAACACGATGCGCAGCGTCGCATCATCGCGAATGACACCCTCCAGCGTATCCACCGCTCGCGACAACTGTCCTTCACGCATCTGCTGATATCCCAGCGAGATCCGCAGCAACGGCTGCCTCGGTTCCAGCGTGAGCCCCTTCTCGATCTCATCCGCCGCCAGCTCCAACTGGTTCTGGTACTGATAAACCCTGGCGCGATGGTTGTAGATCATCGCCGCATTCGACGGGTTCAGCCGCAGAGAGGTATTGAACTGGTCCAACGCCTCTTCATACATGCCGTCGATGCGCAGCGTCATGCCCGCAACAAGATGGACGTTCCAGTCGTTGTCAGCCTGCTGCAACAGATGCTCGATGCCGTGCCGGGCGCTCTCTTTTTCACCGCGCGAGAGCAGCATGTAAACGCGATACAGATTTGCCTCAACCGATCCCGAATCCAGCTCCAACGCACGGTCGAAGGCACGCCGTGCCTCCAGTACATGCATCTGTCCGCCCAGGCCATGCCGCGCATACTGCAGGTGCGTAATCCCCAGACCTGACCACCCCGGCGCATAAGCCGCATCCTGCACGACGACGCGGGCAAACAGCTCCCGTGCCCGATCCAGTTCCTCGCGGTTTCCGGTCCTCGACATGAACGAGGACAACAGCGCGCGTGCCTGCAGGTACTCCTCCGAGACGTTGCCTCCCAGCGCATCCCTGCGCTGCGGCTCGCCCATGCCTCCTTGCAGATCTCCAAATCCATGCAGCTCGCCAAAGACCTCGTCGCAGATCTCCGTCTGCACCGAGATCAGATCGAAGCTCTGCACGCTGATCGCGCCGCCCGTCCGAACGCTCTGCCCCTCAACGTCCAGCAGCTGCCAGTTCAAATCGAAACCGCTCTCCGAGCGCAGAAAGCTGCCTGCCAGAACGTAGTTCACCATCAGCTTGCGCCCCACGCTGAGCGGGTCCAGCTGCTGCGTCGGTACATTCATCAAGGCGCTCGAAGGCCGCACTACCAGCGCCGGAACCTTGGCCAGACGCGCCGCCAGCGCATCGGCCAGCGCGTAGCCGTAGAACGGCGTCGCAGCCGTCGTGCCAAGATTCACGAACGGCAGAACAACAATGCTCGTTCCCTTGTTCGTCGTGCTGGTGACGCTCTCGCGAAAGCGCTCCGCCAGCATCGAGAGAATGCCCGTCGTACGCTTCTCTTCCTCGGGCGTCTCCATGTCGAGACGCTGCTGCGCCGGCATGTTGATCGCGCCCTCGCCCGGCATGACAACCGAGTCGAGCTGCAGCGTCTTCACGATCGTCTTCAGACTCTCGCGCACCTCGGCAGCCGAAGCATAGCGCTCCGACGGCTGTTTCGCGAGGCAGCGCAGAATCACGCTCTCCAGCTCCACCGAGAGGTCCGGAACGATCTCGCGCAGCGGCGGCGGCTCCGCGAACTGGATCGCGCGAATGCTCTGCAACTCCTGCCCATCGGGCCGGTGAAACGGATGCCGTCCGCTGACCATCTCGTAGAGAATCAACCCCAGCGCGAAGATGTCACTCTGGATGCTGCTCTGCCCGGTCACAAACTGCTCCGGGGCCATGTACGCGATCGTTCCGCCGCGCGCCGTATAGGTCTGTCCGGCCAAAGCGGCCGATTGCATCTGCGCCGGACCGGCAGGGTCGAAGTCCACGTTCTCACGCTTCAACTGCCGGGCCAGCCCGAAGTCGAGGATCTTAATCAGACCGCCATCGGTCAGCATGACGTTGGCCGGCTTCAGGTCACGGTGAAAGATTCCGAGATTGTGCGCCGCGGCCAGACCGTCGGAGATCTGCATGCCGCTTGAAAGCACGAGCTGCGCGCTGGCCGGCCCCTCTTCAATCACCTTGTCCAGCGACTTGCCCGGAATGTATTGCATGACGATGTAGGCTTCGTCATCCGCCTCGCCGACCTCATAGATCGCGCAGACGTTCGGATGATCGATCGCCGAGGCCAGCCGCGCCTCGCGCATCTGGATCGTACGCATCTGCTCAGGCGTCTGCGAACCGCGCTTGAGCAGCTTCAAGACCACCGGGCGTTGCAGCAGCGTGTCGTTGGCCAGGAACACAACGCCGCTACCGCCCGCGCCGATCTTGCGTATGAACTCATATTGCTTGATAACGCGGCGCTTCATAGCTGCATTATCAAGCATTTTGGAAATAATTCGTGTGGAAGAATTACGCTGGGGTTCCTGTGGTTATATCCTCTGCTAACTGATGATGGAGTGCCAATGCTAATTACCGCAGGCCCCGAACAAGCCACCTTCATTGCAGAACAGCCACGTGAAACAAGTCACATTTCGTTAGGGGACGGCCCACGTTTCGTTTATGGCACGGGTTCACCCGTGCCATAAAAGCTCATTCCGGCACGCGGCTTTAGCCGCTGAGGGAACGCGCTACAGCGCGCCACAAACCTATTTGGTTACCGGTTGGATTACGTACTTGCACCAAACCAAGCCCCAAAGGGGCGTCCCATCACAGCCCAGGGTGAAACCCTGGGTTAGAGTGCGAGGAAAAGATAGAGCCCTGAAGGGGCGACCTATCGCGGCCACTCGGGATAGATCGCCCTTTCAGGGTCTAACCGCCTCCTACCCCTGTAACTCAGGGTTTCACCCTGGGCTTTGATAGCTCCGCCCCTTCGGGGCTCAACCTTGTACCGGGTCTCTATGCTGTGTCGTCCCACGCCGTCACCCATCCCTGTGGAGAACCCCAACCCCTTAAATGACAGATAAAAGACAACTTTCACTGACACAGCTTGCTAGCCTTGCCTAAAGATTAGGCACTTTTGTGCTGGGTCCCATCTCACAAACAGGCAGGTTTACTTTGACGAATCAAGAGAATGCAGTCAACATCGACGAAGCAAAATGGTTGACGGCAAGACCGGGAGAGCGTTTCTGCGTCCGAGTACCTGCAGCCGCTACCGATGGCGCTTACTCCATCGTGGAGATCGTTGCCGATCCCGGCGACAGCACCCCGCTCCACGTTCATGAGAAGGAAGACGAGTACCTTCTCGTCCTGGAAGGCTCAGCCCGGGTCGTTCTGGGCGAGCAGACGATCGAGGCTACGGCAGGTCAGACCGTAGAGATGAAGCGCGGCATCCCGCACGCCTGGGGTAATCCCAGCGATAAACCGGTCCGGCTGCTCTTTACGGCCACGCCGGGTGGCTGCGAAGAGGCCCTGGTCATCATCGCCCAGGGCGGCGAGATCGACCTTCCGGCCCTGGCTGCACGGTTCCGTGTCACCCATCTGGGACCTCCGATTCTCGGTTAATTCCGCCTTTTACATGCGCTGAGGATGATCTTCGGCGCCGGTCAGATCACGACCTGGCGCCGAAGATCATGCGCCCCATCGCTGCGACCGCCCGGTACGTAGCTTCCAAACTTGTAGCCGCCTCCATCTGGCTCGTTTGATCCCCTCTAAAGACCCCATCCCCCTTCCCCAACATTTCATCTTTTGCTTATACGAAAAATCTCAGACAGCCTTTATTCTGAATTCTGCATCCACTTCAACAAGCCGCGGATTCCGCTGGCAGCCGGCCCGCAGGTATCGAAGATGCTCGGTACACACAAAACCTGGACTAAGGAATGCATGCCCGCAACCATTTTGCTCATCGACGATAACGCCGTTCAGGCAGCGACACGACAGACGATCCTCAAACGAGCCGGTTATTTTGTCATTGCTGTTCTCAACCCCGAACGCGCCCTCGAGCAGTTCCGCAGCGAAGAGTTCCCCTCCCCGATCGACCTCATCCTCACCGACCACATCATGCCCTGCATGAACGGCAACGAGTTTGTCCGCAAACTGCGCGAGTTCCAGCCGAAGATTCCGGTCCTGGTCATCAGCGGCATGGTGGAGGCCGAAGAGGAGTACGCTGGCCTCGGAATCCACTTCCGCCTCAAGCCCCTGCTGCCCGATAATCTGCTCGCCAGCGTCCATCGGCTGGTCACAAACACCGAATAGCGCACGGGACTTCGCTTCTCTCCGCCTTCTCCGCCTGAAGTTTGAGAGAATAGTGAGCGAAGGATACCCTCGCGAATGCCTCATCCTATGCCGTCCTTTGGCAGCTTTTCACTGCTCCTGGCCCTGGTGCTCTGCACCTATACGCTCCTGTCAGGAGCGTTTTCGCTCTGTGCCATCTCTACCGGGCGGCAGCTTGCCGTCTCCCCCGAGAACCTGCGCGAAACCTCGCGCCGGGCCGGCATCGCCAGCTTCATCGCCGTCTCCTGTGCGGCCTTCGCGCTCATCTGGGCGGCCTTCACCAACGACTACTCCGTCGATTACATCCTGCACCACACCAACCGCGCGCTGGCCTCCGCCTATAAATTCTCCGCGCTCTGGTCCGGACAGGAAGGCTCCCTGCTGCTCTGGGCCTGGCTGCTCGCCGCCTACGGCTTCGTCCTGCGCCTGCGCCACAAGGTCGACATCACGCTCAGCGCCTATGCCTCGACCATCCTCGCCGCCGTTCAGGTCTTCTTTCTCCTGCTGCTGGTCTTCGCCGCTCCGCCGTTCGCCATCGTGCCCGGTGGCGTAGCCCCCGCCGACGGCTTCGGTCTCAATCCCCTCCTCCAGTACCCCGAGATGGTCATCCACCCACCGATGCTCTACCTCGGCTACGTCGGCTTCTCCGTACCCTTCGCCTTCGCCCTGGGCGCGCTGATGATGCGCTACCCCGGCGAAAAGTGGATCCACATCACCCGCCGCTGGACGATGGTCACCTGGCTCTTCCTCACCTGCGGCATCTGCCTCGGCATGCACTGGGCCTACGCCGTGCTCGGCTGGGGCGGCTACTGGGGCTGGGACCCCGTCGAAAACGCCAGCTTCCTTCCCTGGCTCACCGGCACCGCCTTCCTGCACTCCGTCATGATGCAGGAAAAGCGCGGCATGATGAAGGTCTGGAACGTCTGGCTCATCTTCACGACCTTCCTGCTTACCATCCTCGGAACGCTGCTCACACGCTCCGGAATCGTCAGCTCCGTGCACGCGTTCGCCCAGAGTTCCATCGGCTCCTGGTTCACGACCTTCATGATCGTGGTCTTCATCGTGTGCCTGTTTACGTTCCTCTATCAGCGCAACCACCTTCAGGCCGAGAACAAGCTCGAATCGCTGGTCTCCCGCGAATCCAGCTTCCTGTTCAACAACCTGATCCTGCTCGCCGCCTGCTTCACCGTCCTCTGGGGCACGTTGTTCCCCGTTCTGAGCGAGTTCGTACAGGGCTCCAAGGTCACCATGGGACCGCCGTTCTTCAACCGCGTCGCCGTTCCCGTCGGCCTGGCGCTGATCTTCCTTACCGGCATTGGTCCCCTGCTGTCGTGGCGGTCCACGTCGCTGCGGTCCATCCGCCGCAACTTCATCCTGCCCTGCATCGCCGTCCTCGCCACAGCCATCGTGCTGATGGCCTGCGGCGTTCGCCCCTGGAAGGATGACGACGCTACCGCCGGCATCTACGCCCTGGTCTGCTTCGCCCTGGGCGCGGGTGTCATCACCGCCATCTTCTCCGAGTTCCTGCGCGGCGCGGGCGTCATCCGCACCCAGACCAGCCAGAATCTTGCGACATCCGCCATCACGCTCGTCCGCCGCAACACACGCCGTTACGGTGGCTACCTGATCCACTTCGGCGTGGTGGTCATGTTCATCGGCCTTGCGGGCTCCGCCTTCAACCAGAGCAAAGAACTCGAGATGGGCTTCGGCGATTCCATCCAGCTCAATGGCTACAAGATCGTCTGCCAGAGCTACTCGCAGGACTCCAACGCCAACTACGACACCGACTTCGCCCTGCTCGACGTCTACCACGGCAATAAGAAGATCACGCAGCTCACGCCTGAGCGCCGCTTCTATACCGCCAGCCAGCAGACCTCGACCATCGTCGCGATCCATTCCACGCTGGCCCGCGACCTCTACGTGGTCTTCATGGGCCGCAACCCCGAAACCGACCGCCCCATCATCAAGGTCTTCCTGAACCCGCTGGTGAACTGGATCTGGATCGGCGTTGGCGTGATCATCTTCGGCACCTTCATCGCACTGGTTCCTCCCCTGAAACCCGGCACCCGCCGCGTTGAAGTTACAGTCAACTCGCCTCTCGAACCTCATAACTCGCCACTCAAAGCACCCCCTGCCTTCGCCGCCGAAGGAGGCCCCCATGTCTAAACGATTCCTCCAGATTGCACTCGTCTGCATCCTCTCTGTCACCATGCTCGGCGCAGGCAAGCCCAATGCCAGTTTCGACAAGATCGGTCACAAGCTCATGTGCCAGTGCAGCTGCGGACAGATTTTGCTGGAGTGCAACCACGTCGGCTGCCCTGTCTCCGGCCCGATGATCGACGAGCTGCACGCCCAGATCGCCACCGGCCTGCCAGAAGCGGGAGTCCTTAACTGGTTCATCGGGAAGTACGGCCCGATCGTGCTCGCCGAACCCATTCGTGGGGGCTTCGACGACGTGGCCTGGATCGTTCCCTGCGTCATCTTCGTGCTGGCAACACTGGGCGTCGTCCTGCTCATCCGAATGTGGCATCGCCGCCACGCTCAACTGCAGCCAGCCATCCCTGCATCGATGCCCAATACTACGACCGACACCATGCGCGACCGCATCAGGCACGACACGGACTTCGATAGTTAGCGGGTAGAGTCAGCAATGACAAGAGCGGAGGTCAGCCTCCGCTCTTGTCATTGCTGTTGCCTGGTTTTCGTCGTCATCCTGAGCCGTAGGCGAAGGACCCCCGCATTGGTGCCACCACAGACGCACCGTACTCACCACAGGCGTTCTGTACGATCTCGTGGGTTTCACCTATGCATCGTCACCACCACGAATGCCGTCATCCTTCAGCTACGCTTCAGGATGACGGCGAAAAACAAAGCACCTACGACCCCGACATCTCTTTTAAAGCCTCTTGCGACGCCTTCTTCTGCTTCGGGATCGGGTCCAGTTCAAGGCAACGCTTGTACTCCTTGACAGCCTCGTCGAGCTTGCCCAGCTTCCGCGCGAACTCGGCCAGCGAGAAGTGCGTGTTCGGATCGTCATCTGCAAGCGACACCGCATCCTTCGACCGCAGATACGCCCCACGATAGTTCCCGTCATCTGCGTAGAACTGCGCCACCTTCAGGTCTTCGTCCACACGCTCCGTAGGCGTCTGCTTCGGGACGTCCGGCAGCTTTCTGCGCGGCCTCTTCGGCTCCGGCGGAGGATCATCCGCCAGCGGAGACTTATCATCCGGATCCGGCCCAAGCCCATTCAAATCGCTCGAACTGCTGGAACTGCTCGAACTGGAACTACTGGAGCTACCAGAATCATTTGGCTTGTTCGAACTGCCGGAGCTGCCCGCATCCTTCAGCCCTCCGGCGTTCGGCAGCGGGGTATTGGGATTATCCGCACTGGGCGTCGTCTCTCCCGGATAGGGAAACTGCTGGGCTGCGCTGGGCGGAGGCGTCGCCGGTGCCGGTGTTGTTGGCGTCGTGCACTTCGGATCGGTGACCGGATTCCCTTGCGCGTCTTTCGTGGTGCAGTTGGTCTGCGGAGGCTGCGCGGGCTGCGGATTCTGCGCCCAAACCATCGAACCGACGGTCAGCGCTCCAATCGCCAGTCCCAACCGAACAGTTGTCCTCTTTCCGCTCATACCCCTATTAGACGACATTCCCGGCCTCACGATAACCTCCCCTCCTCGCAAAAATGCTTTCATCACCCCAAGCCTTGCTATACTCCGGCCAATGCCGCGCACGAAAACCAACACCTCCCCTCGCCTCCTGATCCGCTCCTCCTCCATCCACGCCGCAGGCTGCTACACGCTCGATCCGATCCCCAACGGCCGCCGCGTCATCGAGTACGACGGCCCCCGCCTCTCCAAAGAACTCGCCGACGAGCGCTACGCCGACCGTATCGTCACCTATCTCTTCGGCTTCGGCGAAGACGGAACCGTCATTGACGGCTTTGGGACGGCCATGTTCCTCAACCACTCCTGCGCCCCCAACTGCGAAACCGAGGAAACCGGCGGCCGCGTCTTCATCCGCGCCATTCGCGACATCGCTGCCGGAGAAGAGCTGGTCTACGAGTACAACCTCTACGACTCCGACGAGACCGACACCGCCGATTGTTACTGCAGCGCCCCGCACTGCCGCGGCACCATGTACTCCGATGACGAGCTACAGCGCAGAGCCAAGCTGGCAGCACGAAAGAAAGCAAAGAAAACAGGAACGGCAAAAACATAGGTCTCAGCCTCGTTCTTGTCGTTGTTCTTGCTCTTGCCTTTCTGGCTTGTCATTCCCGCAGGGAATCTGCTGTTGCTTTTGCACTTGCTTTTCTGGTTGTCATTCCGAGCGCAGCGAGCGAACCTGCTTCCTCCCGTTTTTCGCTCGCGCCCCCAATCCACATCGGCCAAAACCCGACGGTACCGTGGCGCTACCAGCAAACAGCAGGTTCCCTGCGGGAATGACAACCAGAAAAGCAACAACTCCCGCTCTGCCCTCGAAACCCACACCCCCGGACGATACAATCAAACTCGCCCGATGGCCTATCAAGTTCTAGCCCGCAAATACCGCCCCCAGCGCTTCAGCGATGTCGTTGGGCAGGACCACGTCACCCGCACGCTGCTCAACGCGCTCGCGCAGAGTCGCATCGCCCACGGCTACATCTTCTCCGGCCACCGCGGCATCGGCAAGACGACCATCGCGCGCATCCTGGCCTCCGCGCTCAACTGCCGCACCGCCATCGGCTCCCCCGAGCGTCCCACGCCCGAGCCCTGCGAGACCTGTGAGAGCTGCCTCGAGATCCGCCTGGGCAACGCCGTTGACGTCATCGAAATCGACGCCGCCACCAACCGCGGAATCGACGAGATCCGCGAGCTGCGCGACGCCGCCCGCTACCGCCCCTCCCGCGACAAGTACAAGATCTACATCCTCGACGAGGCGCACCAGATCACCGATGCCGCCTTCAACGCCCTCCTGAAGACGCTCGAAGAGCCACCCGACCACATCGTCTTCATGATGGCGACCACCCAGCCCGAGGACATCCCGCAGACCATCCGCTCGCGCTGCCAGCACTTCAGCTTTCACGCCGTTAAGCTCGACGACATCGTCGGCCAGCTCACTGCGATCTCGAAGCACGAGAACATCGTCGTCGACGAGGCCACCCTCTCCCTGCTCGCCGAAGCCGGCGACGGGTCCATGCGCGACGCGCTCTCCATCATGGACCAGGCCATCGCCAGCGCACCGCTCGTCGATGGCCGCCCCGCGCTCGAGCTCGGGCAGGTGCGCGAGCTCATGGGCTCAGTCTCGAACGTCGTCTATGAGGACGTTCTGCAGGCCGTCCACGCCAACTCCAGCGCCGACGTGCTCGCCATCGTCAACCGCCTGCTCGACGCTGGCAACGGCGCGCCGCAGCTCGCGCGCCAGTTCGTGCGCTACATCCGCAACTGCATCGTCGCGAAGATCACCAACCTGGCCCCCGGAGCCGACGCCACCGGCGTCGCCGCCGACCTGCTGCAGATCTCCCCCGAAGAGCGCCACCGTGCCGCCCGCACCGCCGCCCTCTTCACCGAAGAAGAACTCTCGCGCTTCCTCGCGATCATGCTCCGCACCTTCGACGAACTCGGCTACCGCCAGGAACAGCGCTTCCACCTAGAGCTGGGCCTGCTGAAGCTGGTCCACGTCCAGCGCCTCATCCCGATCGAAGACCTGCTCAGCCAGCTCGGCGCCCCGGCCAAAAACACAGGCCCCACAGGTTCCGGCACTCCTTCTACCCCAAGGCCCACAACGCCTTCCACCCCTTCGGCCTCAGCCTCATCCCCTTCCAGAATGAGCGCGACGGCAAGTGCGCCGATGAGCGCGGCAGTGCCCTCCCCGGCGGCCCCCAGTTCCCCGTCCGTTCCCTCTGCGACGATGGACGCCTTCGCCCCGAAGCTAAGCTCCGCTCCGGTTCCAACACCGGCCACAGCCGCGCCCTCCTTCACCTCTTCTTCCCCCTTCGAAACCGAACGCACGCGGAAGGTCCCAACCCCCTCGGCACCGACGCCCACCCCCACGGTCAGCACCTCGACCGCAGGCTCCCTCGCTCTGGCCGATCGCCCCGCGCCCTCATCACCCCCCGAAACCTTCGCCCCAGCACCGAACCCGCGTCCGCACCTCGTGCCCTCGCCCGAAGCGACTCCCGTTGCTCCTATGGCTCCCGTTGCAGTCGCAACGCCCCCTACCCCGGTAGCGCCACCCTCTGTTGCTGTAGTCACACCTGCTCCCGTTGCGCCGCCCGCTCCTACCCCGGAACCCGTCGCCACTTCCACCCCTGCTGTGGGAGGCCTTGACCTCGCAGCCCTCCAGCAGGCCTTCGTCACGGCACTGGCCGGAACCAAGGGTCAGCAGTCGGCCTCCGAGCAGGTAGAAGACGCGCACCTCTCGCTGAACGGCGAGACCCTCGAGCTCCACACCACGCTCTCCGCAATGATGCTGCCCATCGCGCTCAACGCGGAGTGCGACCGCATCATGAAGACCGTGATGCGCGCGCAGAACGCCGGCACGCTGAAATTGAAGTTCGTTCCCGGGACGCCTTCCAGCGCCCCCGCCAAGAAGGCCCGTCCGGCTGCCGAGGGCAGCGCCGCCGATCTCGCCGCGAAGCATCCTATCGTGCAGC
The DNA here is from genome assembly GCF_000178955.2 of Granulicella mallensis MP5ACTX8. Lineage (NCBI taxonomy): Bacteria > Pseudomonadati > Acidobacteriota > Terriglobia > Terriglobales > Acidobacteriaceae > Granulicella > Granulicella mallensis. Next base: position 1,652,890 of record NC_016631.1, on the reverse strand, counting down.
AGGCACAGAACCTCTTCTCCGCTGAGATCAGCAGGGTCATCGACCTCCGCGGCAAAGACTAGTCACCGAAAGGCACACACGCATGGATCTCGGCCAGATACAGCAGATGCTCTCCCAGGCACAGACGATGAAGTCGCAGATGGACGAGCGTCTCGCCGAAACCATCGTTGAAGCCACCTCCGGCGGCGGTGCCGTCACCGTCCGCATGAACGGCAAAAAAGAGCTTCTGAAACTCACCATCGCCCCTTCTGCCGCCAGCGCCGCCGAAGGCGACATCACCATGCTCGAAGACCTCATCCTCGCCGCCGTCAACGAGGCCTCACGCAAGGCCGACGCCGCAGCCGAATCCAACGCCGCAGGCATGCTGGGCGGCCTAGGCCTCCCCGGCTTCTAAGCTCTTCTCTACGCTCTACCCTCTATCCTCTACACTCTGTTCTTATGGCTACCCGTTTCGCCGAGCCCATGGCCCGGCTCATCGACGAACTCCGCAAGCTGCCCGGCGTCGGCACCAAGACCGCGCAGCGCTACGCCTTCCACATCCTGCGTTCGTCCGACTCCGACGCCACCACGCTCGCCGACTCCATCCGCGCCCTCAAGCAGCATCTGCACCTCTGCTCCATCTGCAACAACATCACCGACGTCGACCCCTGCGCCTACTGCACCAGCCCCGCGCGCAACACGCACCTGATCTGCGTCGTCGAAGAGCCCACCAACATCAACGCCATCGAAAAGACCCGCACCTACACCGGCGTCTACCATGTGCTCCACGGCACACTCTCGCCGGTCAACGGCGTCGGCCCCGAACAGCTTCGCCTGCGCAACCTCTGGCCGCGCCTGGCCGAAGCGGAAGAGTTGATCCTCGCCACCAGCCCAACGGTCGAAGGCGAAGCCACGGCACGCTATCTGCTCGACGACATCCGCAAGACCCACCCCACCCTGCATATCAGCCGCATCGCCACCGGCGTCCCCGCCGGCAGCGACATTGAGTACGCCGATGAAGTCACGATGACCCGCGCCCTCGAAGGCCGACGCGACCTATAAGCTCTTGCTTCTGCTTTTCTTGTTGTCATTCCCGAAGGAAATCTGTTTTTGCTGTTGCAGTTGTTTTTCTGGCTTGTCATTCCGAGCGCAGCGAGCGAACCTGCTTGGATTCAAGCTCCAAGTGCAACATTTGTGAACTTACCAGGATTTTGCCAGAACTCTACGAAGTTGAAGGCTCCTTCTGGGAGGAAGAGTTCTGCTGGGGCGCGTTTTCCGAGTGATTTTCGGATGCGTGCATTGAAGAGCATGGCGATATCGTCGAGCTGCTGTTGTGAGAAGTGACCGAGGTCTTGTCCCTTGGGCAGGAACTGGCGGAGCAGGCCGTTGGTGTTTTCGTTGATGCCGCGCTCCCATGGCGAGTGGGGATGGGCGAAGTAGACCTCGATGCCAGTCTGCTGTTCCAGCCACTTGTGCTGGGCCATCTCTCGTCCCTGATCGTAGGTCATGGAACGGCGCATCTGGGAGGCGAAGCGGTTGAGGATGCGGGCGAAGCCTTCCGCGCAGGTCTTTGCCGAGCCGTCTTCGAGCTTGACCAGGGCGAGGAATAGCGTGGTTCGCTCCACCAGCACTCCGACGCGGGACTGGTTGAGTCTGCCCTTGATCAGGTCTCCTTCCCAGTGTCCCGGGACCAGGCGAAGCCCCACCTCCTCGGGCCGCTGGTCGATGAGCTTGATGGGGTCGATGAAGTGACGGCGGTTGGGGTCCACAGCGGCCTTGGAGCGCGATCTGCGGCTCATCCGGCGGCGGCGCAGCATCGTCATCACGCGGGCGCGGAGTTCTCCCCGTGGCATGGCGTAGAGCGCGGTGTAGATGGTCTCGTGCGACAGACGCACCGGATCGGGCATACGCCTGAGTGTGAACCCAACCTGCTCCGGACTCAAGCCCCGGCCAAGCTCGGCCACGACAAGGTCCCACACGAGGGTGCCTGGAACCAGTTTGCGCGCAACCCGCGGCATGCGCTGCAACCTTCGGGCACGTCGATCTGCCGTCACCGCAGAATAGCCTCCGGCGATAAACCGGCGACCGCCCTTCGGACTAGGCTGCGCAACGTGCCAGCCATTACGACCCATCTCCCGGGTGACCGTGGACCGCGCCCGTTGGAGGCCGGCGGCTATCGCCGCCGGCCTCCAACCCATCGATAACTGCGTCTGCAGAAGACAGCGCTCCTCCATAGAAAACTGCTTGTACGTTCGACCCATGCAACATCTTCCTCCTTAGAAAAGAAAATGTTGCACTTCGAGTTTGAATCCAAGCAGGTTCCTCCCGTTCTTCGCTCGTATCGCCTCGTATCTACAGGCCAAAACCAAAGGTGGCAAAACAAGCAGACAGCAGATTCCCTACCGGAATGACAACAAGAAAAGCAACTGCGGATGAAGAATCCGTTAAACCTCCTCTACGCCCCCACACAAACCCCATCTTTTACACAACCCAATCCGTAACCTTGCATCAGGAGTCTTCCCTTGGTGAACCCCGCAAATAGCCCCCTCAACCGCCGCGAATTCCTCCGGCAAAGCTTCGCCTTCAGCGCCCTCGCAGCCGGCCTTGGCACCCACCCCGCCTTCGCCCTCTCCCCCGACAACAGCGCCAAACACATCCTGATGGTCGGCGATTGGGGCTGGGAGGGTGACTACAGCGACCAGACCCGCGTAGCCGCCGCCATGGTCAAATATGCACAAACGCACTCCCTGCAGACCGAAGCCCTCTTCATGCTCGGCGACAGCTGGTACGGCCCGCTACCTGGCGGAGCCGACGATCCCCGCTGGAAGACCCAGTTCGAGGACATGTATCCCAAGAGCGCGTTCGACTGTCCGGCCTACTCCGTGATGGGCAACCACGACTACCAGAAGATGCCGCTCAGCAAGGTAGACGCGGAGCTCGCCTACGCCCGCAAGGGCAACACCCGCTGGACGCAGCCGTCACTCTGGTACACCTTCGACCTGACCCACGCTGGCAATCCCCTGATCAAGGTCATAGCGCTCGACAGCAACATGCCCATGGGACACTTTCTCCACGGCGCTGACTTCACACTCACCCACGAGCAGCAGGCCGAGCAACTCGCGTGGTTTAAGTCCGAGCTGGAGAAGCCAAGCAAGGCTCCCTTCCTCGTCGTTATCGGGCATCACCCCATCTTCTCGAACGGTCCGCACGGTGACCACAAGGTGCTCATCCAGGACTGGGAGCCGCTGCTGCGCAAACATCGCGCGCATCTCTACCTGGCCGGACACGACCACGATCTGCAGCACCTCGAGTTCGAAGGGCACCCGACATCGTTCGTCTCATCGGGCGCAGGCGGAGCGGACCTGTACGACCTTAAAATCGCTGAAGCCAAACGCGGCCCCTACGCCCACAAGATCCACGGCTTCACGCACCTCGAAGCCACCCCCGACAAACTAACCCTGCGGCATATCGACGCAGATGGCCACGTTCTACATAGCTTCGCGAAGTCACGAGACGGTGCGATAACACTGCTGGGTTGAAGAACCCACCCCGGACCGCTCGCTAGAAGGCCTGGCTGATTAAGCTTTCTTCAATCGCGAAGTGTCTTCTTCGAGCAGAGACCGAATCAATTCGGGAGCTACATAGAAACTCGTCTTTTGTAGTTCTGAGAGCGCCTCAGGAAGGTTCAGTAGACCGGCACGAGCGGCATTACGCAGCACCCCTAATGTTCCAATCACCGACAGCTTCCGCCTCTGCGCCTCTCCACGTGCAAGCGTCTCATCAACGATCATGCGATCTGCTCCAAGCTGTTCAGCCAGGGCAATCGCTTCACGTTCTCCACGATCAAGAAAATCAAGAGAAGCATCAGGTGCTTGCAACAAAACCCGTGTTTCCAGCCAATCTGGGGCTCGTGCGATCCAGAAACGAACCTGCTCGGGAGTATTGGCGTCCTGCAACTCTTCCCAGACGGTCGGCGGAATCAGAACACGACCATAGAAATAGGGCAGGATTTCAATATGCCCGATCAGCACGAGATAGTTGATTGGCGAAGTGTCAGCAACAACGATCATGCTGCGCGATGATTACCGATCTTAACCTTGTCTTCAAGCTGCCGGGACGTCTCACGATCCTGCTCCAGATCAGCCATCGAATAATGGAGAGGAACACCATGTTCCTTTAGGAAAGCATGGACTTGCATACGCGAGGAAAAACCAAGCATCTGTCTCACTTGACCTTCGGAAAGTCGCAAAGAACGGTATCCTTCAAGCGCCAATGCCTCGATGGCGGCCTTTGACAAGTCAGCGTACTCCGCCGCGAGAAGGTGCGCTACATCATCCGGAATCTGGAGTTCGAGATTCATCTGCGGTTCCTCCTCACTATTCTAGCTCGGCACCACCCGCAGATCCCCACCCGTCATCTGCTTCGGCAACTCCAGATCCATCAACGAAAGAATCGTCGGCGAGATATCCCGCAGCGACCCACCCTCCCTCACGCCAATCTTCTTCCCCTGATCGGTCACAAGAATAAACGGCACAGGATTCGTCGTATGCGCCGTATGAGGGCCGCCGGTCACAGGATCAACTAGCATCTCCGCGTTGCCGTGATCGGCGGTAATGATCCACGACGCCCCATGCGCACGCACCGCATCATAGATCCGCCCCAGGCAGGCATCGACTACCTCGACCGCCTTCACAGTCGGCTCGATCTTGCCCGAGTGCCCGACCATGTCCGCATTCGCAAAGTTCACGATGATCACGTCGAAGGCGGTGTCCGTAATCGACCGCACCACCACATCCGCAATCCCGTTCGCCGACATCTCCGGAGCCAGGTCATACGTCGCCACCTTCTGCGACTGCACCAGCTCACGCTCTTCTCCCGGAAACGGCTTCTCGATCCCGCCGTTGAAGAAGTACGTCACGTGCGCATACTTCTCCGTCTCGGCCACGCGCAGGTTGCGCAGACTATGCACCCCCATCACGTTCGCCAGCAGGTTATCCATGCTCTCCGGCGGAATCACCATCGGCAGAGAAAACTTAGGATCGTACTGGGTCATCGTCAGGTAGTGCAGATCGCGCGGCACGCTCTCCAGCGGAATCTCCGCATCGAGCTCCGCCGCCTTCGGAAGGCTCATCCCACGGTCCGCGGTAATGCCGCTGTTTCGCGCAAGCACCCGTGTAATCTGCCGCACCCGATCCGCGCGGTAGTTGAAGCAGATCACGGCATCGTGGTCCGCGATACGCCCAATCGGCGCGCCGTGCTCGTCGATGCACACGAACGGCTCGATGAACTCATCGGTAACGCCGTTGTTGTAGCTCTCGCGCACCCGTTCGACGGCGTCATAATACGCGCCACCCTCAGCCTGCGCCGTCACCATCGCGCGAAACGCCTTGGCTTCCTTCTCCCAGCGAAGATCGCGGTCCATCGCAAAGTAGCGTCCGCTCACGCTGGCCAGCCTGCCCACACCGTACTCTGCAAACTTCTGCTGTAACTCCTCGAGATAACCCACACCGCTGGTCGGCATCGTGTCGCGGCCATCCATGAAGGCATGCACATACACGCGTTCAAGCTTGTGCATCGCAGCCAACCGCAGCAGCGCGTGCAGATGACGCTGCTGCGAGTGCACACCACCATCCGATACCAGGCCGATCAGGTGCAGAGCACGGCCCTCTTCAACGGCGTGCCGTATGGCTTTTAACAAAGCCGGATCTTCAAAGAAATCGCCATTCGCAATCGCCGCGTCGATACGCGAGATATCCATGCGCACAACGCGTCCCGCCCCGAGGTTGAGATGCCCAACCTCGGAGTTCCCCATCTGCCCATCCGGCAGCCCAACGAAGTTCTCGCTCGCGCGAATCAGCGTATTCGGATACTCGCGCAGCAGACGGTCATACGTCGGCTTGCGGGCCAGAGCAATGGCGTTGGCGTTCGTCTCGGCACGGTAACCCCAGCCGTCCAAAATGGTCAGGATGACCGGTCCGTTCTTTCGCATCAATACTCCGTCATGCTTACGATAGTTATGGTTCCTGCTTGGGTGCTTCAGGATGCTCTTTGTCCCACGATGCATGAGCGGCCCTTACCTCTGGGCCATCCTTCTCAAGCACTGTGCGCATTGCTTCACTCTGCAATCGTTCTAACTCAACAGCCATTTTGGCATACGCATCGATCGAGCATTGAGTAAACTTCCGGTTGTTCTCGGAAGAAGACCATGTCTCCAACAAAGATCTTTCACGTGGTGTCAATGAAGCTTCTATGCTGTCAATTTGCTTTTGAGTTAAAGGTTTCTTCGTACTATCCTGAGATGCTTTTGCCGCTCGTTGTCCATCCGCAGGTGAGCTTCCAGCCCTGGCAGCATTCTCTTTTGCTGCCAGGGCTGGACCTATGAATTGTCTTCCGGCTTCTGTTGCTCCGACCTTTGCAAGCATCCGCGCCTCATCATCGGTCAGGCAGGCGCTGTAGTAAGGCGTTGCCACTGGAGCCAGATCGATATCCAGATAAGCTTGTTCCACTTCATCGATCACATGCTTGGGATACCAGGGCGGAAGCTCTGCTCTCATCTGGTTGAATTGTTCATGGATTACTCTTCCGCTTGACTCCTGGGAGTGCGTGCTCACCATCCATGCCCGCATCCCATCCACTGTAAGCTGTGCCTTATCCGCACGCTCGCCAGTACCAAGCATTAGCAGCGCAACCATGCCCCAACGCAGAATCATTCTTTACTCTCCGCAGTTCACTGAACTGCGGCCCAGGAACTCCGCCGTCTGCCCGAGCTCTTCCTCGATGCGCAGCAGCTGGTTGTACTTCGCAATACGATCCGTACGCGAGGCCGAGCCCGTCTTGATCTGTCCTGCTCCCGTACCCACCGCGAGGTCCGCGATGAACGTGTCTTCGGTCTCGCCCGAACGGTGCGAGATGATCGACGTATAACCGCTGCGACGAGCCAATTCAATCGCTTCCAGCGTCTCGGAGATTGTGCCGATCTGGTTCACCTTCACCAGGATCGAGTTACCCACACCCTCTTCGATACCGCGCTGCAGCCGCTTGGAGTTCGTCACAAACAGATCGTCGCCCACAAGCTGCACGTTGCGCCCGATCTTCTCGGTCAGGATCTTCCAGCCCGTCCAGTCGTCCTCAGCCAGGCCGTCCTCGATGCTGATGATCGGATACTGGCGCACCCAGCTCTCCCAGTACGCCGCCATCTGCTCCGAGTTCTTCTCGCTCTTATCCGACTTCTTGAAGATGTACTTGCCCGTGCTCTTGTCGTAGAACTCGCTCGACGCCGGATCGAGGGCAATTGCAATCTGCTCGCCCGCCTTGTAACCGGCCAGCTCGATCGCCTCAAGAATCAGCTCCAACGCCTCGACGTTCGACTTCAGCGACGGCGCGAATCCACCCTCATCGCCGACAGCCGTGTTGTAGCCCTTCTTCTTCAGCACGCCCTTCAGCGTGTGGAAGACCTCGGTGCCCCAACGCAGCGCATCGGAGAACGTCTCCGCACCCACCGGCATCACCATGAACTCCTGGAAGTCCACGTTGTTGTCGGCATGGGCGCCGCCGTTCAGAATGTTCATCATCGGCGTGGGCAGAATGCACGCATTCACGCCGCCGAAGTAGCGGTACAGCGGAATCCCCAGTGCGTCGGCCGAAGCGCGGGCGCAGGCCATCGACACCGCCAGGATCGCGTTCGCGCCGAGCCGGCTCTTGTTCTCCGTGCCGTCGATCGCGAGCATTGTCGCGTCGATCAGGCGCTGGTTGCTGGCATCCATGCCCGCAAGCTCCGGCGCCAGGATGCTCTCGACGTTCTCCACCGCCTGCAGAACACCCTTGCCGAGATAGTGCTCCTTGTCTCCATCACGAAGTTCCACCGCCTCATGCTCGCCGGTCGAAGCGCCGCTGGGCACAGCCGCGCGGCCGCGTACACCGTCTGCGAGCACGACATCGGCTTCCACCGTCGGGTTGCCGCGGCTATCCAGAATCTCTCGTGCGTGAATGGACACAATCTCAGTCATGGTCTTCCTCAATCCCTTTTGGTTCAGTTCTCTTTTATTATTGCTGCGTTTCCGGCCGGTTCCGGCAATCCGGTGCTGCAGCCTGTCTTCAAGTGCCGGTCGCTTGTCGACGGCAATCCTCTGCCCCAAAGCTCCAGCAATCGACTCAATCAGTTCCGCCATTCTTAACGTCCCACCGCGCCTCATTCTAACAAAGCCAACTCACAGGGCTGTTACGGCGTGGCTGTGGAACCTTGCTTTCAGGCAACAAGATAGGGCTCACACGAGGAGGCATTCGACACCCTCACCGCGCGAACTCCCCCAACCGTTCCCGGCCCTCCACCCCATCCACCGGCATCACCAGCCGCACCTTCGTCCCGCGCCCTGGCCGGCTGACGATCTCCACATGCGCCGCTCCCCCATACAGAACCTGCATGCGCTCGCGAACATTCTTCATCCCGATCCCCGAGCCCTCGCGGACGATCCCGCTCACCGGAGCCGCCATGCCTCCCCCGGGCTCGATCCCCACACCATCGTCCTCGATCTCGATCACCAACCTCCCATGCTCGATCCGGCTACGCAGCGTTACCGTCCCTCCACTGATGCGCGGCTCCAACCCATGCTTGATGCTGTTCTCAATCAGCGGCTGCAGCAGCATGCTCGGCACCACCACATCCAGCGTGTCGGCAGCAATCTCCTTCACCACCCGCAGCTTCTCCCCGAACCGGACGACCTCAATGTCCAGGTAGTCATCCGTAAACGTCAGCTCCTCCCCCAGGGCGACAAACGCCTCGCCCTCCCGCAGCAGCATGCGCAGGATGTTGCCGAGCTTGACGATCATCTCGCGCGCCAGCTCGGGCTTCGACCGTATGAGCGACGCAATCGAGTTCAGAGTGTTGAACAGAAAGTGCGGATTGATCTGCCGCTGCAACGCATCCAGCCGAGCCTCGAGCAACAGTCGTCCCTGCTCCTCGAGCTTCTGCTCGATGCGCACCGCGTTCCAGATCTTCAGAGGGATTCCCACAACCACCGGCGCACACGCACAGATCGCCAGTTCAACGATCCAGGAGTCCGAGTACAACTCGAAATATCGCCTTGGATAGAAACGAGATAAAAGACTTGTACCGAATTGCACAGCCATCAACAGCACCAGCAGAAAGATCTGCCGGTCGAGATGGGGATGCGTCACTGTACGCCGCACCCAGCGGTAGATGCTCAGGTCGATCAGCGGCGAGAACGACCAGATGTCGTCCTCTTCCGCGAACTGTCCGAACGCTCCGAAGATCAGGGCGATCATCAGGTTCGCGGCCAGGGCAAGGTACTCGTGATGCAGCATCGCCGGAAGCGCCAGCACCACACCGCCCACCATCGCAGCTGCAGGCCCCAGTAACAGCCCAAGCACGGCGGTCGCCTCAAAGGTGAGATCGGCAGCCAGAAAGTTGGGCACGCGTACACGCACCATCACACCCAGCATCAACGGGACACAGATCCAGGCCAGCAGCTGCAGCGTCTCGCGACGGCTACGCTCGCGCAGCAAGAGAAGCCGCTTGAAGTGTGTCGACCGCGCCAGGGAGCTGGCAACCGCCGCCGCCACGCCCAGCTCCACCAACAGCGTTATAAGGATGAGTTTTGGGTCGTTCTTATGCACACCTTTACTCTACGCGCGCCCAACCAAAGCTCATGTACAAGATGAAGAACTAGAACCAATCCGAAGCATCCGAACCTTGCTATCTCGAAGCTCGTAACTCACACATCTCGCAACTGGATGCTAAAAACACAACCGCCCAAACAGGCACCTAAGCCCTAACGAGCCCGCGACACAGGCTTCTTCTTCGCCGGATCGACATGCTGCGAGGGCGGAGTAACCCCGCTCTTCTCGTCCATCCAGGCGTCGAGCAGGCTCTTTCGAAAGCGCCAGCGATTGCCCAGCTTGAACGCCGGCACGAAACCCTCAGACGCATAACGATAGAGCGTGTCGCCGCTGATCCCCAGATACTCTGCCGCCTGGCGGATATCCATCACCTCGCGCAATGCCACTTGTACGTTCGCTGCCCCTGCCATCGGTGTCTCCAATTCCCTGCGTATCGACGTGTATCGTCGGCTATTTCCGGCGCACCTCTCTTGTACCCCCTTTTCCACAGGGTTACAAGCGGAATCGCCCAGATAGCGCATCCAGGTGCTAACTCGTTACAACTTCGTTAATACCTTAAAGCGATACCGGTAAACCGCAACATCCTATAAGCACTTCAAGTAATTGTTTATGAAAGAGTTATTTATGATGCCACCAGGCAGAGAACAGTCTGTCTCCGGACGTGACCTCAGAAGGAACTCCAGGCTGTGGAGACCAGAGCGGCAGCCCTTCCGACTGCGCCACCTCCATCATCCGTTCCATTGGCTGACGCCAACCATGCAATGCCAGGTTGAACAATCCCCAGTGAATGGGCATCAGCAACCCAGCCTTCTCCGGCCCGCCCAGATCCTGATAGGCCCTCGCCGCCCCGTCCGGACCCATGTGGATATCCGACCAGAGGGGGCTGAAGGCTCCGATCTCCAGCATGGTCAGGTCGAAGCCGTCGTACTGCGCGGCGATCTCAGCAAACCCCTCCCACCAGCCGGAGTCAGCCCCGAAGTACACCCGATGTTTCGGCCCTTCAAGCACGAAGGAACTCCACAGCGTCGTGAAGCGGTCGAACAATCCGCGACCCGAAAAGTGCTTCGACGGCCACGCCGTAATCTTCAGCGACACACCCGCCGCCTGCCCCGAGACCTCTGCGCTCTGTGTCCAGTCGAGTTCCTGGATCTGGCCCGCTTCCACCCCAAGCCGCCTCAGCCGTTCGCCTACTCCGAGCGAAGTCACCCACCGGATCTTCGGGTTCAGCGTGGCCAACCGGCGAAGCGTTTGCGCTCCGAAGTGGTCATAGTGGTCGTGCGAGATCAGCACCACATCCACCGGCGGCAGGTCTTCCAGCGCCAGCGTGGGAGCAAAGAAGCGCTTCGGCCCGAACCACTGCATCGGACTCGCGCGCTGCTCCCAGATCGGATCGATCAGGACGCGCACACCATCGATCTCAACCAGCAACGAAGAGTGCCCAAACCAGGTCACCCGCAACCCGCTCGCCGGAGCCTCCGCATAAAGGGCGGCATCCGTGTGAAACGGCCCCAGCGGAATCCTGGGCTCCGTCTCTTCCTTGTTGCTCAGGTAATGCGGCAGAACCTTCAGGGCGATGCTAAACCCGCCCACCGCCGCCGGCACAGGGTTCAGAAACCTGCGCCCGTCTTTTTCAGCTCGTTTCAATAAACCCATGAGTTTTGGATGTTACAGCAACCCCTTCAGGCTCACATAGTCGCAGGGGCGGTTGACGCATGAAAGGTTTGCCCCAATATATCCTTTGCTATATCCTTTGCTCGCATATCCACAGAATTGTTCTTTATTTGCATCCCCACAGAATCGTCATCCTGAGCGAAGCACCTCGCGCTCTTTGCGAGGTGCGCAGTCGAAGGACCCCGAAGAACTATATCTTGCCCATAATCTTGGGACCTTCTCCAGCACGAACGTTCAGGCTCGGACGCTTGAGGTAAAAAAGGAGCGAAGGATATGGGCAAGGCTGCAAGCCTCGGGGTCCTTCGACTCCGCGTCCCCAAAAACCGGGACGCTTCGCTCAGGATGACGCGGCTGTCGTAAGAGAAAATACATCGACCTTGGCTTCGGGTTGATGTCCCTGCCCCTTACGGCAAAAAGTAAAACGGGTTCGGCAGCTTCACGCTGACCTCAGCCTTCGGCTCCCCCAGCAGATCGCTCCACTGGTCGCCCACGCTCATCACGATGCGATACCCCTTATCCGCAATCCTGTGGCGCTCCTCCGACTTGTACTCGATCGTCGATACCGTATTTTCGCCGCCATTGCGCAGCACCAACCCTGCCCAGCCACGATAGCCCGCCGCCTCAAGATTCCGAGCCGTCGCCTCGGTCTGGTCCGCCGCAGGCTTGCCGGACGAGTAGTCCGGAACTCCGGCCCTCCCCGTAATAAAGAACACAGAGACCCCGGCAGCCTTCGCCTTGTTGAAAAACCGCAGGCCTCCGGGAATCGCCACGGAGGCCTCCGGCGACACGATCCAGGCATTGAACAGCGGGCCAACGTATCCGAAGTCCTCGTGCTTCATCTCGCAGTAGCTTGAAAGCGCGGTCTCGTCGATGTCCATCACCACCGCGAGCTTCTCGCCCGGCTTCTTCGCGGCGACGGCTGTAGCCAAAGCCACCTCCGCGCGTCTGTACTGAGCGTCCAGATCGGCCCAGTAGCAGCCGTTTGTTCCGACACAATCGGCATAATCCGCCAGGCGATAACGGGCTATCGCGAAGTTCTCCACCGGCTCCGCCGAAAGGATCGCGTGTGAGTCGTCCGCTCCCTGCTCCTGCTCGGCCTTCGCGGCCTCCGCCGTCATGCGGTGCGCCGGGACCGCAGCCGCCGAACATACCGGCGGCCCATAGTGATCGGTCGGCACCACCGGGGCCTGCGCCCCGGCCACTCCTGCTACCAGCCATATCATCGCCAGCCAGCGGAAGGACCTACTCTCCATAGAACTTCTCGATCTGGGACTTGTACTTCTCCAGGATCACGCGGCGCTTGAGCTTCATGCTCGGAGTCAGCTCTCCGCCGTCCACGCTCCACTCCTCCGGCACGACGCCGATCTTCTTGATCGCCTCGTAGTGCGCGAGGTCGGCGTTCACCTTCTTCACGATCTCGGCATAGACCTGCTGCACCTTAGGATCGCTAGCCAATGCCTTGGGATCACTGGTTGCAACGCCATTCTGCTTGGCCCAGCTCTCCAGCGTCTGGAAGTTCGGCGAAATGAGCACGCTGATGAACTTCTTCTTGTCCCCGATCAAAGCCGCCTGCGCGACCAGGCTGTTGGCCTTCAACTTGTTCTCGATCGGCTGCGGCGCGACCATCTTTCCGCCGCTGGTCTTAAGCAATTCCTTCTTGCGGTCGGTGATGGAGAGGAACCCGTCCTCAATCTTGCCGATATCGCCGGTCTTGAACCAGCCGTCCGCCGTGAACTCGCTCTTCGTCGCCTCCTCGTTCTGCCAGTAGCCGATGAAGACCGCAGGCCCACGCACTTCGAGCTCGCCATCCTCCGCGATGCGCGTCTCCATGTTCGGAACAATCGGTCCCACCGTGCCGATGCGATAGCCGTCGAACATATTGCGCGCGATCACCGGCGAGGTCTCGGTCATTCCGTAGCCCTCAAAGATACGAATACCCACGTCGAGGAACCACTCCGCTGAATCCATGCCCAGCGGCGCGCCACCGGCGATAAAGATCCGTGCCCGGCCACCAAAGGCCTCGCGAATCTTGCTGTAGACAAGCTTGTTCGCGAGCTGCCAGCCCAGCCCCTTGGGCTCTTCGCCGAGCAGCAGCTTCTTGCGGTTCGCCTTGCCGCGACCGACCGCCCACTCCAGGATGCGCTTCTTCATCCCCGTGGACTTATGCTCCACCGACTGCCGGATCTTCTCATACACACGCGGCACCGCCAGGAAGATCGTCGGCTGCACCGTCTTCATCGCGCCGGTAAGCGCGTCAATCTTCGGACAATACGCCAGCACCGCCTTCAGCCCATAGAGCGCATAGTCTAGATGCCGTGCCGTCACATGCGACAGCGGCAGAAAGGAAATCGAAATATCTCCCTGGACGATACCGAAACCCTCGGTCGAATAGCGCATATTACTCGCCAGATTGCCGTGCGTCAGCATCACGCCCTTCGGATCGCCCGTCGTTCCCGAGGTGTAGATGATCGTTGCCAGGTCTTCCGGCTTCACCTCTTTCACCATCGCGTCAAACGTCGCGTCCCGCTGTTCGAGCGCGGCGGAGTCCTTTACGATCTCCGCAAAGCTCTCCGCGCCGTCGAAGCTACCTTCATCGAACACCACAACGTGTTCGAGCGACGGAATCTCACCCGCGGCAACCACCTTCAGATACTGGGCCTTGGTCGAAACAAAGATCGCCTTCGCGCCGGAGTTCCTGAGCATGTACCCCATCTGCTCGGGCGTCAGCGTCTGATAGAGCGGCACATCGACGACGCCCATCGCCAGCGCGGCAAAGTCCGTAGCAGCCCACTCCCAGCGGTTCTCGCTGACCAGCGCCACGCGATCGCCCTTGCCGATCCCCCAGCTCTTCAACTTCGCGGCCACGGCACGCACGCGGCCATAGAACGCCTTGGAGGTAATCGGCTTCCACTCGCCGCCCACCTGATGCAGAGCGACCGTCTCATCACCGCGGCTGCTCATGATCTCGAACACACTGTTTACCGTCTGCAGATCAAGCATTCAAACTCTCCTCGTAGGTACCGCAGCTATGCTATCTGCTTTCGATGCAGATGCGTCCACTCAGGTCTCTTTGTGTCCGAAGCTAAGGCTTACTCGTCCAGAATGCCCTTCGACAGATACCGCTCCGCCGAATCCGGAACCAGCGTTACCACCCGCTTGCCTGCTCCCAGCTCCCGGGCCACCTCAACCGCCGCCGCCATCATCGCGCCGGAGCTCGATCCCCCCAGGATGCCCTCTTCCCGCGCCATCCGCCGCACCATCGCAAAGGCGTCATCGTCCGTCACCTTCACGATGCGATCACACACGCTGCGGTCGAACGTCGGCGGCACAAACGACACGCCGATGCCCTCCACCCGATGATGCCCCGGCTCGCCCCCCTGCAGCACGCTGCCCTGGGTCTCCACGGCAACCGTCAGGACCGCCGCGAGCTTCTTCTTCATAAACCGTGCAATGCCGGTAAACGTCCCCGCCGATCCCACCCCGAACACCACGGCGTCGATGCGACCTTCCATCTGCTCGAAGATCTCCACCGCTGTCGTCTCTTCGTGAAAGTCAGGATTAGCGGGGTTCTCAAACTGCATCGCCGCAAACGCCCCCGGAGTCTCGCGCTCAAAAGCCAACGCCCGCCGGATCGCTCCCGCTACCATCTCACTCTCAGGAGTCCGCTCGACCTCCGCGCCCAGGCCCCGCATGATGATGCACTTCTCTTCTGCGAAGCCCTCCGGCACAAACAGCTTCACCCGATAGCCGCGCTGCACTCCAATCAGCGCCAGCCCAATGCCGGTATTCCCTGCCGTGGCCTCGCAGATCGTGCCGCCCGGCTTGAGCACACCGCGCCGCTCGGCATCGAGCACCATCCCCAACGCCGCGCGGTCTTTGATGCTCCCACCCGGATTCATCATCTCGAGCTTGGCCCAGACCTCAGCCGATCCGGCAGCAGTCAGCCGATTAATCCGCACCATGGGCGTATGCCCCACCAACGCCATTACATCGTTCCCGATTCGCATTCAGAGATTACCCTCTACCGTCGCCGGAAGAACCAACATCATGGAATCGCAATCGTAGTCGTTTCCGCGACGAAATCAAGCTGCGTCCGCATGGCTTCGTTTTACTTGCTGGCTGGAGTACCTGGCGCCGGAGCGTCAGAAGACGCAGGCTTGGGGAAGTATCCCGTTCTCGTCCTCACCTGCAGACCGTGGAACCCCTTCGCCTTCGCCTCGACATGGATCTGCCGGTAGCCGCCCAGTGCAGGCGACTTCGACGAGTGGTATTCAATCGTGTACTGCGTGCGGATATCCTGCGCAACCTCACGGGTCAGCCCATCGACATCCTTCAAGGACTTCGGAAAGTACGCCTGTCCGCCGGTCTGCTGAGCAAGCTCCTGCAGTACCTCCCTGGCATGCTTGGCCTCGCTCCGGCTCACATCGTCACCGAAAAGCAGCCCGATGCAATAGATCGCCGGCCCGTCCAGGTCCTGCACACGCCGAATGGCCGACTCCAGCGAGGCGCTGGACGCATTGTCCTCGCCATCGGTAACGATCAGCAGGACCTGCTTCGGATGCTTCGCATTCTTGCTCAGGTAATCGGCCGACGCGACCACAGCGTCATACAGCGCCGTCCCTCCGCTCGTATGGATGTAGGCCAGCCCCTGCTGCAGCTTCGCAATACTGTTCGTGAAGTCCTGATCGATATAGGCCTCCGAGCTGAAGTCCACCAGGAACGCCTCATCCAGCGGATTGGACAACTTCACCAGGTCGAGCGACGCCTCGTTCACCGCCGCGCTCTTCTCATACATAGACCCCGAGCTATCGATCAGAATCCCGAGCGACACCGGAAGATCTTCATGCTTGAAGCCGCGAATCTCCTGCGCAACGCCGTCCTCGTACACATGGAAGGCATCCTCGGGAAGCGAGTCCACCGTATGCCCCGAGCTATCGATGACGGAGGCATTCAGCCTCACCTCATAAGCATTCGCGTGCAGCGTAAAGTGGCCGTCCTGACGCGTGATCGTGCCACTATTACTACCCGATCCGGCAGCCTGTCCGGGATTCTGCAGAGATCCCTTGGTCGTATCGGAATCCGGTGAAGGCACAGGATCGGCGTCCACCGTCAGCGGTGGCGCCGGCCGAGTCTGCGCAGGCGGCTGCGGCTGGGCGGGAGGCGTCGTCTGGGCGGCCATCTGCACGCACGACAGTCCGCCGCTCAATATCCCGAAAACTACAAATGTCTCTAACGCTTTACTGCAACGGCGCATAGTACCTCTCACAACTATCAATACCTGTCCTTAGCCCCCGATGAAACACAACCGCACTCTCAATTTACGCCACGAACCCACAAAACCCCGCACTCTAAAGTACGATGCAAGAAGCTATGCCAATGTCGGCTCTGGGGCGTGTCATCAAATTCTCTCTGACAGCATGTTCTCTCTGATAGCGTGCAAACAATCTGCTGTGGCAGGAACCGGAAGGGCATGGCTTCAGCCATGCCGTAAATAGTCGGCCAAAGGCCGTACCTTTCTGCCGAAGGCGGGGGTGTAGGCGTAGCCGCAACGACTGAATTGCTTTCTTTTGGTCGTGGCGAACCCCGTCACCACTTCTCCAGCGCTGTAGACCGAGCCAAAACCTTCACCCAGGGGGACACAATCTGTGATGGTTAGCAATTTAGATGCCCCTTCCATGAAGCGTATCTTCGCCATCCTCACCTTCGCGGCCCTGAGCATGGCCGCACTGCTCGCCCTGCTTCCTGCTGCCGGCCACGACCAGCTCTGGTTTCTTCTGATGGCACGACGCTGGCTCGGGGGTGCCCAGATCTATGGACCCTTTCTCTTCGACTCCAACCCGCCGGGCGTTATATGGTTGTCCGCTCTGCCCATTCTTCTCGGCCAACTGCTTCATCTTCCCTCTACCACCGCCGCAAAGCTGCTGGTAGTCCTCGCCGAAGCCCTCTCCGCGGGATTGAGTTACCGGCTCCTCCGCTACGCTTGGCGGCCACTCGAAGCTTACGAACGCTGGGCGCTGCTCTTCGCCTTCCTCGTACTCTTCGGCGTAGTTCCCGCACGCGACTTCGGACAGCGCGACCAGATGCTCGCCTTCCTCGTCCTGCCCTACGTCCTGGCCGCCGCAACCGATTTTCACGAGCACAGCCTGATCTTCCTGCGCGGCACCGTGGGCGTCATGGCGGCAATCGGCATCTGTCTCAAACCGCACCACGCCCTGCTGGTCATCGCCATTGAGCTAGCGCTGCTTTTCCTTCCCTCCCCAACAACGCGCACACGCCGTCTGCAGAGACTCCTTCGTCCTGAACCGCTGCTGATCCTGCTGCTGGGCGCAATCTTTCTCGCGGCAACACACCAGTTCACGCCGCAGTACTTCACCTTCGCACTGCCGGTTCTGCACGACACCTACTGGGCCATCGGCCATCTCTCTCTGGCTGGGCTTGCATTGGAGGCCATCGAACTCTGCCTGCTCGCCGCCGGCACCATCGCGCTCTACGCAATCACCAAACCCCAGTCATTGCTGCTTCGTCTGCTGCTCATCGCGGGCGCAGCCTCTCTCTTCGCGTACTTCCTGCAGGGAACGGGCTGGTACTACCAGCAGATTCCCGCCATCGACCTCTTCGGCACAGCCCTGGTGCTCCAGCTACTCAACCTCGCCCAGCGCAAACAACTCACACCCCCACGCTGGACCGTGCCTGCCGTCGCCGCTCTCTGTCTTCTGGCACTCGCACTCACAACCCACTTCACGGGCTACCCCTTCACCGCCGACCGTGCCTTCGCTATCGAGTCACCCGACCCAGCGTTCTTCAAAGACCTTCCTCCCGGCACTCCCGTCGCCACCCTGACGACGTCCGTCGACGAAGCCATGATGCCCATCGAGCGCTACCACCTGACTTGGGCCCAGCGCATGAACAACCTCTGGCTTCTGCCCGCCATCCTGCGCAACGAAACACCCGCAGCAGGCAAGCCTCCGAGCCATATCCTGCAACCCAGCCAACTGGCAGCACTCGAAGCCCTGCAACATCGCTTCATGGTGGAGGATCTCAACCACTGGCACCCGCAGCTCGTGCTGGTTGAGCGCTGCCAGCAAGCCAGCATCCACTGCCAGGTGCTCGAAGACCGCCACGACAACCTGCTGGCCTGGTTCCTCCGCGACCAAGCATTTGCAGCCGTCTGGAGAAACTACAAGTATCAAGGCTCACGCGGCTCCTTCGACGCCTACACCCTCACGCCACCTTCTCCTAGCGCGGGCAAATAGCACGAGCCTTGGCTGCCGCCGTTGCCGTTGCTTTTCTTGCTTGTCATTCCGAGCGCAGCGAGTGAACCTGCTTCCTCCCGTTCTTTGGTAGTGCCGCCACAGACGTTATGCGTCCACCAACCGCTCCTCACATGCCTTCTGGGCAGCACCAGCGAAAAACGGGAGACAGCAGGTTCGCTCGCTCCGCTCGGAATGACAACCAGAAAGACCCACCCGCGTTGACCCCACCGCACGTGTGTGCTCTAATTCGCCCGTCTCCCCGGTGGGCAGTTATCCCGTCGTCAAACGGACCGTTCACCCTCTATCTACGCGATTCAAGGAGGACCACCCTTCATGCACTTCGGCGTACTTACAGCAGCACTCTTCACCCTTCAAGACATCCCTTCCACCCCCGTAAACAGCAGCGACAGCCTCTGGCTCTGGATCGCCATGGGCGTCGGCGTACTCGCCCTCATCGCCGCCTTCGTTCTCGCCAGAATCGTCCTCGCCGGAGACACCGGCACCGCCGAGATGCAAGCCATCTCCAACGCCATCCGCGAAGGCGCCGAAGCCTTCCTCTCCCGCCAGTACCGCACCATCGGCATCCTCGCCGTCGTCATCGCGATCGTCGTCTTCTTCGGCTACTACCTCTCGCCCCGCACCCAGGACGTCGCGCTCAAGACCGTCATCGCCTTCCTGGTCGGCGCCATCTGCTCCGGGCTCGCCGGATTTACCGGCATGTACGTCTCCATCCGCGCCAACATCCGCACCGCCTCCGCCGCCCGCACCTCGCTGAATAAAGCGCTCCAGGCCGCCCTGCGCGGCGGAGCCGTCACCGGCCTCGTCGTCGTTGCCCTCTCGCTCCTCGGTGTCGGCGCGCTCTTCTTCTTCTTCGGAGGCCTCGACCACCCACGGCAGGTCCCCTACCAGCTCGTCGGCTTCGGCTTCGGAGCCTCGCTCGTCGCCCTCTTCGCCCAGCTCGGCGGCGGCATTTACACCAAGGCCGCCGACGTCGGCGCAGACCTCGTCGGCAAGGTCGAAGCCGGCATCCCCGAGGACGATCCCCGCAACCCCGCCGTCATCGCCGATCTCGTTGGCGACAACGTCGGCGACTGCGCCGGCCGTGGCGCGGACATCTTCGAGTCCACCGCCGCCGAAAACGTCGGTGCGATGATCCTCGGCGCGGCGCTCTATCCCGTCTTCGGCATCAAGGGCATCCTCTTCCCCCTGATCGTCCACGCCATCAACCTCGTCGCCTCCATCATCGGCGTAGCCGTCGTCAAAACCAACGACACCGAAGACCCCATGTCCGCCCTGAACCGCGGCTTCTACGTAACGGCGGTTCTGGCCCTCGCAGGCTTCGCAACAGCCGTCTACATGATGCTCAACGGCCCCGGCGTCCAGCCCATGTATCTGCTCTTCTGCGGCATCATCGGCCTGGCTACGGCGTTCCTCTTCGTCTGGATCACGCAGTACTACACCGAGAGCAAGTACCGCCCAGTCAAGTCCATCGCCGAAGCCTCGCTCACCGGCCCCGCGACGAACATCATCAGCGGCCTCGCCGTCGGCATGGAGACTCCCGCCATGCCCGTCATCGTCATCTCCGCCGCGCTGCTGCTCAGCTACTACTGCGGCGTCCAGGGCCTTGCCGGATTCCCCGGAATCTCCGACTACGCCAAGGGCATCTACGGAACCGCCATCGCCACGATGGGCATGCTCTCCTGCGCGGCTTACATCCTCGCGATGGACACCTTCGGCCCCATCACCGACAACGCCGGAGGCATCATCGAGATGTCGAACCAGGACGAGTCCGTCCGCGACAAGACCGACAAACTCGACTCCGCCGGCAACACCACAAAGGCCCTGACCAAGGGCTACGCCATCGGCTCGGCCTCGCTCGCCGCGTTCCTGCTCTTCTCCGCGTATCTCGAAGAGATCAAGTCCATCGTCACCGCCAAGGTCAGCGCTGCCGGTTCTGCGGGCTACATGCCGCCCGGCTGGTCGTTCACTAACATCAATCTCGCCGAGATCCCCGTCTTCGTTGGAGCCCTGCTCGGCGCAATGCTGACGTATCTCTTCTCGTCCCTCGCCATCAAAGCCGTGGGCCGCACCGCGCAGATGGTCGTCAAGGACGTCCGCGACCAGTTCCGCGAGAACCCCGGCATCATGGCGGGCACCTCCAAGCCCGACTACGCACGCTGCGTCAGCATCGTAACCGGCGCAGCACTGAAAGAGATGGTCCTCCCCGGCATCCTCGCAGTCGGTCTGCCTGTAGCTGTAGGCCTCATCTTCCGCAACTTCAGCTCCACCTACGGCGCGGGCTCCGAGGTCCTCACCCGCAACGGCATCCTCAACGTGCCCACGATCAACGGCGTCCCGGTGAACCTCGGCGGAGCCTCCGCCGTAGCGGGCCTGCTGATGGTCGGCACCATCTCCGGCATCCTGCTCGCCATGCTGATGAATAACGGCGGCGGCGCCTGGGATAACGCCAAGAAGTGGATTGAAACCGGCCAGTACGGCGGCAAAAAATCCGACGCCCACAAAGCCGCCGTTGTCGGCGACACGGTAGGCGACCCCTTCAAAGACACCGCCGGCCCCTCGCTCCACGTTCTGATCAAGCTGTTAGCAACCATCACACTGGTGCTCGCACCGCTCTTCCTTTAGACCAGCAACCAGACAAAGGGCATCATCGACTGCTGTATTTGCTGTTGCTGTTGCCCTTGCTGTTCTTGCTGTTCTTGCTGTTCTTGCTTGTCATTCCCGCAGGGAATCTGCTTTTGCGGTTGCAGTTGTCGTTGCTTTTGCTTTTCTGGTTGTCATTCCGAGCGGAGCGAGCGAACCTGCTTCCTCCCGCTCTTCGCCAATGCCACCCAAACATTACACGCGCCAGCCCAACCTAGGCCCTCTACAAGCTTCAATGGCACCACAACCAAAAGCGGGAAGAAGCAGATTCCCTGCGGGAATGACAAGGCAAGAAAGTCAAACACACAAAACAGCGCATCCCACTGACTCGCTGACTTGCTGACTCGCTAAAATACCCCATGATCGACGTCGTCACCCAGCTCTACAACAAGCTCTCTCCCACCACACCACATCGCTTCACGATGAGGAGAGCCATAATGATGGGACCTGTCGAACTACACCGCAGACGAATTATGCTTCTGGCCGTGGCCATGCTTGCCACTTTGCCCAGGGCATTCGGACAGGAGCAGCACGTAGCGCCGATGGCAAAGAATGCGCATCCCTCCTATGAGGTCGCCACGATCAAGCCCACGGATCCTGAGGATGGTCACGCAGGCTTTCATACGATAGGACAACGGCTGTTCATTGAGAACCAGACGATGAATGGCCTGATCGCATTTGCCTATGCCGTTCATCCGAAGCAAATTGTGGATGCGCCGGAGTGGTTCTCCAAAGATCATTTTGATATCAAGGGCGTACCCGATATCGAAGGCGAGCCGAATTTACAACAGCAACGGGAGATGCTCCAGAAGCTGCTGAACGATCGGTTCAAGTTGAAGTTTCATCGCGACAAACGGGACCTTTCGATCTTTGCGATCACCGTTGCGAAAGGTGGTCCAAAGCTGGAGGCAAGCAAGTCAGCCCCTGACAGCCTGCTGGACCAGACGCGTAGCAATAATGGTCCGCAGCAGACTTGGAAGCTTACGAACAACTCGATGGCGGATTTTGCCCAGCTGCTGGGCTACTTGCTGGATCGGCCAGTGGTGAACGAGACCGGGCTTAAGGGTAAGTTTGATTTTGATTTGAGCTGGACGGTAGATGGTTCGCTGAGTGACGATCCGAAGGCACCGCCGGGACTCTTTACGGCAATTCAGGAGCAGCTAGGACTGAAGGTCGAGGGAACGCGAGGGCCTGCGGATGTTCTTGTGATGGAGCACGTCGAGCGGCCATCGGCGGACTGACGTTACATTGCGCCCGTTGCCTCAAGACTTTTTGCCGTTGCCTCTTGACTCCGTACAATAACCCCATGGCACGCTTGTACCCCTTCCGCGCACTCCGCTACGATCCAGCCCGCGTCAACATGACCGACGTCGTCACCCAGCCCTACGACAAGATCTCTCCCGCGATGCAGGAGCGCTACTACGAGGTCAGCCCCTACAACCTGATCCGCGTCATCCTCGGCAAGCAGAAGCCACGCGACACCGACAAAGAGAACGTCTACACCCGCGCCGCTGCGACTCTCAGCGAATGGCGCGCCGAAGGCATCCTGAAGGAAGAGGCCGAGCCCGCCCTCTACGGCTACTCCCAGACCTACAAGGTCCCCGGCACGGAAGAAGTGCGCGAGCGTCGCGGCTTCATCGCCCTCGCCCAGCTCTCCGACTACGCCGACCAGGTCGTCTATCGCCACGAGCAGACCTTCCCGAAGCACAAGTCCGACCGCCTCGCCCTCTTCAAGGCCACACGCGCGTACTGCGAGCAGATCTACATGCTCTACTCCGACCCGACCTTCACCGCCGAGAAGGCGATCTTCGAATCCGGCGCGGCTCCCGAGCTCGAGATCACCGACGAGTACAACGTCCTGCACCGCGTCTGGAAGCTCACCGACCCCGCGCTCATCCAGCGCGTGCTCACCGCGATGGACGATAAGAAGCTCATCATCGCCGACGGCCATCACCGCTACGAGACCTCGACCGGCTACATGCACGAGCGCGCCGCCGAACTGGGCGTCGACGAAAAAGCCGAGCCCACCCGCACCGCCGATGGCCTGCCCCAGCCCGCCTTCCCCGAACAGGCCATGATGATGACCTTCGTCAACATGGATGCCCCCGGCATCACCATCCTGCCGACGCACCGCGTCGCCTTCGGCCTCATCGACTTCCACGGCCGCGAGTTCGCGAGAAAAGCCGAAGCCTACTTCAACGTCGAAGAGATCCCCAACACCCCCGAAGGTCTCTTCCCCGGCGACGCCGCCCTGCTGAAGCGCCTGAACGATACCCCCGGCGTGGCCTTCATCGCAGCCACCCGCGACGGCGACTTCCTGCTCACCCCGAAGCCCGAAGCCATCGCGCCCCTGCTCAGCAACCTCTCCCCCCGCCAGCAGCAGCTCGACGTTACACAGCTGCATAAGGTGGTGCTGGAAAAGCTTCTCGGCCTGAACGAAGAGACGGTCCGCGCCGGCTCCAACGTGCGCTACCTGCGCGAGGCCTCCGAAGCCCTGGCACAGGTAGGCAGCGGCAACGCCGACATCGCCTTCCTGATCAAACCCGTCACCCTTGAGCAGATGAAAGACATCTCCCTGAACCTGGAAGTCATGCCTCAGAAGTCGACCGACTTCTATCCGAAGCTGCTCAGCGGCCTGGCGATGTACACACTGGACTAGGTGGCCGGGTTATTGCCACTGACCCCTGCTCTTGTTTTTCTTGCTTGTCATTCCCGCAGGGAATCTGCTTTTGTCGTTGCAGTTGCTTTTGTCGTTGCAGTTGCCTTTGCTTTTCTGGTTGTCATTCCGACCCTGAGCGTAGCCGAAGGGGAGCGAACCTGCTTCCCGCCCGTTGGGCCACCACCGCCAAGCACCCGCAATGCAGCCATTGAGCCCCGAAGGGGCGTCTCATCCCAGCCCAGGGCGAAGCCCTGGGTTTGCGCATAAAGAAAAGTAGAGGGCTGAAAGCCCGACTCATCCGTGTAACCACCGATGAACCGGGCCTTCAGCCCTCTATGTTTTACTGCAACTCCAACCACCCATTACTTCTTCAACCCATACCGCGCCGCCGCTTCCTTACGCGAGAGGTTCGGCCCCAGCGCCTTGCGCGCCTCATCGTACTTCTCCCACTGGGCAACATCCGCTAACGCGGGGATCGTAATCAGCTCATGCTGGTCAAATCCCACGAGCGACGCATCGACCATGTCCGCGGCCGTCATGACCCACTCGCCCGGCAGATTGTGCACCGGCAGACCCGCGCGGTCCCAGAACTCCGTGCCGGTAGCTCCAGGCAGGACAGCCTGTACCTGAATGCCCTTATCCTTCACCTCGTTATGCAGAGACTGCGTGAGGTTCACGACATAGGACTTGGTGCCGCTATACACGCCATTGAGCATCTCCGGCGCCAAAGCCACGATAGAGGAGATATTGATAATGAGGCCGGTTCCACGCGCGATCAGCCCCGGCAGAACCGCCGACGTCAGCCGAGTAAGCGCCGTCACATTCAGGTCGATCATGTTCTCGAGATCGTCGATCTTGGAGTCGATCAGCTTGGCCGTCGCACCGAAGCCGGCATTATTCACCAGCCCCGTGATCGCGCTATCGGAAGCGAGACGCTCCTCGACCTTCAGCCGGTCAGCCTTGACGGTCAGATCGGCAGGCAGAATATCGACCTTGCGGCCAGTCTTGGACGTCAGCGTAGCCGCCAGTTCGGTGAGGCGATTCTTGTCGCGGGCAACAAGGATCAAGTCATAACCGCGCTGAGCGAAGCGATCGGCATACACAGCGCCGATGCCAGTGGATGCACCCGTGATAAGTACAGTGCCTTTAGTAGTTTGGGTCGTCATAGGAAACCTCGGTCGAGCTGAAATGTGAACCACTGAGTGCGTTCATGGATATGAGTAGACCAGTCTGTCTATAGATGCAGAATCTTTTCCACAGCCCCGTCTATTTTCCTAGTGCCCTAAAAAGGGGCGACATGTACCAGCCGCAGGAACCGTGGGTTATAGCCCCAAGAGAAAGCAGAGCCCCAAAGGGGCGGCATATCCCAGCCCAGGGTGGAGGCGGCTGGCGAGCGCTTTTTGCTCGCCGTGTCGCCGGAACCCTGGGTTAGAACCCAGAAGAAGGTAGAGCCCTGAAGGGGCGACCTATCTCGGCTGCACGATATACCGCCCCTGTGGGGCTCGCACCCGTGGCCATACGGCACTAGTAGATCTCATTCGGTTCTCTGGCACAGGCGAAATGCTACTTTTGCGACATTCTCTGGAAGCGTGCAAATACTGGCGTGGCAAGTTTTGAAAACTACCCCTTCAAAAGCACCTTAAACGTAAAATCCAGAAAGACATCCAGGGCCCGATCGCTTCGCTCAGCCTTCGAACGCAGCAACGCCCCTTCCCAGTTATTCACGATGAACGACGCCAACTCCCTGGGCTTGACCGAGGGATCCAACTCCCCCACGGCCACAGCCTCACGAAGCGCCTCGGCGACGGCATCCTCCCACGCACCGAAGCACCCCTTCAGCATCGGCTGCAATACGTCGCTGTGGGCGGCAATCTCCAGCGTCAGATTGCCCATCAAACAGCCGCTGATCGGCCCGGTCTGTCCATACACGGAGATCAAATCTTCAAAGTACAGACGGAGCCGTTTCAAAGGAGCCTGGTTCTTATCTCCCAGCATCGTCTCCCAGCGATGTGTCTCCCCCTCCCCATAGCGCTGCAACACCGCAGCTGCGAAGGCTTCTTTACTGGGAAAGTGATGGTAGAACGACCCCTTCGGGACATCGGCCAACGCGAGAATCTCATTCACTCCCGTAGCGCCATATCCAGCAGTATGAATCTGCTTAAGTCCAACCTCGATCAACTGCTCACGAGTTTTCTGTGCCATGGGGAACCTCTAGACAGACCGGTCGCTTCCCAGTCTATAAAGTTCGATGCCGGCAAGTCGCAGTCGATTCATCTCCGCAGCAAGACCTTCCCGCGCCACCGCAGCATCGCCTTTGCCTTTCTGGCTTGTCATTCCCGTAGGGAATCTGCTTCTGACACCACCACGGCACCCTCGTTACCGGGAGATTCCTTCCAGGGGCGAACTTGCCGTGGCATACAGCTTCTTTTCCATCCGGCCTGCCAGGAACGCCTCGCGCCCGGCCTCTATGCCCTTCTTCATCGCCGACGACATCAGCACCGGGTTCTTCGACGCGGCCATCGCCGTATTCAACAGCACAGCATCGAAGCCCATCTCCATCGCCAGCGCCGCGTCGCTCGCCGTCCCCAATCCGGCGTCGACCACCAGGGGAACCTCGGTAATCAGCTCGCGCATCATCCGCAGGGTGTACATATTGGCAATCCCCAACCCCGTGCCGATAGGCGCTCCCAGCGGCATCACCGCCGCCGCGCCTACGTCGATCAGACGCTTGGCGAACACGATGTCGTCGGTCGTGTAGGGAAGTACGGTGAAACCTTCCTTCACCAGCACCCGCGTGGCCTCCACCGTCGCCTGGACATCGGGATACAGCGTCGCCAGGTCGCCAATCACTTCAATCTTGACCCAGTCCGACAGTCCTACCTCGCGAGCCAGTCTAGCCGCCCG
This sequence comes from Granulicella mallensis MP5ACTX8, assembly GCF_000178955.2. Classification (NCBI taxonomy): domain Bacteria; kingdom Pseudomonadati; phylum Acidobacteriota; class Terriglobia; order Terriglobales; family Acidobacteriaceae; genus Granulicella; species Granulicella mallensis. The sequence continues at coordinate 1,626,127 of NC_016631.1, read as the reverse complement.
GATGGCCTCTTCGGCGGTGTAGCAGCCCGCGGTATTGGGCAGCAGAAAATACTTCTTCGGATCGATGAAGTCCAGCAGGCTCTCTTTGGTCCGATCGAGGTTCACGCGCCGCACCGCGACCGTCACCAGCTCCGCACCCGAAGCCTCAATCGCGGCCTGGGTCTCCGCCCCGTCCTTGTACTTCCCTGTCCCGACAATGAGACGCGATTTGAAACTACGACCGGCAATAATCAATTCATCTGAAGAGTTCACATCCTCATCCTAATTCGATCGCGACAGGAGATGAAACTGCCCCGGTTTCACCTTTAAGCGCTTGATCGTCTCGATAGGTGTAGCGGAAGTGCCGTTTCAGTCGAAGAATCGGCGACTCAATCAACACCCATGTGATCCGCGCAATACCGAAACACACACAAATATTGAGCAGCGTAAAAATCAATGGGGCCCCATAGGGATGACCAGGCAGCAGATGCTTTTGAAGAGGACGAATCACGAGAACGTCCATGAAGAACAGTACAGACGGGTGTATCAGATAAACGCTGTAACTGTACTTACCCATGCCACGCAGCAGCCTGGTCCGAAAGAGGGCCCCTGCCGTTTTGCTCGTGATGCAGATCGTTAGCAGAGACGAGTAAAGGACGGCAAGCCCTGTAAACGTAATCGCACCTTCCGCAGGAGACGGCTGCGCCTTCCAGAGCAACAGGGCAAGAGTCACAACAAAGATCGGCACCGCCCAGCGAAGCAGCTTTGACCTGTCGACGTGTTTGAACAAGATCGCCAACAGGCCGCCGAAGAGCAGCGTGTCCATCCGAAACGGAGTCAATCGGTATAAAAAATTATCGTGCGTGGCGCCGAACGCCTGGACAATGGGCAGGTTTCGCAAAATGAACACGGACACGATTCCTGCTACCGACAACAGGGCAAGCCGTTTCTCGCTCAGGAAGTAGACCACTGCCGGCCACACGGCATAAAACTGCTCCTCAATCGAAAGTGTCCAGTAATGGGAGAGCAGGGGGACGAGCATCGGATGAATGGCGGTAGGCCAGTTAACCAGGTTCAACCAATACCAAAGTTGTACCGTCAGCCCTACGTGACCGGCATCGTTGCCGCTGATCGACCCGGTATGCAATTTGAGAAGCGGCCATATCAAAAAAACACCGATAAGGCTTAAGTAATAAAGCGGGAAGATGCGCAAAATGCGGCGCATATAAAAGACCTTGAAAAAATTTGTCGAGGTCTTGGCATCGAGCAGAATCCGCGTAATGAGAAATCCGGAGAGTACGAAAAACAGGTCCACACCCGTCCAACCGAACAAACTCACCTGATTGAACGACTTGATGATCCAATTTGCATGCTGGACCTCTGGACGCGCAAACGTGTGGAAGAGCAGCACCAGCAAGATAGCGAGACCACGGAGGCCATCGAGTGCTGGAAGATGAGACTCTTCCCTCGTTTTTTCCGTCATTGCGGCCAGTCTAACACCAGGAACTCTGTCTCTTAAACACAAGCGGCCCGCTCCACTGAAGGAGCGAGCCGCTTTGCGGTGAACTGTTGGGATTGACCTGAGGCATCCGTTCTCGGATGGGCCTCGGCGAAGACTTGTCAGTACTACGAAAAGCCGCCAGGACTAGAGCAACGAATGCTCTAAGCCTCAGTCACCTCACGTTGGTTGTTGCAACTGGAACAATCAATCTTCATAGGCTGGACCATCCTCCTTTCCCGTGTTGAAAAGAAAATACCAGTGTTCGCGATAGAGATCAAGTCTGAGGCGCTGTGCCTTCTATGGCACTCAACCTTGGCATGCCTGATCCTCTTGCCCCCTTCGCGATCATGCCCATATTTCATCTCCGCTTCACATTGGATGCGATGCGCTCCTTATACCCTATGGGGATATACTATAGACAATCCCAGCGAAAGACCGCAGAAAGGAGTGCTCCCATGAACTTCCTATTTTTACGCCGTAAAGCAGAAACTCCTCCCATATCCCCCAAAATGCGCGCCATTAGCCTGACACGCACCTTTGTCGAAACCGGCGATGAACGCTACCCATTGGCAGGCATCTGGATGCGTTTGGCCGACGATTGTCCGGCCTCCGCTTCAGCTCCAGACGAGCCTGAAAGAACCCAGCCCGCCATGCGGAGATTTCTCCTTTGGCGGGCATTTCATCTCTGCCTTACAACATTCCGGTACAGTATTGCCTGCCCCAGCCACTCGTGATCATGCCTATGACCTTCCGCAAAGCCGCGCGAACCCTACTGATTCCCTGCCTCCTTGCCGTTTCGACGGCCTACGCGCAGCAACCGCCTGCACAGGCCCCAGACCCCGAAGTCACCGCGCCGCAAGTCACGATCTTTCCGCACACCGATACCTCGCGCTACCTGATTGCAGGCCAGGCGAACATCATCTTCCAGGGCCATCCCGGCTTTCATTCTCCCTATGAAGGCACCAACTCCCTGCTCGCACGCGGCGAGTACAAGGTCTCGCTGGTCGGCACTCTCTTCCTCGGCCTGCAACTGCACCACAACCTGCGCTACAACACCGACGCCATCTACAACCTCGAAAGCTCGGGCGGACGCGGCGTATCCGAAGCCCTGGGACTGGCCGGCTTCACGAACCTGGATGTCGTCCGCAATCCGAACCTCGGTTCGGTGCCCTACACCGCGCGTGTCCAACTGCACCAGACCATCGGCCTGACCAACAAACTCATCGACACGCAGCGCACCCAACTCTCACTTGCGACCAAAGTCCCCGAGCGGCGCTTCGACCTGCGTGTCGGACGAATGAGCCTCCCTGACGTTCTCGACGTCAACGGTCCCGGCTCCGACTCACACCTCCAGTTTCTGAACTGGACCGCTGACAACAACGGCGCGTGGGACTACGCCGCCGATACCCGTGGCTACACCTACGCCTTCGTCACCGAGTACGACGACATCCACTGGTCCGCCCGCTATGTCTTCGGCCTGATGCCCACTGTAGCCAACGGTGTCGATCTCGATTGGAACCTTCGCCGCGCGCGTGGCGACAACTACGAGTTCGAGTATCGCAAGACGCCCTTCGCCTTCCTGCCCGAGCGGCTTTTATCGCCGGAGCGCAAAGGCACGGTCCGCCTGCTCAGCTTCGTAAACCACGCCGACATGGGCCTGTATCGCGACGCTATCGACTCAGCCCTTACCGCCCGTGCCAACGGCGACCCCTCCGCCGTCCCCGTCATCACCGCTCACGCCCCCGGCACAACGGTGAAGTACGGCTTCGGACTCAACTTCGAACAGGAGTTAACGCAGGACCTCCGCAGCTTTGGCCGCTTCGGCTGGAACGAAGGCCAGCACCAGAGCTTCGCCTACACCGAGGTCGACCAGACCTTCGAACTCGGAGCCGACCTCGCCGGCAACCGCTGGTCGCGTCCCAACGACAAGGCCGGGCTCGTCGGCATCTCGAACGCCATCAAGCGCGATCATCAGGAATATCTGGCGCTGGGCGGACTCGGCTTTCTGCTCGGAGACGGCAAGCTGAACTACGCCCGCGAAGACATCCTCGAGGCCTACTACAACGCGCACAACTGGCGCGGCCTGTTCACCGCATTCGACGTACAGCTCATCGCCCACCCCGGCTACAACCAGGACCGTGGACCGGTAGCCATGTTCAGCATCCGCACGCACGTGGACTTCTAACGCACCCCTATCCCGAGACTCCATTCAACGTCATGTCCAGTTCCCTGAAACTCTTTCGCCAGATACATCGCTACGTCGGGCTGTTCATTGCACCGGCCGTTCTCTTCTTTTCTTTAACGGGAGCCTTGCAGACCTTCAGCCTGCACGAGACGACACAGGGCAGCAGCTATAAGCCGCCCGCATGGATCGTGATGCTGGGACAGGTACACAAGAAACAGACCACCATCGTCCCCGTCCGCAAACTCAAAGCCGACACTCCTAAGCCGGATAAGACACCCGATCCTGCAGCCCAGTCCGTCCCCAAAGCGAAGAGCCATCTTCCGTTGAAGGTCTTCTTCCTGCTGGTTGCCATCGGACTCTTCACCTCAACAGGGACAGGCATCTACATGGCCTACAAATACGAGCGCAGCAAGCTTCTCGTTACAGGCCTGCTGCTCGCGGGTATCGTCATTCCGTTACTGCTGCTTCCCTTTTGAAATCTTCGTGACGATTCCGAGAATACGAATACGCACCCTATACTCGATTTATGCCCTCGTTCGTAGAGTTCGAGACCCTGGTACAAATTGTGCCTCTGACCTTCGAACTTTCAGCTCTCATCCTGGGCCTTCTCTTCGGCAGCTTTCTGAACGTCTGCATCTCACGTCTACCTGACCATCGGAGTATCAACAGTCCGCGCTCCCACTGCCCAAATTGCAAGCAGACGATCCGCTGGTACGACAACATCCCGATATTGAGCTGGATCCTTCTCCGTGCTCGTTGCCGACAATGCAAAACGCCGATCCCATGGCGCTATCCGCTGGTGGAACTTGCAATAGGGCTCTGGTTTCTCGTTCTTTCTATCCCGATTTATAGGCTGTGTACATCGAACTGGATGACAGTCGACTTCGGCCCCCCCCTGGGAGTATGGAGAGCAGAACAAGCTACAACGCTGATCGGGCTTCTCATCCTCGGCTTCCTCCTCATCGGCCTGCTCGTCATGGACTGGCAGACCTACACCCTCCCTGACGCCTTCACCCTCACCGGCACGGCCATCGGCTTCTTCCTCGTCTGCGCACAGGCCATCTTCCTTGGTCCCGGCCAGGACGAGATCAAGCTCAACCCACAGCACAGCCTGCGCATGTCGAGCCCCGGCTCCTTCGTCGCCAAGGGCAACGTCTTCCTCACCGGCCCCGAGCATCTTGTCTTCGGCCGCCTCGCCGCCATCGTGGGAGCCGCCCTGCTCCTGCTCGCCATCCGCGCCATCTACAAGGCCGTTCGCCATCGCGACGGCCTCGGCATGGGAGACGTCAAGCTGCTCGCCATGATCGCGGCCTTCCTCGGCTTCTGGCCCGCGATCCTCGCGCTCTTCGTCGGAGTCATCCTCACCTCTGCTTACGGCCTCACGCTGATGGTTCGTCGTCAGGCCACCGCCACAACCCGTCTGCCGCTGGGCACGTTTATCAGCATCGGAGGCCTTGTTGCCGCTCTCTTCGGTGCTCCGCTCATCGCCTGGTACAGCTCGCTGCTGTAACGCTCATCGTAGACAAAACCAAGGAACTGCAAATCACCACCCGCTAATCGCCCCTTGCAACCCCTTATCCCCGTTCGCTGCTTGACCCTTGACCGACTCACTCCTACACTTAAAAATGCCCATGCAGAGCTACCCATACATCTGGCAATATCTTCCTCTCGTGCTTCAGATCCTCGTCGCCGTGGGCCTCGCCGGCGGCATGGTCGGAGCCTCGTTCTTTATTGGCAAGCACAAGCGCTCGCGCACCAAGCTCGGAGCCTACGAGTGCGGCATGGACCCGGTCGGCGACGCTCGCGGCCGCTTCTCCGTCCGCTTCTACATGGTGGCGATGCTCTTCATCCTCTTCGACGTCGAAGCCGTCTTCATGCTTCCGTGGGCGGTCATCTACCGTCGCCTGCCCGGCATCACCGGCTCGCGCCTCTTCGGCTTCTGGGAGATGCTGGTCTACATCGGCTTCGTAGCCGTCGGCCTCTTCTATGTCTGGAAGAAGGGCATCCTCAACTGGTCGAACGATAAGGCGGACCTCTAGGACTTTATGGCTGACGCAATCACCAATCCCGCTACCCCCGAGGCCTGTTTCGGCAAAGAAGCCGTTACCGCCGCCCTGGCTGACCACGCCGCGATCAAAGGCCTGGCCGACCTCATCGTCGATGCCAAGTGGGACCGCAAAGAGCTCACCCTTACCGTAGCGCCCGACACCATCATCGCTGCCGCCAAGGCAGCCCAGGCCGCGGGTTACAACTTCCTCGAAGATGTAACCGCCGTCGACTGGTACCCCACCGAACCACGCTTTCAGATCTGCTACTCGATCCTCAGCTTCGGCCTGAAGCAGCGCATCCGGCTCGTCGCCCGCATCTCGGAAGGCCAAAGCATCGACTCCATCACCTCCGTCTGGCCCTCGGCCAACTTCTACGAGCGCGAAGTCTTCGACCTCTTCGGCGTTCACTTCGGCGGCCACCCACGCCTGACCCGCATCATGATGCCCGACAACTGGGAAGGCCATCCACTCCGCAAGGACTACCCCGTAGAGGGATACCGCTAATGGCATTTGTAGAAGATCTCGAGAAACCCGCTGTACGCGACACAACCGGAGCCACGCTCGCCGGCTTCCGTCCCGCTGAAGACCTCATCATCCCTGACGTGAAGGATGTCGTCGAAGAGTCCGTCTCCGGCCATAAGCCGCGCGGCGCCGACGCCATCTCCGACCACACGATGATCCTGAACATGGGTCCGCAGCACCCCTCGACCCACGGAGTTCTCCGGCTCGTCGTGGAAATCGACGGCGAAACCATCGTCTCGCTCGCACCCGATATCGGCTATCTCCACACCGGCATCGAGAAGACCTGCGAAGCCAAGTTCTACCAGCAGGTCGTGCCCCTGACCGACCGCATCGATTACCTTGCGCCGATGACCAACAATCTGGCCTACGCGCTGGCAGTAGAGAAGCTGCTGCAACTCGAAATCCCGGACCGCGCCCAGTGGCTTCGCGTGCTCTTCAACGAGTTGATGCGCATCAACTCGCATCTGGTCTGGCTCGGCACGCACGCCATGGACATCGGCGCGCTCACCGTCTTCCTCTACTGCTTCCGCGAGCGCGAGCAGTTGCTGCGCATCTTCGAGGCCGTCAGTGGCCAGCGCATGATGACCAGCTACATCCGCATCGGCGGCGTGTCCCTGGAGCCCCCGCTCGATCTTTATAAGCAGATTCGCGCCTTCCTCAAGGACTTCCCCTCCAAGATCGAGGAGTACGAGGGGCTGCTGAACGGCAATCCTATCTGGCGCTCGCGCCTGGAGGGTGTCGGCTTCCTCTCGGCGGCGGACGCCATTGCCCTTGGCGTTACCGGCCCTCCCCTGCGTGCGTCCGGCATCGATTTCGATCTGCGCCGGGATATGCCGTATTCCAGCTACGAGAAGTTCCAGTTCAACGTCCCGACCTCCACAGTAGGGGACGTCTGGGCTCGCTACCTCGTCCGTATGCAGGAGCTGCGCGAGTCGGTAAAGATCTGCCTCCAGGCTCTCGATGGCATGCCCGAAGGCCGCATCACGGCCGATGCCCCGAAGATCGTTCTGCCCGACCGCGAGCAGATGAAGACCCAGATGGAGTCGCTCATCCATCACTTCAAGATCGTCACGGAAGGCTTCCAGGTTCCGGCCGGCGAGGCCACCAGTTCGGTCGAAGCACCGCACGGCATGATGAACTACTACGTCGTATCCGACGGTACAGCCAAGCCCTACCGTGTGCACATGCGCAACGCCGACTTCGCCACCCTGCAGGCGCTCGAAACCATGTGCAAGGGCAGACTTCTCGCCGATGTCGTTGCCGTCATCGGCTCTATTGATATCGTGCTGGGAGCAATTGACCGCTAACCGCTTTTGTTTTTCTTGTTGTCATTCCCGCAGGGAATCTGCTTCACCGTAGTTGCACGGAACCGGAGGCCACAATCAACGAACGCCTCCACACCGAACTCTGGACCTCCTGGGCGTCTCTGCTCCGCAGTTACGCAGCCGCCCACGGACTCAACGCACCGCAGCACGCCGTAGTCGAAGTCAGCGCCGAAGAGATTACCCTCCGCGTTGGCAGCAGATGGCTCAAGTTCACGCAGCACGAGATGCAACACAGCGACGAAGCAGCCGTTCCCTTCGCGCTCCAGGAAAACGGCAGCGTAAGCCTCAACCACGCTGCTGAAGAAGAGATGGATCTCGCCGCCGAGCGGCTGGCACGCGAGATGATGCACCCGCCGCAGTAGTCTGGTTTTACCTGGATGGTTGTCGCCGCTGCAGAACCAGATCCCCTACGGGGATGACAACCAGAAAGGCGAAGACCAAAAGTCGTTGTTGTTGCTTTTCTTTCTGTCATCCCCGCAAGGGATCTGCTTCACCCGCACCACCGAGGACGCTAGGAATCACATGGCCGCCATCGCCAACACGATCTTCTCTCCCGAGACCGCCGCCCGCTTCGACAAGCTGGCCACGATCTATCCCGTCAAGCGCTCGGCGCTCATCCCCATGCTGCTCTACGCGCAGGATGAGGTCGGCTATGTCAGCGATGAAGTCGTAGCGGAGCTAGCCAAGCGCCTCGACCTGCTCGAGCTCGACGTCCGCAACGTCCTCAGCTACTACTCGATGCTCCGCACCAAGCCTGCCGGCAAGTACAACGTGCAGGTCTGCACCAACATCTCCTGCATGCTGCGCGGCGGCTTTGAGCTGCTCGACCACTGCAAGCACACCCTGGGCATCGGCCATAAAGGCGTCACCCCCGACGGCCTCTTCTCGCTCGAAGAGGTTGAGTGCATCGGCGCCTGCTGCTGGGCCCCCGCTGTGCAGGTGAACTACGACTTCCACGACGACCTTACCCCCGCCAAGATGGACGCCGTCCTCGCCGACTACCGCGAAGGCCGCGGAAAGGATGTGAAGTAGATGCCTACCCTCGTCTCCCATCCCGATGAAGTCAAAGTCGTCTCCCGCCGCTTCGGCATGGGCGCGGCCGAGATCGATAAGTATGTTGAACTCGACGGCTACAAGGCCGTCCAGAAGGCCATCGAACAGGGTCCCGAGTGGATCGTCAATGAGATGAAGGCCAGCGGCCTTCGCGGTCGTGGCGGCGCAGGCTTCCCCACCGGCATGAAGTGGTCGTTCGTCCCTAAGGTCTCCGAGAAGCCCAAGTACGTACTCGTCAACGGCGACGAATCCGAGCCCGGCACCTGCAAAGATCACGTCATCTTCCTGCACGACCCCCATGCGATCATCGAAGGCACCATGATCGCGGGCCTCGCCATCGGCGCAAAGATGGGCTTCATCTATCTGCGCGGCGAGTACCGCTACCTGCTCAAGATCGTCGAAAAGGCCGTCGCTGACGCCTACGCCAAGGGCTTCCTCGGCAAGAACATCTTCGGCAAAGAGGGTGTGGACTTCGACATCATCACCCAGACCGGCGCGGGCGCTTACGAAGTCGGCGAAGAGTCGGCTCTGATGGAGTCTCTCGAAGGCAAGCGCGGCGTGCCGCGCATCAAGCCTCCCTTCCCCGCCGTCGTCGGCCTCTATGGCGGCCCCACGGTTATCAACAACGCCGAGACCATTGCCAACGCCCCGCACATCCTGCTGATGGGCGGCGAGGCCTATGCCAAGCTTGGCAGCGAACGCAACGGCGGCACGCGCCTCTTCGGCATCTCCGGACACGTGGAGCGCCCCGGCGTCTACGAGCTTCCGATGGGCTACTCATTGCGCAAGGCGATCTACGAGGTCGCGGGCGGCATCAAGGGCGGCAAGCAGCTGAAGGCCGTCGTCCCCGGCGGCTCCTCCTGCCCGGTGCTCAAGGCTGATGAAATTGACGTAGGCCTGGACTTCGACCAGATGGGCAAGGCCGGCACCATGCTCGGCTCGGGCGGCATCGTCGTGCTCGATGAGTCCGTCTCCATCGTCGAATTCGCGCTGCGCACCATCCGCTTCTACCAGCACGAGTCCTGCGGCTGGTGCATCCCCTGCCGCGAAGGCACGGACTGGCTCAAGAAGACGCTGACACGCTTCCACGCGGGCGGCGGCAACAAGAAGGACATCGACAACATTCAGTACCTCGCCGAAAATATGCTGGGCCGCACCTTCTGCCCGCTTGGCGACGCCGCTGCGATGCCCACCATCGGCTTCATCAAGAAGTTCCGCTCCGAGTTCGAGGAGTACCTGGCGGGCGCTCGCGTCGAGCACCCTCTCATTCAGATTCAACCGGTCGGCGAACCGGAACTCGCAGGCGCACACTAAGAACGAACCGATGCTCTTTGGTTTCGGTAGGTCATGGGAAGGAGAAAGAAGTCGATGAAGCTGTTCAGTTTTCTTAAAATCGGTGCTCTTGCTCTTGCAACCTCCCTTATGCCGCTGGCCGTACAGGCCCAGTTCGCCGGAACTCCGCCGAGCAACGGCCTGCACAATTTATCTCTGCTGAAGCCACCCGCCGGAAGCAAAGTCGCCATCGTTGTATTCGAAGATCTCGGCTGCCCAGCTTGTGCGCACGCGCATCCTATCGAGCTCCAGGTTGCGGCTGCGACACACGTGCCGATACTGCGTTTCGATTTTCCAATTGAAGCTCACATCTGGACGCAACAGGGGGCGGTTTGCGCCCGCTACATCCAAAATAAAATCAGCCCCAAGCTCGCCGATGAGTATCGCAGCGATGTCTTTGCCGCACAGAACTCTATTGCCAACAGAGACGACCTGCAGAGGTTTACAGAGAACTGGCTGCAACGCCATAACCAGCGAATGCCTTTCGTGATGGACCCGGACGGATCGCTCGCCAACGCCGTTCGCGGCGACTTTGAATTGGGCCGCCGCATCAACGTGGAATACACCCCAACCATCATCGTCGTCAGCAAAGACAAGCAACAGGTCGTATGCGGTACAGGCAACAATAGCTACGACGACCCAACACGCATTCGCTCTGTGGTGGATGCAGCAGTCTCACAGGCCAGAAATGCTGCAACCCCAGCACAACCGGCAAAACAAGCAAAGAGTGGACGGAGCTAAAGTCGAATCGATGCCCATCGCCACCCTCCACCTCACGCGCTTTACGCCGCACACACCAGTTCCCGGTAGGATTTAGAGAAGCCTATGCCAGACGTAACCTTTACCGTAGACGGCCAGAAACTCACCGCACCCGCAGGCACGCTGCTCATTGATGCCTGCAAGTCTGCCGGCATCGAGATTCCCGCCTTCTGTTACTACCCCAATCTCTCGTTGCAAGCTGCCTGCCGCATGTGCGTGGTGCGCATCGAGAAGATGCCCAAGCTCCAGACCGCCTGCACCACCCCGGTCGCCGAGGGCATGAACGTCACCACCGAGACCCCGGAGATCGCCCAGGCCCGCAAAGCCACGCTGCAGCTCCTGCTCGGCAACCATCCGCTCGACTGCCCCGTCTGCGACGCCGGCGGCGAGTGCGAGTTGCAGGACATGACCTTCAAGTACGGTGCGGCGGACTCCTTCTACACCGAACCCAAGAACCATCGCGAAGAGCAGAAGTGGTCGCCCGTGGTCTACTTCGACCGCCCGCGCTGCATCCTCTGCTACCGCTGCGTCCGCATGTGCGGCGAAGGCATGGACGTCTTCGCTCTCGGCATCCAGAACCGCGGCAGCTCGTCGGTCATCGCTCCGAACGTCCCCGCTCAGCTTTCGCCGGAAGACCTGCCCAACCTCGACTGCGAGCAGTGCGGCATGTGCATCGATGCCTGCCCGGTGGGCGCGCTCACCAGCGGCACCTATCGCTACAAGACCCGCCCCTGGGAGATGAACCACGTCGCCACCGTCTGCACGCACTGCGGCGACGGCTGCAAGACCACCCTCGGCGTGCGCTCCGTCTCCGACGGCTCCGAGATCGTTCGCGGCGACAACCGCGACAAGTCCGGCATGAACGGCGACTTCCTCTGCAACAAGGGCCGCTACGCCTTCGACTTCACCAACAATATTGAGCGCCTCACCTCGCCGCTCGTCCGCCAGGCCGACGGCAAGCTCAAGCCCGTCTCCTGGGATGAGGCTCTGCGCTTCGCCGGCAAGAAGCTGCGTGAACTCCGCGACCAGCACGGCGCGCAGTCCATCGGCGTCATCGGATCGAACCGCACCACGAACGAGGAGAACTACCTCCTGCAGAAGTTCGCTCGCACGGTGATCGGCACGAATAACATCGACCACCATCGCACCGCAGACTACGTCACCCTCGCTAATGCCCTCCAGGGCACCACCGGCAGGTTCGCCTCACAGCGCAGCGTCGAAAAGGCCCAGGCACTGCTGGTCATCGGCGGCGATCCCACCAACCAGGCACCGCTTACCGCCTGGAACCTGCGTACCAACGTTCGCCTGAACAAAGCTCGCGTCTACATCGCGAACCACGAAGAGATCAAGCTGCGCCGCCAGGCCAAGAGCTTCATCCAGGTCCAGCAGTTCGGCTACGGAGCCCTCGCCAGCTACCTCGCGGGCAATGACAGCTCCGCCGAGGCCTCCTCTATCGTGGCGCAGGCGGATGAGCTCTCCAACTTCCGCTCCGCCATCAAGGGTGAAGAGAAACTCGTCGTTCTGATCGGCAACGAGGTCCGGGGCGGCGAACTCGCCAACCTCATCAAGGCTCTGCCCAACGCCGAGTTCGGTCTCATGGCCGACTACGTCAACTCGCGCGGTGCCTCTGACATGGGCCTTCTGCCCGACGCTCTGCCCGGCTACCAGCCGATCTCCGGCTCCGCTCTGGCGACCGAGTACAGCGCCCCCGCACAGGCCGGTCTCGACCTGCTGGCCATGTTCGACGCCGCCACTGCCGGCAAGCTCTCGGCGCTCTACGTCGTCGGCTCGAACCCCATCAAGCGCTTCGGCATCGATCCTTCTGCGCTCAAAGAAACCTTCGTCATCGTGCAGGACCTCTTCCTCACCGAGACCGCACAGCTCGCCGACGTCGTCTTCCCTGCAGCCAACCTCTACGAGAAGGCCGGCTCCGTCACCAACAGCTACGGCGATCTCCAGCTTGTCAGCAAGGCCGCCGACAAGGGCGGTGCCCGCTCCGACTTCGAGCTCATCGTCCGCCTCGCCGACAACATGGGCCACGACATCAAGACGCTCGTGCCCTTCGGCAAGGGCCTCCGCGCCGACATGGGCCAGAGCCGCGGCGCACAATCGGGCGAAGCCGATCGCCATGCGGTATGGCTCATGGCCAACAACATGGAGCCGAAGCTCAGCCCCTTCGATCCCTTCGCTATCCTCGACGAGATCCAGCGCGTCGTTCCCGGCTACGACAAACTCCTTCGCCTGCAGCTTCTCAGCGGCAACGACCAGCACATCGCCCCTGCGTCAACGGGCCTCGTGCAGATCGAAAACCGCAAGGATCTTGTTCTGCCCTCGTCGGACACGCTCTTTACCTCCGGCTCACTTACTCGCTATTCGCCCATGCTGCAGGATGTGCAGCGCCACCAGGAGACCGAAGTCGCCGATCACCTGGCCGCCGACTAACTCGTTGCTCAAACCCTCGTAGCTCTTAGCTGAATAAAAATCCGAACCGACGTAGAACTCTGGGCCATAAGCCCTGGACCCTGAAACCCTGACGATGAGCCACATTACTCCATCCTTCACGACCTTCCTGCTCCTCACGATCGTCAAGATCGTGGTGGTGCTGGTCATCACGCTCACGGCGGTGGCCTACACCGTGCTGCTCGAACGCAAAGTTCTCGGCCGCATGCAGAACCGCTGGGGACCCTCGCGTGTCGGCCCCTTCGGCCTGCTGCAGCCGCTCGCCGATGGCATCAAGCTCTTCCTCAAGGAAGACATGATGCCCCTCGCCGTCGAACGCCCGCTCTTCGTGCTCGCGCCGATCATCGCGCTCTCCTGCGCGCTCATCTCGATCTCCGTTGTGCCCTTCGGCGCAAAGACGATGGTCGGAGGCGTCGACCTCTTCCAGATCGCCGACCTCAACATCGGCCTCCTGGTCATCCTCGGCATCACGAGCATCGGCGTCTACGGCATCGCGCTCTCGGGCTGGTCGTCGAACAACAAGTACTCGCTCTTCGGCAGCCTGCGCGCCAGCGCGCAGCTCGTCAGCTATGAGCTTGCGCTCGGCCTTTCGCTGGTCGGCGTCGTCCTCCGCGCCCAGTCGCTCTCGCTGCGCGATATCGTCAACTCGCAGTCCGCGCACGGCATGCGTTCGTGGAACGTCTTCGGCGGCTGCCAGATCATCGGCTTCTTCATCTACCTGATGGCCGCCTACGCCGAGACCAACCGCGCTCCCTTCGACCTTCCTGAAGCCGAGTCCGAGCTCGTCGCTGGCTATCACACCGAGTACTCCTCCATGAAGTTCGCGATGTTCTTCATGGCCGAGTACGCCAACATGATCACCGTCGCCTGTGTGGCTACGCTGCTCTTCTTCGGCGGCGCGGGTTCTCCCTTCGGCCACCTGTTCGATGGCTTCGCCAGCTCCGGCTTCCTCCACGCGGTTCTGCCGATCTTCTGGTTCGTCGCCAAGATTCTCTTCTTCCTCCTGCTCTACATCTGGGTGCGCGCCACGCTGCCGCGCTTCCGCTACGACCAACTGATGAGCTTCGGATGGAAGTTTCTGATGCCCGTCGCCATGCTCAATATCCTTGCGACAGCCCTGGCCCTCGCGTACCACGGCTGAGCTTCAACGCATTTACAATCAGTACGAACCGCATCAAGAAATACAACAAGACCGGAAATCACTAGCCGATGCAAACCGCACTCTTCATCATCTTCGGACTGCTGGCCGTATTGGGAGCGCTCAATCTCCTTTTCCAGCGCCATCCGATCAACTCGGCGCTTTCGCTGATCGTCGTCATGATGTCCCTGGCGGTCCTCTACTGGTCGCTGGGTGCGGAGTTCCTCGCCGCCGCCCAGGTCATCGTCTACTCCGGCGCGATCATGGTGCTGTTCGTCTTCGTCATCATGCTCCTGAACGCCGGCGAAGAAGAACGAACCCATGGCTCGCAGATCGCCTACATTGCGGGTATCCCCGGTGCTGCCGCCATCTTCTGCCTGCTGACCTTCGTGTTCCTCTCCGAGAAGAAGCAGTTGGGAACGACACAGCTCGGTGGCTACCTCACCAGCGCGGTCTCCAACATCACCGAGATCTCGCACACGCTCTTCACCTCCCTTCTGCTGCCCTTTGAGGTCACCTCGATCCTCATCCTGGTGGCGATCCTCGGTGCAGTCGTGCTTGCACGGAAGGAGCTCTAGTCCATGGTTCCTATCGCTTACTATCTCGTCCTCGCCGCGATCCTCTTCTCCATCGGCGTAGGAGCGTTTCTCATCAAGCGCAACATCATCACGATCTTCATGTCGATCGAGCTGATGCTCAACGCTGTGAACCTCACGTTCGTCGCCTTCGCCCACATGTGGCACCAGATCTCGGGCCAGATCTTCGTCTTCTTCGTGATGGTCGTCGCCGCGGCGGAAGCCGCCGTCGGTCTCGCCATCATCATCGCGTTGTTCCGTGCACGCCAGACCCTCAATGTTGACCAGGTCAACCTGATGAAGAACTGATCCAAAACGCCGTCTTCGTTTTTGCACCTGTATTTCTTTCTGTCATTCCCGCAGGGAACCTGCTTCTTCCCTGCCAAACCGAGAGAGCCTCCAAGAACCAATGAATCCTCAACTGCTCTGGCTCATTCCGATCCTTCCCTTCGCCGGCTTCCTGATCAACGGAACCTTCGGCCGCAAGCTGCCGCGCGCTGCCGTCTCGGCGATTGCGCTGCTCTTCACCGCAGCTCCGGCCGTCATCGTCGCGATGCTCTGGAACTACATGAAGTTCGGCAATGGCCCCTTGACCTTCTCGGCCGTCAGCGGCCCATGGATCGCAGTCAGCGGCTTCCAGGTCAACTTCGCCTTCACGGTCGATCACCTCACGCTCATCATGCTGGCCGTCATCACCGGCGTCGGCTTCCTGATCCACCTCTACTCCGTGGGCTACATGGCGCATGAAGAGGGCTTCTGGCGCTTCTTCGCTTACCTGAACCTCTTCATGTTCTTCATGCTGGTTCTGGTGCTCTCCAGCAGCTTCCTCCTGCTCTTCGTCGGCTGGGAGGGTGTCGGTCTCGCATCGTATCTGCTCATCGGCTTCTACTTCACCAAGGACTCCGCCGCCAACGCCGGAAAGAAGGCCTTCGTCGTCAACCGTATCGGCGACTTCGGCTTCCTGCTCGCGATGTTCCTGCTGATCGCGCACTTCGGCAGCCTCGACTTCAACAGCGTCTTCACGCAGATCTCCGCCACCCCGCTCACCGGTGGCTTCCTCACAGCGATTGCCCTCCTGCTCGTCGTCGGCGCAACCGGCAAGTCCGCACAGATTCCGCTGTACATCTGGCTTCCCGACGCGATGGAAGGCCCCACACCCGTCTCCGCGCTCATCCACGCCGCAACGATGGTCACGGCCGGCATCTATATGGTCGCGCGCTGCCATGTGCTCTTCAATCATGCGCCCGCTGCGCTGACCGTAGTCGCCGTCATCGGCGCTGCGACGGCCCTCTTGGCCGCCACCATCGGCGTAGTGCAGACCGATATCAAGCGAGTGCTCGCTTACTCGACCGTCTCGCAGCTCGGCTATATGTTCATGGCCTGCGGCGTAGGCGCCTACTCGGCCGGTATCTTCCACCTCATGACCCACGCCTTCTTCAAGGCACTGCTCTTCCTCGCTGCCGGTTCTGTGATTCACGCACTCAACGGTGAACAGGACATGCGCAAGATGGGTGGCCTGTGGAAGCGTATCCCCGTCACCTTCTGGACGATGACCATGGGTGTCTTCGCCATCGCCGGTCTGCCACCCCTTGCCGCCTTCTTCTCCAAGGACGAGATCCTTTACCAGACCTTCCTGTGGGATAATCCTCTCGCCAAGCTCCTCTGGGCAGTCGGTATGTTCACCGCCTTCCTGACCTCGTTCTACATGTTCCGGCTCTGGTTCAAAACCTTCTTCGGTCCATCGCACGTTGAAGAACATGGCCACCATGAGCTCGATGTCCACGCCGCACATGGTGCAGCAATTCATGCCCGCCACGACACCAAGCTGGTGCTCGAAGCCGAGCACCAACATGCCCACGCGCATGGCGTCCACGAGTCTCCATGGATCATGACGCTTCCGCTCGGCATCCTGGCTATTCTCTCCATCGTCGGCGGCTGGGTTGGCGTTCCTCTCGCCTTTGGAGGCCATAACGAGTTCGAGCACTTCCTCGAGCCTGTCTTCAATCCGGCCATGACCGCCGTGACCGAGCACACCGCGACGCGTGGCCCTGAGATCGGTCTTGCGGTAGTATCCGTGCTCGCCGCCTTGCTTGGCCTGCTCCTTGCCTACATCCTCTACGTCCGCAAGCCAGACACCTCCACAGCGCTGGCTGAGAAGTTCAAGCCGCTCTACTCCCTGCTCGACCACAAGTACTGGGTCGACGAGATCTACGGCACCGTAATCGTTACTCCCCTGCTCGCATTTTCACGCTTCTTCCTCGGCTACTTCGTCGATACCGGCCTCGTCCAGGGAACAGGTGGAAGTCTCACCGCAGGCACTCGCAGTTTTGCATGGCTCGTCCGTCGTGTGCAGTCGGGCAATATCCGTTCTTATGCCGGTTGGCTCGCCCTGGGTGCAGCCGCCGTCATCGCTGTCGTTGTCTTTGGCCTACATCCGCATCTGCGCTAAGGTGCTCTTGCTTTTGTTTTTTTGTTGTCATCCCCGCAGGGGATCTGTTGTTAGAACCACCACAGGACCTCGATGAACCTCGATCACTCCATCCTGACGCTCATCCTCCTCGCCCCCCTCGTGGGCGCGGGGGTGCTTGCGCTTATTCCTGAACGCGCGGGCACCAAGATCCACGCGATCGGCGCGCTCATCGTCACGCTCGTGACGCTTGGCCTGACGCTCCACCTGCCGTGGCACTTCGACTACGCCGCCGCTCGCGGCAGCTTCCAGTTCGAGCAGAACTGCCCGTGGATCGCCTCCCCCGCCATTCGTTACCACCTCGGCGTCGATGGCCTCTCCATGTGGCTCATCGTGCTCGCCGGTTTCCTCGCACCCATCGGCGTGCTGGCCTCCTGGAACGCCGTCAAGGAGCGCACCAAGCTCTTCTACACGCTCTTCCTACTCCAGCAGGTTGCAATGCTCGGCATCTTCCTCGCGCTGGACCTGTTCCTGTACTACGGCTTCTGGGAGCTCTCGCTGATCCCGATGACGCTGCTCATCGCCACCTTCGGCCGCACCGAGAATCGCCGTAAAGCCGCCATCAAGTTCTTCCTCTACGCCTTCATCCCCTCGGCGATCCTCTTGGTCGCGATGCTCTGGCTCTACGCCCGCACCGGCACCTTTGATCTGCCCACACTGCAGGCTCTGGCCGCACAGCATGCGATCTCCACGAACCACACGGCACTCTGGCTCTGCTCGCTGGCCTTCCTCGCCGCCTTCGCGGTCAAGGTTCCGATCTTCCCGCTGCACGGCTGGCTCTCCGATGCCGTCCAGGAAGCTCCTACCGCTGCCGTGATGGTGCTGGCCGGCAAGCTCGGTCTTTACTCGATCCTGCGCTTCAGCTTCGGCATCTTCCCCGAGCAGTCCCGTCACATCGCCCCCTGGCTGATCGCGCTCGGCGCCATCGGCATCGCCTACGGCGCGCTGCTTGCTCTCATCCAGACTGACCTGAAGAAGCTCGCGGCCTTCTCTACTCTCTCGCACGTCAGCTTCATCGTGCTGGGCATCTTCACCTTCACGACGATGGGCATTGATGGAGGCGTCTACCAGATCCTCAACGAGTCGCTTGTCGGCGCGGCGCTCTTCGTACTCCTTGGCCTGCTCTACGAGCGCTATGGCACCTATGACATACGCGATTACGGCGGCCTCGCCACCAAGCATCCATGGATGGTGACGATGTTCGTCATCACTACACTCGCCGCGGTCGGCCTGCCCATGCTGAATGGCTTCGTCGGCGAGTTCCTGATCCTCTCCGGAGCCATGCAGTCGGTCTTCAGCAACCACATTCTCTGGACAGTCGTCGGAACCACCGGCGTCATCTTCGGCGCGGCTTACATGCTCTGGATGATTCAACGCATCTTCTACGGCAAACTCGGCCTTCGCTCGGAAGAAGTTAAGGGCTGGGACCTGTGCGCTCGCGAGCACCTCGAACTCTGGCCCCTTGCCATTCTCTTTCTCGTCATGGGACTCGCTTCGCCGGTATGGATGCAGGCCATCGACACTTATGGGGCAGCAGCAGCCAATCATCCTGTAACCGCTGAGGATGCCCATCAGGTTGGGGCGTTCGTCGATCCCTCACTCGCCGCTGCCGCAGTCAACAAGCCAGCTCCGCCGGTCAACAAGGGAGCACAATACTAATGCCCACGAACCTCCTCACTCTGCTCCCCGAGATCATCCTCACCGTCACCGGCGTCCTGGTGATGCTGGCCGAGCCGATGATCGCTCCCGGTAAGTCGCGCAAGCCCCTCGGCTGGCTCGCCATCCTCGGCACTCTGGCCTCCGGCTTCGCTGCCTTCTACCAGTTGCAGCTCGTCAATGCCTCCGGCCCGATCTCCGGCTTCTACGCCACCATCCAGGTCGATGCCTTCTCGGTTTTCTTCCATCTGCTGATCTCCAGCATCGTTCTCGTTACGCTGCTGGCCTCGCTCGACTACTTCGAAGGCCCCGTCAGCCACGCCGGCGAGTACTTCGCCCTCGTCTGCTTCGGCGCCACCGGCATGATGTTCATGACCTGCTCAGTCGAGCTCCTGATGGTCTTCATCGGCCTCGAGATCTCCTCTATCTCGACCTACATCCTCGCCGGCTTCCGCAAGGGCCAGGCTACGGCGTCCGAGTCCTCGCTCAAGTACTTCCTGCTCGGCAGCTTCGCGACGGCATTCTTCCTCTACGGCATCGCACTCTGCTTTGGCGCGACCGGTTCGACCAGCATCGGCGCTATCGCCGCCAGCCTTGGAACCACAGCCACCCCGGCGCTCGCGCTGCTCGCTATTGCGATGGTCGTCATCGGCCTCGGCTTCAAGGTCTCGGCCGCTCCCTTCCACGTCTGGACTCCGGACGTCTACCAGGGCGCACCCGCTCCGGTCGTCGGCATGATGTCGACCGCACCGAAGGCCGCTGCCTTCGCCGTGCTGCTGCGCTTCCTCTTCAACGCGGCGCCGATGTATCGCGACCACTGGATCGTCCTCATCGAGATCCTCGCAGTGCTCTCGATGACCATCGGCAACCTTGGCGCGCTGATGCAGCGCGACGTCAAGCGCCTGCTGGCCTACTCCTCCATCGCCCATGCCGGATACCTGCTGGTGGCCTTCACCTCTATCCAGCAGGACGCCGTCTCCGCCGCCTGCTTCTACACCGCAGCCTATGCGGCGATGAACGTCGGCGCCTTCCTCGTGATCACGCAGCTCTCGGGCTACGACGAGCAGGCCCGCACGATCGACGACTTCACCGGAATGGCCCTCAAGCGTCCCGGGCTCTCCGCGCTGCTGGGATTCTTCCTCCTGTCGCTCATCGGAATCCCCTTCACCGGCGGGTTCTTCGGCAAGTTCTATGCGTTCTCCGGAGCCATTCACAACGGGCATGTCGTGCTGGCCATCATCGGCCTCGCGAACTCCGGCGTGGCCTGCTTCTACTACCTGCGCCTGCTGGCGGCGCTCTATGCCCGCCCGGTCAGGGAAGATGCCACTCTCCTGTCCCCACGCAAACTTGCCATCCCGGCAGGCATTGCCATTGCAGCAGCCGCAGTTGCAACATTGGCCCTAGGCATCATGCCAAACCACGTGTTGAATCTCGTCCAGCGGGCTACGCCGGAGACTTTGCCGGCCTTTAGCGTCGCGCCGGCCGTTTCGACGCTGCCCCCGGCACCGCCAAAGACAACCACCCCATAGCCCTTATCCAATCACCAGCAGAAAGGCCTCCGCTTTGGCGGAGGCCTTTCTGTTCGCTGCCTATGATTCTTTTGCTTCTACTTTGCTGCTGCTTTTATTGCTTTTGTTTTTCTGGTGTCATTCCGAGCGGAGCGAGCGAACCTGCCTCCTCCCGCTCTTTGTTCGTACTCCCCCTGAGATGTATAGGCAGCTGGCACGTAAGGTTTTGGTGGCACTCACGAAAAACGGGAGACAGCAGATTCGCTCGCTCCGCTCGGAATGACAACTAGAAAAGCAAGGACAAAACAAAGGCAAGCCTCTACCCGCATAGGTCACTTCACCGGCTAGTGACCTCCCTACAAGCACAAACAGAAGGGCCTCCGCCGCAGCGGAGGCCCTTCGTGTTTCCGAGATCGATTTAGGCGTGAACCTTGAGGAAGATGATAACGAATGTGAACAGAGCCAGCGATTCGATAAAGGCGAGACCGAGAATCAGGAAGATGAAGATTCCAGGACGAGCGCCGGGGTTACGCGCGAGAGCCTCGGTAGCCGAAGCAGTCGCCTTACCCTGACCGAGACCGCACAGACCGGCAGCCAGAGCCATGCTCAGACCGGCAGCAAGCGGAACCCACTGGGCGGCCGCACCTGCGGCCTCCTGACCAAACGCCGGCGTCGCGATAAGCAGCGCGGCCAGAGCCATAAACACATATTGCAGCTTCTTCATGGTGTTACTCCTTGCCCCCGTTAATCTCGCCGCCAGTGGGTGGTTGAAGCTCACCGTGCTGGCTCCCTCACGCTGGAGCGGCGGTAGATCGCACCGCGAAGAGGGGGCACCCCTTCGCGGGAATGTCAAAGTCTAGTGATCGTGCGCCACTGCGAGGGACAGATAGATCATCGCCAGCAGCATGAACACATACGCCTGAATTACAGCTACACCAAGATGCAGGCCCATAAATATCAGCGGAATGCCAACCGGGATGAGCGAGAAGAACGCCATCGTCAACAGATCGCCGGCAAACATATTCGCGTACAAACGCACCGTGAGCGATAGCACACGTGCAAGATGCGAGATGATCTCAATCGGGAACAGCAGCCAATACAACCACCACACCGGCCCGAGGAACTGCTTGATGTAAGCCGGACCGTTCGAGCGAATGCCATGAAAGTGGTAGTAAACAAAGGTGATCAGAGCAAGACCTAGCGGCACCGTGGGGTTGGCCGTCGGCGACTCCAATCCCGGAACCAGACCTGCCAGGTTGCAGAGCAGGATGAACAGTGTCAGCGCCGACAGGTAGGAGGTGAACTTCTCATACCCATGCCCTATGATCTGCTCGCCCTGACCGGAGACAAACTCGTTGGTGATCTCAGCGAGGTGCTGCACACCGCCCGGCTTCTCGACACTGAGGGTCAGCCGCACATGCACGAAATATCCTATGAGCACCACAAAGACCAGCAGCTCCATCGCCACAGCGTTGGTGATCGGGGCTTTATAGGACTCAGGGGTTACATGCACCGCGTGCAGCAACGCATTCGCCGGACCGGCGAAGTAGTGGTTCAGAGTTCTGGTTAGTAAGAGCTGAGGCATCATATCGAATCGTTGTCGGAGGGCTGGGTTTCAGGCCGCTCAGGGAGCTAAACCGTCCACGCTTTGACCAGACGAAGAGCTTCAAACGAAAGGGCGAAAATGCCCAGTCCAATGCCCGCTGCGAGCGCGTAAACCGAACCATCCAGAAACTTAAGACTAACATACAGAACCACGATGGTCAGGCCCAATCTGAGGAAGAAACCGACCAAAACGAGACCCATCGGGCGGGCCTTTCCCCCAACATCCATGCGGGCCATGACGGCGGTCATCAGCCGCAGCCACTCCCATAAGCCGGAGCCCGAAATGGCAGAGCCTACCAGCAGCAGAACAGCACTCTGCCAGCCAAGCTTCCACCACAGCACCGGCAGCGCCACCACTGTGACAATCGCCAGCAGCCGCAACGCGCGCAGCATGGTCCGGCGGAAGTCGTCATCACTAAAACCGTCAAGGGCGAGCATCAGTTGCCTCCCCTTTTAAGGTAGCGTGAGGCCGTTCTGAATATCTGAATGAAACCAGCCACGGCTCCCAGCAAAATTCCTACAACCCCTACCCACGAGGTATGAAAGTGCTTATCTACTGCCGCCCCGGCCAACCAGCCGATGAGACAGCCAGCCGGAAGTGCAATGGCGAGCTGGATCATCGACTCGGCTTTCACGAGGTCGCCGAGCGCGCCATGCGGCTTCTTCGGGATGTTGCTGTCATCGGCCATCGCCCAAACTTATCACCCCGGGGGCGGTGGGGGCCAACCGCCCCGATATACTGAAGCGTCAAGACCAACAGCAAAGCGAGCCCGATTTTGTCCCAGTTTGAGAGCCAGTTCGAAGAAAACCTGTACCAGCTACGCCGCGAGAAGCTCGCGCAGATCGCCGCCATCGGCGAAAAGCTAGGCCTGAGCCACGCCGACAGCACCTACCCCAACAGCTTCGACTTCACCCAGACCATCCCCGAGCTGCGCGCGATCGGCGACCCAAAATCGGGCGAGGAGCTGGAAGCCACACGCGTCGAAGCGTCTATTGCAGGCCGAATCATGGCCATCCGCGTCCAGGGCAAGGCTGGGTTCGCGCAGTTGCAGCAGGGCGGGCAGCGCCTGCAGATCTACGTCCGCAAGGACGACGTCGGCGAAGACCTCTTCGCGCTCTACAAGCTGCTCGACCTCGGCGACCACATCGGCGTGCGCGGCTACCTGATGCGCACCCGCACCGGCGAACTCACACTGCACGCCTCTCCTGTCAACGACAAGCCTGCCATCACCTTCCTCACCAAGGCGATGCTCCCCCTGCCCGACAAGTACAGCGGCCTTGGCGACATCGAACTCCGCTACCGTCGCCGCTATCTCGATCTCTTTACGGACACCGGCGACTTTGAGAGCGAAGTTCCACCGTCCTCCGACGACACCGCCAACGATGCGCCGGCACCCGAGATCGAACCAGCCGGAGGAATGCCCGTCCAGACCCGTGCCGCCGCCCGTGAGGTCTTCGTCAAGCGCGCGGCGATTCTGCGAGCCCTTCGCAACTTCTTCGACACGCGCGGCTACCTCGAAGTCGAAACACCGATGCTGCACACCATCGCAGGCGGCGCTGCGGCCCGGCCCTTCAAGACCCACCACAACGCTCTCGACATCCCACTCTCGATGCGCATCGCACCGGAGCTTTACCTGAAGCGGCTGGTAGTCGGTGGGTTCGACCGCGTGTACGAGATCAACCGCAACTTCCGCAATGAAGGCGTCAGCACCCAGCACAACCCCGAGTTCACGATGCTGGAGTTCTACCAGGCCTACGCGAACTACCACGACCTGATGGACCTCACGCAGGAACTCATCACGACAGTCGCGAAGGGAGTGAACGGTACAACGATCACAAACTTCAATGGCGTCGAGATTGATCTTGGCAAGTGGACAAAGCTGTCGATGCGCGAGGCGATCCTTCGTTTCTGGCCGGAGAATATCCTGGCCAAACCCGAAGTAGCAGACTTTGCCAGTGCAAACGCTATGCTCGAGTGGCTGGATCGCGCGATTGCCAACCTGCCGTTACAGGAGTCGGGCAGTATCTATGCGCATCCATCGGTTGAAGTTGCAAAGACATTACTTCACTGCCGCGAAGCAATCCAGTCCGGCACACCGTATGGCAAGTGCATTGCAGAGCTCTTCGAGATCGTTGCCGAAGAGCACCTCATCCAGCCCACGATCATCTACGACTTCCCTCTCGCGGTCTCACCGCTCTCGAAGGTCAAGCCCGACGAACCCGACTGGGTTGAGCGCTTCGAGTTCTACATCGGCGGCTTCGAGGTCGGCAACGCCTTCTCCGAGCTCAACGATCCCGACGATCAACGTGCTCGTTTCGAAGCCCAACTCACCGAACGCGAACGTGGCGATGACGAGGCCCACCAGATGGACGAAGACTACGTCCGCGCCCTCGGCTACGGCCTGCCTCCGACCGGCGGCGAGGGCATCGGTATCGACCGTCTGACCATGCTACTGACCGGCTCACGCTCGATTCGCGATGTCATTCTCTTCCCGCTGATGCGTCCACAGGCGAAGTCTGTCGCGGCGAAGGAAGAGGAGCAGGAGCATGGGGAGTCGGCGGAATAGCCAGCATCCCTGTTTTCCAATGAGCTTTGAGTTTCGAGATGCGAGGTACGAGAAAACTCGCATCTCGAAACTCGTAGCTCAAAGCTCAAAGCATGAAATTCCAGAACTCCGCCTGGCGATCCATCTACCCGAGAGCTATGGATTGGGCTCAGGTTGAAGGATGAGCGAAGCATCGTGACAGCCCCTGATAGCCGTGAGACATTCGAGGTGAAAATCCAGCGCTTTGCGGCGCTGTTCTACAGTTCCTCGCTCATCGACAAAGACATCTTCACGAAAAAGAACTAGCCTGGCAAGCGGTCGCCCCTCCGTATCTGCTATGAGCGGCATAGAGTTAACGAGATAACCGTTAAACTCTCTTCTATCGGACCATTGAGGCACATCATCCGTCGCGTGGTGGCCATAGATTGTGGCATGAGCACTAAAGGGATGTCCGACCCCATCACTCGTCTCATAGACATATAGTTTTGAGAGTATGCCACTCTTAAACTCTTGCAAAACCGCGAACATAGCCCCATCCAACATAAGATGACCGCCAATAACGCCTCGCAACGGATCTGGGGTATGCATAAAAACAAAGTTCATCCAAGAAGGACTGTTTGCTACTTGATATTCTTCCGTCACCACAAACGGTCGCTCAGAAGTGACCCGACGGCCCCAATGCAGATGCCCTTGAACTGGACGAAGCAAGCGATGAGACTCTGCCTCCGTCGTAATTCCCGGCTGTAGGCTTCTAACGCACGCTAACAATCGCTGAGCTTGAATTCGGCAGTACCAAGCGCTTGCATACATCGTTGCGGAGAAAAGCAACGGCACGGCAATCATTGCCGTGCACAACACCAACACGATCTTGCGTATCTTCGGA
Source organism: Granulicella mallensis MP5ACTX8 (assembly GCF_000178955.2). Classification (NCBI taxonomy): domain Bacteria; kingdom Pseudomonadati; phylum Acidobacteriota; class Terriglobia; order Terriglobales; family Acidobacteriaceae; genus Granulicella; species Granulicella mallensis. The sequence goes on along the minus strand of NC_016631.1, from coordinate 1,600,585 downwards.
ATGTCCACCTCCTGCCTCAGCTACGAGAGCCGATCTAACTCCTCCGCGACCCTCGCCACGCCTTCCAGCGCCCTTTCTGCATCTACTTCCCCGCCCAGCGCGATGCGAAAGCCATTCGGCGCATCTTTACTCGTCGCAAACCAGTTGCCTCCGCTGATCGCCACCTCTCGCTCGATCATGCGCTGCTCAAACCATTGCGGCGTCGTATGCGAAGGAAGGTTCACCCACAGATGCCAGGCTGCGCGAGCCCCCGCCCAGCAGCGGTTCCTTAACAACGAGCGTGCTGCCGCGTTGCGGCGGGCGCCTTCTACATTCTTCTCCGCAATCACGCGGTCCAGCGTCCCATCTTCGACCAACGACACCGCCGCGCGATTATGCACCAGCGAAGACCCCGTAGCCGAATTCATGATCGCGGAGGACAACCCCGGAATAAACCTCTCCGGAACGACCAGAAACCCCGTCCTCGCCCCCGGAGCATAGCTCTTACTCAGCCCTCGCACATAGAACGTGCGCTCCGGCGCGAGCTTCGCCAGCGTTGGCGGCGCATCCGGTTCCATATAGCCGTACGCGTCATCTTCGACGATCAGCAGATCAAACTCTCTCGCCACCGCCACCAGCGCCTCGCGCCGTGCCAGCGAGGCCACACACCCCAGCGGATTATGCACCGTTGGGGTCACATAGATCGCAGCGACACGGTTCCCTTCGGCCGCGCAGTGCTCCCGCAGGCTCTCCGCCACCATGCCTTCATCGTCCACGGCACAGCCTATCAGCGGACACCGCATCGCACGAGCCTGCACCAGCGCTCCCGTATAGGCCGCCGCATCGACAGCAATCGTCTGTCCCGCCAGCCCGCTGACCATCAGCGAAATCAAGCTGCCGTGGTGCCCGCCCTCGGTCAGAAACGTCCGCTCCGGCGGCGTTCCCATCCACCTGGCTCCGGCGTTCGTGAGCGCCGTCTGGTTGCTGCGAAAGGTCGGCCGCAGCTCATTGAAGTTGTTCTCGTCCAGGGCATCCACCGCCGCCCGCAGGCGTTCGCGCCACTGTTCCGGCTGCCCCGGCAACAAAGGGAAGTTGTACTGCATCTCGATCATGCACCCAGCATACTTCCCTCACCCCGAAGCTGTAGACTCATGCAGTGAATATTCTCTTTGTCGGCGACGTCTTTGGCTCGCCCGGTCGCCATATCATCCGCGAACACCTTCCCCACGTTGTCGAGTCCAACTCGGTCGATCTGCTGGTCATCAACGGCGAAAACTCCGCCGGCGGCTTCGGCATCACGCCGTCGATCGCCGAAGAGCTTTTTGACCTCGGCGCGCACGTCATCACCACCGGCAACCACATCTGGGACAAGAAGGAGATCTTCGAGTACATGACCGTTCCCGCCGAGTCGCACGTGCGCGGACGGCGTGTGCTCCGCCCTGCGAACTACGCGGTCGGAACTCCGGGCTTCGGCTTCTACCAGGGTTCCCTCCCCAACGGCCAGGAGTACGCCGTGATGAACCTGCAGGGCCGTGTCTTCATGTCCTCGTGCGACGACCCGTTCCGCAAGGCCGACGAACTGCTCAGCCAGATCACCGCCAAGGTCATTCTGCTCGACGTACACGGCGAAGCCACCAGCGAGAAGGTCGCGCTGGGTTGGTATCTCGACGGCCGTGTGACAGCCGTGCTCGGCACCCATACCCACATCCCCACCGCGGACGAGCGCGTGCTCCCCGGAGGCACAGCGTATCAGAGTGACGTCGGCATGTCCGGCCCGTACGATTCGGTGATCGGCGTCGAGACCGAATTGGTACTGAAGCGCTTTCTCACCGGCATGCCAGGCAAGTTCGAGCCAGCAAAGGGCAACCCGAAGATGTGCGCGACGCTGATCGGGTGCGACGGCGGCACAGGCCGCGCCAGCCGCGTACAGCGGTTCATGCTCGGCGAGTAACGCTCACGCTTTTCTTTCTGTTATTCCCGAAGGAAATTTGCTGTCTGTTTTGCTTTGAAGGGGCGGGACTTCAGTCCCGCCGTCTCTGCACCCTGGCCACTTGGCTAGCCCCTTTCGTACGACCTGAAAGCCATCCCCTTCAATCCACACAATCGCCAGCAGTCTTACGTCTGCGCTAAACTCGCTGCGACATGTCAGACAGCTTTTTCACCCGCCGTAGCTTCCTCCAGAGCGCCGCAACCGCCGGTGCTGCCGCCACGCTCGCATCAGGCGTTCGGCTGGCCGCGCAGCAACCCGTCGAACAGGGTGCACCTCCCTACCCTGAAAGCGGCACACTCATCCCCGACGACGGTTGGCATCTGTGGATCGACGAGAAGGCCGCGTGGGCCAGCGACGACCTCTTTCTTCCGGAAGACATTCGCCAGGATGCGAACGGAGTCGTCCACGGCAAAGACTCGCCGTTGCCCGTAAGCCCACCGACCGGCGGTTGGAGCGTGCTGACGCCAGAGGCAGGCAAAGAGATCCTGCTGCCCACAACCGTCGAGCAGCATTTCTGGGGAAAGTTCGGTTCGAGGCCCTATACGCCGGAGGAGTACCGCTACGCCGCGCCGGCACATAACGCCGCGCCACCCGCCGATGACGACGTCCCGCAAAATGGCGCATACTTCGGCGTGTCGTGGTGGTATCGCAAGATCGATATCCCTGCGGCCATGCAGGGCAAACGCATCTTCCTGCACGTCCGCGGAGCGCATCTTCGCGCAGAGGTCTATCTGAACCAAAAGCTCGTGGGCTACTCCATCATGGAGGAGCTGCCGTTCGAAGCAGAGCTAACCCATGCCGCAAACCCTGGTGGCGAAAACATTCTCGCCATCCGCATCACCAACCCTTTCGGACGATTCGATTGGGTAGACGGTCTGAATGCGAAGTGGGGCAAGGTCTCGCTCTATCGCTCGCATGGATTCGGCGGCCTCGATCGCGGCATGACGATCAGCGCACATAAAGGATCTGTGCGAATTCGCGAGCTCTGGGTACTCAACGACACCTCTCCCGGCAGGATCTATGCGCGTGCTTCCACCGAAATCGTCGGCGATAGCCAACCCATCGGCTATCTGCATCACGAGGTTGTAGATCCCGCGACAGGAAAGATCCTCCTCGAAACCAAAACAGCAAAGGGACCATTGCATCAGAGAGTTCTTGAGCACGATGCAGGAATGAGTGCCGGCAAGGTTTCAACATGGGATCTGGAAAGCCCTACGCTATATCATCTGCGCACCACATGGGTAGATGAAGACGGGAGTAGCGACACCCGGACCATCTCCTTCGGCTTCCGCTCCTTCGCACCGGAGGGCCTCGGAAAGAACGCGCTCTTCCGTCTCAACGGCCGCCGCATCCGCATCTACAGCTCCATCTCCTGGGGTTTCTGGGGATTGAACGGCATGTTTCCCGTCCCGGAGTTGGCCGAGAAGGAGGTCACACAAGCTAAAAAGCTCGGGCTGAACTGCCTGAACTTCCATCGCAATCTCGCGAAAGAGGACGTATTGCGCGCGCATGACCGGCTAGGTCTGTTGCGCTACATGGAGCCCGGCGCGGGCAAGATGGCCATCGGCAAACTACCCTCCCACACGGTGGCAAACGCCAACAGCGTCGTGATGGAAAAGCCCACGAGCGAGGCCGAAAAGTTTGCCCAACGCTACATGTTCGTGAAGTGCGTGGAGATGGTGAAGGCCTACCGCTCGCACCCGTCCGTCATCGAGTATTGCCTGCAGAACGAGATCGGAGCAGACCTCAAGAATCCCGATACCATCGCCGTGCTCGAAGCCATGCGCGCCGAAGACCCGAGCCGCTGCATCGTGCTCAACGACGGCTTTGTCGCCCCACCTCGCAAGGCCGCGCAGGCGTGGTTCGAGCCCTGGAACCCGAAGCTGCATCGCTCCGACGAAGAGGCCTGGGGCGGATGGTGGAACCAGCATCAGGGCGCGGGCGATCAGTGGTACGACGAGTTCTATAAGTCTCCCACCGATTACACCTACCGGGCCCCGCACAAAGACGTCATCACCGAGTTCGGCGAGATGGAAGGCTGCGCGCGACCCGATAACCACTCGCTCATGGTCCACCAGATTACGGACACTTACAAAAAATACGGCGGCATCAGCTACGACCTCACGGACCACGAAGAGATCATCGCGAGCTACGAGAAGTTCCTCGATAAGTGGGGTTTCCGCAAGGCATTCCCCACCGCAGAAAGCGTCTTCCTCGCCGTCGGCAAGACCTGCTACGAGACATGGGGAAATTACATGGAGAACGCGCGAATCTCCGATGAGCTCGACTTCGCAGCCATCTCCGGATGGGAGTCGACGGCCATTGAAAACCACTCCGGCATCGTCGACAATCTGCGCAACTTCAAGGCCGACCCCAGGCTCATCTCCGGCTCGCTGATGCCCGTGCGGCCGATCGCAAAACAGCGCGCGATGTGCGTCACGCGCGGCAATCCCGCAACCTTCGATCTCTATCTTGCGAACGACACACCGCAGGCAGCGACCGGCACCCTTACGTTCGCCATGATTACGCCGAGCGGCAAACGCAAAGACCTCATCACACTTCCCGCGCCTGAGCACGCCGTCGATCAATTCAGCTATCTGCTCAAGGAGGGATTCGAGACACCGGCGCTCGACGAGGAAGGGCTGTATCGCTTCAAGTTCTCGCTCTCGTCCGCGCTGCTCTCGACCCAGACCAAAGAGCTCTGGGTTACGAACGTACCTGAGATGATGTATCGCACACCGCTGAGAGTGGGCGTCTCCGGGATCACCCCTGCCCTGCGCCAGCAGTTACAGGCTCTCCATCCGCAGATCGGGCTTGAAGTCGTCGATTTCAAGCCCGGCGAGAGGTACAACCTCATCGTCTCCTCCGGCCTTACAACGCACACGGAAAGTGAAGGACAGGTCGGCGAAACTACCGGCGAAGTCATGCCGGTGATGAAGCCGGGCCATGCGCCCGAGCCAGGGGAAGTTCCTACGCCCACACAGCTTGGCCATCTGCAGCACGGCATCCTTGAAGCAGTGCAGGCAGGAACACCCTTGCTGGCCATCCCCCAGGCTGACACGCTCTCCGATGGCGTTGCCAGGGAGCTGGCGGCAGCCGGAGCGTTCACCTACAACGGCGCCGTGGGCGACTTCCGCGCGCCGTGGATGGGCAACTGGTACTTCGTGCGCGAGCATGCCCTGTTCAGCGGTATGCCGGTCGATCAGGCCATGGGCAACTTCTATCAGGCCAAGGGACGTCAATCGAACGGGCTGCTGGTCGAAGGCACGGGTGTCGATGTGATCGTAGGCTACTCGCGCGACCATGATCGCAAGGTGGGCGCAGGCACGTTCACCGCAAAGCTCGGCAAGGGCAAACTGCTCTTTCATCGTGTGCCGGAGCTTCATCCCGTGCTGCAGCAGAGGTTCCTGGCGAATACGTTGCGCTGGCTGACGACGTGACGGCCGCACCCACCATCATGCACACTAGAAAACGATGTGGGAGGAAACAATGACCGGAGACCGCGAGAATCAACTGGAAGCCGCAGCCAACCTGCTGCTGGACGCACGGCGCACCAATACCCCGATCGCCGATCTGCCCGAAGAGCTTCGTCCCACCAATCTCGACGAGGTCTATGCCGTCCAGGACATGATCGCCGCAGCCTACGGCGAGATCGGCGGCTGGAAGATCGGCGCGCCAAATCCGGAAGCTACTCCGATGTATGCCCCCATGCCCGCGCAGTGGGTCGCCACCAGCGGCAGCGTGATTGACGGTGACCGGTGGTATCGCGGACTTGAAGCGGAGATCGCGTTTCTCGTAGGGGAAGACCTGCCGCCGCGTGCCACACCCTACTCGCGCGAAGAAGCTGTGGCAGCCATGGCCTCGTGCCATCCCGTGATCGAGGTGCTCGAGCCAGGGCTGAGCGATTCCACCAAGGCCGACCGCAACTCCACGCTCGCCGATCTGCAGATGCACGGCGGCTTCATCTACGGTCCTGCATTCGATAACTGGCAGTCGGTCGACTTCAACACTGAAAAGGTCACATTGGCGGTCGATGGCGTCATTCGCGTCGAGCGCACCGGCTCGAACACCTCGGGCGACCTGGTAAAGCTGCTCCCCTGGCTGGCAAACGAAGGCGCCGCACGCACCGGCGGCCTGCGCAAAGGTCAATGGATCACGACAGGATCGTGGACCGGCAACACCCAGGCTTCGGCTGGTTCCGCTGCGGATGTAGTCTTCTCAACCGTAGGCAGCGTCAGCCTGCGCTTCGCCTAAGACAAAACCCCGGAATCGCTATACATCCCGCAGTCCAGCCATGCACTCTCACTTAAATGGTGAATTTCGCCTGAGGTGCAGCTATGGCTCGTCCTTATTGGAGCGGACAGATACAGATCTCGCTGGTGTCTTTCGGCGTGAAGCTCTTCGTCGCAACGGAAGCAAAGAGCGACATTCACTTTCATCAGATCGACCGCAAAACCGGCGAGCGTGTCAGGCACCAGAAGGTGCTGGCGAGCGCAATCGAGAACGATCCAGATGAAGCTGCCGACTCCGACGAGGTCGTCGGACGCAGCCAGATCGTCAAGGGCTACGAGTACAGCAAGGGCCAGTACGTCACCATCGAACCCGAAGAGCTCGAACATCTTCGCGTGCCCTCCAAGCACACCATGGAGGTCACGCAGTTCGTCGATCGCGAGCAACTGCCCCCGGAGTTCTTTGAGAAGCCCTACTTCGTCGTGCCGGAAAACGACGCGCAGACCGAGGCCTTCACTACGGTCCGCCAGGCACTGGAAGACACCGGCAAGGCCGCGATCTCCAAGATTGCCTTTGGCGGCCGCGAGCACGTTGTCGCCATCGTCCCAGCAGGTTCAGAGGCCCACGGCGGCATGATGGCGTACACCATGCGCTATGCAGCCGAACTGCGCGACCCCGCCGAATACTTTCAGGACATCAAGAAGATCAAGGTCTCGAGCGACTCCCTCTCGCTGGCAAAAGAGCTCATCAAGCGCAAAGCCAAGCCTTTTGATCCCTCAAAGTTTGTCGATGGCTATGAAGTCGCAGTAAAGGAACTCGTCGAGGCCAAGCTGAAGCATGCTCCGGTTCCACGCGAGGAAGCGCCCGCGCCCGCCAAGGGCAAGGTGATCAACCTGATGGATGCCTTGAGGAAGAGCGTCAGCGGAGACAGCCACCCCGCAAAGAAGACGGCCGCAAAGAAGCACGGCCTCGCGCTGGTGAAGGGCGCCGCGAAGAAGCAGACGCCCCACGCAGCGAAATCGAAGGCGACACCGAAACGGAAGTCAGCCTAGGAGGCTCGTGATGGCGCCAACAAAAAAAGCCGTGTCGCGGAAGCCAGCCAGCAAAAAAACAGCCGCTAAGAGGACCCCGCACAAAACACACGCCTCGGCTGCGGATGCCGTCGATGAACAGCTTGCGCGTTATCGCGAGATGCGTGACTTCAAGGTCACAGCCGAACCCAGCGGCAAAGGCAAATCTACGAAAGCCAAAGCCTCCGGCCTTCCGTTCGTGATTCAAAAGCACGCTGCGAGCCACCTGCACTACGACTTCCGCCTCGGCTGGAACGGCGTGCTGAAGAGCTGGGCGGTCGCGAAGGGCCCCAGCTACTTCACCGGCGACCGCCGGCTCGCGGTCCAGGTAGAAGACCATCCGATGGAGTACGGTGGCTTCGAGGGCATCATCCCCAAAGGGCAATACGGCGGCGGCACCGTCATGGTGTGGGATCAGGGCACGTGGGAGCCGCAGCCCGGGCACGAGGACGTCGATGCCGGTCTGCGCGAAGGCAGTCTGAAGTTCGTGATGCATGGCACAAAGATGACGGGCAAGTGGACGCTCGTGCGCATGGGTGGCAAAGCCGCCAACGAGCGCAAGCCGAACTGGCTGCTCATCAAGGAGCACGACGAGTTCGAACGCGGCAAGGACGATCCCTCCATCACCGACGAAGCGCCCGACTCCGCCGTGACTGGCCGCACACTGGATCAGATCGCAGGACAGGAAGACCACGTTTGGAACTCCAAGGACACCGCACGCGGCAAGGCCTGGCACAGACAGAAACCCGCTGCACCAGAAAAAAAGGCGCAATCCCCGAGATCGCCGAAGGCAAAGAATGACGCTGCGCTCAAAGATCTACCCAGGGAGACGCAACCCGCATTTCTTTCGCCGCAGCTCGCACTCGAGGCTACAGGACCTCCCGGGAAAGAGGGCTGGCTGCATGAGCTGAAGCTCGACGGCTATCGCATCCAGGCGCGCAAATCTGGCAGTGACGTTCAGCTGCTCACACGCAAGGGTCTCGATTGGACCCACCGCATGCCCGCTATCGCGAAGGACATCACGAAGCTGCCCGCCGAGAACGCAACACTCGACGGAGAGGTGGTCGTGGTCAGTGAAAACGGCACCACCAGCTTCGCCAATCTGCAGGCCTCATTTCAGGATGGAGAGAAGCATCCTCTGACCTACTTCTGCTTCGACCTGCTGCACCTCAACGGCCGCAACACCCGAGGTCTGAGCCTGCGCGAACGCAAAGCTCTGCTAGCGGAGATTCTTGGCGAAGGCATCGGCTCAGTTCACCTGAGCGAGCACATCGAGACCGGCGGCGAATCCATGTTCCACCAGGCCTGCGAGCTTCATGCAGAAGGCATCATCTCCAAGTGGGGCGCTTCGACATACTCCTCCGGCCGCAGCGGGGAGTGGCTCAAGTCCAAATGCCTTCGCGAACAGGAGTTCGTTATCGGTGGCTATACACTCTCCTCCGAAGGCCCGGACCGCATCGGCTCCCTTCTCCTGGGCTACTACCGCGACGGCAAACTAATCTATTCAGGCCGCACGGGCACAGGCTTTACACAAAAGACAAGACGCACGTTACGCAAACAACTTGGTGATTTAGAAAACAGGTCCATGCCCTTCGCCCGAGTTCCCGTAGATGGGCGCAGAGATGCTATCTGGGTGAAACCTAAGCTCGTTGCGCAGGTCCGGTTTGCCACCTGGACGGCGGACAATCTCGTGCGTCAAGCCGCATTTCTTGGATTGCGCGAAGACAAACCCGCTAAGGAAGTTCAACGGGAAGAAGCAACCGTCGCACCTCAGCCCAAAGGAACATCGAAGCGTCCAGCGAAAACTGCACCCGTAGTAGCCACGCATCGAGCAGCCGTACCCATCGCCGCCAAGACAGCGACGAAAACGGCAACAACAGGTTCGATACGTCTCACCCATCCGGACAAGATCCTCGACGCTGAGAGCGGCCTCACCAAGGCGGACCTATCCGCGTTCTACCAGGGCGTCGCCGAGCACATGTTGCCGCACATCGCCGACCGGCCTCTCAGCCTTGTGCGCTGTCCTGAGGGCACGGGCAAACCCTGTTTCTTCCAAAAGCACGTCAATCACATGCTGCCGCCGGGTGTCGGAGGCATCGACGTCCCGAATAAAAAGACCGGAGAGCCGGAGCCCTACATCACACTCAACACAACGGAAGCGCTCATCAACCTGGCACAGATGGGCGTGCTGGAAGTGCATCCGTGGGGTTCGCGCAACGACGATCTCGAACATCCTGACCGGCTGATCTTCGACCTCGATCCAGATGAATCGCTGCCATGGTCGACGCTCTGCGACGCAGCAGCGGAGGTCCGCAAACGCTTGAAGAAAGCAGGCCTGGAAAGCTTTCTAAAGACCACCGGCGGCAAAGGATTACACGTCGTCGCTCCCATCCAGCCCGAGTTAGATTGGCCACAGCTCAAAGCGCTGGCTCACAAGTTCGTCGAGAGCATGGAAAGAGAGAATCCCACGCTTTATCTAACGAAGATGACCAAGTCCGCGCGCAAGGGAAAGATCTATCTCGACTATCTGCGCAATGAACGCGGGGCAACCGCAGTCGCTCCCTACTCGCCACGCGCCCGTGCGGGAGCGCATGTTTCGCTGCCCTTACCGTGGTCCGCGTTGAAGCTCCCGGAGCGTCCCGTGTACTCCGTCAAGAACTTCGACGAATGGCGCTCGCGACTCCGCAACGATCCATGGAAGGCGATGCTGACGACTCGTCAGAAGCTCGATCCTGCAAGTTTTGAGCAGGCATGAGGTTTTACAAACCAGCAAAACCGTTGTTGTTGCTTTTGCTGTTCTGGTTGTCATTCCGAGCGCAGCGAGCGAACCTGCTGTCTCCCGTTTTTCGTTGGCGATGCCACAAACGTTACCCTCCAGCGTAGTTGTTTCAGTTCTAGCCTGTAGGTTTCTGGGAGGTACGAGCGAAGAGCGGGAGACAGCAGGTTCCTCGCTGCGCTCGGAATGACAACCAGAAAAGCAAAGGTGCCCACCACCCCACAGAACTCCAAAGAAACCTCCACCTGTTACGATGTTGGTTTCTTCCCGCAAGGAGAACCCCATGTCCGCCGCCATCGCATCGCCCCTCCCGACCAGGTCTTCCACCATCGACATTCGCGAGATCACCCACTGGATCTCCGGCACTGCCGTTCGCGGAACGTCAGGCCGTTTCGCCGACGTGTACCACCCCGCCTCCGGCAAGGTGCAGGCCCACGTTCCCCTCGCCTCCAATGCCGAGGTCGACAAAGCTGTGCAGGCCGCTGCTGCCGCCTTTCCAGAGTGGTCTTCGTCTCCGCCGCTGCGCCGCGCCCGCGTGCTCTTCCGCTTCCGCGAGATCTACGAGCGCCGCCTCGACGAAGTAGCCGCCCTTCTCAATCGCGAGCACGGCAAGGTCTTCTCCGACGCTAAAGGCGAGGCCACGCGCGGTCTCGAAGTCGTCGAATTCGCTACCGGCATTCCGCAGCTTCTCAAGGGCGAGTTCACCGAGCAGGTTGGCACCGGAATCGATAGCTGGTCGATGCGGCAACCGCTCGGCGTCGTCGCCGGCATTACCCCCTTCAACTTCCCCGCGATGGTGCCCATGTGGATGTTCCCCATCGCTCTGGCCTGCGGCAACACCTTCGTGCTGAAGCCCAGCGAACGCGACCCCAGTGCCTCAATCCTTCTTGCCGAGATGCTCAAGGAAGCCGGTCTTCCCGATGGTGTCTTCAACGTCGTGCACGGAGACAAATCCGCGGTCGACGCGATTCTCGCTCACCCCACGATTCAAGCCGTCAGCTTCGTCGGCTCTACGCCTATCGCGGAGTACGTCTATCGTGAAGGCACAAAGCACGGCAAGCGCGTGCAGGCCCTCGGCGGGGCGAAGAACCACATGATCGTGATGCCCGATGCCGATCTCGACCAGGCGGCCGACGCCCTCGCCGGTGCAGCCTATGGCTCGGCGGGCGAGCGCTGCATGGCGATCAGCATTGCCGTAACCGTCGGCCACCAGACCGCCGACACGCTGATCGAAAAGCTCAAGACTCGTATCTCCAATCTGCGCGTGGGCGATGGCGCACAAGACGCATCGACGGGCGAGGCGGACCTAGGTCCGCTTGTAACAAAAAACCATCTCGACAAGGTGACAACCTACGTCGAACTCGGCACCACCGAAGGCGCGGAGCTCGTCGTCGATGGACGCCAGGGCGCACTGCCCCAGGGCGACGGCTTCTTCCTCGGGGCCTGCCTCTTCGATCACGTCAAGCCGGAGATGCGGATCTACAAGGAAGAGATCTTCGGGCCGGTGTTGGGCGTAGTACGCGTCAACAACTTCGAGACAGCGCTGCAGCTCATCAACGATCACGAGTTCGGTAACGGCACAGCCCTGTTCACTCGCGACGGCGACACTGCCCGCGACTTCGCACGGCGTGTGCAGGCGGGCATGGTCGGCATCAACGTGCCGATCCCCGTGCCGATGGCCTTCCACAGCTTCGGCGGATGGAAGCGTTCTCTCTTCGGCGACCACGCAGTGCACGGTCCCGAGGGCGTACGTTTCTACACCCGCATCAAGACTGTGACAGCACGCTGGCCAACAGGCATCCGCACCGGCGTCGACACAACGATGCCTACGCTCGGATAGCTACTCTCTTGCACACAAAGACAAAGGCCGCTCCAATCGGAACGGCCTTTGTCTCTCAGCTTTTGCTTTTGCTTTTCTGGTTGTCATTCCGAGCGTAGCGAGTGAATCTGCTTCCTCCCGCTCTTTGGTCGTCTTGCCCAAGCTTAGTGCGTGTCGTGATGCTCTTCGACATGCGTATCCGGCTTGCCTTCAACCTTGTGGGCCACCGTGCGTGTACCCTCGGCGGTCTTGTGGGCGCCCTTCTTGGTAACGCGAACGGTCTTGTGTGTCGCGACCCTGGTCCCATGAGCGGTGTCGTGCGCAGCTACCTTCGTGCCATGCTCGGTATCCCGCGCGGCGACCTTGGTTCCGTGGGCGGTATCGTGCGCTACCGACTTGGTGGCGTGAGCCGTATCGTGACCGGCATCTTTCAGGTCCTGTCCAACCGTCTGTGCCTGAGCGAGACCGAGCGAAAGGGCGGCAGTTAAAGCAACTCCGGCGATCGTAATTCTTGTCATTGAGATTTCTCCTTGAAAGACGCAGTAACCCGGAACTAATGTTCCCTTGGTCTCCAAGATACCTGTAAGCGTCGCTTCTCGTCTTGTGGATTGGCGCTTCACTACGCAGTCCTGTAAGCGTTGGCCAGGACTTGCAGGGATAGGAAAGGCGGCAATCCCACAGCAACACGCGAAAATACAGCGTCGAAGGAGCGGACTTATACCAGCCCAAACCAAAGGCCTGGAGAAGGCTTCATCCCCTGTAATGGGTCGGGGCCCTTCACCCCATTGGCTCGTTTCCCCCAACTGCAAACCACTATTAACATTTGCCATCACCGGAGTGCGCTACCCTGATCCAACACATGGCCCAGCAGAAAAAAGTCGCCAAAAAGCAAGTAAGCGTGAGGAAGTCAGTGGAACAACCGATTTCACCAGCCGCCGATGTTTCAAAGACGCCCAGTCGCTACATCAACCGCGATGAGAGCTGGCTGCTGTTCAACCGCCGCGTACTGGAAGAGGCCGATGACGCCACCAATCCGCTGCTGGAGCGCCTGAAGTTTCTCGCCATCACCGCCAGCAATCTCGACGAGTTCCTCGAGATCCGGGTCGCCGGCATCCTGCAGCAGATGGAAGAAGACCTCGGCCTCCCCCAGAAGCCGGACGAAGGCGGCCTCACCTCGGACGCGCGCATGGACCGCCTGCGCGACTGGCTGCACCGCTTCGCCACCGACCAGGACCAGTGCTGGACCGAGCGCCTGGCTCCGGCGCTTGAAGCCGCTAATATTCACCTCGTGAAATGGAAAGACATGACCGAAGAGGACCGCCTCTTCGCCGCGCGCTTCTTCCACGATCAGGTCGATCCCCTGCTCACTCCCGTCACGCTGGACCCCTCGCATCCCTTTCCGCGTGTGCTCAACAAAGCGCTCTGCCTCGCGCTGCTGCTGCGTCACAAGCGCAAGAACCGCGTCGGAGTTCGCAGCCCCAAGGTCCTCGGCGTCATCACCATTCCGCGCTCCCTGCCCGACCTGGTAGTACTGCCGGAACGCGATGGCCAGCGCAACTACCTACTGCTCGATGAACTGATCGAAGCGCACTCCGAGCGCATGTTCCGCGGCTACGAGGTCCTGGGGCGGGCAGCGTTCCGTGTCACGCGCAACAGCAATCTCTACATGCAGGAAGAAGAAGCCCGGTCGGTGTTGGAGAGCGTAGCCGCCGAGCTCCACAATCGCCGCAAGGGCGACGTCGTGCGCATGGAGATCGACGCCACCGCGGCGGATGTGATCGCCGAGCGGCTGCGCATCAACTTCGAGCTCGAGGAGTGGCAGGTCTTCCGCACCCAGGCTCCCGTCAACATCAACCGCCTGATGAATCTCTACAAGGAGATCAAGACCTCCGACTTCAAGTTCCCCGAGTTCCACGGGCGGCGGCTCCAGCTCGGGCCCAAAGCCCGTGACGTCTTCGACGAGCTGCGCAAGCGTGACATCCTGCTGCACCACCCCTACGACAGCTACAACACGGTCGAGGCGTTCATCGCCGCAGGCACCAACGATCCACGCGTCATCTCGATGAAGCAGACGCTCTACCGCACCAGCGCCGACTCCTCGATGTTCCGCGCTCTCACCGAAGCCGCGCAGAGCAAGGACGTAACGGTAGTCGTCGAGCTGATGGCCCGCTTCGACGAGGCCTCCAACATCCGCTGGGCGCGCGAGCTCGAAGACGCCGGCGTGCAGGTCTTCCACGGCATCTACGGCCTCAAGACGCACTGCAAGCTGGCCTTGCTGTGGCGGCGCGATCCCGATGGCGTCGTGCGCAGCTACGCGCATCTCGGCACCGGCAACTACAACCCCGTCACCGCGCGCTTCTACACCGACATCAGCCTGCTGACGGCGCGGCCCGAACTGACCGAAGCCATGCAGCGCGTATTCCGTTACCTGACCGCCAACTGGGAAGCCAGCCACGAGACCTACCGCCCGCTGCTCGTCGCTCCCGTTACGCTGGCCGACGACATGCTCGCCTTGATCGCCCGCGAAGAGGCTCATGCCCGCAAGGGACACAAGGCGCACATCATCGCCAAGATGAATGCCCTGCTCGACACCAAGACGATCGAAGCTCTCTACTCGGCGTCGCAGGCCGGGGTTGAAATCGACCTGATCGTACGCGGCATGTGTGCTCTGCGTCCCGGCGTTCCCGGCCTGAGCGAGCGGATTCGCGTGCGCTCCATCATCGGCCGTTTCCTTGAGCACAGCCGCATCTTCTGGTTTGCCAACGGAGGCCACGAAGAGGTCTATGCCGGCAGCGCCGACTGGATGCCGCGTAACCTCTACGAGCGTTGCGAGGTCGTCTTCCCCATCGTCGATGAAAACGGCAAGCACAGGCTCCGCAAGGAGATCCTCGAAACCTACCTGAAGGATGACGTGAAGGCACGTCTGATGCAGCCCGATGGAACCTACATCCGCGCAACCGGCAGCGGCAAACGCATCAGCGCGCAGGACTGGTTCATGGAACACGCAACCGCCTCGGACTCCGGCGAAAACCGGCAGGAGGCCTCCGATCTGCCGACAGCCCTGCCTGCCGCAACCGAAGCGTCCCCGAAGAGAGCACGCTCGTAAGAAATTTGTGCAGTACATCCGAATGATGTCCTACGTTGAAAGCCTGAGCAAAGCTCAGGCTTTCGCTTTGAAGGGGCAGGGCTTCAGCTGAAGCCCTGCCCCTTCAAGACAGGCGATCAATCTGCCTCTCACACCCCCAGTTGGTGTATCCCCCGACATATGAATAGAATCGCCGATAACAGAACGCACAAAGCGTTCTATCTCGAGGAAGAGGTTCGATGGTTACGTCTGCACTCCGCCCGCACGAGCTCCAGCCATGGCGCAGCAAGGTCTTACGCACAGCAACTCTCGCCGCAGTGACCCTGCTGTTCCTTCCAGGACTCAAGGCCCAGGACAAGTACGAGCAGCAGATGGAAAGCCACACGACAGTCAAGGTGCTTCCCAACGGCCTGACTCTCGTACTAAGCGAGCGCCACGAGGCACCGGTCTTCAGCTTTTACACACTGGTCGACGCCGGCTCCGCCGACGATCCCGGCGGACAGAGCGGCCTCGCGCACATGTTCGAGCACATCGCCTTCAAAGGAACCACGGAGGTCGGCACCACTGACTATCCCGCCGAAAAAGCCGCTCTCGACAAGGTAGAACAAGCCTATGCCGCCTACGACGCCGAATTTCGCAAGCCTGTAGGCCAGGACAAAGCGCGCCTCGCAAGCCTGCACCAGGCCTTTGAAGACGCGGTAAAGACCGCGCAAACCTATGTCATCCCCAATCAATTCTCCGAGATCGCCGAAGAGAACGGCGCCGTCGGACTGAACGCCTCAACCGCCGAAGACTCCACGCAGTACTTCTGGAGCATGCCGTCCAATCGTCTCGAACTCTGGGCCTACCTGGAGTCCGGCCGCATCGGCTGGCCGGTGGCGCGCGAGTTCTACAAGGAGCGCGACGTCGTCAACGAAGAGCGCCGCATGCGCATCGACTCCTCTTCTCAAGGCCGTCTCATCGAGGAGTTCCTCGCCGCAGCCTACATGGCGCATCCCTACGGCCGCCCGGGCGTCGGCTGGGAGAGCGACATCACCCAGGTCACCGCGACCGAAGCCGCCGCGTTTCATAGCAAGTACTACGTTCCGTCAAACATCGTAGTAGCCGTAGTAGGCGACTTCGACACCAAGACCGCGTTGCCCATGCTGGAACGCTACTTTGGCCGCATCCCCGCTGGTCCCAAGCCTGAGCCGCTGACCACCATCGAGCCGCCGCAACATGCCGAGCGCACCGTGGTTCTGCGCGAGGCGACACAGCCCATCTATCTCGAGGGCTACCACAAGCCGGACTACCGCGACCCCGACGACTCGGTCTACGACGCCATCACCGACATCTTCTCCAACGGCCGCACCTCGCGCCTTTATCGCAGCCTGGTTCGCGACCAGAAGATTGCGCTGGTGGCAGAGGGCTTCAGCGGCTTCCCCGGCAACAAGTTTCCCGGCCTGTTCGCCTTCTATGCCCTTCCCCAGCGCGGCCACACCTCGGATGAACTGCGCACGGCGATCCACAAGGAACTCGATACTTTGAAGACCACCGACGTCAGCGATGCCGAACTCGAACGCTTCAAGACACGCGCACGCGCCGACCTGCTGCGCGGTCTCGGAGACAACGCCGGCCTCGCTTCGCAGCTTGCCCAGTATCAGACGAGCTTCGGCGACTGGCGCGTGATGTTCCAGGAGCTGGCGAAGATCGACGCCGTCACCAAAGCCGACATCCGCCGCGTCGCGAACAAGACGTTCGTCGAGAACAACCGCACCAGCGCACGCATCGACTTCCAGGCGCCTACCGCAACACCCGTCGCGGCTGGCAATGGAGGTGCGAAATGACCAACTTCACCCCACGCCTTCTTACCCTGGCTCTGATCGCAGGTCTCTCCACAACAGCCTTCGCTCAAACACCAGCACCCCACGAGCCCTGGAAAGCCATCCCGATTCCTACGCTGCATGAGTTCAAACCTGTCCAGCCGATCAAGGTGGAGCTACCCAACGGCGTTCAACTCTTCCTCGAAG
Source organism: Granulicella mallensis MP5ACTX8 (assembly GCF_000178955.2). Lineage (NCBI taxonomy): Bacteria > Pseudomonadati > Acidobacteriota > Terriglobia > Terriglobales > Acidobacteriaceae > Granulicella > Granulicella mallensis. The sequence goes on along the minus strand of NC_016631.1, from coordinate 1,583,627 downwards.
AAGACCATGAGCTTCCGTTCGTGAGCGGCTTCATCCGCATACGCGGCGGCAGTCGCGACGAACCAGCCGACAAGGTCGGACTCATATCGCTCTACGGAGAAGCCTGGCGGACCAGCGGAACCGCTACCGCAAACGGCGACGCCATGGACGATCAACTCGCCGCGAAGGCCGCAACCGTCGAAACCGGCGGAGGCCAGGCCTCCACATCCCTGAGCTGGTCGAGCTTCGCGAAGGACTTCGACAGCGTCTTCGGCGTAGCCATGGACCTGCTCCAGCACCCCGCCTTCCAGCAGCAGAAGCTGGAGCTCGCCAAGCAGAGCCTCGCCAGCGGCATCCTACGCCGCAACGATGACGCCAGCGGCATCGCCCAGCGCGAAGCCGTCGAAATTGCCTACGGCAAAACCAATCCCTACGGCCGCTCCGAAGAGCTCGCCACGGTCTCCGCCGTCACCCTCGAAGACCTTCGCGCCTGGCACGAAAAAACATTTACGGGCAGCAACCTGATCGTTGGCGTCATCGGCGACTTCGATGCCAAGGCGATGGAAGCGAAGCTGCGCGCGGCCTTCGCTCCCCTGCCGCGTGGAACTCAACTCAAGTCCGCCAAGGTAGAGTTCACCGAGCCTCCAGCCGGCGTTTACTTCGCCAACAAGGCCGATGTCGATCAATCCAACGTGTACATGGTCGGACTAGGCACGCAGGAAGACAATCCCGACTACTACGCGCTCAGCGTGATGAACGAGGTCTTCTCCGGCGGCTTCGGCTCGCGGGTCGTGCAGAACGTTCGCACGAAGCTCGGATTGGCCTACGACGTCGGCGGCAACTTCGGCGCGGCCTATGACCATCCCGGACTCTTCGCGGTAGGCCTGGGCACCAAGAGCTCCAGCACCGTGGCCGCAACCAAGGCCACGCTCGACGAAGTCCGCCGCCTGCGCACCGATCCTCCCACCGAGGATGAGCTGCGTAGCGCCAAGAGCGATCTGTTGAACTCCTTCGTCTTCCACTACGACACTCCTGAAAAGGTGCTGAGCGAGCAGGTAACGCTCGCCGTCTACGGCTACCCCGCGGACTTCCTGGAACGCTATCGTGCCGGGATCGAACGCGTGACCTCAGCGGATGTGGCTCGCGTCGCGCAGAAGTATGTCCAGCCGGAGAAGCTCGCCATCGTCGTAGTGGGCAACTCCAGCGAGATCCAGCCGCCACTCGACGGGCTCGGGAAGGTGACCACGCTCGACATCAGCATCCCCGGAGCCCCTTCAGAGCAATAGCGTGCTCTGAAGGGCAGGATTACTGTTTTGAAAGGCAAGATTGGTGCTTTGAAAGGGCGGGACTTTAGTCCCGCCGCATCATCACTTTCAGCAAGGTGGCTTTAGCCACGGAGGGAATGCCCGCTGATTCGGGAGAGCCTTTCGACCGCCTCAGGACCCCAATCTCGCCCTTTCTGCCCGTAATCACATAGCCCATCACAAACTGATAAACTTACCCTTTGGGCAGGATGGTCATCTCATCGCTGCTGCAGGGGGAGTTCGCTATGGCACAGGAAAACAACGGAACTGGCGCAGCACCGTCGCTGCGGCTCAAATTAGGTCTCGCCGAGATGCTCAAGGGCGGCGTCATCATGGACGTGATGAACGTCGAGCAGGCCCGCATCGCTGAAGAAGCCGGCGCAGTCGCCGTCATGGCACTTGAGCGCGTCCCCGCTATGATTCGCGCTGAAGGCGGCGTCGCCCGCATGGCGAATCCCAAGCTCATCAAAGACATCATGGCCGTCGCGACCATCCCGGTCATGGCCAAGGCCCGCATCGGCCACTTCGCCGAGGCCCAGGTACTGCAGTCGCTCGGCGTCGATTTCATCGACGAGAGCGAAGTCCTCACCCCCGCCGATGAGGTCTACCACATCGACAAGCACGCCTTCACGACACCGTTCGTCTGCGGCGCGCGCAATCTCGGTGAAGCTCTGCGACGCATTGCCGAAGGCGCTGCGATGATCCGCACCAAGGGCGAGCCCGGCACCGGCGACGTCGTTCACGCCGTGCAGCACATGCGTCAGATCGTTCGCGAGATCAAGGCCCTCACCGTGCTCGGTGACGAAGAGCTCTATAACGCCGCCAAGGTTCACGGCGCTCCCTATGAGCTGGTCCGCATGGTCGCGAAGTCCGGCAAACTGCCCGTCCCCAACTTCTCCGCCGGCGGCATCGCAACGCCCGCCGACGCAGCTCTCATGATGCAGCTCGGCGCAGAGACGATCTTCGTCGGCTCCGGCATCTTCATGAAGGATGGCGCCAAGCCGCTCGATGTCGACCTCTGGACCGCCCAGGATGCCGAGATCGGCCTCTGCACCAGCAAGGACGTCGGCCAGCCCCGTAATCCGGAAGAGCGCGCAGAAGCCGTCTCACGCGCCAAGGCCATCGTCCTCGCAACGCTGCACTTCAACGATCCGAAGATCGTCGCCGAAGCCTCGGAAGCCATCATCGGAAGCATGAAAGGCCTCGCCGCTGCTGCGATCGAAGAGAAGAACCTGATGCAAACGCGCGGTTGGTAACTCGGCCCGTGATCTGCAGCCAGCCCGGCTGAATGTAAAATATGTGCGGATGCCCTTTGACTCCGCACATATTCTTTCCATTCTCGATCGCTGTTGCGAAACCTTTACGTTTCCAATGCTGGACAACGGTTACGTCTATCTGGCCGGCACGCATCTTTCGCTCTACCGGTCTGTATCAGACTGGGCGATGGTGATTGAAGTGTTCGGATTCTCCCCTCGCTCCGGATTACCCGACACCCATATTCATACCTTCGCAAGCACCCTCTACAACCGAGATGCACCGGAAAAGTATGTCAGTCGAGAAGCATACGACCGCTACATAGCAACGAATCCACATAACGATTCCCGCTTCATCTACCCCATCAGCGAAGGGGCATGGCTGAATGGAGAACTCGCCGCCGAGAGCGTCGAAGAGATCGAAATCCGCAATCAAACATTTCGATTACCCTCTCTCGGGGAGTACAAGCTTCGCGGTATCGAGTTGGAAATACCCCCACAGGTTCAGGTCTTTGAACTATGTCGCTTCCTGTCTGACGCAACTCGTGCTGTCCTCGCAACTCCGCAGGAGCAGCGTTTGAGCGTGCTTCCCGATATGACCCGGATATTAGATCTTGCAGAGTGGCACCATCCTGATGTGGTCAATGGCGAACTCCCAAGCGAATCGGAGACCTTTCAGCAACTCGCCCAGGTTCTTGTTACGGGAGAGGTAGAACACTATCGTCCGTCGTTGCCATCCAACACGCACTGGCAAAACTGGCCTGACGCTGGTCGTCTGTAGTCCAGGGTGATAGATCGATCTTTGGTCTGTTACTCATTCAAAGTAAACTTAAGAACAGAAATGACTGATAGACCCATCATCGGTGTCCTCGCCTTGCAAGGCGCCTACGACATTCACGCCGAGCGCCTCACGGAGCTCGGCGCATCCGTTCGCCTGGTGCGCAGGCCGGAGCAGCTCGCAGGGCTCGACGGGCTCATCATCCCCGGTGGCGAGTCGACGACCTTCCTCAAGCATCTCGAACGCGCAGGCTTTTACGACGCGCTCGATGAGTTCGTTCACACAAAGCCCACGTTCGGCACCTGCGCCGGCTGCATCCTGCTGGCGAAGGACGTCGCCAATCCAACACAGCGCTCCTTCGGCGTGCTCGACATCGCCGTCGAACGCAACGCCTACGGACGCCAGAACGACTCGGCCATCCTGAGCACCGAAACCACGCTTCCCGGCGGCCCGATGGAGATGGTCTTCATCCGCGCCCCGCGCATCAGCCGTATCGGTGAAGGCATCGAGATTCTCGCCCGCCGCGGCGACGATCCCGCGCTCGTTCGCAAAGGCCCGCTGCTCGCCGCAACCTTCCATCCTGAACTCAGCACCGACACCCGCGTCCACCAACTCTTCCTGGACATGGTCCATCAAGCCCGCTCGTAACTCGCCTCTCGAAACTCATAGCTCGACCTGAACGCCCTGGATTGAGTCGCGAGCTTCGAGTTACGAGCTACACCACTACAATCAACTTATGCACTCTGCGCAGGCGATCGCTACCGGCCAACGCTTCTGGCGTCTGCCCGTCGACGCCTCCGCACACGGCCCCGCACTCGACGCCCACCTGCTGTTGAACCTCTGGATCGCACTGGCGCTACTCGCGCTCGCACACCTGATCCTGCTCGCCGGCCTGATGTTCCGGCGACGCGCCTCCCGCCCGGTCCACACGCTGCTGCTGGAGTACCTCCCGCTCGCCGCGCTCACACTGCTATTCGCATTCCTCGCAGCCCGCGCCCAACAGCTCTGGGCAGCGCAGCGCTACACAGGCGCCAGCCTCACGGCCATGCAGGTGGAGGTCACGGGTATGCAGTTCGCTTGGTACTTCCGCTATCCCGGCACAGACGCTGCGTTTGGCGAGACCAAACCCGTTCTCGTCGCGCCGGGCGAAGGCAATCCCCTCGGGCTCGACCCGGCGGACCGCCACGGTGCGGACGATCTCGTCACCAGCCAGCTCGTCCTGCCCGTCGGACGCGAAGTCGATCTCGCGCTGCATGCGCAGGACGTCATCCACGGCTTCTCCGTACCCGAGATGCGCCTGAAGCAGAACGCCGTGCCCGGCCAGACGGCCCACATCCACTTCACGCCGACGCAGCCCGGCAGCTACGCCATCCTCTGCACGCAACTGTGCGGCCTCGGACACTATCGCATGCAGGCCACGATGCTCGTGCTTCCCCCCGCAGCGTTCGACACCTGGCTGCTGGCCCACGAAGCCGCCGCCGGCAAGCGAGGTCAGCCATGACAGCTCAACACAGCCGCTGGACCCACCATCGCACCGTGGGCTTCGGCTACCTGGCAATCTCGCTGGCAGCGGCCTGCGTCGGCACCGTACTCTCGCTGCTGATGCGCCTGCACCTCACCTGGCCTGCGTGGTCTCTGCCGCTGCACGGCCTCATTCTGCCCGAAGAGTACCTCGCCCTGGTCACCATGCACGGGACCCTGATGCTGTTCTTCGTGCTCACGGTCGCGCCACAGTCGGGCTTCGGCAACCTCATCCTGCCTGCGCAGATCGGCGCGCGGCGCATGGCGTTTCCCCGCCTCAACGCCGCGAGCATGTGGATTACCGGCCTGGCTCTCCTGGTACTGCTGGCAGCGTTCTTCGTCCCCGGCGGCTCGCCCATCTCCGGCTGGACGGCCTACCCTCCACTCTCCGCCACCGCGCTCGCCGGCCCTGGCCAGGGCGAGGGCATGGACGTGTGGCTCGCTGCTATCGCGTTGTTCTCCCTCGCATCCACCCTGGGCGCTATCAACACTCTGACAACCATCGTCAAGCTGCGCGGCGAAGGCATGAGCTGGCAGCGGCTTCCGCTCACCGTCTGGGGATGGTTCACCGCCGCCCTGCTCAGCGTGCTCGTCTTCTCCGTGCTGCTGGCTGCGCTGGCCATGCTCTTCTGCGACCGCCATCTGCAGAGCGGCTTCTTCATCCCCACCAACGATCTCGTCAACGGTGTCCTGCTGCAGCACCACGGCGACGGCTCCCCGCTACTCTGGCTCCATCTCTTCTGGTTCTTCGGCCACCCCGAGGTCTACATCGCCATCCTCCCCGGCATGGGCCTCACCTCCATGGTGCTGGCCAACTTCGCGCACCGCCGGGTCTTTGCCTATCGGCTGATGATCGCAACCACCCTGCTCATCGGGTTCCTCGGCATCCTCGTCTGGGGACACCACATGTTCGTCGCGGGCCTAAACCCTTTCGCAGGCTCGGTCTTCGCACTCTCGTCGATGGCCATCGCCCTGCCCTCATCCGCCAAGGTCCTGAGCTGGCTTGCCACCATCTGGCGCTCGCGCCCCCGGCTCACCACGCCGATGCTCTTCGCGCTCGGCTTCGTCTCGCTGTTCATCACCGGCGGCCTTACCGGCCCGATCCTCGCGCAGCCCATCCTCGACGAGTACCTGCACAACACCTTCTTCGTCGTCGCGCACTTTCATCTCATCATGGCAATGGCCGGCATCTTCGGTCTCTTCTGCGCGACCTACTACTGGTTCCCCCTGCTCTTCGGTCGCCTGCTCTCGGAGCGGCTGGGCAAGCTGCACTTTGCCGGTACCTTGATCGGGGCATACGGTACGTTCCTTCCGATGCACCTGACCGGACTCGCAGGAGAGCCACGTCAGTATGCCCAGCTCACCGGCGGTGGAAGTGGCCCCGCAAGCCAGTTGCTGCAAACCACCCTACCTGTGCAACATGGCATCACCTACTCAGCCCTCTTCCTCGCCTGCGCGCAGCTTCCCTTCCTGCTCAACCTCGTGCTGACCCTGCGCTCACGCCTCCTCGTAACGCCCAACCCCTGGTCGGCAACGACGATGGAGTGGGCACCACAGGCTTTCAACGAGGCATCTACCGAAGACGAGCCCACAGGCCTCGTAACCTATCGAGGCCCTTGTCACTATTCAGAGGATGGAGTATCTTTTCACCCGCAGTGGGAATCAGGCGCGACGTCTACGCTTCCTCCGGAGTAAGCTGAAAAACAAGGCACGCCATGTCCCCCATCCTCACACCGCCCGAGATCGATCGCCGCCACCGCGCCCACGAGAGCGATAACGGCTCCGGGCGCAGACCTCCCACGGACAAACTCACCGGCGGTAATGGCGAAGGCGGCGACAACTGGAACGATCGCCCCCAGGGCCGTCGCGGCCCACGCGAGCGACTCTCTCAGGTCCGCATGGGCCTCTTCTTCGGCCTGTTCGCTGTGCTGATGTTCTTCATCGCCATCGTCAGCGCCTTCTTCGTCACCCGGGCCAGCGGCCACTTCGACGCCTACAGCCACTACGTGAACGAGTGGTTGCCAACCACCATCCCCTCCATCCTCTGGCTCAACACCGCCGTGCTCCTCCTGAGCTCAGCCAGCGCGGAGATGGCCCGCCGCAGCATGTTTCGCGAAGTGGATGTGATGGACGAGTGGATCGGCCTGAGCCGCCGCACCTCGCAGCGCGCTGCCGCCTGGCTCTCCGTAACCCTTGGGCTTGGCGGTCTATTTCTCGCGGGACAATGGATAGCCTGGGACCAGCTCGCCGCGCAGCACGTCTTCTTCCGGTCGAACCCCAGCAGCCACTTCTTCTACCTCATCACCATCGCCCACGCCATTCATCTCTTCATCGGCGTAAGTGCCCTCATCGCCGCGCTGATCGGACTCCGCCGCTCCCACCAGCTCGCTTCGCGACAGATCCTCGTCGACGCGACCGTCTGGTACTGGCACGCGATGGGCCTGCTCTGGATCTTCCTGTTCGTCCTGCTGGAGTACGGCCAATGAAAAGGCACCTGAAAACCAGCCTCCTGCGCTGGGTATGGCTCGTCAGCCTGTTGCTGCTCGGCATCGCGGCACAGAGCTTCGGCCAAGGCTGCTCGCAGTGTCTCGACAACACCCGCGCGACACCGCCTGCGGTGCAGGCCGCCTATCGCAAAGCCATCTATCTGCTCGGCGGCACCGGCGCGGCGTTGTTCATCGCCGGAACGCTCTTCATCCGGCGAGAACGCTGACGCATTCGGTAGAGAGCATCAGGAACCTATACTGACCCGCTGTACGCAATCTGTGGTCCGACTGCGTACAGCGGCAGCGAGCAGCAAATGTGGCTGGCCAAGGAACATGCTGTATCTCTCCCTGACCCGTTCGATCGGCTATTTAAATTGCTTGAAATAGGCAATCAAATCCGACCGCTCCTGAGCCTTCGGAACACCGATGCTCATATTGTTGTCCGGCACCATCATGTCCGGGTCGGTGAGCCACTTCTCCAACGAAGCTTCATCCCAGGTAATGCCAGATTTTTTTAGCCCCTCGGAGTAGTTGAATCCCGCCACGCTTCCGGCCTTTCTTCCAAATACACCGGCCAGCCGCGGTCCTTCCCGATCTGTCTCCATCGTGTGGCAGCCCATGCACCGCTTTTCAAACACCATCTTTCCGCGCGCGGCATCGCCAGAGCTGCTTGTACTCGCTTGCGTTGCTTCGCTCGTTTTCATACTCGAGAGTGTTGCCACATCCTGAGTTGTCAGTTGAGATTTCCAATGAAGAAGACGGTACTGCGACGGCGGCATCTCACCAGCCTTCGCTTCGTGAATGATCTCTCCGATCATCTGCTCTTGTGCATCGGCAGCCATCTGATCCCAGGATGAGAGATTCAGCTTCTTGCGCGCCTCTACGATATCCCACTCGATCAGCCACGATCCGGGTGCCAGGAGTGCATACACCGGCCACCGGGTTTCATTCGAGTGACAGTCAGCACATTTGCTGATGAGGATTTTCTTCGCGTCAGCAGGCATACTTGCGTGCACCAACAGCGTGTCGAGCCCCTTTCCAGGCTCGACACGTGGGTTACCAAACGGATGAACAAGCCCCAATCCCCCTATGACAGCCACGGCTGCGGCCAGAGCGATGATTCCACGTGAATGTCTCAAGCGCCCTCCTCCAGCGAGTGATCGACAACAGCGAGATGACTGTGACCGCGAACGACTTTGACGTTCGTTACCCCGAGCACACTCTGCAGCTTGCCGGCGGGAACGACCATCGGTCCGGGGTTCGGCGCGGTTCCCGGTGCGGGCTGAGGAAAGGCGGTAGCCATCGCCGTGTGAAATGCGACGTTGCCCTCCACCTTTTGCACTACTTGATGAATGTGGCCGTTCAACACGGTGACCGATCCAAAACGCTTCAGAAGAGCAAGCGCCTGTGCGCCATCGGCCGTGCCCCAGCCCCACTTCTCATAAACCATCCACAACGGAATATGCGCGAACACCACGATCGGGGTTGAAGCGCTCAATCCAGCGAGGTCGGATTTCAACCAGGCCAGCTGATCCGCGCCCAGGTTGCCCATCGCGTCGACCTGCACGCAGTTGTTGAGCCCCACAAAGTGAACACCCTTGTGGTTATAGCTGTACCAGCCATTGCCGACCGTTCCCTTGCCGTATCGCTGCTTGTAAAGCGCACCGTCGTCGAGCGAAAAATCATGCTCTCCCGGAACGTAGAACACCTCTGAAACCTTGGCGCTCTTGATGATTTGTGATGCCGTGTCGAACTCCGAGGCCTTCGAGTTCTGCGTGATATCACCGGTATGAATCATGAAGTCCGGTGCCTTCATCCCGGCGGGAACCACGTTGATCTTATCGATGGCCTTCTGTAAGGTCCCCGTGACATCCGGATTCGCACCCTTGTTGAATCCAATGTGACTGTCGCTAATCTGGACGAAGGAAAAATCTTCGACCTTCCCGGCACCGGCGCCGGGCTTTACCGACTGGGCTAATAACTTCGATACCGGAATACCGCCGGCCATCGTCCAAAGCAGACCTGTGCCTGCCCATGCCATGCATCCCAGAAAATTCCGTCTGTCGATTCCGTCACTAGCAGGTTGCGCCTGACTCTCCTGCACTATCTCGTCTTTCGTAAAGCGATTCATATCCAGCTCCATTAGGTTTATTTGCCTGCACCATAGAGAACTGGCGAACACGGAATTTATTCACGCTAAAAAAAGTAATTTAGCGACGGAATAAAGCGGACCTAATTTAGTTACAAGAGCTATGGCTCATACCGAGAGAAACTTCTCCGATCTCACCCACATCAACTCGAGGACCTCTGCCACGGCGCGCTTGCTTGACGGATAAGTAACCACCTACACGAACACTTCTCTTGCTTCTTCTGAAGCCAGCAGAATAGCGCTCATCAGACTGCAAACACCGAGTGCGCCGAGTACGCCAAGTTGACGCAAAGAAAACTCTGCGCAAACTTAGCGTCCTTCGCGCACCCTGCGTTTGCAGTTTGATGGCACACCTGGGGTGCCAATCCTTACTTATATTGATGGCGTTGGAATAAACCGGGCCTAATATAGTTATGGAAGAAGTGTGGTTCCTACGAAAAAAATCTTCGCCCACTTCACCCCCATCCACGACCCTACGTCGCCTTGAGGATCTTTGCACAATGCCAGCCTCCAACGGTAGCGCGCGCTTCGAACAATTCGTGCTACCTCTGCTGCCGTCGCTCTACAGCCACGCATTCTGGCTGAGCCGCAGTCATGAAGAGGCGGAAGATGTTGTGCAGGAGACGATCTCCAAAGCGCTTCGGGCCTTCGATTCCTTTCAGTCCGGCACCAATTTCAAAGCATGGATCTTCCGTATCCTGCGCAATACCTTCCTTACGTCGCGGACCGCCATCGCGGCCTCACGCACAGTCTTTCTGGAGGACCAGGTCGATCTGCTCGACGTCAGCGACCCAAGTCCGACTCCGGAAGATCACCTGCTCCGTCTCGACAATCATGCGGCACTGACAGAAGCCCTGGAGAGTCTGCACCCGCAACTTCGCGAAGTCCTGCTGCTTTGCGAGGTGGAGGAGCTTAAATACAAAGAGATCGCGATGGTTCTCGACATTCCGATCGGTACCGTGATGTCGCGCATCTCTCGTGCCCGCCGGACCCTTCACGAGCAGTTGCGACAGCAAGTCGGGGGATCGCTATGATTCAAGAGTCTCAACATCTACGTTCCGACCAGGTGAGCGCCTATATCGACGGCGAGCTGTCTTCGAACGAAGCACAAGACCTCAGGCAACACCTGGCCACGTGCCATTCCTGCGCTTTGCGCATCGTGTCCGCGATGCAGCTCAAGGCTGCCACCACACGTGTCTCTGAACGCGTCATCGCGCCGCCAGAAGCACTCAGCCGCCTCACAGCGCAGCTTCGCCCGGAGGCACCGAAGAGGCCCGCACGCGTCTATCCGATACGTTCATGGGCGTGGGGCGCACTGGCTGCAAGCCTTATCGTTGCGGTCTCGCTCATAGGGTGGCGAGAGACTCGCCAATCCAATAGCCTTTCCGCGGAACTGCTCGATCAGCATCTGGCTGTACTATCCAGCGGTTCCTCGCCTGAGGTCATCTCGAGCGATCGTCACACGGTAAAACCATGGTTTCAGGGCAAACTGCCGTTCAGCTTCAACCTGCCTAATGCTTTGCCTGCCGGGACTACCCTCGATGGCGGCGATCTCACCTTTGTTCATGGACGGCCTGCGGCGCTTCTCCTCTTCACCATCGGCAAACATCGGGCCTCGATCTTTCTTACCCAGAGATCCGCAAATGAAAGTGCACCGGTGTCGCTGGGAACTCAATCCGGATTCACCATCCATTACGCCAACACGCATGACTTGCGCATTACCGCCGTCAGCGACGTCAATCCCTCCGACCTTGATCTCCTCATGTCAGCCTTGGTGGAGGCGCAATCGCCTCGCTAAGCGTCCTGGGTCTTTTAGTTCGTCGAAGAATGACACACCTAGGGCTTCAACACAATCTTCATCGAATCCGGCTGCGGGTTCGACGCCAGGTGAACCGCCGAGGCGGCATCGTCCAGCGAGAACCGGTGCGAGATCAACTGCGTGAGATCGAGCTTGCCCGAGCGATAGCCTTCAAACACCAGATCGATTCCCTCCTGCTGAATCGCCACCGACGCAGAATAAGAACCCATCAGCGTCTTCTCGTCCATGCAGACCGCTGCCGGATCGAAGGGAGCTGTCCCATGCTGCGTGCTCGCGAAGAGCATCACACGGCCGCCGGGACGAATCGCCTGCATCGCCGTTGCGATCAGGGCATCCGCGCCCACTGCCACCAGGGCCACATCGGCGCCACGGCCTTCGGTTGCCGCCTTCGCCGCCGCCACAACATCGCCGCGCGCATCCAGCGGATGGTCCAGCCCAAACTTCGCCGCAATGGCATGACGCTCGGCATACATATCCGAGGTCAGCACCGTCGCCCCGGTCTGCCTCGCTAGCGCGGCCAGCAGGATGCCGATGCTTCCCTGCCCGATCACTAGCACCGTATCGTCCTGCTCAAGATGCAAGAGCTGAATCGCCTTGAAGCACGTATTGACCGGCTCGATAAACGCAGCCTGCTCAAACGGAATATCGTCGGGAATCCTGATCAATCCGGCAGGAGTCACGCCATCGCCGACGATCCAGTCCATCACGCGGATGTACTGCGCAAAACCGCCGCCCGCCGCAGCGCCCAGGCCTGCCGTCGTTCCTACCAGCTTGTAGCGCTCGCACTGCGCAAAGGTCTGCTTGCGGCAGTAGAAGCATTGTCCGCACGGAATATGGTGAAACGCCATCACGCGGTCGCCCACAGCAAACCCATGCACGCCTTCGCCCACAGCCGCAATCGTCCCCGCCATCTCATGCCCGAAGACACGCGGTGCGGAGTGAGAGCCTGTATGGATCTTCTTAAGGTCCGTTCCGCAGATACCGCAGGTATCAATGCGAACAAGCACCTCTCCCGAACCTATCTCGGGAACAGCAATCGTTTCTGTACGAACATCATCGGGAGCACGATAAACAGCGGCTTGCATGGTACGAGACATGATCTATCCAGAATACAAGGCCCAACCCCTCATCCCTCAATCCCTCATACCTCTTAGCTCAACAGAACCCAAAACAGGGTTCCAAACCTCACAGGAATAACAGGAGCAACGAGCGACGAGCCACCCAGCCACGAGCCCTTACGCCGCTGCTACGACCTCACGCAGCGCCTGGTGCAGATTCGTCAAGGCCAGCGTACTTGCCCGGCCAAGCTTCATCGCCTTCGGCCAGTGATGCGGCCGCAGCGCCGTATGAATCGCAAATGCTCCCGTGCGGAAGTTCCCATTCTTCCCCTCAAATCGTGCCAGCGAGGCAAGCTCGAAGTCATGCGCATCGGAGATCGCCTTGATCGCACGAAACGGCAGCTCATGCGCTGCCGCCAGCCTTGCGACCGTAGCGGCTTCCATATCGACCATCGTCGCGGCATACGTTTCGGCCAGGCGGCCCTTCTCGCGAACACTAGCAATCTTCTCCGTTGTCGCCAGCACATAAGCTGACTGCGGCGACACCGTGACAAACCGCTCTCCGGTACGCGCCTCGATCACCGCTGACGCTTCGCCCACATTGCCTGCAGCAAGACCTGAGGTGCAGGAACCCGCCAGGCCAGTCGAGATCACCGTTGAAATCGACGCGGCGGCAATGGCCTCTGCAAAGGCGAGCGTCACGCGTTGCGAGCCCATGCCTGCAGCAACAACGATGGCATGCGGTAGCCGATGCAGATGAATGCCCCGGTGCAGCAATCCAACATCGGGCTTCGTTCCACGCACCAGACCGGCGATCTCGCGAGGCAATGCAGCAATGATGGCGACGCAGCCGCTCATACGAGTCCTGCCTGGCTGGAAGTATGTTTGGGAGCATAGCCGTTGGCGATAAACCAGTGGCACGCCTCACGCAGCGCATCCTCGACCGGACGCACTTGGAACCCAAGCTCGCGTTCTGCCTTCGCGGAGCTCGCGAACATCATCTTCCTGCCCATGCGCACCGCTTCCACGGTCGCGCGCGGCTCCTTGCCGCGCAGCTTGCCCGTGATGTTCTCATCGAAGAACGCAAACGCCATCGCCACGGCATGCGGCACCTTGTGTTTCGGTGAAGGCAGTCCTGTAATCGCGGCCAGCCGATCCAGGATCTGCTTCAGCGTAAGATTCTCGCCGCCCAGAATATAGCGCTCTCCCGGAGTACCGCGTTCCAGCGCCGCAAGATGCGTGCGCGCGATCTCAGACACATCCACCAGGTTCAACCCCGTATCGACATACGCCGGAAAGTTACGATTGAGGAAGTCGACCACGATGCGTCCCGTAGGCGTGGGCTTGGTGTCGAGCGCACCGATGGGCGTCGTCGGATTGAGAATCATGACGTGCTGCCCGGCCCCGGCGGCTTCTATCGCGACCTGTTCGGCAAGCCACTTCGAACGCTTGTAATGGCCGATCATATCGGCCTCACTCACCGGCGTCTTCTCGTCGACGATCGTCCCGTCGCGCCTGAAGCCCATGGTCGCCACGCTGCTCGTATACACCACGCGCGGCACGCCGGCCTCGCGCGCGAGGCGCAGCAACTCACGCGTACCCTCGACGTTCGCCTTATACATATCGGCAGGATCAGGGACCCACAGCCTGTAATCAGCGGCGACATGCAGCACAGCATCGCAGCCCTGCAGAGCAGAGGCGAATCCCGCAGGCTCGCGCAGATCGCCGTTTACAAGTTCGGCGGCTTTAGGAAGATGCGTGAGATTCGAAGTCTTGCGTGTCAGGAGGCGAAGCTTTGCGCCCTGCCTTGCAGCGAGCGTCGCGATATGAGAGCCAACGAAACCCGTGGCTCCCGTGATGAAGAGATTCATGCGCTAGAGACTTCCTGCCATTTGCTAACCTACGATCTTCAACACGGAAACAGGCGCTTTGCTTCTGTCATTCTCAAAGAAAATCTGCTTCTGGGATTAGACACCAGATCCAGCACTAAAGGCGCGGTTTTATACCAACCGGCCCGCTGGCCTGGAATCAGATCTATAAAGAGGTAAAGGCTGAAAGCCCGACTCATGGGTAACTGCAATGAGTCGGCCTCTCAGCCCCTGTATCTAACCTGCCAATGCACCCAAGCTGCGTCCTGAGCTGAAAGCGAAAGAACTAGTCCAGCTTCTCCGGCTCGATCTGAATATTCTTCTCGCCAGCAGCTTTCTTCTCCCAGTACTTCTTCACCCAGGCCTCGAACGTCTTGCCAGCAGCCGTATCGCGGCCGGTAAACTGCAGTGCGGCTACATCGACATAGCGGACGTTCACCCGCTCCGTCGGATTGCCCGGCTTGGGAGTCGGAATGATACGGATCACCGAGGCTTCCAGCGTCGGCGCATTGAAGCGGTCGTAGAGATACCCTTCGACTTTCGAGCCGTCCTTGCGCGTCACTGTGATGTCGCCGCGATAATCAAACGCCTTCTCCAGCGCGTCGCGAACCTCATCCTCCGACGCCAGCGCAGGAATCCAACCTTCCAGATTCTCGCGTTCACGGCCTGCAATCGTCTCGATCTCGTCCGCCGAGACCTGTTGGAGCTGTTCGATCTTCAGACGTTCCTGTTGTGGTGTCGCCATCGTTAGTCTCCCGCCACGCTGGTCATGTTTTCATTGACCGAGGTCGTCACAACCACCGGCGTCTGCCCGGCGATCTGCACCAGCGGACCGCGGCTCTCGGACTTCCACTCATTCAACAGCTTTTGAGCATCCGCATCCTCATATTGAGGACGGAAGATGTACTTCTTAGCCGTTGTCCAGAATCCCTTCAGCGAGCTGAAGTTGTAATCTACCGCCGAAGCCTCGTGCCCGGAGTGAACCATGCAGTTAGCGCACTGCGGGTTTCCACTCTTGGCGCCGTACTTCTCCCATCCGGTCGCCTCCATCAACTCCTGGAAGGTATCGGCGTAACCGTCCTGCAGGAGGTAGCAGGGCTTCTGCCATCCGAAGATGGAGTATGTCGGCATACCCCACGGCGTGCACTCGAAGTCCTGCTTACCCATGAGGTACTCCGAGAACAGCGGGTGCGTATTGAACTCCCACGTCTTCTTGCGATTGGAGAGAATGGCACGGAAGAGCTTGCGCGACCTCGCCTTGCCCAGAAAGTGGTTCTGGTCCGGGGCCTTGTCGTAGGTGTAACCGGGCGAGACCATCATGCTCTCCACGCCCGCTTCCATCATCTGGTCGAAGTGACGGCGCACCGAGTTCGGGTCTGCGCCATCGAAGAGCGTAGTGTTCGTCGTAACACGGAAACCCGCTTCCACAGCCGCGCGCACGCCTTCCATCGCAACGTCGTATCCGCCTTCGCGGCAGACACCGAAGTCGTGATGCTCGCGTTCTCCGTCCACATGCACGGAGAAGCTGAGGTACTTCGACGGCTTGAAGAGATGCAGCTTCTCTTTCAACAGCAGCGCGTTCGTGCACATGTAAACATACTTCTTGCGGGCCACCAGGCCGGCGACGATCTCCGGCATCTGGGGGTGCAGCAAAGGCTCGCCGCCAGGGATGGACACCATCGGCGTACCGCACTCTTCTACCGCCTTGAAGCACTGCTCCGGCGTTAGTTCGGCCTTCAGGATGTGCGCAGGGTACTGGATCTTGCCGCAGCCGGCGCAGGCAAGGTTGCAGCGGAAGAGTGGCTCGAGCATAAGCACCAGCGGATACCGCTTGCGTCCCGAAAGCTTCTGCTTGAGAACGTAGGTTGCTACGGTCCAGGCTTGTGAGATAGGTACGGCCATGCTGAGTACTCCTTCATACTTCGTGTGTAATGTATTCGATGTTGCTGTACGGTCTTAGGCTTCGGCTTGTTCACGCTCGAGCGCCTTGCGATACGTCGTCAGCGCCAACAGCGGGAAGTACTGCTTGTACAGGTGATACCCCAGGTAGAAGACGCGAGGGAAGCCCGTTCCGGTGTAATAGCTCTCGCCATTGCGGCCCGGCATCAGCTCATCCCACGAGCCGTCCTCATGCTGACGCTCGATCAACCAGCGAATTCCCTTGGCTACCGAGTCCGAACGGGTATCGTTCGCAGCCAGCAATCCGAGGATCGCCCAGGCCGTCTGCGAGGGCGTAGAAGGCCCAACGCCACGCTGGTTCGGATCGTCATAGGTGCCGCAGGTCTCGCCCCATCCACCGTCGGTGTTCTGCACCATGCGGATCCACTCCGCCGCCTGCTGCACTGCCGGCTCCAGGTACGAGTACCCGATCGCCTCCAGCCCGCGCAGGACCAGGAATGTTCCGTAGAGATAGTTGACGCCCCAGCGGCCAAACCACGAGCCATCCGGCTCCTGCCCCTTGAGGATGAACTGGACCGCCTTCTCCACGCGCTTATCACTGCGCGTGAAGCCGTAGCCGGAGAGCATCTCCAGGATGCGCCCGGTGATGTCGACCGTCGGCGGATCGATCATCGCGTTATGGTCGGCAAACGGGATCGACTCGAAGATCTGCTTCGTGTTGTCCTTGTCGAACGAAGCCCAGCCGCCGTTCTTGCATTGCATCGCGAAGATCCAGTTCAACGCCCGCTGCGAGACCTCGTACTGGTAGCGCTCGCGAGGGTTCTGAACGCAGTTCAGGGCCAGCAGCACCTGCGCCGAATCGTCGACGTCGGGATAAAACTCGTTATTGAACTCGAAGTACCAACCGCCGGGCTCGACGTTCTTGACCTTGACCGCCCAGTCGCCCTTGTGCCGCACTTCTTTGGACAGCATCCAGTCGGCAGCCTTGAGCAGCCGGGGATCGTCCTTGGGAACACCCGCCTCGCCCAACGCGAAGACCGCATATGCGGTGTCCCATACGGGTGACATGCAAGGCTGCATGCGGAAACGTGCCGGGTTTGCATCCGGAACCTCGGGCTCTTCAATGCCCAGCTTCTCGAACTCGTCCATCGCGCGGATGAACTGCGGATCGTCTTCTGAGTAGCCCAGGTAGCGTAGCGCAATGATGGAGTTCATCATTGCGGGATAGATAGCGCCCAACCCATCCGACATCTCGAACCGGTCCAGCATCCACTTCTCAGCCTTCTTCAGCGCGATCTTGCGCAGCGGGCGAATGTGGATACGCTCAGCCCAGTGCATCATGCGATCGAGCATCAGGAAGAAGTTACTCCAGGAGAAGAACTTCTTCTTGTTCCAGCGCAGATGCAGGTCGGCATTGGCGCGGCCGCCGACGAACAGCTCGTCGATACCCTGCTCAGGCGGCAGCTTCTTGAACGGCTTGGTCGAGTAGATGACCGACAACGGCACCAGAATGCCGCGCGACCACGAGCTGATCTCGTAGATATTGAAGTAGAACCAGTTCGGAAACAGCAGCATCTCCGGCGGAACAGCCGGAACCGCGTCATAGTCGTACTGACCCAGCGCGCAGAGATAGATCTTGGTGAAGGTATTGCACTCGACCACGCCACCCAGCGAAAGCACGTTCTCACGCGCCCGCACCAACACCGGATCGTCGGCGCTCCAGCCCATCAGCTTCAGCGCGAGATAGCACTTCACGCCGTAGTGCACATTCGACGGACCGCCGGGATACAGGCTCCATCCGCCATCGGCGTTCTGGTGGCGCAGAATCTCGTTGATGCACCGCTCCATCTTGCCGCGGTCGCCAGACCCCAGCAGCGTATGCATGAAGATATAGTCCGCCTCGAGCATCGAGTCGGCTTCAAGCTCTCCGCACCAGTAGCCTGGCTCTTCCTGCTCGCCCATCAGCCATTCAACCGACCGGTTGATGCCACCAATGACAAGGTCCATGGCCATGTCGAGCCGGCCGAACCGTGGCTGCTTTGGAGCCGTACCCCCCGGATTACTCGGATTGATCGGTGTTGTACTCATCCTGAAAATGGTTATCCCTCAACGGCTGCCGTAACAGTCAGCCGCTGGTTATGCCGTGACGTCTCTCGCTATCGGAGGCGCGGAGGCGATCGCCTGCACAATCTCCGGCGGCAGGCCGAAACGTACATTCTCCGGCATCACTTCGACTTCTTCTACCGATCCGTATCCCTTACCCTGCAAATACTGAACGACATCCTGCACCAGAATCTCAGGCGCGGAGGCACCTGCCGTAATGGCAACAGTCGAAACGTTTTCAATCCACTCCGCCCGGATATCCTCTGCCTTATCAATCAGGTAGGAGTTCGTTCCCAGGTTCTGCGAGACTTCGACGAGGCGATTGGAGTTCGAGCTGTTCCGCGAGCCGACCACCAGAACCACGTCCGCGCCGTGTGCGACGTTCTTCACGGCTGTCTGACGGTTCTCTGTGGCGTAGCAGATGTCCTGCGCATGCGGCCCAACGATGTTGGGGAACTTCTTCTTCAAAGCCTCGATCATGTAACGGGCTTCATCGAGCGAAAGCGTCGTCTGCGTCAGGTAGGCCACCTTGTTCGGATCGGGCACCACCAGCGCTGCAACCTCTTCAACCGTTGAAACGACCTGCGTTACGGTCGGGGCCTCACCCTGGGTACCCTCAACCTCTTCGTGGTCGCGATGGCCGACGAGAACGAGCGAATAGCCCTGTTTGGCGAACTTGATGGCTTCTACGTGAACCTTGGTAACCAGCGGGCAGGTCGCGTCGATGACCTTCAGGCCGCGCTCCTTGGCATGCTCGCGAACCGCCGGAGAGACGCCGTGCGCCGAGTAGATGACGCGTGCGCCGGCCGGAACCTCGTCCAACTCGTTGACGAAGATAGCGCCTTTGCCGGCAAGATCGTTCACCACGTAGCTGTTATGCACGATCTCCTTGCGGACATAGATCGGCGCGCCAAAGGTATCCAGGGCAATTTTTACGATATCCACGGCTCGAACCACTCCCGCGCAGAAGCCGCGGGGCTTCAGCAGGAGGACGCGTTTCGCCGGGGAACCGGTTACGTTCTGGTTAATATCTTCGGGAGCAAGGGTGGCTGCATTCACACCCCCAAGTATACGCGTTTCCCTGCAGCAACGCACCCGATTTGAACCACATCCGGTGCATCCCAGGGTCCGGCCCAGGTCCGAGCCGCAACCAATGGCAGGCCCTTATTCGTCAGACGGGGGCTGCTGAAAAAGCGGAAGAAGCTGGGCCACCGACGCCCCCACCCCGCCAAGACTGGCCGCCACCAACACCCCAGGCAAAGCCATCGCCAGAGGAGAAGTCATGATCGGACGTACGGTTGCAAGCAACAGGCGTTTCGCGGAATTTGGCGATTCGATCATGTTCGGCCCCCTCGACATAGAATTCGGCCCTCGATATAAAAACATCTCTCTGCCTAGACACGAAAAAAATGCCTCGGTTGTGCTTCCTCTCTACTTTTCTTCACATCGTTTCAGCAAACTCTATCCACAACACGAGTGTTTGCAGTCGCACCTCAAATCCGTAACATTTTTGCTGTCTTCGCACATCTGGCAGCAGAACTTCTTGCCATCCGTGCAGATGCAGGAACAACTCGCGTGTCCGCATTTCCTGGGTTCTGGCATGGCAGTCTCCTTACGGCATAACAGTTGCTCAATAAGAGCTGTCCGCATGGCGCCGAGTTGCTTGCACAAGAGGGGATTTAATGCTATTGCCCGCGCTGCCGTCGCCACTGCCGTTTTGAAAGGGCGGGGCTTCAGCCCCGCCGCCGCGGGGCTCTATTTCTGTGGCTTTAGCCACGGAGGGAATCTCCGCCGAGGAGAACTACTTCGAGGCCTATACGCTCGACGCCAGCATCTGCTCCGCATGGCGCAACGAGGTCTCCGTCAGGTTCGCGCCCGAAAGCATGCGCGCAATCTCCTCCACGCGTTCCGGGCGCTCCATCTGGCGAACCCCCGTCTGCGTCCTCCCGCGCCGCTCCGACTTCTCGATCAGGAAGTGCTGATCCGCAAAGGCTGCAATCTGCGGCAGATGCGTAATACACAACACCTGTTGAGCCCGCGACAGCGTCTTCAACTTCTGCCCAACGGCCTCCGCCGCCCTGCCGCCGATGCCGATGTCGATCTCATCAAACACCAGTGTTCGCGGCAGCGCCGTACGCTTGCGTTTAGCCGCCGCGGCAGCGCCCTCTTCCACTGAAACTTTCAGCGCCAGCATCACGCGGGACATCTCGCCACCCGACGCGATCTCCGTCAACGGCTTCACCGGCTCACCAGGATTGGTCGCTATACGGCACTCGACGCTGTCCCAACCATGTGCCGCCCAGGCCGTTGCAGCTTTATCGGAGACCACATCCACCGCAAACCGGGCCTGCATCGCGAGTTCGTTGATCTGCCGCTCCGCCACCTTGCCCAGCTTCCGCGCAGCCGCTACCCGCTCTTCGCTCAGGCGGTGCGCGGCGGCCTCGTAGGCTTTCGCCGCAGTCGCAAGCTGGGCTTCCAGCTCCCGCAGCCTCGCATCGCGATTCTCCAGCTCTGCCAGCCTGCCCGCAACCTCCGCGCCAAAGCTCATCACCTCGCCCAGCGTCGCGCCGTACTTGCGCTTCAGCCGGTCCAGCGCCGCCAGGCGGTCTTCGATCTCACCCAGCCGCTCCGGAGAAGCCGAGATCTCCCCCGCAAACTTGCGCAGCGCGGAAGTCGCATCTTCAACGCCCGCCTTGGCCGACGCCAGTTGCTGCGCCGTCTCGCGGAACTGCTCGTCAAACCGCGCCAGATCTTCGACGTGTCGCAGCGCGGCTCCCAGCAGCGACTCCGCCGAGGTCTCGCCTTCGTACAGCAGCTCCTGTGCGGCGTTCGCGCCGGTCAGAAGCCGCTCGGCATTGGCCAGCACACGCTTCTCTGCCTCTAACTGCGTATCTTCCTCCGCGTCGGTAAGACCGGTAGCCTCAATCTCGCGCGACTGGAAGCTCCACAGGTCTACAAGACGCATGCGGTCCTGCTCGGCGTTGCGCAGCTCTTCGATCTGCGTACGGAGTCCCCTCCAAACGTCGAAGGCGTTCGCAACCTCCTCGGAGCTGAGATCGCCAAACCGGTCCAGCAGCAACCGCTGCTGTTCGGCATCGAAGGCAATCAGCGTCTCGGACTGCGCGTGAACAAGCGCCAACTCCGGCGCAAGCTGCCGCAGCACTCCCACCGTCGCCGGTTGATTATTAATAAACACGCGGCCCTTGCCGTTTGCGCCAATCTCGCGCCGCAGAAGAATCTCTCCCGACTCCGGGTCGATGCCATTGCGCTCGAGGATCGCATCCGCGCCGATCGTCGATTCGAAGACGCAGCCCAGCACCGCCTTCTCCGCGCCAAAGCGCACGAGATCGCTGGAGGCTTTGCCTCCAAGCAACAGCACCAGGGCGTCGATCAGGATCGACTTGCCAGCACCGGTTTCACCCGTCAGCAGGTTCAGGCCGGGGCCAAAGACCGCGACCGCGTGGTCGATTACGGCGTAGTTTTCAGCGCGCAGTTCCAGCAGCATGAGAGTCTCGTCACCGAGAGCATAACAGGGGCGAAGGAAAAGCGCATCAAAACGATCGATGGTTTTCTGCTTTAGTGCATTGGGTCATACAGGTTGAGAGCCTATTTCGTTGGCACTGAACACGAAGCTGGGGCCACCCAACGGCCGCTGCCGATGTAGACATGTTTCAGAGGGTGAGTGTACACGTGGCTGCTCACAGTCAACTCGTCCTCATAATGATCGTCGCCGTGCAATGTAATCAGATGCACAATCCTGACCTCGCCACCACGTGTTGTACCCAGAGCGCCGGTAAACCTGTATCTTCCGTCCGGGTTTTGCCAAACCCAATTTTTAGTTCTGATGATTTCTTCAGGAAGAACACGTCCGAGGTTCTCTGTAGAGGGATACCACGGGAAAAAATATCCATAGAGCGAATCAGAACAAAGTTCCTGACGAACAGGTCCATACACAACCTGCATATCCCGATAAATACTGATTTCCCAGATCCCAGGCCTTAATGGCATCCGATCAACTTCATGCCCGGCGGCAGATGCGCCATGGTCCGTGGACGGCGTGCGGCTGGATCCGGCTGCGTGGCTCGCAGCGGCGCAGAGGCAAGCAGACGAAGCCAAGATCACTAAGACATAAAATCTAGACCTTCTCGCGTCTACCATCATCAGCCACTCCACGGTTCAATCGTCGTCTCCCAGTTTTGCAAGTAGTCGAAGGGACTAACGACTTGGCCTGAAGCTGGGTCATGAATTTTTACCATAGAGTGCGGTGCGGTTACCGTGGAATCTTTTCCCTTACAAAACGAGCCTGAAGCGGCGAGCCAAAGGGCTGATCCCCCCTACAGGAAGCGGCTGACGCGACCATGTTTGATGCACACCCTGCACTGATCGCCCTCACCCCGAAACTCTGAACCCGTACCTGCCTGGGTACACCTGAACCGCATCCCGCAAGTACACTAAACCTGACGCTATGACTGTGCTCACACTCGCTCTACTCCTGCAGGACGCAACACCCGACCAACTCGGCCCGCCTCCCGTTGCGGCGCACTCCGGTGCAATCGCCGAAATGCTGCACAACAGCGGACCCACGGCCCTGACCGTGCTCGGGATTCTCCTGCTGGCCAGCATCTTTTCCTGGGCCATCATGCTCTCGAAGTGGAGAAGCTTCGGTGCCGCCAACAAGCAGAACCGCCGCTTCGTCCGGGCGTTCCGCAAGTCGGGGCGCTTGAGCGAGATCGCCGCTGTCGCCGACCAGTTCCGGCCCAGCCCGCTCGTCACCGTCTTCCATGAGATCCACGACGAGTACCAGCGCCAGAGCGGAGGCCGCGGCACACCGCCCAATCCCCAGGCCATGGAACGCGCCGCGCAGACCGCCTCCAGCGAAGCCGTGACCATCATGGAACGGCGCATGACCTGGCTCGCGACCATCGCCCAGTCCGCCACCTTCGTCGGCCTGTTCGGAACAGTGATGGGCATCGTCGACGCCTTTCACGGTCTCGGAACCGCCGGCGCAGCTACCCTGCGGGCCGTCGCTCCGGGCATCAGCGAAGCGCTCATCACCACTGCCGCCGGCCTCGTCGTCGCCATCCCCGCGCTGGTCGGCTACAACCAGCTCACCGCGCGGCTACGCGAGTTCGCAGCACGTTGCGACGACTTCGGCCGCGAGCTTCTGAACGCCATCGAAAACGCGGCTCTGCTTCCGCCGCCTGCTCCGCCGGTTCAGGAAGAGCCCCGCCGGAGGACGCTCTAACCATGGCCTTCTCCTCGCGAGGACACACGCAGACAGCGCTCGCCGACATCAACATCACGCCGCTGGTAGACGTCGTGCTCGTGCTGCTGCTCATCTTCATGCTGACCGCACCGGTGCTGCAGAGCGGCGTCGAAGTTGCCGTGCCACATACCCGCACCGTGAACCAGCTCACCGAAGAGCACAGCGTCATCACCATCGACAAGGACCAGAACGTCTTCCTGCAGGACAAGCCGGTCAACATCCATGACCTGCCTGCGGCGCTGGGCCCGACTGCGAAGAACACCAAGCGCGTCGTCTACGTCCGCGCCGACCAGAAGGTGCCCTTCGGGGCGTTCGCGTCCGTCATGGATGCCGTCAAACAAGCAGGCATCACAAATATCAGCATCGTGACGCAGCCACTAGAAAAATAGAAAAAGAACGAAAGACAGATGAGTAATTACGCCACCACGAGCGAGGAACGGGACGACCGGTTCGGCAGCGGTCTTGCCGGAGCGATCGTGCTGCATCTCGCCCTGATCGGCGGGCTTGCCGCCGTGGCCGTCTTCGAACACGTTCACGCCCCGAACTGGGGTGAAAACACGGCCTCCGTCGGAGCGATCCAGGCCTCCATGGTCTCGGCAATTCCGCTGCCCCCCAAAGCCGCGCCTGTCAAAGATTCGGTGCTTGCCTCAGAGGACGTGACTCCCACACCCAAGCCTCCGCCCAAGGAAGCCACCCAGCCACCGCCCAAGCCAACCGATGTGCTGATCAAGGCGAAGACGCCGGCAAAGGTCATCCCCAAGGTCGCGCCCATCGAGACACCGGTGCCGCCTAAGCATCCCCAGCCTGCTCCGGTAACGCCCAAAGCGGCGAGCGGAGACGCTGCCACACAGCTGCCACAATCGGTATCCCAGCTCAAAAATGGTACCGCCGCCCTCACCGTTCAGAACCGCGTCTTTGGCAATCGCTATGCGTATTACCTGAGAATTGTGGCCAACGCGGTCAACCAGAGCTACGCCACCTACTCAGGGCAGGCCGATCCGAACGCCTCCATGAACAAAAGCGTGACAGTGCTCTTCGACATTCAGCGCGACGGATCAGTTGCGAACCTGCACGTCGAAACCCGCAGCGGCTCCTCTACACTCGATACCGCTGCGCTCCGGGCCATTCAACATCTGGACAACTTTCCACAGTTACCGGAAGGCAACTCCATCACCATCGAATACAAGTTTGATTACCGTTAATAGTGATCAAACCACTCTTCACACGCAATCTGCGTCTACCATTACAGAAGAATGATAGGGACAATGAAATCCATCCGTGCAGGGAAGAACGTTAGCCTCTTTGCCGTCCTGTTTGCGTCGATCGCAGTACCCTCGATGCACGCCCAGGACTGGTTTCACCTGGAGACCAGCGGCGGCGCCACCCGTATTCGTATCGCCGTTGCCAACTTCAAGCCTCAGGCCGGCGATCCCGCCGCCTACAAACACACCTTCGACACCACGCTCTTCGCCGACCTCACCGCCGCCGGCCTCTTCGACATGGTCTCCAAGGACATGATCCCGCAGAGCACCCCGGGCACCCAGGCCGAGATCAGCCTCGCGCAGTGGTCGGCAGCTCCGGCCAGCGCGGCGATGATCGCCTTCGGCAACGTCGGCGTAGCCAACGATCGCCTCGTCGTCAACGGCTTCCTCGACGACGCCAAGAATGCGCAGTATCCGCAGGTCTTCGCCAAGCAGTACAACGAAGCCGCCAGCGACGACAGCGCGCGCCAGATCGCCCACCGCTTTGCCGACGAGATCATCGCCCGCCTCGGCGGTGGCGTCTCCGGCATCGCCGAGACGAAGATCTACTACTCCAAGCGCACAGGCACCGGCAAAGAGATCTGGGAGATGGACTACGACGGCGCCAACCAGCACGAGATCACCCATCTGGGCGCCATCTCGATCTCTCCGCGCGTCTCTCCGGACAACTCCCGCGTGGCCTTCAGCTCCCTGGGCAAAGACGGCTTCCAGATCAAGATGTACTCCCTGCTGCTTGGCCGCCTCGTGAACTTCACCTCCGCGGGCGGAACGAACGTCTCTCCGGCCTGGGCACCGAGCGGTCAGCAACTCGCCTTCTCCTCCTCACGCACCGGAGATCCTGAGATCTGGATCTCCGACCCCGAAGGCCGCGTCGCGCACAAGATCACCAGCTTCATCGGCCCGGACGTCTCCCCCACCTGGAATCCCAAGACCGGCGGCCAGATTGCCTGGATCAGCGGACGCACCCACCTGCCGCAGCTCTACATCATGGATGCGGACGGCTCCGGTGTGCAGCGCCTCACCGACGGCGGCTATGCCACCTCGCCCTCGTGGTCTCCCAACGGACAGTTCCTCACCTTCGCCTGGGATCGCAAGTACGGCCCCGGCGCTCCCGGCGGACAAGACATCTACGTCATGGAGATCGCCTCCAAGAAGTGGATCCAGCTCACGCATGACATCGGCCCCTGCGACTTCCCTTCCTGGTCGCCGGATGGCCGCCACATCGTCTTCGCGAATGGCAACGGTGCTCACACACGCATCATGTCCATGCTGGCCGATGGCACACAGAAGCAGGCCCTGACAGGCGCCGGCTCGGACATGCCGAACTGGAGCTGGAAGTAAGCGCCACAAGAACATCGTGATACGATATTAGCTGCGAAATCAGCAGTATCCAGATAGTGAAGTATAAGATTACAGAAGATTTACCAAGAAAGAGGACGACCATGATCTCAAGCCAATCAAATACCTGGAAAGCGACGCTGCTAGGTGCCACGTTCGCGCTCCTCACCATCACAGGCTGCCACCACGATCACGCGTCCGCCATTCCCGCGAACGCAGGCGCTCCTGACAACTCGGGAGGTCCCGCGCCAACCGCTTCGCTCACCGCAGATCCGCCGTCCATCGATCTCGGCCAGTCCGTCGTATTGAACTGGCGCACCACCAACGCCACCAGCGTCACCATCGACGGCATTGGACAGTTGCCCATCAACGGCACCCAGACCGTCTCGCCTTCGAACTCGACCAACTTCCACCTGATCGCCAAGGGTGACGGCGGCGTGACCGAAGCAAATGTGCGAGTCACCGTGCGTGTTCCTGTCGTCCCCAGCATGGGAGCCGATAACAACACCGACGGCGACATGGGTTCTGAGGCCGCCTTCCACCAGAACGTGCAGGATCTGTTCTATGACTACGACAGCTTCGATCTGCGCCCTGACGCCCAGTCCTCGGTGATGCACGCCGCCAGCTACCTCAACGCACATCCTGCGATCAAGGTTCTGATCGGCGGCTACTGCGATGACCGCGGCTCGGCCGAGTACAACATCACGCTCGGCGAAAACCGCGCCAACGCCGCAAAGACAGCACTGGTCAGCGCGGGTGTCTCGGCCAACCGCCTGCGTGTCGTAAGCTACGGTAAAGAGAAGCAGTTCTGCACCGAAGAGAACGAGAGCTGCTGGCAGCAGAACCGCCGCGCCCAGTTCACGCTCGACAAGTAACGATCGGGACAGACGCCGCGCAGGATCTTGCTTCATCCTCCTGCGCGGCGTTTGCCGTTCCCCGACCATCTCAGCCTGAGGAGATTGCACCCATGTTCCATTCACGTCCTGTACGCTTCGCTGCTGTAGCCCTGCTCTTTGCAGGGCTTTCGAGTCTGCCCGCCCACGCTGTGAGCAAGGACATGATCCAGTTGCAGACGCAGATTCAACAGTTGCAGGACGCCGTCGCGCGGCTGCAGCAATCCAACGACGAACGCATGGGCGTCATGAAAGATCTCGTCCAGCAGACCGCCGACGCCGTGAACAAGATGTCTGTAGCCGTCAACGGAATGGAGCTGCGCCTGCAAAACCAGCAGGAGGCAGCGGGCGCAAAGTCCGATCAGCTCTCCGGCCAGGTTCAATCTCTCAACGACACGCTCGACGAGCTGAAGGCCCGCATGGCGCGCATGGAAAAGACGCTGAGCGACATTCAGAACCAGCAGCAGTCGGCGAACGCCATCCTGGGCAACCTGCCCCAGGGAACCGGCGCACCGGCAGCAGCCCAGCCCCAGACCCAGCCTTCCAACGTCCTCCCCCCCACAGCACCGAGCGACAACGGCGGCCCCGCCGATCAGCCCGCCGCACCGATCACAAGACCCGACGCCAAGCCCTCAGCCTCTGATGCTCCTCCAGTAGCCGACATGTATCGCACCGCCTACAGCGACTACATGGGAGCCAAGTACGCTCTCGCCTCGTCCGAGTTCGACGATCTCATCAAGGCCTATCCGGATGACAATCTTGCGGGCAACGCCTACTTCTACATCGGCGAGATCAACAGCAAGACCCAGAAGCCGACAGCGGCAGTCAAGAGCTACGACCACCTGCTCGAACGCTACCCGGACAACGCCAAGATTCCGGCGGCCCACCTACACAAGGGTGAGGCCCTGCTCGCCATGAAGCAAAACGACGCCGGTATCCGCGAACTGCGTTCGCTGATCCAGCGCTTCCCCCAGTCTCCGGAGGCCTCCCAGGCCCGCAGCAAACTCAACGGCATGGGCGTGCCGATTACACCGCGCCGGTAAAAACAGCGCAATACAAGAAGAGGGCTGAAGCTTAGACCTATTGTGGTATTCACGAATAGATCTGGCCTTCAGCCTTTTCTTTTGCTTTTCTTGTTGTCATTCCCGCAGCGAATCTGCTTCTGCCAAAGCTCTAGCTAACGCCTGCGACCCGATCCCACCCGGGATTTTGCGTGATCCATTCGCTCGACCGACACCAGCTCGTCTCCATCTCTGGAATGCTGAGCATGCCATGGCCTTGCCGGCAGACCAGCTCGTTGCCGTTCCACTCAAGAAGATTATGCGAGGGACGGCCTACGCGCGCAGGTGTGGAAAGCACGCGGAGACACTGGTTGCAACGCTGCCCCTGATCGTGGAAGGCCCAGCGCAGGCCAACCAGCGAGATGCAGGCGGAAATGAGCACTTGAGCCAGGTCTGCCGTAATAGGCAGAGGAGCGTGAAGGGGCTGGCAAATATCCGTGCTCAACAGAAAGGAGAGCGCCAGAACAAGCGTTGCCTTTGCAGCGAAGAAGAGCTGCCGCTTGATCCAGTACATTGTTTTTCCGGTTGCACTGGGTTTGACATGTCTGCGTGAGGCCGTAGCAAACGTGACAAAGGCTACAAGAGGCGTTTCGATAAGGAAACGCCTGGAGGGGTTGCTTAGATTGAGGCTGAGCGCATGCCAACCTCCGCTAAGCGCCAGGGAGGCCAGCGCGGAAAGCAGGCAAAGAGCGAAGAGCAAGGAGAGGCAAAGAGTGGCTGTACCGCTTAGGGCGCGTCTCCAGCTATCGGTGCGGAGCCAGAGAGCATCACGCATGAGACCAATCGAGAGATCGACCATGACACTCAGGGCCTGGGAACGACGGCTACGAGTCCGATGGTGAATATGCCAAAGCTCAGCTTGCCAGGTGTGGAACCACTCTTCGCGTTCGGCAGCAGGAACGGCCTTCCCCAGGATGCGCAGGAGGATTCGATCGAAGAGCGGCAGAGGCGAGGGGAGGGAGTGGCTCATGAGTGCTTCTCCGAAACAAGGCGGGCGAGGAGTGGATATCGCTCAGTGGCAGCGAGCGCGGCTGCTTTGCCTTCGCGCGTGACCTCATAGTAACGGCGGGCCGGACGCTGGTTGGTCGCGGCTTCTTCTTCTGCTTCCCACTTGGAGGTAACAAGCTCGTCGCGCTCAAGACGGCGGAGTGCCGGATACACGGTACCGCTGGGCAGACCGGTGACCTCCATGACATCGAAGCCGAAGCAGTAGCCGAGGCTGAGTGTCTTGAGGATGAGAGCCGCGCTATGGGAGAGACGAGGGGTACTCATGAACTATGTAGTATGCTATCACAATGTAGCACACTACTCCCTACCGAGTTACAGTAGCGGCTAAGAGCGCGTCAGTTCCCGGAAGGCTTTTCGATGTGATCGACCACCATCACATCAACCTTCGCCTTCGTCACATCCATCTTCAGCCCCACCTGTTCCTGCAACGCGGTAAAGAGGCTGGGCAAGGCGTTCGGATCATCGGGATTCGGTAGAGGGATATGCGCGCCGAACGACGCAAACTGAGATTGGTCAGGCGTCCAGTTCAGGTTGAAGTCATACCGCTCGGTCAATCCAGTCTGATCCACTACCGGCTTGTCCATCACCGCCTCCTGCATGCCGTGGCAGAAGTCTTTCATGGTGGAATTGGTCACTCTTAGTTTGCCCAGGCCGCCGAAGATGAAATTTCCCGGCGAGTTTGGCCGATCGGAAGTCAGAGTGAGCTTCGGTCCGCCCTTGGCCACGGTCAAAGCATAGGCCGTCATCTCCCGCTGCTCGGTATGGAACTTCAGTCCAAACCGCGCCACCAGAGCATCCTGTATCAGCAATCGCATCTGCTGAATATTCGGCTGGCCTTCTACGTCCGGCACGCCGTCAACGTCGTACTTTTCGTCCATCCATGAAGGAGCGTTCAAGATCTCTTTTGTCTGCAGAGAATAACCGAAGGTAATGAGATCGTTGACCGTGGTATTGATCGTTAAGACCTGCCGCCCGCGAATCGTAAATAGCTTCCCGGGCTTGTTTGGGTCGCTCGGCTTCACTGTAACCACATCAAACTTGGGCTTCGCATCCGTCGGCATAGACTTCGGTGGCTCGGGAATGGCCCAGGTATTTTCCGGAGTGACGTGGGTGAGGTTGAGCACATGCGGCGTGCCGTTTTGCGTCGAGTTACCCTCGATCGAGGTCCCATCGGGATTCAGCGTTCCGGCGTAAGTCAGATCCAGAGGCTTGACGGTAAAACCAAAGCTCGGCTTGTCTACTGTTATGGAGGTGATGCTGATAGGGGTACTACCCTGATCGATGCTGTACATCACACCCTTCCATCCAGCAGTGTCCGCCTTGGATATCTTCAGGAGAATCCGCAGACCGTTACCCGCCTGCAGAGTACCCTGCCAGTTTCCTGAGAGATCTTGGGCCTGTGACTGAAGCACCCCAATTGCAAACAGCAAAACCGCGACAAGTCGAAGCGCAATCACTCTCATGCTGGAATCCCTCTTTTGAATCCTGGTGTGTACCTGCACAAGTTACACTGCGCTTCAGCAATATGGCAAAAGAAAACCGTTTCAACTCGTAGCTCGCAACCTCGCAGCTCGTAGCTGAACGCAAACCAGCCCACCACAAAATTCCGGATGCCCTTACCCGCACTTCACCAGCAAGACTGACTGCAAGAAACAGTACGCCCACGGTAAAACTAAATCTTTTCGACAAGCGACTTCATCGCCAGGCTCTCAGGAGTGTTGAGCGCATCGAGACCTTCAACCACGGCGCAGCGGTCGCGCTCATTGCGGTTCTGGCTCACCTTCCACTTGCCCTCAAGCCGCCGGATCGGCAGTTCAAATCCAACGATCCCATTCAACAAGGCCTGAATAAACGTCTCCGGCGCATCGCTGACCTTCCATGGAACGGCCGACGACGCCTCATGAATATCGGTCAACCCCTCCAGGTGCTTCAACAGCCAATCGGCTTCATGAATCACCCTCAGCGGACCGTAGGCATGAACGACGGCATAGTTCCACGTAGGCACTTCTTTGCCATGCTCGTGCTTGCCCGGATACCAGGAAGCCGAGATGTAATGTTGCGGCCCTGCAAAGATGGCCAGGGCATCGACGTCCGGCGTCAGATCGCGCCACTGCGTATTGGCGCGAGAGATATGCCCCTTCAACACACCAAACTCCGAACCATCTGCCTCAAGCACCATCGGAATGTGCGAAGCAAAAAGACCGGAGGAACTCATCGTTACCAGGGACGCGAGCGGATGAGCCTGAATCAACGCATGGATAACCGGAATCCGTTTTTCTTCATTCACCTTCGGAATGTACACGGCCCCTCCTACGCGCAGCACGAGAACCCTTTCAACTCGTAGCTCGCAACCTCGCAGCTCGTAGCTGAACGCAAACCAGCCCCACCGCAGAACTTCAAATCACCGATGAACTGGCTGTTAGTTCCGCAGCTCGCGCAACGCCACTTCCACTAGCTCACGCTGCTCAATATTCAACGGCAGACGCGGCAACCGGGGCGATCCCCCGAAATAACCGTTCAGATCGCAACCATACTTGATCCCGGCGACACCAAGCTTCCGCATCACCTCATCCGCCATGCGAAGCCGCTTCGCCTTCTCGGCGGACAACGCGGGATCGCCATCCTTGAAGGCCGCAAAGACCTCATGGCAAGCCTGCGGAGAACACGCAGCCAGCCGCGGCAACGCTCCCGGAACACCTGCCTCCAGCAGAGGCAACAGTTCACTGGCATCTCCAGCAGCCATCACCTGGAATCCAACTGTCTTCGTGCGTGTCTTGATCGTCGCCTTCGGCGTGGCAACGGCCAGGGCTGCGCCACCACCCAGCGATTCGGCGGACACGAATGTCGCAGGCCCCTCACCACTCTCAGGCACAACCATCCGGCGCGTCACCGGCGCAAAGATCGTAGTCACGGTTACATCCCGGCGCACTGAAGCCGTGGCTGTAGCAATCAAACCATAGCGTTCAACGGACAGGTCCGCATCATACAGTCCAACGATATTGGCATGCTCTGCCAACTCAGCGACCAACGTAATCGGCAGTTGCCGGGACGGCGCCGTCGCATGGCTCCAGAGCAGCACCGGAAGCGGCGAAGCATCCGCAACGGCGCGGAAGAAGAGCGCCAGTTCAGCGTCAGGCAGCAAGGTGTGCGGAGCCGCGAGCAGCACCGAATCGAAGCTCGCACGTTCCGCGCTCTCCGCCATCGCCACCGCACGGCGCACGCTGTCCTTTGCGATCCCTGCGATCAACACCTTCTCGCGCGCCGCCGATTGGCCGACAGCCTGCAGCACCTCGTCCGTCTCAACGTCAGAGAGCGTACTCCCCTCGCTGCCCGGTCCAAGAGCTACCAGACCAGCAGCAGGCGTCAGCGAGTAGCGGCCAACGTTGTGCTCCAGCTTGCGCAGATAGCTGTTGCCATCGCGATAGAACGGCACCGTCAGAGGGATATGAATTCCGTCGATCAACATAGCTTCACCAGACATTCCGCAACCTACGCCAGAACCGCTTCACTCTTGCGTGCTGCATGCAATGCCTGCAACGACTCAACACGATACTCGCCCTTTTGCAGCGCTTCGATTCCATCCGCCGCAGCCCGTGCAGCAGCCAGCGTCGTAATGGTCGGCACACGGCCGGTCACCGCGGCACGGCGAACCGCCTGCTCATCGAAGACGCTCTCCTGCCCGCGCGGTGTATTCACCACGAGCTGAATACGGTCGCTCTTGATGAGATCGACGGCGTTCGGTCTACCTTCGTTCACGTTGTATACGCGCTCGACCTGCAGGCCACTGTCCTCAAGTACCTCGGCGGTGCCATGCGTCGCCACCAGATGGAAGCCCATCTCAACGAAGCGGCGTGCCAGGCTCGCGACAGACTCCTTATCGTGCTCGTTCACACTGAAGAAGACCGTGCCCTCACGCGGAAGATGCAGGCCAGCCGCGGTCTGGGCCTTCGCAAAGGCCTCACCGAAGGTTGCGGCCACACCCATGACCTCGCCGGTGGAGCGCATCTCCGGCCCAAGCACCGGATCGACGCCCTGGAACTTGCCCCACGGAAACACCGGCGACTTCACGAAGAAGTGATTGCCCGTGCCTAGATCGCGTCCGCTCGCAAGCTGCTCCGGAAGCAACTCGCTTAGCTTGCGGCCCGTCATCAGGCGCGAAGCTACCTTCGCAAGCTGAATGCCCGTCGCCTTTGAAACATACGGCACCGTGCGCGAAGCGCGCGGATTCACTTCGATCACGAAGACCTTGCCACGCTGAATCGCAAACTGCAGATTCACGAGACCGATCACATTCAAGGCCAGCGCAAGCTGCCGCGTATAGCTGCGAATCGTCTCGAGCACCTCAGCCGAGAGATCGACCGCGGGCAGTACGCATGAGGAATCACCCGAGTGCACGCCAGCCTCTTCGATGTGCTGCATGATCCCGGCGATGACCACATCCTTGCCGTCGCACAGCGCGTCGACATCGACCTCCTGCGCATCTTCGAGGAAGTGGTCGATCAGCACCGGCCGCTCCTGCGAGTACTCGATCGCAGTCGACATATAGCGGACGACCGCTTCGTCGTCATACGCAATCACCATCGCACGTCCGCCCAGCACGTATGAAGGCCGCACCAGCACGGGATACTCCACACGCCGCGCGCCGGCCAGCGCCTCTTCCACGCTGGTCGCCATCGCACCTTCAGGCTGAGGAATACCAAGCTCCGTAATCAGCTTGCCAAACCGCTTGCGGTCCTCGGCAAGATCGATCGACTCGGGCGACGTGCCGATAATGGGCACACCGGCTGCCTTCAGGGGCAGCGACAGGTTCAACGGAGTCTGTCCGCCAAACTGGACGATCATCCCGATCTCCGCGCCCGCCGAAGCTTCATGCTCATACACCGCGAGCACATCTTCAAACGTCAACGGCTCGAAGTAGAGGCGATCGCTGGTGTCGTAGTCGGTCGAAACCGTCTCCGGATTGCAGTTGACCATGATGGTCTCGTAGCCATCTTCACGCAGCGCGAAGGCCGCATGGCAGCAGCAGTAATCGAACTCAATGCCCTGCCCGATACGGTTCGGCCCGGAGCCGAGAATGATGACCTTCTTGTTCGCCGTGGGCGCAGCCTCATCCTCTTCGTCGAAGCAGGAGTAGAGATAAGGCGTAAAGCTTTCGAACTCCGCCGCGCAGGTATCGACAAGCTTGTAAACCGGACGCACACCGAGCTTCTCACGTAGCGACCGCACCTGCGCCGTTGCGTCTTTGCCGTTGAGCCCAAACGCCGCAGCCAGTCTCTCATCCGACAGTCCCATGCGCTTGGCCGAGTGCAGCTCATGCGCATCCAGGGCAATGCCCTTCTCCGCAACCGTCTTCAGCTCTTCCGCAATGGTCTTCATCTGGTGCAGGAACCAGGGGTCCATGCCGGTGAAGTGCGCAACCTCGCGCACGCTCATGCCCTGATCGAAGGCATAACGCAGGTACGCCAGGCGCTCAGGATGCGGAGTGACAAGACGCTGCCGCAATCTGCGTGGATCGATCGTATCCCCACTGCCCTTCTTGCCTGTCTCGAGCGAGCGTACCGCCTTCATCAGCGCTTCTTTGAAGGTGCGGCCAATCGCCATCACTTCGCCGACAGACTTCATCTGCGGCCCAAGGATCTCATCGGCGCCGGGGAACTTCTCGAACTGCCACTT
Organism: Granulicella mallensis MP5ACTX8; assembly: GCF_000178955.2. Lineage (NCBI taxonomy): Bacteria > Pseudomonadati > Acidobacteriota > Terriglobia > Terriglobales > Acidobacteriaceae > Granulicella > Granulicella mallensis. The sequence continues at coordinate 1,548,909 of NC_016631.1, read as the reverse complement.
CGGAATCTTCACGACGACATAATCGATCGTCGGTTCGAAGCAGGCAGGCGTGGCCTTCGTAATGTCGTTCTGCAGCTCGTCGAGCGTGTAGCCGACGGCCAGACGCGCGGCGATCTTCGCGATGGGGAATCCCGTCGCCTTCGACGCCAGCGCCGAAGAACGCGAGACGCGCGGATTCATCTCAATGACCGTCATGCGGCCGTTCTGCGGATTCACCGCGAACTGCACGTTGCTTCCACCGGTCTCGACACCGATCTCGCGAATGACGGCAATCGCCGCATCACGCATTACCTGGTATTCGCGGTCCGTCAACGTCTGCGCGGGAGCAACCGTGATCGAGTCACCGGTATGCACTCCCATCGGATCGAAGTTCTCGATCGAGCAGATGATGATGACGTTGTCGTTGAGATCGCGCACCACCTCCAGCTCATACTCTTTCCAGCCCAGCACCGACTCTTCGAGCAGGCACTCGTGCACCGGCGAAAGGTCGAGGCCGCGCGACAGAATCTCCATCAGCTCTTCGCGGTTGTAGGCGATGCCGCCGCCCGATCCGCCCAGCGTAAAGCTCGGGCGAATGACCACCGGAAAGCCCAGCTTCGCGGCGAACTCAATCCCATCGCGAAGGTTATTGATGAGCATCGACTTCGGCATGTCGAGCCCGATCTTGTTCATCGCGTCTTTGAAGAGCAGACGGTCTTCGGCCTTCTTGATCGCCTCGAGCTTCGCGCCGATGAGCTCGACGCCATACTTCTCGAGCACGCCCGCGTCGGCGAGATCGACCGCAAGATTGAGCGCGGTCTGTCCGCCGACGGTCGGCAGCACAGCGAACACGCCTTCCTTGCCCGCCATCATCTCGACTTCGACGCGCAGGATCTCTTCAACATACTTAAGAGTCAACGGTTCAATGTAGGTGCGGTCGGCAAGTTCGGGATCGGTCATGATGGAGGCCGGGTTCGAATTCACCAGCACCACCTCGTAGCCCTCAGCCTTGAGGGCCTTGCAGGCCTGCGTGCCGGAGTAATCGAACTCAGCGGACTGGCCAATGACGATCGGCCCGGAGCCGATAACTAGAATCTTTGCAATGTCGTTCCTGCGTGGCATCTAACGATATACCTCACGGCGGTGCGCTACCTCAACTACAAGAATGAGGAGGAGATGGTCTTCAATGCGGCAAATCACACGGTAATCGCCAACACGATAACGAATCCTGTCCTCATAGGCACCACTCAACTTCTTCGCGATGACCTGAGGAGCCTCCAGTTTGGCAACTCGGTTTTCCATGAAGGATCGGATTCGTGTTTCAACGTCTGGGGAAAGTCTTTTAAGCTGTCTTTCGGCTTGCTTCGTATATTGAATGTTCCAGGCCTGCAACTCGCTCTCCTTCAGGAAGTATGTACGTCAACCCTTCTTCCGAAAGCGCGACATCCGAGACGACACCGTCTTCAATATCTTCGACATAGGTATAGAGTGCTTCCTGGGCAAACTCCTGCACGGTCTTTCCTGTCTTCTCGGCAGCAGCGGAAAGACGCCGTTTCAGGTCATCGCTCATCACGATCTCCATGCTGGTCTTCGCCATTAGGGTTTCCTCCACTCTTCCATCATCTTACGGAAGTCCCGGAACAGATAGTGCGAATCATGCGGCCCGGGGCTTGCCTCGGGATGGTACTGCACGCTGAACATCGGATCGGTCTTGTGCTTCAGACCGGCAAGCGTGTCGTCGTTCAGGTTGACGTGCGTCACCGCTACGTCATCGGGCAGAGACTTCGGATCGACGTTGAAGTTATGGTTCTGCGCCGTGATCTCGACCTTGCCGGTCTCGAGGTTCTTGATCGGATGGTTCCCGCCATGATGCCCGAACTTCAACTTGTAGGTTTTGCCGCCGAGCGCCAGGCCGAACAACTGGTGCCCCAGGCAGATGCCGAACAGCGGCTTCTTGCCCTGCAGGTCGCGGATGTTCTGCTGCGCGTACTCCAGCGGCTCGGGGTCGCCGGGGCCGTTGGAGAAGAAGATGCCATCCGGCTCCAGCGCCAGCACCTCGGCGGCGGAGGTCTTTGCCGGCACCACCGTCACGCGGCAGTTCTCGCGCGAGAGCATGCGCAGAATGTTCTGCTTGATGCCGAAGTCATAAGCGACCACGTGCATCTGCCCCACCGCTCCTGAGTCCGTGGGCAACAGGAAGTCGCCCGTCTCATTGCGCGGTTCTGTCGAGTCCCAGGTGTAGGAGGTCTTCGTCGAAACGACGCTGGCCAGGTCGGTGCCGTCCATCTTCTTGTGGGCACGAGCCTTGGCGACGAGCGCGTCCGTATCCTCGACCGCCGTCGAGATCACTCCACGCATGACGCCATTGGCGCGCAGATGGCGCACCACGGCTCGCGTGTCGATCTCTGCGATCACCGGAACGCCGTTGCGCTCCAGATACTCGTCGGCGACCTCGGTGGAACGCCAGTTTGAGCTCACCGGAGAGAACTCACGCACGACCAATCCCTCGATATAGGGGCGGGAAGCCTCTGCATCTGAAGGTGAAGTGCCATAGTTCCCAATGTGAGGGTTTGTCAAAATAACGATCTGGCCTGCATAGGAAGGATCGGTGAAGATCTCCTGGTAACCGGTCAGTGATGTGTTGAAGACTACCTCGCCAACGCGTTCAACCTGCGAACCGAAGGCCTTACCGCGAAAGAGGCGCCCGTCTTCAAGGGCGAGAATTGCTTGCATTGCCTCTCCCCGGAGAGTGGATTTAAACGATTTTATCAGTCTCCGGGGTGCATAAACGAAAAGGCCCGGCTTTTGACCGGGCCTTCACAGTTGGAGACGCGAAACTACGCCCAGTGGCAAACACGGTGGCCGTGGTGAAAATGGCAAACACGGTGACGATGATGCTGCGCTTCGGCTGCGCTGAAGGTGCCAGCGAAAAGGACGAGAGCGAAGAGAGAGAGCAATGTACGCTTCATCTAAAAAATTCTCCAATCAGGGCGATCGATGTGAATTCGTCGCTGCCCATCATCCTATGAGAAGCAAAGCTGAGTAAAAGAGTTTTCTGAATTAAAAATCTATTGGGGATCAGGCTAGAGTCGCGGCACGTCAGAATCGCCTAAATTCACCAGGAGATCGTCGTTTTCAATCTTTACCGGCATGACATCCACCCGGGCCCGCTCCGGCGGCTCCGCAATCCCGGTAACAGTATTGAAAGCCCACGAGTGCCAGGGACACACCACGGCCTCCCCCTCAATCCAGCCCGCACCAAGTGGCCCGCGACGATGCGGACACCAGTTATCCAGCGCCGCCAACCGGCCATCGACGTTGGCCAGGCAGATCGCTACCCCCTCCGCCTCAGCCTCCATGACACTTCCCGGCTCAGGAATCTCCTTCACCCCGCACAACCGAACCCAGTGGGACACACGCTCTCCTCCGGCTTACTTTAGCCTTCGCTCATTTTCTTTTACCCATGAGATGCTGGACAAGATCAGGAGAACCATGCCGAACCGTCCGCCCAAGCCGCAGATCCGACCGAATTTCACCAACAGCGCCCCCCCTGAAGTCGTCGATCCGCGATGGATTCTGCAGGCACTCGGCGTGGTGATCGCCTTCGCCATACTCTGCGCCTATCTCACCGTATGCGGTCTCTTTTCCTATGGCCAGTGGCAACTCGTGCTCCAGCCCTCACGAGCCATCACCCAAACCCCAAAGGACCTCAACCTCGCCTTCACGGAAGTCCACTTCGGCGTGGACGCCAGCGGCCAGCCCCAGCTCGACGGCTGGTGGATTCCCGGCGACGTACCCTCCTACCCGACTGTGATCATGCTCCATAGCGGCCAGGGCTCCATGAGCGATGCTCTGCCGGAGGCTCGCACTCTCCACGATGCCCAGCTCAACGTCCTGCTCTTCGACTACCGCGGCTTTGGCCGGAGCGGCGGCAAACACCCCACGGAAGTCTTGATGGAGGGCGACGCTGAATCGGCCCTGAGCTACGTGACAGGCCTGCGCGGCATCCCCAACAGCTCCGTTATCGCCTACGGCAGCGGCGCTGGCGCCTCTCTGGCAGCCAAGCTCTGCACAGACCACAAAGAGATCGCCGCCCTGATTCTCCAGAACCCCGACGGCGACTTCGAAACCCGCGTCCGGCAGGACTCCCGCTCGAGGATGGTCCCCATCAGCCTGCTCTTCCACGAGCGCTTCCCTCTGGCCGATCGTCTGCGCAGCCTCGCTACCCCCAAACTCTTAATCTCCTCCACGACCGGCCCGATCCCGGCCAACCTGTCGAGTGCCGCCAACCCGAAACTGACCGTCGAGCTCGCCCCCGGTCAGGACCAAGCAGCCCTTCACGGTTCTCTCCGGCGCTTTCTGGATACCTACGTACCCCAGAAACCCTAGGACCTGCCATCGGATGACTCTTGGAGTGAAATCGATTGCAGTTGGATGACAGTCCCAAGGCAGACAAAGCCTCCCTTGGCGCGCTCTCTGCGAAACCTTTGCGTTAAAGCTTTTGTCTTTTACTACTTATGTCTAAAAGGCGTGAAGGCCGCCGATGTTCTGGCGACCTTACAGAGGGGTGGGGAGGGTTGTGCGGATAGGGGATGCCGGGAACCGTGGGGACTGCTGGGCCGGCTGTTGCATTGTGTTACATCCAATAAGACGTAAGTTTTTGGAAAAAGTTTTCCACTTTCCATATATTTTCTCGAAGTACCTCAAGAAAAGTAAAAGAGCAGACCGAAGACATCCGGCCTGCTCTTCTTTTTACAATCTAAGCTGTTCCCTATAAGCAACTTACGCAAAGTTAAGGAAAGATGCCGGATTAACCTTTGCTCCAGGGAAGACCGCTTCCATATTCCGCGATCCCAGAGTTTTATAGGCAGCCTCACCCAGAACATTCCGAAAATCAGTTGTCACGGTGAGATCGCGTCCCTCATTGAGCTGCTCATTGGAGAGCCCCGGCCATCTGCCGTAGACCTTGCCGCCCTTTACCGTGCCGCCGAGAACGAACATCACATTCGCGTGGCCATGGTCGGTTCCGCCGGTGCCGTTCTGCCGGGCCGTACGGCCGAACTCGGACATCGTAACCAGCGTGACGTTCTCGGAGTCGTTCCCCATATCCTTCCAGAAGGCCGCAATCGTCTCGGAGAACTCCTTCAGCCGATTGGAGAGCTGACCGGTCGCTCCCCCCTGATTCTGGTGCGTGTCCCAGCCGCCGATGTCGGAGAACGCCGCCTCCACCCCAAGATTCGCCTTGAGCAACTGAGCGACCTGCTTCAGGCTGTTGCCAAACGCCGTGTTGGGATAGGTAACTCCCGCCGCCGGCTGATAGTGGGCCGGATCGGCCGACTTGAGCATCTTGACGGCCTCAAACGTCTCCTCGCCCGTGCCGTGCAGCACAGCATCCGAGCTCTCGTCATACATCGCCTGGAAGGCATTCGAGATCGGAGAAGTCTGCGGCCCACGGCCCGCGACCGAGAAGTCAGCCAGATTGGCGACGGCAATGGCCGGAACCTTGCCCTGCAGGGTCCGGGGAACCTGGGTTCCCAGCGCGACGGCGCGGAAGGCGGAAGGCTTGCCCGCCAGCTTCTCGTCCTGGAGCGCACGGTTCAGCCAGCCATCCTGCGTCACCTTGACGCCCGGCGTGCCCGACTCCATATAGTCCTGCGCATCGAAGTGCGACCGCGTGGTGTCCGGCGATCCTGCAGCGTGGACGATCGCCAGATGCCCCTGATCGTAGAGAGGCTTGAACGCCGCCATCGAAGGATGCAGGCCAAAGAACCCGTTGAGGTCGATCACCTCGTTCTGCTTGATCGCGATCGTGGGGCGCATCGCGTAGTAGTTCTTCTCCGCATGGGGCACTACGACGTTCAGACCATCGCAGGCACCGCGCTGGAAGATCACAACCAGCTTCTTCTTGTTGGCGGCAGCGGTGGTCATCTCCGCATAGATGGACCGCGTGAGAAAGCTCGGAATGACCGAGGTACCCACCAGGGCCAGGGCTCCTCCGCGCATGAATCCACGCCGCGTGACAGTGTTGCGCCGCGGAAGATCGCGCCCATGCATATCGCAACCCCAATCGCTTGAATCGGTATAGATCGTCCTGGTCGACATGAAAACTCCTCGATTGCCTGGAAGCGCCGTCCCTGACGCAACTTCCCTTGCTGGTAGTAACTCTACTCCCCGACGAAAGTTGCCTGGAAGTGCAGAGCCCTACGTGAATTTCAGACACAGCTGTATCTCGATACACCCATGCATCTTCTGCGCCAACGTGACATTATCTCCGCTGAAAGTCAGGAGAGCCCAACAACAATCCCGCCATGGTCGCGAGCGGCGTCGCCGGCTGGCCAGCCTGCAGCCCCGGCCCCTGGCCCTGCTGCTTCTTGCCGCCAATCCGCACCAGGGAAGCTCCCATGTCATCCGCCGCATTCGCCTTCATCGCAAAGTTCTGCTGAGCCGTCTGCTGCGTATCCGGATTCGTAAACTGCTCCATCACCGTCCCACGAGTCCGTGGAGTCGCCGGCTGGCCCAGCAACAACGATTCCAGCTGCAACTCCGTAGCCGAGTCAGGCGCCGTGACCATCGGAGACTCTTCCGCATCTCCCAGCAGATGCGGCCAATCCGGATGGGCTCCCTGAACATGGCCGCCGCTCAACACCAGCGCAAAGTTCATGCGCGAGACCAGAGCATTACTGCTGACCCAGTGATCGGCCTTCCACGAGTAGCCGTTCGGAGTCTGCATCCCGTAGATCGGCATCCCCAGCTGATTCATCGCCTGTACCGCCACCGCCGGATTGACCAGGTTTGCATCGCTGGCCCGCAGCGCCGAAGCCATGAACTCGATCGGCGTCTTCACCTTTGCGCGATAGACCGACGGAGCCCAGAACTCAGGCGAGTGGAACATCGTGCTCAGCACCGCCTTGATATCGCCATCCGTCTTGAGGAACGTCGCAGCCATGCGATTGACCAGCGCCGGGGAGGGCGTATCGCTGACGAAGCGCACCGCCAACTGGGTTGAAACAAATCGTGCCGTCGCCGGGCTCGTAGCCAGAATGTGCAACACCTGAAGCCCCTCGTTCACGCCCCCTTCAGGGATCATCTGCCCGAGAACGGTCTTCGGTCCTGGCTCATGGCGCCTGGCGTCAAAGACAAAGCTGCCGCTGCCGCCCTGATAGGGCCGGTCGATCGTCCAGCCGGTAAAGCACTTGGCGACCTCGATCACGTCCTGCTGGGTATAGCCGCCGTTCACGCCGAGCGTGTGCAGCTCCATCAGCTCGCGTCCGTAGTTTTCATTCAGGCCCTTCGCAGCAGCCTTGGCGATCTTCGAGTCAGGAGCGACCTCGCTGATCCTCTTGCTTCGCTCCGCCGCCTTCGAATCCGGCCCGACACTCTGGGCATTGTCCAAATACAGCAGCATCGCCGGGCTCTTGGCATTGGCCACGAGCAGGTCCTCGAACTTGCCCAACGCATTCGGCAGAACGGAATCACGCTCATAAGAAGCCAGAAGGTACGGCTCGATCTGGTTCTTCCCCACATAGACGCTGAAGTGGTTCAGCCAGAAGTCCACCATCACAGCCTGCAACTGCCGCTCCGAATAAACATCGCGCAGCAGCCGCTCCTGCAGGGCCTCGGCGATCACCATGCGCTCCGGCCTCTGCATGGAGGCCACATCCTCCCGCTGCTCAGGCGAGAGATCCTTCAACAACGCACCTTGCTGGCGCGGCTTAAGGCCCCTACGGAAACCGATCATCTCCTCGGGAGACATCGCAACGAGCTTTGCAAAACGCTGCTCCGGCTGGAGTGCCAGCACAGCCTCTACCTCGTCGTCGGACATCGGTGTGCCGCTGAACTTGCGCTTGCCGTTAGCCTTGGTCTTCGGCGCCGTACCGTCCGCCGTCATTGCGTTGTCGATCGAAGCGCCATCCATCTTTGCAGGAGCGTTTTTCTGCATCTGCATCGCGTCGCCCATGCTATCGCCTGCATCATTAGCCTTCACTTCGCCGGTCTTGGCAGCAGCCTTATCGTCGCCTTTGCCCGCCACGGTATCGTAGTACGCGATGGCGTCCGCATAGATCGCATGCTCCACAGGATCGGCAGGCAGAGGATCATGGTTGCGGGCCATCTCGCGCACGGTCTGCGGCATCGGATAGCGGCTCATCAACTCTTCCTGCGAGAGCTTCAACGCGGGAAACTGGTCCAGCCGCGCCTCAAAGCCCGAATCGTCGATGTTCTCAGGATGAAGCTGATGCTGAAACCAGGCTTCCATGCCCATCTTGTTCACGGCCTGCTCATCCCCGGGCCGCGGACCGAAGGTCAGGCGATTGAGCGCATGAAGAGTCTTCTGCTGGTGCGTGAGCGGTGTCTTCTGAACGGAAGCTGGCAGCGTAACCTTCTCCGAAGTCGTCGTCGGCACCGCGGCAACCGCCGGCGGCACAGCCATCAAAACGCAAAGTACAGCAACGGTAGCGGCCTTACCCGCTTCTACTACAGGACCCAAAGACTTCAATGACGTCGTCATGACGAAGTTCTCCTGAGATGTGTCTTATGCCACCTTCTTAGACCCCGACTCAAATCAGCAGTTGTGGAATGGAATGTTAAAAATAGACCAACGTGCTGGCGCTGACCTTGGCCGTAGCTTTTGTCTTTGTTTTTCTTGTTGTCATTCCCGCAGGGAATCCGCTTCCAGCTCGAACAGGCAAGGCGCATGCACAGACAGATCTGTGGTGGTACGAACAAACAACAGATTCCCTGCGGGAATGACAACCAAAAAAGCAAAGGCAAAAACAACGCCAGCAATCTTCGCCGTCTAGATATCCTAAAACGCCGCCAGATCGCTCATCGCCTGGAACAGGTGCTCCGGCTGCGGCAGAATCACATCTTCCAGCAGCGGCTGATAGGCCACAAACGTATCCATCGATCCCACCCGTCGCACCGGCGCATCCAGATCGTGGAACAGCTCATCGCCAATCCGCGCGGCGATCTCCGCCCCGTAGCCCCAGCTCAGCATGTCCTCATGCGCCACAATCACCTTGCTGGTCTTGCGCACCGAGGTCGCAATCGCCTCCCAGTCATAGGGACTGAGACTGCGCAGATCGATCACCTCGACGTCGACGCCCTTCTCGCGCTGCATCCGCTGGGCAGCCTGCAAAGCCCGTGGCACCACCGCGCCGTAGGTAATCACGGTGAGGTCCTTGCCTTCCTTCACAGTCTTCGCCTTGCCGAACGGAATCGTATAGTTCGGTCCCGGATACGCCGACCGCCCAAAGGTCTCGCGATACAGACGCTTATGCTCGAGGAACAGCACAGGGTCGTCGCAGCGAATCGCCGTGCGCAGCAACCCGATCGCATCGAGCGCATTCGACGGCATGATCACCCGCACACCCGGAGTATGCGTAAAGATGCTCTCACCCGACTGCGAGTGATAAATCGATCCACCCGTGAGATAGCCGCCAATCGGAACACGCATCACCAGCGGGCAGGAGAACTGCCCGTTCGAGCGCCAGCGCATCACGGAAAGCTCATTGCGCATCTGGTGCATCGCCGGCCAGATGTAGTCGAAGAACTGAATCTCGACCACCGGCTTCATTCCGCGCACCGCCATGCCGATCGCGCGACCGGTAATGTTGGCCTCGGCCAGCGGAGAGTTCCACGCACGGTCGTTGCCGAACTCTTTCTGCAGTCCCGCCGTCACCTTGAAGACGCCGCCCTTGCCCTTCAGTTTTCCGGCGCGCAGCTCCTTGTCGCGCGTCGCATCGGCAACGTCCTCGCCGAAGATGACGATGCGCTCATCGCGGCGCATCTCGTCCTGCAGGCAGGCGTTGATGAGGTCGAGCATCGTGCGTTCGTTGGAATCGGCTGTCGGCTCTGCTCCACGCTCAAGGCTCTCAGTCGTCGGATCAAAATCTTCCGAGTACACATGCCGCAGGATCGTATCCGGCTGCGGAAGCACCGCCGCAAGCGCGCGGTCGGAGGCATGCTGCACCTCTTCGTCTACCTTGCGCTCCAGTTCATTGATTCCCTGCGCATCGAGGATGCCCTCGCGTAACAGCCACATCTGCATCCGCGAAATCGGATCGCGTAGCGCGTCGGCCTGCAACTCTTCTTCACTGCGATATTGCCGCTCGTCGTCGCTCAGCGAGTGCGAGTACGGCCGCACGACATGCCCATGCACCAGCGCAGGCCCCTTGCCCGACCGGCAGTACGCCACCGCTTCGACCATCGCCTGGTAGCTCGCGACGGCATCGGTGCCGTCCACTTCAGCAAAGTGAAAATTCGGAAAATTTGAGATCAGCCGCGAGATATTGCCGCCGGGAGTGTTCGCCTCGACCGGGGTAGAGATCGCGTATCCATTGTCCTCGACGACATACAGCACAGGCAGCTTGCTGTTGGAGGCCGTATTCAACGACTCCCAGAACTCGCCCTGGCTCGTCGAGCCCTCGCCGATCGATACATACACAACCTCGTCGGCGTGGAACTTCACATCCTTGAACTCGCGATAATCCCCATCTGCCTTCTTCGCAGCCTCGGGATGTTGCGTGAAGTAGCGCCCAGCCTCGGCGCAGCCGATAGCGTGCAGGCACTGCGTCGCAGTCGAAGAGGAAGGCGAAACAATATTCAGCTGCCGGCTCGTCCAATGCGAAGGCATCTGGCGTCCGCCGCTGGCGGGATCGTCCGCTGCGCCGACGGCCTGCAGCAGTTGATCCTCAACCGTATTGCCCAGCGCAAGGCAGAGGGCACGGTCGCGATAGTACGGAAAGAACCAGTCATAGCCCGGCTTCATAGCCAGGCCGGCAGCGACCAGCAGGGCCTCATGCCCGGCGCAGGAGATCTGAAAAAAGATCTTCTGCTGCCGTTTGAGCAGGATCTCACGGTCGTCCGTGCGCCGCGAGAGGTACATGAGCCGGTAGAACTCAATCAACTGCGCGGCGGAAAGACCTGCGGCGACAGGCTCACCTGCCGACGATACCGTGGCCTTACTGTTGGACATATTTTTCTGTATCAAAGCCCGTGTCTCCCCCGCTCCTATTCTTGCAAGATTCTACTCGTATCACGCCGTGGAAAGCGTTGGCTAGTGCGTTCTTCGGCTGGGTCGCTTCAAATATCCGGCCTCCGGTTCTCCCTCGAAACCCGTTCCTGGGGGACACAAACGAAAAGCATTGCATTCAAGGCGTTGTGCATCTGTTTTGCATCTATCTAACGATCCCAATGTTCCCGTATCCTCTTCACGAGACCCCTGAGCGAGATTGAACATGCCCCTTTCTAAATTTCTACCGTTTCGGACACTGGAAGACGGCTGGCACACCGACCTCCTGAGCTTTCTCCAGCGCGGCGTGCCCAAGATCCTGCTTGCCCTGATCATCGCGTTATGTTTCCAGCAGGTCGTCTCCTTCTTCGTGAAGCGCATGCGCAAACACGCGGACCGCCTGGTAGGAAACTCGCAAAGGGCAGCGCAACTGCGCACCGCCGCCGGGATTATTCGCGCGACCGCCTACAGCCTGCTGGGCTTCTATATCTTTATTCAGACCCTGGACGCGATCGGTTTCTCGCTCGCCCCCTTCATCGCCTCAGCCGGCGTCATCGGCCTGGGCATCAGCTTTGGCGCACAGTCCATCTTCAAGGACATGCTCACCGGCGTCTTCATCCTGATCGAAGATCAGTACAACATCGGCGACGTCGTAAAGGTTGCAGGCCTGCAGGGCACGGTCGAAAGCCTGACCTTGCGCTGCACCACGCTGCGCGATGGCGACGGCACCCTGTACATCGTTCCGAACAGCCAGATCGCAACCGTCTCCAACCTGTCACGCGACTTCTCCGTCGCAACGCTGACGGTCAGCGTCGATACGCAGGTAAACCCCGACCGGGTGATGGCGCTGCTGACAAAACTGGCTACCGACCTCAAGGCCGATGAGGCGTTCCACGACGTCATCATCGCCGATCCGCAGATCCTGGGCGTGGACAAGATCAATGGCCACGAAGTCCTCTACCCCATCAACCTGCGCGTCCGCGCCAACCAGCGCGATGGCGTGCTGCGCGAACTACGCCGCAGGGTACTCATCGCCTTCGACAAAGAGAACATTCCCTTCGGCACAGCCAGCAGCACACTGGTATTCCAGAAAGCCGATCCGACAGCACCGCCAGCAGCGGCATAGCTATTCCTGAGGTCTTAGGTCGTCGAAGAAAGATGGCCTAATTCTTCGACGAACCAACGACTCACCACACAAAGAATCAAACTCTAGTCGTTGTATTCCTAAGCTCCTCAACACTCTGTATCGGCGGCAAACACGTATTGCCCTTGCAGACGACCGCAAAACTACCCTCCACCTGCGGCAGATTCGGCAGTGTCTCGGCCAGCGCCGCGGGAAGCTCGTGGAACCGCGAGCGATCCAGGCGAATCACGCTTTTATTCACCGCAAACCCTGCGACCGCCGCAGCCTCAAGCTCACGCGCCCTGGCATCGTCCCCAACAACACAAATCTGCACCGAAGACTCAACGGCCCGGCGCAGCGCAAGCCCATAGCTGGCGGCATACAAGCCGAAATGCTCAACGACTCCGGCGAAGGCCTCCAGCGTCTCCTGCGCACGCTCGCCGTAATCGCTGTGATTCGTCAGAGCAGCCAGCCTCAGTAGCAATGTCACGGCCACAGAGTTCCCTGCCGGTGTCGGCGCATCTTGCAGCGGCTTGCGCCGAGTGCTCAAAGCCCCGATGGGCTGGGGGGCACCTTCCATCCGTTCGGTATCGAAGAAGCCACCACCGGCCGCATCGTAAAACCGCACCAGCATCACATCCGCTATCGCCTGGGCAGCCGTAAAGTAGCGCAGTTCGCCCGTAGACTCCCAGGCATCGAGCACGGCATTCGCGAGAAAACCATAGTCCTCAAGTACCCCCGCAACCCGCGCCGCCGATCCGCCTTCGCCATAGGCAACCACATGCGCCAGTCCCTCGACAGGGTCCCACGCAACATTCAGCACTCGGTCCAGCGAACGTAACGCAAACGAGCGCACCTCGGGCAGATCGAGCACACGCGCAGCTTCGAAGTAAGCCGCAAGACACATGCCGTTCCAACCCGTGTAGATCGTCTTGTCGACGTACGGCGTCTTGCGCTGAAGCCGTGCGGCATAGAGCTTTCCTGTCGCCGCGGCAAGCGTCTCGTTCACCTCATCCAGCGCGCGATTCAACTTGCGCGCAATGGCTTCAACAGGCTCCCCCAGATGCAGAACGTTCTTCTGGGGATTGTGGTGCATATCCCCAACATCGCGCAGATTGAAGTACAGCTCCGCGACCGCGAACTCCTCCGCCGTCAGCACGGCCTTCGCCTCGGCGCGAGTCCAGGTGAAGTAGTCACCGTCATCGTCCAATGAATCGTCGGCATCCTGCGAGGCGTAGAAGCCTCCCTGCTCGCGGTCGCTCAACCACTCATCCATCCAGCGCAGAATATCTTTGGCAACCCGCGCAAACTCCGGCTCGCCAAAGCTCTGGAAGGCATGCACGTAGTTCTTCAACAGCTCGCTGTTGTCGTAGGCCATCTTCTCGAAGTGCGGCACGATCCAGCGCTCATCCACCGAGTAGCGATGGAACCCACCCGCGAGCTGATCGTGAATCCCGCCAGCAGCCATCTTCTGAAGCGTTACCGTTGCCACATGGCGGGCCTGCTCCGCCAACTCTCCACCACGCGAAGCCGCATCGATCAAAAGATCGATCGCACCCGAGTTCGGAAACTTCGGCTGCGATCCAAAACCGCCATTCTTCTGATCGAACTGCGAGACCGTCAAAGCGACGAGCTTGTCCAGCAGCGGCGCTCCCGGATTCCCCGCAGGTACGGAGAAGCTCTCATTCTCCTCGATGGCCAGCATCACACCACCGGCCGACTCCTCGACTTCATCGCGGCGATTCTGAAACACATCCGCCATCGTAAGCAGCACGCGCTGAAAACTCGGACGGCCATAGCGGTCGTCAGGTGGAAAATACGTTCCACCAAAGTACGGCTTGCCCTCAGGAGTAAGAAAAGCAGTCAGCGGCCACCCGCCCTGCCCACTGATGGTAGAGATCGCCGCCTGATAACGCGTGTCCACATCGGGACGTTCGTCGCGATCCACCTTTACGGCGATGAAGTGCTCATTGATGACCTCGGCAGTCGCGGCGTTCTCATAGCTCTCGCGGTCCATCACATGGCACCAGTGGCACCACACCGCGCCGATATCCAGCAGCACTGGCTTGTTCTCGCGCTCCGCCTTGGCGAAGGCCTCTGTGCCCCACTCGTGCCAGTCGATCGGTTGATGACGCGCCGAGCGCAAATAAGCCGAGGCAGCGCGGCCCAGCGAGTTCTCATGTTCAGTGCTCATTGCAAAACTCCAGTTCTCTTTCGACGATACCGCAGACTCTGAATCGATCAGATGCGCGAACGAGAAAAGGGCCGCAAGCAATATTCGCTTGCGGCCCTTTCCAGTGTGCTGAGTCTTTAGTTCGCGATGGCCTTTGCTTTGAAGGGGCGGGACTTCAGTCCCGCCGTCCCTGTACTGCTGCTGGTGTGGCTTTAGCCACAGAGGGAATGCTCGCTCGGCAAGAACCTCTCCACGCTAACAGACTGCGGAAAGCCACGATAACAAGAGAGCCCTAATCTTTAGGGCCAAGGGCCCGTTTCATCCCAGCCTGGGGTGGAGCGCTGCAGCGAGCGGTTTTTAGCTCGCTGCAAGCGTAGCCCCAGGTATCGGATCAACAGGAAAGCAGAGGACTGTAAGACCGACTTATCTCAGTATCTACACACGAGATAAGTCGGTCTTACAGCCCTCTGCTTCTTCCCTGCAATTGAATGGGGCTACCTGGAGCTGTTTTCCTGCCCTACCTACTGCACGGGCGGAGGTGTGGCGTTGAGCGGCTTCGGAGTCTCCGGAGCCTTCGGCGCGGTCAGCCCTGGAATGATCGGAGCCATGGCAATCGTGCCGGAGGCCGCAGCCTCGATGCTGATGCCGTAACGGTCCAGCGTGCTCGAAAGCAACTGTAGCAAAGCCGCGCGGTCCTTCGCATACGCCCCCGTCGAAGAGATCAGCGTGTTCTCCGCGGTCGCCAGGCTTCTTCCCTGCTGCAACACGTTGGCGGTCGTCGAAGCGCCAAGCTTGTACTTCTTCTGCTCGGCCTCGTAGCTCTGCGCCGCATAGTCGCGCGACGCCTGCGCCGCCGATACCTGCGCCCGATCGTTGGTCAGAGCGTACTGTCCATTGATGATCTGGATCCGGATCTGCGTATAGAGCTGCTGCAAACGCATCTGCGACTGGCGATACTCCATCTGCGACCGCGCCTGGTCCGCCTGCGCCGTACGGTTCCGGAGCGGGATCGAGATGCTCAGGCCAACACCCCGGTCCGGCGAGCTGTTGTTGAACGTGTGCCCCAGGACCGAGCCGTAACCAACCGTTGGAACGCCCTCGCCCAGGGCGGCGCAAGTCTGCGCCGGTGAGTTCGGATCAAGGCTAAAACCACAGACCTCAGCCGGATTCTGAGATCCTCCCAGCGCGCTGCCCCCATAGAAGGCGTACGCATCGACCACAGGCAGCAGGCCGTTCTTCTCCGCCTTGATGGTGATCGCGTTGTTCTTCATGTTCAACACCGCCTGCTCGATCTGCGGATTGTTCACATAAGCCTGGCGGACCAGGTCCTCTACAGGCATATCTTCTTCCGGCAGACGATCCAGCCCGACGCGGTCGGTGGGAATCACCGGCGCAGTCGACAGTTGCGGGTCGTTCAGGTTGCGGGCAATCGCCTGCTTCATGATGAGTTGCTGGTATTCGAGATTCGTCTGGGCGGCAATCAGCGCCTGCTTGTCGCTGGCTACCGAGCTATCGGAGTTCACAACATCCAACGGAGCCAGCGTACCGATCTGAAGCTGCTTCCGGTTGTCCGAGGCCAGTTGCGTGGACTGCGTGAGCGCACGCTCCTTGGCCTGCTCATCTTCATACGCGCTCACCAGGCCCCAGTAGATGTTCTCCACCTGGTTGACCGTGTAGAGCAGTTGCTGCCGGAACGCGGAATCCGTAATCCGCCGATCGTTCTTGGCCTGGAGGATAAAGCGGCCATTGATGCCCGTCCCGAAGCCCTGCAACAGGTGTTGCGTCGCCTTTACCTGAAAGATTGTCTGGAGCTGTGGACTGTAGCTGCTGAACGTGCCGTTGGTCGTAACCCGGTTGTTATTGAAGGTCGCCTGCACCTGGGTGCCGGTCAGAAATCCCTGGGCATAGCCGAAGTTGTAGGTCGCCGTATTCGAATTCAGCGAGGCAGCTCCGGCGAGTAGTGGGCTCGATTGCGCCGTATCTGCCGATTCATATTCGAGCGATCCCGTAAGGGTAGGGTCCAGCGCCTCGGGCGTCGGGCCGCTGCCGTTGGTGCTGAGCACGATTCCGTTCGCGCCCGCGCCGCCGCCGCCCGAACCGCTCGACGTGCCGCCCGGTCCACCGCCACCGGTGATGGTGGTCGTCGTTCCGCCCAGCGTGTTGGCTACCAGACCGGTCGAAACACCGCGCAGGGAGGAACCCGCCCTGGCGCGCAGCAGGTCCGTGTCCGCGATATCCAGGTTGATGCGCGCGATAGCGATATCGAAGTTGTTCTCCAGCGCCAGGGTCACGGCATCGCTCAGGCTCAGGTAGATCTTGCCGTTATGCAGCAGGTCATCCAGCTTCGACGTATTGCCGAGCCGGGGCGCCTCGTAGGTCGTCGACGTGTAATCCTTGAAAGGATTGGGGAAGAATGGCTTGCCCTTGCTGTAATTCGTAAAGGTCGGGCGCAGGTAGAGAGGCTCCGTCGCCCTTGGAGCAGGGGCTTGCGGCAATCCAGGATTACCCGTGGTGTCGTTCTGCACCGCTCGCGTAGGGGCAGGAGCCGTCGGACTGACTTGGGTCTGGTTGGATACTGTCGACGTCGCCTGCTGCGCTACCCCCTGCGGCAGTACGCTAACCAAAGTCATCGCGACACACGCTGTCGCCTGCAAATGCCTTAATTTCACGGTCCGATTCTCCAACACTTGGTTCTCTAGTGACTCAATGACCCAGACGATGCCGTAGATGTAGATACGGTAGCGGGAACCGCCTGGTTCCAGCCCCACAAGGTCTGTAATGGATTGCCGATTCAGTATATCGGAGCTAGGTTGAATGAGCCCCTCTAAGATGCATGGAAGATGCTTGGAACCAACAAGGGACACACTTATTTACAGGAATGATAGCTTTCGTTCAGGACGACATGAACCACTGGAAACTCACACTCAGCTATGACGGCACGCTCTTTCACGGCTGGCAGGTACAACCGGAGCTGCCAACCGTCCAGGGCTCGCTGGCCCTGGCGCTCAAATATGTCACCGGAGAGAGCGTCCTGCCGCAGGGCTCCGGCCGCACCGACTCCGGCGTCCACGCCCTGGCCCAGGTAACCTCGTTCGCCCTCGAAACTTCGATCCCCCCCGCCAACCTGCAGCGCGCCCTGAACCGCGCCCTGCCGCCGAGTATTCGCATCCTGACCGCCGAGCTGGTAGACGAGAGCTTTCATGCCCGGCACAGCGCGCGGCGCAAGACCTACGAGTACCGCATCTTCGAACGCCGGACAGCGGCGTCCCCCAGCGAACGCATCTGCTCCCCCTTCCTCGCACCCTACGCCTGGGACTGCCGCTGGCAACTGGCGATCGAACCCATGCAGGAGGCCTCGAAATATCTCTGCGGCACGCACGATTTCACCTCCTTCGCCGCCTCCGATCCCGAGCGCGGACTTCGCGAAGAAGAGAGCGATGACGCCAACGGAAAAGCCCATGGACCGAATCCGGTAAAGACCCTCCTGCAGGCAGGATGGGCCCATGAGGACGGCCTGCTCGTCTACCGCGTAACGGGCAGCGGATTCCTGCACCACATGGTGCGCAACATCGTGGGAACCCTCGCCGATGTTGGCCGCGGCAGCCTCGCCGTGGATGAGATCCCCCGCATCCTTGCAGCCCGAAACCGCACCGCCGCCGGTCCCACAGCGCCCGCATGTGGACTTTTTCTTCACTCCGTCGAATATGATCCGGTATAACGCAAAGCTGTCGATTCACCAGTAAGAAGCAGCAACTCTTGCCCAATCTGAATGGATGGAGAGCGCGAAGAATTGAGCTGCACCCCATTACGAATAAAGGAACCCTCATGAGTGCGGCTGACAATCTCCGCATCGCCAGCCTGGCGAGCAACCGCGCCGTACACGCCGCCTTTGCGTGGCTGCACCTCCATGAGCCGCAACTGCGGCGCTGGCAGATGGAGTCCATGGCCATCCCCGCCCCACCCTTTGGCGAGGCCAAACGCGCCGAGTGGTACAGCCATCAGTTCACAATGCTCGGCCTCTCCGGCACGCACATCGACAACGAAGGCAACGTCCTCGCCGAGTTGCACAATGGCGCGCCCGACGGCCCAGTCGTCCTGCTCTCCGCCCATCTCGATACCGTCTTTCCCGTCGGAACCGACTGCACGCCGCACGAGGACGAATCACGCATCCTCGGCCCCGGCGTCTGCGACAACGGAGCCGGACTCACTGCCCTCCTGGGCCTGATTGCGGCGATCCAATCAGCACAGATCAAACCCGCCTGCACTCTCCTCTTCGCGGCCAACGTCGGCGAAGAGGGCGAAGGCGACCTGCGCGGCATGCGCTATCTCTTCGGGCCATCGCCCTATGCAAAGCGCATTCGCACGGCCATCGCGCTCGAAGGCGGCGGCAATGGAACGGTCGTGGATCGCGCCCTGGGCAGCCGTCGTCTGCGTGTAACCATCACCGGCCCCGGCGGCCACTCCTGGGCCGACGCCGGCCGGCCCAATCCGATCCTCACCCTCAGCGCTGCCCTGCTCGCCATCGCGCGTCTTCCTCTGCCGCGCCAGCCGCGCACCACCATCAACTGCGGCACCATCAGTGGAGGCACCTCGGTCAACTCGATCCCACCCTCCGCAACCGCCGACCTCGATCTGCGCTCGATCTCCGCGCTGCAGCTCGACCACACGGAGATGGCGGTCCTCAAAACCCTGGAGGCCACCCTCAAAGCCGAGGGCTCCGATCAACTCCACCTTCACGTGGAACGCATCGGCAATCGCGCCGCCGGCGAGCTGCCCGAGAACGCCCCGCTCTCGCGCAGCCTGCGCGCGGTCGACCGCCACCTCCGCCTTCCAACCGAATCCCGCATCGGCTCGACCGACGCCAACCTGCCGCTCTCGCTCGGCGTTCCCGCGCTGGCCATCGGAGCCGGCGGCACCGGCGGCGGCATCCACACCCTCGACGAGTGGTACGACCCAACGGGCCGCGACCTCGCCCTGCGACGCGTGCTGCTGCTATTGCTCGATGCCAGCACGCTCGTAGCCTCAGAATCCATCTAAGCCCAAAAGCCCTAGCCTTTGCTTTTCTTGTTGTCATTCCCGAAGGGAATCTGCTTCTCGCTCCGTCAATGCCCAACCAGACAAAACGCTCGCACACCCTCACGGCCCACCTCCTGCTCATCGCCGTAACGCTCGTCTGGGGCGCGACCTTCCCTCTCGTCAAATCGGCCCTGCTCGACGTCTCCCCGCTGCTCTTCAACCTGCTGCGCATGACGCTCGCCTTCCTCATCCTGGCCGCGCTGAACGGACGCAGCCTGCGCGGCCTGAGCCGAAAGGACCTCCGCTTCGGAGCCGTCGCCGGGCTCTTCCTCGGCCTGGGATATCAGTTTCAAACCGCCGGTCTCGCACGCACCTCGGCCTCGAAGTCCGCCTTCATCACCGGCCTGGTCGTGGTCTTCGTTCCGCTGCTGGGCATGATCCCGCGCGTGCGGGCCGCAGGCGCAGTAAAGCCCGGCCTCTACACCTTCATCGGAGCCTTCGCGGCCTTTGCCGGTCTCGTCCTGCTCACCACACCGCCCGGCTCTGGCGCAGCGCTGCTCGTCGGGCTCGGCCTGGGAGAGTGGCTTACCCTGGCCTGCGCCGTAGCATTCGCCGCGCATCTGCTCACGCTAGCCCACGCCGCAACCAACGTCTCCGCCCGCCGCCTTGGAACGCTGCAGATCGGTTTCGCCGCCTTCGTCCTGTTGATCACACTCCCCCTCGGAGGACATCCGGCGTTCCACCTGACCTCCCGCGCAGTCCTCGCCCTGGCCGTTACGGCGATCCTCGCCACGGCGGCGGCCTTCACCATCCAGAGCTGGGCGCAGCAGCACCTCCCGGCCTCTCACACCGCCCTGATCTTCACCCTGGAGCCTGTCTTCGCCTGGCTGACATCGCTGATTTTCCTGCACGAACACCTCGGCGCACGAGCACTCTGCGGAGCGGCGCTGATCCTCGCGGGGATTTTGGCCGCCGAGTTTGGGCCAACTCTTCGCCAAAGCCGAGTATCCTAAGGGAAGCCGCTCTGTGTAAGGCCGCCCTGGCTCTGCAGCATCAGGACGACTTTTCAAGAGCAGGCACGTCTATAACAGCGGCGAACTGAAAGCCTCTCCACGGAGGTCATCGGCCGGGTCTGTAAGACTCGCGGTTCGATCTCAAATGAGAACGAGGAAATAAACAGATGGAATCATCGAAGAATATTGGGCGCGGCCTGTGGACAAATCTCCGCAGTGGCCGCTTGACCGCCACCTTCACCATCCTGGCTGCACTGTCTGTCGGCATTCTCGCGGGCTCGGTGCTGACCAGCAGCGTCAGCGGCAAAGAGCAGCAGCGCATAGACTCCAGCGACGCACGGCCCCTGGTCATCCCTTCACCCGCTACTCTCTCCAATGGCTTCTCCGCCATCGTGAAGCAGGTGGGTCCGGCCGTCGTGAACATCAACACGGAATCTCTCCCCAAGCAGTCGGCCAAGCGCAACAATCGCCGCGGTCTGCAGCGCGGTCCCGTACCCCAGGCGCCGGATGGCGATGACAACGGGGATCAGGGCGACCAAGGCGATCAGGGCAACATGCAGGACTTCTTCAACCACTTCTTCGGTGGTAACGGCGGCGAGACCCCCGATGCAGGTCCCCGCCGCGCTCTCGGTTCCGGCTTCATCGTCGATCCGCGCGGCTACATCATCACCAACAACCACGTCGTCGACAAGGCCGATCACATCTACGTAAGGCTCTCCACCGACCCCGAAGCCACCCCCGGCGACCCGGGCCGTCCGGCAACCGTGATCGGCGTCGATAAGGAAACCGACATCGCCGTCATCAAGATCGACTCCAAGACTCCGCTGCCGACCATCAAGCTCGGCAACTCCGAGGGAGCCCAGGTAGGCGACTGGGTGCTGGCCATCGGCAGCCCATTCGGTCTCTCGCAGACCGTCTCGGCAGGTATCGTCTCGGCCGAAAACCGCAGCATCGAAGAGGGCCCCGGCCCCGGCGGTGTGGCCACCAACCAGTTCCAGCGCTTCATCCAGACCGATGCGGCGATCAACCCCGGCAACTCCGGTGGTCCGCTCGTCGATATGGCCGGTGAGGTCATCGGCATGAACACCGCCATCTACACCCAGTCGGCCGGTTCGGAGGGCGTCGGATTCGCGATGCCGTCGAATACACTCGCCAGCGTCTACAACATGCTCATCGGGCCTGACCACAAGGTCACGCGTGGCTCCATCGGCATCACGTTCCAGGCAGCGCAGTCTTCGGCAGTAAGCCGCATGTACGGCTTCGCCAACGGCGGCGTCATCGTCGGAGCGGTTACCCCCAATGGCCCGGCAGCAAAAGCTGGTCTGCAGCCCCGGGATGCCATCGTCACCATCGACGGCAAGTCGATCAAGGATGGTGACCAACTGGTCTCCATCATCTCGGCCAAGCACCCCGGCGAGACCGTGAAGCTCGGTTATCTGCGCGACGGCAAACAGCAAACCATCAGTGTGGGCATCACCGACCGCGCCAAGACCTTCGCCGACCTCGGCGGAAGTCAGGAAGACTCGAACACACCCGAGGAGTCCGATGCCGGACAGAGCAAGCTCGGCATTACGGTCCAACCCGCGCCACAGGCAGCGATCACCAAGCTCGGTATCAAGGGCGGCGTCATCGTCACCTCGGTCCGTCCCGGCTCCTTTGCGGATGAGATCGGTCTGCCTCAGGGCTCCGTGATCACCGAGATCAACCGTCAACCCGTCACCGACGAAGCGAGCTATCGCGCTATCGTCTCCAGCCTGAAGACCGGTTCCGACGTAGTATTCGTTATTCGGAACACCCAGCTCCAGGGCGGCGGCAACACCTACGTCGGCGGGACTCTTCCGTAAACAGTGAGCACGAAACGAGATAGGGCGCAGGCACCATGCCTGCGCCCTTCTCTTTTGCCTCGATTGCCCAAAACGGTATCTCGATCGTCACTCCACACCCCTTGATTGCTGGAGCATGAATACGCTACCCTGAACCTCATGCCGGGCGTTTAGCGCTCGACGCACCACCCGATTCAAGGGGATGAACTGGATGCGCATAAACCTACAAAATCTCGTCTCGACTGGCCTTCTGCTGATCGCAGTTCCCTGCTTCGGCACCACGCGCCCGAGACACAACTCGACCACACATGCGACGCTGAGAAACGCACGTTACTCGCACAACACACGTTCGGTACGCCACGAATCGGCGCCCGGCATGGCTCCGGAACGCGCCACCGAGATTCAATCGGCGCTCATCAAATCCGGCTACATGTCCGGCGAGCCTACCGGCTCCTGGGACTCCCAGAGCGTAGCCGCCATGCAGAAGCTGCAGGGCGATAACGGCTGGCAGACCAAGATCACTCCCGACTCTCGCGCACTGATCAAGCTCGGGCTTGGACCGCAACAGCCGAACTAGGTAAATAAGCAAGGCCTTGCCTTTGCTTTTGCCTTTCTTGTTGTCATTCCCCCAGGGAATCTGCTTTCCATACCACTGCCGCATTGTCTTTGCTTTTCTTGCTTGTCATTCCCGTAGGGAATCTGCTTCTGGCACCACCACGGCATCGCTTTTTGCCTTGAAAGGGCGGGGCTTCAGCCCCGCCGCCACACGCGCTCCCATTTTTGCGGCTTTAGCCGCTGAGGGAATGCCAAGCCGCCACCCAACCGCGCTTCAACTAGTCCCCTCTTCGCTTATCCTCAAAGCATGAAGCTCGCCCCGCTCCGAATCCTCTTATCGCTCGCTGCCACTTTCATCGCCACACAGGCACACGCGATCGAGCTCAAGATCTCGTCGAAGGCACTGGAGCAAACTCTTGCCCGGCAGCTCTTCACCGGCGAGGGCGGACGCTACTACATCCGCGGCAAAGCAGGCTCAGCGTGCTACGTCTACGCCGAAGCCCCCAAGGTCAGCTTCGTAAACGACCGCGTCGTAGTCCACGTAAAAACACACTCCAAACTCGGAACAGGCCTGCGTGGCGCGTGTATCGGCATCGGACTCAACACCGACGCGGACGTCTCCATCATCCCCGACGCGCAGGGTGAGATCATCGGCTTTCGCGATGCGCGCATCGAACGCCTGAGCGATTCGAAGGAACTTAACTTCCTCCTCGTTCCCTTCCTGAGCCACCAGCTCCCCCAGCAGATGAAGGTCAACGCCGCCGACCTGATGCGGCAGCTGCTCAGCAACTCCGCGCAGACCACAGGCTACGATCTCAAACTCGACAACCTGAAGATCCACTCGATGCAGGTCGACGGAGACGCGCTCGCAGTCGACCTCGACGGCACGCTCTCCGTCCACTAATCGGTCGACCGCATCAACACGAAAACCCCTGCCATTACAGGCGATTTCTCCCCTTACAAAAGTCTTACACGCAGCCTCGCGAATCTCCTCTATCGTCGTAGTTGTACCTGCAACATCCATGGGTACAGAGGACGCATTGATGAACTCTCTCCTGACTCAAGCCGAAATCGACGACATTGAAACCGCGCCGGCGCCTGCCTCGAATCCCCTCCAAGCCGTCAAGCAGACGACGCAAAAGATCAAGCAGGACCTGCGCATGGGCCGTGAGCACCAGCAGGGCCGCATCAACTGGATCACGACCATCGCCATGAGCGCGTTCCATATCGGCGCCATCGCCGCGCTCTTCTTCTTCTCCTGGAAGAACCTCGCCGCAGGCGTCATCATGTACTTCTTCGCGATCAACGTCGGCATCGGCATGGCCTACCATCGCCTGCTCACGCATCGCGGCTACCGCGTTCCGCGCTGGCTCGAGTACTTCCTCACCGCCTGCGGCACCCTGGCCCTTGAAGGCGGACCGATCTTCTGGGTAGCCACCCATCGCGTGCACCATCAGAACTCTGACGACGAAGGCGATCCGCACACCCCGCACGATGGTACCTGGTGGGCCCACGCTGGCTGGATCATCTCCGGCCGCGCTCTTCACTCGGAGACTGCCCTTCTGGGCCGCTACGCTCCCGACCTCTCACGCGACCGCGTTCACGTCTGGCTGTCGAAGTACCACTGGCTCCCGCTGACCATCGCCGGCTTCCTGCAGCTGGCTCTCGGCGCGGCTCTCGCTCCTACCGGTCACCGCATCGTAGGCGCTGTCGGCATGATGCTCTGGGGAACCTTCCTCCGCGTCACGCTGGGCCTGCACGCCACCTGGCTGGTCAACTCGGCAACGCACCTCTGGGGCGCTCGCCGCTTTGAGACCAAGGACGACTCCCGCAACAACTGGTGGGTTGCTCTCCTCACCGGCGGCGAAGGCTGGCACAACAACCACCACGCTCACCCGGTCAGCGCCCGCCACGGCCTCACCTGGTACGAGTTCGACATCAACTACTACGGCATCTGGGTCATGGAGAAGCTCGGACTCGCGAAGAAGGTCCAGATCGCGCAGTTCGACCCCGCCAACCCCAAGCCGGCAGGCGTCAGCTAGACCCTCCGAACCCTGAAGTAAAAAAAGCGCAGAGCATAAGCTCTGCGCTTTTGCTTTGGCCTTGAGTTGTTGCTCGTTCTTGCCGTTGTCTGTTTTTCGTCGTCATCCTGAGCCGTAGGCGAAGGACCCCCGCATTGAGTGCCACCACAAGCGCACGTGCCCACCAACAGCGTTCGGGTACGCATTCGTGGTCTTCCCCTATGTCGCGGTGCCACCACGAATGCGGGAATGACGACGAAAAACAAACAACACTCCAACCGATATACTCTGGAGAACGTCCGACACCTATGAACTTCAATCGACGCCGCGGAGCCATCGCCCTCTTCATCACGCTCGGCGTCTTTATGAGCGGCGTAGCCATTACGCTCAATATCGGCTGGATCCTGCTCAACACCCGCCGTCTCGCCGCGGACATCTTCGGGGTCATCCTCTTCTCCGCCCTCATCGCGGGCGTAGTTCTGAACACCGTCTTCCTCGTCCGCGAGATCCGCCGCAACGAGCGGCAGGACTCCTTCCTGAACGCCGTCACGCACGAGCTCAAAACCCCCATCGCCAGCATCCGTCTCTACCTCGAGACACTCCAGCGCCATCCCGTCGACGAAGCCCAGCGCCAGAAGTTTTACGGCATCATGCGCTCCGACACCGACCGCCTGCTGAACACCGTCGAGACCGTGCTCAAGGCCGGAGAACTCGGTCAGAGACGCGAGCAACAGCGCGCGCGCATCGAGCTTCATCCCCTGGTCGCGGACTGCATCCAGACCGTGCTTCGCCGCCACCATCTCTCCCCTGAAACCATTGAGCTCGCCGAAGTCCCCGGCAACGTCCGCCTCTACGTCATGGGCAACGCCGAAGACCTGCGCACCGCCGTGATGAACCTTCTCGATAATGCGGTGAAGTACTCCCCCAACGGCGTTCACATCGTCTGCCGCCTGGGCATCGAACGCTACACCTGGGTCGTACTGTCCATCACCGATACCGGCCTGGGCATTCCTCCACCGGAGCTCAAGCGCATCTTCAAACGCTTCTATCGCGCCCCCGCCAACGACCCGGTCAAGATCAAGGGAACGGGACTCGGCCTCTTTCTCGTCCGCACCATCGCCCGGCAACACGGCGGCAGCGTTCGAGCCACCAGCGAAGGCACCGGCAAAGGTTCCACCATGCTGCTGCGACTGCCGCTGGCCATCGGCAATAAGATGACTACGGATTCCGCATCAACATAGCGGCAGCCCTCGCCTTTGATCCTTCCCCTCCCATAAATTCGTCATCCTGAGCGAAGCCACTCGCGTACTTTGCGAGTGGCGCAGTCGAAGGACCCCGAGGGTCTTTACGTTACTCCACCGCTGGCCCCTTTTCGACCTATGACTTCGAAGCATAGGAGCAGCAGCTCATTTAGCATTGTTGCCATGAAGCACCCGAACCACCTCCTGCAATGGCAAAAAGCAGGCCGGCTATGACCCCCGCCCTCATCGCCGTCATCGAAGACGAAGAGCACCTCGCGCAAGGCCTGCTCTTCAACCTGGAGGCCGAGGGCTACCGCGTGCATCACGAGTCCGACGGCGACGCCGCGCTCGCCTGGCTGCTGGCAACGGAAGAACAGCCCACCGCCATCCTGCTCGACGTCATGCTCCCCGGCCGCGACGGCTTCTCCATCGTCCGTGCCCTGCGCGAGGCCGGCCACTACACGCCAGTCCTGATGCTGACGGCGCGCGGACGCAGCGAAGACGTCGTCGAAGGCTTTGAAGCAGGCGCGGACGACTACCTGCCCAAACCCTTCGATCTGGCCATCCTGTTCGCTCGCCTCAGCGGCCTGCTGCGCCGCATGCACTGGCAGCGCGAGCAAACTCCGGCCATTGACACCCCGCCTCCTGTCCCTGCCCCGCTCCCGGAAGAAGAGGTCACCAACCCCACAGGAATCTATCTCTGCGCCGGCCGCACCATCAACTTCGACGACCTGGAGATCCGCACTCCCGACAAGGTCGTGCATCTCACGCTCATGGAGGCGGACCTGCTGCGCTACCTCATCGAGAGGCCGGGCAAGATCATCGCCCGCAAAGAGATCCTCGAAAACGTCTGGCACGTGCATGAAGACACCGACACCCGCGCCATCGACAACTTCATCGTCCGCCTGCGCCGCTACCTCGAACCCAACCCCTCCAACCCGGTGCACCTGCTGACTGTGCGCGGCGTAGGCTATCGATTCACCCCGGAAGAGCAGGGATTAGGGATTAGGGATTAGGGATTACAAGACCAGCGCGACTCACTCATATGAAAACCTAATCCCTGTTCCCTAATCCCTGCTCCTAATCCCTGCTCCTCCGGTACACTCAAAATAGCCGCACGGACGCGGCGCAAAACTTGCGCATCTTCACTCGTTACATACTTCGCGAGGTTGTCGGCTACGCTCTGCTGGGTGGCGTGCTCTTCACCTTCATCCTCTTCATGCGCTATCTGCTCGCGCTGATGGAACTCGCCGTACACGGCGCGGCTTCGTTCGCCGATATTCTCCGCCTCATCGGCTACCTCCTCCCCTACTTCCTCACGCTGACCATTCCGATGGCCGTGTTGATCGGCATCCTCCTAGGCCTCAGCCGCCTGGCCGCCGACAGCGAAATCACCGCGATGCGCGCCAGCGGTATGGGTGTGCTCTCCTTCGTGCGCATCGTCAGCATCGTCGCGGTTCTCTCCTGGGCCGTGGGCCTGGTGAACTCGCTCTACGTCGCCCCCCGCGCCGCCGCCGCGTTGCTGCAATACGAGGCCCAGGGCGCAAGCGGCGAAGCCGCCATCCAGGTTCAGCCGCGCGTCTTCTACGAAGACTTCAAAAACTACGTCCTCTATGTGCAGGATGTCGTCCCCGGCTCCGGTGCCGCCGAGTGGAAGAACGTCTTTCTGGCCGACTTAACCCAGCCCGCGACCCCGCACATCATTACGTCGCAGGAGGCCCTCGTCACCGGCACTCCCGGTGATCCTCAGACGTTGCGCATGCAGCTCTCCGACGGCTCGCGGCACGACATCGCCGGCAACAACCCAAACCAGTACGACATCTCTACCTTCGCCAGCACCGAACTGCCCATCCAGACGGGCCAGCAGGAAGAGGACTCGCACATCAGCCGCCGCGACACGCCCATCCAAGCGCTCAGCATGGGCGAACTCTGGAAGTTCGCCCACGGCAGCGGTGACACGCAGCCTTACTTCATCGAACTCCATCGCCGCTTCTCATATCCAGCGGCGTGCCTTGTCCTGATGCTCGTCGGCGTCCCCCTCGGCCTCTCGTCCAAGCGCGGCGGCAAGGGCACGGGCTTCGCGATTACGCTGGTTCTGGTCTTCGCGTATTACATCCTCTCGTTCGTTGGCAGTGCGCTCGCCCGGCAGGGCAAGCTCTCAGCCTTTGCCGGGGTCTGGGGAGCCAACATCATCTTCGGCGTCGCCGGAGTTCTACTGCTGCAGCAGATGTCGCGCGGCGGCGTTGCGCTCAACCTGCTCTCAAGCGCTGGGGCCACGCTCAGCAGGCTCTTCTCGAAGCCTCGACGCACGAAATCCGCCAACACAGAGGGCTTCGGCTCCGGCGCGCGCATGCAGCAGCTTCGCCGTGCCCTGCGCATCCGCTTCCCGCTCATCCTCGATGAGTACGTCATGGGCAGCTTCCTGCGAAACTTCGGCCTGGTGCTCACCAGCCTCGTCGGACTCTTCCTGATCTTCACCTTCTTCGAGCTCATCGGCGACATCATCAAGTACCGCACGCCGCTCGTCACCGTCGGCGAATACCTGCTGAACCTGATCCCGTTCATCCTCTACAACGTCACCCCGCTCTGTTCCCTCGTCGCGGTACTCATCACCTTCGGCGCTCTCAGCCGCACCAGCGAACTCACCGCGATGAAGGCCACCGGCGTCAGCCTCTATCGCATCGCCACGCCGGTGCTCCTGGTCGCGCTGGCTCTCTCGGCTATACTCTTCGCCTTCGACGAAACCTACCTTCCCGCTGCCAATCGCAAGCAGGAGGCCCTGCGCTCCGTCATCAAGGGCAAACCCGCGCAGACCTTCCTGCGTGCCGACCGCAAGTGGATGTCCGGACAGACTCTCGGCAACAAAGAACCCACGCGCATCTTCTACTACCAGTTCTTCGACTCCGATAAGAACGTCTTCGCCAACCTGACGGTCTTCGAGTTCCAGCCCGGCACCTTCACCCTGACGCGCCGCATCTTCGCCACCAGCGCGCGCTGGGACGATAGCGTCAACCGCTGGGTCTTCGAGAACGGCTGGCAGCGCACCTTCAGCGGAGACGCCATCAGCAGCTACCAGCCGTTCACCCTCAACAGCTTTCCGGAGATCCACGAGCAGCCGGGCTACTTCAAAAAAGAAGACCGTCAGTCGCAGGAGATGTCCTACAGCGAACTCTCTAAGTACATCCGCGACCTGAAGCAGAGTGGCTTCGACACCACCAGGCTGCGCGTCCAGCTCAATCGCAAGATCGCCTATCCGCTCATGGCGCTCGTCATGGCCATCCTCGCCGTGCCGTTCGCGCTCTCCACCGGCAAACGAGGCGGCCTTGCCGGCATGGGAGCGGGCATCGGCGTCGCCATCTCCTATTGGGTGATCGCGGCCATCTTCGAGAACCTCGGCAACGTCAACTCGCTGCCCTCTATCCTGGCCGCCTGGTCGCCGGACATCCTCTTCGCCATGGTCGGTACGTACCTGCTGCTGCGGGTGCCCACGTAGTTGCTTCATCCGCAGCAAAATCGTTGCCGTTGCTTTTGCCTTTGTTTTTCTGGTTTGTCATTCCCGCAGGGAATCTGCTTCTGCCGTTGCTGTTGCATTTCTGGTTTGTCATTCCGAGCGTAGCGAGCGAACCTGCTTCCTCCCGTTTTTCGCTCGCACCACCACAGAAAACAGGGACACGAAGCAGAGATCTCGCTTTTTACTGGAGTAAAGTGGTCATGCTAGCTCTAGCTAAGAACGGGAGACAGCAGGTTCGCTCGCTGCG
The DNA here is from genome assembly GCF_000178955.2 of Granulicella mallensis MP5ACTX8. NCBI lineage: Bacteria > Pseudomonadati > Acidobacteriota > Terriglobia > Terriglobales > Acidobacteriaceae > Granulicella > Granulicella mallensis. The sequence continues at coordinate 1,519,196 of NC_016631.1, read as the reverse complement.
CTCGGAATGACAAACCAGAAAAACAAAAGTAAAAACGAAGCGACAAGTAACCACGACCTGCGATCTTCCCCATCTTCACCACGAAACTACAGCGCCGAGCTAAACTAATTCCGAAATGAAAACCACAACTCTCTCTGCCCTCGCCCTCGTCGCGACAGCTCTCCCGCTCGCGGCACAGACAGCCTCAACCACACCCGTCCACCACGCCACCGCCACAACGGCACACCGCGTTGTCGGTTGCTCCACCTTGCCCACGCTTTCGTCCAAGATCCCCGCTCTGCCTGCCGGGGTCTCCTGCGCCAAGCCGCTCTATACCCTCACTCGTACGCCCGATATGAAGCTGGACTACGCCTCGCCGCTCCTCAGCCCTGAGGTCCGCGAGAGCCTGGGAGCAACCCCAACCACCTACTCTCTCAACTACGTCGATATCATCGTCGGCACGGGAGATCCCGTTCGCCAGGGCAAATATCTGTCCGTGAAGTACACCGGCTACCTGCCGGACGGTACCAAGTTCGACTCCTCCGAAGACCACCCCGGCAAGGAGCCTATCTCCTTCCCCTACGGCATGCATCGCGTCATCCAGGGCTGGGACACCGGTTTTGAGGGCATGCACGTCGGTGGCAAGCGCCGCCTCTTCATCCCCTATCAGCTGGCCTACGGCGAGCAGGGCCGTCCTCCCATCATCCCCGCGAAGTCCATGCTGGTATTCGACATGGAAGTCGTCAGCGAGAGCGACAGCGCCCCCGCACCGAAGACACCTCCAGCTCCTCCCGTGCACCCCGTGCCGCCTGCCGCCAAGCCCGCGACACCCGCAGGAACAACCACGCAGCCCGCAGGCAACACCACTCAGCCTGCATCCACAACCCCGAAGCAGTAATCTAACTAGTAGTGTCGGCGGGGCATGGCATCCAGCCATGCCCCGCCACTTCTGCCTTTTCTGTTTCCTGTTTCCTAATTCCTGTTTGTTGCCTCTATATGTTTCAACGCCTCAGTCCGCTGTTCCCCTATCTCAAACGCTACTGGCGGAACTTCGCCCTGGGCGGTCTGTCTCTCATCCTCTATAACAGTGCCAAGGCGATGGTTCCGCTCGTTGTCGGCTCCGCCATCGACGACATGCGCCACGGCCTGAGCGCCGCCAAGGTCGAGCACCACGCTCTGCTCCTGCTGGGCATCGCGACGGTCTCCGGCATCTTCCTCTATCTCATGCGCCAGATCATCATCGGCGCCTCGCGCGAGATCGAGTACGACCTGCGCAACGATCTCTTCGCTCACCTCGAACTGCAGCCGCCCAGCTTCTTCCAGCAACACCGCACCGGCGACATCATGGCGCGCTCGACCAACGACCTGAACGCCGTGCGCCAGTTGCTCGGCCCGGCCATCATGTACAGCGCGAACACCATTTTCTTCACCGCCGTCGCGCTTCCGTTCATGCTCCGCATCAGCCCCTGGCTGACCCTGTGCGCCTTCGTCCCGCTGCCCTTCGCGTCAGTGCTCGTGCAGTACTTCGGCGCACGCATTCACACGCGCTTCGAGCGCATCCAGGCCATGTTCTCCGACATCTCCGCGCAGGCCGAAGAGAACTTCTCCGGCGCCCGCCTCATCCGCGCCTTCGCGCAGGAAGAGGCGCAGATCGCCGCGTTCGAGGAGTCCAACCGCGAGTACATTCGCCGCAGCCTCCTCCTCGCCCGGCTGATGGCGATGCTCTGGCCCACACTGGAGTTCTTCCTCGGCTTCTCGCTGATGCTCACCCTCTTCGTCGGCGGCCGCGAAGTCGTCCTGCACCACATGAGCGTCGGCCAGTTCACCACCTACAACGTCTACATGGTGCAGCTCATCTGGCCCATGATCGCGGTCGGCTGGGTCGTCAACCTCGTGCAGCGTGGCGCCGCCTCGGTCGTCCGCATCGACCAGTTGATGAAGCAGCAGCCTGCCATCGACGACAGCGAAGCGAAGCCGGAAGTCGCCACCGAGCCGGTTGCAGGCAGTATCGAGTTCAACAATCTCAGCTTCGCCTACACCACCGGCGGCGAAGTCCTGCACAACATCTCGCTTGAGATCCCCGCCGGATCGAGCCTCGCCATCGTCGGCCCCACCGGCTCCGGCAAATCGACGCTCGTCTCCCTCATCCCGCGCCTGCAGGAAGCAGCGCCCGGCATGGTGCTGATCGACGGCCGCCCCATTCGCGAGTACTCGCTCGCCTCTCTACGTCATGCCATCGGCTTCGTACCGCAGGAGACGTTCCTCTTCTCCACCACCATCGCCGACAACATCGCCTTCGGCGTTCCCGAAGCGACAGAAACCGGGATCGAAGCCGCCGCCCGCACCGCACACATCGGCACCGAGATCCTCGAGTTCCCGCAGGGCTTCGCTACGGTAGTAGGCGAACGCGGCATGACCCTCTCCGGCGGCCAGAAGCAGCGCACCGCTATCGCACGCGCCGTGCTGCGCGATCCGCGCATCCTCATCCTCGACGACGCACTGGCCTCAGTCGACACCTACACCGAAGAGCAGATCCTCGGCGGCCTGCGCACAGCGATGCAGGGCCGCACAACGATCCTCATCGCCCACCGCGTGTCTACAGCCCGCAATGCAGACCGCATCGCAGTGCTGGTCGACGGCCGCATCGCCGAACTCGGCACACACGACGAACTGCTCGCACGCGGTGGCTACTACAACGACCTCTACGAAAAGCAGAGCCTGGAAGAAGAGATCCTCACCGCCTAACCCCAATAAATCGGGTGCCCCATCCTCGACGCGCGTTCTTTGCGCGGCAGGGTGGGGTATCGGGCGAACGCCCGACCGCTCCTGCTTATCGCTCGTATCGCCACTGCCTTTAGTACAACAAACTCGTGCAGAGCGGTCGCTTTCAGCGATGCCTACCTTAGGCGCAAAAAAATGCGCCGAAGATGGGGCACCCAATTTTGCCGTTGCTCTTGCTTTTCTTGTTGTCACCCCCGTAGGAAATCTGCTTCACCCAAGCCGCCACAACTCCACCATTTACACTCCTCCCATGCGCGTCCCCCTCCTGCTCACAACGCTGGCCTTCGCCACCGCGGCCCACGCCCAATGGACCCTTCAAGACGCCCACACCACCGCCAGCCTGCGCGGCATCCACAGTCTCGGCCACGGCATCGCCTGGGCCTCCGGCACGGAAGGCACCATCCTCCGCACCGAAGACAACGGCACCCATTGGCAACACTGCACCATCCCACCCAACGCCGAACATCTCGACTTCCGCGGTATTCAGGCCTTCGACAACAAAACCGCCATCGTCATGTCCAGCGGCAAAGGCGACCTGTCTCGTCTCTACCAAACCACGGATGGGTGCCAGACCTGGACGCTAGTCCTCACCAACCCCGATCCGGAAGGTTTTTGGGACGCGCTCACGTTTGATCCCGGATCAAAGCCTAAATATGTGTACGGAATGCTTGTCGGCGATCCAGTAAACGGCAATTTTGTGATCTACAGGACGACGGACCAAGGGAATACCTGGCAGCCACTGGCGCCAACGACGAAGCAGCACCTGGCGGTATCCCAAAAGGACGAATCCCTCTTTGCAGCAAGCAATAGCGCTGCCGTAATGTCTGGACCACATGGCCAGATTGCATTTGTGACGGGTGGAAACGGAGGGGCACGTTTCATCTTCTACCAACATCATGATCCATGCGACTGTAAACCATCGGAAGGGTTTAGCGACATCAAGCTTCCGATAGCATCCAGTGAAAGCGCCGGAGCGTTTTCAATCGCACGTCGGCAGACCATCAAAGGTTACATACTAGATGCGGATTTCATGGTGGTTGGAGGCGACTATCGTAGACCGGATTCTCCAAGTGCCAGCGTATTCGTACCTCATAGAGCCCCGATAATCACTTCGCTCTCTCGTCGCGCGATCCCATCGCTCACCCCACCCCACGGCTACCGCTCTGCCGTAGCCTACGACACCTCCACCAAAACCTGGATCACCGTCGGCCCTAACGGCACAGACATCTCCACCGACGACGGCCGCAACTGGCGCGCCCTCACACCCGGCCCCAGCGACGCCCCCGACGCCGACAAGAACTGGAACGCCCTCTCGCTTCCCTTCGCCGTCGGCCCGCACGGCCGCATCGGTTTCCTGCGCGACAACGCTCTCGCACCGCACAAATAGCCCGAGGTGTAATGCCGCGCCGCCAATTACGTCTGCCCTTGTAGTGACGCAACATAGAACAGGAGACGCCATGCTGACACCCCTCATCCACGCGCTGCAAATGACCGGCATCATGGCCTGGGAGATCCTCTGGGCACTCTGCCTCGGCTTCATTCTCTCCGCCATCATCGAGGCCGTCGTCTCCAAAGAGCACGTCAGCAAACTCCTGCCCGACTCCTCCGCGAAGACCATCGTCATCGCCTCCGCTCTCGGCGCGGCAAGCTCCTCCTGCTCCTACGCAGCCACGGCGCTCGCACGCTCGCTCTTTCGCAAGGGCGCGGACTTCATCGCCGCCATCGCCTTCCAGTTCGCGTCCACAAACCTCGTCATAGAACTCAGCGTCCTGCTCGCTGCCCTGCTCGGCTGGCGCTTCATGGCGGCGGAGTTCGTCGGCGGGCCAATCATGATCGCGCTCGTCGTGCTCTTCCTCCGCGCCACGCTCAAGCCCCGCGTCATCGAGGCCGCCCGCAAGCAGGCCGAACGCGGTCTCATCGGACGCATGGAAGGCCACGCCGCCATGGATATGAGCCTGCACTCCGGCACCTTCTGGCAGAAGCTCACCTCGGCCAAGGGCTACACCGCCACCACGCACTACTACTGGATGGACTGGTACTCTCTGTGGCCGGACATCGCCGGCGGCCTGCTCATCTCCGGTTGCCTCGCCGCCTGGGTGCCGCAGCACTTCTGGCAGGGCTTCTTCCTCGTCGGCCACCCCACGCTGGCCAAGCTCTGGGGACCGTTCATCGGCCCGCTCGTCGCCGTGCTGTCCTTCGTCTGCTCGGTCGGCAATGTACCCCTTGCCGCCGTGCTCTGGAACGGAGGCATCAGCTTCGGAGGCGTCATCGCCTTCCTCTTCGCCGACCTCATCATCCTTCCCATCCTCAACATCTATCGCAAGTACTACGGACTCAAAGTCGCAGCCCTTCTCTTCGCTGCCTTCTACGCCGCAATGGCACTTTCCGCGCTCGCCGTCGAAGCCATCTTCGGAGCGCTGCATCTCATTCCTCACGACCGCTCCGCGCACATCATGCAGGAGAGCCTCCGCTGGAACTACACCTCCGTGCTCAACATCCTCTTCCTGCTCATCTCCACGATCCTCCTCCTCCGCTTCCTGAAGACCGGCGGCCCCGAGATGCTGAAGATGATGGACGAAGCCCCAGCACCCGATGCCCCCGCCCACCACTGCTGCCACTGAGCCAACCACAACCGGGTGCCCCATCCTCGACGCACGGTTTTATCGTGCGGCAGGGTGGGGTATCGCCAAGGGCGACCGCTTTTAGCTCCCAGTAGCGACTGTGCCAGATAAAGGAGAGCGGTCGTTTGTACCGCGAACGATACCTCCGACGCAGAGCGCGCTTCGAAGATCTGTGTGGCTCGCTTGCGTCTATACCCCACCACCACCCCCAACTCGCCTCTCGAGATTCGTACCCAGCCCCCGCACGAGAACTGTTCTAATCTCGTAACGATGACCCTCTACGCCGCCACCTCCAACCCCGGCAAGCTCGCCGAGTTCTCTACCAGCGCCAGCTCCGCCGGCATCGACGTCCTCGCCCTGCCGGGCCTCCAGTCCATGCCCGAGCCCGTCGAGGACGCCCCCACCTTCATGGGCAACGCGGAGCTCAAAGCCGTCGCCTACTCTCTCCTCGCCCCCGGCCTGCTGGTCTTCGCCGACGACTCCGGACTCGCCGCCGACGCCCTCAACGGCCAGCCCGGCGTCCGCTCCGCACGCTTCGCCGACGACCTCGGCTTCGAACCGGGCCTCGGGACAAAGGACGAGCGCAACAACCGCTGCCTGCTCTCCCTCCTCGCAAATCACCCCGACCGTACCGCCCGTTTCGTCTGCACCCTGGCCCTCGCCTGCGACGGCGAAGTCCTCCTCCGCTCCGAGGGCACCGTCGAAGGCCGGCTCCTCGAAGCCCCGCGCGGCAAAGACGGCTTCGGCTACGATCCCCTCTTCCTCATCCCCTCGCTAAACCTCACATTAGCCGAGCTTTCCCGCGAACAGAAGTGGCAGATCAGCCATCGCGGCAATGCCTTTCGCGACCTCCTCGCCCAGCTCCAGGAAACGCCGCTGTAACAAATTCGCACAAAGACGCCGATTACCGCTCACCAAAACCAGCCTTTGCTTGACGCTGCATTTAACACAGCGGAATAATCATCCTGCCTACCCGCGGCACAAACCGCATGAATCTAACCTGCCCACAACCCCAGGCCAAGCTCTAAGCCCAGCCTCCCCAAGGACATCAGGAGTACCGCATGGCCGCAGCCGCACCTCCCGCAACCCCCACCATCCGAGGCGTCCAGCCACTCCGCGCCGGCCAAGGCCACAGCTACCTCTGGCGCCGGCTGCACTCGCTCTCCGGCATCGTGCCCATCGGCGCGTTCCTGATCGAGCACATCGTCTCCAACTTCGAAGCCGTCAACGGCCCGCTCGCCTACGCCCAGCAGGTAAAGTTCCTCAACAGCCTGCCGCTGGTCCGCATCCTCGAGTGGTGCTTCATCTTCATCCCCCTGGCCTTTCACGCGCTTTACGGGGTCTGGATCGCCTTCCGCGGTCGCGCCACAGTAAACGTCTACCCCTGGGCAGGCAACTGGGGCTATCTCACCCAGCGCATCACCGGCATCATCGCGCTGCTCTACATCGTTCAACACCTCTGGCGGCAGCGCTTCAGCGGCATCAGCCTGCCCGAGCATCCCGGAGCGGCCTTCGCCAAGGTGCAGCACGAGCTGCACAATCCCTGGATGCTCGCCATCTACGTCATCGCGATGATCGCAACCTGCTGGCACTTCGCCTACGGCATCTGGCTCTTCGCCGCCAAGTGGGGCATCACCCCAGGCGATAAGGCTCGCAAGAGCTTTGGCTATGTCTGCGCCGCAGGCGGCACGGCACTTTGCATTCTTGGCCTCGTCGGCATGTACGCGTTTATCAATCCGAAGTATGCGAACGCGCCAGAAGACGTGATGCCCGATCAACCTGCTGGAATCTATCTTCCTGCCCCGAGCACCGCTCCCCCAAACTCCACGAACCCACAACAGCCGGGCAACGTGCAGTAATCAAAGTTCATTAAGGCATGGCTTCATCCATGCCGCCAAACGCCTAACTTAGAACGGGGCTAAGCCCCTGAGGTACGGAATGGCAGCTACACCCAGAATCATCGTCGTCGGAGGAGGCCTCGCCGGTCTCTCCGCCGTCATCAAGATCGCCGAAGCCGGCGGCACCGTCGACCTCTTCTCCATCGTCCCGGTCAAGCGCTCGCACTCGGTCTGCGCCCAGGGCGGCATCAACGCCGCCAAGAACCTCAAGGGCGAAGGCGACGACGTCCTCAAGCACTTCGACGACACCATCTACGGCGGCGACTTCCTCGCCAACCAGACGCCCGTCAAGGCCATGACCGCGCAGGGCCCCGCCATCATCGATCTCCTCGATCGCATGGGCGTGCCCTTCAACCGTACCCCGGAAGGCCTGCTCGACTTCCGCCGCTTTGGCGGCACGCTCTACCACCGCACCGCCTTCGCGGGCGCGACCACCGGCCAGCAATTGCTCTACGCGCTCGACGAGCAGGTACGCCGCTACGAGTCCGAAGGCAAGGTCACCAAGTACGAAGGCTGGGAGTTCCTCTCCGCCGTGCTCGACTCCAAGGGCGCCGCACGCGGCATCTGCGCGATGGACCTCCGCTCCATGGAGACCCGCACCTTCCCCGCCGACGCCGTCATCGTCTGCACCGGCGGCAACGGAGCCATCTTCGGCAAGTCCACCAACTCCGTCGTCTGCACCGGCTCCGCCCAGTCAGCCCTCTACCAGCAGGGAGCCTTTTACGCCAACGGCGAGTTCATCCAGGTTCATCCCACCGCCATCCCCGGCGAAGACAAGCTTCGCCTCATGTCCGAATCCGCACGCGGCGAAGGCGGACGCGTCTGGGTACCCCGCGACAAGAACGACAAACGCGTCGCCCGCTCCATCCCCGAGGCCGATCGCTGGTACTTCCTTGAAGAATGGTACCCGAAGTACGGCAACCTCGTGCCGCGTGACGTCGCCACCCGCGCCATCTTCAAGGTCGTCTACGAACACGGCATGGGCATCGACGGCCAGCCGATGGTCTACCTCGATCTCACGCACATCGATCGCGCTACTCTCGACCGCAAGCTCGAAGGCATCCTCGAGATCTACGAGAAGTTCGTCGGCGACGACCCCCGCGAAGTCCCGATGAAGATCTTCCCCGGCATGCACTACACCATGGGCGGCCTCTGGGTGGACTTCAACCAGCAGACCAACATCCCCGGCGTCTACGCCGCGGGCGAAGCGGACTATTCGATCCACGGAGCCAACCGCCTCGGCGCGAACTCGCTGCTCTCCTGCATCTACGGCGGCTTCGTCGCCGGACCGCAGGCGATGGCCTACGCCAAGGCCCTGCCGGCCCAGGAAGGCGACGGTGGCCACGCCGCAGAACTGGCCCGCCAGAAGGAGATGAACTCCGCCCTGCTGAACAACAAGGGCACGGAGAACCCCTTCAAGATCTGGCGCGAGCTGGGCGAGACCATGACCAAGCACGCGACGATCATTCGGTATAACTCAGGCCTGGATGAAGCCGACGCCAAGATCGTCGAGCTGCTCGAGCGCTACCGGAACGTCAACCTCTCGGACAAGAGCCAGTGGGCCAACACCAGCTTCGCCTTCACCCGCCAGCTCTACAACATGCTCGAGCTCGGCCGCGTGATCGTGCAGGGAGCCCGTCTCCGCGACGAGAGCCGCGGCGCGCACTACAAGCCCGACTTCCCCGAGCGCAACGACGAAAAGTTCCTCAAGACCACCAAGGCCTCCTACAAAGACGGCGCTCCCGCCTTCGAGTTCGAAGAGGTAGACACCCAGTTCATCACCCCACGGCCGCGCCGTTACGACGCCACCGCCTAGCTTTTGCCTTTGCTTTTGTCGTTGCAGTTGACTTTGCTTTTCTTGTTGCCTTTGTTTTTCTTGTTGTCATTCCCGAAGGGAATCTGCTCCCCGCCATAGGCCCAGGCTTTTATCGCAGGACCAGGTTGTTGCTGTAGGGCTGAAGGCCCGTCTCATACCAGCCCAGGGCCTAGCCCCGGGTCAGGTGCCAAAGAAGATCCGAGGGCTGTAAGCCCGACTCATCCCTTCGGCACATAACTAGATTGAAGCGCTTGGGTTCAATCAATGAGGTAAGAATGAGAAAGTTCCTTGTTGCTTTGGCGATCGGCTTTTGTTGCTTCGCAGCACGCGGTCAGAAGACGCGTTTTGGGGACGAACTGCCACATCCAAAACCGGGAGTGGTTTACCCGATTAAAGTGCATGTTTCCGGTCTGCATTACCGCACTGAAGACATTGGCACGCCTCAGAACTACGACGTAACGTACGTGGACGCCATCCTCAATGGGAAAAAAGTTGAATTGCAAACGAGATCGTACAGTCCCGTCCAACCCTACGATCTGTTACTGGGAGATTATCAGGCGCGACTTTTGAAGGATCCTCATAAAACGAAGAGCGCTCTATTATTCCAGGAATATGAGCTACTTCTACCGGATAACACCCTATGGCGATGCACCGTCACAGGAATTTCGGAATAGCAAAGTTCTTATGTCTTGAAAGGGCACGGCTCCAAGCGTGCCCAACACGAAACGGGCGTAGGCCCACAACCGTACGGGAAACACTATCCGTGGTCGCTGATTTCGCCATCTAACGGTGCATGATCGACCTACTGTACATCACGCTCGCAACCGTCTACGTGGCCGTCGTTGTTGGGATGGTCACGTATAACATCAACCTCCACAGCAAGCGGGACACCCTGGCAGAAAAGGGCCGCCTGCCGATGTCACTGGAAGAAGGCATTCTGGTCTCGCTGGAACACAAGCGGCACCACATATTCGCCAGCAGCCACTAGGCCTCTTCCGCCATCAGGGTCGCCACGGGCGGCATTCAAACCGCTCGCGCGTGATCCCTGTGTAGCACCAGAGAAGTCTGCGGTAAGAGAAAAAAGCGAGGGAATACCAACATGGCACAAGCAGCCACCAGGACGATCAAGGTCGAAATCAAACGCCAGTCCACGCCGGACGGCAAAGCCACGACCGAAGCCTTTGAGATTCCCTATCGCCCGAACATGAACATCACCTCGCTGCTCGGCGAGATCGCGCTCAACCCCACGACCGTCACCGGCGTCGAGACCACGCCGATCACCTACGACTCGAACTGCCTGGAAGAGATCTGCGGCTCCTGCGCGATGCTCATTAACGGCAAGGCGATGATGGCCTGCTCCGCGCTGGTCGACAAACTCGAACAGCCCATCAGGCTCGCGCCCCTGAGCAAGTTCCCTGTCGTTCGCGACCTCGCGGTCGACCGTTCGGTGCTCTTCGAGAACCTGAAGGCCGTCAAGGCCTGGGTGCCGATCGACGGCACTTACGACCTCGGCCCCGCACCCCGCCAGTTCCCGCAGGTGCAGGAGCAGCGCTATCCGCTCTCCAACTGCATCTCCTGCACCATCTGCATGGAGGTCTGCCCGCAGTTCAACGACGCGACCGGCTTCGTCGGCGCGGCCACCATCGCCCAGGCCCGTCTCTTCAACATGGACCCTGCCGGCTCCGTGCTCAAGGAAGATCGTCTCCGCGCCTTGGCAGGCGACGGCGGCATCCAGGAGTGCGGCTTCGCCCAGAACTGCGTCCAGGCCTGCCCCAAGGGCCTTCCCCTCACCGAGGCCATCAGCGACATGGGCCGCGATGTATTCGTGCAACAGGTGAAGGATCTCTTTACGCGGTAGTTGCTGGACAGTTACTGCGAACAGCGCTTCTACGGAAGCCCACCGATCAAAGCAGGCACGCACTCAAGCCCCGAAGGGGCGGCTCCATCATAGCCCAGGGTGAAACCCTGGGTTACGGTCCCCCCCTGAAACCCAGAGCGCTGTAAGCGCGATCCATCTTCTCTGGATGTCGCAATTGCTCTCCTGCCACCTCGACCATGTTCCATATGTGGGGGCGAGACCCTCAAAGTCCACACATCTTTACTACGGGGCCACGAAATACCAGATACATAAACTGGAACCCTGACCGTAAATGCCACGGCGTATAACCAGGCACGACCCCAGCCCCGAAGGGGCGGCCCCATCATAGCCCAGGGTGAAACCCTGGGTTAGGTACCCCCTGAAATGCAGAGCGCTGTAAGCGCGATCTATCCTCTCTGTATGGCGCAATCGCTCTCTTATCTCCTCATCCACGTCATCTTCAGCACAAAAGATCGCTTACCGCTTCTCAAAGAAGAGATACGCCCAAAACTCCACGCATATCTCGCGACCGTAACCCGAAACGCTGGATGTGAATGCTATCGCGTAGGAGGCGTTGCAGACCATATCCATCTCGCCATTCTCCTCTCACAAACTCTTGCGGTTGCAGAGCTTGTAAAAGAACTAAAAATATCCTCCTCAAAATGGCTCAAGGCCCAATCACCGACTCTTGCCAACTTTGCATGGCAGAGCGGCTATGGCGTATTTTCCGTCGGCTCTTCAGATCTGGAGGTGTTGAAGAAATATATCGACATGCAGGAAGAGCATCACAAGACCCTCACATTTCAGCAGGAGTATCGAATATTCCTAGAGAAATACGGCGTCGAATACGATGAACGGTATGTGTGGGATTGATCGATAGATCGCGCTTACAGCGCTCTGCATTTCAGGCGATCCCGTACCCAGGGTTTCACCCTGGGCTATGATGAAACCGCCCCTTCGGGGCTGGGTTTAGACGCTATTACAAAATTCATGGGCCTGCACTCGGTCCCACCACGTCTCGTTACTCAGGCATAACTATCTTCATTTTGACCGAGGTCCCATCCGCCAAAGCTTTAGTCTGACGATAAATGCCGGCCAAAAATGAATAATGTTCGGAGAGATTTAACGGCACCACATTTTCAATGGTGTATTTCCCTCCAAGGATGGGTGGAATTTTATAGCCGTAACATTGGTTGGGTTCCAGTTTGAGGCCCGCAGCAACGCACCCGTCAACGAGCTGAATCATGAACCAGTTGCTGGCGTTCTCCTCTTCATCAAGCTGGATGGCGAAGTGGTCGCGATTGTCCGCTACCCGTTTGATCACTCCAACGCCCAGATCGAGCATATGAACAGAACCATCTTCAAAGACGGTAAACACATCGCCAAAACGATTCACCAGCCAAAGCGTAAATGACAGGGGCAATACATCCGACCAGCCCGACAAAAGCTCGGACCAATCTTTTTCGTTCTGGTCGATTAGATAGTCCTGAATATTCATAAGAGCCATCAAGCCTCTGCCCAGCCTCCCTCTACCCCTGAATCAACTCCAGAATCCTATCCCACAACGCCAACCGCGCCTCAATCGCCGCTTCTGCCGCCGCACCCGCCTCTTCCCACAACTCCGCATCATCCCCACACAGATCCGCCACCATCCGCAACGAGAGCGGCCCATGGTCTTCACCATCCACCTCGATATGCCGCTCGAGATACCAGACGAACTTTCCAAAACTCCCCGGCTGCTGACGATTCAAATCCCGCACCAGCTCGCGAAAGATATCCGGAATCACATCTTCCCGCCCAAACGTAAACGCCGCCGCCATAGCAGGCACGCTGGCGCGATCGATCAACGCAAACGTAGCACGGACAAACTCCTGTGCCGCCTCAGGCGCAACCTCCAGCAGAAGGCCATGAGGCGCGCGCTGCACCAACGTACGAATGGGCGCCGTATCCGCCCCGCACTCCTCCATCGCCTCCAGGTACACCTCAAAGTGGCTTACCGCGCGGCCTTCAAACTGGTCGCTCTCTTCTCCCAGCACGATCTCATTGATGAAGCGACGACTCTCCGGCCAGCGCGTCGGAGTCCACGGCACGGAGACGCAGGTCAACTCCTTCTGCAAAGCCTTCAGCAGAGACATGAAATCCCACACCGCAAACACATGCGATTCCATAAAGAGCTGCAGATGCTCCCGAGTCTTGATCGCCGCATAAAGCGGATGTCGTGTAAGCCGTTCACGAAGCGGAGCAATTCGCGCTTCAATTCCTTCAATCGAGTGGGTGTTGATCAGTACGTTCACCTCTTCATTATCACCGCATTGAGAGGGAATCCACGAACCGGAAGGGCACGGTTTCAACCGTGCCGACAACGACCGAGACAACGACTTACACCTTGCTGCCGCAGGCCGGAGTGAAGGCGCAGCCGTAACGACTGAATTGCTTTCTTCTGCGGAGCCGATACCGCAGCGGGATCAAGCACCCTCTCTTTCCCTGTGGAAAGCCCTTATAGGACATCACTTGTTCTACGTTTTGAATCAGCATTCATAACACATCGGCGAATTTCATCATTCTCTAAACCACCACCACAACCCGGCGTCGCATCCTTTGCATACAATCTCAAAGAGCGCACGTTACTCGCTAGAGGAGATTCCCATGAGCACCACCATCAAGACCCTGCAACTCGCCGACGCCCGCCGCATCATCGCCGCAGCCACCAAGAAAGCCGAAGAGATCAAGCAGCCCATGTGCATCGCCGTTGCCGATGCAGGCGGCAACCTGCTCGCCTTCGAGCGCATGGAGAACGCCTGGATGGGTTCCATCGACATCTCCCAGAAGAAGGCCTGGACCTCGCGTGCCTTCGACATCGAGACCGGCCAGCTCGCAGCGCACTCGCAATCCGGCGGCCAGTTCTTCGGCATCCACGCCTCCAACGACGGCAAGGTCATGATCTTCGCCGGCGGCATTCCCATCAAGCAGGACGACAAGGTCATCGGCTCCATCGGTGTCAGCGGCGGCTCCGGCGAACAGGACCACAGCGTCGCCGAGGCTGGCGCGGCAGCATTCTAACTTCAACCCCTATCAACGCAAGAAACCCCGCTCCAGGCGGGGCTTCTTCGTTGAGCGTCTGTCTGTTGGCTTACTTCGTAAAGATCGAGTTCCCCGGTTCCTTCGTCTCATTGCTGTGGACCCGGTTCTGTGCACGCTTGGCGCTTTCCATGGCTGTGTTGTCCACGCGTTGCATGGGGGTCTTGGCTACGTTTGTCGCAACGCCGCCCGTGCTCTCGATCGCCTCATGCGATGGTCGTGCTCCAGTCTTTGTTGAATCTACACCGATTGCCATAAGTCACCTCTACCCTAGACAGATGGCCTGTAGCTCTCACGGGTTGCCGCGCCATCAGGCAGCGATTGCCGGCATTGTTACAATCGACCTCGCAGACTGATATAACGTCAGCGGCCTCAATCACATGCAAGATTCCGCAAAATTCCACGCCTCCGCCCTCGTCATCGACGGTCACGCCGACACCCCGCAACGCTTCGTGGACGAAGGCTGGAACTTCTCCGATCCCCTGAACTCCGGCATGCTGAACCTCGACAGCGCTGGCCAGGGCAACCTTGCCGCGGAGTTCTTCGCCATCTGGGTTGAGCCCAAAGGCTGGCGTGGCCGCTACGCCTATCGCACACTGCAGTTGATCGACGGAGTCTACGAGCAGCTCCGCAAACACCCCTCCACCATGCGCTTCGGCCTCACCCCCGCGGACATCGTGCAAGCGCATCAGGACGGCGTCTTCTGCGCGCTGCTGGGCATCGAAGGCGGCCATTCCATCGAGGCCGACCTCGGCCTGCTGCGCCTCTATCATCGCCTGGGCGTGCGCTACATGACGCTCACCTGGACCAACACCAACGAGTGGGCCGACAGCTCCGGCGATCTCGACAATCCCAGCGTGCACCACCACAACGGACTCAACGACTTCGGCCGCGACGTCATCCGCGAGATGAACCGCCTGGGCATGATGGTCGACGTAAGCCACGTCTCCGACAAAACTTTCTGGGATGTGCTGCAGACCACGCACGCGCCCATCATCGCGTCGCACTCCAGCGCCCGGGCACTCACCGACACTCTTCGCAACCTCACCGACGAACAGCTCTGCGCCGTCGCAACCAACAACGGAGTCGTGATGGTGAACTTCTGCACGTCCTTCATCGACGACAACTGGCGCACCGCCTGGTCCGCCACCCAGCCGCAGCGCGAGCCGCTCTATGCCGCGGCCACCGCCCCCTACCTCGAACGAGGAGAACCCGTTCCCTACTCTGTTTTTCTTGCCATCGATCGCGCGTTCTACGCACAGCATCTCGCGCCCACGATGCCGCTGGCTCCCTTCGACTCGCTGATCGACCACTTCGATCACGTCGCGAAGGTTGCGGGCATCGACCACGTCGGCATCGGCTCGGACTTCGACGGCTTTTCCATCCTGCCGGCTGAGATCTCCAGCGCCGCCGACCTGCCGAAAATCACCGCCGCACTCCAGCGGCGCGGCTACACCGAGGAGCAGTTAAAGAAACTCCTCGGCGGAAATCTCCTTCGCGTCTTCGCCGATGTCCAGGCCGAGGCCGCGAAGGAGTAGCCCACTACTTCGAAGCCAGAACTTCCATCTTCTCGATCTTGATCTCATTCGAGAACAGATCAGGCGCGCTCGCCATCAGCGCCTTTGCGATCTCGCCATTCAGATGAGCGTCGCGGCCTTCCTCATCAGCGAACGTGTCGAACACGCCATACATGCCCGGCGCGATCTTCACCCCGTACCAGTTCACCGTCAGCGGCTCTTCGTTCGCCATCGCCCCACCCTGGCTCAGAAACGCCTCTACCTCAGCCTCTTTGCCCGGCTTCGCCTTCAACATCACCCAGATTGCTTTTTTAACCATGATTGAATTCTCCCTTAATATGTGACACAGCCATGAGACATACGATGCCATGGAAACGTTACGTGAAGACCAATAAATCGAAACCGCCCCTTTGCCCCGCTCGCCTCTTCGGAGTAGCCTTGTACCTGAAATGACGTTCGCGAACCTCAAGCTCCCAGCTCTCCTCTGCTCGCTCGTCCTCTCTGCGGCGGCCTACGCTCAGACCCCAACCCCGGCAGCACTGCCTGACGCACCCAGCACCACCGCGCACGATGAGCCGCCCGCAGCTCCTACCGGCCCCACCGTCGTCATCGATACCACGATGGGACGGCTCACCTGCAAGTTCTTCGACAAGGAAGCGCCCCTCACCGTCGCCAACTTCATCGGCCTCGCCACCGGCAAGAAAGCCTGGACCGATCCCACCACGCAGAAGCAGGTCACCGGCAAGCCTTTCTACGACAGCACAACCTTCCACCGCGTCATCCCCGGCTTCATGATCCAGGGAGGCGACCGTCTCGGCACCGGCAGCGGTGACCCAGGCTTCTACTTTGAAGACGAATTCTCTCCCGCGCTGCGCTTCGACATCCCCGGACGTCTTGCCATGGCCAACTCCGGCCCCAACACCAACGGCTCACAGTTCTTCATCACCGAAGCTCCCCAACCCGACCTCAACGGCAAGCACACCATCTTTGGCCAGTGCGACGCCCATAGCGTTCTGCTCGTGGCCTCCATCGCACGCGTCGAACGCAACGCCGAAGACAAGCCTCTGACGCCCGTAGTCATGAACAAGGTGACGATCGTTCCCGACGGCCAACCCCTTCCACCGGAACCGGCCCTCCCGGCAGCCGCCCCCGCCACTCCCCCTGTGGCAGCCCAACATCCGCCGCAATAACCGCCTTTTCTCTTCGCTGTTTTCCTCATAGCTCATCGCTGAATAGAAACCCACGAGCTATCCCAGAGCATCCAATCTTCAACCAAAGCACGTAAGGAGAAACAATGCCCACTACCGCAACCTTCAAGACCTCCGAAGGCACCATCGTATGCAACCTCTTCGAGGCTGAAGCCCCCGAAACCGTCGCCAACTTCATCGCCCTGGCCGAAGGCACCAAGGAGTGGAACTCGCGCTCCAAGAAGGGCGCCAAGCTCTATGACGGAACCGTCTTCCACCGCGTCATCCCCGAGTTCATGATCCAGGGTGGCGATCCCGAAGGCAACGGCATGGGCGGTCCCGGCTACA
The DNA here is from genome assembly GCF_000178955.2 of Granulicella mallensis MP5ACTX8. Classification (NCBI taxonomy): domain Bacteria; kingdom Pseudomonadati; phylum Acidobacteriota; class Terriglobia; order Terriglobales; family Acidobacteriaceae; genus Granulicella; species Granulicella mallensis. Next base: position 1,502,113 of record NC_016631.1, on the reverse strand, counting down.
AGTTCGCCGACGAGACCAAGGGCAGCCCCCACCACTTCAAGCAGCCCGGCAAGCTCGCCATGGCGAACTCCGGCCCCAACACCAACGGCTCGCAGTTCTTCATCACTGTCACCGACACCAGCTGGCTCACGGGCAAGCACACCATCTTCGGTGAAGTCACCGAAGGCTATGACATCGTCGAAAAGATCAGCAAGGTAGCGCGCGACGGCATGGACCGCCCCAAGACAGCAGTCGTGCTCGAGAGCGTCACCATCAACCGCAGCTAGTTCAGCTTCAGCGGCAACACAAAGGGCTCGCCTCGGCGAGCCCTTTGTACGTCCTTAGAGCGCTTTACTCATGCTCTAGTGTCCTGATTCGTGCATTCGTTGCCTCGCCGATTGCCTTTGCTTTGAAGGGGCGGGACTTCAGTCCCGCCGTCTCTGCACGATTGTTAGTGTGGCTTTAGCCACGGAGGGAATGCTCGCTTAGCCAAGAGCCCCTTCACGGCTAAAGCCCGGATCTCCCCCAGCCAACCAACTAAGCAACGCCAATCACGGTGCACAACTCACGCACCGCTTCCGCGCTCTTGTTCAACGCAGTCTGTTCCTCGGCCGTAAGCTTGATCTCGATGATCTGCTCCAAGCCCTTGGCCCCCAGCTTGCAAGGCACACCGACGTACAGTCCGCTGATGCCATACTCGCCCTGCAGATAAGCCGCACAGGGAAGGATCTTCTTCTTGTCCTTCAGGATCGCTTCCACCATCTCCACAGCCGCCGCCGAAGGCGCGTAGTACGCCGAGCCCGTCTTGAGATGCTTCACAATCTCCGCGCCGCCATTGGCCGTGCGGGTCTCAAGCTCCTTCAACCGTGTGGGCTCGATCAGCTCCGTGATGGGAATGCCGGCCATCGTCGAGTAGCGCGACAGCGGCACCATCGTGTCACCGTGTCCGCCGAGCACGAACGCCGTTACGTTCTCCACCGATACCTTCAACTCCTCGGCGATGAACGTGCGGAAGCGTGCGGAGTCGAGCACACCAGCCATGCCGATCACACGCTCGCGCGGCAATCCGGCTTTCTTGAAGGCCGTCTGCGCCATCGCGTCGAGTGGGTTCGAGACGATGATGAGGATCGTATTCGGCGATGCCTTCACGACCTTCTCGACCACCTCGCTCATGATCTTGAAGTTGGTATTCAACAAATCGTCGCGGCTCATGCCGGGCTTGCGAGCAATGCCCGCCGTAATCACAACGATGTCGGAGTTCGCGGTATCGGCATAGTCATTCGTACCCACGATCGAGCAATCGCGCTTCTCGATCGGCATGGCCTGAGACAGGTCGAGGGCCTTGCCCTGCGGCACACCTTCGATCACATCGATCAGCACAACATCCGCGAGTTCTTTCGCTGCAATCCAATGAGCGGCAGTGGCGCCGACGTTACCGGCACCGACAATAGTGACTTTCTTACGCATGGTGAAAAGTTCTCCAGAAGGGTATGGCGCCCGTAGCGCCCGCGGTCGCAGGCTCTTGCGTGTCGTCTTGTTAATGATACCTGCCGGGCGCCGAACAATTGACCGCTAACCGGCCAATTGTCGCCTGCTCGCACCGATGCTAACCTAGTCAGGTACCTGGTCAGGAGCGTCCCGCATGGCAACGTGGCAACTACAAGAAGCAAAGGCAAAGTTGAGCGAGGTGATCGCGTCGGCTCATAGTAGTGGACCTCAGATTATTACCCGACGCGGTGTCAAAGAAGCAGTTATTGTCTCAATGGATGAGTACGAACGCTCTCAGAAACATAAGACCAACGGGTTGGCCAGCGAAGAAGAACGGAAAGAGCGTGTACTGGCGTTCTTACAGTCAGCACCACCATTTGATGTTCCGGAACGTCACCCGCGCCGGAAACGAAAGTCACTGCGTTAGAAGACGATGTACATTCTCGATACGAATGTGATCTCCGAAATGCGGAAGCTGCGCCCTCACGGCGCGTTGCTACAGTGGTATCGAGCACAGAAGCTGGACGACTTATTTTTGTCCTCTATCACCCTGTACGAACTCCAACGAGGCTCTGAACTAACTCGTCGGCAGGACAAGTCGAAAGCAGTAGAGATCGAGCAGTGGATAACGACATTGTCGACCACGTTCGACGTCCTTCCCCTGGATGGCGCTGCGGCACAATTGACAGCAAAATTCATGGCCAGGCATTCATCCGACATGCTTGCGGATGCCATGATTGCGGCACAGGCTTTCACGTACGATCTAACCGTCGCAACACGTAATGTGCGTGACTTCGAAGGGTTTCCTGTCGCAATTATCAACCCCTTCGCTGTTTAGAGGCCGGCTCCTCTCACCCCATATTCTCAATCATCCGGCTGGCGAACTCACTCGTCTTCGCCTTCGTCGCACCCTGCATCTGCCGCTCGAAGTCATACGTCACGAACTTCTGTTGAATGGTCTTCTCCATCGAGCTTTCGATCAGCCGCGCGGCCTCACTCCAGCCGAGAAAATCAAACATCATCACGCCCGAAAGCATCACCGATCCCGGGTTGATCACATCCTTGTCCGCATACTTCGGTGCCGTTCCATGCGTCGCTTCAAACACCGCGTAGCCATCGCCGATGTTCGCTCCCGGAGCGATCCCCAATCCACCCACCTGCGCCGCCGCTGCATCGGAGATGTAGTCGCCATTGAGGTTCGTCGTCGCAAGCACGCTGTAGTCTGAAGGCCGAATGATGATCTGCTGAAAGATCGAATCCGCAATGCGGTCATTCACCAGGATCTTGTTCTTCCACTGCCCATTGCCGTGCGTCGCTCCGATGCTCGCCACCACATCGCGCACCTCCTGCACGATGCTCTCGCCAAACTCCTTCGACGCGAACTCGATTCCCGGTTCCACCAGCGCCGCGTTCTCCTCCGGCGTCAGCTTCGGATTCTGTTCGAGATTCCCCAGGATCCAGCTCTCCCGCTCGGTCACGGTATGCGCACGAAACTCCTGCGTCGCTACCTCGTAGCCCCACTCGCGAAACGCGCCCTCGGTGAACTTCTGAATGTTCCCCTTGTGTACCAGAGTCACCGTCTTGCGCTGATGGTCGATCGCATACTGAATCGCCGCGCGCACCAGCCGCTTCGATCCCGTAATCGAGATCGGCTTCACTCCCACACCCGAGTCCAGCCGCACCTTCTTCTTCGTGCCCTTCAGCATCTCATCGTTCACGAACGCGATGAACTTCGCAGCCTCCGGCGTTCCCTCGCGGAACTCGATGCCCGCATAGATGTCCTCGGTGTTCTCCCGGAAGATCACCACATCCAGCTTTTCAGGCGACTTCACCGGGCTCGGCACACCGCTGTAGTACTTCACCGGCCGCACGCACTGGTATAGATCCATCAACTGCCGCAGCGCCACATTCAGGCTGCGAATCCCACCACCCACCGGCGTCGTCAGCGGCCCTTTGATCGACACGCGAAAGTCCACCGTTGCCTTCACCGTATCGTCCGGCAGCCAGTTCTGTGTCTTGCGATAGCTCTTCTCGCCCGCCAGCACCTCGAACCACTTCACCGAGCGCTTGCCCCCATAGGCCTTCTCAACCGCCGCATCGAACACCCGTTGCGACGCCTTCCAGATATCGCGTCCCGTACCATCGCCTTCAATGAACGGAATGATCGGATGGTCCGGCACAGTGTACTTGCCGTTGGCATACTCAATCGCCTGTCCGTCGCTGGGTACCGGAATGTCGTTATAACTGGTCTGCATAGGTTGGGGCCCTCCTTCAAGATGCCGCCCAACCTACCACCGTCAAAATGCAACTGGCAACGGCTTACTCACAAGCCGAGCGATAAACGCCCACACCACAGATTTCCAACCTCAACCTCTGATTCGCCTTTGCTTTTCTGGTTGTCATTCCGAGCGAAGCGAGGAACCTGCTGTCTGCCGGTGTCACCACGAAAGCCGTGCCACGACCACAACTGACCGAGCTACGCGGCCACCAGAAACAAAAAAAATGCCCCGGCCAAAGCCGGGGCATCTCCCACTGCTAAAGGGCCTCTTAGAACTGGCCCCACAGCAACTGGTTATAAACATCGTGGTGGAATTGGATCTCTGACGGCTTGACGATCGTACCCAGCAACCGTGCGCAGCGATCAGCCGAAGCCTGCTTCAGGTCCGCGTAGCGAGCCTTCACATCCTCACCCAGCAGCTCGGTCGTCCACTCCGCATTGCGGAAGTCTTCGAGAGCCGTATAGATGTTGTCCGGCAGATACCGCTCAGCCTGGCGCAGGTTCTTGATCTTCGACGTATTGCCCTGCAAGCCGCTCTTGAAGATCGAGTACAGCACCATGTACGGGTTCGCATCCGGTCCAACCGAACGAACCTCGACACGCGCCGACTTCTCATTGCCGATCGGAATACGAACCATCGAGCCACGATCCGTCGCCGAAGCCTTGATCTGATTCGGAGCTTCGAAGTGAGGATCGAGGCGGCGATACGCATTCACGCTGGCGTTCAGCAGCAGGCAGAGGTCGTTGCCATGGGTCAGGATCTTGTCCACAAAACCCCATGCAAACTTCGAGACCTTCTCCTCGCCCTTCGGATCCCAGAAGAGGTTCTTGCCGCTCTTGTTCGTGATCGAAACGTTGGTGTGCATACCCGAGCCGTTCACGCCCGTAACCGGCTTCGGCAGGAAGCTCGCCGTCATGCCCATCTGGGTCGCAACCTGGCGGCAGATCAGTTTGTAGAGCTGGATCTGGTCGGCAGCCGCCACCACATCGCCGTACGAGTAGTTGATCTCGAACTGCGAAGGCGCCACTTCCGGGTGGTCCTTTTCATTCTCAAAGCCCATCGCGCGCTGCACTTCAGCGGTCGTGTCGATGAACTCGCGCAGCGGGTCGCCCGGCAGTGAGTGGTAGTAGCCGCCTTGGTTGACGTACTCAAACTTGCCCGTCTCGTGGAACGTGCGCTCTGCATCGATACCGTCGAACAGGAAGCCTTCGATCTCGTTGGCCGCGTTCAGCGTGTAACCGTTCTTCTCGAACTGCTCGGTAGCAAAGCTCTTCAACACACCGCGCAGGTCACCCGAGTAGTGTCCGCCGTTCTTGTCGATGACTTCGCCGAACACCAGCACCTTGCCCGAACCGAACACATCGGCCGGCGTCCAGTAGAACGCGCTCCAGTCGAGGCCCAGGCGAAGATCGCTCTCACGCTGCGCCGTAAAGCCGCGGATCGAGGAGCCGTCGAACGTCAGGTTGTCATAGCTCTTGATCAGGAACTTCTTGTCGTAGTCGAGCATGTGCAGGCGGCCTTCGAGGTCCGAGAACAGGACCGTCACAGCCTTGATGCCGGGTGTATCCGCAAGATACTTCAGGCGCTCTTCCTGGATGACGTCTGCGGCTACGCGCTTCTTGCGCTGCTCTTTGGCCTGCAGGTTCAGGTCTTCCAGCTCTTCGTAGGACAACTCCAGAAAATTGCGAAATTCGCTCGACATGGCACTCCTTGGGGTGACAGCGTTTGCTGCCGGGTGATGGATTTTTGCAAGAACGGTGCAGGGGGAACAAATTACCGAGGCCGCGGGCAACCTTTGGGCCACATCTAAAGTTAGCAGAAATTCATCGTCAAGCAACATCGTTCCTTCGCGATTCCACTATTTCTGGATTGCGGATGAATGGGAAGACTTGACCAGGTTCTGTGGGCAATTCCTCGTGTTTCTTTCGGTATATACTAGTCATTTGGAGATGACCATATGGCCACCCTTCCCAAGCATTTACCGCATACTCCACCGGCAAAACTTGTTTCTCGCAAACTCAAGGTGGCTGGCCGGGTTCCTGTACTCAACAGGAGCGCCTCCGTGGCCCAGGCAAAAGCAAACCTGTCCTCTCTTCTAAAAAGCGTGGAAACCGACAGGACAGAGATCACATTGATGCGACGGGGCGTTCCAGTCGCAAAGATTGTTCCACTGACAGAAGCAACACCCGTCTCCGGTTATGGCTGGATGCGTGGCACCGTCCATGAGCAGGGAGACATCGTGGGTCCTACCGGGGAAGAATGGACTGTAGGGAATGAGTAGCTCGACACGTCTTCTTCTTGATACCCATGTATGGGTTCGCTACATCAACGGAGCTCCAGGCCTGAAACCATCCGCAATCTCTTCCATTGACCGCGCACGTCAAACGGGAGCGGCATACATCTCTGTCATATCGATCTGGGAGATTGCTCTTTTAGTTCGCAAAGGACGTCTGGCCTTGCCTTTCGGGGTGGAACGCTGGGCCGAGAGGGCGCTTCAACTTCCTGGCATTCAGCTTTTGCCCTTCACTCCACAGATCGCCATTGAATCGGTAGACTTACCCGATTCACTCAACAAAGACCCTTCTGACCGCATCCTTGTTGCCACTGCGCGCATCGAAAATCTGGCACTGATGACGCGAGACAAAGACATCCTTCGCTTCGCGAAGCAGACAAATCTTGTAGTTGAAGTAGCTTAACCGGAGCCCTCATGCCCATATCGAAAACGACTCGCGTCGCCCTCATCCAGATGTCCTGCGCCCCCTCCACCGAGGCCAACCTCGCGAAGGCCGTAGCCCGCGTGCGCGAGGCCGCCGAAAACGGCGCCAAACTCATCTGCCTGCCGGAGCTCTTCCGCGCGCAGTACTTTTGCCAGCGCGAGGAACACGTCCTCTTCGATATCACCGAGTCCATCCCCGGCCCCTCGACCGCCGCCCTCAGCGAAGTCGTTCGCGAGCACAAGCTCGTCGTCATCGCTTCCCTCTTCGAGCGCCGCGCTCCGGGTTTGTATCACAACACCGCGGCCATCCTCGACCACACCAGCGCCGCGCCGGACAACCTCGCCGCGATCTACCGCAAGATGCACATCCCCGACGACCCGCTCTACTACGAGAAGTTCTACTTCACGCCCGGCGACCTCGGCTTCATGGCGCAGAAGACCTCCGCCGGCCCCATCGGCACGCTCGTCTGCTGGGACCAGTGGTATCCCGAAGGCGCACGCGTCACCGCGCTCAAGGGCGCCGAGACGCTCTTCTTCCCCACCGCCATCGGCTGGCACCCCAGCGAGAAGGCCGAGTACGGCGAGCGCCAGTACGACGCCTGGCAGACCATCCAGCGCGCCCACGCCATCGCGAACGGTGTCTTCGTCTGCGCCGTCAACCGCGTAGGCCACGAGCACGGAGACGTGGAGCACAACGGCGTCATGATGGAGGGCCCCGGCGACCACACCCCGGCCTCCGGCCTCGAGTTCTGGGGCGGCAGCTTCATCGCCGATCCCTTCGGCCGCATCCTCGCCAAGGCCTCGCACGACAAGGAAGAGATCCTCTACGCCGACCTCGACTCCAAGGAAGTCGAGATCACCCGCCAGCACTGGCCCTTCCTCCGCGACCGCCGCATCGACGCCTACGGCGGCATCACCAGCCGCTTTCTCGACTAGCTCAACCGGAGAGTAGCGATGCTCAGTCTTGAGAACCAGGCGTGGTCGAATCTCGACCACGCCTATGGAGAGGCCTCCGATATTCCTGACCTGTTGCGTCAGCTGGAGGAGTTCCCTCCCTCCGGCCCGAAGAATGAACCATGGTTTTCACTCTGGAGCGCCCTCGCCCATCAAGGCGATGTCTATTCCGCCTCATTCGCTGCGGTGCCACATATAACCCGTGTGATCGCTACAGCGCCGGAGCGAACGACCTACGATTTCTTTCTGCTGCCTACATGGATTGAAATCTGCCGCTACCGCAAAGGCATCACCGTACCCGATACTCTATCGGCAGCGTATACCCAGGCCATCGAAACATTGCCGAGTCTTGTCTGTGCCGTAACATTCCGCCCCTGGAGTGAAGACTTCCGCCTCAGCGCTTTAGCCGCAATCGCCGTCAGCAAGGGCTCTGCCGATCTTGCCGAAACAATCCTCGAACTAACCCCCGACACAATCAAAGATTTTCAAGCGTGGCAGAACTCACGCTAGAACAGAGCACGCTGAAAATCATGTTTCGTTTAAGGGCCGCCTTCAGCCGTGCCGTAAAAGCTTGAACCGGCACGCGGCTTTAGCCGCTGAGGGAACGCGCTTCAGCGCGCCAGATCTCCGCAGAGCTCATCCGTCCTACTGCACCACCGTCTCTTCCCGCGCCCCCACCGCCACAATATTCACCCGCACCTCCTGCACCTCACGCTCCTCCGGCTCGACAGCCCCCATCATCTTGAACAACTGCTGGATATACTTCAGCCGCGTCTCGAAGTCGGCAATCATCTGCACGGTCGCCGCCTTACCTCGCTCGCCGCTCGCCACCACCTGCGGACGCACCGCATCCAACCCCTCGCGCATCTTCTCCGCCAGGATATTCAGCGTGATCCCTGCATGGGCCATCGCCTTGCGGATCAACATCTCTGTGATGGGCCCCTCGATCCGCGTGGTCGGATGATCCGCTCGCTTCGCAGGAAATCCTGCATCCAGCGCCGCCCGTCTCTTTGTCTTGCCATCCATCAAGCCCGCTACATAGAGTTCGTAACGGCTCGTCGCAACCTCACCCGAAGGCTCCCGCGTCAGGGCCTTATGCAGCAGCGCCTCGGTAACAGGCCCTTCGATACTCCTGCCCGGATGACGCGCCTGATTCTTGGAAAACCCCGCAGCCAGCGCCGCCTGCGACTTCGTCTTGCCATCCATCAGGCCATCAACTTACAGCTCATAGCGATTCTTACCCGGCTGCGCTTCCTGCTGCATCTCAGCGCCAGGCATAACCTTCAAACAACGTGCAGTAGCCATAAAATCTCCAATAAAAAACACCCTCTACGGGTGTGAGTTCACTTTCGCCTTTGCTTTCGCTCTTGTTCTTGTTCTTGCTTTTCTAGTTGTCATTCCCGCAGGGAATCTGCTGTCTTCCGCACCGGCGAGCATCCAACAAGCCACACCCCTCCGTGCCACAACCCGCTGATCTCCACCGGGGCTTCATCGCAAACCAGAAGCTCTACTCGCCATACAAGGCCCAGCGAGACAGGCGCCACGAACTGTCACCCACTATGCCACCCCGCAACCACCCGGCCAAGCAAATTACGGTTAGAAATCTATCTCTTCTCCATGCCTCTTCGCCAGCTTCGCGCAAACTCCAGGCCAATCCCACTGGAGGCCCCGGTAATCACCGCAACAAGCTTCGTCGGCGCCATTTTCATTCCCTCGTTAGAAACACTTCTCAGGTACCATGCGTCTCTAGGATAGAACCGCGACTGCAACATCCTGGCAACTATCGCATCGACCCTCGCGAGAGGTATCGTGTAGCAACGCGACCTCAAAACCGGCCCAGGGCCGCATTCATTCCAGCGCCTCTGCGCTGAGAAAGTCAGACGGAATATGATCCTCGCGCTCGCACTGCTCGCTCTCTTCGCCCCACAGCAAACAGCGGACCCGACTCTGCCTCCCGCAACGGCTCATGTTCGTTACACCGTCGAAGGTCACGGCGTTCAAACCTACAACTGCACCGCGCAGAACGGCGGCTTCGCCTGGGTCTTTGAAGAGCCCGCAGCAGGACTCTTCGATCCCACCACCCACCAGCAGATAGGCGTGCACACCGCCGGCCCCACCTGGACCTGGAGCGACGGCAGCTCGATCACCGGCAAGGTCCTGCAGACGAAGCCCTCCGACAACCCCGCCAACATCCCCTGGCTCCTGCTCGAGACGCACCCAACCGGCACCACCACCGGCGCCCTGTCGAACATCACCTTCGTACGCCGCTCCGACACCCAGGCCGGCCAGGCCCCCACCTCCGGATGCGACGCGAAGAACGTGAACGTCGTCCTCCGCGTCCCCTACGCAGCCACGTACACCTTCTACAGCACGAACTAACGAACACAAGGTAAATGTTCCTGTTGTCCTTGTTCACCCCCACTGAAACGTCATCCTGAGCGAAGTGTCTCGCGCTTTTGCGAGACACGCAGTCGAAGGACCCCGAAGGATTTATCTCGCCCATGATATTGGGATCATTTCCAGCACGAAAGCCCGGGTACGGCTGCTCAAGGTAGAAAAAGCGCGCTCAAACAGCCACGACTGCAAGCCCCAAAGGGGCGACCTATCGCGACTGCACGATACACCGCGCTCACGGGAACGGCGCTTTGGTACGTTGTATCTATGCAGGAGCCGAATCAATCAGGATCAGTAGTGCAATCGATGAGAATGTCCGTTGGCACTCAATCGATAGCATTGTTCGTCGCGAATGTGATTGGTGCAACTCTTTACGTTTTCTTGGCTCCACGCGGTGGCTGGGCAATCTCAGAGGAACGTGCGCAGGGAATCTACACAACGACCGGAGAACCGTTTGTCTGGTTCATCAATATTCTTCCCATTGTCGTCGTATTCTTCATCGTCAATGTTGCTTGGACAATCATTCTCGCCCGCCGACAATGGAAAGGTGGCCGCTTCTGGCTGCTCGCGGTAGTCGTCTGGCTGGCAGCCATAGCGATCGATTTCGCACACCATTAAGGCGAGCTTGCCAGAAAGTTCCCTTTTCGGCAAGCTCAGCGTTTCTCAAATCATGAGAGTCGGCGTATTAGCTCGACCTGTCTGACTTCAGAGCCTTATAACTTGGGCTTGAGGGGATACACTACGCAACCATTCAAGAAACTCAGAACGGTCCGCGACTCGAACATATCTTTTCTTCTGCGAACCCTTAAATTCCAACTCAATATCTTTCTTTGAAACGGGATAACCGACCATCTCCCGAACCGGGCCAGCATAGAGGACGCTTGAAGTTTCGTATCTAAGGTTGAAGCCATAGGTTCTAGCCAATAATTTCCCGTCTGGAGTGATCTCCCAATAGTTAGTCCATAGAGAATGCACCTGCCCCGCAGCCATTACCAGAACAAAGCAAAACGACCACCTCCACCGATGGTCGTGGACGAGAACCATGGAAGTTGACGCTACCAGCAGCGTCAAGATGAGCGTCTGAAGAATGCGAGAACTACGCGATGTCTTATAGAACCTCATGGGATCAGCCTATCGCCGAATGAGACGGGCGCGTTTCTCTTGAAATCCTCTTCTCCGCAAAAGGTCTCTTCAGTTTGCCGAGAACACCGTTCTGCGAAAGACCACGAGCATTAGTTCCCCGAAGGCCGCTCCACGTGGTCGAGAATCAGAGTTTCTGTCTGCCCCTTCGCCAGCTCCAGCTTGAGCCCAAGCGGCGCCACCGCAGAGAACATCGACGGCCCCAGATCGGCGGTATTATCGGCCGCGCCCGTCCACGCTCCCCACTCCACCACCATGTCGTACCGGCCCGTCAGCCCTGTTCTGTCCTGAATCTCTGGGCCGCCCATGTTTCGGTTCGTCAGGAACGTCGCCAGAAGCGTCAGCGGAGCACGATAGAAGTGCAACTCCTCGCCCTCCGGAACCACGAGGCCCCCGCTCGGAAACTGCTTCGGCTGCCCAGCCGGGTCCGGCTCGTCCTCCTTCGCCTCCTTGAACTTCGGCCCAAACTTCGGTCCGCCTTTTCCGATTTCGAGGTAATACACCTTCGAGTCCTTCAGTGCGCGATGGACCACCAGCTTGCACCGCTCCGCGAGAAGCGACTGCAGCATCGCGCGCAGCATCTTCTCCTGCGATGCGGGCTTCTGCCACTCCGCAAGATCGTCCTGCGCCACCTTCGCCTCAATGTCGTATCGATCTCTGCCCATCCAGTCCGGAGACCCTACGGCTTCCCAATAAAACGCCGCCCCGGTTTGCGGCACATACGCCGTCAGAATCACCCGGCCCAACGTCATGTTCACCATGCGAAACCCATCCGGCGTCGCCCCAAACTTTTCGACGTTACCACCCGCTATATTCTGCCGGATGGACACAACCTCAAACGCCAGCGGTTTGGCGGGTGGGGCTACTTGATTTGATTGCGCAGTCGCCATACCTGCGCAGAGTGTTGCGGCGATACACAGCTTGCCGATCATGCGTCTCCTATTGTCCCGCTTCCGCCTTCTCAATCTGTCCGAGCAGGCCCTTCTCGAACTCCGCGTAGGTCTTCGATTCGTCGTATCCGTTTTTCACCCAGCGCCAGTGGCCCTGCTTATCGATGATCCATGTGCGTGGCACATAACTCTGGGCCTCCTCATAGGAGAACGCGGCCAGAACCGGGAAGGTATATCCCTGCTTTTGCATGAACGGCAGTACCTGCCCCGGATTCTCGTCGACGTTGAAGCTCACGATAGTGAGGTCTTTGCGGTCCTTCACCTTGTCATAGAACTTTTGCAGCAGAGCGTCCTGCAGGTGGCACGGTCCGCACCAAGTCGCCCATGAAACGACCACCACAACCTTGCCCGCAAGATCCCCTTGTCTCCACTTCTTGCCCGAGAAATCCGACAACTCGAAGGAAGGCATCTCCTTCCCAACCTTTTCCCACTCACCCTCCTGCGTAGCCGCCACTCCCTTCGGTGTGGCAGCGGGTTTGCCCGCGGCCGAAGCTCCATCCCGCTGCGTAGCGTCCGCGTCAGCTACAGGCGCCGCAGGATTCCACAAGGCCCAAGCTGTCTCCGTGCCTCCCTGCCTAGTCCACAGCGTATGAAATTCTGCGGTCAGATCGTCGCGCAGGATGCCATGCGAGTACGTTGGTGTCTGCGTGCGACTATCCAGTGCAGTCCGGTAATACACCAGCGCATCTTCAGGGTGATGGTCGAGCGTGGCAAAACGCGCTCGATTGGTCCAGTACTGCCCCAGGTCTTTTTTGTTCTCCGGCGGCGGCTCCTCGATCGCCGCACGGAACTGCATAGCCTCTTCCGGCTTCCCGGCCAGCATGGCCGCCTTGAGAATCAGACCGAGATTCTCGAGATCCATCGATACCATCTGGCGGTGAAAACGCTTAACGGTATCCGCATCCAGAGAGCTACTCCACGTCTCCTTCGTGTGGCCTCCGTCCTTGAAGGTCGAGGTCTTCTTCAGCAGCTCCAGCGCACGCTCAGGCTGCCAGCCATGCTTCAGCAGGAACTTCGCCAGGTCGGCAGGCCCAGCCGACAGGATGCCGTATCCGCCGTACTCGTCAATGGACTTCTGATACCGGTCGACCGCCGCCAGCCCATCGGCCTCCGAAACGTATTCATCATCCTGCACCGTGAAGAAAAACTCCGTGCGCTGCAGGAAGGGGTCGTCCGGAAAATCCTGAAAGTCCGTCTTCTCCTTTTCAACCTTCGCGGCTTCGTAGGCCTTCCACGCGTCCGCATCCTTCTGCCCATCCGGAAGCGGGTGCTCTTTGTCCCAACGCTCCTTCGCCAGCCGCTCGGCCGGCGCCTCGTGGGGAAAGTCCTTCGCCGCCTGGCTCTGCATGCGCGCCAACTCCTCATTCGAGGCCCCGGCTAACTGATAGCCAGAGATCAGGAAGAGTCTCCAGTGCGCGTCCCCATGCGGCACAAGCTTCTGGAGCCGATCCAGGTCCTGCCGAATCTGTGCACGCTCCGCCTCATGCTCGCTCGGAGGCCGCGTGAGGAACTCGCGCTGCCACAGGATTTCGTAGTCTTCGAGCCGCTTCGGATCGGTCTGCTTCGCCAGCTCCGCACGCATCGCAACGCTAGTCTTTGCCAGCAGCGGCAGGTCTTTGCGCAGCTTGACCCCCTCGATCTGGTTTCCGAAATAGGTCGCCTCTACCCAGGAGGGACACAACGCGTAGAACCTCTCGAGGTTCTCCTTCAGCTTTGTGTCATCGGCATACTTTCCCCGCCAGTAGATGTTCGAGAGTTCAAACGAAGGCCATGGAAACTTTGGTGCTTTCACCTGCGCTGCGTTCAGTAACCGGATAGCCTCCAGAGGATCCTTATCTGCCAGCACCTTCCCGGCCAGCATCAAAGCCATCGGATCATCGGGATGCGACTTCGCATCGCTCACCCAGCGCTCACGTAAAGCCGCGAGAGGCGCTTCCCAATCGCCTGTGCCTGCTATCGCATAGAGTTGCTCGCGATAGAGCAGATACTCATGCGGATACTTCGCAAGCAGCGCATCGAGCACCTGCTGTCTGCGTGCAACCCGCTGCGTGATCGTAAGCTTGACGAGTTCATCCTGGGAAAGCGTGGTGTCGAGCGCCGCCCTTACTTCAGGAGCTTCGCAACCGTATGGTTTGGATGTCGTTTGACCATGCACTCTGACCGATCCAAGCGCGATAGCAATGAGAAGAAGGGACGCGGAACTGCGCATGACTGCTCACCTCGAAACGTCAACGTCGCACATCTGGCTCAAAGGGTTAAGCACCTTCAAGCCACGCGCAGCTATTAGACCATGCCCGGGATGAATAGTAACTTGATGACACTCGATCTTGCCCTGAGTCCTTAGCCCGCCCACTAAGCGCCTAAAGAAACACAGAACCGAGCGAAGAGAAACACTGACTGGAGTGCAGAGAATCAACTTGAGCCACGGCTATGAGCCCCAAAGGGGCGACATATCGCGACTCCACGATATACCGCGCTTACAACGCTCAATCTCCTTTACCACTTGTACGGGCAGCAGGACAGCTACCGCATGCTTACCTGCGAAATGATCCACACTCAACAGATTGAAATGATCCAGGGAGAGCGGCATCAACTGCTGCCGCAATTGCCGGCAAGTGGCTCTTGATGATCGGCCATTCCTGCGCGGAAAGCGTCACAATGCCAATCAAACGTTCCTTCAGATTCTGCTGATAACTGAGCTTCTGGTCCCCTGTAAGAAAGACCTCAAAATCCGCTGCCTCCGCAGTCCTCAGAAGCTCTCCATTTTTAAGCCCGCTCCAACCCATATAACTCACGGTGCTTACGTCGTGCCCTGGTAGATTCTGTCGCAGCTTATGAGGCGGGTCCTCATCCAGAAGAACCTTCATGAGGCAAGCTGCAACCGATGTGGATGGGCAAACGAAATCAACGCTTCAATAGTTGCTAACGACAGTGACGGATAGTTTTCATGGATCTCCGCCAGCGGCGAACCTGAATCAAAGTTACTCACAATGACATCCGCCGGAATCCGAGTCCCTTTCACCAGAGGACAGCCGGAAACTTTACCTGGAATTATCTCCACCAGCTCGCATCCTCTCCAGTCCATAAAGCACCTCGCATAAACATTTTATCGCCCGAAACATCAATGCTCAGCGAAATTTTGCCCGCAAAACCCACCCTCTCCAAAAGCTTCTTTAGAATGGGCTAGTGACAAAGAACAACTACCGCATGCCCGCCGAGTGGGCCCCGCACGCCGCCACCTGGATCGCCTGGCCCCATAACCCCGAGGACTGGCCCGGCAAGTTCCAGCCCATCCCCTGGGTCTACAGCGAGATCGTCCGCCACCTCTCGCAGGTCGAGGACGTGCACATCCTCGTCAACGACCTCCCCACCGAGAAGCGCGCCACCAGCATGCTGCGCCGCCAGGGAGCCAACCTCGCGCGCCTGCACTTCCACCACTGGCGCACCGATCGCGTATGGCTGCGCGACTCCGGCCCCATCTTTGTGAAGCGAGTCAGCGAGTCAGCAAGTCAGCAAGCCAGTGAAGGTGAGGTCGCGCTCACCAACTGGAAGTTCAACGCCTGGGCCAAGTACGACAACTGGCGCAACGACGACCTCATCCCCAAGCACGTCACCAAACTCTACGGCATGACCAGCTTTGAGCCTGCTGTCACTCCTCCCGACGGCAAGAGCAAGCGCCTCGTCCTAGAGGGCGGCAGCATCGACACCAACGGCGAAGGCATCCTGCTCACCACCGAAGAGTGCCTGCTCAGCGAAGTGCAGCAGCGCAACCCCGGAGTCTCGCGCGAGCAACTGGAGCAAGCCTTCCACGACTATCTCGGCATCGAGAAGGTTATCTGGCTCAACCGCGGCTGCGCGGGCGACGACACGCACGGCCACGTCGACGACATCACCCGCTTCGTTGCGCCCAACACCATCCTCACCGCCGTCGAGACCAACACCGCCGACGAGAACCACCTGCCGCTCGCCGAAAACCTCGAGCGCCTGCACGCCGCACGCAATCTCAAGGGCCGCCCCTTCACCATCAAGACGCTGCCGATGCCCGCGCCCGTCCACTTTGAAGGCCAGCGCCTGCCCGCGAGCTACGCGAACTTCTACATCGCCAATGGCCTCGTGCTGGTTCCCACCTTCAACGATCCCAACGACCGCATCGCGCTCAATACGTTGGCCGAGTGCTTCCCCACCCGCACCGTCACCGGCATCCACTGCACCGACTTCATCTGGGGCCTGGGCGCGCTGCATTGCATGACACAGCAGGAGCCCGCATAAGCATGTCGAAGCCCTGGCCCCCGCCACCCGATCTCGAATCGCTTCAAGACCTCATGCGCGCCGCAGACCCCGAAGGCCATCTCGCCGAAGGGGCTCCGGCTGATGAGTATGAACCCGAAGAAGAACAACTCTTCGCCGCCATCGCGCACTTCCCCACCGCCGACCTGCTGGCCGCAAAACTGCTGCCAATCCTCGAAGAGATCTGGCGCAAAAGCTTCAACCTCGACGAGACAGCCCTTACCTCACGCCGCCCCGCGCTCGAAGGTCTGGCCCAACAGATCGAACACTTCTTCGGCCCCACAGCCACACCGCAGGTTCGTTGATCTGATTCGGTTCTCATGCAGTACAGATCGGCATTACCCCATAGCGCGAAGCGCAAACCGTGACGCTTTAGCGTCGCGGGACGGAGGGCAAGGGAGGCAATAGCCTTAGGCTACGGAATAAGGGCAGGTGAGAATTGGGCTTTAGGTAGTGTCTGACGAATCGGAGACCCTGGTTATAGAGCGAATCCAAGCTCGTTGCACGCATAGCTTTTGTTTTGCGTTTCCCCACAGAATCGTCATCCTGAGCGGAGCGTCCCAGCCTTTGGGGACGCGAAGTCGAAGGACCCCGAGGGTTGCCCTCTTGCCCAAACCTCTTGCACCTTTTCGACCTCGAACGCCCGAACCTGGACTCTCGTGCTGGAAAAGGTCCCAACGTCATGGGTGAAATCAAGTCCTTCGGGGTCCTTCGACTCCGCACCTCGCAAAACACGCGAGGCGCTCCGCTCAGAATGACGTCTCTGTGGGACAAAACATGTGATTCGCTGTTGTCCCCGATGCTAAAGCGTCAGGGAACGCGCTTCGCGCTGTGCTAAACAAACCATCCTTCTTTACTGAACTAACGACTCACCGCCCTAGAATCCCTTTTCCAGCACCACATGCGTAGCCTTCTCCGTCACCTTGCGCTCCGTCACAGAGAACCCAAGCGCACGGAGATCAAGCCCTGGAAACAGCGCTTCACCTTGACCAAGTAGGACAGGCGAAAATGCAAGGTGAAGGGAATCTACCCACCCAGCCTGCAAATACTGCCGCACGGTGGAAACTCCTCCTCCGATCTTGATGTCCTTGTCACCAGCTGCTTGTTTCGCGCGTCGAAGCGCCTCTTCGATGCCTCCGGTAACGAAATAGAAAGTCGTCCCACCCTGCATCACCAGCGGTTCGCGCTCATGGTGCGTCAGCACGAAGGTTGGCGCATGGTACGGCGGATCGTCGCCCCACCATCCCTTCCAGGAATCATCCGGCCAAGGGCCGCGCACCGGACCGAACATATTGCGGCCAAGGATGAACGCGCCAAAATTATCCATCGCTGCCCGTGCGAACGTATCGTCCATGTCGGTCGATCCGCCTTCTTTTCCGTGCATCGCGTGGAACGTCTTTGTATGAAAGAACCATTGAAAGACCTCGGGACCGCGTTTGCCCAGCGGATCGTCCAGGCTCTGCTCCGTTCCCGCGCTGAAACCATCCAACGAAACACCAAATCCCGCAACTCGAACCTTTGGCATGTCTGCTCCTCTCCTTTGACAGTCGATACTACTCCCGGCGAGCTATCTCTTCGATTTGCCGTCCACTTCAAAGACCTTGAAAGGGCTGGACTATGATCGCCTTGTCGACCAACGACAGAAGCGAACAGGAGAGGAAGAATCATGATCTCTAACAGCGAAGTGATGGGTTTTATCCCAACCGTCGATGCCGTGCGGGCACGTGCCTTCTACGAAGGTGTCCTGGGGCTGCGCTTTGTAAGCGACGACCCGTTCGCTCTGGTCGTAGAGTCAAATGGAACGTTTATTCGAATCACCAAAAGCGGTGAGTTTACGCCTGTTCCGCATACCATCCTCGGTTGGCGCGTAAAAGATATCGAGGAAGAAGTGCAAGCCCTGCACGCCCAGGGAGTGACCTTCAAGCGGTATCCTCCCATGTCCCAGAGCGATCTTGGCATATGGACAGCGCCGGGAGGAACCCGGATCGCGTGGTTCCTCGATCCGGACGGAAATCTGCTTTCACTCTCCCAACACCCAGAAGATAAATAGAGCAGAATCCCTATAGATGTACCGAGTGGCGATCATTTGAAGGGCACTTTTCCCTAGAAAAAGTGCTGGCCACGAGTACAAGCCCCAAAGGGGCGACATATCCCAGCCCAGGGTGGAGGCGGCTGGCAAGCGTTTTTTGCTCGCCGTGTCGCCGGAACCCTGGGTTACAGCCCTAGAAAAGATAGAGCCCTGAAGGGGCGATCTATCGCGGCTGCACGATAGGGATTCTGCTCCAGGTCCCGGCCGGCGAAGGGTCAAGGATTCCACGCGGGAACCTCGAAATGCTTGACCGCGTATAAAAGGGACATCGAGGTCATTCATGCTCAAGCGCTTCATCCCGATCGCGGGCTTGCTGTTGCTCGCATTCCTCGGCGAGGCCCAAAAGCCTGCCGCCCCCACCACCGATGCCCCCAGCTACACCCCAAGCGGCGACCTGATCGCGCCCATCCACTATCGCGAGTGGATCTTCCTCACCTCGGGCATCGACATGTCCTACGACGCCGCGACCTCTCAGCCCTCTGCCCATCCCGTCTTCAACAACGTCTTCGTCAATCCAACCGCCTACCGCAGCTTCCTCACCACCGGCACCTGGCCGGACAAGACGACGATGGTCCTCGAAATTCGCGGCTCCGAAAATCCCGTGTCCATCAACAAGCGCGGCCACACCCAGACCTCTGAGATCCGGGGCTTCGAAATCCATGTCAAAGACCACGGCAAGTGGTCCTTCTACGACCAGGACGGAAACACCCCTTTGGCAAAGCTCATTCCCCCACCTGCCGACTGCTATAGCTGCCACGAGAATCACGGAGCCGTCGATACCACCTTCGTGCAGTTCTATCCCACGCTCCTCCCTCGGGCGAAGCAGAAGAACACGCTCTCGCCCGCTTACCTGAAGGAAATGGCGTCTCCAGTCGCGTCGAACTCCACAAAGTAGTACAACGGGAGTCGATGTCCACCGCTACACTCCCAGACGACGAAGCCTTCATGCGACTCGCCATCGCCGAAGCCCGCGCGGCCGAAGCAGCCGGCGAGGTTCCCGTAGGCGCGATCATCGTCTCACCCACCGGTGAGATCGTTAGCCGCGGCAACAACCAGGTTCTGCGCACCAACGACCCCACCGCCCACGCGGAAATCGTCGCCCTCCGCGCCGCGGGCCTCGCGCTCGACAACTACCGCCTCCTCACCCCGGAGGGCGGCTGCACTCTCTACTGCACGCTTGAACCCTGCGCGATGTGCGCCGGAGCCATCCTGCACGCCCGCATCGCACGCCTCGTCTTCGCCGCACGCGATCCCAAAGCCGGGGCCTGCGGCTCCGTGCTCTCGGTCATGAACCACCCCGCACTCAACCATCGCGTGGAGGTTGTAGAAAGCATACTCACCGAAGAGTGCAGCGCGATGCTCACAAACTTCTTCCGCGCCCGCCGTGCAGCTCAAACCTCTGCGAACAAGTCCGCATCTGACTTGTTCACGGAGGCCAACACCGATGGCAACTCGTAAAGCTCCCGCAAAGAAGTCAGCAGCGAAGAAGTCCGTAGCCAAAAAGTCCCCGGCAAAGAAGTCCACCACACCACCCTCTCGCCGCTGGTCCGCCAAGGTCGATACCGACTCCACTCACCCGGACCACGAACTCTTCCTGCAAAGCGCCCCGAAGATCGCCAAAGCGCTCGCCGACAAACGCGTCTCACCGAAAGGCCCAGCCTCCGGCATGCGAATGTTGAACTTCTACATCAACCGCGCCGGAAAGAACCTCTCCAAAGAGCGCGTAGCCACGCTGGAACGAGCCAAGGAACTCCTCTCCAAAATCATCGCCAAGAGCAAAGAAAAAACTCCCGCGAAAAAATCAGCTCCGAAAAAAGCAGCGAAGAAGAGCGCCTCAAAGAAATTGCCTTCGCGTTAGCAATACCCAGCACCCATCGCTGCTATCCTGCCTGCATCACAGACCGTTACCCCAAGGAGCACACGTGCCCACACTGCAAGGAAGAGTCGCCGTCGTTACAGGATCGGGATCAGGCATCGGTCAGGCCATCGCAGAACGCCTTGCAAAAGAAGGCGCGAACTGCGTCGTCGACTATCGCGACCACATCGATCAGGCCCAGGCTACCGCGGACAAGATCACTGCCGCAGGCGGCAAGGCCATCCTGGTTCGCGCCGATGTCTCCGTACTCTCCGACTGCACAAACCTTGTCGAACAAGCCTGGCAGCAACTGGGATCCTGTGACATCCTCGTCAACAATGCGGGCATCGAGAAGGGTGCGGACTTCTGGGACGTCACCGAAGCCGACTACGATGCAGTCCTCAACGTAAACCTCAAGGGAGCCTTCTTCCTCACACAGGCCTTCGTCCGCAAACTACGCGATGCCAAAAAGCCGGGCCGAGTCATCAACATCTCCTCCGTGCATGAAGATATGGTCTTTCCCCACTTCTCGACGTACTGTGCCTCCAAAGGAGCCATGCGCATGTTGATGAGGGACCTCGCCGTCGAACTGGGCCCACTGGGAATTACCGTAAACAACATCGCACCCGGAGCAGTAAATACACCGATCAATACCTCTCTGCTGGCAAACAAACCCAAGCTCGAGGCCTTGCTCGCCAACATCCCCCTGGGCCGTCTCGCCAATCCCGAAGAGATCGCCGGCCTGGCCGCCTTCCTCGCCTCCGACGACGCAGCTTACGTCACCGGCTCAACCTATGTCATCGACGGCGGCCTCATGCGCAACTATCACGAACAATAAAGCGTGACTTTTCTCCGCCTGTAGGCGTCCAATAGATATATGAAGCGCCTCGCCGCACTCGCGCTGGTTATTGCAGGGGTTACGTTCCCTCTATGCGCCCAACGTTCCGGAGCTCGCGGTGGGTTCTCGGGAGGACATAGCAGCGTTGGTAGAAGCGCTCCTGCCTTTCGAAGCGCACCCGCCTTTCATGGCGGCTTTGCCTCTCCCGCAGGTCATTATGGATCTCCCAGAGGCCCAATCTCAAACGGCAGCAGGCCGCTCAGCCTCAGCCCGGTCGTTCATACACAAAGACCTAACTTCTACAGCCGACCTAACTTCTATAACCGCCGACCGGGCTATTCTGCTGGCCTCCGCTATCGAAGGCCGTACTACGGAGCAGGCATTCCCTACGTCTCCGGCTGGGTAGATCCCGATTATCTCGACTCCCCCTATAGCGGTGACTACGATTCCTCAGCCAACCCACCTGACGACTCGATCAACGGATACGCTCCCCAGGGAATCGATCAGGGAACTCCGTCACCTTATACCGAACAGTCATCCGCCGAGCCGCAACCATCGCTGCCCGCACCACCTCCTGAGAACGAAGAGGCAGTCACCCTCATCTTCAAGGACGGCCGTCCTGCAGAGCAGATTCACAACTACGCTTTGACCCGAACGACCCTCTATGTTAGCGATGGACATCGCCGCGACATCCCGGTCGATCAGCTTGATCTTGCTGCAACGGAGAAGGCGAATCACGACGCAGGTGTTGACTTCCATATTCCTGGCGCGACCCAGTAATAGCCGAAGCTCATTCGGCGACTTTTCTCGCGAATATTCCTGCAGCCGCCAGATTAGGCACGAGATCATCCGGGAAGCCGTGACGCTGCTGTAGCCAGACAGGATCGTTCCAGGAGAGCAGTGTCCTTCCCTCGCCAGTCTCGGAGACAAGGATCTTGAGCGGAAGGTCAAGCGCAGCGCTCGGTGCCGCCAGCATCACAGGCGTTCCACCCTTGGGGTTCCCAAAGATCAGCAGCTTCGTCGCGGGCATCTCAAGGCCGGCAGCCTTGGCCTCGCCGGAATGGTCCACACAGCAAAAAAGCTTGACGCCCTTTTCTTTGAGCAGCGTCTCCAGCCGCGCAACGATTTCGTCAACAGAATGGCTGCTGGCACAGGTTTGAATTCCTTCGGACATCGACATAGCCTCCACCTCGTTTCCCTTTACCACTCAACGGGATAAAGCGCCCGCGTGCAATCATCCTCCCATATCGGCGACAATACCCCTATGGAGCTTCTCGTTTATTCCGCTGACTGGTGCCGCGACTGCCGCGAAGCCAAGCGCTTTCTTGCGACTCACTCGATTCCCTACACCGAGATCAATATCGAAACCACCCCAGGCGCCGCCGACAAGGTAATCGCCCAGACCGGTAAACGAGGCATCCCCCAGTTCGTCCTCGACGGCAAGTGGATCCAGCCCTACAAGCCAGGTCAAGGCTTTCTCCACGACGAGATGTCGGCACTCTTCGGTGTGAACGCCAACAAGTAGTAAAGATCGGCAGATAAGCCGTACGCTTACGACTTATCACTTGCCACTCTGACCTACAGCACGTCCGCCAAAGGGCCACCGCAGCCGCAACACACGCTCTCGATCACTCTCTCGACGTGCCTGCTCACTACGGCCCTTCAGCAGGTCATCGATGGTGATGATGCCGACCAGCTTTCCCTCACCGTTGACCACGGGAAACGCCGTCAGCTTTGTCTCCGCCATCATCACGGCACACTCACGCAGCGTATTGCGCGGGGATACCGTCGTCGGCGTCGTCGATCCGCTCAGCACCAGCGGTTGCGACAGATCGGCCTGCTTGGCTGCGGTCATCATCTGCGAACGGGTCAACAGCCCCGTTAGCCTCTCCTCCGCGTCAACCAGCGGAAAGACCCTCTGCCAGTGGGACCACGCTTCCCCACCCCGCTCTTCCATCTTGCTCAGCCAGTCGAAGGCATCCTTTCGGGTAGCATCGTCGCTTAGCGCAAAGACGCTCGTGTGCATCGCCTGGCTGGCCAGCATCGTCTCCAGCGGATCGACGCCAAACTCGCGGCTCAGATGCAGGCCTCGCTGGCTCAGACTCTCCGTCAACATCGATCGAGGCATCACCAGCACGCTCACCGCGTAGGCCGCCACGCTCGCAAGCAGTACCGGCAGCATCAGCCCGCCGTTGTGGGTCAACTCCAGCGCCAGCATCGCCGAGGTCAGCGGACACCCGATCGCGCCCGTCAGAACCGACGCCATGCCCACCAACACCCAGGCTCCCTGCGACATCACAGGCGCCAAGTGCCCCATCACCGCTCCTAGAGCCCCGCCTATCATCAGCAGCGGTGCCAGAATGCTGCCCGCGGTATTCGAGCCCAGCGAAAACACCCAGATCAGGCTCTTGATCACCAGGATGCCGGCCAACAGCTTCCACGCCGTGTCGCCCGTAATCATCTCCTGGATCGTGCTGTACCCCACACCCAGCGCCTTTGGAAATACCAATCCACCCAGCCCGATACCCAGGCCGCCAATCGCTGGCCACCACATCCAATGAATCGGCAGCTTCGCGAACATCGCCTCGCTGAAGTGAACGGCCTTACTCAGCCCGGCAGCTACAAACGCCGCGACGATCCCCAGGATCAGCGCACACAGAATGGCAGAGTGATAGATCGGCGCGCCCGTCGGCGCCATATGCAGAAGCGGTTGAGGCCCCAGCAACAGCCGTCGAACAGCACTGGCCGTAACACAGGCAATCGCCACCGGAACCAGTGACCGCGGCCTCCACTCGAACAGCAGAATCTCCACTGCCAGCAAGGTGGCCGACATCGGGCAGTTGAACGTCGCCGCCATACCGGCCGAAGCTCCTGCGACCATCAACACGGTGCGTTCAGAGCCGGTCATCGGCAACAGTTGCCCCAACACCGAGCCGATCGCACCACCCGTAATGATCACCGGCCCTTCCGCTCCGAACGGTCCACCGGAACCTATCGCAATAGCCGTCGCCACCGGCTTCAAAATCGCCACGCGAGGCTGTACCTTGCCCCCGCCGAAGACGATCGTCTCAATGGCCTCGGGCATACCATGCCCACGCACCCGCGGAGAAAGATACCGTGCAATCAATCCGACGAGCAGACCACCCAGCACAGGCATCAGCGGCGACCACCAATGCACGCCACTCTGCCAGGGATCGTGTCCCACGAAGCTCCAGCGATGGAAGTAGAACAGGTTCGTAAAGAGCGCGATCATCTCCAGCAGCGCCCAGGCGGCAACGGCACTTACAGAGCCCAGGCCTGCAGCCAGCACACTCACATACAAGATCCGGCTGTCCGCCGAGTAATCCCGCAGTTTGCTGGCATACGATTTGCCGCCAAGGGGCTGCGTCATCGTCCCCCGTCCGCGTTCGTAGGCTTCTCCGCTTGAGAAGCAGGCTGCAGCGTGCGAAGCGTCCGCACGATCTCCTCGCCATGCGTTTTGAGGTACTGCACGTGCTGCGTTACCAACTGTTGCAATATCTTCTGCCCCTCAGGTGTAAGCTCCACCAGCGATCGCCGCAAGTCCTGCTCGTCGTTCCTGCGCCGCACTATCCCAGCCTTCTCCGCGCGGTCTACGAGTTCTACAGCACTGTTATGGCGCAGAATCATGCGTTCAGCCAGATGGCTGATCGTCGCCGGACGGCCTTCAGGCGTCGCTGCGATCACCTGCATAAGCTGGTACTGTTGAGCCGCAATTCCGCAGGCCTCCGAAGCCGCCTCGCTGAAGCTGAGAAATGCCCTCAACTGGTACCGAAACTCAGCCAGTTCGGCTAGGTGCGGAATCGCATTCGATCTTGCGTTCTCTTTTTTCATGTTCATTTCTCTCCGATTATATCGCCTCACGATATTTATGGCCAGTCCTGCTCTTCCGACTCGGTACACTAGCTTTGAGCTAAAGATACCCTCAGGAGTCGCCTTGATCGCCCGATATACCCGTCCGCAGATGGCCAGCATATGGTCTGAAGAGAATAAGTACCGTAACTGGCTACGCGTTGAACTGGCCGCAACCGATACCCTCGTCCGCGCCGGCATGGTGCCCGCCGAGGCCGCCACGGCGCTGCACGAGCGCTCCAGCTTCACCGTCGAGCGCATCCACGAGATTGAAGCCGAGACTCGGCATGACGTCCTGGCCTTCACACAGGCGGTTGCGGAATCGGTCGGCCCCGAAGCCCGCTGGCTGCACTACGGACTCACCTCTACCGATGTCGTCGACACGGCACAGGCGCTGGCCCTCACCCAGGCCTCTGAGATCATTCGTTCCGGCATCCTGCGTCTGCGCGAGGTCCTGCGCAAGCGGGCCATCGAGTTCCAGCACACGCCCACCATCGGCCGCACACACGGCGTCCATGCCGAGCCCACGACCTTCGGCATGAAGCTGCTGCTCTGGTACTCGGAGATGGGCCGCAACCTCAAGCGCTTCGACGCTGCTGCCGAAGACCTTCGCGTAGGCAAGATCTCCGGCGCGGTCGGAGCCTTCGGCAAACTCAAGCCCGAGCACGAAGAAGACATCGTCCGCTCGCTGGGTCTCAAGCATGCCTCGATCTCCACGCAGGTGCTGCAGCGCGACCGCCATGCGGCCTACATCACCACCCTGGCCGTGCTCTGCTCCACGCTCGACAAGATCGCCACCGAGATTCGTCATCTGCAACGCACCGAGGTGCGCGAGGCCGAGGAGTTCTTCTCCGCTGGACAAAAGGGCTCCAGTGCGATGCCGCACAAGCGCAACCCCATCACCTGCGAGAACATCAGCGGCCTTGCGCGCGTCGTTCGCGGCAACGCCCAGGTAGCTCTGGAGAACGTAGCCCTTTGGCACGAGCGCGATATCTCGCACTCCTCTGCCGAGCGCGTCATCCTGCCCGATACAACGATCATCGCCGACTACCTGCTGGACAAGGCAGCCACTCTGATCGAGAAGCTGCTCGTCTATCCGGCACGCATGTTGAAGAACCTGGAATCCACCGGGGGACTCATCTACAGCGGCCAGTTGCTCATCGACCTTGCTGCCGCCGGTATGACTCGTGAAGAGGCCTATCGCCTCGTGCAGTCACACGCGATGAACGCCTGGCAGAATGAGCTGAACTATCGTGAGTTGATCATGGCGGACCCCGAGATCAACAAGCATCTCTCTCCGGAAAAGCTCGCCGCGGCCTTCGACGTCAATCGCCAGCTCAGCAATATCGACACGGTCTTTGCACGCGTCTTAGCTGAAAATTAAGGCTTCAACCTCCGCTTTGACGTCGCACCAGCTGTTGCTTTTCTTTCTGTCATTCCCGCAGGGAATCTGCTTCCAGGCTGAAGGCCTGGTCTATCGCGCAACAAGCGACAGGCCGGACCTTCAGCCTGTATGAATTTGCGGACCACATCATCCGCCACCCAACCTACTTCTTCTGTGCCGACACCCTCAGCCTCTCAATAATTCCATGCGTCGACGCAGTATCGGCATCCGCGAAATCCGTGGTCACCGCCAGCGGGCTGGTCTGCGCAAGCTCCGCGAGAGACTGCTCATACCCATGCTTCAGAAAGACCGTCGCATCCGTGCCGAGAGGCTGCCGCAGCGGTAGATGCTCTCGTCCTGCGAGTTCGAACATCGCCTGGGCCGCCTTCTCCGGATCGCCAGGGAAGACGTATCCACTTTGCATGAACGCACGACGCCGTCCAACCGATTCGCTGTAAGCCTCCATCTCCGGCGCATAGGCCATGGAAGCACTGCCCCAGTCTGTGCGGAAGCCACCCGGTTCAACCAGGCAGACCTGTATCCCGAGCGGAGCTACCTCCTGCGCCAGCGCTTCGCTAAAGCCTTCGACCGCAAATTTAGCGGCGTGGTATCCGGACAGCCCCGGACCGGCAGAACGGCCACCGATCGAGGTCACCTGGAAGATGCGGCCCGAACCCTGTACCCGCATCAGGGGCAGCACCGCGCGGGTGACATGGATGACTCCCCAGAAATTAGTGTCGATCTGCCCCTTGAACTGTTCCTCGCTCATCTCTTCAAAGGCGCCGATAAGTCCGTAACCCGCATTGTTGACGAGGTTGTCGATGCGGCCGAAGTGTTTGTGCGCAAGCCCTACAGCAGACTCAACCTGCTTCGCGTCCTGTACATCGAGTGCGAGGGGAAGCACCTTGTCGCCATACTGCTCGACGAGTGGCGCAAGCTGCTGGGTATCTCGCGCCGTTGCGGCCAGCAGATCGCCGTGTGACAGCACCTCTTCGGCCAAAGCTCGACCGAGCCCTCGGGAAGAACCTGTAATCAACCAGACTCGTTGGTTTGCCATATCGATTCGTTTCCTTTCGCGTGGTTTTAGCCACTTCTTCAAGGCTCTTACCGTTGCCGAGAGGTGTCAAAGAGTGCAAAATTGCACTATGAAGCCTGAAGAATTGCCAGGATTACGGGAGCGCAAACGCGCTGCATTAAAGAAACGTCTGATCGATACAGCCATCGACCTGTTTCTCGAACGCGGTTACCAGGAGACTCGGATCGAAGACATTACGACGGCGGCGGACGTCTCGCGCCGCACCTTCTTCCATTATTTTTCGGCAAAAGATGATGTCGTTACAGGACGGTTCGCCCAACAGGCGGACTATCTCCGCGAGACGTTTGTAGCGCGCCCCGCGGACGAGCCGATATGGGACTCGTTGCGCGAGACCTGCCACGCCTTGTTCGTCGCCTACGGAGTGAACAAGCAGCGCGCGGCAAGCCTGCGCAAGCTGATCCATGGCGAGCCGGCGCTCTTCGCGCGGAAGTACGATTTTTATCTGCGGGCGCAGGCAGAACTGATCCCCGTAGTGAAACAAAGGCTCGGACGACAGGCAGACGCCACGCTTCTGGCGAACGTCCTGGTGCGATCCGCCCTTGCCGCACAGGACGCCGCAGGCGAGTTGCAAGCCAAAGGTACTGAGCGTGAGACTCCCCGCAAACTGCTGGAAAGAGCCTTCATCCTGGCCCGGCCCGCAGGGCTGGATGAGCGTGCCGTTCGATAGATTGTGTGAAACCGTTTCCTCATCACGTCTCAAAGACGTACTATTTTGCACATGAAGATTTTCGTGCGCGCCTTCGCCTATAGCCTCACAGCCTGCAGCCTCACGATCTGTGGTCTAGCAGCCGCTCCCTCAGCGTTCGCCCAGCAGACCGTTCTTCCCTTATGGCCTCACGCAACGCCCGAACCCGCTCAGACCACCGATCCTGAACGCGACGTCACCACCGATAAAGACGCCCTGATCGATGGGCGCCGCACCGAGCGGCTCACGAACGTCACGAACCCGACGATCACCGTCTATCCACCCTCGGGAGTGAAGAACACAGGCGCGGCAGCGCTCGTCTTTCCTGGCGGCGGCTATGCCCGTCTCTCCTGGAATGGGGAAGGCACCGATACCTGCGACTGGCTCAACTCCATCGGCATGACCTGCCTGCTGGTGAAGTACCGCGTCCCGGAGAAGGGCCGCTATCCTGACAACCCCGCCGATCTCGAAGACGCCCAGCAGGCCATGCGCCTGACCCGCGCCCACGCCTCCGACTGGCACATCGACCCCGTCCGCATCGGAGTAGTGGGCTTCTCCGCCGGAGCGCATCTCGCCGTTACACTCGGCGCCCACTGGGACGACACCCATGTAGAAAGCACGCCCGCCGCGGCGGATGTCGACACGAAGATAGATGCACGGCCCAACTTCAGCCTCGTCATCTATCCGGCCTACGTAGCAACCCCACCAGCCCTTACTGAAATCGATCCCGCTCTGGTGCCTGTCGCCAAAACTCCGCCGACATTTCTCCTGCAGGCTGAAGACGACGGCGTGCACGTAGAAAACTCACTGATCTACTACCGCGCGCTCAAGGAGGCGAAGGTCCCTGTAGAGATGCACCTCTACTCCACCGGAGGCCACGGCTTCGGTGTGCATCCTCCCGGAAAGCCCGAGGAGCACTGGACGATCCTCGCCACCATCTGGCTGCGGTCTCTCGGCGTAATCCCCTCCCTGGCCCCCCGCCACGGCCCGGACCGCCCCTCGACCGGCACACCAACCCCCACCCCATGCCCAACACCCACGGTCCCGCAGCCTCCTCGCGCCGGGAACCCCGACCCCAAGAGCACAAGCCCAAACACCAACACAAACACCAGCGCGAACCAGAATACGAGCCCCGCAACCCAAACCGCACAACCTTATCCGAACTGCTGGTAGTAATTGAGCATTTGGGGGACTACGCCGAACCTAAGATTTAATACTTAGTTACCTGCAAATAGCTCCTCTGACGAGGGACTATTTGCAGGTAGTTTTTTTTCGTTGAGACTTTGGTGTCCCCTCTTCAATCAGCGAGCCGCTAAAAGGCCGGGTGCTCGATTCATGACGATGGTGTTGTCATAAATCGAGCACCTAAATGATTCCGGGTACGCGGAGGCCATCCGTGGTCGTTGTTACATATCCGTATAGGTTTAGCGACTGTGGATTACAAGATCCGAGTACTGCACAGCCTCCGGTTTACTCGCCCAATCCGGCGACATCCAACGGCCCATGCTCGATCCATAGTACTTAGCCTCGAAATAATCCAGCCCCGATTCTGCATCCCGTTCTTTGCCGGAAGAAAGTGATCTACACTTCTACGCCACTCGAAACTCTTGAAGATACTCCGGCCACAAAACGGCATAACCGTCTTTGCCCCGTTCGCGATAACCAGCTCGAACCTGTTCCTGAAAGGGGCCCTCTATCAGCTTTCGAGCAGCATCAAAAGCTTCCTTTGGTTGATCTGTCAAAATGAAGATGTTGAACTCACCCGCCCCAAAATCGTGACCATCGACCCAGGAGGTCGACGGGAGATTTTGAATCAGCTTCTCCTCCAAAGCCACAAGCTCGTCGAATTGACTTATTTCCGTCGCTGCAAATTGTAAAACCAGCTGAAACTTCATTTCTCGCCTCGCAGACTTCTTAGGGAAGTGGATCATAAAGCGGCACTGAATAACCCTTGACGGGTGCCCCATTCATGCGCGGTCTTTGCGCATGGGTGGGCAGCGACGGATGCCCATACATTGGCACTCCTTCTCCCTCGCCACCCCACTCATGACGATAGTGCTGTCATGAATGGAGCACCCAAATAATTCCGAGTACGTGCGGGCCACACCCGTCAAACAGCTTGCTGAGACACAAAAGTTAAGGGCACGGGATAAACCCGTGCCCTTAATCTTGCGAATTCGATGAATTTCCTACAGGGACCGAAGCGTAGAGCTCGACGAAGCGGCGGGGACAGATTTGCCGGCCGACCGCCAGTCGTCGACGAGGTCGGAGATGAGGAGCTTGAAGAAGTCGTAGCTCTCATTGTCGATCTCGCTGGCAAGCTCGAAGAGTCCGCAGGGAGTTGGGATGGGTGGAACGATGATCGGCAGAGCGGGAGCAACAGTTTTACCAGAGCTGGTGAAGTTGAGCGCAAGGGCAAGGTTAGCGATGTCGTTGGACGCATCACGGCTGGTGAGCGGTGGCAGATTGTAGCGCCATTCGATCAGCTTCAGAACAGAGGTGTGGTCGTAGAGGTTCGAATCAATTCGCGGGGTTGCGGGAGCGCCCTGGGTAAAAGGCGAGACGACGACTACAGGAACGCGGCAGCCGAGAAGCGCTTTGCCATCGACCAGATCGGTATCCACACTGTTTGGAGCGTTGACGCGAGTGGGAGGAACCGTGTCGTAAAAGCCACCCCACTCGTCGCGGTTGAAGATGACGACGGTATTGCCCCACTTCGGTCCGGAGGTGACGGCGCGGTAGATCTTACCCATGAAAGCTTCCCCGGCGCGGAGGTCGGCATGCGGATGGTCGTCGTTGCCCTCGCCGTCGTCAAGAATGGTGAAGCTGGGGTCGACGAAGGAGACGGCGGGCAGAGTGCCTGCGGCTGCGTCAAGCAGAAACTGCGCGAAGATCTCGGAGATAGGGAGATATTTGGTTCCCCAGAGTGCGAGAAAGGGAACATTGCCGAAGTAGTATTTGGAACTGACGCCTGCAGCAGCAAGCGTATCGAAGATCGTCGGCAACGTGGAGATATCGAGCGTGTTCGAGAGGCGATCGGTCTGTCCTGCAAGCTGGAAGATGCGATTGGGGAAGGTGGGCCCAAGGATGGAGGCGAAGTAGTTGTCACACGTGGTGAAGTTGCGGGCCATTGCGCCAAAGAACGACAGCTGCTCTTCGGTGTAGTAGCCGATCGAGAAGGTGTCGTTGGTGGTAGTTTGGAGCCATCCGTCCATCAGACCGCCGTTAACCTCGCTCCGGCCTCCAGCGTAGGAGTGGTCGGGGTCAGGATGCGCGCAGCCGACGTAGGTAGTGAGTTGCGTGGTGGGGTGGGACTCGCCGAAGCTGTCGACGAAGGAGAGACCGGCCTGTTTGCCGTTAGCGCCGGGCAGCCATCCGAGCAGGTGGTCGAAGCTGCGATTCTCCATCATGACGACAATGATGTGTTCGATCTGCGAAGCTTCAGGCGAAGGCAAGCCAATGGTCTGGGCCTTGGCGGAGTCGTTCAAGGTGCCGGCCAGCGCCGCGGCAGACGCTGCGCCGGCCATTCCACGTAAGAAGTTTCTGCGATTAACAGGCATGGATCAATCCCCCTTGAGGAACGGCCGGGAGACTGGGACCGTCCTGAATAAGACAGATGCGAGGCCATGCTAACGGCGGCTTATTAACGGCGATTTAAAAGCAGGTGAATTTGGGTGAGTACAAATGTCGTGTGGCCGACATCTCTACGCCTCTATTCCTTCCAGCACTACCTCATCCAGCAGCTCCGTACCGAACACACCCTCCCACTTCGCCACCACAACACTAGCTAGACAGTTACCCACGACATTAACCATCGTTCGCGCCATATCCATCAATGCGTCGATGCCAAGAATCACAAAGATCGGTTCGACCGGCAGATGAAACGTCGAGGCCGTCGCGAGCAACACGACTAATGTCGCTCGCGGAACTCCCGCAACACCTTTGCTTGTCAGTACCAGCGTTACCATCATCAGTAGTTGCTGACCTATCGACATGGAGATACCCGCCGCCTGCGCGACGAAGATACTCGCCACGGCGAGATATAACGTCGAGCCATCGAGGTTGAAGCTATAACCTGCCGGAATGACAAATGCCACGATGCGTCGCGGAACTCCGAGCGCCTCCATCTGCTCCATCGCACGCGGCAAAGCGGCCTCGCTGGTTGCGGTCGCAAACGCAATCGTGGCCGGCTCGGCGACTGCGGCGATGAAGTTCGCAATCGGCACCTTGAAGAGCATTGCGGCGGGAAGCAATACCAGCACACCGAACATAGCCAGCGCGCCGTAGAGCGTCAGCAATAGTTTGCCGAGATTCACCAGTACGCCCAGCCCCATGTTGCCGACGGTATACGCCATCGCCGCGCCCACGCCGATCGGAGCAAAGTACATCACTACATTCGTGAAGCGAAACATCACCTCGCTGAGGCTCTCGCACAGCCGCAGCACAGGCCCGCGCTTGGCTTCGCTCAACGTCGCCAGCGCAATGCCGAAGAAGACAGCGAACACCGCAACCTGCAGGATCTGTCCTTCGGCAATGCTCTTGGCAATGTTCTCAGGAAAAACATGGAGTAGAAAATCATCCCAGTGCGTGGGAGGCGGTGCGCTCACGACCTGCACTGCCTTCGTTGCGGCTGACATCGATAACCCTACACCGGCCCGGGTGATGTTGATCGCCAGCAGCCCAATCCCCAGCGCCAGTGTGGTAACGACTTCGAAGTACACCAATGCCTTGATGCCCATGCGGCCAACGCTCTTCAGGTCGCCATGTCCCGCAATGCCGACCACCAGCGTCGCAAGGATCAACGGAGCGACGATGGTCTTGATGAGCCGTAGAAAGATATCGGAAAACACACGCAGGCCCACAGCGAAGTGCGGAGCATCGAAGCCGAGTTCAGCTCCGGCGACCATCGCCACAAAGATCCAGGGCGTAAGACTTCGCCGTTGCACAGCAAATGCCGCCAGCAAGACTACACCGAGCCAACGCATTCCCAGCGCAACGTCGTGCGGCACATGTACATGAGGAAGCTGCAACACCGCTCCGAGCGCCAGAGCCGCCAATCCTGGCCCGAGCAGGACCAGATCCTTCTTTGAAAATCCTTTTGCCATTCCGCGAAGAATATCAGTGACCGGTGGGAATAGGCACGTAGTTAGTACCTGTTCAAATAGTTAAAGAATTAATCGAAACATTCGGGGCCAAAGGGGTGTTATCACACGTATATTGTTTAGTCGCTGGCTATCCATAGCCTTCCAGCGACTGAACGAATTTTGTCCGCCATCCTCTGGCGTACTTTTTCGGGAACATGGTGCAAGCCCGCACGGAGGGCTCTCATGAACATCGCTCGCTGCAAATATCTGCCGACTCTCCTCCTCTTCAGCGCATTCGCCCTCTTTGGCAACCCCATACAAGCTGAGGCTCAAGCGCCGCCCACACCACCCACTCCTCCAGCCACCTATCCGCAGATCGTGCGACTGAGCCTCGTTCAGGGCGACGTACGCATCTCGCGCGGCAAAGATGCCGAACATGCTACTGGAGCCGTCTGGGAGAAGGCTGCAGTCAACCTCCCGCTGGAGGACGGCTTCAACCTCGTCACAGGTCAGGGGCGTGCCGAGATCGAGTTAGAAGATGCCTCCACCGTGTATCTGGGCGAGAACTCCGCGCTGAGTCTCGATCTTTTAGAGACCACGGGCGGCGTGCCTCGTACAGAGATGACGCTGCTCACGGGCACAGCCACGTTGAACGTCAAGCCTATCGTTGCGGGAGAATGGTTCCTTCTTCGTACTCCTACCAACGGCATCACCATCCGCTATCCCCATGCAGCCTACCTGCGCATCAACAGCTATATGGATGCCATGTCCGTCACTCCGCAAGAGGACGCGGATATTCATCTCGGACGTTCCACAGAGATGGTGCAAGGCACGAAGGGACAAACGTTCATCTCGCGCGGCAGCCAACCTCTCGTTCCAGACGGGTCGGACATCTCCAACTTCTCTGAATGGGATAACTGGGTAGCCACTCGCCGTGCCGCGCGAGCAGCCTCTGTCACTGCCGTCATGAAAGATGCAGGGCTGGCCGCTCCGATCCCCGGGCTGGCGGATATGAATGCCAAGGGAACCTTCTTCCCCTGCGAACCCTATGGCACATGCTGGGAGCCGACTCACGGCTGGGCCCACCAGGCGGCAGCGAGCAATCAACCCGCTCCGCAGCAAGCTGACCCACAGGATCCACAACAAGCCGGACCGCCTCCCCTGCAAACCTATGGCACTGGTACCGGTTCAGTTCCTCTGCTGCACTGGGAGGACGAAGACCCCTTTCCCTGCACTCCCGACAGGCTGCACTATCTGATCCAGGACGATCCCGATACCGGCCAGTCGACAATCGTCGACAGCGAACTGACATACGACGATTATGACTATGACTGGACCGTCTGCCACGCCGGCAGTTGGCTCTACCGGAACAATCGGTACGTGTGGGTAGTAGGCGATAAGAGACACCACCACCCCCCGATGCACTGGGTCAAATGCGGACACAAGACAGGCTATGTTCCTATCCATCCGCACGATGTTGCGGGCAAGCCTCCACTGAATCTGAAGCACGGACTCTTCGCACCGGGCGGCAAAAAAGGTGGCTCTATCGAGCGCGTCGCCTACGATCCCAGGTCGCAGGTCAAGCTATTGGAGGAACCTCCCAAAGAGTTCCGCAAGGCATACTATCCTCCCCTCGCTCGGGCGGAATCACCGCATGTCGAAGCTCACGTAGCCAGAGATACGTTCTCCGGCAACAGAGACCCGCATGGGATGCACCCTGGAACACCCATCACCTTCGACCATAAGTCGCAAAGCTTCATGATGGCCCGCCAGGTCACGCAGGGAGGCCGTACAACCACGGTGAATGAACCCTTTGGCAACCATGGAGACAGGGCGCAATCGGGCGGTGGATCCTTCCATAATGGTGGAGGCTTCAGCGGTTCCCGAGGATCCGGATCTGCGGGACGCTCGGGCGGCAGTGGCTACCACGGAGGTGGTGGTGGCGGAGGGGGCGGTTCCCACGGAGGTGGAGGCGGTGGCGGTGGTGGTGGGGGAGGCGGCGGTGGTGGTAGCCACGGCGGCGGAGGTGGTGGTGGTGGTGGTGGCGGAGGCGGAGGCGGACATCACTAGGGCTCACCCACCCATCCAGTAGAACCCTCGCATGAGGGTTCTACTGGATGAGAGCAGGCGACAACAGCGACAGGTGTAATCGTAGCTAGCTGTAATGGTAGCTAAAGGATGCACTCTCGTTCTTACGGCAAGCGCCCACTCTCAGCCCTTCCGCAAGTACAATTTCCCCATGCATCGAGCCATGATCACCCGTCTCTTTCTGGCCACCGCTCTCCTCCTCCCCGCAGGCGTGCTTGCGCAAAATACGCCGGCAGCGACTGCCCCCGCGCCCGGCGATCCACTAAGCTCTCAGTTCAAAATCAACCCAGTCACGACACCGACGATATCTCCCAGCACGCTGGAGTTGATCAAGCTGGAAGGCCAGTTCTCAGACTCTGTAGTCCAGGGTGGCGGCAAGGCCTTCGCCTCATGGTTTGCTGATGACGGAGTCACACTCAACAATGGAAAACCCGCCGTCCTCGGACTGACGGCCATTGCGGCTGCGGCTAACTGGGACCCCAAGACCTACCAGCTCTCCTGGTACGCCGAAGGCGCTCAGATGGGCCCTTCCGGCGACACCGGCTTCACCTGGGGCCACTACGACGCTCATGCGCATGACGCCAAGGGCCAGCCGGTAACCCTCTCCGGCCGCTACATTACCTTCTGGAAGAAGGTCGCTGGGAAATGGAAGGTCGCACTCGACGCCAGCGCGGAAGATGCTCCCGTTGCAGGCGATTGCTGCAAGCTGCCAACGCCTTGAGTTAGATACCTCGCCGCCACACTTTGCGTCTCGAGGCATGTACTACTCTCAAAATGCGCAATGGGTTTGAACGCGGATCATACACAATCACATATTTGTCATAAGGTGACGCCGGCCAAACAAGGACTGCTTTCTTCGTTAGATCGATGCGGAGATGTCCAGCTTTAGGCATCTCTGCCAACATTTGGCAGTTCTCCAAAATAGCGATCTCTACCCGGTCGGCAGATTCAACGCTATCGAGGGCAATCCAAAGCCAGATATCGAAAATGTCACGAGTCGCTTTAGGAGTTAGCTGGTAAGCACTTATGCAGCAGAGCGCTTTGTCAGGAACTCTTGCTTCCACTTGGTGAGATTGAGCTTCGCCTCTTCAGGTGAGAGCAGTTCACCCCGCTCAGCCTGCTCCCAGCCTTCCTCGATCATGGCACTAATCTCTTGCCGGTTCTCACTAAAAAAAAGCTCTTGCTCGTGCATCGCCGTAAGACGCTCCGCAAGATACGTCCCAGCGTTTTCAAAACCGAAGAGACGTGCATCTTCTCTCACAATAGCTTCCAGTTCCGGGGTGAGGGTGATAGCCATGGCCACAGAATATACCGTTTACAGCCTCCTTCGATAAAAGAGAACGGCAGTTCGACCAGGCCGTTACTCCTCGTTCTCCTTCAGCTTTGCCAGCACGCCAAAGTCCTCCAGCGTAGTCGTATCGCCCTTCACTTCGCCGGTGGTTGCAAGCTCGCGCAGCAACCGCCGCATGATCTTGCCTGAACGTGTCTTAGGCAGCATCTGCGTAAAGCGCATGTCGTCCGGACGGGCGAGCCCGCCGATCTCCTTCGCGACCCACTGCCGCAGCTCCTGCTTGAGTTCTTCGCTCGGCTCGTAGCCCTCTTCAAGCGTCACAAACGCGGCAATTGCCTGCCCCTTCATCTCGCAAGGACGTCCAACCACAGCAGCCTCAGCCACCTTCGAGTGTGCCACCAGCGCGGACTCGATCTCCATTGTGCCCAAACGGTGCCCGCTGACGTTGATCACGTCGTCCACACGGCCCATCAGCCAGTAGTAACCGTCGGCATCGCGGCGTGCGCCGTCGCCCGTAAAGTAGATCCCCGGGATCTCTGAGAAGTACGCCTGCTCATACCGCTCCGCGTCGCCCCAGATCGTTCGTGCAAGCGATGGCCACGGCTTCTTGATGACCAGCAGTCCACCCTGCCCTGCCGGTACCGGATCGCCTTCCTTGGTCACGATCTCCGGCACAACGCCGAAGAACGGCCTCGTAGCCGAGCCGGGCTTCGTCGCGACAGCGCCGGGGATCGGCGCAATCAGAATCGCACCCGTCTCCGTCTGCCACCAGGTATCGACGATCGGGCAGCGCTCCTTGCCAATCTCGCGGTGATACCACATCCACGCCTCGGGATTGATCGGTTCACCGACCGTTCCCAGCAGTCGCAGACTGGCCAGCGAGTGCTTGTGCACCCAGTCGTTACCCCACTTGATAAAGGCACGGATCGCCGTTGGCGCGGTGTAGAAAACCGTGACCTTGTGATCGTCGACGATCTTCCAGAACCTATCATTCTCCGGCCAGTTCGGCGCGCCTTCATACATCATCACCGTCGCGCCGTTCTGCAGCGGACCATAGACCACGTAGCTGTGCCCCGTGACCCAGCCAATGTCGGCAGTGCACCAGTACACGTCCTCGTCCTGGAGATCGAAGATGTACTTGCTCGTCAGGTACGTCTGTACCGAGTAGCCGCCTGTCGTATGCACCAACCCTTTGGGCTTGCCGGTCGTTCCGCTGGTGTACAGGATGTACAACGGATCTTCAGCATCCATGGGCTCAGCCGAGCAATCCGCAGCGGCAGCGGCCATTGCCTCGTGCCACCAGAAATCGCGACCTTCCTTCATCGCCACTGTCGCCGAAGGAGCGCGCTGATACACGATCACCTTCCGTACGCCGGGGCACTTCTCCAGCGCCTCGTCGACGATCTTCTTCAGCTTCACTTCGGAGCCGCGACGATAGCTGAGGTCCTGCGTCACGATCACCTGGCAATCCGAGTCGTTCACCCGGTCCGAGATCGCATGCGCTGCGAATCCTCCGAAGATCACCGAATGCACCGCACCGATGCGCGCGCAGGCCAGCAGCGCAATCGCCAGCTCCGGGCTCATGCCCATGTACACCGCAACGCGATCGCCCTTCTTCACGCCAAGTGACTTCAGCACATTGGCAAACTTCTGGACTTCAACATGCAGTTCGGCAAAGGTCAGCCTGCGCACTTCTCCCGGCTCACCCTCCCACAGCAGGGCGACCTTATCCTTGCGTGCTGCCTTGGCATGGCGATCGACGCAGTTGTGCGAGAGATTCAGCTTGCCGCCGGTAAACCACTTCGCATGCGGCCCGCTGCCTTCGAGCACCTTCGTCCACGGAGTAAACCACTCCAGTTCGGCAGCAGCCTCGGCCCAGAACTCCTCCGGAGCTTCGATACTGCGCTTGTACATCCGCTCATACTCGGCTTCGCTGCCGATACGTGCCCGGGCGGCAAAGGCCGCAGGGGGCGGAAAGACCCGGTCTTCCCGCATAAGAGACTCAAAGTTTTCGTTTAGCGTGCTTCCCACAGGCGTGCTTTCAACGGACATAGACGACTCTCGACTCCGGGGCATAGATTCCTTGCCTTACGAAAATAGGCCCAGAGCCAAAAGGTACGTCATCGACTCATCCACAGGCAAACGTGCGTCGGGCAGCAAGGGCATGACATCATCAATTTGTGAGCTTTCTAATAAGTTCCACCATTGGATTCTTCCTCGGTTTCGTGTTCGGCGTCGGTTGCGCTCTTGCGGTGATGTACTCCATTTTTCTCGGAGGCTACCGCGCGGCCGTGCGCGATGCAGAACTTGCTGTGCCGCCGGCCCGCCTGATCAAAGCGCGCGCCAAGTTGGCCACTGCAAACACGCCCAGGCCGCTCTAGAATTTCGACACTGCAGGCTTACCCCCGAGCTTGCATCTCTGCTCGCATCGCCATGACCTCCTCTGTCAGCCGCTCCACCGCATTCAGCAGTTCCCGGCTATGCACTGTTTCCGACGTCGGAGTCTTACCCTTCACAAAAAACGTGCCGTTCGGTTCAAGGACGCACTCTTCGACATCGGCGGGATTGTTGAACCCGTTCTTATTCAGCACCGAGATCAGCTCCTCGAAGGTCAGGGTCTCCTTTTTCATCGCCTCCTCTGAAACGACGCCAGCCTGGATCAGCACCGTCTTTGAGCCCTCCAGTTGCTGATTCAATTTGGGAGACCGGTACAAAAGCCACATCAACAGCCAGTTGATAGCCAGCAGCGCAAAGGCGCCGATGATCCCCCCGCTCACGGAGTTATCGTCACCGATGATCGCATTCTGCACCGTGTTCGAGAGGCTGAGCAGAACCACCAGGTCAAACGGGTTCAGCTGCGCCAGTTCGCGCTTGCCAAAGAGCCGAAGAAAACCAATGAGGAACAGGTAAACGATCACAGGACGAAGAATCTTCTCCATCACCGGCAATGGCAGGTGGAACATGCTGTGCATCATGCTGTTCATAAATAGTTTGTGACTCCTCGGATTTTGAACTTTGGGCTTTCAGTTTTGATGCGTGCTGCCACTAGCAGCTTCATCGCCGCAGTGGCCTTGCAAAGATCGTGCCGCAGCCCATCTCTGGAAGGATCCACCAAACGCCGTTCGATCCTGTATACACCCGCAGTTACAGAGAAATCGCCTGAACAGGAGAGTAGGTTGCCCGCACCCTATTCCCGTTATAACCGTCTAATATCAAGGGTTATCACCTACGTGAAGAAGTAGTTGCCTGGGGTGGAACAACACTTACCCTCGTGACGGTATCAAACCAAAGAGGTTTGTCCATAAAGCAGCATCTAAAGCGGCATCCCCCCGATAGGGGTTAAAGCCACGGATTCTGATATCTTTCTCATAACTCCATCCGTTTGATCGTTCGCGCACTTTTGCGTCGTTACGGAACTACAGCCAATGCATCAAGTGCATCAAGGACCCACGAACACATGGCCCAGCCGCTTCGCAGCAACGACCCGAACCCGAAGAACATCAGCTTTAGCCACTTCGGCGTTCTTGACGATGGCAAGCGCAGCAAAAGTGCGGCAATTACCTCGATCATCATCAATGTCGTCCTTGCCGTTGTTGTGGTGATCCTCGGCTACATAGTGAAGACCAATCCTACCGTGGCTAAGCAGATTGCGGTACTCACGCTTCCCCCGCCGCCGCCCGTGACCGCACCGGTTCCCAAGCCGCCACCGCCCCCTCCTCCGAAGCCGATCCCCACGCCGAGGGAGGTTCTGCATCCGCCCAAGATCGTTCCTCCACCTCCTCCGGAGAAGGTTCCCGAGGTAAAGCCGATCCCTGTGCCGATACCGAAGCCTGTGGTCACGCAGCCGGCTCCGCCGAAGGCCATTACACCGCCGCCCGCGCCGGTCAAGGTGAATCTCGCCGCCGCCGCGCCGGCCCATATTCCCAATAACGATGTGCATCCCACGCCTGTCCGCCTGGGTCAGCCCGATAATCCTTTGAAACCGACGACGGGTCCTGCGGTATCCCAGGTGAACCTGGGGAATCAGGGCGCACCGGGCATGAATGCCTCCAACACCGGCAGCGGTCCCCGTGCGACCTCGGTCAACCTCGGTTCCGGCTGCCCGAACTGCACCAACCTCAATGGCCGGGACAACGGATCGCGCGAGGTCAAAGGCGTAAGGCTCGGCACTCCGGGCAGCAACGGACCTTTGAATTCAACGAATTACGCGAACTCGCCACGGCAGGTACAGTTGCAAACGGCAGCAACACCACCAGCCGCAACTACCTCCCAACTTCGTACCGCAACGGCTGCCTCCCCCCCGAAAGTCACCTATAAGCCCACCCCGGTCTATACCGCCGAGGCCAAGTCCATACACCTGGAAGGCACGGTCTCCGTACGTATCCGCGTTACAGCTTCAGGAGCGGTACAGGTTCTGGGCGTGACCAGCGGTCTGGGTCACGGACTCGATGAATCCGCCCTGCAAGCTGCTCAGAACACACGTTTCACGCCTGCCAAGGACGCCTCGGGAAATCCGGTCGACTGGGAAGGTGTCGTCAAGATCAACTTCCAGATGAGTTAACCTAAGGGACGACGAGACTTTCGCTAAAATCCGCCCCCTGGGCTGTTCCCGAATCCTGAACGCTTTACCGAAACATCCGAACGGAATACCCTCTTGGGGGCATCCGATTGAACCAAAGGAGTCTTTAGACACAATGAATCTCCGGACGAAACTTACTGCCGCTGTGACCCTCACATTTCTGGCTGCCTCGGCCCTGCCAGCTTCGGCTGGCGTCTTCGGGAAGAAGAAGACCGACCAGACGGTCACCCGCAAGCCGACGCCGGCCCAGAATGCCCTGATCGACAAGGCCATCCTCCGCGAAGCGGCCGTCATCAAGACTCTCAGGGAGCGTCAGCCCCTCGTGGAGACCTACATCCAGAACATGCGCCCCGATCCGGCCATGATCCAGGTACCCGAGATGGATGCGCACTATTTGACCCGCATCAACTTCGGCAAAGAGATCACCGAAGTCGGCTATGCCGACGGCAAGAAGGATTCAACCGGAAAGTTCGGTGGAATCAAACAGGCGCTCGGCGGCCTGGCCGGCCTGACCAAGAGCCTGCACCTCAGCTATGACGAGGGCGGCTTCGTTCGCATGGTCGTCATCGACACAAATGGACCGAACGGCGATGCCTTCGATCGCCAGCACTACAACTTCTATTTCGTCCGTAACGACTTTCTCGGAACGGTTCCCACCGTCGTATTCGACGTTGAGCCGATCAAGAGAAGTGCAGGCCGCTTCTTCGGACGCGTCTGGGTGGAGCGTAACGGTGGGAACATCGTCCGCTATAACGGCGATCTCGCCGGCGAGGATAAGGACCGCGCCGAGTTCTATCACTTCGACTCGTGGCGCAGCAACGTCCAGGACGGTCTCTGGATGCCGACGGCTTCCTACATCGAAGAGTCCGACCCGAAGAGTCCCGCTCACGTCCTGAAGTTCAAGGCCGTCAGCCACATCTGGGGCTACTCGCTGAAGATCCCGAATAAGGACACCGACCAGACCAGCCTGGAAGTGGAAGGCGCGATCGACACCAGCCAACAGGCTCCCGACGTCAGCCCCCTGCAGGCACAGCGCGAGTGGGTCCAGCAGGCCGAGGACAACGTCATCGACCGCCTCTACACGGCTGGCCTCGTCGATGCTCCCAGCGACTTCGACAAGACGCTCTCAGACCTGGCCAACAATATCCTTGCTTATAACCAGATCCCCACGGCACGTCCCCTCAAGGTTCGTATCCTGCTGACCACACCGCTGGAGTCGCTCTCCATCGGGAACACAATCCTGATCTCCAAGAGCCTGATCGACACCACGGCAATTCCAACGACCGATGGCGCCCAGCAGGGAGCCAACCTGAATGCCCTTTTGGCCTTCCAGGTAGCGCACATCCTGCTCGGTCACCGTGTCGACACCAAGTACGCCTTCAGCGACCGCCTGCTCTTCCCCAGTGAGAGAGCCTTCCAGCGCCTGCCGATGCACCACACCAACGCCGAAAACGTTGAAGCAGCCAAGAAAGCCATGGAGCTGTTGAACGCCAAGGATCTCGCCGACGGCCAGAGGTACTTCTCTCTCTATCTCCAGCAGCTCCAGGCTCGTGAAAAGGGTCTGCCGGAGCTCAACAAGCCGCAGATCGGCGATGGCTTGTTGAAGCCGGATGGCACCTTCTGGATGCAGGCTATCGTCTCCAAGGGCCCCAAGCTCGATAACAACGACCTGAAGCAGCAGGGTGCCATGCCT
Organism: Granulicella mallensis MP5ACTX8; assembly: GCF_000178955.2. Classification (NCBI taxonomy): domain Bacteria; kingdom Pseudomonadati; phylum Acidobacteriota; class Terriglobia; order Terriglobales; family Acidobacteriaceae; genus Granulicella; species Granulicella mallensis. Next base: position 1,459,374 of record NC_016631.1, on the reverse strand, counting down.
CTGGGCCAGTACCTCCGCTACGATCCCTGGACCGATCAGGTCATCCAGATGCACACCACCTACGAGCCTCTGTTGAGCTCGCGCGACAAGATTCCCTTTGAGATCACCCCGGTCTACCAGCGGCTCACTTACTGGCAGCCCGCAGCAGCTCCAGTGGCAGCCCCGGCAGCCGCTCCGGCCCCAGCAGCAAACAATGCCCCAGTAGACAATGCTCCGGCAGCACAGCCAGCTCAAGCGGAGCCCACTACCGGCACGGCCACCCCACCGCAGAACTAGACCGCTCCTTAGTAGCGGTATGGATGGAGCTCATCGTTGAAGAATCTTGTTCTCACTCTCGCACTTCTAACCGCTGGCACCTCACTGGCCGTGGGGCAGGCCAGACCGGCTGCAAGTCGCCTTGGCGACTTGCAGGTCGGTGCTACCTATTCCGTTGCTAATCCTGATCTGGGAGTCACCTATATCCGTGGATTCGGAGCTTATAGCGACTTTGACTTCCTTAGACACATAGGGGTTGAAGTCGATTTTCGTCAGCTCAACGATCCGGACGATGCTCAACCCAATCGTTTTTTTCAACGCAGCTACGAGGTGGGTGGCCGATACTTCTGGCGCTTCGGCAACCTCAAGCCTTACGGTAAAGCGCTCTATGGACGTGGGCAGTTTTCTTCACCTCAAGCCCTTATCCAAAACCAATTGGAGGCTGGCGAGCCCGCCTATCCCACGATAGCCACAAACATGATTGATTTTGGAGTTGGCGCTGATTTTGCGGTGCAATCTCATATCAATATCCGTGTCGAAGGGGAGTATCAGAGATGGTTCTCCTCTCACTACCCTCTTGGTAATGGCCTTACGCCAACCATGGTCAACTTTGGCGTCGCCTACCACTTCCCTCCCGGCAAGCCTCGTCGCTAAATTTCAATTCAATGCAAACAGCAAAGCCCCGGATCTCCGGGGCTTTGCTGTTTGTCTTTCTTCTCCAGGGCGTGTCATCCAACTATTCTTGTCGTGGAGTCGAAGGGCACAAACAGTTTGTTGAGGCAAGACCCCGGAAGGGCACGGTTTCAACCGTGCTGAAGATGTCGAGCCAAAGGCTCTTTCCTCTCTGCTGAAGGCCGCAGTGAAGGCGCAGCCGCAACGACCGAATTGCCTTCTTTGGTTGTGGCGAAACAAGCCGCCCCACCTTGGGATACAGCCTTAGTGGTTCCTGAACAGTCTTGGCTGCATAGAGGAAGGCAATTCTCAAAATATCCCCTCCACAAAAAGCCAGAGGCCCGGCAATCGCCGGGCCTCTGGTTATGCTTTTATGAACTGACGTTAGAAGTGGTAGGCAATACCAATCGCCGGCATCGAGAGTACTTCGTAGCGATTGGTCTTGAAGATGCCGCCAGAAGCACCAAAGTCAGGAGCCTTGAGCAGGAAGCCGCGATACTCCGCCCGGATGTCGAAGCTGGGGCTGATCTCATAGGCCAATCCACCGCCAAAGAGGGCTCCGATATTGGTGTTTCGCTTGAGGCTCTGCACCTGGGTACCGAAATCCTGAATCGGCGAGAAGAGGATGCCACCGACACCGACCTCGAGAAACGGATTGTACCTTTTGTAATTGCGTGAGTAGACGTAGGCTCCAGAGATCTCCTGCTGCCTGGCGTGAACGTAAATGGGCACATTGTCTGTGCCGATATTGAAACTAGGATTGCCGTATCTATGCGAGTTTTGCAGGAAGGAATAGTTCAACTCCAAAGCACTGCGTGGCGTCACCGAGTAACGGTAGCTTCCAAGGAAGCCAATAGCACTCGTTCCCTGCTCCGTCACACCGCCAGGGCCGTGTACTTTAGAGTCAAATACTCCGTAGGCGCTCGCACTCACGTCTTGCCGGCTTTCCTGGGCGTAACCCACGGCGGCGGTGCATACCAGCAGAGCGCCGAGCAACATCATCTTCTTCATGCTTGCAGAAATCCCTTCGCAATCGCTCCCCAGGCCCTCGCTGCTCCAATATCTTCGGAGAGCTCATAACCGAACCCGCGGCGCGCTAATGACTAATTGTACCCGCTGACTGTGCTGCTGCGCCGTCCATCCTCAGCGTTTCTGGAAGGAATCCATCCACACACCCCTTTACCCACAAAACGGGAGGGCCTCCGTAGAGGCCCTCTCGTGTGCTACAGCCTGTTTCATCGAACGCTACTTCTACATCGAGGGCGCGGAAGCAGGAGCGGGAGCATTGCCATCCCCGCCATTCTGGCGGCCACGCATGCGCTCCTGCTGCATGGCATCGTACTTTGCCTTCTGCTCGTCGGTCAGAACGGCATGAACCTTCGTCTCTTCGTCCTTGCGCAGCTCCATCATCTTCGAGCGGCGTTCATCCTGGGGCACGGACGTATCGTTCCGCAGAGCCTCTCCCTTGGCCTGCTCATCGGTGAAGATCGTCTTCAGCTGCGTGGTCTGGTCGGCGGTGAGGCCTAACGCCTTCTGCAGACGATCCGCGCGACGCTCCGGGTTCATGCCGCCACGGTGTTCGCCCTGCCCCTGTTGCGGCGTCGTATCCTGCTGCGCCATCGCTGGAAGTACGGCCAGCATCGCTCCGCACAGCAGCACGGCTGCCGTGCGCATTCTCTTCTTTTCCATTGCCTTCCGCATCATGACTAAACTCACTTTCATCTCGCAACAATGTGCTGTTCCGCGCAGCCTAAGCAACACGCACAGCTACCGATTAAAGACGTGCCGCAGGGAGAAAGGTTCCCCGTTCCGGAACTATCTTTTCGGGGTTTGCCAGCGGATCAGCGCACGTACAAGCACCCTTCATCACAGGCACAGCGCGAAGCTCACTCCACCACATCCCACCTACGCCCGTTCCGCAATAAAACAAAACGGATCGCCATGGGCCTCCGCATGTTTTTCAACCACCTGCAGAAACGCTCGTGCGGCATGGCTCAAGGCCGCCTGCCGCCGGTAGACCAGCCGCAGCTTGCGCTCCATCTGCAACTCCGGCACCGCGATCCCCACCAGGGCTCCCGCCTCCAGCTCTACCTCAACGGTCAGCTTCGGAACGAGAGCCACGCCATTGCCCCGCTGCACAAACCGTTTGATCGCCTCCAGCGATGGCAGCTCGACCTCCATCTGCAGAGGTGTCTTGTGCCTCTTGAACGCGCCAATCACCTTCTGGCGCAGAGGTGACTGCACATTGTGTGCCACAAAGACCTCTCGCCCCAGCCGCTGGATCGAAGCCTTGCCCTCCTTCGCCAGCGCATGGCCGGGGCTCACGATGCAGACCAGTTCATCGCGGTACACCAGCATCGACCGCACCTGCGGATCGTCCGGCCTGAAGCTGACGACCCCCAGCTCCACCGAGTGCTGCAGGATCTCGTCAGCGATGCGGCTGGCCAATGTCCGCTGCACCGCGACCTTGACCCGCGGATGCTCGCGCCGGAAGGCATCCAGCAGCGGCAGCAGGTAAAGGCAGGTGTACTCGTTGGCTGCCAGGTTCAGACGCCCCGTATGCAGAGAACGCAGATCGACCAGGGCCGAAGTGGCATCAGCCCTTAGATTCAACATTTTCTCGGCATATTCACGAAGGACTTCGCCCGCATCGGTCAGCGTGCCGTCGCGTGAAGAACGCTCCAGCAAGGTTTCGCCAAGCTCTGCTTCGAGCTTCGCAATGACCTGGCTGACCGCAGGCTGGGTTCGATGCAGCCGCGCCGCTGCTCGCGAAAAGCTGCGTTCCTCGGCTACCGCCAGAAACGTCTCCAACTGAAATAAGTCCACGCGTTCCCGCCCTTCCCTGCGCTCTTAGCGCGATCCTTTGCTGTTGCCGATGTGCATCCCGGCCTTTGCTTTTATCGGAGGCAAAGTAGTACCGTTTTCTCAGGCCCGCATTCCCCTATACTCGCATTAGAAATTCGCATACATCCCACTTAGAGCATAAGTGTACGTTATGCTCTAGGTCGAGACGGAAAGGTTCTTCTTTATGGCGCACACCGATCAGATCGTCTTCTTCGACACAACCCTGCGCGACGGCGAGCAGTCGCCCGGCTGCACCATGCACCCAGGCGAAAAACTGCGTTTCGCGCATCAGCTTGCGGCCCTTGGTGTGGACATCATCGAGGCCGGCTTTCCGATCGCGTCCGCAGGCGACTTTGACTCCGTGCGGACCATCGCCAAAGAAGTTAAGGGTGTGCGCATCGCCGCCCTGGCGAGAGCCAAGCAGGCAGATATCGAATCAGCCGCTCGTGCCGTGGAACCCGCTCAAAACAACCGCATCCATACCTTTCTCTCCTCCTCCGACATCCATCTCGAGCACCAGATGAGGATGTCCAGGGCACAGGCACTCGACCTCGCCGCCGAATCGGTACGCAGGGCCCGCTCCTTTGTGGACAACGTAGAGTTCTCGCCCATGGACGCGACACGCACCGAAGCCGCTTTCCTCTGCGAGATGGTCAAGGTTGCCGTGCAGGCCGGGGCCACCACCATCAATATTCCGGATACCGTCGGCTATGTGACACCGTCTGAATACACAGCCATCTTCCGCATGCTGAGAGAGCTGCCTGGCATGGAAGGCGTCATCTTCTCCACACACTGCCACGACGATCTTGGCCTTGCGGTCGCCAATACGCTGGCCGGCATCGAAGGTGGAGCGCGTCAGGTCGAAGTAGCTGTCAATGGTATCGGCGAACGCGCCGGAAACGCCGCCCTGGAAGAAGTAGCTGCGGCCCTGCTGGTACGCCGCGATGTTCTGCCCTACACCTCGAACATCGTGAATACGCAGCTCTACCCGACCAGCGCGCTGCTTGCGGAAATCGTAGACCACCCCGTCGCTCCTAATAAGGCGGTAGTCGGCAAAAATGCCTTTGCCCACGAAAGCGGCATTCATCAACACGGCGTCCTGGCCAACCCTCTCACCTACGAGATCATGACGCCGGCCTCCGTCGGCGTGACAGCCACAACGATCGTGCTCGGCAAACACTCCGGCCGCCGCGCACTGGAGCATCGCCTCACGGAGCTCGGCCACACGCTCACACGCGAAGAACTCGACAGCGTTTATCACCGCTTCACCGAGCTGGCGGACCGCAAAAAATCTATCTACGACCAGGACATCGTTGCTCTGCTCAACGTGCATAGCGCCGAGCCGCTGGCAACTCCAACCCCATAGAGCTTTTGCCCTTAGTTTTCTTTCTGTCATTCCCGAAGGGAATCTGCTTCCCCTCCCCTGCTACCGAAGGAACAAAATGAAGCTGAAGATCGCAGTTCTCGCCGGAGACGGCATTGGCCCCGAAGTCACCCGCGAAGCCACGCAAATTCTCAAAGCGGTAGCCGAGTTCGGCAACCACGAGTTCACGTTCACCGAAGCACTCATCGGCGGCGTGGCCATCACTGCCAACGGCACGCCGTTGCCGCAGACCACCATCGACACCTGCCTCGAAAGCGACGCCGTCCTCCTCGGCGCGGTCGGCGACAACAAGTTCAACCACCTGACCCCCGACAAGCGTCCTGAGGCCGGACTGCTGCAGATCCGGCAGGAGCTGGGCGGCTTCGCGAACCTGCGTCCCTCGGTGGCCTATCCCGCGTTGGCGGAGAACTCTCCGCTGCGTCCCGAAGTGACCAAGGGCGCGGACATTCTCTTCGTCCGCGAGCTGCTCGGTGGCCTCTACTTCGGCCAGCCGCGCTGGTGGAACAAAGAGGAAGGCGCCAACGGTGGCGGTGAAGCCATCAACACCATGCGCTATACCCGCGATGAAGTCGTCCGCGTAGCACGCGTCGCCTTCGAGCTGGCACAGAAGCGCCGCAAGAAGCTCACCTCGGTCGACAAAGCCAACGTGCTCGAGTGTTCGCAGCTCTGGCGCGCCACGGTCGATTCGCTCAAGGCCGACTATCCCGACGTCACGGTCGAGCACCAACTCGTCGACTCGATGGCGATGCACCTGATGAACATCCCACGCAACTTCGATGTCGTGCTCACCGAAAATCTCTTCGGCGACATCCTCTCGGACGAGTCCGGCGTGATCACCGGCTCGCTCGGCATGCTGCCCTCGGCGACCATCGGCGGCAAGGTCAACCTCTACGAGCCCGTACACGGCTCCGCTCCGGACATTGCCGGAACCGGCAAGGCCAACCCCCTCGGCGCGATCCTTACCGCCGCGATGGTGCTACGCCACTCCGGTGGCCTCGAGCAGGAGGCCCAGGCCATCGAAGTCGCGGTCGCCAAGGTACTCGAAGCTGGCCATCGCACCGCTGATATCTCTCGCGGCAACACCGCGGCAAACGTTACGACGCAGCAGATGGGCAAGCTGGTACACCAGGCTCTGGCAGAATCCATCGACCGCCACCAATCACTGCACGCCGTATAGCTTTTGCTCTCTAGTTGTCATTCCCGCAGGAAATCTGCTTCACCGGGCCACCACTGAAGTCAATCCCCACAAACCATGCGCAAACTTCTCCAACTCGCCGCTGTATTCCTCCTCACGGGAGCAGCGGCAACGCATGCGCAGATCACCAACCTCGACAACCTCGTCGCGCCCCCGCCCAAGCCACCTGCCCATCGCAGCCCCAACGCCACCGACGACCTGCAATGGCTCTGGCAGTTCGCCAAGCCCAGCCCCAACGGCCGCGCCGACGATCTCCGCGTAGATGCGCGCTTCCAGGCCCTGCTGCAGCGCTCCTTCAAGCAGCCGCAGGCGATGTGGGGACCGCCGGAGACGCATCAGCCTCTCGACACTGTCATCCCGCTCTTTCTCTCGCAGTACGGCACGGTCACGGCAGAACATAATCGCTATCTCAGCATGGACGGCTGCGTGCCCAGGTTCTGCCCTGCCCACGGCCTGCTGTGGATCGACCTCGGCACAGCGCATCCGTTGCTGGTCTTCGCCGCAGTCAACTGGACGACCGAAGGCCACTCCACCGATGAGGCCGCCGCCGACTACAGCCTGTGGCTCTTCCCCAACCGCACACTCGACGCCAACGCGCTTCCCCTCGAGCTGACCGAAAGTCTTGCTCACTGGGATGCACGCCTCGCCGAAGCGCACCGCCTCGTTCCTCACATCACGCACGCGCTCCTGGTCGAGCCGGATGGTTCGCCCTTCGCTCTCGACCCGCAACTCGCCGGAGCCAACACCCTCGCACCCCAACCCGACACCATCACGCCACACCCAGAAGACAAAGACTAGCCATGAGTACAGAGACAAACAATACGCCGCAAGTCGTCGCCCCCCGCACCATGTTCGAGAAGGTCTGGCAGCAGCACGTAGTCGCCGAGCCGGCCGGCGAACCGACGATCCTCTACATCGACCTCCAGCTCGTGCATGAGGTCACCTCGCCGCAGGCCTTCGACGGCCTCCGCCTCGCGGGCCGCAAGCTGCGCCGCCCCGATCGCCACATCGCGACCGTGGACCACAACGTGCCCACGACCTCGGTGCAGGACCGCCTCGTGATCGCCGACCAGATCTCCAACGCGCAGGTCAATGCGCTGCGCAAGAACTGCGCCGAGTTCGGCATTGAGTTCTTCGACGTGCAGGCGGCTGAGCAAGGCATCGTGCACATGATCGGGCCCGAGCTCGGCGCGACCAAGCCCGGCATGACCATCGTCTGCGGCGACTCGCACACCAGCACCCACGGAGCCTTTGGAGCCCTGGCCTTCGGCATCGGCACCAGCGAGGTCGAACACGTCATGGCCACGCAGACCCTGCCGCAGTCCAAGCCGAAGACCTTCCGCATCAACGTCGAGGGCGAGCTTCCTTACGGAGTTACCGCGAAGGACATCATCCTCGACATCATCGGCCGCATCGGCACCGATGGCGCAACGGGTTACGTCGTGGAGTACGCCGGCTCAGCCATTCGCGCACTCTCGATGGAAGGCCGCATGACCATCTGCAACATGAGCATCGAAGCCGGCGCACGCGCAGGCATGATCGCTCCCGACGAAACGACCTTCAACTACCTCAAAGGTCGCCGCTTCGTTCCCAAGGGTGAAGCGTGGGATCTCGCAGTACAGAACTGGGCCTCACTGATCAGCGATGAAGGTGCAACGTTCGACCGCGAGCTCCACATCGACGCTACCAAGCTCGCGCCCAGCGTCACCTGGGGCACCTCGCCCGGCATGGTCACCACCATCGACAGCACGGTTCCCTCCATCGACGACGCTCCCAGCGAAGCCGACAAGAAGTCCTTCTCTCGCGCGCTCGAATACATGGACCTGAAGCCCGGCACAAAGATCGAAGACATCAACGTCGACGCGGTCTTCCTCGGCTCCTGCACCAACGCGCGCATCGAAGACCTTCGCGCTGCAGCCAAGATCGTCGACGGCTATCACGTCGCCACCACGGTCCGCGCCATGGTCGTCCCCGGCTCGCAGTCGGTCAAGCACCAGGCTGAAGAAGAAGGCCTCGACCTGGTCTTCAAGAGCGCAGGCTTCGAGTGGCGCGAGCCCGGCTGCTCCATGTGCCTCGGCATGAACCCCGACATCCTGCAGCCCGGCGAACGCTGCGCCAGCACCAGCAACCGTAACTTCGAAGGCCGCCAGGGCCGCGGGGGCCGCACGCACCTGCTCTCGCCCGCAATGGCCGCCGCCGCCGCCATCACCGGACACCTCACCGATGTCCGCAACTGGAAGTTTCATAGCAAGGTTTCATAGCAGGGGTTGATCGTTTTGCCTTGAAGGGGACGGGCTTCAGCCCGTCCGTTAGAACACTCGCAGAGAAGGGGCTTCAGCCCCTGAGGGAATGAACATGACACCGATCAACATCATCACCAGCATCGCCGCTCCGCTGCCCTTTCCGAACATCGACACGGACCAGATCATCCCGAAGCAGTTCCTCAAGCGCATCGAGCGCACCGGCTACGGCGACTTCCTGTTCTTCGACTGGCGCTATGACCTCGAGACACCCGATCACGTCTCCGAGCGCAAGGACTTCGTGCTGAACAAGCCGGAGTACAAGGGCGCCGAGATCCTCATCGCCGAAAAGAACTTCGGCTGCGGCAGCTCGCGCGAGCACGCCGCCTGGGCGATCAACCAGTACGGCTTCCGCGCTGTCATCGCGCCCAGCTTCGCCGACATCTTCTTCTCGAACGCAGGCAAGAACGGCATCATCCTCTGCCGCCTCACCGAAGACGAAGTCGCAACCCTGTTGAAGCTCTGCACCGATAACCCGCAGCACAAGCTCACGATTAACCTTGAAGCCCAAACCGTCACCGACGAACAGGGCTTCAGCGCCCACTTCGACATGGACCCATTCCGCAAGCATTGCCTGCTGAACGGCCTCGACGACATCGGCCTCACGCTGCTGCATGAGAACGAGCTCGACAGCTACGAAGCAAAGCACAACGAAGAGTTCTGGGTAGCACCAAAGGCCCTGACCACCGCATAACCTCAACGGCCTTTGCTCTTGCCTTTGCTTTTCTAGTTGACCTTCCGAGCGCAGTGAGGAACCTGCTTCCTCCCGTTTTTCGCTCGTACCACCACCGCAACCCACGGAGAGAAAATGTCCAGCACCGGCAAGAAGAACAGCATCGTCCTCACCGAAGGCCCCTCGCGCGCCGCAGCCCGCGCCATGCTCCGGGGCGTCGGCTTCAGCAAGGAAGACCTGCACAAGCCCATCATCGGCATCGCCAACACCTGGACCGAGATCGGCCCCTGCAACTACCACCTTCGTGATATCGCCGAAGCCGTCAAGCAGGGCGTCCGCGAAGCCGGCGGCACCCCCATGGAGTTCAATACCGTCACCATCTCCGATGGCATCACCATGGGCACCGAGGGCATGAAGGCCTCGCTCATCTCGCGCGACATGATCGCGGACTCCATCGAGCTCGTGGCCCGCGGCAACTCCTTCGACGGCCTGGTCTGCATCGCCGGCTGCGACAAGAACATGCCAGGCGCTGTGATGGCTCTCGCCCGCCTCGACATCCCTGGCCTCATGCTCTACGGCGGCTCCATCGCACCCGGCCACCTGCACGTCGGTGCGGACGGCAAGACACCCGACGCCTCCGGCAAGACCGAGATCGACATCACCATCCAGCAGGTCTTTGAAGCCATCGGCTCACACGCTGCGGGAAAGATCAACGACGAGCAGCTCGAAGCCGTCGAAGCCTCTGCCTGCCCCGGCCCCGGCGCCTGCGGCGGCCAGTTCACGGCCAACACCATGGCGATGGCCGGCGAATTCCTCGGCATCTCGCCCATCCAGATCACCGGCGTCCCCGCCATGTCGAAGGAGAAGCACGAGGCCTCGCGCGAAGCCGGCAGGATCGTCATGGACCTCGCCCGCGCCGGTCTCAAGCCCTCGCAGATCATCACCCGCGAATCGCTGGAAGATGCCATCGCCGCCGTCTGCGCGTCGGGCGGCTCGACCAACGCCGTGCTGCACCTCATCGCCATCGCCAAGGAGCTCGACATTCCGCTCACGGTCGATGACTTCGACATCATCAGCGAGAAGACGCCCTTCATCTGCGATCTCCAGCCCGGCGGCAAGTACGTCGCCAAGGACTACCAGGCCGCCGGTGGCTCGCGCGTCCTCGCCCAGCGCCTGGTCGACAAGAATCTCCTGCACGGCAACACGCCCACCGTCACCGGCAAGACGATTCGCGAAGAAGCCACGACAGCCAGCGAGACTCCCAACCAGGTCATCATCCGTACGTGGGATAACGCGCTCAAGTCCACTGGCGGACTCGTCATCCTCAAGGGCAATCTCGCTCCTGAAGGCTGCGTCGTCAAGGTCGCCGGCCACGAGCGCATCCACCACACCGGCCCCGCACGCGTCTTCGACAGCGAAGACCTCTGCTTCGCCGCGATCAACGCAGGCAAGATCAATCCCAACGACGTGCTCGTGATCCGCTACGAAGGTCCGCGCGGCGGCCCCGGCATGCGCGAGATGCTCGCCGTTACCGCAGCCATCAAGGGCATCCCCGAACTCTCAGAGACCGTGGCCCTGCTCACCGACGGCCGCTTCTCCGGCGCAACCCGCGGCCTGATGGCCGGCCACGTCGCCCCCGAAGCCCAGCTCGGCGGCCCCATCGGCGCAGTGCACGAAGGCGACACCATCACCTTCGACATCCCGGGCCGCAAGCTCACGCTCAACGTGCCGGACGAAGAGATCGCTGCACGTCTCAAAAACTTCAAAGCTCCCGCACCCCGCTACAAGCGCGGAGTGTTTGCAAAGTATGCAAACTCCGTAAGCAGCGCGAGTGAAGGAGCTGTCACCACGTAGTCGTTGCACTTGTTTTTCTAGTTGTCATTCCGACCCTGAGCGTAGCCGAAGGGGAGCGAACCTGGTTCCTCCCGCTCTTCGTTAGTAGCAGCAAAAACACCGGGCCTCCGCCCTCGAGGTAAAAATGGCATTCATCGACAAGATCTTCGGCAAGCAACAAGCACCCCCACCGGAGCACGCCATTTTTATCTACCTCAACACTGTAGACCTGGACGAATCGATCTACAGGAGTTGCGACACGGTCACCCTCGATGGCCTTCTGACCAAAGCGCTCGGCGCTCACGGCATCGTCGAAGGCACAGAGACGCGCGCCACGGAAACAGTCCTGTTCCTCTACGGCACGGATTCCGAGAAGATGCTCTCGCTCATCAACCCGGTCCTCAACTCCTACCCGCTTTGTAAAGGCGCGAAGGTCATCCTGAGAGCCGGCCCATCCGGTTCTCCAGAACGCACGATCACTGTTTAGTTACCAAGCAACAAGATCAGGAACTTCGACACGTAACCCGCAGTAAAGGAGCAGAACGATGGCAAACAAATCACAGCAGCACCCCACCCTTACCGGAGCCGAGATCCTCTGGGCCACGCTCGCGGGTGAAGGCACGACAACCGTCTTCGGGTATCCCGGCGGCGCCATCCTGCCCATCTACGACGCTCTCCGCAAATTCCCGACCATCCACCACGTCCTCGTCCGCCACGAGCAGGGCGCCGCACACATGGCCGATGGCTATGCCCGTGCCTCAGGACGTCCCGGTGTCTGCATGGCCACCTCAGGCCCCGGCGCGACCAACCTCGTGACCGGCCTGGCAACGGCGATGCTCGACAGCATCCCCATGGTCGCAATCACCGGCCAGGTCTCCAGCAAGGTCCTGGGCAGCGACGCCTTCCAGGAGGTCGACATCACCGGCATCACCCTGCCGATCACCAAACATAACTTCCTGGTTACGCGCGCGGAAGATATCGCTCCCGCCGTCCGCCTGGCCTTCCAGATCGCGACCTCCGGCCGCCCCGGCCCCGTGCTCGTCGACATCACCAAGGACGCGCAGCAGGCCACCGCAATCTTCTCGTTCGAAGCGGCAAAGCCGGAAACCTATCGCCCACACCCGATGCTCAGGGCTGAGTCCTCCTCGATCCGTGAGGCCATCGAACTGATCAAGCAGTCGAAGAAGCCCGTCATCCTCGCGGGCCACGGTATCGTCGAGTCCGGCGCAGAGCGCGAGGTCATCGCCTTCGCCGAGGCGCAGCAGATTCCCATCGCCTCCACGCTCCTCGGCCTCGGTGCGATCCCTGCAGCCCATCCTCTCTCGCTCGGCATGATGGGCATGCACGGCGAGTCGTGGGTGAACAACGCCATCCAGGAAGCTGACCTGCTGCTGGCCTTCGGCATGCGCTTCGATGATCGAGTCACCGGCAACCTCGCCAGCTATGCGCCTACCGCCAAGAAGATCCACATCGAGATCGATCCCTCGGAGATCAACAAGAACGTTCGCGTGGATGTGGCTCTGATCGGCGACCTCAAGGAAGTGTTGCAGTTGCTGCTGCCACTGCTGCCGAAGAACACCGACACGAGTTGGCTGCGTGAGATCAACGCCAGCAAGGGCAGCGCCGCCGTACGCGACATCATCAACCTGCCCGACAACGGCCACCTCTACGCCGCACACGTCATCCACGACATCTGGCGCGAAGCCCAGGCCGCAGGCCGCCTCGAAGACACAATCATCGTCACCGACGTAGGCCAGCACCAGATGTGGGAGGCTCAATACTTCAAGCATGAGGCTCCGCGCTCGCTCGTCACCTCCGGCGGCCTCGGAACGATGGGTTTCGCGCTGCCCGCAGCCATCGGCGCAAAGGCTGCCTGCCCCGACAAAGATGTCTGGGTCATCGCCGGTGACGGCGGCTTCCAGATGACCGCCGCAGAGCTCTCCACCATCGTGCAGGAGGGCCTCGCGATCAACATCGCGGTCATCAACAATGGCTTCCTCGGCATGGTGCGCCAGTGGCAGGAGACCTTCTACGAGAAGAACTACTCGGCCTCCCCGATCCTCTCGCCGGACTTCGTCATGCTCGCCGCCGCGCACGGCATCGCAGCCGCAAACGTCAGCAAGCGTACCGATGTAACGCCGACGGTCACCAAGGCCCGCACCAGCGGCAAGGCCTTCCTCATCAACTTCCAGGTCGAGAAGGAAGACGGCGTCTACCCGATGATCGCCCCCGGTGCCGCGCTGCACGAGATGGTGCGCAGGCCCCAACACGATCCTCTGCTTGAGACGGCGGAGGACAAGTAAGTGACGGGGAAGCGCTCCAAAACGTGGCAACGGGTTTTGTCGTTGTTTGTTTTTCGTCATCATCCTGAGCCATCGGCGAAGGCCCCCCGCATTCGTGGCGCCATGGATGCACCGGTGACACCACAAAATGCGGGGGTCCTTCAGCTACGCTTCAGGATGACGACGAAAGACAAAGGCAACGCCCTCACACGCCTCGTCGCGCGCCGAACGATGGCTCTGGCCACATTGGCTTTCGCTGTAACGATTCCTGTGATCGGCTGCAAATCCACACCACCCCCAACCCCTACGTCCAAGCCTCAACAGGCACAGCAGGTGCAAGCACTTCCACGCCCGAGCATTCCACCCCCTGCCTTCAAAGTCTTCCATCACGACGACAGCAACTTCACCCTCGTCACCAAGGACAACGCCTCCGACGAGGAGATCGAAAGCCTGATCTGGCAGCTTCGCGATGCCGCGCATGCTCGAACATTCGACAAGTTGAAGATCAGCCAGAAACTGATCGACGCCCGCAAACCCATAGTCTGGTTTCACATCTACCGGGGCTCAAAATGCGCAAGCGAGAAGTACGCCGAAGGGTCGCCACCCTGCGGCGGCAGTTATCACGGGGCAGGTGATTACACCTACGGCGGCTTTACCAACCACGAACGAGACGCCGGAGCACTTCTCCACGACGAGAACCACGAACTGCAACTGTGGGACCCCGATACTCCTTACATTGCGCCCTCATAATCGGCTTTTTCTACACTCTACCCTCTACTCTCTACACTCTGAGGTCCTATGCTCCACACCTTCGTAGCTCTCGTTCAAGACAAGCCCGGCGTTCTCACCCGCGTCGCCTCGCTCTTCCGCCGGCTCAGCATCAATATCGTCTCGCTGACGGTCGGTGAATCCGAGCAGCCTGACACCTCGCGCATGACCATCGTCTGCGAGGCCCACGAGCATGCGGCGCATCGCATCCGCGCCTCTCTCTACAAGCTCGAGACCACCGTCCACGTAGACGAGGTCAACCGCTCCGAGGCTGTCGTGCGCGAACTCTGCCTCATCAAGGTCGCCGCCGGTCCCGAGTCTCCGCACGGCCTGCACTCGCGCTCGCAGGTCTTTGAACTCGCGCAGGTCTTCCGCGCCCGCGTCGTCGATCTCGCCCCCGAATCCATCATGCTGGAGATGACCGGTTCGGCCTCCAAGATCGAAGGCCTCATCCAGGTACTGCGCGAAAGCAACTACACCATCCTCGAAGTCTCGCGCACCGGACGCATGGCTATGCGCCGTGGCCACCACACCTCACGCGTACTGAAAGCTCTCGGGACCAAAGGCATTCCCGATACCACCGACACCTTCGACCCCGATGCCCTGCCCGAGGATGAGGTTTTGCCCACCGAGTTCGGAGAGCACGAGGCTTAAGCTTTTGTTTTCTAGTTGTCATTCCGAGCGGAGCGAGGAACCTGCTGTCTCCCGTTCTTCGTTCGCACCACCCCACCGCTCGCACCTTTCAACCCACGACATTCACCCTGACGAATCGCTAAACTAAACCTCACACTCGAAGAAAGAAGAAAACGACACCATGGCAAAGACCTACCACGACGCAGACGCAGACCTCTCCCTTATCCAGGCAAAGAAAGTCGCCATCATCGGCTACGGCTCGCAGGGCCATGCTCACGCCCTCAACCTGAAGGACTCCGGCGTCGACGTCCGTGTCGGCCTGCGTGCTGACTCGCCCAACGCCAAGAAGGCCAAGCTCGCCGGCCTCGAAGTCGGCACCGTTGCTGAAGTCTCCGCCTGGGCCGATGTCATCATGAACCTCGTTCCCGACCAGACCGCCTCCAAGGTCTATCACGCGGAGATCGAGCCGAACATGAAGCCCAACGCAACCCTGATGTTCGCGCACGGCTTCAACATCCGCTTCCGCACCATCACACCGCCCGCCGGCGTCGATGTCTCGCTCGTCGCGCCCAAGGCTCCCGGCCATCGCGTTCGTGAGGTCTTCACCGAGGGCGGCGGCGTCCCGGGCCTCGTGGCTGTCGAGCAGGATGCCAGCGGCAACGCGCTCGCGTTGGCTCTCAGCTATGCCAAGGGCATCGGCTGCACCCGCGCCGGTGTGCTCGAGACCACCTTCACTGAAGAGACCGAAACCGACCTCTTCGGCGAACAGGCTGTGCTCTGCGGCGGTACCGCGGCGCTGGTCAAGTGTGGCTTTGAAGTCCTGACCGAGGCCGGCTACCAGCCCGAGCTCGCTTACTTCGAGGTGCTGCACGAGCTCAAGCTCATCGTCGACCTGATGTACCGTGGCGGCCTCGAGTACATGCGCCACAGCATCTCCGACACCGCAGAGTGGGGTGACTACGTCGCCGGCCCGCGCATCGTCACCGCCGACACCAAGAAGGCGATGGAAGGCCTGCTCGCCGACATCCGCTCGGGTGAGTTCGCGAAGAAGTTCATCGCGGAGAACGAGACCGGACGCCACGAGTTCGCCCGCATCCGCAAGCAGGAAGCCGCACACCCGATCGAAAAGGTCGGCGCCGAACTCCGCAAGGCAATGCCCTTCCTCGATCCCGTCAAGGTTCAGGACGGCAACGTCGTCAAGGCATAAGCACTCGTAAACCCCGCCGTAAGAAAAGAACCAGGTTTCGCCGCAACTTCCGTGGCGAAACCTGGTTCTTTTCTTTGTGTCCTTTGCGTCAAGCTTTTCGATACCCTGGGCAAAGATCAAACGTCACACAGCAAGACACCTGCCTTTAATTCCTCTTTGAGGTTCCACGTGAAGACTCTTTTGCTTCTTCTCAGCCTTAGCCTTGCTTCCGTAGCCCACGCGCAAACCACCTGGAAAGGTCTGAGCTTCGGCGAGAGCCGCGACAACGTCCGTGCCGCGCTCGCCGCGCAGAACTTCGACGTCGAGACCAGCCAGGAAGGCTCGCTGCAATCGGTCAATGACTACCAACTGCTTCTGCCAGGCATGAAGAATGCCCTGCCTCTGCGTGCGGACTTCCGCTTCACTAGCGCCGGGGGCCTGATGGACATCACGCTCTCGCTCGACCTCGCCGCTATGAGGCAGGGCTTCCCCAATATCGCTGGGGAAAATGCGCTACTTGCCTTCGCCTCCGCCAAGCTCACACGTGCGCTCACGGACAAGTATGCTGCGCCCATCAGCAAGCAGGCTGGCTGCGGTGCGGATGCCTGTACGATCAACTGGCGCGATCCCGGCCAGTCCGTCGAGCTGAACTGGCTGACCCATGCTCCGAAGCTCTTCATCCGCTATCAGATGCTCACACCTGACCTGTAAATCGTTTGTATAAACGGACTCACTAACATCCACATACCCTGCTAAAAGTCTGTCGAACCCAGGAACTCGCTGCTATGCTGGCCGCATGCGCTATCTACTTGCCGTGCTTCTGCTAGCAGCAGCTACCCTGCGCCCCTTAGCCGCACAACCCGCGGCTCCCACGCCGGCGACAGACACGCTCTCCTCGCTCGACTTTCTTCTCGGCTCCTGGGCCGCAAAGACCGACGCCCCCGCTGGTACGGCTGGAGCCAATGCCAACGGGACCTACGCCTTTCGCCGCGACCTCGACGGTCACGTGCTCTCCCGAACCAGCTCCGCTGACTCCTGCAAAGGCCCGCAGAACTTCGACTGCACCCACCATGATCAGCTCACTATCTTTGCCGACCCGCATGGCCTTGGCGCGTCACATAACACCTCGCTCTTTGCTCTCTATCTCGACAGCGAAGGCCACGTTATCTACTACACCGTCTCCACACCCGATCCGCATACCGCTGTATTTTTATCCCAGGGGCCTCCGTCCGCACCAAAATTTCGTCTTACCTATCACCTTGAAGGCATCGGGCCCAAAGCTGTGATGAGCGGCAAATTCCAGCTGGCTGCGCCTGGAAGCGATGACTTCCACTCGTATCTGGAGTGGTCGGGGACAAAGATGTAGAACTCGCCGGAACCTTTGCCTTACCCAAGGCGTACAAGCTCCATGCGCCCCCTGCAGCTTGTTCTCACCACTGTGCTTGCTTGTTCCCTGTCACCTCTGACCGCACAGCAATCCGCAGCCCCAGCCGAGCAGGGCCTAACCGCTGAAGCCATCATGGCTCGTGTCGCCGTCAATCAAGACCAATCCGAGACCCAGCGTGCTCACTACGTCTACGTGCAGCACGCTCACGTCACCTCTCGCAGGGGCAAGACCCTCATGTGCGAAGAGACCACCGACTCCCGGGTGACGCCTTCCGGCAAAGGCTCCCAACAAGAGCTTCTCAAGCTCGACGGCCGGCTGCTAGCTAAGCACAAATATGTGACCTACACCCACCTGCCTTCTCCAAAGGGGGACGGCAAGCCGCCAGTGGATGCCGATCACGAAAGCCTCACGATCGACACTGGAGATGACACCACGGACCGCGACATCGTCGAGAATATGCGCTCCAACCTCATCGCTAACGACAAGTCGAAAGACGGCATCAGTTCGGGCCTCTTTCCTCTGACCACAAAGAGTCAACAGGACTACCAGTTCAAGCTGCTGGGTCGCGCGCCACGCAACGGCCACGATTGCTTCCATATCGAATTTCATCCCAAGGACAAGGACGATTTCGGCTGGAAGGGAGACGCGTACATCGATGCCGTCTCCTACCAGCCGGTGCTCGTCCGGACAGTGATGGCACGCAATATTCCCTTCGCCGTGCGGACGCTGCTCGGAACCAGCGTGCCCGGCCTGGGCTTCACCATCCTCTATGCCCCGCAACCGGACGGCGTCTGGTTCCCGATCAGCTTTGGAACCGAGTTCAAGCTGCATGTCCTGTTCTTCTTCAGTCGCGAGATCGTCATCGACGCCCAGAACCGCGACTTCGAGAAGACCCATGTCAGCTCAAAAATCATCGGCGGCGGAGACCTCGTACAGTCGCCAGAGAAGCCCTGAATCGCTTCGGACCAGCAAAGAAAATCGCTCCCTAAAGGGAGCGATTTTCACAACTTACACACAGGAAACTCACCCGTTTTAGGTGGTAACAATCTCTACTCCACGCCAGAAGGCGACGTGGTGTTTTACGGTCTTGGCCGCCGGCTTCGGATCGGGATAGTACCAGGCCGCATCGGGGTTCTCCTGGCCATCTACGAGCACCGTGTAATAGCGTGCGCGACCCTTCCAAGGGCAGTTCGAACTCGTCGAACTGGGCTTCAGAAAGGCACGATTTACAGTCTCTTCCGGAAAGTAAATGCTGCCTTCAACCGTTTCGATCTTCTCGCTCTCCGCGAGAGTTTGTCCGTTCCAAATTGCCTTAGCCATATCCGCCTTCCAATCGTATCAATCAGATGCAGCAGGCAGGCCCCGCCTGCATCGCTGCAAATAGGGAACTCCTGTGCCGCGGTCAAACCGCGTACCCTTTACGGTTATAGCATAAATATATTGGAAATGGAAGTATCGACCAAAACTCCTACGAAACTACATAGAATTCAGGCCGGGTTTAGAAGCATTAAAGCCTTAATCAGGCCATTGCCTCGACCAGGGTCTTCGTCTTCTCCGGATCGGGCTTCGTCAACTCCGCAGGAGCTTCCTTCAGCTTGGGCGGTCCAATCTTCTTCTCGAAGCTGCACTCCGGCGTCGTGGGAGCCTCCTCTTCCTTGGCTCCCTTGCGAGGCCGGCGCTTGGGCAATGCCTCGCGGTTGTTCGGGCAGATCAGGAATGTGCCCTCGCTGTTCGCGTACTCCACCAGGTAGGCCGAGTCGCACTTCGGGCAGGTCTCGTTTACCAGCCTCTGGTTGCTGGTGAAGTCGCACTTCGGATACCGCGTGCAGCCGTAGAAGAGATCGCCACGCTTGTTCTTGCGCACCGCCACTTCGCCGCCGCACTTGGGGCAGGGCACGTCCAGCAGCTCCTGCTTCACGTACTTGCACTTCGGATAACCCGAGCAGGCGACGAACTCTCCATACTGGCCGTCGCGCTGCAGAAGGGGCTTGCCGCACTTCGGGCAGGGCTCTTCCAGTACGACCGGCGGCTTCGACTGAACCTTCTGCGTGAGCTTACGGATCGTCTTGCAGGGTGGGTCTTCGTTGTAGCCGGGGCACGCCATGAACGGTCCCCAGGGTCCGTTGCGCAACACCATCGTGCGTCCGCAGTTATCGCAGAACTCGTCTTCCTGCTCGCCGTCCGCCTCGGGAGAGTTCAGGTCGGGCTTGGCGGAGAAGTTCTCCTTCGTAAAGTCGCAGCTCTCCGGCTCTACTACCAGCTTCACGCTCTGCTTCTTGCCCAGCGCCGCGGCGCGCTGCAGCGACTCCATCAGGGCTGACTTGTCCGCAACCTCTTCGGAGAACTCAGCGACATCGTCGTTCATCGCCTTGACGCGCATCGGGAACTGGAATGTGTCGAGCACCTTCTTGACGGCAGCCTTGGGGTCCTTCTTGAACGGACCCTGTGCCACCGTGATGGGTTTAGCCTTGGTGAAGGCCGAGCAGGAGTAGAAGCTGCCGAACTTGCCCCACTTGAGCACCAGCGGACTGCCGCACTTGTCGCAGATCTCCTGCGTCTCCAGCTCCATCCGCTTGATGTCTTCCATCTGCGTCTCGGCGACCTTCAACTCCTTCTCGAAGTGGCCGTAGAAGCCCTTGAGCAGGTCGGTCCACTTCTCCGAACCCTCTTCCACCGCGTCCAGTTCGCCTTCAAGCTGCGCCGTATAGCCGGTCTCGAAGATGTACGGGAAGTTCTTCACCAGCAGTTCGGTGACAACCATGCCGATCTCGGTCGGGACGAGCTTCTGCGCGAGCTTCTTGACGTAGTCGCGCTCCTGGATCGTGTTGATGATCGAAGCGTAAGTCGAAGGCCGACCAATGCCCTTCTCTTCGAGCGTCTTCACTAGGCTCGCTTCGTTGAAGCGTGGCGGTGGCTGCGTGAACTTCTGCTGCGGATCCAGTTTGATCTTCTCGAGGTTTTGACCGTCCTTCAACTCCGGCAGACGACGCTCAGAGGAGCTCTCCTCCGAGGTCGCGTCCTTCGACGCCTCAGCCGCGCTATCGCCATCGGCGCTGGCGGCAGCGGTCTTCTTCTCCTCCGCAATCGCAGCGGCAGAAGCCTTTGCGTCCCGTGCAGCACGGGCCTTCTTCGCCTCTTCGTCGAACCTCAGGAAGCCGTCGAACTTGAGAATGCTTCCCGTGGTGCGGAAGTCATAGCTCACATCCGCCTTGGCTTCAATGTCCACCGTGGTCTGATCGAAGATCGCGGGCGTCATCTGGCTGGTGACCGCACGCTCCCAGATCAGTTTGTAGAGCCGGTACTGCTCGTCGGAGAGATACTTGCGCACCTCATCCGGAACGAAGCTGATGCTCGTTGGGCGAATCGCCTCGTGCGCATCCTGGGCATCTTTCTTGCTCTTGTAGACGTTCTCTTTAGCCGGCAGGTAGTTTGCGCCGAACTTCTTCTGCACCCAGTCGCGAATGTCCTTGACGGCATCCGGACTGATGCGGGTGGAGTCGGTTCTCATGTAGGTGATGAGACCCACCGTACCTTCCGAACCAAGCTCGATGCCCTCATACAGCCGCTGCGCCACGCCCATCGTACGGCGTACGTTGAAGCCCAGCCGGCCTGCTGCCTGCTGTTGCAACTGGCTGGTCGTAAACGGAGCGCGCGGGTTCTGCCGGCGCTCCTTCTTCTCGATGGAACGTACGCGCCACGTCGCCTTCTCGAGCTGCGACATCACCTCATCGACGGCTTCCTTATCGGGCAGCGCGTTGGAGAGAAACTGCTCCTTGCCTTCGGCATCCGTTCCGTTCGACACCCGAATCGGCAGGCCCTTCACACCCACCATGCGTGCCGTGAACTCCTGCCCATTCTTCTCGGGAGCGAGTACAGCATCGATGTTCCAGTACTCCACCGGGTTGAACGCGTTGATCTCACGCTCACGCTCCACGATGAGCCGCAGCGCGACGGTCTGCACACGTCCTGCGCTCAGGCCGCGGCGAACCTTGTCCCACAGCAGCGGAGAGATCTGGTAGCCCACCAGGCGATCGAGTACGCGCCGCGTCTGCTGTGCATCCACCAGATTTTCGTCTACCTCGCGAGTGTGCTCAAACGCCGCCTTCACGGCCTTCTTCGTGATCTCGTTAAAGGTCACGCGACGCATCTTGCTCTTGTCTTTGATCGACGGCAGTAGCTGAAATTTCAGATGCGCGGCAATGGCCTCGCCTTCGCGGTCAGGATCGGGCGCCAGGAATACGGCATCACTCTTGGCCGCCAGCTTCTTCAGGCGGTCGACGATCTTTTCCTTGCCGGGCGAAACGATGAGCGTCGGCTCAAAGGTCCGCAGCTTCAGCTCCACGCCGATGTCGTTCTTCGGCAGGTCCATGATGTGGCCGATCGAGGCCTCTACCACGTAGTCGCTGCCGAGATATTTCCCAATCGTCTTCGCCTTCGCCGGCGACTCTACGATCACTAGATTTTTTGCCATACTGCACACCTATTCAGAGACGACCGGCCGAAGCCCCGTCTCCGTTTCCAATTCCATTGCAAACTAACACGTATTGCCAAGGCCAAGTCAAACCGGCCAAAACGATGCTACCCCGGATCACTCATACGCAACCCTACACGCAGATGTTCTGTTGGACGTGTTAACGTATCCACCAGAGCAATAAATTTTGCGTCTGATTTCTAAAAACTGCGCACGTAATTCTTCCCCGGCATCTGCTTCACACGCCCTGCGAGTTCGAGCTCAAACAGGGCCGTAAACACTTCACCCGAAACCATCTTCGGCTCCAGCCGCTCGATCAGTTCGTCGAGCTGCAAGGCCTCATCCTGGCGAAGATGCTGCATCACCAGCCGCTCCTGTTCGCTCATCGGCGGCATCGCAGCGGCTTCGGGGAATAGCGTTGCGGCTCCGGGGAATAAAGATGCGCTCCCCCCGTTCGAGGATTCATTGCCCCTGTTCCCGGCCCCGGTCTGCGCCTCCAATCGTCCCTCCAGCTCCGCGCGCACCTGCGAGGGCAGGTCTTCCCAGACATCCTCCCACGTTGCGGTTAACTTTGCACCCTGCTTGATGAGCGTGTTCGGTCCCCAGGCATTCTTGTTCGTCGCGTTGCCTGGCACCGCGTAGACGTCCCGGCTCTGTTCGAGAGCGCAGCGCGCGGTGATGCGTGTGCCGGAATACTCCGCAGCCTCCACGACGAGCACTCCTACGCTCATCCCGCTGAGCGTTCGGTTGCGGATCGGAAAGTTCTGCGGCGCAGGAAAAGTGCCCATCGGAAACTCGCTGATCAGCGCACCTCCCTGCTGCACAATCTGTTCGGCCAGCTTTTTGTTCTCCTTCGGATAGATGACATCGATACCCGTGCCCCACACGGCTATCGTGATGCCGCCTGCGTCGAGCGCGCCCTTATGCGCGCAGGTGTCGACACCACGCGCCATGCCGCTGAGAATAACCACCCCGCGGCGCGCAAGATCGCGACTCAGCATCTCGGCCATACCTGAACCATAGGGCGTCGGATGCCGTGTGCCTACCACCGCAATTCCTGCACGATTCAGTACCTCTGCATTCCCGCGCACCCAAAGCACCGGCGGAGGATCGTAGATCTCCAGCAGCCGCTGCGGATAGTGATCGTCCGCAGGAGTTACAAAGCTTGCGCCGGCCTCGGCGACACGCTGAGCCTCGTCCAGCGCTGCTGCCCGGGAGCGGCCGTCGAAGCAGAACTGCGCCGCTTCAGCGGGCATGCCGGTGCTCTCCAGTTCCGTCAGCGATGCTGAAAATACACGCTCCACTGCGCCCAGACGCTGTACAGTTCGACCACATCGCGTTGGTCCCATCCGCGGCGTCAGCACCAATGCCAACCATGCCAGACGTGCCTCTTCCTTTACCCCTTGCGACATCCCACTTCCTTTTCGCTGCGTTTGCTCGCATCCTATCTCATCTTGATCACATGCGAGGGAATTAGAATCGTCCTGTGCCTCTTCGTGTCTCTGCAATCGCTTTTCTGAACCCTGCTCCTCTGCTCTATAGCTTTGAGCACGAGCCCGCCGCAACGCAGCTTCGTAAAAACTACACGGTGCACTATACCTCTCCGGCACAGTGCGCGCATGAACTGCTCACCGATGAGGCCGACCTGGGGTTGATCCCCATCGCTGCTCTCACACCGGAGTTGGCCATCGTGCCCGGCTGCACCATCGCCTCGCAGCACGAGGTACGCAGCATCCTGCTGCTCGTCAAAAATCCCGATCGGCTAGCGCTGCATGGAGCCTTGCAAAGCGTAATCACGGTCGCCGCCGATGCCGCCTCGCGGAGCTCGCAGACTTATACGCATATCCTCTTTGAGCGCTTTCACAACACGCGCCCCGGCTATGTCGAACACCCTGCCGACCCGCTCGCCATGCTTGCCGTCGCAGACGCCGCGCTGCTGATCGGCGACCCTGCCCTGCTGGCCCGCGAACACCGGACACGGATCGATGCAGCCTTCGACGAGCCTTTGCTGTGGCTCGATCTTGCGACGCTCTGGCGCGAGCACACCGGCCTGCCCTGGGTTGCTGCAGTCTGGGCTCTGCGGCCCGAGGCTCTGGAACGCTCCGGAGTCAGCGCGCAACAGTTGATCGCCGACCTCACCGCCAGCCGCGACAACGGCACAGCGCACGTCGAAGACCTCGTCCGCGAGTGGACACCGCGCCTGCCCCTTTCCTCCGAGACGATCCACACGTATCTCACGCGCAATATCCACTACACGCTCGATCCCAATTGCCTTAAAGCGATCGAGCTCTTTCGGAGACTGGCTGCTGAGATTGGGGCATTGCCACCGCTGCCGGGGTTGAACCTGCTGGGCTAAAGCCAGCAAAAACGACCAAAACATAATTATTCGCGACTTCTCTCACCAACTTCGCGTCTTACCCAGCAGGATGAGCCCCCCACTCCACGCTCTTGCCGCATGGTTTGCCCTGGCTGCGGATCGTCGCCTTGTACATTTCTTCCTGCACCTGGGGCTGCTGGGACTCTTTCTCGTCTCTACCGTCGACAGTTCCTTCGTGCCTCTGCCCATTCCCGGCGTCACGGACATCATGATCGTGCTCTTCGCCGCCGGGCACACCAATGTGATTCTGCTGGTGTTCATCGCGACCCTGGGCTCGGCGGCGGGAGGATTCTTCTCCCATGCAGTCGGCCAGGTCGGGGGCATGAAGTTCCTGGAAAAGCATGTTCCAGCCGCCATTTTGAAACGAGCTACCGGATGGGTGGAGTCGCACGCCCTCATCGCGGTCTCGCTCCCTGCCCTGCTTCCTCCGCCGATGCCGCTTTCGCCCTTCGTGCTGGCAGCGGGCGCGGTGCATATGTCGCGCAGGAAGTTCATGACCGCCTTCACCCTGAGCCGCCTGGTACGGCACTCGATCGCCGCCTGGCTCGGTATCCGCTACGGTCACCAGGTGCTGCATCTTTGGTCGAGTTTCTCCACTCGCTGGGGAACGACCGTCCTGATCGCCCTCTGGTCGTTCATCCTGATCTTTACGGCTCTCGGCATCTGGAAGCTCTACAAGACATCGCGAGAGATGCAGCCTCTCAAAAGGGACCGTTCGTCCACAGCCCGAGAGGCCGCATAGTGTGGAATCCGGTGGTAAACTAGCTCTTGTGCCGGGTCCTACGCGACGTATTCCCGCCAACCCCGCCAGGTCCGGAAGGAAGCAACGGTAACGGGTCGATACGGGCGCAGTAGGGAAACCCGGTACATTTTCTTCCTCTCGGCACATTCCCGCAAACTACTGATTCCACAGACTTTTACTCCACTTTTATGATCGCGTGCTCCAGGCACGGTAAGATGCTCCTTATGGGCTTATTGCCTCGGAGGATCTGAGTTTGACCCTGACGTTGAAACCCCGGAACAGTGTGCGTGCCAAAATATCTGCCATAGGAACCTACGTTCCACCTCGTCTGCTGACCAATGCGGACCTGGAAAGGATGGTCGCCACCAACGATCAGTGGATTACCGAACGCACCGGCATCCGTGAGCGCCACATCGTCGATAAGGGCACCGGCACCAGCGATCTTGCCGCCGAAGCAGCCCGTCGCTGCCTGGCCAAGCGTGGCATCGAAGCCAGCGACCTCGACACCATCATCGTCGCCACGGTAACCCCGGACATGCTCTTCCCCTCCGCCGCCTGCCTGGTGCAGGACAAGATCGGGGCCAAGGGCGCCTGGGGCTTCGACCTCTCCGCCGCCTGCTCCGGCTTCCCTTACGCTCTGCAGGTAGGCGCCAAGCTCATCGAGAGCGGCGCACATAAGAAAGTCATGGTCATCGGCGCCGACGTGATGAGCTCCATCATCGACTACACCGACCGCACCACCTGCGTCATCTTCGGCGACGGCGCGGGCGCCGTCCTGATCGAGCCCTGCGAAGAAGGGGAGATCGGCCTCATCGACTTCTGGCATGAGATCGACGGCTCCGGTGCTGTCAGCCTCAACATGCCCGCCGGCGGCAGCCTCCTGCCCGCCAGCCACGAGACCGTCGACAAGAAGCAGCACTTCGTCCATCAGGACGGCCAGGCCGTCTACAAGTTCGCCGTGCGCAAGATGGCCGAAGCCGCTGAGACAATTCTCGGACGGAACGGCATCACAGGTTCCGACCTCGACTGCTTCATTCCGCACCAGGCCAACAAGCGCATCATCCTCTCCACAGCGGAGCGGCTCCAACTACCGGAAGATCGCGTCATCATCAACATCGACCGCTTCGGCAATACGACCGCCGGAACGATTCCCCTGGCGATGAATACGGCCCTCGAAGAGAACCGCCTCAAGAAGGGCGACCTCGTGCTGTTGGCTAGCGTCGGCGCGGGCTTCACGGTAGGCGCTACCCTGCTGCGCTGGGAGTTCTAACTGCGCTGGGAATTTTAGCTGTCCAGCCCGAGTAATCGCACGATCGCCAGCGCGTTGGTCGTACGATTGATCCCTGGCTTGAGCAGGTAGTCGAAGCCCAGAGGATCGGCTTCATCGGGACTGGCCATGTGCACGTTGCTTCCGTGCAGCTCCGGCTTCTCTGCCAGTTCCGCCAGCGCAAGATCGTGCGTGGAGAGCGCTCCCACAGCTCCCGTGGCAACCAGCCCACGCAGCACAGCCTTAGCCGCCGCCCGGCGGTCCAGTGAGTTCGTTCCGCTGAAGATCTCGTCGATCAGAAACAGGCTCGACGCAGGATTCGCCCTGGCCAGCGCGAGCACATCGCGAAGGCGTTCCACCTCGGCCAGGAACTTCGACTTCCCTTCCGCCAGCGAGTCCGTAAGAGCTAGTGAAGCACCCAGGTGAACTACGGATAGCTTCATCCTTTTTACCGGCACAGGAACCCCCGCAAGCGCGAGCACCGCGTTCGCGCCGATGGTTCGCAGCAGGGTCGATTTGCCCGCCATGTTCGAGCCGGAGATGAGCAGAAACTGCACTCCGTTCCCCAGCGATACATCGTTGGCCACTGCCTCGCTACGTAGCAGCAACGGATGCGTCATGGCCTCCGCCTCGAAGAGCGCGGTCTTCGTCTGCCCCTCGTCCACAACCTCGGGATAGACATTCTCCGCATGCTCGGCCGTATACGTCGCCAGCGCCAACAAGGCCTCGAACTCGGCCCAGGCATCGAGCCAGTTCCGCATCGGCTCCGCGAAACGCTGCTTCCAACGGTCGAGTGAGAGCGCCGCATGCGTACCGGCACCGATCAGCAGACTGGGAACATAGAACCAATCCGTAGCGCGTTGCTCCACCAGCACCAGATGGCGCTGCAACTGCGCCAGGGCGCGATCCTCATCCTCGATGCCGCGCTGCAACGCAACCAGCCGCTCAGCCGCAAAGTTCGAGTTGCGCATCAGCCGCAGCCCCTCGCGAAGGACGGCAATCTGGCTACCCAGTTTCTTCGTCGCCTCAAGCTCAAGGTGCACCCTCGGCCGCAGCCAGAGACAGAGCGCGTTTTGCAGTCCCAGCAGGGCCACGACATTTCGTACCAGAAAGCTAATCTCAACGTGCGCGATCAGGCCTGCCGCAATCGCCGTAGCCCATGCAAACGTCAGCAACAGGAGCACGCTGCGCACCCATCTCGGAAAGTTGCTGCGTTCTGCGTCCAGCCAGACTTCAAAGCTCTCGGCGGGCAACTCCTCAAAGGCCCAGCGACCCAGCAGCGCCACCCGTTCCCGCAGATCGAGCTGTGGAGCAAGCTCCTGCACCGCAGCCTGCCGCTGCCTTACGGTATGAGCCTCTGCCGGGCGCAACAGCATTCGCGCCAGGGCTCGCTGTCCCACCATCGTTCGCGTGGTCGCGAGCATGCCAAACAGAGAATCCTTGCCCAGGACATTGAGATCGCGCTCATACAGATGCCCGGCCTCCGCGAAGCTCTCGCCGGTAAACCCAGACTGTGGCGCTTCCCCATTCACACGTCCCATCCCCTCCTCATACAACGCCGAAAGGCGGGATGCGCGTTCTGAAGACCTTCTCGTACGCAGCGAAAGAACCGTTGCCACCGAGCAAAACCCTGCGGCCGCTGCCACCAGCCAAAGACTTCCGCTCGTACGAATGGCGCTCCATAGGAAATACGCGCAGAACACCAGGGCAACGAAGGCAAAAAGGGTGAACCTCGCGCCTTTTTCTGTCTCGCGGGCATACTCGCCCGCTGATGCTGCCCGCCGTCTCTCGTACTCTTCGCTGATTGCCTGCGTCATGTCCTCTCAGCATAGACGCTCTGGTTGCCGCTCCTCGCGTCCTCTTTCACCTAGGCAACAGGTCCAGGCACCGGAGGGGCCTATCTACCCTCACACCCTGTAAAATCCTCCCCATGAAATCAGTGCTGCTTCTCGGTTGCTCCGCCCTCTTGCTCTCACCTGTCGCGCTTACCCTCTCCGCGCAAGATGTTCACGGCGTCCACGCCTCCAGCATGGACAAGACCGTGCAGCCCGGCGATAACTTTTATCGCTACGCCAACGGCACCTGGATAGCCAAGACCGAGATCCCCGCCGACCGCACCAGCCTGTCCGGCTTCTCCCTACTCGCCGACGTCGTCAACAAGCGCGTTGCCGGAATCATCGAGGAGGCAGCCAAGGCCAATGCGGCGCCGGGCACCGAGAAGCGCAAGATCGCCGATCTCTACGCCTCCTATATGGACGAGCAAGCCATCGACGCCCACGGCATGGCCGCGCTCAAGCCGCACCTCAAAGAGATCGCAGCCATCGGCAACCAGAAGGAGCTTGCTGCGGCGCTTGGCCATACGCTCCGTGCTGACACCGATGCGCTGAACAACACCAACTTCCACACGCCCAACCTCTTCGGCATCTGGATCGCGCCCGGCTTCAACGACCCCGATCACTACACGCCCTACCTGATGCAGGGTGGCCTGCAACTACCCGACCGCGCTTACTATCTGACCGATTCCGAACGCATGAAGACCATCCGCGAGAAGTACGTGCAGCACATCTCCGCGATGCTGAAGCTCGCAGGTTATGACAATACCGACAAGCGTGCCGAAGGCATCCTCGCGCTGGAGCACTCCATTGCGGAGCACCACCTCTCGCTCGCCGAAGACGAAAACATCGCCAAGGCCAACAACGTCTGGCAGAAGACGGACTTCGCAAAGAACGCGCCGGGCCTCGACTGGGACGCCTATTTCACCGCAGCAGACCTTGCGCAGCAGCCCGACTTCATCGTCTGGCAGCCCACTGCCGTGACCGCAGAGGCCGCGATCGTTGCCGCGACTCCGATCGATACCTGGAAGGACTACCTCGCCTTCCATCTCATCGAGCAGTACTCCGTCGCCATCTCCACCTCGCTGGCCGATGAGCGCTTCAACTTCGCCGGCAAGATCCTTACCGGGGCACAGCAGCAGCGCCCTCGCGAGCAGCGGGCCGTGGCTCTCGTCAACGGTGTCCTCGGCGACGCCGTCGGCCAGCTCTATGCCGCACGGTACTTCACCCCCGCCGACAAGGCCAAGGTCGAAGAGATGGTGCACAACCTTCTCACCACCTTCCACGCGCGTCTCGAAAACCTCACCTGGATGACGCCCGGCACCAAGGCAGAGGCCCTGCGCAAGCTCGGCACGCTGCAGGTCAGCATCGGCTATACAGACCACTGGCGCTCATACGAGGGCCTCAACATCGAGCCCGGCGACCTCTTCGGCAACCTGTGGCGCGCTTCACTCTTCGACTATCACTACTCTCTGGCGCGCATCGGCAAACCCACCGACCGCAAGGAGTGGACGATGACTCCGCAGACCGTCAACGCCGTCAATCTACCACTCGACAATGGCCTCAACTTCCCGGCGGCCATCTTTGGACCGCCGTTCTTCGACCCCAAGGCACCGGATGCCGTGAACTACGGCGCCATCGGCACCGTCATCGGGCATGAGATCTCGCATACCTTCGACAGCGAAGGCGCGGCGTTCGACTCCCAGGGCAAGGTCCGCAACTGGTGGACCGACGCCGACCGCGCCCACTTCGACGCCTCTATCGAGGCGCTCGCCAAGCAGTACGACACCTATGCGCCCTTCCCTGACCTGCACCTGAACGGGCATCAGACGCTGGGTGAGAACATCGCCGACCTCGCAGGGATCACGGCCTCCTACGATGCCTGGAAGACCTCGCTGCACGGCAAGCCTGCGCCTGTTGTCGGTGGACTCACCGGGGACCAGCAGTTCTTCATCGGCTATGCGCAGAGCGAGGGAGGCAAGGCTCGCGAGGCGGCGTTACGTCAGCAGGTTCTCACCGACCCCCACTCTCCTGGTGAGTTCCGCGCCGATACCGTTCGCAACCTCGATGCCTGGTACGCCGCGTTCGATGTAAAACCCGGCCAGTCTCTGTACCTGGCCCCGGCGGATAGGGTTCATATCTGGTAGTTCGCTTATTCTGGATACGTGAGTTTGATTATTGCTGCGATTCGTTCCGGTACCGACCCGGTAGGCCCTCTGCCTCCCGGGTCGTTCCATCGGACCCTGGAAGACCCGATCTACTGCCCCAAGTGTGCCGCCACCTACATGCTCGTGGTGGATTACGACAGCGCGATCAGCAGGCACTTTGAGGACAACTCGCGCCGCCACCTTGCGATGCTTCGCAAGGCCGTGATGTTAGGGCACTCCACCGACCATCGCACCAGTCATTTTGAGACCAACGGGGTGATCGTCACCAGCCACGTTGCGCCGAAACCCGTGCCTTTGCCGCCGATTCCGCCGCACATTATGTAATCGCAAGTTCGTGCGGATGAGTGTAGTTGGACGGTCGTTGCACTTTGGACCAAGGACGTCCATTACAACCCCCATGAGGTCCAAAGGCCTTGGATTTGGTCTCTCATCTCTTGCACCTTGAAATATGCCAACATTCGAGGCCGTGCAATTCCATGGCCTGTGTTGGAAACGAGTTTCACAAAGTCACAATCACCGCGAGGCTGTTTTGGGAACAGGAACCACTTGTCCGAGATGCCGACTTTACGGCCACCTGGATTTGTCTGCAGGTATGAAGATGAGCATCAGGATGTGAGGGTCGAGTGTAACTCCGGCGGTCCGCCTAATTCATACCGGTAGGACTTCGGTGCGCTGCCGTCGATGTCACTCACGCCGAGCTTCGCACCCAGTTCCGCGCCGATCAAGGCACGCCCCGATAATTCCATTCTCAGGTTGGACTCATAAAGTGCGGCGATCACCTTTCCAGTGAATTGCGGCGATTCCCGTTTCGTCTTCGGTCGCAATTCATCGGGCATGTTGGCAAGATAGGCGCGCGCGCGTTCGGTATCGAGGCCGCCCATCCAGATTGAGACTGCCGCGATGTTATGTGGTCGCAACTCCTTCGCAAAATCGGCTGCCATCTTGTCCGCACCAGCCTTCTGCGCACCATAGGCGGGGCCGTGGTAATAGGCGACAGCACCATAATGGCCAGTGTGGACAATAAGGCCGCGACCGTTAGCGATCAAGAGAGGGGCAGCATAATAAGCGGACACAAAATGCGAACGCAAGCCGACGGTAATGAGATCGACCGCCTCCAGCGGCTTTTCCCAGAAGCCGCCGCGCATCGTTGTGCTTTCGACCGCATTGGCGGCATTGTTGACCAGGATGTCGAGGCGGCCATGCTCCGCCCTTACGCGGGCGAATAGCGCCGCGACTGCTTTGTCATCAGTGTGATCAAGGGCGATGGCAACGCCCTTGCCCCCAGCCCGAGTAATCAGGTCAGCGGTTTCGGTTACTGTACCGCCATAAAGAGAGTCGCCGTCCGCAATGCTGCGTCCGGTGACATATACGGTTGCCCCCGCCTCACCTAACGCAATGGCTATGCCCTTTCCCGCACCTCGACTCGCTCCGGTGACTACTGCTATCACAGCCATAAAACCTCTTTACTTCCTTTAGATTAAGGCCGGCTTCTTCCTGCCGCGAAGCTGATTTACCGCCTTGAACAAAGGCTACCTTTTCGGTTTATAACACGCAAGAACATACAAAAAAGTGCAATACTAACCTATAAGTAACCATGAAAAAACAAATATTCACGCCAACATGTTCCACAGTGGAACTGGAAGAAGCGCTCAAAGTGCTGGAAGGGCGATGGAAGATCCTCATTCTCTTCCATCTCTTCAGTGCACCGGTACTACGGTTCTCGGAATTACTCCGCGCAGTGTCCGGGATATCTCAGAAGATGTTGATTCAGCAATTGCGTGATCTGGAAAAAGATGGTGTGGTTCACCGCAAGGTATATCCGGAGGTGCCACCCAAGGTGGAATACATGTTAACGAAAGATGGGACGGCTCTTCGTCCGGCGCTCAAGGCGCTTAAGGCCTGGGCAGGATCGCGAAAGATGCCGGCTCCGGTAAAGAAATAGCCTGCTAATTAAGCAGACCTTCCGGTGGATTCGGGTTGATATTGTCTGCCCACCCCACCTTTGGTGCTGGTTTTGTGCCAGTCTCTGGCATTCCCCCTCCATTTCACATTCCCGCCATTGGCTTGGCGTGCGTGCTGTCTATATCCAAAACCCTCGTAAAACCTGCTAAAATGGTTAGTTGTGAGCCTCTCCCCCACCCTCGAAAACCCAGCCACTGAAACCGAGACCCGCCGCCCCAAGGTCGGATTTGTCTCGCTCGGCTGCCCCAAGAACCTCGTCGACTCCGAGGTCATGATGGGCCTGCTGCATCGTGGCGGAGCGGAGCTCACCCCCAGGGCCGAAGACGCCGAGATCCTTGTCGTCAACACCTGCAGCTTCATCGACTCCGCCAAGCAGGAGTCGGTCGACACCATCCTCGAGATGGTGCAACACAAGATCGCCAACGGCGGCCGCGCCCAGAAGCTCATCGTCGCCGGCTGCCTGGTTGAGCGCTATCGCGATGAGATCCGCAAGAACATCCCGGAGGTCGACGCTGTCGTCGGCACCGGTGAGCTGGAAGCGATCATGGAGGCCGCGGGCCTCTCGCGCCCCACACCCGCTGAGAACAACTCTCCGTTCGCGATCTTGACGACCGCGCAGATCGAGCGGCATGCGTCGTCGGTCAACCAGCACTCACGCCCCGAGTCCGACGGGCCACAAATCGCTCACGAAGCCACGCGAAACATCTCGTCCGACGCGCAGTCGAGCCGCCCGGAAGGTGATGCCCGCGAACAGGCCGGCCGCTTCTCGCGCGAGGCCTGGGACGGCGCGACCGCTGCCCTGCCGAACTACCTCTACTCGGACGAGACGCCGCGCATTCTCACCACGCCACGCGCCTCGGCGTACATCAAGATCGCCGAAGGCTGCGACCATCCGTGCAGCTTCTGCATCATCCCGCAGTTGCGTGGCAAGTTCCGTTCGCGCCCCCTCGCCAGCATCGTGGCAGAGACGAAGTCGCTCATCGCGCAGGGTGTTCGCGAGATCACGCTCATCGGCCAGGACACGACCTGCTACGGCGAAGACCTGCCCAAGGATGCCGTCACCGGCAAGCGCCCGGAACTGGCCGACCTGCTCGACGCGCTGGCACCGCTGCCGGGCCTCAAGTGGCTGCGCTTCCTCTACGCATACCCGAACAAGGTCACGACGCGGCTTCTGGAGTCGATCGCGAAGCATGACACCGTCGCGAAGTATCTCGACGTGCCGCTGCAACACGCCAGCGCGAACGTACTACGTCGTATGAAGCGCGGCGGCACCTCCCACCGCTTCCTGCAGATCATCGACAAGGCTCGTTCGATCGTCCCCGGCCTTGTGCTGCGGACCAGCTTCATCGTCGGCTTCCCCGGCGAGACGGAAGCCGATTTCGAGGAGCTTCTGGCGTTTGTGCAGGAGGCCAAGATCGACTGGCTCGGTGTCTTCTCGTACTCCGACGAGGAAGGCGCAGGTGCGTTCTCGCTCGACGAGAAGGTGCCGAAGCGCACGATTGAAGCTCGCCGCCGCAAGCTGATGAAGCTGCAGAACAAGATCAGCACCAAGGCCCGGCGCGCTTGGGTAGGACGCGAGATCGACCTTCTGGTCGAAGGCGAGAGCGAAGAGACCGAGCTTCTCTGGCAGGGTCGCTCGCTGGACCAGGCCCCCGAGATCGACGGCAAGGTATTGATCAACGACTTCGGGCCGCATGAAGTGTTGGTGCCGGGGACCTTCTATCGGGCCGAGATTACCGAGTCGCATGATTACGATGTGGTTGCGAGAATCATCGAGTAGTGCCGTGCTGCGGCATCGACAGATTCAGGTGAGCCGCAAAAAAATGCCGATGCGGTGATTCAGGGCAGTTGACCCTGGATCGTGCAGAAGGCTGCCTCGTCCGCTTCATCATCTAAACTTAAGTTTGCCATGCCTGAGACCAAAACACTCCGCTGCCCCATCTGCCGTAAGGACGTTCCCCTCGACACGCCTGAGGTCCCCTTCTGCTCCGAGCGCTGCCGTACCATCGATCTCGGCAAATGGGCTTCGGGTGACTACAAGATCAGCTCGCCGATCCTCGACCCGGATCTGTTGGAAGATCTCGAACACGCCCAGCAGCAGCAACACCCGACCGATGAATCGAAGTGGAAGAACTAATGGCTCATCAGCCAAGCGTCTCCATCTCTGAACTTCGCGGACCCAAAACAAAATGGGCCTGGGCTCTCGGTACCTTCTTCGGTGCAGGGTTGCTCAAGCCTGGGCCGGGAACCTACGGGTCTATCGCGGCGGTACTGCTTTGGTACGGTGCCGCCCACGCGTTCCAGGCTACGTTCAGCGCTCTTGCTATTGGGACTGTGATTGCCGCCGTGGCCGTCACCCTGATCGGCATTCCTGCGTCGACGATCGTCGCGCGCGAAGCTGGCCGTGAAGATCCTGGGTTCGTCGTTGTCGACGAGGTCGCGGGGCAGTTGATCGCGCTTATCGCCGTTCGGCCCAACTGGCAACATGCGGTGCTTTCGCTGGTTCTCTTCCGGCTGTTCGACATCTTCAAGCCCTGGCCCATCCGCAAATTTGAAGCGCTACCGGAGGGCACGGGGATCATGCTCGACGATGTTGTGGCAGGAGTGTTCGCGCTGATCATAGCGCTGATTGTGGGCCGCTTCTTCTAGATGTTTGCCTTCGCCCTTCGCCGCGTCTACGCTTACCGATAGATGAACCTGTTGAATCCAACCCGGCCCGACGCTCCGCATCTCGACCACCTGACCCCCAAGGCAGCCATCCCAGGCGGCAGCTTCGAGGTCTTCGGCAGCCGCCTGCTGCGCCCCGCCACGCCCGAGCCGCAGATCCCCCAGGCGTTCTTTGGCGAAGCTGCGGCTACGCTCGACCTCAGCCGCGACACACGGGCTCTTGTGCGCGTGCCCGAGGGTGCCATCGCCAGCGATCTCGTCTTCCATCGCGATGGACTGACCAGCAACATCCTCCACGCGAACATCGCTATCCCGATGGCCGAGAACCTGCACCTCGTCTCAAACCCCGCGGTCGACGCAGACGGCAATCTCTTTGCGATGGTCTCCGGGCCACGCGGCGAACGCGTGCCTGTGTCGATCTTCCGTATCGACCGCGACCTCCAGGTGCGGCCCTTCGTGCGCGATCTGATGAACGTCTCGGCGCTGGCCTTCGACGGCGACGGCCATCTCTACGCCAGCTCACGCGCCGAGGGGACTGTCTATCGCATCTCGCCGCACGGTGCGATCTCCACCTTCGCCGAGGGCATGGGTATCGCTACGGGCATTGCTTTCGATCGCGAAGGCAGCCTCTTTGTCGGCGATCGCTCAGGCACCATCTTCAAGATCAATCGCGAGCGGGAGATCTTTGTGTTTGCGACCCTCGAACCCTCCGTCGCCGCCTATCACCTGGCGTTCCGCGATGACGGGGTGCTGCTCGTGACCGCGCCCACCACGTCGTCCAACCAGTCGATCCACGCCATCGACCCCCAGGGCAATGCCACTGTCTTCTATCGTGGCCTGGGACGTCCACAGGGCATGGCCTTCGATGTGGACGGAAATCTTTATGTCGCGGCCTCTCTGCACGGACGCCGTGGGATCGTAAAGATTAACCACGACCGCCAAGCTGAACTTATCGTTTCGGGCAACGATCTCGTCGGCCTCGCCTTCCTTGAGGACGGCTGTGCCGCCCTGGCGACCAACACGACGATCTTCCATGTCGACCTGGGTATCCAAGGGAGACCGCTTGCATGAGCCGTGGGAAGCGGATTCTGCTGTTTGCACTCATCGCTTTTGCCGCTGCTGCCGTGGCCGCCTTCTTTGTAGATAACGGCCACATGGATCGGTACTTTCTCCTGCTGGCCCTTGGATCGCTGCTGGTGATCCTGCCCTGCTGGCTTCTGCTGCTGCCCTTTGTTGTGATCTCTGACAATCTTCGCGCCTGGCAGCCGGTCGTTTTTGCCCTGACTGGGGCGGCGATCGCTTCAATCGTTGCTTTCGTCGAAGCCCATCATTTCTATCGGCATGCGCCCCCGGCTCAGATGCCCACGACAGCGTGGTTCCAGGAGATCGCATGGAAGAGTGCGTTGCTTGGAGCCGCAGCGTGCGCGGCCTATCTTGGGATTCTCAAAGGAGCCTCGCGCAGGACTGGACCAGGTAGTGTTTGACGAATCGTGGATAGCAACGAATCACATATTTTACTCCCCCACAGGAGCGTCATCCTGAGCGAAGCGCCTCGCGTTTTTTTGCGAGGTGCGCAGTCGAAGGACCCCGAGGGACTTGATCTCACCCTTACTGTTGGGACCTTTTCCAGCACGAGAGTCCAGGCTCAAGCGCTTGGGGTTGAAAAGGTGCAAAAGGTTTAGGCAAGAGGTTAACCCTCGGGGTCCTTCGGTCCTGAGCGTAGTCGAACGGACGCGTCCCCAAAGGCTGGGACGCTTCGCTCAGGATGACGGCTCTGTGGGGAAACGCAAAACAAAAGCTATGCGTGCAGCGAGCCTGGTTTCGCTCCAAGGCTGGGGTCTTCGATTCGTCAGACACAACCTAGTGCTGCGCTCTGGCTTTGTTTTCTCTATCTGTATTGCCCCGCACGGTGTCATCCGTTACGGGCATGTTCCCCGGACGTTCATAGATAATTGAATCGACGGAGTTTTATTTCACCGATGTCCACAGCAATCTTCCGCGAGCCCACGCCTGAGGAGGTCGAACTCGGCCGCCAGCGTCACGAGCTCGCCTCCATCCGCAAGTTGCTGGCTGAACGCGAGCTGGAGCTGGAACATCTGCGCCACCAGATCCTCAGCTTTGAGGCTCGCTACATTCGCCAGGTCGGTGTGCTTTATCGTCAACTGGATGAGTGGGAGGAGCGCATCGCCGAGTTGAAGGTCTCCCAGGAGACCCCCGAGGAGCGCGAGCGCTATGCTCGCGAGGCCGCGCAGAAGCCCGAAGTCGCAGTCCCCGAAGTGCAAGCCCCTGAACCCTCGCTGGATCTCAAGATCCTCTTCCGCGAGGTCGCCAAGCTCATCCACCCGGACTTCGCTATCAACGACCACGACGAGCGCCATCGCACCCACCTGATGGCCCAGGCGAACGAAGCCTATCGCCGCGATGACGCAGCCGTCCTGCAGCGCATGCTTAACGGCTACGACCCTTCTACCGATTCATGGAGCTCCGAGGATATGGTTTCCGCCCTCGCACGCACGCTCATGCAGATCGAGCGGGCAAAGGAGGACCTCGAGATCGTCGCCGCCGAGATTGAAGCTCTTGGACAATCCGAGATGGCTCTGCTCAAAGAACGTACCGCCGAGGAGGCACTCAGGGGCCGCGATCTGCTTGCGGAACTCGCCGCGCTGGTCAAGGGAAACATCGGCATGGCGATGAGGCGTTATGAGCTCGACCTGGGAAGGGCCCGGCGCAAGGAGAAGGCCTTCAATCCTGAGGCCCTGCTCTCGGCTGAAACTCCTCCACCACCTCCTCGGTCATTCAATCGATTCCGTTCGCGATAGAGCAAATCTCCTGTAGGTGTAAAGCGAAACCACGACATTCATGACCGTTTTTCCCCAGAAAAACGGTCATGCACGCCCGTTGCAATTTCCCAGCAACAGGAGACTTGCTCTAGCATCAAACAAGCCACCCATGATCGCTGAAATTATCGCCGTCGGTTCCGAGATGCTGACTCCCCATCGTCAGGACACGAATTCGCTGTATCTCACGCAAGGTCTCAACGACCTTGGGGTCTCGGTCGCCTTCAAGACCATCGTCGGCGACAACCGGCAGCATCTGGTCGATGCCATACGCATCGCACTGCGCCGTGCCGATATCGTCCTCCTTTCGGGCGGCCTGGGGCCGACGGAGGACGACCTGACGCGCGAATGCGCCGCCGAGGCACTTGGCCTTGAGTTGCACCGCGAGCCCTCCGTGCTGGTCGAGCTGCAGCGGCGCTTTATCGCCCGCCGCATGGCGATGCCGCCCAACAACCAGCGCCAGGCGGACGTGCTCGACGGAGCCGAGCTGCTGACCAACAAGAACGGCAGCGCTCCCGGGCAGTGGCTCGACCTCTCGTTTGAGGGCCATCGCAAGATCGTGATCCTGCTTCCCGGACCGCCGAAGGAGCTTATGCCGCTCTTCGACGACGAGTGTGTTCCTAGGCTTGCCCTCTCCCTGCCTCGGCGTTCGCTCGCCAAGCGGCTGCTGCGCATGGCGCTGATCCCTGAAAGCCAGGTCGATGCGCGCACCGCACCGATCTACCAGCAGTTCAGCGACGTCGAGACGACGATCCTGGCGGGCTCCGGAGAGATCCAACTGCACTTCCTCTGCTCCAAGCCAACGATGGAGGAGGCCCAGGCGCGGGTCGACGCGGTCGCCGAGCTCGTCGAGCAGGAGATGGGCGACGATATCTTCTCCTCTCACGGAGAGTCGCTCGAGGAGGTCGTGCTGCTAATGCTCGGGCTGCGCGGCCTGACCCTGAGCGCGGCGGAGAGCTGCACCGGCGGACTCTTCGCGGAACGCCTCACAAGAATCCCTAATAGCTCCCGGAACTTTGCAGGCGGCGTGGTCGTGTACACCAACGCGATGAAGACGGTCTTTGCGGATGTGCCGGCGGAGTTGATCGCAGAGAAGGGCGCGGTCAGCGAGGAGGTCGCGCGGGCGCTCGCCGAGGGCATCCGCAGGCGCACTGGAAGCTCGCTGGGGCTCAGCATCACGGGTATCGCCGGACCGCCGATAACGACCGGACCGGACGCCGGTAAACCGGCCGGGCTGGTCTATATCGGGCTGGCCGACCAGGACGACACCCAGGTCAAACGGCTCGAAATCGCTGGGGACCGCGATCGCGTGCGCCTGTGGGCCTCGGAGCACGCCCTGGAGATGCTGCGTCGCAGCTTCCAGTAACAAAGCTGTTTCCAGAAGCCTCCTTGCTACACTCGACAAGTCAGCCCGGTTCTTATGAAGACCTCCATTCTCATCCTCGCGATTGCCTATCTGCTCGGGTCTATCCCCTTCGGCTACCTCCTTGTGCTCATCTTCCGCAAGGAGGATATCCGCGCCACCGGCAGCGGGAACATCGGCGCCACCAACGTGGCGCGCTCCGGAGCCAAGGGTCTCGGCATTCTCACTCTGCTACTGGACTGCTCGAAAGGCATTGCCGCCGTCCTGATCGCGAAACACTTCGCGCCTTCCAGCAGCCTCGACCTCGCGCCCCTGGCCGCCGTCGCAGCCATCCTGGGCCATGTGTTTCCGGTGTGGCTGGGCTTCCGCGGCGGCAAGGGAGTTGCCAGCGCGCTGGGCATCTACCTCGCGCTTTCGTGGCCCTCAGCTTTGGCCGCACTCGGCATCTTCATCGTCATCTTCGCGCTGACACGATACGTTTCCCTGGCGTCAATCCTTGGCGCAGTCGTGCTGCCGCTCCTGTTCGTGAAGTTTTCTCCGGATCACTCGCCGGTTGCTATCGGCAGTATGGTCTTCATCTCTTTGCTGGTCATCGTCAAGCATCACGCCAACATCTCGAGGCTGCTGCAGGGCAAAGAAAACAAGTTTGGAAGCAAAAAGGACAAGACTGAAGGGGTACAGGCATGAGCCGGATAGCTGTGATCGGTGCGGGGTCGTGGGGAACAGCATTGGCAGTCTCTCTGGCCCGGCGAGGCGGGCATGAGCTCTGCCTCTGGGCACACTCGCCCGCGCACGCGGCGGAGCTTACCGAGACCGGCGAGAACCTGCGCTACCTGCCCGGCTTCATCGTGCCGATGGGGATTCACATCACCTCTAAGCTCGTTAAGGCCATCGAGGGCGCGGACATCATCCTCTGTGTCACCCCGTCGCAACATCTGCGCGCCGTCATGACGGAGATCGCCCCCGCGCTACAGCCGCACCAGGTACTGCTCTCGGCCAGCAAAGGGATCGAGGAGAAGACCTTTCTGCGCATGTCGCAGGTTATGAAGGAGCACGGCGACAATCCCATCGGCACCCTAGGAGGCCCCTCGTTCGCTCAGGAGGTCGCCGCGGGCATGCCGACCGCGATCACCATCGCCACCGACGACCCTCTGCTCGGCAAGTCTCTGCAGGATGACTTCACGTCGGCCTCGCTGCGTGTGTATCGCAATGAGGACGTAACCGGAACCGAACTCGGGGGAGCGCTGAAGAACGTCATCGCGCTGGCTGCGGGCATCGTCACCGGCCTGGAGCTGGGCTCGAACTCTGCTGCGGCACTCATCACACGCGGCATCGCGGAGATTACGCGGCTCGCCGTAGCCTGCGGGGGACGCCGGGATACGATGGCCGGACTCTCGGGGGTTGGCGACCTGGTGCTGACCTGCACCGGCAGCCTTTCACGCAATCGCACGGTCGGCGTGGAGCTGGGCAAGGGACGCAAACTGCCGGATATCATCGCCGGGCTGAACGGCAAGGTTGCCGAAGGCGTTCGCAGCACTACTGCTGCGCTCGGCCTGGCGGCCCGCTATGGCGTGGAGATGCCGATCACCGAGCAGATGGCGGCGATCCTGCATAAGGACAAGAGCCCGAAGGATGCGATTCGTGAGTTGATGGCACGGCCGGGCCGGACGGAGTAAAGATTGGCCAGAGCTTAATTTTTTTTGCGATCCAGTTCGCGAAAGATCTCTGCAACTGGCACTCGAATCTCGCTTCCGGGCACCTGGAGCGTCACAGGCTCTGGATGAAGCAGTCCGTCCGTCGTAACGGAAAACGCTTTTCTGCGCCACGGATCTACCACCCATACAGCACGTACTCCCATAGCGATGTAATCCTCGACGCGGTCCTGCATCTCGCTCATGCGGTCCTCTCGCGAGAGAATTTCGATGCACAGGACAGGCGGGGTTAGAAGGATGAGTTCCTCGGGGGCGTCCCGCGAAATGATGCTGACATCGGGAATCCGATAGCGCGTCTCCGATACCTGGACACGCTGCTCCGTACTTACTTCGATCTGCCATTCGTCATTGTGATTGCGAAAATACCAGCCGAAAAAGGATTGCAACTTGCCGTGCGGTAGCTCCCCCACGTTTCTCTCCAATAACTTGCCGTCAACGTAGTCGCAGTCAGGGTGATACATGGAAGTCAGATAAACTTCCACCGGCACATACTTGTCTTGGGTCTCAGGAGCAGGATAGATTGTCGCCGTCGCCATGGATTCCTCCTGTCGCTTTTAGCCTACACCGCGTCGTCCGCTACAGCAGCTTCGGCTTGGCATTTACAGGAGCGAAAGCCGTATGTGTGGTTTTCACCAAGGAAACCACCCTCCTCCTTTCCCGGGATAACGAGTAAAGCCGAAACTGCTCTAAACTAAAGGGAAATGGCCTTCTCCTTCTTCGGCAAGCGCGACAAAGAAACCCCGGAACCCAACCCAGCCGCGCCCGAACCCTCGCAGCCCGAATCGTCCAAACCCCGCGGATTTTTCGACCGCATGAAGCAGGCGGTCTCGCGCACCCGCGAGGCCCTCAGCGAGTCCATCGGCAGCGTCGTCGCTCTCACCCGCGAGATCGACGAGAACAACCTCGACGACCTCGAACTCGTACTGCTCGCCTCCGACATCGGCTCGGTCACCACCGGCGAGATCATCACGCATCTCCGCGAGCGCGCCCTGCGCCAGGGCATCAATGACGGCGCCGAGCTCAAGTCCCTGCTGAAGGCCGAGCTGCGCCGCATCCTCGACAGCGTCGCCCACCCCATCGCGCATCCCTCCACGCCGCCGGAGGTCATCATGATGGTCGGCGTCAACGGCACGGGCAAGACGACGACCACCGGCAAGCTCGCCGCACTCTACCGCAGCCAGGGCCGCAGCGTCCTGCTCTGCGCCGCCGACACCTTTCGCGCCGCGGCGATCGAGCAGCTTGAGGTCTGGGCCGGCCGCTCCGGCGTGCAGCTCATCAAGACGCGCCAGGGCGGCGACCCTTCCGCCGCGCTCTTCGACGCCTGCACCGCTGCGAAGGCCCGTGCAACGGAGATCCTCATCGTCGACACGGCGGGCAGACTGCACACCAAGAGCGACCTAATGAAGGAACTCGACAAGATGCGCCGTACCGCCGAGAAGCTCATTCCCGGCGCGCCACACCAGACGCTGCTCGTCATGGACGCGACGACGGGACAGAACGGGCTGCAGCAGGCCCGGCTCTTCACCGAGGCCGCGCGCGTCACCGGCATCGTGCTCACTAAGCTCGACGGCACGGCCAAGGGCGGCATCGTCGTCGCCATCGCCCGTGAGCTCGGCCTGCCGGTGCTCTACGCCGGCGTTGGAGAGAAGATGGAAGACATTCTGCCCTTCGATCCTGCCGCATTCGTCGATTCCCTGCTCGATTGAGGTTGTATGTCGCTACTCCCGCACGATGAACGTCACCTGCAACGCGCACTGGATCTCGCGCAGGAGGCCGTTGGCCTCGCCTCGCCCAATCCGACGGTCGGTTGCGTGCTGGTTCGCGATGGCGTAGTCCTCGGCGAAGGCGCGCACCACTACGACGAGCGCGATCACGCTGAGATCGCCGCTCTGAAGCAGGCCGCCTCCCTGGGACATACCCCACAGGGCGCAACCGCTTACGTCACTCTTGAACCCTGCTCGCACCAGGGTCGCACTGGCCCCTGTGCCGACGCGCTCATCGCAGCGGGGATCGCTCGCTGTGTAGTTGCCACTGTGGACCCGAATCCCCTGGTCAGCGGAGGCGGTCTCGCCAAGCTTCAGGCGGCGGGGATCGAAGTCGTAGTGGCCGATCCTGCTTCCGCACTGGCGCAGAGGACACGACGCCTCAACGATGCCTTTGCCCATTGGATTCAG
This sequence comes from Granulicella mallensis MP5ACTX8, assembly GCF_000178955.2. Taxonomy (NCBI): domain Bacteria; kingdom Pseudomonadati; phylum Acidobacteriota; class Terriglobia; order Terriglobales; family Acidobacteriaceae; genus Granulicella; species Granulicella mallensis. The sequence goes on along the minus strand of NC_016631.1, from coordinate 1,416,390 downwards.
CATCGCCGTCCGTTCGTCACTCTGAAGGCCGCCGTGTCGGTCGACGGCAAGCTCGCTCCCGCGCCCTCTGTCCGTACAGCAAACCAGCCCCATTGGCTTACCGGTGAAGCGGCACGCGCGGACGTCCATCGGCTACGCCACGAGGTTGACGCCATCCTTACAGGAATCGGCACTGTGCTTGCCGACGATCCTTCCCTTACCGACCGCAGCGGCCTTCCCCGGCGGCGTTCTCTGTTGCGCGTGGTACTCGACAGCGATCTGCGGACGCCGCTGAACTCGCAGCTTGTGCGATCCGCAGGCAGCGACCTGCTTCTGCTCTGCTCTAGGACCGCGCCTGCCGATCGTGAAGCGGCTCTCTCCGATTGCGGAGTGGAAGTGCTTCGTCTTTCGGGTAGCGGGGGCCATCTCAATCTACGCGCTGCATTGGACACGCTGGCGCAACGCAATATCATCAGCGTGCTGATTGAAGGCGGCTCGTCGCTTAATGGCAGCCTGCTGCATGAGGGATTGGTCGACAAACTGACCCTCTACTATGCCGAGTGTGAGCTGGGCCTCGACGCCATCCCCTTCGCCGAGGGCATCGCCTCGCCTTATGTCGTGCAGGAACAACTGCAGCGCATGAAACGTACCAGCCTACCCCACGGGACTGCTGAGGATGTTCGCATCACCGGGTATCTGCACGATCCGTGGGCCGGCATCTAGAACTTGTACTTATTCCGAACTCACCCTCAAAGCCTGTCATTTCTCCACTCCCGTTAGTCGGTCGAAATGACAGGCTTTGAGGGTGAGTTCGGAATGAACTTTACGCCTGCACAAAACCGCTCTACGCCCATAAGCTTCCTGTTTCCTGTTAACTTAGAGCTATGTTTACCGGTCTCATTGAAACCACAGGCAAAGTCCTTTCGCTCCAGCCGACCGAGGGAGCTACGCGCATCACCCTCGTCGCACCACAGCTTGCCGGTCGCTGGAAGGTCGGCGACAGCATAGCCGTCAACGGAGTCTGCCTCACGGCTCTGCTCGCGGACGACGAAACCCGCTTCGCCGCCGATCTCGCCGAAGAGACCATTCGTCGCACCACACTTACGAGCCTGCAGCCCGGAACGCCGATCAATCTCGAGTTGCCCACGCCTGCCGGTTCGCCCCTGGGCGGCCACGTCGTGCAGGGACATGTGGACGGCACAGGAAAGCTCGTCTCGCTGGTTCCGCTACACCCCGATCAAGACACCTCAGACTGGCGCATGACGATCGAGATTCCCTCTACGCTCGCGCCCTTTATTGTGCCTCAGGGTTCGATCACCATCGACGGCATCAGCCTCACTGTTGCCAAGATCGATGGGCTACACATCGAGATTGCCGTCATCCCCCATACCTACCAGGCGACGAACCTGCACAGTCTGGCTCCGGGCTCGCCGGTCAACCTTGAGACAGATGTGCTCTCGAAGTACGCCGCGCAGCGAACCGCACATGCCGCCATGGATTGGTTGACGTTGGACTTTATTCTGTCTAACGGGTATTAGCGCGCAGCGAGTTGCGATTTGACGAGCCGCGCAAAGAGTGTCCCCTGGCAAGTCCCGGTATGGCCCGGCTTCAGCCGGGCCATACGAGCGGGATACCAGCCTTCTTCCTCTCTGCCCTGAGCGTAGTCGAAGGGCCGGAGCGAAAGCGTAGCCGGAGCAACCTAAATTGCTTTCCTCGATGCTGTCGAGGGTGTTCAGGAAGTATCGATGGCAGGGGAGTTGGGTTTGCCACAACCGAAGAAGGCAATTCAGTCGTTGAGCCCTGCGGGCCTCACTCCGGCCTTCGGCAGAGTGATAGGACTCTTTCGCCCGGTGTTTATGGCATGACTGAAGCCATACCCTTCCGTTCCATGCCCCAACAAACTCTTTGCTGCGTTCGATATCGCTCCAAGAGCCGTTGGAAGATACGCCCTTGGCTTTACGACGGCCAATAAATAAGAGAGGCGCGGCCCATGGGCCGCGCCTCTCTTATTTCACCAGTACGTTATGCACCAGCACGCCGTTACAGCGAGCTCATGTTGTGCAGGAACTCCTGGTTGTTTCTTGTCTTGCCGAGCTTGTCGGAGAGCAGTTCCATCGCTTCGACAGGCGACAGCGGGTTGAGAACCTTGCGCAGAATCCAGGTGCGCTGCAGGTCGTCCTTCGGGATCAGCAGCTCTTCCTTACGGGTGCCCGAGCGCTGGATATCGATGGCCGGGAACACGCGCTTGTCGACCAGCTTGCGGTCCAGGATCACTTCCATGTTGCCCGTGCCCTTGAACTCTTCGAAGATGACTTCGTCCATACGTGAGCCGGTATCGATCAGAGCCGAGGCGATGATCGTCAGCGAGCCGCCCTCTTCGATGTTGCGGGCCGCGCCGAAGAACCGCTTTGGGCGTTGCAGCGCGTTCGAATCGACACCGCCCGAGAGCACCTTGCCGCTCGGCGGAACGATCGTGTTGTAGGCACGCGCCAGACGCGTAATCGAATCCAGCAGGATCACTACGTCGCGCTTGTGCTCGACCAGACGCTTGGCCTTCTCGATCACCATCTCGGCCACCTGTACGTGGCGTGCGGCGGGCTCGTCGAAGGTCGACGAGATGACCTCGCCCTTCACCGAGCGCTGCATGTCGGTTACTTCTTCCGGACGCTCGTCGATCAGCAGAACGATCAGCACCACCTCCGGGTGGTTGGCCGTAATCGAGTTCGCGATCGACTGCATCAGCACGGTCTTACCGGTGCGCGGCGGAGCGACGATCAGGCCACGCTGGCCCTTGCCGATGGGGCAGAGCAGGTCCATGACGCGGCCCGAGATGGCTTCGCGAACGGTCTCCATCTTGATGCGTTCATCGGGATAGAGCGGCGTCAGGTTGTCGAACAGAATCTTGTTGCGGGTCTCTTCGGGCGACTCGAAGTTGATCGCCTCAATCTTGACCAGGGCGAAGTACTTTTCGCCCTCGTGCGGGCTGCGGACGTTGCCGCTGATCGTGTCGCCGGTCTTGAGGTCGAACTTGCGGATCTGGCTCGGGGAAACGTAGATGTCGTCCGGACCCGGCAGGTAGTTATAGTCGGGCGAGCGGAGGAAGCCGTATCCGTCGGGCAGAATCTCCAGCACGCCTTCAGCGAAGATGTGGCCTTCTTTTTCGCTCTGGGCCTGAAGAATCTTGAAGATAAGGTCCTGCTTGCGCAGGCCGCTGGTGCCTGGAATCTCAAGGCCGCGGGCGAGCTTGCCGAGTTCTGCAATGCTCTTTTCTTTTAATTCGGAGATAGTCATGAATTCCTGAAGTTCGATCGTATTTTGGGGGATTTGGGGTGTTGCGGAAGGGAAGTTGAAGGTCCTGCTTGCAGGAAAACTCGCCGAAAGCAGGCACCGCGAGAGAGGTGTCAAACGGTAATGCGGGGGTATTGAGAGTCAGCCTACCGGGTACAACTGCAAAATTCAAGTCTGCGGGGTCTTGAAAGAGAGCTTACCAGAGAGTCTGTTGAAAACTAGGAAGTACTGCCGCGCAGCTTAAGCTGCGCGACCCATGACTGCATTTTCCAGCTCGGCTTCGGCAGCCACATTCATCGGAACGGTGTCCTTGAAGCGGTCCAAAACCTCGTTGGTCGTGTCCTGCAAACGCGTGTTGGGCTTGTGCAGCTTGCGGGTAGCCTTGGAAGCCAGCTGGCACAGCTTGTAGCGGTTGTTGACGTGGGTGAGTGCTCCAAAAATAAGATCTGAGCGCATAATGTTATCTCCTTCGTTCTGCGAGGCATGAGCGTCTTCAAACTTGCGATGCGCTCTGGCCGAACTGCCTGTGTTGAGTATCCGCCGGCGGAAAAGTGGCCTGCAGACCGTTACGGATTAGACGCACCCGGAAGCTCCGGCGTCGCATCTCTATTTGCCTCGAACAACGTAAATGTCGCGCTAAAGCGCTTTTCTTCCAATAGTTTGCAAATGCATTCGATTGGAGGTTGCCGCACAAAAAACGGCGTGATTCACTCGCTACGGCGAGAACGGCATGAGGTTGGTTTGCTGGTGGATAGCGGTCTGACCGCCCTGCAAGATAGTTGGACCGCTCCGGAATACAGCTCATGTCCGGAAACTACGGTACTTCTGCACCTTATCGCGTGCAAAGCCCGAGGTCAATACTTTTTTTTGTAATCCTTGTCCCTGCACTTCCGTAAAAAGGGATACCGGAGCCGGAATTCGCCTTGTATGCTACGACCTATGAACGGGACCGACTCGCAGACTCCCACCCAGGCCCAGATCCATCGTGCGCTTAAGCGCCTTCCTTCGCTCCAGCGCGATGAAGTGATCGCCTCCAATTATCTGGGGCTGAACGTGTACTGGAAGACACGTTTCTTCGACATCCTGGATATCAATCGCGGATCGCTCAAGCAATTCAGCTTCAACCAACGCGGTTGGCACCGCTTCTCTCGCATGGATCGACTGATTTACACGCCCATCGATATCGATCAGTATCCCGAGACTCGTTCTCTGCGCCGTGGCTGCAGAATCGATCTCTACGGGACCATCGTGGAGGTCGACACCGTACTGGGCATCACGCTCGCGCTCGATCGCTTTGAGATTCTTCCGTTGACGCTCTTCGATCGGTTTGTAGTGCGTGAGGATAGTCGTATTTAGTGTGGTGACGCCGAGCGCATTTCAGGGCCAAAGGCTCTGAAATTAGGCCCAGTAGCTTCGGTCCAGCGTCCGATACTGGATCGCCTCTGCGATGTGCCTGACCTCAATCCCGTTCGCCGCGTCCAGGTCGGCGATGGTTCGCGCTACCTTCAGAATGCGATCGTGAGCACGGGCGCTCAGGCCCTGTTGCTGCATCGCTCGTTCCAGTAACCTCTCGGCCTCGCTTGCCAGTTCGCAGTGCACGCGAATCTGCTGGGTCGACATCTGCGCATTGGAGAACACGGCCCGGCTGGCTGATTTGGATGAACCCTTTGTCCTCGCACCACTCTCCAGGAACCGCGCATGCTGCCGGTCTCGAGCCGCCAGCACCCGTGCGCGAATCTCCGCCGAACCCTCCGCAGCCGTGCCGCTGCGCAGCTCTTTGTACTGCACTGCCGGAACCTCGATATGGATATCAATGCGGTCCAGCAGCGGCCCGCTCACCTTCGCGACGTAGCGCTGGATCATCGGCGGCGTACACATGCAGTCGCGGCTCTTGTCGTTGTAATAGCCACAGGGACAGGGATTCATCGCAGCAGCGAGCATGAACCGGGCCGGAAAGCTGAGGCTCATCGCCGCCCTGGAGATAGTGACCGTGCCATCCTCAAGCGGCTGCCGCAGCACCTCCAGCACATTGCGCGGAAACTCCGGCAGCTCGTCCAGAAACAGAAGACCGTTGTGCGCCAGCGAGACCTCGCCAGGGCGCGGAATCATTCCTCCGCCGATCAATCCTGCATCTGAAATGGTATGGTGCGGAGAACGAAACGGCCGGTGCGTCACGAGCCCTTCATCCTTGTTCAGAACCCCAGCCACCGAGTGGATCTTGGTGGTCTCCAGGGCCTCTTCAAAGCGCAGTGGCGTAAGGATCGACGGCAAACGCTTGGCCAGCATCGTCTTTCCGCTGCCCGGCGGTCCGATCATCAGAATGTTGTGTCCACCGGCGGCTGCTACTTCGAGAGCCCGCTTGGCCACATGCTGTCCGCGCACATCGCGAAAGTCCGCCTGGTACTCCTGCACGTCGCCCAGCAGAGCCTGCGTATCAACAGCCAGGGGCGTCGCGGTGATGCCACCCAGTTCGGCGGAGTTCAGCAACTCGCGCACCTCGAGCAGACTGTTCACCGGATATACATTCACGCCCTGCACCACGGCGGCTTCGCGAGCATTCGCCGCCGGGATCACCAGGTTGCGAATTCCCGCGGCGCGCGCGGCAACGGCAATCGGCAGCATTCCCTGCACCGCTCGCAGCGAGCCGTCCAGTCCCAGTTCGCCGACCATCACAAAGTCGCTGACATCCTTGATCGCCAGTCCACCGTAGGCGCCGAGAATACCGACGGCAATCGGCAGATCGAAGCCGGAGCCTTCCTTCTTCAGGTCGGCCGGGGCGAGGTTGATGGTAATGCGCGTCGGAGGCAGGTCGAAGCCGGAGTTCTTGATCGCAGAACGGACGCGATCGCGGCTCTCCCGCACAGCGGCGTCCGGCAGTCCCACAGTACTGAAGTTTTCCTGGTCCAGCTTCACGCCGGAGAAGTCGACCTCGACATCGATAATATGTGCGTCGATTCCATAGACCGCCGCGCTACGAGTTTTGAAGAGCATGAACCTGCCTGATGTCGCCGGTAATTTTCCGCAAGTGTAGCATTACACTCTACCCCGAAAGGCAAATGGCATGCCCACGTTATGGAGAACACTATGAACCCTTTTCTTTCCTCGCTCCGATCCAGCATCCTTATGGTTGGGCTATCCACTCTTGCACTCGCTCCGCTGTCCATCCGCGCCCAGGAAGCTCCCGCGAAACCGGCCGACACCAGCAACTCCACGGACTCCAGCCCCGCTGCGACGACCCCGCACCTGAACAACACAGAGACCGCCTGGAGCATGCTCGACACCGCTCTCAATGGCATCAAGGATGAAAAACACTCCGACCTCCGCACCCAGGCCCTTGCTGCCCTTGGGACTATGGGCACGAATGCTCGGGCCGGGCATCTGATCGCCGACGCCATGAACGATCCCGATCTCGATGTCCGCACCGCCGCCGTTCTCGCCGCCGGCCAGACCAAGAATCGCGCCCTGATGAGCAATCTGCGCGACAAACTCAACGACAAGGAGCCGCAGGTCGCCTTCGCCGCGGCTCTTACGCTCTCCAAGGCCAACGATCACTCTGGAGAGGACATCCTGATGGACGTCGTCGACGGAGACCGCAAGGCCAACTCCGGCCTCATCAACGGCACCATGCACACCATGAGCAAGGATCTACATAACCCCTCCGCCATCGCCAAGATCGGCGCGCTCCAGGGAGCCTCCATGCTGCTTGGCCCCTTTGGCATCGGCATCACGGCCTATGAGTATGTCCGCAAGAATGGCGGCGAATCCGCTCACGTCATCGCCATCACAGAGCTCTCCAAGACACGGTCAGGATCTCTCCGCGATCTGTTCGTGAAGGCTCTCGGCGACAAGGACCCCGCCGTCCGTGCCGCAGCGGCAAAAGCTCTCGGCGACTATCACGACAAGGCTACCGCCAGCTCCTTGCTCGATGTCTTTCAAGACTCAAAAGCTCCTGTACGCCTGACCGCCGCAGCGGCGTATCTTCGCAGCACAGGCGTCAGAGCGACAGCCCAGGCATCTGCTACGGAAACAAAGCAGTAGAACCCTTTGATTCCAACGCTGGAGCTTAGAGCCTTTTTACTCCAAGAGTGAAAAAGCTCTAAGCTCCGCGTCGTTTACTGCTGCCCTTTACCTGCGCAACTGCCTGGCTAAACCTGGGGCTCTGGAAGGCCAGCAATGCCTCATTCAACAAAGCACCGGCGAAGCGCACCTTGGTTTCGGTCGTGTTGATCCGGGCCATCTCCCCGCGAACCTCGCTCCACCTTATTCCCTTCATGCCGGCCGCTGTCAGCTTTATCGCCGGCTCCGCGGCAGCGACGAAGTTCAGCACGACCATGGCGTAAAACATGCGGTTCGCCTGTTGCATTAGAAAGAAGCGGGCTCGATGGAGATCGTTCAACGCAGCGCCGAAATAGCTTTCCAGCACAAGCTCTTTCTCGTTCTCCTCCGTCGTAAAGAAATTGGCAATGGCCGCCAGGTCCACATACCGGTCTGCGGCAAACGCCGACTCCCAGTCCACGAGCCAGACTCGCTCCTTTTGGAACAAGACATTGCCGGGATTGAGATCGTTATGGCTGGAGACCAGATCAAGATTCTTCCTGGGATAGGCAGCGGCCAGTTCGCCATAAAACTTCCGATGCGTCTCAATAGCTCTCTTCGGCAGAATGCCGGTCTCCATACAGCTGCGGATCAGCGTGTCGACACCGTCCAAATAATCGACCAGCTCAGGAAACAGCGGTGCATCGTGCAAGCTCCGAACAGCCGTTACGATCCTTCGCAAGGAGTCGGCCTTCGATCTTTCGACTGAGGCGGAGTCCGGCGCGATAAAGTCTGTGACGGCCACTCCGGACTCCGCATCGGCATACACCAAACGCGGCGCCACACCGGCTTCGGCGGCGATCTTCAGGCAGGCGTATTGCCGTGCAGGATCGCGCAAGCCATCCGGTGGCCCTTCGATTCGCAACAGGTAATCGACCTGGTTGGCTTTGACTTTAAATACACCTGCGCCTGACGCCCCATTCGTAATCCGCTCGATCGATTGGACCTCAGCGGTGCCAAATGCGCGAAGAACGGCTTCGCGCTTCGTGAGTGGAATGACAACGTCAAGCGGTGAGGGGGCATAACCGAAAGCGGCCGGGGCCAGCTTCCCGACGTGCTTGCGTACATCTGTCGCCCAATCGGAAGTCAGAATTGAGAAACGATGGACATCACCGGCGAATAGTGCCCTCAATGCCTCCTCGTACCCAGGAGCATTCCCCGCCATGGCCGTCATGAAACGGTAAAGAGCTTCGCGTGCCGCTCGGATTTTTTCTTCGCCCGCATTCTCACGGCGTGCCTGGTCGACCAGTTTTCGCAGCGTCGCGGAGGCCCCTCCCTGTTGCTGCCCCAGCCACTCCCACTGCCGAGGCAGCAAAGTTACCTCTCGCGCGACGACACCCAGTCTCGGCCGCCCGGCATTTCGAGACTCGAGGGGTTCAGGGGCGATCAGAGGCGTTGGCATCCCTTGTGCTGCCTCTGACAACGTACGAAGGTTCAGGTCTACCTGGGAGCCCGTTTGATCGTCGAAGACCAACACTGAAGCTGCTTCTCCGCGAGCAAGCACTTCCTTGATCTTCTCCGCAACGCTTGCCAGCGGGCCCGATGCGATACAACGGTTGCCTTCAAAAGCTGTGACCTGGAGCGATGGCGATGCGGACATGAGATACCTTTCTGAGATAACCATCCAAATTATACCCGGGTAAAATCTACTTTCAAGATATCACCCGGGTATAAACGCCCGTACCTTCGATGTTCGGGCATTCGATGATCGGCCCGATCGCATAGAATTGTCGCTGCATTCAGAGAGCAAAGAGGCGAAAGCATGAAGAAGACCTTCGAGACTACGCCGAGTCCAGACCTCTTTCGCAAGCTCGCGCTTGCCCTCCCTGAAGCCATCGAGAGCTCCCATATGGGCGCTCCGGACTTCCGCATCCACGACCGCATCTTCGCGACGCTTGCCTATGGCGAAAAAGGCCTTGGCACGCTCAAGCTCACGCCTGAACAACAGGCAGGTGTTCTCGCGGATGCACCCGAGCTCTTCACGCCTGCACCTGGTGGATGGGGCCGCATGGGTATGACACTCGTACGCCTCGACGCCCCTGAAGCCGTTCTCGCAGGTGCGCTTTCGACAGCCTTTCACCATGTTCTCTCCAAACAGACGGCGAAGAAGCGTGTGTCCACAACCAAGGCCCCCAGGAGCCGCCTACAATAGGCATCGTGCCAACTGGCGCAGGATGTCTATGAACACCAGTCTCTTTGAGCTCTTCAAAATCGGTATCGGCCCTTCAAGCTCTCACACCGTCGGCCCGATGCGCGCCGCCCTGCGCTTCGTTCGCACTCTCGACTCCGATGGTCTGATCGAGAAGACAGCATCGATCACCGTTGAGCTCTATGGCTCGCTCGCGCTCACCGGGATTGGCCACGGCACGGATCGCGCTGTCCTTCTCGGGCTGCTCGGCGAAGCGCCCGACAGCATCGACCCCGCGAAGATCGACTCGCTGATTGCCGCCGTTCGCTCTTCGCAGCAGTTGCAGCTCCTTGGCCGTCATCCGATCGCCTTTCGGGAGGCTGAACATCTGCTCTTCCATCGCGACCGGATGTATCCCGATCCAGAGACGCCGACTCATCCAAATGGTCTTCGTTTTACCGCACGCGATATCCACGGAGATACGCTGACGAGCGAGGTCTATTACTCTATCGGCGGCGGCTTCATCGTCTCGGCGGCAGAGTTTGCGAATCCGGGCAGCGCGAAGAAGCGCGAAGTTCCCTACCCCTTTTCAAGTGCGGAGAGATTGCTCGCCCTCGCCAACGAACAGCACCTCTCCATCGCCGAGATCGTTCTGGCCAACGAGGTCGCACTCCTCGACGAGGAGACTATCGTGCGCCCACAACCTCGGGATGCCAGCGCGGTTCACGATGGCGAGTCCGCGGTGAAGCAATCCATCCTTACGCTCTGGGAGACGATGCGCTCCTGCATCGACCGTGGCGTTGCCACGGAGGGCACGCTGCCGGGAGGCCTCAACGTCCGCCGCCGCGCCGCGGGACTCGCTCGGCGCCTGGCCAGACTCGACGAAGAGGGCCGCACACGCGATCCGCTCGCGCCGATGGACTCCGTCACGCTCGTCGCCATGGCCGTGAACGAAGAAAACGCCGCCGGTGGCCGCGTCGTCACCGCACCGACCAACGGCGCTGCGGGAGTCATCCCGGCCATCGCGCACTTCTACCTGCACCATGCGTCGCATGATCTGTCTGAAGCAGACAAAGAAGCCGGCTTGCTGCGTTACTTCCTCACCGCCGCCGCCATCGGCATTCTGTACAAGGAGAATGCCAGCATCTCCGGCGCCGAGGTCGGTTGCCAGGGAGAGGTCGGTGTGGCCTGCTCCATGGCTGCAGGTGGTCTCGTCGCCGCGCTGGGCGGCGACAACAGCGCGATCGAACATGCGGCCGAGATCGCGATGGAGCATAACCTCGGCATGACGTGCGATCCCATCGGAGGCCTCGTGCAGATTCCGTGCATCGAGCGGAATGGGATGGGCGCGGTGAAGGCCGTCAACGCTGCACGCCTCGCGATGAACGATCAGGGGAGCCATAAGATCTCGCTTGATCAGGTGATCGAGACCATGTATCGCACTGGCATGGACATGCAGTCGCGTTACAAGGAGACGAGCCTCGCCGGGCTGGCGCTGAATATCATCGAATGTTAAGGGACGCCTCTTTCATACTTGACTGCGTACTTTGCACTCTTCTAGCCTGAACTCATGACCCTTCATCTCACTCCCGCGCAAGAGCAGAGACTGCAGCAGCTCGCTGCTGATTCTCATCGCACGCCTGATGAGCTAGCGCAGGAAGCTGTCGATGGCTATCTCAATCATCTGGAAGCCCTGGCGGCAGAGGTGCAAGAAGGTGAAGCTTCGGCCGAGCGAGATGGCTGGCTTACGCACGAAGAGGTCTTCGAACGACTTCACAAGCGAATAAAAAAAGCTGCATGAAGATTATCTGGACGCCGCGCGCCGCGTCGGATCTCGATGGCGTGGTCGACTTCATTCAGCGGGAAGCCCGGACGCTGCAACCCGAGTAGCCAACAGAATCTACAAAGAAGTGATGCAGCTTGCCGCAATGCCGAATGTCGGCAAGATAGGCGAACTACCGGGAACCCGTGAGCTTCTGTTCCACCCATGGCCTCACATCGCTGTCTATAAAGTCACCAGCGATGCTGTCCGCATCATCCGCATCCGTCACGCTTCGCAGCGGTGGCCATAACATCCACTTACCGCTCCACCGCCAGCGCCACCGAGTTCCCTCCCCCCAGGCACAACGCCGCCACACCCTTCTTCGCATCCCGGCGCTGCATCTCGTGCAGCAACGTTACGAGCACGCGTGCGCCGCTGGCTCCAATGGGATGCCCGATCGCCACGGCACCGCCGTTTACATTTACGCGGTCCAGGCCTAGCCCCAACTCTTTCGTCACGCCTAGCGCCTGCACGCTGAAGGCCTCGTTCAACTCGAACAGATCGACCTGATCCATCGACCACTTCGCGCGCTCCAGCACTTTTTTGATTCCCGTCACCGGAGCCAGCATCACCCACTTCGGCGCAACGCCGCTGGTAGCCTGCGCCCGGATGGTCGCCATCGGCTTGAGTCCGAGCTCGCGCGCCTTCTCCGCCGACATCACCACCACCGCCGCTGCTGCGTCGTTCACCCCGGGAGCGTTCCCCGCTGTCACGGTGCCGTCCTTCTTGAAGGCCGGCTTCAAGGCCGCGAGCGCCTCCAGCGAAGCGTCCTCGCGGATGCTCTCGTCGCGCGTCACCATCACGGACCCCTTCCTGCCCTTCACCTCGACCGGCACGACCTCGGCGTCGAAGCGGCCTTCGCGCCACGCTGCGGCCGCCTTGTGGTGTGAGGCCAGAGCATACTCGTCCTGCTGCTCGCGCGTGATCGAATGCTTCTCTGCGACGAGTTCGCCGGTTATGCCCATATGGAAGTCCTCACACGCGCACCACAGTCCGTCGCGAATCATCGAGTCCACCACGGCGCCGTCTCCCATGCGCAGCCCCTTGCGCGCACCCGGAAGCAGGTACGGCGCGTTCGACATCGACTCCATGCCGCCCGCCACAACGATCTCCGCGTCCCCCTGTGCGATGGCCTGTGCCGCGAGCGCAACGGCCTTCAGGCCCGATCCGCACACCATGTTGAGGGTCAGGGCACTTACAGTGTCCGCAAGTCCGCCACGCAGAGCCGCCTGCCGTGCCGGGTTCTGTCCGAGCCCTGCAGGCAGCACACAGCCCATGAGGCACTCGTCCACGCTGTCCGGAGCGATGCTGGCGCGTTCCACGGCCGCTCGCACAGCGATAGCGCCCAGCTCTACCGCAGACATCTCCGACAGCCCGCCCTGGAACTTTCCGACCGGCGTCCGCACCGCACTTACGATTACGACATCACGCATTCTGAATCTCCTTCAGTCTCCTCGCTCGCAGCAGCCCGCACTTGCGCGCAAGAAGACGGCGAACGCCGTAGTATACGTCCCATGACAGAGACTTTGCCCGATCCTTTGCTTCCCCTCGCGGAAACCTCGAGGACCGAGGACGTCCCACAGCTCCTTGCACCCTGGTTCCATACGCTGGCCATCAGCGCGCTGCTCACAGGCCTGGCCCTGTTGTCGCACTTGGGGCATCGCGAAATTACCACGATGGACCACCCGGTGCGTTACTGCTCACAGATGCTCATGATCTGGATGTTGCTCGGTTGCGTCGTCGCCGGCTTGTATCGCCGTCGACTCTTCTTCTGGAACACTCTGCTGCACAACCGCCGCTCATGGCTCGTTGAAGGCGTACGGGGCGTCACGATCTATGTGGCGTGCTCGGCGATGTTCTACTTCGTCGTCATGGGTTTCGTATACGTTCTGGCTTTGCGGCATGTCTCGGACACCTCGGCCCTATCCCACCTCCATCTGAAGAACAAGACCGTCGAGGCCACGGCGCCTACAACAGGCTTTGAACTTTTGTTGTGGGCGGGTGTCAGTTTCACGGCAGGATTCTGTGAAGAGCACATCTTTCGCGGATACCTGCTGCGCCAGTCCATCGCCTTCTTCCGCGGAACCGGAACATCGCCGAGATTCGCCGCGATCTTCTCTGTCGCAAGCACATCTATCCTCTTCGGGAGCCTTCACCTCTATGAAGGAATAGGAGGCGCTGTCTTCATCGGTCTGCTTGGATTGGTGTTCGCGACTCTCGCGTTGCGCTTCGGCAATCTGCGCGCCGTCATCGTCGCGCATAGCGTACAAGACTTCATGGTGGGACTCTTTCTCTTCCTCCGACACCTCCATCAGGTGCGATGAAGCCCGTTGAGGCCATCAAAAATCCGCAAAGATGATTCGTGTCGCGACCTCGCTTAGAAAATTCCTTTGCGATATATCACTTTTTTTCTTGACTATGCGCCGCACAAAATCTATACCTTCGTTAGTTGCTTCACATCGTGAATGCAGCATCGATGATTTTTGTCGATATGGGAGCGCAGGCAAACGCAACCAGGCAAAGCATCAAACTAAAGGCAACACACTCGGGGAACGCGATACAGAGCGTTCCCCGAGGTGTTTAACACCCAATGTTTATAGGGTCATTCGCGTGCACGCCTCTATGTGCCCTGTCGTACATAGGCGCTCCCGCAGTATCCTACGAGCATGACGCGCCGCCGCTGGATCGCCGACACCTTCACCGACACAACCGCTTCGCTCACCGGCGACCAGGCCGCTCATCTCGCGCGAGTGCTGCGCGCGGAGCCCGGACAAATCTTTGACGTCGTCGCCAACGGCTTCCTGCATCGCGCCGAGATCACGAGCGTCTCCGATAGCGAAGTCGTCTTCACGCTGCACGAGGAACTCGAAGCCGATGCCGCACTGCCGGTGCATCTGCTGCTCGCTGTCTTCAAGTTCGATCACATGGAGTGGGGCATCGAGAAGGCCACCGAGCTCGGCGCGGAGCGCATCACGCCGGTGCTCGCTCGACGCACGGAGAAACATCTCTCCCAGGCTGCGGCAAAACGTGTCGAACGTTGGCGACGCATCGTGCGCGAGGCCGCGCAGCAGTCGCGGCGAAGCGATGTGCCTACAGTCGATGATCCGCAAACGTTGAAGGCCGCATTGCAGTCGGTGAGCGCGGAGACGAAGTTGCTGCTCGCCGAGACGGAGCAGGAGAACACGATCGCTGCTGCGTTGCAGCAAGCGAGTCAGTCCGTTGCTTTGGCTGTTGGTCCCGAGGGTGGCTGGACACCCGAGGAGATGCAGCTCTTTACTGAGCATGGATGGAAGCATGTCACACTCGGACCGCGTATTCTTCGTGCCGAGACTGCGGCCATAGCGGGGCTGGCTATCTGTTCGGCTTTGCTTTAGGAGCCTGATGGACCGGCGCTGTTGTTTTTCTTTCTGTCATCCCCATAGGGGATCTGTTGTCTCGCTTTGAAGGGCGGGACTTCAGTCCCGCCATCACTCTTCATAGCTCAGGTGGCTTTAGCCACGGAGGGAATGTACGCTCGGCAAACATTCCCTCCGCGGCTAAAGCCGCACTTCTGGCTGCCCTCTACGTACGGCCTAAAGGCCGTACCTTTCAAAGCCTGTAGTAATCGATAGTCTGGCAACTCAGGCATGCCACAACGAAGACATGTAGCAACGAAAACGGCGGTGAAGCTTATAGCCTCACCGCCGTTCGATCACTTCCTACACCTTGCTCTAGCTGAAGATGTCCTTCACCTTGCCAAACAGTCCGCGCGAAGCCGGGGTGTTCTCCACCGTCATCGTCTCGGCAAGCTGCTTCATCAGTTCCTTCTGCTGCTTGTTGAGCTTGCTCGGCGTCTGCACCCTTACCTCGACGATCAGGTCGCCCTTGCCGTGCGAGTTCAGGTGGGGAACACCCTTACCCTTCAGCTTGAACTCCTTGCCGCTCTGCGTGCCTTCGGGAACCTTCAGCGTCTCCTTGCCCTCGAGCGTCGTCAATTCGATCTCGGTGCCGAGCGCCGCCTGGGGGAAGCTTACCGGGATCACGCAGTGCAGGTCGTCGCCATCACGCTCGAAGAACTTGTGAGCCTTGACCTCGAGCACCACGTAGAGGTCGCCCGCCGGGCCGCCGAAGCGTCCCGCGTCGCCCTCACCGCTGTAGCGAATGCGCGTGTCCTGCTCGACACCCGCCGGAACCTTGACGAGGATCTTGTGCTCACGCTGCAGACGGGCATCGCCCTTGCAGGTCTTGCAGGGGTTGCGAACGATGCTGCCCGTTCCGCTGCACACCGGGCAGGTTCTCGCGACCGAGAAGAAGCCCTGCTGCGTGCGAATCTGTCCGCGCCCACCGCACTGCTGGCAGGTCTCCGGCTGCTTGCCGCCCTCCGAGCCTGAACCCGAGCAGACCTCGCACACCTCGGCGCGACGGATCGTGATCTCGCGCTCGACGCCGAAGACAGCCTCCTCAAACTCCAGACGCATGTCGAACTTCAGGTCGCGGCCACGCTGGGCGCGCGATGCCCGGCGATTGCCGCTGCCACCCATGTTGAACATCTCGCCGAACAGGTCGCCGAAGATGTCTCCCAGGTCGCCCTGCCCCTGGAAGGGGTTGCCGCCGCCGTTGAAGCCACCCGGCCCGGCGCCGCTGACACCGGCATGACCGTAACGGTCATAGGCCGCACGCTTGTCCGGGTCACTCAGGACCTGGTAGGCCTCGCTGCACTGCTTGAAGCGCTCCTCAGCCTCCGGATTGTTCGGGTTGCGGTCCGGATGAAACTGCATGGCGAGCTTGCGATACGCGACCTTGAGCTCGGCATCGGTGGCCGTGCGTTCCACGCTTAGAACTTCGTAGTAATCCATCTTCATCGTTGCTGTCGCCATTACCTGATTCCTTATTCGCGATTAAAGGGTCGCGCTGATTTTCTCTACTCGCTCTTCTGTGCGGTGTTCACTGCGATCCGCACCAGCGCCGGACGAAGCAGCTTGTCACGCAGCTTATAGCCGCGGCGAATCTCTTCCAACACCTGGTGGTCAGGATGCTCCACTGTTTCGATGCTGCCCAGAGCCTCGTGGATTCGCGGGTCGAACTGCGCTCCCACGGTCTCTACCGGCTGCACCTGCAAGCCCTTCAGGGCCTCTTCCATCTGCTTCAGGATCAACTCCACCCCGGTACGCAGTTGCTCGGCGGAGCCATCGGCCTTCAGTGCGAGCTGGAAGTTGTCCATCACGCCGAGGAACGGCTCGACCGCGCCCTGCACGGCGTAGTCGCGAGCGTCCTGACGCTCCTTGATCTCGCGCTTGCGGGCGTTGTCGAACTCAGCCTGCAGACGCGCGAGGCGGTCCTTCAACTGGTCGCGCTCGCCGCGAAGCTGTTCCATCTCTGCCTGCTGTGCATCGGCCTCGATCACTTCGGTTCCGTTCTC
The DNA here is from genome assembly GCF_000178955.2 of Granulicella mallensis MP5ACTX8. Lineage (NCBI taxonomy): Bacteria > Pseudomonadati > Acidobacteriota > Terriglobia > Terriglobales > Acidobacteriaceae > Granulicella > Granulicella mallensis. The sequence goes on along the minus strand of NC_016631.1, from coordinate 1,399,680 downwards.
TGGTTCGGGCTGCGTGGCGTCCATCATCTCTTCCTGTGTCATGTCCTGTGTGCTCATCTTTGCTCCGTCTTCATTGTTTCCCATTCGCGACCATCGCGCGAATGCATCTCGAACTTCGTCTATCCGGTTCCGCTTCAGGGTCATAGCGGGGGCGGTCCAAGCATCCCACCCGTCACATCGCTGCTGATGCGGTCAAACACCTGCGCGATGTAGCTGACTGCGCTCATCGCATTCTCATAGTGCATTCTCTTGGGCCCGATCACGCCTACCGTTCCAACGCTTTCGCCGCCGACTCGCGCCGGTGCGGCGATCAACACCAGCCCTGCCATCTCCGGGGCCTGCTCTTCCAGGTCGAATACGACGCGGACCGACTCCTGCCGCGAATCGATGTAGGCGTTCAGCAGCTCCACCAGGCGTTGCTTGGTCTCAAGCGCCGCCAGCATCTCGCGCAACTGGGCGCGGTCTTCCGGGAGCCCGACGAGGTTGGCTACGCCCTCGACATAAACCGCCTGTTCGGCGTGTGCGGCCTCCGGCACGGTACCTGCCCATAGCTGCTGAGCAAGCTCCCTGTAGTCGCTGCGTTCGCGTTCCAACCGCTGCGCCAACTCCGCACGCACGCGCTCGATGTTCCAGCCTCGGTAGTGTTCGTTCAAAAAGTTTGCGGCAGTCTCAAGCTCGCGCAGCGAAAGATCACGGTCGATGGACAGCACCCGGTCGCGCACCATGCCGCTGCGCGTGACCAGCACCGCAAGCACCCTCCGCGCAGCCAGCCGGCTGAAGTGTACGTGCTCCAGCAGATCGGCGTTCGCGATAGCGCCGATGGCCAGACCGACACCACTGGAAAGAGTCGCCAGCACATGCGAGGTTCGCGCCAGCAGAGCCTGCGCCCCGGCGACCCCGGCAAAGCTGGAGTCGATCTGCGACTGCACCTCGGCGAGAGAAAGCCCCGGCAGTCGCCCGGCAAAGCCTCCGTGCAACTGGGCGACGTACATGCGGAAGGCCTCGGCCGAAGGAATGCGGCCAGCCGAGGTATGCGGCTGCTCCAACATGCCGGCATCCGCCAGGTCAGCCATCTCGTTGCGAATCGTCGCAGCGCTCATCGCACCGTTTTCAAAGGCCTGTGAACGCGCAATGGTGCCAGAGCTCACCGGCTCACCCGTCGAGATATAGTTCTCGACGATCGCGGTCAGAATCTGCCGCTGCCGTATTGTCATCTGGTTCATGCCCGCCATCATAGCCTCCAGCTCAGGTTTCGCTTCCTTCGCTGTTTCCTGTTTCTAATTAATCTCCAACACATCTTCGCTGCGTGCTGCGACTTCTTTAGCCTTCTCGGCGATCTTCAAGGCAATGGCCGCAAACTCCCGCGCCCGCAGAGACTCTTCGGTACCCAGCGCCGCCGGCAGACCGCGATCGCCGCCCTCGCGTACGCGAGGATCGAGGTCGATAGAGCCCAGGAACGGCAGGTTGAACTGCTTCGCCGTCTGCTCCGTTCCACCCGCGCCGAATACGTCGATGACCTCACCGCTCGGCAGCGTCATCTGGCTCATGTTCTCTACCAGCCCCAGTACCTCGACGTTGACCTGGTGGAACATCTCAAGTGCCTTGCGTGCATCCTGCAACGCCACGCTCGACCCGGTCGAGACGACGACCGCACCGGTCAACGGCACTGTCTGCACCAGCGAGATGACGACGTCGCCCGTACCCGGCGGCAGGTCGACGATGAGGAAGTCCAGTTCGCCCCACTCCACCTGCTGCAGAAACTGCCGGATGATCTGGTGCAGCATCGGCCCGCGCATCACCATCGGCTTGTCGCCGGGAGAGATCAGGCCGATGGAGATGAACTTAACGCCATGCGCCTGCAGCGGCTCAATGCGGTTTTCACCGATGATGTTCGGCTGCCGCGTGATGCCCAGCATCGTGGGAACGTTCGGCCCGTAGATGTCGGCGTCAATCAACCCCACCCGGTAGCCCAGCTTCGCGAGGCTCACCGAAAGGTTGACGCTCACCGTCGTCTTGCCGACGCCGCCCTTACCCGATCCCACCGCCACCACATGCTGTACACCCGGCAACGGCTGAGGCCCCTGCGGCATTCCCTGTCCACTATGTCCCATCGAATTCGTCCTTGCTCTTCCTGTTAACTATTTCTTCCTGCTAAAAACTTACTGCCCTACGAATGCCACTCCGGCGCCATGGCGGCACGCATCGCACGCTTGCGCAGGGTCTCCTCGGAGCGCATCTCGCGGCGGCGGGCTGCATCTTCAAATCGCCGCTTCTGATTCTCGGTCTCCGGCAGAACCTGGGGGACTTCGATGCGCTGCCCCGTGCTATCTACCGCGACAAAGGTGAGATAGGCCGACGATACATGCCGCAGACGCTGTGCGCGCACATCTTCGACCATCGCCTTCACGCCTACCTCCATCGAAGTCTTGTACGCGCGATTCACGCTGGACTTCAGGATCAGCAGATCTCCGACCTTTACCGGCGCGACGAAGTCCAGGTGATCCATGGACGCCGTTACCGTGATGGCCCGTGCGTGGCGGCTGGCCGCCATTGCTCCGACGAGGTCGATAAACTGCATCAGCCTGCCTCCGAAGAGATTGCCGAGCGCATTGGCGTCTCCCGGGAAAATAATCTCGCTGCGCTCCGATTGCGACTCACTCACGGGCCGCACTAACATGCCTTCACTCATCTCTCCATTCTAAATTGCCCGTCAAATCATTGCTCTCCGGCACCCCTTTTGCATTTCGCCAGCGTTCCCCGCATCCTAAGCAGATGGACAAGATCGCGATGCTCACCGAAATCCTGAAGCAGAACCCCACCGACGCCTTTGCCCGCTACGGCCTGGCCATGGCCTACTCCTCCGAGGGCAAGCAGGAGGCAGCACTCACCGAGTTCTCCACCATCCTGCAGCACACCCCGGACTACGTGCCCGCCTACCAGATGTCCGCCCAGGAGCTGTTGAAGGCAGGCCGCACGGACGAGGCCCGCGAGCGCCTTGCCGCCGGTCTAGCCGCCTGCGAGCGCACCAATAATGCCCATGCTGCCAGCGAGATGCAGGCAATGCTGGATGATTTGAGCTAAGTCGCGTTAGAGTGCCGAAGAATCAATGCGGCCCCATAGCGCGAAGCGCAAACCATGACGGTTCAGCGTCAACGAACGCGCTTCGCGCAATTGAGAATTGATAATCAACGCCGCGAATCCTCCCTCCCTGTAAGACATCTATACTTCTACATATGCCGTCGACTGCACTTCCGCGCACCCTGGGTCAACTCCGCACCTCTGCTTACACCGCCGATCGCGTCTCCCGCAGCGTCAAGGACGAGCTTCGCGACAACCTGATTGCCCGCCTGCGCGAGATCGCCCCTGGGGGACCGAAGGAAGGGGAATCGCTCTTCCCCGGCATCGTCGGCTATGACGACACGGTCGTTCCGCAGGTGGTCAATGCGCTGCTCTCGCGGCATAATTTCATCCTGCTGGGCCTGCGCGGCCAGGCGAAGTCGCGCATCCTGCGCTCGCTGACGACGCTGCTCGATCCCTTCAGCCCCTACGTCGCTGGCTCCGAGCTGCGCGACAACCCCTACGCCCCGCTCTCGAAGTTCTCGCGCGACCTCGTCGCCTCGCTCGGCGACGATACCCCCATCGCGTGGATGACTCCGATCGAGCGCTACGTCGAAAAGCTCGCAACTCCGGACGTGACCGTGGCCGACCTCATCGGCGACGTCGATCCGATCAAAGCCGCGCGTAGCGGCCACGAGCTCGGCAGCGAGCTGACCATGCACTACGGTCTGCTGCCCCGGGCCAATCGCGGAATCTTCGCCATCAACGAGGTCCCGGACCTCGCCGGGAAGATCCAGGTCGCCCTCTTCAACATCATGCAGGAAGGCGACGTACAAATTAAGGGCTATCCGGTACGCCTGGAACTCGATGTCGCCATCGTCTTCTCGGCCAACCCCGAGGACTACACGGCGCGCGGCAAGATTGTCACCCCGCTCAAAGACCGCATCGGCAGCGAGATTCGCACGCACTACCCTGAGTCGCTCGACGAAGCCATCAGCATCACGGAGCAGGAGGCCTGGACGGCGCGCACCTATGCTCCCTCCAACGACGCCATCCAGCGCATCGAGATTCCGCACTACATCCGTCAGATCGTCGAGCAGATCGCTTTTGTCGCGCGTGAGGATAAGAAGGTCGACAAACGCTCGGGCGTGTCGCAGCGCCTGCCGATCAGCACGATGGAGCTTGTGGTCTCGAACGCCGAACGCCGGGCTTTGATTCACGGCGAATCGCTCGTCGTCCCTCGGGTCGGCGATATCTTCGCCGCTCTGCCGGGCATCACGGGCAAGATTGAGCTGGAGTACGAAGGCGAGATGCGCGGTTCGGACAACGTCATCCGCGAGTTGATCCGCAGCTCTGTCGCCAACATCTTCGACAGCTACTTTGCCGATACCAACACGCAGCAGATCGAGCAGTGGTTCAACCTTGGCGGTGCCGTGGAGTTGAATGACAAGCAGCCTGCCGCAACGGTTCTGGCGGAACTCCAACAGATCCAGGGCCTCTTCGAGAAGCTGACGCCGTTCAAGATCACCTCGAAGTCCCAGCCTGAGGTAGCCGTCTCAGCGGCGGAGTTCCTGCTCGAAGGCATGACCGCGCATAAGCGCATCTCGCGCAGCGAAGCCCGCAAGTTCAGCGCCGGTGAAAAGCGCAAGCGCAACGAAGAGGCAGCGAACTTCGCAGAACGCAAGCGTGAGCAGGAGCGGGAAGACGCCCACAATCGCACACGACGGGGATTCAACTAGAACAGCTCCGCAAGAGGCGTATCACCCAAGCACTGTCATCTCGACCGAAGCATAATTGCTTTATCGTCATGCGTAGTGGAGAGACCTGCAGTTTGCTTGTGCGGGCATCGGTGCTAGCGCAAGCAGGCTGCAGGTCTCTCCACTACGACGGCAAAGAGCGCCGTCTTCGGTCGAGATGACAGGGTTTGGGTGGTACATGCAAGCAGCTCAGCGTCTACACCCCTGAGAACAGTTCCAATCGCCAGCTTTGACATCTATTAGATTTTCTTATTTTCATTGCATAATCCATCACATCCACTTATGTTCTAGGCATGAGAACGAACAACACTCGCGCCGTCTTCGATGCCACCGCCGCCACCTACGACCGTGATCGCATGCGGCTCATCCCCGGCCATGAAGCCTTCTATGCCGCCGCACTGGAGCAGATTCCCTCGGAGGCTACGTGCATCGTGGAACTTGGAGCGGGTTCGGGACTCTTCTCCTCGATGATCCGTGCAGCCTTTCCCAAGGCTCACCTTCACCTGATCGACTTCTCCCAGCCCATGCTCGATCTCGCCCGTCAGCGGCTTGGCGACGGCCCCTCTCTCACCTATACGCTCGCCGATTACACCACCGTGCCGCTGCCAACGCCCTGCGACGCCGTGATCTCTGCGCTCTCCATCCACCATCTCGAAGACGAACAGAAACGGGTCATCCTTCCCTTGATCTTCGCGGCGCTCCGTCCTGGCGGGCTGTTCATCAATGCCGATCACATCGCCGGTCCCACCCCTGAGCTCGAAACTCTCTACCAGCAGCGCTGGCTGAGCGACGTCCGTGCCCTGGGGGCGACCGAGCAGCAGGTCGCCGACTCACTTTATCGCCAGCAGGAAGATCGACGCACGCCCGTCGAGCCGCAGCTTGCATGGCTGCGCGAGGCGGGGTTCGCGGATGTTGACTGCTGGTACAAGGCCAGCAGCTTTGCCGTGCTTAGCGGTGTCCGGGGCTGATTCTTATTGTCTTTGCTTTTGCCTTTCTGGTTGTCATTCGCTCGCTGCGCTCGGAATGACAACCAGAAAGGCAAAAGCAAGAACAAAGACAGAGGCAGTCACAGCACCAAAGCGGGTTCTAAAGTGAACCGTACTACCCACCCGTCACTCCAGCCAGCGACATAATTCGCTCAAACGCTTATCCTTGGAAACAACCATGTCTAACCCTACCCAGGAAATCTTCGATATCACCGCCGCCACCTACGATGCCGATCGCGCCAAGCTGATCCCCTGCTATGACGCCTTCTATCGCCGCACCACCGACCTGATCGTCGGCGGCGCAGAACGTGTGCTCGACCTCGGCGCAGGTACGGGGCTGCTCTCGACCTTTGTGCGTACCTGGTATCCCAAGGCCCACATTCACCTGATGGACGTCTCCGAGCCGATGCTCGAACGGGCTCGCACTCGCCTCGGCACCGATTCCAATGTGAGCTTTGAGGTCGCCGACTACGCTACCGCGGCTCTGCCTCAGAACCAGGACTCTATCGTCTCGGCGCTCTCGATCCATCATCTCGACAACGAGGCCAAGAAGTCGCTCTTCAAGAAGATCTACGCCGCGCTCCGGCCCGGTGGCACCTTCGTCAACGCCGAGCAGGTAGCAGGCCCCACGCCCGCCCTCGATGCTCATTACAAGGTGATCTGGCTCCAGCAGGTACGCGAAGCCGGAGCCACTCCCCAGCAGATCGCGGATTCGCTCTACCGCCAGCAGGATGATCGCTGCGCCTCCGTCGAAGACCAGCTCCACTGGATGCGCGAGGCAGGGTTTACCGATGCCGATTGCTGGTTCAAGGACAACCGCTTCGCGGTGCTTTCGGGAACAAAGTCGTAGTTCATAAGGTAGTTGTCAGTTCTCCTTTGGCAGGTTCGGCGGAACTGAGAACTGACAACTACTCCCCGCATCCTCCACCATCGCCGAGCGTCTAATGTAGAACGCAGGCCTACTATGAAGCTCACCCGCTATACCAAGTTCACCGGCGACCTCTCCACGAGCTTCGGGCTCGACGACCTGATGCAGGCGCTCTCCGACTTCTTGCTCAACTCCGGCTTTCAGGACCCCTTCTCGCCCTTTCAGAACATGGACGGCGAGCAGACCATGGACGACCTGCGCGAGGCCATCCGCCAGGCGCTAGAGTCCGGCGACCTGCTCGACGAGGATGCGCAGGAGCAGTTCGACAGCCTGCCGGAAGATCAGGTCGAGGCGCTGATCGATAAGATCGTCCAGCGTATGAAGGACGAGAACTTCCTCAACGCCGAGGAGCCCGCCGAAGGCCAGGGACAGGGCGAAGAGGGAGACGGGGAGTCCTCGCGCTTTGAAGTCACCGACAAGGGCATGGACTTCCTCGGCTACAAGGCGCTGCGCGATCTGCTTGGGCCCCTGGGCAAGTCGTCGCTCGGCCGCCATGACACGAGCTACGAAGCCGCCGGAGTGGAGACCAATGGGTCTTCGAAGCAGTATGAGTTTGGCGACTCCCTCAATCTCGACATCACCGCCACGCTCAACTCCGTCTTCGCCCGCGAAGGAGCGCCCACAGGAAATGGCGTGCTCAACCTGGAGTACAGCGATCTCCACGTGCAGCAGGCCGACTACCAGAGCTCCTGCGCGACCGTCGTTCTGCTCGACTGCTCGCACTCGATGATCCTCTACGGCGAAGACCGCTTCACCCCGGCGAAGCGTGTCGCGATGGCGCTCAGTCATCTCATCCGCACGCAGTATCCGGGCGATACGCTCTCGCTGGTGCTCTTCCATGACTCCGCCGAGGAGATTCCGATCTCGCAACTGCCACGCGTCAAGGTTGGCCCGCACTACACCAACACTCGCGAGGGTCTGCGCGTTGCGCATCGCATCCTGCAACGGTCGAACAAGGACATGAAGCAGATCGTGATGATCACCGACGGCAAACCCTCCGCGCTGACACTCGCTGACGGCCGCATCTACAAGAACGCGTTTGGGCTCGATCCCATCGTGATCGAAGAGACGCTGCAAGAGGTCAGCCGCTGCAAGCGAGCGGGCATCATGATCAACACCTTCATGCTGGCGCAGGACTTCGCCCTCGTCCAGTTCGTGCAGAAGGTCAGCGCCATGTGCCGCGGCAAGGCCTACTTCACCACACCGCAAAACCTGGGCAATTATCTGTTGATGGACTTCATGTCCCGCCGCCAGAAGATGGTGAACTGAGATGGCAAAACACGATCTCCAACGCTGCGCGTGGTCTGGGAATGACCCGTTATACCAGACCTACCACGATGAAGAGTGGGGCGTGCCAGTGCATGACAGCCGTGCGCTCTGGGAGATGCTGATGCTGGAGGGCTTCCAGGCCGGGCTCTCCTGGATCACCATCCTGCGTAAGCGTGAGGCTTTCCGCGAGGCCTTTGCAGACTTCGATCCAGCCATTGTCGCGAAGTTCACAGAGCGCGACATTGCACGCCTGCTAAAGAACGAGGGTATCGTCCGCTCACGCGCCAAGATCGAAGCAACGATTAACGGCGCTCGTATCTTCGTCGACATGGAGAAGGCTGGTGAAGACTTCTCCACCTTCGTATGGGGACTGGCTGGCAACAAACCCATCCGCAGTAAGGGTCCTATTCCGGCGAAGACGCCGCTCTCCGAAGAGATCTCCGCGACGCTCAAGAAACGTGGCTTCAAGTTTGTCGGGCCGGTCATCGTCTATGCCTGGATGCAGGCGACAGGCATCGTCAACGATCACAGCGCAGATTGCTTTCGGCGCAACAAGGTTTAGGGCTAGGATTCAGATTAGAGCCGTTTCCGAAATCACATAGGGTAGATCGTTTTGGCTGCAGGTCTCACCACTGCGGCGCAAAAGGCCGCCTTCGGTCGAGATGACAATTTTGTGGTGAGCTAAGAAGGCAAATGGGTTACGCCTCGCGAACCACATCTCTGCGATCACGCCAGACCCGATACACACCCCAGGCCGAAGCCGTACAGTTATCCATCACGCGGCCATCCAGCAGCATCGCTTCAAACTCACTCACCGGGACTCGATGCACGGTCATGTCCTGCTCTTCGGGATCGCGTTCCGTCTCGCCATGCGTCAGCCCTTCGGCCAGGTAGACATGGTGGATCTGCCGCATCGCGCCATAGGCAATCCATAGATCCGTCAGGTGCGTCATGCGATCGACCAGCAGTCCTGTCTCCTCACGCAACTCACCGCGAGCCAGTTCCTCGGGATCGACTTCGGCGGTCTCCCAGCCGCCCTGCGGCAGTTCGAAGAACGTGTCTCCCACCGTGTAGCGATACTGCCGCACCAGCCAAAGAAAATCGCCCTCCGGGGTTTGCTCCAGCGGAATGACGATGCAGGCCGGGTCCTTGTCCATAACACCGTAGATCCCACGCGTGCCGTTCTCGCGCTCGATTACATCCTCACGCACACGCGTCCATGGGTTGCGGTACACCTCTCGGCTACTGATGGTCTTGATGGGGGGCGACTGTACATCCTTTATAGATGGCATAAATCGATGCTACGACACCCGCTCCCTGCCCTCGGCGGAGAATACCGCAAAGCTCATAGGAGGCATCCCCACCTCACCCGGTGCGACCGCAACCTCCGGCTTCGACGCCAGCGCCAGGACATATTGTCCAGGCGTCTTCACCCGCGTCAGCTTCTCTCCCAGGTTCAGCACCACGAGCATCTTGCCGCGCTGCATCGTGAGCCATCTCTCCTCTTCGTGGCAGTCAATCAGCACGTGGCTCAGATCGCCATCGTTGAGCGAAAGCGAGTGCCGGCGCAGATGGAGAAGCTTCTTCGTCCAGTCCAGCATCTCCGCGTGCCTGCCTTCATGGACTTCGTCCCAGTTCAGCTTCGACGCTTCAAAGGTCTCCGGCTTCTCCGGGTCGGGGATCTGTTCCGCCTCATTGAAACCGAATGCAGAAAACTCATTCTTACGGCCCTCGAAGACCAGCTTCGCCATCTGCTCGTCTTCGTGATCGGCAAAGTAGAGGAACGGTGTCGATGCGGCGAACTCTTCTCCCATAAACAGCATTGGGATAAAGGGTGCGGTCAACACCATTCCCAGCGCAACCTTTGCAGCATCAAGACCAACAATATGCTCCAGGCGTTCTCCTGTCGCTCGATTGCCGACCTGGTCGTGGTTCTGGATGAAGCCGATGAAGTGGTGTGCCGAGAGCCCATCGATCGGCCTGCCGTGCGAGCGGGCTCGATAGATGGAGTAGTTGCCGTCAAACACGAACATCTCCTTCAGAGCCTTCCCCAGGTAGGAGAAGCTTCCGAAGTCGTCGTAGTAGCCCCCACTCTCGGAGTGCAGCAGAGTAAAGAGTGCGTGATGAAAGTCATCCGACCACTGCGCATCCATACCGTATCCGCCTGCTTCGCGTGGGCGCACGACCTTCGGATCGTTCAGGTCGCTTTCGGCGATGAGCACCAGCTTGCGCCCGAGCATCGCGCCGACCGTCTCCACTTCGGCTGAGAGCTGCTCCATGAAGTGAATGGCGGACCTGTCTGTAAGCTCGTGCACTGCGTCCAGGCGCAAGCCGTCGATGTGGTATTCGAGCAGCCACATGATGGCGTTGTCGCAGAAGAAGCGGCGCACTTCGTCACTGCCCGTATCTTCGAAGTTCACGCCATCGCCCCAGGGCGTCTTGTGCTTTTCGGTCAGGTACGGTCCGAACTTATGCGTGTAGTTCCCTGTCGGGCCAAAGTGGTTGTAGACGACATCGAGAATGACGGCGAGGCCCTTGTTATGGCACGCGTCGACGAAGCGCTTCAAGCCGTCCGGGCCACCGTACTTGTTCGTCACAGCGGACAGTGCGACGCCATCATAGCCCCAGCCGTGATTGCCGGGAGACTCCGCCACCGGCATGATCTCCACGTGCGTAATCCCAAGCTCTACCAGGTGATCGAGCTTCTCGATCGCGGAGTCGAATGTTCCTTCTTTCGTGAAGGTCCCGATGTGCAGTTCGTAGAGAACCGCTCCGAACAGGGGCGGCCCCTGCCAGCGCTGGTCGGTCCACGGAAAGAGGCGATGGTCGTACAGTCGCGAAACTCCATGAACTCCATACGGCTGCCACAGGCTCCGGGGATCGGGATAGGGAGTCGGATCATCGTCGATCAGATACGCATAGTCATCGCCACACCGCGCTTCCATGCAAACCGTACACCACCAGCCATGATCGTTCGGGCCTTCCATGGGGAGCAGTTGCTCACCCAGCTTCAAGGTCATGCGTTTCGCCTTCGGCGCCCACACTGCAAACTCATGCATTGATTCTTTTCTCCTAAAGAAACTTCACCCCTCACGGGTCAACAGAGCAACGGGAAACTCTCGCAACAACTCAGAAAGCCTTATCGTTCCCCCAGGCATGGTCTGGTTGGTCATTACATTCTTCCAGTTGCCATCGGGCAGCACGATCGAGGTGTCACCCCAGTCACCGCGCAGCGTCATCCAGAAACGAGGCATCACGGTCAGTACATAGACCCCACGGCGATACGCGATCACATGACCGCTCTTTGTTCCGTTCGCCAACAGAGGCACATAGTCTGCTTCGCGGCCAAACCAATCCGGATGCCGTTCCCGCAACCGCAGTGCGCGACGAATCACCCACAACTTCGGCAGACCTTCATCCATTCTCGCCATGACGCCGGCGGCGTCAAGACCTTCCATCTCCGCCAGCAGCTTGCGTCTCAGCTCATACGCCACTGGCCGCCGATTATCCGGATCGACCAGCGACAGGTCCCACAGCTCGCCGCCCTGATAAAGGTCGGGCACGCCGGGCGCGGTGTACTTCAACAAGGTCTGCGACAGCGAATTAATTCGTCCTGCGAGAAGGATGTTAGAGACGAACTCCTCAAGCTCAGCAACGAATTCTTCATCGCCGAGAATCGAATCGATAAATTGATTGACCGCATTCTCGTACGCCTCGTTATTCGCAACCCAACTCGTGCGCACCTTGGCTTCGCGCATGGCCTTCTGCATGTACTCCCGCAGACGTTCCGCGCTGATAGGCCACGCTCCAATCATGGTCTGATACAGAAACCATTGCGTACCGCGATCGGGAAACTCACCGGTACGATAGTGCGCATTGCGCCTGGACCATCGCCTGACCGTCTGAGCAAAAGCCTTCTGCACCTCGGCAAGCACGATCAGGCGGGCGCGCACATCGTCGCTACGCTTGGTGTCATGCGTTCCCAGCGAGGTCATCGTCTCCGGATGGGTGTGCTGCATCGTCGAGTTGTACTCGTGAAACTGCGCGAGGCTGATGCCATCGTGCGAAGGGTCGGAGCCCACTTCATTCAGCGCGATCAGCCGATTGAAGCAGTAAAAAGCTGTGTCCTCCACGCCCTTTGCCATCACCGGGCTGGTGAACTGCTGAAAGCGATAGACAAACTCGCTCTCGTTGGCGCCCCGCACTTTCAGTTGCAGGACGTCGCGCATGAAATCGAAGAGCGCACCGTCGATGTCCGGACGATTGTCCTTGGCGCACTGGGTCGCGCGGTCGATAATCTGGCGATCCTCATCTGTGATCTCCTCGCGGTCGGGCATCACATAGGTCCGGTAGACCGAGAAGCAGGCCGCTACCTCACGAATCGAGCGGCGAATCTCGGCTCGTGTAAAGTCGCGCTGCTCACGATGGCTCTCGCAGATGTCGACAAGGATGTTCGTCAGGCGGTTCACATCGCTACCCAGGGCCTCCTGCGCAACGGCGATCTTCTTGTCGTGCACGATGACCGGAAAGTCCGTGGACTCACCTGTAAATTTTTCGTAGTACCTGCCCAGCTCGCGCAGGCCTTCGGGCTTTACCAGCACGTTCATGGCGGCATTCAGAAAGTCGTAGCCGCTGGTTCCCTGTATCGGCCACGTATCGCGCAGAAACTCTCCAGGCTCAAGAATCTTTTCGCCGACGATCCATGCGTCCGGCGCACGGTCGCGCAGGCGCTGGCAGTATTGCAGCGGATCGCGCAAGCCATCGGGGTGGTCGATGCGAACGCCGTCGAGCATCCCCTGCTTCAGCCACTTCACAATCAACGCGTGCGTCTCGTCGAAGACGTACTCTCGCTCAACGCGCAAGCCGATCAGGGTGTTGACATCGAAGAAGCGGCGATAGCCAAGTTGCTGATCCGCCGTCTTCCAGTAAGCGAGGCGGTAGTGCTGTTGCGTCAGGAACGCGTCGAGCGCGTCCGGGTTCGCGTTCAACTCCTTCACCGTTCGATCGATAGCTTCGCAGATATCGATCTCTTCCCCGCAGAGCCGGTCGAGCAGGCGATGCAGCACGTTCTTATCGCGATGACGCGCCAGCGTAGTACGCCGATCCGATAGGTCCGGATACGGCAGCCGTCCATAACTGGCAGCAAGAAAGTTCAGCGTGTCGCTCTTGGCATACTCCGCAGCTTTGTTCAGGATGGCAAACAGGCTCTCGGGAGCAACCGGAAGCGCCTGCCCAGCGGCTTCCACCGTGAAGGCGCTTCCTCTCCGCACAACTTTGATGCCGCCCTCTGTGACGACATGGCCATACTGGTCCGCAAGAATCGGCACCAGAACCTTGTCGCGCAGACGCTCTTCCGCCGAGTTCCAGTCGATGTCGAAGAAGCTGGCATAGCGGCTGCTGGTGCCGTTCTCCAGCACATCCCACCAGTAGCGATTCTGTTCGCCGAGGCTCATGTGGTTCGGCACAATGTCCAGCACCTGCCCCAGCCCCAGTTCCCTCAATCGCGCACAGAAACGCTCGTGTGCCGCCGCGCCGCCGAGTTCCTCATTCACCTTGCGATGGTCGACCACATCGTAACCGTGCATACTTCCCGGTGCGGCCTGCAGATAGGGCGACGTGTAGACGTGAGTAACGCCAAGAGTCTTCAGATAATCGGCGATCGACGCAGCATCGTCGAACGTAAAGTTTTTATGCAGCTGCAGCCGATATGTCGACCCCGGAGTCTTCGCCATAGGTTAGGTTTTGTCCCATCTGTGGTTATGTACGTTAGGGCGGTTTCACGATTGCGGTCATCCCGCAACCTTGCGCCATGTGATTTCCCATGAGGAAACCCATGAGTCTCCTACACTTTTGCTCTGCACATAGGATGAAACCGCTTGAGCCCGCAGGAATGCCCCACACTCGTGAGCCACCTATAGTATCGATAGAGTCACTTCACGAGGTATGAGGTTGCATTGGGGCGATAATCAACTACTTCTGAGTGACCTCAAGGGGTATAAGGAGTGGGTTTCCAGTGATCTGACAGCGTAAAGGCGGTATGCACCAGCGCAATATGCGAGAGCGCCTGGGGAAAGTTGCCCAGCATCCGTTTATTGACCGGATCGTACTCCTCGCTCAATAAACCTACGTCGTTACGCAGTGCCAGCAGCCGCTGAAATATCTCCTTGGCTTCATCCTTACGGCCCATAAGGTGCAGGCAACTTACCAGCCAAAAGCTACACGCCAGAAAAGTACCCTCATCTCCCTTCAATCCATCGGGAGCCTCCGCAGGAATATAACGCAGCACCAAACCGTCTTTCATCAGAGACTTCTGGATCGCATCTACAGTGCCGATAATGCGTGGATCATCCATCGGCAGAAATCCGACAAGACCTAAGCGCAGGCACGAAGCATCCAGCTCTTTCGACCCATAGCTCTGCGTAAAGGCATTTTGTTTCTTATCGAAGCCTTTCTCGCAGATCTCCTTGTGCAGCATGTCGCGGTTCTTGCGCCAGCGTTTGACGTCACCCCGCCCATCGAAGCGCTCATGGTTCTTAAGCGCGCGATCGAGCGCTACCCACGCCATGACCTTGCTGTGAACGAAGTGTTTGCGTCCTCCACGTGTCTCCCAGATACCCTCGTCCGGCTCCTCCCAGACGTGGCATAAGTGATCGACGAGGGAAGCCTGCAGCGCGGAGGCCGGAACCCGAATATCTTCATCGGCGTCGGGCACACGGTACAACGCCGTCACGACCTCTCCAAAGACATCCAACTGGAACTGTCCGGCCGCGGCGTTACCAAAACGTACCGGCGAGGAATCCTCATAGCCGCGCAGCCAGGTCGCATTCCATTCGACCAGGAGCCGTTCGCCGCCGATGCCATAGAGACTCTGCACCTGGCCCGGGGCTCCGGCGATGGCACGCAGCAGCCATAACCGCCACTGCACCGCCTCTTCCGTATAACCAGCGCTCATCAGCACCAACAAAGTAAAAGACGTGTCTCGTAACCAGCAGTAGCGATAGTCCCAATTGCGCTCACCGCCGATCTTCTCCGGCAACCCCGAGGTCACCGCGGCAACGATACCTCCCGTCGGACGATAGGTCATCGCCTTCAGCGTCATCAGGCTTCGCGCCACAGCATCGCCATACTCGCCCTCGTACTTCGAGCGCGCCGTCCACTCACACCAATAGTCTTGCGTGTCGGCAAGAGCGTCTTCTGGAGTTACCGGCGTTGGCGCCTCTTCCGTCGAGTTCGCGTACGTCAGCACGAAGCAAGCACGATCCCCTTCCCGGAGCGTGAACTCGCTGACGGTCTTCAGGCCTTCGCCCTCTAACTCGATAGCCACGCCACGCGTGCATATGCTGCGCAGTACCACCATGTGCGGCCCGGCGACGGCGCGCAGGTCCTGATCTTTTTTCGTGACCCAGGGAACAGTAAGACCATAGTCGAAACGTATCGCGAGTTCCATACGCATCTTCACTTTGCCGCGAACACCAGTCACGATGCGGATCACGTCGGAGTGCTTGCCGCGCGGCGGCATGAAGTCGGTAAGAGTAACCTCACCCTCTTTCGTGGCAAAAGTCGTCTCGACGATCATCGTGCCGGGAAGATAGCGCCGGCTAGTCGACTGAATTTCAGCTTCAGGCCGCACTCTCCAATAGCCGTTATCAGCCGTTCCCAGCAGAGCCGCAAAACAAGCTCCGGACGAAAAGGACGGCCAGCACAACCAGTCGATCGAGCCCTCACGGCTGACCAGTGCCGCCGTCTCACAATCTCCGATGAGAGCGTAGTCTTCAATGCGGGCCGCATGAAGCGGAGCTTGCTTTTCTTCTTTCCCGAACCACTTCGACACAAGTTCCTCCGTGCTGGCTCCGCCCTATCACTATCCACGGCACAACCAGCTCTTACCCCGGCGCATCCCTTACCCTAGAGAAAGAACGGTGTAAGGTGGAGACGCTGGAAAGACATCTTCCACCGTTGGATGCGTCGTAGCCGGACAAGCGTTTCGCGTTGTCTGCAAACGATTGAATTTACATAAAGATTGACGCAGGAGAGACGTACAGCATGAAACCAAGTGAAGGCCGCCGCCGCATTGTCATCGAAGAGATTCAACCCCAGGTCGATGCAGGCCGCTATCCCGCAAAACGCGTCGTCGGAGACCTCGTCGAGGTCACGGCAGCGATCTTTGGCGATGGCCACGATCATGTTGCAGCCCGCCTGCTGTATCGGCACTCCTCGCAGCGCAAATGGAGTTCCGTTCCCTTCAGCGAGCTTTCAAACGATCTGTGGACGGCAACCTTTTCCGTCGACAAGCTCGGCCCCTGGAACTTCACTGTCGAAGCCTGGGTCGACCACTTCGACACATGGGTACATGATCTCGGCAAACGGCTGGCAGCTCAACCAGACCCTAAAGAGCCAACGCAGCAAACGGCTCCGCAGGACATTCCACTGGCGCTCCGCATCGGAGCCAACCATCTGGATGCAGCCTCTTCGCGGGCCAAGGGAGCCGACGCAAAGGCACTAAAGCTTGCTGCGGGACAACTGCGCGCGCTCGCCGAGGCGAACCTGCCGTTCTACGAGTCGCCCATCACTGCCGAGCTGGAAGCGCTTGCGGCGAAGTATCCCGACCTCTCATTCGCCACGAAGTACCCAGTGGAGTTGCCTCTGTGGGTGGATCGCGAACGCGCTCGCTTTTCGAGCTGGTATGAGTTGTTTCCGCGCTCCGCCTCGCCGGTTGCAGGCCGGCACGGCACCTTGAAAGACGTCGAGGCCCGGCTTCCGGAGATCGCCGCGATGGGTTTCGACGTGGTCTACATGCCTCCGATCCACCCCATCGGTGTCGCGTACCGCAAGGGGAAGAACAACTCCGTAACTGCCGAGCCCGGCGAGGAGGGCAGTCCCTGGGCGATCGGCGCGGCAGAGGGTGGCCACACCGAGATTCATCCGAAGCTGGGCACACTGGCCGACTTCGACGACCTGGTAAAGGCGGCGCAAGCGCAGAGCATGGAACTGGCGCTGGACATCGCCTTCCAGTGCTCGCCCGATCACCCCTGGGTGAAACAACATCCTGCCTGGTTCGTTCACCGTCCGGACGGCACGATTCAATACGCCGAAAATCCCCCGAAGAAATATCAGGACATCTACCCGCTGAACTTCGAGTCGAGCGACTGGCGCGGCCTCTGGGACGCTCTCTTTGGCGTCTTCAAGTTCTGGGTCGATCGCGGCGTGCGCGTCTTCCGCGTCGATAACCCCCACACCAAGGCTCTGCCCTTCTGGGAGTGGTGCATCGCGGAGGTCCAGGCCGTCGCGCCCGACGCCCTCTTCCTCGCCGAAGCCTTTACGCGTCCGCACGTCATGTACTCGCTGGCTAAGAGCGGCTTTACCCAGAGCTACACCTATTTCACCTGGCGCACCGATAAACCTGGGCTGCAAAGCTACTTTGAAGAGCTGACGAAGCCACCCGTCTCGGACTTCTTCCGCCCCAACGTCTGGCCGAATACGCCCGACATTCTGCACGAACAGCTCCAGACCGGCGGACGGCCCATGTTCATGCAGCGCGTGATCCTGGCAGCCACACTGTCTGCCAACTACGGCATCTACGGCCCGGCCTATGAGCTGTGCGAGGGCCGTCCCGCGAAGCCGTCACCCGGAAAGACCGGATCGGAAGAGTATCTCGACAGCGAAAAGTACCAGATTCGCGAGTGGGATCGCTCATCGCCGCTGTCCATTGCCCCACTCATCACGCAACTCAACAAGATTCGGGACGCGAGCCCTGCGCTGCAGCGCAACGAGAGCCTGCACTTCCACTCGTGCCCCAATCCAAATCTGCTCTGCTACTCGAAGTCGACCCCGGATTTTTCGGACACGATCCTCGTAGCGGTCAATCTCGATCCGCTCAATGAGCAGGCCGGGATCATCGACCTCGCGCTCGACAAGCTCGGCCTACCCTGGCAGGGCAACTTTGAGGTCGAAGACCTGCTTACCGGCGCGCGTTATCAATGGCACGACCAATGGAACTACGTCGCGCTCAATCCCAGCGTGATGCCGGCGCATGTGTTCCGGATTGTGAGACCGTAGAAGCCCTAAGCCTCGCAGCAGTCTTTATAGTTGTCTGTTTTTCGTCGTCATCCTTCCTCTACGGATGACGACGAAAAACAGGCAACTACGATAACCACCGCGAACCATCAAATCTGCATCCAACCACCTCAGAAGCCCCGCACGAGAGAGGCATTTCACGAGTGAAGAAATCCTGTAGCGCCACCGACCCACTTTGGTACAAAGACGCGATCATCTATGAGTTGCACGTACGCGCCTTCGCGGACTCCAACGACGACGGCATCGGCGACTTCCAGGGCTTGATCTCCAAGCTCGATTACCTGCAGGACCTTGGCGTCACCTGCCTGTGGATTCTGCCGTTCTTCCCCTCGCCGCTGCGTGACGACGGCTACGACATCGCCGACTACACCAGCGTCAATCCCTCTTACGGGACGATAGCGGACTTTCAGCAGTTTCTCGACGCGGCGCACGCGCGCAACATGCAGGTAATGATCGAGCTGGTCATCAACCACACCAGCGACCAGCATCCCTGGTTCCAGCGCGCACGCCACGCCCCCAAGGGCAGCCCCGAACGCGACTATTACGTGTGGAGCGATAGCGACCAGATCTACAAGGACGCCCGCATCATCTTCACCGACACCGAGAAGTCGAACTGGACCTGGGACGAAGAGGCCCAGCAGTACTACTGGCATCGCTTCTTCTCGCATCAGCCCGACCTGAACTTCGACAATCCAGCCGTGATGGAAGAGGTGCTGAAAGCCATGCGCTTCTGGCTCGACATGGGAGTCGACGCCATGCGCATGGATGCGATTCCCTACCTGGTGGAACGCGATGGCACCAACTGCGAAAATCTGCCCGAGACACACGCCGCAATCAAGGCCATCCGCGCGGCGATCGATGAGGGCTACGAGAACCGCCTGGTGCTGGCCGAAGCCAACCAGTGGCCCGCAGATGTGCGGCCCTACTTTGGCGACGGCGACGAGTGCCACATGGCCTTCCACTTTCCGCTGATGCCGCGCATGTACATGGCGCTGCGGCAGGAAGATCGTCTGCCCATCACCGACATCATGGCGCAGACACCGGACATCCCCGCCAACTGCCAGTGGGGACTGTTTCTGCGCAATCACGACGAGCTCACGCTCGAAATGGTGACCGACGACGAACGCGACTACATGTACATGGCCTACTCGGCCGATCCGCGCATGCGCGTTAACGTGGGCATCCGCCGCCGTCTCGCTCCCCTGCTCGACAACAACCGCCGCCGCATCGAACTGATGAACTCCCTGCTGCTGAGCTTTCCCGGAACGCCGATCATGTACTACGGCGACGAACTGGGTATGGGCGACAACATCTATCTCGGCGACCGCAACGGCGTGCGCACGCCCATGCAGTGGAACTCCGACCGCAACGCCGGATTCAGCAAGGCCGTACCCGCGAGACTCTACTTCCCGGTCATCATGGACCCTATCTGGGGCTACCAGGCGATCAATGTGGAGGCTCAGCTCAGCGATCCCTCCTCGCTGCTGCACTGGACGCGCAACATGATTGCGCTGCGCAAGCTGTTCCAGGTCTTCGGACGCGGCTCGCTTGAGTTCCTGCACCCGTCAAACCGCAAGGTTCTCGCCTACATCCGCGACCACAAATATGAGGACGGCGCGTCGGAGACGGTGCTCTGCGTCGCCAACCTCTCGCGCTTTGCCCAGCCTGTCGCGCTCGACCTGGCCCAGTTTGCCGGTCGTCAGCCCATGGAGATGCTGGGCTACGTCGCCTTCCCCGAGATTACCGATCAGCCCTACACCCTGACGCTTGCACCGTACAGCTTCTTCTGGCTCGAACTGCAGCCTGCTCCGCCTAAGCCGGAAGCGCCAACCATTGAGTCTCCCGCTGAGCACGAAGCTCTGGCGGGCATCGTGCCAAACAAGACGCAGGCATCGCCCACCTTGTCCATTGGAATTCTTCTGCAAGGCGGCGGGCACGAACTCCTCCAGCAACTGCTGCCGAACTATCTCGAGCAACAACGCTGGTTCGGCAGCAAGTCGCGCAAGATCCGTTCTGCGACTGTCGGCTCTTCGCTGGCGCTCGCCAACAGCGAATATGCCGTTACGTTGATCGATGTCACCTATGACAATGGAAGCACCGAGCGCTATCAGCTTCCGCTCGCCATCGCTGCAGGCGATGCAGCAGAAACGCTGCGCAAGAACTCGCCAAAGGCGATCCTGGCAACACTAGGAGATGCTTCGAGCGGTTCGGTACTCTACGACGCCACGGCAAGCGAGGGCTTTCGACAGGCGCTGCTGGAGATGTTCATCACCTCTCCGAAAGCCGATGCGACGCTCGTGGCCTCGCACTCCCCCGCCTTCGATCCCGCAAGCCTCTCGCAGACGGAGTCTCGTGTCGGCTCCGCGGAGCAGTCCAATACCAGTCTCCTGTTCGGTCAGACGGCCATTCTCAAGCTCTTCCGGCGGCTGCAGCCCGGCGAAAATCCCGACGTCGAGATCAGCCGCTTTCTAACCGACGTGGCGCACTTCGACCGCATCCCCGCCTATTTGGGCGAGCTTCATCACGAGGCCGATGGAACGACCCTCGCCTTTCTGCAGGCCTTTGCGGCCAATGAAGGCGACGGATGGTCGTGGTTCTCAGAGGAGTTGATACGCTTCTATGAGTCGGTTGCCAACTCTCCTCAACCTGCGTCGTACGGCAAACCCGCAAGCTTTCTCGTGGAAGCGGAGATCCCGCTGGATGCGCAGGAGCACGCAGGCTTCTCGCTCGAGGCCGCGGCACTGATCGGCACTCGCACCGCGCAGATGCATCTTGCCCTGGCAACGCCAACGGATGATGCCGCCTTTACCGCGGAAATTACCGCAGCCAAGGATCTCGCTCTCGATTCCGCACGCATCCGCGAACAGGTCGAGCACACGCTCGGAGCTCTCAAGCGCAACCTTGCAGCGATTCCCGACGACCTGGTCGACGGTGCAGCCTTGCTCCTGAGCCACCGCAGCGAACTCTTGAAGCGCACCCAGTCCCTGGCTGCGGCTGCCCCCGAGGCCTTCGGTCAACGCATTCGTAGCCATGGGGACTATCATCTAGGTCAACTGCTGCATGTAAAGTCCGACTTCCTCATCGTCGACTTTGAAGGAGAACCTGCGCGGCCGCTGGAAGAGCGGCGTCTGAAACAATCTCCGTTGAAGGATGTTGCCGGAATGTTACGCAGCTTCAGCTATGCTTCACGCTCTACGCTTGACCGCTACACCCAGCGCCGCCCGGAACACTCGGTAACTCTCGCGGGATGGGCATCACTCTGGGAAAATGCCGTGTCCACAAAGTTTCTTCAGGCCTATCGCGATGCAATACACGCCGCTGGTACGCAGGGAGAGTCACTGCTTCCCAAGTCGTCCCAGGCAGATACGATGCTTCGGGCCCTGCTGCTGGAGAAATCGCTCTATGAGTTGCTGTACGAATTGAATAACCGTCCCGATTGGCTGCATATTCCCCTGAGTGGCCTGTTGGCACTCGCCCGTGATACTGCTTAACCGTCTACTGTTGCACTGTCTAGTGAACCCTCATGTCCTCATTGCCCATCGCCGACATCTCGAATGAACGCCCGCTGGGAACAGCTACAGCGGCACGCAGCGCTGCCTCCGTGCTCATCTGCCTTCCGTCACTGAGTCCCGAAGCGCTGCAGACGATGCACGAACGCATCGCCGCCGCACTTCCCGGGCAATCCGTTCTGCTCGCTTCGCCCGATGTTCTGCCGGAGAACATCCCGGCCAGCGAAACAATTCAACTGGTCGAATATCCCTCATCGCTTCCGCATGCAGGATGGGCACTTACGGCGAGCGATTATCTCGGCGCGGCCGATCTCGCACAAAAACACGGAGCATCGACGATCCTGGTGTTGGGTGCGGAGACCCTTTCGCTCTCGACCGGCGGCCTGCATGCCCTGGTCGCCTCCGTCCTGAGCCAGCGGGTCGACCTGGCGTTGCCGCGCTACCAGACAGGTCCGCACGATGCCCTCGTGAGTTCCGCGCTGCTCTATCCCCTGACCCACGCGCTCTTCGGAGCGGGCACGCATCTGCCCCTGCCCCTCGACGTAGCCTTCTCTTCGCGTATGGCGGAACGTCTCGCCGCAGCCGCCCGCAGATTGGGAAGCGCCGCTCAGAGCACGCCGCTTCTCTGGCCGGTGGCGGAAGCTTCCGTCGCAGCATTCGTTGTTCGTGAGGTCGAAGCGGGTGAGAGGACGATGCCGCACCCTGGCGATGCCGATCTGAACTCGCTGCTTGCCGAGGTCGCAGGTTCGCTCTTTACCGACATCGAAGCCAAGGCTCCCTTCTGGCAACGCAGCCGGGCTTCCATCTCTGCCATTCCGACCGCCGAACCCCTCCCCCTAGGGGCAGAAACCGAAGAGCTTGCCGAAGTTCGCGCCATGGCTGAGAGCTTCCGCAGCGCCTACCTGAACCTGCAGGAGATCTGGTCGCTGGTGCTTCCGCCGCAGTCTTTGCTGGCGCTGAAGAAGCTTTCACTCGCCCCGGCGGAGAGCTTCCTGATGCCGCCAGACCTGTGGGCGCGAGTCGTCTATGACTTTGTCCTCGCCTATCACCTGCGGACGATCAATCGCGGCCATCTGCTCGGCGCGCTGACACCGCTCTACCTGGCATGGGTCACCTCGCATCTTCGCCGCGCAGCCGGCGATGCAACGCGCTCCGCTCTTCACGTCGAAGAGACGGCCGCTGCATTCGCCGCCGAAAAACCTTACGTCGTTGCCCGCTGGCGCTGGCCGGACCGTTTCAATCCTTAGCAATCGGCCGATACCCTCGGAATCACAGCATCCCGGCACCAACGAACTCAGGAGCCAATCATCATGGGTCAGCAAATCAAATTCGCCCTTCTTCAGTCCACCCATCGCGTAGTGGTCGTGCTCGTCCGCTTTCTTCCCGGCTTGCTGGCCTTTCTGCTCGCTGTGTTCGTGCTGACAGCCATAGGCTTCCTACTTGCGTCACTCGTACGGCGACTGCTTACCGCGACACGCTTCGACGAACGCATCGCCGCCAGCGAGAAGATCAGTTCGCCGGTCAACTTCTCTGATTGGGCGCCCTCTAACTCGCCCACACTTCTGGTTGCGCGTGTGGTCTTCTGGCTCTGCATCCTTGCTGGCGTCGCCGTCGGGATCTCTGCCTTCGACGCGTCCTACTCTGCCGACGATCAGGTCTCGCTCTTTGTTCTTCCCTACCTGACACACCTCCTCGGCGCCATCCTGATCCTCTTCACCGGCAACCTGCTGGCACGGTTTCTCGCGCGTTCCGTGCTCATCGGTGCCGTCAATGCGCAACTGCAATATGCGCGCTTTCTTTCGTTCGGAGTGAAGTGGCTCGTGCTGGTGCTTACCGCAGCCATGGCGCTCGATCACCTGCACATCGGCGGTACGGTCGTTGAACTGGCCTTTGGGATTCTCTTCGGCGGCATCGTCCTGACGCTCTCGCTGGCAATCGGACTCGGCTCGCGCGACCTGGTCAGCCGTTCAATCGAGAAGAGCATCGAAAAGCCACTTCCCAGCCGTCCAGAGGCCTCGGCCGCGACCGAAATACGCGAGACCCCAGGCCCCAAGCTGCGCCACTTCTAACAGGAGCCGCCGATATAATGTGCTGATGCAACAGCACGATATTTACGAGCGGCTCACCACGATCTTTCACGATCTCTTTGATGACGATTCCATCGAACTAAGCCCTGGCCTCACGGCTGCGGACGTTCCCGAGTGGGACTCGTTCAACCACATCAACCTGATCGTAGCCATCGAGTCACGCTTCGGCATCAAGTTCCAGACCGCTGAGCTTGAATCGATGCATACGGTAGGCCACCTTGCCGACATCGTTCAGTCGAAGCTGGTCGCTCAGGGACGCTAGAGCAAATCTCCTGTAGGTGTATAGCGAAACCACGACATTTATGGCCGTTTTTCCCCAGAAAAACGGCACTGCACGCCCGGTTCAACTTCCCAGTAACAGGAGATTTGCTCTAAACCCGTTCGATCTTGCACTTCGCAGCCAAAACCACCTCGTAGCTCGTTACCTCATAGCTCGAAGCTGAACAAGACATCTGCCCCAGTCCGGACCCACGCTACGAGAGCGTATCTTGTACGCGTGCTAGATCCTCTTCCGTATCGATATCGAGCGCAAGCTTTTCATTCGCCACCACTCGCGCAGTCCGCAACAGTTCACGTGCACCCACATCCCCACTCAACTGCTGCAAGCTCTCGAAGCTCGACTCAGGAAAGTATGCTGGAATGCCAACTCTGCCTGCATATCCTGAACCGGCGATGATTGCAGGCTCCTCGCATAGAGCCTGCAGATGCTCAGGACTGATTGCGATCTGATCGCAGGTTATCAACACGACGCCACTGGCCTTCCGCATCTTCGCCACAACCACACCGCGGCGAATTGAAGATGCCATACCCTCTGCGGCACTTTCATTGATCACAACAAGGCAGCCCAACTGTTGCAGTGAGTGACCGAAGTCACCCTCAGGGTTCATCACAGCGATTACTGGTGAAAGTCCGGCCTCCTGCGCCACACGCACGGCACGCTCCACAAGCATCTCGCCATCGAGCACGACTGTCTGCTTTGGCCTGCCCAGCCGGCTTGAAGAACCCGCGGCCAGAACGATTCCCGCAATACTCATAGAGCACACTGCGTTTGCACGTAGCGCGACGCTCCTTCTTTAGCAATCAGCGCCATAACCGTCTCGGGGGCCATGCGCCGCGAGGCACCAAGCTTCCCTTCACGACAGGCCTGTATCTCCGCAACGATTGAAAGAGCAATCGCCTCCGCGCCGTCGCCGCCAAGATCCAGCCCAACAGGAGCAAAGATTCCCGCGCAGACACGTTCCAGTGTCCACCCCAACAGGGCAGCCGCTTCGCTCACCAGCAAAGCGCTGCGATGCCGCGCTCCCAGCAATCCAAGATAGCGTGGGCTGTGGGGCAAGACAGCAGCAAGCCACGCGCGGTCCTGCTCATAACTATGCGTCATCACGGCAACGGCATCTCTCGAGTCGATGCGCAAATCGTCAGTGACTGGCGATACGAGCACACGCTCTGCTTCGGGAAAGCGCTCGGCCCGTGCCCATTGGGGACGCGCATCCACCACAATAACGCTCCACCCCAGCAGTGATGCCATGCGCACGACCGGCCGAGCATCATCACCCGCCCCAAAGACAAAGAGCCGCTGTGGCGGCTCGAGCGTTTCGCAGAAGGCGTTGCCGGAATCGGAAGGACAGTCAGAACTGACGCGCGGAGGAAAAGCAGTCTTTACGCTTTGAATGATGCGGTACAGCGCCTTTCCAGCGGTCGGAAGCCCCGTCTCAACAAACAGCGTCTCACCTCGCAGGGACGAACGCATGCCCTCCATCAGCCTCTCGAACTCCGGTGTCCCCGCTGGTTCGAGCAAGAGGTTCACCGTGCCACCACACCCGAGACCGTAAGGAATCTCAGCCGTATCATCGAACAAGGTCGAGTAGCGCTGGATCGTAGCGCCCTCGCGGACAAGCCATTTCGCCTTGCGAACGACCTCGGCCTCCAAACAGCCACCAGAGATAGAACCTGCATAATCGCCGTTCGCGGCCACCAATAGCCGTGCGCCTGTACGACGATAGCTCGAGCCTTCCACGCGCACGAGCGTTACCAGGGCTTCGGCCTCGCCGCGCTCCCAAAGCTCAACAATCTGGCGACGTTCGCGCATCATGCGCAGAATACTCCTTTGCGCTTATTCTTTCTCGCTAAAGGTATGGATGCCGCATTCCAGCTTTTTGCCGCCCCAGCGCCCGCTGCGCGCATCCGCACCCGCTGCTGGAATGGCCGTGCAGGGTTCGCAGCCGATACTCGTATAGCCCTGGTCGTAGAGCGAGAGCCGTGGAATCCCGTGCTCCTGCGCGTAGGCCTCAACGCGTGCCCAGTCCCAGTCCGCCAGGATGCTGATCTTCTTCATCTGCTTGCCGGTCGGCAGCTTATGGTCTTCAATCTTCTTGAGCCCCGCGCGTGTCGGCGACTGTTCGCGCCGCAGCCCGGTAAACCACCAGGAGTACGGCTCCAGCGAGCGCATCAGAGGCTCGACCTTGCGAATCTGGCAGCACTTCGTGGGCTCCACAATATGCAAGAGGCCAAACTCTTTCTCATGCTCGGCAAGCGTCGTGCGCGGCATCGCGTTAATGAGGTTCAAATCCCACTCCTGCGCCAGGCGATCGCGATACTCGATCAATGCGGGAAAGTGATATCCCGTTTCGAGAAAGATCACCGGCACATGCGGCAGGTGTTTGCGCAGCAGATGCAGCACGACCATGTCTTCGGTCTGGAAGCTGCTCGTCAGGCATACAGCTTCACCCTGCGACTCGCGCACGATCTCTGCAACTAGCTCTTCCGCCTGCAACGATTCGATATCGACTGACACCGTGCTCATCGCTTCGCCTCCAGCCAGGTCCGCGCAGCCTCAAGGCCCTGCACGAAGTGGTCTTCAGTAGATGACCGAAGTGAGGCAACAGTTTCAGAGCTGAGAACCGCGCGCGCGGAGATGGCCGTTACACCAGCGAGCTGCAAAGCACGCGTTACCGCTACCAAGGTGCTCTCGGGAATCAGCGGATCGTCGACGATCACCGCCCGCTGACCGAGATGATGCAGCTCTTCACGGAACGAGATGGCCGCAGCCTCATCGCCCTGGAAGAAGAGAAAGGCCGGTTTGTGCTCGACAGCACTCTCGGAGTCGTCTATCGACGCGTTGATCATCGCCGCGCCCACCGTGGCGTTGGTCACCGCGTCGATCAGGATCAACGATCCCGCACCGCGGCTCTCGGCATAGGTATCGAAGAACAGCGGCAGGCTGGTCTCGAACTCCACCTCGGCGATGTCATTCATTGCTAGCTTTGCCGCATCGCGATGCTCGGTCGTGTTCACGTCCACGCGATAGCGAATCGTCCGCACGGTCGCACGCACAGTACGGGTCGTGTGTTTGGCCAGGTAGGTCTTGCCCACGACGAGCGGGTCTTCGCCCATCCACACCACCATCGCGCGAAACTGCGTGCTGATGAGCGGCGGCGCCTGATCTTCCGCCACCAGCATCTCGCCGCGGCTGAGATCGATCTCGTCCTCAAGCTCCAGGGTCACGCTCTGCGGAAAGCTCGCGGACTTCAACTCGCCGTCATAGGTCACGATGCTCTTCACACGCGTAGTACGCCCGCTCGGCAAGGCCTTCACCCGCAGGCCGGGCTTCACCTCACCGCGTTCAACGCGTCCGGCAAATCCGCGAAAGGTCGCATCGGGCCGCATGACCAGTTGCACTGGAAAACGCAGCGGCCCATGCTTGGCCTCAACGAGTTCCAGCGGCACCGTCTCCAGATACTCCAGCAGCGTGGGACCGGTGTACCACGGCATGGCCGTTGAAGGCTCCACGACATTGTCGCCAGCCAGCGCGCTTACGGGAATGATCTCCACACTCGGCAGACCGAGCTGCGTAGTGAGCTTGCCGTACTCCTCGCGAATACGCTGGAACAGTTCTTCGGAGTAACCGACGAGATCCATCTTGTTCACCGCCGCCACCACATGTGGAATCCGCAGCAGGCTGGCGATATACGTGTGGCGGCGCGACTGCGGCAACAAGCCATCAGCTTTCGCGAAAGCGTTCGCATCGATCAGAACAATCGCCACGTCCGCAGTGGAAGCTCCGGTCGCCATATTGCGCGTGTACTGCTCGTGCCCGGGAGTATCGGCGATGATGAACTTCCGCTTCGAGGTCGAAAAGTAGCGGTAGGCCACATCGATCGTAATGCCCTGCTCGCGCTCCGCTTTCAGACCATCGGTCAGCAGCGAAAGATCGACGACACCTGCGCCCGCGCGGTTTACGCGGCTCGCGCGAATCGAGGCAAGCTGGTCTTCATACACGCTCTTGGTATCGTGCAGCAGACGGCCAATGAGCGTGCTTTTGCCGTCGTCGACGCTGCCGGCAGTCGTAAAGCGCAGCATCTCCTGGTCGAGATGTGCATCGAGAAAAGCGCGGAAGGCCGTCTCGCGCACACTATCGTTCAAACCCAATCCCTGTGTGCTCATTTAGAAGTAGCCCTCCCGCTTCTTCAGCTCCATGGAGCCCTCTTCATCGTGATCGATCGCGCGGTTCTCGCGCTCGCTGCGGCGGAACGTAATCAGCTCCTCGATAATCTTCGGCAGCGTGTCCGCATCGCTGCGAATCGCGCCCGTGCAGGGCAGGCAGCCCAGCGAACGCATCCGCACCTTCATCAGTTCAGGCTTCTCGCCGGGCAACAGACGTACACCATCGTGTATCAGCGTGATTGAACCGCCACGTACAACCGCCAGACGCTCTTCCGCAAAGTACAGCGGTACGATAGGGATCTGCTCAGAGTAGAGGTAGAGCCAGATATCGAGCTCCGTCCAGTTCGACAGCGGGAAGACTCGAATGCTCTCACCCTTGCGCAGACGCGAGTTGTAGAGGCTCCACAGCTCAGGCCGCTGGTTCTTGGGGTCCCACTGCCCCGCCCCATCGCGGAAGCTGTAAACACGCTCCTTCGCACGGCTCTTTTCTTCATCGCGCCGCGCGCCGCCAAAAGCAGCGTCGAAGCCGCCTTCTTCCAGGGCATCCAGCAGAGACCGCGTCTTTAAAGCACCGCAGCAGTTCTGCGTGCCGAGCTTCCAGGGGCTGGCTCCATCGGCGATTGCCGCCTCGTTGCGATGCACGATAAGATCGGCGCCAATCTCCTTCGTATAGGTGTCGCGAAACGAGATCATCTCCGGGAACTTGTAGCTGGTATCGACGTGCAGCAGCGGAAACGGAATCTTGCCCGGATAAAACGCCTTCTGCGCCAGCCGCAACATGACACTCGAGTCCTTGCCGATGGAGTACAGCATCACCGGCTTCGCGAACTCAGCGACAGCCTCGCGCAGAATATAGAGGCTCTCGGCTTCAAGCGCCTGCAGATGGTTCAGCCGCTCTCGCAGCACCTCCGAGACGTTTTCTTCTGGAGCAGTTTTGATTGGCAAGGAATCCTCCTGGTTCGGCGCATTTGCACCCGCGCCTCCGGCTGACCTGCCGGCAATGGATAAATCTGGAATTTGATGGGGTGAAGGTACCAACTACAGGCTGTAAAAGTGAAGGACAGCCAGGTTGCGGAAAGGTGTCAACAACAGCCAAAGAGCTGTGGACAGCGACAACCGCACATACAGGTAACTTTCACTCGTTCTATTCTACGCGGGCCGTATAGCTTCAGCAATCTCCGGCTCAACGGTCAGAAGATGCCCTGGAACAGTTTTGGACAGCTTCTCAGGTTGTGCTGTCGAGGCAAGACCCTTATTTTCTGCTAGACTAGATCAGTCGGTCGGCAAGCGGCAGGTTCCAGAGGTTTTAGGAACTGAGCGTCTTGCTCCCATCACAAGCCGGCAAGACAACACCACCAGAGGTTCGGGGCGTAGCGCAGTCTGGTAGCGCACCTGGTTCGGGACCAGGGGGTCGGAGGTTCGAATCCTCTCGCCCCGACCATTTAAACATCAAAGAATCAACTAGTTAAAGTCACGGGCGTTTCTGCCCCAGACCCAATTTGGGTCCAATCGCTAATTCTTCGATCAGTCCCACTGCTGCACGCGACTCCGAGGAGCGTCCTTGTCATTTATTGAATCGAGAAGATCGCGTTGAAGTTTCAAGGGATCCCGCGAAGATTCAGGCATATTCGTTCACTCTCGATAGCGTCCCCATAAAACGTGAAGGCTCGCATACGTCCTTGTATTGTCTGAAGCCGTTGAAACTCGGGCATAGCATTATAGGGGTGAACTCAACATTGCTTTCACCAGGGGCAATCTGCACGTGCCAAGCAGCCCTTAGGC
Organism: Granulicella mallensis MP5ACTX8; assembly: GCF_000178955.2. NCBI lineage: Bacteria > Pseudomonadati > Acidobacteriota > Terriglobia > Terriglobales > Acidobacteriaceae > Granulicella > Granulicella mallensis. Next base: position 1,369,788 of record NC_016631.1, on the reverse strand, counting down.
CATTTCGAACAGGGATAGTTTCCAACAAGCATGCTGATAAGAAATTCTATTGCTGAGCCCTTTGTATCTTCTGGATATTCGATAGCCCAAATGGGTATTTTGCGAATGATGACCTCGTTCGTGGCCTTAGGGTTTAGGCAGAACATAGGCACCTGGGCCTGAGTAGTCTTCTCATTGGCGACCTGCCACATAGTCGCGGTTTCTATAACGCCCTGAACATACCCCAGGCAATGTTCCCCGTCAGTGCCAATCTCTGAACGCGTTGAATCATAGTCTGCTATTGTGGCGCGACACTCTTGTACCAGGCGATGAGCACTGTACAAGAGTGGGCGGTCCGTTTTTCGTTTGTGAGGATGGTGCACAGTTTGAAATCCGCACAGTAGCGGCTTTCAACTGCCGAGAACCGTCTATGCCCTTATGCGGCAATCGTCGATCCCCGAGCTGGAGGCCGAAGCGCAAAGACTCTTTCGTGCCTCTAGATCGCACGTGTGCGAAGTCGCAGTTGCACACGCGTTCGCCGGGATTTCTGCATCATACCCATGTTTATTCAACGGCTAACCTCGGGTTGGACGATGGAGATCCTGCGACTTTCAACGTTAACGCTACACACAAACCAGCATCCGGAGGAGAAAAATGTCAGAGCAATCCACCCTGGAAATCCCATCGAGCGACGGCTCGTGGACCGGCAACCAATCAATCGCGGTACTCTCCGCCAACCATGGCAAAATTAGCCCGCGGACTAGCGCCACACCTGCTGTGGCCTACTTTTCCGACAGTCTGTTGTTCACCTATTGCTCCTACGACGAAACCAATGTCATCTGGCAATGTCTTTACAAGGACAATATCTGGAAAGAGGATGTAGTGGAGACCATCAACAATAAAAAACTCTACACCAGCAATGGACCAAGCCTCGCCGTATTCAATGAAACACTCTACATGGCCTATCGCTCGTCGATCAAAATCGACGACGAGTATCCGATCATGCTAACGACGCTGGCCTGCCCCACCGGCCAATGGCAGGATGGAAAGTTGATTAGCATCGGCGGCAAAAATCTGCCGACCGATCACGCACCCTCGCTGACCGTGCAGGGCACCGGAAGTTCAGCGGCTCTGTGGCTTGGCTGGCAGAAGGACAGCGACCTCTTCACAGCAACCTTTGATGGAACAACCTGGACCAATATGGGCAAGATCGAGAAGGTCGCCTCGAACGGAACGCCACAGTCGGATTACGGACCTACGCTGTGCGGCTACGGCTATACCGTGATGGTCATTTTCAAGGCACGCCACGGCGACGAGCTGATGTGGGCCTCCTATAACGTCATCACTAAGGAATGGAGCGGCAACGAAGACATCAAGGACAAGCGTGGCGAATTTAAAACCCCGAAGTCTAATGTACCGCCCGGTATCGCGTTGTACAACGGTTCAATGTACATGACCTACAAAGGCGAGAAGTACAAAGAGATCTACTGGGCAATGCTCACCAACCAGGCGTGGTCTGGCAACAAGGAGATCTACGAATCCTCGAATATCCAACCGGAAACCGACTCTACTACGGGCATGACGACGGCCTTCCGAAACAATGAATGGGTGCTGATCCTGGCTAATAAGGGTGACGGCACGTCCAAAGAAGGCCAACAGATCTACGTGTCCCAGCTGAAGATTAACAAAGCTACCCCGTAACATCCTCCATCGTGCGGCGGGGCATTTGCTAGAGCAGTTCTCGTATTGATGTGAAGTGGATAATCCCTGCGAGTGCTGTTTCTCTTAGGGAAAAAGAACGTATAGACCTGTGGTTCGCTATACACCTACGGGAACTGCTCTGTGGTAATCGCTATTGCAAAAACCTGAAAACGAAAAGGGCCCAAGATCAAGATACGGAAAGTCGACGGGTCCAACCTGAACTTCGGTAGGACCACCATCTGCGAGGACTAAGGGATCTTTTGCCATTTCGAATCCTCTCGCCCCGACCATTTAGATACCAAGCAATCAACTAGTTAGAGTCACAGGTTTTTTGCCCCAGACCCGATTTGGGTCCAATCGCTAATTCTCTAGCCCATCCCACTGCTGCACGCCCTTCCGACGAAAATGCATGGACGCAGAAAGAATCACCGTAGACGATGAAGTCTACGGTGATGAAACCAGATGATCTTTCATCTTCAATAGCAACTAAGTTGGCGCTAATGAATCTCGATACCGCTGATCTCTGGCTGGTCAACACTTCCATTGCTTAGGCTAATTACGATTTGGCCTGCGCTGTTGGCGGTGGCGGTGAATTGCTGCACGTTGGCCTTATATTGACCACCTGCCGTTTGCACTATGTCGAAGTTATTGAGAACCTGTACTCCATTGATAGCAACATTGAACTGACGTTTGCCAGCAGTGGACCAGTAGAGTTCCGCGAAGTGCAGCCTTACAGTATGGGTACTGCCAGCAACAAAGCCTGGAACGGTGTAAGTCGCCGTACCCTCATGAGCATCCTGGTAGACCGCTTCCGGCGCTGGGTCGTTTACGCCCGCCGTAGAGATCGTATTGGAAACAGCATAAGACGAGCCGCCGGTGTAATCCGTGTCTGCAACAAAGGGCGAGTCTGCGCCGCCGCCGGAGTTGATCTCGACGCTCGAAGCCCCTGTGCTGGAGCACGCTCCACTTCCGTTGTACGTCGTAAGATCATGCGGCGTTCCGGCAGAGACTGTAGATCCTCCTGTGTTGTTGATGACATTGCTGATGCCGCCCGAGCCGCTAAGCATCACAGTTACCATGTCTGTGAAGTTCACTCCGGAGACGTTCGGGGCGAGAATCGCGTTGCTTTGAAAGATCGTCACTCCTGTGACATCGAAGAAGGAGTAAATACCCAGACCATACGCGGTATGCGAGCACACGTTGGATGTGACCTCGTACGAGGGATACCCGTTTGCACCGTTATAGGTCCACGAGGTCTGGTTCGGGACGTCGTACGGATCTTCGCTCTGGTAGAAGATCGTTTCGCCACCGTTGCCATTCCACTGCACCTGGCTCTGCTGATAGTGCTCGACAGCAAGGCCAAGCGCAGTCACATTGTCACCATTGACAACAAGCCCATGCGAGGCGGTGTTGGAGGTCCAACCCACACCGGTACCGTGGTCCGCTCGCCACGCCCACACATTATCGAGAATGACGTTATCGCTATCGATCTCGAGGCTGGTAGTAGCAGAGCCCCCCTCTGCACCGCCGATACGAAAGTACACGTCACTGATCGAAGTGGGGTTCGAAGCATGGCTTACACGTGTAGCACCGGCGACGCCCACCTGCAGAAGCACAGAGGAGTTCGTTGGACCGGCGTCGATCAGGACGTCTGCAATCTGCACGCCATTCACATCGGCGACTGTTATCGCGGAGCTGCCACTTTGCGGAATCAGCGTCGGATACCCCAGCCCCAGCATGATCGTGTTCGCGTTCGTAATACTGATAGGCGCTGAGAGATTGTAGATGCCGGGAGTCAGGATAAGATTTTTGCCCGATGCCAACGCGGAGTTGATCTGAGCTGCGGTATTCGAAGGCGTGGCGATAAAGAAGGTGCTGATGGCGTCACTGGAGCCTGTTCCCAACCCATTGTTGGCTGTCCAGTCGACACCACTGGAAGAACTCTTCACAGCAGGCACAAAGACGTTATAGTTCCCGCTGCTGTCGACGTAGAGATAAGGTTTCTCACGCACGACAGGAGTAGTGGAAAGGATCGTGTTCTTAGGAAAACTATTGGAAGGTGCCGTGGATGTAAACGTATCGCCGGAGAAGACAAAGTTCCACACATTGTCGCTGAACGAGGCCATGGTGCTGTTGCGGGTGTACCACTGCTGCTGTGAACAGGCGTTAATCCCATTATCAACCGTGGCATCTGCGATAAAGCCTCCACTCGCCTCGCCGCAACTCTGATTGCTTAACTCCAGACCGCCGGCGATATGAACGCGGCGAAGTGAAGCCCCCTGCGAGACAGCCCAGGTCTCCGTATCGCCTGCGGGCACATTGATGCGGAGATTCTCCATCGACCGCCAGAAGTTCGTCGTTACGTTGCCATTGCTGTCGGTCACATCCAGGTAGAGGCCACCACCATTGAGCACCGTCGAATCCGGTGTTAGTCCCAGTCCGGCGATGGAGGTGTAAAAGCCTACCTCCTGGCTCACTCCGGAGTATGTACCGGGCTTGAACAGAACTGCCGCACGGCTGCTGCTGAACTGTCCGCTGCTAACCGTGGGGTTTGAGATGGAAGCGATGTCGGCGTTGATGACAGATCCTGCAACGGATGGATCGAAAACATAGACGTTCGGTCCAAAGATGGTGGAGTTGTATTGTGCGACGGCTCGATTCGTAAAACCGCATGTAACAGCGCATGCAGCGCTAAGAATCAGGAGTTTACTGCGCAGCGTGATCGAAAGTCGCATGAATCCCTCGTGGGTATAGGTGACGTGAGTGGTTTAGCGCAGCGGCGAGCGATTGCCGCACCAGGTTTACAAAGGTTCAGCCCACAACCTCAATCCCGCTAACCTTAGGCAGGTCGGCGGCGCCGGTAGTGAACTGTATCGTGATGGTTCCGTTACTGGTGGCGATTGCAGAGAACGATTTGACGATGGCGATATCTTCACCCCCAGCCGCAGCGAAGACATCGAAGTTCGTCAGCACGGTTGCTCCGTTGATCAGGACGTTGAACTGTCGCTTGCCCGCAGCAGACCAGTAGATCTCCGCGAAGTGCAGATTTACGGTGTAACTTGCACCAGGAGTCAGATTGGGGATGGTGTAAGTGAAGTCCCCGAACCGCTCCGTCTGATAGACGGCTTGCGGAGCAGGGTTGGCCACCAGGGAGGTGTTGATCGCAGCTGTCGTTGAAGAGGCCGTCCCGCCGTTAAAGTCCTCATCCGCCAGCCACGTACCGCCGGCAGCGCCGCCCGCATCGATCTGAAGATCGGTCTTGTGAAGAGACGTTGGTTGAGTAATTTCAATCCCACTGATCTTGGGCAGGTCAGCGGCGCCGGTGGTGAACTGTATGGTGATGGTTCCGCTACTGGAGGCGGTCGCAGGAAACGATTTGACGATGGCGATGTCTTCTCCACCCGCAGTGGCAAGGACATCGAAGTTCGTCAGCACGGTGGCTCCGTTAATCAGGACGTTGAACTGCCGTTTGCCGGGAGCAGTCCAGTAGATCTCCGCAAAGTGCAGATTCACGGTGTAGCTTGCGCCGGGAGTCAGGTTGGGGATGGTGTAAGTGAAATCCCCGAACCGCTCCGTCTGATAAACGGATTGCGGAGCGGGGTTGGCTACCAGGGAGGTATTGATTGTCGCTGTGGTCGAGGACGCCGTGCCACCTGTAAAGTCGGTGTCCGCCAGATAGCTGCCTGCGGCCGTTCCACCTGCGTTGATGTCCACTACATCGGTGTTACTGCCGCCACTGCCAGCCGTTGTGGCGCTGGTCTGGTTGGAGGCCGGCGAGCTTCCCGACGCGTTGCTGGCCTCAACCACATAGTAGTAGGTAGTCGCTGCCGCTAAGACCGTATCGGAATAGGTTGTCGTAGTGGTCGTAGCCACCTGGTTGCTGCTTGACGGTGTAAATCCGGACGTTGTGCGCCGAAATACCTGGTACTGCACGCCGGAGGTATTGCTCGCCGTCCAACTCAGGTTGATCTGGCTGGCCGAAGCTGTCGTCGCGCTAAGTGCCGTCGGCGCCCCGGGAAGAACCGGGGGTGGAGGTGCGGTCCCTGTCTGCGTAATTTCAATTCCACGCAGCGAGGGCAGGTCGGTCGCGCCTGGATACAACTGCACCGAGAGTATTCCATGCTCGTCCGATGTGCCCGTGACCTGTTGAATGACAGCCTGATTGAGGCCGGCGGTGGCAAAGATATCGTAGTTCGTCAGCACCTGAGTACCGTTGACCGAAACGTTGAAGAGACGATCACCTGCCGCGGTATGGGTCGTAACGCCCTCTGCAAAATGGAGCCGGATGGTGTAGATGGAACTTGGAAGCAGTCCGGTATAGACGTACCCGAAGGCCCCGTACCGTTCTGTCTCGTAGACCGCAGCAGGAGCCGGGTTTGTGACACCTGCAGTGCTGATGGTTTGCGTTGTGGTGTTGGTCCCCCCGCCCGCCGTCAGCGGGTTTTGTGGAAGTCCGAAGCTCCCGCCATTCACGTCAGCTTCGAAGGCACCCTCAACCGGGCCGCCGGAATCGATCGCAATGTAGGCAGTGCTGCCTCCAGTATTGCCATAGGTCGTGCCACCGGTTGAAGGGGTTACGTCCAGGGCGCGAATCTCCGGCTGGTCTGCCGCCCCAGGTGCCAATTGAAGAAGAATGACCCCGTTTTGGTCGGCCACAGTGTTGATCGTTTGCGTTACCACTCTGTTCTGGGCACCGGACGTGGCGAAGATATCGAAGTTCGTCAGTACCTGTTGGCCATTGACCAATACGTTGAACTGTCGCTGGCCGGCTGCAGTCCAGGCGGATTCGGCGAAGTGCATTCGAAGGTCGTAACTGCTGCCAGGAGAAAGATGCGCGATGGTCCAGCTCTGTGGTCCCCAACGCTCGGAGTGGTACACATCCTGAGGAGCCGGATTGGTGACGGCGCTGGTATCAACCGTGGCGGTGAAGGCGTTCGTAAACCCACCGCTTACCTGGGAGTTCTGGATATATGCCCCCGTCCCGCTGTAGCCCGCGGCGCTTACGTGAAGCGCGCCGCCATTCGCTCCTACACCGCTGGCAGGCAGCGTTACCGAAGCCTGCGGAGCGGCCGATTCCCCGGAATAACCTCCGCTACTTGTCACCGTATAGAAGTACGTGTGCCCGGGTGCAAGATTGGCGTCGGCAAACGAGGTTCCCGTAATGTTGTTGGCGATCAAAGTCTGATTCGATTGCGGGATGACGGCCGGATTCGGTTGGCTCTGGGACTGCGGCGGCGTTCCGGAGATTGAGCTGCGATAGACGTTGTACGTTGCATCCGTGGTCGTGCTTGCGGTCCAGTTGAGAGCAACCTGGCTCTGAGAGGAAGCCGTCGCAGTCACATGCGTTGGTGCCGCTGGAGGCGTGGCCTGGTAGACGCGGACATAGTCGACCAACAAGGTCTGAGGATAGGTCGTCGCGCTACTGACATTCCCTGGGAAAGGGCCGCCCATGTTCAGGTCGAGGATGAGGAAGAAGGGATTGTTGAAGGGCCATGCTGCCAGTCCACCATTGACCCAGGATTGGTTCGCCATAAGATCGGCAGTGGAGATCGTCCCGTAGATGTTCGTAACGTCGTCTACGTAGAACTGGACCTGATTTGGACTCCAGATCATACCGAAGACATGGTACCCGCCGAACCCCGCTGTATTGGTAGCTCGAACGCCCAACCCATCGTTGCCATACCCCTGTCCATGAAGCGTTCCATAGACCTGTGTGGGATTGGCGGCACCAATGTACTCCATAATGTCCATCTCGCCGCAGCTTGGCCAATTGATCGAGGAGATGTTGTTCCCCAACATCCAGAAGGCCGGCCATACGCCCTGGTTCCCTGTCCCCGCCGGTAGAGTCATGCCTGCTTCGACGCGGCCATATTGAGTGCCGAAGAGAATCGTGGAGTTATTCGTTCCGGAAGTCGACGAGATTCGTCCGGTTGTAACTCCGTTGGGGGCAGCCGCAGCCGAACGCGCCACGATAGCCAGATTTCCGTTGCCGTCCAGATAGACGTTGGGGTTGTTGGGATCGCATCCATTCGTGGTCTGACCAAACAGGCAGTTGTAACTTTGGGCTCCATCAGGGGTCAGCCCCTGGGTAAGGGTCCAGTTTTGGGAATTAGGGGCAGAACCAGCCGGGCCATTGAACTCATCACTCCAGACCAGCTGCCAGCTCGAGGCCGATTGTGCGTATGAGCAATTAGTTATGACGCTCACCGAGGCCAGGAAGCACAGGAAGAAGATCGCTTGGCGAAGTTTCGATAGGTTGCGAGTCATAAAGGTCCTTGGGGGAGAGATTCCAACTCATCGGAGTCGATGACTCCCCACTTATATGGACCTTTAGTCGAAACCGTAAACGTTACATCTGTTACCTTGCGGTATCTTTCACCGTTACCTCGTGTTTGCACTGGGAAATTTAGGGGGTTATATTGGGACGCGTCAATGCTCGTAGCTTTTTTTGCAGCGCTAATACCCCTCGCGAGGAAATCGACTTCCCGGGACGAGCGAAGTTGACAGCATTCATCATTCTGAAATCTCGCACATGGACATAGCTCCGCAATCGAAGCTGCCGGCAGTCCGATCTATCGACTGGACGATTTTCATGATCCAACCGGCAACAACCCTCTGGAATGGCCTCCAGGCCGCGATCCCCCTTGACCAGGGTGGGGACCTCCCTGCCCTCTGCAATCACAGAGAAACAGACTCATGGCGACACAGGGAACGATTCCGCAACCGGCACGTTTAGCAGAAGAACGTCAGGCACTCGAGGCAGTACTCGCATCACCAAGATTTAGAAAAAATCCTCGGCTGACCCACCTGCTGGAATATATCTGCCAGAAGTATTTCGAAGGCGATACCGACAACATCAAAGAATATTCGATCGCCGCCGACGTCTTTCACCGCCCAGAAAGCTTCGATCAGGCAACGGATTCGATAGTGCGGGTCGAGGTTTACCGCCTGAGAAAGAAACTGCGTGAATTTTACGAAGGAGAAGGCGCGCACGAGCCGATAGAGATCGTAGTCGCTACCGGACATTACCTGCCGGAATTTGTAGATCGCACCGCCATCGAACCGCACTTTCCCTCTGTGCCTGACCAGAATCAGGAAACCGCTCCCGGAGATTCCTCAGTCGCTGCCCCCATGACCAGCCGGAGATTCGTACAAAAGAACAGGATTTTCTTGTATGTTCTTCCGGTAATCATCTGCGCATTGATCGTGGCACGGCTCTCGTCGAACCTGGTTCATCTTACGCGTTCGAGCAATGCACCCATTGCCTCGACACCCTTCGCCCCCGTATTGCCGTCCGGTCCGGAGATCCGTATTCGTTGTGGATATAGCCGACCGATCTTTAAAGACCATGAAGGCAACGTATGGATGGGAGACCGCTACTTTTCAGGCGGAGCCACAACGGACTTGCCTGATCAGTACATTGCGCGTACCCGGGATTCCGAGATGTATCTCACATCACGGTCGGGAACATTTTCCTACAAGATCCCGCTCAAACCCGGGACCTATGAGATGCGACTCTACTTTGCCGAAACCACCTATAGTCCGACAAGCAGTTTGGGGGGCGGAGAAAACAGTCGCGTCTTCAACGTACAACTCAATGGAGCCCTCCTTCTGAGTCAATTCGATATTGTTGCCGATGCCGGAGCGAATACAGCCGACGTGAGGGTATTCAAGGACATTCACCCTGGACCGGATGGCAATCTCCAGTTGAATTTTTCAAGTGTCTTGGGAGAATCGATGATTAATGCAATCGAAATCGTTCCAGGAATAGCGCACCATCAACGTCCCATTCGCATGGTGGCGCAAAATGAGTTCTTTGTAGATAAGGCGGGAGATCTCTGGTCTCCCGATACTTACTTCGGCGGAGGACAACTGGCGAACGACAAGATTACAGTAGCCGGGACGGAAGACCCAGGTCTATATGCCGGGGAACGATATGGCAATTTCAGCTATGCACTACCCGCAGACAAAGGGAGCTATGCGCTGACATTATATTTTGCGGAAAAGTACTGGGGTACGAGTCAATCAAAGACTGGCGGTGTCGGAAGTCGGGTCTTCGACGTACTCTGCAATGGAACAGCGTTAACACGAAATCTTGACATCCTAAAGGAAGCTGGTCCAGGCCATGCCTTCAAGAAGACATTTCATGGACTCCACCCAAATGCACAAGGTAAGTTAATTGTGTCGTTCGTGCCAGATCAGAATTACGCCAGTGTGGATGCAGTCGAATTGGAAGAAGAAACAGAATAAAAACTATCCCCGCATACGCATGTTCCTCAGATCAATCCGTCGTTGCGCTTCTCTTCGATCTTTGGGTGCATAGAAGTCATGTCCGGACTAGTAGAAGCCTTGATTGTCACGATTCGCATTGACCTTTCCCGCGTAGTACCTGGAAATAAAGATGAAGTATGCCGCTGCCAGAGCGAAGCCAATCGGCCACCAGAAGGAGGCGATCAGCAAAGCAGTGTGATTCGCGGAAATGGTGTAAGCGGTGAGGGAATATTGGGGTCCGAGTGTTGAATGAAGCATCACTGGGAAGATTGCCGCACCGCCGATCGCGAGCAATCCCATAATAAGGAAATTTGACGCGACAAATGCACAGGCTTCCCCCACGAGTAATTTGGTGAGAATCCTACTTTGCTATTCATGTGGCTTTTGGTCAAAAAATTTAAAGTAAATATTTCGCAAACATTCCTGCAACCCTGCAACGATTACTGCACAGTCGTTTCATTATCCCTTTCGCAGTTTTCAATCGCAGGCGTACTACGCAGAATGGCAAAGCCAATAAGCTTTGACCAAGCTTCTAAACCAGAGGCAAGTCGCTGGTATTTTTACGGTCACAACCAACAAGCTCTCTCGCCTACTGGAGAACATTGCCGATAAGCAACGAGCTATCCGGAATTCGTCGCGTATACGCAATGAATTCTCATGAAGCATGCGGAATGGATTCAAATTCGCACCTACACTCGCATCCGGAGAAGTGCATAGATATATGTATTGGCTAGCTGCTATTTCCTAGGCTCGGGCACACACCTTCTTGAACGAAGAGCGCATGGCGCAAAACAGGCGGAGGTTAATGTAGTGCCTGCGAAACAACGCTTGCAGGAAAGTTCGCTGAATATTTTAAAATCTCTTGACCAAAATCCACATGAATAGCAAAGTAGGATTCTCACCAAAATACTCGCGGGCCATTCAATCAATCTAGAGACAGAGGGCTGGCATGGCGGGTAACGCGCGGGATATCGATCCGTCAGCAACGCTGCGGAAAATATCAACGCCTATCCAACAGCACAACATGCCGGCTGGACCTACATCGATTGCGCGAACGATTCTGAGATCTCGCTGCAACTTTCAGCACAGCTTCCGGTGGGAATCACGCTCTCGACGACAGTCGTATCTCCAGATGGAAAAACTATCGTCTCAGAACACATCGGCATACGATTTCGGCCACAGGTTCCGGGCTGGCGGCAAGCGGCGCGGGCTATCAATTTGTAGTTACTTACAGGGGGACATCACGTTGAGAATTTCTCTGATCTCGAAGATTTTTCGCATAGCAGCCGGAACGATCAGTCTGCTCTCTTTTCTTCCTCTCACTGCTCAAACCATGGTGCCATGGGTTACCCGCTCGGCAGACAACTCCAGGAGCGGCTGGAACGCGCACGAGACGATACTGACGCAAGCGTCCGTTGGCACCAAAGGCATCGTAAGAAGCACAATCATCCCACTGGCCGGAGATGCTCGCGGCATGGAAGCGCAGCCGCTCATCCTGCCGCAGGTGACAACTTCGCGGGGAGTGCGGGATGTCATGGTGCTGCCGTCGATGGCCAACGTTGTGCGCGGAGTCGATGCGCATGACGGATCGGGCATCTGGCAGGTCCAGCTGGGAACCCCGATCGACGGGACCAGGGCTATTGATGGTTGGGGCATCAACCAACACTGGGGCTGCGTATCGACAGGGGTCATCGACCCGGAGCTGAAGCGGCTCTATCAGGTTTGCTGGGTGGTGCCGAATGCCCATGGAACTCCTATGCCGGCTGCCCCCGCCAGTAGTGATCCGAAGGCAGCGCGATACTTTATGTTTGTTCTCAATGTGGGCGACGGCAGCATGGTCACGCCACCGGTCATGATCCAGGGATCCAGTAATGGGCAGGACTTCAACGGCTATCCCCGGAAGCAGCGATCCTCTCTCGTTGAAACCAATGTCGCAGGCGTCAAGACGGTGCTTGGCTGTTCAGGCACCATCGATGAGACAGACCCTGGCGCTGCAGGCTATTGCTTCGCCTTCGATGTCGCCAGCAATACCCAGACGGCGATCTTCGCGACCACCGCTGGAGAGGGCGCAGGCATTTGGATGGCCGGACAAGGCGCAGCGGCAGACGCGCAGGGCAATCTGTACGTGATTACCGGTAATGGAGATTTCGACGGCGCGACCCAGTGGGGAGAGTCATTTCTCAAGCTGAAGTACACACCCCCTTCAGGGAGCACCAAAGCCAACATCGCGGTCGTGGACCATTGGACTCCGTGGACCGATATGGGCCGAAGTGGCGGTCAGGCGCCTCCCGCTGGCAAGCTCGCCGGAATGAATGCTGCCACCGAGGCAATGAGCAAGCCTGTGGGCAGCGGGATGAACATGTCGCTCAAGAATGCCAGAGTGGAAACCTCCATGAGCGCTGAGGGCAAGCTGAGCGTCCGCGTGTATCCCGATATGGCCCAGGGTGCCTGGGCGGACGAAGACTGGGGCTCCGCCGGTCCGGCCTGCATCTTCCCCCTTGGCGTATGTGTCGCTAGCGGTAAGGATGGAATTGCCTTTCCCATCAAGACGACGAACATGGGAGGAACGACCGTTGCCGACCTGAAAAATCCCCCGGCAAACTGCGCGAAGCTCGCCGGAGCTCCGGTGTGGCTGACGGTCGATCCAGGACCTGTCGATCCATGTCCCACAGATCCAACGGTCCTGAACTTCTTTCCCTGGGGAGACACGGCGCACATGCACATGACGCCGGTCCAGTATTTCGATCCTGTCTTGAATTCATGGACGATCTTCGCCTGGGGCGAGAACAACCAACTCCACAAATGGAAGGTGAGTGACACGGGAACGTTGTCCTATCTCGCCCAAAGCAACGAGTTTGCCAGCTCAGAGGTTCGCACAACCGTTCAACACGGTGGCATGCCCGGAGGCTTCTGCAGCGGATCCAGCAATGGGGCCGACCCGAACACGGCTATCCTGGCCTGCACGATTCCCTACCGTGACGCCAACAAGGCCGTAACGAACGGACGCTTACTGGTATACGACCCGGTCCACCTTGCTGCCGATGGCTCGTTGAAAGTCCTGTGGGATTCGCAGGCCGAAGGCATTGCATTCCTGTTCAACAAGTTTGACCCGCCAGTGATCGACGGCGGTCACATCTACGTACCGAATTACAACGGCGGCGTAGATGTCTACCAATTGACACGATAACGACCGCTGGTGATCAGGCCGAACTCAACTCTCGCTTGAACGCGAGAGTTGAGTTCGGCCCGCGTTAGTGCAATGGCTCCGGCCTAAGAGCCCCTTGCACTAAGGCAGTCGCCGACACTTTACTGTCGTAGAGTCACAGCACGCTCGCCACCTGGAGAATGTGCGGATAGGCAACCAACTAGCTCGAACGCGTTGCGCATCCTCCAAAGATTCTCATTGAACACGCGAAATGGAATTAGCTTCTATGTCCCCTCTCATTGCGCACCTACGACCTCGTCCTTTCGGGGCGGAGCGGAGGCAGTTACCTATGAACGATCTTCATGATGCTTATGAAGCAACCATTATGAAGATCGAATACTCCGTCAAGGAACAGAGGAACTTCCCCAATATGCCATTTACTTAATTCCCGGACCGAAACCCTGCCCGTGCCAGCTACGAGGCTAAAGCAAGCGTTCCCATCTCCGCTGTAGCTGCGCGATCATCCACCCACATAGCCCCGTTCCAATTGACCGGGCAACACAAACAGGAGAATCATCATGAGCAGTTTTACGATTCTATCGTTCGTCGGCGGGGGCATCCGCGGACTAGCCTCCGCTACGTTGCTGAATGCACTTTTTGAGAAACACTCCAATGTCGTCTCAGGCGCCAGCATGCTGGCCGGAACCTCCACCGGCGGTACTATCATCGCCGCTCTGGTGAATGGGGAGAGCCCGCAGGAGATCGTCACCACCTATAGGACCACCGACCGGGAGTTCTATATCAAGTACTACAGCGGCGGCGATCCTACCAAGCCGGCCTACCCCGTCGAACTCTTTGCCGCGGGGATGTATGCAAAATATGGACTCCAGAAGCTCAGCGACAAGAATCAAAAGCTTCTATTTACCTCCTTCGACGTCGGCCAGAAGGGCACGCCCTGGCAACCGCTTCTCCTTCACAACTTTCCCGATTCCCCTACAGCCGACACCAAACTTGCGGATGCGGTCGTTGCCACATCGGCCATGCCTGGCATGTTTGGCTCCCATAAGTTCGGCAACTATCAAGGCACGATCGATGGCGCCTTCGTCAACCACGATCCCACGCTTGCGGCAATCGCCCTGGCCATCAACTCGGGTGTCAATCCGTCCGATATCGTCGCGATCTGCTTCGGCACAGGTCTTATGGCCAATAGCCTTGGAAGCGCAACACAGTCCTGGGGCTTCCAGCAATGGCAGACAGGCGACCCCGACAACCCTTACAACGTTCCGCCTCTCCTCATCAACGGGCTGCCATCGCCAGTCCTGAACGCCTCTCTCAACGGAACCTCCACCAGTCTCATCCCCGACCTCGCTCGCATGATGCTGCCCGGCCGCTACGCTTATCTCAACCCCACCCTCCCCAACTACATTCCCGAGAATGAGACCAACAATCTGGTGCTCGATGAACTGGAAGGGCTGGCGAAAGCTGTCACCCTTACTCCCGAATTCGACATCGCAAAAAGACTGGTAAAAGACCACTGGTCCCTGGCCATCTAATCCTGTCCTGCTCCCGTGGGAGATGCGAGTGGGCACTCGCGTCTCCCACAAGTACCGCGTCACAGCTACCGCTTCATACCTGGCCGGCTCCCTTCTAGAAAGCCACTTGTGCGAACGCTAAGGAATCGGCATATTCACATGCCGCCCGCATCCATCGAAAATGGCATAAGGTACATTGAGATCATGAGCGCGCACAGCACACTCACACAGGCCCTGCTGGACGGCAAAATGGACGACGCCAGGGCTCTCATTGCAGCCGGGGAGACGGTTGAAGCGCAGTATTTCCAAAACAATAGAACCCAGATATTCCGTAACATCGTCCGCTACAAAGCAGCCGATATCGCTGATGCTTTAATCAGGGGCGGACAGATACAGACCGACATCTACGAGCTGGATACATTCGAATACGGTCTCTATCAGGCGCTGGCGAGAGACACTACAGACGAGGGATCCTCGTTAGAGTTCCTGAAAGCTCTTCTCGACAAGACGGATAACCGGAACGATGAGGTCAAGGGTCAGACCCTGCTGGGGTTCTTCCTACACGAAAGTGCAGCGCCCGCTGCCATTCAATGCCTGATCGAGGCAGGCTGCGACGCCCGCTACAAAGACAATGCGGAGCGCAACTTCATCCACTATGTCATCGGCACCAGGATGCAAAGGAATGAGCTGAAGCTGGCTTATCTGCAGCTGCTGATTCAAGAAGGCGTCGAAGTGGATGCAAAGGACATCGAGGGCAATACGACCTTACTGGCAGCGGTCAAGGAAAACCTGCCCGGCGGGTTCATAGAACTGCTGCTGCAACAGGACGCAAACCCCAACGAGCAGAACCATAAAGGCATCACTGCCTTTTACGAAGCAGTGACAAGACAACAGGGCAAGGAGGCGTATCAGCTTCTGAAGCAGTTCTCTTCGCCGGATTTCGACCTGACTACAAAGGATGGGCAACATCTTTTTACGAGCTTCGTGAAAGGCTTGTCCGACAACCCGCCGGAGAGCCAAAAGGCCTTGCTGCTGGAGTTGTTGCAGGACGGAGCGAATATCTATCAGACCTCTCCTTATTACGAGGCGCCCAAATCGGGCGCGGACTGGATCGCCGAGAAGTCGGTTGAATTACTAAAGACCGTATTGGACGCCGGAGCGATCGAGATCAACCGCCGCGACGACAAAGGCAACACCCTGCTACACAAGGTCTGCGGGTTCAACGTCAATTACGATACCAATGCAGCCAAAGAGACCTATCGAAAAGCGAAGCTGTTGTTGGAAGCTGGAGCGGACCCCGAGCTCACCAATGACAAAGACGAAACCCCACTCACTTTGGCGCAGCAGGACAATCTGAAGATCAAGACGGTCGAGCTATTGCTGAAGGCAAAATAAGACCAATCCGTAGGAATAAAAAACCATGTCAATGTCATTCATTGTTGCCTGCGAGAACGGCAACCGGAAGATCGCCGAACTGCTCTTGGCGAGCAACGAAGCCGATGTCAAATACACGGACGAGCGAGGCCGGACGGCCCTGCATTATGCCGCGCACCGGGGCTATCTGGATATCGTAAAAGCCCTGATCGACGCGGGCGCGGATATCGATTACGAAGACCATGATGGTGAGACGCCACTGTTCTTCGCCTGCCGGCAAAAGCAGAAGCAGACCGCGCTCTATCTGCTCGACAAGGGGGCGAATCCAAAGATCAATGACAGATTCGGTAACAGCCTGCTGCACCTCGTGGCGCGAACAGGACAGGCCGAAATTGTGGGCAAGCTGCTGGAACTCGGGGCAGACGTTAATCTGCTGAACAACGAGGCGCTGCCCCCTCTCATGGTCGCGGCGAGCGGGTTCAACAAAGAGGCGGCGCAGTTGTTGCTGGACAAGGGCGCGGACGTCAACGCCGTTGACAAGAATGGCGACACGGCACTCATCTTTGCCACGCGTGCCCAGGCCCTGCCGATGATGACGGTACTTCTGGACAAGGGCGCGAACGTCAACCACACCAACAACTCCGGCGGAAGCTCTCTGCTCATCGCATGCGAGCAAGGCAATCGGATGCTCGTGAAGCTGCTGGTAGAGCGCGGCGCGGACGTGCTCATGTTCAACAACGCGGGCGTGTCACCGATCTGGTATGCCTGTGCTCACAATCAGAAGGAGATCGTAGACCTGTTCCTGCAACATGGAGCGAACGTCAACTATGCCAGGCCACTGGGTGGCGACACGGCTGCCGCTATCGGCAGTTATCTTGAGTGGGCAGTTTCCACGAATGACATTTCGATCGAGGCGAGGTTCTCGCTCAACACCACTTACACCTATGGTGGCGAAGGCCTGCTCCATCTGGCTGCCAAGAAGGGCCATCTAAGCATGGTGAAACTGCTGCTGGAAAAGGGCGTGGACGTCGACATGCAGGACGAAGGCGGAAACACGCCTTTGCACTACGCCGTCGCATCCGGCAAAAAAGATGTAGTGAAATGCCTGCTGGAACATAAAGCTGACATCGCCATCGCCAATGTTAAGGAACAAAAAGCGGTCGATTACAGCAACATCAAGGGTTATAACGAGATCACCGCACTGATCTTGCAAGCTGGGTCCGCGACGCAACCTGAAATCATCCCTGGAACTGCTACGGCTAGCGACTTTACGGCGGCGAAGAAAAAGTCCCTGCTGGATCTGAAGGAATTACTGGATATGGGCATCCTCTCGGAAGAGGAATTCAATCAAGAAAAAGCCAAAGTATTAGCAGGATAGTCGGTGATGGCGCGCCCGTAGTTCATCGCATTGGTTGCTTCGGGCGCATTCGCCTCTGTCTTTGTGCTTGGTGCATTGCCAGCTTCAGCACTTTAGAGATAACTGAGCCATTTGTTCTCGGGATGAGTTCTCTTATAGCTCGCGTAACGCTTCATAGGCCAATACAGCGATGCGACAATTCCGATCCAGATGAGATAGATTACCGGCAAGCTAAAGCCGTAACCTTGCGGCGTCCCGAGTGCCACACTGCCGTATGGAAGTGGTGTAGTGAAGCGATGCCAATCATGGCCGGTAAGAGCACATGTAATGATCGTGAGGAGATGGATCAAGCCCACGTGTAGTACGTAGTAGGCGAGAGGGACACGTCCATAGACCTCCGCGGTACTCCGCAGCCAGGGTGCGCGGCCAGAAGAAATCAACCATTCGAACCAGGCTAAGAGCAGAAGAGAGAGTCCTATCGTGATGCAGATATATTGCAGCGAGGGTGGGTACTTTTCTACGTTGAGGAAGGTCGTAATAGCAGGCGCTATGCCGTGTTGGCTGGCCCATGTATTGGGATCGCCGTACCCGTGGAAAGCTCGGAGGATCAAAAAGAGTGCAACGAGCCCAGTGCCGAGTCCCGCCGACCAGCGAATGCGTTGGCCAGCCGGCGCGGTCCATAAGCGGCCAAAGCAGAAGCCCAGGGCCATCAGTCCGTTCCAAGGGACGATTGGGTACACGACATAGAGGATCGGTCTACCGTGAAAACTCACGAAGCCCGGCTCGTGCCCGAGCCTCCAAAGAACGGACCAATTCCCCAGGGAAGCCGCATGGATACCATCCAGAGTGTTATGCCCTGCAACCAGGATCACTCCAATCGCGGCGACCACGGGAATGGGTAGCCAGACCAATCCCGACAGAAAGACCATCGACACGCCTATCGCCCAGATAATCTGCAGAATGCTGACTCCCGGCATTCCGATCCAGACAAAATAGACGATCGTCAGTTCGAGAAAGATCAACCAACAACCGCGTATGGCGAGAAAACGCGAAACTGCGCCTTTGCTTTGTCCCCGTGCGAGCTGCATATACGCTCCCACTCCAGCGAGAAAGACGAATGTAGGCGCGCAGAGGTGAGTGATCCAGCGAGTAAAAAAATAGGGCAGGCTCAGATGGGAAGGGTCCATCAAATCGATGTTTTGATTCGTGAAGAAATCCCTTGTGTGATCGAGCGCCATAAGCATCATGACCACACCACGGAGCACATCAAGCGAGGGGATACGTGAATGGATCTTCACGCGATCTGAAGTGGATGTTCCGTTCAAGCCCTCGTATTTGTCTTGAGGTTGACGAGAGTCAGTAACTTCAGTTCGGGAGCCATGGACCATCTGTCCGTGCTTATTTTCCTTCGCCAGCAATTTTAGAATAGATTGGCGCTGAGTGAGGTCGCCAATGGCAAACTCTGTGCGGAGAAATCGTAGCAATGGATGAACCTCGTCGAGTGGGAGTTGCCTATGGGAGTGCAGGAAACGCAAAGAACCCATAGGCATTACAACCCGCCAACTCACGAAATATTCCCGGTGAATGAACGATTCAAGCTCTAAGACGCAGCAGAAGAAAACAGAGCGATCAACCCCTCTGGAATCGTAGGATGTGCGAGGATAGCCTCTCGCAGCGAGGTGTAGGGCATCCTTCCCAGCATGGCAATCTGCACGCACGCCATGATCTCGCCTGCCCCCACACCAAACGCCGCGAACCCGAGGATGCGGTCGCTGTCACGCTCCACCAGGCACTTAAGGAATCCGCGTGTTTCCATAAGGCTGCGCGCCCGTAGCACATGCGTCATCGGAACCTTGAAGAGACGGTAGGCGATCCCCTTGGAGCGGGCTTCCTTCTCGGTCATTCCAATGCGTGCGAATTCAGGGTCTGTAAAGAGACAGAAGGGTACCTGTCTCCCCGTAGTCACGTGGTTGCCGCCGAGCAGGTTGTCGCGAACAACGCGGAAATCATCCTCGCTGATGTGGGTGAACTGCGGGCTGCCCGCGACCTCACCCACCGCCCACACTCCGGGCGCGCTCGTCTCAAGGCGCTCGTTTACTTTTATGTAGCCGCGCTCCGTCAGCTCCACTCCAACGAGATCCAGCCCAATGTCTTTCGTGTTCGGCACACGTCCAGCCGCAACCAGGAGATGTGTGCCCTCCAGCGTCCTCTCCACGCCGTTCTGCGAGAGAGTGACACGGACCGATTGTCCTGATACTCCCGCGACGCTCTTCACCTTGGCATTCAAAACCAGCTTGATGCCTTCGTCCTCGAGGAGGCTCTGCAATCCCTCGGTGGTGTCTTCGTCCTCGCCATGAATTACACGCTCGTTACGGTCTACGACCGTGACCTGGCTACCGAACCGGCGCATCGCCTGTGCGAACTCCAGCCCCACATATCCAGCTCCGAGAATGATAAGGTGCTCGGGCACGACATCGAGCTCCAGTGCCTCGACGTGGGTCAGCGGCTGTGCCGCTGCCATTCCGGGAATGTTCTCAATAGCTGCATGCGTCCCTGTTCCGATCACAATATTCTTGCCGGTCAGCAATCGCTTCGTTCCATCCGCCAGGGTCGCTTCCAGTACCCTGGGTCCCACAAATCTGCCGGATGCCATGATCAGTTCCGCGCCGCTCTGCTTGTAGAGAGCGAGATGCGTGTCTACCAATCCCTGGACCATCCTGCGCTTGCGATCTCTGACAGCCGGCATATTGATGCGAAAGTTGTCGATGCTGACACCGAACTCTTCGCTGCGCCGAACGTTGTGCGCGATCTGTGCCGTATGAATCACATTCTTGCTGGGAAGGCATGCGATGTTCGGGCAGGCTCCTCCAACATACTTGCGCTCGACCACGGCGACGCGCTGGCCTTGCCCTGCGAAGGTCCAGGCCAGCAGTTTCGCGCCTGCGCCGCTACCAAGGATAAGAAGATCGTAAACTTCGGGCTGCACTTGAGGGTCCATAGGTAATGTTCTCCGTTGTAGAACTTGTGTTTGAGGATCTCAGCCTCTTTGCATACTTACGCGATCAACGCCCTGTTGTCACCCCGAGCGCTTCAAGCGGAGAGGTGACGTGGCCAGGGTTTCGTCTACTTAGCGATTAGTTTTTGTTTTCGGAGAGGATAGCTCTTTTACCGAAATAGGTGACGAGATAGAACGCTACCCCAAGAGAGATGATGTCCTTGAAAAGGAACAAGCCCGTGAAACTCATATACCGAAGCCCTTTGACCACAATAATCGCACCGGGGGTAGTCATCACCATCGTACTGGTGATGAAGAACATGACGCATGCAATAAGGCCGCCGACGATACCGGCTTTGGGCTTCAAATAACCTACGATCATCAACGTGGCGGCGATGATTTCGGTAAGGCCAATTAGATCAGAGCCGACATAAGGACCGAATACTTTAAAGTGCCAACTGATCAGCGGGCTATTTGAAACCAGGGGAATGATGCCTTCGGCGCCGGGCGCAGTCATCTTGAAAGACCCCGCCCAAAGGAGCATCGCGATCATGCCGATACTGGAAATCAGGAAAGGGATATTACGATCACTTACCCAGGCAGCTACCTTAGTTAGGAGGCTTTTGGCCTCTATTGAGGAACCAACAGAAACCAGGTCTTGATTCTCCGCGTTCATTGATTGTTCAGACGAGACCCGATCCATAAATACTTCTCCTTGCCGTGATGGATATAGCTCCACGTAGGCGATGACGTAACGAAGGTTAATTGTTTGAGTGCAATCGAACGGCCAAACTCAGCGCATCTTCTTTTCAACCAGATGGGCTAGCTAAGTGGTTCCTGCGCTGCAAATCGATTGAACCAGCATCATCAATCGCAGTCGTCATCTGACGAAGCTGTGACGGATCTTCGACAGTGACGGACTTTAGCTGTAAGGTTCGTCGCTGCACGTGAATGCCTCCTGGAGCTCGGCTCCTTCGAAGCCAGGTTGATTGCACCCAATTGTGGTACCAACAAGCTCTGCAGAATGATTCGAGCCCCGTGCGACGTGAGATTCACCTGTGCGACATCCATATCCAGAATCTGTGCCGTGTCGTTTAGATCGAGTCCCTCTATATCGCGCAGGAGAAACACTCGCTGGTAAATATCAGGAAGCCTCTCAAAGGCTTGCTGCAGCAGGCTTCTGATCTCCTCGTGCTCGACCACACCAGAAGGAAGCTCTTTCCAATCGTCCAGAAGTGTCGGGGACATAAGCCACTCTTCGTTCTGAGGTTTTAGTAGAGAGGCAGTCTGGATGATCGCCTGTTGCTGCAATCGGCTCTTTGCCTCATTGATCGCGATACCGATGAACCACGTCCTGAGCTTTCTATCGCCTCGGAAGGAGCCTAGATTCTGAAAGGCCCTAACAAACGTTTCCTGCGCTACATCCTCAGCATCCTTATCGTTCTTCATGTAGGAATGCGAAATCAGGTAGACGCTCCGCTCATAAGGAAGAATCAACTGATGGTAAAGCTGGGTATTGCCAGCCAAAATAACATCAATCAACTCCGACTCTCCTCCGCTTTGGATCATGGGGATCATTCTTTTGAAGCTGTTTCCAGCGATGTCTTAACAAAACGAGCCCGGCTGCTGTTGAGTCCTTCTTGGGCAGTCACACCGTTTTCAGAGAGACCGAGTCCGTGCTCTCACCTGGGGGCACTGGAGGCTCCGGCACTAGATAAAGAAGGACGGCGCAACACACCAGTGCGAAGCTGCACCGCGGAAACTCGAACGACACGAACATCGCAGTGAGAAAGAGTCCGAGTGCAACGAGGGAGCGTATCCATGCAAGCCTGCGAGTGCGAGGCGAGATCTCCTCCACTTCCGCCTGGGTCAGGGCGTGGTGCTCGAACTGAAGATAGGCCAACTCCACCAGGACAAACACCGCTGCATAAAGGAAGACGGGAACCGCGGCTATACGTGTGCTCGCAACCCATGCCGTTGCAAACGGCACCAGCGATACTGTGAATAAGTGCGCGAAATTAATCCAAATCAACCGCGGCGTCGACTCGTCGGCGAAGCGCAGCAGGTGATGGTGATTCGTCCAAACGATGGCTATAAACAGATAACTCACCAGGTAGCTCAGCGCAGTCGGCCATAACGGCAACAGAGATGCGAAGGTGGGGTGCTCCGGCGGCCTCAGGTCCAGGACCATGATCGTGATGATGACCGCAAACACCCCATCTGAAAATGTAGCCAGTCGTTCAATATTCGCTTTTCGTGGAGACATAGGTTCTCCCATCATGCCGGCCTGGCAGATAGCACTAGCGAACCAAAACGGCGCTGAACTCCTGACTCAGATGCCTTTGACTTCGCCGCCATCCATTCGTATAGAAGATCCCGTCATCCACTTCGCCGACGGCGATACCAGATACGCCATCAGGTCAGCGATCTCTTCTGGCTTACCGAAACGGCTGATACCAGCTTCCTCTGGAAACTTCTTCAGCGCCTCTTCTACGGTAAGGTTGTGCGCGGGCGCCCATTTCGCGAAGAACGATTGCCTGCGTCCGGTCATCACAGCGCCTGGGACTACGCTGTTGACCTGCACTCCGTCCTTGATTCCCTGCTCAGCAAAGGCTTTTGCGAGGGCAATAATCGCAGCGTTGATCGCGGCAACCGCAGCGAACCCAGGCTTTGGGTCGAGAGCGGCGCTGCCGGAGATCAGGACGACAGATCCGCCTGAGGCTTTCAACGCATCCCAGGCTCGTACCGTCAGGCGGCGTGCGCCGTGCAGTTTGAGCTCTAATCCGTCATTCCACTGAGCATCCGTCATCTCGAACAGATCGATCTGGGGAACCGCTCCCGCAATATTCACCAGGGCGTCGATCCTGCCAAAGCGTTCCAGCGTCCCCTTAACGACTGTCTCTACGGCCTGAGGATCTCGCAGGTCGAGCGCATAGATAAGCGACTCGGCGCCTGCGGCGTTGACATCGGCTGCAGCCTTTTGTAGTTCATCCTGATTTCTGGCTACGAGAACCACGGCTGAAAAATCGCGCGCCAAACGCACTGCGGTAGCGCGGCCAATCCCCTGGCTTGCACCCGTAACAACAGCAACAGAGTTGGGCTTCATAAGAACCTTTCTTCGTCAGACACGAGTGTCCGTTGAGCACGTTCCATGTTTCTAACGAAGAGGAGGTGCGACCCTCCTCTTCGTTAGCACTTTACGAGCCGAGCGCTCCACGCGCAGCTTCCAGGATCACCTCGACCACAAGGTACGGAGCCGTGAGCATCGGAGAGTGGTCCACTTCATGCGACCAGATCTTGGCATTCATACGATTTGCCATGTACCGCTGAGTCTCAGAAAGAATCATGCGGTCTTCTTCCGCAAGCAGGAACCACGAGGGCTTCGTCTTCCATGCGGGTGCAGGAGCTTTCTCCTGAATGCACTTCACAGAGACAGGCCTCTGCACTGCAGACGCAATCGTCGTTTGATCCGGAGATGCATTGTGCGCCACAGCGTTGCTGAAGCCTTCTTCCGGCATCCAGATAAAGCCATGCTCATCGGGTGCGAGCTGCGGAGCAGAGGGATGCGGAGTGGCGCGATAAAACACATCGGCTACCGTCTCCCCCTCATCAGGTGCCAGGGCCGCCACATACACGAGCGACTTGACCCGATCGTCCGACGGGCCAGCGATCACAGCTCCGCCATACGCGTGACCGACTAGAACAACAGGTCCCGTGGTTCTCTCAATTACGCGCTGGAGTGCAGCGATGTCATCCATGAGGGATGTAAGTGGAATAGGAGCGCATGTGACCTTCAGGCCCTGTCGCTTCAGAGGCAGAATGATGTTCTGCCAGCAGGACCCGTCAGCCCATGCCCCATGGACGAGTACAACCGTTACATTTTCAGAAAAAGAGTTCATCGTGATTCCCTGCCGCCTTTCTATTTCGAGATGCCGTTTGCGCCGAAAAACTCTTTGATCGCAGCGGCAATCTCGACAGAGTGTGTCTCCGTAGCAAAATGCCCTGTATCCAGAAACTGGACCTTCGCGTTCGGCAGATCCTTGCGGTAGGCCTCGGCTCCGGCCGGAATGAAGAAGGGATCGTTCTTGCCCCAGATTGCCAGCAGCGGCGGCTTCGACTTCCGAAGGTACTCTTGGAACTTGGGATAAAGCTTCACATTCGATGCGTAATCAAGGAACAGGTCGAGCTGAATCTCCATATTCCCCGGTCTTTCCAGCAAGGCCGCATCCAACGTATACGACTCGGGCGGCACGCTCTCGGGATTCGCGACACCGTGCGTGTACTGCCAGCGGGTTCCGTCAAAATTCAAGATGTTCTTCCGGATCACTTCCCGGTTCTCTGCTGTCGGCGCAGCCCAATACGTTCTGATCGGCCCCCAGGCATCGCCGAGTCCTTCTTCATAAGCGTTGCCGTTCTGCGAGACGATCGCGGTAATTCGCTCGGGGCGGCTCATTGCCAGACGGAGGCCTGTAGGCGCTCCATAGTCGAAGATGTATATCGCGTAGCGAGTGAGGCCAAGCGCGTCAGTGAAGGCCTGCACCGTACCGGCCAGCGCGTCGAATGAGTATGTGTAGTTTCGCTTTTCGGGTACCTCCGTAAACCCAAATCCGGGCAGATCCGGCGCGATCACTCTGTAGCTGTCGGCAAGACGAGAGATGAGATCGCGGAACATGAAGGATGATGTCGGAAACCCATGCAGCAAGAGCAACACAGGCGCGGCTGCATCGCCGGCTTCACGGTAGAAGACTTGGATTCCGTCCGCCTCAACTTTATGCACGGATGTCACAGGGACTTGACTCATAAGATCTCTCCTCACTACTGCTGGTCATCGTTAACCACGAGCCGCATCCCTATTGCGATGCAAGCAAACAGCCAATCTCAAATTGAGATTGGCTGTTTGCTAAGTCGTTTGAGTACAGCAAGATCCCCCTATACAAACGCCAAGGGATCCTGCCTCAAACTGACGAACTCGCGACGGACTTCCAACACTGACGAGATTTGGTCGTGACGTCGTCACAGCACCTGATCTTCCGCAGATTCCGGCGGCTACTGCACTTGATTGAATAGCCGCAACCGGGCGAGAACAACCTGCTTAACAGCTTCTTCCGCTACAGGTAAGAGCTTGTAGGGAACAACCTCTCGTGGCTGCTTCGCAAAAGCGTCTTCCAGGCCGTGCCGCCATGCAACGCGCAACTCGGTGTTGATGTGAATGATATTGATTCCGGCCTTGATCGCTTCCTGCAGGTCACGATCCTCCGTACCGGAGCCGCCATGCAAGGTCAGGAAGCTTCCGGAGGCACGCTTTATCTCCCGTATCCGGGTAATGTCGAGGTGCTTCTTCACATCTCCCTTCAACATGGTCTGCAACATACCGTGCGCGTTCCCGACCGCAGGAGCGAGAATATCGACTCCGGTGCCTTCGACGTACTGCCTGGCTTCTTCTGGCGTCGTAAGCTCGCTCGAGAGATCAGGCATGGATTCATGAATCTCAGATCCTGTTCCAATGTTTCCAATCTCTCCCTCTATCAGGATCATCGGATTGATCGACTTCAACGCCTCCACCGCCTGCTTTGTCTGTTTGATATTTTCCTCAAACGGCAGTGCGGACAGGTCGAACACAATGGAATCGAATCCAGCTTTGGCTGCCGCGATGGCGCTGTCCAGGGAATGCGTATGGTCGGCATTGAGAAAGATAGGGGCGCCCTGTTCCTCACGAAGGCTCTTCACCAGGGCCGCAACTTGAGCGACCCCCAGGAAGCCTCGTTCACCTTCCGATAAACCGACGACTACCGGAACCTTTAGTTCCTGAGCAGCCGAGAATACAGCTTTCAGCAATACCCAATCGGAGATATTGAAGTGACCAATGGCCGTCCCATTGCTTTGCGCTGCTGTTAACGATGTTCTTAGGTTATCCATAATTCCTCCACTGATTTATTCGCTATTGAATGATCGACTCAGACGAAGCAAGTTTTGAGGCGTCCCGCATAAGTAGATAGAAAAGCAATCGACGGGCCATCGAGAAGACCTTTAATGAGAAGGAAAAACTCTGCTATAAGCCTCTTCCTGCTAGTGATTAGATCATGCAGTCAGGCGAGCAGAGTTAAGGCTCTGGGTGACGAACAGATGACTAGAGTCCGACGCTGGCAGGATTTGGACGTAACGACCGTCGCGGAATACTATTTTTGCCTGCCTATATTGATTGACGGCCCAGATAACGCATCCACAATTTCTTAAAACCGTGCAAAGCATCTAAGTACCACAGATGTCCTCAAGTGCAGGGATCAGGCACCTCGTTTGGATCCAGAACTTCCGCTATCGTTTCGAGCAGGTGTCCGATAGGCATGCCCTTGTCGATGCACTTCACAAATAGAACGCGATCTTCATGTGAAAGTGCATTCACGCCTCCTGCGAGCAATATCATTGGAAACCTTGCACCCAATGCGCGCATGCGCAGAAATAGCTCCCGTCCATTTAATCCCGGCATCTGAAAGTCCAGAATCGCGAGATCGAACTTGGAGAAGTCGCAGCGAAGAGCCGCAAGCGGACAATGATAGAGAACGACGGAATAACCGTGTTCTTGGAGCGTCTCTCCGCGCATGGTGGTACCTAGAATCTCATCATCCACGCACAGAATGTGATATCTGCGTAATTCGGGAGCGTCATCTTTCAAAACCACACATACTCCTTAAACATCCAGGGAGCAAGTGATCGAGGCCGCGTAATTAGACCACGTCGAACTTCGTTCATAAGTTCTGAGCGCTTACCGTTCGCAGATGCGCGCTCCAGATCGAGTACTTGAGTGTATTGAGTCATTGCTAATGAAGACCTTTCAAATGGCCAGACGTATCCCCGTGAACTGCCAACGAGTCGCCGGATGAAAGAAATTACGATAGGTCGCACGCACGTGATCGGCAGGGGTGATGCATGACCCTCCGCGCAAGATCATCTGGTTCGACATAAATTTGCCGTTGTATTCGCCGAGTGCACCGGGGAGAGGTTTATACCCCGGGTAGCCCAAGTAGGGGCTGGCTGTCCATTCCCAGCAATCTCCGAACAGTTGCTCCATGCCGGCGCCAGTCGCCACAGCAGGATGCAGCCTTCCGGTATCCAGCAGATTTCCATGCCGGCGTTCCCTGCTCGCAATCGATTCCCACTCTGCCTCTGTTGGAAGCCGGCAAGCACGCCAACGCGCAAAGGCGTCTGCCTCGAAGAAGCTAACGTGACAGACGGGGGTATCAAGCAACTCCGCAAGTCCGTGCCATCCCTTGAGCGTGAAGATACGCCAACCTGCCGCATCGCCAGCATCTCGCTCCCAATAGAGCGGTGCTTTCCAGGCTCCTCGTGTTACGGCTTCCCACCCCTCAGACAGCCAGAGCGAAGGGCGTGTATAAGCCTCATCAGCCATGAACTCTAAATACTCACGGCAGGTCACCTTACGGTTCGCAATCAGGAATGGAGCCAGATAAACCTTATGGCACGGAGTCTCGTTGTCAAAACAAAAGTCCAAAGGTTCGGCAACGTTCAGCGGATACCCGATCTCGGTAATCCCACCCTCAAAATCCAGCCATCTGAGTTGAGGACTCGGCTGAGGAGCTTCTTTCGGCAGCGCCGCAGATCCGTACGAGAGACGTAAGGGGTTCGAGAAAAAGGCATGCTTGATATCGGTAAGGGCAAGTTCCTGATGCTGTTGTTCGTGATTCAGCCCCAGCATGATCCGCCTTGATACCTCTGGATCAAGAGAACACGCAAACAACCTCTCCATCTCCTGATCGACATGAGCACGGAAAGCCAGAACCTCATCGAGCGATGGCCGAGAGAACGACGCTCGCAACTTCTTCTCGGGAATCTCTTCACCAAGCGCGAGGTAATAGCTATTGAAGAGGCGATGAAACTCTTCGCGAAAGGGCCTGTAGTCACACAGATACGGCCGCAAGACAAAGGTCTCGAAGAACCAGGTGGTATGCGCCTGATGCCATTTGACCGGACTAGCCTCCGGACACGACTGCACCATTTGATCCTCCGCGGACAAAGGAGCAACGAGAGAGCGCGTCATCGATCGCACAGCTTGATATTTTGACTGGAGAGTGGACATGGGGGTAATCATCCGCTGAGACTCTGATTGCAGACGGCATGTTCGCCACAAACTGGACAGTACATTCCGAATGTCGACACAGCTTTTGTGCTGCAAGCAACGTGCCAAAAAAATGGAACTCTATCGTCCATGGAAACCAAGGTATAAGTTATGTATTTGCAATGCTATATCGCCACCAACGACGTGAAGCACACGTGTCATCCCTGACGAAACCAGGACTGATTTTCGCCACTGACGGGTTTCCGTCGCAAGACTTGGCACTTAATGCGGTCGAAGAGAATCGATCACTTCGACCGCAGGGGACTCCCAACACTCTTCTGTTCAGCGGACATGGCCCGGCTTATCCCGAGTTTCTGCATTTTAGAAACCAGGGTTGTCCGCTTCATGCCCAACCGTTCCGCAGCGCCCTTTGGGCCGCCGACGACCCAATCGCTGGCATCAAGCGCCCGGAGGATATGATCCCGCTCCAGATCCTCGAGACCCGTCAACGGTGGGTTTGATCCTTTATGAGTGCTGAACGGTTCTAACTCTGAAATGGGAGCTCGCAAAACCGTATGGGGCGAGAGAATCATTGCCCGCTCGATAAAATTCTGCAACTCGCGAACGTTGCCAGGCCAGCGATACCGTACCAGGGCACCCATCGTTTCCGAAGGAATTTCTTCGATCCTCTTGTCCATTCGGCGTGCATAGAATTCCACAAAATGCCGGACCAGGTTCGGAATATCTTCCGTTCGCTGCCGCAAGGCGGGAATATGAATCGGAAATACTTTTAACCGATAGTAGAGATCCTCGCGAAACGTACCCTGCTTGACCATGGCAGGAAGATCACGGTGTGTCGCTGCGATGAGACGGACATCCACTTTATGCGTGTGATTGCTGCCGAGCCGTTCAAACTCCCGCTCCTGCAGAACTCGTAACAGCTTGGCTTGAAGTTCCAGAGGAATGTCACCGACCTCATCCAGGAAGAGGGTGCCTTTATTCGCAAGCTCAAAGCGCCCGGTCTTCTGCGCAATCGCTCCGGTGAACGCTCCTTTTTCATGCCCGAATAACTCGCTTTCGAGGAGTCCAAGTGGAATTGCAGCGCAGTTCAACTTCACAAAGGAGCGGCCCCGGCGACCACTCAAATTGTGGATCGCGCGCGCAACCAGCTCTTTGCCGGTTCCTGTCTCGCCCATGATCAGCACACTTGAATCCGTCGGAGCCACGATGGACACCAGGTCCAGCGCGGTCTTCAACGCCGGGCTATCTCCGACAATCTCTCCAAACTGGGCGCGAATCTCTTCTTCAAGATAAAGCCTATGTTTCGTCTCTTTGTCTCGATCTCTTATCGCTTTTTCATAATCCAACGCATTCTCGACAGCTATGGCCACCTGGCCCGCGACCTGCTCAAGAAAGGCGATCTCCACCTGGTCGAACGCTCTCTCCGACCGGTTTAGAGCACTCAGCACTCCTATCACGCCATTCTTGGTAAGCAGCGGAAAGCCGCACCCCGACACCAGGCCCTCGTCCACGAAGCGCTGATAGATCCTTGGACCTGCGCTGTTGCCTGAACTTTCCGCGTCACTTCGAGCCACCTCGAAGTTGTCAAAGTATTGAGTCTTGCCGGTCCGAAAGGCCTTGCCACAGATAGAACCATCATTAGGGACGATCGTCCCATCACGCAGAGAGCCTCGCGCCTCAGGGTTGTACAGCGTAGTGACGCGCAATCCTCCGCTATCGATATCGGGTAGAAGCAAGGCGCAAAAGTCGCATCGGGTCACTCTCAGCAGATCCGTAGACAATGTCTCCACCAAACGACGGATGTCTAATTTCGAGGCCATGCTATTAGTAATTTCCAGGAGCAAGTGCAACCGGTTCCGTTCAAGCCGCAATTGCTCTTCATTCAGGTGGCGATCGATCGCAATTCCTGCGATATGGCTGGCGTTCTCGATCAACTTCAGATCAGCGTCGTCAGGGGTGCGCACTTCACGATAATGAATGGCAAACGTTCCGAGGGTTTGCCCCTCGCTGGTAAATAACGGCAGCGACCACACAGCGCGAATTCCAAACGGCAAAAGCCGATGACGATAGTGATCCCAGATAGGGTCTTCGAGGATGTCACTTACATAAACCGGCTGCCTTCGGTAAACGGCTGTGCCGCAGGACCCGCCCTGGGGGCCAATCAACATGGACCCTGTCCCATCGATAAATCCGGGCAGGCCTGGCGCCGCGGCGCAATGAAGATGTCTTCCGTCCTCGTCCGGAAGCCAGATCGTGCACAAGGTACCGTCCCCGCGAGATTCGACCAACTGAGCAATGATCGTGAGCACCTCGGGTAGCGGAGATCCTGCAAGAATCAACTTTAAAATGTTGAGCACAGATTCACTGGAAAAAAGGCCCATTTCGCCGAGTTCATCCTTTGGGTTCAATGCCGGCCCGGGGTATTGTGTCGTTGACTCCATTAGCTCTCCTTTCTCAACGCGACTCCATGACAGAAGAATGTGCCACTTGCGCGGAGATTTTGATATTTCAATATAGTGTCAGATTGCACGATGAAACTCGTCAACACTCGCTTCGTCAGCGAGGCTTCGTGCGGGCAATCCCCAGCATACGCTGCGATCCAGTTAGACGGCGACTTAACGGCTGAACGGTAGACCGCCTCCGCGACGAGGATGGCGACCAATATTCGCCAGTGTTGACGGTCCGTCGCGGCTTCGTCACTCAGACCCCGACCTTCTCCGAGCCTTTAAGCAGAAATCTCTGGCAGTTCAGAGCACTTATCTCTTCGCTCGCCCCTGAAGGAGGGCGTTTTGCCTTTGGCATTCCAGGTGCAAGACCCACTCCATCTCACGATGGAGCGTCGCGGGCATGAGAGCAACCATCGCCGGCCGGGTGGGATGGAAAGCAAATGAGTAAAGCCGTCACCAGCACGGAACCAGAGGACCGCCTGCAACCACTCCGTCGGTATGACACATTGAATGCAGTCGACAGCTTACGTCTTCACTGGCCCGAGTACCTGATGGAGGCTGCCGGACTAGCCCTATACATGTTCTCTGTCTGCATATTTGCAACTTTGCTCCAGCATCCCGCTTCGCCGGTTCGACACACAATTACCAACCCGGTCCTACGTCGAGCACTCATGGGATTGGCTGTAGGAACGACGCTGGCTGCGATTATTATGACGCCGTGGGGCAAGCAGTCCGGAGGTCATTTCAATCCGGCTATCACCTTTACCTTTTATCGGCTGGGAAAGGTGAAGTTCTGGGATGCACTGTTTTATGGCGCAGCACAGTTCTTTGGCGCGACGAGTGGTGTCGCGATCGCCGCCTACGTGCTCCGGAGTATAGTGCAGAACGATGCTATCCACTATGCGGTAACTGCGCCGGGCGTATACGGAAATCTGGTTGCATTTGTTGCAGAATTGATGATCTCGTTTACGCTGATGAGCACGATCCTGTTCGTATCCAATCACAAATCACTGGCACAATTTACCCCTTATTTTGTCGGAGTACTGTACGCAACGTACATAACCTTCGAAACACCGTTGTCAGGAATGAGCATGAACCCCGCGCGAACGTTTGGGTCCGCATCCTATATCAGCTACTGGCACGCGCTTTGGATCTACTTCATCGCCCCTACGCTAGGAATGTTGGCCGGGGCTAAGCTCTTCTTACGAGTTCGCGGGGGAGCCGCCCCCTGTTGTGCAAAGCTACATCACGCCAATGACAAACGCTGTATCTTCATCTGCGGATACGAACCTGCAAAAATCAACAGCAATTCCATACAATCTCGCAATTCATTGTCTCCGGAAAATCGGCTATAAGATCTGCTCCCTACAACATCGTCAGACCGTACTCCCCGTTGGGATACAGACCACCCACAAAACCTGGCTGACTTAAACAGACAAAGGGTGTGGAGAAATGGAAACCGCTATGCGTTTTCCACCTCTCCACACCCCTTGGCGGCAACTCTCTCGAATTACAAAAGATCAAGCGATACTAACAATCAAAAGCTGACACATGGCCCATGTTCAGGATGCTATAGATCCAGGCGATCACAGCTAGTCTTTATGGGGATGCTGGGGCACAAAGTCGTACGGCAGTACCCGCAGCGATGCCTCTGAGAGCTGGAAATAATGCTTCATTCCACCACCGTCAGCGTCGAGCTCATAGACCAACCGATACTTGTAAATTCCCGGCGTCACGTCTGGACGAACCATTCCCGCCCAGTAGTAGTAGGAGGGCGTGTAAGGGCTACGGATTTCGTCAGGACCTCCGTAGATCTTCAAATCAGAGCAGACCTGCGTCCCGAGGACCTCTTCGCCACCTTCGTCCAGGAAGACGATGTTGACGATGCGGGCCATCGGAGGCCAGGTTTTATCTGCACGCTGGTCCATATCCAGGCAATAGATAAGCCAGTTCAGCACCTGTCCTTGCTTGCAGATGGTCTGCAGCTGGGGCGTTCCCTTGCCCTTACTGTGGGGGCTGTTATCCATCAGGAACGCACGCCCGTCGATCGACTTCGACGCAACAGTATTAGCGACATCAAGGGTTGTAACAACATTGAGCTGGGTCGAATTGAATTGACCAGGCAGTGGGTTATCCAAATTTTTATCATTCGGCGCCATGACTGGTTTCTCCTGTATCTGTTCCGCTGTAGTGGTCATTTAGGCGTTTCCTTTAATGAGTCTCGATCCGTGATCACAGGTCATGCTGAACGAGTGAGAACCTACATTGAGAGTGATGGAATAAGGCAGATCATCCACGGACTCTTTCACAGTTCCGAGCCAATAGACGATTGCGGTGCCGTCATAGGTGTAGCGCTTTACTTCACAGATATCCTGGGGAACATTGATCGCTGTAATGTCCGCATAGGCTTCGCATTCCATCGGTGTGACCGTCCAAATGATCTGGTCACCCTTTTTAACTGCTGTTGCCAGTTTGTGAGTTCCCTGATTCAGGGAGCCTCCGCGGCGGTTGTCATCGTACAGGTAGCAATTCCCTGCAAGCGTGTTATCGTCGAGTGCGCCGACAACATCAATGATGGATTTCACGTTGATCATATTTAGTCTCCTTTGTTGCCATCACTTATGCTGCTGTTAGTTGCGGTACGAGCGGAAGCACTCCAGGCCCATACCCAGTGAAGCCATTGGCGATAGTGCCGGCCGTGACGTTGATCTTTGCATTTACGACAAAAGTTTCAGGCTTCCACACCACAGGCTCGCCTTTCTTACCAACAGGGCGATGGACAAGCAAGTGGATCTGGTAGACATGGAGACCGGTCTTATGCGTATCCACGGTCGCACTCCAATACCAGCCTTCTGTGAGGGCATCCGGAGATCCGTATTGAGCCGGGTAAAGCACTCCGTTGTCCACAGCAGGACCGGTGATGTCGGAGATCAATGGAGACAAATCCCCTGCGCTAACGGTGGTTTCACCCTTCGAAACTCCTGCAGGATGCGCAAAAGCCATGGGGACCTCGTGATGACGTCCATCTTTACGCTCGAAGGTAGCGCACTCTTGCTGGTTCGCTATCTTTTCATGACGGGCGACGATCTTCGCTACATTCGCGGGAGGTGCCGTTTTCAGCTCAGCGAGGAGTTCATGGAATCTCGCAGCGCCATGATCTTTTCTCGCTGCGACTCGCAACACCGGATTCGGTGCGGCGGCGATTCCGTAGGGCAGCCAGTTCATGACGGCTTCGCCGGCTATGGACCCATCAGGATTAAGAGCACCAACAATATTCGTTGTTAGATCCGTGGTTCCCTCACCAATAGATCCAAGTTTTTTTGTGTTGTCTAAGAGATAGACATTGTTCTCGACCCGGCGCTCTTCCAGCAGGGCGTCGACATCCACCAACAAGATGATTCCGTTTTGCATAGATTCCTCTTTTAGGGTTCGTTGTGCTAGTCGCGAATATTAGAGGACGCTGTTCGTCCCAACGGGAGCAGGGGCATACATCGTGGGAAAAGCGAGTTGTGGACCAGCGACGCTGATCATTTTTCCCGTGGTGCCGAACTGCAGATGAAGCGTATAGGGATGCCCATAATTCGGCAGCATGCAGAGCGGTGCATAGCCCGTCCAGGTGCAGAGCCAGGGAGTCTCGCTGCCTACTGCCTGGGTTCCATCTGCCGAATCGGTTGTTGCAGTAGAGCCTGCTTGCGGAGCCACAGCGACTCCGGTCTCCTGAGGGCCGAAGGTAATGCCACCGAGCCACACCGGTGTCTGGACATCCACTGGATACAGATTCCACTGGATCAATTGACCGGGATAGACTGCGGAAATTGCTTTATGGGTGCCTTTGCCAAGGCTACCTGAAGGGCTGTCGTCATAGATAAAAACTGTTTTCTCGACAGGACTTCCGGTCATCATCGCAATGACATCTACGAATATCTGAATATTAAGCTTACTCACTGGGCATTTCCTTTCGCTGAAATCGTTTATAGGTGAATGGAACAATTTAGAGCCCGGATCCATCGTTGCCTGATACCACATCAACCAACAAAGGAACCTTACCGACCTCTGTCCGCACCAGATCTGGAGAGGAAGGAGCGATCAGCCGCAAGCCGAAGTTATATCCGGTACGTCGTAACGACGCGTCGTTGGCTTCCAGGCTGTTGAATACGGAGAGAGAGCGGATCAGGCCATTGATCATGACCGGCGATGCGCCTGCCGGACCAAGTCGCTGAGCCACTACCGGAAGTAGCTCGAGATAGGCGGGGGTAGCCACCAATAGATGCAGCTCCTTCCGCTCCCGGTAGTTGATGAATTGAACCTCCGCCGCTACTTCGTCAATATCGAGGATTCCCTGTTTTTGGAACTCCTGTGCGATGTTTTCGAACGCCTGCTTGACGTTGTACTGGGTATCGCCGATGTGCATAAAATCGCCACTGCGGCCGACAAACTCGAACTGTGCCGTATTGAGCGAGGGTGTCGCGAGGTAAGGCCGGCGAATAACCCGGTCACCTATCTTGTAACGGAAGACCGGAGCCTCATTCGCGTGCAAACGCGTAACAACCAGCTCCCCTTCTTCTCCCTCCGCTACCCATCGGCCATCGGCATCGACAACCTCGATGAAGTGCAGCCCGGGCACGGCCGAAAGTAGATTCGAGTCCTCGCTAAGCTGTAACCCGATCGCTTCCGCCTGCGTGGCGGCAAAGTAGCTGAGAATAGCGATATTGGGATAAGCAGTCTTCAAGTCGTCGCGGATCTTCTTCCGCAACACACCACTGCCATAGAGCGCCACCCGGAAGCTATCGCGTTCCTCGACATCCAGACCCTCTGCAAAGCTGGCCAGCAGAGCGATGCTCTGGGTGATACCCATAATGGCTTTGGTGCCCGGATAGGACATCATGAGGCGATAGACTTCCGGACTCATTGGCCCCGCCCCGATATAGTTCACGCCAGGGATCTTCTGCAGGACCCCTCCCACCATCGTTCCGCTGCTCCACATCTGGTAGTCGGCCAGCGTCGTCGCAACCCATCGCGGCCCACTCTCGCCCAGATGCCGAAGCATCATATGGCGGCCAATAAACTCTCCAGAAAGCTCGTACGTATCCTGCAGCTCCTTCAGGGAGTACACCGTCTCAGACGGCTTGCCGGAACTAGTCCCACCGCTGGCTACAACCTCGAAGCCGCCGTGCTCGATAGGCACGACCATACCGGCCCGGTCCCCTGTAAAGAAATCACGGAAGGTCTCTTTATCGGTGAGCGGAATGGCTTGAAAGTCTTCGAAGCTGTGGATGCCTCCCGACAGGCTGGCCGCATCCATCCGTTCGCGCCATAAAGGATTGAGCCGAGCGATATTCACTAATTGACGCAGGCGGCGCAACACAATCGCGTGTTGTATCTCGATTGGAAGACAATCGTAGGAGACCTGTGTGCGCTGCTCTACGTCTCGCAGCGTAGAAAGAAATTGAGGAAGGGCCAGAACCGCCTCAATCGAATCCGGGGCTAGCTGGTCTTCAGGGATAACGGACGTGGCAAGCTGTTCCTGTTCGTTATCAATAGGGGAGAGGGTAGCTTGGGTCATTATTGAGCCACCATCGTTGCGTCGAGAGCACGCACTTCCCAGGACTTCATGATCTCTGCGGCCCTGCTCCGTATTTCAAATATCAGAGCAGCTATATGGTCCATCTCTATTTCATGGTTCATCATGACAATGCGAAGCACGTTTCTACCTTCGATCTCTACTTTGGAAATAAAAAATCGCCCTCCGTCGCGAATGGCATCACGCAGGGCAAGTTGCAGTTCGCTGATCTGGATGGAGTCGAGTCCCTTGGGCTTATATTCAAAGCACAAGATATTCGCCTCCGGTTCGTGGACAGTTGCAAAATCCGGCAGAGACGAGAGATAGCTATAGGCATCCCAGGTGAGATCTACCAGGTACTCTAACTTTTGTGCGATAACTTGTGGCCCAAACATGGCCCAGATCAACCATAGGTTGAGAATTGCCGGGCGCTTCGTGCATTCAAAATTCTTCGCACCACTCTCAAATCGCGTCATGGAATTCTCATGGTGGTCAAAGACGTAACTGGCCTCCTGCGAAAAGGCGCCGCGTGCCTTGGCCCGATCACGATAGAACAAGAGCGTGCAGAGGGCCGGAACGAACAAGGTCTTGTGTGCGTCAATGCAGAAGGAATCTGCTCGTTCGATTCCACGCAGTCTGGGTCTGAGTCGTTCTGATAGCAGAAAAGCGCCGCAGTGTGCCGCATCTACATGGAGCCATATGCCATGTTCTTCGGCAAAATCAGCCAGTTCTTCGAGCGGATCGATGGCCCCGACGGGTGTAGTACCCGCCGAGATAACCAGGCAGAAGATGTCTTTGCCCTCTGCAAGCGCTTCCCTGAGGATAGGGATCGCACGACGAACACAGATCTGACGGCGATCATTAAGCGGCAGCCGGATGATATTGTCCTGACCAATTCCAATGATTCCAGGGACCCGGCACACGCTGTAGTGGATGTCATCACCTACTGCGATAGCAGGAGTACCGTTTCGCCGTGTAACGCCGGTCTTCCAACTGGCATACAAGCGATCGTTCCGTGCAGCGAGAACCGCCGTAAGGTTTGCCAGAGAACCACCTGACGTCGTGATCATGTCGCAGGTATCGGGATCCCATCCGATGCGACGGGCAAACTCTTCCGCGATGATCTTATCGGCGACATTGGCAAGCTGCCCGGCCTCATAAAACGAAGCAGGCTGCGGCGAAATGGCCGTGATCATATCGAAGACCGCAGCTACAGGGAAGACAGAAGAAAACTGCCGTGCCATATAGCCGGTAGATCCGACCTTAATGCTGGTTCGGAAGTACAGGTCGATAATCTTGGAGAATCTCTCAGGATCGAAGGGAGCGTCAGATCCGCTATGAGCGGTCATGAGTCCACGCGCTTCAGACATCAAGTCTTCAGGCTGTTCGAGCGTAACGCCTTCTATCTTTTCCCGGCGCAGCAGCTCGCTGATCTTTTCAATGGCAACTTGAGCGGATAGATCAAACGTGGCGGGTGAAAAGGCGCACCGGAAGTTTTCGGCGCAAGAACTCTGCCCATTTAAAATGGGCTCTTCCTTTTGGTACAACATGGTACATCTCCTTACCTGACGTAACACTGCTCAGCGGTTGCGATTTACGACCAACGGGAGACCCTACTGATACTGCTTGCATCAATTGCTGTGATCAGGTTGACTCACCGGAGCCAATAGCAGATGAAGGAAAGATTAAAAAGTTACGACAGAATCGTTAAAAACATCAGGATCTCCATCAAATTTCAATCCGTAAACGGACTGGGTCGAATTTCATTTAGTAGTTTTCTCTTCCTCAGCAGGGGAGTTTTCTCTCTGCTTGCAGATATTGGTTTACGCGATCCTGCGAACAACGCGATCCTGCGAACAAATAGACAAGCCTATGCTCTTGTCAGTAGCCACACGGGTGCATTCCCGGTGCAGTTTCCGAAGCTCCAAAATGCGCCATCTATTTAATTTTCGACATTATAAATATTCGTAAAAATGTAGTTATAACGACGTATTGCCTGACAGATCAAGAAAAACCGACGCGGAGAGTGATAGTTCTCCGCGTCGGGAGTTTCAGAACAATATGTGAAATGGATGAGTGAATTGTCAGTTGTTACGAACCAAACAAGGTTGACTGAACTGTTCGGTCAACGTGCGACTCAGACAGAGATCTTTTGGCTTCTATCCCGTGTGCAGATCTAACGTTGCCTTCCAAGTCCAGCAAGAGCTCCTTCCGGGCGAGGCCGCCTGCGAACCCTGTCAATTTACCGGATGATCCAATCACACGATGGCATGGCACAATGATCGAGATCGGATTTCTGCCATTGGCAGCGCCGACCGCTCGTGTCGCTTTGGGATTCCCTAACTGTTTCGCGAGTTGGCCATAACTCCGCGTCTCGCCAAAGGGTATGGCCAAAAGGGCTTCCCAGACATCCCTCTGGAACTGAGTGCCTCTCATATCAAGTGGAAGCGAAAATGACTTTCGCTTTCCCTTGAAGTATTCACCCAATTGGCGCTCTGTTTCGAGAAGGACGGGATGTCTTTCATCCTCCGCAAGCTCTCCCAAACGGACCCGGCGCGGATTGTCGTTCTCCCAGAGAATGGCAACGAGTCCGTTATCACTCGCTATTAGCTTTAATCTTCCGACTGGAGTGTCGATGATTTTATAGACCATGATCTTTGCCTTTTTCTATGATGCTGCGATGGCCAACAAGATGCATCTCACTCTACAGAGAGTGATGCAGAGGGCTTCAAGCGTAAGCTTGTGCTTGTAAAGCACCAACCGCGAAATAGAAGACGAGGTCAATGATGAATAATGATCCTTCACAGAAATTAATGGGACGGTTCAAGATCGAGCGCGAGGGCCAGATCTCCTACCTTGCCTATGAGATCGACGGCCATGAATCAATATCGCTTCTCCACACCGAAGTGGCTCCTGCACTTCGAGGTCGCGGTATCGCCACAGAGCTTGCCCAAATGGCGTTTGACTATGCGAAGGAGAGCCACTTGAAGGTCGAAATTATTTGTCCGTTTGTCTATCACTTTCTCAATAAACATCCTGAGTACAAACCGCTTGTCCGTACCTCCTCTGCCTACAATCCTGCGGCTTCAACCAACTCCCGGTAAGCAGTGACCAAATTTTCAAGAGTGAAGGCACGGCTAAGCCCGCTGGGGTTCGGTAGCACCCATACCTTGGCACCGCCAAAACGCATAGACTGCTGCCCCCACGGAAGCTCCCGCTGATTAAAGATCGCCGAACACGCCGGCTTTCCCAGAAAGGCAATGTAACGTGGACCATACTGCCGGATCTTCCGCTCCAGTTCGGGGCGCCCCTCAATAAAATCAATTCTCCTGAGATCGTTGGCGCCGACCGTAGGCCTCTCTACAGCAGATGTAAGCCCACAACGATAGTCGAGTAGAGAACGGGCATTTTCAGGCAATATCTGCTCCGGAGTAAATCCCGAAAGATGAAGAACACGCCAGAAGCGGTTGCTACGGCCAGCGAAATGGTATCCAAGTACAGCCGAACGCAGACCGGGATTGATCCCGCAGAAGACCACGCTCAAACCGTTTGCGAGGATATCAGGAAGACCCTGAATGGGATTCTCAGCTGGCAAGGTTTGACGATTCACCACTCTGTCTCTCTTTACTCCCATGGTTTCAAAAAGTGCTCGTACTTCTCCATGTCGACATGCTTGCCAGAAAACTTGACACCTTCCATCTGCAGGCGCAGGCGTTGCTCAGCCGTTCCCTCACCGCGCACCTTGATCTCTCCACCTACACCCACAACACGATGCCAGGGCAAAACATCCGGTTCCACCCTCAGCAACCGTGCCACCGCACGATGATAGAGAGGATATCCGGCAGCAGTAGCGACCTTTCCATAGGTACTCACTTTGCCTTTGGGAATAGAACTGATGACGCGACGGAACGCGGCATCACGATCGTCGTTCGGCCTCATCCCGGACTTGATGAGTTGCCGTTTCAGCTTGCTCCTATCGACAGGTTCGATTCCAAATCTCGGCACGGAAACGATTATTCTACTTTCAAGCGCCTCTTGACGAGACCATCTATCGATAACGGTCCTGAACCACCCAGGACGAGTGCCGCGAGGCAAGCGAGATACAGCAAGTTACACTCATACCCCGGCTGCCCAAACCGAGCGCCGGCAGGGGTCACAGCTATCAGTTTGATCGAGCTGAATCCATTCGGCAGATGCACTGTAAAGATAGCTACCACTAGAAGCACAGCCATCGGCAGGCTGGCGAGCGACACAAATGCGCCCAGAAGAACAGCCAGGCCACTAAACAGTTCGAGCAGAATCGTGAGCCAGGCCATCAGATGGGGACTTGGCACACCAAGCGCATGAAGAATCACGGCAAAGGCTTCGGGGCCTTTGGTCAGTTTTGCATAACCATGCTGCATGAAACCATAGCCGACGATCAGCCGTAAGGGAATGGGCGCCCAGCGGTTGAGAGGATACCGATAGAGCGCGGCAAAGTAGCCAAAGAGCGACGCTTTATCACCGTTTGATGTTTCACTCTGATTGTTCATGCTGGATCAGCTCTCCTGTTAAAGGGCGCGATGCCGCAGACATTCTGAAATGAAACGCACGCCAACGCATACTGTTAGAGTCTCTTGGGCGCGATAGGTTACGTTCGAACATCAAACCACGGGTTTCGATCCTTCCGCCCCGAAGACGGACGCTTCTTCGTTCCACATGTCATGGCAGCGCGACAGCCGTTGCTCCATCGGAATAAGATGAAACACGCAATTTGCAGGTAAAGGGGATGAATAGATGAGTGCAGGCAGTGGAATGGACCGGCGGTCGTTCTTGCAGACAATAGGCTCGGTGGGGCTCATGGGAGCCTTGCCGGAATCGTCCTTCGCAGCGCATACCGGCAGCGGACATATCGTGCATGAGATCGCACAGCCAGCGCAGGAGACGGACGCGAAACCCAGCCACACCATTCGCTTCGCCGTATGCGGCATGAGCCATGACCACATCTACGGAATGATCGGCGCCATCCAACGCGGCGGCGGTGTCATGGTGGCAGCCTATGGCGCGGAACCGGACAAGATTGCCGTGTTCCGCAAGCGCTTCCCAGACGTCAAAGTCGCCTCTTCCGAAGAGGAGATCCTGAACGACCCGTCGATCCAGTTGGTCATGAGCTCGAAGATCGCCAGCGAGCGTGCCGCCCTCGGCATCAAAGTGATGAAGCACGGCAAAGATTACCTGAGCGATAAGCCCGGCATCACGACACTGGAGCAGCTCGCCGAAGTCCGCAAGACCATCGCCGAAACCAAACGCATCTACGGCATCATGTACAGCGAGTTGCTGGAGGTAAAAGCTGCCGTCAAAGCTGGAGAATTGGTCCAGGCCGGAGCGATCGGCCGCGTCATCCAGACCATCAACATTGCGCCGCACCAGATTATGCAGAAGTCCGGCGACAACGGCGGCGGAGCCCCCCGCCCCGACTGGTTCTGGAACCCCGACCAGTACGGCGGAATTCTTTGCGATATCGGCTCGCACCAGGTGGATCAATTTCTCTACTACACAGGGTCCACGAAGGCTGAGATCGTCGAGTCGCAGATCGCTAATATCGCGCACCCCGAGCACCCGCGCTTCCAGGACTTCGGAGACATGGTGCTGCGCGGCAACAAGGGGTTCGGCTATGTTCGGCTGGACTGGTTCACGCCCGACGCACTCGGCACCTGGGGCGATGGAAGGCTCTTCATCCTCGGCACGCAAGGGTACATCGAGGTGCGCAAGTACACCGATGTCGCCGTCAAGCCACAAGGCAACAACCTCTTTATCGTGGACGGAAAGCAGTCGCGTTACATCGACTGCAACAACATCGATCTGCCCTTCGGTCCCCAGTTCGTCGCCGACATCGTCAACCGCACGCACACGGCACAGGACCAGGAACAGGCTCTCTTAGCGGCGGAACTGGTCATCACCGCTCAGAAGAACGCCAAGCTCGTGCATATGAACGCCTAACACACGATCACAAAGGGAGGCCGGAGGCGCAGACGATGCGTTATCCGGCCTCTCTTTCTTTTCCGCCGATCGCGAACGCATTCATTCTTTCCTTTCTGTACAACCGCTTGACAAGCGCAACCCGCGCTAGATATACCGCAGAAGACGGCTTTATCCTGGCCGAGCGACTTCACACCCATGCCACCTACCTTCTCTTCGCCTTCTCGCCGCCAGTTTTTGAAGTCTCTCGCCGCAACCGCGGCCGTCGCCCAGGGAGCTATTCCCTTGCGCGCATCTATTGTGCGGCCCTTCCTGGCCGCGGCGGATGCCTCCTCTACCTCGCTCAAACTCGATCAGCCCTGGGAGTACTACCAGGGCCCGTTGGCCGGTCCCTGGGCAGTCTGGCACGGAGACGAGATTGCCGTGTGGGAAAAGATATCTCTCCCTCATTGCTTCAATCACTACGATGCCTGCGATCCCGACACACCGTACTATCGCGGCCACGGCTGGTATCGCACCCATATTCCAGCCACGAATCCCCTGAAGAACGGCCGCACCCTGCTGCACTTTGAAGGTGCCGGCCAGACCTCGCAGGTCTACATCGGCACCAAGCTCATAGGGACGCATGTAGGCGGCTACGACGAGTTTGTCTACGACATCACCGACGCTCTCGCAACAGCCACGCCCGTGCCCGGAGCAGCAGTTACCAAAGGCAAAGAGAATGGCATTGCACTTGCCGTCCTCTGCGACAACTCGCAGGACCTCGAACGCTCTCCCTCGGACCTCAGCGACTTCAGCCTCTATGGCGGCCTCTATCGCCATGTGCACCTCGTCTATGCTCCTGCGGTATCGTTCGAATCACTCCACATCACACCGACAGTAGCTCTCGGCGCTCCAACCAAAGTCGCTCTACAAGGCCGCCTCCACAATCCGACGAAGCTTTCGGGCAATGTAACCCTGGCGATCCGCGTGAACGACGCCGACGGCAAGACCGTCCATCAGGCGACGAAGACCCTCGCCACGTGGAACGACGAGACAGAGATTGCCTCCTTCGAGATCACCGCACCGAAGCTCTGGTCGCCAAAGACACCACACCTGTACACCTGCAGCGTCAAACTCAGCAGCGAGCACGGCGACAGCGAGATGACGGAGCGCTTCGGCCTGAAGCACACGGAATGGGTCGACCACGGGCCTTTCAAATTGAACGGCGAACGTCTTCTGCTACGCGGCACGCAGCGCCACATGGACCACGCCGGTTATGCCGCCGCGCAGCCTGACGACCTGGTCCGCAAGGAGATGGAGTTGGTCAAGAAGATGGGCGCCAACTTCATCCGTCTCGGCCACTATCAGCAGACCAGCCAGGTGCTCGACCTCTGCGACGAACTCGGCATCCTCGTCTGGGAAGAAGCACCATGGTGTCGCGCCGGTATCGGCGATGAGCAGTGGAAGCAACAGACGCGCACCATGCTCGCGCACCTGATCGACCAGCACTACAACCATCCCTCCATTCTGATGTGGGGACTGGGCAATGAGGATGACTGGCCCAACGAATATCCCACGCTCGACCAGCAGGCCATCCGCAGCTTCATGCAGGAGATGAACGAGCTCGCACACAGCCTCGACTCCACGCGTGTCACCTCCTTCCGCCGCTGCGACTTCGCACGCGACATTCCCGACGTGTATTCGCCCTCCATCTGGGCGGGCTGGTATCGCGGAGTCTATACCGAATATCAGCAGTCGCTTGAGACCGAACGCGAGCGCGTCAAACACTTCATCCACATCGAATGGGGCGCGGACAGCCACGC
This sequence comes from Granulicella mallensis MP5ACTX8, assembly GCF_000178955.2. Lineage (NCBI taxonomy): Bacteria > Pseudomonadati > Acidobacteriota > Terriglobia > Terriglobales > Acidobacteriaceae > Granulicella > Granulicella mallensis. The sequence continues at coordinate 1,325,572 of NC_016631.1, read as the reverse complement.
CCGCCGCCACTCCGAAAACCCCGACGCCTCTCTCGCCAGGATCGCCACCGGCACAGGCACCGACGAACGCGGCCTCGACTACCTGCCCACCGGCGGCGCGCCGCGCATCTCCAAGGACGGCGACTGGTCCGAGAGCTACGCCTGCAACCTCTTCGACTGGCACCTCAAGGTGCAGGAGACCCTGCCCTGGTTTACCGGCTCCGCACAGTGGATCTTCAAGGACTTCACGACTCCGTTGCGCGCAGAAAATCCTGTTCCGCGCATCAACCAGAAGGGTCTGCTCGAACGCGATATGACGTTGAAGGAAGGCTACTTCGTCTTCCAGTCCTATTGGAGCGAAGAGCCGATGGTGCATCTCTACGGCCACTCATGGCCGGTACGCTGGGGTGCGGAAGACGAGCAGCGCATGGTGAAGGTCTACTCCAACTGCCCGTCCGCCGAACTCTTTGTCAACGGCAAATCCGTGGGCACCAAGCAACGTGACAGCCAGAACTTCCCTGCCGCCGGTCTGCGCTGGATGGCCAACTTCGTGCCCGGCAAGAACCATCTGCGCGTCATCGCGAAGAAAAACGGCATCACCCTCACCGACGAGATCGAATTCGAGTACCAGACCGCCAAGTGGGGCAAGCCCGCAAAGCTGGTGCTGCGTGAGCTTGCGCGCGAGGGAGACAAGGCCACCGTCGAAGCCACGTTAATAGACGCCAACGGCGTGCTCTGCCTCGACTCGCATGCGATCGTTCACTACACGCTTGCGGGCAGCGGCAAGCTGATCGACAACCTCGGAACCTCCACCGGCTCCCGCGTTGTGCAGATGTACAACGGACGCTCCCAGATCAGCCTGCAGCGCAACAACGGAGCCAACACGGTAGGCGTCGTCACCGAAGGCATCCCAGCCGCCTTCGTCTCCATCCTCTGACGGCACCACCTCCGCCCCTCGTAGCTCGTCACCTCATAGCTCGTAGCTGAATCCAAAGTCTTTCAGCTCACCAGGAGCCATCATGATCGATCGCCGCCGCTTTACGCTCTCCGCCGCCGCACTGGCACTCACACCCCAGTTGCGCGCACTCGCAGCCACAGCGGCCCCTCTAATCACAGCAAAAGAGATCGCTCGCATCGACCACGACCGAATCCTGCGCGCCGCGAATGAGTACCTTCCGCAACCGCCGATCACTCTCACTGCATCACACTCGCCACGCAGCACCGGAGGCCCGCACGACTACTTCTCCGAGGGCGACTACTGGTGGCCGGACCCGAAGAACCCCGGCGGCCCCTACATCCGCCGCGACGGCCTCTCCAACCCCCAGAACTTCAACGACCATCGTGAAGCCCTCATTCGCCTGAGCCTGCACGTCCCCGCGCTGACAGCCGCCTGGCTGCTCACCAAAGACACTCGCTACGCCAAACATGCCGCGCTCCATCTGCGTGCCTGGTTCCTCGATCCGGCAACGAAGATGAACCCCAACCTGCAATATGCGCAGGCGATCTTCGGGGTCAGTCCCGGCCGCGGTACCGGCATCATCGATACGCTGCATCTCATCGAGGTCACGCGCGCGATGCGACACATCGAGAAGGCCAACGTCCTCACACCTGCGGAGATCCAGGGTTTGCACGAGTGGTTCGCGCAATATCTCGACTGGATGAGCACCTCCAAAAACGGCATTGAGGAAGAACTCGCCAAGAACAATCACGGCACCTGCTGGGTCGCGCAGGCTGCGGCGTTCGCCGTCTACACCGGCAATCAGGACGCCATCGCCCTCTGCCGCAAGCGCTTCAAAGAAAACCTGATGCCCGACCAGCTCGCGCCCAACGGCAGCTTCCCTCTGGAGCTGGCGCGCACCAAGCCCTATAGCTATTCGCTCTTCGACCTCGACGTAACGGCCATCCTCTGCCAGCTCATCTCCACGAACGACGGCTCAGCCAACGACCTCTGGCAGTTCGCTCTGCCCAATGGCAATCGCTATAGGAAGGCCGTCGACTTCATGTTCCCGTTCATCCAGGAAAAGAGCAAGTGGCCCTACCCCAAGGACGTGGAGTACTTCGACGACATGCCCAACCGCCAGCCCAGCCTGCTCTTCGCTGGCCTGGCGTATAGCGAGCCGAAGTTCATCGCCCTCTGGCGCACACTTCCGCCCGATCCGAAGACTGCGGAGATCATCCGCAACTTCCCTGTTCGGCAGCCGTTGCTCTGGATCACAACGATGTAACGCAAAACCAGGATAGATGTCCCGTCTTTCTTGTTTCCCACAAAAGCGTCATCCTGAGCGGAGCGCCTCGCGCTTTCTGCGAGGTGCGCAGTCGAAGGACCCCGAGGGGTTTGATCTCACCCATACCGTCGGGATCTTTTCCACCACGAAAGTCCGGGCTCGAGCGCTCGAGGTAGAAAAGGTCCGGAGAGCTTGGGCAGGGATTATGCCCCTCGAGGTCCTTCGACTCCGCGTCCCAAAAACTGGGACGCTGCGCTCAGGATGACGTTTCAGTGGAGAGATAGAACGATGTTAGAGACTACGAATAAACTAATTGAGGTATGGCTGCTTGAGCCATACCCCAAATACTTACTCCTGCCTAAATCTATAACCGACATAATTCTCTGTAAGAAGATACTGCGGCGCCGCAGGATCATCCTCAATCTTCTTGCGCAACTGGCTGATATAGGTCCGCAGATACTCCCGCTCTCCGCCATACTCCGATCCCCAGATCGTCTTCAACAGACGATTATGCGCGAGCGGCTTTCCAGCATGCTGCATCAGCAGATGCAGCAGCTCAAACTCCTTAGGCGTCATATGCAACTCTTCATCGCGCTTCGTAACGCGGTGCGTAACCGGATCGATCGCCACATCGCCAATCTGTATCGCGCGTGTATCTTCTCCTACCGGAGTGCGCACCCGGCGAACAGCGGCGCGAATGCGTGCGGCCAGCTCAGATAACTGGAAGGGCTTGGTGACATAGTCATCAGCGCCAGCATCCAGCGCGAGCACTTTATCTTCTTCCTTGTCGCGAACGGTCAACACGATAATAGGCAGCCGCGGATAAGCCTCCCGCATCTTGTGGCAGGTTGCCATGCCTCCGATACCCGGCATATTCAGATCGAGCAGCACGACGTCATAAGCGGTCTTACGCAGCTCCAGCAAGCCGTTCTCTCCATTGGAGGCATCGGCCACAGTAAATCCAAGGGCCTGCAGTGTGCTGTGCAAACTGTGCCTTAGAGCAGAATCATCCTCAACGATTAGTACCGAGCCTTGTGTCACTGGCTTCTCCTTTATGCAGATAACGAAATAGAAAGACCTTTAGCGGGGAGCGAGATAGAGAAAGTCGTTCCCGTATCGCGCTCGCTCTCCACCCATAACTCGCCGCCATGCGCTTCGACGGCTCGCAACGCGACGGAAAGCCCAATTCCCGTGCCAGGAGCACGATGCTCCACATCCTGGCTGCGGTAGAAGCGTCGGAAGATCAAAGCCCGCTCTTCAACCGGAATGTAAGAGCCGTCATTGTGAATCGAAAGAATCACGGAGCCCCCATCTGCCTTCGCGGACAACTCAATCGCAGAGGCTGCGGGGCTATACTTCAGCGCGTTCTCGAGAATCTGGGCCAGGGCCATACTGAGCAACTCACGATCCCCCTCGATAGCCAGCCCTTCTTCAAAGTGCGTATGAAGCCGTTCGGTATCGAACTCCGAGCCCAGCTCTTCGATCGTCGCCTGCAATAGCGCACGCAGCTCCAGCGGCTTCCGTTGCAATCTCATCTCGCCGACATCAAGCCTGGAGGTACGAAGCAACTTATTGGTAAGGCTCGACAGCCGGGAAGCCTGTCCTTCGATGAGATCGACGAGTTCGATCTGGACCGGCGTAAGTCCGCCAATCTCGGAGAGTCCCGCACTCGAAATAGCAATCGTCGTCAGCGGTGTCTTCACCGCGTGCGCCAGCCCATCGAGCACCGCAGAACGAAGCTGCTCAGAGAGCTTTTCCGACTCGGCCACAACCTCTGCTTTGAGCGCGCGCGCCCGTTCCAGTGCGGAGGCCATCAGCGTGCCGACCGCGCTGGCCATCAGCGGATCGATCAAGTCGCCACGCAATAGCACCGCCCCGACCGGACGTGTTCCGGAACGCAGCACACGGATCGCTTCTTTCCTGCTTTCGGAATCGACATCACGGTCTGCCAACAAGGCCGCTCTCAGAGCCGCGGCGGCCCCTTCAGCGTCGCCAGTCCAGGAAAAGCGTTCTTCATGGGCCTCCCAGAGGCCGACACCGTCGAGATGAAAGCACTGCTGCACCAGCATGCTGAGATGGATGCCGACGGACTCTCTCCAGTCCAGGAGCAACATACGCTGCAACAACTCATAGAGCGCCAACTGCTGCTCATCATGACGCTGCAGGGCCTGATCTGTCCGTTTCACCGTATGGGATAGATAACTCACCAGCAGCGACACGCAGATGAATGTGGCGAGGGCCGTAATGTTTTCTGGCGCAGCGACGCGAAGCGTAAAGAGCGGCTGCGCAAAAAACAGGTCCAGGCTCACCGTAGCGCAGATCGATACCACCATGGCTGCGCGAAAGCCGACTCGCCATGCCACCAGGAGCGTCAGCAGCATATAGAGCGGAATCGTGGTCGCGAGGCCCAACGTATGCCGGACGTTGATAGCCCCGAACGCAACAACCAATACGCAGGCTGCGAGTGTGGCGATGACGGATCTGAAGCGAACGGACAAAAATCTCTCCTCTATAAGGATAGATAAGTATGCCTAAAGAAGGCATGAAGCTGTTATTTGGCGATCTTCATCAACTCACCCCCGCAAGTCATCCTCCGGATAGCGAAACAAAAATGGCGAAGCCCGTAGGCTTCGCCATTTTATGCTTCAGAGATGAACCGCGTCAGAAACTCAACTGCAACGACATCTGAATCTGGCGCGCGCTGCCGATGGTGTGGGTGACAGAACCAAGACTAAAGGGGCAGTTATAGAAACCCGTGTTGCTGGCATTGCAGGATGTGGGTAGAACCGGGGTCCCAGCGACCGGGAATCCATTGTAGTTCTGGTTCTGCGACACCTCGTTGCCAGGAACATCGAAGCTGCTGGTGTTGGTGAGGTTGTAGACATCGAACGTGTACTTGAGGCTGTAACGATCGGTGATGCTGGTGACCTTGACCAGGGAAGCATCCGCACGCTTCTGGAAGGCCTGGCGGAAGATATTGCGTTGTCCGGTAGTGAAGTTGGTTTCGTAAGGATCGGAGGCGGGGATAGCGCCATTCAAGCCTCCCGCCGGCAGCACCGGGATAGCGAAGCAGGAGGTCTTGAGAGCAAAGTCTCCAAACGCTCCGGAGAGACCGGTCTTGGCATTCTTCGGCGTACAGCCAGGAGCCAGCGGCACAATGGGGTTGGTAATGCCGTCGCTGACACCGTAGTAAACGCTGCCGATGGCACCGCTGAAATCGATGACGCTGTAAGGTTGACCGCTCTGCAGCACGGTAAGGCCGACCAGCGACCAGCCATTTTCCAGGTAGCCTTTAGCGGTGAACTTGGTAGCAAAATCCGGCAGCTTGTAAACGTAGTTGAAGTTGATGACATGCGTGCGGTCAAAGTCGGACGAAGCGTACCCGTCGCGCAGATTGAGCGGGTTATTGCCGTTATAGAAAAGTCCCAGCCCGCTCTGTTCGTCGAGCGCATGGGAGTAGGTGTAAGAAGCAGCGACCTGCAGGCCGTGGCTCATACGTTTTTCAATGTGGGCCGTCAGCGCGTTATAGGCATCGACACCGGCAGCCTTATAGTCGATCGATTCCGCTGCATAGCCGATATAAGGAACGCGATGGTCGACGTTGCCTCCCTCATAATCGGTGTCGTAGCTACTGCCATTATTCAGCGTAGCTCCGCCTACGTTGTAACCGTAGGAGAGAGTTTCGCCATGAATAGGACTCGTAGGTGAAGCAATTCCCGGCTGGTTGAACGGAACAGGGATGACCTGGTGACGGCCAAGATTGCCAACGTAGCCAAACTCAACGGCCAGGTCGTTGCGTGGCTGCCATTGAACGTCCAGCGTGTAGTTATAGGTATAGGGCAGCTTGTTGCCACGATCATAAACGCCCAGCGAGATCGGCCGCCCTCCGTTGTTAATCTCCCCCAGGTTAGGCAGGTACTTACTCAGGTCAGAGGCCTTGGGATTGGAGGGGGCCGCGGACTGAACATTCGTATAAGGATTAGCCAGGTTACCGGTTGCCGCCGTAGGCGTCTGGTTCGGAGGGGAGAAAGGGTCGTTCGTGTTACCCGGCCCGAGGTTATTCGTGCCGCAGGTAGGAATGTAATAGTCGTAGAGAGTGTTGTTCGGGCAGTTCTGCGCAGTGACAAAAGGAAGCTGCTGGTTGACGCCGAAGGGCCCGCCGGTAACGGTGCCGATCGCATATCCGGGCGAGAAATAGCTGAACAGCTCGCCACGGTCGTAGTACATGCCAAAGCCACTACGAATAACGACTTTGTTATGGAACATCTCGGGCTGCCAGGCTGCCCCGATACGCGGACCAATCCCCCATTGGCGGCCGGTAAGAGTCGTTGGACTTACACCTGAAGTACCGTTCGCATTGTTACCGGCGATGATGAAGCCGGGCTGCGTGATCACGTCCGCTACCGCGTTGTACTGATAGGCGTTCGGATCGTTGGGGTGGCTGGCATCGGGGAAATCGAAGTTGAAGATGCGACCCTGCTTCTCCGTTAGTCCACCGTCCCAGTCGTAGCGCACACCGGCCGTCAAGCTGAGAGTCGGCGTGACCTGGAACTTGTCCTGCACGTAGCTTCCAATCTGGTTCGCCCGATAGTAACGGCTGGCATCGCCCTGCAGGAAAGAGCTGACATAGAAGCTCGTAGAAGAGCTGCCAGGAGTGACGTAGCCTTGCGCAAACGCACTCAGATCGTCCGTGGCGACGGTACCGGTGCCCGTACGCTTGTCGATGGTGTTGAGCTGGGTATAGCTGTAGCTCGTTCCGAAGCTGACCGTGTGTTTGCCGATCGTCCAGATCGCATTGCCGGTAGGCTGCAAGCGGTTCTGAAAGACACCCGTGTTCGACGATTGCCCTTCCGCATTGGGGCCGATGTTCAGAATGCCCGTGCCGGAGAGACCGGCGTTGGCTGCAGCACTGCCCAATACATTCACAATCGAAACACCGGGAAAGTAGTTCGACCCAAATTCGTTAATCGAGACATTACCCTCCGAACCGCCGGGGATAGCGCTCGGACCGAAGGGCTGCTCGTTGTCGCCCCAGGTCTTCTCGCGCAGGAAACCCAGCGTCTCTGTCGTACTCAGGTTGGACTTCACCAGGTAGGTGTTGACGATAGAGAAGACCTGCGCGCCGGAGTCGAGGTGCTCGGTGAAGCCGGGAACATTGGAGTAGGAGTAGGGCGCAAGCGTGGGATCGTGCTGGTAGTAGTATTTCAACGCAATGGTGTCTTTCGTCGTAGCGTTGTAGTCGAGGTTCGCGACCAGCATGTCCGCCTTGAAGCGGCCGGTTCCCGGAAGGAAGGCGTTGAAGGGATGCGTCGGAGACAGGCTTGCCGATCCGGTGTCATTGGGAATGAGCCACTTTCCGGGCTCCCCGGGCAGTGCGGGCGAATTGAAAAGAGCCAGGGCCGTCCGATCGATGTTGCCGGCACTAAGAGTCTGGTTGGCATCTGGAAATTGTGCGTTCACGATGCTCGCAAAGCCTGAGGCGCTACGAGTGCTGTCGGAGAGGCCGACGGGGACGTTCATGAAGGAGTCCCCGATCTCCTGATCGGAGACGTGCAGATGCTGGTAGGAGAGAAAACCGAAGAGCTTGTCCTTGATGATGGGACCACCGAACGTGCCGCCGACAAGATAGCGGTGCAGCTCGGGGTTCTTCAGGTTGTCGGGAACATCCATATCGTTCTTGAAGAAGAAGGGCGCGGCATTGATCCAGTTCGTGCCACGACGGCCATAAAGCGTGCCGTGATAGGTGTTCGTGCCGGAGGCAGTGCTCATGTCGATATGCGCACCAGAGGTGGAGCCCTGCTGGGCGTCATACATCGAAGCGTTGACCCGAACCTCGGCAATCGTCTCAGGAGCCGGAGTAGGAATGGCGTTGCCGATCGAGAGATAGATCGAGGCTGCGGATTGAATGACGCCAGCCGCGCCATTGCTGGTGGAAACCCCCGTGCTATTGATTACGCGAGCCGAACCCACCTGGCTGGTGCTCTTGCCGTTGAACAGGCTGCTGGCGTCGACGCCATTCAACGAGAAGCTGTTGCTGGTATCGCGTTGGCCATTGGCCCAGATGGGAGCATTGCCCAGGCCGGAGTTCGCGCCCGTACCACCCGCAAGTTCGGAGTTAACTCCAGGCGAGAGAATCGCTACACCCGTAAAGCTGCCGGTCGGCAGAGGAATCGCCTCAATCTGAGACTTATCGAGCACATAGCCGTTCGTGGTGTCGGTCGCATTGAGCAGCGGATTGACATCGACGGTTACGGAATCCGATACAGCTCCCACCGCAAGCTGCGCCGGAAGAGTGATCGTACGGTCAGCCTGGACCAGGATGCCGGGATATCTCTGGCTTGAAAAACCGTCTCGCGTAAACGTCAGAGTGTACTTACCGATAGGCAGGTCATTCAGTGTGTAGGAACCTTGTGCGCTGGACTGCGCGGTGCGGGTAAGCTTGGTATCGTCCGAAACAGCCTTCACCTGCACCCCAGGCACAACGCTTCCCGAAGGATCGGTCACTGTTCCAACGATCCCCCCGAGAGTCTGCTGCGCTCGCGCAACACTCGGCGCAAGCAGGAAGAGACAGAGGGTGGAAAGAGCAAAGGCCGCGGCCATTCTGCGTAGGGAGAGCAAGGTGTTACCTCCTGGGAAGAACCTACGGGAGAGCTGCAAAGAAGAGACACGTATCGCATGCAGCCCAGCGGCCGTTGTTCTGAAACTCGTTTCCTGTGTAATCGGTACGTCTGAAAACGGAGGGACAGCCCCCTGTATTCCGGGGTTGTACGTTCTAGTTTCGACGGCAGGTACAACTCCGCGCCGTGCCTCAAGGACACTTACTGAGCGATTCGACTAAATGCAAAAATGCATTTGATCGAATGGTTAAGTTCGAAGCCAGATACTGGATGAGGGCAGCAGATTGCGTCCCATGAACTGTTGCGATAACCAAAGAATAACTGAGAATTCATCTCAGGCCAATAGAAATATGCTCTTCAGGGCTCGCGCGCAGGCTTCTACGCTTCACGCCGCTTGCTGATCCCATACCAGGCCATCGCTAACACCAGGTACGCAAGGTAGATGTAAGGAAAATACCGCTGTGGCGCAGGCGGCACGGGAAAGATATTCCACAGCAGCGCAGCGATCATCGCCGCTGTAGCAACAGCGGCGAGCAAACCTGACACCACGCCCAGACGCTGCTCTCGCCGCAGATGTACGGCGAGCGCAATCGCCGCCAGCGTGTACGCCGTAAGAAAGCCAAAGACGGCGAGCGTGCCCATCCAGCCATAGATATCGGCTCCGCTGGCTCCTCGATGAGCGAGCACTCCTACAGGCACAAAGGCGAGTATCGCGGCAAGAATACTGGCCATACCGGGCGTCTCGTTCCGGGCGTGCGTCACTCCGAAACGGCTATGCGCCAAACCGTGGTGCGCCATCAGCAGCAGAACGCGCGAGGCCGCGATGACGCAGGCCAGCGTCGCCGCCAGCATGCTGACGAGCACGCCCGCATCGATGATCGGGCCGACAAACCTGACACCAGCCTGCGCGGAGAGGTAGTGAAACGGCGCGGCGCTGGCATCCAGCGTTGTGGAGGCTCCGTGGAATCCAAGCACCTCACCATACGCGCAAACGATAAAAAATAAACCCGCCAGCAGCGCACTTTGGATCACAGCGCGAGGAATCGTCTTCAGAGGTTCGCGGGCCTCCGCACCAAGGGTCGTCGCGCTCTCGAAACCCACGAAGCTAAAGATCGCCAGCATGACGCCCATCCGTACCTGCTGCGCGGAGACTCCCCGAAGGCGGACCTGCGACATGTCCAGATGCAGACCATGCTTCCACAGCGTAATGCCGACGACGAAGGTAATCAGGCATACCGAGATCGCCTCGATCCAGAGCATCATCTCCGTCGATACCTTTACATCGCGATACGCGACCGCCATCGCTCCGCCCGCCGCCACCAGCGAAAGCAGCACAGGAGACACATGCACGTGGTACTCATCGAGAAAGATATAGGCGTAGTTGAGGAAGCCTCCGATGACCGATGACGCAGTCATCACATACGCAAAGAACAGCGCCCATGCAGTAAGCGCACTCCACGCCGGAGAAAGCGACGAGCGCGTATAGCTATAGAGCGAGCCGGGCGACGCCGACTCTCGCGCAAAACTCGCCACGCACAATGCAACCAGTACGATTGCGGCCAGGGCAATCAGATAGGCGAGACCCGTACCCGCCCCACACAATCCAAAGACCAGCGGCACCGTCAGTGTAGGCGTTGTGCTGGGTGCAATCAGAGAGATGGACTGCGCCAGGGTTTCGAGCGGCGACAGCACCTGTTGCCGCAACCCATACGAGGGCGAGGTCGCTGTCTCCGGGCCGTCGCTGATCGTCGCGACCGTGGAAGAATCCATCGTTCAACCTCGCAGATAGAAGTTCGGTTAAGGACCCAGCGGACTGGGCCGGATTAACCAACTGGATGATTCGTGTGGATTCAGCATAGCGCAGTTTTTGCTGCTGCCTGTTCTTGGCGGTTAGTGCGAGGTGGTCGTTTTCGACCCTCCCCCTAAATTGTCATCTCGACCGGAGGCGGCGTTTTCTGCCGCCGCAGTGGAGAGACCTGCAGTTTGCTTGTACCAGCACCATCGCCTGTGCGAACAACCTGCAGGTCTCTCCACTCCGCATGACGACAAAACCATCATGCTCCAGTCGAGATGACAATTTAGGGGCGATTCATCCGTAAGGCACGCTATCGATGGAACCGTTTCAAGTGTGTTCTAGCTCTGCTGCGCGTTTGCGAGGCTAGCCGCCCAGACGCACGCCGGTCGCGACACCGTCTCGCCCGTCTTCTCCAGGGTTGCAAGCTGGACAGCAAAGTTGCCCAGGGTCGAGCACTCCGTACCCGCCCGCAACACTTCGAGTCCCGTAGCCTCAGCCGTCAGGCGATTCAGGAACTCATTCTGGCTTCCGCCGCCCATGAGGTAGAGCCGCCGAAAGCGCTTGCCCGTAATCTCCGCGACGCTGTGCAGCACATGCGCGTAGCGCGCCGCCAAACTGTAGAAGAGGAACGAAGCCATCTCCGCCGCGTCCTTTGCCTCGGTGCTCAACTCCGCCAACCCGCGCCGGCGAAGCTGCGCGTTGATGCGCTCCGGCATATGGCCTTGCAGCATCAGGTCAGGGTCATCCACATTTAGCACATACTCACGAGGGCCAAACGTCATCGAAGCCTCCACCAATGCCGGCAGATCGAGCGTCGTGCCCTTTGTGCTCCAGCTCTCGATGCACTGGCGCAGAAGCCACATGCCGTTCACGTTTTTATGGAAGCAGATCGTCCCATCGACGCCGCCCAGGTTGGTGAAGTTCTCTTCCCGCGCGGTAGCCGAATTCACCGGAGCCTCTAACTGCGTTCCCACCAGCGACCACGTACCCGAACTAATGTAGGCCCAGTCATCACCCGGATCGGGAATCGCCGCAATCGCCGAAGCCGTATCGTGACACGCCGGAGCGATCAGACGCGTATTCTCAAACGCTGGCAGCATCGCTAACTCGCCCTGCACTCTTCCAATGTCGGTTCCCGGAGGAACAATCGGAGGCGCATCCGCTATCGACTGCCCAAGCACAGCGAAGATCTCACTCGACCACTCGCCATCGAGGCCCACCATCTGCGTATGCGTCGCATTGGTAAGCTCCGAGACCGCGCGGCCGCCAAGCCGATGCAGAACATACTCCGGCAGGTTGAGCCAGCTGTGTTTCTTCTTCTCCACATCGTCGGCAAACATCTGGTAGACGCTATTAATGCGTAGAAGCTGGAGACCCGTAATCTCGCGCATCCGCTCAGCGGAGAGACGTTCGTGCAATACCGGCTCAGCCGCAACCGTACGCTCATCGCGATAACAAAAGGGATCGGCGATGGCCGTGCCCTGATCGTCGAGCCGCACATAGTCCACGGCCCAACCGTCAACAGCAATCGACCGTACCCCTTCAGTCGCGATCTCCGCACATTGACGCAGGCCAACATAGAGCCCCTCGAGGATCATCCCGAGATCCCACCGCAGACCATCCGCGCGTTCGACAGCGTGGTTCGCAAAGCGATGGACAAGCTGAATCCGGGGACCCTGTTCCAGCCAGCGCAGCAACGATACGCGGCAACTCTCTGCTCCCAGATCGATAGCAACCAGAGCCCGTCGGTCATTTGGAACCGGAAGAGGAAGAGTTGCCGCTGTACCGTCCACACTCATCGCAGGTACGCCTCGGTCAGGCCGCCGTCCACCGGAATCAGGTGGCCCGTCGTCACCGGCGCCTTGGGGCCGCCGACAAACAGGATCGCCTCTGCGCAGTCCTTCGGATCGATGGGCACATGCGTCAGCGTGCGCTTGGCATAGAACGCCGCCAGCAGGTTGCGGATCTCGTCATCGCTTCCGCTCTCATCGAACGGAATTCCATACTTCGTGAGCGAGGCCTTCACGCGGTCGCGCGGGAACATCGTCGATCCCTTAACCACCGTAGCCGGACTGATGCCGTTCACGCGCAGCAGCGGCGAGTACGTAATCGCCAGCTCGCGCACCAGGTGGCTCAACGCCGCCTTGCTCACGTCGTAGGCTTCGGAGCCGCGCTTGGCCACAACCGCATTGGCTGAGCTGGTCAGCACTACGCTGCCCGGAATTCCCTGTGCCTTGAAGACCTTCTGCGCTTCATCGGTGAGCAGGTAGTTAGCAGTAACGTTGATCTCCAGCGTCACACCCCACTGCGCGTCCGTGATAATACCGTCGGGCGAGGTCGGGAAGATGGCAGCGGTATTGACTAGAATATCGATGCCGCCAAAGGCCGCGATCGTCGCGTCCAGGGCGCTCTTGATCGCATCGCGCTTACGAATGTCGATCGCCGCAGCCACCGCGCACTCCTTGCCGCCGATCGCCTTGGCTTCGTCCGCAACCTTCTGCGCAGCCTCAAGCGAAAGATCCGCAACGACGATGTGCGCACCGCGTTCCGCGGCCAGCAGAACGGTCTCACGTCCGATGCCGCTAGCGCCGCCGACCACCAGGACCACGCGGCGGCTCAGTTCCTTCTCGGGAGGCTGGCGGCGAATCTTCGCCTCTTCCAGCGCCCAGTACTCGATACGGAAGGCCTCGCTCGGCGGAAGCGCTACGTAGTTCTCATGCACGCTGAACGCCGACGTCGGCGCGCAACCAGCCTGCGGCAACTCTGCAGGCAACTTGCCCTCGTCCATACTGCCCGCGCCTTCCATCACGTGGATGGCATTGATATAGAACTCACCCGTAATGCGCGACTCCGCCTTGTTCTTGCCGAAGCTGAACATACCGACGCCCGGCACAAGTACCACCGTCGGACTGGCATCGCGCATGGCCGGAGACTCCGGCGCCGCGTGGGCCTTGTAGTACTCCGCATATTCGGCGCGATAGGTCTCAAGAGCCTCATCCAGCTTGGCCTCGAGATCGGTAATGCTCCCCGTCGGATTCCAGTCGATAAACAGCGGGCGAATCTTCGTGCGGATGAAGTGGTCCGGGCAGCTCGTGCCGAGATGCGCCAGCTGCTTCGCCGAGTTCGAGTTCACGAATGCGAGCACATCCGGCGCATCCGTAAAGCTGCCGATGACCCGCTGCTTCGCCGAAACGCGGCCGCGAATCGCAGGCATCAACTGCACCGCAAGACTCTTCCGCTCTTCATGCGACGAGTACCTCGCACCGCTGAAGCTCGGTCCCTTCTTCGCTGCGTGTTCCTGGATGAACTGTCCGAGCTGATCGATGATCGTGATGGTGTTCAGATAGCTCTCGCGCTGCGTCTGTCCCCACGTAAACAGACCATGTCCGCCGAGTACGACACCGTCGCAGCCGGGTGTAGCCGCCACGGCCTTCTGCAGCATCATCGCCAGCTCAAAGCCCGGACGCTGCCACGGCACCCAGACCATCTTGTGGCCGAAGCGCTGGTTGAACTCTTCCATCTTCTCCTTGCCGTTGGCCGAGGCAGCCAGGGCAATCGCCCAATCGGGGTGCAGATGATCCACATGCGGCGCGGGCAGAAAACCATGCAGCGGCGTGTCGATCGAAGCCGCCGTCGGATTGTTATTGAACGTGCAGAGCGGATACATCGAGACGATCTCGTCTTCGAACTCAACACCCTTGTAGCTCTTGGCCAGAGACAGCACCTTGTCGAGGTACAGCGTCGCAAAGCCGGAGCGCTTGATGCTGCCCAGATCGCCGCCGGAACCCTTGACCCAGAGCACCGTCTTCTTCTGCCCGTCGAGCGGATCGATCTCTTCGATCTTCGAGCTCGTGTTGCCCCCACCGAAGTTCGTCAGTCGCAGGTCGGAGCCCAGCAGATTCGAGCGGTAGCGCAACAACTCTGGAGCGTCGAGCTTGGAAGCTACGGCTTCATCCCAGCGGTCTTCGAGGAAGTGGAGTTTGTTCGAGGTTGTCATTCTGATATCGGTTCCTGTGGTGGGTCTCGCGCCTGTTTCGCGGCGTAATGATGATTACACACCAACTATCAATAGAACAACTATTTCTATAGGGGTATTTATCCAACTCGCTCTTGCCTTTCTTTTTGTCATTCCCGCAGGGAATCTGCTTCTGTTTCGGAGAGGCAAGACTCTATCCACGAAGGAGCATGCCAGGATCTGCTATCAAACTGTTTTGTGGGGTGAAAGGTACAAACAGTTTGTTGAGGCACAAACCGGACGGGCCTGGCTTCAGCCAGGCCACCAAGGCATCGCCCAAAGGTTCCTTCCTTTCTGCCGAAGGCCGGAGTGAAGGCGTAGCCGGAGCGACTGAATTGCCTTCTTTAGCCATGGCGAGACAAGCTGCCCCAGACCAGCCCTGAATGACTTCCGTAGAAGCTAAACCACAGTTCAGAAACTCGTAGCGGGAGGACCGGAGTCCTCCCGCTCAAGATCGTGCCACTCTAGCCAGCAGATTCCCTGCGGGAATGACAGAAAGAAAAACAAAGGCAGCCATATGGGCTCTGGTGAAAGACTGCCAGGCTACGACGTCTTCCGCGCCGCGCCCTGCTTCAACTTCGGGCTGCGCTTCGGCGCGGATTTATTCTCGCCGCCCGCCTGCGAAGCCGCGGCCGCCACGGTAAGGCCAGCATCCGCTTCCAGCACACGACCCGCACGGTCCGCCGTAATAGCCCGATGCTCCACATAGTTGTATGGAGCCACTGTCTCTCCGCGCAGCAGAGCCAAGCCAAGGTCAATCAGCCTTGGACCATAGAGCCCCACCTCGTGAGAGATCGAAGCAATCGCCGGGCTTCCCGGCCGTTGCATCTCGATCAACATCTCCTCCAGGCAATCCTGTCCCACAATGGCCACGTGCTTCTCACGGTCCAGATCGCGAATGGCCGCGATAGCGCCCATCGCGCTCGTATCGTTCGCCGCCGCAATCAGGATGTGCTTGTCCTTCGGGTGGCGCTTCAAAAAGTCGAGGACCACCTTGTAGCTGATGTCGCGCATTCCCCTGCCGTCGATCCGCACGAAGCATTCGACGGGCAGATTGGGCAGCCGCGTCTTCACGCCCTCAAACGCCCCGGTGATGCGGCTCTGCACCAGTTGCCCGGCCTCCGCAAGATCGAGCCCCACCATCCAGTCGATCTCGCCGTCCCAGCGCTGCTGCGCAAACTCCGCCAGCACCCCGCCTGCCTCGCGACCCGCACGGTAGTTGTCGATGCCCAGGTACGTCGCATGAGGATGCGGAATATCCACTGCAATCAGGGGGATCTTCGCCTCGGCGATCTTGTCGGCAATAATCGGCGCTGCGTGCTCGTCCACCTGGAACTCGATGATGACGTCGACGCGCTCGCGGATAAACGTCTCCGCATTCTCAATAGCTGTCTCTGCGTTATAGCGGTTATCCAGCACCAGCAAATCGACGCCGACCGCCGCTGCCGCTTCCTTCAGGCTAACGGTCACAGCTTCGGAGAATGGCATCTCCGCACTCTGGCTGCCGAAGCCGAAGCGCAGCTTCTTGGGCCGTGCGATGTGCCGGTAGTGCCGGTCCGCCGTCTGCCCAACGTAGCCCCGATGCACCAGGGTCTTCAGAATTCGATAGACCGTCGTCTTTGAGATCTTGGTGCGCTTGTGGATCGTCTCCAGCACCATCGGCTGGTTTTCATTCTGCAGAAGCTCAAGGATATCGAGAGCCTTGGTGAGTACAGGAATCAGGTACAGCCGCTTGGTCTTTGTCTTGGGCGCCATTACAACCTCTTTAGGACTAGTTAGAAACCTACGCGTCCATTATCGGCAAGGAGCGCCAATTCCCCTAATGAATTCGTGCATCCTCAAGATGAAATTGCAATTTTGCGGCCCCTCATCCGGCACTCTACGCCCTTGACAAGGATCTCAGGCGTATGAGCTTCCGCCCCCGGCATTTTTCTCCCTGCGCTCTTCGGTGATGCGCTCGACATAGCGGCTCTCGCGCAAGGCAGCCAACGGATGGGCGGGCAGACCGCGTGCCTCACGCCACTCCGCCAGCAGAGGACGAACATCCTGCCAGAACGCCCCGCGGAAGGCTTCTTCCGCATCGACCAGGCTGCAGCTATCCTGCAGCTTTGCCAGCGTGTCCTGGTCCACCAAAGAAGCCTTCGCGTAGAGCTCCTGTGCGGTAACGACGGTCTGCACCATCGCCTCGACCTTGCCCTTCAGGTTGTGGCTCTGGTCGATCATGAACGCCGGAGACTTGAACGCCCCGCCCTTGCTCTGCTCGAACAGGATCTCGTGGAAGATACGAAAGATCTGGTACGGATCGATCGAGCCCAGCGTCAGGTCGTCATCCGCATACTTGCGGTCGTTGAAGTGGAAGCCGCCCAGTGCATTCAGTTCGATCAGCCACGCAACGATCTGCTCGATGTTCGTGCCCTGGTAGTGGTGGCCTGTATCGACCAGCACCTTTGCCTGCGGCCCGGCGCTGCGCGCGAGCTCAAGCGCCATGCCCCAGTCGGCGATGTCGGTGTGATAGAAGGCCGGCTCAAAGGGCTTGTATTCGACCAGCATGATCTGCCCCGGCGCGAGCGCGGCATGGGTTTTCGCGAGCGCTTCCTTCATCCAGCCGATACGGCGGCGCATGCTCTGCGTGCCGGGGTAGTTCGATCCGTCGGACACCCACATCGAGACCTCAGCGGCTCCCAGGGCCTTGCCGATCGCGACCGAATCCAGCAGGTGTGCGGTGGCCTTCGCACGAATCTCCGCGCTCGGGTTACAGATGGAGCCGTACTTGTACTCGGCCTCCTGGAACAGGTTCGGGTTGATCGACCCCGCACGGATGCCGGTCTTCTCGACCAGCGCCTGGATCTTCGGAGCATCGGCCACACCGTTCGGCAGGTCCCACAGCACATGCAGGGCCAGCGTCGGCGTAACCCCGGTCAGCCGATGGACCTCGGCGGCGTCGGCAAACTTCTCTTCGATATTGGTGGCCGCAGCGGCCTGGATGTACTTGCCGAAGCGCGTCCCCGTATTGGCAAAGCCCCAGGAGGGAATCTCAATGGCGAAGGTATCGAGTGCGCGAAACACCCGCTCTTTGATCGGATCGGTTGGCATGGAGCGATTCACCTCGGGCTGACGCAAAAGCGGGCCTTCTTCTCAAACGGAACTATAATACGTATTGAAACTTTTTGGCAGGAGAAATGTTACGTACTTTCTTTTACTCCCTCAAAAAGCTTCCTTCAATAGGAAAATTGTTTCTTATCGATCTCCCTATCAGTTAGGATAGCTGCGCCACCGGAAGTTGTCGAAATCAATCGCCGGAACGTGCGTTCGAGGTCAACGTGGGACCGAATCCCTTTATCGGCGTCATCTTTCACTGGCTCGGCGGTCTCTGCTCAGCCAGCAATTTCATACCGTTTCGCGGCATTAAACGCTGGTCGTGGGAGATCTACTGGATCATCCAGGGCGTTGCCGCCTGGCTGATCGCCCCGCCGCTGCTGGCCTCCATCTTCGTTCCGCACCTCTTCCGGGTGCTGCGCGCCGCTCCGGCCTCGAGCATCGGCTGGGCGATCTTCTGGGGCATTCTCTGGGGCGTCGGCGGCCTCACCTTCGGCCTGGCGATTCGCTACCTCGGCCTGGGCCTGGGCTATGCTATCGCGCTGGGCTTCTGCACGGCCTTCGGGACCCTGATCCCGCCCATCTTTCACGGCCAGATGCACACCATCATCAGCGAGCGCTCCGGGCAGGTGATCCTGTGCGGCGTCGCGATGTGCATCCTCGCCATCGCCGTCAGCGGCGCCGCCGGCTACTCCAAGGAACAGGAGATCAGCGAAGAGGACAAGGCCGCAGCCGGGGAACGCGATTTCTCGTTCGTCAAAGGCCTCATCATCGCGATCTTCGCGGGCATCATGAGCTCCTTCTTCGCCTTCGGCCTCGACGCCGGCAAGCCCATCGCCGACATCGCTCGCACCGAGTTGATCGCCGCTGGCAGCACCGATCTCTGGTCGAACCTTCCCGTCCTGATCGTCGTTCTCTGGGGAGGCTTCGTCACCAACCTCATCTGGTCGGCGATTCTGATCATTCGCAACCGCTCCATCGGCCAGTTCGCCGGCGAACCCGGCGACAACCCCATGGGCACCGCCGTCGTCACCGGCGAGACGCTGCAGGACATCGACCCCCGCCACCTCACCCAACGCATCAGCAGCAGCGTCCTCACGCGCAACTACCTGCTAGCGGCCGCTGCCGGTGTGATCTGGTACTTCCAGTTCTTCTTCTACTCCATGGGCACCACCAAGATGGGCAAGTACGACTTCGCCAGTTGGACGCTGCACATGGCGAGTATCATCATCTTCGCGAACCTATGGGGCATCGCCCTGAAAGAGTGGAAGGACACCAGCCTGCGCACGCGCCTGCTGGTCGGCTGCGGACTCGCTCTTCTCATCGGCTCGACAGTCGTGGTCGGCTACGGAAGTTATCTCAAGGTAAGTTGAGAATAGTGGCCTGGTAAGAATTCGCCTTTGCCTTTGTTTTTCTTGTTGTCATTCCCGAAGGGAATCTGCTCTTGCTTTTGCTCTTGCTTTTGCTTTTGCTTTTCTTGTTTGTCATTCCGAGCGGAGCGAGTGAACCTGCTTCCTCCCGTTCTTCGCCCGAACCGCCCGAAAGCTACAGGCAACAACCAGAAGAGCTTCACATAACATTGCTGCCACCACCAAAGAGATTAGAATCTCTTTGAAAACTGTTTTTCGCTCCTGATATACGCTCCATGGAGGAGTTCCCTGCGTATCGCGCTTTTTGTCGCCTGCTATAACGACACGCTATTCCCTCAAACCGGAATCGCCGTCACCCGTGTGATCGAACGCCTGGGCCACACCGTCGAGTTTCCCGTGCAGCAGACCTGCTGCGGGCAGATGCACTACAACACCGGCTACCATCGCGAGGCCGTGCCTCTCGTCCGCCGCTTCGTCGAGATGTTCCGCGACGCCGAAGCCGTCTGCGTCCCCTCCGCCTCCTGCGTGGCGATGATGCGCGAGCACTACGTGATGATGGCCGAAGCCGAGAACGACCCCGCCTTCCTCACGGACGTCCACAGCCTGCTGCCGCGCGTCTTCGAGTTCTCCGAGCTGCTCGTCAACCGCCTCGGCATTGAAGACGTCGGCGCCACCTTCCCGCACAGCGTCACCTATCACCCCTCCTGCCACTCGCTCCGCATGCTGCACGTCGGCGATGCCCCCGTAAAGCTGTTGCGCTCCGTCCGCGACCTCAAACTGCTGGAGCTCCCCAACAAAGAACAGTGCTGCGGCTTCGGCGGCACCTTTGCCGTGAAGAACCCCGACGTCTCCGTCGCCATGCTCACAGAGAAGGATGCCTGCGTCGTCCAGACCGGCGCGGAGATCGTGACGGCACTCGACAACTCCTGCCTGATGCAGATCTACGGCGGCCTCCATCGCTCCGGCTCGAAGGTTCGCACCATGCACCTGGCCGAGATCCTCGAGTCCATCGAGCCCATCGAGCCCACGGGAGGCCTCGCGTGAGTGTCATCGTCGGCAAGACCTCCAAAGCACCCGACTTTCCCATCGCGGCGAAGTCCGCGCTCAAGAACGATCAGCTTCGCCGCAACGTGGCTCATGCCACCAACGTCATCCGCAACAAGCGTGCACTGCGCGTAGAAGAGATGCCCGACTGGGAAGACCTCCGCCAGGCCGGCAGCGACATCAAGGCGCACACCCTCGCGCACCTCGACCACTACCTCGAAGAGTTCGCCCGCAACTGCGAGCTTGCCGGAGGCAAAGTCCACTGGGCGCGCGACGCCGACGAAGCCAACAGCATCGCGATCAATCTCATTCGCCACTACGGCGGCACGGAGCCCGGCCTCGAAGTCATCAAGGTCAAGACGATGACCTCCGACGAAGTGCAGATGAACCACGCCCTCGAAGCCGCGGGCATCAAGCCCATCGAGACCGACCTCGCCGACATGATCGTGCAGCTCGGCCACGACGAGCCCTCGCACATCGTCGTCCCGGCCCTGCACAAAAATCGCGTCGAGATCCGCGACATCTTCCGCAAGCAGATGGGCCTCCCCGAGCTCACCGAGCAGCCCGAAGACCTGACCAACGCGGCCCGCCACTACCTGCGCGACCGCTTTCTGCGCGCGAAGATCGGCATCAGCGGAGCGAACTTCGCCATCGCCGCCACCGGCTCGATCGGCGTCGTCGAGTCCGAAGGCAACGGACGCATGTGCGTCACGCTGCCCGAGGTGCTCATCACGCTGATCGGCATCGAGAAGGTCCTCCCGACCTTCGCCGACCTCGAAGTCATCCTGCAGACGCTTCCCCGCTCCGCCACCGGCGAGCGCATGAACCCCTACAACTCAATCTGGACCGGGGTCACGCCGGGCGATGGCCCGCAGGCCTTCCACGTCATCCTGCTCGACAACGGCCGCACCAAACTCCTCGAAGACGAGATCGAGCGCGAGACCCTCGCCTGCATCCGCTGCGGAGCCTGCCTCAACGCCTGCCCCGTCTATCGCGAGACCGGCGGTCACGCCTACGGCTCCATCTACTCCGGCCCCATCGGCGCGATCCTCTCGCCGCAGCTGCAGTCGCTGGAGCACTCGCGTTCCCTGCCCTTTGCGTCCACGCTCTGCGGTGCCTGTTACGAGGTCTGCCCGGTCAAGATCAACATCCCCGAGGTGCTGATCCACCTTCGCGGCCGCGTCGTTCGCGAAGACCAGAAGACGCTCGGCGGCAAGCTCTCCGCCGAGAACATCGCGATGCAAACTGTAGCGACGGTCTTTCAGGATCATCACCGCTACGAGGCCGCGCAACGCCTCGCGCGCATCGGCCAGACGATCTTCAAACGCGACGGCCAGCTCACCAACCTCCCCGGCATGGCCGGCGGCTGGACACGCTCGCGCGATCTGCGCCCCATCCCCAAGCAGAGCTTCCGCGACTGGTGGAAAGCACGCGATAAAAATAGAGAGGAAACACGCGAAAAGAAAGCCGAGGAAATACGCGAAAAGAAAGCCGAGGGAAAAGCATGACCGCCCGCGAAGAGATTCTTGCCCGCGTCCGTTCCGCGCTGCACACCGCGCCCTCCGACCCCGTGGCCGCGCACGCCCGCCTCTCACACACCTACAACCGTATCGGAAAGCTCAGTCGCGAAGCCTGCCTGGAGCTCTTCATCGACCGGCTCGTCGACTACGACAGCGAGATCCTCCAGGTCACCACCGAATCCGAGATACCGCAAGCCATCGCGCAGGCCCTGCAGCATGCAGACGAGCACCGCGCCCTCGTCGCTCCTGCGTTCCCTGCTGCCTGTCTTCCCGCAGGCTTCGAGTTCAAGCCCGACAACAATCTCCCCACCTCCGAGATCGAAGGCGTTGCAGCTGTCGTCACCACCTGCGAAGCTGCCGTGGCCGCGACCGGCACGATCATCCTGGTACACGATGGCGCTCAGGGCCGCCGCGTCATCACGCTCATGCCCGACCACCACATCTGCCTCGTGCACCGCGATCAGGTCTTCGAGCTTCTACCCGAAGCGATGACCGCCATCGCAGGCCGAACCACCAAGCCCATCACCACGATCTCCGGACCATCAGCGACCTCCGACATCGAGATGACACGCATCCGCGGCGTTCACGGCCCACGCCGCTTGACCGTGATCCTCTACGGTTGAAACGACACAACCTTGCGGGCTGATATCGACTCGCCGCATTACGAAATTACTAACGCCTCAGGAGAACAATCCCTTGCAACGCTACGCCCAGGTCATCCAACTCCGCGCCGAAGACGAAGCCGAATATATTCGCTACCACGCCGACGTCTGGCCCAGCGTACTTGAAAGAATTGCCGACTGCGGCATTCGTAACTACAGCATCTTTCTGCGCAACGGTGTGCTGTTCGCCTACTTCGAGTACCACGGCACCGATTACGAAGCCGACATGCTCAAGATGGCAGCAGACCCCGAGACCCAGCGCTGGTGGAAGATCATGGACCCGATGCAAGCCCAGATGCCCGATGCCCTGCCGGGCGAGAAGTGGTCACCCTTGCGCGAGGTGTTTCACTTCGACGGGCCTCCGGTGAAGTAGCGAGGCTGCTACGAAACTCGTAGCCCTCCCGTCACTAAACCCTCAAACAGATCACATCCCAAAAGCCGACTTCTGCGGATTTAGTCCACTGGCCCCGTTTCACACGCCTCCTCAATAGTTATCAAGGAGGTTAGCGAGTCTTAGTAGCATTGCAGTTTATGATTGCTGCAACGATTTGGTGGCCAGCAGCGACAACTCAGTAGCAAGAACGAGGTCTGTCTATGAAGTACGAGGAATTTAAAGAAGAGATCAAGGCGATCGCTGAAATCGCCGATTCTGTCCCCCAGTCCTTCAAAGAGCGTTGCTTTGAAGTCCTTTTGCAAAACCTGCTCGCTTCCACACCAAGCACAGCCACAGCGGCCCTTCCGCCAGTGCAACAGCCGCCAGCAGATACGAACGACGTGAAACCGCCAGTTGGCGTAAACGGGACAATACCCACACCTTCACAGGTTAAGGTGCTCATGCAGAAAACGGGTTTGACGCAGGAGGACCTTTCGGCTGTGCTGATGTATGAGGATCAAAGCGTTCTCTTCGTTCATGAGCCCCAGACAACCAAGGTCGCAAGAGGCCAAGTGGAGTGGGCTTTGCTATTGGCACTCAAGAACGGCATAGAATCCAATGTCCTCTCTGCAGATCCCGAGAAAATACGTTCGGTCTGCCAAGAGAAAGGTTTCTACGATAAGGCGAACTTCATCAAGAATTTCAAGGGTACAACCACAGCCGGATATTTTACGGGTGCGATGGAAGCCCAAGGTGAAGCGCAAAAGCTGACGACAGAGGGCATGAAGGAACTGGCGAAAGTAGTGAAAGATTTATCGGCGGCTTCATGAAAGGGCCGCTACTAGAAAAGTTGGAAGCGTTCAAGAAAGAGCTGCAGCTGCTTAAGAAGCTGGTCACAGCTGTGCCAGGTGAACGAATCAACCGAAACAACATAAGCAAACAGGCAAACGCGATCGCTGATATGTGGGTCGAAGAGATGCGCAGCCCGCTTGAACATAAGGCTAAACTTCCTGCCGCCCTAATCGAAAAAACGGCGGAAGATATGAAAAGACTTCATGTCCTGAGCAGACCAAACAATCTTAAAAGCTCATATTTGGCCGTCATCGATCGAACGTTGAAGAAGTTCGAAGATAAATTCGTTTTACCCATCAAACAGAGTGCCACGGAAGTCGAAAGCATCTTCGACCTGCAAAAGCTGGTCCCTAGTCTTGCTAATCCAGACGAATCGGAATACCTGAAAGAAGCGATCGAATGTGCGGAACAGGGGCATCGGCGCGCCGCGATAGTTTTAGGTTGGTGCGCCGCTATCGATAAGGTTCAGCAAAAGATCCTTCGTCTTGGTCTTGATAAATTCAACGCAACTTCGCGAAAGCTAAAAGCTCAGACTGCGGGTAAATATAAGCGATGGAATAAGGAGTTCGCGGTCACGACCCTTGCAGAACTGCAAACCATCTTCGATACCGATTTGATCGTCATTCTAGAAGGATTAGAACTCCTAGATGGGAATGAAGCGGAGCGAATGGAAACATGTTTTCAATATAGGAATCACAGTGCCCATCCAGGCGCGGCGCCGATCGAAGAGCCCAACGTTGTCGCGTTCTTCTCCGATATCAGCGCAATCGTGCTCCAGAATCCGAAGTTAAATTCATAAAACGAATGCGCTACTTGCAGAGTCTTTTGGGACTTCGTGTTTTGCCCAATCCAATACCTAGCCTCGGGCTTTCTCGTTACTCCCAATAAACGCGCATTTCGTCAGTTGACAATTACTGATGAGATGCCGACTTGTCGGTACTAATCTAGCCTCGATGAGCGCATTGGCGATGGCGTCAACCCATTGTGCCCCCTTAGGTCCGTAAAGAGAGGAAGCGCACGAAACCGCGACGAGGCATCTTGGGAGTAAACTCCTGATATGGCGGAAGAAGATCTGAGTTTTGCAGGTTTTATTGCGGAAATTGACGGGTTAGGCAAAGGCGAGTGGACCACCGTCTACTCCTCCCGAGATGGCGTTGATGGGGTGGCCATCTACTCTGCACTCATAAAGAACACCCTCGTAAAGATGGCGCTAAAACATCCCTCATGGGACATCCAGATTGGGGATGGCGGCCCTGGCCTAGAGTCCAGCTTTAGAGACGGAAAAGAACAGACTCGCTACGTTCGCTCTTCGGATAAAGGAGTAGAACCACTTGTATTGAATCGTAGTTTTCACGACATTAGACCCGGCTATTGGGAAATCTCTGAAGACTTCCGTCTTTATTTCAACCTCTATGATGACAAGTCGAGTCGCAAGCTTTTGCGTATAGACGATAACGGTGACGAGCACGAAGCGGTCCTAATGAAGAATGACGAAATCAAGATCAAAACCTTCTTGATCCGTCAGTATCTGACTGTTCGCAAGATGAAATTGGCGATATTTTTTGACTACCACCTGTTTTCTCCGAGAACAATTGAAGAGCTCGGCATCGAAGAGGATTCGGTAGAAAAGAAGGGAGCAGGATTCATCTACTCTGTTAGCGTCGGTCGGTCGATGGGTTTCTCAGATGACACAAAGAAGTCCCACGGGCGACTTCTCGGAAAGAAGCTCGTTTCCAGCGATTCTTCATTCAAACCGGACATTTTGGGGCGCCAGAAAAAGCAGTACATAGATTTCATCATTGGTGCGGATGACAACGGCAGGGAAACTCTATTCACCTGCAACGAAGCGGAGCTTTCAAACTACTTTGGGGCAAATCCGGGGGCGCCGCACTATTTGACGCCAGTGTGTTTCCGAAAAGAGGTGCTGAACAAGTACTATTCGCAGCCGGAAAAATACACGGTGAGTGATGGGTATCTGTCCTGTGGCGCTCTGTGGAGCCTTCATATCGACAACAATCAACCTGAAGCGGTCATGGTTTTTCTTGGTGATCTTGGCCACCTTTCTCACACAGAGCAGATGTATTGGCGCGGATTTAATCTTCCTTCCGGGAATATGAGCAGGGTTGCGTTCAAGAGGAGTATTCTCGGCCAATTCACAACTCCTCAGACTGCCGATCTTTACTTCAAGCAAAAGTTTTTAGCCTTTAACGAGTACTGGAAAAAGAAGTTCGGCTGGGAACTTTTCAGGTCATTGATCGGCAAGGATGAGTACGCCTTCAAGATCCTTCGCGTTCCCCTGACCAACGATCAACGAGAGTTTGACGAGCAGATCGCAACGCTCACAAAAGTGTTTATCGATTCTCTGAACGAGAAAGAGCTCGCAAAGGGAATCACGAACAAAGAAAATGCGAAAGGCTTGGACAAATTTGAAACATGGTTACAATCACAGCATTTTCGCAGTGATCCAATGATGCAGTTTTTGCGCAAGCTCCAGGCGTTGCGCTCGGCGAGCACGGCCCACCGAAAGGGAGACAACTACGAAAAGCTAAAGCCATTTTTTGAAATGGGGGAAAAAGAATTAGCCGATGTTCTCGAAGACATTCTCATTAAGTGCGTTTGGACCCTCAGAACGCTCGAAAAGTATTTCCTGCCGAACATACCTACGGAAGAAGACGTCGACTACGACGATTAGTTTTGTATGGGGCCACAACTTGTTGAATCCAAACCTTTGCGGTGCATCGTAGTCGCGCCCCTGTCTTCGAAGTGATCCATAAAGGCTGAAGGATTTGGGTTTACGGGAAGCAACCCACAGGCGTTCTTGAGTGGCATAACTGCTCAAGCGACGTGGACGGATTAGTACCGGGAGACGCCCTTCGCATCAGTTGTGGATTGAACCCCTATTTATGAGGATCATCTGGGTCGACTCGGCATCATTCCGTCGCGACAGACTGCCAAAGCTCGACACGATTTCCTTCCGGGTCGGTGATCCAGCCGAACTTTCCGAAGTCATAGCCTTCGCGCTTTGGATCGACCGTGACGCCTTCCTCGATCAAACGATCCAGCACACCATCCAGGTCGTCCACCTGCAGATTGATCATCGCTTTCTGCGGCTGCGGGAAGTAGGCATTGTCTTGTTGGAAAAGGGCGAAGCCGAATACATTCGCTGTCACGCCGATGTCTGGCCCGGCGTACTTGAAAGAAATCGCTTGACCGTCGATCCGTAGTGTGTGCAGATTCGTGGCAACTTCTCACCACCATCTGCTAGAGTGCTCTTCGATGAGAAAAAATGCTTTTCGTGCTGCGTATGCATTACTCCTTGGACCACTCAGCCTTCTGTCCATCGCACAGCAGCCGCAGGTACCTGACTGGGCGCTGCCCGGCTCGGCGACGCATAAGCAGGTGCCTCCGCCTGCCGATTTTCACCGCCCCAGCCGGATCGACAATACGCCCCTGGGCATCTTCGATGGGCAGGCAGACGTGGGTGGCGCGCTTGTGGCAGGCAGCGGCCAATTTGACCAATCCAGCGGGCAATACACGGTGACCTCGGCCGGATACAACATCTGGTACCAGCGGGACGAGTTCCATTTTCTCTTCAAAAAGCTGTCCGGCGATGTGTCTCTTGCGGCGAGTACCAGTTTTCCGAAGACAGAGGGTTACGGCGATCGCAAGGTCGTGCTGATGATCCGGCAGACACTTGAGGACGACTCGAAGGAAGCCATGCTGGGCATGCACGGCACCGGCATGATTCACCTGGCCGGCCGTCCGGAAAAAGGCGCGCAGATGAGCGACATGCAATATCGCTTCGGAGGTACGCTCAACCAAGTGATCGCGCAGCGGATAGGAATCGAGAAGAAGGGCGATGAGGTCACGATTTACGCGTCGATCAAGGGTGAGCCGATGCACCCGCTCGGTCCTCCGCTGACAATCCACTTTGACGCACCGTTTTATGTTGGCATTGGCTTCTGTTCGCATCTCCCAACCACGCCTGACACGGGAGTCTTCTCTCACGTGCTGCTCGTCAACAAAGCAGGCAAGGTCGAATAACTGGAATTCAACGAAAAGGATCTGATGATGATGAAGTTTGTCTCAAGGCTGGCGGCTACTGCCACGTTTTCACTTGCTTTCGCTTCGATGGCTCATGGGGCGGAAGCACCTATGCGCAGCCGCATCTATGTCTACGACCTGCGCACACACTCGTCAAAGCTCATTTTTACCGCCGACACCATCTGGGAGGCTCCCAATTGGTCTCCTGATGGCAAGTATCTGATCTCGAACTCGGGTGGCATGATTCATAAGCTGAACTTCAAGAATGACGGCACGGTAGAAGAGTCGGAGAAGTTGAAGATTCCCGAGGACTATCACTGCAACAATGACAAAGCTCTTTCGCCGGATGGCAAGTGGCTGGCCTTTTCGGCGTCGCAGGGCGAAGAGCATGGGTCGGAGGTATATCTCGCCCATGCCGATGGCAGTGAAGTGAAGCAGATGACGAACGTGTCGCCGAGCTACTTCCACGGCTGGTCGCCTGACAGCAAGACCATCGCGTACGTGGCGCAACGGCCGGTGGGCGGCAAGCAGTACGATATCTACGGGCAGCCTGCGACGGGCGGTGAAGAGACCCGACTGACCTCAAGCCCCGGACAGGACGATGGCCCGGACTATTCTCCTGACGGCAAGTGGATTTATATCAACTCCAACAGGTCCGACAAGGAAGAGGTCTGGCGCTTCCCGGCGACCGGAGCAGGAGAGAACGACGCGAAGGCCGAGAGGATCGTGAGCGACTCGATGCAGGACTGGTTCCCGCACATCTCGCCGGATGGCAAAAGGCTGGTTTACATTGCTTATCCGGCCGACGTG
This sequence comes from Granulicella mallensis MP5ACTX8, assembly GCF_000178955.2. Taxonomy (NCBI): domain Bacteria; kingdom Pseudomonadati; phylum Acidobacteriota; class Terriglobia; order Terriglobales; family Acidobacteriaceae; genus Granulicella; species Granulicella mallensis. The sequence goes on along the minus strand of NC_016631.1, from coordinate 1,297,170 downwards.
ACGACTCACGATCCGCGCAATGTGCATATCGTCTTCAAGCTGGTGGACATCCACAACAACAAGGTCTCGAAGTCACAGAAGGTGCTGGTAGAAGCGTCGGGCGGACAGGGCAGCATGAATGTGAACTCATGGGCTCCCGACTCGATGCGCTTTGCGTATGTAACGTATGAGCCTTTGCAGTAGTACGTATTGCGAAGGTGATCTGACGATCGCTTATCTTGAACAATTTCGGCGTAGCAATCGATACCCGTGCGCCAGATTGCGGGACTGGGGCCCGTTTAGCGGCAGCAATCTCAAGGCGCGGTTCGTCTACTGATGCATGCGTGTCAGGAGAGCGGCATAGCGGGAATCGTGGCGGACGGAATCGAATAGTGGGTCCACGCGGATGAGTGCCATGTAGAAGCAGTGGCTGTCGAGCGCGTGTTGGAACGATTCGAAGGCATGGTCGAGTTGGTTGATGCGAAGATCATCGATGCCGATCTCGTAAGCGGTGCAAGGGTGGGCTGTGGTGGTGAGGAGACCGCGGGTGCGCGCGCGCCAATAGGACTGCCATCCGTACTGCCGATACACACCAAGAAGAGCGGCGATGTCGAGCTGTGGCTGTCCCTCGTGCAGCGCTGTCAGATCATGCTGCACGGCCTGGTCGTGATCGCCCTTCTGCTCGTAGATGAGACTCATGTAGTTGTCGATGGAGGCGGGCCGTTGTTCCATCTCGGCGGCGCGCTGTATTTGAGCGAGTGCGGCATCGTACTGGCGGGCAAGGTAGAGAGTAGCGCCCAACCGGCGGTTGACGAGGAAAGATAGCGGATCGAGCTGAAGAGCGCGGCGCATGTGAGTGACGGCATCCTGCGGACGGCCTACGGCGTCGAGGTAAACAGCGTACTTGAACTCGGCAATCGAGTCGTTGGGATTGAGGGAGATGCCGCGGGTGAGGTTCTGTTCGGCTGCCGTCCAGTCCCACTGGTAGATGGTTTGGACGCTACCGAGCGCCGTGTAGGCCTCGCCGTTCTGCGGGTCGAGCTGGATGGCGCGCTGGGCGGCGGCGATGGCTTTGGGCATGACCTGTTCGGGTGTACCGATGCCGAAGGTAGTGGCGGCATCGAGCGCTGAGGCGTAGCTGGCGTAGGCGGAGGCGTAGGTGGGGTCCAGGGCCATGGCCTGCTGAAACGACTCGAGGCTGTGAGAGAGGTCCTGCTTATTGAGGAAGTAGCGACCGCGGAGATAGGCGTCGTACGCGGCGGGGTTGACGGGCGTGCGCGGCGCGGGAGCGGCGAGGACAAAGCGGGCCTGGGTGGCGATCTGCTGGGCAACACTGTCCTGGAGGGAAAGAACGTCGGAGGCAGGGCCTTCGAAGGACTGCGCCCAGAGGTGGCGGTCGGTGCGAGCGTCTATGAGCTGGGCGGTGATGCGGATGCGGTCCCCGGAGCGGACGATGGAGCCTTCGACAATGGCGTCGACGTCGAGTTGGCGGACGATGTCGGCAAGCGAGCGGTGGGAGTCCTTGCTGGCCATCACGGAGGTGCGGGAGACAACGCGAAGGTTGGGAATGCGGGCAAGCTCAGTGATGAGCTCGTCTGTCATGCCGTCGGCAAAGTACTCCTGGGAGGGGTCGCCGGAGAGGTTTTGGAGAGGCAGCACGGCAAGCGAGCCGATGGTGGAGCGACCTGGTCGATGGAGGAAGCGGGCAGCGAATGGATGAGGGCCGACGGTGAGTATCGCAATTGCGATGAGAACGAAGGCACACAGGACGGCGACCAGCCAGAATCTTTGCCGGGGTCGAACAGTCGACGGGATGGAGGGCGCAGCGAAGATCTCCGGCCGAGCAGGAGGCTCGATCGGAACATCAGGAGATTGGGTCGGCTCGGTAACCTCTGGCTCAACCGCCGTAACGGTCGCGATGAACCGGTAACCAGATCCGGAGATTGTCTGCACAAACTGCGGCAGGTCGGGGCCATCCCCCAGGGTCTGGCGAATTTTGCGGATTGCCGTGTTGATTCCGTGTTCGATGTCGACGAAGACTTCCTGCTCCCACAGGCACTTGGCGATCTCATCACGGGTAACGATCTGGCCATGCTTGGTGACCAGGAGGACGAGGAGTTCGAGAGGTTTCCGCTCGAGTTTGAGCCTGCGACCTGCTTGGCTAAGCTCAAATCTGCCGCAATCAAGGCGGAATTCGCCGAACTGATAGACGGCAAAGGACACCTGCTTCCTCCAATGAGGCATGAAGTATAGCATTCATGCAAATCAGCGCGAACGGTACCCATTTAGATTGAATTACTTAGGTCTTCACCTTTCTTCACCTCTGAATTTACCTTCCTCCATTGTTCCCGAAGTCGGACTCGCGTCTCATCTGACTCGAGCCGGCAGATTCCCGGCTGAGGAGGAAGTGATGAAAGCAATAACTATGAAAATCGTGCCGGTGCTGAGCGCGCTGGCGTTTGCAACTGTGCTTGTTCCCTACGCACATGCCGGGTGCGGCCAGTATCGTCCCGCGTCATTCAATGCAAGTTCGCAGCATCAGTTCAGTTCGCCGTACCTCTTGCGGGCGTCGTTTCCCGGTGAGGATGAGGCCACCACAATCGTCGGGACCTGGAAAGAGCATTGGATCTCCGAGGGCAGTAGTGGGATCCCGGACGGCACCGAGATTGACGCTGGCTACGCTCAGTGGCACAGTGACGGCACCGAGATCAACGTCTCTGGTCTGCGCTCACCCCTGACCGGCGACGTTTGCCTCGGCGAATGGAAAAGAACTGGCGCGCGGTCTTATCAGTTGAACCACTTTGGCGTCTCCTACGACTCCACAGGAGTCAACCTGGTCGGTCCCGCCCGCATTCAGCAATGGCTAACTCTTGATGAGAAAGGGAATGCCACCTCGGGAAAATTCACCATCGATCAGTGGGACGAGTCGGGCACCCTTCTCGCTCACATCCAGGGCACAGTCACCGGAACCAGAGTAACTATGGAAACCGGATTCGAGAAAGTTGAGTAAGTCGAATCCTGACTGGCAATCGCGGGTCTCGCTCGGCGGTGACTAGGCCGAGGCGAGATCCGCATCATTCAGTTGGGCTCGGCTGCCAAAGCTCGACACGATTTCCTTCCGGGTCGGTGATCCAGCCGAACTTTCCAAAGTCATAGCTCTCGCGTTTGGGATCGACCGTGACGCCTTCCTCGATCAAACGGTCCAGCACACCATCCAGATCATCCACCTGCAGATTGATCATCGCTTTCTGTGGCGGCGGAAAGTAGGCATTGTCTTGTTTGAAAAAGGAGAAGACGACCTGAGGGTGTTGCGTCGGGGCGGGAAACCCGAATGCTCCCTCGGACTTCACCAGGCCGAGATGCCGCTCGTACCATTGATACAGAGCCTTTGGATCATCCGCTCGCAAAAAGATACCGCCAAAGCCAGTGATTGAAGCCATGCTGCCTCCTATGAGAACGATGTGTTTGGGGTGGAAGACGGAAGATCGGGGCCTACGCCCCAGCCTTTTGATTTCCCGCCTTTGATTTATTGATCTATGGGGTCATGACTGCGGAAGTTGCCGTCGGTTCGACAGGGGCTCTGCGGCGAAGGATCGCAGCAGAGAGGAGAGTGATGATAAGGCCGACGGGCAGGGGCTCCATAGCGGTGTAGGCCATGTTGACGAAGGGGTTCTGGTAGAGCTGCTGAGAGTGCTGGATGGCTGCGACCCTCGCGGCGGTGGTGGCGGGGTCAAGCCCGGAGGACTGGACCTTGTGAATCTGCGCGGCGAAGTAGCTGTCCATGAAGTGGGGCATGAAGTTGAAGTAGAGGACCTCCCACGTGGCGACGTAGCAAACGGTGGTGATGAGAGTGATGAGGATGCCGCAGGCGAAGGCGCGGCCGAAGGAGATTTGGCCGGCCAGGGTGTTGTCGCGATAGCTGCGGATGCCGAAGTAGACCAGCAGGAACGACGCCACCATGTTGGCGTAGCCGAGAAGCAGGCTGTGGCCGGAGCCGATCTTGTCGGCAAGGAGAACCGAGCCGTCCATAAGGACGGAGATGATGAGGCCGGAGATGAGGCCGAAGATGAGGACTGTTTTCTTCATGTGAGGCTCCTGGAGCGAATGAGGATGCAGTCACGATGCGGTAGAACAGGGCCGAATGTCGTCACCCTTTCGGATGATTTTGCAGGGATGGAGCGAAAATCGTGCTTTCGGGTGACGCGGTCACGGCAGGAGGCCTAGTTCTTTGCCGCGCTGGACGGCCTGGGTGCGGCGGGCGGCTCCAAGCTTGTCGAAGGCGCGGGCACAGTGTGTCTTGACGGTGTTTTCGGAGACGAAGAGCTGCGTGGCGATCTCGCGATTGCTGAAGCCGCGGGCGATCAGGGTGAGGGTTTCGAGCTCGCGTGCCGTAATGCCGAGGGTCTGCTGCTGGGCCGTATTGGGAGCGAAGGGTTCGGGAGCCGGAGCTTCCGCAGGGACAAGCACCTCCCTCACCACGACCGTTTCGCGGATGGTTTCGCGATTGCGCGTGATGCGGAAGCCAAGCCAGATGCCGAAGGCCGCAAAGAGGATGGCGACGAGCGCGCTGTAGAGCTCGACGGAGTGCTCGATAACGACGAAGCGGTATTCGGTGTATTGGAGGGTGGCGATGAGGACGCCGCCGACGAGACCGAAGATGAGGACGTGGCGCTTCATGATGGGGATTGTGTCCATAGCTTACACCTGGAGAATCACAGTGCGAGCGTCAACCACAACGCCAAGTGGTAGATGTGTCCTGCAACGCGAACTAGAAATCCGCACGTAAGCCTTTGCTTGAAGTTCCGCATTGGCTGTTCAGTTTGCGCATCAGCAACTTAAAAAACAATTGGCTACGCTGAATCGGGTTCATCATCGTATCCAATTGCGCTGTGATCCCCGAACCGTTTATATTCAGCCAAACACTTTTTCCCGTGCAGGCCACAAAGCCTGTGCGGCCCTCTCCACAGTTACACTCAGGATCTTTCACAGGCTGAAAGCCGGCAGACCGTTCTCCCCTCGCAAGAGGAAGTCTCCTGCTGACCGCCCAGTTCCGGGTGTTACTGCAAATAGTCTCTCTTTTGCATCATGGTTGGAGGAGCGTTGTCTTACCCGACTTTCCTTACACTTCGATCAGTCGCCTTCTGTCTCTGTGCCACGGCTGCCTGGTCGCAGCAGACTACCCCGGCACCTCCCTCCGCACCGGCGATCATCCAGCCCGGCGCTCCCGGCACCAGCAACAAGACCCTCTCCAACGCCGACGCAACTGCCGGCGAAGCTCCCAAGACACCGTCCAAAGCCGACGTCGATTTCATGCAGGGCATGATCATGCACCACAATCAGGCCGTCGAAATGACAGAGCTCCTCAAGACCCGCACCAAGGATCCTGAGGTGAGGGAGCTCGGCAAGAAAATCGACGTCTCCCAAAGCGACGAGATGCGCTGGATGAAACAGTGGCTCACCGACCGCGGCTTCCCCATCTCCGCCGATCCCATGGCGGGCATGGATATGAAGGGCGACATGAAGGGCATGGACATGAGCATGCCCATGATGCCCGGCATGCTGACCTCCGCCCAGATGGACACCCTGCGCAAAGCCAGTGGCCCCGAGTTCGACCACCTCTTTCTTACCGGAATGATCCAGCACCACACCGGCGCCCTGCAGATGGTCAAAGATCTCTTTGCCAACCCCGGAGCCGGCCAGGACCCGCAACTCTTCGACTTCGCCAGCGACGTCGACAACACACAACAGGCTGAAATCGACATCATGCGTCACATGCTGAAGGAGAGACAATGATCCGCAGTACTTCCTCGCACTTCCTCCGCAACACCCTGGCGCTGGCTCTTTCCCTGTCCGCCACCAGCTTCTGCGCTGCCCAGACCACCGCCTCTGCGACACCACCCACCGCAAAGATGCCGCCCAAGCCGCCCAGCGTCTTCGTCAATCCTCGCTCCGGCCCGGACGATCCTCGCGTCGGCCTCAAAGGCGGCCTCTATGACGCAAACACCGCCATCCTCGGTATGAAGCTGGTGATGACCACTCCCAAGCCCGCAGGCTTTGGCCCTGACCTCGATTCCATCAAGGCCGTCGACGCCACGCCACCGCCACCGCCTGTCGATCCCGACGCTCCTCGCCAACCTGGCCCAGCGCACCCCAGCGGCCCTCGTGCCAACTACGGCGGAACGAACTCGGACCTCGCCTTCAACGCCAAGTACCTGTTCAACGGCAACTACAACGGCGTCAACATCTATGACATCTCCGACCCCACGCACATGGCGCTGCTGACCTCCATGGTCTGCCCCGGCGGCCAGGGCGATGTCTCGGTCTACAAGAACCTTCTCTTCATGTCGGTTGAAGCGGCCAACGGTCGCATGGACTGCGGCACCCAGGGCTTCGCCACCGCAAGCCCCGAACCTCAACCACCGGCTCCGACCGGCGACGCCGCAGCCGATGCCGCTGCGATGAGGGCCTTCAGGACGCGCCAGCCGCCCCCCAGCCCGGACCGCGTGAAGGGTGTCCGGATCTTCGACATCTCCGACATCCACAACCCGAAACAGGTGGCTGACGTCCAGACCTGCCGCGGCTCCCACACCCACACGCTCGTCATCGACCCGAAGGACAAGGACAACGTTTACATCTATGTCTCCGGCTCCGCGGGCGTCCGCCCCTCCGCTGAGCTTGGCGGCTGCTCCGGCGGCGATCCCGACAAGGATCCCGATACCGCGCTCTTTACCATCGTCATCATCAAGGTGCCGGTCGCGCATCCTGAGCTGGCCAAGGTAATCGCCAGCCCGCGCATCTTCTCCGATCCCCAGACCGGCGACATGAACGGCCTGTGGAAGGGCGGCAACCACGGTGACGGCACGCAGACCACCTCGTCCACCCGAGGCTGCCACGACATCACCGCCTACTCCTGGCTTGGCCTGGCCGGCGGCGCGTGCTCCGGTAACGGCATCCTGCTGGACATCAAGGACCCCGCACACCCCAAGCGCCTCGATGCCGTCACCGATCCCAACTACGCCTTCTGGCACTCCGCCAACTTCTCCAACGACGGCAAGACCGTTCTCTTCACCGATGAGTGGGGCGGCGGCGGCCAGCCGCGCTGCCGTGTCTCCGACCCCATGGCCTGGGGCGCCGACGCCATCTTCTCCATCACCCCGGACAAGAAGCTGAAACTCGACGCCTACTACAAGATGCCCGCTCCCCAGACCGACAAGGAGAACTGCGTCGCTCATAACGGCTCGATGATTCCCGTCCCCGGACGCAACATCGAAGTCCAGTCCTGGTACCAGGGAGGCGTCTCGGTCATGGACTACACCGACCCCTCGCACCCCTTCGAGATCGGTTACTTCGACCGCGGCCCGGTCGACGATAGCCGTCCCGCGATGGGCGGCCAATGGTCCACCTACTACTACAACGGCTACATCTACGGCTCAGAGATCGCACGCGGTACAGACGTCCTCAAACTCGTTCCCACCAAAGACCTCACCCAAAACGAAATCGACGCAGCGGCCCAGGTCTACCTGCCTGAGTTGAACGTCCAGAACCAGCCGCACATCGACTACCCGATGACGTTCCTCACCGCGAAGGCGTACCTCGACCAGCTCGCACGCGGAACCAGTCTGGACGCAGACAAGATCGCGGCCATCAACGCCGACATCGACGCGAAGAACACCAAGAAGCTTCACGCCGATGCGAAGACAGCCGAAAAAGCCGCTGCCACAGCCAAAACACCGGGAGACGCCGACCGCCTCCACGCACTATCGAAGATCCTCGTGAGCGGCGGTGCAGAAGCCGCCAAAGCAGGCGAGTAACCGAGCAAAATCATAGGTCGTATTCCTCATCGAAGGGTGCCGGTGCTGTGTCTGTCCACGGTGCCGGCATCCCTCCCGGTGCAGCACTTACTCCAGGCCCCGATGCGCCGGATAAGTATTGATGCTGCCGACTTCCAGTACGCCGTACTGCGGACACGCTACGACTTCAAATTCGATCTGACTCCCATCGAAAGCAAAACTTACGCGTGCCTTTTTGTTTTCTTTGAGAGTCTGATGGAATCGGAGATGGCCGAGGCTTCTCAAGGGCATGTAGGCATACTTTCCTGGCACCAGAGGCTTTGTGCGGTCGATCAGAAAGCCCACTGGCTGGTTCTGAAAGTAAAAAATAAGGCCATGATCTTGCATATCTTCAGCGAGTTTACCCAGAGGCCACCGGATTAGAGCAAATTTCCTGTAGGTGTATAGCAAAACCGCGACATTTATGGCCGTGTTTTATCTGAGCCGAAGGATCTGTTCTTGTTTTCTGGTTGTCATTCCGACCCTCAAGCAAAGCGAAGGGGAGGAACCTGCTTCCTCCCGTTTTTCCCGGGGAATTGCGCTCACCCATAGCCTTCGCACCTCTCTACCTCAAGCGCTCAAGCCTTGACCTTCGTGCTGGAAAAGTCCCAACATCTCAGGTTCGGCCATGCCCTACCTGCCGTTGGGCGCAATAAATAATCCGTTGACAAACCATAACCAAATGGTTATGGTTTGTCTGTGCAGCCAGCTACCGCCAATCTCGTATTCCGCGCGCTCTCCGATCCAACCCGAAGGGCTATCTTCGAGGAACTAACGCGTCAGGGCGAACAAACCGTCCATGCCTTGACCCATTTCGCGGGAGTCTCTCAGCCTGCCGTCTCCAAGCATCTGACGGTGCTCAAACGGGCAAAGCTGGTGCGGCATCGTCGCGATGGACGCGAGACGCACTATCGCGCCCAGTCCGAAGCGTTGGAACCCATGGTGGATTGGCTGCGACTCTATAGTGCCTTCTGGCACGAGCGATTCGATCGTCTTGAAGCAGTTTTGGAAAGGATGGAACCATGAACAATCCCGCAGAGAATACTCGTACTGTCGTTGTAGAAAAAGTGTTCGCCTACCCGCCCGAAAAACTATGGCGGGCTCTTACGGAGCCATCGCTCCTCGCGCAATGGCTCCTGAACAATGACTTCAAACCCTCGGTTGGACAAGCGTTCCAGTTCCGCGCCGATCCGATGCCGAACTGGAGTGGAATCATCGACTGCGAAGTGCTGATCGTCGAACCGCTGGCACGGCTCTCGTATACCTGGAACTCCATGGGACTTGAGAGCGTGGTGCTCTTCACCCTGACGCCAGGTGAGGGCGGCACACACCTTCGCATAGAGCAGTCTGGTTTCCGTCCCGATCAAGAGGCAGCCTACAAAGGCGCTGGCTATGGATGGAAAAACTTCGTCGGCAAGTTGGAGCAGGTACTTGAGGGAGACGCCGCGTGACGGTGGCGGAGGGACAGGCTTGTGCGCCGCGCGCTCAGGAGCGCAGGCGCACAGCCCCTGTCATCGGATTTGTCAGTGTCACATTCTCCAACGCCTGAATACGCCATTCGCCCTCGCGAAGCGTCACCACGGCCAGGATCAACGTATCGATCTGATGCGGCCCGGCAGGATGCGCATCGCCGGCGCTGAGCCGCGACCAGAAATGCAGAATCGCCGCGTTGTCTGCGATTGTGTCGACATCAGGCGCGTCGTTCTCAAGCGTTGAATCGCGATAGATCGTGGCATGAATACCAGTGTGGCCAGTGACGATCTGGTTGACACCGCGCCAGTAGCTCCCAAACCGATTCACAAACGTCGCATCGGGATGGAACAGCCGACCGAAGGCGTCCATGTCGTGCGTGTTCCACGCTTCCTGAAAGCGCATGGGGATCTTTGCCGCCTCCGTGCTCTGATTCATGATGCCTCCTCTCGCGTTATGCCAGCTGGCTCGGTAAATCAAAAAATACCAGATATGCGCCACTTGATTGTAAGTGTGCGGAGCCCGCGAAAATGGCGTCTGGTCTCGCCCCTTTGACCACTCAAATATCGAATCGCAGATTTACTCGGAGACCGCCGCACACACGTACGAGATACCATTGCCGTTGTATGAATTGAGACTGCGGAGCCCTTCTATATTGCCAGCATCCCATGAATCAAGGCGGAATCTTTGGGTATACATGCTCCGGTGGAGCGCTACGATTGGGGCTTTGGCATTGCTGGCTTTAGTTGGAATAGTGGAGAGCACCGCCCATCGCCCATCACCGGTGCATACCTCCGTCACGATGTCGGAAGTGAAAGCCGAGGACGCACACCTGCAGCAGATGGGCTTGGCCCTCCAAGACGGCAGCTTTCTGAAGGAACATCCATTCCAGCCGCCTTGGACTTCGCATTCGCTCCTTTTTCCTTCAACCTGGGCGGAGCCGGGAATAAAGTCTCTTCTTCATTCCCGTCACGTTCGCGCCGATCTTCTGCTGGCCGATCTGGATGTGCTTCAGCCTGTGATGGCCCGCGCCTACGGAGGGTGGGATAGTGCCGTAACGCTAGGTTGGAATTGGGACCGCTGGTTTGGGGATTGGCGCAATCGGCTTGCCGCAAGGGGCAGCGAGGAGATTTCGTTGGACGACGCGTTCGCGCCCATGGATCAGCTCCTGGCATTCCAACACGACAATCACACACAGATTCCGCTCGATCGCCAAACATCCGACGGCTCGCAAACAGCTTTGCTTGCTCGTGCACCTGGCTCTGCCTGTACGGAGATTCGCAGCAGCGACAGAATCTTTTCCATCAATACCAACGATGCAGGCCAACACGTGCGCACTGCACAGTTGTGGACGCGTGGCGCAAGGTCTTTTATAAACGCCAGCTACATCGCCACCCCTACCTCCTATGGAGTTCCGCAAGCGGTGCATTGCGGCGGAGACTGGATTACGGTCCAACCGCTGGGCGACCGGCGAGGCAAGCCATGGTCGTCAAAACTCAAGGAGCTATGGAAGGAGACGCTTGGTCGTGTCCGGCCAAGCGTCGAACGCATCGGCGACGGCATCGTGTACGCGCGGCTTCCGGAGTTCGATTCCGCCCACTACGACGGTGTTTCGCGTCAGGGCTGGGCGAATCGCAAGCCCTCGGACCACGTGCTCATCGTAGATTTGCGCGACAACGGCGGGGGAGAGGTCGATTATGGCCTCGATGTGCTCAAAGGGTGGGTCGACCAAGACCAGATGATCCGCTTCGACAGCATCGGCTCTCAAGTCAATTCGTCCTGTCTCTACGCCGCACTGAAGTGGAGCTATGCAGATGACAACGGTAATGCACAAATGCAGAGATGGTTGGATCGCATGGCCCAGCCCTTTCCCTCTGACTGCCCTCGCAGTGTAGACAGAACACCGTCAAGGTGGACTTACTTGCAGCACCACTTTAATCCGAAGCCCAGCGATATGCGCATTATCGTGCTGGTCAATTCGGGCTGCGGCTCCGATTGCGAACTGATGACGGAAGAGCTTGCCTCCCTGCCTCAGACGCTCGTCGTGGGAGCAAATACCTACGGATTATGCCAGCTGATCCAGCCCGGCTACTCGGTGCTGCCGCACACTGGATTGCACTATCGCATGGCGCTAGGCAGAAGCGATCCCTATGGAGATAATCGCTCCGTCGATGGCTACGGCCTCGACGTAGACGTAGTGCTTCCTGACGTAGACAGGCTAGGACGCGAATCGATGCGCGAACTGGCCGCCATAGTTGCTAGACCTTGATACGTGTGGTCTCCGCTGATGAAGCCGCTGAAAAATGAGCGATAGTTTTAGTTTGCCCGCTACTCGGCGACCGCCCCTACTGGCCTTCGCCGCACATTGAATCCCGACGGCGCAGGCTGAAACCCTGCCTCCAGCAAAAACCTCGCCAACGGATGCCTCGCAACAGGCACACCATTGACCGTGGTGATCAACATTCCCCTGCGCTCACGCGGCTCTTCGCCACTCTCTTCCCGTTGCGTGTTCGCCACAAAAAATTCAGCAAGAGCCGTTGCAACATGCGAACACGCCGGCTCATCCTCCGGCAACAGCACCTGCACGTTCGTATTGCCCCGACGCAGATACGCGGTCAGCGCGCCATCGACCAGCACCACACGCGCGCCGACGCTGCGCGTCAGTGACGAGCCTTCCTCCGGAGCGGCGGGCCAGCGCAGCAACGCACCGTAAGGATTCGCAGGATCAGTCGCAGAGAGCATCAACACCTCGCTCGGCTGTTCCTGCACGCTCACACGCAGGCTGCGCAGCAAGTCCACTGCGGCAGGCATCGCAAACTGGGTTGCGCCGAGATCGGCGGCAAAGTATCCCCGCCGCACCCGGCCACTCTCCTCGAATGCCTTCAGCACGTCGTACACCGCGGAGAAGCCTCCCGGCAGATTCTCCGCATGAGCGGTCTCACGAAACACCACCCCATAGCGCGTGAGCAACTGCTGCGCCATCGCATAACTCCACTCGGTAACGCGTGCAGGTGTTGTGCGCTCTACATCGAACGCCACCGCATTCAGACTCCAGCGTCCCTGCGCCGCCGGAGGGGTCGTGCGACGGCTGCGAAACCCCGTCTGATTCTGATGATGCACCCGACGCGACGGCTTCGCTCCACGCCCGCTGCCCGCAGGCTTCTCACAATACGCCCGCAGGGCATGGAGCGCATCGTTGGTCAGCAATCCCTGCCACACCAGCGACCACAGCGCATCGATCGTCTCTCCCGGATACCCTCCACCAATAGCGTCATGCAACGGCTGAAAGAACGAAGCACCATTGGTCTGCAAATAATCAACAATCTGCCGCTCACGCTCGTTCAGCTCCCTAATCCCTAATCCCTGATCCCTAATCCCTGCCTTCGGAGGCCACAACAATGGCAGCTTCTCCGCCAGATACAGCCCCACCCGCCCATCGCGCTCGCCGATCGGCTCAAACCCGGCCCACACCACCTCGCCTGCCGCGACCAGCGTATCGAGATCGGCAGACTTATACCCCGCGATACGCGCAGGCAGAATCTCCGTCTCCAGCAGGCTCGCGGGCAGCGGTGTGCCTTGCAGATTTTCAATCGTGTCCAGCAGTGCATCGAGTCCACGGCGCGGCTGCACGACTCCCTGCCACCGCGTAAACAGCCGCGCCAGCGTGCGTTGCTCTACCGGCTCGACTTCTTTCCGCAAGCGTGCCAGCGACTTGCGTCTTACAGACCGGAGCACCTCCACATCGATCCACTCACGATGCACACCTCCAGGCCGGAACCCGCCTTCTGCGACACGCCCCGTGCCGACTAACTGCTGTAGCGCTGCCTCCACTCTCTCGTTTGGCAGCTTATATCGCGCCGCAACATCGACCGTCGTGAACGGCCCATGCGTACGCGCATAGCGGCGTGCGATCTCCAGCAGCGCCTCAGGCACAGGCACAAGAAGTGCCTGTGGCAATCCCGCAGGCAGGGCCACTCCCAGCGCATCGCGGAAGCGCGCAGCATCTTCGACCGCAATCACGCGCTTCTCTCCTGCGACGGTCAACTCCAGCGCGCGACGCTCTTTGATCAAGCGGCCAACACTGCCCGCAACCTCAGCGTTCACACAGCGAGCGGCAAGCTCCGCGCGCGTTCTGTCGCCGAGCCGCAGCAGCAGGTCATGCACGCCATCCATCGACCGCGCCTTGTACGGATCGACGACACACTGCAACTGCTCTTCGGTCTCCTCGATGGCGTTTGCGTCGAGCAACTCGCGCAGATCGGCATCGCCCAACAGCTCGCGCAACTGGTCCTGGTCGATGCTCAACGCCTGCACCCGGCGCTCCGCCAGCGGCGCGTCGCCATCGTAGATGTACGTGATGATGTAGCTGAACAACAGCGACTTCGCAAACGGCGAGGGCGTCTGCGAGTCCACCACATGCACGCGTATGGCGCGGCTCTCGACAGCCCGCAGCGTCTCCATCAGCGCGGGCATGTCGAAGACATCGCGCAGGCACTCGCGATAAGCCTCCAGCAGAATCGGAAAACTCGCATAGCGCGAGGCCACAGCCAGCAGATCATACGATCGTTTACGCTGCTGCCACAACGGTGTTCGCCCCTCCGCGCGACGGCGCGGCAACAGTAGTGCGCGTGAAGCCGCCTCGCGAAACTTCGCGGCAAACAACGCCGTCGATCCAAGCTGCTGCATCACCAACTGAGCCGCCTCCTCCGGCCCGAGCAACAGAGCTTCCACCTCCGGCGGCTCGTCGGTCTCGGGAAAGCGCAGCACAAAGCCGTCCTCACTCCACATCGCCTCTGTATCGAGGCCCGCGGCCTTGAGCTTCGCCGTCACCGCCATCGCCCAGGGCGCGTGAACCCTGCTGCCCAGCGGTGACAGGCAACATACTCGCCATACCCCGGCCTCATCGCGTACGCGTTCGATCACCATCGTGCGATCGTCGGGGACCTCCTTCGTCGCAAGCTCCTGATCGGCTAGGTAGCGCAGTACATTCTCCGCCGCCTGCGGATCGAGATCGTGCTCACGCGTCAGCTTCGTCACCGCCGCGCCGCGCGGAAGTTCGCGCAGCTCACGAACCAGCGCCCCGATGCGGCGGCCAAACTCAATCGGCCTGCCTGCCTTGTCTCCATGCCAGAACGGCATCTTGCCCGGCTCGCCCGGCGCAGGACTCACCAGCACACGATCATGCGTGATCTCGTCGATGCGCCACGTCGACGCGCCCAGCATGAACGTCTCCCCCGTGCGCGCCTCGTACACCATCTCCTCATCGAGTTCGCCCACGCGCAGAGGCTTCGCATGATCGCCGCTCAGGAACACACCATACAAACCTCGATCCGGGATGGTGCCGCCGTTCAGAATCGCGATGCGCTTCACGCCCTGCCGCGGCGTCAGCCAGTTGCGTGTACGGTCCCACGTAATGCGCGGGCGCAGCTCCGCAAACTCATCCGACGGATAGAAGCCCGCCAGCATATCCAGCACGCCTTCAAAGACTGCAACGCTCAACCCCGCGAACGGCGCGGCACTGCGAACCAACGCCAACAGCGCGTCATAAGAGATGCCCGGAGCCTCCTCCTCCTCAACCTTGCGCAGCCTCCGCCGTTCTACCTCTTCCACCGGCAGGGGCGGATGCGCGACGATCGCGACCACCTGCTGCGCCAGCACATCGAGAGGATTGCGCAGCAGCCGTGTCGACTCTACGTGTCCCTCATGCATCGCCTGCGTCACCGCGGCACAGGCCACCAGGTCCGCACGATACTTCGGAAAGATAATCCCCACAGACGGCGCGCCCACCTGGTGCCCCGCACGTCCGATTCGCTGCATCCCGCTCGCCACGCTCGGCGGCGACTCAATCTGCACGACCAGATCAACCGCGCCCATGTCGATGCCGAGTTCCAACGACGACGTGCAGACCAGCGCCTTGATCTGTCCGGCCTTCAGCAACTCTTCAATCTCCCGGCGCTGCGCCGCTGCAAGCGATCCATGATGTGCTCGCGCGATCGGCTCTCCCGCAAGCTCGTTCAACGCGCCCGCCATGCGCTCGGCGATACGCCGAGCATTCACAAAGATCAGCGTCGACGTTCGCGCACGCACGATCTCCAGCAGGCGCGGCTGGATCGACTGCCATATGCTCGTGCGCTTCGTCCCCTTCACCGCCGAGCCGTCGGCCAGATCGTCAGCCTCGCCGAGCTTCGCCATATCCTCGACCGGCACCTCAACCGTCAGCTCCAGCCGCTTGCGCGCCCCCGCATTCACGATCGTGACAGCGCGATACCGTACCCCCAACAGCTCACGCTCTTCTTGCCCCGCTAACTCCCCGTCTTGCTGACTCGCTGGCTCGCTGACTTGCTGACTCGCTGCTCCATCCGCTCCACCAAGAAAGCGCGCCACCTCCTCCAGCGGCCTCTGCGTCGCGCTCAGGCCAATGCGTTGAACGGGCCGCCCGCAGAGCGCCTCCAGCCGCTCCAGCGACAGCATCATATGCGCTCCGCGCTTCGTCGGAACCAGCGCATGAATCTCATCGATGATGACCGTCTCAATCGAACGCAGCGCTTCGCCCGCGTCCGAAGTGAGCAGCAGATACAACGACTCCGGTGTAGTGATGAGGATCTCTCCGGGATGCCGCTTGAAGCGTGCGCGCTCCTTCGGCGACGTATCGCCCGTGCGCACGCTGATCTCCGGCAGATGTACCGCAACCCCCTGTTGCTGCGCCGTCTTCGTAATGCCCGCCATCGGCATACGCAGATTGCGCTCGACATCGACGGCCAGCGCCTTCAGCGGCGAAAGATACAGCACCCTGCATCCGGGCTGGGTCGCAGGCTCGCGCAGCATCAGCTTGTCGAGACACCACAGAAACGCCGTCAGCGTCTTGCCGGTGCCCGTCGGCGCAAGGATCAGCGTCGACTCTCCACGTGCAATCGCAGGCCAGCCTTCGCGCTGCGGTGCGGTCACCCCCTCGAACGCCTCACGAAACCACGCAGCCGTCACCGGATGGAACAGCTCAAGCCCAGATGTATCCGCAGAGGTGCTCTCCGCTCGCGACGAACGCTTTGTTTTGATCGACTTCGCCGCTTCACCGCGCTTACGTTCCGCCACGTGCGTCCGCTCCATTCGCTTCAGCAACCATCTCGCACGGCTGCTAAAGGTGGGATGCAATTCTGCCGAGCATTGTCCTAAAGAACAAACCTCGGAAGAATCCATCCTCCATTCCTGCCCGTCTAAGCATAAACAACGTGCAGGAGCCGCCCGACCTTAGGCCCTCACACTTTGGAGGGCCCATGTCCGTGTATGAGAGTGATCTGTCGCAGCTTGTCTATGAGTTGAATCGCACCGTGCCGGGAGCCAAAACCGCCACGACAACGGCTTCGCTCGATTCGCTGCTCGCGCTGGCCGCCGGACAAGGCGCCTCCGACGTCCTCTTCGTGGCTGGGTCAGCCATCACGCTGCGCATCAATGGGGTGCTGGCTGCGGCCACCGGCAAAGTCCAGACACCCGAGGACCTTCGCGGCCTGCTGCTGCCGCTCCTGACGAATGAGCAATCGAAAGAGCTTGAAGCTCAAAGGTCCCTCGACTTTTGCTTCGTTCGAGGAGCAACAGGCAGATTCAGAGCCAATGTTCACTATCAGCGCGGCACGCTCGCTGCGAGCATCCGGCTGCTGCCCGCCCAGATTCCAACCGTCGAATCTTTACATCTGCCCCCCATACTCGCCCGGTTGACGGAGCGCCGGCAAGGCTTGATCCTCCTCACCGGACCCACCGGCTCCGGCAAGACCTCCACCATGGCCGCGCTCATCGACCAGGTCAACGCACGCAGGCGCGACCACATCATCACGATTGAAGACCCCGTCGAGTACCAGCACACCAACCGAAACTCCATCGTGGAGCAGATCGAGGTCGGCCACGACACCCCGAGCTTTGCGCACGCCGTCCGCGCCGTCCTGCGCCAGAATCCCGACGTAATCCTGATTGGCGAGATGCGCGACAGCGAAACCATGGCCGCCGCGCTCACCGCAGCCGAGACCGGACACCTGGTCCTCTCCTCGCTGCATACCAACGACGCCGCCCAGACGATGTCGCGCATCCTGGACAGCTTTCCCGACAGCAACCAGGCCCAGATTCGCCAGCAGCTCTCGCTGGCACTGCTCGCCGTCATCGCCCAACAGCTCGTCCCCGGAGTCGGCCCCGTGGGCCGCTACCCCGCCGTCGAGGTCATGGTCGCTACCACGGCCATCCGCAACATGATTCGCACCGGCCAGGACCACCAGATTCGCTCGCACATCTCGACCAGTCGCGGCGAAGGCATGATGACCATGGACCAATCGCTGGCCGAACTGGCTCGAACGCGACGCATCACCCAGGAGACGGCCCTGGCTCACTGCTACCACCCCGAAGAGCTGCGCTCCCACCTGCTGCATCCAGCCTAGACCGAGCTTGCCATCCCGCAGCCAAGCGACTACCTTAAATCACTCACCATGTCACAGGCTGCGCTCCAATCCGCCGATCTCACGATTACTGAACGCGAGAATCTTCGCGTCCTCGCAACGACCGCAGCCGAACGCTCTTACTCGCCGTACAGCCACTTCCGCGTCGGCGCAGCTCTGCTGCTCACCGACGGCTCCATCGTCACCGGCTGCAACGTCGAAAACTGCTCCTATCGCCTCACCAGTTGCGCGGAACAGGGAGCTATCGCCCGCGCCGTCGCAGAGCACGGCCCGAAGATCCGCCTGCGCGCCGTCGCCGTCGCGAACCTCAACAACGCAGCCTCCATGCCCTGCGGAGCCTGCCGCCAAACCCTCACCGAGTTCGGCGACGACGCGACGATCATCCTCTACCCTGGCGAGAACGGTGCGCCAAAAGAAACGACTTTGGGAGAGCTACTACCCCACGCCTTCCGCCCCGAACACCTCGAGTCCCATCACTCTCGCACCTCGTAGCTCGCAACCTCGCAGCTCATAGCTGAATAGAACCCGCACCGGACCATCGCCACACCGAGCATCCCGCACCAAGAGACCTTCCCTATGTCCGACCACGCAATCTATCCCCTCGACATCGTCATCAAAAAGCGCGACGGAGCCGAACTCACCAAAGCCGAGATCGAGCATTTCATCCACGCGGTCGTTCTTAACGGAGAGCAGAAACTCGCCGAAGCACGCGGAGAAAAGCCAGCCACACTCTCTGCCACCGACAAGGTTACCGATGCGCAGATCGCCGCGTTCCTCATGGCCGTCTTCCAGCGCGGGCTCTCGCCGGAAGAGCTCGCCAACCTGACCACAGCGATGCGCTTCTCCGGCGAAACCTTCGATGCCGCTCCCCTGCACACCTTCACCGTCGACAAGCACTCCACCGGTGGTGTTGGAGACAAGAGTTCACTGCTCATCGCGCCAATCGTCGCCGCAGCCGGACTGGACCTGTCGCCCAGCATCTCGGTGCCGATGATCTCCGGACGATCCCTGGGCCATACAGGCGGCACCCTCGACAAGCTCGAAACCATTCCCGGCTTCGACACCCAGATCTCCATGGCCCGTTTCGCGGAGATCCTGCGCGAGTGCCACGCCTCGCTCGTCGGCCAAACGCCGCGCCTGGTACCCGCCGACCGCATCCTCTACGCCATGCGCGACCACACCGGCACGGTCGAATCGCCATTCCTCATCACGGCCAGCATCATGAGCAAAAAGCTCGCCGAGAGCCTGAACGCGCTCGTCCTAGACGTCAAGGTAGGCTCCGGCGCTTTCATGCCCACCTATGAGAAGTCGAAGTTCCTCGCCGAACTGATGGTCTCCACCGGTGAACGCGCCGGCACACGCACCGCCGCCCTGCTCACCACCATGGACGAGCCGCTCGGCCGTTTCTCCGGCAACTGGATGGAGGTGTGGGAGTGTGTCGACATCCTGCAGAACCGTCGCCATCCGATGTCCGCCGACCTCATCGAGCTTTCAAACATTCTCTCCGGCTGGATGCTCTACTTCGGCGGCAAGACCGCCACGCCTGAGGCCGGCGCAAAGCTCGCCGACGACATCCTTCGCTCCGGCGCGGCCTACAAGTCCTGGCTGCAGATCGTCGCCGCGCACCAGGGCGACACCAGCATCTTCAACGATCCAGCAGCCTTCCATCAGCCCAAGGCAACGCGCGTGCTCAAGGCCTCGCGTGCAGGCTATCTCGCGGGCATGGACTGCAAAGAAGTCGGCTGGGCCGTGCAACGCCTCGGCGCAGGCCGCGCCAAACCCGGCGATCCCGTCAGCGCCCACGCCGGTATCGAGTCACACGCAAAACTTGGCGACAAAGTAGAAGAAGGCCAGCCCATCTTCACTCTCTTCAGTGAGGATGCAGCGCTGCTCGACGAGCCTTATCGCATGTTAGAAGCGACAGTCGAAATCGCCAACGAGCCACGCCAGAAGCAGCCGCTCATCCGCGAGATCATTACGAAAGAAAACATCAAGGGCTGAAGGCCCGACCTATCTTTGAACCCCAGATAGATCGGGCCTTCAGCCCTTGGATATAGGTACCAGTTCCCGGAGCATTGCCCAGGCGGGTATAGCGTTGCGCTTCGTCGCACAACAGATTGAACGGTTTTCCAGAAACGCCCCGGCTCTTACGCCTTGGCTTTTTTCTGCATGTAATGCTGTACGCTCGACTGCCAATCCAGCGACGTTCCGGCATAGGGAGAACCCTGACGCCGCACGCTGCGGTTCGATCCCGCGGGAACGAAAGGCTCTGCAGTCTTGGGAGCGGCTTCTGCTACTTCGGTAGTCTCGACAGCCACAGGCGCGTCCTTCGGACGGAAAGAGCGTGGCAGGTCGTTCTGATTGAACTCGATTCCCTCACCGGCAAGACGCTTGGCGGTGAGGACCAGGGCGTCGCGCTTCAGGGTCAGCTTGCGGGTTGCGGCAGCACGGTCGGCTTCGTTGTCGAAGCTCTCGAAGTTCAAAAGATGCGCCAGCTTGCGATCGAAGAGATCGATCTCTTCATGGACGGTCTTCAGGTAATACTTGTTTTCGACGATGTTCGCCATGTGCCCTCCACAGACTTCTGGTTGGAGTAATAAGAGGCAGCCCCGCGGAATCGTCAGGGGGAATCAGATTTTTGTAAGTCTCTGCTGCAATAGCAAAGGGCGGTTCCTAAAGAACCGCCCTGAGCCTCGATCCGTTGAAACTCTTACACAACCTGAACGTTCTCTGCCTGCCAGCCCTTGGGGCCCTTGACTACATTGAACTGAACGCTCTGGCCTTCCTGAAGCGAACGGAAGCCGTTGCTCTGGATGGCGGTGTGATGTACGAAAACGTCGTCGCCGTTAGCGCGGCTCAGAAAGCCGAAACCCTTAGCGTCGTTGAACCATTTAACTGTTCCCTGTTCCATTTGGTTTGTTCCTTTAATACGATGTACCGCTGAACGCAATTTGGAGTTGTTTGCTGTAAAGCAGTACGGCCAGAACAAGCAAGTAGACCAGATCGGATTCTACGATCTTTTTCAGTGTATCATCCTCATTCAAAAAGAGCGACACACCCCACTTTTGCCCCCTTTTCTTCGAGAACCTGCCCGGCAAAGGAAACAGGCAATAGCTCTGGCGCCGTCTGACCCGGTACACTGCCACCAACCAGCTGATTTTGTTTGACCATCGGAGCACGCCTTGGGCCGTTTTACCGGACTTCTCGGACTTATCGTTTTTCTCGGACTTGCCTATGCCTTCTCCACCAATCGCAGCGCCATTCGCTGGCGTACCGTAGGCTGGGGTCTCGGCCTGCAGATCATCTTCGCCTTCCTGGTCATCAAGTGGAGCTATGGACAGCAGATCCTCAGCTCTGTCTCCGGCGTGATCACAGGCCTTCTGGGGCACTCCGCCGACGGCTCCTCGCTCGTCTTCGGCGCTCTCGGCAATCCGAAGAGTCCGCTCAGCATCTTCGCCTTCGCCGTACTGCCCACCATCATCTTCGTCAGCGCCTTCTTCGCCATCCTCTATCACATCGGCCTGATGCAGCAGATCATCAAGGCCGTCGCCTGGATCATGCAGTTCACCATGGGAACCTCCGGCGCCGAGTCCACCAACGTCGCGGCCAGCATCTTCATGGGCCAGACCGAGGCCCCACTCACCATCCGCCCCTTCCTCGCCGGTGCCACCCGCTCCGAGCTCATGACCATCATGACCTCCGGCATGGCGCACGTGTCCGGCGGGATCATGGCAGCCTACATCCTCTTTGGAATCAACGCGAAAGACCTCCTCTCCGCCGTCATCATGACCGCGCCGGGCACCATCCTCGTCGCCAAGATGCTCGTTCCGGAGACTGAAGTTCCTGCAACCCAGGGCACCGTCAACATGCCTCCCAGCGAGGAGCACAAGGACGAGAACTTCATCGGCGCCATCGCCCGCGGCACCATCGACGGCGGCCAACTGGCCTTCAACGTCGCCATCATGCTGATCAGCTTCGTCGCCCTCGTCGGCCTCTTCAACGCCATCATGCTCGGCATCTCGAACACCCTCTGGGCCCACGGCCATATTCCCTTCCCGCACTCGCTGAACAACGTTCTCGGCGTCGTAGGAGCACCCGTAGCCTGGCTCATCGGCATCCCCTGGCACGAGGCCCGCACCATCGGCAACCTCCTCGGCACCCGCACCATCATCAATGAGTTTCTTGCCTTCAATGAGTTGGGCAAGATCAAGGCGGTACTCTCCCCCCGCACCTTCTCCATCGCCACCTTCGCCCTGTGCGGCTTCGCCAACGTGGGCTCCATCGGCATGCAGATCGGCGGCATCGGAGCCCTGGTCCCCAACCGCCGCAACGATCTCGCCAAGCTCGGCCTGCGCGCCATGCTCGCCGGAACCATGGCCAACCTGATGTCCGCCAGCATCGTTTCCATGCTGATCAAGTAGTTCGCTTGGTATCCTGTTCGTGCGAGGTGAAGGCTATGGCAGTTGAACTCAAAGCTGAAGACCAACAAAAAGCCGAGGCCCTGGTTAGCTCTGGCCGCTTCGCCAGCGTGGCTGAGGTCCTACACGAGGGTCTGCATAGGCTCGAAAGAGAAGAGCAGTACAAAGACCTGATAAAAGCGAAGATCGCCAAGGGACTTGAAGATGTTGCCGCAGGTCGTACGGTTTCACGAGAAGAGTTTCTTGCCGAAATCAAAGAGCGGCGGCGCAAGCGAGCATGAAATCGTATCGGCTCTCCTACGAAGCGAGGCAAGACTACTTCGAAGCCTTTGACTACATTGCAGGACATAGCCTTCGAGCAGCCCTTAAATGGGAAGACCGAATGCTGGAAGCCTTCGATCACCTCGCGGAGTGGCCACAGACGGGACGTATTCGACCGGAATATGCTCCGAATCATCTACGTTTCTGGGTTGCAGAAGAGTATCTCGTCGTTTACGACCCTTCCTCTGATCCCCTCGCGATCATCGGCATCATCCACGGAGCGCAAGATCTAGCGCCACTCATATCTCGGCGTTCAAGTGACTACGCTAAAGAGTTGGAAGACGATCATGCTTGAAGCTCCCGACCAATACACCCGCTGCACCGCCGCCGCCGAGCACATCCGCTCGCTCCACGCCGCCACGCTCACCCTCGGCATCATCCTCGGCTCAGGCCTCGGCGACTTCGCCTCGCAGGTAGAAGACGCAACGACCATCGCCTACGCCGACATCCCCGGCTGGCCGCTCTCCACCGTGGCAGGCCACTCCGGCAAACTCGTGCTCGGAACCATTGGCGGCGTCAACGTCGCGGTGATGCAAGGCCGCGTCCACGCCTACGAGGGCTACTCGATGGCCGAGGTCACCTTCCCTACCCGCGTTCTCCGGCTGCTCGGCTGCACCGGACTCATCGTCACCAACGCGGCTGGGGGCATCAACAAGAGCTACGGTCAGGGAGGCCTCGTCTGCATCTCCGACCACATCAACCTCACCGGCACCAACGCCGCGCTCGGTCCTAACGACTCCCGCTTCGCCTGTTCCCCTGCCAGTGGTCAACGCTTCTTCGACATGAGCACCGCCTACTCCGCGCGACTGCGCCAGATTGCACACGCCGAGGCTGCAAAACAAAACATCCCCTTGCCGGAAGGCGTCTATCTCGCCGTGCTGGGCCCCAGCTACGAGACCCCCGCCGAGATCCGCGCCTTCCGCACACTCGGCGCGGACCTCGTCGGCATGAGCACCGTGCATGAGGTCATCGTCGCCCGCCACATGGGGATCGAAGTCCTCGGTCTCTCCCTGGTGACCAACATGGCAGCAGGCGTGCTCGATCAGGCCATCAACCACGAAGAAGTCATGGAGACTGGCAAACGCGTCGAAAAGCAGTTCACGGCCCTGGTAAAAGCGCTCGTTCCGCAGGTCGCCGCGCAAATCGCATGATTCAACCCATTTCAATTAGATAACCTGCTCTGCCTCTGCTTTTGCTTTTCTAGTTTGTCATTCCCGCAGGGAATCTGCTTTTGCTCTTGCTTTTGCTTTTGCTCTTGCTCTTGCTCTTGCTCTTGCTCTTGCTTTTCTGGTTGTCATTCCGAGCGCAGCGAGCGAACCTGCTTCCTCCCGTTTTTCGCTCATGCTCCCAGAAAGCCTGCGCGTAATCCAAAAATCGAAAAGAAGGTAGCCTCTTCTTTTCGATTTACCTCAGGGCCTTGAAATCAATGGCCACAAACCTTCACGCGGCGTCTCTGCTGCAAAAGCCGGCTACTCATGGATACACTCGTGTGAAGACCATGCAGGAATCCGACCGGCAACTCAGACTTCCCCAGAAGCCCATCATCCTCGGCATCGCTGGCTGCTCCGGCTCCGGCAAAACGACGCTCGCACGCGAGCTGGCCTCCCAGCTCGAGGCCACCATCTTCCCGCTCGACCTGTACTACCGCGACCTCTCGCAGATTCCACTTGAATTACGCGATAAGGAAAACTTCGACGATCCCGACTCGCTGGAGAGTGAACTCTTCGTCGAACACCTTCGCAGGCTGGCCGACGGCCACACCATCCAGCGGCCCGTCTATGATTTTTCCCACCATACCCGCGTCGCAGGAGCCTTCGATCTCATCTCCTCAGCGCGTTTCCTCATCGTCGAAGGCATCCTCGCTCTGCACTATCCCGAGCTTCTTCCGCTCTACGACTTCAGCCTCTACGTCAACGCACCGAACGAAATCTGCCTGAACCGCCGCATCTACCGCGACATGCGCGAGCGTGGCCGCACGGAAGAGAGTGTCCGTGCGCAGTTCGAAGCCACAGCCCGGCCTATGGCCGAACGCTACGTCCTGCCCTCGCAGATCCACGCCAATCTCATCGTGGAAGGCACCGAAGACCTCGACTGGTCCATCGAACAGGTACTCCGCGAACTCCACAAACGAGGGTTGCTGCAGTAGCGAAGAGGTAACAATCCGAATGCCATATCTTTGACGCAACTCTAATGGGCGACTACATCAACAAAATGGAGCGCAGAGGTTCAACCAGCCACAGGTACAAGCCCCAAAGGGGCGGCATATCCCAGCCCAGGGTGGAGGCGGCTGGCGAGCGCTTTTTGCTCGCCGTGTCGCCGGAACCCTGGGTTACGACCGCAGAAAAGCTAGAGCCCTGAAGGGGCGGCATATCGCGGTTGCACGATATACCGCCCCTTCCACCGCAAAAGCAAAACGGCAGAGCCCAAAGGCCCTGCCGTCTTCTAAACCCTGAGCCCTAGACCCTGGGCCCTTTGCCTTACGCGGTTACCGGCTCCACCAGCACCTGGGCGAACAACTTGCCCGTACGCTCTGCAGCCCCATTCTTATGGTAGGCATACGCAGCGATCAGCGGGAACGCGATGGTCGCCTCGGCGAACACCATCTGCTCATAGGTCAAATCGACCTTGCCCCACGAGCTGGCTTCCTTCAACGTCGAACCGGAGAGCGCACCGTCGCGCGCATCGGCTACCGTGATCTGGATGGCGTACTTGTGCATCGAAGCCTCGACGCCAAGGATGTCCGCCGCGACCACAATGTCCTGCGCAAAGTTCTTCGGTACACCGCCGCCGAGCATCAACAGGCCCGTCGTCGGGTTCGCAATCTTCAACTGCGTCAGCTCGTAGAAGTCCTTGGCCGAGTCGATCGAAACCACCGGCTTGCCGCGACGCGCATGCTGATGCGCCACCAGGCCGAAGCCCGCCGAGCAGTCCGAGAATGCCGGGCAGAAGATGGGCACGTCTTTTTCGTAGCAGGCCAATACGATCGAGTCGTTGTTGCCGTTCTCCGGCGTGCGACCGTTCTTCTTCAGGTAAGCGCCCATCTCGGCGATGAACTCGCGCGAGGAGTAAGGCCGCGTCTCCAGGGAGTTCGTAATCTTCTCGGTCGCAGCGTCGCAGATGCGCAGCTCGTCCTCGTCGATGAACGTGTCATAGATGCGATCGATGGCCAGGTCGCGAAGCTCGGCATCGCCCGCGCCGTACTTGTACTCTTCGCCCGCGATGTAATGCCGGTAGCCGAGAGCCTCAAAGAAGTCCTGGTCGACGATGTTGGCGCCGGTCGAGACGATCGCGTCGACCATGTTGTTGCGCACCAGGTCGACGATGACCTTCTGCAGGCCGGCCGAGACCATCGAACCGGCGAGGCAAAGGATGACACCGCATTCGGTATCGCGCAGCATCATGTCGTAGATGCTCGCTGCACGCGCGAGATCGCGCGAGCTGTAAGCCATGGATGCCATGGCATCGACCAGCGCGACAACGTTGTGCTGCTTGATGTCGATGTGCTGGATCTGAGCTTGGAGGAGTTCTTTTTTCGTAGGCATATTGACTATCAGAATATCGTGTTTGAGCCAATATCGATAAGGATTTCTGTGAATTTCACGGAAACAGCCAGCAGCGCCTATCGTCCCTATACAAGGTTCAAATACCAGCCCCTGTTTTCAGAATACAACTGCCTGAAATCGAAGAACTTCGCGCAAGATAAAGGGGATGCCCCACCCTGAAATCTGAATGAGGCATCGAAGACCTCGTCTTAGACCACAACCGGGCTCGATGCACGCATAGCTTCTGTTTCATCTCCCCACAGAATCGTCATCCTGAGCGAAGCGTCCCGGCCTTTGGGGACGCGTCCGTTCGGCTACGCTCAGGACCGAAGGACCCCGAGGTTCACCATCCTGCCCATGCCCTTCACCCCTTTCTACCTCGAACGCTCGAGTCCGGGCTTTCGTGCTGGAAAAGGTCCCGACAGCTCGGGTAGGGTCAAGCCCCTCGGGTCCTTCGACTCCACCCCTCGCAAAAAGCGCGCCCTACTTCAAAAAGCTCTCCACCGCTGCATCCAACTTCTCCGGCTGGTCGTACATGATGAAGTGCCGCGAGTCGTCGATCCGCACCAGCTTCACATTCGGCTTCGCCGCATACGCCGTCGTATAGATCGTATCCACCTTCGCCGGGTCAGCCCCCTGCGCCGTGGCATCGTACGGATACAGCATCAGCATCGGCGTCTTGATCGTCGCGACATCGCCGCGCAAATCCGTCTGCAGATCCTCGTACATGGCATTGGCGAACACCGTTCGATCGCTCGCAATCGAGCTTGCCACGACTAGCTTCTGCCCGTCCGCGTTCTTCACCATACCCGCCACCATCAGCGGTTGCATCGCCGCAAACTGGGCGGCAGGAGCGGCAATCAACTGCTGCCGTATCGCATCGGCCTGCGGCTTGACCGTATCCACCGTCGCCGCCGGGTTGAACACCACCGCATAGAAGGGTAACGAGTCCACAATAATCAGCTTGCTGACATCCTCCGGATGCTTATCCGCGAGCATCAGCGTCAATAGCCCGCCCAGCGAATGCCCCATCACTGTTGGATGAATCTTGTTCGCGACGATATAAGCGTGCAACTCCTCGACCACCGGCGCGAGAAACGCCCCCGTAGCATTCGGCCCGGCCGGAGCTCCGGCAAAGCCATCAATCTGCACAATATGCAGCCGGTAGTTCGGAGCCAGCAGCTTTGCTTCTCCGTCCCACACCGCCTTCGAGCTTGCGAGTCCCGGAATCAGCACGACATCCGGCTTGCCCACCGTACCCGCGTCCGTGATGGTGAAACGTGTAGGCGCGAAAGATTTCGCGGTCTGGCCGCGTGACGGCACACACAGCAGGGCGATACCACCGAGAACAAAGGCCAGCATAACGAGAACACGAAAGATTTTCATGATTTGATTCCCTTCATAGGATGGAAAAATTCGTTATAAATTGCGGCGCTGCTTGTGTAGAGCTAAGAACATCGACGCAATATAAGTGAGCAGGCCCGCGATGCGAAAGATGTGGTCCCACGGCCTTTCATTCACCACATACTGGGCCACGATGAAGAACAAAATAGCGATATAAGCCAGGCGCAACTCAGTAGACCACTTGCGATTGATACTTATCATTTCCATTCTCCTTAGCCTGATAGGTTCATCACCTGATCGCGAGTGAAGCGTGTCAGCAAAGCGACCTGACATTTGTCACGCCTCGTCCTCGAAGATCTCTTCAATCCGCTGATCAAACAGCCGCGCAATCCGAAACGCCAGCGGCAGCGACGGATCGTACTTCCCCGTCTCGATGGCGTTCACTGATTGCCGCGAGACCTCCAGCCTGTCCGCCAGATCGGCCTGCGACCATCCTTTCTCCGCCCGCAAGACTCGCAGCCGGTTATTCATCGGCAGGCACCCGGTTCGACATGCGGTACGAGATCTTCGCAACCAGCATGAAACCCAAGAACACAAAGAACTCGCTGAACGGAAACAACTGCCCATTCCAACCGAAGATGCGCAGGTAAGTCGAGAACAGATTTACGATCACCATGCCCGCGGTTCCCCATAGAAGACAGCGAACAGCGAGATCACGTTTGTACTCGTCTTTTTCGTTCCGAAGATATTGGCCCATCAAAGACATCACCCCAAGGATGGGGAGCACCGGCAGCACCGCCAGCATCCATAGGACGGCACCTGTAGGGTGAATCCGATCGGCAACATAACTGGCTGCCGGGAACAAGACCAGGTATCCGGCCAAAACCATAAAACTGGTCTTCCTGTACTTCCGTGCTGCGGGACTTAGCATGTCTTGTCTCCCTGTCCTAATGACAAGCTCACTTTACGTAAAGTCTCCTTGGCAATAACTTACTTGACGAATCAACCGAGAAAAGGTGTACCTTGTCACGTGAAACATACTTGATTTAGGAGGGGCTGTTCGTGGATTTCCCCTACACAAAAAAAGAGGTCAGCAGGGCAGGCGACTGTATCCGCGACCACGGCGACGGGCGTCTTTCTGACGAATTGAGCCATGCCCTAGATGTTCTTGGGGCGTGGAGAAGTTCGCACATCCATCCTCTACAGGCGAGTTTTATGACTCTGGGAACTCGCGCCCGAAAACTCGATCCTTCCGCTCTGGTATCTCAGCGACTAAAGCGAATCCCATCGGTGATGGTCAAGCTTAAACGCCAGCCGGGGATGCAGTTGGCGCGCATGCAAGACATTGGAGGGTGCCGGGCAGTAGTGAAAAACGTGCTAACGGCGTACCAACTTGCGCAAAAGTTCCAATGCGATCTAACCAACTACATAGACAGACCAAAACCTGACGGGTATCGAGGCATTCATCTCATTTCTAAATACCACCCAAAGATTATGAAGCACGAGAACTTAGCAGGCCGCTTGATTGAGGTTCAGATTCGTACAAATGCGCAGCATGCTTGGGCGACAGCAGTGGAAACGGTTGACTCGCTATTGCATCAAAACATCAAAACTGGCGGAGGCGACCTGAAATGGAGAAGGTTCTTTGCGCTGGCATCAAGTGTAATTGCATTGAAAGAGAAGACACCTACGGTGCCAGATACCCCAAACACTCTCTCTGAATTGACTGAAGAGATACGGGTTTTGGATGCGGAGTTGCGGATTCGGCAAAAACTTGAAGGGCTATCCAGTAGCGTCGAAAGAATCAGTAAGGCCAAGATTCCTGGCGAGGTGGCTTATGTTCTTCGGCTTGATCTAGACGAAAAGATGATCAACAAGACGCCCTTCACTAAAGACCAATTGGAAGCGGCGTTGGATTTCTACATGCAGTTGGAGAAGTTGTATTTCAACGATCCAAGCCAGCAAGTCGTGCTCGTTATGGTCAGCAAATTGAAAGACCTCAAGAAGGCGTATCCAAACTACTATTTGAACGTAGGGCGGTTTCTGTTCCTTATGGAAGGCGTGTGGAATGAACCAAAAAGAAAAATTCGACAACGTGATGAAAAGAGTTCTGAGCCTCGGTAAAAAGGAGATGCAACGCCGTCTTTCTGAGGACAGCCAACGAATCAAAATTGGAAAGAAGCGGGGGCCTAAGACCTCCGCTTCCCCTTCCCCTGGCGTTTCCGGTTCGCATTAGAACCGGTTTTCTCCCACCTTGCCGGTGACCTTTGCGAAGGTGAGCCGCTTTCCCGCGACCTGCGATAAAACTTTCTTGAAGCGCTGCCCGTCATTCATGGACTTGCTGGTATTGAACCGAAACACCTGCTCGTCAACGTAGCGTTCAAGGTGGAACGGTTCGACGGCTACATAGGTTCCTTTGATGGTGCGCTTCAGTAGGCTCCAGAAGTTCTCGATACCCTGAGTGTGGACTTGGCCATTCACATACTCGTCAACGTGGTTGACGGTGTCGTGAATGAATCCGGCATAGCCGAGATTCTGGTAAGCCATCCAGCCGCCAGTGTAGACATTCGACCCCTTGCCTATGTTGTCGAGGATGCGATTGCAAAGCACTTCCATCCGCACGTTTGGCACAACAGCTGCGCGAACTTGGCGAGTGGTGCGGTCAAGGATACCAGCGACAGGAACCTTCTTATCTGCCCCTACACGCTTGCCGAGGTGGAGATTCTTGGGAATGCCGCCGATAAAGCATTCGTCAGCCTCTACGGCGCCACCAGATCCCCCCTCATGCCGCTATCGTCAGACTTCATCGCCAACCGCAGACGCTGAAGCATGAACCATGCGGATTTCTGAGTGACGCCAATGTTGCGCGAAATCTCATAGGACGACACGCCGTTCTTACAATTGACGATCATCCATGCGGTCATCAGCCACTTGTCCAGACCCAGGGGAGAATCCTCGAAGATAGTTCCCACTTTTGCGGAGAACTGACGTTTGGCGTGCTTGGACTTGCATTGCCATTTGCGCTGAGTCAAAAGCCAAGTCACGTCATTCCGTCCGCATATGGGGCAGATTACGACACCATCAGGCCAGCGCATGGAAACCACGTACTCAATACACTTATCGGGGTTTGAGAACTCGATAATGGCTTGCTGAAGAGTGCGGATATTGGCGAAATCGTTCATGAATCTAGAGCATTAATGTCATATTGATTTGTCAAGTATATTATTTCTACCTCCTTGTCATGTCAAGCCACCTTGTCTTTTATTCCATAAAATAAATTTTCGCGCTCCTATCTCTGAGATATAGAGTTGGGACAAACTCCTTGTATCTACGTTGTCTCCCTGGCGTTGATACCCTGTAAATGCCAGAGGAAACGACACATGAACGTTAACTTCGCCGAGCGCGCGCATAACCATAACTGGAAGCTCGATCCTATCGTGCGCTCTTTGCTCGACACCGACTTCTACAAGCTGCTGATGCTGCAGTTCATTTGGAAGAACTTTCCTGCCATCCCCGTAACGAGCGAGATCTACAACCGCACCTTGAAGGTCAAGCTGGCCGAACGTATCTCCGCCATCGCATTGCGTGAGCAGATGGAGCATGTGCGCGGTCTGCGCTACCGCCGGTCGGAGCTTGTATGGCTGGCCGGCAATACGTTCTACGGCGTACGCCAGATCTTTCAGCCGGAGTTCCTCGACTGGCTGGAGCATGACTTCCGCCTGAGCGACTACGAGATTCACGAGCACGACGGCCAGCTCGTCATCCGCTTCTCGGGCCTGTGGACTGAAGTCACGATGTGGGAAGTCTATTCGCTCGCCATCGTCAGCGAGATGAAGACGCGCGCGGCCCTGGCAGAGCTCTCCGAGCTGGAGCTCGACGTGCTCTACGCGCGTGCCAAGACACGCCTCTGGGACAAGATCGAAAAGCTGCGCGCCGTCGAAGGCCTGCGCCTCTCCGACTTCGGCACGCGCCGCCGCCACAGCTTCCTGTGGCAGGAGTATGCGGTCGAGGCCCTCTCCTCCGCGCTCGGCAACCGGCTCTCCGGCACCTCAAACACGGCGCTGGCCTATAAGCACAACCTCGAAGCCATCGGCACCAACGCGCACGAGCTGCCGATGGCCATGGCCGCGATGGCTGCGCGCGGCAGCGACCAGGAACTCCGCACCTCGCAGTACAAGGTGCTGGAGCTGTGGCAGCGCAGCTACGGCGGAGAGCTGCTCATCGCCCTGCCCGACACCTTCGGCACCACGCAGTTCCTCGAAGGAGCGCCCGACTGGGTTGCCAAATGGACCGGTGAGCGCGTCGACTCCAAAGATCCGTTCATCGCCGGGGACGAGTACATCTCCTGGCTCCTAAAGCACGGGGAAGACCCGCGCAAAAAACGCCTCATCGCCTCGGACGGGCTCGATGTCGACACCATCATCCGCCTGCATGAGTACTTCAACGGCCGCATCCGCTTCAGCGCCGGCTGGGGCACCCTGCTGACCAACGACTTCCGCGACTGCCACCCGCGCGGTGAAGACACCTTCGAGCCGATCAGCCTCGTGTGCAAGGTCACCAGCGCGGACGGACAGCCCACGGTCAAGCTCTCGGACAACGCCAGCAAAGCAACGGGGCCCGTCGAAGAGATCGCTCGCTACCGCAGGGTCTTCGGCAGTCCTGTGCTGGCGGAAGAACCAGTACTGGTGTAGCTGTCACCGTTGTTCTTGCTTTTGCTTTTGCTTTTGCTTTTGCTTTTGCTTTTGCTCTTGCTCTTGCTCTTGCTTTTGCTTTTGCTCTTGCTTTTGCTCTTGCTTTTGCTCTTGCTCTTGCTCTTGCTCTTGCTCTTGCCCTTGCTTTTCTGGCTTGTCATTCCCGCAGGGAATCTGCTTCTGCTCTTGTCGTTGCTCTTGTCGTTGTTGTTGTCGTTGCTGTTGCCTTTCTGGTTGTCATTCCGAGCGCAGCGAGCGAACCTGCTGTCTCCCGTTCTTTGTTCGTACCACCTAGAAATCGCATATAGGAACTAAGTGGCATAGCTTGTACCGGCATGAGTTAAAAACGGGAGAAAACAAGTTCACTCCCCTTCGGCTTCGCTCAGGGTCGGAATGACAACCAGAAAAGCAAAAACAACAGCAAAAACTAAAAGCATCAGCAACTCCGTTAACACCCCATCCGTATACTGCCCATTATGCAAAAGCTCTCCGCCTTCACCCGCGTCGCCGTCGCGACTTCCCTTCTCAGCGTCCTCGCCGCGCAGCCCGCCTGGGCCTGGGGACGCGACGGTCACATGATGATCAACCGTCTTGCCGCGCAGTATCTGCCGTCAGACGTCCCGGCGTTCCTCCGCAACGGCAACGCACTCGACACCATGGAGTACCTCGGCCCCGAGCCCGACCGCTGGAAAGGCCGCAACGAAAAAGAACTCAGCGACACCCAATCGCCCGACCACTTCTTCGACTACGAAGAGGCCCTCTACGCTGCCACACCCTGCGCCGAAGGCACACCCAACTGCATCGCCGGTTATAGCTTCCCCAAAGAGCGTTACGACTTTCTGCGCGCACTTGCCGCCGCGCAGCCGAAGCATCCGGACGTAGTGCTGAAAGAGAACGTCGGACTGCAACCCTGGCAGGTCGAGGAAGTCTGGCAACGCCTGAAGACCGACCTTCGCGAGTACCGCAAACTCGTCGCCGCCAACAAGGACACCGCTCCCGTCCAGACAGTCATCCTCTTTGAAGCGGGCTGGCTTGGTCACTATGTTGGCGACGGCTCGCAGCCCTTGCACACGACCATCCAGTACAACGGCTGGACCGGCCCCAATCCCAACGGCTACACCACCGACCACAAGATCCACTCCCTCTTCGAGAGCCTGTACGTCTCAGCGAACATCAAGCCTGCCGACGTCGCTCCACTGGTCGCCGCAACCCAGCCCAAACCCATCGACGACGAGTGGACCAGCTATCTCAACTATCTGCGCCACACCAACAGTTTCGTCGAAAAGACCTACCAGATCGAGAAGACCGGCGGCTTTACCGACGCAGGCACACCGGAAGCCAAAACCTTCGCCGAGGAGCGCCTGGCCGCCGGAGCCATCGAACTCCGCGACCTCATCTACTCCGCCTGGGTCCACAGCGCCGATCCCGTAGAGGAATATCACGGACCGCAGTAGAACACAGGGATTAGGGAACAGGGATTAGGGATTAGAAAACGGGCTCGTGCAACGACTAATCCCTAGTCCCTAATCCCTAATCCCTGCCCTTCTGCTTTATCCTTCCCTCATGTCCATCGACGCACCGCTCAACACCCCCGGCCACCTCTCATCCCCCGATAAGCTCGTCAATCTGCCGCGTCTCGTGGCGGCGTTCTACGCCGGCCACCCCAATCCGGAAGACCCGGCGCAGCGCGTCAGCTTCGGCACCAGCGGACATCGCGGATCGTCGCTGACCACCAGCTTCAACTACGCACACATCATTGCCATCACGCAGGCCATCTGCGAGTTTCGAGCGGAGCAGAAGACCGACGGTCCGCTCTTCCTCGCCAAGGACACGCACGCTCTCTCCGAGCCCGCATTCATCGCCGCTCTCGAGGTGCTGAGCGGCAACGGTGTAACGGTCATGATCGACAAGGACCTTGGCTATACGCCAACTCCCGTGCTCTCGCACGCGATCCTGGAGTACAACGGCAGCGGCGCCAAAGAGCGTGCCGACGGCATCGTCATCACGCCCTCGCACAACCCGCCCGAGGACGGCGGCTTCAAGTACAACCCACCCAACGGCGGCCCCGCGGACACCAGTGCGACCAAGTGGATCGAGAACCGCGCCAACGAACTGATCGCGGCTAAGCTGCAGGGCGTCCACCGCCTCTCCTTTGCGAAGGCCCTCGCCGCGGAGACCACGCATCGCCACGACTTCATCACCGCTTACGTTAACGATCTCGCAAACGTCATCGACTTCGAAGCGCTGAACGGCACCGGCCTCAAGCTCGCGGTCGATCCTCTCGGCGGCGCGGGCGTCGACTACTGGCCGCGTATCGCCGAGCAGTATAAGCTGCCGCTCGAGATCCTGAATCCTTACGTCGATCCCACCTTCCGCTTCATGACCCTCGACTGGGACGGACGTATCCGCATGGACTGCTCCTCACCCAACGCAATGGCCAGCATGATCGCGAACAAGGACAAGTTCGATGTGGCCTGGGCCTGCGACACCGACCACGATCGCCACGGCATCGTCACGCGGTCTTCAGGCCTGCTCAATCCCAATCACTACCTTGCTGTCTGCATTCAATATCTCTGCACGCACCGGCCCCACTGGTCGGCGCAGGTCGGCATCGGCAAGACGCTGGTCTCATCGAGCATCATCGACCGCGTAGCCAAAGGCCTCAACCGCCCGATGCTCGAGGTGCCGGTAGGCTTCAAGTGGTTTGTCGACGGGCTGCTCGAAGGCAAGCTGGGCTTCGTCGGCGAAGAGTCCGCGGGCGCAACCTTCCTGCGCCGCGACGGCACCGTCTGGACGACCGACAAGGACGGCCTCATCCTCGGATTGCTCGCTGCCGAGATGACAGCCCGCACCGGCAAAGATCCCGGCCAGCACTACAACGAACTCACCGCCAAGTACGGCTCACCCGTCTACCAGCGCATCGACGCCGCAGCCACGAAGGAAGAAAAGGCCAAGCTGTCCAAGCTCTCCCCCGAGCAGGTCACGGCAACCACGCTGGCAGGCGAACCCATCACCGCGATCCTCACCGAAGCTCCCGGCAACAAGGCCAGCATCGGCGGGCTAAAGGTCACCACCGAAAACGGCTGGTTCGCCGCACGCCCCTCCGGGACGGAAGACGTCTACAAGATCTACGCCGAAAGCTTCCACGGCGCAGACCACCTGAAGGAGATTCAAGCCGAAGCTAAAGCACTGGTTAGCTCTGCTATCGCCTAGCTTATGGAGTTCCCCAACTCAACCCTCATGGAGACATTATGCCTCTCTCTTTATGGCATAATGTCTCCATGGCAAGCGCAGCCAAGCCGGTCTTCTCGACCCCACTCCTGACCACCCTGCATCTCAACCTGGCCAGTGTGGAGTCCGGGGTGCCCGTTGCCGCAATGTCCGACTTCGTCGCAACCTCCGGATTACCGCTCAAAGACATCTACGAGGTGGTTATTCCGGCACGCACGCTCAAGCATCGGCGAGCGCGCAAGGAATCGCTCTCTACGGATGAGTCCGATAAGCTGGCGCGCCTCGTCCGCGTCTTCGACCATACGGTCGCCGTCTTTGAGGATCCCGATCTTGCCCGGACCTGGCTCAATAAACCCAAAAAGCGCTTCGACGGTCGCACCCCCATGGATATGCTCCGCACGGAAGTGGGCGCTCGCATGGTAGAAGAGATGCTCGGCCAAATCGACGAAGGCATGTTTGCCTAGTGGAACTCTGGCGAATCAGCAACTATCGTTCTCTGAACGGCGAGGGCGGTCGTCGCTATGCGGCGCGCTGGCATAGCGCAGGCTCACCCATTGTCTATTTAGCCGCCTCTCCTCCAGGCGCACTCATCGAAGTGCTTGTACACCTCGAACTCAATGAGAATGAACTCCCGCCAAGTTATAAGCTGTTGCAAATTTCTGTTCCGCCCAAATTGCGGATTCCACTTCTCAACGTTCCCCGGGGCGAGCGTTGGAAATCAAATATTGCACTCACGCGAAGCCTTGGCGATACATGGCTGAAATCGCGACGTTCAGCGCTTGCACGCGTTCCCTCTGCCATCCTTCCC
The DNA here is from genome assembly GCF_000178955.2 of Granulicella mallensis MP5ACTX8. NCBI lineage: Bacteria > Pseudomonadati > Acidobacteriota > Terriglobia > Terriglobales > Acidobacteriaceae > Granulicella > Granulicella mallensis. Next base: position 1,261,102 of record NC_016631.1, on the reverse strand, counting down.
CATACCTTCAACTACCTGCTGAATCCACTGCATCCTGACTCAGCTCGCATCACCATCGTAAAATCGCAAACCGCGAACTTCGATCCTCGACTGGTCAGTAGACCCTCTTCAAAATAGAAGACTTACTTCCCATCCGTAGGCGCAGCCTGCGTCGGCACCGCGGCAGCGGCCTGCGCCGGAACACCAATCACATCCGGCCCCAACTCTACCCGAGTGCGCACAAGGTTATCGGCAACAATCCGCCCGAATACAGCCTTGCCCTTGTCGTCCAAATGCGTCCGGTCGATCCCCGACTTGCCTTGCTCAGCCCGCGCATCCTCATGCCCCACCGCATTGAAGGTGTCCGCATCCGCCTGCGTGCCCTTGGCCAGCACCGCAGTCGAAAGCGAAAGCAGATCGATGAACGTCACGTCCTCTTCCTCCGCCACACGCCGCGCGGCATTGGCATAGAGCCGCAGATCGTCGTTCGAGGGCTTGCCGTCCTTGAACGTCCTCCGCGCCAGCGGCGAAAGCACCACCGGCACCGCACCAATCGCCCGGGCTTCTGTGATGTACTGCCGAATCTGCGCCGCGTAAGTCGTCTCCGGATCGGTGTGACGCTTCTCGTCGGTCTTCTCGTCATTGTGCCCAAACTGGATCAGGTAGTAGTCGCCCTTGTGGTCCAGCGCCTTCTTCCATGCACCCTCATCGCGAAAGCTCTTCGTGCTGCGCCCATTCAGCGCATCGTCGATGCACGTAATGTTCTTCGTCATCACCGCGCAAAAGCCCGGCCCCCATCCACCTTCGGTCGCTACGGTGGAGTCCCCTACCAGCACAATCATTGCCGGACCGCCGTTGATAATGCGCATCGCCTTCTCCCCCTCGGGAGGAAGCGTCGCAGCCTCAGGACGCACATACTTCTTCAGAGAAGGCACGGCCTTCCCCAGGTCGACCGCCACCATGCGCCCGAAGACGTAACTCCCCGCCCAGTCCAAATGCGTCTTGTCGAAGATCGTCTTGCCGTCCGTGTCCTTCTTCGTGATCGCGAGCTTGTCACCCTCGGCTTCGCCCACCTTGTCCAGATAAGCGATGCTCTCGTTCTGCAGCTCGATCAACGGAACCTTCATCTCACGCGCCACGCCACGCATGGCTTCGCTGTACTCCTGCAGGTCGGAGTGGACCTTGCCATCCGTGCCGAAGTATCGCCGCGTCAGCGGAGTCACCAGCACCGGCGTAATCTTCGCCGCGCGGGCCTCGGTCACATACCGCTTCAGGTTCTCGATGTACTGGGGCAGCGGCACCTGCCGGGGCAGATGCTCGGCTGTCACGAAGTCGTTGTGCCCAAATTGAATCACCATGTAGTCCGGCTTGGTGGCCAGTGAGCGGTCCCACAGGCCCAGTTCACGGAACGTCCCCGTACTGGCTCCGCCACGCGCCATGTTCACGCAGTCCACCTGCGCCGTAAAGTTAGCGCAGAATCCACGGCCATAGCCGGCGTTGTTGGTCTGGGTCGAATCGCCAATCAGGTCGATCCGCACCGTCGTTCCCGGCTTCCGAATTGCGGCAGTTGCCGCATCAAACGCCCGCGCCGGATCGCCCTGCGCCCGCGCCGCACTTCCCCCAGCCAACATCGTTCCGACCGCCAAAACCGCTATCAACCGCACATTCATCTCATGACCTCGCCGATGAGTGTACAACCTGTCATACAGCTTTGGCTCCCCCACCTCCCCGCTGACTCGCTAATCCCAATCTTGACACCACCCCTCCACCCAGTTAGGCTCTAAACCTGATGAAGCAGATCCACACCGCCGCCCTCTGTTGCATGTGTTGTCGCATGCCGCGCTGTTGCGCCGGTGTCTGTTTGCTCTAAAGCGAAGCGGCTAAAAGCCTTCGCCCCAGGCTCAAACCACCCACGCACAGCTCCCCCGAGCAGCGTGGGTTTTCTGTTTCTGAGCCCACGATCTCCTTCCCTCACACGCAAAGCATCCAGCAGGAGTTATCCATGGCCCCCCGCTTCCAGACCTCCAAAGCCGTCGCCAACATCAAGCTCGCCTTCAATGCCGATGTCGTCGCCATCGCGATCGCCCTGGCGTTCGCCGCTCTGATTCGACTGAACATCATTCATCACATCGGCTGGTAACCCTTTCTTGTCCGCTCAGACCATCTCGTTGCCCCCCAGTACCGAACGCCCCTCGCGCCCCCAGCAGATTCTCGCGTTGCTGCCCGGAACGCTGCTTCTCTTCGGTATCGGTGTCGCAGGCAAGGGATTGGAGAGCCTCGGCGCCTGGCTCCAATCGGCGCACCACGTCCCCTTCCCTCGCATCGAGTACGTCCTCTGGGCCATCATCCTCGGCCTCCTGATCTCCAACACCATCGAGCTGCCGCACATCTTTCGCGTCGGAGTCGCCACCTATGAGCTGTGGCTGAAGCTCGGCATCGTCCTCGTCGGCGCAAAGTTCCTTATCGGCGATGTCCTGCACCTCGGCGGCATGTCCCTGGTGCTCGTCTTCATCGAGCTGATCTTCTCCCTGACCGTAATGACGCTGCTCGGCAAGATCTTCAAGCTGCCGCCCAAGCTCACCTCCCTGCTCGCCATCGGCAGCTCCATCTGCGGCGTTACCGCCATCATGGCCGCACAGGGCGCAATCGAGCCCGACGAAGAAGACACCTCCACTGCCATCGCAGCGATCCTCACCCTCGGCGCACTCGCCCTGTTCACCTTCCCCGCCATCGGCCATGCGCTGCATCTTGGGCAGCAGAGTTACGGTATCTGGACCGGCCTCGCCGTCGACAATACCGCCGAAGCCACCGTGACCGGCGCGCTCTACGGAGACGAAGCCGGCCGCTTCGCCATCCTCTCCAAGACCGCGCGCTCCGCCTTCATCGGCTTCGTCGTTCTGGGCTATGCCGTCTACTGGGCGTCGCAGGGCCAGGCTACCCGCGTCGAGCGCAAGGCACTCTTCCTCTGGCAGAAGTTCCCCAAGTTCATCCTGGGCTTCGTCGCGATCTCTCTGCTGGCGACCAGCGGCTTCTTCACCTCTTCGCAGCTCACCTCTCTCGGCAACCTCTCCAAGTGGGCCTTCCTTCCGGCCTTCGCGGGAGTCGGCCTGCGCACCAAGCTAAGCGATCTCATCAACCAGGGCTGGCGTCCGATTCTCGTCGGTGTACTCGGTGAGATCTTCATCGCCCTGGTCACGCTGGGGATGGTCTTCGCGGTCTATCACCACGGAGGCATGAAATGACAGCTCACACCGTCCTCATTGCCTCCACCTCAATCGCGTTTGTCTCTGCGATTGCTGTTGTCTTTCTGGCTGTGATTCCAAGCGCGGCGAGAAACCTGCTCTCCGCCGGCACGACCGATACCACTGAGTCAAAAGCCTCCAAGGAAACGTGTAGCTGTTGTTGTCGCCGCTAGTCCGCGCGAGAACCAGAACACCTTCTCTCGATTCACCTCCCCTATAAAAGCGACCCTGCGCAGACATCCCGGCAGGCGCGTCCCTCACACCTTTTCAGGAGCCCCATGCAAGTCTTTCGCCTCATCCCCTCCCGCACCCGCACTTTGATTGCGGCGTTGTTCTTCGTTCTCTTCGCCATCGCCTCACGAGCCCAGGTCGTCGGCGGCACGATCTCAGGCGTCGTCACCGATCCCTCCGGAGCCGTGATTCCCAACGCCCACGTCCTCATCCACAACGACGACACCGGCACCCAGCGCGCTCTGACCACCAACGGCTCAGGCTCCTATTCAGCGCCTTCCATCCCCGTCGGCAGCTACACCCTCTCGGTCGACGTCTCCGGCTTCGCGCCCTACAAGCGCACCGGAGTCCAGCTCACCGTCGGCCAGTCGCTCGACCTCACGCTCAAGCTCGCCATCTCCGGCAGCGACACCGTCAACGTTGAAGACAAGCCCTCCGCCGTCAACCTCTCCACCGAATCCACCTCCGGCCTGGTCGACTCCCGCCAGGTCAAAGAGCTCCCGCTCAACGGCCGCAGCTACGATCAGCTCATCACGCTGAACCCCGGCACGGTGAACTACACCAACCAGCGCTCCGGCGGCGTCGGCACCTCAAACTCTTCGGTCGGCAGTATGTTCGCGGTCTCCGGACGCCGTCCGCAGGACAATCTCTTCCTCCTCAACGGCATCGAGTACACCGGAGCCTCCCTCATCAACGTCACCCCCGGCGGCACCTCCGGCCAGCTTCTCGGCATCGACGGCATCCGCGAGTTCAACGTCGTCTCCGACAGCTACTCCGCCGCCTACGGCAAGCGCGACGGCGCACAGATCTCCATCGTCACCACCTCCGGCACCAACAAGCTCCACGGCGACGTCTACGAGTTCCTCCGCAACAGCTTCTTCGACGCCCGCAACTACTTCGACGGCCCCCGCATCCCCGAATTCCAGCGCAACAACTACGGCGCGGCCCTCGGCGGCCCCATCAAGAAGGACAAGCTCTTCCTCTTCGGCAACTACGAGAGCTACCGCCAGAACCTCGGCCTCTCCCTCGTCACGCTGGTGCCCGATAACCAGGCCCGTCTCGGCTTCGTGCCCAACGCCAAGGGCGTCGAAACAGCCACCAAGGTCAGCCCCATCTCCGCGCAACTGCTCAACCTCTGGCCCATACAGAACGGCCCTGAAGTCCTCACCAATGGCCTGCCCACCGGCATCGGCCAGTTCATCGGCACCGCGCCGCAGCACATCCGCGAAGACTTCGGCACCACCCGCTTCGACGCCAACCTCACCCCCAACGATCTGCTCTTCGCCGTCTACACCGTCGACGACTCCGCCGACCACACCCCCACCGCCGATCCCTTCTCCATCGTCGACGAGGCCCTGCGCGAACAGGTGTTGAGCGTGCAGGAACAGCACGTCTTCTCGCCGCGCCTGCTCAACACCGCACGTGTCGGCTACTCGCGCGCCAGCTTCCTCTTCCTCGGCTCCTTGCCCTCCGATATCCAGGCCGTCACACCGACCTTCATCCCCGGCAAGCCTACCGGAGCTGTCGTCATCTCAGGTTCCACCGCCTCGAACGGCGCCTCCTCCATCACCGGCGCAGGAGCCAACGTCGGCGCGAATAACGCCATCACACGCAACCTCTTCACCTTCGACGACCACATCTTCTACTCCATCGGCAAGCACCAGATCGAAGCCGGTGTCTGGGTGCAGCGCCTCGAGTCCAACGACAACCTCGCACAGGACCAGTTCGGCCAGGCCTCCTTCGCCTCGCTCACCAGCTTCCTGAACGGCACCATCAAGACCTTCACCTACGCTCCCAACCCAACCGAGCTCGGCTGGCGCGCACTCTTTGCTGACGCCTACCTCGAAGACACCTTCCACGTCACCCCACGCGTCGAGATTCGCGCCGGCTTCCGCAGCGAGTCCTCGACCGGCTGGAGCGAGTCCCAGGGCCGCGCAGGCGTCTACAACTTCACCAACGGCATCATCAACACCAACCCCAGCGTGCAGTCCAACGCCATCAACAACAACCAGGCCCTCTTCCTTCCCGAACCACGCCTCGGCGTCGCCTGGAACGTCTTCGGCGATGGCAAGACCAGCCTCCGCGCATCGGTGGGCCTGCATCACTCACTGCTCGACGCCCTCGACTACCGCCTCGACCAGGCCGCTCCGTTCAACACGGTCTACTCCTACTCGAACAGCACCGTCGCCGCCCCCACCGGAGTAGCACCGCAGGTATCGCCCTCCACGGTAGACTCCGGCATCGCCACCCCGGCGCTGCTCTCCTACTCGCTGAAGATCGAGCAGCAGCTTGCTCCCGGCACCTCGCTCACCGTCGGCTATAACGGCTCGCACAGCTACCACCAGATCCTCTCCGGTGATCTCAATGAGCCCGCCTTCACCGTGCAGCCCGATGGCACGATCTTCTATCCCACCACCACCAAGGCCAATCCCGCACTGGCCAACACCACCTCCTGGTGGGCTGGCGGCTCGGGCAACTACAACGCCCTCGTAGTCGACTTCCGCCGCGACTTCGCTCACGGCCTGCAGTTCCGCGCCAACTACACCTGGTCCAAGAACCTCGACGACGGCTCGGCCTGGAACACCTCGGTCTCCGCCAACACACCGGCCTTCGTCGAAGTGCCTTCCCTTCCTCATCTCGACTACGGTCCAGCCGCAACGGACATCCGCCACCTCGCCGCCTTCAACGGCACCTACGAGCTACCCCTACTCGAACTCGCGACTCGCAACTCGCATCTCGTACCTGGACGCGCCCTCAAAGCCACCCTCGGAGGCTGGTCACTCTCCACCATCGCCAATCTACAGACCGGCTTCCCCTTCTCGCCTCAGCTCGGCTACAACCCCACCGGCTCAGGAGACTCACGCAACCCCGTCCGCCCGAACGTCAATCCAGCCTTCCGTGGTTCGCTCTACACCCACGGCACCACGTCCCAGCGAGTAGCCCAGTTCTTCAACCCCAACGCCTACTCCGCTCCTGCCTTCGGCACGGTCGGCAACGCCGGACGCGACAGCCTCACAGGTCCCGGCTACGCCGACTGGGACCTCTCCCTGCTTAAGTCAACACAGCTGACCGCCTCGACGCGCCTGCAGTTCCGCGCCGAGTTCTTCAACGTCCTGAACCACACGAACCTGCAACTGCCGAACGAGGTCGTCTACTCCGCAGGCCCAACACAGGGCACTCTCGCAAACCAGACCACGGCTCCCGCTCTAGGCTCTCCCGGCGTCATCTCGGCAACGGCCAACACCAGCCGCCAGATACAGCTTGGATTGAAGTTGCTGTTCTAACCGACGCACAGCAAAGCGAAGAGGCTCGCCAACCAGCGAGCCTCTTCGTTTTTGCCTTTGCTGTTGCCGTTCTGGCTTGTCATTCCCGCAGGGAATCTGCTTTTGTCGTTGCTTATTTTTCGTCGTCATCCTGAGCCGTAGGCGAAGGATGAACAACAGCTAATTTCAGGTGAGATCAATAGCTAAGAAGCGGCAATAATCCCAGCCCTGCAGGGGCTGCGCCATCATAGCCCAGGGTGAAACCCTGGGTTACTGAATGGCTACAAAGGTCGAGCCCTGAAAGGGCGATCTATCATGGGTGCCTCGATAGCTCGCTCCTCAGCATTCGTGGCTGCACGAATGCTGAGGGCCTTCGCGTACCGCTCAAGAGACTACGAAAAACCTACCGCCCCGACACCTTCGCAAAATCAATAAACGCCCGCGCAGGATCGGTATGAATCAACTTCACATTCACCTTATCGCCAACATCCAGCCCATCTTCTCCCTGCACCACACGTCCCTCGAACGGCGGACGAATCACCCGTACATACACGCCCTTGTCCGACGCCCCCGTAACCACACCCGGGAACACCTCGCCGATACGCGACGACATCGCCACCGCCGCCACACGCTTCTGCATGTCGCGTTCGATCTTACGCAGCGCCTTGTCCGCCTCGTTGCAGTGCTGGGCAATGGCAATGAGCTCGGCATCGCTATAAGGCGCAGGCTCGTTCGCAGCCATCGCATGCAGCACCCGTTGCGTCACCAGATCAGGAAAGCGCCGGTTCGGCGCAGTCGAGTGCGTATAGTCTCGCGCCGCCAAACCGAAGTGCCCGGTAGGATCGTCGTCCGGACGCATCAGCAGGTACTCGCCCGGCCCCATCAACTTGATCACCGCAACCGCAAGGTCAGGATAGTGAATCGAATCCGTCCGACGCTGCTCTTCGAGAAAGTTGTTGAGTTCCACGGAGTTCGGCACCGTGGGCAGGGAGCCTCCGTGCTGCGCGGCAAGCGCCACGATGCGGTCCCACCGCTTCGGAACGATCACGACGCGCTGCAGCCCCGAGCGTCCGCCTTTGCGCAACGCCCGTGCCATCACGCCATTCGCCGCCACCATCAGGTCTTCGATCAGGTTCATCGCGCGGTTTTGCGTCGCCTCATGCACGTCGATCACGCGGCCATCCACCACGACCGGATCGGCTTCCGCCTTATGAAACTCGAGTGCCCCGTTCTTCACGCGCGCCTCATGCAACGCCTGCGCGGCCTCATCCTGCAGCTTCAACTGCTCAACCAGCCAGTTCTGCGGCAACGATCCCGAGTCCAACTGCGCCTCATCATGCTCCCGCGCGCTGTCCGACCGCAACGACATCACATCGTTGTCCACCTTGCCCGCCGCTGTATTTTCCAGCCACGGTCCCACGCGTGAGTAAGCCAACTGCGCGCGGTTCCTCACCAGAGCGCGCGACACGGACTCGTCAAGCATCTGCCCCTCGGGTCCTACGGTAAAGGTCATCATCACGGCCTGGCGATCGCCGTTTTCGTTCAGCGACGTGAGACCGGTAGAAAGCTCCAGCGGCAGCATCGGAAAGTTCTTTACCGCGGTATAGATGGTCTGCGTCTGGTCCTGGGCATGCTTATCGATCGGCGAGCCCTTCTCGATCGCGGCAGCCACATCGCCAATCGCGACGCGCAGCTTGATCCCCCCAGCCACGCGCTCAGCAACTTCAATCTGATCGAGGTCCTTCGACGTATCGTTGTCGATGGACGACCAGCCCAGCGCGCGAAGGTCTTCGACTCCCGCCACAGGCTTCAGAGTCGCAAGCGTTGCCTCGGTCGCCGCAAGCTCCTCGGCTACGCCCGCACCGAACTCCGGCTTGAAGCCGGCGGCGTGCATCTCATCCAGCGCAGCAGACGCCAGATCGAACCCATGGCCGCCGTGCTGCTGATGATTTCCATTGTGCTGATCGTTGTGCTGCGGAGGGTGGCTCTCGGAGTGGCCATGCTGCTGTTGATTGTTTTGCCTGTGGCGATCATGTTCGGACATGCCCCGCAGACTATCACGCAGAGATGAGGATGGGTTTAATGGAGGAACAGATCGAGACTTACGCGATTTGCCGTTACCGTTGTCGTTGCTCTTGCTTTTCTGGCTTGTCATTCCCGCAGGGAATCTGCTTCTGTCTTTGCTGTTGCTTTTCTGGCTTGTCATTCCGAGCGCAGCGAGCGAACCTGCTTGGATTCAAACTCGAAGTGCAACATTTTCTTTTCTAAGGAGGAAGATGTTGCATGGGTCGAACGTACAAGCAGTTTTCTATGGAGGAGCGCTGTCTTCTGCAGACGCAGTTATCGATGGGTTGGAGGCCGGCGCCGGCCTCCAACGGGCGCGGTCCACGGTCACCCGGGAGATGGGTCGTAATGGCTGGCACGTTGCGCAGCCTAGTCCGAAGGGCGGTCGCCGGTTTATCGCCGGAGGCTATTCTGCGGTGACGGCAGATCGACGTGCCCGAAGGTTGCAGCGCATGCCGCGGGTTGCGCGCAAACTGGTTCCAGGCACCTTCGTGTGGGACCTTGTCGTGGCCGAGCTTGGCCGGGGCTTGAGTCCGGAGCAGGTTGGGTTCACACTCAGGCGTATGCCCGATCCGGTGCGTCTGTCGCACGAGACCATCTACACCGCGCTCTACGCCATGCCACGGGGAGAACTCCGCGCCCGCGTGATGACGATGCTGCGCCGCCGCCGGATGAGCCGCAGATCGCGCTCCAAGGCCGCTGTGGACCCCAACCGCCGTCACTTCATCGACCCCATCAAGCTCATCGACCAGCGGCCCGAGGAGGTGGGGCTTCGCCTGGTCCCGGGACACTGGGAAGGAGACCTGATCAAGGGCAGACTCAACCAGTCCCGTGTCGGGGTGCTGGTGGAGCGCACCACGCTGTTCCTCGCCCTGGTCAAGCTCGAAGACGGCTCGGCAAAAACCTGCGCGGAAGGCTTCGCCCGCATCCTCAACCGCTTCGCCTCCCAGATGCGCCGTTCCATGACCTACGATCAGGGACGAGAGATGGCCCAGCACAAGTGGCTGGAACAGCAGACTGGCATCGAGGTCTACTTCGCCCATCCCCACTCGCCATGGGAGCGCGGCATCAACGAAAACACCAACGGCCTGCTCCGACAGTTCCTGCCCAAGGGACAAGACCTCGGTCACTTCTCACAACAGCAGCTCGACGATATCGCCATGCTCATGAATGCTCGCATCCGAAAATCACTCGGAAAACGAGCTCCAGCTGAACTCTTCCTCCCAGAAGGAGCCTTCGACTTCGTTGAGTTCTGGCAAAATCCTGGTATGTTCACAAATGTTGCACTTGGGGCTTGAATCCAAGCTGCTTCCTCCCGTTCTTCGCCGGAACCACCCAGAAATCCAAGCGAAAAATCAAAAAGCGTGCTTCGCTACGCATAGCATTCATGGCGACACAAGCAAAAAGCGGGAGGAAGCAGATTCACTCGCTACGCTCGGAATGACAACAAAAAAACAAAAACTACACCGAAGCCAGCACCCTATCCCGCAACGGCTGCAACCGGCTTTGCTCCAACCCATCCCGATAAAACATGTTGTACGTATCGAACGGAATCAACCTCTTCGCATCCGGATGCGCGATATGAATACACGTCTTCTTGATCGAACGCAGATCGAAGCTCTGCGCATCGATAAACTGCACGATCAAAATCCGGAACAGATTGTCATACCCCAGGTTCTTCGGCGCAAGCACCTGCGGCAGACAACACAGCAGTTCCCGCAGCGTCGTCGCCTGCGACTGCGGAGAGTGGTTCGTCGCAAACAGCTTGAAGATGTGGTTGCGAACAGCCTCATCCCGCTCATAGATGATCGTGTTCCGCCCACCCTCGATGAGCACCTGCGGATCGATCATCCCCGTCAACGGAACCACCTTGCCGCCCAGCTTCATCGCATAGCCCATCGCCAGGCTGTCCGGATGGCACGGCACCGGAATAATATCCTCCGGCCTGAAGGTGCTGGTCTGCTCCAGGATGCGCCGCCGCACCTCGCTCAACGTCAGCCGATGACGCGCCGGGTCATACCCGGCCAGCCTTCCCGCCTGCTGCACCGGCTGGAACGTCACCCCGCGCACGCATGGCTGCTGCAACGCAAAGTCGACGATGCTGCCCATCTCATCGTCGTTCACACCGCGCTCTACCGTGACGACCAGCGTCGTCGAAACATTCAGGCGGTTGAGCTTTTCCAACGCCTTCTCACGAATCGATCGCAGATCAGCGCCGCGCAACTGCATCAGGGGATCGCTCCGCTGCGAATCGAACTGCAGGTAGAGCTCGAACTGCGGCATATAGCCCGCGAGCCGCTCCGCGAAGCCGTCTTCCTGCGCAATTCGAATGCCGTTCGTGTTCACCATCAGGTGCCTGATCGGCCTGCGCTTCGCCGCATCGAGCACCTCGAAGAACTGCGGATGGATCGTCGGTTCGCCACCGGAGATCTGCACCACATCCGGCTCCAACTCATTCGCCACCACCATGTCGAGCATCGCCTCGATCTGCTCCATCGTCCGGTAGGTCGTGCGATGCGGCCCGCTCTCCGCATAACAGATCGGGCAGCTCAGATTGCACGCATCGCAGATCTCGATCAACGACAGGCACGAGTGCTGCTCGTGGTCCGGGCACAGCCCGCAGTCGTACGGACAGCCATACTTCACCGGCGTGTTGTAGTGGTCCGGCATCTCCGGCGGTTTCAGAAATACTTCACGGCAACGCCGGTAGTAGTCCACATCATCGGCCATCAGCACGCGCTCAAACCCATGCTCCGGACAGCGCTTCAGCAGGTAGACATTCCCGTCCTCGAAGACGATCTTCGCGTCGATGCGCCGATAACATGTGGTGCAGATCGATACGGCTGTGTCATAGAACAAATAGTCCCGTGTCTTCGCCATTACTCGCCACCCTTTTGATCGTCTCTCTGAGCTGTAGCTCAGTTTGCCCTTCAAGCCAGGCCGTGTGCTTTTATTTGCTGCTGGTATTTAGGATCACTGCGAGGATCAGCCACAAGACTCCGACAACCACTCCGACGATCGATGCGAATAGCACCACCACGCCTGAAGCAAAGAGAAATCCGGAGAGGCTATGGTGCGACAGGGCACCTCCAGCACCACAAAGCCCTAAGGACAGGAGAAGTCCCGCTGCAGAGATCGCAATGACTATTGCAGGAGTTCTCACTCCGGAACGTTGCTGTTGATTCGGTTCAAGCACGCTGCACCTCTCGCCTACGAATTACCTCACTTACAGCCAGCACAACCAACCCTGCGACACACGCCCACTGAATCAGGTTCATCCCAACAACCAGTGGCTGCGGCTTGATGAAGTCAATCACCAGCCGCCAACCAAGATACGCCGCTAAAAATTCCCTGAATACCTGCCCTGTAACATGCGGCCTTTTGTTCCATTGCCACAACACGCCCGCCAGCAACGCCAGAAAGCAGAACTCATACAACTGCGTGGGATGCCGCCGCACTCCATCGCCAAAATCGACGCCCCAGGGCAAGGACGTTGCCGTTCCATAAGTGTCATCCGCAAGTCCCGCGAAAAAACATCCAACTCTGCCGATCGCAATGCCCACGCATAGCGGCACGGCAAACAGGTCGCCCGTTCGCGATCTCACGCCAGTAAGCCATTTCGCAATCTCGACTGCGATCCATCCGCCCAGCAGTCCACCGACGATCGTCTTACCACCGGGCCGCAGCACATCGCTCCAATGCAGGCCAATCCGCGGAGCCTGTTCAGCCAGCCCCAGCAGGCGGCTTCCCACCAGCGCCCCAATGGCAGCAGCAGCAATCACGGTCCAGCGCCGCTCGTCGGTCAGCGCATCGCCTTGCCGGGCACGGCTCCAGCGATACACCGCAAATCCACCCACATACCCCAGCGTCTCAAACAGCGGATGCAGTTCGGAATGGAAGATCGTCGGCAAGATACAGCGAGTGTAGCGAACTTAGTTGCCTTTGCTGTTGCCTTTCTGGTTTGTCATTCCCGCAGGGAATCTGCTGTTGCTGTTGTCTTTGCCGTTGCCTTTCTGGTTGTCATTCCGACCCTGAGCGCAGCCGAAGGGGAGCGAACCTGCTTCCTCCCGTTCTTCGCCCGAACCACCCATACAATCCAAGGCAAAACGAAAAGCACACATCTGCGCCACATGGCATTCGTGACGACACCCACAAAAAACGGGAGAAAGCAGATTCACTCGGCGATGCCTCGGAATGACAAACCAGAAAAGCAAATACCAAAACCCGTCCCGCCAGGGCATAAACGCAGCTACGCACACCTAAAACCCTCATCCTGCAAGACAAAGAGCAACCCTGGCCTCAACCTCCAGTCACTCTTCAGGTTCGAAATCCCGCATTAACGCCCGAATATCGAACACCCATTCCAAACGCTATAGCGAAAGGTCTAGCATAGATAGTGTCATGCCGACGAAGACGCCCACTCCATCGAAGCCTTCCCCCTCAGTCAAGACCTCTCCCGCAAGCAACAATGGCACCGCAGCGACCACGCGCGAAACCACCTTCGACATCTTCCGCCGCTGGGGTTATCTGCAGGCCTCGCTCGATCCACTCGGCCAGTATCTTCCGCCCGAGCCCTTCCCGACTCCTGCGCCCGATGGCGCGGACTCCGAAGAAGCGCGCCGCTACTACTGCGGCTCCATCGGCGCGGAGTTCATGCACATTCCTTCGCCCGAGAAGCGCGCCTGGATCCAGGAGCAGCTTGAGCGCGACCTGCCGGCGGCAGACACAGCGCGCATTCTCACCGGCCTCATCCGCGCGGACATCTTCGAGCAGGTGATCCAGCAGCGCTATCTCGGCACCAAGCGTTTCTCGCTCGAAGGCCTGACGGTCCTCATCCCCTTCCTCGACCAGGTCTTCACGACCTCAGCCGACAACGGCGTCACACGATCGGTCTTCGCGATGAGCCATCGCGGACGCCTGAACGTCATGGTGAACACGATCGGTCGCGCCTCCGAAGAGGTCTTCACCAAGTTTGAAGATGTCGACCCGCGCAGCATCATGGGCGGCGGCGATGTGAAGTACCACACCGGCGCAACGGGAGACTTCGTCACCCCCAACGGCAAGAGCATCCACCTGCACCTCGCCTCGAACCCCAGCCACCTGGAAGCCGCAGACCCAGTCATCATGGGGCGCGCACGGGCCTATCAGGAGCGCATCGGCCAAGCCGGACGGAAGCAGGTGCTGCCGCTCATCATCCACGGCGATGCGGCCTTCGCGGGTCAGGGCATCTGGGCCGAAACGCTCAACCTTGCCTCTCTGCATGGCTACAACGTCGGCGGAACGATCCAGGTCATCGTCAACAACCTGCTCGGCTTCACGGCGCTACCTGAGGAGTCCAACTCCTCGCGCTTCGCCAGCGATCTCGCCAAGCGTCTGCCGATCCCGATCTTCCACGTCAACGCCGAAGATCCGGAAGCAGTTGCACGCATCGCCATACTGGCCGCCGACTATCGCCACACCTTCGGCTCCGATGTCGTCGTCGATCTCATCGGCTATCGCCGCCACGGCCACAGCGAAGTCGACGACCCAACCGTCACGCAGCCGCGCCGCTACGCCCTCATCAAGGACCATCCTCCGCTCTATAAGCTCTATGCCGAGAAGCTGGGTGTAGATACCACCGCTGAGATTGCTGAGGTACAGCAGGAGTTCCTCGAAGACCAGAAGAGCGCGACCCACGCCGAGCACAAGCCGACGATGCACACCCTGCCCGAGTATTGGGCCCCCTACTACGGCGGACGGCTGCGCGTGGATGACAACCCCAACACAGGTCTTGACGCTGCCGAGATCACCTCTCTGACGAAGGCCATCACGACAGCGCCCGAGGGCTTCCACCTGCACCCCAAGGTGAAGAAGACCGTCCTCGACCAGCGCATCGAGATGGGCGAAGGCAAGAAGCCCTTCGACTACGGCACCGCCGAGCTGCTCGCCTATGCCTCCCTGCTCAAGGCAGGCACTCCCGTCCGGCTTACCGGGCAGGACTCGCAGCGCGGCACGTTCAACCAGCGGCACTCCGTGCTGATCGACATCGAGACCGAGGTCCGCTACTCGCCGCTCAGCAACATCGCTCCGAACCAGGGCCACTGGGAGGTCTACAACTCTATGCTCTCCGAGGCTGCCTGCCTCGGCTATGAGTATGGCTTCTCGCGCGACTTCCCCGAAGCACTCACGCTGTGGGAGGCGCAGTTCGGCGACTTCGCCAACGGCGCGCAGATCATCATCGACCAGTTCATCTCCGCCAGCGAAGCCAAGTGGGGTCTGCTCTCCGGCCTCGTCATGCTGCTGCCGCATGGCTATGAGGGCCAGGGACCGGAGCACTCCAGCGCACGCATGGAGCGCTACCTGCAGCTCGCCGCTCAGGACAACATCCAGATCGCCCAGCCCTCGACCGCAGCCCAGTACTTCCACCTGCTGCGCCGCCAGGCCATGCGCAAGTGGCGCAAGCCGCTGATCGTCTTCACACCGAAGTCGATGCTGCGTCATCCGGACGCGATGTCGAGCATCGCGGACCTGGGTAAGGCTTCGTTCCAGAATGTGCTGCCCGACAACGAAGTGCAGAACCCTCGCCGTCTTCTGGTCTGCACCGGCAAGATCGGCCACAACCTCCGCGTCGAGCGTGCCAAGCGCAATGACATGAGCGTCGGCATCGTCTTCGTCGAGCAGCTCTATCCCTGGCCCGAAGCAGAGCTGAAGGCCGCCCTCGACCAGCATCCGGACGCGACCGAGATCGTCTGGGTCCAGGAAGAGCCGGCCAACATGGGCGCTCTCTCCTTCGTGCAGCCAAGACTGAAGCGCGTGGCGGGAGACCGCCCCGTCCTGACCGTGAAACGCACAGCCAGCGCCAGCCCCGCAACGGGTTCCGCAAAGGCCCACGAGATGGAAGAGAAGACGCTGATCGACCTGGCCCTGGGACATGGGCTGTAACCCATCTCTAGGACAAAGACGAATCAACTCACGCTGACAATATTTGACGATAGTAACGCATCGCATTATTATCGAATTCGTGATTGTGAGCTTCCGAGATGCCGATACGGCGTTGCTGTGGGACACAGGCAAAAGCCGCCGTATTCCTGCAAACATCCACATATCGGCATGGAAGAAACTCGCAATTCTCAATGCCGCTCTCGAACTGGAAAACCTGACAGTTCCACCAGGCAACAGGCTTGAGGCATTGAAAGGTGATCGTAAAGGTCAACATAGTATCCGGGTGAACGATCAATATCGTGTGTGTTTCATCTGGCACGATAAGAACGCGCACGATGTAGAGATCGTGGACTACCACTGAAGGAGGGTAAGATGCCCCAGCCATTCGCAATCCATCCTGGAGACATCCTGCTGACCGAGTTCATGGAACCACTCGGTCTCACGGCATACCGTCTCGCAAAGGACCTGCATGTCTCTGTTCCCCGCATGAACGACGTAGTGCGAGGCAAGCGTTCCATTTCAGCCGATACTGCACTTCGGCTCGGCATCTACTTCGGACTACCGGCACAGTTCTGGCTGAATCTCCAGAACGACTATGACCTCCGCCTTGCTAAGAGTAACGCGTTAGCAAAAGTACAACCGCGGCTTGCGGCCTAGATCCCCCCAAATTCCCCACATTGCGCCTCTTACGACGCCGATCCCTCGGCATGCTCCGCCACTTCCCTCGCCCATATCTGGTGCGAGACCGTAGGCGTTCCATCGCCGCGATGCAGCGCATACACCTGTTCGCGAATCAGGTGGTCTGCCGCCGTCATGCGCTCACGTGAACGCAAATAGTCCAGCCAACTCTCCATCACGAAGGTCTCGTTCAGATGTTCAGGATCTGCCGCATCGCGGTAGATCCCCCAGCGCACCGCACCGCCACGCAGGCGCACCGCTTCAAGCGAGTGAATGACCCGAGAGAACACCGCATAATTCTCCAGCGGAATGCGGTAGTCGATCGAGATGCGCACCGGGCCGTCATCGGGATCGGGCATCGTCGCCAGAGTCGGTAAGGGACGCTTCCACTTGTACGGCGTCAGGTCCGGCAGCTCGCCCTTCAGAATGTGGATGCGGGACATGAACGGAATCGACAGAGCCATACCAACCGCCGAACAAATCAACGCCGCCTTCGTCGAACTGCGCTGCGCAATAACGCCCCAAACCACGCTGCCCAGTGCCATTCCTCCTTGGAACGTCATCAGGTATGTGCCCAGCGCGCGAGCGTAGACCCATCCCGGCACCGAGAGCTGCACCGACACATTCAGCGTGGACATCGTCGTCGTCCACGCAAAACCCGCGCCAAGCAGCGTGAGGATGGCCACAGCGGGAACATGAACAAAGGCCAACAACAGCAGCGTCACGACATAGTAGACCGAAGTAATCGCCAGCAGCTTGTCTGCGTCGATATGACGACGAATCCTCGCCAGCGATGTAGCTCCCATGACCGCCCCTACCCCAAGAGAGCCGTTCAGAATGCCATAGCCCATCGCACCGTGATGCAAATCCTGCTTGGCCACCAGCGCCAGCAACGACCACACCGCGCTGACAAAGAAGGTGAACGTAAACGCACGAATCAGCGGCCCTTGCAAGCTCGGCGCATAACGCAGATAGCGCAGCCCCGACCGCACTGAGCCAGCCATGCGTTCCGCAGGCAGCGCGCTCTTGAAGAGCGGCGTGCGCTTCCATCGCCACAGAATCCAGATCACCCCGGCAAACGATGCGGAGTTCAGCGCAAAGACCCAGCCCGCGCCTTTGTGAGGACTCATGAACGCCGCGATCATCAGACCGCCGAGCGCAGGCCCCACCGCGCGTGCAATATTGTTGCTCGCGGCATTCAGCGTAACGGCGCTGGGAATATCTTCACGCGGCACCAGCTCTGGCACAATCGCCTGCCACGCAGGATTGTTCATCGCCGAACCGATGTTGAGCATGAAGGTAAGCAACAGCAGCATGACTGGCGAAACCACACCGAAGAAGGTCAGCACCGCAAGAATCGCGACGCTGCCCAGCATCCAACACTGCCAGAAGATCAGCAGCCGACGCCGTTCATAGATATCCGCGGTCGCTCCCGCAAGCAGGCCAAGAAACAGCACCGGCAGGCTCGCCGCCGTCTGCATCAGAGCGATCAGCAGCGGCGAGGTCGTCAGTACCGTCATCAGCCACGTGCCGGCGGTGTCCTGCATCCACGTGCCAACGCTCGATACGGTAGACGCGATCCAACGATCGCGAAAGAGAGGGATTTGCAGTGGAGCGAAAGCGCCAGCGCTCTTGCGCAGCGGATTCTGCTCCGGAGGCGCGATATCGGTTGAATCTACCTGTCCCGTTTGACCCACGATTCTTTGATGCTACCCCGCCTGGGGCAGCCTTCGCGAATGAACCTGCTTCCGGGGACAAACGTATATTGAAAATATGACTCGGAACCTCGTGCTCTCCGCGACGATGCTGCTCACCGGATGCTTCGCCACCGCGCAACAACCTGCGGCCACACCCGAGCCCGCTCCTATTCAAATCCAGGCAACACCAGACGCACAGGAAAAGCCTCTGCCGGATGTTCGAGAACTGCTGCTCGCCGTCGAAAAGAATCAGAAGACCATCGAGGCCCAGCAGAAGGACTACACCTATCACGTCCACCAGGAAGAGCAGGACCTCGACGGCAAAGGCAACGTAAAGAAGATGACCGTGACCGATGCGGAGAGCCTGACGATTAGCGGCGTTCGAGTCAACCGCATCGTGGCTCGGAACGGAAAGCCTCTCACCGACGACGAAAAGAAGAAGGAAGACGAGCACATCAACAAAGAAGTCGCCAAGGCTCACGCGCGCCAGGAAAAAGCACAGGACAAGGGCAAAGACACTGACTCACGCGGCGATGAGACCATCTCCGCCTCGCGCATCCTGGAGCTTGGTTCTTTCACCCATCCACGCCGGGAGATGCTTGACGGACGGCCGACGATCATCGTCGATTACGCCGGAGATCCCAAGGCCAAGACACACAATGCATCCGAAGGCGTTATCCGCGACCTGGTGGGAACCGTCTGGATCGACGAGGCGGATCAAACGATGGTTCGCAGTGAGGGACACTTCCTCAACGACTTTAAGATCGGTGGCGGCCTCGTCGCGGACGTGCACAAAGGGGCGAGCTTCAGCTTTCGGGCGCAGAAGGTGAACGGCGAAGTCTGGCTGCCGGCGCAGCTCGACGGGCAGGGTAATATCCGCGTCCTGCTGTTCGCCGGGATCAATGGCCGGATACACCTCGTGACCTCCGACTACCGCAAGTTCCGCGCCACTTCAAGGATCCTTGGCAGCAACGGTGTTATCGGACCGGATGGCCAGCCGCTACCCGATCAGCCTGCTCCAGCCTCAACACCCGATCAGAGCGCACCGCCAAAGCCAGACGAGACACCTAAACCCTGAATCTTGGCTATAAGTCATCCTCTGTCCTCTCAGGGCTCGTCAATCCACGCAAGGCGAAATGGGCAATGCTCTCAAGAGCCTGCCTCTCTGCACCAGCCTTCGCAGCCACCTTCATCCCCGCAAGCGTCGCGCTCAGAAACCGTGCGGCGGCCTCTTCTTTCATCGTCTCACTGATCTCTTTTTCAACCTTCGCCCGGCGAAGCGCCTTCCGCAGCGCAGCATTCAATCGATCGCTTTCCAGATCTCCCAGCGAGCTAACCGCTGCATCAGATCGGCCGAACTCGCAGATCGCATTGATACCCATGCAGCCGACGACTCCCTCTCGCTCCGCCCTGATAGCGAAGGCAAGAAGCATCTTCTCGATTCCCGCGAGCGGGGACGAAGTCTGCTCCAGATAACCGATCTGCTCGCTGACACTGTCGGCAACATAGCGCCGGAATGCCTCCAGATAAAGCTCCCGCTTATCTCCATACGTGTCATACATGCTCTGGCGACTGATCTTCATCGCCCGCATCAGTTCATCGGTAGAAGCTGCGGCATAGCCTTTCTCGCAAAAAACTCCAATCGCCTTTTGCAGCGCTTCGTCGCGGTCGAACTCTTTCGGTCTGGCCATGATTCGTGTCTTCTCTTCCTACTGGGCTGAAGCGCGGCTGTAAACAGGGTATCTGCTCAGTGTGATGTCTCGCAGCCCTGAAGAGACCACGAGACATCAGGCTGTCTTAAACTCACGCCAGATAGCCACCATCGATCGTCAGGCTTGCTCCCGTAATAAAGCCTGCTTCCGGGCCAGCCAGATAGGCGACTAGGCTGGCGACCTCATCGTCAGTACCAAACCGCTTGATCGGCAGCAGATTCCTGATGATATCGACATGCGGCCCATCCGCTGGATTCATATCCGTCGCCGTCGGCCCCGGCTGTATGTTGTTGACGGTAATGCCACGCAAGGCAAGATCAATGGCGACTCCGCGCACCAGTCCCGCGACAGCCGACTTGGTCATTCCATAGACACTGGCACCTGGGAAAGCTGTTCTCTGAGCGACGACGCTTCCAACGGTCACAATGCGGCCGCCCTCAGTCATGTGACGTGCCGCCGCCTGGATGCCTACAAAGACGGAACGCACATTGACCGCAAGCATCCGGTCCAGATCTTCAAGTGAAAACTGGTCGATCGTGCCCCGCAGCAGGATACCCGCATTGTTTACAAAGACATCGAGCCTGCCGAAGGCCTTCACCGTCTGCTCAATCGCACCTTGTACCGCAGTAGCATCCGCACTATCAGCCTGAATCGCCAGGGCTTTTCCTCCTGCCGCTTCGACAACCTGCACCAACTGCTCTGCCTTCTCGTGCGAAGCCGAATAAGTGAACGCAACAGCCGCCCCCTCTTTGGCCAGACGTCTCACGATCCCCGCCCCAATACCGCGCGAACCACCCGTAACCAAGGTCACTTTGCCCGAAAGCACTCCGGAACCAAGATTCATCCTTCTCTCCTCTATAAAACTGAACTGGAATTATAGATAATAAAATCCAAAATAAGATGCAGTACTTTTTTACGGAGAGCGCCAACACGGATATTTCCCTTACGGCATAAGCGGTCTAAAACAGGAAAAGGGCAGCCGAAGCCGCCCTTTTCGCAAAGTTAATGGAACTCAATCTTACGATACCGCTACTTCAAGCCGAAGCTTAGAGAGGCTGTACGTCGGATGCCTGCCAGCCCTTCGGCCCCTTAACTACGTTGAATTGAACCGCTTGACCTTCTTGCAGGCTTTTAAAGCCGTTGGAGTTGATGGCCGAGTAATGCACGAACACATCCTCACCGTTCTGCCGGCTGATAAAGCCGAAACCCTTGGCGTCGTTAAACCACTTCACTGTTCCCTGTTCCATATCTCGCAAATCCTTGTGTGATTGACTTTGACGCTGAATCCAAATGGGGCTCCGGCGGTGAATCTAATGCAGAAAGCCAATCTGTTTCAAACGATGGGGAAATGTTAGCACGACTGACAAAATTTCCACGTAAAAAATTGTTGAGGTGTAATCCTGCACCAGAATTAGTGCAACTGAGGCTCTGCAACATGCGATCGAACGATCGCTTCAGCCGCCGCGAGCACCTCGTCCAGCGTCATTGAGGTCGAATCGAGGATAATCGCGTCCTCAGCCGGCCTTAAAGGCGATTCAGCCCGGTTGCGATCCCGCTCGTCGCGTTCTTTCAGCTCACGAACCATGGCTTCCTCGGTGGTCGAGGATTGTTCCGTGAACTTCGTCTGGACGGGGCCGCTCTGCCGGTAGCGGCGGTTGCCGCGAACCTCGGGAGCGGCGTCAAGGAAGATCTTGACCTCGGCATCGGGAAAGACGACTGTGCCGATGTCCCGGCCTTCCATCACAACCCCACCCTTCTGCCCCATCAGGCGTTGCTGATCGACCATCCAGGCCCGTAGCCGCGGATGCACAGAGACCTTAGAGGCCGCAGCCGTCACATCGGCCTCGCGTACACGCCGCGACACATCGACGCCGTCCAGGAAGACGCGGTTGCCTTCCAACTGCGGTTCAAGCACGATACGCGTCTCGTCAGCCAACGCAACCAGAGCGTCCTCGTCCTCAAAGCCAAGATCGTTATCGATGGCTTTGAAGGCGAGGGCGCGGTACATGGCCCCGGTCTCGAGGTTGAGAAACCCGAAGCGGCGCGCGAGATGCGCCGCCATCGTGCTCTTCCCCGCACCGGCGGGTCCGTCAATCGCGATCACTGGACGCTCGCGCTTCGGGGTGGGACTTTCGCTCATTGCTATTCCTCAGACTCCGGCTTGCGAGCAGCAGGCGTGAAGCCGCCTGCCCCTGCCGGGCGCTTGCCGAATGGAGCCTTACCGCCCCGGCTGTCTGGACGCTTGCTGAAGCCACCAGCAGGCTTCGAACCGAACGGACGCTTGCCGCCAAAGGACGGACGCGGGCGATCTCCCGATCCGCCCTCGCGAGGCGTAAAGGGACGCTTGCCGAAACCGCCTGGTTTGCGCGACTTACTGTCGCTACGCTCCGGCTTGTGCTCCGGCCACGGACGCACGGGACGATCAGCCAGATCGCCTTCCTTGCGCGGGAACGGCCGCTTTGGCGCACGCGGCGTGCTGTCGCTGCCACCGTAGGCTGGACGCTCGGGGCGATCGCCTCCACCATAGGACGAACCTGCACCCTCATCGCGGCGAACATAAGGACGCTTCGGTGCAAAGCCACCAGGCTTACTGGAGAAATCCCTGGACTTGCCTGCGAAGCCGCCGGATTTGCTTACATAACCGCCTGGTTTACTATCGCCACGATCAAACCGCGGCTTGGAGAACGGACGGTCCCCGGTGGGCCGTGGCGTAAAGCTCGGCTTGAAGCTGGGGCGGGGGCTTGAACCTTCGCCCTCATCGCGACGGAAGGGCTTGCGATCGCCTTCGGGCTTGCGGAACTTCGCGAACGAGTCGCGTCCGCCCGGCTTCTCGCCATAGCTGCGGCGAGGAGCATCCGAAGGCGCTGCGCCTTCGCGACGAACGTAAGGCTTGCGCTCTCCATCCTGCGCGAAGCGTGGCTTTGCGGCAAAGCCCTCGCCACGGTCCTTGCGGAAGGCAGGCTTGTCGCCAAAGCTCTTGCGAGCTGGTCCACGGTCGGAGAAGCCGCCTTCACGCTTGGCAAAGCCTCCGGGAGCGGCGCCTTCGCGACGCACATAAGGACGCTTCGGTGCAGCGCTGTCGCCCTCTGCGCGAGGCGTAAAGCCCGCACGTTCAGGACGCGGCTTGCGATCCTCACTCCACGGACGCGTAAAGCTCGGCTTACTGCCGGCAGAGGCTCCATCGCGGTTGAAGGGACGGCGCTCGCGATCCGGACGGTCGCCAGTGCGCGGCGTCGAAGGCCTGGCGCCACGAGTGCCTGTTCCACCCGATCCCCCGGCTCTCTCCCCAAAGCTGCGGGCAGGCTTGCCCTTGAACTCTCCGCGAGGCTTGCTGCCTGCGCTCGGCGTAAACCGCTTGATGCGGCCTTCGCCTTCGAGGCTGGCTGCAGCAGCTGCGGCAATCTCTTCTTCCGTCGGCTCAGGCTTCGCGATGGACGGGAACTCCGGCAGTGTGCCAGGAATATGCAGCAACGACTTCCCCTCGAGCACGATGGTCTCGAGCTGGCGCGACGATGTAAGCGCGTGCAACACCTCGCGAATGCGCGAGCGTGCCGCCAAGGGCGAGAGGAACGTCTCCACCTCGTCCTCGGTCGCAAGCAGCGACTGGGCGAGATAGAGCGAGATCAGAGCGGAGAGTGCCTTTGGCTGGCCGGCGTTGATGCCCGCCTTGATGGCCTTGGTAAAGCGCCGTGTGGCCAGCTCCCAAAGCGTTGAGGCCTCGCCCATCTGCGGCAGAGGAATGACACGCAGCAGCGACCAGAGCTCATTGAGCGTGCGCAGGATAGCGCCTTCAGTGACTTCGCGGCCAAGCTCTGAGGCAAGCTCGGCAGCGGTCATCGCGCCACGCTCGGCAAGCACCTCGTAGACGCGCAGGCCCAGCGGCGATACCTTGACCGCACCGGTCGTCGAGGGTGGCAGCTTCCAGGCCTTATCGCCGCGCATGGTGAAGATGTAGCTGAAGATCTGTGCCGAGACGACGAAGTCCGGAAGCTCGCCCGGAATGCCGAGCAGGTTCAGGGGCAGCGCGTTGCCCTCGGAGACGAGCCGCACGAGGATCGTCCGTGCGGCTTCGATCTGCGCAGGTGTGGGCCCAACGTTGGCCGAGCCGAGCGTGGCTTCGACGAACGAGGGAGCAGGCGTCGGCAGTTGCAGCGAACGCGGCGTGAAGAGCACGAGTCCGGCTGTGGCCAGCCACTCGCGCACGGCATCCAGTGTGAGCAGCGGCTCACCGGTTTGATGCCATACTTTGGCGCGAGCAGCGGTTAGCTGCTCCGCATTAAACTCAGGTGTTGAACTCAAGACGTACCCCTTTGTGCTGGCGGCGAGACTACCGCACACAGCAGAGACCTCCGTCGAGCGGAGGCCTAGACTACAGATCGAAACAACCGATCAGGAAAGACTGCGAAGCCGGAACATTAAATCGGCAGGAGCGGGCTAAACGCTACAGTTGAATCCGGCATGGGAAGCCTAGATACGCTGGAACGCCCGCTGAATGTCTTTTAAAGAATACCGCAATGCGATGGGTCGGCCATGCGGACAGCTCGTCGGATGCTCAGTTTTTCCAAGTTCTGTGAGCAGCCAGTCGATTTTTGCCGGTTCCAGAGGCATATTAATCTTAATTGCCGCGTGACAGGCGATGGAAGCGGCGATACGCGTCCGCCTGGCCTCCTCGTTTTCGACCTGCTGCTCGCGCTCGGTTACGGCAAGAACCTCTTCGAGCATCCGCTCCAGCTCCCGGCCCTCCAGGCCTACGGGCGTGGCCTTTACCGCCAGGGTGCGCGGCCCGAAAGGCTCAGCCTCAAAGCCATTACGCTCCAGTTCCTCGGCAATCGCTGCAAAAGTGACCATCTGCTCCGGCAGAAGCTCGACCAGGACCGGCATCAACAGGCGCTGCCGCTGTACCTGCTCGACCTTGCGCTCGCGAAGGATCTTCTCAAACAGGATGCGCTCATGCGCCACATGCTGGTCGACGATCCAGAGGCCTTCTTCGTTGGTCGCGAGAATGAACGAGTCGCGAAGCTGGCCAAGCGGCTTGAGCGTGGCCAGCGAGTTCAGGGTCGGTTGATGTTCAGAAGTTCCACCTGCACCCTCTACGATGCCGCTCTGTGCGGGCTCATCGTAGCCCACCGACATTCCCGAGCCTTCAAAGCTCAAACGGCCCGGCGACGCGGGGACCACAGGGGCCAGCAGATCGAAGGAAGCAGTGTCCTGGGGTTCGATAAAGGACTCACTTCCGGCAACGAGAGCCTGCAGCCCTCCATTCGGCGCAAAGACCGCGGGGTCGACACCCGGCAGTGGGCTGACATCCACCAGCAGCGACGAGGCCAGCGAGGGAGCCGAGTTCAGCGCGGCAAAGAAGCTCGCGGCTGGGCGGGCGTTCATCTGCGCCGTGCGCACCGCATCGCGCACGAAGTCATGCACAAAGCTGCCCTGGCGGAAACGCACCTCGGTCTTGGCAGGATGCACATTCACGTCGACCTCTTGGGGCGGCATCTCCAGGAAGAGCAGGACCACCGGGTACGACGTGGGCGGAATGATATTGCGATAGGCCTCGGTAAACGCGTGCAGGATGAGGCGGTCGCGAATCAGGCGTCCGTTGACGAAGACGTAGATCGAGTTGCGATTGAGCTTCTGCAGCTCCGGCTTGGAGACGAAGCCGGTCAGGCGGATGAAGCCGGGTTCAGGAGCCTCGTAGTCTTCCCCACGCTTCCAGGGCGGCGGCTCGGGCAGGCCCGCACGCGAGAAATCGAGCTCTGCTGCGACAGGGATGAGGCTCTCAAAGGTCTCGCGGCCAAAGATCTGATACAGCCGCTCTCCGGCGTTGGCGACGGCCGGGGCGACGAGCAGCGACTGCGTTGAGGAGTGCAGCTCAAAGTGTTTGTCGGGATGCGCCAGCGCGTAGTGCGTCACCAATGCGGCGACGTGGCCTAGCTCCGTCTGCTCACTGCGCAGAAACTTGCGCCGCGCAGGCGTATTGAAGAACAGGTCGCGCACGGCGATGGTTGTTCCCGCAGGCAGGCCGGCGTCTTCGACGCGCAGCAGGTTGCCGCCGGCAATCTCCAGCATTGTGCCAACTTCGTCTTCGACAGCGCGAGTCTCAAGGCTTACCCGCGCGACCGACGCGATGGACGGCAGCGCCTCGCCGCGAAACCCGAGGGTGGCGATGGAGAGCAGATCGTCCGACGAGCGGAGCTTGGAGGTCGCATGCCGCTCGAAGGCGAGCAAGGCGTCGTCACGGCCCATGCCGTGTCCGTTGTCGACGATGCGAATGAGCTTGCGTCCACCGGCCTCGATCTCGAGGCGAATGCGCGTGGCTCCGGCGTCGAGTGAGTTTTCGAGCAGCTCTTTGACTACGGATGCGGGTCGTTCGACGACTTCACCAGCAGCAATTTGGTTCGCTACCTGGTCCGAAAGTACGCGAATCTTTCCCATGGTTCGATTGTAGCCAGTCTGTCAGGAAAGCGTTCCTATTAGCTGATATTGGGTCAGTTTGAAGTTCGAGTTTTGCCCCCTTGCGGAGGTTCCCTCACTCACCAATCGAACGAATCACTCTCGCCGGATTTCCTCCGACAAGGGTGTTCGGGGGAACGTCCCTGGTGACGACCGAACCCGCCGCTACGACCGAGTTCTCGCCTACGGTTACGCCGCCGATGATGGTCGCACCGGCTGCGATCCACACGTTCTTCTCAATCACGATGGGCTTTCCTATGGTGGCGGCGCGTCGCTGCGAAGGTTCAAGGGGATGGCCCGCCGTGATGAGGCTCACGTTCGGCCCGATCATCACGTCATCCGCGATGTCGAGGCCACCAAGGTCATAGAAGGTGCAGTTCTGATTGACGAAGACATTACGGCCAACGCGGATTTCGTCGCCACCGGCAGTGTAAAAAGGAGGGATCAGTAAAAAGCTCTCGTCTACCTTTTTACCGATCAGTTCGCTGAACAAGGCCCGAACTTCGTCCGCGTCGTTGAACGTCAAACGATTAAGTTTGGCGGTAATCGCCATCGCTCGTTTGACGTTTGCCAACATGGCCGCCGATTCCGGCGTCCTGCGGTAAATGATCCTGGTGCGATCGTCATTCGGCATTCGCTATTTTGCTCGGGCTACAGTTTAGCGTGTGTCGGCACACGAGAGCAGCACCGGGATTCGCTGAATGTGGCGCAGAGGACGCGAAGGTCTCACGTCCTCTGCGCGAAAGCTCTACCGATCGCCCACCAGGTGCAGCCGCATGAAGTTCGTCGCACCGGTCTTCGTCGCCGTTCCAGCCACGATGCCCACCACCTGTTTCGACTTCACAAAGCCACGGGCTTCGAGGATGTCCTCGGCCATGTTCACGAGCTTGTCGGTACCGATAAAGCGCTCGCACTGGATCGGATAAGTACCCCACAAAAGCATGGCGCGATGCACAACATTCTCGTCCGGCGAAAGCGCATAGATGGGCGCGTCGGGACGGTACTTGGAGAGTAGCCGCGCTGTGTTGCCGCTCTCGGTAAAGATTGCGATAGCAGCCAGATCGAGGTCCTGCGCGGAGTGGGCCATACACTCACAGATCGTCTCAGGCACGGTGAGCGCCTTGCGCGGATGGCGCAGCACCGCCAACTGCGGCTCGAGGTGCATCTGGCTCTCGGTCTCGGTGACGATCTTGTTCATCATCGCGACCGACTCCACCGGGTACTTGCCGGCAGCGCTCTCGGCCGAGAGCATGACGGCATCGGTGCCGTCGTAGATGGCGTTCGCCACGTCAGAGGCCTCGGCGCGCGTCGGACGCGGATTGTCGATCATCGACTCCAGCATCTGCGTCGCCGTGATCACGGGCTTGCGATACTCCGCCGCGCGGCGGATGATGTGCTTCTGAATGGCCGGAACCTTCTCAGGCGGGACTTCGACACCGAGATCGCCACGCGCCACCATGATGACGTCGGCAGCCTCAAGAATGCTGTCGAGGTGGTCGATGGCCTGCGGCTTTTCGAGCTTCGCGATAACCCACGCGTCATAGCCCAGCGCCGCGATGCGGCTCTTGACGTAGCGCACATCGTCGGCGGTCTGCACAAACGAGACGGCGATGGTATCGGCGCCTGCCTTGAGCGCAAACTCCAGGTCCACTTCGTCCTTCTCGGTCAGAGCAGAAACCTTGATCGCAACGCCAGGAAGATTGATTCCCTTCTTCTCACCCAGCATGCCGCCGTTGATGATCTCGGTCACGACATCCGCGCCCTGCAGTTCGAGCACGCGCAGCTCGATGAGGCCATCGGAGAGCAGCACCTGATCGCCCGGCTTCAGGTTTTCCGCCAGCGTGGTGAAGACGGTGCTCACGCGCTCGGCGGTGCCGTCGATCTTCTCCGGCGTAATGGTCAGACGCTTGCCCGCTTCGAGCATCACCGGCTTGTGGTCCACCAGCGTTCCGGTGCGGATCTTGGGGCCCTGCAGATCGGCGAGGATGCAGATGGGCTTGTTCTCTTCGCGGGCGACCTTGCGCACCATCGCGATCAGTTCGCTCTTCTGCTCGTGCGATCCATGCGAAAAATTGAGCCGTGCCACGTCCAGGCCTGCGCGCACGAGTTGGCGGAATGTCTCTTCCGAACTCGAAGCCGGTCCCAATGTCGCAACAATCTTCGCGCGCCGCATGTTTTCACCCAAACCTGCGCCTAAACCACCATTCATAACAGCCATCTGCACATGTCCTTCCACCGGAGGCTCCTTGAAGCCCCGGCTTAATCCTTTTCTTGCCTGTCAGTCAGCCATTCTACCTGCCCGACGTGGTGCCTAGTTTGAAAGCCCGTCAACTGCGGCCTCGGGATCTGAATTTCTGCGATGCGCGACGAGCTGCGCATTGAACTCCGCGCCCGCCAGCACGCACAGAGCGATGATGTACAGCCAGAACATCAGCGCGATAGCCGCCCCCAGCGAGCCATAGACCCGCGAATAGTTGGCGAAACGCGTGACGTACAGGCCAAAGATAAGCGTGGAGACGAACCAGAGCAGCGTCGCCACCATCGCCCCCGGAAGACTCGCACGCCAGCTCCAGTCCATGCGCAGCGCAAGCCAGTACTCCACGTGCTGCCGCATATGCCGGCTCACGTCCGTGCCCAGGTGATAGATCACGGCAATGATGCCAACGCTGCCAGCCAGCGCGATCGCCCAGCGAAGGGTGAAAGCCAGGATATAGACCAGCACATGCTCTCCAGGGGGGAGCTCTCCAGCCAGCCAATGCGTGATCAGGTGACCGAAGACCACGAGCGCACTGGCTGCGGCCATCGGCACCAGGGACAAGGGCACCAGCACCAACGCACGGATCCGTCGGGGCCAGAAACTCGCCTTCGGAAGCGGCAGATTGTGCGCCCGGCGAAAGCCTTCCATCAGGGTCACCATGACATTGGCCGCTCCGGTGATACTGACCAGAAGCGAACCGAGCAGTGCCTGCGCCGTCTGCTGATTTTTCTGCGTGGTCGCAAAGTAGGCATCGAGCAACGGACTTACATTCGAGGGCAGGACACGATCGAAGAACAGCGCCATCTGGAAACGCAACGGCATGGTATCCGGGAGAAGAGTCACGATGGCCGCCGCCACAATCAGGCCTGGAAACAAGGTGACCATCGCGGAATAGGCCGTAGCCTGGGCGAGCGTCAGCACATCATGTTCGATGGACGCAGCAAAGGTAGCGCGCAGCAGCACCCCGAACCGGAGTGCCCGATGCGTCGGCATGAGGCAGACGTTTCTCCACAAAACTCCGGCCATTCCAGCCGATGTGCGCGCCATGATGTTCCGTTGCTATCGCTTCCACTTTTCCAAAAAGGCAGTGACTTCGGAAGGCTCCATGTTTCGCCTGTGCTCGAACTCGCCTATCTTCTGCGCGTAGAGCACATGGCCCTGTCCGTCGAGCACAGCTAGCGCGGGAGTCCCTTTTCTCAGGGTCACGCCGTACCTGTCACCGATGTCGAGGTTCGCATCGATATGGCCGATGTTGATGTTTACCCTAACGAAGTTCTTAGCCAGCAGATCGGCATTCGGACTCTGGTCAAAGTAGAGGTTTAACAACTGGCAGTCGCCGCACCAGTCGCCGCCAAAGTCTATAAGCACACGGCGATGCGTACGACGGGCCTCAGCCAGGGCCGCCTTGATATCGGCCGGTGCCGCTTCGATGGTGGGATAAATATGCTTCGCCGACATTTGAGCGTGAGCCGTGGCGGTAACCATGCCGCCTGTGCTCAGAAGTGCAGCCAAAACAACCGCTCCAAATGCCTTGCGCGTACCTGAAAGAAGAACTGACTTCGCCGCCATCGTTGCTGCTCCTTGGAAATATCTTCTCCATCATCTGCCAAAGTGGCGTACGGAGCAAAGGACAGTGTTGTTTTCTCAGAACCTCGACTGGTCATGGAGAGAGTTTCGTCAAGGACGCGGTTTCAGACATGCACGAAATAGATGCTTGCCAACCGTTTTTGAATCCCAAAACCAGTCTTTCCGCGTATCGTATCGGTATGACCGGTTCTCTTCGCGCTGGCTTGCTCGCCCTCCTCCTGTCCACAATGCCTTTTGCGGCTTTGGCCCAAACAGCTGCAGCACCACTAGCGCCACCGCCCGCTGGCTACACCTCTATTGAGGTTCTCTGGCCCGCTGGAGCCCCCGGAGCTCTCGGCACAACTGCGGAGGACGTCCCCAAGCTCTACTGCTATCCGGCAGCGGGAGACGGCCCGCACAGTGCGGTTGTCGTGCTGCCCGGCGGCGGTTATAAGCATCTCGTGATGGAAAAAGAGGGCGCCGCCGAAGCGCGCTGGCTCAACGCTCACGGAGTCAGCGCCTACGTGCTGCAATATCGCCTGAGCCCACGCTACAAGTACCCTTCGCCGATGCTCGACGGCCAGCGAGCCGTTCGCTTCGTGCGCAGCCATGCTACGGCGTGGAAGCTGCGACCGGACGCCATTGGCGTCTGGGGATTCTCGGCGGGCGGACACCTCGTGGGCTATCTTGCAACCGTTGACGACACCGCCGACTCAAGCGCTGCCGACCCGATCGACCATGCGAGCAGCCACCCGGACTTCGCCATCAGCAGCTATGGACGTCTCAGCCTTGACCCGAGCATCCCCGGCACCTTTGGGATGGAAGCTCTGACCGGCCCAGACGCTCCCAAAGACCTGGTCGATACGCTCTCCCCCGTGCTGCACGTTACGGCCAAAACCTCGCCCACCTTCCTTTATGCCAACGAATCCGACAAGACTGTCAGCGCGATCAATGCCACCTTGTTTTTCAATGCGCTGCTGCTCGCGGGTGTCCCGGCTGAGTTGCACGTCTTCGAACGCGGGCCACACGGTACGGGCATGGGGCAAAACCTTCCCCTGACACCGGAACTGGCCATATGGCCCACCCTGCTGGAGCACTGGATGCAGGCTCATGGATGGATGGACAAAGGTCTTTAGGCTTTACTTGCTGCCTGCGTAATAGCCTTCACGCGTCTGCACGGTGAGCTTGCTCTTATTCTGCTGGCTAGCCATCTCCAGATCGATCTCGTGATAACCGTCTGAGGTTGCTGCCGTCTCTGGCGTAAAACCCAGCCGGTATTGCGAATGGAGCTCTTCGGCGATCTCCGCGAAGATGGCGTCTACAGTCTCCCTCTTCGACACCTCAAAGACGCGTCCGCCGGTCTCACCGCACAGTCGCTCTAGGATCTTCTTGCCATCAACGGCGTGCGGCTCGGGCCCTCGACTTCGTCCGCCGCCACCATTGCCAGTGCCGCCGCCGGGCCAGCCCCCGCCTCCCCCGGGGTAGCCACCCCCGCCGGGATAGCCTCCACCACCGGGAAAACCACCGCCATGATGGCCTCCCGGATTCCCTGGGCCGTTATCGCGATGCGGCTCCTCGCCCTTGAAGTAGATCGCGTAAATGATCGTATCGGCGCGCTGCGCGGCCTCGATCGCCTCGGCAATCGACTCCTTGCTGTTGCGGTCGACGCCATCGGTAAGCAGAATGAGTGCGCGGCGACCCTTCTGCTTGGAGGTGACCTCATCGGCGGAGAGAAAGACCGCGTCGTAGAGAGTTGTTCCACCATGGGCGTGGCCGCTATCGTCACCGGTTGAAGAGGACGTTGACGGCGCGGTCGTATCAAGCTCCTTCAGCGCCTGCTTCAACTTGGAGCGAGAGTCGGTCGGGTCCTGCAACAACTCCACTTCACGCGCAAACTGCACGACGAAAGCCTTGTCCGACTCGCGATTCGCGCTCGCGGGCGCAAGCATCTTGTCGAGGAAGGTGCCGCTCGCCGAGCGTTCGCTGTCGATCACCGTACGCTGGCTCTGGCTGGTATCGACCAGCAAGCCGAGCGTCAGCGGAACATCCGTGTCATGGTCGAAGTAGCGGATCGTCTGCGCCTTTCCGTCTACCTTCAGGGCAAAATCGTCTTTGCCGAGGCTCTGGACGAGTGCTCCATGCTTATCGCGAACCACCGTAGGAACAACCACGAGGCGGGCCTCGACTGACAAACTGGCGACCGGGGCAGAAGGCGTCGATTCTTGTCCGAACGCGCCGACGCACCCTGCCAGCAAGGCCATTCCGGTGAAAAATCGCAGGGATTGCATACCCCTTTAGACGATCACGCGATAAGCGGGTTTCAAAATGGGCCGATTCTGCCCACCAGATAACGAATACACATGCGAATCTCCGCTAGCATCTTAGAAAGAGATTAAAAACCAGGACAAGAGGTGGCAATGCGAAAGTTATTTGGTACCGATGGAATTCGTGCAGTAGCTGGAGAGCCGCCGCTGGACCGGCGCACGGTACGCGCCGTAGGCGTGGCCCTGGCGACGAAGCTGAAGGATGAGGCAGCAGGCAGGTCGGTGCATGTCGTCATGGGCATGGATACGCGAGAGAGCTGCCCGTGGATTGCGGCGACGCTCGCCGCCGGATTGCGCGAAGGCGGCGCCGAGGTCGAGTCCGCAGGCGTAATTACTACGCCAGCTATCGCATTCCTCGCCCGGAAGCACGGATTCAGCGCAGGCGTAGTGATCTCCGCCTCGCATAATCCCTGGCAGGATAACGGCATCAAGATCTTTGGCGGCGACGGCTACAAGTTGCCCGATGCGGTTGAGTTGGGCATCGAGGCCGAGATCGAGCGAGTGCTGGCAAACAGCGCGACCGCCACGCCTGCGGAAGAAGAACTCCCCGAAGTCAACGAGAGCTACCGTGCCGAGTACATCCGCTTCCTGCTCGAAGCAGTACCGGATATCTCTCTGGATAACCGCTCCGTCGTCATCGACTGCGCGAACGGTGCTGCCAGCTCGGTCGCTCCGCAGTTGTTCGAGTCGCTCAAGGGAACGGTCGAAGTTACGCATGCCTCTCCTGACGGTCGCAACATCAACGAGAACTGCGGCGCGCTGCATCCCGAAGTCGTCGCAACCGAGGTGAAAACCCGCGGCGCGTCGATGGGGTTCACCTTTGACGGCGATGCCGACCGCGCGCTCTTTGCCGACGAGCACGGCAACGTCGTAAACGGCGATGCCGTGATGCTGCTCTGCGCCCGCGATCTGCAGGAGCGCGGCCTGCTTGCGGACAATCTCGTCGTTGCAACGACGATGTCGAACATGGGCCTGGAGGCTGCGTTCAAGCGCTCGGGAATTCGCATGCTGCGTGCTCCGGTTGGCGACAAGTATGTCCTTGAGGAGATGCAAAACTCTGGTGCTTCCTTAGGCGGCGAGCAGTCCGGCCACATCCTGTTTCCAGCCAAAGCCACAACAGGCGATGGCTTGCTCACCGCACTGCTGGTACTCGATGTGGTGCATCGCTCGGGTAAGACACTCGGCGAGTTGATCGCCGATCTCAAGAACTATCCGCAGGTCATCCTGAACGTAAAGGTGCGCGAGAAGAAGCCGCTCGATTCCCTGCCCTCGGTTGTTGTGGTGATTCAAGCCGCGGAAGAAGAGCTGAAGGACTCAGGACGCGTAGTCATCCGCTACTCCGGCACCGAGGCCCTGGCACGCGTGATGATCGAGGCCGAAAGCGAAGAGGCCATGCGCCGCCACGCCGAAGCGATTGCCGGAGCGATACGAGCAGAGCTGGGGATTTAGTCCCAGCTCAGGCGAAGATGACGGTCTTGTTCGCGTAGGACAGGATCCGGTGGTCGAGATGCCACTGCACAGCGCGGGAGAGCACCAGGCGCTCAAGGTCGCGTCCCTTCTGGATGAGGCTGGGAAGCTGATCGTTCTGCGAGACGCGGGCGACGTCCTGCTCGATGATGGGCCCCTCGTCGAGTTCTGCGGTGACGTAGTGGCTGGTCGCACCAATGAGCTTTACGCCTCGCGCGAAGGCTGCGTGATACGGTTTTGCCCCTGTAAACGCGGGCAGAAACGAATGGTGGACGTTGATGATCCGGCGCGGATAGGCATCCACGAACTTGGGCGACAGGATCTGCATGTAGCGCGCGAGGACGACGAGGTCGATCTTGTGCTCATCCAGCAAGGCAAGTTGTTGCCGCTCGACCTGCTGTTTGTTCTCACGCCCGACGGGCAGGTAGTAAAACGGAACATGATGGAACTCCGCCAGCGGCCGTGCACTCTCATGGTTGCTGACGATCAGCGCGAGATTGCAGTGGAACTCGCCGGTCTGATGGCGATGCAGCAGGTCGGCAAGGCAGTGCAGATACTGCGAGACGAAGAGGCAGACATTCTGCGGCGCGTCAGCTAACTCAATGCGCCAGTTCATCTGGAACTGCTGCGCGAGAGGTTGGAAGGCCGTGCGAAAGCTGAGTTCGTCGAAGCCTGCAGCCTCGGTGGCGAATTCGACGCGCATGAAGAAGAGGCCCAGCTCGGCGTCTTGATGCTGATCGGCATTGAGGATGTTGACGTCGTACTGCTGGACAAGAAAATTGATGATAGCCGCGACAAGACCTTTGCGGTCAGGGCAGTCGATGAGGAGTGTAGCTGTCTTTCTTGTGGACTGGGTCATTTGGGGTTTCAGATACAGGCTACCTCATGCCAAATTACGACATGCCTCAGTCCTCTCCAGGGGTCGCTTAGGCTGCGGTAGCTTCGATGCGATCCACCTTTACAGGTTGAACGGCAAGGCGGAGGCCCATCACCTTTAGAACGGCTACCAAGCTACTCAGCGCTGGATTACCCTCCTCAGACAATGTGCGATACATTTGCGTCTGGTTCAGATGAGCCTTCTCCGCTACGGCCGATATACCCCCAAAGGCTTTTGCCATCTGCCGCAATGCGATGAGCAGTTCTCCTTGCTCACCATCTTCGAGGATAGAGTTTAACAATTCGGCGGCGTAGGCAGGATCTGCCTGGAACGCCTCTGCCATAGCTTCGTCGTGGCTACGATCTCTCACATTCTTTGCGTTGGAAGCTCCCATTGTTATTCCTCCTCTTCCCCACCGCGCGCCTGCCAGTCTCGCCAGTTTGCGCACGCCTGATCTATGTCCCGCGCTGTGTGCTTTTGTCACCGCCGCAAAGCAACAGAATGATTTGCTTACCTTCCACGGCGTAGTACACACGGTATCCCGGCCCGACGTTGATGCAAAGCTCCGAGACACCATCCTGCAGGTATTTGTGATCGCCTAAATTTCCTTGCTCGATCCGGTTGACTCTGCGGTCAATGGCCACTCGCGCTTTTGTATCGCGCAGCTTAGTTCGCCACTCCATGAAAACATCTTTTCCATTGGAAGACAGATAATGACGAATCTCGTACACTAACAGATATTCGTTTATAAACGAATATCTGTCAAGCCCTGAACACGAATTCCCGCTACGTTGTCCGGTAAGACTCGACAGCCGCTACTTAATATCTCGCCAGTTATCTCCAAGACCTACCTCCGCAACGATGGGCACACTGAACTCCGCTGCCGATTCCATCTCGGTCTTTACCAACTCCTGCATCTCATCAGCCTCTTCGGGCACAACGTCGAAAAGCAGTTCGTCGTGCACCTGTAGCGTCATTAGCGAGCGCAGGTTGCGGGTGCGTATGGCGGCGTCGATGCGGAGCATGGCGATCTTGATGAGGTCGGCGGCGGTGCCTTGCAGTGGCGTGTTGACCGCCGTACGCTCGGCGAAGCCACGCTGGTTGGGGTTGCGGGATTGGATGTCGGGGATGGGGCGGACGCGGCCGAAGGCGGTCTTCACCGCCTGGTCGCGGCGAACGGTTTCGAGCGTCTGCTCAATGAACGTCGCGACTCCCTTGTACCTGTCGAAGTAGCGTTCGATATAGGCCTTGGCGACTTTCTGGTCGATGCCTAACTGCGCAGCCAGACCGAAGGGCGAGATGCCATAGACGATGCCGAAGTTTACGGCCTTCGCGCGGGCACGGGTCTCCTTGTCCATCGTCGCGGCGTCGACCTCGAAGACCTCCGCGGCGGTGAGTGTGTGGATGTCCTTGCCGGTGCGGTAGGCGTCGAGCAACAGGGGGTCCTGCGAGAAGTGCGCCATGAGGCGCAGCTCGATCTGCGAGTAGTCCGCGGACATCAGCAGATTGCCCGGTGCCGCGATGAACGCGGCACGGATCTCGCGGCCGACGGCGGTGCGGATGGGGATGTTCTGCAGGTTGGGGTTGATCGACGAGAGACGCCCCGTTGCCGTGCCTACCTGGTTGAACGTGGTGTGGATGCGGCCGTTCACGTCCGTCAGGGACGGAAGCTGATCGAGATAGGTGGACTTCAGCTTCTGCAACTGGCGGTATTCGAGAACGATCGCCGGAACCTCGTGGTGCTGCGCGAGGTCTTCGAGGATGTCCTGCGCCGTCGAGATGACCTTGCCCTTGCCGTGCTTCATGGGTTTGGGCAGGTCCATCTTGTTGAAGAGCACGTCGCCAAGCTGCTTGGGAGAGTTGATGTTGAAGCGATGTCCCGAGCTGGCATAGATGCGCTCGGCCAGGTCGTCGATGGTGACGGCGAGACGCGAACTCATCTCGCGCAGGAGGTTGCTGTCGACGCGAACGCCCGTCTGCTCCATCTGCAGCAGCACGGAGACAAGGGGGAGATCGAGCTGCTCGTAGACTTCGGCGAGGGTGGAGTGTTCGTTCAGGGGAGAGGCCTCAGGGTTCAGAGCCAAGGGTCCAGAAGACGCGCTCGCTGCCCCCTGAGCCCTGGCCCCTTCGACCTGCGCCTTGTCGGCGAAGAGCATCTCCGTTGTGATTGCGCCGCCTAGAGCAGGATCGTCCTTCGGAATCACGTGGGTCGTGGGGACTTCGGCGAGTTGTTCGCCCAACGTAACGGCCAGGCGTGCGATGGCCGCGGCGGCCTCCGGCAGGCGCTTGGGATCGTTGGGATTGTCTTTCGTCGGCTGATGCGTCAGGGCCCTGCTGGTCGTGCGCGCGGCCAGGTCGATGAGTGTATGTGAGCTGTGCGTCGGGTTGAGGAGATAGCTCTGCAGCATGACGTCGGTGATCGGCCCGGCAAGTGTGATGTCGTGCGGCTGGAGCGCGCGCAGCACGGCCTTGAGGTCGTGGACCTGCTTGGGTAACGCAGGGTCGGCGAGGGCTTCGCGTATACCCGGGGTGTCGAGCGAGATCTCGATGGCGTGTCCGGCAGTGACGGCAAGGCCGAGACGGCAGGCAGGGTCCTGGGAGGGTTCAGGGCTCAGGGCCAAGAGTTCAGAAGACGAGGCCCCTGAGCCCTGGGCCCTGTCCCCTGCCCCCTCATCCGCGCCGAAGAGCGACATCGTCTGCGGCGGTTCTGGTTCGGATTCTTCAACCTCGGCGCTGGCGCTGGGATCGGCGGCGACCTCTTCTGCGATGGCTTGTGTCGTTTCGGCCAGGGCGATGGCGAGGCCGCGAGGTAGCTGGTTTGCAGTCGAGCTACGAGCTTCGAGATCGCGAGCTGCGAGAGAGGGTTCGCGCGCTTCGGCGAGCAGCTTTGCGAGGTCGTCCGCAGTGGCCTTGATGTTGTAGGTCACGGGGGTGGCGTCGACGTCCGGAGCGAGCTCTTTGAGCATCGTCGTGAATTCAAGCTCGGTGAAGAGAGCGCGGCAGGCTGCGTTATCGACCGGCTGCGTACGCATGTGGTCGAGCGAGAACTCGATGGGCACCGCCGTGTGGATGGTGACGAGCTCTTTCGAAAGCAGAATGTTGTCGCGATTGTTCTGCAGCGACTCGCGGTAGGTCTTCTTTTTAACTTCAGCGGCGCGATCAAGCGCGCCTTCCACAGTGCCGAACTGCTGGATGAGTTCGACCGAGCCCTTGTCGCCGATGCCCGGCGCTCCGGGGATGTTGTCGATAGCGTCGCCACGTAGCGCCATCACGTCGACTACGCGCGCGGGCGGAACTCCCAGCACGTTCTCGACTCCTGCCGGATCGAGGATGAGGTTGTCCTTCATCGGGTTGAGGATCGAGACGTCCTCGTTGACGAGCTGCATCATGTCCTTGTCGGAGGAGACGACATAGACGTGATGGCCGAGCGCGGAGAGCTGGCAGCTCAGCGTGCCGATCACGTCATCCGCCTCAAAGCCCTCGTAGAACAGGATAGGGATGCGGAAGGCCTCAAGCGCGCGGCGGATGTAGGGCTGCTGCTGGATCAGATCAGGTGGCGTCTCGGCGCGGTTGGCCTTGTAACCGCCGTATTCGATCGTCTCGAACTCCTGCGTCTTGATGTTGAACTTCTGGACGTCCTTCATCTGCTTGGCCTGTTCGTTGCGCAGCAGGGGCGCGCCAACATCGTAGACCGCGGCCAGGTACTGCGGCTGGAAGTCCTTACGCAGCTTGTTGATCATGTTGACGAAGACATACGTTGCCGCCGTGGGAATGCCGGTGCGCGTGGACATCGGTCGCGAGCGCTGCATCGCGTGATATGCACGGAAGATGAAGGCCATCGAATCGAGGAGGTAGATAGGCGGTTTGTCGGTCTGGTTCGGCATGATTTGATCTCTTTTATTGGATGCTACGTGATGAGCATGCAGTCGCCGTAGGAAAAGAAGCGATAGCGCGCTTCGACGGCGTGGGCATAAGCAGCGAGCGCCTGTTCGCGGCCTGCAAAGGCGGAGACCAGCATCAGCAGCGTCGATTGCGGAAGGTGGAAGTTGGTCAACAGGCCGCCCACCAGCTTGAACTCCACCCCGGGAGAGAGAAAGAGGGCGGTACTTCCCGAATGCGCGGCGATTTCGCTGCCATTGGTTTCACGTGCGATGTGCTCCAGGGTGCGCGTCGTGGTCGTGCCTACGGCGACGATGCGGCGGCCCTCGCGCCTGGCTCTCTGGATGGCTTCGGCCGTCGTCGTGGAGAGCGTGTAGTGCTCGGCGTGGAGGCGAATGTCTTCGGTGCGCTCGACGCGGACAGGCTGGAAGGTTCCGAGCCCAACGTGCAATGTGAGGGTGGCGAACTCTACGCCCCGCTCCTTGAGCTGCGAGAGCACCTCCGGTGTGAAGTGCAGGCCAGCCGTCGGCGCGGCGGCGGAACCCTCAGCCTCGGCGCTGGTCAACTGCTGCGAGTAGACCGTCTGGTAGCGCTCGCGGTCTTCTGAGGTATTGGGCTCCTGCTTGGAGCGGTGAATGTAGGGGGGCAGCGGCAGGTGGCCGATACGTTCGAGTGCGGCATGGAAGTCTTCGGCCGGATCGAAGCGCAGAGTACGCTCGCCGAACTCACCGGCAGAGAGCACGGTGGCGCGCAGTAGCGGCGCAGTGGAGTCGTCCGGTGCGAAGAGCAGGGTCTCGCCGGGCTGGATCTTCTTTGCGGGACGAACAAGCGCCGACCAGTCGTTATAGCCTTCAGCGGAAGCGTGGCGTTGCGTCAGCAGGACTTCGATGTGGCCGCTGGGCGCGGGGGAGTTGTGCTGGGTCGTGAGGCCGGCGCGGGTGGCAAACAGACGTGCAGGGATGACGCGCGAGTCGTTCATCACCAGCAGATCGCCCGGCTGGAGCAGCAACGGCAACTCGGCAAAGGTATGGTCGGAGAAGTCACCGGTACGGCGATCCAGCGTCATCATGCGGCTCGTGCCGCGCACCGCAGGAGGCCGCTGCGCGATGAGTTCTTCAGGCAGGTCGTAGTGGAAGTCTGAGACAAGCATGGGGCTACTGCGATTGTAGGCGTGAGGTCATCGCGACTGCTTCATCCATAGCCTGCTGCACGGATGTGAGCTCCGGCGCGGTGTGCGCGGGCCACGAAAAGGTCACGGTAGTAAAGGGTTTGGGGATCATGAAGCGGTCCCAGGAGCGGAGCTCCCAGACGTGCTCTGGCTGCCCATGAAACGCACCGATCCAGTTCGCCCCGGTAAGCTCGGCGAGATGCACAGGCCCCGGCTTCGCGACGCAGGCAGGTCCCTTGGGGCCATCGGCGGTGAAGGCACAGATGCGGCCGTCGGTGTAGGCCTGCTGCATTCCGCGTAGCGCCTGCGGGCCTCCGCGGGTGCTGGAGCCTCGGACGGCGACGAAGCCGAGCCGCTCGACGATACGCGCGATGAGTTCGCCGTCGAAGGAGCGCGAGATCAGGATTGCGATTCCCTTGTTGCGGAAGCGATGCGCGCTGACCAGCAGCGCGCAGTGCCAAAAGGCGAAGATCGTAGGGCCGGGAACATCAATGCCGACAGGCGTAGCGGGAGCGTTGAGGTCGCGATAGCGCAACGTCGCTCCAAGCAGGCGGATCAACGCCACCGCCAGTGGAGGCACGATCGCCAGCAGCAGACGTTGCTTTGGAGTGAAGACAGCCACGCAGATGAGTTTACTTGCGCGCTAGCTGTATTTCAGCCAGCGCAGGATTTCAGGCAGATTCGGCTTCTTGCCATACATAAGAATGCCGACACGATAGATGCGCGAAGAGACCCACAGAATAGCGAAGATCGTAGCCGACATCAGCACAAAGGAGAGCCAGATCTCCCATGCCGGTACCTGCGTGAGCGAGATGCGGAAGTTCATCAGCAGCGGACTGCAGAAAGGAATGAGGGAGACCACACGGGCCAGGGTAGAGTTCGGCGCGCGGATGATCGAAAAGAGCATGACCATGCAGAATGCGAGCGGAAGAACCAGGAACATGTTGAGCTGTTGCAGCTCTTGTTCCGAGTTCGTCATGGCGCCGAGCGCGGCGGCAATACTGGAGTAGAGCAGGAACCCAAAGACGAAGTACAGCACAAAGAAGCCGATCTGTGTTGCGCTGATCAGTCCATGTCCCGTTGTCCCGATCAGGCTGGCTGCAAGACTGCTGCTGGAGAGCGCCCCCGCAGCGATCATCCAGATGCCGATTTGCGTGAGGCCCACGGCCCCTACCCCCAGGATCTTTCCAGCGAGCAGCTCTTCAGGTTTGATCGTCGCCAGCAGCACCTCGAAGACACGGCTGGTCTTCTCTTCGATGATCGACCGCGCGGTGTTCATGCCATACAACATGATGACCATGTACATGAGGAAGAACAGCGTGTAGGCGG
Organism: Granulicella mallensis MP5ACTX8; assembly: GCF_000178955.2. Taxonomy (NCBI): domain Bacteria; kingdom Pseudomonadati; phylum Acidobacteriota; class Terriglobia; order Terriglobales; family Acidobacteriaceae; genus Granulicella; species Granulicella mallensis. The sequence continues at coordinate 1,219,998 of NC_016631.1, read as the reverse complement.
CGAAGAATGCCGTCGTCGTATTGCCGCTGGCGCTGGTATCGACCTTGACCGGAGCGACGAGCGCATCGATGTCGGAGCCGGCCATGCCCTTCGATTCAAGGTGCTCGCGCATTAGCACAGAGCCGAGGGCCGATTCGATCGCTCCCTGCGTGGCGATATCGCCAGCAGAGCGTGCCGTATAGGTGAACGAGGGGCGGTCGCCGGCAATCACCGGCGGCGTCACCCAGAGATAACCGGCAAGCGAAGAGGACTTGTCGTGCAGTTGCGCGTCAAGGACGGCGCGAGTCTCGCTGGAAGGCTCGCTCAGGTCGACCTTCATGTCGCTGTCCTTGCCGCCTTCAAGCTGATGTTTCAGATCAGTGCCGAGAGCAGAGTCGCTGGTGACGACAGCGATGTGCGACGAGGTCTTGGACTTCGACCCCATGTAGGCGCTGCCAAAGACCAGAGCCCCCATCAGCAACGGAATGAGCACCGTAGCAATGATGAATCCCTTGGTACGTACGCGTTCCAGATATTCGCGCTTTGCGATCAGCCAAGTGTTATGCATCGACTCTGCCTCCTGCCTCTGCATCGCCGAAGCTTGCACGGACGTTTTCGATGAAGATCTCTTCCAGCGTAGGCTCTATGACTTCAAAGCGATTGATGTGGGTGCCACGGGCGACAGCCTCGGCGAGAACCTGCTGGGCAACGACTTCGTCCTGCACCTTGATCTCGGCGATGCCGGAGTAATTCTTGGCCTCGACGATGCCGGGATGGCGAAGGAAGGAATCGTCGCCCGTGAAAACAATCTGGACACGGTTGCGTGGATAGTGGGATTTGATCTCGCGCATGCTGCCGGAGAGCAGCAGCTTGCCGCGGGAGATGAGCGCGATGGCGTCGCAGAGCTTTTCGACCTGGTCCATGCGGTGCGTCGAGAAGAGGATGGCCTTGCCCTCGCTACGCAGCGCGACCAGGGTGTCCATGAGCAGCGTCGCATTGACGGGATCGAGGCCGCTGAAGGGCTCATCCATGATGACGAGGTCGGGTTCGTGCAGCAGCGCGGCGATGAACTGGATCTTCTGCTGCATGCCCTTGGAGAGCTCTTCGGTCTTCTTGGCGATGGCCTCGTTGATCTCCATGCGCTCGCACCAGGCAAGTGAGCGCTTGCGGGCCGTGGCTTCGTCCAGACCATGAAGCTGGCCCAGGAAGACGAGCTGATCGATCACTTTCATCTTCTTGTAGAGCCCGCGCTCTTCCGGCAGATAGCCGACGCGATGCAGCAGCGTACGCGCAAAGGGCTTGTCGAAGAGGCGCACTGTGCCGGAGTCGGGCACGGTCATGCCGATCATCATGCGGATGGAGCTGGTCTTGCCCGAGCCGTTGGGCCCCAACAGGCCGAACATGGTACCGGGTTCGATGGTCAGGGTCAGGCCTTCGACCGCGACTTTGGTGTCGTAGACCTTGCGGATGTTCTGGAGTTCAACGATAGGCATGCGGATATCGCTAGTCTAACAAGAACAAGAAGCGCGCCACGTGGGCGCGCCTCTTGTTCCTGCAGATGATGAGTGTGTTTAGTTCTCGGCAGACGGATCAGGCTGCTCGCCGGGACCACGCTCTTCGAGCTGCTTCTGCAGCTCTTCCTGCCGCTTGGCGCGGGCTTCGGAGCGCTTGGCTGCCTTCTCGCTGAGTTCCTGCTCGGCGCCGAGGAGTTCGATGAAAGCCATCTCGGAAGCATCACCCTTGCGGACGCTGGTACGCACGATGCGGCTGTAGCCCCCGGGACGTGTGCTGTAGCGCGGGGCAACGATCTTGAAGAGACGGTCGACCGACTCAGGCGTCATCAGGTAAGCGAGCGCCTGGCGGCGGGAGTGAACGCTGCCGTTCTTGCCGAGAGTGATCATCTTCTCGACGATGGGGCGGGTCGCCTTGGCCTTCGTAATGGTGGTATGAACGCGATCGTTCAGAATGATTGAGGTGACGAGATTGCGCAGAAGAGCGCGACGATGACTGGTGTTGCGGCCGAGTTTAAAGCCGCCATTACGATGACGCATTTGAAGTCTCCTTCGGTCCAGCTTGTGCTGTCGACCGGCTTACGGGTTACTGCGCAGGAAGCGCGGGTTTGCGTTGAGTTTCGAGCCGCGAGTTGCCAGCTTCGAGTTAGAACCGTGGTGCAGCGGAGGAAGCTGGGTTCCTCCGCTGCTCTACGGTCGATACCAAAGGCGTTAAGCTGTTAGCTGTTTCCTGCTAACAGTTTCCTGCCTTTAGAAGTTTTCGGGCTCGTCGATATCCAGATCGTCGTCGTCCTCATCGTCGTAGCCGGCATAGCTGGCTGCGAGCGTTGCGGCCGGGAGAACCGAGGTCGGTCCCGGGACCGGGTTGCCCTGTTCGTCGATCTTCATGCCGAGCGAGAGGCCCATCTGAGCAAGGATTTCCTTGATCTCGTTCAGGCTCTTGCGGCCGAAGTTCTTGGTCTTGAGCATCTCGGCTTCGGTCTTCTGGATCAACTCACCGATGGTCGCGATGTTGGCGTTCTTCAGGCAGTTGTAGCTGCGCACCGAAAGCTCGAGCTCTTCTACCGAGCGGTTCAGGTTCTCGTTGCGAAGCAGCGGGCCGTCGTGATCGCCGGAAGCACCGGCCTCCATCTCCTCCTCGAAGTTGATGAAGATCGTCATGTGATCCTTCAGCAGCTTGGCCGAAAGGCCGAGAGCGTCTGCCGGGAGGATCGTTCCGTTGGTCCAGATCTCGAGCGTGAGCTTGTCATAGTCGGTGATCTGACCGAGACGAGCAGCCTCGACGAGGTAGTTGACCTTGCGCACAGGCGAGTGGACGGAATCCACCGGGATGAAGCCAATGCCGAGATCGCTGTCGAAGTTCTTGTCAGCCGAGACATAGCCACGGCCGCGCTTGAGACGCATCTCCATGTCGATGCGGCCGCCTTCGCTGATGGTGCAGATGTAGACGCTGGGATCGAGGATCTCGACGTCCGAATCAGCCTCGATGGAACCCGAGGTGACGACACCCGCGGCATCGGCACGGAGATACAGGGTCTTGGGGCCATCGCCGTTGAGCTTGAACGGGATCTGCTTCAGGTTCAGGATAATGTCGGTAGCATCTTCAACGACGCCGGCGATGGATTGGAACTCGTGCAGCACGCCTTCGATCTTGACGGCGGTAACAGCAGCACCTTCGATCGAGGACAACAGGGTACGGCGCAGGGCGTTGCCGATGGTCGTACCGAAACCGCGCTCAAAGGGCTGCGCGGAAAATTTGCCAAAGGTGGGGGTCAGGGTCTCCTGATCGACAGCGAGACGCTTGGGCTTCTGAAAACCTCTCCAAAGCATGGGTGTTCCTTTCTTCGTTGCACCGCGAAGCATTTTGCGGGGCTAACGGTAGTGCGGTTGGTGTTGCAGACGTCCGGGTGATTCCCCACTCATCGCGCAAAGAACAGGCGATGAGTGGAGCACCCAGATTTGTGGATTACTTCGAGTAAAGTTCGACGATGAGCTGCTCGTTGACCGGCAGGTTGACGTCTTCGCGCTTCGGCAGGGCGATGATCTTGCCCGACAGATTCTCGCGGTTGGCATCGATCCAGCCCACGCGGTTCTGGCCGGAGAGGAAGTCCTGCGATGCTTCGAGCAGAACAAGCTTCTTGGAACCCTCGCGGATCGCGATCTCGTCGCCGATCTTGCACTGGAAGCTCGGGATGTTAACCTTGCGGCCGTTTACCTGCACGTGGCCGTGACGAACGACCTGGCGTGCCTGGCGGCGCGAGAGCGCAAAGCCGAGGCGGTAGCAGACATTGTCAAGACGGGTCTCGAGCTGCTGGAGCAGGAGTTCGCCGGTGACGCCGGGGCGGTTCGCAGCCTTCTCGTAGTAGGCGCGGAACTGGGTCTCGAGCGTGAAGTAGATGCGCTTGGCCTTCTGCTTCTCACGGAGCTGCAGACCGTAGCCGACAACCTTCTTCTGCTTCTTGGACTGGCCGTGCTGGCCTGGGGGGAAGTTACGTTTCTCGACGGGGCATTTGTCGGTGAAGCACTTCGGGCCTTTGAGGAAGAGCTTGGTGCCGTCGCGGCGGCAAAGGCGGCAGACGGGTCCTGTATAACGTGCCATTTCTATTCTCCTGAATCAGATGTCGATTGGTTTACGGGCGGCATGCCCTTCTGGTCCCAATCCCGTTGTTGTTTATAGGTCCATCTCCAGTCGGTATATCTCCGAGTGGAATACAGTGCAACGCCATTGATCAACAACAGCGCTGCACTGCAAGACCCAATACTTATCCAGTTCCACCGCAAGCTACTACTAAGTACGAGGTAAACCACAGTGCCGGCATTGAACAGAACGAACCAAAGGCTTTTGCTGACTGCCCGATGGAACGCGCTCAAAGCCATGATGATTCCTTACACGCGGCGGCGCTTCGGAGGACGGCAGCCGTTGTGCGGCATCGGCGTGACGTCGCGGATCGAGCGAACCTCGATACCGGCGGCGGCGAGAGCGCGGATCGCGGACTCACGGCCGGAGCCAGGGCCAGCAACGCGCACGTCGACCGAACGCAGACCGTGGTCGCGGGCTGCATTGGCAGCGCCGACCGCTGCCTGCTGCGCGGCAAACGGGGTTCCCTTACGGGAGCCGCGGAAGCCGAGCGAGCCGGAGCTCTTCCAGCTCAGCGTGTTGCCGGTCTGGTCGGTGATGGTGACGATGGTGTTGTTGAAGCTCGCCTGGATGAATACCAGACCAAACGGAACGTTCTTCCGCTCGCGCTTCTTGAACTTCTTATTCTTTCCGACCTTCGCTGAGCCGGCTGCCTTGTTCTGTGTCTTTGCCATGGCTTACTTGGTCGCTTTCTTCTTACCGGCAACGGTGCCCTTACGGGGGCCCTTGCGGGTACGAGCGTTGGTGTGGGTGCGCTGACCGCGAACCGGGAGGCTGCGGCGGTGACGGAGACCACGGTAGGACTGGATTTCGATCAGGCGCTTGATGTTGAGTGAGATTTCCTTGCGGAGATCGCCCTCAATGCCGCCTTCCTTCTCGATGACCTGACGGATGGCGTTGAGCTGGTCCTCATCGAGGGTGCCCATCTTGGCGAGCGGATCGATACCCGCTGCCGTCAGAATGCGGAGGGCGCGGGGGTCACCGATGCCGTAGATATAGGTGAGGGCGATACGAGCCTGCTTGTTTCCTGGCAGGTCGACGCCGGCAATACGTGCCATGAGATTGCCTTTCGGTTGGGCTTCCAGACTGGCTGGGGAGCGGGGTTAGGGGTCATGCGGCTGACCTGATTGCTGTCTCCTCCGGGTTCATCGCAAGCCTTGACTTCGGCTAACTCGCCCGGTGGGGCCGCTAAAAACAGGGATTAGGGCTTAGGGCACAGGGATTAGAAAACTCCTGCGTCCAGCCTCTTAGCCCTGGCGCTGCTTGTGCTTGGCGTTCTCGCAGATAACGCGAACGACGCCACGGCGGTGGATCACCTTGCACTTGTCGCAGATCTTCTTTACTGAAGCACGGACCTTCATTTGAATCCTCAGTTCTCAGTTAACAGTTGCCAGCTCTCAGAGAACGGACAATCTGCTGTTACTTGTAGCGGTAAACGATGCGGCCGCGGTTCAGATCGTAGGGACTGAGCTCGATGGCTACGCGATCGCCGGGGAGGATGCGGATGAAGTTCTTGCGCATACGGCCTGAGACGTGCGCAAGCACCTGGTGCTTGTTTTCGAGCTCGACCTTGAATAGCGCGTTTGGCAGGGTCTCGACGACCACCGCCATTACTTCAATTGCATCTTCCTTCGACAAACGCTCTCCTTCGATTGGGCCGTGAAGGCCCGATCTCATTGTGACCGCGAATCATTGCTTCGCGGCTTCCTATGCCTGTTTCGTGGGCTTCTGGTGCCTCCATCCAACCCCTATAGGCAGACAGAGACGGCGGAAGGGACACGCACCATGTTTGAGTCTACCCGAAAACGGGGATTTGTGGAAGGAAGAGTGCAAAGGAAACAGCAAACAGGAATTAGGAAACAGAAAGGCGGAAGGAAGGGGGCTCTTCCTGTTTCCTGCTTGCTAATCACTGTTTCCCTCCTTTCTGCTAGGCTGCAAGCCATGCAGACACCTCTCCGCCTGGCTTTTGTGCCGCTGCTTGCCCTTTTGTGCGTCCCCTCGGCGTCCGCCGCCCCTAAGACCCATACCGTGACACTAGGAGCCTCCCGGCGCGTGCCCTATACCCCGCCCGAGGCCAACCCGGACAACAAGAGCGAAGAGGCGACCACGCTACGCGTCCGGCCCCTGCTGGTCGACACCACCCAGAAGGAGTGGACCGTCGGCGAGATTCACGACGTCACCGACCGGTCATTCGTCGTACGGAGGGCCCTGCGAATCAATGATTCCCTGCCCGGCGAAGCTCCGCGATGGACGTGGCAGCCTGGTCCGTGGCTGATGGTCGACCGCATCACCGGCCACATTACCGCGCTGCATCTACCCGCGTTTGATCCGGCTGTTTCGGAGGCCATATGGTTTCGCGACTACGCGGCTTACTGCGGCATCGCAACCACGGTCAGAAATGGGGGCCTGGTAGCTGTCGTTGCCGAACTTGGAGCACGCAAGGCTGTAGTTCAGAAGGTGATCGGGCCGTGGCCACAAGCCAATGCGCCCTACCCCGTTTGCACCGCCGCAAAGTGGCAGCGGACACCGATGAGAGCAACACTCCAGCTCACCGGAGGGCAGGCGATGACCTTTGATGTCGTCGGACTAAGTTCGCTGGTAGAGGAAGGCGAAGCCGAAGAGTAAAACAAAATCGGTGCGTTTGCACACGGTTCGCTGCGGCAAAATCGCAGCAACTAAGATGCGTCGACTCCAGTAAAAGTAACTTGCGTCTTTCGCTATACGCCCCGCACGGAGAAGAGATTGCGGGGGGTTACTGTAAAGGCGCGTTTTAATGAAGATTTGGGCGGAACTCCACAGGTCAGACGGGTTCACAAAGTAGTATCGTGGACGAAGCACGGGCAAACGCTGTGGTGCGCGGAAGCGTAGCGCACTCGGCCTGCGAAAGATCCCCTCCGGAACGAGGAAAGGAAGCAATACATATGTGGAAACCGAACCAGACCGGCAGCTCAACCCCTTCAACCCCGGAGCCGGTACGTCCGGCGACGCCTACCGGCGGCGCAACGTTTGAAGCTGCACGTCCCTCAGCGGCCGCAGCAGGTGCAATCCCTGCCGGCGAACAGGCAACGATCGGCAAGAGCCTTGTCATCAAGGGCGAGCTCTCAGGCTCCGAATCGCTTTACATCGACGGTAAGGTCGAAGGCACCATTACCCTCCCCGGCAACCGCGTTACGGTAGGCCGCAACGGACAGGTCGCGGCGAACATCTCGGCACGCGAGATCGTTGTACTCGGCAAGGTGCGCGGCAACTGCCAGGCCTCTGACCGTGTGGACATCCGCAGCGAAGGCTCGCTGACCGGCGACGTCATCGCCGCTCGTATCTCCATCGAAGATGGCGCCTTCTTCAAGGGCGGCATCGACATCCGCAAGCCGGGTTCCGAAGTCAAGGGTGGAACAGCAGGATCCCCCACCCAGGCGACGCTCGAGCCCGCCGGAACAGAAGCTTAACGTTCCTGTAGTTCGCAAAGCCCCGGCTACGGCCGGGGCTTTGTTGTGCTTGCTCGCAACCGCAAGCGAAGATCGGCTGTCGCCTCGCGATGACAGGGCAAGCAGAGCGTGCGGAGGTTGTCGAGGTCGCACTGCCCTCCTCCTTCAGCGACAGGCCGGATATGGTCCGCATCCCACAAGGACCGCCGGGCCTGAACGGTCTTGAGGCCCCAGACGGCAAGCGCCTCCACTCGGGCCTTGCCGCGGCTGCGTTTGAGCGCAGCATAGGCGGCGACGGTATCGGTGCCGCAGTCCGTGCAGATACCGCGATCGCGAGCAAAGACCTGATCGCGCAGATAGCCGGGGTCCGAACGCAGCCTCCACTGATGCACGCAGTACTCCGAACAGAAGGTGCGGCGACGGCGCGCGAGAATCTCCATCTGACACCAGCGGCAGAGTGGCAGACCGTTCGGCCCCAGCGACAACGTAGCGCGTTGCGCGCGGCCGGCTTCGGAGAGGATTCGCGAGGGCAGCGTGGACATCGATGAGGTTAAGAATACGACGTGCCTGCGAAACAGAAAGGCCCTCGCCTCGGCGAGGGCCTTTGTATTGCATGACCACAGGTTAGGAGATCGTGAGCGAGAAGGTCATCGGCACGCTGATGGATCCGCTGGTTCCAGTAATCTTCACGGTGTAGGGGCCAGCCGTTGTACCTGGGCTAAGAGGAGTCGGGCATGTATTGCTGGTACTCGAGGATGATTTACTACTGCATCCACTCATAACAACCAGACCGCCCGTAAGCAGAAAGACCATCGTCAGAGCACGTATCGCTTTACGCTTACGAACCGGCAAAACAAGCAGCAGTAATCCAGCGAGCATCATTCCCACTGGCCCTTTGGAAGGCAGAGAGGCTGTGGAACAGCTACCAGCAGTGGAAGCTGCCACCGTGGCGATCGTAGCCGTAACCGTGCTTGTTCCGTTGGCGGTCAGCGACACGCTGGCAGCAGACAGATTGCAAGTTGGCGGAAGCGAGACTGTCGCAGTGCCCGTAAAGGTGATAGCACAAACAAGGCCAACCGAACCCACGAAGCCATTCGTCGAAGTGAGCGTAATCGTATCGGTATTGCCCGTTGTGGCCCCAGGAGCAAGCGTCAGGGTCGCGGGGGAAGGTGTCAGAGTGAACGAAGCAGAGCCTGAGGTGGAAATTGGAGATCCCGATGCCACTGCCAGAAAGTTGGCGACGTTGAGCGAGCCGAGGCCGGTAGCCTCGTCGTACCCCGTGCCGACTTCGAAACCAGCCAAACCTCCCGTCAACGTCGTGGGCCCTGGAGTGCTGTTGTTGCACATCGACGGCGTTGCCGTCGTGCAGTTCGTTACACCCGAAGTTGCCACCGTGACGTCATTGAAAGCACTTGGAGTAGAGGTCGCAATAGAGTAGAGGAGAGGGCTGATGTTGCCTTGGGCACTGCCCAATTTTGTATTCAGCAAAGCCGCGATGCCTGCCATGCCGGGAGTCGAGGCCGAGGTGCCGCTAAAGATCAGGATCGGCGTGCTTTGGTTCTGGCCTGTGCCTGTAGTAACGCAGCTTCCTTGACCGGCGGCGAAACAGCCAAGATAACCATCATGCGCGGAGGCCGAGAAGGCTACGTCCGGGACATAGCGAAACGCACCGGACGGAACGCCCGAGCCGGTCTGCCAACTCGGCTTGGCGATGTAAAGGCTTTCGCCGCCTCCGCCCGCACCGACCTCGAAGCCGCCGGTCGGGACGCCACTGCTGTTGGTAGCATCCGGCTCATTCCAGGCTCCCTCCGGGATGTACATGAGAGCTGATTCATTGCCCGTGGAAGAGTTAGAGGAAGACCAATAGGTGGAAGGATTAGAAGCATCGTTGAATTCGGTTCCACCAACACACGTGACATAGCTGCTGGCACAAAGGGCGTTGATGCTCGCAGTTTGTGTCGCGGGCGCCGCCATAAAAGGCGTATCGCAGCCAGCAGCGCCGGCATCCCCAGCCGCGATAAACGTGGAGATACCCTCGCCAGCCGCAGCCTGGAACTCGGTGTTCAGCAGGTTCGTTTCCGTCTGGCCATTCGACGCCTCACAACTGCCGAAGGAGATCGTCATGACTGGATCCTTCAGCGTATTGATGTTGTAGGCAGTCGCGATATCGACCCCATCCTCGTTCTGGGTATCTTTAGCGATAACGAGGTCTACCACCGCCCCCGGCGCCGTGCCGATGACACGATCAACGTCCAAGGTGGCTTCCTGTGCATCACCCATATTCGATGTTCCCGGATCAGCACCCGCCAGCACGACGTTAGGCTGAAGACTTGTTGACAACCCTGCAAGGGTTTCGAAGTTGGCGATATCGGCGGTAACGACGCGAGATCGGCCAATCACGGCGACATGCTGTGCGGCGGACCCGATCGTCGCACCTTTATCTCCCCCGCTGTAGACGCTGTTGATGTTGTAGATCGTGGCAAAGTCATCGGGCAGGATGAGGTTGATGCCGTTTCCAACGCCCACCTGCGGCTTTAATCCTGCAGCGGGCAACTGCCCTACAGACGCCTTCGACTGCGGCACATAACGCGCCTGGGTCAAACCATGCACCGACTGAATCACTGCGCTGAACGCTACCGGAATCGAAGGTTCCGAGATCGCGGAGAACCTGGTCTCGCTGCCCAGGTCAAAGTTGGCAAAGCTGGTACGAAAGACACTAGCGACAGCCGCAGTACTGCCCGTCAACGCCACAATGACGCGATTGGGCTGGACGGACACGAGCTTGAGGCCCTGTCCTGTTGCCCAGGAAGTGATTGCATCCAGATCGGATTGGGTGGGCCCATAGAGCGTGCCGATCTGCTGCGGCGTCAGCCACTGGTGATAATGCGGAGAGGCAGGATTCTGCTGGTCGGCGAGCAGCTTCTCAAAAGCCGCCTCGACGGAAGGGTCGCGGCGCAGCACCAGGGAGATGTTCATCGGGGCGCTGAGATCTACGGGAGTGGCTGTCTGCCGAGCGGCTGTCGCCCAGGCTGGAATATGACCGGTGAGCTTCGTCTGCTGCGAGAGGCTGGCCTGCGCCGACACCCGGTTGGCCTGCGCCATGGGTTGAAGTGCGGCTGCTGCGGAGTTTGCCGCTGTCTGGGCTTCCAGAGGGGCCTCCAAAGGGAGGCACAGCAAAGCGGCTAACAGCACAAACGCGGAAAACACCGAAGCGAGACTACGAAGAGAAGGGCGCACAGTATCCTCTGGGAAGCCAGCACTGCAGAAAGCCAGCGACCGATTGAACTTTGGTCAAAGCATACGTTATCCACAACACGCGCGGAAACGGATTAATTGCCGAAACGGACAGATTTAACCGTGGTTAAACCCTGCACCGATCACGAGTCATTACTAGCAACAAGGACTGTAACCTCTGACGTGAAAAAGTCCTTCCATGTTTCACATCCTGCCATCAGGACAGTCTCCTGCTCCGCGAATGGCCGTTATGATGGACAATGGAGGGCTGCAATGTCCAGAACGGAATCGACGATGGTGAAGCTGGGGACAACTGCCCCGGCCTTCGAGCTGGTAGACGCGATCAGCGGCAAAGCACTGGGCCGCGATGACATCTTCGCCTCAATCGGCGACGAGAAGCGGCGCGGAATGCTGGTGATGTTCGTCTGCGTACATTGCCCCTACGTAAAACACGTCGAAGCGGAGCTGGGACGAATCGGCCGCGACTACCTTGGCGAAAACGGCGAAGGTCCGATTGCCATCGCTGCCATCCAGTCCAACGACATCGTCGAGTACCCCCAGGACGGCCCGGAGTTCATGCGTGAGCAGGCGGCGCGCCTGGGCTGGAACTTCCCTTACCTGCTGGATGAGACCCAGGAGGTCGCCCGTTCCTACGAGGCTGCCTGCACCCCGGATTTCTTCCTCTTCGACGCGGATCTGAAGCTGGTCTATCGCGGACAGCTCGACGAGAGCCGCCCCCGGCGCGGAGACTTCGGCAACGACACGCCGGTGACCGGCAAGGACCTGCGCGCGGCCCTGGATGCGGTCGTCGCCGGCAAACGCCCTGACACTGACCAGCGCAGCAGCATCGGCTGCAATATCAAGTGGCGCGAAGAATAGATTCGTTCGTAACTTTCAGCACCCTAATCACAAGAAAGCTACAGGCCGCCTCATGGACGAAGTGCTCGAACAATTGAAGAAGGGTGTACGCCGGTTTCGGTCGGAGGTCTATCCGAACCAGGCCCACCTGCATGCGCAGGCTGCGATCAACGAACAGCGTCCTCATACGCTGTTCATTGCCTGCGCGGATTCACGGGTAAACCCCAACGAACTGACACATTCAGCGATGGGCGAAGTCTTTGTGACACGCAACATCGGCAACATGGTGCCGGCGTACGGCGAGATGCTCGGCGGCGTCAGCGCGGTGATCGAGTACGCGGTGACCTCCCTGCGGGTGCGGCACATCGTGGTGTGCGGCCACAGCGACTGCGGCGCGATGAAGGCACTGCTCAACCCGGACTCGGTCAAAGAAATGCCCACCGTCAAGAGCTGGCTGACCAATGCTCGCGCGGCCCTCACGGTGGCGGAGACCATGCACACCAAGACAGAGTGGCGGCGCGAACTGCTCTCCGTGCTTACGGAACAGAATGTTCTGTTGCAGCTTCAGCACCTGAAGACGCATCCGTCCGTGGCGGGGGCTATGGCGATGGGTGAGTTGACCGTCTCGGGCTGGCTGTATGACATCGGCAAGGGGCAGGTGTCGATTGCCAAGGATGGCGAGCGGGGATTTACGGTGGTGGAGTAGTAAAAGAGCAACAACGGCTACGGCGGGTTAGTTGGCTGAAGGGTGCGAGATTTCGTCGATGACGAGGGTTTCGAGGTTGCCTTTGGCGGACTGGAGCTTGAGGCCGAGTTGTTCCTTGAGCACGGTGAAAAGCGATGGGTCGGCGGAGTCCGGAGTTTCTTCGGGAGACCATTCGATCTGGAAATCGAAGTTGCCTTTGAGATCGGTGTGATCCTCGACGGGTCGACCAGCCTGGCGGCGAAGCGCGGCGGCAAGATCGATCATGGACATGTTCGTCACCTTCATGACAGTCCTTGAGCCGGTAGAGTTGGTGCTCATGTTGGGCTCCGAGCCGGGAGTGCTTGGCTTGAGAGCGGGGCCAGGTTTTCCGGGCTTGTTGAGTTCGAGCCAGTAGACAGCGCCTTCCTTTTGCTCGCGATGGAATTTGAGCTGGAAGCGGTCTTCGAGCAGCGAGAGGATGAGTTGCTGGAATTGCTGCGGGGTGGTGACTTCGGCGTGATCGGCGGTGGTCGCGTCGATGTCGAAGGTCTCGTTATCGGTCCAGCTGGGTGCGCCTGACATGCGGTTATCGTCAGTGCCAAAGGCGATGCGAATGAGGGTTCGGACGGTGGTGGCGGTGGCGACAAACCGTCCGCCAGGAAGTACGCGGCGGTTGGAGGGTTCGTCTCCGGCGGACTGGTGCGGGCGGACGGAGGCGACTTCAAATCGCAGAGGCGGCTGGGCGACGGGCGGGGATACGACCGGAGATTGAGCCGAGAGGCGCAATGAGGCGATGACGAGCGGAGATAGAAGGACGAGGGAACGGAGGGTTCGAAAAGACCTTGTCATCGTCATGATTCTTACGGCGAGTCGTGCCCAAAGGTTCCATCAGGGAGAGGAAAGGGAGCAGTTAGTGCATTTAGAGGTCTCTCGATCTAATCCTCCACATCCTATAGGGTATGGGGGATATCGATAGATCGCCCTTTCAGGGCTCCGCATCTTTTTGGCACCCTAACCCAGGGTTTCACCTTGGGCTTTGATGGGGCTGCCCCTGCGGGGCTGGGGGCCGTGCCACAGCTCCATACGGGTCGCGATTGACATCCGCGAGCGCCACGGATACGGTAGAAAGCAATGAATGTTCTTCTGCACCATCGTGGACAGCATCATCATCATGCGCAAAGCGTGTTGGCGGCTGTGTCCGGTGCGGTGAAGTAGCAAGAACGCCCAATAGGACTACGAACAGGCCCGCTGACGCGCATATCGCGAGCGGGCTTTTTGCTGCGCCGCGATAGCTTCAACCAAGCACCAGATAGACAGCTTCAGCCGAACACAGAGGATGAGGAAGATGACGACAGTAGCGATCGATTTTGAAAAAGCCGGCGGCCTGGTCGCGGGCATCGTGCAGGACGCGAAGACCGGCGAGGTGCTGATGCTCGGCTTCCTGAACGAGGAAAGCTATAAAAAGACCACCGAAACGGGTTTCGTAACCTTCTGGTCACGCACACGTTCGAAGCTGTGGATGAAGGGTGAGACCAGCGGCAACCGCCTGCGGGTCATCTCGGCCTCCACCGATTGCGACAGCGATGCCTTGCTCTTCCGCGTCGAGGTCGAGGGCGATGGCCTGGTGTGCCACGAGGGAAGCGTCAGCTGCTTTACGAAGCCCATTGCAATGGATGAGAAGTAGAAGCAGATTCCCTGCGGGAATGACAGAAAGAAAAGCAAAGGCAAAGGCGAAGAATCGACATGAGCAACAAACTGAAGCTTGGAATTCCGAAGGGCAGCCTGCAGGATGCCACCATCGCGCTGTTCGAACACGCCGGCTGGCGTATCTATGCGAGCGGCCGCAGCTACTTCCCCACCATCGACGACGCAGAGATCGAGTGCATGCTCGTTCGCGCCCAGGAGATGGCCCGCTACGTGGAGCATGGCGCCCTGGATGCCGGACTGACCGGCAACGACTGGGTGCTCGAGAACCAGTCCGACGTTGAGCGTATTACCTCGCTCACCTACTCCAAGCAGTCCCGCACCCGCGTGAAGTGGGTGCTCGCCGTGCCTGAGGACTCGCCCTTCGAGAAGCCCGAAGACCTCGCCGGCAAGACCATCGCGACCGAACTGGTAGAGTTCACCAAGCGCTACTTTGCGGCGAAGAATATCCCCGTCAAGGTTGAATTCAGCTGGGGCGCCACCGAAGTGAAGCCGCCGACGCTGGCCGATGCCATCGTTGAAGTGACGGAGACCGGAAGCTCACTGCGCGCGAATCGCCTCCGCATCATCGAGACGCTGATGGAGTCTGAGACCCAGTTCATCGCCAACAAGGCAGCTTGGGCCGATCCCTGGAAGCGCTCGAAGATCGAAACGCTCTCCATGATGTTGAATGGAGCGATGGATGCGCAGATCCAGGTTGGACTGATGCTCAACGTACGCAAGGCCGATCTCGACAAGGTCATCGGAGTGCTGCCGGCGTTGAACTCGCCGACGATCTCGCACCTGCAGGACCCCGATTGGGTCGCATTGAATACAATTCTCGACAACTCCCTTGTGCGCGATGTCATCCCTAAGCTGAAGGCAGCCGGCGGCGCGGGGATCGTCGAATACCCTTTGAGCAAAGTAGTACTGTAATCACCCGAAAGGCATGCGTTGAAGATCGCAATCTGGACACTCGTTATTTTGGCGGCCCTTACACCGGTCGTCCTGTATTTTTTCCAGCGCTGGCGGCAGCAGAAGGCCGAGCGTGAGGGCGTGGCGGTGTATGCCACGGTGATTTCAGTGGCGCCGATGAAGCGCTTCGGCAGGACCCTGCCCATCATGAAGATCGTGATGTGGATCCAGGAGCCGGGCAGCACCACCAGCCGCGAGGTAACGCTGAGTTCGCGGGTGGAACCTGGGCAAAAGATCACGGCGGGAGTGCGATTGGCCGTAGTCATCGACCCCAAGAATCCGGAACGCATCTACCCAGCGGGACCGGAGGCGGCGAAGCGTGTGGTCCTGACCGGTCCACGGCGCGAACGGCGGCAGATGCGTAAAGCAGGCTACAAGGATTAACGAGGCAGCATGAGAGTTTTGAAGACATTCGGCGAGAACGCGAAGGTTGCAGAGGATACCCTCCAGCAGCTGGAACAGCGCGGCGCCGCAAACACCGCAAAGGTGGATGGCGTTGTGCGCGAGATTCTCGCAGCCGTGCGCGAACGCGGCGATGCTGCGCTGCACGAGTACACAGCTCGCTTCGACGGGCTGGCCGCCGAACAGCCGCTTTTGGTCAGCCGCGAGGAGATGCAGTCCGCGTGGGAGGCCACGAGCGAAGAGCTCAAAGCCGCCATGCGCCTGGCGCAGGCCAACATTCGCACGTTCGCGGAGAAACAATTGCCGCGCGCGTGGAGCTTTCGCCCCTCAGAGGGGATGGAGGTCGGGCAGATCGTACGGCCTCTGAGTTCGGTCGGCTGCTACGTTCCGGGGGGGCGCTATCCCCTGCCTTCAACGCTGCTGATGACTGTGACTCCGGCGCAGGTTGCCGGAGTGGAACGCATCGTGGTGTGCTCGCCGAAGCCCGCGCGGGAGACGATGGCCGCCGCTTATCTCGCGGGAGTGACAGAGTTCTACCGCGTCGGCGGCGCGCAGGCGATTGCGGCGATGGCCTTCGGCACGGCGACGATTGCAGCCGTAGACAAGATCGTTGGGCCGGGCAACCTGTACGTGACCGCGGCAAAGATTGCGGTCTCGCAGGAGACCGGCATCGACATGCCCGCGGGGCCAACCGAGATTGTAGTCACCAGCGAGAACGGCGACCCCAGCGGCATTGCGGCGGACCTGGTGGCGCAGGCCGAGCACGATCCCGAGGCACTTGCTGTGCTCATCACCAGCAAGCACGAGTTGGCCGAAGAGGTCGCTCTCGAGACCAAGCGCCAGGCGCAGGGCAATGAGATCGCACAGGCCTCGCTGGCAGCGCAGGGATTTGCATTCGTCACCAAGACCGTAGAGGAAGCTCAGGCGCTAACGAACCGGCTGGCTCCTGAACACCTGACGGTAGATGCGGGCGCCGATCTGCGCTGGGTGAAGAATGCGGGTTCAGTGTTTGTGGGACATCACACGCCGCAGTCCATGGGCGACTACATCAGCGGGCCAAACCATGTGCTGCCGACAGGCCGCAACGGCCGCGTTCGCGGCGGCTTGAGCGTGTTCGACTTCGTAAAGGTGATCACCGTACAGCAGTACACGCGCGACGCGTTGCGCGAGGTCGGCCCGCACACGATCGCGCTGGCCGAGGCAGAAGGTCTAGCAGGGCACGCCGAGAGCGTGCGCGTGAGGATGCGGTAGAGCTAGAGATTAGGCACTAGGAAGGCAAGGGCTAAGAGTATGGCTGTGTTGACGGAAACTGAGAACAAGGCGGACGCTGCAGGGACTGTTCCGCAGCCGCGCGCTGCCGTACTGGCGATGCCGGAGTACCACCCGCCGCTCGCTGGCCGCGATGCTCTGCGGCTGGACTTCAACGAGAACACCCTGGCACCGAGCCCCCGCGTCCTTGAGAAGCTCCAGAAGCTGACGAGCGAGGGACTGACGATCTATC
The DNA here is from genome assembly GCF_000178955.2 of Granulicella mallensis MP5ACTX8. Taxonomy (NCBI): domain Bacteria; kingdom Pseudomonadati; phylum Acidobacteriota; class Terriglobia; order Terriglobales; family Acidobacteriaceae; genus Granulicella; species Granulicella mallensis. Next base: position 1,203,107 of record NC_016631.1, on the reverse strand, counting down.
CCGAACGGCAGCCTGTCGAGAGGATCGCCGCAGCCCACTTCGGACTCAGCGTGGATCAGGTGTTGCTGACCAATGGCGTCGACGAAGCGATTCACCTGATGGCCTGCGCATTCCTCGACGAAGGGGATGAGGCGCTGATCTGCACACCGACGTTCTTCATGTATGACGTGTCGATCAGCATGATGACCACGGGGCTGCGTAAGGTGCAGACCGACGATACTCTTGCCTTCCCCTTCGAACGCTTTCTGGCGGCGATTACGCCGCGCACCAAGCTCATCATCGTGGCTTCGCCGAACAATCCGACCGGCGCAACGATCAGCCGCGAGCAGCTGCTGGCGATTGCCGCCGCGGCTCCTCAGGCGGTGCTGATGGTCGATGAGGCTTACTTTCACTTTCATGGCGAGACGACGATGGGCGACATCGGCAGCGTGCCAAACCTGATCGTCGCGCGCACCTTCTCAAAGGCCTATGGGCTGGCGAATCTGCGCGTCGGCATGGTCGCGGGCGATGCGCGGCTGATCGGATTCTTGCGCAAGGTGAGTTCCCCCTACAACGTGAACGGCGTGGCGCTTGCCGTGCTGCCTGAGGCGCTTGCCGATGAGGACTACCTGAACTGGTACATCCTCCAGGTACACCAGGGCCGTGAGCGGATGTACACCGCGCTCGAAGAGCTTGGGGTGCGGACCTGGCCGAGTGCCTCAAACTTCATCCTGATGGATATCGGGCCGAAGCACAAAGAGCTCGTCGCCGCGATGCGCCGGCATGGCGTGCTGCTGCGCGACCGCTCCACCGACCCGGGATGCGACGGTTATGTGCGCATCACCATCGGCACGGAAGAGCATGTAACGCGCGGTATCGCAGCGTTGCGCGCGTCGTTGGCGGAGATTGGGTGGACACCGGCGGAAGGCCGGGCACGTGCATGAGTGACCTGAACCTGCAGCGAAATAAAGTCATCATGCTGGCGGTCGGTGTAGCGTGCATGAGCGGAGGATTTGTGCTTCTCAGATCTGCGCTTCTTGGAGATTATCCGAAGCTCATGCGGGTGTGTGTTGCCGTCATCGTAGTCGCGTTGTTTTATACGATCTGGGAGTTTGTGAAGTTGAAGCGGAGTGAAAGATGAGTGATCTGGTAAATGAGTTGGGTGTCGCGCCGGTAGGCGACGAACGCATTGGCGTAGTGGAACGCAATACGACGGAGACGAAGATCTCGCTTCGGCTCAACGTCGATGGACAGGGCAGCTATACGGTTTCGACGGGCATTCGCTTCTTCGACCACATGCTTGAGCTGTTTACGCGACATGGCGGATTCGACCTGCAACTGAAGTGCGTGGGCGATCTGGATGTCGATCAGCACCACACGGTGGAGGACGTCGGCATCGCGCTGGGCGAGGCCTTTGCCGAGGCGCTTGGCGACAAGAAGGGCATTCTCCGGGCGGGATACTTCGTCATGGCGATGGATGAGACGCTCGCAGTGGCTGCGGTCGATCTCTCGGGCCGCGTGGCGTATGTCGTCGATGACCAGGTGACGGTGCCCGTCGTCGGCGATCTGCAGAGTGAGCTGGTTGCGGACTTCTTCGATGGCTTTGCGCGCGGCGCGAAGGCCAATGTACATGTGAAGACCATGTATGGGCGCAGCAACCATCACAAGATCGAGGCGATCTTCAAGGCATTCGCACGGGCGATGCGCGGTGCGTGCTCGCGGGATGAGCGGATGAGAGAGTTGCTGCCGAGTACCAAGGGGCTGCTGTAAAGATGATCGCTGTCATCGACTACAAAGCGGGCAATCTGACCAGCGTGGTCAAAGCGCTCAAACATCTTGGCGCGAACGGCATTGTGATCACGCAAGATCCCGCTGAGGTGTTGCGTGCGGACAAGATCGTTCTTCCCGGCGTCGGCCATTTTCAGTCGACACAGTTGCTCGCCGACCTCGGCCTGACCCAGGCGACACGCGAAGCCGTCGCCAAGGGCACGCCGTTTCTCGGCATCTGCGTGGGGCTTCAGTGGCTGTATGAAGGTTCCACCGAAGCACCCGAGACAGCAGGACTCGGGCACTTTGGCGGCCAGTGCGAGCGCTTCCCTGCCACCTTCGAGGGCACGGAGTTAAAGTCGCCGCATGTGGGATGGAACTCGCTCGAGAACGTGCGCGAAGACTCACGGCTATTGGCAGGCGTTACGCCGGGGAGCTTCGTCTATTACACCCACTCGTGGCGCGCGCCGGTGTCGGCGGACACGGCTGCGGCCACGATGTATGGTGGCGCGTTTACCGCCGCAGTCGAACGCGGCAACGTAATGGGCGTACAGTTTCATCCTGAGAAGTCGGCTGAAACAGGACTGCGCGTCCTGCAAAACTTTCTCGCGCTGTAGCATCGAACCGCAACACGTTCGCAGGAGGCACCCCATGATTACCGACACAACCCACGTCTCGCAGGGCACAGTGGAGATGGTAAAGCCAGACACGGCAGCAAACTGGACCGGCATGGAGTTGCTGCCGTTCGAGATCATCGCCGAACGCTTCCTCGATATCGAACATGAGAGCCAAATCGCGACCCTGACCGTCAGCTTCGGCAAACCCTTTCACATCGAAGGCAAGGGTTGGGCGTGCCCCTACCGCATCAGCGCACTGGGCCGCGAACACATCACGCCCGCCGGTGGCGCGGACTCCGTGCACTCCATCCAGATGGCGATGCATATGGTGCACAACGAACTCAGCGGCATGGCCCGGCACCACAAGATGAGCTTCCTAGGAACGGACGACTTCGGTTTCGGCCGTGTCGGCGGCAGCGAGGCGGCTGCGGCAAAGTGTCCGGTTGTGGGCATGAGTGTGAATTCGTGATTGGTGCGGCTGCAGACGGAAAGCAGATTCCCTGCGGGAATGACAGAAAGAAAAACAAGAACAGAAAGAAAGGCAAAGACGGGATCTCATGCTGACGAAGAGAATCATCGCGTGCCTCGATGTACGGGGCGGACGCGTCGTAAAGGGTATCCAGTTCGTCGATATCGTCGATGCGGGCGACCCGGCGGAGCTGGCGCATCGCCATGCGGCGGCGGGGGCCGATGAGATCGTGCTGCTCGACATTACCGCGACCCATGAAGGCCGCGGCACGCTGCTCGATACCGTGAAGCGCACAGCGGCCTCGCTCTTCGTGCCCTTCACCGTGGGTGGAGGCATCCGGTCTGCTGAGGATGCAGCGGCGGTCTTCGATGCGGGCGCGGACAAGGTCAGCATCAACTCGTCGGCCATCGCACGACCGGAGTTGATCGGCGAGATCGGCTCCAGCTTCGGCGCACAGGCAGTGATCGTCGCAATCGATGCCCGTCGAGGGGAGCATGGCGTAGAGGATGCCGAGGTGTATGTCAGCGGCGGACGCAAGGCGACCGGTTTGCGAGTCGTCGACTGGGCGCGGGAGGCTGAGCAGCGGGGTGCCGGAGAGATCCTCTTGACCTCGATGAATACCGACGGCATGCGCAACGGCTTCGACTGCGAGCTGACGCGGCTCGTGTCGGAGGCAGTGCAGATTCCGGTGATCGCCAGTGGTGGTGCGGGCTCGGCCGCGCACTTTGCCGAGGTGTTCAAGGCAGGCAAGGCCGATGCGGCGCTGGCAGCGAGTATCTTTCACTTTGGGATTACGGATTCGCGAGCGTTGAAGGCAGAGGTTGCGGCGGCGGGAGTGCCGATGCGGCTGCCGTGTTGATCCAAACTGCAAACGCGGAGTGCGCGAAGGACGCAAAGTTTGCGCAGAGTTTACGTTGCGTTAACTTGGTGTACTCGGCAGGCTCTGCGTTTGCAGTTTGTTTCCGTCTACACTGAAAACATCATGCTGATTCCTTCGATTGACCTGATGGGCGGGCGCATTGTGCAGCTCGTGCAGGGTGAGAAACTCAAGCTCGCCTTCGACGACTTCGACTACTGGATCGAGCGCTTCTCGAAATACCCGACCGTGCAGCTTATTGATCTCGACGCTGCGATGCGGCAGGGCGACAACCGCGAGCTGATCGAGATGATCTGCAAACGCCTGCCGTGCCAGGTAGGCGGTGGCCTGCGCACCCCTGAAGACGGACAGCGGCTGCTCGATGCCGGGGCGAAGCGGGTGATCTATGGCTCTTCCCTCTTCAACAGCGACGGTGTAGATAAGGTCTTCGCGGCCAGCTTGAAGAAGGCGCTTGGCGAAGATGCCCTGTGTTTTTCCGTCGACACCAAAAACGGCAAGGTTGCTGTGAAGGGCTGGAAGGACTCGGTCGACCTGACGCCGGAAGAGGCTGTGACTTGGCTTGAGGATTACACCTCAGCCTTCCTCTACACGCACGTCGATACCGAAGGCACTATGCAGGGTTTTCCGATGGACGTCGCCGCAGTGCTGCGCTCTACGACCGCCCGGCAGCTTATCGTCGCCGGAGGGATCAAGGAACGCGCCGAGGTCGATTCGCTCGATGCGATGGGTGTGGATGCCGTGGCGGGAATGGCTGTGTATTCGGGGGCGATGGAGGCTTAGATCTGCCGAAGCAGAAACGTGGGAAAGTCTTCTTTGGGCCCGTCCACGAAGTATCCTTTCTCGACTTACCCCAGAAGCGTCATTCTTCGACTCCGCAGCTCGCGTACTGTGCGAGCTGCGGAGTCGAAGAACCCCGAAACCTTCCACATCGCCTCGACCTTCCGGACCGTTTCCACCTCGAACGCTCGAACCTCAGCCTCTTCGGTTGGAACGGTCCTGGCGATAGCGGCAAGATAAACTCTTCAGGGTCCTTCGACTTCGCGTCTCGCAAAAACGCGAGACGCTTCGCTCAGGATGACGTTTCTGTGGATGGGGAAAAGTGAAAGCACAGGCGTTGATCGCTTTTCACAGACATTACGTCAAGTGTGAAGCCACTCAGTTGTCATCCCCACCGCCGACAATCGCATAATACCCCTTGCGCGCCTGCACCTTCGCATCTTTCCCGCAGTCGATGTTGATCTTGCGAAACTTACCATCGGCGGCTTTGTTCTTGGGCGTATAGCTGACCAGGTACTGCGTGCGCAGCTCGTCCTGGATCTGGTCGAAGGCCTCTTCGAGCTTCTTGCCGTTGTTTCCGACGTTGATGACTCGACCGCCGGTTTCATGCGCCAACTGCTCCATCTGCCCGTCGGCGTTGAACCCATAGCTGAAGTTCGCGCGGTCCGCGATGAGGATGACGTAGAGGATGGCGTTGGCCTTCTGTGCGGCCTCCGTCGCGCTCTTCAGCGTCTCCTGCGATCCCTGGTCGCCGCCATCGGTCAGCAGAACAAGGATCTTGCGGCCGGTCTGCGACTGCAGCTTGTCGTGCGCGGCCAGATACACAGCGTCATAGAGCAGCGTGCCGCGCGGGTGGCTCGTCGGGAACGGGCCGCCGCCGATGCCGGGAACGCCGGCGCTCGACGAAGCCGCATTGATGGAAGCCTTGTCGATGGCGCGCTTCAGCTCGTGAGCGCTGTTGGTGTAGTCGGAGAGCAGGTCAACATTGACATCGAAGGAGATCAGAAAAGCCTCATCCTTCGGCTTTAGCACCTCACTCAAAAAACGCGCGCCGGAGTCCTGTTCTAGCGGAAGCACGTTCTTCTGGCTTCCGCTGGTGTCGAGCAGAATGCCGATCGTCAGGGGCAGATTCTTCTCCTGCGTAAAATTCTTGATCGTCTGCTGCTGGCCGTCTTCCCAAAGCCCGCAATCCTGCTGATGCAGGCCCGTGACATAGCCTGACTTGTCGCGCACGGAAAAATAGAGGTCGACCAGGTTGACGTTGACCTTGAGGGTCTGGGTCTCAGGATTCTGCTCCTGCTGGGCTGGCGCGGTGCTCGCCGGCGGCGGAGCGTCCGGCGAGGGGGCTTCCTGCGCGTGGAGGCCAGGCGCACAGGACAGGAGTGCGAACGACAGAGCGGGGACGAGACGCAGCCATAGGGGTCGCATAGACACATTAAACGCCGGTTTCGCCTTTTTTGGCGACTAATCGATATCTCAAGAATCAGGCCCATTTGGCTAGTTCGCTGAGGGCCTCTCGATATGGTCGATGACCAGCCCTTCCATGGGAATTTGAATGACCTTCAATTCCAAACCAAGCTTTTCCAGGTTCCAGGGAGAAGGCCGTGGGTCGGTTGCCGGTACTATCGTCTGCCCGGCCGGGGGCGGGGATGATACATCTTCTCGTTTTTGCAGAGTGAAATCATATTTTCCAGTCAGGCCGGTCCTGTCTTCGACGGCACCGAACCAGGAAAGAGTCAGGTCCGCAGCCAAGGAGGCCATGGAGGTCTGGAAATAGGTTTTCTCTGATCCTGGACCCGGCGTAGGAAGAGTTGCCGAGCCACCCCCGGAGATGCGGTGAGCGTCTGGAGGAACCGTCTCATCAGGCAGCGCCTCCTTCATTTGATCCAGGTTAGGGCCGTGTTTTTTGAGCACCAGCACATAGCCTGAAATCTCCATCGGAACGCGATGCACGACGAGCTTGCACCGCTCCGCCAGGGCAGCCTGCAACATCTTTTGCAGCATCGTTCCGCTTGCCAGAGAGCCCATGTTGAGGCGTTGAGTCTCCCACTCGGCCATATCGCCCGGAGCCACTTTAGCCACGACATCGTACGCATCGTCCCACACCCAGCCTGGAGCCCCCTGAAGAAGAGCGACCCTGCTCTGCAATATCCGAGGGAAATAGGCCCTCAGGATCGTTCGCCCCAAAGGTTGAGCGAGGACTCGGTATCCATCGGGAGGATCCGATATCAACCAACTTTCACCCGGCGTACTCGGTCGAATTGAGATCACATCAAATACCGGCCCCCTGGGCCCCGGGACAGGGCTGCTCGAAGCAGGCGACGGCGATGGAGCGGGGGTCTCCTGACATAGGGCCAGAGAAGGAGTGATCGCTGCCCCCATGACAGCAGGAAGCAGAATCGTTGGAAAGAAACCCGTTTTGGTGATTGCACATCTCATTGTGCTTAGACCTTTGTGAGCTGCCGATGTTCAGAATGATGCGCAACCGTGCGACCCCAAAAGCAGGGCCATCAGTATCTGCCTGCCATCTTACGGTCTTGCATAGGATCCTGGGTGCCCTTAGCTTCTAAGGAAAGTCCAACATTAACCGGGCTCCTGGGGAAGAACGTAGCAGAGGAGCGCACACACTGGTAGTCTCAAAGGGTGTGCCTTCGGCCCATCGGCTGCGGGGAACCGTGTTCAAGAAGAGGTTGACCTTAATGGTGTTCGGCAAGCAAACAGTTTGGGTAGGGGCGCTAACGGTTGCGCTGGCGGGCTTTGGCCCTGGTTTTGATCTCGCGATATGCGCTCAGAACCCACAGCAGAGCACTCCAGGTACGCAGCAACAGAACGTCCCGGATGCACCGCGTCCTCAGACCCTGCCGCAGCTCAACACGATTACCCCGGTTGTGGCCCTGCCGGATGCTCCTCCACCGGAGCAAACGTCCACCACCGAAGCCCCCGCCAGCGACGGGCAGAAGGCCGTCGGCAGCACCCTGCCTTCGACTCCCACGTCCGGCACACAAACACCTGCCGAAGACGACAATGCGGGCGCTCCGCCGCCAACGCTAGGTGAAGGCGCGATGCCCATACTCCGCGTGCATGTGAACTTCGTCCAACTTCCCTTTATCGTCAAGGATTCCAAGAACCAGTTGGTTCCAGGCCTGACGTGGCGCGATGTGCGCGTCTATGAGAACGGCCTGCGCCAGCAGATGCAGAACTTCTCGAGCGACCCCCGGCCCATGTCGGTAGCCCTGGTCATCGATCAGAGTGTCACCTTCGACACCATGAACAAGATCAATAACTCCCTGCATGCATTACAGGATGCCTTTGCGCCCTACGACGAGGTCTCGGTCTTTACGTACAACAACGGCGTGAAGGAGCAGACAGCCTTTACAGCGGCACAGAGCGCGCGGCTGGGCGTCATTCTGGAAAGATCCAAGGGACCCGGTCGCGATCCGAATATGAACTTCGGCAGTGCGCTGGACCAGACCACGGTGAAGAACAACCAGGCGGTCGATCCCCAGACGAATCGTGGCTCCCATGGCGGCATCATTATCAGCAGCGCGCCCAAGGAGTTCCACACGCTGCTTGACGCGATTCTCGCCGCAGCAATTGAGACGACCCACGCAAACAGAGAACGACTGCGTGTCGTCTATGTCATCTCCGACGGCAAGGAGTACGGCAGCACCGCGAAGGAAAAAGAGGTCATCCAATTCTGCCAGACCAACAATATTCAGGTCTTCGCGACCCTCGTAGGTGACTCCGCGGTCCCGGGATTCGGCTTCATCGATCGTATCCATCTGCCCATGACCATGCGCGATGACATTCTGCCGCGCGTTACCGCCCTGACCGGCGGGCAGACCGATCCTGAGTTCCGGCAGGGCGGGATCGAAAGAAGCTTCGCCAACATCGCCAAACAGGCACGCACCCAGTACACGGTCGGCTACTACAGCCACGAGCCGATTCTTGACGGTAAATTCCGCAAGACGGAGATTCGGGTGGCGAGGCCTAACCTGACAGTGATCTCCAAGGACGGCTACTATCCCACCCCCAGGAATAGCGCCCCCTTGCCGGTCACTCCTACAGCCACACCGTAGGCCAGATCGCTATAATTACAAGACAGGTTTCGTCAAAGGCGCGGCTTCAGCCGTGCCTTTGACGTTTTAATGGGTAGTCGCTGGACAAGTTTTAAACGGAAGAACCTTTCAATGAACTGGAACATACACAGCAATGCCTTGATCGCGCTGGCTTCGGCATTGGCCTGGGGAGGCGGAGACTTCTCCGGCGGCATGGGGGTCAAGGCTGCCGGAGGCTCGATTCGCTCGACGTTGCGGGTCATCCTGATGTCCCACTCCGTCAGTTTTATCGTGCTGGCGTCCATCCTCCTGCTGCGTCATGAGCCGATGCCCCACGGCGCTCTGCTGGGCTGGGGCGTGCTGGCCGGTGTCGCGGGCGGAATCTCTCTGACCGCGTTTTATATTGCGCTTTCACGTGGAGAGATGGGGGTTTCAGCCGCCATCAGCGGTCTCCTGGCTGCTGCCATTCCGGCACTGGTCTCCAGCCTGCTGGAAGGTGCGCCCGGCACTCTGCGGATCGTCGGATTTGCTCTTGCGTTTATCGCCATCTGGGCGATCGCCGCAGGGCCTTCCCCCGAGGACTCCGGCCGCAGCACACTGAGCCTCGCTATCCTTGCCGGCATTGGCTTTGGAGTTTATTTCGTCGCGCTGCGCATGGCGAATCCGCTCGGCATCTTCATGCCGATGGCGCTGGCCCGTATCGGCAGCCTCACTACCTGCGGCCTGACGCTGCTGACCCTACGCCTGAGCGGAGGCAAGGAAGACGGAGGCGCGAAACACCTCCCCTCCTCCGCTATCCTGTGGGCCCTCTCCGTGGCGCTGCTCGATACTGGCGGGAATATACTCTTTGTCGCTGCGACGCGTCTCGGCCGGCTGGACGTGGCAGCGGTGCTGGCTTCGCTCTATCCGGCCTCGACGATCCTGCTGGCGGCATGGCAACTGCACGAGCGTCCCACGCGGCGGCAGCTTGTGGGTATGGCTGTGGCTGTAGCTGCCGTGGTGATGGTCAGTATCTGAGGACCAGCCTGGAGAGATACTTACCTTTGCGATCGAAAGCTTTGACGCTTCTGCGGCCGCTTACGTCGCCTTGGGCGCGTCTGCGGCGGGAGCGTTTTTACTCTTGCGATTCTTGCGGGCCTCGACCTTCTTTGCAGTCGAATCCGCGCTTTCTTTCGTGAGCTTGATGCCGGACGGGTCGAAGGTCGGCTTCGGATACTCCAGCTTCAGGCCCTTCATGGCATCGACCAGAATCTGCGAGATCGCCACGTTGCGGTACCACTTGTTGTCCGCCGGAATCACAAACCACGGCGCATGCTTGTGGCTCGTATGCCGAAGAATATCTTCGTAGGCGTCGACGTACTTCGGCCAGAACTTGCGCTCGGCGAAGTCTGCGGGCGAGAGCTTCCAGCTCTTGCCGGGCGTATCGATGCGCGCCTGCAGGCGGCTGGTCTGCTCCTCGCGCGAGATGTGCAGGAAGAACTTGAGGATCACAACCCCGTTATCAACCAGTGTCTGCTCCCACCCATTGATGTTGTCCATGCGGCGGCGCGCTGTCTTTTCTCCGATCAGGCCGTGAACACGCGGAGAGAGCACATCCTCATAGTGCGAGCGGTTGAAGATGCCGATCATGCCGCGCGGCGGCGTCTGCGCCTGGCAGCGCCACAGAAACTCATGGCGAGCCTCCAGCGGGGTCGGCACCTTGAAGGAGGCGACATCGCAGCCCTGCGGATTGATCCCTGAAAAAATGTGCCGGATGGTGCCGTCTTTGCCGGCGGTATCCATGCCCTGCAAGACAATCAGCACCGCCCTGGACTGCGAGGCGTAGAGGACGTCCTGCAGGGCGTCGAGCTGCTCGCGATGTTTAGCCAGAACAGGCTCTGCGGCGTCTTTGTCGTGAAAGTCGCCGGTTTCGCTGGTCGAGAGATGCGAAAGCCGCACTTTGGTGTGCGGCTTTACAAGGTAATCAGATTTTAGCTTCATAAATCGCTACGCTTCCGGATGCTTGGGGCAGTCCCATATACATAACGAACAGATTGAGGCCACCGTCAGAGCAGATGAACGAGGAAATGGCGTGACAGAAACGACTCCGCCATGAGGCTTCCTTCGACCCTTGTTTACTTAGGGGTCTCTTCGACCTTAGGAGTAGGAGTAACGGTATGAGTGGCATCCGCAGGCTTGGCGTCTGCCTTAGCATCGTCCGTAATTCCCTTCATGCCCTCTTTGAAACCGCGCAGTCCTTCGCCAAGACCTTTGCCAAGCTCCGGCAGCTTACGACCGCCGAAGAGGAGGACAGCGACCAGGGCCACAATAATCAAGTGCCAAGGTTGAAAGATCTCCATATTGATTCTCCATTCGTCACACGCCGTTAAGACGTGTAAAAGCACCTCCATTGTCGCACGAACCTGTAGTCTTTGCTGAGGTATAGACAGGTTTCAACGTTCCCGAAACCCAGTCCCTGCAGGGACATCAACGCCAATGTCCGGGCGCGTCCGGATCATGGAGCCGGTGCCGAGGATAGCGCTCAACAAAGTCGAAATTGTAGGAACTCAAGGGGATTCGCCTTTCCTTCTCAGCATTGGAGGTCAAAATCACCCATCCTGACGCGATGAACTTCCTGTCTCCAACTTCGTTTTTTATCACCTCAAGCCAGAGATTCTGTACCGTGCTTTCATCCAGTCCCTCGGCTCCAGCACTTGCGTGGGCCTCGAAATTTGCCTGCCATGAGGGATCATTGTCCACCACAACATGCCATCCGACAGGGATCTCCGCCAGACTATCGAATGCCCCGGCAGCCAAATGGACTTCCAGGCCGATCACTCGCGCACCTTTAGGGATCGGAAGGTCCTTCAATACCAGGCCACCATGTCTCTGCGACGGTATTCCCTGGGAGACCGCCAAACCTGAAGCCCCAAAGAGAAACATCAGAGCCACAACGATCATGCCCTGCTCTCGTTTCTTCACTTACAGCCTCCTGTACCGACCTGCGCCTGTGTTCCTCGTCCGCAACAAAACGGCGGATAAGCCTGCCCCGCCATAGCCTTCGCTGGATACAATCCCCAGGATTCGCCGCAAACCATGCCCGGCGTTATATCCTTAGACGGACGCACCGCGAAGGCGCGCACCTGAGATAACAGCGCGCTCCGGCGCCAGCAGCAGAGGACAATCTTCCACGTGACGAATCAAACAGCTTCATCCACGCGCCGCTGGCGCACGCCGATAGCGGCGTTTGTTCTGGCAGGAACAGGCCTTTTCAGCGCCATCAGCTCGCAGGCGCAGGTCGCCGCCCCCGGAACCAAGGCCATGAGCTCAACCTCAGCCATCACGGCGCCGGCGCTGGCACCCTCTACCGGACCGGTCTACAACAACAAGTGGGAGGTCTATGGCGGACTGAGCTACAGCAACGGCCAGGCCGGGCAGGCCTTGCCCAAGCACTACAACATGGGCGGCGGCGAGGTGATGGGCACTTACTGGCTTACCAGCCATCTGGGAGTCGTCGGAGACTACCGCATCCAGGCCGGAACGTCCCCCACCAGCCCGCAGGTACAAGTCTTCAATCTCAACCGCGTGCTGGTGTACCAGAACATCGTCAGTGGCGGCGTGCAGTGGCGCGGCTTCAAGAACCGCTATGCCGCGATCGACTACCACGCACTCGCCGGTGCGACGCATGGAACCTTCGACACGGCCATTACCGGCTACCCGCCACCTCCCGGTGGAGGACAGGTCCCCACAACGGAGACCGCAGGTCTGTATCCCAATACCACCAGCCCCTTTGGCGCCGTGGGCGGCAGCATCGACTTCAACTACGCTCCCCGCGTGGCCATCCGCCTGCAGCCCGATCTCATATTCGAGCACTTCGGAACCGAGACGCGTGAGTTCTTCTCGATCTCAGCGGGACTGGTCTATAAGTTCGGGAAGCGGTAGAAGCAGAGTGACAAGTGGTAAGTCACAAAGCAAAAACTGAGCGGCGCGGAATGATGATCATTCCGCGCCGCTTTTGTATTGCTACTTACCACTTGTCACTTGCCACTCGGCTCTTACCAGCCTTCGCTTACCTGCATAAAGTCTGGCGAGACTGGGTTCTCATAGACCGAGTAGTCGCGCGTGACGACGGTGAGACCGCTGGGCGTGACGAAGTAGTTTTTCTTGTCCTCGACCGGGTCATAGCCGATCACCGTTCCGTCCGGAATATGTACGTCGCGATCAATAATGGCGTGACGAATGCGGCAGTGGCGGCCCACATTGACGTGCGAAAAGATGATGCTGGAATCGACATCCGCATAGCTGTTCACACGAACATCCTGCGAGAGCACCGAGTTGCGCACCACCGAGCCCGAGACGATTGAACCAGCGCTGACAATCGAGTTGATCGCCATACCCGTGCGGCCCGGCTCACCGAAGACGAACTTCGCCGGCGGATACTGGTACGCTCGGGTGCGCATCGGCCAGGCCTTGTCGTAGAGGTTGAATGTCGGGGCTACGGCGGCGATATCCATGTTGGCCTCGTAGTAGGCCTCCAGGGTTCCCACATCGCGCCAGTAGAGAGCGCGCTGCTTATTCTCATCGACGAAGTTGTAGGCGTGCACCTTGTAGCGCCCGAGCAGCTTCGGCAGGATGTCGTGGCCGAAGTCATGCTTGGAGTTCGGGTCTTCGGCATCCTTCATCAGCTCGGGAATCAGCACGTCCGTGTTGAAGAGGTAGATGCCCATCGAGACGTCGACCATGTCGGGGTTGAAGGGCGACCGGATGTTGGTCTCCTTCGGCTTTTCGACGAAGCCCGTGACTTCGCTGTTCTGCGCCACTTCGACAACACCGAACTGCGAGACCTGATTGGGACTCACCGGCAAGGTGGCAATCGTGACGTCGGCGCCCGACTCCGTATGCTGCTGCTTCATCAGCGCATAGTTCATCTTGTAGATGTGATCGCCGGAGAGGATCAGCACATACGTAGGCTCTTCCGAGCCGATGGAGTAGATGTTCTGAAAGACCGCGTCGGCCGTGCCCTGGTACCAGCTCTTGGAGACGCGCTGCATCGGCGGCAGGATCTCGATGAACTCGCCCAGCTCGCTGGCCACTACAGGGCCCCAGCCCTCGCGGATATGGCGGTTCAGCGAAAGCGCCTTGTACTGCGTCAGGATGTAAACGTGGCGGAGGTCGGAGTTGATGCAGTTCGAAAGTGTGATGTCGATGATGCGATATTGACCTGCAAAAGGAACCGCCGGTTTGGCGCGGTCGCGAGTCAAAGGGAAAAGCCTCTCGCCGGCACCCCCAGCGAGTAGTACACCCAGCGTATCTCTCATGTAGTCCCTTACCTCTTCAAAATGCGTGCACAGCCGTTAGACGCAAAACAGGCCACGAGTCTAGCACACAGTCAAAACACTGAGGTAGATGCGGTTATACACCGTTGGTTGTATCGCCGCCCGCGCCCGATTCATGCTCTTCCGTTGTGATGCGTAAAGACTTGAGGAAGGTTAGATCGTTGCGCGTAAAGGGACCATGCGCGGCTTCGTTGCCTTCATCGCCTTCGGCACCCTCATCGTCGTCCTCGACCTCGTTCAGGCCGATGGTCGCTTCCAGCATCAGCAGCACGTCGAAGCCCTGCTCACGGATCTCTCGAACCACGCCCGCGATTGCTTCCGATTCAGCTACCGACTCATGAATCGCCTCGCCCAGTTTTTGGATAAGGTCTTTAACCTGTTGATTCAATGCCACCTCCCGGCTTTGTTCAGAACGCCCTGACCACGCACCGGGTATTCCCAATCGAAGATTGTCGGGAACGGCAGCTGCGGGTGCCACTGCCCTCAAGATTACGCTGATGTCGGCGGTGTCGCAAAACAAGATTGCGGAACGCTGTCTAAATCTCCGGGTCTTGAATCTCTGAGTCCCGGCCGTCATCGTGCTCTTCCCAGGCCTCTTCAAGCCGATGAGCCAGATCTCGCACAGGCTTTACGCGCTTCGGACCCAGGACCAGGAAGCCAACGGTGGCCGCGCACAAGCCTCCTACCACCCAGACCCATTTTTTGACGCTTCCCGTACTCTCGTCTTCCTCATCCGCAGGCGCCATGACTCTAGGATGCCAGAGATGGCAGCTTTGCTTCGCAAGTTTTCAAAGGGCCGCGATACACTGGGGCCATGGATAGGGTTCGCCTCGGTCGCGCTCTTGGCTATGGTGCGCGCCACGCCACAAAGACGTTGATCAGCGCTGTCGATGCCGCCACAGCACCGAATCCCTCCGGTGCAGCCTCTCAGCAAACGGCACGGCCCAATCCTGCGGCCACCACCCCACGGCCCTCCCCAATAGCTCAGGCGGCGCAGGCTTATCGCAATGTTGCCGAAGTCCAAAAAGTAGCCAAAACACAGGCGCGCGGCCTGGGACGGTCCGTACTAACGCCGGTAAAACGGTTTTCCAGCGTTCTCTGGCTGGAGGTGACAGGTACCTTCTTCGCCCTGTTTGCATTGGTCCTGGGTCAGAGCGTGTGGCGGCTACACAATAGCTTCAAAGCCTCGCCCAGTTCGTCTGAAGCGCATAAGGCCTACTTCTATCTACTCCTGTTCCTCGTCTTTGCATATTTTTCGATCAGCAGCTTTGTGCGCGCGAACCGCCGGCAGAGAAGCTGATACCCACTCCTCTTTGCCTCGTTCCAACGAATATCGCTGCTTCGCGAAACAAATAGCTCAAAGCTCGTGTCCTTTCCTACAGCAGCACGGCGATACGACGGCCTGCTGCAAGAGGTCGCCATGAAGCAGCTTCGTTTGTTCCTTCTCCTATCGCTTGCCCTTTTGCCTGGCGCTTTGCAGGCTCAGCAACTTCCCGGCAAAGCGCCCTTCCCAACGCCCCTGGTTGCCGGCAAAAAGGTGTTCGTCTCCAACGCAGGCGCCGATAGCGGCTTGTTCCCTCACCCCTTCAGCGGCGATACAGCACGTGCTTATAACGAACTCTATGCAGCCCTTGCCTCGGACAAGACGTTTTCCCTGACCTCAAGCCCTGCCGAGGCCGATCTGGTCTTCGAGATTCAACTGATGGCGCCCAAAGGGCCGGCCTTTGGCGATAACCAGGGAGCCAAGGTGAAGGGTGCCGCCGATCCGCTGCCGATGTTTCGGCTCGTGGTCTACGACCGGCCTACGCATTACATCCTGTGGACGTTTACCGAATCGGTCGATGTCGCTTATCTGCAAAAGACGCATGACCGCAACTTCGACGATGGGATTGCCGCCCTGGTGAACGATCTGAAGACAGTGGTGACGCCAGCCCCATAAGGCCGTTTTTTCTCTCGCCGTACCCTTAGGTTTGCTATCGTAGACAGTTGCCTCGCACCAATTGCCCATACTGGTGCATCCTAAGGACAGACATTATGACGACAGAAACGCCTTCCGCCCTCCGCCGTACCGCCCTGCACGCCACCCACCACGCGCACAAGGCGCGCATGGTCGACTTTGGCGGCTGGGATATGCCCGTTCAATATCGCGGACTGATCGAAGAGCACATGGCCGTACGCACCTCGGTGGGCCTCTTTGACGTCTCGCATATGGGCGATATCCAGCTGCGCGGACCGAACTCGCTCGCCGCCGTGCAGAAGCTGCTGATGAACGACGCCAGCAAGCTCCAGACCGGCCAGGCCCACTACTCGGCGATGCTGTATCCGAACGGGACCTTCGTCGACGACGTGGTGCTGCACAAGCTCGGCGACAACGATTATCTGATCGTCATCAATGCCGGCACCCGCGAGAAGGACGTGCAGTGGGTACGACAGGTGATCGGCGGCATGAGCGGCGTTCACGTCAACGATTTTTCCGATTACTACACGCAGCTCGCGATCCAGGGCCCGAAGGCCGCAGCCACCCTGCAGAAGCTGACCGGCGTCGATCTCTCGACGATCAAGAACTACTGGTTCACCTGGGGGCAGGTCTGCGGCTGCCACAACGTGATGATCGCGCGCACCGGCTATACCGGTGAGGACGGCTTCGAGATCTACATCCCTTCCGACGAACCGACCAGCGCACGCGTCTGGGGCGAGGTGCTCGCCGCCGGTGAGGAGTTCGGCATCATCCCCTGCGGGCTTGGAGCTCGCAACACCCTGCGGCTGGAGTCGGCGATGGCGCTCTACGGCCATGAGATCTCCGACACCATCAACGTCTTCGAGGCCAATCTGGGCCGTTATTGCAAGCTCGACAAGGGCACGGACTTCGTCGGCCGCGAGGCGCTGCTCGAGGTTCAAAACAGCGGCGGGCCGTCGCGCAAGCTGGTCGGCCTGGAGATGGTCGACCGCGGCATCGGACGCGATGGCTATCTCGTCGCCACACTCGACGGCACCAAAATCGGCGAGATCACATCGGGTTCGCCCGCACCGTTCCTCAAGAAGAATATCGCCCTGGCCTACGTGCCCGTCGCCTATACCGAACTCGGCACCGAGCTCGCCGTCGAGATTCGCGGCCAACTGGTGAAGGCGCAGGTTGTGCCGACACCCTTTTACAAACGTCCTAAACCAGCGGCACCAAAGCTTTAACCCTTTCCCCTGAACCGGTACACAGCCCATAATCCTCTACAATCTTCTTCGGAGAACCTCACATGTCCTATCCCGAAAACTACCGCTACGCGAAGTCTCACGAATGGCTTGAGATCGATGGCAAGACCGGCATCATCGGCATCACCGACTACGCACAGAGCTCGCTGGGCGATATCGTCTTCGTCGAACTGCCCAAGGTGGGCGACAAGCTTGATGCTGGCTCATCCTTCGGCTCGGTGGAGTCCGTCAAGGCCGTCAGCGAACTTTATTCGCCCGCAGCCGGCACCGTCATCGAGATCAACGAGGCGCTCAACGACGAGCCCGAGACCATCAACACCGACGCGAACGAGACCTGGATCATCAAGCTGTCCCTGACCGGGGGCGAATCCGATGACCTGCTCTCCGCAGCCGACTATGAAAAGTTCGTCGCTGAAGAAACCGGCCACTAGACCCGCAACCCACCGGGTGCCCAGGTCTCGACTCTGAGGCGTGGGCATCGCAGGATGCTCACGCTCCAGAAAGACCCCATGCGCTATCTTCCAAAATCTCCCGCCGACCGCACGGAAATGCTCGAAGCTATCGGCGTCTCCTCCATTGAAGCCCTGTTCGAGACGATTCCCGCCGAGTACCGCCTGAAGGGCGACCTCAACATCCCGCGCCAGCACAGTGAATCCGAAGTGCTCGACCGCTTCCGCGCCTTCGCTGGAAACATCGCGAGCGGCGATGTAGCGGTTCTGGCCTCGCAGCCCGCCAGCAAGCAGTATGCAAGCTTTCTCGGTGCGGGTGCCTACCGTCACTATCGGCCCGTAGTCATCGATTCTCTCGTGCAGCGCGGCGAGTTTCTCACCAGCTACACCCCCTATCAGCCCGAGATTGCGCAGGGCACTCTGCAGGCCATGTTCGAGTTCCAGACGATGATCTGCGAGCTCACCGGCATGGAGATCGCCAACGCTTCGATGTACGACGGCTCGACCGGAGCAGCGGAAGCGGTGATGATGGCCGTGCGCGTAACCGGACGCAATGGTGCGGTCGTAGCTCGCACCGTGCATCCCGAGTACCGCGAGGTGCTGCACACTGCAACTCAGCACCAGGGCATTCCGGCAACTGAAGTCGGCTACGTCGCCGAGACGGGCCGCGTCGATCTCGCCGCGCTGAATGCCGCGATCACCGACGATACCGCCTGCGTGCTGATCCAGTCGCCGAACTTCTTCGGAACGATTGAAGACGTTACGGCCATCGCCGAGATCGCACACAAGAAGGGTGCACTGCTGATCGTCTCTATCGCCGAGGCTGTCTCGCTCGGTATCGTGAAGGCCCCCGTAGAAGCGGACATCGTCTCGCTCGAGGCGCAGAGCTTCGGAGTGGCTGTGGGCTTCGGCGGACCGTACTGCGGCGTCATCGCCTGCAAGGAAAAGTTCCTGCGCCAGATGCCCGGCCGCCTCGTCGGCGAGACCAAGGACAAGAACGGCAAGCGCGGCTTCGTGCTCACCCTCTCGACACGCGAGCAGCACATCCGCCGCGAGAAGGCGACCTCGAATATCTGCACCAACCAGGCGCTCGTCGCCCTGATGACGACGATCTTCCTTACCGTCTACGGCAAGCAGGGGCTGCGCGAGCTCGCGGAACAGAACCTCGCAAAGGCTGCCTATCTGCGCAACACGCTGACCAAGGCCGGAGCAAAGCCGCTCTTCACCGGGCCGAGCTTCAACGAGTTCGCCATCAATCTGCCGGAAAGCGCCGAGACAGCCAACACCAAGCTGCTCGGCAAGCAGATCATCGGCGGTCTTGCACTGGCGAAGTGGTATCCGGAGTTGGGCGAGAAGGCGACCTTGTGGTGTGCGACAGAGTTGACGACCAAAGTGCAAATCGACGCGGCTGCGGCTGTCATTTAAGGATCGTAGGGGGATAGTTCAGCGTAGAGCTACGAGTGAATCAGCTATGAGGGTATCTGCGCTCAGCCCCTCATAGCTCTACGCTGAACTTATCCCCTTCACACACCATCACGGAGACCGCACCATGGACATCACCACCATCGAAGGACAGGAACTAACCGCCGTCGAGTTCGTCGCCGACTACGTCCGCCTGCGCTTCGACGGCCCGCTGTTCACGCTCTATGACTGGCCGCACGTACTGCTTGCAGATTTCAGCATTGCGTATGGTGAGCCAGAGTATCGCAACGCCCTCTGCGCGCAGATCGGCGAGACCGTTGCCAAGGCCGCGCTCGAAGAGATGGAGTCGCTGACGATCGAGTTCGAAAGCGGCACGGTAATTGCGCTGAGTCTGCGCGAAGAAGATTTGGATGGGCCGGAGGCTGGAAGCTATTCGGCCGACGGCAGCGGCGAAAATGCAGAAGATTTTTAACATTCAGTTTCGAGATATGAGTTGCGAGTAAAAGGCAGGAAACATGGCAGATAAATTTGTTGGCACCCCCATCAAGGCGACCACGCACGTCAATCAGAACGAAGACCTGATCTTCGAGAAGTCCTCGTCCGGCAAGAAGGGCTATCGCCTGGCACAGCTCGACGTGCCCGCGATCGATGCTGCTTCCCTGCTCGGCGCGGCCGTGCGCACGGACGACCTGGGCGCGATGCCCGAGTTGAGCGAGATCGAGATCATCCGCCACTTCACGCGGCTCTCCACGTGGAACTACGCCATCGACCTCGGCATGTACCCACTGGGCTCCTGCACGATGAAGTACAACCCGCGCATCAATGAGGCCGTTGCCAGGCTTGAGGGTCTGGCCGAGGCGCATCCCTACCAGCCCGAGTCGCTAAGCCAGGGTGCCCTGGGCATCATGAAGCTGTTGTCCGACTGCCTCATCGAGATCACCGGCATGGATACCATCACGCTGCAGCCCGCGGCTGGCGCGCATGGCGAGTTCACCGGCATTCTGCTGGCCCGCGCCTATCATCAGTCGCTGGGCAATCCGCGCACGAAGGTATTGATTCCCGACTCCGCGCACGGCACCAACCCTGCGACGGCGGCGGTCTGCGGCTACCAGGTCGCGAACCTCAAGTCGAACGCGCAGGGCATGGTCGATCTGGCCGAGCTCGAGCGCATGGTCGATGGAGACGTTGCCGCCCTGATGCTCACCAACCCCTCGACCATCGGCGTCTTCGAGAGCGACATTCACAAGATCGCCGACATCCTCCACGCGAAGGGCGCCCTGCTCTACATGGACGGCGCGAACATGAACGCGCTGTGTGGCAAGACTCGCCCCGGCGACTTCGGCGCGGACGTAATGCACCTGAACCTGCACAAGACCTTCTCGACACCGCACGGCGGCGGTGGCCCAGGTTCGGGACCAGTCGCCTGCAAGAAGATCCTCGAGCCGTTCCTGCCGACACCCGTGGTCAAGACCAATCCCGATGGCTCGCTGGGCCTCGACTACAACCGTCCGCAGTCGGTGGGCCGCGTGCGTGCGTGGTACGGCAACTTCGGCATGTTCATCCGTGCGCTGGCCTACATCCTCGCCAACGGCCCCGACGGTCTGCGCCAGACCACCGAAGACGCTGTGCTCAACGCGAACTACATCCGCGCCAAGCTCGAGGGCACCTTCGACCTGCCGTACAAGTCGCCGTCGCTGCACGAGGTTGTCTTCAGCGACAAGCTGCAGGCCAAGAACGGCGTCAAGACCGGCGACATGGGCAAGCGGCTGATCGACTACGGCTTCCACGCCTACACGGTCTCGTTCCCTCTCGTGGTCAACGGCGCAATGATGATCGAGCCAACGGAGAGCGAGTCGCGCGAAGAGCTCGACCTGCTGATCGACGCTCTGAAACAGATTGCACGCGAGGCGGAGGAGAATCCCGAGCTGGTGCAGAACGCGCCGCACTCGACGCGCCTGCAGCGGCTGGATGAGACGACTGCCGCCCGTAAGCCGATCCTGCGCTGGAAGGCCCCCGTGGCCTCCACCCAGTTGACGCCTGATTCAGCAGCAAAGGAATGGTAGGAATCCCTGCCTTCTTTTTACGCTGCATATTGGAGAAACAAAAAGCCTGCTCAGATGAGCAGGCTTTTCTGTTTCCATTGATCGCTGTTACTTTGCCGCTTCGACCTTCACCCACTCGTCGGTGTTCTCCCACTTCACATGCAGCTCGGTCGAGTTCTTCTTCGTCTTCTCGAAACCAATGCTCATGGACTCCTGCGGTGCCGCCAGATGGCCGGCCTGCATCGGCGTGCGTCCGAGGTCCTGCTCCTGGTGGTACTCCGTTCCCCACTGGCCGTTCTGCTTGTTGATGATCAACAGCCACGGCGTTCCAGGGGCTGCCGGCAGGCTGTAGATCGTATAAGTTCCGGCAGGAACGTCAAGCGTGCCGATCTTCAGGTCCGCAGCCGTCACGAGGGTCGTCGCGGGGTTGGCACCGGTACGCCAGACCTGGCCGTAAGGAACAAGGTCGCCCATGATCTTGCGGCCACGCATCGCGGGCGAGTTGTACTTGATGGACACGGTCTTACCGGCGAGGGTCGTCTCGGCGGTGGCCGCAGGGGAGGCGAGAGGCTTTTGGGCCACGCTCACGAGGGTGAGCGGAGCAAGAGCAGCGGCGAGGAGGGCGGTGCGGAGAGAGATCATAGTAAGCCTATGCTACGCTTAAGACACGCGCCCGTAGCTCAGCTGGATAGAGCGGCAGCCTCCGAAGCTGTAGGTCAGAAGTTCGAATCTTCTCGGGCGCACCATTTCCCTCAAAATTCAATCAACTCCACGCGTCTACCGTGACGACGCGCCTGCCCTCGCGGGCGAAACTCTCCAACAGCCTCGCTGTCGCTTTTACGGTGCTGCTGCGGTCTGCGCCCAATGCGCGGTCGTAACCGTCGTGCAAAAGGATGTTCGCTCCGACGCCGCGCCCATGGACGCTTGTCAGCCCCTTCTCTACACGGCTTACTATGCCATCGACGCCAATCGGCTCCCAGTCGAAGCCCATCACGTTCCACTGCACCGTCGTCAGGCCTAATTCCCGGGCAAGACGCATAACTGCCGGGCGGCGGGCTCCGTGGGGAGGGCGGAAGTAATGGACGGGCGCACCCAGCGCATCTTCCAGCGCCTCGTTGCAGGCGCGAAGCTCCTCCCGAATGACTTTCTCAGACTGCCACGCAAGCCACGGGTGCGTCTCGGTATGGTTGCCGATAAGATGGCCCGCAGCCTGCACCTCACGAACGATCCTAGGCCGCTGCCGCACGAAACGACCGATCATAAAGAAGGTCGCGCTGGCGTTGTGACGTGCCAGTACCTCCAACAGCTCGCCGGTCGCGGCGTCGTTCGGACCGTCATCGTAGGTCAGGGCGACTTCGTTCGGGTCGTTTCCCGCGATCAGCGTGCGGCCGAAGAGCTGGGATTTCGGACGCAACGCGGCGTTGGCCACGGCATAGGCTGCCGTGGCCGCTACGGCTGCGCCGAGTACCAGTTCTTCAGGTAGGGTTGGAGCCATCACGATTACTTCTTCAGTAGCGCGAGGACCTCTTCGGCGTGGCCTTCGGGCTTGACCTTGTGGAAGACGTGCAGCAGCTTCTGGTCGGGGCCGATGACGAAGGTCGTGCGCTCGACACCGCTGACCAGCTTGCCGTACATCGTCTTTGGCTTGACGAGTTCGAAACGGTTGACGATCGCCTGATCGGCGTCGGCAAGCAGGGGGTACTGCAGGTCGTACTTTTCCGCGAACTTCTTCTGCGCCTTGACGGTGTCGCGCGAGATGCCGAGAACGACCACACCTGCCTTCTGGAGCTTGGCAAAGTGGTCGCGGAAGCCACAGGCTTCGATCGTGCAGCCTGGAGTGTCGGCCCGTGGGTAGAAGAAGAGCACGACGGGCTTGCCGCTGAAGTCGGTGAGGTTGACGATGTTGCCATCCTGGTCGGGCAGGGTGAAGTTTTCTACGAGCTCGCCTACTTGCGGTTGCATGATGAATCTCCTCGAACTCTATCGTAGCGCGGGTGGGTTTCTCAGTGCAGCCGCCAGCACAGACACACCCCGGCGCAACTCGTCAGGATTGCAGCCGGCAAACCCCAACAACAAACCAGGCTTCAACGGCTGCTTGATGGAAAACTCCGATAGCTCGATCATCTCCAGTCCAAGCCTTCTGGCTTGCGCCGCTGCGGCTTTGTCCGAAGTCCCTGTCTTCAGCCATGCCACCGTCTTCATGCCCGCAGCGGCGTTGGTTACATCGAGCAGCCCACCCAGATGCTCGTCCGCAGCTTCCTTCAAGACGGCCATTCGCTCCGCGTAGATCTGACGCATCTTTCGCACGTGATGGCCGAAGTGTCCTTCCGTAATGAACTCAGAGAGAATGGCCTGGTCGAGCGTCGGAGGATGGCGGTCCACCAGCGTTCTTGCCGCTTCAAAAGCACCGACTAGCCGCAGAGGGAGCACCAGAAATCCCAAGCGAAGCGCATTGAAGAGCATCTTCGTGAACGTTCCAACATAGATCACAGCCCCGGAGCGATCGAGGCTTTGCAGCGCCGCCACCGGACGCCCGAAGTAGCGATACTCGGCATCGTACTCGTCCTCGACGATCCAGGCTCCCGCCTCGGCGGCCCATTGCAGCAGCTCTATACGGCGGTCGGCAGACATCGTTACGCCCAATGGAAACTGGTTCGCAGGCGTAACGTAGGCCATCTTCGCTCGCGGTGAGAGCTTGCGCGCCGCTGCAACGTTGAGCCCATCCTGATCGACAGGTACAGGGATAATGCGCGCACCTGCCGCACGCAGCGTCTGCCACGCCCCGGGATAGCCGGGGTCCTCCATCCATACGGAGTCGCCGGGATCCAGCAGGAAGCGACCCAGCAGATCCAACGCCTGTTGCGCACCCGAGGTCACGATGATCTGCTCCGGCGTGCATCGCACACCGCGCGAGGAGCCAACGTACTCGGCGATCGCTCGGCGAAGCGGCTGGTAGCCTCCGGCGCTGCCGTGGCCGTACAGAGAACGCGGAGCCCGTCGCAGCACTCGCGCTGCCGTACGTGCCCACAGGTCGGCCGGGAAGAGATCGATAGCAGGCTCGTAGGCTCGAAAGGCTTTACCCACCGAGTGCGGCGCAGGCATCACCACCACATCTTTCAACTGCGCCTGGGCACGTTTGCTCAGCGTGGCCGTTGATTGCGGCAACGCGGGTGCAGGCTTGCTGCGGGAGGTTGGCAGTGGACCATCCGGCAAGCCGGTTGCCACATAGGTTCCGGAGCCCACCTCCGTGCGGATGTAGCCTTCGGCCTGCAACTGGTCGAAGGCTGTGATCACTGTGCCGCGTGAGAGCTCGTACTGCACGGCCAGGCTCCGCGTGGAGGGCAATCGTGTACCTGCCCTGAGACGGCCGTCAAGGATTGCCGCACGAAGCTCGGTGTAGAGCCAGCGCCAGAGCTCCTTCTGGTTCGTCGAGGGATGGAGCGATAGATCCTGAAAGGTTTCCATCTTTGGCATCGCTGGGGTAGACACTCCGTTTCTTTTCCGGCCAAGTGGACTTGCCCACATTTCAATTATGGACCTTCCTGCCGGTCCACTTCCTGGCTATTCTGACAATGAAAGGAATACCTGACATGAAATCGAGATTAGAACCCCAGAAGACCTCGCCCGCAGCCTACAACGCGATGCTCAACCTGGAGATGTTTATCCGGAAGTCCTCCAAGCTGGAGCCTTCGTTGCTTGAGTTGGTAAAGATGCGTGCCTCCCAGATCAACGGATGCGCTTACTGCATCGACATGCACTCGAAGGATGCTCGTGCGGAAGGCGAGAGCGAACAGCGTCTCTATGCACTGTCTGCATGGCGCGAGACGCCGTTCTTCACCGACCGGGAGCAGGCGGCTCTGGCGTGGACCGAAGCCGTGACGCTGGTTGCCGAAGGCCATGTGCCCGATGAGGCCTACGAGGAGGCCAGGCAACGGTTCTCCGACGAAGAGCTGGTCAATCTCACCCTGGCAATCATCACCATCAATGGGTGGAATCGCATCGCCATCTCGTTCCGCATGGTACCGGGCGAGTACCAGCCAGCCCCACGCAAAGCAGAGGAAGGAAGATAATGAAGCGCATTCTTCTCTTGTTTTTACTGGCGGCAGGCACCCTGACGGCCCAACAGCCAAAGATCACTCCACTTATGTCGAAAGACCTCACCGGCATTCCCGGCAAAGAAGGCGCAATGATCACCGTGGAGTTTGCACCCGGCGAGGTCGATCCCGTTCATCGCCACAACGCACAGGTGTTCGTCTACGTGCTCGAAGGCTCCGTGGTCATGCAGGCCAAGGGCGGGAAGGAACAGACGCTCAAGCCGGGCGATACGTTCTATGAGTCTCCAGAGGATGTGCACCTCGTCGGACGAAACGCCAGCAAGACCAAGCCTGCGAAGTTTCTCGTGTTCTTCGTCAAGGACAAAGGCGCTCCGTTCCTGATACCCGTGAAGTAAGGCCACACAACCGCCCCGGATCGGGGCCCATCCATTCCTCAGAGTTCTCAGAAGGAGAGAAAGATGAATATCTTTGTCGCTGGTGCAAGCGGAGCGATTGGACAGCCGCTCATTACGGAACTGATTCGCAAGGGACATACCGTCACCGGTATGTCCCGGTCCGAGGCCGGAGCCCGAAAGCTGCGTGAGATGGGAGCAACCGCTGCCATGGTGGACGCGTTCGATGCGGCTGCCGTCGAGTCGGCACTACGGCAGTCGAAGGCTGAGGTCGTCATCGATGAGCTGACTTCCCTGCCGAAAGATCCGAAAGACATGCCCTCCTATCAGTCCGGTGACCGCAAGCTGCGGCTGGAAGGCGGTGGCAATCTGCATCGCGCGGCGCTGGCTTGTGGAGTGCGGCGATACCTTCAGCAGTCAACGGGATTCTTTCTGAAGGCCGGCGAAGGTTTAGCGGACGAGTCTGAAGGATTGGCTCTCGATGCGAGCCCCGGTGTGGCGCTCAGTGCGCAGACCTACACCACCCTGGAGGCGCGTGTGCTCCAGCCCGGTGCGATGGAAGGTGTCGCGCTGCGCTATGGGTTCTTCTATGGTCCGAATACCTGGTATGAACCAAGTGGCGGCGCAGCAGACCAGGTGAGGCAGCAGCAACTCCCTCTTATCGGCAACGGACAGGGCTTGTGGTCGTGGGTGCATATCGAAGATGCAGCGCTGGCGACAGTCGCGGCTCTCGATTGCGAGCCGGGGATATACCACGTGGTGGAGGATGACCCTCCGCCGATGCGCTTGTGGCTGCCCGCTTTTGCGAAGTCTGTTGGCGCTCCGCCACCGGCGCACGTGACAGAGGAGCAGGCGCGACAGGCTGCCGGAGAAGATGCCGTCTACTACCAGACCAGGCTGCGCGGGGCTTCCAATGCCAAAGCGAAGCGGGTGCTTGGATTCAAGCCCCGGCGGCTGGAGTGGCTGTAGTGAGTGGCTGATGCCGCTGTGGGACAGCGATCTTTAAAGTCCATATCCCCACACATTCGTCATCCTGAGCGTAGCCCCTCGCGCTTTTTGCGAGGAGCGGAGTCGAAGGACCCCGAGGAATTCGTTCTCGCCCATGATTCCCGGACCTTTTCCAGCACGAAGGTCCGGGCTCGAACACTTGAGGTAGAAAAGGTCCGAGGGATAGAGGCAAGATGGCGACTCTCGGGGTCCTTCGACTCCGCGTCCCCAAAAGCCGGGACGCTCCGCTCAGGATGACGATTCTGTGGTCGTATGAACAAATGCTATGGGTACATCCTTGATTTGCCAGACACTGTCTGGCAAATCAAGACTTCCACCTACGGAAGATAAGCGAAGCATTGGTTCCGCCAAAGCCAAAGGAGTTAGACATCGCATACTCCATCGGCGCGGAGACACCCTTGTCATGAACGATATTCAGCTTGATGGCCTCATCGAGTTCCTCGATATTCGTGGTGGGGGGCGCCATCTGATCCCTCAGGGCCAGCACGGTAATGCCGGCTTCGAGGCTTCCCGCGCCGCCCAGCAGATGCCCTGTCATCGACTTGGTAGAGCTTACAAGCAGCTTGTCCGTGTGCTCTCCAAAGGCCTCGGCGATGGCATGGGCTTCGGCGCGATCGCCAAGAGGAGTCGAAGTCGCGTGAGCATTCAGGTACTGGATATCGCTTGGCATTAGCCCTGCACGTTCGAGCGCAAGCTGCATCACTCGCCGCACGCCGCGCCCGTCTTCCGGCGGAGCGTTGGTGTGGAAGGCGTCGGAGTTCGCAGCGTAACCGACGAGTTCCGCGAGAATGGTTGCACCTCGAGCCTGGGCACTCTCCAACTCTTCAAGAACCAGTACTCCGGCTCCTTCTCCCGTAACGAACCCGTCCCGCTGCTTGTCCCAGGGGCGGGATGCCGTCTCCGGCTTGTCATTGCAGGTCGAGAGCGCACGCATTGCGGCAAAGCCTGCAATCGAGAGGGGCGTCACCGCAGCCTCGCTGCCGCCGCAGATCATGACATCCGCATCGCCACGGCGAATGATGTGCCAGGCCTCGCCAATGCCGTGCGCCCCGGTAGTACAGGCTGTAGAGCACGTGAGATTTGGCCCCTGGGCACCGTACCTGATGGAGATCTGCCCCGACGCCAGATTCGCGATAGTGGCATTGATGAAGAAGGGCGAGACACGATCGGGGCCGCTGGCAAGGAGCTTCGCATGCTCGCGCTCGATCACTTCGAACGAGCCGATACCGCTGCCGACGTAGACCCCGACGCGCTCCGCATTCTCTTCCGTGATGCTCAGGCCAGCCTGCGTCAGGGCAAACTCCGCGGCAGCCATCGCAAACTGGATGAACCGGCCCATCTTCTTGATGTCTTTGCGATCTATGTACTTCTCCGGAACAAAGTCCTTTACCTCACCGGCAATCCGGCAGGCAAACTGGGTGGCATCGAATAAGCGGATCGGTGCAATCCCCGATTCGCCCTTCAGTAAAGCGGCCCAGGTCTCCTCCGTACCGATACCTACCGGACTTACGAGGCCCACCCCTGTTACGACGACACGGCGTTGCTGATTCATATCGATTTCCTTTTCATACGACTGGAGCAAATGCATCAGTAGGAGTACTTGAAATCAAGATCTTTACGGGACCGCCCTAACCGGAACTGGCCGATAGACGATCCATCGCGCCATCCAAGGTCTTGCTGAGTGATTGCACTTCAGCTTTACCGAGTTGCTGCTCAACGCTTTGCTGAGCAGCCTGCCAAAGTGGTCTTGCGTCCGAGAGAGTCTCTTCGCCCGCCCGGGTCAGGCATAAAGATTTGGCTCGCTTGTCGTCCCCTTCCTCAATTTCGATGTAGCCGAGCTTTTTGAGCGGCAGGAGATTGCGCGTAAGCGTTGTACGCTCCATCTGCAGCACGTCGGCAAGTTCGGAGATGGAACTCCCCTGCATCGCGGCGAGAGTGGCCAATATGCCAAATTGTCCGATGCTGATCCCCACAGGGGCCAGGAAATGATCGTAGGTTCGAGAGATCAGCCGTGCGGTCTGTCGCAGACGATAGCAGATGCAGCCCGGATCACCAGGATGTAAGGGCATTCATCAATCTCCTAAGAAGATTGTATGCGTGTAATTACACGTATGTCCATGCGACCCAAACGGACGAAAGATGAGAGTGCAACGACAAAGGCGTCGCGAGAACGCGACGCCTTTGCCGTTGCTACGGGACAGATTAGACCAGCACGCCCTCGCGGACTTCGTCATCCACAATCACCTGGTCACTCGCAGCGACCGAGGCCGACTGCGGGAAGTAGGCGTTCGAGACATACTGGCCCAGTTGGCGATGCGTGTTGAAGAATGTGCCGTTGATCGCGATGCAGTGACGGCGAACTTCAGCCCAGGCAGCCTTGTTCGCGTAGAGCGGAGCGACAGAGTGCTCGATCTTGTAATAGAGCAGGCTGGCTTCCGCCGCCTCATCGTCGCAGTCCGGAATGGCCCAGCCGGTGATGTTCTCCGCACAGCCTTCGATCCACCAACCATCGAGCACGCTCAGGCTGGGAACGCCGTTCAGAGCCGCCTTCATGCCGCTGGTGCCTGAAGCTTCATAGGGCCGCAGCGGCGTGTTCAGCCATACGTCGACACCACCCGTAAGCTGCTCGCCCAGATCCCAGTCGTAGTTTTCCAGGTAGAGGATGCGCAGCTTCGAGTTATTGATCTTCGCTGCCGCTGTAAAGACATCGCGAATCAGTCCCTTGCCGGCGCTATCCGCAGGGTGGGCTTTGCCGGCAAACAGGATCTGCAGTCCACCGATCTTCTCGGCGATCTCAACCAGCCGCTCGGGTGAGCGGAAGAGCAGGCTCGCGCGCTTGTAGGTGGCCACTCGGCGGGCAAAGCCGAGCGTCAGGACTTTAGGATCAAGCTCAACGCCAGTGCGATGTTTGACCGTCGCAATCAGACGTTGCTTGCCGAGCGCATGGGTCGCGTCGATAACCGCGGGGGCGATGCCGTAGACCGAGCGGAAGTACTGATTATCGTGACGCCACTCGGGGACTTCCTTATCCAGAAGCGCCTGGAAGGGCTGCGAGAGCCACGTTCCGGCATGAACGCCGTTGGTGATCGCGTGTACCCGGTAGCCGGGAAACATCCTCTGCGAGACCTTGCCGTGCTGCATGGCGACACCATTGACGTAGCGCGAGAAACGCAACGCCAGATAAGTCATGTTCATCAGACCGTCGTGCAGACAGCCAAAGCGCTCAATCGCCGAGGCGCGGTCATGGCCCAGCACCGCAACCATCTGGTCGAGACCGAACTTGTCATGGCCCGCCGGTACCGGCGTGTGCGTGGTGAAGACGCATTGCTGGCGGATCGCTTCGGCGTCGGCCTCGGTGGCATCGCGGAGCGGAGCACCGTTCAGACGCTCTTCGAGGAGGCCGATCGTCAGCAGTGCGGCGTGGCCCTCGTTCATGTGGCTGACTTCAGGCTTGCAGCCGAGTGCGTGCAGCAGCTTCACGCCGCCGAGGCCGAGGATCGTCTCCTGGCAGAGGCGATAGTAGGTATCGCCGCCGTAGAGGTGGTCAGTCAGCTTGCGGTCCCAAGGGTCGTTGCCTTCGACATCGGTGTCGAGCAGAAAGACCGGGATGATGTGGCCGGTGACACCGACCACGTCGAAACGCCACGCGCGGACCGTAACCTCACGGTTCTGCATGGTGACGACAATCTCCTGGCCGACGGAAGGCAGGGTCGTTTCTGGCGACCAGATGACATCGCTCTCCGTCTGCTGGCCGACTCCGTCGAGGTGCTGCTGGAAGTAGCCGTGGCGGTGCACCAGGGAGACAACAACCATGGATACGCCGGTATCGGCAGCGGAACGCAGGGTGTCCCCTGCCAGCATGCCAAGGCCTCCGGAGTACGTCGGCAGAGATTTGGAAAGTGCAATCTCCATCGAAAAGTAAGCGATCTTGCGTTCGGCGAGATCAATGGCGGGGGCGGGGGTGGCAATACGGGAAGAGGCGGAAAGATTCATTCGGAAGGAGGAGTCCTTTTCTCAACCGGGCAATAATCCCGGCGGCAACAACAACGATCAGGAATCGACAAATGCCCCTCCGGTCCAGCCTGCGTGGAGTAAGTACGCAATCGTTTGACCGCTGATAGTGCTTTGCCTCTTAAAGACTAGCAAGAATCGGCCTCCCGGGCAGAAAAATCGTGGGTTCCGAGGCAGATTCAGGTTTGTGGAAAAACAGCCCAAAATAGGGTCAGGAGGCAGCCGAACCGACGGTAACCATTCCAAACTTCATCGCAAAACCAAGAAGGAGGGCCAGTACGAACGCCAGGGTGCTGAGAGCCCCGGAGCTGCGCAACCGCTTCCGGGCGGCTGCAATGGCAAGAATGACCAGGTAGAGCGCGATCATCAAAAGTAGGCCGTCGAGCACGAAATCGTGCGTGGCGCCAGCGCCCATCTTCCACATAGGCAGAATATTGAACACCGGAAGAAACGACCCGACGCCGAAGACGGCCAGCAGCAGGATGGTTTGCAGCACTACCGAAATCGCTCGCTTCAACAAGGGACTCTCCTTAGGATCGTGATTTCCACGAAATATCTGGCCGGTGCGACACAAGTTTAGCGCATGAGCTAGTGGATAGAAGCTTCAAAGAGAGCGAATCGGCGTTCCAGTTCCCACTGTTCGGCGGCACGCTCGCTGGACTTCAACAGCACGGCACAGGCAGAGGTGGGATTGCTGGTGGAAGTGATCGGTGCAGCACAAGCAGCCTTGCGTCGCGTAAAGCTGTCGGGCGCCGCCCAGAGGCTTTCTCCGGCGAGAAAGGCGTGCTCCAGCGAGGTGCGTGCCATCTGCTTGAGGTCGACATAGGTCAGACCCTGCTCTTCCGCACCCTTCACGTACTCATGCGTGAGGTCGATGCGGCTGACGCCTTCGTCGTCGGTGGAGAGCGCGACCGGCACGTGTGCAGCGCGGTAGGCGGCAAGCGGATGATCGGTCCGGGTGAGGCCAAGAATGACATCGTTGGAGGTCAGGTTGATCTCAACCATGACGTGTTTGTCCGCCATCTCTTTCAACAGGGCGGAGGGATGATCTTCGTAAAGCACATCCATACCGTGGCCGATGCGCTCCGCATGTCCGAGGTCGATGGCCTCGCGAATGTGGAAGCGCAGGCCATCCGGTGTCACCATGCCGGGAGCGATCTCGCCGGCGTGTAGCGACAGGCGAACCTTCGGATAGACCGAGTGCAGATAGTCAAGCATCTGCATCTGGAGGTGGTAGTCCTGCATGGAGACACGACCGTCCTCCGGCATCACGAAGTTAATGCCGACAACGTGTGGATCAGCGCTTGCGACTTCAAAACCGAGAAGCGTCTGGGCAAAAACCTGCTGGGGAGGAAACCCGCGCAGAACCTGGTAGAGCCAATGCGTTTGGATCGTGCAGGGATCATATTCCATCCCCTGGATCTGCACAGGGTTGGGCTGCGCGCCTTCACATCCCTCCATGGCACGACGCGCGGATTCCGCATCGGCAAGCTCTTTGCTGTCGACGCCAACCTCATCGCGCACACCGCTGGCGAGAAGCTCATCGCGGAGCCTGGCAAGCTGTTGGGGGGTAACGGTCTTCTCCGCCCCCTTAGGCCAGCCTAGCTTGTAGCCGAGGTCCGCAGCATGAGTAAAGGTTGGAGTCTGCATCGCCTCGAGATACTGCTCGTTCTGCGCAGCAGCACGCCTGACAACCTCATCCAACCACTCACCCGCATGGGAGCTATCGAGACCGCGAAAGTGATCGAAGGTGGAAAAGAACTGGTCGTGCCCGCTGACGCCGGAGCTGGGAACGAAGCTGCGCATGGAGAAGGCATCGATGAGAGCGTCGTAGAGTCTCTGGTCCTTGAGCGCGGACGACGCAGGAAGATTGCCTGGGCCGCAGGGCGCGTCTTTCCCTGTCACGGGCGGCGCGAACGTCAAAGCTTTGGGATCGACGCAAAGCCCCTGCTTGACGGCCTCGGCAATAAAGGTCTCCGCATAAACCGCGCCGGAGAGATGCATATGAAGATCGGCGCCTTTGGGCATCGGCTTGAGAAACGCATAAAGCTCCGGCGCTCCAAGCTTCTTTGCGGCCTCAAAGGCACGTGCAGTCCGGGCCTCGGAAGGCGTGAGCGGAGAACCTGTCTGTGCCAACACGCCGCTACCGGCAAGGGCTGAGCCAAAGGCAAAGAGAACGGAGAAACGGAGCAGCCTCTGGATAGGGCGGTTGCAAAAACTCATCATGCCGGATGTACCTCGTCAGGGATTTATCGTACCGCGAAGACCGGGGAAAAAGGTTTTGCACTTATCGAGGTTGGCGCGAGACGTAAGTCATTGGTATACTGGCCTTCGACGTTCTCGAAAGCCACACGCGGTAACGCAGTTGGTTATTCCCTCCCCACCATCAGGCAGGCGAAGTCGAAACGCACGAGCTTAACGGGCGCACTTGGCAGCCCGATAGGTGTTCCAGTGCCAAGGCCAGATAGCTCAGTGGTAGAGCGCGGCCCTGAAAAGGCCGGCGTCGGCGGTTCGATCCCGTCTCTGGCCACCACATTATAAAAGACTTAGCGGTTTCCAAAGAGTTCAGGTTTTAGTCGCACGACCAATACAACCATCGCCTAAGCGACGTTCTATTGGTCGCCTTCTTTCTGCTCCGGCTTCTTCTTCAGGCTCCAGATCACCTTCGCGGTGGTGCTTGGTCTTCGTGATGTGCTCGCGTCCCAACTTGGCATAGCGCTCAGTCATCTTGATATTCGAGTGGCCAAGAATCTTCACAAGCTCGTAGAGATCGCCGCCGTCCATCATGACCAGGACGCGAAGGTATGGCGCAGATCGTGGAACCAGAAGTTCTGAATCCTAGCCCTGGCGAGCAGGTCATCAAAACTCCTTTCCAGACGTTGCCGTT
Organism: Granulicella mallensis MP5ACTX8; assembly: GCF_000178955.2. Classification (NCBI taxonomy): domain Bacteria; kingdom Pseudomonadati; phylum Acidobacteriota; class Terriglobia; order Terriglobales; family Acidobacteriaceae; genus Granulicella; species Granulicella mallensis. The sequence goes on along the minus strand of NC_016631.1, from coordinate 1,169,778 downwards.
CACTCTTGTCGCCCCGGTTTGGCGGGAAAATCCAATCCTCATCAATCAGGCCTCCGATACGTTCAACTCTGTCGTTAGGAGTGACCTAAACCAGACTGTCGCTGTTACAGGCTCAACGGCGTACGCGCTGGCAGATGCACCCCACCCTTTTGCCGCGCACTTATCTCATGCAGAGGTCGCGGATATGCTCAGGAAGCGCAATGCGGCCTGCTGATTTTAACAGTGCTAAAGTCATCGGCCGGGTGCCATCCAATTAGCGATTACCACGCTTGTATCGTTTGATTGCGGCACTAACCTGGTACATCGGCACTATTACGGGACGGTACACCTTATCTGAAGGCGCGGGAATAGATTCAATTTCTCGGTGTTTATTCATAAGGAGAACCAGACGCACTCTACGGCTACTTCTCCGTCGCGGTGCTTCATGTTCAGAGGATAAGGGTTCATTTCAATTTCGATAGGTCCCGGCACCGACTTGTTGACGCCAACCACAGCCAGCGCAGGGCGTGAAATCGCAAACCTGCTTCAGACATAGGAAACCCTTACGCTAATGATGATCCCGCAGAAAACCCGTGAACTATCGACATCGGAAGTCCGCATTCTTTCGCTCGCATCTATCGGAGGTGCGTTGGAATTCTATGACTTCGTTATCTTCGTGTTCTTCGCCACCATAATCGGGAAGTTGTTCTTTGCCGCGAGCCTGCCTGATTGGGTGCGTCAGGCTCAGACTTTCAGCATCTTTGCTGCTGGCTACTTGGCGAGGCCCCTTGGCGGCATCGTAATGGCGCATTTCGGTGATACCAGGGGACGCAAACGCATGTTCACACTCAGCGTCCTACTGATGGCAATTCCGACGCTTCTCATTGGGCTTCTTCCAACTTATCAATCGATCGGGGTGGCCGCGCCCCTGCTTCTCTTGTTGATGCGGATCATGCAAGGCATAGCCATCGGCGGAGAAGCGCCCGGCGCCTGGGTCTTCGTTGCAGAGCATGCGAGACGTGGAAGGGCTGGTTTCGCGATCGGCTTGCTCACCAGCGGGTTGAGCTTCGGTATCCTCCTCGGCTCATTGATGGCCGCATGTCTTAGCCGAGTATTCAGCCAAACTCAGATAGCCGCGGGAGCCTGGAGAATTCCATTCTTGATTGGCGGCGTCTTCGGATTCATCGCGATGTGGCTGCGTCGCTGGTTGAAAGAAACTCCAGTGTTTGAAGAGATGCGGAACCGTGCAAGGCTTTCCCGCGAGTTGCCTTTAGGTGTTGTCCTAAAAGGACATTGTCGAGCGGTCGTGACCTCGATCTTGAGCACGTGGATGCTTACCGCAGCCATCGTAGTTGTAATTTTGATGACGCCTTCGCTTTTGCCTAAGTTATTTGGGATAGCGGCCGGTCAAGCGCAAACCGCTAATCTGGTCGCGACAGCAGCATTATGCATCTCCACCATCGTCATCGGTGCTGCTACAGATCGATTCGGTGTCCGCCGTGTCTCTGTTCCGATGCTGTTGTTCCTGATCGCTTCAGCGTATGGACTATATCGCGGTGCAGAGACGATGCCAGCCATGCTGCTGCCTCTCTATGCACTGGCGGGATTCGGCGCTGGCGCAGTTGTACTCACGCCCATCATGATGATTCACGCATTTCCAACATCGATACGGTTTAGCGGAGTCTCATTCTCCTACAACCTCGCCTACGCGCTCTTCGGCGGACTGACTCCTCTTTTGGTCTCGTGGCTTGCACATCTTGACCGCATCGGGCCGGCACACTACATCGCGGCTGTGACCGTCGTCGGACTTTGTGCAACGCTGATGGCACCGAAGCATGCGCTTAGCGAAATCGATGCCCCCGGCGCACTTTGAAAAGGCTCGTGTCTAAGCCATCATGCTAAACCGCACCATGGAGATTCGAGGGTTCATAGTGCGTAGAGCGGCCAACCTAAAAGGAGTCTGATCACCGAATACTGAATCAATATTCGGCAGGTACAGGCGAACGGTCTTTCTCGGCCAGTATGCATAAAAGATATTCACTCGAGCAATCTCCCAATCTGGCGGGTAAAATCGCGACATCGCATGGAGGTTCAACCTTTGAAATGGCTTCAGCTATTAATTCTGTTCGCCCTGACTTCGCAGGGGGCGAAAGCCAACGCCGAAGTTCGCCTTCCACACCTCTTTTCCGATCATGCTGTCCTGCAACGCGATCGTCCGATCCACGTGTGGGGTTGGTCGGCTCCCGGTGCGCACCTGGTGGCTCACTTCCATCAACAACAGGTCGCGTCGATTGCAGATGCCGGCGGGATATGGAGTCTCTATCTGCGCCCTGAGAGCGCGGGAGGGCCGTATGTCCTAACGATTACAGGAGACGGCGCGGATGTGGCAGTACACGATCTCCTGGTCGGAGATGTGTGGATTGCGTCCGGACAAAGCAATATGGAATTTCCGCTGCAAGGGTTCGGGCCAGACACGCCCCTGAAGAATCAGGCAAGCGAGATTGCTGCCGCCACACAGCCAAGGCTGAGGCTGCTCCGGCTCGAGCATAAGAGCAATGACTTTCCACTAGCTGATCAACAAAACGTCTGGACGCTTTGTACGCCCGACACCGCGAGATATTTTTCCGCCGTCGCCTATTTCTTCGGGCGCGATATCTCGCAGCATGAGAACGTTCCAATCGGATTGGTAGACACGACCTGGGGAGGAACCCCCGCGGACTCCTGGATTTCACTGAACACGCTTGGCTCCAATGCTCAGCTTCTGCCTGCGTTCCTTAGCAGAGCCCATTTTGCCGACGAGCAAAGAGACCTCAACGCGATCCTTGCCTCGGAAAAGGCCGAAGACGAAGCGGCTCAGCACGCAGGCAAGCCTCTTCCGAAGCACCCGTGGCATCCCGCTGAGGAAGCATGGGTGCCGGCAGGGATATACAACGGCATGATCTCCCCGCTCGCGCCGATGACGATTAGGGGGTTCCTCTGGTATCAGGGCGAATCGAACTCCGCACATGATCGCGCTCCTTATTACAAGTCTCTGTTCTCGGCGTTGATCGGAGACTGGCGGAATCACTTTGCGCAAGGCGATCTTCCTTTTCTCTACGTACAAATTTCGAGCTTTGACTCTCCATCAGAGGATTGGGGTGCCGTCCGCGATGCACAGCGCCGGACGCTCGATGTCGCCAACACGGCCATGACCGTTACGCTGGATATCGGCGATGCGAAGAATGTCCATCCCAGCGATAAACAAACGGTTGGAGCCCGTCTGGCTCTAACTGCTCGGCACCTGGTGTATGGTGAATCCATTCTCTCGACCGGACCGCTCTTTCGAGAAGCTACCAGGGAGAGCAATCCAGATGGATCGTTCAGCATGCGCGTTTGGTTCGATAACTCGAAGGGACTCACGTCCAAAGGAAAACCACTCAGCGCATTCGAACTCGCCGGGCCTGACCGCCACTTCGTCGCCGCAACGGCACGTATCGATGGAGAGACCGTCCTCGTAAACGCACCAGAAATCCTTCAACCTATGTATGTTCGTTTCGGATGGTCCGGTGTGGTGGACGGCAATATCTACAACTCAGCCGATTTACCGGCGTCAACATTCTCTTCCGAATTAGCTCCGTAGAGATAGCTGATATTGACTGTTCACTTCAGTTCACCGCCTCCAGCCCGGTACGCTAGGGTGTCCACAAGCTCGTGAGAGGCATCGCCTGCAGTATCCCATAGAACACCGCCGTTTTCATTCTGGAGAGACCCTTGAACTTTTCTGTTGTTTCCCGTTGCACGATAGTTACTGGATTGCTGTTATGCGCTGCTTTACTCACCACGAGAGCGTCCGCGCAGCGTGAACCAGCAGTGCCGCTCGTGACGCATGACCCATACTTCAGCGTGTGGTCGATGACAGACAAGCTTACCGATGGCCCGACGCGACATTGGACCGGCACGGAACAGCCCATGCGTGGATTACTGCGCGTGGATGGAAAATCCTATCGCGTAATGGGAGATAGTCCGCGTGAAGTGCCCGCGATGAATCAGACAGCGATGGAGATAACGCCCACCCACACACGTTATTCATTTGAAGGTGCGGGTGTGCGGTGCGTGCTCACCTTTCTCTCTCCGCTACTGCCGGACGAGTTTGATGTCATGGCGCGGCCAGTAACGTATGTCACATGGCAAGTGTCTGCGACGGATGGCGCGAAGCACACAGTAGAAGCGTACCTGGATGTAGACTCGCGAATTGCGGTCAATTCACAGGACCAGTTTGTAGTTTGGGGGCGATCTGCAGCGAAGGGATTGCAGGTAATGAGCGTTGGATCTCAGGAACAGCGTGTATTGAATCGCAGCGGCGATAATCTGCGCGCCGACTGGGGTTATTTTCACCTGGCTATACCCACGGACGAACAAGCAACAAGCGCGATGAGTGGCGACACGGTGAGGTCATTTGTCCATGACGGCACCTTACCGGAGGAAGACGATGTGAGGATGCCGCGCGTACCGACGGATGGCGCGGTGCAGCTTGCAGTTGCCTTACCCATGAATGTATCCGGAAGCCATGCGGTAGAACGGCATGTGCTACTGAGCTTTACGCAGGATTATGCGATCGAGTATCTGAATCGCAGGCTGCGGCCGTATTGGGCAAGAGATGGCAAGACGAGCGGAACGATGTTGGCCGAATCTGAACGTGACTATGCAGCCGTGGATGCGAAGGCGGTGAAGTTCGACAAAGAACTGGTTGCCGACATGGAGCGCGTGGGCGGCAAAGACTATGCGCGATTAACAGCGCTGGCCTACAGACAGACACTGGCCGCAAATGGATTCGCTGCGGATGTGGATGGCAGGCCACTGCAGTTTCCGAAGGAAAACTTCAGCAATGGCTGCATCTCGACCGTGGATGTGCTGTATCCGTCTGCGCCGTTCTTTTTGTTCTTCAATCCTGCGTTACTCGAGGCGCAGCTTAAACCGGTGATGGACTATGCTGCGAGCGGGCGGTGGCGGTGGCCCTTTGCACCGCATGATCTGGGGCAGTATCCCCTGGCAAACGGGCAGGTGTACGGTGGCGGCGAGCGTACAGAAGAGGATCAAATGCCCGTCGAAGAGAGCGGCAATATGCTGATTATGATTGCCGCAATGGGTCGTGCCCAGGGCGATATGCACTTTGCCAAAACGTATTGGCCATTGCTGACAAAGTGGGCCGAGTACCTGAGGGAGAAGGGACTTGACCCGGAGAACCAGTTGAGCACGGACGACTTTGCCGGACATCTGGCACACAATGCAAATCTGTCGATCAAAGCGATTGACGCGCTGGGCGCTTATGCCGAAATGGCTCAAGAACTAGGCCATGCAGATGAGGCAAAAGCTTATGCCGGCTTGGCAAAGACAATGGCGGCACAATGGGAAACGATGGCGCATGAAGGCGACCACTACAAACTGGCTTTCGATTCGACCGACACGTGGAGCCAGAAATACAATCTAGTGTGGGACAAAGTGCTGCGGTTGAATCTGTTTCCAACCAAGGTGCGAGAGACAGAGCTCGCCTTTTATGCGAAGCACATGAATCGCTATGGGCTGCCTCTGGATAGCCGCAAGACTTATACCAAGCTGGATTGGGAGATATGGACAGCCACGTTGGCGGATTCCCCGCAGCAATTTGAGAGTTTTACCGCACCTATCGCAGCGTGGCTGGACGATACGCCATCGCGAGTTCCGCTGACGGACTGGTATGACACACTGAGTGGAAAGCAGCAGGGCTTCCAGGCCCGCTCGGTTGTGGGCGGGGTTTATATGAAGGCTCTGAGTGACGATGCGCTGGCAAAGAAGTGGCGTAACCATGCGCAGTCTGGGACGTCTGTCTCGCATCTGCAGTAGTAAATCAATTGGAGAACCATAGTGACTGACAGTCGATCAGCGACGTCTGCATATTCCGACAAAAACATCCATGAATCAGCTATGCCATCTTCGAAGATGATTCAACAGCCATCCCAGGGAAGATCCTCGGGCCGCAGCTATCGCATCGAGTCACTTGACGTCCTTCGCGGTCTCTTGATGCTGATCATGGCGATCGATCACACCCGCGACTATTTTTCGAACGCGGCCATCGACCCAGCCGATCCAATCCACTCCTGGCCCGCATTGTTCTTCACCCGCTGGATCACCCACATCTGTGCCCCTGGCTTCATCTTGCTTGCCGGTACCAGCGTTTATCTCCAGCGTCAGCGCAAGAGCGCTGCAACGCTCACCCGCGCTCTTATCCTGCGCGGACTATGGTTGATCGCTTTTGAAATCATAGTAGTAAGTTTCGGTTGGTCTTTCGGTTTCGGGTTGCCGATTCTCCAGGTCATCTGGGTCATTGGTGTCAGCATGATCGTGCTGGCCGGACTGCAATGGCTGCCTGTAGCTGCGGTTGGCGCGTTCGGAGCGATCGTGATCTTTGGCCATGATCTTCTCGATCCCGTTCATGCCGAAAATCTGGGACATTGGTCAAACGCCTGGCACCTCCTCCACCAGCGCGGAGTGTTGACCTTCCACGCGCATCCTGTCGCAGTGTATGGATATCCCATCATTCCGTGGGTGGGAGTAATGGCTCTCGGTTACGGCTTTGGCTCTATCGTTGCGAAGAATCCAGAAGCAAGACAGCGTATTTCACTCCTGACCGGAATAGCGAGTCTTGGGCTCTTCGCACTCCTCCGCTTCACGCACGGCTATGGTGATCCCGGGCCAGGTTTCGAGCACCTTGGAACACCGAGCCACACGGTGATGTCATTCCTCTCGGTACAGAAGTATCCACCCTCGCTCCACTACCTGTTAGCAACACTCGGAGTAGTGCTGTTGCTTTTCGCTCTATTTGACAAAGTGGTCCTTGCCGGCCGGTTGGATCGATTCCGCGCGTTCCTGAATGTCTACGGACGGGTTCCCTTTTTCTTTTACATCGCCCACATCTTTGTCATTCATGCTCTCGCACTCGTTGTGGCACGCGTTACGAACCCCAACTGGCGTTTCTGGATTACACCGGATGCCGTCTTTACACGCCACTTCGACGGTTGGGGCTATTCTTTGCCGGTTGTCTATTTCATCTGGATGTCGGTGGTCTTGGCGCTCTATCCCCTGTGCGCCTGGTTTAGCCGTCTGAAAGATCGGAAGCGCAGTTGGTGGCTGGCATACCTTTAAGGGTTTCGCCGACTACTCTCTGAATCGTGATTCGCAACCGTATAGTTCAATGGCATTGAGACGTCAATGAGACAACTATAGGTTGATCTACGAACTACGGCTGCAGTGGAAGGGATTCCCTAAGCAACCATCTAGTTTTTTATGCGCGATGCGAGAATGCTGTTTTTCACCGCACTGCCGCTCATATTATTCGTTCCGAGAAGCACTTCGAAATGCGGAATTTTGCCATCTGGTTGACGTATCTGTTTCAAGAACGGCAGTAGTTGGGCGTCGTCAGATACAAAATCCAAGGCAGACTCGGTGCCCGCAATCGTTGTACCTTCGAGGATAAGGACGTTGCCGTTTCCACTCAGGTTGGGCAAATAAGCGACGACGCCATAAACCTGGTGCTGCTTGTCCGTCTGAAACGAGTCCCATTGCCTGGGCTCATTTCCCTTGGGCGACCGATTGAGCACTGACGTCTTTCTATTCGCCCGATCATACGAATAGACAAAGTTCATATCGCGCTGAAAGAGCTGGACCCAGGGATTGGCTTCCGGCGCTCCGCTGAGAATGATATTGCCCATCTTCAAGTCGTTGGGCCTTAGATCGCGCGTGTATCGTACCCCGAGTTTGCTCCGCTCGCTTTGCGAGATTTGAGAGAAGTACTGGACCATCTCAACATCGATCATCGATGTATACCGGCCGCGAGCTATCCCCAGCGCCTCTATCTGAAGGGGTGTAGCGGTTGGTGGGATCGTCGTCCTGTAGTCGCCGCTAAGATACTCCGCCAAGCCGACGTCTCGCTTCATTAATCCCTGCCAGACCACCAAATTACTATCGGCCAGGACCAGAGTCGTTGGCTGGTCTGCGCCAAACATCAGGCTCCAGAATGGGTGACCGGCCGAGTGAACCGGTTGCGCCTCCCTGGGAGCGATTGCCATCTTAAGCAGCAGCGCCAGAACTGTTATTGCAAGGACGACGATCAGACCCCACATCAGTCCGGCGCTTCCGATACGTCGTTTTTCGATTCGCAACGGCTCTGCGAACGAGATCACCGGATCTGGCATGGGCGCCGGAGCGGGAACGATTACCTCTTTCGGGAGCCGCGGTTCGAAAAAGGGGACATAACCACCTCTGGGAATCACGATCCTGATCGGCTCAGCTGCTCCCTCGCCGTCGAAGTAGAGATCGAGTCTCTGTCGAAGGCGGCTCACCTGTGCTCTTACGATGCCATCGTTCGCGGAGTCGTAATCACGTGCCCTGCCGAAGACAGCCTCACCAACATTCTGCTCGCTGAGTTCGTCCGCCCTGCCGTCCAGTGCAACATCGCAGACATAAATAAGCAGACTCGAAAGACGTTCGGTCTTCGAGAAGGGCGCGGACGCGACGACACGGCCGACCAGCTCACGGCGAGAATCCGTCTCTGAAGTCCCGGAGTGAGTTTCCTCTTTATCAGCGAGAATCATGGCAACCTACAGAAATTCTAGTTAAGCAGGCTCATGTAAACCCAGCGTAAACAGGATTGAAACAGTCTATTCACTGTATCGGTTACATCCATCCCGAAACCAACCTTCGCATTTTCAGCGTGTTATGTCCTGTATCGGGGGTGTTGCAGTGATTTCCCGTCGAGTTGCAGTGATTTGCTTTGGTAGCTGCGAACGATGGTGCTAATCCTATGCGAGCTGACGAGTTGAAATAGCTTGCAGGAATTGATCTCGCATCAGACGCGGAGCCAACAGGTAGCAGACTGACCGAATTGGTACATCCGGAATTCCCACCAACCATGCTTTAGGAGAGAGTGACGTGATCCGTAATCTTTGCTTCCAGCTTCTATTCTTGTTCGCAGTATTTCCTGTTGCTTCTTTCGCACAGGCAAATGCTGTGGACGCCGCCGTAAACGGCTACGTCTTAGATCCCTCCAAGAGCGCGATCTCCGGCGCTCATAATACGCTCACCAACGTCAGCACCGGTATCTCTCAAGCGGTGACGACCGACGAAAAAGGCTATTATCGCTTTCCGCTCGTGCCGGTAGGAGTCTATCGCCTGGTCACGGTCGCGGATGGATTCCAGACGCATACGCTGGAAGGCATTGTCCTGAGTGTAGGCCAGGAGGCCCGGCTGGATATCCCCCTTGTCGTCGGAAGCACCTCGCAGACGGTCCAGGTTGAGGCCGGAGCAGACATCCTTGACACCGGAACCTCAACGGTAGGTGCCGTGCTCGATCGGAAGGAGATCGAGAACCTGCCGATTCTCTCCCGCCAGGCTTACAACTTCCTGCTCCTCTCTCCCGGCGTCATTGGTATGCCGACCAGCACGTTCTCGACGACCCAGTTCACCTTCGGAGGAACGGAGCGCTCGCAGTGGAACCTCGATGGTCTCGATGACACCCAGCATGGCGGGAACAGGCAGATTCGCCTCATCATCGTCACTCCGGAGGCGATCGCGCAGACCCAAACTTTAGCCAACGGCTATTCTGCCGAGTTCGGCAGAGCTGCTGGAGGTCAGGTTAACGTCCTCTTGAAGTCCGGCACCAATCAGTTCCACGGCTCGGCACTTGGGCAGTGGCGCCCCACGGACCTACAGGCGATCCCCACGCTCGCCACTGTCCAGCCCAACCGTAGCTGGTATGACGAAGCCTTTACCCTGGGTGGACCCATCGTCAAAGACAGGCTCTTCTTCTTTGGGCAGTTCGAGAACAACCCCTATACTCTTCCGAACGCTATCACGATCACTCCGGCCAGTGCCGCAGCACTCGCTTTGCCCAGCAACGAGATTGGTACTGCTCCGTTCGGAGAGACCTACCGTACGCTCGTTGGTAAAGTGGACTACACCCTGAACTCGAAGAATAGTGGCTATATCCGCTATGCTCGTTTTACGAATCATCAGCCAAACAACGACAGCGGCCTCGCCATCGTCGACCGTGGCTCCTATTATGTTGACCACCAGAATGGTGGCGGTGTCCAACTCGCTACCGTTCTTTCCAGCAGCCTGCTCAATGAGCTGCGCTTCGGCACCATCCAGCGCGATACTGGAGATTTTCCCGTAGTCAATAACTCCCCTGCGGGGAATGTTCTGATCAACATTTCGAGCGTTGCGAACATTGGGTTCAGCCCGCTGACTACAACCACCACCACCGAGCGCAGCACCAGCGCGCTCGACAACCTGACGTGGACGCACGGACGGCAGACGTTGAAGTTTGGTGGTGAGTTCGATCACGAACTCTTTGCAAACCTCTCTGGGACTGCTCCCACTTTTACCTTCAGTGGTCTCGCCGCACAGAACGGGCGCCCTGCCGTAAGCGCACTCAACCAATATCTCAACACCGTTGCCGGTGCAATCGATCCGGCGACAGGCTTACCCTACACCTATACCAACCTCACTGCATACAGTGGCAATCCGGAGATTCGGATCGCATTCAACTTTGTGAATGGATTCGTGCAGGATGAGATTCGCATCACTCCTAACCTGAATATCAACGTAGGCGCACGCTATGAAGTGATCCTCTTCCCTACCTTTGATGCTCTAGCGCCTTATCCGCTTTCGCGTAGCGTCCCCAACGACTACAAAGATATTGCGCCGCGGTTCGGCCTCACCTGGTCTCCCTTCGGCAGCCGAAAGACCACTGTCCACGCGGCCTATGGCATGTACTACGATGTGCCCGGCTTAGGAACTTTCTACAATGCGGCGCAGGTCAACGGTCATCGCCTGCTCAACTATCTGGTGACTGGCAGCACCCCGGGATCACCAACATTTCCAAATGTTCCACAATTCAACGGCGGCGCATTTGAAGTCCCTCCCAGCATTACGGCCTTCGACCAGAACTTCCACAATGCCTACCAGCAGCAGGCCAATCTGCAGATCCAGCAGGAGCTTGGCGCCAACTTTCAACTCACGATCGGCTATCAATTCGCGGGTTTGCGACACGGGCTCTACTATGCGGATACAAACCTTACCGCGACCGGACAGACACTGGCAGACGGACGGCCGATCTTTGCCGGCACGGCCAAGCGCCCGAACCCCAACTTTGGCGCCATCAACCTGATCCACTCCGGGACGACATCCAACTTCAACGGCGGCTTCCTTACCCTACAGAAGCGGCTTTCAAACGGCCTTGAGTTCACCGTCAACTACATGTACTCGCATGCTCTTGACGACAATATCGGAGAGGGTGGAAGCATCAGCGATCCTACCAATCTCCGTCGCGACTATGGCAATGCCGACAGCGATATACGCCACAACCTCGTACTCCAGGGGCTGTATCAGCCCAAATTGGCCGCCCCCTCTCTGCACTGGCTCAACGGTTTTGAGCTTTCAACGATTACCTATATGAACTCCGGCTTTCCCATCAACGTAACCGCAGGCACAGATCTTAACAACGATGGAGTCGTCAATGACCGGCCACTCTTTGAGAGTCGCAACAGCGACTATGGCCGCGGCTTCTCTCAGGTGAGCGCACAGGTCAAACGCTACTTCGATATCGGAGAGCGCATCCATATGTCCGCGTTCATCGGAGCAGAGAACCTGCTGAACACCAACAATCTTAACTGCAACACAACCACCGGCTGTACCGGTGCCGTAATCAATACGGCAAACTCAAGCGACCTGTTTCGAGAGACAGCTGCGGGCACCTCGCGCAATGTTCAACTCGGGGCAAGCATTAAATTCTAAAGTAGCGTGGAGGCTACCCTGGCAACTCGGTGGCCTCCACGCTCCATTTCGTTCCGATGATTCGGAGGAGACTTCAGCAGCCCATGCATCTGCGTCATCTTCAGATTTGTTTTCTCGCCCTGGCGATTTTCACTCCCCACAGCTTCGCGGAAGGCTCTCCAACAAGAAAGCCGTTGACTCTGCATGCCGCCATCCAGGACAAGAACTTCTACCTTCTGTCACTTTTTCAGGCGAACCCGAAACTTAGCGGCGCATTAGCGTCAGACAAAACGCTCAGCCAGATCAATTCGACGCGACAACAGCGTCTCAGGCAAGCGCTGCAAACTTGCCAACAGAAGCCAGAGTGTACGTTCCAGGCTCTTGTCTGGAATGACGAGGAGATTCACACCGTTTCACTGGCTCTTGCCCAGATTTATCGCAGCAACCGGCAGGTCCGAAAGATTCTTGACGAAGAACTGCGAGCGAGCGGTGCCTATGAACTCTACCAGGCGCGAGAGGGAGAAGGCCTTCTTGTGAGCGCGTGGGAACTCTGCGCTCGTGGACTCAATGAGGTGCTCACCGTTTACGGAGAGGGCGTTCGTCCTCGTTATCCAAGAATCGATTCCATCTCTTTTGATGTACATTCGGCTGATTTCCAGCAGCGTACAGCCTCTCTAACAGAGCAGTTATCGAACGAAACGCCGAAGCTCTTCTTTGAGTCCTCTCTCACAACTGCACTGCAATTGCTCGCTATGAACCATCGCGATGAGGCAGGTCGCTTTGAACCTATGGAAGAAAGCGTCAATCGCGCAGCGGTGCAGGCTCTCCGATCAATTCACTGGGACAAGTACCCCTACTCGGTCATTGTCGTACCCGGCGAAGGACCGGAAGATCCCAACGTTTCCCTCGCTGAGATTGGCCGTAAGCGGACTGCTTTGGCCGCCGAGGCGTATCACGCGGGCAAAGCCCCTTTCATCCTCGTCTCGGGGGGCTACGTTCATCCTTCCCAGACACGTTTCTCAGAGGCTATCGAGATGAAGAAAGCTCTTCTGAGCGACTACCATGTGCCAGAAGAAGCGATTCTTGTAGATCCGCACGCCCGGCACACCACGACGAATATGCGCAATGCCGCGCGTGAAATCTACCGATACAACATTCCGATAGACAAGCAAGCCCTTGTCGTCAGCGATCCCTTACAAATCACCTATATCCAGGGTCAATCATTCGCTGATCGTTGCCGCTCCGAATTAGGCTATGTGCCGTATCAAATCATCACACGGTCCTCGGATACCAGCATTGTCTTCCTGCCAGAGGTTGAGTCGCTGGAACAAAACCCTATGGACCCACTTGACCCATAGCAATTGTTTTCCGCGGTGAACTGTCCATCCCTTTCAGGTGTTGCAAGCCTGGAACCACCCGGAATCACATGCCTCGCCAGCACGATCACTGCCTGTATCTGGTCCTCGTTCGACGCAGCACTCTTCTGTGCCTATGCTGCGTGAGAAAAAACAGAAAGGCAAACAGAATCAAGCTACGTGATTGGCCTTTGACATCGGCCCAGAGGCAAAAGTTCGGACTGTGCTTCTGCAAGCAAGGTAAAGCTGGAAACATCCGCGACATAACTTCTCAGTGGCTCGGGGTCGACGCCGCTGGTGCGACCGGACGAAGATCCTTCTCGTACTGCTTCAGATACGGGGACAGATCCTCATACTGATCTGTAGCGATAAAGTTCACCCCGGCCGCGATGGCAGCCTTCCATCTCAGGATGACAGCTTCCTTCGAACCAAAGTTGTAATACCCTCCCCATCCTTGGTCATCCCCGGACTTGAAGCCATCGAGAGTATAGAAGCGGGTCCAGTAACCGAGTTGGTGAGCGTGATCAACGAGGGCGCGCAGGCGCGCATCGTCTGCCTGTGTCCACTCACCCGCGTGATTCTGTCCCCCCTCTTCAACGGGATACCAGGAGCTGTTCACCCAACGCCGATAGTTGGTGGGGCGCTCCGTAAGTAACTGTTCAGGAGGGGTCACAACAGCCCAGTGCATAAGCTCCTGCATCGGCATGCCTTTGGGATTTACAGGATCATGAGCCGAGCCGAAGATGCGCAGCTTAGCGCCGACCGGCACCTGGTCGTAGAACACCTTCTCCTGCTCATCGGAGGCTTCAGTAATCGCCAGAATAGGCCTCCGCTCAATCGAAGAGAGTTGGTGAGGATCATCCGTCTTAACGGCAGTTGAAAGCCACGGCTCGTATTCGCCCAGCAACTGCCAGACGGCATTCAGAATCGCCGGCTGGTTATCCTTGAAATCGAAGTGCAGGACGACGAGCGGCCACTCCTTCTTTTTATTCTGAGCAATTGCCTTCTCGATGACAGGCCGGACCTGCTCAAAGAAATATTCGCGTAAGGTTGGCTCCTGGCCGGTGGGCTTGGGCGTATGCGAGACGACGACACGGCCCTTCCCCGTCGCTGGATCTACATACCATGCCAGGTCCTGCTCGATAGAAACCGGAAATCCCGATCGCAACGCGCGCGTCACCCGGTCGTTCCACTGGCCCTCATAGGGATAGCAGTTATGCGCATCCAGTATCGGACGATTGTGGTTTAGAAAGTCCAGGTCGGGGCCCTGCGCAACCGCCGTCGATAAAGTGGTAGCCATTCCTATCCACGCGAAGAAGCACAGGTATTTTTTGAGCGACATTGTAAAACCCTTTTCCGCCATGAACTGGCATCCTAAGCTGGCTATGTCTCTGACCGATTCTGCAAAAACAGCGGCGCCAGTGTGTAGAGTAACGCTGATTGACGCTTTGCTAGAAGGACAACCGCAGAGCGAACTGCATGAAGCGTGGATCGCCTGCGAGCGACGTAATCGTGCCGACGCCACTGTCAGTTAAGGCGGAATCAGGCTGCGCGAACAACACGGTATTCGTGAGATTGAAGACCTCCCAACGGAACTGGAGCTTCGTCTCTCGATAGAGAGCGAAATCGCGCGTCAGAGAGAAATCAAAGACGTTCGTATGGGGTCCACGTAGAGTATTAGTGCCTCCATCGCCGTAGGGGTCGGAGCTTGAGGGCAAGGACCATGCTGCGGAGGTGTTTGGAGAGAGCGCCTGGCAGGCCGCAGTCGGAGTGTAGAACCAGCAATTCGGGCTTCCAACGATCTTCGGTTTGCCGATGAGATTTGGAAGCGATGTCGCATTGCCATTCGTGTCGACGAGGTCCGAGAGATTTCCCCCTGAGGTAACGGTAAAAGGAAGACCTGCTGAATAGGTATAGATACCGGACGTCCTCCAGCCTCCAAGCAGTTGAGATCCCACACCACGTGAAAGGAACGGCTTACCGTGACCAAAGGGCAACTCATAGAGGTAAGACGCGACAAGACGCTGCGGCACATCGGAACCGCTCAATGCATTCGTGAATGTCTGCTGGTAGGTGGTGCCTGTGTTCTTCGACCAGGTATAGGCCACTTCAAGCGACAAGCCACTCGAGTAGCGCCGCTGCGCAGACACCTCAAGACCGTTGTAATTCCCGACGCCGTTGGCT
This sequence comes from Granulicella mallensis MP5ACTX8, assembly GCF_000178955.2. Classification (NCBI taxonomy): domain Bacteria; kingdom Pseudomonadati; phylum Acidobacteriota; class Terriglobia; order Terriglobales; family Acidobacteriaceae; genus Granulicella; species Granulicella mallensis. The sequence continues at coordinate 1,154,473 of NC_016631.1, read as the reverse complement.
CGAGAATATTCCAGGTATCCGAAGTTCGGATACGGCAAGGTTGTTGTCCCGCGGATGTATTGGTTGAGGTCCTGGATCACATCGAGGTGTGACGATTTAGTGCCCACGTAGTCAGTAGTTAATACCACCTTTCCAGGCAGTTGACGCTGGAAGCCGAAGCTCCACTCCTGGGAATAAGGGGTGGGTGAAGCTTGCTCCATCGCATGGATATGGAGCAGCGAATAGTTAAGATTGGCCGGACTGAGAGTATCGGCAGGAAATCCCTGCTGGAGGAGGAAAGCCGGCTGGAACTTGGTCAAATTCGGATACGCGGTGGATTCGATGAGATCCGGCGGGTTGAGAGCCAGTTGGTCTTCGCTGCCAGCACGTTTGAACAGGAGATAGTAGATGCCGTATCCACCGCGAATTACGGTCTTATCGTCGAGGGAATAGGCTACGCCAAGGCGCGGAGCAAAGTCGTGATTGTTTACCTGGACCAATGAGCGTTGGGACAGAGATCCAGCGGAAGCGAAGAGCAGCGATCCGGCACCTGCGGGATCGAAGTTAGCCAACTGGTTCTTCGCTGAATAAGGCGGTGTGGCGAAGTCATAGCGCAGACCAAGGTTGAACGTCAGTTTCGGCGTAACCTTCCAATCGTCTTGCGCGAAAGCCGAAATCATCCAGAGGCGCTGATCGACGAAGTAGACGTTGGAGAGGCCGCCTTCGTAGACCAGTCCAAGCAGCCCGTCGGCATAGGCCGAACCATTTCCAGGAGTAGCGCTTTCGGCTGAGAAGATACCAGCGAAGGCCAGGCCTCCGTTCATGTAATCCTCATCCTGATAGATATTACGCATGGGCGCGCGCAGATCTCCGCCGAAGCGGAAGAAGTGTTTCCCTTTGGTCCAGGAGACTGTGTCTGTGTACTGAAATTGCTGCGGGACCTGTTGCTTGGGCAAAAAGGCTGGAGATCCGATGGTGGCATTGTTGTCCGAAACATATTCGGTGATGCCAATACCGCCTGCGGTAGCCGGATTGTTTGGAACTCCCGGAATATACGCGTCAGGGCTGTTCAGCCCGAAGGGCTGCTGCTTGTCTTGAGAGAAGTTCCGGACGAATCCGAAGCGGAAATCGTTGGTAAGCGCGGGGCTGAGGGTACGGGTCCAACCCAGCGCTATCGACCACGACTTCAGAGTCGAGTTGCCCCACGAGGATGTGGAACTGCCGTCTGCGATACCGCCAAAATTTCCACCGACATCGCGGATTCGGTTGGAACCCGTGTAGCGGACGAAAACAAGATCCTTGCTGCTCGGGTTCCAGTCCACTCGCGCGTCATAGCTATCCGTGTTATCGATGATCGGAGCTGTTCGCGCATAATTATTGAAGTCACCGGGCAGATTCGGGAGCGGGAAGGCGTTGAGGATCTTTGAACCAAAAGGATCGAAGGCTCCGGATGGAATCGTGTTATTCAGGAAGGGTTTGCCAGTGGAAGGATTGTACAAAGTCGCATAGGTGACGTTGGGGGCACCCGCAGCCGCGGCAGCTGCACTGGTGAAGACGCCGGCGCGCTCATTCGCGAGCGGAACGGTGGAGATACGATTCACACCCTGGGCGATGCGGGTGCCTTCGTAATTGAAGAACCCGAAGAGCTTGTCCTTGATGATGGGTGCACCGAGGGACCCGCCGAACTGGTTCTGGTTCAGTTCAGGCTTTGCGATATTTTCCTGGTGGCTGAAGTAGTCGTTCGAATCGAAGATCTTGTTGCGCAGATATTCGAAGAGAAGGCCATGATATTGGTTCGTTCCACCCTTGGTCGATACGTCCACCTGGCCACCGGGGCTGCGACCGTAGACCGCTGTATAGGCGTTGCTGATGAGCTTGAACTCACTGATTACGTCCACCGAAGGGCGTGCCGCCGATGCAGAAAGTTCCTGCAGATTCTCGGAGAATGTATTGTTGTCGATGCCGTCAAGGATGTAATCGTTCTGCTCATCCCCGATGCCATGGATGACGAAGAGACCGGTGCTGCCGGATACGCTGCTCCCGCTCTGCTGAGTGAAGCGCTGCATCTGGACACCTGGTGCCAGACGAATCAAGTCATCCCAGTTGCGTTGATAGAGCGGAGTCCCCACAATTGTCTGGTTATCGATAACCGTGCCGATCGAAGCATCATCGCGGGATAGTTGTGGCTCTTCCACGGTGACATCTAACTGGGTTGTTCCGCCCGCTACTTTAAGACGAAAGTCCTGTCGGCCGTCCTCCGAAGGATCAAGCATCAGTGAGACTTCCTGCTCCTGAAATCCCGATTGATTGGCGGAAACTCGATAATGCCCCACCGGAAGTCCTACAAAGGTGTAGTAGCCCGAGCGGTCTGTCGCTTTGGTACGAGATACCTGTGTATCGATGTTGGTTTCCGTGACCTCTGCGCCGGCCACGATTGCCCCGGAAGGATCCGTGACTCGCCCCGAGAGAGACGCTACACCTGCCTGTGAAAACATCTTGAGAGGGAGTGATAGAAGACAGAAAGCAAACGCACAAGAGCGGAATCGTGAAGCGATCATCGAGCACTAACCTATAGGTGGTGGGCTGGATAGCTACATTGATAGGCAGGGCGACTGCCCTGCGGGACCGGCGATGATCCCACCCTAAGTCATCCAGAGTTCGACACCTGTGCAAGACACCGTATATTAACGTGCCAAAAGTTTCACTTCAGGAATTAGTTCAGTTGGCTCAAGAGTTTATGCGTTTGTGAAAACTCGATGACCATCCGAAAACCGCCCAGGCTCTAAGAGCGGATTGCATTCCCTGCGTCCGCTCTTGCACACCAGCAATCAAATCTGGCGGCAACGAATTTCAGCCTTTCATCCGGGCTTCGATGCTCCCTATCCGCCGTTCCATCCAGAGACGCAGGAGTCGGTTGGATGCCACCAAAGGCACCGAGGCCGCCATGATTTGGTACACGTCACCCCGCCGGATCTTTGAAACCTTTGCCGGGTCCAGCCAGTGATCGTTGGACACAAGCAGCAACAGGGTCTCTAACCCAATAAGGATTGGCCACAAACAGGCCAACCGTAGCCGTACCGCGAATGCTGGAAGGCAGAGCGTGTATTCGATCGCTTCTCGAAAGTTCTCGAGGGCCTTTTCCACGAGCTCGAATAAGAGCGGCCGTGCGGGCAGAGATGTTTCTGGTAACAGAAGGTCTTGTGGACTTAAGCCAAATCGATCGAGCATCGTGGATGGCAGGTAGCAGCGTCCGATCCGTAGATCTTTGCCGCAGTCTCTGAGAACATTCGTCATCTGTAACGCTTTTCCGAAACGAATCCCCCGGCTCAACACGACCTCAGGGTTGCCGGCAAACGTGCCAGGCACATGCATAAAGGTCATCTTCGTCCAAAATTCCCCCACGCATCCGGCCACCATATAGGTGTATTGATCCAGTTCGGAGAACTCCCGAAGTGCGACGATCCGCCCTGACGCCTCATCAGGAAAAGTACGCAGGTCGAACTCCATCCCCGTTGTAAGAGTGGTGACGATATCGCGCACGGCTTCTCGATCGGACTGACTCAATTGAGAGAGCACCGTCAGTGCTGCTCCAAGCGACTCGAGCAGGACCTTTTCATCTGAATCTGCTTGTTGAGAGCCAACCTCCGCCGACATACGCCTGAGCGCTGCTTCGTCGGACGTGCCGTTCACTTGATTGCGAAGGGACAAGAGTAGCTCCATTCGCTGTCCCGGAGGAATCAGTGAGGTATCGGCAATGGTGTCCGCGGCTCGTGCCAGGAGATACGCAAGGCCAATCGGATCACGCATTCCTGCGGGAAGCACGCGCAGGGTGATGTAGAAAGATCGCGAGACACTTTTCAGGAGGGGGCCGAGAAGCACGGCACGAGCTGGGTTAGACATGAGTTCTGGTGGCCATTCCTTCATCCATTCTACCGGTAGACCAAGTTGAATGAAGCGACGACAGGAAGGGCCGTTTCGAGTAATCCTGCCTCTATTTTGCAGCCGGGAGAGCGAAGTACGTCCAGCGCAATTGGACTAACGGCGATACGACAATTGCATCTCAGCGAACTGGATCACGTGGCTGCGGGGCGCAAGTGTTCGATGCGGGCAAAAAACGGGAGGCTGCAATTTCGCAGACCTCCCCGATGCTTCAACAGAATGCGTCCTGTCTGGCTTGTGCGCTTTAGAACGATAGTTTGAGAGCTAGTTGCACAAGGCGAGGATTGTTGACGGTGGAGTTGACCGCGCCGAACGGAGAAGTATTGGGTATCGAAGCACCAGCGGCTAAAGCCGAACCAGCGCTGATATCGTTTACCGGCATTCCATACTGCGGATGGTTGAAGAGGTTGTAGAACTCGGCTCGGAAGTTCAGACCCATATTTTTGCGAGGCAGCGCGAACTGCTTGATGAGGGAGAAGTCCGTGTTGACGAAATCCGGTCCTACAACCGGAACTCGTGCAGCATTCCCCAGCTCGCCAGCAACGGGAGAAGTAAAGCAGGCTTGGTTGAGCCACTGATGCTTGCTGTGGTCTGCTTTGTAGGGATCGCAACCGGCCACCTGGTCAGGACGGTTCCAGTTGTTGCTATTACCACCATTTTCGAAGAAAGCACCTGAGTTGTTAGAGGTGTCGATCAAGGGGACGGGGAATCCCGAAGAGATTCTTTCGATAAGCGTCACCTGGATGCCGCCCAAAAAGGTATTGGTCACGCTGTTCCAATTGCTGCCGAACTGCTTGCCACGACCGAAGGGCAGATCATAAATGACACTGGCCGTGAGGCTGTTATCCAGATTGATCTGCGATAGGGACCAGTCCAGGTTTTGCCAGTTCGGAAGAGGAAAGTAGGGAGCGCTCAGTTCAGAACCCAGGCCGTCGCTCAACCCGTTGTCATAGGTGCGGGAGTAAGTGTAGGCCACCAGGGCGTAGATGCCGTACTTCGGCGTCTTGGTCTCCGCCTTGATCTGAAGCGAGTCATAGTTGGCCTTACCCACATCGCCTATTAGCAAAATCGCGTTGAAATTCGGCACGTTGTAGGGGGGAATATAAGGAGCTCCGCTGGGAAGGCAGCCGAGCGTGTAGCCGGTCACCGTGCCGCATCCGGACGGACTTGATGTGTTGAGATCGTTGCCGAGCATCAGGATGTGGGTCCCGCGGGAACCGGCATAGCCGGCAGTCAGCACAAGGTTGCCGAACAACTGGCGTTCGACGTTCACGTTGAATTGCTGGACCCGGCCCAGTTTGAGGTTCGTGGGTTCATAGGTGAACGAACCCTGATAGTTAGAGACAGTGGGCGGCGTTGGAAGAAGTTGAAATCCGTCGGAGAGACTGTATCCAGTGGGCGTCTGGCTTCCTCCTGCCGGAGAGGCGCAGTAGGAGGTTGCAAAGGCGCAGCCGGCTCCGGTGAAGCGGTCGGATTCACCCAGGAAGGGCGGGTTCTGCCACAGGCCTTGTGCGCCCTGGCTCCATGCAGAGTCGTGGTAGAGCGAGTAGCCGGCGCGGAGCACCGTCTTCTCACTGCCCAAAACTTTCCAGGCAGCACCGATGCGGGGCTCGAGGGCTGTCCAGTCCATGTTGATGCCCGCTGACGCGCCTACACCGTTTTGATTGGCGACGAGTAGTTGGCCAGTAGAGGGGATGTAGTCAGCCATGCGCCCATGCTCTTCGGTAATCGGAGTCGTCATGTCCCAGGCCAGGCTGAGGTTGAGCGTGAGAGAGGGTGTAACTCTCCAATCATCCGCGATGAAGGGGCGATAGATCTTCCAGCGGCGGCCTGTGACAGCGCCATCGTAGGTCTGGTCATGAATTCCCCCGCCTGAGAGGCCGAGCAGGAAATCGGCCTCCGAATTGCCGGGGATGGCACAATTAGCAGTGCTCGAGGAAGTACACAGGCTTGAAGGCGCGGTGGTAGCAGTGAAGTTACCGCCGTTGCCGATAAGCCAGAAGCCATCCCCAAAGGCCTCCGAGCCCACGTTCATCTGATTGGCTCGGAAGTCGAGTCCCATTCTGAGGTCATGTTTGTGCAGGATGAGATCAAAGGAATCTTTGAAAGAGTAGATGTTCGTTCCACCCTGGAACGGAGAGTAGCCGCGATCGCCAAGGGCCCAATAGCCGCCGTTTGTCATTTCTGTCGAGGTCAGCCCGCAGCTGTAAGCGCCGGCAGCGCAGGTAGAGCCGCTGCCACATCCAAGATTGGCACCAGGAATCCCACCGGGAACGATCGTGTTTGAAGCACACGTCCCCGTGCCTTGCGACAAAATGTAGTCGAAGATGCGATTGTAACCAAAACTAGCCTGGTTGAGCATCTTAGGCGAGAACACATGGGTTTCGCTGAGAGCGACGTTACGTGCGTGATTGGCGATCCGCTGATTGCTGCCGAAGGCGCTAGCCTCAGCAAATCCCGGAGCGCCACCCGGCACATAGGACGTGGCCTGATCGTAGCTGAAACGAGCAAAAGCCGTATCTTTGCTGGAAAACGTCTGGTCCAAACGTGTATCGAACTTGGTTTCGTTCAGGCTGCGCACAGGCGCGTTGACATAGTTGTAGTTCTGACCGGGATTATTGGCGTTCGGTGTGGGGTACAGGTTGATCATCGCCTGCCCGATATTGTTGATCAGGCCGGTTGGAATCTTGCCACAGGGAATGCCTTGGGCCTGGCTTCCATCGGGATTGACAGGTAACGGAGCCCCAGACGCGTTGCACTGGAAATAAACGTTGGGGTATATGGCTGGATTCGTGGACGCGCCTATCATATTCGGATTGACGATTCCAGGGACCGCTTGTGGTACCCCGGCTATGTTGACGGTGGCGGGACGGCCATAAGCGTCGTTGGAGAAATCACCGGAGCGCATAGCCAGCGAAGGCACCAGGCCTGTAAAGGTAATGCCCTCCCGCTGATATTTTTGTTCGCCATCCACGAAGAGAAAGGTCTTGTCCTTGCGAATGGGGCCACCGACTGAGCCGCCGAATTGGTTCAGGTTGAACTTAGTGGGAGTGGTTGCAAAGTAGTTCCTGGCGTCGAGGTCGGTATTGCGCACAAATTCGAAGAGCGACCCGTGAATGTCATTGGTACCGGACTTCGTGGTGACCAGTACGGTCGGGCCCGCCCGGGTACCATACTCGGCTGAGTAGGTGTAGGTCAGAACCTTGAACTCCTGGATGTCGTCGATCGAGGAGTAGATGCCGATACCGCCTGAGGTGAGCTCATTGTTATCTACACCATCCAGTATCCAGTCGGTGCTGTTGGGGCGCGAGCCACCCACCGACAAAGAAAGGGGACCGCGTGCCGCCACTTCACTGTCAGCGCCAGACACGAAGAAGCTGTTGGGGTTCGTTTCTGCCGTAGCGCCAGCGGTGAGTGTGGCCAGTTGAACAAAATTGCGGCCATTCAGGGGAAGCTGCGATACCTGCTGCGACGTGATGACCTGACCAAGAGAGGAATTGCCGGTCTCGACAACGACCGCGTCACCGGTGACGACCACCGTGGTGTTCACAGTAGCGGGTGAGAGCGAAAAATCCAGTTCGCGGGCTTCCTGGACCTGGAGTTGCAGCTCTTTGGAGACAGCGCTTTGAAAACCGGCCGCGTCGACGCGTACGGTATAGGTTCCGAAGGGGAGCAGTGGAATCAGATAGTGTCCGGCACTGTCCGTCTTGCTCACACGAGTGAGGCCGATAGCCTGAGAGACCACGGTGACGTCAGCCCCGGGGACACTCGATCCGGATTTGTCGAGAACATTCCCGGAGAAACTTCCAGCAGCTTGCCCATATAACGGGGCCGAGCTCACCAGCGCGATGAAGCAGAGGATGAGGAGGAAAAAGGCTTTGCGGATCTTTGTGCCGGCAGCGGCTTCTACCGATTGGGAACACTCTGCCGAAAACTTCATATGCTTCATGGTCTAACCCCCCTGAGGCGCCTCGGTTGAGGTGGAGTGACTGCGGTATATTGAAGGCTCGATATAGTGAAGGTTTGACTGTACGAAGTTGTTAACAGAAAGTCAACGCATTTCCTCGGGTGCAGCACGGAGGCCGTGGAGCGCGCGCATTAAGGATGCGCCTCAAGATCCAAACCCTTCCCTATGCTTTCTGGAGACAGCAGAGGCGCACCGGAAACGAAAGCTTCGCGACGTTTGTTCTGAGACAGATACGACGAAGTAAGGCTTGAGAAGCGCAGCTCCGGTGCAGTTCAGATTGTTCTGGAAACCGGGGAGCGCGACCCACTTTCCGCCTCTTCAGCGCATCAGGTCGAAAATTTTATGGCGGATGAGTTTACACAATCGTGAGTTCGATACCTGCTTCACGAATCGCTCTTGCATCTCTTTCCGGAAGCTGACTGTCGGTAACAATGTGATCGATCTCGGAAGCCGCCACGATCAAGGAGAGGCTTCTCCGGTTAAACTTGCTGGAATCACAGACCACCACGACCTTCTCCGCAGCTGTCACCATGGCACGGTTGACGCGCGCCTCAAGAACGTTCGGCGTTGTGAGCCCGGTCTTTAAGTCGAAGCCGTCAACACCGAGGAACACAATGTCTGCATGCATCTCCTTCAGGACGTCGTCCGCGAGAGGACCTACGACCGATAAGGAATTCTTACGTAATGTGCCACCAATCATGATGATTTCGAAATCACTCCTGGCCAGGTCCGCAGCAATATTCAACGCATTGGTAATTACCGTAAGGTGCCTCAGCGAAGAGAGTGAACGAGCTATCTCCGTAGTGGTTGTCCCTGAATCGAGAATGATGCACTGGCCTTCGGAAACCATCGCCGCTGCGGCCTTCGCAATCTTCACCTTTTCATCGTGGTAAAGCTCTTCTTTTTCCTGGATCGTTGGATCGGATAAGGCTCCAGCGTGGGACGGCAAGGCTCCACCGTGAGTTCTGACCAACAGTTCCTTCGCTTCGAGATAGTCGAGGTCTTTCCGAATCGTGATCTTCGAAATATCAAGATTGTTCGACAGCTCATCGACAAGCACGCGACCCTCACTCTGGATCAAAGAAAGGATGTGCTGCCGGCGCTCCTCGATGAGCATGGGCGCTTTCGCTTTTTTCTTCATCATCATCAATTTCTAATCGGCACTCTGATTCGAAATGCTATAGCTCTCAACGAAAGGAGATATAACGCGATTGCTCTAGCCGATTCGTATTGCGAGAAGTGTAGCAAATTGATGGGTAGATTGAGCGTTCCATACAAAAGCGCAGCGACCCTGCGGAGCCGTCTGCGGCGGGAATCAATACCAGAGAACCATTAAAATCCAATAATAGTTTGATCTGTTCCCTTCGCCATTGTTATTGGCGTGGTTCTGGCACCTAAACCACTTCACGTCAGAGAGCATTGAGATTTACCTCAGTCTGAGCTGAGATTTCTGAAGCGGGAGAACGAAGTAGTAAGAGAAGGCACGCCGTAGCCACTAACGGCATCAGACCCGCTATGAAGAATGCTGGCGTATAGGAGAACCGGTCGATCGTGAGCCCCACAACAGCCGTGAAGCACACACCAGCGATGCCCGCCGCTAAACCACTTAGTCCTGTAACGGTTGCGACGACGTCCTGGGGAAAGAGATCCGAGGGCAATGTAAGTCCCATGGTGGCCCAACCGGCATATCCCCAAAGAGCTACACAAATCAGTGCCAAGGCAACATAGGGATTATGAGCCCTTGCCGCGGGTATACCAGCGAGAATAGGAAGGCAGCTTACCAAACAAACCGCAGTCCGGGCGCGCACAATCGAGAGGCCACGACGGATGCAGTATCCCGATAAGAAGCCGCCGGTGAAATTACCGAGGTCTGCAGCAACGAATGGGAGCCACGCAAAATAGGCGATTTGCTTCAGGCTAAATCCGCGCACATCACTTAAATATTGCGGTAGCCAGAATACATAGAACCACCAGATGGGATCGGTCAGCGCTCGCCCAAGAACGATAGCCCAGACGTTTCGATTTTTGGCCAGGCGAAGCCAGCGTTGCAGCCCCTGCTCCTGAGATTTGGAGGGCATCTCTTGTCCAGCCCGAATGAGATCAAGCTCCGGCTGTCCAACCCTGGGGTGACGATCCAGTGGATGATAGACAAAAAGCCACGCAATGAGCCACAGGAATCCCAGCAGTCCTGAGAAGATGAAAGACCATCTCCAACCGAATTCAATTGCGATCCATGGTATGACCATCGCCGCCAGCGCTCCTCCCACGCTGGATCCGCTATCAAAAATGGCGACTGCGACACTGCGTTCCTGGCTTGGAAACCACTCTGCAACCGTCTTGCTCGCACCCGGCCAGTTCAATCCCTCGCCGATCCCGAGCATGAAGCGCAGAGCCATAAAACTGAAGACAGAACCGGCGAAGCCCATCATCATATTGACAAGAGACCACCAAATCACAGCGACAATCAAGCCAATACGTGTGCCGACCGCATCCAGGAAAATGCCGCCAACGAGCCAGGTAAGAGCATAAGAGATCTGAAAAGCTCCAATGATCTTCGCAAGATCAGTGTGGCTGAGATGATATTGCGCCGCGATAACAGGAGAAAGTACCGAAAAGGTTTGACGGCTGATGTAGTTGATTGCCGTGGAAAAGAACAGTGTCCAGACAATCCACCATCTCGTCCGCCCAACAGCACGTGTCTTTTTCGATTCCGGTAGCTTGATCCATGCCGTCATCAGGCGATCCTCAACACAGAAGGACAGGTCTGTGTGTTGTGCTTACTGTCCTAACTCCACTGTCTACATGAGCGGCAAAATATTCACGACAAGGTTCGCCTCTTGGCATCGATCTTGCCATTCAATCTTCTCAGTAAGATGGCAAAAAGTCGGCCAATTCGGAGGCGGAGTCGTTATCCAGATAGATTGTCACGTCAGGATGTGTGCGGAGAATAGTAGCGGGGCATGCGGTCGAAATCTCTTCTGTCAACGAGCGCCGCATAATACCCGCCTTGCGAGTGCCCGGAACCGAAACGATCAATTTGGGAACGCGAAGCATCGTTGGGATCGTCAGTGTAACGGCGCGTTCTGGAACGTCGTTGGCCGTCTTAAACCAGCCCTCTGCCGTTTGCTGGATACGGCATGCCTCATCCAGCTTGACGACCTTCACATCGAGTGGGTCATTGAAATCTGCAACAGGAGGATCGTTGAACGCGAGGTGCCCATTCTCTCCGATACCCAGCAGACAAAGCTGTGGATTCGCAGCTCGGAGTTTTTCAGCATAGGAGCGGCAAACCTCGTCCAGATCAGCGGCGGTCCCATCGACCTCATTGAACGTTCCGATAGGCACCTTATCGGTCAGGTTTTTACGTAGATAGCCACGAAAGGAAGCCAGATGCTCTATCGGAAGCGCGACGTACTCATCGAGGTGAAAGCCGGAAACTTTGCTCCAGGGCAATCCGTCGATTTTCGTTAGTGCGTCCAGTGTTGCAAGTTGCGACGCACCCGTAGCGAAGATGACCCCCATCATGTCTTGGGATAGTGCGAGCTGCGTCATTGCCTCTGCAGTAGCGCGGGCCGCCGCGGCCCCCATCGACTCCCGCGATGGATAAACCTCCACATTCATGGTTCCAACCTTAAAGCGTCTAATGGTATCGATGTTGGCTTGAGTACTCACTCTTTAAACTCCTTTGGATGTGGCGGATAAGTGATGGCGGAATGGGGTTGAAAGCTCAACTCGTGACAGCTTAACTATTCGAAAGAGGGTGCAGCGGCATCAGCTCTGCCATTCCGGCGAAGCCAATAAAGTCCAAGTCCGAGTGCGATCCATGTGAAGCCCAGAATCTGGGCATTTCTACCCAGGTTGAGCCAGATGAAGGCACTCACGACAAGGCCTGCAAGCGGTATGGTCGTGCGGAGCAGGACTTTCTCTGTCGAACGGAAGCGATAGTGGATAAGGGCAGCGGCGTTGACACCCATGAAGGCGATAAAGGCGCCGAAATTAAGCAGCTCGGCGCCGCGCTCGTAGGTCAGCACAAAAACTCCAACGAGCGTAATGGCTCCGACTAAGAGCACATTGTTGCGCGGGATCGAGTTTTTTTGATTGAGTGCACCGAAGAACCGTTGTGGCAGAGCGCCACCACGTCCCATTCCGTAAAGAAGACGCGCCGCTCCAAACTGAGCGGCGACTCCAGAGCCTAGATTGGCAATTAAGAGAGTTGCATTGAGCAGCTGAAAGAGAAAACTGCCACCTATGCGACGCGCGACGTGAACGTAGGCAGTATCCACCTGCGCCTCGGGGAAAGGCCCGTGGTACGGCCATGCGAGTTGAGCAACGTAGACCTCCCCGGCCGAGAGAATGCCAATAATCAGGCAGGTAAAAACGGTCGCGAGCATGATGTTACGGCGTGGATTCTCAACCTCCTCAGACATGGTAGAGATACCGTCAAAACCGATGTAAGTCAGAACAGCAATGGATGTTCCACGAAGAAGAAGCGACGGAGAGAAGGTCGTTGGATCGTAGAAAGGTGTGAGCCATTGACCGCCAATGGGACGGGCAATAAAGGCAAGATAGCGGATGGCATACGCGAGAAAGACCACAACAACAAGGCTCATGCCGACGGCAAGGATGGCATTCACTTGTCCTGAAGCCTTAACACCACGCAGATTGAGTAGCGTAAACAGCAATACAAAAGCGACAGCCCAGGCAGCGTAAGGAATATTAGGTAAAACATTAGCAGCCGCAGCGCTACACCAGATTGCGCAGATGATTGGATTCAGAAGATAGTCCATCAACATGGACCAGCCCACGACATAGCCGGCGAGAGGGTTAATCTCGCGTCCTACATAGGTATAGGCTGATCCTGCGCTGGGATAGATGCGCGCCATGCGGCCATAGCTAACGGCCGTGAAGAGCATGGCGACCATCGCAATAAGGATTGTCGTAACCACATGGCCACGCGCTACGTTGTTGACAACTCCGTAGATCCCCATGGGGGCAGTGGGTTGAATAATGACAATCCCATACACGATGAGATGCCAGAGCTTAAGCGATCGCTTCAGTTGAGGGGCCGGCACATCGGCTTCTAGGGTTTGCATCGTGATCGCTTTCAAAACATGAAGATGGAATACTTCTTTTCGTAAACAGTTTCAATTGTGCCTTACAGAAGCATTCCCTCGAATAATCGAATGAGGCGTCTATGAAGCTAAAGGAGTTAAACAAGTCACTATTGCTTTGGTTCTCCCTCTTCCTCGAAACGACGTTGACGTGTCGGTACAAATTTCGTCGCGACAGACCCGGTCGTCTTCACAGCAAATGTCTGGACAGCCGGCTGAGGTGCAAAACCCGAGCACCGCAGACCTACTGTATAGCTACCTGCATGCGTATAGCTATGGGTTGTCTTCACTCCCGCCACAGTGATGCCATCACCAAAATCCCAAGTGCAATTTAGGATCGGGTTGCCCGCATCTTTGGCGACCGCGCTAAAGCTCATCGGTTCAGCCGTCTTTCCGGAAAGCGCTACTGTTGCGTTAACCATAGGGGCCTCTGCCGGAATATCTGTATTGATGATTTTGAAGACCCGAACCGAGTGAGCTGGCTGCTTTACATCGAGCGAAGCGGAGAGAGACGTAGAATCGCTCGGCGTGGTCAGAACTTCGGAGACCGTGTAATTCGCCTTCGGATCGAGCCCAAGAGCAGCTCGCGTAAGGCTATGTGCCCGGGAGATCTCCGACCAGTTGAACACGGTGACAATAGACTGATGGCGTGTTTGCTGCAGCTCAAAAATACTGGGTTGCAGATCTAGAGGATCGTACGTCATGAGATCCAAAGGAACAGACGCACGACCCAGGCGCGCCATGTCGAGCAGATCACGGTTTTCTACCAATGCCAGACGATCCGGAGCTTCTCCTAGCGTCGGAAGATCGTCTCCGATCTCGTATAATCCACCAGACACAGCAGAGAGCACGATCGAGATTTTTGCTTCATCGAGCGTGAGCTGCTTCGTCCCACCATGCCAGTGTTGATCATCAACGGTCTGGGTCGAGACGGAGAAAGCATCTGGATCAGCAAGGAAGTAGTTACGATTCATATAGTAACGCGCGGCTATACCAGTAGCCGCGTCTTTACTGGAGGAAAAGGTATGCCCGGTATCCTGTGAAATCCGGCCGGTATCAACCAGGCCAACGGGGTTGAGAAGTTCGCAACCATCCTTGTCAAGCAGCACATTGGGGCCAACAGCATCCCGAATTGTCTGGATGCCGATGCGTTGAGCCTCTAGTGCGGTGGTCTGGGGAACGTGATAAAAACCCTCAATAGCGCTGTCTTCCATGAAGTCCAACTTGATGTAGCGGAGACCCCATTCCCTTGTCAGCTTGGAATAAGTCGAGTGAAGATAGGCCTGCGCACCTGGGTGAGTTGTGTCCAGGGCATAGAGATGATCGAGATTATTGGTGACGAAGCCAATATGGATGGGCTCACCTTGGGCATTGTGTACAAGCCACTCTGGATGATGGGTATAAACCCAGGAACGCTCGGATACTTCGAAGGGAGCCGTCCAAATGCCTGGGGTGAGTCCCTCGTTGATGACCTTATGCTCCAGGGACCCCATACCTTCAGGGAACAGTGATGCGTCCGGCGTGGCATATTCTCCACGCGCAAACTGATAGCCCTCGTCGATATGAAAGAAATCATACCCCAGAGGCTTAAGGTGTTGAGAAAGCCACTGTGCATTGGTCAATGCAGTCCCCTGGTCCAGCCCAAAATAGTAGGCAGTCCAGCTCCACCAGCCGATAGGCGTGGGTGCGGTCACAAGTGCATGATGGATGTCACGGATAAGATGAGCATAGGTTTCGAGCTGGCCATGATAATCCGTGCCAACTCCGAAAAGCATCCGCTCCGACGAGAGTTCACCACCTGGAGGCACGCTAAGGCTGAGCTCCACACGGTCCTTTTCAGAGGAACGATGCAGGGAATTTTCAATGAGAAGCTCGGTCGTTCCCGTGGAATCAACCTCGTAGGCATTCATAACACCAGCCGGGGCCATGTGAAGTCGAAGAACGCTGAGGAACTTATTTGAGGTAAGAGCACCGATAAACCAGCTCTGCTTGCTCTGCTGGTTATAGAGAAGTTGGACACCAACCGCACGGTGGACATTTGTCTTAGCGTCACTGAGATCGTGAAGCTGCATAGCGGGGCGGTCTTCACTGAAGCTATCGTTTAAGACACGATCGGCTGAGGCCGGACCACCAAGGTTAATGAGGTCATCTTTTCCACTATCGCCTTTACCCTTTTCCGATTCGAGAACACGGAGTTCTTGAACTTCGATCGCATGGCTTGTCGTATTGTGCGCCGTGAGCTGCATGTCGCCGAAAGGCGAGGCATCATAGGTCCTCAACGATAGCAGAAGATCTGGAGCATCAGCACGTCCAGTGTATTGAATCGTGATTAGCTTGCTAGTGCCGAGTTCACCATTTGCGATCTTAGTGCTGACCAGGTGTTTTGGGTAATCTGCGGCATGAAGCCATTTTCCATTGACCTTCGCCGCAGCCGTCGCCCGAAGAATAGGCATCGAGATGCCCGGCGCACTGATGGAATAACTGCCATCGGTTGCATCGGTCTTCAACTGTAACGGCGCGTCCTGCTGCTGCGCGCTCGCTGTGAATGCGAAAGGAATGGCGAGAGTTAGACCTAAGATACGATAAAGAATTGGCTGCTTCATTTGACACTCGTTTCGTTTGAGAGACCAGTGATGATCTGATAGTGATGATGTCTTTTGACGGGATCTTCAACCTCGTGAAGAATGCAACATAAGGCTGAATCGTCGACACGCGTTATATAAGAAGTTGAACCTTTGAGATCACATCGGATAGCCATCTGGTCAACTTGCGCTATCGGTTATTGGTCTGCAATACCGGGAATCCATTTAACTGCATTGTCGTGATAGATTTTTTTTACGACTGAATTCGGCAAAGCCAGTCCCCTCAGTCGGCGGCCACCATATTCCACTGTTTGATCAGTTGCCAAAAATCTCCAGTCATTGGCATAGGAATCCTCGGCCCTGAATACCCACGTACTGACTTCCGTTTCCGGGTAGATCGTATTATCCGTGCCATACAGCAACCGATCTTGATATTTCGTTATAAACGCAATTGCTTTTTCGCGGGGCAGCAGCATTAGATAGGGCATTCGACCCGCTAGATCCACTGTGAAATTTGGATAGCGGTCAAAATGCCGGGCCACTTGATCAATGTCTGCTTCCATGCTCCCGAGATGTGCTCCGACCATCCGCAGATCAGGGTTCATCTCGAGGAGATGATCACGCGCATCGAGTATTTTCTGCTTCGGCGGTGCATCCTTGATGTTGTACATATACCACTGCGGATTGTTTTTGAAGTATGAAAAGTCAGTTGCACTCGGATTTGGTGCGGCCCAGGCGGTATTAGGATCTCCAACGTGTGTGACCAGGGTCTTATGGTGAAACTCTATATCTCTGTAAATCGGCTCTAATAATGAATTATCGGGAAGGATATAGTTCCCTTTCGAATCTTTGACCTCCATCCCAACGTTCTTCCAAACCTTTACCGCAATTGCGCCCCGAGCAAAACTCTCATCGAGTTGATGGATGGCAGCTTCTGTAAAGCCAGGTTGGCTAATCAAATAGGGGTCAAATGTGGTGCAAACGGACACATGCCCGCTACTTTCTCTCGCCACCTCGAACACATCATTATTTTCTTTTGTCAGATCTTTCCGTTCAGCGTTGCCGTTGTCTGAAACGTCCACGATATCGAGAGTATGCAAATGAAGCTTTCGCAACATCTCAAAAAAAACCGGATCGCTCTTGTAGATATGAGTGTGAGTATCGATCGGCTCAAGTGCGGTAAATCTCCGGAGTTCGTCCTCACGAAACCCACCATCGATTGCCTTAGTCGGATAAGGCCCTACCTGTGTATACGATACAGACGCCATACTTCCAGCCGATAATACGAGCAAGATTGCCAGCGATGAAAATTTAGACACAAGTCACCTTTTCGAACCGAAAATCACACTGCGAGCTACAAGAGTTCGTAGATCAAAACGGCAATCCCAACAGAGATAACGGACTCGCCGCAGTGGCGCACCACCCAGCAAGCCAAACAACTCATCTAATAGATGTACTTAAGTCCAAACTGCAGAATTCTTGGATCCTGCGCCGAGGTAATTGTGCCGGCGCTGCTCGATGAGATCGTGGCATTTGGATTTGAAAAATTGACTCTGTTTGCTAGATTGAAAGACTCTGCTCTGAACTCCAGGCGATCATGCTCCCGGCTCTTGAGTGGTATGCCAAAAGATCTCGTAATTGCAAGGTCTATGTCGGAGTATCCAGGGCCCGTAAGAAACATTCTGGACGTGTCTCCATATGTACCAAGGGCATTGGCGGTAAAAGCTGCTTTATTGAAGTATGCCTTTACAACTTGTGCATGGCTTCTACCGCCAGGAAGATTGGGATTTCCAATCAGGTCTGCCCGGTCCTTCCCAATTCCGCTGGTCGAGTTGTCGACGCCAGAGAGAACTGTGAATGGCTGGCCAGAGCGAAATGTAACAAGGCCATTGATCATCCACCCGGACAGAACTGCATTCACTACTGAACTATCGAAGTGTGACTTGGGTAACTCCCATACAAAGGAAGCTTTGAACTGGTTTTTTGTGTCATAGCTGCAGCGTGAGCGATCATCATGGGGGTTGGGCGTTGCGTAAACATCGGAGTTGAAGCCCGTTGGATCAGCCTCGGCCATGCACTTGGACCACCGATATCCCGTCAGTAACGTCAATCCGCGTGCTGCCTGCCGTTGCACCGAAACGGTAAGCGAGTTATAGTTTGCCGTCCCAACGTTCTCGTTGAGAGAAAGCCCCTGGTAATAAGTTCCCATCGGACGACGAATATTGTAATTTGCCACATTCTGCTTCTGGGTTTCCGCTGGATTGTAGACTGCGGCATTTCCCTCAACGGCCCCAAACAGGTGGTCGGCCGACGAGCCTTCGTAGGCGATTCTCACAAGGGAGCTATAGGGCGCTTGCTGTTCCAATGTGAGATTGTACTGCTGGATAGTGGGCGCCTTCATTCCCAAAACGAACGGTCCTGCCGCCTCTGGAATCTGGAACGGCGTGCTCGGCGGGGTAGGCTTGACGACCGGGAAGGGATTGACTTGCCTTTGATAGGGATTTTCAATACTAGCGGGATTCGTGAACGATACGCTCACATTGAAAGGACTGTAGTTCAGGTTGATCATGTTCGCGGTCATCTGATCTTGATACATGCCATAGCCGCCGCGCAAACTGGTGTGACCATTTCCAAAAACATCATAGGCAAAACCGATTCGCGGATCGATGATGTGATAGTTCGAATCAATTCCACGCGCTGGAACTCCGGGATCTCCTGCGACCAAAAGACCAGGCGGTAAGGTTGGGTATTGAGTAGAGTGAATGTTATTTGCATAGGCAGCCGGACTGAAAACTCCGGCCTGGTGATAGGTGTTATCAAATACGGGGACAAAAGGATTCCATCGGATACCAAGGGTCAGGACCAACCGCGGTGTAACACGCCACGTATCAACGAAATAGGCGGCAGGCAGCATTCGACTGGGGGTCTCGTAGTAGGACGCTTCCTGAACGAAATTGGACGGCTTACTCAAAAGGAAGTCGAGAGCGTTATCTCCAGAAAGATCGTTGCTAAACGTATAAGATCCATCGCCCTCGTAATCCTGATTCTTGATGACCTTACTCCATAGAATGTCACCGCCAAACTCCAAGGTATGCGCTCCCTTAACCCAAGTCCATTGGTTCGCAGGCCCCCCTTCGGTAGCAGGAATTTCGTATATGCCGTCCCATGCCACGGAGAAGTAATTATTGATCGTCAGCGGCAAGCTGCTGTAGCCCTTAGCTACCAGGTTTGGAATGTTGGCGCCGAGATCGGTCCAGCCAGGAAATCCTGGTGCTGACTTGGCGAGATTTGTACGGCGACTCATTGACGTAACAACAGTAGTCGTTAATTTGGAGCTAAAGACATATGTCGTATTGAGAACAGCAAATTGGCTCTGCCAATAATCATTAATCCCCGTACCCGACGCATTGGATGCGGTCAGAATATTATTCGGAATCGTCTTGGCAGGTTCGCTCAGAGCGTCATACAGATAGCTCGCGTATAGGTGCAGGTTTGAAGTGACATTTTCATCAACGCGACCCACGAATTGCTTATCGTTCTCTACCAACGGCGATGTATAGAACACCAATCCCGTTCCCGGTGCACCGACCGGAAGTAGAGCCAGAATTTTATTGGCTATCGGATCAAAAAGAGAAGGATCAATGTAGTTTTTGGGGAAGATAGCACCAGTGGTTGGATTGACTAGCTGATTGCTATCGGACGAGAAATCACCCGCTCGTTGGGCCGCAGTCAATACGGTTGCAGAACTCGTTGGATTCTGCCTGATGGTCGTGCCCTGATAAGAAAAAAAGCCGAATGTCTTATCTTTTCGAATCGGACCGCCAATCGTCCCGCCAAATTGGTTTCTTTTGAGACCATCTTGCGCGGTTGCAAAATAATTTCTTCCATTCAACGCGCTATTACGGAGGAACTCAAACAGTACACCATGAATCTGATTCGTACCACCGCGTGTGACAGCATTCATCACTCCGCCGCCAAGCCCGGCGAATTTTGCACTGAAGGAGCTCGTGTCGAGGCTGAACTCCTGAATAGCATCGGGGTCCGGAAATACATTAGGAATTTGCGTGAGCACATCTTCGTTGAGTGCTCCATCAAGATAAAAGGCCGTGGAATCTCCTCTTCCACCGCTTGCCCCGACATAGGAATTAGCCAGGTCGGGTCTCGATGCACCCTGATTGTAGGGACCCGTCGCCGTCGGACCGGCGTCAGGCGCAAGTTGAGCTAGTTGCAGCACGTTGCGACCATTCAGTGGCAACTCCTGGGTCAGCTTGCTATCAATTACCGTTGACACAGTGGGAGATTGCAAATTGACTGCTGCTGAATCTGCTTGAACCGTAATACTGTCAGAGACGGAACCCACCTGAAGCACGCTATTGACGGTCGCACGCTCACCCACCGTAATCACAAGATTTTCCTGGATATTCGACTCGAAGCCCGTCTTGCCAAACTTGAGGCGATATGTATCCGGCAGGAGACCGGTAAGCACATAATTGCCCTCGCCATCTGTCCGTCCCGTAACCGTATTCCCTGTCGCAACATCTACGGCAGTAACCGATGCGTCGGGGATAGCCGACTGGGATGCGTCTGTAACCTTTCCGGAGATGCTGGCTGATGTGAGCTGTGCAATGGAGGGGGACGTGCTCAGGGCAAGAACTAAAAGTGGGAAGAAAAGCGATCTACAGCGCATGACGCCTCCATCGGTATCTTTGCTCGTTCTGTATCGATTGCGATCTACACAAATCCTTATAAGATCCGGGCCCACATTAGAAACAATTCAATGTTCCGTTTTAAATTTATTTATATCTTTTTATATTTATTTAATCTAGTTGTCAACCTAAAAACAGCAAAAGTCAAATAGCTGGAATCCGACATTCAAACAGGTTCGGCATCACTCGCGAGAGAAAGGCGCGGCCAACGAACTGGACAATCTGCGTGATACGAGATTGATCGTCATATCCAAGGATGTAAACGCCAAAGCGGACGACTTATAACGTGGATAGACAAATGCGATTGACTGATGGAACTCATGATCCAACTTGCTAGGATCGCGAGACAAAGGACTATCGCTGCACTGCAGAATAACGCTATAAGTGCAAACGCTACCCCGAGCGGTTTTATACCCAGCGTAGCGTTTGTACAATACCAATTAAACTCCGCTAGCCATTCCAGTTGGTGCATTCGCTTGTCGCGACTACAGTGTTTGATTAGCCTCTAGCTAATGGGCTGGTCGACGATTTCTTCAGTTTTCGGATTCCAGTAAAGTTTTTTCCCACTCCAATAAGATTGCGCAGCCATAATGATGACGATTGCATGAGAAAATCCGTGATTGACATTTGAATTAGGCTCAGTTCTTGCCTGCATCGCTTTGAACCAATTCGTAACATGAACCACACTATCGTCTCCCGGTCCTTCGGTATCTGCAGGTTGTGCACCGGCGGCCCGTACTATTTCCTCTTTATCGGAAGCAGGAGCAACGATCGGCAACCTGTCTGTTTTCACAGATCCCGCGTATTCGTCTCTACCACCCTCACGACTTACCGAAAATAGCGAGGCTCCTTCTCCTCCGTAGTTCACGATTGTGCCATCGCGCCCTTGTATTCGAGAGAAGCTACGGAAGCTGTTTCCAAATACTGTCTTGTATGTATAAAGAAATCCTTTTGGGTAAGTGACGGCCGCTACACATGTGTCCGCATTCTCACGACCGTCTTTCCATGCATAGACTCCACCATTTGCTACAATGCTCTCCGGATAGGTCTCATCTGTCCAAAGATGTACCAGGTCGCTACCGTGGCTCATCCACTGGTCGAATATTCCCGAGGAAAAGTCCTTATAGAGACGGAACTCTAAATAGGTATGCGGATCAAAGGGCCGATACGGTTTACCTAATAACCATCGCTTCCAGTCTGTGTCCTCCTCCCGGAGCTTCGACTTTCGATCGAACATCCACTTGCGCCACTCCATGTTTCTGTCTTGTTCCATCTCAGCGGATCTTCCCGTATCCATAGGGACAAAGCGCCACCGCTCCTCATTCACATTCCACTCCTGTTCAATGTGAACGATACCTCCGATACGACCGGAGCGAATAATGTCGCGAACGGCCAGTTGATACGGCTCGCTTCTGTGCTGTGATCCTACCTGGACCACCTGCTTGGAAGCCTTTACGGTGTCTCTCGCCTCTTTAGCCTCCGACAGCACATTGGCAAATGGCTTTTCGACATAACAATCTTTGCCCGCTTTTACGACCTCTACACAAAGCTTGGCGTGCTGAAAGTCGCCAGTAGCGATCATGACTCCGTCAATATCTTTGCGATTAAGCATATCTTCGGAGTACTTGAAGGATTGCGGCTCCAGATTGAAGGCCTTCTTAACCTGTGCAGCGCGTCGCTCGCGCGCCAGACTCCAGATGTCACACACTGCTACGGTTTCGACCGGCATTTCCTTAGAAGCTAATCGGACCATGTTGACATGACCCTCACTGCGATCTCCGCAGCCCAACTGAGCGATCCTGATTTTGTCGTTCGAGCCAATGACTCGCGCATATGAACTTGCAGTCATACCAACCGAGGCAATCGCTACCCCAGCCTGTTTAACAAACGTTCGTCTGTCCACTAGCGGAAATGATTTGTCTGTCACAAGCGATCCTTTACTCGGCTGGATTGCATCTTGAAACATGCAATGTTTTTAGTTAGTTAGAATCAAAGCCCCTGGGGATTTACCAGGGGCTTCAGGATCCTAGCTCAAAACATGATCTTCAGGGCCATTTGAAGAATACGAGGATCTTGGGCCGATGTAATTTGGCCGAAGCTACTATCTGTCAAACCGCCATCAGGCATACCGAAGTTCACATTATTTAGAGAGTTATAGAACTCGGCTCGAAATTGCGCTGAATATCTTTGGCTAACTTTGAACGTTTTTAGCAGCGCCAGATCCAGATCGAAATATCTCGGCCCTCGCAGGGCGTTTTTACCTGTATCGCCAAAAGTACCAATTTGGTTTGGTGCAAACGCAGATGTATCAAACCATTCGTTGATCAGTTGTGAGTGTGAACGACCATTGCTCAATACGGCCTTTTTGATACTTGAGACAGTTAGATCTGCTCGATCAGCTCCAATCGAACTGAAGGAATTGTCGTCATCACTGAAGACTGTGAATGGAAATCCTGATTGCCAGGTTGCAATCGCCGACAAATTCCAACCGTTGATTACATTTGAAACGAGTCCCTTCACGGGCACCGGAGGAAAGTCGTAATTTCCCGAAAATTTGAACACTTTGTTGGCATCGCCTGCATCGGGGCCATAGTCAAAATAGCGTCCACAGCTGCAAGTGTTCGTCGCCAGTCCGCCGGGCTCTCCGTTAGGACCGAAATCGTCCAGCGCCCGGGACCAAGTGAAGTTCGCGAGGAAAGAGAGGCCTTTGCTGACGCGCTTTTCCATAGATAGCTGCAACGCGTTGTAGTTGCTGTTCACTCCGGAGTTGATTGAATCGACAAATCCAAACGATGGATACAGTCGACGTTGTTGGACGTTTGCTTCGCTGGACTGCCCCGGAATGTAAATCGCTGGATTCAGCTGAAGAAGTCCTGCCTCCTGGTCACCGGTTCCACCAAGATGAGTCCCCTTCACGCCCATGTAGGCCACACGTGCCAGCCAGCTTGCACCTATTCCTCTTTCGAGTGTCAGGTTCGTCATGAGAATCTGCGGAAGTCTATAGTGACTCGAGAAAATCTGAGTAAAGGATATATTTTGGGGAAAGGTGGCAGTGGGACCAGGGTTGGAAGGTCCGAATTGTGCGGGAAAGGGACTTGCAACCCCCGCGCTTCCATAGGGATCAGTAAAGTTCACCGACGTCAGATTGACGATAGGCGCGAATGGTGGAATCCCAACGACATCTTCAAAGGCAACAAGATTGGGGGACTGATAGTAGTACCCAACTCCGCCACGGAGACTGGTCTTCCCATCTGCCGTAAGTTGCGAAGCAAATCCGAAGCGTGGTCCCACATTACCAAGGTTGTTATAGATAGAGGACTGCGGACAGCCTGCATCATGATCGCTTCCTCCAAAGATGAGGCCTGCAGGCGCATTCGGAAAGCGCACCGATTGTGCCCCTGGCAGAAAACATCCCACTCGTCCTTCACTATCTTTGTAGGGAATGAAGGGATCCCAACGTAGGCCGGCACTCAAGGTGAGGCGCGGGCTTACTCGCCAATCGTCTTGGACGAATGCGCTCCAGTTGATTCCGGTGAAATTGAGATACAGTCCACCGCCCTGCGTGAAGCTGGACACATTACCCGAAACAAAGTCGGCCACGTTATCGCCGGTGAGACTGTTGTCAAAGGTGTAATTACCATCTGCTTGATAGGAGTTTCCCATCGGTGCCCGAACCCGCACGGCTTCGCCACCAACCTCGATCTGGTTGTTGCCCCTTATGATCGTGAGAATTTCACGAAGCGATTGGTCTCCGCGGTTCCACGTTCCAGTTGCAGGCTGTTGACCAATTGAAAAATTACCACTGATATCAATATTTAGCGTTGGCTTGAAGTTGGTCGGCTGTGCGATCTCGGCACCCGCGTCCGCAATACTAAATGGAGCGGGTGACAACGTTGCCCCTGTTTGACTTGTATATCCGAAGTAGCTATTCAACAAAACGTTGCTGGAAATCGTATAGATGTCCACTACGCTAATGTGCTTAAGAGCCAGATTTTGGGGCGTTTCTGTGTTTCCCGCCAGGATGTTCGTCGTGGGCGGCAAGATAACAGGAATCCGGTAATTCAGCTGAAAATAGTGCCCGCTCAAGTGGTGCTTACCAGTGTTGTAGTCAGCCTTGATCAGGAATTCATCAGTGTCTTGAACGAGGGGCGCACCGTTGTAGGTCAGTTGACGGCCGGGGCCATTGGGGGCTGGGATATGTTGAAGAAGATAGGACGCGACCGTGTCGACCGGAACCTGATTATTGTTGTACGGTGCCCCCGTGGTCGGGTTCACCAGCTGGGTGTCAGGCAGGAGATCTGAAAAATCTCCTGAACGCTCGGCCATCGTCGGCACGAACGCGATCTGTCCATTAGTAGCCGTGTTGGTCCGCGTTCCTTGGTAGGATCCGAAGTAGAACAGCTTTCCTTTGAGGATCGGCCCCCCAATCGTGGCTCCAAATTGGTTTTGCTTCAAAGGATTTGGTGAAGTAGCAAAATAGTTCTTCGCATCCATTGCGTAATTGCGGAGATATTCAAAAACATCTCCATGTATCTGATCGGTCCCCGACTTAGTCAGAATGTTGACGACTCCGCCCGTTGCATTTCCATAAGCGGCGCTAAGGTTATTGGTCTGAACATTGAATTCCTGAAGCGCGTCAGGGCTGGGGAACGGAAGATTTGTGTTGATGTAGGTATCGTTGTAGTCAACGCCATCGAGCAGATAGTAGACGCCATTGGCGCCGCCACCGTTGACCTTGGCATATTGCTCGCCTGGGAGAACGCCGCCTTCGCAGTCTGCACCGCAATTCTGAGTCGAAACATTCACAGCGCCCGGCACCAGGAATACGAGCTGCTGAGCCTCACGCCCATTCATGGGCAAGCTTTCCATGCTCTTCTGATTGATCAACTGTCCGACTGCGGCATCCGAAGTCGTAACCAGAGATGAATTCTCATTGACAGTCACATCTTGAGTGACTGTTCCAACACGTAACGTAATATTTTGGTTAGCCGATTGACCTACCGTCAGAACAATGCCGTGTTGAACATACGTGTCAAAGCCGGCCATCTGAACTGTAAGCTCATAGCTACCAACAGGGAGGCTTGGAAACACATACTCGCCCAAAGTTCCGGTTTTCACCGTCAGCTTGTAGTCGGTTGTGACTTGCTTGACGGTTACCGTCGCCCCTGCGACTGCGGCCCCCGAATTATCAACTGCGATTCCAGCAAGTCGCGCCGTCGTATACTGAGCCGACAATGACCTCGTAAACAACAACGATATCGCTAGGAAGAGCGAAAGCACGAGAAGGGATTGGGATGGCGCCCTCCTCAAATTTTGAAATCTGCTTACCATTCCGCTGGTTTCTAATTTCATGGCGTTCCCTCACCGAGCTTATTTTTTGCGGCTGCTAGATTTTTGGTTGAGACCTTAACTCAGGCTGAGCATTAGCTTTTCCTGCCCCTGCAATTACGTTTAATATCGTTGATAGTCATTTATGATCGTTTTACCCTCCAATGTCAAGAGGAGATGAAGACAATAAGCTCTTTTTAGAAAGAAATTTCTGACTCCGCAACCACGACTTCGATTTGATGAGCCAGGTTTTCGTTGAATTTTAGAGTCGCTTTTAAGCGCAGCGAAGAGCCTAATGGTCTTATCAGCGTGGCAAATCGATTTTGATCGGACTAGACAGGCAAAAGGCTGGAGTGAGAGGTTCTTCGATGTTCCTCTTAGTTGCTGGCGCAATCTCGGCAGAGATCGCCACAGCAGGCTGGAACAATGCACGGAATTGGAATCTATCTTCTACTCGCTACAAGCGATGCGAGTTTGACACACCTGTCGCTTTGAACAGCTTCGGAATGTCTATGCCTTTGCTGCAAACCGAAGTATAGGCATTTTTTATATCTCCGATAAGATCAATAATCAAAGAAACTGGATCGCTCGCAATCTCCTGCTTGCCCAGCCGACAGTACTCTATTGGCAGGTAGCGACTAGACATGCTCTCTGAAATTTTCATTCGCGAAAGATTGTAGGCTGCACTCTGGGATAGCCGCCAAATTGACTTACCCTGGCCGTTGGTCGCTTCAACCAATACCAACAATCCTGCCTCTACGGCTTGCTCGATTCGCCACACGAGTCGCCCCAAGTGTGTACGTGCACAGAACATCCCGAGTAGATGGCAGCCGAAATGCCGCCCTTTCGTTAGGCAAAGCGCAACTAAAGCAAAGAAGACACGATCTCTAATAGATCCTGAACTTTTGTACGACTCGATTAATCACACCACCCGGGCTGGGCGAGTCTGGCTTTAAATCGCGAGCCACCGAACAGTACAGACCAAGGAGTTGGCCAAACATCACATCCAAAATCGGACGGTACGCATCAGCAACATCGACTTCTACGGAAAGATAGGACTCGCAGTAGGGCTCGATTTCAGCATGCGTCGAAGGAACTCCCACGGCGATTCGCTCCGCAGCAATCCCCTTTTCTCCGATCTCTCGCAGCAAATCTTTTGCGTACCCAACTTTACGAGCCTCACCGGAGACAAAGCATACAAAAAGCGTCTCGGAGTCTAACGCCGCCATAGGTCCATGCCGAAGTCCAAGCACAGTCTGCGACATTGTCTTTACCTGGCCTGCCGTCATTTCCAATACCTTCAATGCGGACTCCCGAGCAATGCTGGCAAGCGATCCGATGCCAACCATACACACGCGAGAGAATCCAAGCAACGAAGTGCGCTCTGCCTCTTCCTCGGCGCGCAACAAAAAGCTTTGTCCAGCGGCCACTAACCGCTCGACAATCTCCGAGTATTCCTCGATCGACCATGCGTGTCCCAGGCATTGCCCCATCACGATCATGTTTGTGAAAGAGCTTGTCATCGCCAGACTGCGATCATTCACTTCGTCGTCCAACACCACCACGCACGACAGTTCGGCAGCCCCACAAACTTCAATCAGCCGGGCTTGAGCATTGCAAGTCACAATCAGGTGGGCAATCCGGGGATGCAATCGCACAGCCTGCTCTACAACGGCCACAGCCTCCGGCGAATCCCCCGACCTGGAGAACGAAATGAAGAGATATCTGCGCCCTGAAACAATGTAGTCATCGAGGTTGGGCAGCAGCTCCGTGCTCGCGCACACCAACACCTCACAACTCCACTGCTGACGGAGCAGGAGTTCTAATGCCTGGCCGATGTAATCCGAAGTTCCCGCTCCGACCAGCACGACAACTGGTCGCAGTTCTAACTCATCCCGCAGTCCAGCTTTCTCTAAAAAGCTGCAAATCTGCGTCTGATGCTCTTTGAATATCTGTAACGTTTTCTTCCACGTATGAGGCTGCTGGGCAATCTCGCGGGGAGTAAAAAGTAGCCCGCGGGCTTTCTGCTCTGCCACCGGTAAATCAACAAAATCTAAAAGAGATGTCACGCTAATCCTCTACAACACACGTTCCGCACACGAAACTCGACAAATAGAAACGAAACACAACGAATAGTAACACAGGGGAGACGAAGGCAATCGCAAATAACGATAGATCTATTATGTTTGCTACTCATTAGGGGGACGCGGCTCAAAATGGACAATATCAAATGGTATGTGATCGCATTGCTTGAAAAGCTCCTTCCATTAATAGCCATCACTGACCCGAATTTTCCCTAAGCTGTACCAGCCATCTCTCCCTCGGCCCTCGATTGCCAGCTGTATCGCCGGCGAGAGAGTCACAGGATCCAGAAGTGCGACGCTTATTTGATATTCTCCGGCTGGTAGATCGCTTGGTACGAAGACAGGGTCTTCGAATACCGCATCCCCAGGAATCCACTTGCGCACGTCCTCATCGGTCCGGATCACTCTCGATTGGTTTGGCGAACTCAGCCGAAACGCCAACACAAATGGCCGGTAGACCGGGGCGACCCCCTCATTGACCCACCATGTTTTTAGATGAAGTGCCTCACCCGCTCGAGCTTGCGTCCGCCACTCGCCTCGCCTCAAGACAAAGCGATACCCCATCCTTCGTTCGAGGTCCTCGAATTCTTTTCCCCACAATTGTGGAATGGCGCTGGATTTTACATTGATAGTGCTCACGTGCCAGCGCAATGCTTCGCTGAGAATATAGTGCGCATCCCAACCGTTCCGAAGCCACGACTCAGGCACACCACAGGTCTCCATGGAAACAGGCGCCGATCTCCACACATCCTGAATGCCTGTCTCCGCAATTTCTTCAGGATACTGGTCAAGCATTTCCGGCTCATGTTCCTTCATGTCACCGAGACAGTCGAAGCGCCAGCCAGCCCCATGGGAAGTTCCATACACCAGGGCTTCGGGCTCATCAAAGTTCATCAAGAGTTGAGTCTTATGAAACGCCTTGAAGTAGATATCGATCAATTTTTTCTGAACCGGGAATTCGGGCATGTAGCTACTCCATCCTTCGCCCCAATAACCTACCGTTGAGATATCGACACTCTCCAGATCAGGGTGGCCATCATAGCGTCGACCGGCCTCGTTGATCAAAGCACTCCAATCCTTGAAATACAGCGGATCACTAAAATCAGGCTCCCATATATTTCCATCGTTCGAGTTCGCGCGCCGCGCGCCCGACTCGCGATACCACTTGGGCAATGGGTGTTTTGGATCATACGGCATGAGACGAATCGCGAGCCGTTGCCCGTGCCGTCTAGCTTCAGCAAGTGCAAGGTCGATGATTTCCCAGCGAACTTTGCCTTGCACCGGTTCAAGTGTTGCCCAATGCCACCGCACGTAGGCAACAGAGGACCCAGGAAAATCCGGTTTTTTCTCCTCTGTTTTCAGAGTGCCCACAGGCCCTTCCTCCGACCATGTCACACCGGGATTCAATGAATCGCCGTTGTATCTCTGAAAGGTTTGAATCCCCATACCAGGGTTGATCAGGATCTCGTGAGTCTCTACCGGCCTTACAACAGTTGTAACTTCCTGTGCAAAGCCAACGAAGGAGCTAGCTATAAATGCCACGGCGAGCGCCGCAGCGATCTCCCCAATTGGTCTTCTTTTCGAGCTCTGCAAGCTTCTCATCGATCACTCCACCAATCTTTCAGAGACCGACAGCAAACGAACGGGTACCGAAGCTCTACAAGCTCCCAGACGCCAGGAGCATCTCGAACCAGCAGCGCGACCTCAAAAGGAGAAACTCTACGCTTGCATCGCGATAGCGGAAACCTTCCTCTGCTGCCACTTCCCTCGCGTAAAGTCTGGGAACTCTTCCGGTTGGCTGCCGCGACTCACTGAGGAGACACTAAGCGGAGCCACAGCCGACCAGGCCGCTGCATCGTACACATCCATGTCCGGAGGCAAGCCTTCTTTGACACATTGCAGCAAGCGATAGAGCATGATGTAATCCATGCCACCATGGCCCCCGATTTTTGTGGCTGTCCCTCCCTCCCGCTGCCAGAGAGGATGCGCATATTTCTTCCATGCATCAATGGATTCCCAGGACTCATCACTGTTTTGGCCATCGAAGTAGATACGCGCAGGATAATCTTGAAATATGCCTTTGGTGCCCGCAATCATATTGACCCGGTCATAGGGATGCGGTGTCGAGACGGTATGTTTAACCGTGATGGTCAGCCCATTCGCCGTCTTGATCAGAGAGGTATTCATATCACCGGTCACATAGCGTTCTGCCATCCGCGGATCGCCTGGCTGTAAATGTTCTTTGCGATATTCATCGAATGATCTTTCCCTGCTGCTCATCGAGACGATATAGCCAAACCGGTCTCCACGCTGGATACCCATGTAGTTCGCGACCGGGCCCAGTCCATGCGTAGGATACAAATTCCCATTGCGCTTGGTGTGTTCGGCGCGCCGCCACAAGCCTTCGCCTTCATCGGAAAAAAGTATCTTACGGAGGTCGTGTAAATAAGCACCCTCGCCATATAGAAGGTCACCGAATAAACCGTCGTGAGCCATGCGTAACACGAGCGTCTCGTTGTAGCCATAGCAGCAGTTTTCCAGCATCATGCAATGCTTTCGCGTCTCTTCCGAAGTACGGACGATCCTCCAGCAATCCTCGATCGTAGTCACTCCAGGAACTTCAATAGCGACGTCCTTACCGTGTTTCATGGCAAAGATCGCCTGCTCAGCGTGCCAACTCCAAGGCGTTGCGACCAATACGAGATCGATGTCATTGCCCGTGAGCATGGTCTCGTAGTCATGAGGCCCATGGGTATAAAGTCTGGGCTTCGGCTGTCCTGCAGCGACAACCAGCGAGGCAGCATGCTCCGTCTTTGCCGGAACAATATCGCACAAAGCAACGACCTGCCCATCCGCTGCAAGCAGGTTCCCCAACAAGGAAGTTCCGCGTCCGCCTAAACCGATCAATGCGATGCGAGGGTTTCGCTTCTCAAATGGAACATCGATCATGGTGCGATGCTCGGTCTCGCCTTCAGCATGTGCAAGAGGTGCCACGCTAATGCTCGCCGCGCTCGCCGCAGCCATCTGGACAAATCTGCGCCGCGTCCATGATTCGAGAGTCGGTTCATCCATAGTCATTTGAAATTCCTCGATCTGTAGATTGTGCGTCTTTACTCTTGATCGGAAACACGGGATAAGTATGTTGGCGAATCGAAAGCGAGCTTCAAAGGCTAGCCATCACAGAAGCTCATACCCCTCTGCCATGAACGACAGCTTAGAGGGCAGAATCAGCACTGTCAAGATTTTTCGACGATAAACGAAATAAAATGATTGCAATCGACTTAAAACATTGCTCATCATGCCTGCCTTATATTACCTTTCTGGTGTCCGCAGAAAACTCTATCGCGATTTGGATACAAGGTTTTCGGAAGTGATCTTCCCCAACTGTTTGATTTTTTGATCCGAACAAGAGGCAAGCATGAGTGAATTGGGCACACCTGCAACAGGACTGCAACAGCGTAATTCTGCGGTCGATGCGTATCGTGGTTTTGTGATGGCACTTATGCTCGCTGAAGTCTTTCGCTTTGCCTTTGTCGCGAAGTCCTTCCCCGATAACTTTTTGCTGCATATTCTGGCTTACAACCAATCGCATGTCGAGTGGACAGGCATGAGTCTGCATGACATGATCCAGCCGTCCTTCACCTTTCTCGTGGGGGTTGCGCTGCCCTATTCGCTGCGCAGCCGCCGCCGCAAAGGCGAAAGCTTCAAATACATGCTGGGGCATACCATTTGGCGGAGTTTTCTACTCGTCGCACTTGGTATCTTTCTTCGTTCCATTCACAGCACTGCGACGGACTTCACCTTCGAAGATACGTTGACCCAGATCGGACTGGGCTATACCTTCGCTTTTCTGGTGGCACTGCGCCCTGCTCGTTGGCTATGGATTACGCTTGGAACAGTTCTCTTTAGCTACTGGCTAGCCTGGGCTTTATACCCAGCTCCCGGCCCCAATTTCCCGTATAGCTCCGTTGGCGTCCCGTCTGAATGGCATCAACACCTCTTCACAGGCTTCATGTCGCATTGGAATAAAAACAGTAACCTCGGACAAGCTTTCGACGTATGGTTTCTCAATCTTTTCCCCCGCCCCACTCCCTTTGAGTTCAACGATGGTGGATATCTAACACTTAGCTTCATCCCCACGCTTGGAACCATGCTTCTGGGTCTTGCCGCAGGGCGCTGGCTGCTTGAAGCTACCCCGAAGATTCCGTTTAAAAAACTTTTGCTTGCGGCGGCGGTATTACTCGGCAGCGGTCTTCTATTTCACTTCGCCGGAATCTGTCCCATCGTGAAGCGCATCTGGACACCTTCATGGACTCTCTTCAGCGGTGGTGTGTGCTTCCTCTTTCTCGCCGCCTTTTCATGGGTTGTCGACGTGAAGAAACAATATCGCCTTGCATTTCCGTTGATCGTTGTGGGAACGAATTCAATCGCTGCCTATTTGATGTCCTACTTAGCAGATAACTTCATCCAAAATAGTTTTCGCATCAACCTTGGAGAGTCTGTGCTGAATATGTTCGGGAGCAATCTGCAACCGATCCTGCTCGGCGCACTTACGCTCGGTACCTATTGGGTACTTCTGTTCTGGATGTTTCGAAAGAAGATTTTTATTCGCATATAGGCTAAGCATCCCTCTTTTCAGAGTGCGTTGTTTCATCTCCTTGCCTTCTGGCCTTCTGGCCTTCAACTGAAGGCCAGAAGGCCAGAAGGCAATCGAAAACAAACGAGAACCACTGGGGCAGTGGATTGCTACCCCAGCCGGCAATTACAACCTTCACTCACGTCAGTGCGATTCTTGAGGGTTATTGCCTGTGTAGGTGACGTGCCAGACGGAGCGGGAACCATCGTCCGTAACGAACATGCTGCCATCCTGCGCGATTGTGATGCCTACAGGCCTCCCCCAGACCCCACCGTCCTTCGTGACGAATCCGGTTAGGAAATCTTCGTAGGTACCATCGGCCTTGCCATTGTGCATAGGGACGCGAATGACTTCATAGCCCGCGCGATTGGCACGGTTCCAGCTTCCATGCTCAGCCACGAAAGCATCGCCAAGATACTCCCGCGAAAAACCTGAGGGGCTGGTGTAAAAAATCATCTCTAAAGAGGCCATGTGAGGCTGTACGAGGACATCCGGGACGATGACTTTGCTGGAAAGGTCTACGCGCTTGCAGGAACCACCGTCAGGGGAGATCGCGGCAGCCTGTTGTTTGGCGGCAATACCGTCGGCACAGGGTGCGGGGAGCCGCGGGTCGGAATGGGAGCCGATGTAATACCAGGGCCATCCGTAGAAGCCGTCTTCTTTCACGGAAGTAACATAGTCCGGGACCAGGTGGTTGCCAAGATTATCGCGCTCGTTGGTCGAGCACCAGAGCTGACCGGTAGTTGGATTGATGGCCTCGCCAACGCAGTTGCGTATGCCCGATGCGTAAACTTTGAGGAATTTACCTTCAGGGGTGTACTCAAGAACATCGGCGCGGTGAAACTCCTTGGAAGAGGTGTCGGGGTTATCAATATTTGAGGCAGATCCTACGGAGACGAGCATCTTGCTCCCATCGGGGGTGAAGACGATATCGCGGGTCCAGTGGCCACCACCGCGGAGCTGGGCAAAGCCGGGGAGCTGGGCAATGACCGTTTTCGCGGGGCCGGTAGCAACGAGGTCACCAGACTTATAGGGGAAGCGAACGACGGAATCGGTATTGCCGACATAGACCCATTTTGGGTTAGGTCCAGCGGGGTAGAAGTTTATCCCGAAAGGCAAGTTCAGGCCGGTCGCGAAGGTAGAAATGGTTTTGGCTTTCCCATCGGGGCCAACGCCGCGTAGAACAAAGATTTTGTCGCCATGCGAATCGGACAGGAAGATGTCTCCGTTGGGAGCGGTGCGAAGCAGTCGTGGCTCGCGGAAGGTGCTACGCGCAACAGGAACAGCGGCTGGCTTGTGATCCTGCGAAGATGAGGCCGCAGTGGGTGTGAAATCGCCGCCCGCATAGAGAGTAACTTTGAAGCCGGCAGGTGCTACAGGCCATGCGTCTTTCGGCCGAGGAATGAGGTGCGGACCATTATCTACGGCTTCTTTCGGGGCTGGTGCGGGCAGATCGGCAGCGGTAATTTTACGGCGCACGCCAGGCTGCTGCTGGTTCCAATCGGCAAAGGCCGCCTGGCCGGTCACGACTTGTTGAGCGGCAGCAGGGATAGCGGACGAGGCAATCATGGCGACGGCGACAATGACCTTAATCATGGTGGGCTCCAGTTGATCGTAGATACAAGGTTAAAGGACGGACAGAGGGTTCTTGCCTGGCGCCGTGAAGCTCTCGCCGCCGGGTTGAGAACACCTCAACGAAGCTGCGGAAGAAGTTTCAGAGCGTTTTCGCGATAGACCTTTCGTAGAACATCCTCCGGCAGATAGAGCCCGTAGATATTCCAG
This sequence comes from Granulicella mallensis MP5ACTX8, assembly GCF_000178955.2. Lineage (NCBI taxonomy): Bacteria > Pseudomonadati > Acidobacteriota > Terriglobia > Terriglobales > Acidobacteriaceae > Granulicella > Granulicella mallensis. The sequence continues at coordinate 1,120,359 of NC_016631.1, read as the reverse complement.
CGGCCTTGGCGCGAAGCGTGCGTAGGATATTCAAAATACTCATCGTCCGTTTCAAGAAATCGGTAGTAGAGCCGGTACATCTCGATCTCCGGCACAAGATCTGCGCCAAAGAGAATACGGTCGGCGTAGCGGAGGAAGAACTTTCTTGATGAGTAGGGCTGGCGTCCAAGTTCGGAGGCGCGTGCGCTGATATCGACGAGCACGTTGGGGCAAGCTTCCAGCATGGCGGAAACCCTCTGCAGATCCTCGCTGTTCTCGGCAATGTGAGCACCTACGAAGGTTGTGTTGGGATGTCGCTGAAAGACGCGATCCCGTTGTTGCAGCAAAGCATCTTTACTGTACTGTGCGCCGTAGAATCCCCAGTCCGGATGAGCGGCGAGTTCCTCATACCTCTCGTTGTTGGCGCCGATTGGCAGGAAGAATGCCTCAGGATCGCCGAGGTGCACCATGACGGGAATGCCGAGAGAGCCAAGCCGCTCAAAGACAGGCGCGAGGCGCTCATCATCGATGCGGATCAGTTCCCCGCTGGCATCACGCACTGTCAGTCCAAGGTCCTTCCAGAATTTGAAGCCAACGATACCGTGCTCCACAAGCCGGTCGATCCGCTCCATCGTAAGCTTGATAAAGCCTGAAAAATCCGGTGAATCCGCACCGTTCCAATCCATCCAGCCAATCGTAGAGAATCGTTTCGCATCGGCGGTGCGATAACGTTCGATCTGCTCTATAGCTTCTTCGCCGACCTTCATCGTGATGTTAACGATGTGTTCGATGCCGCAGGCATCCATAATCTTCAAGACCTCTGCCGGATCTTGCGCATCGAGATGATTGTGGTAATCGATGACAGAAAAGCGAGGATGATGAACTGCATGCACGACATTGTGCAACATGCTGCGCGGGTGAAATTCGCTGATGGGCAACGATACGTTCGCCTTAGCCGAGACCATCGCGATAAATTTGTCCTGCGCATTCGGTTCTGACATGCTTGTCTCCTCAAATCCCCTGGAAACCAGGGGCCGTTTCCCTGACCGCCAAGCTTCTTCTTGCAGCGCTTCAAATGCAGAATTGAATTGTAGAACGAAATATAAAGACATTTCTATATATTTCGTTTTATTATGAACACGTTACTTAAGATGAGGCGTCACCCTATGATCCGCTTCGATTACTCCTGTGCCGTTGTGCTTCTGGCGCTCGCCACCGCTCCAGCGATGTTCCCACAAACGTATGACGCTGAAGCTGGCATGTTGCGGACCAGGGTTGCCGTGCATAACCGACGCTTCGATGGTGTGTCAGTAACCGACACCATCTCCGGACGAAGCTTCTCCATGAAGGAGGCGTTCGTCCTCGTGATGAAGGACAGGACGGAGCTGCGGTCAACAGAGATGCAGGTCTCCCCCATCCCAGAAGCAGCCAGCGTGTCCGACCCTCATCTGGCGCTGCGCAGAAGTTCGGACAAGGTCGCCAGGACGGAGGAGTGCTGGCAGTTCACCTCGGCCGCATCGTCAGGCAGCTTTGCCTGGTGCTTGAATGTTCGCCCAGGCAGCAACTATTTTCGTGAGTTACTGCGAATCTCAGCAGGCAATACAGACCTGCCGATCGCCGAAGTGCGGCTGCTACAGTTTGCCGATGCGGGTGCCAAAGTTGACGGCTCGGTGAAGGGTTCGCCTGTTGTGGATGGCAATTTGTTCTTTGGGTTCGAGCATCCGCTGTCCGTCAGTGTGGTTAACGGCGGCGTTGTGAGGACCTCTCTGTTCCGTGATCTCCCGCTCCGTGCAGGACAGGCGATTACCTACTCGGCGGTCGTCGGAACATCGCAGCCGGGACAGATGCGACGTGCGTTCCTGGCTTACCTGGAGAACGAACGGCCGCGGGCGTATGAACCGTTTCTGCACTACAACTCGTGGTTTGATCTGGGATATGAGAACCGCTTTGATGAAGCGGGAGCTATGAACCGCGTAAACGAATTTGGCCGGCATCTGGTGGTGGAACGACACGTGAAGCTCGACTCCTTCCTCTTCGACGATGGATGGGACGATCCCAAGACGCTGTGGGGGTTCAATTCGGGTTTCCCAAACGGTTTCAAGAAGACCGGTGAGACGGCTGCGAAGTACAACGCAGGCATTGGCGTATGGCTTTCTCCGTGGGGTGGTTATGCAGAGCAGAAGCGCGAGCGCATTGCCTATGGCCGATCCCATGGCTTCGAAATTCAGAACGACGGCTACGCGCTCTCCGGACCGAAGTACTTCGACCGTTTTGAGCAGATATGCCTGGAGATGGTGAACAAGTACCATGTCAACCAGTTCAAGTTCGACGGTACGGGAAATGCCAATGGTGTGTTTCCGGGCAGCGCGTTCGACAGCGACTTCGACGCAGCGATTCATCTCATCGAACGGTTGCGAAAGGAGGAGCCGGAGTTGTTCGTCAACCTGACGACAGGAACGACCGCCTCACCGTTCTGGCTGTTCTATGCAGACTCCATATGGCGCGGCGGCGAGGATCATGACTTCTCCGGAGTAGGTGACTCGCGCCAGCGCTGGATTACCTATCGCGATGCCCAAACGTACAAGAACATCGTAGTCAAAGGCCCACTCTTCCCACTGAACTCGCTGATGCTGCATGGCATCATCTATGCCAAACAGGCGAAAGACCTGAAGACCGATCCGGGCAATGACTTTGCCGACGAGGTTCACTCTTACTTTGGAAGCGGTACGCAACTTCAGGAGATGTACATTACTCCTGCGCTGCTCACCGAGGCCAACTGGAACACACTCGCGGAGGGTGCACGCTGGAGCCGGGCGCACTCGCAAATACTGAAAGATACGCATTGGATTGGTGGCGATCCGGACAAGCTGGAGGTCTACGGATGGGCGGCGTGGACTCCGGAGGTGGGTATCGTGACGCTACGAAACCCCTCCACGAAGACCCAGCACTACAGCCTGAACCTTGCGGATACCTTTGAACTGCCCAATAAGAGCAAGACTGCCTACAAGCTACACAACGCCTGGAGTTCCGGCAGGAACTCACACTTTGGAGAGCAGCGGACAGTACAAAACGGCAAACTGCTGGATGTTGAGCTGGCACCGTTCGAGGTACTGACACTTCAGGCTGATCCGCTTCGCTAATGCGCCTAAACGAGAGTGAGATTGATCCCGGCCGAACGGAGCGCATCGGCCGTTGCAGACGGCAGGCCGGAGTCCGTGATGATGTGGTGGATTGCCGTGGCATCTACGATTTTGGATAGGCTGCGCCGGTTGAACTTGGTCGAGTCACATACGGCCACCACCAACGAGGAAGCCTTCACCATCGCACGATTGACGCGTGACTCCATGACATTTGGCGTCGTAAGACCGACCTCAAGATCAAAGCCATCGACACCGAGGAAGAGGATATCGGCATACATCTCGTGCAGCATATCCTCCGCCAGAGGACCAACGAGGGAGAACGAGTTCTTACGCAGCGAACCTCCGGTCAACAGTACCTCAAAGTCGGTATCACGGAGCTCGCTGGCAACGTTGACTGCGTTCGTGATGATGGTCAGACGCGAGAAGCGCCTGAGGGCCTTGGCGACGGCCGTCGTGGTCGTGCCGGAATCAAGCAGAATGCACTGGCCCTCTTGAACCAGGTTGGCAGCGGCCGTGGCGATACGCAGCTTCTCCTGCGAATGACGCCCTTCTTTCTCCCGCAAGGACGGATCAGAGATGGCTCCGTTACTTGGGAGTAGAGCGCCGCCATGCGTGCGCTGCAGCAATCCCTGACTCTGGAGATGATCGAGATCCTTGCGAATGGTGATGCGCGAAATCCCGAGGGAATCTGAGAGCTCTTCGACAAGTACACGGCCGTGCTTCTGGGCCAACCCTACGATATATTGACGGCGCTCTTCGATAAGCATTTCGGAACCACGTTCGGCCCCCGGAAGCATTACGGATCTTGCCTCAACGGATGTTTTTTTTGACGGCATATGTGCCTCTACTCTGCTTGTTGCTCAACGAAGACTACATGGCACCTTATCTAATTGCAATTGGAAAGGGGATTCGAAGGGAAATATTCCATAGCAAATCTCCTGTAGGTGTCTAACGAAACCACGACACTTATGGCCGTTTTTTCCCCAGAAAAAAACGGTACTGCACGCCCAATTCAACTTCGCAGCAACGGGAGATTTGCTTTAAACGCTACTGAATCGCACAGGCTGCAGCATAGGAACGCAGCACATCACGGATATGGTCAAGGACGAGCGACTCCGGATCTCCTGAAATCTGTTTCTCCCTCAGGCGCAGATACTGCGCGGGTAGATAACGGCTCAACAGACTCTCAGGGATCTCCACAGAGGCAAGATTCGTCATGAGACAGTCGACTGCGTTCGCAATCTCGGGATATCCCCAATAGTAACGGACACGGTCACTATAGCTATAGCGGCGAAGCAACTTCTGCTGCTCGGGAGTCCCCGTATAGTAAGGCAGCCAGTTGTCCGGCTCGCTTAACATGGTGCGCTCGATCGCTTCGCTCAGTTGTGATCGCCGCGACTCGTTTATGAGCTGGCACTCAATGTCTTCAAGCGCTTCAAGCGCCTCTCGCATCGCAAACGTCACCCCGGGCCCCACCTTGAGTATGGCGAATCCGTCATCGACAAGCTTCGGGTAAGCGGGAGGGAGCTGATAGTCGGTTGAATGCGCCTCAAAGACGATAGATTCCGGCTGATTGCGCAGCCATGCAGTGAGTTGCGCAGCCTTTGTAGAGTCATAGTTCACCACAGCATCGTGATCGAACTCTACCCCCGGTTGCACGACAAGCGCGATGACGCGATCCCACACACCCGGGAGTTGCTGCTCAAAGATCTGTTTATGAACCGCAAGAGTGTGGGAGGCTGCCTCGGTCGACGTTGCGGGGAGATCATGCACAGAGTGCGTGGCCCCGCCAGGGACAGGCACCTCCGTACCGATGACGTACACAGGATGATCTCCCGCGACATAGGCAGACTCAGCCGCCTTGCATAGCGCGGCGGCACGGTGTGCAACCAGTTCATCTGATGGCGGGCCAGGGTCGTCCTTACAAGCCATGCTGGCGTCGAGATGAATTTTCGTGAACCCTGCCGCTACGTACTCGGCCACCATCGTCTCGGCATGAGCCATGGCCTCTGCCGCCGGCAGTTTGCGCCAAGGGTTAGGCCCCAGATGATCTCCGCCGAGAATAAGCTTCGTTTCGTTAAATCCAGCGGCTCTTACATGCTCCAATACAAAATCGCGGAATGCAGCGGGGCGCATCCCGCTGTAACCGCCAAACTGGTTCACCTGATTGCTCGTCGCTTCCACCAACAAAAGCGAGTCGTCGTGGGCTGCCTGCTCTGCGGCTGCGCGAATCACCCAGGGATGTACAGAGCACACCGAATAGATTCCAGAGGGAACGCCGCTACGCTGCTTCAGAAGGTGCTGGTGAAGAACACGAGACATAAGAGCCCCCTAGTAGATACGAAATTTCTGAACAACACGATTGATGACACCACCGGCGCTCGGTGAGTCCGGCTTCAATTGATGGGCAATCGAGCAATACAACCCAAGGAGCTGTCCGAAGAACACATCCAGGACCGGCCGATACGCATCATCCACGTCAACCCTGATCGGAAGATAGAAGTCACAATCAGGAGAGAACTTCTCCTCCGCAGACAAGGGACCCACAGCGATGCGCTGGGCAACGAGGCTCTTTTCCCCAATCTCCCGCAGCAGGTCGCGAGCATATTGCGCCCGGCGCGTATTTCCAGACACAAAACAAACGAACAGTGTTTCTTTGTCCAGTGCTGCCATGGGGCCGTGACGCAGACCGAGCACTGTCTCCGACATCGTCTTGATCTGCCCTGCGGTCATCTCCAGCACCTTCAGCGCTGACTCCTTCGCAACACTCGCGAGGGACCCGCCGCCGACGAAACAGATACGCGCAAAGTGATGCTGAGCAATTTCTTCAGCCTGCCGTGCCGCACTCCACAGAAGGTCGTCGCCGGCAAGCACCAATTGCTCAAGCAGCGGCTTATAGCTTGCGATCGACCACGCGTTGGCAAGGCACTGCCCCATAACGATCATGTTCGTAAAGGAACTCGTCATGGCCAGACTGCGATCATTCACCGCGTCATCCAGGACGATGACATAAGCGTGGGGCACGCCCTCGCACAGAGCTGCCATACGCGCCTCTGCGTGGCAGGTAACTACGATGTGCGAGATACTCGGGTAGCGCTGAAGCACTTGCTCCAGAACCGCCACTCCCTCGGGCGAATCCCCTGAGCGCGAAAACGATATCCAGAGGTATTTGCGGCCGGGAACAATATACTCATCCAGGTTTGGCAGCAGGTCTGTGCTCGCTACCGCAGAGACTTCGCAGCCCCACTTGGAGCGCAGGAGAGATTCGAGGGCCTGAGCGACATAGTCCGAGGTACCAGCGCCGATGAGTACGACGGAAGGACGATCTTCAACCGAGGCACCCACACCAGCGCCATCCAGGAAGGCGGCAATCTGCGCCTGGTGCTGTTCGAAGATCCTCAGTGTCGTTCGCCATGTGTTTGGCTGCTGGGCGATTTCGGCAGGAGTGAAGAGCAGGCCCAGAGCTTCTTTCTGTTCAAACGGTAGATCGACAAAGCTCGAGAGAGCGGTCAAAATCAGAACCTCACAATAAAACACCCAAAGGGGCGAAATCGAAACTTAAACTAAGTAATAATAACATGCAAGGATCGAATGAGAACATCGAAACAATAGAGGTCGAAATGAACGCAAACTCCAAGAACAACCATCGAAAACCGCTAGATATTTGCATCGTGGGAGAAACCAACCTGGATCTGGTCCTTTATGGACTCCCGGAGGAGATGCCCGTCGAGCGGGAGCTCCTTGGCAGCGGGTTCGAAATGACCTTAGGGGGGTCCTCTTCGATCCTGACGCACAATCTAGCCGTCCTTGGCACTCGAGTGGGTTTTGTCAGCGAGGTCGGGAACGACGCTATGGGAGACATCGCACAGGACTACCTGAAAGGAAGCGGCGTTGACCTCTCACACTTCCGGCAAAAAGCTGGGGCGAAGACGGGGGTCACCCTGCTGCTTCCCCATGGGAAAAAGCGTCATATTCTGACCTATCCTGGGGTTATGTCGGAACTGAGGGTGGAGGATCTCGACTTCGCCTATCTGACCTCGGCCCGCCACTTTCATCTCTCTTCCCTGTTTCTACAGACTGGCCTCCATCCCGGCCTGCCTCAACTCTTCGACGACCTTAAGTCCGCTGGGTTAACCGTGTCACTCGATACGAACGACGACCCGACGGGCGCCTGGCATGGCGTTCTCGATCAGCTACTGGATAAGGTAGACATACTACTGCCCAATGAGGACGAACTCCTTCAGATCGCGGACGCCGCCACCACAGAACAGGCGCTCGATAAACTGGCGCCACGCCTGCCCTTGATTGTCGTCAAATGCGGCACGCGCGGTGCTCTTGTGCAACGGGGCAAAGAGCGGAAGTGGGTTCCTCCGTTCGTCGTCGAACCAGTTGACACGATCGGCGCGGGTGACAGCTTTAATGCCGGATTTCTAAACGCGTGGCTTGCAGGAGAAGACCCCATGCGCGCGGCTACCATGGGAAACCTGACAGGAGCGCTCTCCACACTGAGACCTGGCGGCGTAGAGGCACATCGTGATGTTTCGCTACGAACGCAGTTCCTCGGCACGCACGCCCTCTCCTAGCTATTTCAGGAGGGAGCAAAAGCTACACCGGCTCATATCGAGGGAGGGTGCTGAGTGGTGCCGGATAGTAAGAGAGTTCGCCTACAAGCGGGCGGAGGTAATCACGGAAGGAATTTGTTACCGCCAGCGTATCGCTGCTGAGCCAGTCTGCGGGAATCTCGCGATGCGACCCTCCGGCCTCGCTCAGTGGTACTAGTTTGAAAGCCTGCTCAGATCGGACATCAAGCGAGCAAAGGGCCACCATCTTATCGGTTTCACCGGCCACTAAAGCGCGAACTCCTGTCCGGCCAACCAGCTCCGCGTCCTCCAAGTCTCGCCTGGAAACCTGTGCCGTACAGGATCTGCCGATCAGTCCGGGCTTTTCGCTGCGGCAGCGGATTCCCAGGCGATCCGCCACAACACCCGACAAGTACTGCGCTACACCGCCAATCAACGGACGATTCGATGAACTGTATTGAGAAGCGTTCTTCTGCTCAAAGACGCGGCTTCCATCCGCATACTGGACACCTTCGGAGATCACGACAACCGCCCAGCCGATCCGGCTGACTACGTTGTCAAGATCGCTTAAGAACGCCTCCAGTGAGAATGGAGTTTCCGGGATATAAACGAGGTGTGGAGCATCGTCCGCATCGCGTCTCGCAAGCGTCGAGGACGCCGCCAGCCAACCAACATCCCGGCCCAGAGTCTCGAAGATCGAGACGGGTTGCGGAAGCGAACGAATATCCATACTCAGATCGAGCGTGGATTGCGCTACAAACCGAGCCGCGCTCGCGAAGCCTGGGCAGCGATCGGTCGCGGAGATATCGTTGTCAATCGTCTTTGGAATCCCGATGATCTGAATGTCTAAATTCTGCTCCCGGCAGAATCTTCGGAAGAGATCCGCGCCCCTCATGGTGCCATTGCCTCCCATAAAGACGAGGTATTGAATACCAAATCGCTGCAGGTGCTCGACACTGCGTTCGAGGTCCAGCTCCGATGGTTGGAAACGGGATGAACCCAGAGCAGCCCCAGGACTGTTCCGAAGCGACAAAAGATCACCCGGACCCAGATGACTCAAGCCGACAATATCCGCGGAGGATAGGCCTTTCATACCGGCTCGAGCTCCGTAGATGTCCCCAATGCGAGATTGGTGAAAGCTTTCCTTGATGATGCTCGCAAGACTGGCGTTGAAGACAGCAGTAGGGCCACCTCCCTGGATAATCAATAGATTTTGAGCAGACATTCGATGTTCCTCCAGGGCGGACTGAGATGATTCTTTTCGGTCCTTATTGAAGTCTAGGACTGACTGCATCTATTTTGCTATTCGGGCCTGCGAGTGCGAGGCCTGGACCGTCGCAGATAGAAATTCAAGAAACGCGCGCGTCTTCGGTGCGAGGTATTGGCGCGAGGGATAGTAGGCATACAGGGGAAAACGTTCATCCTCCCAATCCGGAAAGAGGTTCACCAGTCGTCCACTCGAGAGATGGGCGTCCACACCGAGTTCGAGAACTTGAGCGATCCCATATCCTGCCACGCATACAGCGTGCATTGTTGCGACGTCACTCAGCATGAGCTGGCTTTCCGTCTCAACCTTGATCTCCTTTCGACCTTTACGGAATACCCACTCGAAGGAACGGCCCGTCTCCGGGTCTCGAAAATCAATCATCCGATGTCGTTCCGCTACCAGTTGCTGTGGGTCGGTAGGGTGGCCGTGTTTCTTCAAGTAGCCGGGCGAGGCCACGGTAAGAACTCTCGTATCCAGCAATCTTCGGGCGACAAGCGTGGAGGGGCGCGGCTCGCCGAAGCGAATTCCCAGATCGTATCCATCCGAGATCAGATCTCCGAGGCCCTCCCGCGTGACCAGGTCCACCTTAAGCTCCGGATAGGCTTTGAGAAATCCACTGAGTTGCGGTCCGAGAATGAGCTGCGAGAAGTAAGGGTCCATGTTGACGCGGAGTCTCCCCCGGACGGTCACTTTACCTTCGGCCAGAGCGGAGGTGGCGTCTTCGAGCGCCGACACAATCGGGCCAATGGTCTCGTAAAACCGCCTGCCTTCGTCCGTAAGGGAGACGGAGCGCGTCGTCCGTTCCAGGAGCCGGATTCCAACCTGCGCCTCGAGCCGAGCTACTGCACGGCTGATGCCCGGCTGGGAGACATTCAAGGATCTCGCCGCGGCCGCGAAGCCTCCCGATCTCACCACGGCTGCAAGGGCGCTCACGCCATTCAGAAGTCGGTCATCGAAACTCATGTACTTATGCTAATTGGTTATAAGTGAAATGCCGAGAAGATTAGTTCCGAATCAATCCCCGTGAGTCAGATAGTTGGAAGCACAGAGAGAGAGGTAAGGAACATGGCAATTCATAGGACATGGGCGGTGCTGCTCGCTGCAGCAATATTAGGCATAAGCGGTCATGCGCAGGTGCCGGCACATCAGGGACTTACATTCAACGGCGACGGCGCGTTGCGTAACAACCAGATTCATTGGCCCAAGGGGTTCGAGCCCAGCCAGGCGGACCTCTTTGCGCACAATGAGATCGACATCCAGGCAGGATGCAAGATCGCTTTCACCAATCTTGTCGATGCAGAGGCTTGGCCCTCCTGGTACTCGAACTCGAAGGACGTCAAGGTCTTGAACACACCGGATCATCGGCTTCGGAAGAACGCACGAATCTCGTGGGAGACCTTCGGATTCCACATCGAGAGCCGCGTGTGGGAGTTTGAGCCGAATCGCCGCCTCGGATGGTTCGGAGACGGTAAGGACGTCCATGCTTATCACACGTTCTTTCTTACCAAAACCCCTGAGGGGTGCCACATCGACACGGAAGAGGTTGTGAAGGGCCCTGGTGCCATTCAGTTCCGTGAGCAGCAACCGAACACCATGCACGAGGGGCATCAGCTTTGGCTGACGACCTTGAAGGACCGGTCGGAGAAGCACTGACACTCGCAACAAATCATTTCCAGAGAGGAAGGAGCAAGACTATGGCACGCATATTCATCACCGGATCTACTGATGGCCTCGGCAGGATGGCGGCGGAGTTGCTGATTGAGCAGGGTCACAGGGTCGTCCTGCACGCCCGAAGCCAGTCCCGCGCCGACGAGACAAAGAGAAACGTCCCGCAGGCGGAGGCGGTTGTTATCGGCGATCTAGGCAGCATTGCCCAGACTCGAAAGGTCGCAGAGCAGGTCAATGCGCTCGGCACGTTCGACGCCGTCATCCACAACGCTGCCGTGGGCTACAAGGAGCCGAAGCGAATCGAGACGGAAGATGGTCTCCCGCATGTCTTCGCGATCAACACGATTGCACCCTACATCCTGACAGCCCTGATCGCGAAGCCGAAGCGACTCGTCTATCTCAGCTCCGGGCTTCACCAGAACGGCGATTCGACCCTGGAGGACCTGACATGGAAGGCTCGCGCGTGGGACGGAGAACAAGCCTACTCCGACACGAAGCTACATGACGTACTCCTGGCCTTTGGCATCGCACGACGTTGGCCTGGAGTCCTCTCGAATGCACTAGAGCCAGGCTGGGTCCCGACGAAGATGGGTGGCGCCGAGGCAACAGATGATCTGGATGAGGCACATCGCACCCAGGTTTGGCTGGCTGCAAGCGATCAACTTGAGGCACTCGTAACTGGAGAGTATTTTTATCACCTGAGAAAGTGGGGTACCCTTCCAGCGGCCCACGACGTTGCCAGGCAAGATCGGCTGCTTGCGATCTGTGAACGCCTCAGCGGCATTGCTCTGCCCGAGTAGCAAGATTAATCCGAATCTTTGGTGACAGACGCCGCTTCTGTTGGTCGATGCCACCCATAACAACGATAGAAATAAGGAGATCAACATGTACGCAGTCATGGGAATCACAGGGAAGGTAGGCGGCGCCGTTGCGAGCACTCTTCTTGCAAAGGGCGAAAAGGTTCGAGGGATCGTAAGAAATCCCGAGAAAGCAGCAGAGTGGCAGAAACAAGGTGTGGAGCTTTTCAAAGCCGACTACGACGACGTGGATGCGCTTACAGCAGCGTTCACCGGTGTCGCTGGCGCGTTCGTAATGGTTCCTCCAAACTTCGCACCAACACCGGGCTTCGCCGAGACCAAGGCAACTTTGAAGGTCCTGCGTGAGGCACTCTCAAGAGCTCTGCCGTCGAAGGCGGTTTATCTGTCATCCATCGGAGCGGAACAGGCCAGCGGATTGGGTTTGATCACGAGCTCTCATCTTCTCGAAGAGACGCTGGGCGATCTTCCAATCTCTCATGCATTTCTGCGCGCCGCCTGGTTCATTGAGAACTCAGCCGGTGACGTAGCGAGCGCGCGGGATGAAGGCAAGATCCTGTTTCAGCTCCATCCGCTTGACCGGAAGTTTCCTCTGGTCGCGACTGAGGACATCGGCAAGGTAGGTGCAGAGACGATCACCCAAAGCTGGACCGGAATTCGCCATATCGAAGTTGCGGGCCCCGAGGGCTACAGTCCACTCGACATAGCAGAGGCTTTCGCGGATGCTGTTGGGCACCCCGTCGAAGCAATCGCCGTTCCCAGGGCGGAATGGGAGACGCTATGGGTCTCACAGGGAATGCCGGAGGGGCGGACGGCGCCTCGGGCGGAGATGGTCGATGGATTCAATTCCACTTGGATTCACTTTGGCGTACCCGGAACAGAACACGTGGATGGAGTAACGCCGCTTCATGAGGTGATCACTCAGCTCGTGACTCGCGGTTAACGCCACGGTCCTCAATTCGACTGATCCCTCAGCTCTGTTGCGGGCGGCATCGACGATGCTGCCTGCAACAGAGCTTTGCCACGAAGCGGAAGATTTTATTCACGTCAATCCAGTGCAGCCAACTACTTGGGAGCCATGATGAGTCGTTCCTATCACGGTCATAAGAACAAACAACAATCGCGAATCACCTGTGAAGAGTCCAACGTAGCGTGAGGCACAAAAGCACATCCGCTGGATGAGAGCCGCGCCAGCAGTGACGGTTCTTGGTCTTCGAAACGCACCGCTGGACTCAACAGCAGCAAACAGGAGCTAGTATGTTCAATCGATTCGCCGTATTTACCACAATGTTATGTGCTGCCGCCCTGTCGACCGCACCAAACTTACAAGCTCAGAAGTCCGAAGTAAAAAATATTGTCCTCGTCCACGGAGCCTGGGCGGACGGTTCGGGTTGGAGGGGCGTCTACGACAATCTTGTCAGGGATGGCTACAACGTCAGCATCGTCCAGGAGCCGGAGACGACCTTCCAGGATGATGTGACCGCCGTGAAGCGTATCCTCGCACTGCAAGATGGACCGAGCATCCTTGTCGCGCACAGCTATGGGGGAGCCGTAATTACGGAAGCGGGCACCGATCCATCCGTTGCTGGATTGGTGTACGTTGCAGCGCACATGCCAGACGCTGGAGAGAACGAAGCGGACGACGGGAAGCGCTTCCCGAGTGACCTCAGCAGGTCTGGTGCGATCAAGAAGACGGCAGATGGTTTCACGTACCTCGATCCCACTCGGTTCCATGAATACTTTGCAGCCGATCTTTCTGCGGAGCAGGCCGCTTTCATGGCGCGCTCGCAGGTGCTGAACGCTGCGGACAACTTCAAGGCAGTCATCACCAAGGCTGCATGGAGAGAAAAGCCGAGTTGGATGGTCGTCGCCGGGGCGGATAGAACGATCAATCCCGACCTCGAACGCTTTTATGCCAAACGAGCTCATAGCCACACGGTCGAAGTCGCAGGCGCCAGCCACTCAGTCTACGTCTCGCATCCCAAAGAGGTCGCAGATGTAATTGAGAGTGCCGCACGTTCGGTTTCGAAATAGTTCGGACTCCGCAAAAGTCCCCAGCCCCGGAGGAAGCAAGTGAAACTTCTCGAAATTCAGTCCTCGCCAAGAGGCGAATCTTCCGATTCAATCAGCCTCACCCAATCGTTCATCGAGGCGTGCAAATCCGACAACACCTCGATCGTTGTGGATACGTTGAACGTCTGGCATGAACATCTACCGGAGTTCGATTACGAGGCCATTGGAGCGAAGTACAAAGCAGTGAAGCACGAAACGATGACTGAGGCAGAATCCAAAGCATGGGAGCACATTCAATCGTTGATCCAACGCTTTCAGAACGCTGATCGAATCGTCATCGGAACTCCAATGTGGAACTTCGGCCTGCCTTACAAGCTCAAGCAATTGATTGATCTCGTAGCACAGCGAAACTATCTGTTTACCTACGACGGCAAACAGTACGGCCCTCTCTTGAACGTGGAAAAAGCAGTCGTCGTCTATACACGCGGTTCACGCTTCCTGGAGGGTACTCCTATACCGCCCTCGTTATTCGACCACCAAGCAACCTATTTGGACTTTTGGTTGCAGCTTGTAGGTGTTCGAGATCTTCGGAGCGTAATTGTTGACAACGCGTGGAATCAAGATCGTCAGGAATCAGAAGTGAGCCTGGCGAAGGGCAAAGCGACTTTGGAACAACTGGTTGAGTGGTTTCTTAACTAGTCGTAGAGACAGGGTTGCGGTGGCAGATCGTTGGGCAGATACAGCCTCTGCCCAACGTCACATCCCTCGGATAACCCCTAGAGTCTTGCTTCCCCTGCAGGTTCAAAGTCCATAACAGACTCTAGCCCACCTCTTCACGCACCCAATGAACTCCCATATCGCGGAGTACTCGCCGAATCGCTTCAAGAAGCGCCTCTATCTCAACGACCGCAATCCTTCCAATGCTTCCAACGCGGAAACATGATTCGTGGGACAACTTCCCTGGATAAATTGCAAACCCTGCGGTCCAAAGCTTTTCATAGAAATCCGTAAATCGGAATGCCGGGTTGGTAGAGTATCGGAACGACGTGATGATGAAGCTCTGATCCTCTTCAGCGAGATAGACCTCAAAGCCAATGTCCTTCATGCCTCGGCATAAGGCAATGTGGTTCGCCTTGTAGCGCTCCCCACGTGCATGGACTCCACCCTCCTCATCGAGTTCATTGAGTGCCTGCTCGAAGGCCAGTAGGGTTTGGATCGGAGGGGTGAAGCGAAAATGCCCATTCGCTTCCATACTTGCCCATTGATCATAGAGATCGAGACTTAGCGTACGGGCCTGTCCCTTCGCGGATTCCAGAGCTCGGCGATTGACGAGAATAAAACCGAACCCAGGAACTCCTTCAATACATTTATTTGCAGAAGAAATCAGATAGTCGATATGTGAAGCTTCCATATCGATGGGAACCGCCCCAAAGCTGCTCATTGCGTCCACGATGTAACTCGCGCCCGCACGATGCACTACGTGTCCGATCTCTTCCACCTGGTTCAGGATGCCGCTCGTCGTTTCACAATGCACCACCGCCACATGAGTGATACCGGGGCGAGAGAACAAATATTCTGCAACAAGTTCAGAAGTGAACTTTCTATTTTCAACTACCTCGAAGACATCCAGCTCGATACCATGTACTCGTGCTGTCTGTGCTATCCGCCTCCCATAAGCACCGTTGACCAGAACCAGCAGTTTGCCATTGCGGGGGATCGCGGAGGAGATCACCGACTCAACGACAAACGTTCCGCTTCCCTGCATGAGGACGCATTCATAGTCTTCATGCGAGTAGGGGCCCAGGTCGAGCAGGCGTGTTCGAATATTGCGGACAGTCGCCAGAAAATCGCGATCCAATGATCCCAGGTCCCTGAGCATAGCCTCTTTGACCGTAGCGCTCGTGGTCAAAGGGCCGGGGGTAAACAGCAACTTATCTGGACTAGTTGGGTACATTCTGATTCTCCTCCTCGTCTCCATCTCCGTAATTTCCATCACCGTAATTGATCGGCGGAGGAGGGATCATCGCAACTGTTTTAAGTGGCGCTGTGTACACTTTTTGTCCACCCAGATAAGTCGCTTCAAGAAGAATGTCCTTGATCTTGTTCGGCGCAACCTGGTGGGGGTCCTTCTGAAGAACTACAAAGTCCGCCAACTTCCCTGGCGTGATCGAACCCTTCGTATCTTCTTCAAAGGTGGCGTAAGCACCATCCAATGTCCAGACCTTAATAGCTTCGTCCACACTGACCCGCTGAACTTCTCCAATAAGACTTCCCTGATTGCTCGTGCGTGTAACCATATCCTGAATTCTGAGCAAGGGATCAGCCGCGGAGATGGGAGAGTCAGAATGACCAGCCACGGGAATGCCCATATCAATTGCCGTACGATAGGCATGCATCATCGAGAGTCGCTTTGGTCCGTAAGAAAGCAGGATATCTCCGTACTCCCACATATATGAGTGAAAGACCAGGATGACACCATCCTTCTTCGCACGGTCCAATAGCGCCTGATTCATTACGCTCGCATGCTCAATCCGCCAGCGGGCATCAGGACGAGGATTTTTGGCTTCGGCACGTTCGATTGCGGTGAGAACCATATCGATCTCGCGATCTCCATTGGAGTGCGTCGCAACCTGCCAACCGGCATCCCACCATTTTTGGTAATCCTCATCCAGCTTCTCCTGAGTACGAGCGGGCGGGATACCGAAGTAGTCAGGACGGTCCGAGTAAGCCTCGCTGAGCCATGCAGTACGGCCGCTCAACGAGTTTCCCTGGTAGGTCTTAAGAGCTGTGATGCGTAGATGATCATCGCCGAAGCCGCGCTTTATACCGGCTCCCTGGAGTTTGTCGAACGAGTCCGCACTGAACATGAATCCAACACGCACCGGATTCCCGCGATCGCGCAACTGCTGCATGATCTGGAAGGAAGAGGGGCTGCCTCCCGCAATGCCTACGCTGGTGATTCCCTTGGCGGAGTACTGCCGAAAGCAGTTCATATACCCCTTCAGCTCTTCGTCCAGCGGAATGGCTTCCCGATTAGCGCCGCCCGTTCCGCGCCGGATAAGGCCACGAGCACTCTCACGAATTACACCGTTGGGCGTTCCATCGGCGTCACGGTCGAGGGCGCCACCAGATGGATCCTGGGTATCTTTTGTGACGCTTGAAGCTTCCAGCACAAAACTATTTACTGCGGTGATATGGCCTGAACCATGGGTGATCACAACTGGCTGCGTAGTGGATACTTTATCTAAATCATGACGGTTGGGATGACGCCCCAGCAAAACATCGTCATAGCCATATCCACTGATCATCGCGCCCGGAGGCGTAACCGCGGCCTGCCGCTTGAGTGCCGCGACAAGCTCATCCATCGTCTTCACTCGGTCGGCGCCTAGCCACACCCTGTAGTGTGGTGTGCCTTCCGCAAAGATGGCTTGCGGATGCAGATGAGCATCGTTGAACCCGGGCGTAACAGTCATTCCCTTGAGGTCGATGACCTTCGTTGCCGGCCCTTTAAGTTTCAGGATTTCAGCATTCGTCCCAACGGACGTAAAGCGGCCATTGTCGAAAGCGAAGGCCTGGGCAATAGGATGGTCCTTGTCCACTGTAATCACGTTGGCGTTGATAACGATCGTATCGGCCGCGAACGCGATATTCGAGATAAGTGCCAGGAATAAACATAGCTTCTTGATCATAATTTCTCCTTTGCCCGGTACTAAAACGCCAGGCGCATGCTGAGCTGAACGTTACGCGGTGTATTGCTCTGGCTTAGAGTGGCTTCCTGGCCAAAGGTCGAGGAAGTGAAGCTCGTTGTAGGTCCAGAGAAGGTCACATTGTTGAGAGCGTTGAACATCTCAGCTCTAAAGGAAAGCGTGAAGCGATTGGACAACTGAGTACTCTTTTCGAGCATTGAATCGAGGTCCCAGGCCGTAGGGCTATTTACATCAGGCAGGTAGCGATTCGCCGTGCCGAAAGAATAGGTGGGCGTTGCCGCGAAAGCGGCCTTATTGAAATAGATCCCTTTGAGCTTGATTTGGGGGCCTCCTGGCGCCTTGTCGGAGACTCCGGGAACGATATTTGGACGGGAGAGAGTACTGGAGCTGCCTGTATTGGCGACATCGGTATAACTGACCGCCAGCGGACGTCCCGTATCGATCTGGTAGATGGCACTCAAAGCCCAGCCGCCCACGATGTGTTTGACAAAGCCCTGATTCAGGAAAGCCTTTCCGCTGCCAAAAGGCAGTTCATAGCGCGTGCTCCAGCGAAGCACATGAGTTTCGTTCTGGTCGGAACGGGATCTATCGCATCGCGGGCAATACGTGTCCGTAACAGCGCCCATGGTACCGGCAACGCTGGTCATCTCGCCTACGTTATCTATCGCCTTGCTATAGGTATAGGCGAAGACAACTGCAAGCCCATGCCTAAGCCGGTGCTCTACCGTCAACTGCCCGGCATGGTATGTAGAGTGCCCTGCTCCGACACCGGTCGCTTCGAAGTTCTGATATTGCGGGTGCGGGCGAAGCAACTGCATATTTTGAACTGTCGGTGTATTGATGCTGGAGACAGGATCGATAAGACCGTAGAGCGGGTTCGGAACAAGGGTTAGCAGCTTAGAACCCAGTGCCAAATCAGCATCAGGAAGCTGGTTCAACTGCTCGTTCACCAGAAGATGCACGCCTTCGTTCCCAACATAGGCGGCTGTCACAACGAAGTCACCAGGCAGAGTGCGCTGGATATCGAGTGACCAGTTTTCCTGGTAAGGAACACTCTGGTGCCGCAAGGGCCCTTCGACGGAATCTCCAACGTCAATGCCAAGTCCAGCCGCGTTACCAGCAGGGGCAGGAAGTCCGAGAGGGAAGGGGTTGCTGAGCTGGAAGCCGGGGAGAGGCGTCTCTTTATCCGCTTCCGTGTCGACCGAAGTAGAAGTACGTATTCCACCATCTGCATTGGGGAATTGCTGCCAGGCGGCGGCAGGATGACGGAAGATGCCAAATCCGGCATGCATTACTGTCTTATCGTTAAGCCTGTAGGCAACGCCTATGCGTGGATCGAAGCTCGTCTTCTCCGGATTCTGTAACTGTCTGCTTGTGCCTCCCAGGCCGGGGATACCCACACCCCCTGTAAGCTTCAACGAGGGGACCTGCGCCTGGAGCGGTGAAACTGCCGTGGTATTCAGATAATTCAATAAGTTATTTTTCTCAACATCACCGGTCTCGTAGCTGTATCTGAGTCCGTAGGTAACCGTCAGACGAGGATTGACCTGGAATGCATCCTGGACATAGACGGCACGGTAATCGTGGACAGACTGCGTCTCCGGCTCATAGCCAGAGCTTACAGATCCATAACCGAGGAGCAGTTCCGCAACGCCGTTGCCGGAGTCTGTAAGCGCTGTAGTCGTGCCTTTTGTGAACCCGTCTGTCAGGCCTGCTCCGCCACTGACTGACATCTGTTCAGGGTCCCAGAGTTGGGTCGGGTAACGCCGCCAGTCAAGGCCGAACTTTACCGCGTGGTTCCCTTTGACCCACGTCATCGCAGCCGCATATTGGTAGACAGAAGAGAAATTCGCCTCGAAGGGATAATCATTTCCCAGCGAGCTGTAGCCACCTACAGCCCCAGGGCCGCTGATACTGATGGAGGGTGTCAGGTTCGCTGTAATCCCAGGAGCTACGCTACCGTTGAATCCAAGAGAGGCTGGGCTTTTCAGCACTGTTTCTGCTCTGTTCGACTCACTGTGCGCCCAGGAAAAGTGGTGCTCGAAGATCAGGTTCTGCTTGATGATCCAGGTATGATCCACAGTGATGTTCTTGCCCGGAATGCGGTCATTTGCATCTTCAGGCGAAAGCCCATTGCCGAAGTAATCGTTGTAATTGATGTGGTTTGTGAAATCCGTTATATGCCCAAAGATGCTTTGGTGCTCGCTAAACTTATGGTCGATCCTGATATCGAAGCTATTATTATCGTCCGTCCCTGGAGCATTGGAGAAGAAGTTATCCAGATCGCTCCCACCCGTTCCAGGCCTGTTAGGAAGCGGGTAAAGATTGACGATCGCGACGCCGATTGGATTAAGAGGCGTTGTGATCTTATTTGCGTTAGGCGTGTTCGCATTTAATTTCGTCCTGGAGTACCCAGGCCCTACAGTGTTTGTCGTGCTGGGATCATAGATATCGATTTGATTGCCATTGGCATCTTTCGTTTGCGAAAAATCACCGGTTCTTTCCAGCGCTGTGGGCACAGTTCCCAGGAACGAACCGGCGCTAGTGTCCCGCAATCCTTCATACGAAACAAAGAAGAAAGTCTTGTCACGACCGTCATAGAGCTTAGGAATCACAACAGGGCCTCCAAGCGTAGCGCCATATTGGTTCCTGCTGAAATGGCCTCGCGGAGTAGGAGTTGCACTGTTGTTCGCGTTATAACCATTCGCGTCGAGATCTTCATTACGGAAGAACTCGAAGACCGATCCATGCAGTCGGTTGGTTCCCGAACGCAGGGCATAACTTACTAATCCACCACTGGTACGCCCGAACTCCGGAGCGTAGGCATCTGTATAGACGCGGAACTCCTGGACCGATTCCACTCCCGGGATGCCTGCATCCTGGTTGTAGTAGGCGGTGGTATTGGTCGCACCATCGATCAGCACATCCGTAGTTGCGGACTTAGCACCATTGATACGAAAGGTGTTGGTACGGCTTTCGCTGGTGGAGTCCTGACCGGAGAGGCCATCATCACCCTTCGTCACACCGGCGGCAAAGTCAATAAGCTGCAAGGGATTTCGAATATTAAGTGGAATGCTCTGAACAAAAGTAGGTTCGATAAGAAGACCGCGGTCCGCACTACTCGTGTTCAGTTCCGGCGGAGTGCTCGTGACTTCTACTGTCTGCTGTACAGCACCTACCTTCAACTCCAGGGTCAACACCTTGGATTCGCCCAACTCGAGCGTAACTCCCTTCAAGATGGTAGAAGTAAACCCTTGAGCTGCGGCCTTGACCTCATAGTGTCCAGGCACAACAGGGGGCAGAATGAAGTTACCTTTTGCATTCGTTTTGGTTCGTGCCTGCACCTGAGTCTCAGTGTTCATCAAGGTCACTGTCGCGTCGCTTATCACCGCATGTTGAGGATCGACGACTTGACCGCTGACACTGGCGTTCTGCGCAAGAAGTGGCGAAGAAAGACCTATAAGTGCGAGGAGGTATCCAGTGAATCTTATATATCGCATTCCTTACTCCATTTATATCCGAGATGAGTTGAAAGTAGCGTTGCCATGGTTTCTGTCAATCAATGCGAGATGAAGGTGTTGAATCTACCGGGCCCCTAACGGTTTAGAAACAGGTCTGAACCTTTTGCAAGTACTGCTTTTGCATGACGAAGAGGGAACATTGAGCGTTTGCCTTTAGAAGATCTCCTGCAAAGCGGGTTCGGTAAATCGACTAGTGGTCTGAGTAGCAGCCCGCAGGTTCCAGAGAGGAAGCAGGACAAGGCCCGCAAGGAAAGCTGTGCCCGCGAAGATAAAAAAGAGGCGATCCCACCCGTAACGTTCACTGACAAAGACGACGAGGTAGGGAGAGACAATTGCTCCAAGATGTCCGATACCGTCAATCAGCCCTGTTGCTGTAGCTGCGGCTCTGGTCTCACCGACATCCTGGGCAGCGGCTCCGGAGAGCAAGGTATCTGGCCCGTAAGAAAGAAAGCCGGCTAATGAGATTGCCACCCCGATACCAGCGAGCCCCGCATGTACAAACATTGGCTGGCAGAGCATGACAAAACCCAGGCCACCAAGCATGATGGCGGAGACAGGAGCCCGCCGCGACTGATTGAATTTGTCCGAGATATACCCTGCGGCAAGAGCCCCGGCGATGCCTACCAGCTCATACAGAGAAGAAAGGTACCCTGCAGTCTGTACTCCATAGTGCAGTTGCCGCACCATGTAGTAGGGCAGCCAAAACATAAGGGCATACCGGCAAACCTCCAGGAAGAAGTAAGAGATGCCGATCGTCCACAAAGAGGGTTTGCACAGCAGCATTCCCAGGTCGGTCCAGCTTGTCTGGCTTAGAGTTGCACGCCGTAAAACTTCGCGCTCGCCGGAGGATTTCTCTCCATCGACAGGCGCATCGGAGACGTTGAGGAAGAACACCGGAACAATCAGGGCGAGCAGCAACGCGGGAAACAGAAATCCACGGGCTCCTCCGAACTGTGGCAATGGGGAATGCGGCGAGACCGACCACGTCGCAAAGGTCGTTGCCAGAAATCCCCCAAGGACATAATTTGTTCCCCACCAGGCCATCACAACCCCGCGATTCTCATAACTGAACCAATTGGCCATGGTCTTGACGAGACCTGACCATCCTGTGGATTGCCCCACCCCGTTAAGGCATGCAAACAGCAACAGCCAGATGACAGAGGCATGAAGCCCCATCATTACGTTGCAGACGACGATCGTCAGCAGGCCAGCACCGACGACTCGCTTCGGGCCGATTCTGTCGGATAGAAATCCGAAACCGAACTGTCCCACTGCATAGAGAAAGCTGTAGCCAAAGACAATATTTGCTAACTGATAGCTGTGCAGCCCCGCGACGACGGCAAGCAGGGGGAGAACGATGCTGAGATTTTTGCGGCACAAATAAAAGCCCGCATAGGTAATCCAGGTGACACCAAAGGTCTTTCGTTGACCGGCGGTCATACTCATTAGGTCTGGCTTCTTTCAGGTGGGCTCTACGCATTGAAGCGTCGCATGCATCCTCCCGGCCCGACACGTTTGGCAGGTTCAGCAGGCTTCGTCTTACCGTTAGGCGAACCGTTACGCCCGAATGACCATCAATTGACGAGTAAAAACCGCTGCGATTCCGATGTTTTTTACAACCTTGTAATAGGCTCCGAATAAAGTACCTATATTGATAGGGACAGATCGTGGACATGCATAGCTACACAGAGATTCCACTTTCGGAGCTATCTCCCTACGCAACCAACTTTCGGGAAACTCTTCAAGCGGTGTGTGAAAGCCCCGCCTTCAAGACCAGCCCAAAGAGTTGCGAATTCCTACGGCATATCGTCAGTCGAGCTCTTAGCGGCGATACAGATGAATTAAAAGAACGCCTGATTGGCATGAGCCTTTTAGGCCGCGAAGCCACCTATGACACAGGCTCCGACGCGGGCGTGCGTGTCCGCGCGAACGATGTGCGCAAAAGGCTCGGAGCCTATAACAAGGTACAGATAGAAAATAGATTTACTCTCGATCTGCCATCCGGTTCCTATGTGCCCCGTTTTCTGACGAGGGCAGCCTTATCCACCCCGATCGACACGGACAGTGAGGTTGGACAGAGTAGGTCTGACCTGTACGAAGTACAAGTGCCACTCACGCTTCAGCAATTGGCCGCACCAACCTTTATTGCACTCTTCTTATGCATCGTCTGCCTTCGATGGCAGATAGCTAGAGAACATCCTTTTACGACTTTTTGGCAGAGTGTCTTTCAGGGCCATAGTGTCAGGCTCTATCTTCCGCCGGCAGAAAATAATGATGGACGTGAACTCGTTGCAATCAATGAAATTCGGGCGACGACGCCTCTACTTAATCTTGCCGGGCAATTTCATGGGGAGTTAGACCTTACTGGGGAAGCTGCGGCCAGAGGAGAAGAAACTACAATCTCAATCGGCCCGATGGCCGAAGGTCCGGCTGACACAAAGAGTTCTCAAACTTCGATGGATAGTGCGGCATCGTCTGACTCAAAACGGTTTACGATCGTCAATACCGCAAACGGCCGCCGGGTCTTCGATCGCATTGCGTCAAAGATATACCCCGTGCCCGGAGGCTCGGCCGCGTTGCTGACGATCTCCACCAGACCGGTTCGCTCCATACGGATTGACGGCACAGATGAAAGCTCGATCGACTCTCTGGTCAAGCTGCTGTGCGAACGAGACACCTTTCCGGAAGGTCTGGCCGACGGTTTGTCAGATTCCCTTACCACCCAGGCCATCTTCCCCATGGGCCCATCCTCTCAGCCGATACTCTTTCGCGATGCGCCCCCTCGGACACAGACTCCTATAGGAAAGACACCATGAACATCGAGAAGGCCTTTTGGGCGCGATGGAGAGGGCGCGTCTTTATCGCAGCCTGGACGTTGTATGCAGGCTTTTATGCGTGCCGCAAAGATATGGGTACGGGAAAAGGCGCGATCTCTTCCCTCGCCGTTAGCCTGGCGTGCTTCGGAGGAATGTACGCCGTAGGTCAGTTAGTGGGCGGTTCCCTGGCAGACCGTATCGGCGCGCGGCGTACAGCCCTGATGGGCGCAGGAATCTCGATAGCCTGCACAATCTTATTGGTCTGGTGCGATCAACCTGTTCTGGTCCTCTTGCTCCAGCTGGGCAATGGATTCGGCCAGGGCTTCGGTTGGCCAGCCCTGCTCAAATTGCTTGGAGGTTGGTTCCGGGCTGGAGAACGAGATGTAGTACTTGGTTGGTGGAGCACCAGCTATATCCTCGGCGGTCTCCTCGCAAGCGCTCTTACTGAGTGGCTTGTTCTCAATACCGGGATGGCCACACACAGTGGTTTTCATCCCGCTTACCTTATTTCATCGGCGGTCCTACTGTGTTCGGCATGTTTCTTTCTGAAAGAGACCGCCCGCCTGCCTGTCGCACCTCTTGGAGTTGCTCCTGCACCGCAGCCCTCAGAGCCTGCAGTGCAGGACCGTCCATGGCGTCAACTCCTTGCAAATCCTAGAATTCGTCTCATTGCAGCTATGTATTTCTTCCTGAAGATGACGCGCTATACCCTTCTATTCTGGCTTCCCAACTACCTGATCTCAGATCTTGGTTACCGGACTGTTTCCGCGGAACATATGGCCTCCTACTTTGAACTTTTCGGTTTTCTCGGGCCATTGGCAGTGGGATATGCCGTTCAGCGCCACTTCGGCCGGCGCAGGATGACCCTTGGCGCCTGCATGCTCTTTGCTCTCGCCTTTATCTGCCTGATTCATCCCATGCTGGCGGGCAGTGGCGGCGCGGGGCTGGTACTCTCCATTGCGCTGACAGGCATCCTGATTCATGGAGCCGATATCCTCATGTCGGGAATGGCTGTCCTCGATGCCGTTCCACACGAACTGCATGGACGCGCCTCTGGCCTGGTTAACGCCATCGGATCGATCGGTCAGGCATTGTCTCCCCTGCTCATAACGGTTTATGTCTCCCATCTCGGCTGGACGAAACTATTCGACCTCTTTGTGTTCTTTGCCCTTGTGGCTGGCACGATTTGCGTGTTCGGAGCCCGCAAGGAAACGCAATTTACGTCCCGGCCTAACCGTTCAATCCTTGAGACTGCGAGTTCTCCGTTGTAGTCTCCGCACATGCAGAAACAAAATTCGGACATCCTTATCGGAACTGGCGTAGCTTCAGGCCTCGGAATCACGGCACAGCCTCTGGACCTTCTATCCGGCCGAGGTGCGGCATGAACCAATCTCCTCGCATCCGCGCAATCATGCTCGACTGGGCCGGGACAACGGTGGACCATGGTTCTGTCGCTCCCGTGTTGGCCCTCACCACTCTTTTCGCACGCCATGGAATCGCTCTTTCGATGCAGGATGCAAGACGGGATATGGGATTGCTAAAGCGTGACCATATCCAGGCCATTCTCGCGCTGCCCAATATCAGTGCGGAGTGGAATGCTCTCTTTGGAAAACATCCTGGCATGGAAGAGGTCACACGCCTCTTCGCGGAGTTTGGCCCAGTGCAGATGGATATCATCACCCAGCACTCACAACTCATCGAAGGTGTAATCGACACCGTAAAGAAATGGCAGGATCGTGGACTCCTCATAGGGAGCACCACAGGCTACACCCGTGAGATGTTAGCGCCGGTTCTTGCTCAGGCTGCTGCCGGTGGATATCGCCCGGATGCTTCGGTATGCCCGGACGAGGTCGGTGCCGGCAGGCCCGCTCCCTGGATGCTGGCACGCAACGCGCAACTCCTCAACGTGTACCCTCCATCCTCCTGCGTCAAGATCGGCGACACCCTCAGCGATATTGAAGAAGGAAAAAACGCTGGAATGTGGACGATCGGATTGACCCGGACGGGCAACATGATTGGACTCGATGCCGTCGGCTTAGACCAGCTTCCGGTCGCACAAAAAGAGAGTCTCCTCAAGCAAGCCTCATCCGAGATGCTCAAGGCGGGCGCCGACTTTGTGGCAGAGGACCTTTCGGCCTGCGATCAAATCCTGTCACAGATCGAGGCAAGATTGCAGGCCGGTACCTAGCTCGAACAAATAGACGAGACTATAGAGCTACGACTCATGACGATCACAAAGTTCAACTTCCCAGAGCTTAGAATTTCAAAAGTCGAAGCGAACGATTTGCCAGCGCGTTGTATCCGCGCACCGGCAAACCGTTCGCTTCGTCCAAGCGCTCTTCCCTACGGCTGATACTTCCACAGGTCGTTGAGGTTCCCTTGCATGCCGGTTAAGGTAGAGTCGAAGCCATCCCCACCGAAGAGCCAGAGATTGCCCGTCGAATCGATCCAGCTTGCGGATCCGAATCGGCCTCCGGGATTGTTGTTACTCCCGGCTATGCCCAACATGCCGTAGATTCCGGATTGCCCCTGACCCTGGGCATGCCCAACGATGGTGCTACCCCCCATCCACGTCCACTGCCCCGTATCCCCGGTTACGCTTGGAGTGTACTTCCACAGGTCGTTAAGAGATCCTTGCAATCCAATCGAGTCGTAGCCACTTCCGCTGAAGAGCCAGAACATACCCGACGCATCGGTCCAGCTTATGGCGCTGTACCGTCCGCCGGGTATGTTCGCGGGATCTGCCGTGCCCTGCACCCCGTAGACTCCGGACAAGCCTGAGTAGGCCTGGGGGGCTGTGGTGCCGCCGCCCATCCATGTCCACTGGCCCGTATTCCCGATTGCGCTCGGAGTGTACTTCCAAAGGTCGTTGAGGTAGGCGAGGTTCCCGGCCGCATCGATTCCAAGTCCGCCAAAGAGCCAGAAGTTACCCGACGCATCGGTCCAGGTAACACCGGCATCTCGTCCGCCGGGTATGTTGGTGGGGTCTGGCGTGCCCTGCGTTCCGTAGGTTCCGGACTGCCCCTGACTATCCCCGATGCTGCTGCTCCCGCCCATCCACGTCCACTCACCCGTGCTCGGAGCATACTGCCAAAGATCGTTGAGATATCCTTGCGTTCCGGCCACGTCGGTGCCCTGTCCGCCAAAGAGCCAGAAGTTACCCGACGCATCCTTCCAGGTCATGGAGCCATATCGTCCCCCAGGAATATTAGCGGGATCTGGCGTTCCCGGCGCCCCATAGACTCCGATTTGACCTCCGAATACGAAGGGGACATGGCTATTTCCTCCCAGCCACGTCCACTCCCCCGTCGGCCCCTTGGTCGGGTCGAACTTCCAGAGGTCGTTGAGCTGTCCCGTGCCGCCAGTCTCGTCAATACCCTCCCCGCCGAAGAGCCAGAGACTACCCGACGCATCGAGCCAGCTTGCGACCTGCTCGCGTCCTCCCGGATTGTTCAGGGGTGAGGTGACTCCGAGCGTCCCGTAGGACCCGGGTTCGCCGGCCGCACCCAGGCTTGTGCTGGGCGGCGTCACATTGCTGCCCCCCATCCACGTCCACTCACCTGCCGTGCCCAGTGCCGGATCGAACCTCCAAAGGTCGTTGAGCTGTCCGCCGAATCCGACTCCGGTCGAGTCTTCGCCATACCCACCGAAGAGCCAGAACTTACCCGTCGAATCGGTCCAGGTCAGCTCCTGCTGGCGTCCTCCGGGAATGTTCGCAGGATCCGGCGTTCCCAAAGTGCCGTACACTCCGGGTTGCTCGCCGTTGCTTCCCACGATGTTGTTGCCACCTATCCAGGTCCACTCACCGAGGCAGACAACACTCACGTTCGACACATCGGCAATGGGTGCGCCAGTGCCATTGGTGATCACGCAGTGCCGGCCTGGGGGTGGGGTTAGCACCGTTACGTTGTAAGTACCGCCAGCGGGAATCGGATCAACGAAGGTGAAGTTGCCGTTTGCGTCCACCGGCAAGAGGTCATTGTCGTTGACACCGGCTTGATCCTGCAGAATCAGCCCCGCCCCCTTAAGCCCTGTCACCGTGCCGCTGATGATGTAGGAGGCCGATGAGTTTGCCGTGCAGGACACATCGACATTCGTGACACTCGCTTTGGCTGTTCCAATGGGGCCAGCGACCGTGCAAGACTGACCGGCGGGATCGGAGAGCACCGTGACGCTGTAGGGCACACCAGCGCTGGGAATCGTATTGGGAAAGACGAAGGCGTAACTCTTAGCACTCGCGCCCACCGTCAGGTTGTTGCCACCGTTATCCTGCAACACCAACCCCGTGCCGCTGAGCCCAAAGACCGAACCGCCGATCGTATACGCCTGAACGCAGACAATACTCACAGTGGTGACATTCGCACTGGCCGTACCGCTGCCGCTGGTCACCGTACAGTTCAAGCCTGCCGGCTGGGTGAGCACCGTGGCACTGTAAGCGCCGCCGCTCGTGATCGGAGTAGCGAAGGTAAAGCTGCTCGCGTTTGCACCCACCGTCAAGCTGTCTCCGCCGTTATCCTGCAAGACCAACCCTGTTGCAGTAAGCCCCGAGATCGTACCGCCGATCGTGTAGGTAGCGGGTGGGGGTGGAGTCGTAGTCGAATTGCCACCTCCGCCTTTGCCTCCGCAACCAACAACGGAGATCAACGCCGTGGCGAATAACGTAAAGACACCTAATCTATTGCAGATTCTCATCTTGTTCCAGCCTCCTGAATCAGTGAAATGGCACAAAGTTCTGCTTGCGGCGCAGTCGCTGCAATGACAGCGACCGCGAGGGTTTGAGTCTGAGTGAGAGTGCCGGGAGCGCCGCAAGGGCGAGGGATGCACCTCCCACGCGGTTGCCATTGCGTTCCCAGGCACGGAGTGTTGATCGTTAGCGCAAGGGTTCGTGGATCGCCAGATGACAACGAACGCTTGACGGAATACCGAAAGCCATTTGCGTCCTCTGCACGTCCACTCCCCTTTCTGAAGGCTCGACCGGCATTGAAGCGACCTCTAGTTCACGCTTACGTTGACCATCGTTGTTTGTGAAACAGTGCCGCTGGTGGCAGTAATGGTGATGACGTAACTCCCTGTCGTCGTGCCGGCATTGCCGGGGCCGGTTGATAAAGACGCCTTCGATCCGCCGCCGCAGCCAACCACTAGTCCGGCAGACACGGCAAGAACCATCAGGCTCAACAGCAGATTCAGGCGTCTACGACGGCCCGGAAGAAAGAGGAAGAGGAGAGACGCGATGGTGACGCCGCTTCCAATGGCAAAGCTCCGGGGAAGATGATCTTCCAAAGCTGCTGTCGTCGCGGCTGTACTGTTTACGGTGAGTGTCGCCGTTACCGCCGCTGTTCCCGTGATCGCGGGCGGCGTCGTCACGGAGCAGGTCGGGGGCTCCGTTGCGCCTGTCGGGCTCGCTGTAATTGAGCAGGCAAGTGCAACCGCGCCTGTAAAACCTCCGCTTGGTGTCACAGTGATCGTCGATGTCGCCGGCGTTCCCGGCGTGACATTCGTGATCGCAGTACCGCTGAGTGCAAAGCTCGGGACAGGGGCCGGGCCGGTTACTGTCACAGGGACACTCGTACCTTGCGTGAGCATGCCTGACGTTCCACTGACATTGACGGTGTACGTTCCTGCGGCCGTATCCGAGGAGGTTGCAACGGTGAGTGTCGCTGTTACGGCTGTGGTCCCCGTGATGGCCGGGGGAGTTGAAACGGAGCACGTGGGCGGATCATTCAGGGTGCTGGACGCAACGGAACAGGTAAGAGCCACCGTGCCCGTGAAAGTATTACTCGGCTTAACCGTGATGGTGGACGTGCCGGTCATTCCAGCCGTTGCAATCGTGATGGGGCTGCTGCTCAATGCAAAACCCGGAACCGCTGGAACAGTCAGGATCACCGGAATACTTGTGCTGGCGGTCAGAGCTCCCGAAGTACCCAGAATGTTGAGGGTATACGTACCGGGTGGCAATGCCGCATCGGTGTTGATCGTGAGCGTGCCGTTGACCGACAGATCTCCTGTAACTGTGACCGAGGCAGCCGAGCAGGTGGGAACGTCCGTTACGCCGGAGGATGGAGTGACCGTGCAGGTGAGCACTACGTTGCCAGTGAACCCATTGCTGGGAGCAACGGTAACGGTCGAGGCCGCACTGGAGCCCGGCGTTGTGATGTTGACAGGCGTAGCAGCCAAAGCGAAGCCCTGTGTTCCTGGACCGCTGCCGTTGGTGATTGAGATTGTGGTGGACGAGGCCTGATATACCGAGTCGCCGGAGTACTGCACCGTCAGCAGGTTCTGTCCAGGCAAGAGCATAGCGCTATTGAATGAGGCAACTGCTGATGACACATCACCACCGGCTGCAGCCAGGCTGACTTGCGCGATCTCATAACCGGAGGTGCCAAAGGTCACGGTCCCCGTTGGAGCGCTCTTGCCGGTCTGACCTGTCACTGTCGTAGTGATGCTCACTGCAGCGGTAGGTGAGGTCGAAATACCTGAAGAGCTCGCTGTTGTTGTTGATGCCAGGAGATTGCTGCCCACAACAGTGATAGTGGCAGAGATGCTGATGGCGTTGTAGTTGGCGTCTCCCGGATAGCTGATCGTGATGTTGTACTTTCCAGCAGGGAGAGACGCTGTAATGGCGCCGACACCTTCGGGGAAGCCAGTGCCAAGGTCGAGCGTCGACTGTAAAGGAGCATTGGTGGGTACACCGGCGGGAAGGCCGCTTATGGTCAGAGTGCCTGTCGGTGGAGCCGCAGGAGTATAGAGATAAGCCCCATAGACCTGTTCGATCTGATTATTGGCTTCATTTTCGACCTTGAGGGTGAGGACAATCGGTCCACCTCCCTGAAAGGTGGTGGGTCCAGTCTGCGCAGTGCTGGAGAACACGATTTCAGGCGTGTCTTTTATAACCGTTAGAGCAATCTTCGGCGAAGAAGACTTGGAGTAGCTGTCGTCACCGGAGTAGTTCGCCACAAGAGAGTGCGCGCCGATACCGAGCGGAGCATTGTAGGCAGCTTCGCCATTGGAGTTGACCTGCACAGTGGAGAGATTGCTCGCTCCATCGGCAAACGTAACGCTTCCTGTTGGGATACCGTAGGTGACGGTACCGGATGATGGCGATGGCTGAGCAGTGAGGATGAGTTGTGTTCCATAAGGAACCTGTGCACCTGAATTTGTGCTCTGGCCAATTACGTTGAAGATTCCGAACTGTACCTGGCTGGCTTCAGGAACGACCGTGATCTGAGTCGTCGTCGACTTGCTTGCGGCGTTCACTCCGTCCCCGCTGTATTGGCCCCAGATGTTGTAGGTTCCGCCCGGCAAGGCGTTGTACGTACCGCTAAACGTTCCATTGCTAAGTTCGAAAAGCGTTTGCCCGCCCTGCAGAGGCTCTGTGCTGTCGGACATCAATGCCACCGAACCGGTAGGCGTCGTGCTCGCTGTCACCGCTCCGGAAAAGGTGATTGTCTGGCCATGCGTAATGTTGGTGGAAGAAGGTGTGAGGGTCGTAGTGGAGCTGGCGAACTTAACATTTTGCCAGTTGGTGAGCAGCGCGTTCGCGTCGAGAGAGCCGAGTCCGGTGGCCAGATCGTAACCCGCTGTGGCGTTGTACTCAGATACAGAGCCCGTGCCAATTTGCCCCTCACGCGTACCATCGATGTCGATCACGGGACTTGCTACCGTGATACAGCCTGTCGAACCTGTTGCGCATGGCACCGAGTTCGTTCCCTGCACCACATCATGGAAGACGGCGGGAAATTGTGTCGCCATCGGGTACAGGATGTAGTCGGCCTGCCCCTGACGTCCATACTTCTGATTGACGAGAGCCATCATCGCAGCGAAAGCAGGCGTGGACGCAGAGGTTCCACCAACACCTTCGATTTGAACAGTGCTTCCGCTGGAAACCGGCTGGCAATCGCCATCCGCGCCGCAAACCGGGTAGAAGCTGGCATTGAATCCCGACGCTGCAAAGAGCGAAACGTCTGGAATATCGCGAACGCCATCTGCGGGAACGCCGTTCCCTATCTGCCAAGCTGGTTTTTGATAGGGACCAGTGACGAGTCCAAGAGTGCTGGCTCCTCCGCTGCCTGCCGCAATGGTCGTTTCGGCAGTGGCGCTGACCAGAATATTCGAACCGTACTGACTGTTATTCCAGGCCTGCTCGGGGATGAAGCCTTTGATGGAAACGCCAGGGGATCTGTTGGTCGGCTTGGTATCCCAATACGTGGCGAGTTGGGCGTTGATCGCTGTCTCGCCTTGCTGAAACGAGCTGTAATAGAAGTCTGTGCCGCCAACAGCGACGTTATAAGGCGTGGAAGCAAATCCGCTTATAGCCTGACCGTTGACTGCATAATCCTGAGTATCAGGGTTATCGCAACTGGCCGACCCGCTATCGCCGGTCGAAACCGCAACAGTGATCCCCTGTGCCGCTGCCTGCTCCCACAAGGAGTTGAGATATTGATTTTCGGTGCCGAGATCCGCTTCACAAGCTCCGAAGCTGAGACTGATGATGGGCGCGATATTGCCGTATACAGCATGGCCTGCCGCAAGAATAAGACCAGAGTTCAATGTAGTATCGGCTGCAATCACTAGATCGATGGTGGCGTTCGGTGCCACGGCTCCGGCCCACTCCACGTCGAGATAAGCTTCCCCGGAGGCATTATTA
The DNA here is from genome assembly GCF_000178955.2 of Granulicella mallensis MP5ACTX8. Taxonomy (NCBI): domain Bacteria; kingdom Pseudomonadati; phylum Acidobacteriota; class Terriglobia; order Terriglobales; family Acidobacteriaceae; genus Granulicella; species Granulicella mallensis. The sequence goes on along the minus strand of NC_016631.1, from coordinate 1,088,209 downwards.
AGACCATCGGGGTTATTGATCCCATCGATTCCAGGATCGTTGCCGTCGATGATGACTTGCGGTGGGTTGACGGGTAAACCAAAGAGACTACGGAAGCTGTTGGCAATGGTGAGGTCGATGTTCGACTCGTTGACAATGGCAATGGTCTGCCCTGTGCCGTTCGTTCCAGCGCTGTATAGCGGGTTCAGGTCGTACTGCACGGCGAAGTCGCCGGGAGAGACCACGAACGAATTTCCGTAGCTGGCGCTCATGGTCCACTGGGGTTTAGCGCTTCCGCTTTTAACGTCGTAGGCAGCCTTGCCCATCACCTTGCTGTGGCTCGTGAGGCGAAAGTTGTTCAGCGAGGCAAATCCACCGAAGACCGGTGCGATCGCTGCCGGAATCTGCGGGTCGGTCGCGTTTGCGTAGTGAGTCTCGCCCTTTACCGAGTACTTGTGAATCTGCGCATGAAAGGCCTCGCGAAACTGGGCGACGGAACCGGCAACTTCCAGGGTCTGGCGGCCGGGGTTGACCTTGATGTCGCCGAATCCATGCGATTGCAACCACGTCTCGAGCGTGGCAAGGTCGGAATCCGAGGGGCCAAACTGCTGCCCGAACTGCTCCGGAGTAAGCCACCGATGGTAGCTGGCGGTACCCGGCTTATGAAGGTCGCCAATCAACTGCTTTAAAGCAGACTCCTGGGCATCGCTGCGCTTCAGAACGATCTGGATGCGATCGAGCCGCATGCCATCCGGCGCCGCGCCACTATCGTTGGCCGTACGGGCCAGCGGATGAACAGTTCCGCGCAGGCTCACCAGGCTGGTCTCGTTAATAGGCTGCGTAAGCCGATTTGCCACCGGTTTCGCTTCGGCAGACAGAGAGGAAGTTTGCGCCGTGGCCAGCGAGGAAATTGCCAGGACAAAGGCAGTCACCATAAGGGGAAAAGGCCGGAAGGGGAGCTTCTTAAGCAGCATGAGGATTCCTATAGGCATCGAGAGCCAGGGTGAAGACAAAGTCCTTCGGCGAACGTTGTCGGGGCCAACCTCCGTCAGAAAAAGAGAAGACTCCTGACTCTGGTCGAAAAAATATCAGTGGAAACACGTGGAGTTTAGCCGTGGATAAAGGAGGATGCAATACCTGGAAGGTCATCAATAGCTTCGCAATTTATATGCAAGTAACTTTTCTGTAATGAACTATTTACATGCCTTCATACAGGCCGTGACATGGCACTCTTGGAAATCTTCTATCCCATTCATGTAAAGTTTTTTCTTATGGCTAAGCTGGAGTTGGTGTCCTTTTTGGACTTCAAGTTTGATCTTTCTTCCGGCGATCTTCTTCGTGGAGACAAGCGGCTCCGGATACCGAAACAGACCTCACGCCTTCTGGGAATTTTTCTGGAGCGTCCGGGCGCGGTGGTCACTCGCGCCGAACTTCAGGAGCTACTCTGGCCAGAAGGCGAGTTTTTAGACCATGAGCACGCCATCAACCGGGTGATCACGGATTTGCGTGCCGTGTTTCGGGACAATCCTAAGAATCCCAAGTACATCGAAACCGTTCACAAACGTGGATACCGGTTTCTACCCCAAATCGTCGTAGTCCCAGTGACAACGCCGCTGCTCAATCCTGCTCGCAGTGCTGAGGCGGAGCCTCCGCCGGAAGAACTTGCAGTTGCCGCATCGGAGATGGAGATTCCGTCCGTCGAGCCAGCTTCCTTTCTTTCCCTCCCCGTTGCGGAAAGCCAGCAGCAGACCATCACCATTCTGCCGCCTCTTCAAACATCCAGGCGCCCCCTGCGACGATATCGCTGGCTTTTTGGTGGTGGCGTTGCCCTGCTGATCGTCGTGGCTCTCATCGCTGGACTCTATCGACATCGGCGTCAACCGACGGTCGTGGAGACGAATGTCGTCTCACTCGGAATCGCCCCTTTCCAATCCGAAGGCCCAGGAGCGGAAGAGATGGGAGAGAGCTTTCGCCTCGATTTGGCCGACGCTCTCTCGCAGCTTCCTATCGTTCAAATCCGTGCAACGAACTCGCTCAACAACATCAGCCGCGACGACAACGGCATTCGCAGCATCTCCGAGAAACTCCATCTCGACATGCTTCTGCTCGGTACCCTACGAGTACAGGGCAACCGCTGCACGGTTCAGTTCGAACTTGTTCGGGGTCGCGATTCCCTCCATCTGGCATCGTTTCAATATGAAGGCAGCAAAGACGAACTTGCCCGCATTCGCGATAAGCTGCAACGCGATATCTTCCTGAATCTCCAGGGCAAGGGGAAGTCCATGCAATCCATCCATGGCAGCACGGATGACTCCCAGGCTTATGGGGAGTATTTGCAGGGCCGCGAACTGACGCGGCTCCGTGATCCTACAGCTCTGCATCAGGCTCTCGGTCATTATCAGACCGCTATTCTGCGCGATCCAAGATTTGCCCAGGCCTATGCCGGCATGGCTGCCACCCATCTCGCGCTCCGCTACTTCTCAAATGCCACAGAACACCAGAATGCAGCCAAGCAATTGGCTCAGCAGGCTTTGCAACTCGATCCGCAGCTGGCGGAGGCCCATGCGGCTCTTGGCGACGTTGCTCTGCGCTCAGCGTGGGATTTCGCTCTTGGCGAAAGTGAATTGCGCCGCGCCATCGAACTCGACCCCCACAAGTCGACCTATCATGCGTGGCTGGCCTCGTTGCTGGTCTATGAAGGCCGTTTCGATGAAGCACTATCGGAGATCGATCGCGCTGTTGCAGATGATCCACTCTGGCCTCTGGTCTACAGTATGGCTACCTATGTTGCCGGCATGGCTCACGATAACAACCAGGCGATCGCCTTCGCGCAGAAGTATGTCTCTCTGGTTCCCGATTCTCCCGAAAGCCATAACCAGCTTGGGTGGGCTTATTTCTGTGCCAAACATTATGACGAAGCCTTGGCCGAGTGGGGTCGAATGGCCGAGATGGACAAAGATTCAGCTCGCATCGCCCTGGAGGAACGTGGTCGTGAAGCCTACCATCACGAAGGGATTGTGGCCTACGCTTTGGTACGTCTTGCAGCCATAGAACAGCGGTCCCCCGAAACGACCCGTCGCGGAAACGATTTTGAACCCGCCGAGTGGTATGCCTTTACCGGTCAACGCGACAAAGCGATCGCGTCCCTCCAGCGTGTCGTCACAGAGCACGATGGCGAGGCTATCCTGCTAGCTGTAAATCCTATGTTCGACAATCTTCATGACGATCCACGCTTTCAATCACTTGTCCACCAGGTGGGGCTGACCCTTCCCAATTACTCGCACCGGAGTCCACGTTAGAGGTGCCTTAACCTCCCCTGTTGAACCTCGCAGCTAGTTCTTTGACGGCAGAATAAACGTCTTTTCCTGCAGGAAAACCCCTATTCCCTGCAAACCTCTCGAATGTTTCATCCGTCTTCTCTAAGAAGAGAGTGATGGAACGCGGAGGGGACAGATGTCCTGGATAGCCCACGCAACCCCGACAGGTACAGTCACGATCGATTGGATCGTGACTTCAATTCAGTCATTTCTCAGTAGCCTCGGCGTAAGCCAGCACGGTCATACGGTGGCCCTCTGGCTCTTCTTTGCGGGTTGTGGAGTATTACAACTCTGCCTGAGCTTTTTGGTCTGTACGCCCATCGAGCGATACTGGCCGCTTACGAGCTGGTCCCCACGGAATCCGATTGCAGCCGATGTGGCGTATGCCTTTTTCGTCCGCCTGGTACTCTTTCCGCTTGTCGCCTTCTTTGAATACAGTTGGCTGCAACAGCAACTTGATCGATTCTTCCTCGCACATTCGATCAGTCCACCGTCGCTGACTGTGCTCGTGCCTGCATTGGCTTCGTGGCCACTCCTAGTCTTCTTCTTATACTTCGCCATCCTCGACCTCTCCGATTACTGGAGGCATCGCCTGTCTCACAGGTATGGCTGGTGGTACGGTGTCCACTCCGTGCACCATGCCGAAGATCAGATGACGTTCTGGTCGGATGAGCGATCGCATGTACTGGAAGACACGATCACTTATCTATGGCTGATTGTGGTGGGCCTGTTGATTGGTGTTCCGGCCTTTCAGTTCCCCTTTGTCATTCTTGGATTTCGACTTGTAGGGAGCATGGCGCACTCCAACACACGCATCAGCTATGGATGGCTGGGCGACCACATCTTTATCTCCCCTCGTTTCCACCGAACGCACCATGCACTGAAGGCAGCAGGACGGCGCAGCTGTAACTTTGGTACCGCTCTGTCCTGGTGGGACATTTTGTTTAGAACAGCCAAATTCCACGACAGCACCGTCGAGACCGGCGACGCCGGGGCAGAGCCTGCGATGGTTACCGGCTCGTGGGGAGAACAGCAGGCTGCAGGCTTCCGCCGAATGGTTCGGCTGGCTCGGCGTGCCAGAAAAGCAGACGCCGCAAAGGTCACCTCATGATCAATCCCGAAGTATCGCCATGGATAAGTCGAGCTCTTCATCATGGTGTCTTAGGCATCACACCGAAGGAGAGTTGGAAGCTCCAAGCGTATGAATCCTACAGAACGAAACTGCAAGCAGCGAACTTCCCATGCTTCTTTGGACAGGCAGGTGAGATTCGCGGCGAGATGATCTATACCTTCATCTCACAACACCTCCCGCAACAGTTTGTAAGAGACATGCAGGAATTCGTCACGCTGCTGAACACAGCGGAGTATGAGCGTTGCAGCCTGGTCGCATTCTGCGAACCAGATCCAAAGATTACGACGCACATCGCTTTTGTCGATCGCTTCTGGGAACTGTTGCAGATGCTTCATGAGCATGACCGTCACCCCGCGCTTGAGAGAACGCCGAATGATCCACTCTGGGAGTTCTCCTTTGAGGGATGCGAGATGTTTGTTGTAGGGTCATCACCAACCTATATCCAACGCCGCAGCAGAAATCTCGGCCCCGGTATCGTGCTTATCTTTCAGCCCCGAAGGCTCTTTATCGATCCCGCTACCTCCCAGCCCATTGCAGCCGAAGTGCGCCACAGGATACACAGGCGGATGCTGTCCTATGACGAAATGTCTGTCCATCCAGACATAGGCTTTTATGGTCAACCCACCAATCGTGAGTGGAAGCAATACGCACTTCCGGATGACAATTCGCCCGAGACTGGAAGCTGTCCCTTTCACACTCGAAGGCCTTGAAATTATCCTTTTTTTGCTCCTTGACATATTCCTAAATCGGAATATATTGAGTCCATGACGCGAAAGGCCTACCCGACGGATGTCTTCAGCGCTATTGCCGAACCACGGCGGCGCGAGGTCATCACCGTGCTGTCTGACGGCCATGAGTACGCCGTCAACGAGATCGTCCTGCGTATGAAGATTGCCCAGCCTGCTGTTTCCAAGCACCTGGGTGCCTTGCGCAAGGCCGGCGTGGTGACGGTGGTCAAGCGCGGGCAACATCGCATGTATCGCCTTAACGCTGCGGGCCTGAAGCCGGTGCACGATTGGGTGAAGGTCTTCGAGCGCTATTGGACGCATCAGGTCGACCAGATCAAGCAGCGCGCCGAGCGCAAGGCGCTGGAACGAATGATTCGCCTGGACGAGGGCTCAAACCCAAAGGAGGAGGAATAATGGCAGCCACCGTAATGGAAGGCGTATTGCACGCCTTCGAGATCATCAAGGAAGAGGAGATCGCCGCCCCCATCGAGATCGTCTTTGAGACGATTCTCGAACAGATGGGACCGTTGAACTCCACTCCAGAGAAGCCGATGCCAATGGTGCTTGAGGCCTGGCCCGGCGGGCGCTGGTATCGCGACCTGGGCAACAATACCGGCCACTTCTGGGGCACGGTACAGGCCATCAAGACTCCATCGCTGCTCGAAATTTCAGGGCCGCTCTTTATGTCCAACCCTGCTGTCTCGAACATTCAATATCGCCTGACCGAAGAAGACGGAGTGACGCGCATGCACTTCGTCCATCGCGCGATGGGCTGGGTGGGCGAGCAGGAGCACGGCGTGGACGGAGGCTGGAACCAGTTGATCGGACGTATCCGCACAGCAGCCGCGGAGCGGGCAGGCAAGTAGCCATGTGTCCCTTCTGTGCAGGGATCGCGATATGGATTGCCGCGGGCGCTGTCTCGACAGGCAGTGTTTCCGCGCTCGCCGTGACGAAGTTCTGGAACAGGAAAGCGCGCAAGCGCGAACAGGGAGGAAGTCATGAACAGCAATGAGCAGATCGCAGCGATGAAGAAGCCCCCGGTCGTGTCGGCTGAGGAGTGGCAGAAGGAGTGGCAGGAGATGCTGGTCAAAGAGAAGGAGCACACCCGCTTGCACGATGTGCTGGCGGCGGCGCGGCGGCGGATGCCGTGGCTCGCGGTCGAGAAAGAGTACGTCTTCGAAGGTCCGCAAGGAAAGGTCTCGCTGCTCGATCTCTTCGACGGCCGGCGGCAACTCGTACTCTATCGCGCCTTCTACGATTCCAATGTCTATGGCTGGCCCGACCACGCCTGCGTTGGTTGCTCGCTCGGCGCAGACCAGGTCTCGCACCTCTCGCACCTGCACGCGCGGGATACCACGCTGGCCTACGCCTCGCGCGGATCGCAGGAAAACCTTGCCCGCTTGAAACAGCGCATGGGCTGGGACAAAATCCCCTGGTACACCCTCACCGACGACTTCGATAAGGACTTCGGCGTCGACCAGTGGCACGGGCACAACGTCTTCTTCCGCGACGAGAACGACAAGATCTTCCGCACATACTTCATCAACAATCGCGGCGATGAAGCCATGGGCAGTGTGTGGAACTACCTGGACGTCACGCCATTAGGACGGCAAGAGGATTGGGAGGACTCTCCCGAGGGCTATCCGAAGACGCCTCGTTACAAGTGGTGGCGCTGGCACGACGCCTACGGCAACGAGGATGCCAGGTGGAACACCGTGGTCGATAACGCGGTGGTGACGCTGAAACTGTAACGGCAAGCCGGCCTCGCGTCAGCTAAAAGTACAGTGGAGAGATGAAGACCAGTCAGGCCACGGCGCTGATTCGCACACCCCTCATCGAATGGTCGCGACCGCAATCGTGGTGCGATCTTGGTTGCGGCAGCGGAACGTTCACAACCGCGCTTGCGCAGTTGCTGGCTCCCGGGAGCACGATTCATGCCGTCGATCTGGACCAGAGAGCGCTGGAGAGAATTCCGGATCAGTATGACGGAGTCGAGATTCGTAAGATCCTGGGAGATCTGCGGAGCCCGAGCCTCCGCCTTCCATCGGTCGATGGAGTTCTCATGGCAAACTCTCTGCACTTCATTCAGGAGCAACACCTGTTTTTGAGAAGGCTTTTGTCCGTGACAGATCGCTTCCTGATTGTGGAGTATGAGCGATCCAGACCAAATCCGTGGGGACCCTATCCGGTCGACTTCGAAAGGCTTCGCGAACTCTTCCGTGAGTCAGGAGTGGAGCGTGTGGAGAGACTGGCGACACATCCATCGCGGTTTGGGGGCACGATGTATTCGGCCTTTGCCGAGCAGTCCAGAGCATAAAGTTACGGATATCTCTGAGGCCGGGCCTCCCCCCGCGCGATCATGGAAGACCACTATGCTGACAGCGCTGTATTCGAACCGACAATTGATCGTCCCCGGCACGCTAGAAAGGATGACGCTCGCCTGCTCATGATCTTCAACGCCAGGAGCGCGGCCATCGGAACGCTTAGTTTCTTCCGCCGAATCTTTCTGGCCCCCTTCGGCCGTGCGCTTGAGACTACATCACCACGGGATCACGCCTCCTGTGCGGGTGAAGGTACCCGTCGGACCCTCCGGCCCGAGCAGCGCAACGCGCACCGCTTCGGCGGCACCTTGCTCGACAGTCTCCGTCCCCTCATAGCCGTTGAGGTTCGTCTTGGTGAAGCCCGGGGAGACGGCGTTGACCTTGATTCCCGTCGGCTCCAGCTCGATCGCGAAGGCGAGCGTGATAGCGTTGAGAGCCGTCTTGGACGCGGGGTAGACAGGACCGAAGATCGAGCGCCAGGGGAAGGCCGGATCCGCGTTCGCAGTCAACGAGCCAACGCCGCTCGAGACGTTGACGATGCGGGCTGCCGGCGCCTCGCGCAGAAGCGGCAGCATCGCCTGGGTAAGAGCGATGACGCCGAACACATTGGTCTCCCACACCGCACGCATTTCATCGAGGGACACAGCGCTCGGCCGGGTCGTCTTCGCGTACTCCTGAATGGACATGCCGGGCAGCTTACTTGTATTCGAGATAGCCGCGTTGTTGATGAGTACATCGAGGCGGCCAAACTCCTTTCGGATGCGCTCCGCCGCCGCGGCAATCGAAGCCTGATCCGTCACGTCGAGTTGGAGAGCGCGGGCGTCTCCGTCGATCGTGTTGGCTGCGGCCTCGCCGCGTTCGACATTGCGCGACCCGACAAGCACAGTGAAACCGTGTGCCACCAGATCCTTTGCGATTTGAAGACCGATTCCTTGATTGGCCCCGGTTACCAGGGCGACAGGTTGGTTCTGCATGATCATCTCCTTTACCGATGTGCGCGGTTGACATCCAGATAGCGGTTGCGATCACCCTGTAAACACAGGGCGTCAGAGTCTGACCGCATACATTACCAGGACACAGGGCCGTCCTCGTCCGAGAATGTGCCGGTTGGACCATCCGGACCAAGCAGCGCGAGACGTACGGCTTCACGAGCGCCCTGTTCGACCGTGCGTATGCCACGGAAGTTGTTCAGATCGGTCGCCGTGTAGCCTGGGCAGGCAACGTTGACCTTGATGTTGGTCTTTTCCAGTTCAAGCGCGAAGGCCAGCGAGATCGCATGCAGGGCTGTCTTCGACGGACTGTAAGCGGCTCCGAAGACATGACGATATTCATAGCTGGGATTTGAGTTCAGAGTCAGCGAACCGGACGAGCTTCCCAGGTTAACGATGCGTCCCGCCGGCGCCTCGCGAAGCAGCGGCAGCATCGCCTGTGTAACAGCGATTACGCCAAAGACATTCGTCTCAAAGACCCCACGTACGTTGTCGAGCGGCGAGCTACTGGGAATATTCGTCTTCATGCGTTCCTCGAACGAAGTACCCGGCGGCACCACGCTCGTGATGCCGGCATTGTTTACGAGCACGTCAAGCCGACCGAACTCATTCCGGATGAGATCGGCTGCAGCGACGATCGATGCCGAATCCGTGACATCCAGCTGAAGGGCGCGGGCACCTTCTCCAATGCTCTTTGCCGCCCTCTCGCCATTCTCGAGGTTGCGCGAGCCGACGAGTACGGTGAGGCCATGTTTCGCAAGATCCTTCGCGATTTGAAGTCCAATTCCCTTGTTGGCCCCGGTGATCAGGGCGACCTGTTTGTCCTGCATGTGATCCTCCTTTACGGTTTGCGGCTGAGCTCCTACTATCCGGAACCATGTTCCAGATACTAAACGGAACACGGTTCCGTTTGCAAGCCGCTACGGATGGAAAGACGAATGCCAGCCTGGAATGCCCGGTTGCCCTGATATTCTGGAAGGCACAGACGGAACCACGTTCCAGATACTAAACGGAACATTGTTCCACTTGCAAGCCGCTACTTATGCCAAAAAGAACTCCAGCAAATACGGATCATCCGAGCCCCGATGGCGGCAAGCCTCGCCAGATGCGCGCCGATGGACAGCGCAAGATGAGTTCCCTTCTTCAGGCGGCGATGGAGGTTTTTGCAGAGTCAGGAGTAGACGCGCCTGTCCGCGAGATCGCGGAAAAAGCGGGCGTGGGCCTTGGCACGGTCTACCGGCATTTTCCGCAGCGCTCGGATCTCATCGTGGCTGTTTTTCAGAGTCAGGTGGACACCTGCGCAGAGGCGGCCGTTGCCATAGCGAAAAAGTACGAGCCGGGCGAGGCGTTGGCTCGCTGGATGCAACGCTTTGTCGACTTCATTGCTACGAAGCGAGGGCTTGCAAAAGCGCTGCACTCAGGCGATCCGGCTTACAGCGCGCTGCCCGCCTACTTTGACAAACACCTCAGGCCAGTGCTGGAAGGTTTGCTGGATGCGGCGGTTACAGCAGGAGCGGTGCGCCCCGGCATCCAGGCTGGCGAGCTGCTTCGAGCCGTGGCAACGCTGTGTCAGGGCCCTCACGGCGAAGGGACCGCTTATGCGAAAAGAATGGTCGAGCTGATCGTTGATGGCCTGCGATACGGGGCCGGCACTGAAATCAGCAAGCGCTAGATCTGACATAAACGTTCGGCTGTGGAGATCATGGCAGCCGCGCGCGAGGCCGGCTGGCGTGTCCTCGCCTGTGGTCCAGAACCTGGAGCCTACGCGTGGGAGCGGACCAGCCGGTCGAGTTGTCCGATGGCGTGATCGAAGTCGCGGTATCGCAGTTCATAGGCAGGAACGCCTGATAGTACCTGCACCGCCTCTTCATGGATCGCACGAATTTCGGCGATGGGATATAAATTTTCTCGAATGCGCTCTATCGCAACGCCATCGGGTAGCGGTAGCAGTTCTCCCGTCTCTGACGACCCTCGATTGAGGTAGACGATAAAGTCGATTCTCGCCTCGCTCGCGGTAATGAGCCCGGGCAACTCGGAGGTAGGAACTTCAATGGAGGGTTTACCCTCTGCTCGTGGAGTGAGTGCACGACCTTCCAGCTCTGGAAAGAGTGTCTTGGCCGTCGGTCGAAAACGCACCTGATACGAGTTGCCGACGACCCGGGGATCATCCGTGCCGTGTAGAAGATAACTGGCGTCGTCCGAAGTATAGGTCCATCCGGCACGCGCGCAGGCATAGGACAGAGAAGACTTGCCCGCCCCGGAGTCTCCACACAAAAGAATACCTCGTCCGTACCGGCTGACACAGGCTGCGTGCAGAGCTGTTACGGCTGACGTGCAGAGAAGAACATACGCAGCGCCTTCAAGAAAGTGATAGCGAAGATACAGACTGTGACGTATCGTCGCCTGATTCAGCCAGACGGCGGCAAAGCCTGCTTTAAGATCGACGATCGCCTGATTGTCTGCGTCCGCCACAATCGATAACAAGTGACGGTTAGCCCGAGAAGCAGGCGTGGGCGGGCACTCGGACCCGCCTCCTTCACTAACACTGATGCGGAGCTGCACTACAGAATCAATCTGCCGAGGACGAAGATAGCCCCAACTATCGTTAGCGGCGTCCAGAACGGCTTGCTCATTGGTGACGATCTCGACGGGAAAGCCAAGAGGATAAAAGACGCCACGGAGCGGCAACTCCATATTGCAAAGGAGTGTCTCCTCTGCCGTGACTGGCTTTGGAGCGATAGTCGCCTCAGGAGATCCGTGTTTAAGAAGTTCGGTCGTCAACAATTTTCCTTTCCTGCACCTGGCTGGTTGAAGCTGAAAACTTCCATCTTCTGCATTACCGGTTGACTAACAAAGTGTAGGAAGGATGGGTGATTGGTTTGTCACCACTTTGTCCGCGCTTCGTCACCATTTCCACGAACGAACTTCCTGGAAAAGAGCCTTCAACTCGCTCTGGACATAAATGACAAACTCCTGACAATTCATAGACACCGATGTGACACGCTCTTAACAGCGAAACGGCAAGATCTCAATAGAGGAGCGTCGTCTATATGCCCAAGAACTCCGTCTCATCCAGGAAAATCGTCTTCTTCTTCCCTTCCTTCGCTAGTTCAGAAGCAACGGCGCCTCTAGGGATCCTGGCTGTCGCAACCCCGCTCATACGAGCTGGCTTCGACATCGTTCTCATTGACTCCACCATCACCCCCAACTTCAAACAGCGTGTACTTGAAGAGGTTCGTGACGCCGTCTGCCTGGGCATCTCGCTCGTCACCGGTCCCATGATTCGCGAGACGGTAGAGATCGCGCGTGCGGTTAAGGAATGGAACCCTGATTTTCCCATTATCCTCGGCGGATGGCATCCCTCTCTTCTTCCCGACCAGACTCTTCAGGCTGACTGCGTGGACTACGTCGTTCGCGGGCAGGGCGAGGATGCTCTCCTTGAGCTCGTGCAGCACCTCCAGAGTCACTCTGCCCCGGACCTCATAGCAGGCATTGGTTTCAAACGCGGCGGTAAACTCATCATGACGCCTGAGCGCCCCCTCAAGCCACTCATGGATATGCCTCCCAAGGCTTATCACATTGCTGATTTCGACGCCTACGAGCGCGGCTGCGGCAAACGTTGGGCCATGTATACCTCCTCCCTTGCGTGCCCGTTCAACTGCGGCTACTGCACGAACGCCGGTGTCTATGGCCGCAAGTGGAACGCCCTGCCACCCGAACAGTTCGTCGAAGAGACAGTCGATCTCACCCGGCGCTATCAGTTGGAGATGTTGTGGGTGGTCGACGATAACTTCATGGTCGATCTCGACCGTGTACGAGGTATCGCGGAGGGCCTTGTGCGCGAGAAGTCGCAATTCAAGTGGAGCGTGCAAGCCACGACAAATATGGTTGCCCGGCTCTCCCATGAGGATTTGACATTGCTTCGCCGTGCGGGATTGCAGCAAATCTGCCAGGGCGTTGATTCCGGCTCCCCCAAGGTCCTGCAGTTGATGAATAAGACCTTCCAGGACTTCGACCAGATCTACGAGAGTGCCGCACGCTGCCTTGCCGCGGACATCCGGCCCTCCTTCAATATCATCTTCGCCTTCCCAGGCGAGGGTATGACGGAACGCCGTGAAACCATCAATTTCATGATGGACGTCTGTCGCCGCTTTCCTGGCGCGGAGTTCTGGACGAACATCTTCACTCCCTATCCCGGCTCACCCATCATGAAACGCGCCCAAGAGATGGGCATAGAAGTTCCCAAGACACTCGAGGGATGGGCCGACTACTTCCCGCGCTACACGCAGCTTCCCTGGCTCAAGGGCAAAGAGCACGAGCGCCTCCAGATAACGCGGGATTATCTCCGCATCGCCTTCGACCGTATCCCCATCGCGACGGACACTCGCGGCCCCATCACCCGCATCGCCCAAAAAAGTCTCTCTCTTCCGGCCCGTTGGCGCCTCGACAATGATGTCTACAAGTACCCCGTAGAGATCTGGCTCAATAACAAGCTGAAGAAACGCCTATCAGCGGCACACAAACCCGCCGTCGATGCCAAGCGCCTCGCCAACACACCTGCGGAGGCCGCATGCTAGAGGCCTTCGATCAAACCGTCGCTCCAAGCCGCGGCAAGGTGGTTCTCTTCTATCCACCTTATGATGGGCCGCCTCTCGGTGCCCCCCTCTCTCTGCTCGCGCTTGCCGGCACCTTGAAGGAGGCCAACTTTGAGGTTGTGCTGATCGACGCTGCAATCGAGCCAAAGTACCTCGATAAGATCCGTGAACATTGCAAGCATGCAGTCTGCATCGGCATCTCAGTCCTCACGGGCCCCATGATTCGCGGCGCCATCGAAGCAGCGCAGTGTGTCAAGGAGCACACACCCACCGTCCCCGTCATCTTCGGAGGTTGGCACCCGACGCTCTGTCCAGAGTCCACCCTGCGTGAGTCTTATGTCGATATCGTCGTGCGTGGGCAGGGCGAGGCTACCATCGTTGAATTAGCGAAGGCCCTCGCCGACAGAAACCCGCTCGATTTTATACAGGGCATCTCCTGGAAGAAGAACGGACGTCTCATCGAAAACTTCGAGCGCCGCGTCCAGCCCATCGACGCCTTTGCACCGCCGGCCTACGAGGCCACGGACTTTGACAGCTATGAACGCATCTCCGGCAAACGCGAACTCGCGTATGCCACCAGCGTTGGCTGCCCCTATGCTTGCAACTACTGCACGGACATGGTGGTCTACAAACGCCGCTTCAACGCATACGCTGCCGAGCACGTCGTCGCCGAACTCGTGGGCCTCGTCAAACAGTACCGTATCTCCAATGTCGCCCTGCTTGACTCCAACTTCCCCGTTGACCTCCGTCGCGCCATCGCTATCGCCCAGGGAATCCGCGACTCTGGCGTCAAGTTCACCTGGACCTTTCAGGCATCCACTGACTTCATTTGCCGCATGAGTCAGGATGAAGTGCAGTTACTTGCCGACAGTGGTGTCAGCTATATGGGCTTCGGCACTGAGTCTACCTCCAAGGCTGTTCTCAAATTGATGAACAAGCGCCATCAGCGAGTGGATGAGATGTATGAGACCGCGCGCAAAGCATCGCTTGCGGGTATACGCGTTACATTCAACCTCATACTCGGTTACCCAGGTGAGACCGAACAAGATCGTCTCGAGACCTTCCGAACGATGTCCGATATCGGTAGGCAGTTCCCGAATGTACGCTTCTCCCCAAATATCTTTACCCCTTATCCAGGCATTCCAATCTGGCCGCAGTTGCGTGAACTCGGTGTCGTAGAGCCTCAGACTCTCGAAGACTGGATGACTATGCCACTGGGAGCTAACTTTCTCCCTTGGCTCAGAGGACGTGAGCTTGCACGTCTCGATCGTATGCTCGAGTATTTTCTTCTACTCAATCAGGTTCGCCACAAGTCTGGAGTAAGCAATATACAGAAGCGTATCGCCCGCCTCGTTAGCCGGCCAATACGCTGGCGGCTCGACTCCTCCCAGTTCTCTTTCCCTTGGGAGTTGTGGCTTTCGCATGTCTCGGAGTATTTAGTCAGGCGCCGTTCCCTTGTCACAGGGCAGCCGTTGCCAGTGCTTACGCCCGCGTCGAAACAGGAGCCGGCCAATGTCTGCTGACCGGGTCAGCGTCCTGCTCACACACTCGCATATAACATCGAGCAATGGCCAAACATAGAAAGGAGAGCTTGATGCCGGACCTTCTGCTTACCCACGGTTATTTTCTCTTCGATGATCCGAAAGAGATCCAGATCATGAAGCCCTATGCTCCACTGGGGATTCTCTATCTATGTTCCCATCTGCGCGCGCGGGGTTTTGACGTCGACGTATTTGACACAACCTTCTCCAGCAAGCCAGACCTCATTCATCACCTGCGCACCGAGACTCCAACGGTGCTCGGCATCTATGCCAACCTGATGACGCGGACAAACGCCGTAGAGATCATGGCAGTCGCGCGCGAAGCCGGCTGGCGTGTCGTCGTCGGTGGTCCGGAACCTGGAGCCTATGCGCAGGAATACCTGGAGTCTGGCGCGGAATTCGTGGTCTTCGGCGAAGGTGAGGCGACCATGGAGGAGTTGCTGACCGCCCTGCGCGCACGCGCAGACCAGACCGACGCCGGCTGGAGATCCAAGATCGCCGGGGTAGCCTTTCTCGATGAGTCCGGGCACTACCATCAGAATCCGCCACGAGCCCAGATCGCGGATCTTGACGCACAGCCGTGGCCCGCGCGTCACGCCATCGATCTTCATCGCTATGTCGATACCTGGCGAACCCATCACCAACAGGGTTCGGTCAACTTCATCACCGCGCGTGGCTGCCCGTATAAATGCCGCTGGTGCAGCCACCAGGTTTACGGCCAGACTCACCGCCGCCGCGATCCGCTCAAGGTCGTCGACGAACTTGAGTTCCTCCTCCATGAGTACACACCGGACATCGCCTGGATCTCGGACGACGTCTTCACGATCAATCACGATTGGATCCGCAAATATGCAGGCGAGATGCGTCGCCGCAATATACACATCCCCTTCGAGTGCATATCGCGAGCCGACCGGCTCAATGAAGAGATGCTGGATCTGCTCGCAGAGCTTGGCTGCTTCCGCATTTGGATCGGGTCCGAATCAGGTTCGCAGCGGCTGCTCGACTCCATGGACCGCGGCGTAAAGGTAGAACAGGTCCAACGCGCCATCGAGCAGACCCGCGCGCGTAACATCCAGAGCGGCATGTTCTTGATGTGGGGTTATGAAGGCGAAGAGATGGAGGACATCGAGGCGACCATTCATCATGTCAGCAAATCGAAACCTGACATCTTTTTCACCACCGTCTCCTATCCCATCAAAGGCACGCCCTATTACCAGCAGATCCAGAGCAAGCTGGTGCAACTCGGTCCGTGGGGCAAGAGTTCAGACCGCGAGATCAAAATCAAGGGTCGTCATTCCCGCGCCTATTATGCCCACGCAGACAAGCTTCTCCGCGACGAAGTAGAACTCGCCAAACTCACAGACGGCGGAGGGCAAGACATAGCCCTCATCAACAATCTCGCACAGAGCATTACAGCCTCACGCCAGGGCCTTCTGGCCACGCAGTACGAGGTAGAGGCATGATCGCTTCTCCTCTCTCAACTACGGTTCATGCTGCCGGAGCCGCCTTTGACCGTCTCGCCCCCGTCTACGACGATAAGTTCACCGAGACTCTCATTGGCCGCGCTCAGCGCAACTCTGTCTGGAAGGTCCTGCTCGAAACCTTTCGTCCTGGCGACAGCATCCTGGAGCTCAACTGCGGCACCGGCGAGGACGCCCTTTTCCTCGCCCAGCACGGCATCTCTGTCCTGTCCTGCGATGCTTCGCAAGAGATGATCACGCACGCCGAGCAGCGGCTCAAAGCTCAACCCGTTCCGTTGTCCGTCGTATTCTGCCATCTCCCCACGGAGCGTATCAACGAATTTGCCCCCGCCCGTCGCTTCGACGGCGTCTTCTCCAACTTCTCCGGGCTCAACTGCATTGAGGACCTCGCACCTGTCGCCGCATCGCTCGCCCCTCTCGTCAAGGATGGGGACCGGCTTCTGCTCTGCTTCTCAACCCGCGTCTGTCTGACGGAGATCTTCTACTACCTTGCTCTCGGCCAGAAGAAAAAAGCGCTTCGCAGACTGAGCGGTCACACACAGGCCACCATCGACGGCGTCTCGCTCGATGTTTACTATCCGAGCCTCAAGCAGATCCTTCGTAGCTTCAGCCCGCACTTCCGGCTCAGCTCCACCACTGGAATCGGTGTCGCGGTGCCCCCCTCCTACCTGGAACCATGGGCTCGCAATCATCCGACTGCCTTTCGGCTTCTTTGCCGTCTTGAATCTTTTCTCGCCCGTGTGCCGCTCCTGCGCACTACAGGCGACCACGTTTTGCTGTGCTTCGAGAAAGTCTCGCAATGATCATCCTCTTTCATCCCCGCGCCACGAAGCCACGCAACAGCCGGCTGCCTCTGGCAGTGCTTGCCCTCGCCGCCGTTCTCGAAGGTAAGGTCGACTACGAGATCGTAGACGGCAACGCGGAAGACAATGCGACCCAACGCATCCTCGACCTCATCTCCACCCACAACGTTGAGCTCCTCGGCGTCTCCGCGATGCCCGGCCCCCAGATGGTCGCGGCCATGGAGACCTCTCGCGAGATCCGCCGGCTCCGTCCCGAGGTCCCCATCTGCTGGGGCGGCTACTTCCCTTCTATCTATCCCGACGCCGCCCTCAACGC
Organism: Granulicella mallensis MP5ACTX8; assembly: GCF_000178955.2. Taxonomy (NCBI): domain Bacteria; kingdom Pseudomonadati; phylum Acidobacteriota; class Terriglobia; order Terriglobales; family Acidobacteriaceae; genus Granulicella; species Granulicella mallensis. Next base: position 1,071,007 of record NC_016631.1, on the reverse strand, counting down.
CCGTTATGTCGACTACGTGGTCCGCGGCCAGGGCGAAGACACCCTTCTGGAACTCCTCGACGCCCTTCGCGGCAACCGCGAACTCGACACCATTAAGGGGCTCCTGTACAAAGACATGTTCGGCCTGCGCCGCGACAACGGTGAGCGTCCGATGAAGGGGCCGGACGAGTTCCCCTGGTCCCCCTTCCACCGCCTCCCCGTTGAAAAATACCTTCGCCCATCCTTCTTCGGAAAGCGAACAGCCGTACATCACGCCAGCATCGGCTGCCCCTTCAACTGCAGCTTCTGTGGAGTTCACGCAGCCTACGGCAACAAGGAAAAGTTCGAGTCTCCCGAGCGCACCGTCGCCATACTCACCCATCTCGTAAAGAACTACGGCGCGGACTCCGTCCAGTTCTACGACATGAACTTCTTCCTTCGCGAAGATAAGGCCCGCGAACTCTGCGACGGCATGGCCCATCTGAACCTTCGTTGGTGGTGTGAAGCCCGCGTCGACATCATGTCTCGCTATTCAGACGAGACATGGGCCTCCATCAAACGCGCCGGCTGCGCGATGATCTTCTTCGGCGCGGAGTCAGGCTCCGACTGGGTGCTGGAGGAGATGCAGAAAGGCATCACCACGGCTCAGACTCTCGAGATCGCGCGCCGCACCCGCCAGTTTGGCATCATCCCGGAGTTCTCCTTCGTTATCGGCAACCCCAACGATCCCGACCGCGATACCCACGAGACTCTGCGTTTTATTCGCAAGATCAAGCGCATCAATCCGGACTCCGAGATCATCATCCAGCATTACACTCCCACTCCTCAGCCCCATCAGGCCGGCGATGGGATGTATGGCAACATCGAGGTCCCCTTCCCCGATACCCCCGCTGGCTGGGCCACCGAAGAGTGGATGAACTTCACCCTTCGTATCGATACCAACGCACCCTGGCTCAAGCGGAAGACCAAGCTCCTCATCGACAACTTCGAGACCGTCGTCGCATCCCGCTGGCCCACGGTTCAGGACATCCGGGCGCCACGCTGGAGTCGTATCTTCCTTCAAGTGTTGAGCGCGTGGCGTTATACGCTGCACCTCTATCGCTTTCCGTTCGAGCTCCACCTCGCTAACCAGTTCATCGCTCTGCGTAGACCAAAACGGGAAAGTCTGTGAACACCGCCACACGTGCGCTCTTCAATGATTGGGCTGAGGTCTATGACATTCAGCCCAATCCCCTGCTTCTACTCGAACAGCGCACTCTCCCTCCGATGATGCCGCCGATCGAAGGCCTTGATGTCCTCGACGTAGGCTGCGGTACCGGGCGCTGGCTAAAGCAAATGGAACTCCTCGCCCCCAGTTCCCTCACCGGCACGGACGCCTCCGACGCGATGCTGAAGAAGGCACGCGCCACGCTCGCTCCCACCACCGCCCTCCACCTCAGCGACTCCACCACCCTGCCCGTCGCCGACGCGTCGACTGATCTTATCCTCGCCTCTTTCGTCTTGAGTTACCTCGCAGATCTGGATGCCTTCGCAGGCGAGTGCGTTCGCATCCTCCGCGTTGGCGGACACCTCCTCCTCTCCGACATGCACCCCACAACGGCCGCACAGCGCCATTGGATTCGCTGTTTTTATCTTGAGGGCAAGCGCATTGAGCTTCCCGCCAACCCACTCACCATGACTGAGATCATCGCCGCCTTTAGCCGTCGCGGCTTCCAACTCCTCACACTCAACGAACCCGCCTTCGCCGAACCCGAACGTCATGTCTTCGAGCAAACGAACAAGCTCGCGGAGTACGATGCGCTGCGTTCCGTCCCCGCCATCTACCTCATGAAGTTTCTGAAAGCTGCGGAAGGCAACGAGTCTGTTACGGAACTCGCCAACCGCACAGAGGGACGCGCCGATACTTCTGGGAAGCCGGCTTCGGAGGTTACTCCGTCCTTCGTCGATCGGCGTTTAAGACGATGATGTGCATGAGGTAAAGGGAGCTGAGAGCATCATGCTGCAGTTCCTTTGAACGCTGCAATATCGCGACGAGGGGGCATCGCGAACATGCGAGAGTACTCGCGGCTGAACTGCGAGGGACTTTCGTAGCCGACCTGAAATGCGGCTGTTTCCACGTTTGCTCCAGAGGAGACCATCAGTCGCCGCGCTTCAAGTAACCGTAGCTGCTTCTGGTATTGAAGCGGCGTCATGGACGTGATTGCCTTGAACTGGCGATGAAATGCAGAAGGACTCATTCGCGCTATCGCGGCAAGCTCCTCGATGCGAACGGGCTCCGCAAAGCGATCACGCAAAGTATGAATTGCGCTGATGACTCGTTGCGTGTGGGGATTGGTCAGCGTCATCTTTACCACGTCACCGCCCTGTGGTCCCGTCAGTAGCCAATAGCAGATCTCGCGCATGATTGCCGGATAGAGCATCGGAATTGCCTTCGGCGTGCCAAGCAGGCGCACCATACGCAAAGCGCAGTCCGCAAGGGGTCCGTCGAAGTCAGCCACACACACACCCTTACTCACCTTCGAACTCGCCGTTGGCGGCGCTTCTGTCTCATCGATGACCTCGCGCATGATCGCGAGGTCGAACTCAAGAATGATGCCTAGATACGGTTCGCTTGGACTTGCTTCGACGACGGTGCCAAACGCCGGCATCTCGACGCTCACCACCAGCGCTTGCCCGGCAGCATAATCGAACCGCTGGTCGCCAAACATGGCGGACTTGGCGCCTTGAACGGTGATGCACAGAGCAGGCTTGAAGATGAGGTGGTTCGGACGTTTCTCGTGATCCGATCGAAGAATGGTAAGCCCTGCGATCTCCGTAACAAACGGGCTCTGCCCAGTCTGCGCGTCCGTGTAATGCTTGACCGCCTGTACCAAATCACGAAGCATGTTCGCCCTTACTCCTGGATCAACCCTAGGCTTCTTAGCAGGAATAGGCAAGAAAAGGGAGAGTTTCGGCATTCTCTTCTAAGCACGTTGAACCTATCCTCAATCACAGGAAGGCATTAAGGAGCAGAGCATGGCAACAAAAAACAACTCATTTCGCAGTGGAACGATCGCTATCGTAACCGGTGGAAGCCGCGGGCTCGGCCGCAATACGGTACTCAATCTCGCCGAGCGAGGAGTTCACTCGATCTTTACTTACAACTCCAATCGTGCAGAAGCCGACAAGGTCGTCGCCAAAGCCAGCGAGCTGGGAGCCAAGGCCATTGCCTTGCAGCTTGACGCTGGAAAAATTGGCACCTTCGACCAGTTCGTGCTGAACGTGAAAGACGCGCTGCCGAAGCTTGGTGCGGAGAGCTTCGACTTTCTAATCAACAACGCCGGCACTTCGCACCACGCCGCCTTCGACAAGGTGACAGAGGAAGATTTCGACGGACTCTACAACGTGCATTTTAAAGGCGTCTTCTTCCTGACACAGAAGCTCCTTCCGCTTATCAAGGATGGTGGAAAGATTTTGACCATCTCGTCAGGCCTGACCCGCATCATCTATCCCGGCAGCTCCGCCTACGCATCCATGAAAGGCGCAGTTGAAGTTCTTACCAAATACATGGCGAAGGAATTAGGCCCACGCAGAATTACAGTCAACTGCATCGCTCCAGGAGCGGTCGCTACCGATTTCAGCGGCGGTATGGTCCGCGATAATCCCGAGGTCAATAAGCAGGTTGCGGCGATGACGGCGCTCGGACGTGTAGGCATGCCGGACGACATCGGACCAATGATCGCGTCCATGCTTTCCGACGACAATCGTTGGGTGAACGCCCAGCGCATTGAGGTCTCCGGGGGCATGTCCATCTAACCAGGATGCCGCAGTTCGCCGAAGACCGTAACCACGGTCTTCGGCGAGGACATTCAGCCGACGAAGATTGCACTCGTTCGACTTGCAGATCGGTAAAACGCAAAGTCGATCACGCAGACGATATCAAATGATCAAACAGAGACTGGATCAGGTTGCGTGTGCTTCTCTGCGACTGTTCTGCGCCAAGGATTCTCTGGGTAACTGCCAGACCGTGAGCGAGATTGATGATAACCGCGATGAAATCATCCGGCATCAATTTCGAAGTGACGTCAGGAGCTTTCACGAGATCTCTGATGAGATCACCTCCGTCGCGAATCTGCTGCCGATGCACTTCAACAAAGCTTTGCCGGATACGTTCGCTTCGAAGAGCTCCGACCTCGAATTCAGCACGGAGTACGATCCAATCGTGGTCCGTCATCAGTTCGGCGATGGCGTCCCGCATTTTCTTCAACCGTTTCTTCCCTGAAGGCTCCTCCTTCAGCAGAGACCGGAAAAAATCCAGCCGATGCGCCTGCTCCTCCTGGATGACAGCGACAAACAATTCCTCTTTACCGCCGAAATTGGAATACAGAGCGCCCCGAGAATAACCGGCATCCTCCGCGATCTTCTCCGCCACGGCACCGCCAAGCCCGTAACGCAAAAAGTGCTTGCGCCCCACGGCGATCAGTGCGGCGCGGGTCTGTGCCTGGCTCTCCTCTCGGGTGAGCCGCTTCCGTGGTTTTGCTCTGCTCACAGGCATTCGGTTCCTTGGCCCTCCAGGTTGTTCCCGCAATTCATCAACTGTTTCTGAGGTCATATGCGGACACTGCGGATGTCCTAGCACCTTCACATCGCTCAGATTCCAGTCTGGACAGAATGAACACTCTGCATCCAGATACACTTATAGCCTATCGGTAGAGCACTCGCCAACACCAGTTCCGTGGGCGAACATTCAATGCCGCCGCGTCGATACACTTCCACATCCTGGGACCTGTGCGAATGACTGGAAGCGTCAAACAATTGCATCACCAGAACGGCTGCTATACACACAGCCCCGGCAATCGCGAGAAGTACATACAACAAATAGACCATCGGAATGTCTTCAACGTCGTCTTTCATACTGCTTCCTCCTTAGCCATTTTGCGCAGATAAGGTGTTCGCAGAGCGGAGTCAAGACCGCGTCACTCCACGGCGGACGAGCACCAATCCCATAACGAGGCACCCGGCTGCGGTTAGCCGCAACGTCGGCACGTAAGCCGATCCCAACCATGCAAGGTATGCAAGAGAAACATTCTGATTGGCCTCCAGGAAGGTTCCCCAGACCCCTGAGACGATGCAGACGATGCCCAGCACCAGGCAGATCCACTGCTCGATAGCAACAATCAGTTTGAAGCGGGAGTCCTTTCGCTCATCCTCTCCGTTCTTCCATATCCCCTGTCCGGCACTCGATGTGTGCTTATGATCGAGGCCCTTGGCAGCTCCACGAGAGTTGCTGGTCCCATCGTGAATCGTGGAAATGCCTTTGGCCGCCAATATTCCGCCTGCGCCTGAGTCAGCCATCATCGGTCCCTCCAGTGACGCTTCTTTACATACAATACGCCTTCAGATACAGTTTGTCTTTGAATGACGAATGACGTTGACAGATGAAATTGCAATGGAAGGTCGACATCTCGGTACCGAAATCTATAGGCGCCTGAATGGGCATCGGCGGACATAGTCGGTGTGCGGAAAATCGCTTCACTGGAAAGGAATGTAATGGCAGCAGAGGTCTCTAGTAGCGGGCAATGGAAACCTGACGTCAACCCGTGGCTCATCGCTGCAACGGTTGCGCTGGCTGCCTTCATGGAGGTCCTCGATACCTCCATTGCCAATGTTGCCCTTCCTCACATTGCCGGCGACCTCGGCGCCAGCACCAGTCAGGGAACCTGGGTACTCACCAGCTATCTTGTTTCCAACGCAATCATTCTGCCAGTTGGTGCGTGGGCATCGAGTGTCATCGGCCGTAAGAACTTCTTTCTGCTCTGCATTACGATCTTCACCGCCGCAAGCTTTCTCTGCGGTATTGCGCCAACACTTCCGATCTTGCTTTTGGCACGTGTTCTTCAGGGCATCGGAGGTGGCGGCCTTCAGCCGATGGCGCAAGCCATCATGGCAGATTCATTTGAGCCAAAGAAACGAGGCCAGGCCTTCGCGCTTTACGGCCTCGTCGCTGTACTTGCGCCCTCCCTCGGCCCGACGATCGGCGGTTGGATCACGGACAACTACTCGTGGCGTTGGATCTTCTATATCAACCTGCCAGTTGGCATTCTTGCCTTCTTTCTGGTGAGCCGGCTGGTTCAAGATCCACCCTGGATCAAAGCCGACCGCTCCAACCTCAGGAAACTGGATTACATCGGCCTGGGTCTGCTGACCGTTGCCATGGCCGGCATGCAGATCATGCTCGATAAGGGTGAAGAGAACGACTGGTTTGCCTCCAACTTAATCCTCACCTGTGGCTTGCTGTTCGTTGCTGGGATGGCTGGCCTCATCTGGTGGCAGTGGCGGGCTAAGAATCCCATCATGAATCTGAGGCTTTTCAAGTACAAGAACTTCGCCATCTGCTGCCTGCTCATGATCCTGGTCGGCGGTGTCTTGAATGCTGCCACTGTACTTGAGCCGCAATTCCTGCAGCAGCTAATGGGCTACACGGCAACCCGCGCTGGAGAAGCGCTCGCGGGCGGAGGTGTTGCCCTGCTCGTCGTTATGCCTCTGGCAGGAGTGGCTACCGGCAAGTTCCCGGCAAGGAACATGGCTGCGTTCGGGTTCGCTTGTTTTGCCGGTGCGTTCTATTACACCTCAACGCACTTCACGCTGACGATGACGTTCGGTTTTGCCTCCTGGTTGCGAATTCTTCAGATGTTCGCGATTCCTTTCGCCTTCATCGCCATCACCAACGCAGCCTATGTCGGGCTTCCGAAAGAGGCGAGCAACCAGGTCTCGGGGATCATCAACTTCGTCCGCAACGTTGGTGGCAGCATCTTCATTGCTGCCACCGGAGCGATTGTCACCAACCGCTCACTCTTCCATCAGGCACATCTGCAGGAGTACATGCAACCTGGCAATCCTGCCTTCGTCAGCCGGATCAACGCACTTACCGCTTACTTCGGCGGAAGCGGGAAAGGGCCGGGGCCCGGCCTCATGGCACGAGCTGAGGTCTATCAGGAACTCAATCAGCAGGCCGCCGCCATGGCGTATCAGGACATCTACCGTCTGCTTTGTTGGATGGCAATCGGCATGATAGCGTGCGCCTTCATTCTAAGTAAGAACAAGCCCGGCGAGGGAGCTCCTAAAGGAGAAGCAATGCACTAGCAACACACGAGTTACGAAGCCGTTCCAGTTAGGAGATAGATTCCGATGTATGACGAAAAAACGAATTCAATGATTGAAGCTCAACAAACATCTGTTGGGATGGTTGCCGATCTCTTGCTGACGGCAGAAAGAGAGTTAGGAGCTTTTTATGGGGCGATTGCTGGAAGGTATGGCTCAGAGGAAGCTAGAAAGGCCGCACATGATTGGATAGAAGAGGTAGAGACTATGGATTGGCCTATGGAAGGAACGATCCCGAACTGGCGCCATGTGTCTATCGTCGCCGCCAACTGCCTGGCCTCCAGAGTCGTCCAGCGTTCACTAAATCCATGAGGGTCAGAAACCCCGCAGTTGGCCCGGCCAGCGCGAGCATGAAAGCGTTGCAACTTTTCATCTTTGCCAGGATGCTGCCTACACGATGGCTTCAGCGTGGACGGCTTCTCCCAGATCCCCATGTCTCACACTTTCTGCGACAAACATCGAAGCAGATGGAATAGCGCGACCACCGGTCGTGACCCAGGTGCGAGTCCAGACGCGGGCGACGAGACGCATCACGATCAGAACAACGATGGCGAGGCCGGCGTACAGAATGAACCCTGCGCGGTAAGAGCCAGTGTGTTGTTTGGATTGACCGAGGAGGTTAGGCAGGATGCCGCCACCAAGGGCTCCGATCTCGCCGATCATGCCTCCGGCGACCGCCGTGGTGAGGGGCCAGCGTAGCGGAACGAGTTGGAAGGTGGCGCCATTGCCTGCTCCAAGAGCCGCAAAGCAGAGCATGAAGAGCAGGGTTGTCGCGAGAAGAGAGGGAGCGGTCATGAGGCCGAAGAGTCCTGCGACCGCAATGAGGAAGACGACCGAGAGAGTGGTGATGCCTCCGACGCGATCCGCGAACCAGCCGCCTACGACGCGGGTAAGCGAGCCGGTAAGAGTCGCGAGTACGGTGAGGCTGCCGGCCTGAACCTTGGTGACGTGAAACTGCGAATAGTAGAAGGACGGCAGGAAGGTGGCGAGGCCGAGGAATCCACCAAACGTGATGATGTAGATGAGATTGAAGACCCAGCCATCCTTCTCGAAGAGGCAGGAGAGATGCTGCCGAAGAGTCTGATGCTCGATATCGGGCGGCTCTTTGGCGAGAACGATCATGACGATCAGCGGAAGGAGCATCATCACGGCAGCGAAGCCGTAGACGCGCTGCCAGCCGAAGTGCATCGCGAGACGTGGAGCGAAGAGAGCGGCTAAAGCTGTACCGCTATTGCCTGCCCCGGCGATCCCCATGGCGAGGCCCTTGTATTGCCTCGGGAACCAACCCGAGCCCAGCGATAAGGCGACTCCGAAGCTGGCTCCCGCAATGCCCAACAGAACTCCCATCGCGAGCACATCGTTGTAGGACTTGACGAAGAGGAAGCCAAAGACGAGTGCCAATACGATGGCCGACATCTCCACGATGGCCGCCTTCTTTCTCCCGATGTATTGAGAGAGGACGCCGAGTGGGAAGCGCATAAAGGCACCGGCGAGAGTGGGCACGGAGACCATCAAGCCGATCTGGGCAGGCGAGAGATGGAACTGCTCGGAGATGAAGGGCCCCATGGCACCGTTGAGAACCCAGACGGCGAAAGAAAAATCGAAGTAGAGAAAGGCCGCGAAGAGGGTTGGGGGATGGCCCGATTTGAAGAAGGCTTTCATATTTGCCATAACTTGGGGGTCGCTCCGTTAGAGATTTTTGGGTGACGATGCGTGCAGCTTGTGAGGGTTGAGGTTGGGAGGAGCTGGCCTTCTTGAGGCCTGTTTGCGTCGGTCACGCATGGGTGTTCGTTCGATGCGAACGGCACATTGCTTGAAGTTGGGCTCGCGCGATATGGGATCGAATGCGCCAAGGGTGACGATATTGGAGTTGGTCTCCGCAAAGTGGAAGGGCATGAAGACCTGGCCGGGAGCGACAATGCCGGTGATGCGGAGTTCGAGGTCCGCGACAGCGCCACGGCGGCTATGGACGGTGACTCGATCATGAGGCTTGAGGTCGAGACGCGCCGCATCGGCAGGGTTAATCTCAAGCCAGGCGTTGGGCACCATGTTGTCGAGGAGTTCTACCTCTGCGGTCTTGGTGCGGGTGTGCCAGTGCTCCACGGTGCGGCCGGTGTTCAAGATGAAGTCGTATTCGGCATCCGGTTGCTCGACGAAGGGTTCGCAGGGGACGAGATGCAGCTTGGCGCGGCCATCGGCGGTCGGAAAGACGCCGTCGCGATAGAGCGATTCCCCTCCCCACTGAATACCGTTGGCATCGTCGATCTGCTGCCACGAAAATTTGCTGTAGTCGCACATGCGTCCCGCGGAGACGCGCTGCCACTCCTGGTACGCATCGCTGGGAGTCTTCCAGTTCGGATAAAGCTCATCACGCACGCCCAGCTTTTCGGCCAGGGCGAGGAAGATATCGAAGTCAGGGCGAGCTTCGCCGGGAGGACGAACGGCGGGATTGGCCTTGGAGACGCGCCGCTCGGAGTTGGTATAGGTGCCTTCCTTCTCGCCCCAGATGGCGGCGGGTAAAACGAGGTGCGCAAACTCGCTGGTGGGCGTGGGGTGGAAGCCATCCTGCACCACAAGGAACTCGATAGAACGAAGTGCTTGCTCGAGCAGCTTGTAGTTGGGGAAAGAGACAGCGGGGTTGGTCGCGATGAACCAGAGAGCTTTGATGCGGCCCTGAACGGCAGCTTCAATGATGTCAGGATAAGCAAGACCGCGAGCAGTGGGGATGCGATCGACAGGGATGTTCCAGATGCGAGCGAGGTCTTCGCGGTCCTGCGGATTGTCGAACTTGCGATACCCGGGAAGTGAAGAGGTGAAGCCGCTCTCACGAGTGCCCATGGCGTTGCACTGGCCGGTAATGGAGAAGGGAGCGGCTCCGATGCGACCGATGTTGCCCGTGATCAGCGCGAGGTTGTTGATGGCGGCAACGGTGACCGCTCCCTGAGTGGAGTGATTGACGCCCATCGTCCAGCCGATGAAAGCGGCTTTGGCACGACCGTAGAGAAGCGCCGTCTCGATGATCTGAGCTTCGGAAAGGCCGGTCACAACAGATACGTGAGCGGGTGTAAAGGTGGAGACGAACTCTGCGAACTCGGCGAAGCCGTTGGTGTGCTGGGCGATGTACTCAGTATCGATGAGGCCTTCGCGGATGAGAACATGGGCGATGCCGTTGATGAGGGCGATGTCTCCACGCGGCTTGATGGCGAGATGGATGTCAGCCATCATCGCAGTCTTGGTCACGCGCGGATCGACGACGACGAGCTTGCGCGGCTTGGTGCCGGGACTGCGATCGACACGATGGCAGAGGATGGGGTGGTTGTCGGCGATATTGGCGCCAATGAGGAGAATGAGGTCGGCCTGCTCCATGTCGGCGTAGGAACCCGGCGGCCCATCCGAACCGAAAGACAACTTGTAACCGGAGACAGCGCTTGCCATGCAAAGCGTCGTGTTGCCATCATGGTTGCGGGTGCGAAGCCCAAGCTGGACGAGCTTGCCAAGCGTGTAGAACTCTTCCGTGAGTAATTGGCCAGTGCCGACGACGCCCAGGGACTCGTTGCCGTAGCGAGACTGGATGTCGCGGAAGCGCTCGACCATCGTGTCGAGTGCTTCATCCCAGGAGACGGGAGTAAGGACACCGTCTTTGCGCAGGAGGGGCTGTTTGGAGCGGCCGGGGTTCTCGAGGATGTGGTGTTCGGAGAGCCCTTTAGGACACAGCTTTCCGCGATTGACCGGATGATCGGGATTGCCGCGCACGGCAACGGCCTTATTGTCCTTCACACCGAGGAGCATGCCGCAGCCTACGGAACAGTAACCGCAGGTGGTCTTCACCCACTTGTCAGGGACTCGTGAGGTGGCGGTGTAGCCGAAGGTGGCATCCTTGGCGTAGGTGTACTTCTCGCTGCGGATGTCGATACCGACGAGGCGTTTGAACTGGGTGAGGAGAGAGCTCATGCGTGGACGCTCCTGACGAAGGTGAGTGCCATGTTGAGTGGCACGACGGACACGAAGAAGAGATAGCGCGCGGAAAGAACTCCGGCGAGCGCAGCAGGCAGGGCTAGCAGGGGCATTCCGGCAAGAGAAAGCATGATGGCAATACCGATGAAGGCGAAGCCCACGAGGAAGGTACCGCGCAGGCTATCCGTGTTGAGCAACGACGCGGCTGCGCGGTGCTCGTAGGTCTCAGAGTGATGGAGTCGAATCGCCCGGGTGATGTGGTTCAGCATCCAGAGAACAGAACAAAGAACCAGCGGCCAGAGGGGAAAGGATTTTGCGGTGAGTGATGGAGCGATGAAGTGAAGCTGCGGGATGACCCGTTGAAGGTTGGTGGCTCGAAGGAGTAAGGGAGCTGCCGCGGAGCCGAGCACTCCGGAGCTGAGAAGGAAATCAATGGGAGTGTGAAGCATATTCCACGCGGGGCGCGCGGGGACGAGGTAGATGTAGGCGCTGGCAAGGATGCCGGCGATGCCGAAGACAGGCGCGCAGATCTTGAGTGACAACAGGACGATAGGCGCAATGAAGAACAGATGCAGGCTGTCGATCCACGTGGCTGCCGTGAGCGTGGCTAACGCTCCAAAGAAGAGGCCGAAGAGCAGTACCTCGCGAGAGAGCCAGGAACGACGCCACATCTTGAGAGCACGCCAGGCATAGGCGGGGCGTCCAAGATGAAGCACAGAGATGTTGAACGTAAACGCGGTGAGCGCGAGGATGAGCGTGAGAGTGATGGGACTGTCGTGATGAGAGAGCAGAGCGGCAACGAGAGTGCCAGTGGAGAGTTGGATGAGTGAGGTCATCCAGACGAGAGACCAGTGCGGATGCTCAGGACGAAGGGTCTCGATATCAACACGTTCCAGGCTGGCCTGAGCGCCTTCCGGAAGAGTGATACGAGTGGTCGAGATGGTGACGCCCGCATTCGGCATGCCGGGTGCATTGCCGGCAGCATAGTCGCTACGCCACTCGAGTTGATCGACGATCTCGATTTCGATAGCGGCCTCAGGGCAGGCGTTGACGCAAGCCGGTTCGAGGCCGTCGGTAAGACGGCCATGACACATATCGCATTTGCCGACGACGCCACGCTCGGGGTTGAACTGCGGGACGGAGTAGGGGCAGTTCCATACGCAGTACTGGCAGCCGATGCAGGCGTCGGCGGAGTGCAGGACGATGCCGGTGATGGAATCTTTGGTGTAGGCGTCGACCGGGCAGCCCTTGATGCATTCGGCGCTGAGGCAGTGGTTGCAGCCCATGGAGAGATAGAAGCGGTCGGTATTGGGATAGGTGCCGCCTTCAATCTCGCCGATGCGCCGCCAGCGTAGATCCGGTGGCGTGTTGTTCTGCTCATTGCAGGCGACCTCGCAGGAGCGACAGCCAATGCACTTGGTCATGTCGAAGTGAAAGCGATATTGCTCACCCGGTCCGAGAGGCCGTGCAGGAATGAGGCTGGTCTTTACTTCCGCTGTAGGCGCAGGAAAGAACTCGATACCATTCTCCGTCAGACGCACGATGGAGTTCGTGGAATCGTTGTGCGCGAGTTCGTGCAGCGGAAGAGACATTCGATTTCCTTTAGCGCAGACAGAGGTGCTAGTAGACGTCGCGGTGGTAGCGGTGCTGATCCTTGAGTGCGTTGATGTATTCGGAAGCAGCGTCCGCGGACAAACCGGATTGCCGCTCGACGATGGTATGCAGCGTGGCGTCTACGTCTTTGGCCATGCGCGAGGCATCGCCGCAGACGTAGAGACTCGCGCCTCCTTCGAGCCACTGGTAAAAAGTCGCAGCCTGCTCGAGCATGCGGTCCTGGACATAGATCTTGTGTTCCTGATCGCGGGAGAAGGCGAGGTCGAGGCGTGTGAGATGGCCGTCAGCCTGCATGGCAAGCAGTTCATCGCGATACAGGAAGTCAGTGGCGGCGCTGCGTTCGCCAAAGAAAAGCCAGTTGCAGCCGGTGTGGCCGAGAGCGCGACGCTGATGTAGAAACGCGCGGAACGGGGCAATCCCCGTGCCAGGGCCGATCATGATGATGGGTGCCGCAGAATCTGCGGGAAGACGGAAGCGCTTATTCGGTTGGATGTAGACAGGCAGAGTCTCGCCCGTAGCCGTACGATCCGCGAAGAGAGTCGAGCAGACGCCGCCACGTTCGCGGTTGTGCGAGCGGTAGCGGACGACGGCGACCGTAGTGTGAATCTCTCCGGTGTGGGCGTAGGGACTGGATGAGATGGAGTAGAGGCGCGGGGAGAGGCGCGGCAGCATGGCTACTAAATCGGCAGGATCGTGCAGAATGTGGGGGTAATCGTGGATGAGGTCGATGAGGCCGCGATCGTAGGTGTACTTTTCTAGAAATCCCTGCTGCTCGGGGACGAGGAGGCTGGTGAGCGTGTGGCACTGCACCGACTGCTTTCCGATCGTGGCGTAGGCCTCGATCATCTTGCGGGTCAGGCGGGTGATCTGGAGATGGTTGAGGAGCGCATCGTAGAGATTGGTAGCTCCGGATTTTGGGAGTTGTACGGGAACCGTTCCGTTGAAGTTGAGCGCGTGGAGAATCTCTTCGACGAGGCCGGGATCGTTCTGGGGGATGACTCCACAGGCATCGCCGGCGTCGTACGTAACGTCTGAGCCGCTGATGTTGAAGGCCAAGTGCAGCGTGAGTTTGCTGGATACATCTTGCGTGAGAGGACGCTTATCGACGAGAGGCGCAAGGTAAGGATTCTCGCGTGTGTGCGTAGCGGCGACGGGCTCATCGACCTTGCTGGCAGAGGTGATCGAGGCCGACAGTGCAGAGCGAACAGGGCGAGCGGAGGCCATGTCATCAAGACCAAAGTAGAGAGCTTGCTTCCACTGAGCGAAGGCCTCATCGAGATCGACGTCGCAATCAATGCGGTTGGCGATGCGAACGCCGCCTAGTGCGGCGAGCTTGGAGTCGAGATCGATACCGAACTTGCAGAAGTGTTCGTAGCTGGAATCGCCCAGTGCGAGCACGGAGTAGGAGAGGTTCTCGCAACAGGGAAAGTGCTCGAGGCAAAGCTGCTCGAAGAAGGGACGCACGGCGTCAGGTGCGTCACCTTCGCCATAAGTGCTGGCGATGAAGATGGCATAGCGTTCGGCGATAAGTGCTGCGGGCGTATAGCCCTCCAGCGAGATGAGCGACGCGATGTGGCCCTTGGCTTTGAGGTCCTTGACGACCTTGCGAGCCAGCCCCTCGGCGGTGCCGGACTGCGAAGCGTAGAGCACCGCAATCTTCAGCGACGACGGGACGTCCGCAGTCTGGTTCGCCGCGTTGGAGTACAGGCCCGCGAGGAAGCCATTGAGCCAGCCACGCTGCTCGGGAGTGAAGGGAGCGTTGTCCGGAATGAATGGAACTTGATGGGACATTCGTTCAGTTCTCCTCATGAACGCAGAAGGCCTTGAGCGCTTCGAGATCGTGACGGCGGGTGAAGTCCAGGAAAGACTCGTCGCTATTTCTCTTGCCGATATAGGCCTGAAAGAGGCGATCCATGACCGGAGGCAGATCCGAAAACTTGATGGCAGGAATCAGCTCGCGAGCGATTCCCTGCTGCTGGTCTGTGCCGCCGCCGAGGAGAACCTGGTAGCCCTCTTCGCCACCGACTTTGACGCCCATCAGGCCAACGTCGCCGACATAGTGCTGGGCGCAGGAGTGAGAGCAACCCGTGACATGAAGGTTGATCGGCTGGTCAAGCAAGGGAAAGTTCTTGTCGAGCTGCCGAGCAAGAGCGACAGCGTGTGTCTTGGTATCGGAGGCCGCGAAGCGACAACCCTGGCTGCCGGTGCAGGCGATCGTTCCGCTAAGAACAGTGCTGGCGGTGTAGTTCAGGCCTGCAGCAACTAAAGCTTCCCTTGCCGCTTCAAGATATTCGCCAGAGATGTTGGGAATCAGCAGGTTCTGCCAAACGGTAAGACGCAACTCGCCGCTACCGTAGCGGTCCGCGATATCGGCCAAGGCTTTCATCTGCGAGACAGGAAGCTGGCCGACCGGGACGGAGACGCCGATGTAGTACAGCCCGGGCTGTGCTTGTGCGTGGACACCGATGTGGCCGGCGCGGTCGATGGGTCGACGTGGTTCGCACTCGGAGGCCGGAACATGGATGAGCGGAAAGGCGAGGAGCTTTTCTGTCTCAGAGAGGAATTTTTCTACGCCCCACTGGTCGACCAGATACTTCAGCCGTGCCTCCTTACGGTCGGTACGGTCGCCGTGCTGGGTGAAGACGCGGACCATGGCAGCCGCAACCGCTACCGTCTGATCGGGGCGCAAAAGCAGGCCGCAGTCGGTAGCAAACTGGCGGTGTCCGGTGATGCCGCAGAGCAGCACGCGGAAGTAGACACCAGCCGGAACGCTTTGGTCTCCCCTGACCTCGACGGCGATGAAGCCGATATCGTTGGTGTCCGCAACAACGGAGATCGCCCCGCCATTATCGAACGCGATATTGAACTTGCGCGGCAGGAGGTACATGTCCGGCGAGTTCGAGATGTAAGCCTGCATCGCGTCGGCCAGCGGAGCGACGTCCAGCAACTCCTGCGGATCGAGGCCCGTCGTGGGCGAGGCGGTGATGTTGCGGATGTTGTCCGCGCCCGCGCCGCGTGAGGTCATTCCGAGCGACTGCAGACGGTTGAGCACACGAACGATATCTTTGGGCTGAAACTCACGGATCTGCAGGTTGCTGCGAGTGGTAAGGTCCGCGCGGCCGGAGCCCCACTCCTCGGCCATCTGGGCCAGCCCGCGGAGTTGATGGGTAAAGAGAATGCCGCCCGGGATACGCAGGCGAAGCATAAACGAGTCCTGCGCGGGAGCGACGTAGAAGAGCCCGAAGTATTTGATTCGGAAGCGATCGTCGTCAGTAGGCGGCTCATTCCGGTTCGCATACTGCAGGAGCTTGTCCCAGAGGGAGAAGGGATCCTGCTCATGCTTCCAGCGTTCTTCGCGAGCGAGATCTTCAACCGGGGTATTGAACCAGAGAGACTCAGCGGCTTGATTCGGGTCGCTGGTGATGCGGCCATCCGCAGTGTGGCCCACGAAAGGGGCGAGGCCGCGTTGGGCTACTCCCGCGAAGAAGCCCTGAAGGTACTCCTTCTGCTCGCTGGTGAACTCAGCCGAATTGACGATGGCGCTCGTGTCCATACCGAAGGTCCTCGTGAAGCGATCGTCCGTGCGCAAAGGCGCGGAGTATTCATGCGGTTCTTCCTGTCGCAGAGAAGGGCGACGGAAAGAGGCGCAAGCCAGAGTGCGTACAGCAGAGATCCCTTTAGGGATTGCTGATTACGATCAAGGCTCTTCGTGGAGCTTGGAATGTACGAGGTGTTCTAAGTGCCGGGCACGTCGGAGTGCCGCAACGGAATCGAGAGGTCCTAAAGAACGGCTCGATGAGCAGAGTGTAGGGCAAATCGGGTGCCAATGCAAGATGGAGCTTGAAATTGTGGGGAAACAGAAGGATTCAATGTCTTTGCTTTGAAGGGGCGGGGCTTCAGCCCAACCATTAGAGCCCACCGCCTACAGTGGCTTTAGCCGCCGAGGGAACGATTCCGGAACAGGGCCGCACTTCCCGTATGCAAGAGCTCTTGCAGGGCACCTACGATGGTCTCTGCTCGGAAGAAGGCAGGCTTCAATCTGCAGGCCGAAGAGACAGATCGCCGACTGGATAGACATCATCCCCTCCGCGGCTAAAGCCGCTTTAAGAGGTTGTCCCATCGGCGGGGCTGAAGCCCCGCCCTTTCAAAGCGGAGATCTGGCCCCCGTCAAAGCAGCGATCTGACTAAACCTGGAACGAAGTTTGATGACCCACCCTCGTCTCGACCGGACGGGTCGTGTTCTAAGCCGCCTTCTATTGGCCGCTTTTCAGAGTCGCGTCTATCATCAGGATACGGACTCTCGCTCAATCGAAGATTCCGAGCACCGCCCAAGTGCGATGCTCGAGTAAGAGCCTGGACTCTGACAACTACAAACGTGGAGGAAGCGTTGGCACATGCAAGCTTCAATGGACTTCGGGTACTGGCGCTGGAATCGCGTCGTGCCAAAGAGGTCGAGAAGCTGATCCTCACCTACGGCGGCGAGCCGATCGTCGTGCCCGCCATGCGTGAGGTGGGCCTCGAGTCGAACCAGCACGTTCTGGATTTTGCTGCTCATCTGCTGGAAGGACGCTTCGACCTCCTCATCTTCATGACGGGTGTCGGCGTGCGGGCGATGCTCGAGATCGTGCAAACACGATACGACCGCGAAGACTTTCTGGCTGCCCTGCGGAAGATAAAGATTGCAGTGCGTGGGGCCAAGCCGAACTCGGCGCTGCGCGAACTGAAGATAAACGCCGATGTCGTCTCGGAGGAACCGAGTACCTGGCATGAGCTTCTGCAAGCCATCGATGCAGCTTATGGCGATGCTCTGGGAGATATGCGCGTGGCCGTGCAGGAGTACGGAGCCTCCAATCCCGAACTGCTCGCGGAGCTCAGCAGCCGCACCCGCGAGCTGACCAAGGTGCCGGTCTATCAATGGGCGCTCCCCGAAGACCTGCAACCACTGCGGGAGTGTGTGCTCGGCATCCTGAGCGGATCCGTCGATGTGGTGCTGTTCATGACGGCCGTCCAGGCTATTCACCTGTTTCGCGTGGCGGAGCAGATGGGCGTCCGGAACGAGTTGCGCGAGGCGCTGGGCAAGGCGGTTGTGGTCTCGATAGGACCTACAACCTCCGAAGAGCTCACCCACTACGGCCTCGAGCCGGACTTTGAACCTTCGCGCCCCAAGATGGGCTTCATGGTCAACGAGGCAGCGCAGTACTCTTCAGGGCTGCTGGTAAAGAAGCGAAACGGCGAGATGGAAGCGGTCGCATCGCAGCCTGCAACGGAAGGCGAGACTGCGCCTGCCAAACGAGTGCGTCGCGTAGCGGTCTCCACCCCGACCATGGCGGGCTTTCGCGATGGGCTTGCGGAGATGGACTTTCTGCACGAGATCAGTAGCCGCATCGCGGCGGCCGATTCTCTGCATCTCGTACTCGATCGTATCGTCGACTTTATCTCCGGCGTGATCCCCTGCGACTCCTGTTTCATCTATGTGCTCGAAGGCGAACAACTCATGCTGCGTGCCTCTAAGAATCCGCACGCGGAGCTTATCGACCACATCGGCGTCCAGGTAGGACAAGGCGTCACGGGCTGGGTTGCGAAGCACCGGCAACCTGTAGCGATTGCCTCTGCAGCCTCCAACGATCCCCGCTTCAAGGCCTTCAAGAACATTCCGGAAGATCACTTCGAAGCGATGCTTTGCACGCCAATTCTCTGCGCCGGTCGCGTGGTCGGCGTTATCAACCTTCAGCACCGCATGACATACCGGCACACCACCGAGCAGGTCAGGCTTCTCTCTACGCTGGGGTTTCTGGTCGGCGCGGAGATCGAACGCGCCAGGCTGGAGTCGGAGAACATGCAGCTCACGGGGAGGCTCGAGACCCGTAAGGCGGTAGACCGCGCGAAGAGCGTGCTGCAGCGCGATCTATCTCTGAACGAAGAAGAAGCCTACCAGATGATGCAACGCGAGAGCCGTCAGCGCCGCAAGTCCATGCGAGAGATCGCCGAGGCGATTCTCCTGGCGGAAGACTTCAGGCGATCGACAGGATGAGCCTGTTCAAGCCAGGCGTCGTCACCTTAGTGTGTCATCCATCTTTAGGGCCAAGGGCCCGTTTCATCCCAGCCTGGGGTGGAGTGCAGCAGCGAGCGGTTTTTAGCTCGCTGCAAGCGTAGCCCCAGGTACAGGGCCATACGGGAAGCAGAAGGCTGTAAGCCCGATTCATAGTGCCCGCACGATGAGTCGGGCTTACAGCCCTCTGCTTCTACTCCTGCGCTAACCTGGGGCGTCGCTCCCGGAGCCACCACGCTGTTGCGTGGTGGCCCTGTTCGCTTTGCCCCAGGCTGGTATGAAACGGGCCGTTGGCCCTAAAGATAGATGACATACCATCGCACAATCCTTTGTTCTAGCGACTACGCTTCAGCGTGAAGGCCATCGCCTGAAAATCTCCATGCAGATCCACATCGATACCGTGGTGTTCCCAGTACGAACCACTGGCCTGCGTTGGAGTTCCCTCCGCTAATTTGCCTGCAAAGGCGCTGATGCTATAAGTCGCTCCCTCATCCAGACCACGCAGGAAGATTCGAGGAAACGGATAGTTCTCCTGGCTGGAGTGAAGAAAAGCGAAGACTACCGCCTGATCTCCATCGCGCGAGACCGTCTCCGTTATAGACTGCTCGCTATTATGCTCAGGAGTCAGAAGGCGATAGAGCGCGCCTCTCTGCACCGTTTCGCGAATAGATTTATATCGTTCCACCATCTGCCTGGCTGTAGCGAAATCTTCCGGCTTCCACTGGTTCAGGTTCGCCCCAATCCCAAGCGAACCCTGCATCGAGGACAGGAAACGATATTCCAGCGAAAGCGCACGGTTGTTGACCCAGTTCGGCGAATCTGTAACCCACGCCATCATCGTTGCGGGAGTGTAGGCGTAAGTAAAACCGTTCTGGATCAGCAGCCGGTCATAGGCATCCGTATTATCTGAAGGCCACACCTCATCGGTATATTGCATCACTCCCAGATCCACCCGACTGCCACCACCGGAACAGGACTCAATCTCTACCTTCGGATGTTCGTGCCTTAGTTCATCGAGGATCGAATAATAGTTGCGAATAAAATCGATATAAACATTCTTCTCTTGTTCTTGAGGGACCGCAGGCCAGCCAGGTTCGGACCAGTTACGGTTGTAATCCCATTTGAGAAAAGAAATATCGTTTTCCTTAAGTAACTTATCGAGGAATCCATACACATAAGCGCGCACATCAGGCCGCGCAAGATTCAACACCAGTTGGTGACGTGCCTCTGTATGGGGACGCCCGGGAAATTCAAGTACCCAATCCGGGTGTTTGCGATAGAGATCGCTATCGGGGTTCACCATCTCGGGCTCAACCCAAAGACCGAAGTCCATCTTCAGGGAGTGGACTTTATCGATCAGCGGTTTCAATCCGTGCGGAAACTTTTGTGGGTTGACATACCAGTCGCCTAAACCCGCATGATCGTTCTTACGCTGACCAAACCAGCCGTCATCCATGACAAAGCGTTCGACACCGATCTTCGCTGCCTTCTCTGCAAGAGACATCTGCCCTGCTTCATCTACGTCAAACCCTGTCGCCTCCCATGAGTTATAGAGCACAGGCCTCAGCTTAGAATCGGGATGATGCGGCAGGAGTGAATTCACCTCAAAGCGATGCAGCAAACGCGAGGCTCCGCCTATGCCATGCGCCGAATAGCCACCATAAAAACAGGGTGTCTGAAAGCGCTCGCCTTTCTTGAGGAGATAGCCGAAGTCAAAGGCATTCGGTCCGCCCGTGATGCGGACCTGCTGCAAGGCATCCTGCTCTACAGAGATCTGCCACGACCCGCTCCAGCCCAGTGCGCCGAACCAGACACCACCCTCATCCTGATCCGCACTTCCACTGCGATCGATGGCAAACCATGGGTTGTTCTGCGCGCCAGTAGTGCCGCGCCGACTCTCTAGAACTACCTTGCCCGGATTCACGGGCTGTTCCTGCAGGCTCCACTCACCAGCCCAGCGGCCAGTCAGATAGCGCAGACGATAGTCTGTTCCACGCGGCAGGTTCCATGTCCCTGCCGCTATCTGCTCGATCGTGAAGGGCGCTTCCGTGCGGTTCTCTACAACGGCAGAGCGCCGCAGGATGCCGGTCTCCGCATCGGCTTCATACTGAAGCGTGACATACACCTCACGCGAGATGTCTTTCATCACGATTGAAAGCCTGTTGGCATCGATCGTATGCGAAACGTACTTCAGCACAAGATCCCGATTGCCATCCGGAAATGTGATCTTCAGATCAGGTTCGACAAATAAGCCTCCACCCCACGCCACAAACTCTTGCGGCGTGGTCGTCACTGGCAGATCAAAGGATGAAGCACCTGGCATTGCTTTTGCTACAGCAAAGTGGTCCTTTGCCGAGAGGTGCTCACCCCAATACAGGGTTTGCACCTGGCCGCTCTCGTTGATCCCCATCACAAGAGTCGTGTCGGCCGCATTGATACGAAAGACCTTCGTGGAAGGATCAAACCCGATAAGCGCCGGCGCTGCCTTCGTTTGAGCCTGGGACGTTGCAACAACGGAGATACCCAACAAAACAACTGCACGGCATAACCATGCAAAATTTCTCATCATACGAACTCTTCTGGAAACGGCATGATCTTCGACTGCATTTGCATTGGTTTTAGGGAAATGAAACTTATTCCACGACCATGAGATTTGCTGTTGGACCCGCAGAGGACTATTCCTTTCCTTTCGTCGTGGGGCTGAAGGCATCGGCGAGGCTTCTTACCTGCATGCCTGCCTGTAATGCAGCCAACGAGGCCTCACTCGTAACGTGAATCGTTACAGGCTCTCCAGGCAACAGGTCCACATAGTTGTCGCTGTAGGTTGCATCCTGCTCGCCGAAGGAGAGATATACGCTTCGTGCAAGCGCCGCAGATTTCAAGGTGACGTCGAACCCTGTTGCCGCCTTCGCCAAGGTGGCATCGATAGGCACTTTGGGGAGAACAATCTTTTTCGTCGGCGTCAGATACAAGAGGTTGGAGGAGATCACCTTGCGCCCCTGGTGCAGCCTAGCTACAACCACTACGTCGGCTGGATCTGTTCCGGCATCCAGCAACTCGGAGAGTGGTATCTTCATCACAACTTCGGAGCTGAGCGGCTTTACCTGGACCGAGAGGTTCTTTTGTTTAACGATGGACCCATCAAACTTCATCACCTGTAAAGACAACTCGGCCTGTTCCGCTTGAACGTGATCGCTGACAACATAGACTGCCACGCTTCCATCTTCAACGTGCGGCGACACCAGCACGGGAGCATAGAAACGGCGCGCATAATATTGCAGGGCCTTCCATCGACCCTCAGAGTCGATGCTGGACCACG
Organism: Granulicella mallensis MP5ACTX8; assembly: GCF_000178955.2. NCBI lineage: Bacteria > Pseudomonadati > Acidobacteriota > Terriglobia > Terriglobales > Acidobacteriaceae > Granulicella > Granulicella mallensis. The sequence goes on along the minus strand of NC_016631.1, from coordinate 1,048,952 downwards.
AAGCTACAGGCCAACAATCGTTCAACTGCCAGAAGAGCGAACCCATCGTACGTGGCCGCTCACGGCGAAAGCTCTCCGCTCCGGTCTTTACGGCCTCTGCCTGCAGTACCTGGCTGGAGTACAAGAACGAAGCAAAGTCCTTTGGGTCTCCGTAGTACCGGCGCATGTACTCCTGGATCAGGCTGTTGCCGCTTCCATTCTTCTGGTGCGCGAGCATCACAGGCGTGAAGATGCTGGTGCGATCCTCCGGTGTAGTAAAGCTTTCGATCGTCTTCATCTCCGGGAAGGATTGGAAGCCATACTCAGAGACAAACCGCCAGTGATGCTTCTCGTAGTCGGCGAAGTCTACGCGGCCGTGCCACACACTCCAGTCGTGGTTATCGCCACTCTGAAAGGAGTCACTTAAGTCTTCATAGTCCGCCGAAGGGGAGCTTGGCCAATAGGGTGTCTGAGGATCGACACGTGCAGCCGTGACGGCGAGTACACCACTGAACTCCGTAAGATAATCCTGCCAGATATGCTCATGCACATCGGCAGGTAAATTGCCTCTTCCGTTCCACTCTTTAGCCAGCTCAGTTTCGTTATTACCCGCCCAGAGAACGATGCTGGGATGATTCCTCAGCCTTCGCATCTGATATTCAACCTCTTGCTGAATATTCTGTTTGAAGTCGTAGGTTCCAGGCTGCCAATCATTGCCGAACATCAGATCCTGCCACACCATCAGGCCCAGTTCATCACAGATGGAATAGAACTCGTCCGACTCATAGTAGCCACCGCCCCAGTGCCGGACCATATTCATGTTCGTGTCTTTCGCTGCCTGGAGGATATGACGATAGTCCGCGGTGGTTACGCGATTGGGGAAACTATCGAAGGGAATAACGTCTGCGCCCTTGGCAAATACGGGAATACCATTGACTACAAATTCAAAAGAGCGGCCCCATTTATCGAGATCTCGATGCAACACGATAGAGCGGAGACCTGCCTTTGTATCTGCCGTGTCTACCACCTGCCCATCAAGGCTTACCTTGGCGTGGAACGAATAGAGTGGCTGCTCTCCGTAGCCGGATGGATACCAGAGCGCGGGCTTGTCGATGTTCACCGGCAAGGAGAGACGATTCAGACCTGCGCTAAGCATTACCTTCTGCTCGGTCTTCTGCTCCGCATCTTTTAGTCCATAGCTAAGTGAAAGCGTCGCCAGGCCAGGCTTTGAAGCCACGACTTCTGTCTGCACATCCAGATGGGCAACAGTGGAGGAGATATCTTTCTGCTCTACAAAGAGATTCTCAATCCGGGCGTCATCCCACATCTCCAGAGAGACAGGTTGCCAGATACCGCTCGTGACGAAACGCGGGCCCCAGTCCCAACCATATTCGTAGGCAGCTTTGCGCACATACACCTTGGCATCGGTATGAGTACGAACACGCCAGGGATCTTTCGCGGCAACCTCTTCCGCTGCCTTGATGGGAGATGGAAAGAACACACGTAACTCGTTGCTTCCGCTCTTCAATTTGCCTGTCACGTCCAGTCGCCACTCGCGAAACATATTGGCAGGAGCAGCGATCTCTTCCCCATTGAGATATACCTTCGATGCTGCATCCAGCCCCTTGAATACAAGCTCGAGGTGCTGATGCTTTAACGTCGCGGTAGTTACATCGATATTCCGGCGATACTCCCATGCTGCCTTTTCGATCCACTGGATCTTGGACTCGTTGTCGCGATAGAACGGATCGGGAATACGCTTGTTCGCGATGAGATCCAGATGCACATCGCCCGGAACTTTGGCCGGCATCCACTCAACGGACGGTGCCGGAGACTTTGTGTCCGAGTCCGATACCACTTGTCGGAACTGCCATGCTCCGTCCAGGCTTTGTCGCGTCAGGCTTTGAGCATGTCCAGCCAGGCTCATCGGCAGGAATAGGCTGAAAAGCAAAGTCAAAAATACATGTTTATGGACGGACATCCATTTCTCCATTTTGCTTTGTCGTTGTCATAGCATTCATCGCGAAAGATGCTATCTGGCTTGAGCAATATAGCTACAAACCATAGAGATATGCGGAGAGACCGCACCATAAAATATGGCGCGGTCTCTCCTGGAAAACCCTGCCTTCTAGTGAGGCAGTAGCTTCAGGATTGTGCTTTCTGCCTGGTTGAGGTTGACGGTGATACTACCGGTGGCCGATGAAGTCGCGCCTGTCCAGAGGTCCGTTACATCGTACTGTGTGGAGCTGCTTAGACCGGCCCGGCCAAGATCAATAGTCTGATTGGACGCATTCGATCCATCGTAGTTGAACACCGCGAGGTAGTAGGTTGTTCCGCTTTGAGCCACCATCACATTCACCGCTGAAGTACCCGTATTTCCCTCTACAGGACGGAACTTCAGGTTGAGTGCCGGCAGGCCATTGATGTTGGCGTTGGTAAGCCACTGCTGGACCAATGGTGGAGCGATGGTGTCTGTCACATCATCGCCGCTCAACATATAGCCAGTGACAGCGACCGAAGTCGCACGGCTCTTATTTTCGTTTGAAGTATAAGGCGTACCCGAAGTGTCCGTGTTCTCGAGATGGATCATATCCGGATCGTTCCAGTTATAGAGGCGGCCGGCCAGCCACCAACCATAACTTTCCGAATTCATCTCGTAGCTCGTGTTAGCGATCGAACCGTACGTATCGCACGAGACACGGCGAGCATGAGCATACTGATAGGGGAAGATAGGAGCGATCGATTCGTCGAGCAACACCGATGTTCCAATCTTCGTGTAGAGATAGGCCATGCCCTGGTTGTAAGCCTGTTCGCCGGTCTGCACGGTCGTGTCGTAGTGCACTCCGTTGTTTGATCCACCCTCCAGCGCGCCATGGCTCAAGAAGTCCATCTTGACGTAATCGAAGCCCAGTGTGAGGTATTTGTTGCTGTAGTAGTCGATCCTCGCCTTTATACCAGGATGAGTCGGATCTACGCCGTAGGCGCCATCTACTGGGGCCATCGGGTTGCCATAATGATCTTTCAGAATGACATCGTTATTCGTATATCCGGTTACTCCGTCAAGGGTTGCCGTCAGATCCGCCCAGTCCCAGACGACCCATGGCGTCCAGTAGACGCCCGCCTTCTGGCCCTGGCTATGCGCGTGACTGACGAACGCTGCCAGATCCGCATCGCTACTATTCGCCCACTCCGCGTCCAGGTTGATGTACTGCACTCCCTGGTCGTTGAACTGCGGTAGTTTCGTGTGGAAGTAATCGGCAACCGCTGTAGCCTGAGTCATCGTGAGGCCGGCTTCGTTTGGCCCAAGCGAGCCCCAACCCATTGGGGCAGGCTTCGACCAGGCCAGCATCGGTGTGACCTGCGCATTTGCGTTGGCATAATCTTCCATGCCATCGCGCCAGTCGCTATAGTAGCCAACCAGCACAGTCGGAGATGTGATCTTGTTGCCGATCACCGCTGCGTGTGGCAGCTGGTCCGACGGTGTATTCGCACCGCCAAAGGCTGTCAAGGCATCCAGCTTGCTGCTGCTGCCGGACATCGAGATGCCCGTCTTCCAATTGTCGTGCGTGACGGAGCCGATCACGAGACCGTTACGGCTGGTGTTGTCGTAGAAGGCACCGACCTCGAAACCCGTCGTTGCCCATCCATTCGATGAACCTGCGTTATAACTTACGAAGTTATCGTTGTCGAAGGGCACCTGCAGGAACCGCGTGTCCGCGTAGCTGCCAAGATCGACCGCTCCAGTTCCACGCACAACGATGGGTGACATTTCGTTGCTGCTCAGCCCCGTACCATCCATCTCGAGCTGGGTAGTGAAATGGTTATTGCTCAAGAAGAACCGCTGAATGAGGGTTGGCGATCCGTCTGAAGCAGTAAGGGTGATATCCGTCTCACCGTTGGGAAGATTAGCGGCGGTGCGGGTATAGACCGACGATATTGACTGGTACAAAGTAAAGCCGTTATAGCCCTGCGCATAGAAGTTAGAAATCTTGTCAACGCCGTTGTAGCTGAACGTCGCAAGTCCCGTGCTCAGGTCATACGTCACCGTCGTTGAACCGCTTTGCATGGCCACGGTTTGAGGCGTCGGTGGCGTGGCGGGTGTATTTGCCGGACTCACAATGGCGTAGACGACATCCGGGGAATAGTTGGAAGCATTGCCCAGCTGAATGGTATTGGAGCTACCTTTCTTCAGCGGGATGGTGACGGCCTCGGGTGGAGTTGCAAGATACCAGTTGTGTCCTGTGAAAGGGAGAGTAATTGCAGCTCCACCATTCACAATGGCTAAGAGGTTCTGATCTCCTCCACCTTCACTTGCAACCAGGGTTAGAAGGTAGTTACCGTCGGCCGGCGCATACACGTTGTTGATCGTCACCGTTGCGCCGTATCCCAGGTTTCCTACCTTGAGACCATAGGGGCAGCCGATGCAGGTCGCAGTCTTACTACCACCGCTAAGGGTATTGGCTGGGTCCCAGGCCTGATAGACACAGGTTGCGCTCGTGCAGGCCGCCGATCCTGTATAAGTAAAGGCCTTCGCATCCGTTACATCACCGTTAGTCGGCGTGTTCACGGCTACGTCCACTACTCCTGCCGTCGGACTGGCAGGCGCATTCACGGTAACATGGGTCGAACTCTGGAAGGTGAAACCAGGCGCAACGATGCCTCCAAAGGTGACCGTAGAGTTGGGTTCGAAGTTCGTGCCTTGCAACACAACCTGGCCACCTGTAATCGACGACTGGTTTGGAGTGATCGATGTAATGGTGGGAACTGTCGCTGGATTAGCGGCACTGATCATGATCGAGACGGCATCAGGGGAATACTCAGTCGCATTACCCAGCTCAACCGTGTTTTTATCACCGGCTTGCAGGGGTACCGTAATTGACACGGGTGCTGCTGGATTATTCCAGTCGCTGCCTGTAAGAGGAACAAGGATAGGCGTTCCTCCATCCACGATGACCTGATAGTTCTGCGTACCTCCGCCCTCACACCCAGTGATCGTCAGAGTGTAATTGCCATTCGCCGGAGCGAATACGTTGTTGATGATCACATCCGCACCATATCCCAGATTGCCGACTTTCACGCCGCCTGGGCATCCAGAGCAAGTGCCGATCTTTGCGCCACCAACAAGTGTGTTGTTGGGGTCCGTCGCCGCGTAGGTGCATGGGAGCGTGGTGCACTCTGCAACGTACGTCAGGCCCTTGGGCAGGGTGAAAGTGCCGCCGCTTGGAGAAGAGACCACAACATCTACCGCTCCAGTTGCTGTGGCTGCAGGCGCAACCGCAGTGAATTGAGTCGGACTTGTATAAGTAAATGAAGTCGCTGCGACCCCGCCAAATTTCACAGAAATATCTGGGGTGAAGTTTGTGCCGGTGAATTGTACCGTGCCACCCGACTGCAACACTTGGGTTGGGCTGATCGCAGTAACTGTAATAGGCGGTGTCTGCACCAAAGAATTGATTTGGATGGAAACGACATCCGGAGAATAGTCGGTCGCATTGCCTAACTCGATCGTATTATTCGCCCCTGCTTGCAATGGGACCGTAATAGAAACAGGCGGAGCCGGTGCAAACCAGTTGCTACCGCTAAGTGGCACAATGACGGGCGGTGCGCCATCCACAATCACCTGGTAGTTTTGTGTTCCTCCGCCCTCACAACCGGAGATCGTCAGTGTGTAATTTCCTGTAGTGGGTGCATAAATATGATTAATGATGACATCGCTGCCGTAGCCGAGGCTACCGACCTTAATTCCATCGGGGCAACCCGCACAAGCTGATATTTGTGCGCCGCCCACCAGCGTATTCCCTGGATCAGTGGCCTTATAGGTGCAGGGGAACGTTGTGCAGGAACCAACGACCACGGGAGGGGGTGGCGGGACGTATTGCAGGGCGCCGGAGAGTGTAACCGATCCGTTTTTGGGGCTGCTGACGGTCACATCCGTAGTCGAGGGTGAACCAACCGCGGGCGACACCGCTGTGATGAGCGTAGAGCTCTGAAAGTACACCTTCAGGGCTGCGGCATCACCAAACTTTACAGTAGTGTCCGGTGTAAAGTTGGTGCCCGCAAAAGCGACCTGTCCGCCATTTGTTGTGAGTTGCAGCGGCGACATGGAGGCCACCGTCAGTGGGCCTCCAGTAGTTGCACCGCCGCTGCATGCTGTCAGTTGGCTGAACATCAAAAGCGAACAGATCCAGGCCGCAAGAACAAACGTGTAGTTCCACATCTTTTGGACTGGTTGTCCGCATTGAGTTGTTTTCGTAGTTTTCATAACTATCTCCTGTCCAGCGTTTTCGCCACGTCGATGCGTAGCGGTACGGATCCCGCGTCATTCTTTGCTATAGCCCGGTCACTACCAGAGGAACTTCGCTCCCAATTGAGCTTGCCTGGGTTGATTGGTTTGCCCTGAAGTCTTGTTGATCGTTCCAAAGCCTGCATCCAGCGGACCATTGTCGTAACTTCCGGCGAAGATTGGGTGGTTTGGGACATTGAACGCCTCGAGGCGAAGCTGGAGATGAAGACGTCCATAGATCGCAAAGTTCTTTGCGAGATTTATGTCCCAGTCCCAGGTGCCGGGATTTCGAATGCCGGAGTAGATATTGTTTTGCGTTGCGGCATAGCGGGGATTCACGATGAAGTTGTAGTTTCCTCCGCAATTGCTTTGAATCGGCGTCAACACATAGGAGTTATCGCTTTGCTGTACATATTGGGCAGCACAGGGCTTCACCCCACGTATGGCATTCGCAATCGACGGGTCGTTTTGCCTCGGAACCCAGGCGTTCGACAAATACAAGGTGTTTTGACTGTTTGCATTCACTTGCCATGGAAAACCTGACCGGTACACATAAAGCGATCCAAACTCCCAACCGCCAATGACCTCATCCAGTACCCGATTCATATTGCCCAGGAAATATTGACCCCGGCCAACCGGGAGCAGCCAGACACCTGAGAGGGTGACGGCATGGGTGGCGTCTAATGAGTCGATATTCCTTGAGGGAATGCGATAGATCTGATCGGCATAGCCGCCCGAATCCATGGTCTTTGACCAGGTATAGGTCGCATGCAGCGTCAGGGTTTTGTTCCACTGATGCATCGCTGTCGCCTGCATGGCGTTGTACCAGGAGCGGCCGTTATTCAGCTGGTACTCCTGAATATCAGTGAACTGGGGGAAAGGACGGGTGAGTTGGATGGCCTGGATCGTAGAAGCCGTATAGTAGCCGGTCCCCTGGAAGGCGGGAGCTTGATAGAAGGGGTTCTTTACATAGCTGCCAGCAGCGCTGTCGCAACGGCTGGGATCTCCACCCAACAAGATGTTGCAGTTCGCATAAGCTGTTGTCGCGATGCGATTGATATTGTCGTTGCTGTCGTTGTGATAGGTCCGAGTCCCGACATAGTTGATCTCCAGGGTGTCGTTCTTCAGGAAACGATGCTGCATACCAACAGAGAATGTCTGGAACTGAGGTGTCCTGTAATGCGGGTTGATGAAATAGGGCCCCTGTCCGAGGGCAGTGAGGTATCCCAGCGATGATCCTGTCGGCTGAATAACGGTTGGGTACGGATTCGATACACTCTGCGGTATGGGGGTCTTTCCTCCGTCGTTCGACCCGACATACGAAGTTGTAGACGAGAAACCATATTGATTCGGACCGGGGTTCGGGTTTCTGTACATCACCCCAAAACCACCATGCAGCACGGTGCGATCATCCACCGCAAAGGCAAAACCAAACCTCGGCTGCACATCTGTCTTCGTGGCGGAATAGAAGGCGCGGGGATTTCCATTCACACCCACAAAGGTCATCCCGCCCTTCACCGGCCCATTCGGCAAGGCACTCTGGTCGATCTGAGAGTTAACAGGGTTGACCACCTCTGTATCGAAGCCGTAGTCCGCCCGGTTATGACGATCGACGGGTGGTTCGTTCAGGTCATACCGAATTCCAAGATTCAATGTAAGCCGAGGTGTGACTTTCCAGTCGTCCTGAACAAACGGTGCGTAGTAGTGCTGGGAGAAGAATATGTTCGGAGATATATTGATACTGCCTGAGTTCGCGGTACCCAGCAGGAACGAGGCGATCGAGTTACCACTGCCCGGATCACCCGTGTTGTAAATTTTCTGTGTCCAGGTGCGATCGGTGCTAAGTGACATGCCACCCTGGACACCACGCGTACTGTCCTGGAGGATGCGCCAATCGATTCCAGCATGGATCGTGTGCTTCCCTTTGACCCACGTCACACTCGGCAACATGGCCAAAGAGTTGCCAATCGTCAGTTGGCCGCCTGAGTTACCCAAAGTGGTGAACTCATTCGCCCCAATGGAGGGGAAGTGGTTCGCAAAGATTCCGAGCTCAGATACGAGCGACGGAGGGAGTCCGAGAGAAGTAATGTCGAAGTTGGCAGGGCCTGTTTCGGCAATATTGCCACGAACGATGACCGATGCTCTGAAATCAAACAGCAGGTTGGGAGTGAAGGTGTGCACCCAATCCGTGGCGAAGGTATTGCTGCGCTCGCCATGGGGATACTCGCCTTGAGCTGCAGCTCCCGGAATGCCGTTATAGTTTTGCGTCTCAGAGCGTTCCCAATAGCCATAACGCAGGGTCAGACGATCCTTGCTGGAGATATTCTGGTCGATCTTAGCCAGAACGTTTCTGTAGACATCCACCAGAGGCTGCGGTGTCTGATAGTTACTAACCCAGGTATTCAGGCCTGCTGTCGACGGAAGATTTGGCGAGGGGTAAAACGAGAGAATCTTTTGCGCAACAGGATTGATACGTGAGGCCGGGATGATATTCCCTGGAAATGGATCACGAACCAGAACACCTGAACCGTTATCGTGCAGCGTCAGCGGATCGTAGATGATCTCCGGCTTATAAGACTTAGAGGCTACGTCATAGTAGGTCAGCTTGCTGAAATCGCCATTAAACCATTCCGGCTGAGGCACGGAAACAATCAATGTACCGGGGTCGGTGTTCGTAAAGTTTTCGAACTGGAGCAGGAAAAAGGTCTTATCGCGACCGTTGTAGAGCTTTGGAAATACGACAGGACCATCCAGTTCGGCACCATACTGGTCTCGCCGCTGTGAAGTCTTGGGATTGCCACTGAAATTGTTTGCCCAACTGTTCGCATCGAGGAAGGTTCTGCGCGCGAACTCATACACACTTCCATGCACCGTATTTGTTCCGTTCTTCAGCGTCATATCGATGACGCCGCCAGAGGCACGGCCAAACTCGGCGCTGTAAGGGTTGGTAATGATCTTGAATTCTCCAACGGCTTCGGTAGGCGGAATGTAGCCAATCTGTCCATTCGTGCCGTTGTAAGCATCGCCATGGGCGGCCTCATTCGAGACGCCGTCCAGGAGAATCTGGCTGTTACCTGCACCGCCGCCATTGATAGACAGATCGGCCTGAATGTCATCGAAGGGACGTTGATACTTCGGGTCGGCATACAAGCTTGTACCGGCACTGAGAGTGGCAAGCGTCATTGCGTTTCCGGCGTTGAGAGGAAGCTCCGTGACGCGCGTATTCTCCACAACCTCGCCAACATCACCGCTGCCCGCCAGCAAGGCTTCGTCCGATTGAACAGTCACCGTCTCACTGATCGAACCCACTTTCAACGTGAAGTTGATGACTGCGGTCTGCCCCACCTGCAGGGTGATTTGTGTGCGTGCCTCCTGGCTGAACCCCTGCGCTTCCGCACTGAGGGAATACAAACCCGGGCGCAGATAAGGCACCGTGTAGTCTCCACTACCGGTCGTCGCTGTCGTAACAGCTACCCCTGTGTCCTGGTTTGTTACGGTGACCTTCGCCTTCGATACCGCTGCGCCGGATGGATCCGTAACGCGGCCTGTAAACTCCTGGCTGAACACGGTGGAAGCGGACAGAAAAAGAACTGCCAGGCAGAGGAGACGAAGAATATTCCTGACCGAAGCATATTTTGTAGCAGCGCTGGCCACGCTAAACGTATTGATTGCAGCTTTAATCGAAATATTTTTAGACATAAAGGTCCTTTCGATCCAGGTAAGTACCCGGAAACTGATGCCCTCTGCTGGGGCACTGTCGTGAACTTTCAGCGCTTGCAGGATTCGCGACTAAGACGTCACAAATTTGAGCGCAGCATTGAAGAGTTCTTACTTTGATTGTTTTTGGGCAGTCTTATGTATCCGGTTACATAAACCTTCGCCTCTCAAATTTCTATATGATATCGATATCAAGACGTCAACCTATATACATATTTTCCGGAATCACTGTCAAGAAGTTTTTCGTTTTTTAAATTCGGGGACTATCCAAACTACGCCATCAGACGCTCGCTTCAGAGTTCAAGCGTGTAATTTGAGCGCTCAATCATGCTGAGAAATCGGACTGCCACATGGCACGATACAAGCCTCAGACTCTTTATCTATCAATCAGTTGCTCCTGAGAAGCTGTCGACCGTATAGCGGCGAAGAACTCCTCGTGATGGACACGATGAGCGGTTTTATCGCGTAAAATCAAAACGCGCTCGAACCATCAGAATCATCACCTGGAGGCAGGCTATTTGAATCGTCCCGTGCGCATGAGTGATGTAGCCAAGCTGGCACGTGTCGGCACGATGACCGTATCTCGCGTCCTCAAGGGCAACGTCCCAGTCAGTGAAGAGACCAAGAGCCGAGTGCTGGACGCGGTTGCGAAGCTCAACTATCTGCCCAACGAGATCGCCCGGTCCCTGCGCGAGCAGCGTACCCATCAGATTGGCATTATTGTTCCGAATCTCCACGATCCGTTCTTCGCCGTCTGCGCGGATGCGATCAGCCTGGTGGTCAAACAGCATTCGTATTCGACTGTCATCACGACCTCCGACGAAGATCCTCAGACAGAGTTAATGGAAGCCAAGCGAATGCTGCGCCGCCATGTTGAGGGCCTGATCATTATCCCCGCAAGAGGCAAGACCCTTCTGAACGATCCCGAGTTCACACAAACGCCGATTGTGACCCTCGACCGTCCGATTGCAGGCAGCCATTTTGATTCTGTCGTTGTGGAGAACAAGCGCGGGGCTCAACTGGGCGTGCAACATCTCATCGATCATCACCATCGTCGTATCGCCTGTATCGGCCTTACCCTCGAACTCTGGACGATGCGGCAACGGCTACAGGGCTACTGCGCCGCGATGGAAGCAGCAGGGCTGAAGGAAGATTCCCATGTCGTAACCGAATCACCGTGGGAAACACTGCAAACGATACGTACACTGCGCGACCGCAAATCCCCACCCACAGCCATCTTCTGCAGCAACAACCTCACGACACGCAACACGCTGCATGCATTTTCCAGCCTGAAGGTCAGGGTTCCCGAGGAGATCGCTCTTATAGGTTTCGATGATTTCGAAATGGCGGATATCATTCAACCGGCCGTCACCGTTGTACGGCAACCAAGCGATGCCATGGGGCGTATCGGCGCTGAACTCCTCTTTTCGAAGCTGACGTCAACAGAGCCACAAGGCAAACCGAAGCGAATCGTCCTGCCGGCGGAACTCGTCGTGCGGCGTTCGTGTGGAACACACAATTACCTGGTGCCTTAGAAGAATCAGAGTACGGCCTTGCGTAGTCTGCGGGCTGGCCCCGTGGATTGCCTGCGAACCAGTTCAACCGGCACCTGGAACTGTCTTCCCTCATGATGCCGCGCGGTCTGCAACTCTTTGAGAGCCGTATGGCAACTCTTCGCCATATGTGCGCGGGAGACACTGATGGTGGTCAGCGTAGGACTTACCACCTCGTCGAGCTCAATTCCATCAAAGCCAATCACCGACACATCTCCCGGAACGGAGACGGAAGCAGCCCTGGCGGCCCTTAGCGCGCCTAGGGCAGTCATGTCATTAATGGCGATCACGGCGGTCGGGCGGTCGCGAAGCTCCAGAAGCGCTCTCATCTCACGATCGCCGCCGTCCACGCGGTAGTTACCTGCGCGAATGTATCCCGCACGTTCAGGGATCAGGTGTTTCCGGAGTGCCGACCTGAAAGCTTCAAGCCGGATACTGGAGATGAAAAGTCCCTCGGAGCCGGCGATGAACGCGATGCGTCTGTGTCCGAGCTCCTTCAGGCACCCTACCGCCTGTAGCATCCCCTCTTCGTGCATCAGGCTCACATCGCTGAAATAAGGTCCAACGCGGCGGCTGTCGATGGCTACCGTCGGAACCTTGCGCAGGGTGAGCAACTGATAGGGTTCCAGTTCGTCGATGGACGGCATCACCACGACCCCATCCACAAGCCGCATAAGCATCTGGCGAACGGAGCTTCGCGGGCCGCCTGTGCTTGTCTCCGCATTCGCCAGCAGAACCACCTGCTCGTTTGCCGAGGCAAGAGCTTCGAACTCACGCAGGAACTCGAAGAAGAAGGGATTGGAGAGATCGGGAATAATGACGCCTAATGCCCTGCTCTGACCATACTTCAAGGTTCGAGCGGAGATATTCGGGACAAAGTCCAGGGCCTCCACCGCGTTCTGAACCAGCAGAGCGGTCTCTTCCGCAACAGTCGAAGATCCATCGAGAGCGCGTGAGACGGTTGCAACGGATACACCTGCCCGGCGTGCAACATCCCTCATCGTCGCCGGTTTTTTTCCGTGCGGTACTGCTCGTTTTTTCTTTGCCGTCATTCGTGTGGGCCGATGCGTCTCTTCGCGGACTTCTTCTGTTTTATCCTATGCCAGAGTTGCCCCCCAGCATCGTGACGATGAGCGGCATGTTTCTATGCATTGGGTGCTGCCTCTGTCAGCTTCACGCAGGGTGATGCGATCGATGCAGATGAGTGTGCTCGCATCCTCAGCTTTGCCGGACACGTCCCCTTCTCCAACATGCATCCCACAACGGCGCACAGCGCAATTGAATTCGCTGTTTTTATCTTGATGGCAAGCGCATTGAGCTTTCCGCTAACCTGCTCACAATGGCTGAGATCATTGCCGCCTTTAGAGCAAATCTCCTGTTAGGAGGGTGGTTGAATCGGGCTTGCGGTACCGTTTTTCTGGGAAAAAACGGCCATAAGTGTCGTGGTTTCGCTATACACCTACAGGAGATTTGCTTTAGCCGTTGCGGCTTCCAACTCCTCACACTCAACGAACTCGCCTTCGCCGAACCCGAACGCCCTCTCCTCGAGCAAACGGAGTAGGTCGAGGAGCCTGCATGTCTTCAGGAATTACGCGCTCAACCCAGGCTGGAAGGTTTGCCGCTCCACTCGAATATCTATTTCTCAACCTGCTCACCAAATCCTATAAAACTCGGCTATCACTCAGCCCTGCTCGAGACGAGACAATCAGAGCCGGCATCGCTATCGCGCGAAAACAAACATGATGTTTGCTTAAAACAGACACCTGTATTACTAATAGACGCAGCCATGGGGAGGCAGGGATGAAGGAAGTCAAATTATCGAAATTGGAGCTCCAGATCATGGAAGTCTTGTGGAATCGGGGAGAGGCATCCATCCGAGAGATTCAGGAAGCCTTCCCTGCGAAGCAGCGGCCAGCGTATGCAACCGTTCAGACGACCGTCTATCGATTGGAAGCAAAGAAAGCCCTGGAGCGTATTAGAAAGCTTGGCAACTTCCACATCTTTGCGGCGACGATATCGCGCGATGCCGCGCAACGCAGATTGGTCGACGATCTTCTTGCGCTGTTCGGTGGTCAATCCCGGCTCGTCGTTGCCCACCTGATCGACACCGGCAAACTGACGCTCGATGATGTGGAGTATGCCGAAAAGACGCTCAAGAGCTTAGGGAAAGGAGGCAAGGTATGAGAACGGAATTCTTGTCTCATACCTTGGCGAGCTTTGGCCCTGCATTCGCGAACCATCTATGGCAGTCGACGCTGTTTGCGGCGGTAGTTTGGCTAGTAACTCTGCTGCTGCGCAGGAACGCTGCGCGGGTGAGGTTCTCCCTTTGGCTGGCGGCTTCGGTCAAGTTTCTTGTTCCCTTCTCTCTCCTGATTGGGCTGGGCAGCTTGCTGCCAAGACAGCACCACGCCACCGGGCAGATACCAACGGCGGTCTATTCCGCAGTCGATACGATGGGACAGCCGTTTGCGGATTTTACTTTTCTGGCGGCGGACTCTTCCACGCATCGCACGAGTTTGGTGGAACAGGCAAAGGCTGATGTGCCGCTCATGCTGGCGGCGATATGGCTTTGCGGCACTGCGGCGGTGCTGGTGATGTGGGGCCTGCGCTGGCGGCAGGTGCAGCAACAAGTACGACAGGCGATACAGGCGGTTGCAGGGCGCGAGTTTGAAATCCTGCAATGGATGAATGGCGGCAGAAGAGTTTCGCTGCTGTTATCGCAGGAGTTGATGGAGCCGGGAATCTTCAGAGTGTTTCGACCGGTACTGATCTGGCCGGAGCAGTTATCGGCTCAGTTGGGGGACGAGCATATCGAAGCAATTATGGCGCATGAGCTGATGCATGTTCGGCGGCGCGATAACATGAGTGCCGCACTGCACATGCTGGTGGAGGCAGTGTTCTGGTTTCATCCGATGGTGTGGTGGCTAGAGCGGCGGCTGATCGAGGAACGCGAGCGTGCATGCGACGAGGCTGTGGTGGCGATGGGCCGCTGCGCGGAGACATATGCAGAGGGTCTGTTGAAGGCTTGCCGGTTTTGTATTGGGTCTCCTCTGGCTTGTGTTTCAGGAGTTACCGGCGCGGATTTATGCAAGCGAGTTCGCTCGATTATGACTCCGCGACTGGAGAAGCTGGGCCTGATGCGGAGATCCGTATTGGTCCTGCTGATGCTGGCTACTATTGCCGGCCCCTTCCTCTTTGGAGCGCGCTATGGAGAGGTGAGGGCTCAGCAAGCGATAGCCGAAGACTGGCAGAAGGCTGCGGGAGGGAAGATGGAGTTTGAAGTGGCTTCGGTGCGGTTGAATCCAGGGCCTGGTGCGCCGTCGAATTTTCGTTTGAGCCCGGATGACGCCTATGCGCCCACGGGCGGGTTACTGACTGCGGATGCTCCGCTGCCGACCTACATCTTCTTCGCATATAAGATCATGCCAACGCGTGAACAGTTTCAGACACTCTTTGGCCAGCTTCCGAAGTGGGTACAGACAGAGAACTACGAGATCCATGCGCGAGCCCCTACGAAAAACCCGACAAAAGACCAGATGCGCCTGATGATGCAGTCGCTGTTGAAGGAGCGGTTTGGTTTGGTGGCGCATCTTGAAATGCAGGAGACTCCAGTGCTGGAGATGACCTTGATGAAGCCCGGAGCCCTGGGGCCGCAACTGCATCGGCATGAGGATGGGCCAGCCTGCGATGCCAAGGTCGCAACGGTTCATGGGGCGGAGCTGAAAGAGACGGATATCTTTCCAGCGCAATGTGGTGGAGTCGAGGCAGAGAACAGACCGGACCACACAATTCTGATGGGGTCACGAGACACGACGATGGAGATGATGGCCAAGTCATTTCAGATTGGCAGGTTGGGCCGGTCAGTGGTGGATGCGACCGGACTAATCGGGAAGTATGACTTCATACTGAAGTGGACGCCAGCCCGTGGCGATTTCGGACAGAGATCACGGACATCTTCAGGCGAACCTGAGTCTGATCCGCAGGGAACGACATTTGAGGAAGCAGTGAAGGAGCAGCTTGGATTGAAGCTGAAACCGGGAAAAGCCCCGCTGAAGGTGCTGGTGATCGATCATGTAGAGCGGCCTTCGGAGAACTAGCCATGGGAGATGGGCATAGGACGTTTTAGTCGATATGGGGCGATCTCTTGTGCTGCCACCTATAGATCGCCCTTTCAGGGCTCGGAGCTCTATCGCCCGTAACCCAGGGTTTCACCCTGGGCTGTGATGGAGCCGCCCCTGCGGGGCTGGGATTTGTGCCGCTTCTTACGCACCCTTTTCTACCTCTAAAGTTCGCGCCTGGGCTTTCGTGGTGGAAAAGGTCCCAACATTATCGGTTAGATAACGTCCCTCGGGGTCCTTCGACTGCGCGCCTCGCAAAAGCACGAGGCGCTTCGCTCAGGATGACGAATCTGGGGGGGGTACGCCACGGAGAGACCTGCAGGTTTGCCTATGGAGGCAATATCGCTAGCATAAGCAAACTGCAGGTCTCTCCACTGCGGCGGCGAAGTACGCCGCCTCCGGTCGAGATGACAGTTCTGTGGTGAATTCGAAAATAGATCCTCTACACTTCCGCGGAATCTGCTCTACCTAATCCACCGAGGTAACGCTGAGCAGCGTTACGTTGCCGATGAGGCCGGATTCCGGCAGTCCCGGCACGGGCGCACCCGGGCGCGATGGCGGCACGTCGGGCAGAATCTTCTGGCCTGCCGGAAGAGCGCGGTCTCCGAGAATACGATTCGTCCATTCATTGGTGACGGCAATCTCCAACTTGTTGACGCCAGGGCGAATGGCGTCGGTGACATCGACCTCATAAGGCGGTGCCCAGGTGAGATCGGTGGACTTGCCGTTGAGTTTCACCGCGGCTATATCGCGGACATTCTCAAAGTGCAGCACGATATGTTTTCCTGCGGCGGACCTGCGGTGAAGTATCTCTGCAGTAGCCGCGAATGTAGTGCTGTACGTCGCTGTGCCGGAGAAGAACTTCACACCGGGGTCCTCACTCTCCGTCCAGGAGCTGAGCTTGCTGAGCTGCACGCTGGCCGGCGCGCCGAGGTGCGCGGGGAAGGTGACAGTCCATGGTCCGTGCAGGCTGGCGAGCAACTGGCTTACCGGCGAAGAGACAACTGGAGGAGTCTGTGCGGTATTACGCACGACGATGAAGAGCGCCTCACGGGCAGCGAGGTTGAGTGGGACGCTCGTGAAGTCTGCCTGTGCAACATAGACCGCCGGCTGAAGCCCAGGCTGCCTGTTGCCGGAGCGCTCTTCTACCGGTGCACCTGAGGTGTAACTTGCATTAATGAGCGAACCCTCCATCGGACGCCATAGCTGCACACTCTTACCCGCAACGCGCAGACGCGCTTCCATCGACTCGGGACGATCGGACTGGTTCACGACAAAGTAGACATCCGCATCCGCGAGATGGCGATGAATCCACGCAGGCGGATTCTCCGGCGAGCCGCTGGCGGAGAAGTCCGGCTCTACATGAAGGCGGGTAAGAATCTCGTTGAGCGCAAGCCCTGAGTACACCATCCCCTTGCCAAGGCTGTGCTGGTTCTTCGTGACGCCATCCATATCTGCCCAGAGATCGGAGGCCAGCGTGTTTACTTCTTCATCGGAGGCGGGATAGTTCGCGAGGCTGGGAGAAGCCGTCGGCCGAGGACCCGAGATCGAAGCTCCAGCCGCAACCAGCTCATGCAACTTGCGCAATACCTCAGGCGTCATCTGCGTTGTCGGCGGCAGTACCAGCAAGCGATATTTGACTCCGCTATCGAGTTGCAGCCGTCCATCGGCATCGACCGAGGTATGGTGCAGCAGGATGTCGGTGTTGATGTAATCGTAGTCGTAACCCGCGGGCGGAGCCGGTTCGAGCCCTGCCCCCCAGAACGGCATGGTCGAGGGCGCGCCCTCCGGCAGCAGATAGGCCAGGTCGGCAACGGGACTTCCCTGCTGCAGCATGTACGAGACTCGCGCTACGTAGTCCATGAACGGCTTCGCCTGCTCGGCCCAGGTGATGTTGCGGTTGAGATGAGTTCCTACCATGGTGTTGCCCGGTGGCGTATCGAGCGGCTGCTGCGCAGAGGTGTGAAAGACCAGGCGGTTGATGCCCTGTGTAAACCAGTAGTCGGCGATCTTCTTCAACGTGAACGGCGACTCGTAGCCGCCACCGGTGAAAGACTCTGCCGCAACGATGGGCTTGCCATAGACGTGTGCGCTAGAGGCAGCGCCACGCACGTCTACGTAGTACATCGACTCCGGATGCAGGGCATGCACCCAGAACTCAGCCATCGGAATATCGACCTTGCTCTTGTTCAGTAGCGTGTCTTCGGGAAGCTCAAGCGCGACACCTGAGGCCTCGGAGTAGTCTTCCATGCCGCGCTTGTGCAGCTCATCGGTCATGGTGCCGTAGAACTCATCGGCGTACATGTCGGCCAGGGTGCGGCGGAAGTCCCAGAGAAAGCGGTCGCTCACATCGGCACTGCCCACGACGCGCCCTGCAAGCGCGGGCAGGTAAGGCCGAGGATCATAGCCGCGCCGCCGCGTGAACTGCGCGATCATCTCGTCGGTCCAGTTCTGCATGCCGGCTTCCCAGCTATCCATCGTCATGTAGTGCGGCGTCGATCCAAGCAGTGAGCCCAGGTGCTTTTGCAGCGGGTCTACGTAACCGGAGAAGTATTGGCGCACATAGTCCGCGCTCAGCTTGTCTACCTCATAGCCGCTGCCAGCGGGAACGGACGGACGATTCTTTGCGCCGGTCAGCGAGTAGCCCATGCGCAGCACCGTCCAGTGCCCCGCAGGGACCTCCCAGTCGAGCGTGCCGTCAGGCTTCATGTGGGAGGTCAGGTCGATGACATCCTTGCGGGCAATGACAGCGGAGTCAGGCGCGGCTGGTGTGGGGACAACATCGTAGACGTCCATCAAACTGCCGAAGGCGCCTTTGTCCTCCCAGCGGTTGATGCGCGCATCGGAGAACAGGATCGCTTCGGTCACGGTGTACGCGTTCGCGGCAACCACCGGTCCACCATGGATCACCGCAGCCGGAGTAAGACCCGCGCCGTCGAGTTCGATGCGAAAGAATCGCGCTGTCGTCGCCGGGAAGGTGAAGGTGCGGATCGAAGCACCGTGATAGCCCTGCGGTCCAGGCATATCAAGGATCGAGTGGAAGGCGGTGCCGTCGTCGCTGGCAAGAATCTTGCCTACCGGAATGCGTCCGTGCGCTCCGAAGGAGAGAGCACGCGCGGTATAACGCTGTGCGAACTCGAACTGCAGCCACGCCGGTGAGCCGTCCTTCGGTGCGGGTATCGTCACGGAGGTATTGAGGCTGTCGTCCAGCAACGGTGCAGCGTCGATCGCGCCGCTGCTTGCGGTCACGCGGGGATGCAGCGCCTTGATCGGAGTCGCATCCTGCGGCGTGCGGTAGGCAATCACCGCGGAGTCACGATAGAAGTGCGGTCCATCGGGACGAGCACTCGCATCACGCACCGGTCCCTCGTTCGAGGGAGGCTCGGGAAGTTGTCCCGAAAACTTCGCAGGTCCGTCGGCATGAGTCTCGCTCCATACGAGCTTCTTCATCGCCATGCTCTGCGTGACCCAGGGCCCACCCGCCTCGCTCCAACCCGCACAGCTGAAGATCGACATCTCCAGCCCAAGCCGCTTGGCCTCTTCCGCAGAGTGCCGCACCGCGCGGTACCACTCCTCGGTGCCGAAGTGGATCTTCGGCTCAACCGTCTGCCCGCCGCCGGAGGCGACATCTACCAACTGGAAGCCTCCGATGCCGGACCGCTTCATCCACTCGAGGTCCTTGGTGATACCGGCTTCCGTGACGTTGCCGTTCGTCCAGTGCCACCACGTGCGCGGCCGCGCTGCTTCAGGCGGATTCCTGAATCCTGCAGCCAGCGGGTCG
This sequence comes from Granulicella mallensis MP5ACTX8, assembly GCF_000178955.2. Classification (NCBI taxonomy): domain Bacteria; kingdom Pseudomonadati; phylum Acidobacteriota; class Terriglobia; order Terriglobales; family Acidobacteriaceae; genus Granulicella; species Granulicella mallensis. Next base: position 1,029,521 of record NC_016631.1, on the reverse strand, counting down.
GTTGCGGTTTGCGCAACGGCTATTGCGCTGAGTGATGCCAGCGCGATCGCAGCCAATAAGAAGGAGGACTGTCTCATCTACCGCTCCGGGTGCAGAGCTTGTTTGAGGAACTGCACGTAGATATCCCAGTCGCTAGGAACCATGCCGTGGCCGCCATCGTGCATGTAATAGTTGAGCCCGTCGCGGAAGATAGGCACCTTCGCCGCAGGCCATACCTCAGTGCCAAGGTCCTGCTTCTCGAGCAGGCGATAGACAGGCCCTGCGGCAACCTCGGAGAGGAACTCGCCCTTGGGATCAGACCAGCTATCGGTGTTCCCCGTCTGCAGCAATAAAGGCCGCGGCGCGATGAGCGCCACAAGCAGGTTCGCATCCATCGGCGCCTTATCCGGGAAACCGGCCCACTTCGCATAGTTGGCTGCGAATTGATACGGATAGCGTGTGGGCGCAGTCAGGTGCGCGACCGTCTCTCCGTAGTCGCGATGGCTGAGCGCCGCGCCGCCCTCGCCCGAGCAGCTCGCGATGACAGCAGCGAAGCGCTCATCATGCGCTCCGGCCCACATCACCGTCTTGCCCAGGCGCGAAACGCCGTGGATGGCGACGCGTTTGCTGTCCACGGTCTTATCCGTCTCGAAGTAATCTTCCACACGGCTCATGCCCCAGGCCCAGGCCGCAACAGAGCCCCAGTCATCGGCGGCACGATTCTCTTCCGTCCCTCCGGGTTTGGCATAGCGAGCGCGAATGCTGTTCGCAAAGCCATCGCGATAATCCGGCTCCACATCGCCGTAGTAGAACGTCGCAACGCCAAAGCCGGCATCCAGCAGAGGCTCCACGTTCAGCTTGCCAAAGCCCTTTCCTACGGCCTGGATACGCTTGTTGGTCTTCATGTCCCACACGGTCTCCGGCTTGATGCCGGGATCGTCGACAGCATTCTGCACCGCACCGAAGTTGATGCTGAGAAGCATGGGGACAGGCTTGGTCACTCCAGCGGGCAGATACATGAGGAGCTGAATCGCCGGACCGGTCTTGTCGCTAGTGAGATAGATCATCACCTGGCGGCGGATGGCCTTGCCATTCAAGGCAGGCGTTCCCTTCTCGAAGACCTCGAACGATTCGCCCGCAGGACGGCCCGGCGCTTTGCCGTACTGCTCGGTCTCAAACAGCGAGACGATCTCCGGCCGCCGCTGCTTGAGCCAGGTCTTCGCATCCTGCACGGGCTTGCCGTTGTTCAAGACCAGCGGATCGGGCAAGGTATAGGTGCCAACCTTGGCCTCGTCATAGTTCACGGGAATACCGGCAACTACATCCGGTGCGGGCTTGGGTGTGGGTGGGGCAGTCTGTGCCCACGCTGCGCAGGCAAACAGCATCGTGCCGCCAATGCAAGCCATTGATTTGCGAACCTTCAGCTTCCTCATCGCCACTCCACCAGAATTTCCAAATTAGAAATGAATTTTCCAAGGAAACCGTAGCCGGAGCATGGAGGCGTTGTCAACAACGTGGTATCAGGATTGAGCGGGCAGATCGGAATGATGGGTGTCGTCGGCGGCCTTCCATGTGCCGTCAGGCTGTTTCTTCCAGACTTCGATGAAATCGCCTCCAAAAACGCACGCGAGCCCTACAGGGCTCGCGTGCAGTGATGCTGCGAGAATGTACCGATCAGACGCGCGATGTGTAGCGACTAGCCGGAATTCTGGTGTTCACCGCCGCAGGAATTGCCAATCGCGCCTGCTCCAGATGGCTCCAAAGTGCTCCGTCCTCAAGACTGGGGAATGTAATCAATTCCCCCGCGTCCAGTCCGGCCAGCGCTGCATCGACACACGCCTCCGTGCTCATCACAGTCGCCGGATCGAGCACGCCATGACCGCCGATACCGGCGACATCCCAGATCTCGGTTGCGGTAGACGCCGGCAGGACAGCCTGAATACGGATCTTTGTGTCCTTGACCTCTTGCTGCAGACCCTGGGTAAAGAGTGTGACGAAGGCCTTCGTGCCGCTGTACGTGGTCGACAGGGGCATCGCAAAGATGGAAAGCACCGAGCTGATGTTGATCAAAGTTCCCGCGTTCTTCGCGACGAAGCGGGGCAACACGGCAAGACTTAACTGCACGAGCGCCGTAACGTTTACGTTGATCTGCTCCTGTGCCTTGGCTGCGCTGAGCTCTGCAGAAGGAGTCATATAGGCCAGCCCCGCATTATTAACCAGAAGCGTCACGTGCTCGTCGCCACGCAGACGGTCGGCGAACTGTTCCAGGTCACTTGCCTTCCCCAGATCCGCACCAACGACCTCTACATGAACCCCATACTTGCTGCGCAGATCGGCCGCAAGCTTCTCCAAACGCTCGACCCTGCGGGCCACCAACAGAAGGTCATACCCTCTTGCGCCGAGACGATCTGCGTAAACCGCTCCAATACCGGATGACGCTCCCGTCACCACTGCTGTTCCCAATTTGCTGGACATCGTGTGCTCCTCTTCTTTCTCAGAGCAACCGAATTGCTCCTAAAAAGAGCATGATATATATCATGCTCTTTGTCAAGCAATGAGCATGATGAGTATCATGGAGTTATCCTGAAAGGGTGCAGCAGCGAAGGGAGAGCGTATGGGTGTATCAGCAGCAGAGACCGCAAAGAAGCATGAGGAGATTCTGGATAAGTCGATTCGTCTCTTTCGCCAGGATGGGCTTAATGTCTCAGTAGGAGAGGTGATGAAGGCGGCTGGTCTAACCCACGGACCGTTTTACAACCACTTCTCTTCGAAAGAGGCACTGATCGTTGAGGCGTTGACGCGCGCGATGGACCGAGGCTCATCGGAACTCGAAGAGTATCCCAAAACGGAGCGCGGACGGAGGGACTATCTGGACACGTATCTGAGCTCCGCACATGCTTCGGATCTCAAAGGGGGATGCACCATAGCCGCTCTGGCCGTCGAAGTCGCACGCGAGCCTGCCATCGCAAAGCCCTTCACGGAAAAGTTGAAGGAGACGATCGCGACCTTCAGCGAGCATTTTCCATGGGCCCGAGGGAAACGACAAGCGAGAGGCCTGGCGATACACGCATTCAGCAGCATGGTCGGAGCCGTTATCCTGGCGCGTGCTGTGGATGACCCGGTATTTGCCAGGGAGATTCTGGACGAGACAAGGAAGCGCATCGGCTAGAGCTTCAACGTTACCGGTGCATGAATCGACCTGAACCGGCCACCCGATTATTTCAACGTATAGGTAACGCCAGTCGTGAGCTGAAACGTGTTGCGCTGAAATCCTTCCGGCGGGTCGCCGAGATAGTTGTCTGTGGTCGTCACCGAGAAGTTCAGGTTCTTATAGACCGGGAAGACAAATCCCGCTCCCGCAACGCCCGAGTACGCCTTGACCACATTGAACGTCGGGGCCAGCGTCACATACTCGTTGAACTTGATGCTGTGCGGGAATGTTCTGCTCCACGTCTCGCCGACGGAAGCACTCACCAGGTTCTCTGTCGGCGTTCCGAGTCCGCTGGTAATACCGTTATAGAACTGCTGTTGTTCATACTGCAGGCTCGCCCGTATGGAGAGATCGTTCTGCGGGCTGCGCAGGATGCCCCAGCCGATGCCCGCACCATAGGCTTGCTGCAGCTCCAGGCCATTGCCGAAGTTGTGATCCGCGCTGCCGCTCACCAGGCCGAACACCATCGGCGTAAAGAACTTGTCGTACTCCAAGTCGCCATGCAGGATGTCTGTCTTCGTTACCGACGCCGTCTGAAATACATCGCCGCCGGAGACGATCTCCGGGTCCTTCGCCAGACCGTAGGTTCCGCTCAGGTTCAGGATCGTCTTGCTTCCTGCGGGCAGCCCGGCGATCGTCGGAATAGCTCGTACCAATCCGATCGTACCTGTATAGGTTTGTGCATTGTTGGTTGAAGCCACCACGCTCGCGCCCAACGTGGCCGTGCCATACCACCCATACAAAAAGTCCGACTGGTTGTGCAGCTCCCGCCGGTAAGCCGGTTCATCCAGCATGAACCTCAGGTCCTTCACGGGAAACGTCCGCACCTCGCCCTGCGACAGCATCACGCTCAGGGTCTCGTTCTCAAGCTCGATTCTTCCTACCGGCACCTGTTCCGCAACGTTCTTCTTCGTGAGCGGTGCTGTCGTTGTCCCCGCCGCGAACGCCGTCGTCGTATGCATCGCCTTGATCTTGGTCAACGGAATCGTCAGGTCTCCCAGCGCGTCGCTGTGGAAGCTCATGTTCCCGTACACGACCTTGCCGACTTTGCCGGTCAGCGTATCCCCGTTGTCGAAGGTGATCGTGTCTTTGTCACTCCTGGCTTCACTTCTGGCGGCTGAATCGGATTTGCCTGCCTGCGCTCGCAGGGGAGCCCCCGCAACTGTCAGCGCCACCCAAACGATTGCCCGTAAGACACAAAAGCCGCCATGCAAAAACTCAGAGAACCGATTTCGTCGAACCATTCTCTTATGATGGCAACTTGCGTGAAAGTGTATCCACAGCCGCCGAAATTGGTTGTCGCCTGTCCTAGCGCGCTTCAGTAATGTCGTATCGCTTATCGCCTGTCATAAGTTGCGAGATCTCATCGACGGTTCCGATGCGGCCACGAGCGCCGGCGCGGGTGCAGTTAAGCGCGGCGGCCGCGCAGGCGTAATCAAGCTGACGCTCGAGGGGCCAGCCCTGCAGAAGTCCATAGACAAAGCCAGCATGGAAGAGATCGCCGGCGCCTGTGGTATCGACGGCAGAGACCCGATAGGCAGGCCGCTGAATCGACTGCTCGCCATCCCAGGTCAGGATGCCGTCCTGTCCCAGGGTGACGCCCACCAGGCGGCAATGAAACTGGTCTCGGAGACTGGCCAGAGCCTTCTTTAGATCCGGCTCACCCGTCATCGCTGTCGGAAAGTCGCGGCTGGCAAAGGCGTAGTCCACCAACGGCAACAGGTCGTTGATGCCGGGGCGGATGACATCCAGGTCGGCAATGACGGGGATGCCTGCCTCGCGGGCCCAGGTCGCGGCGGTGATGGCCGCGGTGGTGTGATAACCATCGACGAGCAGCGCTCGCGCAGAGGTGATCCATTTGCGCTCCATGTCCTCCGGTTGCAGGGTCAGGCGCGGATCGCGATGACACAGGACCGTGCGTTCGCCCGAGCCGTCGACAAGGATGAGAGACTGCGGACTGGAGGCGTCCTCCACGGTGAGGATGCGGGACTCGACGCCGACGTCGTCAAAGGCAGCGCGGTGAAGACGTGCGGCATAGTCGTCGCCAAGGCGCCCGATGTACCGGGTGCGCAGCCCCCAGCGGCGGCAGGCGATCACAGCGGTAGAGATTTCGCCGCCGAGCAGAATGCTGCGTTCGCTGTACTCGATCTTGGAACCGAGAGTGGGAAATGATGTCAGTGGGATGACGGTATCCGTTGCGTTGAGACCGACACCGACCAGATCGACTTTTGTTATAGGAGGCTGCTTATAGACCACTCCTTATGCTAATTGCTAAGAGGATCTGATGTCAGCAGAGCCTTCGAACCTCGTTCAAGTGGGGTAGGAAGAGTTCACCACAACAAACATCAGAAAATCGCTGGCACTCATTGTGCAAACCTGTATCCAATGGAGAGGCAATTGCAACAGCCTTTTCAACTCGAATCGCGGAAGTTTTGACCTGCGCGCTCAGCCCTGCGAAACCTTCGTTTTGCGTAAGCCGGACTGGCACCTAAACTCCAATCATGGCCTTTGGTTTACCCGACAAAAGGGCGGGATGGATTCGAATTGTCTACGTTCTCTGCCTTGCGGCAGGTACCTACAGTCACGCTTCGATTCTGGCTCGTCATGGTTGGCGATGGAACTATGGAGGCAAACCACTTGGCACGGTGCTGTTTTGGTCGGCGCTGACGATTCTTGATCCGCTTGTTGCCATCCTTCTCTTCGCCAGGCCGAGGTTAGGAATCACGCTGCTTATGCTGCTTATGTTGAGCGATGTAGTTCACAACACCTGGATTATTTACGTCTACGGAGGTGTCGTGTGGATGGTCGCCGACCAATGGGTTTTCTTGATCTTCGTTCTAGCAACTGCGCAGACTCTATGGAAAGCTACTCAAAGCAGAGCCACGCCCTGAAGATCCGAGCGTAGTTCGGAGGACCACGATGAACTTCAAGCAATTCACAGAATCGCTTACAGACGAATCACCAAACAACAATCTGCCCGCTCCACTCGCAGCTCTGTGGTGGGATGCAAAGGGAGATTGGGCTCAGGCTCATGCCCTGGTCGATGAGTTGGAGACACAGAACGGCATGGCTGTTCATGCCTATCTCCACCGCAAAGAAGGCGAATCATGGAACGCTGATTACTGGTATCAGCGGTGCGGCAGTCATTTCCGTCAGACCACCCTGGAGGCAGAGTGGAAGGCCCTAACAGAAGCGCTTCTTGCAGAGATGAAAAGCGGGTGACAGTCTCCTGTCACCCGCTTCCATTGATTCGTGCTTCGCAGAGGCAGGAGATAGACCCCATCCCCTGCCTCTAGCGTTTATCTACGTCCTCTACAAAAACGCCATCCTGAGCGTAGCGTCCCGGTCTTTGGGGACGCGGAGTCGAAGGACCCCGAGGGTTACCATTTTGCCCATGATGTCGGAACCTTTTCCAGCACGAACGTCCAGGCTCGAACGCTTGAGGTGGAAAAGGTGCGAAGGACATGGGCAAGATAGCAACACTCGGGGTCCTTCGACTGCGCCCCTCGCAAAAAGCGCGAGGGGCTTCGCTCAGGATGACGATTCTGTGGGAGGATCTGGACAAGACATGTCGTTGTCCATGATCCACCAGACACCGCCGAGTTCTTAGAACTGCAAACGTACTCCCAATTGAATCTGACGCGGGGTGTAGATCATGTTGTTGTTGGAGTTGCTGACAGATCCGAAGGCCGCCCCGGTGTATTGGGTGAGCGTGCTGTACGGTTGCCCGTTAGCTCCCGTTGCCGTGCCAAAAGCGTAGGCAGGGGTATTGGTTGCTGTGATGTTCTGATGGTTCGGAAGATTGAATGCCTCGGCCAGGAACTCCAGGCTGTAGCGTTCGCGGATCGTGAACCTCTTCGAACCGCGCAGGTCCAGCACGTAGGTCTTTGGCAGCTCAAACGTATCCCGTTGGAATCCGGGGATGCGTGTCGATCCGCCAGAGCCCGTGAAGCCAGTGCTGGTGCCCGTGATATAGCCTGTCACGCTTCCTGAAGTGGCCAGGTTCGTCGGGCTTCCATTCACTGTCGCCGAGTACGGCTCGCCATTCTGGGCGGAGAAGCTCGGAGACAGCTCATACCCGTTGACCAGGTAGCTCTTCCATCCCGACGCCTTCCAGGGCGAGTCGATGACCGCGGTAGCGATGAAGCGATTCGGCACGTTCTGAACGGAGTTGCCATACTCTGCCCGCAGGTTCAGCGGATCGAGAAGACTATTGCTGCTGGAGAACGTGGTGTTGTTCTCGCCGTAGTCCAACGCATGAGACCAGGTATAGCTCGCCTGGAACTGCACATTGTGGTTCATCCGATGATTGATCTGCGCCACAAACGCTTCATAGTTGGAGTTGACGCCGCTGAAGATGTCCGTCTTCGCGCCGTAGCGCACATCAGGACGTCCGAAGTCGGCTACAGCCGGCGGCGCGGGCGCACCTGCTACCGGCGACTTCACCGGATAGCCGTAGAATCGGGTGCTGATCTGCGCTCCGTTCGTCAACAGGCCCGACGAGTTGTTGTTGACGACCGTGTAAGTGACGTTCACCGGGGCAGGCAGGTTGGTATCGACGAAGCTCGGCAGCTCACGCCCGTAGGAACCGAGCCAGCTCAGGGTCAGCGTCGTATTCCAGCCCAGGTCCTGATCCACATTCAAATCCGCCTGATGGACCTGCGGCAGTTGGAAGTGAGGATCGAAGTAGATCACGTTCGGTGTGACCGAGGACGCCAGAGATCCTGAGATGATCTGCGGGAACACCGGCGCACCGGGATTGCCCGGCAGCAGGTTCGGGCTTTGCTCCTGTCCTCCAGCCGCTCCTGTTTGCGCGATCGCGTTGTAGATGGTCGAGTTGATCAAACGCGCGTTGAAGATGCCGTAGCCGCCACGAAGGATCGTCTTGCCGCTTCCGAAGACATCATAGGCAAAGCCGACACGAGGTGCGATGTTGTTCTTGTCGCTGGGCAGGGATTCAGTCTGAGGAACGAGCGGGTTGGGGAGTTGCGCATTGGGGACCTGCTCGTACTCGTAGCGCAGGCCTAGGGTGACGCTGAGCCTCGGGCTCACCTTCCACTCATCCTGGATGAAGCCCGCATAGTCACCGGTCTGGAACTCGAATCCGAGCGGACCAAAGCCCTGCTGGTATCCGCTGTAATGAGCGGCCTGGGAGACTGTGGCGGGATTCTGCGCAAGGTAGAAGTCTGTGAGATACGTGGCCGGCGTCGTATAGCTATATCCGCCATAGAAGCTCGACAGGTTCTCGCTCAGGTCGTTCGTGTGAATGTAATCGCCACCGAACTTGAAGGTATGGTTGCCGCGCACCCATTGAACGGTATCGGTCACCTGCCAGCGGCGCTCGTCAGGATAGGCAGGCCTTGGATAAAAGGTGGGCGTGCCGAACTGAAAGGCTCCGGTGATGGAGACGTTGGGAGGAAAGCCAAGAGGATTGGAATATCCCGTCGCCGTGTTGAGCAGAGTGCTCTGCTCATAGGAGGTGGGCGTTTCGGCACCCGCGAACTCGAAGTCGCGGCTGTACTGGTAACGGACCTCATTGCTGATGGCCGAGGTGATGTAGGTGTCGAGCCGGGCCACACCCCAGGTATCGCGAGCATAGACGTTGCCGATGCTCTGGGTTCCATAGCTGGCAGTTGCGTTGGTCTGCTGACCGGAGGGCGAGATAAAGCGGAGCCGATTGACCTCTGCGCTGAGATGATTTTTGCCGTTGATCTGCCAATCGATCTTGGGGAAGAACAGGGTCTGGTCGGCAAAGCGCGCAGCCTGTCCCAGCAACGAGTTCAAGCCTGTCTGCCCTGAGATGTAATCCGTTCTCGCCGCTGCATAGGTAGCAAGCTTCAGGTTCGTCTGCAGCGTGCAGGCACCACTGTCAGCAAAGAAGTTCGGATCGTAGTTTGCGGACGTCGTTACGCTGCTGATGGGATTTGTACTGCCAGGGCAGGTTGCGTTGCCCGGCAGAGTAGCCGAGGGTTGCGCATAGAACGTCGAGGGCGCGCTGGGTACCGTGACGATGGGAAAGTCGTGGTAGAAGCGGTCCAGTGCGAAGAAGAAGAAGAGCTTATCGTGAATCAGAGGGCCGCTGAAGGCGAACCCTTCCTGTTTGCGGATATCGGTAGGCTTGATGGGCACCGACGTAAAGGGGCCACCCGGCGTCTTCTGCACGTTTTCCGAGGTGAAGTCATTGAACGCAGCTAATGCCGAATCGCGGTCGAGAAAGTAACCCTCTCCATGGAACTGGTTGCCGCCGCTCTTGGTAACGGCGTTGACGACTCCACCTGACGCTCTTCCATACTCGGTGGAGTAATTCGAGGTGTTGATCTGGAACTCCTGGATCGCCGACTTTGGCGTCGAATATCCAATGTTGGTTCTGCCGCGCTCTTCGGAGAAGAACGCCTGGTTATCGTCCGCGCCATCGATCGTGATGTTGTTCAACAGAGTGCTCTGTCCGCGGAAGCTGAGGAGACCGAACCCGCCGGACTCAACAACACCTGGCGCCTGCAAGGCATAGGCAGACCAGCGGTAGTTGTTGACCGGAAGGTCTTCGAGAGCCTTGAGATCAATGGTGCTCGTAAAGTCGTTATTCGTGGTGTTGATCGCGGGAGCCGCGCTGGTGACGTCGATCATCTCACTGGAAGATCCGGGCGATAGGCTGGACTGCACGTTCGTGAGCGAGCCAACGGTTACATCCACCTTCTCCGACCTGAAGGCTTCGAAGTTCGGCGCTGAGATCGTGACGGTATAAGTTCCGGGCTGCAGGTGGTTCGCACGAAAGAATCCGGCTGCGTCCGAGGTGATGTTCTGCTCGGCATTGGTGCCGTTGTTGTGGATGACGATGTTCGCGCCAGAGATCACAGCGCCCGTCTTGTCTTCTACGGTTCCACCGATGGCCCCATCGACCGCGGTCTGCGCCTGCATCCGCGCATGCACACTCGCAAGCGAGACAAGCATCAATACGTATCTTGTTAACTTTCTAACTGTCATAAGCCTCTCCTGGGTTAGGTGTTACCGTCCAACTGCGCCACGCGACTCCTCGGTAAAGTCGAAAAATGAGCGCAAGAATTCCACTGCCTGCTGGCTACTGTCGAAGAACCAAATTTAGGTTTTGAGGAGCTGGTCGGCCGATCTTAGGCGTGCTACAGATGGAGTCCTCAGTTCGTTCTCGGCTACGGCCAGTGGTTGGACCGCGAAGGATTCCCTCTCTGCTATGCCTGCATCTTTGAATGCGCCTTCCTTTTCATGAATAGCCAGAAGTGAAACTAAGTCGGGTAAGTAAATGCAGCGAGAATGGAAAGTTACTGTACGGTTAATTCACGACAGACGTCTGACCTCATACGTCCGTTGACCGTGCTCTTAACGTGCTGGCATAATTGGGAAACATGATCAACAGGGACCTGAACGAGCTCTCCACCAAGGGGCTGAACGAACGCATCTGGAACGGAGTACCCCGGGAGAATCTTGCGACGCGCGTTGCGAACGCCATCCGCGAGCAGGTTCAGTCGGGAAAGCTGGAGCGTGGGGTTCAACTTCGCGGCGAAGTGGAGTTTGCACGGGAGCTTGGGGTAAGCCGGCAGACTCTGCGCGAAGCCACTCGTCTTCTAACCCTGGAGGGTTTGCTCACGATTCGCCACGGCGTAGGCACGTTCGTCGCGGAGAGCCAGGGGTACTTGAGCAGCCCTCTCGACACCATGAACTCCATGTCCGCCCTGATCCGCGAGAATGGCAATGAGGCCAGGGTGGATGGCTTGAAGATTCGGCAAGTTGCCGCCACCGCCGAAGTTGCCACGGCGCTGGATGTTCCGGAGTCTTCCCCCGTCGCCGAGATCTTTCGCCTGCGGCTTGCGGGAGCAACGCCTCTCGTGGTGGCCTACGATTACATCGCGCTTCTCGACGATGCCGAGTGGAAGCTGCCGCTCATCAAGATGTTCGACGGAGGCTCGATCTACGAGTTCATGGCAACGAAACTCCAACGGCACCTGATATCGAGCGAAGCGACGGTAACGGCCGTTGCCGCCAGCAAAAAACATGCGGAGCTTCTGCAGGTTAAGCCCGGCTTCCCTCTCCTGCTGATGCGGGAGATCCAGTTCGAAGCCCAACGCCGTCGTGGCTTGTACAGTGTGATCTACCACAACTCTTCCCTGGTGCAATTTACCCTGGCACGGCCTGGGACGAGGGCGTGACCTCCTCTGTATCCGTCTTTGGCAACCTCACCATCGACGATCTCGTCTTCCCCGACGGATCGACTCGGTGGGCCGTTCCTGGCGGCAGTGTTATCTATGCGGCGTTAGGAGCCGCACTCTGGACAGGACGCGTGAGCATCGTTGCTCCCCTGGGCGCTGATTATCCAATAGAACTTCTGGACCAACGCATCGACCTGTCGCGCTGCCGGCGCGTGCCGCGCACGCTGCGCAACTGGGGCCTCTACGAGGAAGACGGAAGGCGGCACTTCGTCTCACGCAGCGCAACCAGGGACTGGAATGCATTCAGCCCGAAGCTTGCAGATGCGCTCTCCGGCGTTCAATCTGCGGCCCATATTGCTCCGCTGCCGCACGATATCGCCATAGGATTGGCGAGAGAACTTCGCAAGGCAGGCACGCTCTTTATCTCACTCGATCTCGACGATCATGATCTCCTCGGCCGCGCGCATCTCGAGGAGATCGTCGAACTCATCCGTGCCGTCGATCTCTTTCTGCCGAGCCGGCAAGATATCCTCGCGATATTTCCGGGGGTGACTCCGCTCGAAGCCCTGCACAAGCTGCGAGCCCTTGCACCGGATGTGGCGTTGATCGCCATCAAGTGCGGTGCAGAGGGTGCGATCGCTCACGTTGCAGGAGCCGGCGAGCGAATTCATATCCCAGCTATACCCGTTGAACCGGTCGACACAACAGGGGCGGGAGATGCCTTTTGCGGTGGCGTGCTGGCCGGATTCGCCAGAGGCGACGATCCCATCACAGCGTTGCTCTACGGCACGGTATCGGCCTCCTTTTGTATTGAGTCGTATAGCTTTTCCAGTCTCTCCGCCGCAACCGGACAGGAAGCGGCCAGCCGTCTCGCGGCACTTCTTCAACGCGTAGAGCTCCACCCGATGGGTGGATAGTGCGGATGGGGCACGAAGCGGAAGAAAACTGCAAACGCGGAGTGCGCCGAGGACGCCAAGTTTGCGCAGAGTTTCCTTGCATCAACTTGGCGTCCTTCGCGCACTTTGCGTTGCAGTTTGGATTAGCACGGCAACAGCCAGCCACGAAGTATGGTTCACTTTGAGAAGCCCCTGGCCTTGCTTCACGAAAGACGACCGGAAACCATGCAACCGAAATCTCGATTTTTCTACGGATGGGTCATCGTGCTGCTGGCGGCGCTTACCCAGGCTGTCAGCTTCGGCCAGCTCTATCTCAACGGCATCCTGATCGTCTCCTTTCGTGAGATGTTCAAGGTCTCGAATCAACAGATCTTTCTGGCGACCACTGGGCTGATGACGATCACTTATGGAATCGCATCAGCGCTGTTTGGAGTTCTTGCGCACAAATACAAGCTGCGCGTCTTTGCCGTCGTGATCTATGGGTGCATGGCGGTCGGGTATCTCTGCTTGAGTCTGGTGTCGCACGTTTGGCACATCGCACTGATCTACGGAGTGCTGTTTGGAATCGGTCAGTTAGGACTGCCGGTAGCGCAGACGATGATTGCGCACTGGTTTATCGCCCGTCGCGGCATGGCGTTTGGGCTTGCGGCCTGCGGCTTCGCCGTGCCGGGATTTCTGGGCGCGCCCGCCATGGCCTTTTCGATTCACCACTTCGGCTTCTCGAACACGATGCTCGGCTATGGATGCATCATCCTGCTCTTCATCCCCCTGGTCCTGCGCTATGTCATCGACTGGCCGGAGGAGTTAGGACTGGCACCGGACGGCCAGCCAGTCGTCAGTCTCTCCGCCGATGTCACTCCGGAGAAAGAATCAAGCCGCGCGATTGCCTCACTCCTGCCCTCGCCGCTCTTCTGGCTGGTTGCGATCATCATCACGCTCACGCCGCTGATCGTGAATCAACTGATCACGTACTTCGTGCCCATGGCCAAGGCGAGTGGTGTGGATGTCCGAACCGCTTCCCTCTTCATGTCCCGGTTAGCTCTTGCTGCTCTCGCCGCCAAACTGGTAGTCGGATGGCTTGCAGACAGAATCCCATTGTGGATGCTTGCCGCACTGCCTCCGCTTGGTTGCCTGCTCGCTTGTCTGCTTCTGATCGAAGACAGATCCTCTACTTCTTTTGCACTGGCAAGCCTGCTGGTTGGCGCTGGCGGCGGGGCATCGGGTGTGATGATTCCTGTCGTCGTCTCCAAGACCTTTGGACGCGCCGACTTCGGAGCCATCATCGGGCTCTCCACTCCCTTGCTCGTGGTGCAGACGCTCTTCGCTTCATGGGGAGCCGGGCATGTCGTCGACGCCACAGGCGGCTACCGCCTGGTGCTCATGGTCTTCGCCGCCCTGACAATCATTGGCTGTCTGCTGGTTGCCCTGCTTCCTGGAAAGCGACCACAACGGACACCCCTGGCTGTTTGATCGAAGCACGCACCCGGACTTTACGGCCGCCCTGCGCATGGTGAAACTATATGATTTAAATCGTTAGCGATATCCCATGATTCTTCGGCATCTCGAATTCCTTACCGCACTGGCACGCGAAAGACACTTCGCACGAGCCGCAACCTCTTGCAATGTCTCGCAATCCACCCTCTCTGCGGGAATCAAGCAGATGGAAGAGAGCCTTGGAGTCCTGCTTGTGGAGCGCGGCCAGCGCTACGTCGGCCTCACGCCCGAGGGCGCAAAGGTTTTGGAGTGGGCGCAGCACGTCATGACGGACTTTGAAGGGCTGCAGCAGAACCTCACGCAGATGCGCCGCGGTCTGGGAGGTCAACTGAAGATCGGCGCAATTCCCGTAACGCTGCCGATGATCTCTCTTCTCACCACTCCTTTCGCAAAACGCCATCCGCAAGCCACAACCGTGATCCGGTCACTGACCTCGATCGAGATCCAGCGAGGTCTGGACGACTTCAGCCTCGACATCGGCGTGACCTATCTCGACAACGAGCCGCTGGTGCGAGTCCGCAGATTGCAGCTCTACACGGAGCGATACGTCCTGCTCACAAGGCATGGCGAGCACCCTCAGGATCGCAAGACCATCTCCTGGTCGGAGGCCGCGACCTATCCCCTGTGTCTTCTGACCTCCGACATGCAGAACCGCCGCATCCTCGATATGCACTTTCACGAGGCTGGAGCGGAGGTCCACGCGATGATCGAGACCAACTCGCTGATCACGCTCTGGTCCCATCTCCACTTCGGACACTGGTCGACCATCGTGCCACACTCGTTTCTGCCGCTCGTGGGAGAGATGGAAGGTGTGCGCGCTCTTGCTCTTGTGGAACCGGATACGACTCATGCCGTCGGCCTGGTCGCATCCGACCGTGATCCCCTGCCTCCTGCAGCGCGCGCCTTTCTGGATATGGCGAAGGAGATGAATTCGAAACACGAGATTGCCCGCAGGCTCGAATAGGATGCGGCATCAAACTGCTTCTGGAGCGAAATCGAACGGTGCAAACAGTTTGTTGAGGCATAGAGCGGAAAGGCACGGTTTCAACCGTGCCATAGAAGGCCAGGCCGAAGACCCGTACCTCTCTGCCGAAGGCTGGAGTGAAGCCCGCAGGGCGTAACGACTGAATTGCCTTCTTTGGTCGCGGCAAGCAAGCCAGTTCCAGCTACGGATACATCTCTGCTGAGCCTTGTACAGTCTTGGTGACATCAAGGAAAGCAATTCAGTCGCTCCGGCTACGCCTTCGCTCCAGCCTTCGGCAGAGAGGAAGAGGACTGAGCTTCACCTTTACGGCCTGGCTGAAGCCAGGCCCTTCCGGTCCTTGCCACAAGAAGCTATTTGCACGGCTCAATCTTTAGCCCGAAACAACAATTTGATGACGCGCTATACGGGACTTTTACATGCATGCAATCATGATCGAAATCATCGATTGACCCATCGAAAGAGTTTGTTTGACCGTCGTTCTTTCGGTTTGAGAGCTTTGCTTCTGTAAGTGGAGGAAGCAATGGCAAAGATACTTTGTGTTCTGTACGACGACCCAATCACCGGCTACCCGAAATCCTACGCACGCGCTGACGTCCCTAAGATCGATCACTATCCCGGCGGACAGACGGCACCCACCCCCAAACAAATCGACTTCACTCCAGGTGAGCTGCTGGGCAGCGTCTCGGGAGAGCTTGGCCTGCGCAAGTATCTCGAAGGCCTGGGCCACACGCTTGTCGTAACGTCGGACAAGGAAGGCGAAGACTCTGTCTTCGAGCGCGAACTTCCCGATGCTGAAATCGTCATCTCCCAACCCTTCTGGCCTGCTTATCTCACACCGGAGAGAATCGCCAAAGCGAAGAAACTCAAATTGGCGGTCACCGCCGGCATTGGTTCGGATCACGTCGATCTCGAAGCGGCGATCAAGAACGGCATCACCGTAGCTGAGGTCACGTACTCGAACAGCATCAGCGTGTCGGAGCACGTCGTCATGATGATCCTCTCGCTCGTGCGCAACTACATCCCGTCCTACCAGTGGGTGATCAAAGGCGGATGGAACATTGCCGATTGCGTGGAACGCTCGTACGATCTCGAAGCCATGCACGTGGGTACCGTTGCCGCGGGACGCATCGGACTCGCCGTCCTCAAGCGTTTGAAGCCTTTCGATGTGAAGCTGCACTACTTCGACCAGCATCGGCTTCCCGAGAGCGTTGAAAACGAACTCGGCCTCACCTACCATCCCAGCGTTGAAGACATGGTCAAGGTCTGCGACGTAGTCACCATCAACGCTCCGCTGCATCCAGGCACACTCGATCTCTTCAATGACGAATTGATCTCCAAGATGAAGCGTGGCGCTTATCTCGTGAACACAGCACGCGGCAAGATCTGCAACCGGGATGCGGTCGTTCGCGCACTCGAGAGCGGACAACTGGCCGGATACGCGGGCGATGTCTGGTTCCCGCAGCCGGCCCCGAAGGACCATCCGTGGAGGACGATGCCGCATCACGGCATGACTCCTCACATCTCGGGTACCTCGCTCTCCGCACAGGCACGCTATGCGGCAGGCACACGAGAGATCCTGGAGTGCTGGTTCGAAGAGCGCCCCATCCGTGAGGAATATCTCATCGTCGACGGCGGAAAACTCGCCGGAACCGGCGCGCACTCTTACACTGTCAGCAAGTAGCCCTGCCGGCAATCACGAATGGGTGGAGCGTAGGCTCCGCCCATTTCAGTTAAGCTCCCCATCGAAACGAGGAAGAACCAACATGGCAACAAGAGAAGAACTCACACTCAAGATTCAAGACGAGAAGCGCAGCCGTAATCTGAGCTGGAAGCAGATCGCAGAGGGCATCGGTCCTGGCTCTCCGATTCTCTACACCGCAGCCTTGCTCGGGCAGATGACACTCACTAAAACTGAAGCGGAGAATGCAGCCAGGCTCCTCGGGCTGACCGCAATAGAAGCCACCATATTGACCGAACCACCGTTACGTGGCTCCCTGCCGGCCTTGCCTCCCACCGATCCTCTTATCTACCGCTTCCATGAGTTGGTGCAGACCTATGGCACGACATGGAAGGCTTTGATCGAAGAGGAGTTTGGTGACGGCATCATGAGCGCCATCGACTTCGACATGCAGATCGAACGCGAGCCCAACCCCAAAGGCGACAGGGTCAAGATCAACATGTCCGGAAAATTTCTTTCCTACAAGCGCTATTAGAGCCAGGGTAGGCTTGATTTAAATATAGGACCAATTTAGTCTTCATTTGAAGGTGAGTTATCCGGGAGTCTTTTGGCGAAGCGCCCGGGTAATTCTTGAGATCGGCGATGATGGCTCACGAGCAGGCCCTAGAGGTATGGCTCTACAAGCCTCCATCCATATGGAGACAGTAGTATGAGCGTACGACGCCTCTTGTTCTGGGCACATTTGATCGTTGGAATTGCGGTGGGTTTAGGGGTCGCCTATATGGCGGTTACCGGAACGATCCTGGCGTTTCAAACGCAGATCGTCCACTTTGCCGAGCGGGGCATCAAGCCCAACATTCCTTCGCCAGGCGAAGTTTGCACGGTTCCATCGGCCATTCTGATGTCGGCTCAGGCGCAAAGCGGTCAAGCTGCTACGGCGGTCCAACTCTTCTCTGACCCTGGCGTGCCGGCGCAAGTGACCTTGCAGGGCGACGCGACTCTGCTCGTCGATGGCTGCACCGGCAAGGTGCTCGGGCCAGGTGCCAGCAGGCTTCGGATATTTTTCAACTCCGTGCGTGATCTGCATCGCTGGGTCGCCCTGAGCCGCGGCCAGCATGAGGGGTTGCGGTACGTGAAGGATGCTGCCAACCTGGGTTTCTTCTTCCTCCTGCTCAGTGGATTGATCCTCTGGTTTCCGCGCCGCTGGCGAGCTGCCAATCTGAAGTCCGCGTTTACGTTCCGCAGGAACCTGGCGGGCAGGGCTCGCGAGTGGAATCTGCATAACATCGCTGGATTCTGGTTGGCGGTTCCGCTCCTCATCATCTCTGCAACGGGTTCGATCATGGCTTATGGCTGGGCCAACGGGCTGCTCTATCGAGCGGCAGGAACTCCTCTGCCGACGGCTCCGGCAGAGCGACAGATGCAGCATGGCTCCCTCTCCGATCTCACCCTTCTTGATCCTCTGATAGCGCGTGCGAAGTTGCAGGATGCTCGCTGGTACAGCCTGTCGCTTCGGATGCCGGGAGAGAAGGACAAGAACGTTACCTTCTCCATCGATGACGGAAGGGGCGGTCGCCCTCAGGAAAGAGCGCAGCTCGTTCTCTCCTTGAAGAACGCAAAGGTCGTGCGTTGGGAGCCGTTCGACAGCCAGCCGCGCGGCCGCCAGTGGCGACTCTATGCGCGCTACCTGCACACCGGCGAACTCTTTGGGGTAACCGGTCAGTTGATCGCGTTGATCGCAGCACTGGCTGCGCTTCTCCTGATATGGACCGGATTCTCGCTGGCGCTTCGCAGGCTGGCAGCGTGGAGAAAGCGCACCGTCAAGGTCGAGCAGAAGGTAGCACTGGAGCTGGTCTAGATCAGACCGTCCCTATCGCGCTAGCCCGGAATCCCCCAAAAATCGTTTCCCACAACAAGCAAGTCTCCGTTGCAACAGAAAGGTACGCTCATGTCTTCGCTCGTAAAGATTGCTCGTGTGATCTTGTGTCTCACTGGATTTATCCTGGTCTCGTCGTTCTCATGGATCCATGCCCAGAAACCGGAAGGAGTCGCGGCGACGGAGATTCACGGTGTTCTACAGGACAGTTCCGGGGCGGCTATCGCCGGAGGAAACATCGTCCTCCTGGATGCGTCCGGTAAAAGCATGGAGACGACGAGCCAGAATGATGGAAGTTTTGTCTTTCACGCACTGACCGCTGGAACCCCTTATCATCTCACCGTGACCGCACTCGGGATGAACCGCCTAACCCGCGAAGGCGTGATGGCGGACGGCACATTGCTTAGCTTGTCACTTGGAGTAGATCCCCTGCAGCAGACGATTACAGTCTTCGACACCTCTTCAGAGTTGGTGACGGCCCCGGAGTTGACGCGAACGCTCGACCCCACCGAACTCACGCAATTGCCAAGTACCAATCGAAATCTCGCGCAGTTTGCGATGGTCGATCCGAGGGCCAGAAATACTGTCGGCTCGGGATCGGATGGTCGTAGTTCCACCAGGCTGACGATCAACAATCAGTCGTTCCGCTTCACGCAGTACGAGCTCGATGGCAGCACGGACTCCGACTTCATTCTGTCCAACGGACCACAGCAGAATGTGTCGATCTCTGCTATCGGCGAGTTCAAGCTTCTTACCAACGAGTATCTGGCACAGTACGGCAGATCGAGTGGAGGTGTCATTCTTCTTTCGACAAGATCGGGCACCGACCAGTTTCATGGAGAGGCCTTTGGATATGTAAGACCCTCTGGAATTCAGGCAGCGCCACCCGTCTCGACGTTTCATGTGCCCAACTCAAAGCAGCAGTGGGGCAGCACGATTGGCGGTCCGGTGCAACGAGGCAAGACCTACTTTCTCGCCTCCTACGAGCAGCAGCATCAGGAGCGCGGTGCGTTCATCCAATCCCCTGTGCCGGGGTTCTTCGATGGAATCCAGAACTCCTACATGGGCCTGGTCCGGTTGGACCGTAAGTGGAGCGATCGCGAGTTTACGACAGTTCGGTTGAATGGCGACTTTCTCAAGAGCAATAACCTGAACGATATTGTCGGAGGATTTGTTCAGGCAAACGCTGCGCGAACCGACATCCAGCAGAGTGCGGCAGGACAGATTACACAGCGCTCCCTGTTCGGAGGCTGGTTGAACGATTTCAGAATCTCCTACTCGAACTCGCTGCCTCTTTGGTACACGCCCCTGGCTGCGAGCATTCAGATCGTAAGGCCCAGCTACTCGACCACGGGTGGCTCAGCAGTCGAGCATCTGAGGGCACAGGCGTGGCAGGCGGCAGAGACGATCTCGAAGACCTTTGGCACCCATGCGATTACGGCAGGCGGAGACTACATCCATCAGTACACGGACTACAACTTCATCAGCACGCCGCTCGGAACGTACACCTTCGCTGCGGGGGCGCCGACTCCGAACCAGCAGCCGCTGAAGTACACGCAAACGGTGGGAGCCCAGGTGCTGCAGTATGGACAGGAGATCGTCTCCGCGTTTGCCGAGGATGAATGGAAGGCAACCCAGAGGCTCAAGGCGAATCTCGGAGTTCGTTACGACTATCAATCCAACAGCTCCGGAGTGGCCAATGTCCAGCCACGATTAGGCCTCGCCTGGGACGCCTTCGGGAATGGCAACACCCTCGTTCGCGCCGGTGCAGGACTTTTCTACGATCAGATCTACGGACAGTTGCAGCGTAACGCCTTGAACCTCGGCCCGAACTCTTCTGCGGCGAGCTACACCATTTCGAATCCGTCTTACCCCACCCCACCCATCGTAGGAGGAGCGGCGGATCGTCGCGACATCATGTTGCTCAATCCTGACTTGAAGAATCCCTACACGATGGAGGTCTCAACAGGCATCGAACAACGGTTGCCCAAAGGTTGGGTGCTTCAAGTCGATGCCGTATTTATGGGTTCAAGGCATCAACTCATGCTCGACAATCTGAACGCTCCAGCTCCCTTTATCCGAACTGCCGCAGGACAGACGCGAACAACGGCAGCAGCGAACGCTACGAGGCCCTATCTCTTCTATCCCAGAAGCGATGGCACACAGATCGCCGTGGCCAACGTCGAGCAGGTAGACAACGTGGGAAACGCGCGGAACACTTCGGGAGAGGTGCAGCTATCGCGGCACGTTGGAAGACTGTTTCAGTTTCAGGCCGCGTACCTGTTGAGCTCCAACATTACGAATGTGTTCTTCACCGGCGGCAACTCGACCGGCACTCCCAGCGTATGGAACGTGAAGACCGGCGAAAGCGGTCCGTCCGATTACTTCCAGCGGCATCGCTTTGTCGCTACGGGAATCCTGAATCTTCCCGCGGCAGTTCGTCTCACAGGAGTCACCGTCGCAGCCTCTGGCCTACCGGTCAATCCGCTCTCGGGCGTGGATAACGACGGTGATGGAATTCTTGCCGACAGAGCCTTTGGAGTCTCACGAAACTCCTTCAGAGGCCCCGTACAGGCACAAACGGACCTGGCCCTGACGCGAACGTTTCACATCTGGCAGAAGCTGAACATCGAAAGCCGGGCCGAGGTCTCCAATGTCCTCAACCATGGTAACTACGTAAAGTTGACGACAACCTACGGCAACGGGATCAAGCCTGCAAACACCTTCATGATTCCGACAGCGGGCATCTCCAACAGCGATCCTGCCAGGCAGTTTCAGTTCGGCGCTAGATTGTTGTTCTAAATGTTTTTGAAAAGTGAAGGAAGACCCCCTCCGGTTGTCTTTTTGGCGAAGCACCGGAGGAGGTCCGAGATCGACAACCCAAGAGGCTGACGACTGTTTCAATAGACGAACGGGGCTGGCGCAAAGACGCCTCGGAGGCCCGTTGCAGAGAACTTCTGGATCGATGACTCGCACTCCACAGCATTTTTGTTTTTATCTCACGACAGAACCGTCATCCTGAGCGTAGCGTCCCGGCCTTTGGGGACGCGTAGTCGAAGGACCCCGAAGGTTGCTATCTTGCCCATGCCCTTTGCACCTTTTCTACCCCGAGCGCTCGAGCTTGGGCTTTCGTAGTGAGAAAGGTCTCGACACCATGGGCAAGATGAAATCCCTCGGGGTCCTTCGACTGCGCGCTTCGCAAAAACGCGAAGCGCTACGCTCAGGATGACGATTCTGAGGGAGATCGAACAAGAGCATGGGCGTACCTCTAGCCTGGCTCTGCTTCAAACCTCCCGCAGTTGCCTTCTATAAGATGGGAGGCAATCGATATGAAGATTCTGAAGACATGGCAACATTCCATACCCTACCGAACGCTCTCCCACGTTCTTCTTTTTCTGATTCCTTCCTGCGGGTTTCTATCGCCAGGCGCGGCACAATCGACGTCCCGCGCGGAATACCACAACCCGATCCTTTGGGGCGATTACTCCGATCCTGACGTCATCCGCGTAGGCAACGAGTACCTGCTCGTCGCCTCGACCTTCTCCTTCATGCCGGGCATCCCTGTCCTGAAGTCAACAGACCTGCTGCACTGGACGATCGTAGGTCACGTATTTCCGCGTCTCGACATCGATCCCCGCTACAGCATGATCGGTGGCAACCGCTATGGAAGAGGCGCCTGGGCGCCTGCCATCCGTTTTCATGCTGGCCGCTACTACGTCTACTTCCCCACGCCGGACGAAGGAATCTTCATGAGTTCGGCGAGCTCTCCGGCAGGCCCGTGGACGCCTCCCGTAGCTGTACTGGCAGGTCCAGGCTATGAAGACCCCTGCCCCTTCTGGGACGACGACGGTCAGGCCTACCTGATCCATTCACGCGTCGGCGCCGGTCCGCTGATCCTGCATCACATGAGTCCGGATGGACGCACCGTGCTCGACGCCGGCACAGTGATCGAACGGGATGCGAAAAACCTGCCGACGCTCGAAGGACCAAAGCTCTACAAGAGGGATGGTTACTACTACATCTTCGCTCCTTATGGGGGAGTCAGCACAGGAGCACAGGCCGTTCTCCGATCACGCAGCATCGAGGGCCCCTATGAAGTTCGCACGGTGCTTGCGCAGGGTTCGACGTCCGTCAATGGCCCCCATCAGGGTGGCTATATTGAAACGCCCGGCGGCAAAGGATGGTTCCTGCACTTTCACTCCGCCGGTGCGTATGGACGAATCGACTATCTCGAACCGGTTCGATGGGACAACGGTTGGCCCGTCATCGGCAAGGCCGGTAGCGATGAGGTGACGGGCGAGCCTGTAAGTTCCGCTCCCGTGCCCGCAAGTTCACTCTCCAATGCTCGTCCTGCGACGTCAGACGAGTTCTCTCGCTCCGAACTCGGACTGCAATGGGAATGGAACCATAATCCCGAGCCTGCACATTGGTCCCTGGAGGAACGCCGCGGGTTCCTTCGCCTCTATGCCATGCCTGCGCACAGCCTTCTGGAAGCACGCAACACCCTCACCGAAATGGGACAGGACCCAGGCTATTCCTTCACGGTAGCGCTGCAGCTGAAAGGTCTGGCAGATGGACAGCAAGCCGGAGTGGCCATGTTCTCGGAACGGGCAGGCTCCCTCTTCGTCACGCAAGACCATGGCAAACGGCAGCTTCACGCTCTATTGGATGGCAAGGCCTTCGACGGTCCAGCCATCACGACCGACCTCGTACAACTTCGGGTGACGGTCTCCCACGAGACCGCCACCTACGCGTGGAGCACGAACGAAGGAAAGACCTTTCAAACACTGGGCACTCCCACCCCGATCTTCTTCACCTGGTGGAAGGCAGCTCGCCCCGCGATCTTCACCTTCAATGCCGATGAAGACGCTCAGGCTATGGGCTATGTCGATGTGGACTGGGCACACTATGCGCCACTGGCCATCGCGCCGAAGATGTAGCTCTGAAATAGCGCGATAAACCCTCTACTGGCGGCCTTTGTAGTGAAGGTACTGGATCACCGTGTCTCGTACACAGCGAACGGCCGGAGCTAACCGGCCAATATGCCTGGAGTGCAATAACCAGATATTTTGCCTTGGAGTGAAATCCTTCACATCGACCAGTTTCAACTGCTTGCGCAAGGGGGAGGAATGAAACACCTGCGGCATCGCGAGACCGAGCCCCACACCCTCCGCCACAAGAGAGAACTGCAGCTCATATCCTTCTGCTTCCACCGCTGAGACAAAAGGCAATCCACGCTGCAGAAAAGCCACTTCAAGCAGCTGGCGACTTCCGCATCCGTGAGGATTCAGCACCCAGGACTCCTCAGAGAGTTCTTCAAAGTTGATCGACGGCGGCAAGCGCTTCGTCTTCGCTGCAACGATAGAAAGCGGCTCTGTTCCAATGCACTCCGCTACCAGGGAGGACGGGGGGACAACTCCCTCGGGAATCAAGACGACGGCGGCATCTAACGTCCGACTGGCGAGACGCTCCAGAAGAACCGTGCTCCACTGCACAAAGGCCTGAATCTGTAACTTCGGGAACTCCGTGCGGAGACATCGTATCGGCGAACCGATGGCAAGATCTCCCAGCCCGCGCGGCATTCCAAAACGAAAATTGCCGGAGGGCTCCCCCCCGTTCATGATGCCCGTCTTCAGATCGTTCACAGAGCTTAATACGGGCTTCGCAAACTCGTACGTCTCCTGCCCAGCGCGAGTCGGACGCATGGGCCGTGTCTGCCGATCGAGTAGCGGCATCCCCAATGCGTCTTCCAGGTTCTGAATCCGGCGCGTCACAGCCGACTGCGTGAGATGAAGGCCGGCAGCCGCCGCCACAACCGAGCCATGGTCTACAACAGAGACGAAAGCCTCCAGATCAATCAGGTTCATTCGCTTCGACTCCTCTTCTCTTTCTGATGCTTATTCTTCCTTGAAGATTCCTTATATGCCATCTTCAGCCCCACAGAATGCTCAATCCTCATAATGATTATTAAGAAGTTTCATGATTCTTAGTATGCACGATAGGAATCTATCACTGCATAACCCTTTCTGCGGGATTGCGGCTTGCGGAAGAGGTGAACCAGAGAAAGAGCACTCAAGGAGAAGCGAAGCGGAGGCCAACATAGGCCCCCCGGAGCGAAAACAAGATTATGTGGATAGTCAGATTAGCCCTCAATCGGCCCTATACCTTTATTATCCTGGCGCTCCTCATTCTGTTGCTTAGCCCAGCGATCATCCTTCAAACCCCCACGGACATCTTTCCTAACATCAATATCCCGGTGATCTCCGTCGCCTGGACCTACACGGGACTCAATCCTGAAGACCTTGAGACGCGCCTAACCACTCCTTATGAGAAGGTGCTGACCACGCTGGTCGATAACATTCAGCACATCGAGTCCACCACCTACAACGGAGTCGCGGTAGTAAAGATCTATCTTCAGCCCGGAACGAGCCTCGATACGGCAAACGCCCAGGTGGTGGCGGCAGGTGGGTTTGTAGAGCGCTTTCTTCCTCCGAACGTGCAGCCGCCGGAGATCATCAACTTCAGCGCTTCGAGCGTTCCCATTCTGCAGCTTGGAATCTCCGGAAAAGGGATGTCCGAATCGCAGTTGAACGATCTCACCCTCAACTTCCTGAGAACCCAGCTCATCACGGTTCCAGGAGCCGTGATCCCGCTGCCGTATGGCGGCAAACAACGGCAGGTGATGATCAACATGGATCAGAACCTGATGCAGTCCAAGGGAGTCACGCCTGACGACGTACTGAACTCCGTCAACGCACAGAACCTGATCCTTCCCTCCGGCACCGCCAAGGTGGCGGAAAGCGAACTGGATGTGCGCCTGAATGTAGCGCCTCGCACCATCGCCGAGTTGAATAACATCCCGATCAAACAGGTGGGGCACACGACGATCTACCTGAGAGAGGTTGCCCGCGTAAGCGACGGATTCGCCGTGCAGACCAACGTAGTTCGCCAGGACGGACACCGCGGCGTGCTTCTCTCCATCCTGAAGGCAGGCAATGCTTCAACGCTGGATGTCGTCTCAGGCATTCGCGGAATCCTGCCTCATGCCGCTGCAACGCTGCCCCCTGAACTGAAGATCAATCCGCTCTCCGACCAGTCGGTCTTCGTACGCGGCGCGATCAGCGGTGTAATTCGAGAAGCCGTGATCGCCGGTGCTCTGACTGGGTTGATGATCCTGCTGTTTATCGGGAGCTGGCGCAGCACCATCATCATCGCCGTCTCGATACCCCTCTCGATTCTCACCTCGATCATCGTATTGAGCTTTCTGCACGAGACGATCAACATCATGACACTCGGCGGCCTGGCTCTCGCCGTCGGCATCCTGGTCGACGACGCCACTGTTGAGATCGAGAACGTCAACCGCATTCTCGAAGAGGGGCATGAGACCGACATCAAACAAGCCATTTTGGATGGTGCGCAGCAGATTGCGGTTCCAGCCCTGGTCTCGACGCTCTGCATCTGCATCGTCTTCATGCCGCTCTTTCTGCTCGGCGGAGTAGCTCGCTATCTCTTCGTCCCTCTCGCAGAAGCTGTCGTCTTCGCGATGCTCGCGTCTTACATTCTCTCCAGAACGCTCGTGCCCACGCTGGCGATGTACATGCTCAAGCTCAATGAGGGCCGCGAAGACTCACGCAACCCTTTCGTGCACTTTCAAAGAAGTTTTGAGAGAGGCTTCGAGCGCGTACGTGCCGCCTATCACGATCTGCTGACACGGCTTGTCACTCATCGGAAGCTGTTTATTCCCGCCTTTCTCCTGGTCTGTCTCTGCGTCTTTCTCCTGGTGCCTTGGCTCGGACAGGACTTCTTCCCACAGAGCGACAGCGGCCAATTCATCCTGCACGTTCGCTCAAAGACGGGCATGAGAATCGAAGAGACAGCACAGCTCTCAGATCGCATCGAAGGCGTGATTCGCAAGGAAGTCCCAGCGAACGAGATGGACAACATCCTCGATAACATCGGCCTGCCGTATAGCCCGTTGAATACGATGCACTCGACCTCCGGTGTACTCGGCGCGAATGACGTCGACATTCTCGTGTCACTGAACGAACACCATCGTCCAACAGCCGATTATGTTCGCGACCTGCGGAAGACTCTTCCTCAAGAGTTTCCCGGCGTCACCTTCTACTTCCTGCCGGCGGACATCGTGACCCAGATCCTCAACTTCGGTCTTCCCTCTCCGATCGATGTGCAGATCGAAGGAAGCAACGTACAGGCGAACCATGTCATCGCCGAAAAGCTGATGGCCCAACTGCACCAGGTGTCCGGCCTTGCGGACCTCCACATCCAGCAGCCTCTCGACTATCCCACGCTCAACGTTGACGTGGACCGAACGAAGGCCTCGCAGGCAGGACTTACGGAGCAGAATATCGCGTCGAGTGTGTTGAACACCTTGAGCGGCAGCTTCCAGGTCACGCCGATGTTCTTCGTCAACTGGAATAACGGGGTGAACTACAACCTGGTCGCTCAGACTCCACAGTACCGCGTTCAATCGGTGAAGGATATTCAGAATATTCCGATCGCGGACGGGAATAAAAATAATCCGGAGATACTCGGGGACGTTGCATCGATGCAGCGCTCCCACGAGATGGCCGTTATCTCTCACTACAATATCCGGCGAGTGATCGACGTCTATGGAGCTGTGCAGGACCGCGATCTCGGCTCTGTCAGCCGTGATGTGCAGAAGATCGTCGATGCGAATCGGGCGTCCCTGCCGCGTGGAACCTTCATCACCATACGCGGCCAGATTACCACGATGCGTGCTTCCTATAACGGTTTGCTGCTGGGTCTTGGGTTTGCAATCGTGCTGGTGTACATGCTGATCGTCGTGAACTTCCAGTCATGGCTTGATCCCTTCATCATCATCACGGCGCTTCCCGCCGCCATGGCCGGCATCGTTCTCATGCTCTTCTTCACCCATACGACGTTGAGTGTTCCAGCCTTGATGGGAGCGTTGATGTGCGTCGGCGTTGCGACGGCCAACAGCATCCTGGTCGTCTCCTTCGCAAAGGAACGGCTGCAGCTTCACGGAGACGCTCTGAGAGCTGCTATCGAGGCAGGCAACACCCGCTTTCGTCCTGTCATCATGACGGCTCTCGCCATGATGATCGGCATGGTGCCGATGGCTCTTGGCCTCGGCGACGGCGGTGAACAGAATGCGCCGCTCGGACGCGCCGTGATCGGTGGTCTGCTCTGCGCGACCATCGCCACCCTGGTCTTTGTTCCGTCCGTGTTTACGTTGTTCCACCACAACACTCAAATCATACCCTCAGACCCCTCTGAGGACATCCAGGATCACGCAACAGCCTAAAGCGGAGTTACGTCATGACACAGAATGAATCAAACATTGCCGCAGCAAACGCTCCAGTGCCCTCTCAGAATCGGCCTCGCAGCAAGCGACCCGTCATCATCGGAGCCATCCTTGTCCTTGGTATTGGGTTAGCCGTCTTCAAGGGAATCCATTCACGCGTGGAAGCCGAGGAGCAGTTGCATTCCGTCGCCCAGGCCTCCGCCATACCGTTTGTCGATGTGGTCTATCCCAAAGGGAACTCCGAGGCGGAAGAGGTTGAATTGCCTGGAAACACGCAGGCTTTTACCGACACTCCTATCTATGCCCGCACCAGTGGCTACGTTCAACACTGGTATGTAGACATCGGTGCTCATGTAAAGCAGGGACAGCTTCTTGCTGTGATCGAGACCCCGGAACTCGACCAGCAACTCGCACAAGCGAAAGCGGAGCTCAAGAATGCTCAAGCCAATCTGCAGATCTCGCAGATTACGGCAACGCGCTGGCAGAAGCTGATCAAGACCAACTCCGTCTCGCAACAGGAGACAGATCAAGCCATCAGCGATCTCGGCTCGAAACAAGCTCTGGTGGATTCGAATAAAGCCAACGTCGATCGGCTGGAACAGCTTCAAGCCTTTGAGCGGATTACCGCGCCCTTCGACGGAGTGATTACGGCCCGTAACACGGATATCGGAGCATTGATCCAGGCCGGTGATAACACTGGCCCCAAAGAGCTCTTTCACCTCGCCGCCGTTCAGAAGCTGCGCGTGTACATCCCCGTCCCTGAGGTCTATGCCTCCTCCATCAAGACGGGAGAGCAGGTTCCAGTAACTCTGGATGCCTTTCCGGGAGAGAAGTTCACGGGAACGCTGGTACGAAATGCCGACGCGATCGACTCGAACTCACGCACGTTGAACGTAGAGGTTGACGTGGCGAATCCCTCGGGACGATTGATGCCGGGAGCTTACGCCTTTGTGCATCTCAAAGTCCCGGCCAGCACCAGCGCCGTCTCCGTTCCGACCAATGTGTTGCTCTTCCGCTCTGAGGGATTAAGAGCAGGCGTTGTGCGCAATGGTCACATACAGCTAACTCCCATCACGATTGGGCAGGACTATGGGGCTTCCGTAGAGGTGCTCAGCGGCCTCTCCTCGCAGGATGCCGTCATCGTAAACCCTTCGGACTCCCTTGCGAATGGAGCCGCCGTTCAGATCGCCCAGAAGCCGGCAGACGGAGCACGACAATGAATAAGTATCTTCTACCCCTAAGCGCCACCGTATTGTTGTTATCCGGATGCATGGTTGGCCCCAAGTACACCAAGCCAACAGCTCCCCTGGCACCCGACTTCAAGGAGTTGACCAACTGGAAAGAATCGGATGGCTGGAAGGTCGCCCAACCGGATAGCACGCTGATTCGAGGAAAGTGGTGGGAGCTCTACGGCGACCCGAAATTGAATGAGTTGGAAGAGCAGGTAGAACCTTCGAACCAGTCGTTGAAGATTGCCGAAGCGAACTTCCGCGAAGCCCGGGCTGCGATCCGCTTCAACCGCGCGGCTGAAGCTCCAACGATTGGGACAGCGCCCAGCATCTCAGCGGTTCGCGACTCAGCCGACCAGCCCTATTTCTCGCCCAGCCTGGCAAACAACGGCACGGGAAGTTTCACACTCCCCTTCGACCTCAACTACGAGGTCGACCTCTGGGGCAGGGTGCGCCGCACCGTCACCGCGTCGAGGGAACAGGCCCAGGCGAGCGCCGCCGATCTTGAGACAGCGCGGTTGAGTCTCCATGCCGAAGTTGCCATCGACTACTTCGAAGTTCGGAGCGCGGATGCGCAGAAGAAGCTTCTCGACGATACTGTCGCCGCCTATCGCCAGGCACTCGAACTGACAGTGAATCGCTTCGAGGGTGGTGCGGCGCCCGAGTCCGATGTCGCACAGGCAAAGACCCAACTCGATGCCGCCCGCGTTCAGGCTTCAGAGATTACAGTTCAACGAGCGCAGTACGAACATGCCCTGGCCATTCTCATCGGGAAGCCTCCCGCAGCCTTCGACCTGCAGCCGATCCCTCTCAATTTGCGACCTCCGGCTATGCCATCTATTCCTGTCGTTCTCCCTGCGCAACTACTCGAACGACGTCCTGACATCGCCTCTGCCGAACGCCACATGGCGGCGGCGAACGAGCAGATTGGAATCGCACAGGCTGCCTACTATCCAACGCTTAATCTGTCAGCAGCGGCCGGTTTTGAAGGCTCCTCCCTGTTGAACTGGTTCAACTGGCCCAGCCGTTTTTGGGCCGTCGGTCCAGGACTATCGGAGACCCTCTTCGATGCAGGCAGACGCCGGGCAACCACGGACACAGCCAGGGCAGGCTACGACGGCGCTGTCGCCAACTATCGCCAGACCGTGCTGACCTCCTTTCAGCAGGTAGAGGACAACATCGTCGTCCTGCACGTGCTCCAGACAGAATCGGCACAGCAGCATGAGGCTACAGGGTCTGCTGAAAAAGCCCTTCAGCTATTTCAAAACCGCTATGAGGGCGGTGTCGATACTTATCTGCAAGTTGTCACTTCGCAAACAACAGCCCTGGCGAATGAGCGAAACGACATCGATATTATGCGGCGACAGTTTGAAGCCAATGTCCTTCTGATCAAGGCACTGGGTGGAGGCTGGGATGTTGCGACCTTACCTAAGCTGTAAATAACCGGCAGACTGCCTCACGATGCAATAGATCGGAGAAGAGTTGTCCCGGCAAAAAGTTTACAGCAAAATGTATGTCGATTTAATCGGGCAGCATATCCGTAGATGTACCGCAGATTAATCAATTCGAAGGCTGTAACCTTCTCTGACGTCGTAGCTCTAACGGTTGCACGATCCAATAAGCATGGCCAAAGTCTCTCTTGAGAGTAGATCCATTTCTTCGCGGCATTGTGCAATCTGTTTCAAGGAGCTGGGAATGTTCAAAGTAACTTGTGGTCTGTCTCTGGTCGCGGCGGTAATTAGTCTGGTATCGCCAACCCCTACCGTCGCCCAATCGCGTGCGCATGATGGAGCATTATTCGTCATGACAAATAATGCCGATAAAAACGAGATCATCTCTTACGAACGTGCTACGAACGGACTCCTGAGCGGAGGAGAGCACTACGCTACAGAAGGCCGGGGAAGCGGCGGCACCACCGATCCGCTAGAGGCACAGGGATCTCTGACTCTCAGCCAGGACCATTCAATACTTTTTGCAGCCAATGCTGGCAGCGGAAATATATCGGTCTTCAGTGTCCAGCATTCTGCTCTGATTCTTCTGAACAAGGTTCCTTCAGGCGGAAGCCAACCGGTAGCTGTAGCGGAGCACCAGAACCTCGTCTACGTCCTCAATTCGGGTGGAGCAGGAAGTGTAGTGGGCTTTACGCTGGACTTCGGCGGGCAGTTGAAACAGATTAAAGATTCGACCATGTTCTTGACTGCTACCGTTACCGGCGGGGCCTCGCTGGCCTTCAGCCCCGACGGAAAGTTTCTTGTTGTCACAGAGAGACTGGCTAACAATATCGATATCTTCCACGTTCTACCCAACGGCACCTTAAGCCCGATCATCGTCAATCCCAGCCCTGCTCCCGGAGCTTTTTCAGTCAACTTTGCTCCTGAAGGAAATGCGATTGTGTCGGAAACCGGTGCAGCTGGAGCGACCAATGGTTCGGCGATCTCTTCTTACAAGATCACCACAAACGGCAAACTATCTCCCATCAGCCAGAGCGTCCCGACCTTTGGATCTGCGAACTGCTGGAATGTAGTTACACCGGACGGCAAATTTGTTTACGTCTCAAACGCGGGTAGCGCAACCATCTCCGGATTTGCCATCGGCAGCAACGGAGCTCTGACGCCTATTGGTGGAACAGTGGTCGGAAACAATCCTGAAGGCGCTACCAATCTGGACATCGCAGTGAGCGCTGATGGCAAGTACCTTTACACGCTGAACTCCGCCACAGGCAATGTTGGCGTCTTCGGTATCCGTCAGGATGGCGCTCTCATAAACCTCGGCACAGCGGGAGACTTCGCAAAATCCGCAGGCTTCAACGGCATAGCAGCACTGTAAACATCCTATCTGTGGCTGCGAATATCCAATTCGCAGCCACAGATGTTAGGTAGTGTCTGACAAATTGGAGATAGTGGTTTTGCTTTTTTCTTTGCTTCTGAGATAGGTCCGGGCTTTAGCCCGGACATTCTCGACGACCGATCCAAAGGGGCTTAGCCCCTGGGATATGCCCTCCTCTCCACGAGCAGAAATGCCAAGGGGAGGAAGTCATGTCTCAGGGGCTGAAGCCCCTTTCATGTCTATCCTGTAATGCCCGGGCTAAAGCCCGGACCCATCTCAGAGATAACAACAAAAGCGTAGTCGTCGATCCGTCAGACACTACCTACCCACTTCGCCAAGCCAATACCTGGCCGGCGATCGATCGAAGTAAGCTGGCTGTTGATGGTATCTTTATAAATAATACGAATCGTTTCGTAAATAAATGAATCTACAGAAACGTGGAAGCTATGCTCGCAGAGATCGGTGAAGGAGTACACTCCGGCTCAGGCCGGGGACGGCCTCGCAGCGAAGCGTCGCAAGCAGCCGTTCTCGCCGCCACGACAGAGCTGTTGAAGGAGACCTCTCTGCGTGACCTGAGCATTGAGGCCATCGCCAGGAAGGCCGGAGTCGGCAAACTTACGATCTACCGCTGGTGGCCCTCGAAGGCCTACGTGGCTCTCGACGCGGTGATGTACTCCATGCGGAAGAACGTTGTGCCGCCGGACACCGGCTCGGCGGAAAGAGACTTCGCTCTACATCTTCGTTCCGTCATCCGGTTCTATACCGGTCCGGTCGGACGTACCTTTCGGCAGCTCCTGGCCGAAGGACAGAACGATCCTGAGTTCGGAGAGGTATTCCTCCAACGTTTCCTTATGCCACGCCGTGAGGTCATAGAGAGCATCTGGAAGCGTGGCGTCGATCGTGGAGACATCAAGTCTGACCTGGCGATGGATACAGTCCTCGACCTGATCAGTGGGCCGATGATCTTTCGGCTTCTGACGGGCCATGCCCCTCTCAGCGATGCGCAAGCGGATGCCTTGATAGCGGGAGCTTTTCGCGGAGTCGGCAAAGAGCCGGCCCGCCCAACAGTGAAAGGAAAAAGATAATGGCAGACAAAACGATTCTGATTACAGGCGTCAGTTCCGGGCTTGGGCTCGCACTGGCACAAGAGGCCCTGGCACAGGGTTGGACCGTGGTCGGCACAGTGCGCAATGAGGAAGCCGCCAGGAACTTCACGGCCACGGCACCGGGCAAAGCGTTCGCCCGCGTGCTCGACGTGACGGAGTACGCTCGCATCCCGGAGGTTGTTGCCGAAGTAGAGAAGACCATCGGCGGCATCGAGGTCCTGGTCAACAATGCGGGGTACGGCATGGAGGGCCCCATCGAAGAGTCCTCGATGGAGGAGATCCGGCGGCAGTTCGAGGTCAACGTTTTTGGAGCCCTGGCCGTCACGCAGGCAGTACTGCCTTTCATGCGCCAGCGCCGCTCAGGACGCATCCTCAACATCACATCGATGGGTGGCCTGATCACGTTTCCCGGTGTCGGCATCTATCATGGAAGCAAGTTCGCCTTGGAAGGCCTCTCCGAGACTCTGGGCAAGGAGGTCCGCGGCTTCGGCATCTTCGTAACCGCTGTTGCTCCAGGTGGATTCCGCACCGACTGGGCAGGCCGATCGCTGAGCCGCGCTCCACGCACCATCCCCGACTACGACGAGATGTTCGAGCCGCAGCGTGAAGCAAGGCAGCAGCGCAATGGTAAGCAGAGCGGCGATCCAGTGAAGGCAGCCAAAGCCATGCTGACGATCCTCGCGGACCCGAATCCGCCCGCGCATCTTTTGCTTGGACCGGATGCAGTGAAGCTCGTCGAAGAGAAGCTCGACTCGCTCAAGGCTGAGATCGAGGCATACCGCTCGCTCTCGATCTCCACCGACTTCGACGCGATTTAACATCGGCTCGTCTTCGAAGCATGGAGCGGAAGATCATTCTGTCCGCTCCATGCTTCACTTTTGGACACGGCCTGGGAAACAGGTGCCTACTGACACATTCATCGTTGTTCTGTCATGCTCTTTCTCAGGGGGAAGCATGAAAGCCATTGGATACAAGACACCACTGCCTATCGAAGACCCACAATCCTTACTCGATATCGAGCTTCCTGAGCCACACGCGAAAGGGCGCGATCTCCTGATCGAGGTCAAGGCCATCTCCGTCAATCCGGTGGATGTAAAAGTACGCGCCAGCGGAAAACCCGAGGGCAGTGAATATAAGATCCTCGGCTGGGATGCAGCGGGAATAGTGAAAGAGGCTGGCCCTGAGACCTCGCTATTCAAGCCCGGCGATGAGGTCTACTATGCGGGCTCCATTGCTCGTCCCGGCACGAACGCGGAACTGCACCTGGTAGATGAGCGCATCGTAGGAAAGAAGCCGCGAACCCTGAACTTCGCCCACGCCGCAGCGCTGCCATTGACTACGATCACCGCATGGGAGCTGCTGTTCGATCGCCTGGAAGTTACTCCTGATCACCCGGCCAACTTACTGATCGTTGGAGGAGCGGGTGGAGTGGGATCTATTTTGATCCAACTCGCACGCAAGCTCACCGGCTTGACGGTGATCGCGACGGCCTCGAGGCCGGAGACACAACAGTGGTGCCTTGATCTCGGCGCGCATCATGTCATCGACCACTCCAAATCCCTGGCGGAGCAATTGCGTGCTCTTGGCGCTCCAGAGGTCGAGTACATTGCCAGCCTGACAGCCACCGAGATGCACTATCCCGCATTGGTGGAAGTGCTCGCTCCACAGGGAAAGATCGGCATCATTGACGACCCCAAAGCCCTCGACGCAAAGCCACTCAAGCGCAAAGCCGCTTCCCTGCACTGGGAGTTCATGTTCGCGCGTTCGCTCTTCGGCACGCCCGACATGATCGCGCAGCATCAGCTGCTGGATAAGGTTGCAGACCTTGTCGATAGCGGGATCATTCGCACCACCATTGCCGACACACTCGGCACTATCAATGCCGCCAATCTGAAAAAGGCGCACACACTGCTTGAAAGCGGCCGGGCACGCGGCAAACTCGTGCTGGAAGGCTTTTGATTCGGTTGGTGCAATTGAAGCAAGCGATTTAAATGATCTAACTCCAGGAGAAACCTCATGGAAGAAAAGCAAAGCTTCCAACGCTTCAAGCTAAATGAAATCGCGCAAGCCTTTCCCGATACGGCCGACACCTTACTGCTCGACACCTATCTGACCGACGAAGAGGCTGCAAGTGCTCGCGTCTTTCGTGTCTATCGAGAGACCCCGCCCCACTATCACGCAGGCTCGGATGAGTATCTCTATGTTCTATCGGGCAGAGGAAGCTTCTGGATGGGCGACGCCTCGAACGGAGCAGAGTTTGCCCCGGGCGATCTTCTTTTCTTCAAACGCGGCGTCGTTCACGCTCTGCCCCGCATTCTGGAAGGACCTGTCGTCTTCTTTTCGGTTGATACTCCCAGGCGCAATCCTACGGACATCATCTTCGTAAATCCTGAAGACGGCACGCCGGAGAGTTTTATTCGTGGGAAGAGCTAAGGATCTGGCCAGCAAATAATCTTCTTTAAAGTCAGCAATCCTAGGGCGTGTCATCAAATTGCACTTGAAGTGTGGTCGAAGTGTGCAGTCAGTTTGTTGAGGCACAGATCCGAAGGGCACGGTTTCAACCGTGCCGCAAAAGCAGCGTTTACAGACCCTTTCCACTCTGCCGAAGGCCGGAGTGAAGCCCGCAGGGCGCAACGACTGAATTGCCTTCCTTCGTACGGCCCAGGCTGCACAAGCACCATCCGAGGACACATTCGAGGATGTGGCCAGCCATTTCGCCGCAATCGAAGAAAGCAATTCAGTCGCTCCGGCTATGTCTCCGCTTCAGCCTTCGGCAGAAAGGAAGAGCGTTGAATGCTGCCTTTTGCGGCCCGGTTGAAACCGGGCCCTTCCGATTCGTGTCTCAACAAACTGTTCGCATAGCTCAACTTCATTTCAACAATAGTTTGATGACACGTCCTAAAGCGAAAAGTCTGCCAGTTGGATGCCGGGTGTAGTGATCTGAAAGGCGATGCTCCACTCCTGGCTCTCCCCTGCGGCAAGCACGGGGGCTAGATTTGCCCGTTGTGCTCCCAGCAATGTATTCAGAGGCGCAAAGGTAGGCTCAAGGGCCACGGCGTACTGGAGAGGCTCCACGCCAGGATCGGGCCATCCGCCATAACAGAGCCATAGACCAAGATAGGGCAGCTGCTCCGCGTCAAAGGATAGGATGAGCCCCTGCCCTGCGGCAGCACGATACAGACCGCAACGGCCTCGCTGCAGCCGATCGGTGTAGAGCATCTCTGCGATTGCAGCATTACGAGCACCGACAACACAAAGATCGATTCCCTCTACAGATTGGGGCCATGAGATTGCCGTGCCCGGTGCGCCGAGACGATCGCCAAGAGAGTAATACAGTTCGAGTTCCCGAATCTCCTCCGGCAGCACCACGCGATCTCCCTCGGAGACGGCAAACAGCGGATGACACGCGTAGAGAAAGGAGGTTGGTAGCGAAGAGAGATTTTCGACGCGGTACCGTACTATAAGCGTGCTGCCCTCCAGAGAGAGTTCTTTCGAGAACCGCAGGGGACGGCTGAATCCTGTTGCCTGGAGCCGCAGATGTTCTTGATCTGGGGCTCCGTCTATATCCCAGCCAAGTTGCCAGAAGTCGCCGTGGTCCGGAGCAGCCCCGCCTTCTGTCTCTTCTCCGCAAGCTCCAATCGTAGGCAGGCACTCTTCTATACCTGCGCATGGCCCGTCTCGAAAGGCTGCCTTCAGGCTGGGCGTAACAGGTGTGCGATCGACACGAGCCTGCGTAAGGAACTCAAGCCCGGAGCGCCGGCTTACCAGCGAGGCGATACGCCCGCCCTCGGCCGGCAGGACGGTAACGGCAAGCTCAGCATTCTGCAGCAGGAAGGTCTCCGGTTGGCTCATCACTTTCTCTCTCTAGCCTTCTTCAGGCTACCTGACTGTCGTTTCTATCGTCTCTGAAGCAGCAAGAACGACGGCTTAGACCGATTACGAATACAGACTTTACCCCACAGCTGGCACCGTAATTTTAGCGAAATCCCCCACATCGGTCTTTTCGATGGATCAAGTTTTTCATACATAAAACACCAATAGGTAACGTACACGTAATGCAATAAATCATTTGACAATATCAGCCTGAAACGCCTACTGTGATTCCGGTAACGTACACAATAATAGCTCCTTCTTCCGATTCACCAAGTTCGTCCATTCAACTTTGTTTGAGGTATACCACCGTGAAGATTTGCAGCTCTTTGCTCGTCGCCAGCGTGGCTTTCGTCCTTCCCTCCCACTCGTACAGCCAGACATCGCCTGTGACTCTCTCTTCTCCAGATCAACAACTGGTGATGCACTTCAAAACGTCGCCGGAGAAGAACAGCACCAATGGCAGCGGGAAGCTGGTGTACTCCCTGGAGTTCCACGGCAAACCCGTGCTCGCCGATTCCGCGCTGGCCCTGGAGTTGGGGGACGAACCGGCACTGGGCTCCGACGTGCGCATCACGGGAGCTGACTCGGCAAAGGGAGTGGATGACTACACCCTGCAGAACCAGAAGACCAGCAAGGTGCACGATGCCTACAACAGCCTTACGCTGCATGTTGCCGAAGAAGGCGCCAGACATCGCACGATGGACATCGAGGCACACGCCTACAACGGCGGCATCGGGTTCCGCTATGTGCTGCCTGAGCAGGGCTCGGAGAAAGAGTTCCACCTGAAGCAGGAAGACACGGAGTTCAAGCTCACCACGGATGCGACGGACTGGCTGCTGGCTCTGCCGAACTATCGCAGCAGCTATGAGAGCGAGTATGTGAAGCTGGTGACCTCCGCGCTGAGCAACCAGGGTGGCGTTTCGAGCAACTTCCTGATCGGCCTGCCGCTGCTCATGCACGAACCCGGTACAGCCTGGCTGGCTCTCATGGAAGCCGACATTGAAGGCAACAGCTCGATGTACGTCACCAACCCCTCCGGAAACTGGGCTGGACATTGGTTCGTCTCCAAACTCGCTCCCCGCGCCGATCAACCGGAGTATGCAGTGGTGGGCACTCTTCCCCATCACTCTGCCTGGCGTGTGCTGCTGGTAGCCGACGATCCAGGCAGGCTGGTGGAATCGACTATTCAGTACGACCTCAATCCTGCCAGCCGCGTGCAGGACACCAGTTGGATCAAAGGCGGCAAGGCCTCCTGGAACTGGTGGGTGAACGATGTCGATCAAAACAACAAGCCTTCCTTTACAACTGAGAATATGAAGCATTACGTCGACTTTGCCGCGCAGTCTGGCTTTCCTTACATGATGCTGGATGCGGGCTGGTCAGGGCGTGACCTCTCCCATCTAAACGGAAAGGTCGATGTGCCGGAGCTAGTGCGCTACGCGGCAACGAAGAATGTGAAGGTCTGGATCTGGTGCTACTCCGAAGCGGTAAAGAACCAGATGAAAGAGGCCTTTCCCGTCTTTGAAAAATGGGGCGTAGCGGGGATCAAGATCGACTTCATCAACCGCGACGATCAGGAGGGCGTGCAGTTCTACTACGACACAGCACGAGAGGCCGCGGAGCACCATCTGATGGTGGACTTCCATGGCACGCGCACTCCGTGGGGCCTGGAGCGCACCTATCCCAACGTGATGAGCTACGAAGGCGTGCTGGGCCTCGAAAACAATAAGATGGGTCGTCGCGACAGCCCGGTGGACAGGTCCGTATTCCCCTTCACCCGCCTGCTCGTAGGCCCCATGGACTACACCCCCGGCGGCTTCAACAATGCAACGGAAGACGGCTTCCTCCCCCAGGACACCAGCCCCATGGTGATGGGCACGAGAGCGCAGCAGCTTGCGCTGTATGTCATCTTCCAGACCCCGATCCAGATGGTCTCCGACAGCCCGCAGATGTATGCAGGCCAGCCCGCCTTCCAGTTCATCAAAGACGTTCCTGCCTCATGGGACAGCACCCACGTGCTGAACGGAACGCCGGGCGAGTTCGTCACGATCGCACGCCAGCACGGAGATGAGTGGTACCTGGGCAGCATGACGAACTGGACCTCGCGCACGCTGCAGGTCCCTCTCAGCTTTCTTCCGGAGGGGGAATTTACGGCAGAGCTGTATGAAGACGGTGCGGACGCCAATACAAATCCGAAGCACGTCGTGATTCGCAAACAGACCGTGCGCAGAGGCCAGACGCTCACCCTCAAGCTTGCCGAGGGAGGCGGATGCGCGATTCGTTTCCTGCCGCTCAGGAAATTGCGGTAATTCGTATGGAGTCCCTAACTCTTGCGCGACCTGAACTCTGTTTCAAGCTCTTCGTCCGTGTCGATGATAAGACCGGAGAAGAGCGACAGGTTGCTGCGAAAGATGACATGAGGAGCAAGCCGGATCACGGGATTCGGCTTGTTCTCTTCCTTCAGGTAAGCCAACAGGCTCTCGAAGGCGACCTTGCCCTGCGTGTAGGGCCGCTGGTACATCGTCGCGAGCACCTTCCCAAACTCAATCAGCGGCACCAGCTCCTGGAAGAGGTCCGTCGTAACGATCTGAACCTTGCCCAGAAGTCCGAGTTCATCGAGGGCGCGCAATACCGGCATGCTGTTCGCGGTGCTCAGGTAAAGGCCCTCCGGCCGGTCTTTGCTTTGCATGAGCGTGAGCGCCTGACGATAGGCCTCCTTAGGCCGTTCGTGGCTCTCGAGAGCGGGCAGCAGAGTCAGATGAGGAGCCTGCACCGCCAGCGTCGCCGCAAAACCCCGAAGCTTTTCGGCATGATCCAGCGTGAACAGCTCGCCGCTGAAGACAGCCACGTTCGCCTTGTGTGTAAGTTTATGCGCCAGCAGCTCCGCCGCAATCGCGCCGCTGACATAGGCGTGGGCCGCCACGGAGCCGACCCGATCCGTATTCGGAGCATCGCTCCCCACGCACATCATCGCCGTTCCGCTGCGAGAGAGCTTTCGGATCAACGGATCGAACTTGCGGGTATCGCCCGGCAGAAAAATAATCCCGTCATAGTGCTGCCGCAGAGCCTTCTCGATCGCTTCGACATCTCCGACGCCAAGCCGGGGATACTCGTGGAACGTAAGGCTCACCTGCATTCCAACAGCAGCGGCGGCGGCAGCACGAATGCCGGCACGCAGAGGATCGAAGAAGTGCGAGATATGCTTCGGCAGAACCGCGCCGATCGACAGCCGGCGATTCAGCTTAAGCGCCTGCGCCGCGAGGTTCGGCTTGTAGCCGAGCTGCTCGGCCATCTGCAGCACGCGCGCCTTCGTCTTGGCGCTTACACCAGGCCGTTCGTGCAATGCCCGGTCGACCGTGCCAATCGAGATCTTCAGTGCCTTTGCAATATCCTTGATTCCGGCGTTTCCGTTTTGCATGGCCTGCCTTGCGTGGTTTCAACACGAAGATTACCGCACCATTCTCTCATCTCTGCGGCACAGGTGAATCTTGTTCATCGAGGATGGAAAAAGTCATCTTCATCCCTTTGAGCCTCTGAAACCTTCCACCTCTATTTTTGACAGCTTCTTAAGGAGACCAATGAAAGACCGATCGAAGACGAAATGGGGCCTGATCGCCTGTGCATTTCTTGTTTCAACTAGCCTTTGCGCCTCAACCGTAGTGGCCCAGACGGCGCCAGCCACCACCCAATACGACG
This sequence comes from Granulicella mallensis MP5ACTX8, assembly GCF_000178955.2. NCBI lineage: Bacteria > Pseudomonadati > Acidobacteriota > Terriglobia > Terriglobales > Acidobacteriaceae > Granulicella > Granulicella mallensis. The sequence goes on along the minus strand of NC_016631.1, from coordinate 989,188 downwards.
CCTCGTCACGGGTCTTTCGTATCGATGCCGCGGACAGCACGTACGTCCTCGGCATCAACGAAAACGGTCAACTGCAGACACTCTACTGGGGAAAGCGGCTCACCGCGAACGATCCCTTTCCAGCCGCGAAAGCTACGTCCGGTGGGGGCTTCGATCTCTCGACCTCCAACACGCCCCAGGAGTTTGTTAGCTGGGGCGGAGGTCTCACCGTTGAGCCCGATCTGAAGATCACCTTTCCGGACGGCAATCGCGACGTGGTGCTGAAGTATGTCTCGCACCGCATCGACGGCAATATGCTCTCGGTTGTCATGAAGGACATCTCACGCGAAGTCTATGTCACGCTCGAGTATCAGCCTGACGCGGAGACCGGCATCCTGCGGCGCTCAGCCACCATCGAGAATCGTACCGATGCGCCGTTCACGATCGAGCAGGTTGCCGCAGGCACGTGGAACCTGCCGCACGGCACCGACTACCGGCTGCGCTATCTCACCGGCGGCTGGGCCGCCGAGTGGAATCTCCAGGAGCGACCCATTCAGCCCGGCAAGACCATTCTTGAAAGCCGCCGCGGCACCACGGGGGCCCAGAACAATCCGTGGTTTGCTATCGACCACAATGTCAGCGCGGACCAGGACGAGGGCAGCGTGTGGTTTGGCGCGCTCGGCTGGAGCGGCTCGTGGCAGATTGCGATCGAACAGGATATGAAGCAGCAGGTGCGCGTAACCGGCGGCCCCAATGCCTTCGACTTCGGATACCTGCTGAAGAAGGGCGAGAAGTTCACCACACCCTACTTCTATGGCGGTTACTCGGCTCATGGAATCGGTGGCGCCTCTCGCTTGCTGCACCGCTTTGAGATCGATTCCCTGCTGCCGCATCATCCCACGCCGAAGCTGCGTCCTGTGCTCTACAACTCATGGGAGGCCACCGGCTTCGACGTTGACGAGCCAGGACAGATCGCGCTTGCAGAAAAGGCTGCGAGCCTTGGTGTAGAGCGCTTCGTGATGGACGACGGCTGGTTCGGCGGACGCAAGAACGATCACGCGGGACTGGGCGACTGGTATGTGAACCCGCAGAAGTTTCCGCACGGCCTCAAGCCGCTGATCGACAAAGTGCACTCACTCAACATGGACTTCGGCCTATGGGTCGAACCCGAGATGGTCAACCCGGACAGCGACCTCTATCGCAAGCATCCGGACTGGGTGCTGAACTTCCCCGGCCGCCCACGCACCGAGGGACGCAACCAGCTCGTGTTGAATCTCGCCCGGCCTGACGTGCGGGCGTATGTCTACGGCTTTCTCGACAAGCTGCTCAAGGAAAATGACATCTCTTTTCTCAAGTGGGACTACAACCGCAACTGGTCCGAACCCGGCTGGCCCGCTGTTCCGCAGGACCAGGAGAAGAATGTCTATGTCGACTTCACTCGTAACTTCTACTCGATCCTTGCGGAGTTGCGGCAGAATCATCCGAACGTAGAGATCGAGTCCTGCTCCGGCGGAGGCAGCCGCGTCGACCTGGGTGTGATGCAGTACACCGACGAGGTCTGGCCCTCCGACAACACCGATGCCTACGACCGTCTGCAGATCCAGAATGGCTTCAGCTATCCGTATACGCCGGGAGTCATGATGGCCTGGGTGACGGAGTCTCCCACCTGGGTGAACAACCGCACGCTCTCGCTGGAGTATCGGTTCCTCTCCTCGATGCAGGGCTCACTCGGCATCGGAGCCAACCTCAACAAGTGGACTCCCGAAGAGCTCACGAAGGCCACGCAGATGGTGACGCAGTACAAATCCATTCGCGAAACAGTGCAGCGCGGAGAGCTCTATCGCCTGATCACGCCCGAGAACAACAGCGAGCAATCCGTCACGGAGACCGTCTCACGCGATGGAAAGCAGGCGGTCACCTTTGCGTTTCTTCACTCCAGCACCGAGTACTCATCCTTCCCGCGCATTTTCCTGCGTGGACTCGATGAGAACGCGATGTACAGCGCTCATGCGTTCGCAGGCAAGCTGGCTGGCGATACTCCTGCCCAAGCCAGCGGCGCGTACTGGATGCACCACGGCCTCGATCTCGATCTGCGTGGCGACTTTCAGGCAGCGGCGTTTACGCTGACGCGGAGCAATTAGAGAGAATTCCATCACACTCAGCCTCGAAAGAACGTTACAGGCACAGCCCAGAGTGGCTGTGCCTGTATTTTGCTTTTGCCTTTCTGGTTGTCATTCCGAGCGCAGCGAGGAACCTGCTGTCTCCCGCTCTTCGTTCGCATTACCCGGAAACATATGGGATAGAGCTGAGGTCTGACTTGAGCTGATCTATAACATTTGCGGTAGCACAAGCGAAAAACGGGAGACAGCAGGTTCCTCGCTACGCTCGGAATGACAACTAGAAAGGCAAAGCAAAGACAACCTGCCCTACCCTAACCACCCGTAACACTCGCCTCAATCTGCTCCAACGTCCGCCCCTTCGTCTCAGGAACAAACATCGCCACCAACCCGCATCCAAGCAGGCAGATCAAGCCGTAGCAAAAGAAAATACCGCTGGTGCCAAGACTCCGATTCAAGATTGGAAAGGTATACGTCAGCGCAAAAGATGCCGCCCAGAGCGCACTTACAGCCGCGGAGACTCCATGCGAGCGCACCCGATTCGGAAAGATCTCAGAGATCAACACCCACGTCACCGGCGCAAGCGTCAACGCATAGCAGGCAATCGCACTGAGCGTCAGCACCAGCACAGCGCTTCCCCGCCATCCAGCCCGATAAGCGAAGGCACAGAGCAGGTGCGAGACTCCAATGCCGACGCAACCAAAGAGCATCATCCAGCGCCGGCCGAGACGATCCACCAGCAGCATGGCAAGCACCGTGAACACCAGGTTGATCGCGCCGGTAATCACGATGTTGAGAAGAATATCGTTCGCCCCATACCCGGCACTGCGATAGACCTCCGCCGCATAGTTGAAGAGCGTATTGATCCCCGTCCACTGCTGCAGCACGGCCAACCCAATACCGACAAGCACGATACGCCGAACAGAAGGCCGCAATAGCTCTCGCCACGACGAAGGCTCCGTATCGGCTTCGGCGCGGATCGCCCGTTCGATGCTCTCAATTTCTGCGCTCGCGTAGAGCTGCCCGCCAATACGCTGAAGGACTTCGCGAGCATCCGCCTCACGCTCGCGCGTCAACAGCCAGCGAGGGCTCTCAGGGATGAAGAGAGAGGCAATCGTGAAGACGATGGCAGGAGCGACAACCGCCATAAACATCCATCGCCAGCCATACTGGACATTCCACGAATGCAGGAGAACGTCCGCGGAAAGATTGGCCGGCACAGGCCTCGCGATCAGCCAGTTGACGACCTGTGCCAGCAGAATTCCGATGACAATCGCGAACTGGTTCAGGCTGACCAGGCGACCGCGAATAGCAGCCGGGCTGATCTCCGCAATGTACAGCGGCGAAACATTGGAGCTAAGCCCAATAGCCGTGCCCCCAAGAATGCGCCACACGATAAAGCTGTTGAACGAGTAGGCCCACCCCGTAAGCGCAGAGGAGACGGCAAACAGCACCGCCGAAACCAGCAGCACGCGGCGTCGCCCATACCGGTCGGCAAAGAAACCCGCCGCCAGTGAGCCGATCAGACAGCCTACCAACGCACAGCTATTTGCCCAGCCCACCAGCGCCGGTGAAGTCAGGTGAAAGTACTGTTCGTAGAACTGCCGCGCGCCGCCAATGACTACCCAGTCGTAACCGAAGAGCAATCCGCCCAGGGCAGCGACGATCGCGATGCCCCAGACGTAGGTCGTGCGTTCAGCGGGCGTGGAGGCAGACTGCGCCCCTGTGATCATCGGTCCCTGCATTGCTTCACCTTGTGAATGTCTTTACCAGATCGATAGCGCCTGTGTGGCTGCGGTCCAGCTCCTGAACCTGCTGGAGCAAACTCAATGCCTTCTGTTCTTCGCCCAGCCCCAGCATAGCCTGCGCCTTCAGGAAACGTGCCGTAATCGTCTGCCGCTCCTTCAGGTCTTCGTCGAACAGCAGCATGGCAGGTAAGGAAGTCGCGAAGTAGTCGATCTTCGGCGTCTGCCCTTCCAGCGAGCGGGCATAGTCGAAGATCCGATGAAAGAGCGCCGTTGCGTCCTGCTCGCGATGGAGCTTCCGAAGAGCCATGGCACTCCAGTAAGTCGTCTCCGAGATGGACTGCACTTGCATCTGCTGGAAGTCGCCCTTCTGATTGGCCGCACGCTCCCAGTGCGCGACAGCTTTCTCCTGGTCGCCACCTTCGGCATAAGCCACGCCGAGCCAGTAGTCGATCATGCTCAGATTCATGAGCAAGTGCTTGGCTTCGCTCAGGCTATGCGGCGGATTCCACGCAGCCTGCAACGATTGCAGGGCACCCTGTGCATCGCCTGCGTGCAGCGCGCGCTGAGCAAGCAGGATGTAGGCGCGAACGTACTGTGAGAGCACGAGTCCCTCACCGCCCTCCCAGGGCTGGAACTGCCGCGAGAGCAGAATCGCCAGCGCCTTCTCAGGCTGCACCGTACTGTTGTACAGCGAAGCCAGTTCAACCGACAGATCGTCGCGCTTCTCTACAAGCTCTCTCTGCGCTTCAAGGAGTGACAGTCGCTGTTCGAGCGATTCTCCCGTGCGCTTGAGTAACTGGTCCTCCTCATAGAGGATGCGTGCGTCCTGCGGTGCGCGAGCGCGGGCACTCTCAAAGGCCTTCAGCGCACGCGTGCGGTCATGCAACACGTTGTAATAGCCAAAGCCAAGATTGCGCCATGCTGTGGGGAACGATGGATCCAGCTCCGTCGCGCGTTCCCAGAGTGCAATCGCCTCCAGGTAGCGGCGACGATCGTAGAGCAGGTTGCCGAGATAGTACGGCGCCCGTGCATCCTCCGGATTAGCAAGGATGGCGTTCTGCAACAGGAGCATCTCTTCCAGCCGGCTCGGGAAGACATAGTCCGAATCAGCCGCCGCAGCCTTCCGGTAGATCTCCAGGCTCTCCTGCTTGCGCCCCAGGCGCTGCAGCACCTCAGCCTGCGCATAGAGCAGCAAGGCTTCCGTGCCATCCTTCACGCTCGAAGGCGAAGCCGACAACACCGCAAGGGCCTCCTCCAAGAGACTTGCCCGCATTAAATCGAACACCAGGTCGAGCCGCTGTTGCCCCTCCGCAGGCACTTCATTCTTCGCCAGAAGACGGCTGAATATATCCAGCGGATCAAGCGCTCGTGTCTCTTCCAGAAGCGCAACCGCCTCTTCTTTGCGGCCAAGTCTACTCAACACGACAGCCTTCAGGTTGCGCGCGTTGAGGTTGTCAGCCTCCGCACGCAGTGAGCGGTTGAGATGCTCCAGTGCCGTCTTCCACTCATGGCGGCTGCAGTCGATCTCAGCGAGGCGATGATACCCAGGCCCACGCCAGGCTGCATTCCAGGTGCTCTTATAAAGGGCCTCGTAAGCCTCGACGGTGCGCTGCCGATAAAGCAGTGTTACGCCGAGGTTGTAGTGAGGCTCGCCATCGTACGGATTCGGATTGCGCCGCGTAAGCCGCGCAATCGACGCACGCAGATACTTTTCCGCCTCTTCAAACTCGCCCCGCCGCAGATGCCAGCGGCCAAGCGCGTGGTTGCAGCGGCTGTCACCGGCATCGCGGCGGATAGCCTCGATCCAATATGTCTCGGGCGACCGCGTCGGATGGCGGTACTGCTCGAGGTGAAGCCCGTTCAGAAAGAGCTCGTCGTTGCTGGCAACGTCCTCCGGCAGTGGAGGTTCGGTAGCAACATCGCACGACTCCACCGGAATGATCTCCGCGGGAACATACCGTAACAGGACATCGTCTCCCTGCTCCAGCAATACCTGCAAAGAGCCTGTACCCGTTCCTGTCGAGAATTCGTGGTGCCAGGGCTCCTCCGCCTGCAGGTCTCCCTGCCAGCGGCCGATCTCCTTACCCTCAAGGCGCACAACGATCGTGCTCTGCGGCCGCGCGTTCGTAACCTGAAAATGCACACGCACACTTGCGTCTATTCTCTCCACCCGCAATGCCGCATCGAGATTCGCGAGATCCGGCACGCCGATATCGCCGATGGGATACCAGAACTGGCTAAAGGTCTTCGTCTCGCCCGGAGCAAGGAAAGAAAAGTCCGGCTGATTATCGGTGTAAACGCCCGACATCAACTCAACGTACGGCCCGTCGGAGTCGGTAAGGCTTCGGTCCCACGCATAGCCAAAATCGTGATTGCCCCACGTCCACTGTTTCTTGCCAGGGGCAATGTGATGGTTCGAGATAGCCACCGTGCCCGCATGATGCTTATGGTCGTAGCCACCGAAGAAGTCCCCCCGAGAGCCGACGATCATGTAACTGGTAGGCACCGGAATATTCGCATACCAGCTCAGATCGTTCGGAGCATAAGACCCATCCGGAACAAAGTTGCTGGGCTCTTCTTCCTTCGGCACTCCATGGCGCGCGCGCTCTCCATAGTCAATGCCATAGTAAGAACCCTGGCTCAGCGGATACTCCGTAACGGCCCGCTTCGCATGGTCGGCGGCAAAACGGACGTCCTGCGGAAAGAACGACTGATACTTCTCATGAACGCGGGTGGCCACGTTCGCCCACCACAGGAAGGTCTGCGTGTCCTGCGTACGGTTGTAGAGCCGAACGCGCACCTCAAGAAACGCCTTGCCGGGACGAAGGCACACGCCGTGCATCCCCTTCATGTGCGCCATCGGATCGTGATCGGAGCACCAGACAGTCACCGAGCCATCGGCGTCGCGTTCGATCGACACCTCGACCGGCATAAAAGTCGCCGGCCGATGGTGCTGGGGCCAGTTGAACTCCACGCCTCCCGACACCCACGGCCCCGCCAGACCGACCAGCGCCGGCTTGATGACATTCTGCCGATAGAAAAAGTCGTAGCCATTTCTCTTATCGACTCCGATGTGGATGCGGCCACCGATCTCCGGCAATACCATCAGGCGAATAAATTCGTTCTCCAGATGGACCGCCTTCCACTCGTGCGGATGCGGTTTCGTCTCAATAAAATCGATGACGGGCAGCGGATACACACGGCCGCTGCTGCCCTGGTACACGCGTTTCTCCAGGAAAAGAGGATTTTTATCCGGAGGCGCAGGAGTATAGGTGAGCATCGTCACCGGCTCTTCCCACACTTTGACGGGGCCTTGTTCAGATACAGGCGCGATCGGCAGCTCCAGCTTTGCCGCAGCTACACCCTCGGCGCGCCCCTTGTTGTCGATGATCTCGTCCAGCACCATGTGTTCTCCAGGAATGGCTTCCGTACCCGCCTGAGCGGCGGGACAAGATTCCGGCTGCGACTATGCGTCGTACCGACTGTGTACGTTACCGTAAAGGACTTTTGAGCAGATTACAAGCTACTCTCAGGACTTTACCGAATTAAGATATTGACCCTCTGCGAAAATACTTCCAACAACTCGACTTCGCCTGCCACAGGGATGCAGCGCGTTTCATTCGCTACAGCCCGTAAACTAACACTAACGTCCGGAACGGACCACATGTCCCTCTGCTTGCGGTGCGAAGGCGTTTGCCAGCGAGATGATCTTCATCTCCGACTTGACCTGGTTGAGCCCCGCATCGCTCTTGATATGTAGCCGCACAGCCTGTCCTGGCAACAGATCGACGTAGTTGTCCGATAGCTGGGCATCCAGATGGTCGAACGAAACAAACACGCTTCGCGCCAGTACAGCCGATTTCAATTCAAGATCATAGCCGGTGCCATCCTTCGTCAGAACGGTATTGATGTCCGGTTGCGGCAACTTGATCTGCTTCGTGGGCGCAAAATAAACAAGGTTCGAAGAGGGTGTTTCACCCTCAGCAGAAAGTTCTACCGAAGCAAAGACCTTCGTCAGGTCCACACTCTTTCCGTCCTGCTCCTTCAGCTCTGCCAGCGGAACCTTGAGATAGACCGCTGAAGCCAACGGCGCCACATCCACCGCCTGCTTGATCTCTTTCACAACACTGCCATCGAAGTGCATGATCCGAAGATGGAGGTTGGCGGACTCGGATTTCGTCCTGTCAGAGACAACATAGATCGCCAGCGTGCCGTCTTCAACGTGCGGCGAAACCAGCACCGGCGCATAGAATCTGCGCGCGTAGTATTGCAGGGCCTTCCAGCGTCCGTAGTAGTCAATGCTTGCCCATGAGGCCACTGGCCAGCAGTCGTTAAGCTGCCAGAAGATCGAGCCCATCGTCTCAGGCCTCTTGCGCCGGAAGCTCTCCGCTCCCACCTTGATGCCTTCCGCCTGCAGTACCTGGCTGGCGTAGAGGAAGGACGGGAAGTCCTTCGGCTCGCCATAGTAGCGCGTCATGTAATCGTGGATGATCTTGTTGCCATCATTATTCTTTTGATGAATCAACATGACCGGTGTGAAGATACTGGTCCGATCCTCCGGCAGAGTAAAAGACTCTACCGACTTCAGTTCAGGAAAAGATTGGAAGCCATACTCTGAGACGAAGCGCCAGGGGCGTTTTTCATACTCGCTGAAGTCCGCATTCCCGTGCCACACCGTCCAGTCGTGATTGTCGCCACTCTGATAGGTATCGCTGAGCTCTTCGTAGTCGGCACTGGGCGAGCTGGGCCAATAGGGCGTCTGCGGATCTACACGCGCGACGGCCCGGGCAAGAATTCCGCTGAACTCCGTAAGGTAGTCCTCCCAGATACGCTCGTGGACCGGGGCTGGGAGTTGTCCGTTCCCATTCCAGTCCCGCAGTAACTCGGTCTCATTGTTACCCGACCAGAGAACGATGCTTGGATGATTGCGGAGGCGCGTCATCTGATACTCCGCCTCTTTCTCAATATCCTGCTTGAACGCGTAGGTGCCGGGCTGCCAGTTGTTGCCGAACATCAGATCGTGCCAGATCATCAGTCCCAGCTCATCACACTGATTGTAGAACTCCTCCGTCTCGTAATATCCGCCGCCCCACAGACGAACCATGTTCATGTTCGCGTCCTTCGCCGACTGCAGGATGCGCCGATAGTTCGCGCTGGTAACCCGGCTCGGGAAGCTATCGAATGGAATGACATCCGCGCCCTTGGCAAACACAGGAATGCCATTGACGACGAACTCAAAGGAGCGTCCCCACTTATCCAGATCTCGCCGCAGGACAACCGACCGCAGACCGGTCTTTGCCTCTTTGGCATCGAGCTCGCGCCCATTCTCCTTCACCGAAACATGAAAGTGATAGATAGGTTGAGCGCCATAGCCCGACGGATACCAAAGCTGCGGATGAGTAATCTCTATCGGGATCGAAATTCGATTGTTGCCGGGAGTGAGCGTTACAGCACGATCCGCATGCAGCTCCGTCTTGCCTGTGCCATAGCTAATGCTGACCAGCGCTTTGATCTGGCTGGAGGCCAGAATATCCGTATGTACATCCAGGTGTGCGGACCCCGCCGCTATATTTTCCTGCTCGACAAAGATGTCGTCTACGCGCGCATCGTCCCAAAGCTCAAGATAGGCTGGCCGAAATACACCACTGGTACCGAACCGCGGCCCCCAGTCCCAGCCAAACTCATAGACGGCCTTCCTGATATATCCCTTGGGGTCGGTGTGGGTGCGTGAGTGCCAGGGATCTTTTTCCGCTACAGCTTCCGCCGCTTTCATGGGCGCTGGAAAAACGATTTGCAGATCGTTCGAGCCGGCATGAAGGAGCGGCTTAACATCGATCCGCCATTCGCGAAACATATTGTCAGGGGAAGCAACACGTTGCCCGTTAAGAAAGATCGTGCATGCCGTATCGAGTCCTTCGAATACCAGCTCTATGTGTTCACGTGACAGAACTGACGGTGTTGCATGGATAGAAGTTTGATACTCCCAGCCTACCTTCTCAATCCATTGCAGCTTGGATTCATTGTCTCTATAGAACGGATCTGGAATCTTGCCGTTATGGAGGAGGTCCAGGTGAACATCACCCGGCACGGTTGCCGGAAGCCAGCCGCCATCCACCTGAGGTGGCTTGCTATCCCGGCTCGCCGCCAGACCGTCATCCGGCAACTGACGAACGGTCCACTGACTGTCGAGAGGAACTCGTACTCGAGGTCGTGCCTCTGTCGCAGCCCAGGAACTCGGGGCAACCAACGCACAGGCAAGAAGACAGAGAAGTACTCGACCGCGACTGACCATTAATATCCCTTCAGCATCAAGGTGGAAGATAGGCGCAATTGAGATCCATGAGCGGACTCAATAGGTACCAGCCATCATAATTCAGCGCTGGAGTTTCACCCCCCGATAGCGTGCTTGCAGCGAGGCAGGACGAAGGGCTGTGCTATACAGTTCCCTTCGTCCCTTAAAGTTATTCCCTCGCTACAATCGCCATTCTCCTGCGGTTAGAACTCGTACTTCAGCGATAGCTGGAAGAATCGAGCATCTGGAGTATTGTTCTGGAACGTCTTGGGTCCCGTGATCTGGCCGCCGCTTGAGCTATCGCTCGAGCTGGAGGGGTTCGCGAGAGTTGGGTGATTGAGAACGTTGAAGGAGTCAGCACGGAACTGGAAGTATTGCTTGTGCCACGTCGTGAAGTTCTTGAAGATCGACATATTCACGCCGTAGTATCCAGGTCCATAAATCTGGTTATCCCTTCCGCCGAGATATTGAATTGCTGTTGCAGCATCCGTGATCGGCGTAGTGATAAGGCTGCCGGACAGAGGATCTGCAAAGGAGCACGGGTTGTAATAGTGCAACTTCGTCCTGGTTTCAGTGGGGCATCCGGGGCCTCCACCAGAGGCGAAGGGATTCGCGATCTGAATCGCTCTCCTGGTATCTGTCGACCCAGCCGGCCCACTATTGCTGGCGCTGACGGTAAACGGAGTTCCGCTCTGAGCCGCGAAGGTCAAGCTGCTGGACCAACCACCAACAACCCGGTCCAACAATCCCGAACGATTCAAGAACGCCTGTCCTCTGCCAAAAGGCAGAACATAGTTGCCATTCAGCGTGAAGCGATTTCGAACGTCATAGACCGAATTGGTGTACTCCTCAATGATCGGAATAATCGCCCGTTGCCGGTCTCCGATTCCGGTTGAGAGGCCACCAGCAGAGCCGGTGTCATCCAGTGAGTGCGCCCAGGTGTAAGTAGCCAGGAAGCTCAAGCCGTGAGAGGCCCGTTTCTCCGCCTTCAACTGCAGTGAGTTATAAGTGCTTACCCCGCCATAGTGGATCGTGCCGACGCCACCCAGATCGGGAAACGGCTGCAACTGCTGCGTGCTCGTGCCGGCCGGATAGAGCGCGCGAACAGTATTCGGATCGATGTAGGTACCCAGGTGGCGCGACACATTTCCAACATAGCTGATGGTTGTCGCTATATTGGTCGATAGCTGCTGTTGGAACGACACGTTGTAGTTCATCGTGTACGGGGTCTTGATCTGGCTATCAACAGCATGGAATCCCGGCGTATTGACAGCATCCAGAATGCCGTTGCCAAGATAGGCTGACAGACCTGTCTCCAACGTAGTTCCATTCGAAGGGCAATTACCCAACGTACAGGATTTGGGGTTGATATTGATCTGCCCTCTGAAAGGGAAGTTATCCCCCAGATTGTTGCCGCCATTGCTCTCCAGGCCGCCATAAAAAATACCAAAGCCGGCGCGAAGCACCGTCTGTGGGTCCACCTGATACGCAACTCCCACACGCGGCGCAAAGTTCGTCTTCTGACCTGTAGCCAGACGTTCATTGTCGACATACTGAATGCCGATATGGTCCTTAGCCAGAATCCCCGGGAAGACGCTGCCAAGAGAAACTGAGTTCTGAATCTTCTTGGGCAGGATCAAAGTGCCGGATCCAGTCCCTACTCCAAGCGAGCTTTCGTCAGGGATAAAGTTCTCCTGGCTACCGGAATTTTCCTTGTAGGGCTGGTAGTAGTCATACCTCAACCCCAGATTGAGTGTCAGCCGTGGGGTCAATTTCCAGTCATCCTGAAAATATGCCGAGTTATACCACAAGGCATCGTTCACGTTCGGAGCACTGGAGATGGCAGAGGTGTTGATCTGGTCGGCAAGAAAATCGGCCACGCCGGAGCCCGTCACCGCGCTTACAGCAGGATCGCTTGTGTATAGACCGGTAAAGTAATAGTTCCCGAGGTTTGACGGAGCGTACCTGTAGAAAAACCGAATCGCCTGGAAGGATACGCCGGCCTTCAGAGAATGGTTACCCAGCGTCTTCGACACGTTATCGAGGATCTGGTAAACATTCTGCGATTCATTCGATGTACCCTGCGAGCCCCAGTTACTAATACCGGTAACACTGCCAAGCGGCAATCCGCCTTCGTTCGGAGTGAAAGGAACACCACCCAGACCTAAAGTTGGGGCCAGGTCGACATTCGCATTTGGCTGAAGGAAGGAGAACCGCCCTGCATTGAAACTAAAGCGGAACTCATTGGTGAGGGTAGGGGTGAAAAAATGCGTTTCGCTGCCGACAAAATTCTGCGCCAGATTGACGTCATTTTCTCCACCATATCCACTGCCGTCAAGCGGGTTGCCGAGAGGAAGTCCGTTCACTGTAATTTGGTGCACATAGCTGTAACGCGCATAGGCCTGGTCCCGGGCACTGATGTTCCAATCGAGCCGTTGGTCCCATTGATACGTATTGTTATGCGTGGGAGTGTTGACCGTGTAGTTATTGAAGGTCTTCCCGCCATTCGCATTGGCTGCAGGGTACAGGTTCAAAATATTCTGGGCCACCGCGTCGATCTGCCCAGGGCAAAGCACGTTATTTTGACCGTTACAAGACAACTTATTGGCTGCGCCGCCTCCTGAATTCGGCTGATAGAGCTGAACGCTCTGACCATTCAGGTTCGCATCCAGAAGCTCCGTAAAGTTTCCCTGCCGCTCAAGGGCGGTAGGCACGCTATAGGTGCCGGGGTTGCTGTAAGCGATTCGATTGGCTTCTGTATCGCCAAAGTAGAAGAGCTTATCCTTCCAGATCGGCAGTCCGAGCGTAGCTCCGAATTGATTCTGGTGGTACGGCGGTGTGGTCAGCGCATTCCAGTTTGTCGCGTCCAGGTCCGTGTTGCGGATGTACTCCCACAAGCTTCCGTGAATCTGATTCGTACCCGATTTGATGCTGGCACTCAAAACAGCGCCGGCAGAGTGTCCGAACTCCGCGCTGAAATTGCTCGTCTGCAGACTGAACTCCGACAAGGCATCAGGCGGGGGACGAACAACGTAGCTGGACCCATTCAGGAAGTCGACCAGGTTGGTATTGTTGTCGACTCCATCCAGGATGAAATTGTTTTGCGATGTCCGCTGTCCGTTCGCGACAAAGTCGCCGGTGCCTGCGCCTCGAGTGTTTCCGAAAGGAGGTGCAACGCCGGCGGTCAACTGGGCGATATAAACGAAGTTACGGCCATTCAGAGGTGTGTTGTTGATGGTCTCGCTGCTGATCACCTGCGCCACTTCGCTGGTCTGAGTCTCAAGCAAGGGGGGAGCGGTCGTGACGGTTACAGTTTCCGACACAACACCAGGCTGAAGGGCGATGACAATATTCAGCCTCTGTTGAGCATCGAGGTGAATGTTTTCCTGCATGGTGGTCTGAAAACCCTTCGCTGTCGCGCTGACCGTATAGTTTCCGATCTTCAAAGGCGAAAACACATAGACGCCGCTTCCATTGGACGTGCCTTCCAGCACCAACCCCGTGTCGATGTTCCTCACAACGACTTTAGCCGCGGGAACGATCGCGCCTGTGCCGTCTTGTACGACACCTGTAATAGCGCCCTGGTCTACCTGGGCCATTGCCCTCTGGCCGGTAAAGGTCAGGGCCAGCAGGAAGATCAACAACAGCGAATAATATCGGGCTCGTGCAGAACCCTTTTGCGAATTCTTTTCCGTCATCTCAGTGCTCCTTCTATCCATCCATCTCGTTTTCTTTGCTCTCATAACCTTTGGCCCCTCGGAATCGAATATTCAATCGGTGGAACACTCAGTAAGGCGCAAGAAACCGCTGGCCCGCCGAACAGGCGAACTGTGAGCGATGGCTTGTAGACCCATCCACGAACTTCGTGTACGTTACCGGAAATTCACACTAGACGCCTGCGCAATGCATTGTCAAGCGGGAATTGTCACACCAATGAAAAATTCCTGGCCTGGCACTCAAAAACACTCTAGTCTCCCAAGTTCACGATGAAATATCGAGAAAGGGGTATCGGAAGATAATGACCAGAAACATGGCCATCCCTTCCGTGTACGTCCACCGAAAAAGAAATCCATAACCTCGCCTGTGCGAATGCGATCTGGACGGGCGAAGCCAGATTGCCGCTCCCAGCAATCTCGCCAGCTCTAATACAGGAACCAGAAATATCGTTCTTACTCGTATAAAATCGTTATCTCGCGTTACTGTTTGCGACAGAGCTAAAGAAGGAGCACGATGCAACGCCAGAGAAACAGCTTTAGCAGGAGAGAGCTTTTGATAGGCGGCAGTGCTCTTGTCGCCGGAGCCATCGCCGCTGGAATTCCTGCTCGCCTGCTGGCTGAAGAGTTGACGGTGCTCGACGTTGCCTCTGCTGGTTCCATTCGCCCCATTCTGGAAGACCCCATCAAGGCGTCAATAGCAACAGCCTTGAAGCTGGACCTGCACAGTCACGCCCAGGGAGCCGATGCCGTAGCGCAGTCGATTGTGGATGGCAGCCTGCACGCCGACGTATTCATCCCCATCACTCCTGGCCCGATGTACACGGTCATGCGCGCCGGCAAGGCCGACGTTGCACAACCAATAGCCCGCACGGAGATGGTCCTCGTCTACAGTCCGAAGAGCCGCTTCGCATCCCGATTCGACGCAGCCGCCAAAGGCCAGGTGAACTGGTGGGAGATTTTGCAGGAACCAGGCCTGCGCTTCGCGCGCGGCAATCCTGCCGGCGATCCGGGCGGACGCAACATCATCTTCACGATGATGTTGGCCGCAAAGAAATACAAACAGCCGAACTTGGTGGAGAAAGTTCTCGGTCCGACCCTTAATCCCGAACAGATCCTTACGGGAGGAAACAATCAGGCACGCCTGCAAAGCGGCGAGTTAGACGCCAGTTCCTCTTACAAAATCGGGCCCGGCGAGTCTCACCTGCCCTATATCACCCTGCCCAGCGACATCAACCTGAGCGGCCAGAACGTCCACGAGGAGCATCCGAATGTACGCCTGTCCCTCAACGGCAAGACCTTCTATCCAGAACCGCTGGTTTACTACGCTGCGATTCTAAAGAACGCCGCCAACCCAAAGGGCGCTGCAGCATTTACAGCCTGGCTCAAAGGAAACGAGGCTCAGGCCTTGTTCCGGCAGAGCCAATACGATCCACCGGGAAGCGCGACCGCACTCCACGCATAAGGTCTGCTAGGTGTGTCATCAAACTTCGTTCCAAGTTCTTGCTTTGAAAGGGCGGGGCTTCAGCCCCGCCGTTGGAACAACCTCAAAAACGGCTTTAGCCGCGGAGGGAACGATGCCTATCCAGCAATCTGTCCCTCGAGATATCTTCGGCCCGCAGATCGAAGCCTGCCTTCTTCCGATTCAAGAAGACCATCGTAGGTGCCCTGCAAGAACTCTTGCAGGCGGAAGAGTGCAGGCTTGCTCCGGAATCATTCCCTCCGTGGCTAAAGCCACTGCACATAGCGATTTCTAACGGCGGGGCTGAAAGCCCCGCCCCTTCAAAGCAAGAACTTGCGTGAACATGCGAGTTTAATCACAGGCTCTAGAACGCGAACTGCAAGGACGTCGAGATCGTTCGCGGCGCGCCCAGGTGAGCGGTATTGCTGCTCGCATTGGTTCCGGTGATATCGCCGGCAGCAATCGTCGAGTAGTAACGAGTGTCGGTAATGTTGTCGCAGGTGAATCGCAGCGTTGCCACCTTCGTGAAGAGCGCGTGCGAATAGCGGAAGCCGAAATCAAACGTGTTGTAGCCAACCGTAGTGTGCAGGTTCTGATCGTCCTGCGGACGCTGGCCTACAAACTGCCAATCGCCTGTAATATTCAGGTTCGCGACGCCCGGCACACGATACTCCGCCAACAGGTTCGACTTATAGTCGGGAATACCGACAAAGCGCTTACCCTCGGTCGAAGCTACGTTGGTATTGTTCAACCGCGCATTGAGTGCGGTGAAGCCGCCATCCAGCAGCAGGCTATGGAAGAGCGTGCCCTGACCGGAGATCTCGGCGCCATAGTTGACCTGCTGGCCGACGATCGCAAAGATCGTTTGGGTAGGGCTGTTATTGAATGGGATGGTATCCGCAAAAGGCCGCTCCAACCGGAACAACGCGGTCGTAAACGCGATCGGATGCGCATCCGTCTTGAAGCCCAGCTCCCACTCCTTGCTGCGATAGGGAGCGAGCGCCTGGTTCGCATTCACGAGAGTTGCGCCGCCGGGAGCAATGTCTCCCTGCTGCAGGCTGCTCGCGTACGTGGCATAGGCGGTCGACCAGTTCGTCGGCTTATACATCACGCTGGCCGAAGGGCTGATTCCCTGCTTGTTCGAACCACTCGTACGCGCATTTGCCGAGTTGTTATCCACACCGATCCAGTCCTGGCTGGCAGCGAGACGCACGAGAAAGCGATTGCGGAACGAAACCAGATCGCCGAGATTGAAGCCTTGCTGATGCACCACGGAGGACTGATACAGCCCCTTATTCTGAGGAAGGCCCACGACAGGTGGAGCAAAGATCTTTGGATTCGCGATGTTCGCCGTACCGAGAAGAACGCTGGCAGCCGCTGGTGAGGTGTAAGCGTACTGGTTAAACCGGTAACCTTCGCTGCCGGCAACAACGTCCTGTTTGATGCCCCACTTCTGAATCACTCCGGTAATGTAGCCGAGATCGCTCTCCACACCGAAGCGCGGTGCAAATCCAGTAGCCAGAGAGGTGCTGTAGTCCCCGGTGTTATCCGTCAGATTGTTGACCGGCGTATCGATGAAGCGATCAAGCCGCTGTGCCAGTCCACCGGCCATGGCATGCCAGTTCGGAGAGAAGTCGTGGAGAAGGCGGACGCTGGTGCTCTGCGTGGTCAGGTTCACACCGGCATAGGCCTGTCCATAACCCACACGCGTGGGGTCAGGTGCGGCGGGTAACAGCAACGTACGCGGCGGAGTATCGGTCTTGTCGCTCTTGTCCGGGCCATACGTAAACCAGCCCGGATAACCACGCTGAATAATGTCGTACGCACTATAGTGGGCGTCGATCACGGTCCGATCGGTAGGCCGGAGATCGAAAGCGAACTCCGCCAATCGGCGGCGAAGACGGCTCTGGTCCACGAAGGCCGTTCCATCGCCGAAGAGCAGATTGCTGCGATAGCCGAAAATCTTGTGCGGTCCCAGCCTTCCGCCTGTGTCGGCGTAGATCGTGCCGATGGAGCTGCTGTCCTGCTCAAGATAGACATTGGTGAAGCGTTCCTCGGTGGGGCGCTTGAGCACGAAATCGAACATGCCGGAAGGATTCGCCGGGCCGTACATGGAGGCGCCGAGGCCGTTCTCCACCTGCAGGCTCTGGTACTGCTCCATCGCGTTGCCGCCGGTGATGGCAATAGCCATGCCATCCATGCGAGTGTTCTGCGCAATGCTGCCTTGAACACCGCGCGTCGCCGGACGAAGGATCTCCGAGCCCTGCTGCTCTGTGAACGAGACCAGCGGAAGATACTTCATCGCATCGCGGAAGCTCTTCACCTGGGTATTGACGATCTGGTCGGCTGGAAGCACCGTGATCGTATAGGGCTGGTTCACAATGGGGGCATTGCCCAGGACGCCCTGGTTGACGTGGTCCACATAATAACCCTCTGCCGCCGTGCCCGTCTGTCCCGCATTGACGGTAACGGACGCGCTTGTTCCAGCTAAAGCAAATGAAAGATCCCGCGTAAGATTCTGTCCGGCAGAGATCGCCAGGGAAGGAAGAACAATCGCCGCAAACCCCGGCTTATGCGCCTCAAGCCTGTAAGTTCCCTGGGGCACGGAGAGGAAGATATATTGCCCTGACTCATTGGTAGTCGCCTGGAAAGTGCGGGTCGTCTGCAGGTTTTCCAGGGACACAACAGCGTTGCCCACCACCGATTGGTCAGGGTCCTTGATCGTACCGCTCACTTGAACTGACTGGGCCAAAGCCGGCAAGGATACCAGCAGCAAAAACAAGGCCAAGGACGAAAGATGGAAGCGAATGCTCTTGCAAAAGGGCAGGGGAAGAACGGAGTGGCGATACATCGGGCTCCTTAAGAGTGGGCTCTCCCGGTCTCGACGTATCTAAAGCGTAAGACCACTTTGGAGAAGCTGGGTGGTGAGGGACTATCTTCTGTAGCTAGACGGCTACACGCGCACAGAGCCGCTACTCCGTTTGCCTATAAGGACAATAGTTCTAATTTCTTGAATTTATACGAATCAAAACGTAGGGTCAATTTCACAATCCGTTTAGCGGACTAGATTCAAGGCTGCTTCACCAAATCGTCCCTGCGCCGAACTGCTCTCTGAGAAACCGCGAGACAAGCAGGACAACGCAGCAGGCTGCGATGCAGATCTCACGCAAAGGTGCTAAATCTATAGTCCATGGCAAAACTCGATCCCATGTTGACTCCCCGCGAAGCAGCTCGACTGCTGGGCATTAGCTATCCCACCATCAAGCAATGGATTCTGGCGGGTAAGCTGAAGACCAACCCGACTCCAGGCGGCCATCATCGCATCTCTGAATCAGCGCTGAAGCCTTTTATAGCCAAAGACAAGACGAAGCCCTCTGCGGAATCGCGAGAGCGCTACCGTCGCGTAAGCGGCAGAAATCAGATCTCCGGAAAAGTAGTCAGCATCCGCATCGAGGGTCTTCTTGCAGAAGTCATCATCGGCACCGGGGACACCCATCTCACCGCGATCATTACGGCAAGCGCCGTTCGAGAGCTTGGGCTGAAAAAGGGTGATGCAGCAGCAGCGCTCATCAAATCCACCGACGTCATGATTGAACGGCTATAGCAAATCTCCTGTAGGTGTATAGCGAAACCACGACACTTATGGCCGTTTTTCTCCAGAAAAACGGCGCTGCACGCCCGATACCACTTCACAGTAACAGGAGATTGCTCTCGACGCTCCCGCCTGAGCTCTTGCGCTACGCCGATAGCTCAAGCGGCAGGAACAAAGAAAAGGTCGTCCCACTCCTACCCCGGCGCATCGTGCTGGACACCCTTAGATCGCCTTGCAAGCGATCGACGAGTTGAGCAGAAACCCACATTCCAAGCCCCGTGCCGGTCTCATTTTTAGTCGTAAAGAACGGCTCATAGATCTTCCTGAGCGTCTTGGGAGTCATTCCCGTACCGGAGTCAGAGATGGTAGCCCGTATGCCACGGCGCTCTTGATTGCGCCAGTCGTAGGAGCTGCTCACCCGCATCGTAAGCGAACCTCCAAACCTCATCGCGTCGACCGCGTTTGAGAGAAGGTTCGCAAAGATCTGACGAAGATCTCCCGCCAGGCAAAGGATCGAGGGACCCTCTCTGTATTGGCGATGGACCGTGATGTTATTCGCCAGAAGTTTTCCGTGATACAGCACCAGCAGTGAATCAAGAATCTCCGAGACCTGCACAGAGGATGGAGCAGTTGATTGCCGATAGAACTTGAGCGTCTGCTGCGTGATGTGCGACACGCGTCCTACCTCTTCAAGCGCCTGGGCAGCATAGGTCTTTGCCGCGGCGGCGTCGTCGCCGGTTGAGGCGAGATAAAGAAGATTCGTAATCGCTTCCAGCGGATTATTGATCTCATGCGCAATGGTCGCGGCAAGGCGGCTCGCAATGGTGAGCTTCTCCGCCTGGACAAGCGCTGCTTCAATCTTCTTGCGCTTGGTCATGTCGGTAAGCGACAGGAGAATCAGGGGCGCAGCCTCCGGCTCCTGCACCATATAGCGTCCGCTCAGCATGAAAGACTTCCAGCCGATGCCGGGAAAATCATAGATCACTTCATGATTCAGGAAATCCCTGTCGTGCGGCAGAACCTCTTCCAGCAGGGTTCGCAGGTCGGGTTTATTCCACTGCCCGTTCCCAAGGCCATACACGAACCGGTTCAATGTTGCCTCTGGTGTTACTTCAAAGGCCTTATAGAAGGAGTAGTTCGCCATCAGCACATGCAAGTTCGCGTTCAACACCAGCACAGGTTCCGGCATGGTCTCAATAATGGACTTGGTGAACTCGCTCGCAAGCACCAGTTCCTGATTGCGCTTCTTGATGACATCGATATCCATAAGAACCAGGACCGCACCATCGCTGCGATTATCCAGCGTCTCATAGGGCCTTACCTGCAATCGATACCAATGCCCCTGCTGGTCCTGTACCTCTCGTTCAAGGCTCACGACGTCCCGAAGGACAGTGGTAAGCAAAGGCTTCAAATCAATATTGAGATCCGGATTGATATCGGTGATAGGTCGTCCAATGTCGGACGGAAGCACTTTAAAGACAGCCTCTGCCGTTGGGGTCATGCGACGGATACAGAGGTTGCCATCCACCATCACGATGGGGATGACCGTGCTTTCGAGCAGGTTCTTCAGGTCGTTCCCCAATAGATGCAGAGCTGCGTTATTGCTGTTCAACTCATCGTTGACGGTGTTGAGTTCTTCGTTCGTAGCCTGCAGTTCTTCCTTAGAAGTCTCGAGCTCTTCGTTGGTACTTTGCAGCTCCTCGTTTGCGGAGAGCATCTCCTCGTTCGCAGACTGATAGTCTTCGCGAAGCGCTTCCTGCGCGCGTGTGTGCTCTTTGAGCAGAGTGCGTGTCGCCTGCAACTCACGCTTCTGATCAAGAAGTGTTCTCCGGGAAAGATCGCCTGGTTGCAGAGGTAATGGCCGGTCCGCCTTGCCATTCGGATCAATCAGAGAAGCTACATCCTCAAAGAGGATGAGATAGCATCTGCCCACTCCTGAAACGAGCTCGTCCATGGGAACTACGGACAAATGCACGACACGCTTTTTACCGTTATGTTCAAAGGCGACGTTCTTCTTTTTGATCGGAGCGGCCTTTTTTCTGGCCGAAGCGATGGCGGTACGCAGAGCAATCGCTAACTCCTCGCGAACCATATTCAGAATATTGAGATTCGCGCGTCCGGATGCGGGCTCCAGATAAGGGCTGGTTCGCCCGCGAAACTGAAGAATTTCAAGCGCGTCATTCACGATCACGCCCGGCGGCGCACACTCCCTCAGCACCATTCGATCTGCGAGTTGCTGCAACTCCTGCTCATTCTGACTGGCACGGCTGATGGGCAGCGCTTTCTCTATGGGGGAGTCAATCGCCTGCAAGGGAGCCCGACTTGTCTTGAACGTACGCTGCTGACGATGATCGCCGACTTTTTTCGAATAGATCTTGCTCTTCTTATTCAATGGCGTAAACATCTGCGGATAAGAAGCTGCGCTCTCGGCATTGCCCAGCAATAAAAAGCCGGATGGATTTAAAGCGTAGTGCAGTGTCGAGATAATCCTCTCCTGCAACTCCGGCTCGACATAAATCAGGAAATTGCGGCAGGAGATAAGATCCAGGCTCGAAAAGGGTGGGTCTTTGGTGACGTCCTGGCGTGCAAAGACACACAGATCACGGATGACTTTGTTGGCCCGGTATCCGCCCGCCACCTTCGTGAAGAAATTTGCAGTGCGCTCTGCTGAGACGTTCTTCATCGCGCTTTCGGAGTAAATGCCGGAGCGCGCCTTCGCGATCCCCTTCTCATTAATATCCGTGCCAAAGATCTGGATGCGCATCCCCTCGGCTCTCGTCCCTAGAAACTCCAGCAACGTAATCGCCAGCGAATAAACTTCCTCTCCGGTGGAGCAGGCGACCACCCATAACCGAAGCGCTTCTCCGGCCTTCTCTTCAATCATCGCTGGGAATACTGTCTTCGCGAGATCTTCAAAGGTCTCCGGATTGCGGAAAAACTCGGTCACAGGAATCAGGACATGATGAGAGAGTTTTGCCACCTCTTCCGGATGCTCTCTTAGATAGGTGAGGTAAGCAGAGAGAGAGAGAATCCGCAGAGCCGCCATGCGTTGTTGAATTCGCCGATGAATCGTGTTGGGCTTGTATTTTGTGAAGTCGGAGCCTTGCGAAATACTAACCAGGTTCAGGATTGAATCGAATACGTCGCTATCGGACTTTGGCTCTTCACGCGCAACCTTCGGCCTCTGCCGCACCTGAGGATGGCTGCTCAGGTGGGCCAGCTCCGCCGCAATCTTTTCGGGCGATAGAACGTAATCGATGCATCCGGACTCAATCGCACTCCGAGGCATGCCATCGAACTTGGCGGTCTCTGTACTCTGCGCGAAGGTTACCCCTCCTTCAGCGCGAATCGCTTTAATCCCCGCAGTGCCGTCCGATCCTGTACCCGAGAGAATGACGCCAATCGCCTTGCTCTTGCGAACCTCTGCCAGAGAACGCATGAAGATGTCGATGGGCAAATGCTGCTTGTGGTCAGCGGCGCGCGGAGCCAGCCCGAAGTGGCCATCTGTAATCGAGATATCCACGTTACTTGGCATAACGTAGACGTGGTTCGACTCGACCTTCATCGCATCGACGGCTTCCAACACGGGAATTCTGGTCGCTCTTGAAAGCAGTTCGGGCAGAATGCTGTGGCGTTTAGGGTCGAGGTGCTGAATCAGCATGAACGCCATGGCGATGTCTGTGGGAAGAGCCCGCAGAATCGCCGTAAGAGCCTCCAGCCCGCCTGCCGAAGCCCCAATAGCTACGACTGGAATCTCCAGGGATGTCTTCTTCGGGGGCGGTCTCTGTACGGGAGAAGAGGGCATTCGGCACCGGAATCCCTCCGGGGATATCGTCCGTCGAAACGGTTCGGCTTGATCTTTCTTCAACCAATGGCCGTCCCAAGTGTACGCTACCCCTGAAGTGAAGCCCTGACAGCAGCCGTTTTGCGGGCGAAAGCCTCATCCACCAGGGTGAAGGATCTTCTGCTGATTCACCGCATCCCCATCGCCACGCTTCAAGCTGCGGAAGACGATCGTAGAGAGGATGGTCAACCCACCGAGCACAAGA
The DNA here is from genome assembly GCF_000178955.2 of Granulicella mallensis MP5ACTX8. NCBI lineage: Bacteria > Pseudomonadati > Acidobacteriota > Terriglobia > Terriglobales > Acidobacteriaceae > Granulicella > Granulicella mallensis. The sequence goes on along the minus strand of NC_016631.1, from coordinate 966,236 downwards.
AACGCCTCATGAATCCCATGGATCATCCCCGCTGGATTAGATCGCACGCTGTCAGGAATAAAGAAAGCCGTAGCCAGTCCAGCGGCTGCAACACCGAAGCTGATCGACATCTGCTGCATCGTGCTCGCGATGGAGCTGGCGTTGCTGGTCTCTTCCTCCGTGATGTCGGCATAGACGAGCGTATTCATGCTCGTGTACTGCAGCGACGTAAACGCTCCATAAGAGAACGCCTGCAGAACGATGAGCCAGACAGGCGTATGTATGCCAATGGTCGCAAATAGCAGTAACAGAAATCCGAGGATCACGGTATTCGAGATCAGCACCCCACGATAGCCAAAGAAGGACAGGAGGCGAGGCATGACCAGCTTCATGCTCATCGCGGCCACGGCCTGCGGCATGATGAGCAACCCCGATTGAATCGGCGTGAAACCAAGCCCGACCTGATAGAGCAGCGGCAGCAGAAAGGGCACACCACCGATTCCCAGGCGCGTGAAGAAGCTGCCGCTCACCGAGGCGCGGAAGGTACGAATACGAAAGAGACTCAACTCCAGCAGCGGATAAGCAATGCTCTTTGCATGGAGCCCATAGCCTGCAAGCAGGACGAGCGAAAGCACCAGCAACCCCGAAATCTCGCGTGAGCTCAGAGCATGTTCCCCGAAGATCTCCAGCACATACGACAGCAGCGCCACACCGGCCCCGAAGAGAATCAGTCCGACGATGTCGAGAGGATGAATATTCTTTTCTCGATAGTCCGGCAGATGCAGGTAGACCATCAACAAGCCGGCGAGGCCAATCGGAAGGTTCAGAAAGAAGATGAACCGCCAATGCAGGTAGCCGACGATCAACCCACCAGCGATCGGCCCAAGCATGGGAGCCACCAGCGCCGGAATCGCCACAAAGCTCATGGTTCGCAGCAGGTCCGATTTCGCGAACGTTCGCACCAGGGTAAGCCGGCCCACCGGCACCATCATGGCCCCGCCGCAGCCCTGCAAAACTCGGCACGCTACCAGGACATGGATATTGCTCGATATACCGCAGAGAAACGATCCAAGCGTAAAGAGGCCGATAGCCGATGCGAAGACCCGCCGAGTTCCGAAGCGATCTGCCATCCAGCCGCTGATAGGGATAAAAACCGCGAGACTCAACGTGTAACTGGCCAACACGGCTTTCATGCTCAGCGGCGCCACCTTGAGCGCGGAGGAGATCGCTGGCACCGCCGTATTCAGGATCGTTGTATCCAACGACTCCATAAAGAATGCGACCGCCACCAGCCACGGCAAAAGCCGCTTGCTGGCTTCGGAGGGATGAAAAAACGGCGAGGGAGCAGTGATCGAATCGGGCACATTCATAGGGGAAGAGGGAAAGAAGGTTCAGATCAATGAAAACACGGCAACGCTTTCCATTCGATGCAGTTTAAAGGACCAACGCAAACAAGTGCACACTCGCGCGGGGTTCTTTCCAAGTCACACCAACGAGATCGAGAACAGGCAAGCTGCCAACGCCAGCCACCCGGCAAGCTTCAAAGCAAACCATTCGGACTTAGTGAAAGCGGTCGACCAACAGATTGGCCACATAGATGAGCGCGGAGCCTGAAAGCACCGTGGGGAGCATGTATCTCAATCCCTTGTGTTGACGCACTTCCGGAAGGAAATCGCTGGTTGCCATCTGAAGGAAGAAGCCGGAGGCCACGGCAAGAAGCATCGCCGAACTCCCTGAAGAAAATGTCCACCAGACCGTCAGGAGACCACCCGCGAGAGGAGCGAGGCAATCGGCAGCCAGAAAAAGATAATCGCTCAATCTCGGTCGATCGCCGCTTGTCGTAAGGATGACCGTATTCATGCCGTCGCCGATATCATGCGCGGCGATGCCCACAGCGACCGCGTAGCCCGCCGGATGCGAGGCCGCATAGGAGAGGCCAATGGCCATGCCATCTCGCAGGCTGTGGAAGATGAGCATGCCGCCGCCGATCTTCCCGAGCGTCCTCCCCGAGCCATCCGATCCTCCACCCCAGCGTGCAGCCAATCCATCCAATCCGCTTTGGATGCTCCAGAAAAGAAGAAAGGAGATCAGAACCAGCGCCAGGATATCGGCGGAACGTATCTCTACCAGCGCCCCCAGAGAGAGGGCCTCAGGCAGGAGATCGAGAAAAGCGGCTCCCAGCAGCAGGCCCGCCCCCAGCGCCATCAACAGCGCTAAAGACCTGCGAAATTGAAGTGCCAGGAGACCGCCGAGAAGAGTTGCGAAGACAGGAACGATAAGAAGTAAAAGAGGAATCGGTTCATTTGCAAAATGCATCACAATTGATAATACATTCTCAATAATTACATCCGTGATTGTACTTCAGAACACCATCCTTGTGGATCGCGTCCAGCAACACAGGGAATTTGGAACCAATTTAGAATTTACTTATGCCTCTACTGAAGGTTTTAATCCTGGCCATCGTTCAGGGACTCGCCGAACTCCTGCCTGTCTCCAGCTCCGCTCATGTTGTCGTCGCGGAAAAACTGCTGGGGCTCGATCCCTCCTCGCCAGAGATGACCCTGGTGCTCGTGATGCTGCATACCGGCACCATGTTTGCCGTCATCTTCTACTTCTGGGCGCAGTGGAAACGTGCCTACTTCGCCACCGCCGACGCCTTCAAGCGCTTCGCCATCCGCGCGATCTGGGCAACGGGGTTGACCGCCGTGATCGGTTATCCCATCATCAAGATCATCGAAAAGACAGCGTTCAAGGGTGCCCCGAAGGCCGAGATCGAACTGCTCTTTTCGCGGCTGGACCTCGTCGCCTACGCGCTCTTTGCCGCAGGCCTGATCATTCTGTGGGCAGGCATGAAAGAACGTGCGGCCGAGACGGCCAGCACCACCGCCTACGATCGCTCCGTGACCCGTTCCGGCGATAACGTCACCTTCTCGCAGGCAGGCTGGATGGGAGCCGTGCAGGGTCTCTGCATGCCGTTCCGCGGTTTCTCACGCTCGGGTGCGACCATCTCCGCAGGCTTGCTAACCGGAGCGAACCGCGAGCGTGCCGAACGTTTTTCCTTCGCGCTCGCCGTCATCCTGACTCCGCCGGTGATCGCAGTCGAAGCTCATCGCCTGCTGAAGGCTTCGCACGAAGCTGCCGCCGCCGGTATGCCGATCAACCTGCACGCCAGCCTGATCGCTTCCCTGCTCGGCATGGTCTTCTCGTTCTTCGCCGGACTCGCCGCGCTGCGGTGGCTGAGCTCGTGGTTGGAGAACGGACGCTGGTATCTGTTCGGGATCTACTGCCTGGTCGCGAGCTGCGTGGTGTTCTATCTGCATCACATCGGGTATTAGCGATTAGTGCAATTTCATTCGTAATGAACCTGCAAAATGATTCAGTCAGGGCACAAATCCCAGCCCCGAAGGGGCGACCTATCATAGCCCAGGGTGAAACCCTGGGTTGCGGAACGTGGCAAAGATGAGCCCTGAAAGGGCGATCTATCGAGGCCAGCGCCCTATAGATCGCCCTTTCAGGGCTCATCATCTTCTTGCTAGATATTGTTACCCAGGGTTTCACCCTGGGCTGTGATGGGACCGCCCCTTCGGGGCTGGAGTTTGGGATTCGGTATGCGCTGAGGCGCACCCTGATACTCGCAATCCTCATTGCTCCTGAGCCAATAAATCGAACTCAACAGAACTGCGCGTATACAGCCACGCCCACCAGATCAACGGCAACTGCAACGGCAGCCTAAACCAGATCACCCAACGCGGAATATTCGTATAGAGTTCCGGGTGCTGGGCCATCCAAACATTCGCAGGCATCACCGCAACGAGCAACAGAACAATCCCCCACGCCGCAGCCTGACGGGTCCTCGGAATGAGGACGCCAAGCCCACCCGCAATCTCAGCAACTCCACTCAGCAATACAAGCTCGTGATGCGCCGGGAGGTAAGCGGGCATGATGCTCTCATACACGCGGGTCGCAATAAAATGCGCCGTACCCGCTGCCACGTAAAACACTCCCATCACGATTAGACCGGCGCGCATTGAGTCCCTCTTAAAGTCGTATCCCTCGTTATCGACAATGCATGGCATCGCCAATAACGAGGGAGTTCAACAACTCTTACACAGCACAGAGTAAAGATCCAGACAGGCTACTTTGCTGCTGCCAGTGCATCCCTCTGGTTCCGCACATAGTCGTGCGAAGTCAGCACATGCGCCTGCTGCTCTGAGAGCAGGCTACGGATCGGCAGCGGCAGCTCATGTTCCAATGCCTTTTTATAGGCATCCTTTGCCTCGTCTTCACCCTTCTCGGCTGTTTCGAGAAGCGAATGATCGCCGCCACCCAGCTTCGCCTTCAACTCGCCCCAGGAACGATGCAAGGCACCGGCCACACTACCCGACTCCTTCACATCCGCCATACCGGCGATATGCAGCTGGCCCTCAAGTTCAGCACGAAAGCTCGCGCGCTTCAGACTCTCGGCGAGAAAATAACGTTTGAGGGTGGCATCTTTCAAGTGCTCTCCAATTTCGGCGAAGCCCTTTTGACCATCCTGCAGCGACTTGATCAAATCCAGGAGTACGCTCTCCATCTCCTGGTTCTTAGTCGATCCATCCAGCTTGTTTGCCATAATGTCCTCGGTTGAGTGATTTAGACAGCGATCGGGGTCTGCCGGTTGTGCGCGATTCTCCTGCACCGGCAGCAAGCGGGAGAAATCGCGAAAATCCCGCTCCCCCAATCCCTGTGTCGGGAATTGCTCTTTGCAGAGTTACGCAATCCCATTCACACCACTAGATGCAGACCTCGCATCCCGCGTTAGCTCGTGATTTTCGTAATTGAAGGTTGCACGAGATTTCAGAAAATTTGGCAGCGGAAGAGCAGCCGTCAGGTCATGCCTGACACCAACTTTCACCACTGTCTTGTTCGCATTCCCACAGAATCGTCATCAACCACAGGTCTTGTTCACATCCCCACGGAATCGTCATCCTGAGCGAAGTAGCTCGCGCACTTTGCGAGCTACGCAGTCGAAGGACCCCGAAGGACTTGATCTCGCCCATGATGTTGGGACCTTTTCCAGCACGGACGTCCAGGCTCGAGTGCTTGAGGCAGAAAAGGTCCGAAGAGTATGGGCAAGATAAAGCCTCTCGGGGTCCTTCGGCTCCGCGTCCCAAAGGCCGGGACGCTTCGCTCAGGATGACGATTCCGTGGGATAAAACCAAAGCACTATGGAAATATCGATCTTCGTTTCGGACGAAAGCCGAACACCACCCACTACTGCACAGAACCACCCACAACAGCCCCGAACAGCGTCAGCCAGGCCTGAGGGTTATGTCCGCTATGCTCAACGCACTGTCGCGCAGCCGACGCATACTGAGGATCGAGCAGCGCCGCCAGTGTAAGCGTCTGCACCCCAGCAGCAGGGTCCCATTCGCCGGAGTAGCCTTTCTCGCCCGCCTTATCGCGTGCCGCATCAAAAGCAACCGTCGAGTGCACAAACTCCATGTGCTTCGTCTGGCCCACCGCATAGGGCACCAGCCAATCGACACCATGGGCGATGTTCCTCCCACCGGCTCCTTCATGGAACCAGCTCTCACCATGCACCTTCGCCGCCAGTGCCGCCATCTGGAGCGGATCGAGATCGTAGACCACATAATGCAAAGCATCACGCTTGTAGAAGTCTTCCACCGAGCCGTCGGGCCGGATATTCCGCTTCACCTGTTCGCGGAAGACCGCCGCCGCCCGTGCCTCCAGTGCAGAATCACCAGCCTCATAAGCCGCCATCACCGCCAGTTTCACCCGATGGCTCGACCAGTTCCCCGTATCCTTCTGGCCGTTCTTCTCCATCCAGTCGATATAGCCCGCGGCCATCGCCTTCCACAGAGCAGCTGCCTGTTCTTCTGTCTTTGCCGAAAGGCTGCCCCGGGTGAGGTCATAGGCCATCATCCACTTGTCCAGATTCGTCTCATCAATCGGGTTCAGGCTCACGCGATAGACCGCCGTCCAGGCGCCAAGATAGCAGTCCTCCGCCGCAAGATACTTCCTGTCGCCCGTCAGGCGATAGGCCAGCCCGAGAGCCAGCATCCCATCCCAGTCCTTCTCCGCCGCCACGCTCTCGTCGCGAATCCCATGATGCGGCAGCGTTCCCTCGGTGTGGATGCGAGCCATGGGATGCGGCGTCTCACTGAGGAACGTCGTGGCCATGCGCACGACGCTGCGGCCAGTCTCTGTCCCGGCCTGCGCTTTTAACCCCGCCAGGCTCTCCGGCGGAAAGATCGCCCACGAAGCTCCATGCCCGGAGACCGTCGGTGATAGTTGCTGCCCGCAGGGAGCATCTGCCCTGGCTGGCGTGGCAGATGCGGCCGTAAAACCCATCACGATCATTAATCCGAGCCAAAAACCTCGTACCATAAGCAGTCTCCTGTCAAACGCTTCCATCCTAACGTTTTGCGCCTACCCGTCACCACTATGGTTCCACCCCCAGCCTCTGCGCACCGCACAGCGCACTATGGAACAATAAAAGTGCTCTGGTGGTTCCAGGTCTCGTTGTCCCCGTCCATGCGCCGAGGTCTGGCACCGGCAGGCGAACGTGATCGTGTGCGTCCATCCACCTATGAAGCCTCAGAGACTCGTTTATTCGCCCACACGTAGCCGCCGTCTCAACGAGATGCTAGGTCTCGTCGTCCTGGTCGCCGCCGGCCTCCTCCTCCTCTCGCTCCTTAGCTACACTCCAACGGATCCCTCGTTCAACACCGTGAGCGGAGCTACCGGCCCCCATGCGGCGCACAACTGGACCGGCCTGATCGGCGCTTACGTCTCCGACGTGCTGCTCCAGACGCTCGGCATCTCGGTGCTCTTCCTGCCCCTGGTGATGATCCGGCTGGGCCTCTCGTGGATGCGTTCGCGGGCCGTCGGCTCGACGAAAGCCAAGGTCTTCGGACTTGTGCTCTGGCTGATGTTCGCCCCGGCCTCCATCTACCTGCTCCCCTGGCATCCGCTCTGGAAACATACCCTGCCGCTCTCCGGCGTAGTGGGTCGCCTGCTCTCCGATGGCCTGATCCAATTCGTGAACCTGCCCGGAACCATCATCCTCTGCATTCTGATGGTCGCGTTCGCGCTCTATCTGACGACCACGTTCACGCTCTCGACAGCCCGCGAATGGTTCACCTCACACTTCGCGTTCATCCGCAACGCCAGCGAACGCTATACCGCGTGGAAGGAACGCCGCCAGAAGAACGAGACCGAAGAGGTCGTCAGCGCCTATGAGACCAAGCGCGAGCGCGCCATCGCCAAGGCCCGCAGCCGCGCCGGGAAAGCCCCAGTAGCCGTCAGCGAAATTCAGCCGGCCAGCACCTCCCTGCTCTCCAGCTTCCTGGGCTGGTTTGGCCGCCGCAAAAATCATGGCTCCGACCTTGATGTAGACCCGAACGATCGCGACCGCGCCGACTTTGCCGCTGAAGCGCCCTCCATGTGGCAGACCATGCCGCGCACCATGGTCGACGAGGTGCCCCTGACCGGCCTGAGCGCAGCCGCCGCTGCCGCCGCACCCTACGCCGCCCAGCTCGCCGCCGCGTCCGTCCCCCTGCGCACCCCCGGCAGCGATCCCGACCTTCCCCACACCGGCAATCCGCCCATCAGGAAGACCCAGGCCCACGACGACGGCTGGCTGGATGCTCCTGAGCGCAGCACGCCTATCACTGCGAAGCCTTCACTGGCCGCGTTCGACATCCCCGAGCCGCCACCGGCGCGCATCCCCACGCCACGCCCGCAACTGGCACAACCGCCGCTCCCGCCGATGCCCTCACCCACGCAGGACATCGCCGCGCAGAACATCGCCTTCGGCAAGCGCGCCGACGCGGACATGCGCGCCGTTGCCATGACCACCAAATCGATCCGCGGCTACAAGCTGCCGCCCAGCTCCCTGCTGTATCGCAGCGAGGAGCACGCGCAGGTACGCGAGGACGAGCTCCGCCAGGAGGCCCGCACCCTGGTCGAAAAATGCGCCGAGTTCGGCGTCGACGGCAACGTCGAGCAGATCAACCCCGGCCCCGTCGTCACGACCTTCGAGTTCCGTCCCGACGCCGGCGTAAAGTACTCGCGCGTCACCGGTCTGGCCGACGATCTCTGCCTCGCCATGGCCGCCGAGTCCATCCTCATCGAGCGCATGCCGGGCAAGTCCACCGTCGGCATCCAGGTCCCGAACCACAATCGCGAGACCATCTGGCTGCGCGACGTCGTCGAGTGCGAGAGCTTTGCACAGTCGAAGTCGAAGCTGCCCATCGCTCTGGGCAAGGACATCAGCGGCCGCATCGTCACCGGCGATCTGGCCAGCATGCCGCACGTGCTCATCGCCGGCTCGACCGGCTCCGGTAAATCGGTCGCCATCAACGCGATGATCATGAGCGTGCTCTTCAAGTCCACCCCCGAACAGGTGCGGATGATCATGGTCGATCCCAAGCGCGTCGAGCTCGGCATGTACGAAGGCATCCCGCACCTCTTCACGCCCATCATCACCGAGGCCAAGCTCGCCGCCAACGCCCTCAGAAACGCCGTGCGCGAGATGGAGCGGCGGCTCAAGCTGCTCGCCGCCAACCACGTCCGCAACATCGACCAGTTCAACAAGCTCTTCGACCACGGCAGCGACTACCTCTTTGAGGACGTAAACCAGGAGCCGCTGCCCTACATCATGATCATCATCGACGAGCTCGCCGATCTGATGATGCTCGACCGCGCCAACGTGGAAGAGGCGATCACCCGTCTGGCCCAGATGGCTCGCGCCGTCGGCATCCACCTCGTGCTCGCGACACAGCGTCCCTCCGTGGACGTCATCACCGGCCTCATCAAGGCCAACGTCCCCACGCGCATGAGCTTCCGCCTCGCCACCAAGGTGGACTCGCGCACCATCATCGACTCCAACGGCGCGGAGAGCCTGCTGGGCCGCGGCGATATGCTCTTCCTGCCTCCCGGAACCTCACGGCTGCAGCGTGTCCACGCGCCGTTCGTCACCGAGAAAGAGATCTCCGCCGTCACCGAGTTCTGGAAGGCACAGGGTACAGCCGAGTACGTCGAAGGCTTCCTCGAAGGGCCGAAAGACGAGAAGGGCTCAGACGGCGGAAGCGCGAACGACGGCGAGGACAACGACCCCATGTTCGACGATGCCGTGCGCCTGGTCTTCGAATTCGGAAAGGCTTCAACCTCGCTGCTGCAACGCAGACTGCGCATCGGCTACGGCCGCGCGGCACACCTGATCGACATGATGGAGCGCGACGGCCTCGTAGGCCCCGCCGACGGCTCAAAGCCCCGCGAGATCCTCAAGTCACCCGGCTACTTCGCCGAGGTAGACGCAGCATCGCGATAAGCTCCAAAATCACGAAGCGCAACAGAACCGGGTGCCCCATCCTCGACGCGCGTTTTTTGCGCGGCAGGGTGGGGTATCGTTTGCGGTAGCAAACGACCGTACTCCCTCATCGGGGCACGATTGCCGCTACAAGCCAAAGGCGTTCGTGCTTTGCACGATACCCCTGACGCAGAGCGCGCTTCGAAGATCTGTGGGATTCGCTTAGCGTCTATACCCCACCCTGCCGCGCAAAAGCGCGCGTCGAGGATGGGGCACCCAGTCACGGTTAACGCTCCCAGAAGAACAATCTATTTCGCACCCGCGCGATGCAACCATCGCAGAACATCCGCACGCACCCGCTCATACTTCGGCTCACCAGCAGCATAGCGCGCCACCGTTCCATGGGCCTTGCTCGTATACCAGTTGAGAGCAAAATCCTTAACGCTCAACCGGCTGCTCTGTTCCGTACCGATACGGACATCTCCCGGCTTAAGCGCCTTCTGGGCAGCCTCGGCGGACTCCAGCGAGATGTACTCCGCAGCCTTGCCATCGGGTGAAAAGTGCTCGAAGTTGTACCGCGTCAGCGAGCGCCCCACCGGCTCGAAGTACTCGCGCACCACCCAGTGCTGCCCCTGCACCGTGAAGCTGTCGATCACATCGCTCTCGCGAGCGGAGATCCCCGGAGCGCCCCGTTCGCGAGCGCCACGCAGCAGCGCGCGTTCGCGGTCGAACTCCTCCCACCGAGCCAGCGCCGCTTCCACGATGACCAGATTTTTGTGCGCATTCCACAGCTCCGGCTGCGCCGAGACGACGCGGCGATACGTCAGTTCGGCAGCCTCATACTCATGCAGCCCAAGCTCCGCATCTCCCAATCCAAGTTGGGCCTCGACGTCATCGTGATGCGTCTGCAAAAACTCCGTAAAAATCTTCTTCGCCTGCACGAACTGCTTCGCCGCCAACGCGCGCTTGCCTTCGACGAGGGCGCTCTGTGCCGGAGCGGCACTCATCTGTGCTGCTCCATGGGTGGGTGCCGCAACCGTTCCCGCCAGCATCATCGCCACCATCAACCGACCAACAACCTGCATGCTTCTCATCCCTCATTTGAATGACTCTGCGCACTGCCACTCGTGAGCCTCGACACCTATGAGTCTATTTCTCTTCCCACCTTGATTGGCTATGCCTGCGGGTACTGCGCAGGGCAAAGCTGCCCAGAACGGCAATCCCCGCCAGAAGCACCACCCAAACCAGCTCGGGATGCCTCTCGATATAAGGCCGTCTGTCCACACGCGCGACAAAACCAGGATTCACCCGTTCCGCACCCAAAGTAGCCACAAGCGGCTTCGCGGCAGGAACAAACCGGCGCGCATAGTCATAGAGCGAGGCATGCAATATCGCATCGCCATACCTCAGGGTATAGGGAGCCTCGCTCGCAGCAGCATCGAAGCAGATCCTGCGTTGCCGCATCTCCAACCGTACAGACCGCAGAGGCAGCGGCTTCTCGCCATCTGCAACTGCGAGTTCCACCATTGCGCTGCTGCGGAGATTCGCTCCCAGCACGGCATCGACGCTCATCTCGCGGCTGTCGATCGGAGCACCGAACTGAGTGCCAGGCAACTTCACCCGGGAGATCTCTCCCTCGATCGTTTCAATCGACTCGCGATCCCTTGCTGCACGCGGCGTTGCCGTAATCCGAACCTCGCGCGCAAAGTTCCTGTCGAAGCCGGGGTCCAGCACGAACGATGCGCGCTCTACCGGGACATGCGCGGGAATAGCGATCTTCGCGAGGGTCTCGTGACCGCGTTGCGAGATCGAATCCGTCTCGGCAACGGTCGTGTAGAGCGTCTGGGCCTCGCGGCTCGGCGGCACGCTCGCCGCCTTCACGATGGCCGGGCCAAAATCAGAACCCCGCGAACCTGGAGCAGGCGTCAGGTGCAGTTCTACGTGCAGCTCCGAAAACGTCGACTCCTGCAGCGGCAAGGTCGTCGAGCGCGACAGATGCTGCGCGCTGAGATCGAACAGCTCAAAGCTGCCCAGCTCTGTCCTCTTCCCAATTCCCTCCGCGCCGGAGACATGTGCCGTAGCAAAAAAGTTCTTCGCCGCAAGATCGAGCACCACAGCCGTATAAGGCCGGGGCGGCATCACGATATCGAAGCTCACCTCGCCCTTGCCACCCGCTACATTTCGCACCTGGGCCGACTCATCCTCCGGGTGCTGCGGCTCACTCTCCGTCAGGGTGAAGGGAGCCTCTACCGTCGAATTCTTCGCATAGAGCCGCAGATCATTCAGCGACTCAGTAGCAGCGTGGGCAAACACCGTGGAATCCAGCGTCACGCAGGCCTGCCCCGAAGCGTCGCCCGGCAGCTCCACCATGCGCTCATAGCGAAGGTGCTGCGGCTCGGCGACCGGGCCAGCGGAGACGCTCGCCATCTGCAAGAGCAGCGTCGCCACCAGCGCGAGGAGTGTCTTCATCGTGGCGACCGCCGCATGTCCTTCATGGCCCTTACTTTATCCTTCTCCGGCAATCCCGTGAAGCGTCTTTCCGGTTCGCGCATCCATACAATAAGAAAAGGAATGAGTAAAAAACAACGATATGAGTGAAGCCCCCCACGACGTTCTCCCCGATGGCCTCGTAGATGTTCTCGTCATCGGCGCCGGTCCTACCGGCCTTGCCTGTGCCATCGCCGCGCAGAACGCCGGTCTGCGCGTTGTTCTCGTAGACAAGGGCTGCCTCACCAACTCGCTCTTCCACTACCCGGCACATATGACCTTTTTCACCACGCCGGAGTTGCTCGAGATCGGCAATATGCCGTTTTCCTCCCCGAACCAGAAGCCTACGCGCTCCGAGGCCCTCGAGTACTATCGCAAGGTCGCCGAGCACTATCGGCTCGACATCCGGCAGTATCAGAACGTCGACCGCATCGGCGGCTCAGACGGCGATTTCACCGTTCACACGACCGACCAGTTCGGCCGCCAGCTCACGCACCGTGCGCGCAAGCTGATCGTGTCCACGGGATACTACGATCTGCCCAACTACCTCGGCATCCCCGGCGAAGACCTGCCCAAGGTAAAGCATTATTACCACGAGCCGCATCCGTTCTTCGCGCAGGACGTCCTGGTCATCGGCGGCAAAAACTCCGCGGCCATCGCAGCACTTGACCTCTGGCGGCATGGCGCTCGCGTCACGCTGGTGCATCGCGGCGCGGAGCTGCATCGCCACATCAAGTACTGGATCAAGCCCGACATCGAGAACCGCATCAAGAACGGCGAGATCACAGCGCACCTCTCATCGACAGTCGGAGAGATCACCGAAGACGCCGTCACACTGCTCACTCCAGGCGGCCCGAAGGTGATTCCCAACCAGTTTGTCTTCGCGCTGACGGGCTATCACCCGGACTTCGGCTTCATCGAATCACTGGGCGTGCGGCTCGATAAATCCAACGCACGCTGCCCTATCTGCGACCCTGCAACGCACGAATCGAATGTGCCCGGAATCTATCTCGCGGGCGTCATCGTTGCGGGCGAACGCACCAACGAAATCTTCATCGAGAACGGCCGCTTTCACGGCGATCTGATTGCAAAAGATCTTGCTGCGAAGATGAATTAGCAGAGCAGCACCCTCGCGGTTCTTACCTGGCGACCCACGCGTAGCCCTGCGTACGCTGCTGCATCACCACGCGATGGTGTCCGGAGTCAGCGATGTAGAGACGATCGCTGCCATCCACGGCTATACCGCGGGGATAATACAGACTCACCATCGTGGCTAACCGGGTTTGCACATAGTGACCGTTGGAGAAGGCCTCCTTGTACACATTGCCGTCTTCGTAACTGACGATGTAGACATTCCCGCTGCCGTCCACGGCAACCCCACGTGGACTGGCCATATCGTCAACCAGCGTGCTCTCCACATAACCTGTGCCCAACACCGACTCCTTCAAGACGCGGTCGTTGTCGGAGTCGGCGATATAGACGTTCCCCTCGCGGTCCACCGCTACACCTTCGGGACCTCTCAGGCCGGAACCGGCTACAACACTCTCGACGTAATTACCCCCTGAGGGTGACTCCTTCGTGACACGATTTCGTCCATAATCCGCGATGTAGACCGAACCGTGGTTATCTACGGCAAGACCATAGGGGCTCTGCACATCGGTCGTAACAACGGTCTGGGTATAGGTGTGGCCGGAAGGCGTCTCCTTCAACACACGATCGTTGCCGTAGTCGGAGATATAGACATCTCCATCGCCATCTACCGCAAGACCATAGGGACGATCCACCTCGCCGCGTTTCGCGCCTTCTGTCAAATGGCCATCGTTGTCCAGGGCAGTGCCAAAGGAGAGGGCCAGGCCAACCACGACATTGCTTTGGATATAACCCTCACCGGAAGGCGTCTCTTTCAACACACGGTTGTGGCGAGAGTCGGCGACATAAACATTCCCATGGCCATCAACAGCTACGCTGTAGGGATAATACAGACCCTTATCGACCACAACGCGCTGTCCCATTCTGTAAGCGATGTAATGAGAGCCTGCAATTAAAAACCAGCCCACACACAGTACCGCCATTCCCAGGATCAGGACAAGGAGAGCACCTCGAAACACTCCCATACGACCAACGGACGAACGATCAACCAGCATAGCCTTGGGACCTCAATCGAGTTGGCGCTAGAGCAAATCTCTTGTAGATTAGCTCAGCACCCGCCGCCGAAAGCCCTTCATCCCCAGCCACGTCAGCAGCACCAGGAAAAAGCACAGCATCAAGAGAATCATCGCCTCAGGCATGTGACCCAGCGTAGGCGTCAACGCCGCGCGCAGACCTTCGCTCATATACACGATCGGGTTGACCAGCACCCCAAGCTGCATCCACCGAATCGGCGCAAGCGCAGCCCACGGATAGTACACACAGCCCAGAAACGTAATCGGCATCACCACCACGCCGAAGATCAGGCCAATCTGTTTCGGCTGCACCGACGTACCGATCGTCAGCCCCAGCGCACCCGCCAGCAAACTCGCCAGCACCAGAACCGCTGCCAGAAAGAACCAGTTCGACACATGCACCATCACAGGAGTACTGGGGATGTAATAGGCCAGCGGAAAGACGCCCGCCGCCGCGATCAGACTCTGCAACGCCGAAAAGATGATCTTCTCCGCTGCCACTGCTGCAATCGGCAAGGGACACATCACGCGGTCGTCGATCTCACGCGTAATGCCGAACTCCTGTGCCAGTGGCAGCGCCACCGCGGCGATCCCGGAGAACATGATCGCCACCGCCATCAGTCCCGGCAGAAGGACCGTGCCAAAACTGCCTCCGGTAGCTCCGGCCATCTGGGCCGTCGGATTCAGCGCCGCCCCGCCGCTCATGTGCGGCATGACGTACGTGAAGATGAACAGAAACAAGAGCGGGTTCATCGCCACACGAACCAGGAAAGGCCCAAGCTCACGCATCAACACACGCAGATCACGCAGCATCAGCCCGCCAAACGCTCGCGTGTAGCTCGTGCGTCTGCTTATGCCTGTCTCACTCATCACTGCAACGCTTGCTGCCATATCGCTCACCCTCAAATCGTTACTCGCGCAGATCGCGTCCGGTCAATCGAATAAATACTGTTTCCAGGCTCGGCTCAGCCGTCGTCACATCGCGCAGCCCGAATTCATTCGCTGTCGTGACAACACTCGCCAGCAGCCCATCCTGCGCCTTCGCGAGCACACGCAGCCCGCTTCCATGATGAATTGGCTCGACACCGTTTACGCCGCTTATCCCCCGCAAGCGCGCTTCCAAATGCCCGCTGCGGTCGCCATCCTGCAGACGCAGCTCATAGATCTTGTCCCCGCCGACACTCG
Organism: Granulicella mallensis MP5ACTX8; assembly: GCF_000178955.2. Classification (NCBI taxonomy): domain Bacteria; kingdom Pseudomonadati; phylum Acidobacteriota; class Terriglobia; order Terriglobales; family Acidobacteriaceae; genus Granulicella; species Granulicella mallensis. The sequence continues at coordinate 951,107 of NC_016631.1, read as the reverse complement.
CCTTCAAAGCCGCCGGCGTGTCCTCCACCAGAATCTTTCCATGGTCGATGATCGCGAGCCGGTCGCATAGCTCGTCCGCCTCTTCCATGTAGTGAGTCGTCAGCACAACCGTGATGCCCTCGTCGCGCAGACCGCTCACAGCCTCCCACATGGCGATGCGGCTCTGCGGATCGAGACCCGCGCTGGGCTCGTCGAGAAACAGCACCTTGGGACGATGTGCGATAGCGCGCCCAATCTGCAGACGCTGCGCCAGTCCCCCGCTCAACGCCTGAGGATACGCCTTCGCACGGTCGCTCAGACGAAACTGCTCCAGCAACTGCGCCGTGCGCGCGCGAGCCTCCGCACGCGACATCCCAAAGTAAAGGCAGTGAAAGAAGATGTTCTCTTCCACGGTGCAGGAGCGGTCGAGCGTGTTGTACTGCGGCACCACACCGATCGACCGCCGTGCGACAGCCGCGTTCGCGACAACGTCGATCCCTGCGATCCGCACCGAACCGGCAGTCGGTATCGACCGTGTCGTCGCAATCGAGATGGTCGTGGTCTTCCCCGCGCCATTCGGCCCAAGCAGCCCATAGATCTCGCCAGCAGGCACGCGCAGGTCGATGCCATCCACCGCTGTGACTGGGTTCTTGCCGCTGTAGACCTTACGCAGGCCCTTGATTTCAACGATGGTATCGCTCAAATGTCTCTTCCCCCGCAGCCCGTGATCCAGACCATTATAAGGAGCGCCCGTGAGTTGGGCCGCCGCGCAACCATCACCGTTAGGTACTGTCTGATGAATCAGAGATCCCGCTTCCAGAACGAATCAGGGTCGTCGCACGTATAGTTTTTGTTTTGCGTCTCCCACAAAATCGTCATCCTGAGCGAAGCGTCCCGTCTTTTGGGGACGCGCAGTCGAAGGACCCCGAGGGTTTCCATCTCGCCCATGTCCTTCGCACCTTTTCTACCTCAAGCGCTCGAGCCTGGACTCTCGTGCTGGAAAAGGTCCTAACAGCAAGGGTAAGATCAAGCCTCTCGGGGTCCTTCGACTGCGCACCTCGCAAAAACGCGAGGTGCTTCGCTCAGGATGACGTTCCTGTGGAGGGAACAAAATATGTTGTCCCGACACTACCCAGCCCACGGCTAGCGCGGTTATCGGAGCCACCTCCGGGACAACGTGATTTCCGCGCAGCTATCATGTTCTGGTTATGGTGACTATCCAACAGGACGACCTTATCGAAAGCGTGCGCGGCGCGCTGCAGTACATCAGCTACTACCATCCCGTCGATTACATCGAAAACCTCGCCCGCGCCTACGAGCTGGAGCAGTCCCCCGCCGCCAAGGACGCGATGAAGCAGATCCTCGTCAACTCGCGCATGTGCGCCGAGGGACATCGCCCCATCTGCCAGGACACCGGCATCGTCACCATCTTCATCAAGCTCGGGCTGGAGTGCCACCTCGTCAGCCAGGACGGCGGCCCCGCCACCCTCAGCCTGCAGGAGATGTGCGACGAGGGCGTACGCCGCGCCTGGCTCGATCCTGACAACAAGCTGCGCGGCAGCATTCTCGCCGACCCCGCCTTCAGCCGCAAGAACACCAAAGACAACACCCCCTGCGTCGTCGAAGTATCCCTGGTCAAGGGCAACACGGTAGACGTAACCGTCGCGGCAAAGGGCGGCGGCAGCGAGGCGAAGTCGAAGTTCGTCATGCTGAACCCCTCGGACTCGGTCGCCGATTGGGTTCTCAAGACTGTCCCCACCATGGGCGCGGGCTGGTGCCCTCCCGGAATGCTCGGTATCGGCATCGGAGGTACCGCCGAAAAAGCCATGCTGCTGGCCAAGCAGGCCCTGATGGAAGACATCGACATGCAGGAGCTCAAGCTGCGCGGCCCCCAGACCAACATCGAGAAGCTGCGTGTCGAGATCTACGACAAGGTCAACGCGCTCGGCATTGGAGCGCAGGGCCTCGGCGGACTGACGACCGTGCTCGACGTAAAGATCCTCGATTGGCCCACGCACGCCGCCAACCTGCCGGTCGCGATGATCCCCAACTGCGCCGCTACGCGCCATGCGCATGTCGTGCTCGACGGTACCGGCGCTGTCTCGCTCGATCCCCCATCGCTCGAGAGCTGGCCCAAGCTGACCTATGACGTGCACGGCGCGAAGCGCGTCAACCTCGACACCCTGACACACGAAGAGGTAAAGACCTGGAAGCCGGGCGAGGTGCTGCTGCTCAACGGCAAGCTGCTCACCGGCCGCGACGCCGCCCACAAGCGCATGACCGACATGCTCAACCGCGGCGAAAAACTGCCGGTCGACTTCCGCAACCGCTTCATCTACTACGTCGGCCCGGTCGATGCGGTACGCGACGAGGTCGTCGGCCCCGCCGGCCCGACCACAGCAACCCGCATGGACAAGTTCACCCGCCAGATGCTCGAACAGACCGGACTGCTGGGCATGATCGGCAAGGCGGAGCGTGGCGCCGCGGCCATCGACGCCATCCGTGACAATGAGGCAGCCTACCTCATCGCCATCGGCGGAGCGGCCTACCTGGTCTCAAAGGCCATCAAGCACTCCCGTCTGATCGCCTTCGAGGACCTGGGCATGGAAGCGATCCACGAGTTCGAAGTCGTCGACATGCCGGTGACCGTAGCGGTCGACACCAAAGGCTCCAGCGTCCACATCACCGGCCCCGCAGAGTGGAAGGAACGCATCGCGCAAAGCATGGCCGTAGGCGGCGTGCCGATTCTCGGGCAGTAGCCGGTCATTTTTGCTTTTGTTGTTGCAGGTCGTCTTTGCCTTTGTTGCTGTTGCCTTTGCTTTTCTGGTTGTCATTCCCGCAGGGAATCTGCTGTCTGTCGCCACAGCACCGTTGCCATGAGCCACAGACAGCAACGGAGTCCCGATTGGGGCAAATCATGCCACCGAACCCAACCCCGCAGGGGCGGCCTCATCATAGCCCAGGGTGAAACCCTGGGTTCCGTAGCGAAGAGAAAGAATAAAGCCCTGAAAGGGCGACCTATCGATGTCCAACGAGATAGATCGCCCTTTCAGGGCTACCCCTCTTTATGGGGCATTGTTACCCAGGGTTTCACCCTGGGCTGTGATAGCGTCGCCCCTGCGGGGCTTAGCTTTGTGCCAAGCCTCCAGGGCACATGCCATCCAGCTGCGCTCTTCGCGCGATTGAATAACACTCCCATAAAACTTCACCCTTCCCAATCACCCATACAACCCCCACGCAAACCCCTTTGGTTGCCTGATTTAGACATTTATTTTGCGGATACCTTTTGTCCTATGTGGGGCATCCGACCTTGTTGTAGCGATTTATCGCCAAGAGCCGTTGCATCTTTAGCAACGGCCAGTCAGCAAGGAGAACGGGACAATGCTCAGCACGTGGAAGCAAACTACAACTGCAGCTTCATTCGCAGCGATTCTTGGAATCGTGTGCCTTAGTGCGACGGGCCAGGAACCCAATCCAACCACCGTCGCTCCAGGAGCCCGCACGGGCCAGGTAACGGCACAGGGTCCGGACGGCACATACGTCTATCGCATCAAGGTCGTGGAACATGATCTTGATGCCGTGAACTACTTCCATCGCAGCGGCTCAACGCACATCAACTTTACAGGCACGAACCTTCTCCCCGGAGCCAAAGGCGAAGCCAAGGTAGTCAGTGAACGCGGCGGTCTGCACATCTCCGCGGAGTTCAAAGGACTCACTCCGGCCAACGGATTCGGGCCTGAGTACATGACCTACGTCCTCTGGGCGATCTCCGCCGACGGCCGTCCCCAGAACCTCGGAGAAGTCCTTCCCGCAGGCACAAAGAACAACATCGAGGTAACGACGTCACTCCAGTCGTTCGGCCTGATCGTCACGGCTGAGCCGTACTTCTCGGTCTCCATGCCCAGCGATGTCATCGTGCTGCAGAACGTCTTCAGCGATAAAACGCAGGGCGTGCTGGAACACGTGAACGTGCATTACTCCCTGCTGCCCCGCGGCCTCTACGCCGACACCGGCGGATCGAAGTCGGAGCTGAATCCCATCACGCGCAACGAGCACAGCCCGCTCGAGCTGTATGAAGCGCACAACGCCGCGCGCATTGCCCGTATGAACCACGCGGACAAGTACGCTCCCGACATCATGCAGGACGTTGCAACCGACCTGCAGAACGCGGACACAATGGACAGCTCCAAGCATCGCGATCAGAAGATGGAGATCACCTACGCTCGTGAAGCCGTCCAGAAGGCCGAGGATGCCCGCATCTCATCTCTGCGCAAGCAGGCTTCCGAACGCCAGCAGCAGGAGCGCGCAGACAAGGAACAGGCCCAGGCTGACGCCGCGCAATCGCAGATTGCAGCCGCCAACGCCAACGCCCAGGCCGAAGCAGCCGCTGCTGCAAAGGCTCGCGCTGAGGCCGATGCGGCCAACGCTCGTGCTCAGGCGGCAGAGTCGCAGCACAATGCCCAGAAGAGCGAAGCGGACGCCTCAGCTGTGCGCGAGAAACTGCGCGCACAGTTGAACTCGGTCCTCGCCACCAGTGAGAGCGCACGCGGCCTGATCGTCAACATGAGCGATGTGCTCTTTGACACCGCGAAGTTCACCCTGAAGCCCGACACCAAGGTAAGCCTCGCAAAGGTAGCGACGATCCTGCAGCTCTATCCTGGGCTGAAGGTACAGGTCGAGGGCTACACGGACTCGGTCGGCGGCGATGAGTACAACCAGAAGCTGAGCGAGAACCGCGCGAACGCAGTGCACGACTTCCTGGTGCAGAACGGCGTTCCTGCGGCAAACGTAACCGCTGCCGGCTACGGCAAAAACAAGCCTGTAGCGGATAACGGCACAGCCGCTGGCCGCGCACAGAACCGCCGCGTAAACCTGGTCGTCTCAGGCGATGCGATCGGCGTACAAACCACCAACCCCGAATAAGCGAACCACCGCTTGAAGCACCACGAAAGCCGCGATTCAGATCGCGGCCTTCGTGCGTTAAGCAGCAGTTGGCTGAAATAACTCTGTTTCGTTAAGAGCATGCCCTTCACAGGCTGCAAGAGCACGCCTTCACAGGCTGCGAAAAAAGGCTTCATTTGATCTTTAGGGCCAACGGCCCGTTTCATCCCAGCCTGGGGCAAAGCGAACCCGGGTCAACACGCGACAGCGTGGTAGCTCCGGGAGCGACGCCCCAGGTTAGTGCAGGAGAAGAAAGCAGAGGGCTGTAAGCCCGATTTATCGTGCCCTGCATGGAAGATGAGTCGGGCTTACAGCCCTCTGCTTTCGAGTTGATCCTGTACCTGGGGCTACGCTTGCAGCGAGCAAAAACCGCTCGCTGCTGCGCTCCACCCCAGGCTGGGATGAAACGGGCCCTTGGCCCTAAAGATCAAGACTTCCCCCTTCAAACCCGGCTCCGCCTAAGACGCAAAGAGCAGCACACCTACGTTGCCCTCTTCCCCATGGAACCTGCCTCCCTCTGCCCACGTACTGCACTCATCTCGATCTCAAAGAGGCATTCCTCATGAACACACCCATCGTCCTGCGCGGTCTGGCTCTCATTCTCTGCATCATGCCGTTCACCCGCAGCTTTGCTCAATCAACGCCAGAATCAGGCCAGACGCTATTCCAGACAATCTCCGCGCAAGACAGTGTGTTGTTTAACGCCGTAAACGCCTGCGATCTCCCCACGGTAGAAAGCAAATTTGCCGAAAACCTGGAGTTTTATCACGACAAGAACGATCCGCAGTACGGACGCAAGACAGTCGTCGACGGCATCAAGAACAATCTCTGTGGCAAGATCCAACGGGAGCTGGTACCCGGCTCGCTTGAGGTCTATCCGATTCAAGGCTACGGAGCCGTCGAAATTGGAGTTCATCGCTTCCACCACATCGGCGTCCAGGACCGTGATGTCGTCGGAGAGGCCAAGTTCATTCATCTTTGGCGCCTCAAAGACGGGGTATGGCAGATAACGCGTGTCATCAGCTACGACCACGGGAGCGCAAAATAAACTCCAGCCCCTAAGGGGCGCCCCATACCGGACTGGGGTGCAAAGCCCTGGGTCGTGAGTGCTATAGGCTGCAGAGCGCTGTAGGAGCGATCTGCTGAACTTTGGCATTACAACTCGAAGGACTCAGCCATTCTGGTGCTAAACCGGGTTGGTACGGATACACGCAGAACCTCGCCCGCCCCGCAGCGTGGGCTCCTGTGCTATGTACACTGGGCTTCATCCTTCTGTTGATTGCTATTGGACTTCAACCTAAATGACAATCGTGGATCTCCAGAGATTAGAGCTACTTCCATGCATTACGTGTAATCGTCTAGAAGAGAAAAGGATCACATCATGAAGGTAGTCTGCCTGCTTTTGCTATTCACCTCGATCACAAACGTCGGCCACGCTCAAGCCACTGCGCCAACGCCCACAAGCAGTAGCCAGGAAGTTGAAACATCCGCCTGGATGGATGCTATCGGCCATCGTCACCAACAACTCATCGATCTCAATGGTCCTGGTATAGATTCTTCTCTGCGTGCTCAATTGCTGGACATGGGGGACGCCGATCAAAAAATCCGGACGGAAGTCGTCCAGGCAGCAAAAGTCGCGGGCAAACAACCCGATGTGACACAACTTCATGCTACCGATGTAAAGCTGACATCTGAGCTGAAGGAGATTGTCGCCCGCGCCGGTTGGCCTACCATTCATCTTGTAGGCTTCGATGCTTCGCATGCAGCCATGCTAATTCTGACCCACTCAGAAGATCGCGCATGGCAACTTCAGATGCTCCCCTCACTCGAAAAACTTGCCTCTGCGAGCAAGATCGACAACTCACAGCTGGCGCTACTGATCGATAAGGAACTTGTCGCATCCGGCAAGCTGCAAATGTATGGAACTCAGTTTAAGTTCACTCCTGGGCATATAGCGATGTATGCGGTAGAACAGCCTGCAACGCTGGACGCACGACGCACTGATTCAATGCTTCCCCCCATAGAGGTATATAAACAGATGCTCTACGCGGCATACAACATCCCAGTCAGCAACGAAACTATCCCTCCCAACAGCTCCAATGCTTCATCGGACGTATCCCCGAAATGACGGTCCGGCAGGAAACGCTGAAGACCGGACAACGAAATTGTCCAGTCTCCCCCTTCCATAGTCCGCTGCTACTCATAACAAGAAGCACTTATACTGACATTTCTAATGGGCTGACCACCAGGTCATCTTTAAGGAGCAGCAACAGACCACGGAGCACGAAGTAAATATCCGCAAAATCGTACAAACTAATAAAGACACACAGACCGCGAATCCTTCGGTCTGCATCCATCCGATGAACAAGCCTGGGAGGTTCGTTTGGGCATTTCGCTAAAAAACAAGGTAGTCCTGATCACTGGCGCAAGCGCCGGTATCGGCGCGGCAACGGCCATGGAGTTTGCAAAACTTGGAGCGCGGCTTCTGCTCTGCGCTCGCCGGCGCGACCTGCTGCACACGATGGAACCCAGCCTACTCGCGGCGGGCGCGGCCTCTGTCTTCAGCTTTGAGCTCGACGTCCAGAGCCGCAACGCCGTGGAGATGGCCTTCCAGACCCTGCCCGATTCCTGGAGCGAGATCGACATCCTGGTCAACAACGCCGGCCTCAGCCGTGGGCTGAACAAGCTCTACGAGGACGACATTCAGAACTGGGAGGAGATGATCGACACCAACGTCAAGGGGCTGCTCTACGTGACCCGCATCGTCGTTCCCGGCATGGTCCAGCGCGGCAGCGGACACGTCATCAACCTCGGGTCGATCGCCGGGCATATGGCCTATCCTAACGGCGGCGTGTACTGCGCGACGAAAGCCGCGGAACGCTTCATCAGCGATGGCCTGCGCCTCGACCTGAACGGAACGCCGGTACGCGTGACGTCCATCGATCCTGGCATGGTGGAGACGGACTTCAGCAAGGTGCGTTTCCGCGGAGATGAAGAGCGGGCGGCAAAGACCTATCAGAACATCGATCCGCTCCAGCCGGAAGACATCGCCGACGCGATCGCGTGGGCCGCAACCCGGCCAGCCCATGTAGGTATCCAGACGGTTGTGCTGACATGCGTCTCCCAGGCCAACCCATTCGTTCTCACACGGAAGAGCTAAGCCAGCCGTGCTTTGAAAGGGGCAGGGTTTTGAAACGGTAGGGTTTTGAAACGGGGGGCTTTGAAAGGGCGGGCTTCAGCCCCGCCGCTAGAAGTCGCTGCATGCAGTGGCTTTAGCCGCCGAGGGAATGCTTCCGGAGCGAGCCCAAACTCTACCGTATGCAAGAATCTTGCCCGGCACCTACGAATCACATATTTCCCACAGAATCGTCATCCTGAGCGAAGCGCCTCGCGCTTTTTGCGAGGTGCGCAGTCGAAGGACCCCGAGGGACTTCATCTCCCCATGATGCTGGGATCGTTTCCAGCACGAAAATCCAGGCTCAGGCGCTTGAGGTAGAAAAGGTGCGAAGGACATGGGCAGGGCTGCAAGCTTCGGGGTGCTTCGACTCCGCGTCCCCAAGGACCGGGACGCTTCGCTCAGGGTGACGCTTCTGCGGGCAGACGTAAAACAAAAAACTGAAGCCACACCCTAAAGCTTAATCGACCAGCCCAACTGCTCCAACTCGCGCTCGATCGTCGCCAGTGCAAGCTCCAACGCACTGCGACGATGCGGGCTCGATGTGCGCTCCGAAAGAACCCGCTCGCGCGTCATCTCCAGGGCCTGGATACGGCGCTTGCGATCCGCTTCGGCAGCCTTGACCGCAGGGTCATCCTCTGGGCGGGCGGCCTTGGGCATCACAGCCTCCGCCTGCTGTTCTTCGACACTCTTCGATTCCCAGCCTTTAGACATAAATCTATTTTACGCTGCGAACTTACCAGAACCGAAATTCGCCGGTTTCCCTACCGGCGTCCAAAGCGATAAACAACTCCGGCATTGAACCCGAAATTGTTCTGGATTTTGCCAGAACTCTTATTGGTTGTTACGTCCAGAGAAGAAAAGTCAGTCAGAACATAGGTAGGCGTCACACGGACAGCAATATTCGGATAGACGTTGTAATCCGCATTGAGGCCGATCGAGAAAGCAGGCTTGAATCCGTCCTGCCAGAAGCCGACCTGGGGACCGGTGAAGCCCTTGGCACCACCGCCGAAGATACCCCAGCCCACGCCGCCGAGTCCCTCCACGCTAAGAGCGTACTTCTCCTGGGCATAGAAGCGGTAGCTTCCGCCTCCCATGAAGGTGTACTCGTTGATCTGAGGATTGTGAACTGCGAGATTGATATTGTTGTTGAAATCGAGCGGTTTCGCATTGCCGAAGGAGCCGCGGGCGTCGCCCACGATAGCGAACTTGGGGTTCAGATAGTAGTTGGCCGCCGTTGCCCAGCTTACTTCGTTGAGCTTCTTGGTCAGGTCGCCGCTGCTGAAGCGCAGGTAGCCGCCGCCACCGAAGACCTCCCAGCGATGCGAGTACGTGTAATCGATGGTGCGCTGGATGCGGGCCTGACGGCTGGCATTCGTCTCGCGGCGAGCGTGACGTTGCTGCTGTTGCTTATTCGTTTGGGCATTCGCCGTAGTCAAAACTCCGGAGAACAACCCGGCTGCCAACCCCATCACCATCAAACGCACTACAGACTTCCGCACATCACACATCGATCTCAAACTCCTGGAAACACTCACAGGCTAGGAAAGCCCGCATCCCTTCATTAGAACATCTCTGGAGGGCAGAGAGGGCGTCCATTCGCAGGATTGGTTCACGTAGGGAATCCCTTGGAGCACAAAGGCATGAAAGCCCCAAATGGAGGGTAGTTCAGTGAAAACAGGCGACTCCTCCAAGCCCCGGAGTGGCGACCCCATAACAGCCCAGGGCATAGCCCTGGGTAAAAGTGCCATAGGATGCAGAGCGCTGTAAGCGCGATCTATCGATATCACCATGGCTCTGTGGATCGTACTTTCAATACTCCCTCTCGCTCGGAAGCCTCTGCACCTTTTCTCTAAAACGGAAGGGCATGGCCTCAGCCACGCCCTTCCGCCATTCCTTGCGAGTATTGCAGCAGCCTCTAGTGCAGGGTGTACGTGACGCCGGTGACGAACTGGTAAGAGTTCTTTTTATTGAACGGCGGGGGGTTATTGATGAAGTTGTCGGTGGTCGAGAACGAGGCGCTCAGACGCTTGTAGACCGGCAGAGCCAGCGTCGCGGTCCCATTCGCCGAGTACGCCGACATGTCATTCCAACCCGGCAGGACATCGCCGGTCTCGGTAAAGAGGATGCCGTGCGGAAGGTTGTAGTGATACGTCTCCGCAAAGGTCGAACCGATGAGGTTCACATTGGGAACGTTGGGAACGCCCACTTGCTGAATGAACTGCTGCGTCTCGTAGTGCAGATCGACCTTGAGATCAAGCTGCTGCTTGGGTTTCTGGATGGCTGTCCAGCCGACACCGCCACCGTAGACCTGCTGGAACTGCAGGCCCTGCGAGAAGTTGTGATCGAAAGAGAGATCGGCCAAAGCATAGAAACGTGGGCTGAAATACTTGTCGTGTTCGGCATCGGTATGGAAGATGCTCGTCTTGGCGACCGAAGCTGGCGTGGGTGGATCGGTCGGCGGAATCACCGGCGTAGTCAGCTTGCCGTAGCTCTCCGCAACGTTAACGGTCGTACGCGTATCCGGCGGAAGGTAAGGCACCACGGGGGTCGCCCGAATGAGGTTGACGGCCGCCGTAAACGTGGTCCCGTTGTCTGTAGCGCGCACCACCGTGGCGCCGCCGGTGACGGTGCCATTCCAGCCTTGCAGGAACTTCGTCTTGCGCGCAATCTGTCTGTCGAAAGAGTCCTTGTCGATCAGGTAATTGACATCCTTGGTCGCAACGGTATCGGGCTCATGTCCGGGATTTGTCAGCACCACATTGCCGCCCGCCATATCCACGGTTCCGGTCGGGGCGTCTGCCTTCGTAACCGGAACGCCTTTGCGAAGCAGGGCGAACTTCGCGCCGGACCGCAGCTCCTTCACCTTGTCAAGGGAGATCGTGAGCTCCCCAGCCATATCGCTTTTGAAGACGGCATTGCCGCCGGCAACGCGTTCAAGCTTACCTGTCAGCTGGTCGCCATTGGAGAAGACCAACACATCGGGGGTGGGCTTAGGTGCGGGGGTCTGGGCCTGGGCCTGGATCAGGCCGGATAAACCGAGGATTGCAGCAGAAAAGAGGACCGGGAATCGACGCAAGGGGGGTTCGTCTCCTTTAGCCACTTAGGATAAACGTCGGTCGGCTCTTCTCCAAGTGTCATTGCCGCTACCGCGTCCCGGTCCGCACCCCACCAACTCGACCGTTTCCCCCGCCGTTGCGCGCTAAAAACTGCCATTTCTTCTGAAAAACGAACTCCGAAATTTATCCGGGTTACAGGAACAGGAGAAATGCTCTAACCTGAGAAGGCCATGTATGAAGACTTCGTAGCAACCGACCGTTGGACTGGAGAACCTCAGCACTGTGTCTGGAAGGGCACCGTCGTCGCCATCGCGACGCGCCATGCTGACGCAACCGACATTCGCTTCGCCGTGAATGGCCGTCCCCTCTGGGTCGCCATGCCCAACATGGCATGGGTCGAACAGAAGCGCCGCAACGGCAAGGTCATCACTGACTACCTTGCCGCGCAGATCGCCGGACGCTATCTCAAGCACGCCATCGAAAGCGGCTACGACAACGGCCGCGAGATGTACACCATGACGGTGGACGAGGTCCTGGACCACGCCGCAGCCGTGGTGAAAGAGGCCGGCCGCACCGACAACCTGCCCAGCCTGCCTGTCATCAACCAGGACACGCATCCGTCCGAACTCGACTTCAAACTCCCCGGCGAACCGCACACCGTGGCCGAGACAATCTAGCTGTAGCTTCTTCTATTCGCACTGCCATTCCATCGCGGAGGAGCTGCTGCCCATGCTCACCAAATCCACACGCCGCCAGTTCCTCGTCGCCTCCGCCGCCCTTCCCTTCGCGTTGCGGAGCTTTGCGCAATCGTCAACCGAACCCCGCTGGGTCCTCCTCGGAACCGGCGACGGAAAAGGGATCTACCGCGCGCCCTGGAATGCAGCCACCGGCGAACTTGGCGCCATAGAACTCGCGGTCGCAACTGAACGCCCCACCTTCCTGGCGATGCATCCGAAGCGGCCCCTGCTCTATGCCGCGAACGAAGCAGCCAAAGGCGATGGCAGCCTCTCCAGCTTTCGCGTCAACGCAGCCCAGGGAACCGTGGAACTCGTACAACGGGTAAGCTCCCATGGCAACGGTCCCTGCTACGTATCGGTAGACCACACCGGCAAGACCGCCTTCGTCGCGAACTACGGCGGCGGAAGCATGTCGGCCTACACGCTGGGCTCCGCAGGAGAGATCAGCGACGCAGGCGGACTCGACTGCCGCAACAACCCCTCCTGCGGCGTACTCGGCCCCGTAACGGACCGGCAGGAAGCCGCCCATCTGCATTGCACCACCGTCTCGCCCGACAACAAGTTCCTGCTGGTATGCAATCTCGGGGAAGACGCGATTGAAGTCTTCCCCATCTCGCCGGGCAAGAAAGCTCCGCTGGGCGTGCCGACACGGGTGCAGGCACGCGTCGGCTCCGGACCGCGGCACGTGGCCTTCCACCCGAATGGAAAGTGGGTCTACTGCGTCCACGAACTCGACGCGACCATCGACCTCTACGACTGGAGCGCGCACAAACATACGGCATCGATGAAGCTGCGCGAAGGCAGCACAGTCTTCACGCTCACGCCTGGAACCTCTCTCGCCGGCAACTCCGGCTGCGAGATTATCGTCGGCGACGATGGCCGTTTCGTCTACACCTGCTCCCGCGGAGTGGACGAGATCATCGTCTACCGCGTGGATGCAACCTCAGGACTGCTGACCGAACAACAGCGGCTGAGCTGCGGTGGCAAGATTCCCCGCATCATCGCCTTCGACCCGACCCGCAAATGGCTCGTCAGCTGCAACCAGACTGCCCCCGGAAGCGTGACCGTGTTCGCACACGACGCAAAAACCGGACGCCTCAGCGAGACCCCCAAGACCTTCGCCGCAGACACTCCCATGTTTGTGCAGTGGATATAAGCCAGGAGTTCTAACGCCACACAAGAACGCCCCGCCTGAATAAGCGGGGCGTTCTTATGTGCAATCGAATTGCGTTAGTTCAACGTCTTGAGGTCGAGCACGAAGCGGTACTTCACATCGCCTTTGACAACGCGATCCCAGACCTCTTCCAGATTGTCGAAGCTGGCCATCTCGATGTCGGAGACGATGTTGTGCTTGCTGCAGAAGTCGAGCATCTCCTGGGTCTCGGCGATCCCACCGATCATGGAACCGGTGAGAGTCTTGCGGCCCAGGATCGAGAACGCCGCGATCTTGATCGGATCTTCCGGCGCGCCGACCGTGCAGAGCACACCGTCGCGCTTGAGCAGGTTCAGATAGCTGTTCACATCATGGTCCGCAGAGACGCAGTCGATAATGAGATCGAAGCTACCCGCATGCTTGGCCGCCCAGCCTTCCTCCTTGGTCAGAATGACCTCATCCGCGCCGAGCTTCTTCGCGTCCTCCACCTTCGAGGCCGAGGTCGTGAACTGCACCGTGTGGGCTCCAAAGGCGTGCGAGAACTTGAGCGCCATGTGGCCCAGCCCGCCCAGTCCAACAACGCCAACCTTCTTTCCAGGTCCTGCATTCCAGTGCTTCAGCGGCGAGTAAGTAGTGATACCCGCGCAGAGCAGCGGCGCGGTTGCGGCGGGATCAAGATTCGCCGGCACCTTGAGGACGAAGCTCTCGTCCGCAACGATGTTGTTGCCGTAGCCGCCGAAGGTCAGGTTGCCCTGCTTGTCCCGCGAGTTGTACGTAAACACCGTTGCTTGGTTGTTACAGTACTGCTCCTCGCCAGCCTTGCAGCTCTCGCAGACGCGACAGGAGTCGACCATGCAGCCAATGGCAGCCAGATCGCCAACCTTGAACTTCGTCACCTCAGAGCCAACAGCTTTGACGGTGCCGAGTACTTCATGACCGGGAACCATGGGATAAAGCGAATTGCCCCACTCATTGCGGGCCTGGTGAATATCGGAGTGGCAGATGCCACAGAAATCGACGGAGATATGAACGTCTTTGGGGCCAGGGCTACGGTGTTCGTAGTCGAAAGGCGCAAGAGGAGTAGTAGAGGACTGGGCTGCATAGCCATGAGTCTTAATCATTGGGGTAAAGATCTCCTTAGCGATTGGATGTTTGGAATGAAATGCAGATTCGAGACGTTACGTTATCGAAGTGCGTAATTCACTGTAATAGTCGTGTCGATTTCAGTTGGAACCCCATCTAGAAGATAAGGCGAATAGGTCCAGTGCTTGACAGCTTCGAGAGAAGATTGGGAAAGCGATGGATCAGGACTGGCAACAACATCCAGCGAACTAATCGTTCCTTGCTTCGAAATAATAGCGCAGAGGACTACAGTCCCACTTATATGCTGATCGCGGGCATATTGTGGGTATGAGGGAACAGTTTTACTCAAAGAATGCCCTGCAATGACCAGACCCGAAATCCTCTCAGGCTCTCTGGAAGAGGTCTCGAGCTCAACAGGCGTCTTTACAGGATCGTAGGTTTCAAGAACATCGACATGCCCCGTAATCGCCAACTTCCCGTACGAAACACCGTTCTCCAGGGCCACTGAAGTATTCAGAAAATTCGCCAAACGGTTGCGAACAATCTCAAGACCATAACCGTCATCAAAGCGGATGCGGAGCACATTACGATCAGGCTCAGTGCAGAACTGTGAATTGATGGGTTTAGCCTGTGCCGACTCCTTTTTATCCTTAGCAACGGATGACGTGACGACAAGGCAGGATAACTTTACTTTGCCAACGGTGTAAGGTTTTTCCTCCACCTTTAAATTCGTAGGCCCACCAAAGTGAGGAATAGGATGGATGGCCTGATCCAGCAGGTTGTGAACTAAATAGGCCTCGCGGTTTATAGTCGCCGGCTCATTCTTCGCGGATGGAATTGTCTCGTTGAAAGAAGGACTAGTGATAACCAATCGATGACTCTTTGGAGAGACCCACCATTCTTCTGCCGTACCGCTCTCTTTCTTTTTTCCCTCCAGGTCATAGAGGTCGAAAGACATGCGGAGATGCCATGGATGCTGGCCTTCTCTATCCAGAGAGGTCGCAGCGACCAACTGATCGAAACGCTGATGTGGATCAGGCGATTGCGCAGAGCTCTGCGCAATCATCCCGGGAAACAGCAAAGCAAAAATGACACCAGTGAAGCAATAAGCACGCATAGACCTCTATTCGTCATAGTGCATGAGACTGAACACATCCATATCCGGGAACTTGGCCCGTCCCTTCAGGAAGTCCAACTCGATCGCCACCGTCAGACCCACGATCTCGCCGCCAAGCTGCTTCACCAACTGCGTCGTGGCCAGCATCGTGCCGCCGGTAGCCAGCAGGTCATCGACGATGATGACGCGCTGTCCGGGCTGGATCGCATCCTTGTGGATCTGCAGCGAGTCCGAGCCGTACTCGAGGTCATACTTGATGGTCGCGGTCTCTGCGGGTAGCTTGCCGGGCTTGCGCACAGGCACAAATCCCGCGTTCAGACGATAGGCCAGCGCCGGGCCAAAGATGAAGCCGCGCGCCTCGATACCGAGGACGAGATCCACATGCTTGTCGATGTAGTACTGCGCAAACGCATCGATCAGCTGAGCAAAGCCGGTCTGGTCCTTGAGCAGCGTGGTGATGTCGTAAAAGAGGATACCGGGCTTGGGAAAATCGGGAACACCACGGACGAGTGCCTTGAGCGGCTCACAATTAATCGGTTGAGACATGCGGTATTTACCAGGCTCCTTCAATTTGAAACGCTCCGAGCGACTCACCTTCGCTCTCGGCCAGTTCGTGTTCGACGATGGCATCGACGCGGCTTCCGCGCGAGCCCTTGCGCAGCTCGACGCGGAGATCTTCAAGCGTCTCCGCATCGCCTGCGGCGACGATTTCAACCTCGCCGGTATCGGTATTGCGCACCCAGCCGCGCAGGCCGAGCTCGGCGGCTTCGCGGTGAACGAACCAGCGAAAGCCGACGCCCTGCACACGCCCGCGGATGAGAAAGTGGACAACCATCGGGGATAGGCTCCGAGACTACGCGCGGCTCATGTAAGCGCCTTCAGCCGTGTCGACGCGGATCTTCTCGCCTTCGTTGATGAACGGCGGCACCTGCACCACAAGGCCCGTCTCCATCTTGGCGGGCTTCGTCACCGAGCTGGCCGTCGCGGACTTGATGCCTGGCTCCGTCTCGACGACCGTCATCTCGACCGAGGTCGGCAGTTCGATTCCGACCGGCTTGCCGTCATGAATGCTGACGGAGATCAGCAGGTTCGGCGTGAGGTATTCGACGGCATCGCCGAGCGTCTCGCGCTTCAGGTTGGTCTGCTCAAACGTTTGCTGGTCCATGAAGTAGTAGTCGTCGCCGTCGTTGTAGAGGTACTCCATCTTGATCTCGTCGACGATGACGCGCTCGATGGGGTCGGGCGAACGGAAGCGCTCGACGAACATGCCGCCAGTGCGGACGTTACGCAGCTTGGCCTGGATGAAAGCGCGCAGATTTCCCGGGGTGCGGTGCTCTACGGAGAAGACGAGGTGAAGCTCGTCCTTGAACTTGATAATCATGCCGGGGCGCATCTGCGTGGCGGGAATCGCCATAGAAAAACTCCTGAAATACGGTGGATTGGGGGCATGCGTTGATCGCAGCCCAACCTTTTGATTGTAGCTCAGCGACAGCTGGAGCATTCCCCTGGAGGTGTAGAGGTGGAGCAGGCGACTGCTCCAAGCCCCGAAGGGGCGACGTCATACCAGCCCAGGGCGTAGCCCTGGGTTACAGGCAATTAGAACTCCGAGCCCTGAAGGGGCGACCTATCGGCAACGGCACAATAGCCCGCCTCTTCAATCCCCCGACACATACGCCCGACATACTAAAAACCAAAGGCGATTCCCCGCCCATCAACTCCCCGGGTGGAAGAGCTTATGAAAGAACCGCCCCACCGCGTGGAAGATCTCACCGGCACCCGGCGGAGAGGGCGGAGGCTCCATAGAGACCGGCACCGCCTTCACCGGTGGGGCCGCGGGGGCGGCAACCGCGGTCGTCTGACCTGCGTTATAGGAGAGAGAGTCCGAAACCTGCACATGCTCCACTCCTACCGGGGCAGAGTTTGCAGGGGGTGGAGGCGGCGCAAGCCCCTGGCTCACCGCCGTGGGAAACGGGTTCTGGGCAGCCACCGCAGCCGGTGTAGAGCCTCCGGACGAAGCCGCGGCGACCTCAGTAACGGGCAGCACCGCTTCCGGGCAGCCACAAGACGAGCTCTCGCGATCGACCACCTCGCGCAGGCTGCCGTGCTCGAACAGCACATGCTGCCCCGCCGTCAGCCGGTAGCTCTCACTCGAAAACACATCGGAGATCTGCAGCTCGGGAGCCTTGGCACCGGCATTGTCCACGCATGTATCGCCATTACCCGTGACCCGGATGCGGAGATCGAGATTGCCCTGGGTCACCAGCGTGAATCGCAGATCCGGCGTCAGAATGACGTCCTGCGACTGCGAGGGCGAGTGAATCTCGATCGAACCGCGATCGAGCCCGAACAGCAGCGACTCCCCGCTCCCGCTATGCAGCAGGTGAAACTGGCTGGTCGAACACACCAGAACCTCACCGCCCCTCTGGAGGCTAATCGGAGCCGTGCGATCGTAGGCCGTAATGGAGGCGTTCGAGACCAGGTTCGCCTTCTCCCCCCGAACCTCGAGGCCACCTGTAACCAGGGCATCATGGGTCGCAACCGACCCCATGCTCTGCGGGACATCCTGGGCCACCGCAGGGGCGACAGCAGGAAGGCTCAGCATTGCGACTCCGGCCATGAGAATGAAGCTTTGCTTAGTCAACGGCATCACAAGCAGATTCCCTTCGGGAACGAAAAAAGAAAGGCCCTATTGCTTCAGGAAGTTAGCGATGAGCTGCTTGCCGTGATCGGTCAGCACGCTCTCCGGATGGAACTGCACCCCTTCGATCGGCAGCGTGCGATGGCGCAGCGCCATGATCATCGACTCGCCGGCAACCCGCGCAGAGACCTCTAGCTCATCGGGCAGGGAGTCCTCCGCCACGATCAGCGAGTGATAGCGCGTGCAGGTCATCGGCTGCGGGATGCCGCGAAACAAGGTGCGGCCATCATGCTCGATGGCGCTGGTCTTGCCGTGCATGAGCTGCGGCGCACGAACCACCTCGCCGCCAAACGCCGCGCCAATGGCCTGATGCCCCAGGCAGACGCCGAGCACCGGAATCTGCTGCTTCTTCGGAAGCGTCGCCAGGTGCTGGATCAGCGGGATGAGAATTCCGGCATCCTGCGGCGTGCACGGGCCGGGCGAGAGCAGGATGCGCTCCGGCTTCATCGCAACAACCTCTTCCGGCGTCAGTTCATCATTGCGGCGCACGACCACCTCGGCACCCAGCTCGCCCATGTACTGCACGAGGTTGTAAGTAAAGGAGTCGTAGTTGTCGAGAACGAAGACCATAGTCTTTATGGTAGCGCGAAGCGGCATTGCGGCGGCTGCGGGCAACGGACGAAGGGCCGATGCGCTCTTACTGAGTATGTTTCTAGGCGATCCAAAACGGGCAAAACACTTTGCGGCGATGGTTCTGATCGGCGACGGCGTCATGGCGATCGTGAACCCAAGGAACGACGCCAGGGCCTGGAAGACCGGTCCCAAGCTGTGGCACTCCCTGATGGGCGATCTCTCCAACCGCCCTACGCTGACGCGCGTTATTGGCGTAGCGCAGATCATCGGCGGCATCTGCTGGGCGCTGCATCAAGACGAAGCGGATTAGCGCGAACATCAGATAGAACCGATACGAACCAGTGCAGCGAAGGCTTCTGCTGGCGTGCGGGTTCTTGTCTTTGCCTTTCTGGTTTGTCATTCCCGCAGGGAATCTGCTTTTGCTTTTGCTTTTGCTTTTCTGGTTGTCATTCCGAGCGCAGCGAGCGAACCTGCTGTCTCCCGTTTTTCGTTCGTACCACCCAGAAAATATGTGAGCCTAGCTTAGCTGAACTAACGCCTATCGTTTGTGCAGACACTGGCAAAGAGCGGGAGACAGCAGGTTCGCTCGCTGCGCTCGGAATGACAACCAGAAAAGCAAAAGCCAAGGTAATCACATCAGAAAGCAGGCACCTATCGATAGGTCACGCCTTCCAGCGCCCTACCGAACACCCTTAGATGATGCCGCGCGACGCCCCACCCAATACCGCTCCATCCCCCACACCACCACCATCACCGCCAGCAACGGCACCAGCCACACTACCCGAGCCTGATATCGGGCATCAATCCCCGACAGCGCCCCCGTAAGAACGGCATTCAACCCAATCACTGGCAGAACGATCAAAGCCATGCCACACAGCCGCCAGGCCCTCCACCGCCACAACAGCGGCATCATGCCAACGACAACCAGCAGCGAGCCCCCTACCGTCCACTCCGCCAGATCCGAAAAGAAATCCGAAGGCACCTCATTACGCGACTGCAGCGAACGCCGATAGCTCGCTTCCGCCCCGGGCATCACCCTATTCAACGAGCTCTCCATCCACGAACTATTCCCAAAATCGGCAATCTCGAAGTAGAGCAGTTGTTGCCATGCATTCTTCAAAGAGGCCCGTAGTTGTTCCCGCGGAAACGCACGCACGGTAGCGAGCACCAGCGGCATCTCCTCCCTCCTGAGCTGTTGCTTCTCCGCCTCGGTGGCACCGGAAAAGATGCCCGTCGGCAGCCAGAGAAAATCGTCCTCGGATTCCGGCAGGTTAGCGACGTGCTTGCAGATGCTCCAAGGCAGGTGCGGACAATTCTGCTCCAGGTACAGACGGCCGGGACCATCCGCGATCACGCGAGCCATCAGCAGCGGCGGACGTCCGGCGTCGAGCGAGAGTCTTCCAAACAGAAAAAGATTGAGCGCCAGTTGCGAAGCGACAGCGAGCACAACGATCGCACTCACCTGCGCCGTTCCTCTCCAAAACCGCATTCGAGCTCTCCGGCTCAACACGAGCAATCCCCCCAGAAGCACGCACACGCACACTCCCAGCAGCAAATGCGTGGAGTGCGCGAGACACCCCCACCAAACGAGCGCCGCCAGCAGCCAACGCTCGGTGCGCGACAACGTCTCACGCGCGAAGACCAGCAGATAGATCGAGAGATACAGCGCGGGGCCAAGGATATCCGGCACAACAAAGCTGGCAAACCAGGCGACGCTACTGAGCGCGCTGAGAAAGCAGACGATCAACAGGTAACTGCGAGTGCGCCCTCGCGAAACGATCGAACGCACCACAAGCCACAACACCCAGGCCGTAAGCAGCGCGTGAAGCCCGACGATGGGCCACGGCGAGCGATTCCAATGGAGCGGCAGAATGCCAAGGCTATAGAAAGCCGAGCGCTGCCAGCCGAAGTGCCCGAAGCGATGCAGGAAAAGGGCAGCAGCGATAGCACGGCCATCACCGATATACGTGATGGAGTCCGGATACAGCAGCGGATAGCGATTGAGGAACGCCGGCCAACACAGGCCGATAGCAGCAAAGAAGATCGCGAAGATGTGCCGCTTGCGTTGTCCCGGTAAAGTCTCGGCGGGCACAGGCGAGTGGTTGGCGCTCATTCATTCCTCTCGTACTCGTGCCGCTGAATGCATTTTAGTACTACCGATGTACTGACAAACCTACCCACCAAAGCCTGTCATTTCGATCAACGGGGAAAATGCAAAGACAGCCACGGGTAAAGCCCCAAAGGGGCGGTATATCCCAGCCCAGGGTGGATGCATCCGCAGCGAGCGTTCTTTGCTCGCTGCGGTGCAGGAACCCTGGGTCAAGTAGTAAAGGAAATTGAGCCCTGAAGGGGCGGTATATCGTGCAGCCACGATAGGTCGCTCCTCAGGGCTACAGCCCGCTTTTGCTTTGAAGGGGCGGGGCTTCAGCCCCGCCGTTAGAAGTCGCTATATGCAGTGGCTTTAGCCACTGAGGGAATGATGCTGGAATAAGCGTGCACTTCTCGCCTGCCACCCTCTGCGGCTGAAGCCGCTTTAGGTGCTATCTCAACGGCAGGGCTGAAGCCCCGCCCCTTCAAAGCCATTTGGCTAAACCGGGAACGAATTACCGCCACCCCTAAAGCTCACACACCTCTCGCCCGCTCAATCGCTCTCACCACAGCCTTAGCCTTATTCCCACACTCTTCATGCTCCTTCAGAGGCACCGAATCGGCAACAATCCCCGCACCCGCCTGGATATAACCCTTCTCCCCATCCATAAACAACGTGCGAATCGCAATGCAGGAATCAAGGTTGCCGCTGAAATCCGCATAGAAGATCGCGCCGCCATAGACACCGCGCCGCGCAGGCTCAAGCTCTTCGATAATCTCCATCGCCCGGATCTTCGGTGCACCACTCAGCGTACCCGCAGGGAAGCAGGCCCGGAAGGCATCGACCGGCGCAAGGTCCGAGCGTAGCTTGCCTTCGAGCGCGCTCACCAAATGCATCACATGCGAGTAGCGCTCGATAAACATCAGGTCCTTTACCCGCACCGTGCCGTACTCGCTGACACGGCCTACATCGTTGCGGCCAAGGTCAACGAGCATCACATGCTCCGCCACCTCCTTGGCGTCGGAGCGCAGGCTCTCCTCAAGCGCGCGGTCCGCGGCTTCATCCGTACCGCGAGGACGCGTGCCTGCAATGGGACGATACTCAACATTGCCATCGTGCACACGGACCAATAGCTCCGGCGACGAGCCCACAATATGCGCCTCCCGCTTCTTGCTCTTCTTCCCTTCCCCTCCCAGGCCAAAGCGCAGAAAGTACAGATAGGGCGAGGGATTCACGATGCGCAGGGAGCGATAGATCTCGAACGCATCGACACCCGGCACGCAGTCGAAGCGCTGCGAGAGCACGCACTGGAAGATGTCTCCCGCCGTGATGTACTCCTTCGTCGTCTCGACGGCGCGCATAAAGTCGGCAGCCTTCGTGCGCGGCTTCAGCTTGAGCGCTCCCTTCGCGCTGGAGACAGGGAGCTTCGGAATCGCGGTGTTCAACAGGCGTTCCAGCCGGTTGAGCCGCTTATTCGCATCGGCATAGGCCGCGGTGTTCAGCCGCGCCCGAGCCCCCGCCGTCACAATCAAATGGATCGCCTTCTTCACATGATCGAAGGCCAGCACCTCGTCGAAGAACATCAGGTACGCGTCCGGAACATGAAGTTCGTCGGCAGCCAGCTCCGGCAACTTCTCAATGCGACGCACGACGTCATACGCAAAGAAGCCCACAGCACCGGCGGTAAAAGGCGGCAGACCGGGCAGCTTGGCCGGCGTCTCGCCTTCCAGAGCGGTCTTCAACTCGCTGAAGATATCGGCGTCATAGGTGCGCCGCTTGCGGCCTTCGATGACGGTGATCTGGCCGTCGCGCGCAATCATCTTCTTGTAGGGTCGAATCCCGATGAAGGTATACCGGCCCACATGCTCGCCGCCTTCGACAGACTCCAGCAGAAAGGCCTCAGGCTCTTTCGCGGCAACACGCAGAAAGGCCGAGACAGGGGTTTCAAGATCGGCGGCGACGGTGCGCGTAACGGGGACCAGCGAGTGGGTTCGGGCAAGCCGTTGGAAGTCGCGGAGGGACGGTGTCGTAATCGTGCGCGTAGGCATCTCCTCATGATACCGAGGAGATGCCCACAGGCGCTCTAATGAACTCCGAAGAACCTAGTGGTGATCCCCGTCGTGGTCATGATCGATATCGTGGTGATCAGGCGGTGGTGGGTAATGATCGCGATGATGGTGCGGGCAACCCGTCAGCCCCAGCATGACCACACCAGCCAAAAGAAAGGCTGCAAGCGGTTTCAGTTTCGTCATTCAGTATCTCTCCTCGTTCAGGACGTATCCCAATGCAGTGAGATGCAAGGCAGACAACAGGTGTAGGCCTGTCATCAAATTGCGCAAAGCGTTACCTCTGCTTTTGCTTTTGCTTTTCTGGTTGTCATTCCGAGCACAGCGCGAAGCGCACGCCCGGACGCTTCAGCGTCAAGAAGACGGAATAGCCGTAGCCTTAGGCTACGGAATAAGGACCATGTAGAAATTGGCCTTTAGACCCGGGCTTTTTTCGGCTGCGAACAAAAGGCCCAAGGCTTGCTCGCCCCTCATTCTGCAACGAACGAATGACGCACTACGATGGCACGACTACAACATTCGCCCCTTTCAGTCACAAGTCGACAGAACGAGCACTCTGGTCGAATTAGCTGGAGTGAATGCCGCAACCTCCTGCTCCCCGTTCCATCCCCAAGCACGAAATCGGACCACCCAACCCCTTCTGGCAGGGTATAATCCACCCCGAAGGGGACCCTCTCCGCGATGCCTCAGCCCTCTAACACCACCATCACCATTGATGGCAACAAGTTCAATGCCCTCGCCGCCCACGTCTCCCTCGCCACCGTCCACGACGACATGGGCATGCCCATGATAGGCTCCACCCGCTGCGCCATCGAGTGCACCGCCGACATGCACGACACCGTCAACCTCACCTACGCCACCCTCCAGGCCCTCTACGACCTGGCCAATGGCGTCACCCGCGAAAAGATCAAGACCATCAAGATCGAGTTCTGGCAGGACGAAAACCAGGCCGACGCCCTCTGTACCTACACCTTCCAGGGCTGGATTTCCAACTTCACCACCGGCAGCGGCGGCGGCGGCAATCACACCCTGTCGCTTAGCATCCAGCCCGCCCTCGACGGCAAAAACTTCATCAACGTCGCTATGGGCAACTAACGTATCCCATGGCCGCCCAAACGCCTGCCATCCTCTACGACCCACCCCTCATCCGCTTTCGCATCGACGGGCGCATCGCTGCCGAGCGCCCCCTGGCCGCCCTCCGCCGGGTCATTGAGGTCGAGTTCGGTTCCCCCCTCCACGGTAACGACGGCCGCTTCGACCTCATGGACTTCGGCGACGCCCTCTGGGTCATCCCCGACGACATCGGCCTCCCCACCCACAAGGCATGGGCCCAACACCTTCAGGGCAATCGCGGCTACTTCAAAGCGCAGATCTTCTGGCCGCCCAAACGCTGGATGACGGGCGGCATCCTCGGCATGCTCCAAAGCCCAGGCCCCAAGGTCGCGCCCCCGGAATCCATCCCCACAGCCGACTTCCCTTGGGAGCTCCAGGGCCCCCTCGACCCCGCCGTCTTCCCGCCCACGCCCTTGTAACCCCGCTCAACCAGAAGCCGGAGCCTTATGCCGACCCCGCAGCCCAACCATCAGCCCAACTCCATAGCCCAGGCCCACCCCGACAGCCACCACCGCCGCGCCCGCACCATCAAAGTTCCCGCACGCGACCACGGCGAAGCCGTCCGCACACTCGAGGCCATCGGCAGTGGCTCCACCCTCGGCGTCGGCACCACCTTCCTCACAAACGTCGACAAGATCCGCGACAGCTACAACCAGCAGGTCGGTCAGCTCAAGGTCGAAATCGACGCCAAACGAGCCTCGGGCGTCTCTGACGCTGAAATCGCGCCGTGGGCCACCGCCGAGCGCACCCGCATCGCACGTGGCCTCCGCATCCGCCAAGGCCCGGCCGCAACCGTCGCGCTTGAAGCCCGCGACTGGCTACCCCAGAAAATGCCTGCCGCCCTCAAGCGCTTTGAGGGCTACGGCATCGGTGGTCGAACTGACGCAAACCTTATTCGCAAAGCCCTCGGCAACCCCAAATTCCAAGCGTCCGGCGCCACCATGGATGAGTGGCTGATCTCCGGCTCCGTTCGCCCCAACAGCGTCGTTAGCGGCAGCGCCGCACGCGCGGGCGAGTATCTTCGCGTCGGCGGCAAAATCCTCCTCCCCCTCGGCATCGCCGCTTCCGCTTACAACGTCTACAAAGCCCCCAAGGGTGAAAAACTCCAGACTGCTGGCGTCGAAGGCGCAAGCTGGGCCGGTGGCGCCCTCGCCTCGGAGGGCACCGTCGCCCTCCTTCTCGTCCTTGCCCCTGAAACCGGCGGTCTCACCCTTCTTGCCGTTGCCGCCATCGCCGGTGCTGGTGCTGGCTGGTTCAGCGGCTGGGGAGCGCACAAACTTTTCTTCAGCAACCACCCCCACGCCCAGTCCAGCGCAGAGCAGACCGGCTCCATCCCCGCCCACATGATCCAGTCCACCTTGCCCTCACCCCCCATCGGCGGCCACCGCTAGCGCAAATTTCCTGTAGGTGTATAGCGGAACCGCGACATTTATGGCTGTTTTCCCCCAGAAAAACGGTACTGCACGCCCGATTCAACTTCCCAGTAACAGGAAATTTGCTCTAGCGCGACCTCTACCGGTACATCCACACCCAGTCCATCAGCATCGTCGCCTCCCCGGATGCGCTTGTACCCGTCCCCGGGCAACAGGTCCAGCTGTTCACGGTGTACCCGGCGGGGAGAACTTGCTTGTCCGAACGGTTCGGTATGGCGGCTCCAATGGTTTGAGTGTCTTCATCGCTGCCATGAAGGCGGGCGTGTCTTCATGCAGCAGCGCGTCGCAGAAGATGCCTCGTAACGCGTAGCTGCACTCTTACGGGCAAGAGAGCCACCCCACCATTTCCAGCAGCTTATATTTCGAACCAGCTTTGACTGATGCTGCAACTTTAGAGACACGCCCTGGAAGATAATGTGAACAAAAAGAAGCACCTCCCGCCTTGCATGTACTTGAAATACAGGCCTATGATCCAATGTTTGGCCACGGATCGGCCTGGCCAAAGACCCTATCGGGTCTATGCTGTCCTTGAGTGTGCAAAAGACGGATTCAAGGAGCGAGCGCAATGGCCGAGGAATCGCTGGTACCTGTAACCGAGAGGAAGAGAAACACGATGCAAACGCTCACGCTGGAGCAAGAGACAAATCCATGGGAGGCGCAGGCGGCGCGCTTCGATGAAGCCGCCACACGACTGAAACTCGACGCTGGAATCTGGAAGGTGCTGCGTTATCCCTCGCGCGAGATCATCGTGCACATTCCGGTCAGCATGGACGACGGCAGCATTGAAGTCTTCACCGGCTATCGCGTGCAGCACTCCGTGGCGCGCGGCCCCGCCAAGGGCGGCATCCGCTACGCGCCGGACGTCTCGCTGGACGAAGTACGCGCGCTCGCAAGCTGGATGACCTGGAAGTGCGCCGTGGTCAACATCCCCTTCGGCGGTGCCAAGGGCGGCGTGATCTGCGACCCCAAGAAGATGAGCCAGGGCGAGCTCGAGCGCATGACGCGCCGCTACACCGCCTCGCTGATCGAGTTCATAGGGCCGGAAAAAGATGTGCCGGCGCCGGACATGAACACCAACGAGCAGACCATGGCCTGGATCATGGACACCTACTCCATGCACATGGGCCAGACCGTAACCAGCGTGGTAACGGGCAAGCCCGTTAATATCGGCGGCTCGCGCGGCCGTCGCGAGGCCACAGGCCGCGGCGTCAGCATCGTCTGCGACCAGGCGCTGAAGTACCTGAACATGACCCCCGAGAGCACGACCGTCATCGTGCAGGGCTTCGGCAACGTCGGCTCGAACTCCGCCAAGCTGCTCTGGGACAAGGGCTATAAGGTCATCGGCATCGGCGAGTACGACGGCGCGCTCTTCAACCCCAACGGCATCGACATCAGCGAACTGCTGGAGTATCGCGCCCGGCACGGCGTCATCCACGGCTTCCCCGGGGCCGACGCCGCCGACAAGGACGACCTGCTCACCCGTAAATGCGACGTGCTGATCCCCGCCGCGACGGAAAACGTCATCACCAGCAAAAACGCCGACCGCATCAAGGCGCGCATCCTGTGTGAGGGCGCGAACGGACCGACAACAACCGTCGCCGACGAGATCCTCGCCGACAAGGGCGTCTTCGTCATCCCGGACATCCTGGCCAACGCCGGCGGCGTCACCACCAGCTACTTCGAGTGGGTCCAGGACCGCATGGGCTACTTCTGGACTGAAGACGAGGTCAACCAGCGGCTCGAGCGCATCATGATCGACAGCTTCGACGACGTTCTGCAATACGCGGTAAAACACGAGGTCAACAACCGCATCGCCGCCTACATGCTGGCGATCGACCGCGTAGCCTATACGACTAAACAGCGCGGAATCTACGCGTAAAGGCAGAGTGTAGAGGGTAGAGGATTTTCCCTGTAGGGTAGAGCGGTGCCTCGATCTTTATGGGCGTTTTCCCCAATGAAAACGCCACTGCACGCCCGCTTTCGGACTCCCAGCAACAGGGAAAATGCTCTAGAGGATAGAGTGTAGAGAGCAGCGCAGTTTTTCTCTACACGCTATCCTCTACTCTCTACACTCTGCTGTATGGGAGAATGACAGTGTTCACGCACCCTTCATTTCCGTGAACCCGTAGGCCCATTTCCGTGAACCTGCCCAACTCCATCACGCTCACCCGCATCGCCAGCGTCCCGCTGCTGATCTGGGCGTTGTCGCCGAAGTTCCCCTTGCAGGGGTTCCACGGCGAGCAGGAGCTCTTTGCCTCGGCACTGTTCATTCTGGCTTCGATCACGGACGGCCTCGACGGCTACCTGGCTCGCAAGCGTGGCCAAATCACCACACTGGGCATCCTGCTCGATCCGCTGGCGGACAAGCTGATGGTAACCGCCGCCTATATCGTTCTGGTGGCCTACAACCCCCGCATCGTCCCCCCCTGGATTGCGGTGCTGGTCATCGGCCGCGAGTTCCTCGTGAGCGGCCTGCGATCGATTGCGTCCTCCGAGGGCTTCACCATCGAGGCCAGCGAACTGGGCAAGCTGAAGACCGTCATCCAGATCGTCTCGGTCGTGGCGGCGATCCTGAATCATCGCTGGGACTACTGGAACCTGTGGGGCTTCCCGATCGGCGTGCACCTGATCGCCGTCACCGCGATCTACTGGATGTCGATCGTATCGATCATCTCGGCGGTGGACTACTTCGTCGGTTTCTGGAAGAAGATCGACCGCGCCTCTACCGGCAAGCGCCGCCGCCGCAGTTCGATATTGAGCCGCAAAAAACGCGAGATCGCCCCAACAGTTTAAGAACACACGCAAGAATGCCCCGGCGATCGCCGGGGCATTCTTGCGTGTGTCGAATCACAGCCTACGCGTTCGTGCGCTGATCGCGATGCACGAAGTGATACGGCGGCCAGGGGCCTGAGAGTTGCATGTTGCAGTCCTTCATCTGCTGCGTAGCGGTGCTGTACTTGTTCTGATAGCGCTCCACGGTCTTCTTGTCCACCAGGTGAGCGATGTCCAGCAGCATCTTGCCCGAGTCCATGCGCTTGCAGGTGACCTCTTCGGCTAGCGGGAGGAACATCCGGTGCATCTGCACGGAGAGCGCCCGTGCGCGCGACTGGCGCTCGCGCTGGCGGCTCGCCGACTCGCGCAGGTGCGACAGATACTGCTGACCGACAGTCGCAGGCTGATGCCCCATCCCCTTGGTCTCCGGACAGATATCGTCCACCAGGAGCTTGATGTGCATCTCGGCCTTGCCGCGCAGACGCTCGACGTTAGCCAGGAAATGCCGCTGATTGGAACGGACGGAACGGCGCAGGGCGTCGTCATCCTCAAACGTGGTTCCAAACCGGAACGGTAGAACCGTGGATTTGGCGAAACAACTGGAGATCACACGACAATGGTCGCGGGCCGCCAACTGGGCATCGGCCCCCACCATGCGGGCAGCGTCTTCGGGCTGATGCTCGGAGACGACGACCGCAAGATCGGCTGCTGGGAAAAGGAAGGTTTGGTTTCCAAAAAGACCGGTAACTCCAGTCAATGGGGTCGGACGGCGATGACGTGCCAGTTCGGGAAACGCACTACGTTCGGCGATGCAGTAGGCATACCATGCCATAAAATTTATGTCGCTCCTGAAAACGCTGAGGGGGTCAAGTGCCCTGTCAGGTAATTTGTTGTTTTCAAACGTCAAAACAGCAAAAAGCATGTGAACGAGCGCAACCTGGCGCGTGCCCTGGGAATTGTGCACTGAACCGATTGCGAGCAGATACTATGCCCTAATTCATACGATTGGCAAGAGCTGGAAAACCGTTACCGAGGGAATAAAAAACTTATTAACTAATGTGTCAATAGCCTCCGGTTGGCAGCAAACGCCTATCCTCCCCTGTTTTCCTGCTTTTGCGCCAATTTGGGGCTCCAGGCTCCGCGAACTGCTAGACTGGATGGATGCGTGGACGGTGGGCCCGCGATCTCTTGCAGATGTTTTTAAGGACGGAATTCAAGTGGATAACGCGACCAAGCGTGAATTGAAGCAGCCAGACCAGTTCATTACCCTCACCGAGCACGGCGCCGAGTGGGCCAAGAACAATCGTCAGACAGCCATCGGCGCTGGCGTTGCAGCCGTAGTGGTGATCCTCGCCATCGTCGGCGGTTATGTCCTGTTCCAGCATCACTCGACGGCCGCCGCTACGGCCTTCGGCGAGGCCATGCAGACCTATCAGACCCCTGTGGCCATGCCCGGCCAACCCTTGCCTCCGGGCACCAAGAGCTATGCCTCGATCAGTGAGCGCGCAGCCGCTGCCAACACTCAGTTCCAGAGCGTTGCCCAGCACTACGGCCTGACGGAGTCCGGCAAGCTCGCGCTCTACTTCTCTGGCCTGACCTACATGGAAGAGGGCCAGAACGGTCCCGCGGAAGACACCTTCAAGAAGGTTGCCGGAAGCTGGAACCACGACCTCGCCGCTCTCGCAAAGATGTCACTCGCACAGATCTATGAGCAGACCAACCGCGATGCCCAGGCCGTCGACCTCTACAACGAGCTTTCGAACGGCAAGGCTTCCACTGTCCCTCCGGGCCTCGCTCAGATCCAGCTCGCCGAGCTGTACAGCGCCGAAGGCAAGGCCGACAAGGCCAAAGAGATCTACGCCAAGCTGAAGGACAAAGACAAGGACGCCAAGGGCAATCCTGGCCCCGCCGGCGCACTCGCCGCTGAGAAGCTGAACCCCCAGCCAGGTGGACCACAGTAGAGCAGGGATAAGGAAACAGGGATTAGGGATTAGTTACAACAAAGGCCACCTTCGGGTGGCCTTTGCAGTTGCTGTAGCGATAGGCGAAACCACAAGGGGCCGGCTTTTCCCTAATCCCTAATCCCTAATCCCTGTTTCCTAATCCCTTTTCCTACAGCGGATGCAATTCATTGTCGTGCAACTGCGAGGCCGTCGAGCGCACACTGACATGCGTTGCCAGGCGGTCGGCGAGGGCTGCGGGCGTACGGAGGCTGGCTACCGTCGTCCATCCATCGTGCTTGCGCAGGGGATCGGGGGGCGGGGGCGCCCAGAATGGAAGCGGCAGATGAAGATAATCCGACAGGGCGCAGGCATGCGGCTCATAGAGCTTGCGGATCGCGCTGAGCCGCTCATGAGACTCGACATCGCCGCAGAGCGAGAAACCGGCTCCTGTCAGCATCTCGCAGAGACGCGCAAACTCCTCGTCGCGAAGACGGACCGGAGGCGCCTCTCGATAGCGCTGCTCGTTCTTCTCTAGTCGAAAGACGTGCCCGAGATCGACCAGCGTATGCCGTCCGATAGCGAAGGTGAGCTGCGCCTGGCGTGTGCTGGGGCCTTCGATCGTAGTGATCAACAGAGCGCAGGTATCGAGCACGGCGGTAAGCCCGGCAAGCCAGCTTTGATTGTCATGCTGCGACCGGTAGTAGCAGAGAATCGGGTACGAGATATGCGTCTCGAGCATCTCGGCACACCATCGTTCCCATTCGGCAAGCAAAAGCGTGAGCGCCTGATGACCGCCGCTGAAGTTGTGCCGCTGCAATAACTCCCCGGCAGCGGGAGGCGAACCGGCCCGCCCATCCAGTAGCGCGACAGAGATTTCACGCTGTGAAAACGCGGTGTACAGCACCGGCACATAGCCGATGACCAGCGCAACGAAGCCGAGCCCCGTTCCCGACTCGAGCACGAGCAGCATTCGGGCAATCTGCGTTGTGGGTTGAACATCTCCCAGGCCCAGCGTAAACAGGGTCGTTCCGCTGACGTAAAAACAACTGCGCAGATACTCAAAGGGCGTGGTTGGATGGGTAGGATCGGAGAACGGCGTATGCAGGCCGAAGTAGATCAGCATATAGGCCGTCACCAGCAGCAGCGCCCAGAGGCCGAACAGCATCAACAGCGAGAGCGGCCCATAGAAGCTGTAAAGCTGGTCGCGCTTTCGGCGCGGCATGAAGTGTTCGATCAGGTATTCCCAGGGGCGCCATGTGAAGAGGAAAAAGAGCTGCGTAATGCGGAAGCGGCCCACCGGGCGACGCGGCAGGATGATGGTCTGGAAGGCATCCAGCAGGACGCCGGCCAGAAACAGGCAGCCGAAGACAATTGCGGTGGGGTGCATGGATTTCACTCTAACGGCTCCAGCGCATGACGGCAAAGGGATTGCGAAACTTTATCGATTTTCATCGCGCTCTCCACAAGTGAGCTCTCTCGCCTGGCGGAGTAAACTCATCTTCACGATGTCTGATTCCGACGACATGCCGAGCTTTGCCAGTCTGCGCCGCGGCGCGGGCCGCCGCCCCGCTCGCCCGAAGTCCCCGCAGCCTGAACAAGCCCTCTCGCTGTTCGACACGCTGCCGGCATTCGATGACGCCCCAAACGAAATGGCCGAACCGCAGCAGGAACAGGCTGTGTCGGCGGCTGACATCATCGCCGAACAATCCCGCAGCCTGAACACGACGATCCGAATCGCACGCCCTGAACCGCTGCCAGTAGCCAGCACCCCACAGGCCGAGGCTCGCGTCTGGACCGTCGGCGATCTCGTGCGCGAGGTGCGGGGGCTCGTCGAGCGCAGCTATGGGCAGATCACGGTAGATGGCGAGATCTCCAACTGGAGGCCCGCCGCCAGTGGACACTGCTACTTCACCCTGAAGGACGGCAACGCGCAGCTCTCCGTCGTGATGTTCCGCCGCCAGGCGTCACTGCTACGCTTTCGCCCTAAGGACGGCGACGCCGTCCGGCTGCACGGACAGGTCAGCGTGTACGAGAGCCGCGGCCAGATGCAGCTCATCGCCGAGACGATGGAAGAGGTTGGCCAGGGCGCTCTGCTCGCCGCCGTACAGCGCCTCAAAGAGCGTCTGCGCCGCGAAGGGGTCTTCGATCGCGAGCGTCCGCTGCCGGCGTTCCCCAAGTGCATCGGCGTCGTCACCAGCCTGCAGGGAGCCGCTCTGCGCGACATCGTAAAGGTCTGCCGTCGCCGCCATGCTGCGGTAAACCTGCTGATCTATCCGGCTGCGGTACAGGGCCCACGCTGCGCGGAGGAGGTCATCGCCGGAGTGGAGTGGTTCAGCGCCCATCCTCAGTTAGCGGACGTCCTGATCGTCGCGCGCGGAGGAGGAAGCTGGGAAGACCTGCACGGCTTCGACGACGAAGGCGTGGCACGCGCGATTGCGGCCTGCGCAATCCCGGTCATCGCGGGCATCGGCCATGCGACCGACACGACCATCACCGACGCAGCGGCGGACGTCTGCGCTCCAACCCCTTCGGCAGCAGCAGAACTTGTAACGGCAGCGCAATACCGTATTGAAGAACGAGTGGAGCGTCTGCGTTCACGTGTCTTTCGCGCAGGCAACTACGAGATCCTGCGCGCACGGCAGCGCTTCTCTCGCCTGAGTGCGGAGTCTGCTCTGCGCCGCTTGCGCGATGCCCTGGGCCGGCGCGAGCAGCGCCTGGACGAACTCAGCTTCCGCGCGGAATCTGCTGCAGCCCGCACCTTGCGGTCGCGCGAGGAGCGGCTGGCACGGCTAACATCTCGATTGCAGAGGCAGGACGTTGCCCTGCGTCTTGCGGAAGACAAGCGCCGCCTGGAGCGGCTGCAGGTACGCCTGCAGAGCGTCGGCTCGACCGCGACCATGAGGCGAAACCAGCAGGTAGAACGCTGTGTATCGCGGCTGGAAGCGCTTAGTCCGCTGCGCGTGCTGGAACGCGGCTACGCGCTCGTGTACGGACCCGACGGCAAGCTGCTGCGCTCCACGGCGAACGTTGTAGCTTACGACACCATCGTCGCTCGGCTCGCGGACGGCAGCGTTCGAGCCCGCGTCACCAGCAAAGAATAACCAGTAAGTCATCCAGCTTCTTTTCCAATTCCCAGGCATCCACTCCTGTATGAGCGAAACCATTCATCCCGAAACCCGCATCGGTCATGTGCATCTGCGCGTCGCAGACCTCGAGCGCTCCCTCGCCTTCTACCATGGTGTGCTCGGGTTCGAGGTGATGCAGCGAATGGGCAACTCCGCTGCATTTCTATCAGCGGGTGGATATCACCACCACATCGGCCTGAACACCTGGGAGAGCCTCGGCGGCTCCGCTCCGCCTCCGGGAACGACCGGGCTCTATCATCTAGCGATTCTGTATCCCACACGGCGCGAACTGGGCAATGCTCTACAGAGGTTGATTGCAGCCAAAATCCCTCTCGACGGAACCGCCGACCACGGCGTCAGCGAAGCGCTGTATCTTCGCGATCCCGACAACAACGGCGTTGAACTCTACTGGGATCGCCCACGCAGTGAGTGGCCTAAGGATGTCAACGATAAGTTGACGATGTACACACGTCCACTCGATCTACACGGACTGCTGGCGGCTGCAACCTGAGAGCAATGCACCGCCGATATACTTCTGCCATGAAGCGCCTCGTACTCGCTCTTGTAGTGTTGTTCGCCTCTATGCAACCGTTGTGGGCCTGGGGCCCGCAGGGACATCGGCTGGTCGCCGAAGTAGCGTGGGACCACCTGACCCCGGAGGCTCGGGCAAGCGTGCAGGCGCTGCTCGGACCGGAGAGTCTGGCCGATGTGTCTTCGTGGGCCGATCACTACCTGGTCGGCAACAACCAGACGTTCTATTGGCATTTCATCAACATCCCTCCAGATGCGGCGGGGTACGACCGCGATCGTGACTGCCTGCTACAGCCGGGAGTTACGCGGGGCAGCGCCCTGGACAAATGGCGCGACTGCGCGCCAGAGCGGATCGATTACAACTACCAGCGCGTGGCCGGTGCCTCCCTGGATAAGGCGGACCGCACCGTAGCGCTGAAGTTCCTGGTACACATCGTTGGCGATCTGCACCAGCCCTTTCATGCCCTGGGTGTCGGCCGTGGCGGCAACGATGTCGCCGTAAGTGTCTGGGGCTCGCCGACGTGCGGCACACATCCCTGCAATCTCCATGCGGTGTGGGACGAGAAACTGCTTGAGCATCGCGGACTGGACGACGCGGCGTATCTCAAGCTGCTGGAAGCCGAGATCTCCGCGAAGAACATGGTCGCTGGAACAGGCACCTCGGGAGACTGGGCCGTGGAGTCGCGCGATCTGGGCCGCGCAGCGCTGGTAAAACCCGGCACCAATATCGACGAAGCTTATTACCAGGCGAACATAGCAACCGTAAACCAGCGGCTCGAGCAAGGCGGCTTACGACTGGCAAAGTTGATCAATGCGGCGTTCGCTGCGGCTCCTGTTGCAAAGTAATCGCTCAGCCTACTCGAGCGTATTGCCGCCATTCACGGAGATCTTCTGCCCGGTAATAAAAGCCGAAGCATCGCTTGCAAGAAAAGCGACGACTCGGCCCACCTCTTCAGGTACCCCCATGCGGAGCATTGGCACACGCTGCGTATACGCCTGTTTTTCTGCTTCGGTAGCATCGAGAGCTCGTTCCGTGGGAATCCAGCCGGGAGCGACCAGATTGACCGTGACTCCAGAGGGAGCCAACTCACGCGCCCACGAACGCGTCTGGCCAAGCTGTGCCGCCTTGGCTGCGACATAGTTTGCAAAACACGGATTGCCGATCTCTACTACCTCACTGCCGATCTGGATGATCCGGCCAAAGCCGCGCTGCTTCATCCCGGGCAGCACTGCCTGCGCGATCAACAGCGGAGACTTGACGAAGAACTCAAGCTGATCGAGATACGCACGCCATGTCTGCTGCTCGATCGAGAGCATCGGTTGATGCCCTGTCGCGTTGACGACGGCGATATCGATAGGCCCCAGCGCGGACTCGACCTCGCGCACCAGACGGACAACATCGTCCTCTTCGCGAACATCGGCATGAAAAGCCTGAGCCTGAAAGCCACGAGCGTGCAGTTCCTCGCAGAGCTGCTGTGCACGAGCGGCATTGGAGAAGTAGTTCACCGCGACGCGATGGCCAGCTTCTGCAAGAGAGACAGCCATCGCGGCTCCAAGACCGCGAGAGGCTCCGGTAACGAGTGCAGTACGAGACATGACAGAAGGATAGACGGTTGAAAGCCATTACTCCATGGAAGCCGTCGCAAAAACCTGCAATGCGCCCTTACCTTTTACCATCGCCGCTGAAGCTCAGCCGAACCGCCAAAGCCGGGTGCCCCATCCTCGACGCGCGGCTTTATGCGCGGCAGGGTGGGGTATCGCGCACCAGCGCGACCGCCCTCCTCACCTCGGCTACACTCTCTCCTATGCCAACAGGTTTGAGACGCTACCAACAAGCCGGCGACTTGCACCATATCACCGTTAGCTGCGTTCGCCATCGCCCGATCCTCGGCACTCCAGAGGCTCGGGACATCTTTCTTAAGTTGCTCGAACGAACTCGTGAGATCTACGACATGAATGTCTTCGGCTACGTCGTCATGCCGACCCATGTTCATATGTTGGTCGCCGAACCAAACAAAGCTCCTCTCTCTGTGGCCATGCAGATTCTGAAGCAGAGGTTCTCAAAGACTCGCCCTGAAGAGGACGTGTGGGAGACGCGATACTATGACTTCAACGTGCGGACCGAAGCAAAGCGAATCGAGAAGTTGAAGTACATCCACCGAAACCCCGTAAGAGATGGGCTCGTAAAAGAGCCGGATGAGTGGCTATGGAGCAGCTTTCGATCCTATAGATATCTGGAACCCGGGCCTGTAACTTTATCGCGCCCATGATCCATATTGTCCGGAATACCACTGAAGCCGCGAGGCCCAACCGGGTGCCCCATCCTCGACGCGCGGCTTTATGCGCGGCAGGGTGGGGTATCGTGCAAAGCACGACCGCCTTTAGCTTGTAGCAGCAATCGTGCCTCAATGAGGGAGAGCGGTCGTTCGCTACCACGAACGATACCCCACCCTGCCGCGCGATAAAACTGCGCGTCGAGGATGGGGCACCCGGTTTGTGGGTTACCAGAGGGTCGTTACATTCGAGTAGAGCTTGATGTTGGAGTCGTTGGTGAGCAACGTCAGGCTGTTATTGATGGCCTGTGCGATGAGAACGCGGTCGAACGGGTCTCGATGGTGAGACTCGAGATGTTCGACGGTGAGGATGTCCTGATAGGTGATGGGAAGAACGGTAATTCGATACTCTGCCAACTCATCATTCAGGTAGGCGATGGACGAGGTGAGGTTGCGGAGTTTGCCCAGCCGGATCTTCAGGCTGAGTTCCCAGAGGGTCGCCAAAGAGAAGAAGAGTTCATGCTCCTCTGAGAACAGGATGCTGCGCGCTTTCTTCGAGACTCTGGGGTCTTGCAGAAGCGCCCAGACGAAGGCGTGACCGTCGACCAGAACTCTCACTCGAAGTCCTTCGTGTTTTCGAAAAGGTCGGCGATCTCGTCGTTGGTTCCCTTCGAGTCGAAGTCAGAGGCAATCCAGATTTTGCCGATCCCGGCTCCCCACATCTGCTTTCTGGGTCTCTTCGTCGCCGCATGAACAGGAACCAATTTAACGGCTGGAGCACCATTACGCGCGATGATGACCTCTTCCCCGCTCTCGGCTGCTGAGATGAGCTTGGAGAGATGGGTCTTGGCGTGATGGATGTTGACTTCCATGGAGACATGTTAGCTAAGAAGCATAGCTAGTGCAAAACCTGAGAGTTTTGAGCGCAATGCCCACTCATCGCATGAAGTCGCGGCAAAATGAGACGCTCGACATATACCTCGGACCTCATCTTGCCTTTGACCTGACAATCGATAGATACTCTTCGCCTTTCACGACATCATAACTATTCACATAGCTTGCCCATCCCCCAAGACTTGGCAAAGTCTCTTGTTCCAGACTTGTCGAGCGTAAAAGATTATGAAATTTCGCCCGCAACAGTCGTCTGGTGTGTCTCGATGGTTGAATTTTTTCATTCACAAGTAGACCTGTGACTTCGCGTGCTTGCGAAGGCCCCCGTAATCGCGTCTTCGAATGCTGGATCCTAAAACCGGCATCTCTGATTATCTGCTCGAAAGCTAGACGAGCCTCATCGCTGGGTTGTGAGTCACAAGAGAACGTTAGGTCATCAGCATAACGGCTGTATCGCATTTCAAATTGATTCGCCGCTTCAGTGAGAGCCTCATCAGTTTTCAGAAAGATTAGGTTTGACAGATAGGGGCTTGTCGGAGCCCCTTGTGGGAAAACTTTATTACGGGTGCACAAATCTGCAAGCAGTGAAGGGACCCCATCAGGAAAGCCTATGTTCGCAAATATATCTCTAACTTGCGTCCATGAGATTGAGGGGAAGAAATCTGCTATGTCGAGTGTAAGCACAAATCTTGCTTTAAGGTGCCGCTCAGCATGTTTGAAAATCCCCTTGCCAGGAGCAAATCCAAACGCGTTGGGATGGATTGGGATTTTCTCCAAAACAAAGCGCAACAAAAACCGCTGTACTGTCTTGAGAAAAACTCTGGGCGCTGCAATATTTCGGCCCTTACCTGAGCGTTTCTTGATCTCGAATGTTCGCCAGTATTTTTCGGGCGATTTGGTCATCGCAGAAATCAAGCGAGGGCTTACGCCAAAAAGTAACGAAAAAGTACGGCTAGAAACGATCGGAGGTAAACCTCTCCCGTAAAGCTCTCGTGCAGATTTAACAAGTCGATCGACTTCTAGGGAGTTGCTAAACGAAGCTCCGCTGTGCGCACTTACCCTAGAGTCACGGAGTGCCTGTTCGAACTGCGCGAAAGATGTGAAAGAGACAAGCGGCGTGATCACTTCGGATTCCAGTGTGTTGACACTGCTCGACTGTGTTGTCAACACGACGAGTTGCGGTTTTGTCTTTTGCAAGTCGTCGTGTTGACAACCCTTGTATGAATTACCTGATTGCTACATCGGTTGACGAAACATCAACCAAAGTGAAACAACCACGCCACCTGTCTACTTAAACGTAGCCCTTTTTATCCGTTCCTTCAACAAGAACATTCGCGCAGAATCTCTTTCTTTGAAGTTTTGTAGCGACTGGAGTTTCCTCAGGCCCCGTTCAGTACATGAGACTGGATCACTTTGGGCTAACAATTCCTTTTGCCTAAGAAAAGCTAACGCAGGTGCAAATGCTGCTACATCACCTCCTGCATTGAGGTACACGCTACGAAGTTCCGCAACCATTACAGGTTGGTTCAAGTTTGCAAAAAATAAAAGACGCAAATTCTCGATGGCTTGATTCATCAGGATTCACCAAATAGTTCATCTGAGAGTTTCACCTCATGAAGCGCTGTAATCTTTGCCTGAACCGCCTTGTAAACTGATTCCATGTCTGTGTAGTCCAGATACAAAACAGTACCTGATCGCTTAACAACAAAGTCGACAGGCCCCTTCGCGACGAAGCTTTTTGCCGTGCGATGTGTTGGCTCTTGAATCAAGAACAATTTCTTTCCCAACGACTCCTTCGCTACAAACATTCCCAATTCAGCAAAAGAACCCGCACTGCTAGGAAAAATCACGATTAGGTCGACAAAATGGGCAAGCTGCATCTCAAAAAGAGCGAGATTTGTATTCTTAAGAGGAATACCTGTGATATTTCCCATGGCTTTTGCGTACTGATTAATAAGATCCGTGTGTTCACCAAAGAAAACCCTGCAGTTTTTGTTCGTAGCTGTTAGCCGCTCGTTCAAGTATGCTCGAATGTCCCTTTTGACCAAATCAGAGGCTGAGAGCGTTGAGTCAAAGGCTTTTCCACAAAGGAAGACATTAACAAATATCTTTCTAGCTCTTCCGCCAACAAAAGCTTCGAATCTTCCAGCATCGATGGACGACGAGTCTGAAGTCACTCTTTTTCGCATTAGAACGAAGTTGTTTGCCTTTCGAACTCATACTAGCAAATAAAAGGGCGGGCTCTTTCGAGTCCGCCCTTTTGTTTTTGCTTTTGCGCGTAGCGCGTCTCGCTGGACGCGTAGTCCTATTCGGCGGCCAGTTCTTCCTGTTCGCCTTCCATGCGCATCTGCTCGAGCTCGCGCTCTTCGGCTTCGATCGCCGCAGTGACTTCCTGCTGGACCTGGGCTGCCGCTTCTTCCAGCTCCGGAGAGAGCTGAACGTTGCGGTAGTATGCCATGCCCGTACCGGCGGGGATCAAGCGGCCGACGATGACGTTTTCCTTGAGGCCGCGCAGCGTGTCTACCGAGCCGTTGATGCTGGCTTCGGTGAGGACGCGGGTGGTCTCCTGGAAGCTCGCGGCCGAGATGAAGCTATCGGTCGAGAGCGACGCCTTCGTGATGCCCAGCAGCAGCGGACGACCGATGGCCGGACGGCCACCTTCCATCAGCACGCGCTGATTCTCGGCGTTGAAGCGGAAGCGGTCGATCTGCTGTTCCAGAAGGAAGTTGCTGTCGCCAACCTCTTCGATCTTGACCCAACGCAGCATCTGGCGGACGATCGTCTCGATGTGCTTGTCCGAGATGGACACGCCCTGCAGACGATAGACTTCCTGGATCTCGTTGACGAGATACTGCTGCAGCTCGCGCTCGCCCAACACCTCGAGGATGTCGTGCGGGTTGCGGGGGCCGTCGATCAGAGCGTCGCCGGCGCGCAGGCGTTCACCTTCCTGCACGTTGACGTAGACACCGCGAGGAACGCTGTACTCCTCTTCCTGGCCGTTGTCCGCCGTGACGTAGACCTTGCGCTGACCCTTGGAAACATCGCCGAAGCGGACCACGCCGTCGATCTTGGAGATGATCGCCGGATCGCGGGGCTTGCGGGCCTCGAAGAGTTCGACCACGCGCGGCAGACCGCCCGTGATGTCCTTCGTACGAGTCGTTTCACGCGGGATCTTCGCGAGGATGTCACCGGGGGTGACTTCATCGCCGTCCTGCAGCATCAAGTGGGCGCGTGAGGGCATCAGGTAACGCTTGTTGCCCTTCGCGGACTTGATGATGATCGCGGGCTGGCGCTTCTCGTCCGAGGAGTCGCCGACCACCAGGCGCGAGAGCCCGGTGACTTCGTCGATCTCTTCGTTCAGCGTGACACCTTCCTGCAGATCCTTGAACTGGACCGTGCCGGCGATCTCCGTGAGGATGGAGAACGTGTAGGGGTCCCACTCGCCGATGACGTCGCCGAGCTTGACCTGCGTTCCGTCTTCGACCTTCAGCTTTGCGCCGTAGACGATCGCGTAGCGCTCCTTCTCACGGCCCTTCTCATCGATGATCGCGATCGAACCGTTACGGTTGAACGCCACCAGGCCGCCATCCTTGGAACGGACAGTGACGAGGTTGATGAAGTGGACCTTGCCGGCGTTCTTGGCTTCGAGGTGCGAAGCATCCTGCACACGCGACGCTGTTCCGCCGATGTGGAAGGTACGCATGGTGAGCTGAGTTCCAGGCTCGCCGATGGACTGCGCCGCGATGACACCGACGGCTTCACCCATCTCGACCATCTTGCCCGAACCGAGGTTACGACCGTAGCAGAGGATGCAGCAACCGCGCTTGGACTCGCAGGTGAGAACCGAGCGAATCTTGACGCGCTCGATACCCGCTGCCTGAACCGCGGAAGCCTTGTCCTCGTCGATCTCTTCGTTGATCTCGACGATGGTCTTGCCTTCGAAGTCCTTGAGGCGCTCGAGCGAGACGCGGCCGATGATACGGTCGCGCAATGGCTCGATGGTCTCGCCGGCTTCGATGATCGGCATCACGTAGATGCCTTCGACCGTACCGCAGTCGAGCTCGGAGATGATCACATCCTGCGCGACGTCGACCAGACGACGCGTGAGGTAACCCGAGTCGGCCGTCTTGAGCGCGGTATCCGCCAGGCCCTTACGAGCGCCGTGCGTCGAGATGAAGTACTGAAGTACGGTGAGGCCTTCACGGAAGTTCGCCGTGATGGGGGTCTCGATGATTTCGCCCGAGGGCTTGGCCATCAGTCCGCGCATACCGGAGAGCTGACGAATCTGCTGCTTCGAACCACGAGCACCGGAGTCGGCCATGATGTAGATCGGGTTCATGGCTCCTTCCTTGTCCGCGCGCTTCATGTTGTTGAACATGTCGTCGGCAACACGCTCGGTAACGCCAGACCACATCTGGGTAACTTTATTAGACCGCTCCAGGTTCGTGATCGAACCGTCGAGATACTGCTGCTGCATCGCGATGACCTGCTTCTCAGCCTCATGCACAACGGTGTACTTCGAATCCGGAATGACCATGTCGTCCAACCCGACCGAGAGGCCGGACTTGGTCGCGTACTGGAAGCCCAGTTCCTTGATGCGATCGAGAGCATGCACCGTAACCTCGAGACCGAGGTTCAGGTACAGGTAGTTGATCAGCTGGCCGATGCCCTTCTTCTTGAGCAGGCCGTTGACGTAGGGCATGCCCTCCGGCAGACGGTCGTTCAGGATGGCGCGGCCGACGGTCGTGTTGATGAACTGCCTGGTGAACTCAACCGGCTCGGTGTGCGTGAGGTCCTGATCGTCGTAGGCGGTGGTCATGTCGAGCACAGGGCCGGTGTAGCGCAGACGAATGGGCGTCAGCGTCTCTACCTGCTTGGCTTCGAGGGCCATCAGCACTTCTTCGATATTGGCGAACACGCGGCCTTCACCCTGAGCGCCGACCTTGGCCTTCGTCAGGTAGTAGAGACCGAGCACGAGATCCTGCGTCGGCACCGTGATCGGCTGACCACTGGCCGGCGAGAGGATGTTGTGCGAAGCCAGCATCAGGACCGAGGCCTCAATCTGGGCTTCGGGCGAGAGCGGGATATGCACAGCCATCTGATCGCCGTCGAAGTCCGCGTTGAAGGCGGTGCAGACGAGCGGGTGGATCTTGATCGCCTTGCCTTCGACGAGCACCGGCTCAAACGCCTGGATGCCCAGACGATGGAGGGTCGGTGCGCGGTTCAGAAGGACCGGGTGATCCTTGATGACCTCTTCGAGGATGTCCCAGACGATCGGGTCCTGCTGTTCGACCATTTCCTTCGCTTGCTTGATGGTCGTGCAGTGGCCGGTCTGTTCGAGACGGTGATAGATGAACGGCTTGAAGAGCTCGAGCGCCATCTTCTTGGGCAGGCCGCACTGGTGCAGCTTGAGTTCGGGACCGACGACGATTACGGAACGGCCCGAGTAATCGACGCGCTTGCCGAGCAGGTTCTGACGGAAGCGGCCCTGCTTGCCCTTGAGGGTGTCGGAGAGCGACTTGAGCGGACGGTTGTTCGCACCGCGCAGCACGCGGCCACGGCGGCCGTTATCGAACAGAGCGTCGACGGCCTCCTGCAGCATGCGCTTTTCGTTGCGCACGATGACCTCAGGCGCATGGAGGTCCATGAGCTTCTTGAGGCGGTTGTTACGGTTGATCACGCGGCGATACAGATCGTTGAGATCCGAGGTCGCGAAGCGGCCGCCGTCCAGCGGCACCAGGGGGCGCAGCTCAGGCGGGATCACGGGGATCACGTCGAGGATCATCCACTGGGGCTTGTTGTCCGAGCGGCGGAAGGCCTCAACGACCTTGAGACGCTTGGCGTACTTGAGCTTCTTCTGCAGCGAGGTCTCGGTCTTCATGCGCTCGCGCAGTTCGATCGCGAGTTCCGTGATCTCGACGCGCTTGAGCAGTTCCTTAATGGCCTCGGCACCCATCATGGCCTTGAAGCCGGAGGGGCGATACTGCTGGTCGAGCTCGCGGAAGCGGTTCTCGTCCTTGATGACCTCGCGCTCCTTGACGGGCGCGTCGCCTGGATCGACGACGACGTAGGACTCGAAGTACAACACGGCTTCGAGCTCACGCAGCGAGATGTCGAGCAGGTGGCCGATACGCGACGGCAGGCCCTTGAAGAACCAGACGTGCGAGCAGGGCGAAGCGAGCTCGATGTGGCCAAGCCGCTCACGGCGGACCTTGGACAGAGTGACTTCAACGCCGCACTTGTCGCAGATCACGCCGCGGTGCTTCATGCGCTTGTACTTGCCGCAGAGGCACTCCCAGTCGGTGATCGGTCCAAAGATGCGCGCGCAGAAGAGGCCGTCACGTTCGGGCTTGAACGTGCGGTAGTTGATGGTTTCAGGCTTGGTGACTTCACCGTGCGACCATGAGCGGATCTTCTCGGGGCTGGCGAGCTGGATCTTGATGGAGTCGAAGTCGGTGATCGGTCCGGTTAGTTCAAAAGGGCTGGAGCGGAACATATTTTTTCTCTCCGTATGCAGTACTTAGCTCGATACCAACTTTGTGCTTCACTCTCAATCTACTGAGAGCCTGTGTTGCGAGCTTCGCTGCTGTTTCTGCTGCTATTGCTTTCGCGATGAAGGCCGTGTTCCACACTCA
The DNA here is from genome assembly GCF_000178955.2 of Granulicella mallensis MP5ACTX8. Lineage (NCBI taxonomy): Bacteria > Pseudomonadati > Acidobacteriota > Terriglobia > Terriglobales > Acidobacteriaceae > Granulicella > Granulicella mallensis. The sequence goes on along the minus strand of NC_016631.1, from coordinate 907,721 downwards.
TCACTTAGTACTTGCGCCCTTGCTGCCAGCTCCTGCCGTTACACAAGCTCGGAGCTGACAGCCAAAGGCGGTGACTTATAGAAGCTAGTCGGCGACCGCAAGCTCGGGCAGTGCGATGACCTCTGATTCGTCGGTGCTGGTCTTCTTGACCAGCTCGACATCGAGGCAAAGCGACTGCAGCTCGCGGATGAGAACGTTGAACGACTCGGGCACGCCCGGTTCGATCGCGGCCTCACCCTTGACGATGGCCTCGTAGATCTTGGTACGGCCATAGACGTCATCGGACTTCGCGGTGAGCAGCTCCTGCAGGATGTAAGCGGCGCCATAAGCTTCAAGCGCCCACACTTCCATCTCACCGAAGCGCTGTCCGCCGAACTGCGCCTTACCACCGAGCGGCTGCTGGGTGATGAGCGAGTACGGCCCGATTGAGCGAGCGTGAATCTTGTCGTCGACAAGGTGAGACAGCTTGAGCATGTAGATGTAGCCGACCGTAACGGGCTGTTCGAACTGGTCGCCCGTCATGCCGTCGAACATCATGCTCTTGCCGGAGCTGGGGAGACCGGCCGCTGCGAGCAGCGCCTTGATCTCCGTCTCGCGTGCGCCGTCGAACACTGCCGTGCCGAACCAGATACCGCGCTTCATACCGGCGGCAACGCGCATGGTCTGCTCGTCGTCGAGGGTCAGAAGCTGGTTGAGCGCTGCCGTGTTCTTGAACGCTTCCTTGAAGATCTCGCGAACTTCACCGGCCTCCTGATGCTGCGCAGCGAGAGCGGCAACCTTCGCGCCGAGCTCGTGTGCTGCCCATCCGAGGTGCGTTTCGAGAATCTGACCGACGTTCATACGCGAAGGCACACCGAGCGGGTTCAGAACGATCTCGACCGGGGTTCCATCGGGCAGATACGGCATGTCTTCCTCGGGGAGGATACGTGCGATAACACCCTTGTTACCGTGGCGTCCGGCCATCTTATCGCCGACCGAAAGCTTGCGCTTCATCGCGATATAGACCTTGACCATCTTGATGACACCGGGCGAGAGTTCATCGCCCTTCTGCATCTTGCCGATCTTCTCGTTGGTGATCTTGCGCAGTACGTCGATCTGGCGCGAGGTCATCTCCTCGATCTCGTCGATCTGCTCGTTCACGCGGGGATCCTTGTCGGCGTAGCGAATACGCTTCAGGTTACGCGTGGAGATCAGCTCGATGATGTCGCGGGTCAGAATGTCGCCCTTGCTCAACAGCTTCTTGTTGGTGCGCTCGTCGTGCAGGTCGGCAAGAACTTCCTTGCTTCCCAGGATGCCTTCGAGACGCTTGAGGCGCTCGTCGGTGAGAATACGAATCTCATCGGCGAGGTTGCGCTCCAGCTTCTCGACCATCTCCTGCTCGATCTGCAACGCGCGCTGGTCCTTTTCCTGACCCTTGCGCGAGAAGATGCGAACATCGACGACCGTGCCTTCGATGCCCGGAGGGCACGTCAGCGAAGCGTCGCGAACATCGCCGGCCTTTTCACCGAAGATGGCGCGGAGCAGCTTCTCTTCCGGCGTGAGCTGGGTCTCGCCCTTGGGCGTGACCTTGCCGACGAGGATGTCGTTGTGGCCGATCTTGGCACCGATACGGATGATGCCCGACTCGTCCAGATCACGCAGAGCGTGCTCGGAGACGTTGGGGATATCACGCGTGATCTCTTCCGGCCCCAGCTTCGTGTCGCGCGCTTCGATCTCGAACTCCTCGATGTGGATCGAGGTGTAGTAGTCCTCGCGGACCAGCTTTTCCGAGATGAGGATCGCGTCCTCGAAGTTGTAACCACGCCACGGCATAAACGCAACCAGCACGTTGCGGCCGAGACCAAGCTCGCCCTGCTCCGTGCACGGACCGTCCGCGATCACCTGACCCTTGAGAACACGGTCGCCCTTGCGAACGATCGGCTTCTGGTTGATGCAGGTGTTCTGGTTGGAGCGCTTGAACTTCGTGAGCTGATAGATGTCCGAACCGACCTCACGCGAGAGCTGCGTGGGGTGGTGCTCGCCTTCTACGCGCACGATGATGCGCTCGGAGTCGACCGAGTCGATGATGCCGTTGCGCTTGGCCAGGATCACAGCGCCGGAGTCGCGTGCTGTAACGCCTTCCATGCCGGTGCCGACGAAAGGAGCTTCGGCAACGAGCAACGGAACGGACTGGCGCTGCATGTTCGCACCCATCAGGGCGCGGTTCGCATCGTCATGCTCGAGGAACGGAACGAGCGAGGCGGCCACCGATACGAGCTGCTTCGGCGAGACGTCGACATAGTCGACCTCGGCCTTGGGCACGAGTACGAAGTTGCCCTGCTTACGCGCGTTGACCAGGTCCTCCACGATGTTCAGTTCAGCATCGAGTTCGATGTTGGCCTGAGCGATCGTGTGGCGATCCTCTTCCCACGCCGACAGATAGAAGCTGAAGGGCTCCAGGTCCATCGTGCGCTTGCCGTTCTTCTTGAGCTCCTTGTTCTGCTTGATCGATTCGGAGATCTCGAGGAAGTCGCCCTGACGCAGACCGGACTCACCGGCGTTGGTGACGGCGACGTAGTCGAGTACGCGGCCATCCTTGACGCGGCGGTACGGGCTCTCAATGAAGCCGTACTCGTTGATGCGCGCAAAGCACGACAGCGACGAGATCAGGCCGATGTTCGGACCTTCAGGCGTCTCAATCGGGCAGATGCGGCCATAGTGGGTCGGGTGAACGTCGCGGACTTCGAAGCCGGCGCGCTCACGGGACAGACCACCAGGCCCAAGGGCCGACAGGCGGCGCTTGTGCGTGATCTCGGACAGGGGGTTGGTCTGATCCATGAACTGCGAGAGCTGCGAAGAACCGAAGAACTCGCGGATCGCGGCCATGACCGGCTTGGCGTTGATGAGGTCGTGCGGCATCGCCGTCGACATCTCCTGGTAGACCGACATCTTTTCCTTGATCGCGCGCTCCATGCGAACCAGGCCGATACGGAACTGGTTCTCCATGAGCTCACCGACCGCGCGGACGCGGCGGTTGCCAAGGTGATCGATATCGTCCACTACGCCGATGTTCTTGCGCAGCTTGAGGAGGTAACGGATCGTGCCGTAGAAGTCCTCAGGGGTCAGCGTGCGCTTGTCGAGCCCGCTGGGGTCCTGGTCCTCATACAGCTTGATGTTGAACTTGAGACGGCCAACGCGCGAGAAGTCGTACTTGCGCGGATCGAAGAACATGCCTTCGAAGAGCGCGGTCGCGGTGTCGAGCGTCGGTGGGTCGCCGGGACGCAGCTTGCGGTAGATCTCGATCAACGCCTCTTCCGGCTTGCGCACGGAGTCGCGGCGAAGGGTGTTCGAGATGATGTTACCTACATCGTCGCGCTCGGGGAAGAAGACCTCGAACGTGGCAACGCCGGACTGCAGAATCTTGTGCAGCTTGTCGGCGGTGAGCTCGGCGTTGGCTTCGTACAGCAGCTCGCCGGTGCCCATGTCGATGACATCGGCCGCGATCATGGCGCCGTCGAACTCGCTGGTCTCCACCTCAACCGAGGTGACGCCACCCGCCCGAAGATGCTTCAGCGCGGAGGCGCCGATCTTCTTGCCGGAAGCGACGAGCTCCTTGCCGTCCGCGCCGTTGAGGGCCGCGGTCGAGCGAGTGCCGACGAGGTGGCTCGGCTTCTCTTCCGCGCCAACCGTCCACGACAGCTTGCCGTCCTTCACGTTGATGGTGTCGACCGTGTAGAAGGTCTTGAGGATCTCCTCGTCCGTGCGCAGACCGAGCGCGCGAAGGAAGATGGTGCCCAGGAACTTGCGCTTGCGATCGATGCGGACGTAGAGGGTGTTCTTCTGGTCGTACTCGAACTCGACCCACGAACCGCGGTACGGAATGATCTTGCCGAGGAAGTAGGTACGGTTGTTCGCCGTCTCAAAGAAGACGCCGGGCGAACGGTGCAACTGGCTGACGATGACGCGCTCGGTACCGTTGACGATGAAGGTGCCGTTCGCCGACATCAGGGGGATGTCGCCAAAGAAGACTTCCTGCTCCTTCATGTCACGCAGGCTCTTGACGCCCGTCTCAGGGTCCTTGTCGTAGATCTTCAGGCGGATGGTGACCTTCAGCGGAGCCGAGTAGGTCATGCCGCGCTCTTCGCACTCGGCCTGGTCGTACTTCAGCTGCAGACCGACAGGATCGCCGCACTTGGTGCAGAAATCAGGGGTGTTCTTGTTGTAGGTTCCGCAGAACTTGCAGAGCACATCGCCCGGGTGGAAGGGGTCGGTGATGACCATGTGGCCGCAGTTGGTGCAGGCCGTGCGCAGGTGGTTCAGACCCTTGAGGTAACCGCACTTGCACTCCCAGTTGCCGATAGAGTAATCGACGAACTCGAGCTCAGAGACATTGCGGAAGTCGGTGATGGGAAACACGGAGGTAAAGACAGACTGGAGGCCGTTGTCCTCGCGCTCCTGGGGGAGCTTGTCCATCTGGAGGAAGCGCTCATAGCTGCGGCGCTGAACCTCGATGAGATTCGGAATCTGGATGCTGGTTGGAATCTTGGAAAAGTCGAGACGGCTGCGGATCGCGCGCATTTCGTTGGTGGTCGAATTCGACATGCTCTCTCCTATTACTTGGCTCGAGGCCCTCTAAAAGTCGCTGACACTGCACAAGGCAGACCGGCAACCGGTTCAGAAGGGAGAAAATGCGCTGTTTAGCGCACCCTCTCGTTGGACTCTTTGTGCGCCTATTCCGGTGCAGCCGCTCCTCGCAGCGACCACTCCTTTAGCGCATGTTGCGAACCCCAGCGAAGCATTCTGCGGGGTGAAAACTTGATGTTGCTTCCGTTCTGAATTCGTCTTGAGAATCCACAAGCGGAAAGCTGCTACAAAACAACCACACGCACCGCCAGCCTCAGCGGAAAACATGGGGCCAGGGGACTAACGGGTTCCAGAAATGACGAAAACGCCCTGCGGGGCAGTGTGCCCGGAGAGCGCAAATGCGTTCCTGAGTGCTGGATAAGTACAGTTGCTGTGGATTGTCGCCGCCCTTTGAGACCTGGCCGAGGCCTCAAGAGATTGCCGCTTGTCACACGTTTCACCTTGCGGGCCCGCCGCTCGAACCGTAAGGTGGCCGGCTCCATAACCTGCTTCGCATTGCCAGGATGAACCGGTGTAAAGCTAGTAATTGCACGAAAGCTGCTAAAAATGCGTTGAAACTAAATTTTTAGAGATCCGCTTGCAAAAATGCTGCGCACCGAGGCAGCTACGGATATCCCCATCGATGAGGATACCGCATATCTGCCCCGGCGTGCAAGCCGAGGCTTTGCGAACCCAAAAATACAGGTCCGCAAAGCTCGTCGAAAAGCTGTTACTTGATCTCGACAGTCGCGACGCCGTCGAACTTCTTGGCGATGGCAGCCGCGTCTTCCTTCGAGATGTTCTCCTTCAAGGGCTTGGGAGCGCCGTCGACCAGGTCCTTGGCTTCCTTCAAGCCAAGAGCGGTGACTTCGCGTACAGCCTTGATGGTGTTGATCTTGTTCGCGCCTGCATCCTTGAGGATGACGGTGAACTCGGTCTTCTCTTCTGCCGGTGCCGCTGCTGCTGCACCGCCGCCCGCGGGGGCTGCTGCAACTGCTGCTGCTGCCGAAACGCCGAGGCGCTCTTCGAGCTTCTTCACCAACTCTGAAGCCTCAAGCAGGCTGAGGCTAACGATCTGATCTTCCAACTGCTGAATGTCCGCCATGATTCTCTCCATTTATTGCTAAATTCTTACAACTAAAGTCTTTACTGCTGATTTGCATCTCCCGGGACCGACTTCCGCCCCGAGTTGCCGCAATCTCTTCAGGTTTCCGTTGCGCCCAGACTGCGCACCCGTCGAAGATCGCGACGAAAGTTGTTAGCCTTCGGCCGCTTCCGAGCTGGCAGCTTCGCCAGCCTGTGAAGCCGTGCCATTCTCAGGCTGTTCCGCACCCGAGGGCTGCTCACCTGCCGCCGACTCCTCGACATGAGCTGCCGCAGCTTCAGCCGCAGGCGCTTCTGCGACCGGTGCAGCCGCCGCTACCGGAGCTGCCGGTGCGCCAAACTTGCCCTGCTCCGCGGCCATATTGACCACGACAGCCAGATTGCGACCGGTGGCGTTGATGACCGTAGCCAGGCGCTGTGCGGGCGACTGGATGAGGAAGAGGAGCTTCGAGAAGAGCTCTTCCTTGCCGGGAAGCTTTGCCAGCGAGTCGATCTGGGCAACGTCGATTACCTTGCCGTCGACGATGCCGAGCTTGAAGGTGAACTCTGCGTTGTCCTTCACCCAGGTCGAAAGCGCCTTTGCCAGCGCAACCGGGTCACCGGAGGTGTAAGCAACAGAGGAAACACCCTTGAGACCCTGCAACGCAGCCTCAACCTTGGTGCCCTCGGCCGACTTCGCCGCCAGCTTGTTCTTGACAACGTGGTAGTTACCACCCGCCGCGCGGATCACCTTGCGGAGCTCGAAGTCCTTCGACGCCGTGAGCCCCTTGAAGGTGCCGATGATGGCTGACGTCGAGGTTTCAAGCTCGGTGGCCAGCTGTTTTACTTTTGCGTTCTTCTTCGCCTTGGTCAATGCCATGGGGAAACCTAACCTTCGCTGCCGGCCTGTAAATCCGGCTCAAGTCTTATTGCGCGAACTACGCGCGGGAAAATCTAGAGGATCAGAACTACGCCTTGGTAGCAACCTCGGCAACAGCAGCTTCAAGCTCGATGCCGGGGCCCATGGTGGAGCTGAGCACGATGCGCTTGATGTACTTGCCTTTGGCAGCCGAAGGCTTCGCCTTGACGACCGAGTTGATCACCGTCAGCGCATTCTCCTGCAGCTTCTGGACATCGAACGAGAGCTTGCCGACGGGCACATGCACCAGCGCGGTCTTATCGGCGCGGAACTCAACCTTACCGGCCTTGATCTCGCGGATCGCAGCAGCAACATCAGTGGTCACCGTACCGGTCTTGGGGTTCGGCATCAGGCCGCGGGGGCCAAGCACCTTACCGAGACGACCGACCGAACGCATCATGTCAGGCGTAGCAATCAGAGCGTCGAAGTCCGTCCAGTTTTCCTTCTGGATCTTCTCGACCAGCTCTTCGCCGCCGAAGAACTCAGCGCCGGCAGCCTCAGCTTCGCGAACCTTCTCGCCCGAAGCGATGACCGCAACAACCTTGCTCTTACCGCCCAGACCGTGGGGCAGGATCACCGTGCCGCGAACCATCTGGTCGGCGTGGCGGGTATCGACACCAAGGCGCATGGTGAGGTCGACGGTCTCGTCGAACTTCGCATACTTTGCCTTCTGCAGCAGGGGAATCGCATCCCCAATGGTGTACGGACGCGGCTCAACAAGGGCGCGCGCCTTCGTCAAATTCTTGGAAAGTTTCTTAGCCATTCAATCCTCGTCTCCCACCCCTTCATGCTCTGTTCCGCATGGGCGTGGTCTCGACCAGTCTGCACGGGAGTGCAGACAACCTTTCCAGTATGACGGAAAACTGTTTGGCGTGCAAGCCAGAAAGGCAAAAGCAACCGCCAAAGCTAAAATTGCCATCCCCCTCTCCATGCGCACTGTCACCTACCACGTGAGCCGCGTCGGGCTGCTCCTCTTCGGAGTCCTGTGCATCCTCCTCAGCCTGAAGCTGAGCACCTATCGCTTCGGCGCCTCCGATTTCAGCGAAATGATCGACAGCGGCTGGCGTATCGTCTCCGGCCAGGTGCCGGGCCGTGACTTTGTCTGCACCTTTCCTCCGTCCTTCTATCTGTTCATCGCCACGATGTATCGGCACTTCGGCGTAACCTGGCACAGCCTGGCGCTGGGGGAAGCACTTTTCTTTGCCGTACTTTGCCTCTTAGGCTGGCGTCTCACAGGGTTGTTGCGGTCGGTCCTGGGTACGACGGATACCTTCTTCGTCTTCCTCTTCTACTTTGTGGGACAGATGATCCCGCTCATCAGCATTAATATGCCCTGGCACGCCTCCATCGCCCAGAGCATCGCTTGCTACACCACCCTGACGACGTTCGTTCTGCTGAAGAGAGAGAACCCCTCGACGCTCCTGCGCGTCGAACTCTTCCTGCACCTGACCCTCGGCCTGACCGGGCTGATCCTCTCCAAGCCGAACACGGCCTACCCGCCCATCCTCCTCTGCCTCGTCCTGCTGATGATGGCCCGGACACCCAAATGGCTCGTCTGGGGTTCGCTGGCGGCCTCCCTGGTAGCGGCTTCGGCCGTGCTGTCTACCGCTCACATCTCCCTGCTGGGCATGCTCGATGGCTATCGAGGGCTCTCCGGAAGGCTGGTTCCCCACCCGCTCGTCTACGGCATCCTGTTGAACCGCCCCGGAGTTCCGGCCATCATCGGGTTGGCGAACCTCTGCGTCTACGCGATGATCGCCCCCGTACTCACGCTCTTTGGGCTTACCTACTGGCGCGAACGCCACGATCTGTTGAAGCGTCCACTCGACCTGCTGGCCCTGGGAGCGTGCGCGACCGGGATTCTCGGCATGGCCACCAACTTCGATCTGAAGCTCACCGATACCCCGCTGGTTCTGCTCGGTATCGCTCTCTTCTCCGTGACAGGGGCCAGCCGCGCGCTTCTCATTCGTCGGCGCCTGATCTGGATGACCCTTCCTCTTGTCTACTTCTGCTTTTTGACCGGAACCACCCGCCAGCGTGGGCAGACGATCGGCCTCTGGGCCAACGAGGACTGCGGAGCGCGCATCACCCTGCACGATCCCTTCTTCGGCACGTTTCATAACTGCGCCGTATTTGGTTCGGTCATGCAGGAGGCGGATCGAACCCTGGCGTCAGGCCCCGCAAATCAACGAGTCTTCTTCGGCCCTGATCTCGAGTTCATGTACGCCCGCAACCACATCGTCTCTCCGTTGCATCTGCCGCTGTGGTGGCATCCCGGGACCTCGTACCCTCTTGGACATCTCGCCGAGATTAACCGCGCCTGGGATGAAGATCGATTCGATACCGTGATCTTTGTTCATGACCTTCGAGCCAATACGCCACAGGCCATCCAGGACGAATTGCAGGATAAATATGTGCAGGTGCCGGGAACCGAACTGATCGACGTCTACAAACCACGTGCTTCGCAGCCACCTGCAGGTCAATAACGCTTCCGCCGCCCTGTGGCAACCCGTTCCAGTTACAACCCTCCAGGCTGCAGCTTAGGTACACTTTGCGGAGGAACGAATCGAGGGAATCTCTACTTGAGTCTGCTTCGCAAGCTCTATCGAACGACAAAGGTCATCGCACACTTCAGCTACGCGGCGGTTGAACTCGCCGTGACACAACCTAAGACACGGGCCGCACGAGCCGCGTGGCTCAGCCACTTCTGCGGGCGCGTGCTGCGCGCGATGGCGGTTAGCTTCGACGTCGTCGGTCCGATCCCCATGCAGGGAGCAGTGGTCTCCAACCACCTCACCTATGTCGACATCCTTCTCCACTCGGCGATACGGCCTTGCGTGTTTGTCTCTAAGATCGAGCTGCGATCCACGCCACTGCTGGGATGGATGAGCATGATGAGTGGAACGGTCTATGTCGCGCGTGGCGTGGGCGGCAGCGCCGCCAAGGCTGCCGAAGGCATGGCCAAAGGCTTCCGCGATGGCCTGCCCGTCGTGTTCTTTCCCGAAGGCACCACTGGAGTCGGCGATGAACCCACGCTTCCCTTTCGCAGTGGCTTGATTGCACAGACGCTGGAGGCCGAAGTTCCCATCGTCGCCGCGTTCATCCACTACGAGCTTTCGCTGAAGGATGTAGCGCAGGGCAAGACCCTGCGCGAGAACGTTCATTGGGGCCCACAGTCGTTGATCTCTCACTTATGGAGCTTCAGCGGCCTGCATGCGTTGAAGGCGACCATTCAGTTTGCAGAATCGCCGATTGCGTTCTCCGAAGAGGCGATCCTGCATAGAAAGATCGCGGCAGTTGAAGCGCAAGCGGCTGTAGTGGCTTTGAAGGCTCAAGGATAAGGACTAGAGAAGTTTCATAGCCTCTGTAGTGTCTTTTGTGATCTCGACCGAAGGCGCAAACCGCGCCTTCGGTCGAGATCACAGAGTTTGGGCGACACTACCGAATAACCGCCTGCCCCACAATCCAGTGCACAAGCTCTTGCCCCGCTGCAAAGTTCTGTTCGCCCAGCGGATTTTTGCGCCCATCGGTGTACTCGTTATAGATCCACGGATCGGTGTTGGCATAGACCAATCCCTTGCCGAAGTGCGAAACCGCCATCAGGACATCCCCGCTATCAACCAGGACAGGCTTCGCCGGTCCTGAGACGGTGATGGTGCATATCTCTTTCTCCAGCGCCTTGTACCCCTCATGGAAGATCCCACCCGTCCCCGCCGGAATCTGCACCAGTGTCGTGGAGTAGTCGGCCCCCACCTCTTTGTTGCGGTCGACCTGGTTGTAGTGAATGCCGAAGCGGTCGCTGAGGATGTTGAAGTGGGTGAACTCGGAGTGGTCTCCATCGTTCTCCATCAACATCAGCACACCACCCGCCTTGACCCAGGCCTCAATCGCGTCGGCGCTCTCCTTCTCCATATAGTTTGGGTTCGGATTCCACAGCGTGATGTCCGGCGAGGGCATGACATAAACCGCGACCCCTTTAAGATCCGCCGCACGCGGAGCGTGATCCAACGACTCCGTGCGCATGCCGTACTGAGCAAACATGCGGCCCAGGAACGAGTAGCCGCTGTTCGCGTCGTCGGAGAACTTGTAGTGGAACAACTCCATGTGTCCGTCGGCGACCTTGCGCTGCTGCGAGTTGAACCACGCGTCCACCAGAACGGTCTTGCCGCGAGCCTTACCGAGCAGATCGCCCGCACGCTCATGTTGCGTGACCTCGCTCAACGCCAGCAGATAAGCACCCACACCCTTGGCATCGTTGTCTCCCACCGGCTCGCCGATGTAGTAGTCATACGTGCCGCTGCGATAGGGCTTTCCACCCAGACCCGCAACCTTAACCGTTCCGGAGAGCGTTCCATCCGGCTTCACGAAGTGCGACTGAATCCCCGCCCAGCCACGCTTTACATTGGTCTCGTAGTTCAGCGGCAGGACGTCCATGCGCACGCCCTTGGCAAAGGCATAGACAAACATGCAGCTCGCCGAGGCTTCAAGGTAGTTGCCCTTGGTACCGCCCTTGTCCATGACCTGCCACCACAGACCCGTCGCGGGGTCCTGGTAGCGCGCGATGGAGGTGAGCATGTGGCGCGTCAGGTCTTCGATAGCCGCTCTCTGCGGATCGTCTGCAGGCATTTGTTCCAGCACGTCGACCAGCGCCATGGCATACCAGCCCATCGCTCGTGCCCAGATCTCGGGACTCATGCCCGTGCGCTTGTCCGCCCAGTCCATCTTCTTCGACTCATCCCAGCCATGACGCAGAAGGCCGGTCTGGCGATCGCGCATATGCTCATCCATCAGGAGAAGCTGCTCGGCTACGCCATCCATCTCATGCGGCCGATCGAAGGTACGGGCATAGTTGGCGAGAAACGGCTCCGCCATGTAAGCGCCGTCGAGCCACATCTGATCGGGATAGATCTGCTTGTGCCAGTAGCCGCCGCTCGCATTCTTGGGCTGCTGCTGCATCTGGTCGTGCAGAAACTTTGCTGCAAGATAATACTTAGGCTGCTGCAATACGCGGTACAGCACAATGGCGCTGCGGCCCATCTCGATATCGTCCATCGAGTGCGCGTCGACAGGATACGGCGCGCCGTTATCAAAGCGAATCACGCCATCCTTGTCCACTGAGCGGTCGACCGCGGCCTTCACATAATCGAACAGTCTGCCGTCGCCCGTCACGCGCCACTCGGCGATCATGCCGTCGAGCAGCACACCCTGCTCGTAGCCCCAGGCTCCGGGATGCCCAACGGTCGTGATGCGGCCCTCGGGCCACTCACGCAGTACGCGTTCGACGACGGGGTTCGTTGCTTCGCCGGCCGCATGCGCCGCACTGGCTTTGGTTTGGGCCTGTGTGCAGGCTGCGCTTGTCAGCAGAAGAACTCCTGCCAACACACTCCGCTTTGCTACCATCCGCATTGATTCACCTCGACGCCAACAAGCATACCGGAGCGAAAGTACCAAAAGGAAAGTGCACACGCTGCGTCAAGGGTTCGAACAACAACAGAACTGGTGCCCCACCCTCCGCTACTTCTCCATCACGGGCTCGGCATGGAGCTTCGCCAGCATGTGCTCCAGCACAGGCCGCAGCACCATCTGCAGCAGAGGCGCAACGACAACGGCAAAGACCAGCCACACGATCAACGCATGCCACTCCCAGCGCCACAGTAGCCGCGTCGTATCCCAGGGATGCCGCTTGACCGCATGGAACAGGGCCTCACGTTCCAGAGGAAGCCCGGGAGAATGAAAGACCGCGATCCCCACCCGCAGAAACACCGGGAGCAGCAATAACTCCAATGGATAAACAAGATGGTTGCCGAGTTGCGACGCCACCACGTTCAACCGAAACACCGAAGCAACCGCCAGGGCGAGCACCGTCGTCGAGCCCAGGAGCGGATTGATGCCAATAACGACACCCATCGCAATCGACCATGCCAGCCGTTGCGGCGTCGCCCCCATGCGCAGCAGTTGCAGCACAGGCTCAACGACGCGCCTTCGAAAGAAACCCGATCGCTCTAAATTCATCATCCTCGACCGGCACCACCACCCATACAACGCATCTGTTCAGGAATATCACGGGCCGTATTGATTTTTAAACCGGGGGTTCTGCTCACCCGCTTGAATATCGATCCGGCTGTAGACGATTGAGGAAGGAGTCGCGTAGGATTTCCGGCATGAAGAACACCCCTTCGCCTTCGAGTCGTCGCGCGTTTCTACGCTCTGGTGCTGCCATCGCCGCCGCAGGCTGCCTGCCGACAGGCGCAGCTCTTGCGCTTGCCTCTCCCACGGAGGCCCCCGGTAAAACCTCGCCCATCCGGCTTGGGCTCGCGAGTTATACGCTCCGCACCCTGACACGCGCGCAGGTGATCGCCGCCATGAAAGACCTGCGGCTGACGCTGTTGAACTGCAAGGACACCAAAGACCATCTGCCGATGGCATCGCTCGATGAAGAAAAAGCAGCGCTTGCGGATTACACTGCGGCAGGGATCAAGGTGACAGCCGTCGGCGCGGTCTACTTCCGGGAAGACAACGATGACGCCGTTCGCAAAAACTTCGAGTACGCAAAAGCAGCAGGCGTAAAAGTGATTGTGGCCGGAGACCCGACCGCGGCAACACTGCCCAGGATTGAAAAATTTGTAAAGGAGTACGACATCCGCTTCGCCATTCACAACCACGGACCGGAAGACAAGCTATGGCCCTCGCCGCTGACCGTGCTGGATGCCGTAAAGAACATGGACCCCCGCATGGGATGCTGCATCGACGTAGGACATACGATGCGCGCGGGAACCGATGTTGTCTCCGCCATCCACAAGGTCGGGCCGCGCCTGTTCGATGTGCACATGAAGGATCTGGCCCAGTCGAACGTCAAGGAAAGCCAGGTCGCCGTGGGCCAGGGCATTATGCCTGTGCGCGAGATCTTTGAGGCACTCATCAAAATCAAGTACCCCGGCAACGTCGATCTCGAATACGAGATCTTCCCGGACAATCCCCTCCCCGGCACAACCGAGAGCTTTGCCTATATGCGCGGCGTTCTGGCCGGAATGGGATACAAGGCCTAGGTAAGTCTGCAAATCGCGCGAAGCGCAAACCGCGACGCTTTAGCGTTGCGGGGCGGAGGGAGCCGTAGCCTTCAGGCCCGGGCCTTCTTTCGGCTGCGAACAAGAGCACGGGATCAGGGTAGTATTGCCCCCACAAAGGCGTCATCCTGAGCGGAGCGCCTCGCGCTTTTTGCGAGGTGCGCAGTCGAAGGACCCCGAGGGACTCGATCCCACCCTTGCTGTTAGGACCTTTTCCAGCACTAACGTCCAGGCTCGAGCGCTTGAGGTAGAAAAGGTGTGAAAAATTTGGGCAAGGTTACCGCCCTCGGGGTCCTTCGACTCCGCGTCCCCAAAAGCTGGGACGCTCCGCTCAGGATGACGCCTTTGTGGGGAGACGTAAAACAAAAGCTATGAATAGCTCCCTCCGACTCCCTAACGCTAAAGCGTCAGGGAACGCGCTTCGCGCGATAAACAGCAACGGTATTAATTACGAGCCAAAAATACCGGCCCTCAGCGAATCTCGCTGAGGGCCGGTTTGCACTTCAATAATTCCTACTGCTTCGGAGTCGCCGCAATGGCCGGATCGGTCATGCTGTCCCGGCCGGTTTCGATATGACCCGAGAGGCGCTGCTCGAAGCTCGAGTCGGTATCGACCGTAACGATGAAGTCGTACCAGCCAAAGGTTTCAGTCGGCAGCCAGGGTTGGGTCACGGTCTGTCCATGCACGAAGTGCGCCGAATAGCTCTTTCCGCTGTAAGTGTCTTCGACGTTCAGCTTGCAGGTCTCTCCCAGATTGCGGAAAGTCAGAAGGACAAGGTTGAGAGCTGGATCGAAGGTGCTCTTGACCTCGAAGTTCGCCTTGCCGCCGCCGGAAGCACTGCCTTTGTAGCTGCGCAGGAAACCGTTCGGACCATAGACCGAAAGGTCGTAGGCGCCTGCAGTTGCCGAGGTCGTCCAGGTATCGGAGACAGTTTTTCCTCCGCCTACCGTGTAGGTGCGAGGAGCCGTCTGCGTGTTTCCGGAGCGCACCTGGAAGACAACGGCGGCCTGGCTGGCGCTTTGGAAGAAGATCTCGACCGAGCCATTGGAATCCACCACCGCATAGCTGTTCGGCTCATACGGAACCGCACGGGCCGGACGCGTTCCCGACTCCTGCACCGGCACGGCCTGCACCGCGGGAGGTGCGGGCACGTAATCCGGATGACGCTGATCGTCCGGTGGCATGTAGGCCACGGTGCTCGGCAACGGCACGTTGGCAGAGTTCGGCGACTCGAAGTTGAACGCCGAGGTAAGGTCTCCCGCAACCGCCCTCCGCCACGGAGTAATGTTCGACTCCTGCAAGCCGGGATACTGCTTGCCAAAACGCTGCTCGATGAACCGGATGATCGAGGTGTGATCGAACACTTCCGAGTTGACCCAACCGCCCTTGCTCCAGGGCGAGATGACCATCATCGGAACGCGCATGCCCATGCCGTAAGGACCGGCAGGATATTCGGAGCTGCCTTCGAAGATCTCGTTGGCAATACTGACCGTAGAGAGTCCCTGTGCCCGCGTCTGCGGAACCGTCGGCGGCACCACGTGATCGAAGAACCCGTCGTTTTCGTCGTACGTCAGGAGGAATGCGGTCTTGCTCCAAACCTCGGGGTTTGATGTCAGCGCGTCCAGGATCTGCGAGACGTACCAGGCTCCATAGTTCGCCGGCCAGTTCGGATGCTCCGTGTAGGCTTCCGGCGCAACGATCCACGAGACCTGCGGCAGCTTGCCGCTGGCCACATCGCTCCGCAGGTTGTCGAACAGCTTGCCCGAAGCCGAGATATCCGTTCCCGTCTTCGCTCCGTTCGCCAACGCACTGCCCTCTACTGCGTTCTGGTACTGGTGGAAGTAGAGCAGCGAGTTGTCGCCGTAGTTGCCGATGTAAGCATCGCTGGTAAAGCCCCAGGACTCAGCCGCCGTCAGGCCCAAGCCGATGTCCTGATAGATCTTCCACGACACACCGGCCTGCTGCAGGCGCTCCGGGAAGGTCGACCAGCCGTATCCGGCTTCAGCGTTGTCGACGACCGGACCGCCGCCCGAACCGTCATTGCCCACCCATCCCGTCCACATGTAGTAGCGATTGGGATCGGTGGGGCCAAGCAGCGAGCAGTGGTAGGCGTCGCAGATCGTAAAGGCGTCGGCCAGCGCGTAGTGGAACGGAATATCGCTGCGGTTCAGATGTGCCATGGTCGTGGTGCCCTTCTGCGGCACCCACTGATCGTTGTTGCCCTCGTTCCAGGCCGCGTGCGTCGTCGTCCAGTCGTGCGCCAGATCCTGAATGAACTGCAGCCCGAGGTTGGGAGCGCCAGGATGGAACGGCAGCACTTCGCTCGAGCCATTGGGCTGATTCCAGACCGGCTTGCCGGAAGAGAGTGTAACGGCCCGTGGGTCGCCATATCCGCGTACACCGCGCAGCGTACCGAAGTAGTGATCGAAGGAGCGGTTCTCCTGCATCAGGATGACGATGTGCTCGATGTCATTGATGGAACCGGTCTTATGATTGGCTGGAATCTCCAGTGCCCGGGCAATGCTGGCCGGAAAAGCAGCGGAGAGAGCGCCCGTGCTCAACAACTGGAGGAAGGTACGGCGGTCAGTAGGCATAGCAAAAAACCTCGTCAGAAAAGTCTGTTGCGGGTACGTTCCCCAGAACATAGGCGCGATTTATTGCGGAGATGTGACGATTGCGTTGCAATTCTGCAACCTGTTAAGGGTTGCCTCACTCGATAGCCTTATTCCCTTGACGCGTTCGCCCAGGAAGCATAGTCTCGACCTCAAGAGGCGAATAAATGGCGAAAACTAAGACCCAGAACTCCGCCGAACTCTTTCCCATTCTGTCGCAGGCGCCCGTAGGCATGGCCCGGCTGGCAGCGGAGGCCGAGCACGCCGACGACGGCCACCTGATCGAGTTCAAAGCCATGCACTCCCGGTCGATCCTGAACCGCACCAACTCCAAGCGGCAGCTTTGGATGGGGTATTCGATCAATCCCTATCGCGGCTGCGAGTTCGGTTGCAAGTACTGCTACGCCCGCTACACGCATGAGTTTCTGCAACCTTCGCCGGTGTCCCAGGTTGCGCCGGGAACATACGACGCTCCCCAGCAACCCTGGGCGCTGGCGTTCGAGCGCGAGATCTATCTGAAGGAGAACGCCGCATGGCTACTCGAGCAGGAGCTTCGGCACATCGACCCGCGCGAGGTCATCGCCCTGGGAACGGCCACCGATCCGTATCAGCCGATCGAACGCCGCATGGGCATCACGCGAAGCCTGCTGGAGGTCTTCGCCAAGAACCAGGGCTATGAACTGGGCATCATTACGAAGTCGACGCTGATCGAACGCGATGTCGACCTGTTGCAGGAGATTGCGAAGCTTAACAAGCTCGTCGTCCACATAACGATTACGACAACGGACGCCGCGCTGGCGCGCATGCTGGAACCCCGCGCACCCCGTCCCGACTTGCGCTTCGAAGCCGTCCGCAAGCTGCGTGAAGCCGGAGTGATGACCGGCGTCCTGTGCTCTCCCCTGTTGCCCGGCATTACCGACCATGAGCTCTCTGTAGATGCCGTCGCCAAACGAGCCGCCGAGGTTGGAGCCAGCTTTCTCGGAGCGGGTCCCCTGTTTCTAAAGTCCTGTTCGCGCCCGACGTATCTGAACTTTGTTCGCGAAAACTTTCCTCATCTGTCAGCCGACTATGACCGCCGCTTTGCCACGATGGACTTTGCCGCCGCCCCCTATCGCCGTCAACTGGCCCAGATGGTGAAACGCGTCTGCGAAAGGCATGGGTTGGGCAAACGCACGATAGAGTCACTGCCCGAACAGGACGCGGACACGTCACAGGCTCCGTCCCGTAAGACTCCCGCGCCGGTCTATACGGTTGACCTGCAACAGCAACTCTTCGCCTGAAAACCCGCTAACCCTTCGCCCCAAGCGAACGTTGCAGCTTCTCGCCAAGACGAAATATATGCTGCCGCAACCAGAGTTGTGCCGGGTCCGAGTTAAGCCGCGGATGCCAGATGGCCTGAAAGGAAAACGGAGTCACCTCAGAGGGCGCTGCGATGACTCGAAGCTCCGGGTTCGTTCGTGCGATGCGTGCCATTGATGACGTTGCGGTCAGAATCAGCTTCGTATGCGGAAGACACTCAAGCGCTGTGCCGAAGTAGGGCAGACGCAGGGCGGAACGGCGCGTCTTTCCCAGGGCCGCCAGCCGTTTATCAGGAATCGTCTGCACGGAATCGAGCGTAGACACCATAATGTGCTCTGCCGCCAGATACTGCTCCAGGGAAAGCCGCGCCGGCAATCGGTTGCCGCGCCAGACGATGCAGTGCCACCGCTCCTGGTAGAGAGCCTGAGCGCGCAGATGCGATGGAATCAGCACATCATCGTTCGATAACGCGATATCCAGACGGCCGCGATCGAGATCGCCGATCCTCGTCTCGCTCCACGGCACAAAATTCAGATCGACATGGGGCGCAGAGGGCAGCAACTCCTGGCAGAGCAGCGGACAGAGAGCGCTACACACATTGTCCGGGCCGGAGAGACGAAAACTGGCCTCCTCGCTGGCAGGATCGAAACTGGGATGCCCCAGCAGGCCATCGAGCTGTGGCAACAGACGATTCAACTCCGCCTGCAGCCGAACCCCTGCGGGCGTCAGTTGATACCCCCCAGCGCCCCGAATCAGCAGGTCATCGTTGAAGAGTGTCTGCAGTCGCTGCAGCGTGCGACTGGCGGCAGGCTGGCTGAGAAACAGCCGCTCGCCCGCTGCCGTGATGCTCAACTCCTCGGCAAAGATGGCAAAGGCAACAAGGAGGTTGAGGTCGGCCTGGCGGAGATGCTTCCATCGCATGTCCATGATGCATATTATGCATGACGCACATGCACTGCGTGCCCATCCTATGTGTGGGCCGTTGGCCCCAACGAAAAAGGAGATGGTCATGGAGATCGGAAAACTAAAGAACAAGAAGGTTGTTGTGCTCGGGGGGACCTCAGGCTTTGGCCTGGCAACGGCGAAAGCAGCCGCCCAGCAAGGAGCATCGGTAGTCATCAGTTCCAGGAGCAAAGCGAATATCGAGAAGGCCTTGAAGGAGCTGCCCGCCGGCGTGGAAGGCGTGGCACTCGACGTCAGCGATGAGGCCGCAGTAACCAGCTTCTTCGACGGATTCGGAGAGTTCGACCATCTCGTGTATACCGCAGGCGACAGCCTGCCCACCGACCTCTCATCCACCGCAGCGGCTCGCAAGGTCTTCGAGGTGCGGTTCTGGGGAGCGTACATCGCGGCGAAGCTCGCCTTCCCACATATCCGTCCCGGCGGCTCGATCACGCTCACCAATGGCATCGTCGGCATCAGGCCCTGGAAGGGATGGAGTGCCGCCAGCGCAGGTGCCGGTGCCATGGAGGCACTGACTCGCGCTCTGGCGCTTGAGATGGCTCCCATCCGCGTCAACGCGGTCTGTGCAGGCGTGGTGAAGACAGCTCTCTGGAGCGGCATGTCCGAGTCGGAGCGCGAGGCGTTCTACGCCCAGCAGGCCAAAGCCCTGCCCGTGGGCCGGGTGGGCGAAGGGCAGGACATCGCCGAAGCCTACCTGTACCTGATGCAGTCGGGCTTCACCACCGGGCAGATCATCGTCATCGATGGCGGCGCCGTCATCGCCTAGAGCTGCGGTCAACGGGCGAGCAGGCCCTCAATCTCATGCCGATGCGGCATCGAGGGTGCGGTGCCTGCTCGCGTGACCGAGATACCCGCCGTCGCACAACCAAAACGTACCGCATCGAGCAGCGGCTGCCCTTCGGCAAGTGCCGTCGCAAAGCCGCCGCAGAAGGCATCGCCAGCGCCCGTCGTTTCGAGAACAGGGCCTGCATTGAAAGAAGCAACCAGCGTCGTCTGGCCGTCGCCTGTAGCCACCAGCGCTCCTCGCGCACCAAGCGTAAGAATCACGTTTCGCGCTCCGGCAGCGAGGAGTGCCGCGGCAGCCAGCCCGGCCTGTTCGACCGTCTCGACAGGCAGGCCCGTCAGCAACGCGGCTTCAGTCTCATTGGGGATCAGGTAATCGGCCAGACCTATCAGCGATGCCGGCAGCGGAGTCGCCGGCGCGGGTGCGGGATTCAGGATCGTGGGCACACCGGCCTTGCGGGCGATCTGTAGACCGCGCTCGACCGTGTCGAGCGGAAGCTCAAGCTGGGTGAGGAAGACACTGGCTGCGCCGATCTCCGCTGCAGCGCTCTCGACATCGGCAGGCTCAAGCGTGAAGCAGGCGCCCGGCACAACGATGATCGCGTTCTCACCCTTCACAGCGTCGATGAGAATCGCTGCGGCTCCGGTCGCCGTGCTGCAGGTGCTGACCAGCGAGGCGTCCACACCGGCCTCCTTCCAGGTATCGCGAGCCAGCGTGCCAAACGCATCCTCTCCTACCCGGGACAAAAACAGCACCTTTGCATCCGAACCGGCAAGAGCACGCGCAGCCGCGACGGCCTGGTTCGAGCCCTTGCCGCCGGGCCCGAGGGCGAAGGTCTCTCCCATCAGCGTCTCACCCCACGCCGGCAGACGGGACATGCGAAACGCCACATCGGCAACAAAGCTTCCAAGCACAAGAACGTTATGACTCATTCGTAGATCGACTTTCTTTCCTAAAACGATGAACAGACTAGAGTAAATTTCCTGTAGGTGTATAGCGAAACCCTGATATTTATGGCCGTTTTTCCCCAGAAAAACGGTACTGCACGCCCGATTCAACTTCCCAGTAACAGGAAATTTTCTCTAGAAGAGACTTACGCCGCATAGGCACGAGCTATCAGGATAAGCGCGAAGACATACGCCGCGAACATAGCGGTGAGATACCCCTTGGCACGCGCATTCGCGCCGCGAAACTCCTTCCAAACAAACACTCCCCACAGGCACGCGACCATCGGCGAGGCCTGCCCAATAGCATACGAAATCGCTACCCCTACCAGGCTTGCGGCGACGAAGTTGAACACCGTGCCAAGTCCCCAGATCGCGCCTCCCAGCAGACCCAGTGCGTGATACGACATCGGCGCGCGAAAGTAATCTCCCGCCGCAACCGGCGTACCGACGATAGGCTTGCGCATGAGGATCGGGTTGAAGACGAAGCAGCACAGGAACGCGCCGAGGGTAAGAAACACGGCCGTTGTATAGGGTGTGAGCGTGTTGCCGTGCGTCATGGCGCGGGTTACGAACGGCGCGAAGATCCCCATCAGCAGACCGGAGATAACGCAGACAATCACCCCACGACGCGACACCTTCGATTCGCCTGAGCGCAACGCTCCATAAGCTTTGCCAACGAGGATCACCGCGACCAGCGCCATCAGCACCCCGCAGGAGAGCAGCGTCAGATTGCCGCGCGGCTGCAGCGCGTAGCTCATCACCACGCCCTCCACCAGCGCAATGCCGATGGAGATAGGAAAGGCAATCGCCAGTCCAACGATCTCGATGCCTGCAATCAGCAGTACATTCGCGATATTGAAGATGAAGCCGCCAAGCGCAGCGTAGAAGAGATTGAGCGGGTCAGCGGAATGAAGGTTGGCGAAGAACGCCGTCGGCCCTCCGGCATGGCTGCCCATCGTAAGCGCAAGCACCACCGAGATGAGGAAGATGCCGAGGCCGTAGTCCCAGTAGTACAACTCGAAGCGATAGTTACGCGTGCCCTTGAAGGTATTGGCAAACGAACCCCAGCAGATCGTGCTGAGGACCGTCATCAGCAGCGCGACGGCGAAGGTCGAAGGAACGAACATGAGGCAGGGCTCCGGCTCAGATCTAATGTCTCGTAACGCCACGCACCTTCGCACGCAACGAACAGCCATTATGCCGAATTCAACCAGGAGATGTCAGACTCGCAGGAAGATGCGCTT
Source organism: Granulicella mallensis MP5ACTX8 (assembly GCF_000178955.2). Lineage (NCBI taxonomy): Bacteria > Pseudomonadati > Acidobacteriota > Terriglobia > Terriglobales > Acidobacteriaceae > Granulicella > Granulicella mallensis. The sequence goes on along the minus strand of NC_016631.1, from coordinate 886,203 downwards.
GCGATACAGCGGATACACGATCGCAAGGTTCACCAGAACGATCACCACGGCATAAGCGAGCGAGGCATGGATGGGCTGCATCCACGTTGCGAATCCTTTGGCATACAACCACTGGTGGGCCTTTACGAGCGTCCCATCGCCGAGTGCCAGATGCCATCGATCTAATAACGTGGTGATGATGCTGGAAACCACGAAAGCAAAGATCGCATTCGTACCGAAGACAAGGAGCGGCATTACGCCGCGGCGCCAACGCTTCACATCGAGCACAAAATAAAAACCTGCGAACAACAGCAGTGCCACTCCCCCGCTAAAGATCGCAAAGGTACTGGTCAGGATCTTCTTGTTGAGCGGCAGCAACGGGCTAAGCGCCAGGCCAACCAGCACCAACGCAACACCTGCGACTGCGAGCACAAGGGCCTTCCTTCCGCGCGCCTGGTTTGTCCGCAGCCACTCCCCGGCAAGCACACCGAACAGCAAAGTCGCCAGTGCGGGCAATGTCGACAAAAGTCCTTCAGGGTCGAACGTCACCCCATAACCCGGCGTAAGTCCATAGGCCCAGAGGTGCTGTACTCCAAAGATCTTCCGATCGAAATAGGCTGCGACGTTGCCGAGAGAATCGAGTCTTCCCGACCCAAAGCCGGGAACCGGATATCCCTTCAACAACACCCAGTAGAGAACGAGCAGCCCAGCCAGCACGGCTCCAATCACAGTACCTCTACGCAAACGCTGGCTCTCGGTATTTGCATCCTTCTTCCCGCTCACCGCCAGGTAGAGGAGAGAACCCGCAAAGTAGCACAGCGCAATGCGCTGCAGAATTCCCGGAATGCGAATCGTATGGAGGTTGTACTCGGGGAATCCGTTCACCAGCAGCCCCAGAAAGATAAGGAGGACGCTGCGGGTAAGAACATGCCACAGGATCTGCCTCCGGTCAGCGCCACGCTCTATGCGCGAGGCAAAGGAGAACGTCATCGCAACGCCGATGATCACGAGGAACGACGGGAAGATCATGTCCGTCGCCGTAGCTCCGTTCCACTGGGCATGCATTAACTGCGGATAGACAGCGCTATAAGTTCCGGGATCGGTAACGAGGATCATCCCCGCGATGATCATGCCGCGAAACGCGTCGAGGGAAAGAAGGCGAGCATCTCCAGCCTCTGGATGCTGTGAAAGATTCCGAGATAAATCAGGCTTCGCCAATGCGGCCTCAATCTCAAGCAAGTTGTATAAGACAATCGATTGTCCAATATACAGACTCTCTCCACCTCCAGTCGAGACAATAAAAACCAGGTTCTCTTCATCATTGCCCCACTGGGCTTACGCGTAAAGCAAAGCCGATGCGCCCTGCTGAGGAGGGAGGTAAATTCAGAACGATGTATAAGGGAAGTATCCCCGGTATTCTTCACAAAACCAGTTGGAGTTGGCCATCGATCGTGAAACGTTCAGCCGTTGTAATCTCAATCTTCGCGCTCATGAGTCTTGGTGCCGGAGTTGCACAAAGCAGCTCCTCGGCAGCCCCAATCCGCCGGGACTTCGAGATGCCCTCTTCGATCATGGTCCCCTCAAAGGACGGAGTTGAGTTCAATGCTCAAATTAACGGACGTGGCCCTTTCACGCTCCTCTTCGATACGGGAGCAGGTGTCAATATTTTGAGCGCTGAGACGGCACAGCTATTGGGATTGCAGGTAGAAGGTGCCCCTCTACAAGTAGCTGCAGCAGGCGGCTATGCCACCGTACGCAGAGCACGGGTCGAAACTCTACAGATTGCTGGTCTTGTCCTGCATAACCAGACGTTCTATGTCATGGCCCTTCCGTGGGAGCATCGTAGCAATCTGGCCGGCGCGGTGGGCTACGAACTGTGGAGCAGACTTGCGATCAAGATCGATTACGAACATCAACAACTTACATTTAGCGATCCAGCCTCGTTTGCATACTCTGGCCCCGGCATGAAGATGCCCTTGAAAGTTGTAGACCGAGAGCTGGAGGTACGCGGAAGTGTGGCCGGGGCAGATGGAATCTTCACCCTCGATACAGGGAACGAAGCCAGCCTGGTGATGGAACCGGGATTTGTGAAGAAGAACGATCTTGTACACCGATTGCAGGCACACTATCACGGCTATTCCGGGTCAGGCGCCGCAGGTCCAATGCCGACGGCCTACTACGCCCGACTTGGCACACTCCGCATCGGCCGCGCAGAGGTAGATGATGTGATTTCCCTGCTCCTCGATGGCTCTATGAGTCCAGGGAATAAGAATGACGGCAATATTGGAACGGGTCTGCTTCGGCAATTCAATGTCGTGCTGGACTGCACACATGGCATGCTCTACCTGGAGAAAAACTCCAACTGGGGTAAACCCGGGATCTTCAACCGTGCGGGCATCGTGACAGATTCAATCATCCAGGACCAGAAGATCGTGACCATACTTCCGGGGAGCCCCTCCGATATTGCAGGATTGAAGGTCGGAGATGTAATCCTGCAGATCGATGGCCATGTGCCCAGCGGCGATCCACTTGAACAAAATGATCCTGCCTTCCTGCAGCCAGCGGGAACAATCGTGCGCCTCACGGTGAAGCGAGATAACATCGTGCGGAATTTCAAAGTAACTCTAAGGAATATGCTTTAGGATCTCGGTCGCTCAAAGATTGGATTGACACAAATGAGATCTACCGACCCCGAACGCGCACGAAGGTAGCCGCAGGGCGCTTCAGCCACTGCGTAAGGATCATCACACGCGGGAACCCGATGAGCGGTCCTTCAGCAAGATTTGCGACCATGCTTTGCGTAAATCCCGGCAACTCAGCCACAAGCTGTTTCCATGTCAGATTTCGCCGATGACGCTCCTCGTCGAGCGCCGCATACATCGCCTGCGTATCAAAGCGCAGAATCCGGGAGGCACCCGCATCCGGCAGTCTCTCCTCAGGGTTCGACTGCCCCAACCGTTCCGACAGGAAGCTCTCAGGAGAGCGATCGAGCCATCGCAGAACCTGAAGCACAACAGCACTTGTTACAGAGCGTTTCTTCGACATACCTCTTATCGTGCTTAGGCTGATAGGGATCGAAGTCGTGCCCTTGAAAGGCACATTGATCTCTGCGGTGAGTTCTTCCCAGCTCAAGCCCCGGGCGCGTCGCTCGTCATCGAGTGCCGCATGCAAAGCTCGCATGTCAAAGGCATGCACGGCATCACCTCCACGCTCTTACTCCATCTCCGTCAGTTTATTCAAAACGCTGCACCTTGCCATCGAGGCCCGAGTGTTTCAAGTGATCGCAAGTTACTGGATGACGTACTGATCGGAAACAGCGCCATCAGCTTTTCCGACCTGCCAACAATCTGGGAGTTCAAGTAAAAAGAAGAGCGTTTCTCTTTACCTATCCAGACGCGGAAGCGTAAACCGACATCGGTGAGTGCATTGGCCTGTTCACGACAAGACTAAAATCTTGCTCTATCAACTAGGGCTCAATATCCAGATCGATATGCTCGATGGTGCCGGTAAACGGGAAGGGCCCCTCGTAGTCTCCAACGGGCGATGCAGTATCCTCGCCGATATCGAACGTATCTTCGAACGAGAACGCCATTTTAACCGTTTCGGGCAGTCTGCCTGCCGCCACGGGCTTATCGTTCACGAATAACGTAACGTTCGCACCTTTGCCTGGGCCGTGCCCGTCGGAGGCAAACTCCAATGTCACTTTAGCTCGACCCGGCTGAAGTGGTTGAGGTGAGGACAACGTAGTCACGTGACGTTTGAAGTAGTTATACGTGTACGTCGGTCTCCCATCCTTTAGGAAGAGACTGAAGCCCCCATTCTTTGAGCCGTCGGCCATAAGAACACCGTTCGCGCCGCCGCTGGGAATATTCAGATAAGCCGTAATTTTATGAGAATGATTCTCATAGGCAGGTGTAAGTGAAAGATACAGGTGTCCTGTGTTCGTAAAGTACGTGAAATGTCTGCCTTCCGGTCGAGGCTGCCTGCCTCCGAACCTGGGATCCAGAGGATAGACATTGTTCTTCTTTGCCTCGGCGTCAAAGATCGTGGCAAGTTCGGCAACCTTTTCGGGATGTTGCGAGGCTACATTGTCCGCTTCGGAATAGTCCTGACTCAGGTGATACAGCTCCCATGGCCGGGAATTTGGGTCTGGAGGAGGCTGATTCGTGTATACCCACGGAAGCAGGCCACTCGAGGACGCCGCCATCCACCCGTCGTTGTAGATCGCTCGATTTCCCAGCATTTCGAAGTACTGCCTTGTGCGCAGACCGGGTGCTGACGCGGAGGCAAACGTAGGTAACATGCTGATACCATCCATCCGTTGCTGCTTGACGCCATTTACCTCAACGGGGACTGGAACATGTGCGGCATCGAGAATCGTTGGAGTTACATCGGTAAGGTCTTCAAACTGTTCACGTATTCCGCCGTGATCGTGAATTCCCTTCGGCCAGGACACGACCAGAGGGTCGCGAGTACCGCCAAGATGTGAGCCTATTCGTTTTCCCCACTGAAACGGGGTGTTCCCAGCCCACGCCCAGCCGACAGGATAATGTGGCGTCGTTGTGGGACCGCCAAGTTGGTCCAGCAGTTTCAAGACGTCATCGGTGGATTCGGGGACGCCATTGATCGCAGCCATCCCATTGGCTGTTCCATTCAGGCCGCCTTCCAAACTTGCGCCATTGTCACCGGCGATAAAAAAGATCAGCGTATTGTCGAACTGGCCTGTGTCGTGAATAGCCTGAATCACGCGCCCGACCTCATGATCGGTCTGCGCCATGAAGCCCGCAAACACCTCCATCAGCCGGGCGGCAACCTTTTTCTGATCGGGGGTAAGCGAATCCCATGCGGGAATCTCCTTCGGGCGCGGTGTCAACTTCGCGTCAGCAGGAATCACCCCCAATGCCTTCTGGCGGTCAAAGACAAGCTCACGATATCGGTCCCACCCCATATCGAACTTGCCTCGGAACATGTCGATCCACATCTTTGGAGCCTGAAGCGGCGCATGTGTTGCCCCGGGCGCGAAGTATACGAAGAACGGCTTGTCCGGCGCTAACGACTTTTCAGACTTGATCCAGCGGATCGCATGATCGGCAAGGTCTTCGTTCAGGGTGAAATCAGCTCTTCTGCCCGGCGGTGGAATCATCTCCACTGGCTGAGTGCCGGATGTAAGCTCTGGAAACCACTGATCCGTTTCGCCGTTCAGAAAACCGTAATACTCGTCAAACCCTTGCCGTGTGGGCCAATGATCGAACGGCCCCGAAGGCGTGTCCTCATTCTCAGGAATCAAATGCCACTTCCCGAAAGCCGCGGTGGCATAGCCGTTCATCTGTAGCACTTGAGGCAGAAGAGCGGCACTCTTCGGTATAGCTCCTGTGTATCCGGGGAAGTCGGTTGCAAGGTTTGTAATTGTGCCCATTCCCACAGCATGGTGATTCCGGCCTGTCAGCAAGGCGGCCCTGCTGGGCGAGCAAAGCGCAGTGACGTGAAAACGATCGTAGCGGAGGCCCGACGAGGCAAGCGCGTCCAGGGTCGGCGTCGGGATGAGCCCGCCGAAAGTACCGCATTGCCCATAACCCGCGTCATCCATCAGCACCACCAGAACGTTGGGCGCACCTTCTGGTGGTCGGATGACCGGCGGAGGCACGCCGGTAGAGCTTGTAAAGCTACTTCTGATTGTTCCTCTGAAGGGCGCTGGCTGAATCGGCAGAACTGACCGGTCTGGCGCCTGAGCATCAAGCGCCGGAGACATAGACATACCGCTCGCCGCCAATGCACAGAGCAGCAATGTGGATTTGTACTTCAACAATGCATACCTCCCGAGGATGTCTACAGCAAGTATCACTCATCGCGCTTCGAGCCCCAATCGTCACCAACGCGTTTACTTTACTGCCTCCCATCCTGGGCGAATGATAAATCGTCAATGCGCTCATCAAGGTTCGGATGAGTACCGGTAAGTCGTCTTCCCGGAAGCGACAGTGCCTCCCCGCTGACGAGCTCTTTGAAATGGCTCTATGAATTTCAGTGATTCCTGTTTGCCGGCGACGAAGGAGTTAGCTGAAAGACGAAAGACCTTCAACCAGAGATGAGACCCTCAGACTCCCCCTATAATGAACCGGCGGCACTCGATCCCGGCTAAGGAGTCTCTCAGAAGCATGATGCGTTCCAGTCTCATCTTCCTCGCCATGGCCTCTTCAACCCTCCAGGCCCAGGTTGCCCCTCAAACTCCATCGATATCCGTAGTACACCATGAACCCAACTTCGATTCCGAGCGCAAGCAGGCGAACGAACTCTTCCTCGCACAAAAGCCTTTGGAAGCCCTTCCCCTCTATGAAGATCTCTGCCGTCAGGACCCAACGGTGGCTGTCTTCGCCGAGCGCCACGGTGCCGGGCTTCTTGCCAAACAAGCTACTCTCTCGGATCCTGCCGCCCAGTCGAAGCTCCGCCTCCAGGCGATCAATGAGCTCAAACGTGCCCAGTCTCTGGGTGATAACAGTGCCTACGTTCGCACGGTGCTCTCTGCCAATACCAAGACGTTTGTGGGGGGCATCATCGCCGGCATTCCCCTCACCGTGGGCTACACCTATGCAGGCAAACCGGACGCGCAAGCTGTCTTTCATCAGGCCGAGGCCGCCTTCGGACGATCTGACTGGGCTGCTGCCGTCCAACTTTACACACAGGCCGAGGCCCTCGATCCTGCCTGGTACGACGCCGCCCTCTACGCGGGAGACACTTACTTTCGACTCAAGAACGGTACCGATGCTGGTATCTGGTTTGCCAAAGCTATCGCCATTGACCCAGACCGTGAAACCGCCTACCGCTACTGGGGCGATGCACTCTTCCAGACAGGCGATCCCATCGGCTCACGCGAGAAGTTTGTGGAAGCCATCGTCGCCGAGCCGTATGCAACGCCGCCCTTCCTCGAACTCGGTCAATGGGCACAACGCACAGGCCATCAACTCGTGAAGCCTGCTATCACGCGCCCTGAATTCAACACACCTGACGGCGTACTCAAGATTGATTCTGAACTTGAAGCCTCTACCAAAGATGGCCGGTCTTCCTGGATTGTGTACCAGCAATACCGCGTCGCTCATGGCGCTCGCACCCTCAACCAGACCATCGTTGCCGGAGCCTCGGACGCGAATGCGGTTGTTCACCCCAGTGGGTATCAACATACCATCGCCGAAGAACACGAGGCCCTGCGCGCTATGCTCTCCGACATCGACTCGAAGCTCAAGGCCGGTACGCTTCTCGAAACCAACCTCGATCCTTCGATCAGTAATCTCCGAAAACTTGAAGCGGCTAACGCCCTCGGAGCCTGGATCGCCATCAATGCCGCGGATGCCGGCATCCGCTCAGACTATCCCGAGTATCGCGCCCATCATCGCAAGCACCTGATCGACTACGTCAACGGTTACCTGATCCATTAGAGCAAATTGGATCACACCAACCTCACAGGTAGAGACTCGTTGCCCTTCGGCTCAAACAGAGAAGGAGGATGCAGGAGCAATCGGCAACGGAAGATCCGTTACCAACTACTCCCACATCCTCCTTCGAGAACCTTGAGTCAGGTTGTAAGCTGCCGCTTACGCGACGACGTCGATACCCATCGAGCGCGCGGTGCCACGAATGGTCTTTGCAGCAGCCTCGACCGTGTTCGCGTTCATGTCCGGCATCTTGACCTTGGCAATATCGAGAATCTGCTTCTCAGTGACTTTGCCCTTCTTGTCCTTGTTCGGCGTGCCCGAACCCTTCTCAATGCCCGCAGCCTTGAGCAGCAACACCGGCGCCGGAGGCGTCTTGGTGATGAAGCTGAACGTACGGTCGGCGTACACGGTGATGACGACCGGAACCGTCATGCCGGTGACATTGGGATCCTTGCTGGTGCGCTCGTTGAACTGCTTGCAGAACTCCATGATGTTGACCTGAGCCTGACCGAGCGCGGGGCCAACCGGGGGAGCCGGCGTCGCTTTGCCGGCTGTGATCTGGAGCTTGACGTATCCAGTGATTTTCTTCGGTGCCATGTTCGTATCCTTCTAAATGTTACGTGGCTGAACCACGCATGATTTTGTACTGCGGGGAGTTAGAAGGTCCGGTGAAGCGGCCGGGCTGTGACTCCCAAAACTGATTGGGCTGAAAGCTCCCAAAACCTATTGCAAAACTTGTGTGCTACTCCTCGGACTTCTCAACGTTCGAGAACGAAACCTCGGTCGGTGTCGGGCGTCCGAAGATGCTGACCATGACCTTGAGCGTCTGCTTGTCTTCGTTGATGTCGTCGACAGCGCCGTTGAAGTTCGCAAAGGGGCCTTCGGTAATGCGTACCTGTTCGCCCTTGGAGAACTTCATCTTGAGCTTCGGCTTTTCCTTGGTCGCGTCGGAGCGATTCAGCATCGCGTTGACTTCGGCCTCGGAGAGAGCGTTGGGCTGATCGCCCGTCTGCAAAAATCCAGTGACGCGCGGCGTGTTCTTCACCACGTGCCAGAGATCGTTGTCGAGAGCCATCTCGACGAAGACGTAGCCGGGAAGGAAGACACGATCGATGGTGTACTTCTTGCCGTTGCGCAGCTCGGTGGTCGGCTCGGTCGGAATCTCGATGCGTCCGACGCGATCCTCAAGGTGATAGGCGGCGACGCGGCTCTGCAGCGACTCCTTGACCTTGCGCTCAAAGCCGGAGTAGGCGTGAATGATGTACCACTTGAAGTTCTCATTCACCGCAGGGGCATCAGCTTCCGGCTCGCCCGCGGGTGCGGCAGCCTCGAGATTCTGCTCGACGTTCTGCTCTTCCGGGGTAATCTGCTCTTCCGGATTCAACTCATCTGCCATTGCTGTGCCTTCTTCGCGCATCTATGGATTGCCTAAAATACTGGGTACTGCTGGCTCGCAAGAATCTGCGAGCGAAATCTTGCGATGGGTATATCGCTTAGTGCTTGGTGAGATAGACGAAGAGCTGATCAACGCCCCTGCCCAGGATCAGGTCGACGATCTCAAAGTACGCGGCAAAGATAAAGACCGTGGCGATCACGACGATCGTAGTCGACTGAACCTCGGCACGCGTAGGCGTAACGACCTTGCGCATCTCCTCGCGAACATCCTTCAAAAAGGAAGTGAGACGCTCAGGGCCAGAAGCCACACGCTGAAGACCGGAGCTCGAATCGTTCGTTTCCACTACGGCTGCTTTTGACATCGTTACTCGTCCTGAACCTTGGTGCACCGTTATGCGATGCACAGTCTATGCTACTCCGGTTTCAAATAACCGGGAAAGAGATGGCAGGGGCGCTCGGATTCGAACCGAGAAGTTCGGTTTTGGAGACCGACAGTTTAACCGTTGAGCTTACGCCCCTGTAAAAAGCAAGTCAGCGAGTCAGCTTGCTTCGCGTCAGCAAGTCAGTTGTAGCTTTACGGCTGACTTGCTGACTCGCTTGGCTTTACTTCGTTTCCTTGTGATCCGTGTGCTTGCGGCACGCGTTGCAAAACTTGGAGAACTCAAGGCGGCCGGTGGTCGTCTTCTTGTTCTTGGTCGTCGAGTAGTTCCGGTTCTTACAGACCGGGCACTGAAGGGTTACGATTTCGCGCATTCGAGTTCTCCTAACTTGGCCAACCACCTCGGTTGGCAAGCAGCGTGTATGACACGCCGCAACGCAGGGCTTATGGGCCCCTGCTGCCCTATTCCTGAAATTGTGGTGCTGGGATCAAAGCGGTCAGGCACACGCTCTTCCTCATCTATTATCCACGAAAAGCCTGGAGAGTGGAAGAGGGCTGCCGATTATCCGGCAGCCCTCCTTTGCTTTTAGCCAATCAGCCAGCCAACTTGCTTCGCATCAGCTCTGTTTTCGCTGACCTGCTGACTCGCTGACGACTGACTTGCTTACTTGATGATCTCGGAGATGGTACCCGCGCCGACGGTACGACCGCCTTCGCGAATTGCGAAGCGCAGGCCCTTCTCCATCGCCACCGGGGTGTGCAGCGTGATCTCCAGCGAGATGTTATCGCCAGGCATCACCATCTCGGTTCCCTCAGGAAGCTTCGCCGATCCCGTTACGTCCGTGGTGCGGAAGTAGAACTGCGGGCGGTAGCCGTTGAAGAACGGTGTGTGACGTCCGCCTTCTTCCTTGCTCAGAACGTAGATCTCGCCCTTGAACTGGGTATGCGGCTTGATCGATCCCGGCTTCGCCAGAACCATCCCGCGCTCCACGTCTTCCTTCGCGATACCGCGCAGAAGCAGTCCAGCGTTGTCACCAGCCAGACCTTCGTCCAGCTGCTTCTTGAACATCTCAACGCCCGTAACCACCGTGTTCTGCGTGTCGCGGAACCCGACGATTTCAGCTGCCTCGCCTACCTTCACCTTGCCGCGCTCGATACGGCCTGTTACTACGGTTCCACGACCCGAGATCGAGAAGATGTCTTCGATCGGCATCAGGAACGGCAGGTCGACCAGGCGGTCAGGCTGCGGAATGTACTTGTCCACCGCTGCCATCAGCTCGTCGATCTTGGCTTCCCACTGTGCTTCGCCATTCAGCGCGCCCAGGGCAGAGCCGCGGATGATCGGAGTCTCGTCGCCAGGGTACTCGTACTTCGACAGCAACTCGCGTACTTCCATCTCGACCAGCTCGATCAGCTCTTCGTCTTCCACCGCATCGCACTTGTTCAGGAACACCACGATGTACGGCACGCCTACCTGGCGAGCCAACAGTACGTGCTCCTTGGTCTGGGGCATCGGACCGTCCGTGGCCGCAACGACGAGAATCGCGCCGTCCATCTGCGCTGCGCCGGTGATCATGTTCTTGATGTAGTCGGCGTGGCCCGGGCAATCTACGTGCGCGTAGTGGCGGTTCGGCGTCTCGTACTCTACGTGAGAGGTCGAGATCGTGATGCCGCGCTCGCGCTCTTCAGGAGCATTGTCGATCGTGTCGAACGAACGGAAGCTGTTCTTCGGGTTGTGCTTCGACAATACCTTCGTAATCGCCGCCGTCAGCGTCGTCTTGCCGTGATCAATGTGACCAATCGTACCGATATTCACATGCGGTTTGCTGCGATCAAACTTTTCCTTCGCCATGACTCTCTCCGTAGTGCCTTTTGAACTGCTAAACCCTGTCGTTTGACACAGCTCACACTGTGCCGCTCCGGCCCGGAGGCCGTGACCTCAACCCCTGCCGCGTCCTAGTAGTACGCGTACAATTTGAAAAATTTATCGCGAAGAGCAAGCTCCACCTGCTCGAGCGAGGCCAGATAGAACTCGCGAATCTGCCCCTGGTCGCCGTTGGACAGCTTCGCATACTGCGCCGCTGCTTCCGTGCCGAGCTTGCCAGCCTTGAGAACCAGTTCGAAGCTGCGGATGCGCAGACTGGAGCGCTCCAGCGACTTCAAAAACTTCTCAACGTTACGGGACGCGAAAGAGGCCTCAATCGCCTGCTTCACGGCCGTGAAGGTGGGCTGATCGAGGATGCTCATGGCCGGCCGCTCGTACAGAGCGCTGGAACGGTCTACCTGAAAGGCTGTCTGCTGCGCCATTGTTTTGAAATCCTGCCTTCAAAGCCTTGTAAATCTGGAGCGGGAGACGGGAATCGAACCCGCGACCAACAGCTTGGAAGGCTGTGACTCTACCACTGAGTTACTCCCGCCCGTAGTGCTGCAAATCTAAAATCTGGAGCTGATGATGGGGCTTGAACCCATGACCTCTCCCTTACCAAGGGAGTGCTCTACCACTGAGCTACATCAGCCTTCTTGCACACCGGCGGCTTTCGCCGTCAGCGCTTACCTCTAGCTTATCGCGAACGCAGCCGTCCGAGGACGACCCGAAACGCGAAAAACCCCAGCAGCAGCCAAGCCAACTGCTGGTACCTGCCTGGCTCCATCGTGCGCCAGACTAACACCGCCAGCAATGCAAACACTACCAGCGCGACAACCATGCGTCCCGTGCCCGAAGGGTTCATGGAACCGAACTCCTTTTGGCGGCGGAAACAAAGCCGCGGAAAAATGGTGCACAGGGGAGGATTCGAACCTCCGTAGCGCAAAGCGCGGCAGATTTACAGTCTGCTGCCATTAACCACTCGGCCACCTGTGCCCTACCCCGCCGATTGGCCCAATCCAACAAATGCCCTGCCACACTCCGTACAAATGCCCAACACGAAGATTCGCGCCAGAATTCAATCCAGATGTGGCTGGCGGACACTGCAGGCTGGAACAACAAGCAGGTACAACCAAACTCTCATACGAATGCTGCGGAAAATCTGGAGCTGGCGAAGGGATTTGAACCCCCGACCGCCTGATTACAAATCAGGTGCTCTACCAGCTGAGCTACGCCAGCCCAAACAGCAAACTACGCTGCCAGAACCGCGCAGCGCAGTTTTGACTTTATCACAGCACGCCCCCTGCAAGAAACCCATGGCGAAACGGTATGATTCGCAAAATCACGCAGTGCTCTCTATTGCCTGCATTACCCCAAACGATTGCACGAGTAAAATCACACAGCATGGGCCCCCGGCACTCGTTTCACCGTTAGGACAAGCAAGCTCTTCCCTTAACCACCTATGCGCAAACGTACCCTCATTCCCCTGTTAGTCGTCCTGATTGTGCTGGCAGCGCTGGGCATTTCACTTTACCTGCGGGCGAACTCTCCCCCCGAAGCTGCGCGGCTTCTCCCCGAAGCCGACGCTATCGTCTACATCCACCTGAAGACCGTGCGCGCCGCAACCCACTTCGACGCGACGCCCGTGCAGCGCAGCAGCGACTTCCAGCACTTCATCGACGCCACAGGCATCGTGCCCGAACGCGACATCGACGACGCGGCTTTCGCGCTGCACCGCATGGCCAATCCGAACGGCCCCAACGGCCCCGTGGCCTACTCCGAGGTCTTCGTCGGAAGCTTCGACGGACAGCGCCTGGCAAAGTATCTTGCCAGCATCGCGACCTCGCACGAGAGCTACGCCGGACGAGACATCTACTGCATCCCCCTCGAAGGCCGCACGCTGCGCGTGACGCAGCTCGGCTATGACACCATCGCCGCATCCAACACCCCCACGGCAGAGCAGATCCACTCGATGCTCGACCGCTCACGGGCCTCAGCGCTGAGCACGCCAGGATCGTCGCTGCTGGCGGCACGCTACTCCGAGGTCCCTCTGCTCTCACAGGCCTGGGGGATCGGCCACATCGGCCTTCCCTTCGCGAAGGACGGCTATATCTCGATTCTGGGGCTGCAACTGCCGTTGCCGGAAGACACCGACCTCGTCGCCAGCCTTCGCTACAGCGGGTCTGTTCGTCTCCGCATCGAAGAGATCGCCCCTGATCCGGCGGCCGCCCAGCACACCGTAGAGACGCTGACCACGCTGCTGAACATCCTGCGCGGTCTGGGCAGCGCGGCGGAGCCGCATAACGCCGCCGACTCCGCCATGCGCAGCATCCTGACCTCCACCACGCTTGAGCAACACAAAGATCGCGCCGTGCTGGAGGCTACCGCCAGCCTGGAGCAGATCAAGGCCCTGGCTTCAGCCAACTCGACGGCAACAGAGAATCCGCCATCTTCAGCGCCCCCAGCGCATCCCTGAACGAAACTCGTACAATTCCATCATCGTCCTGTCATACAAGGACGTCCCTCATCGACGCTCACGACCAACCCTCCCACGGAGTCCACATGCGCAAACGTTTTCTCAGTCTTCTCGCCACGGCCGCAGCCGCTACCCTGATGTCGGCGAACGCCGTCGCACAGCAGCCCCTGCTGACAGGCCAGGCCGCCTTCACGGATTACAACCAACAGGCCCCCGGCGTTCGCCATAAGATCACTGTCGGCGATCTGCCCGAACCCCATCCCGACGAGTCGGTCAACAACACCCCCCGTGTCATTGCGAAGCCCGCAAACGCCTGGCCTGTTGCCCCTGCAGGCTTCAAGGTCACGCTCTATGCCGGTGGAGACGCCACTCCTATGCAGCGCGCGGATAACAAAGAGCACATGACGCTCAGCGGCGGCACCTTCACCGAGCCGCGTGTCATCCGCACTGCACCGAACGGAGACCTCTTCGTCGCCGACTCCGGCGCCGGCGTCCTCCTCGTCCTTCGCGGCATCGGACCCGACGGCAAGGCTGCCAGGATTGAGAAGTTTGCTACAGGTCTCGATCATCCCTTCGGCATCGCCTTCTATCCGGCCAAGAATCCGAAGTATCTCTATGTCGGCAACGCCACCACCGTCCAGCGCTTTGCCTATAAGACCGGAGACCTGCACGCTTCCGGCGCTGCCGAGACCATCGTTCCCGATATCCCGGGCTACGCTCAGCTCACCGGCGGCGGCCACTGGACGCGCGACGTTATCTTCAGCGCGGACGGCCAGCATCTGCTGGTCTCCGTCGGCTCGGGCTCGAACGTCGATGATCCCGATACGCACCCCAAGGAGTTCCACCGCGCCGATGTCCTCGAGTACACCCCCGAGGGCAAGTTCATCAAGATCTACGCCTACGGCATCCGCAACTGCGTCGGTGAGGCCATCAACCCCATCACCGGACAGCTCTGGTGCTCGGTCAACGAGCGCGATAACCTCGGCAACCATCTCGTCCCTGACTATGTGACCTCGGTCAAGGAAGACGGCTTCTATGGCTGGCCCTGGTTCTACATGGGCGGACATCAGGACCCGCGGCACGCCGGCAAGCACCCTGAGCTTCAGTCCAAGGTGATCACCCCCGACGTCCTCGTGCAGCCGCACATGGCCTCGCTGGAGATGACCTTCTACCCGACGGCCAAAAAAGCGGATGCCTTCCCGGCGGAGTATGGCGGCTATGCGTTCGCCGCTGAGCACGGCTCGTGGAACCGCCTGAATCGTGCGGGCTACGAAGTGGTCAGCATCCCCATGAAGAACGGCCACGCGACTGGCGAATACGATGACTTCCTCACCGGCTTCGTCACGGCTGACGGCCAGGTCTGGGGACGTCCCGTAGGAGTTACCGTAGGCAACGACGGCAGCCTGTTCGTCACCGACGACGGCAGCCGCAGCGTCTGGCACGTGGTCTACACGGGCAAGTAACAGAAAGCTGTTGTTTTGAAGGGGCGGGACTTCAGTCCCGCCGTAATGCCTATCTGACAATGCGGCTTCAGCCGCTGCGGGAATGTATCCAGGCGAACATTCCTCAGCGGTTGAAGCCGCATCTATTTTGGCTTGCGTACGGTCTAAAGAGGCTGCGGAAAGCTCGTAGAGGAAAAGAGAGTCTCTTGATCTTTAGGGCCAAGGGCCCGTTTCATCCCAGCCTGGGGTGGAGCGCGGCAGCGAGCGGTTTTTAGCTCGCTGCAAGCGTAGCCCCAGGTACAGGATCAACTCGAAAACAGAGGGCTGTAAGCCCGATTCATCGTCCCCTGCACAGAAGATGAGTCGGGCTTACAGCCCTTAACTTCTACTCTTGCGCCTAACCTGGGGCGTCGCTCCCCGAGTCACCACGCGATAGCGTGTTGGCTCGGGTTTGCTTTGCCCCAGGCTGGGATGAAACGGGCCCTTGGCACTAAGGATCAAAATACGGACTTTTTCCGCTGGGTAAAGGCCATGCCCTTCAAACCCTCTGCAAGCTTTTAGACACTCCTTAGGACGCAGGCTACGAGAGCCCAATCAAAACGCCCGCCACGGAGTTTCTCCGTGGCGGGCGAAGGTAATTGCACCCGCAAGAGCTGCGGAGGCAGTAAGTGGTTTACGGCTTCTGGCCGGCTGTCTTCGTCCCAGTGAGGAAATTCGCAACCAGCGGTGTAACCACAGGAGTGGCAGCCCCAATAAACTCCGTCAGGGTATTTCCTCCGTCACTTGCAACCCAGACATTGCCGGAACCATCGAGAGCGAGATTAGTCGGGCCCTTCAGAGGGCCGCCAGTAAAACCTGCGGGAGGGGAGAGGGGCGTCCCCGCGGAGTTGAGCTCGGTCACCGAATTGACACCGCTCGCGGTATTAGCGGTCCAGAGATTCTCAGAACCATCGATGGCAAGCTGCTCTGGAGCGCTAAGCCCCCCGCCGACGATACCTTCCGTACCGGTGAGCGCCGCCCCCGTAGGACCATTGAATTTGCTCAAGCTGTTGCCAGCGTGGTTGGCGACCCAGATGTTGCTGGAGGTGTCGAAGGCAAGACCCCATGGGGCATCCAGACCTCCACCGGTAAAACCGCCGGCGGGAGAGAGCAAAGCACCCGTAGAACCGTTGAGCCTGCTCACAACGTTCGAACCGATGCCGGCGATCCAGACATCCCCACCGGGGTCAATAGCGATGCCCACCGATTCAACGACGCCGCCGAGCGGGAACCCACTCGCAGGAGAGATCGCCGCCCCCGTAGCACCGTTGAACTCGCTCGGGCCGCTGCCGTCGTTCGCGGTCCAGGCATTGCCATTGGGGGTGATAGCGAGACCGATCGGATTAACCAGCCCGCCGCCGGTAAAACCATTCGCACCGGAGATCGGCGTTCCCGCTGGGGTGAACTTGCTCAAGTTATTGATCGAGAGGTCAGGCTCGGTATTGGAAACCCAGACATTGCCGGAAGGATCGATGGCGACGTTCTGCGACAGGGCAAGACCGCCACCGGTGAAACCAGTGGCACTGACAGGAACCCCGATGTGATTGAACTCGCTTAACCTGGGCGTCGTCCCATTGGATTGATTGGCCAGCCAGATATTGCCGGTGGCGTCCACAGCGATACCGACTGGATTCGCAAGGCCACCACCGGTGTAGTTGACCGCCAGGGTGAAGCTGGTGGCAGTGGTAAGAATGGGCTGGAAGGGGCTTGCGTTGTTCGTGAGGTTCAGCAGTGGGCTGATATTGGCGATCGGGTTGTGCGCGATATTGATCGCTGCCGTTGCCGTATCGGTAGGAGCCACGCTGCCATTCATGGCATTGGCGAAGAGAGAGCTGCATGGTCCCCCGGTCGAGTTGATGCAGGACGCCAGCATGTCCGCCAGAGTATTGATCTCCGTGGTCGGAACCGTGCCGTTACCACTCAGCGGCGCCGACAGCGCTGTGCCCGCGGCTGGATTTACCAGATTGAAGGAGGTGTCGATGGCATTGCTGAGGTTCGTGGCGGCCAGCGCCGTGCCGGACCTGCCGATGTGTGTCGCATCGGTGGCATAAGCCGCCAGAGAATAAGCCGTGGCAATCGTGCTGACCTCATCCATGAAGATCGCACCGATCGTGGCCCCCTGGGAGTTCGTGATGCCTGTGCCGCCGGTGCAGTGCCCTGCCACGGCCAGAAGTCCGGCTCCCGGATTGTTGCCGCTGGCAGTGCCTCCCTGACCCAGCTCCGGATCGCCGCCCAGGGCGTAAAGATAGAGCTGCTGGCCTGCCGTGCAGTTGAATCCGCTGCTGAAGCTGAAGTTGCCTGACGAGTCGGTGGTAACCGGACCCGCCACCAGGGTAGAGGCTGAGCCATAACCACCGGTACCGACCGCGTACAGAAAGACCTGCGCGCCGACAAGGCCTTGCTGGCCACCGTGCACGATACCCGAGATCGATTGCATACTAACCTGATCGGCAGCGCCGGTAGACCCGCCAAAGTTGGCCGAGCATCCGCTCAATGTAAATACAGCGCCACTCAGTGTGAGAAGACCCACACCGACACGTAGACGAGAAATGATGGATTTCATTCTAAAAACTCCTCAGGGTGAATGAATCTCATGGAAGGGAGGCAAACAATCCACTTACGTTGTTGCCACTGGGGCCCGAAGAATCGCAATGGAAGTTGTTTCCCAAAATCCGCGCGATGCGCAGAGCTTAAAAATCAACATGCGACCATAGACGGAAGAATGGGATAAATAGACGTAAAGATGGAGTGAAAAACCGAGATTTTTACCAGTCCTTGAAAGGGGACGACATGCGGTCCGCAAAACCTGCAGCAAGGACAGGAAAGGGCTCGGTAGCCACCTGCAAAGGATCATCGAGAGAGGCTTTATTTTGCGCGATTAACGCACGTGAACGAACCTCAGACTGTCGCTACAAGCTCCTGCGCCAGCCGATTCAGCAGGCTCTCCGGATCGGACGAAAGCCCTGTGCGTACAGGCGAGATCTGAATCACCGCGCTACGCGGCGCTGTCAGCCAGTAGAAGCGTTCCTTCTTCGACAGGCGCGCAATCGGCCCGGCCGCAGGATCGCCCACACAGATACGGCAGATCGCCTGCAGGTGCCGCTCCACCATGCTCACATCCAACGCAGGCCACAACGCACGAAGACGCGCCTCATTGACCTCGATGCGCGCACCGAGAAAGTTCTGCTCCGAGGAGTAGACGATCACCCCCGCATTCACGAACTCGTCCCGGTCGACGCGGGGAACCACGCGCACTGTCGCGTAATTAAACGAGTTGGGAACGGGCATGGATCATCTCCTGTTCAAAGATATTCGATGCTTCCAGCCGCCGAAGCAAAAAGTCGCGATACGCCTCGCGCCGTTGCGAGGGAGTAACCTCATCGCTCTCCAGGATCAGCCACTCGTCGGGAAGAAGCCGCAGAATCTCGTTCAGCTTTGTCTCCGTCAGGCTCGCGTGCGCCGTATGGGAAGCAGCCGCGATGTCTCCGGCCCAGCGCAGAAGAATGTGTTCGCGAATCGGCTCAAACCTTGAGACAGCCTTTTCCTTCGCGGTCGGCCAGTTGTGATGAAAGTACAGCGAGGCTCCATGATCGATCAACCACAACGTCCCCTCCGACAGCAGGAGGTTCGCGTTGCGGGCGGTGCGATCTACGTTCAATACAAAGGCATCGAGCCAGACACACAGAGAAGCTATCGATGAGGAGGCTTCATCGCCCGCCGCCGGATCGAAGGTCGTTGCTCCAGGCAGATATTCAAGACCAATGTTCTGACCGACAGAAGCCTTCAGCAGATCGCGAATCTCTGCATCCGGCTCATTCCTTCCCAGCGCAAAATCGATCTGTACGAAGACAATCTCCGGAACGCGCAGGCCCAGCAGGCGAGCGATCTCTCCTGAGATCAACTCAGCCACCAGCGCCAGAGCTCCCTGCCCCGCGCCGCGAAATTTGACGACGTACATTCTGCCGTCGTCCGCCTCCACGATGGCAGGCAGCGATCCGCCCTCTCGCAGAGGAGTTACATACCGTATGCCGTTGACGCTTCGAAGCATGGGCCTAGTCTATCTCGCGTGATGAAGCATCTACCTGTTCTTGCCTTTGCCTTTGCTTTTGCTTTTGCCTTTGCTTTTCTGGTTGTCATTCCGACCCTGAGCGAAGCCGAAGGGGAGTGAACCTGCTGTCTCCCGTTTTTCGCCAGCTTCGCCACGGACGTTATGTTTTGGCACAAACAATAACATTTCGGCCTTGGCCTCTATGTTTTGGGCAACACAAAGAGCGGGAGACAGCAGGTTCCTCGCTGCACTCGGAATGACAACCAGAAAAACAAAAGCAACGACAGTGCCACAGACGCTACCTGCACGAAAACGAACCTTCCCTGCAAAAGCCGCACGGTTGACAGCAAACCGCTGTCCTCCCCCTCTGCCGACGATCAGTGTAGAGATATGAAGTGTCTCGGCCTAACCCTCTGGATCGTTCTTTTCATCGGGTCTCCTCTTGCGGCACAGAAAACTCTGCATGAGCAGTTCGATGAAGCCTTCACCGCCATGCGACGAGGTGACAGCGCCTCTGTCATCGACATCGTGAAACCTATTGTTCGATCCAACACCCTCCAGGGTGCAGATCGAGGGAAAGCATGGATCTTATTAGGTTTCGCGTACAAGGCGGAGGGGCAGTATCTGCCTGCGCAAAGTGCTTATGAGAAAGCAATATCGATTCTCAAAGACGATCCTCTCGCTACCAAGGACTATGCCCTGGTTCTCGAGACTTCAGGGGCTCTCTATCGGGAGATGGGTGAGTTTACGTTCGCTAGAAATCTGCAGCTTCAGAGCCTGCAACTTTTCAAGAAAAGTCAGGACCATGCTGCTATTACGAGAGCCCTTGTAGGACTCTCCGATCTGTCTCTGGATCAGGGAGATGCCAAAGGTGCGGAACGGTACCTGTTACAGGTAGAAGCTGAGTCGCGACTGACCGCCGATCTCGATGACGATGACCGTTCTTATATTCTTCTCGCCCAGGGCCGGCTCGCGCTTCAACGGCAGGATACTGACACGGCCATTGCTGACTATCGGCAATCGCTCGATCTGTTTCGGAACCGTCACGGAGAGGAGACGCCGATGAGTGGTTGGGGCTATGTCATGCTGGGCGATGCCTATGCCAAGGCAGGAAGGAGGGCAGAAGCCCTGCAGGCCCTGTGGCAGGGAGTTCATCTGCTCGACCGCACAGCTGGGCGGAAGGATTCTCGATACCTGATCGCAGAGGTGGTCTACGCTCGCGTCCTGGACCAGGTGGGACGGCATACCGAGGCCGCACAGTACAGAGCCGAGGGAGAAAGGGCGATCCAAAGGCAATGCTCCGGCTGTACTATCAGCGTAGATTCCCTGCGGCAGACCGGCGGAATCGGAGACGTCGAGACGCTGCGATGAGGTTGTCATGCTGAGATACCTCAAATCTTCCAACACCGGCGAAGGCCATGTTCACGCCTTCACCCTGATCGCGTGCGTTTCCTCGTTATTGGCCCTTGCGGCGGCGGCGGAGTGTCATTCAGCCGTCGTGGCCTCCCATGCAGTAGCGCCTCTTCTCCCCTCGCTTGCGTATGGCCTGGTTCTCTGGAGCTGGTGGGGCGTGGTGGCTTACTGCCTGTGGATCGGATTGAGGCGTTGGCCGAAGGCCTCGTTCCTCTCCTGGCGCTTACTCCTCCTTCATCTTGTACTCGGCGTAACTGTCAGTGTCGTGCATTCTTACCTGCTGCAGGAGACCATCGCCTGGTGTCTCCGTACATGGCCCGGCTTGTACCAGGCAGGCTATGCCGAGCTGCAGTATCTCAACCTGGGACATTTCAGCCTGGAGCTTCTGCTCTACGGCTTCATCCTGGGAGCCTGCCTTGCCGTTCATCTCTATCTGAAGTCCCAGGAAGACAACGTACGTTCTATCGAACTGGAGAAGCAGTTATCTACGGCACACCTGCGCGCGCTCCAGATGCAGATCGATCCTCACTTCCTCTTCAATACGCTGAACACCGTAACCGCGCTGGTTGAGTTCGATCGCAAGGACGAGGCCCTGGAAACGCTTGGAAGTTTGAACACTCTTCTGCGCACCACGCTCGCCAGTAACAGCCCGGAGAAGGTGACCCTCGGCAAAGAGTTGCAGATGATCGAAAGCTATCTCGCCATCGAACAGGTGCGCTTCGCCGACAGGCTTCGCGTAGACGTGCGCATTGAGCCCGACGCGCTAAGAGGACTGGTTCCCTGCTTTCTCCTGCAACCGTTGGTAGAGAATGCTATCCGCCACGGCATCGCTCACTGCGAAAGCGATGGCGTAGTCGAGGCCTCGGCAAGACGCGAGGGACGGCACCTGCAACTCCGTATCCGTGACAATGGCCCCGGCAGCAACGCGCCGACAAAACCCGGGCATGGAATCGGGCTCAGGAATACGCGTGACCGGCTTACTCATTTCTATCGCGACGATTACGCCATGAGCGCAAACGCCCTTGCAGAGGGCGGCTTCGAGGTCTCCATCAAGATTCCCTATGAGCTGGCGGTATGAGACTTAGAACCGTCATCGCCGACGATGAGCCACTCGCCCGGGATCGGCTCAAGGCCATGCTCGCGGGAGAGACTTCGATCGAGGTAGCAGGCGAGTGCCGCAATGGCCGAGAGCTTGTCTCACTGCTCAAGTCCGAACCGGTCGATCTGCTCTTTCTGGATATCCAGATGCCCGGCAATACCGGCTTTGAAGTAGTGGAACAGATTGGCGTTGCGCGGATGCCGCCGACTGTCTTCGTCACCGCACACAATGAGTACGCCGTGCGCGCCTTTGAGGTCCATGCCCTCGATTACCTGACCAAGCCGGTGGAACTACAACGCCTCCAATCAGCGCTGGAGCATGTGCGCGAACGCATTGCTTCCAAAGCCGCCTTGATCACGCAGGAACAGATGCAGGCTATCGCCTCCAGCCTGCAACGTGGAGAGGCGCCGGCCGAACCTTACGTGAAACGCCTTCTTGTTCCGAACGGTGCCCGCGAGACGATCGTCCAGGTAGCGGACATCGACTGGATCGAAGCCGCCGACTATTACTCGCGCCTGCATCTCGGAACTAAGACTTACATGCTGCGCCAGACCGTCAAGCAGCTCGTGGATTCGCTCGACCCTGCTCGCTTTGTTCGCGTGCATCGATCGACGATTGTGAACATCGATCGGGTGAAGGAGATTCTGCGCGAGGGTCGCGCGGATCTGTGGGTTGTGCTGACAGACGGACAAAGGCTCAAGATGAGCAAGGCCGGGTGGGAGAATTTATTGACTACGGGCACTGCGCGAAGTCTTTGAATGGGTACCCAGCAAATCAAGCCCAGAGTTGAGCCCCGAAGGGGCGCCCTATCATAGCCCAGGGTGAGGACGCAAAGCGCGCCACAAACATTCGCATCGCGCTCTGCGTCAAGGGTGAAACCCTGGGGAACGATGCCGAACGGGAGACATAGCCCTGAAAGGGCGTCCTATCTCGTCGGGCATCGATAGGACGCCCTTTCAGGGCTTATCTTCATTTTTGCTTCGGAACCCAGGGTTTCACCCTGGGCTATGATAGGGCGCCCCTTCGGGGCTTAGTTTGCTTGGGGTAACACGTTCCTTTGGAACCGCCGCTAGCGTTCGCCAAAGTGCTCTATTTACAGAGCTGCTTCCGCGCGGAGCTGAGCAATTCGTCGGAAAGCTTCGGATTGCTTTTCTTCACGGCCCGGGACAACATCAATGAGCCCACCAGGCTACTCAGCAACGCTACGGCTTGTTGCCGTGCCTCTTGTTTGTTTCCGTCCATCCCGGCGGCGAATATATCAAGATAGGATTCAATTCCGTCGGCGAAAGCCGTTTGAACCTCTTTGCCATTGCGGGCAGCATCGGCTGGCAGCGCCGCTGCCGGACATCCTCCAGTAGATGAATCGCGATACGCCGGACTGAGGTATTCCGCGATCACTTTCTCAAAGCCCTTCCGCGGACTTCCGGCTGAGGCAAACTTTTCCGACAATCTTTGCGCGGAGTTTTCGAAGGCACACGCAACCGCTTCAGCCGCAAGCTCCTCTTTGGAATTGAAGTGGTTATAGAAACCGCCGTGGGTAAAGCCAGACTGCTTCATGATGTCAGCGACGCTGACATCTTCCATGCCATGCAGCTTAAACATCCGCGATGCGGTTTCAAGGATGAGCTGCCGATTTTGTTTGGCTTGTTCGCCGGTCAAACGCATGTGATCTGCTCCGCGTGAAAAACAAATTGCCCGCTTGACAATGATGACGGTCATCATTGTTAATGTCAACATATCAATGATGACCATCATCATTATTGGAGTGATCTATATGAATAGTTCTCTACAGGGCAAAGTAGCTGTGGTTACGGGTGGTGGTGAAGGGATCGGACTGGCATCCGCAAAGCGGCTTGCTGCAGAAGGAGCATCTGTCTTCATCGTGGGCCGTCGCCAGTCCATCCTGGACGCGGCAGTTGCCGAGATCGGTGGCGACGTGACGGCTGTGCAAGCCGACGTGTCCAAACCAGCCGACCTCGATCGGGTTTACGAAGCGGTTCGCGCGTCGAAGGGCAAGATCGACATCCTGGTCGCGAACGCCGGCGTTCAGACGAGAGAACCCCTCGGCTCGATCACGGAAGAAGCGATCGACTACCAACTGGCCATTAACTTCAAGGGCGTCATCTTCACCGTGCAGCAGGCCCTGCCGCTGCTGACCGACGGCGCGTCGATCATCCTGACATCGTCCGCGACGGCCGTGAAGGGCATTCCCCAGCGCACGGTTTATTCCGCGACCAAGGCCGCGATCCGCAGCTTTGCACGGACCTGGGCGAACGAACTCAAAGCCCGCCGCATCCGCGTCAATGTCTTCTCCCCGGGACCGATCCTGACTCCTTTGCTGCAGCAAACCTTCGTCGATCCCAAGGTCAAGGAAGCCTATATGACGAACGTCGTCGGCGCGGTTCCGCTAGGCCGCGCGGGCGAGGCGGAAGAGATGGGAGAGGTTGTGGCTTTCCTGGCGTCCGACGCGGCCAGCTATATCAACGGAGCTGACATCCAGGCCGACGGAGGGTTTGCGCAGGTCTAGAGTGTCTTGATCTTTAGGGCCAAAGGCCCGTTTCATACCAGCCTGGGGTGGAGCGCAGCAGCGAGCGGTTTTTAGCTCGCTGCAAGCGTAGCCCCAGGTACAGGACCAATTCGAGATTAGAGGGCTGTAAGCCCGATTCATCATGCCCTGCACAGAAGATGAGTCGGGCTTACAGCCCTCAACTTCTCCTCCTGCACCTAACCTGGGGCGACGCTTCCCGAACCAACACGCTATCGTGTGCTGTCCCAGGTTCGCTTTGCCCCAGACGGGTATGAGACGGGCCTTTGGCCCTAAAGATCGGGTCGACCCTCTTCGGTGGCTATATCCATCAGAACGACCCTTCCGCGCACACACGACAAGGGCTGCGGTTATAGTTTTGTCATGTCACTCTACCCGCGCGTCGTTCTGCTTATTGCCACCTTCATCGCAGCCTGTTCCCCCAGCCTGGAGGCACAGAACGTCCCGCAAAAGGAGCAGACCCAGCTTCTGACCACCGCCAGGTCGCAGTACTACAACCTGCGTGCAGCGGGACTCAAAGGTTTTTCCTGCAACGCAAGTGTAGATTGGGACGCACTTTTTACTTCGATCAATGGGAAGACACCGCCCGCAGACGATCCGATGGTGCAGTATCTCCAGGGCTCCCATCTGTCTGTTACTTCAGACCTGGGCAGTCATCCGAATATCTCCTGGGTAAGTGCAGGCACACCTCCTAAAGATCGCGAACAGAACGCCAATCAGTTAGTCAACGGATTGAAACAGACGCTTGACGGGTTCTTTCAATCCTGGATGCCAAGCCTCAACGGTACGTTGATTACCCTGACCCCATCGTCCGTAAAAGCCACGGCCACAGGCTATGTGATCGTCGACGGCGCCAGTAAAGCTATCGATGAACTGACCCTGGATAAAAAACTCGTTATCCATCACCTTTCGACCACATCAGCAAAAATCAACGGAGAGTTGGATACAACCTACACGCCTTCCGCCAAAGGCCTGCTTCTGACAAAACTCGACGGCACCTACCAGGGGTCCGCCGATGGGCCTGCAACCCATGTAACGATGTCAGCCACGTTTCAGCCAGTCGAATCCTTCCAGCTTCCAGATTCGCTCACGTTCGTTGTTGCGAATGTAGCGACCTTCAAGATGCGCCTTGTCGATTGCACCGTTCAGAAGTAACGGGTCCCAATGAAGCCCGACTAAAGGACGGACTTTATTGGGAGCAACGCCTTTGCCAACTGGCTTCGGCAAACAATTTGCTCTTGTGCCCTTGATCAAGCAGCATCACTGCGGCGTCTGTAAACGCTGTTCCGCTGTCGGCTGTAACGGTATGCCGCTCCAGCCTTGAGTTCCCCTCGAAGGAATTATCTTTGAATTCCACCAGGAATTTTCCGCTTCCCAGGCTTCGGGAGCGTTGAAAGAGCCCACCTTCCGGGTCCATGAGCCCCTGCTTTTTAGACTTTTGCGCAACGTGAGGGAAAAGATTTCCATATTCCAGTGAGCCGCAAAACTCCTCTTCTTTTGACCCCAGTTTGTTCCCGGAGCCATCCGTTATCTGCACCAGCCAGATACCTTGCTTGAACCGTGGATATTCCGGTCCCAGGAATGAATCCTCCGGCTGAGAACCCTTCCGCGAGGCCGCATGCACGGGCACCATTCCATCGTGCCTAACACTGAAAGGCTTTGCGGAATATCCTTGAAACAATACCGCGATCAGCGCAAGTAGAGCGATTCCATGCAACTCGATACTGTTACCGGGAAAATCCATATCAATTCCCCATGGTCCATTTGTAAAGGTTCTTTGCAGGCATCATGACAGCTATCTCTGTACGCGCGACTCATCATGCTGCCGTGAATGAATCGCGCGTACAGCCCTCCAGGCAAACCACCCAAAAGGCTCAGCCGGCCTCCAGCATGTGGGCTTGCTTCTCTTTCAACTCGCCCAACAGCCGTTCGACCTTCTCGTCGCGTTCCAGCTTCGCGAAGTCGTCTTCCAGCGTGTCGTCTTCGAGCATCTGTTTGCCGGCGTAGTTATGCGCTTCGGCGCTCTGGATGCGGGCTTTGACGCGGTCAAGCGCCGGGCCGCGACCGAGGCTTACAGCCACCTGCTCCGCTGCCTCACGCGCCGTAATCGCCTTGCCCGCCATCTGCGCGCGGCGATGCTGCGCGATCAGCAACACACAGTGGGCCTGCGTCTCTTTCAACTTGCCTTGCAGCTTGTTGTACGTCATGCGCATCCCTTCGACCTCTTCGGTCTGCTCTTCGACCTGGTGCAGGAGGTCCCCGGCCATCTTCTCGTGCGTCAGGGCACGGTCGAGTGCGGCACGGGCCAGATCGTCCTTGCCCTTGGTCACCGCCAGCTCCGCCTTTAAACGCCAGTCCTCGGCAGTTTGCGACTGTTCCTTGCTCTTCTTTTCGAGCAGGTGTTTGTCGGCGATCGCAATTGCTACCTGCGTCTTCAGTTGCAGTAACTGGTTCTCCATATCGAGAGCCAGTTGCTTCAACATCTTTTCGGGGTCTTCGGCGCGGTCGATCAGATCGTTCACGTTTGCGCGTAGCAGCGTTGCTACTCTTTCCATTAGCGATAGTGCCATGACGGTTCTCCTTTTCTTCTTTGCTTTGAAAGCGCGGGAGTTGTGGTCCCGCCGTAAATCCGTGGCGTGCTTGCGTCATTCCCTCAGCGGCTAAAGCCGCGCCGCAGAGTGTAGCTATCTACGTACGGCCTAAAGGCCGTACCCTTCAAAACAACTTGTATAAGCGACGGCGCGCGAGACGTTTGTCTCGCGCGCCGTGCCGGTTATTCACTCTTGCGGTCCCCTTCGATCGTGGGTGGAACATCGGACGTACCGCCGTTCGGGCGCTGCGTCATCTGCTTGATGTTCCCCATCAGGTCGCTCATCTTCATGCCGCTGAGAGCCTCGAAGAGCGCGGGTACCTGCGCTGCGATCTCGGTCATCTCGCCGGTGAGCTTGTGCGCTCCGACGTTTTTGCCGTCGCCGGTGGACACGATGGTGATCTTGTCCACCTTGCTCAGAGGCTCGCTCATGGCGCGAACGACATCCGCCATGTTCGTGATGAGTTTGTCGACGACCGCGGCCTGCGACCACTCCTGGTAGGCCTCAGCCTTGATGTTCATGGCCTTGGCTTCCGCCTCGCCCTTCTGGAAGATGATCGAAGCCTCCGCCTCACCCTGGGTACGGATGGCCTGAGCCTTGCCTTCCGCCTCAGCGACGATGCGTGCCTTTTCGGCATTCGCCATGTTGCCAATGCGCTGCGCCTCGATCTCCGACTTCTTGAGGACAGTCGCGATGAGTTCCTTCTCGTTACGCAGGATCTCGGCCTCCTGTACCTTGACCTGCGCTTCCTTCTCGATCTGCTGCACCTTCACCTGCTCGGCGATGACCTTCTGCTGCATCACGTTGGTCTGCAGCTCATACGCCTTGTCAGCCTGCGCCTCCTGCCGGCGGGACTGCTCGGTGAACGTTGCCTTCTGGATGTCGAGGTCGCGCTGCGCCTCGGCCTGTTTGCCCAGCGACATCGTCTCGGCGAGCACTCGCTCCTGGTCGGCGGCAGCCTTGGCGACCGCAGCTTCCCTTAGAGCGATTGCGCGGCGGATCGCGGTGTCGCGCTCCGCTTCGGCCATGGCGATCTCGGCATCGCGCTTGATACGCGCAATATCAGGACGACCCATGTTGGTGATGTACTCGTTCTTATCGCGCACCTCCTTGATGGTGAAGCTCACGACTTCGAGCCCCATCTTGCTCATATCCTCGGCGCAGGTGGCGCGCATACGCTCACCCACCATCTCCGGCTCCTTCACGATCTGCTCGACCGTGAGCTGACCGATGATGCCACGCAGGTGGCCTTCCATCACGAGACGAATCAAGCCCTCGCGCTCTGCGGGCGTCTTGGAGAGAAACTGCTCCGCCGCCGTCATGATCGACTCGTTGTCCGAACGCACCTTGATCTGCGCGACGGCTTCAACGGTTACGGCAACGCCCTGCTTGGTGTAGAGATCCTGCGACGGGGCTACGTCGAAGCTCATCAGCTCCAGCGACAGCATTCGCGAGTGCTCCACCACCGGAAAGATCAGCGCGCCGTGGCCCTTGATGACCTTCGGTCCGCGAAAGCCGTAACGGATGACTGCTTCATTGGGGCCGGCTTTGCGAAACATCTTCGCCATCAAGCCCATCAGCACAAGGGTTCCAAGAACGATTAACCCACCGACAACTATGTAATGGTTTTCCATCTCCTGCCTCTCTGAAAATCAAATTCAATAAGGTCCTACTTTTTATGGCCCGACCGGCTGCACTGTTTCGCGCAGTCCGGGTTACTGCTCCTTGCTTTCTTTCTCAAGGCCACGGCCCGGCATCTCGGCCAACAAGCCGTGTTCAAACTCATCCCATCGCCGCACGTAGGCAATGCCGCGTGCGTAGCGCATCACGATTACCTCGGCTCCACGCTCGATGGCGATTCCGTCGTCCGACCGCACCGCGGCACTGCGCCGCGAGCCGTTCTGCGAGTACAGAATCTCGCCAACCCCGTGCGCGGAAACCGCTCCACTCAGGCGACCGATAACTCCGGTCATCTCCGTATCGGCGGGCTCCAGCGTGCGCTCATGCGGCATCAGCACTCCGACGAGAAACCAGAAGACCACCGCCGCTCCCACGAGACCGCTGACTGCCGATAACAGCAGCACCAGCGTGACGCCGAAGAGGTTCGCACCGTGCAGCAGGTATCCCGTGCCGCCAAACCAGCAGAGGAAGGCCATCAGGGTGAACCCGTTGATCGGTGAGAGTGAGCCGCCGCCGGTGTGGCCCTTCACTCCAAGGTGTCCGCCAAAGTGAAAGTGCCCTATGTGAAGGTGCATGCCGCCGGCGAAGAAGGCGATGAAGCTCAGTACCAGCCCTACGCCGAAACACGTCAGGTAAATCGCATTCCAATCCCATGCTGCTGTCATCGTCCCTCTCCTTACTTCGTACTGGGCCCGGACTTCTTCTTCATGACACGCTTACTTACACTTGCGCTCTCCGCGGCTGGTTCTACCAGGGCCAGCGGCCGCGTTGCCAGCTTCGGCACAGGCCGCAGCAGCTCCAGCAAGCGCTCCGCCAGCGATGGCGTCTCCAGCACGCTTTCGAGCAGCAGCAGGCAGCCGCGCGAATCCTCGTGCCGTGCTACCGCCAACAAGGCTCGGCGCAGTTCGGGGTCGCGGCGAAAACGCTCCGCGCCGCCGATCAGCCAGAGGTCGAGCTTGTCCTCCAGGCCGCGCAGGTCGCTGAGCAGTTCGGCGTGATAGCCCTCGGGGTCATCGACCAGGTAGCCGGGATGTACCTTGAAGAACTTCGCCAGCAGCAGCCGCGAGGTATTAGTGAGGTGCGGGCGGGCGCCGCTCTCGATCTGCGAGAGATAGCTCTGGCTGATCGACTCTTCCATCTCCGCCGCGATGGCCTTGACCAGTTCGCCCTGGGTCATCGCGCGGCCCAGACCGCGCAGACTGCCTTCAACCTCGCGCAGGTACCGGATTTTGTCGCACAGTTTCATTTCTTGCTCTCCGTGTATTGCGGATTGCAATATTTATATTGCTAATTGCGATAAAAGTCAAGACCTAAGCTCATTCGATTGCGAGTCGAATGGTCGTGGGCAGGCTGAAAGTCCCAGAGTGGGGTGGTACCAGCGTCCGTGGTGGTACCCAATGCGGGGGTCCTTCGCCGTTGGCTCAGGACGACGGCGAAAAACAATCAACTGCAAAAACCGGTCAGCGTGCTCCAGGGACATGCCGCCTTTCTTTCGCTATGCTGTCTTACAAATTTGCCTTCTTGTAAGAGCGTTCGGTAGAGTCGGAGACGCAGATTGAAAGACCGTAAGATCGTAACGACCCCTAGGAGTTCCCGCCGTGCCCTGGTTCACTATCGAAGAAGACGCCCTCTCGCAGCAGCAGATCGCCGAAGCCTGCACCCGCCTGCTCGCCGAAGCCCGCACCCGTATCAACGGCAACCTCAAGCGGGTCCTGCTGCTGCCGCCTGATCTCACGCGTGCGCACTCCGGCGCGGGCCATATTACCGAGCTGCTCTATCGCGAGCTGGATGCGGCGGGAGCGCACGTGGAGGTCATCCCGACGCTGGGACAGCACGTGCCGCACACCGAGGCTGAGAACAAGTGGATGTTCGGCTCGATTCCGCACGAGCGCATCTTCGCGCACGACTGGCGCAATGGCTGCACGCACGTCGGCGTGGTGCCGGGAAAATATGTAGACGCAACCACCGGTGGTGCTGCCGACTGGGACATCCCGATCGACCTGAATACCAAGCTCATGACCGAGCAGTGGGACCTGGTCATCAACGTCGGGCATGTCGTTCCGCACGAAGTGCTGGGCTTTGCGAACCACAACAAGAACTACTTCATCGGCGTTGCGGGCAAGGATACGATCTGCGCCTCGCACATTGCGGCCGCAGTGTATGGCATCGAGAACAACCTCGGCTGCCTGGTGACACCGCTGCGCGCGTGCTTCAACTATGCCGAAGAGAAGTACATGAAGCATGTGCCGGACTGCTACATCCAGATCGTGATGCAGCGCGACAAGGAGAACAAGCTGGTGACGAGCGGGCTCTTCGTCGGCGACGATCTCGAGACCTACCTGCAGGCCGCGCGCCGCAGCCGCGAGCAGAACATCACGGTCTTCGACAAGCCGATCAAGAAGGTCGTCGCCGTGATGCAGGCTGACGAGTTCCGCGCGACCTGGGTGGCGAACAAGGCCGTCTACCGCACGCGCATGGCCATCGCCGATGGGGGTGAGTTGCTCATCCTCGCACCGGGTGTCGAACGCTTTGGAGAACAACCCGAAGTCGACGCGCTGATCCGCAAGTATGGCTACAAGGGCACGCCCTACACGCTGGCACTCTACAAGACCGAGGCCGATATGCAGGCCATTCCGCATGGCGTGGCGCATCTCATCCACGGCTCCAGCGAAGGCCGCTTCACCATTACCTATGCCCCGGGCCACCTGACGAAGGCGGAGATCGAGCAAGTCGGGTATAACTATGCCGATCTCGCCGAGATGCAGGCTCGCTACAACCCGGCGACCATGAAGGAAGGCTGGAACACGATGCCGGATGGAGAAGAGGTGTTCTACATCTCGACGCCATCGGCGGGACTTTGGGCGACGAAGGATAAGCTGAATGATCCGCATCGCCGTGATTTGAGCAGCCCGGAGCAGTTGGCCGAGGCGGAGAAGGCGGCGCAGTAGAAAGGTTGTTGTATTTGCTTTTCTTGTTGTCATTCCCGGAGGGAATCTGCTGTTTGCCCGATGCGGCGCGGTCGTCCTGGACGAAAGCGGGGCTTAGCATTGCGGTGATCCGGCAGGAAGCAGATTCCCTTCGGGAATGACAACAAGAAAGGCAAGGGCAACAGCAAGAACAAAGGCGAAACGAGAGCGACCGCTATAGAGACCACCATGAATAAATCCTTACAGGACGAAGAACGCCACCGTCTCCGCAGCATCCTCGCGCAGCATGAGCGGCTGATGGTGGCGTACTCCGGCGGCGTCGACTCGGCCTATCTCGCGTGGGAGGCGTACGAGGTTCTCGGCCCGAACATGCTTGCCGTCATCTCCGACTCGCCCAGCCTGCCACGCAAGGAGCTCGCCGCCGCCATTGCCTTTGCCGAGGCCCATACGATTCCGCTGCACATCCTGCAGACAAACGAGATGGAGCGAGCCGACTACGTGCGTAACGATGGCCAGCGCTGCTTCCACTGCAAGGACGAGTTGTTCGACGCCATGGAAGCGCTACGCGCCGAGCTGGGCTTTGCCACCATCGCCTATGGCCGCAATACCGATGACAGCGGCGACTTTCGTCCCGGCCAGAAGGCCGCAGAACAGCACCATGCGGCTGCTCCCCTGGCCGAAGCGGGACTGGGCAAGCAGGCGATTCGTGCCCTGGCGCAGGCCGCGAATCTGAGCGTCTGGGACAAGCCCGCGTCGGCGTGCCTGTCGTCGCGCCTGGAGTATGGCCGGCCCGTAAGCCGCGAGGCGCTGCTGCAGGTCGAGCAGGCCGAAGATGCGCTGCACGAGCTCGGCTTTTTGCACGTGCGCGTGCGGCATCATGGCGAATTGGCGCGCGTCGAGCTGGATCGCGGCACGCTTGCGCAAGGGCTGACGCTAGCGACACTGGACAGCATCACCGCAGCGGTTCGCGCGGCCGGATTCACCTATGTCACGCTCGATACACAGGGATATCGCTCCGGTTCGATGAATGCCCTGCTGCCTGTGGAGATGCTGATGGGAGCGCGTTCCAGCCATGCGTCGTGAGGCCGTGCTCGAGCTGTTGCGACAGCTCGAAGCCAATAAAACCACTCCTGAAAAGGTCGCCGACAGGCTGGCCTCGCTGCCCTTTGAGGACCTTGGCTTCGCCAAGCTCGATCATCATCGGTCGCTGCGCTCGGGAATGCCGGAGGTCGTCTTTGCCGCCGGCAAGACGCCGGAGCAGGTCGCAGCCATCTTCGTGAAGCTCGCGGCGAGCGGCGTGAGCGTGCTCGCCACTCGGGCTTCGCAGGAGCACTTCACTGCCGTCCAAGAAACCGTGCCTACGGCGCAGCACCACGAACTCGCACGCTGCATTACGCTGGCTCAGAACGCTCCGCCGGTGCAGGGGCGCGTCACCGTCATCTGCGCAGGCACCAGCGATCTGCCGGTTGCGGAAGAAGCCGCGGTGACGGCAGAGATCTTCGGCGCAGAGGTGACACGCATTACCGATGTGGGCGTGGCTGGATTGCAGCGTCTGCTGGCGCAGCTCGACAAGCTGCGGGTGGCCGATGTCATCGTCTGCTGCGCGGGCATGGAGGGCGCGTTGCCGAGCGTCGTCGGCGGACTGGTGGAAGCACCGGTGATTGCCGTGCCGACCAGTGTCGGCTATGGGGCGGCGTTTGAAGGCGTCGCGGCTCTGCTGGGGATGCTGAATGCCTGCTCGCCGAATATCACGGTGGTCAATATCGACAATGGATTTGGTGCGGGGTATGTGGCGACGTTGATTGCTCGCGGGCCACGCAGTTCGCGCTAATTCGGCTGAGCATCCAGGCTGATCTGGCGCCGGATACGATAGCTCGCGGGTTCACCGCAGGTTGCCAGGTCGGCGTCGTCGCACGTCCGCTCCAGGACATCTACCGGATTGTCCATGGTGGCAGAGAGAATACAGCCCGACGGCAGCGAGATCTTGATGTCGGCTTCAAAGGTCTCGTGGCCGATGCCGGCAATGTACTTCCCCTCCCCGGTCTTTTCCACCTGCACCCAGTTGTTCGGCGTAGAGCCGACAGGCTTGAGCATCCACGTGGCGGGCAACTTGAGCTGAAGCTCCGCAGGGGGAACGTGGCGCACGATCAGCATGGCCGTGTGCGTGGCCTCATCGACCGACTGCAACGTGATGTCGAAGTCGATGACGTCCTGACCGAGCAGAACATGAGTGCCGTACGCCCAGGAGTTGGGGATGCTGCGTTTGACGAAGACATGATCGCCCGCATGGATGAGGCTTTTTTGCCGCATCGCAAGCTGGACATCGGCGTAGAACGTGAGCAGGTCGGCGATAGGACCGATGAGTGCCGGCTGCACCGTTGCGAGACTGGGCATGGCGAGACGGTGGCCCGGATCGAGGGACACAGTCTGTTGAAGCTGCTGGCTTTCGGGGGCGAGGGTGAAGGCCTCGCCGTTGCTATGTACGTCCGACCAGTGAAACTGCTCAACGAAATTCCCCGAGGCGCCCTTATGACGAGTCCCGTTGCGAGAGCATCGTACCGGCGGGTGGAGGAATGGCCTTCGTTGATGCCGTGCATTCTGTAGACAAGGCGTTCGCCTGGTTCATAGTGTCGGGAGAGTGTGGGCTGGGTCGCAGGAACAACTACCGTCTGCGAGAAAAGCGTGAAGGGCCCTGACAGCGTAAGACAAAGGACGAGTCGAGCGAAGTGACGCACAGAACTCCTTTGATTGCTTAACAGGTATTTACAGGCCGCTGGCCGGTCCGCCACCGAGTTGTGCCATGGTCGTCCGCAGATACTTGTGCGGGTTTACCGCCGTACCGCGAACCTGGACTTCGTAATGCAGATGCGAGCCGGTCGCGTGGCCGCTGTGGCCGACGAAGCCGATGACCTCGCCCTTCGCCACTGTCTGGCCTTCGGTCACGTTGTAGCCCTGCAGATGGCCGTACACCGTAACGATTCCATTGCCATGGTCAATCTCGATCTCGCGGCCGTAGCCCGAGCCCATGCCTGCTTTCAGGACACGTCCTTCGGCAGGAGCGTGCACCGGAGTGCCGTCGGGCGAGCCGATGTCGACTCCCTTATGGAACTCGCCAATGCCCATGCCCAGCACAGGATCGATGCGCTCGCCGAAGCCGCTGGTGATCGGTCCGAGGATGGGCCACATATCGGGCATGTTGAACTGGTTCGAATCAGCGTCGAGACCGGCAAAGCCGTTCAACGTGCCGCGAGCGCCAAGGCTCTGATCAAGTCCCTGTCCCAGATTGCGTGCCGCCAGGCCCTGGGCGGCCGTGCTCCGCAGAGCGTAAAACGTGTCGAGCGACTTGTAGTAGTTGTCGTCCGTGAGGTCGGTGGAGTCGTCCTTCAGCGGAGCCTTCGCGGAGTCGGCAACAACGGTCTTTGGCGTGTGCAGACCGTGCGACAGCATGAATTTACCCGCCGTCAGGCCATAGATCGCGGAGACCTCGCTGGCCAGAGAGCCAAGGCTCGCCGCCTGCACATCTTTCTCGTGCGCGGTCTTTTCGAGGTGAGCGTAGTCCTTGCGGGTGAGCGCCAGTTCGTCGCGCAGGCGGTTGGTCGTCTCGGCCTTGGCCAGCATCCGGGAGTACGAACCCGCCATGCCCGCGATGGTAAACATACCGACGATCGCCGACGCCACGAACACAGTCACGTAGCGCATGGGAATCAGGACACGGTCTACCGTGCCGTTCTCTCCGCGTGTGACGTATACGATGTAGCGCTTCTTCAAAACGATGACGGCCTCTAACCCGAACTCTTGAGGGGAGGAACAACCGCTCGGAGGCCGGAGATTATTGCGACTGCAATCGCAGTTTACACGACTGGGGTAATCCTTGAAACGGCTTTGAAAAGCTCAGGCCCACTTTCAGGGGTACCGCAAACCAGCATCCCCTATTCTAGGGGAGCGGGACTATTGCGGCAACCCCGGGTCAGTCACGGGCATCTCAAATCTGACTTAATTGCCGCATTCCGACAGCGGAGCCAGATGCCGCCCAAA
Source organism: Granulicella mallensis MP5ACTX8 (assembly GCF_000178955.2). Classification (NCBI taxonomy): domain Bacteria; kingdom Pseudomonadati; phylum Acidobacteriota; class Terriglobia; order Terriglobales; family Acidobacteriaceae; genus Granulicella; species Granulicella mallensis. The sequence continues at coordinate 850,867 of NC_016631.1, read as the reverse complement.
CTGATGGAGAGCGTGATCGAGTGTCTTTTCGGTCTCCGCAAACGGTTTGCCGTCAACGACGACCGCCTTTGGCGTGCCGCATACCTCGAGACGCTCCCCGTGACTGCCCGTAACCTGTTGCAGCAGAACAGGATCGCCGTACAGGGGATCGCCGCCGATCAAGACGAGCTGCAGGTCCTGCGGGGTGGAGTGCGTAAGGGTCCAGTACGCATCCTGCCCCTCTTTGCGGACCACCAGGAGGTCCGCAGCATGACCAGGGGCGAGGGAGCCAATCTGTCCGGATAACCCGGCCAGCTCCGCCGCGTTGGAGGTGGCCATCAGGACGAGGTCGCGCTCCGTGAACGGTGACGGGGACTGCCCCTGGTTCCAGACCGAGGCATAATTCAACTCCCCGAGGAGACCGTCGCTGCCGGTCGGACTCCAGTCCGGGGCCAGGGCCATGCGTACGCCTGCGGCCCGTGCGGCGGCGACATTGGCGGTATCGCCGTAGAGCTCGATGTTGCTTCGCGGAGACCAGATGAAGCCGACGCCCTGCTTCGCCATCTCCGCAAAGTTTGCGGGCTTCAGCGCGACGCCGTGGATGAGCGAGACGCCGGGCCGAAGCAGGCCGCGTCCTTTGAGCAGTGTGAACTCACGCGCCGTCGAGGCGTCGTTCGGCGCTCCCTCTGCTACGTGGATGAGCAGCGCACCGCGGGGCTGCGCGGAAAGAGCTGCTGTGACGTCAGCCAGCTCCTGCTCGCTCATCTGGAAGGGAAAGACGTTGTAGATGATCTTGCCGAAGGAGCCCTGCAACTCCGGGTCGTAGTCGAGATTCCGAGCCAGCCCCCGCACGCACGGAGACGGCAGGCTGCCGGTGACGCTGGTCTCTCCCTCGGAGATCGCCTTGACCTCCGCGTAGCGCTCCATCTCACACTCCAGCCCTTGCTTGACCAGGGCGTTGTGGGGCACTGCCATCAGCACGCTGTAGGCAGGCTTCTGCTGCCAGTCATAGCGGCTGCCGAACTCCTGAACCGGCTTCCAGCGCGGGAATATATTCCAGGTAAGGTGATTGTGCAGATCGATCAGGCCGGGCGCGATGATGCCTTCCGTACGTACGACCTTCGTCCCGGCAGGCAGTTTGACGTCTGCGCCCGAGGCGAGAATGCGGCCGTTCTGGATGAGCACCGTGCCCTGCGGGATGACCTCCTGCGGCATGACCAGGGTGCCCGTCAGGGCAATAGGACTCTTTTGCGCGTGGGTCGCGAACGGAACAAACAAGAGGCAGAAGCAGGCAGACAACAGGGACAGTCTTCGGTGCATAAGTCCTCATTTGGGGAGATCGCAGTAGCGTGCCTGCGAGTCTATCGTACGGCTGCGGGTCGTCTCCGGAATCATCCCCTCCGTGGCTAAAGCCACAATACGCGGCGGGTTCTAACGGCGAGGCTAAAGACGCTGCTGAAGAAGTGGCCTTTTCTTTATCGAAGATGGCTGACGGTTTTTGGGGTTGAGGATTTGCGTTATTTTTTGCCGAGTTTGCCGCTTAGGTGTTTCTGAGAGTGGTGTTTTTTGGGGGGAGCTCAGCTGACTGCGGTGAGATTGGCCATGCGGACGAGGTTGTAGGCGGCAGCGGCGAGGGTGAAGTTCCAGTGCAGCTTGCGATGCCCTTTGTGTCTTGTTTTGGCCAGGTTCGCGGTCGTCTTCAGCCAGCCGAAGAAGCGCTCTACCCACTTCCGCTTCTTCTGGCTCACGGCGTACTCAGGTTGTTCATAGAGCGCCGGATCGACCAGGCAGGGACGTTTGCACCTGTATCTCGGCACATGCGCCTCCACCCCCATCTGCCGCATCGCGCCTATGAAGTCCTGCTCATGATAGCCCTTGTCGGCAGCCACGATCTTCGGCTTCACCGTCTGCTTCAGCCGCCGCATCATCCGCACAGCAGCCACTCGCTCCTGGGTGGGAGAACAGGTGGTGACCTCGGTAGCCACCACTAGCCCATGCTGGTTCTCGCTCACTACGTGTGCCATGTGCCGCAGACGGTAGCCCATCCGCATACCCTTGCGATACAGCCGCGCCTCCGGATCGGTCTTCGACTCGTGGGTGTCAGACTTCAACACGCTTCCACCATGGCCTGAGCCCTTGCCCTTAGGCGGCCGCGGGCCAGCCTTGGGCTGATAGCTCTTCTCCGAAGCCCACGCCTCGATCAACGTGCCGTCCACCGTGAAGTGCTCATCGGACAACAGCCGCAGCTGCCGCGCCGACGCCACCACCGCAGAGAAGAACACCTGTGCCACCTCCCCCGACAACAACCGCTCTCGGTTCTTGGTGAAGCTGGTCGCGTCCCACACGCGGTCGTTCATGCCCAGACCCACGAACCAGCGGAACAACAGGTTGTACTCCAGCTGCTCTACCAGCATCCGCTCGCTACGCACCGAGTACAGCATCTGCAAAACAAGCGCACGCAACAACTGCTCTGGCGGTATCGACGGACGCCCCATCCGCGAATACATCCCCTCAAATCGCGTCTCCAGGCTCCCCATCACCTCATCGGCCATCGCTCGCACTCGCCGCAATGGATGATCCAACGGCACTCGCTGGCTCAGGCTCCCGTAGCTGAACATCTCTTCCTGTTGCTGCTCGTCTCCACGCATGACTCCTTCCTACCAAATCACCCTGTTTAAAACCTAGAGACTTCTTCAGCACCCTCTAAAGCCCCGCCCCTTCAAAACAAAACTTGCGAAGTATCCTGAGAAGACATGCCTCGCATCTCGCATCCTCGGAGTTCGTCAACGCCCTTGCACGAAGGCGGCGAACTCGCGCTGATTGAACGCATTCGCCGACGGGCTGGCGGAGGAGCGTCAACAGCCTTGCGCCTGGGCATCGGCGACGACTGCGCGATCCTGCGTCCTCGTGCGGGGGAAGATCTGCTGGTGACCACAGACTTCTCTCTCGAAGGCCGGCACTTTCGCCGCGATTGGCACTCGCCGCAATCGATTGGGCATCGCACACTGGCGCGGGGATTGAGCGATCTCGCGGCGATGGGTGCTCGTCCTATGGCTGCGTTTCTTTCGCTAGCCCTGCCGCCTGCCGTAGCTCGTGACGCGGGTTGGCTCGAGGGCTTTCTCGATGGCCTGCTCGACCTCGCGAAACAGCACGGTGTACCGCTGGCAGGCGGGGACACCTCGGAATCTCCCAGCGAGCAGGTTCTGGCCGACATCATCCTGTTAGGCTCTGCGCCGCGAGGACGGGCCTTACGGCGGTCGGGCGCTCGCGTGGGAGATCTGATTTATTGCACCGGGACACTCGGCGGTGCGACGGCGGAGTTCGCGCAGGTACAGGACGGACGTGGGGGAAAGACCCAGACAGCCTCGTCGATGAATCCTCATCTCTTTCCTCAACCGCGATTGGCCGCGGGACAGGCGTTGCTCCGGCGCAAACTAGCAACCGCCTGCATCGATACCAGCGATGGGATTTCGACGGACCTGGCCCACCTGTGTGAGGCCTCAGGAGTGAACGCGGAGATCGACGCAGCCAGCCTTCCACTGCATCCTCTCGCACAACAACTGACACAAGAAGCAGCAATGGCGGCGGCGCTGCATGGCGGCGAAGACTACGAACTTCTGTTCACGGCCAGGGCTGCGACAAAGATGCCACGCAAGCTGGGCGGCGTACCCCTTACCTGTATCGGGCGTGTTGTCGCCAAGAAACGCCGTGCGCCTCAAGTGACATTAATTGCAGCCGATGGCTCGCGTTCCGCGCTTGCGGCCCAGGGCTGGGAGCATCTGCGATGAACGCGATCGTGCACGAAGAGTTTCCGCATACGTGGTCGGCACAGGTATTGGCGTCGCCTCCGCTGATTGCCCCGGCAAGACAGTTCGTCTATCCGCTCTACGTGCCCGGCGAAGAGGATGCCATGGCCCGTGGCGCGCTGCTGCTCAACGTGAAGCCCGCGTCAGGCGGAGCCTTTCTCGCCACCTGCGCGCTGGGATTTCGCGATCCTTCGCTGCCCTCCGGTGTGTTCGCCTGCCCGCGTGCCGATGACCTCCTCGCGATTGCCGGAGGCTATGCCTATCTCGTCGACACGCTGCAGCCGGAGCGCTGCCTGCACCTGCCGCTGCGGCCTGTGACACAGATTCTTGCCGCTCCGGTCGAAGGTCTGCTACTGCTGGCAGGCTTTCATCACGTCGCGGCCATCGGCGCTGAAGGATTGCTGTGGGAGAGCGGACGCTTGAGCTGGGAGGGCGTGCAGCTTGGCGAAGTCGCAGACGGAAAGCTGCACGGCAGCGGATGGAATATGCGAACAGATCGCGATGTTCCCTTTGCGATCGATCTGCGGACCGGGGAGCATACCGGTGGCGGCTTCACTCCCTAGTGCTGGGATGGATTCAGCTAAGAGCTAGGCGGGACTCAGCGATGAGAGGCTGTAGAAGCTTAGAGCGGCATCGCCTTGCTCGAGAACGCGTGTGCGGACAAGGTTTCCGTAGCTTTCCGAGAGTGGCTTCTTGCGGGAGTGCTCGGCGATGACGACGGCCCCCTCGGCCAGTAGCGTTGCTTGATTCTGTGCGAGGAAACTCAGGGTTGTGCTGTAGTCTTCGGCGGCCTCGTAGGGTGGATCGAGGAAGACGATATCCGCTACGTGCAGATTCTTGACCATTCCCTGCAGGAGACGTCCGGTGCTGCGATCTTCGATCGCATATCCGCCCTGGAGCTTCAACGCGGCCACATTGGTACGAATAGCAGTAACGGCAGCAGGAGCCTTCTCGGCGAACCAGCAGAACTGCGCACCGCGGCTCAGGGCTTCGATCCCTACGGCGCCGGAGCCCGCATAGAGATCGACGAAGCGAGCGCCCTCAATACGCAGCGCAAGAACATTAAACAGAGTTTCACGTAGCCGGTCGCTGGTAGGACGCGTGGCAAGCCCCCGTGACGACTGCAAAACTCTTGACCGAAACTTCCCACCGATAACGCGCATCGTCTCCGAGGATACAGCGAGCCTACAATGGAGGCTATGCTGCGTTTTTCGTTTCCGGTTGGCCGGTTCATGGGTGTCGACCTGCGAATCCACATCTCTTTCGCGGTATTGCTGGCGCTGGCAGTGGGTTATTCCATCGCCGCAACCGGCAGTCCGCTACGCGGCTTTGGCCTCTGGCTGGCGCTGGTATTCGCCGTCGTGGTGCGTGAGGCAGCGCGAGCCATCGTAGCGGCCTACACCGGCATGCACCTGCGTGCCCTGTTTCTTCTGCCGGTCGGCGGCGTCATGGCCATGGCTCCTCGCGAAGACGGTGCTCCCGGCCCGACGCAGGCCATCGTCATGGCCGCGCCGCTGGCCAACTTCGGCATGGGCCTGCTGCTGCTGGGGCTGAGCTACTCTATCGATCCGCATGTACCGTTGCTGGCGCAGCCCTGGATCTCCATCGGCCACATCCTGCGCAGTTTTGTGTGGACGCAGTTCGCGATGGGCGCGGTCAACCTGCTGCCAACCGCAGCCCTGCCTACGACGCAGATACTGCGTTCGCGCACGGCCAGTGCTAACACCGCTCCGGCACCGCAAACGGCAAGGCCTCCCTTTGGATTGGGCACCGCACTCGCGATTGCGATGCTGGTAGCCGGCATCGTGCTGATGAATCTATGGATCTTCCTGTTTGGCTGCCTCGCCCTGTTCGGAGCGCAGATGCAGGCTCGGCAGACGCTCAACGCCAACGACGACACCATCCTGGTACGGGACGTCATGCTGACGGAGTTCACCCTGCTATCGAGCTCGGACACCCTGCAGGGAGCGCTCGATCGCACCCTGCACAGCCTGCAGGATGTCTTCCCCGTCGTGCGTGGAGACCGCCTGGTGGGATCGGTTTCACGGCAGACGATTGCGGACCACCTGCAGGCGACGGGAGACAGCTATCTGCAGGGTGTCATGACGCGCGGCCTGCAACTGGCATCGCCGTCGGAAAAGCTCGTGGTCGCGCTGCGGCGGGCTGGCGCTCAAGGGGCGAGCGAGTTTATTCCGGTAGTCGAAGACGGAGCGATCCTGGGTATCCTTACGCCGCAGAGCCTCTCGCGCGCCGTACAGCAGATGAAGCTGACACGCCCGACTCGCGAGGCACAGGAGCGGTCGTGAGTGAAACAGCGAGTCAGCAAGTCAGCGAGTCAGCGGGTCAGCAGGGCGGCGGGTCAGTAGATAAGCCGCTGGCGCCGGGGCTTTATCTGGTGGCCACGCCTATCGGAAACCTGGAAGACATTACCCTGCGGGCGTTGCGGGTGCTGCGTTCGGTGGATCGCATTGCCTGTGAAGACACGCGGCAGACGGCGAAGCTGCTGGGCCACTTTGGGATTCGCACGCCGACGGTGAGCTATCACCTGCACAATGAAAATGCGCGGGCGAGTGAGTTGATCGAAGCTCTGCGAGCCGGTGGACGTATCGCCGTCGTCAGCGACGCCGGTATGCCCGGCATCGCCGATCCCGGTGCGACGATTGCTGCCGAAGCCATTGCGGCGGGAATCGATGTGTTTCCGATTCCGGGGGCAAATGCCGCGCTGAGCGCGTTGATCGCGAGTGGGTTGCCTTCGGAGCATTTCAGCTTTCATGGTTTCCTGCCGGCCAAAGAAGGCCAGCGGCGATCGGCGCTGGAGTCGCTGCGGTCTGCCATGGCCCACGCGGAAGAGGCCACCACACACATCGTGTATGAGACGCCCCATCGCATCGTCGATGCCCTAGCGGACGTTGTTGCGGTCTTTGGCCCGGAGAAGCGCGTTACCCTGGCACGCGAGTTGACCAAGCTGCATGAGGAGTTCCTGCGCGGCACGGCCTCAGAGCTGCTGGCGGAGCTTCGTTCACGGCCCAGCGTGCGCGGCGAGATGGTATTGCTGCTGGCGGGGGAATCGGCGGGAGGAACCTCAGAGACTGAGGCTGCAACGGGGCAATCGACGCTTGCCGAAGAGGTCGCAGCGATGATGATCGGGGAAAAGATCTCCGAGATGGATGCGCTTAAGCGTGTGGCCAAATTTCGCGGGATTGGTAAGAGCGAGGCCTATCGAGAGTGGCAGAGGGCGCAGACGCGGCGACGGTAATATGTTTGCGCCGAAGTAACCTATAAGTTACAGCTCTCGGCATCTCAATCGATGAGGAGTGATCATGGCGTTACATACAGAACCGTTCGATGTTGCCGACTATCTGACCGATGAAGAGACCATTTCGGCTTACCTGACCGAAGTACTGGAGAGCGAGGACCCGCGATATATCGCGAAGGCCCTTGAGGCTATCGCGCGTGTCCGTAATCGCATGACGCAACTCTGAGTGACATAGGCAATGTCAGAGGTCGGGACTGTCCTCAAAGATATGCACAACTAGAGCATTTCTCCCATCGGTATATGTTTTGCACCAAAGGCGCGAAGCGCTATCCCTGACGCTTTAACGTCGGGGCAGGGGCCTTCAGGCCCCTGACATGGGCCAAGCAAGAATGTGGCCTTTAGGTCAGAGTTTTTCATCCGCTGCGAACAAAAGGCCCGGGGCTAAAGAGGGTGCTGAAGAAGTCTCTAGGTTTTAAACAGGGTGATTTGGTAGGAAGGAGTCATGCGTGGAGACGAGCAGCAACAGGAAGAGATGTTCAGCTACGGGAGCCTGAGCCAGCGAGTGCCGTTGGATCATCCATTGCGGCGAGTGCGAGCGATGGCCGATGAGGTGATGGGGAGCCTGGAGACGCGATTTGAGGGGATGTATTCGCGGATGGGGCGTCCGTCGATACCGCCAGAGCAGTTGTTGCGTGCGCTTGTTTTGCAGATGCTGTACTCGGTGCGTAGCGAGCGGATGCTGGTAGAGCAGCTGGAGTACAACCTGTTGTTCCGCTGGTTCGTGGGTCTGGGCATGAACGACCGCGTGTGGGACGCGACCAGCTTCACCAAGAACCGAGAGCGGTTGTTGTCGGGGGAGGTGGCACAGGTGTTCTTCTCTGCGGTGGTGGCGTCGGCGCGGCAGCTGCGGCTGTTGTCCGATGAGCACTTCACGGTGGACGGCACGTTGATCGAGGCGTGGGCTTCGGAGAAGAGCTATCAGCCCAAGGCTGGCCCGCGGCCGCCTAAGGGCAAGGGCTCAGGCCATGGTGGAAGCGTGTTGAAGTCTGACACCCACGAGTCGAAGACCGATCCGGAGGCGCGGCTGTATCGCAAGGGTATGCGGATGGGCTACCGTCTGCGGCACATGGCACACGTAGTGAGCGAGAACCAGCATGGGCTAGTGGTGGCTACCGAGGTCACCACCTGTTCTCCCACCCAGGAGCGAGTGGCTGCTGTGCGGATGATGCGGCGGCTGAAGCAGACGGTGAAGCCGAAGATCGTGGCTGCCGACAAGGGCTATCATGAGCAGGACTTCATAGGCGCGATGCGGCAGATGGGGGTGGAGGCGCATGTGCCGAGATACAGGTGCAAACGTCCCTGCCTGGTCGATCCGGCGCTCTATGAACAACCTGAGTACGCCGTGAGCCAGAAGAAGCGGAAGTGGGTAGAGCGCTTCTTCGGCTGGCTGAAGACGACCGCGAACCTGGCCAAAACAAGACACAAAGGGCATCGCAAGCTGCACTGGAACTTCACCCTCGCCGCTGCCGCCTACAACCTCGTCCGCATGGCCAATCTCACCGCAGTCAGCTGAGCTCCCCCCAAAAAACACCACTCTCAGAAACACCTAAGCGGCAAACTCGGCAAAAAATAACGCAAATCCTCAACCCCAAAAACCGTCAGCCATCTTCGATAAAGAAAAGGCCACTTCTTCAGCAGCGTCTAAAGCCCGATCCTTGCCTAACCTAATTCCGTGGCCTAAAGGCCACGGCTCCCTCCGAACCGCGACGCTAAAGCGTCACGGTTGGCGCTTCGCGCGGATGGCCTATAAGCCTATTGGAGAAATACTCTCGGAGTTCGCCTGTCAGATTCAATCGCGGCTTAAACCGCTTACTCGCGTCCCTTAACCCGGTCGTACTCGTAGCGGTCGCTGGTGGTCCCCAGGGCCTCGTTGTAGAGGGTCTGGGCGCCGGCGGCTTCTTTCAGCTCTTCGCTGAACCTGTGGATGTCACGCAGGTGGTCGGCGGTCGCCGGAATCTCCAGGCGGCTGGTCTTGAAGAACTTCTGATAGCCGCGGTCGAGCAGACGCGCGATCTCGCCGCCAAGCACGAAGCCCGGTCGGGAGACGATGCGCAGCGGGGCGTCCTTGTCCGGCCCCTGGGCGATCTCCGCCGCGCAGCCGTACTTGCTTACGCGATAGGCTCCCGAACCGTGGTTTGCACCCGCACCGGCCGGTGCGACATCAAATCTCTCGTTGCCGAGGGAGGACAGTACTTCATCGAAGGTAGGTAACTTTTTTGTCTTTGCCATCGGATCTTCAGACCTGCAATCTCGTTTTGCCGCAGCGATCCTTGGGTTGCAGACCGGCGGAGTTCCATTAGACTCAAATCAACTGTCGCACATCGGCACCAGCGGCTTCAATCGCACGCCGGAAGAAGCGACCGAATAAACGATTAATCATGACCTCTGCACCTGTAAAAACTTTTGGAACCACGATTCTCGATCGCATCGGCAACACACCGCTGGTGCGGCTGGACCGCCTGACGCAGCACCTGCCGGGCGTCCAGATTCTGGGCAAAGCCGAGTGGGCGAACCCCGGCGGCAGCGTAAAAGACCGCGCTGCCTCGGCCATCGTCTCGGATGCCCAGCGCAAAGGGCTGCTCACCCCCGGCAAGGCCCTGCTCGACGCCACCTCGGGCAATACCGGCATCGCCTATGCGATGCTGGGCGCGGCCCTGGGCTTCCCTGTCGTACTGTGTATGCCGTCAAATGTCTCGCCGGAGCGCAAGCGCATCCTGCATGCCTATGGCGCTGAGATCGTATGGACCGATCCCGCTGACGGCTCAGACGGCGCGATTCGCCAGGCCCGCAAGCTGGCCTCCGAGCAGCCTGACCACTACTACTACGCCGACCAGTACGGCAACGACAACAACTGGCGCGCGCACTACTACGGCACGGCCAACGAGATCTGGCAGCAGACCGAGGGCGCGATTACGCACTTCGTTGCCGGACTGGGCACCAGCGGCACGTTCATGGGCACCACGCGGCGGTTGCGCGAGCTGAATCCGAAGATCCAGTGCCTCTCCATGCAGCCGGATTCGCCCTTCAACGGTCTTGAAGGGCTCAAACACATGGAAACGGCCATCGTTCCGCCAATCTACGACCCGCACCTGGCCGATGCCAACATCGCGATGTCCACCGAACGCGCCTACCTGATGGCCAAGCAGCTTGGCCGCACGCAAGGCTTACTGGTCGGAGTATCGGCAGCAGCGGCGGTCGCAGCTTCCCTGGATGTCGCCGAGGCGGAGGCCAAGGCCGGCCGCGAGGCGGTAATTGTGACCATCCTCTGCGATTCGGCGGACAAGTACCTGTCTGAACGGTTCTGGACGGAGAAACAGCATCCCGAGTCTTCGGAAAATCTAGGGGGCGACACAGAATGAGCCTGAAGCTCTCACAGCAGCTCTACGACGAACTCCGCGCCCACGGCGAGGAGACCTATCCGCACGAGTGCTGCGGCATCATGCTGGGCAGGGCCTCGGACGAAGGTCTTCACGTAGCCTCCCTGGTTCGCGCGGGCAACACCCGTACCGACTCCGCGCACAACCGCTATCACATTGCCCCACAAGAGCTTATCAAGGCCCAGCGCGAGGGCCGCAAGGCCGGCTATGACATCGTCGGCTTCTACCACTCGCACCCCGACCACCCGGCGCAGTGGTCGTCGACCGACTTCGCCGAAGCCCACTGGTTCGGCTGCAGTTATGTCATCACAGCGATCGAAAAGGGCACTGCAAAGATCACCAACTCCTTCCTGCTGACCGGCACGGGCGAGGACGACAAGGCATTTGAGCCGCAGACCATCGCGGTGGAATAGGCGATAATCAAAGTAATGACGATCAATATCCCCACACCGCTGCGTGCTTACACCGACAAGAAGGAATCTGTGTCGGTAGAAGGCACGACCGTCACCGAAGGGCTTGCCGCGCTGGTTGCGGCGCATCCGGCCATGCAGCAGCACCTCTTTACCCCCGAGGGTAAGCTGCGCTCCTTCGTCAACGTCTACCTGAACGACGATGATGTCCGCTACCTTCCTGCCAAGGAAGAGACTGCCGTCTCGGCGAGCGACGAACTGACGATTATTCCTTCCATTGCCGGCGGTTGTTGTCGCTAACTAGCGCGAACACCCCACCCCCTTCTACCCATCGAATCGCAAGCACTACGGAGAGCATCTGTTCTCTGTAGGCCTTTGCTTTTTCGGTCATTCTGAGGGAATCTGCTCTCTGGCGACCGTAGCCAGCTAAACTTGAAGGACACCATGAACGCTACTCTCGAAGCCCCCGAAACCGCTACCGAACTCCCGAAGCTCTCTAACGAAGAGATCGCCCGCTACTCGCGCCACCTGATCCTGCCCGAGGTGGGCATGGAGGGCCAGCAGAAGCTGAAGGCCGCGAAGGTCCTGTGCGTCGGCACCGGAGGCCTGGGTGCGCCGATGGCGCTGTATCTCGCCGCCGCAGGCGTGGGCACCATCGGGCTCGTCGACTTCGACGTCGTGGACGAGTCGAACCTGCAGCGCCAGATCATTCACTCGCAAGCCACCGTCGGCATGCTCAAGGTCGACTCCGCCGAGGTGATGCTCAAGGGCCTGAACAAGAACACGAACATCGTGAAGCACAACACGATGCTGACCAGCGCCAACGCGCTCGAGATCTTCAAGGAATACGACGTTATCGCTGACGGCACCGACAACTTCCAGACGCGCTACCTGGTCAACGACGCCTGCGTGCTCACCGGCAAGCCTAATGCCTACGGCAGCATCTTCCGCTTCGAAGGTCAGGCCTCCGTGTTCGCCACCGAGGAAGGCCCCTGCTATCGCTGCCTCTACCCCGAACCGCCGCCGCCGGGCCTGGTGCCCTCCTGCGCGGAGGGTGGCGTGCTCGGCATTCTGCCGGGTCTCGTTGGCGTGATCCAGGCTACAGAAGTGATCAAGTTGATCCTTGGCATCGGTGAGCCTCTGATCGGCCGTCTGCTCCTGGTCGATGCCCTGGGTATGGGCTTCCGCACGCTGAAGCTGCGCAAGAATCCCGACTGCCCGGCCTGCGGCACGCACGAGATCAAAGAGCTGATCGACTACGACCAGTTCTGCGGTATCCCGAAGCCCACGGAGACCGGCCCGCTCGAGGTTTCCAGCTTCAGCGCCGTTGCGAACCTGCCCGAGGTAGAGGGCATTCCACAGATCTCCGTCGAGCAGTACAAGGCTCGTCTGGATGCCGGCGACAAGCCGTTCCTTCTCGACGTACGTGAGCCGCATGAGTACGCCATCGTGGATATTGGAGCTCCGTTGATCCCGGTTGGCCAGCTTGCCTCGCGTATCGGGGAGCTGACGATTCCGAAGGACAGCGAGATTGTTGTTCATTGCAAGTCCGGCGCGCGTTCGCAGCGGGCTTCGCTCATCCTGAAAGAGAACGGATTTACGAATGTCTCCAACCTCGCGGGGGGTATTACGGCGTGGGCGGAGAAGATCGATAAGTCGTTGCCGAAGTACTAATTTCGCTAGAAGCAAAAGCAGAGGCCCTCACGATGTGAGGGCCTCTGCTTTTAAGCTGTGCTAAAGCCAAGATAGATGTCCCGCAATGTTTTATCTCACTACGGATTCGTCATCCTGAGCGAAGCGTCCCTGCACTTGGGGGCGCGCAGTCGAAGGACCCCGAGATTTGAATTTTGCCCATACCCTTGGGACCTTTTCCACCTCAAGAGCTCTAGCCTGAACGTTCGTGCTGGAAAAGGTCCTAATAGCAAGGAGGAGATCAAGTCCCTCGGGGTCCTTCGACTTCGCACCTCGCAAAAGCGCGAGGTGCTTCGCTCAGGATGACGGTTTTTGGGTGGGACAAAAAACAACCATCCCTTAGCTCAACCGAACATTGGATTCACGCCTAACCCTTGTTAGTCCGTATCCGGATCATCCACCACAAGGATCTGCAAACACAGTGGCGCTTCCAGCATGAAGTCCATCGTGCCAATCTCTGCAATGGCCTTATCGAGCGTCGCGCTGTTGCTGGGCTCTGTAGTCACCACAAACGGCAGCCTATCGCCGCCGAAGCCGCGATGCTGCAGGATGGAATCGATATTGACTCCGAACTTCGCCAGCGCGCCTGCTATCGCCGCAACGATGCCCGGCCTGTCCGCCACGACGAAGCGCAGGTAGTGCGGCGCGATGACACCTCCCGAAACCTCGACCTTCTTTGCGGGCAGACGTACGGCATGGCTATCTTCGGCCACCGCGCGCACATCGCTCATCACCGCGACCGCTGTCGGATGGCCGCCAGCTCCGTGGCCGCTGAAGACCACATCGCCGCCGAAGCGACCACTCGTGACAACCATGTTCTGTGTGCCGTGCGACCACGCGATAGGCGAGTTCTTCGGTACGAGCATCGGGCCGACACGGGCGCTAATTCTGTCACCGTCGATCTGGGCGCGCGACACCTGGCGCACCGTACAACCGAGCTCCTTCGCATAGGCGAAATCGACAGCCGAAATCTGTGAGATGGACTGCGCGGGGACATCTTCGGGATTGATCTCGGCACGCAACGCGATCCGCGCGAGGATGCACAGCTTGGCGCGAGCATCGAAGCCATCGACATCGGCCGAGGGATCCGCTTCGGCATAGCCCAGCCTCTGCGCCGTCTTCAGCACCTCGGAGTAGTCCGCACCAGCCTCCATCGAGCTTAGGATGAAGTTGCACGTTCCGTTGACGATGCCGCTGATGCGTGTAATCTGGTCGCCGCTCAGTCCCTGCGACATCCCCGGAATGACCGGCACACCTCCCGCCACCGCCGCGCCGTAGAGCAGTTGCACGCCCTTGCTGGCCACCAGCTCGAAAAGCGCCGCCCCGCGATACGCGATAAGCTGCTTGTTGGCCGTTACAACATGCTTGCCTGCATTCAATGCCGAACGCAGCCAGCCTTCGATGGGATCGAGGCCGCCCATCAGTTCGACAACCACATCCACATCCGCTGCTTCGAGCACGTCTTCGACGCGCTCCGTCCACACGGCCTCGGCAGGCACAAACCTTGCGCGCGCATGGGAACGCTTGCGCGCGACGTCACGATTGAAGATGTGCGTAATGCGCACATCCTGCGCTCCCGAGGCAGAGAGCACCTCGGCGAAGGAGCTTCCGACCGTTCCAAAACCAAGCAAACCTACGCGCAAAACCTTCTCCGTTGTTCCGTTACCGTTTTCCTGCTTTGCCGTCATTTTTCTCCCTGAATCCTGGTAATCAATAATCCACTTTGAACGGGCTCTTCTCCCACACGACGAAGCTCTCCCAGGCCTGCTCGGGCAGCATGCAAACAATAGGAATCGTGCGCTCGCTCAGCGGCTTCTTCACTTCTTCGTAGAGGCGAGAGTCGTCGAACCCGACCTTTGCTGCATCCGCCGCGGAGTTGCCGTAGTAGATGGCACGGCAGCGCGACCAGTAGAGCGCGGCCAGGCACATCGGACAGGGCTCGCAGCTTGAGTAGACGTCGCAGCCGTCCAACTGAAAGTGCCCCAGCGCCGTGCAGGCATTGCGGATCGCAGTGACCTCGGCGTGCGCGGTTGGATCGTTCGTCGCCGTCACCTGATTGGCGCCCGTGGCGATCACCTTGCCGTCTTTGACGACGACGGCTCCAAACGGGCCGCCGCGGCCGCTGACAACGTTATCGGTCGCAAGCTGAATAGCCTGCTGCATGAACTCAGGATTTCCCTGCATCGATTCGTTTCCATTCAGCCCCTGAACCCTAGGACATGGAGCAGCATGTAAGTAAGTTATAAGTGTAGAGCCGAAAGAGGGGTATTTGCGCGGTTTTCACCCAATGAAAACCACATTGCAACATTTTTCCGATGCCCAAGCAGCTGCGATGCTGCTCTAATCAGCCTCATGGTACACGCTCTCCGTTCGCGACGCGTCATCACCCCCCAGAGCCTGCGCGATGCAGCCGTCGTCATTGATGGCGATTGCATCGCCGCCATAAAGCCCGCCTCCGAGCTTGCATCGGATATCCCCGTGGAGGACCTGGGCGATCTTGCGCTGCTACCCGGCCTCGTCGATACCCATGTTCACATCAACGAACCCGGCCGCACGGAGTGGGAAGGATTCGCCACGGCCACACGCGCGGCGGCAGCGGGAGGCTTTACGACGATCGTCGACATGCCGCTGAACTGCCTGCCCGAGACAACGGACGTAGGCGCCCTGGAGACGAAGCGCGAGGCTGCTCACGGACAGTGCCTGGTCGACTACGCGCTCTGGGGCGGCGCGGTCGACGGCAACCAGCACGAGCTCGAACCGCTGGCTCTGGCCGGGGTGCCCGGCTTCAAGAGCTTCCTGATCTATCCCGGCTGCGACGGCTTTACCGCCATCGACCGTGCCAACCTGGAGCTCGCTCTTCCGCTCATCGTCCGCACCGGGCTGCCGCTGCTGGTGCACGCCGAGCTTGAGCCTTCCATCAACGCCGCCGTGGCGCACCTCAACGCCAGCGGAGCCGACTGGCACCGGTACGCTACCTATCTCGCCTCGCGCCCGGATGAGGCAGAGCTCGAAGCGATCGAGATGCTGCTCAAGCTCTGCCGGACCTACAGGTTCCGCCTGCACATCGTGCATCTCTCCACCGCGAAGGCCCTGCCGATGCTGGCGGTGGCCAGGCGCGAGGGCCTTCCGGTGACGGTGGAGACGTGCCCGCACTATCTCCACTGCGCTGCTGAAGAGATCGCCGATGGAGCCACACTGTTCAAGTGCGCCCCGCCGATTCGCAGCGCGGCCAATCGTGAGGCGCTGTGGCAGGCCCTGCGTGAGGGGACGATCGACCTGATCGCAACCGACCACTCCCCATGCCCGCCCGCCATGAAGCGGCTTGAGGCGACACAGCTCGGCGAAGAGACCGGGCGGTTCGACGAGGCCTGGGGCGGCATCGCGTCGCTGTCGATCGCATTGCCCCTGCTCTGGACACAGTGCGAGCGGCGCAGTCTCTCGCTGCGACAACTGACCGAGTGGACCTCGGCAGCACCGGCACGGCTCGCGGGACTGAGTACCGAGGTCGGCTCCATCGAGCCGGGCAAGCATGCGAACCTCGTTGCCTTCGACACGGCTGCAAGCTTCACTGTTGTGCCGGAGCTGCTGCACTATCGCCATGCGATCTCGCCCTACATGGGCGAGACTCTGCGCGGTGTCGTGCGCTCCACCTGGCTGCGTGGGGAGCGCGTATTCCAGCGGAACGATTCCGGGCCGAGTGAGTTCCCTGCCACAGCACGCGGGCGCGAGTACGCGCTATCCTGTTCCCTTACCTAGCTGTAACCTCTTTGCTAAATCCCTCATGGCTCTTAGCTGGCCTTGCACCTGTGGGGGTTTCTATCAGCTAAGAGCTTCGAGAAACTGAGCACAGAGGGTGTGATGATGAGCCAGCAAAGTCCCGTCAATCCAACGCTGGAAACCTGGAACCGCCTCGAACAGGAGACGGCGACCCAGGTCATCCTTCCATGCAACGGTTCGCTCGCCTGGGCCATCGGCGTCGTGAACCGCTCCCCGTTCGACACGCCAGAGGAACTCTTTGCGGCCTCCAACAAAGTCTGGCTGGCGCTGCCTGAGAAAGACTGGCAGCAGGCCTTCGACTCGCACCCACGCATCGGTGAACACAAGGCCAAAGCCGCAACGGCACAGAGCCTGAAGTGGTCTGCAGGCGAACAGAGCGCTGCCAATCCCGACACGGCGACGCAGGAGGCGCTTGCCTCTGCCAATCGTGAGTACGAGCAAAAGTTCGGCCGCATCTTCATCGTCTGCGCCACGGGCAAGAGCGCGGCGGAGATGCTGTCCATCCTGCAGGCGCGGCTGGTAAACGATCCGGCGACGGAGCTGAAAGAAGCCGTCGAGCAACAACGGCAGATCACCCAGATCCGTCTCCGCAAGTGGTTGGGCATTGCATAGTAAACTTCCTGCAATCCGGTGACTTCTTCTTATGGGACTTTCGACACACATTCTCGACACCTCTATCGGCTGCCCCGCGGCGAACATCTCGCTGGCGCTCTCGAAGTTCGATGACGGTACCTGGCGCGAGATCGGCCGCGACCAGACCGACGCCGATGGCCGCTGCAAGACGCTGCTCGGCGAAGTACCGCTCGAAGCCGCTACCTACAAGATCAACTTCGCGACCGCGGAGTACTACTCCGCGCAGAAACTCACAGGCTTGTATCCCTGGATCGAGATCACCTTCGCCGTCGCCGATCCGGCGCAGCACTATCACATCCCTCTGCTGCTGACTGCCAATGGCTACACCACCTATCGGGGAAGTTAAAGAGGAAGAGGACACGATGCCTGTAAAACTTGTCTCCAATCGTTATGGCAAATCGCGCGTGCGGCTGATGCGTGTGACCAGGCATGAGCAGCATCACGATCTCGACGAGTGGACGGTGCAGGTCCTGCTCACCGGCGACTTCGACACTGCGCACACTCTCGGCGACAACGCGAAGATTCTTCCGACCGACACGATGAAGAACACGGTCTATCACGTCGCGCGCGAGTCGAAGGCCACCAGCATGGAGGACTACGCCAAGGAACTCATCGACTTCCTGCTGGGACGCAACCCGCAGGCCGAGAGCGTCGAGGTCGTCGTCGAGTCGACGCTGTGGAAGCGGCTTACCGTCGATGGCCAACCTTATCCGACGGCTTTCATGCGCGGATCGGACGAGCGGCAGACCACAACGGTTTCGCGGCAACAAGGCCAGGCCTTCGCGATTACCAGCGGGCTCGAGCGGCTCACGGTGCTCAAGACCGCGCAATCCGGCTTTATGGGCTTCATCAAAGACTCGCTGACGACCCTGCCCGAGACCAGCGACCGGCTGTTCGGCACAGCCGTCAAAGCCGAATGGCCTTACACGAAAGCTGCTATTGAAGCCGGCATCGACTTCAACAAGGTTCGCAGCCATCTGCGGGACATCCTCATCACGACCTTCGCGAAGCACGATTCGCTGTCGGTGCAGCAGACACTCTATGCCATGGCCGAGGGCGCGCTGCATCACACCGACATCATCGACGAGGTTTACATGCTGATGCCGAACAAGCACAACCTGCTGGTCGACCTGGGCCGCTTTGGGCAGGAGAATCCAAATCACATCTTCGTTCCAACCGATGAGCCACACGGCACCATCGAAGCAACCGTACGGCGTGTCTGATAAAACGGTGGGCCATGACGAACCAGATTGTTTCAACCCGTGCTGCTAAAGTGATCGCCCGATGCCGCGAGCTGGCGCGTATCAGCGACGCTCCCGGCGAGACGACGCGCCTGTTTCTTTCGCCCAAGACCCGTGACGCGCATACGCTGCTGACCTGGTGGATGCGTCAGGGGGGACTCGAAGCCCGTACCGATGACGCCGGCAACCTGCGCGCGGTTCGCCGCTCCGCCAAGGCCGATGCGCCGACGCTGGTGCTCTTCTCGCACATCGATACCGTGCCCAACGCAGGGGCCTTTGACGGTCCTCTGGGCGTACTGCTGGGCCTGGCGGCGATAGAAGAGCTCGGAGCAACGCCGCTTCCCTTCCACCTCGAACTCATCGCCTTCTCGGAAGAAGAAGGGGTGCGCTTCGGCTTTCCGTTCCTCTCCTCACTGGCAGTCACCGGCCAGCTCAGCGCGGAACAGCTCGCGCGTACCGACAGCGCAGGCATCTCTGTGGAGCAGGCCCTGCGTGACTTCGGCCTTGATCCCGACCGCATCGCGCAGAGCTGCCCTCTCACACCCAATACCTTTGCCGCACTCGAGGTCCACATTGAGCAGGGCCCTGTGCTCGAAAGTGATAACGCCTCGCTGGCCGTCGTCGAAACGATCGTCGGACAGTCGCGGCTAAATCTTACCTTTGAAGGCCAGGCAAACCACGCGGGCACGACGCCTATGCCGCTACGTCACGACGCGCTGGCAGCAGCAGCGCAGTGGATCGTCGAAGTCGAACGCTATGCCTCCGACCACACACAGCTCGTCGCCACGGTTGGGCGTATCGAAGCCCTGCCCGGAGCGACGAATGTCATCCCCGGCACGACACACCTCACACTCGATGTACGCCATCCGAAGGACGAATCGCGACACGCGGCGGTCGCCCATCTGCTCACGAAGGCCGAGGCCGCCGGAGCCCTGCGCGGGGTCAGCGTTCGTGCGAAGCTGCTGGCGGAGCAAAAGGCTGTGCCGATGGATCGCGCGCTCACCGTGCATCTGCACCAGGCCGCCGAACGTACCGGGCATGACGCCAAGCCGATGTTCTCCGGCGCCGGACACGACGCGATGATCCTCGCCCCGCACGTGCCCACGACAATGCTCTTCGTGCGTTCCCCCGGCGGACTCAGCCATCATCCGGGCGAGAGCGTCCGCGAAGAAGATGTCGAGGCTGCACTGGCTACTGTGCTTAATTTGCTGGTGCATCTGAAGCCGCACGCGAAACATTAACTCCAACCGCTTAGAATCGGACACCATGCACAACCTTGGACACACTCGCAGTTCCAATCGCCGCGATCATCTGCTGCTCACGCCAGACACCTTCATCCGCACGCCGCTTCCTAGCCTCACAGGAGGCCTTGCCATCGTGCACGTCGCACCGCAGGTGGGAGCGGCGTTTACGCAGATGACCGTCGAGTTCGAGCCCAAGGGCACGCTGACGCAGGGGACGACGCAACGGTTGATCTACGTGATCGAGGGAGAGCTCACGCTCGACGAGCCCGGCAAAGCCGAGCCCCACACGCTTGTATCCGGCGGCTATGCGTACTTTCCGACCGACTATCCGCACACGCTGACGGCTGTCACCAAGGCTCGCGTCGCGGTCATCGACAAGCCCTTTCTCCCGCTCGACCCAGCCGACCAGGAAGCGCTTGAAGTTCCTTATCCGTGGTTCCTGATCGGCCGCGAGCCGGAGATTCCCGCGACCGCGCTCAATGGCGATGAAGACCTCCATGTGCGCGCGCTGCTGCCTGATTCCATCACGTTCGACTTCGCCTGCAACACCATGACGTACGCTCCCGGAGCCGCGCTCAGCCAGGTCGAAGTTCACTACATGGAACATGGCCTGCTGATGCTCGAAGGCGGTGGAATCTATCGGCTCGGCGATAGCTGGTATCCGACGTCTGCGGGCGACTTCATCTGGATGGCACCGTATTGTCCGCAGTGGTTTGGAGCCATCGGCAAGAAGCCTGCGAAATATCTGATCTATAAGGATTTCAATCGGCACACCCTCGCGTAGAACGGCTTCTCGTCTTTCTTTCTGTCATTCCCGCAGGGAATCTGCTTCCCTCACCCCCGAGAATTCATGATGACTCTGACCATCAATATCGAACGCCTCCTCCACGAACTCGACCTACTCGCACTCATCACGGATTGCCCGCCGATACAGGACAGACCGCTGCCCGGAACCACGCAGGCCGTAACGCGCATCGTGTTTACGCCGCGCGATCTTGAAGCGCGCGCGTGGCTCAAAGAGCTCGTTCTCGCCGCTGGATTTACGGTGCGCGAAGACGCCGTGGGCAATACCTTTCTGCGTTGGGAAGGGACGGATGCAGGTCTGGGCGCGGTCGGCACCGGATCGCACACCGATGCGATTCCGTACGCGGGCATGTACGACGGAACGGTTGGAGTCCTTGGGGGACTCGAGGCCATGCGGTCGTTGAAGGAAGCAGGCTTCGTCCCGAAGCGCGCGATTGAAACATTGATGCTCACCAGCGAGGAGCCGACGCGCTTCGGCATTGGCTGCATCGGCTCGCGGCTGCTCGGCGGTGTCATCGATCCCGAGGCCGCCGACAGGATGCTCGACCGCCTGCCTGAGACCGACGCCTCTGCGCCCACCGGCCTTACGCTTGCAGACGTGCGTCAGGCCGCAGGCTTTCACGGCTCGCTCGCCGGCGTGAAGCTGCCCATCGGGCACTATCACGCGTGGGTAGAGTTGCACATCGAACAGGGCCCGCTGCTGGAGCGCGAGGGGATCGAGCTCGGTATCGTCACCAACATCGCCGCACCGTCCAGTTATCGCTATACGGTCGAGGGCTTCGGAGGACACGCCGGAGCACTCTTGATGCCCGATCGCCGCGATGCCCTGTGCGCCGCAGCCGAGATGATTCTCTCCGTCGAGCGGCACGCACGCGCGGCCAACGCGAACTCCGGCGGCGTCGATACCGTTGCCACCATCGGAATGGTCGGTGTGTATCCGGGCGCGGTGAATTCAGTGCCCTCGCGTGTCACCCTGATTCTCGACCTTCGCGATACCGACGTCGCGCGGCGCGACGGTGTGCTGAGCGCCTTCCACGCGGACATCGCAGAGATCGAGCAACGCCGCGGAGTGAAGGTGCAGGAAGAGATCGTCAACGCCGACGCTCCCGCCAAGAGCAGCGAACACATCGTCGAGACGGTGGAAACGATCTGCAAGGCAGAAGGTGTGAGTTACAAAAAGATGGTCAGCCGCGCGTATCACGACTCGAGTTTCATCGCTGTGGTCGCACCCACCGCCATGCTCTTCATTCCCAGCCGCGCGGGCGTCTCGCACAAGCCGGACGAGTACTCGACACCGGAGTCCATTGCGGTAGGAACACGGATGCTGGCACTGGCACTGGCAAAGCTTGCTAACGAATAGAGCGGTCGCATCGCCGATCATTCAGAGGGATGCTTTCAGATTCGAGTCGCGAGTTTCGAGAGGCGAGAGGTTCGCGGCTCGACGCTGAAATCGCCATGTACGATTAAGGCGTGAACCCTTCGCGTGCAGCCTTCCTTCTTGCCTCTGCCCTGACCTTCACTTCGGTAGGTCTCGCCCAAAGCCCTGCGTCTTACGATCCGCTGAAGACCTTCGCGCCGCTCACACTGCCCGATCCCGTGAACTCGTATCGTTCGTCGAACGGCGCGCCCGGACCGCAGTACTGGCAGAATCGCGCGGACTATGAACTGCACGCCACCATCGACACCGCGAACAAGGTCCTGACCGGCACCGAGGTCATCACCTATACCAACAACTCGCCGGACACCCTGACCTCGCTCTGGCTCAATCTTGAGCAGAATACCTATCGCCAGAACTCGCGCGCAGCAGCCTTCGCCAGCAGCGGACGGCACGCGCGCAAGACGACGGAGTTCACTGCGGGATATACCCTGGATTCGGTTGAAGTGCAGCCCCTCGGCAAAGCTGCGAAGGCGCAGACCGTCGTCAGCGATACGCGCCTGCAGATCCAGTTGCCCGAAGCATTGGCGCTGCCGCATGGCGCAAAGCTTCGCGTCCTGATCCACTATAGCTACCCCATCCCCGGGCTCTTCGGCGGACGCACCTCGTGGGGCATGGCGAAGCAGGGCGAGATCTACGACCTCGCGCAGTGGTATCCGCGCCTGTGCGTCTACGATGATCTGCATGGCTGGGACACGCAGCCGTATCTCGACAACGAGTTCTACCTGGAATATGGCAACTTCGATTACTTCGTTACCGTGCCCGCCAACATGATCGTTGCGGGCTCCGGCGAACTGGTCAATGCCACCGAGGTTCTTTCCAAGCCTGAGTTGGCGAGAATCGCAGAGGCTCGCAAGAGCGATAAGACGGTGATGATTCGCACCGCGGAGGACGCGGCGGCAGCCGTTGCTGCTAAACCCAGCGGGACGAAGACGTGGCACTTCGCAATGGAGAACACCCGCGATGTCTCTTTCTCCGCGTCAGCTACTTTTCTTTGGGACGCGGCGCGGATGAACATCGCTGCCGGTGCCGGTCACCCCGCACATGCGGCTCTGGCCCAGAGCGTCTATCCCGTGGAGAGCGCGGGCGATGCGGCGTGGGGTCGTTCCACCGAGTACCTGAAGGATTCCGTGGAGCACTTCTCCGCGCGCTGGTACCCATACCCCTATCCCAATGCAATCAATGTAGCCGGTTTCTCCTCCGGCATGGAGTATCCGGCGATTCTCTTTGACGGCATCGACGACAAGGGCAAAGAGCTCTTCTGGATCACCGCGCATGAGATCGGCCACACCTGGTTTCCGATGATCATGGGCTTCAACGAGCGCCGCAACGCCTGGATGGACGAGGGCTTCAACACCTTCATCGACACCTTCGAGTCGGATGAGTTCGAAGGCGGCATTGACGGGCCGAAGCGCGACTCCGAATATGCTCCCGGTGGCGGAGCACCCGCTGACGAGATCGTGAAGGTGCTCGCCAATCCCGCAGCGCCCATCATCCTGACACGCGCCGACGCCATCCAGGAGAAGTATCGCCATTCGGTCACGTACTTCAAATCGGCCTTCGGCCTCACCCTGCTGCGCGAGGATATCCTGGGGCCGGAGCGGTTCGACTTCGCATTCCGCAGATTCATCCGCGACTGGGCGTTCAAGCATCCCTCACCCTCTGACTTCTTCCGTGCGATGGAGTCCGAAGGCGGCGAGGACCTCAGCTACTTCTGGCGGGGCTGGTACTTCAATAACTGGCAGCTCGATCTGGCGGTTACAGACGCACAGTATGTCGATGGCGATCCCGCCAAAGGACTGCGCGTGACGGTCGCCAATCAAGGTCAGTTGCTGCTTCCCGCAACGTTGCGGGTCGAACGCGAGGGCGGCCAGCCCATCGAGGTGAAGATTCCGGTTGAGACCTGGATGCAGAACACGACGCATACCTTCCTCGTCGACACGACCACGCGCGTTACCGCTGTGACTCTCGATCCGGAGCATAAGATCCCTGACAGCGACCGCAGCAACAACACGTTTACGGTGCCCCGGTAATTCGGGAAGTTGTTTTGGTTTTGTCGTTGCTTTTGCTTTTCTGATTGTCATTCCGAGCGCAGCGAGTGAACCTGCTGTCTCCCGTTCTTCGTTCGTATCACTTCCAAAATTGCTAAGTGGGAACTGAAACTAGGCTTTGAGCTTACGCACAACATTTGTGGTGGCACCGGCAAAAAACGGGAGACAGCAGGTTCACTCGCTGCGCTCGGAATGACAACCAGAAAAGCAAAACCGTCCAAGCCAATCGCCCTCCATTCGGAGTAAGCTTTCCTGTTGCGCGCGAGTAAGCGGCGCGGCACAGGAGAACACGCCCGATGAGCAACCTGCACTATCAATCCGGCTTCGGCAATGAGTTTGCGACCGAGGCTCACCCCGGCGGTCTTCCCGTAGGCCAGAACGCGCCACAGCATGCGCCACTCGGCCTCTACACCGAGCAGTTGAGCGGGAGCCCCTTTACCGCGCCACGGCACCTCAACCGCCGCACCTGGACCTATCGCATACGGCCCTCGGTGATGCATCCCCCCTATGCTCGTCTCTCCAACGGGCTCGTGCGTTCGACGCCGTTCAACGAGGTCGAGACGACGCCCAGCCAACTGCGCTGGGACCCCATTCCCCTCCCCACTCAGCCGACGGACTTTCTCGATGGGCTGACGACACTGGCGGGCAACGGCGATCTCTCAATGCATTCCGGCGTCGCGATCCATCTGTATGCAGCGAACAAGAGCATGACGGACCGCTTCTTCTACTCCGCGGATGGCGAACTGCTCTTTGTGCCGCAGCTCGGCGGTCTGCGGCTGCACACCGAGCTTGGCATCCTCAACATCGATAACGGCGAGATCGCGGTCATCCCGCGCGGGATCAAGTTTCGGGTTGAACTAACAGGCAAAGAAGCGCGAGGATACGTGCTGGAAAACTTCGGACAGCCGCTGCGTCTGCCCGACCTCGGCCCCATCGGTGCGAACGGCCTTGCGAACTCGCGCGACTTCCTCACCCCGGTCGCGGCGTACGACGACCGCGACGGTGCGAAGTTTGAGGTAGTCGCCAAGTTCCTCGGCAACCTGTGGGTGTCGGAGTTCGACCACTCTCCGCTGGATGTCGTCGCGTGGCACGGCAACTATGCCCCGTACAAATACGATCTGCGACTCTTCAACTGCATCAACACGGTGAGCTTCGACCATCCGGACCCTTCGATCTTCACGGTGCTGACCTCTCCGAGCGAACTACCCGGGACGGCGAACGTTGACTTCGTAATCTTCCCGCCGCGCTGGATGGTGGCCGAGCATACCTTTCGTCCGCCCTGGTTCCATCGCAACTTCATGAACGAGTTCATGGGCCTGGTGCAGGGCCAGTACGACGCCAAGGCCGAGGGCTTCGTCCCCGGCGGCGCTTCACTGCACAACTGCATGTCCGGCCACGGACCGGATGCGGAGACCTTCGAGCGCGCGAGCCACACGGAGCTGAAGCCGGTGAAACTCGACGGCACGCTGGCCTTCATGTTCGAGACCCGCTTCGCCTGCCGCCCGACAAAGTTCGCCATGGACACAGCCATGCTGCAGCACGAGTACTACGAGTGCTGGCAGGGGCTGAAGAAGAACTTTGAGAATGGGAAATAGCAAAGGCACCCTAGTTGCTAGGGTTTCCCCAGATGAAATGGCTTCCTAACAAGTTACTTTCTTACGAAAATATGCTTGATGTGATTCGCTTGCAGCGCCTCTGCCATTCTGTTTTCTATAACACCGGGAGGTGTCTCTGGACGGATGTCTGTGTTGTCGCAGACCATGGGCTCTTCAATCCAAATCTGAAAATACAATTGCGAAAAAATGGACGCAAAAGATCGGGAAAGTGCTTTGTCCACAAATGTTCGTCCGACAGCATATCGACAAAAGCCGTTACTGAGTAATTTGCTTCGCGGTATCGAATGGCAAGCGGAAGCAAAATCTCTACTTCGTAGCCTTCGCGAAGATACGTATGTCCCTTAAGGGGCGCAAACTGCTGCTCGTCGAAATCAGTGACTTTCATGCTCTGTAGACCAGTCAGAATTTAGCTTCAACGATATACAACGGATCAAGATACAAAGCCGTCGAAATTTTGTAATCAGATTAACCGGTTGTCTGCAATTACCTGGCATTCAAAACCCTGGGAAACGAGAGCATTACGGATGTTCTTTGCGATGCGAATTTTATCGGCTTCGGAAAGGTTTTGATAACCGATGCTCGATGCCGCCATCTCATTTACGTCCATGGAAAATCCCCCATCCACACCCTCTTCCGCAACAATGTCGAACTCCTGCGCACCTTCCTGGTAGCGCAAAACGGCAATGCGGTGGCCCAACGATCCTCTGCGACGCAAAATAAAATCCGGCCCTTTATAGAAGCGGAAACTCCTGGTCGCAATTCCTTTCATTACGGAGAAAAGAACACTCCATATAGCTTCTTTCCCCATTCTTACCCTCTCCCCATGCCTGAACAAAACCGATTTTTCGAGCAGAATGTCTTACTCAATTGTGCCCGCACATTTTGGATAGAGATCGTGCCTTCCCAGATACTCATAGTGGGCTCTTGGCATCTCGTGCAGGGCCGGCGGATGTTCATCATGGATTGTGCTGCTGGTTGGGGCCTCGGTCAATACGAAAGCAATGGCACTTCTGTTTGAGAGCGGCCTCGACACGCTGCAAGATGAGTTGCTGGTGCTCCAAGGGTATTACTGTCAAATCATCGTCATCCCAAACAATGGGATCTTCGATGTACAGGCCCAAACACCAGTTTCCTAATATCCTACTTAGAATTTCAGAAAACTGGTTTCCCCAATAGGGTTCGTCCGTGCGAAGGATCAGATCGCTAAACATCGTGATGCATCGATCTCCCTCGAAGTAACGGACTGCATCGCGTGAGCGCACCTCGACCAGATAGCCTGCACCTACGACTGGTCTTGGTCGGCTTCGATCGAGCAACTCTTTGAAGGCAGATCCAATCTTTGCCATGATGTTCACCAAAAATGATGAGGTAATCCGAGTAACAGGAACGGAGCTACGTTGCCGATTTCGAATAGCCATCTTTGCTATTCGGTCGTGGCATTGGAACTCCTAAACAAGACGCACCGAGAACCCTTTCCACTCAAGAGCTCGTTGCACGTTGCCATAGATTCGCTTTTCCGTCTCCGGGCTCAAGCTGAGCGGCATGTCTGTTGATGGCGATTCAATCGAGCCGTAGAAAAGATCCTTCCGCGTGTCTCCTTCGAATTGCAGTTTCACGGAAAGGCCCTCTTCCTCGTAAAGAAGAAAGTAACGCGAAAGCAGACGGACACGAAATCCTTCGTCTGAGACGATTAACCCTCTGGAGAAGAGTGGTGATCTAAACATCTGGGCTACCTGTGAAAGTCCAAGGTGCGTGGGCACTCGACTCTTGAACGAGATTCAGCTGCTTTTAACGAAGTGGACCGTGTATCCCTTCCATTGCAAAGCGGAAGCTATGTTGTCGAATATTTTAGCTCGCTGTGCGGGTTCCAGAGAGATCGCATCCATCCCCTGAGATGCCACGAATGAAAGTATCAATATATCGATCTCGGGGAAAACTGCGTCATAGTTGAGGCAAACAGACGTTCCTTGCCCATCTTCATATTCGAGCTGATAACGGGTTTTCAACGTCACACGAAATCCCTCGTCGGAGATGATCGTGCCGGATCGGGATAACGGAGAATGGAACAAGCAGGACCACCTAAGGATTGTATCTTTGTAACTACAATTCCACGCTGCTGAAGTATGGACCATCCGGTTTCTAACCAGCCTCTTACCGCCTCACAGCGCTTAAGGTACGGTTAGATCAACCGCCTTATTTCACGATGTCATACCTTCGAATCATCATTCTTTAGAGGAACCTGTCGTATTACAAATTGCCAGCCAGATGCCTTTAGCGCCTCTTTTATTCGATCCAAAATCAGTTCTTCGGGTGTAGACGGGATTTCGGTGGAGTTATCCCAAACTAACGGATGCTCGGCATAAACTTCGAGCCACGAGTCTGCAAACAGCACATCCATGAAGTCGGGAAGAATGTTTGTCCACCACCGATTTTTCTTCTTCAGCCGAGGCTCCGCCACCATCGTGACATTCCTACCCTCCTCGGAATAGCGAATCATGATAGGTAAAGCTGGTATCACGGTAAACCCAGCACCCTGGTAGATATGCTTTTTTACAGATCGAAAATGTTCCTCTTCGAATGCGGTCACTCGCATATTTTTATTACCCGTTTCCGGAATGATTCTAATGATGGCTGGTGGAATCTATATTCCGACAACTTTGCACCGTTTAGCGTTATAGGGACGCCTAGTGGTAATAGAACGGAAAGAATGCATACCGATTGGCTAAAAGACGCATGGACTCTACTGTCCAGTAGAAAGAGTTGGGGTTTTCTTCCGGCGAAATAAAAATATGAATAATGCCTCCCGCACCCGTAGCCCACAACATCGACGCAATGCGCCAGGACAAACTTTGAAGGAAACCTTCTCCAAAACCAATATTTTCGGAAATGAAAGCTCCCAGGCGAGTTTGCGTTATTATGCGGCCTCCATTTTCTTCTATAAACTGCAACATCGCTTCTTGCACGCCGCGATATCCCATGTAGAAAATCCTGCCTTCGGCTGGCCCTAGCAGTGCTTCGTTAATTGCAGTTCCTGCTGCTGGAATAGCAATAACGACAACCGCGCCAGCCAGACTTACGCCATAGAAGGCACCAATCCCCTGCCATGTCCCGACCCAGCCAGCCTGATTGTTGATGGCGATGGCCAATTGCCGGATGCGAAGATCGTCCGGATTCTCTGATCCTGTGGTTGTGACGCGACGTGCCGGACCATTTGCGTGATGGTGCTGATGCGAGTGGGCCGGAAGAGCGGGTCGAGTGGATGCATGGTGCCGTGAATGATGACCGTGATGCGTCTGGCCACCAACCGGATAGCCGTAATCACTGCCACCATGGCTACTCGTAACAATCCACCAGCGACCGTCTGAGCCGAAGGTGTACTTATTTCCGTTTTGATACCGGTAGGGACCGTAGCTCATGCTGTGGCTCCGAGGCAGTGGAGAGAAGCGATTGCTGTGCTAGAGCAAATTTCCTGTTACTGGGAAGTTGAATCGGGCGTTCAGTACCGTTTTTCTGGGGAAAAACGGCCATAAATGTCGCGGTTCCGCTATACACCTACAGGAAATTTGCTCTAGTTGCCCAACTGGATCTTAACGGCCTGCTTGGCGTCGAGTTCCGGTTGCAGCGTGAGGGTGAGAATGTGGTTGGTCGCATCGCCATCCTGGCCGTTTTTGGAGGAGCCGGTCGCAGTGGTGTAGTTGCTGATCCAGCCGCGAAAGGTATAGGTGCAGATAACGTCCTGCTTGGCGTCATCCGCCCAGAAGGTGAGCACAACGTCTTGAATCTTGTCGTGTGTGACGCCGTACGCGAGTTGAAAGAGGGTATTCAGGGTGGCGAAGGGAACGTTGACCTGATCGTTCAGATTAACAATGACCGCAATGGCGCAGTTCAGGCTTCCCATCGTTGGCATGCCGGACATGCCGTCGTTCACGGTCCCCATACCGAAGTGAACCCCTATCGCATTGAATGTGCTACTGCCTATGCTGACACTCGCGATGCTTGGTTGTGCCATAGATCTCCCCACCCCTCTCGATCAAAGCGTGTTCAAAGCTGCTGCCTATAGGCAAAGTGCCCCCTGGACAGGGGGCACTACGAGTAGCCATTGCACCAACGTAGAAATTGTACGCTGACTAGAAGTTGAACGAGGCCTGCAGAGCGATGCGCCGCAGAGCGCTGTTCGTGGTGTAGGGGTTGCCGGTGATCTGCGTCGCCTGGCCAAAGTTCGCCGAGGAGAGCGTTCCGTTCGGGGTAGCGAGGTTTTCGTTGTTGAACAGGTTCTGCACCTGCAACCCGAGAGCCAGGTTGTAGCGCTTGCCGGTG
Organism: Granulicella mallensis MP5ACTX8; assembly: GCF_000178955.2. NCBI lineage: Bacteria > Pseudomonadati > Acidobacteriota > Terriglobia > Terriglobales > Acidobacteriaceae > Granulicella > Granulicella mallensis. The sequence continues at coordinate 821,169 of NC_016631.1, read as the reverse complement.
CTGGATCCGCCACCGCCGCCGAACCCGCCAGGACCACCGCCCTGGCCGCCACCACGGCTGCCACCACCACCGCCGCCGCGACTTCCTCCGCCGGTATGATTGCCGCGACCGCTGCCGCCCTGACCATCGCCGCCACCACGATTGACCGCCGTCGACGGGCCAAAACCGAAGGTCTTGGTCAGGCGGAAGTTGAAGGTAAAGAGACCGCCGCCAGTGCAGGAGTTGATCGGTGCCTTCACCGCCCCGGCAGGAGCGGCTCCTGGTGCGTAATCAACAAAGGTTCCGCAGCTGATCGTCTTGGAGCCCGGCGTACCCGGAGCCACGAGGTAGGGACGATCGTTGAAGATGCTGTCGCCGTTGTCGTCGGAGCCCGTGGTGATGTTAAAGGGGTTGCCGCTCTGCGCGATCATGAAGGGGCTGAACTGGATGAACTTCGGCAGCGTTACCGAGCCGGCCACAAATAGACGGCTCTTCACGGAGAAGGTCGTGCGGCCATAGTCCGCCGCGATATTGCCCGGTGTGGTCAGGAACGCACCTGCGCCCGAAGTATCGCCGTGCGCCGAGTTCAGCGAGTAATAGCCGAACAGCGACAGCCACCGTGTCGTCTGCACGTTGCCGTTGATAACCAGCTGGTTCTGGTTGAACACGCCTTCACTGAAATACTGGTAGTTCTGGCCGTTCAGCTTCTGGGTAGCCACATCGAAGCCGATGTTCTGCGTCGCCAACTGGTGCACGCCTTGCGAGTGCAGGTAGTTCACCGAGATCTTGCCGATGCGCCCCATCTGCTGATCCGCGCCACCGGCGAACTGCACGATGTACGGCGTGCGCAGGTTATTTGCCGCTGAGTAGGTCGTCTGCTGCGAAGCCGAAGCCCCACCAATACAGGTGGAGATCTGCGTCGCCGAAAGTGGCGTTCCCGGAGTTCCCGGAGTACAGGCAACAGGAATCTGCGTATTGCCATTTGTATTGTTGAGCGAATATACCGTTTCGTTCGTTCCGTTCTCCTGCTCCAGTGTCAGGATGTTGGTCTGGGAGAACCGGTCATAGAACAAGCCGAAGCCGCCGCGCAACACTGTCTTGGGAGAGCCTTTGCCACCGAACAATCCATACGACACCGAGACGCGCGGCGCGAAGTCATGATGGTCCGCAAGATGGTTCTGCGTCTCATAACGGATGCCGTAGCTGACCGTCATGTTCTGACGTGCCTTCCAGTCCGTCTCCGCATAGAGACCGAGATCCGTAAAGGTATCGCCGATCTTATGGTTGTTCACCTGGGTGATCTGAAACTGGCTGGGAGTGCCGAGCTGATAAGCGGCCAGGCTGGTGTAGGTGAACGTGCCGTTGGTGTTGCTCTCCGTGTCCAGCGCTTCGCGGGTAGCACGCAGGCGTCCGCCCATGCGGATGAAGTTCTTCTTCAACTGCAGCGACGTGTAATTCTGGACCTCGAAGTGGTCCTGATGATCGGTGCTGTTCTGTCCCGTGGATCCGCCGGCCTGGAGCGTGCCTTCAACGTTGAGATACGGCGCATTGCTGAGGGCGGTTGTCGCTACATGCTCGCGCTCGTATTCGAAGCGGGTCTCGTTGATGAGCCGCGAGCTGAAGTTCTGCGCGTCGCTCACCTGCAGGATGTTGCTCAGGCTGGTGTTGTTATTACCGGCCGAAGGCAGCGTGAAGTTTCCGATGCCGGCGTTGGTGGCATCGTTCTGCACATACTGGTACCGCGTGGTCAGCACGTTCTTGCTGCCCAACTGAAGATCGAGGCGCGGATTGATGTCCGTGCGCACCTGGGGATAATACGTCGAAGTCTGGAACTGAACGATCGAGCAGCCGATCTGTCCCGGAGCGCAGAGAGTCGTTGTGCCTGGTAGCGCGAGGATATTCACGTTGGTGAACGAGTCGTCTTGAATATTGCGGTGCGACCCTCCGAAGGAATAGGACGCGTTCTTGCTGATCGGTCCGGTCACGTTTCCGAACATGAAGAGCGTGTGATACGGCGGCTGAACCGTGGTCACGAGCGGGTTGTCCGAGTTGAACTGCGAGGGATCGCCGTTGATCTGGAACGAGCCGTGCAGCTTGTCCGTGCCGGGCTTGGTAAACACTTCGATACGGCCGTAACCCAGCTTGTCGAACTCTGCCGAGAACGGATTCTGATTGATACGAATCTCGCGGATGGAAGACTTGGGCGGCAACTGGCCACCGGTAAAGCCATCGACATAGATCTGGCCGCCGTTCGGTCCGGCGGAGGGACCAGCCAGCGCGGAGAGTTCCGACGAGAGTTCATCAGGATCGTCAGAGAGCGCGTCGAGGTCTTTACCTGTAATGATCTGCGCGCTCGCGTTGGAGTCAGGATCAACGCTGAGCTGCATGGCATTGGCTTCGACGTTGATGACCTGCGTCTCCTCGCCGATCTTCAACTGAGCATCGACAGTCGAGCTGGCCACCGCAGGGACCTTCAAGCTCGTCATCGAGTAGGAGGCAAAGCCCTTCATCGTGACCAGCAGTGTGTAGGTGCCCGGCGCGATCGTGACGCTATAGGTGCCATCGCTGCCTGACGTTGCCGTGCTGGCGCTGCCGTGCGCCGGCGTCAGGGTGATGGTTGCACCCGGAATCAACTCGCCGTCGGGATCGGTGACGGTCCCGTGAACTTTTGTGCCCCCTTTGGCGGCAGGCGTTAAGGTCGCAGTAATAGGACCGCTCGAAGGGGCCTGGGAGGTTTGAGCCACACCCGGCAGAGCTGTCAACGAAAACACAAATGCAAATATCAGCGCCTTGCGCAAAAACATCATCACTCCTAAAAGTTCAAAAAAACTTACACCTCGGACATACGCGGCGGCAGGTCCGTTATCTCAATGCGTTTGTTCTATCTGCCGCGTACGGCATAACGGTCTTACTGGGGTCCGCCGCCACCTTCTGGAGCCCCACCCATGCTCCAGGGAGACAGGGTCATGGCTTCGCCAGCCGGCTGGGCTGCAAGAATTGACTCAACACCAGCCAGCAGCGTGACGGCCGTTGCCTTGCCCGGTTGGGACGCGGTAGCAACGATCATCACGGCCTCTCCTGTCTTCAGACCGGCAAGTGTCTCTGTCGGCAGGTGAGAGAGCATCTGCGAGAGATCCATTCCGGCACGACCGGCACGGTGCTCTCCACTTTCTGCAGGAGGCTGAGCTCCACCGGTGTTCTTGGCTCCAGCTGCTCCCGCCCCGGCCGCTCCCGCTCCAGCGGCGCCGCCGCGCAGCCGCGCAGCCATTCTCGCCGCAGCGTCCGGCGGGATACGCCGCACATCGCTATTCGGGGTGACCGCAACCGTCACCATCTTCTTCGTGGTGAGATCCTTCAAGGTCAGCGTACCGGCAGCGCTGTCGAGCGAGGCGATCGTACCGGAGAAGTTGCGGAATGAGCCGGTCACGATCTCGTCGGCGGTAATGCTGCTTCCGTCAGCCGACTTCGTGCCGCGGACGCGGAGCTGGTCGCCGGGCTGAATAGCTCCGACCGAGCTTGCAACCGCATCCTCAAAGCGTACCGAGCCGTCGGCATAGCGCCGAACCACCGTCGCCGGGGCCGTCTGGACCGTCAACGTCTTCAGGCCGCTCGAGACCGTAATGGTTCCCGCTGACGCATTGACAGACTTGACGATCCCCCCGCCGCCCTGGGTCCACGCGGCGGACTCCGCGGCGTGCGTCTCCGCAATCGCGGCAGACTTCATGACAATGATCCGCTGCGCCGTCAGAGACGTACCCGCATCCCCAGCTGTTCCGGTAACGATGACCTTATCGCCGATCGCGATATCGCCCAGATGCGCGGGCGTAGAGGACTTCAGATCATGGCTGCCCGGGGCTACTTCCAGGATGTTGGCGGCCGAGGGCACGGTGACCGTATAGTCCTGGCCCGTCGTCACCGTTACTGTCAGATCTGTAGCCGTCGTGGCTTTTACTGTGCCGGTGGCGTGCGGAGCGGCGGCCGGAGTCTGCGCCCCGGCACTTGCGGAGCCGAGCACTCCGGCTAACGCCAGCATGCCTGTTCCCAACCATGTCCTTGTTTTCATGCCTGACGTCGCTTGCATCGCGTAGCTCCTAACGTACCCGGCGGGTGATGAACCGCCGACACCTAATCCAAATCAAAAATCATGTGCAGAAAGAAAAGCGTACAGAGGTGTCTACTCTTGATACGCACCAGCAGCGCGAAAGTTTCTACCCGCTATCGAAGATATAAAGCTATTTTATGGGAGCCAAAACGACTTCACGGCCCCCTGAGAGGGCCGTGAAGGCAATTTGCCGGAAAATGGGGCTCTGCAACGAGCTATTTACCAGTGAGATTCCCTGGGCTGGTCATGCACTGCCAGTTCTGCCGCGAGTGCGCGCCATCGCAAAAAGGCCGCTTCTCGCTCAGTCCGCAACGGCAGAGGCTGACTGCCGGCTTGCCGGTCAGGTCCCACTCCTGGCCATCGGCATCCTTCAAAATGATGTGACCTTCTACCCGCAGTGGACCATTGGGCCGCACCGTAATATGAACCGCTTCTTCTGCCATTTCTAAAACCCTCCGTGTAAGCTCAGAATAGCAGGGGAACCCATGCGGATATTATTCGACGCTCTCCACCATGACCTCGTCGACAAAACACCAACCCCAGCTTTCATCCGGTTCGATAGACCGCATTACCGGATGCTTCGTCACATGAAAGTGCTTGGTCGCGTGCTTGTTCGGCGACGAGTCGCAGCAGGCAACATGGCCGCAGACGAGACACTCGCGCAGGTGGATCCAGTAGCTGTGCATCTTCAGGCACTCTTCGCAGCCCCTGGTGGATGAACGCTTGACTGGTTTCAGATCGTCGAAATGATGACAGCTCATAGTGCCCCTCCGGTTGCTGTTGTTGGTTTGTTTTTCGTCGTCATCCTGAGCCTGGGGCTCAGGATGACGACGAAAACAAACAACTCCCTGACAACTCTACGCCAGCGCCAAACACTCCCGCTGCGCCTTCAACAGCTCCTCAATCCCCACCGCAGCTACGTCCAGCATCTCGTTCAACTGGGCGCGCGTGTAGGTTCCGCGCTCTGCCGTTGCCTGGGTCTCCACCAGGCCGCCATCGGCAGTCATGACCACGTTCATATCCACCTCGGCACGCGAGTCTTCCTCGTAAGCCAGGTCCAGCAGAACACGCCCATCGACGATCCCCACCGAGGTAGCCGCCACCATCTGCTTCAGCGGCGACTCCTTGAGCGATCCGGCCTGTACGAGCTTGCCCAACGCCAGCGCCAGCGCCGTGCAGGCCCCGGTGATGGCTGCCGTCCGCGTTCCGCCGTCGGCCTGCAGGACGTCGCAGTCCAGGATGATGGTGCGCTCGCCCAGCAGGCGCATATCGACCACCGACCGCAGGCTGCGGCCGATGAGCCGCTGAATCTCATGCGTACGGCCACCGATCTTGCCGCGCTCGGACTCGCGGGCCGTGCGGGTCAGCGTGGCGCGCGGCAGCATGCCGTACTCCGCCGTTACCCAGCCGCGGCCGGAGTTGCGCATCCATCCCGGAACGCCGTTTTCGACCGTGGCATTGCACAGTACGCGGGTGTGACCCACCTCGATCAACACCGAACCCTCTGCCGTGGCAACAAACCCCGGCGTTAAACGCAAAGCACGGGCCTGGCTGGCAGCCCGCCCACCACTACGGAACAACTCTTCTTTTTCCATTCCAGCCATTATAGAAACCCTGCGGTTGTAAAAGCCTTGGCACTTTTCCCTTTGCGTACTTTGCGTCAAGGCTTTTGGAAATAATTCATGTGCGGACAACACCCGCGCGAACACCGCACACTGCCGGGTGCGCCGCCCCCCCGCCGCTGTGTACAATCGCAGTCGAAATCGAACCTTGAGGGGTACTGCCCATATGACCATCACTCCCGGAAAACTCGCAGGCCTGAAGGCCGTCTCCGACGCGCGAGGCGTCATTGCCGCCGCCGCCATGGACCAGCGAGGATCACTGCAGAAGTCGCTGGCCAAAGAACGCGGCGCAGCCGCCGACGCCCACGACCTCGAGGTCTTCAAGACCCTCGTCACCGAGGTGCTCACCAAGCATGCCTCCGCCATCCTGCTGGACCCCGAGTTCGGCCTCCCGGCAGCAGCGCAGCGCAACGGCAAGGGCCTCCTGCTGGCCTATGAGAAGACCGGTTATGACTCCAATACTCCGGGCCGCCTGCCTGACCTGCTCGATGTATGGAGCGTGCGCCGCCTGAAGAATGCCGGGGCCGATTGCATCAAGATCCTGCTCTATTACACCCCCTTCGAGAAGCCGCACATCAACGACCTGAAGCATGCGTGGATCGAGCGCATCGGCGATGAGTGCCGGGCGCACGACATTCCCTTCTTCCTGGAGTTCGTCGGCTACGACGCCGACGGTGGCGACGAAAAGTCCGTCGCTTACGCCCGCAAGAAGCCGTCGATCGTTGCCGGCGCCATGACCGAGTTCTCCAAGCCCCAGTACGGCGTCGACGTGCTGAAGGTGGAAGTGCCCATCGTGATGGAGCATGTCGCGGGCACAAAGGCCTTCAAGGGCGAGAGCGCCTACACCCGTGCAGAGGCCCTGCAGCACTTCCGCGATGCGGCAGCCGTCACCGAGAAGCCGTTCATCTACCTTTCGGCCGGTGTCTCGAACCCGGTCTTCATCGAGACCCTGGAGCTCGCCGGAGAGTCCGGTGTCGCATTCAACGGCGTTCTGTGCGGCCGCGCAACCTGGAAAGATGGCATTCCGATCTACGCCACCAAGGGTGAAGTCGCGTTCCGCGACTGGCTCAACACGGTTGGCGTCGAGAACATCGAGAACGTGAACAAGGCACTCACCGCCGCCACACCGTGGACGAAGAAGTTGAACGTCACGCTCTAGATCTTTCAACATTGCAAACAGAAAGGCCGCGCGAATCCCGCGCGGCCTTTCTATTTTGCGCAACGGCTACTTCGCAGGCGCTGCGAGCGCTCCATCCAGCTTTACCGCTCCGCTCACCGTCTTGGGATCGACCGTGATCTCCTTCAACTTGGCCGCCACCTCATCAGGAACGTCCTTTTGATAACGGCCTCCGAGATACTGCGCGAAGAACTGCTCCATCGCCACGGACACCGCCAGGTTGTTGATCGGCCGCGCAAATCCGTGGCCCTCGTCCGGGGCCACGATGTACTCGACTGGTTTGCCGTTGTCGCGAACCGCAGCCACGATCTGGTTGCTCTCGCGAACGTTCACACGCGGGTCGTTCTTGCCCTGGATCACCATCAGCGGAGTCACGATCGCCTTCGCCTGCGTCAGCGGAGACTCGGCCACCAGCAGCGCCTTGCCATCCGCCGTGGTCGGGTCGGCCATGCGGGTGTACATCTGCTTGCGCCCGGCCTCCCAGTACGGAGGAATCGCATCGAGCAGCGTGAGCAGGTTCGACGGCGCTACATAGGCCACCGCAGCCGCATAGACATTCGGCGTGAACGCTACTCCGGCCAGCGTTGCATAGCCGCCGTACGATCCACCGAAGATGCCGACACGCTTCGAATCGACAGTTCCCTTCGCCTCAAGCGCCTTCACGCCCCAGGTCAGATCGTCCTGCATCAGACGCCCCCACTGCCCATTGCCCGCGTTCAGGAACTTCTTACCGTACCCGGTGGAGGCGCGGAAGTTCGGCTGCAACACGGCATAGCCGCGATTGGCGAGGAACTGCGCATAGCCGTCATAGCCGAAGGAATCGCGCGCCCATGGACCGCCGTGCGGCAGCACGATCAGCGGCAGATTCTTCGCCTCCAAGCCCTTCGGGATCGTCAGGTAAGCCGGAATGTCCAACCCGTCTGACGACTTGTAGTGGAACGGCTGGCGTGACGAGAGCGACTCGCGCGGCAGCTCTTCGCGAATGCGATATTGCAGCGCCAGCGTCTTCGCCTTGCGATTCCATAGGTAGGTTTCGCCCGGCTCGACATCGCTGTGCGCGGAGACGATCCAGATGTTCTCGTCCTTCGATCGCGCGCCGAAGTCCACCTCCATACCCGGCAGCTTGGACTGCAGCCAGTGATAGTCCTTCTCGAACTCCTTGTCGCGGAAGTAGCGCCGGACGCGGTCGTCCTCGTACTCGGTGTACAGAATGCGATAGTCGATCTCCGAGTTCACCGCTCCACTGATATCGACCCGCTTCTCGGGATCGCTCTCGACCTTGGTGATCTCACCGCTCACGGGGTCCATGAGATCGAGTTCGGTCAGGTCAAGCGAACCTTTGTTCGTCTGCAGGTAGAAACGCTTGTTGCTGGCGTCAAAACCGGCGACGCCGCAGCCCTCCAGCACCGTGCAGCTATAGATCTGCTTAAAACCATCGGGATCGACGCGCAGAATCTCGGTGTCTCCCGCCGGGTTGGTCCGCTCGGCCAGGCGCAGGTTGCCTGCATTGTCGAAGTCCCATCCTGCAATCTGCTCCGTGTTCTTGCGCAGCAGCGTCTTCTCTCCGGTCGACAGATGCAGTTCGTAGAGGTCGTGGTAACGCGGGTCGCGATCGTTCAATCCAATGAACAACACGTCCGGCTTGTTCTTGGGAGCGGCAAAGATCTCGGTACGAACCTTCTTCAGGTTGGTCAGCGCGCGTGTCGGCGGAACACCGGTCTTGGGATCGGCGGCAAGCGTGGGATCGATGGCGTAGATGTTGAAGTTCTCATCGCCTGCTGCGTCCTGCGAGTAGAGGATGTACTTCGAGTCACGGCTCCAGAAGTAGCCGCGAATGGGCCGTGTGGCTTCGGCACTGACAGGACGTGCAGCACTGAACGGCTCATCGGCCTTCTTCACCCAGATGTTGCGTGTTCCCTTGTAGGGCTTCAGGAAGGAAAGATACTGACCATCCGGCGAGATCTGTGCGCCGGCGATCTGCACCTCTCCGAAGAACATCTGGCGATCGATGATGGGCGGCTGCTGGCCACGGGCAACGAGCGGTGCAGCCAGGCTAACGAGAGCAACGGCAGAGACTATGGATTTATTCATACAAAACTCCTCAGGGGAACTTAGGCTTAGACGATACACGCGTGGCGCATAGAGCAGGAATACGTGAGCTGCAATTGCTAATACATTCTAATTATTTTTTGCTCTGGCCTCGAGATTGATGACTCCTGGCGGTCGGCTATGCAGTCATACCGGACGCTACAGGTAGAGACGCGTTTATTTTTGCGATACGGGCAACCTTGCGATACAGGCAACCTATGAACCTTCTCTTAGAAGAGCAATACCGAGAGATTTTCGCGCCCCAGTTGGCATCTAATTCTTTTTTGTCGCCATGCACAGCCGTAACGCGTGGCATTGAGGAGAACCGTCAACTTGGAACACGAAGGATCTTCTATGGCAAACCATGACGAATTAGATCGGATAAATACCGGCATATTTGGACTAAACGACATTCTGGGCGGAGGACTGCCTGCTGGGCAGATGTATTTACTGGAGGGAGACCCAGGGACAGGAAAAACCACGCTCGCGATGCAGTTCATTATGGCTGGCGTGCAGCGAGGAGAAAGCTCTCTTTATATCACCCTCTCAGAGTCCAAGGCCGAACTCGAGGGCTCGGCTCTCTCTCATGGCTGGGACGTCAGGCAACTACCTATCTCGGAATTTATTCCCGCAGAAGCAAGCCTGACTCCAGAGCAGCAATATACGGTCTTCCACCCAAGCGAAGTGGAGCTGGCAGGCACCATACAAAAGCTCACGCAGCTCATCGATGACCTAAAGCCGGAACGCCTCGTCATCGATTCGCTCTCTGAGCTTCGTCTGCTTGCGGCGGATACGATGCGGTATCGAAGACAGCTCTTAGCCTTGAAGCATTTCTTCGGTGGACGGGACACCACTGTACTTCTGCTGGATGACAGGACGGCGGAAGGCAGCGATATGCAGTTGCAGAGCATCGCTCACGGCGTGATCCGCCTGGAAAAGATGCGCAGAACCTACGGTGTAACTCGTCGCCAGATTGAGATCATCAAGCTGAGGGGAAGCGCCTATCGCGAGGGGTTTCACGATTACATGATCGCAAAAGGCGGTCTTAATATCTATCCTCGCCTCGTCGCCAACGAGCACTCTACTACCTTTGCAGGAGAGAGGATTCAGAGTGAGTTACCCCTGCTGGACAGGATGTTTGGCGGCGGCATCAATCGCGGCTCGTCGACGCTTCTCATCGGACCTTCGGGGTGCGGAAAATCAACACTGGCGATGGTCTATGCGTATGCCGCTGCAAAGCGTGGAGACCGCGCAATCGTTTATGCGTTCGATGAGATCCTGCGGACCGCTCAGGATCGCGCTGAGTCGTTAGGGATGCCCGTAAGATCTGAGATTGCTCGAGGAACTCTCGCGATGTCGCAGGTCGATCCTGCGGAACTTTCACCAGGAGAGTTTGCCTGGCAGATTCGCCGCGATGTCGAAGAGAAGGACACGCGAGTGGTCGTGATCGACAGTCTCAATGGTTTTTTGATGGCGATGCCGGGCGAGAACGATCTAAGTCTGCATCTGCATGAGCTGCTCGCCTTTCTCAACCAAAAGGGAGTGGTTACCTTCATCATTTATACGCAGCACGGGCTGGTCGGAAGCATGCTCACAGAAGTGGATGTAAGTTATCTGGCTGACACTGTCATGCTCCTTCGCTACTTCGAGGCCGAAGGTTCTATTCGTCAGGTTCTTTCTATTGTGAAACAACGTGTCGGCCCACACGAGCGCACATTGCGCGAACTCAGCATGGGCAAAGATGGAGTGGTCGTAGGAGAACAACTTACGAGCTTCCAGGGCGTATTGACTGGGGTTCCGAACTATACGATGAACCATAACGAGTAAGAAACGCCCGAGGCCTGACTATGAGTATGGTCGTGCGCGTTATTGCTCCGATTGGGCGCGACGCAGAATTGATCACCGGAGTATTGCAACAGAACGGACTCGCTGCGGAAGTCTGCACCGATCCGCTGTGTTTGCTGAGGAGCGAACCGGTCGGCCCTCTTCTTATTGCAGAAGAGGCGCTCGATACAAAGACGATCCGCATTCTCGGCGAATGGACGCAAAGGCAGGCTGCCTGGTCCGACTTGCCCATACTAATTTTGACCGGCAGTGGACGGGAGACGTCACGGACTCATCGGCTGGAGTTCCAGCGGCTTCCTCTCGGCGCTCCAGTATTGCTGGAACGCCCCATCCGGACGGCGACGCTTGTCAGCAGCGTACGCGCTGCCCTTCGTGCGCGACAACGCCAGTACGAGATTCGCGATTCCCTGCTGGCACGCGACGCGGCGCTCGCCGAACTGAAGCAGGAGCGTGAGACGCTTCAGGTTGTCCTCGACAACTCCATCGTAGGGGTGATCATCGGCAACAAAAATGACGGTATTACCTATGCCAATCAAGCCATCCTTCGCCTGCTGGGCTACACTCCCGACGAAGTATCGGCGGGCAGATTGGGATGGGATGACATCAACACGCCGGAATATGCCGAGGCCGATCGTAAGGCCGAGGAACAGATGCAGATCTCCGGTATCGCCGACTCGTATCACAAAGAACTTCGGGCAAAGGATGGAAGACAGATTCCTTTTCTGGTTGGAGCAACAGTCATTCCATCGCAGGGATCTGAAGACGTCTTGGAAAGCATCGCTGTATTCCTCACGGATATGTCACTTCAGAAGCAGGCGGAGTCGGCTCTGATTCAAAGTGAGAAGCTTGCTGCCGTCGGCCGTCTTGCCGCCTCCATCTCACACGAGATCAACAACCCTTTGGAAGCCGTCACGAACATTCTTTACATTGTGGAGCGGAATACCCGGGACGAAGAGGCGCAACGCTATATTGCAACGGCACAAGCCGAACTGCAGCGCGTCAGCCAGATTGTTACGCACACCCTGCGGTTTCATCGTCAGGCTACAAATCCGAGAGCCGTGACGGCCAAAGAGCTGCTCGAGCCTACGCTCGGCCTCCATCACGGAAAGCTGTCGAACGCGAAAATATTGATGTACAGGTGCGCCACTGCGGCTCGCGGGCAGTCGTTTGTTACGAGGGGGATGTACGGCAGGTCCTGAACAACCTGATCGGAAACGCCATCGATTCGATGAAAACCGGCGGACGGCTTCTCATTCGGACACGGGATACCTGCCTTTGGAAGAGCAACACCCCAGGCGTCCGCATCACGATTGCCGATACCGGACATGGGATGAATCAAGCGGTCAGAGAACGGATCTTCGAGCCGTTTTACACGACGAAGGGGATCAACGGAACAGGTTTGGGACTCTGGATATCGAGTGGCATCGTCAGCAAGCATCACGGAATTCTTCAAGTGCGTTCATCGCAGGCGAAGAATGGCGGAACAGTCTTTAGCCTCTTCCTTCCTCAGGAATTTAAGAGCATGTAAATCGCATCGTGAGGAGTGGGAAGACGCAATGAATTGATTCATACAAAACTCCTCAGAAAACTTGCGCTTAGGCGATACACGCGTGACGCGTCGAGCAGGAATACGTCAGTCTGTAACTATCAGGGCGTGTCATTAAACTAGAGCTCAAGTTTTGTTTTGAAGGGTCCGGGCTCCAGGTTCAAGGCTGTCTCCAGTTCCTGACAGGCGCGATGAAGGCGCAGAGCCGCCAGCACCTGCCCGCTCAGCTTTCCGATGAAGGCGCTCAGGATGAGGCCCGCCACGAAACATGCGGAGCCGATGAGATAGGTTTGCAAGGGAAAACGAAAGTCGTCGGGGATGTTGGTGAAGAAAGCCGCCAGGACGGATAGGGCCAGGAAGATACCCACGGCAAGGGTGCCGGCGTTGCAACCGCACTCCTGAACGAGCGGAGTGAGGCGTTGCTCCCAAGCCTGGCACTCGGCTGGAGAGAGTTCAGGAATCCTGACTAAAACTCCTGGCTTGAGAAAAGGACGCAGGATGGCTTGCGGGCGGAGAAGCATGCGCAGGTCTGCCGGGCTACGGACCACGTAAGGCACGGCAGGCTGGCCCGAGCGAAATGCCTTGATGTCAGATAAGGTCGGCAGACTTCCGGATGAGGGGAATCTTGCCGGTCCCGATCTCGAATTCGAGCTGCTGCAAGGGCATGACATACTCTGAAACCTTTCTTTCATCGAATTGTTGAGCATTTCCAACTTTGTGCAGCGTGGCTTTTCTTGAGGGAGAAGCCACTCCGTCACAGCAATTCCGCTCTGCCCGATTGAAGAACCTGCCGCACTCCTGCTTGAGCCGTGACTTTGCAGAGCGGCTCAAGCAGAATCCTTTGTCCAGCGGTTACTGGATCGGCGGCGGCGCAACTGGGCAGTCGTCGGAAGCGGTAGAGTCTGCCTGCGTCGTGGTGTAAGGAGCGGGGGAGCCGATGTTGCCTGTCCTGTTGATGCTGGTGGTGTAAAAGATCTCGTTGTTGCCTACGGAGTCGTCGGTGACCCAATTCCCCTGGACAGTCACGATGTCGCCCGGACTGAGACCCTTCCAGGTCGTGACAACCGGATCGTTGCCGTTGGTAGCGGCAGCGATGCCTTCTCCCGCCGCTCCGCCGATGACGGCCCCGGCATAGGCCACGACGGCAGCAACGATGGCGGCGATGATGAGAGCAATGATCAGGCAGAGCAAATAGAAGAATCCAGTCGCGGTACAACCGATCGCAATGCCCACCGCGGCTGCAGCAAAGTAGCCGAGGATAATGCCGCCGATAGCGCCAACGACGACGCCGACCAGAGAGCCGATATGGCCTCCGCAGGCAGTCTCGCTCTTGATCAGGCAGGGGAGCATGGCTGCGCCCTCATCGTCGCAATAGACCCAGTAGGAGTTCTGGGTTACATAGTGCCAGTAGATCGACTTGACTACGACATCGAAGACGCCGGCTGGCCCCATGGCGAAGGGAGCGAGAACGTCGACAGCCGTAGAGTTTTCGTCGGTGGTGTCGTTGACGATGCCTGAGAAGCAGATGTCCTCGCCCTTGGGAGTGGAGCGGATACAGCCATCTGCCTTGAGCACGTAGTAGAGGACGAGGGTAGCGATGCCGGCTGCACCCGCGGCTCCGCCGGTCAGCGTGGAGAAGCCGAATACGGCACCGGTAGCGCCGACGATCCCGTTGATGATGGGAATGCCGCTCGTCCAGACATAGACCAGAGCGCCGCCAATAATAGGCGCGGCTACGAAAGGCCACCAATCGAAGGGAGTAGGAATATTGCCGGGCTGCTGGGCGCCGCAAGCTGGGGCCATAGTACTCATCGCGCACCTACCGTTCTCAGGGCGCCGGCGTCGCCGCAAAGGATGCGACAGACGAGCGAGCCCAGGGCTGCTCCGAGATAGGCACAGACAACCAGCGCCAGACCAGGATTGTGGATGTGGTAAGCCAGCCATCCGAGCAGAACGCCGGTGACGACTCCGATGTAAAGGGCGAGTAGAAAGACTGGCTTGAGGGGTAGATGGCTAACCAGGCAGATGAACGCCGCGGTGAGAAAGGCGGCGATAAGTGCGACGACGAGGCCGTCCATAGCCAGTTGGGCAAAGGTGGCGGGAAAGACGGGGGTGCCGCAGCAGTTGGATTGCGTGTTCACCAGGGAGACAAGCACCCCGACAAAGCCACCGGCTATCAGGCCCATTCGCGTACAGATTCTCGTGTTCATAGGTGACTCCTTAAGCGTCGAAGAGGATGGCGATATTAATTCCGCCCAGATAGACTCCGCCGATCGTTGCGAGGACATCGACGCCCGCGCTGACCAGGGTTCCGGAAGGTGAGGGGGGAACGGAAGAGGGTACGTTGATGTGGACCATGACGTCCTGTTGCGCACCGGCAGCCAGGGTGAGGGTGGAGGGTACAACGGTGGTCCAGGGAGCGACCTGTGACGGGCCAGTGGTGAGATCAATGGTTTGGGTTGAGCCGGTGGGATTGCGAACCGGAACGACGAAAGTCTTGGAGCGGCCGGTGCTCGTTTGAAAGCCATCCATGGTCTGTTCGCCGTTGTTGTTGTAAGGATCGGTGTCGTAGGGATGAACAATGCTCACGAAGATGCCATAGCGGCCAGCCGCGGTAACGACTGGAGGCGTGGGCCACGAGAGCGTTGTCTCTGCACCCGCATAGCCAGCTCGGGCCAGATTGACGAAGGTCGAGCCGATAGCAGTGCGCGGCATGCCGATCCCCCATGCGCTCCAACTGAGGTCTATGCGGGTATTATTTGCCGAGGCTTCGGAAGAGAGGTTGCGCACGGTCGCCGTAAGAACTGGGATGGGGCGCAGCGGCCAGAGATCCACGGTGTTGAGATCGGGACTGTTGAAGGTCGGAGCTCCCCCCGTAGAGAAGACAAGTTGCTGATCGTAGGTAGCGGGATCAGGATCGTGGACGATCTGTTGCGGCACCTTCAGGCAGCAACTGCTGCGGCTTTTGGGACGAGCCGAGCAGAGGGACCACCTCGAACTTGAGGCCGCATTTCTTGAAATTTCGGCAGCATTTTCCATAAACATCCTCCTCGGAGATTTTTTCTACCGTTCTCGGAATACCTGAAACGAGATTTCGGGATGCAGCAAAGAAGACCGTTTGAGAACAATAAAAAGAAGTCATACCCTTGCTTCCATTTCGTTTACCCGCGCAAAAACATATCGCCAGTTAGCCAGGAATTGAGAACCAGATTCCTGGGACCGGGAGAGAAGAAGGACACGGGCTGAAACAGAAATACGAGCATTGACGCTTCGCTTTCCCGCTTCATATCTCGATAGTGTGGGGCGTAACGAAAACGTTACAAAAAAAATCTGCCAGGTGATGATCCTGCATCTGATCGAATCGACAAGCACTCTTCGCTACCGTGTTTCCAGGACTGGTTATCAAGGACTGGTTAAAAACAAACTGCCCACTTTGTAAGTGGGCTCCTGTGCTTCAGAGGAATCAGAATTGTGACTCGGAGGGGCGTGATGGATTCAGAGGGATACCTCTGCCGGACTACACAAGGCTGATCACGAAGAGATCATGAATTTATTCACACAAAACTTCTCGGGAAACTTGCGCTTAGACGATACACTCGTGACGCGTAGAGCAGGAATAAGTGAACGGCAATGATTGATTTATTCCAATTATTTTTATCGAGGATCTCTCCTTTCTTCCCATGCAAGCCTTTTTCCGTGCTCTCTCTGCCTTAGCTCTCTCGCTCTGCCTTTTCGGCACACTGTCTCTTTCCGCCCAGACCTACACCCCGAAACAGATCCGCATCGAAGGTGCGGGAGATGCCGATACCGCCAATCTCCTTCGCATCGCCGCACTCAAACCTGGGACACTTTCAAAACAGGAGATTGAAGCCGCGCTACAGCGAATCGCCGACACCGGCCTGTTCACCGACCTGAGCTATACAGTGAACAGCGACGCGCTGGTCTTCAAGTTGACTGCAGCCGCAGCCAGCCAGTCACAGCCGGTGCATTATGCCAACTTCACCTGGTGGCAACCCGCCGAACTCGAACAGCTGGTCGAAGCACGCGTCCCCCTCTTTCACGGCACGATGCCCCTTAGCGGAAACCTCCCCGACCAGGTAGAAGCGGCTCTCACCGATCTTCTGCGCGAGAAAGGCATCGAGGCGAAGGTAACGGCGATGCAGACTGCCGGCGGTCCCGATGGCTCAATCGCTGGCAACACGCTACTCATCTCAAGCCCACAAATCGTTCTGGGCGAGATCCATCTTCAAGGCGTATCGTCTGCCCTGGCTCCAAAGCTCGTAGAGGTTCAACGCTCGCTCTCCGGGCAAGACCTTGATCTCTACGAGACCTCCAAGGCCATCCGCGACAACATCACCGACCTCTCTCAGAACGCTGGGTATCTCGACATCGCGACAGATCCCCCGGTCTTTACCGTGCCTCGCAAGGATGGAAACCGGTTTGTGGTCGATGCCAGCACAACCGTACGCGAGGGTGAGATCTATCGCGTTGCCCAGATCGATATTCAGGCCGCTGCTCCTCTTTCACACGCAGAGCAGGAGAAGACCACGGAGATCAAGGTGGGAGATCCTGCCTCACCCATGGTCTTGCGAATCGGGAAGGGTTTGCTGCAGAGAGCGTATACGGACCAGGGCTTTCTCGATGCTGTGGTCAAACCCAGCGCGAACAAGAACAGCACCGCACATACCGTTGCTTATTCCTTCGCGATTACCGTAGGTGAGGTCTATCACCTTGCCGGCGTGGACAGCTCCGCGCTGCCCGCCAATCAACAGTCTGCGTTCGCACACGACCCCAAACTGAAGGCCGGCGTGTTGGCCGACCGGGAAGTCCAGCAGGAGATCTTCCGCACACTCAAGGAACAACAAGCCCTGAAAACCACCAGGCTTGCCGAGCAACGCGATCAAGCTCATCACACGGTTACCTTTACACTGACATCCATAGTCACCAAGCCTTAATAAGTTTTTGCGTATAGCCAGGCATTCCATTACTCTGAGCCCACCCATGCTACGTTTCAGTCTTACTGCTGCTGTCCTGCTTCTTGCGAGCGTTCCTGCCTGTGCGCAATACACCATCGACAAAGTTGTCTTTCATGGTGGCGCACCCTACACCGATACCGAACTCCTGGGTGCTTCCGGCCTGCAGCCCGGTCAGATGCTGGCGCACGACTCGCTCGCACAGGCAGCACAGCACCTGCTCGACACCGGCCTCTTCGACGATGCGGAGATCTCACTCAGCGGACAGGGTAAGGCCCGCACGGTGCTTCTCTCACTGAAGCCGATGCCGGCCGCGAAACTTATCCCCGCCAGCTTTGAGAACTTTGTCTGGTTCACTCCGGAAGAACTCGGCAGCGGCATCCACTCGCGTGTTCCGCTCTACCGCGGAACTTTCTCCGATGCCGGCAACTTCGCCGACACTGTTCAAACCGCACTCCAGCAGATGCTTGCCGCCAAAGGGATTACCGCGACTGTTTCGCATGTAACCGTCGAGCCCACGACACAGCATCCGCAGCGCGTCGTCGACTTCAAGGTCGAGCAGCCCTCTGTCCGGCTTACCAGCGTCGCGCTTACCGGCGCACCGTCCGATGTCTCCGCCGAAGCTCTCAAGCGTTACCAGGCACGCCTCGCCGGTATGGCCTATAACGAGGGTCTTAGCGGCACCACTGTCGAAGACCGCTTGCTCTCTCCGTGGCTCAACCTCGGCTATGTCACGGCCAGGCTCGACGGCATCCAACGCACGCCGTCTGCGACGGCGGAGGGTATCGGAGTCACCTACACCGCACACCTTGAGACGGGTGCGGTGTACACGGTCGCTGGACTCACGTGGACGGCTTCGCCCGTCTACAGCGACGCTGACTTTGCCCGTGACACCAAGCTGCATGCCGGTCAGGTCGCCGCGTCTCGTCTGCTCGATACCACCGAAGCTCCCATCCTCATCGCCTACCGTTCCCAGGGTTATCTCGACGCTTACCTCGACCCCGCCCCCAAACTCGACGACACGGCCCACACCGTCACCTACACTCTCCATGTCATCCCCGGAGAGCAATACCACCTGAAAAGCGTGACGCCTCTGAACCTCTCACCCGACGCTCAGAAGGAGTTCGACTCAGGCTGGCGCATGAAGCCCGGCGACCTCTACAACGAACACTACGTCCAGACCTTCATCAACAACAACACCGCGCTCCAGCATCTGGCTACGTACTCGGCTAGCTTTCAGGCGTCTGCCGATCCGCAGACGCATCTTGTCGATTTGACCATCACCTTCGTGCGTGGTGCGGGAGCGCGGTAGTAGCGGAAGCGCTGCAACAGCCGTATTCCGCAAGTGCTTTTGCCGTTGCTTTTCTTGTTGTCATTCCCGGAGGGAATCTGCTGTTTGCCTGTGCTACGAGAGCATTCGTGGCATGAGCAGGAAGCAGATTACCTTCGGGAATGACAACAAGAAAGGCACAGGCCACGTTAAAACCCCGCTGGCCGTTCGCTCGCAACAGCAAAGGCCTGCTCCATCGCCATCCCCGCCTGAGCGAGAGTGCCTTCCTCAAAGAGCCGTCCGATCAACGTCACTCCATACGGCACACGGCGTGGTGTCGCGAACTTCGGCAGTGGATGCTTCGGGTCGGGAGCCCAATCGCTGCGAGCCTCGGTGACCTCTACAAATCCCGCACGCAGCGTCAGCGAGGGATGCCCCGTAAAATTTGTGATTACCAGCGCCTCATCGCGCAGCGACGGAACCAGCAGCACATCGACCTCGGACATCACCCGCGCCATCTCCAGCGCGACCTTGCGGCGCAGCCTGTCGGCCTGCACGAAATCGACCGCGGAGAGAAAGCGCGATTGGCGAAAGGTATTCGGCCACGCATCCGGAACCTGCATCTTCAACTCGTCGACCTTGTGGCTGAGCGTCAACTCCTCGAACGCTGCCGCCGATTCGGCGAAGAGGATGATGTTGAGCGAGTCGTAGGGCCAGTCCGGCAGCGACACCTCTACCGGCACCATGCCCAGCTTCTTGATCGTCTCCAGCGCCGCGCGGTCCACCGCGGTTGCCGGAGCCTCCTTCATCCACGCCGGAAAATACCCGACACGCAGACCCGCCACGCTCTTCCCTGCGGCGAAGTTCAGCTTGCTGGGCACGCACGCGTCGTCCTGCCCATCCGGGCCTGAGATCGCGTTCAGCACCAGCATCGTGTCTACAACTCCGCGCGTCATCGCACCGAGCTTGTCGCACGTCCAGCTCAGGGTCATCGCACCGGTACGGGGAACGCGGCCATACGTCGGACGCAGGCCCGTCACGCCGCAGCGCATCGACGGACTCACGATGCTGCCCTGCGTCTCGCTGCCGATAGCAAACCCTACCAATCCCGCCGCCACCGCCGAACCCGGCCCAGCGCTTGAGCCCGAGGCCCCTTCTTCCAGCAGCCACGGGTTCTTCGTCTGCCCGCCGAACCAGACATCGTTCAAAGCCAGCGCTCCGAGGCTCAGCTTCGCCACCAGCACCGCGCCCGCATCATTCAGGCGTTGAGTCACCGTCGCATCTTTGGCGGGGATGCGGTCGCGATACGGCTCCGCTCCCCAGGTCGTGGGAATTCCCGCCGTATCCAGCAGGTCTTTCGCTCCCCACGGAATACCGTGCAGCGGCCCGCGATCATGTCCTGCGGCAAGTTCCTCATCCGCCCTGCGGGCCTGATCGAGCGCATGGTCCGCCGTCAGCGTGATCACGCAGTTCAACTGCTTGTTGTACTTCTCCAGCCGCTGCAGGTAGATCTTCGTCAGCCGCTCCGACGTGATCTTGCGCTCATGGATCCAATGCGACAACTGCACCGTCGACGCAAAGGCAATGTCCTCCTCGTGCGCTGGAAGCGGGGCTCCGGTCGTTGCTCCGAGATGGAACTGCCCAGCAGCAACAACTCCTACCTGCGACGCTGCCAATACCGGATTCCACACGGTCGCGGGCGCAATGGCCTCTTCGATCGCCACTTTGCGAGGCCCTACCCGCCGCTCGTACACGGTCGCCATCGACTGCTGCCAGTTCCCTGCAGCCTGCGCGCGGTCGGCAGGCGTTAGCTCTACCTGCACAAGCTTTTCAGCCGCCGCGAAGGTTTCCGGCGATACAGCCGGGCCAACCGGGGGTGCTGTACCGAACGCCGGAGGAGCTCCCGGGGTCTGTGGAACCTGAGCAGCCTCAGTGGTTTGCGGAATGATAGCGGCGGCCAGCAGGCCCAGTGAACCCTGGGCAAGGAACTCTCTACGGGATCGTGACATGGTGCTCCTAGAAACCCGCCATCAAGCGGGTATGCCAGATATACCATCACCGCCTCTCCTGCGAAACTGACCTGGATTTAACCCGATATTCCGCCCAGAGTGCAACAATAGAGAATTATGATTTTGAACCCGATTCCCGAAGCGCTCACGTTCGATGACGTGCTGCTCGTCCCCGCTTACTCGGACGTTGTTCCCGCCCTGGTGAGCACGCAGACGCGCCTGACCAAAAACATTACGCTGAATACCCCATTGATGTCCGCTGCCATGGACACCGTTACCGAATCCCGTCTTGCCATCGCCATCGCCCAGCAGGGCGGCCTTGGCGTCGTTCACCGCAATCTCTCGATCGAGCAGCAGGCCGGCGAGATCGACAAGGTCAAGCGCTCCGAGAGCGGCATGATCGTCGACCCCGTCACCATCGATCCCGAACGCCCCATCGCCGATGCGCTCGAAGTGATGCGCCGCTACAAGATCTCCGGCGTGCCCGTGACCAAGAACGGCAAGCTGGTCGGCATCCTCACCAACCGCGACCTGCGCTTCGTCTCGCGCACGGACATTCCTATCTCCGACGTGATGACCAAGAAAAACCTCATCACCGTTCCCGTGGGAACGACGCTCGAAGAGGCCGAGAACATCCTGCATGAGCATCGCGTGGAGAAGCTGCTGGTCGTCAACGACGCCTACGAGCTCAAGGGCCTGATCACCGTCAAGGACATCCAGAAGAAGCTGAAGTATCCACACGCCAGCAAGGACGGCCAGGGCCGCCTGCGCGTGGCCGGCGCCATCGGCGCTACGGGCGACTACCTCGAGCGCGCTGCGGCACTGATCGAGAACCGCGTTGATGCTCTCGCGATCGACTCCGCACACGGCCACTCTTCGCGCGTGCTGGAGGCCGTTGCCGAGGTCAAGAAGCGCTTCCCGGATGTCGACCTCCTGGCCGGCAATGTCGCAACCTACGCCGGCACCATGGCACTGATCGATGCGGGCGCCGACGCCGTCAAGGTCGGTATCGGACCGGGTTCGATCTGCACCACGCGCATGGTCACAGGCGCGGGCATGCCGCAGATTACGGCCATCTCCGAAGCCTACCGTGCAGCCAGCCAGCGCGGCATCGCGGTCATCGCCGACGGCGGCATCAAGTACTCGGGCGACGTGACCAAGGCCATCGCCGCGGGCGCGAGCGTCTGCATGATGGGCTCGCTGTTTGCGGGCGTCGACGAGTCTCCCGGTGAGACGATCCTCTACCAGGGACGCAGCTTCAAGGCGTATCGCGGCATGGGATCTCTCAGCGCCATGGCTCAGGGTTCGGGCGAACGCTACTTCCAGAGCAAGGACGATCTCAAGCAGGACGGCAGCGAGCGCGTCTCACTGACAGCGCGCGAGGCACCGAATGGTGGCAACCGCTTGGCGAAGTTTGTCCCCGAAGGCATCGAAGGCCGCGTGCCGCATCGTGGACCGCTCGAGGCGATGATCTATCAGCTCGTAGGCGGCCTGCGCTCCGGCATGGGCTATCTCGGCTGCGGAACGATTGAAGAGCTCCAGACCAACGCCCAGTTCATTCGCATCTCCGGCGCGGGCCTGCGCGAAAGCCACGTCCACGACGTAGTGATTACGCGCGAAGCTCCGAACTATCACGTGGAATAGCAGTAGCAACAGTGGCAAGTGGCAAGTGGTAAGTGGTAAGTAGCAGAGCTTTGTTACTTATCACTTGCCACTTTTCACTTATCACTCTGTCTTACTCGCTGCCGCCATCCCACACCATCGCTTCGAAGCGATGTACTGTGCGGAAGCCGAGTTCGTCGTAGAGGCGGCGTGCGTTTAAATTTTCTTCGGTTACGGTGAGGGAGAGCGACGTTCCTCCGCTTCGCTCCAGCTCGCTTGCACATTGCTGCATCAGGATGCGTCCCAGACCAAAGCCGCGTAGCTCCGGTGCGACGCAAAGCTGCGTTACATGGCCGGTGTCGGAGCGCACGCGTGAGCTGAGTACCATCGCCTGCAGGCGGCCGCTGCGTTCGTCGCGCAGTACCCAGGAGTTCGCGGCATCGAAGGCGCCGCAGCCTGGAAAGCGGACGATGTTATGCAGGAATCGCAGCGAGCCGTGCGCGCTGCGATATTGGTCGTTGATATGGCTGTCCATGTGCCCCGCATAAGAGCGATGGATCAACTCGGCAGCCGTTTCGTAGAACTCCGGCTGCCAGGGTTGCAGCTTCAACGATGCCGGCAATGCCGGCTGAGGGGCGAGCGGCTTCGACTCAGAGAAGTCCTGTTCCATAAACAGCCGGGGAAAGCTGTGAAACCCTCTCGACAGATACGGACTGGCTAGCGCGCCCAGGGGGAACATCAACAACTGTGATTCGATGCGGTCGACGCCGGGTGTCGCCTGCAGCATCTCGATGAGATGATGCAGCAGCGTTTCGCAGACAGGGTTGTTGAGCGTCCCGCTCTCGCCGAGCGCGTAGGTATCGCCGATCACAGCCTTGGCCGCCTCGAAGACGCAAAACGTATAGCCGATGACGCGGCCGCCATGCAGCGCGACGAATCCCGGCAGCACGCGGCTGTCGAGATACTGCAGCAGCAGCTCCATCGAGTTCGTATAGTCCCAGCGCAGCCTGCTCTCCCAGCGCTCACACTCGTCGAACAGCAGAGGCCGCAACTGCGCCGCTGAAAAGTGACGCAAATCCAGCACTTCGATCTGAGAGCCGAAGGTTGGAGCCCCGAAGATCTGAGCGCTGGAGGTCATCTTAGGGGCAATCGTCTCACACTGCCCCTTGATGTGTCCGTGCAAATCGGCGAATCGATGGGATAAGAAAGTCTCAGGGTCAACTGCGCGGATAGATCTTGTAGACGGAGAGCCCCTGTGTCTCATAGAGAAAGAGCTGCTGATAGACGCGGCCCTGTACCAGGGAAGGAATCTGATCGGCCTCGCGCGTGGGGATCACCAGCACATGCTCTTCGTCCGGAATGCCGTCCGTATCGTAGTGGACTACGTTCTGGTTGCGATAGAAGGCCAGGCCATAGTCGAGGTCGCGACGCACGTCCTGCACGGCAACCACGGGAACTTCAGGAGCAGCCTGCTGGATCTCGCGAGCCAGGGGCCGTGCCGAGTAGTTCAGATCGAGTACGCGTCCATTCAGCTTCAGCAGGAAGAAGAGCAGACCCGCCAGAGGAATCAACGTTACGGTGCGAATGTGGCGAACCCCATAACGCTGCGCGACGAAGATAATGAGCCATGTCGCCAGCACGCCAAGCGCTGCGGTCCAAATGAACGTCTTCGCCGCCGGAACGATGCGCTGGTAGACCATGTACTGCGGGCACAGCAACAGGACAAACGTGAGAAGGCCAGTCAGTCCGGCATGCAGGCTCAACAGCCACGAGGGAAGACCGGCGCGGCGAGTGCGAAAGAGATAATCGCCGGTGAGAATCGCCAGCGGCGGGATCGACGGCAGAATGTACCCTGGCAGCTTCGACTCCGCAAACGAGAAGAACAGGACCGGAAACAGGGCCCATAGGACGAGGAACTCTGGAAACGCATCGCCGGCGCGGGTATGGCCGAGATAGCGCTGCGGATTATGCCGCACCTTCCACTCTGCGATCGAGACCTGGACCGCATCGACCAGGGCGCGGATGGCCAGAGCCGTCCACGGCATAAGCCCCAGGATCAGAACCACCAGGTAGTAATAAACCGGCTGGTGATGCTGGTAGCGGTTGGTCGCAAAGCGCTCGAGATTGTGCTCGATAAAGAACTGGCGGAAGAAGCTCGGGTTGCGCCGCTGCACCGCGATGTACCAGGGCAGCACCATCGCCAGGTACAGCAGGATTCCGGGAAGCCAGATAGTGCGCCGCAGCGCCGACCACTCGCGACGAAGGCCGCAGAACAGCACCAGGATGCCGAGCATCAGGAAGGGAGCAACCGGCCCCTTGGCCAGCGTGGCGGCCGCGCCGAAGAAGTACAGGTCGAAGAGCCAGAACTTCTTGCCGGTCTCATACCACCCATACCAGCCAAGCATGCCGATGCAAAAGGGCGCGGCGAGCTGCATGTCCGTGGAGGCCCCACGCGCGAACGAGAAGATTGCCACGGTCGACACCATGATGAGTGCCGCGTCCAGATGGCCGCCGGGCCGGAATCGTCGCAGGTGCAGGAAGGCCAGAAAGATCAGTGCCCCGGCACCGGAAGCCGATGGCAATCGCGCCGACCAGTCCGAGACGCCGAACTCCTTGAAGAAGCCCATCGCCCGCCAGTAGTAGAGAGCTGGCTTCTCCAGCCAGGGCTTGCCGTAGAGGATCGGGGTCACCGTTCCGCCCATCAGGCAGACGTAGGAGGCGTGAATGTCGGTGGGCCGCAGGCTGTGCGGCGTAATCCGGGCGTGGACCTCGTGGCAGTCCTCCGAATGAGCGGCGAGCATCTCGCGAGCGATCTGCGCGTAGCGCGGCTCATCGGCGCCGACCAGCCCCAGTTGATCGCCACCGAAGTACGGCATGAGGCAAAAGAGAAGGAAGTAGCCGGATACGCCCACCAGGACGATGAGCTCCCAGATCGTACAGCCCCACTGTGTGCGGGCGAACTCGCGCAACCATCCCGGTCCGAAACGGGAGGTCAACCCCTTGCTGCGAGGGACCAACGCTTCGAGTTGTGGAGTATCCGTCAAAATTTCGTCAGAGTGCTTTGAACCGACCGGAAGGTTTGCCATGGGCGCTGCCTTCAGATCGAGTCCGGGACGAGATTTAGGCTACCAGACTTCCCTGTCTTACTGGAATCTCAGTGAACAGGCTGCCTGCGATCCGGCCGTAATTCCGCCACGATGCGCTCGATCGCCTCATCCAGAGGGCCATCCAGAGTGCATCCACTGGCATTGCGATGTCCGCCCCCACCGAATCGCTCGGCTACCTGCGCAACATCGACTTCGCCCTTGCTCCTGAGACTTAGACGAAACTCCTTCCGCGATGGAAGCTCGCGCAGAAATACCGCCGCATCTACCCCTGCAATGCCGATCAGGTAGTTCACAACGCCCTCGCAGTCCTCGACCTCTGCGCCGGCGCGGGCCATCTCCTCCTGCGTAATCCAGCTCCAGGAGACGGAACCCTCAATCTGCATGTTGCCAAGCGCCGCCCCCAGCAGCCGTATCTTGCTGGGAGGATTGGAGAAATAGACGGCCTGCGCGATTCTGTTGGCATCCGCCCCACGCTTGACCAGGTGCTCGGCCAGGGCAAAGGTGGCAGCAACAGTGCTGGGATAGGTAAACGAACCCGTGTCGGTCAGCACAGCCGTATAGAGGCAGGTCGCCATGTCCGCCGTGATCTCAGTGCCGGAGGCGACGGCGAGATCGTAGATCATCGCCCCTACGGCGCAGGCCTCAGGATCGATCCAGTTGAAGCTGGCAAAGGTCTTCCCGCTGAGGTGATGGTCGATATTGATCGTCAACCCGGCGCCCATGCGGTCGAAGTCTGCACGTTCAAACCCGGTGCGCTCAAAGCCGTCGCACTCGAGCAAGATAGCGGCGTCCGGCGCGGGCGTAGCCACCGGCAGCGCAACCTGAATTCGCTCGATGCCCGGAAGGCAGCGATAAATGACGGGAATGGGGTCGGCAAAGGCAACAGTGACGCGCTTGCCCATGCCGTCCAGCAGATGCATCAGACCCAGTGCCGAGCCGATGGCGTCGCCGTCAGGACGGGCATGCGAGGTCACGACAAAGCTCTCCCGTGCATGAAGCAGGGACAGCAGTGCGGCGATCGAATCCTCGTGGGCCATTGATCTTGGGATTATTCCTTGCTCTCGGGCAGCGCAGCCGCGGCTTTTTTCTTGGCCTGTTTGGCGCGACGCTTCTCCATACGCCCCAGCAGTTCGTCCATGCGGGCGTTGATCTTCTCGGAGCGGTCGATGGCAAACGTGATCTCCGGCACATGGCGTACCCCCATGCGATCGCGAATCTCGGTACGGATGTAACCCCGCGCGGTCATGAGACCGGCGAGGGTGTCGGCCTCGTCCTTCTCATTGCCGGTAACGGCGATGAAGACACGGCAACTCTTCCCGCCCGGCGCGAGCACGACCTCGGTGACGTGACAGGGGGCGATTCGCGGGTCGCTCAACTCACCTTCCAGCATGGCGGTGATCTCTTCTGCGAAGGTGTTGACGACGCGGCCCCGGTGATAATCTCTTGCTCTTTGTTCAGGCATGGCTAGCCAAGCAGAATAGCACTTTTGGAGGCGATTTCAGCATAAGTTCACGAGAGGGCGGTGTGGAGCGGCATCTGGCAGGGTTATTCCGTCTGCGCATCCGGCTCGGCATCCAGTGCGTCCAGCACGACATCGCTCTCCAGGAAGCTGTCCACAATCTCCGCGCCCAACCCTGCGGCCAGCCGCCGGGCGGCTTCCTCAACCTCGCGAAGCTGCCCCGCCAGATAGGCCGGCGAGCCCGAGATCGCCGCAATCCCAAGGGTTGCGCGGTTCCAGACGACGGCTTCATCCAGTTCTGCGACCGAGATATTGAAGCCGTGACGCAGCTTGTCCTTCAAAGAACGAACCACCTGCCGACGGTCTTTCAGGGACTGGGCGTGTTCAATGGCGAGTTCGAGGGTGAGGGTAGCGATTGGCATGGCTATGTGCTGAGGACAGCAATGCGAGCTTCGGTCCACTTGCGGAGAATATCCACCGTTTCGATGAAGCGGCCCCGTTCCGCGCTTGTAAGCTCTTTAGCCGCGTCGTAGCGAATCAACACCGCGTAGGGTTGCAGATCATCAAATTCGCATGTCAGCGCAGGAAGGATTTCACCTGCATTTTTCAATTGGGACTGTAGCTTTTCGAGTTCATGCGTGAAGGGATAGACCTCACCTCGGGCAGAGATGAGAGCCTTCATCAACTTTTCGACCGCCTGCGACGCGTGATATCCAAAGCTGGTCCTAGGCAGCGGATAATTCAGGCACTCGCGATCTTCCGCTGACTTGAGCAATAGCAGTTCGGCTTGGGGATCGATTGGCATTGCGTTCGTAAAGAACTACTCCCTCTCTGTCGATGTAGCTGTGCACGCTATTGATCGAACGGCAAAACTTCTCGTGGCGTTCGCGCGAGTAGACCAGCAAGTCGACCGACATGCGACGGCCTTCGAGCGTATGGTACGTCACCTTCTGAGTGTCTTCTGCAGAGTCGACCATAACGGCCAGATCCAGGTCACTGTCGGCGCGATGGTCTCCACGGGCACGCGAACCGAACACGACGATGCGTAGGGGATCCGCAGCCTCAATGATCCGCCGGACAGCTTCCTCGACACGCTCCGGGGTCACCCCCCAATCCAGACTGGGCGTGGTACGAGCAGCAACGGGTTGGGCAGACACAGCCATGGAGCCTCCCTTTCCTGCTCCCTATGTTATTCGACGCCAAACCCCGCTGACACACCCACCTTGAATTTTCTCGGTTTCCGTCCTACACTCGTTAAAGCAGACGAATTTGTTCTGCCGCTGTAGCAGCCGTGAGCATACCGGAAAGTGGCGGAAGAGAGGAGTGGGCGAAAGCCCACTTTTTGTTTGCTCTAAATATGGTTTTCGCGGAACGGTGACAGCATCCGCAAACCCAAGCACCACAAGACGATCTATGGCCCTGCAGTTAGAGACAATTCGCGCCACCGCCGACCGCATCGCGGCCTCGCACAGCCTTGAGGTCGTTGACCTCGAGTTCACTGGCGGGTCCAAACATCGCACGCTTCGAGTGTTTCTCGAAAAAGATGCCGCCGCCCGCGCTAAGTTTACCGCCGAAGCCGCATCCAACGAAGAAGCCGGACTGCCCAAAGGTGTCCCCGTAGAGACGCTCTCGGGCGTGACGCACGAAGATTGCGCCAACTTTGCCCGCGACTTCGGCACCGTGCTCGACGTGGAAGATCTGATTCCCGGCGCAGAGTACACCCTTGAAACCAGCTCTCCTGGCCTGGAGCGCAAGCTGCTGAAGGCCGCTGATTACGAGCGGTTTAAAGGCAGCCTGGTGAAGGTGCAGACATTCTCGCCGGTCGACAGTAACCGGCACTTTACAGGACGGCTGGTAGCTTTCGAGGGTACGAATCTGACCCTCGATCTGGCTGCTGTAAAGCAAAAAGGTAAGGCAAAGAAGACTTTAACGGCGCAGACCGTCGAAATTTCGTTAGCGAACGTAGAAAAAGCAAACCTGGTAGCAGAGATTTAGGCAGAGAGTCCGTCGGTGGTCCGCTCTCCAGTTCTCAGGAGAGGCGGATCAGCCTTCAACTGATGACTTGGAACTGACGACTGAGAACCCAGAACGAAATACGGAAGAGAAACGAGAAGACGAATGGCTAGTCCCCTGTATCAATCGATTGAGTTGTTGAGCCGCGAAAAGGGCATCGATCCGGAGATCGTAGTTGGCGCCGTGGAAGACGCGATCGCCCTGGCGACACGCAAGTACTACAAGACCGTCGAGAACATGCGCGGCGAGATGGACCGCGAAACCGGCGAGATCCGCGCGTATGTCTTCAAGACCGTCGTGGAAACCCCTGAACTCGTCGAAGACGCCGACAACCAGCTTGCCCTGGAGCAGGCCCGCGAACTCGCACCCGAGGTTGAAGTCGGCGGCGAGCTGCGTTTCTACAAGGACACCACCCCGCTCGGCCGCATCGCCGCGCAGATGGCCAAGCAGGTCATCTTCCAGAAGGTCCGCGAAGCCGAGCGCGATACCGTGTTCAACGAGTACGCCCACCGCGCCGGTGAGATCCTGACCGCGACCGTCAAGCGCCTGGAGCCGATGGACGTGATCTTCGACCTCGGCAAGGCCGAGGCCCGCATGCCCAAGCGTGAGCAGTCGCGCCTGGAGCAGTTTTCGGTCGCCGAGCGCGTCCGTGTTGTCCTGCTGCGCGTGGATCGCGCCGCCAAGGGCCCGCAGGTCATCGTCTCCCGCGCCGCTCCGGCCCTAGTACAGTCGCTCTTCCAGAGCGAAGTTCCCGAGATCTACGACGGCACGGTCAGCATCCGCGCCATCGCCCGCGAAGCCGGCGAGCGCACCAAGATCGCCGTCGTCTCCCGCGACAAGGACGTCGACCCGGTCGGCGCCTGCGTCGGCATGAAGGGTATGCGCGTGCAGTCGATCATCCGCGAGCTGCGTGGCGAAAAGATCGACATCATCGAGTACTCCGAAGAGATCACGACTTTCGCCGAGAAGGCCCTGCAGCCCGCCAAGGTCTCGCGCGTTTCGATCACCGACCTGGCTGAGAAGCAGCTCGAGGTCATCGTCGACGACACGCAGCTCTCGCTGGCCATCGGCAAGAAGGGTCAGAACGTTCGTCTCGCGGCCAAGCTGCTGCAGTGGAAGATCGACATCAAGAGCGAAGAGGAGAAGCGCCAGGAGGTCGAGCAGCAGATGCAGGCCATGACTGGCGGTCCTTCGACGCCGATCGAACAGGTTACCGAGCTGGGCGAGTCCGTCATGGAGAAGCTCATCGCGGCAGGCATCACGACGGTCGAATCGCTCGCCGATATGACCGCCGAAGAGCTGGGCGAGGTTCCGGGTATCGGCGACAAGACGGTCGAAAAGATCGCCGTAGCCGTTCGCCACTACTTCGGACAGTACGAAGAGGGCGAAGAACGGCCAGTTCCCGCCCCCGTCGAGCCTGCCCTGCTTGCCGGTGAGGAAGCTGTTGCCGCTGCTGCTGCATCCGATGAGGCAGGAGACACAATACATTCCATGAGCCAGACACCGGAAGAGATCCTTGCAGCAGAAGCCTCCGATAACGGCGGGGCCGAGGAAATCAACGAATTTTCAACCGAAGATATCGCAAACCTTGAGGATGAAATATCCGATAGCGACGCGAATGATGCCAACGACGCTCGCGAAGAAGGCATCGAACTGGACAACGACACCGTAGATGAGCTGGTGGATCAGGCCCAGGAGTTTTCCGACGAAGGCATCGACGATGGGCGCGACCGTGGTTAACAGCTGCGATTCACGTTCACAAAGCCTGGCCGGCGACGCTTTTCATAGAGAAACGTCGTCGGCAATGGCTACAAATTTGAAATTTCAAGGGATAATAGCCTTGAACCAACACCTACTCCGACATGAGGCTGATATGAACAGCTAAGCGCGCAGTGGAACTGAAAAGGGACGGATGAGCAAAGTTCGAATTAACGATCTTGCACGGGAACTGGAAGTAAAGAGCAAACCGATTCTTGATGCTCTGATAGCGGTAGGCGTTACCGAGAAAAAGACGCATTCGAGCTCCATCGAAGAAGATGAAGCTGAGAAGGTTCGCGCGTACTTCAATCGTGGTGCACGCTCCGCAGCGACAAAGCCTATGGCCGAGACTAAGCCTGCCTTCAATCTCGCGAACGTCTCCAAGCCCGGCGATGCGCTGAAGGCTATTCTGGAGCGCAAGCAGGCTGAGGCTGCCGCAAAGGCTGCCCCACCGCCACAGCGTCCCGCAGTGGCAGTGGCCGCTCCCGTTTCCGCAGCCCCTGTCGTAGCCGTAGCGCGTCCTGCCACACCGCCCCCCGTGGCGGTTGTCGCCGCTCCCGCACCTCCGGTTACAGTAGTCGCGGCCCCACCACCACCTCCGACGCCGACGCCAGCTCCCGCGCCCACACCCACGCCTGCAGCGACAACCCCTTCGGGCGCTCCAGCCCCACGGCGGATCGTTCCCTTGCCTCGCGGGGCAGGTCCTGTCATCGTGGCTCCGCCTCGGCCCGCAGGCAGCCCCCTCATATCCAGACCCGCTGTCGCGACACCTCCGCCAGCGGTGGCTTCCACGCCGCCTGCCACTCCGGTTGTCGTGAGACCCGCTGCCGTTCCCACACCGCCACCGGCACCCGTGGTGGCAGCAGCAGCCCCTGCGCAGCCTGTCACACCTCTCTCTGACCCCGAGCCACCAGCAGCACCGGCAGCCGTCGTAGAGACTGCAGCTGTAGAAGCTGCCGCGCCCGTTCCCGAGGCAGCACCTGCGGCTCCCGCAGTTCCGGTTCGCCGCGTCGTCATGCCGCAGACCGGTCCCCGGCCCAGTTACACCGCCCCGGCGGTGATGCCTGGCGCTGTCCGTCGCCCCATCTTCGAGCGTCCGCGCCCCGGCAGCGGTCCTGCTGGATCGGGCGGCCCTGGTGGTCCCGGCTCTCGTCCCATGGCTCCCGGCGCCCGGCGCCCGATGCACCCCACCCGTACCTTCCCCGGCGGTCCCGGCGGAGGCCCTGGTGCTCCGGGTGCACGTCCCGGCTTTGCTCCCGGCGGCCGTCCTGGCTTCCCACCGCGTCCCGGCTTCGGCCCACGCCCCGGCGGTCCCGGCGGCATGCTGCCCCCGGCTGAAGGCGCTCCGGCACCCGCTCGTCCGGCTCGTCCCGGCCAGCGCGGCCGCGGCGGTCCACGCTACGAGAAGAACAAGGAAGTCGCCCTCAAGGGTTACAACCCACGCTTCGGCGCGCCCCAGATCCCGATGGGCGAGGTGCCGATCACCAAGACCATCACGGTCACCGAAGGCATCTCGGTCAAGGATCTCGCTGAAAAGCTGGACATCCGTGGCAAGGACCTCATTGCTACCCTGCTGATGAAGGGTGTCATGGTCACCGTCAACCAGTCGCTCGACGGCGAACTGGTCAAGGAGGTCTCACGCCAGTTCGGCGCCGATGCCACCGTGATCACGGTTGAAGAACAGCTTGAGAACGAGGCCATCGAGGGCTTCCTCGAAGACACCTCGAACATGGTCGAAGTCGTTCGCGCTCCGGTGGTCACCATCATGGGTCATGTCGACCACGGTAAGACCTCCCTGCTCGACGCGATCCGCTCCACGGACGTGGCGGCAGGCGAAGCCGGCGGCATCACCCAGCACATCGGTGCCTACAAGGTTCACGTCACCAAGCCCGACTCTCCCGCCTTTGGGCGCGAGATCGTCTTCCTCGATACCCCGGGCCACGAGGCCTTCACCCGTATGCGTGCTCGCGGCGCCAAGATCACCGACATCGTCGTGGTCGTGGTCGCAGCCGACGACGGCGTGATGCCCCAGACCCTTGAGGCGATCGACCATGCCAACGCGGCGAAGGTACCCATCATCGTTGCGGTCAACAAGATCGATAAGCCCGAAGCGGATCCGAGCAAGGTCATGATGCAGCTGGCGGCACGCGGCATCCAGGCCAAGTCGTTGGGCGGCAACACCGAGTTCGTCGAAGTCTCCGCGAAGAAGCGCCTCCACCTCGATGACCTCGAGGAGATGATCTGCTTCGTCGCCGACAGCAACGAACAGAAGGCCCAGCCAGAGCGTCCGGCAGTCGGTACGGTCATCGAAGCCAAGCTCGATCGCGGCCGTGGTGCGGTCGCCTCCATCCTGGTGCAGAACGGCACGCTGAAGATTGGCGACAGCTACATCGTCGGCAACACCTTCGGCAAGGTCCGCGCCATGTTCAATGACCGTGGCCAGGCCATCACCGAAGCCGGTCCCTCGACCCCGGTCGAGATCCTCGGACTCGAGTCGATTCCCGATGCGGGCGACACGTTCCTCGTCATGGCGGACCGCGACAAGGCCAAGGGTATTGCGCAGTACCGCAAGATGAAGGAACGCGAAGCACAGCTTGCCAAGAGCTCGCGCGTGTCTCTCGAAGGCCTCGCCGAACAGATCAAGCAGGCAGGCGTCAAGGACCTCAACCTCATCCTCAAGGGCGACGTGCAGGGCTCGGTCGAAGTACTGGCCGACTCGATGCAGCGCATGTCCACCGAGAAGGTACGGGTCAAGGTGCTGCACTCGGGCGTCGGTGCTATCACCGAGTCGGACGTGCTGCTGGCCTCCGCGTCGAACGCTGTCATCATCGGCTTCAACGTGCGGCCCGACCGCAAGTCGGCCGAAGTCGCCGAGCGCGAGAACGTCGAGATTCGTCTGCACTCGATCATCTACGAGTTGCAGGACGAGATCACCAAGGCGATGTTTGGCCTGCTCGAGCCGGTCTACAAGGAGAACTACGCTGGCCGCGCCGAAGTGCTACAGGTCTTCAAGATCACCAAGGTCGGCCAGATCGCCGGCTGCGTGGTTCGGGACGGCATCATCAAGCGCGACGCCCAGGTACGCGTGCTGCGCAACGGAGAAGAGGTCTGGAAGGGCAAGATCTCCTCGCTCAAGCGCGTCAAGGACGACGTCAGCGAAGTCCGCCAGGGTGTCGAGTGCGGTATCGATCTCGCCGGCTACAAGGACATCAAGTCGGGCGATATCATCGAGGCCTTCACCACGGAGAAGCTGGCTGCAGAACTCGGCCAGAACTCCGCGGAAGCCAAGAAAGAGCGCGACCTGGCTGCCTTGAAGGAAGCCAAGGACCGCGAGAACGAAGTAGCCCGCGCTGAACGGGAGACCGAAGCCGCTAACGCGTAACTCACAACCACATCAAGCAAGACAGCAAGGCCGGGAGCAATCCCGGCCTTGCTGTTTGTGCTTTGCTCAAAAGCTTTAAAGCAACGCTTAGAGGCGCATTATGTCGATTTCGGGGGAAGGAGAGCTTAAGGAGCGAAAACCGTGCAAATATCGACCACTTGCGGATGATCCGGACTTCTGCTCTGCCTCATGGTTTGCCTTGCGTCTTTGGATAGTTGTGAGGCGGATGACCAGATCTCATAGCGTTCCTACAGAAGTGGGTGTCGATTCAGGCCTGGGCCACCCGCCCCCAAATATCTGGCTTCTATTTTCGAGTTGACTGGTTGCCAGGAGTGATTGGAGCATCTGTCTCACCCTTTCTTATCCACGCTTCGTTTCTCAGGACGTTGGTGAAGGTCTTTACATGACGATAGTGGGCGTCGAGGTAGATTTGGAGGGGACGCAGACTATCGGCTTTGTAGCTCCACACCGATTGATCGTCTGAGTAGGAATTGAGGATCAGAACAGGAACTTTGTTCTCTTCCACTGCGGCGATCGATGCAGCGATCTGTTCCGGACGGTAGTAGCCCCACGGGCCTGGCGAATCGATCGGAGCGGGTGAGTGCAACCACAAGGGAAGGTAGATATACGAGACCCCAAAGCATATGTCCCCTGGGTGGGTATGCTCGGCGGTCCAGCGATAAAGCTCGTACCTGCCCCGGTCCGGGATCGCGCTTCGACCTGCGGGTAGGGTGAGGTAGTTCCACGTGGCCCGTTGGGTTTGGATGGACATGTAGATGGCGGCTGCAAACGAGAACACAGCTATCGCCTGGCCAGCGAGGAGGATTGGACCTCTGACACGGCTCAAAAGCCACGCCAGTAGGACCATGGCGGGAAGACTCACTGTCGAGACTCGCAGAGCGGTCATACCCGGGGCGACTGTCAAAAACATGGAGAAACCTGTGATAGCGAGCAGAAATAGCTGATCCCAAGGCTCCCTTCTTTCGGTCCTGCGCTTACGCACCAGTACCAATAAAAAGATGGGATAGACAGAGATCACGACACCACAGATGAAGCAGACGCTGATCCGACCAAGGATTTTCTGACCACGCATCTGGGCCAGAAGATTGAAGCCGGTCTGACCGGGAATGCTGGAATAGTAACGGAGCGGAAATACGATTACCGCTTGCACCCACTTCGTCCAGCCCACAAGGAGAATGAAGTGAAGGTTGATGGCAAAGAAGATAGATAGGGCAACAGCTAAGAGCAGAGACGATCTGTACCAGAAGACGCGGGCCGGTTCTTTCCCGTCAATCGATTTCCAGAGCAAGTAAATTAGAAAGCCGATAGTGATGAGTGCGCCCTTGGTCTGGGTGAAACTGGCAGCCACGCCGCAGAGAGCTCCTGCGAACGCGATGTGCCGAGGCTGTATATCGCGCATGAGTACAAGCATTGCAGTCATGGCGATAATGGTGCTGAACCAGTGGTGGGTTGCATCGAGACTTCCGGCCAGTCCGAACCCAATGAGGAAGAGAGCGGGCAGCGCGAGAGCCATGCCGCGCAATACCCGACGCGCAGCCAACATCATCAACCACATTGCGATTGCTGCCAGACAGGCCATTGTCAGGTTCGGTATCCAGAGTTCTACACCGAACCATCGAAACAGGAGGCTGTAGATCAGGTCCGTGCCTGGAGTGAGAAACTGAAAGTAGTCCCGGTAGGGCATCTGTCCTGCCAGTATCCGTGTGCCATTGGTCGCAAAGAGCATCTGGTCAGACCAGCTCATGGTAGGCACATTGGGTAGGACGAAACCGCGGAGATAGCAGATAAGAAAGGTAAGGAGGACCGAGATAGCGATGATCAAGCGAGATCGGTTTTGTGCGACCGCCCTTGGCTCGGATTGCGGTTCTTGGAACGCTGTCGGGCCAGAGCCAGCCAAACCTGTTTTCTGCATACCTTGGTGCCTCTTTCAGGAACTATTTAATCTCAGTCTCGCATTAGCATTTTAGTGATCTATTAGATCGTCGTATACCGCGCATGGCTTGCAAATTCGCTTACAGGAGAGATACCGGGGTGGAGGTATCACGCCTCAAGCCACTGTTTAGCAGCGTGTTTCCGATGATTCGGTCATTCACATCGCAGATGACCTTATTCTGCATTCTGCCAAACCTCAACACGCCACTTCATCACCACTGGCACATCTTTTCTATTAGCCTGGAGGGTGACCAGATCTCATGGAGTTCCTATAGATGTGGGCGAACTTCATGCGCATCTTTTCCAAAGACTCTTCGAAGAGCTCGCGCATCGCAGGGGTACCGAGATACGGAAGCCTTCGATAACAAGAGAAGGTCGCAAATGGAGGTTTCCTGTCTGTTGATAGCGACCAAGATCCCGTCCGACTATTTTGGCGTTTGGAGCACGATCACCTCGACGATCAGAATCACAACAAACAAGAATTTGAGCACAACGACTGTTCTAAGTTTTGCCCGCGCTTTTTTGGGCAAGCTTTCTATCGAACGTTCGCGATTCATCCTTTCGGAGAGGTCATTCATCACACCTAGTTTGCTGGGGCTTGCAGGCGGCGAAGATGCACGGTCTGTCAATTGGTGTTTCAATCGGAGTTCCCAAAAGGCAAAGAACATCGCGAACGCTATCGTCAAGAAGTAGGTAATGAATTTAAGCATAGGAATTCTCTAGTGGCCTATCGCCTTGCAAACTTGGTTCGCTAGAAACACCAATGCGGTCGCTGAATCTTGAAGCGTCCAGAACTTTCCTAGCTGTGTGGGCAATGAAAAAGTCGTATTCAATGACAATGCACGGCCAGGAGTTTGCACACCGGCAGAAACAGTAGTCACATGGCCGCTCGCAGTTGGACTAATTCCAGAAAACGGACTTGCGGGTCCACCGCTCGACGTTGCAATCGAACCAGCAAAAATTCCGCCCCCTGATATTCCGCTGAAGCCCCGGCCAAATTGGAGTTGCCTGCGCCAAGGTTTCCGAAGGTGTACCCGCCAGTGAGCCCCCCAGCGACCGCCGCCACAGCGAAATATCCGGGAGAGAAGAAGTCCATCACCTCACCGGTGCGACCGTTGGTTACAAGATCGAGCGATCCCGCAGGTCCAACAAAGTTCCCATTTCCCGAGACGCTCACAACGGTTCCTGAAGGTACCGCCCCACAAAGCGTTCCCAACGCACTAATTGGGGCGATAGTCATTATCGTGGCTTCAGAATCAAGTCATAAAGCACCCAACCAACAATGGCGAGAAACAATGCTCCTGCAATTCGCACTTGCACTGCTCCCCATCCAACTGAAAATTTGTCTTCAGTGAGAGTACCCGCCGCACGTATCCATCCAGGCAGCCTGAACCAAGCCTTAGGAGAAACGAGCATATATACACTGTTGAAAACCACGACCACTCCCACACATACCGCTATAGACCAACCAAATATTTGAGCCATTTAGCACCCACAATTGTGTAAACAGATGTTGTATCCTGCTCCGAAAGAAACCGGAACGCGTGTTCCGACCGATGGCCCAACAACCGGCGGTCCACTCCCGGGAGACTTCGTAACCACAGATCCGAAGAAGGGATTGGGCTGAAACGTGATGGAGAAGCTCGGCCCGTTGGCAATCGAATTGGCATTTTGTGTTGAAGGTACATTGACATAATTGGCGCTTATGCCATTGCCACCACCCAGTCCAGGTGCAAAGACAGCAGTCGGCCCTGCGTACAAACTATGCGTGGAGGGTACATAGGAAACATTGCCGCCTACACCAAACATGCTTCCTATGATGCCTCCAACGAATGCGCCAGGCTCGCCGCCAATAGCCCCGCCAATAGCGGTACCAGCGACTATCGTAGGACCATTGGTTGTGGCAGAAGCACTTATGATTTTCGATGGACCCGATGCCGAGCAAGGTTTACTTGGGGCAGAACCTAGAGAACTCCCGGACACGCCACCACCATAAGGAAGTTGCAGGTTTAGTACTGAACTCGACTGAAACGCTCCCGTGGAATCCGAATAATTGAATTGATATATGGCCGTATCTGATTCACTACCATCAGGGCGAATACCCGCGGCAGGACAGCCTTTCCCATCACCGTCATCCGAATACACTGGATTAAAGGTGCCGTCGCCATTATCGACAAGGCCCTTCTGGCACGTTAGACCACTTGGGTCGACAAAAGAAAGTGGATTGTTGCGAACGTAGCTATACAAATTGAAGCTCTGCGGATTGCTCGGGTCCGCGTAGGCCAATCCAGATGGGTCGGGCGACATGAACCGGCCTATGTTCGATCCGTAGTACCTGGCTCCAAAGTAATCGAGTCCTGATTCTGTATCTCGTTCTTTGCCGGTGAATTTGTAGTGATTCCCGTCGGCGGAGGTTGTGGGTTCCTGTCCGAAGGGGTAGTAGGTGTCGGAGGATACGGGCCAGCCAGCAGAATCGGTCAGCAGAATAGAGGACCCGATCTGGTTAGTGGAGTAATACGTCACATCATAGGGGTTTGGGGTGACCGCTACCTTTTCTGTGACGACCGTGACGTTGCTCTCGGCTCCACCGGGGGTGAACTGAGGGAGGGATTCGAGCGACCGATAGTAAATCGGCACGCTGGTTCCGTCGGGGTGCACCAGGGAGATATCAGCCAGATAGATGTCCCAATTGCCCGCCGCGCCTCCCTGATAGTTGTACAGGGTCAAGGCCGAAACGGTGTCCCCGGCGTAACCGCTCAGGTTGGCTACGCGCTGATACCAGAGGCCTGTGCCAGTCCGGGTGTCGGCATCGGCGAGTTGGCCGTCGGCGGCGTGCAGAACGCCACTGGTTCCCACGGTGTCGTTATTGAAGGCAACGCTGATCCCTCCCGCCGCGACGCCATCCTGAAACTGTCTCCAGGTCAGCAGGTCTCCGTTCTGGATGACCGTGCCGTTGACAAAGGCCGCCAGGGAGCTTGTTCCAGCGAACGTATTGATGATCCCGCAGCCGGAGCAGTTGGTCCCGCTCATATGGATTCGTATGTCGTTGTTGTCAACCTTCGCGATGCGCTTGCCGTTGGCATAGATGTAGTCCGACCAAAATCCGTCGGAAGTCTTCTCCGCCACCACCTGGCCGCCGAACCGAACATACTCGGTCCAGGTCGAACCGTTGTCTTTGCGGACACGGTCGCCGCTGCCGTCGTAGGTATAGGTGGCCGCCCCATTGTTGACCCCGGTTAGCCTGTTCTCGGCGTCGTAGCTGTAGGCGGTCGAGATTCCGTTGAAGCTCGCCGTCAGGTTGCCTGCGTTGTCATAGCCATAGCTCGCCGAGTTGATCCTGTTATTCGCACCGTAGCTGACCGCGTTCTGCAAGGTTCCCGGCGAGGTCTGATTCAGATTGCCGAAAGAATCATAGGCATAGGTTTGACTCAAGCTCCCATCGACCCGTGAAAAAGAACCCAGGCGATTGAGGCTGTCATAACTCAAGTTCTCTGTATACCCGCTATGCAGTACGTCCATCACCTGCCAGATATTGCCATTGTTCGCGCTGCCCCGCGAAGGACATCCCGGGAGCTCGGCGGAGATGGCCGACGTTGCCGGACCATAGCAGTATTCCTTCACTGCCAGGTTGTTATTCCCAGGATAGCTGCCCGGCGCGGCCGAACCTACCCGGACGATGCCTATCTCATCGGCTTGCAAACGGTTGTTGAGGAAGGTTCCATTGCCCACACCATTCCCGTAAAAAACAGCCGAGGGCGTACCGTTCGGCCAGTAGGTGGTGCTTGGCGTCAGATATTGATATTGACCGCTAACATCCGACACCTGGGTGAGGTGGCCCCCACCGTCCCACTGCTGGCTTACCGTTCTCCCATCCGGATAGGTCAGAGACGTCATATTGCCTGCCAGATCGTAACCGGCGCTTATCGCCGCTATGGTTCCATTGTCAATGTTGAAACTCGGTGCACTCGACCACTGATTCACCAGCCTTCCCATGGAGTCATAGCTGAATGCATCAAGCGATCCGCTCGTGGTAGAAGAGGCAAAAGTGAGCCGTCCAATGGTATTTGCAAGTGAAACTGAAACGTTTCCACGACCATTTTGCGGAACAGGAACAAAATTTATGCTCGAAGAATCGTATCCATACAAGCTCGTATTTGTAACGCCGTCGTTATAGGTTTTCTGGGTTAGCCGGTTGAGCGTGTCGTAGGTATAGCTGGTCTTGATGCCACGCGCATCCGTCTTGCTCGTCATGTTGCTATTCGCGTCATAGCCATAGCTGATCGCTCCCGTCTCGGGATTGGTAGACGTCAGCAAGCGTGACAAGGAATCGTAGGTGAAACTACGGTTGCGCGCTGTCTCACCAGAGATACCTTTCTGGTTGACGCTGAGAAGATTATTCAGCACATCGTAGGTGTAATCCGTCTCCATCGACGCGGCAACACTCGTTCCATTCGGCTCTACGACTTCTACTAACCGACCGAGAGCATCAGAGGTTCTTTGCCACTGGTTACCGTTCTCATCTTGATAGTCGACCCAAATACCTGTCTGGGAGCCTATGTGGGATTTGCAATTCGGTTGTCCTGCCGTCGCAACATCTTCGTAGCAAGAGTATTCGAATGATCCATCCTGGTTAGTTTGCTTGGTTGGCCTTCCCAATGGATCGTATAAGTAAAAAGCTGTGCCGTCAGTGCTGGCTCCCGTCGAAAGATGAGGATTCGACTGAGAGCTCTTTCGTCCCATCGAATCATAGCTAATATCGATCGTAGCCCCAGATGGATTGATCTCGTGAAGCGGTCTTCCGTATCCGTCGAATTGTATTGTCGTGGTCATCCATGAACCACCCGGCACTCCAGCTCCCGGCGTGCACCCGGGCCCCGATCCAGCCAGAACTCCCACTGTTTGCGTGGTCGACGACGGATAGCCTGTCAGAGTGTATCCACCACCCGGAAAACAAACGCCGGTATTGCGCATCATCGAATCATATGTGTATGCTGTCGCATTGCCGTTTACATCTTTCGTCTGTGTGAGAAGCCCGGTATTTCCGTCATAGCTATAGGACTCTGAAAACGTCCCCCCAGCAACCGAGGGATAGGCTTTATCGGCAAGATACGTGTCCGTGCTGTCATATCCATACGAAGTGACATTGCCATTTCCATCCGTCGTGCTTACAGGCTGCCCGGCAGCATCATAGTGCATATGGGATGTCGAAAAAACATTTCCAGAAATAAGCGCTTGTGCTGAGGTCTGATTTCCCCTCGACCCGCTCACTGCGGCAAGACCAGTGGCCACAGACGAAGCCAAGGTGAACTCGTCATAGGAATAGTTTGTCTGGGAAAAAATTGTGCCGCTCCCGTTATAAATGGTTACAGACGATGGGCGATTCTGAATATTATTCCCGAGAGATGCATACGTTGTTAGCATTTTTCGAGTCAGAGTCGATGCACCAAATCCATACTCGTCATTCTCGACCAAAAACCCGGCAGCGTTATAGTGTTGGATATTTTGAGACGTCAAGCCAGACGCGGAGGTAATCGTGCTTGCAATTTCACTAAAAGGCAGAGTGATGTTTTGCGTGGTGCAATTCGACGTTGCACCGTTGTAGCAACGTGACTCGCTTTGCAGGACCGTAGTTCCAACGGCGCCGGTATAAATTGTACGAGCGGTCTCGTAAAATGTTCCATTGGGAGTCGCCAATGTTTCCGGCCCAAATGGTGAACCACCATTTGCACATGAGGCACAAAAAGTGCTGTCATGCACAAAACTGGCCACTTCGCTGTGCCCATCCGGATAGGCAATCGTAGTTTGGGATGTTAACGCATTACTACGCGGATCTGCGCTTGTCAGCACATTATTATAGGTCGTGGTTCCGTCCTGGGTAATGCGAGCCAACGTGATGTGGGTATTGGCTGCGATCTCTGCCGCGGCATCTCCCGCGAGAAAAGCACCTGTGTTGTTATACCCTCCAGAATAGGTGTACGCTATCGTGCCACCCCCAGGCAGTGTCACATTACTGATACGCCCGGAATAGTTGCCGCTGCTATCGGACTCATAGGCAAAGGAATATGACGTTCCATCCGGGAAGGTAATGGAGCTCAGGAGATAGTTAGGCGAAGAGCAAGGAATTCCGTCTGTGGAGCCAGAAGCAGGACATGATGATTCATTGTTGAACACATCAGTCACCGGATATTGTTTATACGCGGTTGTGATGTCTTGCACCTTCCCATTGGAGTCTATGTATGAGACGACATCAGGCGTTCGTCCCGTAACGGTATTGGACGTAGCGCCGGTGGTAAAGGTGTAGCAACCATGATTTACAACGGGCGTATTTCCGGGAGTGGCTTGAGTAATGGTTGAGCTTTGCCCCGCTTCACCACAAAAGTTCAGACTGCCTTCAAGAAAAACCCGTGGACTTGAAGCTACATTCCCGTTCGTGTCGGTAACACTTCCAGAGCCTTCGTTGGAGTACCGATTTCCTGAGGCATCTTCAACGATTGCGCTTGGGCCATTGCCGACAAGCAAGACGATACCTGAACCATCCTCCGCGGCCACATTATTCAATTGAGTGAAGACAAAGGTGGAACAGTTAGTGGTGGACGATCCAGGAAAGTTATGAGTTACACCACGATCATCTACAAACGTGTAGACATAAAAATCCAGATCTTGAATTCCGGTTGTTGTTCCGCAAGAAGACTGTCCTTCCGTGGCGGTTACAACTCCTCCATATCCTTTTGCAACTGAGAGTTGCCAATTCGTAGAAAGATAACCGTTTGAAATGCTCTGGAGATTACCGATGTTCGGCGCCGAGCCAGCGCTATAAATCAACGCAACGTCCTCATCCAAGCCGTTACCGCGATTGTGGACATGATAAAGCGGAATCCTCATGCTCAACTGAAGTGATCCAACGTTGATTGTGTCGATGGTCCCTTCATACGTGCCAAAGCGAGGAATACTAACGCTGGATTGTGCATTGCATTGGGTTGAGGCAGATAAGACCAGAAGCAGGAAGAAAGCATTCAGCAGGGATGCGCATTGCAGATAGCCTCTCTTCTTTAGATCGACTCTAAACCGTCGCGAATGTTTTATACCGGATGAAGTCAAAGACTTCGCAATAGTGCTTATGAGCACATAAAAACAATAGGACAAAGCGAACGAATATAGGCAGAGCACGACGAATCCTCTGATTATCCAAATAATTTAGGAACATGCAGAGACTAGCCCAACAGCAAGAAGAGAGGCATAAGGAAACCGTCAAGGGCGGCTATATAAATTTAATTTCATCTAGGCCTTCGACGAATTTAATCGTCAAGCTAGTTTTATTTCTCCCGAAAAAGGGTCTATGCACCGAGGGCACGGTGACAACATCGATCGCACAAGCGGGTGGCTCACACGTACCCTGTTTTTTAGGCACTCGGCTCAGCTAGTTCTCTGAAGGCTGCTCGATATGATCGATCACGATCGTTTCCATGGGCGCAGTGATGGGCACCAGCTTCAGGCCTACTTCCTCCAGATCCCAAGGACTGGGAAGAGTTGGATCGGACTCAAATTCTCCCGGCGTATCCAGCTTCGTGATGGCGAAATCATACTTGCCAGAGAGTCCCGTCCTGTCCAGAACAACACGATTCGCTCCCAACATCGACAGCTCTGCCGCAAACGATGCCATCGAAGCCGCGAAGAAGGTAATCTTTGGAGCCTCATCCCTTCTAAAGGGAACAATCATTCCACCTTCAGAGAGAGGGACTCCATTCGGAGGAGGAGACTCACCAGGCGGCGTCTCCTTCAGCTTTGCTCCATGCTTCCCGACCACTAACGCATAGGCGGGGGAATCCACCATGGTGTGGTGCACGACGAGCTTACAGCGCTCCGCCAAAGCGGTTTGTAGCATTGCGTGCAGCACCTCTTTCTCCGATCCCTGCTTCTGCCATGCCTCCACATCGCCTGGAGCTACCTTCGCCACAATGTCGTAGGGGTCGTTCATCACCCAGGGCGGAGCACCCAC
The DNA here is from genome assembly GCF_000178955.2 of Granulicella mallensis MP5ACTX8. Lineage (NCBI taxonomy): Bacteria > Pseudomonadati > Acidobacteriota > Terriglobia > Terriglobales > Acidobacteriaceae > Granulicella > Granulicella mallensis. Next base: position 777,288 of record NC_016631.1, on the reverse strand, counting down.
AATCCGGTCCCTGAACGAACTGCTAAACAACGTGCGCGTCGGGAAATACGCTACTAAGATAGTCGCACCCAGTGACGTGTCAATTGCGCGATAGGTATCCGGCAATCCCCATTGCATACTCCGTGCTGCATCGGGTTTGCTGGGGCGAATCGAAACCACGTCAAAGGCCATCGTCTTAACGTCCGGCGGATTCTTATCTGTGGACTGTGTTGTTTGTGGCGTCGTACTTATCTGCGCGATCACTACCGGGCAGAGGAGAGCCGCCCCAGCAATCGTGAGAAGTGAGAACCTTCTGCGAAGGTTCATAGAGGATGCAAGACGCCTGCTCATCATGAGAATCCTGCTCTTCTCACCATGTGAGTTAGGTAGGTGCCTGCACTCTATAGCACCTAGCGACAAAGTCCCCGCATTGGTGCTACTCCTCCAATGCGGGGGTCCTTCAGCTACGCTTCAGGATGACGACGAAAAACAAGTACGGACAATAGGTGTGCAAGTTCCTATATCGTTCTCCGCGGATAGGAAACGTGCCTCATACAGGCTCTTGAATTTATCAGGTGCGTGAACTACTTGGTCTTACCTTTCTTGGCTTTCTTTGTAGTTGTGCTCTTCGGCGCGACTGCCTGAATCACCAGGTTCCCTACCGGGCTGCCGAGCCCTGTGCAGGCATCCCAGCCGGGGCCGGCGGAGAAACTGCCGTTGTTGCCCTGTGTGATGTCGCGGAAGGCCTTCTTCGCTCCGGCGGCATACAGCGCTGGGTTGACGAATCCTGCCGCTACTTTGTTCTGTGCGTTAGCCAGCGCGATCAGCCCCGCCCACAGCGGTGCTACGGCACTGGTGCCGCCGATCACTGTCGTCTCGCTGTCCACGCGAATGGTGTAGCCCGTCGAGGGATCAGCGTCTCCGGAGACATCGGGAACGCCGCGGCCTCCAGCACTTGTTGTGGGTGAGGGGACGTTGGCGTTCTTCTGCCATGTCGGCAGCGCGAAGACCGTGCTAACGCCGCCGCCAGTTGCGCCTTCGTCGTTGGAGGTCTCGTCCCACACGACTTCACTCGTAATCGTCGAGCCGGAGCCAACCAGCTTCGTTCCCCCACAGGCCAGCACATGCGGAGACGATGCCGGAAAATCGACGTTGTCCCCTGAAGCACCATCGCTTGAGCCGTTATCTCCAGCCGCCACCGTAATTGTGACGCCGACTGCCGCAGCCGCCTGACACGCCGCATCGAGCGCGGTCATCGACTGCTCCGTCCAGCTCGATTCAGGCCCACCCCAACTGATCGAGATCACGCTCGGCTTGTTCGTCGAATCATGCACCGCTGTCGTAATCGCGTCGATGAATCCCTGGTCTGTATTCGTCGTGAAGTACACCGCGATCTTTGCACCCTGCGCCACAGCCGCGCAGACCTCGATGTCCAGCATCACCTCGCCATCCGCGCCATTGGCATTTCCTGGCGTGTTCTTTCCGCCATCGATTGGAACCGCTGTCACCGTTGGCGCAGGCAGGCCCAGCGTCTTGAAGTACGCCGTGAGATCAGCCGCACGATAGCCACCACCAAGCTCGATGATGCCGATCGTCTGGCCTGTAGCCGTGGCTCCGGCGGGAAAGCCGTACATCTGCGCTACCTGCACCGGCGTGTACGAGACGTTCGTGGCACGCGGCTTCGCGATACGGAAGTGAGGCTTTGCCTGCGGGCGATTGTCCAGCCCGAGTACCGCCAGGACATGCCCCTCTAACTCCGCCGGAAGAGAGATCTCTCCCTCACGCAGCCGGAACTTGCCCTGCTCTGTCGTGTGCTCGACCAGCGAGATGGCAAACGCCTTCCGCATCGCAGCGCAGGTTCCGCTGAGCTGCACCGTGCAGCGGCCAGGCTGGGTGATGGGTTCGACCGTAAGACCGAACTCCTTTGCGAACGCCTTCACGAGTCTCACCGAGGCAGGGTCCGCACCGTGCCGCGCGGCAAACTGCGCACGGCTGAGACGAGCGTCCAGCTTGCCCAGACGCTTCGTGTCGAGAGGCTGCTTCGGCGGGACGATGAGGGAGACTCGAATGCGTCCTGTGGCTGGCACCGTCTTTACAGCCGTGCTGACCTTCGGAGTTTTCGCGGCTTTGGGAGCTCCGGCCGGGACAAACGGCTTCCTTTCGCTTCCCGGTAAAGGCACGCGAGATTGCGAGGCGAAGCGTGATGAAGTGGGCATGTGTTCCTCCTGGCTGGTTGGATGCGTTCAGGCGGGAATGGTGAGCCTTGGGGTGTATGACGTGTCTGCTAAAAGACAAAAGCAGTATTTGCCATTGCTCTTGGCGTTGCTGTTGTCTTTGCCTTTCTGGTTGTCATTCCGAGCGGAGCGAGTGAACCTGCTGTCTCCCGCTCTTCGTTCGTACCACCCAGAAAATATGTGAGATAGAACTGAGGCTTGGTTTTACCTAACGCACAACATTTGTGACGGCACTGGCAAAAAACGGGAGACAGCAGGTTCGCTCGCTTCGCTCGGAATGACACCCAGAAAAGCAAGTGCAAAGACAACAACAACGGCAACAGCAAAGACACGAACAAAGACAAAGTCAGACAGTACACAATCAATGCGACTGCTTTAAGATGACATCCATGAACCTCGACGCAATCCAATCCGCTCTGCGCGACCACAATCTCGACGGCTGGCTCTTCTACGATCACCATCACCGCGATCCCATCGCCTATCGCATCCTCGGACTCGACGCACAGATGTTCGTCTCACGACGCTGGTATTACTTCATCCCGGCAAAGGGTGAGCCGCAAAAACTGGTGCACCGCATCGAATCCGGCAAGCTGGATGCCGTGCCCGGCGCGAAGCATGAATACTCGTCATGGCAGGAGCTGGAGCGCGAACTGGCATCGATGCTGAACGGCGCAAAGAAGATCGCCATGCAGTACTCGCCGCGCAACGCCATCATGTACGTCTCGATGGTCGACGCCGGTACCGTCGAGGTGCTGCGCGCGATGGACAAAGAGGTGGTCAGCTCCGCCGATCTGGTCAGCCAGTTCGAGGCCGTGCTCAGCGAAGAGCAGATCGCCACGCACTATGCCGCGCAACAGAGGCTCGACGGCGTATTGACCGCCGGGTGGAAGCACATCGGCGATGAAGTCCGTGCCGGTCGCAATCCTAATGAATTCGGCGTCATTACCTTCCTCAACCAGGCGATGGAGCGCGAAGGCCTATTTACCGACCATGGCCCCAACTGCAGCGCCGGGCCGAACTCCGCCGACTCGCACTACGAGCCCTCGCGGGAGAGTTCGCGCATCATCCACAGCGGCGACTTCGTGCTCATCGACATCTGGGCCAAGCTCGCGAACAGGCCCGAGGCGATCTGGTACGACATCACCTGGACGGGCGTTGTTGGCCGCGAGCCGAGCGACCGCGAACAGCTGATCTTCAGCACCGTGCGCGACGCGCGCGATGCCGCCATCGCCACCGTGCAGAAGGCCTACACCGAGAACCGCGCCATCGCCGGATGGGAGGCTGATGACGCCGCCCGCAACGTAATTCGCAGCGCAGGCTTTGGAGAGTGGTTCACGCATCGCACCGGCCACAACATTGCCATCGAACTGCATGGCAATGGAGCCCACCTCGACAACCTGGAGACGCACGACGAGCGCCTGCTGCTGCCCAACACCTGCTTCTCCGTCGAGCCGGGAATCTACTTCCCTGGTGAGTTCGGCGTGCGCAGTGAGGTCAACATGTTGACGCGTCCGGGTAATGCCGTGGTGACGGGGCCGATGCAGCGGGAGTTGGTCAGGATTTGAGGTTGGGGCTTTCGACCATGAGTCGTTAGTTCGTCAAAGAACCAAGACCTTTCACAACAGCGCGAAGCACAAACCGTGACGCTTTAGCATCGCGGGACGGAGGGAGCCGTGGCCTTTAGGCCATGGAATTAAGGGCAGGTGAGAATTGGGCTTTAGGCCCGGGCCTTTGGTTCGCAGCCGAAAGAAGGCCCGGGCCTAAAGGCCACATCTTTGCTAAGCCTCTATTCCCGTAGCCTAAAGGCTACGGCTCCCTCCGACTCCCTGACGCTAAAGCATCAGGGAACGCGCTATGCGCAATTCGATGAAACATGCTAATCAGCTATGAAGTTCTTGGAGACTATAGAGTTCCCGGACAGCCTCTCGCTGATAGAATCAACACCGATGGCAACTGACGCACAGCGCATAACGCAGCGAATTCCCGGCGAGCGTTCCAACATGCCGGTGATCGCATTGGTACTCGGATGGCTGGTTCCCGGAGCAGGACATGCAATTCAGGGCAAATGGATGCGCGGCCTTCTGCTCTTCGTCTCGATCCTCGGCATGTATCTTGTCGGGCTGGGCTTGCAGGGCAAGATCTACGTGCCCAATACCGGCGATATCCTGGACATTCTGGGTTTCATCGGACAACTCGGTCTGGGCTTGCTGTACATGCTGACGCGGCTGTTTGGATGGGGCGCCAGCTCCGTCACTGTTACGCTGGGCGACTACGGAACGAAGTTCCTCGTCGTGGGCGGGCTATTGAACATCATCGCCGCAGTCGACGCACACTCGTTGGCTAACGGAAGAAAGGCGTCGTAGAAAATGCTTACACACTTCAGCGCCGTTCTGCTCTTCTCTCTTTTTACGTCGGTCGTCTTCGGCATTACCCAGCGCACAGAACCCAAGATGATGGTGCGTTTCGGAGCTTATTGCTTCGTGCTCTTCGTCGGCGCAACGATCGTTGCGAGCTGGCTGATGTGGGCGATCAAGCACTAAGGGCCTGGCGAGAAAGATGTAGCCATATTCTTATATATCCCCCCACAGAGGCGTCATCCTGAGCGGAGCGCCTCGCGTTTTTGCGAGGTGCGGAGTCGAAGGACCCCGAGGGACTTCATCTCGCCTAGGGTTTTGGGACCTTTCCCGCACGGGAGTCTGGGCTCGAGCGTTTGAGGTGAAAAAGGGACAAAGGGTATAGGCAGGATGGCAACCCTCGGGGTCCTTCGACTGCGCGTCCCCAAAGGCCGGGACGCTTCGCTCAGGATGACGGTTCTGTAGAGGGGATAGCAGAAAACGCTTTTACTGCGGGAAGGAACTGCCCGGGCTGCTGGAGCCTGGACTGCCAAAGGAACTTGAGCCGCCCGTGGGGCTCGATCCAAAAGAGCTGGAGCCCCCGGTTGGATTCGTACCACCCGTCGAGCCAGCGCCCGAGTTCGGCTGGCCGCTGGTCGCGCTCTGACCGAAGCTGCTGGCCGACTGCGAACCGATTCCTCCGCCGCCCATCAGGTTTGCCATGGCATAGAGCTTCTCGATGCGCGGGTCGTACCAGAACTCCCATGTCTCGTAGGTCGTCTGCTGGTTGGGATTGAGAATCGATGTACCCGAACGCGATGTGCCGACGCCGTAGATCACGCCGCCATCTCCATCGCCAAACATGCCGCCGCCGCTTGAACTGCCGGTGCTGCTGGAGGTACCCGTATTGCTGCTACCGGGAGTTCCACCTGTCGAGGTCGTAACGCTGGCTCCATTGAAGCCAGCCGCCAACCCGGAGGCTCCGCTGACGGTCGAGGTACTGCTGGTGGGCGAGCTACCACCCGGCGTGCCGCCGATGCCTGAAGACAACCCTGCCGCCGATCCCAGGCCTCCTGCAGCCAACCCGGCAAGCTCCTGCCCGAACGGAATCTTGATCGTCGTCTTCGGCTGATGAATGAGCCGCCAGTCGGACTTTCCGGTCAGGGGATCGATGTACTTCTGGCGCAGGAAACGGACGGTCGTGCTCTTCTCCAGGGCATCCATGGACGGCGGATAGGACGTGCACTTGCACGAGCGCTGATAGAGCCGGATCGCCCGCACATACTGCTCCGCACGACGCTCGCTCTCCACCTCTTTATCGCGGCGCAGGTCACGCGCGACCACAGGGGCGGCGACCGACAGCGCGATCAGGATCATCGCAGCCATCACCACGACGGCCAGCAGCATATAACCAGCTTCATCCTGCCGCCTGCGGTCGAGTTGGAGTGTGGGCTTCATTAGTTCATCTGCAAAGGAAGCGTCTGCGTGTTGTTGTTCTGCAGGTCCATCACCTGGATGGAATTGGCTGCAATACTCACGATCTTATACTTGCGTCCAACGATATCGCCCTGCGACGCAATATAGACGTCCTCACCCTGTAAAAGGAAAGCCTGCACCAGACCATTCGCGTGCTTTGCTGTACCGAAGAACTTGAGATTGATCGGCGGACAGGTGGGCGGGCATGTTGGCGGGGGTGGCGGCGGGGCGGGTGGAAGCACCGGTCCCTTGTTGTTGGGGCGCGCAGAGAACTTGCTGACGGCCATCGGCGACGGAGGCGGTGTATAGAGGGCCGAGAAGATGTTGCGGCCAGTGCCCGAGTATTCCAGGCTCTCCGTGCGCAGCATGGCCGTCTGATCGAGTGTGGGGTCGAGGCTCGAAGAGGTGCTCGCCAGCTTCGTTGCGGCAACACCCGGAGCGTTGCCGCCCGGCACAACGGGCTGCGCGCTGGAGCCTGAGGCCGCATGCGCCCCCCCGGCAGGCACGATGACAGGCGGTGCAGTCGGAGCGGGTGCGCTCGATCCGCCAAAGAGCTGGATGCAGGCGTAGATTACGCACCCAAACGCCACCACTCCCAGAGAGCCTGCTGCAATCGTCTTCTTCCGATCGTTGGAGGTGGCCTTCATCGCTTCCCTCCCCTGGCTGTGAAGTTCGGGATTGCAGGGGCAGCAACAGGCACAGGTTCAGACTCAACTGCGGATTTGCTGTCATTGGGGATCGGCAGATCCGCAGTCATATCGTCACCGTTCGGCTGGCGCAGCCAGGTTGTCAGGCGGATACGAAGATTCACCTGCCCAGTCTGCTGACCGGTCAGATTGATGCCGCCGATGACGAAGAACATCTTGTCCCGCTCGGCAGCATTAATGAACTGCACGATCGGGCGATAGTCGCCGGAGACGCTGGCGTCCATGTGCACTTCGGTGAGAGCGTCAGCCCCCGAGAGCGCGGCATTTTGCGCGTACTGCACACGCGACAGGCGCACGCCTTCGTGCTTGGTCAAAGCTCCCAGCTCCGCCGCAACCTGCGAGTACGCGTAAGGCAGGCGCTTCGCATAGAACTTGTCGGCGGCAGCCGTCGAGTCGACCAGCTTCGCGTCGAGCCCGCGCAGCGGCTTGGCCTGAAGCTCGGCAGTCTTCAGCGCGATGCCCTGTTGCGCAAGGGCTTCCTCGTTGTGGGCCTTCAATGCCTGCCCAATGAGGACGAGGTGGATGATCAGGTAGAGATCGAGGATCACCAGCAGCGCAACGCCGGCGTAGTGAAGATTCATCGTCGTAATCAGCGCGCGAGCCCTTGCGGTAAGCTGTGGAACCTGGCGCAGGAAGGACGACTGATTTGGAGGAACAATAGCGGTCGTACTCATCGCGCACCTCCCTGCTGCGGAGTAAGAGGCCGCGGAGCGACATAAGGCTTCAGCACGACACCGTCATGTGGGCCGGGCTTCACCGCGTGAGGCTTCGCATGCGTACCCGCCCCACCCATCGAGGTATTTGCGTCGGACGCGGTTGAGCTCTCCTTCGCGGCTTTGGACCTGGAATAGGTCTGCCCCTCAGGCAGAGGGTTGTAGTTGGCAAGAATCTCAAACTCGACGCCCGGCGTCACCCCGGCAATGAGAGGTGCTCCGTTCGTCTCCTTAGCTTGCGAGTTTTCGCTGTTCAGATGCGGAGCGAGAAAGCGCTTCGAGCGCTCCAGGTTGCGCACCAGCAGGATCGCTTTGTCGCGGTCACCGGAGACGCGGAGACGGATGACAACATCCCCCTCAGCTGTAGGCTGCGGTTCGATCGAGGTCACCTGCACGCCCACCGGAAGCACGGTTTCGAGATCCATCATGACCGCCGTCCACGAGAAGCTCTTGCGCAGAAAGACTGCGTTGAGGAAGTGCGAGCGGTCGAGCACGGCAGCGTTCACCGGCTGGTGCATGCGCCTCTCGTTATTCTGCTTCTCCTGCTGCATGGCGACAGTACGATTGACCAATCGGTTCATCTGCACCTGGGCGCGATCCAGTTGCTTCTGCAAAGAGTGGGACGTAATGACAAGCCCCACGGCAACCAGCACGAGCGCCCCCATCAGGATGCGCAGGCGCAGGAAGAACGGCCGAAGTTCGACGAAGGGCCGCGAAGCGAGATTGACGGAGATACGCATGATTTAGCCTCGCAACGCTCCCGTCACACCTGCCAGCCAGCCTCGTGGAACTGCAGCCGTGACCGCCTCGGACAGCAGGGCGGCAGGCTCGACCAGCTCGCGTATGCGCAGGCCCTCGGCTTGCGCCAGGCCATGGTCAGCGAGGATACGGGTGAGCGCATCGCTCCCCAAAGGTCCGGCGCTCAGGATGCCTGACGGCATCGCGGCCAGCGTGTCTTCAAAGTAGGCAACCGCCACGCTGACGGCCTGCGCAACCTCTTCTCCCAGCACGATGGGAGCGGATAGGCCGAGGGTAGCGAGAGGCTCATGTGCCACAGGCTCGCTGGCATAGGGATTGCGGCCATGCTCCGGCAGCGGTTCCTGTGCGGCCCACTCCTCGGCGGTTTCATGGACATCCACCAGAGGAAGCGGGGGGATCGTTGCTTCGAAGATCTCGGGGGGTAGATTGGCAGGAGTGCCTACCGCGGTCTCCTGCAGGTCGACGCTGCGGTGCAGCATCAGGATTCCGCTGCGCACGATCGCGGCCGTTACGCCGAACTTGTTGGCGTTGACCAGGAGGACAGGGTTCTCGTCGTCGACGGCGGCCAGCGCGGCCAGCGTGCTCGGAATCACAGCACCCGGCTCGAAGCCGGCCTCGCGCGCGACAGACTCATACTCGCTGAGCACATCGCGTGGAATCGCCACCGCCAGCACACGAACGATGGTCTTGCTGGTGCTCATGATCTGATAGGTCACCATCGCGTCATCGGCGTCGAAGGGCAGCATCTTCTTCAGGCGAAAGCGCACGATGGGCAGCGCATCGGTCAGGCGCGCGGGCAGGGAGTCGAAGTCCAGCAGCAGCACGCGGACGGCGGCATCGGGGATGACGACCGTAATATTGCCGTCGCGAGAGTGGGCGCGTTCGCCGATGCTTTCGAGGGTGCGTCGAATCGCCTCGACGACGGCGACGCGGTCAGCGATATTGCCGGGCTTGAGGCTGGGGGTAACCGCACCGGCTGCAAGCTCCACCCGGGCCACCGCCGCAAGCGGGCTGATCGCCTCGACGGATCGAGCAGCAACGACGCCCTGTGCGGCGATCTCGCAGGCCACACGCGGACGGGCTCCAGAGGCTTTGGGAAAGAGATTCATTGAGACTCTAACTAGAGTACCTTGCGGGGTGGATTTAGTGGCAACGCTATGCGTGTTGGACGTACGGGAATGGACAGGGTTTAGCGGAAAATACAGCTTCCCTCAATCAAATTCGTGGAGAAGAACAAGCAACAGCAAAATTTGACGCAAAGTTCGCAAAGGAAAGAGCCAAGTTTCGCCACGACGCCCGTGGCGAAACTTGGCTTCCCTTTGCGAACTTTGCGTCAAAGCCTTTAACAGTACTGCCCTACCGCCCGGTCTCGATAAACGTGACCTTGTTGATCTCTTTCAGCGTCGTAATACCGTCGCGGACACGTTCCAGCGCCGAATCACGCAGGAATGCCATCCCCTTGGCCTTGGCCTTCTTACGAATCTCCGACCCAGGACGCTTTTCCAGCAGCATCTCGCGAATCTCATCGTCGAGCTCCAGCAGTTCGTGGATCGCCGAACGCCCGCGATAGCCCGTTCCGCCGCACTCGATGCAGCCGGGGCCCTCTTTGAAGACGACGTCGCGCCACTCCGAGGGTCTCAGTCCGTTCTCTTCAAGCTGGGCATCGTTGTAGTGCACATCCTGAACGCAGAACTCGCAGACCTGGCGCACCAGCCGCTGGGCCAGGATGCAGTTGAGCGCGGAGACGAAGTTGTACGGCTCGACGCCCATGTTCAGAAAGCGTCCCAGCACGTCGACCACGTTGTTCGCGTGGACCGTTGTAAATACAAGGTGGCCCGTGAGCGCGGAGTTGATGGCGATCTGTGCCGTCTCAGCGTCGCGGATCTCACCGACCAGGATCTTGTCCGGGTCATGACGCAGAATCGAACGCAGACCGCGGGCGAAGGTGAGGCCCTTCTTTTCGTTGACCGGGATCTGCGTGATGCCGCGAATCTGGTACTCGACCGGGTCCTCGATGGTGATGATCTTGTCTTCTTCCGACTTGATCTCGTTGAGCGCGGCGTAGAGGGTAGTCGTCTTACCCGAACCGGTCGGCCCGGTCACGAGCACCATGCCGTACGGCTCCTTGATGTAGCGGCGGAAGCGGGTGAGGTCCTTCTCCGCAAAGCCGACGACATCGAGCGAGAGCTTGGTGAACTTCTCCGACATCGACTCCTTGTCGAGTACGCGGAGCACGGCGTTTTCGCCATGCACAGTCGGCATGATGCTGACACGGAAATCGATCAGGCGGCCCTTGTAGCGGACGCGGAAACGGCCATCCTGCGGCACGCGGCGCTCGGCGATGTCGAGCTCGCTCATGATCTTGATACGCGACAGGATCGTCTGGTGATGCTCGCGAGCGATCGGCGCCATCGCCTGCTGGAGCACGCCGTCGATGCGGTACTTGACCAGCAGCGAGTCGTCGAAGGTCTCCAGATGGATATCCGACGCGCGCCGCTCGAGTGCGGTAAAGATCGTCGTGTCCACCAGGCGGATGATCGGCGAGATATCGTCGTCCGCCGTCAGCTTTTCGATCGAGATGTTTTCGTCGGCGTTCTCTTCGCTGGAGACGACGTCGAAGGCCAGGCCTTCGGTCGCCTCGTCCAGCACGCGCTGTGACTGCTCGGTCTTCTTGAGCAGGTCGGTAATCTGGCTGAGTGTCGCGACCCGCGTGACGATCCTCGTCCCCAGCAGGCCGGAGATCTCATCGATGACCATCAGCTTCGACGGGTCGGAGAGCGCGATGGAGAGCCGGCCCTCACTCTGCTCCAGCGGCACAAAGCTGTAGCGGAACATCAGGTCCACGGGCACGGACTTGAAGAGATCGTGCTGAATCTTGAAGTTCTTCAGATCAACGAACTCCGCATGGTAGCGGCGCGCCAGCATCTGCGCGCGCTCGGCCTCGGAGAGAGCATCGTTGCTGTAAGGGACAGCGACAGGGATGGTTGCCATAAGGATTGGACTCCAAAAGCTTCAGGGTGTTACCAAATGCAGAGAACCTCGCCCGACTTGCGAATTGCAGCATCGGCAGTGACGAGAGGCAAACCATGTACGACAGCCGTGGCTCCAATAATCCGGTCGGTCGGATCATTAGGATACGCTGCACTGAACCCCACAGAACGCTCAGCAATCTCTGCCGTTATGGGAAACACAACAAAACGCTCTTCTACAGACGCCAGGTAGCGCGTCAGACTCATCGGACATTCCACGCGGCCTCTGGATATCAAGAGAGCTAGCTCCCATAGTGTCGATGAGGCGATACCCGCGCCCGTACCCTCTGCTCGTGCAGATCGCAATGCCTGTTCGGCTGCGGGTGAAAGCTTGTTCTTTTGCAGGGTAGACCAAACTACCGATTGAGTGTCGACCAGGATCACCTATAAGCCTTGTAATCCTCAAGTGGGACCAGAGGAGAGGTAATATCACCGTGAATTTTTCCGGGCCCGACATAATAAAAGTCCAACGGATCTTCCTCTGCCTTGACATCCATCGGCACGAGCTTTGCAATCGGCTTGCCTTTTTTGGTGATCACAATATAGGTTCCCTTTGCCTCGACCTCATCCATCAGTCCGAGACAGCTTGCTTTGAACTTCGCGGCTCCAATTGTTTTCACCATACGGATGACCCCAGGTGACCACTATACCATGGTCACGCCATACCTCTTTGCTTAGCCCGTACCGTTCAGGCTGAAGATCGGCTCGTACAGGGCGATCATGATCACCACGACGACCACACCCATCACGATAAGGATGACGGGCTCAATCATACTCATAATGGCGGCGAGGCTGGTTTGAACGTCCTCTTCGAAGAACTCGGCGACGGAGTTCAGCATCTGCGGCAGCGCGCCGGTGCTCTCGCCGACTTCGATCATCTCGATCGCCAGCTCGGGGAAGACACCCGTCTTATCCAGGCTGGAGGCAAGGCCCTTGCCTTCGCGGACGGTTTCGACCGAGCTGTAGACAGCCTTGGCGATCTGCCGCGAATCGATGGACCGAGCCGCCGTTTCAAGACTTGGAACCAGCGGCAGTCCGCCGGTGAGCAGCGTCGCGAGCGTGCGCGAAAACAGACCGACCTGGTACTTCAGCCAGACCTTGCCGAAGATCGGCGAAGCTACGCGAATTTTATCGATGGTCGTGGCGCCGGAGTCGGTCTTGGACCAGCGGACGAGCAGATAGCCGATGAGGATCAGGACCGGGAGGATATAGAGGCCGTAGTGCTGCACATCCTGACCCAGCGCGAGCATGAAGAGCGTCAGCGCAGGCAGCTTGGTGCCGAGCTGGTCATAGAGCTGCGCAAAACGCGGAACTACGAATGTAATCAGGAAGATAAACAGCCCGATCACCATGACGATAAGGAAGGCCGGGTAGATCAGCGAGGCCTTCAGCTTCTTGCGGAAGGTCAACGAGACGCGCTGGAAGTCGAGAAAGCGCTGCAGGACCTCTTCGAGGTTACCGGAACGCTCGCCGGCCAGCAGCGTCGTGGTGTAGACCAGCGGAAAGCTGCCCTGCGCCTCGAAGGCCGAGGAGATGGACTCACCCGTCTTGATGCGGGAGGTGACATCTTCCAGCTGGGCCTGGAAACTCTCTTCTTTCTGTCGTTTAGCGAGCAGGTCCAGCGAACTGAGGATCGGCAGGCCGGCGCGGATCAGCGTGAGGAACTGCTGATTGAAGACCAGAAAGATGTCGAGCTTGACCTTTTTCTTGCTGCCGCTGTTTAGCGCGGAACGCGCTTTGACGGAGTAAACCAGGTAGCCCGCCTGCGTAAACCGCGCGCGCAGCTCCTCGGCGGTAGCTGCAGAGTGGGTCTGCTCCTGGACGCGGCCACGGTCGTCGGCGAGTTTGATGGTGAATTCGGTCATTGCAATGAACTGTCTTTACAGCTTAGACGGTCGAGTCTTGATTTGGCACATCGAGAGTTAAAGGGAGGGCATAGTAATTGGGTGAATCGCTCAAAACTAAGATCGATGCGGTCGTAGCTTTTGTTTTACGTCTCTCCACAGAATCGTCATCCTGAGCGAAGCGTCCCGGCTTTTGGGGGTGCGGAGTCGAAGGACCCCGAGGGTTGCTATCTTGCCGATACTTTTGCCCCTTTTCTACCTCGAGCGATCGAGCCTGGACGCTCGTGCTGGAAAAGGTTCCGGCATCCTGGGTGAGATCAAGTCCTTCGGGGTCCTTCGACTACGCGCCTCGCAAAAGCGCGAGGCGCTCCGCTCAGGATGACGATTTTGTGGGGGCAATATGTGATTTAGCAGATCGCAGCAATACTTAGCCCTGGGGCGATACCGGGCAGAAAGCAGATTCCCTGCGAGAATGACAACAAGAAAAGCAAAAGCAACAGTAAAAACGGCCTCGCCGTGGCGAGACCGTCTGTAAATCCAAAATTGCGAACCAGTTACACGCTGAAGCTCGAACCGCAGCCGCAGGTGCTCTTGACCTGGGGGTTCTCGAACTTGAAGCCGGCCGCCTCAAGGGTCTCTACGTAGTCCACCGTGCAGCCGTTCAGGTACATCGCGCTGGTCGCGTCGATGAAGACCTTCAGGTCGTCGAAACGGACAACCTTGTCCATCATGCCGGAGGCGTTCTCAAACGACATGGAGTACTGGAAACCCGAACATCCGCCACCAACAACGCCGATGCGCAGACCGGCAGGGATCGGATCCTGAGTAGCCATGATCTCCTTCACCTTCACAATAGCGGAGGGGGTCAGGACAACGGGGGTCGAGGGGGCGGCGGGAGCGTTGACGACCTCGGGGGTAACGACGGCAGTAGCCATGGCTTTCATCTCCTTACGGGTGGTTTGTGGATGGGAAAAGCACCCATACACAAGATCCAATTTCAAGTGTAGTCGTCAAACAGTGCCCCGGCAAGGGCATCGACGCCACTGAGTGGATTGGATGCCGCAAAAACCAGGAGGATGCGCCCTATCCGGCATCTCACGAAAACGATGCATTTATCAGGGTAGAATCGGGCCATGCGACTGCTGGATGCCCTGGCTTCGGCCTTCATCAACACCTTTGGCATTACCCAGCCGAGCGAGCAGACCCGTCGCCATGCCTCGTGGTTCATCCTCGGACTGCTGATGATCGCCCTGGCGGTGGTCGTCGCCGTCGGCATGGTGCTGTACCACTTCATGCACAGCTAAAAAAATTCCAGCCAATTTAGCTTTTCCAGGCGTATAGTTTCGGGTCAAGCCCTGCCTACCCTCCGGCTGCGTGTCTCTAACGGAGCCGCCCGGTATCCCGGACCAGATTGTCACATACACTTCTGGGGGAAACTACCATGGATGCACTTCAGATTATGATCGCCTTCTGGAGCCTACTGGTCATCGGCTTTATCGGCCTGATGATCTACCGCGCCCACCTTACGCATTACGAAACAGATCAGCTCTTCCTCAACGAGGAGGGCGGGCCATCCTCCCTTCATCAGGAGAATGACGAGATCATTCGCCGCGTCAACTTCATTCAACCCATCTGCAAAGGTGTTGGCGGTGTCACCGTATTGATGACCCTGCTGATCATCGGTGTCTATGCCGCTGAAGTGATACCGACCATGCACTTCTAAACGACACCGTTGGACGATTATTGAAGAAGGGCACGGTCCTGCCATGCCCTTCTCCAAACAGATTGCTGTTTACGCGTTATAGGTAGACGACGAAACCCTGCCACCGCGGCCCGTCCAGTTGGTGTGGAAGAACTCTCCGCGCGGCTTGTCGGTACGCTCGTAGGTGTGCGCGCCGAAGAAGTCGCGTTGTGCCTGGAGCAGGTTCGCCGGCAGCCGGGCCGTCCGGTAGCCGTCGTAGAACGCCAGCGCCGTGGAGAACGCAGGCGTAGGAATGCCTAGTTCAATCGCCGCCACCAGCGCCTTGCGCCAGCTCTCCTGATACTTGTTCAGGACGCCGGAGAAGAAGTCGTCCATCAGCAGGTTCTCGAGCTTCGGGTTCTTGTCGTAGGCGTCCTTGATCTTGCCGAGGAACTGCGAGCGGATGATGCAGCCGCCGCGCCACATCAGCGCCACGCCGCCCATGTTCAGGTTCCAGCCCTGCTCCTTGCCCGCCTCGCGCAGCAGCATGTAACCCTGTGCGTAGCTGATCATCTTCGAGCAGTACAGCGCACGCCGCACGTTCTCAATGAACTCCTTCCGGTCGCCGGTGAACTTGCCCGCAGCCGCAGGGCCGGAGAGGATCTTCGAGGCTTCGACGCGCTCGTCCTTGATCGCCGACAGGCAGCGCGCAAAGACACTCTCGCCGATCAGCGTCACGGGCATGCCCAGGTCCAGCGCGGAGATCGCCGTCCACTTGCCTGTTCCCTTCTGCCCTGCCGTGTCGAGAATCTTGTCCACCAGCGGCTGGCCGTCCTCGTCCTTCTTCCCGAAGATGATCGCGGAGATCTCGATCAGGAAGCTGTCGAGCTCGCCCTTGTTCCACTCGGTAAAGATCTCGGCGAACTGGTCAGCCGTGAGGCCCAGGCCATCCTTCAGCAACTGATAGGCCTCGCCGATCAACTGCATGTCGCCGTACTCGATGCCGTTGTGGACCATCTTCACGTAGTGGCCCGCGCCGCCTTCGCCAACCCAGTCGCAGCAGGGCGTTCCGTCTTCCACCTTGGCCGCGATGGCCTGGAAGATCTCCTTCACTGCGGGCCAGGCTGCGGGATCACCACCGGGCATGATCGACGGGCCGAAGCGCGCACCCTCTTCGCCACCGGAGACGCCGGTGCCGATGTAGTGCAGCCCCTTCTCCGCCAGCTCTTTGGTGCGGCGGTTCGAATCGGTAAACAGCGAGTTGCCGCCGTCGATGATGATGTCGCCCTTTTCAAGGTGGGGCACGATGCTCGCGATGGTCTGGTCGACCACATCGCCGGCTTTGACCATGATCATGACGCGGCGGGGCGACTTGAGCTTGCTGCACAGCTCTTCGATCGAGTGTGCACCCTCTACCTGCGTTCCCTTCGCCTCGTCTGCGAGAAACTCATCGACCTTGGACGTGGTGCGGTTGAAGACCGCCACCTTGTAACCGTGGTCGTTCATGTTCAGGACAAGGTTCTGCCCCATCACCGCCAGGCCGATCAGGCCAATGTCACAGTTTGCGCTTGCCATCAGATTCTCCTGCCCGCCTGCCATGAATGGCCGGGGCTTATTCCCTTGATTGGTAGGTGTAAGTGCTCTCTGCATCCTAGAGAAGAAGTAAGACTTCTGTCTATTCCGGTAAGACAGGCGAACGGCAATACGCCACAGAATCTCAGCGAACGCCACACACCGGGATGCAATTGCGCTACACCCTCTATGAAACCGCTTTACCGTAATCGTTCCGAACAACGAATGTAAAGGCTCATGACTTCCACAGGGCGAAAATCGCGCGGCCGATGGAATCTCGGCCACGGAATAAGAATCGGGCTTTATGTAGTTTCTACGAATCGAAGACCTTGGTTTTAGAACGAAACCAAGCTCGCTGCACGCATAGTTTTTGTTTTGCGTCTCCACAGAATCGTCATCCTGAGCGAAGCGTCCCAGCTTCTGGGGTCGCGCAGTCGAAGGACCCCGAGGGTTGCTATCTAACCCAAACCTTTTGCAGCTTTTCTAGCTCGAGCGCTCGAGCCTGGACTTTCGTGCGGGAAAAGATCCCGACCCCCTGGGTGAGATCAAGTCCATCGGGGTCCTTCGACTCCGCACCTCGCAAATAACGCGAGGCGCTACGCTCAGGATGACGGCCCTGTGGCGAAACAAAATATGTGATCCGTTGTTGTCCCCGCCCCTTCACACCTACGGGCGCGTCCCCAGGTTGCTGCTCCCGTCCGCTGTAGGTGTAACAGGCAGAGCGGCAGCGAGTGGAGTAATCACGGGCTGCGCAACGCCAATCAGTTCGGTCACGGAGCTACTCTCCCCCAGCACGGATAGCCAGACATCGCCCGATCCATCGATCGCGATACCAAAGGAACCGGGAGTAACACCGTGATAGCCAGAGGAACCGGAGAGGACCGTACCGTTGGTGGACAGCACATTCACACTGCCGGAGGTTACATCCGTGACCCAGGCATTGCCGGCACCGTCGACGGCAACGCCCTCCGGAGCGGCGCCGGGCAGCAGGCCCTCAACGAGGATCGTGCCGTTGTTCGCCACCTTCAGCACGCTTCCGGGCTGTCTTGAAATCTCCCCCGAACTTACGACCCAGGCGCTTCCCGCAGAGTCGATCGAGATGCTGCTGGGGTTGGTGATCGTGGAATCAGTAATGCCGGTAGGCCCGAAAGGAAAGGCTCCCGCAGGGGTTACCTTCATGATGCCGCCCAGAGTATTGGTGATCCAACCGTTGCCGGAGCCGTCGATGGCGACGACGTCACTGGCATTGAGACCACCGCCCGTGTAGCCGTTGGCGCCAGAGAGAAACGTCCCGCCCGGGGAGAGGATGGACACCGTACCTTGAGCCGGCAATCCGTTGGCGTTCCCCGTCGCGACCCAGGCATTGCCTGAGGCATCGACCGCGATGGTGTTGGGTCCATTGCCCATGCCGCCGCCCGTGTACTGGGCAAGGATCCCGCCAGAGGCGGATAACTTGCTCACAGATCTGGATAGAAAGTTCGCGACCCAGGCATTGCCCGAGGTGTCGAACGCGATGGACTCTGCCCAATTGCCACCCGTGCTATACCCCGAGGCGCCAGAGAGAAACGCACCCGAGTTTGAAATCTCGGTAACACTGGCACTGATTGCATTCGGAATCCAGACATTGCCCGCAGCGTCGACCGCCGGGGTGCCGGGAAGTTCAATCCCCCCACCGGAGAAGGTCAGCCCGAGGGTGAAGTCGTTGACGGAGGTGACGATGGGCTGGAAGGGGCTCGCGTTGTTGGCCAGGTTGAGCAGGGCGGAGACATTGTCTCCCGGATTGTGAGCGATATTGATCGCCGCCGACGCGGTATCGGTCGGAGCCGTCCCTGTTGTGCCGGAGCTCAGAGCGTTGCTTAAGAGCGAGGGGCAGGCGCTGCCTCCGGAGGAGTTGATGCAGGAGGCCAGGATGTCCGCCAGGGTGTTGATCGTGGAGACGGGGATACTGACATTGGCGTTCGTCGGCAGGGTCGCATTGATCTGTCCGGTAGCCTGGTCCACCAGGTTGAGCGCGTTGACACCCGCGTTGAACAGACCCTGCATACCGAGAGCGGTTGAAGAGCTGCCGATGTGGGTCGCATCCGTGGCGTAGGCCGCCAGGGCAAACGCGGTGGCGATCGTGCTGCTCTCATTCATCGACACACTCGGAATGGTGCCAACCTGGGCACAGGGACCCAGCGTGGTAAGCAGGCCCGCGTGTGGATTGTCAGTGCTGTCCACTGACTGCTGCGGATTGCCGCCCACCATGTACAGGTAGACTTCGGTGGAGGAGCCGCCCGTCGGGCAGGCAAAGGTGTCGCCGATGTTGAAGGCCCCGGTGGCATCCGTCGTGACATAGAAGTTGCCGTTCGCGTCCGCAGGGTTCCCTGTCGCACTGGTCAACATAGAGGTTGAGGCACTGCCATATCCTGTGGTGCCTGCCGCGTACATATAGATATGAGCGCCCGATAGCGGTTGCTGGCCTCCATGGGCGATGCCCTTGATGTGTACGGTGGTTTGGACCGAATCCTGGGAGACGCTCCCGAAGTTAGCCGAGCAGCCGCTAAGGCCGAGAATGGACAGGGAGCCAGTGAGGAGAAAGAGCAGACGCGACGTTTTCATGAGAGGCCCTAATGAAAATAGAGATGGGTGACTTCTTCAAACCGGGCCCGACGACGAACTGGATCGACACACTTGAACACTCCTGCGTGTCGATTCGACTCGCAGGCTTTGCTCACAGATTGTCGGTTTCTGGTGCTCCAAATTTCGACGAGACAAACGCTCGAAAAGTTGCACAAAGTGCAATGGAGATCGGGACATCGGCAGCAATCTTCCTGCGATACACTTGCGCCATGATTCGGCGACCTGTAGGTGTAGTGGTTTCAGCAATTGTGCTCAGCCTGGCAGCTGCAATGTTGTGCCTGATGGCGTGCCTATCGGTGCTGGGAACGGTCATGGCGCAGCATATGCCCGTAACGGTGGAGGCTCCAGGCATGGCTTCGCAGCCCGGCTTCCTGCTGGGCGTCATGATCTTCGCCATACTCTTTTATCTCGCGCTGGCGGCGTGGGCGATCACCACCGTCGTAGGGCTGTTCCGCATGCGGAACTGGGCGCGCATCTCGATCATGATCATCGGTGGCGGCCTGGCGGCGATCGGCCTCTTCTCCACTCTGGTGAGTGTAGCCATGCCTACGATGATGAAGTCCATGCCCCCGACACCGGGCGCAGACCCTGCCGTGATGCGTATCGTCTTCTTCGTCTTCGCGGCGCTATGGCTGTTCATAGCCGCTATCGGCCTATGGTGGCTGGTGTACTTTGCATTGCGCAACACGCGGGAAGCCTTTGCCCAGGCTAAAGCTCAGCGGGGCCTGCTAATGACGGACGCGGGCATGGCTGCAGCTTATCCTGCACCTGCTTATCCCCCACCCACTTCGCCGCTCACTGATTTCACCGTTGCCCGCCCTCTTCCCCAGGAACCGCTTCAGGCACCGCTCACAGCACCGGCAGAGATGTATCCGCAGCCCATCGTCGCGGCTCCGCTACAGCCCGTAGTCCCGGCACGCCCCGTATCGATCACCATCATTGCCGTCCTCCTGCTTCTCGGGCTTGGCGTGACGCTGATCGCGACACTGCTGCCTTTTCCCGCGTTTCTCTTTGGCGTGATCTTATCGGGCTGGACAAGTCACGTGATGTACCTGGTCTTTGCCTGTTTGTCAGGAGTCGCCGGCATTGGCCTGCTCAAGCTGCAAAAGCCCGCGTGGGTGCTGACTTTTGCGCTCTACGTCGTTGGACTCTTGAATGTCGTGTCGCTGTTGCTGCCCAACGTTCGCCAGCGGCTGCTCGACTACCAGCAGATCCTGGCACACACCATGGGTATGCCAACGCCTGTCTTCAGCCCAGGGCCGGCCTTCATGAACTTTTCGCTCTTATTGGGCGTAGCCTTCGATGTGCTCATCCTCGCAACGCTGATGGTGCTGCTGTGGAGAGCTCGCTGGGCCTTCGAGCCAAAAGCTGCACGCAGCAACGATCACGCAGCAGCGTAGCGGCCCAGCTCCTTCACCATGCTGCAGTCCTTCTTCAGGGCGAGCAGGGCGGCATCCGCGTTGGCGGCATCCGTAAAGCGGAAGTCCACATAGAAGACGTACTCCCAGGGCTTGCCCGGCACCGGTCGCGACTCGATCTTGGTGAGATCGACTCCCGCCTCGGCGAGCCGTTGCAGCGCAGCCACCAGCGTGCCGGGACGATGCTGAAGGGCAAACGCAACGCTGAGCTTATTGGCCTGCTTCAGCCCCCCGGGCCGAGGAGCGTCCGCTCGCTGCAACAGATGAAAGCGCGTGTAGTTCTCGGTGTGATCTTCAATACCCGCAACCAGGATCTCCGCGCCGTACTCCTTTGCGGCAAGCTCCGGAGCGACGCCCGCGGTATCGCGCAGGCCCTTCTCCATGATGTGTTTCACGCTACCCGCGGTGTCGTAGAACGGCAGTGCATGGACCCTGTCCAGGGTAGCAAGGTAGTGACGGCACTGCGACAGCGCTACGGGATGCGAGAGCACAGAATGAATGCCCGCCATCCGGACGCCCGGAGCGACGATCAGGTTATGCCGAATGCGCAGCAGGCTCTCGCGGTCAATGCGGACAGGATACTCAAGCAGCAGATCGTAGTGCTCGGCGACCGAGCCATGCAGGCTGTTTTCGATCGGCAACACGGCCCCATCGACCGCTTTCAGCAGCACGGCTTGAATGACCTCAGCCGATACGCTGCAGGGCACAACCTCCACGGCTCCCAGCATCGCCAAAGCCGCCATGTGGCTGTTGGAGCCGCGCTCCCCCTGGATGGCAATACGTTGTATCGCCGGGGTTTGGGGGTGGGACGTCTTAGAAATTAGCGGCATGGGGCAACCCCTGAAAAATTCGGCATTTAACTATCTCCTGCCGAAGGACAACCTCGGCCCACTACCCGGCAACTTACCATAACGAGCGCCAGTAAAATTGCCGGCGTCGCAACGGCTAAACGCTTTATCGCCGTCACGAAAAACTCCAGGAGACAAACATTATGCTTTGGACTATCACGATCGTTCTCGTCATTCTCTGGCTTCTCGGATTCGTTGGATTCCACCTACTTGGAGCATGGATCCATCTTCTACTCGTACTGGCCGTGATCATTCTTATCTTCAATCTGCTTTCAGGCCGTAGAGGTCTCTAGCAACCATCTAACGTCCAGTTTAAGACCAGCCGAGGATGAGCGCGAGTTTGTGGCCTCATCCTCTCCAGGATTTTCAACGAAGGAGCACTGTTATGAGCACAACTACAAGCGATAGCACCATCAAGGGTAAATTCGACGAAGTTGCCGGCAAGATCAAGCAGGGTGTCGGCGAGACCTTCAACGATCAGAAGCTGGCCAACAAGGGCACAGCCCAACAGATCAAAGGACATGCGGAACAAGCCTGGGGATCGGTGAAAGAAGCGGCCCAAGACACGCATGAACGCAATAAACCGGCGGCAGAGCAGACAGCGCATGATGTTCGCGAAAACCTGGCCTCGGCTGCGCGCAACGTGAAGGAAAGCATCCAGGACGCAACCGACAAGCACAAGAATCGCTAATTTTTGCCATTGCCTTTCTTGTTGTCATTTCCGCAGAGAATCTGTTTCCTAATCACCATAGGTTTACGCGAAGGGGCATGGCATGACGCCATGCCTCTTCGATGTTACAAACTAGAAAAGCAAATACCGGAAGTTAGATGACATGTACTAAGCCGTGGTTCTTAAGCCACGGCTTTAGTACAACTGCTCACAAAGCGTCGAGGGAACGGATTCAGAAGTGTCTACTCCGTCTGCGTCTACCCGGCCTACGGCATCACTCCCAGACGGTTAGGAGTGATTGGCGTCACGACTGGTACGGTCAGGCCTACAAACTCCTCAATGGATCCGAACTTCGCTGGTAGCGAAACCCAAAGATTACCGGAACCGTCGACGGCATCGAATACGAGGTTGTTGTTGACGGGGATCGAGTAGCCAGCCGCTGGGGTGATTGCAACCCCATTGCTATTGAAGGCGGAGACAGTTCCATTCAGATTCACAATCCACGCCGAGTTCGCGCCATCGATTGCGATGTCATAGGGATCGTTCGTCCCTCCGCCGCTATACATCGTTTGCGTGCCATCAGCGGTGAATCGGCTGACCTCAGTCGTATTGCTGTCCGCCACCCAAATTCGATTCGAGGAGTCGATGGCCAGCGATAAAGGTGCGGACGCGCCATAGGAGCCATCCTCATACTGATTGAGCTGGGTTCCCGAAGAGTTGAATTCTGCCAGGAACCCATCTTTATCCGCGATCCATGCATTCCCCAAGGAATCAATACGGACATCCGCCACGTAAGCATTCGTGGCATAACCGGACGCAGGAGAGAGCGCCGTGCCGCTGTTGCTATATAGTCCAAGACCATCGCTATGCGCTAACCAGATATTGTCCGAGGAATCGATAGCGACTCGTTCATACGATGGGCCGCCATTGGAATTTCCTCCCGAGTAGCTGCCCATATAGCTCCCGTTGCTGCCGTACTTAACCAACCCGGCGTTCGAACTGATCCACACGTTGCCGTTCAGATCTATCACCGCTCCATAACCCTCGGGGCTTCCGCCGGTGTACCCACCGGCAGGAGAGATCATGGCACCTAAGGGGGAAAGTTCCACGGGGGATGCCCCCTGGCATGGAACCCAGATATTGCCCGAGGCGTCCACCGCAAGTGCACGTACTGGACCCGGTTCACTCGGGTTATAGCTCACAGAGATCGAAAAATCCGTCGGAGCAGCCGCCATGGACGGCTGAAAGGGGGGTTCCGTCCCCTGCAGGACAAACAGATTGTTGACGCCGACAGAACCTGGATTGTGCGCAATGTTGATAGCCGCCTGCGCCGTCGTGGTAGGAACAGTGCCAGCAGTTCCCTGAGTTTGCGCATTTGCAAACAGTGTGGCGCAGGGAGAGCTTGAACCATCGGAGGTATTCACGCAGCTAGCCAGAATATTTGCCAGCGTATGAATCTCACTTTGCGGCACAGTGCCGTTTCCGGCTGGTGTTTGGGCCAGGGCTTGCCCCAGGTTCAGGCTCTCCAGATTGGTAACCGTTGCAAAGGCATTCGCCAGGTTCGTTGCGCCCTGCGTGCTGATGGAAGTCGCAATCTGCGTGGGGCTTGAGGTAAAGGCGGCCAGCGCATAGGCCGTGGCGATCGTTGAAACTTCATTGATATTGACCGTGCCAACGTTGGCCAGGCCCGAACATGGCCCCACAGCCGCCATCAGCGAGATCTGTTGCGCATTCGTGGTGGGGTCTGAAAGACCGGGATTTCCTGCCATCGCGAGGACATACAACTGCTGGTTCGGGGTGCAGGTGAAGTCTCCACCCATAGCAAAGGAGCCGTCAGCCTGAGTAAGCACGTAACTGCCGATACTGTCGGTTCCGTCGGCGTTCGCCGGATTGAGGAGCGATGTGCTGCTGGTTCCATAACCCGAGGTGGAGGCGGCCATCAGGTACATGCGGGAATGGGTGACAGGCTGCTGACCACCATGCAGGGCACCTCGTATACCGGCGCCCGCGACAGAAGAAGACACTGTATTTGGGCTGACACCGCAACCCGCAAGGCTGGCGAACAGAGGCATACTCAGAGCAACAACAACTAATGGGGAAAACTTGCGCATACGAACCTCAAGACGGCGAATCAGTTAGAAGAATGATAAAAAGGCAACGAGCAGAGGCAAGGCGATACTTCGGCTCGTGAAGCAGAAACACGATGAAAAGCTTTTGGAGGTTTTGACGACAGGACTGACATGCTGAGATGCCAGGGCTGTCAGATTTACCGTGAGCAATTTCAGTTGAACCGGGGACAAACGAAATCTCCCCATTTTCATGGCGTGCGGCTGTTCTTTCACGTTTCCTTTTACTGTACCCCACCGTGTTCCATACGCCGGACTTACCGGCTGCAAATGCATGTGAGTGAGAAATTAGAAGACTAGTCTCCAACTGAAGGCACAGGAGAGGGATGTCACACACCCATAGAGAAAGGGCAAAGCTGTTAAGCAAATTAGAAGAGACGCCCGACCAGCTCGACGCCGTGGAGCGCGCCACCCCTATCAGTAAAAGCCGCACCTCGTCGAAGCCGCCGCGCGAAAGGGTGTCACAACCCGGGAGAGCTTCAGGCATTGCTTGGAGAGCTCTCAGTGCAGGACCGCGCTATGGTTCTCTTGGCGGGGAGCACCGGATTACGCCGCTCGAAGATGATTGCCCCGACCCGGAAGAATGCGAACGCCATGAATCTCGAAATCACCGTGCTTTGCTCGTGGGTCCGCAACCGCTTCGGAGACCGCAAGAATACGCATTGCGGCGTTCCGTTCCTCCGCATCCATCAGGCTAAGAAGCATTCCCTGCGGGAATGACAACAAGAAAGGCAACAGCAAGAGCTTCAGCGACGATGTAACACGTCGGTGGCAATGAACACAAAGAACACCATCGAGATGATTCCGTTCAGCGTAAAGAAAGCAGCATTCATCCGCCGCAGATCATGCGGCGCAATAATGGCGTGCTCATACGCGAGCAGCACGATCACGAGAACCATGCCCACCAGCGCGATCATTCCCAGCCCAAACGCATGGAGCAGGACAAACAGGAGCACAGCCATTCCCAGATGCATGAGTCGAGCGATCCAGAAGGCGCCTTCAAGACCGAACGCCTGGGGCACACTGTTCAGCCCGGCCTTGCGATCATGCTCAAAGTCCTGGCAGGCGTAGAGCACATCGAAGCCGCCCACCCAGAGAATGACGATCCCTGTCAGCAGGATGATCCGCGGCGACAGCGAGCCTCGAACCGCAATCCAGGCGGCTGACGGAGCGATTCCCAGTGCCAGTCCCAATACGACATGCGACCAACGGGTAATACGCTTCATGTAGCTGTAGGCCAGCACAACGATCAGAGCGACCGGAGCAAGCTCCAGGGTCAGCCGATTGAGCATCGCCGCACCCAGAAAAAATACGCCCGCCGCAAGGATTGTGAAGCAGAGAACGAACGACTTGGACAGCTCCCCCTTCGGGAGCGCCCTGGTGGCGGTGCGAGGGTTTGCGGCGTCGATCTCGCTGTCTGCCAGGCGATTGAAGGCCATCGCCGCGCTGCGCGCTCCGACCATACAGACGACGATCCAGCAGAGAACGCGTAGCGAAGGCCACCCACCTGCGGCAAGAACCGCACCCGTCAAGGCAAACGGCAGCGCGAAGATCGAGTGTTCCCACTTGATCATCTCGAGCGTGACACGTGTGCTGCGAAGAACATTTTCCATCTGATAACTATTGTATTTCTCTGGCTCCTTTCGCGTAAGCGGCGGCAGGTTTCACCGCCGCCTCACGAGGGTGCCAGTGCAGCTTTACCGGCCCGCCTGCTGGCCAGCAATCTGCAAGTGGTTTTCGACCGAGAAGACTCCCGGAACGCCATTGGCACGAAGACCGGCGATGTCATGGTCCATCTTGCTGTCGACCACACCGTTCAGCGTCACATGTCCATTGACGACGGTAATCCTGATCGTCTTTGCAGGATCCAGGGCGTACTTGTTGAGCGCAGGATGGCCATAGATTGCCCGCGCCTCCGCGATGCGAATGCGGTCGTCCATCGGCGAGACCGGAGCTACTTCCAGGTTGTCGATGATGTCACGCACTCCGGGGGTATTCGCCACGAGGCTAAGGGCTGAATCCTTATCGGTAGGTCCGTAGACCATGCCACTCAGCGTTACGACGCCATGGTCGACGCCCAGGTTGATGTTGTTGTACACCGTCGTTCCATAGCCCACGCGGTCATAGATCAAAGCCTTGCCGAGCTTCTCCCGCAGCGCCCCATCGCTGATGTTTTCCGGCACCGCAACTTCGATCCTGTTACTGACTGCAGAGGCGTTCTTCGCGTGATTCGCCTTGCGATCGGCCTCTTCCTTATCACTGAAGCGCTCTACCCGGCCGCTGAGTGTAACGACGCCGTTGTTCACCGCTACATGCACGTTGCTGAATCGCTTGTTGCCGAGCGACTTCTGGACCTCGGCACCAATCTGAGCATCGGAGGGAGATTGCGCGTGGATCATGGTGGGTGCTGCGAGCAGGATGCTCAAAACAGGAGAGAGAATGAAACCGATTCGAGAGACAAGTCGCATAAGAAAGACACTCCGGAAAGCTGCGAAAGTAAGCTGCTATGTAACTGCCACTGCGCAACGTTAGATGCCTAAGAAACACCTGGCGGATAAATATATTCCAATACGGGGTATAAATCACGTAAAGAGGGAGATCGATGTACCTATACTTCTTGCTCAATCCCCCCACAGAAGCATCATCCTGAGCGGAGTGCCTCGCGCTTTTGCGAGGCGTGCAGTCGAAGACCCCCGAGGGGGTTATCTCGCCTATGCTGTTGAGACCTTTTCCAGCACGAGAGCCCAGGCACGAGCGTTTGAGGTAGAAAGGTGCGGAAGGTATGGGCAAGATTGCAAGCCTCGGGGTCCTTCGACTGCGCGTCCCCAAAAGCTGGGACGCTTCGCTCAGGATGACGATCCTTGGGTGGGTAAAGGATGTCGATCCTTGGGTGGGTAAAAACGCTATGGTGTGTTTCAGCCCTAGCGATAGCGTTTGCGGATCTTGTAGACGACCGAATACACGCCTGATTCGTCGCGGGTTGCGACGATCGATTTGTTTTCGTCGATCTGATATTGCACCTGGATCAGCTGCTGGGCGCTCTGGTTGACGTTCGTCGCAAACACCAGCGTGAGTTGCTTGGAGAGAGGTTCCTGGACCGTGATGCGGGCCGCCGAGTTGCCGAGCGTCCCTACAAAGGCCGGGTCGATCTTGAACGAGCCCGCACCGAAGAGCTTGCCTACGCGGTTCGAAACCGTCGCGTTGAGCGCCCCGCCGAGCAAAGCACTGGTGGTCGGGTCGGTTCCGGCCTGCACCTGCTGCTCCTGGTAGAGCTGCGCCTCCTCCTGCGTTCGTCCGAGGGCGAGCAGGTTGAAGATATCGGCTTCAGCCAGCGGCGGCTCGGAGCGATAGGTGGGTTTCAGGTTCGTCGTCGTGCCATGCAGCCCGATGGTGAGGTCGTAGTTCTCGACGCGCGCGGTGGCATCGAGGTCGATCGTCGGGTCGATGCGCACGGGGTTGCTGAAGTAGATATTGCCGCGCTCGAGTTCGTACTTCGTCCCCGCAAAGGTCGCGCTACCGTCGGTGATCTGGATGCGGCCCAGCACGCTGGGCGTCCCGAGGGTACCTCGGATGGTGAGATCGACGTTGCCCGCGAGCTTCGCGTAGGAGTTCTGGAAGTCGAGCTGCGGCGCGCTGGTGACATGGACATCCAGATGAATCTTGTTCATCGCGGAGTCCGGATCGGGCGGCGCTTCTACTCCGCCCGATCCGGCGAAGGCAGCAAAGTCCATATCCGGCCCGATGCCAAAACGAGTAATCAGTACCGAGCCGGAGAGCAGCAGAGACTGTTGCGTACCCTGCAGGCGCAGATTCGCGTTCGTTGTCGTGCTCATGCCGTAGAGCCGCACCCGCACGTTGTCGGCAGTCGCGGTAAGGTCCGAGAAGAGGCCCTTCTGATAGCTGATCGATCCGCCCAGCTTGAGCTGCCCGCCGCCGGACGTCGCGGTCAGATCCTGCACGGTCAGACGGTTCTCGTTGAAGACCATCGTTCCATTCAGGTTGCTCAGACCGTTGGGAATGCCGTCCATCGCAAGATTCACGTTCTGGAACTGCACATTGCCGGTCAGCGAGGGCTGCTTCAGCCGCCCGTCGGCAGCCACCTTGAACGTGACCTTGCCCGAAGTGATGAGATCGGGGTTGAAGGTGTGAGCGATCGTCATGCTGACGTTGCCGTTCGCATTCAGCTTGATCGCTCCCCCCATTGGATTGTCGTCGCCGAAGACCTGCAACGTCCCTCCGGCATGGAGGTCCGTGTCCTGCCCGACGATGTGCAATTGTTCGACCGAAACCACCCCGTTACTCAGGCTTGCGCGCAGAGGCTCTGAGGTCTTCAGCTCGACCCCCTGGAGCTTGAAGTCGAAGGTACCGAAGGCGGCCGTGCCCTTCAGTTGCAGCGGCTTGGCGGCGGGACCGTTCACGGTGACCGTGCCATCGATGATGGAGCTCGTCTGAACCATGCCCGGCGAGAACAGGGACATCGGCCTGGAGACATCGAAGCCAGAGAACGTGAGCTTTGCCTGGGTCAGATAGTCGCCCTGCAGCAACGTCTGTCCGTTCGCCGCCACCTGGGCTCCAACCATGTGCGAGGTCAGGTCGTAGTAGACGGTCGAGCCCGTGCTGTGGGCTGTCAGGTTCAGGTCACCCAACGGCTTGCCCTCGACCGTGATGTTCGCCACCGCGATCTTCGCCTGTAGATTCGGCTCCAGCATCGTGCCATCGACCGTGGCGTCGAGCGAGAGCACGCCGTCGGCATCCTCATTCGCCTTGTGCACGAGATCGAGTTTGGAGAGCTGCAGCTTATCGCCCTGCACATGAGCATTGATGTGTTTGCTCGTCAGGTTGTACCCGCCACTGCCTGTAACGGTCATGCCATGGGCCTGCACCAGGAAATGGGAGGCATTGACTTGCTGCCCCTGCGCAGTCGCATCGACAGAGACAGTCTGGTAGTTCTCTCCGTACGCCGCACCGTTGGTCAGAGTGACATTGCCGCTGCCATGCAGGTCTTTGACCGTTCCGGAGAGATGGGCATTGATGTTGGCGGTACCCGTGACAGGAACCTTGCTCTGCTGCCCGGTAATCTGCAACAGGTCGGTCACCTGCGCGTTGGCGAGCTTCACGCTCGTATCGATGCCCAGGTCGTTGTCCCATACATAGTCGACAACACCACGCCGGGAGACGGTCTTCCTCGGCTCGAATGTTCCGGTTACGTTGAGCACAGCCGTCCCGCGCTTGATGGTGGAACTGGCGATGGCGACACCGCTGTTGGGCGAGTACTCAGCATCGGCGACGGCGGAATCGATCTGCACATCGGCTGCGGTGCCCAGTTTGACCTCAGCGTTATTCGCGACGAGATGGCCCTTTACGTCGAGATTGCGGATCGCTCCGCGCGCGGAGCCGTTGAAGTCCATGGCCCCATGCAGCACAACAGGAATCGCAGCGGTTCCCTTCTTGCCGTTGGCTTCAAAGCCGAGCGTCTGCAGCAACTGGTCAAACTCGCCAAGATCGCGTGCCTGCAGATTGACCTGCAGGGAGGTAAGCGGATCGCCGTTGTTGACGCCCAGTATTCCGTTGACCTGCAGCACGGTGGCGGGCGTCTGTAACTCGAGATGCGTAATGCTTACAGACTCCGGGCGTCCGTCATAGTGCGCCAGTGTCTGGCCGGTCACAGGAATGTTCGAGAGCGCACCGCGGCGTGCAACGTTCGTTGGTGCGAACTTCAGGTCGCCATCCACCTGGACGGTCTTCGAGACATCGGCGTCCGGGCCGCCCCACTGGACCTTAACCGGCCCCGTTACGGCGGTATCGAAACCTAGATCGCCATAGTGCTCGGGCGCGGTGATATCCATAATTGTGCGCAGCGGAATGCGATCGATCGTAGCCGTAACGAAGGCGCGAGAGCCGCCTGGCGTTGCGCCCAGCCAGTTCTCGATCCGCAGCTCGCCCTGCGCGCCGCCTCCACCGGGCAGAGAAGCCGTGAGCGAAGACAGCAGCATCTGTGCCGGAGTGAAGTGCATTTGAGCGGCGCCGTTGATGTCATGCAGCCGCACATATTCATTGCGATAGCCCACGTTGTGCAGCTTGACCGCGCCCACTAACAGATAGCCGGACTTGCAGTCAGGATCGGGTGGCTGCAGCGTCGCGGTGGCCGGGGCCGGCGTCTTGCTGTGCCGCTGCCAGAAGTGCTTCTTAGGCGCGGTCGGAGGCGCGACAACGCAGTTGCGCCCATGCACGTCCAGATCGACCAAGCCCCCGGTCAAGCCCTCGACTCCAGTAAGAAAACCAAGCTGTTTGAGCTCCACCGAGCCCTTTGCCTGGACCTGCCATGCGGGCTTGTTGAAGTGTTGCAGGAGCGCGTTCGCGGTGAGGTGCGTCGTCGCACCGGTGCGGAAGTCCAGGCTCTGCAACTGTGCCATGTCGCGCCCGATCTCGGCGGTCAGGTGCAGCTTCGATTGCACCTCGGGCTGCTTCGCCATCTTTGTGCGCAGGTCCGCAAGGTCGACAGTCGCACCGTAGTGGTCGGACGACGCGATGTAGTGCACCTCAACAGCGAGATCCTGTGCGGCGAGGTCGAACGGAATCGCGCGATCGTTCAAGACAGCAAGTCCGTTCGCCAGCTCCACCTTGCCGGCCTGCAGGTCGAGCAGGGTGTCCTGTATCGGCTCCGTGCTGGTGCCCTTGTGCTTCGGTACAGGCTGGTTGGTCTTGCCGTCCTTGTCGATGATGAGATGAATATGAGGCTGCTCGACGCGCAGATAGTTCACGCCCACGTGCGACTGCGGCCCCTTGCCCACGATGTGCGAGAGGAACGTGTTGATGCGCAGGCGCACAAAGATCTTGTCCGCGGAGAGATACGGGGCTTCACCCGGGCCCTCCGTGCCATGCAGAACCAACCCGTCCGCCTCAATCGCCAGGTGCCAGAGACTGAAGGAGAGATGGCCCAGCTCGACGTGGGCGCCGGTCGAGTCCTCGAGAACCTTAACGACCTCGCCCCCAACCCGGTGCTGAAAATCATCCGTCGTCGTGTAGAACGAAACACCCACCACCAGCAGTACGAGGAGCAGCGCCAGCGAGCCGAAGATCCATCCCAGCACGCGGAGGATACGGTTACGCTTTGGAGCAGGCGAGGAAGAGACTTCGCCGGTAGAGGGTTTCGGAGTCTCGCTCATGGCGCCCCCTCTTCCGGATGCAGCACCACTACACTGCCCTGCGCGCGCAGGCTCTTCAGCCAGTCGCCCAGCAGGGCAGAGACCTCCTGCTGCAGCAATACCTCCTGGATGCGGCTGGAGATCGAATCCAGGCTCGGTGGCGTCGCCTTCTGCCTGGCGTACTCAGGCAGCAGCGTCTTGTCGTAGTAGGACTTGATCTCTTCAGGCTTGACCTTGATACCCAGACGGAAGCGCTCTTCGATAAAGCGCAGCACCTCCATGCGCGACCGCCAGCGGCTGATCAGTGTTGCTTCGGTAAATCCATTGGTTGCAAGGAACTTGTTCCACCCGTCCGGCGTCTCGCAGTTGTAGGGCTTGCACGCCGGAATATTCTTGCGCAGATTGTCGAGATCTTTCCTGACCTGATCGTCCGTAATGGGATCTTCAGGCTGCAACTTCAACTGCTGCAGGATGAGGCTTCGGTTGATGAGGCGTTCGATGGCGCGATCGCGCGAGGTATCCGCATTCGGATTGCGGTACGGCTGAAAGACCTGCAGACGTGTCTCTTCATTCACGTCGCTGTCGAGAATGAGATCGCCGTTCACAATAGCAACCACTCGGTCGAGTGCCATCCCCTGCGCGAGGGGCATCTGCGGCGCGACAGCCTGCGGCTCCGGCGCGGTCACTGGAACGGAGTTCTTCTGAGCCGTGCTCTGTGCGCACATCGTTCCCGGCAAAACGGACGCCGCCGCGAGCACCAGAAGGCGGAGGCGAAGGCTGTCGAGTTGGAGAGTGCGCATCATCATGGCTTAGAAACGATGTTTTAGAAACTCTGTCCGATGCTGAAGAAGAAGTTGAAGTGACCCGCCTGTCCTACATAAGGGAGAGCCCCTGTGTAGTCGTCGAAGACGGGATATACCGGAGGATTGAGGTTATAGCTGAAGTCCACGCGAATCGGCCCGACGGGCGTCTTATATCGAACGCCGAGGCCGATCGCATGCGAATAGTACTTGAAGCTACAGGTGCCGACGGCATTCGCCTGTTGCTCCCGTGGCGTGGAGCCCGGCGTTCCAGCCGGAATCGTTATATTCCTGCAGGTCTGTTCGTTCGGCTGATGAAAGTTCTTGATGCTCTTGAACATGTCCCCGGGATACTGAAAGACGTTCCCCATATCGTGAAAGATGACGAAGGAGATGCTGTCTCCGACCAGCGGAAGCGTCGGCGGAGGAAGGCGCAACTCAACCGTGTTGACGACCACGCCCGAGCCGCCGACGGGATACCCGGTCGTGAGATCGCGTGGACCGGCGGCATTGATTCCAAAGCCCCGATGCGATGTGGCACCGCCGGCATACAGGCGTTCCGGCAGCGGAACGGCATTACAGGTTGCGTTGGTCTGCAGCAGGATGCCCGCGCAGGCCAGATTGCTGACACCAATCTGGCCGCTGCCCACGCCAGCCGCGTTCGGGTTCAGACCAAAGGAATTCTCGAAGCCGATACGCGTGTTGCGTGCCAGCACATACTTCCTCTTGCCGAAGGTGTAATACGTGGACTGCGAGGCATCGACCTTATTGAAGTCGGTATCCGAGCCGAACTTCGACGAAGCAATAAATTCCTGGATTGAGAAGTACGTGCCTTTGCCCGCATCCAGCGGGCTGGGATCGCGCGTGTCATGAAAGTACGTAATCGCCGGTCCACCGACACGCACCGGCTCCGACAATTGAGGGATCAGGTTGGGCGTGACTTCGAGACTGTCCGCATCGACCGACACCCGGCGATATTGGAAGTCATAGATGAACGTATCGGCCTTGCGGAACTTCTGCGTCAACCGCACATCGCCCTGCAGCGTGGACGAAGCAAACGTCGTGATGTCCTGCACGTTGGAGTAGCCGCCGGAGAGCGTCGCGGTGTAGTTAGGCTTGCCCAGCAACTGCGGAGTGTTCAAGCTCAACGTCGCTACTTTTTCCAGCAGGCCGTACGTCGTATGCAGCGTGAGCGACTGCGTTGTACCGCGCAGATTGATGCGCGAGATATCCAGCGTGCCGCGAGGGCTGACGCCGGCCTTGCCATTCTGTGCGGCGGTGCCGGCACTGCCGCTTGTACCGGTAATGGTTCCAGGGGCGATTCCACCGGGAACCACACCCGGGGTTCCAGTCTGTGCCTCAAAGCCGAAGCCATAGGTCACATCCCATCGCTTGGCCTCGGTCAACTGCACCAGGACGTTCTTCATCGGCGCATCGCCCGTAGGGTTCTGAACCTGGGCGTTGACTTCATTGAACAGAGCAAGGTTGTAGAGCTTGCGCTGCGTCTCGAGTAATGCCGCCTGATCGAGCGCCCCGCCCGCATGGACGGTGAGCTGCTTCTGCACCACCGACGGCTTCGTATGCACGATGCCCGATAGCAGCACCTGGTCAATGAACACCTGCTGGCCTTCCGACACGTTCAGCGTAACGTCGGTCCTGGTCTTGTCCGCGTCTTCGACGTTCTGTGCGATCTCGATCTTCGCGTGGTCGAAGCCATGCGCGATGTAGTAGCCCAGCACCGCATCGCGATCGCCCGATAGCGTGATGAGCGAGAAGGGCTGCCCCGTCTGCGCGTTCAGCAGCGACTGCACATCTTTGTGGCGCCCCGCATCCACTCCGGAAAACTTGATCGCGCCAAACTTCTGCTGAGTCCCTTCGACGATATTGAAGGTCACTCGGATCTGCGCAATCTTCGAGTCCGGCCCTTTTTCAATGTCCTTGACGTCGGCAGTTACCTTGGCCGCGCTGAATCCGTTGGCACGATACAGCGCAAGAATCGAGTTCGTATCGGCGGTAACCAACTGCGAGCTATAGGTTCCATTGCGCACATACGCATCGGCCTTCTTTACCCGCAGGCGTTCCTCAATCACATCCGTCTCGAAGTACTTATTTCCCTTCAGGGTCACGCCCGTTACCCTGTGGCGCTGCCCCGGCGTCACGTCGTACTGCACGGTCACATTGCTTGTTCCCGCGCCAAGGAGCTGCACCTTCGTCTGCGCATCGAAGTAGCCCTGCTGCTGAAGGTAGTCACGAATGTTGAATGAACCTTCATTGAGCAGATCGTTATCGACCGCGCCTTCCTCGAAGACCGGAACCAGCAGATGAATGCGCGACCTCGACAGCTTGACGCCGTTCACGATCACCTTGACCAACGGGCCCTGCTCCGCGGAGAAGTCGTAGTTCAGGCGCTTGGTCGGCGGAACATACGTCTGGCTCTGCAGACTGACCGTGGCCTCCAGGCGGTTCTGCTTCTGGTAGTACTTCCGCACATCCGAGAGTGCCGTACTGGTCGTCTCGCGGCCGACCTTGGGGCGGCAGCTCTTGTTGAACTTCGCGGCGATCCACGAGCAGTTGAGATGTCCCTTCTGGCGGAACTCATCGACGGTGATCCCCGGCTCCTTGCCTCCGACGGCGACATCGCCCACCCGCGCCTGCGGTCCGGTCTCGACGGTAAAAGTCGCATTGACCTGGTGGCCGGCATCGTCCGTCGTCGTAGCGACCTTCACCGTGGGCTGGTAGAAGCCGTTCTGCGCCAGAGTCTGTTTCACGCCTTCAACGGCGGCAGGGATCTGTGCCTCGGTGTAGGGCGAACCTGGGTCGAGTTTGGTCGCAAACTCCAGCAGCGAAGTCAGCCGCTCCTGATTGACGCCGTGAATCTCAACCCGTCCAACGTAGTAACGGGCCGTTCCGACATAGATGAGCGTCAGGCTATTGCCGTTCGTCAATCCGTTGACACCGATGTCACGATAGCGGCCGCTCGCAAACAGGCGGCGCAGGTCGTTCTGGACCTTCTCCGGATCGAGTGGCTGTCCGGCCTTCTGGGTCAATTCCGCGAGGATGGCATCCTTCTCACCGAAGGTCACACCATCGAAGCGAATGGCTTCCACGTTGACACCACGCTTCTCCCAGATGCTGGTGGCCAGCGCCGGAAGGGTGTTGGTCACACTCGAGCTGGCCTGCGGATTAGCGGCAGTCTGGGCGGTCGCCTGGGGCGCTGTCTGGGGTGCGGCCGGAGATACAATCTGGGGAGTTGGAGCGTCAGGAATTGCCACTAGAGTCTGCGCGCTCGCACCGGTCAGCAGGGAAAAGCCCGCGACAGCCGCAAGACAAGCGTTTCGCAAGGCTCTCCTGCAAGCCGCCCCGCGCGGGGTGAGCCGGACATCCTTGCTCACGACACCACCCTCTGAACCCGCCAATGCCGGCATCCCCTCGAAAAAATACTCTACTGTAACCGCCACGAAGTAAGGCGCCGCGCTGAGCCAGACTTGCCCCGAGAGGAACTACAAGCAAGCAATCGCGATGCGTCTGGGCTTCATTTTACAGATGCCAAAAGCGGCGCAAGAGTTCGCTGGCCTCCACGATCTCAACCGCCTCCCTCGTATACTGCGAAGGATGGAAGTTATGGCAAGCGAAGTCGATGCTACGCCAACCGGCCTGCCGATTGAAGATGCCGAACGCTACTCGCGGCAGGTGCTCTTTCGCGGCATTGGCGCGGAGGGCCAGAAGAAGCTACAGCAAGGTCACGCCGCAGTCATCGGCGTAGGTGCCACCGGCGCAGCCACAGCCGGTCTGCTCGCCCGCGCCGGTGTCGGCCGCCTCACCCTGATCGATCGCGACTTCGTAGAGCCCTCCAACCTGCAACGCCAGGTATTGTTCGACGAAGACGACGCCCGCGCTGCCCTGCCCAAGGCCGAGGCTGCCAGACAGCATCTCGCCCGCATTAACTCCGGCATTCAGGTCAACGCTCAGGTGGCCGATCTCGTCCCCGCCAACATTTCAGCCCTGCTCGAAGGTGCGAATATCGTCCTCGACTGCACGGATAACTTCGAAACGCGATATCTACTGAACGACTTCTGCGTGCGCGAGGGCAAGCCCTGGATCTACGCGGCTGCGGTAGGCTCCTACGCCGCCACCATGAACATCCTTCCGCAGGAGACAGCCTGCCTGGCCTGCATCTTTCCCGCAGCCCCCTCAGGCAATGTTGAAACCTGCGATACCGCCGGAATTCTCTCCACGGCGGTCAATCTCGCCGCCTCGCTCCAGACCACCGAGGCGCTGAAGTTTCTTACCGGCCAACCGGAGCTTATGCGCAGGACCCTGCTCTCCTTCGATCTCTGGACCGGGGAGCGTTCGGAGATCGCCACGGCGCATCCGCGTAAAGGCTGTGACGTCTGCGAAGCGCGCAGCTTCCGCTACCTCGCGGGCGAAGGCCGGCCTCACATTACCCTCTGCGGTCGAAACTCCGTTCAGATTCATGAGCACCACCGTCCCGTGGATCTGCTCGCGCTGCGCGACCGCCTCTCTCCTCTCGGCAAGGTGCGCTCCAACGGCATGCTGCTGCGTTTCGAACGCCCGCCCCATTCGATTACCGTCTTCCCGGATGGCCGCGCCCTGGTACAGGGCACCACCGATATCGGGCTGGCACGCTCTCTGTACGCGCGTTTTATCGGGGTGTAGCTTCCCCCTATGGGCCGTGCCCAGTATCGGATCTGGAGATACAACCCACCCCCTTATGATGTAGTCCAATTGGCAGAACACTCGGAACTTACCGTCGCTTGCTATAGGCTGGAAGCAAGCGTTCCGGCGTAGATCGAGTGCAAGGACCGGACACTTACTTATGGGAACTCAAGGCTTTTCGACGATGCAGCCAAAACCGAACCCGGGTTTGTTCAAACGAAACCCACCTATCGCCGGCGAGGCTGACGCCATCGAGCGCGCAAAAAATGGCGACCCTGATGCGTTTTCCAAGCTTTACGCACTTCATAAGCGCCGTGTCTATACCCTTTGCCTGCGCATGCTCGGCAATGTCTCAGAGGCCGAAGACATGACGCAGGAGGCGTTTCTGCACCTATTCCGCAAACTGGGCAGCTTTCGTGGAGAGAGTGCCTTCTCTACATGGCTCCATCGCCTGACGGTGAACCTGGTACTGATGCACCTGCGTAAAAAGGGACTGCAACTGGTCTCGCTAGAAGAAACGATCAATCCTTCCGAGGAGGACGCTCCCAAGCGCGACTTCGGTTCTCGCGACCCGCAACTGGCGGGTTCCGTGGACCGGGTAACGCTGGAGCGTGCTGTCGCTTCCCTGCCTCCCGGCTATCGTATGGTCTTTGTTCTGCACGATGTCGAAGGCTTCGAGCATAACGAGATCGCAACCATGCTGGAGTGCTCGACCGGCAACAGCAAGTCTCAGCTCCATAAGGCGAGGCTGAAGCTGCGCGAACTTCTTCGCCAGCCCGATCGGCTTCCGCCTGTTGAAGGCCTGAAGGAGGTAGCACTGTGAGCGACCTCACGAACGTCAACTTCGACACCATGACCGTAGCGGAGTTCGAGGAATATCTTCCCGACCTCTTCGCCACCGGGGGCGGCAAAGTCAGCGAAGATCCGCGCTTTGCAAAGTTCCTCAAAGCCAACCCCGATTGCGCCGCCCTGGTAAGCGACCTGGAAACGATTGCCGAACATGCACGCAGTCTCTTCGAACCGACCCACGAACCGAGCGACTCCGTCTGGTCGAACATCGCGGACAAGCTGAAAAACGGCATCGTCGGCGACGAAGACGGAATCAACGGCACTGAACACTTAGCGGCCGAATAACCCCTCGCAGGTGCGGCAGCAAAAGCCGCACTTGCAAAATCTAACCTCACGCGGTACCTTGTTCTCGATGACGATGCACTGCACCTCCGCCCGATTTACCTATTGCTACTGGTGGCAACCAGCGGCCCGGCGGACGTGCGTGCTTCTCTGAGAGAACCCAGAGAAACGGAACGAAATCCACCGAGCCGCAACCCTAACAGGTTGCGGTTTTTCTTTTGGCCCAACCCGGTTCTCAAAAAACAAGATACGGAGACGACAATGACCGCAACAGCCGCTACGCTTGAAGCAGTGCCCGAACCCACTCCAGCCCGATCCGTGCCCTCTGCGGCACACCACCCCGCCCCGGCCGGCTATGACCGTATCGTCTTCACCGGCTTCATGGGCTCGGGCAAGTCCACCGTCGGCGCTCTGCTGGCCGACCGGCTCGGTTGGACCTTCCTCGACCTAGACACGGAGATCGAGCGGCGCTGCGGCCTGGCCGTGCCTCAGATCTTTGCCCAATTGGGTGAGGCACACTTTCGCCGGCAGGAGACGGCAGCCCTGGCCTCCGTGCTGGGCCGCTCGCGCATTGTGATCGCTCTGGGCGGCGGCGCACCCGAGGAGCTCGGCAACCGGCTGCTGCTGGAGCAGACTCCAGCAACGGCGGTGGTCTTTCTGACCGCGCCCTTTGCTACCCTCTACGACCGTTGCCAGGTGCAGGCAGCAACGCCCGGCGCCACGGAACGCCCTGTGCTGGCCGACCGCCAGAAAGCCGAGGCCCGCTTTGCGGCGCGACTGAAGCACTATGAGCGCATTGCGGACTCCACGCTCGATACGACTGCGTTATCGCCCGAAGCGACCGTGGAAGCGGTGTTGCGGGAGTTTTCGCAAAGTTAGTCGCGTTGCCTTTGCCTTTCTGGTTGTCATTCCGAGCGCAGCGAGCGAACCTGCTTCCTCCCGTTTTTAGCTCGTGCCAGTACAAGCTACACCCTCTTGATTTCCCACGCCTTCTTGGCAGTACGAACGAAGAACGGGAGACAGCAGGTTCGCTCGCTGCGCTCGGAATGACAACCAGAAAGGCAAAGGCAAAAACAAAGGCAATCTCCCACCGTACGATACCCTTAGAACCTCATACACCCGGCAGACCGATCCCCGCATCCAACTCACAACAAACCAAAGGAGCTTCGCGCTGATCTCACCGCCACTCGCCGCCCAACCCCTGCCCCCGGAAGAGCCGCAGCTCACGCCGAAGCAGGTGCGCGAGTCCCGAGCAACGCGCAGCAACATCCTTTTCTTCTTCGCAGTTTTGATCGCGCTCGGTCTGGCGTGGAAGCTGCTCAACGTGCTGGAACTCGTCTACGTGAGCGCGCTCTTCGCCGTAGTTCTGATGCCGGTCGTACAGCAGATCATGCGGGTCAGGATTCGCGGCTGGAGCCCCTCGCGCCCCATCGCCATCGTCGTGTTGCTGGGGACCGTGCTCTTCGCCCTGACGTTGTTTCTGATCGTCGGTCTGCCGCCCGTGGTGCATGACATCCAACGCTTCGCGGCCGATCTGCCCAAGCGCATTCCCGACCTCGTCGCCCGGCTGCACAAGCTGCCGATGGCCGATAAACTGGGCGTCGATTCCCTGGCCCAGCGTTCGGAAGACCTTGCCTCCTCGGTTGCAACCTATCTCCTCGCCTCGCTTCCCCTCTGGATGAAGCGCATCCTCGATATTGTTACCGCCTTCATCCTCTGCATCTACTTCATGCTCGAGGGCGAATACGCCTACTATTATTTCCTCTCCTTTTTTACCGCCTCTGAACGCACACGTCTGGCCAAGACGCTGATCACGGCCGAGCATCGCATGAGCAAGTGGCTGCTGGGACAAGGAGCGCTGATGCTGATCCTCGGCATCACGAGCACCTGCGTCTTCGGCGCACTGCATGTGCGCTACTTCGTTCTGTTGGGCGTCCTGATGGGGCTCTTCAACATCATTCCTGTCGCCGGCGGCGTCATCACCATCCTGTTGGTGGCTAGCGTGGCCGCGCTCGACTCCTGGTCGAAGATGCTTGGCGTCTTCATCTTCTATGCGATCTATGTGCAACTCGAAAACGGCTTCCTGACACCACGCATCATGAAGACCAGCGTGAACCTGATGGGGCTCTCCGTACTGGTCGCGTTGCTGGCCGGCACAGCTCTGGCAGGAATTCCCGGCGCACTCGTCTCCGTGCCGACCGCCGCCCTGATTGCCGTGTTGATGGACGAATACTTCGTCAAGGCAGACGGCGAGCAACTCGCCCGCGAGGCCGAAGCCACCGAAGCCGTCGCAGCAAAGGCCTGACTGCAACCGTCCCGATGACGCTTCTTCCTCCCCACAGAAGCGTCATCCTGAGCGAAGCATCTCGCGCTTTTGCGAGGTGCGGAGTCGAAGGACCCCGAGGGACTTAATCTTGCCCATGTTATTGAGACCTTCTCCAACACGAACGTCAGGCTCGAACGTTTGAGGTGAAAAAGGGGCCAAGGGCATGGGCACGATTGCAACCCTCGGGGTCCTTCGACTCCGCGTCCCCAAAAACCGGGACGCTTCGCTCAGGATGACGCTCCAGTGATGGGATAAAAACACGACCATTTTGAGTTGAGGCTACGACATCTGCGGTATTACTTGCGAATACGGCCGCCGCAACCAGAGACATTTTGCCGACAAACAATTGACATAAATGCGGCAACCCCATGCCCGCATTCAAAGTAAAACTGTATCTGTCGTAGAACCCCGCTCACCCCGAGCTCGTCCGGACGGGACCGCCGCGGACTATCGTCCTGAAGGGATGCCAACGCGATAAGGAGAATTTTCAATGAAGTCCAGAAGATCGCTTCCTCTCCTTTTGGCCCTGGGCATGAATGCATGTGGACTTCCTATGAACTCCCAGGCGTTGCCCATTGCGAGTAATGGAACTGGGACGTCCGGGATCAGCGTTATGAGCTATGGGGCTGCGGGAGATGGAATCACCGACGACACAAGGGCCATCAACTCGGCAATGACAGCCTGCGTCAACAAAACGGCTCCGGCCAACGGCTGCGTCTTGTATTTTCCGGCAGGCATCTACATCACCACAGGACTTGCCCTCCAATCGTTTGTGCACATGAAAGGCGATGGCTGGGGGACCTCTGTCCTCCGGCTCAAGCCACACACTTCCGCGGATGTACTTACAGTTCCGGCTGGAACGTTCAACTTCAGCGTTTACGGATTAACGCTTGACGGAAACTCCGCAAAGGGTGGATCTGGAAACTGCTTTTCTACCGCTACGACCGCAACCGGGCCGGTGGAGTGGAATACAGCGAATAAGCGAGCGGCTTCTATCAATGTCCAGAAATGGGGACACATGGAAGAGGTGATGTTTACCAACTGCTCGGCGGACGGCATCCACATCAACGCCTATAACTACATGCTGTTTATTGATAATTTCTATATTTTCAATAATGGATCGTACGGCCTCTATACCCAGGGAACGAACAGCAGCTTTACGAACTTTCAAATCGAGCGCAACGGTACAGCCGGGATACATGTCGCCAACGCCAATAATAGATTTACCTCCGGAGAAGTCATTTGGAATGGATCGGCCAACAGCACCGAAGCGGCAGTCTATGTATCCGGCGGAAGAAATATTCTCACCGCTGTCGAAGCCGAAGATAACTACACTAACGGATTTTTCGACAACGGCTCCGACGACGAATTTATTGGCTGTGTCTCCGATTCAAACGGCTATGCGCGCGGAGATGCGAATGCCTCTTCTTTGACCGCTAGCGGATTTATTCTCGACGGGACGGGTGGAGTCTATATCGGAGATAAGGTAACGAGTTATCGTGGCCGTCTCCCCGATGGAAAATTCCCCACCCAGTGGCCTTACATCCTGAAGAATGCAAACCAGGCAAGAATCGACATTAGCTCCGATAGCACTAACGAACCGCCGCCTACGGTCTCTGAGGTACCGCAAGCAGGATCGTCCATGGCTGGGCATGTAGCTTGTATCAAGTCAGCCGGGCCTCCTGTAGTGATTGGGTTCTGCTCCAAAGTGAACAACTCCACAGGCGCTTGTACCTGCAGTTGAAACCATCACACCCGGCAACTCTCGACGTACTGCCCTGCAGCATTGGAATGGTATGAGGACACTTGAACACTAGCGCTACAACCTTCGAAGCAGGCAGCACAACGGCGCAGCCGACCCTGTTCCTTCCGGCGCTGATCGGATTCTTTTTCTCCTTTCGCGTCTTCTCCGTTGTCCTGACGGTGCGCGTCCTGCAGCAAGACCCTCAAGTCGGGGTGGCCATCAGTCTTGGCGTTAATTTCCTGTTGTTGCTGCTCGTCGTGTTTCAGACGTTCGGGCCTGCGCCGAGGACCCTGCGCTCGTTGTTGCGATTGCCAGGCCTCTTCTGGGTACTGTTCTTTCTCGGATTCTCCGGTTGCAGTCTGATCTGGAGCGTTGCAGACTCGTTGCCGGCAGCGGCGGCTTTCTGGGGTGGGATGGCCTCTGACTGGGCGATGGTGATTCTGCTGCTTCGCTCAGGCTCCATTTCCGAGGTATCTTCCAGCCTCATGAAAGGCATCGTCTACGGGGCCTGCTGCGTCGCCCTGGTGGCATGGATCTTGCCAGCGCAATCGGACCTTCGCCTTGGTGACGAAGACTTCCTCGGCCCCAATGCCATCGGCTATGCCTGCGGCTTCGCGATGTTTTTCGCGGAGTACCTAATCCTGGTGCGGCGCGAGAAAGGCCCCTGGAAGTTTTCCTTAGTCTTTCTGGGCATCACGCTTCTCCGCAGCCTCAGCAAAACCACCATCATTGCTTTCATCGCGAGTGGAATTACCCTGTTACTTCTGGATAAGTCGATCAGCCGAAAGACCAAGGTCATCGTGGTTCTTTCGCTCATCGTTATATTTATCTTATTTTCGAGTTTATTAGTCTCCTACTTTTCCGACTATACCGACACCGACACGGGAGATCAGGCCGAGTCCCTTAGCGGCAGGCTTGGGATATGGGCTTACATCTTGAACGAAGCGGTGGATAAACCCTTGATCGGGCATGGATTTCATTCTGTCTGGCACGTAATCCCTCCCTTCTACAGCTCCCACTTCGAAGCCAGGCACGCGCACAACGAGTTACTGCAACAGTTCTATGCCTATGGCGCGGTGGGCGTCGTCATGCTGATCGGCCTTTATGGCAGCTTTTATCGCCAGATCAAAAAACTGCCCGCCTCTCCGCTGAAGGCGATGCTGTTCGGGCTGCTGGTATTTATTCTTATCCGCGGCCTCGCCGATACCGAAGCCTTTGATCTCTCGCTTCCGCTATGGGCGATTACCTTGTTCTCCACCCTGATGTCAGAGGCGATGCTTTCACCGTCTCAGCTCGATTCATCCGACGCAACGCTCCCGGTTTCGAACTTACCCCTACAAACGCTGTCTCCGAGCTGAATTAGAGGAATGATTGAAAATGATCAGGGGAGGACGCTCTCCTAAGCTGGAAGATGGAAAAGAGAGAGGCAAAAGATGTTCGCGAAGGAAGCCATTCAGAGAGCGCTGCAGCGCCTGAGACTGTGGGTTGCAGGTGACACCCTGCAGCTCATGGGACGCATGGCCAGTTGGCAGGTCCGGCCACGGCAAGTGATCTCCTCGCTTCGGGACGTCGAATTTAAGGTGACCTCACAGTGGGGCGAAGATGGGATCATCGATTGGCTGATCGAGCGCGCCCAGATTCCTCCCGCCTCTCAATCCTTCATCGAGTTCGGAGTGGAGACCTACCGTCAGTCCAACACTCGATTTCTTCTGCAAAACCGTAACTGGCGCGGACTCATCATGGACGGCAGTCCCGCCGTGGTCGCCGCCGTGAAAGAAGACAACCTCAACTGGAAGCATGACCTCACCGTTCGGGCCGCCTTCATCACGCGCGAGAACATCAACGACCTGATCTCAAGTGCCGGGTTCAGAGGCGACGTCGGGCTGCTCAGCATCGACATCGACGGCAATGATTATTGGGTATGGGAAGTTCTCGATGTCATCCGGCCCATCCTCTGCATCTGCGAATACAACGCGGTCCTGGGAGACATCCACCCCATCTCGACGCCCTATACCCCCAGCTTCAACCGCACGCAGGCTCACCACAGCAACCTGTACTTCGGGGCTTCGATTGCCGCGCTCCGTTCGCTGGCGGTGAAGAAGGGATACCGTTTCGTCGGTACGAACTCCGCGGCCAACGATGCCTTCTTTGTGCGTGAAGACTATGCGCAACGATTCGTGGACAGCTCACTGCAAAATATTCAGGCGCTGCCGTCCTTCGTTCGCGAATCCAGGGACGAGTCCGGACAACTGAACTATATCGGTGGAGTCGATCGGCTGAAACTGATCTCGACC
This sequence comes from Granulicella mallensis MP5ACTX8, assembly GCF_000178955.2. Taxonomy (NCBI): domain Bacteria; kingdom Pseudomonadati; phylum Acidobacteriota; class Terriglobia; order Terriglobales; family Acidobacteriaceae; genus Granulicella; species Granulicella mallensis. The sequence continues at coordinate 733,160 of NC_016631.1, read as the reverse complement.
TTGCCCGTGGTCAACGTGGAGACGGGTAAAACCAGCAGACTCAGCGACCTAGAGTCGGTCTACAGCCAGGAATGGCTGGAGAGCATGACCGGAGCAACCGCGGGTTAGGTCGTGTCTGCCGAATCGGAGATCGTAGTTTTAGACCGAAGCCAAAATCGATGCACTCAGACGCTTTTGTTTTACGTCGCCACAGAATCGTCATCCTGAGCGGAGCGTCCCAGCTTTTGGGGACGCGGAGTCGAAGGACCCCGAGGGTTGCCACCTTGCCCAAACCTTTTACACCTTTTCAACCTCAAGCGTTCGAGCCTGGACCTTCGTGCTGGAAAAGGTCCTAACAGCAAGGGTGAGATCAAGTTCTTCGGGGTCCTTCGACTCCGCACCTCGCAAAAAACGCGAGGCGCTCCGCTCAGGATGACGATTCTGTGGAGGGACAAATATGTGATTTGTCGTTGTCCCGATTCGCCAGACACTATCCAAGCCTGAATTCGCAGTCGAATTTGTGGCGATGGCACGGGCGGGAAGCGGATTCCCTTCGGGAATGACAGAAAGAAAAGCCTAAACTGCTCACAGGACTCGATTTTCTCCCCAAAACGGGTTGAACCGCGAGGAAGCTTCTATGTAACCTGAAGCAGAAGACTTCCACGTCTCCTTCTATATGCAGCTAGCTCTCAACGCGACCTTGACGAATGTGGAAGCTCCCGAGCGCACTGGCTCGGAGCTTGACGATATCGATGCCCTGGTGCGGACCTATCGCCCACGCCTGCTGCGCTTCGTAACCTTCGCCATCGGCGACGCGGATCTCGCGGAGTCCATCACGCAGGACTGTTTCCTCAAGGCCTACAACGGCCGCGCCACTTTCCGTGGCGACTGCGCGGTCAACACCTGGCTGACCAGCATCGCCATGAACCTCATCCGTGACCAGCAGCGGCTGCAGAAGTTCCGATTCTGGCGACAGGCGCGAGCGACCGCAATCGATGTCAACGAGGCCGCAAACTTTCTCCCCAGCAAAGAGTGCTCCGCCGAATCACGCATCCTGATCAAGGAGCAGACCCGGCAGGTACAGGCCGCGCTCGAACACCTCTCCGTCAACCAGCGCAGCATCTTCCTTATGCGCTTTGCCGAAGACATGGAACTGGCCGAGATCGCCGCGGCCATCCACATGCCGCTCAACACGGTGAAGACGCACCTCCATCGGGCGCTGAAGTCCGTGCGGGCCCAGGTTGGAGGTTCACGATGAACTCCACCCCTCACCTCTCCGAGAGGGAGATAGACAGTGTGTTGATCGGCGCGCCTGCCGCCGGGATAACGGCCCACCTCTCCGAATGCGGACATTGCCGTCAGCGTGTGTCCGAAGCCAGGGTACCGATTACTCGCTTCAAAGCTGTCACCCTCTCCTGGAGCGAGCGCCAGTCGGCCACCCTGCCGCTACGGTCTTCGACGGCTGGTTCCATGACCTGGAAGCGTCGCGCAGCCCTGGCGGCAACCGCAACCGCCGCCCTGCTGATCGGTCTTGCTATCCCGCTGACGAAAAGCGAGCTACAGTTTGCCCCGGAATCAACCGGGCATAGAGCCGGATCTTCAACGGCAGAAGTAGCAGCGGTTTCGGCTCCGGCTCTATCAGCCGCAATGAAGCAGGGCTCCGCTGCACCCCAGGCCACTGCGACTGACGTCGCGGATAACGAACAGGACGAGCAGATTGCCCGCGATAACCAGATGCTCCAGAACATCAATCAGGCTCTGGATAATCCCGTCGAATCGCCTGCCGACGCCTACTCGCTACAGCCTGCAGACGGCCACCAGCAGGCAGCGCCCCTCACAGAACTAAATTGATTTAGGGTTGAAGGATCGCTCTTGACCTCGCTCCGTCATCTTCGGCATCTCATGCTCGCCGGCTTCATGCTGCTTGCCTGCATGGTCCTGCTCAGTGCCTCCCAGGCGCACGCGCAGGGCCGTGGCGGCGCCAGGGGCGGCATGATGGGTATGGGAGGCCGCATGGGCGATCGCGGGCTTGCGCCCTCCGCGGGGAGTCAGACCATCCACCGTGGGCCTATGCTTGCGCCACCCGGCCGCTTCTGGGACGACAAGAAGACCGTTAAAAAACTCGACCTGCGTCCCGAGCAGCAGAAACGAATGGACGATCTCTTCAACTCCAGCAAGGACAATCTGCTTTCGCTCTACAACAACCTGCAGAACGAGCAGCAGCGATTCGGTTCGATGTCCCGCGAAGATCTACAGGATGAGAACAAAGTCTTCGCGCAGATCGACCGCGTAGCCCAGGCCCGCGCCGATCTGGAGAAGGCCAACGCCCACCTCCTGCTGCAGATTCGCAAGGAGCTGGATCCCCCGCAACTCGCGGAACTGGACCACGAGATCGCCAGTTCGCAATAGACGGCTTTGTCTTTCTTGTTGTCATTCCCGCAGGGAATCTGCTGTCTCCCGTTCTTCGTTCGTACTGCCCAGAAGATGAGGGCGACAACCAAGGGAGCGTAGTCTGCACTGGCACCCGTTAAAAACGGGAGGAAGCAGATTCCCTGCGGGAATGACAACAAGAAAAGCAAAAACAAGAAACAGGGGAACAGCTAGCTCACTTCTGTTCAGACAGCGAACGCCCAAGCGTCTGGATCGTCTTCCTTAGCCAGATATGCGCCGCATCCGTGTTCACCCTGGGATGCCAGACCATCACATACTTGAAAGAGTGCATCGGCTCAGGCGGAACGAGAAGCTTGATGCGGCGATCCCTGGCGTAGGCCTGCGCGAACCTGCGAGGGACAGTTGCGATCAGCTTCGTCTGGGGAATGGAATGCATCGCAGCGGAGAAATAAGGGACCTGCACGACTACATTTCGCTTGTGTCCGAGAGCCGCCAGCCTGTCGTCCGGAATGGTTTGTGAGTCCCCCAACGTACTCACGCCGATATGCTCCCCGTCCAGATATTGCTCCAACGTAAGTTTCTCTCCGCGGCCGCGGCTGGCCGATACCACGCAGACAAACTCCTCCTCGTACAGTTCCAGCCGCTGTAACGGGGATGGAATCTTCACCTCGTCGGCATCGAGAACCAGGTCGAGGCTGCCGCGGGCCAGGGCTTCAAATCGATCGGAGCGCCATCCCATCAGTTCGAAGGCCACCTTCCCCGCAGCAGGCAAAACCTCGCGGCACAGGAGAGGTGAAAAAACAGTGGCGGCAGAGTCGGTCACGGCGATGCGGAAGCGCGCAACTTCTTTTGCCGGATCGAACTCGCCTCCACTGATCAGGCGATCCAGCCGAGGCAGCATGACTTCCAGCTCCTGCATCAGCCGCAGCCCCTGCGGTGTCAGTTCATAGGATGTGGCTGTCCTGACCAGAAGATCGTCGTGAAACAGCTCTCGCAGGCGCTGCAGCGCACGGCTTACCGCAGGTTGGCTCAGGAGCAGCCTCGCAGCCGCCCTTGAGACATTGCGCTCTTCCGCCATGACGGCGAATACCACTAACAGATTGAGATCGGCTTGACGCAGTTGTGTCAGACGCATAAAGGATATTAGCACTATGCATTGGACTTATACCCGGTAGCGGCGTCAGATGGTTCCTAAGCGTTGCGGAAAGCGACGCAAAGGAGAAAGTCATGGCAAAGATAGCAATCGTAACCGGGGCATCACGTGGAATTGGTCGAGTGATTGCCAAGCGTCTTGCAAAGGACGGTTTTTCTGTCGTTGTGAACTATGCAGGCAGCGAAAGCAAAGCTCAGGAAGTCGTTAGCGAGATCGTCGCGGAAGGCGGCACAGCAGTCGCACTGCAAGCCGACATCTCGAAGCCCGAAGATGTGCAGAACCTGTTCGCAGCGACCAAGAAGCAGTACGGGCAGATTGATGTCGTCGTGAATAACGCAGGCATCATGGAGCTCTCACCCATCGCGAAGGGCGATCTCGAGCTCTTCGACAAAACGATCCAGACCAATCTGCGCGGCACCTTCCTGGTCTTCTCTCAGGCGGCACAATACATCGCCGAAGGCGGCCGCATCATTGCCTTCTCCAGCAGCGTGCTGCTGAAGTCCTTTCCTACCTATGGCGCGTATATCGCGGCGAAGGCGGGTGTCGAAGGCCTGATCCACGTTCTCGCGAACGAGTTGGCCGGACGCAACATCACGGTGAATGGAGTAGCCCCCGGACCTACAGGCACGGAGCTCTTCCTCAACGGCAAGAGCGAAGAGGACATCGCGCGGCTGCGCAACCTCTCTCCGCTGCAGCGCCTCGGCGAGCCGCAGGACATCTCCAACGTGGTGTCGTTCCTCGCAGGACCGGACGGCGGATGGGTCAATTCGCAGATTCTCAAGGTCAACGGCGGCTTCGCGTACTGATAGAACTCGCCACACAAACGCAAATGCAACTTAGAGGAGTGAGGTTATGAAAAGCGTAATCGTAATTACAGGAGCATCCAGCGGATTCGGCGCACTGACCGCCCGCGAGCTGGCAAAGGCCGGTCATACCGTGTATGCCGGCATGCGTGAGACAACAGGTCGGAACGCCCCACAGGTAGAAGAGGTCCGTAGGTTCGCAGCCGAAAACCATGCGGACCTGCGGGCCGTCGAGATGGATGTGCAGTCCCAGGACTCTGTGGACAAGAGCCTGCAGACCATCGTCGCGGAGCAGGGCCGGCTCGATGTCGTGATTCATAATGCCGGCCACATGGTCTTCGGGCCAGCCGAATCCTTCACACCGGAGCAGCTCGCGCAGCTCTATGACATCAACGTCCTGAGCACCCAGCGCGTCAACCGCGCTGCTCTGCCGGTGCTTCGCAAGCAAGGCACCGGCCTCGTACTTTGGATCGGGAGCACGAGCACGCGCGGCGGCACGCCTCCGTATCTCGCGCCTTACTTTGCGGCCAAGGCCGGTATGGATGCCATGGCCGTAAGCTACGCGGGAGAGCTCGCTCGCTGGAACATCGAGACCTCCATCATCGTTCCCGGAGCCTATACCTCGGGCACCAATCACTTCGCCCATGCGGGACATCCGAACGACAAAGAGCGATTGGCCGAATACGACAAGGGGCCAACCGCTGGACTCGACAAGGAGATCATGGCTGGCCTGCAGAGTGTTTCTCCTGAGGGGGCTGATGTCATCGAGGTCGCACAAGCCATCGTGCAGGTCGTGGACATGCCCTTCGGCACACGCCCCTTTCGCGTACACATCGATCCAGCCGATGACGGCGCGCAGGTAGTGAACGCTGTCGCCGATCGCATACGCGTGGAGTTCCTGCACAGCATTGGCCTTAAGGATCTTCTTAGGCCCACCAGGGTCCATGGGAACAAGCCCTAAGCAAACGCTGGCCTGCTTCCAGGTCTCTGGACGTTCACGCATACCTGTCGTCAGGAGGAGAGATGTCTTATCGTTACCGGATCACCATTGAAAAGCTCGGCCCACTTCAGAGCCATCGTCAGGAGGAAGAGAGTCTGCAGTTCTGCGCCGACAATCACGATCCTCTGCTCGAGATCGTGAAGGCGATTCGGGCAAAACGTCTCCTCGACATGGACAGATCGGCATCGCTGGCGATTGGGCTCAAACTCCTGGGCGAGATCGTTCTCGAAAAGAGAAAAGATCCGTTGTTCGCGCCCCTGGTGCTACCGATTCGTAACTTCACTCAACAGCTCAAGAGTCTTGAGCCGGTCAGCAACACTACAAAACCATAGCGCCACACTACAGTGCTTCCCCATGGCGATCATCGCCATGGGGCACTGCGTATCACTACAGATTTCCGCGGCTGGCCTGTTCGCGCTCGATCGCTTCAAACAACGCCTTGAAGTTTCCCTTGCCGAAGCTGCGGCTTCCCTTGCGCTGAATGATCTCGTAGAACACTGTGGGACGGTCCTCGACCGGGCGCGTGAAGATCTGCAGCATGTAGCCCTCATTGTCACGATCGACCAGGATGCCCAGCCGCTCCAGATCATCGGTCGGTTCATCGATCTTGCCGACACGCCCCTGCAGCTCCGTGTAGTACGAGTGCGGAACGGTAAGAAACTCCACGCCCTGCTGCTTCAGCCGCGAGACCGTATCGAGGATGTCGTTGGTCGCGAGCGCGATGTGTTGAACTCCAGGGCCGCCGTAGAAGTCGAGATACTCTTCGATCTGCGACTTGCGCTTGCCCTCGGCCGGCTCGTTGATCGGGAACTTTACGTAGCCGTTGCCGTTGGCCATCACCTTCGACATCAGCGCCGAGTACTCGGTCGAGATATCGCTGTCGTCGAAGTGCTGATACAGCCCGAAGCCCATCACGTCTTCGTAGAACTTCACCCAGTCGTTCATCGAGTTCCAGCCCACGTTGCCGACGCAATGATCGATGTGCAGCAGCCCCACGGGCCGTGCCACGACATCATCCATCACCGCACGATAGCCGGGCAGAAACGGCCCTGTGTAGTCGCCACGCTCGACGAAGGTATGCAGCGTATCGCCATAAGCGGCGATGCTCGACACCACCGCGCGGCCATGCTCATCTTCCAGTACCTGCGGCTCCTCGACGCTGCGCGCGCCGCGCTTGGTCGTCTCTTCCCACGACTTGCGGGCATCATCGACCCACAGCGCAATCGAGCGCACGCCGTCGCCATGCTTTGCGATGTGTTCCGCGATCTCGGTGTTGGGACGCAGCGGCGTAGTCAGCACAAAGCGCACCTTGCCCTGCTGCACAACGTACGACGCACGATCGCGGCGTCCGGTCTCGGGTCCGGCATAGGCAACGAGCTTCATCCCAAACGCCGAGCGATAGAAGTACGCCGCCTGCCGCGCATTACCGACGAAGAACTCGACATGATCGGTGCCGCGCAGGGGCAGAAAGTCTTCGCGCTGCTGTGTGGTTTCGGGGACTGGGGCGAGGGTAGTGCTCATGGTGGTCTCTCCGTGGTGCGCCGGCATGCTCCTAATAAGATGCATCCGGCGCAACAGGTGAGGATATGCCAGCCCAGACAACTCTGGCTAGCGCATGGATATGAATTTCTGGTGCGCCCAATTGCTGTGGTTGCCTTTGCCCCTTGCCCTTGCCTTTCTTGTTGTCATTCCCGCAGGAAATCTGCCTCTTCTGCTTCTGTCATTGCTTTTGTTTTTCTGGTTGTCATTCCGAGCGCAGCGAGCGAACCTGCTGTCTCCCGTTCTTCGTTCGTATTACCCAGAGCCACATGGGTTAAAGCGAGGAATCCCTCTGGACGCACAACGTTTGTGGCGACATTAACAAAAAACGGGAGACAGCAGGTTCGCTCGCTACGCTCGGAATGACAACCAGAAAAATAAAAGCAGAAGACCCGATCTACCACTCCCCGAATAGATCGAGCCTTCCCTTAAAACCGCGCCTTCAAAAACTCCCCAACCTCGGCATACTCAGCCTCGGACAGACGGAAGTTCACCGCCGGAAGAACCCCTTCCACCTGCTTCGCATTGCGCCCGCCGACGATAGCCGCCGTAATCGCGGGGTTATACAGCGTCCAAGCAATCGCGACGACACCTGCCTCGACGTTGTGGCGCTTGCCAATGGTTTTGAAGAGCTCCGCAAGCTCAAGATTGCGCGAGAGTTGCGGCTCCTGGTAGTTCTTGGCGTTGCGGCGGAAGTCGTCCTCCGGCATCTGGGCGACGCGCTCTTTGGTCATCGCCCCGGTGAGCAGGCCGGAGTGCATCGGCGAGTAGTTGATGACGCCGATGCCGTGCTTCAGGCAGAAGGGCAGAATCTCCGGCTCAGCCGAACGGTTGATCGCGGAGTAGGGCGGCTGCAGCGACGTAATCGGAGCGATCTTGAGAGCGCGCTCCATCTGGGCAACGCTGAAGTTGGAGACGCCGATCCAACGCACCTTACCCTCGCGCTGCAGTTCGGCCATCGTGGTCCAGCCCTCTTCCAGCTCTTCGTCAGGAACCGGCCAATGAATCTGGTACAGGTCGATGGCCTCCACCTGCAGACGGCGGAGGCTCTGCTCCACCTCTTCGCGGATCTTCTTCATCGTCTGCACGATCTTGCGATCTTCACCCCAGGTCATGGAGGACTTGGTAAAGACATAAGGCTTTGCGCTGGTGGACTTCAGGGCCTTCGCAACCGTCTCTTCCGAGTGGCCGAGGCCATAGACGGCAGCAGTATCGATCCAGTTGATACCGGCGTCGAGAGAGCGATGAATGGCGGCAATAGAATCCTGATCATCCTGCGCGCCCCAGCCGTACTGCCACCCGCCTCCGCCGATGGCCCAGGCGCCAAAGCCGATCGCGGTGAGGTGAAGGTCAGAGTTGCCGAGTTGTTTGGTGTTACCGAGCGGTGTGGTCATAGTCCATTGGACGCCGCGGCTCACGCAACGGACGCAGCGGCAGCAAGAATCTGGCCGGTACACGAACCGAGTGCAAGAGGCGGCACACCCTCGCGTTCGTCCCATGAGATATTCAGCAAAAACGAAGGGAGTTAAACAAAACAAAAACCGGTTTATGATGATTCCGGCATGCGGGAGTCGATCATGACAGCTTTTGTACGCCTACTCGCGGGCGTTGTGCTGAGTTGGAATATAGCGCCCGCTCTCGCTCAGCAGAGTGCATCCGTTCTCGGCGACGCGCAGTCAACCTCAGCGGAGGCATTGCGCCATGGAAAGCTCGTCTTCTGGGTGTCCAGCGAGCAGCCCTTTGATGGCAATGCCATTGTCGCGGAATTGAAGAAGGACTATCCAGCCATACAAGTGCAATGGCAGGCGTTCCAGCGAGCCTCGTTTTTGCCTGCACTTGAGGCAGCGCGCCAAAAAGGCACACAACCTGACGTTGTGTTTACAGATAACTACGCACAGGAAGGACCGTTGCTGGCTTCCGGGCAGGTACGAAAGATGGCAGGCAAGCCCTTTCACCTCGACAGAGGCTGGTGGACGGCATTAAAGGACGCCCCAGACCACAGTACCGCTGATGCATTCCTGATCTGGCTGGAGCAACCTCCCGACTGGAGTCCCATAAAACCAGCGACACCGCTATTCAAGCTCTCTGATAAAGCAGAGATTAGCGCAATTGCAAAGGAGGCAATCCAGGGATTCTCTTCATCTCCAACACAAACATTAAAGAACACACTGGACTCCGCGATCGCACCCATCGACTGGGATTGGGTTCGTCAACTGAATATGCCGAAAGACGAAAATCAGCGTTATACGCCGACGGTGGAAGAGATCGGTGGCAATACGCGGTTGGCCTATGTCGTACTGTCTACTCAAGTGCAAGGCGAAAGCGTTTTCGGCGTTCTCCACTCGTTCATGGTCTTACGGAAAGAAGATTCGAAGTGGAAACTACTCCTGGTGGAACCAGATGACAGTTTGCCGAGAGCCGAGAACATGCTTGCGAAGTTCGACATGCTAGGTTTGAACAATGAGGCCTCACAAGGAAACGCAAGCATCGCTTTATTGGCTCCCGCTGACGGCGAACGGGTGACGCGTTTTCCTAAAGCGGAGATCTCATTTCGGCAAGAAGGATCACCCGGAGTTCTGCTTGGAATCGAGTCCCAATTTTCCGATCCTTCACGCAAAGAGTGGTCACCATCGGTCCTCGTCTGGGTGAAGAACTCCCTAGATGGCACACCCACGTATCACATGCCAGCCCCGTTCGGGGTCGGCATGCAACCCCATCGTTGGCGCGTATGGAGTGTGAACAAGGCTGGCGTGGTGACATTAAGCGAGTGGCGCACGGTCGATTTCACAAACTAATAGACGTGACGATCTATTACAGCCGTAATATCTGAAAGTTCCAGATCGAAAGTTCTATGCCTCTGATATATGGCCCACGCATTCTCCCAGTTCGATCAGGAGGAAACCTTCACGCCTGCACAGCGCTCGCAAACTGACCTCGTCCCCATCCTGAAGCCAGGCACGATGTTCCCCATTTGGAAGAGCGATGGACTCCGCACCATTACGCGTAAGCTCGAGCAGGCAGCCTGCGGACGCGCGTTCCGGTCCAGAGATCGTGCCCGTCGCCAGCAGATCGCCAGGACGCAGATTGCAGCCGTTGCTGGTGTGGTGTGCCACCATCTGCGCGGCAGTCCAATAAAGCCCGCGTGCATTTCCGCGACTCACCGGCATCGGCGCAAGTCCAGCCGCGCGACTCGCCTCCGTGCTCAGCAACACCTCCACTTGTATGTCGAATGCGCCATGCTGCTGATCGGCATCGTCCAGAAGATACGGCAAGGGTTGCGGATCACCCTGCGCGCGGGCCGCGGGCGCAACGCGGAAGGACTCCAGCGCCGCCATCGGGGTAATCCACGGCGAAACACTGGTCGCAAAACTCTTGCCAAGGAACGGCCCCAGCGGCTGATACTCCCACGCCTGCACATCGCGCGCAGACCAGTCATTCAACAGCGTGACTCCGAAGAGATGCTCGTGCGCGTTTGCTATCGAGATCGGTTCTCCCAGCGCATTGCCCTGCCCTACGACGAACGCAAGTTCAAGTTCGTAATCGAGCGCCGCACTGGGCTCAAACGTAGGCTGCGTCTCCTGGTTCGCTGGACGACGTTGACCCCAGGGTCTCCGCACGGATGTTCCACTGGCTATCACCGAGGAGGCGCGGCCGTTGTAGGCAATCGGCACATGCTTGTAGTTCGGCAGCAAAGGATTGTCCGGGCGAAAGAGTTCGCCGACCCTCCGCGCGTGATGCAGGCTTGCGTAGAAGTCGGTGTAGCCACGCGGGTCGATGGGGAGAACCAGCTCCACCTCACTCAGCGGAACGAGCAACCAGTCGGCTGCGGTGCGGGCATAGCCATCGTCACTCAAGCATGCGGTCAGCACTGCACGCAGCGCCTGCCATGCCTCCGGCCCCGCTGCGAGCAAATCATTCAAAGTGGACTGGCTACAGGCGTCGCGCACGCTGGGAGCAAAGCCCTCCAAAAGTCCGTGTCTTACGCACGCCTCCAGATCAAGCAACCAGTCCCCGATCCGGACACAGAGACGAGTCACATCATCCTTGCGAAAGGCACCGTACGGCAGATGATTCAAGCCAAAGCCATGCGGCTCGTTTGCACCGTCAACCCAGCTGAGCATGGAACCCTTTGTCATTTCGGCCTCGTTTTCGTCAGCAAGTCAGCAAGTCAGGTTAGATCGTGGGGTTGGTAAATCAGTGAGCCAGAAATTCCGTGAATCCGCAGGTTATGAGACAGGTGAAGATACAGGGCCAACGGCCCGGCTCATCGATGGCACCGGTGAATCGGCTGACACCTGTTGCCGCAAAAGTCATTGCGCGCTGAGGCGCGTCACCTCAGGGGCTAAAGCCCAATTCGTGCGGACTTTTACGGCACGGGTAAACCCGTGCCCTTAACGAAACATGATTCAACGGACTTATGATTCACGAACCTACTAATTCGCTGGCCGGCGGCTTCACTGGCTCCCTGCTTCACTAATTCACTGCTTCACTGCTTCACTGACTCGCTGACTCGCTGACTCGCTGCCCCACTAATTCGAAAACGTCCACGTCGTCTCGCTGTGATACGTCTGCCCGGGCTTCAACTCCGTGCTGGGAAAATCCGGACGATTCGGCGAATCCGGATAGTGCTGCGTCTCGAGACACAACGCACTGCGCTTCACATACTTCACGCCACCCGGCCCTATCAGCGATCCATCAAGGAAGTTGCCGCTATAGAACTGAACTCCCGGTTCTGACGTCTCGACCGTCAATACGCGCCCACTCTTTGCGTCATAGACCTTGGCCGCCGGACGCAACACGCCGGCCTTGCCGCGCAGAACAAAGTTGTGGTCATAGCCCTTGCCGTGTTTCAACTGCTCGTTGTCCACGTCGATGCGCGAGCCAACCGTCTCGGGCTTCGTAAAGTCAAAGGGCGTTCCCGCAACCGGCGCAAGATTGCCCAGGGGTATCGACGTTGCATCGATGGGCGTGAACTTGTCGGCGTCGATCGTCAGCTTCTCGTCAAGAATCGTCCCATTCCCCGCACCCGCAAGGTTAAAGTACGAGTGATTGGTCAGGTTCACGACGGTGGGCTTGTCCGTAGTCGCACTGTAGACGATGCGAACCGTATTGCCCGCCAGCGTGTAGCGCACATGCGCCGTCATCGTGCCGGGGAAACCCTGGTCTCCGTCCGGGCTGACAAGCGTGAACTCCACGCCTTCGGGGATCTCTTTCCCCGTCCAGTTGCGGCTCGCAAAGCCGTCGGGGCCGCCGTGCAAGGCGTTCGGTGCGTTGTTGATCGGAATCTGGTACTGCTTGCCTTCGAGCGTAAATTTGCCCAGCGCGATGCGGTTCGCGTAGCGTCCCGGCACGCTGCCGAAGTAGCTACTCGAATCCTTGAGATAGCCCTCGATCTTGTCGTATCCGAGCACGACGTTCCCCATCTTGCCATCGCGGTCTTTGGTAGCAAGCGAGACGACGCGCGCGCCATAGGTCATCACGCGCATCTCAACCGACGGATTCTTCAGCGTATAGATCTCGACCGCGGCACCATTCGGCAGCTTTCCAAAAGTGCTGTGGGTAACGGAGGCATGGGCGATGGCAGTAGACGTAGTGCACAGCAAAACAGCGCAAAGCAGCTTCATGAGGGAATCTCACCAGCAGAGTAGGATCACGGCACGCCACACACTGTAGCGCGCCATCATGCGCCACTATACGCGAGCGCAGCATGGCCGCACATCCTGCGTCTTTCGAAGCCTGTAGCCAGTCTCAATAAGAGCGGTTTAGTCTGTTGAGCAAACCCGAACGCCCGCCTTACCAGGCGTCATAACCATCCCATTCCACACTGGAGTTCTCTTTGCGCCTCTCACGCCCCTTGCTTGCCTCAGCGATCTTCCTGCTTAGTCTCTCGCCCGCAATCCATGCCGCTGCTCCCGATCATTGGACAGGCACCTGGGCCGCCGCCCCCACAGGCGCGACGAATCCCGACGGTCAATTCGGCGCGGACGGCACCGATGGAACCACGCTGCGCGAGATCGTACACATCTCCCTGGGCGGGTCTGAGTTCAGGGCCATCCTGACGAATGAGTTCGGCAAAGAGCCGCTAACCATCAACGCCGCCACACTGGCGCCAAGCACGGGCGGTGGAAGCATCCTTGCCGGTAGCTCCGTACCGTTGACCTTTGGCGGACACAATTCGGTCATCATTCCCCCAGGCGCACTCATCGTGAGCGATCCCGCTCCGCTGAAGGCTGCGGCTCTGTCAGACCTCGCGGTCAGCCTCTATCTGCCAACCCAGCCGATGAGCCAGTTGTCCGTTCACTCCTACGCCGATCAGACGAACTACGTCATCCCCGGCAACTCCGTTGCCAGCGCCAGCCTGACCAGCCCGAAAGAGGTGTATAGCTGGGACTTCCTGAAGGGCATCGACGTGAAGACCGAGGCCGACGGCGCAGCCATCGTGACCTTTGGAGACAGCATCACCGACGGCGCACACAGCACACGCGACAAGAACCTGCGCTGGCCCGATGTGCTGGCACAGCGCCTGCAGGCCGATAAGAAGACCACGAAGCTCGGCGTGCTGAATGAGGGCATCGGCGGCAACCGGATTCTGCACGACGTATCGGGGCCCAGCGCTCTCGCTCGTTTCGATCGCGATGTGCTATCCCAGGCGGGAGTGAAGTACCTGGTCATCCTGGAGGGCGTCAACGATATCGGCCACGCGACCGACCCGGCGAAGCCCTATGACGTCATCACCGCGGACGATCTGATCGCCGGCTATACACAGATGGCACGCCGCGCGCATACGCACGGCATCAAGGTCATCGGCGCCACGTTGACGCCGTATGTCGGTGCCAAGTACTCCTCACCCACGGGCGAAGCGATGCGTCAGGCATTGAACCAGTGGATTCGCACGACCAAGGAGTTGGACGGCTTCGTTGACTTCAGCAAAGTAGCGAGTGATCCGGCCCATCCAGATACCTTTCTTCCGGCGGACGATAGCGGCGACCATCTTCACCCGAGCGATGCAGGCTATAAGGCCATGGGAGAGAGCATCGATCTGAAGCTGTTCACCAAGTAGCTCAATCACCTAAACCACGAATAGAGCCACAAAACAAAAGGCCTGCGGGAGACATCTCCCGCAGGCCTTTGTTTTAATGCGAATCGCCTACTTGAGTTCGTAACCTGCGAAGAAGTAGCCGATCTCAAACGCCGCGGTCTCTTCAGCATCGGAACCATGGATCGCATTCTCGCCGATCGAGGAGGCAAACTGCTTGCGGATCGTGCCTTCTTCGGCCTGCGCCGGATTGGTTGCGCCCATCAGCTTGCGGAAGTCGGCAATAGCGTTGTCCTTCTCGAGGACCATCGGGTAGATCACGCCGGAGCTCATAAAGTCTGTGAGTTCGCCGAAGAAGGGACGCTCGGCATGCACGTAGTAGAAGCCTTCTGCCTGCTTCTTGGTGAGGACGATCTTCTTGATAGCGAGAAGCTTGAAGCCGGCCTTGCTGATCTCGGCGAGGATAGCGGCGGTGTCGCCTTTGCGGACGGCGTCCGGCTTGATGATGCTGAAGGTGCGCTGTGACACTTGATTCTCCTTAGTTTTGACTGCTCTACCAGTGTAAATGGACAGGCGTTACAGCCGGATGACCCGCCAAACTGCAAACGCAGAGGGCGCGAAGGGCGGCAAGTTGACGCAAAGTAAACTCTGCGCAAACTTGGCGCCCTTCGCGCCCTCTGCGTTTGCAGTTTCTAAGCCTTGCCCAGCAACCTCGCCATCGCGTCGCCGATCTCCGCCGGGCTCTTGACCACGGTGATCCCGGCCGCGGACATGGCTGCCATCTTGCTGGCGGCTGTGCCTTCACCACCGGAGATGATGGCTCCGGCGTGACCCATGCGACGGCCCGGAGGCGCTGTCTGGCCCGCGATGAAGCCGACCACCGGCTTCTTCACGTGCTGCTTGATGAACTCAGCAGCAGCCTCTTCAGCCGAGCCGCCGATCTCGCCGATCATGATGATGGCTTCGGTTTCAGGGTCGTCGTTCAACAGACGAAGCGCATCGATGTGGGTCGTGCCAATGATGGGATCGCCGCCAATGCCAATGGCGGTCGACTGGCCGATGCCACGCTGCGTGAGCTGGTACACCGCCTCATAGGTCAGCGTGCCGGACTTCGAAACGATACCGACCGAGCCCTCTTTGTGAATGCGGCCAGGCATAATGCCGATCTTGGCCTTGCCCGGCGAGATCACGCCCGGGCAGTTCGGCCCGATGAGCCGTGACTTCGAGGTCTTCACCACCTCCCAGACCTTCACCATGTCGAGAACGGGAATGCCTTCGGTGATGCAGACCACCAGCGGCACGCCCGCAGCCGTAGCTTCGAGAATGCCGTCCGCAGCAGCCGGCGGCGGAACAAAGATCACCGTAGCGTTCGCGCCAGTTTCCTTCACGGCCTCTTCAACGGTATTGAAGACAGGCCAACCCTCGTGGGTCGTACCACCCTTGCCGGGAGTTACGCCACCCACAACCTTCGTGCCGTACTCAGCGCAGCCCTTGGCGTGAAAGGTACCTTCACGACCGGTAATACCCTGCACGATCAACCGCGTATTTTTATCGACGAGAACTGACATTAGTTGACTCCCTTCGCTGCGGCAACCGCAAGGTCGGCGGCTTCTTTCATGGTGGCTCCCACTTCAAACTTGAGGCCAGATTCAGCGAGAATCTTGCGGCCTTCTTCGACGTTCGTTCCTTCAAGACGCAGGATGATCGGAAGCTGCACGTTCAACTTCTTCGCAGCCGCAACGACTGCTGTCGCCAGCACGTCGACACGCAGGATGCCACCGAAGATGTTGATGAAGATGGCCTTCACATTCGGATCGCTCAACAGGATGCCGAAGGCATTTTCAATCTGCTCCTGGTTCGCGCCGCCGCCGACATCGAGGAAGTTCGCAGCCGAGCCGCCGGCGTACTGGATGATGTCCATCGTCGCCATCGCGAGGCCTGCGCCGTTCACCATGCACGCGATGTTGCCGTCGAGCTTGATGTAGTTGAGCGCGTACTTGCTGGCCTCGACTTCGAGCGGGTCTTCCTCGCTCAGGTCGCGCAGCTCCTTCAGGTCCTTGTGACGGAACATCGCGTTGTCGTCGAAGTTGATCTTGCAGTCGAGCGCGAGGAGCTTGCCGTCCTTGGTCGTGATGAAAGGATTGATCTCCATCAGCGTCGAATCGGTCTCAATGAAGGCCTTGTAAAGGCCGAGCATGAACCTTACCG
Organism: Granulicella mallensis MP5ACTX8; assembly: GCF_000178955.2. Taxonomy (NCBI): domain Bacteria; kingdom Pseudomonadati; phylum Acidobacteriota; class Terriglobia; order Terriglobales; family Acidobacteriaceae; genus Granulicella; species Granulicella mallensis. Next base: position 717,051 of record NC_016631.1, on the reverse strand, counting down.
CCTCGCCGATCTGCGCAGGCTCCAGCCCAAGCTTGAACGCCAGAGCGCGGGCCTGGTAGGGCTGCAGGCCGATGGCTGGATTGACGTACTCCTTGAAGATGGCGTCGGGATTCTCGTGCGCTACCTCTTCGATCTCCATGCCGCCCGCCTGAGAGGCCATGAACACGACCTTCGATGAAGCGCGGTCGAGCACCAGTCCGAGATACAGCTCGCGAGCGATGGCCGAACCGGCCTCGACCAGCAACCGCTGCACCTTCTGTCCGGCGGGGCCGGTCTGGTGCGTCACAAGCTGCATGCCGAGGATGCTCTTCGAGTACACGGCAGCCTCTTCCAGCGAACGCGCCAGCTTGACGCCGCCGCCCTTGCCGCGCCCACCCGCGTGGATCTGCGCCTTGACGACGACAACCGCGTTACCGGCGGAGAAAAGCTGCTTGGCGGCCGCATCGGCCTCTTCGATCGTGGTGGCCATCTCTCCATTGGGTACGGCGACGCCGTACTTCCGGAGGATCTCTTTGGCCTGGTACTCGTGGATCTTCATGTGCGCTCCAGAATGCAACCATTCGCTGCTTGGCAGACCCAATCATAGTAGCGAGTGCCGGAAACGCGGAGCAAACCAGCGCGACGATTATCGGAGCCACCGCGCGAAAAGCAACAATCGCGGGTGAAAAACCCTTACATTGCCCGCCCCATACCTTGTCATCTCGACCAAAGGGTGGTCCGCTCAGCACAGCGCGAAGCGCGTTTCCTGACGCTTTAGCGTCAGGAAGACGGAGGGAGCCGTAGCCTTTAGGCTACGGAAATAGAGGCTTGGCAAAGATGTGGCCTTTAGGCCCGGGCCTTCTTTCGGCCGCGAACAAGAGGCCCAGGGCTAAAGCCCGATTCTCGCTAGCCCCTTATTCCGTAGCCTAAAGGCTACGGCTCCCTCCGTCCCACGACGCTAAAGCGTCACGGTTTGCGCTTCGCGCTGTGGGGTAACGCTGGTTCTTCAACGAACGAATGACTCAACCCACTAGCTGCTTTTGGTAGGCTCAGAAAGTCATGTCGATTCAACACGAACTGCGGCGCATCGTCGAAGCGCGCGAGACCCTCTCGCGCGGCGAAGCCTTGATCCTGATGCAACGCATCCTCGACGGTGAGGCCGCCGACGTCGAAATCGCCGCCCTGCTGGGCGCTCTGGCCGGTCGCGGCGAGACCGCCGAAGAAGTCGCGGGCTTTGCCTCCGCCATGCGCGCGGTGGCCACGACCCTTCCGCTCTCCTCCGCCGAGCAGGCCTCGCTGGTCGACACCTGCGGTACCGGCGGCGATGCCAGCGGCAGCTTCAATATCTCTACCGCCGCCGCCCTGGTAGCAGCGGCGGCCGGTGCAAAGGTCGCCAAGCATGGCAATCGCGCCATTACCTCACGTTGCGGCTCAGCCGACGTGCTCGACGCGCTGGATATCCCAACCACTCTCGCACCCGAAGAGGCCGTCAACGCCCTTCGGCAGCACGGATTCTGCTTTCTGCTCGCCCCTTCGCATCATCCCGCGATGAAAGCCGTCATGCCCGTACGGCGAGCCATGGGCGTGCGCACGGTGCTGCATGTGCTCGGCCCGCTGCTCAATCCCGCAGGCGCACGACGGCAGGTGATGGGCGTGTACTCGGCGCGGCTGGTTCCGCTGGTCGCGGAGGCCATGACGATGCTCGGCATTCAGCACGCCTTTGTCGTGCACGGCGATGGCGGACTGGACGAGCTGGCCCTCAGCGGCCCCAGCGAAGTCGCCGAGGTGCTCGACGGCGAGGTCCGGCAGTACGTCGTCACCCCCGAGGACTTCGGACTGCAGCGAGCCCCCCTGAGCGCCCTTGAAGGCGGCGACGCAACAGCAAACGCCCTGATTCTGAAGACGATCTTCAGCGGCGCACCGGGGCCGCATCGCGACGTCGTGCTGCTGAACGCCGCAGCCGTGCTGGTTGCCGCGGGCCGAGTCAACGATATTCGCGAAGGTGTAACCCTCGCGGCGCAGACTATCGACTCGGGCGCCGTCACAAATCTGGTTGCGGCGCTGGCCCAGTAACCCTACACTGACTCTCCCGAGAGGTAACCGAACATGGCCGCACCGAACCAACCGCTTCCCTTCTCCGAATCCATGGTGACGACAGCGCTGGAGCTGCCGGGCTATCGCATCGTCGAAAACTTTGGCGTGGTGCGAGGCATCGTCGTGCGCTCACGGTCCGTGTTTGGAACCATTGGAGCAAGCCTGCAGACCATCATCGGCGGCGACATCACGCTCTACACCGAGCTCTGCGAGAGAACCCGCGCGGATGCCTTTCACCGGATGATGGTTCACGCCGCCGAACGTGGCGCAAACGCCATCGTCTCCACGCGCTACGATGCCAACGAGATCATGCAGGGCGTAAACGAAGTGCTGGCCTACGGCACGGCGGTACGCGTAGAAAGAATAGGCTAACGAACATGGCACGAGTTACCGGTATTGGCGGCGTCTTCCTCCGCTCACGCGATCCAAAAGCACTGGCAAAGTGGTATGCCGAAAACCTCGGCGTGCACCTCAGCGACTTCAACGGCGCAGCCTTCCAATGGAGCGACGAAGTTCCCGCCGGCACGGGCATGACGGCCTGGTCCGCATTCCCCACGGACACGCAGTACTTCGGCGAAGGCCAGCAGGCCGCGATGATCAACTATCGTGTCGATGATATGGATGCCCTGCTCACAGCACTCTCCGCAGCCGGAGTCTGGATCGATCCGAAGCGCGAAGATCACTCTTACGGACGCTTCGCCTGGATCAAAGACTGCGATGGCAACCGCCTGGAGCTGTGGCAGCCGTTGGCCAGCGAGTAAATCTGTAAGCTCGACGCATGGCCGAAATCACCCAGCAGCCGAAACGATATGCCCCTCTGTGGTTGATGGGCATGTCGAACATGACGCTTGGCCTGTTCGGCGGATTTCTGCTCGTGCCGCTGCCCCAGATGCTCGCCGCACAGGGTGTGCCCGAGGGCTACATCACAGCGATCGTCGCGGCGTGCCTCTCGCCGGGGTTCTGGGGTTTTGCCCTGGGGCCTTTGCTCGATGTCAGGTTCTCGCGGCGGTGGTACGCGACGCTGTTCGCAATCCTCGCCGGAGCCATCATGGCCGCCGCCATCCTGTCGCAGCACCACATGCGCACGTTGGAGACGCTGCTGATCATCGGCTACGCCTCGGCCATGCTGAGCTCCAATGCACTCGGCGGTTGGCTCGGAACGATCGTACGCCGCGAAGACGAGGCCCAGCTCAGCGCCTGGACCCAGGTGGGAAGCTACCTGGGCTATGCCCTGATGGCCGTTCTTCCCGGCGAGCTCTCCCGTGTACTGCCTCCCTCTGTCATAGCCCCTCTGCTGGGCACGCTGGTCGCCTTGCCTGCCGTGATCTTTCTGTGGATGCCGGTGCCTCTCGAAAACCTTACCCAGGCCAGGCGGCTCGCGGAGAGCTTTGGAGCCTTCGGACGAGAGCTGCTGGCTCTCTTTAAACGCCGCGAGGTCCTGGTGGCGCTTCCTTTATTCCTGCTGCCGACAGGATCGTTCGCCATGACCAACAATCTCGGCGGCATAGGACAGGACTTCCACGCCAGCCCCCAGTTTGTGAGCCGCATCAGCGCGCTCATGCTCATGCTGGCCGGTGCGTTCGGCTGCTTGATGCTGCCTCTGCTGGCGAAGAAGATACGGATTCTGCCGCTGTATTTTGTGGTCGGCATCGCAGGCGCACTCTTTACCTTGAGCCTTCTGGCGCTCCCCCATGCCCCGGCAACCTTTGCCACGGCCATCCTGGGAGAGAACATCTTCCAGGCACTTTCTTTCTCGACCGCTGTAGCCATTACCTTCGATACGATCGGGCGCAACAACCCTCTGGCGGCAACGCAGTTCGGGCTGTTGACCTCGGCAACGGCCCTGCCCATCAGCTACATGGGCGCACTCGACGGCTGGGCCTACGGCCACGGAGGTCTGCGAGGGGAGTTGCGCACCGACGCCCTTGTAAGCCTCGCCGCCTGCGTGGCACTGCTGCCGCTGGTACGGTTGATGCGCAAAGGGTAAGCCTTGTCTGTAACTTCATACCGACACGCGGGACCGCGAGCTAGTATGGGCATACCAAAACTACGCTTACGGCCTCCTCCATAAGCGCTCCTCCCACGAACATCTCTCACCGCACCAAAGGAGATTTTTCAATGAGCATCCTCACCCTCAAAGATGGAAACACTCTCTACTACAAAGACTGGGGCACAGGCCAACCCATCGTGTTCTCGCACGGCTGGCCGCTGACGGCAGATGCCTGGGACGCACAGATGTTGTTCCTCGGCCAGCAGGGCTATCGTGTCATCGCCCACGACCGGCGCGGCAACGGCCGCTCCAGCCAGCCCTGGGACGGCAACGAGATGGACACCTACGCCGACGATCTGGCAGAGCTGTTCGAAGCGCTCGATCTGAAGGATGTCGTGATGGTGGGCCACTCCACCGGCGGCGGTGAAGTAGCGCGCTACCTGGGCCGTCACGGTAGCAAGCGCGTCGCAAAGGCCGTGCTGATCGGCGCAGTGCCGCCGCTGATGCTCAAGACGGAGCAAAACCCCGGCGGTCTGCCGCTCGCTGTCTTCGACGGACTGCGCGCGGGTGTCGCGGCGGACCGGTCGCAGTTCTACAAGGACCTGACGCTGCCCTTCTATGGCTACAACCGCGCAGGCGCCAAGATCTCCGAGGGCGTGCAGGACAGCTTCTGGCTCCAGGGCATGCTGGGCTCGCACAAGAGCCAGTACGACACGATCAAGGCCTTCTCCGAAACCGACTTCACCGAAGACCTCAAGAAGATCGACATCCCCACGCTGGTTCTGCACGGCGATGACGATCAGATTGTGCCCATCGGCGCGGCCGGCCTCTTGTCTGCAAAGATCGTGAAGAACGCCACGCTGAAGGTCTACCCCGGCTATCCGCACGGCATGTGCACCACACACGCCGACGAGATCAACGCCGACCTGCTGGCCTTCATCAAGAGCTAAGCCGTTGTTTGTTTTTCGTCGTCATCCTGAGACCTAGCCGAAGGCCCCCGCATTCGTGCCACCACGAATGCGGGGGCTTCAATTTGTTGATTAAGGCAAGAATCGCAACTCCGGTTACATCACCGAGATTTAGAATGCCAGCGAAGACAAGTACAACTACCCTACCGCCGGCAGCTCCAACTGTTCGGACCCGAGCTCATCGGTAAAGGGCGAGAAGTGCGCGCGGCAGCGTGCCTCGTACAGTCCTGCCGCCCCGACGACGACCAGCTCCTGGCTCTGTCCCAGCCTCTGCGTATGGATCGCCGACGCCCCGCAAACCATGCAGACCGCCGAGAGCTTCGTGACCTTGTCCGCAATGGCCATCAGGTTGGGGACCGGGCCAAAGGGCTCCGCCTCAAAGGTCGTATCGAGGCCGGCCATCAGAACGCGCTTGCCCATGGCGATCAACTCGACGGCCAGGGGGATGATTCCGTCGTCGAAGAACTGCACCTCGTCGATCCCCACGACCTCCACCTCCGAGAGCTGCGGATAGAGGGCCTCGCGCAACCGCTCGACGGTGGCGACGGTCGTAGCCTCGTGCGTCTGCGCGCTGTGCGAGGCGATCGCTGTGCGGTGATAGCGCAGGTCGATGTCCGGCTTGTAGCAAGCTACGCGCTGGCGAGCGATGCGCGCCCGTTTGAGGCGGCGAATCAGTTCCTCGCTCTTGCCGGAGAACATGGGGCCGGTAATGACTTCGAGCACGCCGGGGGGCTGTGTTTGCATGGGCTGGCGGAGGCCTCGTCAATCGATTGGAGTAAACGCTTTGGATTATCGTAATCGCCGCGAAGAGCCGGCGCAGTGGATAACCCGTCGGTAAAACACCCTCAGGCCTGGCTGCAGAACTTTACAGCGTTTATCTTTGACTCCCCGAGAAGGCGTATTCTGTCGGTACTTCTGACTGGAGGCTGTGCAATGCGTTTCAAAATGCTGGCGGTTTGTGGGTTAGTGGCAGGACTATCGGTGGCTACGGCCCAGGGCCCCAAAGAGATTAAGGTTCCAATCAAAACGTCCACCGGCGAAGACGCCGGCACAGCCACCTTCAAGACGGCGAAGAAGGGCGTGAAGGTCAAGATCGACCTGAAAAACGTGCCCTTCGGACCGCATGGCGTCCACATCCATCAGAACGCCTCCTGCGAAGGCCCGGACTTCAAGAGCGCCGGCGGCCACTTCAACCCGGACGGCAAGAAGCACGGCTTCGACAACCCGATGGGCCACCACAACGGCGACCTGCCGCAGAACGTATCGGTCGGCGAAGACCACACCGGTTCCGCGACCTTCCTCGTGACCACGATCTCGCTCGATCCGGCCGCTCCGAACTCGCTCTTCGCCAGTGGCGGCACCTCCATCGTCGTCCACGAGAAGGCTGACGATATGAAGACCGATCCCAGCGGAAACTCCGGAAATCGCATCGCCTGCGGGGTCATAAAAAACTAAAAAACAGTAAAGCGGTGAACAGAAAACAGTTATAAGCTGGTTGCACCCCTCCTTTCGCTGTTTTCTGTTCCTGTTCGCTATTTTCTGCTGTTAAGGGGAACCATAGCGACAGGTGTTGCGTATCACTTCACATGGCAACGGCGACGATTCCGGCGATCTTCGAACAAGACAGCCGAGTTCTGCTGGGGGCGAGGATTCTGCGGCGCGAGCCGCTGACACCCCCATCCGGGCGCGATTCCCGGCCGGAGCGTTTGCCTTTGCAAGAGATACCTATGACGGAAGCGCGACTGTCCCCTCAGGATCCAGACCCGCAGCGGGAACCGCTTCCGCAAGTGCAGGAGCAACGCGCCGCGGCAGCAGCAGAGCAGGCCAGGCTGGCCGAGTTGGCGGTACGGTGTCTGCAGGGCGACGCCGACGCCTGGGAAAAATTAGCAACCGGGCAGCATCGCAGGATCTACGGAATTTGTTATCGTTTCACCGGGTCGGCAACCGAGGCCGAGGACATGACGCAGGAAGTCTTCCTGAAGATGTTCAAGAACCTCGCCAGCTTCGACCCCGCCAAAGGTGGCTTTACAACCTGGCTGACGACGCTGACCCGCAATCTGCTCGTCGACAGCTATCGCCGCTCGCGGATGGATCGTGTAAGCGACTCGCTGGACGAAACGTATGACGGCGAAGATGACGGGCCCTCCAAAGCGGAGAAGCTGGCTGACACGCGTCCCGGGCAGGAGCATCATATGGCCGGGTTGGAACTTCGGGCTCAGATTCAGCAGGCTCTGGCGCAGGTGTCGCCGGACCTGCGCGAGGCAGTAATTTTGCGCGACCTCGAAGATATGGATTACAAGGAAATTGCAGAGATTCTCGGCGTTCCGCAGGGCACGGTAAAGAGTCGCATTAGCCGCGGACGCAGTGAACTCGCTAAGCTTTTGAAACGTATAGAAGGGCAGGTGATGTAGGGTGGCAAACATGGGCCAATTCGATGAGTTCGACAGCAGCAAACCGATAGCGTGCGCCGTATGTGAGGCGATGTGCCCGGACGCAGTGGACGGCACGCTCAACGAGGCCGAACGGCGGGCATTCGACAAGCACCTGGCGGGCTGCACAACCTGTGCCGAAGAACTGGCCGAGGCGCAGCGCGGAGCCGCATGGATGGCGATGCTCAAGGGCCATACCCCTGAACCTCCCGCCGCTCTCCTGCAAAGAATCCTGGCAGAGACGACAGGCGCTCAAGCGGCTGCCGCCGCGCCGGTTCCTGCCCTCGCTCCCAGCCTGGTAATCGCACCCATTTACGAGGAGCCTCTGCAAGTCTGGCCTCCCCGTGCCATGGACCAGACCGGCGGCAGATTCCTGGCCTTCCGGCGCAAGCTGGCCGATCTCTTCTCCTTTGAGAATGGCAACGCAAGCTTCCAGCCCCGGCTGGCGATGACCGCAGCCATGGCCTTCTTCTCGATCGCCCTGACGCTGAATATGACCGGCGTCCGGTTGAGCGATCTGCGTGCGGGCAGCCTGCGGCCCTCGTCTCTACGCCGGACCGTGGCGGATGCCGGCGCTTCGGCGGCACGCTCCTTCCAGAATCTGCGCGTGGTGTATCAGGTGGAGTCGCGCGTCAATGACCTGCGCAACAGTGAGTTCGGCAACGAAACTCAGGACGACACGCAGGCCCCTGGCACCCTGGATAGAACGCACAGGTCCAGCGACAAGACACCGGACTCCAACCAACAGGCTCCCGAAAACAAACCGAAACAGGATGTACCCCAGGGCACCAGCAGCCTGCAACGCCCCAGGATCCGCTACGCAACATTCGAGAAAGGAGCCTAGCCATGTTCGACAAACCTGACGAGACAACAAACGAGAGCCAGAACAACGAACGGGTAGGCTTCTGCCAGGATTGCGGTCGTCCTCTGACCCGCGAGACAGTACGGGTCGTAGGCTCGGGCATCTTCTGCGAATCCTGCCTGGAGGCACGCCTCTCAGGCTCAACTCAAGCCACAGGCTCAGCAACCACCCAAAATCCAACCCAGGCCCCCTCCCAGGGCCCAGGCACGGCAGTTCCTCCTCCAGCGGCCCCCCTTCCCAGCGAACCCAGCCCTATGCTGGCATGGCTTTTGGGATTGATCCCCGGCGTTGGCGCCATGTACAACGGGCAGTTCGCCAAGGGCATCGTCCATCTGATCGTCTTTGCCGTGCTGGTCTCTCTGGCCGATAGCGTCAACGGCATCTTCGGACTCTTTGTAGCAGGCTGGGTCTTCTATCAGGCATTCGAGGCCTATCACACGGCCAAGGCCCGCATCGAGGGCACTCCATTGCCTAATGCCTTTGGGTTCAATGACATCGGCGATCGCATGGGCTTCGGCAAGAATTGGCCTGGAAGCGCCACGCGTCCGCCAGCCACTCCGGTCACAAGCTGGACACCCGGTCAACCTGCGGCCTCGTCGACCAATACGCCCCTCTCCTGGGTAGGCTATGTTCCCCCTACACAGTTTGGAGCAGACGCAGCCGCGCAGCAGGCGGCGACAGCCGAAGATACGGCAGAAGCCATTCGCCAGCAAGCCTATAGGGACACCGGCTTCGCCACAGCTCCGCCGTATGCGCAAACCTATTCTGGCACCGGCACGGACACGCCTGACGTCGCCGTTCCCCCAGTCTCGCCTGCGCGGCGATTCCCGACAGGGGCCATCTGGCTGATCGCTCTTGGCCTGGTCTTTCTACTGGCCAACATCGATTCTTCCTTCTTCCATATCAGCGGTCGCTGGCTGTTCCCCGTGTTGCTCGCAGGCCTCTCTATCTGGGCCTTCGTCCGCCGCCTGGGCTGGCTGGGTGGCGTCAATCGCCTGACCGGCAGCGGGCTGGCAAGCGCTCAGTTCGTCTGCATGCTGCGCGGTCCGGTCATGCTGATGACTCTTGCCATTCTCTTTGCCCTGCAGGCAGCCCATGTATGGACGTTCGGGCAGACCTGGCCGATCCTGGTCATTACCTTCGGTGCACTCCTGCTGTTGGAACGCTCTGTCGGCCGTCCGGCCTACGTCCCTCCTGCTTCCAGTTTCATTCCCGGAACCCCGCAGACCTCCGGCTACGCAACTCCTGTAACAGAACCCCACGTGCCACACTGGCCCGCAACGGACGACTCGGCAAAGGGTGGGCAGTAAGATGAGCTCCTATCCTCCTCCTTCCGGCCAGCCGCCCTATCCGCCGCCCTATAATCGCAACGACTGGAAGGCTCAGCAGCGCGCCCTGAAACAGCAAGCCCGGATGCAGCGCACTCAGACTCGCTTGCAGATGCGTGCCCAGCGCCGCGGATCGATCGTTGGCCCCCTGGTGATCCTGGCCGTCGGCATTGTGTTCCTGCTCGTCCAGACCGGTCGCCTCTCCTGGGCGCATGCGCTGGACTGGTATGCCGGATACTGGCCGTTCGTAATGATCGGCGCAGGACTCATCCTGCTCGCCGAGTGGGCGCTGGATCAGTATCAGGCGCAACACAGCAGCGGCCCGGTCCGCGGCACCCGCGCTCTCGGCGGCGGTGTTATCACGCTCCTGGTAATCCTCGCGATCGTCGGCGCATGCTCGCGGGCCACCAAGCGCGGCATGGAGTGGAAAGAACACGCCCTGGGGCACGGCTTCACCAACTGGGACCACGCCTTCGGCGATCGGCACGATGCGGACGACTCGGTCGCAGGCTCCATCCCCTCCGGCGGAATGCTTACCATTCACTGCCCGCACGGCGATGTGACGGTAACTGGCACCAGCGACGATGGACAGGTCCATGTCAACGTCCACAAGCAGGCCTATGCGTGGAGCGACAGCGACGCCGAGAAGAAAGAGTCTCAACTGCAACCTACACTGAAGCCTGACGGAGCCAATGTCCTGCTGGAAGTGCCGGATGTAGCGGGCGGACAAGCCGACCTGACAGTCGATGTCCCACACAACACCATGCTCTCCATCACAGCGGGGCGCGGCGATGTAGAGGTATCGGACATCCACGCCAATGTGACCCTCACCGCAAATCACGGGCAGGTTGATCTGAATGGAATTAACGGCGCCGTCCAGACCCACGTCAACGACGACGATGAGAGCGTATCCGCACACAGCGTCAATGGAATCGTCACGGTCGAAGGACGCGCCGGCGACATTACCGCCACCGACATCACGGGTCCCGTGACGCTGCGCGGAGACTTCTTCGGGACGACCCATCTGGAGCACATCAACGGAGCGATCAGCTTCCAGACCAGCCGCACCCAGTTCCAGGCCGCACGGCTTGACGGCGAGTTCGAGGTAGCAACCGGACCGGAGCTACAGGCCGATCAGATTCTCGGCCCCGTCGTGCTGAACACCCGGGAACGCAACATTACCCTGGACCGCGTGCAAGGCAACGTGCAGATTACCAACCGCGATGGCTCCGTCGATATCACCAACACCTCGCCTCTGGGACAGATCACTGTTACGAATCAGCATGGTTCGGTGAGCGTCGGCGTTCCGGCAAGCGCTGGATTTGAGCTAAACGCCCAAACGAAGAATGGTGATATCGAAAACGATTTTGGACTAACCCCAATGGAGAAGGCAGAAGTTAATACGCTGCTGAAGACGGTGGGCCATGGCGGTCCCCAGGTAAAGATCAATACCAGCGACGGAGACGTGACCATCAGCAAGACCACCGTCGCTCCCCTGCCTCCGACTGCACCTGCTCCGCCTCGCATTACGGTTACAGCCCCCGGAGTCACCGTGCTTTCGACAGCTCCCAAGGCGCCTAAGGCACCCAAAACGCCGAAGTCGCTGCGTGCTCCCACAACACCACCCCAGCCACCAGTACCGCCTGCACCAAGCATGTGATTTAAACTAGATACAGACTCTCAAGAAAAGCTCTTTGACTATTCGGTCCTGATCTTCTGGGTTCAACTCACGCCGACTATAGGAATAGGAGGGTTCACCATTAGTAGCACCGACTACAAGTGGATTACCGGGACGTTTGATCGTAAGAGCAATGGTTGCAGTAAAGACCCCTTCAGGCACAAATGTATTGTGGAACTCACCGAAATCTACTGAGTACGTTTGGCTTGTGTTTACGTCCTCGGACGAAAGCGGCTCACATCTGCCCAGCTGATCAGTAGCCTCCAGACGGGACACCTCTCCAGCGTAAGTAATTTTATAAAGCCGCTTATTAGGGCTCAATTCAGCCTCAGACCACGCATACAGACGATTGGTGAGACATCCCGTAAGGACAATACTTTTAAGATCAAAGGTATGCGTATGTATGAACCAGCGAGGTTCCTGCATAACACGCTCGATCGAATCCCAGATATGAAGACGCACTGCGGCGTGTTTATAGCTCATCAACTCGCCGTGTATGAAGCCAAGAGGATGTCTCCTTAACCTACAAGCGCAAATGAGATCGGACAGTGTAGCCCATCTTTCCGCCAAGTGATTCCACGAAAAGTCCTCGATGATTTTCTCTATTTGCAGATCAGACATATTGATGACTCTTTGAATCGATAAGTTGGAATATCTCTTCACATTGTTCTTGCGAAAGATCAGCGTGAGCAATCCCAAGAGACTGGAGTACGACCTTCACATCCGATGCGTTTGAAAGCAGCAAGCCCGAGGAACTATCAGGCAGAGGAAGAGAACGGCTCTGGAGAGCAATGAAGTCTAATTCTTTTGAGTATGTCCCATAAAAATGCGATCCACGATCAATGCGTAACCCGGGTTCGCGAGGGTCCTCGCTCGTAAGAATTGCATATTCATCCGACAAATCAATACGGAAGACGGACCACATCGGCACAAGATAAATCTGGATATCGATCATTGATTCGGTCAGACTCGCCTTTGTAGCAGTGAGGACAGTAGCCAATATTTGATTTCTAACAGTTGCTCCTGTATGTGGCGTTTGTACCTTTGACGAGGACGCAACTCCATTTCGGTAGTTCGCATATCCGTGACATACTCGTGCAATATCTGGATCGAGAACCATTAATCTGAGACTACGCCGAGCCCCTGAAACTCGTGCTCGCTTGATGAGGGCTGGCAGGGTTTCCGCCCTCGTATATCTACCCATTGCACCACGGAGGGTCCATGCTATCGATGTCGCCGTCGCAGTTTTCAATAGATCATTGATCATCTTTGGCTCAACGGGCTCGATCTTTGCAACCTTCATCACTGCTGGCGTCGCGAAAAATAGAAACGATCCGATGAGAATCGTCACGATTAAGCTTGTCGTAAGCCCTTCAATCAATTGGGCAAACGCTTTGGGCCCATTTCTCGAGATGCTCGGATCCCAGGCAGGCACACCTATGTAGCGTATGGCCACAAGGACAATCAATAGAAGAAGGCTGAATGAATAGAAGATATTTCTATACCGTTTATTGCTGAGAATAGTTTCCACGTTGGCTCATTCTAGTTTGATTCTTTCGTTTTGGTGCCAACATCTTTGATCTAGAACCAATACAACACTTTACGATAATGCCAAATCACAAATCGCTCCGCCAGAACGCTATAATTTCGCGTGAGCGAAACTTGCTGGCCCAACTGACACAAGCGAGATTCCTGAGCCTCTCCTTCGCTCCTTATGGAACGTCCCTCGTGACCCCATCGCAATCTTGAACTTCTACGTTCGCATCGCTCGATAGGAGAGCCCATGAACGCCAATGAGCACGAGCATCGAGGAACGCTGACGCAGGAAGAAAACACCTTCGACGAACCCAACAGATCGGAGGCTCAACTTCGCACGTTCATCAACAGCATCCCGGCGTCGGCGTGGTGCGCCTTGCCGGATGGCTCCCTGGAGTTTCCTAACCGGCAGTTTCATGACTACACTGGCCTCTCCTCCGAAGAAGTGTACGGATCGGGGTGGGAAGCAGCCGTTCATCCAGACGAGATAGAGCCGTTACGAGAGTGGTGGCGAGCCCTCCGGCAAGCAGGCAAATCTGGAGAGATCGAAGCTCGTCTGCGGCGCTTCGACGGCGAGTATCGCTGGTTCCTGATACGCGTCGCACCCGTTCTTGATGAACAGAGCCACGTCGCCCGCTGGTACGGAATCAATACCGATATCGATGACCGGAAGTTTGCCGAAGAGAACCTGCGCCAGGACGAGCAGAAGTTCCACACGATCACCGATGCGATCTCCCAATACGTCGTCGTCCTGTCCCCGGACGGAGATGTGCTCTACGTAAACCGGGTAGCTCTCGAACTGACCGGAATCGAGATCACAGACGTGAGCGGAAAAGGTGCCTTTGCGACCCCCTTCCATCCTGAGGACATCGACCGCGTGCAGGCCGAGCGTAGTAGTGCAGGACTTCGCGAGGAAGTGCCCTTCGAGCTCGAGGTACGCGTTCTGCTCAAGGGCGTGGATGGCCAGTATCGCTGGTATCTCATGCAGTACAACCCGCTCAAAGATGACGAGGGCCGCACAGTTCGCTGGTACGTTACGGGAACGAACATCGACAGCCGGAAGAAGGCCGAAGAGAGGCTCCACAACGAGAACCTGGCCTTGCGCGAGGAGATCGATCGCGCCTCGATGTTTGAGGAGATCGTCGGCTCTTCCAAACCCTTGCGCCAGGTCTTGAAGCAGGTGGAGAAAGTAGCTCCCTCGGACTCGACCGTCCTCATCCTCGGCGAAACCGGAACAGGGAAAGAGCTGATCGCGCGCGCCCTTCATCGACGGTCGAGCCGTTCGGCAAGAGCTTTCATTCGCGTGAACTGCGCGGCAATCCCTCAATCGTTGATTGCCTCGGAGCTCTTTGGGCACGAGAAGGGCGCCTTTACCGGAGCGCTGCAAAGACGCCTGGGACGATTCGAAGCCGCTGACGGTGGCACGCTGTTCCTCGATGAGATCGGCGATCTCCCTATGGAGACTCAGATTGCGCTACTGCGCGTGCTCCAGGAGCGGGAGTTCGAGAGGATTGGAAGTCATCATCCAATCTCCGTCGACGTCCGGTTGATTGCAGCGACGAATCGCGATCTATCCGCCGCAGTGGCTGCCGGAACCTTTCGCGAAGACCTCTTCTACCGGATCAATGTCTTCCCGATCGAACTTCCTCCGCTTCGCGAGCGAGCGGAGGATGTTCCTGTGCTCCTCGAATACTTCATCGGCCGCTACGCAAAAAAAGCCGGCAAGAATATCCGGCATATCGGCAAGCACACGCTGGAACAGTTCAAAGCCTATAGCTGGCCGGGAAATATTCGCGAGCTGCAGAACGTAGTCGAGCGGGCCCTTATCCTTAGCGACACAGACACTTTCTTCTTTGACGAGAGCTGGCTGAAACGCCAACCCACGGCCTCGTCGAAGCTGCGCGGCACACTTTCGGCGCTGGCAGAGCGTGAAATCGAGATGATCGAAGCCGCGTTGATCGAATGCCACGGCCGCATCTCCGGCCCCTCCGGCGCCGCAGCGAAACTAGGGATTCCACGGCAGACGCTCGAATCGAAGATCAAAAGCCTGGGGATCAACAAGCATAGCCTGGGTGGTCTCTGACGAATCGACGACTATGTTTTTGCTTTTGTCTTTGCTTCTGAGATAGGCCCGGGCTTCAACCTGGGCATGACGGGACGAATACGAATGGGGCTTTACAGGCTGCGGAAAAACTCGCAGGCGAGAAAGGCATCACGCGTGAGGAACCTTCTGTCTCCCGTTCTTCCCAAGGGTCACACCTCACCCATATTCTTCGCGCTTCCAAACGCATTTTGCCGAAAAATCGTCATTCTGCTGAAGAAATTGCCACCATCTCAAATAAAAACCAATTCCTTTCAATCATTTACAAACGGCCACCTATTTGCACTTTCAAAAATGCAAGCTGCTGTTTGGTTTTAGAAAGGAACTACATCATGACCCACCTTAAAGAGGCGCCGCATTCCTCCAAAATCCCCACAGAAGATCAGGACATAGTGTCCCGTAACGACGCTTCAGTCAGCGGAACTCACTCTACCCGGCGCGATTTCCTTAGCCTTACAGCAGCCGCAGGAGCTCTCGGCCTCTTCGGACTTGCCTCTCCTGCCGACATGCAGGCCTCCGAAATCCGTTCCATGATTGCAGAGCCAGCCGGAGCGCCCGGAGACGATTCCATCCGCCCCTTCCGCGTCCATTTTTCAGAGGCGGAGCTCTCCGATCTACGCCGACGCATCTCCGCAACACGATGGCCCGAACGGGAATCCGTCAGAGATGCAACGCAAGGCGTCCAACTCGCGACCATGCAGAAGCTCGCGCACGATTGGGCCAGGTACGACTGGAAAAAGGTAGAGGCCAGGCTGAACGCACTGCCGCAATTCATCACCGCGATCGATGGTCTCGACATCCACTTCATTCATGTCCGGTCGAAGCACACGAATGCGTTGCCGGTCATCATCACGCACGGGTGGCCCGGATCGATCATCGAGCAGCTCAAAGTCATCGGTCCGCTCAGCGATCCGACAGCCCACGGTGGAAAGGCGGAAGACTCTTTCGATGTCATCATTCCTTCGCTGCCGGGCTACGGTTTTTCTGGCAAGCCGGCCACGACCGGCTGGGATCCCATTCGCATCGCACACGCCTGGACTGTACTAATGAAGCGCCTCGGATACACACGATATGTGGCCCAGGGCGGTGATTGGGGAAACGCCGTCACCGAACAGATGGCACTGCAGACGCCTCCGGGTTTGATCGGCATTCACACGAATATGCCGGCCACCGTCCCAGCCGAAATTGAGAAGGCGCTGCAGCTCAACGAGCAGCCTCCCTACCCCCTCTCGGCCGATGAGAAGCGCGCGTGGGATCAGCTCGATTTCTTTTACAAGCACGGGCTGGGTTATGCCCAGGAGATGTCGGCCCGTCCACAGACACTGTACGCACTGGAAGATTCACCGATCGGGCTGGCCGCCTGGATTCTCGACCACGACGCGAGCAGCCAGGCGCTCATCGCACGCGTCTTCGACGGCCAGTCCGAGGGCCTGACGCGAGAGGACATCCTCGAGAACATCACGCTCTATTGGTTAACCAAAACTGCAGTCTCTTCGGCGCGTCTCTATTGGGAGAGCAAGCTTCCCTTCTTCGCTCCGAAAGGTGTCCCTGTCCCGACGGCCGTAAGCGCTTTTCCGGACGAGATCTATCAGGCCCCAAAGAGTTGGACAGAGAAGGCCTATCCCAAACTCATCTACTACAACCGGCTCTCGAAGGGGGGCCACTTCGCAGCATGGGAGCAGCCGGAGCTTTTCTGCTCAGAGCTTCGCGCAGCTTTCAAGCCACTGCGCTAGAGGGGGCGGAAGAAGACCTTAGGTATGGCTTCTTCCGCTTTGGGCTTTGCGTTTCTCTCCCATGAAGAGAAACAAATATTTGAAGAGACCCATCCTCATCGCTGCCGCTTCCTGGGCCTCAGCGAGGCCTTTTTGCCGCAGCTCAGCAAGGAGATGCACCATGAACCACACAGAATCAATTGGAATGTCACGTCGTCGTCTTTTCGCAATAGCCGGCCTTTCCGCCGGAGCGACATTGCTCGCACCGCATAAACTTTTCGCAGAAGGAGTTGATTCCCTATCCGGCAATCCGGAACCGGCAAGCTCACAAAATATCCTCGCGATTAAGCCAGGAGCAAACACCTCGTTCGCTTCACTCAAACAGATCGATGCCGGGCTGCTCAACGTTGGCTATGCTGAAGCGGGTCCCGCGAATGGTCCTGTCGTAGTTCTGCTGCACGGCTGGCCCTATGACATTTACAGCTTTATCGACGTCACGCCGTTGTTGGCTGTGGCAGGCTACCGGGTGATCGTCCCGTATCTGCGCGGCTATGGCACAACACGCTTTCTTTCAAGCAGCACGATCCGCAATGCCCAGCAGTCGGTTGTAGCTGTCGACATCCTTGCCCTGATGGATGCTCTCAAGATCCAGAAGGCGATCTTTGCCGGTTTTGATTGGGGTGCGCGAACAGCCTGCATCATCGCGGCATTGTGGCCGGAGCGCTGCAAAGCTCTGGTCTCTGTGAGCGGTTACCTGGTAAGCGGCCTTGAAGCCGGTAAGCACCCGCTGCCCCCCACGGCAGAGCATGATTGGTGGTATCAGTATTACTTTGCGACAGAGCGCGGCCGTGCGGGCTACGACAAGTATCGTCACGCTTTTGCGAAGTTCATCTGGGAGACCGCTTCTCCGAAGTGGAACTTCGATGCTGCCACCTTCGATCGCAGCGCTGCGGCCTTCGACAACCCGGACCACGTCGCCATCGTGATTCATAACTATCGCTGGCGGTTGAGTGTGGCTCCAGGGGAACCGCAGTACGACGAACTGGAAAGACGGCTTGCAGCGACTCCCGTAATTAGTGTGCCCACGATCACCCTTGAAGGCGATGCCAATGGAGCACCGCATCCCGATCCTGGATCCTATCGCAGTAAATTCTCAGGAAAATATGCGCACCGGACCATCACGGGTGGCATCGGCCATAACCTGCCGCAGGAAGCCCCACAAGCCTTTGCCCAGACGGTCATGGATGTCGATGGCTTTTGATTAGCTCATGGAATCGAATGCACGACAGTGCCTCAGGAGCTCAGTGTCCTGGGGCACTCTTGTTTGTGGCAATCGCGTCAGGTCTGTCGTAGCTTCCCTCGGCCTCACGCCACCAGCCGTTCGCGACACAGGTGTAGAGGAGCATGGGAACCAACAGCATGAGATAGAAGTAGCCGTCAACCAGCACATTGAACAGGATGAAGACAGTCAGCGCGAGGATGCTCCATCGCAACGTGTCTTCGAGCGTCTCACAGCCCTTGCGGATGACGCAGTAGAGAAAGAGCGCGATCATCAGAACAGCCTGCAACCGCAGCAGTTTGTCGGGCCGAACCAGATACGTCACCCAATACGACAGGTTGATCGGCATGGCTTCGGCATGAGGCATCAGCCCCCACT
This sequence comes from Granulicella mallensis MP5ACTX8, assembly GCF_000178955.2. Taxonomy (NCBI): domain Bacteria; kingdom Pseudomonadati; phylum Acidobacteriota; class Terriglobia; order Terriglobales; family Acidobacteriaceae; genus Granulicella; species Granulicella mallensis. The sequence goes on along the minus strand of NC_016631.1, from coordinate 698,717 downwards.
GCCCGACCGTGTTGTTGGCAATACGCCGGGTCGCTGACTCCAAAAATGGCCCGGCGACAGCCAGTGCTCCAAGCGCTGCCACTGCTGTAAGTTTGGCCGACTCCAACCAGCCACGACGACGGAACGCGTTAAGCAGGAAGAATGGAAAGAGAATCCAGCTGAACTGGTAGATCGCCATGCTGACGCCAAAGACAAATGCTGCCCAGGCAAAGTGGCGGCGCTGCATGAGGACAAAGATCGCGACGAGCGTAAACCAGTGCGGCTGCAGGTAAAGCTCGTGGCGATACTGCAAAAACGGACACAACAAAAAAAGCCCAAGGAGTGCCGCCACCTCGCGTCGCCGTTCAACCTTCGCAGCCCAGAAGACGAGCACAGCACTACCCACAACATAGGCAATAGACCCGAAACGAATGTCGAGATGGGCCGCGACGAACGGGAAGAACGCCACGAGCATTCCCGGAAGATAGGGAAAGTTGTAGATGCGGTCGCCTACGTACATCGTCGCGTAGGGGCTGAGGTGATGCAGCAGGTTTGTATCTGCCCACTGGATGACAGGCAGCATATCCGAGCGGAGGTAATTCAAAGGAAAGCTGGTGATTGCCAGCAGAACTCCTGCAACATACGCCGCGAGCACGACACCAAAGATCAAGCCGCCCTGGGCGCGGGGCTTGGTCATTAAGACTGTAAGAAGAATCAGCAGCGGAATGAAGACCGCAAGCACCGCGAACGGATGCAGCCGATAGCCTAGCGGCGCAAAGTGGTGGCACTCATAGAGAAAGAGCAGGCCAGCCAGGATCTCAAAGAACAATACCAACCGAAGAGCCCGCACCGTAGACCACCAGGCCGTTTCCCTCTCCGAACCACAGAGAAAGCGCCAGAGCAAGACCAGGAAGCCGGCCGTAAACGGTAGCAGGAAGAGCTGATGCGCCACTCCAATCGGGCGCCCGGACCAGCCATCGCCGACGAAATTGATCATCAGGAGCAGCGCCGTAAACCAGCCGGCGCGACAGCGTTCCATCGGGGCAAGTTGGGTCACAGGCATCTCTATGCGACGAAGATTTGGAGCCAGAAGTAACTCTCCCTTTGGAATAACGCGCATCGTGGATTTGGATGCCATTTCTCCGGGAGAAGACGGCACGCACGAATCCCCATCGCGTTACAACAATTGGAGAATTACCCTTAGCCCCTGATTGTAATCAAGCACAGGTAGAACCCGCCGCGGTTACCAGCGAATCCCCATCGTAAGGGGAATATAGGTGGTGTGCGGGGTGGGCTTGTTGTCGATCCAGGTATAACGGCCTTCCGCATAGAACTTGGCGTCGCTGTTATCGGACACCTTCAAAGCGATGCCTGTACCGAAGTTAACTCCCCCGGCATCGTTGGCCTCGCCATTATCTGCGTCAGAATGATTGCTCGTCCGATAGAAGCCCCCACCACCAATGACGTAGGCCCCAACCCGATCCGTCGCGAAGTATTGAAACTTTGGGTCGGCCGTGACGGACCAGATGTGAAGGCTACCCGAAATAGGAATTGTGTCCGACAGCTTGGGCTGGGGTGGAACCGTGAAATGGTTGAAGCCGTACTCGCCCAGCAATGCCAGGTGGCGATTGAAGTTATAACCGGCACCCATCATGTAATTCCAACCGCGAGTCTCAGACTGGCGCGCTGCTCCCATAGCCAGATCCCAACCGCCTCCAAACTCAAGGGCAAGCTTTTCAGATCCGTCAGCTGTCCGCCAATGACTGTTGTAACCAGGCGGCGGAAGCTGTGCAGAGGCGGGAAGAACAAGAACGCACAGAAAAGCCGCAAGAAGAAGATAGAAACAAGAGCGAAGCGTCGAAACAAACATGGAACAAGTGTAATGCGACGTGCAAACGCAGAAAAGCCCACCACAAGGGTGGGCTTTTCAGAAATAATGCCGGCGATCACCTAATCTCCCACACACTTACGCGTGCAGTACCATCGGCCCAACGAGGCTTAACTTCCGTGTTCGGGATGGGAACGGGTGGGACCCTCGCGGTAAACTCACCGGCAAACTTTAGAAAGATGCGCCGCAGCGCGATCGTTCACAACTGAATAGATTGAGCAGACATTTACCAAAACGTATTTCTTAGTTATATCTCTATAACTACAAAGCTTGTGTTGAATATTCCCTAGAACAATGTGACTAAACATTGCGCAGAGTAAATTCTATGGACAAGCCGAACGGGCGATTAGTACTGGTAAGCTACATGCATTACTGCACTTCAACCTCCAGCCTATCAACCAGGTGGTCTTCCTGGGCCCTTCATTTCCCTTACGGGTTGGGAGATCTCATCTTAGAGCGTGCTTCCCGCTTATATGCATTCAGCGGTTATCACAACCGAACTTCGCTACCCAGCCGTGCCATTGGCATGACAACTGGAACACAAGAGGTTCGTCCATCCCGGTCCTCTCGTACTAAGGACAGCCCTCTTCAAATCTCCTACGCCCACAGCAGATAGAGACCGAACTGTCTCGCGACGTTCTGAACCCAGCTCACGTACCGCTTTAATAGGCGAACAGCCTAACCCTTGGAACCTTCTACAGCTCCAGGATGCGATGAGCCGACATCGAGGTGCCAAACCGAAGCGTCGATATGAACTCTTGGCTTCGATCAGCCTGTTATCCCCGGCGTACCTTTTATCCGTTGAGCGATGGCCCTTCCATACAGAACCACCGGATCACTAAGGCCTGCTTTCGCATCTGCTCGACTTGTAGGTCTTGCAGTTAACCACACTTATGCCTTTGCACTCGACGGTCGATTTCCAAACGACCTGAGTGTAGCTTCGCGCGCCTCCGTTACAATTTAGGAGGCGACCGCCCCAGTCAAACTACCCGTCTTACTATGTCCCTCTTCCCGATAAGGGAAGGAGGTTAGAATCACAACACTCGCAGGGTGGTATCTCACCGTTGGCTCCACCGAACCCAAAAGTCCGGTATCAAAGCCTCCCACCTATCCTGCGCAGCAAGAGCCGTAACTCACAGTAAAAGTATAGTAAAGGTGCACGGGGTCTTTTCGTCTAGCTGCGGGTAACCGGCATCTTCACCGGTACTACAAGTTCGCCGAGCAACTCGTTAAGACAGTCGAACGATCGTTACTCCATTCGTGCAGGTCGGAACTTACCCGACAAGGAATTTCGCTACCTTAGGACCGTTATAGTTACGGCCGCCGTTCACCGGGGCTTCAGTTCGAAGCTTCGAGCTTGCGCCCTAACCTCTCCCTTTAACCTTCCGGCACCGGGCAGGAGTCAGCCCCTATACGTCGTTTTAGACTTTGCAGAGACCTGTGTTTTTGTTAAACAGTCGCCGTTCGCGTTTCACTGCGGCCCCCCTAGGCTTGCACCCACGGGGGCGACCCTTCTCCCGAAGTTACGGGTCTAATTTGCCGAGTTCCTTAACAAGCTTTCACTCGAGCGCCTTTGGATATTCTCCTCGTCTACCTGTGTCGGTTTGTGGTACGGTTCCCAATCTTTCTCCTTAGAGGTTTTTCTTGGCACCATGAAATCAGCAGCTTCAAGCCCTACGGCTCTGCTTTACGTCTCACTGTTAAGCTTCTCCGGATTTGCCTAGAGAAACCAGCTTCACACGTATCGAACCACATAGCCATATGTGGTCCTGCTTATCCTTATGCGTCACCCCATCGTCAAACGAACTATTGGGAGGTCCGGAATATTAACCGGAAATCCATCGCTTACGCCTTTCGGCCTCAGCTTAGGGACCGCCTAACCCTGAGCGGATTAACCTTCCTCAGGAAACCTTAGACTTTCGGCGGGAAGGGTTCTCACCTTCCTTATCGCTACTTATGCCGGCAGGGTCTCTTCTCTAATGTCCACGTATCTTCCCAGTTACGCTTCATCCACGAGAGAATGCTCTCCTACCACGCACACTCAAAAGTGTGCATCCGCTGCTTCGGTATATAGTTTTAGCCCCGTTGTATTGTCGGCACCGGACCGCTTGACCAGTGAGCTATTACGCTTTCTTTAAAGGATGGCTGCTTCTAAGCCAACCTCCTGGCTGTCTGAGCGTTCCGACTTCCTTTCCCACTTAACTATAATTTTGGGACCTTAGCAGGCGGTCTGGACTGTTTTCCTCTCGACTGTGAAGCTTAGCCCCCACAGTCTGACTGCCGTGCTGGTTGTAATCGGCATTCGAAGTTTGGTTGGATTCAGTAAGCCGGAAAGCCCCCTAGTCCATCCATGTCTCTACCACCGATCCAAATCACACGACGCTAGCCCTAAAGCTATTTCGGAGAGAACGAGCTATCACGGAATTTGATTAGCCTTTCACCCCTACCCTCAGCTCATCCGAGCTTTTTTCAACAAACACCGGTTCGGTCCTCCAATGGGTGTTACCCCATCTTCAACCTGGCCAAGGGTAGATCATCCCGCTTCGCGTCTATTCCTGCCAACTGAATCGCCCTATTCAGACTCGCTTTCGCTGCGGCTCGCTCACGCTTAACCTTGCTGACAAGAATAACTAGCCGGCTCATTATGCAATAGGCACGCGGTCAGACATTCCCCGAAGGGCATAGTCCTCCCACTGCTTGTAGGCACACGGTTTCAGGTACTTTTCACTCCCCTCTCGGGGTGCTTTTCGCCTTTCCCTCACGGTACTGGTTCACTATCGGTCAGAAACGAGTATTTAGCCTTACGGGATGGTCCCCGTGGATTCAAGCAGGGTTTCTCGTGCCCCGCCTTACTCAGGTACCTGCTTCGAGTCTGGATCAATTTCGTCTACGCGCCTGTCACGCTGTTTCGGGCTGGTTTCCACACAGCTTCGACTATCGACCAGATTGGTAACTCTACTGTTGCAGGCCCTACAACCCCCGAATTACCGAAATAATACGGGTTTGGGCTGTTCCGAGTTCGCTCGCCACTACTATCGGAATCGAGGTTTCTTTCTTCTCCTGGAGGTACTGAGATGGTTCACTTCCCTCCGTTCGCTTGCTCCTACCTATGTATTCAGTAGGGCATAATATGGGTTTGCCATATTGGGTTTCCCCATTCGGAAATCTCCGGATCAATGCCTATGTGCGGCTCCCCGAAGCTTATCGCAGCTTGTCGCGTCCTTCATCGCCTGTTTCTGCCAAGGCATCCACCGTGCGCCCTTAGTAGCTTGACCATAGAATTTACTCGCACGCATCAGAGTGAAAACCTCTGACCGTAAGCTAATAAACCTACGTTGCTTAGTCCGCCTGAACGGTCAACTTCGATCACAACTTGCGGATCTCCATCGCCGTTCCAAAAATATTCTAAAGACACTCAACACTGTAATCAGCTCAAGTTATCGAGACTACCGATAACCCAAAGCTGCTCAGCCTTGTAGTTATATTTACCCAATCTATTCAGTTGTCAAAAATCGTCTGCGGCAACAAAGTGTTGCAACGCTACGCGCTCTGGAGCGCGCCTGAGACATGCTCAAGGATCAGAATCCGCAATGAGCGGAAACTCAACCTCGAACAGGTTGCTTCATAAAAACCTTAGAGAGTTTTGGTGGAGCTGACCGGGATCGAACCGATGACATCCTGCTTGCAAAGCAGGCGCTCTCCCAACTGAGCTACAGCCCCACTTCGTTCAGTATAACCGAAGAATAGAAAATGGTGGGCCTGGGTAGACTCGAACTACCGACCTCACCCTTATCAGGGGTGCGCTCTAGCCAACTGAGCTACAGGCCCGGCATTGGCGAACAGCTTGCGCTGCCGACATGCTTACTCTGTCGCCCGGCCAACGATTCCGAAGAATGATGACGCGGGCTCTTGAGCTCTCTCGAAGGTTTTCGAGGACACAGTTGAACGTGCTATCCAGCTACGCCGGATATGACCATCGTTGTTGATTCATACGACAAAGAGAAGGTTGAGTTCAGATTCCCCATCTCGCCCTCTACCGACCAAGATCGGTTTTGCTTGAGGGAGGGGTTGTCTGGCCTTTCGCACTCATCAGGTAGCACCTTACGGTGGCCTGCTCGCAATCGCGAGGCTGAGATTGATTACCAGAACGTTCTCTCTTAGAAAGGAGGTGATCCAGCCGCAGGTTCTCCTACGGCTACCTTGTTACGACTTCACCCCAATCATGAATTACACCTTGGGCGGCTGCTCCCTTGCGGTTAGCGCACCGACTTCTAGTGCAACCCACTTTCGTGATGTGACGGGCGGTGTGTACAAGGCCCGGGAACGTATTCACCGTGGCATGCTGATCCACGATTACTAGCGATTCCAGCTTCATGGAGTCGAGTTGCAGACTCCAATCCGAACTGAGGCCGGCTTTTTCCGATTAGCTCACCCTCGCGGGGTTGCAGCGGTTTGTACCGGCCATTGTAGCACGTGTGTAGCCCTGGACATAAAGGCCATGAGGACTTGACGTCATCCCCACCTTCCTCCCCGTTATCCGAGGCGGTTTCGCCAGAGTGCTCAACTAAATGGTAGCAACTGGAGATAAGGGTTGCGCTCGTTGCGGGACTTAACCCAACATCTCACGACACGAGCTGACGACAGCCATGCAGCACCTATATACAGACCCATTGCTGGGAGACGATATTTCTACCGTTGTCCTGTACATTTCGAGCCCAGGTAAGGTTCTTCGCGTTGCGTCGAATTAAACCACATGCTCCACCGCTTGTGCGGGCCCCCGTCAATTCCTTTGAGTTTCAGCCTTGCGACCGTACTCCCCAGGCGGATTGCTTATCGCGTTAGCTTCGACACGGTAGGATTGGGTACCCACCACATCAAGCAATCATCGTTTAGGGCTAGGACTACCAGGGTATCTAATCCTGTTTGCTCCCCTAGCTTTCGTGCATCAGCGTCAGTTATGGTCCAGTGAGCCGCTTTCGCCACAGGTGTTCCTTCCGATATCTACGCATTTCACCGCTACACCGGAAATTCCACTCACCTCTCCCATACTCAAGCCCGACAGTTTCGCATGCAGACTTCGGGTTGAGCCCGAAGATTTCACATGTGACTTATCAAACCGCCTACGCACCCTTTACGCCCAATAATTCCGAACAACGCTTGCCCCCCTCGTATTACCGCGGCTGCTGGCACGAAGTTAGCCGGGGCTTCTTCTCTCGGTACCGTCATTATCTTCCCGATCGAAAGGAGTTTACATCCCAAGGGATTTCATCCTCCACGCGGCGTTGCTGCGTCAGGGTTTCCCCCATTGCGCAAAATTCCCCACTGCTGCCTCCCGTAGGAGTCTGGACCGTGTTTCAGTTCCAGTGTGTCCGTGCGCCCTCTCAGGCCGGATACAGATCATCGTCTTGGTGGGCCATTACCCCGCCAACTAACTAATCTGCCGCGACCTCCTCTCCAAGCGCATTGCTGCTTTGACTCGTAAGTGTTATGCGGTATTAGCCCAGATTTCTCTAGGTTATTCCCCACTCGGAGGTAGATAAGTCACGTGTTACTCACCCGTGCGCCACTGTACTCAGGACCGAAGTCCCTTTCTCGTGCGACTTGCATGTGTTAGGCACGCCGCCAGCGTTGATTCTGAGCCAGGATCAAACTCTCGTTTAATCTTGGTTTGCTCTGCCTTCTAGGACAGGGGTCCGAAGGCTCGAGCGCTCCGCTCGCTCGAAAGGAGCGGAGGTAATAATATAGTGAGAATGACCCAACCAAAGGTCGTTTCATCTCACGACTGGCACGTTCAACTATGTTGTCAAAGATCCTGACTGTTCTCGCCTAAGCGGACAGTTTTGGATCAAGGACCAACTCTGGGCAAAGCCACAGGTTTGTGTCCTCGAACTTGATTGCGCTGTGCTGTACTGGGGAGATACCGGGAGTGTTTCTTTATTCACCGGCCTCGCTGCAGTGTTTTGCGCGAACTTTCTAAGATTATCGAAGTTTCATTCGCTTGTCAACCCCTACCCTCAACTTTTCTTTTCGCCCTTTTGCTCTTCTCATCAGAACCCGTCAGGGCGTGGAGAGCGGGGCGACCAGATAGCGAGGAGGTCAACCAAAAACAGCACAAATTCTCAAAACATCTTCACAACCCAACAAAGGGTCGCGGAGCCTAAGCTCCTGGATATATCAATTGCAGTGGCTTGGGTTTGTGTCGGTTGGCTCAACTGAGCTCTTACTACCGCGATCAAACGCTTGGACTGCGCTCCGACTTGCCGTCAACACCCCTAATGGGCTCTGGCGCGAAGCTTTACTTCTTATTCTCGTACCAACCCAGAGTATCGCATTTTCTTACTTTGCGCAACCCCTAAGTTCATACTTCCTTTATTACTACCTTCTTTCGACCTGCCACCAATACTTCTAAGTGGCTTCGATACAAGGCTTTAGCTCTTACTTCGGTACCAATTCAGAGTATCGCATCTTTCTACTTTGCGCAACCCCTAAGTTGATACTTTCTTTATTGCTACTACGTTACCTCTTTGTTGCCATCGCGTTACAACTGCGACTTGTTGAGATTAGCAACGATCCGGACCTCATGCAAGGCTGATCATTGTGGATTCCTGTGGACCGCTGTGCATTTCTCGTCTTTATTGCCACTCCCGACCTTCAAAAACCCTCATTTCCCCAATAAAAGCGCGATTAACTAGAATTCGAACAAAATGTCTGAAAAACTCCATCACGCACTCAAACAAAGGCTCCGATAGAATCCGCATCAGGTGTCACATCCATGGAAGCAACTGAAATTCACGAATTTACCCAGGAAATGCACGAAGCCAGCAAGGGAGACACGCGGTATATCTCTTTGATCATCAGCATCCTGGCAGTATTAGTCGCAATGGTTACAGTTCTGGGCCATCGCACTCATACCGAGGCCGTACTATTGCAGTCACGCGCCGCCGATCAGTGGAACGAGTATCAGGCCAAGAAGATTCGCCAGGGACAGATCAGTATGACCTCCGATCTGTTGTCTCTCCAGCCCAGTTCGAACAGCATTGCTGTACAGCAAAAGTTGAACAGCTATAAGGCGCATATGGAGAAGCTGGCCGACGACCTCATTGAAGAACAAAGGAAGGCCGAAGAGCTTGAGCATGAGGTAAGCCGCGCCGAGCGGCGTGCAAGCCGTTATGATCTGGGGGAAGCCTTGCTGCAGATTGCAGTCGTGCTCTCTTCGATTACCCTGCTGACAAAGCAGAGGATCTATTTCATGCTTGGACTTGGGCTGGGTATAGCCGGGCTGCTGCTGGCGGCCTCCGCACTCCTGGTTCACTGAACAGGGTTTCGTCGAAACTGCCTAGAGACTACTGGGCTTCGTCAACACGCCCAGATCGACAAAACCATTGACGAAATACTGTACGGCTAGCGCGACCAGCAGCAAACCCATAATGCGAACAAGGATGCGAATCCCTGTGTCTCCAAGGATCCGAGCTACGCGATCTGCACTACTCAGTACCCAATAGCAGATCACTGCTGTAAAGGAGATCGCACCAAAGATCGCAATCATCTGCCAGTATGTCCGTGCCTGGCCGACCAGCACCATCACGCTGGTGATGGCTCCGGGACCGGCCAGCATCGGGATACCCAGCGGCACGATGCCGACCTCCTCTTTCGAGGAAGCGGCCTGGGTTTCACCCGGGCTCTCCTGCGTAGGTGAGCGCTTGGCTTCGAGCATATCGAGACCGATCAGCAGAAGAATAATCCCGCCCGAAATCTCAAACGCCGGAAGAGTGATTCCAAAGATACGGAAGATGTATGTGCCGGCAATCCCAAACGCTGTCAGGATCACAAATGCAGTCAGTGAAGCCTTGCGGGCAGTACGTGCACGTTTAGCGGCATCCTGATCGGCAGTAACGGCAAGAAACGTCGGCAATGCAGCAAACGGATCAACAAGGAAGAAGATCGAGCTAAGAGCAAGCAGCGAAAAGCGGACATAGGCAGACCCTTCAAAGAGGGATAGCGAAGCTGCGTGCGGAACGGACATGACTCCTCGATTGTTGCATAGCAAAACCAGCGTCGCGAGACTGACAGAGATGAAAGAGACCTCTCACCTATGAATCGGGAGTCTCCCCACATCACAGCCTTTGTATGTTCTCCGCACCCTGAATTACGGATGCGTACGGATGATGTACCAGCCGCCACCTTCAGGATCTTGCAGGTAGTCTTTTTTATCTACCAATGTCCACTGACCCGTAGCAATCTTCTGCATGATCATGTCATCCAGATCTCTTTGCGCAAGGCGCTGACCATGGTTGTAGAGCCGTTCTGCACCCCTCATGATGAACAACTGCCGTTGGTAGACAATCCACTGCGGAGGTGCAGTATTGAGTTCATTCATCATATGTTCGACAGTTGCACGTGTTGAAGTATCAAAAAAAGTCTGCACATAGTTACGCCAGGGAGTGGCATCGCAGAAATAGTTCGGATAGGGATAGGGCAGCGAGAGAAGCTCTGGGTGAGGCTGCCCGATATCTGCACATACCGCTCGGCTGAACTGCAGCAGATCGCGATCGATGTACATCGGGCCATAGACCGGGTGGCTATACCACTGCCGATTCACGAACATGGGGCTGTAGCTGTAATCCTGCCATTGGTATGGCACAAGGATCTTGGCGCTGATACCAGAGATACCCACAAGCCCCATGGCAATGACAAAGGATGGAGTCGCCCAGCTGGCAAACCTGCGGAAGGGTTGAATCACTGGAACGAGCAGGAGAAAGAGCGCGACCGGAGCATAGTAGTTGGTAAGTGGCTCGGCCGCCGCGCCAGCCGAGTAGGATGCCCATATCGCGAGCGGCAAAAAAGCCAGGATTTCGCGAGAATCCCATTCCTGGTGACGAATCTTTGCCAGCACAAAACGTCCCAGAGCAATGGGAGCTACCAAATACATCAGTGGCGTAAAAAGCAGCACAGCTATGGAGATGGGCAGGCCATTCAACAAATCAAGACGCTTGACCCGGATGACGGCAAGAGCCACCACCAGGACCGCAACCTGCAGCCAGACGAGATACTTCATCCACGGCTTCTGATAGCGCTGAACGTAGTATCCGAAGGCCGCCACGATCGTGATGACAAGCACCCCACGCTTCCCCATCTCGTAGAGCAGCTTCACTGTGTTGGCAAACATATGGAAGGGTGAGGCAGCGAGGCTGCCCGCCCCTCCCTTACTGGCCGCGGCACGGATAAGGGTGCTGGAAATGTAGACCGGGAAGGTATCTCCCGTAAGCCGTACGACAAGCAGAACAGTCAAGGCAGCAACAATGCCAAGACAGCAAAGGCTGACAAATTTCCTGCTGCGCGCCAGGAAAAGCAGGCTAAATCCACCTGCCGTCAACAAGGCGACTCCGTCGTTGAGCCGGGTGGTAATGGCAAACCCGCTGAGCAGCCCCAGCACCGCAATCAATCCGAATTGGCGGCGCACATCCTCGGTTCTCGCAATGATAAGCAGCAGGAGAAGAGAGTAGAGGATAAAAGTCTCTGTGGTGACATGGTAGTCATCAAAGCGGTAGGAGTGACCACCAACTGTCAGCATGAAGGCGCCAAGCAGCACAAAGGCCTTCTGCCAGTCCTTCCATGCAGACTCCCGCAGGATGAAGTAAAACCCAAGGCTCAGAATGACGAGATGAAATACCGATGGAATTTCTACAACGATGTTCCTGGTCCCGAACATCGTCATCCAGGCATCCATCTCCAGAATGAACAGAGGTTGAAGCGGCATGTGCAGCCCGGAGTAAAGCTTTACTCCGTGGTGAAACACCGTGGTGTACCAAAACCACATGGCTTCGCCACCCAACTGGGTGTTAAGAATCATGGCCAAGCCAAGGAGGATGCAAATCGCTATCGCTATGCTTTGATAAAGCTTCCCAGCTGCCGGCGTGCGCGGATCGCGAGGAGTTGGCATTGCATCCATCTGATTGTCAGGCTCCAGCGTAGAGGGGAAAGGACATACCGTTATGCAACGGGTTGCGGGACTATCTGTCTTCTGAAATGAGCGGCATTGAAGCACAGGGTACCACAGGCTTCCTGGCAGCAATTCCAAGAAGATAGCGCTGCTTTGGAAAGGAAAATCTATGAGAGATGCGAGATATGGCACACTGTTAATCGAGGTCTGATATATGCCGCTCGAAACAACCGCAAACATCTGGCACAACGGGAAACTGATCCCCTGGGAGAAGGCCAACATTCACGTGATGAGCCACGTGATTCACTACGGCTCGTCTGTGTTTGAGGGCATTCGCTGTTACACCCAGCCTGAGGGCGCCAGCATCTTTCGCCTGCACGAACACATGAAGCGGCTTATCAACTCCGCCAAGATCTATCGCATGCCCCTTCCCTACGATGTCGAGCAGTTGAACAGCGCGGTGATCGAGGTCGTCGAGGCTAATGGTGTAGCTCCGTGCTACGTTCGGCCCATTGCCTTTCGCGGCTATGGCGAGATCGGCGTCAACCCGCTAAAGTCCCCGGTTGAGGTCTATATCGCGAACTTCCCATGGGGCAAGTATGTTCCCGGTGACGGCGGCGCGGATGTCTGCATCTCGAGCTGGAACCGTCTGGCGCCCAACACGATGCCCTCGCTCGCGAAGGCCGGCGCAAACTATATGAACTCGCAGCTCATTCGCATGGAAGCCGATATCAACGGATATTCGGAAGGCATCGCTCTCGATGTAAATGGCTATCTCTCCGAAGGCTCGGGCGAGAATCTCTTTATCGTGCGCGACGGAACGCTGTATACGACACCGCTGGCGAACTCGGTGCTGAACGGCATCACACGCGACTCGATCCTGGTCCTGGCACGCCAGCTTGGCATTCCTGTCGTCGAGCAGGCCCTGCCGCGCGAGCTGCTTTACATCTGCGATGAGGCCTTCTTCACCGGCACCGCTGCGGAAGTGACGCATCTGCGCTCTGTCGATCGCATCATGGTCGGCGATGGCAAGATGGGTCCCATCACCAGCGCGCTGCACAAGGCATTCTTCGATGTGGTGAACGGACTTGCGCCGGATCGCTATAACTGGCTGACGCCGGTAAAGGTCCGTGAGGCCGTTGTAGCTTAGTCTCTCGAACGCAATACACGAAGGGCAGCCCGATGCGGCTGCCCTTTTCCTTTGCCTGAAACAGACAGGTCGAGTACCCCTGCACGACGCAGCCGCTATTTTCGAGTAAGGACCTCTGCGGTTAGCAATCTAGCTGTACGATTCGTTCATGAATAGACACTCCGCCGCATATAAATACTGGCGTGTCATAGCCCTAACGGGAGCTTGCCTGATCATCTTAGGAGTGGGGGCAGGCTACGTCGATGTTGCCACACACTTTAATTTCGAGTTCATAAGCAATCACTTCGATATGTTTGGGCTAATGGGACTGACCGGAGTGCTTCTAACAGCTGTTGGCTGCATCGGATGGGCCCGGCACCTCGGGAAACGGCATCTAGTACTGATGGCCGTCATTGTATTCATTCTGCCGTGGGTATTGCTCTTCCTGGGACGGCCAATAGCTGGCACAAATATCCACGGGCCAGCCGCACCAGTCATGCTTTTGATCATTCCTGCAACCGTCCTCGCAGTGGCATTACTAATGATGGCAGCGCTCAAGCCGCGAGAAGAATCTTAAACCACCGTAGTTGTAGAACTGTCGGCTCTCTGGGGCTCAGGCTGCGGATCGCCGTTCGTGATCGGTCCTACGGACGGTGCAAGCTTGTCCCAACCCGGCAGCTCCTGCGAACCGACGATCAGGCGTACGCCATCCTGAAACCGTACATAGGTATAAGCCCATTGGCGAAAGACGGAGAGACGGTTGCGGAATCCGATAAGAAAGAAGATGTGCACAACCAGCCATGTAAGCCAGGCCATAAAGCCGCTCCAGTGCGCATGGAATGGCCACACGATACGCGCCACCGCAGCCTTACGGCCGATCGTCGCCATATCTCCCTTGTCGAAATAACGGAAGGGCTTTTGCGTGTCGCCTTTGCCTTCGAGAAGCAGACCGATACGTTTGGCCGCATAAGCGCCCATCTGCATGGCAGGCTGCGCAACCCCCGGAACCTGCTTGCCGTCCTGCTCAAAGTGCGCAAGGTCGCCGAGAACAAAGATCTCAGAATGTCCGGCAGGATGCAGATGGTCATCGACCATGACGCTGCCTCGTCTGTCCGTTTCAACTCCCAAGATCTTTCCCAGCGGCGAAGCCTGCACCCCTGCCGCCCATAGAGTGCAGACGCTCTCTACACGTTCGTCGCCTACCATGACGTATCCGGGCTGAATATCGGAGACGTGCGCGCCGGTTCGTACACGCACGCCGAGCGCGTTGAGCTGCTCCACAGCCTTTTTCTGCAGGTCTTCAGGGTAGGCGCCAAGAATGTTCGGAGAGCCCTCCAGGATCAGCACCTGCGCCGTGCCCGGATCGATATGGCGAAAATCCTTCGTCATATAAAGCTTGGCGATGTCGGAGATGGACCCCGCGAGCTCAACGCCGGTGGGCCCTCCTCCGACGATCACGAAGTTCAACGGCGGATGCGATCCACTCTCGAGCTTCTGCCGCTCAGCCAGTTCAAAGGCCAGCAACACGCGACGGCGGATCTCCGTAGCGTCTTCAATCGTCTTGAGCCCCGGGGCCAGCTTTGCCCACTCGTCTTTGCCGAAGTAGCTGTGCGTAGAGCCGGTGGCCAGGATGAGGTAGTCGTAGATCAGCACCGCTCCGCTCTTCAGCATGATGTGGCGTTCCGCCATATCGAAGCCCGTAACCTCATCCATGATGACTTCGGTATTGGTGTTCTCGCGCAGAATGCTTCGGATAGGCTGAGCGATGTCTCCCGGAGAGAGAACCGCCAACGCCACCTGGTAGAGCAAGGGCTGGAACGTATGGTGGTTCTTGCGGTCGACGACGGTGACATCCACCGGCAGCTTCGCCAGGCCCGCTGCCGCATTGATGCCGCCAAAGCCTGCACCCACGATAACGACCCGCGGTCGTCTGCTTGTACTCTGCTCTGCCATCGCCGTCTTCCTCTCCTTCGTAATCTGTCTCTAGCTTACGATGCTGCATCAGCCCCTTCTGTCGCAATTGGCTGGAAAGCTGGTTCCAGATAGCCTCTAGCGAACCGGAAACAACGACTTCCCCCATATCTCGTTCCATTTCCCCACAGAATCGTCATCCTGAGCGAAGTAGCTCGCGCACTTTGCGAGCTACGCAGTCGAAGGACCCCGAAGGACTTGATCTTGCCTATAGTGCTAGGACCTTTTCCACCGCAAACGTCCAGGCTCGAGCGCTCGAGGTAGAAAAGGTGCGAAGGACATGGGCAAGATAGCAACCCTCGGGGTCCTTCGACTTCGCGTCCCCAAAAGCTGGGACGCTTCGCTCAGATGGTATGAAAGAGGGGCACCTGGACGGTGGTGGTGTTGAGGATCAGGAGCGGAGTAGAGTGATGTTAGATTTTTGCTTTTCTCCCGGCCTGGGTATTGGCTATGGGAAGGTGGAAATCAAAGAACCGATTCCCACCTTTCCACAGCCAACGTCTACGGCTGGGGATATGAGATGTTTGCGAACGATTGCCAGGATAGGCCAGTCAGCTCGTTCATCCTCTGTACCTCGAGTACATCCTCAGATGGAGCGGCTGGTCATCGTATCTTCCTCATGTGCCACGAGCACGAATAGAAGTCTGTACGCAACGTTTCGCAAACTCTGCTGGACAGGTGCGCCTTTTTTCATAGAAGGATGACGATTCTGTGGGGAAACATGAAACAAAAGCTGTGTGTCCATCAATCTTGGTCTCGGCCGAATGCCGTTGTCCCCGATTCGCCAGACAGTCCCTAGCCCCTCAAACGGTGGGGCTCACAGCTCCAAAAGCCCCTGACAGGCGTCATCTCTTCGATAACCGCTCGTTTTTGCTTTTTCTTGAGACATTTCTGGGGTGTCTTGACGACAGGCGTACCCTGGCTGCTCTAGTGTTTTTGCATCCCTTCCGAGGGTGGAGGAAACCATGTCTGCGGCAACAAAAAGCCCATTGGCTTCAACTCGTATTCTGACTACCAACAAACACCTGATCCGCTGGGTCGAAAAGATGGCTGAACTCACGCAGCCGGCAGCGATCCATTGGATCGACGGCTCCGCGGAAGAGAATGAGTATCTCTGCCGTCAGCTCGTCGACGCAGGAACCTTCATCAAGCTGAACCAGGAGCTGTGGCCCGGGTGCTACTACGCTCGCTCCTCTCCGAACGATGTCGCGCGCGTGGAAGATCGTACGTTCATCTGCTCGCTGTCCAAGGACAACGCCGGACCGACGAACAACTGGGAAGATCCGTTCGTCATGCGCAAAAAGCTGAAGCAGTTGTTTCGCGGAGCGATGCGCGGCAGAACCATGTACGTTCTGCCTTACTCGATGGGGCCTATCGGCTCGCCCATGTCCCAGATCGGGGTGCAACTCACAGACTCTGCCTATGCCGTAGTGAACATGCGAATCATGGCCAGGGTCGGTGCTCCGGTATTTGCCGAGATCGATAAAGATGTGAAGCGTGTCGTCCCCTGCATGCACACCGTCGGCGCCCCGCTGGCGCCCGGCCAGCAGGACGTGTCCTGGCCGCAGAACGACACCAAGTACATCGTCCACTTCCCGGAGACGCGCGAGATCTGGAGCTACGGCTCGGGCTACGGCGGCAATGCCCTGTTAGGCAAGAAATGCTTTGCCTTACGCATCGCCTCCAACATCGCTCGCGATGAAGGCTGGATGGCGGAACACATGCTCATCCTCGGCGTGGAATCTCCCCAGGGAGAAAAGACATACGTAGCTGCGGCATTCCCCTCCGCCTGCGGCAAGACCAACTTCGCGATGATGATTCCTCCCGAAGGCTTCGACGGCTGGAAGGTGTGGACCGTAGGCGACGACATCGCGTGGATCAAGCCGGATGCCACAGGCCAGCTCCGCGCCATCAACCCAGAGGCGGGCTTCTTCGGCGTAGCTCCCGGCACCAGCGGCAAGACCAACCCGAACGCCATGGCGACACTCAGCCGCAATACGATCTTTACTAACGTCGCGCTGACACCGGAAGGCGGCGTCTGGTGGGAGGGCATGACCGATGAGCCGCCCGCCGAGTGCCTCGACTGGCGTGGCGAGCTCTGGACACCGGAGATTGGCCGCGAGACAGGCAAACCTGCCGCGCATCCGAACGGCCGCTTCACCGCACCCGCCGTGCAGTGCCCAAGCATCGACCTGGCCGCCTGGGAATCGCCCAATGGCGTTCCCATCTCAGCATTTCTCTTCGGCGGCCGCCGCGCCTCGACCATCCCGCTGGTCTTCCAGGCCTTCAACTGGTCGTCAGGCGTCTATCTCGGTGCGACGATGGGCTCTGAGACCACCGCTGCCGCTGGCGGCGCGCTGGGCAAGGTGCGCCGCGACCCGATGGCCATGCTTCCCTTCTGCGGCTATCACATGGGTGATTACTTCCGGCACTGGCTCAAGATGCAGCGCGAGCTCTCCGCCACGCCGCGCGTCTTCCACGTCAACTGGTTCCGCAAGGATGAGAACGGCAAGTTCCTGTGGCCCGGCTTCAGCGAAAACATGCGCGTCCTCAAGTGGATCGTCGACCGAGTGCGCGGACGCGCCCAGGGTAAGGAGACTTCCATCGGCTGGACACCGCACTACGAAGACATGAACTGGAACGGCCTGGACATGCCTCGCGATCGATTCGACGAGTTGCAGAAGGTAGATCGCGCAGCCTGGCGCCACGAAGTGATGGGACACGAAGAACTGTTCCTCGCTCTGCATGACCATCTACCACCGGAGATGATCTATGAGCGCGAACTTTTGATCTGCAGGTTGTAGCGCCTTGCTTTCTTATGCATCACCACAACGCGTCATCGCAGAACTCAGATACGAGCACATCGAATCAAAATAGCTAAGGGCCCCTGCTCTACAGGGGCCCTTAGCTGCAATCACAAATGTAAAGATAAGAGGAACTAAAGCGTCAAGATAACCGGGCCATCGTTGGTAATGGCAACCGTATGCTCGAAGTGGGCGCTGACGCTTCCATCGGTCGTAATGGCGGTCCAGCCATCCTCAAGTACCTTCACCTCGGCCGTGCCTGCATTGATCATCGGCTCGATCGCCAGCACCATGCCGGCCTTCAGGCGAGGCCCCTTGCCGGGGTCTCCGAAGTTAGGCACCTGCGGGTCTTCGTGCATCGACTTGCCGATACCGTGGCCCACAAACTCGCGCACAATGCCGTAGCCTTCTTTTTCACACATGCTCTGTACAGCGTGGGAGATATCGAAGAGACGGCCGCCAACAACAGCCTTATCGATGGCCGCATAGAGCGAAGCCTCGGTAACGCGCAGCAACTTGGCAACCGCAGGGCTGAGCTTGCCGACCGGATAGGTCACGGCACAGTCGGAGTAATAGCCATCGACGATGACGCCGCAATCCACGGAGACGACATCGCCCTCGCGCAGCGTACGCCGTTCGCTTGGAATGCCGTGGATGACCTCTTCGTTCACCGAGGTGCAAAGCACCGCCGGATACCCGTGGTATCCCTTGAAGGCAGCCTTCGCTCCAAGCTCTGCGACCTTGGCTTCAGCCGCGCGTTCCAGGTCCATGGTGGTCACACCGGCGCGAACTACAGACTTCACAGCCTCGTGTACTTTGCGTAGGGCAATGCCGGAGATGCGCATCTTTTCGATCTCGGCAGCGGATTTGATGAGAATAGCCATAAATTCAGTGGTGGAACGTTGAAAGTCGTACGCAGAGAGGGAGCGCAAGGGCTCTCCTCTCTCAATCTTTATTCTCCGTTTTCCGGATGATGCCGAAGCTTCAAAAGCGCGGCACGGATACCTTTTGTTACCTCGTCGACAGGACGATCTCCATCGACCTCGGCAAAGCGATTTCCGTGTGAACGATAGTATTCGATGACAGCCGCCGTCTTGACCCGGAAGGTCTTCATGCGCTCATGAAAGACCTCTTCCGTATCGTCAGCGCGCTGTTCGAGCTTGCTGCCATCGACATCACAGATGCCTTCAACCTTAGGCGGAGTGGTGTAGATGTTGTAGATGCGCCCGGCGGGAGAGATACGCCGCCCGGTAATGCGCTCCAACAGGACCTTTTCGTCGACAACAATATTGACCGCGACAACCGGCAGCAGGTAGGCAACAAGTTGACCGTCGAGCCACTCCGCCTGGTTGAGTGTGCGCGGAAAGCCATCCAGGATGTAGCCGTGCTGGGTATCAGGGTCCTGAAAACGAACTGCAACCATCTGGTTGACGAGATCGTCGGGAACCAGCTTGCCCTGGCTCATCAGCTCATCGGCAAGCATGCCAAGCGGCGTGTGATTGCGCCGATGCTCGCGCAGCAGATCACCGGTAGAGATCTGAGGGATGTTGAACTCATCCATCAAGAGCTTGGCCTGCGTGCCTTTGCCCACTCCGGGTGCCCCGAGCAACAGTACAGGGCCGGGAAGGAAATCGCTCGCGTTGGGAAGGGGTCTAGACATAGGACTCAGCTTTGATGAAGAACAAGGGTGAAGAGGTTCATCGTTCTACCTTGAAGAAGAGACAAAGGATGAACGAACAACGTAAGAACCCACGCCCAGACCTGCAGACGTGGGTTCCTGCGTCAAACGAGTTTGAAACTACCAGCTACGGCGGCCACGAATACGCCCGGACTTGGGCGTGAAGCCTTCATAGTGGCGCATGATCAGTTGCGATTCGATCTGCTGCACCGTATCCATGGCAACACCCACAACGATCAGCAACGATGTGCCGCCGAAGTAGAAGTTCACTCCAAGACCATTGGTGGTCCACGACGGCAGGGTATCGAAGAACTTGCCAACGAGCCACAGGTGGTTGAAGTGGATACCGCTGATCAGCAGCGTCGGAATGATCGAGATGATGACGAGGTAGATAGCACCGACCAGGGTGATGCGTGTCAGCACATCATTGATGAAGTCGGAGGTACGCTTACCTGGACGGATGCCGGGGATGAAGCTGCCGTACTTGCGCATGTTGTCCGCGATATCGTCCGGACGGAAGATGATCGAGATATAGAAGTACGCGAAGAAGATGATCGCCGCAATGTACAGCACTTCATACCAGGGCTCGGACGGCGCAAGGTTGGTAAAGATGGGACCAAAGTACTTGTTGTCGCGGAGAGGGCCTGAGCCGAAGAGGCTGACACCCTGCAACAACAGCGGGAACGACAGGATCGAGCTGGCGAAGATCACCGGCATAACGCCGCCGGAGTTCACCTTGAGCGGCAGGAAGCTGGAATCCGGTGCAGCCATACGGCGACCGACCATGCGCTTAGCCGACTGAATCGGAATACGGCGCTCGGAGCGTTCCACAAAAACGATGAAGGCCACAACCGCGATCATCATGGCGATGATCAGCCCAATCGCGATGGGAGTAAAGCCACCCCAGACAGCCGTGTGAGCCTTCTGGTAGAGATCTTCGATGCCGCGTGGCAAACCAACGACGATGCCGGTAAAGATCAACAGCGACATGCCATTACCGATACCGCGCTCGGTGATCTGCTCGCCCAGCCACATGATGAAGGCTGTACCGCAAGTCAGGGTAATCACGCAGAGCGGAATAAACTGGCCGCGGCTGACATTGACCATCGACTGGCCAGCCTGCGTGCTCGTCAAAGTCAGAGCGATGAAGAAGCTCTGCACAACTGCAAGAACCACCGTGACGTAGCGCGTCCACTGGGTGATCTTACGGCGGCCAAGCTCGCCTTCCTTCTGCAGCTTCGCCAACGGCTCATAGATAACCGTGAGCAACTGGAAGATGATCGACGCCGTAATGTAAGGCATGATGCCCAGCGCGAAGATTGTTGCTTTACGCAGGTTGCCGCCATTGAACAGATCGAGCAGTCCCAGAGCCGAGCCGGAGTTCTGATTGAAGAACTGCGCGACCATGTCGGCGTTGATGCCGGGCGTAGGAATATGTCCACCCAGGCGGTAGATCGCGAGCATCCCGAGCGTAAAGCCAATGCGATTGCGCAGGTCGCGGATACGGAAGATGTTGAGGAATTTCTCGAGCATCGTGGAAGAAGGCCTTAAACCGAATTTCGGATTTCGAAGCTTCAGGCAGAGTACCGCACACTGTTTCAGCGGAACCGATCTCTGCTGGGGTTCTTGAGAAACATTCTACGCGGAAATTCGCGTTCACATAACAAGGCCGGGGCTCATGCCCCGGCCCATGAACCATTAGGCAGCGGAAACAGGCTCGCCAACAACGATAGCCTTGCCGCCGGCAGCCTCGATAGCCTTCAAGGCAGCCTTCGAGAACTTGTGAGCATGCACCGTGACAGCCGACTTCAGCTCGCCGTTCGCGAGGACCTTCACCAGGCCGTTGCGCTTCTTCAAGATTCCGTGCTCGGTGAGCTTCTCAAGCGTGAGTTCGCTCTCGTTCAGCTCGGCGATGCGGTCGAGGCCGAGAACGGCGTATTCGACGCGGAAGATGTTGGTGAAGCCACGCTTCGGCAGGCGGCGGTGCAGCGGCATCTGGCCGCCTTCAAAACCGCGCATCAGGCTGGAGCCCGAACGCGAACCCTGCCCCTTGTGACCGCGAGTCGAGGTCTTACCCATACCCGAGCCCATACCGCGGCCAACGCGCTTCTTATTTTCATTCGCCTTTTTGGGCGCTTTGAGATTGCTGAGATTAAGTGCCATGATTTCCTCGCTAACGCCGGCCTGTGGCCGACTCGCATCTGTTGCGGAGATGTCAGTTCTCCGTTCGCGGTTCTCAGCTTCTTTGCATTCTCACTGACAACCGAGAACCAACCGCTGAGAACATTTCACTAGTTGACGATACGGACGAGGTGAGGAATCTTATTCACCATACCGCGGATCGACGGTGTATCTTCGCGTTCAACAATCTGATTCAGGCGCGTGAAGCCCAGGCCCTTGACGACAAGCTTGTGCTTGACGGGCGTGCAGATCTGCGAGCGGAAGTACTGGAGTTTGATCTTGTTTTCGGCTGCCATTGTTCTTCTCCGAGGCCAAAGCCTCTACATTTCTGTGGAGGAAACCGCGACCCCAAAGGGTCGCTGCTCTCTCCGAAGTTCTTACAACTCGTCGACTGACTTGCCACGCAAAGCGGCAACTTCAGCGCGATCGCGAAGCTGGGTGAGCGCGTCGAAGGTGGCCTTGATCACGTTGTGCGGATTGGCCGAGCCAAGGCTCTTGGTCAGCACGTTCTGCACACCGGCTGCGGTCATGACGGCGCGTACCGTCTTGCCGGCGATGACGCCCGTACCTTCAGGAGCGGGCTTCAACAGAACTTCACCCGAACCGAAGTGGCCAAGCACCTGGTGCGGAATCGTGTACTCCGTCAGGTTGACCTTGATCAGGTTCTTCTTCGCCGCTTCAATGCCCTTGCGGATAGCCTGGGGCACTTCCTTGGCCTTGCCGGAGCCGTAGCCGACTACGCCTTCAGCGGCGTCGCCAACGATGACCAGTGCGGCAAACGACATGTTCTTGCCGCCCTTGACGACCTTGGTGACGCGGTTGATGGAGACGACCTCATCCTTGAGGTTCATCCGGTTGCCGTCGAGTCTCTTCTTCGTAACCATTATTTTCCTTAATCCTTCTGGCGCGGTGCGCCTGACAGCAAACCTTAGAACTCCAGCCCGGCTTCGCGAGCAGCATCGGCCAGCGCCTTGATGCGACCGTGATACAGGTAACCGCCGCGATCGAAGACCACCTTCTTGATGCCCTTCTCCTGAGCGCGCTCTGCGATCAGCTTGCCGACAGTCTTTGCGGCTTCAACGTTACCGCCTGCGGTCTTGCCCTCACCCTTCTTGCTGATGGTGGAAGCCGAAACGATGGTGGTGCCGGTCGCGTCGTCGATGAGCTGCGTGTAGATGTGGTTCAACGAGCGATACACGTTGAGACGGGGACGCTCGGCGGTGCCGGAGATCTTCGCACGGATGCGAAAATGCACGCGCTGGCGAATGTCATTGCGTTTGCGGAGATTGATCATGATCTTTCCTTCCTAGTGGCGTCGCCTCAATGAAGACGACGTTCGGTGAATTGCTGAGAGGTCGGGTCTAGGGTTCAGGCTCCAGAAAGCATCGCCTTCTGGCCCCTGAACCCTAGACACTACGCCCTATTACTTAGCGCCCGTCTTTCCGACCTTCTTCTTGAGCTTCTCGTCGGAGTAGCGAACACCCTTGTTCTTGTAAGGATCGGGCTTACGCAGCGAACGCATATCCGCGGCAACCTGGCCGACCTTCTGGCGATCGATACCCGAGACCGTAAGATGGGTCTGCTTGGGGTCGATAGCAACTTCAATACCGGTAGGCAAGGGGAACTCGATGGGGTGGGAGTAGCCGAGCGTGAACACGACCATATCCTTACCCTTCATCTCGACGCGGTAACCGATACCGACAACGTCAAGCTCCTTCTTCCAGCCATTCGTCACACCCTCAACCGCATTGAAGACGAGGGCGCGAGCCAGTCCGTGGACCGCAGCGTGCTTATCGTCGGGACGCTCGAGAGTAAGAACGCCGTCCTTCTCAGAAAGCGTGATGCCGTCGGGAATCAAAGCGTTAACTTTGCCCTTGGGACCCTCGACAACGCAGATATTGCTCTGCACTGTGTACTTGACGCCCTTAGGTAGCGTGATGGGCTTCTTGCCGATACGTGACATTTCTAAATCCTTTATGGCTTGCGAGTCGCGAAGAGTTGAGGCTTCGTTCCACTGCAGCCGGCGATTATGGCTCGCCTTGGGCCTGGGCCAAAGCCCTTTCAAACTTGTACGGACAGCGGCGAGCCAAAGCTCACCGCCGTCCTGGGAACTACCAGACTTCTGCGAGAATCTCGCCGCCAACACCTTCGCGACGGGCCTGACGTCCGGTCATGACACCCTTGGGGGTGGTCATGATCGAGATACCGAGGCCACCCTGGACGCGACGAATCTCGTCCTTGCCCAGGTACACACGGCAGCCGGGACGCGAGATGCGCTTGAGGTCGCGGATCACCGGCTCGTTGTTCGGGCCGTACTTCAGGTACACGCGCAGAACCTTCTGGCCTTCTTCTTCGGCGGCCTTGTAGTTTGCGATGTAGCCCTCTTCCTTGAGGATGCGGGCAATCTCAGTCTTGAGCTTGGAGGCTGGAGCGTCGAGCTTCTGGTGGCGAGCACGGTGTGCGTTGCGAATGCGCGTGAGGAAGTCTGCGACTGGATCGGTAAGGTTCATCGTTTTCCTTTCATCCCCCGTTCGCTCCGGACTGATCAGCCAGGAGAACCTGCGGGAATGGTTGTGGCGGTTCGCTTTGCAGCGTGTCACGCCGATATTTGTCTCACCCTCAGGGAGGGCCGGGACTGAAGTCCCGTTCCACACCTAAAAGCCCAAGGACCGATGTCCATTGTGCTTTCAGGTGGAAGCGATTGCACAGCTTACCAGCTGGACTTGACGACGCCCGGAATCTCGCCCTTGAGCGCAAGACCACGGAAGCACAGACGGCAGATGCCGAACTTGCGCAGGAAAGCGCGCGGACGGCCGCAAAGCTGGCAGCGGTTGTGCTGGCGTGATTTGAACTTCGGCGTGCGGGCGTCTTTGACGCGCTTTGCGGTAGTAGCCATAACTTTTTACTCTCTCTATCTTACTGCAAACTTATCGAAACGATTCGAGGCCGAAGCCCCTACAGCTTATGCACCCTGGCGGAACGGCATGCCGAAGTGCTTGAGCAGTGAGCGAGCGCCATTGTCGTCCAGCGCGGTGGTCACAATAGTGACGTTCATGCCCTTGGTCTTGTCCACCTTCGCGTAGTCGATTTCAGCGAAGATCAACTGGTCGCGCAGACCGAGCGTGTAGTTGCCGCGTCCATCGAACGACTTGGACGAAACACCACGGAAGTCACGTACGCGGGGCAGAGCGATCGAGATCAGACGATCGAGGAACTCGTACATCGTATCGCCGCGAAGGGTAACCATCGCACCGATCGGCATACCTTCGCGCAGTTTGAAGGCTGCGATGGACTTCTTCGCCTTGGTGATGACCGGCTTCTGGCCGGCAATCGCGCCGAGATCAGCGAGCAAGGGATCCATGATCTTGACGTTCTGTGTCGCTTCGCCAAGACCCATGTTGATCACGATCTTCTCGAGCTTGGGAACCGCCATAATGTTGTCGAGGCCAAGGTCCTTCTGCAGGGCCAATTTGATCTCGCTGTGGTACTTCTCTTTCAAACGTGCTGCCATGTGGCTTCTTCTCTTTCTCCACGGTTCCGGGGTAGCTTGCGCCGTGTACCGTTTCGTGGGGTGCTCAATTGGAGATGTCAGCTCTCCGTTGTCCGCTCCCAGAAGCCCGTTTCGTTCTCACTGACAACTGAGAACTGACTCCTGAAAACTAATTCCTTACTTCTTGGCCTTCGCCTTTTTCTCAACCTTATCGGCAATCACTACGCCGTTGGTACGAGCAACGCGGGTCTTCTTATTCCCTTCGACCTGGTGGCCGAGGCGAGTTGCCTTGCCTTCGCTATCGACCAGCATCACGTTCGACACGTGAATCGGAGCTTCCTGCTCGGCGATGCCGCCGGCAACATTCCGCTGCGGATCGGGCTTGACGTGCTTCTTGATCATGCCGACGCCTTCAACCAGCACGCGCTGCTTGGCGACGATGACACGCAGGACGCGGCCCTTCTTGCCCTTGTCCTTACCGGCGATGACGATGACCTGATCGTTGCGCTTGATGCGAATCTTGCTGGCGATGATCGGCTTGAACTTGCTTGGCATAACAACTCTCCTGCCTCGGCGATCCACTACCGCGGAGCCGGAATCCGCTTTATTGCGCCGCAAACCAATGCGGCGCGAAACTAAATGACTTCGGGAGCGAGCGAGACGATCTTGAGGAACTTCTTCTCGCGGAGCTCACGGGCGACGGGACCGAAGACGCGCGTGCCAACCGGCTCCATCGCATCGTTGATCACAACAGCCGCATTCTCATCGAAGCGGATATACGTGCCGTCGCGACGGCGATATTCCTTGTGCGTGCGGACGATGACCGCCTTCACGACCTTGCCCTTCTTGACGGTGCCATCGGGAGAAGCTTCCTTGACGGCCGCCGTAACGACGTCGCCGAGACCGGCCTTCTTACCGAGACCGCCACCGAGCGGCAGAATAACCTGGAGCTTGCGGGCGCCGGAGTTGTCGGCGACGGCAAGGATGGTGCGCATTTGAACTGCCATGGTAGATCTCCTTGCAGCAGCGGGAGGCCTGGGCCCCGCGCGGAAACTTGGTAGTACATCGAGGCTGGAAACCAGCCCCTCAAAGCAAATCGATTACGCCTTCTGGATGGCGTTCTCGGCCCGCGACGGCTTCTCGTCAGGCAGAGCCGACAAGGACGAGCGGCGAATGATCTCCTCAAGCGACCAGCGCTTGAGCTTCGACAGAGGACGCGACTCGCGAATGCGGACGACATCGCCCACACGTGCCGAGTTCTGCTCGTCGTGCGCGTAGAACTTCTTGTTCGACTTCATCACGCGCTTGTACTTGGGGTGCGCCTTGCGCATTTCGATCTCGACAACGATGGTCTTCTGCATCTTGGTCGAGACGACCTGGCCGACCTTCTCATTGCGGCGCGGTGCGGCCTGCTCGGTCGCTGGCGCGGTAGTTACGGTGGTATCGGCCATGGTTATTCCTTCCCTGCCTTAGCGGTGGCGAGCTGACGCTCGCGAGCGATGGTCTTGAAGCGAGCAATGTCAAGCTTGAGGCTGCGGATCTTGCTGACGCCCTCCTGCTTGCCGAGGCTCTTAGCGAAGCGGATGCGGAAGAGCTGCTCAGCGGCCTTGGCCTCTTCGCCCTTCAACTCCTCTTCACTCAGACTGCGGATCTTTTCGAGTTCCATAATGACTTCCTTCTATGTTGTTGCCACTGCAAGCGAGGTAGAACAGGTTCCATACGGCGCTTGGAGCAGGCAACCAGAGATGCAAAATAAAAGCTACTTGGCGGCCACTTCGGTCTTCATGCCGGGGCGAACGACGAAGGTGGTCTTGAGCGGCAGCTTGTGCGCCGCGAGACGCATAGCTTCCTTCGCAAGCTCAACCGGAACGCCTTCCATCTCGAACAAAATCTTGCCCGGACGAACGACGGCGACCCAGTGATCCGGAGCACCCTTGCCCTTACCCATACGGGTTTCGGCAGGCTTCTTAGTGATGGGCTTGTCCGGGAAGAGACGCAGCCAGACCTTGCCGCCACGCTTGATGAAACGCGTCATGGCGATACGAGAGGCCTCGATCTGGCGGTCGGTGATGTAGCCGCACTCCAGAACCTTGAGACCAAAATCGCCAAACGAGATGTCGGAGCCGCGCCACGCCTTGCCGCACATGCGGCCGCGCTGCTGCTTGCGGTATTTAACCTTCTTGGGCAAAAGCATGAGGAATTCCTTCTAACGTCCGCGTGATGTTGCAATGAAACGTCCGCGAATGGGTCGGATGATTCAGCCGGGGTCTCTGCACTGGAAGTAGCCGCGCAGACTCGGGGCCAAAGCTTGTTAAGTTTACAGGAAATTTGCGGACATATCCAGCCCGCAAATCTCCCGCAAAGATTTAGAACGCGCCGGTCGTGACAGGAGCCGGTTCGCGACGCTTCTTCTGCTCGTAAATATCGCCGCGATAGACCCAAGTCTTGACACCGATGATGCCGTAGGTGGTGTGCGCCTCGGCAAAACCGTAGTCGATGTCGGCGCGCAGCGTATGCAGCGGCAGACGGCCCTGGAGATACCACTCCGAGCGTGCGATTTCGTTACCGTTCAGGCGGCCCGAAACGCGGACCTTGATGCCCTTGCAGCCGAAACGCAGCGCCGAATCGACGCTCTTACGCATCGCACGGCGGAACGAAACGCGCTTCTCGAGCTGCAGCGCGATGTTCTCGGCGACGAGCTGAGCATCGAGCTCCGGCTTGTTAACCTCGAGGATGTCGATAAAGACCTCGCGGTTGGTCCGCTTCTGGATATCGGCCTTGAGCTTATCGATCTCCGCGCCCTTGCGGCCGATGATGATACCCGGACGCGCGGTGCGGATGATGAGGCGCAGCTTGTTGCCGGGGCGCTCGACCTCGACGGAGCTGACGCCGGCGGCCTTCAGCTTCTCACGAAGCTCTGCCTTCAGCTTGACATCCTCAACCAGCAGCTTGTCAAAACCGCGCTCGGTGAACCACCGCGACTTCCACGGTTTGTTGATGCCGAGTCGGAATCCATACGGATGGACTTTCTGTCCCATAGCTTCCCTTTACCTGAGCCATAGCCGGTTGAGCCGGCGCGGCTGATACTGCAAATTACCTGTTAGAGAGAATCAATCGGTTGCTTTTCTAAACTTCAGTCAACCGATTGCTTCTTGAAATTCCCGTTGAACTACTTAGCAGCAGCCTTCTTCGCTGGAGCCTTCTTGGCAGCAGCTTTCTTGGCTGGAGCCTTGGTAGCGGCCTTCTTCGCGGCGGGCTTGCCGGCAGTCTTCTTCGCCGGTGCAGCTGGAGCCTCAACGTTAGCCGTTGCAGCAGACTTCTTCTCCGCTACGGTGATGATGATGTGCGAGATACGGCGCTGGTAGCGGAAGGCGCGTCCCATTGGAGCAGGGCGGATACGCTTCATGCGAGGGCCTTCGTTCGCGATAGCCGTCTTGACGTAGAGGTTATCGACGTCGACGTCCAGGCCCTGCTCGCCGGAGAGATACACGGCATTCTGCACTGCCGAACGCAGTACCTTCTCGACGATCGGGGACCAACGCTTGTTGGTGAACGCGACCGTGTTGATGGCGGCCTCAACGCGCTGACCCTTGATGAGGTCGAGCACGAGCTTGGCCTTCTGCGGACTGCCGCGCTGGAATTTGGCCTCGGCGCGGAACTCGGGAGCTTTCGGTGCTGTTACTTTTGCCATTGCTGATCCTTAGAACAAAAAGCAAATGCCTTTTGTCGAAATCTTTTTTACTTCGCCTTCGCTGTGTCGCCAGCCTTCGCGGAGTGGCCCTTGAAGGTGCGGGTAGCCGAGAACTCGCCGAGCTTGTGCCCAACCATGTTTTCGGTGCAGTAGACCGGAATGAACTTGCGCCCATTGTGCACAGCGATGGTGTGACCAACCATGTCGGGATGGATGGTGGACCGGCGCGACCAGGTGCGGATGACCTTCTTGTCGTTGGCGGCGTTCATGGTGTCGATCTTCACCATCAGGTGAGCGTCGATGAACGGGCCTTTCTTTGTCGAACGTGACATTTGAACTCCTGGGTACTCGATACAACGAATCTCGTGAGGAGTTCCGAGACTTGGTGTTTGCCCGTCTGCACCGCTTTAGCGGTGCTCCTCCGGGCTGTGAGTTACTTCGTGCGACGCTGAACGATGAACGTATCAGTGCGCTTATTGTTACGAGTCTTGTAGCCACGGGTCGGCTGGCCCCACGGCGTAACCGGGTGACGGCCACCTGAGGTCTTACCTTCACCACCACCGTGCGGGTGATCGACCGGGTTCATCGAGACGCCGCGGTTAGCCGGGCGAATGCCCTTCCAGCGGTTGCGTCCAGCCTTACCGATCGTGACGTTCTCGTGATCGGTGTTGCCGACCTGGCCGATCGTCGCCATGCACTCTACGAGTACCTTGCGAGTTTCGCCGGAGGGCAGCTTCAGGAGGGCGTAGTCGCCTTCCTTCGCGATCAGGTTGACCTGTGCGCCGGCCGAACGCGCCATCTGCGCACCCTTGCCAGGACGGAGTTCGATGTTATGAACGATCGTACCGGTAGGGATGAACTTGAGCGGCAGGGCGTTGCCGATCAGGATGTCGGCCTCGGGGCCGCTCATGATCTTCTGCCCAACCTTCAGCCCAACCGGCTGAATGATGTAGCGCTTCTCACCGTCCGCGTAGTTGATGAGCGCGATGCGAGAGCTGCGGTTCGGATCGTATTCAACGGTCGCGACGGTGCCGGGGATACCGTA
Organism: Granulicella mallensis MP5ACTX8; assembly: GCF_000178955.2. Classification (NCBI taxonomy): domain Bacteria; kingdom Pseudomonadati; phylum Acidobacteriota; class Terriglobia; order Terriglobales; family Acidobacteriaceae; genus Granulicella; species Granulicella mallensis. Next base: position 668,921 of record NC_016631.1, on the reverse strand, counting down.
CTTGTCGCGCTTGAAGTCGATGAGGCGCAGCTTCTGCTTGTGGCCTCCGCCCTGGTGGCGGATGACCATCTTGCCCATGTTGTTACGGCCGCCGGTGCGCGGCTTTACAGCCAGCAGCGGCTTATACGGCTTATCGGTCGTGATATCGTCATTGACCAGCTTCGTCTGGAAGCGGAGGGTCGGCGTAATCGGACGGAAACTCTTAATCGGCATGGTGCTTCTTCCTTTGCCTGCCAGGCGCATATTGGTCTCGCGCCTGGCCTGGATCGTTCTCAGTTCTCAGTTGTCCGTTGTCAGCTTTAAGTCGATCTTCTTCAGAACGGAGAACTGAGAACTGACAACTCGTACTAAATCTCTGCAGCGAAGTCGGGAACCTTCTCGCCGGCCTTCAGGCGGACATACGCCTTCTTCCAGTCGGGGAGGAAACCAGCGAACTTGCCACGACGACGCTCTTTGCCTACAACGTTGGCGGTGCGAATGCTCGCAACCTTGACGTTGAAGAGGTGCTCGACAGCCTGCTTGACCTCGGTCTTGCTGGCATTGGCGGCAACCTCGAATACGAGCGAGCCTTCAACTTCACGGCTCGTCAGGGCCTTCTCGGTGATGAGCGGACGACGAATGACGTTATAAACGGTAGGCATTATGCAGCCTCCTTCTCAGCGTGCTTGCGCTTGGAAACGGACTTCTTCAGCGTCTCCTGCAGGGCCTCGAGCGCGGACTTCGAGAAGATCGCGTGCTCATACTTGAGCAGATCGTAGGGGTGAACCTCGGACGAGAGCACCAGCTCCACACCCTGAAGGTTACGCGAACCGAGATAGAGCTTCTCGCTGAGCTGCTGCGAGGTCTCCACCAGGAGCGCGGTCTTCTTCGCTTCGAGCTTGTTCAGAGCGGTGCGATAGAGCTTGGTCTTGCCTTCGCTCACATCGAAATTCTCAACCACGGTGAACTTGCCGTCAGCAATCTTCGAAGCGATAGCCGAGCGCAGAGCGCCCATCAGCTTCTTGCGCGGGAAAGCATACTCATAGCTGCGCGGCTGAGGTCCGTGGACCGTACCGCCGCCACGCCAGAGGGGAGTGCGGATCGAACCGACGCGGGCACGGCCCGTGCCCTTCTGCTTCCACAGCTTCTTACCTGCGCCGGAGACGAGCTTACGATTCTTGGTGGCGTGCGTACCCTGACGAAGGCTGGCGCGATAGTGCTTGACCGCCTCCCAGAGCAGAGCCTCGTTTACTTCTCCCGCGAAAACCTCGTCGAGCTCGAACTCGCCGACCTTGGCTCCCGTGAGATTGACTACGTTGATGTTTGCCATCTTCTTCTCTCTTCGTGCGCACCATCGATGCGGTGCGCCTTAACTTTGTTCGTCTGCTGTATCGGTCTATTCCCCGAGCAGAGGTTTACGAATGCTTACTTCTTCTTAGGTGCTGCTGCCTTCTTGGAAGCCTTCAACGCGTCCTTCGTAGCGGCACCGGCAAATCCACGACGCTCACGCGGCGGAGCAACGGCCTTCGAAACGAGAACGTATCCATCACGAGCTCCGGGAACCGCGCCCTCAACGAGGAGGAGGTTGTCCTCTACGTCGATGCCGCGAATGCGGAGGTTGCGAACCGTCACCTGGTTGGTGCCCATGTGGCCAGGCATACGCTGACCAGGGAACACGCGCGAGGGGAACGACGAAGCGCCGATAGAGCCCTGCACCTGGAACATATGACCGTGCGACTTGGGACCGCCACCAAAACCGTGACGGCGAATGACGCCCGCAAAACCGCGACCCTTGGAGTTGCCGATCACGTCGACAAAACGGGTCTCATTGAAGATCTCAACCGTGACGCGATCGCCTGCCTTCGGCGCCTCTTCACCCTCTTCAACGAACTCGATCTGAACTTCGCGGATCTCCCTGACAGGAGGCACATTCGACTTCGCGAAGTGTCCGGTCATGGCCTTGTTGATCTTGGAAGCCTTGACGAACTCAACGAGACCGATCTGGGCGGCGCTGTAGCCGTCCGTCTGCTGGGTCTTGAGCTGCGTGATAACGCATGGGCCAACCTTCAGCACCGTAACCGGGTGAATATCACCGCGATCATCGAACAACTGCGTCATGCCGATCTTCTTACCGAGAATTCCTGTAACTGACATACTTCCCTTTCCTCATCATGCTGCGTTGATCGCGGCACTGTAGGTAAAAACCTGTAATCGAAAACTCTTACTTGGTAACCGTCTTGATCTCTACGTCCACACCTGCCGGCAGGTCGAGCTTCATGAGCGCGTCGACGGTCTGCTGCGTGGGCTCAAGGATGTCGATCAGACGCTTGTGCGTGCGGATCTCGAAGGCCTCGCGCGACTTCTTGTCGACGTGGGGCGAGCGCAGAACGCAATACTTGTTCTTCATCGTCGGCAGGGGAATCGGTCCCGCAACCTGTGCGCCAGTGCGCTTGGCCGTCTCGACGATCTCGCTGGTGGAGACGTCCAGGACGCGGTAGTCATAAGCCTTGAGACGAATGCGAATGCGCTGCTGTGCCATGCTGAATCTCTTTCTTATTCAAAGAACGCTTGGAGTGACTGCCGGCCGTCGTACCTCTTGGCGAACCGGCAGTCCTCGTTATCTGTTATCCGAGAAGCAAAACCTTCTTATCGAAGAGTCTTACTTGATGATCTCGGAGATGGTACCCGCGCCGACGGTACGGCCACCTTCGCGGATCGCGAAGCGCAGGCCCTTCTCCATCGCCACCGGGGTGTGCAGCGTGATCTCCAGCGAGATGTTATCGCCAGGCATCACCATCTCGGTTCCCTCAGGAAGCTTCGCCGATCCCGTTACGTCCGTGGTGCGGAAGTAGAACTGGGGACGGTAGCCGTTGAAGAACGGAGTGTGACGTCCGCCTTCTTCCTTGCTCAGAACGTAGATCTCGCCCTTGAACTGGGTGTGCGGCTTGATCGATCCCGGCTTGGCCAGAACCATCCCGCGCTCCACGTCTTCCTTCGCGATACCGCGCAGAAGCAGTCCAGCGTTGTCACCAGCCAGACCTTCGTCCAGCTGCTTCTTGAACATCTCAACGCCCGTAACCACCGTGTTCTGCGTATCGCGGAACCCGACAATCTCAGCCGCCTCGCCAACCTTCACCTTGCCGCGCTCGATACGGCCTGTTACTACGGTTCCACGACCCGAGATCGAGAAGATGTCTTCGATCGGCATCAGGAACGGCAGGTCGACCAGGCGGTCAGGCTGCGGAATGTACTTGTCCACCGCTGCCATCAGCTCGTCGATCTTGGCTTCCCACTGAGCTTCGCCATTCAGCGCGCCCAGAGCAGAACCGCGGATGATCGGAGTCTCGTCGCCAGGGTACTCGTACTTCGACAGCAACTCGCGAACTTCCATCTCGACCAGCTCGATCAGCTCTTCGTCTTCCACGGCATCGCACTTGTTCAGGAACACCACGATGTACGGCACGCCTACCTGGCGAGCCAACAGTACGTGCTCCTTGGTCTGGGGCATCGGGCCATCCGTGGCCGCAACGACGAGAATCGCGCCGTCCATCTGCGCTGCGCCGGTGATCATGTTCTTGATGTAGTCGGCGTGGCCCGGGCAATCTACGTGCGCATAGTGACGGTTCGGCGTCTCGTACTCTACGTGAGAGGTCGAGATCGTGATACCGCGCTCGCGCTCTTCCGGAGCATTGTCGATCGTGTCGAACGAACGGAAGCTGTTCTTCGGGTTGTGCTTCGACAATACCTTCGTAATCGCCGCCGTCAGCGTCGTCTTGCCGTGATCAATGTGACCAATCGTACCGATATTCACATGCGGTTTGCTGCGATCAAACTTTTCCTTCGCCATGACTCTCTCCGTCTAGGTGTATTGCAAATTTCGTTTTGCGCGCGCCGGCTAAACATCACCGGCTCCAGCGCGCGGCTGGCTTACTACGAACTTACTTATCTTTGCCCTGCACCTTTGCGATGATCTCTTCCGAGACCGAGCGCGGCGCCTCTTCGTACTGCTTGAACTCCATCGAGAAGTTCGCGCGTCCCTGCGTGGATCCACGCATGGCAGTGGCATAACCGAACATGTTCGACAGTGGCACTGTAGCCTTGATCGCCTGAACGCCGCCGACCATCTCCATGCCTTCGATACGGCCACGGCGCGAGTTCAAATCGCCGATGATGGTTCCCATATACTCCTCGGGAACCGTCACTTCAACCGCCATCACAGGCTCGAGCAGAACCGGCTTTGCCTTGCGAGCAGCTTCCTTGAACGCCATCGAACCGGCGATCTTGAAGGCCATTTCGTTCGAGTCGACGTCGTGATAGCTGCCGTCGTAGAGCGAAACCTTGATATCGACCATCTCGTAGCCGGCAAGGATACCGCCGAGCATCGCTTCCTGAATACCCTGGTCGATCGGCTTGATGTACTCCTTGGGGATCGTGCCGCCCTTGGTATCGTTGGAGAACTCGTAGCCCTTACCCGGCTCGTTCGGCGAGATGCGAATCTTCGCGTGACCGTAGTTACCCGAACCGCCCGTCTGGCGAATGTACTTGCCTTCGGCTTCGCCGTTGGAGCGGATCGTCTCGCGGTAGTTCACCTGGGGCTTACCAACGTTGGCCTCGACCTTGTACTCACGCATCATGCGGTCGACGATGATCTCGAGGTGAAGCTCACCCATACCGGAGATGATCGTCTGGCCGTTGGTGATATCGGTACGAACCTTGAACGTAGGATCTTCCTGCGCGAGCTTGGCCAGAGCCATGCCCATCTTTTCCTGGTCGACCTTGGTCTTCGGCTCGACAGCAACCTCGATCACCGGTGCCGGGAAATCGATGGACTCGAGAAGAATCGGAGCCTTATCGCTGCAGATCGTGTCGCCCGTGTTGAGGTTCTTGAGACCGACAGCGGCGCAGATATCGCCCGCCATGATCTCGGTAATCTCTTCACGCTTGTTGGCGTGCATCTTCAGCAGGCGGCCGATGCGCTCGGTCTTGCCGGTACGCGGATTCAGGACCGAATCGCCGGTCTTGAGCACGCCCGAGTAAATACGGATAAAGATCAACTGGCCGACGAACGGATCCGTCATGATCTTGAAACCGAGAGCAGCAAGAGGCTCGGTATCGTCGGCATGACGAACCAGCTTGACCTCAGGCTCGCCAGGCTCGGTGCCTTCGATAGGCGGAACGTCGAGCGGGCTGGGCAGATACTCGACAACTGCGTCGAGCAGCGTCTGCACACCCTTGTTCTTGAAGGACGAACCGCAGAGCACCGGGAAGATGTTCATCGCGATGGTCGCCTTGCGAATGGCGCGCTTGATTTCTGCAATCGAGATCTCTTCGCCCTCGAGGTACTTGTTCATGACCTCTTCGTCGGAGTCGGCAACCGCCTCGATCAACTCGCCGCGGAGCTTCTCAGCATTCGCACGGAGACCGGCAGGAATCTCTTCGACGGAGTACTTCGCACCCATCGTCTCGTCATGCCAGAGAATGGCACGCATCTCGACGAGATCGACGACACCGGCAAACTTCGCCTCTTCGCCGATAGGAATCTGAATCGGCACAGCGCGAGCGCCGAGGCGGTTCACGATGGTCGAAACGGCATATTCGAAGTTCGCACCGGCCTTGTCCATCTTATTGATGAAGCAGATACGGGGAACCTTGTACTTGTTAGCCTGGCGCCACACCGTCTCCGACTGGGGCTGCACGCCCTGAACAGAGTCAAAGCAGGCGCAAGCGCCGTCGAGCACTCGCAGAGAACGCTCCACCTCAGCGGTGAAGTCCACGTGACCCGGGGTATCGATGATGTTGATGCGAATACCGTTCCAGGTGCAGGTGGTCGCAGCAGAGGTGATCGTAATGCCACGCTCCTGCTCCTGCTCCATCCAGTCCATGGTTGCGGTGCCCTCGTGCACCTCACCGATACGGTGATTGACACCCGTATAGAAGAGGATGCGCTCGGTCGTCGTCGTCTTGCCGGCGTCGATGTGAGCCATGATGCCAATATTCCGACATTTTGCGAGAGGTACTGTGCGTGCCACGATTCGTATCTTTTCTGCGAACTTGCGCTCGCGGTCAGCCAAACTTCATTCGGCGCAGGAGTCTTGCTGTCTCCTGTCCCCTATTTCCAATCCGCAACTACCAGCGGTAGTGAGCGAAGGCCTTGTTTGCTTCAGCCATACGATGAACGTCTTCCTTCTTCTTCATCGCGGCGCCACGGCCGTTAGCCGCGTCCAGCAGCTCAGCCGTGAGCTTCTCAACCATTCCCTTTTCGCCACGGGCGCGACCGTAGGTCACGAGCCAGCGAATCGCCAGCGAGGTACGGCGCTCAGGATTGACTTCGATCGGCACCTGATAGTTCGCACCGCCAACACGGCGAGACTTCACTTCCAGCATGGGCTTGACGTTCTCGACAGCCTTCTTGAAGAGCTTGAGGGCCTCATCGCCACCCTTCGCTTCGAGGTTGGTCATCGCCTCGTAGAAAATTCCCTGCGCGGTGGACTTCTTGCCACCCCACATCATGCTGTTGACGAACTTCGTAACCAGGGTCGAGCCGTAAATCGGATCGGCTGCGACTTCACGCTTGGCAATGTAACCTTTTCTAGGCATTCTCTTCTTTCTCGTCTTCCCTCAGCGCGGTGACTTCTCACGAACTGAGCCTGTTCTTGCTTTTCTTTTGTCATTCCCGCAGGGAATCTGCTTCCCTGCGGGCCGGTCACAAATCTTTACTTGGCAGCAGCCTTCGGACGCTTCGCGCCGTACTTCGAGCGGCTCTGCTTGCGGTTGGCAACGCCGACCGAGTCGAGCGTTCCGCGAACCACGTGATAACGAACACCCGGCAGATCCTTCACACGGCCGCCGCGGATGAGCACAATCGAGTGCTCCTGCAGGTTGTGGCCGATGCCCGGGATATAGGTGGTGACCTCAATACCGTTGGTCAGGCGAACACGCGCAACCTTACGCAGCGCCGAGTTCGGCTTCTTGGGGGTCTGAGTGTAAACGCGAGTGCAAACACCACGACGCTGGGGCGAACCCTGCAGCGCAGGCGAGGCGGTCTTGTAGCGGGTCGGCGTGCGGCCCTGCTTTACGAGCTGATGAAACGTAGGCACTGTAAAACTCCTTCGGAACTACCCGAGGCTACATTCTTTCGGGTATTGCCCAATTTGCTATGGGCTCGATGCAGGGCAGCTCCTATCGCGCTACTTCCGGCGCATGAACGCACGGAAGGCGAGACGTGCGGACACGCCTCGGCGAAGTTCTGAATCCTGCACGCGGCCGTACTACTCACTGCGTGTACTGCAACTACTCAAAGGCAAATAACAGTCGACGGTGACCGAGAGTTTCAGAGCATCGCTCCGAGTCCGGCTCCGTTTCGCTGTTCCGGCCCACATAGCCCGTCCAAGGTGGAGGGTGTCGCAGGCGCGATCGATAGGCTAACGCCAACCGCAGACTTACCGACTCCCCTCATCTGCTATCCGTGGGAATCCTGCGGTATATCTCTTGTATCCAGTGTAGCGCAGGCGCTGAAGCCTTGCCTGCCGCTAGAACCTCTTGCTGACGGTACGTTCCGGATACTCGCGGAACCTTTTTACTGTAGCAAGAGAGTGGTGGGGCGTCAAGGAAATTGCGGCCTCCGCTATGCTGGTAACAGGAATTTACTTGATTTTGAGCATCGATCCCTTCGCCAACCCGGTCTGGAATGCGCTGCAGACGACCCATCAAGGGCTCGCTCTGACCGCAGGAAGAGCCTGCAAGTACCCGCAGGATGTCGCTCCCTTCGCCGCGGTGGCCGAAAACACCCCCGAAGCGTTCCGCGAGCTGCATTCCCTGCTTCTGCCCGGCGAGACCACCCATGTAGTCAATGAAAAACCGCCGGAGGTGGCTGGCCTGCTTTCGGAGGGCACCTTTGCCTGCCTGCAGATGGCCTTCCCCTTGGCATCAGCCCTCCCTGAAACGAAGCCCCTCGAAATTGCCCCACTCACCTGTGCCGATGCAGCCGCCATGGTGGACCTCACCTCGATTGCCTTTCCTGGCTTCTTTCGCAGCCGTACCTGCTTGATGGGCAGTTACTACGGCGTATGGGAGAACGGAAAGCTGATCGCCATGGGAGGCGAGCGGATGATCATGAATCCCTGGCGTGAGATCAGCGGCGTCTGCACCCATCCGGAACACCGCGGCAAAGGCTATGCGCCGCGAATCATGACGCAGTTGCTGCAGGACCATCGCGACGCCGGTCGCACCTCGTGCCTGCACGTGGTCTCGACGAACCGGACCGCCATTGAGCTCTATCGGCGCATGGGGTTCTCCGTCCTGCGTGAGATTCAGCTTCATCGGGTATCGAGAATCGATTCTGATTAATACACTCCCTCGGTGATACGCTTTCGTGCATGAACTTATTGTCGCGCTGTACCCGCCTGCCTCTCCTCGCAGCCTGTTTTCTCCTCCCCACAGTTCCAGGCCTGACGCAGGCGACAGCACGCGTCAATGCTCCGGGAGCCGTAGCAATCTCTCCCAATGGTTCGACCCTGGCGTGGACGCTACGCGACCGTGAGGACTCGACGATCCACGTTGCAGAACTGGCGCACTTTGGCGACGCCAAGCTGGTCACACCACACGGTACCAGCGACTGCGCCAGCGGGTCCCCCGTCTGGTCGCCCGATAGCCAGACGTTGGCCTTTACTTCATCCTGCACCGGCAAGGATGCCAAGACGGACCAGGAACAGATCTTTCTGTGGTCCAAAGCAACAGGCGAGATCAAGCAGCTCACGCATGTGACAGGAAACATCGAACAGCCTGCCTGGTCGCCGGATGGCAAGCAGATCGCCTTTCTGTTCGTGAAGAACGCTACACGCTCGGCCGGCGCGCTCGACGCGATGAAGCCGTGGGACGGCGTCATCGGCGAAGATGGCGTAGAGATTCAGCAGGTTTACGCCGTCAGTACCACCGATGGGCAGGAGAACTGGGAGACAGCCCCCAGCCTGCACGTCTACGAATTTGCCTGGTCGCCTGACTCCCGGCAAGTGGCCTTCATCGCCGCGAATCCTCCGGGAGAGAACAACTGGTGGGTCGCAAAGCTCTATGCCCAGACCGTTCTTCCACGCGGCGAACAGCCGCATCAGGAACCGGTCGTTGTCCTGGATCCGAACACCGTCACCGGTCCTCTGCATGGCCTCCAGATCGCCGTTCCCCGCTGGTCGCCGGACGGCAAGCGTATCGCCCTTATCGGTGGCCTGATGAGCGATCAGGGCTCCACCGGCGGCGATGTCTGGGTCGTTGACGTGAAGGGCGGCGACCCCACCGACATCACCCCCAACATCGACGGCACCCCCGGTTTCGAAGCCTGGATTAACGACAAGAGCATCGGCTTCGTCGAAGACCGCCGCGGCCACACCGTGCTATCGGACTACAACGTCGCCACACGGTCGATGATTCCGGACAGCGTCATCGACCTGGGTGAAGCGACGGTCAGCGGCGGGCAGATCAAGGACGCCGTCGGCTTCTCCAGCAATGGCGTTCTGGCCTTTGTGAAGAGTGGGCACGACATGGCGCCAGAGCTGTGGGCCGGCACCGGCGACGCTCTTCGCCAGATGACGCACCTGAACGACGGCGCAAGGCCGCTCGCACGTACCGAGTCCATCGAGTGGGAGAACGAAGGCCTCCACGTGCAGGGCTGGTTGACCTATCCGAAGAACTACAACCCAGCCAAAAAATATCCGATGATCGTGACCGTGCACGGCGGCCCCTCGGCCTCGACCGGCTCGCGCTGGGGCGGCTCATCATGGGCTGAGGAAGGCTATTTTGAATTCCAGCCGAATCCGCGCGGCAGCTTTGGCCAGGGCGAAGCCTTCGTGCAGGCCAACCGCAAGGACTTCGGCTATGGCGACCTCCGCGACATCCTCAAAGGCATGGATGCTGTCGAGGCGAAGGTCTCCGTCGACAAGAACCGCGAGGGACTGACAGGCTGGAGCTACGGAGGCTTCATGACCATGTTCGCCGTCACGCAGACCCATCGCTTCCGCGCTGCCATTGCGGGCGCAGGGCTGAGCGACTGGCTGAGTTACTACGGCGAAAACTCTATTGACCAGTGGATGATTCCGTTCTTCGGCGCCAGCGTCTATGACGATCCGGCGGTTTACGCGAAGAGCTCGGCGATCACCTACATCAAGAATGTGAAGACACCGACGCTCGTCATCGTGGGCGATCGCGATGGCGAGTGCCCCGCGCCGCAGAGCTTCGAGTTCTGGCACGCGCTGCGCGATCTGGGTGTCAAAACACAGCTCGTGATCTATCCGAATGAGGGCCACGGCTTCCGGAACCCCGATCACATTCGCGACCGCAAGGAGCGCGAAGTGAAGTGGTTCGCGGAGAACATGCCGGAAAAGCAGTAAACGAGGAGTAGCAACCAGGCAACAGCGAGAGTTGGGGAGTATCTGCGACCGCCAGAGAACCCCAATTTTCGCTGTTTCCTATTGGCTGTTTGCTATTTCTACCTTTCCCATTTGCTCGTGGCCCGTCCAACCCCTAAACTGGACACTCGGAGTTTCAGCGGTTGGCGGTTAGACCGTTCAGCTTGAGTTCCGGTTGGACGGGGAGGTCTGAGTGCGGCGGTTAGTCAGTCTGTTGGTTCTTATTTTCTTTACTGTGCCTTTCGGCCTGTCTGTGGCCGGTTGCAGCAAGAGTACGCCTGCGCAATTCTGCAACGGCCTGGACTCCGGCCCGGTCGTTGGACAGGTCGCGAGTATTACGTTATCGGCAACGTTGGCGACAACCGACGAGTCGCTCAGCTATGGCCAGATCGGTCAGGCACTCAATGCGAACGCCATCGACTGCAAAGGCAATGCTGTTTCTGTCAAGTCGTTTGTCTATGCCACCTCGGATACGTCGTTGACCAATGCTGACATCAATCCCGGAACCGGTTCGGTATGCGCCGGCTCCTGGAACCGCAATTCGGGCTCAGGTATTCAGGATTTCACCACCTGCACTGCCCCGAAGGTACCTTCGTCGAATCACCTGTACTTCGTTACGGCCACGGCCAACGGTGCTACCAGCAACGCGATTCCCGTCTACGTGCATCCGACGGTAACCAGCGTCACCATTGGAGGCGGGACGTGCCCAAACGGGCCAGATCCAACCGTAACGGATCCCTCCAGCGAGTGCTGCCCGACGGCCACCACCGCTCCTTCTACGAACACCATCTACGACGGAACCGGTTGCCTTTCGCAGACCCAGACTGCCAGGCTCGTGGCAAAGGTCTACACCAATGGAACGACCAACCCAGCCGACAACATCACCTGTGACGTAGGCAACCTGAGCTTTGCCGCGCAGGGAACGAATAACGTCGTCACCATTGACGAGAGTGGCGTAGCCACAGCGCAACAGCCTGGTTCGGCCACCATCACAGCTACCGTCTCGAGTTCAGGTTCGGCCGACACCGCAGGGTACTTCTCTACCTGTCCGCCGGCGTCGATCGTCCTCACCGCTCAGGGACAGCCCAATCCCCAGGGGCCCATCAGCGTCGCCCTGAACAACACCCAACCGTTCACAACCCAGGTGCTGGATACACACGGGCTGCCCATCACGGGACTTCAGCTGGAGTACACCTCGACCACCCCGGAGACACTTCCGGGCGCAGCCACAGTTACCCCGATATTCCCGGGGTCGGCGACCATTACCGCTGTCTGCCAACCGGGCACCTGCAACCCCTCTCCCTTCAGCCAGATTGGACTGAACGGCAATGGCAAGCCAATTACTTCTAACGGCATTACCGTCAACACCGTCGCCAACAGTTCTACGGTGCTGTATGTCGCCAGTATGCAGTCGCAGTATCTCTACCCGTTGGATTTCACTACCAACCAGCAGCCTCCCCTGATCAAGTTGCCGTACGTCCCGAACTCGATGGTGATCACCCAGGACGGCACAACCATCTATATGGGCAGCACCCAGGCACTCATGACATTCGCTACGGCGAGCAATTCAGTGTCTTCGGTTAATACCAACGTCGTCGGCTCAGTACTTGCCGTTTCACCCGATGGTTCAACACTGGCGGTAACAGACCCTACGCGGCAGACAGTTTCACTAATCTCCAGCACGGGCACCATCACAGCGACCTATAACGGTGTTGGAACCCACGCGGAATGGTCTCCTGACAGCCAGACTGTTTACATCACCGGAACCGCTCAGTCCTCTGTCCCTAATACACTGGGCCCCACGCAGTTGCTGGTGCACTCGATCTTCAACGGCTGGACGGCAATTACGCCGGATCAGCCCTACAACGACGTAGCGGTGATGGTCCCGGCTATTGGAGCCTACTTTGCCGGGGATAAGAGCACCGAGGGCCGCAGCTATTGCTCCAGCACCACCTTTGGCCTCGGGACTCCTCCTATCGCCACCAATACTCTGTATCCGATAGCCGATACCAATGCAACCGCCCTGACCGATCGCCTGGCTGCAACGGCAGATGGCAAGCATATCCTCGGAGCGCAGGCTTCGGGATTGGTTCTCTCGGACATCAGCGTTACGACGCCTACCACTTCACAAAATGGGATTACAACCCTCCAGGCGTGCCCCACGGTCGTCCCACCGAATTACTTCACCAGTTCGGCGATGACCTATCCGCTTACGGGTGTTACAGCCACCAGCATTACCGGTGTAGTCCCTGCGAGCAGCTCGACGGTATCGTTCGTTACCTACATGGGTTCAAGCGGAATTCTGCCGATGTACCTCATCCCCAGCTCAGGCGGCAAGGGCACGATCACTCCCGTCACCCTGACAGGCGGAGCGAGTCTGGCTCCTGTGGCAGGTGTCTTCAGCACCGACAACCTGAACTTCTATGTCGGGACATCTGGGGACAATCTGGTTCACACCATCGCAGTCAACTCAAGTGGTGCAACGCCAACGGCAGCCGATTCAGGCACGCCGATTGTTCCGAACCTCCCCTGCGCAACCGGTAGCACCTATATCGTCGCCAGTCCTCCCTGCCCGGCCAATGTCACGGTCGGCACACCCAACCTGCTGGTACAGCGTCCGAAGAAGTCCACCACGCTGTAAGCACAAGCACTGCAATAAGAAAGGCCCTCCGAATCGGAGGGCCTTTCTTATTGCGGTGCTTGTTGTTTCCTGATTCCCTGTACGCTGTTTTCAGGCTCTGTTTTGCTGCTTTTTATAGCTTCAACCGGACTTCCAGTAACTCGCGTCCGATCGCATCCAGAACACCATTCAGAAAGTGAATGCTCTCCGGTGCGGCATAGCGGCGGGCGATCTCCAGCGTCTCATTGATGATGACCGCAGCGGGTGTCTTGGGATATCCCACCATCTCCGCGACAGCTGTGCGCAGCAGGTTACGGTCGACGACCGGCATACGCTCCAGCCGCCAGTTCTGCGCATGCTTCTGGATCAGCGCATCGACCTCGTCCTCGCGTTGCGTAGCGAGGCGATGGAGATCGTCGGCAAAGCCACGCGTCTCATCATCGACATCTTCGCGCGACGCCCAGAACAACTCCTCGACCTCTTCCGGCTTCTGCTTGCCGAGGTCACCCTGGAAGAGCATCTGCATGGCTAACTCACGGGACTTGCGACGAGTGCCCATTAGTTCTTCCCTGCCAGCTTGCCCTGAATCGACGCCATCTCGATGACCGCAATCGCCGCCTCGAAGCCCTTGTTCCCGGCCTTCAGTCCGGCGCGGTCAAGCGCCTGTTCGAGCGTCTCGCAGGTAAGAACACCAAAGCCATGAGGAATGCCGGTCTCCTGCTGCGACTGCCCAATCCCGCGCGCGACCTCGGTGTAGATGGCCTCATAGTGCGCCGTCTCACCACGCAGCAGAACACCCAGGGTGATCACTCCGGCAAAGCGTTTCGACTCAGCCAGCGTGCGTGCGGCGGAGGGAATCTCCCACGCGCCGGGGACGCGCACAATCTCGACGTCGTCCTTCGCACAACCACTGCGATGCAGCGCATCGAGCGAGCCCTGCAACAGGCGATCGGTGATCACCGCGTTCCAGCGGGCGACGACGATCGCGAACTTCTTGCCTGCCGCCGAAAGATCGCCTTCCACGGCGATCGGACGGTTGTGGAGCGGATTCTCCGACTCCCAGAAACCAAGCTGTAACCCGGGCGCAAGATCGACCGTGAAGATGCGCGAGTTCCAATGCGTCGGCGCAACCTCGGTGAGTTTCGCGGCGCTGACGTTCTCCGCGCTCTGTACGGCAAGCCAGCCCTGCACGGCAGCATACACAGCATCCAACTGTGTGACCTCGACCAGCAGCCCCGGAACGGCGGGTGCACGGCCGGTAACAAGCTCCAGATTGCCTACCGGAGCGAGAAACGCCGCACCGCGTCCGGAGCTGTCGTTCCAACCCTTGCCTTCTTCAAAACCCAATGCGCGAAACAGGCTGTTGAGCCTGTCGAATCCTTCGTCCGAAGCGATAGCCGCAACCGATGTAATTCCCTTAATCATAGGTTCGATTGTATCGTCAGCTTGGGACTACAGGCTGTGATTGCACAGAACATCGAGGGGTGATTTTATGTCCGAACCAATTCGTCACAAGACATTGCGGCACGAACGTGAAGGCGCGATTGCGACCGTCACTCTCGATCGCCCCGAGGTACTGCACGCACTCGACGCCACGATGTTCGATGAACTCGTGCACACCTTCAGCACGCTGGCGAGTGATGAGGCCGTGCGCGTCATCCTGCTGACCGGCTCAGGCGACCGAGCCTTCGCTGCCGGTGCGGATATTCGCGGCCTGCTTGAGACCGATGCGCTCTCCGGCAGACAGATCTCCGATCGTGGGCAGCAGGTCTTCGCGCAGATCGAGCGCTGCGGCAAGCCGGTGATCGCCTGCGTGAACGGCGTCGCGCTGGGCGGCGGCTGCGAACTGGCCCTGGCCTGTACGCTGCGCATTGCCAGCGACAAGGCGCGGCTCGGACTGCCGGAGGTCAAGCTGGGGCTCATCCCAGGTTATGGAGGAACGCAGCGGCTGACGCGTCTGATCGGTCACGGCGCGGCCCTGCGCATGATGCTGACTGCAAGCATCGTCGATGCCCATGAAGCCCTGCGGATCGGTCTGGTGGAAGAAGTCGTGCCCGCGGCGGAACTGATGACGCGCGCACGGCAACTCGCCGAGACGATTGCCGTGATGGCGCCGCTGGCCATCTCCGGCGTGCTGGAAGCGGTCGAACGCGGCGAAGGACTGCCACTGTCCGAAGGCCTGCGTGCTGAGGCGGATATCTTCGGACGGCTATGTGGCACCGCCGACAAACAGGAAGGCCTGACAGCGTTTCTGGCCAAGCGGGCCGCAGTCTGGCAAGGTCACTAGAGCAGAGACAGGAATTAGGGAACAGGTTGAAGCGTTGTGCTTCGCTGTTTCCTGTTTCCTACTTCCTGTTTCCTGCTCTACGGTTTGCTGCTTGAATGCGTTGTGAGCTTACGCAGGACGAACTCCTGCAACAGGTTGCTCGCGCCATTGAAGGCTATGCCGACCACCCCGTTGGAGATCGTCAGCCCCGCACCCTGGCGGCTGCTGGCAGGATAGTAAAGGTTCGAGAGGCCTGCGGCACTGAAGTTGCCCAGGATGCCGGAGTAGCTCGGCTGCCAGCGCCCGTTATCGCCACGGATGATGACCGCCGTCGACAGCGCATAACCTGCCCGTGACCAGAAGCTGCCGGTGCCTTTGTAAAAGTATCGCGGGTCCTGCCGGAAGAGAATCGGAAACACAGCACCGCCAAGAATATTGCCAGTACTCTCTGTGGCCATACCAGCGCCAAAGCGCTTCCCGTAGCCTTCCGCTCCCTGTCCAAAGCCGGGATAATCGTTCTGTGCCTGCTGGATTCCTGCAAATCCGGCTTCGATGATAAAGCTCGAAGGATCGATCGTGGACTTCCACGCAAGCTCGAACTTCTGTCTCTTCGCCATCGGAGGGGCGTTCCAGTCATAGGCAACGTAGTAGTTGGGGATAGCGCCCACCAGCCGCTGCTTCTCCTCGGCCTTTACCTCCGGCTCCGCCACGTCGTAGCGCGAGAGCGATACATCCACGCTCGAATGGGCGGTGGCCACGCGTAGAACAATCTTCGGAACCAGATAGGTTTCACCAGCCTGCATGGTTCCCGAGGTGAGGGTGGGTTCGAGCCCTTCGCAGGTGACCGTGAGCTTGAAGTCTCCCGCTGCTACGTCCGGAAAGACAAAAGCGCCACCGGCGTCGGTCGTCGCTTCGCGCGCCTGCGCTGAGCTCCCCGTCACAAGCGTCACATGGGCCCCTGCGACGACAGTTTCCCCAACATCGATCACGATGCCGCTGATGCTTCCAGGAAGCTGTCCTTGAGGCGTTATGGCTTGTGGCGAGGTTGCAGGCAAGGATGGCTGCTGGGCACAGGCCAGAACTGGCAAAAACCACAGAAAGACGCACGCGAGCAGAAGCTCCGAAACCGGCAGGCGCCACCAACGGTCCATGTCGCCCGTAGTTCGGGTACTCCACATCCTCTGAGAATAGCCGAACACCACGAGTTCTCCCCCAATTTCTAAAACGCAGCCAAAGCGGCGCTTGTTATCCTGTTGCGGTGAATACACGCGCCCTCTGCCTCTCTCTTCTGCTTGTCCTGCCCCTCGCCGGTTGCCACGGACACTCCACCTCGGCCCCTGCCAGCGCTCAGGCCGTCGCCGACCAGCATGCAGTGTTAGAAGCAGAACGGGAGCAGTTGGATAGCATCCCTCCACCCTCGAAAAACCGATACATGGCGGTGCATACCTATGAAAGCTGGGAAAACCCCTACGTCACCGTACAGGCCGGCATGGTAACCCTACACGTCCTGTTGGCTGACGCCAACACCAGCGACTATGGTGCAGGCGGCATCCTTCGCCCTGTCGGCGCGCGGAGGCAGGAGCTGAACTTGAGCATGGAGAAGCTGGGCGAGGCCATCAGCGCGGTCCCACAAACTTCCTGGCCCTACGGTCGTGTCATCGCGATTGAAGAAGCGCACAAGGTCCCAGCCAGCGCGCAGCCCCAGATCCGCCGCACCATGGAGACCGCCGTTGGAACCCTCAACGATCTCGGCATCGTAGTCTACGACCTGAACGACGGAAAGCTTCAGTAGCAGGAAACAGCCGAACGGGTTGGAGTGTCATAGCACAAAGCTGTTTCCTACTTCCTGTTTCCTGCTGAACCACCACCAACTCCCTATGCACACCACAGCCCTCGCGGTCTTCTGCTTCTTCTTTCTCTTCGTCACGGTGGCAGGCTTTATGGCCGCGCGCTGGCGCAGACCCGATGCCGGGATGCACTCGCTGGAAGAATGGGGTCTCGCCGGACGCAGCTTCGGCACATGGATTACGTGGTTCCTGGTCGGTGGCGATCTCTACACGGCCTACACGGTGATTGCCGTCCCCGCAGCGCTCTACGGCGCGGGCGCCATGGGCTTCTTCGCCTTGCCCTATGTCATCATCGCCTACCCCTACATGATGGTCGTAATGCCGAGGCTGTGGCGCGTATGCCAGCGCAACGGCTATGTGACGCTGGCCGACTTCGTGCGTGGACGCTACGGCAATCGCTGGCTCGCCGTGGCGATTGCCGTCACCGGCATCCTAGCGCTGATGCCCTACATCGCGCTGCAGCTCGTAGGCATGCGCGTCGTCTTCAGCGCGATGGGCCTGCACGGCGAAACGCCGCTGGTAATCGCCTTCCTCGTGCTCGCGGCTTACACCTACTCGAGCGGTCTGCGTGCGCCCGCGGTCATCGCCATCGTCAAAGACGTGATGCTATACATCATGGTCGCCGCCGCGATCATCCTTCTGCCGATCAAGCTCGGGGGCTACGCGCATATCTTCGCCGTCGCAAACCAGCAGCTCTCCCTGCATACACCTCCGGGATCGATCTTCCTGCGACCCCAGCAGTTTCTCGGCTACTCAACATTGGCCATCGGCAGCGCCATCGCGCTGATGCTCTATCCGCACACCGCGACAGCCATCCTCAGCGCGAAGGACGGCAACGTCATCCGCCGCAACGCGGCGCTGTTGCCCGCGTACAGCTTTCTGCTGGGGCTGGTTGCCCTGCTCGGATTCATCGCCCTGGCTGCAGGCGTGGCGACGAAGGACACCAGCGCCGCCGTTCCACTGCTCTTCCTCAAGATGTTTCCCGAGTGGTTTGCCGGCTTCTGCCTGGCAGCCATCGCTGTCGGTGCCCTGGTGCCCGCCGCCATCATGTCGATTGCCGCGGCAAACCTCTTCACCCGCAATCTGCTGGGTGAGTTCCGCCGCACCAGGTTGAGCGACCGCGGCGAATCGACTACGGCCAAGATCGTAAGCCTCGCCGTAAAATTTGGCGCGCTGGCCTTTGTGCTCAAGCTGCCCACACCGTACGCCATCGAAATGCAACTGCTCGGCGGCATCTGGATCGCCCAGTTATTTCCCTCGGTCGTCATCGGAGCCTTCACCCGCTGGATGAACCCCTGGGCACTGCTGTGCGGCTGGGCCGCAGGCATGTTCTGGGGAACGCAGATGGCCGCCTCCCTGGGGTTGAAGAGCTCCGTGTATCCGCTGCATCTCTTCGGTGGAACCTATGCGATGTACGCTGCCGTGCCCGCCCTTTTGCTGAACCTTCTAATCAGCACTTCGCTGACACTCCTGCTCCGTTCCCTGAAGGTTGGAGAAGGCTCCGATGCAACAGCCCGCGAAGACTACGCTTAGCGCGCAATTAAGATCGATGTGCCATTGTGTTCTTATTCCGTTCCCCCACAGAAACGTCATCCTGAGCGAAGCGTCCCGGCCTTTGGGGACGCGTAGTCGAAGGACCCCGATGCTTGCAATCTTGCCCATACTCTTTTCCCCTTTTCTACCTCGAGCGCTCGAGCCTGGACCTTCGTGGTGGAGAAGGTCCCGACGTTTTGGGGTGAGATAAAGACCTTCGGGGTCCTTCGGTCCTGAGCCTAGTCGAACGGACGCACCTCGCAAAGCGCGAGGCGCTTCGCTCAGGATGACGTTTCTGTGGGAGAACAGATAAGAACATTTAGGGACATCCACGAATCACAAAGATTTCCGTCACAGACAGAACTTATGCTCGACCCACAGCGTCAAACACCGGGCGACCTGTCGCAACTTCCCCAGCTATAAAGGTGTCGAACATAGAAATGCAATCCAAGCTGACCCGTCTCTCTGCCTTGATGCTGCTCTTGCTGCTGCCTGTCGCAATCACGGCACAGGAAGCAGCGCCCTTGAACAGTACGACCACACTGCATGTAAAGGCGCGCATCGTTGTGCTGGACGTCGTCGTGACGAACCAGAAGGGCGACATCATCACGAACCTGTCGAAGGACGACTTCATCGTTCGCGAAGACAAGGTGCCGCAGCGCATCGTGAGCTTTGAGGCACCCTCGCAGCACCAGCTCCCGCAGACGAAGACACCGCTGGTGCACTCTTCCGCAGACCTGAAGAATATCGGCGATGCACCGGTCACGATTCTCGTCATCGATGAGTTGAACACACAGTTCATGGATGAGGCCTACGGGCGCCAGCAGTTGCTGAAGTACCTGGACAACCAGCCCGAAGTACTGAAGCAGCCCACCATGCTGCTGGCCGTGACCGATACCAAGTTCACCATGCTGCACGACTACACCCAGGATCGTAGCTCTCTGCTCGAGATCGCGCACAAGCACTTACCGCAGCTTCCGGGGAAGGTGATGCGCGGCGATACCGAGGCACAACTGGCGCAGTCGCTGGTGGCGCTGATCCAGATTGCACAGGCTTCGACCGGATATTCCGGACGCAAAAATGTGGTGTGGCTCGGCAAAGGATTTCCGGGCGTCAGCATGATGGACACGGATCCCGACACCCTCGTCAAACTCGAAGCCGTCACCCGGAGCGTAACGAACACGCTGCTTGCGGCGCGCGTCACGCTCTACGGAATCGATCCGATGGGCCTGTCTTCGGTTGCCCCGAGCGCGTCCTTCGACCCCGATGGCAACGTCACAGGGGTGAGCGACGACATCAACCCCTTTGCAGACGAGATCAGCTTTGCAGGGCTTACCACCGCGACGGGCGGCGCGTACTTTTACAACAACAACGACGTGGAGCATGAGATCGCCTCCAGCGTCGACCGCGGTGCGCAGTACTACACTCTCGCCTACACGCCGACTTCAGCGTCGGACGATCCGACGAAGTACCGCAACATCTCCATCAGGATGAAAAACCCGAAGCTGCTGGCCACCACCCGCAGCGGCTACTACCCCGAGTCTCTCCACGAGCAGGAAGATTTTCTAATCACCAAAGACCTGTCGGAGAAACAGGCACGGGCCAGGCTGGAGATGGATATGTCGAACGCCGCGTACAGCACGATGTCCTACAGCGGCCTGAAGATCAGCGCCGCGCGCGGCACCGGCAATGTGTGGGATATCTCATTGCCTCCGGGCATGCTCGCCTGGAAAAGCGATACAGACGGCACACATCAACTGGCCCACATGACGCTCATGATCGCGAGCTTCAACGCGAAGGGCAAGGCGCTCAGCCACGTCACGCATGAGTTCACCTCACGCACCGGCTCCGAGTCTCCGCTGACCAACGACCCCGATAAGGTGTTCCACGTACCCTTCGATGTTCCGCCCGGCACCGTGCGTCTGCGCGTGATCGTGCGCGACTCCACCAGCGGACGAATCGGCACAGCGGACGTGGACAAGCCATAAGCCAACCTCAGCGCACCAAGTACAAGAGGCATACCTTTGCGGTATGCCTCTTGTACTTGGTGCATTGGCGAAAGCTGCTTAGCCTTTCCGCGTGGTCTCGAACAGGAACCAGCTACGGCGCTGTGCTTCATCGATCCAGTTCTCGAGCAGGCTGGTCGTTGCGACGTCGCCGGCTTCATCGCAGAGATCGTGCGCAGCGCGCATGCTCAGAACGAGTGCCTTGTTGTCCTCGCGAAGCTCGCTCAACATATCCAGCGGGTCCACGTACTCGGCATCGTTGTCCTTGATGCGCTGCAAGCGAGAGATCTGGCCGATGGAGCGCACGGTGATGCCGCCGATCTTGCGTACACGCTCAGCGATATCGTCTGTAATGGCAAAGATCTGTTCGCCCTGCTCATCGAGCAGCAGATGATAGTCGCGGAAGTGCGGGCCGCTCATGTGCCAGTGGAAGTTCTTGGTCTTGAGATACAGCGCGAATACATCCGCCAGCAGCGCATTCAGAGCGCCTGTGATGTTCTTAACCGCCGCTGGGGCGATATCGCTGGGAGTCGTCAATGGAGCCTTGCGGCGTGCGAGCAGATCCTTTTTCTTTGCCATCGTTCTTTCCTCCTGGTTCAGTAATCCGTTTCCTTGAATATGTGATTCTGGCGAACGCTCCGGGGTTTCTTAATCGAAGATTCGGTCGCCCTCACTACGCCAGCAGATAATTCAAGAGCGCCATGCGAATATACAACGCATTCTTCGCCTGGCGGAAATAGGCTGCACGCGAGTTCGAGTCTACCTCTGGAGCGATCTCGTTGACCCGCGGCAGGGCGTGCATAATGATAGCGTGCCGCTTCAGCTTGTCGGCAATCTTCGAGTCGATCAGGTAGACGTCCTTGATCGCCTCGTACTCCTGCGGCGATTCGAACCGCTCCTTCTGAACGCGCGTGACATAGATCACGTCCGCCGACTTGATGCTGGCTCCAAGCTTGTCGCTCTCCCTGAAGTTCACACCCTTCCGCTCGAGATGCTGAATGTACTTCGCCGGCAGGCGCAGTTGCGCAGGCGACACCAGGTCGATCTGCACGCCCGGATACAGGCAGAGCAGCGGAAGCAGCGAGTGAATCGTTCTTCCGTAGAGCAGGTCCCCGACCAGCGCAACGCGCAGGCCTTCCCTGCCACCCAACTCTTTCTCGATCGTATAAATATCAGCAAGCGCCTGTGTCGGATGCTCTCCGATACCATCGCCCGCATTGATCAACGGCACGGGAGACATCTTTGCCGCGATCTTTGCCGTGCCTTCTTCAAAGTGGCGCAGAGCGATCACATCCGCATAACCGCTGATCACGCGGATAGAGTCGGCGATGGACTCACCCTTCGTCGCGGAAGAGCTATCTCGCGCATTCTCGACAGTAAGAACGCCACCGCCAAGCTTCTGCATGGCCGCTTCAAAGGACAGCCTCGTCCTCGTACTCGGCTCATAGAAGATCGTCGCCAGGATTCTTCCGCTCAACGGACGCGCCAGGGTGCGCTGCGCATCGTCGCGTTCCATCTGTGCGGCGGACGCGAACAGGTGCTCCTGCAGTGGCCGATTGAGTAGCTGTGTCGTGCTGATGATGTGCTTGAGTTTTTGCATAGGTAAAACTTTACGAAGCCTGATGTACTTGGCCGTTCAGGACCGTGTAGCGAACGCTGCCGGGAAAAGTATAGCCCTCGAAGGGCGACCAGGCGCACTTCGTCTTGACTGACTCACGGGTAACGGCATATGGCGCCTTCATATCCAAAATCGTCAGCGAAGCCGCATAGCCCGGCGCAATCAGTCCGAAGCCCTTCCCCAGGCTGGCGGGAAGAAACTCGCGCACGAACACCCCAGGGTTGTAGGCGCAGACGCGCGAGATATCACACGCCGTAAAGCCATGCTCTGCCATAAGCCACGTCGCGAAGGCGCCATACGTATCCAGGAGTGGAACGCCGCTCACACCTTTGAGCTTCTCTTCTATCGTGTGCGGAGCATGGTCAGTCGCGATGTAGTCCACCAGACCGCTCTTCAACGCGGCGATCAAGGCCACGCGATCGCTCGGACTACGCAGCGGAGGATTCATCTGCAGCCAGAGCCGGTTCTCGTCCGTGAGCATGCTGTCATCGAAGAACAGATGGTGCGGAGTCGCTTCGCAGGTCACGCGGACACCGCGAGCTTTAGCGGCGGCGATCTTCTTCAGTCCGTCTCCCGTCGAGTAGTGGCACAGCTTTCCGGCCAGCTCGTACTTCTCGATCAAGTACAGCGCGAACTCTGTCGCGGTGATCTCCGCCGATGCCGGGCGCTTCTGCTCATGCGTAGGAGCGTGCTTGTGCGCTTCCAGGATCTCCGGATCTTCGCAGTGAAAGCTGACATTTCTTCCACGATAGTTCGCAATAGCCTCTTCAAGCTGCGCCTGCGAACGGAAGAACAGATCGCCAACGGACGGTCCCATAAACGCCTTGTAGGGCACATGCCGCTGCAGAGGCTGCGTCTGTGGGCCAATGCCGGCATAGAGCGTGACATGCACCGCCGACTTCTTCGTGAGAAGCTCTTTGGCGGCGTACTTCTCATCGTCGATGGGCGCGACCGGATTGTTCGGCATATCCGCGACCTGGACGACTCCGCCGTGAATCGCAGCGTTCGAGTTGGTGACGAAGTCTTCCTTGTAGCACTGCGTTCCGCTGACATCTTCACGCGCATGAATGTGCAGATCACCAAAGCCGGGAAAGAGAATGCACCCCTCGGTCTCCAGGTCGCTTCTTCCCTCTTTGGGGCCGACATACTCAATCAATCCCGTAGTCGTATTGATCTCAATCGCACCTTCGAACTCGCGATCGTGATTGGCGATTCTGCCTTCAATGCGAAGCCTTTTATCGAGAGACATGGATGCCCTCCTTGGCTGCGTTAATGGCATCGCGCACAGCCCGTGCAGAGGCTGCCGGATCTTCACTGAAGATGATGTCGCGCGAAGAGCTGATCATCAGTCCACGGCCTTCGGCATCGAGTCCCGCTGAAACCACTGCGGCTACATCTCCGCCCTGCGCTCCAACACCCGGAACCAGGAAGGTCGTCTGCGGAGCCACCGCGCGTATCCTGCGCATCTCGTCCGGGTAGGTCGCGCCCACGACGAGCATGCAGTTTCCGTCCCTATCCCACTCCTGGCTCACGCGTTCGGCAACGACCTGCCAGAGCGGCTTGCCGTTCGTCTCCAGGTCCTGGAACTCTCCGGCTCCAGCATTTGAGGTACGGCAAAGGATGATGCATGCCTTGTCGCTCCGCTCCAGAAAGGGTGCGAGCGCTTCCTTACCCAGATAAGGATGTAGCGTAATGGAGTCGAACCCGAACTGATCGAAGATGGACTCGACATACCCTCTATTCGTGTTGCCGATGTCCGCGCGCTTCGCGTCGCAGATCGTTACGATCTCCGGGTGTTCCTCGCGAAGATACTGCATCGTCAGTTGCAGCTCTGCCAGTCCCTGCGTCCCACGCGCCTCATAGAAAGCCATGTTGGGCTTGAACGAAGAAGCATAGGCGTGGGTTTGCTCAATGATCCACTGATTGAATTCAAATTGAGGATGTTTAGCAGCTTGAAATCGCGCCGGGAGGCGACTGAACTCGGAGTCGAGACCGACACAGAGCAGCGAACGGATCGCATCGGCTCTCCGGTTATATTTTTGCAGGATCGTATTCATCTTCCTCGATTGAAAAACGCGTCTCTATTCAAGGCCGCGGCGTTTTGCCCAACCATGCGGTTCGCGAAGCCAGTCTCTCACGATCGCCGCGCCCGCCTCGTCGAGAGTCGCGCGCTCAATAGCAATCTGCAGCACAGCTTCAAAGGTCGTCAGCGCATGCAGCCGGACACCAGCCTGCGCGAAGTTCTCAATGGCTTCCGGAAAGTTATAGCTGATGATCGCCAGGCAGTCGTTCACGATCGCGCCTTCCGCACGCAGAGCTTCAACGGCGGAGAGACTGCTGCTGCCGGTGGTGACGAGATCTTCAATCAGCACCACCTGCTTGCCGGAGACATCGCCGCCCTCAACGCGCTTCTTTGCACCGTGGCCCTTGGCTTCCTTGCGGATAAAGATGGAAGGCTTCTTCGCCGAAAATCCAAACGCTGCACTATGAGGGATTCCCGCCGCCTCGATTCCACCGACGACATCCAGCGGAATCTGCTTCTCTTCTACAAGCTGCTCAAAGCCATGAATCACCTTCGCCCACTGCTCCGGATGAAAGGGGAACTTGCGGTTATCGCAGTACACCGGCGATTTAATGCCCGACTTGAAGGTGATCGGATCGCGCGGCTTAAAGCCAACGCCCTGGATGGCGATCAACGCCTCTGCGATCTCGTAACTACTCATGGGCAGCTCTCTTGATCTCCTGCGCCAGCAGCGGATTCCACATCGCAGCCGTGGCGGACATCACAACGTCTGCACCCGCCTTGCGGTACTCGTCATAATCCGCGGCGCTTCCTGCGCCGCCGACGCCGACGATCTCATACTTCAGCCCAAGCTTCTCGCGCAGACCCGCCAGCCGCCCCGCCATATCGACACCGGCCCACTTGATGGAGTGCCCGCAAACTCCGCTGCGCAGACGGCCCTCTCCGGGCAGCGCCTGGTTGCCGGCCTTATCGACGATCTCCGCGGAGATCGTGTTGATAGCCGCAATGCCGTCAACGATGGGACCAAGCTCCTTGATGAGCGTCTCCAATCGCGCGTTGTCGGCAAAGTAAGCGAGCTTGACGACGAGAGGCACGCTGCCTAGCTCGTTCTTGATCGTCTCAACGACCTCGCGGCTGCGTTGCACATCGAAGCACAGAAGCTCGGCGGTTCCCTCGTTCGGGCAGCTCAGGTTGACCTCGATGATCTTTACGCCGGTCTCCTCCAGCAGCCTGGCTCCCAGGGCAAAGTCGGCGAGATAGGAGGCAACGCTGCCGTTCTCGGATTTCGTTCCTTGGTAGCTCGCCACAACAACCTGTCCCTTGCCGGCATGCGCCACAGCGGAAGCCAGATCCGGCTGCCAGAAATCGGGGTCGAACGAAGGAACGCCAAACGAGTTCGTAATCGAGAGGGGCTCGGTGTAATCGGGACGCGTCACCAGGCGAGACTTGTCAGGGGTTAGATCACCCTCAACCTCGACAGGGAGGACATTCGGCCAGGAGTGGCTGGGAAATTTATGCGTACGGACGGTCTTGTAGACCGGAATATCGAAGCCCTTGTCCAGGGAGGCCTTGACGAAGGCACCGTTCACCAGGGGGCCGGCAGGAATTCCAAAGGGAGTAAAGACCGCATTCCCTAAGAACTGATACTTCGGTTCGCCAGCTTGTTCGTAGGAGGAGGAGTCGGCAAAGAGACCGAAAGGGCCATGCTCGAAATTGCCCTGGTATGATCTTGCCGGGTCATAGAAGGGCTCGGAGAACATGTCGTCAGGGGCTCCTATCTCATCGAGAATATCACGCTGAGACAGGAGGATAGAAGGGTGCCCTGTGGCTAATCAGACACAGGGCCAGATATTACTCTTCTGCGATAGCACCGTGCCGCACATCCGCACCGCGTACCCAGAAGATCACGTCTTCCGCGATATTCGTCGCGTGGTCACCCACCCGTTCCAGGTTCCGGGAGATGATCAGCGCGTTCAGAGCCTGCGGCGTCATCTCGGGGCGCTCGCCAATCAGCGAGCTCAACGACCGGAACGCCGCGGAATTCATCTCGTCGACCTGATCGTCGAGCGCGAGTACCGCCTGCGCCATATCGGCATCGCCTTCAATAAACGCTTGCAGTGCCTTGCGCACCATCGCCGAGGACAGCGAGGCGAGCTTGGGAATATCCACCGGCACATCGACGTTGGCGAACATCCCCAGGTCCTGCACCCGCTGAGCAATGTTGACCGCCTGGTCGCCGACGCGCTCCAGGTCGGCGTTGATGCGGATGACCGCGATGATGAACCGAAGATCGACAGCCATCGGCTGTTCCATGGCCAGCAGATCCAGCGCAGCCTGATCGATCTCGCGCTCCATGCGGTTGATCGCCGGCTCGGAGCGCAGCACCATCTCGCACAGACCGAGATCGCGAGTCGAATACGACTCGGTGGCGCGTTGAATGGCTTGCTCGACTAGACCGGCCATGACCAGCAGCCGTTCTTTCAACTCGTCCAGGTTCTGCTGGAATTTGATTCGCATCAACCGAATCTCCCCGTAATGTAGTCTTCCGTGCGCTTGTCAGAAGGATTGGTAAATATCTTATGCGTCTTATCGAACTCTACTAAAGTACCCGTGAGGAAAAAGCCGGTATGCTCCGCCACGCGGGCAGCCTGCTGCATGTTGTGCGTCACGATTACGATTGTGTACTGGCTCTTCAGTTGAAAGATCAGATCTTCGATCTTAGCGGTAGACACCGGGTCGAGCGCGCTGGCTGGCTCATCCATCAACAGGACTTCGGGATCGACAGCCAAAGCGCGGGCGATGCACAGCCGCTGCTGCTGACCGCCGGAGATGCTGGCGCCAGACTTCTTCTTCAGGTCGTCCTTGACCTCGTCCCACAGCGCCGCCGACTTCAGGCTGCGCTCAACAACCTCGTCCAGCACGCGCTTATTGCGGAATCCGTTCAGCTTCAGGCCGCTCGCGACGTTGTCGTAGATGGACATCGTGGGAAAGGGATTCGGCCGCTGAAAGACCATGCCGATACGGCGGCGAATCTCAACCGGCGCGGCATCTTTGTAGATATCGATGTCGCCAATGCGTACCGTACCCTCCGCGCGTGCGATCGGGTTCGTCTCGTGCATGCGATTCAGGCAGCGGACAAAGGTCGATTTGCCGCAACCCGACGGCCCAATGAGAGCAGTCGCATGATTCGCGGGAATATGCAGATTAATGTCCTTGAGCGTGTGTGTCTGTCCATACCACGCATTCAAGTTTTCGACGCGAATGTCGGCTCCCACCTAATGCCCTCCTTTGAGCACGCCACGATTGGCAAAGATTCGCACCAGCGTCACCGAGACCATGATCATCGCAATCAGCACCAGAGCTCCGCCCCAGGCCAGACGATGCCACTCATCGTAAGGCGAGATCGCATACTTATAGATCTCCAGCGGCAAGGCTGCGATAGGCTCCTTGAGACTGAAGCTCCAGAACTCATTACCGAAAGCCGTAAAGATCAGCGGCGCGGTCTCACCCGCAACGCGCGCGAACGCAAGCATACAGCCAGTGATAATACCCGGCGAAGCCGTTCTCAAACTTACCGATAGAACGGTCCGCCACTTCGGAATTCCCAGGCCGAGCGCCGCCTCGCGGATAGCGTGGGGCACGGTGGCCAGCATCTCTTCGGTGGTGCGAGTTATGGTCGGCACCATCATGATGGCCAGCGCCACTCCACCGGCAAACGCCGAATAGTGCTGCTGCTTGGCCACGATCAGTGCGAAGGCAGCCATGCCCATCACGATCGAAGGCACGCCGTTCAATACGTCGGCGGTGAAACGGATGATGTTTCCCAGCATCCGTCCCTGGCCATACTCAGCCAGATAGACGCCAGCACCGATACCCACCGGGATTCCCAAAAGACTCGCCAACCCCAGCACCACACCGGAGCCAACGATGGCGTTCGACATGCCGCCGCCCTGCTCTCCGACCGGCGCCGGGATATGCGTAAAGAAAGCAAAGTTCAGCGAGCTGGCGCCCTTGTAGATCAGATAGCCAAGAATCGCCACCAGCGGAACCAGCACCACGACGGTGCTCAGGATGGCAAGCCCGGTCACGAAGTGATCGGTCACCGTGCGCCGAGCTCTGCTCAAGCGTTCAAAGTTCGCGGAGCGTGTTGGAAGAGATCCCATTAGACAGCCCTCGCCGAGTTTCCGCGCGTCACAGCCCAGACCAGCAGCCGCGCAATCGCATTGACCACAATGGTCACGATGAACAGCGCCAGGCCGATCTCGATCAGGGCACTGACGTAGAGGTCGCCGGTAGCCTCCGAAAACTCATTGGCGATGACGCTGGCCAGTGTCGTCGCCGGAGCGAAGAGACTCTTGCTGATGTCGGGGTGATTGCCGATGACCATCGTCACCGCCATCGTCTCGCCGAGAGCGCGGCCGAGGCCGAGGATCACCGATCCCACGATGCCGATGCGCGCATTGCGCAACACGCTCATGCGGATCATCTCCCAACGCGTAGCTCCAAGAGCCAGGGCAGCCTCGCGCTGGTGAATCGGCACGGCTTTCATCACATCACGGCTGATCGAGGAGATGACAGGGAAGATCATGATGGCCAGGATCACGGCGGCCGTCAACATGCCGACGCCAAAGTTCTGCCCGCCGAAGAAGCCCGTCCAGCCAAGATACTTCTGCAACAGAGGGCCGACGTTATCGCGCATGATCGGCACCAGGACAAAGATCGCCCAAAGGCCATAAATAACGCTGGGAATCGCGGCCAGCATCTCGGTCAGGAAGGCGATCGGACCGCGCAGCCACTGGGGGCAGATCTCCAGCAGGAAGATGGACACGCACAGAGCCAGAGGAACCGCGAGGCAGACGGCGAGCAGCGAGGAGACCACCGTGCCCCAGATGAAGGGCAGGGCACCGAAGTCACCTACGTTCGGGTCCCAGGCGCTGCTGGTAAAGAACTTCCATCCGAAGGTGTGCATGGACAGCTTCGAATTCACAACCAGAACGGAGAGAATGAGCAGCACGATGAAGAAGATGCTCATCGCGCAGACGACCATCATGCCCTGAAAGGCACCGTCAGCGAACTTGCCTGAGCTCTTGGACTGCAGGAAGCTGCGAATAATGGAGGGTGGTTTAATCACTTCGACAACGGGCCCCGTAGCTTCAGAGCGCGCCGGAAGAATGGTTTGAGGAAGCTGGATGGAACCTGGCTCATTCATTGGCACTCGCTCTGCGTTCTCCCAAGCCACTTTATTAAAGCCTTATGAATAGACGGTGAATTTGAGCCGGGTTCATAGTAGCAGCGCAGCCGGGAAAGTGAAGCAGAAGGGGCTTGCCATCTAACACAAGCCCCTTCCTTTCAAGCAGTTACTGGATCTGGTTGATGGTTTGACGAACACGGTCCGCAACCGGCTTCGGCAACGGAGCGTAGGTCATCTGAGAAGCCTCATCTTCGCCGTGGTCGAGCATCCACTGCAGGAAGTCATGCAGGACCTTACCTTTGGCAGGATCGTCGGACTTGACCGGAATCAGCAGCCAGGTGAACGACGAGATGGGGTAGGACTCCGCACCCGCAGCATTGGTGATCGATACGCGGTAGTCAGCAGGCATGTTCTTGGAAGCCGCCGCCGCGGCAGCCGTTACGCCGCCCGTCGAAGCCTTGATCCACTTGCCGGCTGCATTGCGAACCAGGCCGTAGGACATGTTATTGCCAGCCGCATAGATCAGCTCGACATAACCGAAGGAGAAGGGGCTGTTGCGAACCATACCCGCGATGCCTTCGTTGCCCTTTTGGCCGATACCCACGGGCCAGCGTACAGAGGTGTTCTTGCCAACCTTCGTGGAGAAGTCGGGGCTCACCTTGGAGAGGAAGTCGGTGAAGATGTAGGTCGTACCCGACCCGTCCGAACGATAGACCGGGAGGATCTGGTGGTCGGGGAGATTCACACCCGGGTTGTCCTTGACGATGCGAGCATCATGCCAGTTGGTGATCTTGCCCAGGTAGATGTCGGCAATCACATCGCCTGAGAACTTCAGGTCACTGCCTACGCCCGGGATGTTGTATACCGGCACGACCGCGCCGAGCACCGTGGGAATGTGAACCAGCTTGATCTTCGACTCGGAAATCTGCTGATCGGTCATGGGACCGTCCGAAGCGCCGAAGTCAACAATCTTGGTCGACACCTGGCGAATGCCGGCGCCTGAACCTACGGACTGATAGTTGATCTTCACACCAGGATGCGAGTTGCTGTACTCGCTGAACCAGCGCGAGTAGATAGGGTTGGGGAAGGTGGCGCCTGCGCCGGTAAGATTCTGCGCTCCAGCGGTTGCCGCCATAGCGGTCAGCATGACTACGGAAAGAAATTTAGCTTTCACAAAGATCTCCTGGAAGTTCTCGCTGCGGGTTACGGCCCTCCCACACGGGGAGGGCCGATCCTGCATTCAATGCAATCCATCCTACGATGGGTTTGTTACTACGGGATGTAGTAACGCATACCCGCGTGGAACATGCTGTCCTCAGCGCGAGGACCGGTGGGAGTCGTTGCACTGCCGACGCCGGACCACAGATTACGCTGGAGGTAGCTGTAGGTGAACTGGTACTGGAGACGGCCGAACTTCGGGCTGTTGATAGCACGATAGGTAAAGCCGATCATGCCTTCCTGAAGGTACCGGGTCGGCGAGGAACAGCTAACCGCTCCGATGCTACCAGTGGAACCGTTCGAACTCGCCGGGTTTGCCGGCAGGTTGTAGCATCCCGTGTCGCTCAAGTTGCGAGGACCGTAGCCGATCAGATCACCCGAAGGCGTTGTGTAGACCGTGCGCTGAGCATACTCACCACCGTAGTAGGCATAGGCGTCCAGCTTCGGCATGGGGTGCGTTTCGATGCTCAACATGCCGTGGTAGTTGCGAATCGGTTCCAGCGTTCCGTCCGGACGCAGAGTCGCATCAGCGAGCTGGCCCGAGCCATACCGGCCAACGCCCTGTCCGCCCATGGCCTGCACTGCGAAGTCGACAAACTTGACCGGCGATACCCGCGCGCTGCCGAAGATACCGCCAGCCGTCACAGTGTTGCCGTTGTAGTTCGGCGAGTAGGTGTAGACGGGCGCAGCAGCCGTTCCGCCCGCGGTCAGGATCGGGAAGTAGTAGTCACGCATGAAACGTCCGAGGCCGCCGACTTCGAAGTGCGCCTTGGGCAGGTCATAGGCAGCCTTGACGATAACGTCAGGAGCGACGTTGTTCGCATAAGTCGTGATTCCGCCCGTGCTTGTACCGTTGCCAGCACTAATGTTTCCGGCAGCATTGTAGAGACCGCCGTTCTGGCCAGGACCCGCGAAGAAGAAGTTCCCGGGGACCGCCGCACCAACAGACGAGGCCGCAGTGAAGTTCGTGATCTGCGCCTGCTCAACCGAGGCAGCTACCGTAAGGGCACCGGTCGCTACATCGCCGAAGCGCTGCTGGACGCGAACGCCAGGCTGACGTTCCCACGAGAAACCGACCATGTACTGCGAGTCGATGGTGTTCGGCAGCTTTTCAGTGCGAACGTCCGTGCTCTTGCCGTCTTCGGTAACGAGCGACCACATCTGACCGCCGGTTACAGCGAGACCGCTCTGCGTCTCAACCTTGCCCCAGATCTGTCGCTGACGGAGAACATAGCTGTTGCTCTGATTGTTGTTGGACGAGGTGCCTGTTCCCAGGAAGTCAGCTTCGAAGTAACCCGACAGCTTGTAGTTGCCGGCGTTGCCCTCAAAGAGTCCGCCAAGACGGCTCTGACGACCAGAGAGATTGAACTCGCTCACGTGGCCTTCATTTGCGCTCGGAAAAGGAATCGAGTTGAACGGGGTGTTGATGTCGGAGTTGACCGAACGCTCACGCCACACGCCTTCCAGCGCGAAGAAGGCAACCGGAGTGATCGTGATGCCCTTGTAGTGCAGAGTGGAGGGCGACTCGAGCTGGTCCTGAATGGTCTTCTGAGTGCTGACGACCGTCTCCTGCAGACCGACGTTGCTGGTCTTCAGGTCGTTGACCGTGGTCTGCAGTGCGTCAGCCTTGCTCGAGCTCTCGGCGGCAGCGGCGGTGGCCTGAGAGGCAGCAGCGGAAGCGGCGGCGGCCTGCGACTGCGCTTCCGCAGCCGACTGCTGAGCCGTGGCGGCCTGCTGGGCCTGCTGGCTCGCACCCGAGAGCTGCGACTTCAGCGCCTCGATCTCGCTCTGCTGAGCATGCATCTGCTCGCGCAGTTCGCGGAGCTGCGTTTCGGTCGCACTCTCGGCCTTTGCCTTTACCGGGTGCTTCGGCTTCTTGTGCGCTTTGCTGTCGTCTGTCGTCTGAGCATGCACAGAGGCCGAAGCCAGTGTCCCTGCAACCAGAACCGCGGCCAGTATCCTAAGTCGTGTCATCCATTCCTCGTACGGCTTTGCTAAGGAGTCATGCCCTCCGGCGGTCGTTCGCCCGAGCTCAAACTCTCCTTGCCTGTTTTGCCGTTGAGGCGATGCTCGCAACTCAATGTAAATGTCGGAAAAACCTAGTGTTAATGGAATGTGAATTTAGTCAGTTTTTGGGAATACCTTGCCCCTTATCAGACTTGTTCCAGCGCCGAAGGCCATGCTTCAACTGGCTCGCGCAAGCAGGTGCAAGACCGGTGTAAAGCTAGTGGATACCCTGTTTTCGCCAGGAGCACCCCTCCTTCCTCTGAGGCAAAAGCCTGTACCTGAACACGACTTTTCCCCAAAAAAGACCTT
Organism: Granulicella mallensis MP5ACTX8; assembly: GCF_000178955.2. Classification (NCBI taxonomy): domain Bacteria; kingdom Pseudomonadati; phylum Acidobacteriota; class Terriglobia; order Terriglobales; family Acidobacteriaceae; genus Granulicella; species Granulicella mallensis. The sequence continues at coordinate 635,910 of NC_016631.1, read as the reverse complement.
CCCTTCCGTCCAGCCACAACCCATCCAAACTCCTGAAGAGGCTTCCGGGGAAGCGCCTCCCGTTTTCCTTTTGAGACTTTGCGGCAAGGGGTGAAGAGGTATCCCAAACCCTTCTCACAGGCATCTGCTGCCTGTGGAAGCTCCTGCGGAGGTACCCAAACAGTTAAGAGTGATCGAAAACCGCATGCAAAGTTCACCGTATTTTCAAACTCCATTGACCTCGGACAAAACATTGAGGGGCTACAAGAAGGCACGCAAGTATTTTCACTTCGAGGCTTCCTGGCTATGGTTCGCAAAGCTCTTGCTCTTGTCATGTCCGCTACGATTGTTATGAGCGGTTGCAATTCTGCTCTCACCGCAATCCCCGGACCGCCGACTCCACCGGCAGCGACTCCCACGACCGCCTCCGCGGCGATCAAGCATGTTGTTGTGATCTTCGATGAGAACATCTCCTTCGATCACTACTTCGGCACCTATCCCAACGCCGCCAACACCGATGGGCAATCTTTCACGGCGGCCACCGGCACGACCGTCCCCGACAACTACGTTTCAAATCCGTCGCTGCTTACCGCGAACCCGAACCTGAACTCCCAAAATCCGACACCCGCCAACCCATTCCGGCTCTCCGCTGATCAAGCCGGAACCGGCGATCAGGATCACAGCTATACCCCCGAACAGAAGGCATTTGACGCTGGCAAGATGGATCTCTTTCCTCTCTCTGTCGGCACAGCGGATGGCCTGCCTCTCCAGACTGAAACAAACGCTCCGGCTCTGGCTAACACTCAGGCTCTCACCATGGCCTACTATGACGGCAACACGGTCACCGCGCTGTGGAACTATGCTCAGCAGTATGCGATGAACGACCACTCCTTCGGCACCACCTTTGGCGCCTCGACACAAGGCGCCATCAACCTGGTATCAGGACAGACCAACGGTGTCGTGCCTGGCTACCCCGTGGGTGCTGACTCAGGCGTTACGCCCGATGGGGTCGGCGGATTTACCCTCACCGATGACGAGGACCCCACCGGCGACATCTGCTCCTCCACCAGCGCCAATGTCAGCATGTCCAACATCGCCGGCCCCTTTGCCAGCATCACGAACAAGAATATCGGCGACCTGCTCAACAATGCTGGCATCACCTGGGGTTTCTTCGAGGGCGGCTTCAACCTCTCGATCACCAACACTGCATCCAACGGCACCACGACCACGGGTTGCGGACGCAGCACAGGCGCCGTCAACATCCCGGGACACCCACTGAAGGCTGATTACATTCCACACCACGAGCCCTTCCAGTACTACGCCAGCACCGCTAACCCGATGCACAACCGCCCCTCCTCCACAGCTGCTATCGGAACCACGGACGCGGCCAACCACCAGTACGATTCGGTTGACTTCAACACGGCTCTCGCCGCCGGCAACCTGCCTGCCGTCAGCTTCCTGAAGGCTCCCGGCTATCAGGACGGCCACGCCGGTTACTCCGATCCTCTCGACGAGCAGACCTGGCTCGTCAACGAGATCAATGAGATCGAGAAGTCGTCGTTCTGGCCCAACACAGCGATCATCATCGCCTATGACGACTCCGACGGCTGGTACGACCATGCCACGGACCTCGTCAACGGCTCCGCATCGGCAGCAGACCTGCTGAACGGCAATGGTCTCTGCAACAGCACCGGCACCGCCACCGCATCCCCCACTTCTGCTCTGCCTGGCCCCAACTCCAACGGCAAGCCGGTAGCGGGACGTTGCGGCCACGGCCCACGTCTTCCTCTCCTGGTCCTCTCTCCCTGGGCCAGGAAGAACTACGTCGACACCACGCCCACCGATCAGGCCTCGATTCCCCGCTTTATCGAGGACATCTTCCTCGGTGGCACACGCATCGGTAGCGGTTCGTTCGATGCCTCCGCCGGCGCACTCACTGCGATGTTCGACTTCTCCAATGCAGCCGCGCCGCCGAACCCCACACCGCTCTATCTCAGCCCCACCACCGGAAAGGTTTGCAGCCCTGCCACTGCTGCTTGCAAGTAATTGATTGTTCACAAACCCGTTACATAACTGCTCTAGCTTAAAGACACGCACCCGCAATCAGGGTGCGTGATTCTTTTTTCTGGAACTGTTTGCAAAGCTGCCAGTTTTGAGGGATTGATCGCAGTTTTGCCACGACTTTCTCGATACGGAGCTCCATTGCCCTCTACCCGCCGCAGCTTTCTCAGGCAAGCCTCTGCCTTTTCCCTTCTTCCGGGCGCGCTTCCCGTCTTAGCACAGCAACCGATGGCCATGCCCGCCAGCACGGCTAAGCCGCAGCCCATGCTCCACTCGCTGGAGTTGCCCCCCTTCGTAGACGTGCTTCCGCTGCCCGAGCGGCTCGTGCCGGCCGCCCACCATGGCCAGCCGCACAAGCTCCGCGTCACTATGCGGGAGGTCCATTCCAAGATCCACCGCGACGTTCCCGCTTCCCGCTTCTGGGCCTATGGGACTGGAAGCAGCTCCAGCCCCCTCGCACCGGTCATCGAGGCCCGTTCGCACCAGCCGCTGGAGATTGAGTGGGTCAACGCCCTCCCCGCGCACCACTACCTTCCGATCGACTACAGCCTCCACGGCTGCGGCCGGGATCTCCCCGAGGTTCGGGCGATCGTCCATGTCCACGGTGCGCGCGTCCCGACCAAGGACGACGGCTACCCCGAGGACTGGTTCGTCCCCGGCACCAGCCGCACCTGCCACTATCCCCTGGAGCAGGACTCAGCCACCCTCTGGTATCACGACCACGCGATGGGGCTCAACCGGCTCAATATGTACGCCGGACTCTTCGGGCACTTCCTGATCCGCGACAAGGCCGAGGACGCCCTCAACCTGCCTTCCGGTAAATACGAAGTCCCTCTTTCGATCTATGACCGCGACTTCACCGCGGATGGACAGCTCTTCTATCCCACGTCCGGCGACCCAGACCACCCCTGGGTACCGGAGTTCTTCGCGGACGCCACGCTGATCAACGGCAAGGTCCGCCCGTTCTTCGAAGTCGAGCCCCGCCTCTATCGCTTTCGCGTGCTCAACGCTGCCAACAGCCGCTTCTTCGCCCTCTCGCTCTCGGAGCAAATTCCCTTTCACCAGATCGGCTCGGATCAGGGCCTGCTCCCCTCTCCCGTGAAGCTCACGAGCCTCCTTCTCGCCCCCGCCGAGCGCGCCGATCTGCTCATCGACTTCTCGCAATTTGCCGGCAAGCAGGTGCACCTGGTCAATGGAGCCTTCGAGATCCTGCAGTTCCGTGTGGCTGCAACCGCAGCCCCTGCCTTGCAGACCGGCCACGACAAGATGAGTTCCATCCCGGCTACGCTGCGAACCGTTCCACGGATCCCCGAGTCCACAGCTACCGTTACCCGCACCATCACGCTCAACGAGTATCAGGACAAGGTGGGCAATCCCATGATCATGCTGCTGAACCGCAAGCACTGGCATGATCCTGTCACCGAACAGCCGAAGCTCAATTCCACCGAAATCTGGGAGTTCGTCAACCTGACCGAAGACGTTCACCCCATGCACCTGCATCTCGTCCGGTTTCAGCTCCTGGATCGCCGCACGTTCGAGGTCTTCTCCTACCAGATGTACAAGAAGCTGCGCTACCTGGCTCCCGCCAGGTCGCCGGAACCCAGCGAGGTCGGGTGGAAGGACACGATTCAGTGCCCTCCCGGAATGATTACCCGAATCATCGTCCACTTCGACGGCTACGCAGGCAAGTACCTCTACCATTGCCACATCCTTGAGCACGAATCCAACGACATGATGCGGCCATTCGAGGTTGTGGCTTAGGAAGGTTTTCCTAGTAACACTGCGCAGATGGAATCAAGAAGGCATCCGCCACCGGCACAGGGTTGAGCCCCAAAGGGGCGACGCTATCACAGCCCAAGGTGAAACCCTGGGTTAGGATGCCCAATGAGAGTGTAGCCCTGAAAGGGCGATCTATCCTGGGTGGCCCCGATGGAACGCCCTTGCAGGGCTCACCTTCTCCTTGCCCTGTAACCCAGGGTTTCACCCTGGGCTGTGATAGCGTCGCCCCTTCGGGGCTTGAATGTTTCTCCTGCTCACAACAGGACGGTCATCTCATCTAGAGCATGACAAGTTTTGGGGTTAGGTCGAGAAAGCTCTAATCGCGCTAATTGAGCGACGCCTGTTCCTCATCGGGCAGAGGGTTACTTCGCGCGGGAGCCTGCGGCAGCGTGAAGCAGAATCGGCTGCCGCGGCCCAGATCGCTCTCCACCCAGATCGTCCCACCATGCGATTCCACCAGGTGCTTCGCGATAGACAGCCCCAGCCCCGTACCGCCGGACTCACGCGACCGCGCCTTGTCCGCGCGGTAGAAGCGCTCGAAGATGCGTTCGCGGTGCTCGAAAGCGATGCCTGCTCCAAAGTCGCGCACGCTGAACTTCACCATCGACGGAGGTCCGGCCACCATCTCCGCAGCCATCACGACCAGCGATCCATGCGCGCCGCGACCGTAGTTCAAGGCGTTCTCGATCAGGTTGCTCAACACCTGCACCACGGCATCCGTGTCCGCCATGACCTCGGTGTCGACCATGGCAGCAATCTCCAGCCGGGCATCATCTTTCAGCAATCCGCTCGCCGCGGCGATCGATTCCTGCAGCAGGGCCGCCACGCGAACCGGAGCAGGATTGATCTTCTGTTCGCCGGAGTCCACCTTGGCCATCACCAGCAGGTCTTCGGTTAGCCGGCCCATCCGCTGCGCATTTTTCAGAATGGCGTCGAAGAACTCCCGCGACTGCGCGGTCATGTTGGCGTCCGCGTTGCCGTCGTCGATCAACAGTTCCACGTACCCCATGATCGAAGTCAGAGGCGTCCGCAACTCATGCGAGACATTCGCCACAAACTCCTTCTGGGTGCGCTCCATCTGCTGGAGGCGGGTGATATCGCGCAGCACTACTACAGCACCACCCTCGGCCATGGGAGCGGCGCTTACGGCATAAATCCGGCCTGTATTGAAGCCCACGGCCTCCCGCTCAGCCACCGTGCGCTCTTCCAACGCAATGCGGGCGCAGGCCAGCACCTCCGGCTCGCGGATCGTTTGCACCAGGGCATGTCCCGTACGTACTGAACCCGAGGAAGAAGACATCAGCCGCGCCATCGGTGCATTCGTCCAGGAGATTCTCCCGGCCGAATCGACCGCGACGACCAGGTCCTGCATGGAATCGAGCAGCAGTTCGAGCTTGCGCTGGCTCTCGGCGGTGGCCTCAAACTGTTTGGTCTGACGAGCGGACTCCGCGTCGAGCGACGCAGCCAGCTCTTCGAACTCTTCAAAGGGCAGATCGGAATGGGGTGCGCCAGTATCGGGCTTGAGCGTGCGTAGCCCGCTCTCCACGGCACGCGATATCGCCCACGCTACCCAGGAAACAACTGCCAGTGCCAGGGGCAGGAGTGCCCACAGCCACCAATGCGGCAGTATCAGCGCCGCTGCCGCCACAACGGCGACAGCCAGCGCGGTACGCAGCCACAAAGAAAGCCACAAATTCCGCTTCATGACAGAGGTTCCCATGGGTCTTCAAATACCTGAGTCCGGTGAGACGATCCCCTCTCACCGGACTATTGAGTCGCGAGGTTACTGGGCTTCGCGGCTTTTGGGAATCTCGAAGCGATACCCTGCTCCGCGCATCGTCTTCAAATAGCGTGGGGTCTCCGGATCGGCTTCCACCTTTTCCCGAATCCGGCGCACATACACGTCCACACTGCGCGGCGTTACAAACCGCGCATCTCCCCACACAGCATCCAGTAATTGGTCCCGGCTGAACACCCGCGCCGGATGCCGGGCGAGATAGTCCAGCAGGCGGAACTCGGTGGCCGTCGTCGGCACGAGTTCGCCCTTCACACGCAACTGCATAGCGCTGCCGTCGATCTCGATCTCTTCGATCTTGACGATTGAGAGCGGACCGGGAGCCTCGGAGGGCTCAAAGCGCCGCAAGACCGCACGAACACGCGCAACCAACTCCCGCGTTCCGAACGGCTTGGTAATGTAGTCGTCAGCGCCCAGTTCCAGACCATGCACGCGATCGTTCTCCGAGGCGCGCGCGGTTAGAAAGATCACGGGGACACCGCTCAAGGTCGGATGCTGACGCAGCCGGCGGCAGAGATCCATGCCATCGCCGCCCGGCACCATGATATCCAGCAGAAACAGCGCAGGCCGCGAGCGTTCAGCATCCTGCACGATGGACCCAATGGCCGCATACGGCTTCGCAATAAAGCCCGCTCGTTCCAGTTGATACTGCACCAGTCTGCTAATGTCAGCATCGTCTTCCAAGACGAAGACAGTTTGGCTCACACATTCTCCTCAGCCGCAGTGAACGCACCCCGGTCGCCGTTGAGTTTATCCTGTCGGCGACCGCTTAATTACTACAGGATGGTAAATCTTGTCGAATTGTTTGGGAAATTCGCATTGAAGCCAATGTTAATCATGTGAACGTGGGGCAAAGACAGCCCGCGCTGCCCGGATTGGCAGCGTGGGCTGGTCTTCTGTATTTGCAACGCCTCAAGCGTTAGGGCTGGGAGGCTGGATCGCTGTAGGGAGAAAGAAGGTTTGCGACGAGAGGGGTGACGACGGGCGTTCCCAGTCCTACAATCTCCGAGACGGTATCGTTGCCTGAGTTCGCGACCCAGACGTTGCCCGAGAGATCGGCCGCGATACCCTCCGGGCCGTTGAGCGTGCCACCGGCGGAGAGGTTGGAGACGCCCCCTGTGCCGGATCTCCTGGTGAGTCTGTTACTGGCAAAGTTCGTAACCCAGACGGTGTCTGCCCCATCGATAGCGACGTATTGAGGGTCATCAAAGTGCATAATGCCGCTGTCGTTACTGACGACGGCCTGAAGAGAGGGATTCGTCTCCGTGAGCGAGCCGCCCCCACGCACCGCACCGGCAACAAAGAGAAAGCTGGACTGCCCCAGTGCAATGCCTAAGGGGCTGATGAGATCGGGATTGTTATCAAGCTCCCCCACAGCTACGCTCGCGCCGTTCGTAATCGAGTACAAGGGGAAGTTGGCAGCGGACGAGATTCGCTGATTACCGTTTCCGGCAGCGATGCTCTGTGGCGAGGGTACCCCGGTGTAGGTCGTTGCTGCCTGGGTATTGGGATTGAATTCGATGATGTCGTTCGCGCCGGTATTGGCAATCCATATGTTGCCTTCTGAGCCGACATCGACAGCCTGCGGGGCGTCGAGAGATCCCCCGATGTTGGTGCTCGTGCTATTGGAACTGGAGGTAATCTCGGTGAGATAGTAGCCACCACTGGGTCTGGAGCTGGCAATCCAGGGGTGATTTCCAGAGTCGATCGCGATGCCTATGGGAGCGGTATAGTGCGCGCCGGAGCAGGCCCCGCAGCCGGCAGTCACCACGCCCGTGGGAGAGAACATGGTAACGGAGTTGGCATTCGCGCCAGTAAGGCCGGAGTTGGTGACCCATACGTTGCCGACCCCGTCCACAGCGATGCCGTAAGGCTGGTTCAACCCACTATAGGTAACGGCCATGGTAAAGTCGGCGGCGGCGGTAAGAACCGGCTGGAAGGGGCCAGCGTTGGTCGCCAAATTGAAGAGTGTGGAAACATGAGCCTTGGGATTCTGCGCAATGTAGATCGCCGCCATTGCGGTATCCGTGGCCTGGTTGCCACCGCTGTTCTTAGCGTTCTCAAAGAGCGTCATGCAGCCGGAGGAGGAGCTGCCGGTGGAGTTGATGCAGACCGCCAGTATGTCTGCCAGAGTATTGATGAGCTTGACCGGAACCGTGCCGCTGCTGCCCGCTGCCGTGGTAGTTGCCGCCGGCAATCCAGTCGTCTGGTTTACAAGGTTGAGGGCTGTGCTGAAGGCATTGGCCAGGCCGGTCAAGGCCAGCGAATGCCCGGATAGGGAGCTGGGAGCGCCGAGGTGGGTGCCATCGATGGCGAAGCCCGCCAGCGCGTAGGCGGCGGCAACGGTGGTGGCCTCATTCATGCTGATAAAAGTGGCGTTCGGAAAGGCTCCGCCGGGAGTAGCGCTGGTGCAGTCGCCCACCACAGACATCAAAGTCGCGGCTGGATTGTTCCCGGTGGGAATCCCGTATCCGGTGTATTGCGGATCGCCACCCACCGAGTAGAGATAGACCTGAGTTCCAGGGGAGCAGGCAAACGCGCCGTCGATATTGAAGGTTCCTGCCTGGTCCGTGGTGACGTAGAAGTTGGTTCCGTCGCTGATGGTAACTCCCGGCACATTGGTCAGCAACGAAATCGAATCCGTGCCGGCGGACGCGACAACCCCTGAGCCACCATACAGACTTGTGCTGGGGGAATACATGTATACGTGTGCACCATTGAGCGACTGCTGGCCGCCGTGAACGATGCCCTGGATGTGCATGACCGTCAAACCGGAAGGGGTGGCAACGCCGCTAAGGTTCGAGGTACACCCGCTCAGTACAAGAGCGCAGGCAAGGGCCGCAACATTGGTCAGGCGAGAGAGCGAAACAGAATTTGTTTTCATAAAGTCCTTGCCGGAACGCTCGCGTCCCCGCGCTGACAGCAATAGCTCGAATGCAGTGGAAGAGGCTCAGGTCCAACTGCCGAAAAACTTTACTGAAAGGAAGTAGTGCACGAATCATCCTCACGTTACAGCACTCTGTCAACAACAAAAGGCTGAAGCAGGAAAATACGTTAATTTGGAAATTGAAACCAGATGTACTGATGTACTGATAGTTAGTGCCTTTTATCTCGACTTAGAGGCATCATCCTGAGCGAAGTGTCCCGGCCTTGGGAACGCAAAGTCGAAGGCCCCGGAGGGCCTGCCATACCCTTCGCACCTTTTCTATCTCAAGCGCTTGAGCGTGGATCTTTGTGCTGGAAAGATCCCACCATGATAGGCGGTTACGAAGACAGTGAAACGTCACTTGCGCTATGTAGCTGGCTACGAGCGAGCCATTCAGAGGGGGACATGCCTATACGTTGCGTAAAGATTCGCGTCAGGGCTGTAGCGTTTGCATATCCCACGGCGGCCGCGATCAACCTCAGCGAGGTGCCGTTGCGCAACATGGTCTGGGCCACTCCCAGCCGCCAGTCCGTCAGATAATCAAACGGCGTCATGCCGACGACCTGGCGAAAATAAGCGGCGAAACGCGCACGGGACATCCCTGCACATTGGGCAAGTTGTTCCAGCGACCAGGAAGTTTCAGGATGCTTATGCATGGCCTCGATGGCCTTGCCCAGACGCAAATCACTCAACCCCACGAGAACTCCGCTGTCTATCCTGTGCTCCTTCATGGCTGATCGCATGAGGAGCACAAAGAGGTATTCGAAGAGTCGATCCATCGCAGCCTGACGGCCGGGGAGTCCTGAAAAAGCCTCTGAAAACAGGAGCTGCAGTGTCGGTTCAAGTTCGGGGAGGGCATCCAGCGGGAGCACCAGCGGCTCGGGAAGCGATGCGATGAGCGGGTTCAACATTCCAGCGCCGAATTCGATGGTGGCACATACGAGCTCGGCACCCTCCTCCTCCGGGCCGTGAAGACGATGGAGGCGAGGGCGCGGAAAGAACACAATGCTTGGAGTATCAATGACCAACGGCCGAGCGTCTGGCCGGGTGACCGTCAGCTTTCCTTTCCTGAGCACATGAAGATGACCGGTATGTTCGTTCTCCTCCGTGCTTCCGCACAAGAGCCCCGAATAGAACATTCGAGCCGAGAGGGAGAACCTTTCGAAGTAGGGTGCCAGGAGATCCATTTGAGACTATAAGGTATATCAATGAGACTTAGCATGACAATACGTCTCATATTCTTTTCAAAGATGCTTCCTATTGAAAGCACCGCATTCTGGAAAAGAAAAGGACAAGATCATGAACTGGCTTATCAGGCTTCTATCGAAAACAGGTCTCTTGAAGGGCAATCTCGACAACCATCTCGTTCGCGCATCGATGGTCATCATCTACTTCTTCTTCGGGTATCAGAAGTGGTTTGACTATGAAGTGAAGGGACTCGTCCCCTTCTTTACCCACGGGCCTCTCATCTCCTGGATGTATCCCGTCTTCGGCATGACAGGCTCGTCCTACTTTCTGGGCGTCTCGGAGTGGCTGTTTGGAGCGCTACTGCTCGCCGGATTCTGGAACAAGAAGCTGGGAGTCCTGGGAGCGCTCGGGTCTGTGTTTACCTTCATCGCGACGGTTACGATTATCCCCTTCATGCCCGACGGCTGGGCACCCTCTGCCGGAGGATTTCCCGCGATGGTCGGAAACGTCGCCTTCCTGATGAAAGACGTCGTTCTGCTGGCCGTTTCGTTTTATCTGCTGAAGCAGGACCTTGCAAAAGTCACGACCGCTGCTGAGATTGCGTGATGTGGCGTTCAGAGAATCTGCTGCGATGACATAGACGCCAAGCACCCTGCGAGTATTCATTAGCAGCAGATTTCCTGAGAGGATAGCCGAAAGAAAAGCAGACGATTCACAGCCCCGTATCTTCGTGCGCAACCCTATCGGCAATTCAAACTGAGACACTAGAGCAGTTCTAACGTAATCTTTGCGCAAGCAAGCCCTATGCTCTTCCCTACTGTCGAATATGCCGTCTTTTTTCTCGCCGTGCTGGCGATCTCGTGGGCGCTGGCGCCGCGCCCGCTCGCGCACAAAAGTTTTCTGCTGGCAGCGAGCTACCTGTTCTACGGCTTTTGGAATTGGCGCTATGTCCCGCTGCTCTTTCTGATCTCGCTCTTCGCCGGCCTCATCGGCCAGGCTCTCCAACGCACGAATGACGACATAGCGCGCAAGCGCCTGTTGATCGCCGGCGTTACCGTGTGCCTCCTCGTGCTCGCGTACTACAAGTACACCAGCTTCCTGCTGCTGAGCGCGCTGGGGCTGTGGGGGTTCGTCGGACACACGCCGGCGTGGAATATCTCTTCGCCATTTTTGCCGCTGGGCATCTCGTTCTTCGTGTTCCATGCGATCTCGCTGATGGGCGATATCTATCGCCGCAAGTTGCGTGAGCCGCTGCACCTGCTCGATGCTCTGCTCTACGTCGCATTCTTTCCGCAGTTGATCGCCGGACCGATCCTACGCGCGTCGAACTTTGTTCCTCAGCTTCTGCGCCAGCGCAACCTGCAGCACATCCGCGTCAACCGGGCGTTTCTGCTGATCCTTGCGGGGCTGTTCAAGAAGGTGATCCTCTCGAACACGCTCTCGACACGGCTGGTCGAACCGGTGTTCAGCGCACCCGCCAACTTCCATTCGGTCGATGTGCTGCTCGCCATCTACGGCTACGCCGCGCAGATCTACTGCGACTTCTCCGGCTACACAGATATCGCCATCGGCTGCGCGATGCTGCTCGGCTATCACTTCCCACGAAACTTCAACGCGCCTTATACCGCGACCGATCCGCAGGAGTTCTGGCAGCGCTGGCACATCTCGCTCTCCAGCTGGCTGCGCGATTATCTCTACATCCCGCTGGGCGGATCGCGCCGCGGCGTCTCTCGCACCTACATCAACCTGATGATCACCATGCTGCTCGGCGGCCTGTGGCACGGAGCCTCGTGGACGTTCGTGATGTGGGGCGGTCTGCAGGGTTTGTATCTCGTCGTCCATCGGCTATGGGTTGCAGTCCCCTCACCTGCCGTGCAACGTCTGCGCTCCAGCGCCGCGTGGCCGTGGGTCGCGCGTCTGCTGATGTTCCATGCCGTGTGCCTGGGCTGGGTCTTCTTCCGTGCTCCTACCTTTGGACTCGCCGCCACAGTACTGCATCAACTGGGCAGCCGTGGCGTAGTGACGCTGGCGGCATGGCCCGTGGTGTTGTGCCTCGTACTGGGACTCTTCGGGCAATATGCTCCGCGTGTCTGGCGTCGCAGTGTCGAAGCAATGATGTCGCGCCTGCCGGTTGCGGTCAACGGCGTGGCGCTGGCCCTGGGCGTGTTTGCGATTGAGTTGCTGGGACCGACAGGTGTGGCACCATTCATCTACTTTCAGTTTTGAGGTTGTAAGGCCCGATCATGCGCGCGTATCAACGTTTCTCGACACTCTCCCAACTCGCCGCCAGCGTTGGCGCCTTTGCGCTTGCAGCACTGCTGCTGGAGTCGGGCGGCCTCTATGACTGGGCACAGCGGCTGGACCTAGGACTGGAGCGGACTGTGGCCATGCCGGTTGCGACGGCGTTGCACCGCGCACTTGCACCGCTACATATCGAACAGGGACGCAGAAATACGCTCGTGGAGCTGGCCCGCATCGGCTGGAGCGACGACCCGGCCGCGCTGGCCGAGGCGAACACTCATCCACAACCAAAGGAGCTGGCTCCTCCGCCGATGACTCCATCGACAGTCACGGTACCGGTGAAACATACAACTGCCGGCACGAAGCCTGTCACACCAACGACCGCGACCGTCATCCTACAGCCCGTACCGCTGCGCCCGGATGCTGCGCCAGGCTTGAGCACTCTCCCTGCAATCCCTGCGATTGCCATCGGTAAAACGCGCACCATTGCCCTTGCGGGAGACTCCATGATGGCCGTTGGAATGTCTTCGACGATCCTGCGCCAGGCTCCTCTCTACAAGAACCTCAGCTTCGTCCATGCTTTCAAGTCAGGCACAGGGTTGGCACGACCGGAGGTCTTCAACTGGCAGCTTGAATATCCTGCCATGCTGAAAGAGGCGCGCCCCGACTTCGTGCTCGTGGCTATCGGCGCAAACGACGGACAGGGCTTCGTCGAGGACGGCGTGACTTATCCGTTTGGTTCAGACGGATGGAAGCGCATCTACCAGCGCAGGGTTCAGGCGTACCTCGACATGCTGGAAGAGAATGGCGCGACCGTGATCTGGCTGGGACTGCCGCCAATGAAGTCCGATGTCTACGATGCGCGCATCGCACTGATCAATCGCATCGACTACAGCGTCGTCAGCGCATCGCCTCATGCCATCTGGGTGGGGACGGCAGGTCTTGTCGGCGATGGCAGCGGACGCTTTCGCGACTACGGCGAGATCGACGGCCACACGACGCGGCTGCGCCAGAGCGATGGCATTCATCTCTCCGATGACGGCGCAACCCTCATCACGACGAAACTGCTGCGCTGGCTCGCCGTGCAGGAAGTACCAAAGCCCGTCACGGCTCCTGTCACGACAGCACAGGAATCTACGAAGCCATGAGAATCCAAAATTCCAAGCGGGCCATCGACGGGTGGCGCCGCCCCTTCTGGGCTGGAGTCATTCTGGCGCTAGGCATGTCGCCCGCTGGCGCTCAGCAAAATTGGCAAAGTCAGTTCAGCACGGCAGCACTGGAAGCACGGCAGACACATGCTTCGGTCGACCTCATCGCCCTTGGCGAAGGCATGCATCGCGTCTACGTCTTTCTCCCTGCGGAGCCCGCTGTCGAAGGCAAGGCGCCGTTCGTGTTCTTTCATCACGGATGGCAAGGCATGAATCCGGAGAACTACGGCGCACTCATCGACCATCTCGCGCGTGAGGGCAACATCGTTGTATTCCCCGTGTACCAGGATGCCGATTCGACGTCACCGCAGATCGTCGTCGATAACACGGCTCAGGCAGAACAAGAGACGCTCACCGCACTGAACCAGCGCGGCATCGTCCCAGACCCGCAGCGCGTGGTGTACTTCGGCTACTCCATGGGGGCGGCGATCTCTTTGAAGCTCGCAGCCACCACAGCTTCGACGCATCTGCCCGCGCCCCAGGCTCTGGTGCTGGCTGCACCGGCGGACGCTTATCATGTCGTCCGGGGCCCGGCGGCAAAGAGCATCTGGCCTGTGTTGCGCGATCTGCCGCCGACGCTGCCCATCGCGATGGTTACAGGCGAGGATGACAGGGCGATCGGTCTGCCAACCGGTCGGAAACTGGCGGGGCTGCTATGTGCCACCAAGTCAGACCGTCGCGTGTTATTGATCCTGCCTGGCGATGAGCATGGCGGAAAGAAGATCGGTGCGGGACACGGATCGCCCGGCGCACCGGACTCGCGCTACGACATCGCTCTTGCAACACCTTTAGCGAAGGTGCCGAAACACATTGCAGGGCGCAGTGGATTTGAGGAATCAGCGTCGCTGAATCAACTCGACTTCTTTGGCTATTGGAAGGTGTTGGATGCCGTGATCGATTCGCTCGCGGCCGAGCCCTCGACCAGCTTCAGATATGTTCCGCCACCTGTCGTCTTCCGCAATGGAACACCGGGACAGTTGTATCTGGGCACATGGCCTGACGGTACACCGTACCGTCAGGCCCATGTGGAAGATCCGTGTGCGTCCCCCGCAGGAGACGCACACCGTTAGTTAGCGATAGTGGCCGTGCTCCGCTTCCGTGTGATAGTTGCCGCGCGCGTCGCTGTAGTGGCTGCCGTGGAAGCTATGGAAGTGGTCCGGATGCTCCACGTAGTGGCCGCGTCCGGGGAACGCACCGTGGTAGCCAAAGCGAGGATCGAAGGCGCGATTGACGTGGCCGTAGAAGGGCGCGCCATGATGCCATGGGCCCGCACCAACGAAGCCGCCGCCGACGAACCACTCCGGCCCATAGTAGCCGTAGGGAGCGCAGTTATAGGGAGCGTAGCCGTAGTACCCGTAAGGGCATTCCGGAGCTACACCAATGCCGATGGTGACCTGAGCGTGCAAAGCCGGAGTAACCGGTGCAGGGGCCGCGCCCAAGAAGACGAATGCAAAAGTAGCGATCAGTAAATATTTAAGTACACGCATGAAGCACCTCACTTGAAATAAGAATGCGTTAAAACATAGAAAGTTGCGTTTACGTCCAGCGATAAATATACAAAAGCCTTTGCGCAGCGTAACTCCACGCAAAGGCCTTGTTTTTGTTAACGTTTGAGAAAGCTATTTATTCCCTCGACTAAAGCAAATCTCCTGTAGGTGTATAGCGAAACCACGACACTTATGGCCGTTTTTCCCCAGAAAAACGGCACTGCACGCCCGATTCAACTACCCAGTAACAGGAGATTTGCTCTAGCGATGTCCGCCAGCCTGGACATGACCGCGACCATCGCGCGCCTCATTGCCCTGGAAGCTCTTGAACTTATCGGGATGCACCTGGGCCGGGCCATGAGAGGGCAACGCACCGTGATAGCCATGCTGCGGATCCAGGCGGTTGTTCACATTGCCGTGAAAATTGGCAGGACCATGAAACCACTTGCCCGCGCCGATGAAGACGCCACCGTTGAACCACTCCGGCCCATAGTAGCCATAGGGTGCGCAGTTATAGGGAGCGTAGTCGTAGTAGCCATACGGGCAAGCTGGCGGAGCTCCGATGTTGATGGTGATCTGGGCATGAGACTGCGGAGCGGCAGTCAAAAAAATCGCGGCTGATACTGCAGCAAAAACGTACTTCATTCCACGCATAAAAAAGCGCCTCCAATACAGAGAAAGACGGGCCAGTGGAATGCGATGTTTCCACCGGCCAATGAATTCATTCAGCAGCAATAAAGGGGTTGCATAGCGAGGACGTGTCATGCAATTGCGGGAATCATTAAGTGGTGGGACATCGCACCGAACTAAGCCCCGAAGGGGCGTCGCTATCAAAGCCCAGGGTGAAACCCTGGGTTATGGTGCCCGACAAGAGCAGTAGCCCTGAAAGGGCGTCCTATCAGGGCCAACCAGGATAGGACGCCCTTTCAGGGCTTTAACTTCTTCCTTGCTTTGGAACCCAGGGTTTCACCCTGGGCTTTGATGGTGTCGCCCCTCTGGGGCTCAGTTCAGTGCCATCATGGAATTCAACTGTTGCCCTTGAAATCCTTTGTGATGATGTCGTGTTTTTGGGGATGACACGTAACTAGGAAGCGCGCTTGCGAACTGCCTTCTTAAAAGCACGTTTCTTCGGAGGCACGGGCTTCTTCAACTGTGCGGCTTCAGGCAGCGTCTTCTTACGCTCGACCTTCTTGCCTGCCGCAGCACGGCCCAGCGCCTGCACTTCACCCGTAGTCAGTTCGCGAAATCCACCTGGAGGAATATCCAGCACGAGCGCGCCATAGCCGATGCGGCGAATCTTTTCGACGTGATGGCCGATCTCTTCAAACATCTTGCGAAGCTGGCGGTTGCGGCCTTCTGTCAGCGTGACCTCAAACCACGGGTTCTCACCACGGCGAACCTGTTCGATCTTTGCGGGACTCGTGAGCACGCGATCGCGACGTCCGCTGCGCACCTCGTTGAGGCGGCCACGGTCGATCATGATGCCACGACGCAACTGGTCGATGGCCTCGTCCGTCGGTGAGCCTGAGACCTTGACGAGATAGGTCTTCTCGACACCGGCAGCCGCCTTCGACAGCTTATTGGCGAGCTCGCCATCGTTGGTCATGAGCAACAAGCCTTCGCTCAGATAGTCGAGACGTCCGACAGGATAGAGACGTGGCAGCTTGTTATGCTCACCGACACTCTTCTTCTGTGCATCCTGGCCGAGAAGCTGCATGACCGTGGGGCGATGTTCGGGATCGTCAAGTGTCGTGACATAGCCACGCGGCTTGTTGACCATAAAGTAGCGCTGCGGCTCCGGGCCATGCAGCAGCTTGCCGTCGACGCGGATGTGATCACGCGTTGCATCGGCGCGTGTGCCGAGCTCGGTAACGACCTGGCCGTTCACCTGCACACGGCCTTCCAGGATGATCGTCTCGGCGGCACGGCGGCTCGCAATGCCGGCCTGGGCAAGAATCTTTTGTAACCGATCACCGCGCGGCGCAGCGTCTTTCGTCTCGGGCTTCATAGACTCACTAGTCTATCGCCTTCGAAGCGCGAGAAACGCAAGAAAACCTAAAGAGAGTCCGAGAAAGCTCCGGGTTTAGGCAGTGTCTAACTTAGAGAGATCTATCCATAGTGTTTTTGATCCCGAATCTCACCACAGAGGCGTCATCCTGAGCGAAGCGTCCCGGCTTTGGGGACGCGGAGTCGAAGGACCCCGAGATCTGCAATCCTGCCCATACCCTTCGGACCTTTTCTACCTCAAGCGCTCGAGCCTGGACGTTCGTGGTGGAAAAGGTCCCAGCATCATAGGCGAAGTCAAATCCCTCGGGGTCCTTCGGCTGCATGCCTCGCAAAAAACGCGAGGCGCTCCGCTCAGGATGACGCCTCTGTGGGGGTGCTAAACAAGATATGTGGTCGAACAACCAGTGTTCCCGATTCGGGAACACAACCTAATCCTCGTCGCTGCTGTCGCCATCGGCCTGCGGCTCGCTCTCCGGCACATGAACGGGCTCCTCAGGAACAGGTTCACTGGCCAGCGGCTCGACCTCATGCGTATCGGCATGCTCGCGGTTATGCCCCTCGGGCTTCGTCGAGTCGTCGCTGATCAGCTCCTCGACGCTCTCATGCAGCGTGCTGGTCGGCTCAGGAGTTGAGTTGGCCTCGTCCAGGCTGGTAGGCGTACCACCGTTGACATCGTCCATGGGGATCTCCTCCTGCACGGGTTCGCTATCCGCGAGTTCACCGGCCATCTTCTCAAACTCTTCGATGCTGGGGAGCTCGTTGATGTCCTTCAGTCCGAAACGGACAAGGAAGTCCTTGGTCGTCTTGTACAGGATGGGACGGCCGATCACCTGCTTGCGTCCGGCGGTGGTCACCAGCTTGCGCGCCATCAGGGAACCGAGCACGCCACCGGAGTCGACACCACGAATCTCGGAGACCTCGGGCGCTGTCACCGGCTGCTTGTAGGCCACCACGGCAAGCGTCTCGAGAGCCTGCAGGGACAACTTGAGAGGCGGTTTAAGCGATTTGACGAAGCCGCGCACGGCATCGTGATACTCGGGTTTGGTCGCCAGGCGGAAGCCACCCGCTACCTCGCGAATCTCCAGTCCACGATCGTTATTCACGTAGTCGGAGATGAGCTGATCGAGCAGCGAACGGAAGTAATCGCGCAGCTTGCGCTCCCGTTCGCGGGTAAGCTTCTTGTCCTCAACCGGAGATTCCGCTGGAACCTCCGCGGACGGCTCTGCCGGAAGCTCTGTCGCTGGGGCCGCCTCCGGAGCAGGCTCCAGCTCAACAGGCTGGGCCTCTACGCTCTCAACCTCACCTGTTACAGCCGGTTCCTCGACCGGTTCATCAGGCGTTTCAGCGCTCGAAACTTCGGACTCGTCCAGAGTCTCGGCATTCAAGGCATCCTGGTCAATTAACGCATCCTGATCAACGGTTTCAGCTTCGCCACCGGGATTTTCGTCCAGCGCCAGCGACTGCTGCTGCGACTCGAGGGCATCGAGTTCGGCCTGGCCTTCTTCGCCCAGCAGGCCGGTGAGTTGCGCGAGCGTCACGGGCTCTTCTGACGCGTAGATGACTGCTTCGATCTTGGCTTTAAGGCTCATGGGTTGCAGGGATGAGTGTATCAATCCCCGCAACCCAACGGGCCAGCTTTCCTGTGTTTGCTAGTGCTTAGTGGGCTCCGTTGACCATCGCGAAGACCTCGGCGGCCTGTGGTGCCACGGCGGAATCGTGCAGGAAGTGCGCATTGGCAATGGGCAATTCCACTCCGTCGGTAGCGAGCGATTCCATCGCCCCGGCGATAAAGTCCGCCAGCGGCATGGGTTTCATCTCGCCATGATCGGCTTGCTCCGGCTGTGCCGCGGCCAGTTCGGTCTCAACCCAGGGCGGAACGAGCTCCACGACGCGCACCGGAATGTCGCGCAACTGGTGGCGCAGCGACATCGAGAAAGAGTGAACGAAAGCCTTGGTCGCGCAGTAGACCGGGTAGATCGCCATCGGCGTGAAGGCCAGACCCGAGGTGACATTGATGATCGTCGCCGAAGCCTGCTGCTTCAGATGGGGCAGAAAGGCCGCGCTGACGCGCAGGACGCCGAGGATGTTGATGTCGATCTCCGAAGCGACATTGGCCTCGTTGAGCGTGGCTTCTGTAGCGAAGTTATGCTGCCATTGCACCCCGGCGTTGTTGATGACCAAGTTCAACGCGGGAAAGCGCCGTGTCAGCTCCGCGGCTCCTGCAGTAATGCTCTCGGGCGAGGCGGCGTCGAAGACGATGAATTCCATGCCCGGGTTGGCGGCAGCAGTGGCAGCGAGGACACTCTCACGGCGTCCACCGATAATGACCTTGTTGCCCAGCTTATGGAAGGCTTCGGCGAGCCCACGGCCGATGCCGGAACCGCCGCCGGTGATGAAGATCGTGTTTCCTGTGGTGTTCATGTGTTGCCTCCTTGAGATACTCTAGGGCTGACACTCTCCTTTGGGAAGTAGGCACTTTATCGTTCTGTACTTACCTGATGGAAACCATAAAGGGAGACCTGCAAAATGGCCGAAGAATCGAAGCGTACCCCAGAACTGGAACGCATGGTTCGCGAGATGATCGACGCGGTCGCCGACCGCTGGACGATGTATGTGCTGGAGGCTCTGGAGGAGCACGGAGAGGTGCGCTTTACGCGGCTGGCAGAGCTGGTCGACGGCGTAAGCCAGAAGATGCTGACCAAGACCCTGCGCCAGATGGAGCGCGACGGTCTGATCGTGCGCACCGTGCATCCTGTGATCCCACCGCACGTGGAGTACCGGCTGACGGATATGGGCCTCAGCCTGTCGGAGGCCTTCTGCGGCGTCTGGCAGTGGGTGATGGCACATCAGGAACGCGTGCAGACGGCTCGGCGGGAGTTCGACGCCAGGCCAAAGATGGTTGTGGCGGCGAAATGATTGGCCAATGCTTCCCTTCAGAGTGGCGAAAGGATAGAAGCGAAGATTGCAGCTAACGGTGCAGAATCGCCGTGCATCACCGCGCGGTCACGGGCTGCATAGAGCTGCTCGCGAAGCTGCTCTTCTGCCGCAAGGATGCGCCAGTCCAGTTGGTAGCCTGCAGTACGAGCCAAGCCTGAAAAGAACAGGCGAAGCGTACGGCTATTGCCTTCACGAAACGTGATGGACGGCATCGAGCTCCCCATAAAAATGAGCCGCCCGCTCGATGAAAGCTTGTTGAGGGATCCCTGTGAGGTATCCCTCCGCCGCGAGACGCCGAAAGACCAGGCCGATTTGTTCAGGAATAAATGCCGAATCACAATAGACAACGGCGTAACCACTCGCACGGACTTTGGTCATACGGCCTGTGTGGACACGTAGCTGTCCCACGAAGGGATAAAGTTTGCCAAAGAGCGTTTGGTGGATGGAAAGAAGCCTAGCGAGATCGTGTGGCGGGCCAGGCAGTTGGGCAAAAAGCTGATCGCTGCGCAGCCCTACAATTCGCAACTCTGCCAGTTCGAGCGATCCTGAGTCTGTGAGGGTGGAGGTGATTCCGCAGAACGGATGTTCCGGGATAGCAATAAGGATCAGAGAACGTCTGCTTCACGCTGCAGAATCGCGTCGGATAGCAGTCATTGAAAGCACAGCGGCCTCAACAGCTTGATCAAAATCGATTTTCCCGGCAAGAACATCGGCCTTCAATGAGCTATACACCTCATCCGCCGCGGGATTAAAGCCTTCGAGCTTCATATTCGCTTCGCCCAGTGAAAAAGCATCTTTCAATTGGTCACGATTTACGGGACTTTTGCTGGCAATCATAGTAATCTCCGCAGAAACGCCTCGTTACATTATAGCTGTTTCCCCACGTCTTTCTGGCCCACAACTCCCGCTCTACACTGGATAGCTATGCAATCCCCTACCCCCTCTTCACCGCATCATGAGCATCACTTCGAGTCCTCCGATGTCGTACGCGACATCGTCATCGGGCTTGCCGATGGCCTGACCGTGCCGTTTGCTCTGGCGGCGGGGCTGGCCGGGGCGGTCGACTCCGGACACCTCGTCATCATCGCCGGACTCGCCGAGATCGCAGCCGGGTCCATCGCGATGGGACTGGGCGGCTATCTCGCGGCGCGGGGAGACGCTGAACACTTCGCCTCCGAACGCCGCCGCGAAGAGCACGAGGTCGTCGAACGGCCCGGCGACGAGGAAGACGAGATCTACGAGATCTTTGCCGCCTACTCGGTCGACCGCAAAGCGGCGGAACCCGTCCTGCGTGCACTCCAGGCCAACCCCAAGGCCTATGTCGATTTCATGATGCGCTTCGAGCTGGGCCTCGAAACACCGGTAGACGGCAGGGCCTGGCGGTCGGCGCTGACCATCGCGGCCTCCTACATCGCGGGAGGGTTTATCCCCCTGCTTCCCTACATGCTGCTCACCAACACCTTCTCCGCATTGCGAGCCTCGGTGGTGATCACCCTGATCGCCCTGGCGGTCTTCGGAGGGGTGAAAGGGAGGCTGCTTGGCTCGCATTGGCTGCGCAGCGCCGTACAAACCGTTCTGATCGGAGGAGCCGCGGCCGCCGCCGCCTTTGGACTCGCTCGATTATTGAACGCACATGCGTGAAACCTTTAGCCCGTTCAAACCATCTTCTTCTTGCACAGGCGCTTTCTATCCCGTAGCGTTTGGTAAGGTACTGTGAGCTCGGCTAGCAAACTCATGGAAAGCAACAGCAGAGTAGTGCCATTGATTCGAAGAAGCCCAGCCGAAGACTGGAGCGTGCCCCGATGTTAACCGAACCCTCTATTGCCACTTCACTACTCAAACGCTTCCTTGACGTCCGCCAGGCGACGATGCAGTTCTGCGCGCCTCTTACCCCGGAAGACCTGATGGTGCAGTCCTGCCCCGAGGCCTCGCCCGTGAAGTGGCATCTGGCGCACACCTCCTGGTTCTTCGAGACTTTCGTGCTCGGCGAGTTCGTGGCCGCCTATCAGCCGTACCACCCCGATTTCCGCTGGCTCTTCAACAGCTACTACAAGTCGCTCGGCGAGATGCCGGAAAAGAAGCTGCGCGCATCCTTCTCCCGGCCGCCGCTCGACCAGATCCTGGCCTATCGACGTCATGTCGACACTGCCATCACCCGCCTGCTGGAGCATGCCCCGCAAGACGAAGCGCTGCGCCGTATCGTCCTGGGCCTCGAACACGAGCAGCAGCACCTTGAATTGATCGCCACCGACATCAAGCACGCGCTCTTCACCAACCCGCTGCATCCGGCCTACGTAGCCGCCCCAGCCAACTTCGGCGGCGATAGCGCACAGATCGCCCCACCGCTGGACTGGTTCAGCTTCTCTCCGGGATATCCCGTTCGCCCCGGAGTCGTCGAGATTGGCGTTACCCCTGACCCCACGGCCATCGACAGCTTCGCCTTCGATAACGAGACGCCGCGTCATCCGGTCTACCTCGCCCCCTTTCGCCTGGCTTCGCGCCTTACGACCTGCGCCGAGTACCTGGCCTTCATCGACGAGAACGGTTACTCACGCCCCGAACTCTGGCTCTCCGAGGGCTGGGACACGATGCGTGCCGAAGGCTGGCAGGCTCCGCTTTACTGGCAGCGCGATGCCAACACTAAGTCTGGTTGGAGCGTCTATACGCTGCACGGCTTCCGTCCGCTTGACGAGATCTCCGAGACGCCCGTCTGCCATCTCAGCTTCTTCGAGGCCGATGCCTTCGCGCGCTGGGCTGGCCATCGCCTGCCCAGCGAATTCGAGTGGGAGTTTGTCGCCGCGCAGCAGCCGATCGAAGGCAACCTGCTCGAGCAGGAGAGCCTCCATCCGTCATCGGCCACCACCACGGCAAAACCTCATGCGCCCCAGCAGCTCTTCGGCGATGTATGGGAGTGGACCCAGTCTCCCTATACCGGCTACCCCCGCTATAAACCTCTGCCTGGTGCACTCGGTGAGTACAACGGCAAGTTCATGAGCTCGCAGATCGTGCTGCGCGGCGGCTCATGCGTGACGCCAAAGGCCCACATCCGCGCGACGTATCGCAACTTCTTCTCACCCGGTACAAGGTGGCAGTTCAGCGGCCTTCGGCTAGCACGCGATGGTGCGAGTTAGCTTCTGCCAAAACAGAAGCAACGACAGAAGCGAAATCGCATCCAATCCCTGCAAGCGCAGATTCAATGAATCTGGCATTCTGTTTCAACCGTACTCACGATCAAGAACGAAACAGCAAAGGCACAGACTCTTGATGACCGAAGCCCCCGAAGCTCTGCTCGAAGCCGTACTCCACGAAGCCCTCAGCGGCCTTGCCAGCAGCCCCAAGACGCTCTCGCCCTGGCTCTTCTATGACGAGCTGGGGTCGCGACTCTTCGAACAGATCACCGCCTTGCCCGAGTATTACCTCACTCGCGTCGAACGCTCGATCCTTGCCGCGCATGCGGATGAGATCTTTCGCGACGGCACCTCAGCAGTAACCATCGCGGAGCTTGGTGCGGGAACCGCGGCTAAAACCGGCCTGTTACTTGAGGCGGCAACGCGTTTTCAAAGTGAGGTTCTCTATCAACCGATCGATGTAAGCCCTACGGCTCTCGAAGAGGCTGCAACGGCCATCGCCGCGAATATTCCCGGTGTCGCAGTGCGGCCGCGTGTTGCGAACTACATCACCGAACCGTTCGAACTGGAACGCCCCGACGGCTCCCGTATCCTCTCGCTGTACATCGGTTCCAGCATCGGCAACTTTACGCCGAAGGAAGCGACCGCAATTCTGCATAACCTGCGGGAACATCTGCAACCCGGCGACTCGCTGCTGCTCGGAACGGATATGGCCCCGGGAGCGCACAAGTCAGTCGCCAAGTTGCTCGCCGCCTACGACGACGCTGCCGGTGTCACGGCTGCCTTCAACAAGAACATCCTCACGCGCCTGAACCGCGAACTCGATGCTAACTTCGATCTCGATGCCTTCGCGCATCGGGCGCGGTGGAATGCAAAAGCCAGCCGTATCGAGATGCACCTCGAGAGCCTCACAGCGCAGACGGTATCCCTTGCAGGCAAGCGCATTCACTTCGCGCAGGGCGAAACGATCCATACGGAGAACAGCTACAAGTTCACCGATGCCGCAGTGACCGAGCTCTTATCCAGCGCGGGCTTTGAACCAGTGCATATCTGGCATGACGACAACCGGTATTTTGCGGTTACGCTCGCACGGGCTGTTTAGCAGCAGGTCTTTGGGGAACGCCCGAAAGATAGTCGAAGCAGACAAATGTCAGAGTTGTCATACCTCAACCGGATGCCCCGGTTGAGGTGGCAATTTTGAAGTGATTTTTCTAGGAATTACCGCGCCGATACTCACCACTCTTGCCACCCGTCTTCGACAGCAGCACGATCTCGCGAATCCTGATGCCCTTATCGAGCGCCTTGGTCATGTCATACACGGTCAACGCAGCCACCGAAGCCGCGGTCATCGCTTCCATCTCGACACCCGTGCCCGCAACCGTTGCGGCCGTTGCACGAATCTCCACTCCACCCGCAACCACCGTCGCCTGCACATCGACAAAGCTCAAGGCCAATGGATGGCACATCGGGATCAGCTCGCTGGTACGCTTGGCCGCCTGAATCCCGGCAAAACGCGCAACCTCCAGCGGATTGCCCTTGGGGTTCTGCGGCAGCGCCGCGAGAACCGCCTCGTTCAGTTCGACGAAGGCGGCTGCGACAGCCTCGCGCTGGGTTGCAGCCTTCGCGCTCACATCGACCATATGCGCCTGGCCTGCTTCATCGAAATGCGATAACTTTTCGCTCATGAAACTACCCGCCCAGCACGCCGCAAAGCTACCAGCCCTGTACTAATCAATGAGAGTGGAAGGCCAATGAAGAACAGGTAGAAGCCTGGCGACGTCCATTGAATTCCCACAATGAACATGTGATGGAGAAGTATCGGTATAGCGGCGATAAGCAGCAATAGACCGACACACAGGCCGGCTCCGAAGCCTATCAAAAGACCGCCGCTCAATAAAAGATTGTCGCGACGCTTATGCATGGCATGATGCTACCGCAGCAATACACGCACCGTCTCGCCTGCCCGAAACACCTCAGCCCCCACCGGCAACACCGCATAGCAATTTCCACGAGCATTCGCCGCCACATCCCCCGAACCCTGCCAGCCGATGACACGCACCGTCACCCCATCCCAGGCGCTCACCAGCTCGGCAGGCAGGAATCGCGTCACACGAGCGCCGCCCTTCACGTCCTCGGCCAGGCGAGCTTCGACGAAGCGCGGCACAAGGTCCGACCGTCCTGCCAACGCCTTCAACAGTGGCGCAGCAAACAGATGAAAACACACCTGCGTCGACACCGGATTCCCCGGCAGCCCCAGAAAATAGGTCCACTGACTCGCTGACTTGCTGACTTGCTGGCTCGCTGCCCCCTTTGGCAGCCTGCCGAAGACTACCGGCTTGCCCGGCTGGATCAGAGCCCCGGTAAAGAAAAACTCCGCGCCACTCTCTGTGAGCACCTGCTCCACGAGATCATACTTGCCCATCGAGACCCCGCCCGAAAGCAGCAAAAGATCCGATTCCCGCCCCTGCGCAATGCGCTCCCTGAGGTCCTCCAGTGTGTCCCGTGCAATCGGGAGCTGATGAGCCTCGCCGCCCTCGGTCTGAACCAGCGAAACAAGAGCGTAGCTGTTCGAGTTGCGAATCTGCCACGGCTCGGGCACGGTGTTGAGTTCCACCAGCTCATCTCCGGTGGAGATCACCGCAGCCACCGGCCTGGCAAATACCTCCAGGCTGGCGCACCCGCAGCTTGCGGCAACGGCCAGTTCAGCGGCGCCCAATACGCGTCCCACAGGCAGCAGAGAGTCCCCTTCACGGGCCTCAGCGCCCCGTGGAACGACGTTCTCGCCCACGCGCACCGTACGCCCCTCGGCAACACGAAGCGCGTCTCCCTCAAGGGCCGTGTGCTCCACCATCAGCACAGCCTCTGCCCCCGCCGGCAGCGGAGCCCCCGTCATGATCTCGAGGGCCTCGCCCGCAGCGAGCGGCTGGCCTTGCCAACGCTCCCCCGCGCGAATTGAGCCTGCCACCCGCAGCGCTCGCCCAGAAGCGATATCGGCCGCGCGGACAGCATAGCCATCCCGCGTCGAGCGGTCGAACGGCGGCTGATCGCGCTCGGCAGCAATCGCCTGCGCCAGCACTCGTCCGGCAGCCTCGAGCAAAGGCAGCGACTCCCTCTTGCCCGGCAGTCCGAAGCTGCGTGCCTGCGCCAGTACGGCAGATAACGCCTCGTCGAACGGCAGCACTCTTTCGCGCGTCTTTTCAGTCACGGGCTCCTCCGGAGACGAAAAGGCCCTGGCCTATACAAAGGGCCAGGGCCTTACGACATCTCTCAACTGGAACTTACTTCTTACCAGCTTTGTACTTCGTGTCGATCTTCACATCGAAGCCAGCCAGAATCTCCTTGACGGTTTGAGCGCTTCTACCATCCGGAGCCAGTTCAAGATACTTCTGATAGGCCTCGATGCATCCCGGAGGCGCCACAGGCTTCTGCGTCTTGGGATCGACCGTTGCATTTCCGATGAGCGCCTGGCCCTTGATGAAGTAAGGATCGGGACGGGTTGGGTCGGCGGCGATGGCCTTGTTGGCAGCAGCCAGAGCAGGCTCCATCTGGTTGGTATTGAACAGCACAGCGGCTTCATTGCCGTAGTACATGCCCGCCTTGGCGGGGTCCAGCTTGACAGCGTTTTCGTAGGCTGCCTGGGCATCCTGGATCTTGCCTGCCTTGGCCAGACTGTTGCCCATCGAGTTGTAGGCGATGGCCTGGTCCGCCGGACTCGGCTTCTTCGATGCCGCCATCAGATCGGCACCCTTCTTGAATGAGTCCGCAGCCATGGTGTAGTTCTTCACGACATCGTCGTCGGATGTAGGCAGCTTACCGGCAGCCCGGTCGTCCTTGGCAAGATGATCGCCCTGTGCGACCAATGTGTCGCCGTAGGTGATCCAGAGCAGACCTTCATCGGGCTTGGAGTCGACAGCCTGCTTCATGCTGGTGACGTCCTTGCTCACATCGTCCTTTGAAGCAGCCGCCGCAGCCAGGTCGGCGCGCACGGTCTTCAGGGTCGCATTCAGGTTGCCGATGACCTTGTTCGCTTCCATCGCCTCGCCAGCATGCTTCTTGTACTCCGCCAGCGCTGCCTTGTCCGCGTCACTCATCTTGTCGACGTACTCTTTGCGGCTGAGGTCGAAGTTCAGGGTCTTGTCTTCGCCGGCAACAAACTTCGAGCTCTCAACGAAGTCAAGGTTCTTGTCCGCCTGAACGATATCGACGAAGTAGTCACCGGGCTCGATGCCCGTCCCCTTGTAGTCGCCGTTTTCGTCTCCCGTGAACTTGTAGACCCACTTGCGGTTCTTCACCTCGCCGCTGTGGTCCTTCGTAAACTGTACGGTCACGTTCTTGAGCGGCATACCTGCCGGGTCATTCAAATGACCGTGAACGCTGGCCGGAGCCGCTGCCTGTTGCGCGATCCCCACGCCTGTACCAAACAGCGTCGCCGATGCGAGCACTGCCGCCTGAAATACCATCATTCTGCTCTTCGCCATTTGCATCCTTCTTTCCTTGTGCGAGGCCTTGCAGCCGATTACTGCCCGCCATTCGCTCGTGCAGATCTTGTTTTGCCAGTCTCTGTCTTGCCAGCCTGGGTTTCGTCAGTTCGAACGTTTTGGTTCTGCGTACGGAATCGGATCGACCGCCCCAGCCTCGGCAAACGCTCGCAACCGCAACACGCAGCTCTCGCATACGCCGCAGGCCTCGGTTTCACCCGAGTAGCACGACCAACTTACATGTAACGGTGCGCCCAATTCAACTCCCAACCGTACGATCTCGCTCTTGCGCAGGCGAATCAGCGGCGTTACCACTGCAATTTCGCCTTCTTTCGTGCCTGTTCTGATCAACTGGTTGAATGCCTCATAGTAGGCTGGCCGACAGTCCGGATACCCGGAACTGTCCTGCTCCACCGCGCCGATGAATACCGTCGTGGCGCCCAGCACCTCCGCCCAGCTCACCGCCGCGCTCAGAAAATGCGCATTGCGAAAGGGAACATACGTCACCGGAACTTCGCTGCCGGTGCGGTGGGAGGTCTCGTCCGCATTCTCATCCCCCGCTTCCGGCACGGCAATCGAGCTGTCGGTCAGGGCCGAGCCGCCGATGCGCCGAAACAGGTCTGTCTTCAGCTCCAGCAGATCGTGCAGACCCACAGCCGCCGCCACGGCGCGAGCGGAGGCCAGCTCGCGCGCCTCGGTCCGCTGGCCATAGCTGAAGTGCAGGCCATAACTCTCGTAGTCGCGAGCAGCCAGCGCCGCACAAACGGTCGAATCCATGCCGCCCGAAAGACAGACGACAGCCTTCGGCCGGCTCACCTTACTTCACCTTCATCTGCAATTTCGGCAGCCGTCACCGTCTCCATCGACTCCGGGGTGTCCACCGCTCCATCGACGACCGCGCGAGCAGCCGCTTCATCCTCGGACCGTACCAGCAACCGTGCGGTAAACGCCGAGGGAATCATGCTGTTCGCATTTCCACCCTGCAGGAACGATTCAACGCCGGCCGACTCCAGCGCAGTCTGCGCCAGGTTGGCATCGACGGGGTCTTGAAAGGTTGCGATGGTTACAAATTTCGTGTCTTCGCTCATTAGGGGGCTCGCCTCTGAATTTCTAAATCGTGCGGATTTCTAAATCGTGCGTCTCTCAACTAGGATGCGTTTCGAGGCGACCGCATCTCTCAATGTTTTGCGGGTCGCTTACGCCCATCGAATCTGCTTACTTCAGATCAATCGACTGCAGATGAAAGGTGATCGTACCCCAGAACAGCTTCGCCTGCATCTGCACCGGAATATGCCGTGGATCGTCGGTGTACCAGATCCAGATGTGCCCGCGGTTTTTTACGACACCCTCCTCGGCCGTCGCCTGCACCTTGACAGTCTGGAACGTGCCGGCGGGCGTCTTGATCTCTTCGCGGCTCTCGACCTTCATCCCGACGGTTACTGTCCGCATGGAATCGGCCAGCGGAAACGAGACGATCTGGCCGACGTTCAACGGCTGAGACTGCGTATAGAAGATCGCCGCCAGTGAATCCGTCACGCAGGCCGGAACATTTGCCTCCTGGTGCGTCGCTGTGCCCTTCACCAGGTTGCGCTCATTCTGTATCTGCTTGCCGCGAGCGTTGTCGAAGATGAGCTCGCTGGCGATCTTGCGGCGGCCTTCCTGGATCTGCTTATTGAAGCCGGTCGAGCAGCCGGTCTTCAGATCGAAGCCGGACTGGAAACGGTCGACTACGGGGAACAGCAGGTTCACCGCTCCGATAGAATCCGCCGTGGCCGAGAGCTTTTGCACTTCGCCCACCTGGTCGAGATGAAACACCGCCGTGCCTGCGGTAAACACACGCCAGTCCACGGTAAAGGTCAGGGTCTCATGCTGCGGATACATAAAGCCCGGTTGCGGGGCCTGCAGGACAGGGATTGGCTTCTGCGCCACAGGCTTGGGCGGAGAGAAAAGCTGCGCATGGGCGAGGACGGAACTGGTGAGTCCACAAGCCATCGTGCAGAAGGCCAACGCGACCGAAAACATCCGAGCCTTCAAATCGTTTATCTCCTGTGGGTTTTTATGAGCGCCCGTGAAACAGTACCATTCGCAAAATCAGGGCCGCATAGATGGCGGCAGCGCCCATAAGAGCATTGTACTCGCGGTGATGCTGATAGCGCTCCGCAGAGAACCTTCCGCTCCCCGCCGCATTAGACTCGCCAAAACGCGCAGGCGTTAGCCTCGGCAGCAGCCGAGGAACGCGCCGCGCATACTCATCGAAGCCCGCAAACGTTGCACGGAGAAAGATTTCCTCAGAGAGGATCGTCGGCACATAGATCGCGAGAAACATCACCGCCAGCAACAAACCAAGCCACCATCGGGACACGGGATCCACCGCCACGGCAAAGCCGAACGCAATTCCCATCGATCCCAGGTACAGCGGATTGCGCGTGTACGCATAGGGACCAGTGTGCGTAAGCTCCGCGTTTTTCTTGACATAGCCTGCGGCGTAGCCGCGCAGCCAGAGACCGGGCAGCACCAGCGCGAGGCTCCACGCCAGCGTTTGCCAAGTTGAATGTGCGAATACCAGAAAGATCGCAGCCACGACAAACCCCAGCGGCACGCGCGCGCGCCGTGCGAACTTCTGCCATCGTGTCTTGCCCTGTGTTGCTGAACCCATCCGGCTATTCTCTCAAATGATCTGGACTACGTCCCACGCACCTGACGCACAGCTTCGAGCACGCTCTCCACGGTGATCCTCGCCAACCCCGGATCGCCCTCCGCAACATGCTTGTAGCTTGTGATCGAGGACGCATCGCGCAACACACGCTTGGCTCCCGGCCCCCACGGTCCGTTACGCGCCGGATCGGTCGGGCCGAAGAGCGCTACCAGAGGAACACCAAGGGCCGCGGCTAAATGCGTCGGGCCGGAATCGCCGCCAATAAATAGGTCTGTCCGCCGCATCAGGGCCACCAGCCCGGTAACGTTGCAGACCACCATCCTCGCGGTTCCCCTGCTCGCGGCCACAACCTCGTTGGCTACAACGTCATTCTTGTGCGGTGCGTTCACGACGACATCGAACCCCATCGCCCGAAGTTCCAACGCCAGAGCACCAAATCTGGCAGTAGGCCAATGCTTCGCACCCCAACCGCCCCCGGCCCCCAGCACACATAGCGGACGAGACAACACAGCCTCCTCCTCCGCCCAGTGCTCGGCCCACGCCACGCGCGGCAGCGAGATCTCAACCGGGACAATCTTCAAGCCACAGGCTTCTCCCAGCAGCGCTGCGCCCTGCTCCACCACATGCGCTCCGCGCCGTGCGAGTCTTTCCGTGTAGAGGTTCACGGCCACGGCCTCGCGCGGATCGCTATAGCCGGCAAACTTGCGCGCTCCTGCCATGCGGCCGATGACCGCCGAACGCACCGTGCCCTGCATGTCGATGACAAGGTCATACCGCTCCGCGCGCAACACGGAGCGCAGATCGAGAACCGAGCGCAGCGTCGCAAGAGATATCGGCGCGCTTGACCAAAGCTTCGTCTCCGCCGCATGGATGCGATCGACCACCGGCCCTCTGATATCGTCCCCCACCAGCAAGGGGGCCCAGCGCGGATCGACGACCCAGTCGATCGTCCACTCGAGCCACTCCGGCTGCTGCTTCCGCAGCGCAGCCACGGCAGGCAACGCATGGAGCACATCGCCCAGCGCGCCGACGCGCACGATCAGCACTCTCACGAGAGGTGCGCCTCAATCGCGCGCAGAACCGCCTGTCCATCGACGAACTCCGCTTCGAGGGCAACGATCATCAGCAATCCAAAGGCCTCCAACCGTTCGCGCATCGCCGCAGTCAGTTTTACGGCGTCCTTCTCTGTCGACACAAATCCAGTTGCCTTCATCCCCTTCGCAACTTCGATGACACGGTCGATATCCGCCATCGTATACGCATGATGGTCACGAAAGGCAACTGTCTCCACAATCCCGCAGCCGGCTTCAGTGAGCATGGAGGCGAATCCCTCCGGCCGCGCAATCGCGCAGAAGGCCACGGGCCTCAGACCCGCGCCAAACACAAAGAGCGGCGCGGGAAAGCGCAACTTCCTTTGCACCGTCCAGATCTGCGCGCCTTCGCGAACCAGCGGCCAAACCTGCTTGGAGATCCCCTCCATCTCTTCCGCGCGCACCACTACTGCATCCGCGCGCTGCAGCGCCGCAAAACTCTCGCGTAGATTTCCCTCAGGCAGCAACTTGTCATTTAGATCTTCCGCCGTCACCAGCACGACATCGAAGGCTCGCGCCAACTGCCGATGCTGAAACCCGTCGTCCAGCAGATGCAAACCGCGCGTGCCTTCCGCAGCGTCCTTCTCTGCCTGCTCTCCCGCAAGAAACCGATCCGCTCCGACCCATACCGGCACATCCGTACGCCGCGCAATCAGCACGGGTTCATCTCCAAACTTGGCAGCAGAGAAGTCTTTGCCACCGCCATCGCTTGTCCTGTCGCCTTTGCTTGTGCCGTTGCTTTTGTCGTTGCTTTTGCTGTTCTGGTTGTCATTCCGAGCGTAGCGAGGAACCTGCTTCCCGGGACTGGCGACCACTCTCTCCACGCCACGTCCCTCGCGCCCATACCCCCGCGACAGCACATCCACCTTCCACCCGGCATCACGCAATATCGTCGCCAGCGCAATCACCACCGGCGTCTTCCCCGCACCTCCCGCCGACAGGCTCCCCACACTCACCACCGGCCATGAGAGCTTGCGCGTAGGCGGCACACCCATGCGCCGCAGAGCATCCTTCGCCGCGAGCACCGCCGCATACACCGGCACCAGAGGCTTCGCCCAGGGCCTGCGCGCGCTCATAGCTTCACCATCGCGACGATCGCCTCAACCGACCGCGCTGTCGCACCTTGCTGATCTTCAAACACCTGCCGCCCGCGCTGACCAACCGCCTGTGCCGCCTCGCGGTCCTTCAACATCCCCACCAAAACCAGCTCCAGTTCCTGCTTGTTCTGGACGATGCAGATACCATCCGACGCGCGCATCTTCCCTACGACATCGCGAAAGTTTTCAAACGAAGGCCCCATCACCACCGGCACTCCGAACTGCGCCGGTTCCAGGGGATTATGTCCGCCGGACTTGATCAAACTGCCTCCGACGAACGCGATATCAGCGAGACCATAGACCGAAGCCAGGTCGCCAATGGTATCCAGCAGCACCACTTCCAATGAGCCTTCCTGTGTTGGAACCCCATCACTTGCACGCGCAAATCTGTATTCCATGACAGCCGATTCAACAAGACCAAATCTCTCGGGATGTCGAGGTGCGAGCACAAGCAACGCATTGAATTCATTACGCGCTCTGCCCTCCCAGGCCTGAATCACCATCTCCTCTTCACTCAGGTCGTTGTTCGTTCCGCCACCCACAGTGCTTCCAGCCACTACTACCGGTCTGCCTGACGCTGCTTCACGAATGAGTTCCGCAATACGGCTCTGCCGCGGCGCGCGAACATCGTACTTCAGATTGCCGATAACCTTTACGGTCTCTCCCCAGGCACCCAGCGCGATCAGGCGACGCGCGTCCTCTTCACTCTGCGCGAGCCATAACGAAGGCTTCCGCAGCACGTATTGCCAGATGTCACGCACCGTCATCGTGCGCGCAAACGAGCGATCACTTACTCGCGCATTCACCACAGCTACAGGGACGCCTGCTCGTGCGCACTCATGCAGCATCCGAGGCCACAGTTCGCTCTCCATCAGCAAAAGAACTTCCGGCTTCAATGCTTGCAGATACCGCCGCACCATCCACGCGAAGTCGAGCGGCATATAGAACACCCGCTCCGCTCCGAATCTCTCGCGCGCCAGCGCCTGCCCGGTACGCGTCGTCGTCGAGACCACCACGCGAAACCCTTCTCCAAGCGCTGCTTCCAGCTCCCCTACCAGCCGCGATGCCGCAAGCACCTCACCGACGCTGACAGCGTGAACCCAGATCACACGCTTGCCACGCACCGCCTCGCACAAACGCGCGGGCACGCCACCCAGCCGCTCGCGCAGGCCCTCGCGATAACGCTCGGTCGTTGCCATCCGCAGCAGCCACCACGGCGAACTGAGCAGGAGTCCCAACGTCAGTAACAGGCTATAGGCCAGCATCACCACGCTCTTCGACCCGCCCTCTTTTGCTCGTCACACATAGCGAAGAGGATAATCGAATCGTATGCCCCGCCACTGGATATCGCTTGTTTTCGCCGCAATCCTCGTCTCTCTGACGACGGCATCGGCCCATGCCGAAAAGCCCCGCAAGCCCAAACCCGCGCAGCCCGCACAGCAATATCCCATGCACGACACCCACCCCGGCGAGCACGTCACCATCGCCGCCGAACCCGGCGACAGCAAAGAGACCGAGCCCAACACGCGCCTCGACTACTACCACCACGGCTTCATGCCCCTTCGCGTCATCGTCACCAATGACTCCGATCAGGCGCTCACGCTCGACGACGCTCGCATCCACTTCATCGCATCCGATAACACCGTCATCCCCGCCGCCACAGACGATGACCTGCAGCGCCGCCTCTTTTCGATGAAGTCCGTCACCGGCACAAAGATCCCCATGCCCGCGCCGATCCCGTCGATCACGATCCACCACAAGCCGATCAACAAACAGATTCTCGCCGATGACGACGACTTCGGCTTCCAGACCACAACCGTTGCGCCGCACACCACCGTCTCCGGCTACCTCTTTTACGACGTTCGCGAGATCGACGATCCCGTGCTCGAACACTCCCACCTCGAGCTACGCAAGGTCCGCTACGCCGCAACCAACAAACCTCTCGACACCTTCGATATCCCCCTAAAGCCCTCGACAGAACCCAAACCCTCGAAATAACGACTCGAATCTCATCTCTCGCATCTCGAACCTCTTATTTTCTTATGCTGAATATCCGCCCCGCCACGCCCGCTGACGTCTCCACCATCCTCGGCTTCATCCGCGAACTCGCCCTCTACGAGCGCGAGCCCGACGCTGTGATCGCCACCGAAGCCGACCTGCTGCGCGACGGATGGGGACCGGCGCCACGCTTCACCGCGCTCATCGCCGCCTACGACGACGCCCCCGCAGGCTTCGCGCTGTACTTCACCAGCTACTCCACATGGCTCGGACATCACGGCATCCGGCTTGAAGACCTTTATGTAACGCCCACCCTGCGCGGACGCGGTATCGGCAAGGCTCTGCTGGCGAAGCTCGCACGAATCGCGATCGACGAGGGCTGCCCGCGCCTGGAATGGGACGTGCTCGACTGGAACGAATCGGCCATTGCGGTCTACCACAGCATCGGCGCAATCCTCCAGACCGAGTGGCGCATCATGCGGCTGGCAGGCGAGCCGCTACACGCATTGGCAGTACAGTCTTAGCTCAAACCAAGATCGACCTGTCCATAGTTCTTCCTCACACCCCCACTGAATCGTCATCCTGAGCGTAGCGCCTCGCGCTTTTTGCGAGGTGCGAAGTCGAAGGACCCCGAGGGATTTGATCTCCCCCATAATGCCAGGACCTTTTCCACCACAACAGTTCAGGCTCGAGCGCTTGAGGTAGAAAAGGTGTGAAAGGCATGGGTAAGATTGCAACCTTCGGGGTCCTTCGACTCCGCGTCCCCAAAGGCCGGGACGCTTCGCTCAGGATGACGTCTCTGTGGGGACGTGAACAAAACGTCGTGGCTCCATCTGCCGTAACCTAAAGAGACATGAAGAAGATCCACATCATCGGCGGCGGCCTTGCCGGCCCCGAAGCCGCACTCCAGGCAGCCAACGCAGGCTGCGACGTCACCCTCTCCGAGATGCGCCCCGTGCGCTCCACCGAAGCCCATCAGACCTCCGATTTCGCGGAGCTCGTCTGCTCCAACTCCCTCAAGTCCGAGAGCGAAAACACCGCGCCCTGGCTGCTCAAACAGGAGATGCGCCGCGCAGGCTCGTTCCTGCTGCAGGCCGCCGATGCCAGCGCCGTGCCCGCAGGCCACGCGCTCGCCGTCGATCGCACCGAGTTCTCGCGCCGCGTGGCGGAGCTGATCGAACAGCACCCGCGCATCACCGTCCGCCGCGAAGAGATTACGCACCTCGACGAAAACAACGCCGACACGATCACGATCCTCGCCAGCGGCCCCCTCACCAGTTCACCCCTCGCCGCAGAGCTCCAGCGCCTCACCGGCGCAGAGCATCTCGCCTTCTACGACAGCATCTCGCCCATCGTCGACGCCAGCACCATCGACATGGACAAGGTCTACTTCGCCGCGCGCTGGGACAAGGGCACCGCCGACTACATCAACTGCCCCTTCACCAAAGAAGAATACGAAGCCTTCATGGACGCCCTCGCCACCGCCGAAAAAATCGAGCAGAAGGCCTGGGAGCAACTTCCCACGGACGGCAGCGTCACCGCAGCGCCGGAGAAGTTGCAGTACTTCGAAGGCTGTCTCCCTATCGAAGAGACCGCCCGCCGTGGCCGCGACACGCTTCGCTTCGGTCCGATGAAGCCTGCAGGACTTACCAATCCCAAGACGGGCCGCTGGCCCTACGCCGCCGTGCAACTGCGGCAAGAGAACCTCCGCGCCGACAGCTACAACCTCGTCGGTTTTCAAAATTCCCTGAAGTACGGCGAACAGGCGCGCGTTCTGCGCATGATCCCCGGCCTTGAACACGCCACCTTCCTGCGCTACGGCCAGATCCACCGCAACACCTACCTCCACGCACCCTCGCTGCTCACAGAGACCCTCCAGCTCAAAGCCCATCCCGGAATCCTGATCGCGGGCCAACTCTCCGGCATTGAGGGCTATACCGAGTCCATCGCCTCGGGCCTGCTCGCGGGGCGCTATGCCGCCGCACTGGCTCGTGGCGAACAGCCCGAACCCGCGCCGCGACTCACCGCAAACGGCTCTCTGAGTTACTACATTACCCACGCCGAGCATAAGAAATTCCAGCCCGCGAATATCACCTTCGACCTGCTGCCGCCGCTCGAAGAAGAGCTGCGCAAGAAGATTCGCGACAAGAAAGAGCGCCACCGCATTCAGTGCGAACGCGCGCTGGAAGCGTGGGATACGTGGCTGGCAAAATAATAACGCTCAAATCCCGTCCGGTGCGGTAGCCTTCCTTACAAGACTTTCCACCGAGGTGCAGCATGCGGCCACTCTCCGCCGTCGACGCTATCGCTCCTGCCTGGAACCACACACGCCGTCTGCTGATCGCGCCACGCAGCTGGCGTCTGCTGCTCAAGATCAGTGCGGTCGCCTTCTTCGCCAATGTGGGAGGCGGCAGTTTTTCAAGTCCCTACCCAGGACGAGACCATCTACCCGGCCTGTCACCAGCGATCTCCGCCTCTCTCTTCGCCGTGCTTCTTGTCATCGGCGGCATCGCTTCCTTGATTGCACTTGCCCTTTTCTATCTGGGCTCTCGACTGCAGTTTGTACTCTTTGAGATCGTGCTGCGCCGCGACACCACAGTCGCACCGATCTGGCGGCGCTATGGCCGTGCCACCTGGTACTGGATGGGGTTGAAGCTGGCCTTCTTCGCCATCGCACTGCTGTGTATCGCGCCGCTCCTCATCCCAATAATTCTCCACCTCATCCATGCCTTTGGGTCTGGAGCCAGCATGGAGCCGCAGAACTTCGCCGGCTTCTTTCTCGCGATTTTTGGATTCGGCCTCGCAATCTTTGCGGTCCTGATTGTCATAGGCGCAGGCTATACACTGCTGCACGACTTTGGATTGCCCTTCATGGCTTTGGAGGGCACCTCTCTCACAGAGACCGTACGCCGCGTCGTCAGCCTCGTCCGCGCCGAACCCGGCCAGATGTTTCTCTACCTTGTCATGCGCGTTTTATTGGCGTTTGCAGGAGCCTTAATCTTTGAAATGGCCCTGTTCTTCGGATTGCTGATCGCGCTCATCCCACTGGGTGGTCTCGGGGTTGTTCTGTGGGCTGTGTTGCATCATGCAGGGACCGGCGGCCACGTCCTGATGATCGCCGGCTGGGTAGTCCTGGGCATCATCCTCTTTGTCCTGCTGGTAGGGGCCGTCATCATGGCACTCGGCTATCTCCACACCTTCCTGCAGGCCTATGCACTGTACTTCCTTGGGGGCCGCTATCCGCTGGTCGGCCAATACCTCGAACCACTGTTGCCACCGCCGATGTATGCGTATCCCGGCGTTCCACCTGGAGATTATTCAGGGCATTACCCACCCGCTCAACCCGCTGAAGCTCCGCCGTCGCCCGCACAGGAGCCGGACTCGAACCCCGAACCCGATTCAAATACCTGATCGGCGCGGATAGACAGAAAAAGGGCGGGGACTGATCCCCGCCCTTCTCGTTCCATAAAACTCTTACAGAAACTTCTGCAACAACTGCCCTGCCAGTCCGCTGAACTGGCTCTGCTCCGGCGCCTGGCCGTTCGGAGCGAAGTGCGAGATCACCATCGGCATCACTGTCGCCAGGATGGTCTGCGCCATCTGCGGTGAAACGCCTGCCTTCTCCGCAGTCGCCTCGATCAAACCCGTACCGCCAAGTCCGGTCTGCACCTGCTCTGGCGTCGCCGTCTGCAGGGCTCCGCTGGCCCACTGCTCAACGTGCCCAGCCATGCCATTGTTTTGAAAGCCGTTGAGAATCGCCTGCACGCCTTCGGGATGCTCCTGAAGGGCCTGCATCAATCCACCCGCTACCTTCGCCTGATCGCTGCCGCTATTGGTCATAGCAGACGCCGCCATACCTTCTAATGAATCGAGCAATCCCATGTGGTTTTTCTCCCACAGGAATACTATTCGATTTCATAGCCGTCCCAGTGTCACAATTCGAGAAAATCATCGGCTTGCATGCACACTGCGCCAAAGGGCACAATCCAACCATGTCACAGAACAAGACCGCCATCTCGACGAAAGACGCTCCCGCCGCCATCGGCCCATACTCCCAGGCAGTACGCGTGGGCGACACGATCTATACCTCCGGCCAGATTCCCATCGACCCCGCCACGGGCGACCTGGTCTCCGGCGGCATTACCGAGCAGACAACCCGTGTGCTCGAAAACCTGAAGGCCGTACTCGGCGAAGCCGGTATCGACCTCACACACGTCATCAAGACCACTGTCTTTCTCAAGGACATGAAAGACTTCGCCGCAATGAACGCCATCTATGCGCGCTACTTTGCCCCCGAAGGCGTCGTCGCCCCCGCACGTTCGACCGTACAGGTGGCCGCGCTCCCCAAAGATGCGCTCGTAGAAATTGATTGCATCGCGAAAGAATAGGCCTCAGCCTAGTGCTCGGGCTCAGCGAACCAGATTACGGCTTCACGTTCGCTGAGCCCAGAGTCCCTGTCGCCGCATCGCGCATGACAAATCGAATACTCGCCGTACCCATCGGAGTCAGGAATGGGAAGGAGAACCCCACGCGCGAGGAAGGGCCGATGCCGATCTGGTCGCTGGCCTCCAGCCGCTCCTTCAACTCCGCGGCATGCTGGGCCAGCTCCTTGCCCTTGGCGGCATAGCAGACCTCGATCACTGTTACCTCGGCTAACCGGGAGCCATCCGGCTGTTCCGCAAAGTGCAGATCGTTGGCATTCACTAGCAGCGTGTAGCCATTCTTGCCCGGCGTAGCGTCGACATGCAGACCGCTGTAAACCAGAGTAGTTTTTGCCGCACTCAGCAGATCAAACTTCAAATCGGTGGACTGTTTCGCCTTGTTCGGCGCAACCGCTGCCACCGGCGCATCGCCGCCGAAGTAGCCCTCCCGCGTAATCACCCGCAGCGAAGGGTCCTTCATCGTCACACGAATCCTGCGATAAGGTCGGGTCGCACCGCTCGTGCTCGTCGGCGCATAGGCCAGCGTGTAGTACTCCGTGCCTTCCATCGAGACCTGCGCGATCTGCGACTCCAGATCGTTTCGTCCGCCGATCACACGACCGCCGGTCGCGGTAGCAAAGCTCTCGAAGGCCATATTGTCGCCATACGATCCAGTCGCTCCGCCCATCGCCGTGGGATCGATCTGTTGCGCATTCCCCGGATCGGCCGCCGCCGTACCCTCCGGGTCGATCGTGTATAGCGTCACGCGCGCTGCCAGCATACGATCGGTCACGCGCTGAATAGCAGCCAGCACCCTGTCGTAATCCGACTGGCTCATATTGTTCAGGTCGCCGGCCTTGCCATAGCCCGTGCCTACCCAGATGATGTTCTTTCTGCCTGGCACCCCGCGCACGCTCTCCGCAATCTGCGTCAGCGCACCAAGGGTCTTTACCATGCCGTTGTCCGCTCCGCCGTTGCCACCATTCAGGCTGTTCATCACGGTCGTAAAATCCAGGTCGCTCGTATGTTTCTTGATGCTTTCGAGCAGGTCGGCGCGGCTCTGCGTGTAGTCGTGCAGCACAGCAATCTTCATCGAACCAGCCGCCACAAACAGAGTCGGCACGGGCAGCACCTCCGGCTGCGCCTGGAGATACTTCTCCATCATCTGGCGCGCGTAAGCGAGATGATGAAAGGGCGTGTTCACCTCGTCGAACACCAGGATGTTTACCGGGGCATTGCCGATCTTCGGCAGGTCGGCACTGCTGTTCACGACCAGCCTCGCCGCCGATCCCGGAGGCATCTCATGCCCCGACGGCGGATCGAAGTTACGGATCGTCTGCGGCACCTTATCCTCGGTCACCGTGAACTGCGAGCGGTCGAGATTCGGAACAAAGTGTCCGGCCGAATCGATCACCACCACGTCCAACACCACCAGCCGCGAGGTGACGTGCAGCGTAGATTCTGGGGTCGGAGCCGCTTGCTCAGTCTGGCCCAGCATCGCCGGAGCCATAGCAGACAGGACAAACGTCAGAGGGAGAATCAAAGCGGTGCGAAGAGAGTAGTTACGCATAGGCCCTGAGGATAAGCGTTTGATTGCATACCTGTCTTGCATATTTCTAAAAAGTAGTGGTCCTTTCTAAGCACTCTTCCAAGACACAACAGGCGGCGAGAAAATCTCGCCGCCTGTCTGCTTGTTGCGGGTTAAGGGTTAGAACAAGATGCGACCACCTACCTGAAGGACACGATTGCCGAAGGTGCCGCCACTGACAGAGCCGTTGATTCTGCCGAATGATCCCGTAGCGGTCGGATTGCCGGGACCCGGAGGAATACCCGAGCTCAGCGTAAGGGTCGGGTTCGGCAGGTTCGTGAGATTGAAGACGTTCTCTGCCTCGCCGCGTAGCTGGAACTTCACGCGATCCGTGATCGAAAAATCACGGAAGAGCGATGCTGCGACAGCACGGCGTCCAGGTCCGTCCAACGCGTTCTGGCGAACGGTTCCATCGGAGTTGGCTGGGCCAGCACCGTTCTGTGGGCAGGCGGGAATCCCATTCAACGCGGCGTTGGCCACGCAGAACTGCGAATAATCAACCCACTGCTGCATCATGGCCGCGCGCGAATGGCCGTTATCTTTGACATGCGCACGCATAACGCCGGGTGCCAGATTCGGACGGTCGTTCGACACGCCATCGGCGTTATTGTCCGAGCCGGTGGTGATGTTGATGGGATTGCCGCTCTGCAATTGGATGATCGATGTGACCGTCCAGCCATTGACAATCTGGCGAACCACTTTGCTGGAGACACCGTACTGTGGCTTGTACACAAACGAGATGGCCACAATATGACGCTGATCGAAGTCCGACCGCTGACGGTCGAGGCGCTTGTTTCTCGGGTCCTCTGTTTCAGTGTTCGAGCTGTTGCCGGTATTGCCCGTGGTATCCAGATCTTCACTCTGCAACGACTTCGACCAGACATAGAAGCCCTGGATAGAGAAACCATGCGTGACGCGCTGTTGAGCCGTAATCTGAAGGCCGTTATAGTTGGCGCCTTCCGAAGACTGAATCTGCGAGATGCTGGAGAGGATCGGATTCGCTGCTGAGCCGCCGGCATAGCTCTTCTGGTTGAAGGGACGGCGGTTATTGACGGTGGCGGTGGTGTTAGCGTACGAGCAGTTCAGGGTCGTATCGGTGCACGAGGCTCCGGAGGCTCCAGCGCCGTTCAAGTTGAAGGTGGGGTAGTTGATATCCCATTCAATCGGCAGCTTACGTGAGAGAGAGGCTACGTAACTGCCCGAGAAGGCAAAGCTGTTGGTGAGCTGCTGCTGGAAGCCGAAATTGATCTGATAGATCTCCGGCCAGCGGAAGTTCGGATCCAGTGTGATCAGCGCCGCTGGCTTTACGACAAACTGCGGATTCTTGGAGTCGTAGATAAAGGGATAAGGCGAATGGCCTACTCCCCCAGCGATACAGGTTGCATCGCCGCCACAGAAATCCTTGGGATCGGTGGCGTATGGATCGCTAATATGAATCACATTGTTAAAGGTAGGACGGCCAGAGAATGGCTCGCCGTTGGACGGATAGGTGAAGAGATTCCCACCCACCGAGCCGTAGAAGATACCGGCCGCAGCGTGAATCACCGTGTGGCCGCCCGGATAGGGCTGCCAGGCCAAACCAACGCGAGGCGAGACGTGATCATATCGTGTTGGAACGCCACCCGCCGGTACTCCCGGATCGCCCGGAAGCAGAATTCCGAGAGGCAGAGAAGGCGCGACAGTGGACTGCTTGCCTGGGACGAATTGCATGGTCATGCGCTGCGTATCGGTCGGCGTCGTCTGGATGTCGTACCGGATGCCAAGGTTGATCGTTAGACTCGGCAGAGCGCGCCAGTCGTCCTGGAAGAACAGGCCATAGTTGAAGTAGTTAGCATTGGCATACACCGGAACGTCCTGCTCCATCGAGTTCGGGGAGCCGAAGAAGAAGTCCGTGATGGC
Source organism: Granulicella mallensis MP5ACTX8 (assembly GCF_000178955.2). Classification (NCBI taxonomy): domain Bacteria; kingdom Pseudomonadati; phylum Acidobacteriota; class Terriglobia; order Terriglobales; family Acidobacteriaceae; genus Granulicella; species Granulicella mallensis. The sequence goes on along the minus strand of NC_016631.1, from coordinate 593,946 downwards.
AGCCGAAGAACGGTTCGCCGTGTTGGTATGGTTCGTGAAGCCGAAGGCGCCATAGTTGTTGAGGGTAGTCTGCTGGGCGTCGTTTTCGCGGTTGGCCTCACCACCGTAGTAAAGCGTGTGCTTGCCGTGCGTGCTGCTGACAACATCGCGAATAGCGTACACGTTGCTACCTGTCACAGGTCCTGTGATGGCGTTGCCCGCTGTAAACCAGGCGCTGGGAGCGAGCTGCGGCCGCGAGCAACCAGCCTGCGCCGGTACACCGCAGATCGTACCGGACGGCGTCTGCTCCGCGAACTTCGATCCGTAGTTCGCGAGACTTTCGGCCGGCGACGGCACACGGCCTCCGATGAGGCGAGTGTAATTCAACATCAACTGGTTCACTGTGTTGTTGCTGATCGTCCAGGTATGGGCGATGTTGGCATCATGCTGCGCAAACTTGTAATCGTGGACCACCCAGCCCAGGATGTTGTTACCGGATGGGTTCACGACAAAGTCGCCAGTCTCGTGGAAGTAGCTCATCGTCAGGCGCTGTCTCAGCGTCATCTGATAGTCGCCTTTGTAGAGCTCCTCGTCTGTCTTCTCGCGGAACGGGCTGAAGTCGCGGCGGGTATAGATGGTGTCAGAGGCCTGTGAGGGGTTAGGCGTTGGAATAAGCCCAGCCTTGAGGATGGCGGCGATGGAAGGATCGAAATCCGAGACAGGAACGATATTGCCAGGGTAAAAAGCAGGATCAGAGCCCGTCTTGGAGCGATAGGGATTGCAGGCCCAGAACTTCGTCGAAGATTGCTCCGCGACCGTGCAGTTCGTCTGTCCTGCCAGGACGGGGGTCGTGGGAATGTTCTCCGAGAAGTTGCCGGCATCCATCGCCGCACTGGGTACAGTGGTCGTCAGGATGTTATCCGAGATGTAGCGGAACCCCGCGTAAGACCCGAAGAAGAAGAGCTTGTTCTTAATCACCGGACCACCCAGCACGAAGCCGAAACGCTGCTGATTGTAGGGCGTCTTCGATGACTGGAGGTGCGTTGTAGCGTTGAAGTTGCGATCGCGGTAGAACTCGAAGACCGAACCATGGAAGTCGTTGGAGCCCGACTTCGTCAGTACCGAAACTACACCGGCCGAGTTGCGGCCAAATTGCGCAGAGAAGTTATTGGTGTCCACGCGGAACTGGCTGATCGCATCCGGGTTCGGCAGCGGGTTGCCCGTGTTGCGAACACCGGTCATGTTCGAGCCGCCATCCAGGTAATACGCAACCTGGCCTACGCCCGAGTCTGTTGAACCGTTGATCTTGACGTGCTGCTCAGGATAGCCAAGCGGGTTGATCACGCCGCCATTACCACCACTGCCCGCTGCGTTGTTGTTCTGAACACCCGGCGTTAAATCCAGCAGCGTATAGACATTGCGGTCGACCAGGGGAAGGTTGTCGATCTCGACGTTGTCGACTGTTCGGCCCAGTACGGAGTTACCCGTGTTCAGCAACGGGATGTCGGCTGTGACCTCTACCGTCTGCGAGGTGCCTCCCGCCTGCATGGAAAGATCCAGCTTTGCCTCTTCAGTAACGGTCAGCGTCAACCCCTCGCGATCAAGGGTCTTGAATCCGCTCGCCGAAACAGTCACCTTGTAAGGTCCGACCGGAAGGAAGTCGGCGCGATACTCTCCGGCATCGTTGGTCACAACCGTGCGGACAAACTGGGTGTCCGTCTGGGTAATCGTGACCGTCGCCTTGGGAAGAGCGGCACCGGTAGAGTCCGTAACCGTACCAAACAGAGTAGACGTAGACAACTGCGCTGAGGCCATCAGCGAAAAAGCAAACAGCATGAACATACAGCCAAGAACACGAACAAACTTCGACATGGCAGGTCTCCTCAAAATGAAACATGAAACAAGGCACAACGACACCGCGTAATTCTCTACAAAAGCGGTTGACTGAAGCGAAAAACACACTACTCTGAATTTTGTGCAATGCGCAAGTGAAAAATTTATAGGGACAAAGTTTGTTATCCCGTTCCGTATGGGACCCAATCCGCAACCGCTAAGCCGAAGAGGTATTGCTCCATAGCACCCGAGTCAAACGTTTGTCTCCACACAAACATCTTCTGTAACGAATGCGGAAAACCGCACTCGAAAAATTGGCACGCAACGCTGCTCCACGGAATGGCCCTGCCATTCCGTGCGACAGAATGCCGCTGGTTTGTCTGAATCCAGCCGCAACCGTTATAGAAAAGCGCTTGACTAATGCTCGGAACACACTACTCCCGGCTCACGATGTTGCGCAAGAGAAAAATGAACAAAATAAAACGAGCGTGTTTTTGCTGGTACTCCCTGGGCGGTAACGCTGGAGCGGAGGCGTAGCCGGAGTGACTGAATTGCCTTCCTCTGTGCTGCCAAGACTGTGCAGGACTCACCAAGGCTGTATCCGAGGCTAGGGCGACTGGTTTCGCTGCGACCAAAGAAGACAACTCAATCTACGGGCTCCACTCCGGCCTGCGCCAGCGAGGTATGCGGCTTCGACGCTGAGCTTGCGGCATAGCTGAAGCCATGCCCTTCCGATCCGACCCTCCACAAACTGTTTGCACAGTTCGATTTCGCTCCAGAAGCAATGGATGATAAGTCCTAAATCTAACTAACCAGAGCCTCAAGAAAGGTTCGTCATCCTCTGTCCTTCGGTCAACAGCCCACTGGACCGTCCGACCTCCGGCAGCATCTAATGAAGAAGAGCGGAGGAGAGACAACTATGCCTGAAACCACCATCACCGGCACGAAGCCTGCAAAGATCGAAAAGACCGACGCGGAGTGGCGCGCCATCCTCACCCCGGAGCAGTACCATGTCATGCGCGAGAAGGGCACCGAACGCCCCTTTACCGGCGTACTGACCAATAATCACGACGATGGCATGTACCATTGCGGCGCCTGCGACGCTCCCCTTTTCACATCCGAAACCAAGTTCGACTCCGGCTGTGGCTGGCCAAGCTTCTATGCCCCCATCTCGTCGGACGCCGTTACATCCCACGAAGACAACAGCTACGGCATGCGCCGCATCGAGATCACCTGCGCCACCTGCGGGGCCCACCTCGGTCACGTCTTCCCCGACGGCCCTAAACCCACAGGGCAACGCTTCTGCATCAACTCAGCCTCACTGGCGTTCGAGAAAAAGAGCTAAGAGCAGGAAACAGGAAACAGGAAACAAAAGTAGCAAACAGCAAAAAGCCCCGCCTGCAAGCGGGGCTTTTTATTGATCTTCAGATTTCGGATTTCAGATATGGCAGCAGATGCAGCAATGCAAACAGTATCCACAAGGACTACTGTTTGCTGTTTTCTACTTGCTGTTTCCTGCTCTTAGCCTTTTACGACTTTGCCGGTCTTGATGCAGCTGGTGCAGACCTTCACGCGCTTGGTCGCGCCGTTGGTAAGGGCCTTCACCGACTGAAGATTCGGGTTCCAGCGCCGACGGGTGACGTTGTGCGCGTGCGAGATGTTGTTACCGAACTGCGGGCCTTTGCCGCAAAGCTCACATACCTGTGCCATGACATTGCTCCAAACGAATCTTTTGCCCCAGAAGAGACTCCCAGCAACAACCCACGCGCAATCTGGATTCCGGAAGATTTCTCCGGTTGTATCCTGCCCGTCTAGCGGAGGGTGGAGAGGAGTGGTAGGCACGAGCGGATTCGAACCGCTGACCTCTACCGTGTCAAGGTAGCGCTCTAACCAACTGAGCTACGCGCCTCTGGTGCGTCTATTCAGTGTATCCGCAACTCGTCAGGCCCGCAACCCGGTTTTCACCGAAAGCAACATCCTCAATATCTTTTTATGCCTTCGGCGGAGCCACCGCGCCCGGCTCTTGTACTCGCCGGATCACGATCCACGCATACTCCGCGGCCGAAACCGGCGCCAGCAGGGCGATAGCCCAGAGCAGCAACATCTTCAGATCGTGCAGCCCCGACTGCGGAATTACCTGGCAGGTCATCACCGTCAAGACCCCAAGGATCTGCACGACGGTGTTTATTTTGCCCAACAGGCTCGGGCGGAAGTCGCGTAGCGTATTGGTGGCGAACAATAACGTAGCGATCAGCAGAATCCCGAGGTCGCGGCTAAAGACCAGGACCGTCACGTAGCGTGGAATCAGGCCCACATGCGTCAGCACCACAAAGAGCGTACTCAGCAAAAGCTTGTCGGCGATGGGGTCGAGATACTGCCCGAGCGTGGTTCGCTGCTGCAACCAGCGCGCCAGCAGACCGTCGAGCCCATCGCTCACTCCGGCCAGCCACAGCAGCGCAAACGCCGCCCGCCAGTGGCCGTCGAGAATCGTGATGACCAGAAACGGCAGAACGAACAACCGCAGCATAGTCAGCAGGTTGGGCGTGGCACGGAATTGACGAAAAGCATTCACAAAGTTGTATCGAATAACGAATCTTAGCCTACCGCAGGATGGCGTGCAGATGTCGGCTCCCGACGGCGCTGCCTCAGCAACTGCCAACTCCGACCGCATTGGTCTTGCTTACGAACCCTCCGCGCCGTACACTGAGAATGGCCGAAATTTACGCGACATGCGTTCAATTCGCCTTTGCCGATCATGCTGCGACTGACCAAAAAAGCGGACTATGGACTGATGGCGCTCAAGTACCTTGCCGAGCAGTCCACCAATGGTGCGCAATCCGCCAAGGATATCGCGGAGGCTTATCACATCCCTCCGCAGCTTCTGGCCAAGATCCTGCAGACGCTGGCCAAGTCCGGCCTGCTGGTTTCGCATGCCGGAACTAACGGTGGTTACGCGCTTGCCCGCTCGGCCCACGACATCTCGGCCTTCGAGGTGATTCGCGCCATCGACGGCCCGCTTTTTATCACTAGCTGCATTACTATCCACGGAACCTGCGACCTGCACGGTACCTGCACCATCAAAGAACCGTTGCGTAAGGTTAACGACAGCATCAAGGAACTGCTCAGCGGCATCCGCGTCTCGGATCTGATTGAACCGATCGAGGACTCTCCTGCTGCGGCCCTGGCTGGCGGTCTAGTGAGCATCGCGCTCTAGTTTTACTCGTAGTCAGCTCCCCCGCAGTTCAAAGCTGGCCGGAAACCATTTGTAATCAGCAACACCCAAGTTTAGGAGCGCACATCATGGCTGAAAGTATCGGAATTAACGTCACTCAATCGAACGAGCCCCTGCCCGCAGGCGTCAAGCTGCCCATCTATATGGATAACCACGCGACCACGCCGCTGGATCCGCGCGTGCTTGAGGCCATGATGCCCTACCTGACCGGCATCTTCGGCAACGCCGCCAGCCGCAACCACAGCTTCGGCTGGGAGGCTGAGTCCGCGGTCGAGAAGGCGCGCGAACAGATCGCCAAGCTCATCGGCGCCACCGCCAAGGAGATCATCTTCACCTCCGGCGCGACCGAGTCGAACAACCTCGCCATCAAGGGCATCGCCGAGATGTACCGCGAGCGCGGCAACCACATCATCACCCAGGTCACCGAGCACAAGGCTGTTCTCGACACCTGCAAGCGCCTCGAGAAGTCCGGCTACCGCATCACCTACCTGCCCGCGCAGGCTGATGGCCTGATCGATATCGAAGACCTGAAGCGCGCCATGGACGACCAGACGATCCTCGTCTCGATCATGTACGCGAACAACGAGATCGGCGTCATCCAGCCGATCCGCGAGATCGGCAAGCTCTGCCACGAGAAGGGTGTGCTCTTCCACACCGACGCTGTCCAAGCCGTCGGCAAGATTCCCGTCAACGTGATCGCCGACAACATCGATGTGCTCTCTCTCTCCGGCCACAAGATCTATGGCCCGAAGGGTGTGGGCGCGCTGTATGTTCGCCGCCGCAATCCTCGTGTACAGATCTCCGAGCAGATCAACGGTGGCGGCCACGAGCGCGGCATGCGTTCCGGCACGCTGAACGTTCCGGGTATCGTCGGTCTCGGCGCTGCTTGCGAGATCTGCCAGAACGAGATGGAAGCCGAAGCCGCCCGTGAGATCGAGCTGCGCGACTACCTTCGCGCAAAGCTGGAGAAGGCTCTCGACTACACGCAGGTCAACGGCAACATGGACCACCATCTGCCCGGCAACCTGAACATGAGCTTCGTCTACGTCGAAGGTGAATCTCTACTGATGGGCATCAACGACATCGCTGTCTCGTCCGGTTCGGCCTGCACCTCGGCCACGCTGGAGCCCAGCTATGTTCTCAAGGCCCTCGGCCTCGGCGACGACGTTGCCCACAGCTCTATCCGCTTCGGCCTCGGCCGCTTCAACACCAAGGCGGAAGTGGACTACGTCTCCGACAAACTGATCGACGTTGTTTCGAAGCTCCGTGAGCTATCGCCGCTGTACGAGATGGTCAAGGAAGGCATCGACCTCAGCAAGATCGAGTGGGCTGCTCACTAAGTTGTATTGGAAATCGCGGCATTTTTCAAAAGCTACGAACACAAAAAGAGCAGGCGCGTTACACAAAGCGTCTGCTCTTTTTGCGTTCATTGTGCTCTGCCGGAGAGCGCCAAGTGCGCTGTAAGGAACAGGCACCCTTCTTCAACAAACTTTGGATTCAGGCCACTGGAAGCGTTTCTATCCAGACAAGTACAATCGGGTGGATATCCTCTGGAGACCGCATGGAAAAGAGAATCCTCAGCGATACGAGCCGTTTTCTTCGAGTCTCACTTGTATTGCTTGCCATGCTGGCAGCAACAGCGATCGCCGACCGTTGCCTACACGCGACGTTTCGATACTGGCTTATCGTCTCGGCTGCCCCCATCGTGCTCGGAGGTTGCGGCACATTGCTTCTGTTTTATTTGGCAATGAAGCTGAAGCGGCAGGTACTGAAATTGCCAAAGGGCCTGTAATTTCAGCTAGGAACTATCCAAACCCCATTCATTCCTCGCGAATGAATGGGGTTTGTTTCTGCTTCTGCTTTTTTGTTTTTCTTGTTGTCATTCCCGAAGGGAATCTGCTGTTTGTTTGTACTGCCGCAAACGTCAATAAATTTCGCAAGGTAAAAGACCTAGCAGTGCAGCACCCCATGAAGCAGATTCCCTTCGGGAATGACAACAAGAAAAACAAAGGCACCACTTCTATCGATCAGTGCGCGCCCTTTTCCTGCAGCAGTTTGATGACCTGGTGCTTATCGTTCCTGATAGCCATCTGAAGTGGGGTACGACCGTGGTCGTCCTTGGCATTCACGTTGGCGCCTTTGGCCAGCAGGAGCTTCGTCACTTCTACATAGTTGCCGCCCCAGTCGTAGTTGGAATCATCATCCATAGCTGCACGGAATAGCGCGGTCTGGCCTTCGTTGTCCACGGCCTCGAGGTTCGCACCTTTAGCGATCAGCAGATCCACCGAATCAATGCGCTCCTCACTGACGGCATGCATCAGTGCTGTTTGTCCCTCTGAGTCCGCAGCGTCGATCTTGGCACCTTTCGCCAGAAGCATCGTCACGGCTTCGGTGTGGTCTTCGAGCGCTGCGTAAATCAACGCAGTGAAGCCGTTCCGATTTTTCGCTTCGACGTTTGCGCCTTTGCTCAAGAGCAGTTGCAGAATGTCGGTATTTACATAATTCAGAGCAGCCAGGTGAAGGGCTGTATCGCCACTTGTCGTCTTCGCAGTGGTATCGGCCTTTTTGTCCAGCAACATTTTCACGATCGCAAGGCGATCCGCATACTCACTGCGGAGAATCTTCCCGTCTCCACCTACGGCCCAGTTGAGAGGAGTCCCTTTAGAGTTGGACTTAGCTTCAACATTAGCGCCCTTAGCCAACAGCACCCGTACGGCATCAACTCTGGCGTGTTCGGTGGCTACCTTGAGTGGAGTCTGCTCGCTGTCATCCCGGCCTTCGATATCGGCTCCCTGCGCCAATAACGTCTTCACGACTTCGGCATTGCCGTCATCCGAGGCCTGAATCAGTTGCCGATTCAGTTTGTCGGAGCCGGATTGCCCGATAGCCAAACCGCTTAGCGATAGAGCGACACATAAGATGGCTGCGAAGCGCATTTCCTTCATGCTTGTCTCCTGATGAACGATTATCTTGTCGAGATTCTGCCCAGATCAGCAATTGCGCCGGGCAAGCGACGGTGTTCAATTTGAATACCGCGATTGATTTTATAGGGTGCCTTTGTTTTTCTTGTTGTCATCGAAGTCGAATGACAACAAGAAAAATAAAGGCTTCTGCTATACCCTTATCCGAACAACATGACTCTGGGCCTCCGCCTCGCGCTCGTCGCACTGCTCTGCATGCTCGGCCTCGCTCGCCCCGCAGGCGCCTACTCTGTACTGACCCACGAACAACTGATCGACCTCACCTGGGACAGCTCCATCGTTCCACTGCTGCTCAGCCGCTATCCCACGCTGACACCGGCGCAGATTGAGCATGCCCGCGCCTATGCCTACGGTGGCTGCGTCATCCAGGACATCGGCTACTACCCCTTCGGCGATGCCAACTTCTCCAACCTGACCCACTACGTCCGGTCAGGAGATTTCGTGGTCAACCTCTTCCGCAACGCCGGAAATGCCGATGAACTGGCCTTCGCCGCCGGCGCGCTCTCGCACTATATCGGCGACACCATCGGCCACTCCGAGGCCACCAACCGGGCTGTCCCCATCGAATTCCCTGCTCTCGGTCAGCGTTATGGCCTATCCGTGAACTACGCCCAGGGCGAGCACCAGCATGTGCAGACCGAATTCGCCTTTGACATCAACGAGATCGCGCACCACCGCTTCGCCCCCCTGCCCTACCTGCGCCACGTCGGTCTTCAGGTTCCCACTCGCCAACTCGCCCTGGCCTTCTACCAGACCTACGGTCTGCGCGAAGACTTCACCGACCACCGCCGCAGCCGTATCAATGTCCGTGGTTATCGCTTCGCCGTGCGCGGCTTCATTCCACGCATCGCGTTCGCCGTAACCCTGCTGCACCGCAGACACGAACCCTCGGACCTCACCACCGATCCCGACTTTCAGCGCCTGACCAGCGAACTCACCACCATCTCCCAGAAAAACCACTGGGACACCTACCGCGGTAAGGCTGGAGTCGGCACCTACTGCCTCGCCGGTTTTCTCTTCATTCTGCCCAAGGTCGGAGCGTTAAAACTGGTCGCGGTCAAAGGGCCCACGCAGCAGACGGAGGCCGACTATATCCACTCGGTTATGCGTTCAGCGGACCAGCTTGACGCCCAACTGCGCCGCTTCACCCCTCCCCCTGCGACGAAACTGACCGCCTCACTCGCCGCCTCAGAGGATACCCACTCCGATCCCGCCCCCTCGCAGCCGCTCCCCGCCCTCCCCGGAGCAGAACAACAGATCCCTCGCGGCTCTCACGACCCACACCATCCGCTCCTCAATCGCGATCTGGACACCGGCTATCCGGTCAGGCCCAGCGGCTATTCCCTGACCGACGCCACCTATGCTCGTCTGCTCCACATCCTGGCGCTGCACCCTGCCAACGCCGTTCCTCCCGGCATCAAGGCCGACATTCTCATCTACTACGCCGACCTAAGCCTCCCCTTTGCCACAAAAAATGATCCCTCCGCCTGGGCGACGGTTCAACAGGACCTCATTACCCTAAAGGCCATTCCAATCAACACCGAACCGCTGCCCTACCCCACCTACGGGACGGGCAACGAGGACATAATTCCCACGCCAGACAGCCCGGTGGAATAATCGCGCCCTTCCGAACCCTCCAGCTTCGGAGTATCATCTAAGGAAACGAGGTAGATTCCCATGGCATATAGCGATAAGGTTGTTGATCACTACGAAAATCCCCGCAACGTCGGCACGCTCGACAAGAGCTCGACCGAAGTCGGCACCGGCCTGGTCGGCGCCCCTGAGTGCGGCGACGTCATGCGCCTCCAGATCAAGGTGAATCCCGAGACCCAGGTCATCGAGGATGCCAAGTTCAAGACCTTCGGCTGCGGCTCGGCGATTGCTTCCAGCTCGCTCGCTACCGAGTGGGTCAAAGGCAAGACCGTTGCCGAGGCTCTGACGATCTCGAACACCGACATCGTCAAGGAACTCGCGCTTCCTCCGGTCAAGATTCACTGCTCGGTTCTGGCGGAAGACGCCATCCGCGCCGCGATCGGCGACTGGAAGAAAAAGAACGGCGTTGCCGAAGAAGCTGGCGTCGCAGTCGCGGCTCACTAAGCGCAAACCAATACCCGTGGGCCGGCGGACAGTATCACCGCCGGCCTTCGCACGTTCCGTATTTGCTTTTCTTTTGTCATTCCCGCAGGGAACCTGCTTCCCTGCCACTATCGTTCTCATCCAATAAACGTATGTCTACTGTCTCCATCAGTTCGACGACCAGCCAGGCAATGAGCGCTCCCGCGCCTGCGGCTCCCAAAGATCCTCTCGCAGGCATGACGCTGCTCACCGCCGAAGGCCAGACCTCGCGTGCGAAGGCCGCCATTGAGATTACGAAGAACGCGCTCAAGCGCATCCGTGTCGCCATGGCCAAGGAAGGCATCTCGCCCGACCAGGGCGGTCTGCGCCTGGGCGTTCAGGGCGGCGGCTGCTCGGGTCTGAGCTACAACATCCGCTTCGACACCCAGCCCCGCGAGCGCGACCGCACCTTCGTCTTCGGCGCAGGCATCGAAACCCCCAACGACCCCAGCGGGGCAAAGCCTGTTCGCCTCTTCGTCGATCCGAAGAGCTATCTGTATCTCGCGGGCATGGTGCTGGACTTCGAAGAGACGCTGATGCGCCAGGGCTTCAACTTCATCAACCCCAACTCCACCAAGAGCTGCGGGTGTGGGTCTAGTTTCTCGGCATAGAGGAATTCATGACTGCATTTCAGCGGCTGGCCGTAAAACGCGTTGTCTATACTTCAATTGCTTACGCCGTAGGCATCGCTCTCTATCGCGCAGTTGTCCATCATATTGGACCCCACTGGAGTGACCTAGGCGACTATGCATCACGGTGTTTAGGCGCATCCCTCGCAAGTGTCGCCATCCTTTGGTTTAGCAGGCCCCGTCCCGACCGCACGACCACAACGCAGCCATCCTAAGCTCTGCCTGCCAGGGCCTGCCATCCAATGGCCCTTGGAATGAAGTCGAACTGTGCAAATCGCTTGCTGAGGCACGACTCGGAAGGGCAGGGTTTCAACTGTACGGACTCATGACATCCTTTACACATTGTCTCCAGACATCCTTTACAGATTTGTGGGGGTGTCTGGATGTCGTGGAGGCATGTGGAAGTCTCGTCGCAGCGTGTTTCGTTTGTGCAGGAAGCAGTCTCTGGTCTGCGTTCTCTAGCGGTGTTGTGCGAGGAGTACGGGATTAGCCGGCCCACCGGCTACTTATGGGTGAAGCGGTATCGCGAGAGTGGTTTGAGTGGGATTGCGGAGCGCAGCCGCAAGCCCTTGCACAGCCCGGGGCGGAGTTCTGCGGAGTTAGAAGGGCGGATCGAGGATCTGCGCCGGCTGTATCCGGAGTGGGGCGCGCGCAAGCTGCAGTGGCTCTTGGAGAAGGATGGTGTGAACGTTCCAGTCGCAACGGTTCATCGGATACTGAAGCGGCGCGGTTTGGTGCATCCGCTGGATCGTCATCGGAAGGCGACCGGGAGCTTCTGTCGGGAACGGCCGAACCAGCTCTGGCAGATGGATTTCAAGAGTCCGAAGGGCTGGGGCACCCATATCGGCCCGTTATCTGTGCTGGACGACCATAGTCGTTACGCAGTGGCACTGGAACATCTGGGTTCCAGCGGTGCAGACGGCGTGCAGCAACGTCTGGACCAGGCGTTCAGGGATTGTGGTTTACCGGATGCGATGCTGATGGATCACGGCACTCCGTGGTGGAACATGCAGTCCGCAGGGGGCTGGACACAACTGTCGGTATGGCTGATGAGGCTAAGTATCCGCCTCTACTTCTCCGGCTACTCCCACCCGCAGACGCAAGGTAAGGTAGAGCGCTTCCATCGCTCGCTGGAGATGGCGAGACGACGTCGTGTACAGCCAGAGAAGGGCCAGGAGCAGGCATGGCTGGACAGCTTCCGCTATGAGTACAACCACATTCGTCCGCACCAGGCACTGGAGATGGCCACTCCGGCAAGCCGCTGGAAGGCTAGCCTGCGACCCTTCACAAAACCCCTGGACCCCGTCTATCCCGCCGATGCAGAAGTCTACCCACTGAACTCCAATGGATCGTTGCGGCTCGATAAGGCCACCTGGCAGGTGGCCGGTGCGCTCGCCGGACAACTCGTCCGAATTCAGCGCATCGACCACCGCGCCCTCGTCTTCTACGGAGCTACCCTGATCCGGGAACTCGATCTCGCCGGGCATGGCTCCACGATCGTGGAGCCATGCCCGGCAAACTTCCTCAACTTGTAAAGGATGTCTGGAGACAATCTGTAAAGGATGTCTGGAGACTAGACAGTTTCAACCCTGCCCTTCCGATCCTTGCCTCAGCAAGCGATTTGCACGGCTCAATCTTTATCTCACCAGCAGTTTTTAATGACACGCTCTAGTTCGCCGGTGCCGCAGCACTCACAATCTTGTCCGTTGCCTTCAGGTGATACATATCCGATAGCATCTGCTTGTAAACCGCCATCGGCGGAAGAAATACCTTGGCCCGCCGCGCGTCGAGCGTCCCCGGATCTTCGACGCCGTACATGGCCATCGCTCCATCCACAAACTTGAACTGCGACCCATAGCGCTGCAGCTTGCCCTCCGACACCAGCTCCTTGTCGATCACCAGTGCCAGCGTGGAGCCATCGATCTTGCCCGCATCCGCAAGCTGCTCCAACTGCGGCAGCAACGAAAGCTGCCACGCGTGGTCGGCCGAGTGCGTCAGGATATACATCGCTCCATTCGACGCCTTGATGCCCACCAGCGCAATCGTCGGCCAGCCCTGCTTAGCGACGATCTCCTTCAACTCCGTCGTCAGCCCGGCGTCGATCTCCGCGAGATTGGTAGCGATCTCGAGCTTCTCTTTGTTCTTCGGCTGACCGTCCTTCACGCCGCGCGCCTCCTGGTCGCGATCGAGCATGGCCAGCAGCCGGTCCCTCAACTCAGTGTCTGTTCCGGGGCCGTTGCGATTGATTAACTCTTCGTGCCTCCGCGCAAGGTCAGCCATCCACGCGGGTTCGGCATCGGACTTCGCTGCTGCCGGCTTCCGAAGAGCCAGCGCGGAAGGAACAAACAACGAGAGAGAAAGCAGCAACACAATCGATCGGGTCATAAATAGCAGTCTACGATTCTCAGCTTCGCGCTGGCTTGCAAAAACATCTAATCTAAAGAAACAATACGAGATTTGAAAGACCCCGATGAGCCACGAAGCCTCCAATAGCTACTTCACCCAGTTCGAACTCCCGCAGCATCTCCACATCGATCTCCCCACGCTGGAAAAAGCCTTCTACGCACAGTCGCGTAAGCTGCATCCTGATCGCTTCGCCGCCAAACCGCAGGCCGAGCAAGACGCCGCACTCGCCTCGTCCTCGCGCCTGAACGATGCCTACCGCACCCTGCGCGATCCCATCGCCCGGACAGAGTATCTGCTCGCGCTCGAAGGCATCCAGTTGGAAGAGCAGTCGCGCGCCGCCACCGATGCCGCCAAAGCTGCGGGAACGGAGAAGAAGCAGGTCGCTCCGCCCGATCTGCTCGAAGAGGCCTTCGAGTTGAACATGCAGCTCGAAGAGATGCGCATGGCCAAGAAGATGGGCGAAGACGATCCCCAGACTCGCCGCGATCTTGAACAGGCACAGCAGCACTTCACCGCCATGTTGAGCGAGTCGCAACAGCAGCTCGAAGCCCTGTGGTCGAAGTGGGACGCAGCCGTGGATGCGGACGACACCACCGCAAAGGATTCGGCCAAGCAAGCGCTGGTCGCACTGCTCAATCGCCGCAGCTACATCCGCAACCTTGTGCGGGATGTCAACGAAACGCTGGAATCATAAGGACCACAGGAAAAACCATGCCACTCGTACGAATCTCCGTCTCCAATACCGTCTCCACCGATCGGCGTAAACAGATCGCCGATGCGATCTACGACGCCATGCGCGCAACGCTCAACATTCCGGAAGGGGATCGCTTCATGGTCCTGACCGCACACAGCCAGGATGAGTTAATCGGTGATCCGCACTTCATGAAGATGCAGCGCACCAGCGATTTCCTCATCGTGCACGTGACGCTTCGCCAGGGCCGCTCGACCGAGATCAAGCAGGCGTTCTACAGCAAGACAGCGCAGCTTCTTCAGGAACGGGCGAACGTCGCCCCGGACGATGTCATGATCGTGCTGAGCGAGAATAGCCTCGACGACTGGTCGTTCGGTCGTGGCGAAGCCCAATTCGTCCTGAGCGCACAGGCATCTGCTTCAACCAAATAGTTTGAAGAGCTCCGACCGTTACCAGCGAAGTTCCCTCACGTTCTTCGCTGGTTTTTGAACCGTTCGCTCTGCTATCAAGCAGGGATGAGCCCTTGCCGCAAACTATTGTGCCTTGTCGTCATCCTGTTCTCCTTCGGCGGGCTGCACGCGCAGATGAACCCCGACTGGACCACGCCTGTCTCCCCCTTCCGCATCGCGGACAACCTGTATTACGTTGGTAGCCGCGATCTCGCCTCCTACCTGGTAACCACACCTGCCGGGAACATCCTGATTAACGCCAACCTCCCAAGCTCCCCTCCGCAGATTCGCGCCAGCGTAGAGCAACTCGGCTTTCGCTGGAAGGACACAAAGATCCTCCTCAACGGCCAGGCCCACTTCGACCACATGGGCGGATCGGCGCAGATTCTTCGCGAAACTCATGCGAAGAACATGGTGATGGAAGGCGACGCCGACGTCGTCCGTAGCGGAGGCCGCACAGACTTCGCCGCCGGTACGCCTGGAATCCTTCAGTACGCACCAGCCCGCGTCGATCGTGTTCTCCATGACGGCGACACCCTCAGCCTTGGCGGTGTGATTCTTACCGCGCACAAGACCGGCGGCCACACCCGCGGCTGCACCACATGGGCCTTCCGCGTGCACATTCCCTCCGACCCACCCGGCAAACTTCGCGATGTCGTCATCATCGGCGGCTTCACCGTGCTCTCGCAGTACCGGCTCACAGCAATAGCCCCTCAACCCGGCTACTACCCCGGCATTGCACAGGACTATGCCCATACGTTCGCCACCTTGCGCGCCCTGCCCTGTGACCTCTTCCTCGCTGATCACGGCAGCCACTTTGGTCTCCTAGAAAAACTAGCCCGCCTGCCCAAAGAAGGCGCTACGGTATGGCTTGATCCCGAGGGATACAAGCGTGCTGTAGCAGAACACCAGAAGGATTTTGAGGATGAACTGGAGAAGCAGCGGCGCGGGGGACTTTAGCCCGTTAACCGTTGCTTTCCTTTGCCTTTCTGTTTGTCATTCCGAGCGCAGCGAGGAACCTGCTGTCTCCCGTTTTTCGCCGGGACCACCATAAATGTTGTGCGGCAGTTCAACCATGCCCAGTTCTAATTCACATATTTTATGGGCAATACGAACGAAGAGCGGGAGACAGCAGGTTCCTCGCTACGCTCGGAATGACAAACAGAAAAACAACAGCAAAAGCCAGAAACGTCTGTATTACTTTTCCAATCTCTCCAAATGATGCAAATCGTGCCCGGCCATAATCTGCAAGATGTTCCAAAGCGTCTCCTCGCCGCGCTCAGGATGCGTCACAGGACGCTGCTTATCGGCCTCGTTCAACGCCCCGACGAACGCCACATTCCAGGCCCGCAACGCCTCAAAGCAGGCCCTTGCCTGCGCCAGCGAGTACGCTGCGTAAACGCGCGACCAGGCCTCCTGATCGAAGGGCTGAATCGCCGGATGCTCTTCGGCCTGGGCCTGACGCAGCCGCCAACCCTAGGCGATCTCGCAGTCCGCCAGATGCGCGACAACCTCGCGCACGCTCCACTTGCCCGGCGCGGGCTGTGCCTCGATCTCCTCAGGCGTCAAAGCCTCCAGCACGCGCACCAACCGTAGTGGCGTCTCGGCAATGACCTGCTGCGGATCGCGTGCTCCAAGTGCTTCTGCGTACGGAAGGCCGCTCATGCCTGCACCGAGCTATGATCGGTCCAAGGGTTGTAGCTACCCACCCACCAAATATGGTCTTCGAGGTCACGGCAAGCGAAGGCTCTGCCACCGTATTCGGGTGAGGACAACTCCTGCACAATCTCCGCACCGGCCTTCTTGACCGAAGCATAGACCGCATCGCAATCCTCAACGATCAGGCAGAGCCCCGCCGTCTCGCGGCCACCGATCTCGTCCGGTTGCACCATCACGCGACTGAACTCGCCGTGATTCTGAATGGAACCCAACATCAACATGCCGAGTCCGTGCGTAAGCTGCGCATGCATCACCGTGCCGTCCGGGCCTTCATAGACAGCCTGCTTGTGAAAGCCGAAGACCCGCACCAGCCAGTCGATAGCCGCATGCGCATCGCGATACCGCAAGCTCGGAATAATCGTCGATCCCGTAAGATTCTGCTGTAGTGACATGACCGTTGCCTCTGACCTGCATCATCGCGCCCTCGCGGCGCATCTGTACAGTGGAAAGCAATTGCCAGGAGAGAATTTAATGAACGCTGCCGTCGTCCACGCCTTCAATGCTCCTCCCCGTTACACGACCTTCGCCGACCCAGTTGAGGCTGAAGGCGAAAAACTTGTCACAGTAACCGCAGCCGCGCTGCACCCCATCGTGAAGTCGCTGGCCAACGGTACGCACTATGGCAGCACCGGCGAACTGCCGTTTATTCCCGGCGTCGATGGCGTCGGGCGACTGGAAGATGGAACACGCGTCTTCTTCGGCGTGGCGCGAAGCCCTTTCGGCACCTTCGCCGAACGCACTCTGGCCCCAAGCTGGATGTGCCTGCCATTGCCCGAGGGATTAGACGATGCGACCACTGCCGGAATCGCTAACCCCGCCATGTCCTCCTGGGCCGCACTCACGGTGCGAGCCAAGTTCGTGGCCGGTGAAAGCGTTCTGATTCTTGGCGCGACAGGCGTCTCCGGGCAGCTTTCCATACAGATCGCCAAGCGTCTCGGTGCGAGGCGCGTCGTCGCTGCGGGCCGTAACCCGGAAGCTTTAGCGAAGCTCAAAGAGTTTGGCGCAGATGCAGTCATCTCTCTCGAGCAAGCGCCCGAGGCCCTGGTAGCCGCGTTCCGCGCTGAGTTCGATCAAGGCATCGATGTCGTGCTCGATTATCTCTGGGGCGCTCCCGCCGAGGCCGCGCTTCAGGCCATCGCGAAGAAAGGGCTGAAAACCACCTCCACGCGTGTGCGTTTCGTCCAGATCGGATCGAGCGCCGGAGCCAATATCTCCCTGCCTGCGGCCACACTGCGCAGTTCCGGACTGGAGCTTCTCGGCAGCGGCTTCGGCAGTGCGTCGCTCAGCCAGATCAGCCAGGCCATTGCGGAGTTCTTTCAAGCCGCTGCACAAAAACCCTTCGCATTCAGTATCAAAACCGTGCCTCTGAGCGAAGTCGAAGCTCTCTGGAACGAAAAAGAACAAGCCACTCGCCTGGTATTTGTACCGTAATTTTGCAGGTCTCCAGTACGATATAGGACAAACTCCGTCCGCGATGTAAGACAATAGTCATTGGCGCTTCTGTCTCGCGACAGCGCCCATGAAAGAGGATTTTCGTGTCAGAACAGCAACAAGCTCAGCAGCGCGTCGTCGGTATAGATCTCGGCACCACCAACTCGCTCATCGCCTTCATGCAGGGTGACACTCCGGCCGTCATTCCCGGAGAAGACGGCTCGCCGATCGTTCCCTCGGTCGTCGCGTTCGATCAGGATACGGCCCAGGGATTTTCAGTCGGCAACGCCGCGCGTAATGTCCTTCTGACCAACTCGGCAAACGCTATCTACTCCGTCAAACGGCTGATGGGCCGTGACCTCGCCGACGTCGAACCCGAGTTGAAGCTCTTCCCCTTCCAGCTTGCCGAAGGGCTCAAGGCAGGCGAGGTCCTGAAGCTCAACATCGGTGGCCTCACCCTCACCCCGCCCGAGGTCTCCGCCTACATCCTGTTGCAACTCAAGAAGAATGCGGAACGCTTCTTCGGCGCTGAAGTGACCAAAGCCGTCATCACCGTGCCCGCATACTTCAACGACGCTCAGCGCCAGGCCACCAAGGATGCCGGCCGCATCGCCGGACTCGAAGTCCTGCGTCTGGTCAACGAGCCGACAGCCGCCGCACTGGCCTACGGTCTCGACAAGAAACGCGATGGCGTCATCGCCGTCTACGACTTCGGCGGCGGCACCTTCGACATCTCCATCCTCAAGCTGCACGAGGGCATCTTCGAGGTCATCGCGACCGGCGGCGATACGCACCTCGGCGGCGACGACATCGACAACCTGCTCACCGCCGTCGCACTCGACGACATCAAGGGCGACCTTGGGCTCGACATCAGCACGAATCCCGAAGCGATCCAGGCGCTGCGCAAGGCCGTCATCGAGGCGAAGATCGAGTTGTCATCCGCAGATTCCACGCGCCTTATTCTCGAGCTCCCGGGCGGCCAGCAGTACCTCCGCGAGATCACCCGTACCCAGTTCGAGCAGCTTATCGCGAGCGTCATCGAGCGCACTGCCGGCCCCTGCAAGCAGGCGCTGAAGGACGCAGGTCTCACCTCCGACCAGATCGACGAAGTCGTCATGGTTGGCGGTTCCACGCGCATTCCCGCCGTGCGCACGCTGGTCACCGGGCTGTTCGATCTGGAAGCCCGCGGCAAGAAACTGCATACCGAACTCAACCCTGACGAAGTGGTCGCACTCGGCGCAGCCGTGCAGGCGCAGATTCTCTCCGGCTCGGAAAACGCCGCGACCAACGACCTGCTGTTGCTGGATGTAACACCGCTCTCCCTGGGCATCGAAGCCCTCGGCGGTGTCGTCGCCAAGATCATTCAGCGCAACTCGACGATCCCCGCCAGTGCCACCGAGCACTTCACCACCGGTGTCGACGGCCAGACCAACGTCGCGATTCACGTGCTTCAGGGCGAGCGCGAACTCGCGAAGGACTGCCGCTCGCTGGCCCGCTTCGACCTCAAGAACATCCCCCCGATGGTCGCCGGCCTGCCACGCATCGAGGTCAAATTCCTCATCGACGCCAACGGCATCCTCCACGTCAGCGCGCGCGAACAGCGCAGCGGACAAGAGGCAAAGGTCGAAGTAAAGCCCACCTATGGACTCACCGACGAGCAGGTAGAGACCATGATTCTCGACTCCTTCGATAACGCCGAAGAGGACATCACCGCGCGCCAGGTGATCGAAGCCAAGAACGAGGCGGAGACGATCCTCGCCGCCGTCGAAAAGGGTGAGAAATCAGCCGCGTGGCAGCAACTCACTTCGCTTGAACACGAAGAGATCAAGGCCGCCGCTCTCGAACTCAAGGCCTCCATCTCCGGCGGTGACTATAAGGTCATCCGCAACGCGATCGAGCATCTCGATAAGAAGACGCGCCGTTTCGCCGAGATCATGATGGACACGGCCGTCACCGGCGCGCTCGGCGGCAAGACCATGCAGGCCGCGGGCGAAGGCCTCGGCACCGCACCCAACGCACCGCATGCCTTCGCCAAGGCTGAAGTGGAAGATTCGAAGCCCAGAAACGAGATTGAAACGGCCGAGAACGATCCCGAGACGCCGGGCGAATCGACAGAAGACTAAAATAGAGGAAGACATGTCCGAGCACGCACAAAACCCGCTTCCTGAAGTAGACCTCTCCAAGCCACCCGCGGAGAATCTCGTCCGCGTGACCTTCCAACCAGAAAATAAGACCGTCGAGTTCCCCTTCGGCTCGCTGCCCTACGACGGCCACGGCCAGCCGATGAGCTTTCTCGACGTAGCCGAAAACTACGGCATCTTCCTCGATCACGCCTGCGGCGGAGTCTCCGCCTGCACGACCTGCCACATCTTCCTGAAGGAAGGCGAAAAGGGCGTCTCCGAGGCTGAAGATCTCGAACTCGACCGCCTGGACCTGGCTCCCGGCCTACAGCTGAACTCACGGCTCGGCTGCCAGTGCGTCATCGAAAAACCCGGTGCCTACGTTGCCGAAATCCCTGCATGGAACAAGAACTATGTGCAGGAAGGCAAGCCCGCTGCAGTCGTAAAGTCGTAACTTACGTACGAAGCTAAGGTGCGTTCTATGCCAGCCCAGGGCCATGTCCGGGGTTGGCATAGAACGCACCTTTGGCGTTTGAGTTCGAGTCTATCGCTACAGGCTTATTGCAGATACGAAACAACCACAACCGGCTCATCGAAGAGCTGCGGCATCACCACCGCCGACCGCTTCTTGCTGTCAGGAATTAAGATCAGCGTCTGCTCTCGTTTATCACGCAACACAGTCAACGCAATCGGGCGACCTTTGCTCAGATGCAGGTGCTTGGCCCATGCGGCTGTGGAGATCATGGCAACGCTGTCCGCGCGCAAAACGACATCTCCCGCACGCAGCCCTGCGACCGCAGCCGGGCTGTTGGGCTCGACCGTGTGAACCAGAAGGCCTACGCCATGCGCAGCCCCAAAGAATCCGGCAAGCTGCGGCTCCATCGCCTCCAGCGCAACCCCTGTGTACGGCCCAATGTGCAGCATGCTGCCGATAAAGCCCTGGGTATGGGCTGACCGGGGAGCGGAATCGGCCGTATTGCCATCCACGCTGCCATCGACCGTATCGTCTGTCGGCGGATCGGACGCTATCATGTGCTCCTGCCAGGCGCGGCGGGCGACCTCATCGCGATCGGCCAGTTGCACGATCAGCGAGACGGGATGTCCGTCGCGCACGACCGATAGCCCTATCGCTGTCCCCGCGCCGGCATCGCGAATGATGCGCCGCAAGACCTCTGCTCCCTCGATAGGCTGACCGTTGATCTGCACGACGATGTCATGCGGCTGCAACCCCGCCTTGCCCGCAGGCCCATCGTGATCGACCAGAATGATCTCGGCACCGCGTCCCTTTTGCAGATGCAGCGCTGCAACCTGATCGTCGGTGATGTCATGAAACCCGACTCCAAGATATCCGGCGACATGTTCATGCCCCCCGACAGTACCGCGCAGTTGCTGCGAGGTGAGCGCCAGCAAACGGGGCGCGACTGTGAAGGTCAGCGTGAGAGCAAGCAAGCAGAAGAGCGCTCCGCCCCTCCGCGAAAACACAAAGGGATGTCCCTCTCGATTCTGTGGAGAGAGGCTCAGTCGCACAAGCTCGAGTTGTAGCGATTCTGGCATTACTGGATATCTGCCGCACCTTGTAGAGCCTGGAACGACGCGGTGCGAATGGCCGGATTGGCATCCTGCGACGAAACCGTGCGCAGCACCTGCCGCACGCTGGAGTCTCCCTGCACCGGCTCCAGCATCGAGACGGCCTGTGTGCGGACATCAGCGCTCTTGTCATGCATCAGCGCTCCCAGTACGGCATCGCGAACGTGTTCGTCCTGGGCCACATAGGGCTGCAATCCAGCCAATGCCTTGAGCCGGACTTCCGGGCTCTTGTCGTTACGCAGCGAAGCCAGCAACGCCGTGCGAATGCCGGTGGCTCCCTCACTTGTACCGTCCGCGTCGCAGCGATGGCCGGCCGCGCACTCGCTGGCCAGCAGCGCCACCGAATTGGCATGAACATCGTTGCTGGTCGCGAGCTTGGTGCCAAGCATTAGCAACTGGCGAATCTGCGGGTCATCGAGCGATCCCTGCACGGTCTCCGGCACCAGCCGGTTGTAGTTCACCTGCACCAGGTCGGAGTTGGGCGTCTGCACGATGCCCGAAACGCTCGCGATCGCGCCGTTGGTCGAGTTCGAAAGAATGACCGGCGTCGGCAGCTTGGGCGCATGGGCGACCTGGTAGCGCGCGATAAAGTTGCCGCCCAGAAAGCCCGCTCCGAGCAGAAGCGTGGTGAGCGCGGGAGCTCCCTGCACGTAGCCCAGCCAGCGGAAGGCACTGCCGAAGAAGCTTTGCGAGAGCGAGCGGGCCGGCATGGCATCGAGCGCCTCGTCCAGCCGCATGCGCGAGGCCGCCAGAAGGTTCGGCGAGGGCTCCTGCATCGGCGTCAGCGCGAGCTCCTCGTTCAGAGCCAGCAGGGCCTTCCACTCGCGGCGGCAGTCTTCGCATCCTGCGATGTGCTGTTCCAGCGGAAACTGCAATTCGTCCGGAAGCTCGCCATACTGCGCGAGGATGATGTTCTGTTGTGCGTTTTCACACGTCATGTTTGCGTACCTCTAACCAGCCTCTGAGTGGTATTACCTTTGCTGCATGCGGCTCTACGGCCACTGATTTATTGCCAATTCACGATCTGACGACGAGCCCGTACTTCCAATCCTTGCTCTACTTCTTCTTCCAATCCCTGCTTTTACTTCTTATCGAACGTCCGCGAGCCGTGCTCGCAACTTTCTTGTTGCCCGGAAGAGCGTGTTCTTCGCCGTCTCTTCCGTCGTGGAGAGCATCTCGCCGATGGTGCGCAGCTTGAGCCCCTGGTAGTGCTTCAACTCGAAGACTGTGCGCTCACGTGGCGTCAACTCCGCCAGTGCGCTCTGGATGGCCTCGTTCATGCCCTTACGCTCCAGCTCGCGAGCCGGGTTGGCCATCGCACGGCCATCCTGCAGATTGGCCAGCAGATCGATCTCGTCGCCCGAGCTATCCAGAACGGTCGACGGGTCTTCGCGGCGGCTCTTGCGGCGGCGAAGCTGGTCCAGACACAGGTTCGTGACGATGCGGTACAGCCACGTATAGAACGAGCACTCGAAGCGGAAGTTCGACAGGTGGCGGTATGCCTTGATGAACGCGTCCTGGTGAACATCCTGTGCATCTTGTTCATTACCAAGCACATGCAGCGCGAGACGAAGCACGCTGCGGTCATAACGGCGGACGAGCGTATCGAAGGCCGCGCGATCGCCCTTCTGGGCCGCGCGGATCAATTCGTCGTCTTCAGCGCGCTGCTGCTGCCGTGCCTCAAGTTGCTCGGTGGACAGTTTGGCACGCGTACCGGGTTGTGCGGCGGCTTTCGGCATACCTGCCGCTGATTTTACCTCTGCAGCGCTACCTGGTGCCTGCTGCAGGCCGAGGGCGAAGGGACTGGGACGACGGCGGCTGGTCTCGCCGGGAAGGACGATCGCCTCTACTACGCTCATGCTTGTCTGACTCCGGAGTCAGGTGACTACACCTCGATAGACGAAGCCGGTTAGCGGAAGGTAAGCGAAACGCCCCTGAAAATTCGTGATCTGTCCTTTGGATGTATCTCGAAGCGCTTACGCTGGTTTTGGAGGACAAGTTTCTTGATAAGCGGGATCAATCACATCACCTTCGCGGTTAGCGATCTCGACAGATCGTTTCACTTTTACAGCCAACTGCTGGGCCTACGACCGATCGCCAAGTGGTACAAAGGGGCCTATCTGGAAGCGGGAACCGATTGGGTGTGCCTGACACTTGACCCTGAGGCCCGTACCGCAAGTCTTCCTGAATACACGCACACCGCCTTCACAGTCTCCACCCCGGAATTCTCAAGGCTCGTTGAGCAGCTACAAAAGGCGCAAGTGATCTGCTGGCAAGACAATCGAAGCCCCGGCGCATCGTTCTACTTCCTTGACCCGGATGGCCACAAACTGGAGATTCACGTCTCGAATCTTGAGGACCGTCTTCGCTCATTGAAGGCAAATCCGCCTAAAGATCTGACCCTTTTCGTGGATGTGGGTTGAATTGCCTTACGTTACGATCGATCGCTTTTTCGAACCATTTACACTTGTCTCAATGTCTTCGCTTTTCCCCGAACCGTCCGAACCGCGCGTTGTTGAACCGCGGAAGAACACCGCCTCCTGGATCTCTGCACACTGCGACGGAGGTGCCCGCGGCAATCCCGGCCCCTCCGGCTATGGAGCCCTCATCCAGGATGAGGCGGGTCTGGTTCTGGCCGAACTCAGCGAGTTCCTCGGCATCCGCACCAACAACTACGCCGAATACTCCGGTCTGCTTGGCTGCCTCCAATGGGCGCTGGACAATGGCTACAAGAATCTCCGCGTCGTCTCCGACTCCGAGTTGATGGTCAAGCAGATCCAGGGCAAGTACAAGGTGAACTCGCCTGACCTGCGCCCCCTCTGGGAAGAGGCCCGCCGCCGTATCGCGCAGCTCGACGGCTTCCAGATCAGCCACGCCCTGCGCCACAAGAACAAGGACGCCGACCGCCTGGCCAACGAAGCGATGGACCGGGGCATGAAGCGCCCGCGCGCCGCCGGTGAGACGGCCCCAACTCCGCGTGCAACACCCTACCCTTCAAAATCGACCGCACCGTCCCAGCCCCCCAGTCTTGGAGGAGTACATGAGTCCCCCGGTCTGGCTTCACCAGCCAGCGCTCCGCAAAAACCTCCGGCAGGAATGCTTCGCGGCTTTACCCGCGACGGGGTGGTGCATCTGCTCGGAAGCGCGAGCCTGCCCGACGGCATCTTCGTAAAGATTGTTCCGGAATAACGCCTTTTAACCACAAGGGCCCCTCCAGCATCTAATCTGAAACGATGCTGGTACGCTGCTCCACCGGAAATTTGTCGTTGGTCGCTTTTACGCTGGTGGCCGCGTTGTATTCCCCGCAGAACCTCCACGCGCAGACTTCACAGCTTCAGGCTCAGCAGGCGGTTGAAGCCGCCGTGCAGTCCGAACTGTCCGCCGCCCAAACCGATAAGAGCCTCTGGATCTATCGAGGCCACGATGTGACCCCCGGCAAAGACGTCACCTATCAGGCTGTCCAGACACCCGACGGCGAGTTGAAGCGCATCGTGGAACGGTGGGGCCGGCCCCTGGATGGTGCAGCCAGCGATGAGGAGATGAGCCGTATCTCTGAGTACGCCAACGATCGCTCCGCCCAGGCCAAACAGCGCAAAGAAGATGCGCACGACGACGAACAGGCCTCTTCCATGCTGAAGATGCTCCCCAAAGCCTACCTCTGGACGATCGTCAGCGAGACCCCGGAGACCATCACCCTGGCCTACCAGCCGAATCCCGCCTTCGATCCCCCGAACATGGAATCGCATGTCATGGGAACGATGGCCGGACAGATGGTCATCGTGAAGAACGGTAATCGCATCCGCACCCTGCGCGGCAAGCTGGTCGGAGACATCAAAATCGCCTTCGGCCTCATCGGAAAGCTAAACCAGGGCGGCACCTTCGATATCGAACGCCGCGAGATCGCACCCGGTCTGTGGCAGATTACCGAAACACACGTCCACATCGGGGGACACGCACTCTTCAAGACCATCGGAACCCAGGAGGACGAGGTAAAAACCGGCTGGAAGCCCTCACCGGCACATAGCCTGCCTGAGGCAGCAGGCCTGCTCAAAAATCCGTAGATATCCCAAATATCCAGCGTTGCCAGTTTTCCGTTGCCAGTTCTCGGTTCAACGAAACCGCGATAGTCTGCAACGGAGAACTGGTAACGGACAACTGAGAACTTTTCTCCCGATATTTCGCATCTCCTTCCTCTGCGTGGCACTCTAATGACAGTGACTTTGCAACGACATCGATTCTCTTCAGCTGTAGCGCTGGCCGCTGTATTGGCCACGGGCCACGCCCTACCGGCGCAGCAGACTCCGGTCTCGGCGACGGCCAGCCTGCCTTCGGCCCCCAGCGCTGTGCTGGCACTGGAAGACACGACGCAAGGGCGACCCGCTGGGTCGGGAATGATCTTTACTGCTCCCAGCAAGACCATGGGACCGGGCGGCATCATTGTTGAGCTTCCCAAAGACGGTCCTCTGCCGCTTTCGCTGGATGATGCGATCTCGTTCGGCCTGGAGCGCAACCTGCGCATCAAGTACGACCGCGCGAACCAACGCACCGTACGCGGCGACCAATACACTGTCATCAATGCGCTTCTGCCCTCGTTGAGCGTCACAGCCCAAAGCAGCGCGCAACAGATCAATCTCGCGGCCCTGGGTTTTAAGTCTTCGCTCATTGCCCAGTTTGGCTTTGATCCCAGTCAGTTCCCCACTATCGTCAAAGTCAACACCACGCAGGCGCAGATCAACGCCGACCAGACGGTGTTCGATCTATCGGCTTACGAGCTCTATCGCGGCGCAAAGCGCGAAGCAGCCGTCGTCGACCTGAACACACTGAATGGTCGCGGAAACCTCGTACTGGCCGTTAGCACCGCTTATCTAAAGGTCCTCGCCGACCAGGCCACGCTGACCAATGCGCAGGCTGAAGAAGAGTCGGCCAAAACGCTCTTCGAACAGGCCACCGATCGCCTCAAGGCCGGCGTCGGCATCCGTCTCGATGCTCTCCGCGCCCAGGTGGAATATCAGCAGCGCGATCAATCCAGCATCTCGGCGGCAACCCAGTTAGCCGAAGACACCATCCAGCTCAACCGCATCATGGGCCTGCCCGCCGGACAGCAGCTTCAACTCACCGATACGGCGCCGTTCCAACAGCTTGCGGATATGGACCTCGACCAGGCCAAAGCAACGGCCTACCAGCATCGCAAAGACTTCCTGAGCCTGCAGGCGGAGGCCGACGTCTACGGGCGCGAGTTGCGCGCCGTGAAGTATCAACGCCTGCCGACCCTGGCCTTCAACGGCTTCTACGGCGTTCTGGGTGAAACCGGAGGCCTGTACCACGGCGTCTTCACGGCCCAGGGCAGCCTGAAGTTCCCCATCTTCCGGGAAGCCGCACAGCGTGGAGAAGAGCAGCAGGTAAGCGCCCAGATTACGAATCTGCGGCAGCGCGAAGCTGACCTGCGCGTCGCCATCGACTCCCAGATTCGTTCGGCGATGCTCGACGTGAACGCTGCGAATGAGCTGGTAAAGGTAGCGCAGAGCAACGTCGAACTCGCCAAACAGGAGCTCTCCGATGTGCGCGACCGCTTTACCGCGGGCGTCGACACGAACCTTGAAGTGGTGGACGCACAAGCGACGGTGACAGGCGCGAATGCACAGCTTGTGAGCGCGCTCTACCAGTACAACGTGGCCAAGCTGCAGCTCGCGCGTAACACCGGCGTCGTCGAGACGCGTTACCGTACCTATCTGGGCAAGTAACTCACGTCTGGGCAAATAACCCAAGCCTATCCACGGACCGTTTCTCACGTAGCATCAAAGTGAGGAATGGTCTTGTCTATGCAGATTCTGAACCAACGGACAATCCTTCTCTGTAGCGTCTTCCTGCTCTGCGTGCCGCCCGCTATCCCGGTGGCAGCCCAGACCCTCGCACGCCCCGGCTGGGCGGGCTCAGGCCTTACGCAGGAGACCTGGTGGCAGAACGCCGTCTTCTATCGCGTCCAGCCCAAAAACTTCCAGGACTCCGACGGAGATGGCACAGGTGACCTGCGCGGCGTTGCGCAACGGCTGGACTACCTGCAGACCCTCGGGGTCGATGCCATCGTACTCGAGTCGCCCTTCGACGATGCGGGCTTCGACGATCTGCTCAGCGAGGCGACCAGCCGCCATGTGCGAATCGTCGTCGAGCTTGCACCCCACCACGAAGGAGGGGCACAACAAGCCCTGGCCGAGGCGAGATCCTGGCTGACGCGCGGAGCGGCAGGGCTCTATGCGAAGAGTTCGCTGTTTGCAGGCCCGGCCGGAACAGCAGACCCCCTGCAGCCTCTCCGCCAGCTGGTCAACGGCTTTCCCGGCGACCGCATCCTGCTCACCGATAACGACCCCGCCGCAGCAACAGCCCGTCATGGGCAGCGCGGTGCATCTCACGAACTGGTCGACTTCAACCTCGGCAAAGGGGCTGCGACTCTGGAGAACTACCGCAGCGAGCTGGCCGCAGTGCAAGCCTCTCCGGACATACCTCTTGTCCTGCAGCTCGATGAACAGACGCCACCAGAGGCTTCGCTGGCGAAGATCGCCGCCACGATGCTGTTTGCCTCGCATGGGCCTGCCTCGCTGCATGATGGGCAGGAGATCGGAATCGAGCGCGCTTCCACGATGCAGTGGACTCCCGGCAACATCACGCTTCCAAAGCCAACTGAGCCCGTGGCGGAAGCTCCCAAGCCAACGCCGCCACCCCAGCGCGAAGACGTCTACACCGCCTTCGTTCCTTATGTTCCTCCTCCCACCAAGCCCAAACCCCGGCCCATTGATCCGAGGACGGGCGAACCAAGCGCCGATCCGGATTCTCTGATGGGATTCACCTCCGGAAAGCTCCCCGCAGAGGCCTCCGTCCCAGGGCATGAATCGCTGAATGTAGCCATCGAGGATCTAAATCCCGATTCCCTTCTGAACTTCTATCGCAGGCTGAGCCAGTTGCACCACGGAAGTCCGGCGCTGCAGACGGGCTCGCTCTCCGTACTCGATCACAACGCCGACAACGCCCTGGTATGGGTACGCCAAGCTCCGGGTGTGCGCGAGACGGGGACCGTCATTATTGCCTGTAACCTCTCGTCGAAAACCACGACACTCTCGCTCCAGAACGATATAGAGCGCCTGCACCTGCGTCCTGGCGGCCTGCGCATGCTGCTGGTCTCCGACAAAGCAAACATGCGCTTCCAGACGACCCAGCAACTGACCCTCGCGCCCTGGAGTGTCTTCATTGGAGAGCTGCACTCGTATTAGCAGCTCAACTCCACGAATCAAGCCCAAGCAGCTTACGACCCAGGGGAGTAAGGGCAGCTGTCTCGTACTTCGTCCGCTCCCACTCGCGCGGATCCCCCGGAAAGGCAAACCCCTCCGGTGCCCGGCGTTCCCTCCACGACTGAATCCTTCGCTCGCGCAACTCGTCATTGCTCTCCGCCGCGGGTGTCATCGAGATGTACTGCGCCATCCTCACCTTGTCCTCCGAAGTATTCGGACGGATACCATGGGCCAGAAGGCTGTTGAAGATCATGAGGTCGCCGGCCTTCATCGGCACGGGATACACCTCGAACCCCTCGACATTAGGCCTGAAGCCGTCGCGTCCCTCCGGCTGGAGCTTCTTCCACTCCTCAAACGTGTGGAAGAGCTCCGGCACACACTGAAAGCCTCCCGTCTCGCCATCGACGTCCACCAGGGAGAGAACCCCCTGCACATTGACGGGAAGCGGTTCGAGCGTCGTGTCGACGTCAGTATGGATGAAGCCGCTGAAGGCTCGGCCACTCCTGTTGGGCGTGTTCAGGTTGGCACGATCGATCGTGACCCAGAGCTTTTCGTCGTCCCATATGTCCACAAATGCGTCGTAAACGCGCTGTTTCTGCCGATTATCCCAGAGGGCCTGATGGTTGTAGATCTCCACCATGCCGCTGTTGTTCAACTCTTTCATCGCATGATCGCGCAGTTGACCCGCGTTCCAGGTAGACGTGTCATTCGGGTCCATCTCCTGAAACTCCCAGAGGAGTTTCTTCAGGGCTTCGACGTTGGCCCTGGGCACAGCTTGTTTGACCACCACGAAGCCGTAGGTCTGCCAGTGCGCGAAGTCATCCTCGGAAAGCACCCGCAGAGGCAGCTTCTTCTGGATCAGGTGAAGGGATTCCCGAGAAATTGCCGGCGTGAGTTTGTTGTCGCCGGGCTTGCCCACTGCCTTTTCGTCCATCACTGCTGTCTGGTTCATCACGGCCTCCTAAAGCAGCTTCCCTGTTACTGAGAAGTGGATAGAGCATGCGAGTGCCGTTTTTCTTGGGAAAAAACGGCGTTCAGATCCGTGACCCACTCTACACCTACAGGGAAACTGCTTACGCGCTCTTGCGCACAGGACAACGATAGGCAGTTCGGCTTCGCCCATGTTTGCGCCCTGTATCAAAAACCGGTACTGGAATCTCACATCATCTATCGAAACGAATACAATTCCGTCATTCGGTGCCCACGATGAAGCCCTACCTCGAATACATTGCGGCCTCGAAAGAAGGATCGTGGACCCTGTTCGACCGGCGCCTGCCGGCGATTCCGTTCGAGTGGCACTACAACAGCGAGTACGAGTTGACACTGACCTTGAACAGCCGCGGGCAGCGCTTTGTTGGAGACAACATGTCCGCCTACGATGACGGAGATCTGGTCCTCATCGGCCCGAAGATCCCTCACACCTGGTGCTCCAGCGGAGACTGCGGAGGAGGTCCCACCCACCAGGCGCTGGTCTTGTGGTTCAGTGACGCCTTCGTACAGAGCCTGATCCGGCCGCATGTTGAGCTACGCCCCCTACAGGCGCTCCTTGAAAACTCGGCCAGGGCCATCGAGTTTTCCGAAGAGGTAAGAGCCAGGGCCCGTCCGATGATCTGCGCCATGCTGGATCAGACCGCCGAGGACAGATTGCCGGCTTTGCTGCAACTCCTGCTCCTGCTGTCGCGGGACGTACAAGCGAGACCGCTGACCTCGGCGCCAGTCCATGCCATGCCCGATGCGTTGGAAGAGCGCATCGGGCGCGTTCTCTCCTACCTGCATGAGCACTACCGGGAGCAGAATGCTATTCACCAACTCAGCCAGATCGCAGCTCTGAGCAGAAGCTCTTTGCACCGACTGTTCAAACTGCAGACGGGAATGACGACGACCGAATACGTCACCAGGCTGCGGATCGGCAACGCCTGCGCCTTCCTGATCCATACCGATAAACCGATCTCCCTGATCGCTGATAGTGTCGGGTATCGAAATCTGGCGAACTTCAATCGTCAGTTCAAAGAGACGAAGGGACAGACGCCCCGACAATTCCGCTCCGCCTTCAACTCCAGGCACCCCGACCACCTGGCCTGAGCGAACCAGACGAACGCCTTACCGGCTGGTCGGATACGCCGCATAGACGCGCTCAAAGACCGCGTCCCACGAGCAGCCCATCGCATACTCCCGCGCGGCCGTTCGCATCGCTGCAAATTGCTCGGGCTGCGTGAGCGTCTCGGCGATCACGCCTGCAAACGCGGCGTCGGTCGCCACACGTCCAGTCTGTCCATCGCGCACGATATGCGCGGGGCCGCCATCCGGCGTCACGATGGCAGGAACCCCGCTCGCCAGGGCTTCCAGTACCACATTGCCGAAGGTGTCGGTGTGCGAAGGAAATACGAGCAGATCCATGTTCGCGTAGGCCTCGGCCAGCGTGTCGCCGCGCAGCACTCCAGCAAAGGTCGTCGACTCCGGCAGCTCACGGCGCAGGACAGCCTCCTCCGAACCGTGGCCGATGATGAGCCACTTCGCAGCAACCCCTCGGGCGCGTAACTCAGCGTCGACCCGAGGCAGCAGCGCGACGTTCTTCTCTACCGAGAGCCTTCCGACGTAGCCGAGCACGATCTCTCCGTCCTCCCCGCGCGTGCGTTTCGCGGGAGTAAAGAGGTCCGTCTCAACTCCACGCTGCATCAGGTAACAGGGCCGATCGGTCTTGCGTTCCAACAGCGCGCAGAGTTCGGGGTTGGGAGCATAGAGCACCTTGGCCAGGCGATAGAACCGCGAGGTCGCATCCAGAGTAGCGGTCTCGGTGGCATGGTCCAGACTCTTGCCAGCATTGCCCATGTGGCGCGTCAGCCAGCGCATCCGTCGCGCGGCGTACTCGTGCACATTCGTGTGCCAGCTTGCAGCCAGCGGGATGCCGAGCTTCCAGGCAAAGTACGCGCCAAAGATACCCAGTTCGCTGGGGCCCGTGATATGGATCACGTCCGGCTGAAAGTCGCGCACGGTCTGCGAAATCAGGTCGCGATAGCGAAAGAACAGCGTGTCGAAGTGGAGGTCCTGCTCAAGGCTCACCGCCAGCCCGCTGCGGCCCAGTTCCAGCGTGCGCAGTTCGCCTTCCTGCTCAAAGGCATTGGCGCGGCGGCCTGCGCGGACGCACAGAAACGGCAACCCATGCCTTTGCGCAAAGGCGACGAAGTTGCGGCTGGTGTGCGCAACGCCATTGACTTCATGAAAGCTGTCCGGAAAGTACGCAACCCGCAGCGGCATCGCCCTCATGCTATCAGCGCTTGGAGTAAATGATGTAAACGCAGGGAGATAGAAGTGATTTCCCTCTCCCATTCCCCCTGGTCAATCAAGCAGGTACGACGCGGAGATTCGGCAGAACAGAGGTCTCCCCCTTGAGTTTCCTATACGCAATTGTTATGGGATTGAGGATAGAGACTCACGCTCTCCGCTATGATGCACCTATCTTGGCTATGAACTCGACGCTATGAACTTGGCTATGAACTCGACGCAGGCAGCGCATTCGGACGATCTCGATATAGCTTTAGGAACGGCCCTGCGGGATATCGTACTGCGCCCTCGCACAACGCTCTTCGCCACGTGGAGCTGGAAGGCGGCGGCGATCAGCGCGGTGATCCGTGCGAGCACCTTCTTCGCGAGCAACCTGAAATCAGGCCATCACAAGGCTCTGCGCGCCATGCTGGTGGAAGCTGTCTTCGCCATCTTCGCCGCCGGGCTGCTGGGAGCCGTCTCGCAACGCCTGCGCTCCGCACAGCCGGTCTGGGCGACAGCGCTGGTCGTCTGGCTTGGCATGCCCTCGCTGATGCTTCTGGCCCAACTCGGGATACACCGTGCTGCTGGAACACCGCACCTGGGCACCGGCCTTATCGTCTCGTTCTGCTTCGCGTCCATCTCATCGTGCTTTAGCTGGTACGCCATGCGCCGCGGGGTCATGCTCGGCGGAGTTCATGGCACCTCCCTGGCACACGATCTGCGCACGATGCCCCGCGTCGTGCTGGACTTTGTGCTCGTGGGGCCAAGAGCTCTGCTGCGGGTTCTTACGAGAAGCTAGGGCGTCAGGCTAAGGTGTACAAGCATTCTGCTGTGGCAAGAACCGGAAGGGCAGGGTTTCAACCCTGCCTCATAAGGTCAAGCTGAAGACTTACTCCGCTCTGCCGAAGGCCGGAGTGAAGGCGTAGCCGCAACGACTGAATTGCTTTCTTTGGTGGAGGCGAACCAGTCTGGCCATCGGCACGAGTCTCTGCAGCACGTCTGGAGAGGCACACTCCATCAAGACCAACATCGATGAAGTACAGGTTCGGCGTGAGAAAAACCGAGGCCATCCCTGTAGTCTTTGGGTGCATAAAAGAAAGCAATTCAGTCGTTGCGGCTGCGCCTTCACTCCGGCCTTCGGCAGAGCGGTATGAGCCTTGAGCCATCCCTTTGCGGCCTGGCTGAAGCCAGGCCCTTCCGGTCCTTGCCACAGCGAAGTGTTTGCATGCTGCCACGATGATTCGATGAAACGACGCACACAAACAGGAAATGCAGCTGTTTCCTACTTCCTGCTTCTAAGACTGCGTCTTCGCGATATCGGGCCCAAGCAGTTCCTGCGCGCTGGGAGCGGGTGTTGCTGGAATTGGTTCCTCGTCGCGCTGGCCAGAGGATTCCCCGTCGAGGTGGTTCATCGTGAGGCCATCGCGCAGAATGTGGAACGCCTCTTCCGGCGTGTCGGCAAACTCGAAGAGGTCCATATCCTTGAGCCCGATCGCTCCCTTTTCGGCGAGCAGTTCGAGGTTGATGACGTTCTTCCAGTAGCTCGATCCGTAGATGACGACCGTAATCTTCTTCGCCAGCTTATGCGTCTGAGCGAGGGTCAGCAGCTCGAACATCTCGTCCAGCGTTCCAAAGCCTCCCGGAAAGACCACCAGCGCCTTCGCTAGGTAGGCAAACCAATACTTGCGCATGAAGAAGTAGTGGAAGTTCAGGTTCAACGCGGGCGTGATGTAGGGGTTCGGCATCTGCTCAAAAGGCAGCTTGATGTTGAGCCCGATGGTCTTGCCGCCGGCCTCCCACGCGCCGCGGTTGGCCGCCTCCATGATGCCTGGGCCGCCGCCCGACGTGACCACAAAACGATGCCTGCGCCCCGGCAGCTTCGACGACCACTCCGTCATCAGCCGAGCCAGCGTGCGCGCATCCTCGTAGTAACGGGCCATCTCGACCGCGGCCTCGGCGCGCTTGTGCTTCAGCTCCGTGGTGTCTTCCTCCGGTTCACCCACGCGGGCGGGCTGCTCCTCCGGGGGAGCGAGCTTGGTGGAACCCGTATTCTCCAGCAGTTCGAGCTGCTGAGAGGCCTCGTCAAACGCTCGAAACCGCGCCGAGCCGAAGAATACGACCGTATCCTGGATGCGCTCCCGGCGAAACCGCGCCATCGGCTCGGAGTATTCGGCCATAATGCGCAGCATGCGGCCGTCCGGCGAGTTCAAAAACTCGTCGTTCTCATACGCGAGAGGCGCGGATTCAAGAGGGTTCGGATTTTCCGCAGAGTGCTTGGGATCGAGGGTGTTCGGCATAAGACAGCTATTGTCTCGCGAACGGGGTGTGAATTCCTATAAATATGATCCCTAGGGATAGTGCAGTTTTGGCTTGCACCTTTCCCAGGTTCAATGAGAGCATTCCGGGCATGGCAAACTCAACCGCAGCATTGCCCGATTCCAGGCTTGCGACTCAGGTAGCAAAACTGTGGCCGCACAGAGAGCATGAATCCAACATCCTACTGGCACAATTCTGTCGTGTGGGAGTGCATCGCTGGCGTCAGTTGGACCTTGAAACACTCGTACCGGGAAAAGATATTCACTTTTGTTTCTGGTGTTCCAAAATCAAAATGGATGGAATCGTGTACGACTCTTAGGGATCAGGAACTACGGCCGGTAGTCGCGATAGTGCAGCAGTTCGCTCACACCAATCCACACGTCCAGCAGGCCGATTCCGCTTACAATCCCGCGCACCCAGCCGTGTTGCAGCATCGCGTCAAGCGAGGGGTGCGCCAGCAGCCAGCCATTCTGGTCCCAATAGCGCGGCCACCAGGGCAGCAACGACAGGATTCCACCGATATAAAAGCAGAAGATAACCAGCACGATGAGGCTCAACCGCTGTAGCCACACCGGCGCGGGCGCCGGATCTTCGTTCTTCTGGGCGGGTTGCACG
Organism: Granulicella mallensis MP5ACTX8; assembly: GCF_000178955.2. Classification (NCBI taxonomy): domain Bacteria; kingdom Pseudomonadati; phylum Acidobacteriota; class Terriglobia; order Terriglobales; family Acidobacteriaceae; genus Granulicella; species Granulicella mallensis. Next base: position 559,299 of record NC_016631.1, on the reverse strand, counting down.
GGCCGGGTCTCGGAAAAAAGATGCTGCTGGGAAGACATTGCTCTTCATCCAAGTTAGCAGGGCAAGGCAGCCGCTGTCTTTCATTTTGGACCGCTCAATGCTTCGGAGGTTGCGGTAAACCTTTCCGGGCTGCAGCCTTCGCCTTCAAATCCGCCTTCATCTGCTCGGGAGTTTCATTCGAGGTGCCATTCAGTGCCAGCCCAAAATTTACATCACCCTTTGTGCCGCTAATCGATATCGGCAACTCCAGGCCGGCTCCATTCTTCTTCAAAAACGGATCGACTCCCTTCAACAGCCAGGACTTCCAGCCCGACACCATCTGCGAGGCCGTCGCATCGGTGCGGACGTGGCCCTTGAACTCGAACAGATTGCCATCCATGGAGTAGACGCCGTTCAGCAGCACCAACGCTCCCGGAATCGTGTAGTGCAGATCGTTCACGGTAATCACGCCATGCCCCAGGTTGAAGTGCGCGGTCATCTCCGATTGCACCTCGGCCTGACGATCTTTGCCCGCCGCACCGGCCTCCTGGGGCTTGCCCTGGGCGCGCATGCTCATCGAGTCCACTCGGTCCTGCACCTTGGGATTGCTGAATCCCACGCTATGAATCGCAAAGTTCCCTGCCAGTTCTACCTTCTGCGCCACACGCACGTGCCCGGGCGGAATGTGCAGCTTCGTCTTCAGCGTCAGGGCACCGTGCATCAGTGGAGGATCGGTCTTCACCCCGAGTTCCAGCATGTCCTCGATGCGCGCATGGGGCATGTCCACATCGAGCGCGATGTCGTGCCCCTGCCCGTGAATCATCTGCACTTTACCCCGAGCGGTAAAGTCCGAGTGCAGGAGATGGGCCTGCACCGGATCGAGCGTCGTGTCGCCTGTGGAGCCGTCGATATAGGCATGGAACGTCGTATGCAGCGGCACCGGATGATTGCTGACATCCAGCGAAAAATCCGGCGTATCCGTCGTTCCGTCGGCCGTGATGTTCCCAAGCTGTCCACTGAAGTGCCCCGTTGACGACAGCATTCCGCCGATGCCTTTGATCGTGTTCAGGTCGGCGTGGCTGAAGCTGTAGTCACCGTCCAGCGGACTGTCGCGCGGCTCCGCGCTGGCCCAGGGGCCAAAGTGTCCGGTGGCGTGAATCTGCCCCAGGGGCCTGGGATTGGTTAGATCTGCCTCATACGCAAACGGCTGAGTTGCGCCGACATCCGTCAGGATGAGCTTCTGGATATCGAACTCCAGGGGATCTTTCCCTGGCTTGCTCGTCTCGATGAAGAGCTTCACATCCTTGCAGTAGATCCTGTCTACCAGGAACGTAACCTTCGTCGGCGTAGCCCCTGGATCGTCGTGATGGATCAAGGGTCCACGCTGGTTTGCAGGCGGAATGTGCAGTTCCATGCCTTCGACGCTTACATGTTCGACGCGCATCGGTTGGTGCAACAGCTCCGTGAAGTTTGTCCGGAACGTGAAGCTGGCTACCGAAAGCATCGGCACATTGCTTTCATGGTCCGGCGCTGTGGGTCCCGCGATATAGCGTATGCGCAGGCCTCTTCCATGCACCTCAATCCCCTGCAGCAAGGAGATATTTAGCTTATCCAGTTCAACCGGCGAGTTGAAGCGCTGGCTCAGTGCCGCTACCACACGTCCGCGGACGAGAGGCTCCTCATTATGGATGACGTAGGCCGCACCGATCACAAGCCCTACCAGGACGACCACCACAGCCGTCAGTGTCACCTGTACCCATCGCCTGCGCCACCAGCGCGGCGATCTGTTCACTGCGGCCCGTTCGGGCTCGGTACCACGCTGCGTCTCATCGTCGTTCATTTGTGCAAGGCTCCAACTTCCTTTCGATGCAGTTAAAGGGTGAAACGGCTAGCAGTTGTCTTTGCTTTTCTGGTTGTCATTCCCGCAGGGAATCTGCTGTTGCTCTTGTTTTTGCCTTTCTTGTTGTCATTCCGAGCGCAGCGAGCGAACCTGCTTTCTCCCGTTTTTTGCCAGTGCTACCACAAGCGACATGAGTGAGCCCAAACCAAGCTCCGGCTCTGGCGCGTATCTTCTGGGAGATATGAACAAAGAGCGGGAGGAAGCAGGTTCGCTCGCTGCGCTCGGAATGACAACCAGAAAAGCAAAGGCAAGAACAAAGGCAAAGGCAAAAGCGCAAGGATGAGAAAGCAGTAATGAGAAAATAGAAATCGATGCTCCAACTCTCCGGCGCCGGAAAACGATTCGGCCAAAAACTCCTCTTTGAAGACGTCAACTGGCTCATTACCCCCAATGAGCGCACCGGCCTGGTCGGTGGCAACGGCACGGGCAAATCCACGCTGCTCAAGATCCTCTCCGGCATGGAGTCGCTCGACTACGGCCAGCGCACCCATGTCCGGGGGATGACGCTCGGTTACCTGCCGCAGGATGGTCTCGCACTCTCCGGCCGCTCGGTCTTCGAGGAGTGCCTGTCGGTCTTCGACGAGCTCCGCGACATGGAGAAGGAGTCCGAAGCGCTGACGCACATCCTCTCCGATGCCGACCCCAAGTCACGCGAGTACGCCGCTGCGGCCGACCGCTACTCCGAGATCGCCGACCATCTCCACGTACACGACATCTACACGCTGGACGCGCAGGTAGGCGCGGTGCTCGGCGGCCTGGGCTTCTCGAAGGAAGACTGGCAGCGCCGGACGGAAGAGTTCTCCGGCGGTTGGCAGATGCGCATCGCGCTGGCCAAGCTGCTGCTGCAGAAGCCTTCGCTGCTACTGCTCGACGAGCCGACGAACCATCTCGATCTCGAATCGCGCAACTGGCTCGAAGACTACCTGCACAACTACGAGAACGCCTTCATTCTGATCTCGCATGACCGCTACTTCCTCGACGTCACGGTGAACAAGATCGTCGAAGTCTGGAACAAGCGGATGCACGTGTACCACGGCAACTACGAGAAGTACCTGACGCTGAAGGAAGAGCGCCGCGCGCAGATCATGGCCGCGTACAAGAACCAACGCGACCGCATCGAAGCCCTCGAAGCCTTCATCAACCGCTTCCGCGCTCAGGCCACCAAGGCCAAGCAGGTGCAGTCGCGCATCAAGGAGCTGGAGAAGATCGAGCGCATCGAAGTGCCGGAAGAAGAGGCGACGATCCACTTCAAGTTCCCGCAGCCGCCCGCCAGCGGACGCACCGTGATCGAGGTCACCAATCTGACCAAGCACTACGGCGAAAAGCGTGTGCTCGACAATGTGAGCTTCACCATCGAACGCGGCGACCGCATCGCACTCGTCGGCGCGAACGGCGCGGGTAAATCGACGATGATCCGCATGCTCTCCGGGTTGGAAGATCCCACCAGCGGGACACTCAAACTCGGCCACAACGTTCTGGCCGACTACTTCGCGCAGGACCAGTACAAAGTACTCGACGGCAACGCCGAGATGCTCGACGACATCACCGGCTCCAACCCACGCGTAGATGTTGTCACGCTGCGCTCACTGCTGGGCTGCTTCATGTTCACCGGCGACGATGTCTTCAAGAAGCTGGGCGTGCTCTCCGGCGGAGAGCGCAACCGCTACGCGATGGCCAAGATGCTCGTCTCACCCGCGAACTTCCTGCTGCTCGACGAGCCGACGAACCATCTCGACCTCCGCGCCAAGGATGTTTTGCTGGACGCGATCCGCGAGTTCAGCGGCACGGTCATCTTCGTCTCGCATGACCGCTACTTTATCGACGGCCTGGCCACGCGTGTCTTCGAGGTCGAAGACCGTCGCGTCCACATCTACCCCGGCAACTACGAGGACTACCTCTTCCGCAAGGGCGGCGGCATCCCCACGAACACCGCCGAGGCCAAGGCCAAACTCACCACGGATACCGCGACCAACTCCCACATCGACGCGGCCACCGGCATGTTCAAACCGGTCAAGCAGGCAGGCAGTGCAGCAATCGAGACAAGTACCAGCACGCACGAGATCGAAGGCTCGCTGGCACCCGTGACGGCGACACCCAAGACCAACGTCAAGCGCCTGAACCCGATTAAGTTGAAGCAGCTCGAAGACCGCGTCGCCGCCATCGAGAACGAACTTCCCGACCTCGAGGCCCGCATTCTGGCGGCCGAACAACAGCAGGCCGCGTTCACAACAGCAGAAGCTGCACGAGCAATTGCCACGGAGCTCGATACGCTCCGCGAACAGCACGCCGCACGAACGGCAGAGTGGGAAGAGCTGGCGATGCAGTTGGAAGAGCAGACTACGGCCTGATGTAGAAGACTTTTCTCTCAGGCAATATCTTGAGCCTTAGCAGCCTTGGTTTCGTTAAGGGCACGGGTTTACCCGTGCCACAGAAACTCGACACGGCACGCGGCTTCAGCCGCTGGGGGAAGGCGCATCGCGCCAGGCTTTATTTGCTCGCTACAGGCCTCTGCGCGCCCTTCCATGCCGAGGACCACTTGTAGTCTTCGGAGTTCTCGCACATACGCTCCTCTACCGGATTCATGTGGATGTACCTTCGCGCCGCCAGAAAGCCTTCTCGATCGCGAACCCTCTGATCCGTGAAGCCTCGTTGCCATACTGGAAACTTCGATCCCAACCGGTGTGAAAAGCCGCCTTTGATGAGGCCTACAGCTCGTTCGAGAGTGATGTTTTGTGGCGTCAATAAAAGGTGGATATGTTCTGGCATCACGACGAAATCGTGCAAAAGATAATGCCCCTCGCGTCGATCTCGCGTCGATAGTGCTGGAGCGTTTCAACGAAAAGATCGCAGTTTACGATGACCTGAAACAGGCGCCTGCGATTGTAGGTCGCAGAGGTGACCAGGAATGTTCCTGAGTGAACCGGTCGTGGCGGGATAGACACTGTGCGCGATTTTATCGCGCTTCCCTCAGCGGCTAAAGCCGCGTGCCGGGATGGGCTTTTTGTGGCACGGGTAAACCCGTGCCCTTAACGAAACTCTGACCTTCACTCTAAAGAGATGGCCTGCAGACAAGGTCTTACACCCCGCACTTCGATAGCATAGTCATAGGAGAACCTCATGCGCATTCTCATCGTCGGAGCCGGAGCTGTTGGCGGTTACTTTGGAGCACGGCTCGCCGCTGCTGGTCGTGATGTCACCTTTCTCGTCCGTGCCGGCCGCGCCGAACAACTGCGCCGCACAGGGCTGATCGTCAAGAGCCCCCAAGGCGACCTCTCGATCCAGCCGAAGCTGCTGCTCGCCGCCGAGATCGTCGAGCCCTTCGACCTCATCGTGCTCAGCACGAAGGCCTACTCGCTCGACGCCGCTATTCAGGACTTCGCCCCAGCCGTCAGCCCGCAGACCATGATCCTTCCGCTGCTCAACGGCATGCGCCATTTTGACATCCTCGTCGCACGCTTCGGGGAAAGCGCCGTTCTTGGCGGCTCGACCCGCATCGTCTCCGATCTCAGTCCCGAAGGCCATGTCCTCCAGTTCGGGCCGTGGCACGACATGGTCTTCGGTGAGCGCGACAAGAGTGTCACCCCGGGCATCGAGGCTCTGGGCGCTACACTGCAGGGCTGCGGCTTCCCAACCATGCTTTCGCCCGACATCCTCGCCGCTCTGTGGATGAAGTGGACGATGCTTTCGAGCCTTGCCGGCACCACCTGCCTGCTGCGCGGGACGATCGGAGAGATCGAAGCCGCCACAGGCGGCGTGGAGACCGTGCGCGCTATCATCGCCGAATCGGCAGCCATTTCGGCAGCCAACGGCTATCCGCAGAAGCCGGACTTTCTAGAGCAACATACCGCCCGCATGACCGAACCGGGCTCCGCGCTCACGGCCTCCATGTTTCGGGATCTGCAAAAGGGTGCACCGGTAGAGGCCGACCACATCCTTGGTGACTTCCTCGCCCGAGGCCGCGCTCATGGCGTCGCAGCACCGCTGCTAGAAGCTGCGTATGTGCAACTGAGCATTTATTCGGCCTCCTTATCCCAGAAGTAAACCGACCGGCAAGAATTCGGTAAGCCACGCAATGACGACCTGCACTTCGTCGTACGCGAAAAGAAACCGTTTATGTCGCAGCGGACTCCTGTACCACGACAACCGCTTCTTGAGCTGTCTCTTCCTTCGTCACCGCATGCGCCAAAGCAGATCGCTGATGCATAAACTTGACTTCGACGTTGTGGTATAGCAGCGTCGCCAGACAGGTCGTCGCGATACCGACCACGCCAATCAAGCCCCAATATCGCAGCGGAGAGAGAGAGACAATCGGAACCCAATGGTTCAATCCGTGTGACAGCACGTACAGCACAATGCCATGCGTCAGGTAGAAGCTGTAGCTTACCGTTCCCAACAGGAACACCCCACGCAGCGAAAGGAAACCGAAGAAGTCGTTTCCTGCCGCCACAAAGGCAAAAAAGACAATCACAAACAAAAACTGCGGCGCGTCGTAGTACTTCACCTTCAAAAGCATGGGAGCCGCCAGGCACAGCAGAGCGATGGGAGTCCACCGCCTCTGCCGCAGCACGGCAAGCCACTCCGGGGGGCATGTTTTGAACACGAACGCCAGCAACAGCCCCAATCCAAAGCCAAAGCCGAAGAGGAGATCGAGAAAGAGCACGCCCAGCGCAACAGGGCTGGTTGTGTGAGGGTCGGAAGACATTCGGACGCCACGCAACGCCAGTGCAGCGTAGATGGCCAGCGCCGCTCCGACCCCGATCAGAATGCGGTATCCCTTGAAGATGCGGTACAGCACGGGCAGCATCAGGTAAAAGAGGATCTCAAGAAACAATGTCCACGTTACGGAGGCGTTGATGTTTGGCACATCCTTCAGCCCGTTCATCGTCGGCGTAGGAATGAATACAAGCCACATCAGTAACTGCCCCAGAAACATCAGCGGAGAGATGAGAATACGGAAGTGCGTGCGGACCAGGACCACCAACACGATCAACAGCGCCGAAACATAGTATGCCGGGGCCAGCCGGCGAAGGCGCTTTAGCAGGAAGCTGCCGTACCCTCCCACCCCATTATTTGCCAGGCATTTCGACCAGAACAGAAATGCGCTCATGAAGAAGAACATCTCCACCGATTCCGTTCCGGCATAGGAAAAGAAAGCCGACGGTGGCGGGTCCCACTTTCCTGTTTTGAAGGAAAAATATGAGACCAGAGCATGACAGGACAGTACACTGACCGCCAGCAGACCGCGCAGCGACTCCAGCGGAACGTTCAACTTCTTTGCATCCTGCCTGGTACCGCGCGACAATAGCGTCGCAACCCCAATCAAAAGACCAATCAAAACAAAATAAAACGCAGGAGAAGTGATTGCCATGAGTCGTTCCTTTGTAGTTCGGTGCAGAATGAGCGTACCAGCCAAACACACTTTTGCACTCCATAAATGAATTTTTTTTAACTTCTCCACGCTCCCCCACCAGAAACCTGCCCAGGCCAGGGACGCCTCACCTCGCCTGGCACGTTATACCCGTGGGTGCTACGCTCAACGGATCGCTCTCAGCCATGCCACAACCAACGCAGAAACATACCGACTACTCCGGCACGACGCTGCCGCGCAAGCTGGGTATTCTGTCTGCTTCCATCGAGCCGCGCACCGTTGCCTTGCTGGCTGCACCGGAAGATTTCACACAAACATTAGGCGAGTTGCCGGCTCACGTGCACCTCAGCACACGCCTCAGCGCCAAGACGTCTCTCGCGCTATGTTTTGTTCGCTCGCTCGCCGATCTCGAAGCCACAGTTGATTTGCTTGGCACGCAGTTAGCGGAGGGCGCTTCTGCCTGGATCATCCATCCCAAGGCCGTCCACAAACCTGGCTTCAACCAGAATCACGTTCGCGACACCGCTCTCGCACGCGGGTTGGTGGACTACAAAGTCTGCTCGGTAAACGACGATTGGTCAGGGCTGAAGTTCGCCTGGCGCACGAAAAAGCCTTAGTACATGTCATCCAACTTCACTCCAACAATCATTTGATGACACGTCCAAGCTCTTCACGACCGGAAGTATTGAATCCATCAGTCCACTAGACGAAGCACAAGCCATGCATAATTAACTATGCCCTCGCTGTGGACACCGACTGATTGGCCTGCACGTCTTGCTGAACTCGAAGCGCGATCTGGCGACGAGAAACAAACCCCTCTGCGCCGCGACATCCGCTCGCTCGGCACGCTGCTCGGCCAGGTTCTGCGCGAGCAGGCCGGCGACGCCCTGTTCGACGCCGTCGAATCGCTGCGCCGCATCGCCATCGCACGCCGCGAGGCCGAAGCCACCGGGGATGAAGCCGCCGGCCTGCTGCACCTGAACGAAGCCCAGGCCCTGACCCACGAGACCGCCGCCGACCCCACAACGGCCTATCGGCTGGCGCGAGCCTTCGCCTCCTACTTCGAGCTCATCAATCTCGCCGAGACCAACCACCGCAAACGCCGCCGCCGCGCCTCCCTGCTGGATGCCGCAGCAACGCCACAACGCGGCAGCCTGCGCGGAACGCTGCGCCGGTTGCGCGCGACGGGCATCACCCGGGACGAAGCCCTGCGGCTGCTGGGACACATCTGCATCACCCCGATCTTCACCGCGCACCCCACAGAGGTCGCCCGCCGCAGCGTGATGTTCAAGCGCCGCCGCATCTCCGACCTTCTCGAAAGGCTCGACGGAATCCTCCTGCCCCCTTCGGAGTTCGATGCCCTGGAGAACGAACTGCTGGCGGAGATCACCGCGCTCTGGCAGACCGACGACGTGCGCAGCGCACGGCCTACCGTGCGCGACGAAGTGCGCATGGGGCTCGACTACTACGACGCCTCCATCTTCAGCACGATTCCCGTGCTCTACAAAGAGATCGCCAACGCCTTCGCCGCCGAGTTCCCCTCCGAGGCTGGGTTCCCCTCGGACGAAGGCCAGCCATCCATCGCCGAGCTTCCGCTGGTCGTCAGCTTCGGCTCCTGGATCGGCGGCGACCGCGACGGCAACCCGTTCGTCACCGCCCAGACCACCTGCGACTCCCTGGCGATGGCGCGGCAGCTTCTGCTCGACCGCTACCTCAAGCAGTTGCAGGACGTCTTCGAGCAACTAGCCTCCTCCACCAACCAGGCGCCCATCTCGGCCGCCCTGCAATCGCGGCTCAACGAATACCTGCAGGAACTGCGGGCCGCTGGCCATGCCGCCCCTCAGGACCACCTCTCGTACGAGGCCGTGCGCCATATGATCGCGTGCATCACTCTACGTCTGGGCGGCTCGCCACCGGCAACGATGCATCGCAACCTCGGCCTCACAGAAGAGGCAACACTTCAGCCCTATCGCAGCGCGGCTGAGTTACTGAGCGATCTCTCGCTGCTGCGCGACTCGCTCGCGGCCAATCGCGGCCTGCGGCTGGCTGAGCTTTTCATCGACCCACTGCTGCTGGAAGTTCGCACCTTCGGCCTGCACCTGCAGACGCTGGACATCCGCCAGCATGCTCGCGTGCATGAGGTCGCCGTTGACGAGTTGAGCGCGTGGCACAACACTGCATCGTTGCAACTCCCCGCTCCGCTTTCGCCGCAGACAGCGGAAGTACTTGCGACCTTCCAGGGCGTTGCCGAGATCAAGCAGAGTGCGCCGCAGGCCATCGCGCAATATGTCATCTCCGGCGCAAGCACCGCGCAGGATGTCCTTCGGGTCTTGTGGCTCGCGCGTCTCGGCAATGTCCATGTAGAAGGCGGCGACGTCGAGCAAGGACACGATCCCGGACTGCAGCCCGTTCCGTTGTTCGAGTCCATCGAAGACCTGCGCAATGCACCGGAAGTGTGCCGTGAACTATGGTCGAGCGAAGCCTTCAAACCCCTGCTGGCCGCGTGGCATGGCCGTCAGGAGGTCATGCTCGGCTACTCGGACTCCAACAAGGACGGCGGCATGATCGCCAGTACCTGGGAGATCTGGAAGGCGCACCGCGCACTTCACGAAGTTGCCAGAGAGTGCGGCGTAACCCTGCGGCTCTTCCATGGCCGCGGCGGCACGGTAGGCCGTGGCGGCGGCCCGACGCATCGCGCCATCTACGCGCAGCCGCTCGACAGCTTTACCGGCGAGCTGCGCATCACGGAGCAGGGCGAGGTACTCAACTGGAAGTACTCGGATGTCGTGCTGGCCGAGCGCAATCTTGAGCTGATGATCGCCGCTTCTCTGGACGCCCTGGCGCGGCCCGATCTGCACGCCGCTAAGGACGAAAGCGCGCACCTTACCGGCGCGATCCTCCCCGAGTGGGAGGCCGCGCTCGACGAACTCAGCGTGACCTCGTTCGCGTTCTACAAGCAGCACATCATCGACAACCCCGAGATCTTCACCTACTTCGAACAGGCCACGCCGGTCGCCGAGCTGGAGCACGCCCGCATCGGCTCGCGGCCCGCCAAGCGAACCGACGGCAGCGCCTCCAAACAGCGCAGCATGGCCGACCTCCGCGCGATTCCGTGGGTCTTCGGCTGGATGCAGTCGCGGCACGTCGTTCCGGCGTACTTCGGCGTCGGCTATGCGCTGGAAGCCTTTATCGGCGAGAACCCGAAGGGCCTCGAACTGCTGCGCGGGATGATGCGCAGCTTCCCGCTGTTTCTCGACATGATCCGCAATGTGGAGATGGCCCTGGCCAAGGCCGACTTCGGCATCGCGAAGCTCTATGCCTCGCTGGTTGAAGACGCAGCCCTGCGCGATCGCGTCTTTGCGACACTCGAATCCGAGTTCGACCGCACACGCCGCATGGTGCTCGCCGTCACCAGCCAGACCGAACTGCTGGAGCGCGATACGGTCCTCAGCAACTCGATCCGGCTGCGCAATCCTTACGTCGATCCGATGAGCCTGCTGCAGGTCGAACTGCTGCGCCGCAAGCGCGGCGGAGAGAGCAGCGAAGAGCTTGACCGCGCCATCACGGCAACGATCAACGGAATCAGCGCGGGACTGAGGAATACGGGCTGATCCAAGAGATGGTTTGCCTTTGCAGGTTGCTTTTGCATTTGTTTTTCTGGTTGTCATTCCGAGCGCAGCGAGTGAATCTGCTTCCTCCCGTTTTTTGCCAGTGCCGCCACAACGGTAGTGTTTAGGCCAGGCCATGCGCTTTCAGTTCTGGCCACATGTTTTCTGGGTGGTGCGAACGAAGAACGGGAGGAAGCAGGTTCACTCGCTGCGCTCGGAATGACAAACTAGAAAAGCAAAAACAACGGCAACTGCTTAATTTCTCCACACAAAGCTCTGCCACGATACACTTCCGCACATGGCTCGCTTGCTCGCACTTGTCACGCTCCTCGCCACTTCCGTCACAGTCTTCGCACAACAGCCGTCCACGCATCAGGTCAACCCTGACGGCTCTATCACCTTCCGTTACGACGATCGCTCGGCTACCAAGGTCGCTCTTACGATCGACGCCCTCCCCAAGCCCCTGCCTCTCACACGCGACGAGAACGGCCTCTGGTCGGTCACAACGGCGGCCCTCCCACCGGAGATCTACGGCTACACCTTCGTGGTCGATGGAACCCCCAGGCTCGATCCCTACAACTCCGATGTGCGTCCGAACTATGTCTCGTTCAGCAACAACGTCATGGTGCCCAGCACTCCTCCGGCACCGTGGGAGCTGACCGCCATTCCGCATGGCCGGGTCGATCACCACATTTACACCACGCACATCGTCAAGAACCTCCCTGAGAACCAGAACGCCTACGTGGTCTACACCCCTCCCGGATATGACGCCAAGCGCAAAGGCGGCTATCCCGTTCTCTACCTACTGCACGGCTGGAGCGACAACGAAACCGGATGGACCGCGGTCGGCCATGCAGACCTGATTCTCGACTCCCTGATCGCCTCCGGCAAGGCTATGCCGATGATCGTCGTCATGCCGCTCGGGTATGGAGATCTCAGTTTTGTGAACAGTGGTTTTGCCGTCTGGAAGGATGACGCGAAGGTCGACGAGAACCTTACGCTCTACTCGCAGGCACTCGAGACCGAGGTGATTCCTGCGGTCGAGCACGAGTACAACGTCGCTGCAGGCCGCAATCACCACGCCATCGCAGGCCTCTCGATGGGAGGGCTGGAGAGCCTCACCATCGGCCTGAACCACCCCGATCAGTTTGCCTACGTCGGCGGTATGAGCTCTGCCCTGGAGGGCCGGCATTTCGACGAACACATCCCCGGGCTCGACGCCAAGAAAGCGAACCTGAGCCTGCTCTGGGTCGCCTGCGGCACCACCGACCACCTCATCGCGCCGAATCGCGAGTTCATAACCTGGGCCAAGACAAAGGGCTTCGATGTAACCACCGTCGAGACTCCGGGAGCGCATACTTGGCTCACGTGGCGCGACAATCTCGGTAACTTCGCGCCGTTGCTGTTCCGGTCGAAGTAGCGAAGTACCGTTTTTGCCTTTGCTATTGTTTTTCTTGTCATTCCCGAAGGGAATCTGCTGTCCGTCCGTGGCACGACACTCGCGCTGAGAAGAATCGAACTTGGCATCGTGGCGCTACGGCAAGAAGCAGATTCCCTCCGGGAATGACAACAAGAAAGGCAAAGGCAACAACAAAGACAAGAGCAACAACTTTTCTACCGCACCACTAAAGCTGTTTCCTACTTCCTGTTTCCTGCTCTTACGTCCCCGGCTGCACATACGGCACCTGCCCCAGATACCGCCGCTCTTTCCCGCGCGGATCGTCCTCGATCCTCGAAGGCAGATCGAAGATCATCGTCGCGCGTTTGCTGAGGTCATAGGCCGGCCACTGCGGGGCATGAGCGTTGTTCGGATTGCCGTTGTGCGCGAAGGCGATGTACGTCTCGCTGACGATCTCGACCATCTGTTGAGCCTGCGCCTTGTCGGCGTCGGAGCTGCCCACCATACCGGGCGAAACCGCCACGTTGTCGAAGGCCAGAGGGATATCCAGCGTGTGCGGAGCACCGAAGCGGCCACCCTCCACCGGAGACTTCCAGTTCAACTGGTAGACCCAGGTGTGCGGCTGCGCGGCAGGATCGGCAGCACGTTGTTCAGCTTCAATCACCTGTCCACGCCACGAGCGCGAGTCCGTCGTCACCGCAAAGAACACATCGCTCGCCGAGTACTCCGGATGCCACTCGCGATACTTCGCAATCACCTCCGGCACCGGCAACGAAACCGTTTCGCTCTTCAGGTACGGCGCATTCTTCTCCAGCGCTCCCGGTAAGCTCTCCCACGTCAGGGAGAACAGCGCGGGCTGGCCACCGCCGATCAGCACCCGTGTCTCATCGTGCATATTGCCCATGATCATCGGCACGTCCACCGAGATCTTCGGATCGGTCGGCGAAAAAGGATCGACCGGAAGCGACCGGCCATCGGTCACCGGGCCGTAGTAGCCGCCGGAGTGTGTCGCTGCCTGCAGCGTCGCCGTGGGCACTGTGCGCAACACCTTCGCCGCGGCTTCGGGAGTGGACGTATCCAGTCCCAACACCTTGAGCACAGCTTTGGCGCGCTCCGAGGCATGTTCCGGCTGGGCTCCGGTCACTTGCTGGCCGCTCATCGAGATCACGCGATGAAACAGGCCATGCCCCGGCGGCTGCGCCATCAGCGTCGCGCACTTGGCTCCGCCGCCGGACTGCCCAAAGATCATCACACGGGAAGGATCGCCGCCGAACTCGACGATGTTGTCGCGCACCCATTGCAACGCGAGCACGAGATCCAACTGCCCCGCATTGCCTGAATCCTCAAAGCCCTGCCCCGGCAAAAGCTGCGCGAGATACAGATACCCGAAGAGATTGAGGCGGTGATTCACCGTAACAACTACGACGTCGCCGCGCTTCGCCAGCCGTGCGCCGTCATACAACGCGGCATTCACCGTACCGTTCGAGTACGCGCCACCGTGTATATAAAACATCACCGGTCGTTTCTTGCCATCGCGCAAACTCGGCGTCCACACATTCAGGTGTAGACAATCTTCACTCTCTGGCCCTTCGTCCGGCGGCAGATGATAGCCCGGCCTCTCCGCAGCGGCGGCAGCGTCCGCACGCCGAGGACGAGCCCCGGGGACCTGCGGAGCGCGTGGCCCCCACTCCAACGCATCGCGAACGTCGTCCCAGGGCACAGGAGGCTTCGGCGCAGCAAAGCGAGTCTGCGCGGTGTCCAGCCCATACGAGATGCCCTTGAAGCAAACGATGCCTTCGCCGGCATCGCGGCCGCGCACCCTGCCCGCAGTCGTCTTCGCAACCAGGGGATTCTTCGCCTTAGCCGCCAGCGCGCTGCGATCCAGCACCCCCACGGCACCCAGCATCGCACCGCCGACCAGTACCTCACGCCTGTTCATTCTGAACTCCCTGCTTCGCTGTTTGTAGTCGAAGAGATTTCTTCGCTCTGACAACTTAGATCTCCGGACTGACAACTTGCAAGTTCGGAGCGCGAACAAAGACAACAAACTTGACGCAAAGGTCGCCAAGAGAGCCAGGTTTCGCCACGGCCCTCTTGGCGAAACTTGGCTCTTTTCTTAGCGCCCTTTGCGTCAGATTCTTTAGCGGCTGAAGGCAGCGCCTGGAGCTAGCTCGCGACTGGTGTAACCTTGACCGCCTTGTTGTCCTCGAACTCGATCTTGATCGGATGCCCACTGTTGTCGTACGTTACGGTGCGATTGCCGGTCGAGTCCGAGCTCGGCGTAATCACCTGGCCGAGCGACATCATGGCCTGGTTCTCGCTCATGCCCACCACGGCCTCATGCTTGTCGATATGAGCCCACATCTCCGGTCCCCAGTGCTTGTAAAGCACATGAGGATCGTCATAGAAGAAGATCTCGTCGCTCAGGAATGTGTAGTTGCCATTCTCGAAGTTACCCACCGGCACGGCATACTCGGCCTTCGGATCGGACGACTTTGGCAGCGTGAACGCGAGCAGAACATGATGCTCGCCAGCCGAGATGCGCGACACCGCGCGACCCTTCGGTGGGACCTGCTCGAAGACATCCTTGATCAGCAGTGGCTCCGCCCCTTCGAGCGTTCCTACAGGGTGCGCGTAGTCAGCGTGATGGCTTGTGTAGTGGTAGTAGTCCATCTGCCCACCGGCGCTCATCCAGATCGTCTTGCCTATCAGCTCGCGCTCATCCTTCAGCGAATCCGGGCGCTGCTTGCGCAGAAAGACCATATCGTCGGCGGAGAGCTTCGTCTTCTCATAGGGATTCTTGGCCACCGGCATCTCTTCATGGTTTGCCTTGTAGATCAACCCCACACGCACACCAATAGCGACAACAAACGCCAAGGTCACCGCTATCGAAATCTTCTTACCGTTTTCCATCCCTTCCTCCTGGCTACTTATCTCTGTGATGCAAACGGGCTTCGCAAGTCGCTCAACCCACCGGCTCCATACTGCTGAACTGCTGCTCGACCGCGATCAAGCTCTCTGCCGTCAGAGTATCCGCATGACGTAACGCGGGGAAGAACACGGACCAGACCCCTGTCACCATCATGCTTCCAATGCCACCGATGACTACGGCTCGGACAGCGCCCCACCAGTGTGCGGTCAAGCCGCTTTCGTACTCTCCAAATTCGTTAGATGCGCCGAGGAACAACCAGTTCACGCTCGACACACGGCCACGCATCTCCGGCGGAGTGGCCAGCTGCAGAACGCTCGACCGCACCACGACAGAGATCATGTCGGACGCCCCGATCACAAACAACGCCGCGCAGCTCAGCCACAGGTTGCGGCTCAAGCCGAAGACTACGGTCGCCGCACCAAAGATTCCCACACACACCAGCATGGTCTTGCCCGCGCGCTGCTTGATTGGTAGAGCCAGCAAGCCCAGGGAAACAAGCAGCGCACCGAGGCTCGGCATCGCACGCAGCAAGCCCAGCCCATGCGGCCCCTCATGCAGGATGTCCGATGCGAAGATCGGCAACAGCGAAGTCGCGCCGCCCAGCAGCACGGCAAACAGGTCCAGCGAGATCGATCCCAGCAGCAGCCGCGTCTGCGCAACATAGCGCAGGCCCGCGAGCATCGTCTCGACCGTGAACCCCTTCTTCTCCGCCGCACCGCGCGGGTGGATCAGGCTCATCAGTACGAGATACACCGCGAACGCGCCGATCGTGAAGCAGTAGACCAGGGGCGCTCCCGCAAAACCCGCGAACTGTCCCCCGAAGAGCTTGCTTAGCGCCACTGTAAACAGCAGCCCACCCATCATCGGCCCGATAGCATTCGAAACCTGGAAGATGCTCGCGCCCCAGGTCACGGCATTGACGAAGTGTTCCCTGGGCACCAGCGAAGGAACCAGCGAACTCGCCGCAGGCCCCGCGAAGCATCTTCCTGTGCCGATGAGGAAGAGAATTCCATACACCACCCAGATACTGCCGATGCCATGCAGCGTAAGCCACAACAGCAGCCCGGTTGCGATTAGTTGTAGGAAGTAACAGGCCAGCAGGATGTTGCGGCGATCGTAGCGATCGGCAACGTGTCCCGCAGGCAGCACGAAGAACAGCCCGGGGAGAAAGAGCGCGAGGCCGGTATAGCCCAGCGCCAGCGCCGAGTGCGTGAGCTGATACACCTGCCACGCCACACCCACCGATTGCGCCTCTGCCCCCATCGTGCCGAGAGCTCGTGCCGCCGAATAAAACCGAAAGTCCCGCGACTGCCACGCCACCGTCGCGCTTAGAGTTTGTTTTTCTCCGTCATCCATGTCTCTTCTATGCTGACACATCGACAAGACAAGAGGTTTACAAGCGACTCCAGCGGATTCCTCGAAGGAGAAAACCCGTGTGGTTTCCCCGTATAAAAACCATGCAGCATCATTTTATGGAGCCCGGGAAGAATGAAATCGCTCTACCATGGAAGGGATGCAAGCCCCCGACCAACCCATCCTCGGTGCCCTCTTAACAGAGGCCCGCAATCCTGCCACCGAGCATCTCGACGAACTGCCGACACTCGCCATGCTGGAAGTCATCAACGACGAAGACGCGAAGGTCGCCGGTGCCGTGCGCGCCGAATTGCCACAGATCGCGCGAGCCATCGATGAGGTCGCAGCACGCTTCGGCCGCAGCGGACGGCTCTTCTACATCGGCGCGGGGACCAGCGGACGGCTCGGTGTGCTTGACGCCAGCGAGTGTCCACCAACCTTCTCCGTCTCTGCCGATCTCGTGCAGGGGCTGATTGCCGGAGGCGACTCCGCCCTGCGGCTCTCCAGCGAACACTCCGAGGACTCTCCCGAAGAGGGTGCTCGCGACTTGGCCGCAGCAAAGTTTGCGCAGGACGATACGCTGGTCGGTATCGCAGCCAGTGGACGCACTCCTTATGTGCTCGGGGCTATCGCGCACGCGAAGAAGCTCGGTGCGCTGACGGTCGGACTCACCTGTGTGCCCGGCTCAGCGATCTCTCAGGCGGTCGATATTCCCATTACTCCCGCGACCGGACCGGAGGTCCTTACAGGCAGTACGCGACTGAAGGCCGGCACCGCCACCAAGCTCGTGCTCAACATGCTTTCGACGGGTGTGATGGTGCGCACTGGCGCGACCTTCGGCAACCTGATGGTCAACGTTCGGCCCACCAATGCGAAGCTGGTCGACCGCGCGCATCGCATCATCGCCGCAGCTACCGGATGCGATATGGAAGGCGCTGCAAGGCTTCTGGAAGAAGCGGGTGAGGATGTAAAAACAGCGATTGTGATGCAGCGACTATCGCTCTCACGTGAAGCAGCTGAGGCGCGACTAGCGGCGGTTCATGGAGTGCTCGCAAAGGCGCTGTAGAACGGTTTTATCTCCAGTGCCAGGAGCACCCGAAATCGGCCTTTGCTTTTCTTGTCGTCATTCCGACCCTGAGTGTAGCCGAAGGGGAGCGAACCTGCTTTCTCCCGCTTTTAGCCCATGTCAACACAAGCTAGGTCTCTTGGTTCTTACGCATGATTTTTGGTAATGCGAACGAAGAACGGGAGAAAGCAGCTTGGATTCAAGCCCCAAGTGCAACATTTGTGAACATACCAGGATTTTGCCAGAACTCAACGAAGTCGAAGGCTCCTTCTGGGAGGAAGAGTTCAGCTGGAGCTCGTTTTCCGAGTGATTTTCGGATGCGAGCATTCATGAGCATGGCGATATCGTCGAGCTGCTGTTGTGAGAAGTGACCGAGGTCTTGTCCCTTGGGCAGGAACTGTCGGAGCAGGCCGTTGGTGTTTTCGTTGATGCCGCGCTCCCATGGCGAGTGGGGATGGGCGAAGTAGACCTCGATGCCAGTCTGCTGTTCCAGCCACTTGTGCTGGGCCATCTCTCGTCCCTGATCGTAGGTCATGGAACGGCGCATCTGGGAGGCGAAGCGGTTGAGGATGCGGGCGAAGCCTTCCGCGCAGGTCTTTGCCGAGCCGTCTTCGAGCTTGACCAGGGCGAGGAATAGCGTGGTTCGCTCCACCAGCACTCCGACGCGGGACTGGTTGAGTCTGCCCTTGATCAGGTCTCCTTCCCAGTGTCCCGGGACCAGGCGAAGCCCCACCTCCTCGGGCCGCTGGTCGATGAGCTTGATGGGGTCGATGAAGTGACGGCGGTTGGGGTCCACAGCGGCCTTGGAGCGCGATCTGCGGCTCATCCGGCGGCGGCGCAGCATCGTCATCACGCGGGCGCGGAGTTCTCCCCGTGGCATGGCGTAGAGCGCGGTGTAGATGGTCTCGTGCGACAGACGCACCGGATCGGGCATACGCCTGAGTGTGAACCCAACCTGCTCCGGACTCAAGCCCCGGCCAAGCTCGGCCACGACAAGGTCCCACACGAGGGTGCCTGGAACCAGTTTGCGCGCAACCCGCGGCATGCGCTGCAACCTTCGGGCACGTCGATCTGCCGTCACCGCAGAATAGCCTCCGGCGATAAACCGGCGACCGCCCTTCGGACTAGGCTGCGCAACGTGCCAGCCATTACGACCCATCTCCCGGGTGACCGTGGACCGCGCCCGTTGGAGGCCGGCGGCTATCGCCGCCGGCCTCCAACCCATCGATAACTGCGTCTGCAGAAGACAGCGCTCCTCCATAGAAAACTGCTTGTACGTTCGACCCATGCAACATCTTCCTCCTTAGAAAAGAAAATGTTGCACTTCGAGTTTGAATCCAAGCAGGTTCGCTCGCTGCGCTCGGAATGACAACAAGAAAGGCAAAGCAAAAGGCGTATTCGTTCAACTAGCTCTTGCCTCTCTACCCAAACAGCGTCGGCTTACGCGGCATCTCGATTCCTAGATGCTCATATGCCAACCGCGTCGCCACACGCCCACGCGGCGTGCGATCCAGAAATCCGATCTGAATCAGGAACGGCTCATAGACCTCTTCCAGCGCATCCTGCTCCTCGGCCAGCGCCGCAGCCAGCGTGTTCAACCCTACAGGCCCGCCATCGTACTTCTCGATGATGGTCCGCAGCAGCCGGCGGTCGAGCTCATCGAAGCCGTGTGCGTCCACCTCCAGCATCTTCAGCGCGGCCATCGCCGTCTCACGGTCGATCTTGCCCGACGCTCTTACCTGCGCATAGTCGCGAACGCGCCGCAGCAGCCTGTTGGCGATTCTCGGTGTTCCCCGCGAACGCATCGCAATCTCCGCCGCACCGTCGCGGTCGATCGGCACACCCAGCACCTCGGCCGAGCGCTCGACGACAAACCGCAGTTCGTCGTCGGTATAGAACTCCAACCGCAGCAGAATCCCGAAGCGTGAACGCAGCGGCGAGCTGAGCAGGCCGGGACGCGTCGTCGCCGCGACGAAGGTGAACGGCTTGATCTCCAGCGTGTGTGTGCGCGCCGCCGGCCCCTGCCCGATGATGATATCCATCTGGTAGTCCTCGAGCGCCGTATAAAGCTTCTCTTCGAGCACCGGCTGCAGGCGATGGATCTCGTCCAGGAACAGCACCTGCCTCTCCCGCAGGTTCGTCAGGATTGCGGTGAGATCACCTTGGATCTGCAGCGCCGGACCGCTGGTCTGCTGGTATCCAACCCCCAGCTCGTTCGCGATGATCGTCGCAAGCGTCGTCTTGCCCAGCCCCGGAGGCCCGAACAGCAACACGTGGTCAAGCGCCTCGCCGCGCGATTTGGCCGCTTCCAGCGCGATAGCCAACTGTTCCTTGGCCTTCTCCTGCCCAATGAACTCCGCCAGCCACTTGGGCCGCAGCTTCAGTTCAAAGGCCGAGTCGTCCTCGACCTGTCCAGCCGAGACGAGACGCTCCGCCTCGGAACTCTTGCGACCGCTCTGGTTCAGGTCGAACTTTTTCTTGTTTGCAAAGTCCATCTGAGGCGAGGATACGGCGAAGATGCACGTGGAAGCAATCGTGCTGCGCAGATTCACTGCCAGATTTCCTCTTCACCGCTTGCGCGAAAACACAAACTCGATCCCGCCCACAAAGCTGCGCCCCTGCATCTGCACATTGGCGATCTCCTGGTAGCCGGTATTGGCCAGGTTCGTCATCTGGAGATAAGGCCGGAATCGTCCCACCTCGCGCACCGCCGATACATCCCACACTGCATAGGGAGCCTGCGGAGGCGCAGGCGCCTGCGTGTATCGCTCCACCACACCAAGCCGCGATTGCAGCAGCAGCCCATGCTTCAGGCTCCAGGTCCACTCCGCACGGCCGTTATTCACGGGATAGTCGAAGACCGACTCCGACTCCAATCCGTGCAGCGAGCCCTGCGTTCCCTTGAGCAGCGTCCAGCTCAACTTTAACTGCTGGCTGCCATTCAGCCGCCAGTTCAGCGAACTCTCGATGCCGGTAAAGTGCAGCGAAGGGATATTGGTCGCCTGCCACAGATCGGCGGGAGAGGCCCTTGTGTAATCAACCGTATTTTTCTGTGCCGAATAAAAAGCTGTGAGAGTAGCCGAGACACGGCCTGCGGGATACCAGTCCACTCCGCCCTCGTAGTTCCATACCGACTCCGGCTTCAGGTTAGGATCGCCCAACGTGGTGGGGTCGCTGTAGTAGAGATCGAGATAGGTGGGAATGCGGAACCCATGCTCTACCGAGCCATGTAGTTTGAGCGATTCCGGCAGCCAGAACGTTCCCGCAGCCATCGGACTCGCCACCGCCCTGCCGCCGCTAAAGATCTGCTCACGTAACCCGCCCTCGATCGACCAGCGTCCCGGGACACGCCAGCTCACCTCGCCATAACCCGCGCCGCTGTTGCGTCCGTGGTAGCCGAGGTTCGTGCTCGCAATCTGGTCGGTAGTCTCTTCCAAACCGGCGAGCAGTGTGGTGTTCTTGAAGATCTCACGCGTCTCCCGCACATCGCCTTCGAAGCCATCGTCGATGTGCTGATTCTTGTAGTAAGCCGGATCGTCACGCAACAGCACATAGATGTCCGAGTGCCGCCGATAGGCCACGTCAGCCGCCGTATGCTCGTCGAACTTCTGCGTCAGCGCAGCAAACCATCCCTTGGTCCGCTCCCACGAGTTGTAGTTACCATAGAACTGGTTCGCTCCGTACGCGCGGTCGTTCCCGGCAAAGAGCAGATCGCTCGCTCCCAGGGCGGTCTTGAATCTCGTCTCGGTGCTCGCGTCTTCGGTCCTGTAGTCGCGGTCGTAGATGAACCCCGTCGAGCGTTCGCGATCACCCGCAATCACCTCGCTCCAGCGCTTGCCCACCACCGATCCCAGCAGGCCCTCCTCATCTTCGCCATAGCTGCCCGCTCCCCCACGAATGCGCAGTGAGGTGACATCCGGCTCCCAGGTCGTGAAATCGACGACTCCACCAATCGCGTCCGAGCCATAGAGCGTCGATCCTGCTCCGTGCAGAATGTCGATATTTCCCAAGGCCGCCAACGGAACGGGGAGATCGAGATTGAAGTGCGAGGTCTCCACGCTATCCATGCGCAACCCGTTGAGCAGCACCAGCGTCTGCTCGAACGAAGCGCCGCGTAGCGAGATGTCTGCCATCACTCCAGCACCGGCACGCTGCTGGATGTCGACCGAAGAGTCCGTGCGCAGATAATCCTCGATGTCCTGCGAGGCCAGCGGATGCTCCGAGGCATCAAGCGTCACAACGGTATGGGCTGATTCGCCAAGGCTTACCGGTTCTACATCTCCGAGAACAACCACGGTCGTGCTAACCGGCTGAATGGCCGGAGGCGTTTGCGGCTGGGGAGCCTGCTGCGCACACAGAGGCAGTACAGCAACAAAAACCACGGGAAGGTAACGCAGGCGAATCATCAATTCCAATCACTCCTTGAGGTCTCTTCATCCTGCTTGTTGCTCTCCCGCAATACAACGATGGTTTCGTATCGACCTTGATAGTTGATCCTGTAAACTAAATCCACTTACGATGCGCATCGATGCCTTCCTCGCCGAAAGCCCCATGTTCGCGATCAGCCGCGCGGCGCGGCGGTTCAACGCCCTGGCCGCCCAGGCGCTTGCGACCGACGGCCTCAGCTTCCTCGAAGGCCTGGTGCTCACGGCGATCTTCTTTGAGGCGCCTGCCTCCATCAAACCGTCGGAGCTCGCCGAAACCTTTGGCATGACGCGCGGCAACGTGAGCCACTGCGTCTCCTCGCTGGAGGCCAAGGGATTGCTGCAGCGAAAGATTGACCCAGAAGATGCGAGGGCCTACCAACTCACCCTGAAGCCGCAGGGCAAGAAGTGCGCTCTCCATGTCATCGCGGCCTTCGACAAGCTTCAAAAAGAGTTCGAAAAAGAGGTCGGGAAGCCAGCCCTGGGCGAAACCCTCACCACGATTCGCAGGCTGGAAGCGCTCTTCTAGAATTGGCCTGACAGAGGCAGTTGTATCCTAGAGACTCAACCGAACCAGCAAGGAAACCCGCAATGCCGCTTTACGAGTACGAGTGCAGCCAGTGCCACCGTCGCACCGAGAAGATCCAGAAGTTCTCCGACCCCGAACTGACCGTCTGCCCCCACTGCGGCGGCCCACTCGCACGCACCATCACGGCTGCGGCCATCTCCTTCAAAGGCGGTGGGTGGTACAAGGACGGCTATGCCTCGGCCAAACCCGCGGCAGCAGGCAGCGACACCTCAACCGCCACAGCCTCGGATTCGAGCTCTGCGGCTCCGGCAACTCCTGCCGCCTCGAGCCCGGCTCCTGCAGCGGCTCCCGCCGCCGCGCCAGCCGCGCCTTCGACCGCCAGCAAAAGCTAGATGAGCTTTCTGCTCGCTGGTGTTGTTGACTTTCCAGGGTCACTTCTACGTTTTGCCACAGGTACCGCGTTACACAAACAGGCACTCGCTGCGCTATCATGCAAGCCATGAGGCTGTATCGTTCGCTCCGCAAACTCGGGAACCAGGTCGAAGAGACCGTGAGTCTTCGCTCTCGTAATGACCACCACATCCTGCGCAACATTGGTTGGGTTTCGGCGGGCGTCACAGCGCTGGCCATCGGAGTCGTGGTGGGCCGCGAACTGCGTCAGCGCCACAAGTTCAACCGCCGCACCCCCTATGACTTCTATGCGCACTCCGGCGACGAGATCCAGGACGTCGAATTCGGCGTAGGCATTTAGTTCGGAAGCAACAGTCAGCGGAGATCAAAGCGAAAAGCGTATCGTTGAGTATGCGCTTGCTTCCCATCCTCGGGTCTGAACAGCTGGCTACGGCTCTCCTCGACGGGCGTCTGCGCGATAGCCACAACCGCACCATCACCGACCTCCGGCTCTCCGTCACGGACCGCTGCAACTATCGCTGCGTCTATTGCCGGACCGGCGAAGAGGGTGCCCAGTACTCCGAGCTCCCGATCGCAGATTACGCCCGCATCCTGCGGGTCTTTGTCTCCCTGGGCATTGAAAAGATTCGGCTTACCGGTGGCGAGCCCTTGCTGCGTCAGGGCCTGCTGGATCTTATCCGCGAGACCGCCCAGCTTCGTCCCGCCTTTTCGGATGCCCCTTTAGACATCGCCCTGACCACCAACGGCCACCTGCTAGCCCCGCTGGCCCGTCCCCTGCGCGAAGCCGGCCTGAGCCGCATCACCGTGAGCATGGACGCGGTCGATCCCGAGACCTTTACCCGGATCACCCGCGTTCCCGGCAGCTTCGAGCGCGTGCGCGACGGCATCCGCGCGGCGCAGGACGCCGGGCTTGGGCCCGTCAAGGTCAACTGCGTTCTCATGCGCGGCTTCAACGACTCGCAGATCGAGGCCTTCGCGGAGTTCTCGCGGAACGAAGGCGTCATCGTTCGTTTCATCGAGTTCATGCCGCTTGAAGAGGGCAGGACCTGGGCTCCCGAGACCGTCGTTCCCATGGAAGAGATCGTCACGCGTCTCAACGCCGTGCGTCCTCTCGTCGAGCTGCCGCCCAATCACATCAGCGAGACAGCGCGCCGCTTCACCTTCGAAGATGGCCGCGGCGAGATCGGCATCATCGCACCGGTCTCGCGGCCCTTCTGCGGCCACTGCAGCCGTGTGCGCCTTACCTCCGACGGCAAGGTCCGCACCTGCCTGTTCTCACAGAGCGATCACGATCTCATCGGATTGATGCATCGCGGCGCCTCCGATGATGACATGCGCTCGTGGATTCGCCGCGTCATCGAACGCAAGGAAGCTCGCCATCATATCGGCGAACCCGGCTTCCTGAAACCCTCCCGCAGCATGGTGCACATCGGCGGTTGAGTGGTTTCTGCGCACTACCCGTTACTACTAAAAAATCAATTCATAGCTTGCAGACAGTCTTTGCTGTTGCTTGTTTTTCGTCGTCATCCTGAGCCATCGGCTCAGGATGACGGCGAAAAACAAGCAACGACAAAGGCACCGTCCCTGTTCCTCCTCAAAAGAAGCTCTCTTCTCCTCACAATTCCAAATTTCCAGCCAAAACGTCATCACGTTGGGCAAGCAAATTTGTTTCAAGAAAATTGTTGACAACCGTACATCGATCAATTTAAGGTGGTGTTGAGCACTTTTGGCTTAAAGGAGATTTCACCATGCGCCAAGTTCTAGTAGTAGCGTCTCTCGCCCTGCTTCCCGTTTTGGCCCACGCCCAGGTCAGCACCCCTTCGGCGAACCTCCAGGCCAATGCCACCGTTCAGCCCATCAGCTTTGTTCGCCCTGCCGCAGCAGCCGCTGTTGCACCGGCACCCGCTCCTGCTCCCAACACCCACATTGTGCGTCCTGCCCATGAGTACATTCAGGCAGACGTAGATCCGAGCTTCACCGAGGCCGCATTGCGCCAGGGCGGTACGCTCTCCTACACGATGAACGGCAGCAACCAGTCGATCGAGCCGGCGTCTCCTGTGCTCGTCCACGTCGTCGGAACGCTCGTACCTCTTGAGCAGGCTTCCGTCGATAGCGACGTCAAGGTTCACCTCACCGTCGACGCACAGGGCATCCCGCACAACCTGGTCATTGCCAAGTCGGCAGGCGCCGAGCTGGACGCGAAGACCCTCGAAGCTGTGAACCAGTACCGCTTCAAGCCGGCCATGTTCAATAACCGTCCCGTCTCGGCAAATGTCACCGTCGAGATCAAGACCCAGAACCAGAAGTAAACTCTCTTCCCTGTTCCCCTGTAGAAAAGCCCCACGCGACTGTCGCGTGGGGCTTTTCTATGCAGCAACGCTGCAAACTAGGGCCGATCCTTCAGCACTGCTGCCCGCTTCGGCGCAGGCCTTATCGCCTCAGCATTGTCACGCGCCGCCGGATGCACGCCGAAGTCCCATATCCCCAGGTTGACCTCCCGGTCCGACAACACCTCGACCAGCGCATACTCGCCAATCTCCAGCGGAGTTGCCGGTGAGAGCTTCAGCCAATGACCGCCGGTGAGCGTCTCCGCATGAACTTCGATTACGTCAGGCTGCCGCTTTGAATTCACCAGGCCAGGACGGAAGCTGTTCAGCACGCGCATGTCGCCCAGAACACTCAGACGCTCGATCTTATAGCCACTCTTCTCTGCGCCACCCGAAGGTGTCTCACGCCCCGAGGCTCCATGCGTATCGACGGTGATCGTTCCCGAATCGGCATCTGCGGAATCGTCGCTCCCCAGCCTGACATAGAAGACGGGAGCCGCCAGATGCAATTGAACATCCGAGTGATCACCTGGAATATCCAGGAGGCGATGTGGACTGGACGACGGATTGATCGCCGCCTTCAGCACATTATGCGCAGTCTCCTTGTTTAGATCACCGCCCTGCTGCACAAGGGGAATCAGCTCCGGAGCACTATTGAAGGTGTCGAAGGCCAGCACACTGAGCTCCTCCGGCAGTCGCAGACCAGGAGCTATCTCCGGAGTGCGTGCCGCCCGGTCAGCCTCTTCCCTGGCCAGCTCAGGACTCAACACCGGCCTGTCCTGCGTTGCTCCTGCTCCATGTTCCTGGGCCCACTTCGTTGTCGCAGGAAGATCTACCAGGGCAAGCGGGATCTCTTCTGTCTCACCATTGCGCTCGGCGCTGCGATACTGCACGACATCGCCTGAGACCTTATAGCTCAGCACAAGCTGATAGCTTCCGTCTTTGAGGATGAGGCGAGTCCGTTGGGAGCTCTGTGCATGAGTCGTGGAAGGCTGCTGAGAACGAATCGGAGCAGGGAGTGCGGCCAAAGTCAGCAGCAGGAAGAAGGTGCCCCACCTCCTGCGATGAAAGCAAAGATGCGTGACTGCCATTCTCTTCCCGCTCAAGCTTCAGGCCTCCGAACCCATTAGATGCAGTGAGCCTCAAGTTGGTCGAGAAGTATGGCAGAGACAAATACCATGCTGTGGGCTGTTCATTTCTGAACGCTCATGATCTCGCAGGAAATACTTATCTCAAGTGCTCTACTTCCCTCCGGCCACAGAAGCGGTCGTCGCCGGAGCCACATACGTCGGAGGCGGCGTCAGGCCCTGAGCACGGAGAGCATCGTCGATGATGCCGAAGATGAACTCGACCGGGAGAGCGCCGCTGACCTTGTCCCCGTTGATGAACAAGGTCGGAGCTTCCTCAAGGCCGAGCGAAACACCAACAGCCTTCGAAGCATCGACGGAAGCAGTGTCCTGCTTGGCGAGGCAGGCGTCCAGCTTCGCCGCATCAACCTTCTGCAGCTTGCCCTGTTCGCGAGTCAGCTTATCGAGTTGCACGGTCGCGTTGGCCAGGGTCTTCTGCGTGTCCTTGGGATCATCGGAGGTGCCGATATCGGAGGCGTGTGCGTGAATGCCGTCCACAAGGTTCCAGTAGCCCACAGGAGACTGTGCGCCGATGCAGTTCACATCGACAGCGGCATGCTCAGCCCAGGGATGGATCGTGTCCAGCGGGAAGTCCTTGTAGACGATGCGAACCTTATCCCCGTAGCGATTGATCATCGCGGGAAAGATGCTCTCATGCAGCCGCGCGCAGAAGGGGCACTCGAGGTCGTCGAAACCGACGATCAGAACGGGCGCGGTGACCGGGCCGCCGCGGGCTGGGCGACCTTCAGCCGAGACGAGATTCTTCGGGTCGGCGGAGATGTCGAACTTGGTGAACTGCGCCAGCGTCTTGCCATCGGCCGAGATCAGGAAGTTGATGGGGCGGGAGCTCTTGCCTTCATTCGAGAAAGTGACGCTGATCAGGCTAAAGCCCGGCACCTCCGAAGCGGTGGGCACGCCGACCTGGATGGTCGAACCAGGAGGAAGCGGTGCCTTCTGGCGCAGCAGAACCTCAACGCGACGGGCCAACTCCGGTGAAAGAGGCTTGCCTACGACAGGAGCGGCGATGGCTGGCGAACTGGCGGGACTAGCGGGACTTTGCGCGTGACAGCCGAGCGTAGTCAGGAGTGTGGCGAAGAGGACGGCGGACAGGCGCGTTGGCTTAAACACAATGATTGATTATCTCAGAGCCTGGTTCCCTGCCGCATTTTTGAGATTCGGCTAGAACAAGCTCTGATTACGCCGCAGGTTGCCGGCGCTGCCGATATTGGCCAGCGTAAAGCTGAAGCTGGGGGTGCCTTCGTTACGGATGGTGCCGAAGTCGTACTTGCGATACTCCACGCTCAGGCCGCAACAGTTCCAGTTGTAGCCGGTCTGCACAGTAACGTACTGGGCACTGCCAAGTTTCAGATCGATGCCTGAACCTACCGCCGCGGAGAGTCCGGGCTTACTGGGCGTGCCATAGCCGAGCAAAACCCGCATCTGTGAAAAATCAGAGACCGCCGAACTGGTCAATCCCGTAGCGGTATTGGTCGTGGTGTCGATGACCTCGGTGTAGAAGCGGCCCGGCGCATTCAGGCGGGCATAGGAGAACCCGCCGAAGAAACGGCTGGAGTGAACATCGAGGAAGACATTCTGGCTGGTGAACTTCGTCGCGCCGGTGTCGTAGTCGAAGTCGTACTCAATGTCCGTATGACCGGAGGTGCGAAAGCGCATGCGCGAGATCAGCGGAGAGGTACTGCGCGGCTCGGTGAGAAAGGCCACGCCGGAGAAGGAGAGGGTGCTGTCGAAGATATTCCGGCGGCGATCGATCACCGCGCCGCCAAAGGTCTGGTTGAAGAAGTGCTTCTGCTCCAGCCTCCAACTGAACCACTCCTGCTGCGGTGGATTGGCCGGCGCCGCGTCGGGCGCACAGGGGTCGGGGTGGTGACCATGCGTGCGTAGAGGCACGTCGGGCGCGGCGGCCCAGGCGTTAGGAATCCCATTGGCATCGTTATTGGCTGCCTGCGGTGTGGGGTTGAAGACATCGGGCAGGTTCGCCCCGCCGTCAGAGCCCCCTGTCGACTGCTCCGTGCCAGCCTCCTGCACAGGACAGCCGGGCTTGGGAGCGGCCTTCTTCGGCTTAGGCCGTGGGCGGAAGTAGAGATGCTGTGTAACGCCGTACGCGAGCTCGTCGGTATTGCTGGCCAGATCGATGTCGTCGAAGCGGAGGATGTTGAGGAAGTTGCTGATCCCCTGCACATCACGATAGGTGATGTCCGGCTCGATCGTATGACGAACCTCATCGCCCAGGAGCTTCCGGAACCGGGCCGGAACGGTGAAGGTACGTTCAAGAACAGGAGGACGAATGTCCACAGTGGCCTCGAAATCGCTGCGATTAACCGTCTGGGTCAGTTCGATGGGAGTTGCATTGGCACCATAGGGAGCCTGGCGCGATCGAGAGTAGAACGTATCGCGCGCGCCCAGGCTCGACATCACGTTCCAGCCTTCCAGGTGCAGGGGTAGTGACAGCTCTGGATGTACATCGACGCGTTCGGTCATGCCGGCTGAAGCAAAGTCAGGCTGCGTGCGCTTCAGGGCTGCGACCGAGGTATCCAGGTCCCAGAGCAGAGGGGTTCCTTCGATCCGGTGATCGTCCGCCGAAAGATCGATCGAAGGCGCATGAAAGATCTTTACCTCTTCTCCGGGCGTGGTGCCAATGGCCACCACCTTGAGACCCTGATAGCGGTCGACCCGGCCATCCAGCGCGAATCCGTTGCGCTCGTGCATCAGGTAAAGAGTCGAAGTAATGTCGGAGCTCACAGCCTGGTTGAAGTTCTCCGTGAAGACCTCGCGGTAGATGTAGGAGCTGAGATACTCGGCGTCGACGACAGCGCGGGTGGTTGTCGTGAGCTGCTTCCGGTAGCCAACGGTGATGTCCTGGCCGCCCTGGTTCTGATAGAGGCCTGCAGCCGAGGTAAAACCACGGTCCTGCAGCGCGGAGAAGTGGGCAGTAAGAAAGTCGTCGCCCGGACCGCGATAGCGGAAGGTGCCGTTCTCTGAAAAACCGCGCAGCGAGTAGTACAGCGTTCCTACCGTCAAATCAGCCGAGCGGCCCAGCGTAAGGTAGGCCTGCTCGCCGATCGTGAATCCCTTCGAGCCGGTGTCCTTACTGGCGCTCGAATAGCCGATGGTCGGAATCAACAGACCCGATTGGCGCTCGTCGGCATCGACGGGATGCGTCACGTAAGGCAGATAGAACACAGGGATGCCCAGCAGCCTGAAGTTGGAGCTGTAGGCCTTCGCTTTATCGCCATCCATGTTGAAGTGGTTGGCGAAGAGCTGCCAGTCCGGGTTGGGCAGAAGGCAGGAGGTTACCGCGCCGTCGTAGACGTCATAGTTCTCCGGCCCGGTCTTGACGACGACGCGCCCTTCAAAGAGGAACGGGTTCGAGTTCTGGTAACCAGCCGACCGGGGTCCGGTTCGGCCGCCGGTTGCGGAGGTAGAGGTAATAACCGGGGTAACGACAGACTCTTTGGCATTGGTTTTCCCCAACCCGACCGAGCCGGAGACATCGTAGAAGCGGCCGGTGCCGGTATGCAGGTTGTAGGTTCCGTGCGAGGCTTCGATATGCTCGTCGTTTTCTCCGCCGATCACTTTCAGGTGACCTGTGGCGTTGACCTCGCCGGTAGCCTTGTCATAGGTCACCGAGTCCGCGTAGATGATGTGGTCGCGATAGGTGATGACGACATTGCCGGAGGCGGCAAGCACATCTCCGGTCTTGGTCTGCGGATTGTCGGATTCGAGCACGACGCGGTCGGGGACTTTGCCGGGAGAGAACGGCGTGGCGTGAGGAATCTGCGTCAGATCCAGCGGTCCGTCCTGCTGTGGAGTGGGCGCCTCAGGCAGTACAGCCTGACTTGCGGCAGCAGGAGGTTCCTCCCTCGCCACCTCCTGAGCCTCTAGATGTTGATGACCCAGGGGCGCGAGAATGGTAGTTATGAACAGAAGCACCAGTTGCATCGCAAGGCGGCGCTGCCGAATTCGTTTGCCGCTGGGGGCTTGAGTGAGACCGTCCACAAGTTTGAGCTTAGACGATTTCATGGTCGCAAGTCGCTGCCATGAACATCAGATGAGTTCAGGTGAGGCGGCGGATTGTACGTTTTAGACCCTGGGAGTTTGAAATTGAGCATGAGCAGTGCGGCGCAGCAAGACGAGATCGCTGAAGGGTTGGACTACCGCGCCACGGGAACGGATAGCGTCAGTGGCTTGAAACAGGTGGTAGCCGAACGGCTGGCCGCGCATCGCAGCCGCAGGGCCCAGGAACTGGCACTGGAAGCCGAGCGCGAGCGAGCGACAGCCCAGATCCGGAACCAGGCCCGCAGTGGAACTTCGCGCATCCGCGAGGCTGTAGCCGCCCGCTACGAACACAGCGTAAGTTATCGCGAATTTCTCGCCGCCGAGGCCGAACGGGCCTCGCAGCAGGCGCAGGCCGAAGCGGAGATCGCCGCACGGAACGCCAGGGCCGTCGCCGAAGCCCAGATGAAGTTGATGGAAGAACTCGACCAGTGGAACCGGTCCGAAGCCGAAGCACAGATTGAATCCCGGCCAGGACCGCGCGAAGTCGTCTTCGAAGAGCCAAGAATTGAAGCCGTAGCGGAAAGATCCTCCGGCAGTCTGACGGTACGGATGTACGACGACATTGGAGCAGCCCGTTCCGCGACGGTCACGACTCAGTCGCAGTCGCGCTCGCATCATGTCCACCCTGCCGACGGCGAGGACGAGCTCGACCAGTTGGACCAGGAGATCGAGTTTCGCCGTGCGCCGGAGTTCGAACTGCACCTCATCGAGGCCCAGCCGATCCCCGGCAACCTGATCGAGTTTCCTCGCCAGTTGGTAGCTTCACGCAAGGCACGTCCCCGGCTGGCCGAAGGTCCGCTGCGCGAGGACGCTCCCGTTGAGCCGCAGTTGCGCATCTTCGAGGTGGAGCCCGAGCAGATTTCAATCGAGCCGGAAGCAGTGGAATTCTCCGGTGCACCCGAGTGGCAGGGACTATTTCTGGACCCCAACAAGGTCGCCACGCATGCGCCGCCCGCCGAGGCGCAGCACCACTTCACGCTGCAACCGCAGACAGCGCCGCTGGAGCTTCGGCTCATGGCGGCCAGCATCGACACCGGCTGCATCGGAATCGCTTTTCTGGGCTTCGCGGCAGTGGTAGCCAAGATAGCTGGACCGAACCTCCGTGCCCTCTCGTTGCCGCTCCTGGGAGTCACCACAGCAGGCGTGCTGCTGGCGCTGTTCGTAATCTTCCAGCTACTGTTTCTCTCGCTCGCGGAAGCCACACCGGGCATGCGCTACGCCCGCATCGCACTCTGCACCTTCGGCGACGCCAACCCCTCACGCAAGGCCATGCGCCGCCGCGTTCTGGCGATGCTGCTGGCAGCCTGCCCCCTGGGCATAGGGCTCGCATGGGCCTTCCTGGACGACGAGCGCCTGGGCTGGCATGATCGCATGTCGAAGATGTATCAGCGGGCGTATTAAAAAAGATTTTCCTGAAGAGATAAACAAGCACAACCGGGTGCCCCATCCTCGACGCGCGTTTTTGCGCGGCAGGGTGGGGTATAGACGCTAAGCGAATCCCACAAATCTTCGAAGCGCGCTCTGCGTCAGGGGTATCGTGCGAAAGCACGACCGCTTTCGGCTTGTAGCGGTGACTGTTCCTCTATCAAAGAGTACGGTCGTTTGCTACCGCAAACGATACCCCACCCTGCCGCGCAAAAAACGCGCGTCGAGGATGGGGCACCCGAATCGGTGGTCTTCCTGTTACTTTGCTGCTTCCGCAGGCATAATTGCTCCCGCCTGGATCCACTGCGTGACCGTGGCGATATCGGCATCGGAGAGCTTATCCTTCGGCGGCATCGGCATGGGATCATTCGCGGGACCGGCGTGGTTGATGAGCTTGACCAGCAGCGATTGATCGGCATGCCCCGGAACGATGACAGCACCGTCGTGTCCACCCTTCAGCAGACCCGCCTTCGTGTCGATCTGTAGCCCACCGCGATGGTTGATGCCGCCATGGCAGCGATAGCAGTTGGTCTGCAGGATCGGCTGCACCTTCTGGGTGTAGAAGGCCTCTGTATCGGGCGCGGGATCCGCATGGGCAGAGACCGGGTTCGGGCGCCAAAGTGCGGCGCTCCCAACAAGGCCAGCAAAGGCGAGAGTAAGCGCGGTGGCTTGCAAAGTCTTCGAAGTCGGCATCGTGCGTAGGTCTCCGGGTAAGTCTCCCTCACTGTATCGCGAAAATATGCGGACGCCAAAATTCTGGCCGCTTCGAGGAACCGCCTCGGAGAACCAACAACGCTACTACCGCCGAGGCCCCTCGACCGATAGCCTGAAAGGGCTCCGGCGGCTTCGCGGCCACCTTATGAAAATCGATCGATGACGAACTTACAGCGTTCTCTCGCTGCCCTGACGTGCTCCGCGCATGCAAGGGGTTCCGCGCGTGCAAAGGCGCTGCTGCTCGTCCTCGCCTTTACCGCAGGTACCCTCTCAGCCTTCGCGGCAACGCATACCCCACGTCTGCGCCACTCCACAGCCGTCCAAAGTGCCGGCTCCTCCGCAACGAAGGGCAGGCTCGAATCGCAGAGGTCCGCAGGCAAGCGCTCCGGAAAGCGGAGTAGTTCAACCGCGTCGAAGAGCACGGGAAGAAACTCCGACAGAGCCTCGGTTAAATCCAGGGACACCCAAAGACCAGGAACCTCCTCCAGATCTCGTGCTCAGAGTAGACGCCGTGGAAAGAGCGAGCCGAAGATGGTGGACGATCCCGTCGTGATGTATCGCACGGGATCGCGACAGAGAACGCACAGCAGGACCGCCGTCAGACCGGAGATCGCGGAGCGGTATCCGGTTGAGACACGCCGCGAACCTGTACGCGTAGCGAATACAGCGGTGAAGCAAGTTCCCGCAGCACCCCACAGAGAACGCAGCAGTGGAACAGATGAGGTAGCGACTGCGTTGCCCTCATCACATGAAGTCTTCGCACAGGGCGAGTCGCATCCGGACGATGATGAACGGCTGCCCATGCACAGTGCCCCGATCGAAGCGACGAGGCAGCAGCCACCCGCACCGGTCCTGCGTGTCTTACCCCCTACTCCACCGATAGAAGTCTCCGCCGACGACTCGGATATTCCTGTAAAGCCAGAGACCCTCGCCGATGCCGAGCGCCCCGGACAGCGTCCGTCGCCGGATGAAGTCATCCGTCCCCTGGCTGTTCCGCTCTACACGCGTGAGGGCAGGCTCATCGTTCCCGCGCCGCTCAAAGGTACGCGCGAGATTCTCGTCCACCAGAACCGCATGGCCGATGCCGCCGGGCTCTCGCGGATCCAGGACGACACCGACCTCGACCGCATGCGTGCGCAACATCTGCTTGTAGGCTTTCCCGATACTCCGGGACTAGCCGTCAACGAAGCGCTTCCCTACAATCGCCGCTATGCACGGCCCTGGACCGTGAAGTTCGTGACCGACACCTCACGCGCGTTCTACGCACGCTTTCATGAACCGCTGCACTTGAACTCGGCTGTACGCACTGTGGCCTATCAGCTTCGACTGCAGCGTGTGAATGGCAATGCCGCCTCCATCGAAGGCGATGTGGCATCGCCACATCTCACGGGACAGGCCATCGACTTCGGCAAGCACGGCATGAGCATGGAAGAGATCGCGTGGATGCGCAGCTACCTGCTGCCGCTGATGCAGGCCGGAAAGCTGGACGTGGAAGAAGAGTTCCAGCAGGCATGCTTCCACATCAGCGTCTATGGCAGCTATGCACCGCAGATGCGGCTGCCCAGAACCGAGTTTGCCCAACTGCACGGAGTGCGTGCGGTTGCGAGGGATGAAGACGAAAGATAGACAGGATGAAACGCAAAACGGAGCAGCCATGGCTGCTCCGTTTTTGCATATGTCCCAAGGTCATTGCGCAACTTCTACCTGCACATTGACGGCAATCGATAGGTCCTGATCTCCAGCAGCTGTTGCGATGGGAGCCGCTCTGAGGCCGGCCATGGCAGGCGCTGCAGGAGCAGCATACGATGCTTTTGCGAAATCCAGCGTGGCATTCTGCGGATCGACTTCGATCGCTATGATTCCTGCAATATGCGAGCCCGCAGCCTTTGCCACCGACGCGGCCTGCTCCATCGCAAGATGCGTGGCTTCTACTGCCAGTTCCTTGCGGGCGGCGTCGACGTCTTCCTCGCGGCTTGTAAAGACAACCGCACCCAGCGTGTTCGCTCCTTGCGCAAGAGCTCCAGACATCAGATCGGAGACTTTGTCCGCAGGACTGCGAAAGCTCACGGACATCGTGCCCGTGTATCCCACAATCCGGTCTGCCCTGCCCTCACTGCCCCTGGAATTATCCAGCTTCGGCTCGATACTTATCTGCCCTGTTGTAAGCCGGTCTGCGCCCTCTCGCTTGAGATAGGCCATAAGACTTTGCGAGCGCGTGGCCAGTACCCTGGCCACCTCGGCCATAGACGCACCGTTCGTCTCGATACCAACACTCACGTCGGCTACGGTGTTGGAAAGGCGGCGGTGCGCCATGGCGTGCGTGCTCAGAGTGTGCGCCTGCGTACCGGAAGAGCAGCCCTGCGTTGCAAGGCATGTAACCAATAAACAAGAGCCGCAAAGGACAGCGAAGGGTTTCCGGTGCTTCTGGGGTGCGTTCATGGTGTATCTCCTTATCGGCCAAATTCTCCCGCCTGTAGTGAGAACGGAAGACCTGGAGAATCTTGCAAGGAGATTTTCTTTTTTGATTCTCGCTCTGAACAGCGAGGCTGAGGTATCACCCCTTCTTGGGAGGTGGCACCTTGGCGCCTTTCTTGCGCGCTTCGGAAAGACCGATGGCAATGGCCTGCTTGCGGCTGGTGACCTTCTTGCCGCTGCGGCCGCTCTTCAGCTTGCCGCGCTTCATCTCGTGCATCTCGGTCTCGACCTGCTTGCCGGCGGATGGGCTGTACTTGCGGGTGGACTTCTTTGCCGAAGTCTTCTTCGCTGGAGCTTTCTTGCTGGCTGCCTTCTTCGTTGAGGTCTTCTTTGCTGCTTTCTTCGTGGTTGCCATTGGGTGAAACCTCCCACTCGGTAGGAGCGTGAGGAATGCTATTACGTTGCCAAGCCTTTGCTTTTCTAGTTGTCATTCCGAGCGCAGCGAGCGAACCTGCTGTCTCCCGTTCTTTGGTTGCAGAACCCAGAAAACACGCGGGCTGGAACTGAAACGAGCTAGTTTGCGCTAATAGATAACGCTTGTGGCAACAATGGCGAAAAACGGGAGACAGCAGGTTCGCTCGCTGCGCTCGGAATGACAACCAGAACAGCAAAGGCAAAAGCAAAGACGGGTGCCTGCCTTTGAACAGCCTACAAATTCAATGCCGGAGTTTTCGCACACCAACAAACGCTCCGGCTGCAAACGCCAGCGCCAGAAGAATCTTTAGCACCAGGCTCCATGTAGAGCGTGTGCGCTCAAGCGTTCCGTTCTGCCATGCCTTGTAGGTCGCATTCAGATCGTCAGCGAGACCCGGAATCGTAATGGCGTTGAAGGCTTGATCTGCAGAAGCCGCAGGCGCTGTCGGCAGAGAGCCAAAGATGCGTTCGGGCTCAGGCTCCGCACCGGTGCGGTCCTTCGGGATCGCGGTAATCAGGGCGTTGATCTCGGCATCGCGTGGATCGCTGAAGAGCGAACTGTCGGCGGTGTTGGGAAAGAGCGTAACGCGGCCGGTCATCTTGTGCTCGATCGCGGAGACGCCGTCCTGACAGACGCCGAGAGCATAGTAGCCACCGAAGGGCAGCTCTGGTCGCGCATCGTGCTGGTGCATGTAGGCGACGGTCAGCAGCCCGGCAAGCCTCGTGACCTCCACCGCATCGGCATCGCGATACTCATGTGCGTTGCGCTTCAGCACCCAGGGCTGATCGAGCGTGTCCATGGTGCGCCACTCGCTCTTGCCGTCGATGCCGAAGTAGTAGCTGACATCGGCGTTGAGGTGAGGGCCGCGGATGTGCCACTCGTATTCAGCGTGTGAGACGGGGATGAGCAGCGGACGGCCACCGGAGTGCGGCACGACGATCTGCGAGTTCACCCAGAAGGGCATCATCACGTCTTTGCCCTGATAGTGAAAGTGCCCGAAGTTGGCGAAGTAGCGAGCATCGCCGACCGTAACCTCGTGGCCTGTCGCTAGCAGCGCAGCGATCAGGTCCTGCGGAGAATTTGCCACCCGGCCCTGCACTTTTGCGGCGAAGAGTGTCGAGCTCGGTAGGAGATTGGCCGCCAGGCGATTCAGGACGTCGGCGAGCCTCTGGCTTTCGGCGTGCTCGGGGGCCAGGTCGTTAGGACCGTCGCCTCGTGTAACGCCTGCGCCGAGGGTGGTGACGAGGCCATCGGTGGTGAAGCCTGGCAAGGTGGATGGACGGTCGAGATCGACCGTCTCACTCTTGTCGAGTGCGTAGGGGCCGAGGTCGAGAAACTGTTTGGCCGCTTCTGTTGTGGCGGGTGAGCCGGGATGCACGGCGGCTGTCGCTTCGAGTTTGGGGCTCTTGCCCGCTACGTGGCCGACGACGCGCACGGTGGGGTTGATCTCGCGCATCGTCCATCCGGGAAAGCGGTCGAGGCCCTGCCAGTCCTTGCCGAGGATGCGTTTGCGCAGCTCATCGATCAGCGCTGGGGTCAGTAGCGCCGGACCTTTCTTGCCGCCCTTGTCGATCTGGGCGAGAAGAGCGTCGGTGAAGCCGGGCTGCGCGGAGAGCTCTCGCATCATCTGCGAAAGCAGGATGGTGTTTGGAGGCATGGGCTCTTCGGGCACGACGTAAGGGTGGCGGCAACCGGTGGAGGTCATAAGAGTGCAGAGGAGCGCGAGCTTGTGCGTGGGGCGCATGGAGGGATTAGACGCTAGTTGTTGTCGTCAAATGCGCTCTGTAGCAAACATTGTCGCTATCAAGAGGGCCTTTGCTTTTCCGGGTAGTACGAGCGAAGAGCGGGAGACAGCAGGTTCCTCACTGCGCTCGGAATGACAACCAGAAAAGCAAAGGCAAAAGCAAAAAGCAGATTCCCTGCGGGAATGACAACAAGAAAAGCAAGAGCAAAGGCAAAAACACCTTTGCGTTAGCGGTTACGCATCCAGTTTTTTCACCACAAGCTCATTCAGAACTGCCGGGTTTGCCTGGCCCTTCGACAGGCGCATCACCTGGCCGACGAAGAACGCGGCAACCGTGCGCTTGCCGCCCTTGAACTGGGCTACCTGTGCGGGGTTCGCGGCGATTACCTCGTCGATCATCGCCTCGATGGCCGAGGTGTCCGAGATCTGCTGGGGCTTGTCGCGGTCGTAGATGTAGGCGAAGTCCTTGCCCTCGGCGAAGCACGCGTCGAGCAGCTGCTTGAGCTGCTTGGACGAGATCTCTCCGGCTTCGGCAAGGTCGGCGGCAAGCACGACGCCGTCGAGCGTGACGGGAGATTGCTCGAACTCGATCTCGGCGGCGCGCAGGCGCATCGTGATCTCACTGAGCAGGATCGACGCCACACGCTTCGGAGACTTCGCCGTCTTCGCAGCTACCTCAAAGCGGTCGCCTAGCGAGCGCGTCGTCGTCAGCGTCGCGGCGTCCTGCGCGGAGAGGCCATACTCCGCGGACAGGCGGGCGCGGCGGGCTTCGGGCAGCTCGGGCATCGCGGAGAGAATCTGCTTCTGCCACTCCGGTCCGACGACCAGCGGCGGAAGGTCCGGCTCGGGGAAGTAGCGATAGTCATGGGCCTGTTCCTTGGAACGCATCGAGAAGGTGCGGCCCTCGGCGCTGTTCCAGAGGCGCGACTCCTGCACTACGCGGCCACCCTCTTCGATCACACCGATCTGGCGCTCGATCTCGTACTCCACCGCCGAGCGAATGTAGCGGAACGAGTTGACGTTCTTGACCTCGGCCTTGGTCCCGTAGGCCGCGGCTCCGCGCGCCTCCCAGTCAGACTTGAGCATCACGCTCACGTTGGCGTCGCAGCGCAGCGAACCCTCTTCCATGTTGCAGTCGGAGACGGCGGTGTAGAGCAGGATCTCCTTGAGCTTGGTCAGGTACTCGAAGACCTCGTCGGCGGTGCGCAGGTCGGGCTCGCTGACGATCTCGACCAGCGGCGTGCCGCAGCGGTTGAGGTCGATGTAGGTGCGCGAGACGGAGTCGGCGAAGCCGTCGTGCAGGCTCTTGCCCGCGTCCTCTTCCATGTGCAGGCGGGTGACGCCGATGCGCTTGGGATTGCCCTGCGCGTCCGGCACGACGATGACGCCGTTCTCCGCGATGGGCTTGTCGAACTGCGAGATCTGGTAGCCCTTGGGCGAGTCCGGGTAGAAGTAGTTCTTGCGCGAGAAGATGCTGGTCTCGCGAATCTCGCACCCGATGGCCTTCGCCGCGAGCACCGCAAACTCCACGGCCTGCTTGTTGAGCACAGGCAAGGCGCCGGGCAGACCGAGGCAGGTGGGGCAGGTGTGCGTATTGGGCTCGCCGCCGTACTCGTTGCGGCAGCCGCAGAAGGCTTTGGACTGCGTCAGCAGCTGGACGTGGACCTCGAGTCCGATGACGGGCTGATACTTGGCGAGGATTTCGGGAGAAAGACCTGTAGCTGCGGGCATAATCACCACGATTCTACCAAGGGTGGGGGATCGTTCCTTCGACAAAGAATGTTCTGGATAGCGCGAAGCGCGTTCGTTGACGCTTTAGCGTCGAGGAGACGGAGGGAGCCGTAGCCCTTAGGCTACGGAAATAGAGGCTTGGCAAAGATGTGGCCTTTAGGCCCGGGCCTTCTTTCGGCTGCGATCAAAAGGCCCGGGGCTAAAGCCCCATTCTCGCTTGGCCCTTACTCCGTAGCCTAAAGGCGATTGCCTCCCTTACCCACCGTCCCGCGACGCTAAAGCGTCACGGTTGGCGCTTCGCGCTGTAGAGGACTGACCATCATTGTTCAACGAACGGTTCTGGCCGAAAGCTCGAACATCTGTGGCACGACCGATAGGGCGCCCCTTCAGGGCTCTACCTTCATTGGGGCTGTAACCCAGGGTTGCGGCGACATGGCGAGCAAAAAGCGCTCGCCTGCCGCCTCCACCCTGGGCTGGGATATGTCGCCCCTTTGGGGCTAGATCCCGCGGCACTTCTTTCACCCCGTGGCACCCCTTTCACCGCGTCGACTCCTTTCACTTTGTGGGCGTCCTAAAGGTTGAAAACACGGTGGAGCGAGGCCAAAGCGGCATCGGTTGCTAAACTAAATCCTGCATGATTCTTCCCTTCGTCCGCGAGTTGATGGCGGACATGGAGCACTCCGCAGCTTTTGAGCGTGCGCGTCGCCACTTGGCGGGCGGCACGGGCCGGAGACGTGTGTCCGGACTCACCGCGACCGCACGAGCGCTCTATCTTCCCTACTTCGTCCGTGCGTCCCAGGCTCCGGCGCTGGTGATCGTCTCCGACAACAAGGCCGCCGAGGCCCTGCACGCCGCGGTGCTCGCGGCCTGCGAGCTGACCGGCGTGCTCGCCGTCGAAGAGGTTTTGCGGCTTCCCGCGCATGACGTGCTGCCGTTCGAGAACCTGTCGCCGCATCCCGAAATTCAAGAGCAACGCGCGGCGGCGCTATGGAAGCTCGCCAGCGGGGCCGCCAAGCTGGTGATCGCGCCCGTCGAAGCCGTCTGCATGAAGCTCTTCGCCCGGGACTTCTACGCTGCCCTGGCACTGACCCTGCGCACAGGCGAGGAGCACATCCCCGAGATGTTGATCGAGCACCTGGTCTCGGTCGGCTATACCCGCGTAGATGTCGTCGAGATGCCCGGACAGGTCACCGTCCGCGGAGGCATCCTCGATGTCTATGGGCCGGAGATGGAGCGGCCGGTTCGCATCGACTTCTTCGGCGATGAGATCGAGTCGATGCGCCGCTTCGATCCCGATACGCAGCGGTCAAGCTCCGCGCTCGATGAGATTCTGCTGCTCCCGCTCACCGAAACACCGGTTACTGAAAAGCTTCTGACCGCCATCAACGCGCGGCTCACCCGCAGCGGAACGGCTGCTGGCGCTGAGCTCGAAGGCGGCGAGACGCCGAACGAGCTGGTCACCCACGTGGCCACCCGCACCGGCGAGGCCACCATCTTTCCCGGCTGGGAGTTCTATGCAGCCGTTGCCGGCGCTAAATCCTCTCTGCTCGATTTGATGGGAGCGCCCTCCGCCAACGGCCCGCGCGTCTTCATCGAAGAGCCCTCGATGGTGGACAACCAGGGCGAGCGCTGGTGGAATAAGGTCGAACAGCGGCATGACCGCGCGGGCATCGGCTCGCTGGTACGACCGGAAGATCTGTATCTCTCGCCGTGGGAGCTGCAGGACCGTGTTCGCGCGTACTCCGGCTGTGAGCTCGACCAGATCGGCATCGTCGATGTGCTCGATGCGGACCGCAGCGATGCCAGCGAGATCGAGTTCGCGACGCGGCCGACCATGCGCTTCCACGGCTCGATTCCCGCGTTGGTCGACCAATTGAAGTCGCTGATGGAGAACGAGGCCCGCGTGCTGATCGCCGCCGCGAACCAGGGCGAAGTCGAGCGGCTTGCGGGATTGCTGCAGGAGTACGGTGTGCCCTACCGCATCGGGTCGCGGCCCCAGCAGGGCGGCTCCACGACGGTGTACTCGGAATCGAGCTACCTGGCCGGAGACCTGCGCACGCCGGTGATCGTGCGCGCAGCTATCGCCAATGGCGTGCAGATTCTCGATCTCGACCGCGCGACGGCGCGGCAGCTCGTGGTCATCGGGGCCAACGATCTCTCCGACGATGCCGACGTCCATGCGCGGCCCGCGGCCCGCAGGTCGAAGACGGCGGCGTTTATCTCGGACTTCCGCGACCTGGCGGTGGGTGATTATGTCGTGCACGTGGAGCACGGCATTGCGCGGTACGAGGGTCTGCGTACGCTCGACCAGCCCGACGCGCCGCCGCTGGAGCTGATGATTCTCAACTTCGCGGATGACGCGAAGCTGTATGTTCCGCTCACGCGGCTCGACCTGATCCAGAAGTATCGCTCGACCGAGACCGGCCCCGCGCCGCAGTTGAACCGGCTCGGCAATCCGGCGTGGGCCAAGACCAAAGCGCGGGTCAAGAAGGCCATGCAGGACATGGCCGAAGAGCTGCTGAAGCTCTACGCGCAGCGCAAGGCCGCGGTGGGCACGGCGTTTTCGCCCGACACCAACATGCAGCACGAGTTCGAAGACGCCTTCGACTTCAACGAGACCGACGACCAGTTGCGGGCCATCGCCGACATCAAGGCCGATATGGAATCGACGCAGCCGATGGATCGCCTGCTCTGCGGCGACGTCGGTTACGGCAAGACCGAGGTCGCCATGCGCGCGGCGTTCAAGGCCGTGCAGGACGGCAAGCAGGTCGCCGTGCTCACGCCGACGACGGTGCTCTGTTTCCAGCACTTCGAGAGCTTCAAACGGCGGTTCAGCAAGTTCCCAGTCGTCGTCGAGATGATCTCGCGCTTCCGCACCGCGAAAGAGAAGAAGGATGTCCTCGAACGCACCGCGCAGGGCAAGGTCGATATCCTGATCGGCACCCACGCGATCCTCTCCCAGAGCCTGCAATTCCAGGACCTCGGCCTGCTGGTCGTCGACGAGGAACAGCGCTTCGGCGTGCGCCATAAAGAGCGTTTGAAGCAGATGCGCGCCGCCATCGATGTGCTGTCGATGTCGGCAACGCCGATCCCGCGCACTTTGAATATGTCGCTGGTCGGGCTGCGCGATATGAGCGTGATCGAGACGCCGCCCAAGGACCGCATGGCCATCCAGACGGTCGTGGCGAAGTTCGACGAAAAGCTGATCCGTACTGCGGTCGAGGTGGAGCTGGAGCGAGGCGGGCAGACGTACTTTGTGCATAACCGCGTGGAGACGATCTACGAGCTGGCTTCGATGATTCGCGAGCTGGTGCCGCAGGCCCGCGTCGTTGTGGGCCACGGACAGATGCCCGAGGCCGAACTGGAACGCGTGATGCTCGCGTTCATGGACGGCGAGTACGACGTGCTCTGCGCGACAAGCATCATCGAAAACGGCTTGGACATCTCGAAGGCGAACACCATCATCATCAACCGCGCGGACCGGCACGGTTTGAGCGAGCTTTACCAATTGCGTGGACGCGTTGGGCGCTCCAACCGCCGCGCGTATGCGTACCTGTTGATTCCGCCGGAGCAGCAGCTTACGGAGATCGCACGGCGCAGGCTGGCGGCGCTCAAGGAGTTCTCGGACCTCGGCGCGGGCTTCAAGATTGCGGCGCTGGATCTGGAGCTGCGCGGCGCGGGCAACATGCTCGGCGGCGAGCAGAGCGGGCACATCGAGGCCATCGGCTTCGAGATGTACACGACGATGCTTGAAGAGGCCGTAAGCCGGCTGAAGGGCGAGGGACGCGAGGAGCGGCCGCAAGTGACGGTGAACCTCGGCATCTCGCTGCGCATCGACGACGCGTATATCGCGGAAGAGAATCAGCGGCTGCGCATGTACAAGCGCATCGCCGGATCGCAGACCCAGGCGGAGCTGGCCGAGGTTCGCGACGAGCTGCAGGACCGCTATGGAACGCCGCCGGAGAATGTGCTGCACCTGCTCGCCGCGGGCGAGATCCGCCTGACCTGCGAGCAGCTCGGCATTGCGCAGATCGAACGCAAGCGCACGGCGATCGAAGAGCCTGCGAAGAAGCCCGCGCCACCGGCAAAGCCGCCGGCTCGTCCTGCTTATGGAGCGTGGGCTCCGTCTACGATGGCACGGCCACCATTGGCGGGACGTCATGGACAGCCGCCACAGACAGCCAATCTGCAGTTCTCCAGCCGGGCAGCGCTGAATCGCACGGAGTCCAACGTCGCGCGTGCGGTTCGCGAGACGGCGGCGGTGCGACCGGCGAATGCGCCGCTGGCGCAGGCCGGAAAGATCAAGGCCATGCGCGATATGCTGTATGTCACCTTCAGCGACAAGCTGCACACGGCTCCGGCGCAGGAGGGGAAAGGCGTCAACGTGGGGGCGTTGATGAAGCTCGTCTCGCGGAATGCGAAAAATGGGGCGCAGCTTACGCCGCAGGGGATTTTGAAGTGGCCGCTGACGAGTGCGCAGGCGGATGTGGTGATTGCGGAGACGCGAGAGTTGTTGACGGCGCTGGACGCAGGGGCGTAGGGCGTCCGTTTGCGGTGATCCAAAATGCGGGGGTCCTTCGGCTACGCCTCAGGATGACGACGAAAAACAAGCAACAGCAAAGACAGAAGCAGATTCCCTGCGGGAATGACAAACAGAAAAGCAAAGGCAAAGACAAGAACGAAAGCACGTTGCAGACCGCATGAGCGAGCCCCGAAGGGGCGGTATATCGTGCAACCACAATAGGTCGCCCCTTCAGGTCTCTACCTTCATCGCAAACGTTCGTCACGCGCTTTGCGTCCCCACCCTGGGCTGAGATATACCGCCCCTTTGGGGCTTCGACCCGTGACCACCCAGGATCGGACGTCTGGTCCGACACAAGATTTCCGACATGTTTTCTGGGAATAAATAGTTGCTGTTTGTGTTTTAGATACCGAGTGGATATTGCATTTGCAACTCTTTTGCAACTCTTTAAGGTGTCATTCCTTGCGGACACGCACACTTCACTCCGCAGCAGTGAGAGATACCTCTCTTACTGCAAACCGGAAAGGAATGCATCATGCCTTTGACTTCGCAGGAGATACAACCACTCGATCCTCTAACCAGCGATCTCCTCCGTCCCCTCGGTGCCTTTGAAGAGCTCTACTGCCTCTTCGGCCAACATTTTCCTGTCAACGGAGCCCTTGCCGCCGAGATCACCGGACACACAACCGTCCAGCAATGGCGCGATGCGCTGGACGCGATACAACGACGCCACCCATTGCTCTCCGTTTGCATCGACACAGCCTTCAACCGTGTCCCACACTTTCGGCACGTTGCCCACCAGCACATCCCCCTCCGTGTAGTCACATCCACCGATGCCCGCTGGCAGCAGGAGATTGCCAAAGAGATCAATGCGCCTTTCACGCCCGATCAGTCTCCTCTCTTCCGCGCAGTCCTTCTCTATCAGGAGAAGCGGAGCATCTTCATCCTCTCCGCCCATCACGCCGTTTGCGATGGCTCGTCCCGCATCTTTCTACTCCGGGACATGCTCCTCTCTCTTAGCGGCCATGACCTCGAAAAGCTACCATTGATGC
The DNA here is from genome assembly GCF_000178955.2 of Granulicella mallensis MP5ACTX8. Classification (NCBI taxonomy): domain Bacteria; kingdom Pseudomonadati; phylum Acidobacteriota; class Terriglobia; order Terriglobales; family Acidobacteriaceae; genus Granulicella; species Granulicella mallensis. The sequence continues at coordinate 514,721 of NC_016631.1, read as the reverse complement.
CATCCCGCGAGACTCTCTTCGGAGCAAAACAGAGGACATCCACCGAGCCAGGCCTGCCAGCTTTCGTTGCGCAGCGCCCGGCAATGCCCCATGTAGACGGTATTAAATTCACACCGGAACAGACCCTCGCTCTCCAGGACCGCAGCCGTCTGGAAGGTGTTACGATCCATGCCGCCCTCTCCGCGGCTCTCACCTTTGCAGGCAGGTCTCTCGACGAAAGCTGGCGTAATCACCCGCTCCGCATCCTGTCACCCGCCGAGGTTCGCGATATCCTCGGCCTCGAAGATCAATGCATGATTTCCCTCACCAGTGGTGAGATCTCGATCCCGCCAGAGAGTCCGATGACATTCTGGGATCTCGCGCGGTTCGCGAGAGATGGCCTCTCTACCGTTAAAAACCCAGAGAGTATCTCGATGATGATCGATCGGCAAACTAAAGTGGTATCTACGAACCTCACCGCCAAACAGGCAGATCTGCTCAAGCGAAGTCTGATCAACGCACAGGTGATGTTCACGAATCTCGGCCGTCTCCCCTTTGACAGCACCTTCGGCACACTACAACTCACAGACCTCTGGGCGCCCTGTGCTCTGCGTGGCATCGACAGAGAGCAGACCCTCGGAGCAGTCACAGTCAACGACTCACTCCATCTCACGCACACCAGCCCCGAACCTATTCCCGGCCTGCTTGCGGGCATAGAAGAGGTACTCCGCAAAGCCTGTACGTCCGATTCAACTACCCGGTAACAGGAGATTTCCTGTAAACACCCAGAAAGCATGGGGATTGGAGCTGGGCCTGGTTGAGCTAACGCGTAATGTTTGTGGCAGCACTGGCGAAGAGCGGGAGGAAGCAGGTTCACTCCCCTTCACTCCCCTTCGCTTCGCTCGAGGGTCGGAATGACAACCAGAAAAGCAAATGCAACTGCAAAGACAAAAGCAGATTCCCTACGGGAATGACAAACTAGAAAGGCAAAAACAGGCAACGACAAAAAACAGACACCAGATAAGTGCAGCGAAGCCTTCGGTTTCGATACACTCCACCCATGCGCACCCTGCTCTCCGCTTCGCTCGCCGGAGCCCTCATGCTGACTGCCCTTCCCGCCTCCGCCCAGCACCTCTCCGCCGACGGCGCGTCGCAGACGTTCAACTACCTCACCGAACAATACTTCGATCAGGTCTACTTCAAGTTCTCGCCGACGGCTGGCACCGGCGCCGGGCTGCATCAGTACGACACCCAACTGGAGGACTACTCCGCCGCGAACGTGCAGAAGGAGACCGCGGCCCTGCACGACTTCGAGAAGAAGCTGGCCGAGATCGACCCCACAGCCCTCGACGCGGAACCCGCGGCGGACTACCAGATCCTGATGAACAACGTCCACGCTACGCTGTTGCAGCTCGAAGTCATTCGCGGCTGGGAGAAGAACCCCGACAGCTACTCCAGCGGCGTGACCAGCTCGATCTTCAGCATCATGGAACGGCCCTACGCCCCTGTAAATACGCGGCTGCGCGCTGCCGTCGAGCGGGAGCGGCAGATTCCGCAGGCCCTGCTGGAGGCGCGCAAGAATCTCAAGAACCCGCCGCATATCTACACCGAGATCGCCCTCGAACAGATCGACGGCCTCGTCAGCTTCTTTCAGAGCGACGTGCCCGAAGCCTTCAAGGATGCCGACGATGCCAAGGCCAAGGCCGATTTCGCCAAGACCAACGCGGCTGCCATCGACGCGCTCAAGAGCTATGGCGCGTGGATGAAGTCCGACCTGCTGCCCCGCTCCAATGGCGACTTTCGTTACGGAGCAGACACCTTCCAGAAGGCGCTCGCCTATAACGAGATGGTCGATATCCCGCTCGACCGCCTGCTGCAGATCGCCATGGACGACCTGCACAAGAACCAGGCCGAGTTTGCACGGGTTGCCAAGGAGATCGATCCCGCAAAGACGCCGCAGGAGGAGCTCGCCGAACTGGCGACGATCCATCCTGCGCCCGACCAGTTGCTGGGGGCCTTCCACAGCGAGTTCGATTCGCTGATCACCTATATCCGCTCGCACCACATCATCACGATCCCCAGCGACGTGCAGCCGACGCTCGAAGAGACGCCGCCCTTTATGCGCGCCACGACGCAGGCTTCGATGGATCCGCCGGGAGCGTTCGAGACGCACTCCACCAAGGCTTATTTCAATGTCACGCTGCCGGAGAAGGGTTGGACGCCGGAGCGCGTCGCCGAGCATATGGCGGCCTTCAATATCGGCACGATCGTTTCGACCGGCGTGCATGAGGCCTATCCCGGCCACTATGTGCAGTTCCTCTGGCAGCCGCAGTTCCCCTCGAAGATCCGCAAGCTGCTCGGAGCGAATACCAATATCGAAGGCTGGGCCCACTACTGCGAGCAGATGATGCTGGACGAAGGCTACGGCCAGCCGGGCTTCGGAGCCAAGACGGAGCGTGAAGCGAAGCTGATACGCCTCGGCCAGCTTCAGGACGCGCTGCTGCGCGATGCCCGCTTCGTCGTGAGCATCCGCATGCACACCGGCACAGGCGGGGCGATGAGCTTCGACGATGCGGTGAACTTCTTCGTCAAAGAGGGCTACCAGTCGCGCGCCATCGGGACGATGGAGACAAAACGCGGCACCTCGGATGCGCTGTATCTCTACTACACGCTCGGCAAGCTCGAGATCATGAAGCTGCGCGAAGACGTAAAGAAGAAGCAGGGTCCGGCATTCGACCTGCAGCACTTCCACGACGACTTTATGCGCCAGGGCTTCGCCCCGGTAAAGGTTATCCGGAAGACGATGCTGCATGACGATTCTCCGGTGCTATAGACAGTTCGCCGGAGAGGCAGAGCTGCCAGGTGGATGGACGTCGTTCCCTCCGCGGCTAAAGCCGCTTTAGGTGTTGACATAACGGCGGGGCTGAAGCCCCGCCCCTTCAAAGCCAAGAAGCAGGCTAGACCTCGACGACGGTTATTCGGTAATACAGCTTGTCCCTTAGAGCAAATTTCCTGTTACTGGGAAGTTGAATCGGGCGTGCAGTACCGTTTTTCTGGGGAAAAACGGCCATAAATGTCGCGGTTCCGCTATACACCTACAGGAAATTTGCTCTAGCTTCTTCGATAGCGTGAGCAACCGCGAATACAGGGGTTTCTCCACTCCCGTTGGTCGGTCGAAATGACAGGTCTGAGGTAGGTTTGCAATCAATACAGCTGTAGTATTAGAGAAAATCCTTTACACCGGTACCAGAAATGCTTTGAGCAATACAAAGCTGGTCAAATAAAAAGTAGTTATCCACTGCGGACCGAGGCCGTATTTTTGCGGATTTGTGCATCTTATTTTTCGGGTGTTCCCACCGGAAATTGCGCCTTGCCTCACAGGGGCCTGAAGCCTGTTTCCTTCTTCACCCCATTCATGCAATGGTTTTTTGAGGTAGTTCACACGGCTTGAGCAATTGCTCTTGCTAGCATATTGGCAAGGCTCTATGAGCTTGAAACAAATGGATTTGGAGCGTAGATGGCTTTCTTGAAGGTCCGCAAGGCCGTGATTCCTGCGGCAGGCATGGGTACCCGGTTTCTTCCCGCCACCAAGGCAACTCCCAAGGAGATGCTGCCCCTGGTGGACAAGCCTCTGATTCAGTATGCGGTCGAAGAGGCTGTGGCCGCCGGATGCACGGAGATCATCATCGTCACCGGCCGCAATAAGGCGACGATGGAGGATCACTTCGACAAGTCACCGGAGCTGGAGGCGTCGCTGATCGCGCGCAACCGGCCGGCATTGCTGGAGATCGCTCAATCGGTCACCCGGCTGGCGCGTATCGTCTACACCCGTCAGGCCGAGCCGCTGGGGCTTGGCCATGCCGTGCTGCAGGCCAAGGATCTGATCGGCGATGAGCCCTTCGCCGTGATTCTTCCGGACGATGTCGTGGACTGCACCGTTCCCTGCATGAAGCAGATGGTGGAGGCTTTCGATAGGACGCAATCCTCCATCCTGGCTTCGGAGGTTGTGGAGCGCGAGGCGATCTCGCACTATGGCTGCCTGGACTGCACGCCCGACCCGGAGGACAAACGGCTGCTCGACGTTCGGGACATGGTCGAAAAGCCGAAGCCTGAAGAGGCTCCCAGCCTGAACGCCATCATCGGCCGTTACATTCTGACGCCGCGCATCTTCGAGATGATCGAAAATATCAAGCCCGGTGCGGGCGGCGAGTTACAGCTTACCGATGCCATCAAGGCGCTGCTGCAGTATGAGAAGGTCTATGGTTTTTGCTACACAGGCAAACGTCATGATGCAGGCGATAAGTTCGGCTTCCTGAAAGCGACCGTTGATTTCGCGCTGAAGCACAATGAGCTGGGACCGAAGTTCCGCGAGTGGTTGAAGTCGCAGCAGTTTTAAGGGGCTGCGAGAGTCCAGCGCCAAAGGCGCGGCATATCCCAGCCTGGGGCGTGAGCCCCAGGTACAAGGTCTATAAGGGTCCAGAGGGCTGAAGGCCCGGCATATCTCGTCTGCACAAGCGAGATATGCCGGGCCTTCAGCCCTCTGGAATTTGTGTGTGTCCGTAACCTGGGGCTTCACCCCAGGCTGGGATATGCCGCGCCTTTGGCGCTGGACTCTCGCCTGATTTAATCTTGTTGCGTCTCCTGTGCAGGCTTGCACGCCATAGAGATATTGCCCGCACGAGCAAGCTGCAGGCCTCTCCACTTCGGCGCAAAAGCGCGCCTTCGGTCGAGATGACAAGGTTGAGGCGATCCGAGCGAGAGGTAAGGGCGCTGGAGGGTGATCTGTCGCCATCGTGTTCTGGTGCGGTACCATGTTTCGAAACCCTAAGGACTCGAAGCATGCGTCGTTCCACCCACGTCATTGCCCCCTTGCTGGCTGCGTCTGCCATGGCTCTGCTCACCGGTTGCCGCCACACCGAGGTGGAGCGCTGCGTCGATGAATCCAATCATGTCGTCGACCCCAGCTTCTGCAAGAACCTGCCGCCCGGCGCGCAAAAGCCCGTAGCGGGAAGCCTTTTGAACAATGGCGGCACCTATACCAACGGGATCTTTATTCCGCACTACTACCGCTATTACTACGGCGGCGGGGGAGGATTCGGCCTGGGCAGCATTGTGGGCGGGGGCAGTTACTCGCCAATCTCAGGCCATAGCTACTCCTTCAGCGGCACCAGCCGTGGAGGCTTTGGCAGCAGCTTTTCTTCGCACGGCGGCAGTGGGGGAGAATAGATCATGCAGCGCCATACCCTTACCCCTCGCCCCCACTGGCAGCAGACCGTCGAACAGCAGGGCCTCACCTTCCATACCCCCGAGGCCGATCCTTCCGTGCCGAACGCCCGGCCTTACTGGGACGAGAGCACCTGCTACGAGTTCACCGCAGCCGAGGTCGACCGCCTGGAGGCTGCCGGCAACGAGCTGCAGGAGATGTGCCTCGCCGCCGCGCAGAACGTCATCGATAACCAGCGCTATGACGAGCTGGAGATCCCAGCCGAGGCCGTGCCGATGATCGAGTGGGCCTGGAACGAGGAGCCTCCGGCACTCTATGGGCGCTTCGACATCCTGTGGAACGGCCAGGGCGCGCCCAAGCTGCTGGAGTACAACGCCGATACCCCGACCTCGCTGCTCGAAGCCGCGGTCATCCAGTGGTATTGGCTCAAGGACGTCTACCCGCAAGCCGACCAGTTCAACTCGCTGCACGAGAAGCTGATCGCCAAGTGGAAAGACCTCGACAGCTATCTCGCCAAGCCCGTCTACTTTGCCAGCACCGACTATCCCGAAGACCTGCTCACCGTCGCCTACCTTCGCGATACCGCCGAGCAGGCGGGGCTGCCCACCAGCCAGCTCCTGATGGAGGAGATCGGCTGGAACGACCCCCGGCAGTGCTTCGTCGATCTTGCGCCGGAAGAGAACCAGATCGAGACGATCTTCAAGCTCTATCCGTGGGAGACGATGCTCGAAGAGGCCTTCGCCGCCCAGGGATTGCGCACGTACAAAGACATGCGCTGGATCGAACCCATCTGGAAGATGCTGCTCTCGAACAAGGGCATTTTGCCGGTGCTGTGGGAGCTCTACCCGAACCACGAGCTGCTGCTGGAAGCGCACTTCGTCACGGGCTCCAGCAACTGGCAGCCCGCTCCCGGCTGGGTGAGGAAGCCCCTGCACTCGCGAGAGGGCTCCAATATCGTGATTACCAGCCTCGAAGGCAAGCAGATCTCTACCGATGGGCCGTACGATAACCGCCTGCAGATCGACCAGCGCCTGGGGCCGGCCACGGTCTTTCCAGACGGGCCGAATCCGGGACGGTGGCCTGTGCTTGGACTCTGGATGATCGACCAGGAGTGCTGCGGCATGGGCATTCGCGAAGACGCGGGACCTATTACCGGCAACCTCAGCAGCTTCGTTCCGCACTTCTTTCGGTAGACTGCGAATAATCCTTTTCACTGCACGGAGCCAGCACAAACATGGATGTCCACGCACCGCACGAACCAATCCACACGTGGAAGGACTTTCTCCTCCACCTGGCCACCATCACCATCGGTCTGCTGATCGCACTCGGACTTGAAGGCCTGGTCGAAGCCGCACACCATCGTCACCTGCTGCACGAGGCCGAAATGAACCTCCGCGCCGAGATAAGCAGCAACCGGCAGACTCTGGCGGGTGACGAGAAGCAACTCGACGGCACCGAACAGGAGATAGAGTTTAATCTAAGCCTTCTCGCAGCGATAAAGACACATCAACCAACCTCCGGACAGCTTGCCCACGGTTGGGAGTGGAACGGTATGGACTCCGCTGCCTGGAACACAGCGCGCGATACCGGAGCCGTCGCCCTGATGTCCTACGAGTACGCCCAGGCATACTCCGTCATCTACAACCAGCAGGGAGTAGTCAACGATCAGGCCCGCAATTACATCCGCTCCATTTACAGAATTACCGAACCCCTGAAGGGCGGACGCAAGCTCACCGATCTACAGCCGGCAGAGGTCGACACGATGATCGCAAACGCTCAACAGACGTTGGTAGAGCTCGATCAGCTCCGCGATCTCAGCCACAGTCTCGATCTGATCTATGCTCACACGAATGGAAAACTCTAGAACGCACCTCCCCCGGAGAAGCTGATGGACGTCCACGCACCCCACCAACCTGTTCACACCTGGCGAGATTTCTTTACCCACCTGACGATCGTGACCATCGGTCTCTTCATCGCGCTCACCCTGGAGGCCTTCGTCGAGTACCTGCACCATCGCCATCTCGTACATGAGGCCCGGGAGAATATCCGGCAAGAGATTGAACACAATCATGAGGCCGCGCAAAAGGATCTTGTACTTTTGCAGCGAAACGTCGACAGCCAGGAGGCCAATATCAAGGCTATTCACGCGCTCATGGCCGACCCCAAAAACTTCCATGGGTCCATCGACAACTCAATGAACTTCGACTCGCTGAACGATGCAGCCTGGCGTACCGCGCGGGATACCGGGGCCTTAGGCTTCATGCCCTATGACGAAGTGCAACGGTACTCCGATCTCTACATGCTGGAAGACCTCGTCAACAAGAACGTGATCGCCGCTGGGGTGCAGGACTTCGACGCAATCTCGTCCTTTAAGATGGGCTACGATCCCGGAAGTCTCCCCGCCGACGAATATGTCCTCCTGTTGAGAAAAAACGCCTCCATTCAGATCCAGTTCACCACCCTCAAAGAATTTGTCCAGCAGTTCGACGACCACTGCGTAGCCGAACTCAAGCGGTAACCGCTCGCGCTCTTTGCCCCGGCTCCCCCTCAACCTTTGTTCACAGCTACACTAAAAGTGCTGCGCCATTTGCGCCCCGGAGATCCTCTTGAAGATCGTTCTCGCCGAAAAAGTCTCGCCCGCCACGCTTGCCATCTTCCAGAAGGAGCCCGGCTGGAACGTCGTCACCGCTGACAAGATCGCTCCCGGCGGCCTGCCCGCGGAACTCGCCGATGCCGACGCGCTGGTCGTGCGCTCTGCCGTTCAGGCGGACGCCGCCCTGCTCGCAGCCGCTCCCAAACTGCGCATCATCGGCCGGGCCGGTGTCGGCGTCGACAACATCGATGCCAACGAGGCCACACGCCGCGGCATCGTCGTGATGAACACGCCGGGCGCAAACGCCGTCGCCGTCGCCGAACTCACGCTTGGACTGATGATCTCCATGTGCCGCGCTATCCCCCGCGCGAACGCCGCGCTGCACGTCGGCAAGTGGGAGAAGAAGTCTCTGCAGGGCTCGGAGCTGCGCGGCAAGACGCTCGGCATCGTCGGGCTGGGCCGCATTGGGCTGGAAGTGGCGCGCCGCGCCAAGGCGTTCGGCATGAACCTGCTGGGCTACGATCCCTTCGTCGCTCCGGTCATTGCCCGCGAGAACGGCGTTACGCTGGTTCCCATCGACGAGATCTTCTCCAGCTCCGACTTCCTCTCGCTGCACGTGGGCCTCACACCGCAGACCGAGGGCCTGATCAACAAGACCTCGCTCGCGATCATGAAGAAGGGCATCCGCATCGTGAACTGCGCGCGCGGCGAGCTCATCGTCGACGAGGCGCTGGCCGAGGCGATCAAGTCCGGCCATGTAGCCGGTGCCGCGCTGGACGTCTTCCGCCATGAGCCCCTTAAGGACTCTCCGTACTTCGAGCTTGAGAACGTGCTGCTCTCGCCGCATATCGCCGGTTCGACCGACGAGGCGCAGGAGGCCATCGGCATCCAGCTCGCCAACCAGGTGCGCGACTACCTGAAGCTCGGTGTCGTGCAGAATGCCGTTAACGTCGCCTCCCTCTCGGAGGAAGAGTACGCCGAGGTCTCCCCGTACATTGAGATGGCCGCGCGGCTGGGGCAGTTCCTCTCCCATGCGATCGGATCTTCGGAGACGGGCGGCAACATCGAAAGCATCGCGCTGACCTACAACGGCCGGCTCGCCCAGCTCAAGACCGACCTGATCCGCAATGCTGCCATCTCCGGCGTCCTCGCGGGTTCGGACGGCATCAACCGCATCAACGCCGCTTCGGTGGCAGCCGATCGGGGCATCCGTCTGCAGGAAGACAAGCGCGAGCACGTCTCCGGCGGCACGGGCGCGGTTCTCCGGCTGGCGCTGCACTCGGCCAAGGGCGACTCCACCGCGACGGCCACGGTGCTCCACGGTCACTCACCCCGCCTGCTCAGCTATGACGGCATCGACGTCGAAGCCGAGCTCACCGGCACGCTGGTCGTCATCCGCAACCAGGATGTACCGGGTGTGATCGGACGCATCGGCACGATCCTTGGCGAAGCAAAGCTGAATATCGCCAACTTTGCCCTGGGCCGCAGCACGCGTCTCCCCGGAAGCCAGGCCCTGGCGGTCGTCCAGCTCGATGTGCCTGCGGAGGCGCAACCCGCTCTGCAGCAGGCGCTTGCAGAGCTGCGGAAGGTCGAGTCCATTACCAGCGTGCACATTGTGGAGCTGGGAAAGCTTTAGTTGAAAGCTCGACCAGTCCGCCGTTGAACAGGTAATTCAAATGGGGAAGGATGTTATGGCTGCCATTGATTCGAAACCATCGCCACCCACAACAGAACTGACCAGCAAGGCTGAGCTGCGAATCAATCTCCTTGATCACGCTCGTCAGGCTGTCCGAGACGGGAGAAAACCTTTCAAGTTTTCTCCCGTCTCAATTGAAGGGGAACCCTTGTCCCAGACCATCCTGCGCAATAGGGGTTCCTACTAATTTTTCACTTTTTAGATTCAAATGCCGGGAGACCATCTTATCTTCATTGGGTCAGACGTAAGACTGCTTGCGGCGGCCCAATCTGAAGGTTTGGCTACATGGGATCCCGCTAACGCTGCCCATCAGCCTGCTCCTCCTGTAAACTGAACCGGATAGCCGCGCATACCAGGCGCGTGGCCCAGGAACCCTCCCCCAATGCCGAAGATCTTTCGCTCGTCCGCCGTGTTGTTCGCTTCCACGCTCGTCCTCCTTTCCGGTTGCCATAAGGGCCCTCAGGATGGAGTCGTCGGCACTGTCAACGGCCATCCGATCCTGCGCACCGAAGTGGATAAGGCTTACAACGCGCAGCTCGCCAGCAACCCGCAGCAGACGGCACCGTCGGCGGACCAGGCCGATTCGTTGCGCCTCAATATCCTGCACGAACTCATCGTCGAAGAGATCGTCGAGCAGCGCGCCGCCAAGCAGAATCTGATCGCAACCGATTCCGAGGTCGATGCCAAGCTGGCCGAGATGAAGGCTCCCTACACCGAGGAGCAGTTCCAGGCACGGCTCAAGACGGCCAATCTGACGCTCGACGAACTCCGTCGCGATATCCGTCGCAATCTCACCCAGACGAAGCTCTTCAATAAAGAGATCGACTCCAAGATCACCGTCACCGACGGTGACGTCAACAACTACTTCAACGCCCACAAAGACAGCTTCAACCTGATCGAGAACCGGTACCACCTGGCGCAGATCCTGGTGACCAACCAGCCCGCGCAGCAGTCCAGCAACCTGCAGAACTCCAAGGCGACCACCGACGACGAAGCACGCAAGAAGATCCAGGCGCTCAAGAATCGCCTCGATACCGGCGACGACTTCGGGACTATCGCGTCGAACTTCTCCGAGAACCAGGACACCGCTCCTAACGGCGGAGACGTAGGCTTTGTCCCCGAGTCACAGATGAAGGCCGATCCCACCGCCTATGCCGCGATCATGAAGCTCAAGGCCGGGCAGATTACCGACATCCTTCCGGTGCTCGACGGCACCACACACAAGGTCGCCGGTTACTCGATCTACAAGCTCATCAGCAAGGAGCCCGCGGGCCAGCGCGATCTGAACGATCCGCGCGTGCAGCAGAACATTCGCCAGCAGCTCCACGAGAGCCGCTCGCAGTTGCTGAAGGCCTCCTACCTGGAGATGCTCCGCGACCAGGCCAAGGTCGAAAACTACCTTGCGGAACAGATCTTCCAAAGCGCAGCCAAGTAAAAGACAGAGCGTAGAGAGTAGAGGATAGAGAGTAAGTGAATAACGATTCTAAGAAGACGCTTCGTCGGGTCCTTGGCCTCTCTATCCTCTGCGCTCTGCCCTTTCTTCTCTGCCTCGCAGGGTGTGACTCCACGCCTCCCCCGATACCGCTCACCCAGCTCAACCCGCAGCAGGCCCGGGGTCACCAGGTCTATCAGGCTCACTGCGCGCAGTGCCACTACGACCGAGTCTCCGACCCGCTGCATGGGCCGCCGCTGCGGGGCGTCTTCAAGAAGCAGTACCTGCCGAGCGGCGCACCGGCCAACGATGAGCGTGTAACCGCGACCGTTCTGCACGGACGCAACCTGATGCCCGCGCAGCCCAATACCGACCCCCAGGATCTCTACGACCTGCTGGCCTATCTGCATACGCTGTAAATCGAACACCATGCCCGACATCCCTGAAAATCCGCAGACAACCGGCACCCCCTCCGTACCTCCGGCGCAAGATCTTGGCTTTCGTTCACGACACCTCCCCGGCACTCCTGCGGGAGAGGCCAAGGGCATGCTGCCCGGCATGGCCCTGATCGGCATGTACCTGCTGCTGATGGCGATGCTCAATGCCTTCGCCGCCATGAGCGGCAAGTTCGGCCTGAGCACGGCGAAGTACAGCATCCTCGGCGTCTGCACGCTGCTGGTCATCGGCGTCTTCGGCCTGCTACGCCTGCAGCGCTGGGGCTGGGCGCTGGTCACAGCCGGCTGCCTGGCGATGGCTGGCGGATACTTCTACGGCTTCCATCGCACGCACATCGCGCCATACGTCATCCAGGGACTCTTCGCGATGGTCTTCTTCCTCTACCTGAGCCGCCCCGAAGTACGCGAGCGCCTGCGGTAGGGACCACCTTTCGTAACAACCGTGCTGTGGCGCTCTTCACTCCACCCATACCTTGTCATCTCGACCGAAGCATGACGGCTTTATGTCATGCGTAGCGGAGAGACCTGCAGGCTTGTTAGTGGAGGCAGTGTCGCCTGCGCAGGCAAGCTGCAGGTCTCTCCACTACGGCGGCAAAGAACGCCGCCTCCGGTCGAGATGACAATTCCAGGGTGATTCATTTCACAGCACACCGTCTGTGCACCGTTCGTCGCTCGATAAACGCCCGTTCCTCGCTCCTTTCTGAAAGGGCTACAATCGAATAAGCTCATGGCCCCGCTGCTCCAGACCGAACCTCTCGTCCAGATCGACCTGACTCCACGCAAGCCCGCTCCCAAGCCCGAGTGGCTCAAGGCGCGCGCGCCGATGGGCGAGACCTTCCACAACCTGAAGAAGCTGGCCCGCGAGCTTAACCTGCACACCGTCTGCGAGTCTGCCCACTGCCCCAACATCGGCGAGTGCTGGAACCACAAGACCGCGACCTTCATGATGCTCGGCAACCTCTGCACGCGGCGCTGCGGCTTCTGCGCCGTGCCCAAGGGAAAGCCTGAGCCGATCGACCACCAGGAGCCTGAGCGCGTAGCCTATGCGGTCGCACAGCTGGGCCTGAAGCATGCCGTCATTACCAGTGTGAATCGCGACGACGACAACCTCGGCGCCGCACGGGCCTTCGTAAACGTCATCCAGGAGATTCGCAAGCAGGCCCCCGGCTGCCAGGTGGAAGTGCTGACGCCCGACTTTCAGGGCGTGGATGAGGCTCGCCGCCTCGTCGTGAACGCGCGGCCCGAGATTCTGAACCACAATATCGAGACCGTGCCACGGCTGTACCGCGTCGCCAAGTCCGGCGGCCGCTACGAACGTTCGCTGGCCTTCCTCGACAACGCCAAGCGCGAGTCTGCTGAGCATGTAGATGGCCCGATCGTTACCAAGACCGGCATCATCGTCGGCATGGGCGAAGAGATGCACGAGCTGCTTGCGGTGTTCCGCGACCTCGCGGACCGCAAGGTGGATATCCTCACCGTCGGCCAGTACCTGCGCCCCTCGCGCGATCACCTGCCGATGTCGCGCTTCTACACGCCGGATGAGTTCGCCTTCCTCAAGCACGAAGCCTTGCAGATGGGCTTCCGTCACGTAGAGTCCGGGCCGCTGGTGCGCTCCAGCTACCACGCACATGAACAGGCGCAGAGCACCGGCCTAAGCTAGAGCATTTTCCCTGTGGATGTAGCGCGGGGATTCAATCTACACCTATAGTGAACATGCTCTGGCACTCTGCTATTGCCCAATCGAATTCTTCCACTCTGCCCCCAAATTCTCCAATGAATGCCCAGTGAATTTTTGCCAAAGATTGTCCTTGTATGCTCCTTGACGTATTGCACTGTTTAATTCCGGGACCAAATTGGGATCGTACCGATTGCTCACCCAATTAAGAAAATTGGCGGACGTGCGGTAACTGGCATCATAGCGAGCTTTGGCCGCGTCGGCGGGACGAATGTCTGCTCCATGGGTCTGGGGTTCGAAACGATAGAAACGTACGTAGTCTGCCGAGCCCTCAGTCAGCCACAGTGGCACTCGCGCGGAACCAAACTGCTGTACCACATGGACCATTTCATGAACGATTGAACCAACCCCCTCGCCAGTCATGTTGTTTCGATACCATGCAGCAGAGCCGGAGATGTGTGTTCCAGACGTTACCGCGACACCCCCCATATCTTTGTAGAAAGTGATAGTGAAACTTCGTGGTGGCGAATAGCGAGGGCTGGGGAGCATCGCAATGATCGTCGGGTACCACTGCTTCACAACTGGAACTAATTGTTCCCTGGCCCAGACGGCCAATTCGGGCGTTTGAGAAACATCCAGCGTGAAATGATATTTGCCCCTTCAATGGAATACGAAGTCAGACCCGGCAGTGCAACCTCATCCGCGAGCGGTTGGCCTGTCTCAATAACATCGATCTCACTATAAAAGGTATTGCCGATCGAATCTCTGGTTTCGGCGGCTTCTATATCGAACAGAAGATAGCGATAGTGGCCAACGGGCTGAGAAGGATCGTGAATACTGACCCCATATGCGCCTCCCACGGCCCCATTGGTCTTGCGTGTATCCACCTTGCCCAGCATTCGCCATCCAACCCGAGATGGATCGACAGGGCGCTTCGGTTCGGGATTGAAGTTCGCGCCTAGCCCGTCACTACCGTAGAGAGTATAAATCTGGGGGGCTCGGCTGCTTGAATGCCATGAATAAGTGTTAACGTTCTGAATGTTTACACGCCTATGGAGATCGAACTGCAACCTGCCTCCGTTGCTTCCAGGTGCAAAAAAGAAATTTAGGTTAGGTTGGTCGGCGCGAACCGGTGTAATCCCGTCCTTCAGGACAGACAGGCCGCCGCAGTGTGGATCGGCCGTTCCGTCGACGACACTGATCGCAGCATCTACCGCTGCATCATGAGCTTGCGGAGGTGGGACTTTAGAAAACCGAAATGCAGGGTAGGTATCTGCTGAATGTTGTTCGACCGTCACCTGAACTTGTGCTCTAACAGCGATTGCCGCTAAGAAAAAGACTACCCCTGCACACACGTACTTCGAATACGGTAAAAACATTCAAACCCTCTGTTGGAAAGACAACTGACGGAAGGTTTTATTCCATAAACAGGCGGAGCAAATCCGTGCCATTCACTCGAGCCATCATTTCACCGTCGACAGTCCCCTGATCCAGGCGTGTGCCGATTCGTGAGTGGAGTGTCCCGGATAGGTCCTGCGTATTGGAGATCGTGCAACAACTCGCGAAAAGAACCAGCGCGTCCATGCCGCAGTCAACGTCTTCCTAAAGGCCTATCAGGCTAAATAGTAGCTTTTGTTTTCGAGAGGCAACTTAACCGTTGCGAACACCAGGCACCGGCGTAGCACTTAGAGCATTTTCCCTGTTGCTGGGAATCCGGAAACGGGCGTGCAGCGGTGTTTTCATTGGGGAAAACATCCATAAAGATCGAGGCGCCGCTCTACACCTACAGGGAAAATGCTCTGGAACGTTTCTCCCATAGGTACAACGGCGCGCCCGATGCCCTGCATGAGATGAGACTCCATGCTGGACATCGGGTAAATTGCTCCAGGTTGATGTCTTCTCAGAAGGAGACCCGGGCCCCCAGTTCCAGGCGACGCGCAGCTTCTGCGGTAACGCCCTGGGCAAAGTTCGGAGAGGAGACGACTGTGCCGACGGCGGTCACGTTCGTATGGTTGATCAGGTTAGCGCTGCGAACATTGAGCGTGAGCGTGCGAGGGGTGTCCTTGCCTCTGTCGAGCGCAAACGCCCGGCTGAGATTGGCATCGATGTGCACGGTAGAGGGCATTGTGCCGAAGTTACGTGGAACATTGCCATTCACGGTATTCGTGCTGAGCAGACCGTAACGCGTGGCGAAGACACCGTTGCCGGGAGCCGTGGCGAATGAAGGACGATCGTTGAAGATACCGTCTCCGTTGGAGTCTGTCCCGGTGGTGATGTTAAAGGGGATGCCAGTCTGGGCGTCAATCTCTGTTGAGAACTGAACTTTGCGCGGCAGGTTCAGATTGCCGGTAAGAATGAGGTCATTCGTGTTCTGCCAGTCGGCTCTGGATGCCTCGCCAGCCTCGCTGTAGGTGGATTGCGGCGAGTCGAAAGAGTTGCCGGCATCCGACCTGGTTGTTTCATAAATCCAGGCCAGCGAGAAGTTGGCATATTTGTAACTCTGCTGGCTGAGACTCACTTGTAAAACATTGCCGGAAAGGTGAGCGGAGTTCTGGAACTGCAGGATATTGAGATTCGGTTGGAGGGGGCGCGGCGCAAGCAGTGCAGAGGTAGGATCGGGCGGAACACCATTGCTGCCGGCAACGAGCGGCGCATTGATATTCCGTATACGGAACCAATTCCATCCCACTCCCGCAAAAAAGCTGACCTCTGCGCTCCATCCATAGGGGAGCCCTTGTTCTCCCCCCAACTGATAGAGATAGACGCTGTTCTGCCCCAAGGCGTGGGGTAGGGAACGAATGGTGTTCACCTGCAGTGATCCCCCTGTCGGGGTCAACGGTGAGGTAAAGGACGGGGAGTAGACGAGTGCCTGATCCTGAAGGATGCCGTTGAGACGAAAGGCTTCCGTCGAAATCTTAAGTGGGGACGATTGACTAAAAAGACCGATCCGGGCGTGCAATACGGTCGAATCCTTCTTGCCAAATGCCCACGCAAGTCCCGCTCGCGGGCCGAAGTTGAGAGAGTTATCGGGCGAGGTCTGCAATTGATAACGGAGGCCAGTGGTAAAGGTCAGATGTGGCGTCAGTTTGATGACATCCTCGGCAAAGATTGAGACTTTCCACTGGGTAAAGGCGACCAATGGGTCTCCAGTCGTAATCTGGAACTCTGTCGGGGTACCGCCTGCAAGGTTTAGATTCGCGCGCCGATACTGTTCGAGCGCAGTAATGTTAGTGGTCTGCGGGAGCGGCTGGTTGTCGGCATCAAGCACCGGAGCGCTTCCGCCACCGAAGATGAATGCTCCGTTGAAGGTATCCGGGTCATTGTCGTGCACATAGTAGGCCAACGAGCGAACGCCGAACTTCATGGTGTGTTTGCCGTGGTCGTAGAACAGATCGTTATTAATCTCAAGATCGCGCTCGCGGTTGTTGAGGGCCTGCGCCGTGGAGCCGCCGCCGGTAAAAAAGCCGGCGACCTGAAGCTGCGGCGCGGTGGAGAGCGGCGTCTGTGCCGTATCTTTCCAGGAGTAACCCATGCGGGTCTGGTCCAGCAGATGCGGGCCAAGAACCAGGGTATTTGCAATACGCAGGTCAAACTCGCTCACATGGCTGTCGAAGCCGGCTTCCGCGAGAGTAAGACCGCCAACTCCCTGATTTCCCAGATTATTTACGTTCGCAGCGAAGGAGACGACAATCGACTCGCTTGGGGTTATCTGTGCGTCTGCTCGTGCCGAAGCGATCCATAGGCGCTGCGGTGCCTGTACCGCCTGCTGAAGGGCTTCCTGATTGTTGTTGGCATCGAGCGTGATGGCGTTTACGACGTTGAACTCATTGATGTCGCGTTTTTCCAAAGACAGATTGAAGCCGCTCTTCTTCTTGACAATGGGGCCACCGACGCTGAAGCCATAGCGACGCTTGCTCGCAGGGGTCGCGGTGAGCGAAAAAGGATCTGTGGCATTAAAACTGCCGTCGCTGTCGGTAAAGAACACGGAGCCATGCAGATCGCCTAGTCCCGGCTTGGTCGTGATCTCAATATGACCGCCATCGAAAGGTGGGAACTCGTACTGGGGCGAAAACAGGTCCGGGTCAAGATTGACAGATGCGATGGTGTCCTTTGGCGGCAAAGCACTGGCATTCTCGAAGCCATCGACCGTGATCGTCGCATTGGCTGCGCCGCCGCCGGCCGTTGCGGCTAGTGCCTGAAGCTCGCGAGTGAGATCATCCGGATCATCAGCAAGCTGCTCTACCTGTTTTGTATTTAATGTCTGGCTGCCCAGAACGGGAGCGTCCGTCCCCGAATCGGCAGCGATGCTTACGTCTGCATCAACCTGGGCGAGGGCAAGCTTGACGGTGACAGTAGCGCTCCCTGCTGCGGTGTTCTCGGCGTGTACTGACGAAGAGGCGAAGCCGCCCGCTTCTACGGTTAGATCGGTTGCGCTCGAAGAGACACATGGCAGTACAAAATAGCCTTTGGTATTGGTCTGAGTACTTGAACCATCGGTCGCTGTGATGTGCGCGCCCTCGATCAGCAGACCATCCGGATCCAGTACGGTACCTTCAACACGAAACCCTGCTGCGCATGATTCTCCGAATGTTGGGATAGAGCAGAAAAAAAGAATAACTATTGTTACGGCAACCCTAAAAGACATGTTCTGTTTACGAAGCCCTTCTTCAATTAGTGGGACAAAGCAGAGAGCTCAAGATGCTTCTATCCAGTTTTCGGAACGACGATGCCTGCGCGAATTCGCGCAGTGAAGTTATCCTCACGAGGCACGCCGCTGGCGAGAGACTATGTTTTATCCGCGAGCGACAACGTCACGCTCTAGAAAATCAGGCGGAGTCTCTCCGAATATTTGTCTAATGAGAAGACACGCAAAGCGTAAATTTATTCCACCATCGCCGACTTTGTCGGCCTGACTCTCGCGGGGGGAGCAAGGGTCTGAAAGTCAATGGCTTCAAGGTCTTTGAGGTCGCGGCGACCAACCTATCTCAGAATTGTCATCTTAACCGGAGGCGGCGTTCTTTGCCGCCGCAGTGGAGAGACCTGCAGTTTGCTCGTACGGGCGATATCGCCTCCATAGGCAAACTGCAGGTCTCTCCACTACGCATGACACAAAGCCGTCATGCATGCTTCGGTCGAGATGACAGAGTATGCAAAGGGCACAACATCTGACCTGAAAGACACCGATGTACAAAGATCTTGAAACGGCTGGGCCTAAGGCCAAGGCTCCGCCTGTCCTCCTCAATCTAAGGACATGTGAGGAAACGTATTAAAAGCCAATCACCCGACCGCGAAACTTACTAATCGTCCGTCGATCCTTCTTGTTCGGCCGCCCGGTCGGCAGCTCGAACTCCGCCATGGCCTTTCGCTCTTCCTCTGCCTTTGCTCGTGCCACCTTGCTGGCTTCCGTCTCGCGATAGAGGGCCTGCGCCGTCGCAGCCGGGCCGCGCACGGAACTCAGCCCAAGTACTTCGACTTCAAATAATCCGCCTTCGTTCTTCACACGCAGCAGATCGCCGACGCGCACGTCGCGCGCTGCCTTTGCCTGATGATCGTTCGAGGTGATGCGGCCCAGCTCGCAGCTTTGTGCAGCGAGGGCGCGGGTCTTGAAGAACCGCGCCGCCCACAGCCACTTGTCCATCCGTACGCTATCCATAGCTTCAATTCTCTACGGTTGCGAGATCGAAGTACAACCGTTATCCCACCTCGAGCCCACCAGTCGCGCCGTAGACCTCGCCGGTCACATAGCTTGACTCCTGGCTTGCCAGCAACACATACAACGGAGCCATCTCCACCGGTTGTCCCGGCCGCTTCATCGGCGTCTCCGAACCGAACGCCGGAATCTTCTTGTCCGGCTGTCCGCCGCTGGTCTGCAGGGGCGTCCATACCGGCCCCGGCGCCACGCAGTTCACGCGGATACCGTCTTCCGCTACCTGCCGCGCCAAGGCGCGTGTGAAGGCGAGAATCGCGGCCTTCGTCGGCGCGTAGTCCAGCAGGCTCGGGCTGGGGTGCGTGGCTTGAATCGAGGCTGTCGTGATGATCGAGCCACCCGGAGGCATCAAGGCCAACGCTTCCTGGCATATCCAGAACAGGGCAAAGACATTCACGCGATAGGTCTCTTCGAGCTGCTTCGTCGTCACGTCGGCGATCTTGTCCACTGCATGCTGCTTGCCCGCGACACATGCCAGCACATCGAGGCCACCCAGCTTCCTGTGCGCCTCCTTCACCAGCTTGCGTGCGAACTTCTCGTTGCTGATGTCGCCCGGAAACGCAAAGGCCTTGCGGCCTTCGGCTTCGATCAGCGCGATGACTTCCTTCGCGTCGCTCTCTTCGCTCGGCAGGTAGTTGATTGCGACGTCCGCACCCTCGCGCGCAAAGGCGATCGCCGCCGCGCGGCCGATGCCGCTGTCTCCGCCTGTTACGAGGGCCTTGCGATTGGGCAGCCGTGCGCTGCCGCGATAGCTCGTCTCGCCGTGGTCGGGCTTCGGCGTCATCTTCGCGGCGAGCCCGGGAACACGCTGGGGCTGATGCTTGAACTTGGGCAAAGGATATTGCTTCGTCGGGTCTTGCAGCGTGTAGAGATCTTTGGCCATACATCCTCCAGCACCCGCCTTGCGGGTCTGCAAGTTTGAGATGCAGGCTTTGGGCCAGAGAATGTCTGAGGACTTGGAGTTAAGGCCGGGTTTAGAGTGAAATCAAGCTCGCTGCACCCGTGGCTTTTGTTTTATGTATCCCCACAAAATCGTCATCCTGAGCGTAGAGTCCCAGCTTTTGGGGACGCGGAGTCGAAGGACCCCGAGGGTTGACCTCTTGCCTAGACTCTTTGGAGTTTTTCTACCTCAAGCACTTGAGCCTGGACGCTTGAGGTAGAAAAGCTCCCAGCACTATGGGTGAGATCAAGTCCTTCGGGGTCCTTCGACTCCGCACCTCGCAAAAAACGCGAGGCGCTACGCTCAGGATGACGTTCCTGTGGGGGCATAAAGTATGGGATTCGTGTCTGTCCCGTAAAGGCTGGACCTATCTCAGAAACAACGGCAAAAGAGTGATCGTCGCGTCATCAGACATTACCGAATAGACAGGTATCTCTGCGAGGATCGCGAAACAGGAACAGCCGGCAGGTTCTACAATTTCATCACTTCATTTACAGGAGCCCGTTATGCGTTTGCTTCGTCTTCTTTCCCTGCCTCTTGCACTTTACCTGCTCGTTCTGCCTCTTCGTGCACAGACGGCCTCTTCGCACGAAGACGCTGCCATCATCGCGGTGCTGCAGAAATCTGCCGCCGACTGGAATCGCGGAGACCTGGACTCCTTTGCCACAAGCTACAAGAACTCGCCGGATATTCTGTTCATCGGCCGCACCGTACGCCGCGGCTATGCGCAGATGCTTGAGGCTTATCGCACGGGCTATTCCACACGCGAGAAGATGGGCACGCTCACCTTCTCCAATCTTGAAGTGCAGCCACTGGATGAGCATTTCGCAACGGCTACAGGGCACTTTCACCTGGAGCGGAGCGCTGCCGTCGGTAATGCGAACGGCTATTTCATGGTCGTCATGGAGAAGACTCCGGCGGGCTGGAAGATCGTGCGCGACGATTCGACGAGCACCGATGCCGCCCCCTCGAAGTAGCTGACCTCGTATCATCATTCAGGACGGCATGAGTCTTCAGTCAAACGATCTCCACGAAGCCGAACCTCTTATCGAGGCCCGGGACCTCATCAAGGACTACGGCAGCGCACGCGTCGTCGACCACGTGTCTCTGCAGATCTTTCGCGGGGAGACGCTGGGCCTCGTCGGCGAATCGGGCTCCGGCAAGAGCACCGTCGCGCGCATGCTGCTGCGGCTGATCGAACCCAGCGCCGGGGAGATCCTCTACAACGCGACAGAGGCCGACGGACAGCAGCGCACGCTCGACCTGATGCGCATCCCTCCGCGCGAGATGCGCCGCCTGCGCCGCAGGCTCGCCATCGTCTTCCAGGACCCCTACGCGGCGCTCGATCCGCGCATGACGGTACAGCAGACGCTGGCTGAGCCGTTCGCCATCCATGGAGAGCGGCCTCCGCAGGGACTGGAGGCGCGACTCGACGAGTTGTTGAGTGAAGTAGGCCTCGACCGCTCCGCGCTGCGGCGCTATCCCCACGAGTTCTCCGGCGGGCAGCGGCAGCGCATCAATATCGCCCGTGCCCTGGCTCTGCGGCCCGATCTGCTGGTGCTCGACGAGCCGGTGAGTGCGCTTGATGTCTCGGTGGGTGCGCAGGTCATCAACCTGCTGCGGGATTTGCAGCAGCGTTATGGGCTGACGTGTTTGTTTATCTCGCACTCGATGCCGCTGGTGCGGTATCTCTGTCATCGCGTCGCGGTGATGCAGCGTGGACGTCTGGTCGAGACAGGGACGTGGAGCGAGGTTTGCGAGACGCCGCGTGAGGCTTATACGCAGCAGTTGCTGGCGGCGACACCGGAGCTGCCGGTGGCTTGAAGTGTTTTATCTTGATCTCGCCATAGAGACGTCATCCTGAGCGTAGTGTCCCGGCCTTTGGGGACGCGGAGTCGAAGGACCCCGAGAGTTGCAATCTTGCCGATGTCCTTCGCCGCTTTTCCACCTCAAGCGCTCGAGCCTGGGCCTTTGTGGTGGAGAAGGTCCGGAGATCATGGGTGAGATCAGGCCCCTCGGGGTCCTTCGACTGCGCACCTCGCAAAAAACGCGAGGCGCTTCGCTCAGGATGACGATTCTGTGGGGAGTTGAACAAGGACATATGCGATATTGCGGAATTCGCAGATCCAATTCGAACGCTCTCAGAGCTTCTGCGCCTCTTAGAGCTTCTGCGACTGCTTCCGGGCCTCGACATCGCACACGTTCCTCAGATAATCCCACGAGTACAACCCGGCCTCGTGGCCATCGTTCCACTTGAAGCGCAGCGCGTACTTGCCCACCGGCGTTACATCGACGGGCCGCGGCGGAGCTTCGAACATCGGCAGCAACGACGCGGGTTTCGGCTTCGCGATGCCGGGAGCGCGATCGGCGGCGTTGCGCTCTTCATGACAGGTTGCGCAGGGGCAGGCCGCGCGCAGCCACGCGAAGTTCCACGAACTCGTGTGGCCATCGCGCCACTCGATCGTCATCCCCGTGCCGCCGCTCTTGTCCACACGCACCTTCGCGGGAGAGATCGCATCTCCCGTCAGCTTCGGTGTGGCTTCTTCTCTCATTGCTTCTTCCGCACTAACGATACGGATTCCTTCATGACTCATACAAATATCCTCATCCCTAAGGGCAAAATCCCTATCGCGGCGCTTCTCCGGGCTGGGCCGGACCAGTTTCGTTGTCCTTTTTATGCCTGTTTCCAGAAAAAATAAGCCGCAATCGTGCATCCGGTCACGACGATCACCGCTCGCAACACGTTGGGATTGGTGCGTTTGGCCCAACGCGCTCCGACGTAGCCGCCAGCCGCCGCGAAGACCATCGAGATAACGCAATAGTGCCACACCACGGCGCCCTTCAAGATAAACGTAACGATCGCCACCAGGTTGGACAGCAGTGCCGCGACCACCTTCATCGCGTTCAGTTCATGCATGTTCTCCACGCCAAAGAGCGCAAGAACCGTCATCGCCAGAAAGCCGCCGCCCGCGCCGAAGTAGCCGATGTAAAAGCACACCGGAAACAACGCAGCGGCCAGACCGAGCTTAGGGATCGGGCGTTGCTCATGAGGATGCGCTGCGCGCGACCGCAGCCGGCGCGAGATGGGCCCGCTGATGCCGAAGAGCACCGTTCCGCCCAGCAGCAACCATGGAACCAGTCTGAAGAAGGTGCTCTGCGGCGTGTTCAGCAGCACTTCAGCGCCCGCTACTCCACCGATGAGACAGGTCAGCGCGACCGTCGGCAACAGGTCCCGACGGACATCATCTCGCAGTGCTGCGACCGAGGTAAGCTGTCCCGGCCAGAGGGCGACGGTATTCGTCGCATTGGCCTGTACCGGAGCAACCCCCACGCCCAGCATCGCGGGAAAAGAAACGAACGAACCCCCGCCGGCCATCGCATTCATTACACCGGCGATTGTGGATGCGACTACCAGCCAGATGTAGTGAAGATGAGGGATGTGCGCGAGCGTCATTCTCTGTTTATTGTATGCGCGCGAGATGGCTGGAGGAGTTGGACGCAGAGCGCGAGACCAATGTTGGAGGCGCGCTCTGCGTCATTCCCTCAGCGGCTAGACAGGCTGCGGAAGAGTTCGTATTTGATGTTTAGGGCCAAGAGCCCGTCTCATACCAGCCTGGGGTGGAGCGAACCCGAGCCGGCATGCGACAGCGTGGTGGCTCAGGAAGCGTAGCCCCAGGTCAGGTGCAGTAGAAGAAGTTGAGGGCTGTAAGCCCGACCTATCTCCTGTGCAGAATCCTATGAATCGGGCTTACAGCCCTCTGCTTTCTTGTTGGCTCCTCACCTGGGGCTACGCTTGCAGCGAGCTAGAAACGCTCGCTGCTGCACTTCACCCCAGGCTGGTATGAAACGGGCCTTTGGCCCTAAAGATCAGGACTCTCTTGTTCAGCGTCTTCGTCAGCCTACGCTGGTCTTGGCGAGAAGCTGCCGCATGGCTTCGGCGATCTCTTCCACATGCGTCTCCAGCGCAAAGTGTCCCGTATCCAGAAGCTGGACCGTTGCGTTGGGGTTGTCGCGGCGGAAGGCCTCTGCCCCTGGGGGAATGAAGAACAGATCGTTCTTGCCCCAGATCGCCAGCAGCGGCGGCTTCGACTTCCGGAAGTACTCCTGGAATGCCGGGTAGAGCTTCACGTTGTTGGCATAGTCGAGGAACAGGTCGAGTTGGATCTCCATGTTGCCCGGCCGTGCGATCATCGCCGCGTCCAGCGTGTAGCCCTCTGGAGCGATCCTCTCGGGGTGCGGCACGCCATCGACGTACTGCGAACGCAAGCCCTCCGGGCTCAGGGCTCCGCGAAGCACCTCGCGGTTCGCGGCTGTCGGCTCTCTCCAGTAGCGCTGGATGGGCGCCCAGGCGTCGCCGAGGCCCTCCTCATACGCATTGCCGTTCTGCGACACGATGGCCGTTACCCGTTCCGGGTGCGCCATCGCCAGGCGGAACCCCGTGGGTGCTCCATAGTCAAAGACATACAGCGCATAGTGCTTCAGGTTCAGAGCCTCAGTGAAGGCCAATATCGTCTTCGCCAGAGCGTCGAACGTGTACTTGTACTGCCGTCCCTCAGGGACCTCTGTAAATCCAAATCCCGGCAAGTCGGGCGCGATCACGCGGTACTTGTCGGCAAGGCGGGGAATCAGCTCGCGGTACTGAAATGACGAGGTCGGAAAGCCATGCAGCAGCAGAACCACCGGCGCGTCCGGAGCACCGGCCTCACGGTAGAACACCGTAACCCCATCCGCTTCGACCCGGCGAATCGACGTCACCGGAACAAGTGCCTTCGTCTTTGCCACCGACGGTTTTTCCGCAGCAGCAGAAGCTGCACCTGCCGCAGCCACCAGGCTGCCGCCCTGTACGACAAAGTCTCTACGTGTCATTTCATTCTCTCCTTGGTACTCGAGTGCTCGCCGGATCAAGACACCACCTATCCCGCACTTCAATGGTTACACCCTGCATTGGTAACCTGTCAATATGATATTTAGGGGTTACAATAAATAAAGCGAAGAGGAGGCCGCCAGAATGTCGGAGAAAGTAACCGTTTTGCACGAAGGAACAGGATTGCAAGACCTGCCCAACAAGTTCACCGAGCATCCCGCGATTCAGATGCTCAACACTGTCTCGGCTGTCGATGGGGAGCTGGTGGACGCTCTGCAGAGTGATGGCGACGTACGGCAGTGGCTGGCCCAGGCGGGCTGGCCTGTCGAAAAGGAGCTCTCCGGCCTCAAACCCGCTTCCCTGCTCCACGGCGCGCGTACGCTGCGTGAAGCGATCCGCACGCTGATCGAGAGGCGCAAGGCGGAGAAGCGCCTGGAACTGTCCACGCTCAACGAGTTTCTCTCGGAGGCGCGAAGCCATCTTGAACTCATCCCGGAGAAGACTGGCCTACGCCTGGTGCGGCGCTGGAAGCAGCGCAGCGCCGAGGAAGTTCTCGCGCCCCTCGCCGAAGCGGCGGCGGAGTTTCTTACCACCGCCAACTTTGAGCTGGTCCGGCGCTGTGAAAACGAGGAGTGTGTTCTCTGGTTCTACGATCAGACGAAGTCGCATCGGCGCAGATGGTGCAGCATGGCTACCTGCGGCAATCGCCACAAGGTAGCCGCCTTTAGAAGGCGCCGGCAAAATGCGGAATAGCGGCTACCAGCCGTAGCGTTCGATCTCGCCGAGCAGCGCGAGCTTGCGCTCCGGCTTGAGGAAGCTGGCCTCGATGGAGTTGGCCGCGACCTCGCGAAGCTGGTCCAGCGTGAACTCGAACTGGGTGTGGGAGAGCAGGTACTCGTCGAGCAGGTTGGCTCCGAAGAACGGCGGGTCGTCGGAGTTGAGCGTAACCATCAGGCCTTCGTCGAAGTAGCGGCGCACGGGATGCTCCGGCAGGGCCGGGCAGCAGCCGGTGCGGAGATTGCTCGTGATGTTGAGTTCGAGCGGAATCTGCCGCTGGGCCAGCACTTCGATGAGGTCAGGGTCCTGCTCCGCCGTGAGGGCGTGGCCGATGCGTTCGGCTCCTATATTCAAAGCTGCCCAGATGCTCTGCGGGCCGGTCGATTCGCCCGCGTGGCAGGTCAGGTGCAGGCCTGCGTCCTTGGCCTCGGCATAGAGCTCGCGGAACTCTTGAGCGGGCCCACGAGCCTCATCTCCGCCGATACCAATGCCGACCACGCTGGGATACTGATGCTGCAGTTCAGCGGCCTTGCGGAAGACTCGTTCGCACTCCTCGATGCCGAAGTGGCGCACAGCGTCGATGATCCACAGCAGCGAGACGCCGAAGTCCTTTTCGCCGCGCACGCGGCCGCGCTCGATGGCAGCCATCACCTCGTCCACATCCAGCCGCGCGAAGTGGTAGAGAATGCCGATGGAGATATAAGCCTCGGCGTGACGCACGCCCTGCGCGGCGAGATCGCGCAGCATGGCATAGGTGATGGTCTCGTAGTCGGCGGGCGTGTGCAGCCGCTCGGTGACTGCCTTGAAGCTCATCAGGAAGCTGGGGAAGTCGGCGTAGCTGTAGACCTGTTTCGCCGCTTCGAGAGACAGGGGTGCGGCATCGTTGGTGCGCGAGAGCTCTACGAGGGTCTCAGGGGTGATCGACCCTTCGAGGTGCAGATGCAGCTCGGCTTTGGGGAGACCACGAAGCCAGGTGAGCGGATCGAGTTGAGTCGGCGAATCTTGCGCAGAGTTGGTGCGGCGTGCCATTCAAGTAGTGTAGTCAACTCTCGTGCGCATCACATGAGGAACGGTTCGGTAGGTTAGAACAAACCAAGGTAGAGGCCCTAGATGTTCTTGTTCAGACCCTTCCCCGAATCGTCATCCTGAGCGTAGCGTCCCGGCCTTTGGGGATGCGGAGTCGAAGGACCCCGAGGGTTGCAATCTCACCCATGATGCCGAGACCTTTTCCAACACGAAGGTCCGGGCTCGAACGCTTGAGGTCGAAAAGGTGCCAAAGGCATGGGCGACATGACACCCCTCGGGGTCCTTCGACTGCGTAGCTCGCAAAGTGCGCGAGCTACTTCGCTCAGGATGACGATTCTATGGCGGGATAAAAACAACGTGAGACAGTCAGCCGGCTCAACTCCAGCGGTTATCGCGCCGTCCGCCGCCGTTGCCAAAGATCTGCAACAGGAAGATGAAGATGTTGAGCGCGTCGAGATAGATGCTAAGAGCGAGCATCACCGGCGTGGTGCCTGCGGGGCTGTCGCGGAGCCGCATGAAATCCACCAGCAGCAGGACGCTGAAGATCACCAGGCCCAGCCAGGCATAGACACCGGGGCTAATGAAGTGCAGAAACGCCGAGAGGAAGCCAATGATGACCAGCCCGATCAGGGCTGCGAAGGCAAACGAGGCGAGCTTGCGGTAGTCGAAGCGGGCGATCTGCGCGATCATGGCCATGACCGCCATGCCCATCGCGGTGGTCAGCGCGGCTTCGAAGACGATGGTCTGGCCGCCGGCCATATGCAGATAGGCCTTGAGCAGCGGGCCGATCTCAACACCCATCAGCACGGTGAAGAGGTAGAAGAGCGCCAGACCCAGCCCCGTGGAGCGGCGCGTGGCGGCCCTGATTCCGAAGATCAGGCCGAAGTTGATCAGAACGACCGCGAAGAAGCCCGCGCCGGGCAGAACGTCGGGAGCGATGTAGGCTCCGAAGGCGGTAAAAAGAAATCCGGCAGTCGTGATCCAAAGCACCTTGCTGAGAAGGCTTGCGGTAGTGCGGCTGTCGAGGATGCGAATGCCCTGTGAGGCGTCGATGGTTCTCATGATGACAATCTTAAACCTCCACAGGATTAGACGCTGGGAAAGCGCTGGGGTCGCATTGGGGGTGGTGAGCGAGGATTCCCTCGGCGGCTAAAGCCGCTTTAGAGGTTGTCCCAACGGCGGGGCTGAAGCCACGCCCTTTCAAGGCAAAAGCTGCGCGCTTACGAAATAGCTACAGCTAGGCGATGCTTTCGCCACTCCCCGACAGCACGCTCACCGGGGAGCCTTCGGCCAGCAGCACGCTGGCCGGTTTCTGGCCATTGAGCGCCTCGAAGGCCTCGCCGTAGAGCGCACCAAAATCGACGTCAAGGGTATGGCGGAGAATGGGATAGGTCTCCCAGCGTGGATGCTGGACCTCGTAGGCCGACGTGCTGCCATTCCCGCGACGGGTATAGCCCCAGTAGTGCTCGGTGATGAACTCCTCTTCGCTTCCAGCGGCGATAGGCTGGGCGGCAAACGAAGCTTCAACCCCAAGGCTGTGCCACCTGTCGCGGTGCTTCCAGGAGTACTGCACATCGAGCGATTGCGGGCTCTTCACGATGCTGGAGAGCGTCGGCAGGGTTACATAGGGCTCTTCGTAGAAGGTGTTGGCGACGAACGTAATCGCCGCTCGGGGTACGAACTCGCGGATGAAGACGACGCCACGCCTGCGTGTGCCGTCCGGCGCGGTGTGCGCGACGTAGAAGCGCAGGTTCACCTCTTCGAAACGGGTGTGGAAAGGAATCGGCAGGCCCTTGAGGCGAACGCGGTCGAAGAGGAAGCCGACGAGCGAGACGTAACACCGTCCCTGGAAGAGATCGAGCTCCAGACCGCGTGGAAGCCACGGCGCGAGCATCTCCGGTGCGACGTCGTACTGCGCCATGATGAGCTTGCGCCACTCGGCTGTGAGGAAGGTTTTCGGCATTCTCCTCTGTTGGACGCAGTTATAGGCTGTCGCGAACTTCGAGGCCGCCCTTCCTGATGCTTCCAGCCCGGTCGAGCATCTATAAAGGGAGTGCTTGCGGAGCAAACGGAAGTGCTCGCGAGCAGGAGGATTAATGCAGAAGCGGACGGCTTTGGTGGTGGGATCGACAGGGGTGGTAGGACAGAACCTGGCGAAGAGATTGATCGGTAACGGCTGGGAGGTCCTTGGGCTCTCTCGCGGAGCACAGGTGGTAGACGGCGTGCGCGGACTTGCGGCCGACCTTCGCGACGCCGAAGCCGTGCGCAAGGCCCTGCAGGGTGTAGATGTTACGGACGTCTTCATCAGCGCGTGGGTGCGCCACGATACCGAAGCCGAGAATGTGCGGGTCAACGGCGGAATCGTCGAGAACGTCTTCGCCGGACTGGAAGGTGCGAAGAGCCTGCAGCACGCAGCCCTGGTGACCGGGACGAAGCAGTACCTGGGACCGTTCGAGTCCTATGGGCAGACGGCTGCGGAGACTCCGTTCCGCGAGGACACGCCGCGCCTGCCGGGGCTGAACTTCTACTACACCCAGGAAGATGTGATGTATGCCGCGGCAGAGCGCAGAGGCTTCGGGTGGAGTGTGCATCGGCCGCATACGATCGTCGGCTTTGCGGTGGGCAATGCGATGAACATGGGATCGACGCTCGCGGTGTACGCGACGCTGTGCCGCGAGAGTGGCGAGAAGTTCATCTTCCCGGCTCGGTAGAGCAGTGGAACGCGCTGACCGATATGACCGATGCGCGCCTGCTGGCAGAGCACCTGGAGTGGGCGGCAACGACTCCGGCGGCGCGGAATGAAGCGTTCAATGTCGTCAACGGCGATGTGTTCCGCTGGCGCTGGCTGTGGCCGCAGTTGGCCGCTTACTTTGGAATCGAGGCTGGTGGACCACCCGAAGGCGGCGCTCCGCTCGAAGGAAAGATGTCCGGCGCGGCCGAGACGTGGAAGGCCATTGCCGCGAAGTATGGGCTGGTGGAGAGCAATGTCAACCGGCTGGCCTCATGGTGGCACACGGATGGCGACCTGGGACGGAAGATCGAGTGCGTCAACGATATGAGCAAGAGCCGGAAGCTCGGGTTCCTGGCGCACCAGGACACGCCGAAGTCGTTCTTCGATCTGTTTGAGCGGTTGAAGGCCGAGCAGTTGATTCCGGCGTGATGTAATCACCCAAACCTTGTCATCTCGACCGAAGGTCGAGATGACAAGGTTTGGGTGGTTTATTAGCCCTTGTAGAACTCACTGCGCTTGCGGCTGTAGAAGAAGTAAACCACCAGCCCAATCACAAGCCAGATAAAGAAGCGTTCCCAGGTCCGAACAGGCAGTCCCGCCATCAGCAGCACGCAGAAGATCACGCTCAGCACAGGAAATACCGGGCCGCCGGGGACGCGGAAGCCGCGACGGCGTTCAGGCTGTTTGTGGCGCAGCACCAGCACTCCAATCGATACGAGCACAAACGCGAACAGTGTGCCGATGTTCGAGAGCTCGGCCAGCGTGCCCACATCGAACAACCCTGCAGGGATCGCGACGAGGATGCCCGCGAACCACGTCGCAAAGGCCGGAGTACGAAACTTGGGATGCAGTCTTGAGAAGATGTCCGGCAGCAGCCTGTCACGCGACATCGCAAACCACACGCGCGCCTGGCCAAGCTGGAAGACCAGGATCGAGCTGACCATGCCGATGATCGCGCCCAGCAAGACAATGAGGCGTGTCCAGTGCAGCAGGGGGCTGCCGGTCTGGAGCGTCAGCCGCTTGAGCGCGTTAACCACCGGCGCGGCATCGCCGATGACAGTCTGCCACGGCACAATGCCCGTCAACACCAGAGCCACGCCAATGTAGAGGATCGTGCAGACGATCAGCGTCGCGATGATACCGATCGGCACATCGCGCTGCGGATTGCAGCACTCTTCGCTGGCTGTCGAGACGGAGTCAAAGCCGATGTACGTGAAGAAGATGATGCTTCCGCCCGCGAGCACGCCACTCCAGCCGTTCGGCGAGAAGGGGACGTAGTTTGCAGGATGGATGAAGTGCAGTCCCACGAAGATGAACACGAGGATCGCGACCATCTTCACCAGCACCATGATGTTGTTGGTGCGGGCCGATTCGCGGATGCCGCGCACCAGGATCATCGTCAGCAGGATGACGATGAGGAACGCCGGAATGTTGAAGCCGAAGTGCCAGCCGGGCGCGTAGATGTCCTTGCCCGCGAGGTCCTGCAAGCCCAGCGGAAGATACGCAGGCGAGAGCCATTTGGGGCTCAGTCGAAAGCCCAGCCAGTCGAGCAGGTCGACAAAGTGCGCGGCAAAGCCCACCGATACGCTCATGTTCGAGAAGGCGTATTCGAGGATCAGGTCCCAGCCGATGATCCAGGCGATCAGCTCGCCGAGCGTCGCGTAGGTATAGGTGTAGGCCGAACCGGCGATGGGGATCATGCTCGCCAGTTCGGCATAGCAGAGGCCGGTGAAGCAACAGACGATCGCCACCAGGACCAGCGAAAGCGCTAGCGCCGGGCCTGCGCCGGGGCGTCCGGCGATGTGCCCGTGGTGCAGAAGCAGATCGATGACCGGAGATTCTTTCCAGTTGGCCAGCGCGGCGGGATTGCCGCCGATGGCCGTGCCGATGACCGTGAAGATGCCTGAGCCGATGACCGCGCCGACCCCCAGCGCCGTAAGCGAGATGGGGCCAAGCGTCTTCTTGAGCGCGCTCCCAGGGAGCTCCGACTCGCGAATCAGCTTGTCGATGGACTTCGTGGCGAAGATTTGGCGGGCCAGGTGCTCGTTCCTCATCGGCAGGAAATTATGAACGTAGGGTGATTTTATGCGCAACCGGACAGGTGCGCGGAATTTCCGCAAGAGAAACGGCGGGCAGAGCCGAAGCTCCGTCCGCCGTGATTGATTTCTGTGCCGTTAGCGCTTGGAGGCGCCGCGTGCTGCCTTCTTGACCTTGGCCTTGTTCTCGCCGCGTGCTCCGGTACGTGGGGCCTTGGGAGCGGCTTTCTTGCGAGCGGTGCGCTTTACGGCCTTGCGCTCTTCTTTATTGGTGATGGACTTGGTGTTTGCCATGAATTGTCTTCTTCTCTCTGAACTTTCTGGAATCTTTGCCGGCGCGGGCGCTCGAGACAGGAGGTCCTGCTTTTTACAATCGCTCGAGCTGGGCGAACTTCTCGACCAGCTTTTTCATACCGTGGCTACTAAATTGTACTGTAAGCTTGGCATCTTCCCCATCGCCTTCGCGGGCAAAGATGACACCCTCCCCATACTTGGGGTGGCGCACACGGGCTCCTTTGCCCATTCCGGTGCGTCCAGCGGGGGCATCGGACCCGGGTTTGGGCCGTAATCCGAACTGCAATCCGCTCGGTTTAAAGCCCGCTCCACCCTTGCCGAAGAAGGCTGCGGTGTTGTCCAGCGGGCCGCTGCCGGTGCCTCGTTTTGCGCCGCCAAAGCGTTCGGAGGCATAGGACTTCGCAGACGAACCACCGCGGCCGCCTGATTGGTCTTCATCCTCGTAGCTATAGTGCTGCTCGCCGCCAAAATCGTCGTCCCCTGCCCCAAAGCGTTTGCCGCGTTGAGGATAGGGCGTTGCATAGGCTCCACCGTAGGCCGCCGGAGAGAGGTCTTCGACCAGCTTCGAGGGCACTTCTTCGAGGAAGCGCGACGGCATTGAGGCTTCCGGCGAGTCGTTGCCGTAGCGGCGGCGATAGCGTGCCCGCGTCATGACCAGCGTGTCCATCGCGCGGGTCATGCCCACGTAGCAGAGCCGGCGCTCCTCTTCCATCTGCGTCGGGTCGACGACCGAACGCGAGTGCGGGAAGAGCCCCTCCTCCATGCCGGTGAGAAAGACCAGCGGAAACTCCAGGCCCTTGGCCGCATGCAGCGTCATCAGGGTCACGCGAGCCTCGGCGGAGTACTGGTCGGCGTCCGAGACCAGCGCGGCGTGGTCCAGGAACTCGGCCAGGGTCTCGCCACGCGACGTTGCATCCTGCGCGGCGTTGGCGAGTTCCTTCAGGTTCTCGATGCGCGAGAAGCTCTCGGGCGTGGCTTCGTCTTCGAGGGCGCGGATGTAGCCCGAGCGCTCGTTGAGGAACTTGATGAGCTCGGGCAGCGTGGCCGGATCGCCAAGCTTGCGGAAGGGCGCGGGTGCGTCCTCCGCCTGCGGGGCTTCGGCGTTCTGCTGACGCAGGCGTTCCTTGATCGTGTCGCTCGCAGAGAGCTTGAGCGGAACGGGAGCAAACGGATTGAAGTCGGCAGCGTTCTCCGGGGCGACCGTGCTGATCTCTTCGCTGGGACCAAAGTCGAAGTCGAAGTTGAAGCTTGTATCGAAGCTGGTGTTCGCGTCGTTGGCTGCGATAGTGGACGGCGTTCCCTCCTCGGTGGCAAAGCCAAAGTCGAAGTTGGTGTCGCTGTCGGCAGAGGCTGTTGCGGCTGGATCGAAGCTTGTGTCTCCGTCCTCCAGTTGTGTGTCCTCCGTCGCGAGCTCTGAGCCTGCAGCATCCGCGGTAAGGGCTGCAGCAAAGTCCGGGCCAAGCATCGCCCTGGCGTCTTCGATCAGCTTGCGAAAGCTGTTGAGCGCTGTCAGCGCTCGTGCCGGCAAAAGCTTCTCCTCGGAGGCTCGCGCGATGGCATCCCAGCTGCTCATGCCCACCGTCAGCGCCATGCGCTCGAGCGTGTCCATCGTGGTCTTGCCGATGCCGCGCGGCGGTGAGTTCACGACGCGGCCGAGAGCTACTGAGTCATGCGGATTCTGCACCAGCTTCAGGTAGCTGAGGATGTCCTTTACTTCAGAGCGGTCGTAGAAGCTGAAGCCTCCGACCATGTGGTACTGAATCTGATAGCGGCGCAACGCCTCTTCCACCAGTCGCGACTGCGAGTTGGTGCGATACAGCACCGCACAGCGAGGCTCCTCTTCGCTCGCGCCGGCTTCTTTGAGGTACTTCTTGATGCGGTCGGCGATGAATAGCGCTTCGTTCTCGCCGTCCGGGGCCTCGTAGTAGCCGATCATCGAGCCGCCCTCGCGGGCCGTCCAGAGATTCTTGCCCTTGCGCTGCGTGTTCTGCGCGACGACCGCGCTTGCACCTTCGAGAATCACCTGGGTGGAGCGGTAGTTCTGCTCCAACCGGATGGTGCGGACGTCAGGAAAATCTTTTTCGAACTCGAGGATGTTGCGAATGTCCGCGCCACGCCACGAGTAGATCGACTGGTCTTCATCACCGACGACGCACACGTTGCCGTGGCGGCCGAGCAGCTTCATCAACTCATACTGTGGGCGGTTGGTGTCCTGGTATTCGTCGATCAGCAGGTACTTGTACTTGCGGTTGTAGCGCTCGCGCACCTCGCTAGACGACTTGAGCAGACGCACGGTCTCAAGCAGCAGATCGTCGAAGTCGAGCGCGTTGGCCTTGGCGAGTTCCTTCTTGTAGATCTCGAAGATATGCGCAATCTTCTCCTCCATCGGATTGGTGGAGGCCAGGAAGTACTCCTGCGGGTCGATCATGTGGTTCTTGGCCCAGGAGATGCGGCCCAGCGCCACGCGCGGCTTCAAGGCCTTGTCATCGATGCCCAGGCGTTTGAGCGCCTGCTTCACCACG
Source organism: Granulicella mallensis MP5ACTX8 (assembly GCF_000178955.2). Classification (NCBI taxonomy): domain Bacteria; kingdom Pseudomonadati; phylum Acidobacteriota; class Terriglobia; order Terriglobales; family Acidobacteriaceae; genus Granulicella; species Granulicella mallensis. Next base: position 480,770 of record NC_016631.1, on the reverse strand, counting down.
GCCTGTTGATCGTTCTCGTCGTAGATGGCGAAGGAACGTGTGAGGCCAACGTTGCCCACGCGCAGTGCTTCGATATCGCGGCGCAGTACGCGCACGCAGAAGCTGTGGAACGTTGCGAGGGTCGGTGAGGCAAGCGTGGAGTGGCCGAGGATCTTCTCGACGCGCTCGGCCATCTCTTTGGCGGCCTTGTTGGTGAAGGTGACGGCAAGAATGCTGTCGGGCGCGGCTCCGCGCTCCTTGATTAAGTAGGCAATGCGGTGAGTGATAACCCTCGTCTTACCCGAACCTGCGCCTGCGAGCAGCAGTACGGGCCCATCAACCGAGGTGATCCCTTCGCGCTGTTGCGGATTCATATTGGCGAGAAGATCGGACACAATCTCTATTTTATCTGGCTGGGGTTTTGAGTTTTGCAGGGGTGGGGTTGTCGCTCGAATTAGACCCTCTATTGAATCGTTCGTTAGAGGCACCCTTGAGGAATTCACTGGGCCGCAATATTTCATTTCGCCCAGAAGTGGAATATCTTCCGTTGCCAAACGTTATTTGTTAGGGAGAAGGGACAGCATCGCAAAAGATGATCTTTTATCTGAAAAAACCGGAACCATTCCTGGAACCGCTGCGTACTGACCTTTGCGACCGGTTCCCTGAACAAGAGAATACGGTCCAATCTCAAAGTGTTTTCAAGGAGCAGTTATGAATCGTCGTTCTGTATTTGGAGTTATGTTGATGGCAGCCTCGCTGGTATCCGCGCAGGCTGTGTATGCCGCACCCACCGCAATCCACACGCCTGTAAACGCGATCTTCGCGAAGGTCAAGCTCGTAAAGTTCACGCTGCGCAACGATACCGCTGCCCCCCTGAAGCTGAAGGCCGGCGACAGCGAGATGACCCTGATGCCCGGTAAGCCGCTGGATGTAAAGCTTGCAGAAGGTCAGCAGATCGTTGCCGTTGAAGCCTCGTCCAGCTACGCTGCCGGTGCCGTGATCACGACCGTCTCGGACCAGTTGAACGGCACCACACTCGCACTTCGCTAGACTGAACCTGCAATACCGTTGCATCCTGTTGATGCAAGAGCGTGCGCCATTTGGGCGCCGCTCTTCGAGGGGCCGGGAGCGTATTTCCTATTGCGCTGCAGTTCCCGGTGGCGTGATCTTGACTGAGTTCGCATGGCAGGTGCGAAGCCCCTGGCACACAATCGGCTTCAGGTCTTTGCTGAAGCAGGCTTCGATAGCCGTCAGATGATTACGCCCACAGCTTAATAGAATGCTGCCTTGCGGATACGCGGGGTTGGCGCGATAAAACAAACCAAGAATCTTGTCGGGCGTCATGCTGATCTCTTGATCGACATGGACAAACTCGGCCGGAATCTTCAACGAGTGATAGGCTTCGCGTTCCATCGCGAAGAAACGCTGCGGGCCAACGGCGGAGCAGGTGCCGTGCTTGGCCCACTCATGATCGAGCAGCGAGGGGTCGGGCGTAAGGTCGAGATTCTCTGACGGCTTTGCGGGTCCGTGCTCTTCGCTGCAGAAGACAGGATAGCTGCCGTCATTGTTCTGCGCCCACAGTCCGTGCAGAATGAAGCCGGGCTTCGCCGCGCACTGCGGAGAGACGCCCTGTATCGAGCAGAACTCCGGCGACCACGAGAGGTTCATGAGATAGAAGTCGAACTTGCCCGGCTCGCCTTTGTTCTGCGCTGCGGCGCTGGTTGCGGCCAGCAGAGCGGCGAAGGAGAACAGCATCACGACACAAGACGAAAAACGAGAGAAGCAGGTACGCATCGTCTGACTCCAGTCTCGCCGCAGGGCGAGAAAGCCATGATACTCGACTGCAAAAACGGTATTCTGTCTCGATGACGGAGTCTGTTGCGAAGAAAAGTATTGCGGTATTCTGTGCGGCGGCTGAAGGCGCGCGGCCTGAGTATCGTGCGGTTGCGGAAGAACTGGGTCGAGCACTGGCAGCGCACAACCTGGGGCTGATCTATGGCGGAGCCAAGGTCGGCCTGATGGGCGCGGTCGCCGACGCCACGCTGGCTGCGGGAGGCCACGTGATTGGCGTAATCCCGCATGTGCTGGTCGATCTCGAGGTGGCACACGAGGGCATCTCGGAGCTGCACGTCGTCGACACCATGCACACCCGCAAGGCGCTCATGGGCGAAAAGGCGAGTGCCTTCCTCGTGATGCCCGGCGGCTTCGGCACGTTTGAAGAGCTGTTCGAGGTGCTTGCCTGGCAGACGCTGAAACTGCACGAGAAGCCTATCGTCCTGCTGAACGTCGCGGGATTCTATGACACGATGCTGCAGTTTCTCGATGTGTGCGAGCGGGAAGGCATGCTGCGGGGGAATCTCAAGAGATTGCTGGTGGCGACGACAGTGGATGAGGCGCTGGCGCTGACGGGGCTTGTCTAGGCGCGAAGTCAAGACAGATGTCCTAACCTGTTTTGTTCTTCTTGTTGTCATTCCCGTAGGGAATCTGCTTTCTGTCGGCGCAGGACCGATATTTTGCGAGGCAACCTAGGGTGTGTCGTCAAATTGCCGTTCGAGATAAAGATTGAGCCATGTGAATAGCTTGCGGCAGCTTGTTTCGTTAAGGGCATCATGCCGTAAAGTTTGGGCAGAAAAGCCTACTGCTCTGCCGAAGGCTGAAGTGGAGGCGCAGCCGGAACGACTGAATTGCTTTCATTTGTGCGGCCAGGACTGTGCAAGGCTCACAGGGATGTATCCGTAGCGAGGGATGACTGGTTTCGCCACAACCAAAGAAGGCAATTCAGTCGTTGCGCCCTGCGGGCTTCACTCCCGCCTTCGGCAGAGTGGTATGGCCTTTGGCCTGTTATTTACGGCATGGCTGAAGCCATGCCCTTAACGAAACAATGCCGCCGCAAGCTGTTTGCACCCACGAAGAAGTGCCAGGTACGAGCAAACAGCAGATTCCCTGCAGGAATGACAACAAGAAAAACAACAACACGAAAAATAACGGCAAAGAAAAGCAACAGCAAAACGAAAAGGCTGAGCCCCTTTGGGACTCAGCCTTTTCGCAGGTGCCGCTGCACTACTCGTGCGGAGAGAAGTACCCCTTCTTCGCGCGGACGCCGTAACGCGGGTCGAGCGAATGCAGGTAGATGGTGCGGAACGAACCGTCGCGTTTGAAGTCCGCCGGCTCATAGACCAGCAGATACTGGCTGCGCAGCTCTTCTTCAATATTGCGGAAGCCGATCGCTACATCGTCGATGCGCTGGGGATAGAACGACTGCCCGCCGGTAGCGTCGGAGATCTGCTGCAGCACATCGTCGCCCTTGTCCCTGCTGGGGCCGACGTTGGTGCTGATGGTGTAAACGATCGTCTCCGCACGCTGGCACATCTTGATTGCTTCGGTCTCGAGCACGCGGCTGTAATCGTCATCGCCGTCCGACACCAGCACGATCGCCTTGCGCACTTCGGCGTCCTGCTGCAGCGTCAGCATCTGGTCCTTGCAGGTCCGGTAGAGCGAATCGAAGAGTGCCGTACCGCCGCCTGGCCGGAGCCGGCGGATGCCGGTGTCCAGCATGTCGATGCGGTTGGTGAAGTCCTGCGCAATGTTGATCTGCACATCGAAGCCTTCGACGAAGGCGCGATCAGCCGGATGCAGCACCTGCAACAGGAAGTCGGTCGCAGCCTGCTGCTCGAACTCAAAGCGCTGCCGGATCGAGCTGCTGGTGTCGAGCATGATGCCGACGCGCAGAGGAAGGTTCGTCTGCTGCGCGAAGCGAAGCACGTGCTGCGGCGGTCTGCCATCGTCGAGCAGACCAAAGTTCTGCTGCTGCAGGTTGGAGACGAAGTGGCCGTCCTTGCCCATCACGGTGAAGATCAGATCGACTTCGTTGACGCTCCTGTGAAGGGTAAACGTGGTGCCATCCTGGGCATCCTGATCGGAGCGCGGCTGCAGGGTCGGCGTGGAGCTCTGCGGGGCAGCCGTGGAGCCTGTCGGGCTTGTGGGGCTTGTGGAATTTGGCTGTGTGGGCGATGCAGACTGCGGGGTCGTGGCAGGCGTGGTCGCCGGCTGTTGAGGAGCCGTGGAAGGTGTGACGGGGGGAGCCGCGGGCTGCGGGGTGGTCGTCTGTGAGATTGCGGCCTGCGGGCCTGTGACGCACGCCAGGGCAAGAAGGACCCAGCGAGCTCTGCTGCTTATGTTCATGCCAACCATCGTATCAACTCGCGCCTCTAACCCGCTCTAATACCTGCACCAGTTCCTCGGGAAGTGCTGCATCGAGGGCCAGCTTCTCCCCCGTGCGAGGGTGGACGAACTCCAGTTCGGCGGCGTGCAGGAAGTTACGCTCCAGGGCGAATCCCTCGACTTCGGCCTGCGGGCCGCCAATCGGGTTGATCCGGTGCGGCGCTCCGTAAAGGAAATCGCCGACTACCGGGTGCCCGATCGCCTGCATATGAACGCGAATCTGGTGGGTGCGGCCGGTTTCGATGCGCACCTCGACCAAGCTGAACTTGCCGTACGGTCCGGAGATCTTCTCCAGCACGCGCCAGTGCGAGACCGCGCTGCGGCCGCCCGAGCGGCGTGTGGTCATGCGAATGCGGCGGACGAGATCACGGCTGATCGGCAACTGGATCGTGCCCGAGTCCTGCGCTCCGGTGGCGGGTGCGATCCATCCATGCACCAGCGCCAGGTACACCTTGCGCAGCCGCCGCTCGCTGAACATCTCGCTCAGCTTGCGGTGCGTCGAATCGTTCTTGGCGACGACGATCAACCCGCTGGTCTGCTTGTCCAGGCGATGCACGATGCCCGGCCGCAGATCTCCGCTGACCTGAGACAGCGACTTGCCCATGTGGAACAGCAGCGCATTGACCAGCGTTCCGCGATTGCGCTCGGAATCACCCGCTCCCGCATGAACCATCATGCCCGCGGCCTTATCGACCACGGCCAGATCGTCGTCTTCATAGACGATGGTCAGCGGAATATCTTCCGGCTGGGCGTGCAGCGGCTCGGGACGCGGCTCGCCTTCGATCTCGATCATCTCGCCGCCCTTGAGCTTCTGCTTGCCCTTGCCGGGATTGCCATCGACGGTCACCTGGCCTTTTTCAATCAGCAGCACCACGCGGGCGCGGCTGATGTCGGGAATGGCCTTTGCCAGATAGGCGTCGAGGCGCATCTCCTTCGCCGCAGGCTCGACCGTGAAGCTGCGTACGCCGTCTTCAGCCTCCAGGTCGTCGAGCACCTGGATCTCGGGAGCCTCGTCCTCGAATACATAGGGTGCGGGATAGCGCCGGGGGGATTGCTCCTCCTGCGGATGCTTGCCCCCGCTCGGGCCGCTTGTCACCAGCCCGGGCACGTTGGCAAAGGGAGAAGTGTGCAGGGGGGCCGAACTGGGCGCGTTGAACTCCGCCGTGTCGTACGTTGCGGGCGCGGCCTCCTCGTCGAGCTCACCGGCGGCGCGCAGGGCGGCTTCGCGCTCCTGGGCCAGGGTGCGTTGTGCGCGGTACTCGTGTTTTACAGTGCGACGTCTCTGCCCCTTGGGCAGCATGTTCTTCGATGGCATGGAGGCCAACTCCTTCTGTTGAGTCCCCTATTCCAAGTGTGCTTCTAACCAAGCCACAGGATGTTTCAGGGCCAACGGCCCGGCTCATACAGCCTGGGGTGACGCTCCAGGGAGAATGGCCGGGAAGATCTGTAAGGGCTAAAAGCCCGACTCATCGATTGTTTCATCGATATCGGGGCCTTCAGCCTTCGGACGTCGTGACGATCCGTGATTCAGTAGCTAGAACGAACTTCTCCTGCGATGCAGGAGATCTCAGTGTGAAGATCATTGCGCCTACGACTATTGCGCCCAGCGCAATCCACTGTCCCGGATCGAGCCAACCGTCGCCAAGGCTTTCCACCGGCTGGGTCAGCATATCGAGTAAAAACGCGATAGCCCCGCCCACCAGCAATCCGATACCAGCAACTTCACCCGCGTAACGCCTGCGTGCGAGCACTCTCAGCAGCACTACGCACAACACCAGCGCTATGGCCATGGCATAAAGCTGCACCGGATGCACGTGCCCCAGCACGGTATCGCCCGGCGTGATGACGCCCCAGGGCAGCCGTGTCGGCATTCCGGCTTCCGTGCCTTCGACGAAGTGTCCCAGGCTGAGCACCGCCGCCAGCAGCGCGGCGCAGGGAGCCCAGGCGTCCAGCACATCGCCTAGCGGCAGACGCTTCCAGCGCAGATAGCCCAACATCAGCAGTCCGGTCAGCGCCATGCCGCCATAGGTCAGCGAAGGCAGCGCCAACACCAGCAGCGGATACTTCAGGAACGCATGCGGGTCCATCGCCACCAGCAGCGCCCGCGAGGCGATAAACGCCGCGACGATCCCGAAGAGGCCCGCGTCCCACAGCTTTTCCGCAGGAATTCCTACCTGACGAGCCGTGCGCTGGCTCAGGGCCAGGGCCGCGACCAGCCCTGCCGCGGCAAAGAGGCCGTAGACCGGCAGGTGCAGCCGCCCGAGACGCAGAAATCCCGGCACGAGCATCGCCGTCGCATGGAACAGAAAATTCATCACTCTTGAGGATACGCGTCTACAACGGTCGATTGGCGTAAGGAGGCTGGAAGTAAAGCAAAGACCGACCCACGGGGCCGTACATCGAAGCGCAGGTGAACCCGTCTAAGACGGTGGGACCCGGCCGTGGCTCTTTAGGCTTTCCGGACTGGCGGACCTAGCACACCGAGCCATGTATACGAGCTGGACCCCTGTTCAATGATTATTGGTTCAACCTGCGTTGTTCGTGTACCTGCTTTGCAGGCCGGTCTCTCTGATGGATGCTAATGGTCGGCGCGGCAATGTGCAACTGCGCCGCGCCGGTTGATTTTTATCGCTATTTATGAAGGAAGGGCTATGTTTTCTTCCAAACATAGCTTTTGCCTTGCCCCTTCCACAGAAGCGTCATCCTGAGCGCAGCGTCCCGCCTTTGGGGACGCGGAGTCGAAGGACCCCGAGGGTTGCAATCCTGCCCATGTCCTTCGCCCCTTTTCTACCCCGAACGTTCGAGTCTGGATCTTCGTGCTGGAAAAGGTCCCGAGATCATGGGTGAGATCAAGTCCTTCGGGGTCCTTCGACTGCGCACCTCGCAAAAAACGCGAGGCGCTCCGCTCAGGATGACGTTTCTGTGTGGGGGACGAAATATGTGATTCGTCGGTATTGAGCTTACTCAGCCGCCGGCTTTGGAAGCAGCGTACGCGCGTCCGCAGGCACGGCTGGAACCGTCGCCAGCAGCTTGCGTACTGTGCCTCGCAGATCGCCCTCAATGCCCACGGCACGCTCTCGCACGATGCCGTCGCCGTCGAAGATCACGTACGTCGGATAGCCGCTCACGTGAAACAGCGAGCGCAGCTCTTTGCTGTCGTCGCGCGTCTGCACGCCATGCAGGCGTTCGTCCTCCACGTAATGCTTCCAGGCCGCTTCGCTCTCGTCCACGTTGACCTCCAACAGCACGAAGCGGCCGTCGTCGAAGGAGTCGAGCATCGACTGGATGTAGTCGGAGTCGCGTTTGCAGTAGGTGCACCACGTCGCCCAAAAGTCCACCAGGACGACCTTGCCCGCGAGCGAGTCGAGCGATACGGTCTTGCCGTCCATCGTCTTCGCCTCAAAGGCCGGGACAGGCTCTCCGCGGGCCAGCGATACGTCCTTCGCAAAGCGCTGGGCGCGGGCGCACTCTTCCGGGCTGGTTCCGCTGGCGGCAGCGCAGGCCGTGAACTCGCGGCTTGCCTCTTCGTCGTGCTTCATCTCGGCCAGCACGTGGCCGTGCAGCATGCGCACGACCTCATCGCCTGGATCGTCCGTCTCTCCCTGCTTCAATGCCGCTTCGGCCTGCTTCAACGAATTCGCCGCGTGTTTGGGATCTTTGTCGATCGCGCCTTCGCCCTCGGTCTGGGCAAAATACAGCCGGAACCAGGCCAGACCTTCGCGAAACTCCGCTTCAGCCTTCGACTTCGCATCCGGCGACTGCGCTGCGATCTGCGCGGCTGTGCCCGCCGAATCCTTGTACAGCTCCATGTTCATCTGCACGCGCGCCAACGCATCCAGGCACGGCAGGCAATGCCCACCGGAGGCCTTCAAGGCAGCGTGATAGCTGTCCATGGCAGCAGAGAGCTGCTTGCCCTGCTCGTACTTTCCACCGTCGGCAAAGGGTTTCTGCGCGGCGTCCGGCACCTGCGCGGAGATCGTTCCAACGGCAAACAACAAGACAAGACCTTGCAACATCCGATTCATCACATACTCTCCGTGTGTGAGCATCATCCCGCGTTGGAATGCGATTCGCAAGAAACTTTCCTGAATATTCTCGAACTCTTCAGAATGGCTCGTTGTCAGAGCTAAATTTTATGGATTTGAGCCGTCTCGTCTTACCGACCTGCACCTGCACACCCGGTCATCAGGAATAAATCTGAGCAGCGAGTGTTATCACTTTCAGCACGCAAACTGAGGTGGACAGTACGAACAATGTCGACAACGTTCCGAGGCAAGAGTGATTCCAGGCGGGACAGTTGTGCAGCGGCTGGCAGGAGACCGTGACCAATTGCTAGAGGTCGTACATCGCTTCCATGGAGAAGCGGGTATAACGCGGATATTCACACCGTTCGCAGCCAGAAGATGGGTGCAATCCAGGTGAAAGTCGAAGCAAGGAAGATCTATGCCATTTAACTCGCCGTTCAAAAACACTTACACGTCAGGAGATCTAGTTTATGGATTTTCCCCGTCGCGCAGAAGACTTATCATGAAGTTCGTGAATGAGATCTCGACTGGGGATGGTCGAGCTGTAACCGTCGACATGTTCAAGAAGAGTGTAGCTATAGCGGAGGGGGCGCCAACCGTAGCAAAGGCCTCTTGGCAGCAGTTTCTGGCGAAAAATAAAAAGCACCCCCAATATAAGGATTACTACTCGAAAATAGCGAAATACGGCTTCGACGACGAAAGTTTTGCCAATGACCCGCAAGCGACTGACGTGGAGTTGAACGCTGCATGGCGTGCGAAATCGAAGTTTGGATTGGACTGGGCCCTGAGGAACAATGTGGGTCACATCCATTTCGTTCTGGACGATATCGATATGGCTGCAGTCGTGACAAAGACTCACAAATTTACTGATGCCGCCGGCAAAGTTCTTGCTGAAGATGATCCAAGAGGTAAAGCGCCAGGAGGCATAGACAAAGAGCGAACGATCACTCATTCGGAGCTCCGATGGGTTTATCGCAACCGCAAAAATCCTCTGGTAAGTCAGGGCGTCCAATTCTGGTTGTCGAATACTGCTGGGACAATTCTGCCTTGTGGGGCGCCCTGGGATGATGCGGTCAGAGAAACGACCATGCCCTCATCGAAGGGCGGCACGGAAACAGGAGCCGTCAAAAAATGGAAGGACGCCTGGAGCGCCTATAAGCCGACAAAGGAGCGCTCCGAGTTCGAGCCCCAACTTTAACGACGGAATCATGCGAAGAAGCTGAATACCGATGCCTGGAGGTCAACGGTGAGGAGATGAGTCTCCCCCGTTGATCATTCTGGTGTGATACGAGAGAACAGAAGAGCTGTTTAGCCGGCCTTGCGCTCGGTCAGCACTTCATCCAGCATGCCCATCAGCGATCCCGCGCGGGTTCGCGTCGAGTTCTGCGCCTGGTTCAGGCTGCTGTTCAGGGTGTCGAACCGCGCGCGTAAGGCCACCAGTTCATCGGCGATGTTCAGCGCCGCCAGCACGGCTACGCGCAACGAATCGACCGTCGCGCCATGCGCGGATACGGCACGCATCTTGGCATCGACGATGCCCGCAAGCTTCTCGATATAGGCAGGGTCGGTTCCCCGCAGTTGATAGACCTGGTCGTAGATTTCAACCACGACCGCGCCTGCAGCCTGCGCCGCCAGTTCGGACCGTGAAACCTCCGCCGCACTTCTTTGTTGCATCTCCGCCAACGCTACTCCTACCCTTATTTCCTAAAGAAGTTCATCCATCTGTGCGAGCATCTTCTCCACGCGCAGCTTCACAGCCTCACGCTCGCGGTTCAGGCTCTCCACTTCGGCCTGCGCGCCGCTGGCAGTAGCCAGCTTTTCGCGGAGTGAAGCTGCCTCGGTACGCGCTGCGTCACGTTCGGATTCGGCAACAGCGCGAGCTTCACGCTCTTTTTTGATGAGCTCGACGGTCTGCAGTACCTTCTGTTCCAGCGCCTGGAACTCGTCCACGCTGATGGTCGATGAACTCATCTTTTCCGTTGCCTCCGAACTTACAGTAAATCAGGTCGAAGTATAGCGATTTGCGTAGTGGATTTGAGGCATGGAATTCGAGGGGGAACCTTTTTGAATGCCTTTATGTTGTATTTGCCTTAGCTGTTGTCCGTTTTTCGTCGTCATCCTGAGCCGTAGGCGAAGGAACCCCACATTTTGTGGTGGCACCAAGGCGCATGGGACGGCCACGAGATCGTACCCGCACATTCTTGGTGGGTACGATCTTCTGTGGCAACCCGCAATGCGGGGGTCCTTCGCGTACCGCTCAGGATGACGACGAAAAACAGGCAACGACAAAAGCTAAAAGCGCTATGCCCTCTACGCGCGTTGTGCTCCACCCAAACCAACCAACGCACTCACCGTCTTCTCCGACCAACCGCCAAGATCTTCCTCGGTCAGCGTGCGCTCGTTCGACTGGAACACCACTCGCACCAGGGCCGAGTAGTGTCCGGCAGCAACCGCCTTGCCCTTGGCGTCGCGGAAGATCTCCACCGGCGCGATGCGCTGCGTCTCGGCGATGTTCAGGCCACGCAAGGCTTCCGCGATCTGCTCCCAGCGCACGGCGTCCGGGAAGACAAACGAGAAGTCCCGCTCGACAGCCTGGTAGCGCGAGATCTCCCGCGAGACCGGCTGGCGCAGCGTACGGAGCAAGAGGAGTTCCGCGCGGACCTCGGCAAATACGCAGGTCTGGCGCAGCTTGCGGCGCTGCGACTCGGCCGCGCTCAGTTCTCCGAAGACCGCGACGACTTCGCCCTCCAGCAGAGCTCGCGCTCCGCGTCCGGGCTCGATCCATGCCGGAAGCGATTCGGCGTCGAACCGCACAGACCCTGCAAACTTTGCGAGCAGACGCTCAATGGCGCCCTTCATCTCGTAGAACAACGCATCCTGCGCGCCGTATAACGAAGTAGCAACAGCCGCTCCGGTCGCGCCCAGAGCGAGTCCTGTGTGTTCCCTCACCTCGGCGGTCGATCCGGTAAAGACCGTGCCCATCTCGAACAACCGCACATCCGTTACGTCGCGATGCAGGTTGTGAGCCAGCATCGTGGCCATACCCGGCACCAGCGACGGCCGCAGCATTCCGGCCTCTTCGCTGAGAGGGTTGCCCATCGCCACCGCACCGGTCTTCGCATCGCCGAACGTCGCGGCCTCTTCGGCGGAGGTAAACGTGCTGGAGATCGCCTCGCTGAAGCCGAGCGAGCGCAGGGTCTCGCGAATCGTGTGCTCCTGCTCCGCGTGCGGCTGTTCGACGACCGTGCCGGCAAACGTGGGCAGCGTGTCGGCAAACTTGTTGTAGCCGTAGACGCGCGCCACCTCTTCGATGAGGTCGATCTCGCGTTCGAGGTCGAGACGCCAGCTCGGCAGCTGGACGCCGTACTCGCCTGCGACCGCACCCGTCGGCGTAAGCACGCAACCCAGGGCTCCGAGATATTGCTCGACGACGTTTTCACTTAGCCCCGAGGTGTTCTCACCACCGCTCCACGTGGCATCTTCAAGTGTCGTGCCCAGGTGCCGCTGCACCTCGCTGACGCGAAGCACAATCGGAGCGCGCTCGGAGGTCTTTGCCTGCAGCTCCGGGACGATCACATCCACAAGCGGGCCAACAACCTCGCCGCCCGATTGCTCGACGACCAGGCGTGTAACCAGATGGTTTCCCAGCGGCGCGGCATTGAAGTCCGCCCCGCGTTCAAAGCGATGGCTCGCGTCGGTATGCAGCCCGTGACGGCGCGAACTCGCGCGAATCGTCGCCGGATCGAACCAGGCGGCCTCGACGAGGATGTTCTTCGTGGTCTCGGTTACGCGCGAGTCCCATCCACCCATCACACCCGCCAAGCCCAGCGCCTTCTTTTCGTCGGCAACCACCAGGTCGTCCGCCACGAGCGTGCGCTCGGTGCCGTCGAGCAGCCGCAGCTTCTCGCCGGCCTTCGCACGGCGGACGACGATGCCGCCCTCAAGGGTGTCGAGATCGAATACGTGCGTAGGCTGCCCCATCGCGAGCCAGCCGAAGTTCGTCACATCCACCGGAGCGGAGATCGGCTTCTGCCCCAGCGCGGCGAAGTACTCGGCGACAAGACCCTTTGCAGGACCAACCGTAACGCCGCGAATCACGCGAGCGGTAAAGCGTCCGCATAGGTCGCGCGCCTCGATACGTACCGGGAAACCTTCACCTGCAACGGTTTCAACGATGGGGGCGGCAGTTCCTTCATTCAGCGGTGCAAGCGCCACATCGTAGATTGCCGCAGCTTCGCGTGCGACGCCGTAATGGTTCATCGCATCGACACGGTTGGTCGTGATGTCCATCTCGTAGCGCGCACCGCCACAAGAGGCGTCGAACTCACCTTCAACAGCAATACCGCGTAGCGTAAGGTCTTCAGCGAGCTGCCTGTCGTCAACAGGCAGTTCAGGAAGATAGGACCGCAACCACTTCGTCAGGATATTCATAAATAGCGAGTCAGCGAGTCAGCAAGTCAGCAAGTCAGCTGTTTGCGGCTGCGCCGTTTTCTTCCTCCAGTGTTTTCAGTAGCCCATTGATAATGCGTGCCACTTCATTGCAGTCTGCAAGCAGGGCGGCGGCCACTTCCCGAACACAAAACTTCAAATCGATTGCGAGTTCCAACTGTGTCTCTAATTCAAACAAGGACCCACGCGCCTGCGCGAGGAAGAGTCGAAAACTGCGATCTGTCAAACGCCCGTGGCCTTCCGCGATATTACTTGGCACTGAGACAGCAGCTCGTCTCATCTGAGAGATGAGGCCGTATCGTTCAGAGTCCGGAAAGACTGCGGTCAGCGTATAGACATTCTTCGCCAGGCTCATTGCCTTCTGCCAGGCAATCAAGTCTCTGAAGTGCCGTGTCCTTCGCTGACTTGCTGACTCGCTGACTCGCTGACTCGCTCTCAAGCGAACTGCTCCAAAAAGCGCATGTCTCCGGAGTACAGGAGACCGATGTCTGAGATGCCGTACTTCATCATGGCGATGCGGTCGACGCCCATGCCAAAGGCGAAGCCGCTGATGCGGCGCGTGTCATAGACCGGGTCGCGGCCCAGTTCGATGCGGCGCTTATTTACTGCCTCGAATACCGCAGGGTCCACCATGCCGCAGCCCAGCAGCTCGATCCAGCCCGAGTGCTTGCACTTGCGGCAGCCCTTGCCACCGCAGAAGATGCACGAGATCTGCACGTCCGCGCTGGGCTCGGTGAACGGAAAGAACGACGGGAAGAAGCGCGTCTTGACCGCGGAGCCGAAAAAGGCCTTCATCGCGTGGTCGAGCGTGCCCTTCAGGTCGCTGAAGGTGATGTTCGTATCCACACACAGACCCTCGACCTGGTGGAAGACCGGCGAGTGTGTGGCGTCGGCGGCATCGTTGCGATGCACCTTGCCCGGAATCACCAGCCGTAGCGGCGGAGCCTGCTCCAGCATGGAGCGAATCTGTACCGGGGAGGTGTGCGTGCGCATCAGCAGACGCTCGCGTAGCGGCTTGCCCTCCTGCTCGGCGACGACCAGGGTGTCCTGCGTATCGCGGGCCGGATGGTTCGGCGGAAAGTTCAGGCTCTCGAAGTTGTAGAAGTCGCTCTCGACCTCCGGCCCCAGGCCCACGGAGTAGCCCATGCGCTGGAAGACTCCGACGATCTCGGCCATTGTCCTGACCAGCGGATGCTCAACCCCGAGGCGCTGTGCGCTGCCGGGCAGAGTGACGTCCAGCCCCGCTGCTGCAGGCTTGGTCTCCGCCGTGCCGGCCGAAGCCAGGGAGCCTTCGATCTGCTCCTTGAGCGCGTTGAAGCGCTGGCCGATGAGTTTCTTCGCCTCGGGTGGCGCGGCTTTGAGCCACGCATCGGAGATCGCCTTCAGGTGACCCTGCTTGCGGCCCAGCCATTCCAGACGGAACTGCTCGGCGTCGAAGCCGGGAGCGGCTACCGTGGCGTCAGCTTCGCTGCGAACAGCGGCGAAGGCGGCATCCAGAGATGCCTCAGTGAAATCTGTAAGTTGCGGAATATTCAACGGTTTTCCTTACGTCGAACTCTCATTCTAAACCGGCACTATAGTGCCCACCAGATGACGGCGGCCATCAGCACGCCCAGCAGCAGGCTTCGCTTGTCCGTAATCGCAAAAACCACGGGATCGTCGTGCATTTCGCCGCGGCTGGCGAGCATCCATACCTGGCTTAGCCAAAGCAGCAACACCGGAACCACCAGCCAGAGACGGATGGGATGGTTGTAGAGCAGCTTGCTCTCAGGGTTATTGATGTACAGCGTCATGACGACAACCGCCGCATACGCCGCGCCAGTTCCCAACGCGCGCAATTGCTCCAGGTCGGTGACGAAGTAGCCTCGACCGTTGGGAACCACCTTCCCGCTGGCCTGCAGGCCTTCCAGTTCGCTGAAGCGCTTGACGAAGGCCAGCGACAGGAAGAAGAAGACACTGAATCCCGCCAGCCACGCCGAGACCGGAACTCCGGTTGCACCGCTTCCGGCAAGAATACGGATCGTGTACAGCCCGCTCAGCACGAAGACGTCCCAGAGCAGCTTGCGCTTCAAATACAGGGAGTACGTCAGGGTCGTGACCGTGTAAAGAATCAGCCATCCCAGAAACCTGTAGGGCTGCGCCAACGAGTAAGGCCCGGGGGCCGCGTCCACGATAAAGGGCAAGGCAATCGCCAGCGCCAATCCTGCTGTCAGCATCAGCACGACCATCGCGGCGCCGGAGATCGCCGATAGATCACCCGCCGCAAAGGGACGGCGGCGTTTGCGAGGATGCTTCCTGTCGGCCTCTATATCCAATAAATCATTGATGATGTACGTCGCGGAAGCACACAGACCAAAGCTCAGGAAAGCGGTAACGGCCCCGGCGAAGGTGCTCGCGAAGTTATCCGCGTTCCAGGCGTGCGCCAGCAGCAGGGGGACGAAGATCAAGGTGTTCTTGGCCCACTGGTGCAACCGTATGGCCTTCAGCCAGCTCTTGAACCTGGGCGTGCGGTCGTCGAAGACTGCTACCGGAACGGTTCCCGCTCGCCGCATCGCGGAGACCAGGGCGCTGTCCGGGTTGGCGACCATCGGCGACTCGCAGGCTGCCAGCACCTCGGCGTCGGGCCGGGCGTTGCCGATATAGCAAAAATGGCTGCCGAAGCTGTCACGAAACGCCGCCAGCTTGTTGCCGCCAGCGAGGTTCGTTGCGCCATCCGAGGCCAGGACGCCCCGGAAGATCCCGAGATACGCTGCGACACGATCGGCCAGGGCACGGTCGGCCGCCGTAGCCAGATAGAGCTCACGGCCTTCAGCCGCCTGCTGGCGGAGCCACTCCAAGAGAGGAAGGTTGTAGGGCAGGTGCTCGACATCGAGCTCCACCGCCGAGGTCACCTGCCGCTTGAAGGCGGCTTTTCCCTGGGCGATCCAGCCAGGAATGCGCCATAGATCCTGAGGGCGCTGGCGCGCAATGGCCAGCACCGAGTCAACAAGCGTGTCAGACCTGACCAACGTGCCGTCCAGATCGACGCACACTGGCAACCCGGCGGACAGAACCGGGGGCGTATCCCTGTTGCCTCCCTGATTCGTCACTTCTTCGCCACGCTCCCTGTCTTGAGGCATTGCCGCAGCCCGATTATCGATTTCCTGCAATTTCGCGTTGGAAACCTTCAGCTACCCCTCTGCGTCACTATACCTGCCAGTATGATCAAAGTGTTGCAGGCTGGCCCAAAACAGGCAACTCTTAAGAGCTTTTCGGCACTGGCGCAACCACA
This sequence comes from Granulicella mallensis MP5ACTX8, assembly GCF_000178955.2. Lineage (NCBI taxonomy): Bacteria > Pseudomonadati > Acidobacteriota > Terriglobia > Terriglobales > Acidobacteriaceae > Granulicella > Granulicella mallensis. Next base: position 464,825 of record NC_016631.1, on the reverse strand, counting down.
ACCTGCTTCACCCCGCATTTTAAGAAATATCCACCGCAGTCGTGACGTACACGGAATGACCGTCCTTCGTTGTAACTCAACCCTATGAAGCAGTAGTCAGTGATAAAAGTTGCTTCCTGTCTCAGGTGTCTGGCAATCTCGGATTGAGACTGATTCAGGCTTTGCAACTGCTGAAAGGGCTCATTCGTCTTTCACATGAGAGACAAAACTGCGTAGTACGATATGATCCTTCGTCCTTGGTCAGGAGACACCGTTGCAATCTGATTCGAATGAGCGCCCGATTATCGGCACCGATCATCAACTACCCGCCCCCCCACCAGAGAAGCCCAAACAAAGCGGAGTGGTGAGGTTGATCGTATGGGTCCTTTTACTCCTCATCTTCGGTGTGGGATTCTTTCTGGTTCTGCGTCACCACGATGAGCCGAAGCCAGCAACCGGGCGTCATGCCGCCGGCGGAACCGCGACGATCACCACCGTCACGGCACGGCAGGGCAACATCGGGGTCTATCTTGATTCCATTGGAACCGTCACGCCCGTCTACACCTCCTCCATCACCAGCCAGGTGAACGGCATCGTCACGGCGGTGCACTATAAAGAGGGTCAGCTCGTGCGCAAGGGCGATCCGCTAATCGATATCGATTCGCGGATCTATCGCGCCACCCTGCTGGAAGCACAAGGCACCCTGGAGAAGGATCAGGCCGTTCTCGCGCAGGCGCAGATGGACCTGGAGCGCTATCAGGCTGCCTGGGCCAAGAACGCCATTCCCAAACAGACACTGGACGATCAGGAAAAGATCGTTCTGCAGGATCAGGGAACCGTCAAGAACGACCAGGGAACGGTCCAGTTCGACCAGATCCAGGTAGATTACTGCCACATTGTCGCCCCCTTCACCGGGCGGGTTGGCTTGCGGCTGGTGGATCCGGGCAATGTCGTTCAATCGACCGGCGGCACGACCCTCGCGCTGATCACGCAGATTCAGCCGATCACCGTCATCTTCACCATCCCCGAAGACTATCTCGGACAGGTACAGCCTGCGCTGCGCAAGAAGGCCAAGCTGGACGTGGATGCCTATGACCGGACCGGCCTGAAGCAGATTACGAGCGGCAGCCTGCTGACCCTGGACAACCAGATCGACACGACGACCGGAACCGTAAAGGCCCGCGCTTCGTTCGACAACAAGGACTCTGTTCTCTATCCCAACGAGTTCGTGAATACCCGCCTGCTCGTGAACACCCTGCAGAACGCTACGCTGGTGCCGACCTCGGCCATTCAGCATAACGGCCAGGTGGCGTTTGTCTATGTCATCCAGGACAACGTCGCCCACCTGAAGAACGTCAAGGCAGGTGTGACCGACGGCGATACTACCGAAGTCACCGGCATCAATCCTGGAGATGTTCTGGCTGACAGCAGCTTCGACAAGCTCCAGGACAAGGCCAAGGTCGTCATCTCCAAACAACCGGTTCCGACCAGCGGCACCACTGGGAGTACCGCTCCTTGAGTCCTTCACGCCCATTTATTCTCCGTCCTGTTGCGACGGCGCTGCTCATGGCGGCAATTCTGCTGGTTGGCATTGTCGGTTATACGCAGCTCCCCGTCTCCGCGTTGCCGGAGGTCGATTATCCGACGATCCAGGTGCTCACGTTCTATCCGGGCGCCAGCCCGGACGTCATGGCCACCACGGTCACCGCTCCGCTTGAACGGCAGTTCGGCGAGATGCAGGGCCTGAGCCAGATGACCTCCACGAGCGCCGGCGGCAACTCGGTGATCGTGCTGCAGTTCAACCTGAGCCTGAACATCGATATCGCGGAAGAAGAAGTACAGTCGGCGATCAATGCCGCGCAGAGCTTCCTCCCCGCGAACCTGCCGGCACCGCCGATCTACAGCAAGACGAACCCCGCCGACGCTCCCGTACTGACGCTGGCGGTTACCTCCAACACGATTCCCCTCTCGCAGGTGGAAGACCTCGTCGACACCCGGCTGGCGCCTAAGATCTCGCAGCTCAGCGGTGTAGGCCTTGTAAGCATCAGCGGCGGCCAGAAGCCGGCCGTTCGTATCCAGGTCAATCCGACCGCGCTGTCTTCCTACGGAATCAACCTCGAAGACCTCCGCACGGCGGTCTCGCAGTCCAGCGTCAACGCCGCCAAGGGCAACTTCGATGGGCCCCGGCAGGACTACCAGATCGACGCGAACGACCAGCTCGTGACCAGCGACGACTACAAGAAAGTTGTAGTGGCGTATCGCAATGGCGCACCGGTCATGCTGACCGACGTCGCTACCATCGTGGATGGGGTGGAAAACACCACGCAGGCAGCCTGGATGAACCAGACGCCGGCCATCATCCTCAACGTGCAGCGACAGCCCGGCGGCAACACCATCAGCGTCGTCAAGAGCATCAAGGCCCTGCTGCCGCAACTGGAAGCGAACCTGCCCAAGGGCATCCAGGTCACCACGCTCACCGATTTGACCACTCCCATCCAGGCGTCCGTCGATGACGTTGAGTTTGAACTCATGCTGACGATCGGACTGGTCGTCCTCGTCATCTTCCTCTTCCTGCGCAATCTGTACGCCACCATCATTCCGAGCGTCGCCGTGCCCCTGTCGCTGGTCGGCACCTTCGCGGCGATGTACGCCCTGGGATACAGCCTCGACAACCTGTCGCTCATGGCGTTGACCATCTCGACGGGCTTCGTCGTCGACGACGCGATCGTCATGGTGGAGAACATCTCGCGCTACCTGGAAGAGGGCGACTCGCCGATGCAGGCCGCGCTGAAGGGCGCCGAGCAGATCGGCTTCACCATTCTCTCGCTGACGGTTTCGCTGATCGCCGTGCTGATTCCACTGCTCTTCATGGGCGATGTCGTCGGCCGTCTCTTCCGCGAGTTCGCCGTCACCCTGGCCGTCACCATCGTGATCTCCGCCGTGGTTTCGCTGACGCTCACGCCAATGATGGCTTCGCGCATCCTGAAACACGATCCCGAAGCCACCCAGGGACGCTTCTACCAGGCCTCAGAGCGTGTCTTCGAGTGGATGATCGCGTTCTACGGACGCACGCTGAGCTTCGTTCTGCGGTTTCAGACGATCACCCTCTTCGTTGCGCTCGCCACTTTGATGCTCACGATCTACCTGTACATCATCATTCCCAAGGGCTTCTTCCCTGTACAGGACACCGGCGTCATCCAGGGCATCTCGCAGGCTCCTCCCACCATCGGCACAAAGGCCATGGCGAAGAAGCAGCAGGACCTGGCCAACATCATTCTTCAGGACCCCGCGGTTGAGAGCCTGTCTTCCTTTATCGGCCCCGACGGCACCAACACCACGCTCAACAGCGGCCGCATGTCGATCAACCTCAAGCCACTCGAGCAGCGCAACCTGAGCGCTTCGGACGTCATCCGCAGACTCCAGTCGAGCTTGAGCAAGGTAGACGGCATTCAACTCTTCATGCAGCCGGTGCAGAACATCACGGTCGATGACCGCGTCAGCCGCACCCAGTACCAGTACACGCTGGAAGATCCCGACCAAAACGAACTGAATGACTGGACGGCCCGCTTCGTGACGAAGCTGAAGCAATTGCCTGAGCTGGAAGACGTGGCTACCGATCAGCAGATGGGTGGCCTCGCGGTATCCCTCGTGCTGGATCGTCCCACCGCTTCCCGCATGGGCATCGCTCCGACGACCGTCGATAACACGCTTTACGACGCCTTCGGTCAGCGGCAGATCAACACGATGTACACGCAGTTGAATCAGTACCACGTGATTCTCGAGGCCCAGCCACAGTTCCAGCTCGACCCCAACAAGCTGAATCACCTGTACATCCAGTCCAACGCCTCTTCAGGGGCCAGCGGAGCGGGCGCTTCCACCTCTTCGGGGAACGGCTCCACTTCCGCCGGATCGAATGCCCTTACCGGCTCCGCGCTCTTTACGCCTTCCGCAAACACTCTTTCACCGGCAGTCAACGCTCTTACTTCGAGCACGGCGGCTTCCAGTGGCGGCGCGACTTCGGCCGGTACGACCAGCTCATCCTTCGGCAGCCCCGTTCCGCTGAGCGCCTTCTCGCACTTCGAGACCACGACCGAAGCGCTCTCCATCGCGCACCAGGGACAGTTCCCGTCGATCACCGTCTCTTTCAACCTGGCTCCGAACGCCGCTCTCGGCGGCGCCATCGACTCCATCACCAAGGTGCAGAAGGACATGCACATGCCGGCCAGCGTGCAGGCCGACTTCCAGGGTACCGCCGCCTCTTTCAGGAATTCCCTCTCCAACGAGCCTCTTCTGATCCTTGCGGCACTGGTGACTGTTTATATCGTTCTGGGCGTTCTGTATGAGAGCTTCATCCACCCCATCACGATTCTGTCGACTCTCCCCTCGGCCGGTGTAGGAGCCTTCCTTTCGCTCATCCTCTTCCACCAGGATCTGAGCGTCGTGGCCATCATCGGTATCGTGCTGCTCATCGGTATCGTTAAGAAAAACGGCATTATGATGGTGGACTTCGCCCTGGAGGCGGAGCGGCACCACGGAAAGAACTCTACCGAAGCGATCTACGAGGCCTGCCTCCTGCGCTTCCGTCCGATCATGATGACCACCATGGCGGCGCTGCTTGGCGGTCTTCCGCTGGCGTTCGGGCACGGCATCGGTTCCGAACTGCGCAGGCCTCTCGGTATTGCGATGGTGGGCGGCTTGATGCTCAGCCAGGTGCTGACGCTCTACACGACCCCGGTTATCTATATCTTCTTCGACAACCTGGCGAAGCGCTTCTCGCGCAAGCCCAAGGAAGACCACGTTGAGCCCCACAACGGCGATGCCCCTCAACCGGCAGGACTGTCATGAGTCTCTCCACTCCGTTCATCCATAGGCCGGTAGCCACAACGCTGCTCACGATTGCCGTAGCGATCGCCGGAGCCATCGCGTTCACGGTGCTGCCGGTCTCCCCGTTGCCCCAGGTGGACTTCCCTACCATCTCTGTCGGTGCCAGCCTTCCGGGCGCGAGTGCCGACATTATGGCGTCGTCCATTGCGACCCCTCTCGAGCGGCAGTTCGGCCACATCGCCGGCGTAACGGAGATGACCTCGTCCAGCAGCCTGGGCGCGACCTCAATTACCATCCAGTTCGACCTGAGCCGCAATATCGATGGCGCGGCGCGCGACGTGGAGGCGGCGATCAATGCCGCCCGGACGTATCTGCCCACCAACCTGCCCAGCAACCCGACGTATCGCAAGGTCAATCCGGCCGATTCGCCGATCATGATCATTGCCCTGACGTCCGACATCTACGGCCCGGACAAGCTCTATGACGAAGCCTCTACCGTCATGGAGCAGAAGCTGTCGCAGATTGAGGGTGTAGGACAGGTAAGCGCCGGCGGCGGTGCCCTGCCCTCGGTCCGCGTCGAGGTTAATCCGACCAAGCTCGCCAGCTACGGGCTGGCGATGTCGGACCTGCAGGCCATGCTGAGCCTGCAAAACACCAATCTCGCGCGTGGCCAGATTACCAATGGCGACGCCAGCGCCGACATCGTGGTGAACGGCCAGATCTCGCATGCCGAGGAGTACAAGCCGCTCATTGTCGGTTACCACAACGGGACGGCGATCCACCTGTCCGACGTGTCCGATGTCGTCGACTCCGTGCAGAACGTGCGCGCCGGCGGCTACCTGAACGGCAAACGCGCCATCGTACTCATCGTCTTCCGTCAGCCAGGCGCCAATATCATCGATACGGTCGACCGTATCGATGAGCAGATGCCCTCGCTCCAGGCGACGATCCCGCAGGGCATCACCATCACGAAGGTCCTGGACCGCACGACGACGATCCGCGCTTCAGTGGATGACGTCGAACGGACGCTGATTCTCTCCGTCTGCCTGGTCATCGTCGTAGTGTTTATCTTCCTGCGCAACGGCAGGGCGACGCTCATTCCTGCCGTGGCAGTTCCGGTTTCGCTGATCGGCACCTTTGCGATCATGTACATGTGCGGCTACAGCCTCGACAACCTGTCGTTGATGGCCCTGACGATCTCGACCGGCTTCGTGGTGGACGACGCGATCGTCGTGATGGAGAACATCACGCGCCATATCGAAGATGGCGTGGCCCCCTTCGCGGCAGCGCTGAAGGGGGCACAAGAGATCGGCTTTACCGTGGTGTCCATCAGCATCTCGCTCATTGCGGTCTTTATTCCGCTGCTGCTGATGGGCGGAATCGTGGGCCGTCTCTTCCGCGAGTTTGCCGTGACGCTCTCTACCGCCATCCTGGTATCGATGGCGGTCTCCCTGACCACAACGCCCATGATGTGCGCCTATCTCCTGAAGAGCGAGCACAACAAAAAGCATGGCCGGCTCTACATGGCGATGGAGGGAGCTTTCGATTGGGTCCTGAATATCTATCGAAAGAGCCTGCATTGGGTGCTGGGAAATCCGGGGCTCACCCTCACCGTTCTGTTTTTGACCATCGCGCTCAATGTGGTCATCATCATCAAGATCCCCAAGGGCTTCTTCCCGCAACAGGACACAGGCACCTTGTCGGGAGCCATTCGCGGGCCCCAGGATGCCTCCTATCCGGTGATGAATGCCTCTCTGCTGCAGGCTGAGGAAGTCATCAAGAAAGATCCATCCGTTCAGAACGTGATCGGCTTTACCGGAGGCCAGGGCGCGACCAACACCGGAAACCTCTTCGTCATCCTCAAGCCTTTGAATATCCGGAAGATCGGCGCCCCGGACATCATCAACCGCCTGCGCGCGCCGCTAAACAAGCTGACCGGAGCCTCTACTTTTCTCCAGGCGTCGCAGGACCTGCGCATCGGTGGCCGCTCCAGTAATGCGCTCTATCAATACACCATCGAAGCCGACAATGTGACCGACCTCCAGACCTGGGGACCGAAGCTGCTGGAGCAGATGACGCATCTTCACGGCCTGCAGGATGTGAGCTCCGACCAACAGAACGGCGGTCTTGACGAGTTGCTGTCCTACGATCGCGTTACGGCGGCAAAGCTCGGCCAGACGGCCCAGTCGCTGGATAACGGCCTGTACGGAGCCTTTGGCCAGTCGGAAGTTTCGCTCATCTATACGCAGTTGAACCAGTACTATGTCGTGCTGGAAGTCGCCCCGCAATACTGGGCCCACCCAGAAGGGTTGGAGAATATCTACTTCCACGACGCTTCGAGCAGCAGCAAGACAGCAAGCGGCAACACGCCGCTCTTCACCATGGCCAGAGCCAGCGCCAATACGACTCCCCTGGCGCTCAACCATACCGGGCTCTTTCCTTCGGTGACGGTGTCGTTCAATCTCGCGCCCGGTGTTTCGCTCAGCGAGGCCACGCTGGCCATCGAGCAGATGCAGCAGAAGCTCGGTACGCCCACGTCGATCCAGGGCTTCTTCGCCGGAACGCTGCAGGCCTACCAGCAGTCACTCGGCACCGAGCCGGTGTTGGTGTTGACGGCCTTGATCGCGGTCTATATCGTTCTGGGCGTACTGTATGAGAGCCTGATGCACCCGCTCACCATCCTGTCCACCCTGCCTTCGGCAAGTGTGGGCGCCATGCTGGCGCTGATGCTCTTCAAGGAAGACCTGAACGTCATCTCGATCATAGGCATCGTTCTCTTAATCGGTATCGTTAAGAAGAACGCCATCATGATGATCGACTTCGCCCTGCAGCAGGAACGCGAAGGCGGAATGAATACGGAAGACGCCATCTTCGAAGCCTGCATGCTGCGTTTCCGCCCCATTTTGATGACCACCATGGCGGCACTCTTCGGCGCTCTTCCCCTGGCCTTTGGAACAGGCACGGGATCCGAGCTTCGCCGTCCGCTGGGCATCACCATCGTCGGCGGCCTGATCGTCAGCCAACTGCTTACGCTCTATACGACTCCGGTCGTCTACCTCACACTCGACAAGCTGCGTCTTCGTATGTCGGGCAAAGAGCACGACGATTTTCATGCCACGGATGGCCTCGCGGCCTCCGCATCAGAGTAATTTGAAGAATCTGAAGAATTAATGGATAGGAAACTATGACTACCTTCCGTCAATATGCCGCTATTACCTCTGCTGCCGCAGTCCTGCTGCTGGCAGGCTGCAGGGTCGGCCCCAAGTACCATGCGCCGCCGGCCATCGCACAGGCCCCTCCGGCCACGTATAAAGAGTCGCCCACTCAGTTCCCCGGCTCCGACGACTGGAAGGTCGCACAACCGCAGGACGCCATGCTGCATGGCAAGTGGTGGGAGATCTACAACGACCCCGAACTCAATGCGCTCGAAGACAAGCTGAACATTGACAACCAGAACATCAAGCAGTTCTTCGAGAACTTCATGGAAGCGCGCACGCTGATCGCACAGGCCCGCTCCCAGCTCTATCCCACGGTCGGCACATCGCCGGCCTACACTCGTTCCGGCACTTCTGCGAACCTGACAACGGCAACAACAGCAGGCGCTGGGGTCAATCACACCTCAACCCTCGCATCCCTTCCCTTCGATGTCTCCTGGGCACCGGACCTGTGGGGCAAGGTACGCAACACCATCAGCGAGCAGCAATATGCTGCCCAGTTAAGTGCTGCCGACCTGGAGAACGAGCGTCTTACCGAGCAAGCCACGCTGGCGATCACCTTCTTTGAGATTCGCGGTCAGGACGCCTTGCAAGGTGTCCTGGACCGGACCGTGGAAGCCGATAAAAAGTCGCTGGACCTGACGCAGTCGCAGTACGACACGGGGATCGGCGATCGGATCTCGGTCGTCGAGGCGAGAAACACGCTGCAGAATGCTCAAGCCGCCGCGACCAATGTCGGCCTGCTGCGCGCGCAGTACGAGCATGCCATCGCCGTGCTGATCGGAACGAACCCGTCCAGCTTCTCCATCCCTGTAAAGGCCCTGGACGCCGCTCCGCCCGCCATTCCTATCGGGGTTCCGACCCAGTTGCTGGAACGCAGGCCGGATATCGCCGCAGCAGAGCGGAATATGGCCTCGGCCAATGCCCAGATCGGGATAGCCTATGCCGCTTACTATCCCACGTTGACGCTTAGCGCTTCGGGAGGTCTTGAGAGTTCCGCCTGGAGCCATCTCTTCGACTGGTCAAGTCGCTTCTGGTCGGTTGGCCCGGCGGTATCCGAGACCATCTACGATGGCGGCCTGCGCCGCGCCACCGTCAACCAGTTCATCTCTACCTACAACGCAGACGTCGCCAGCTACCGCCAGACGGTTCTTACTGCATTCCAGCAGGTTGAGGACTCTCTATCCTCCACACGCATCCTGTCCCACCAGATTCAACAGCAGCAGGACGCTGAAAAGTCAGCGCAGGAGTCTCTCGATCTGGAGATGGGACGCTACACCACGGGTATCGATCCTTACATCGATGTTGTGACAGCGCAGACCACGTTGCTATCGGACCAGCAGACCCTCGCCACGCTGCACACGCAGGTGATGACGTCGTCGGTGCAATTGATCGAGGCTCTTGGCGGAGGGTGGGATCGCTCGCAGTTGCCTACACCGGCGGATGTGTCGAAGAAGTTGACCAAGGACGAGACGACGATTCAGAAGTAAACGGTTTGACAAGAAAGGGCTGAAGGCCCGATCTTTCGGTGGAATCACCGGTAGATCGAACCTTCAGCCCTTTCTTTTTTGACATTCGAACCACCACAAAATTGTAAAACTCCATCCCCCACTGGAACGTCATCCTGAGCGTAGCGTCCGGCTTTTGGGACGCGGAGTCGAAGGACCCCGAAGGTCGCAATCTTGCCCATGCCCTTCGCATCTTTTCTACCTCAAGCGCTCGAGCCCGGGCTTTCGTGCTGGAAAAGATCCCAACGTCACGGGCGAGATCGAATCCCTCGGGGTCCTTCGACTTCGCACCTCGCAAAAAGCGCGAGGCGCTACGCTCAGGATGACGTTCCAGTGCGGTGAACAAGATAGCAACAGCTACGGATGCAGCGGCGGGTTCTGCGCGCGCAGCCACCGCAGAAGTCCAGCCGGATCGTCCGTGATGATCGCGTCCACATGGGCATCGGCCATCTTCTTCCAACCCTCTTCCGTGTTCACCGTATAGGGAGCGACCTGTACGCCTAGCTTATGAGCCGTCGCTACTTCCTCGGGCGTTACCAGGCTCTGGTCCGGGCTCAGGATCTCCGCTCCGGTGATCTTGGCGATATGCGCGAAGCTCTTGTCCGAGTCCGTGATGCCCATCATCACGTCATACTTCGACTGCCCAAAGAGCGCCGACAGACGGATCTTCGGGTCCAGTTTCCGCATGGCTATCAACGTCCGAAAGTCGAAGCTCTGCAGGATCACGCGCGACTCCAGATGATGCCGCTTCACAGCCTCGTCGATCATCTGCACGAACACCTCTGGGGTGGGGGTGATCTCCGGGCGATTCGGGAAGATCTTCGTCTCGACGTTGTACTGGAAGTTCCCTTGCGGAGCGAGGTTCAGCACCTCTTCAAAGGTGGGGATCGGCGTGTGCGGAACCGCTACCTGGTGCGGGAAGGCGGCCAGCGTCTTCGATCCGCAGTCGTACTTCTTCAGCTCGGCCAGCGTGAGCGAGTGAATCAAGGTTCCCGGAGGCACTGCGGGCCCGATGCACTGCCGTTCGTTCGCCAGGACCTCCGCCATGCGCAGATCGTCCGAGTGCACCTGGGTCAGGTAAGGCGAGTGCGAGACGACCAGGACGTTGTCCTTGGTGACGGCCAGGTCGAGTTCGAGGACATCGGCTCCCTGCTGGATGCCGTACTCAAACGACGGGATCGAGTTCTCCGGCCGCGCCGCGCGTCCTCCGCGATGGGCATGAACCAGGATGGTCTGAGCGGACACGGGGATGACTCCAAGAAGCAAAAGGGCTGCAAATTTAGTGAACATGCGGAAAGCTTCGGCCCCTTCCGTTACAGGGAGATTAACCGTCTGTCTACAACCTTGGGCAAAATCTATCATCCCGGCGGGACAATGGGCTACGATCTACGAAACGCCGTTTCCCGGCGTCCGATGAGAACATGCCCAGGCGACCTTATCTTCGCGGCCCGTCTCTGCTGGCGGTACTCCTCGCCGTGCCCCTGTATGCGCAGACGCATCGCGTGGCGGCCCCGGAACGCGTAACGCGGGCCGTTGCCGTCTACGAGTGGACGGGCGATCTCGCCAAGCCCACCGCTGCCCGGCTTGTCCCGGTATCTCTGTTCATCGACGGCCATCTCCAAGATGCGGGAGTCTATCTCACGCAGCCTCTGCCCTTCGCACTGCAGACCGGCACCGTGTATTCGGTCGAAGAGGCAGGCCGCTCCAAAGGCACCGTTGGACTCGACTATGCGCGCGACGTCGTCACACGACGTTCGGCTACGGACGACAACCCGGTAAGCGCCTGGTTCGGCTATGGCAGCTTTGTGCCGACACCTGCCGAACCCAAGGCCCCTGCCCTGCATGCCTCCGGGCATCCGGTACCCGTCGTTTCCAGCTCCGACCCTGACCGGCCGCACTTTGTAACCCGGTCTCCCTCGGGCAGTACACCCTCCAGCACAGGTTCGGATACGTCAAAGCCGGCGGAGGACGATCCTGACAGACCACACATGAAGCGCCGGAGCGACAGCACCTCCGACACGCCCGCTACCCCCTCAAAAGGCGATGTCCCCGCCGACGACCCCGATCGGCCCACCCTGCGTCATCGCGACCCCAAGCAGGACGCCCAGCGCCGCAAGGCAGACAGCGGGTCGAGCGTTACCGGCATGAACACCTCGCTGAACGACGATCCCAACCGCCCGACGATGCGTCGCGGGAAACCGGCAGGGATTACCCCACCGGCTGAACTCAACAACCTGCCGCCGAATCTGCACCAGGTCGCTGCCGTCTCCGATGCAGCGAACCGCGAGCCGCATCTCTTCAACCGCGAATGGACCGCTCCCACAGAGCGCGCCGAAACGACCCTTCAGTTCGAGGCGCTCGCCCAGCCGCGCCTTGCGGCCTACATTGCAACCAATCACCTCAGCCTGCCTGCTCCCCCTGCCGTACCTGCGGCAGCTACCAAACCATCGCCAAAGAGAACTCCTCGTCGCAGCGCGGCGAAGCCCTCCACGCCACAACCGCCCCCGCCGATTGCGCTCTCCAGCGAGCAGCTAACACCCTACACGCTGAGCTACGATGGCCTGCCTACGTTCGTCTATACGGCTGAGGCGGCCCTCGCTACAGGTGGACCGGTCTATCTCACGCTGGTCGCGCAACGTTTGCCCTCGGGCGATCTGCAGATTGCCCTGGCTTCCATCACCGATGCCGGGCACCTAGACCGCACGCCCTGGATGCGGCTGGTCGACGCCGTCGATCCCGATGCCGGACATCGTGCCAGCCTGCTCTTCGAGTTGCGCGCGCAATCGACACGGCAGTTCGCGCTCTACCGCCTGACCTCCGCACAGGCAGAGCAGCAGTTCGTCAGCGGCGTGATTCAGTAGCGACGAATCGCTACACTAATGACATGACTGTCGAAACTCCCGCATCGCAGACCGAACGCAAGATCGCACTTCTCTTCCCCGGACAAGGCTCACAGACCGTCGGCATGGGCCGTGCACTGTACGACACCTTCCCCGCAGCGCGCGCGGTCTTCGAAGAGGCCGATGACGCCCTCGGCTTTGCGCTCTCGAAGATCATCTTCGAAGGCCCGGAAGAAGAACTCAAGCGCACCGAGCACACCCAGCCTGCAATCCTGACCGTCTCGATTGCAGCCCTGCGGGTGCTGGAGCCGGAGTTGAAGTCTCGTGGCCTGTCTATCGCATTCGCCGCAGGACACTCCCTCGGGGAGTACTCCGCGCATGTGGCCGCAGGCACCTTCGGTTTCGCCGACGCGGTGCGCACCGTGCGCCTGCGTGGCCAGTACATGCAGTCGGCCGTGCCTGCGGGCCAGGGAGCCATGGCTGCGATCCTCGGCCTGCCCGTGGAGCAGATCAACGACATCTGCGCGCGCGTCGCCGACGATCTGACACAAGCGCCGCCCCAGGACCCCGGCAATCCCAGCACCCAGGCCGCCGCTGCGGTGGACGCCCTTGCCGATCCCAATAATCCGGCCAGCACGCCCGTCGAAGCAGCCTCACGCGTCAGTGCCATCGTCGCCCCCGCCAATATCAACTCGCCCGACCAGATTGTGATCTCCGGCACGACAGCCGCCGTCGAGCGCGCCGCCGAGCTGTGCAAGGAAGCCGGAGCCAAGCGTACCGTGATGCTGTCGGTCAGCGGTCCCTTCCACTCCGCGCTGATGCAGCCTGCACAGGATGAACTCACCAGCCGCCTGGAATCCATCGCCTTCAACGATCCGTCCTTCCCTATCGCGGCGAATGTGGATGCCCGCCTGATGACCCGTGGTTCCGAAGTCCGCGATGCGCTTATCCGGCAGGTGACTGGAGCCGTGCGTTGGGTGGAGTGCATCCAGTTGCTCCAGCAGAGCGGTGCGACGAACTACATCGAAGTCGGCCCGGGCAAGGTGCTCAGCGGCCTCAACCGCCAGATCGATCGTGCGCTCGCGACGACGAACGTCGAAGATCCTGCGAGTTTGGAGAAGGCGCTGGCGGTGTTTGCCTGATTTTGATCTTTAGTTCGGGTTCAGATGAAAACCGTTTCCGAAATCATGTAGGGTAACTTGTTTTTGCTTTTCTGGTTGTCATTCCGAGCGAAGCGAGGAACCTGCTGTCTCCCGTTTTTTGCCAGTATCACCACAAATGTTATGCGTTAGCTCAAGCGATGCTCAGTTGTAGCTTGCGTATTTTCTGGATAATACGAACGAAGAACGGGAGACAGCAGGTTCCTCGCTTCGCTCGGAATGACAACCAGAAAAGCAAAGGCAAAAGCTCCCGCGGGAAACAAAAGAGGCGCCACCTGTAGGTGACACCTCTCCTGTTTCCCTAGTGTCTTGCCGCAACGTCCGCTACTTCGCGTCTGTCACCAGCTTCCCGTTGATGTCCCGCACCTCGACCGGTCCGAGACCTGCATCCTTCAACTGCGGTTCGATCTTGGTACGATCGCCCGCAGCCACGATGATGAGTTCGTCCGGATGCACGTCCTCCTTCGCAACCCGCTCCACATTCGCCGCCGTTACCGCGCGATACTTCTCGGGCAGCGTGGCGTAGTAGTCGAGAGGACGGTCGTAGAGGAAGATCGACCCCATGGACGAGGCGATGGATCCGGTGGTTTCAAACTGCCCGGGCAGGGACTGGATGCGGGCCGTCTTGGCTTCATTCAGTTCGGCTTCCGTCGGGGGTGTGGAGGGGAAACGTCTGATCTCGGTCATCAGTTCTTTCGCCGCCGGGCCCGTGACATCCGTACGAACCAGACCGCCGGCCTGGAAGGGCCCGCCGCCGCGATACAACGAGTAATTGGAGCTGGCCCCATAGGTATAGCCGTGGACCTCGCGCAGATTCATGTTGATACGGCTGGCGAAGCTGCCGCCGAGCACATAGTTCATCACCTGCAGGGGCTGGAGATCCGGCGAGTTGCCCGGTACACCGAGACCGTAGGCGATGAGCGCCGACTGGGGAGCACCGGGCTTGTCGACGATGACGACATGCGTAGGCGTCAGGGTAGGCGCGGACGGCAGCGTAATGGCCGCTGTCGCCTTGCCCGTCCACTTGCCGAAGTACTGCTCGGCGAGCTTCCTGGCCTCGGCAGGAGTAACGTCTCCCACCAGGACCAGCGCGGAATCGGCCGGGCCATAGTGGTCCGCGTAGAAGCCGGTTACGTCGTCACGTGTAAGTCCGGTGACGCTCTCGTTCGTGCCGGTCTGGGAGTGGCCGTAGGGCTGGTCTCCGTAGACCAACTTAGGACCGACACGCTGCGCCATGGCGGAGACGGAGTCCGTCTCCTGCTGAATGCCGATCAGGCGCTGCTTGCGCAGGCGATCCAGATCCTCGACCTTGAAGGCAGGATGCTCGACCACATCCGACAGGAGATCGAAGCCTTCGCGGGTGTGATTGGTGAGCACCGTCATCGAAGCCGTGGAGCCGTCCATCGAGGAGCCGACACCGATGCGCGTACCGATACGCTCCTGCGCATCGGCGAGCTGCTTGAGGTCACGCGTGGTTGTCGCCTCACCCATAGTCTGGGAGGTTAACGAGGCCAGGCCTTCCTTGCCGGACGGATTATTTTCACTGCCGGCGCGCGCGACCAGTGTGGCCGAGAGCACAGGGAGCGAGCTCTCCTCGACGACGTAGACCTTCAAGCCGTTAGCAAGGGTGAAGGTCTGCGGTACGGGCAGATGCACCGTGACCGGAGGGCCAGCCTTCGGCACCGTCTTACGCCACTCCTGCGCCGTCTCGAATTCGGGCGTGTAGGGATTAGTGATCTTTACATTCGCATCGGTGTCTTCAGGGCTGCGCGGCACATCGTCGAGCACCTTTTTGCCGGGGACGCAGTAGACCACGACAGCGGTGTCCTTCGTGAGATACCGAGCTGCAGCCGCCTTGGTGCTGGCAACGGAGACGGCCTCAGCCGCGGCGATATCCTTCGGCAGATAGCCGGGATCGCCGGTGTACTGGTTGTACTCGTCCAGGGTGTCTGCAACGCCTCCGAAACCGCCCAGGCGCTGCAGACCGTTGATCTTCTGCGTGAGGCTGCCGGCCTTCGCGGCCTCAACCTCGGCTGCAGTGGGACCTTCCGTCTGAAGCTTGGCGATCTCTGCCCAGACGGTGGCTTCAAGGTCTTCCAGCTTTACACCGGGCTTGGCGATGACGGAGCACTCCGCGGTGCCATTGAGTTTATTGGGACGGCTGTAGCAGGTGACGCTCTGCGCAACCTGCGTCTTGTAGACCAGCGCCTCATCGAGACGGCTGGCCTTGGCGCCGCCGAGCGCAAAGATGGCCGCGCTGACGTCATAGGAGCCCGGAGTATAGGCCGCGGGGGTGAGCCAGGCGATATTGAGCTGCGGCAGCTTGACCGTATCGGTAACGGTCTGGCGGCGCTGCGAGGTGATCGGCGGCGTCACCACGGTGACGGGATCGACCTTTGGGCCAGCCGGAATCGGGCCAAAGTATTTCGTCAGCAACTCCTTGAGTTTGGCGGGGTCGAAGTCGCCGGCGATAGCGATCGAAGCGTTGTTCGGCGTATAGAACTGCTGGTGGAAGTCGCGGATGTCGGCGATGCGGGCGGCTTCGATGTCCGCGTGAGAGCCGATCACGTCTCCGTAGTAAGGATGTCCCTTGGGATAGAGCAGATGCGCGACAGCTTCGTCGGCCGCAGCATAGGGACTTCCCTCACCCTGGCGGCGTTCGTTGCGGACTACGTCGCGCTGGTTCCGCAGCAGGTCGCGGTTCAGGCCCTCCATCAGGAAGCCCATGCGGTCGCTCTCCAGCCACAGCCCGAGCTCAAGCTGGTTGGCCGGAAGCGTCTCGAAGTAGTTGGTGCGATCGAAATCAGTGGTTCCGTTGACGTCCGTCGCACCCGCGCCCTGCACATATTTGATGTGGGCTTTTTCGCCGACGTGCTCGGAACCCTCGAACATCATGTGTTCGAAGAGATGGGCAAAGCCCGTGCGGCCGGGACGCTCATTCAACGGCCCCACGTGGTACCAGAGATCTACCGCGACCAGCGGCAGACGGTGGTCTTCATGCGTGATGACCTTTAGCCCATTGGGCAGCGTGTAGGTCTCGTATTTAATCTCCGGCAGCTTGAGCTTGCCGTTTGTCTGCGAGATTGCAGACCCGCCTATCGCAAAGCACACGGCCATCGCCGCTGCCAGGCCCTTCTTTAAGTCCATTGACATCACGATTGCTCTCCCAGGAAAAACAGAACTCCACAGCTCAGACGTAGCAGACACCACGAAATGCGCGTTCTTCAGAATAAGCTGATAGCCAATAGACGGTCTTCCGCACAACAGGTCATGACAAAGAAAAGATTATTCCTGGCCAACCGTGCCGGAACCTTCAAGGGCCGTTAGCCGCTCCTCCAGAGAGCGCACCAGCTTCTCCAGTTCTTCCACGCGCTGCGAAAGATTTGCATGGGGAGCCTCGTTCTCGCGCGGCGTGAACACCGTAGCCTCGCTGACGGCTCCCGATAACAGGTGCGCCCACCGCACCTCGCGTGCGCCGGGCTGCCGTTGCAGGCTGACCGTGAGTGGCTCTTCGCGCGTGGCCAGTCGCTCCAGCGTTGCGATCACCGCCGCGTTGTCGTCGAATGAGTACAGCCGCTCCGCCCGGGCGCGCAGCTCCGCCGAGGTCTGCGGCCCGCGCAACAACAGCAGGCAGATTACGGCAAACTCGTCGCGACGCAGGTTCAGGCCGTCGCGCGTGCGGTTCTCAAACTTTGAAACGCGCGTATCCGCCAGAGTTCTGACCAACCCCAGGCCCTCAAGGTCGAACAGGGCCGTGCGTACGTCTGCCTCTCCGAGTTCCATGACCGGATCGCGACTGCTCTTCTGGTTGCAGGCGTTCACCAGCGCGTTCAAAGAGAGCGGATAATACTCCGGCGTGGTGATCTCTTTTTCCATCAACGCGCCCAGCACGCGTGCCTCGACCACATTCAGTTCGACCATGCCTTCATGCTATCGAAGCCCGAGGTCAGGGTGGGTCCGGCGAATTGGAGATGCCGGCTTTTTGTTTTACGTCTCCCCACAGAACCGTCATCCTGAGCGGAGCGTCCCAGTTTTTGGGGACGCGGAGTCGAAGGACCCCGAGGATTGCCCTCTTGCCCAAGCCCTTTGCACCTTTTCAACTTCAAGCGCTCGAGCCCGGACTTTCGTGCTGGAAAAGGTCCCGACATCCTGGGTGAGATCAAGTCCCTCGGGGTCCTTCGACTCCGCACCTCGCAAAAAGCGCGAGGCGCTCCGCTCAGGATGACGCTGCTGTAGAGGAACAAGATATGTGATTCTTCAGACACGGGCTAAAAGCCGGGCCTATCTCAGAGACACCGGCAGTCCCGTAAAATATCAGAGACACCGGCAGTCCCGTAAAATAGAAGTGCTGTGAGTTTCTCGGAACAATTCGACGTTCTCATCGTGGGCGCAGGCCATGCCGGCTGTGAAGCCGCGGTTGCTGCTGCCCGCATGGGTCTGCGCACGGCACTCTTTACCTTGAACCTCGACCTGATCGCGCAGATGTCCTGCAACCCTGCCATCGGCGGTGTCGCCAAGGGCCACCTGGTGCGCGAGGTCGACGCTCTCGGCGGCATCATGGGCGAGGTCGCCGATGCCTGCGGCATCCAGTTCCGCCTGCTCAATACCTCGCGCGGTCCGGCCGTCTGGAGCCCCCGCGCCCAGTGCGACAAGGCCCTCTACCGCGTGAAGATGCGAGAGAAGCTCGAGAGCATTCCGAACCTGTTTATCAAGCAGGCGGAAGTGATTGATCTGGTGATCGAGAGCGAGTCAGCGAGTCAGCAAGTCAGCGAGCCAGCTTTGAAGGGGACGGGCTTGAGCCCGTCCGTTCAGGCCACTCCTGTCGTAGGGGCTTTAGCCCCGGAGGGAAGGCACCGAATTACTGGGGTCAAGCTGCGCGACGGCCGCACCATTGCTGCGCGCTCGGTCATTGTTACCACCGGCACCTTTCTCAACGGCCTTATTCATTGCGGCGAACAGCAGTACACCGCCGGACGCTCCGGCGAGCCCGCCAGCGTGCTTCTTGGTGAATCGCTCAAGAAGCTGGGCCTGCGCGAGACCCGCCTGAAGACCGGCACCCCTCCGCGCCTCGATGGCCGCACCATCGACTGGGGCAAGTTCGAAGAGCAGCCCGGCGATACTGACCCCACTCCCTTCAGCTTCCGCAGCGCGCCGACAGACGGCGAACCCACGTGGACTCCGCCCCTGCGCCAGATCTCCTGCCACATCGCGACGACCACGCCTGAGACGCTGCAGCTCATCCGCGACAACGTGCACCGTTCGCCGATGTTTACCGGGCAGATCGAAGGCATCGGCCCGCGCTACTGCCCGTCAATCGAAGACAAGATCGTCCGCTTCCCCGACAAGACCTCACACCAGTTCTTCCTCGAGCCCGAGGGACTGAACACGCACGAGGTCTACATCAACGGCATGAGCACGTCGCTCCCGATGGAGGTGCAGGCCGCCATGGTGCACAGCATCCCGGGCCTCGAAAATGCCGAGATGCTTCGTCCCGGCTACGCCATCGAGTACGACGCGATCGACCCGACCGAGCTCGATCGCACGCTGCGCGTCAAGAAGTTCGAGGGCCTCTACCTTGCCGGACAGATCAACGGGACCTCCGGCTACGAGGAAGCCGCCTGCCAGGGACTGATGGCCGGCATCAACGCAGCGCTGCACGCCAAGGGCACTGCGGAGACCTTCACGCTTGACCGCACCGAGGCTTACACCGGCATCCTCATCGACGACCTCATCTCCAAGGGCACCGATGAGCCCTACCGCATGTTCACCTCGCGCGCCGAGTTCCGCCTGCACCTGCGCATCGACAACGCCGACGTGCGCCTGACTCCGCACGGCCGCCAGCTCGGTCTCATCGACGACACAGCCTGGGATAACTTCGAGGCCAAGCAGGCCCGCGCCGCGGCCTTTACACGCCTGCTCGAGACCACTCGTCTGACCGATGGCGACCTGCAAGCCCTCGAAGCTCTTAGCTCCTCAGAGCCCTCCGCGGCACAGACCTACACCCGGGGCGACCTCTTCTCCCAGCTCCTGAAGCGTCCGGCCATCACTATTGAGCAGCTCCTTCCCCTGCTGGTCACGCGCATGGGCGCCATCTCCGAGTTTGCGCCCTGGCTCTCCGCTCTCACTGCGGCGAACTATCCGCAGACGCTTCCTGCCTGGGTTCGCAATGAGATGAAGACGGTCGAGACCGGCATCAAGTTCGCCGGCTACCTTGCACAGCAGCAGCGCTCGATGGAGCGTCTGCGCAAAGATGAGGCACGCGCCATCCCCGACTGGTTCGACTACCGGGCCTGCTCCGGCCTCTCCCGCGAGATGGTCGAAAAGCTCAGCCGCGTCCGTCCCTCCACGCTGGGACAGGCCAGCCGCATGTCCGGCGTTACCCCGGCGGCGGTCACGCTCATCCAGTGCCTGCTCGAAATAGAGCTCCGCGGCCGCACTGCCTGAACGTTCGCCCGTTACCTTTCAGTAACACTTCAAGTAGTCCTTGAGCGGGGTGTTAACTTTCCTGGTTCCTCCAGGGAGTATGCTTGGGCTCGTACCGAAAGGGTTCTTTCATGCCGCTGTTTGTGATCTTCGTCGCCATCATTCTGTTCTTCTTGCTGGTCACCCTTCTCAAGACTCTCTATACCGTCCGTACCGCGACCGCCGGCGTTGTCGAACGCTTCGGTAAGTTCAACCGCATCACGAGGCCGGGACTACACTTCCTTATCCCGTTCGGCGAGCGCGTCTACTTCGTCGACCTGCAGGTCAAGCAGGCTCAGTTCTCGGTTGAGACCAAGACTCGCGACAACGTCTTCGTACAGATCCCCGTCAGCGTGCAGTACGTCGTGCTCGACGACAAGATCTACGACGCGTTCTACAAGCTCAGCATGCCGCAGAAGCAGATCGAGAGCTTCGTCTTCAACTCGATCCTCGGCCACGTGCCCAAGCTCACGCTCGACGAGACCTTTGAGCAGCAGTCCGGCATCTCCGTCGCCGTCAAGGTCGAGCTCGACGCCATCATGTCCGGCTTCGGCTTCAACATCCTCACCGCGCTGGTCACCGACATCATCCCCGACGTCAAGGTGAAGGCTGCGATGAACGACATCAACGCTGCGCAGCGCGCGCAGGTCGCGGCCCAGGCTCGCGGCGAAGCTGAAAAGATCCTCAAGGTGAAACAGGCCGAGGCCGAAGCCCAGTCGAAGGCGCTCCAGGGCCAGGGCATCGCCGCCGAACGCCAGGCCATCATCGATGGTCTCTCGGCTTCCATCGAACACTTCCAGCAGGGCGTTCCGGGCGCTTCCGCTGAAGACGTCATGGCGCTGGTTTTGCTCACGCAGTACTTCGATACGCTGCGCGATATCGGCACCCGTGGCGGGACCAACACGCTCTTCCTGCCCAATAGCCCAGGCGCAGCCAGCGAGTTCCAGACTCAAATCCTGGCAGGTCTGCGTGGAGGCCACACACCCGCACCCGGCATCGATGCGGCGCGCGCTGTTCTTCCGCCACGTCCTACCAATCCACCAGCCCCACCGGTAGGGACTCCCGGAACGCCTGATCCTTATACCGGGCAGTAGTTCTCTCTACCCCACCGCTGTTTTGCCTCGCCTCTGTTTTGAAGGGGCGGGGTTTCAGCCCCGCCGGTAGAGCTAGCTCCATGCAGTGGCTTTAGCCGCAGAGGGGCCAGCGCTAACACTTACCCATGATCTGCTACCCCCATCATTCCCTCCGCGGCTGAAGCCGCTTTTGTGGGAAGATCTTGGCGGCGGGGCTGAAGCCCCGCCCTTTCAAAACATTAGGCTTCCGTCAAAAGATCAGGCAAGAGCTTGAGCGTCCGTTGAAATGGTGCGTTGTCGCCAAGGGCTCGTGCGACGACCAGTGAGCCTTCAATCCTCACGATGGCCTCTTCTGCGCGGAGACGAGCCAGGCTGAGAGACATACCGCTCTCCCGCGCGATCTCTGTAAAGGCCTTCAGCCATGCCTGCGTCACGTTGCGCAGCATCGTCTTAAGATCTTCGCCGCCGCCTGCAATGGACAACATATTGATGGCGCATGGCTTGGAGCCATCGCAATAGAAATCGCGCAGTTGTTCCGCAACCGCCATGACACGCTTTCGAGGTGGGCCTTCAGCCTTGAGGGCGGTAAAGAGATGCTCCTCGAACCCCTGGACTACTCGGGCAGCCACCGCCATCACAATCTCTTCTTTCCCGCCGGGATACCGGTAATAGAGGCTGGCCTTTTCCAATCCGGTCGCTTCGGACAACCGGCTCAGGCTCACGCCCTCGTATCCATAGGTACGGAATAAGTCCAAAGCCCGGCCCAGGAACTCTTCGTCGCTGATTGTTCGATGTGCCATAGCCCTTCCCCCAGTCTCTTAATGTATTCCGATCGTTCGGTTCACATCTTTGAAACCTGTCATGGATTTGATGGCACTCGCCACGAATCGGTTCTAATCCGCCCCCAAAAGAAAATTGAAAAGTCTTGCAACTATACCGATCGTTCGGTATCTAAAGAGATGAAACATAGACCCGCCCACAGGGCTTCAGGAGAAACATCATGTCACGTCTCAATACAGTCGACCCGAACAACGCAACCGGAAAAGCGAAAGATCTGCTCGATGCCGTCAAGAGCAAGTTGGGAATCGTCCCCAATATGACCAAGGTGATGGCAAACTCGCCTGCGGTGCTGGAGAGCTACCTTGGATTCAGCGGAGCGCTCAGCCATGGCTTGCTCGATGCGCAGACACGTGAGCAGATTGCCCTGGCTGTCTCACAGGACAATCGGTGCGACTACTGCCTCTCCGCCCATACGGCGATTGGAAAGATGGTGGGACTGACCCCGCATCAGGCCTTCGAAAGCCGCAAGGGCAACGGAACTACGCCACGCATCACGGCGGCACTCGTCTTCGCCAAGCGCGTCGGTGAGACTCATGGCCAGATCAGCGAAAGCGATCTGACGGCAGTGCGCGATGCCGGTTTCAATGACGGCGAGATCGCGGAGATCATCGCGCACGTGGCGCTGAATGTCTTTACCAACTACTTCAATATCGCTACCGAAGTGGACATCGATTTTCCGAAGGTCTCCTCCAGCGAAGTCGCCTAAGGTTTGTGAAGGGTAGAGGCAGGGGCGGCTACTTCGCCTCCCCCGCCTTTTCTTTCGCAATCTGTTCGGAATGCTTGTGCGCTTCCATCGAGTGCTCGTGGGCGATCCTGGACTGCTCATGGGCGGCGAGGTGATCGTTCTGATTGTGCGAAGCTGCTGCGGCCTCGTGTGCGTGAGCGGCCTGCATATGGCGTTCGGCAGCGGCTGAGTGTTGGGTGGTTGGCATGGAAAGTCTCCTTGCCTGCTTGGATGCTGTTCTATCAAGACGCGGTTTCGCCACTGCGGAGGAAGCAGATTCCCTCCGGAAATGACAACCAGAAAAGCAACAGCGCTTCATCCTGGGCATCTCTGCCACGAATGAAGCGCTGTTGCTGTTTCCTGCACTATGATTAGCCGATCACTCCGAGCAACCGCAGTCTTCCGCCTCGAAATCGAGATCGACGTTGACCTTTCTGACGCGTATCTTCGTGATCTTTTCCTTCGATACGTCGATGCACTTCAGCAGCTCCGTCCCGATGGCATTGCAGGCACCGGACTGACCTCCGCCACCCGTCGTCACCTTCAGGTTCGGATCGATCACGTAGGACATGCCGCCAACCAGAATCCCTCCCGCATAGCCATACAGATGGATCGTCTGATCGCTCGCCGAGTTGACGTCGGCAGGCGTGAAGTCCGCCCCCGGCACCAGCCGGATGATCATGTCCTGGCTCTCACCAGGCTGCAGACGGAACGATGCTCCACCGGCATTGAGGAACTCAATCTTCCAGCCTCTATCGACAAGGAATGCAGGAAGCTGCGGCCGCACCTCTACGACGGATGAGACCAGCATCGGATTCTTCAGGTTGAACGTCAGGCTGTTGAACTGCTTCGTCAGGCCCGACGTGCCGCTTCCGGTGATCGGGAAGACATTCCGCTGTCCAACGTTGTTGTCGTTCGGAACCAGCCTCCACTCCGGAATCGAATCGCCGGCGTTGATGTTGTCGACGTTGCTTGAGTCGCCCGTCGCCGAGACCACCATGAACAGGCACTCGTGGCCCACATTCGTCGGAATCCATTCGAACGGCCCGACGGTGATTTCGCCGGAGCTGTTGGGAGGGACGTTCGCAGCCGAAAGCTGCGACGTGATCATCGGAACCCAGTCGTTCGGATACGAGAGCCCTGCCGCCGGATTGGCGTGATACGCCTTCACCGTCACGTTGGTTGCCGTCTGGCTCCCGCGATTCTTCAGTGTCACGTACGCATAGTTCGGCTGGTTGGTTACAGGTGTCTGGAAGGCCGTGCCACCATCCGGCGCAAGCCGATTCCAGATGCTCTGGTTACTCCAGAAGTTCGGCTGGTACGTATATTCCCCGCCGCGGCCATCGTCGACATAGACATCCACCGCCGGTGGCGACCCGACATTGTTGTTCGGAGTCGCAGTGCCTGAGGGTTGATACAGGCCCTGCTTCTCGAACGCCCAGCGGATCACCTTGCTGTAGGCGCCTCCGGTCAGATTTTCGCTCACCCAGTCGCCGGCGTCTGCCGTTGTCAGGGCTGTTACCCAGGCTGCGGCATCCGCCGCGTTGGTCGCCGGGGTCAACGTGGCGATCGCACGCAGAATCAGGTACGTCACCACGCGCGCAGCGAACTGCTGGGTCGGGAGATCGGTGGAGTCTCCGCCGATCGACCGGTAGATCCGGAAATGGCTGGTGGAGAGGATCTGTTCATTGTTGTATCCGCCATCATCGAGGAACATATCGAAAGGGTTGAGGGCAATCTGCCCTTCCCAACCCCAACCCGCCGCCGGTGTCCTGTCATGCCTGCGATTCACCGAGGCATACACCCACGGGAAGGTTTCGAAGCGATCCGTGGCCTTCGTTCCGGGATCGTTCAAGATCGCCGCGATACTGTCACCTGCGCTGTGGGAGAAGCCGAAGTTCGGCGAATTGACGTGGTTCCACAATGTGCCGTGTCCGGAGAGCTCATGGAGCACCACACGGTAGTCGCACGCGATCCCGATCGGGTCCGTCGTATTACTGGTATCGGCCAAAGCAAACGTCGTCCGCAGAATTCCCTCGCCGCTCGTATTGCCCATGCAGTGCGCGTTCACCTCAACTCCATTGGCTGTGCCGATGGAGCCGCGATGGTCGACCGGCGTGGGAAACGTCGTATGCCCAAAGTAGCCGGACTGCGTGAAGCCCATGCCGTCGAGAAGCCGAAAGAACTTGTCGCAGTGGTAGTACGCGTTCACCGCGGCAAAGTTGTCGGAACGCGCGTCGAAGTTGAAGGCGGTTGCACCGGATTCAGTGGGCGGCGCGACCGTCGGCGCCTCCACATCTTCCAAAATGACATTATTGCCGGTCAGCGACTGCGTCCCACCCGAGGGCGCAATCAGACCAGGCAGCGTATCGGAGACGCGCACCGCGTTCAGCGCCGCGCTGCCCGCCGTCGGCAGAGGACCACCGTTGGTCGTGATCGGGTCGTCTTCGAATACCAGACCGTTCACGCAGTCCACCAGAGCGCGCAGGTACAGCACGGAAAGCGTCTGCACATCGACGATCGCCACCCAGTGCAGCGCACCAATCGGGCTCACTGGAAGTTCGAAGTCGATCTTCACGCATACGTAGTGATCGCCCTCCGTGATCTTGTCCGAAACCTCCGGCAATGGCAGCGTTGGAAGGGTTGAAACGAACTCGTTCGCCTTGCCTGCTGCCGCCTGCTCCCGGGGCGGAGCATTCGCAACCACTCGGTTCGCGCTCTCGTACTGGTAGATCACCAGCGTCTTCTTCTCGATACGCAGCGCCTTGGTGTCGGGCACAAACGAGGCCGCTGGAGAGTTGTCCAGCCCCAGCAGTTGAGCCAGCTCTTCTTCGGTAATCGCTTCGGCACGCTTCACTGCGTCCGCCGTGGGTTTCGTCACCTCAAGATTCGGATGCAGCGTGGACTGCGATGTCAGTACGCGAAACGGATTCACCCGCATCTGCACCGAGATGCCCGCCTGCCATACCGGCAACCCCAGATCGGTCTGGTAAAAAGCTACCGTCGTACTGTCGAACTGGTTCTTCTGCTGCAGAAACCGATACTCGACCGGCGCATCCTCAATCGTTGGAGAGGGCTCCAGACTCAGATTGGCAAGTTGAGCGGTGCTGACACCAAACAGTCCGGCATACTGCCCCAGATAGTTGGCTGCGGCCAATTGTGGCGTTGCGGCTGCAACGGCGACGGGAGCATGGGTGTGAATAAGCTGCCGTACGATCTTTTGATTGTCCAGGTCGAGATACACGTTACGCGCGCTGTTGAATTCCTGAATCATGACGAAACTCCTTCGAGGGTTCGGACTTCATGAGTCCGGCTCGTATGGAAGGTAGTGATCCAGAGGCCGTCATCGTTGCAGATATTCGCCGAAATATTTTGCAGCACGCTGAAGCAGGAAACAGCAAACAGGAAACAGCAACAACAAAGGCCGCCGATCACTCGGCGGCCTCTATCTTTAACTGTTTCCTGTTTGCTACTTCCTGTTTCCTAGTAGTTGTAGTTAACTTCCTCGCCCTCTTCGACGCTGTATCTCCGCAGAAGATTCGGCAGGTTCTGAGAGAATGCTGCGCGAGGCATGACCGCATCGCAGCCAGCCTCTACAGCCTTGGCCTTGAGGTCGCCCTGCAGATGCGAGAGGAATCCCACGATCGATACCGAGCGCTTCAGCTTGGTCTTGAGCTTAGGAATCAGCGTGAGCGGCTTGGCGTTCGCGTTGTTCAGGTCGAAGACGATCAGAGCAGGCTTGTTCTCATCGCCGCCGCTGGTCAGTGCCGCAATCGCCTCTTTATCGTTCTTGAGGAATGCAACCTTGACTCCCTGCTTGCGTGCCGTCTCCTGAATCTTCGCGATGAAGAAGAGCTCTTCGATGAAGAAATAGATGTGCGTCTGTGCATCCTCGGGGATCGGGATCGGACGCGGCATCGAGTGGTCGATGGGCTGCGAATCACCCTGATGGCGATGGCCTCCACGCCGGCCGTTGGAGTGCATCTGAATCGTCGAGGGTGGGCCGTCTGCAAAGTTGCCATTCACTTCGCGGTAGCTGTGGTCCATCGGACCAACAAAGCCGCGCTCTTTGCGCTGCTGCTGACCGCCGCCACTCTTGCCCTTGCGTTTGAAACCACCACCATTGCCGAAGTTGTCCGGACGATAGCCGTTGCTCTGGCCGGTGCTGGCGGGGGCCTCTGCGCGAAAGTCGTTGCCGGGGTTTTCGCTGCGGCCTGGACGGCGTTCGCGATCGCGGAACTTCTTCTTCCAGCGCTTGGCGCCGGGTCCCTGGCCCTGCGGCTGGCCAGCGCCCTGGCTTTGACCGCCCTGGCTGTTCTGGTTTTGCTTGCGCGGCTGCTGGGGTTGTTGTTGCGGCGCAACGGCGGCGGCGAGGGCAAGGCTCTCGCCTTCCATCACGATGGGAACGACCGGCACCGGCGAACCTTCGCCGTCGGCCGCGACCACGCCATCAACACCTGCAACTTTAATCTTCCGCTTGCGGCGGCGGCGGCGGCTGCTCTTGCTCAGTCCCATGCCGGGAGGGGCAGACGCTCCATTGTTACCGTTTTCGCTGCTGTCGTTGCTGCCGAAGTCGTTGCCGAAATCGCCACCGTCGAAGTCGTCCGCCGCCTGATGCGACGGAACGTCCATTACATTCTGCTCTGACATGGTGCTGTTGGTTCCCCTTGCAATTGGGTGCTTGAGATGAACTCTTCGGAGACAAAGCCCATGCACGATTCCGCGTATCCGGCATCCCGAAGAGGGAGCGGACGACAGACAGCCCGTGGGTAGTTCCTAGGAGACGGTCTCAAACGTTGACTCAAATTAAGGCCTGAACATCGTTGCCGATCGGTGGTTTCCAGCGTCGGAATGCCTCAGACACTGCTCTCACCCGGCCCATTCGCCAGCCTTGGCGAACGGTTTTGTGCATTGCATCGCTGCTTCTCTGCCCTGTCTCAATTCAGGGCTGTGCGGCATCGAGAGGAGTCCGGCCAAATCCTGCCTGGACTCAAAATCCCTTACCTATTGTCCTTACCTGTCCCTATACCGTCTTTTGTATCCGGCTCAATCCAGCAAGCGCACAGCTCATTCCGGTTGATTTGCCAGAAGGCCAACCCGCATAACCCGAGGTGTAAAACCTCCGGCGTTTCGCTTCATCCTCCGGCGTAAACCGGCAACCCTCCGGATAAAGCCCCATCCGCGTGCCAAACATAGCGATACTACGCCCGGAAGTTGAGATGCGCAAGCCTGTTCTGCCAATCATGCCTATCTTTTTGAGGAAAGTGCACTCCAGAAAGGTCTTAGGCCGGTTTAGATCGAAACCAAGATCGCAATGTACTCGAACTTTTTGTATGCCTCTCCACAGAATTGTCATCCTGAGCGGAGCGTCCCAGCTTTTGGGACGCGGAGTCGAAGGACCCCGAGGGTTGCTATCTTGCCTATATTCTTCGTCCCTTTTCAACCTCAAGCGCCCGAGCCTGAACGTTCGTGCAGGAAAAGATCCCGACCTCCTGGGTGAGATCAAGTCCTTCGGGGTCCTTCGACTCCGCACCTCGCAAAAAAACGCGAGGCGCTCCGCTCAGGATGACGTCCCTGTGGGGGGCAAAAATATGTGATTCGTTGTTGTGCGAGCATTTGCAGCTTTATAAAGCCCTCGGGCCGCCTCCAGACGCAAAGCGCTGTGCAGGCATTTGGAGTTCTTAAAGCCCTCGGGCCACCTCCCCTCCCCGGAAGATGGCCCTCAGCTTCTAACGGCCAGTCACTGGCCTCCCTAAAATGGCTCCGCCTGAAGCAGAACCGGTTCGGAGGGTGGCGCATCTCTAATAATCACTAGGTGCGACTTCATGCCCTGATCCCGAACATTCAGCTTTACACTTCGCATCGGCAGGTAAACCTCCCGCGCCGAAGTGTATGCTTCGAACACTGAGAGATAAAGCAATCTTCGTGCCAAACCCGAATACCCTTCATTTCAAGGGAATTCGAGAATGCCGGGAATGATTTCTATCCAAAATCCGGAGATAGCCCTACACATGCTCCGTTTTTCGGAAGAATTGCCTAAAAAAAGCGCGTCAACCTGGGTCTTTTCGGACGTTGACCATGCCAGAGGCCTCTCCTATAATCAGAGACGCTGAACTGGAACATTTGGACGGCAGCCAACGGCACTCTGCGCCCGCAACTCTCTCCTTTCAACAGTCAGAGATATTGAACCGAACTGCCGATTCCCGATCCAACGCTTTAGCCATCGATCTCTCGACGAATAAGCCAACCAATCTCTCCATCCTGTAAGGAGTCTCAAACACCGCATGAACCGCACCCTTGTTTTCGCTACCGCGCTGGCTGCAGGCCTGGCCACCACCAACCTCTTTGCGCAGGCTCCTGCTGCGCCCGCCGCCGCACCTGCTGCTGCCGCTGTTGCTCCCCAGGCTATTCCTGCCAAGGTTGCCATCATCGCCTTTGAGCAGGTCGTCGTCGCTACCAATGAAGGTCAGCGCGCCGTCGCTGAAGTTCAGAAGAAGTACGAGCCGAAGAAGAGCCAGATCGAGACCCAGGGTGCCGAAGTCGACTCCCTCAAGAAGCAGCTCCAGGCCCTGCCGGCAAGCGCTTCCGATGAGCAGCGCGCTTCGCTGATCAAGAGCATCGACGTCAAGGACAAGGCCCTTCAGCGTGATGCCGAAGATGCTCAGAACTCCTACCAGAGCGACCTGCAAGAGGCCTTTGGCAAGGTAGAGCAGAAGGTTGGTCAGACCGCGGTGAAGTATGCGCAGGATAACGGCTTTACGCTGCTGCTGAACCGCTCCGGCAACCCCCAGGTTCCAGATCCCATCCTGTGGTTCGCACAGACCACCGATATCTCGCAGGCTGTCGTCAACGCCTACAACACGAGCTCGGGTGTAGCCGCTCCTGCTCCGTCGGCTCCTTCGGCGGTTCACCACACGACACCATCCGCCGCACCGAAGAAGTAGTTCGGCAGCAGCAAATAAGTAGCAAACAAGAACGGGGGCCTTCGGGCCTCCGTTCCTGTTTGTGCGCAGTGATACCCTTCTTCCTACATTCGAGTGATTTGGAGTCCTCCCCCTTTGACTACACGACGTGATTTTCTTTCTCTTGGCGCTCTGAGCGCTGCTGGATTCTGTGCCTCTGAACGCGAAAGCCATGCCACCCCGGCGGAACAGGTCAAGCAACTCAAGCCACCGGCAAAGCCGGTCATCATCACCCGTGTGACGGGAGACCAGACGATTCAGCAGGCGTATCAGATGCTGCTCGACGGCACCGATACGCTGGATGCCGCGCACCACATCTGCCTGGGCCGGGAGAACGATCCGACCGACCACAGCGTCGGTCTCGGAGGCCTGCCGAACGAAGATGGGATTGTGGAGCTGGACTCCTGCTGCATGCACGGGCCTTCACGCCGCGCCGGTTCCGTGGGCGGCGTTCGCAATATCAGGAACGTCTGCCTGCTGGCGCGCAAGGTCTACGAGCACACCTCGCACGTCATGATGGTGGCCGAGGGCGCGGAGAAATTCGGCATCGACCTCGGGTTTGCCAAAGAGAATCTGCTGACCGAGGATGCCCGCAAGATCTGGATGCTCTGGAAGGAGAACCACTCTACGATGGATTGGTGGGGAGTCCCCATGGCCGATCCCGCATGGAAAGATCCCTACGAGGGCCGCCCTGCTCCGAAGCCGACGATGGACCTGCATGGACTCTCGCAACTGCGCCCCGGCCCCGTGCCGCGCCATCCTACGCCGGAGTGGCAGGCCACGATCCAGGCCCGCATGCGGCAGCTGACCGAGATGGCTGCCGACCTCAACATCGAGCCGGACAAACGCCTCTTCGCCGCCGAACAGATTCTGTGGCCGACGACCGGGACCATTCACGTCTCCACGATCAATACGAAGGGCGAGATGTCCGGCGCGACAACCACCTCGGGGCTGGCCTGGAAGCTGGCGGGAAGACTCGGCGACTCGCCCATCCTTGGCGCGGGAAGTTATACGGATCAGGACGTCGGCTCAGCCGGCGCTACCGG
The DNA here is from genome assembly GCF_000178955.2 of Granulicella mallensis MP5ACTX8. Lineage (NCBI taxonomy): Bacteria > Pseudomonadati > Acidobacteriota > Terriglobia > Terriglobales > Acidobacteriaceae > Granulicella > Granulicella mallensis. Next base: position 434,192 of record NC_016631.1, on the reverse strand, counting down.
AACGGGCGAAGAGAACATCAAGGTTGCAGGAGCGCACACCATCGTCGAGCTCATGCGGCAGGGATGGAGCCCCAAAGAAGCGGGTCTGGAGACTCTGCGACGCATCGTACGCAATTACAACGGCGACATGAGTAAGGTTCGCTATCTCGATATGGAGTACTACATCCTGCGCAAGGATGGCGCCTATGCCGGGGTGTCGCTCTGGAGCACGGGAGCGACCGGAAAGCCACGAGCCTTCGCTGTGCATGATGGCAGCTATCGTGTCGAGCCTTGTGCGGCACTGCTACAGGGTTCGATTACGGAGTGGCCGCCGTTTTAGAACGGAGCTATAGAGCACCAGACACGGCTCCCTCCCAAGGATCGTCATCCTGAGCGTAGCGCCTCGCGCTTTTGCGAGGTGCGGAGTCGCAGGACCCCGAAGTATTTGTCTTACCCATGCGATTCGAACCGTTTCCACCCAAGAGGCTGAGGCCACAAAGGTAAGGGAGTTCGAGGTTAAAAAGGGACGGGGCGCATGGGAAGGCGAAAGGCCTCGGGGTCCTTCGACTGCGTAGCTCGCAAAGTACGCGAGCTACTTCGCTCAGGATGACGGTGCCTGGGGTGATTCACAAAAACAGGAGACTTCACCCGTTCCTGAATCATGCCAATCGCTAACGTGGCTCTTACTACTCTTCGCCGACCTTCAGCACAGCCAGGAAGGCCTCCTGCGGGATATCGACCTTGCCGATGCGCTTCATGCGCTTCTTGCCTTCCTTCTGTTTCTCAAGCAGCTTGCGCTTACGGCTGATGTCGCCGCCGTAGCACTTGGCGATCACGTTCTTGCGGATGGCGGTCACTGTCTCGCGCGCGATGACCTTCGCACCGATCGCAGCCTGGATCGCCACCTCGAACATCTGGCGCGGAATCAACTCGCGCATCTTCGAGACCAGCGCCTTGCCACGCTCGTACGCTGAATCGCGGTGCACGATAATGCTCAGCGCATCGACCGGGTCGCCGCCGATGAGGATGTCCATCTTCACCATGGGCGAGATCCACGAACCTGCCAGATGATAGTCGAGCGAAGCGTAACCGCGGCTGACGGACTTGAGGCGGTCGTAGAAGTCGAGAACGATCTCATTCAGCGGGAGCTCGTAGGTCAGCATCACGCGCGTCTCCGAGACGTACTCGAAGTTCTGCTGGCGTCCACGCTTGTCTTCGACCAGCTTCAGGATGCCGCCGACATACTCTTCGTTGGTCAGAATCTTCGCCGTGATGACGGGCTCTTCGATCTGCTCGATCTCCGTGCTGTCGGGCCAGCGCGAGGGGTTGTCCACATCGAGCACGCTGCCGTCGGTCAGGGTGATCTTGTAGCGCACGCCCGGCGCGGTGGTGATGAGGTCGAGGTTGTACTCGCGCTCCAGGCGCTCCTGAATGATCTCCAGGTGCAGCAGGCCGAGGAAGCCGCAGCGGAAGCCAAAGCCCAAAGCAGCGGAAGACTCCGGCTCGAAGTTGAAGCTGGCGTCGTTGAGACGAAGCTTCTCGAGCGCATCGCGCAGCAGCGCGTGCTCGTGCGAGTCGACGGTGTAGAGGCCCGCGAAGACCATGCTCTTGATGTCTTCAAAGCCCGGCAGAGCCTCGGCACAGGGCCTGTCGACGTGCGTGATGGTGTCGCCGACCTTGGTGTCGGCAACGTTCTTGATGGTCGCGACGAAGAAGCCGACTTCTCCGGCGCTGAGCTCTTCGAGCACCACCGGCTTGGGCGTCATGACGCCCATGGAGTCAACCTCAAACTGGCGGCCGTTGGACATGATCTTGATCTTGTCGCCCTTGCGCAAGCGGCCGTTGATGATGCGGGCCAGCACGATCACGCCACGATAGGCGTCAAACCAGGAATCAAAGATCAGCGCCTGCAGCGGGGCCTCGGCATCGCCCTGCGGCGGCGGCAACAGCGTAACGACGGCTTCGAGGATGTCCTCCACGTGGAGGCCGGTCTTGGCGCTGACGGCGACGGCATCGCTGGCAGGAAGCCCGACGGACTTCTCGATCATCGCCTTGGTGCGCTCGATGTCGGCGCTGGGGAGATCGATCTTGTTGATGACCGGAATGATCTCCAGGCCACCAGCGATGGCGAGATAGGCATTGGCGAGCGTCTGCGCTTCGACGCCCTGCGATGCGTCGACGACCAGCAGCGCGCCCTCGCAGCTGGCGAGCGAGCGAGAGACTTCATAGCTGAAGTCGACGTGGCCGGGGGTGTCGATGAGGTTGAGCTGATAGGTCTCGCCGTCCTGCGCCTTGTACATCATGCGCACGGTGTGGGCCTTGATCGTGATGCCACGCTCGCGCTCGAGGTCCATGGCGTCGAGTACCTGCGCCTGCATCTCGCGCGAGGTCAGCGAGCCGGTAAGCTCCAGCAGGCGGTCGGAGAGTGTCGATTTGCCGTGGTCGATGTGCGCGATGATCGCGAAGTTGCGGATGTACTTGGGGTCCATGCTGTCCAGAGAGGCAAAAAGCCTTGAACCTCTAGGCTAACATCGCCGGAGATAGGTGCGGGAACAGTATAGATACCAAGCGCTTCCTATCCGTTCAACCCGTCATCCTGAGCGAAGTAGCTCGCGCGTTTTGCGAGCTACGCAGTCGAAGGACCCCGAAGGACTTGATCTCACCCATGATCTCGGGACCTTTTCCAGCACGAAGATCCAGGCTCGAACGTTCGGGGCAGAAAAGGGGCGAAGGGCATGGGCAGGATTGCAACCCTCGGGGTCCTTCGACTGCGCGTCCCCAAAAGCTGGGACGCTCTGCTCAGGATGACGATTTTGGGAAGGGAAGATCCTTGTGCGTTCTCTGTTGCCTATTCCAGTGACTACCTGCATAGACAGGCACACGCTTACACATCGCCCACGTCCAACCCGTACAATGAATAGGTTGATGGCGACCGAGCGACACACCTCCTTTCTGCGGCGACGGACCCTCGCTCTGGCCTGCGCGCCCGTGCTGTTTGCGCTTGCCCATTCGTTGGCGGCACAGACTCCAGCCGCACAGCCGACTGCGCAGCAGCAGGCCCAGGCTCAACAGCTCGCGGCCTCGCAACAGCATGCGCAGAAGGTGCAGGACATCATCGACCGCGCGGAGAAGAGCTACAAGTCCGGCGTGGACAACTACAACAACAACCGCCTCGACGCCGCGCGCCAGGACTTCGACTTCGCCGTCGACACCATGCTCTCCAGCGGCATGGACCTCAAAACCGATCCGCAGCTCTCCGACGAGTTCGATCAGTTGCTCTCGAAGATCAACTCCCTGGAGATTCTTGCGCTCAAGCAGGGCAACGGATTTTCGCCCACGCTCGACGCCGCTCCCATCGACGCAGCAACGGATGTCACCTTCCCGCCAGCTGACCCCGCACTCCTCGGCCGGGTGACCAATGAGCTCAAGACGACGACCTCCGATCTTCCGCTCGTGCTCAATGACTACGTTGCGGGCTGGATCAGCATCTTCAGCAATCAACCGAAGTATCACGGCTATCTGAAGCGCTCATTGGAACGCGCGGGCAAGTACAAGGAGATGATCTCCAAGATCCTGCGCGACAACGGCGTTCCCCAGGATCTTATCTACCAGGCCATCACCGAATCCGGATTCCAGCCACAGGCTCTCAACCGCAGTTCCGGCGCCGGCGGCATGTGGCAGTTCATGCCCTTCGGCAGCGGCACCTACGGCCTGGTGCGCAACGGCTACTTCGACGAGCGCTTCGATCCTGAAAAGTCCACCATCGCTTACGCGAAGTACATGAAGTACTTGTACGCGCAGTTCGGCGACTGGTACCTGGCGATGGCCGCCTACGACTGGGGCCCAGGACGAGTGCAACACCTCGTGAGCCGTACAGGCTATGCCGATTACTGGGAGCTCTATCGCCGTGGCGGCCTGCCTGCGGAGACCAAGGCGTACATTCCCGGCCTCATCGCCTCCATCATCATGGCCAGGAACCCCGCGCAATACGGACTCACCGACCTGATGCCCGATGCGCCCGTGCTCTTCGACACGGTGACCACGAGCTATGCGATCGACCTGAGGCTCGTCGCCGACCTTACCGGCTCGACGGTGCCGGAGATCGTCGCGCTGAATCCTGCGCTGCTGCGTCTCACCACCCCGCGCGATATTCCCTATGATCTACACCTGCCGCAGGGAACCCGCGACGCCTACCTCGATCGCCTCAAGGAGATTCCCGAAGACAATCGTGCGAGCTGGCGCTTCCATGTCGTGAAGGAAGGCGAGACACTCGACCAGATCGCGCTCTCGCTGCACGCGCGGGCCGCCGAGATTGCTACAGCCAACGACATCACCCCAGGCAAGCCGATTGAAGACGGTGACGAACTGGTTATCCCCATCTCTGCCTACAGCTCTTCGGCTGGACAGCAGCACTACACCGTACGTCGCGGCGACACTCTGGTTACCGTTGCCGATCGTTTCGGCGTAACGGTCGAGCAGCTCCGCACCTGGAACCGCCTCTCGTCGAACAGCGTCACGCCGGGCCGTTCGATCAATGTCGCAGAACCTGTGCGTCTGGCCCCAGGCTATTCCAGCCGCTCACGGCGCGGCCGCAACTCAACCCGTGCAACCCGCGGCGGCAGATCTTATGCTTCTACGCCCGCTCACGGAACGAGCTCGCGTTCTCACTCTCGAAGCTCCTCGGCTGCTGCTACGAGTTCCAGAACGAGCGCAAAGAAGAGGCATGCACGCTGATCCGCGACCTGTTTTTTGAACGCGGTGCGAGTGAATTGGAATGGCCACTTTGAAAAAAAATCACCTGCACCAAAAAAGGTGCTTGCTATTTCCCTACGCCGGGCGTAATCCTGTTGCTACGATTCGCGCGAAGGGAGTGGCAAGTTTAGCCTTCTCTCCGTTCGAGATAAAGCAGGACGAGCAGTTCGAAATTTAGAGTCAAGCGGCAGAGGCGATGCACAACACACGCCATCAGCCAGGGAGAAAGACGATGTTGCCGGAAGAGGAAACGATCAAACTTTACGCCGCCGCCTACGACGAAGACGAAGACGAGAGCACACGCGACTTCGACGATCTCGATGATGAGGACGACGAGGAAGAAGAAGAGGAACTCACCGCCTCCGTCGAAGTCGTCTTCGACGAACCGAACACGCACGCCGAAGAGGCCGAACTCTTCGCCCTGCCCTCTACGCCCGTCGCCCCCTACGAGCCGCCGACACATCTTTCGTTTGAACCGACACCGGCAGTTGCCGAACCCGAACCCGTGGTGAGGACGCCGAAGAAGGCTCCGGCCAAAAAGACGGTGGCGAAGAAAGCCATCAAGAAAGCCCCGGCCAAGAAAGCTGTTGCAAAGAAGGCTCCCGCGAAGAAGGCCGTTGCAAAGAAAGCTCCCGCCAAAAAGGCAGCCCCCGCAAAGAAGGCTCCGGCCAAGAAAGTGGCTGCGAAAAAAGTTCCCGCAAAGAAAACCGCGGGCAAAAAGATTACAAGTTCTGCCGCGAAGTCATCACGTGCTCTGCGCGGCGGTAAGGCTGCCTTGAAAAAGGCAGTTGGCAACAAGAGCACAATCACCAAAAAATCAACTATGAGAGGTAAGACCTTGGCAACTGTAAAGAAAGCTGTAAAGAAAGCTGCAAAGAAAGCCGTCAAGAAGGCCCCCGCAAAGAAGGCCGTCAAGAAGGCTGTTGTAAAGAAGGCTGTGAAGGCTCCCGCGAAGAAGGCCGTCAAGAAGGCTGTGAAGGCTCCCGCGAAGAAAGCCGCAGCAAAGAAGACGGCTGTCAAGAAGTAAGCCGTCCCCAACCGCAGTACAGGCAAGCAAAAGCGCCCGGCAACCTCTCACGAGGCCCGGGCGTTTTTGCGTCTGTTGCTTAGAGCATTTTCACTGTTACGGGGAACCCCAAAACGGGCGTGCTGTGGCGTTTTCATTGGGGAAAACGCCCATGGCGGTCGAAGCCTCGCACGACACCTACAGTGAAATGCTCTAGGTGGAGCTTACTTGCTGGCCTGGATCGCCGCGAGAACTTCGTCGCTGTGTCCCTGGATGTCCTTCACTTCCCACTCCTTCACGATCTTGCCGCTGGGGGAGATGAGGAACGTATCGCGCATCGCGATCGACATGGGGCCGTCCTTGGTCTGGAAGGTCTTCACAGGTACGCCATAGGCATCGACCACTTTGTGCGCGGGGTCGGCCAGCATCTTGAAGGTGAACGAGTCCTTCGTGCACCACACCCGGTGGCTGTCGACCGTGTCGAGCGAGACGCCCAGCACGACGGCATGCAGCGCCTCGTACTTCGGCAGATCGCGCTGGAAGTTATGCGCTTCCAATGAGCAGCCGCTGGTCTGATCCTTCGGATAGAAGTACAGCACAACCCACTTGCCCTTGTAGTCCGCCAGCGAAACCGGCGAGGCATCCTGGGAAGGCAGGGTGAAGGAAGGGGCGGACGTACCAACCGCCACGGTGTCTTTTGCAAATGCGGTGGCCGTACCGAATGCCATCAGCGAGGCGAGCCCCATGGCAAGTCCCGTCACGATTCTTTTGGAACGAAGCATAATCAATCTCCTGAAGGGCGCGCCTCTTCACTCCGGATGCGCTGCCACCTTCAGTTTACTCGCCGGTCCCGAGGCCTCGCCTACCTATCAATGTCATTCCTTTGTCATGGCGGACGTCTGCCCCGGACCTGAAGCACCGATGATCGCGATGCCTGCTGCGTCCGCTGCCGCCACCATGGCTTCGCGGTCGAAGAGCAGGGTCCGCCCCGCCTCAATGCACAGGCAGGTTGCCCCCGCCGCCTGCATGGCCTGGATGGTCGGCAACCCCACGACCGGGACATCGAAGCGCATATCCTGCTTCGGCTTGGCGACCTTTACGACCGTCAGGCGGCGGTCCAGCGTACTAGCCTCGTCTTCGAGCGTCCGGAAGAGCTCACCGGCACGTGCAATGGTCGCGTCCGTGCCCTCCATGGCCTCTACAGCGACGCAGGCCCCTGCGGCGATCACTACGGTCTGTCCCAGGTCAAAACCCGCGATACCGCGCGCTACGCGCAAGCCGTAGTCGATGTCGCCACGCTCGGTAGCGTCGGGCGCACGTGAGGTAAGGACTCCCTCAACCGCGAGCATGGGCTCCAGGAACGCCGTCGACGACATCAGTGTGATGCCCTCATCCTCCAGCACCTTCGCCACTGCGCCGAGCAGCATGTCCGTGTTGCGTGTCCGCAGGTTCAGCAGCAGCTTTGCCAGCCGCCAGTCGGGGCGGATGCTCGAGAAGATCTGCTTGTGCTTTACCTGCCCGGCCATCACGGCACGCGCCACGCCCGCGCGCTGAAACATCTCGATCAGCTTCGACAGTTCACCCAGCGAAAGCCAGTGCACGCGCACGAACTCAGGCTCGCGCGCCGCGCGTTCGTTGATCTCGAGGTCGGTCTCTTCCTTGATAGCCGCGACAACGACGCGCAGGCCATGCGCGCGCGCGGCGTCGAGCAGCAGAAACGGGAAGCGTCCGTTGCCGGCGATGAGACCGAGGGTTTGATCCTGTGCGGTGCTCATGCAGCTTTGAGTTCGAAGTCCACGCGACGGCCAAGGGCTGTTGCCATGTTTACCAGAGCATCAATCGAAAATTTGCCAATCTTGCCCCTCAATAAATCGTTGATACGTGGCTGGGAGACGCCGCAGCGCTTCGCCGCTACCGCCTGCGTCCAACCATTTTCACGGATGATCGCTCGAAGCTGCAGCATGAGTTCAGATCGTCCCTGGAGGTTCGCTGCCTCCTGAGGAGAGAAGCCCAACGCATCCCACACGGATTCGAACTCTTCGATCACAAGAGGCTCTTCAACTACCTTCGCTCTCGCATTAGCTGCTCGAGTCGTGCGCGCGCTAACGCGAGATCTCTTTGGCTTGTCTGCTGTGTCTTTTTTTGAAAGGCGTGCAGCACGTACACCGCCTCGGCCAACTTCGCGAGGTAGATCACTCGATACGTTCCTGATTCGACCCATACTCGTATCTCCTCTACGCCTCTACCGATGGCAGGCATCGGTTTGGAGTCGCTGGGCTGCTGCCCTCTTTGCACCGCCAGCAGTTCAAAGCCCGCCTCATGCTGAACTTCAGCGGGAAACGACTGAATTGACTTGCGGGAATCTTCAAGCCATATCAGCGGCTTCATTTAAATATATCCATTTCGATATAAATATTCTACTTGATGACACCGCGCTCGCTCGATGCCACAAACTCCGCCAGATACTTCACGTGCTCACCGCCCGCACCTTGCGCGAGCATGTCGTTGATGCTTTCGAGAGCCTGGGTTGTATTGAGCTTGCCGCTGGTGAGCAGACGCATCGCCGTGGAGAGCTCGCGAAGCTGTTCCGGCGTAAACCCGCGCCGCTGCAAGCCTACCTTGTTCAGTCCATAGGCATGATTATTGCGCTCAATCGACGTCAGCGAGTACGGCAGAACATCCTGCGTGATCGTCGTTCCTCCGCCGATATACGCGTACTTGCCGATGCGGCAGAACTGATGCACCGGTGCCATCGCGCTCAAGGTAACGTAGTCTTCGACCGTGACATGCCCCGCCAGGGTTGCGCCATTGGGCAGGATGCAACCATTGCCGATCGACGAATCGTGCCCGATATGCACGTAGGCCATGATCAGGCAGCCTGAGCCGATACGAGTCACGCCGCCGCCGCCGTTCGTACCGCGCGAGATCGTCACGTACTCGCGAATCGTGTTGCCGTCGCCAATCTCCACGCGCGTCGGCTCACCCGCATACTTGAGGTCCTGCGGTGCAACACCTACGCAGGCAAAGGAGAAGATGCGATTACCCTTGCCCAGCGTCGTGTGGCCGTCCAGCACGACGTGCGAGACAAGCTCACAGTCCTCCCCCAGCACGACGTTTGGCCCCACCGTGCAGTACGGTCCCACATGACAGCTCGCCGGGATAACGGCGCCTTCGGCAACGATCGCACTGGGATGAATGCTCAAGCGCTCGTTTCCTCGGACTTCTCCGCAGCCTTCGGCTTGCGCATACGCGGCACGAGCTGACAGGTAATCGTCGCGTCCGCGACAACTTTGCCATCGACGGTGCACACCCCCTGCATCTTCACCGCACGCGAGCGCCAGTTCAGCACCTTGACCTCGATGCGAAGCTGATCGCCCGGCAGTACGGGGCGGCGAAAGTGCGCCTCTTCGATGCCGGTGAACACCATCAGCTTGTCTCCGCGGTCGGGAATCTCGGTCAACAGCAGCGTGCCGCCGGCCTGCGCCATCGCTTCGATGGTCAACACACCGGGCATGATGGGATAGTCGGGAAAGTGGCCGACAAAGTGCGGCTCGTTCACCGTCACGTTCTTGATCGCAACGACGCGGGTTCTGCGCTCTATCTCGATCACGCGATCGATCAACAGAAACGGATAACGGTGCGGCAGGAGGGACATGATTTCGACGATGTCCATGGACGTCTTTTCGGCTGCTGCGGGTACTGCGGTCTCGACCGTAGTCGACGTAGGGGAATCATTCATAGCGTCGCTCAGAATATCATTCATTCCTATGCCTTCACCTCTCGGAAGCTGCCATTTCAAGGCATTTTGCGTGGAGGTGACGCTGGCCCCCCTAACGGCAAAGCGATTTAGCGGTTATTTCGCCTTCTTCTCCAGCGGCCTGTCCGGATCGAACAAGTCCGCCGAAAGCTTGCTGTTGTAGACCACCTTGGTCAGAAAGCGCTGTGTCACCATGTCGCCGTTGTGCAGGCGCGTGATGATCAACGGCGTCATAATGCCCTGCACCGGCTGGTAGCCGTCGTACTGCTCCTCATCGACGTCGTGGTCCCTGTAGGTCGCGTTGCGCCACTCGAAGGTGCGGCTCAGTGGCAGGTGCGTGGATTCGTCCAGGTCTATCGTCACCGCATCGTTGCTGGCTGTCAGCACGCTCACCTTGTCAGCGAGCCGCCGACCGACCATGCTCGTGCCTTCATACGTGACCAATACGTCAGGCTGATGAAGCCAGTCCTTCACGACCACATCGAGCTTGTGCCTGCGCCGCCGCTGGAAGTCTTCGACATCGTCCTTCGGCAGCTCTTTCTTGCCGCGAAAAGTGATCTCGTACCCGTTGTCCAGCGTCCATACCTCGGCGATATCGCGCTTGGAGGTCGGGATGAAGACACCCATCTTCGACACGATCACCACGCGATCTCCAAACGGCTGCGCGCGTGTGTACTCTTCGAACTCCGAGACATACGGGTTCGCCTGGCCCTTGTAGAACGTCGCGCCCTTGCCATAGGTGATCCAGTCCACGCGATTGAGCCAGGCTTCGCCTCCCAGCGCGGTGACCATCTGGTCGAGCAACTTGCGGCCTCGGTTCTCTCCCTGCGTCTCGGGCACGGGCTGTGCGCTGGGAATCGCCGAAGCCTGGGCATAGGCCTGCATGGGCAGGCTTCCGAGCATCAGCAGAGCGATTGCGATCCATCCAGGATTTTTCATAGGGCTAACCTACCAATACGGCACCACCGTTGACATTGAACACCTCTCCCGACACGAACCCGGCCCACGGCGTACACAGAAACAGGATCGGCCCGGCAATCTCCTCCGGTTCCGCCGCGCGGCCGAGCGGAATGAACCCCAATGCTTTCTGGGATGCAATCGGGTCGCTCAGGGTTCCCGCCGACATCTCCGTCCGCACCCAGCCGGGAGCCACGCAGTTGCACAAGATTCCCTGCGGCGCGAGTTCGCTCGAAAGGCTCTTGGTCAGCGAGAGCAGCGCGCCCTTGCTGGCGGCGTAGTCCGCATGAAAGGCCTCGCCGCGCTGCGCCGCTGTGCTCGCGACCAGAACGATGTGCCCTCTCGCAGAAGTGGGCGCGGCCTCCTGCTTCAGCATTTGGGCCACGCCCGCCTGCACCAATCCGAAGACGCTGTCGAGGTTTATCCCCAGCGTCCCTCGCCACTGCGCCAGGCTCATCGTCGCAATCGGCTGATCGTGCGGAGGCCAGATGCCGTGGTTCACGATGAGGCAATCCAGCCGCCCGAACAGGACGCTGGCGGCAGCAATCAACGCCTGGCCATCCTCGACGGTTGCAAGCTCCTGCCGCACGGCACGGCATACGGTTTCGCCGCCGCACTCGGCCACCAACTCGGCGGCCTGCTTCTCAGCCGAACGATAGCTGAACACCACCCGCGCTCCGGCCTGCCGCAGCAGCCGCACCGTCGCCGCTCCAATACCGCGCGACCCACCTGTTACCAACGCGACTTTCCCGTCAAGAGAAAGCGCGACACCTTTGATTTCCTGTGAGAAACTCATCTGGCAGTTGTAGCAGGACAAGCCTGCGTCTTCAAAAAGCGTCAGAACTTCAATTCACAGGAGCTCGCCGATGAAGTACATCGTTCTCGTCTCACGCCTTCTGCTCGGCCTCGTCTTTGTCGTCTTCGGCGCCAACAGCGTTCTGCATTTCATGGGTGGTTCCTCCATGCCTCCGGGGGATGCCGGGATCTGGACAGGCCTGATGATGGCTCACCACTACATGAATTTTGTGGGAGTCCTCATGATCGTCGGAGGCCTGCTACTGCTGGTCGGTCGCTTTGTCCCGCTGGGCCTGACGATCCTGGCGCCCATTCTCGTCAACATCCTGCTCTTCCACTTTCTCTTTATGCGACAGGGCGTCTCCATAGCCCTGGTCTGCACGTTCCTGGAACTCATCCTGCTCGTCGCGTACCACCGCAGCTTCCACTCGCTGTTTGCACCGAATCCTGAGATCGACACAAACAAGCTGTAACGGTTCGGCTGCCTCGATCCCGTCACCTCGACTGAAGGCGCGCGCTTCGGGCACCAGCGGCTTTTGCCTTCGCTTCTGAGATAAGTCCGGGTTTTGGGTTGTGTCTGGCCAGCGTAGACAACAGCTTCACCCCATATCTTTATTCACTCTCTCCACAGAATCGTCATCCTGAGCGAAGCACCTCGCGCTTTTGCGAGGTGCGCAGTCGAAGGACCCTGAGGGACTTTTCTCACCGATGATGCTGGGATCTTCTCCAGCACGAAGCCCCAGGCTCGAGTGCTCGAGGTTGAAAAGGTTCGAAGAGCATGGGCACGATGGTAGCCCTCGGGGTCCTTCGACTCCGCGTCCCCAAAAGACGGGACACTCCGCTCAGGATGACGTTTCTGTGGGGGGTACGAAAACAGTACGAGTGCATCATTTTTGGGGTTTCCGTTTAAAGCTGGGACTCCGATTCGACGAACACTACCTGATTCCCCGGGCAGTGTCAGCGCGTCATCTGGTTCTGCGTCTTTTCGCCCAGAGTTTGGGCGGGAAGCATCTGCACCCGTCCCGGGAAGTTGGCCTTCTCCGGTTTCTTCAGGCCGTTCCAAAGTTTCTCAAGCTCCTTGCTATAGCCAAAGACCGCCTGAGGAGCCCGCTGCCGCAGAACGTCAAAGAGCTCTGTAAGCTTTTCCGGCTTCATGGTGACCATGAGCTTGTGGCCAAGATCGTCGTAGACATCGACGAAGTGGTTCTTGCCAACTGTCACCACAAAGTACATCTTGCGCTTCACGATGCGCCGATGGACCCAGACGATACGGTCGATCTGCATGGGCAAAAGCAGCTGATTCCCAACCACCCAATGGTCGGATATCTCCACTTTGTAAAACCTCTGGGAGATCGTTGTATGCGGCCCGGCCATCTCTTCGTCGATCTGCTGCGTGAGCACATCGACAGGCCCATAGGCGGCAAGGCGCTTGTTGTAAGGATGCTTTGCCGGATTGCTGGTGCGCTGCATGTAGAGAAAGAGCAGCCAGACCGCCAGCAGCAAAACGACTCCCGCTATTGCGAGGGAGATATATCCAAAGGACTTGTAGTCCTGCATGTCCAGGTAGTAGGGCAGGAAGTCCGTGGTACTGTTATCCGGCCTGTCCGTGTAACGCCGAATGACCTCTTTGGCGTCACCGTTCAGCGGGCGCAACATGCCTTCCAGCGAGCGCGACAGGGTAAACGCCGTACCGGACATGGCATCCGACAAGCTCACGCCGGACACGCCATATTCAAGACCGATGGGCCCCCGCACCAGCAGGGTCTTGCCTCCGATGACGGTGGTGTAGAAAGAGGCTACCGTCACCTTTTCATGCTCGTCGTTGGTGGTCGTGTCCTGCAGGCCTGTATCGCGAGTCTCGCCCGGCTGAACAAGGACGAAGATATTCTTCGCATCGGAGGCCTTGGCGAAGCTGGTCAGCTCGGTACTCGACACCGCATGTGAACCGCTGAAGAAGCTATAGAAGTATTGCCATTCGTAGGCGAAGAATCCAAGGAGAACGACTGCAAAGAAGAGAACGAGGTTCAGCAGCCTTTTATTGCGTTCTTGCATGATCTTGCTGGAAAATCCGGGAAGCATGGGTGTCCTTTATCGGGAAATTTAGCGCAACGCATCAGCGAGGAATTTGGATCGAGACACAAAGATCAACGGGAAGAGTAACTCCCGAGGATTTTTGCCACGTAAAAAATTATCAGCAGGTAAGCGTACGGATATTAAACAGGCCCGAAAGCAGGTACCGAAAGTGCGACGTCAATCCGCTGCAAGAAGTTGCCTTGGGACCTTCTACAACCTGCTTTATGCCTTGCGCGTGCGTGGTTTCTTTGGCTTGTCCGCCAGCAGTTTTCTCCGCTCGGCGATCAGCTTCTCCTGCTGCTTTACCGGCAGCGTCAGGACCTCGCGTGTGCGCTTCGGCAGCTTGGCGAAGGTAATGGCATGTGCCCCACGCAGTTCGTCTTCCCACTCGGAGTTACGCAGGGCGCTCCACCGCTCTACCGCAAGCCAGTGAATGCGGGCCATGTAGGGCGCTGGAAGAAGGCCCTCCCGTTCCAGCAGCTCGGCATAGCGTTCCGGACCGGCGGAGTACATCGCCACACCTTTGGATAGACCCTCGCCAAGATCGATCAGCGTGAACATCTTGCCACCGATAGCCTTGTCGCCAACCCAGTAAACCAGGTTGTCGCCCCACTGCATCGTCTCGACGGCATGCGGCAGAGACAGCAGAAACTTGCGTGCGCGTTCGACATCCATGCGCAGAGTATAGAACTGGAGGACCTGCGACGTGTCATCCTGTTTTCGGCTTTTATGTTGATTTAACTCGTGGAATAAAGCCCGGGGAGCCGGTATTCACCACGTCATTGAGTCTCTGCCTGGTCTGAATGCGATTGATCGCTTCAAATGCGTCTTCTGGAAGGGCGGAGACGTTGAAGTTCTCTCTCGCCCGGTCCGCAGTCTTGGGCGTAGTCAGTAAGGCCGTTCCACGCTGCACAGCCCAGGCCAGCAGCACCTGTGCGGGTGTCTTTCCGACTCGTGCAGCGATCTCCGTAATGACCGGATCTTCGATCAGCCCCGGCCTCATTCCATGCCCTAAAGGCGCGAAGGCCAAAAACACAATGCCCTTCTCCTTGCAGAATTCCAGAAGCTCCGTCTCCGGCAGATACGGATGGGCTTCGACCTGGACCACAGCCGGCTTGATCCTCGCCTCTTCGTAGAGCGGCAACAGTCCGTCCAGGGTGATGTCAGACAGTCCGATGGCCCGGCATCTGCCGTGGTCCACAAGGCTCTCCATCGCCTTCCAGGTGTCGAGCAAAGTCACACCGCGGTCGTAGATGACATTGCCGTTTTCATCCCGCGGATCCTGCTCGTCTCCCGGTTGAAACGCAAAGGGGGTGTGGATGAGATAGAGATCCAGATAGTTGAGCCTGAGTCTGCCCAGACTCGCCTCGAAGGCCGGTTCCACGCGCTCGGGCCGATGATTGGAGTTCCACAACTTTGTCGTAACGAAGAGGTCTTCGCGCGCAATCCCTCCTGCGGCAAGTCCTGCCTGCAGGGCCTCGCCCACCTCACGCTCGTTCCGGTATCGCTCCGCACAATCGAAGTGTCGAAATCCGGCTTCCAGCGCGGCTCTGGTAGCACTTATCGTCACGGCGGCATCGGGAATCAAGGTTCCAAACCCGAGTGCGGGCATGTTGCCGGCTCCGTGGTTGAGCGGCACTGTCCTATTCCGAAAATCAGAAGATTCGATCATGATGAACCTGCTCTCTCCGCGGCATTGATGGACTAACTGATGTTACGCGGTCTGGCGCTACGGCGACCATCTGACAAACAGACGCTGGAACAGATTCTCTATACTTAAAGCCACCTCATGCCGACCGAAACACAAATCGCCTTTCTACCTGTCCCCGAGCAACTCGACCTCATCACCAAGGGCGCAGCCGAGATCATTCCTCCCGTCGCCGCCTCTGCGGCAGACGCCCTCGCCGCGCGGCTCGAAGAGTCTCGCAAGACCGGTGTGCCGCTGCGCATCAAGGCCGGCTTCGATCCCACAGCGCCTGATCTACACCTCGGCCACACCGTGCTGATGCGCAAGCTGCGCCATTTCCAGCAGCTCGGCCACACGGTCATCTTTCTCATCGGCGACTCCACCGCGCTCATCGGCGATCCCACGGGCAAGAACCAGACGCGCAAGCCCCTGACCCGCGAGGAGATCGACGTCAACGCCGAGACCTACAAGGACCAGGTCTTCAAGATCCTCGACCGCGAGAAGACCGAGGTCCGCTACAACTCGGAGTGGCTGGACAAGCTCGGCTATGCGGGCATGGTCAAGCTGGCGGCGAAGTTCACCGTCTCGCAGATGCTCGAACGCGAGGACTTCCATAAGCGCTTCCAGGAAGAACAGCCCATCCACGTGCATGAGCTGCTCTACCCGATGGCGCAGGGCTATGACTCGGTCGCGCTGGAGTGCGACGTCGAGCTCGGCGGCACCGACCAGAAGTTCAACCTGATGCGCGGCCGCGACCTGCAGCGCGACGCCGGCCAGAAGCCGCAGATCATCCTGATGACGCCGATCCTCGAAGGCCTGGACGGCGTGCAGAAGATGTCCAAGTCGCTCGGCAACGCCATCGGCATCAAGGACCCTGCGCCCGAGATGTACGGCAAGCTGATGAGTATCAACGACGAGCTCATGTGGCGCTACTGGACCTTCCTCACCGACCTGCCGCAGTCGCAGATCGATGCCATGCGTGAGTCTGTCGAGAAGGGCGAACTGCATCCGATGCAGGCGAAGAAGAATCTCGCGCATGCCATCACCGCCGACTTCCACACGGCCACCGAGGCCGACACCGCCGCCGAAAGCTGGGCGACACAGTTCCAGCAGAAGGGTGTCTCTGAGGACGTGCCGGAGGTTGCCGTATCGTTGAGCGCCGAGGGGCTGCACGCCTCTTCTGTCGAGGGCACCAGCGAGTTGCGCATCGCGAAGCTGCTGCAGCTCGCAGGCCTCGCGGCCTCTGCCGGGGAAGCCACCCGCAAGCTCGGCGAAAACGCCGTCTCGATCAACGGGGAGAAGTTCAACGGCAAGACGCTGAGTAAAGAATCGCTTGGCGAAGCTCCAACCCTACGCCTCGGCAAAAAATCCGTCCGCGTGCGCTGGACCGACTGACAAACACCATGCCCCTGCGCAGACTCACAGGCCGTAACCGCTCCACCGCCGCCAACTGGCAGCTTGCGGCCCTGCTCGCCTTTACTGCCGGTACGGTCGATGTGAGCGGTTACCTGGCCCTGCGCCAGTTCACCTCGCACATGTCGGGCATCGTCGCCGCGATGGCTGCGGACATCGCCACGCGCGGCCTCGATATTCTCCTGCAGCCTGCGGTCGTGCTCGGTTGTTTCCTGGCCGGAGCAGCCTTCTGCGCCATCCTCGTCAACTGGGAGAGGCGGCGCAATCGCGAAAGCCTCTTCGCGGTCCCAGTGCTGCTCGAAGCGCTCCTGCTAGCCTCGCTCGCGTTTCCGCTCAAGGGTCACCACATCCTCCTCACACTGTGTGTGCTCAGCTTCAGCATGGGCCTGCAGAACGCCATCATCACCAAGGTCTCGCACGCCGAGATCCGCACCACGCACATTACGGGCATGGTGACCGACATCGGCATCGAGCTTGGCAAAGCTCTCTACTGGAACCGGACGACCGGACGCGTTCCTGTGCACGCGGAGCGCTCTCGCCTGCTTCTGCTCACCATGCTGGTCACGCTCTTCTTTACCGGCGGAACACTGGGAGCCTTTGCTTACCCGCATGTCGGATTCCTGTTGATGCTCCCGGTGGCCGCCCTGTTGGCCGTGCCTACCATCCTCCCCATCGCCACCGACCTGCACCTTCTGTCTCCCAGCTAACAGACGTATGATCGTGGAGGAACACCATGCCTCTGCGGACGGCCAACATCATCGGCTCCGGACCCAACGGCCTCGCCGCGGCGATCACGCTGGCGCAAGCTGGAGTAGCCGTCACGGTCTACGAGCGCAACCAGCAGATCGGCGGGGCCTGCTCGACCGCTGAGGTCACGCTACCTGGCTTTCATCACGATCTCGGTTCGTCTGTCTATCCGCTCGGTATCTGCTCGCCGTTTTTTCGCAGCCTGCCGCTGGGGCAGCACGGCCTGCGCTGGATCGAACCTGATGCCCCGCTAGCGCATCCCTTCGACGACGGCACAGCGCTCACGCTCGAGCACTCCCTCGACGCCACCGCCGCCCAGCTCGATCCGCACGACGCCCGCACCTGGCGGGCGCTGCTTGCACCCACCGTGCGCGACTGGCCGAAGATCATCGACGACATCATGCAGCCGCTGCTGGGCCTCCCCAGCCACCCCGCCGCCATGGCCAACTTCGGCCTTGCCGCCGCACTGCCCGCGCAGGCGCTCGCCCGGAATGTCTTCCGCGGGGAGCAGACCCGCGCGCTCTTTGCCGGATGCGCCGCGCACTCCGTGTTGCCTCTGACGCGCGTCGCCAGCTCCGCGACAGGCCTCGTGCTCGCAGCCGCGGCCCACGCCACGGGCTGGCCCATCGTGGCAGGCGGGGCACAGGCGCTCACCGAGGCACTTGCGGGCTACCTGCTCTCTCTCGGCGGCCGCATCGTCACCCAGACCGAGATCAGGCACCTTGACGAACTCGATGCAGCCGACACGACACTCTTCGACACCTCGAGCACGGCACTGGCCCGCATTGCGGGAACAGCGCTCTCCTCCAGCTTCCGTACCCGGCTGCGCCACTTTCGTCGTGGCCCGGGCATCTTCAAGGTCGACTGGGCGCTGCGCGAACCCATCCCCTGGAGCGCAGCTGCCTGCCGTCGCTCGGCAACGGTCCACCTCGGCGGTTCGCTGAGCGAGATCGCCCGCTCCGAACACGGCGCCTTCTATGGCCGGAGCTACGACAGGCCTTTCGTGCTGCTGGTACAGCCCAGCCTCTTCGATCCCACCCGCGCCCCTGCCGGTCAACATACGGCATGGGCTTACTGCCATGTGCCCAGCGGCTCGAACCTCGACCGTACCGAAGCCATCGAACGGCAGGTGGAGCGCTTCGCTCCGGGCTTCCGCGATATCGTCCTCGCACGCCGCTCCAGCAACTCCGAAGCGCTCGAGGCCTGGAACCCGAACCTGGCCGGCGGCGATGTCTCAGGAGGAGCCATGACGCTTTCCGGCATGTTGACGCGGCCTACAGCGAAACTCTACCGCACCAGCCATCCGAAGCTTTACCTCTGCAGCTCGTCCACGCCTCCGGGCGGCGGCGTGCATGGCATGTGCGGGCACCTCGCCGCGCTTGCCGCCCTGGCGGATCACGTCTGACCCCATTGACCTTCCGGCCCACAGACGACAGAATCAGAAGCATCCTGAGGCCCCCCTTGTCCGATCCCGCCACGACCGCAGATGCCGAGCCTATCCACTGGACACCCCTGACCCGTATCGCTTTTCGCCTCGTCTTCTGCTACTGCCTGCTGTACGTGTTCTGCTGCGGCAACGTGACGCTCTGGAAGCTGATTCCATTTGCCGGAGAAACGGTCGAAGCGTGGCTGGCGAAGCCCTTCTGGCGGCCTGCGCAGTGGCTTGGCCAGCACCTCTTCCATTTGCAGGGCGTCAGCGCCTTACTTCACCAGAGCGGCTCCGGCGATAAACCTCTCGACTGGATCGCGTTCGGCCTCATGCTCATCGTGGCTGTTGTCGCAGCGCTGGTATGGACCGTGCTCGACCGCAACCGCACGGAGTATCGAACCCTGTTCCGCTGGTTCAGCTTCGTGCTGCGGCTCGCGATCAGCTACGACATGCTGGCCTATGGCCTGTCCAAGGTTTTCCCCCTGCAGATGACACCGCCCTCGCTGGCCGTACTCAACGAGCCTGTCGGCAACACGTCGCCGATGATCATGCTCTGGACGCTCATCGGCCTCAGCCCGGTCTACGAGATCATCTGCGGCATCGTGGAGGTCTGTGCAGGCCTGCTGCTTCCCTTCCGCCGCACCGCCCTGCTGGGTGCTCTTCTTGCAGCGCTCTCCATGGGCAATGTGGTGCTCTACAACTTCTGCTTCGATGTGCCCGTAAAGCTCTATGCCGTCCATCTGATGCTGCTGACGCTGGTCGTGCTCGCGCCGGATCTTGGCCCACTCTTCAACTTCCTGCTGCATCGCCGCACATCCTCTCACGGAGAGGGAATGGCACCCGTTACCCCGCTTGGCCGGCGCATCGAGGCGATCTGCATCGCAGCGCTCCTGATTTTGGGCGCGGGGGTGATGGCGTATCAGGACGGAGAGGTCTACGCCCAGCAGAGGGAGAACCGGCTACACCCTCCCTCTATCACCGGCCAGTGGCATATCGACTCCGCCGAAATCACCGTGAATGGCATAAGCACGCCTCATCCTTTGCTCTCCGGTGGTGGCCTGCCTATCACTGACATCTTCTTCGAACCCACCGGCCACGCCAATTTACGCGCGACAGACCGGGTCCTCTGGCGCGCCCGGACAAAGTATGACGAGACGAAGCATACGTTCTGGATGACGTGGGTGGGCCAGGGCCCGGCAGACTACAACGTCAGTCAACCCGATCCGTCCCATCTCGTGCTCGCTTCGGCGGGAGACGTGAAGAACGGCTATATTCTCCATCTGACCAGGGTTCCACTTCCGCAGCACTATCCCCTGCTCGACCGTGGCTTTCATCTGATCAACGAATGGCCCTTCGAACGTTAGGTCCAGATCTTCGCAAAAGCCTGAGCTCTAACGTAGTGTCTGATGAATCGGAGCCCCAGCCTTGAGCGAAACCAAGCTCGCTGCACACATAGCTTTTGTTTATCCCCCCACCAAAGCGTCATCCTGAGCGGAGCGTCCCGGCTTTTGGGACGCGGAGTCGAAGGACCCCGAGGGTTGCAATCCTGCCCATGCCCTTCGCCCCTTTTCTAACCCGAGTGCTCGGGCCGGGACCTTCGTGCTGGAAAAGGTTCCGACACTATGGGTAAGATCAAGTCCCTCGGGGTCCTTCGACTCCGCACCTCGCAAAAAACGCGAGGCGCTCCGCTCAGGATGACGATTCTGTGGGAAGACGCAAAATAGGTGATTCGTTGTTGTACCCGATTCGCCAGACATTCCCCTAACCCGACTCCTCCACAGCTTGAGCCTGCAAGTTTGAGGACAGCCCCTGACTCCTCAAGCACACTTCCAGCTCCAAACCTGATCCATCCACGGAAGTGGATGAATCAAAGGGAGTACCACAGAAAAGACTGGTTTTACGGGAATTTGCATCCTATACTTCAGACTCCGCTCCTTGTTGCGCTGCCGCACGGGCGCATCGACTCTGCGGATGTTGACAGCATGGGTTCACACCAGCCAATCCGCAAGATCGTTGCTCCGGAGATTCCGGACAAGCTTTACTTTCGCATCGGCGATGTTGCGAGGTTGTGCGAGGTCCCAGCGTACGTTCTGCGCTTCTGGGAGACCGAGTTTCCCCAGCTGAAACCCAATAAGGGCGGTACAGGACAGCGGCTCTATCGCAAGCGCGACGTCGAGATGGCGCTGCGTATCAAGAGCCTGCTCTACGACCAGGGCTACACGATTCCGGGTGCCCGGCAGGTCTTCAAAACAGAGACGAAACCCAAAGAGACTCCCGCCATGGCCGCCGAAGCTGCAATGCTGCAAGCTGTTCCTCAGCCACCGGTAGCGGAAGCCGCCGCGTCCGCGTCTCTCTCCATGCCCTCACTGGCACAGCTTGTCTCCCTGCGGGACGAGATGCACTCCCTGCTCGATATCCTGAGTGCGCCTGTGGCCGTGTCCGATCCTGCCTCTTCCCCCACGGAAAAACGCGAGGAGAGCAAGGTACAGGCGATGCGTCCGCGCCTGGTATTGGAGCCGAAGCCTGAGCCGAGGCCGCTGCATGTCATCTCCGAACGCCCGAAGTTGCGGCTCGAACAACGTGGATTATTCGGCGAGGAATCTCCTGAGCCCACCGATCTCTCCGAATGAAGATGTCTGCCCCCCCATCAAGCACAAGCCAAGCGATTACAAACACAAATGCGAAGCGGCCAAAGAATGGCCGATTCGACTTTCTGCGTTTTTCTCATAAACATACAACCACTTCCGCAGCAATGCTGCTCGGTTTCTTCGCTCTGGTATCGCGAGCTATCGGATTGGTGCGCGATAAATATATCGCCTATACGTTTGGTGCTGGCCACCAGACCGACGCCTACAATATCGCCTTCAATCTTCCCGATTGGGTGAACTATCTGCTCGTCGGAGGCGCGGCCTCCATCAGTTTCGTAACGATCCTCAGCCGCTATCGCGAACAAGGTCGAGACGAGGACGGTGAAGTTGCACTCTCGGTCATCCTGAACACAATGGCTCTTGTGCTTGGGTCCGCGTTGCTGCTGGCTGAATTCTTCATTGCTCCGTGGTACATCCGGCTCTATTCCAGCGGCGACCCCGCACAGGATGCACTCGCGCTCTACATGACGCGCATCCTCCTTCCCGGACAACTGTTCTTCTTCGCTGGTGGCGTGCTGGCGTCCGTGGCTCTGGTGAGAAAACAGTTCAGCTATCAAGCCATCTCACCACTGGTCTACACGATGGGCATCATCCTTGGGGGCCTGCTGGGAGCACACTGGCTTGGGATTCCCTCGCTAGCCTGGGGAGCGCTCGCCGGCTCTGTAGCAGGACCATTCTTAGTCAATGCCTATGCAGTACGGCGCTCCGGTGGCCGGTGGCGGCCCGTCCTCGACTTCCACAACGAAGGTCTCCGCGACTGGGTAAAGATGTCGCTGCCCATGATGCTGGGCGTCACAGTTGTCTTCATGGATTCACAAATTCTGCAATACTTCGCCAAACATGCGACGGGCGACATCTCGCGGATGATGAACGCCAAAAAGCTCTTCACGGCCCCCATGGCCATCATTGGGCAGGCTGCCGGTGCAGCATCGCTGCCCTTCTTTGCATCTCTCTATTCCCGCGGCATGTATGAGGACTTCCGTAACGCGGTCAACCGTTCCGTAACACGCATTATTTCTATTGCGTTGCTACTGACCTCGGCCATGTTTGCAATGGCACGCCCACTGTGCGATCTGGTATTGCGCGGCGGTCACTACACCCACGCCGATAGCTTGCAAACAGCTATGTTCCTGGCTGTCTTCTCGCTTTCTCTCGCACTGTGGAGTTCGCAGGCCATCTATATTCGCGCGTTCTATGCTGCGGAGCAAACGCTGCCCCCGATGGTCGCGGGAACAATCATTACACTTGTCTCCCTACCCATGTACTGGAGTTTGTACGCGCACTTCGGGGTCATTGGATTAGCATGGGCATCCAACCTCGCCATTCTTGCGCACACGGTAACGCTCGCCGTGCTGCTGCACAAGCGTTACTTAGTGTCTCTCGACGGACTTGACTATAAGGAGATCCTCCGCTCACTTGGAGCTGCCAGCATCTCGGGAGCGGGCGTTTTTGTTTTGCTGCAAATAGCACCCGCACGCAGCGGATATATCTGGGACATCGCGCTGCTCACCGCTGGCTGCTGTGCATGGGCTGCTCTTGGATTCGTCGCATTGCACCTCACAGGATCGGCGCTGCCTGCCCAGATTCTTCGCCGCCGAAAGAGTTAGGCATCTTTCGCGTCCACGTACTCCTCATGCCATGCGGTCTGGATGGCTTCGAGGATGCCTTCCGTCGACTTCGTCGGGTCCCCTACAAATCCCGGCAGCTGGGTCACCCATTTGTGCAGGTCGGTGAAGCGCACCGAGTAGGGGTCTGTGTCCGGAAACATCTCCTGTAGTTGAATCCCGATCTCGAGTGTGTCTGTCCAGTTGATTTCGCGCGGCATGTTGTCGTCTCCAGAGTCAGTGTAACGGCAATCAAAATATCAGCGACAGCATGAGCGGTTTGTGAATGTTCGCGTCTTCCCAGAATTGTCATCTTGAGCGAAGCGCCTCGCGCTTTTGCGAGGTGCGTCCGTTCGACTACGCTCAGGACCGAAGGACCCCGAGGGACTTGATCTTGCCCATGATATCGGGACCGTTTCCAGCACAAAGATCCAGGCTCGGGAGCTTGAGGTAGAAAAGGTACGAAAGCGTAGGCGAGGCTGCAACCCTCGGGGTCCTTCGACTCCGCGTCCCCAAGGACCGGGACGCTTCGCTCAGGATGACGATTCTGTGGAGAGGCGAACAAAACGCGCTTCGCGCTGTATCTACACGAAGAATTGTGCACCACAAAACATAGCCAGGTATCGAAACTCGCACATTCAGTCGGGTTCACCCCCGCCGCGATAGAATAAAGACTGCACATGCCCACGGAAACAGCAGCAACGAAGGTAACCCCCAGCCCCACTCCCGTGGCGCGCCGCATGCCTGCGCGACGCCGCCTGATCGCCGCCGCGCGCAAGATGCGCGAGCTCGGCTCGATCGCGTCCGCCGTAGCCTCTACGAGCCACCCCTACATGGCGCACATTGTGCCCATGCGCCGCTGCAACCTGGCCTGCACCTATTGCAACGAGTTCGACGACGTCTCCAAGCCGGTCGATATCGAGGAGATGAAGCGCCGCGTCGATCATCTCGGACGCCTCGGCACCTCGGTCATCACCATCTCCGGCGGCGAGCCGCTGCTGCACCCCGAGCTTGACGACGTCATCCGCCAGATTCGCAAGACCGGCGCCATCGCCGGCATGATCACCAACGGCTACCTGCTGATGCCGGATCGCATCGAGCGTCTGAATAAAGCCGGGCTCGATCACATGCAGATCTCCATCGACAACGTCATGCCCGACGATGTTTCCAAGAAGTCGCTGAAGGTGCTGGACGCCAAGCTGCGCATGCTGGCCGAGCATGCCGACTTCCACGTGAACATCAACTCGGTCGTCGGCGGAGGCATCTCCAACCCCGAGGACGCGCTGACCATCAGCAAGCGCGCGCTGGCGCTGGGCTTCAGCTCGACCATCGGCATCATCCACGACGGCTCCGGCCAGTTGAAGCCGCTCGGCGAGCGCGAGCGTGGCGTGTGGGACGAAGTTCGCCGCCTCACCCGCCGCAGCTACTCCCGCTTCAACCACTTTCAGGAAGCCATCGCTAACGGTCTGCCGAACGACTGGCGCTGCCGCGCGGGTTCTCGCTATCTCTATGTCGACGAGCAGGGGATCGTCTCCTACTGCTCTCAGCAGCGCGGCTATCCCGGCATTCCAGTCGCCGAGTACACCACCGAGATTGTGAAGCGTGAGTTCCTTACAGAGAAATCCTGCGCGCCGAACTGCACGATCTCCTGCGTGCACCAGGTGAGCTACATCGACCACTGGCGCGCGCCGCAGCACACGACCATCACACCCGGCGGAGCAGGTCACGGCGAAAGCGATCTCGTACAGATTCAATAACCGGCCTCAAGACAATACAACGAATGAAACCCCATCCTGCGACGGTGAACCGTCGCAGGATGGGGTTTCGAGTCTTCGCTGGTTTGAAACTACTTCTTGTGCGCAGCGGGGGCAGCAGATCCAGCGGTTGCTGCCTGAGCCTGATCGATCGCCGTGTAGAGCTGCATGACGTCTTTCACCTGAATCCAGTGCTTCTGCGTCACGACGATGATGGTCGGGGTCTCGTTGAGGCCCAGCTTTTCGCCAAGAGCCGAGTCCGCACGAACCTCTTTCTCGAACTCACCGGTCGGATCGACGACAAATGGCATCTGCTTGCCGTGCGTGGTCATGAACTTTTGCGTGAAGTTGTGCAGGTCGTCCTTGCTCGCGATCTGGTACTGCGAGGCAAAGACTTCGCGGCGATACTCGGTGGCAAGATCAGGCGAGATCTTGTCCTGAATGTAGCGCGCGTAGAGCGAAGCCTCGTGGCTCCAGATGTGGCCGGGAATCTGGAAATCGTGACGAATCAGGGGAATCTTGTAGTGATTCAGGGCTTCATGCACGATAGGAAACGCATGTGCGCAGGCGGGGCACTCCAGGTCTTCCCACTCGATGATGGCTACGGGCACGCCCGGAGGCGGCTTGAGCATCGAGGTGTCCTTGAAGTTCGAAACCTGGTTGGGCGGAACGGAGGTCTGCGCCGTAAGCGCGAAAGGAGCGACACCGGTCAGGGAGAGGAAAAGAGCGGCAGAGAGAAGTCGAGACATAGCTGTAGGACGCACGTGCAGACCCTTTGCGAGCAAAGTGTGCTCTGGAATCATTCAATCACTTCAATGTGAGTTGCGCCAATGCCCAGACTGAGACGTCAACGAATTCTGGAAAGATCGCGGGCACCGTTGACAACCCGTTCGACGAATATGTAGTTGTCCATGAGGCGAAAGAGAATGAGATAACGGCCATGAACAGCCACGCGTGCCTCTGGCCCAATTTCCGGACGAAGCCGATAAATCAGTGGATTGTCCCCGATGCTTTGGATCTTCTCCTCGATCTCTTCCACAAAGCTCAAGGCTCGCGTGGGATTATGCTTGGCAATGTGGTCGCCAATTTCTTGAAGATCTCTTTCAATAAAGCGCGACAGCTCAACATGCATTGCTATTTTTCCGCTGCGGGGACGATCATCGCCTTATACCTTGCCTTTAAGCGGCCAAAGACTTCCTCCATCGGCACATACGGGGCGTCCACTTCTGTCGCCTCTCGCCAGGCCTGTCTCAATCGCCCTGTATCCTCAGCCTCTGAACCACGTCTCGCACTCCAATCGAGCAGCGCGTCCGAGATGGCCTCATTGTCCGAGCGGTATTCGCCATGCTCGACGGCGCCACGCACCTGAGCAACAAGTTCTACGGGAAGGTTTACCGTGAGCGTCTCCGTCTTTGGCGTCATGAGTCCTCCCTGCAAGGATCGCACCCGCAGAATACCACCGTCTCAAAGAAAAAACCGCTCTGTACCCTTTGTTCAGAGCCCGGCAGTTGCTATTCTCCAAGCGAAGGAAAATCGAAATGATCATTGCCCTCCTTGCTATCCAAATCCTCACCCTTCTGGCGCTCGTGGTCCTGCTGCTGCGCAAGCCTCTCGGTCCTGCGGAAGCTGCCGATCCGCGCCTGGCGCAGCTTCTGGCCGCCGATCTTCCCGCCAAGCTTGCGCGGCTGGATACGCGTGCGGAGACCCAGGAGCAGCATCTGCGGGCCGAGCTGGCCCAGATGCGCAGCGACGCTGCCAGCGAGGCCACACGCACCCGCGAAGCCTCCGGAGCAGCCAATGCGGCGCTGCGCGGCGAGGTGCTTGCCAGCATCAGCACCCTCGGCGAGACCCAGCGGGTAGGGCTGGAAGGTTTTCGCTCCGACAACACCGCTGCTGCCGAGCGTTTGCGAACAGCTGTCGACGGCCAGTTGAAGACACTGGGCGAACGGCTCACCAACTTTACCTCGGACACGACACGGCATCACAGCGAAAGCCGCGAAGCCCTGCACACCCGACTGACGGAGCTCGGCACGGCGCAGACCTCCAACCAGGAGAAGCTGCGTGGCATCGTCGAAGAGCAGTTGAACAAGCTCAACCAGAGCAATGTCGCGAAGCTTGAGGAGATGCGCGCCACGGTCGACGAAAAGCTGCAGAAGACCCTGCATTCGCGACTCACCGAGAGCTTCGGAGCGGTAACCGACCAGCTTACGAAGGTCCATGCGGGACTGGGCGAGATGAACACCCTGACGACCGGCGTCAACGACCTCAACCGTATCTTCTCCAACGTAAAGTCGCGCGGCGGCTTTGCCGAGGTCCAGCTTGGCAAGCTGCTCGACCAGGTGCTCGCTCCGGGGCAGTACGTCGAAAACGCGAATGTGCGGCCGGGCACCCAGGAGGTTGTGGAGTTCGCCGTACGCTTCCCCGGGACCTCGGGCGAGGTGCTGCTGCCCATTGATGCCAAGTTCCCGCGCGAGGACTGGGAGCGGCTGGAATCGGCCTACGAGTCGGGAGCTTCCGCCGAGGTGGAAACCGCGCGCAAGGCCTTCGACGCGGCGATTCGGGTGGAAGGCAAACGCATCTGCTCGAAGTACATCAACGAGCCGGTGACGACTCCCTACGCGATCATGTTCCTGCCGACCGAAGGCCTCTACGCCGAGGTGCTGCGCCGCGACGGGCTGCAGGCCGACCTGCACCAGAACTGCCGTGTGATGGTCGCCGGACCGGCGAACCTCTATGCCCTGCTGACCAGCTTCCAGCTTGGCTTCAAGATGCTCAACCTGCAGAAAAAGGGCGATGAGGTATGGAAGATTCTGGCCAAAACCCAGAATGAGTTCGGCAAATTTGAGGAGTTGATGGCGAAGATGGACGACCAGGTAAGCAAGGTCCAGAAGACGATTCAGGCCGTCGGCGTGCGTACCCGCGCCATTAACCGCACACTACGCGATGTGGGTGAGGTGGACCCCGGCGACGCCAAGGTTCTCAGCATCGAAAACGTACTGCCGATGCTGACCACCAACGAGGAGGAATAGGGGACGGTTCGGCCGCTTATGACAACGAGCCGCGTTCGGAGGGTCTGTGGCCCGCGTCCTGGAAGAACATCCGGCGCCGGCACATCACGCACTCCCACGGATAGAAGCCAAACCAGGGCAAAAATACGCGCTGAATGAATCCATTGCGATTAATCCGGCGCATCGACGTACTTTTACAATACGAACAGACTTTGGTACTCAACGGGAACCCTTCGAATCAGATACAGCGTTTGTCGCCTTATTCTAGCGACGGAACGTGGTTTGACAGGCGGTTTAGACAGGAATAGAGCTCAACTACTGCCAGAAAAGATGTTGTATCGGAACAGGGATAACGCTGTCTACAAACAAACTGAACTTTTTCCGCAGCGCGTAAACCTGTACCCTTAACCTAACATTTAACGAATGTCGGATATCCTTGCATCCAGCATCGTCTTTACACCGCAAGACCGCGTGGGTATGCTTTCACACTGGGGCATGTCGTACGGATGCCCGGCCCAAGGGTCTGCGTTTCCCACAAGCTTATTACGCAACACACACAGGAGATCGAACGATGGCAGCAGTAGACGAGAAGGTAAAGCAGATTATTGTCGAGCAGCTTCAGGTGGATGAGGCCGAGGTTACCCCCGGCGCGAGCTTCCAGGAAGATCTCGGCGCAGACTCGCTCGATGTCGTTGAGCTCGTCATGCAGTTCGAAGAGGCCTTCGACATCCAGATCCCCGATGAAGACGCGGAGAAGATCAAGACCGTCAAGGATGCCGTCGATTACATCGAGAAGAACCAGAAGGGCAAGTAACGAATGCAGGAGTATCGTCGGGTAGTCGTCACGGGCATGGGCCTCGTTTGCGGGGTCGGCAACACCGCCCAGCAAGTTTGGGAAGGTCTGCTCGCAGGCAAGAGCGGTATGGCCGAGATCAAGGCTTACGATCTCGAAGGCCATTCCGTCCGTTTTGCTGCAGAGGTGAAGGACTTCGATCCGCATGTCTTCGTCGAGAAGAAAGAGGCCCGCAAGATGGGTCGCTTTATCCACTTCGCGATGGCGGCGGCGCAGGAGGCCATGGAGCACTCGGGCCTGAAGATTACACCTGAGAATGCCGATAACATCGGCGTCCATATCGGCTCGGGCATCGGTGGATTCGATGTCATCGAGCGCGAGCATACGGCGTTGATGAACGGCGGGCCTCGCAAGATCTCGCCGTTCTTCATCCCTGCCTCGATCATCAACCTCGCCGCCGGTCATGTTTCGATCAAGTACGGCGCCAAAGGGCCGAACGAGGCCACGGCGACGGCTTGCACGAGCTCGGCCCACTCTATCGGCGATGCGTTCCGCACCATCCAGCGCGGTGATGCGGATGCAATGATCGCGGGCGGCGCTGAGGCTGCTATCACTCCCCTCAGCGTTGGGGGCTTTGCCGCAATGAAGGCCCTTTCCACCCGTAACGACGACCCGACGCACGCCTGCCGTCCCTTCGACAAAGACCGCGATGGTTTTGTCGTAGGCGAAGGCGCAGGCATTCTTATCCTCGAAGAACTTGAATTCGCCAAGGCACGCGGCGCGAACATCCTGGCTGAGATCGTCGGCTACGGCATGAGCGGCGACGCGTTCCACATGACCGGCATGGCCCCCGAGGGCGACGGTTGCCGGCGGGCGATGGCTGCTGCCCTCAAGGTAGCGGGCATCTCTCCGGACAAGATTGATTACGTGAACGCCCACGCCACGTCGACACCCCTCGGCGATGCGCTGGAGTCACAGGCCATCGAGAACGTCTTCGGTGATCGCGCCAAGAACCACAAGCTGCTGGTCAGCTCGACCAAGTCCATGACCGGGCATCTGCTCGGCGGCGCAGGCGGGTTGGAGGCAGGCATCACGATCCTGGCGATGATGAACAGCATCGCTCCGCCGACGATGAACCTCTATGAGGCCGACCCACGCTGCCGTCTGAACTATGTACCCAATACGCCGCAGGACCTGAAGATCGACTATGCACTGTCGAACAGCTTCGGCTTCGGTGGGACGAACGGCTCGCTGGTATTCAAACGCTGGGGCGCGGAATAACGCCCCCAGCATAGCTGGCTCCTTGTACGGCTGAACTCACAGGCAGATCCTGCGCTATCGAGGGGGCAATGTGTTGGATGTTCATTCGCCGCATCATCGGCTTGAAGGTTTCAGAGACTTCTTGATCCATCTGCTGACCATCACGGTCGGCCTGCTGATTGCTGTCGGCATTGAAGGCTGCGTCGAGCGGCATCATGAGCATAACCTCGCGCGCGATGCGCGCGAGACGCTGCACAGAGAGATCGAATCCAACTCCAAACAGATGACGGATGCACTGGCGGGTACCGATAAGAACCAGACACTCGTCAAAGATGACATCGACTTTCTCACCCGCCTCCGTAAAAACCCTAACGACAAGAGCCTACAGAAGGGGTCTCTCACCGCGAATTTCTCGTTCACGCGTTTGGACGATACAGCGTGGAAGACAGCCCAGGCTACTGGCGCTTTAGGGTTTATGCCTTACGAAGAGGCGAACAAATATTCCAACATCTATGGTGCTCAGAACCAATTTGAGGCTTCGCAGGAAAAGATTGCGGAAGACGTCGCGCAGTTCTTTGGAATCATTCAAAAAGAGGACTTCGATAAAGAGATCACCGCGGAAGGAGCAAGCGCTGTATTGGAACGGCTTGGCATCATGCAGGGCCATCTCCTTATGGTGGACGCTTTGGCGAAGGACTCTGCCGCGATAGACAAAGCCTTCCTGGCGGGAAAAGATGTCACGGAACATTTTCACGAAGAACTCAAGAAGTAATGCGCTGTATCTGCGATAGCGGAGAATTTCGGGCCAAACGGATAGAATAGAAAGTGCAAAACATTCTGCCTGAAGGAACCCCATGAGCACCGCAATCAACGCGCCCGCAGCGCATCTCGAAGCCGCCGCCAAGGCAGCCGGACTAACCCTCACCTCCATCGAGCCAGGCACGGACTTCTCCGGCACCCCCACTACGCGCGCCACCGTCGCGCTGGCCTCCGACCCAAGCAAGACCCAGACGGTCGAACTGAGCGAGGCCTTCGACGCCTCGAATCCGAAGTTTGCCGCTGAACTTGCGACCTTCTTCGCCGAAGCCGCGCTGCGCCTGCGCAATCCGCACCCGGATGCCTACCTGACGCTGCATGGCCTGCCGCTGACCTTCCGCAAGTTCGCCTGGCCGTTCCACGGATCGACCTCGGGCGCCGATACCTACATCGTGCATGGTGAGATTCACCTGGCCGACGGCAAGGAGAGCCTGCTGCACGCGAAGGTCTCAGCCGCGCTGACACAGACCTTTGCCGAGGTCGTCGCAGCCCTGGAGCAGCCGTTCGCCGAAGGCTTCATCACCAACGCCGTGCGCAAGACGCTCGATCAGGGCCAGTTGGAGCTCGTGAAGAGCGGCAACCGCCAGCCCGTGCCCGTGACCACGCGCTACTACTCGATGAAGCAGCAGCGCTTCATCTTCAACGACACCAACGAGAAGCAGCGCCACGACTACCTGGCAGCCAAGGTCTTCTGGCTGAGCCATGTGCTCGGCGGCGGCGCTCCCGTGTGGATCGCCGATCCGCGCGATGCCCAGTACTTGAACACCACTACGGCTGAGCTGAAGAAGACCGCTGCCCTGCTGGTGCAGGAAGGCCTGGTTCTGCTCGAAGGCGATGGGGAGTGGGCCACGGCGACCGACACTCTGCGCAACCAGGAAGACAAGTATCGCGCTGAGCTCGAAGAGGCGCTGGTCTTCATCAAGCCCAGCTTCAACGAAGACATGCGCGCCGGCCATACGAATATGTAGTTCAGGTCTCAGCTCAAAAACCAAGTACGGCCCTCTTCATTGCAACGAAGAGGGCCGTATTGTTTTCAAGCCTTGCTTTCAACCACCCCCTTGCCAACCAGAAAGGCAAAACCTAAAAAATCTATTGAATGACACTCCTTAGCCCTCCAAAAAGAAACTTCCGCAATCGATACGGGTCGTAACTAAAGAAGGCATGGTGGAGGTTTCACCGGAACTGCGGGAAAACACGGAGAGGTTCAATGCAAATATCTGGAAAGCTTACAACTCTTATGCTGGCGAGCATCCTGCTGACTGCCACCGGCTGTAAGCAGACGCAACATGCTGCGCCTGCTCGCACGGACCAACAGATCGCCAGCGACATTCAGGCGAAATTGGCATCGGAAAGCACGCTGCAGGGTCAGAACATCCATCCTGCCGTGGCCAACAGAGTTGCCACGCTGAGCGGCATCGTCAGCAACAACGATGTGCGCACGCTTGCGGGCTCTGATGCTGGATCGATTGACGGAGTAAAAACGGTTGTCAACGACCTTGTCCTCCCATCCGATCAGGCGGAACTATGCACCCCCGCTCCTGTTCGAGTGCATCACTCTATCAGGCATACCAGGAGACAGCCGGTCATGACCGCCTCCGTTACGGAACCGCTGCCGCCTGCTCCCCCACCGCCAGCCCGGCCAATGTTTGTCCGGCCAGTCCCGGTTGTTGTCGTGCCTCCACCGCCTGCGTTTTATCCAGGGCCGGGAATCTATCCGTATCACCGAGCCTGGCGCAGGGGATGGGTACGTCCGGGACCGCGGGTCGTCTATGCAAGACCGTATTGAGGAGCCCCGTCCAGCGTAACGCCGCACAGGTCCGGCAGCTTACCCGTCGGACCTGTGCAGAGCTTCCCTAAGCCACTGTCTCCAACGCTTGCACCCGTTGCCACTGCGTCTCATCGACGACAACACCAAGCCGCAGGCTCTCTTCTCTCGTAGCCAGCGTGCCTTCCCCTGGATATCGCGCAGGCTTACCCGGCTCAATCGGCGTTGCGGCATGCAGAGCCTCGATAGCTCCCTGCGCGATAGTGTTCAGTTCCTCCATCGAAGACATCGATTGTGGCGCAATGGCGAGGAAGACCTGAGACTGCCCCACCTCTTTGAGAGGATCGGTGTCGATCTGGTGGGCCGACCTGCCGCCCGCCAGCATCGCCGCCAGAACATCCAGCACAAACGACAGACCCGAGCCCTTCCAGAGGCCGATCGGCAAGGACCGCTGCGAGCGCTCGATCGCAGCAGGATCGCGTGTCAGCACCCCGTGTTCGTCAAAGCCACCGTCAAACGGCAGTTGTGCTCCGCGTTCGCGATACGCAGCCAGCGTTCCGTAGGAGTACTGCGACATCGCCATATCGAGCACGATGGTGCCCGCAGGCGTACGAGGAACCGCCAGCACCAGGGGATTGTTGCCGAGTGCGGGCGTCGTCGCGCCCCACGGAGGCAGGTTCGGCAGCGTGTTGGTCCAGCAGAGCGCCGCCAATCCAGCCTCGGCAGCCTGCCAGCCAAAGGCTCCTCCACGCTGCCAGTGGGTTGTGTCGCCGAGCGCGACGGCCCCAAGGCCATGCTCCGTGGCAAGCTCCATTGCGCGGGCCATGGCTGCGTGTGCGGCAAGATTTCCCGGCCCTCGATGCCCCGTCCAGCGTTCCATTGCGCCAAAGCTGGCGATACACTCCGGCTGCGCCAGCGGGTCGACGCTGCCGTTACGCACCATCTCCGCGAAACGCGGCAGCCGTGCGATGCCATGAGTTCGCACACCATCGCGGTCGGTCTCAGCGGTAAGCCGCGCGGAGAGAGCGGCGCGTTCGGGCTCCAGACCGAGATGCAGCAAGACACGCTCGAGGGTGTTGCGAAGTTCGTCAAAAGGGATGCGGATCATGGGTTTATTAGAGCAGTTTCGGCAGGGTGGCAGAGATGCCGTATGTTGTCTTTGCTTTTCTGGTTGTCATTCCGAGCGGAGCGCGGAATGACAACCAGAAGAGCAAGAGCAAAAGCAAAAGCAAGAGCAAAGGCAAGAGCAAAGGCAAAAGCAAAGGCAATGCTTCTCTGCGCTATTTCGGGAACGGATCTAAAACAGCACAGACCACAACCAGCGATAAACTTGAAACAAGCACGCGATAGCGCGGAACAGCCGCGACTTGAAGAGGTACTGTTGTGATTCGAACAAGACTGGCGGCATGGCCGCTCAGGTTAGTGATCGCTCTCCTTCCCCTGTCCTGCATTACAGCTTCACTGAGCGCACAGACGAAGACACCGTCCACCCTGCCTGTCGTGATGCTCAGCGATATTCACTTCGATCCTTTTCACGATCCCGCCAAGCTCGCGGAGCTGCGCACGACCCCGGTGAAAGAATGGCCCGGCGTGTTGAACGCGCCCGACTCCCCCACCCTGGCCGCCGATGAGGCCGCACTGCAAAAGACATGCCCAGTCCGTGGCATCGACACACCGTGGACACTGCTGCAGTCGAGCCTGAAAGAGGCCTATCAACGCCAACGCGAACCGCTGTTTGTAACAGTGAGCGGTGACCTGATCTCGCACAGCTTCGATTGCCGACTGCACTATCTCGCGCCGGGAATCAGCGAGAAGGAGTACAGCGAGTTCACGACGAAGACAGTCGCATTCGTTGCGCTGGAGCTACGCTGGGCCTTTCCCGGCACACCGGTCTACATCGCGCTCGGCAATAACGATTCAGGTTGCACCGACTATCACGAGACACAGGACAGTGCGTTCCTGAAGAGTACTGCCCAGAGCTTTGCGACAGACGTGATCGATCCCGCCAACGGTAAGAAGTTGCTGAGCGAGTTCTCCAGCGAGGGCGACTATAGCGTTACGCTACCGAAACCGATGCAGCATACGCGGTTGATCGTGCTGCAGGATATCTTCGAATCGAAGAAGTATGAGACCTGCGGTGACAAGCCGGATGAGGCAGCTTCGGACACCCAGACCAAGTGGCTGCACACACAACTAGCCGCAGCCCGTGCCGCGCACGAGAACGTCTGGGTCATGGCTCATATCCCTCCCGGAATCGATCCCTACGCTACCTTCTCGAAGGCCCGCGACGTATGCGCGGGGCAGAAGCCGGAGACATTCCTCAGCTCCGGAAAGCTTGCCGAGACCCTCACGGAATTCCCCGACACGGTCAAGCTGGCAATCTTCGCGCACACCCACATGGACGAGATGCGCTTATTGCGCTCCTCCACGGAGGGCTCCGTTGGAGCTATTCCCGCCAAGCTCGTTCCCTCGATCTCGCCGGTCAATGGCAACAATCCGGCCTTCACCGTAGCGCAGGTAGAGCCGCGCACGGCCATCCTCAAGGACTACGCCGTCTACGCCGCGGACAATCAGACCGGCATCGCGACAAACTGGAACGAGGAATACCGTTACTCTTCGACCTACGGACTGCCGGACTTCTCAGCGAAGTCTGCCGAGACCCTGACCTCCGAGTTTCTCGCCGACAAACAAGGAAGCACTGCGCATAGCAGTGCTTACCAAAACTTCTTTTTTGTCGGACTCTCCAGCTCCGGCGTTAGTGCCAGTCTGAAAGCCGCAGCCCTGCATCACCTCTGGCCCGCTTATGCCTGCTCCATGACGCAGGATAGCGAGGCAGGGTTCCGAGCCTGCCTATGCCCGGCGAAGCCCTGACCGGTTTGGCCCCCAAGCTATTGACCCAAGCTGCTAGCATTGCAGATTCGTATGGAGTGCGATTCCTCGATGGCGAATACAAACACTTCCGCAGGCACCAGGCTACGTGAGGCCGTTGCAGCCGAACGGCCCTTGCAGATCGTCGGCACCATCAACGCGTACCACGCACGCATGGCCGAGCGCGTGGGGTATCGCGCGCTGTATCTCTCCGGCGGAGGCGTCGCCGCCGGTTCGCTGGGCATGCCCGATCTTGGCATCTCCACCATCGACGACGTGTTGACCGATGTGCGCCGCATCACCGATGTGTGCTCGCTGCCACTGCTGGTCGATATCGATACAGGCTTCGGCGGAGCCTTCAATCTCGCGCGCTCCATCCATGCACTGATCAAGGCCGGAGCCGGGGGCTGCCACATCGAAGACCAGGTGCAGGCCAAGCGCTGCGGACACCGTCCGGGCAAGGCCATCGTCCCAGGCGAAGAGATGGTTGATCGCATCAAGGCAGCGGTCGATGCCCGTACGGATGCGAGCTTCGTCATCATGGCGCGCACGGACGCTCTGGCGAGTGAAGGCCTGAATGCCGCGCTTGACCGTGCTGCCGCCTGCGTCGAAGCGGGTGCGGACATGGTCTTCCCCGAAGCGGTCACGGAGCTAGTTCAGTATCGTGCGTTTGCGGAGCGTACACGTGTTCCGGTACTGGCCAACATCACGGAGTTTGGCTCTACACCTCTGTTCACGCTCGACGAACTGCGCAGCGCGGACGTGTCTCTCGCGCTCTATCCGCTCTCTGCCTTTCGCGCGATGAACGCCGCCGCGCTCAACGTGTACCAGCACATCCGCAAGGACGGCACACAAAAGAACGTGCTCGACACCATGCAGACGCGCGCGGAGCTCTACGATTTCCTGGGCTATCACGCGTATGAACAGAAGCTTGACGAACTCTTCAGCAAGGAAAAGAAAGCA
This sequence comes from Granulicella mallensis MP5ACTX8, assembly GCF_000178955.2. NCBI lineage: Bacteria > Pseudomonadati > Acidobacteriota > Terriglobia > Terriglobales > Acidobacteriaceae > Granulicella > Granulicella mallensis. The sequence goes on along the minus strand of NC_016631.1, from coordinate 398,118 downwards.
TGAGCACCGAAACCACTCCAGCTCCAGCATTCAAGCCAAAGAAGTCCGTAGCGCTTTCGGGCGTGCCTGCGGGCAACACCGCGCTCTGCACCGTGGGCCGCAATGGCAATGACCTGCACTATCGCGGCTATGACATCCTCGAACTGGCCGCAAAATGCGAGTTCGAAGAGATCGCCTACCTGCTGCTTTACGGCAAGCTGCCAACAGCGTCAGAGCTCGCAAGCTATAAACAGCGGCTGCGCGGAATGCGTGGGTTGCCGCAGGGTGTGAAGACTGCTCTGGAGCAGCTTCCTGCGAGCGCACATCCGATGGACGTGCAGCGTGTAGGCGTCTCCGTGCTCGCAACGCTGGAACCCGAGCCGCAACCGCACACCCCCGAGAGCGCGCTGCGCATCGCCGATCGTCTGATGGCCTCGCTCGGCTCCATGTTGCTGTACTGGTATCACTTTGCGAAGAGCGGTAAACGCATTGAGGTAGAAACCGACGACGACTCCATCGGCGGACACTTCCTGCATCTGCTGCACGGCAAGCCGGCCAGCACGGAGTGGGTGCAGGCGATGCACGTGTCACTGATTCTCTACGCGGAGCACGAGTTCAACGCGTCCACCTTCACGGCCCGCGTGATCGCAGGCACGGGCTCGGATCTGTTCTCGGCCATCGCCGGGGCTATCGGCGCGCTGAAGGGACCGAAGCACGGCGGAGCGAACGAGGTTGCTCTGGAGATTCAGCAGCGCTACAGCTCTCCCGATGAAGCCGAGCGGGATATCCGCGCGCGCGTTGCGAACAAGGAAGTCATCATCGGCTTCGGGCATCCGGTCTATACGATCAGCGATCCTCGCAATGTGGTCATCAAGAAGGTCGCGCATGACCTCTCGGCGACCGCGGGAGATCTTGCGATGTACGACATCGCGGAGCGGCTTGAGACGGTGATGTTCGAGGTGAAGAAGATGTTCCCGAACCTCGACTGGTTCTCCGCGGTGGCGTATCACGTGATGGGGATACCGACGGCGATGTTCACGCCGATCTTCACCATAGCGCGCACCAGCGGGTGGTCGGCCCATGTGATGGAGCAGCGCGCGGATGGCAAGATTATTCGGCCGAGTGCGAATTACACAGGGCCGGAGGATGTGAAGTTTGTGCCGATAGCGGAACGCGAGTAAACCGCCAGCACCTAAAAAACAGATTCCCTGCGGGAATGACAGAAAGAAAAGCAAAGGTAGAAACACCTTTTATGTCCAGCCATATCTCCAACGTCCGCCCCGAGTTCGACCAGCCCCTCATCGACATCGTCGACTACGTGCTGAACTACAAGATCGAAAGTCCGCTCGCCTACGAGACCGCCCGCTACTGCCTGCTCGACACGCTCGGCTGCGGCCTGCAAGCGCTCGACTTCCCTGCCTGCACCAAGCTGCTTGGCCCGCTGGTGCCGGGGCTTACGATGCACAACGGTGCACGCGTTCCAGGCACCGGGTACGAGCTTGACCCTGTACAAGCGGCCTTCAACATCGGCACGATCATTCGCTGGCTCGACTTCAACGACACGTGGCTCGCCGCCGAGTGGGGACACCCTTCGGACAACCTCGGCGGCATCCTCGCGGTCGCCGACTGGCTCTCGCGTAACGACAAACGGCTTACGATGCGCGACGTTCTGACCGCCATGATCAAGGCCCACGAGATTCAAGGCTGCCTGGCGCTCGAGAACTCCTTCAACAAGGTCGGACTCGATCACGTGGTGCTGGTAAAGGTCGCCTCCACGGCGGTCGTCGCGCAGATGCTGGGCCTACCCCGCGAGCAGATTCTCAATGCCGTCTCCCTCGCCTGGGTCGACGGCCAATCGCTGCGCACCTATCGCCACGCTCCGAATGCAGGCTCGCGCAAGAGCTGGGCGGCGGGTGATGCGACCTCGCGGGCGGTACGGCTCGCCCTGATCGCGCAGACCGGAGAGATGGGTTATCCCTCCGTGCTGAGTGCGAAGACCTGGGGATTCTACGACGTCAGCTTCAAGGGTCAGCCCTTCAAGTTTCAGCGGCCCTACGGCAGCTACGTGATGGAGAACGTGCTCTTCAAGATCTCGTTCCCCGCAGAGTTCCACTCGCAGACTGCCGTGGAAGCCGCGATGACCCTGCACGCGCAGCTGGCAGCCATGGGCAAGACCGCAGCCGACATCAAGCGGGTCACCATCCGCACGCACGAGGCCTGTATCCGCATCATCGACAAGCAGGGTCCGCTGAATAACCCCGCCGACCGCGACCACTGCATCCAGTACATGGTGGCCGTGCCTCTGATCTTCGGACGCCTCACCGCCGAGGACTACGAAGACGCCGTCGCACGCGACACGACTTGGGGTCCGCGCATCGATGCCGTGCGGGCGCGGATCGTCTGCGTCGAAGACCCGCAATACACCGCCGACTACCACGACCCCGAGAAGCGTTCGATCGCCAACGCGCTCACCGTTGAGTTGAGTGACGGGACGGTTCTGCCCGAAGTAGCCGTCGAGTACCCTATCGGTCACCGGTTGCGGCGCGGCGACGGCATTCCCCTGCTGCTGGATAAGTTCCGGCAAAACCTCGAGCGCCGACTCTCGCCTGAGGCCCAGCAGAAGATCCTCGCGGCTTCATCCGAACAGGCGAAGCTCGAGGCGATGCCGGTGGACGAGTACGTAGGACTCTATACCGTCTGAACAGATTGAATTTTCAACGGTATTCACTACGAATCATGCTAGTTTGAATTCCGGGAGCCCCTCGAAGTCCATGCGCAAGGCCACAATCGGTATCTCTGCCGCTCTTCTCATCCTTGTGATCGGCGGCGCGGGCTTTGCTCTCTTCAGAATCAACTCAACCCTGCGGAGCACCCGCCAGCGAGTGGACACAGAGGGCAACCTGGCCTTCGATCTGCTGGCTCTGGATAGCTCTTCCTCGGGTACACAAAGCCCCCAAGGCGGCTTCGAACCTCTGCCCTCTCCCAACAACGCCGTCGCTGGCGCGTCCTTCCGCGGCAAGCTTTACCTGGCTGGACCGGGAGGGCTGGCCGACTACTACAAGCCGGATGCACCACCAGAGCTGCTTCAGGCCGGCCGGGATCTTCCCTCCGCGGCGATCACCGCCCTCGCCACAGGCAGGCTGCACGGCGGCGGAACCGTAAAGTATCTGTTCGCGGCCACGCATGGGGAAGGCCTGCTCCTGCTCCCCGACGATACGACGAAGCCTATACAGCAACTTCGAGCTTCAGACCCCACAGCGCGAGACATCACCGCGGTCTTGTCTCTCGCCTCGGGCGATCTGTTGATCGGCACGCGCAGGGCGGGCTTGCTCCTCTACAACGGCAAGACGTTACGGCTGTTCAAGCCCGAGTTCGCAGGACTCCCCATTACCGCACTCGCCGGAGACGAAAGCGACTTCTGGGTGGGGACGCGCACCAGGGGCGTATGGCACTGGCATGCCGGTCAACTGGATACCTTCAACCAGAGTGCAGGCCTACCCGACCCGGAGGTGGAAGATATCGTCGTCGGCGCGGCAGGAGTCTTCGTCGGCACACCGCTGGGGGTCGCCGAGTTCACGAATGGCCGTCCCGCCAGGGTGCTCGCACAGGGCTTGTTCGCGTACTCACTGGCGCTCGATGAAAACATCCTGATGGTTGCGACCATCGACCAGGGCCTGCATGAGATCGACTTGAGGCCGCGCCAGCCTCTGCATCAGCCATCGGCAGACGAGGGCCTGAATCACGCGCGCCTCTTCACGGCGGACGGAGCCTTGTTTGCGGTCGGCGACGGCAAGGTGCTGCGCCACGGACGCGGCGGCATCAATGGAGACTGGCAGACGATTATCTCCGCGCCGCCGCAGTCGCTCGCCGATCGCAACGTTACCTCGCTGAACTTCGCGCCGGATGGCCGCCTCTGGATCGGCTACTTCGACCGCGGGGTCGATGTCCTGAACCTGCAGAACGGTCACGCCGAACATATTGAGGACGACCACGTCTTCTGCGTGAACCGCATCGTCACCGATCCTCTGCGGCAGACGATGGATGTCGCCACCGCGAACGGCCTGGTGCTCTTCGACCCCGCCAAGACCACACCAACAGAACGGCAGGTACTGTTACGCCGCGACGGCCTGATCGCCGACCAGGTAACCGATATCGCCTTCACCCATGAGGGCATGACGGTCGCCACCCCGGCCGGGATCACGTTCTTTACTCCGTCCGGAGCGCAGAGCCTCTATGCCTTCCAGGGGCTGGTCAACAACCACGTCTACACGCTGGCCGCGGACCGAACCAATGGACACCTGCTGGCCGGGACGCTGGGAGGCATCTCGATCCTCGACGACGAAGCCGTGCGCCAGAATGTGACCCTGAAGAACTCCGGGCTGAAGCGCAACTGGATTACTGCGATCCTGCGAGTGCCGGAGGCAGGCGCAGCCGACACGTGGTTCGTCGGCACCTACGGCGGAGGCATTGTCCAGATGGACGCTGCCGGACACATCACAGCCATGGACGGCGCAACGACCTCTGCCGTGATCAATCCCAACGCAATGCTCGCAACAGCGCAGCACGTCTTCGCGGGCAGCCTCGACGACGGCCTGCTGATCTACAACCGTGCCTCGCGTCGCTGGTCGCAGATTACCGCTGGGCTTCCATCAAAAAATGTGACGGCGTTCGCAGAAAGCGACGGCGAGCTTTACATTGGAACGGACAACGGAATCGTACGGATCGCTGAAGCGAGGCTGCCATGAAGGATTACCTCCCGAGCTTGACCTCTCGACCGAAGCAGCGCGGCACAGCGGCTTTCCTGATGGCTCTGTTGTTTGCGGTGCCTGCCTTCAGCCAGTCCGGGGTGCTGCTCCCGAGGGACAAAGATAAGCCGGACCCGGCGGTGCTCTCGCTGGAGGAGATGACCGTCAACGTCGTCATCGACGACGGCGACGCCCGTGTCTCCGTGACTCAGATCTTCGCCAACCACTCGAAGGAGATTGAAGAAGGGACCTACGTCTTTGCACTGCCTACCGGCAGCACGGTGTCGGACTTCGCGACGTGGGATGGCCCGGTTCGCATTCCCGCAGTGGTCCTGGAACGCAAGCGTGCCGAAGAGGTCTATCAGCAGGCCCGCGCGCAGGCTATCGATCCGGGGCTGCTGGAGGCGGGCGAGCGCGATGGCAACGACCCGAAGGAAGACTCGACCTTTACCGCGAAGATCGTGCCGATCCCCGCGTTCGGCACGAAGCGGCTGGAGCTGGAATACCACCAGGTGCTGCCGGTCGATCGTTACAGGCAAGGCTTCGTGCTTCCGCTGAAACCGGCACAGTACCAGGTGCAGACGGCGGCGCATCTCAAGCTGCGGTTTGAACTGCACTCCACCCAGGCGTTCGACCACTTCGCGCTGGAGAGCAAGGCCTTTCCACTGCAGTTCAGCCAGCAGGATGCCCATACGGTCGTCGGCACATGGGAGGGCTCCAACGTCTCTCTCGGGGAGGACTTCCACGCAGCGTGGCAGCTCGACGCGCGTTCTTCCGATAGCCTCTCCGTGATCGCCTTCCGCAATCCCAATCCGGGACTACCGTCGCCGGATGAGACCTCGCCCAAACCGCGCCAACCGGAGCCGGGATTCTTCCTGGCGCAGACACTGATCGCTCCGCCGGTTGCGGCGGCTCCCACCCAGACGGCTCCACGCGACGTCGTTCTCCTGCTCGACACCTCCCTTTCGATGCAGTGGGACAACCTGGAACGCAGCTTCGCAGCGCTGCAGGCCGTGCTGTTGAGTTTGAAGCCCGCCGATCACTTCTCGCTGCTGCTCTTCAACCAGGACGTTACCTTATTCAAGCCCGAGCCCCTGGCAGCAACCCCCGAGGCCGTGCAGCAGGCCCTGGACTTCGTGCGTGCCAGCAAACTGCGCGGCGGCACGGACCTGGGCAAAGCGTTGACTGCAGGACTGGCTCAGGCGAAGCTGCCGAACTCCAGCCTGTTCCTGTTGACGGACGGCAACTCGGATCGCGGGACTACCGTCATCACGGGCAAGATTGCCACAGCCTATGCGCAGCAGTGGAAGCAATCTCCGACGCATCCGCGCACGAACATCTTTGCCGTAGGCGATGACGCCAACCTGCCCCTGCTGAAGCTGCTGGCACAGAATGACGGCGTGCTGGAGAACGTGCTCGCGACCGAACCTGTCGAAGCCAAGCTCAACACCTTCCTCGCGCATAGCACCTCGCACCCGGTCGGCGGCCTGCACCTCGACATCTCGCCGTCGAGTGCAATTCATACCGTCTATCCTCTCGATGACTCGGTCTATGCGGGCTCCATCGCAGCATGGGTCGGCGACTATACGGTCCCCGCGAAGCAGGTCACCTTTACAGCGCATGCAGACCGTGGCGACAAGCCCTTGAATGCCACAGCGAAGATCGATCTGCCCGCCGAATCACTCGAGCACCCGCAGCTTCCGAGGCTTTGGGCCCAGGCACGCGTGAATGCGCTGCTCGACCAGATTGCGCGCGACGGAGAGACGCGCGCGGCCATCGACGAGATCATCGAGCTCTCGCGACGCTACAAGTTCGTCACACCGTATACCTCGTTTCTTGCAGTGCCTCGGTCGTTGCTGCGTCCGCGCGTCATCCGGCCCGGCGACCCGGTGCTTCGCGTTCACACCGATCCGGCGATCACCTCGGTCATCGCGCTGTTTCCCTTCGGGCTGACGCAGCCGCTGAGGCACATCGCCTCGGAAGACCAGCAGAAAGGCTCTGACAGCGACCGTCTGTGGGAGACACGCTTTCTCGCGCCGACCGACATGCAGGACGGCACTTACACGGTGCGGCTCATCCTGCGTGACCTGAAGGGCAACACCTACGCCGAGCAGAAGACCTTCGTCATCGCCTCGACACCTCCTGCCGTGCGCGTGAAGCTGGACCACACGCGCTTTCATCGCGGCGACGCGATGCTCATCAAGGCTGGGGCTACCGCCACAACACGAACGCTGACAGCACGGCTGCAAGGCGCGATGCCGGTCGATCTCCGCTGGAACAGCGCAGCGGCCGCCAGCACCGGAGAGATGCGCATCCCGGATACGCTCGCCCCCGGCTCCTACACGCTTTCGGTAACGGCCGAGGACATCGCCCACAACGTCGGCTCGCAGGAGGTGCAGATTGAAGTGGTCCCGTAATCGCGCAGTCTGCACAACGGCCGTGCTGGGCCTCGTCGCCGCAAGCTTCTACGCGCGCGCGGAACTGGCTCCGTGGCTGCAAAGCGTTGTCTCCGGTTCGGACATTGAAGCTGCACTCTATCGTGCAATGGAGCTGCCTGGGGTGCGAACGCTCTATCCCCGGCCGCCGGCTGAGGCACACAATGGGTTGAACGGCCTGCTCAAAGGCAAATCGGACGCCGCGCAGCTTTATGCTTTGCGCGCCCACACCGAGGAACAGGCGCTCGACTTCAGCGCCGCCGAGCAGGATTGGAAGGCCTTCGTCGCGCACGCAACCGGGAAGCAGGCAGCGGAGTTCGAGCTCGCTGACTTCTACCATCGCCGCGTCCAAGGCCCGCAGGAGATTGTGGCACTGGAGCAGGCCGCCACTTCTCCCGCTGCCGCTGGAGAAAAGTTCATCGCGGCCGACAAACAGCAGGCATGGCAGGCCTTTGCGCGAGCCCTCACCGTCGCACAGGAGCAGGCGCTTGGCGACGATGCCACCACGGGCATCTACAAGACGTGGATGGCCCGCTATCCCGCTGAACCCGCCGTACGAGCGGCCTTCGTCAACTCGCTGATGAAGAGGCGGCGCTATGACGAGGCCCAGCAGGCCGTCGCGGAGTACCGGACAGCCTTCCCTCAGGACCAGATCTTTCCGATCAAGGCTTCGGCACTGGTAGCGCTGCAACAAGGCGATACCACCGCAACCACCAGGGCACTCGCTCTCTTCGATAAGGCTTACCAACCCCTCTGGCCCACGGAGCTGGTGCAGAGCTACTTCCAGTTGCTCGCGGCGACCCACACGCAACACACCATGCTCGCCGACACGCGTGCCCGGCTGCTCTCGAACCCCGATGACTACAGCGCAGCCACGCGCCTCTTCCACTACTACCAGCAGCAGGGCCGCAGCGATGCGGCGGCAAACGCACTGGCCGAGTACGGTGCCAGCAAAGACAGCCGCCATGCAGCCTGGTCCGCCGACGAACTCTTCACCTTCGCCACACTGCTCGACAACGCGACGCAGTATGAAGAGGCGGCGCGCTACTACTTCGCACTCGCGGGCACGCAGGGACATCTGACCACAACAACACAGGCGCCTGAAGAGGTCGGCCTTAGCGGCATCATCCGCATTCTGCTGACCGCACCGGAACGTCCCATCGATCTGGGCTCAGGCAACCTTTCGATCTATCGCGATCTCGCAACCGTCGACCAGGGCCCCGGCTATCTCAATGGCGTGCTCTCTCTGTGGTTCAACTCCGCCAACCCTTCCGCGGAGTTTCACGACGAAGAGGTAAAGGCTACGCCCTACTTTCATCGCGCGAAAGCAGCTGAGTTGCTGGCCATACTCGACCAGCGCTTTCCTGCATCGACCGCCAGGCCAGCACTGCACGCTGCCCTGATTCGCGCTTACACCAGCTACGGCGAAGACGCTGCAATCCAAAAAGCAGGACAACAGTTTCTCGCGGACTTTCCCCACGCCAGCGAACGGCTCGAAGTTGCGTTAGAAGTAGCCGACGCCGATGCCCGGCAGAACGACACGAAGTCGGAGTTCGCGCTGTACGACAATCTGCTCACCGAGCTTGCAGGCAGCCTTCAAGGCATGCCGCTAACGGCAGCAGGAGCAGTGGCAGTACCTGCGCCCGAAGCTCCAGCGCCCGACAGTGACACGACAGACAGCGCGCCAGTCCCCGCAGCTACCGCCCAGGCGAGCGCTGTACTGAAGCCATCGCTCGCTATGCCTGTAGCTGCGCCTGCGACTACCGCCACGGCAGAAGCCTATCGGCAGATTCTTGACCGCTATCTCGGACGGCTCACAACGGCCAACCAACTACCCACAGCCCTTGCTGTCCTGCGACACGAGCTTGACCGCAATCCGAACGATCCTCTGCTCTACGCAAAGCTCGCGGACTTTCTGCAACAGAACAACCTCGCAGCAGAGCAGGAAGCGGTCTATCAGCAGGCGCTGGCGCGTTTCAACGACACGACCTTCTATGACAAGCTCGCGCGCTTCTACCTGCGCCAGAAACGCCAGCAGGACTTCGACACGCTTACGCGCAAGGTCGTCGATATCTTTCAAGGCACGGAGCTTGAACAATACTTCGGCAACGTCACGAGTAACTGGCCCCAGGCCTATCTGCAACTCAACCTGTATGCGCACAAGCGCTTCCCTCACGATCTGACCTTCACTCGCAATCTACTGACCGCATACACCTCAAAAGACACCGCCGATTCTGCCGCATGGGAACAGCTCATCCGCGAACATTGGCAGGAGTCGCCCGAACTGCAGGCGGAGTTCTTCGACTACCTCAGCCGAACGAACAAGCTCAATGCGGAGATGACCGCACTGCAAGCGCTTGTGCCTGCGGCTGCGGCGCAGCAGCAAAATCCCGCAGCAACACACGAGCTGGCGCAGTTACAGCTTTGGCAGTCGCACTTCGAGCAGAGTGCTCCGCTGTTAGAGGAGCTGGCCCAGGCGTATCCTGCCGACGCCTCGGTCGGCGAAGATGCGGCCAGCATCTTCCGTTCGCTGGCTTACTATGATCCCGCGCAGATTGAGCGTGCTGTCGCCATCGAGAAGCATCTCTCGGAGGCAGATCCCACAAACCTCGACAGGCTTGCAACCATCGGCGATATCTACGCCGACAGCACCTCGGCCAGCCTGAATCTCCCCGTAGACCATCAGCTCGCGCAGGCCGCGCCCTACTGGAAGCGGATGAGTACCGTGCATCCCGGCATTTCCGACGGGTACCTGCAATCCGCGACCGTCTTCTGGGATTACTTCCAGTTCGACGAGGCCATCGCGCAGATCGAGGCCGCACGCAAACAGTTCAACAATCCAGCGCTCTATGGCTACGAAGCCGGCGCGATCTGCGAGAACAAGCGCGACTTTTCGCGAGCGATTGCGGAATACGTGCGCTCGGCAACAGCACAGAACACCGATCAATCGTCAGCGGACGAGTCGGGCTTCAGCGCACGCGGGCGGCTGCTGACGCTGGCCACGCGCCCCGAGACAGCAGATCTCGTCGACCAGGAGACAGAGCGCAGCGCCACACAACATCCCACGCTCGAAGCGTTGAAGCTGCGCATCGATATCCTGCAAACCCGGCAACAGACCTCCAGCATCGACGCACTCGTACAGGCCGCTATTCAGAGAGCGGCCAACGTGGACGATGCGGCGCAGCTCGTGGAGCTTAGCCAGAACAGCCATCTTCCGCAGGCCTACCAGGCGGCCCTGCAACGCGAGATCGCGCTGGCTGTTGATCCCGTGCAGCGCATCGAGCTGCAGTATCAGCTGGTGCGCGCCTATGAGGACCAGAACGATATCGCGGATGCACAGCGCCTCATCGAGGCCGTCTACAAGGACAACGCGAAGATCCTGGGAGTGGTTCGCGCGACGACCGACTTCTACTGGAACAACAAGCAGCAGCCGCGCGCCGTGGCCACCCTGGTCCAGGCCTCGCACGAGGCTAATCCCACACTGGCGCACAACTTCACGCTGGAGGCTATCGCCAAGTCGAACCAGAGCGGCGACTTCGTAGGCGCGCGGACTTTACTGAAGCCATTGCTCGCCAACAATCCCTACAACGCGCAGTATCTGGCGCTGACGGCAGACAGCTACGCACTCGCGCACGATGCAACAGGGCTGCGCGACTTCTACGCGGCCACCCTTGCCTCCCTCAAGAGCGCTCCGCTGAATGCGCAATTGAGTGCACTGGATAAGCGCGACAAGATCGCGCTCGTGCGCCAGGGCATGATCCTGGCCCTGACCGACCTCAAAGACTATAGCGGCGCTCTCGACCAGCACATCGCACTAATCAGTGCCTTCCCCGAGGACACGAACATCCTGCAGAACGCGGCCTCCTATGCGCGGCTGCACAGCCGCGAACCGCAGCTCGTCGCCTTCCTCAACAAGGCGGTCGCCGACTCGCCGCGCGACTCGCGTTTTGCCATCGACCTCGGCCGCGTGGACGTGCTCTTCGAGGACTACGACGGTGCGCTAGCTGCCTACTCCAAGGCGATTGCGATCCGCAAAGATCGGCCAGACCTCTATATCGCGCGCGTCGATATCGAAGAGCATCAACAGTCGTACGAGGCCGCCTGTGCGGACTACGACAGGCTCTACCTGCTGACCTACAAAGACCCGCAGTGGATGGAGAAGGCCGCACTCGCCCGCGCCCGCCAGGGACGCGCCGATCTGGCCGTGAAGGCGCTGCAGACCGCATGGATCGAAGGCCATCCCCCATCTGCGGCCAATAACTTCCGCGTGGCCACCCAACTGGCTGGCTGGGATATGCTGACCGAAGCGCGCAAGTTCGCTGACGAGGGTGTGAAACTCGCCGGCGATGACCTGCTCACCAGTTCCCAGAACGCAGACGGCGCTGTGCAATACGCAGGTCTGCTCGGTCGTCAACGACAGGCTCGGGAAGCACTGGCCCTGCTGAAGAGTGCCCTTGCGGCCTCGGAGACGTCTCCCTCATCACCGGCACTCATCGTCAAGCAGGTGGAAGAAAAGGGCATCGCTTCCGTAACCAACGCGGACTGGCGTAAGCAGCAGGTAGAACAACGCAGGCAGTTTGCGCAGAACACCTTCAGCCGCGCGGTACGGGTGTTGAGTGCAACGGTAGGAGACTACTACACTCCGGAAGAGCAGCTGGCCTATGCTCGCCTACTGGACACGGAGCGTTCGAATCGTCCACTGAAAGAAGTCGTCGAGGTCTGGATTCCTGCAGCTCAATCAGCCGGATTGAAGGACCGTGAGGCTGTATGGCGTCGCGATGTGCTGCTCGGCGGAGACAAAGATCTTGCCCTGGCACAGCTTAACCTCTTCGACACACTGGAGGCGCAGCGCATGGACAACCTCACGCGCGCGCAGACGCTGGATGCCTATGCCGCAACCTTTAGGAGCGAAGAACAGCCGACCGTACTCGAGATGGCCGCAGGCGCCTGGCGTGATGCAGGAAACTTCGAGGCGGAAGCACGCGACCTGCGCAAGCTGGTCGTCAGTCACCAGGGGCAGCAACAGCAGCAACGGCTATTCGAAGTGCTGTTGCTGCACAACCCTGCCGCACTGGTTCGATTGGCCGCCGCAAAGGGCAACTATGCCGATGCCGCAGCAAGCTATATCGTGACAAATGGCTCCAAGGCTTTGGCCTACCAGGTGATTGCTGCGCGCACTGCTGCCAATCCGCCGGTATGGCCCACAGCCATGAACGCGTTGCTGGGCCTGTACTTCGGCGATACCACACCGCGCACCGACGCAGCTTTCCAGACGGTGCTCGCCGATGGAACGATCGGCGAGCGCCTGAAGTCGCAGCCGGGTGCAACCAAACAGATCACCGGCGATTCGTGGTTCTACTACGCCATGCGCTATGGCGTGTGGCGCACACTCGCGGCTAAGCCCGACGCCGACACGGAAGAGTATCTGCCCGCCGGACTTGAATTCATGCCGCAGGGCAGCATTAGCTACATCGCACTCGCACAAGCCTATGTCGATGCGCACAAGTACGATGCTGCCATCGCCGAGTATCGCCATGTGGAAGAGCTTGCCCCGGAAGACCCTGAACCCAACCGGGCGATGGCGGAGATCCTGTGGATGGAAAGCCATCACGACGAAGCCCTCGCCGAGTGGAAGCAGGCGCTCGCGAAGCTGCGCGCCATGGTGGACGAACAATCTGTGCCGGAGAGCTTCTGGACAAACTTCACCAGCATCGCAAACGATGCGCGCGAGTATCAGATCGGACCACAGCTAAAGCCAGGAATGGACGGTGTCCTCGCGCCCTACATCCGAAAGAACGGAAGCTATCGCTCGACCGAGCTATTGCACGCGGCTTATGTTGCATTGGAAAAAGTGAGCGCCACGGAAGCCACCGATTGGGTGCTGGCACTGGCGGCGGACACGACCGACCAGCGCGCAATTCTTTCCAGTCTGACGGATGAGACCTGGTTCCCTCGCGCGCAGTTCGGCGGTATCTATCGCCACGAGCTGGCACTGGCTCAGGCCGAAGCGCAAGCCGCGGCCGCAAAGTCGAAGGGCACTGAGGACGACGGCACACAAAGCGTGCTCACCTCCATCCAACTCAAGTACCTCAAGTGGCTCCTGCAACAAGGACAGATCACAGAGGCGCAGCGCCTGCTCGACAGCATTCCTGCTGCCCAGCGACAAAACGAGGAGATGCAAACGATCACCCTGCTGCTGGCGGCACGCCAGTCGCGGCTCCCGCAATGGATTGCGGACTACCAGAACGATCCATCGCATGCACCTGCGCTGGCCACGCTCTCCAGTGTGGCGAATCAGCTTCGCCTGAAACAGGACAGCGCCAACAGCCGCCTGCTGCTCGAGTATGTCTTTCAGCAGAAGACCGCACTGCAAGAGCTTGCGGCGCCGGATTATCTCGCACTGGCGGAGGCACGGCTCGCAACCAACGATGTGCCCGGCGCTCTCGATCTGCTACACAGGCTCACGCTGCAGGGAGACCTGTACGAAAACCTCGACACCGCCGCCGCTTTGTTGATGCGCACAGGCCATGTGGCTGAGGCACTGCCTTTGCTGACGAAGCTAGCAAACGGCAATCCCTGGGACTTCGACTATCGACGGCGGCTTGGCGAAGCACAGTTTGCGAGCAAGCAGGATGCGGCAGCCGAAGCAACACTGAAGGCAGTGGCGACAAGCGACAACTCTCCTTACGACGACAGAGCCAAGGCCGCTGAGGCGCTTCGTGCCATCCCCGGAACACGCAGCTTCAGCAGCGCGGAGCTGACACAACTGGCGAACGCAACGCCAGGCACACCACAGGCAGACCAGCCCTACTTTCTCTATGCACACATGAGCGCGGCCGCGGCCCTGCCCATGGCACAGCGCGGCACGCTGCTGCGTGCAGCCATCATGGATGCACCGACTTCTCTGCTCGATCAGTTGCGGCTCGATATCTTCACCGCCGAAGTTGCCGCGAACCAATACGAGAAGGCCAACACTGCCGTTGCGCCGCTCCTCTCGGAGAACCCTTCTCTACGGACAGCGCCGTCGGATGAAAGTACAGAGGTGAATTCCGAAGAGCCCACAACGGAAGATTCAAGCGCAGTGGGAACGCAGGCTGCGACTCTTCTCACCCAACCGCAGGACAAGCGCGACTTCCTTCTCGCACTGGCGACGATGGAAGAGCATCTCTCCGAAGAGCAACAGGCGATCGAAGATCTGCAGACCGCCGCTCAACTCACCGAGGACAAGGTGCAGCAGTCCAGGATTGAGAGCCGCATCAGTTCGCTACAAGAACGCCTGAACGTAAAACAAGAGAATGCCACTCGTCGGCCAGTCATTCAGACCTCCACTCAACAGGCTGTGCTCGTAAGGCCGCGACTCACGGTCAGCGCAACGAAGGTGCACCCATGATGAAGCGATTCTATTTTGCACTCGCAGCCATGTTGCTCCTCGGAGTCCTGGGAGCCTGCGGAGCCGCGGTCTACACCGCACTTCAATCGTCTCCCCCCGACAATCTGTCCCTGGCTTCCTTTGCCCCGCAGGGTGCTCTTCTGTCGATCGAGTCTCCCGACTTCAAGACCCTGCTCAAATCCTGGTCGAGCTCGCAAGAGGAGCAGCATTGGCTCAAGAGCGACAATTACACGAGCTTTTCGCACTCACGCCTGTTCTCCCGCCTGGGTGAAGCGCAGGACCAGTTCGCTGCCACTGCGGGGTTTCCGCCTGACGCGCAATTCCTGCAACAGGTCGCCGGTGGCCAAAGTCTCTTTGCCTGGTATGACATCGGCAACCTGGAGTTCCTCTACATCACGCGCATGCCCCATGGAGAAGCAGCCAAGACCCCTCTGCTGCAAATGCGCGACAAGTTTGAGGAGCG
The DNA here is from genome assembly GCF_000178955.2 of Granulicella mallensis MP5ACTX8. Lineage (NCBI taxonomy): Bacteria > Pseudomonadati > Acidobacteriota > Terriglobia > Terriglobales > Acidobacteriaceae > Granulicella > Granulicella mallensis. The sequence goes on along the minus strand of NC_016631.1, from coordinate 383,106 downwards.
CAAAGCAGGAGACTCCTCCTTTTTCGTCCGCACCAAGGGCGATCCCGCGCAGACCGTAGCCTTCGCCGTGCATGGCGATTATCTGCTGCTTGCCACACGGGAGGATCTGATTGCCAACGCGTTGCAGTTGATGCAGCAACCCGTGGGCGCGACATTGCAGCACGAACGCTGGTATGCGGAAGCTGTCGCAGCCGTGAAGGAACAACCCGGCGATCTGCGCATGGCTCTGAACATGACGAAGATCGTGCCCTCGCCCTACTTCCGCAGCTATTGGATACAGCAGAACATCACGGAACTCAAGCAATACAGCTCAGCGCTGAGCGATCTCTACCTCACGCCCGAAAGCTTTCGCGAAGAACGCATACTGCTCGCTACAAACCCCGATAAAGAAACAACCAGCGCAGACCTCGCACCCGTGCTGGGATATCTTCCGCAGAATATCGGCGTCTACCGCGCACAGGGTCAGCCCACCTCAGCTTCGATCCTTCATCAGTTTGAAGACAAGCTGCTCTCGCGCAATACCAGCGCCTATCGCGACACACACATCGCGCCGGGAGCCGATCTCTCCACCCCTATCGCTGGAGATACGTCGAACTTTGAAGAACGCATCGACGAGACATCGGTCGTCGTGCAACCTCGTGCAGCTTCTCTTTCGCAATTGCAAGACCTGCTCGCCGCCGCACATCCTGAGGCGATGCTCGTCTTTTCTTCGACGGGCCAGCCAAAGACCCTGGGCAGCGAGACAGTCTTCTCCCCCATTCATACGGCGATGGTCCTCACCTCCTCGGCAGGATGGAACCAGGCTGCATGGCAACAGGCTCTCAGCGCCGCGCTGGCACCGCGACTTACCATCGGTAAGGCTGGGCTCGCCTGGCAGGAACATCACCATGACAATGTGAGCTGGGTAGACCTGAGTGGAATACACGGTCTCGTGCTGGCGATTCAGGGCAATGTCTGCGTGGTTGCCTCTGATGAAGCTACCTTGCTGCTTCTCCTCGAAGCCTCGCATCATGCAGCTTCTGCGCCAAAGAAGGCGACCCTCATCGCGGGCTTCGATCATCGCTCCGAGCGCGAGGGCTTTGTGCGGCTGACCCATCTGCTGGATGGCTCCGGCAGCTCGGCGCAGTCAGGCGGTGGTGATACCCCACCCTTCTTCTCCAGGAACATGGCCAGCCTGAGCAGCACGTTCCAGGATCTCGATGCCGAGACCTTCACGGAGTCGCCCCTGAACAACGGCGTGATACACCAGACCGTTGTCTATCAATGGCGGCACTAGAGCAAAACCAAGGTTGCGCCATCTTTTCGTTCAATCCCCCACAGAGGCGTCATCCTGAGCGGAGCGCCTCGCGCTTTTTGCGAGGTGCGGAGTCGAAGGACCCCGAGGGTTGCAATCTTGCCTATGCTCTTTGCACCGTTTCTACCTCAAGCGCTCGAGCCTAGGCTTTCTTGCTGAAAAAGGTCCCAACAACATGGCGAGATAAAGCTCTTCGGGGTCCTTCGGCTCCGCGTCCCCAAATGCTGGGACGCTTCGCTCAGGATGACGGATCTGTGGCGAAGATAAAGCGCGATCGAGATGCGTTGTCGCGTTTTCGCACTAACGATGTGCTTCAACCACCTGGTCGCGGTGTCCAGCCCACGTCCCAATACCTATGCCCAGCAACTGCCCCAGGTGCTCCGGCGATGAACAGAGCGCGGGATGCGAACCTACATCCTTCGGCAGCTCCCGCGCCTGCGCCTCCTCTGTCAGAATCACCATGGGATTCGAAGCATCGTCTGCCATCCCCTGCGCGTTGAAAATGACGAGATCCGCTGCTTTAGCGATGTCATAAACGAAGCGGATGACCGCAGGAGAAAAGCTGCGCAGGCTGCAGAAGCAACTGCTGAAAATCTCGTCACTCTCCAGGCCCTTCGCTCGAACCTCGATATGCGAGTTATCGGGGAGGGTTGCGGAGTAGGTTGCGAACTTATCGCAACCATCCTTGCAATGCTGCTGCAGTAACGACAGCACGACCTTCTTGTCGGCTGTCGCACCTTCCCCAGCCTTGAATCGAAAGAGATACAGATCAAAACTCACGACAAGATACCTGCCGATCAATACTACTTCATGGTTCCCTGAGGCGCCGCGTGATCGAGATCCAGGTTGAGCTCCAGCACATTGACGCGGGGCTCGCCCAACACGCCGAACTGGCGGGCCTGTGTGTGCTTCGCTACCAGATCGTGCACAGCACTCTCCGAGAGATGCCGCTCCTTCGCCACACGAGCCACCTGGTACTCTGCTGCCGCCGGTGTAATGTCAGGATCAAGGCCCGAGCCGGACGCCGTAACCAGATCGACAGGAACCTCGGTGCCCGGATGATCTGTATTCGCAGCAGTGACATCCGTCTTTACGCGATCGATAAGTTTTTGGCTGGTCGGCGCATAGTTCGAACCGCTCGAATTGGCCGCATCATACCCATTTCCTGCCTGTGACGGACGCGAATGAAAGTATGCCGGGGTGGTGAAGGACTGACCCAGGAGATGGGAGCCTACAACGGTTCCATTCTCTGAGATGAGCTGGCCGTTTGCCTTGTCCTTGAACAGAAGCTGCGCGGCGCCGGTGACCAGGAGAGGATACGCTACGCCAAAGATAATCGTCGTAACAAGTGTGTAGAGGATAGCGGTGACAACATTGCGTCGCATAACTGCCCCTTATGCCAGATGGATGGCGGTAATGATTAAGTCGATGATCTTGATACCCAGGAACGGCGCGATCAAACCTCCGACGCCGTAGATGAGCAGGTTGCGGCGCAGCAGCGCCTCAGCCGACATAGCCTTGTAGCTCACGCCACGCAGCGCCAGCGGAATCAACCCAACGATAATGAGCGCGTTGAAGATCACGGCGGAGAGAATCGCAGACTCCGGTGTCTTCAGGTGCATGATGTTGAGCGCGCCGAGCACCGGGAACGTTGCTGCAAACATCGCCGGAATGATGGCGAAGTACTTCGCAACGTCGTTGGCAATCGAGAACGTCGTGAGCGCGCCGCGCGTCATCAGGAGCTGCTTGCCGATCTCAACGATCTCGATGAGCTTGGTGGGATTGGAATCCAGGTCCACCATGTTGCCGGCTTCCTTGGCAGCTTGCGTACCGGTGTTCATTGCGACGCCTACATCGGCCTGTGCGAGCGCGGGAGCGTCATTGGTGCCGTCGCCCGTCATCGCGACGAGCTTGCCCTCGGCCTGCTCGCGCTTGATGAGGTCCATCTTGTCCTTGGGCTTGGCCTCGGCAAGAAAGTCGTCGACACCAGCTTCGCGAGCGATGGCCGCCGCGGTCAGCGGGTTGTCGCCGGTGATCATGATGGTCTTGATGCCCATCGCACGAAGCTGCGCAAAGCGCTCCTTCATGCCGCCCTTGACGATGTCCTTCAAGTGAATCACACCGAGGGCCTGGCGGTTCTCCGCGACTACGAGCGGCGTGCCGCCGGAGCGTGCCACGGTTTCGACATCGATGCGAACCTGGTCGGGCAGCGAGCCGCCGCGTTCCTGCAGGAAGCGCGCGATGGCGTCCGTGGAGCCCTTGCGAATGATGCGGCCTTCCATGTTCACGCCCGACATGCGAGTCGTGGCGGAGAAGGGAACGAACTCCGCCTGCAGGTCGTGGAGTTCGCGACCGCGCAGGCCGTAGAGTTCCTTGGCGAGCACAACGATGCTGCGGCCTTCGGGAGTCTCGTCCGGCAGCGAAGAGAACTGCGCGGCATCGGCTAGCTGGTCTTTGCTGACGCCCGGAGCGGGGATAAACGCAGCCGCCTGGCGGTTGCCGAGCGTGATGGTTCCGGTCTTGTCGAGCAGCAGTGTGTTGACGTCGCCTGCAGCTTCCACCGCACGGCCAGACATCGCCAGAACGTTGTACTGCACCAGGCGATCCATGCCTGCAATACCGATGGCCGAAAGCAGGCCGCCGATGGTCGTCGGGATCAGGCAGATAAGCAGGGAGATCAGAACGAAGACGGACTGCGGTGCCGTGGAGTAAATCGCGATCGGCTGCAGCGTAACCACTGCGAGCAGGAAGATGATCGTGAGACCTGCGAGAAGAATGTTCAACGCAATCTCGTTGGGGGTCTTCTGACGCTCCGCGCCTTCTACGAGCGCGATCATGCGATCGAGGAACGTCTCGCCAGGATTCGATGTGATGCGGACCTTGATCTCGTCCGACAACACGCGCGTGCCACCGGTCACAGCCGAGCGGTCGCCGCCAGCCTCACGAATAACCGGCGCGGACTCACCCGTAATCGCCGACTCATCGACGGAGGCGACGCCCTCAATAATCTCGCCGTCACCGGGAATCATCGAGCCTGCTGTGATGAGGCAGACATCGCCCGAACGGAGGTTGAGGCTTGGGACCTCTTCCGTCGTGCCATCGGCACGCAGGCGGATCGCGATGGTATCGGACTTCGCTTTGCGCAGTGCATCGGCCTGAGCCTTGCCGCGGCCTTCGGCCATCGCCTCGGCAAAGTTGGCGAAGAGCACGGTGAACCACAGCCAGAGAGTGATCTGCAGATCGAAGCGAAGTGCGTGGTGCGCCTGGATGAGGTCGCGGACGGTGTAGATCGTCGTGATCACACTGCCGATCTCAACGACGAACATCACCGGATTTTTCATCATCGTGCGGGGATTCAATTTGACGAAGGCATCGTGAAGGGCGCGGCCAACGATCTTTGTATCCCAGAGTGAACGCTTACGGGTATTTGCCATGGTGTTTCCTTAGTAGGCCTTGCCAGCGTGAAGGAGAAGGTGCTCGAGAACCGGGCCAAGCGAAAGCGCCGGGAAGAAGGTCAACGCGCCAACGATCAGGATCGTGCCGATCAGCAGGATCGTGAACAGCGGCGTATGCACCGGAAAGGTTCCAGGAGAAGGTGGAACAAGCTTCTTGCGCGCCAGGTTGCCGGCGATAGCCAGCACTGGAATAGCCATCAGGAAGCGGCCGATCAACATCGCAAACCCCAGCGAGAGGTTGTACCAGTGCGTGTTCGCGCTCAGGCCCGCAAAGGCCGACCCGTTATTACCGGTCGCCGAGGTGAAGGCATACAGGATCTCCGAAAGTCCGTGAGGACCGCCGTTTGCCAGCGCGCTCAGACCAAGGCTCGGCATCATCAGCGTCACAGCGGAGAAGCCGAGGATCGAAAGCGGGAAGATGAGCGTGTAGAGCATCGCCATCTTCACGTCATAGGACTCGATCTTCTTGCCGAGATACTCGGGTGTGCGTCCGACCATGAGGCCCGCGATAAATACCGCCAGCACCACGAAGATCAGCATGCCGTACATTCCAGCACCAACGCCTCCGAAGATCACCTCACCCAGCATGATGTTGACGAGAGGAACCAGGCCGCCGAGCGGCATAAAGGAGTCGTGCATCGCATTGACCGCGCCGCAGCTTGCATCCGTCGTAACGGTGGCGAAGAGCGCGGAGTTCGCAATACCGAAGCGAACCTCTTTGCCTTCCATATTGCCGCCGGGCTGCATCGCCGTGGTGTGCTGGTCGATGTGCATTGCGGCAGAGTGCAGCAGCGGATTCGGCTGGGCCTCTGCGTAGTACGCAACCAGGACACCCGCGAAGAAGAGGGCCGACATGGCAGCGAACACCGCCCAACCGTGGGCCGGCGACTTCGTCATCTTGCCGAGCATGACCGTGAAGCCGGCGGGGATAACGAAGATGGAAAACATCTCCAGGAAGTTGGAGAACGGTGTCGGATTCTCAAACGGATGAGCGCTGTTGGTATTGAAGAAGCCGCCGCCGTTGGTGCCCAGCATCTTGATGGCTTCCTGAGAAGCGACCGGCCCTTGCGCGATGCTCTGCGTCGTAACTGTCTGCGTCGTGGCCTTGCCATCCGCGCCGGTCGTTGTTACCGTCATCGGTTGCACAAGCTTCGCCTGATCGTACGGGCGGAAGTTCTGCACCACACCCTGCGAGACCAGCAGAAGCGCATAGACGAAGCAGGCAGGCAGCAGAACCCAGAGAGAAGCGCGCGTCGTATCGACCCAGAAGTTACCGAGCGTCTTCGACTCACGGCGCGAGATGCCGCGGAGAAGCGCTACCGCCAACGCCATGCCCACCGCCGCCGAGAAGAAGTTGTGGTACGCGAGCGTGAGCATCTGGGTGAGATAGCTCATCGTCGTCTCGGGGACGTAGGACTGCCAGTTGGTGTTGGTTGTGAACGAGACTGCGGTATTCCAGGCCAGGTCGGACGGGACGGCTGCAAGATGCTGCGGATTAAGCGGCAGAATATGCTGCAAGCGCTCGATCGCATAGGTGGCGATCAAGGTGACAAGGCTGAAGACAAGCATCGCAATCGAGTACTCGGTCCAGCGCATCTCGCGCGTCTCATCGATACCGGTCAGCTTGTAAACAAGACGCTCAAGGGGGCGAAAAACGACGTCGAGAAAGGTCTTCTCCCGCTCGAAGACGCGCGCCATGTACACGCCGACAGGTTTTGCGCATACGAGTACAAGGGCGAAGAAGAGGAGTATCTGAAACCAGCCGTTGGCGGTCATGTTCTAAGGTGTCCTGTTAAAACTTTTCTGGCTGTAGAAGCGCGTAGACGAGATAAATGAGAAGGCCGAGAATGACCAGGTCAAGCAAAATCGTTTCGATCATTACTTGCCTGCTTTCGTGGCAAGGCGTTCACATCCGACCGTGTAAGCCACGGCAATGGCGAAAAACGCGATGCTGGCTACAATACATCCGATGTCCCACATAAGTGTTTGCTCCTGAACCTCAGGCCCGGCAAAACCACACGGACCATCATGAAAACTTGCGCTCCATGACCATCTGCAAGTCTCTGCCCGGGCTGATAAGGAAAGCATAAAGATGCCCTTTACGAGAACGTCAGAAATGGAATATCAGGTCACTGGCCACCGTGAACTGGCTCTGCCGGGTTCCACGGTCGTAGGCGTCGCGATCCCACGCGTGGTCGAATCGAATCTCCGGGCGGATCTGAATCGTCGACCCGATCCAATGGCTCAGCAACAACGTGTTCTCTGTGTACTTCGTGTTTACACCGGTCCGCTGGCCTTTCTTATCGTTGAGAAAGTCGCTGCGAAAGGAGATGAAATCATGTGCCGACAACTGCTTATTCACATAGTTCACGACCGCATACTCCGGAGCGAAGCAGGTTTGCAGGCCCGGCCTGCAGGTCGCCCCATTCGTGTTGGGCTCGGGGACAATCGATCCGCCGACGCTCGGTACATCGCGCTGATACATCACATAGGCTTCCGTTGCCGTGTGCCAGGTCTTCGAGAACCGGTGGTACCAAGTGCCGTCGTACTGCTGCAGGTTGTTGAAGGCGTACTTGCCGTCGTTGATGCCGTTGGCGCAGAGATAAAAGTTGTCGTTGGTCGAAGCCGTGGTGTAGCTGGCGCAAACGGTTGCCGAAGGGTGCGAGCCCTTCGCCCATAGTGCAATATCGTGGCCGCCGGTGATGCCCGCCTGCACCAGCCATTGGCTGGTCAACTGCACCGTGGCGAGGACTCCCGTGTCCGTAAACGGATCGACTGAATACAGCAGGGAGTGGCTGAACATATAGTTGTTCGGCGTAAGCTGGGCCTCGATGCCGGGGACGGAGATGTAGCGCCCTACGCGGATGTTCATTCCCAGCGCAACCTTTGGCACATACACGTCGAGGTACTCAAGCACCGGATCGAAGCCATATTGATGGTTGTGGTCGATCCACTGGCTGCTCAAATAGCCCTTGTTGGTGGTGAACCTGTAGTCCGTCCCATAGAGGGCCGTCAGGTGATAGCCAACATCCACATGCTCTCGCTGCACTGAGTTGGGCAGGCGCTCGACATAGAGCACCGCCTGGTTCAGTTCGATCCTGTTTGCATAGGCATCATCGACCTCGGGCACATTGCCATGCGCCGAGGTACTGGCATTGACGGAGGGCGAAATCCATCCATACACCTTGGTCCGGCTCTGCGCGCCGTTGATGGCCGTCATCAACGGATAGCTGTTCGTATCCGCTTCGCCGATCACCGGCGAACCGCCATAGGACCAATCCGAGTTTGGGAAAGGCGGCGACGAGAGCGGTGAAGGCAGTCCCCGCCGCGGTGGCGCAGGACTTTCAGGAGCCGTTCCATGCCAGTCTTCGATGTAGAACTGATCGAGCCGTCCCCAGAAAGATTGGGGCGCAGCCTGGGCCTGTTTTGAAGAAGGGCTCTCCGGTAATGGAGCCGGTTGTTCCTGAGCTGACATACAAGCTCCGCGAACGGTGCACCACACGAAGAGCCATAAGAAGCCAGAAAGCCGGGGATGCATGGGTGTCCATACACTCTCACCCGAGACATAAAGAATCAATAAGGAATCCATAAAGATGGACCCCGTCACAAATCAAGCCATTACGGAAACGAGATCGAGTTCTGGTGCTTCTAAGTCTCTTTGCCCTTCTTTCCTGCGGCCTAGAACCTTCTCGTACATCCGTACATAGTCGGTCGCCATCCTCTTTGCTCGAAAGCGGGCTTCAAACATCGCTCTACAGCCTTCGCGGCGGATGTTCGCGAGCCTGGGCACGCAGCGTACTGCCTCCTCAACGCTGTCGACGATGAAACCCGTCACACCGTCCTGGATGACCTCCGGCACAGAACCGCGTCTCCACGCAATGACAGGAGTACCGCAGGCCAGGGCTTCGATCATGACCAGGCCGAATGGCTCGGGCCAGTTCACCGGAAAGAGCAACGCCTTGGCACGCCCGAGAAACTCGTTCTTCGCCTCGCCGCCGATCTCGCCTACAAACTCCACGAAGGACGCACTCTTCTGCAGCAGGGGCTGAATTACCTGTTCAAAGTAATTACGGTCTTCGTCATAGATCTTCGCTGCGATCTTCAATCGAACTCCGGAGAGCCTGGCGATCTCGACAGCGCGCTCCAGTCCTTTATCGGGAGAGGTCCTGCCGAGAAACGCAAAGTATTCTCCGGGCTGCGATTGAAACGGATGCAGCGTCTCGGGAAGACCGTGATACACCGTTCCCAGCCAGTTGGCATTGGGAACAGGCTCCTGCTGGCTATTGGAGATAGCGACCAACGGAACGTCGTGATATTCCTCGAGCAGTTCGCGCAGATCGTGCGCATGGACAAAGCCATGCAGCGTAGTCACCGAGGGACAGCCGTAGCGGCGGACCAGCGGGAAGTGAATGTAGTCGCTATGAAAGTGAATCATGTCGAAGCGGGATAGATCCCGAAAGACAAGCTCCATCATGCGCACGTGGTGCGGCAAGGTCTCGCGGCAATCCTTGTCACGCCACAGGGCCTTCTCGCATACCGGCACAAGATGCGCCGAGGTCTGCGAGTCGCCGCTGGCAAACAGCGTGACCTCGTGGCCGAGCTGAACCAGCTCTTCTGTAAGCCACGAGACCACGCGCTCCGAACCGCCATAGAGACCCGGGGGAACACTTTCAAAAAGTGGTGCTACCTGTGCAATTCGCATAAGGGACCTATCGTGCCGCCCGTCCGAGATGCATCATCGGAAGGCCATTACGCAGTTTCTGAAAGTAACAAATCTCTACCAGCGTCGGCCAAAGCTCGATGGAAGCCTTGATGACGGCGATCGCGTCGTCGACGATACGCAGCAGGTTGTGCTGGAAGAAGTCAGGCTCGAAGCCATAGAATGCCTTCTCGAGATTGGCCGCAAAGAGACGCAGCGCATCGATGCGATCCTGGCTCTTTGCCGTCTCTGCCGCACGCAGCGCGCGGGTATGAAGGCTGGTGATCTTCTCCAGAATCTCCTCCGCATCCTGTGCTGTGACCTCTCCCGTGTAGCCGAAGGTGATGCCGAGTTCATCCACACTGGTGAGAGAGTCCTTGATCTTTCTCTTGAGCAGGTTGGCAATCTCTTCGTTCAACACCTCGGAGGCCGGAGGATTCCGCATGTAGTTGCTCTTGGTATGGTGCTGCGCCGCATCGACATGCGCCGCTACGATACCTTCCTGCTGGATCCAGAGCCGATAGATGTAATCCTCAAAACGCAGTCTTGTCGGGAAGAACGGCGGCAGGCCAAACGTATTGTCATAGCCGGCTACGCCGCAGTCCATGCGCCAGTTCTTATTCGTTACCGCCGGACGGAAGTTCACCAGGACGTAGAGATCGTTCAGGCTGTCCAGGCTGGTCTGGTCTTCATCGTTCAGGAACATGTCGACAAAATCGATAGCGTCGATATCGTTCGTACCGGAACGGAAGGTCTGCGCCATTTTGACGACCGCATCGTCCGAGACCCGTCCTCTTTGCAGGAGGGTGGCATTGTCTTCGATCAGTCCCTTGGTGACGTTGGTCTCCAGGTCCATCGCGGTGTCGATCAGGAAATCGCCATGCTCATAGTTTTCCGGAATCTCAGAGACAGGCTTGCCGAGTACATCGGAGAAAGCCGACATGATGTCGAATGACTTTCTTGCATAACCGTTCTTACCGACCTTATGCAGACGCCCGCGACTGATCTCGTTGTTCTCCAGTGACTCGGGACTATCTTCCATGAGGGAATAGGGTCGCATGTCATCGTCGGAGCTGACCATCAGGCCGCCCAGAGAGTACATCAAGGTGTAGTTTCGATTGCCGCCGTAGCTGGGCCGGAAGAGGTTTTTCACCAGCGGCTCTAGCCGCTTATTGCGAAGACGAGAGTTGATATAAGCAATAAACTCTTCTTTTTCGCGGGGACCTACGTAGAACAGGTCGGAATTCGTCTTCAGTTGCTCCAGGCTGCTGAAGTACTTCTCCACGTTGGTGGGAGTGGAGTCATCGAAGACGATCATTTGTGGAGAGTGACCGTTCTTCCAAAAGTGCTCGTCGTATTCATGCACTGTTTGACTTACATCGCGTAGCCGATGTGTCGGAACTACAAAGTACGTCTCTGGATCATTCATAATATTTTGGGATTATCCGAAGGGATGTCGTCCGGCGATAACGCCGATCTGCAGCCGTACAAGAAAGATCGGCAGCTAAATGGCACTAATTGGGCACGACGAATCATCACGCTTTTAATCGTAGAGCGCGGAGCATAAGGGTTTCATAAGGGTTTTAAAAGGGCTTTTTGCTGTTGTTTGTTTAGCCGTTGCCTGTTTTTCGTCGTCATCCTGAGCCGTACCGGGGTCCCCGGCGAGCGCGTACTTTGCGCTTGCTGGGGTGGTTTGGCGAAGGACCCCCGCATTTAGGATCACCACCCAAATTTCAGGTTCACGCGAAAGGCCTCAGCGACTGTACGCCAGCTTAGCTGGTGTCTATTCCTCGAGCATCGTGCAAAATGCGGGGGTCCTTCGCCTACGGCTCAGGATGACGACGAAAAACAAACAACAGCGAAAACAAACAACGGCGAAAGCGAGCAACAACAAAAGCTGCCGGCAACTCACTGGCTCTTTTGCGTAATGATATGCAAGTCCGTATGCGGGGCCGCCGCTGCGAATTGCTGGATCGCAAGAAAGTAGAGGTACTTCTTAATCCCTGTCAACGCCGAGCGTCCGAACAACACCTGTGTAATGCGATTCTGCTGCGCGAACTCTGCCGTAGCACTCGCCACACTCGAACCCTTCAGGCGCACGATGGTTGCTCCCAGGTTTCGCGCGAACTGCAGGTTATCGTCGAGCGCGCGTGCTGCCTCCGGCTCGCGATCACGTTCCGTATCGAGATGCAGCACATAGAACTCGGCATCCATGCCCTGCGAAAGACGCGCACCGCGCGCGATCAGGTCACGCGCCGCAGGACTGGCACTGATACAGACGGCAACTTTCTCGGCAACCGTCCAATGCCCTCCTAGTTGCTTGCGCTTCACATAGTCATCGAGCGTGCGATCGACAGCGCGTGTCACCCGCTGCAGGGCCATCTCGCGCAGGGCAATCAGATTGCCGCGGCGAAAGAAGTTCGAGAGAGCCCGCTCTACCCGTTCCATCGGATAGATATCGCCACGCCGCATGCGCGTCGCCAACGCCTCAGGGGTCAAATCGCTGATGACGATCTCGTCCGCCCGATCGAGCACCCAGTCCGGCACCGTCTCGCGCACCGTGATGCCGGTGAGCGACTGTACCCGTGGCGTAATGCTCTCGACGTGTTGGATGTTCACCGTGGTCACCACATCGATGCCGGCATCCAGCAGTGCAAAGACATCCTCATAGCGCTTCTGAAATCGGCTGCCCTCCACATTCGTGTGCGCGAGTTCGTCAATCAGCGCTACCTGTGGCTGCCGTGCCAGAATGGCATCCACGTCCATCTCCGAAAAGAGTGTCCCCTTGTAGTCGATCTCGCGGCGCGGAACGGTCTCGATCTTCGCGGCCACCTCGGACGTCCCGATGCGGCCATGCGTTTCCACGATCCCAATCACGACGTCTTCGCCACGGCCCTGACGGCGGATGCCCTCACTCAGCATGCTGAAGGTCTTGCCTACTCCGGGCGCATAGCCGAGAAAGACCTTGAAGCGTCCACGCTTCTTCTCTACGTTCTCCGCGGACTCAAGCCAGTCTTCGGGTCGTTTCCTTGGCGTGTCGCATGCACCCATAGAGCAGTTCTCCTGTTTCTACATAACGGACTTAACGAGAGCCGCTTTCTTTAAAAACGACATATGGAACCTCCCCGTCGGAATACCCCAGCAGGAGAACCGCACGAGTCGTAGAATCTCACAGTGAACTCGAAACGGCTTATTACCATTATGCGTTGCATCGGCGCCGCAGCCTGTCTCGCGGGAATTGTAACGTTCTACAGGCTCGTCGTGCATGCCAACCAGACGACCGTCGCTCTGACCTTGCTGCTGCTTATCCTGTTCATCGCGGCCAGATGGGGTCTGCGTTTCTCCATCGGAGCCTCACTCGTCGCCACTGCCTGCTACAATTTTTTCTTTCTTCCGCCGCTCTACAAGTTCACGGTCTCCGATCCACAAAACCTCGTCGCCCTTGCCGTATTCCTCATCACAGCCGTCTTTGCCAGCCGCCTGTCGCATCGCATCCGCGCGGAGTCCAGCGATGCCCGTGCCCGGCAGTCGGAACTGGAGATTCTCTACAGCCTCAGCCGCGACCTGCTGCAGAGCGAGGAGCTGACCCAGCTAACCAACTCCATTCCGGCATCGGTCACGCTTGCCACCGGTTCGAATTCGGTCCTCTTCTATCTGCTGGAGGGCAATCGGAGCTACCGGGCGGGCCTTGACACCAGCATCGCCTGGCCCCCGACCATCGACACCACGGAGCTGCATGAACTGGCCCACGCCCCCGGCGTCTCCATCACCTCGGACGGCGCCGCCATCGTGCCGCTGCGGACCGGCGTAAAGCCTCGTGGCCTTCTGATTCTGCGCGGCGTCAAACTCTCCACCCAGACTCTCGAAGCCCTCGGAGGCCTGGTCTCCGTCGCCCTGGATCGCGTGCGCGCGGTAGAGGAGGTCGCCCACGTCGAAGCCGCACAGGAGAGTGAGCGTCTGCGGTCGATGATCCTCGATTCAATCACGCATGAACTGCGAACTCCGGTAGCGTCGATCAAAACGTCCATCGATAAACTCCTGGAGGCCAACGCCGAGTCCGCCGAGTCCCATGAGCTTCTGACGGAGATTTCCGAACAGAACGACCGGCTCGATCAACTGGTCACAGAAGCCGTCGAGATGGCTCAGCTCGATACGCAGCAGGTCAGCATGGACGTAAGTCCTCAACAACTCAGTGACATGATCGACGCGGCCATCGAGACGGCTGGAGCCAGACTCGCCGATCACGAAATCATCAAAAGAATTCCCGAGGATCTACCGTGTGTCGTCGCCGACCCGCTCCGCATTGAGAAGGTGATCTATAACCTGCTTGAGAATGCGGCGAAGTACTCCGCCCCCGGCCAGCCTATCTATATCAGCGTAGAGGTGCGTGGACAGTGTGCCTCGTGCAGCATCGCCGACCGTGGCATCGGGATCGACCCGGCCGAGCAGCCCCTGGTCTTCGACAAGCTCTACAGATCGCGCAAACGAACGGCACATATCCCCGGAACCGGCATGGGGCTGGCGATTTGCCGCGCCATCGTAGAAGCGCATAACGGGACAATCTCGGTTACCAGCCAGCCTGGGCAGGGATCTGTGTTTACGTTTACCTTGCCGTTGGCATAGATGTTATTGAGGAACATGCAGAGGCAGTGAACGATTGCCGCTATGGCTTTCGTCTTTGCCTTTTCTGGTTGTCATTCCGCGCAAAGTTCGCACCTGCTACAGCTGCGGGGCAGTTCGGGATTTTCACCGGATTCCCGTTTAATTCTCCTTGCGGAGAAACCTCGGAGCAGCCACTATATCTTGAGGTATACCCCGGTGCAATCCCACCCCTTGTGGATATATCCTTCTTTATAAGGGAGGTGCCAAAGGAGTGACTTTCCCTTATTTCGGGGATATACTGAACGTCGAGTTCAGTATTAGAAAGCTCACGGTAACAGAACGATTATCGCCAGATCTTCCAGGAGTACGATTCGTGCTTGGAACCATTGTAAGCAGGAGCGGCCGCGTAAAGATGCTCCAAGAGATGCCGCTCCCCGACGAGCCGAAGTCGCGCGGACGGCAGCGCAGCATTGAAGCCGAAGTCGCGATTCTCAAGGCAACGCTCTACCTGCTGGAGCGCAAGCCGCTCCGCAAGGTAACCGCCGACGCCATCGCCAAACGGGCCGGCGTCAGCAAAGCCACCATTTATAAATGGTGGCCCAACAAAAGTTTAGTTGCACTCGACGCTTATCTCGCCGGCATGACGGAGCGGGTCATCATGCCGAATACCGGATCGGCCGAGAAGGATTTCACGGAACAACTGCAGTCTGTAATGACCTTTTACAAGTCGCCGCTGGGCAGACTGTTCGGGCAGTTCATCGCGGAGGGACAGAGCGATCCGGGCTTTCTGGCCCTGTTCCGAGAACGTTTTCTGTATGCCAGGCGGGACGCGGCGCGCATCATGTGGCGGCGCGGCGTAGACCGCGGAGAGATTCGCGAAGACATCGATACGGAGATCGTTCTCGACCTGATCTACGGCCCCATGATCTTTCGCCTGCTTGCCGGACACGGCTCGCTCAGCGACCGGGAGTCGGAGTTCATGGTGGAGGCCATCTTCGGTGGTATACGGAGACCTGGGTACCAGGTCTCTACGAAAACCGAACAGGATTCAAAACATCTTTGAGTCCTTCGCAGAGGCGTCATCGTCTAAATTATCGAGCCAATACTAAACTACAGGTTTAGTATCGTGATTCACGCAACGTACACAGAATCAAAGATTTCGTACAGAATCAAAGATTTCTGACTCGACGAGCTGAAGTGGCCGGATCACCTTCATCCAGCCAGCGCAGAGGCCACCGGGCCAGTACCGGTAAAAATGCCGGATAGATACCGGCGAAGGAAGTTATAAGGAGTCCCGATGTGGATCGTCCGTCTCGCACTTAAGAGACCATACACATTCGTCGTTTTGTCGCTGCTGCTTTTCATCATTGGCCCCGTGGTCATGTTGCGGACGCCGGTCGACATCTTCCCCAATATCGATATTCCCGTCGTCTCCGTCGTCTGGAACTACGCGGGCATGTCACCGCAGGAGTTGAGCGACCGTATCGTACTGCCCTTTGAGCGCAGCCTTACGACAACCGTCAACGACATCGAGCACTCCGAGTCGCAGACTTTGAACGGCGTCTCCGTCGTCAAGATCTTCTTCCGGCCGCAGGTCAACATCTCGCAGGCCGTGGCGCAGGTTACGGCGATCTCGCAGACCGCGCTGCGCCAGTACCCACAGGGCACCACCCCTCCGCTGGTCATTCAGTACAGCGCGTCGAGCGTGCCGGTACTGCAACTGGGACTCTCCGGAAACGGCCTGACCGAACAGCAGTTGAACGACTTCGGACAGAACTTTGTCCGTACTCAGCTTGCGACCGTGCAGGGTGCGGCTCTGGCGTTCCCCTATGGCGGCAAGCAGCGCCAGGTACAGGTAGACATCAATACGCAGAAGCTGCAGGCGTATGGACTCTCCGCTTCGGACGTGGTGAACTCCTTCAACGCGCAGAACATCATTCTGCCCGGCGGCGACGTCAAGATGGGCCACATCGACTACCCAGTCGAGACCAACAGCGCACCGACCTCGATTAAGGACCTGAACGATCTGCCGATCAAGACCGTGAACGGCGCTACGGTCTACATTCGCGACATCGGAAACGTACGCGACGGATTCCCGCCGCAGACAAACATCGTTCGCGTCGATGGGCAGCGCTCCTCGCTGCTGAGCATCCAGAAGACAGGTAACTCCTCGACGCTGGACATCATTGCGAACGTACGCGCTCAGTTGCCATCGATTCTTGCCCAGCTGCCTCCCCAACTGCGGCTGACTCCCATTGCCGATCAATCCATCTTCGTGCGCGCCGCGATCAGCGGTGTAGTACGTGAGGCCCTGATCGCCGCCTGCCTGACCGCGGCGATGATCCTGATCTTCCTCGGAAGCTGGCGTTCGACGGTCATCATTGCGGTGTCGATTCCGCTCTCGGTCATCTGCTCACTGCTGATGCTGGCAGCGCTGGGCGAGACGATCAACATCATGACGCTCGGCGGTCTCGCGCTGGCGGTCGGCATCCTGGTCGACGACGCAACCGTCGAAATCGAAAACATCAACCGTAACCTCGAAGAGGGTAAAGAGGTTGAAGACGCGATTCTGACCGGCGCCGCGCAGATCGCCGTGCCGGCCTTCGTCTCGACGATCTCCATCTGCATCGTGTTCGTGCCGATGTTCTTCCTCACCGGCGTCGCGAAGTATCTGTTCGTTCCTCTCGCCGAAGCCGTCGTCTTCGCCATGCTCGCGTCCTACTTCCTCTCGCGAACCATTGTGCCTACGATGGCGAAGTACCTGCTGAAGGGTCATGAGCACGATCGGGAAGAACAGGCGAAGAAGAGCAAGAACCCCTTCGTCCGCTTCCAGATCACCTTCGAGCACTACTTCGAGAAGCTGCGGCAGTGGTACTACGGCGTGCTGGGCTTCTGCATGGAGTACCGCGCGGTCTTCCTGATCGCCATCGTCGCGTTCTGGGTGGGATCGATCACTCTTTTGTATCCGTGGCTGGGGCAGGACTTCTTCCCCTCCGTGGACGGCGGTCAGTTCAAGCTGCATGTGCGTGCTCATACCGGAACGCGCATTGAAGATACGGCCCGGCTCTGCGACGAGATCGAAGCCGAGATTCGTCAGGAGATCCCGGAGGCGGAGATGGGAACCGTCATCGACAATATCGGCATCCCCTACTCCGGCCTGAATCTCTCCTACTCCAACTCGGCCACGGTTGGCACTGCCGATGCGGACATCCTGGTCACGCTGGCGGAAAAGCATCGTCCTACCGACGAGTACACGCACTCCCTGCGCGACAGGCTGACAAAGCAGTTCCCCGGCACGGAGTTCTATTACCTGCCGACGGACATGGTGAGCCAGATCCTGAACTTCGGCCTGCCGGCACCAATCGACATCCAGTTGGTCGGACAGGCCATAGATCAGAATCACGCGCTGGCTGAGCAGATGATGGAGCAGATCAGCCAGATCCCCGGCACGACGGACCTGCGCATTCAGCAGCCCTTCAACCTGCCGAGCTGGACGGTCAACGTGGACCGCACCCGGGCGCAGCAGGTCGGCTTCAGCCAGCACGATGTGGCCAACGACGTGCTGACCAGCTTGAGCGGCAGCTTCCAGACCTCGCCGACGTTCTATCTCAACCCACAGAACCACGTGAGTTACAACATTGCGGTGCAGACGCCGCAGTATGACGTCCAGAACCTGCAGCAGCTTCAGAACTTCCCCATTGCCACCATCGGCTCAAACAGGACCCCGCAGATTCTCGGCAATATCGCGTCGATCGATCGCGGCACCGAGCAGGGTACCGTGAGCCACTACAACGCCCGCTCGGTCATCGATATCTACGGGTCCGTCGAAGGGACTGACCTGGCCAGTGTCGCCACCAAGATCGATCAGATCGTGAAGAACAATAAAGGCAAGCTGCCGCGCGGAACCGAGGTCATCGTACGCGGTCAGATCCAGACGATGCGCACGTCCTTTGTCGGACTGGTGGCCGGCCTGCTGTTCTCGATCATCCTGGTCTACGCGCTGATCGTGGTGAACTTCCAGAGCTGGCTCGATCCGTTCATCATCATCGCTGCCTTGCCGGGCGCGCTGGCCGGTATCGTCTGGCTGCTGTTCCTTACCGGAACGCACATCAGCGTTCCTGCCCTGACCGGCGCTATCATGTGCGTAGGTGTGGCAACGGCGAACTCGATCCTTGTGGTCAGCTTCGCGAAGGAGCAAATGGAGGCCGGGCTGAATGCAGCCGAGGCGGCACTCTCCGCGGGCTTCACGCGCTTCCGTCCGGTCATCATGACGGCGCTGGCGATGATGATCGGCATGGTGCCGATGGCACTGGGCCTCGGCGATGGCGGCGAGCAGAATGCGCCTCTGGGCCGTGCCGTTATCGGCGGCCTGCTGCTGGCGACGTTCGGCACCCTGACCTTCGTCCCGGTCTTCTTCTCCTTCATGCACCGCAAGGATAAGCCGCATGCCAACCCGCCTGCAGAACACGGGAATGAGGCACACGCATGAGCGACGAGAAACTGACGAATTCCGCCGAACGACTTCCACAGAACAACGCGCCACAAGGCGCACATGGAGACAAGGCAATGAGTGCCCAGAATCAATCGGATCAATCGAATCAACAGCACCCGGCACAGGCGAACCAGGCGGGCTCTCACGGAGAAGGCCACCACCCCGAGGTGATCCAGCATGAACCGCCACCGAAGGTCTCCCGTGCGTCCGTACTGGTGCCGGTGCTCATCGTCTTCGTCGTGACGGTCGTCCTCGCGATCGCCGGCATCCTCCATCGGCAGCACGCGAGCACGGTGCTCGCGAAGTACACCGACACGGTAGCCGCGCCACCGGTCTCTATCCAGCAGCCGGTGCTGCAACAGAACGCCCAGGAGATCGTGATCCCGGGTAACATGCAGGCCTTCACCCTCGCTCCGATCTACGCGCGAACCACGGGCTACGTAAAGGCCTGGTACCGCGACATCGGTTCGCATGTGAGCAAGGGCGAGCTGCTGGCCATCATCGAGACTCCGGAACTGGACCAGCAGCTGGCACAAGCGAAAGCCGACCTCGCTACCGCACAGAGCAACGCCGCCCTGGCGAAGACAACAGCCGAGCGCTACGTAGACCTGATCGGTAAAAACGCCGTCTCGCAGCAGGACACGGACAACGCCACCACCCAGTTGGAATCACAGACCACCATGGTGAACTCCGCACAGGCCAACGTGCGCCGGTTGGAGGAACTCCAGTCCTTCGAACGCATCGTAGCTCCCTTCGATGGCGTGATCACCCAGCGCAACATCGACGTCGGTCAGTTGATTACGGCGGAAGGCAGCACGACGACAGCCGGAGCAGGAACCATTACAGGAAGCAAGGAGACCTTCGACATCTCCGCTGTGCGTACCCTGCGCGTCTTCATCAATGTGCCGCAGATCTATTCGCCCGATGCGAAGAACGGCGCGATCGCGACCCTGACACTGCCGCAGTATCCGGGCCGCAAGTTCGAAGGCAAGCTGGTACGGTCGTCGAACTCGGTCGATCCGGCATCACGCACCCTGCTTGCCGAAGTGGACGTCCAGAACCCGACCGGTGAGCTTCTGCCGGGCAGCTATACCGAAGTCCACCTGCATACCTCCAACCCCGCGCCCGCACTGATCGTGCCGGTGAGCGCGCTGATCCTGGAGACGGATGGGCTGCGTGTGGCCACCGTCGACGGAAACAACATCGCGCACCTGGTGCATATAACGGTAGGCCGCGACTTCGGCACTTCGGTTGAAGTTCTGAACGGCTTGGAGAAGGGACAAGGGGTCATCGCGAATCCGCCGGATTCGCTGACCGATGGCGAGAAGGTTCGCGTCGTAACCCCGAAACAGGCGGGAGCGGAGGCGAAGTAATGAGAACCCATAGTCTTCCCACAGCAGCAGCGTTGATTGCAACGCTGGCGCTGAGCGGGTGCAAGGTCGGCCCGAACTACAAGGCTCCGGCCATGCCTGCCCCGCCCGCGTATAGCGATAACGGCCACAATGGCAACTGGACTACAGCCACTCCCGCGGACGGAACGCTCCGGGGCGATTGGTGGACCGTGTACCAGGACTCGACATTGAATGACTTTGAGCAGCGCTGCGCGAAGTCCAACCAGACCATCGAAGCTGCCCTGCATTCCTACGAACAGGCGCACGATATCGTTCGAGAGAACAGGGCGGCTTTATTCCCCACCGTGTCCATCGGCGCCTCGGCGACCCGGAATCTTATCTCCGACACCAAGCCTTTACACGTACCAGGCGAAGCCACGAACTATTGGGACTTCCTGATTCCGTTGAGTATCTCCTGGGAGCCTGACTTCTGGGGTGCCATTCGCAGGCAGATCGAATCGAGCGCGGCCAATGCGCAGGCCTCGGCGGCCGATCTCGCGAACACCCGCCTGAGTCTACAAGGCATGCTGGCCGTCTCCTACGTCCAACTGCGCGGCGTTGACCTGCAGGCTCAGCTCTTGCGCTCGACGCTCGACTCCTTTCAGCAGACGCTGCAACTCACAAAGGATCGGCTGAAGGGCGGCCTGGCGTCGCAAAGCGATGTGGAGCAGGCGCAGACGCAGCTCGAGCAGACACAGGCTCAGCTCATCGATCTCGGCGTGCAGCGCGCGCAGCTCGAGCACGCGATTGCTGTACTGGTCGGCGAAGCAGCCACGAACTTCCATATCGAGGAGAAGCCGCTTGCGGGCGATCCGCCCAGCGTGCCGACCGGTATCCCTTCGGAGCTGCTCCAGCGCCGGCCTGATATTGCAAGCGCGGAACGCCATGTCGCCTCGGCGAACGCCCTGATCGGCGTTGCGAAGGCCGCCTATTATCCCAGCATTGTGCTGGGAGCGAGCGGTGGCGTGGAGACCGATAAGATTGGACAGCTCTTCAACTCAAGCAGTGCAATGTGGAACGCCGGACCGGGGATCAACGAGACCATCTACGACGCCGGCCGCAGGAAGGCGCAAGTCGACTTCGCGATAGCCCAGCGTGCGCAGGCCACGGCGCTCTACCGCGAACAGGTGCTCTCTGCCTTCCGCGATGTCGAAGACCAACTCTCCGCGTTGCGCGTGCTGGAGCAGGAGGCGACCGTAACCGATCGCGCCGTCGCTTCAGCAAAACGCAGCACTGAGCTCTCGACGATGCGCTACAAGCGTGGACTGGCAACGTATCTCGAAGTGCTGACCGCCCAGACCATCGAGTTGGCCAACGAGCGTACGGCAGCTTCGCTGGTAACGCAGCGCATCGTAGCCAGCGCGCAGCTCCAGTTAGCGCTGGGCGGCGGTTGGGACGCAGCGCAACTCCCTAAGAACTAAACGCACTTCCAAACGAACCCCATCCTCGCGGCAGCTTTATCGCCGTAGGATGGGGTTTTTGTTGGTAGCCATATACATCAGCCTGGGTGCCCCATCCTCGACGCGCGGCTTTATGCGCGGCAGGTGGGGTATCGTTTGCGGTAGCAAACGACCGCTCTCTTCAATCAGGCCACAGTCGCCTCTATAAGCCAAAGACGGTCGTGCTTCGCACGATACCCCACCCTGCCGCGCATAAAGCCGCGCGTCGAGGATGGGGCACCCGAAACTTACAACTTACAACTCTCTAAGAGACTTGATCTACCGTCTCTTACCAGACCGCTTCTTCTTCAGTGGCACATCCGCCGCAGTAGACACGCACTTCTGCATCCCATCCCAGAGCCGTGAACAAGACACAGACAACTCACGCAATGTCTCGGGGGCAGCCTTTCCCGGAAGAGCTTCCTCCAGACCATCGCCCAGTGGAGGCAGGAATCCTGCAAGCGTCTTCACCTGGGCCAGGCTGGCATTGCCGGAGAGATGCAGCACGTAGCCCGCAGGATCAACATCACCCGACAAGGTAACCTGCGACGCCGTACCGAGACGAAGCACGGTGGGCTGCAGTTGAAGGTTCGCAGAAGGATTGCCTCGCACAGAGACAGCGGGTAACGCTACCTGCCCATTGAAGACAGTAGGCGCGGGCGGAACAATCGTGCGCGCACTGCTATTCGAAGGAGCTGCGGGAAGTAACGTCGCGCGAAGGTTACCCAGCAAAGAGGTTGAGGACTGGCCGGCCACACGTTGGATCTGCCCGTCGATCCTGCCATCCGGCTGCAGCTCGGGCGAGATCCGCTGCGAAAACAGCTTTGCCCAGTCGAGCGCCCAGGCCAGTGGAACGGCATTGATCTCAAGGCTGCCAGCGGCTTCATCGGGCCGTTGCAGATCGATCAGCGGCGAAGTCAGCACGATAGGCTGCGGTCCGGACGTCGGCAGCGTGCAGGTAGCCTGCATCAGCGTGATCGTCACCACCTCGGCCTGTGCCGTGCAGTGCGCGGAGACATCCAACTGCTTTGCGGGAACGAAGTCCGCCCGGCGCAGGTCGGTCAGGTGCACGTCCGTGGTCAGGTTCGCTGCGCCCAGCCGCCCTGTCAGTGTTGCCCCCATCTCCATCGTTCCGCGCCAACCGGCGTCGTGTCCGGCGATCAGGAGGCTAGCCTCGCCCATCTGCGCGTGGGCCCAGCTCGCAGTCAGTTTCAAAGGGACATCCGCAAACCGTGCAGCACGTTCCAGTGTTCCTTCAAGCCGCATCTCGCCCGTATCGGAGGCGTTGGTGTCCGTGCGCGCCGGTGTGCCCTGCAGCCGCACACTCCACTGCTGCGGCGAGGACAACCACAGGGCAAAATCTGTATCGGTCAGGGAGAACGGCATCTTCTCCTCTCCGAGCTTGATATTCACCCGGGCGCTGGTGGCTTCAATGTAAGGAAAGCGCGGTACCGAGCCCGCCTTGCGCTGGGCAGTGGGAGCCGTGTTCGCGTGCGCGGCCTGCATCAGGATGTCTTCAAGGTTCCAGCGGCCCTGTGCATTGCGCACGATGTTCAGGCTGGGATGATTGCCATCGCTTTCAATGAAGCGGATGGTCGAGAACTCCACCTGACGCCGCCATAGGGAGCTGAAACGTAGCCGGGCTTCTACCTGGTTGGCGCGGATCACCGGCTCGGAGCCGAACGCCGGGTCTTCACTGACGACGAGATTGTTCAGCGTAAAGCCGGGCATAGGCAGCAGATGCAACGTAACGCTGTCGAGATGAACCGGCCGGCCCAGGCTCTCGCTCATGCTGGTGGCAATGCGGTGCCGCAGACGGTTGACGTTGAGCAGCGGCGGCGTAACGACCAGCACCAGCACCACGAGTAACGCGACAGCGGCGAACACGAGCCGTCGTCGCGCTACAGAACGCGGCGGCAAGTCATATTCGATGTCGGAGGTGTGCTCGGTCATGGGAGTTGCTAAAGCCTGCTGAAGACTTGGACGTGTACAGAATACGGTTCATTTTGAGGAGTACGGCCCTTCGACCGTAATCCAACAAGAGGGCTGCGGGTTTCGTCGCTGGTGTCCTGGAGTTCCATGAGGCTCACAAGACCATGCCCTTCAGAACTCCGGATTGTCCATTGAACCACGCCTCTAGCGAATGACATGCAGGGTGCGGTTCCAGCGGGTTCCATCGAAGATGTGCAGCATCACGTGGAAGACGAAGCCGATACGGTCGCCCATGCTGGTCTTATCTTCCTGGTCCGCCGGCGTCTTGAACGACCAGTAGACGAACAGGGGCCGTCCCATGATGTTCTCCTGCGGAACAAAGCCCCAGTAACGGCCATCGAGGCTTTCCGTGCGGTTGTCACCCATCGCGAAGACGGTGCCTGGCGGAACGACGAGGTCGTCGCCCTGGATATGACTGGGCAGCTCAACGGCCCATAGGGACGCATGGTTGTTGATCGCCTGCTCGCTGATCCCGGCCACATCGGAGGGAAAATCGTCGCGGTAGGGGATATAGCCGTGCTCATAGACGCCGTCGTTCGTGGGCATCCCCGCATAGGGTTCGTTCTGCGCCACACCGTTGAGATAAACGATGCCTTTGCGCAGGTGAATGCGGTCGCCGGGAAGCCCAATGGCGCGCTTGACCAGGATCAGGTCCGGCGTCTCCGGGTTCGGCTTGAGGAAGACGATGATGTCGCCACGCTGTACCGGGCGATAGTGCAAGAAAGGAGCCCATTTGGTCTGCGGAGCCAGCGTAGCGCGGTCGACGACTACATGGTCGCCGATGAGCAGCGTCTTCTCCATCGAGGCCGAAGGGATCTCAAAGTTTTGAAAGATAAAGGACATCACGAAGAGCCCGACGACCAGAACGGTGCTGATGGAAGCCAAGGCCTCGAGCGGCGTCTCGGTGCGCTCCTGATTCTGTTTCGTGTCCTTCGACTTTCCGGCGGCAGCGTCGTTGCGCTCTTCGGCGACCGGTTCCTCTGCGCTCTTGTTCAACTCGGTGAGTCTCCTCGTAGCAAATAGCTCTGTCAGTGTAACCTGCGAGGCTACCGACGGCGCGACTTCCCTTCGCGATGGAATCGCCCTAGCGAACAACGTGCAGCGTGCGGTTCCAGCGAGTCCCATCGAAGAAGTGCGTCACAGTGTGGAAGATAAAGCCGATGCGGTCCCCCATGCCGGTCTTATTTTCCTGGTCCTCTGGTGTCTTGAATGACCAATAGATAAACAGGGGCCGTCCTATGATGTTCTCCTGCGGCACAAATCCCCAGAAGCGGCTATCGAGGCTATTGGCGCGGTTGTCCCCCATCACAAAGACATTGCCCGGCGGGACCACAAGATCGTCTCCCTGGATAAAAGCAGGCAGTTCATCAACCCAGGAGATCGTTCTGTTGGCCCACGCTCTTTCGTTGATGCACGCTTGCTCCTCGCAGCCCTCAAGTGCCTTCAGGTTATTGCTCGCCTGCCTGCTGAGCCCTGCAAGGTCCGACGGAAAATCATCGCGGAACGAAGCATAATTGTCGTCGCCGGGCTGGATGGCATAGGGTTCGCTCTGGGCGACGCCGTTGACATACACCACGCCCTTGCGCAGATGAACCTTGTCGCCCGGCACTCCAATGGCACGCTTCACCAGGATCAGGTCCGGTGACTCTGAATGCGGCTTCCAAAAGACCACGACATCGCCGCGCTGGACCGAACGGTAGTGCACAAAGGGAGCCCACTTTGTCTGGGGAGCCAATGTAGTATGGTCGACGACTAGATGATCGCCGACCAGAAGCGTGTTTTCCATGGAACCCGAGGGAATCGCGAAGTTCTGAAAGACGAACCCTATAACAAAGATCCAGATGATGATCACCGTGCCAAGGGAAGCGATGGCCTCCAGGGGCGTCTCGTTAGGTTCGGCGACAGGTTTCGCTGCACTCTTGTTCAACTTGGGGTGTCCGCTCATGGGCAAATGGCTCTGGTCAGTGTACCGTGCGGCAAGAATTAGCTTCCTACCGAAGCACGCGAATCCCCTGCCAACGGTCGCGCAACCCCTCCCAGAACGATCTCCGAACGGACGAATCTGCGTTCGGTGGCGCAGCCAGGGAAAAATACACCACCAACGGCCGTCCCACGAGAGCGTCACGCGGAACGAAACCCCAGTAGCGGCTGTCCTCGCTGTCGTTGCGATTATCGCCCATGACAAAGTAGCGGCCCGGCGGTACAACAATCTCGCCATTGGCCACAATGCGCCGCAGCTCCGCCCACCAGCGCGGATCGACGTTCGGGTCCGCACTCCTCATGGAAGGAAAATCGTCGCGAAAGCCATCGGGCTGGGCCTGGTTATAAACCGCGTAAGGCTCAGCCAGCGATGCCCCATCGAGCAGGACATGCCCGTCACGCAGCCGCAGATGGTCGCCCGGAAGCCCCACCACCCGCTTGATCAGGTCCTTGCCGGGCTCCGGCGGGTAGTGGAAGACAACCAGCTCGCCGCGATGAACCGTAGCCGCCGGCAAGATGCGGTCGAAGACTCCCCTGGGCGCGCAGGCCTGCTTGTTTACAAGGTAGAAGTCGCCCACCCGCAGCGTCGGCTCCATCGACCCCGAAGGGACGCGGTCCGGCTGCGCGATGAAGGTGGCGAAAAAGATGGCGAGGACCAGGATCTCCAGCAGAGCCTGCAGATGCGGCAGCACCCCGTCATGCACCCCCTGTACAGGGCGTGCCGGTGCGGCTTCCACGGTCTCCGGCAGTAGCTCCTCGTTCAAGCATCACCTTTGGGTGGTTTGACGGGCCGGGGAGGCAGGCCGTTTGCCTCCCACTGCGCCAGCGCAAGCTCCGCCGCGCGTTGCTGGGCCTCTTTCTTGTTCGAGCCCTCAGCCGCAGCCAGCGTACGTGTCCCGGCCTCCCCTTCAAGCTGAGCCTCCACCGAAAATCTGCGCTGATGGGCCGGGCCGGTCTGATCGGTGTCGACGTAGCGCAGCCTGCCAAGCCCTGACGCCTGCACACGCTCCTGCAGGACCGTCTTGTGGTCGCGCAGCGCGCCGCGTCCCTCTTCTCCGGCCAGCGCCGCCCGCATGGTGTCGAGATCCGGCTCCAGCACATAGCGTTCGACGATCGCTCTCACGGCCTTGAGGCCTTTCGCGCCTGCATCCAGATAGACCGCCGCGATAATTGCTTCGACCGCATTGGCCAGCAGCGCGGGCTTTTTACGGCCGCCGTTCTGGTCCGCGCTTTTGCCGAGAAACAGCTGCTCGCCCAGCTCGAGCGCCACACCGACCTCGGCCATGCGGGCGCGGCTGACCAGGATGGAGCGCAGCCGTGTCAACTCGCCCTCCGAGCTCTGCGGGAACTCCCGATAGAGCGCCTCGGTAACCACCAGGCCAAGGATCGAGTCGCCCAGAAATTCGAGCTGCTCGTTGTCGGTGCCGGGTGGATTGCGCTGGTCGCGCTGATCGGGATGAGCCGGCAGGATGACGGTGGGAACACCGTGGCGAGCCTCGTAGGTGTGCGAGCGGTGCGTCAGTGCGAGCGCAAGCAGCTCAGGCCGGGTAAAGCGATGACCGAGCAGGCGTTGCAGTTCGTCGATAGGTTCGATCTTGGGTGAAGTTTTACGGGTGCGCCGTGTCGTCATCGCCCCTCCGCTGTCTACTTTACGCGTCAGGATGACGACTGTCTTCGTCTGCTCTTCGTCGCCATCCTGGGCCCTGGGTGCATCCCTACTTCGGCGCATCTGCTGGTTTGTAAGAATCCTTCTCGGCCTTCCCTGTCGGGTCGAAATCCTTGTCATCGTTACTGGCAGGGGGCCGGCTCGCGCGCTGAGGCAAGGCGAACGGCTTCGCAATCCCGTTCTGCGCCGCCTCTTTGGTGTCCGGGCGGCCATCGCGAGCAGCCAGTGCAGCCTTGTACTCAGCAACGGCATGGTCACGATCCGGCGGATTCATCGAGTCGTACAGACGCCCCAGGTAGATATGGCTCCAGGCCAGCGTACGCGGGTCTTTGCTCTGCTTAAGCGTGTCCTCAAAGTTCTTCATCGCCTCCCCTGGCTGCTTCTCCATCAGGGCGATGCGCGCCAGCACGTACTCCGCTCGGCCATGGTCGCCCTTCGGGTTGGCCAGGGCTTTTTCGGCGAGATCGGAGGCATCCGCGGTATTTCCCTTGGCTAGGTCGAGTTCGGCAAGGTCCATTCCCTCAATCTTGCGCGGTGCGGTATGCGGACGCAGCGGATCGACCGAAGTCTCCTTCGAAAACACGATCTCCTGGGCATGCTTGCGCTCGCGGTCCACGTCCATACCGTAGATCATGGGTGCAATCTCGTCGCGCAAGCCGTCGCCGTTCTTCGCCATCAACTGCAGGGTCTGGTAGAAGTAGCCCGTCAGCACCCATCCGTGCTGCTCGTCGGAATCCACCAGCTTCTGCCGCTCCAGCGCCGTCTCGCGGTTGTAGACGTCCATGGCCGAAGCGTAAAGGTCCACCGAAGCGCGCTCTTTGTCCGCGGGCTTCGCCGGCTTGGGAGAGGCAATCTCATACATATGCGCCTCGACTGCCTTGATCAAGCACTCGGTCATCAGCGCAACCACGTCGCTCTTGTAGAAGAACTCCAGCGGAGCATCCTGCACACCACGCAACATCGGCTGGATGCGCTCCATCGCCGAGCCGCGGCTGTAGACCATTGGCTCGATCACATAGTGCAGGTAGATGTGGCGTATCTGGTCCATGCGCACCGGGTCGCCGGCAGTGTTATCCGGCGAGGTCACGATGATGTAGTCGGTGCCATAGATGCGCGCGTTCGTCAGGCTCGGCGAGAGCATCGGCTCCAACAGCACGAGGAAGCGGCGGCCGTCATAGGTGCTCACCGGCTGGTGCAGATAGATGTTGGTATTGAGTATGGTCTTCACCATCGGCTCATGCACGCGCGCCACCAAGGCCTCGTACGCGGCACGATGGCGCAGCCAGATGAGATGCAACTGGATCTCTTCGGCAAACGTGCGCAGCAGCGGCAGCACGTTGACTACCTGCGTAGCCTGGGGGGGCAACTCGGCTTCATCCACATTCGGGGTCAGTTCAGGAGGCGGTGAGAGATAGAGCGAGAGCGAGACATACTGCCCTACATCAAGCCCCGAATCGTTGAGATGATGCTGTGCCACATAGGCGCAGAGGGCATCACGGCTGGCACGGGCCGTCTCCGAGGCGGCAAGCGCCTCATTCATCTCGGTCCGCACCTGCGCACGCACCGGCGCGGACCTGTCGAGATCGGCATCGTATCCGCAGGCATTGAGCGCGGCAGCCATCTCAAAGAGCGGCTCGCTGACCTCGAGAGTTACCGCGGAGCCGCCCTCTTCAATCTGCGCGGCACGCGGACGCGCCACAGAATTCGACTGATCGTCCTGGTTTGGCCGTTCCGTATGTTGATCATTAGGGCTCGCCGAGAGAGAAGAGGAGCTCGAAGAAGACGAACTGGAAGAGGAGGAGTTGGGGTTCTGCGCAAAAGCCGCAAAGGAGCTCGCAAGCAGAAAGGCCGCGCCAAAGAGCGCAAGCCGGGACGAAGGTCGGGAGGTGAGGATCACGATACTTGTTCGACGCACCCCACAAGTCTATGGGAAGCGCACGGAAAGCGGGCGACTCATTGCGCTACCTAGCCCCGCACCGAGACGCCGGTATAGGTCATCACCACATGCCCGCGCACCGGAACACCAAAGACGGTCGCCGGCTTGAAGACACTGGAGAGCAGGTTCTGCGTCACCCTCAACTGCACGGACAAATCCTTGGGCCCGTCGATGATCGAATAGTCATACACCCGTCCACGCGTGTCGACCATCGCCTCCACCAGGATAGGAACCTCGCGGCCCGTCTCGATCGGCTGCGGCGGCACCTGGGAGTACAGGTAACGCGGTGCAATCAGGTGGGCCATCTCGTCGTCGTTGGCCTGGACAGTAATGGGCGCGCCAAGCATCCATCCCAGGCTGCCGAGCAGTACGATCGCCGCTGCGAACCCACCTGTAACCCGCAGTGCCATGGGCGCAATCGAGATCTCCCACGCGGCCAGGAACCGGCGGGTCCACGGAAGATGTGTTCCGCGCTCGCGCTCCACGGCAATGGCCGCACGCAGGCGTTCCTGCAACCTCATAGGAGGACGCGCAGGCCCCAGGTCGGCCAGCGACTGCTGAATCTCACGCCACGCAGTAAACTCCGAGGCACACTCGCCGCAGCCATCCAGATGGCCTGCCATGGCAGCCATCTCGGCGCCGGTCATCACGCCATCGAGATAGGAAGAAAACTCCCCTCGCACGGACTCGCACGAATTGTTTTTCTGCTCCGGATTGAACTGGTTACTGCTCATCGAGTTCATAGCGTTCCTACTTCCGGGTGCCCCACCTTGGCCACGTCACGATTGCGGCTGGGGTGGGCCTGTTGTCCTTGCGGCCGAGTCGCTGCATCCTTCAGGAGCGCCTCGCGCAGGGCGGCGCGGCCTCGCGTCAACCTGCTCTTCACCGTGCCGAGGTTCACATTCAGAATCTCGGCAATCTCTTCATAACCGAAGCCTTCAATCTCGCGCAGTACAACAACCTCGCGAAATGCCTCCGGAATCGTCCGCAACGCCGCTTCGACATGCGTGCGCGTCTCGGAGCGAGCCACACATTCATAGGGAGAGGCGTCCCCCGTGGCCAGAGCATCGGCCAGGCAGAAGGTCTCGCCTTCCTCGTTCTCCAGCGGAGCGTCGATGGTCAACTCCTGCCGCTTGTGCCGGCCCCACCAGCGGCGTTGATTGCTGGCCTCATGCAGGGCGATGCGATAGATCCAGGTGCGCAGGCTGGCTTCGCCATGGAAGCCGGAGATACTGCGGAAGACCTTGACGAAGACTTCCTGGGTCACATCGGCGGCATCGGCCGGATCGCGCAGGCTGCGTGCGATCAAGGAATAGACAGGATGGCTGTACTGAGCGATGAGCAGCGCAAAGGCCTGCTCGGAGCCCGCCTGCAACTCTGCGACGAGACTCTGCTCTTCTGCCCGGATTCCGATCGCGCTTGCCAGATCGCTCATCGCCGTCCTCAACCGGGGCCAAACGCCCGCAGCCACTGCGTATCTATTCAACGTAGGCCCGCAGAGGTCTATCTGTCCAGAGGTACAACATCCCCTCACGCCGAAAACGCCTTACTGCAGCCCATACGGGAGCCCGAAATCAGACCAGCAACAGGCCTGGAGCAGGAGCTGAAAACTGCGCCGCCGGCGGCCGAGTGCTCGCTCACTCTGACATCTTTAGACACCGCTTATGCCGGCTTTGTTCCGAAGACAATCTCTTTCGTTCTTAACGAAGGGGAGAGGGGATGCGCCGTTTACGTCGCAGATTGTCGCTTTTTGAGGGAAAGGCCAATCTCTCTAATCAGGGCGAGACTCGCGGGAATATCGGACGGGTGCGATTTCTTGAAAAGTGCCCTGCGAACGATCCCGTTTGACTTGTCACTCCGCATCCGAGAGAATAGATAAGTCCTTCCCTAGGAGTGGGCCTGTGGCGCAGCTGGGAGCGCGCTTCCATGGCATGGAAGAGGTCATCGGTTCGATCCCGATCAGGTCCACCAAACAACACCCTTCAGAATCAATAGCTTAGAGTAAGGCCCGTAGTATCGTACAGAAATCGTACAGCGGCCTATACTTTCCTTATGCGCGGTTGCCGCGCAAGGAAAGGAGTGCTCCCATGCTCTCGCCCTACACCCGCCACTACGCGCCCTGCAAACAGGTCGACATCTCCTACCGCCGCTGCAAATGCCCCAAGTGGGTTCAGGGAAACCTTCCCGATGGACGCTACCTGCGCAAGTCCGCTAAGACGCGGAGCTGGGAGAAGGCAGAGCTGCTCTGCCGCAGGCTCGAAGACGAGTCCGACCCCAACAAGCCGGAGGCCAGGCCCCGCGCGAAGATCGTCGATGCTATCCAGACGTTTCGGGATGACGAAGACTCCCGCCGCCTGACGGAAGGCACCCTCAAGAAGAGCCGGTACTTCTTCGAGACACAGTTAAAGGAGTGGGCAAAGAATGAGGGCATCGTCTACCTCGACCAGCTCACCCCGGCTGTGCTGACCAAGTTCCGCTCCGGATGGACCAACGCCGCGCAGACCATGCAGCGCAAGCACGAGCGGTTGATCGCCTTCCTCTGGTTCTGCGTCCGCATGGACTGGATCACGAAGAACCCCGCCATCCTCCTGAAACGGGTCAAGGCCGAGCCCACCCCCACGGACTACTTCCCGAAAGACGAGTTCAAGGCGCTGGTGGACGGAACCTATGCGTATGGGGACTGGCGCGGCGGCCACGACTTCGAGCATCGCCGTGATCGGCTGCGGGCTTTGATCCTGATGATGAGGTGGTCGGGGCTCGCGATCAAGGACGCGGTGACGCTGGAGCGGACACGCCTGAGCGACGATGGGAACCTCTTCCTCTATCGTGCCAAGACCGGGGTGCCGGTCTATGTGCCGCTGCCACCTGAAGTACATACCCTGTTGCGGTCGCTCCCGAATTCCAATCCTCACTACTTCTTCTGGAGCGGCAACGGCGACCCGGAGACGGCCAAGCGCGGCTGGGTGCGTTCCCTGGCTTTGCTCTTCAAGAATGTGGCTCTGAAGAGTCCGGACGGCACGCTGAAACGCTGCCACTCCCATATGTTCCGCGATACCTTTGCCGTCGAATTGCTCTTGGCCGGTGTGCCCATCGACCAGGTGTCTCTGTTGTTGGGGCACAGCAGCGTCAAGGTGACGGAGAAGCACTACGCACCCTTCGTCAAAGCTCGGCAGGCGCAACTGGCACAGTCGGCGCGGATGGCATGGGAACAAGGTGAAGAGAGACGCCCTGCCATGCCGGTGAAGGATAAGAAAGCCGTTGCCGTCACTGCGGCATGACAGCTTCGCGACGTTCACATGCGTTATCTGCCACTACGATAGGAGAAGGATCTGCAATGGCAAATCTTCCAGCCATTTCCGAAGACTACACCGGTATCCGCGCAGAGATCGTTGCGCTGTTGCAGGCGGCCCGTGCAGCGTCTGCCCGCACCGTCAATGCGCTGATGACTGCCACGTACTGGGAGATCGGACGACGGATTGCCGAGTTCGAGCAACGCGGAGAACAGCGCGCCGAGTATGGCGAGCAACTGATCGAAGAACTCGCCAGAGACCTAACACGGCAGTTCGGTCGAGGATTCGGCCGGGCCAATCTTTGGCAGATGCGGGCTTTCTACCGGGCGTGGCCGGACCAAAACATTCTCCAGACACCGTCTGGAGAATCTGGAATCCAGCAACTTTCCAGCCGCTTTCCGCTGCCCTGGTCTGCGTATGTTCGGCTGCTCTCCGTCAAGCGCCCAGAAGCACGCTCCTTCTATGAGACGGAAGCCCTTCGGTCCGGCTGGTCGATTCGGCAGCTCAACCGACAGATTGAAAGTCAGTTTTATGAACGAATCGCGCTCTCCAAGAACAAGGCGGCCATGTTGAAGAAGGCCGAGAGTGCTCAACCAGACGATGCGGTCACTCCAGAAGAAGCGATTAAAGATCCGTTCGTCCTGGAGTTCCTCGACCTCAAGGACGAATACTCTGAATCCGATTTGGAAGAGGCGCTCATCCGGCACCTTACCGACTTTCTGTTGGAGTTGGGCGATGACTTCGCTTTTCTTGGCCGACAGCGCAGGTTGCGTATTGACGATGCCTGGTTTCGCATCGACCTTCTCTTCTTCCATCGGCGTTTGCGCTGCCTTGTCATCGTCGATCTCAAGGCCGGGAGGTTCAACTACGCGGATGCGGGCCAGATGCACCTCTATCTGAACTACGCCCGCGAACATTGGATGAAACCGGATGAAAACCCACCGGTGGGTTTGATCCTCTGCGCGGAGAAAGGAGTTGCCGAGGCGCACTACGCACTCGACAACCTCTCCAACAAGGTGCTGGCCGCCGAATATCAAACGATCCTGCCGGACGAAAAACTCATTGCCGAAGAATTGAAACGTTCTCGTTCGAGGATCGAAGAGCGATTTTTGATTGCAAGCGGGGAACACTAGACCTAATTCCGGATAGCCGACCACCCAGCCCGAACGCCCCAGCCTCCTGTGCAGGTCTCAATAAGTGATTTGGCCTGGATGCAACCGTTGACATCTCGAAGCACGGTGGTTCGACGGCCTCTTGGCATATTGGCGATACCGATTCAGATTGAGCGGCATTCTGTCTCATGCCTATCGAACGTTAATAACCTCTTGGGTCTCTCGCCGAACACGAATGACAGAAATCGTGCTTGAAATCTTCGACGATCGCAACCACGTCAACAGACTCTCGACTGGAAATGTGGTTGAATTTGTCACAAATCACCTTTCGCGAAGGCGAGACACTAAAAGCGATGGCCGGATCTTTTGTCTGAGTCAGGTTCTCCAAGAGTTGAAGGTGGTGGCACCATCCGCATCGCTCCTGGGCGATAAATCGGAGAGAGCGCATGTATCCAAGGAGTTTCTTGGGATGGGCTGGCGGAGAGCCGATTATTTTCAGTAGGTGCATCGCCATCCGGGACAACTGTTCGTCTGATTGAGTTGCCTGAAGTTGATCTCGATGTTGAAGATCAGACTGGGCAATATCCTGCTCATAGCGCATCAACAGCGTTCTGTCCTCGAGGACCTCACTTGCTTCCTCCGCGATTGCTTTGAATCCCATTGCGTCCGCTTCTGGGTAGAGCTTTTCCGCCGCCGCCTTGGCTCCGCCAATATCGCCTTGAACTTCCAAGAATCGAATCTTCAACTTGTCGAGCGTCAATCGGCCCTCAACCAGACCACTGGAATGTGAGAGTCGATAAGCCTCATTGAAGATGTTCTCAATTGACGTTTTTGCAGGCTCAGGCACTTTGTAAGATTGGTGGCTATTGATCGCCTCCATTCGTTTTTCAAATAGCCTGCCGATTCGCACATAAAGCGTAATGATGAGGGCTTGAACGATGAGGACAGGGTGTC
This sequence comes from Granulicella mallensis MP5ACTX8, assembly GCF_000178955.2. NCBI lineage: Bacteria > Pseudomonadati > Acidobacteriota > Terriglobia > Terriglobales > Acidobacteriaceae > Granulicella > Granulicella mallensis. Next base: position 348,804 of record NC_016631.1, on the reverse strand, counting down.
TTAACTCGTAAGCCTCCCGCTGTGCCTCGTCAGCCTGTTGTTCCCAACCCAATTGATTACACCGAGCGTTTTGCAAATTCTCTGTGGCGCTCTTCGTATCGCTGGGATATAGGAATTCGCGAATCTCGGAATAAAAAAGCGACTCGTCTGTCTGAATGTTTGCCTGCATTCCTTCCAGAAAGAGGAGGAGCAATCTCGCGTCCAGCTTGAGTCCTCGATGTGAATCGGGGTGACCGAGGATTTCTGCCGTCACCTCGCGCAACTTCTCAACAATGGCTGCACGGGAGTCGCCGTCCTTCTCGCCAAGGTATCGGTGGCGCAGTGCATCTTGACGTGCCTCAAGCGCTTCGAGCCCCTCCAGGGTCTGGGAACGCACCGCGAGGCGCTGTTGATAGGCTTCCGCATCAATGAGTCCGATATGGAACTCGGCTGCGTCTCGAAGGGTGACGAGAAACGATCGGTCGCGTGCGCTGAGTTCGCTTTTCCGCGCCAAAGCCCGTCGTATATGTCCAAGCGCCGAATAGTGGTCGCCTCTGGTAAATTCAGCGTATCCTGCGGTCATTTGAATCCGAGCCGTTTCCCGGATTTCTGCGTCAAGAAGGCGCAAAAGATCCAGCACTTCCACAGGAAAACCGCTAGCCACGATCGCGACTCCACTGGCAAGTAAGACGTCACGAGCGTGAATGGGATCGGTGATGCTCAGCGACTCGCTGTCGATGCTGAGAACGACGGCTTCGCTCCCGGTTGCCTTGGCCAGCGAGTCATGGATTTGGCGATGCAGGCGTCCCTCCTTCATGATTCGCGCGTGAATACCCGGGAGTGACGCTAGGGTGAAGGGCTCGGTGAAGTTTAAAGCGATCCATTCCTGGTTACGCCAATTCGGAGTCTCTTCATTCAATCGGCGGCTCTCATCCTGAGCCCAAGTGAACCAAAATTCGTCCTTCTGAAGGTCGTAGAGGATATAGATTGGCGCGGTTCCGTTCAGCAGATAATTCAGATTGGCGGTGCGGACTGAATGCGAGAACGATCCGTCGACGAGAGGAGTGAGGCGGCCGGCTGCTTTCATCTGCACCTGGCCGCGAAAGTTGGTCATTCGGCGATTCAGCTTGAGTTCAAAAGAGCCGTCCACGCCATAGTCCTCGACCCGTTCATCACGGAAGATGATGGCGTCGTGCCCCTTCAGCAATGCATTAAGCGCCTTAATACTCTCGCGTTGCAACTCTGCCTTTTCGTCCGAGATGGGGAGTGGACCTAGATCCGAGGTATCGCCGCCAGAATTCATCAGAAATGATCCCTCCTGATTACAGGATGAATTATTTCATCAGCGAGCAGGGAATTCTTGAACGAACGCCCGGCCTCAGCGAGCGCTGAATCGCCGAGTTACTCAAAACGGGCTCTTCAGCCCGGCTGACGTTCACCCGCGTTTCCGCAAGCGCAGGTGAACACGCAACATGACGCTCTCCGGTATCCGCAAAGTTCGATAGCCTCGCGCGAACCGGCTCTCCGCCGCACCCCATTCGATCACTCCCGGTTCCTTTTCGAACATCCTTCGGATGGTGTTTCCGCTAAGCCCCCACGACTTGGCAATCTCGTTCACCGAGTAATGTCTTTCGAGAGCAGGGTCATCGGTGGTAGGTTCTCGTTCTATCCACCGATCTTCGCTCCATCGCCCAGACGACGGCTCCATCCGGTTTGTCCGTCGGATGATTGAGGCCAAAGCCATATGGGATCTCCAAACGTGGAATGACGGTATCGGAAGATACCGGGAAATGTGCCTAGCCTCTCGCGACAGAAGAGTCCTGTCTAATACTTTCCATTTATCGGGTGATACGTTTCACGTATCACCTCGGGGCAACTTCGTCGAAAACAGGCATTTAGCCGCGTGGAGTAATTATGGCCAAAATCGACTTTTCTGTTGATAACCGGGATTTAGATTGACAGAATTTCCACAGGCGGAGATGCGGTTACCCGCTCGTTTGGAGTCAAGTCGAGAGCGCTACTACTTCTTGTTGAGCGGTGCGTTATGTATGAATGGGCCGAGCTTCGCCATTTCAGATATCTGCTGACGATCTTGGAGAGACAGGGATTCCGAGCTGCTGCGGAGGAGTTGCGTACCGCGCAACCCAATCTCAGCGTTCAGGCCCGACAGTTCCAGGAGAACGCTTCGGTTCGTCTCTTCCGCAAGATGAAGGGCGGGCGTATTCGGCCCACGGACACTGGAGTTGCATTCAAGGTCTTAGCCAAGTTCCTGCTGGAGACACGCGATGAAGTCATCGACGCGCTCATAGCGATTGAGCGCGGTGAGGTTGACTCTGTTCGGTTCGGATGCACTCCTCTGGTTGACCAGGGCTTGTTTCGAACCTTCTGCGATCTGCACAAAGAGATCCTTCCCGTCTGCCCTATACGGCCAACGCACGGAGACACCGCGCACCTCGCGGAAGAAGTTGTGTCGGGAACGGTCGACGCCGCCTTTGTGACCTTGCCCTTGCGGCATCCAGATCTACGCATCGAAGAATTGCGGCGAGACCGGCTGGTTGCCTGCTTGCGACGAGACGATCCGCTCGCGGCGAAGGCCTCTTTGCAGACCGCTGAGTTGCAGGGCAATCTTGCCGTCCTGTACCACCCGCAGCGACACCCCGATGCTCACGTGCGGCTGCTGGAACTGCTCGGAGACGCCGGTGTGCAGCTTGAAGAACACTCTTGTGCCTCGCACCCCTCCGAGATGCAGACTCTCGTCAAAGGTGGGCACGGCTTCGCGTTGATCCGGGAGGGAACAAATCTTGATGGAGAGCTAACGACCCGCCCGATTGCCGGCGTGGATTGGACCGTGGATACAGCCCTGATCTATCACAAGGTACGTCATCCGAAGACCGTTCCGATTTTGGTCAAGCGGCTCATGAAGCAACTTCCTCAGCATGGCAAAGAGACGGTACCAAACAAGGTATCCATCCCCGTACACACCTCCATCGCAACCGGGAAGCGTCCTCCCCAACGCGCAAAAGATGAGCCCGTACAGATGACGCTCATCGGGTAGAAGTTGAAGCATTGGTGGGAGATAGACCGAGGTGATACTTCGGAGCTATCACCCGATAACTATTACGTATTAGACGCGAACCGAGCGCGAGCCTAATCATCACGGCATATTCCCGACTGAGACCAGTCGATGGAGGAGCCGATGTCCAGTAGATACCGTGTCGTTATCCCGAGCAACACAGCCCACCTTGCCAAGCGATTGGCGCAGCCCTTCTCCAAACGAAAACTACTCCACGCAGCGCGCATGATGGGTCCGACTCTGGTCGCGCTCACATTCGCCGGCGTTGCCCATGCGCAAGGGACGATGGACTTCTCAGGCGCACAAACCCTGATGGGCAGTTTTAAAACATTCGCAATATACGCGGGTGCTGTCATTTGCTTCGGCGGACTTATCTTCGCCGGTATTCGGATGATGAGCGGTCGTTTTCAGGATGCTATTCCCGGACTCTTCGGCGCGCTATTTGGTGCCGGAGTGCTCGGTTGGGGAGCCGGTTGGATTGGCTCGCTGACCGGGCAGTCGATGTAGGAGATACATCGACATGACCAAGCGTGGAGAATCGATATCCGTTCGCGAATTGAAGCAGATAGATGGATCGAGGATTCGGTTGCCGAGCTTCTTCCTCCTCAATCGGTTCGACCAGGCCCATCGCCCCCGGAGGCAGACTCGACCCGAGACTGTCCTCCGTGCCGACATGCACATAAAAGGCTCCCGGACGGCGCCATGCTGGTCCCTTCAACGCGCGCATGGGAACGTTGCGCTGCCAGCTCCGGACTAACTCCCTCAGCGTTCCATCCAGGGTGAAGGCTTCGGAAGGAGCCAACTCCGAAGGCACATCCACGAGAAGATCCCGCTCGAACGCATAAGACTCGACGATGTGGGTGCGTCCCCCATTCAATCGCAGATCGTACTCCCGGATGCCGCCCAGATCATATCCAAACAGCCGGTGCGCGCCTTCGATCGTCAAGGAAAACATGTCCGCGAGCTCAAGCAACATGGTGAGCGTGGGATGGTTGCCGGTACGGCGAAGGTTTGAGAACAGGTTCTTCGTAACCAGTTCGCGACGTTCGAAGGCATAACGCTCGCGGTCGTTTGACGGCCTGACCTGTCGATGCAACTCGCGGAGATGAGCGAGCGCGTCAAGAATCTCGGTGCGGGGCATATGCCGATACACAGCGAAGGGCTTCTCCTATAGGTGCTCAATATCGGAGCTGCGACATCGCGGAAGTCAGGAACCGATTGTCACACCCCGTCGAGCGGACATCGCGCGAGTGACTTCTTTGTCGATCAAGCAAGTCATCTGAGAGCCACCATCTTGATAGTCACCTAAGGCTTGTATCAAGTAGCTTCCCCATCCGTCTTTCTAGCAGTTTGCCTTCCCGCTCCAGAATCCGCAACAAGAACGAGATTGCAGAAGGCGACATCACCGCAAGTCCGGCCACGCATGGAACTCGTTGGTGGTAGGCCTGGCAACCGCGCCAATTCAAAATCGCCTCTTCCTTAAGACGGGGGAGGAAGGCTGTTCGCGTACATTGGCCGCTCCCTGGGTGCTAGAGACCTGGTGTTGGAATCAGTCCCGTCCACAGTGGCGATTCAGAATCTCTAAAAACGACAGCAGACCCTAGGTTGCGCTAACGCGCGGCTTGGCCCCACTTCGGTTCGCAAGGGTGGCCGGCCCATAGAGCGGGCCTAGTGGAGTCCGTTCGGATAAGCGCTGGCCGCGCGCCAAACGAGAGTGCGAGTTTGGCACTTGCCACGCCCACCACTCCGGCCTCCCCACCCTCACTACCTCGTTCTGCTCTGTCTGCCAATGGATCGTTTTTTGTCTCGCTGCGCTGTGAGAAACAAAAAACGCCCACCGGGCAGACAGAGGCAAAAACAATGGAATATCACAGCAACCACAACAGCAACAGCGCATCCACCGCCAGCAATGGCACAGCCAACACCGTAGCCACCACCCGCCGCAATCGCCGCTCCACCGAAAACCCTGAACGACAGCAGCAAAAGCCACAGACGGCGAAAGAAGCTATCGCCGCCAACGTGAAGTGCCTCATCGAGCAGCTAGAGGCCGGACACTCGGATGCACTCACCGCGTACCTCAACGCGATGAGCCGTTTTCATTCGTATTCCTTTGGCAATGTGTTGGAGATCGCCAGACAACGCCCGACAGCCACGAAAGTAGCCGGGATGTATGCGTGGAATCAGCTTGGCCGCCGCGTGAAGAAAGGCGAGAAGGGCATCCGCATTCTTGCTCCCATCATCGGCTTCAAGCGCAAGAGCGATGCAGAGGCAGAGAAGGACATCACGAAGCAGAATACCCGCGTCCTTGTTGGATTCAGGAATGCCTATGTGTGGGACTTGGAGCAAACAGATGGCCCCGACCTTCCCCAGATGGAACACGTTCAGGGCGATGCGGGCGAGAACTACGACCGTCTTCTGGCATTCATTGAAAAGCAGGGCATCGAGCTTGTCTTTACCGAGAAGATCGCGCCCGCGCTTGGCGTGAGCTATGGCGGGCGCATCGCCATCTTGCCCGGACAGTCGAAGGCCGAAACCTTCGCCACGCTGGTGCATGAACTGGCACACGAACTCCTGATGCACTCCATCCGCCGCACGACCACCACCAAGACGGTACGAGAGACGGAGGCCGAAGCTATCGCGTTCGTTGTTGGCAAGGCGATTGGTTTACAGACGGGCAATGCCAGCGCCTCGTATATCGCTCTCTATCATGGCAACGCTTCGTTGCTGGTGGAGTCGCTTGAAGTCGTCCAGCAGACCTCCGCTGTCATCCTTGCCGCATTGGAATCGTCCGCAACCGCAGAGACGATGCCCGATGCAGAACTGGCGCGGGTGGCGTAATGAAAACCATCCTCGCAATCCTCAAACAGGCCGGAGGTTGGCACCACGGCCTGTACCTCAAGATCGAAAACCCGCCCTACATGGAGTTGGTCATCGAGGCGATGGACGAGTCTGGCCCGATGGGACTGCCAGCCATCTCCGTTTGTCACTACGGCGAACAGAACGGCGACCTCATGCGTGACCCGGAGATGTGCTTCGAGCTTGGGTTGGCAGGAGGGCCGCACCTCTCGGCATTCTACTTTCGCAACGATTACCTCGGCGTTGAGCAGTGGAGCCGCGATGTGGTGGACGGCAACTACATCCACTTGATTGGCCTACACAGGGAGCACGAATCCTTCGCGAAGACATGGGACAACAACCTGCGTTTGCAGGGCTTCCTTGAAGCCTTCGAGCGGCAGCAGACTCCACGCGCCTAAACCCTTTCCGCAGCGGGGCGGACACAGGGCAGCGCGTTCGCTCCACAACCTCATGCAGTGCAACCGCTCGAAAGGAGCCAGTCATCATGAACACCACCGTTATCAATGCCACCGAGTACCGCAACCTTCCTCTCGCATCGCTCACCGAATCGAAGACCAACCCACGGCGCAGCTTCGAGCACAACGCTCTCCATGAATTGGCGAAGACCATTCAGGTGCATGGCGTACTGTCGCCGCTGCTGGTTCGGCCCCTCACCGAGCAGGGCTTCGAGATTGTCTTCGGAGCGCGGCGGTATCGTGCGGCGCATATCGCCGAGGTGGACACCGTGCCCGTCCGCATCAAGAACATGACCGACGCGGAAGTGATCGAGGCCCAGCTCGTTGAAAATCTTCAGAGGTCCGACGTTCATCCGATGGAGGAAGCCAGCGGGTTCCGCGCCTTGCTGGACTTGGAAGAGCCGAAGTACAGCATCGAGCAAATCAGCGCGAAGACGGGCAAGAATCCCGCATACGTGGCAGCGAGATTGAAATTGACCGAGCTAACTCAGAACGTTGTGGATGCGTTTTATCGCGAGGAGATCGGCGTCGGCCACGCGCTCCTGCTCGCGAAGCTCCAGCCCGACCAGCAGGAACAGGCGCTCGCCGCTTGCTTCAAAGAGGATTGGAGCGCGGGTGGCCAGAAGGCGAAACGCATCCTGCTTCCCGTTCGCAGCCTGCAATTCTGGATTGAGTCGAACATCCTTCTCGTTCTGAAACTCGCGCCCTTCGATAAGCGCGACGCACAGCTTGTGCCAGCGGCGGGCAGTTGCGTGGACTGCCCCAAGCGGACAGGGCATAACAAGCTCCTGTTCTCTGACTTCGGCAAGCTGGACGCTTGCACTTCGCCAAATTGCTATCAGGCCAAGGTAGAAGCCCACGTCGCGAAGGCCATCGCTACCAAGCCCACGCTCGTGCAAATCAGCACAGCCCACGGACAGCAGAAAGAAGGCAGCGTCACACTGCCGCGCAACAAGTACACCGAAATCCGGGCCGACAAGCCAGCGAACAAAGAACAGGCCACGCGACCGGAATTCAAGTCCTGCAAATACACCACCGAAGCTATCGTCTCCGAAGGCATCGACAAAGGCGAACTGCGCAAGGTCTGCACCGAGCCAACCTGCCCGGTGCATCATCCCAAGTCGCGTTCGCAGAAGGTCACGGACGATCCGAAGTGGAAGGCGGAACAGGAGAAGCAGCGTCGGGAGACTGCCATCGCCAACACGACAGGAATCCGCACTCTCGCGGCCATCACCGCAGCCGTCCCGGTGCGATTGATGAAACGCGACCTGTTGTTTGTGGTCGAACGCTTGGCATCCTTGCTGGACGAAAACCGTCTTGCCATCGTTGCCAAGCAGTACGGCATCAGGAAGTCCAAAGACAGCGACTCACTTGGGAAGCTGTTTGCCGCGTACCTGCGTCGTGCCGAGGAAAGCGTGTTGGGCAAAGTGTTGGTGGAAACCACCATCCTCTACATCGCCACCCGGCACAACCCGTCGCAGGTGCTTCACGATGCCGCCGCTGTCTATAAGGTGGATACCGACGCCATCGCGCTCAAGGTCAAGCAGGAGTTCGCCGCCAAAGAGAAGACACAGACCGCGAAGAAAACCGTTGCGAAGTCCCAACCCAAAGCGGTGAAGAAGGCGAAGGCTGCCTAGCCTTCGCCTTGCTTGAGGAGCCTGCTGACCGCAGGCTCCTTTTTGCGCCCGTCCTTCCCGCCCCGGGCGTTGCCCCTGCCATGCAGGAGCAACCTATGCCCTCCCACCCGACGGGCTTGCTTGGCATTTAGGTTTGTTGAGATCATTTCCGGTTTACCGCTCAATCATCCACAACACCCCAAAGCGTTGCAACGGAGAAGCTGAAGAAGAAGCTCGATCAGGTGCAATTCAAGTCGGGTGATGTCCGTCGCAAGCTGGCGGAGAGACAGTTGATAAATCGCCGTTGGGTGTCGGAAGGAATGCTTCTGGTGATACAGCAGGCCGGCCGGAATTCGACGCAACAGCTCCGCGACATCCGGATAAAGTGCGGGATGTGTGATGTCGAGTCGTAGACGCTGTTTCATTAGGTTAGGATTTCTAGTTGCTATTCGACGTGAGGATCAGAACGACACCACCTGTCAGAAGTAGAGAGTCTTAACATATCCGGCAATTACCCCACTTCTGTGATGGAGCCACACGTCTCACTGTTTTAATCTACTTACAAAGAGCTCCTGAAGGAAGCGCTTTCCCGCTTCCGTTAGCGCAGGGGAATCTTCGAGCGCACGAACGGCGTCGATTTCCCCATCAATATCCAGGATTCGGCGGAGCGCAAAGTCGCGGTCGGTACTGCAATGGGTGGTTTGCGAGATTTGTAGCCACATCCAACGCAGTATGTAGAAAACGTACAGACCATGCAATATTCCTTGGGCTGGTCGTTGTTCCTGTTTCCATGGCGAATACATCGACCAGCCAGAGTCCCTATCGATCAGTGGGCACAAATCCTCGAACAAAGTAAGTTGCAAGTGCATGGTCTCGTGCACGAGATTTTCCGCGACACGTAGAACAGCCAATCGATCATGTTGCGCTGGTGCAGACACGAAAACGGAGAACGGAATACCGGGGTCGCTGAAACTCACATCGTAATCATCGGCCTGAGCAAATACGACGTGACAGCACCATACGAGTTCGGAAACAGTAGTCCACAAGAACGGTAACGGTTTGATCACGTCGGAGAGAGCGATTTCTAGTAGTTTGGATGCCTGCTCCGCGTAGGCGTTATCGGCGAGTTTGATTCCACGCTCCGTACAGAAGCTTACCAGCGCCGGACCACCCGCTTCACAGTGCAACAGACGACCACTTTCCGTTGGAATAGCGTTTAGTAAGAGAGCGTCTGCGGTTGGCGAATCTGAAAGAAAGCGTTCGGTCGTGTAGGTTTCCCGTGTCAAATCGTGAAACCTGAGTAGTGCGTGCTCTCCTGACAACCGAAGAGAGGCAGGAAGCGAGCTCTCAAATTGCGGAAGTAGATTTGCAGGATCGAGATTAGGAGCGATTGTCATAGAAAGAAAAGACAAGGGTGTAGCGATCGCCCTGATGAACCTGGCTCACCGCGTGATAGGAAGCAGGGGAGATTTCAAACCCAAACGCAGAACGACTCGTGGGGAGTATGACGTCTTCGAGCGTCTCCACCTCTGGTCCTCGAAACAGCATCAGCAGGCCACCATTTTCGTCGTTCCAGCCCCGATTCAGCTGAATAAGAAAGCGATGGGTTTCACCATCAGGTCGTGCATCGTTATGAATTCGAATTTTCTGTGTTCGATTGAGCTTGTGTGCGGTGATGTCAATTTCGGGCTTGAGCGAAGCACCAAGAAGCGACCCTACCTCGTCGCGGAGCTGATTGAGCGTGGCATCAGAAAAGAGAGGTCCTAAGCTCTCGGGGAGGATTGCGTCTTTGAAGTCGAATTCGTATTGCTCGTAAAAGTCCATCACCGCAAGTCGCCAGGGAGCTTCTGATTCGAACCAAGCCAGTAATTTTTGTTCGAGTTCTTCGGAGACCACTTGAGACACAGTGAAGCACGGGAATGGCTTAACACGCGGGACGGCGGCAGAAAGGTCAAGGGCGCTCATCGGAACTCCTGAAGTGTCTCTTGAATATGTCCGATCAGTAGCTTGTAGTCGGCACAATAGACCGAAGGGTTGTGCAGCCCTGTCTCTGGGTGCCAGCGGGAGAGCGGCATGCCTCCGCCACAGACCGAAAGTAGTGGACATGCCCGGCAAATCGGACTTGTTGGATTTTGAAGGTGCGAGTATTGAATGAATTCACGCGAGTCAGCAATCTCTGACAACCGATCGGTGGAAACCGACCAGATCTTTTCGAACCGATCTGCTCCGTCGAACATGCTTTTCAATGTGTCGTTCTTAGTAACTGTTCCATCTGTATCGATCACGACGATGCCATACATGGTCTGCCCGCATCCCTCTTTCACGGAAGCCCCCCCGAGCAAGAGACGTCCTAAATCATCGAGGATGCGAATACGAGGTGGATCGGGATCTTGGACGTAACAATCCCAAACTGCGGCAAGCCAACGACCGTACTCAGTTGACTCGACTGTCCTCTTGCCCAAGGGTAACTTTGCATAATTTCCGTCTTTGAAGAGGAAATCAACGCTGGGGACTGCTAATGACTTGAAAAACTCATAGACGCGACATGGATCGGACTGCGGATCGACTACACAAAGAGTACCCGTGAAGAGGAGATCGGCTCGTGGGTGCTGGCGGAGGCGAGCGATTCCAGCCGCGGCGCGCGCGTAGGTGCCACCACCATTGAAAGCGATACGGAAGGTATCGTGTACGTCCGCTGGACCATCAATACTGACCGACAGCGTGGTGCCGGTTCGAACGCACAGCTCAAGCAAGTCATCATCTATGAGCGTTCCATTGGTTTGAATGGAACGGCTACAAGTAGCGGGAAGGCAGTCGGCCAGCCCCTTTAGTAGAGCTTCCAAGATGTTTCGGGGTAGCAGAAGGGGCTCACCGCCGTGAAGAACGACCGCAAATGGATGGTCCTGGTCTCGATACAAAGTTGCAAGCTGCCGAATCACATCTTCCACTATCTCAAAGGACATGTGCTTGGGCATACGTTGCCAGCTTGTATCGCCTTGGTTATAAACGTAGCAATAGCTGCAGTTTATGTTGCATCGCGACGCTACTTTTATCAGGACGGTATCAAGCTGCATCCCGGTGCCCCCAGAGCCGTCGGAGACTATCGGTTGTGGCGATTGTGTTGGCGATTATAGGCCGTGGATGCTGAAGAAACATTCGAATCCTCGCAGCGAACTTCTTCCATGAGACGTCTGAGGGCAGCACTGTCACGAGAAAGAGCGGTCTGTGAAGAATTCGGAGACATCTGAACCGATGCTGCGCCCGCAGCAGGATGCTCGAGAATGACGGATTCCATAAACTTGCTCCTTTGACGTGGTGGGCTGTGGTTCGTAGTCGGAGTGAGACTCGACAAGTGTAATCTCTTCGAACGTAGAAAATCAATGGGCAATAAGCCCTTCCATATCAGCGGTATGCGGCGGCGCAAAATCCTATCTTTTCAGGGCACCGTAATCGGCTGTAAATAAAGGAGGAAAACGTCACGATAGCAATCAACGTATCGATTTCAGCATTCCCCGTTACGCTGGGTGAGATTAGCGTCGTGGACCATCGTCTTCCATTTTCTTGACGACGCCCTCGGCCAGATTGGAATCGTCACTGGCTGCGGACAGAAGTGTCGTTCCGTAAAGCCGACGTGCCGGATGAGATACTGTCATGTCGGCGAAGAAATGTCCTTTCGCCCCGGTGCCATTCCGTGCGCCAAGGAGACCTTCTAATGCCTACTGACACGAAAGCCCCCGATGCGATGCACTTTAGGTCGTTGTGTCTGGAGAATGTCCGCGCTTTCGGGAGACCCCAATCGCTCGACCTCTTCGACAATGATGGAAATATCAGCCGGTGGAACCTGATCCTTGGCGAGAATGGTGTCGGTAAGACGACGCTGCTCGAAGCGCTCATGGTCATGCGACCGGTTCCGGCATCAATCGAGAAATCAGGTGCCGCTGGGACTCCCACACTGTCAATCGCCAGGATCTCAGAGTTCGAGAATAGAGAAATTATGCGCTTCATTCGAAGGGGCGAAAGCAATTCGACCGTGATGACTGCGGTGCTTGAGACGGCTGACGGGGCAACTCTCGAAGTCAGAGTTGAGATTAAAGGAAGCACTAACGACCTGGAGGACGTCAGATTTCCGGAAGCCCACTATGAACTACGTTCGGACGGTCCCCTCGTTATCCGATATGTCGCTGGTCGTCATCTGGGTATCCGCAATCTCGGGCGGATCGCCGATCGCGACGCCACAGACTCGCCCTTCTCTGAGGTCATCGAACTTTACGACGCCGAGGAGATTTTAGAGAAGCTCGATCACGCCGCCAAGACTCATGATGACGAGAACGATATTGAGGTGAGGAGATTCATCAAGCTGAAATCTGTCGCTGCCTCGATTCTGCCGGGGCTGACGGCAGAGGACATCGAGGTCCGGGGACCGCGCCTTGAAGGTCGTGATCCAGATTTATCGGGAGTTCACGTCCGAACCCCTTCCGGCGTTGTGCCACTCGAAGAGCTTAGTTTGGGCTATCGAACCATGTTTGCTTTGATCGTAGACTTGACCTGGCGCCTTTTCAATGCATTCCCAGATAGTCTGGAACCCGTAAATGAGAGCGCGATAGTGCTCATCGACGAAGTCGATCTGCACCTTCATCCTCGCTGGCAGCGGGAGATTGCTCGCCGTCTCATGTCTCAGTTTCAAAATATCCAGTTCATCGCCACAACTCATAGCCCAGTTACCGCCCAGGAGACCCTATCCGAGGGCGGCAATGTGGCGGTCGTTCGCTGGGAGAACGGCGAAGCCCACATTCTCAACCGTCCCGTTCCGCCCGGTAACTGGCGTTTCGACCAAGTTCTGACAGACGAGCTTTTTCCTGGAATGGCATCAGACAGACCCCAAAAGGTCGAACCAATGCTTTACGAGCGTCTCGAACTCATCCGGAACTCTAATCGCTCAGTTGAACAAGAGACGCGGCTTCGAGAACTGGACGAATTTGTCGCATCCCTTCCTACAGCGCGCACGCCGAGCGAGCAAAGTTTTGAAGATCTGATGGTGAATCTCGCCAAAGACTTTCCGAGCGGAGTGGCCCGGTGATCGCGATTCACAAGGGTGCAGCTCCGCCTGCCCTCGTTCGCGTCGGCGAGCTGCACGCCCGGGAGCTATGCGACGCATATGATGCAGATCCGGAAACTTATCGGGCGACGAAACCGATGCCGGTTCGTAAGTCGATTTATACCTCGGACGCTGTAAAAGCTGAGCTAGAGACCCTCCATCACGGCAAATGCTGCTACTGCGAGACCGTTATTCCCAAACCTTACGCCGATTCGCAAGTCGAGCATTGGCGGCCTAAGTCAAGCTCGCGTCAGAATCTTGACGGCGAAAGAATGCGTCCGGGGTACTACTGGTTGGCTTATAGCTGGGACAACCTGCTCCTAAGCTGTTCCTTCTGTAACAAGATTAAGAATGACCTATTCCCGCTCGCCGAACCGGCGACCCGCGCCAGAAGTCACGGGATGCGCATTGAAGACGAAAGGCCGTCGATTCTCAAACCTGATGGTGATAACGATCCAGGCGATCACATCTCATTCTGGAGCGAGGTACCGGTCGGGATTACTCAACTCGGGCGCAAGACGATCGAAGTGCTCGGCCTCGACAGTCTGAAGCACGGGCCGCGACTTACGCACCTGGCCAAGATCCGCGAAGCCCGGAACCTCGCGATCGACCTGATGGGCAGCACGGATCCGAAGGCTCGCCATCATGCAGCGCTCTTCCGTACATTTGTCGAGGAGGCGGTGCAGCCCGAGAAACCGTACAGCGCTATGGTTATCGATTATTTGAGGGCGAACCCTCTTCCGGACCTTCTAGCCTGAAACGCGATACGCTGGTTCTCAATGGCCTGGTTAGAGTTCGCTTATCAGCTCTTCCAGTGACACGTGACGGTGGCATCCAGCGATTGCCCGCAACTCCGCCACCATGCTTTTTGACAACTCACTCTTTCGTTCAGCCCACAGTTGCGAAGCAGAATAGGAATTCCCTACTCCCTCTCCGATATAACGGGCTAACCGATCCATGTTTCGTACGATTGCGGCAAGGAGGGCAGGTGGAAACTTGCCGCACTCAAATGTGCTCAATACATCGAGGCTCATGTTGAGGCCTTTCGCGTATTCACGGAAGGCGCCGTTTCGGCTCGACAACTTCCGATTCTGGTCGACGACTTTGTTCAGGAAGACTTCAAACTCGCGGACGAACTCGATCTCATACTTCGGCAGCGCAGCGAGAATATTTCGCCGCCACTCACCGTCTTCAAGGAAGTCGGTGACATCGTCCGGTGCGGCTTCCCGAAAGATATTCAGCACCTCCTTGATCTTCGCCTTCCGCCTGGAGCGTTGTTTCTTCCAGCGCGGAATGGCCTCGACGAACTCATCGAAGAAGTCGGCAATGTCCTCTACTTCGACCACGACGATCCCATTCTCTAAACGGTAAGGATCTTCTTGGGCAGATTTTGTGTTTCTTACGACTTGAATGACCTCCCTTGGGTAGGCTTGCCCTTTTCCCTGGAAGACTTTCGAGGACCAGTCGAGTGCCGTGAGCACGTTGACATCTCCCAGACCATAGCCGAGCAGGCAGGTCGTTGACTCCTTCAACGCAAGTGCCAGCCGGATCTGGCGGTACTCGTTCGGTCGAAAGAGCGCCACGTAGTCTTCTTGCGAAATGATGAGGGATTCAGGATCAGTCCTGATGCCGTGGAGATGGAAGATTGGAATGAGCCCCTTCCGACTAGTAAAGGTGTCACTTGGCCCGAGCGAGAAGGAAGCGCCCGGCAAGAGGCACTCGAGAATCTGGTCGTAGTTCGTCGTGATGATCCAGGACGGCGCAACCTTCTCAAGGTAGCTGGCGAATTTAAGTCGCTTGTCTTCTGGTGGGTACCACGCTGTCTCTGCACAGATGATGCGCTTCAATTTCAGCAGGGACTGCGAAGGTTTCCCCTTCGTTTTTCTGGCGTGAGCTTCACAAAGTCGTGAGGCCAGATCCGGGTAGCCGCTCCCCTCATGCTTCAGTTTGGTCAGGGAAACCCTCATCCGTTTGCTTGCTTTTGCGAGCAGCTCTCCCCAGCTCAACGCGACGGTTTTTGGAGGAGCGTCCACGATGGCCTTCGAGAATCCGGCGCCTACGAAGAGACCGAGGTTTCCGTATTCGGAAGATTCAAACAGAAATTTCAGAACACCGTCGCGCGTAGGCGACTCGCCTAGATCTGATTTCACTTCTGGCTCTCCGTAAGAATGTCAACACGGTCGATCTCGTGATTGAGGCAAAGCGACATCAGGAGTAGATCTAAACCTCTAGTTTACGCGACCCGTGGTGCATGCTCGGACCATCGACATGACTTCACAACCGATTCGAAATGACCCATCCAGCAGACCCTTTTGATCTTCCGATCCAAGGTTCCCCCAGCAAAGCACGCCAGATTGCCGGGCTTCTTTCTTTGGCAGGGGATGCTATGCTGTCTGAATTCGTTCGTCACCTGCTGCAAGCAGGTGGTCATCCCTTGAATTCAGGCAATTGGACAAGGCTTCCGAAAATAGTTTCGTACAAAAAACGTACATCCGATCCGGCAATGGTGGAAATGTCGGACTTTTCGCTCTTTTGAAATCAGCAACTTGCGTGGAATCAATAGCCGGGATACTCCGATCCCGATCAGGTCCACCAAATCATTTCTACAAGTTAGCAAGCGTAATCCGGGAGCATTAAGGATTCCGAGGGAGCGATAAGGGAGCAATTAGCTTTTCCTTCTGTTTCCCCTCTTCTTGAAGCTTCCGAATCACGGTTAAACAACGCATCGACGGCCCTGCGCTACGCGGCACGTTTTTCGTCATGCCAGCCTGCGTGTAGACCTCCATCGTCGTGCTGATCTTTGAGTGCCGCATTAACTCCTGCACCACCTTCACATCATTGCCAGTTTCGGCCAGTAAGGAACTATAAGTACGCCGAAACGCCGAGAACCATCCGGATCGGCAACTTGTCTTCCCCGAAAACATCACGCAACAGCTCCGAGGCAGCGTCTGCTAGCGTTTTCGACAACGAAATGGCTCTGGCGAAAAGACTATGCCTGGCCGATTTCAAGTTTTGCGATCTTGCCTTCATCGGAGATCGTGAAGTAGAAGTATGTCCGAAAGCGCCCCCACACGTCCGATTGGAATTCGCCTTCAATCTTCAATCCACCGTCTCTTACGGTGTCGATGCTAGAGAATTTTTCATGGCCTACCGCTTCATCTGAGAATCGCTCGAGATCGCGGGGATGGCCATCATCAAGAAGAACGGCATTAGGATCAAACAACTCCTTCCATGCTTCACTGTCTCCCGCCTGCAACGCATCAATGGCCGCTTTTACGATTGGGTGAGTTAACTTTTCTGTCATCTGTCCTCCCTCGTTAGAAGTGATAGTCAAACCAAACCGTGACGTAATTTACATCCTGCCCAGGTGGCGTTTCCTTCAAGAACCGTCCGGGGAAAAAGTGTTGGTAAATCACCCTCATCAACGTATGCGGCATGATGAAGTAGTTGAAGTCGATTTCGGCTTGCTGGCCGATCATTCGCGCTCGGCTCTCGTTGCCAGGCTTATAAAGATTGCCGGCGAAGCCATAAATTCCATCGTGAATGCTCTCGCGCCAGAACGCCCCGTAGCTGAGGTTGACCAAGAGGTCGGAACGAGGATGGAGATCCAGAGCTGGAATAATGTCAATTGTATTGACAGGGCCGTTGAGATCGGCCTCTCCGAAATACTTCCCTCGCGCATAGATGGGGAAAAAGCTACCGAGATGCCGGTCGTTTGGATCGCTATCACCGCTTGTCACGTCAGATCGCAAGCTGATGCGTGGTGTTTCACGTACGTGTTCAAAGGTGTAGCCATTGTATAGCGCCGCCGACCAGGCACGAATGTCGCTGTTTTTGAATGTTCCGACCTGGACATTGGCTTCCTCATCGAAATCGCGATTGCCAGTCTTTCCAGCCCAACGTCCGCCGATAGTGTTTGATTGAAACTCTCCAGTGCCGGCGGCAAAGGTCTGCGAAGCCGCTTTGTAGCCCAGATAGTAGAGGTCAAGCGAAACCGATGGCTTCACAGCGGTAGTGTTGTAGATGCCCCAAAACCACTTCTGCGAGTCTGGCGAATCATCGAAGATTCCAGGTCGAAGCAGCGTCGGCCTCGTGGCAAAGACCTCTGTATTTGAGCTCTTGGACGGGATGATGACCTTCAACCCGTCGAAGCTGATGCGAGTATTAAGCCCAAAGCGTGCGTCTACGAGACGGCCTGAGCCGTAGTACAACTCTTGGCGACCTGCCCTGAGAGTGATCTTTTGCTGCGAACCACAACAGTTGATGTCGATAAATGCCTGGTGTATGTCCAATTTGTCTTGGTCATACGGTCGCGGTCCTCCATTTCTTCCATTCTCGAAGGCTGCTTGTAGTTCGCCAAAAACTCGCAGAGATGGATTGACGTGCAGGTCGCCGTGAAAGAGATAATGATGTACCAACCACCCTCCCTGTCCCTGCGGGCCGTCCCCCCAATACTGATGGTCGTACGATTCGTAGACTTCACGTACATCTCCGCCGATAGTTAGATAGGTTTCCCCCTCACGAAGCCGCATGTACTTGATGCGGTCCCAGCGATCTGTTCGCGGGGCACATCGCAGGAACGACCAGTCTTCGTTGTATCGCAGGAATGGGAATTGATACGAGGGCCTCGGATCGAGTGGACAATTCGGCGCCGTTGCACGTTCATCGGTGGGCTGTTGCGTAACCTCACAAGTCGCTATGCCTCTAGATAGAAGAGCAAGAGCGACAACAATCAAGTATGAAAGTCTCTGGAGATCGATCGCAGTCTGAAGTCGCATCTTGAGAGAGTCCGCTTCACGGTCGTACTGCATCCTTAAGCTGGTCCAGCTTGGCATAGACCTCACGTTCTAGATCTGCATAAAGGGCCATGAACTTTTCGTCAAGGAACGACAAGATTTGAGTCATCAGAATCCCTGCAACATCGTTCGTTGGATCGGACCAGAAGTGCGTATTGAGTCAGAGATGGTTGTTGGGCACTGCAGAAAACTGCAGTGCCAACAAGAGAGGCAGAAAGCGGAAACGTTAGACAAGCTTCGCGGGCGTAAGTACATCGTCGAGGCCAATCCGGCGCAGCAACTCCGCACGGACGCGGTCGAGCACCATGTTTGTAACCTCAGCGCCGTCGCTCGTCGGATCGACATGAACTCGGTACGGACGCTTTCCGAAAGGAGCATTGACTACGTTCACGATGGCTTCGCCAACTGCCGCGGCGTCTGCATCAGGAGGCACGATGGATGCGAAACCATTCATGACACGTTCGCTGAAGCCCTTGTATGGACCGTTTTCATACTCAGCTTCGCGCTCCTTGTCGGCGGGACGACCTGAATGAGCGAAATGATTGGTTCCACTCGTGAACGCGCCGGGAACGATGATCGACGTTTCGATGCCCCACAGCGTTAGCTCACGGGACATAACGACTGCCATCGCATCCATACCGGCCTTCGCCGCGAAATACGGAGCCAGATAAGGCGGCGTGCCACCCGCAGAGCTACTGCTGCTGACCCAGATTACGAGGCCTTGCTTCTGCTTCCGTAACTGCGGCAGAGCAGCGCGGTTCACGCGGTGAGTGCTCAGCACGTTCACGTCGTAGAGTTCTGCGAGCTGTTCCGGAAGAAACGCCTCAGCAGGCCCAAATACCATGTGTCCAGCATTGTGAATGAGGACGTCGATGCGACCATTGTCAGCAATAATCTTCTGAATGGCGGTGTCGACGGACTCTTGATTGAGTACATCCAGTTCAATGGTGCGGAGATCCACCTTGTGGTCTGCGGCGAACTTCGCGGCTGCCTCCACCTGTGGCTTGTTACGACCCGCTGTATCCCTCATAGTGGCGTAGACGGTGTGGCCTGCTTTGGCGAGGGCATGTGCTGTGAGTTGGCCCATGCCGCTCGATGCCCCGGTGATGACGATTACGTACTTCATTGTTGGCTCCCTTCGACAACTTGTAGTGGAACGACTGAACGAGGCATACACCGTGAAGTCAACCTCGCAACTGCGCTGTCACCCGATGGCTAGAGCATTTTCCCTGTTGCTGGGAATCCGGAAACGGGCGTGCAGCGGCGTTTTCATTGTGGAAAACGCCCATAAAGATCGAAGCACCGCTCTACACCTACAGGGAAAATGCTCTAGGCGAAACCACCGTTGACTCGCAGCACCTGGGCGTTGACCCATGCGCCATCGGGGCTCGCCAAGAATGACACAGCATTCGCAATATCTTCTGGCTGTCCGAGACGCTCCAGAGGTGCGAGTTTGCTAAGTTGAGCAATTTGTTCCGGTGTCTTACCGTCGAGAAACAACGCAGTACCGGTGGGACCTGGAGCAACGGCGTTCACAGTGATGTTTTTGCCGCGCAGTTCGTTCGCCAATACCGGCACAAGTCCTTCGACGCCGGCCTTTGACGCGATATACGGTCCGTAGCTCGGAAAAGACTTGGCGAGAACGCTGCTCGAAAACGCGATAATGCGTCCTCCCTCGGAGATGTGCTGCGCAGCCTGTGCGAACACCAAAAAGGTACCGCGAAGATTTGTCGCAATGACCTTGTCGAAGGTTTCGGCGTCTTCCTTCGCGATCAGGGACAAGGGCATGATTCCTGCGTTATTGACGACGACATCGACTTGACCGAAAGCCTTTAGGGTCTCCTGAAAGATCCGGTCGACGTCTTCTTTGTTACCAACATTGGCTTTGATCGCCAGAGCCTTGCCACCTTTGGATTCGATCTGCTTGACGACTTCGCCTGCCTCGGTTTGATTGCCCGCATAATTCACTACGACAGAGAAGCCGTCGTGCGCCAAGCGTTCGGCTATGCTGCGGCCGATGCCTCTGGATGCTCCCGTAACAATTGCTACTTTTGCCATTGGTCAATACTCCTGTGCTTGAGATCAAATTCGCCCGTGATCCTTGTCACTCCCTATATTTAGGGCAACTCTCGTCTATTAAATGTGTTGGCATTGCCGTGCGCTCACGCCAACTTGCTCTTTTAGATCCTATTCATGCTCTTTTTTCGTGAAATTGTCATTAGGTCGGTTTCGGACTTATTCTGCGAGAGAGGAGGAGGGGCCGAATGTATGCAAAAGAAAGCATCGTCAATGCTGACAGGGAGCCGGGAAAGCGATTAGCCTCTAGTCGTGACGCGGGTTGGCATTCTCTTCTTGTGCAGAAAGTCGAAAGCCCATTTCTCGTTGATTGCTACGAGACCGTTCCAACCCCAGATCAAGCGATTACCGTGGTGCTGAGCGGTCACTCGGTAATCGAGAGCGCAAGTTCAGGCAAATGGAGAAAAGCTCAACATCGCCCTGGTTCGGGAGGATCTTCAGAGCCATACCACGCAGACAAGCTTCGCTGGAAGACGCAATCGGCAACACCTCTGGTTACGGCTCATTTGTATATGCCGCCCTTCTTCTTTCTTGAAGCGAAGGATGAGCTGAATCTCGATGATTTGACGTGCCCAAATCATCATGGCTTTGTCGACCCACTCACAGCTCAAATTGTTACGGCCATTGCAGCCGCAGCCGAACAGGGCTATCCGGATCTATATGCTGAAACTGCTGCCCGCTTTCTTGCTACTCACCTACTTTTGTCAAACCCTAAGCGAACATTGAAGCCACGTGTTGTCCGCGATCTTCCTGATGCAAGGATCGAGCGAGTACTCGCATATATCGAGCACCATCTTGATATGTACATGACAATAGCAACGCTCTCCCATGAAGCGGGAATAAGTCCATTTCATTTCGCACGATTGTTCAAACGACGAATCGGAGCGTCTCCACACGAATACATCACGCGAAGGCGAATGCAACGTGCAGCCGAAGATCTGCTGTCAACCGATAAGCCTGTTAGCGATATCGCTAGCGCAAGCGGGTATGAACACCAAGGTCATTTTGCAGCAGCGTTCAAACGTGCGTATGGCGATAACCCTATCAGTTTCCGTCGGAGCCGGCGGTCTCTATGAGCGCGGTAGATCGAGCCATGTCCTAACAGAATGCAAATCTATGAAGCGTTGTGCTAGTCAGCCTATGCTGGAAGATCGAGATCAAGATCAAAGCTCGCTGAATGTTCTCCGGCGAACGCGGCTCTAATGGAATGAGAACTCCTGTGTTGATGGCTTTGTACATCTCGAGGTATAAGGCGGCTCCCTTCGGCGGAATACCCATTTGCCTCAATATCTGCTCCACCTGGTCATAGGGAAACTGCTTGTCCTGAAGGTCGAGTTTGCCAATGCCCGCATCCCGCCCTACGACGCGCACCTTCTTACCTTTCAGTAACAGATCATTGGCGATGATCGAGCCGGCGTTGCCGCTCGCCCCCGAGATCACATGCAGGTCATTCGAAATAACGGGTGAAGTCATAGCTCGTATCTCCTTGCTTTGGGAAAAGGGTCTCGAACGCCTTCAAGACAATCGCGATGACCGTCACTTGGGGAATGTGTCGCCAAACATGGGGAGACCGCTGACGGATTCGGCCTTAGTCGCCTCGTCCTGCAAGACGTCCCAATGCTCCTGAAGGACACCGTCTTCGAATCGGACAACGTCGGCGGCAATCCAGGACGCGGGTCTTCCGATTCCTGAGAAACGGCCATGCGCGATGACGTAGTCCCCTTCTGCGACGATGAGCTGGTTTTCGTAGTGCAACGTATCGGGCGACGAACGGACCAGGGCGAACAGTCCTTCGCGGCCCGGCGCAATGTGTGCGCTGTGCTGGATGTACTTCGGCGACCAGAAGCGTTCTGCTGCCGCGTAGTCGCGTTTGTTGAAGAGAGTATCGAAGGCTTCGAGAACGATCGCTTTGTTCTGTTCGGGCGTTGTCTTTGGCATATTCAGCTCCTTGGTTTTCGCTCCTGGGTTTTCCCTATTGGGTTTTCTTACGATGATTGGCAGGTTGGGTCATCGGAATAGCCGTGCGGCCCCGAGGCAGACACGGTTTCCAATCGACCTCAGCAAGAGGAGCGTTCTCGGCAAACCTTTGAACCAGGTCGAGCGACTAAACGTGCTTAAGAAATCACTTCAATGGCATCGACCCGGGTGGGATAAAACGCCAGGTGCTCCTTAATTTCGGCGACTGCCTCATAAGGCTTTTCGTACGTCCAGACGGCATATTCCGATTTCGCCCCACCCAGAGGAATGCTGTAGTACGTGCAATCTCCCTTGTAGGGACAATAGGTGTAATGCGTGGTCCGAATGAGCAGCGACATGTTCGCATCGCTGCGCGGCAAGTAGTAGACCGGTGGGTATCCCTTCTCTTCCAGCCGAAGTGCTCGCTTCGATTCAGCGACGACCTTTCCAGCGACCATTACGCGGATCGTGCCTTCAGCCGGAGAAACTGTGATGGGATGATCAGGGCCAGGGATCTTGATCTCTTTGCCTTTGCTCGAAGTGTTATCCATTGCGCTCCTCACGTTATCAATCAAAGTTTCGAACCACCATCGACAGGAATGCTGGCACCTGTAATCCAGCGAGCGGCATCGGACGCCAGAAAAGCGACAACGTCGGCAATATCCTCGGGCTTGCCGATTCGCTTCAGCGCCTGCATTCCCAGAGCGACCTCGCGGCCTGCTTCTGTCTTCGTGAAGTTCGACATGTCCGTGTCGATGACTCCAGGAGCGACAGCATTTACGCGAATGCCACCTGGCCCGAGAATGGCGGCCCAGTTCCTGACCAGCGTTTCAAGTGCCCCCTTGGTAGAAGCATAGGCAAGCACGGAAGGGTTTTCCAAACCGGGCTTGCCTACGACCGTACGGGCTACAGCAGAGGAGATCGCAACAATGCTTGAACCTTCACCGAGAACGGGCAGGAGCTGCTGCACGAGGAAGAACGGCCCTCGGACGTTTGTCGCAAAGAGGTTGTCAAAGTCCTCTACCGTGTAATCCGCGATGCGAGCCAACTTGCTGATCCCGGCATTGAGTACCAGCACGTCCAACCGATCGCCAACAAGAGCCCGCACCTGTTTGGCGAGCAACGCAGCGCCCTCCGCAGTTGCCAGGTCCGCTGAAATCGCATCTGCGTGCCCGCCTTTCCTTTGGATCTCGGCTACGAGAGACTCGGCTTCCTGTTTTGAGCGGCCATAGTGAACCAGAACGTGCGCCCCGGCCGCAGCAAGCGCTATTGCCGTCGCGCGGCCAATACCTCTCGATGCGCCCGTCACGAGCGCCGTTTTGTCTTCAAGTGTGATCATTGTCCTCTCTCTTGCCCTTTCACCTAACGGATAGGTCATTCCTTAGACCCACGAATGGGCCGGTACGGTTTTCAGGCGTTCATTCCGCCATCTACTGTCAGATTAGCCCCCGTGATGTACGAGGATTCGGGACCAGCGATGAATGCCACCATTGCTGCGATCTCCTCAACGTGCCCATAGCGGTTCAGCGCTGTGGCAGCTTTCTGCGGGACCGCCCAATCACCCGAGGCGGGATTCAAGTCCGTATCGATCGGGCCAGGCTGAACGTTGTTGACCGTAATGCCCCGGCTCCCGACCTCTCTGGACAGCGCCTGAGTGAACATCTTGACGGCTCCCTTTGTGGCCGCGTAGGGCACAAGCCCGGGCGCAACAGCACGCTCTCCCACCGCCGAACCGATCATAATGATGCGGCTGCCATCCGTCATGTGCTTCAGTGCAGTCTGCGTGGTGGCGAATACACCGCGGATGTTGATGTCGAGGACCCGATCCATCTCCTCCAGCGTCGCCTCTTCGAACGGTTTCGGAATGGCCGTACCGGCATTGTTCACAAGGACATCAAGCCGGCCGAAGGTTGCGACGGTCTTTTCGACCGCGTCTTTGGCGGCGCCGGCGTCGGCCGCGTCGGCCTGAATCGCAATGGCCTTTCCGCCGCTGACTTCAATCGCTTTGACCACGGCGGAAGCCGCGCTGGCGTCCTTCGCGTAGGTGATGGCCACGCTGGCTCCATCCGCAGCCAGACGCTTTGCAATCGCTGCCCCAATACCCCGAGAGCCGCCCGTAACGAGTGCTACTTTGTTTGCCAACTTAGACATAGATCTCCTTTACCTTCCGGTGACAATCCACCACTCCACTGCTTCAACTGACTGCAACCTGATTCGGGTCCGCCAGACGGTTTTGAACCGTTTAGTTCTATACGATGGCGGGGACGCGGCAAGGATGCAGAGATATTGAACTATTTAGTTCTTTATCGGAGAATAGATCGATGGGGCGTCCGAAGAACTTTAGCCGGGAAGAAGTGCTGGAGAAGGCAATGCCTGTCTTCTGGAAGCATGGGTTCGCGGACACGAGCCTCCAGGACCTGGAACGGGCCACAGGGGTGAACAAATCAGGCCTTTACACCGAGTTCCGGGACAAAGAAGATCTCTTTTTGGCGTGCCTTCGACACTATCTTGAGAGCCAGGACAAGCGAGGACTTCTCACCAAAGAGCCTCTTGGCTGGAAGAACATCGAAACGTTTCTCAAGAATGGTCCCCTTCACAAAGGGGAACAGCAGGGATGTTTTGCCATCAACTCGATGCGGGAGTTCGCCATTCTTCCGGATGAAGCGTATGGCGCCATTACTGGGAATCGAGCGTTGCTGCAGCATCTTCTCGCCCTGAATATCGAAGCCGAAAAGCCAAGGATGGCTCCTTCTGCCATTGCAGAGATGGTTTTGTCCTTTTTTTCTGGGTTGTGCATCGAGCGCAACCTGAAATCCGGCAAAGCCTCGTCCACCCGCAAGGTCGATAACTTCATGACCGCCCTTCGCAGTCTCTAATCTACTTACCCGCATAGCAACTCCTTCATCAGCAGATGCAGGGGAGAGAGCCGGCGTTAACGCTATGGCATCTCGATGGCGGTAAGCTAGGGTGATGGATGGCATCACCATACGCGAAGCGACAGAGGGCGATTTGTCCTCCATCCTCGGTCTATACGCTGCCGCCGGGATCGGCGATAGCGGGAACTTCACTGCCGAAGAGGCCCGTGCGCATTTCTCCAGGCTCAAACAATATCCTTCATTTCACGTCTTCGTGGCGTTTCTCCATGAGGTTCCCGTCGGCACCTACGAATTGCTCATCATGGACAATCTCGCCAAGCGCGGGAGAAAGTCTGCCGTCGTAGAAGATGTGGCTGTCGACCCGCAGCATCAGGGCCAGGGTATAGGGCGCGCCATGATGGAGCATGCCCGCAAGCAGTGCCAGGAGGCCAGCTGCTACAAGTTAACCCTCTCCAGCAACCTGAAGCGCGAAGAGGCGCACCGCTTCTACGAAGCACTCGGCTTCGAGAAACACGGCTATAGCTTCCAGATCCGGCTCCAGGATTAAACCTTGCAGATTCGGCGCATGGTAGATGGCCAGAGAACACCTGAGCTTCTCTTTACCCGCACGCTATCAAGTAGTGGAACCCTGCAGGGGTCATTCGATTGCATCGCTGAATCCAGTTGAAAAAGATTCGAGCGGATAGGTCGATCGCCCGTCTGTCCTTGTAGATGCCGCACAGGGTCATGGACAGCCACAAAACAATCACTAAACCGAATACCGTAATGGCACCACCAACCTATGCCGCTGCGTTCCGTTGTATCGGAACAGATTGCGAGGATACCTGTTGCGGTGACTGGGATATCCCGATCGATAAAAACATCTATAACAAGTACCAACAATTTCCACGGGAGAAGCTTGGCTCCCTTGTGTCGCAGTTCGTACTTATTAGCGTTCCCGATCAACCCGATCCCCTTCACGCGCGTATATATCGTGGGTCCTCAGGCTTTTGCCCCTTCTTTGGAGCAGATTCCCTCTGCAATATCCACAAGGAATACGGGCCTCAGTTTCTGTCCGCGACTTGTTCGATCTACCCTCGTTCTTTCAGTTACGTTGCAGGGACGCTTGAAGGCTCGTTGAGCCTTTCCTGTCCTGAGGCGGCAAGGAACATATTGCTGGTTCCCCGCTTCATGCAAATAGAGGGAGACCTCTTCTCTGGTAACTTTCGAACCGACAACGTCTTACATCTGGCCAGCAGCCGAAAGGATTCCTGCCACAAACCTCATAACTTTTTTCTCACGATCAGGACCTTGCTGATCGATATGGCGCGGGACCGTTCACGTCCTCTATGGCACCGATTATTGTTGATAGGTTCTCTATGCGAGAGCCTGGATAACATCACGACTGCGGAAGACAAAGAAGCTTTCTCTGTGGTCCTCCGCAAGTATCGCCAGATCGTTGGATATCAGATCTCTCAGCCCGAATTAGTGAACCTGCCGAGCCTGCCGCGACTGAAGTTAGAAGTGGTCTTCAGACTGACTGATGCACTGGTGAGAGACAACTCCGGGAAGCGCTTTCGGGATATCTTTTGGGCATTTGTGGAAGGTATCGCTTCTCCCGACAGATCTACCCCTCAGAATGACATGGAACGATTTCTGCAAGCAGAGGAAAAGTATCATCGCCCCTTCTTTGAGAAGTTCCCTTTTATTCTCGAAAATTATTTAGTGAATTACATGTTCCAGAACCTTTTCCCTTATGGCCGAGAGGGCAGTCCCCGTTTTATTCCTCGAAGTTTGTTCGGCGAATACATTCAGATGGCGACGCAGTTTGCATGGGTCAACACCCTACTCATTGGCGTTGCAGGCCATTACAAAGAAGGCTTTGCCGAGGAGCACGTCGTTCAAACAATCCAGTCCTTCACCCGAGCGGTGGAGCATTATCCTGACGTCCTTCAATCCATCGATGAATCTATGAGAAGCCTTGAACTGAATAACCTGCGGGGCATGGCTATCATGCTAAAAGTTTGACGTTCAGCCGATATTTCAATAACTCCATGACCTACAAAAAGAACCCTCTTTGTCCGTGCGAAAGCGGCAGGCATAGGAAGACCTGTTGCCAGAAGATTCCTCGCAGCGCCAGGCTGGCAATGAGGGAGACTGTTGAGGCTTTGTCCAAAGCGGGAAAGCATCTGGAAGCTTGTGAGCTGCTGGAAAAGCTTGCAACTCTAAGCCCGCACAACCCTCTGATCTGGAATGATCTGGGAGTACAGTACGAGGCGGCGGGCGAGATGGATAAAGCACTTGACGCATTACGGCGTAGTCATCAAGCTGACTCGACCTATCCACCGGCACTCTACAATCTCGGCAAATTTACGCTTGATCGCTTTATAGGCTTCCATAAGGCCGGACTGGCTGCGAAAGAAGAAGTTCAGGGAATGCTAATAGAAGCCATCGATCTTTTAAACGCTAATCTCGACAGAGATCCCGATAATGCCGACGGACATTATCAGCTTGCCTTAGCCTATGGCCTGAATCAAGACGAACGTATGGCTCTGGCTCACATGACGGTAGCGCTCAGGCTTCGGCAAACATTTGAAGCTCCTTCACCTTGGCGGATAGAACGCGCGCCTTGATTCAACCGGAGACAGATAGAACCATCACAAGATGCTTGTGATGGTTCATGATTTTTCTATTGCCCAGCCGAGGCCCGGTTTCTCAAGAAGAGTGAAGTTCGAAAAATCCGTATAGCCCTTCTCTCCGTTTCGGGTGTACAGGACCGACCGGTCAGACTCGGCCAGCGGCCAATCGTTTCTGAAGCGAACTGCGAGATCCGGATTCGCGACGAAGGGCCTGCCGAAGGCAATCAGATCGACCCAGCCGGTATCCAGGGCCACCTGCGCATTATCCCTATTAAATCCGCCGCACCAGATCAGCGATCCATCGAACGCTTCTCGAACCTTCCGCACGAAGCTATCGCGAAGATGGGTCTCGTTGAACTCGCTGTCCTCCATATTCCCCGAAGGCATCAACTGGTAAAGCATATGCAGATAGGCAACCTTGCGGCGGCTCAACTCCCTGGATAGATACAGCAAGGTCTCTTCAACATGCGGATCGGCCGGCATGCTGTTGTATCTCCCGAAAGGGGATACCCTGACACCGACTTTGCCGGCCCCCAGCTCCCGTATCGCGGCATCCACCACCTCGAGAAGCAGGCGAGTACGCGTTTCAGGCGTTGCGCCACCATACTCATCGGTGCGTGTATTGAGGGCCGAATTCATAAACTGATCGAATAGGTAACCATTAGCGGCATGAATCTCCACGCCATCAAAACCTGCGAGCTTCGCGTTTTTAAAAGCCAGGGCGAATTCATTCACCAGGCCTGGGATCTCCTCTACCTGAATCTGCCGGGGAGGACTTGCCCGCATGAAGGTCAGCTTGCCGTCGGAGTCGTGGGCAAAGACGTCGGACTCACTCGCTTTTTCGTCCGTAACTCCCCACGGAGCCTCTCCATTGGGCATCAGGGAGGTATGCGCCATTCTTCCGACATGCCAGACCTGCAGGAAGATCCTGCCGCCATTGTGATGGACCTCGTCCGTCACCAGCTTCCAGCCTTCAACCTGCGCATCCGTATAAATGCCGGGAGTCCAGGCATATCCCTTACTATGCGCGGACACATCGGTAGCCTCGGTTACGATAAGCCCCGCGCTGGCGCGTTGACCGTAGTACTTTGCCATCAGTGCATTCGGCACATCGCCCTCTGACGTCCGCGTCCTGGTCATCGGCGCCATCACGATGCGATTGTTCAGGGTGAGACTACTTCCAAGGGTAGGTGCATCAAATAAGGTGGGCATAGGTACTTCCTCTCGTAACAACCGACAAGAGGTAGAGTAGATTCAACAGGTCGATCAATCTACACACAATTTGGTTAGCATGATGAAGATCACCAAGGAACTTCCGGGTTTACCGATCGAACGAACGCTGGGCGTTATCTCCGGCCGCTGGAAGGCGGTCCTTGTTTATATCCTGCTGGATGGTCCGAAGCGGCTCTGCGAGCTTGAAAATCAGATCGCCGGTATCTCGCAGAAGGTCCTTATCGAGCAACTTAGGGTGCTTGAAGAACATGGCCTTGTCTCTCGACAAAACTTTGTAGAAGAACCGCAGCGTGTCGATTATGTTCTGACGCCCCTGGGGATGAGTCTGAAGCCGCTGCTGGCGCTTCTCTATGACTGGGGACAGCATCACGCAGAAGAGCTTCAGGAGACGGAGAAGCTTCTTCCCTGTGAGGCAGTCGTACGGAGCGCCGAACGATGAAGAGAATACGAACCGGTGTTCTATCCGCCATGGGACTGTTTCTGCTGTGCCATGTAGCCTTTGCCGCGAAGCCCCCGAAACGTCTGTACGTCTTCGGAGATAGTTATTCCGACATCGGGCGCGGCTGGGTCGATAGCGATGGTCCCACGGCGGTGGCCTATCTCGCGAAACGGCTCGGGCTTACGATGGTGGCTTCAAACACGCCGGATTCCGCAGGCAAGAGTCTCAACTTCGCCGTCAGCGGCGCCCCTTCAGGAGAGAACCCGGGCCAGGCGGTGCCGCA
Source organism: Granulicella mallensis MP5ACTX8 (assembly GCF_000178955.2). NCBI lineage: Bacteria > Pseudomonadati > Acidobacteriota > Terriglobia > Terriglobales > Acidobacteriaceae > Granulicella > Granulicella mallensis. The sequence continues at coordinate 319,453 of NC_016631.1, read as the reverse complement.
CGGATGGCTTGGCTTCGGGATGAAGAACCAGGTATCCGAGTTCGTCGCGATGGTGCACTCAGGCACTGTTTCGTTCGATCCTGCAACGACACTTTTCTTCCTCGCCGGTGGACTGAACGACCACAGCCTTTCAACAGAACAGACTGTCGCCAATCTTGAGGGAGAGATCGATTCGCTATACGCGGTCGGCGCGCGCCGCTTTTCCGTGGCAATCCTTCCGGAGAAGATCCCTGCATTCAGGGCAGTGGCTGTTCGACTGAACCCAGCCTTGAGGAGGATTCCCGCGGAGATAGGTCCGAAGCTGATGGGGGCTGAGGTGAGGACCAGTCAATGGGGTGCTTTCTTTGATGCGATCCTGGAGAACCCCTCAAAGTATGGGTTCACCGATGTAACAAACCAGTGCGCAGGCCGATCGATCTTCAACGAAGACACGACGCCATGCTCCACTCCGGCGACACATTTCTACTATCACGAGGCGCATCCCTCGACGGCAGCGAGCAAGGTTGTCGGAGACATGCTGTACGACGAACTGATGTCTCGCTAATGAAGCAGGAGCGCCACCCGCTCGGCCTCTGTGGCGTTCTTCGGTTTTGCGCCGAGTTGCGAGAAATGAGTTGCGAGAGGCGAGTGATTCACTCGTATCTCGACCCTCGTATCTCGCAGACTCGGAGCATCTCTTCGTTACAGCTCTAGCCTCTGAGTCCACCCCCGGCACCGTAGCTCGGGAGAGGACTTTCGCGAAATCCATTGTGCTGTAGACCCTCCGTTCACGTATCTTGAGGGCGTGGACTCTGCTTCAGCCCAACCCGTCGAATTGGGACCGCCAGCCACTGCAGAAGGTGCCGCGGAGCCGCAGATTTCCGCGACACTGATCGACGCTCTCTGGCGCGAAGCGGAAGCCGATAGCCTCGAACTTGGTCGAACAGAGCTGGCACAGAAGTTACTTACTGTCGGCGCGAAGTACAACTACGGCCTTCCTCAGGGCGCAAGCGCTACTCCTACGCAGATCGAAGCCTTCTATCGCTCGTTGCAACTTCGAGAGCTGGCCCTCGCGCATGCCTGCGCTCTGGGACGCGATGCGGCGTGGCAGCAGTTTCTCCAGCGCTTTCGAGCTCCGCTCACACAGGCCGCCGTTGCGATGACCGGGTCGTCCTCGCTTGGACAGGACCTCGCCGATTCCCTCTACTCCGAACTCTTTGGGCTCAACGAGCGCGACGGCCAACGGCGTTCGCCCCTGGCCTCGTACTCCGGACGAGGGTCGCTGATGGGCTGGCTGCGTACAACGCTCGCCCAGCGGCATGTAGACCACCATCGCCGCACCCGGCGCGAGGCTCCGCTCGAAGACACCGACTTCGCCGCCGCGCCGACGGCTCCAACCCCCACTTCTGAAATGCTTGCCCGGCTCGGCAGCTCGCTGGCGGAGGCCCTGCGCGCGCTCGCACCCGAGGACCGGTTCCTGCTGTCGGCCTACTTTCTCGACCAGCGAACCCTGCTACAGATCGCGCAACTCCTGCGGGTTCATGAGGCTACCGTCAGCCGCAAGCTGAAACGGCTGACCTCGGGATTGCATCAACAACTGTTAAAACGCCTGCAGGCCTCGGGCATGAGCAGGCGAGCCGCGGAAGAGGCACTAGGAACCGATCCGCGCGATCTCACGATCAATTTGCGGAATCTGCTGCAAACTTCGGTAGCTCCAACGTTCTCCAATCAGACAGAAGGCGATAAGACAAAGCCCTCGGGCAAGCAGCAGACATGAACGATCTTCTCCAACCCGGCCAGCACCTCGAAGCGGACCAGCTCAACGCCTTTCTCGAAGGCGTGCTGCCCGAGCACGAGCGCCTGGAGAGCCTGGCACATCTGTCCGAGTGTTCGCACTGCCGGCAGATCGTCTTTCTTGCCCGGCAGACCCAGCAAGCGGAAGAGCCTGCACCAGCGAAGGCCGTTCGAACATGGCGTGAGTGGTTCCGGTTCAGCCCGATGTCGATGCTCAGCGCAGCAACGATAGTTGTGGCGTGCGCGCTGATCGTTACCGTATCGCTTCATCTGTACCGCACTGCACAAACGCCCACGACGACAGAGAACGCGAAGGTCGAACCCGCCCCAAACCTTCCGCCCGTTGCGCCACCAGCAGAAGGAGCGCCCCCTGCACCGCGAAGAGCCTCGCCCAAAACGGCTCCAGTATCTCCGACCGCTGCCGCTCCTGAAGCGGTGGCACCAACTCCTTCCGGAAAAGCGGAAGATGCGATCTCCAGCTTCAGCAAACGCAGGAGTGCAACTACGGAACCCGCCATTTCGCCCCAGACTACGAAGCCGACAGCGATGAACGACTTTGTAGCTGCGTCGGCTGGCGCTGTTGCCAACGACGAAACACGCGGTACAGGGATGCTACTGCGCAACAGAGCAGCAGCCCCGCTGCAGCCTGCAAAAGCAGCGGCCAATCTGGCTGCGAAATCGAACCCAACAGCGGTAGCCCCTGCGCCTGCCCTACCTGCGAAGATATCCGCTGAGTCCACAACGACGGAGACGCTGCCTATCGAAGCACGTACTACGGTTCAAGCCACTAACCAGACCATTGAGGTTAGCGCGGCCCCCAATATCCCTGTCTACAGTCTGAACGAAGTTGTCGACACGGTGCATGCGTTGCCCAGCAATCTACCCTCGGCTGCCTCGGCCTCCAACGGCCGGCGCATGCTTGCCGCAGATACAGCAGGAGCACTCTTCGTCAGCAAAAACGGCGGCAAGCACTGGAAGTCCGTCAAGCCGCAGTGGCAGGGGAAGGTGATGCTGCTTGCGCTTTCGCCACAGGCTCTTGAGCAGCCTGTCGTGCAAAAACAAAAGGTGCAAACGGCAGGCTTTCAACTGACTACAGACGCTGGCGTGGTCTGGGTCAGCGGCGATGGAGTGCATTGGCAACAGAAGTAGATCGTGTTACCTGTGGCCTTGTATTGCCGTTGCTTCTCCGCATTGCATAAGCGGCCTAACGAATAAACTCCGGTCTCACAGCCTGTTGCACGAGTTGCTCGAAGGCAGCGAGGCTGCACTGCCCCGTGGCATCCTTACAAGACATCTCAGGCATCTCTGACGCGGGCTTGTTCGCCGCAGTAAGTGGCTGCGCCGCACGCAGTTGTGCCAGCGTCTGCAAGGAGTATCGAACGCGCACAGAGTACGTGTCGCCATGCTGCCAGAGCTCGAAGGCCATCTCTGCTCCCGGCGGAGTATCGTCGCGGCGTCCATCCAGGTTCCAGTGAATGCCCAGCAAAGACGCCACCCCTGCAAGGTTGGTATCGTGCCCCGTCAGAATCACGACCTTCTCTCCTACAGACCCAATCGCGCCGTCGATGCCCTTGCCGGTCGCGCCCTGTTCGAGTGTGCGTCGAATATGGTCGAGCAGATTGGAGGCTTCTACCTGCGCAAAATAAGGAGTGCGATGAGCAAGATCGAAGTAAGCCGTGTGCAGCGAAAGCAGCCTCTCCAGTTGCTGCTCCTGCACCTGGCCCCAGCCGACCTGGTCCGCAGGCAGGCCTTCGGCATACTCCAACAGCAGGTTCTCCGACATGCTGGACCCCACAGACAGCGGTCCGCGCAGGTCTGCAAGATGATCGCCCTTGCCTGAGGTAATCGTCGGAACAATTCCAGTCACGGACGTTGCCTTCTCCGCCGGGACCTTCGAACACGAGGACGGCTGTGTTGCGCAGCTATTCAGGATGCGTTGCAACTCGTCCAAAGTAGCTTGATGCTCGCGTGCAGGTGTGGAGGGATCCTCATGCACACGTTCGCGGAGTGCGGCGGCGGCGAGCTGTGCATTGCCTTGAATCACCTTCGCAGCCAGCGGATGAAAGAGCGCATTCTCTGTGCCCTGCGGCAGTGAATCGATGCGAACCGTGCAGCCCGGCATAAGACCTTCGGCCAGCGCATGGCCGCTGGCGATGGTGCGCTGATCGGAGTCTGCGTAAACGTACACCTGATCTGCATCAGCGCAGCCTTGCGGCTGCAACAGGCCTTGTGCGGCAAGCTGTGTTCGCTCCCACGTTGCAAACTGTCTTAGCAGCAGCGCTCCGCGTGGAGTAAGTTCTCCCGGAGCAACCGTCCACTGGGGCCAGGGCTTCACAGAGAGGAGATCAAGCTGCGGATTTGCCTGTGTCGGAGAACGCACGCCATGTCGGCTGAGGATGACGACAAGCTTGAGGGTATCGCCCGAACCAGCGGCGGATTTTGTAGCCTGTGCCGATATCTCAGCAGGGCTTTGCCATAGAACGCATAGCAGAGCCGCGCATGCTGAGATAGAGGGACGAAACAACTTCATGTACTTCTCCTGAAAACAACCTTTGACCTTTTATCGATGCAGCGAAAACGCTCCTGAATAAAGAACTTTGAGAGGACGGATTTCAGCTCGTCCTCTCAAAGCAGCAACCTATTCAGAGTTACTCGTGTCGCACGAAGTTATACCGAATGCCACCGGTATAAGTCGGCTTGTAGAACTCACGCTGATTCACGAACTGCGTGCTTCCTGTGTAGTAGCCGAAGACTTCGTTGTTGAGATTTAATCCGGAGACGACCGCACTAAATCCCTTGTAGAAGCGGTAGCTCGCCTGCGCATCGACCTGGTAGTGGGTCAGAGTGTAGACATCGCCGGAAGGTCCCTTCGGTCCCAGGCCACTTGGATCGGACCCACTGACCAGCGAAGGCGAGGTGTAGTTATAAGAAAAGAGACTCGCCTGGTTGTATGCCAGCCCCGCACGCACTGAGAGCCGCTTGGTGTCATAGGTGGGGCTGAGATTCCAGGTGTTGGGAGACTGGTCGATCAGCGTCGGGTGATCGGTACGCAGAGGAACGCCCTTCTCACGCGAAGCCGTGTAGCTATAGTTCGCGGAGATTCCTAAACCACGAAGCAGACCCGGAAGATAATCCAGATGCTGCTGATAGCTGAGCTCGAAGCCATAGAGCCAGGCATTCTGTCCGTTTACAAATTGAGTGATCGAATCGCCAGGATACTGCGCAAGAACGGTCTGCAAAGCCGCGGGAAAATAGCCTGCGGGAAAGTTGGAGAGACTGAGACCGCCGGGCAGTACCGTTTCGATCTGCGGTGCATTCAGCTGTTTGAAGAAAAACCCTGCCTGAACAAGACCCAATGGATTGAGATAGTCCTCGTACAACAGGTCATAGTTATTGGCATGCTCAGGCTTCAGGTTTGGATTGCCGACACCAACCGTGACCGGGCTTGCTGTCTGATCTTCTGAAACATAAGGCACCAGTTGGTACGGATCAGGCCGGGCAACTCCACGAGCGTACACGGCGCGCAAGGCGGAGTTCGGTGTAAGCGCATAGCGCATCTGCACGCTCGGCAGCACATCGAGATAGGAGGGATTATTATTGACGCCCACCGCGCTGTAACAATCTTTAGGGGTAAGAGGCAAAGGGAAGGCACAAGGCACACTGGCTGCGCCACCTTTAGGGTCCGAGTAGAAGGTCAGGTTATAGCCAAAGGTATCCATTTGGGTGGCCTCAAAGCGGAGACCGGTCTGGATATGCAGCTTGCCGAAGTCGATCGTGTTCATCGCGTAACCGGACGTGATGCGCTCGATGGTATGGAAGAGGTTGGGATAGATATCGGCAGCGGTCTTCTGCCCATCTACGAAGCCGGCAAAGTTCTGCAGGGTATAGGCCTGGACCAGGTTGAAATCGGAGACTGGCCCGAAGTTGCCACCAAAGTAATTGCCGCTGAAGTAGTCCGTGTTATGAAAGTTGCTTTGCAGTGCGCTCATCAGAGGAGTCGACGAGCCGGCCTTCGTAGACCAGCCGTCATAGACGGTCTCGGTAGAGTCCTGGTTCTGGTGACCGTTGCTAAACTTGAAACCCATCTCGAAGTTTCCGAAGTGCCCATTCGAGTTGTAGTTTCTTGCATAGGAAGCCTGCGCTGTCAGGTTGAGCTGTGCGTTCAGGCCCTTCGAAATCGTAATGTCTTTGTAGATCCAGTTGGCTGAATTCAGCAGCGGCGAGTTGCCGGTAGTATCGCAAGTTCCAAAGTGCGGGTGATACAGGTCTGCCTGGCTTGCCGGAGCGTAGTTGCAGCTTACAGCCGGTCCTACCCACGAAAAATCAGCCTTGGGATTACCCGCGGAATCTACTTCGTAGGAACGCGACGCGGAGATCTGGTAGGACATCCACTGCTTGGCCTGTACATCTCTGCCACCCAGAATGATGGTTCCAACGGAGGCATTAGGACGCTTGCTGGACGTATAAAACTTGGGGGATGGCGAATTAGCTGTTGGGCTGGGCAATCCCTTTACTGGATCGATAGCGGCCGACACAGGCTGGTAGTACCACTTATCGCCCCAGTCCTTGAGGTCTGAGTAGAACCCACGCGCATAGATGCTGGCGTTTTCGCTAAGCCGGTAATCCGCACTGCCCGCAAAACCATAGCGATAACGATAGTAACGATACTCGCGGATCGTGTTGTTGTCGTAGAAAGGCGCTGCGAAAGTAGAAAGTGGATCGAGACCAGGTTGAATATTGTCGATGCCGCGGCCGTTGTAATCATATGCGGCATTGCCGAGAAGACCGAAGCGCTTTGTCACTCCAAAGCGCTTGCCAACAGTACCGCCCGTTGCATAAGAGGCGCGGCCGTTGAGAATGTTGGTATAGCCACCGTTACTGTAAAGGCTGACGGTGGGTTGTTCCGTGGCTTCTTTTGTGCGCAGATTCACCGCTGAAAACCTATCTGCAAGAGCAGACAGTCTTCTTCTCAGTAAGTGACACAGGGATCGGCATTCCCGCAGAGGCTCTGCCCTCTATCTTCAAGAGGTTCTATCGCGGCAATCATACTTCGCAGCTCTCGCCAGGTGGCGCAGGACTTGGATTGGCATTAGCCGAGGCTTTGGCCGAACGGCATGGTGCAACCATCCTTGTCGCCAGTACACCGCAGCAAGGAAGCTGTTTTACGTTTGAACTGCCACAACATGCGAAAACAGCATGAAGCAGATAACACAGATAAACATGATCTAGCGCGGCTTCTAGATGGGACAGTCATTATTGTCGCTTTTTGAGTTCATGCTGAACTAGATTAATGAAGCCACTGCATCCATTAATCGACCATAACTAAAAGGCGCGCCCTATGGGGCGCGCCTTTTAGTTATGGACATACAGCTAGCCGATTAGAACTGATAACGAGCAAAGAAACGGAGAATACGTCCACCCGTACTAGTGAGGTAACGGTTACCAAATGTAGTGGCTCCCGTGTAGACATTCCCTGACTCATCAGTTCCATTGAACGGAACACCTGTGATCAGATTTGCATTGTAGCTGCCGGTATTGGCCTGGTTGAAGACGTTGAGCCCTTCAGCGCGGATATCAAATGACTGATTTTTAAACACTTTGAAGGAACGCTGTATGGTCAAATCCGTATTGACCGTATGGTCTGTAGTGAGCGCATTGCGCGAGACGGTACCTTGTGTCGTTCCGAAATTCGAGGTGACCCAATGAGTATTTGCCGCACTCACAACATGGCATCCATCACTGGTAGCCCAGAATTCAGGTCCGTCGCACAGCGTCCCGACAGGAACATCAAAGAAGTCTTCCCCTTTGACCGCCCAATTCGTGATCGGAGCACTCTTATTGAGCAGGATAGGACGGTCATTGCCGATGCCATCCCCGTTCCAGTCATATCCGATCTCCACATTTTGAGGTTGACCGGACTGGAAGGAAGTGATGGTTGCAAAGGTGAAGCCGTTAGCAATAGCCGCAGCTATCCGCGCTCCACCTTGGGCATGCCAGGTCGGAGGGGTATAGACGGCAGATACTACGAGGCGATGACGGTGATCGAAGAGCGAAGGGGCATACTCTCTGGCACGCGATGTGTTCTGGATCTCCGCATAGGTAGAACCATTGACATTGCCCGTATCGGTAAAGATCTCGGAGCCATCGTCAAGCATCTTGGAGTAGGTGTACGCGGCACGAAGCGAGAGGCCATGTCTCGACCTGTGTTCAATATCAAGCTCACCGCCGTTGTAGTTCGAGTCCGCTTCGTTATCTTCCAGGATGATACGACCACGTGTCGGCACTAGACGAGTGGCACCGGGAATTGTCGGATTGAACTCCTCCGTTGCATAGTCCTTCTCCGTACGATTGCCTACATATTGCGCAGCAACAACGAAGGAACCCGGCAACTCATGTTGAACACGCAGATTGTATTCATAGGTAATTGGATCGAGCAGATGAGCATTGATTACGTTTGAGGTGTCCATTGCGGTCGCACTTGTTGTCGTAATTGCACAGGTGGGGCACACCGTGAGAATGGACGACCAGTTGGGGGTACCGCGACCTGTGGTTCCAGGGACAATCGACTTGGCCGCGGCATTGGGTGCACTGCCTTGGATATTGTCGATGATGTTGCTGAACACATGGGAGTAGAAGACACCGAATCCACCGCTGATGACGGTCTTTCCAGCGGCAACAGGCTGATAGTTGAATCCAATTCTTGGTCCGAAGTTATTCTTGTCTCCAACCTCAGGAACCCTGGAGGGGAAGGCAGCGGGATTGTTTACATCGAATCCAGGGAATCCAAGGTAGTTGAACGGAGTACCGTGGTATTCGTAACGCATACCAAAATCAAGTTCGAGGTTCGGAAGAGCTTTCCACGAGTCCTGCGCATAGTAGCTCTGATCCCAAATTACCGGCCGAGCGGTTGGGTTTCCGAAATTGATGGTGGCATCGCCATTACCCGATCCCGAGAAATCATCAAGATAATTGGCCAACGCGGTATAGCCATTCGCCTGTGCCTGATAAGGAATGGATCCGTAGAAGTTGAACGGAATTCCATCCTTGATGCGGATGTCCGCAACGTCAAATCCGAATTTGAAGAAGTGGCGGCCGAGAGTAAGGCTTAGTGCGTCCTGAAGCTGGTACGTATCCTGAGAACGCCCTTGAGGCACGCTACCTGCTGGAATTCCATACCCGGTGATACCTGCAATGGAGACCGCTGGTGCCAGCGCGAGAGGATTGGCATAGGTTTCTGGGCGAAGGTCGAAGTTGAAACCAATGCGAACCCACGACAAACGAACCTCATTCAACAGATGCTGGTTGAAGACATGGGTTTCGGTGATACCCGCGTTGTAAACGATGCCGTTCTGCTGCGTATCAAAGCCTGGAAGCTGATCCGGGAAGTTACCCGTGTCATAGGGAGTTTCGTTCGGGCTTTGGATGAACCGGAAACGAAGCTTATCGGCGCTGGAGATATTCACATCGCTAGTCGCTTCAAGTTCGCGGCTATTTGTGGAGTTTGGCAGTGTACGCTGCACGCCGGCGAAATTGACCGTGCCGCGCGGATTCCCCGTGACAGGGTCATTACCCAAATTTACGGAGGTAGCAGCACTGCTAATCGTTCCGACCAAGCCCGCATAGGCCTTCACCAGAGTAGCTATGCGCGGGTTAGAAGCGAATTGATTGAGGGCAGTGTAACCTGACGCGGTGGGAAGAGTGAGGGTACCGGCGTTTGACGTACCGCGAAACTTGTCCCACTGGGTCGACACGAAGAAGAATGCCCGATCACGAAAGATAGGACCGCCGATGCGGAATCCATAAAGGTTTTCGCGAGTCTTTGGCTTGCCAGCTGTTGATCCTTGCTGCAGGCTCAGAACGGTACTGTGGTCCGTGGCATCGAGCGAAGAGTTGAGAAGCCGTTCGAAAACAGCACCGTGGAAATGATTCGTTCCGCTCTGGAAAAGTACGTTTGAAACCGCGCCACCACCACCAAACTCCGGAGAGAAAGAGCTGAGGAGAAAGGTGACCTCTTGAACAGCTTCAAGGTTCTCTGGTTGAAACGCCTGACCATGCAGCCCCTGGTCGTTATTGTCAGAACCTTCGATGAGGAAGTTGTTGTCACGTGGGCGATTGCCATTGACCGAGAAGGAAGTGCCATTGGTAAAATCGCCGGCAGTCACGGTGGTAACGCCTGGCAACGTCGTCGCGAGAGCGTAAGGGTTCAAGCTTGAGATCGGAAGTGTACTAACCTCTTTCAACGTAAGCGTGTCGCTCAATTCACCACTGTTGGTCTGAAGCCCAGCTGTCACTGCAGCAACTTCAATCGTAGAGTTGATCGAGCCTACTCCCAGAGTCGCGTTGGCTGATGTGACAACAGATGCTGAGACATCGATATGCTCAATCGTGGTTGTAGCAAACGAGGGGGCAGTGACGACAATCTTATAGGTACCAGGCTGCACTGATTCAATGCGATAACCACCCACTTTGCTGGTCGTGGCACTGCGCCCAATGTTTGTTTGGATGTCAGTGGCTGTGACCGTCGCGCCCGAAACTGCAGCGCCAGTGGTATCCACGATGGTGCCAGCGATCGAACCGTTTGTTGCCTGTGCAAGCAACAGCAAAGGTGCCGACAGAAAGAGCACCAAAAGGACAAGTTTCGTGATCCAATTTCGCATTTTGAGTAAATCTCCTCGAAAATGAAACTACTTATAGACCCCGGCGAACGGAGCAATAAGGAAATAAACCAGTCTTCCGTGAAAGATGCTGGAGTACAAGTTAGGCCTGATTAAGCTTTATTCAGATATACAGCAATCCTCATGCCAAACAGGTCTATCCCCTAGCATTGTTAACAACACTCAATATGAATGGATTTTGAAATTCTCGTCGAAAATTTCGACCCTCAACAGCCGATGAAATTTTGAATCACACAGGTAGCTACAGAAAATAGAATTTCGAGCTGAGGGGGAATCCAGACTTCTGTCATTCGGCTCGATAGAGCAAGGCGCTGCACAGGAAAGAGGCCCACTGCAAAGGCGATCAGGGTTCCTTCGCAGTCTTCTTCGGGCTTTCAGGATCCAAGTCCTTGACGGCTTCGATAGGCCGATAATCGCCCTCCCCTTCAGAAGAGATGATGAGGCCATGAGTTCTGCGAATCGCCCTACAGGTTCAGCTTTTGAAGATGCGCTCAGGAATTGGCGTCGCGGTGGAGGTAGGCTTCGAGCATTCTTTTAGACAAAGAAAATGCCTGGTACGAACCCCTGCGATGATCCGCAAGGATTCGTACCAGGCTCCTGGACTGGCATCCGTATCCAATGACCGGATGCGCAAAACCTGCGTTCGGTTAGAACTCCAAACGCAGCGAGAACTGCGCGACGCGTGAACCATCGACTGTCGTCGCGATGCCGCCACCGCCCTGAGCCGCACTGCTGCCTGTAATCTGACCTGTGATCTGGCCAAACGGTGAGGCATTGGTAACAATATTCAGGTTTGGAGCCTGGAAGACCGGATGGTTGAAGACGTTGAACGCATCGGCACGGAACAACAGGTTCACCTTGTCCCCGACGATCGGGAAGGTCTTCGCAAGACCGGCGTCGAAGTAAAACGCACCCGGACCGTTGAACAGGTTGCGCTGGCCGTACTCGAAGCCAACCGGACCCGTAAAGTCGTTCAAGGCTTTGGTCGCACCCGCAGCTCCACCCGCAAAACCATAGACGGTGTTCGTGCTCCGGTCTATGTTGATCTTGGTCTTCAGATCATTCTTATTGCCATTGAAGATGGCATAAGAGCTATTGTCAGCCGAGGCCAGGAATGCATCGGCGAAGACGTTATTAGCCAGACCGGTGCGATAGCTGGGAAGACCGGAGAGACTCCATCCCCCTACCGCCTCATTCAGCCAGCGGGGTGCTGTGCCCAGAAATTGCTTGCCACGTCCGACCGGCAGGTCGTACGTAAAGTTCGACGAAATCTCCTGCCTGACGTCGAAGTCCGAACTGCCGCGGCATGTACGCAGATTGAGAAGGGTGCAAATGAGGCCTGTGTTGCTAAACAACGAGTTGTTATTGGCGCTCAGAGAGGCATTGTCGATCGAATGCGACCAGGTGTAATTGAAGTCGAAGCGCAGGCCCTGCGACAGGTTCTTGTTAATGGTCAGCAACAGACCGTGATAGTTGGAGGAACCCTGGTTGGTGAGATAGACGTTGGCCGCAAACTGCGAGGTCAAGCCCACGTTAAGGGGAAGGATAGGATTTCCATTATAGGTTTGACCGGCCAAGTTAACGAGCGCGTCGGCCAGATCGCCTCGATTGCCAAGCTGACCAATGAGGGAAGCTACCCATGACGTGTTGTTGGCGAAGCCATTGGCCACACCAGCACCCGCCGGTAAGATATTTTCAAACCAGGGCTGCGCTGCAAGACCGTTCTGGGGAGTTCCTCCTGCACGCAACTGCCTCGTAACCGCGGCAAAGGCAGCAGACATCTGCTGGCCGGAACTTGTATCGAGGTAATCCAGCGCCTGCCCCGCATCGGCATCCGCGAGCAGACGGCGACCCAGCCGGCCAACATAGTTCAGCTTCAGGATCACGTGGCCGGGGAGTTCCTGCTGAACTCCTGCGTTGAGCGAAATCGAATAAGGGTCTTTCAGGTTCTGACTGATAATAAAGTTCGTCTGGCCCTGCGCCGCACCGTTCGGTACACCACCGCTTACGAACGGGGTATAGGGAACAGCAACGGATGCAGGCGGTGGGTTCAGGGTGGATGAATAAGAGAGACCGGAGCCAAGCCGGGCAATCGTTGCAAGCGTCGTGTCAACAGAAGTTATATTTGCATTGGGACTCTCATTAATCTGAGAGTTCTCGAATAGATACGAGATCTGATCCTGAAGAAAATTGATGGCGTTGATGACCGTTCGGTCGTAGACAATGGCGGCGCTGCCATTGAAGACTGGGCGGGTTCCAGGTTGAAGTGCAACAAATATCTCGAATCGATTCATAGACATCGTCGCAGCCGTGCCGTGGGAAAATGGAAAACGCTCCTTGTTTTCCAGCTTTTCCATGGCCCATTTCGGGTAAGTCATAGCTGCTTTTGATGTTGTTTGTTGCACTTCAACTTGGAATCCGCCCTGTTGGACTATGGACAGCTGGTATTGCCGGGGGCTTGCTGTGTGACATATGTATGGAAGGTCGTATCTTCATAAATTAATACTTCCTGAGAGCAATCTACTGTGCTCGAAGACAGGGAATACTGTATCTGGTTCATCGTGCCATCGATGGCTCCGGTGCTCTCCGTGTCAGTCCATGTCCAGGTATCCGTGCTCGTGAAACTGCCTAGTCCGAAAGGCAGACTTCCCTTGGCCGAATAACTCGCGGTCTCGGAGTGAGATTCACTATAAGTTTGTGTTGTTGACGAATTGTCCGTCTGTGAGTAACTATTTATCGGTCGGTCGCATCCGGAGCACTCAGGACCTGCAAGAAGGGTGGTCATTTGGACCGAACTGCCGCTCTCTTTTACTGGAACGTATCTGCAACTATTTGCTGGTGTGGGATTCGAGCAGGCTGCAACACCCGATGTATCGATACTCAGAGGATTTGTGGCAGTTGTGGCATTCAGAGTTGGGTTCCCATTTAAGAGGGGATCATTAGCAAGGATTTTAGCAAAATCACTTGGCATGCAACCGCACTGACCTTGTTGAGAGCAGTTATTGACATATTGACTTTGGTCGGCACAAATGCTTGCAAGCCCTGGTAGATCATTCTGCCCGGTAGCGGGGTCAAATTGTCTCTGCAAAATTGTCAGTGGGACCGTTGTAGCGTTGTTGTTTGATTGCATGGCACCTGCGGTTACCTCAACAACGGAGGGCAACTCTGCCAAGCCATTTTGATATTGCGTCTGTAGAGAATATGTATTTCCAATAAGGCTGACTTCAGGGTTAAGCCAAATTAGAAACAGATCCTGACTATGGTTTATGGTGTTTAATCCGTTGGTGCCGGTATTCGATGCATTACTCACGGAAGTCGCATTCGCAATGGTTTCGGTAAAAGCATTGCTTTGACCCGTTGTGATTGAGGCTCCAACGGTGACATTTGTTCCAGATCCCAGAAAACCGAGGGAGAACGCATCTGATTGTCCGCTCGTGAAACTGCTTCCAATCGTTGTAACGGTTCCATTTGTTTTGGTGTTTGTAAAAGAATCTGAACTGAGGTTTCCAGGGGTTGCGTACAGGATAGAGAGCACCTTGGATGTATCGACAATAGCCCCAAGGGTGGCACTTCCGTTACTGCCAGAAATACTTCCCGTAAATGAAATCGGAAGACCATTAGGTACCCTTAGCATCAGGGGTTGTGTCGCACTAGTCGGCAGAGGGCTACTGCAGTCAGCTGTAATGCCGCTTACAGAAACATACTGGATACCGCCATTCATCTGTGAAGTTGTCCCGTTGGTATCGGTGTAGGAGAAGTTGTTATACAAAACCACCGTATAGTTGACGGTTTTCTGGTGCGGCAGCGCGCCGCATAGTCTGCTTCCTGGGGTTGATGAGATGGCATAGTTCAGTGTTCCCCCACCCACAACTGAGGATGTGCCGGTCGTGAGGGTAGTTTGTGTGGAAGCCTTTGAAGACTTTGTAGACATTGCCAACACGATGAGGAGTGCCGGTAGGAGTAAGCTCTTGAATCGATAGCATCGCATCGATATTTCCCCTTTTGATTCCGGATTTTGTGACTTTGGTTATGGTTTCAACGTGGTAACACCCCTGTAATGCGTGATGTCCACGCTGTGATTCTCTGTTGCGACGACATCAACCTTCTTTACGAATGAAAAATAATTGCACGATACAATGAAATTTGTCAAAAGAAACGCCACGATTGTGGTATGCACAATCGTGGCGTTTCTTTTGAAGAAGTCGACAATAAGGTGTTCCAGACTAGAACAGGATCTTGCCCGTGAAGAGCAGGTTGCGTGTTCCCGTTCCCGGGGTATTCAAATTCTGGCTCCCGGAAGCAAGGTTTTGAGAATAGTTATTGAAGAATGAACCGCCGCTAAATGCATAGTTAGATAGTTCGTTGCCAGGAGTTCCATAGAAGGCACGGTTTAACACATCGAACGCGTCTACTTCCAGACGGAACGTGAATCGTCCGGTGATCTTAGTGTCTTTAATAATGCTGAGGTCGGCATTGTTGCTGGTATCGCCACGCAGGAGGTGGCGTGCCGAACCAGGATAAGGATTACCCAGAATATTGGCCGCCAGTTGATTGTTTGCGATAAAGTGAACCTGCGACGGAGAGACCAGAGCGCCAGACGCATAATCTACAAGGACTGGTGCGGAGTATGTTGCGACACCAGTCGCGCTGACCGCAGTCGTGGTGTCGGTGTAAATGCCCAGGGTGCCGGCAGGGGCCTTTGGATTGGAAAGAATTGGGCGAGCGATGTCCAAACCAAGAAAATTATTTTCAAAGGGAATATCGCTATAGGAGTTAGTGGTCCGCGCGTCACCCGGATTCGCTTGGCCGAGCGAGCCCGAACCTGCGGTATTAGCTACCGGAGAGCCGTTAGTTATTCCTTGATAGTCGGTATAGGTCTGGCCGCTGGCATAGGTCCAGATCGTATTTGCGCTCCAACCATTCACCAGTTTGTCTGCCCAGTCTTTGCCGGTGTGGAGTTTGGGAAACGCGTACAGGAAACTAATGCTGGCAACATTGGGGAAATCAAGCGAACTGTTTGCACGCTCGCCGAGATTGATGTCGAGTGGGTTCTGCGCATAAGCAATTGTGCTGCCGCCCTGGTTTGAGCCGCCGGCGTTTGAATAGACCTCGTCGGAGTTATCAATATTATGGCTCCACGTATACGCGAAGGTCGCGGTTATACCGTGATAGCTTTGCGTCGTAAGGTTCATTTGTAAAGACTGATACTGGGAAAAAGCTGTATTCTTTACCGCGCCTACAGAGGTTTCGCCGCAGTTCAGGAACCCTGCATCAGCTCCGCCAAGTGCGGCGCTGCCCGGGCAAAGACTGCTGGGATTGACCACATTGGGGAAGGCAGCCGCGACCGGCGCGAGATACGGATTGGCATTGATCGACTGAAATTGACCGCTGGTGTGGTTGCCCACATAACGAATCTCAAATACGGCCGAGTTGCGAATCTGATATTGCACTCCCAGCGTATACGTCTGGCCTACAGGAAAGCGGAAGTTCGAGGGAACGAAGGATTGGGCGTCCAGGCCAGGGTTTCCGCCGGTCGGGAGCTGTGTAGCAATCTGCTGTTGAATCGTGTTGAAGGTTGCCGGCCCCGAGGGGAAGCAGTTCGTGCTGCCGGACGCGCAATTAACGGCTCCGGCGAGGACAGCCGGCGCAGCTTGAGCTACATTCTCGACGATATTCTGGAATTGCGGATCGACGTTGATGGCATAGGCGCCGCGGATCACCAACTTCCTATTGAAGTCAGGATTGTAGGCGAAACCGAGGCGAGGCTCGAAGTTCTTATAGTAGTTGTTGACGCGGGAGGCGGTAGTCTGAGAGAGTGGCAGCGCCGTACTCCAGTTGGGGTTCGGGCCAGTCTGCTGGGCCACGGTATCGCTATTGATTTTGTTGATGGGCTCTCCGTAAAACTCCCAGCGCAGCCCCAGATTTAGGGTGAGATTGGGGGTAGCCTTCCAGTCGTCCTGAAAGAAGAGAGACACATCGTATTCATCTAACGGAATTGTTGGATTGCCCTTCGCTACGGCAACGGTGCAGGTTGCGCAGCCGCCGCCAAGGAAGTCGTCTAGCGTATCAAAGTTGTAGGTTCCGGCTGAATTAGGGAGGAAGACATTCGGCGCGTGTGTATCGTCAAACTCACCTCCGAATGTAATCGCATGCTTCCCAACCGACCAAGTAGCAATATCCTGCAACTGCCCAACCTTGACTACACGCCCCTGCGGAAAGGCGGCGTTAAGCCCTAGAGAGGTGAAGGTATCACCACTGTCGAGCGTGAGCTGGTTGATGCTCGTTGGGCAGTTCGTAAAAGAGCTGATCGTGCAGGTGGGAAAGCCACCACCCTGAAAGCCTGAGCTGCTCTGCTGGAAGCTATAACGGAGCTGATCGACCCAGTGCGGTCCGAAAGTATGGGTGATATCTGCGCCCACCGAATGAGTCACGCCCGTGACGTCGACATAGCCGCCGTTCGCGACGGTCTGATAGGGGGTGACTGGATTATCTTGATAGAGATAACGGAGAAAGACATGGTCCTTGGGGGTAGCCTGCCAGTCAAGACGTCCCAGATCTTCCTGGTCACTTATAAGTGAGGGGATCTGACGGCCGAATTGGGCCATCGGGATCGAAACCGTTTTGCCGCCACTGGTCACACTTTCATTCGCGGCCGCAGTCACTTGGCGTGGATTACCGCCCGGCACGGCGTACGGGCTTAGCTCTTGAAGATAAGCAATGCCAGTGCTGTTAGGAAAAGCGGCAGCGAGGGTGGCGAGTCCTGCGGGTGTTGGGAAGACCTGACCCTGGCTAGTCGTAAGAGCACCAAATTCGCGGAACTTGTACCAGTATGTAGAACCAAAAGCGAAGAGCTTGTCCTTGATAATTGGGCCGCCGAGAGTGCCGCCATAATAGTTGTCTACGTAGCGAGGAACAACGGTCGGCGCACAACCGTCCGCGTCAGGTGTCTGCCCTGGACCGCAAAACCCAAACTGTGTTCCCTTGGAAGTTCCCTGCTGCAGTGAACTGGTGAAATTACCTGAGTATTTGTAGATAGCCGAGCCATGCCAGGCATTGCTGCCGGACTTGGTAATGTAGTTGATCACCGAACCTGCGTTACGTCCATACTGGGCGCTAAAGCTGTTCGTGATGACTTGGACCTCGGCTAGAGCATCCTCATTCCCGAAGAACACCTGCGGACCAGCGATCGTCGTATCGTTGTTCGACTGGCCATCAATCTGGAAGTTGTTGGCGCGTCCGCGCTCTCCATTGACCGAGAAACCGACACCGTTGGTGTTGGAGAATCGATCGGCGCCTGTATTGACAACGCCAGGGATGAGTAGAGCCACCTCATCGAAGCCGCCCGCGAGGGGAAGTTGTGAGACCTGCTGAGAACTGAACGTCGTCGTGACCTGCGACTGGCTTGTTTCAAGCAAATTCGCGGCAGCAGAGACATCCACGATTTGCCCTGCGCTGCCAGGAAGCAGCTTCTGCACACCCAGCCCCTGCTCCTTAGCGGAGGAAACTTGAATATTGTTCAGAGTGCGAGTGACAAAACCGTCGCTGGAGATCACGACGGTATAGGTACTGATTGGCAGATCTTTAAAGCTAAAACCGCCGTCCCTTCCAGCGGTCGTTTTGCTGCTCACATTCCTGGCTGTATCCGTAGCCGTTACCACTGCACCAGGAATAACAGCCCCAGTCTGGTCGGCTACAGTTCCTGAGATGTTTCCAGTGTTAATGCCCTGAGCATAGGCCCCTTTGTGCAGGAACGGCGCAGCCATCACGAGAGCAAAAACAGCCATCATCGTGAAGCTGAAAGAACGGAAAGGACGAACTGAACCTCTTCCGAACAACGTTTTAGGTGAATTGTAGTGTCGAACGGCGGGGGAGGGGGAGAAGATGCTAAAGATCCGTTTCATTCTTTTTGCGACTCCAAAACTTATAGATCGGACGTCAAGGTACAAAAGAACCAAGGAAAGCCCGGTCAGTTAACGACGAACAACTTCAAAGGTCGGGGCCCAGCTATCCAAGCAGAATTGCAATTCTCATGCCAAACCGCTTTCCAATCGAGGCCACTCATGACGCCCATATCAATAGATTTTGAAATGACTGTCAGAAGATTTGGCGAATTGACCGGGCGGCAAGATCTCAAATCACACATAAAAATACAAAAAACAGAAGTGCGTCACCGCACCATAGCGGTCCAGTATGGTTTGCCATACCGAAGGTCGGCGGTTTGTTTGCTGCGGATGCGAACTCAATAACCGAAGGGAGCTTGCAGTAGTCGCGAAGAGAGATTTTGATGCGACATTGAGCCTGCGGATGAATAGCAGGTTCCTCTTCCCGTTCAGAACGAATGAAGAGCCAGAGCAGAATCCCGCCCTACAGGTTCAGCTTTTTGAACACGCGCTCAGGGATCGCGCGAATCACTGTCATGATGACCCGCCAGATTCCCGGCACATAGACCACGTCCGTGCCCTTATCGATCGCCGTCACCAGGGTTACAGCGACTTTTTCGACGTCGGCAAACTTTTTGCTGCCCTTCATCGATTGCGTCATCGCCGTCTTCACCGGTCCCGGCTTGATCGTCATGACGCGTACGCCTTCGCGGTCGATCCTGTTTCTCAGCCCATCGACGAACGCCGTCAGTCCAGCCTTCGACGAACCATACACGTAGTTCGACTTGCGGCCGCGCTCTCCTGCTACCGACGACAGCACTGCCAGCGTCCCGGAGTGGCGTTGCGCACAGTAGTTCGCCAGCCACGTAAGCAGGCTGGCCGGAGCAACGAGGTTCGTATGCAGAATCTGACCGGCCTCGGCAAAGCCGCGCTCGGCTTTCTGCTGGTCACCCAGCACTCCCAGTGCGAAAAATGCAATATCCAACCCCGCCAGCGAGTTGATTGCGTGTGCCAGCAGCTCGGGGTGGATGGCGGTATCGTCCAGATCGGCAACAGCGCTATCTATATAAGAGGCACCACGCGTGCGCAGGTCCGCGGCGACCGCAGCCAGCCGGTCGGAGTTGCGCGCGACCAGAAAGAGGCTGTCGCCGCGCTCGGCCCAGAGGCGGCAGCAGGCTTCGGCGATCCCAGAGGTCGCACCCAGTACCAGGATGCGTTTCGGAGCAGGATTCGTCATCGGCTTCCTCCCCTGGAGGCAGGATGGCCGGCGGTGACGCGTTCCCAGAAACTGGAGGTCAGCGCCGGGTCCTTGTAGCGGCTGAAGCGCTCCCACTGAGGGTAGAACTCCTGGAACTGCGGCGCGGTCATGCGAGCATCCTTAGCTGGATAGAGTCGTCCGCCGAACTCGCGCGTCATCTCCGCAAGGCGGTCGAAGAGCGCAAAGCTCTTCTCCGGCTTGATGGGGAAATCAAGCGCGAGCGTCATGCCGGGCTTGGGAAAGCTCATCATGCCCGGTGATTGCACATCGCCGAACGCCTTGAGCACAGCGAGAAAGCTGGCAAGTCCGGACTTGGCGACCTCCGTCAGGATAGCCACCGTCCCTTCGCGTGCGTGCTCCCACGGAATGGCGTATTGGAACTGCAGCAGGCCGCGCTTACCGTACATGCGATTCCAGTGCAGCACGGCATCCAGCGGATAGAAGAACGGTTCGTAGTCCTGTAGTGCCGTCACGCGTTTCTTCATCTGCTTATTGAAGTAAAGCCCATTGAACGCGCCGACGGTCGCACCGTTCAAGGCGAAACCTGGCAGTTCAAACGGGAAGACGAGCTTGGGTTTAGCCGATGGCTCGAGCGGCCCAGGCACCTGAGAATGGTCGCCCTGCATAAAGATGCCCCGGCAGAAGTTCTTTCCTGTCGAAGTCACATCGACCCAGCTCACCGTGTATTCGATGTGCTCAGCCTGCTGGGTGAGATCGAGGAACTCGTCGATGCCATGAAACTGGATGCCCTGGTAGTCGATCATGCGGCTGACGATGGGCTTGAGCCGCACCTGCGCCCAGGTCATTACACCAGTAAGGCCCATGCCGCCGATGGTCGCGGCAAAATAGTCAGGGTTTTGGGTCGGGGTGCAGTGCATGCGGGTACCGTCGGAGCGGACCAGCTCAAACTGTGTGATGTGATTGCCGAACGTACCGGCGGCATGATGGTTTTTACCGTGGATGTCGTTGGCGATGGCCCCGCCCAGGGTGACGTACTTCGTTCCCGGAGTAACGGGCAGAAAGAAGCCGCGCGGCACGGCAAAATCCAGAATCTGCGCCAAGGTAATGCCGGTTTCGGCGGTGAGCAATCCGGTCGCTGCATCGAACCCCAGGAGGCGGTTCATCGAGGTCGTTTGGAGTAGTGTTCCGTCTTTCAGCAGGCAGACATCGCCATAGCTGCGTCCCATTCCTACCGCTAAAGCCCCGTGGTGAACTCCATCGATTGCCCGAGGAAAATCTCCCTGCCAGTGCAGCGGGACAACCGTCGCTCCGTAGGTGGGATAGCGTCCCCAGGACTCAAACGGCGGCACGCCCTCGAAGGGGGGCTCCTGATCGACGGAGGTTGCCGGGGGAAACTGGAGTTCGGCTGAGGCAGGCATGACTACAGGATAGCCGATGATGAGACTAGAGGTTGTTGTTAAGAACGAGAAAATGGTATCTCTGAGTGGTTCAACCCATTATAAAATGTCAATATGAACGTTCAACTCACCATCGACAAAGCTGGTCGTGTTGTCATTCCAAAATCATTGCGTGAAGAACTGCATTTGGAACCTGGGGACAGTCTAGAACTGGAAAATGTTGGGGAACAAATTACCCTCCGCCCTGTTCGCGGAACAGGACCGCTTACGAAAGAACATGGCGTCTGGGTGTTTCATACAGGGCAATCGTTGTCTGCGTCGGCTACGGATAGAGTGCTGCAACAACTACGTGCGGAGCGCGATCTAACGAACCTGGGCGGAATTGAATGAAGGCATTCTTCGATACTTCGGTGCTGGTGCCGGTATTTTATGGAGATCATGTCCACCACGAGGCTAGTCTGCGACTATTCATTCAATTCAACAGGTCTACAGGATGTTGTGGAGCGCACAGCCTGGTTGAGGTTTTCTCAACATTGACTCGCATGCCGGGCAAACACCGCATCAGTCCCGAACAAGCAATATTATTCATTGGAAGCATCCGGGAACGGCTCACGCTTATAGCACTGGATGGAGATGAATATGCGGACACGCTGGAGATCTCGGCTGCTCGTGGCATCGTAGGAGGAAGCATCTACGACGCCATGCTTGCGCAATGCGCTATCAAAGCTCAGGCCGGCATCATCTATAGCTGGAATATACGACACTATGCGCAATGCGGACCGCCCATAACAGAGCGATTGCAAACACCCTAAAAGTCCTCGACATGGACCATTACAAAATAAAAGGGCGTGTACAAGAAAGAAGGGCGTGGCCGAAGCCACGCCCTTCTTTCAGTCCTGCCTGCGGAAAGTTACGCCGCAACCTTCTTGGCGCTCTCGAGCCCGGCCTTGGCCTGCACAGCGAGTGCGGCAAAACCTGCGGGATCGTTGGCGGCGATGTCGGCGAGGATCTTGCGATCGAGACCGTTGCCCGCCTTCTTGAGGCCGTTGATAAACGTCGAATAGCTCATGCCGTTGATGCGGGCCGCGGCGCCGATGCGCACGATCCACAACGAACGGAACTGCCGCTTCTTCTGTTTGCGGCCGATATAGGCAAACTTCAGGCCGCGTTCAACGGCTTCCTGGGCTGCCTGATAGAGCTTGGATTTCGTGAGGAAGTAGCCACTCGCGCGCTTAAGAATCTTCTTGCGGCGGTCGCTGCGCTTAGTACTCCGTTTTACACGGGGCATGTCATTCTCCTTTTGCGTACTGCGTTCAAGCGGCTGGAGGTAAGGGTAGTAGCCTCTTCACTCGCCTACAACTTCGAATCTCAGTGGGTTGGCTTTGGCCTAACCCAGGGGCCTCAACGCTTGAGCGGCCCTTTGTGCTGTCAAAATCGACAGAACGGCTCGATTCGAAAAACTCTATAAACTTCTCTACGCCTTAGGCGTAAGGAAGCATACGGGCGACCTTTGGGGTATCCGCCACCGAAACGAGAACGATCTTTCCAAGCTTGCTCTTGGTCTTGGTCGCCTTCGAGGTGAGGATATGGCGCATCTTCGACTGGCCGCGCTTGAACTTGCCGGTACCAGTCTTCTTGAAGCGCTTGGCCGCGCCTGAGTGTGTCTTCAACTTTGGCATGGGGTTCCTAACAGAACTACTGCTATTTACAACAGCGATCAGTATAACAGATGAGAGGGGCGGCCCTTCCAAGACAAAGCATTCCTATCTGAGGTCCGCTCGGAAACACTGCACCTTTCATCGAAGTTCGGCGTTCGCCTCGCTACACTTGTTATCTGGGCAGAAGTGCCTCTTAGAAGAGACGATCCAACCGGGCAGAAATGAGGGTAGTTGATTGCTGCGTCTGCGGCGCATAACGAGCGGGGCCACCTGGATTCCACAGATTGACGGCCTGCGCTTTATCGCAATTATCGCCGTGCTCCTTGTGCACTCGTTTGGAGAGGTGTCCCATCAGGGCCTGAAACCGCTCGCCCTCCCGTCCAATGCCTGGTGGATCACCAGAATCCTCCAGAACGGCGACCGTGGAGTTCAGCTCTTCTTCGTGATCAGCGGCTACATCCTGGCGCGGCCCTTCCTTCGCCAGCATCGCCTGGAAGGACATAAGGTCAAGCTCAGCACCTATTTTTTGCGACGCATGACCCGGCTGGAACCACCCTACATTCTGTCCCTGCTGATCTACACAGCCGCTCTGTGCGGTGTACTCCATACTCCTTTTCATGAGCTACTGCCGCACTTACTGGCGAGCATGGGATATGCCCATGGGTTGCTTTATTACACCGGAAGCACGATCAACTTTGTGACCTGGAGCCTGGAGATTGAGATTCAGTTCTATATCCTGGCACCGTTCCTGGGAAACCTCTATCGGGTCAAACATACTGCCTTGCGCCGGGGCATCCTCGCAGCACTTATCCTGTTCTTCTGCTTCGTCAACAGCAGGGGTGTTCCCTTTGCTTACTACGACTTAACGCCGCTTTACTATATGCAGTATTTCCTCTCCGGATTCCTGCTGACCGATCTTCTGGAATATCCCCGGCACACGAGCCGTCAGACATGGGCCTGGGACCTTGTGAGCCTTGTGGGATGGTCCGCCATCTTCCTTTTAGTGCACTCACGGGGGACGTCGGCGTGCCTGCCTCTGCTGATTATTCCGGTTTATCTGGCCGCCTTCTACGGCAAGGCCTCCAACTGGTTCTTCCGGCAACCCTTTGTGGCCCTGACCGGCGGCATGTGCTACTCCATCTATCTCATGCACATGCTGATCATTTCGGCCTCGTTCCGCGCGATCAAGTATCTGCGGATGCCCGGAAATGCGGCAACCATCGCGACCCAGATGGCGCTCCTGATAGCGATCGCGATAGCCGTCTCCGCTCTCTACTTTGTGCTGATTGAGCGGCCCTGCATGGACCCCGAGTGGCCCCGGAAGCTCTGGCGAAAGCTACGGCGTCTGGAGGGAAAAGAGATCGCCCGGAGTACTGCTCCCTAGAGCATTGTAGGATGGCTCTCACTGGAGAACTTATGCTCTCGAAACCTCTGCTTGCCGTGGCGCTCGCCGCGGCCGCCCTTTGTCTTTCGTCACAATCTCTTTCGGCTCAACAGCCAGCCGCGCCACAGCCCCTGCAGGCGATGCCCTACTCCCCTTCGCTCGATGTCACGAGCCTCGACCGCTCGGTCGATCCCTGTGTGGACTTCTACAAGTTCTCCTGCGGCGGCTGGATGAAGAACAACCCGATCCCTTCCGATCAGGCCTCATGGGACGTCTACTCCAAGCTCGCCAACGAGAACCAGCAGTTCCTCTGGGGCATTCTCGTGGAAGACGCCAGAGCCACCAACCGCACGCCTGTACAGCAAAAGGTCGGCGACTACTTTGCCGCCTGCATGAACACTTCAGCCATCGACGCGCTTGGCGATAAGCCGGTGCGGTCCGAGTTGGCAAGAATCGATGCCCTGAAGACGCGGCCTGAGCTGCTCGCCGCACTCACGCGCCTGCACCACGAGTACGCCGGCAGCTTCTTCTTCGGCTCTGGCACAGACCAGGATGCCATCAACTCGTCTGTCATCATCGCTGCGGTCGGCGCGGGTGGACTCGGATTACCCGACCGCGACTACTACCTGAAGACCGACGACAAGAGCGTCAAGATCCGCGAGCAGTATGTCGCGTACATTCGGCAACTGCTCTCCCTCACAAGTGAGCCGGCCGAAAAGACCAAGGCTGACGCCGATGCCATCCTGCGCATAGAAACCGCGCTGGCCAAGGGCTCGCTCACCCGTGTCGATCTTCGCGATCCGCATAAGACGTATCACATGATGACCGTCGCCGAGCTCGCGAAGCTGGCGCCGTCGATCGACTGGCCGCTCTACTTCAAGACGCAGGACGCAGCCGGAGTCGAGAAGCTCAACGTCTCGCAGCCGGAGTTCATGAAGGCGGTCGAAGCCGAGCTCAGCACGGAAGATCTCGCTGCCCTGCGAGCCTATCTGCGCTTCCATC
The DNA here is from genome assembly GCF_000178955.2 of Granulicella mallensis MP5ACTX8. Taxonomy (NCBI): domain Bacteria; kingdom Pseudomonadati; phylum Acidobacteriota; class Terriglobia; order Terriglobales; family Acidobacteriaceae; genus Granulicella; species Granulicella mallensis. Next base: position 294,465 of record NC_016631.1, on the reverse strand, counting down.
TGCTTACCGCCGCCGCGCCCTACCTCGCGCATCCGTTCGAGCAGACCAACTTCGACTTCTACTCGAAGACGCTGCGCGGCATTCCCGTGATGCCTCCGCGCTGGAAGACCTGCACCCGCGCGGTCGACCGCAACCTTGGCGAAGCGCTGGGGCAGGAGTTCGTACGGCGCACCTTCTCCGCCGACATGAAAGCCCGTACCCAGTTGATGACCGAGCAGATCGAGACGGCCATGCAGCATGAGATCGAGAATCTGCCCTGGATGAGCCCGGCCACCAAGCAGGAGGCGCTGCGCAAGCTGCACGCCATCCGCAATAAGATCGGCTATCCCGAGCATTGGCGCGACTACTCTACGCTTGAGGTCAAACCGGACGACTATGCCGGGAACGCCGTACGCGCTTACCGCTTCGAAGACGCGCGCCAATGGCACAAGCTGGGCAAGCCCGTCGACCTGAATGAGTGGGGCATGACGCCACCGACGGTGAACGCCTACTTCAATCCGCAGATGAACGACATCAACTTCCCTGCCGGCGTGCTGCAGCCACCACTGTACGACTCGAAGCTCGACGACGCGCCGAACTATGGCAACACGGGCGGCACCATCGGCCATGAGCTGACGCACGCCTTCGACGACGAAGGACGGCAGTTCGACGCCAAGGGCAACCTGCGCGACTGGTGGACTCCAGAAGATGCGAAGGGCTTCGAAGACCGCATCAACTGCATCCGCGACCAGTATGCGGGCTATGTGATCGTCGACGACACGCACATCAACTCCAAGCTGACCAGCGGCGAAGATGTCGCCGACCTGGGCGGAGAGCTGCTGGCCTACATCGCCTGGAAGAAGCAGACAGAGGGCGTGAAGCTGACAGACGTCGAGGGGTTTACCCCGGACCAGCGGTTCTTCGTGGGCATGGCGCAGTGGGCCTGCGAGAACGAACGGCCGGAGAACCTGCGGGTACATGCCGCGACCGATCCGCACTCACCGGGGTTTGCGCGCATTAATGGCGTGGTGTCGAACATGCCGGAGTTCCAGAAGGCCTTCGGCTGCAAGGCAAGCCAGCCGATGGTGCATGCACCGTCGTGCCGGGTCTGGTAGCGCCCCCCCAGGCTAACGTCGGATCATAGGTCGTCACGCCGGATCAGGTAGCTCAAGGGCTACCAGATCCGGCGGACACCGAAAGTATCCAGTTTTGAGTCAATGCTGATCACAGGTATATCCATCGCCAGCGCCTGCGCTACGATCATCCGGTCAAACGGGTCGCGATGATTACCCAGAAGACGTCCGGCGCGGAGTGCGTCGTCAATAGTGATCGGCAGAAGCGTATATCCTGCGCCCGACATCGCCGCAGAAAAGTCCTTCTCCAACGCCTCAGCCTGGGGCAGCTTTCCTATACGCACTTTGGTCGCAATCTCCCAGGCAGAAGCTGCCGATACAAAGATCGTGTTAGCTTCATTGCCAATCACTTTTGCGGCGTCTTCACCAATCATGTGACTGGAGAATGCAGCCCACAAGATTACATGTGTATCTACCAGGACCTTCATTCGCCCTCACCATTCCAAAGGTTGAGCTCTTCCTCAGGCAACGGTTCCCAGAAAGCATCTCCCAACTCAAAGCCTGGCGTCTCCATGAAACCCAGCCGTTTAATCTTTTTGGATTCAATCCCTTCCAACTTCGCGACCGGGGTTTTGTCGCGACCAGAGGTAATGATGACCGTTTCCCCGGCCTGCGCCTTCTTCACGAGACTGGAGAGGTTCGTCTTAGCTTCGAAGATTGTCGCTGTAACCATATCGCCTCCAACCTGCTAATCAATCTTAGCTAGGATAAACCGGCCTGTCCAGCGGGACTCTAACCTCAAGTAATCGCTGTACGCTCATCACATTTACATCACAAAAACAGGCTTCGTGCTCTACACTGGCTCCGTTTCAAATACCAAGCAAATAGAGAAGTGAACCTTGGAGGAAGTTATGGAGATAGCGCTTTCACGGCGTTGTATTGCCGAGTTCTTTGGAACATTCTGGTTAGTCTTCGGCGGTTGCGGAGCAGCGATTCTAGCCTGTGGGTTTCCGGCGTTTGGCATCGGTTTTGTCGGTGTTGCGCTCGCCTTCGGCCTGACCGTGCTGACGATGGCCTATGCCATCGGACATATCTCCGGTTGCCACCTCAACCCTGCAGTCACCCTGGGCCTCGTAGCCGGCAAGCGCTTTCCGGCCAAAGAGCTCCTTCCCTACTGGATTTCGCAGGTAATCGGCGGCATTGCCGCGGCTGGCGTGCTCTATGTCATCGCCTCCGGCAAAACGGACTACGCGGTGGGTGGCTTTGCCTCCAACGGCTACGGTCCTGCCATGCCGGGCGGCTTTGGCTCACCCGGCGGCTACAGCCTGATCGCCTGCCTGGTAGCCGAGGTGGTTCTAACCTTCTTCTTCCTGGTAGTGATTCTGGGCGCAACCGACCAGCGCGCGGCCAAAGGGTTTGCGCCTCTGGCAATCGGTCTCTGCCTGACGCTGATTCACCTCATCGGCATCCCGGTAACCAACCTCTCCGTCAACCCGGCGCGCTCGACCGGTCCGGCGATTATTGCCGGCGGATTAGCCCTGCAGCAGTTATGGCTATTCTGGGTCGCTCCGCTGGTGGGAGCCGCCATTGCAGGCATCTTCTATAGCGCGGTCCTCGCGGAGCATGAAGTGCCTCCTGTGACAGAAGAGCCGGTAACGTACGCGGCCTCAGCCTAAAACAACAAATACCCCGCTCAGAAGCCCCCGAGTCTGCCGCCCGGGGGCTTCTGCTGTTTAAGAAGTCCTAAGACATCGGCTAAACCCTTCAATCTACGCCTTTTGTTCCCTGCCAGAGAGCCCTTTCGGTGCTTCGAAAACGGGTTGGCGCGTGCTATACTTAGGTGTCGACAACACCAGCAAACAGCCTGTATTTTCAAGGGTTTTTGCGCCCTTTCCCGATCGGTTCCCAGCCCTCTGGAGAGCCAACCGGATAAGACCAATGGAGCGTTCCGTTCGTGCCTGAAGAAATCATCCCCGCAGCAGCCAATAGCCAGACTCCCCCGCCTCAGCCCGGAACCTACACCGGCGAGAACATCACCATCCTCGAAGGCCTGGCGGCCGTCCGCCTGCGCCCAGCCATGTACATTGGCTCAACCGGCGAGCAGGGTCTGCATCATCTCGTCTACGAGGTCGTCGACAACTCGGTCGACGAGGCACTGGCGGGCCATGCCACACGCATCGATGTCACGATCCACGTCGACAACTCCATCACGGTCGTCGACGACGGCCGCGGCATCCCCGTCGACAACAAGACGCTGCCCACCGGCGAGACCATGCCTGCCGTGCAGGTCGTGCTGACGATGCTGCACGCCGGCGGCAAGTTCGATGCCTCGAACTACAAGGTCTCCGGAGGTCTGCACGGCGTCGGTGTGAGTTGCGTCAATGCGCTCTCGGAAGAGTTCGACGTTGAGATCTGGCGTGACGGCTTTACCTGGGAGATGGACTACTCCAAGGGCGACCCCATCAGCGAACTGCGCAAGATGGGCCCCTCCAAGCGCCGCGGCACCAAGATCCACTTCCTGCCCGACAAGACCATCTTCACCGTCACCGAGTACAACTTCGACACACTCGCCAATCGTCTGCGCCAGCTCGCGTTCCTGAACAAGGGCATCGAGATCTCGCTGACCGACGAGCGCCAGGTCGATACCAAAGGCGAGACGAAGTCGCAGGTCTACAAGTACACCGGCGGTATCGCGGAGTTCATCAAGCTGCTCAACAAGGGCAAGCAGGTGCTCCATGAGAAGCCCATCTACATGGAGACCGAGCAGGGCAACGTCGTCATGGAGATTGCGCTGCAGTATAACGACGCGTACTCCGAGACGGTCTTCTCCTTTGCCAACAACATCAATACGGTTGACGGCGGCACGCACCTCTCCGGCTTCCGCACCGCGCTGACGCGCACCATCAACGTCGCCGGCCAGCAGCTTGGCCTGTTCAAGGATGTGAAGGAAAACCTCTCGGGCGATGACGTTCGCGAAGGCCTCGTCGCTGTCGTCAGCGTCAAGCTGCCGCAGCCGCAGTTCGAAGGCCAGACCAAGGGCAAGCTCAACTCCGATATCGCCGGCCAAGTGCAGGCGTTCGTCAACGAGCGCCTGGGCGCCTTTCTTGAACAAAACCCCTCGGTCGCAAGGAAGATCATCAACAAGGCCATCGATGCCTCGCGCGCTCGCGAAGCCGCACGCAAGGCCCGCGACCTTACGCGCCGCAAGGGCGCACTTGACGGCGGCGGCCTGCCCGGCAAGCTCGCTGATTGCTCCGAGCGTCGTCCTGAGCTCTGCGAGCTGTACCTCGTCGAGGGTGAGTCGGCCGGCGGAACCGCCAAGCAGGGCCGCGACCGCAAGTTCCAGGCGATCCTCCCACTCAAGGGTAAGATCCTCAACGTCGAGAAGGCCCGCTACGACAAGATGCTGGGCCACGAAGAAATTCGCGCCATGATCACCGCACTCGGTACCGGCATCGGCAAGGACGACTTCGACACCGCCAAGCTGCGCTACGGCAAGCTCATCCTGATGACCGATGCCGACGTCGACGGATCACATATCCGCACGCTGCTGCTGACGTTCTTCTTCCGCCACATGCAGGAGCTTATCAAGCGCGGGCACGTGTACATCGCGCAGCCGCCGCTCTTCCGCATCAAGAAGGGCAAGTTTGAACAGTACATCAAGGACGAGCGCGAGTACGTGCAGGTGATGGTCAAGCGCGCCTCCGATGGCATGATCATTCGTTACGGCGAAGGCGGCTCGAAGCTCGAAGGCAAGGAGCTGACGAAGTACATGTCGCAGCTCAACGACTACCTCAGCTTCTACGACAAGGTCGTCAAGCGCCTGCGCAATGACGAAGTCGTACGCGCGTTCGCCGAGATCTTCGCCAACGAAGGCAAGGACTCCGTTAGCCGCGCAGACTTCGAAACCGATGCCAAGCTGAAGGACATGCGCGCGCGGCTCAAGGAGTTGGAGCGTCCCGAGCTCTTCAAGCATGTCTCCGAGGTCGAGTTCGACGAAGAGCATCGTACCTACTCTGTCTCGTTCACCGATGCGCAGGGCGCGCTCCGGCACATCAACTGGACGCTGGCCTCCGCACCGGAGTCACGCCAGCTGCTCGGCAAGCATGCCCAGATTCGCGAACAGCTCGTTGGACCGTTCCTGATCGAGTACGCAGGCAAGAACGCTGCCGCGACTACGAAGAGCGTAGAGGAACAGGCGGAACAGGACCTTGAGGACACCGATGAGGTTGAGCTCGAAGGCGCAGTCGACGTAGGTACGGTTGCTCCTGTGGAGGCTGCCAAGCCGGTGAAGCGCTCAGCGAAGGTCTCGCAGGATCCCGTCGAGCGGAAGACGCCGCGCGAGGTCTTCGAGTACGTCATCGAGCAGGGCCGCAAGGAATACCAGGTCCAGCGCTACAAGGGCCTCGGCGAAATGACGGCCCCGCAGCTCTGGGACACGACTATGGACCCTGCCCGCCGCACACTGCTGCAGGTCAAGCTCGAGGACATCGCCGCGACCGAAGAGATCTTCACCACGCTGATGGGTGAGGATGTCGAAAGCCGCCGCAAGTTCATCGAAGAGAACGCGCTGGATGTAAAGAACCTCGACATCTAACTCGCTGTATTTGTAGCTTGACGTATATCGCGATCACTCGTGAAACATAAACTGAAACATCGGGCGAGCTCATTCTTCATGAGCTCGCCCGATGTTTTATACAGTCAAAAATTGCATAACGTATCTACCCGATTCATTCGATGAAAGGCTTACGGCACATTCAGCTACGGTTTGGGTCGGATGTTTCCGGTTCGGGCTCGTAAGGCCCTCCCGGGACACCCCAATTCCATGCGGGCATGAGAGCTTCTTCAACTTGGGTATCGGATGGAAGCGCAGAATTGATGACGGCAAGGCGAGAACCCCATTCCAGGTATGCGACAAGCGCGGACCGAAACTCCGGGTCGGAAGGAAGATTCAACTCATCAGCCGTTTCGAGGAGGAGCCGCACCCAGTGCTGACGCTGCTGCTCCGTGATGCCTTTTCCGAGGTGATGGCGAATCATCGCGGCATGCCCACCGTGCTGCGACGAATACTCAGCAGGACCACCCAGAACTTCAGCGATGAATTTGGCGACGTGCTCGAAGTGGGCCGGATCCATATGGCGGAACAGGGGTTCGAGGATTGGGTCGGCCGGCACCTTCTGGTAAAAGCGCTCTATAAGCGCAGAAAGAGCTTCTGAACCACCGAGCCATTGGAAAAGTGTAGGAACCTGGGAGACCATACCGAATTCTAGCCAGTATTGCGTCGATCCGTCGTCGAATCCCAGTGATCACGAACCCGGACTTTGTACGCTTTGAACGATTCCTTTCGCGCGCAGGCCTGCCTCGGCCTTCGAGAAATAGTCTTCGACCGCACCCTGCGTCTTGATCCAGTCGATATAGCGCGCGATCCCCTGCTCGATGGTGGTCCGGGGTTCGTATCCGATCGTGCGAATGCGGCTGATGTCCGAGATGAGCGAGCGAATCTCACCAGGGCGAAACTCCCCTCTCGCCAGCGGCGCGAGCTTCACGCCGAGCTGGTTCGCGATGATGCCAGCGAGGTCGCGAACGCTGGTCGCCCGTCCGCTGCCGACGTTGGCGGGCAGGCCGTCCAGCTTGTCGGTAGTGGCTGCAAGCAGGTTGGCGCGCGCGATGTCTTCTACGAAGCACAGGTCCCGGGTCTGGCCGCCGTCTTCATACATGATGGGCGGCTGGCCATTCAGGAGGCGCGTGCAGAAGATGGCGATCACTCCGGTATAGGGATTGAAAAGTGACTGGCGAGGACCATAGGTGCAGGAATACCGCAGGGCGACTGTCGGGATTCCTGTCTGCTTCCCCCAGAGCAGCACAAGACGTTCCTGATCGACCTTGGTGAGGGCATAGACTGTCTCGCCACCGCCGGGCGTAGCCTCCGGGGTCGGAATGGAAGTTGTGGGCTTGCCACAGATGGGACAGTGCACACTGAAATCACCGGCGCGGAGCTGTTCGGCGGGACGCAGCAGGGGAACGACGTGGCCGTGCTCCGGGCAATTCGCGGCGCCTTCGCTGTAGACCGCCTGCGAACTTGCCACGAGGACTTTGCGGATAGGAAGATGATGGTCGCGAATGATCTCCAGCATCTGTGCGGTGCCGAAGCTATTCACCAGGACATACTTCGCCATCTCCGGCATATAGCCGCCGTAGGCAGCCTCGTGGAAGACGACATCGATATCCATCAAAGCGGAGTGCATCGTCTCGTAGTCCTGCACGTTACCCTGGCGAAACTCCGCGGCTGGATTGACCCACTCGGGCTCGCCGTTCTTGTGAGTCTGCGGTTCCAGATTATCGAGGATGCGAACGGTCCAACCTTCGCTCAGAAGCAGGTCAACGATGTGAGAGCCGATGAGGCCTGCGCCTCCGGTGACAAGTGCGCGTTTTTGATGTGCAGCCATAGGTGTGTCCTGGAATGAGTTGAAGAGCGAAGCGCTATATAGTCCTTGCGAAGAAACTAGGTGGTTCGAGAGAATGCAATGCGAAGCAGCACCGCCAATATCCGTATCCCGGTCTTAAAACTGGCAGCGAGATTGCCCGATACTTTGCTGACTCCGCCCTTTCTGCATTGGTAGTCGACGGGAATCTCCTGTACGCGGAGATGCTGTTGCGCCGCCTTGGCCTGCATCTCCAAATTCCAACCGTAGGTCATCTCTGACATATTGAGCTGTTGTAATGACGACCGGCAAATAGCGCGGAATGGCCCCATATCGGTATAGCGGATACCGTACAGCAGGCGAAGAAGAAGCGAGACCAGATGCCCCGCGAAGACCTGGCTAGCCAGCATAGAGCCTGGCTCACGATGTCCTCGTAGTCGCGAACCAATAACGAAATCTGCTTCGCCAGCTTCAAGGGGAGCGACGAGACGAGGAAGATCTGTAATGACGTCGCTGCCATCACCATCCATGAAGACCAGGATCATACTGCTTGCGAGGGCGGCATCGGAGCCGGCTTTACAGGCTGCTCCATAGCCGCGTGCCGAGGTGATGACGCGCGCTCCTGCCGCGGCTGCAATCCTGGCAGTGTCGTCCGTCGAGCCATTGTCGACGACGATGCATTCTGCGATGAGCGGCCACGGCATCGAGGCGACGACCTGACCGATGGATTCCTGCTCATTGAGCGCGGGAATGATGACGGAGATCTTCGAGCCGTTCACGAGGTCGAAGACACTCATGCTCGATCCTCCGTTGCCGGTCTGGGATAGGGAGGCTTGGGAGAGGGATGAAGGATAGGCCAACGGCGCAGGACGATATCCAGCACGAACGCGAGCAACACGCTGCCGTAGAGCATCTTGTTAAGCAGAAACTGCAGCGGCCCAGTGCCTACCGCGATCGCGGTCGTGCACAGATAGAAGAGACCGCAGATATAGGCGAAGACGGTAATGTCCGGTACGAGCGCGAGGAAAGGAACGAGCCACGCGACATACCAGGGATAGTGCGGCGAAAAGAGCAGCATCAACGCGAGTGCGAGCGCGAATGCCGGGACCAGAAAGTCAGCATCAGCAGGAAGGCCGAAGCGGCGGGTCTGTCCTGTCTCTACCTTCAGCGGCACTGGACTGCAGCAGGTTCGCCAGCACCAGATCATCAGCACGGCGAAGACCAGGGCCACAAAGGCAAGATAGGGTTTGCTGGAGAGATTGTGCAGGCCGGGTACGTGCTGCGTGAGTTCCAGCAGGAAGTAGCGTGTGCCGGTATCCATGCCTTCCTCCTGGACGTAGCTTCCGAGGAAACCAAAGACCCCAAGGCCCACACTGGAATAACACGCGTACCCCAGAGCAACCACCCCGGCCACGGTCGCGGGCATCCTGTACTCGCCGCGACGAAATAATGCGGGGAGCAGCACGAGGGGATACATCTTCGTCATGATTGCCAAACCGAGGAAGAGACCTGTGAGGAGGGACTGCCTGCGATATCGAGCAAGGAGAGCAAGCGCGATGAAGGCCATGGCGGCGGAGTCAAGATGGCCGGAGCTGCCGATCTCCCAGACGAGCAGCGGGCACCACGCGTAGAGCAGGGACTGTTCGCGGCGAACGCCCAGTTCACGCAAGAACTCCAACAGCGCATACAAGGTAAGGCCTTCGAACAGGACCATCGCCAGCTTCATGAACGTCACAGTGGGGTTGAGGAAGGTGACGATGTAGAAGATGAATTGCGCGACCGGCGGGTAGATGGTGTGCGCATAGTCGCGGCGATTGATGTGATCGAAGAGATTCTGGTTGGGCGCTCGCAAAAACGTGAGGGCTGGATCACCAGGTACATAGCGATAGGGCGAGATGTGAGCATGTTGCACCACACCGTCCCAGGCATAGCGATAGATATCAGTAGAGAGATAGGGAGCAGGAAGCAGCGTGACGAGCCGAAAGGCAATCGCGAACGCCAGGATGATGCCGAAAGTGTAGCGGTTGACCGGTTGGGTCAAAATCACCAGAACCGCCAGTGCGTAAAGTATCGCGGACCAGCCGGAGACTCCGGAGAAGCCGATGGTGAAGTGGCTGAATTCGCTGATGAGCTGACGTGTCAGGAGGAGCAGTCCTGAACCGATGAGAATCAGCGCGGCATTCGTCAGCCAGGGCCGCGCATAGGACCAGCGTGTTGTGGAGTCGGAACTCACTTGCCGGCTCCGAAGAGATCGAGGAGAAACCTGCGGCTATGCGGAGCAGAGTAACCGGGCATTCCGGTAAAGGGTGGAGGTATCTCTCCTAGCAGTTCGTCGCGAAGGAGATTCAGCGTCTCTCCGTCGTCGACGTCGTACCAAAGGGGAAGCTCCACGAGTTCGATCCCCGCGCTGGTAATGGCGGAGACCGTTTCCGCGTAGACTGTCGAGGTGCTCCAGTGGATGTTCACGAAAGGTTCAGGGTGAGGTGCTTTCAAGCCGATGAGGTAGTATCCGCCATCGTTTGAAGCTCCGAGCACGATACGGTCGCCGGGACGGTTCAACTCTTCCACCGCCTGACGGAAGGCTTCGGCAGGAACAGTGGGTGAGTCCGAGTCGATGAGGCAAACCGCGCCGAAGCCGCAAAGGAGGATATCCTCAGCCGCAGCCAGCAGCCGTTCTCCAAATCCGTCGCCACGCTGCGCAACGAGGGCGAAGTCTTCGGGGAGCAGACCGTCGAACAGGCTTTCATCTCCAACGGGAGTATAGGAGATAAGTCCGGCTGCCTGGCTCGTCCTGGCGACCTCAGCGATGTTTTGTGTCGTATCCCGGAGAAAGCAGACGTTCAGCGCCGCGGATTGCTCAAGCGTCAGCGGTGGCGACAGGCGCGTCTTTACCTTGCCTGGCCGCGGAGCCTTGGCCATGACGGCGAGAGCACACTTCGATTTAAGCGAGGAGTCCGTGCACGACGGATCGAGGAGCGTATAGGGCATTCAGGAGGTACTCCGGCTGGGTTGCTCAGCTTGTAATTCGCTCTTCTGGCAGATCGCATACTGGTACCAGTCATCGTAATGCACGTCGACCGAGGCCCAGGAGGGTGTCCGCACCAGCTCGACGAAATCGGCAGACGGCATGACCTCCGCCTGCTGTGGCTCTCTGTATTTCGCAACGGGACTGGTCGTCAAGCGAGCCAGGAGCCACATGGCGCCGAGAGGCAGCCTGGTCCTGAAGCCGGAGGTCGGCTCTGCAATGAAACATCGTCCGCCCGGACGCAGTACCCGGAAGATCTCCGCGAGAACAGCTTCTTTGTCGGGAACGATGAGGAAGAGGCGGGAGACGATGACGGCATCGACAGAGTGCGGAAGTTCCTTCAGTGCCTGCGCATCGCCTTCGATGAAGGTGCAATTGTGCAACCGAAGATTGCTGGCCCGTTCCCGCGCTCGCTGAATAAGGCGCTTAGACAGGTCGATGCCGGTGGCCGTAATCTGCGGATACTCTTTAGCAAACCGGCAGGCATAGAGGCCAGGACCGCAGCCGAGTTCGAGGATCCTGGTTCCGTCCGCGGGAGTACCGGTCGGAAAGAGCGCGTTTGTAATTTCAGGGGTGTGGTCGCGAAACAGGTACTCTCTGCAAAGTGCATAGAGCCAGTGACATCGCTCAAACAAGCTTTCTGGCGGAGGCAAGGCCTTTTGGCCGGTGAGATCGTATTGGCTTGAACCCATGGTTGAACTCATCTGATTTTTTGTAATGACCGGATTGAACGCATGAACCGCAGGACAATCCTACTGAACTTATCCAAAGATATTCATGAAGGGCGAGTCTTCGCGTTTAGAGTCTGTAAAGGGACTTCGAGTTGGATGATGCCCCAACGGGCTTCAGTCATACGCCTCACAGCTTGCCGCCTTCTACATCGGGACGATTCTGTTTCTTCATAATCCCGCATACCAGTCGTATCCGAGTTTGGTCCAGTAGTCGTCCGGCTTCGCGTTCGTATAGCTGATCAGCCCTATCCGCTTGATCTGCTTGTAACCGTACTTCGTAGGCATGTGCAGGCGAAGCGGAGCTCCGTGGAACTGCGTCAGAGGTGCGCCCATCATCTCCGTGACCAGCAGCGTCTGCGGGTGTCGGCAGACATCAAGGTCATAACCCGTATAGTAGTCTCCGTCCGGCGTCTCCATGTAAACATACTTTGGCTCCTTGCCATCGATAAGGGCGGGCGGATACGCCTCGATGAAATCGGCCATGCGCACTCCAGCCCAATGCACGATCTCGCTCCAGCCTTCGATGCACTTGAATTGAGTCACCAGTTCGTGACGAGGAAGCTTCAGGATGTCTTCCATCGTCAGCAACAGTCCGGACGTACCCGGCATAAGGGTGCTGCTGCTTTCGCCGGCCTCTTCCCGCCCGCGAGGCATGCGGCGGCCGATGCTCTCTTCCGCAGCCTTGGCCTGACCGAGCATGGGTTCCGGGGCCATCTTCTCGGCGGTGCGGGCATTGGGATCCACCTTCGTGTCATGACCCTGGTCTTCGTGGCTGGCTTCAGCTACGTATTGGTACTCCCAGGCAGTCACATCCGTCGTGAATCGCGGATGTGCCGCAGCATCCTGCATACCGACCAACTGCAGCCGCCAACCTTGCGGCGCCAGCATCTTCTTCAGACCGAAGACACCATTTACGCGAAGATCTTTCGCAGCTTTGAGCGGATACGTGGGTGCGAGCGCGCGGTCACCCGATACGGCTCGCGAGATAGCCGCGTTCGTCCTGAAGGCATCACGGAGCGGGAACCGCTGCATCCCGACACCAGGGCTCCGGTCGATCCAACGATAAAACCCATAGCCCGCAGCCGCGGCAATGGAAGCGCCAATGAACGAACGGCGGGTGTGCCTGCGCGATTCAGCCAGAACGGCAGCGTCGGCAATCGCTCTCTGTTCCAGATCAACACCCAAATCCTCTTCATCTTCTTCGTCCGCCGCCAGCTCAACTGGAGGCGCATCGCCATGTTGCGTCGCCGTTGGAGGAACGGCGATCGGTGCAGGCGGCTTTGCCGTCAATTCAACGACGGGCTTTGACTCAGAAGGAGAGGATTCCTTCGGGGCCGGCTGAGGCCCTGGTGCTGGTGCAGCAACGATATCGTCTGGCTTTGCGGTGGCTGCTTCAGGCGATTTCTCAACAGATGCTTCTGATGATTTCGCCACAGCCGTCTCGGCTGGTGCTGCAGCAGCCACTTCGGCTGGCTTCGCAGTAACCGAGTCGTCTGGCTTTGCAGCAACCTCAGGCGGCCCGGGCTGTGGAGCCTCTACCTTCTGAACCTCTAAAAGCTTCTGAGCCTCTACGGGTAATTCGTCGTGTTCGCTCATCGGTGACTCCGCCGTTCCGCCTCAATCGAAGGATCTTCCACTCTCTGGATCTCTCTCCCACTGACCATGGCTCGAAAGTTGTTCCATCCCGCAAGGATCACCTGCAGTACATGAACGACAAAGAAGCCCAGAAAGCTCATCGTGATCCAGAAATGCAGCCATCGGGCCATCTCATAGCCACCCAGCAGAGTTGTGAGCCAGTGTGCCTGTGTCGGCTTGTAGATGGCCAGGCCCGTCACGAGCATCCCCACTCCCATCAGAATGACGGAGGTATAAGCGATTCGTTGCGCACCGTTGTACTTCGTCTGTGCAGGGAGTCCCTTCCTCAGATGAAGGTCGACCAGGGTGACCTGAATCGCGTCTCGCAGGCTGCGGCGTTCGGGTACAAGAAAGCGCCACTCCCCTGAGAACGAGGTATACAGCACGTACAGGAGCCCATTCAGGCCGAAGATCCACATAAAGAAAAAGTGGTAGCCAAGCCCCTGCGTTACGGAGTACGGCACATGAAGCTTCTGGTAAAACCAGTCTGGAAACAATCGGATGAGGGTAAACTTGCCGATCCCCACGCGATAGATGGCATGTGGGTGCCGATAGGCATTATCCGAATCATTCCAGTAGATAAGAACGCCACTCCAAATCATGGTGAACAGCACAGGGAAATTGATCCAGTGCATCCAGCGTATGGCAAGAGGATGCTTTCGTTCGAGGCGGATGGACGCATTGAGGGGTGCAGGCGCGGATGGAAGGACGTCGCTCGAATCATTGTCGTATTTGGACTTTATGACCATGAGACCACGTCCCTTTTGAGATCGATTGCAATTAAACACACCCAAGCCAGCCCCATGGACCAGCGGCGTAATCTCCCCCTTTTGGGGGATACAGGAACGCATGGGATGTTACAACCTTCGACGCTCAACCCGCTCCGGGGTTACAAGAAAAATTTGGCGTTCTACCAGGAGCCCCTTATTGTGCCCTGTCCGTTTGGGGGCAGTCCACACAATTCCCGGCAATGGCGACAAGATGCGCGTCTTTCTTGTCGAACGGAGCATCCTTGAGAACGAGCAGGATGTTCTGCTCAATCCACGTTTGTAGATTGCGAACCGGGAGAAGAATGCGCTTCGCCTCGAACCCGCAGTCTTTGCCTCTTTGCAATCGAACACAGCAGGATACGGGGCTGATGGGCACCACACATCTCTGGAATGTCACTTTATTTCTGAACCTATATAGGTTCAGAAATAAAAATGGCCTGGAGTCTCCCTCTCGCGGCCATTTTTATTTGTGTAAGTTGTCGCTTGGATGAAGGGAGCTCACCTGGCGCATACCGCGAAGAGCATTGCACAGAAAAATGCCGTCTGCCGATTCGAGGTCTTCGAGATGAAGGACTCGCTCCTCTGCCGACACATTGGTTTCGAGAAGATGCCTGCGGAAGATTCCGGGCAAGACACCAGAGCTTAGAGGTGGAGTCATAAGCTTGCCTTCGCGGAGGATGAAGATATTACTGATTGCCCCTTCCGTCACCTCTTCCCTCTCGTTGAGGAAGAGAACCTCATCGAAACCATCGGCGCGGGCCTCGGAGAAGAGATGTTCATATCGTTCGCGGCGTGTTGTTTTGTGCCGCAGGAAGACATCGTCAGAAGAGGTGCGTTCCGAAGAGATGCGGACAGAACAGGTCGATTGGCCGGGTTGAAAGGCTGTGGACGTAATCGTCGCCTTGCCGGCAGAGTCCAACAGCAACCGCACGCGATAGTGTTCTCCGGGGGGAAACGGATGCGCCCGCTCAAGGAGTTGTCGCGTGATCGATGCGCGATCAAAGGAAAACTCGAAGTACGAGGCGGACGATTCCATGCGGTCCAGGTGCATGGACAGAAGAGCGTACTCTCCGTTCCAGAGCATCGTTTCGATGAGTTGAAAGGCCGGTCCTGACCGGGACAGGAAACTTGCTTTGAGCTGGCACTCCCTGTACTCGTCCGAAGGAACCGAATCCGCCACGATACCGCCGCCGACACCCATCCGGACTCGTCCGTCCTTGAGGACAAGGGTTCGAATCGCGACGTTGAAGATCGAGGATCGATCCCGCGCAATGAAACCGATGGCTCCGGTGTAGATCTCCCGAGGCTTCTGTTCCAGTTCGCGAATGATCTGCATCGTCCTGATCTTTGGAGCTCCCGTGATGGAGCCGCTGGGGAACAAGCTTCGAAAGATGTCGTAGTATCCGAGCTCAGCCTGAAGTGTTCCAGAGATCGTCGAGGTCATCTGGAGAAGAGTTCTGTACTTCTCAACCGAGAAGATGTCTTCGACCTGGATACTTCCCATCGTGCAGATGCGGCCAAGATCATTGCGAAGAAGGTCGACGATCATCACATGCTCTGCGCGATTCTTTTCGTCCTGCTGCAGTCGTGCAGCGGCCTCGATATCCTCTCTGGAATCGCGGCCTCGGGGCATCGTGCCCTTCATGGGGCGAGTCACGATCCGGCCGTCCTCAATGCGGAAGAACAGCTCCGGCGAGAAGGAAAGGATATGGTTTCCGTCCACATTCAGGAAAGCACTGTAAGAAACCGGCTGTCGATGGAAGAGTTCGGCAAAGAGCTCCGTAGCGGACAACTTTGTCCGGGCATCGACAGCATCCGTGAAGTTCACCTGATAGGTATCGCCTGCCCGGATGTAGTCCTGAATCCGTTCAACCCTTGCACAGTACTCGGCTTCTGAGATCGTCAGGAAGGTTTGTTCCGGAAGCATCTCCAACAGGTTGCCGGATTCGTTGGAGGCAGGTGGAGTCGCTTCACCTTCTTCATCACTCCTGTGGTGGTGATGGACGAGCGGTTCCCGGTAGACACCGAACCAGGCGAGAGGCAGTTCTGATCGAGCCGGTGCTATATCCTCCAGGGACTGAAAGTGATATCCGCATTCATAGCCGACAAATCCGGCGACATAAAAGCCCGCGGCGAGCGCGTCTTCAAGCTCGCGGAAGAGAGCCGGGATTGCGTCATGCCTGGATGCAGACAACACCCGAACAGGATGGAGAAAGAGAAGACTCTGCCGATTTTCCGGGTCGAAGCGTGAGGTTTCAAGAAGAACCGAGTCGGCGGTTTCGGCAACCATCGAATACCACTGCTTCGGAACCCTTGACCACTGCCCCACAAAATCTCCCCGTCTGCCGATGCTTGATCATCGATGATAGATCCTCTTCTAAAGTATTTTGAACGGCGACGGTTCTGGCACCTGTCTTGGTTTTGGCGAGAGTTTATTCCGCAACCCTCTCCAGCCCTTGCCCAATCGATCCGAGGCCGTAAAGAGATGGCCGGCAGTAAGCGGCCCGATCACACGATGATGGCCGACAGCAGCTAACCCCATGGAGGCGATGCAGCCACAATTCTCGCAATCGGGATCTCCACCGAATTGGCAGGGAGTGATCTGCGTCTTCAGATCTGCCGAGATCGTCTCGGTTGTCTGCGCAAAGATGCACTCACCTGGGCTCTTCGGCGGAGAGGCGATCTCCTGAATCACCCTCTCGTGCATATCCAGAATCGGATAACTCTTCCGCAAGCGTTGCAGATCGGCAAGTACAGAGGCTCTTTGCGAGGTCGTGAGGATCTCCGGGTCAGTGGCGCCGCGTTGAGGGGTGAAGAGACTGAACCATACCCTCACAATCTCCGGCTGCGCACTCCAGAAACGCAGAAACTCTTCCAGGTAGCCTTCACGGTCTGCAATCTGGGAGGTGATGGTGCAATGAATGGTGATTCTGGCGCCACGGATGTTCTTCAGTATCCGTTCATAGGTGGCGGGCTTGCGCCGTTCATCGTGCTCCGGCTGCAAGCCATCGATCGAGACCACAACGTTCAACAGCTTGAACTGATTCCACGAGCTCGGAATAATTCTGAAGGCGCTCGTCACGATCTGCGTGTGTATCCCGCGGCTCTCCAAGTGAGGCAGCAGTAACTCAAGCTCACGATGTCGAACGAACGGATCACCGCCTACGAGAGACACGTGAAGCGGTTTGCGTTCATCGATCAGAGCAAGCACTCTCGTGACCAACTCCTCGCCTTTGAAGTCGGAGAGCTGACGCAACTGCATCTCGCTTCCAAGATGTGCCGCATCGAAGGCATAGCATCCCGGACACCGTAAGGGGCATTCCTTGGTGATCTCAATCGACAGCGAAGGGGACCGGCCAGCCAGAATCGTCGACCAGGCTTGGAGCACCTCTGAAGTTTTCATGCTTGTCCTAATGTGGCCCGCAAGCCGTTAGCGATAAACAAAATACTATAGCGACCTGGGTGGACCACGAGACCAGGAATTTTCCCAGCCTCGGAGCGATCAGAGGTTAGATGCAGCGAAAGCGCTAAGGTAGGCGTCATTGAAGCGAAACCTCCGGTTCAGCGAACGGTTCATCGGGCGCGGCTGCAGACCGAATCCACTAGATAATTTTCTCATTCATGATGGCAAACGAGCGACTGCCTGCAATGCCGAATGGAACAGATGCGACCGGTCTGGTTATAGAGACGGCTATGGCTCAAAACGAGCCATTCTCAAAACAGGCCGGAAGTAGCTGACAGGTTAGATGCAGCAGTAGAGAAAGCGCTGCCATTATCCTGCCTTCCCCTCGGAAGCGGTATATCTATGCTCGTTATGGAGCAAGTTTCTCGGCAGTTCTTCGGACTTGCAGGCTACCTACTTGCTCCTGCTTCCCAGTTCATGGCGAACCAGTGCTTCTATCGGAGTGTTCGTTCCTGCGTACCGCTGCGGGGCAGTTCCGGATTCTCGCCTGATTCCCATTTAAGCCCAATCTCGCGATTGGGCACCGTGAAGTAGTCCTAGTATCCATAGTGCCTCTATGGATGTCCAGCGTCATCTGCCTGGGTTTTGTTACGCGGGAACGCCAGAACCAGGCCAAACCTTGACGCGTTTCTAAAAATCTAGGTGATCTTTATCGAACCCCTCGAGCCAGATGGAAGATTCAAAGCCTTCCCGTCTGCGAAATTGCAGCGAGCTTGCTCGGTCTCAGTATCCACATAATCTGATGGATTCCTTCTACCGAAGCGTCTACCGTTGCGAGCGCAACCGGGATGCCATCGCGTGACAGAAGAACGGATGCCTGTCCGTTTGTTTCAATCCACCGGAGCGTTATGCCCGTCCAGAAATGGGAAGCGAAGGAGGTAATGAACTTCGCAACATGATCGCGACCAGAAACCGGGGCTCGAGCAGCTGTACGCACAATGCCCCCACCATCCGAATAAGAGACGACATCTTCTACGAAGAGACCTTCCAGCGTGGCCAGGTCTCCCTTTTGAGCGGCACCGATAAAGGCTTCCAGCAGGCGGCGCTGTTCCTCAGAACTGACCGGTGTGCGCCGCCCATCTGCAATGTGCTTACGGGCACGAGAGACGAGTTGGCGGGTATTCGCTTCCTCCATTTGTATGATGTCCGCGATCTGGCGGTAGGAGTAATCGAACGCTTCGCGCAGAACGTAGGAGGCACGTTCTGTAGGAGACAGCTTCTCAAGGAGCAGCAGGATGGCAAGTCCCAAAGCTTCGCCGCGCTCTGCGCCTAACGCAGGATCGCTGCTGGTGTCCACGGGTTCGGGAAGCCAGGGACCGACGTAGGTTTCCCGGCGCGAGTGGGCACTCTGGGAGAAGTTGATACACATTCGTGTAGTTGTCGTGGCCAGAAATGCCGACGGGCTCTCAACGATGTTGCGATCGGTAGCCTGCCACCGCAACCAGACATCCTGCACGATATCCTCGGCTTCAGCCGCACTTCCGAGCATGCGGTAAGCGATGCCGAACAAACGTGGACGCACCTCGGCAAAGACCAACAGACCATCGTCATGCTCTCCGTCTTCTAGACCACGGCGAACAGACAATGGAGTTTCCGAAATGGGTTCTTCTGCCATTGCGATGGTCATAGTCTATCTCGCGGCATTTTCTCGACCACCTCTTCGTTGATGGGAGGATCGTCAGCATCCCCGATGATATGGCGCGGCGCGCGGCTTAGTTCACCGGCATGAGCACCGGAGCTCCTTTGTCCTTTACCAGGAACACTACGAACTTTGCTCGTTTGGTTTGGCTTGCGTTCCGTCCAATGACGTGAATATCGTTCGGGCCTTCATAGAAGGTCTGACCAGGCATCAGAGTCACTTCCCTTCCACCCTTCACCTGCATCACGATCGAGCCTTCCAGCACATAAATAAATCCATGCGCATTGTGGCGATGTACAGGGTCAGAGGCACCCGGCGGATACTCCACGGTGATCATCAGACCTTCTTTGCCAGGTAAGTCAGTCAGATCTTTCGATAGCAGAGGCACTACTTTAGCCTCCTGCCCGATCAACCAACCTGGGGTCAGCCATATCAAGCACAAAATTAATTTTGCGATCTTCATCACGAATCTCCTCAGTATTGCTCTTTCTTCTTAGCCTAAGAAGGTGAAGCCGAGTTCAGCCGAACTCGGCTTCTGTCCTTATCGAGACGCACCTATCGCACTCACCGTGGACTGACTGAGCCAGGTTTTGAAATGCGTTTCGCCAAGCCGGGCGTCTTTACCGGGGACAAGCGTGCGCTCGTCGACTTCGACCCCGAAGTAACCGGCGCCGACGTCCGCGACGACCGTACGCGGATCGTTGTGTGCGTGGAGGCCCTGACGAACGAATTCGTCGAGACGGAACTCTTGCGGCCCGCCCACTTCAACGATTCCATTTACCGGAGCGCCAACAGCACCCCGTCCAACCGCGGCAGCTACATCTTCAGCAGCCATCGGTTGGATCAGCACTGGAGCCAATCGAACAGTCGTGCCGTCGCTGGAAGCATCAGCGATACTCTTGAAAAACTCGAAGAACTGCGTCGCATGGACGATCGAATAGGGGATCGAAGATTCCGCAATCAACTTCTCCTGCACGAGCTTCGCGCGGAAGTATCCGCGAATCGTCTCTTCCGCATCCGACGGCCTTCTTGCAGCCAGACGATCCGTCCCCACGACCGACAACGCAACGTGGTGCCGCACACCTGCGGCTTGCTCGTGCTGAAGCAGGTTGCGTGTGGCAGTAGTGAAGAAGTTCGTCGCTGCCGCTTCCTCGAAGGAGGGAGAGTTCGATACATCAACGACGACCGAGGCGCCTTTTAGCACTTCGCCAAGGCCCTCGCCGGTGAGCGTGTTGACGCCTGAGTTGGGTGATGCCGGTATCGCTTCGTGTCCGTGCTCACGAAGCTTATTGACGAGCTTTGATCCGATGAGACCACTGCCGCCGATCACTACGATTTTCATGACTTTGTTCCTCTCATTTTCGAATGGCATATTCACATCTGCCGGTTGTACTTACTAAGACCAAATACGCCGGCGTTCTGTGACAGGAGGCTGCACAATCGTTGATTGAGGCGAGAGAAGTCCTACCTACTCGGAGGGTGGGGCGTGAAGCTGCATCTGAACATGGAGTGCCAGGTCCAGGAGTGAAGAGGAGAGGCGCAGCCCTGTGGCAGAGCTTTCTTGACCACTTCCCTGGGCTTCACGTGTCGCTTGCTTCACTGAATGCAGAAGCCGCCTGTCTCCAGGATCGATCGTCCCAACCGAAGCCTCCGGATACTGTTCAATGGTTTGCGCAGCTCCAAGGAGGAGCGCGGAAGTGCGATGTTTCACTTCATCGACTAGCTCAGCATATTGCTGCGAGCCGTTCGTCGTCCCGTATTGAAGCAGCCCAGCCTTCACAAGAAGATACGCTCGCAGCTGCGGCAGAAAGGACTCAACGCAGTGAGTCATAAATGTCTCGTGCCGACTCTTCGGGAAAGACTCAAAGACCGAAAGATCGGAGAGGGTACGAATCTTATCGAAGTTGCGATTGATGCGATCGCACTCGGCTTGAAAGCGACGCATCTCGTGCCGCTGCTCAGTGTTGCTCGAATGCTCCAACTGCGCGACATCTCGAATTGCCGTCAAGAGAATGGCCCGCATCGTCACTGTGGCCGAACGTGACCACAAGTGGTCGAAGAAAAGCCACATCGCAATGATCCCGAGAACAATTCCGAGGATCGCATCGCGGGCCGGAACCAATGAGGTATTCAACGTAAAGCGATTGAGATTGGTGAGGTCATATGCCAGCACAATCTGAAATCCGAGATAAGCCAGGCGAGGGCTCGATGTGGCCGCCCAGGCTCCGATTGCCATCACAAAGGCAAACAGAAGTGTGTACTCAGCCAGAGAATCGATCTGCGGCAGAATTAACGTCTCTGCTCCAAAGCCGAGAATGCAGGCTCCAAGGAAGAAGCCGGCGAAGCGAAGCAATTGCTTGTGCCGTGTTGCCCCTGTATTCGTAAGAGCTGTAAGGATGCAGGTTGTCACCGAGCCTGCCAGAAACATCCACCCGAGGCTCATGTAAAAGAGATAGCAGGCCATCGCGCTCAGGGTTCCACGAATGGCGAACTTGAGATGCTCCGGGTTACTGAAAGCATCCTCCTGAAAGATGCCCATCTTCTGCTGCTCGCCGGGTTCAGGCAAATGATGATGCGGCGTTGGATCACTGTCGGAAAAGCTTTCGGCGATCAGCTCAATGTTTCTTTCGATTTCGGCAAGCGTCGGATTCGCGTGTTCATGTTCGCCGGAAAGCTCGAGCCAGTCAGGCGCCTCCTCCTGTACAAGTCTTGACCGGATTCCTGCGATATTCTGTGCGATCGAGTTGCAGCGAACGACATCGGACGGCGATAGAAGGCGGATTGTTTCCCCAAGATTCACAGAGAGTTCTATCAACTGTCCGGACAAGGCGACTACGGTTGTAAGCTGAGCCTTGTAGGAGCCGTCGTAACTCGAATGAGCAAGGTGCTCTCGAAGCTCTCCAGTGCCCCTCGTTGCATAGCGCCCTATTTGAATCCTGAGCGAAGCGTGGTCGGCATCGATATCGCCACCTTTGCGCAAGAGTTTTTCTGCCAGAACAAGACGCTGTTGAATGCCGTCAAGCACAGCGTCCGAAGGGTGAGTCTGGGCGAAGACTGTTTCGATGATGGCCGAGATCACACAGCCCATCAAAATGGAGAGCAGCGTGTACAGGGTGAGTGTCACACGAGTTGCAGGCGATGCTCCCGTATCCCATATGGTCATCGCTGAGGCGATCAACACGCCCAGAGCCACGGCCGCGTCGTAGAGCTTCATCGCGCTGATGAGATAGAAGACAGCAAAAAGATTTGCCATCAGCCAAAAGAAGTGCAGAAATGGCGAGCCCGCAAAGAGCATTGCGCCAAGAATGATCTCCGCAGCGCCAAGTGTGCAGGCTATCGACGTTCGTAGCGCAGATCGGCGTGTAGCGCGCGGGCTGTCACGCGAAAGCAGTAGTGGATAGTAGGCTCCGAGCGCAGCGGCAGGGATGCGAAAGACCATCACCAACACCATCACCGAAGTGCAGGCGAGCACAATTCTGAATATCAGCGAGAGCCTGCCGGGATACATCGCAAGCTCCGCACGCACTACATTTGCGGCTCGGCTGATCGACGGAAATGCCTGAAGGGTTCGAGACATAGTGATCCTTACCGGACGATGACATTCGCAACCTGCCCAACGCGCAGGACCGAAGGTGGGGGATCGATAATGCGGATGCGTACTGGATAACGCGACGCGAGCCTCACCCAGTTGAGAGTGCGCTGCACATCAGGCAGCCCGGAAGCCAGTTTTCCGACGACATCCGGGTCCGGCGTGACACCGTACCCGACGCTCTCCACGGTGCCGTGAAGTTTTGTCTTCGAGTCGGACATCAGGTACACATCAACGGATTCACCCGGCGTGATATGGCTGATCTGGGATTCCCGAAAGTTAGCAAGCGCCCACCAGGTGCGGCTATCGATCAGCGTAAATACCTGCTGGCCCACCTTGGCATACTGTCCTTCAGAGATGGTCAGGTTCGTAACGCGCGCATCAAACGGAGCTACAACGCTGCACTGCTCGTAGTTGTATCGCGCCAACCTAACTGCGGCAGCGCGGCTTTCCCTCTGTGCAATCAGGGGAGCGAGAACCAGGACGGAATGTTCCGACTCGTTCACCTGGGCTTCGCTTTGAGCCTTTTGTGCGACCGCCTGCTGTCTTTGCGCAGTTGCCGCGAGCAGCTTTGCTTTGGCCAAAGTAAGCTGCGAGTCAGCCTGCTGTACTGCTGCAGTCTTTGCGTCTGCAAGCGTGCGAGCACGGTGTACATCGTCGGTTGTGATAAACCCCTTAGCCAGCAGGGGCTCGATACGATGCAGATTGCCGGAAGCGTACTCCGAATCAGCCTGGGCTTGTTTGACGGCTGCTTCAGCCTCGGAGATCCCGGCTTCACTCACTTGTATCTCATCGTCAGCGCGAACCTCGTTCGCCAGAGCCGCTTGCCTTCCGGCTGTAGAGACCTCGACATGGCTTACCTGCGAGGAGATCTGCCGTGATTCATTTTCGATAAGGCCTTCGAGTTGTTCCTGCGCGGCGAGAGCGCTCTGCAGAGCATAGAGGTACGGCCGATCGTCGATCTTATAGAGAAGCGTGCCCTTCTTTACGAAGTCGTTATCGTGCACAGGCAGCTCTACGACCGGCCCTTCGACAAGAGGCGCCATGCCGATAAAGTTGGCAGTGACTTCGGCATCGTCCGTCCTCGGATGGGCAGTTGAGCTGTGCATGACCATAGCCCCAGATATCAATGCGCCCGCGAGGATGCCTGCGCTGATGAGATTGCCACGATTGGTTCGTTGCGATTGTTCGTCGATTCCGTTCAAGGGACTCAATGCCTCATTAATTGAAGAAGATGATCCAGAGCGTGCAGCTCAGGAAGCTGATCAAACAGGTGTAAACAACGGGCAGCGGCCAGAGTTCGGTCACCAACTTTGTTTTGGTGAATACTGCGTGGATCACAGCCGTCAGTGCCGTCGCGACAGCGAAGCAGACAATCCAGGAAGGAAAGTACGAACCGAGGAGATTGAATGAGGGCGAATAGGAACAGCCGCTCACACAGAGCACGACAAGCGTCGTGAGAACGAGAGTGGCGCACCTTCCAAGCGGCTGTAAGGGATTCAGCGTGAAGTTGATCTTCATGGGGTTTTACCTTTCGGGTGTTGTGCGAGGAGATCGCCTGTCCTGAACGCGAGACTGGTGAACGACTGCAGGACTCGTGTACGCGCAGTGACATCGAGAGCCCTGGCTCGTGCAAGGTCGCGCTCTGCATTCAGGACATCCAGCAGGTTACGTACACCGTCCTTGTACGACTCAACCGCAGCCGAATGAGATTCGGTAGAGGCCGTGAGCAACGCTGCCGCAGCTTTCCGTTGCTCGAGCGCCGTAACAGCATCCTCATAGCTGGTCCAGACGTGATCGGCTATCTGATCTTCATGTTCATGCACAACGTTCCTCGCCGCAGCTTCCTCCGCCTTTGCCTGCGAGATGCGGTTCTCCCGGCGCAGTCCATCGAAGATGGTCCATTTGAGCGAAAGACCTGCCTCGTAGGTTCGGGTCTGCGCATAGGTCCCCGGATAGGGATCCTGTTGTCCCCATGCACGAACCCAGCCTCCTTCGCCTTCAAAACTAAGCGTCGGAAAATAGGCGGAGGTGGTGTGAGTTACCTCGGCATGGGCAGCCTTCACCTTCGCCCTTTCGGCAAGAAGATCCGGGCGCTGCTGGTAGGCGCTTGCAATCGCATCTTCTACGGACTGATCCAGAGCATCCGGAATGTGCAGGTCATCCAGTTCCTGGACCTTGAAGGAGTGAGTGGGCTGGGCAGCGATCGCTGTAGCCAGATCTCCGAAGGCGGTCTTCTCCGCCCCAATCGCACTCTGGAGATCGTAGTTAGCCTTTTCTTTTTCCGCGTGGGCTTCGAGAAGGTCTGGCAGCGTGGCAAGGCCATTGTTGCGTCTCTCCTGCGCCGCTTCATCCAAGGCCTCCGCATCGCTGTAATTCACTTCCGCTGCTGCCCGTAATCCGCTGGCGTTCAGGAGAGCGTAGTACGCCTGACTCACCTGTTGAATCAGTTGGAGGTGTGCGTCATTGAAGCTCAGATTCGCAGCAACCAGTTTTGCCTGCGTCGCCGTGATTTCAGACCGGCGGGCGCCGAAATCGACCAGCGTGTAATCGAGGTGGACAGCGGTAGCAAAGAGACCGATATCCTGCACGACGAAGGCGTTATAGAGAAGCGGCGGGGTGTTGTAATTTTTGCCCGTGGCGAACGCGAACAGCGTCGGGTACAGCTCGCTCTTCGCGATCCCCACCGCGGCCGCACTCGCCTTGGCGTGGTTCCAGGCCTCTTTGGTCGTTGGGTTGTTGGATTCGGCAATGT
Source organism: Granulicella mallensis MP5ACTX8 (assembly GCF_000178955.2). Lineage (NCBI taxonomy): Bacteria > Pseudomonadati > Acidobacteriota > Terriglobia > Terriglobales > Acidobacteriaceae > Granulicella > Granulicella mallensis. Next base: position 269,384 of record NC_016631.1, on the reverse strand, counting down.
CGATCAGTTGCCCGAGCGTGTAAGCATCGGTTGCGTCCAACTCCGCTTCGCCATGCGTAACGGTGGGAACGTACTTCTTCATCACCGTCGCAGAGGGTTGCCAGGGGGCATCCGGGAGATTCGGGGCACGCTGGCTCCATGCCTGGGGAGCTACAGAGCAGAGGATGAGCAGAGGCCACGTCAGGCTTGACTTCAGTACGTTTCTAGCGAAAGACATCACAAGCACTAGCTTGTCGTGAAAGGTACTCAATGGTCTTGTACGATAGTGCGCTTGCTCTTTTTCAAGGGAGATAAGTGGCCCATTTGCCTAGAGTTAGGTCACTGCGATCTGGCTCGCAATTCCCGTCCTGCTAGACTTAAATTGTGAGCCAGATCGCAGATGTCGATACGGGCGGACCAGAGCAAGTCCCGGTCTCTACGAGTCTAAGAACGCATGAGGTGCTCGTGCGCTCCCAGGAGATACCGCCTCTAGGTCCGGGGGACAAAGCGCGAATCTGGCGCCATCCGGGACTCGAAGATGTCGAAGTGCTACAGGGTTCCTATCAGAATTACGAGTTTGCCCAGCACTTTCATACTGTGCCCGCTATCGGTGTCGTAAACCGCGGAACGATGAGCACCTATTGTCAAGGTGCCACGCATATTCTCCCCACAGGAACGGTATTCCTACTCAATCCGGGGGAGGTGCATGCTCCAAAGTCTGCCACTGAAAACGGTTGGGGCCTTCGAGTGATCTACCTTGACAAGGATTTCTTTCAGAGCCGAGCGGAGGATTTCCAATTTGGAGTTCCACAGTTTGTGAAACCGTTTGTGCAAGATGCTGCTCTCGCAGCAAGCCTGCTACGACTGCATCGCAAACTGGAGGAAGACGCGGACACTCTTAACATCGAAAACGATTTGGCTGATGTGTTTACTCATCTGAGCGAACGACACGTGCGTGAGCCGAGAAATGATTCGACGATTCGGGACGAGCGGAACAAGATCCTCCGCGTCAAAGACTACCTCCATAGCTACTACTCGAAGAACATCAGCGTTGAAGATCTGGCCGAAATCGCACAGCTCAGCCGCTTTCACCTGATGAGAACCTTTCGGCGAGACGTAGGCCTCTCTCCCCATGCCTATCTGACACAGATTCGGGTCGAGGCGGCGAAAAAACTCCTGAGCGAGGGGGCTTCGATTGTGGATGTTGCGAGTGACATCGGATTCACAGATCAGAGCCATTTCACCCGCCACTTCAAGCGAATGACAGGAGTCACACCCGGACAGTACCTTCCGCAGTGGCGTCCGAATCGATTCCCTGCCCCGAGGCTCGCGGAGTAGACGGAGTAAAGAGTGATCGAGCTGTGAGTCTTTGCTGTTTCTGCTTCTCGCCTCGGTCTATACTTTTCGCATGGGCGCTCTCCCCAAAATCGACCCAATGCTGACTGGCCTCGCCGAAATCGATGAGATAGACGGGCATCAAATCGTACGCCTGCCCGACAATCTTCACGTCGAAGGTAAGCTGTTCCACGTCACGATGTCCGGCAACTCACTCCATCTCCAACCTGCGCGTCGCAAGTTCACCGACGATGAATGGAAGTCGTGGATAGCGGATATGCAAAGGTATCAGGAAGAATTGGGTGACATTATGCCCGGAGGTCGCAATCAAAATATTACGGAACCAGAAGAGATCTTCAAAGAGCCCGAAGCGTGAGTTATCTTCTCGATACGACAACCTGTGTTGAGTTATTTTCTGGGGCTAACCTGTCGATCTCTTCTCGTTTAAGAGTCGAGCTTGCTCGTTCAGCGGTCTTTGTCTCGTCGGTTGTGTTCTTTGAGATTTGGTACGGCGTCCACAAGAGCAAGCGCATTGAACAGAACCGGCCACGCACTGCGCGTCTGCTCAGTATGGGAATTGAATTACTGGACTTCACAGGAATAGATGCAGAAGCAGCCGGCCACATTCGTGCCACCCTCGAAGCTCGCAAGCAGCCCATCGGCCCTTATGACACCCTGATTGCTGGCCAGGCATTAGCTCGGGGACTAACGCTAGTTACCGCCAACCATCGCGAATTTGCGCGTGTCGACGGACTTCAATGGGAAGATTGGGCTCAAGAGTAGACAGGTACAAGCAATACATTCGAATGGCCGCGAGAGTTCCCTTCTCGCGGCCATTCTATTGCGTATCGTTAGCGTCCAGCAGCGAGGTAGTTCCCTTCGAGCGAAGGAAGAATCTCCAACACCTCGAAGTAGTAATCCCAAAACTTCGTCTCGCGCAGGTGATCGCAGATCCATTGCCAGGCTGAGATATCTTTCGTCTCCCAGAACAGCACGTCGGTCGCCCTGGCCGAAAAGGCTTCAGCGTCAAAGTAGCGCATCGTCACTTCGGGCCGTTTGACGAGCAGTGGAAGAAGCTCTTCCTTCAGGAAAGCAGTGCGGTCAGCCGTGGCCAGGTCCAGCCAGTGGCGAGTGCTCTTTACCAGCATGAAGATGTGCAGCGTTTCGGGATCGTCCTCGTGTTCGGGGAGGACTGCGGAAAGAATCGTGTTTTCGTTCATTGTGTTTCTCCTGTACTTATAATGTGAGCAAATGCTCATAAAACAAACTCGCGTTTCCCGGCGCGGCCGCAAGCCTTCGGCACCCTCCTTAAAGCTGCGCCGCAGCCCGCTCCAGGCGCGTTCGGCCGAGACCATGGCAGTCATCCTTGAAGCGTCTACTCAGATTCTGGAGACGCGTGGACTTGCCGCATTCAACACTAATGCCGTCGCGGAACGCGCAGGCGTAAGCGTTGGCTCGCTCTATCAGTACTTTCCAGGTAAGGAGGCGATCCTTGCCGCACTGCATCGGCGCTACGAAGAACGGCTGCTCCACGCCGTTACGTCGAGCCTCACAGCCACTCAGGGCAAAGAACTCTCTGCACGGATTCCGGCGTTGGTGAATGCACTCATCGATGCCCACATGTTCTCGCCTGCACTGCATCGCATTCTCGAATCCGAAGAGAGCCGTATCTCCGCCGAAGGAGAGGCGGTGAACTCCATCGGGAGTGCGGTGCACAAGAGCGTTGTCCGAATGCTGGGCGAGCACAAGGTCCGAATCCCCGGCGTATCGATCCCGGAGGCCGCGGAAGACCTCAGCCGCATCGCTCGCGCGCTGATCGATGCAGCGCTGGCGAACGATACTGGAGTCGTAACCACGCGGCATCGGCGACGAATCGCTCGCGCACTACTTGCGTATCTCCGCGCCGATTAAAGCTGATTCAGCAGCTACTGCTTCCGCAGGAACACGTGCATCGGAATCACTTCCACCTTGTTGATGCCGGCCTTTACACTGGGATCGTTCTCAGCCATCGTATGAGCTTCAGCCTCGCTCGCAACTTCGATGATGGCCATGCCGAAGATGCCCTTTGGGTCATGCACCGGCCCAATGATCAACACCTTGCCTGTCTTGTACAGGTCGGCCCAATAGGCGGCGTGCGCTTCCATTACCTCTTGCTCGTGAGCGTTCATGTCCACGGCGAAGGTTGGGCGCGGAGGCGTCAAGCGAATATAGAACTGAAGCTTCGCCGCATTGGCCGAAGGACCGGAAGCAGCTGTTCCATTCTGCGCCGTCGCCGTTCCTGCACAGACAAGCGCGCAGAGAGCCAGAAGCACTGCGCACACAACTCGCGGAAGACGAAGAGATCTCATACGCAGCAATGTAGCAGGCATTGAACCCTTGCGACACGGCGGCAATGCAATAATTTCGCATGACCTTCGACGCCAACGCACCGTCAGCAGGCATCGCCCGCCGACGCTTTCTTGCTGTCTCCACCGCTGCCGGACTGGGCGGAACGCTGTTCCCGGGGACTTTGTTCGCCCTTGCCACCCGGCCTTCGGCCGGTGCGCCTACTCCAGCCAACGGCAGTATGGAGGCACAACCCGACCTGCGCGGTTGGCCTGCCATTACGCCGGAGATGATCGACGCGGCAGCAGCCATTGCGGCGATCAAACTCACCAACGAGCAAAAGCAGATGATGCTCGATGGACTCACCGGTCAGCGCAACTCGGCCTTGCGGGTGCGCACTCTGAACCTCGCCAATAGCGTTGCGCCTGCGGATGTCTTCAACCCTGTCCCCACGGGGACACTCTCGCCACATCCGGCAGCTCCGCTCCCCGTAAAGCTCGGAACCGCACCAAGCATCTCCGGGATCTCTGCCTCCGCGCTCACTTTCCAGGAAGACGCCGTTGCCTTTGCGACAGTGCGTCAGCTAGGCGAGGCACTCCGCCTGCGCAAGCTCACCTCCGTTGCACTGACGAAGATGTATCTCGCTCGCCTCAAGCGCTACGACCCGTCGTTACACTTCGTCATCACACTGACGGAAGAGCGTGCTCTCGCGCAGGCCGCACAGGCCGACCGTGAGATTGCTGCAGGAAAGTATCGCGGCCCTCTGCATGGCATCCCCTGGGGCGCTAAAGATTTGCTCGCGGTGAAGGGCTATCCGACGACGTGGGGCGCGGCGGGTTTCGAGCAGCAGCGCTTCGACGAAGACGCCGAGGTCGTCAAACGTCTCGATGCTGCAGGTGCGGTCCTGATTGCAAAGCTCTCCATGGGCGCGCTGGCTCAGGGCGACCTGTGGTTTGGCGGACGCACGCGCAACCCGTGGAATCCGCGACAAGGTTCCAGCGGAAGTTCCGCCGGTTCAGGCTCCGCGGTCGCTGCGGGCTGCGTTGGCTTTGCGATCGGAACGGAGACTCTCGGGTCGATCTCCAGCCCCTCTACCCGCTGCGGCGCGACAGGCCTGCGGCCAAGCTTTGGGCTCGTCCCCCGCACCGGAGGAATGGCGTTGACGTGGTCGATGGATAAGATCGGCCCCATCGCGCGCTCGGTCGAAGACTGCGCGCTTGTACTCAACGCGATCTATGGGCCTGACGGTCGCGATCAGAGCGTACAGCCCGCACCGTTTCATGCGGACCTCACGCTCGACATACGCAAGCTGCACGTGGGATATCTGAAGTCTGCGTTCGATCTCCCAGTCTTTCAGCCGTTATCTGCTGAGGCGTCCGATAAGCTCTCTGCCGCCGAGCGGGCAGACCGGGAGCAGGAGCATCGCAGAGACTTCGACCGGAACCTCTACGATGCAAAACTTGCCGCGGCTACGCTCGATCGCCTGCGAGCGATGAACGTTACGCTCACGCCGGTAGAACTGCCGACCTTCCATTTCTCGGCATTGCTCAACATACTGGAAGCAGAGGCTGCTGCGGCCTTCGACGAGCTCACGATCTCCGGACGCGATGCTCTGCTCACCGGGCAAAAATCCTACGACTGGCCTAACGGGTTTCGCACCGCGCGCTTCATCTCCGCAGTCGACTACATCCAGGCCCAGCGTGCTCGCACCCTGGCGATTGCCGCGATGCACAAGTTCTTCCTCGACTTCGACGTGATCGTCACTCCCAGTAGCGGAGCGCAGTTAACCGCGACCAACCTCTGCGGACAACCTGCGGTGATCGTTCCCAACGGCCTGCGCGGCGAAGACGCACCGCCGTTCTCCGCCGAGAAGGACGAGTGGCCCGACTATGGCGGCCCAGGCACTCCTGTATCCATCACCTTCCTGGCGCCGCTTTATGGCGAAGCCAAAGCCTGTGCGCTCGCTGCCGCTTATCAACAGAACACCAGCTTCCATCGGCTGCATCCGAAGCTGGCCTAAAAGCACGTTGAGACAAAAGAAGAGGCCCGGGATTAAACCCGGGCCTTCTCAGAATCAACAGCAAAACAATTACTGGATGTCGCTCACTTTACCTGACATGAAAGTGATCTTCATATCCTTGTAGATATAGATCGACTTGGTGCCAAGATTGACGATGCGGGTCGGTTCACCCAGTGCGGCCTTCACATCGGCGATGGATTGACCGGGAGCGATATTGATAGCGGCAGGCGGTGCTGCAGCTGCTGGAGATGGCGGTGTGTCGGCCTCCCCTGTCGCCGAAGGACCGGAAGCACTCGACGTCAACTCCTGCTCCGACTGATCGGCCTGCTTCGACTCGGCGAGCAACTCCTGCTCTCCGCCCGGTTCAGGCGCCGGCGCACCCTGGGTAAAGGCAGCGTTGACCGGAGCGGCCATCGCCGAAGGAGGAGCGGCGGGCAAGCCACCCTGGCCCTGCTTGGTCTGCAGATCGGCGAGTCCCTGGTCGAGCGTCTCGCGCATGTGGTTCTGCATCTCCTGCAGGTCTTCGAGCGGGACGTTGACGACGGCCATCTTGCGGCACTCGTTGCCACCCTTGCTCGACATCACCGTCAGCATCGCTTCGGTGGCATCGGCTGCCGGCGGCGTCGTGAGCTGGAGAACATCGCCGTCGGTAACGGCGCACTCCTGCCCGGTAGTTGTATCGACGACATCGACCTCAGCTCCGGCAACGAAGGAATGCACCTGCCCATCGCTGAGCTGGCGGGCGATGCTGCTGGAGTTGGGATCGGGAGCCTGACCCTGCGTGTTCATCTGCGCTTCACTGTTTTCCAGGGCAAGCTGGCGCTGCACCTCGTCCGCAACCATCTGCTTGACGTCGGGGCTTAGCGGAGAGACATCGGCTCCAAGGGGCGGCGGCGGACCGGCAGCCGCTGCGGCTTCATAGTTGGCCTCCAGCGACTGCGAGAGCATGTAGTCCGTAAGCCAGAGCGAGGGCGAAGCGTAGACCGGGTACGGCGTGAAGTAAACGCCGTAATAGCCGTACCAGGGGTTGACTCCAAAGCCCCAGGCATACGGCACCGGACGCAACCAGGGATGGTACGCCCAACCGTAGAAGCCCACCGAATAGAAACGATACGGCGCATAGACCTCGAAGTGCACGCCATGGAAGAAGTACGGATTATAGAAACGGTTATAGGCGCGCCCGTGGAAGTAATAGGCACGGCGCGCGAACTCATGACCGTGAAACATGTAGGGGTGCGCAATGTACCCGCCCCGCCCACGCTCATAGACAAGGCGTGAGTGGTCGGCGCGCTCTACAGAGATGCGGCGGCCGCCGCCCGCGAGGTCGTGGTGGATGTCCATGCCGCGATGAGGATCGTGAAAGTCTGCGGGACGGCCGTTAGGGCGCATGCGGACAGCGCCTCCATTGGCGGTGCGAACCTCGCGATCACGCGACGGTCCAGGGTGGGCCATGGGCCCATGTTCAGCCAGTGGGCGCGAACCGGCACCCGCATGGCCGGCTGCACCAGCCGTGGGATGAACGCTGGCGGGAGCAGGATGGGCTGCGGGCCTTGGTGCCGGTTTCGGAGCAGGCTTCTTGTTTTGCGCCTGGAGCACGAGCCCAATGGACAGTGCCAGCAAAGCGATTGTGCAGAAACGAAGGTGTGATGAAAAGAGGTGCGGCATGGTCGAGTACTCCCGAGGACCGAAGATATGAGACTCACAAACGCCAGCTTGTTCCAGATGACTAGAGCATTTTCCGTAAAGGCGTAGTGCGAAATCAAAGCTCTATACACCGTTTTTCTCAATAAAAACGGCGTATAGAGATGATCCGGCCCTGCAATATTACGGAAAATGCTCTAAAAAACACTACTGGACGTCCGTTACCTTGTCGTTAACGAAAGTGACTTTCATGTCCTTGAAGAACTCAATCTCTTTCGTGCCGAGTTTGACAACACGTGTAGGCGTGCCAAACGAGGCCTGTACCTGTGCCCTGGTCTGGCCAAGCGAGATCGTGGGTGGCGGTCCGGCAGGCGCATCCGCCGGCGGGGGTGGCGGTGCGAGAGGGGCCGGAGGAGCGGAAGCCTGAGACTCTGAGCCGTCCTGCGGAACAATCGCCTGTCCGACCACTGTGCCCGTAGTACTGGAAACAGCGCAATGAGGTTCACAGGAGCGGGCAACCACGCCAGAGGCACGTGCGCGGACCTGATCGGCAGGATTCACCGACAGAATGGCTTCGATCATCTTGGACGCATCATCCGGAGACATCTGCGCCAGGGTTCCCTTGGGCTCTTTGAAGGCGAGGGTCGTGGAGTACCGCTTTGGAGTCTGGTACGCACCGCCGTACGCGCCGTTCGTATACGTGGCCAGAACCGCGTCGGTCGTCAGGATGGTCACCTTCAGGGAATCTTCTTTTCCCTGGGTGTCGCTATGGATCTTGGTGATGTAGACCTTCTGGCCAGGCTGCAGGATCTGCAGGTTCGTGCTCTTGAGAAGGCCGAAGCCTTTGGAGCGCTGTTTCACCTGCCCGTCGATCACTGGGTTTTCAAAGGTGATCATCGTAGGGTAGGGTTCGGCGTTGATCCCGTCGGCTTCGACCGTCAACACAGTTCCAGGCTTCGCTACGACGCCTTGCATGTTGATCTCTGACAGACGGTACTTCTGTTGAAGTGCCGCAACGAGAGCGTCTTGCGCCGTGGCTGCGGGTGTCAGGCTCGCAGCAAGAGCTACGGCAGAAAAAGTTCCTAAAGTGACTTTACGAAAGTAAGACCAGCGGACCAGCATTTAGTGACTCCCGGAAATGAAGTTGAATGTTCAATGAACGAGGCTTAAATGCCCCCTCACGCAAATTTTCATGCGGCACACAAATGAAGCTCATGGAGGAAGCCTAAACATCATATCAGGGCAGGAATCGCACAAGATTCGTGCTGGAGGGGGGATTTGAGTTCGTTGCGCATGAAATCGTTCAGCAGGGTAGCGTAGCCAACAGCAAGTCATCGAGAGATTCACTCCTAAACAGGCCTGCCTTATTGCATGCTTGTACGTGGCTGAGATGCAGGTGTAAGGATTTTCCGGCACATCCGTCTGCCCACTTAAGGAGAAGCATGTGCCGGAATCGATAGCACATCGTCCCCCTGAAGGAGTATTCACCACGCATGCGGCTGTTGATTCAAATTTCGTCCGTTCTCTTTCTCGCCTCGACCCTGCACGCCCAGATGCCCATGCCGCAGATGGTCATGTCTGCCCATACTCTGATCGAGGCGGAGCAGCAGCACGGCTCGTCTGGAACGAGTATCGAACCCGCAAGCACGCCCGTCCCGATGCTGATGTTCGATCATGATGGCTGGCGGCTGATGCTGCATGCCAATGCCTTTGCCGCGAACACGCAGCAGCAGGCCGATTCTCCGCGCAATCGCGATGCCTTCTTCTCCACCAACTGGATCATGCCGATGGCGCAGCACAAGCTGGGAGCCGGCGATCTGACCGTACGCGCGATGTTTTCGTTTGAGCCAGGAACAGTCGGTGGCCGCAACTACCCGGAGCTCTTCCAACAGGGTGAGACCGCCTATGGGGCTCCTATCGTCGATGGCCAACACCCGCACGACTTCTTCATGGAGGTCGCAGCGCTGTACGATCTGCCGCTCTCGCACAACACGCTGCTTTCACTCTATGCCGCACCCATCGGCGATCCTGCCATCGGACCGACGGCCTATCCCCATCGCCAGTCGGCCAGCGAAGATCCCATCGCCGCACTCGGACATCATCAGGAAGACTCGACGCACATCGCGTTCAATGTCGTAACGGGCGGACTGACTTATCGTTGGGCACGGGTTGAGCTCTCGGGCTTCCACGGCGGTGAGCCCGACGAGTCGCGCTGGCAGTTCGAGCCTTCGCCCAATGGGCACAATATCGACTCGGTTTCGACGCGGCTCACGATCTCTCCTACTCCGGACTGGAGTGGACAGTACTCTATTGCGCACATTGCGTCGCCCGAGGCGTTATATCCAGGCGAGGATCAGGCTCGACAGACGGCGAGTGTGATGTATCACCACACGTTCCGCTCGAAGCCTATGACCGGCATGGGCGGCATGAAGATGGACGGCATGGCGGATATGCCTGGCATGGACATGAGTCACACGTCGCAATCAGCCTCGACAAGCCCTGCGATGAACATGGCTGCGGAACCGACTACCGATCTCTCGACGACGTTCGTCTGGGGACGCACGCGCTCACTCAGCGACAACAGCAAGGAAAACAGCTACCTCGCTGAAGCGCTGCTGCGCTTTGCCGATAAGAACTACGTGTGGACGCGCCTCGAAAACGCAGGCCGCTCGAATGAGTTGTTGCTCACACCTGGAACCCAGTTGCCCACAGGGTTCGAGGAATCGCCCCTCGGACATGTCGCCGCGTACACCTTCGGCTACGACCACGACATTGCACTGGGCTCGCATCTTCTGGCTGCACCGGGAGCTCAGGTCACGGTCTATCGCACACCGCAGGCGCTGCGCGGGATCTATGGCGATACGCCTACGGGCGAGGTTTTGTTTGTGCGATTTCGCTTGAGATAGCGCGTGTCATCCTGAGCCGAGCGCCTCGCGTTTCTTTTTTGCGAGGTACGGAGTCAAAGGGTTGTTGTTTTTCTTGTTGTCATTCCCGTAGGGAATCTGCTGTCTGCCGGTACAACACCGATATCTTGCGAGGCGATTCCGGAAGGGGCACGACCGAACGATGCCCTGTCCTTCCCTGACCTCACGAAGCACCGCCAGAATCGAACGAGCAGCAGATTCCCTGCGGGAATGACAACAAGAAAGGCAACAACAGGTCACGCACTAAACAACTACGCGCCCTTTGCCAGCTCCGCCTTCACTAATTCGCTGACCAGCTTGCCGTCGGCACGAATACCATCGGCAAGAATTCGCTGCTGTGCGACCTTCATCACCGCACCCATGTCGCGCGGACCGGGACGTGTGCCGCCATTGTCCTTCGTGATCTGCTCCACCGCGCCCTGCACTGTAGCGAGAATGTCGTCCGCGCTCGCGGCCTTCGGCATATAGGCGTCGATCAGTTCGATCTCTTCCTGCTCTTTGGCGGCGAGTTCGGGACGGCCGCCCTTGGTGAACTGTTCGATCGATTCACGGCGTTGCTTCAGCAGCGTTGTGATGATGGACTGCTCTTCTGCATCGGTCAGCGGCTCGCGCTTATCGATCTCCTTCGACTTGAACGCCGACTTCACCATACGCAGCGTCGTCAGTTTGTCCGCTTCTTTCGCCTTCATCGCCGTAATAATGTCCGCGCCGATGCGCTCGCCAATCTGTGCCATTGTGATCCTCCAACCGAGTCAAGCTTAACAGTATTCCGCTTCGCTGCTCGAAGCCTCAACCGTGTGTTCCAAATCTTCCTGCGTTGATCCAATACCTCGTAGCGAGTGTCACGGACCCGTTCTCCTCGTATTGAGCAAAGTACTCCCGCAACTTCTCTTCAAAGGCCCCAAACTCCGCTGATTCGGGCAGTGGAGCGTGCGAGAGCGAGAGCGTAAAACCACGCAGCGCCTCCCAGCCAATTTGGATCTCTCCCCGAACTTCTTCCTGTCGGAATTCGCCACCCACAAACAGGTCTTTCAGTCGCTCGTACTTGGTGTACTCAGCATGCGTGCCCCGGCCGTTTAACGTGTAGGGCCGAAGAACCTCTTCGTAGGCTTCGTTCTCTTTGCGACCGTCTTTAGATCGCCCAAACGCAACCACCGCAACCCACCCTTCCGGCTTCAGAATGCGCCGGAACTCGGGCATCGTCTGATCGAGATTGAACCAGTGCAGGGCGCGCCCCACGCTCACCATCTCTACTGAAGCGTCCTCGAGCCCCGTGGCCTCGGCGGTTCCATTCACGACCATCAGCGCTGCATTGTCCTCGTGAAGCCGCACACAAGCCTCTCGCATCTCCGTATTCGGCTCGACCGCAATCACGCGGTTGCCGCCCGCCAGGAACACATCGCTCAACATGCCGGTTCCCGCGCCGACATCGGCCACGGTCCATGCCTGCTGCAACCCGCACCAGTCCCTGAGCCGTGGCAGCACAATCATGGGATCGTAGCGTTCGCGATATTCAGCGTAGGCCGCTACCCTTCCCGTAAACTTCTCGACATTCTCACCCATGCCCCATTATCTCTGTCTTTACAAAGAGATTTGAAGACCCAGGAAGCTGTCCGATTACAGGCTGTCTGCTGCGAAACCACTCTGTCGCTAAAATAGAAGCATGATCCGCAAGACGCGTCTCTTCACCCCTGGTCCGACTCCCCTTCTTCCCGCTGCGCAGTTCGCCATGGCCGCCGCCGATATCCACCATCGCACTCCCGAGTTTCGTGCTCTCTACCTGCGGGTTCTCTCGCAGCTCAAGGAATTTGTCGGGACCAAGAACGACGTCATCATCCTCTCCAGCTCCGGCACCGGAGCGATGGAGGCTGCGGTCTCCAACCTCACCTCGCCCGGCGACCGCGTGCTGGTGCTCTCGGCCGGCAAGTTCGGCGAGCGCTGGACAGCTCTCGCCAAGGCCTTCGGCTGCGAGGTCGATCTCGTCTCCGAGCCCTACGGCAAGACCTTCGACCTGGACAAGGTAAAGGCCGCACTCAAGCTCGAGACTCGCGCGGTCTTCGTGCAGGCCAATGAGACCTCCACCGGCGCGCGCCACGACATGGAAGCGCTCGCCAAGCTGCTGAAGGACCAGAAGTCCGAGGCACTGCTCATCGTGGACGGCATCACCGGCCTCGGCACCACGCACCTCGACATGGATGCCACCGGCATCGACGTACTCATCGGCGGCTCACAGAAGGCTGTGATGATTCCTCCCGGACTCAGCTACCTGGCTGTCAGCCAGCGCGCCTGGGACCGTATGGAGGCCACCTACAACCCGCGCTACTACTTCGACCTGCGCAAAGAGCGCAAGAACGCGAAGAACGGCGAGAGTGCCTACACTCCGGCGGTTGCACTGATCGCGGCTCTCGGCGCGGCTCTCGACTGGATCGCAGCACAGGCGGCGACGCCCGACAATCCGGCAGGCTCGCTCGCCGAAGGCCGCAAGAAGCTCGTCGACAACGCCGAGACCATCTCCGCGATGACTCGTGCAGCCGTCGAAGCACTCGGCTTCAAGCTCTTCAGCGACGCCCCCGGCGCAGCCGCCACGGCGGTGTATGCCCCCGAGGGCGTGGACTCCGGCGTAATCGTCAAGGAGTTGAAGTCGCGCTTTGCGGCGGTCATCACCAACGGTCAGGGCGAGATGAAGGGTCAGATCTTCCGCATCGCTCACCTGGGCTTCTTCGACTACATGGACACCATCGCGCTCATCGGTGCGCTGGAGCAGGTGGTCGTGAAGTCGCTGCCGCAGCTCGGCGCAAAGTTCGGCGATGGACTCATTGCAGCCCAGAAGGTCTATGTCGAACGCACGACCAAAGCATAGTTGAATCAATACCTTGGAATGGAACGGCGGCCTTCGGGTCGCCGTTTTGTCCCAGATTTCCTATCCCCGCACTCGATTTGCAACCTTCCCACAAGTCTCCCCACACGTAGGCTGAGGATTCAGGCCTTCCCATGGGGCGAAATTAATTGCAATTTAATAGTCTGGAGTAACCGCCCGCAGAATGGCCGCCCTTAGCATGTCCGCCCCCATGAACGAAGGCCTACCGTCCTCGGTCCATACCGAGATCACGGTGCTGGGCGCGATGCTGCTGGACGCTGTCGCCGTCACCGATGCCACGGCCAAGCTGCGGCCCGAAGACTTCTCGCTCGACTCGCATCAGCGCATCTACCGCGTCATGCTGGATCTGCTCGCCGTCGGCCACGCAATCGACTACATCACCGTGATGGACGCGCTCTCCAAGCGCCGCGAGCTCGACGCGATCGGCGGCCCGGCATACCTCGCGTATCTCAGCGAAGGCATTCCACGCCACCCCAAGGTCGAAGACTACGTCCGCATCATCAAGGACAAGAGCCTGCTGCGCGAGCTGCTCTCGATCTTCAACGATGGCATGGTGCTGGCCTCGGACCAGAACGAAGAGGCCACCAAGGTCCTGAACGATGTCGAGGTGCGTCTCGCCGAGGTCGCGGATTCGGCCATTCAGCGCGGCTTCTCAGGCATTGCGGACATCGTTGCCAGCTCCTTCGGAAGCATCGACGCGCTCTATGAGCAGGGCCGCGAAGTCACCGGGCTGGCCACGCACTATATCGAGTTCGACAAGATGACCAGCGGCCTGCAGCCCAGCGAACTCATCATCATCGCCGCCCGTCCTTCGATGGGCAAGACCGCCTGGGCCATCAACATCGCGCAGAACTGCGCTGTAAAAGACGGCAAGGTGGTCGCGATCTTCTCGCTCGAAATGTCGAAGGAGTCGCTGCTGCGACGTATGTTGGCCAGCGAATCCGCGGTCAGCTCGCGCAAGCTCCAGACCGGCTTCATCCCACGCGAGGACAAAGGCAAGCTGATCGCCGCGCTCGACCGCCTGATGACTTCCAAGATGTTCGTCGACGATACCCCCGGCATTACCCTCGCCGAGATGCGCGCCAAGGCTCGTCGCCTGCGCCAGCAGGAGGGCTCTCTCGACCTGATCGTCATCGACTATCTGCAGCTCATGACCGGCTCGGCGGGCAGCTCGCAGAAGAAGTTCGAGAACCGTACACAGGAAGTCAGCTCGATCTCGCGCGGTCTCAAGGCCCTGGCGAAGGAGCTGCAGGTTCCGGTCGTCGCGCTGTCGCAGCTCTCGCGTGGCAGTGAACAACGTACCGGCGACAAGAAGCCCCTGCTCTCGGATCTGCGCGAATCGGGCTCCATCGAGCAGGACGCCGACGTGGTCGCGTTCATCCATCGCGAGGAGTACTACGACCGCGAGAACGAAGACATCAAGGGCCAGGCCGAGATCATCATCGCCAAGCAGCGTAACGGCCCAACCGGCACGGTGAAGATGGCCTATCTGGCTGACTTCACACGCTTTGAGAACCTCGACACCATGCACGGCGAGTCTGGCGGCGGCGACGCCTACTAGAGCATTGTAGTAACATATCTACATTGCTTGAGCAGGAGGTGTTCTATGGCCATCACGACCTTTTCCAGCCGCCAGTTCAATCAGGACGCCAGCAAGGCCAAGAAGGCTGCGGAGTCCGGTCCGGTGTTCATTACGGATCGCGGACGGCCCGCGCATGTGCTGCTGACCTACGCCGCGTACCGGAAGATCAGCGGCGAGCCTGCAAAGATCGCCGACCTGCTAGCGATGCCGGGAGCCGAAGACATCGAATTCGAGGCTCCGAAGCTGCACGATCTCGCACAACCGGCAGACCTCTCCTGATGTACCTGCTCGATACCAATGTCGTATCTGAACTGCGCAAGGTTCGCTCCGGGAGAGCGGACCGCCACGTCGCCGACTGGGCGAACAGTGTGGATGCCTCCGATCTGTATTTATCGGCGATCACGATTCAGGAGCTGGAGATCGGCGTTCTGCTCGTCGAACGCCGTGACTTCTCCCAGGGAGCGATGCTCCGGGCATGGCTCAACAACTATGTGCTGCCTGCGTTCGACAACCGCATCCTGGCTATCGATACCGCTATAGCCCAACGCAGTGCGCATCTCCATGTGCCAGATCCTCGTCCTGTTCGTGATGGACTGATCGCCGCAACAGCGCTGGTGCACGGCATGACCGTCGTGACGCGCAATACTGCCGACTTTGCGACAACCGGGGTGCTCCTTCTCAATCCGTGGACAAGCGTCAAATAAAACGTCTCCTGCCATCCTCCTGACACAACGTTGTCAGGAGCCTTCTCCTACTCTTCGGTTGTAGTTAATTGCATACCGCACAGGAGACACACCCATGAGCAAGTTTGAAGGCAACGCCGTAACCTGGTTCGAGATTCCCGCCACCGATATGCAGCGCGCCGTTCATTTCTACGAGACGCTGCTCGATAAGAAGCTCTGCGCGTTTCCCAGCGCCGTTCCCTACTTCATGTTCCCCGCCGAACAAGGCGCTGTGGCAGGAGCTTTGATCCATAGCCCGCTGCAAAAGCCCACAGCCGACGGTACGATGGTCTATCTCAACGTCGATGGCCAACTCGATGCCACGCTCGGACGCGCCAACACTCTTGGCACAACCGTGCTCGTGCCGCGCACGGAGATCCCCGGCGGCTTCGGATCCTATGCCTGCCTGCTGGACTCCGAAGGCAACCACATCGGACTGCACAGCCGTTAGTCCGCAGAAGAGAGGCCCGCAATGAGACGCAGCGACCGCCTCTTCCGCATCGTGCAGATGCTTCGCTCCGGACGCCTGAAGACGGCTCGCGCCCTGGCCGAGCGGCTTCAGGTCTCCGAACGCACTATCTATCGTGACGTACGCGACCTGCAGCTTGCAGGCCAGCCTATCGAAGGCGAAGCCGGCGTGGGCTACACGCTGCGCCGCGAGTTCGATCTGCCACCACTGATGTTTACTCCTGAAGAACTAACGGCATTGGTGCTCGGCGCACGCCTGGTAAAGGCCTGGGGCGGTGTGGAAAATGCGGCAGCCGCAGACTCCGCGCTGGCACGCATCGAGGCCGTGCTTCCCCCTGCTCTCGCCGACAGTCTCGATGCCATTCTGCTCTATGCGCCCGGCTATCGGATGCAACAGCCCCAGCGCCGTCTGCTCGACCGCATCCACAAGGCCTGCCTGGAATGCCACGCAATTCGCTTCGCCTACACCCGCCTGAACGGCGAGCCTTCCGAGCGCACAGTACGCCCGCTGGCGCTCTACTGCTGGAGCGGAACCTGGACGGTCGTAGCCTGGTGCGAACTGCGCGAGGACTTCCGCGTCTTCCGGCTCGACCGCATCGCGCAGTGCGAGATGCTCGACCGCACCTTTGAGCAGAACCGTGGCCAGAGGCTCAGCGACTTCCTTCGCCAGATGAAGGCCGAGTCAGAGACCTGGATCGCGAACCATCTCGGGCCGGAGAGTAAAGGCGTGCCGACAAGATAAGGAGTCACTTCTGCTTTTGCTTTTGCTTTTCTGGTTGGCCCTTGCGCTACTCCGTCTCGCCCGGCACCAGCTTCGGATTGATCTTCACCGGCGCCGACTCATACGGCATCCCCTTGTCCAGCGCTGCCTCGAGCGCCTTGTCGTAGCCGTAGAGATCGCTGAAGAAGTGGATGGAGTTATCCTCATCGGCCGTCGCCGTGAAGTAGCCGATGATCACAGGCAATGTCGTCTTCAGGTTGACGGTCTTGTTGTCCTTATCGCCGTTCATCGCCTCGGAGATCTTGTCCTCATCCCAATCACCCTGGCCCTGTAACACCCACGCAGCCATCTGATCGGCGTGCTCCAGGCGCACGCAGCCGTGCGAACGGTCTCGGCGCGTCAGGTTGAAGAGCGGCAGCTCCGGCGTGGAGTGCATATAGACGTCATACTCGTTCGGAAAGAGGAACTTCACCAGACCCAGAGAGTTCTTCGGCCCCGGCTTCTGCCGCACAATGTAGCGCAGGTGTTCGATGTCGTGAGCCGTATAACCGGTAACGACCGTACCATCGTTCCTCGCCACCTCGTACCCCTTGTCCGCAAGGTAGCCGATGCCGCTGCGCTGAATATGAGGCAGCAGCTCCTTCTTGATGATCGACGGTGGCACATTCCAGTAAGGACGAAATACGACGTACCGCATCGAGCGAACAAACATCGGGGTGTCGTGGTTACCTTTGGCCTCGCCGTCGACGATCTTCATCTTGAACGCAACCGAATGGTCGGGATCGTACGCGCGTACGACGAACTCCGGCAGGTTCACCAGCACACGCGGGTTGATGAAGTTGTCCGGCATCCAGCGCCAGCGCTCCAGCGAGTTGTTGAGTTGCTGCACCCGTACTTCCATCGGCACGTTCAGCGAGTCGATGGTCGATTGCGTCAGCTTGCCATCCGCCGTAAGACCGTGGCGCTGCTGATAGTGCTTCACCGCTGCTACGAGCTCCGCGTTATAGCTCCTGGGACCGGCTGTATCGGAAGCCGCTGCGGTATCAGTATCGGTCGCAGTCACATCGCCCTCAAGCTGCAGCCGTGCCAGCAACTGCGGCAGTGCTGCATACGATCCACCCTGCACAATCGACTTGGCGCCTGTCGCGCCCAGGGAGGGCAGCGGTGGCTGCGGATTCGCAGCCTGTTGTTTGGCTAGTTCGAGGTACTGCGCCAACCCCTTCTGTAGCGCGACGTACATTGCATTTTGCGGCTCGACGGTGGCGATCGCCCCGGAAACATCGGCAGAATCGGCAACCTGTCCGCTCAGAAACGCCGGCAGGTCGAACGCCGCGCGCTTGGACGGAACATCGATGTCGAAGTTCAGGGACTGCGGGTTTACGCGGCCAACATGCAGATCGGAGATATAGCGCATGGCCGAGATGGTCATCGCGGTATCGAATTGAGCCTCTTCGACGGGTCTGCCGTGTCCACCCGCAAGCTTCTGCACACGCTCCGGCCAGAGCGAGGCGTCGTAGTCCTCCGGTTTGAGACCCTTCTGCGCGGCATCGGTAAAGAGCGCGATCAGCGCCGTAGCCTGGGAGGTCGGCTTGCCGTCGTGCAGCCATGCCGGCTCATAGACACGGTCGATGTAGAACTTCTGCACCTGCGCCTGATAGTCGGAGTAGTTCGGCCACTTGAGGATCGCAAGCTGGGGCGAGCCGATCAACTTCTGGACCTCGGCACCCGTATCGCCCTTGGGTTGAGGAAGAGGAATGCCGGGATGCGACGAGGAGACAGGGGCCGACTGGCACCCCTTGCAGCCGGATAGCGAGAGAAGCGTGAGCGAAACAAACGCGAGCGCCAAGGCGGCGCGGACGGTAGTCGAAGGAAGCTTCTTCACAGAAAGTGCCTCAGGTGCATCTTGATGATGCCGAGTAGAACAGAATTTGGCTAGCAGAATGCTTTAAGTTTATTCAATTTTCCGCTGAACCTGTACGAAACTGCCCTTTCACTCGCAAATCGATAGAACAAGTGACAAATATTCAGGTTCTCTGCGTCGTTCTTGAAATTGGAACTAAGCCAACACCCCAGCCATCGACATCCAGCACAACGCCGCCTGCGTCACGACCATTGCTCCCGACAACAGCAGAAACAGCTTGCGCTGCCGCGTCTCCAGCGCATCGGCGAAGACGCCGCCGATAAAGGTGAAGAGAAACGGCAACGCCCACAGCCAGGGCGCCGTCACCACCTGCGTCGTATACAGGGGAAGGAGCGCCAGCATCATCAGCAGGGGGGCGGTATTGCCGAAGTACCGGCTGCTGCGTGACGTCACATAGATCGCCAGCGCCACAACTGTGGCAATCAAGATGCCCGCATTGGCCGGTGTCGTTACGAAGCGGTGCACGGCTTCCAGGGAGAACCAGAACCGTCCGCTGCCGCCGGTAAAGACGTAGCTGAAGGGCGCAGGATGGAAGCCAAACGAGGCAAACACAATCGCCAGCGCACCCAGCCCCGCGAAGACCATGATCTGCGATACATAACTGCGCCGCCGCTCCGCGAGGTAGAAGAAAAATACCAAACCGGCGACAAACCCAATCATGCTGGCTAGCAGGTGCGCCGCAGCCGTGAAGCCCAGCGCTACCGTCAGCAGGACGATCCGGGGACGCCACTTCCGTCTCGGCCCCTGGAGTGCATGAGCTACGCCCATCGCCGTATAGACGAGCCCATAAAGCCCCCACAGCGCAAGAATCTCATTGTTCGGCATCGTCGCGTACCGGACGATCGCCGGGCAGAAACAGTAGAGTGCCAGCGCCAGCGCGCCACCCTCATTGCCGAAGAGCCGCTTGGCGACCCACCACAGTCCCCCGCCAAGCCACACCGCAAACAGGCAGAACGGGAGCCGCAGCAGATACTTCACCCAGGAGAGTTCGTGCCGCGTCTCCCAGGTGGTCCCGTTCAGCCCACCGTTCGCGTAGAGCTTGTTTTCAGGCTTGCGGAAGTGATCGGCCCCCAGCATCAGGAGACGCTGGGCCGTGAGCGGAAAGCCCGCCAGGCGATAGGCGAAGGTTCCGTCGCCGTTCAGGTTGCCGCAGGTGGTGAAGTAGCCGGCAACGGGGGAGGGCCGCTCCCACATCTCGCGGCCGCAGCGCGCGTAGCGGTAATCGTTGGCGTCGAGCGGCCGGTGCGCGATCGACCAAAGGCACTCGCCGAAGAGTATAAGCAGCAACAGCGCGGCGACTCTCTGTCCGCGCCCAATGTAGAAGCCTTTAAGTCTCATCGTCTGAGGTGAGTTTACTAGCAGCGAGGCCTTGTACCCTGTAGATATGGATTCGTTGACCTTCAAACCCGGTGATGCCTTTCTCTCCTCCGACTCGCCCGCCGTTCCCTGGACGGCCGTCTTTGAGGACGAAGGCGAAAGCGGATACTTCTACGCCTGCGACCGTTCCCAGGAGACCCAGGAACACAGCATCATGGACGCGATGCTGGTCTACAACATCTCCTCGTTCAAAGAGCCCGACCGCGAGTACATCGCCAGTGTGCAGTGGTCGCGGGACGGCCAGCAATGCGTGCTGTACATCGACGGCAGTGCGCAGGCATTGATTGATTTTGCGAGGAAGCTGAGCTTCTGCCGCACGAACTTCCCCAACTTTCTGGAGCAAAGCGGCGAGATCTGGCGGAAAAACTCCCATGCCTGGGATGAAGAGGCGATTCGCCGGTTTGAAGCAGCGATTTACACCTAGACGCAGCAATCCCTATAAACGCAGCAAAGGGCGGGGATAAACCCGCCCTTTGTCACATCAGATCTTGGTGCCGAAAAGAGGACTCGAACCTCCACACCCTTGCGAGTACATGGACCTGAACCATGCGCGTCTGCCAATTCCGCCATTTCGGCTCACTTCAGCCGAGCGCCTGGCGCCAACTGCGTGAACTCTTAGTTTCCCAGAGGGGTGCACCTCATGTCAAACTGTTCTCCGGTCGAGCTGTTGAACTTTGGCGAATCGTTTTCTTCACAGTCCTCGTCGAACTAACCACAACGACCTAGCGTAGAGGAGCCGTCTACAATCTGATGAGTAAGTCCTCGACCGATACCTTGGCCAATCAGCAACAAATTCCCGAAGAAGTTGCGCTTGAGATCCGCCGCCTGGCGCACGATCTCTCCAATTCGCTTGAAGTCATCGTCCAGACCAGCTACCTGCTGAGTATGGCCGAGCTCAAGGAACCTGCCAGCGATTGGCTGCGAATGCTCGACTCCGGGGTGCAGAAGGCGCTCGAACTAAACCTGGAATTACGCGAGTTCGTGAAGAAACACACGCCACGGTAGAGAGCGAGTCAGCAGGTCAGCGAGTCAGCCACAAATCTACTGCTGACTTGCTGACGCGAAGCAAGCTGACTCGCTGACTTACCCCTCACTCCGCAGCAGCAATGGCCGCAACGATCTTGTCCATCGCAACCCGATCCGCCGAACTCTGCGGCGAGTGATCGTCCACCACAATAGAAAAAATAACCTGCCGCCCGCTTGCGCCGTCGAGATACCCCGAAAGCGCCCGCGACTCGCCCAGCGTCCCCGTCTTCGCGAAGACATGATCTTTGAGCGGCGGATCAGCGAAGCGCGCGGCCAGCGATCCGTCCTCGCCGCCCACTGGCAACGCGGGCTTCCATCGCGAAAACCATGGCTGCTTTGCCGCGTAAGCTAATAGCTGCGCGGTCGCACGCGGCGCAACGAGATCATGGGTGCTCAGGCCCGAGCCATCGTAGAAGACGAAGTCGTCTCCATCGAGCCCCGCGTGCAGCAGAAAAGCACGCACCATGCGCGCGCCTCCAACCGTCGATC
The DNA here is from genome assembly GCF_000178955.2 of Granulicella mallensis MP5ACTX8. Classification (NCBI taxonomy): domain Bacteria; kingdom Pseudomonadati; phylum Acidobacteriota; class Terriglobia; order Terriglobales; family Acidobacteriaceae; genus Granulicella; species Granulicella mallensis. Next base: position 247,976 of record NC_016631.1, on the reverse strand, counting down.
CCTGACCACAGGAGACGTGCTGCCCGAGATGATGCAACAGCAACTCCGCATGTAAGTTCTGGCTGACCTTGTCGGTGAAGATCACGTCCTCGGCCAGCGTCGCGGACGTATGCGAGGCCAGGACCTCCTCTTGCGGCCACAAGGATTCGCAGGATTCGCCCGTCGGTCCAGCGTTGAATGTAGCCTCTTCCTGCCCACCGGGCGCATGCAGAACGGACGAGAACCCCCGCCCATCGACCACCGGTCTATGCTCTCCCCGGGCCTCACCGACGACAGCAATGCCCCGTTCCAGCAACATGCCGCGCAGGGCCATCGCCGCATACACCGCGGGGTCGTCGATAGCGATGTACTCGACATCCGGCCTGGCATCCTCAGCCAGTTCTCCATAGACCCGCAACACACGAGAGCCCGGCGCATGTTCGACCTGTACCCCCAGCGAGGGAGTGTGCGCCTCCCCGGTCGTCACCTCGGATTGCACGCTGTAATAGGGCACGCCATTCTGTTCGAGTTCCACGATCGCCGCCCGATCCGCCGGCCCATCTGCCGGCTTGATCGCCTTGCGAGGAGTGATGGTCAGACGCAGTTCGTTATCCGAGATTGTGAGCGCGCTGACAGGAGCGCCATAGCCCCACACCAGATCGTCGGCCTCCCAACCCTCCGCATAGGGCTCCCACGGAAACAGCGTATCGTCGCCGATGATCCTGCCTGTGACGCGCTTCACGCCCTTGGCCACGAGTTGATCGGCCAACGCTTCCAGATCGTGGAGAGCGGGCGGCTTTACCTTGTCCTTTGCCCGTTGGGCGGGGGCCACATACGGCAGGTTGTCCGCTCCAAAGTTCGCATCGCCTCCGCCGGCCAGCACGAGGTCGCCGTTCACTACGCCGGTAGCCTCGTCGAGCTTGCCATAGAGACGTGTCTCGAAGGTTCTGTCCGGGCCAAGCAACGCCATGGCAGCCGTCGTGGTGAAGAGCTTGTTATTCGACGCCGGACGAAACAGCTTGCCCTCGTCGAGACCATAGAGCGGCACGCCGTCTAACGTCGTAACAGCGATCCCCCAGTGGGCGCGGGAGACGGCAGGATCGGCCAGCAGGGCTTCGATCGTCGCTCCCAGAGGCGTGCCCGGTCCCGTCGGGAATGCGGGATGAACGATAGGCGGCGGAACGATGGAGGGCGTTTGGGCGGAGGCCGTGAGACCGGCAACGAGACCCAGGGCAAACACAAGACTGCAAGAGGCACGCATGGCCGCAGTCTACATCTACAATTCGCAGATGACCTTCGCCCCGCGTCCACACTTTGACTGGCGGCTCCGCACCCGAACGCTCGCACTGGGCGAGCGAACGCTGATCATGGCGATCGTCAACCTGACGCCCGACAGCTTCTCCGGCGACGGCGTCGCCCGGCAGGACACAGGCCAGATGACTGCCGCCGGAATCGCCGCAGCCGTCGCGGCGGTCGACAGCGGCGCCGACATCATCGATCTTGGCGCGGAGTCGACGCGGCCCAGCTCCGAGCCACTCAGCTCCGAAGAGGAACAACTGCGCCTGCTGCCCGTTCTCGAGGGCCTATTACGGGAGCGCTCCCAGGCGATCGTCTCCGTCGATACGTACCACGCGGCCACGGCACGGAACGCAGCCCTTATGGGAGCTGAGATCATCAATGATGTCTCCGGCCTGTTATGGGATAAAGCCATGGTTACGACCGTCGCCTCCGCACACTGCGGCCTGCTGCTGATGCATACCCGCGGCCGTCCGCAGGACTGGCGCGCCCTGCCCCCTTTGACTCCGGAAGAGGTCGTTCCCCTGGTGCAGGAGGGACTGCGGGAGCAGCTCATGGTGGCCCAGTCCGCCGGCATCTCCCGGGAACATATCGTCATCGATCCGGGATTCGGCTTCGGCAAGCTGGGCCGGGACAACTTCGCGCTGTTGGCGGGTCTTCACCAACTCAGCAAGCTTGGTTACCCTCTCCTGGCCGGGGTTTCTCGCAAGGCCTTTCTCGGTGAGGCGGTGCGTGCCGTCCAACCGGCAGGCCTGCCCCTCGCCGAGGCACGCCGTACTGCAACCATCGCCGCAAACGTCGCCGCCATCTTGAATGGAGCGCACATTCTGCGTGTGCACGATGTGCAGCAGGCAAGAGAAGCTGCGGCAGTAGCAGATGCGGTAAAGCAGGGATTAGGGCACAGGGGTTAGGGATTAGGAAAGACATCTGTCTAATCCCTAACCCCTGTGCCCTAATCCCTGTACTACAGCGTCATCACTTCTTTTTCCTTCGCTTTGAAGAGATCCTCAACGCGCTTGATCTGAGAGTCCGTAAGCTGCTGAATCTCTTCATTGGCGCGCTTTTCGTCGTCAGCCGAGATCAGCTTGTCCTTGGCGGCCTTCTTCACCGTCTCATTGCCATCGCGACGGATATTGCGGATGGAGGTCTTGTGATCTTCGAGCACCCCGGCGAGCTGTTTGATCCCCTCGCGGCGGCGCTCCTCGGTCATCGGCGGAATGGGCACACGGATGATCTTGCCGTCGTGCATGGGATTGAATCCCTGACTGCTGGTGCGGATGGCCTTTTCGATCGCCTGTACCAGGGATTGCTCCCATGGCTGGACGACGATCAGGTTGGCCTCAGGCGTGGTGACCTGCGCAACCTGCGCAATCGCAGTCTCCGTACCATAGTAGTCAACCTTGACGTTATCGAGCATATGAACGGAAGCCCGGCCCGTACGGACACTCAACAGGTTGGCGCGGAAGTCTTCCGCAGTCTTGTCCATGCGCGACTTCAACTCCTCGTACACGCCCTTCAGTGCGACTATGCTCGCCATTGCCGATGCCATTGTGTTGCTGTCCTCCATTGAATACAACGCCTGATTTTACAGACGTTGACGGTTTGATGTGAAAAAACGGCGAAAACCCTGGATCTTTACGGGTTATAGGCTAAGATCAAAGCGTCGGAACAGTTGGAAAGCTGCCCCTGCAAAACCAGCAGTATCTTTGTAGTGAATCGCTTTCCGATTGACTTAGCACCAGCCACTCGATACGATAAGACAACTGCTCAGAACTTTGTTGTTGATGATGTGTCTAAGAACGTAAAGGACACGATGTTCTGCGCGGTTCATCCCGAAGGTTTTAGCTTCAGAAGCATCCAAACGGAAAGCCGACGGCATCTTTAGACTTGAACGCATCCAACAACGAATAGGGACATACTACTTATGAAGAAGACCTTTCTGTTCGCGACCCTTGCCCTCGCCTTCATGGCAGCTATGCCAATGCATGCACAATCCGTGCTGACCGGCTGCACGGACACACCAGAGAATCCTACCCTGATTCTGGCAGGCCTCTCCGGTGGCGCGTACGCCGTATCCGCACTCAGGACGCGTCTTCGCGCCCGCCGCAAGTCAGATCAAAAGTAAAATCTGGTGAGTTGCAGCTTGATGGCTGCTGGTGTCTTCTTTGTCGAGCATCTTTCCAGAGCGATTCAGGCCGCAAGTCGCCGTCGCGTACGCCTCAGTGTGCGCGGCGGTAGGCCTATTAAGTATCTACGGTTCCGTACAGGCCCTGCTTGAGATCTGGCGAACCGACGCCCTTAAATCGATAGGAATGGTCGTTCCCATCATTTGCTTCGCCCTTATTTTGAGGGCCTGGCGATCCATTGGGTGGGAGACCGAAGGCTCCTGGTGGGGTTTCGCAGTTCTGGCAACCTCCTCCATCCTCATGTTTCTTCGCGATCAGATGCTCCTGATCGTAACTGTTAACAAAGACTGGCTGCTGCAACTGCCACCGCTTCCACTGGTAGCAGTGGTTTATGCGACCGGCATGGTATTGCTCTTCGGTGGAAAGCGCCTTCTGCGTGCCGCCTGGTTCCCCATCCTTTTGATGTGGGCCGTTATCCCTGTCCCCCAGACCTTCAGCCATTTTGTCGATCTCCCGCTTCAGCATGCCGGGGCCTCTGTCGCACGCGGTTTTGCCCAGCTCATTGGCGCAAAGCTCAGCACCGTGGACCTCAATATCCTGTTCGCTCCCAGGTTTGGGATGTTCATCGCCCCCGGATGCGACGGTCTGCGCGGATCGATCACCCTGGGACTCACGGCGATCGTCGTTGGCTATGTCTACCGCTTTCGCTGGTTCGTGTTCGCTCCCCTGGTGCTCGGTGCGGTCCTGCTGGGATACGTCTTCAACCTGCTGCGCTTGTGCAGCCTAGTGGTCTATGACCGGATCGCGGTCTCCTTTCCTGCACTGCAGGCCCATGAACAGTTGGCCGATCACATCGTAGGCGCCTGCCTGTTTCTGCTGGCGGCGTTCCTGTTCTTCACCACCATTGAGAAGCTGCGCCGCACGCCGGAAGATGTGAACGCTGCGCCGCCGGAAGAGAAGCCGTCACGCGGCCCGGTGGCAGTGCCCTACCTCGCAAAGGTGGTGGCCATCCTGATCCTGTCGACGGTCTTCGGCCTTGAGGCGATGCACACCGCCCGCGTCGACGCGATGGCCGTGAAGTCCGCGGCCACACCTCCTCCCATGCCCCAGCACATCGGCAACTTCTCGCTAGTACGCTCCTGGGCTGAGGGTTTGGTCGACGGAACCGTAGTCTACGTGTGGGGCGAGTACGAGGCGCCGGGAGATGCCCCCGGAGTTGCCGGGACGCATGTCTCTCTTGGGATCTCTCCGGAGCTGGGCGTGCACGATGCCGAGGTCTGCCACATCGCCCGGGGCGAGAACCCAACCTGGCACGGACAGATCGAATCGCCATCTACGCAGGGACCGGTCGACCTAACCGCCGCGACCTATAACGACGGCCTGACGCAAAAGCTGGAGGCCTCCACCGTATGCGATGGCGGGGCCTGCAGGCAGTATTCGCAGACCAGCCAGCATGTAACCCTGGTGTACGCCAAGCCGCACCGCGGACTACCGCTCCAGGCCGACGCGACGCGCCCCGTCCCCGTGCTGCTGAAGATCGAAACCTCCGATACAAGCTCCCCCGTGAGCTCAATCGAACCCAAGCTGGCGGCCGGACTGCAGGAGTTCCTGAAGAGCGCGGATCTTGTCGGCCTGACTGTTCCCTACAGCAGACGCTAGGATGCATCACCAAACGGCACCTGGAGTCTGGTCGAACCGTGCAATCGGTTTGTCGAGGCATGGATCGGAAGGGCATGGCTTCAGCCATGCCGCAAAGGCAGTGTTGAGAGGCCCTTTCCACTCTGCCGAAGAACCGGGCCCCGGCGAGCCGCTTTTGCTCGCTGGGTGGTAACGCCGGAGTGAAGTCCACAGGGCGCAACGACTGAATTGCCTTCCTTCGTGCGACCAGGCTGCACAAGAACCACCAGGGACACGTTCGAGGATGTGGCCACCCGTTTCGCCGCAATCAAGGAAAGCAATTCGGTCGCTCCGGCTGCGCCTTCACTCCAGCCTTCGGCAGAGAGGTATGGGCCTTCGGCCCGGTTTCCTGCGGCATGGCTGAAGCCATGCCCTTAACGAAACAGTGCCACAGCGAGCCATTTGCACAATCGAACTTCATCCCAACAGCCGTTTGATGACACACCCTAAAGCGTTTGCCTTTGTTTTTCCTATCCACGCTTTACGGTTTTGGCGACGCGAATGAAAAGCAAATTCGTCATGAAAAAGGCAACTGCAAAACGTGGGCTTCAGGTCCGGGAGCAAGGTTCGGAGGAAGATCTTGATTTATGTACGCCGAAGGGTCGCCGCTACACTTCGCTTCTCCCGAGTAGCAGTGCATCCCCTATAATCAAGATTCCCTTCGTTCGCGCAGGGTTTGGTATTCAAAAAAGCTTTGAGAGATTCAAAGAGCAGTGAGGGTGTGGTTATCTTTACCGGAACGCGAGTGAGCGGAAGCTCTCTGATCAGTACGTCCCAGCCTGTGCGCGCGCGCTCGAGCCGCATTCGCATTCCAGTCACCGCGCTTACAGCGTTGGCGACGATGGCCTTGATTCCAGCTCTCACACCCGCACTTCGAGCGCAGGTGCAGGCCCAGCCGCAGTTCAGCGGAGCGCAAGCAGGCCCGCAGATCCTGTGCCAGACGCAGGTCATCGGTAACCGCCGCATCCCCAAGGAGTCCATCCTGGCGCGGTTGTTCTCGCGGCCTGGAGATCCCTTCGATCCCGTCGTGGTCGAACGCGATTTCAATTCGCTCTGGAACACCAGCTACTTCGACGATGTGCGCATCGAGCGCGTCAATGAGGCAAACTGCGTTCAGCTCATCGTGTACGTGCGCGAAAAGCCCACCATTCGCGAGATGAACTTCAAGGGCCTGAACGCCGTTACCATCTCCGATGTGTACGACCGCTGGAAGAAAGAAAAAGTCGGTCTCACCGTCGAGAGCCAGTTCGATGAAACGCGCGTCAAGCGTGCGGAAGTCGTCCTGCAGGAGATGCTCGGCGAACACGGACATCAGTTCGCGGTCATCAAGACCGAGATCAAGACGATTCCTCCAGCAGCCGTTGCGCTGACCTTCAATATCAAGGAAGGCCCTACCGTAAAGGTGGGCAAGATCGTCTTCCAGGGAAATCAGCAACTCAACGCGCGTGAACTCCGCGCCTCGATGAAGAACCTGAAGCCCATCGGCATTCCGCACTCGATCTTCCTCGAAGATCTTCTGCCTCGCACCTTCGACGCCAGCAAGCTGGACGAAGATGCAGAGCGCGTGCGCGGAGCCTATCGCGACAAGGGTTACTTCAAAGCACTGACCGGTGAGCCGCAGACCAACGTCCGCAATGCCGGCGGTATCAATCCCTTCACGCTGCGTCCTTCTACCGGCAAGCGCGTCGACATCCTGATCCCCGTCGAAGAAGGTGCTCGCTATCGTTTGGGCGGCATCACCTTTACCGGCAACAAGGAATACACCAACAAGAAGGCCCTGCGTGCGCAGTTCGCGCAGAAGGACGGCGAGTACTTCAACGCCACGCTCTTCGGCAAGGGCATTGAAGCATTGCGCAAGGCCTATGGCGAGGGCGGCTTCATCAACATGGTCGGCACGCCGACCCCGCGTGTCGATGAAGCCAAAAAGCTCGTCTATCTCGATGTCGATATCGACGAAGGCAAGAAGTTCTACGTCTCGCGCATCGAGTTCTCGGGCAACACCATCACCCGCGATAAGGTCATCCGCCGCGAGATCCTCATCGAAGAGGGCCAGGTCTACAACAGCCGTCTCGTCGATCTCTCGCTGCTGCGCTTGAACCAGCTCAACTACTTCGACACGCTGAAGGCTGAGCAGGACGTGGAGACACGCCAGAACGCTGACGCCGGCACGGTCGACCTGCTGTTGAAGCTGAAGGAGAAGGGCAAGAACTCCATCGGCCTGAACGGCGGACTCAGCGGTCTTTCCGGCTCCTTCATCGGCCTCAATTACGAGACCAACAACTTCCTCGGACTGGGCGAGACCCTGAACGTAACCGCTAACATCGGCGATCTGTCGCGCACCCTGAGCCTGGGCTTCAATGAGCCCTATCTGCGCAACAAGCCGATTTCGCTGGGTATGCAGGTGTTCAGCAGCAAGTCCGACTTCAACCCAGCCAAGGCCGCCTCTCTTACCGGCACCGTGGCAGGATCGAATCAGGCGAACCAGCAACAGTCGCTATCGAGCAACTACAACCAGTCCTCGACCGGCTTTACCATCTCAACGGGCACGCCGTTGCGCAAGCTGTTCCGTCGTTCGGGCGTGGCCAGGGTCGGTGTCACCTACTCCCTGTCGCGTTCAGGCATTACGACCTTCAGCGATACGACGCGCAACGTCTTCCAATCGCTGGCATTCCGTTCCGGTATCGCAGGATCGAGCCAACTGACCGGCATCATCACCTCCAAGATCACTCCCAGCTTCAGCTTCTCGACGCTGGACCGGGCACAGGGACCGCACCACGGCAAGGACTTCAACATTGCGTTCGAGGTAGCAGGTGTTGGTGGAAACACCAAGTACTACGCGCCAACCGCAACCTACCGCCAGTTCTTCCCGATGAAGGGCCTAAGGATGGATCGTGAAGGACACAACGTCCTGGGCTATCGCATCCAGCTCTCCAACGTCGCCGGCTTCGGCGGTCAGGTTGCACCACCCTTCAACCGTATCTATGGCGGCGGCGAGAACGAAGTACGCGGCTTCGACATCCGTTCGAGCTCACCGTATACCTTCATCCCGACGCGGGTATTGTTCAACCTCACTAACCCCGACGGCACGCTGGTTCCGCGCGACCCGACCAACGCCACACTGGGCAACGTGCAGATCCCCCTGCCTATCTATCGTCTGGCTCCCATCGGCGGCGATACCAGCCTTACGTCGAACGTCGAGTATCGTATCCCGATCGTCAACCAGGTGACGTTTGCTGTCTTCACCGACTTCGGCCTGACGTTCGATACGGAGAAGTCGCAGCTACGCCAGAGCGTGCTCGGCCAATCGATCCTCAACACGCCGCTCTATGGCTGCCCTGAGGTCATCAACGGTGCCTGCTTCGGCGGACAGAAGGTGACCTTCCCGCTCGACCTGGCCACGGTGCCCCATACAAACATCGTCCCGCGTATGTCGAACGGCGCCGAGCTGCAGGTCATCCTGCCGATCGTCAACGCACCGTTCCGCATTTACTACGCTTACAACCCGCTACGTCTCTACAGAAACCTGCCACAGCAGTTGGCTGTAACGCCGCAGCAGTTCCAGCAACTCTTCCCCACCAATCTGGGTGCGGGTCAGTTCACCTACCAGCAAGCCCTGCAACTCTACGGTGCGGATTACGTACTGCGAGAGCCACGTAAGACCTTCCGCTTTACCGTCGCAACGACGTTCTAAGAGCAGGAAACAAGAAGCAGAAAGGCCCAGTCTACGGACTGGGCCTTTCTGTTTAACCTCCGCTGTTGCGGTTCTGGTTGTCATTCCGAGGCACCGCCGAGGAACCTGCTTCCCTGCACGGACAGGCACGAATGCGCGCACTGGCAGAAATCGGAAGGGCGCGGCTTCAGCCGTGCCGTAAAAGGCAGAGCTGAAGCCTTGTACCGCTCTGCCGAAGGCTGGAGTGAAGGCGCAGCCGGAACGACTGAATTGCTCTTCTTGGTGGAGGCGAATGAGTCTGGCTGTCGGCACGAATCGCTGCAGCACAGCTGATGTGGAGCTAGCAATTCACCCGTCGGACTTTCGTGAAGGTGGCAGCAAAGAGAGACACGTGGGCATTCCCAAGCGTCTTCGGCCCGACAAAGGAGAGCAATTCAGTCGTTCCGGCTGCGCCTTCACTCCAGCCTTCGGCAGAGCGGTACAAGGCTTCCAACCTGGGCATTAGTGGCACGGTTGAAACCGTGCCCTTCCGGTTTTCACACCTTTATTTGTGGTGATACGAGCAAACAGCAGATTCCCTTCGGGAATGACAACCAGAAAAGCAACAACAAAAACAACAGCAAAGGCAACGGCAACCAGAAGAACGGACAGCTGCTCTAATCTTTCTTCTCGAGATGCAGTGTCTGCAATACCTCATCATGAAATTCGTTGAGGAGGAAACCGAGAGCTGCGCCACCCAGCGACCCGCCATAGGTGGAAGCCGTATCGTGAAAGTTTCTGTTGATGCTTGGATAGGAAGCGTTCGTCAGCACACTGGACGCGGCATACCCCAGCAACAGGGAGCCATTGACCGTGGAGTCTCCGCTATCCGTACGCGTAATCAGCGGACGTGATGCCGCGTACGCTATGCGGTAGAAAAAGTTGTGCTGCGGCCCCTGCACATAGTAGCGGCTATCCTCATGCAGCATGGGAGCGAGGATCGCATCCGCGAACAGAGATTCTGTGGTGTCACGAAGAACCACCGCTCCCAACCGCTTTTTAAAGGCATCCGTGTCGCTGCCGTAGTTCGGCTGGCCGTTGGCCAGTTGCGAGTAGCCTGCCGCAAATACCATCCCGGCAATGCCTCGTGGCGAGTAAAGGTTATGGATGCCAAGTACGACCTGTTGACGCGTCGTCAGGGGCTGTGCCGTCCATCCGGCGGGGATGTTTTTCGTCAGCGTCGAAGCGACATGCGTACTCTCCACCTGGCCCCGAGGTGCGGAGACCGGCTCACGAAGAGCAACCGCGCTGGGGGCGTCAGGCAGATCCTCCGTATCGTCGCTACTGCTCGATACGGCATCGGAGACGGCGACCGACTTGAAGAACTCTTTCGCTGAGTCAGAAGAAGCCAGCAACATCGTCTCTGTTCGAGCTGCGCCCGGAGAGAAGATCCGATCCTGACCTTGTGCCGTGCCTGGCCCTGCTACCAATACTGTGCCGAACAGCGCTGGAACAAAAAAAGAAATACTCCAGCTACGCAAATTCAAGTTCATCGAGCCCTTCCGTTCTTCCGGCCAACGGCTGCACTGAAACGGCAGTCTTGCCCCGCCGGTGATGGGGCTCTTTATAAAAGGACGCCTTCGGCCCCCATGCGGTTGTATTTGGATACGTTAGCTGATAGACAAAGCAGGGTCGTTACCAGCTAGGCACTGTGTCCCGCAATGACGTTGACTCTCCGCTTGCACGAACGAATCATCGAAGAGGAAGCGTTGCCGACGCGAGGGGTATGGGCCAATGGAGCAGCAAAGCGGAACAAAACGTCCCTGGGAAGAGCGGGTCGCAGAGACCGGCGCACGGCTTCGCGATGAGTTTCAGGAGGAGCTGCGGCGCGTCGTGCGGTTCATCGATGACGAGGTCGTTCCCGAGGTTCGCCGCAACGGCTCGACTGCCCTGCGCAGCGCCGCGAGCCGGCTGCAACAACTCGCGGAACACATGGACGACAGCAAGCGCTCCAATCCAGGCAGCGAAACCAGCGAATCCGGCAACTCCAGAGAATCCAAGGGAGAGACGCGATGAAGAAACTGCGCGCAGACCTTGGCCGCAGGGCGGCAACGTTCGCCATGATGGCGCTTGCTTCTCTCCTCATGGCGGGGTGTCACCATAGGACGACCGTTGCTTATCAGCCTCCGCCGCCACCCGTGAACTCGCATCGTTCGACTACGAGCACGGCCTCCACCGAACCGCCCATCGACCTCAAAAAAGAGGCCTCCAGCGCTCCTAAGGGCTTCTTTGACGACACCAGCGGCAGGCCTGTCTTTACCGAAGAGGGCACCGCAAGCTGGTATGGCACGATCTATCACCACCACGCTGCCGCCGACGGCACGATCTTCGACCAGAACGAGATGACCGCCGCTCACCGCACTCTGCCGATGGGCTCAACGGTGCGCGTGACCAACCTTGCCACCGGCCAACAGGTGCTGGTCCGGATCACCGATCGCGGGCCGTTTGCGCCCGGCCGCGTACTGGACCTCTCCATGGGTGCAGCTAAAGCCGTTGGGATCTATCGTGCGGGCGTGGCGAAGGTGAAGGTTGAGGCCTTTGCTCATGCAAGCCCCGACCCCGAGGGCAGGTGGTGTGTGCAGACCGGCGCGTTCAAGACAGAGGGCGATGCACTCGACCTAAAGGCCGGACTGCTGCACCGGTACAACACGGCAAAAGTCACCGAATTCTCCGGCCCCACCGGCTTCTGGGTGCGGATCGACCCAGTGCAACACAGCAAGACCCAGGCCGCCGAGATCGCCGACTGGATCGGCACACCCGATCCGGCGGCGTTGCCTTATCTGGTGCGGCTTGACTAGGTGCTAGTGGCAAGTGAGAAGTGAGAAGTGCAGTGCTTTCGTTGTTGCTCTTGTCTTTCTGGTTGTCATTCCGAGGCGCAGCCGATGAACCTGCGGTCTCCCGTTTTTTGTGTTGCCCAAAACATAAATCTTGCGCTGGAGCATAACGTTCGTGGTGAAACTTGCGAAGAGCGGGAGACAGCAGGTTCACTCGCTACGCTCGGAATGACAACCAGAAAAACAAAAGCACTGTACTTGCCACTTACCACTTACCACTTACCACTTGCCACTTACCACTCGCACTTTCTCCTTGGCTTAATCCTGTAAGACAGGCGTAGGATGTTGTCCGTGCGCTCCCTTACCCTTTTTCTCTTTGTTCTGCTGCCCCTGCATGCTTCGGTCATTGGCACGAGCAAGCCTGCCGAAGCTTTGACCGAAGCCCGTGTAATGGCGCTTCCAGCGGCGCAGCGCGGGCCGTGGCTCGACTACCTGAAGCGATCCGCGGAGCAGATGCGCGCCGATAAGGCTGCGCTGGCCACAGAGCGCGAGGGCCTGGAAGAGATACCCCCGCTGCCGAAACAGTATTTTTCGGCCAGATCGATTCCGCTGCATCGCTCACCTGATTTCTACAAGAGCGAGGAGGCGCGACACATCGGCGATGTCATCCTGTCGTTCCAGACGGCGGCAGGAGGCTGGTCGAAGAACCTCGATATGAGCGCCTCCGCGCGGCTGCGTGGACAGAGCTATGCCACGGCGAACCTTGCGCCGGTCGGCAGTGGGCCGGGCGACTTCGATCAGGCCGCCGATGAGAAGTGGCACTATGTCGGCACGCTCGACAACGACGCCACCAACACCGAGCTGCACTTTCTTGCGGAGCTCTCGGCGGCACTGCCCGGACATGAGGGCGATGCCTATCGTGCCGCGGCTCTGCGCGGAATCAAGTACCTGTTGCAGGCGCAGTTCCCGAACGGCGGATGGCCACAGGTCTGGCCCCTGGAAGGTGGCTATCACGACGCGATCACCTTCAACGACGATGCCGTAACGGAGTCGGCCCAGGTGTTAACGCTGGCGGCAAGGGGCGAGCGCGCTGCTGCCGGCAAGGAAGCGGGCGCGGCGGATTCGCAGCAGCCAATGGAGGACTACAGCTTCGTTCCCACAGCCTTACGTGTAAAGGCCAAGGCAGCCGTGGCCAGGGCGCTTCAATGCATCCTCGCAACGCAGGTCCGTGTGCCTGCGGCGGATGGCAGGGGCACCGTCCTCGCCGTCTGGGCGCAGCAGCATGATCCGCTGACGCTGGCCCCTGTCGCCGCGCGCAACTTCGAGCCGGAGGCGCTTAGTTCAGGCGAATCGGCCAGTGTGATGGAGTACCTGATGTCGCTCAGCCATCCTTCTCCTGCCGTTGTGCGTTCCGTAGACGCGGCTGCCGCATGGTTCGAGGCCCACAAGATCATGGGCTACGAGTGGAGTGGCGGACGAAACACTCCAGGGGGACGCAAACTGACGGCCTCGCCGGGCGCGGGTCCGCTGTGGGCGCGGTACTACTCACTGACGACCGGCAAACCGATCTTCGGCGATCGCGACAAGACAATCCATGACGACGTGATGGACCTCACACTCGAACGGCGCAACGGCTACGCGTGGTACGGCAATGGGCCGGAGAAGACGCTCCAGGCATACGCTACATGGAAGCCCGCACATTCAGCGAAATGAACGCATCCAATCGTTCATGCGCGATGAGACAAAAGATAACGACGTTCTAATTCTTGGAGCCGGTATCGCCGGGCTCGCAGCAGCACGCGCCCTGGGCGAGCGCGGCATACGGGCCAATGTACTGGAGGCTCGCGATCGCGTGGGTGGGCGTCTGCTTACGCGAGTGAGCGCAGGCGGAGGCATCGTTGAACTCGGCGCGGAGTTCGTCCACGGACGTGCTCCTGAGCTGTGGGCGCTTCTCGCAGAGTGTGAAGCGCAGACCACCGAACGCGACGGCACGATGCTGCGCGAGGAATGGGATGGGGGTCTGATCGAGGACGACCCGCAGGACGAGGAGATGTTTGCGCCGCTGGAAGAACTCGAAGACTTTGCAGGCGAGGATGTCTCCTTTACCGACTGGCTTGCCACCAGCGAGGTTGCCGAAGAAGATCGCCCCGCGTTGCTGGGCTACGTCGAAGGCTTCAACGCCGCCGACGCGCACAAAATCGGCATACGCTCTCTGGGAGTACAGCAGAAGGCAGAGGACGCCATCGAGGGCGACCGTGCCTGGCATCTTCGCGGAGGCTATGCGCAGCTCGCGGAGTACCTGGCTGGCCGCGTCAAAGAGCTTGGCGGCGATGTGCGGCTCAACACCGAGGTCCTCGCTATCCGGTGGAGCGCACATAGCGTTGAAGTCGAAACGACCCAGGGCACGCTGCGCGCGAAGCAGTGCATCGTCACGCTGCCCCTCGGCGTTTTGCAACGCGTCAACGGCGAGGCTGCCTTGCACATCACGCCGGAACCCGCGGCTATCTCACAAGCGCGGCGGTTGGAGATGGGCCACGCCGTTCGCTTTACGCTGGTCTTCCGCGAGCGCTGGTGGGAGCAATCGCCTGCCCTCGATGCCGTAAGTCTGCAAACGATGAGTTTCCTCTTCACCTCAAAGCGTCTGCCCGCCGTCTGGTGGACACCGCATCCTGAACCGGAGGCGTCTCCTACGCTGACCGGCTGGGTGGGAGGGCCTCGCGCCAAACTGCTTGAAGGCAAGAGCGCGGAGGAGCTGGGCCGTGAGGCCTGCACAGCCCTCGCGGAGGTCTTCTCGATGGACGAAGCCCTGGTGCACGCTTCTCTCCTGGAGACGCACACTCATGACTGGTCCAACGATCCCTTCGCACGCGGAGCCTACAGCTACGTTCCTGCCGGTGCGATGGATGCTCCTACAGCGATGACCCAGCCGGAGGTGGATACTCTCTTCTTCGCGGGAGAGCATACCGACACGACCGGGAATTGGGGAACGGTGCATGCGGCGCTCCGCAGCGGCCTGCGTGCGGCACAGCAGGTGCTGGGCGAGGGGTAGAGAGCGCCATCACAACAACGAATCACCTATTTTGCGTCTTCCCACAGAATCGTCATCCTGAGCGTAGCGCCTCGCGTTTTTGCGAGGTGCGGAGTCGAAGGACCCCGAAGAACCTGACCTTACCCAGGGGTGTCGGGACCTTTTCCACCGCAAACGTCCGGGCGCGAGCCTTGGAGGTAGAAAAGGTGCGAAGGACATGGGCAAGATAGCAACTCTCGGGGTCCTTCGACTTCGCGTCCCCAAAAGCTGGGACGCTTCGCTCAGGATGACGATTCCGTGGGGAGACGCAAAACAAAAGCTATGTGAGCCTCAACAAACATGCTGCCGAGGGTTATCGCTCGCCACAATGATGCGTCTCTCCCTGGGCCGCGCCACCAAAGATTGAGGTCTTCCAGACCGCTGCTCCTTCGCGTACACTTGCAGTCAATCGTCCAACACCCCCCTGAAGGAGCCCCTGTCTCATGACCGATGCCGCCCCTCTGCCCGAAGCCCCCGCACTCTCTCAGGTTGAGCGCGTGGTGGACACCTTTATCGCGCCCTCCAAAACCTTTACCGATATCCTACGCAACACCAGTTGGTGGCTGCCCTTTATTCTGCTGGTTCTTGCCACTGTCGCCTCCTGTTTCGCCATGGACAAGAAGATCGGCTTCGAAAGCATTACAGAACACCAGATGACGAAAACCCCCGCGGCCGCGGAACAGTTCCAGCAGTTGCCGCCGGCGCAACAGGCTGCCAGGCTGCATGCAGGAGCCAAATTCACACGTGCCTTTACGTATGGCGCCTGCATCCCCTTCCTCCTCGTGATAGCGCTTGAAGCCCTGGTGCTCTGGGGATCCTTCAACTTTGGACTGGGCGCAAAAACGACCTTCGGTCAGGTCTTCGCCGTCATCATGTACTCAGGTCTGCCACGTCTCTTCATCTCGTTACTGACCATCATTTTTCTCTTTGCAGGGGTTGGCACTGAGAGCTTCGATATCCAGAATCCTGTCGGGACGAACCTCGGTTACTTCCTTCAGGGTTCATCACCAGCCCTGAGAGTCGCAGGCAGCTTTTTCGATGTGTTCGGCCTTTGGGCGCTGGCACTGCTGGTCATCGGCATGGCGATCGTCGCGCGCAAGAGTATGGCTCAGGCCGCAACCATCATCGTTGGATGGTGGTTCCTGATGCTGCTCATCTTCACTGGAATCACGGCAGTCACCAGCTAACAACGAATACCCGCACCTCGTTGAAGGATTGCGGATGAAGGCAAAAGGGCGCTCCCTGAGGGAGCGCCCTTTTACATCGTCTTTGTAAAGACCTAGACCAACTGCGCGTCCAGGGTAATCTCAGCGGCCTTCAGCAGGCGCGAGATCGGGCAGCCTTCTTTGGCCTTCTTAGCGATGGTGTCGAAGGTTTCCTTATCGATGCCCGGAACCGTGGCTCGGGTGGTGAGGAGGATCTTCGTGACGGTGGGGCCTTCCGGCGCCGTCATCGACAGGGTGACGACAGCCGTGGTCTCTACCGTATCGGCGGTATGACCCGCTGTCGCGAGTTCGTTGCTGAAAGCCATGGTGAAGCAGCCCGCATGGGCTGCAGCAATCAGTTCTTCCGGGTTGGTGCCTACGCCGTCTTCAAAGCGCGTCTTGAAGCTGTACTGCGCATCCTTGAGGGTGTTGCTCTGCGTGCTGATGCTGCCCTTGCCGGCCTTCAAATCGCCGTGCCAAACTGCCGTTGCTTTGCGGTCCATTGCTTTTCTCCTAGGGAAGACGCACAAGCCAGAAGGCGGCGCGTCTTCATGAGTTGGATGCAGACTTTCATACGAGGCTGCACCGGTTGATGACTGTCAGACTAATTTATCCCGCATGCAGGTAGATGAAACGGGCCAGGAAGAGCAGCGCCAGGACGTAGAGCATCCAGTGCTGGCGGCGTCCACGGCCCGTCGCCAGCTCCAGCACCGCAAAGCTGATGATGCCGAACGAAAGCCCGGTCGCAATGGAGTACGTCAGCGGAATGGTCACGAGCGTGAGGAAGGCCGGGACCGCGACGCGCGGCTCCTCCCAGTCGATGCGAGCGGAGCCTGCGACCATCAGCGCGCCCACCAGGATCAGGGCCGGTGCGGTCGCAAAGTCAGGAATAGCCCCAACCACCGGCGCGACGAAGATCGCTACGAGGAAGAGCAGACCGGTCGTAATCGCCGTCACCCCCGTGCGCCCACCCGCGGCCACTCCGGCGGAGCTTTCGATGTAGCTCGTCACCGTCGAGGTTCCAGCGAGCGCGCCCACAACCGTCGATGTGGCGTCGGCGAAGAAGATCTTATCCAGCCTTGGAATCGTGTGGTCTTCCGCAATCAACCCGGCGCGTTCGGTGACGGCAACGAGCGTCCCGATGTTGTCGAAGAGGTCGACGAACAGGAAGACGAAGATGATCTCCAGCGCATTCATCCTGAGCGCACCGCGTAGATCCAGGTGGAAGGCCGTCTCACGGATCGCGAGTGGATTGAAGGTCGAAGGATGCCAGTGCACCTGGTGGCAGAGGATGCCCACCAGCATCGTCCCCAGCACACCAATCAGCATCGACGCCTTTACGCGATAGGCCTGCAGCACGGAGATCAAGATAATTCCGAAGATAGCCAGCAGCGTGGAGGGAGAGTGCAGGTTGCCGAGCGTGACCGTCGTCGCCGCGCTGGGCACGATGATGCCCGAGTTGCGCAGACCGATGAAGGCGATGAACAAGCCGATGCCGCCCGCAACCGCCGCATGCAGTTGATACGGAATCGCGCTGATGAGCCGCTGCCGAATGCCGCCGAAGGTCAGCAGCAGAAAGACCACCCCGGAGAGAAACACCGCGCCCAGCGCCGTCTGCCACGGCACTCCCATCCCCTTGACGACGGTATAGGTGAAGTACGCATTCAGCCCCATGCCCGGCGCCAGAGCCAGCGGATAGTTCGCGAGCGCACCCATCAGGATCGACCCGAAGGCCGCGCAGAGGCAGGTGGAAGTAGTCACGGCGGCCAGCGGCATCCCGGTCTGGGAAAGGATCGACGGGTTCACGAAGATGATGTACGCCATCGTAATGAACGTGGTCAGTCCGGCGAGCACCTCGGTGCGCCAGTTGGTGGAGTGCTCGGCAAAACGAAAGTAGTGCTCCAGGCGGCTGCGCATTGAGGCTGCTGGGTTCCCTTCGTGGATCAGATTTGCGAGAAAAGACTGTTGGTCTTCAGAATAGCGTGAGAGATGTTCGAGGCTTCCCCATGAGTTCGCTTAGCGCAAAAAAAGTAAAAGAGATCCTCAACCTGGAGCCCCTTCAGGGCGAAGGCGGTTGGTTCGTCCAGACCTATGCCGCTACCGAGACGATCGCCGCAGGCCAGTTTGGCGACAACCGTTATAACGGCCCACGCAGCACCTCGACGGCGATCTACTACCTGCTCGAACCGGACACCTTCAGCGAGATGCACTGCCTCGCCAGCGATGAAGTGTTTCACCATTACCTGGGAGGTGCGGTGGAGATGCTGCAGCTTCATCCGGACGGCCGCAGCGAGACGATCCTCATCGGCCCGGACCTCGCAGCGGGCCAGCGCCCGCAGGTGCTCGTCCCGCGTGGCGTCTGGCAGGGCTCACGACTACTGCAGGCGGAAGGCTTTGCCCTGCTGGGGTGCACCGTCAGTCCCGGCTTCGAGTTCGCGGACTACCAGTCAGCGCCACGCGAAGAGCTGATCGCGAAGTGGCCTAACGAGGCTGAGTCGATTGCGAAATTGACACGGGGTTAGGTTGCACCTACTCGGCCACGTCGATGTCTTCATTCCACACTTCAGGCCTGGCAGAGATATAACCCGTAAGCATCTCGACACACTCGGCGGAGTCGAGATCGATCACGTTGATGCCCTGTTCGCGCAGCTCTTCGATACCACCCTGAAACGTTCGCGACTCTCCAACAACGACCGTTTGAAAGCCAAACTGGCGCACCAGCCCGCTGCAGTAAAAACACGGCGCCAGCGTGGTGACCATGATGAGATCGCGATAGCTCTTCTGCCGCCCGGCGCGGCGAAAGGCGTCCGTCTCGCCGTGAATGGAGGGATCGTCCTGCTGTACGCGGCGGTTGTGCCCACGGCTGACCAATGAGCCGTCGGCACGAAAGATGGCGGCGCCAATGGGGATGCCGCCCTCTGCCAGTCCTGCGCGGGCCTCTTCGATCGCGACCCGCAGCATCGCGGCGTAATCCGGGGTGGTGTGCTCAGCCTTCAACATAGGCAGTCAGCCTCTCGAAATCAGTGGAGTGGGTGAATCTCTTCCTGGGCCAGTACCGCGCTGCCCTTGCGGAGATAGATGCGGTAGGCCGGTGCACTGTCGTCGCCGAAGTGCCTCTCTACAACCTGAACGTACGTGGAACGCAGATAGGCCGCATACAGAGGCCACGCGTCCACCTTATCGAAGCTCACGGTGCCGTGCTGGAACCACTCATTTCCCACCACCACTACGTTGGCCGGATGCTTGCGGTCACGGTCCAGAAACCAGTTTCTGTAGTACTCGACCGCCGGGCTGTCCGTAGGAGAAAACAGGAGGAGATCGCCGGTCGTTCCGGTGTTCTGGACCAGTCGCATCCGGTAGAGAGCGCCGATGCAGCCGTTGATCAGGTCCATGCACTGCACCTGTTGCTGCAGGCTATCGCCGCCCAATTGCGTAAGGTCCTTCTGCAGCGCGAAGGGAAGCTCGCCCGCATCCTGGCCAACTGTCGGGGAGCGGTGGATGATTCTTCCGTAATACGGCACAACGACCAGGAACATGGCAGCCACGCCTGCCACACCTGCCAGACGGGAACGGGTGTCCTCGCGATGCATCGCCTCGGCAATCTCCCACCCCGCCCAGAGCAGAATGGCCATGATGAACATATAGCGGTGGTAGAGATATCCCTTGCCCTGCGCGAAGTACGAGAGTGCGCCCATGGCCGTTGCGAAGAAGAGCGCCCAGCGCTGCCATCCCATGCGCCGAGTGCCTAAGGCAGCCGCCAGCGCTCCAAACACGATGGGAAGCACCAATGGTAACGGCATGAGATGCCTCACCATGTAGACAGGACTACGTCCATTGAGGTGCCCGTACGAAGGCACAATCTTGAGGCAGATGAACAGAAACGCCTGCAGGGCCTGATGCTGGATCAGGAACTCAAGCATGAGTGCCCCAACAGCGATATTTCCCGCCAGCCCCCACAGCAGGTATCTGCCTGCAGGCTCGCCGCTCCGCCGGAGGACGGCAAAGGCCAGCGCCAGCAGCGCTACGTCCAGCAGCAGCGCGCTGGGTTTCAGAGACATCGCCAGCCCCGACAGCAGACCGAAGGCCAGCATCAACAAGGGTATGCGGTGGCGGATCGAGAGGAACAGCAGGGCCGTGGCGGCGATCAGCAGCACCATCATCAACTCATCGCGCTCCGTAGCGAGGATGGGTCCCTCGGCGCAGTGCATCAGGATGAAGAACGTCGCCGCATAGATGCCGGCGAACCAGCGGCGCGAGCCACCGATCACCATGCCGCTGACGGTGAGCACGGCCATGAGAAAGAACTCATACACGCGCCACGCGAGATCTCCCCCGCCGAAGACCGCCATGCCCCAACGTTCTGTGAGGTAGCACCCGGGCAGGTTCATGTCCGTGATATCGGAGTAGGGGCGCAGGCCGCGGCTCATCAGGAAGTTGACGTAGTGCATGATGGGGGTGTCCCACACCATGGGCCAATGCACCGAGCGCGCCACATAATAGGCGAACAGACCGACGAAGACGGCGCTTGCGATCCAGCGAAGACGGGTAAGCGATCGGTCGGATAGTACGCCATTAAGCATTGTTCGAATCTTACCGGAACTCCCACTCAGCTTCGTTATTTCGGTGCGCCGAATCGATCTTCCACGAATCTCAGGGCAGCTTCAGGGGTGGTCACAACACCTTCCAGTTGCGCATCCTCCGCCGCCACCAGCATCTCGCGAAAACCCGGCCCCGGCTTATAGCCTGCGGCGATCAAGGCTTCCCCGTCGAGCAGGAGCCGGGGCTTGATTTGCTCTTCTCCCATCTCGTCGAAGTGCTGTTTCGCGAAGTCGTACATGCCGAGAGCGCCGTGCGAGCTGAGGCTGTCGGCGCGATGCAGAGCCAGGTGTTCGTCGAACTTCGGCAGGCGCAGAAAGCGCTTCAGCGTGGACTGCTTCATCTTCATTACATCGCCGAACTGCATGTGGTGTTTGATCAGGGCGAGGATCTGCTCCATGTCGTCGTTGCTGAAGCGCAGACGAAGGAGGATCGTGCGAGCGACGGCAACGCCTATCTCCACGTGGCCGTTGAAGCGAATACGATCGCCAGGCCTGGCGGGATCGGGAGGCGTAAACGTCGCAGGCTTGCCGACATCGTGGAGCAGCATGCCCCAGGCCAGCGTCGGGCTTGCGGCCTTTGGCAGATGGCCCAGCAGCATCAGGGTGTGCGTCCACACATCGCCTTCAGGGTGATACTGCGGCGGCTGCGCGACACCCTTCATGCGAGCAACCTCCGGCAGCACCTCACGGAGTAAGCCGCTCTCCTCCAGCAGCTCGAAGCCGCGCCGCGCGCCGCCTTCTGTCAGGATCTTTGTCAGCTCGTCGCGCACACGTTCGGCGGAGACCTGCGTGGTGGTCACGGCCTGCTCCTGGATCGCTGCCATCGTGCGGGACTCGATGGCAAAGTCGAGCCGGGCGGCAAAGCGAATCGCGCGCAGCATGCGCAGCTTGTCCTCGGCAAAGCGCGTGGCGGCATTGCCGATGGCGCGCACCAGCTTCCACTCCAGATCAATCTGCCCGCCAACGAAGTCGCGCACGCAATCCTGCAGGCGATCGCCTTCTTCGTAGTCGATGACGTCGAGCAACAGGCCGTTGATCGTGAAGTCACGGCGCAACACGTCTTCGCGCGGATCGAGCGAGAACCGCACCGCGTCGGGGCGGCGCCCGTCGCTGTAAGCTCCGTCATTGCGAAACGTAGCGACTTCGGTGGCCGTGCGTTCGCCGTGAACAAGTTCGATCACCAGCACCACGCCGAAGTGCGCGCCTACGGACTCCGTACGAGGAAAGGCGGCCTGCACCTGATCCGGCGTTGCGGAGGTCGCTACATCAAAGTCGTGGGGATCGACGCCGAGCAGGAGGTCGCGCACGCATCCGCCCGCGAAGTACGCGGCGTGTCCGAGTTCGCGCAGCCGCCGTGCAATTGTGAGCGCTGCTTCGTAGTGCGAGTTGTTCAGCCTTGCCATAGATTTCTAGTATCCGTCTAAGGGTGCGATTGCGGTTGCTTGTTTTTCGCCGTCATCCTGAGCGGTACGCGAAGGATGACGACGAAAAACAAACAACAGCAAATACAACGGCAAATTTCGACAGGTTCTAAGATAGAACGAGTGCACTCCGGTCTCATCCTCGGCATTGAAAGCTCCTGCGACGAAACCTCCGCGGCGGTCGTTCGCGGCGGTCGTGAGGCGCTGTCCAACGTCGTTGCCTCGCAACTGATCCATGGCGACTACGGCGGCGTTGTGCCCGAGCTGGCCTCGCGTGAGCATCTGCGGGCCATAGTCCCCGTCGTACAGCAGGCGATGCAGCAGGCTGGCGTGGCCTACAGCGATCTCGAAGCCATCGCCGTAACCGCAGGCCCCGGACTCGCCGGCGCGCTGCTTGTAGGGCTTACCTTCGCCAAGGCGCTGGCCTTCGGCACAGAGCTTCCGTTGATCGGCGTGAATCATCTTGAGGGACACATCCACGCGGTGCTGATGCACTCCGAAGAGTCATTCGCCGAGGCCTCTCCCCTGCTCGCGCTGGTCGTCAGCGGCGGGCATACGCATCTCTATCTCGCGACGAAGACCCCGGAAAATACCTGGCACTATCGCAACGTGGGCAAGACGCTCGACGACGCCGCGGGCGAGGCCTACGACAAGGTCGCCAAGCTGCTCGGCCTGCCCTACCCCGGCGGGCCCTGGATGGACGCGCTCGCGAAGCACGGAGACCCGAAGGCCGTGCCCTTCAGCTTCGCGCAGATCAAGACGAAGGCCACCGGCAACACCGCCCCCAAGCTCGCTCGCGAAGCAGACGACCAGACGCGGCGGTTCGATCTCTCCTTCAGCGGCATCAAGACGGCGGTGCGGCGCTACGTCGAGCTGCACGCCATGCGGGAACGTATCGACGCACGGGCGCGGGCCTTACAGGAATCCGGTCTCGCGAAGGGCAAGCCCAGCGACCCGGCTACACTCACACGCGCACTGGCGTACTTCGAACCCGAAACGCTTAATCTCATCGCCAGCTTTCAGGCGTCGGTAACGGGATATCTCACGCGCACCGTGTTCGCTGCAACCGAGCACTTCGGCGCACGCGGCTTGCTGGTCAGCGGAGGCGTGGCCGCTAACAGCGAGCTGCGCCAGCGCATCTCTGCCGAGGCCGCACGGCGGCGTCTGCCGGTTGCGTTTCCTTCGATTGCGTTATCCACCGACAACGCCGCGATGATCGCCGCAGCCGCCTGGCCCAAGCTGCGCGCCGGGCAGTTCGCACCCGAAACGATGGAACCTACGCCGCAGTTGCGGCTGGGGTAAAGCGAGTTCGTTCTGGTGTTAGCGAACAGTTCAAATATTCTTCTTTTCACCGACCCCAACATCGTCATCCTGAGCGGAGTGTCTCGCGCATTTGCGAGACGCGGAGTCGAAGGACCCCGAAGAATTCTTCTTATCTCTACTCATCGAACCTTTTCAACCGAAGACTCCGTGGTGAGGGAGCTCGTGGTTGAGAAGGTATGAAATGTATCGGCGACTTATAGCTCTTCGGGGTCCTTCGACTGCGTAGCTCGCAAAATGCGCGAGCTACTTCGCTCAGGATGACGATGTTGAGGCGATTGAGATAAGAACAAATGTGATCGCTCGAACTACAAGCATCACTTAGCCATCCATGCGCTTCAGCTCAGCGTCCAGCTGCACCTTCTCGTGCGCCAACTGCATCACCACCTCCTGATTGCCGTGGCGCGTCGCTTCGGCGATCAGTGTCCGAACCTCACGAAGGCGTCGATCCAGACGGCGTTGGTGCAGCGTATGCAACGCATTCTGTACCTGCTCGTGCAGCGTCTCGCGCGAGGCTTCGCTCTCTCCCGACGAGTGATGCAGCACACTCGCCAGCAGCAGGCGCGAAGCGGCGTCCGGCGCGGCCTCGAGGGGATTGTCCGGCGACGGGCCGTTCGCCAGCACATCGATCAGAGTGGCTGCTGATAGTTCCGTACACCACTCCGGGTTCGCCGCCAGCTGCTCTGCCGCCAGCATGCGGGACGAATCGGCATCCGGCAGGATGAGCGCGCACAGTAGAATGCGCTCGATCTCCGATACGCCCTTCGGCTGCGGCGCGCGTACGCTTTCGAGCCGCTGCTGTGCGGCCTGCTTCAGCTCCTGCCGCATCAATGAGCTCTCGATGCCCAGCTTCTGCGCGGCGTTTTCGGCAAAGTCATTGCGAGAGATCAGGTTTGGAATGCGGCGAATGTGCGGCAGCAAAAAGTTCATGGCCTTCACCTTCGCCTCTGCCGTTCGCGCAGGAAACTGCAGGCGCGCGCGCTCGATCAGGAAGTCCTGATAGCGAGAGGCATTGCGCACCGCCGTCGCGTACTCCGCCACGCCGCGCTCGCGCACGAAGCGATCGGGATCGAGCCCACCATCCAGCGTGATTACGCGCACATCGAAATCTTCCTCCACCAGCAGGCCAAGAGTCTTCTCCGCGGCGTTAGCCCCGGCCTGGTCCGGGTCGAAGTTCAACCACACGCGTTTGGTGAATCGTCCCAGCATGCGCAACTGGTGTTCGGTAAAGGCGGTGCCGCTGGTGGCAATCACGTTGTCGACACCGTTCATGAAGAGCGAGATGCAATCCATCTGCCCTTCGACCAGCAGTGCCGCGTCCTTGCTCTTGATGGCGGCCTTGGCCTTATCGAGATTGAAGAGCACCTGCCCCTTCGTATAGAGCGGCGTCTCGGGCGAGTTCATGTACTTTGCGCCGGCCTTGGGGTCGACGTCGACGGAATCGAGCGCACGAGCCGTAAAGGCAATGGGTTTGCCCTGCTCGTTCATGATCGGAAACGTGATGCGCTTGCGGAAGCGGGCGTACATCGGACCGGGCGAGCCGTCTTCCTGCTCCTTCCAACTGAACAGCCCGCTGGCGCGCAGCACCTCTTCGGAGAAGAACTTGCTCAGCCGCTCGCGCATGTCGTTGAAGTTGTCCGGCGCGTAGCCAAGACGGAACTTCGTGATCGTCTCCGGCGTGATGCCGCGGCCTGTCATGTACTCACGAGCCCGGGCGGCCTCCGGAGAGTGCAGGTTCTGCTGGAAGTACTGCGTTGCGGCCTCGTGGGCGTCGATCAACTGCTTACGTAGCCCAGCGGCTTGCGCCTCCTGCGGCGAGTTGAACTCGCGTTGCGGCAGCGGAATGCCCATCTTCGTCGCCACCGAACGCACGGCCTCGGGAAAGCTGAGGTTCTCCATCTTCATGACGAAGGTAAAGACATCGCCATGCTCGTGGCAACCGAAGCAGTAATAACTCGTCGTTGCAGGATAGAGATAGAACGAGCCCGATTTTTCCTTGTGGAACGGGCATAGCGCCGACCAGTTCGCCCCGGACTTACGCAGCTTGATGTACTCGCCGACGATACGAACGATGTCGGTCTGCTGCTTTACGGTCTGGGCGAAGTTGTCGGCCATAACGGTCTCTTTCTAGTGTAGGGGGTAGCCCGGGCAGCCGGAAGGCGTCTCCGCCGATTGCAGATTGTTACGGACTCCCACAACAGACGGTAGCGAAAATAAATCGACGGTAGCGGGAATAAATCAGGGAGCCTGTTTTTACTTACTTCAGGTGAAAAACATACAGCAACAAGCGTCTTCCACCTGGGTTTCACCTAATCGAGCCCCAAAGTTCGGGCACCCGGCAGGTTTCTGGCTATGGCTTTCAGCCTCTGGGCACAAAGGAGAATAAGAATGGCTTCCTTCAAAACAATTCGCCGCCTGCTCATCGCCGCGGTTCTGGCCGTTCCGGTTGCACTGCTGCCAACCGCACAGGCTCATGCCGGGGTCTTTATCTCGGTCGGTTTCGCTCCCCCGGTCTTGCCGGTCTATGCACAGCCCCTCTGCCCCGGTGATGGCTACATCTGGACACCCGGCTACTGGGCCTACAACGAGGACGGCGGCTACTACTGGGTCCCCGGCGTCTGGGTGCAGCCGCCTACCGTGGGCTATCTCTGGACCCCTGCCTACTGGGGCTGGGAGAACGGCGCTTACCTCTTCCATGGCGGCTATTGGGGCCCGCACGTCGGCTTCTATGGCGGCATCAACTACGGCTTCGGCTATGGCGGCGTCGGCTTTGAAGGCGGCTACTGGAACCACGGCGCGTTCTTCTACAACCGCTCGGTGGCCAACCTCGGCGGCGTTCGTGTGACTAACGTCTATGTTCGCAATGTCACCATCGTCAACCACTCGAACGTGGCGTTCAACGGCGGCCATGGCGGCATCGAAGCACGGCCTTCGGCGCAGGAGGCGCAGTTCGCGCACGAGCAGCACGTCGAGGCAACACACGAACAGGCTGAGCACCAGAACTTCGCCGCGCAGAACCGTTCGCAGTTCGCCAGCGTAAACCACGGACGCCCCGGCGTATCGGCGGCAGCGTCGCCAGCGGCCTTCCACGCCAATCCGACGGGTGCTTCCCACTTCGGCGGAAACCAGAACAATGCCGGCGTCCACAACAATACCGCTCTGGCACATCCCACGCCTGAAGCACGGACTCAACCTGAGGCCACCCAACACACACAAGCCCAGGCGCGCACTCAGCCTGCCGCGAACACGCAGTCACACGCCGCGCCCCATGCCAATAACCAGGCGCACGGGGAGAAACGTTAACCTCTCCGCACCGCTAAACAGACGACCGGCCCTCAAGCCGGTCGTTTGCTTTTGCAGCCCTGCGAAGGCCCACTGGCCGCCGATACAATGAACCTCATGCTGACCGCCGCCGAGCGAGCCCATCTGACCGTCGTCCTCGTCGGCGCACGCAACCCCAGCAACATCGGAGCCGCTGCGCGAGCCATGCAGGACTTCGGCTTCCGCGATCTCCGTATCGTCAATGACTATGCCGCGCCCTTCGAAGCCGCACAGCTTGAGGACTCACAACAGAATGTGAAATCTGCCGTGGGCGCGGCCTCCGTCATGGCAGAAGCTCGAAGGTACTCGAGCCTCGCAGAAGCCATCGCCGACTGCACGCTCATCGTCGGGACCACTGCCATCGGCGAACGCGACGTGCGGCGCGAGGTCGTGGCCCTGCAACAGGCCGCGCCCACCATGCTCGGTCAACTACGCACACTGACCGCTGCCGATCATCCGCAACAGGTAGCGCTGCTCTTCGGCTCGGAGAAGACCGGCCTCACCAACGAACAGTTGAGCCACTGCTCACTGCTCACGACGATCCCCATGTTCGCTCCTGAGGCTGCGCGGCACCTCTCGATGAACCTGGGCCAGTCTGTTGCCGTCTGCCTCTACGAACTGACGCGCGAGGGCTTCGAGGGCTCCAAGGAACTGCCTGTCCTGCATGAAGCCACAGCGACCGCCGAGGACCGTGAGCGCCTCACCCAGCTTCTGCTCGACGTGCTGCATGCCACCGGCTACTCGCGTCGCTTTCCGGCCAATGCCAGTGAGCCGATCGTGCGGCAACTCGTCCAGCAGCTTGGCGAGAGCCATCGCGAGGCCATGACCTGGATGGGAATCCTGCGGCAGATCTTGTGGCGGGAAAACGGAGACCAGCAGTAGCAGTCTTTAATTGCCCGCCTTCGCGCTCCCCTGTGCCGCCGCCAGTTCGGCTCCCAGCCGGAAGGAAAAGGTCGTAGCCGCAGGTTTGGTCATATGCAGAGCGTCTTCAAATTGCACGTCCTCCGGCATCCAGGCTGAGGCGTCCACAAAGGTAAACCCGCGTTGTTGGGCAAGGTCCCGTAGCTTTACCAGGTAATCCTGCCAGAGTTGTCGCGTGTAAAAGACCTTACTGTGAAGAGGCGACATCGGCATGAGAACGAGAACGACCTGCATCCTCTCTTTGGCTGCCTGGCCGAAGACGTACTCGTAGCTGGAGTTGAAATGCGAGGGGTCTTCTAAAAACTTTCGCGGCTCACCGTTGTAGTACGACCACGGACGGATCATGGTGATGGGTGGCTCGGGCGGCATGCCCATCCGGCTCATCGAATAGCGCAGCCTCTCGGCATACTTCCAGAAGCTCACGCGATTGGCTGCCATGGGAAGAGCCCGCAGAAGAAGCAATTCGCCAGTCTGAGCGGTGCTGAAGTGGTCGATAGAGGCCACTACACGGACAGGAAAACGCTCGTCAAGCGCGATGCCGTGATTGCCAAGCAGGTCCGCCGGAGTGACGCGGGTCTCCTCAGTGAGCTGGTAGTCATAGAAACCTACGACGAGGGTGTGCAGGTGCGGCTGCGTCCAGAGGGCATACTGCGCGAGAAACGTCTGGTCATGCGGATCAGTCGCGCTGAGGGCGGCATTCAGCGGCCTGAAGGTGCGGCCCGCGGAAGCTGCGCCTTGATTCAAAGCTGCGCTGTCGACGCGGCCATCCAGCAGCGAATTGCCTACGAACAGCAAGTCCGAATCCGGCGCCTGCTGAAGATTGTCGATCGCCCTATGAGAGGAAAGGCTACGACTCCACCTCGACAGCAGAAGGTTTCCTGCGGCCAGCAAGACGAGGCAAACAGCGAGGATGCGAAGCAACGGGCGTGAGCTCATCGTCAAAAATTGATGTACGTGAATTCATTCGTCTGACCGCAGAAACAGTAGATCAAGACGAGGGCGAGAAGCCAGACGATGGAACCGGTGATCCATCCTGGCGTGTGCACAAGCCAGGGTCCCGGTTCGTCACGCTGGCCGGCAAGGTATTCGACGGTTTTACGAAGATTCGTAAGCATTAGCCAGCCAGCAGCTTTCTGTAGAAGAGCATAGCATCGGGCAAATTCATGCAGAAGAACGCCCATCCGGCATTCACAGCCACAAAGGTAAGCACCCGGCTGGCCAACACCGGAATGGCGCGCGTACTGGGAGCGCCGCGAACCCTTCGCCAGAGCCGATGAACCACGAGCAGAATGCCGTGCCACAGGCCCCAGGCGAGGAAGTTCCAACCCGCTCCGTGCCAGAGCCCGCAGATCAACATCACAGCCAGAATGTTGAAGCATTCTCGTGGCAAGGAAACGCGCGACCCTCCCAGAGGGATGAAGATGTAGTCGATGAGCCAGCGCGTCAAAGACATGTGCCAGCTTCGCCAGAAGGTCTGGATGTTGCGGCGTCCGTAGGGCCAGTTGAAGTTTTCGGGCACACCAATGCCGAAGAGCCGGGCCGAGCCGATGGCGATATCCGAGTAGGCCGAGAAGTCGGCGTAAATCCTGATGCCATACGCGAGCAGCCAGAGCGGCAGCACTCGGCGATCGGCCACAAGGATGTCGTGCCGGTTCAGGTGTACGGTCCAGGCCGTCATCAGGTCGGCAATGGCGAACTTCTTGGCGAGCCCGGTTAGGATTCGGGTGAGGCCGCGCTCCCAGTCATGCTCCCAGTTCGCGGGTGTCGCGCGGAGCTTGGGGAGAAAGTCCTGAAATCGCTTGATAGGCCCGGCGACCATCGTGGGAAAGAAAAGAATGAAGGCGAGGTACTCGCCGAGGGTTCCCTTTTCACTTCGGCCAGACCGGCGATCGAAGGCGTAGTGATAGAACTCGAACGTGAAAAACGAGATGCCGAGCGGAAGGAACGCTCCCCGCCAGAGAAGCGGGTTGGAGTGCCTCCAGAAGAGGATGCCGCTGAAGAAGTTCCAATACTTGAAGATTCCCAGAAAGACCAGGCTTTGCAGAATTCCAGCCATGCACCAGCGCGATCCTGGTTTATAAAGACGGCTGGTAAGTGCTTCCCACAAAAAGATGCCGAGGCAAAGCATGCCTGGAACACCCGCGAGAGCATACGAAAAATAAAGAAAGAAGAGGCCGCCCGAGGCTGCAATGACCCATGGCCGGCTGCGCGCGCCGGCACAGCGATACAGCATCGCGGCCGGGAGCAGAAAGAGCACATAGTAGGTAAAGCCGTTGAAGATCATCGGGACGTCCAGTAGGCGGTGATCTCATGCGCTCTGCGCAACAGACAGTTCAATGAATGTCAGCACCCGGCGTAGAACGATAAAAGCGGTTCCACCGTTACTGTAATCCCGCAAAAATCTTGCAACATGTTTCTCTGGAAGAAACCGTGCAAACATCTTTCGCTTCGAAGACAGCAACAATGGAACCGCTTTGATAATGCGATTCTTAAGTGTTTACCACATGCCCCAGGCGCGGCTCATGTAGTCGCTCAGGGTCATGGTAATCAACACGATAAAGGTGAAGAATCCAGCGGCGACAGTCATCTTGATGAGCTTCGACTGATACTTCACGTGCATGAAGAACAGGATGACCACTACCGCCTTGAAGCTGGCGATGCCAAGGGCAATCACCGGATTCAGCCAGCCCATATCCTTATAGGCCGCCAGCACGGTGATAGCGGTGCCGAGCAGCAGCGTGCCGAAGACCATGCAGTACTGCAGCGGCGACACGATGTGGTGATCGGCGTGCTCCGGGTTCGTGACGTTGGATGGATCGTGATAGGTCTCGTGTGCCATCGTGTTTCCTTCAATAGGGCTGGATGTTTAGCTCAGCGGGTGACGGTTGATCAGATAGAGCAGCGGGAACAGGAACAGCCACACAATATCAACGAAATGCCAGTACAAGCCGAAGTTTTCAATCGGGGCTACATATCCGGAACTGAACTCTCCGCGATGTGCCCGCCATGTCAGCCAGAACAGGATGACGATACCGATGATCATATGCAGAGCGTGCATACCGGTCATCGCAAAGTATAGGAAGAAGAAGATCTCCGTGTGCTGCGCCATGTCTGGAGCAAGCGGCTCTTCCTTCAAGCCAAAGGCTGCAGGATTAGTAAACATCGCAGTGCTGAAGCTGGCGCCTGGAATGTGATGTAGCTCATATTTCTCGTGATACTCGTCGGCCTTGACGCCCAGAAAGGCGAGGCCGAAGACCGTCGTGAGAATGAGCATGATGACCAGCAGACCCTTTTTGCGAACCTCGGCCGCCCACACACCCAACGCCATGAAGAAGCCGGAGGTAATGAGGATGACTGTGTTAATCGCGCCTTCCGGCACGTTCAACTGGTTCGAAGCGACCGTAAAGGCCGGATAGTACCAGTTGCGGTAAAGCAGGTAGGCGAAGAACATGCCGCCGAAGAACATGATTTCGGTCAGCAGGAAGAGCCACATGCCGAAGCTTCCAGCCTCGCGCTGCTGCTCTTCCGTCTCAAAGTGATGGCGATGCTGCGGCAGCACGACGTGCTCGTGCTCGGCGTGGTCCACAGTCTCGTGCGTATGCGGATGCATAGCCGGATTCGTAGATGCGATCATGTTATCCAACCGTCGTCACCTGTTCTCTCTGCTTTTTCTCGAGCCACTCGTAGTCGTAGGCTTCATAGTCTACGATCGGCACTTCGAGGAAGTTTTCGGTCAATGGCGGCGACTGAATCTGCCACTCAAGACCTGTTGCCTGCCACGGGTTGTCACCCGCAATCGCGCCGTACTTCAGCGACCAGCCGAGGTACAGCAGCGGCAGCATATAACCCACGCCCAGCACCGTTGCGCCTGCGGTTGAAAGCACATTCAGTACCTGGAACTCCGGCGGATACGCAGCGTAGCGACGCGGCATGCCGAGGTAGCCGAGGATGAACTGCGGCAGGAAGGTCAGGTTGAAGCCGATGAACGTAACCACCGCAGCCAGCTTGGACAGCGACTCGGGATACATGCGGCCGGTCATCTTGGGCCACCAGAAGTGGATGCCCGCGAGGAACGCCATCAACATGCCGCCGACCATGACAAAGTGGAAGTGCGCCACGATGAAGTAGGTCTCGGTGAGATGGATGTCCATACCCAGCGAACCGAGGAACACGCCCGTCAGACCGCCGATGGTGAACAGGCCCATGAAGCCGAAGGCGTAGAGCATCGGGGTCTCGAAGGTGATAGAACCCTTCTGCAGCGTGAACGCCCAGTTGAAGATCTTGATCGCCGAAGGTACAGCGACGAGCATCGTCAGTAGCGAGAAGACCAGCGCCGAGTAGTTCGACACACCCATGATGAACATATGGTGCGCCCACACGAAGAAGCCGAAGAGCGCGATGGCTACCGAGCTGAACGCGACCGCCGTGTAGCCGAAGACGCGCTTGCGGCTGAAGGTCGAGATGACCTCGGAGATGACGCCCATACCCGGCAGAATCATGATGTACACGGCCGGATGCGAGTAGAACCAGAAAAGATGTTGGAACAGCAGCGGATCGCCGCCCTTGGCCGGGTCGAAGACGCCGATACCCACGAGCCGTTCGAGCGCAACCAGCACGATCGCGATAGCCAGAACCGGGGTTCCGAGAACCATCAGGATCGAAGCAGCGTAGTTCGACCATACGAACAACGGCATACGGAACCAGGTCATGCCCGGAGCGCGCATACGGTGGATCGTCACGATGAAGTTCAGACCGGTGAAGATCGAGCTGAATCCAGCGATGAAGATAGCCGTCGCCGCCGTGATGACATGCGTGTTCAGGTAGTGCGTCGAGAGCGGCGTGGTAAAGGTCCAGCCGGTATCAACGCCACCCAGCACCAGCGCGGCCAGCGTGAGTGTGCCGCCTGCGAGATAGAGGTACCAGGACAGCAGGTTGATCTTGGGGAACGCAAGGTCCTTCGCGCCCAGCATGATCGGGATCAGGAAGTTCCCGAGAGTCGCCGGTACCGACGGTACCAGGAACAGGAAGATCATGATGATGCCGTGCATGGTGAAGAACTTGTTGTACGTATCCGCCGCGACGAGATCGGACTGCGGTGTCAGCAGCTCCAGCCGGATGAGACCTGCGAACGCTCCGCCGATAAAGAAGAAGAACGTGATCGAGATCAGATACAGGATCGCGATGCGCTTATGATCTCCCGTCAGCAGCCAGCTCAACAATCCGTGTTCGTTGTTGATGTAGTGCCGCTTCGGCAGCTTAGCCGTGCTCTGATCGGGCAGAGAGACGATGGTGTGCAAATTGGGGACGCTGGTGCTCATGGCTTCACCGTTTCAGACGTTGTGCCCTCGGTGGGCGTTGTGGGCGCTGCCTGATTAGACTCCGATGTCATCAGAGTCTGCTGCACCCGGAAGTTCGATTGCATGTTCTTGATGTACTCAACCAGGTCGATCAGGCCGTCTTCGCTGATCTGCCCCTGGTACGTCGGCATGATGGGCGCGTATCCCGCGGTAATGTGCTGCGAGGGATTCAGGATCGCATCGCGGAGGTACGCGTCGTTTACCAACACCTGGCTGCCATTGGTAAGCGTCAACTTGGAGCCATAGACACCAGCAAGGTTCGGACCACGTGCCGCGGCGTTGCCGCTGTGGCAGGCGTTGCAACCCATGCTGGCAAATAGCCGCTCTCCGTTCTGAGCCAGACTCATGCCGCTGGTCGATTGCTGCGTCCACTTCTGGTAGTCATCCGGCGAGAGAACGGTGACCTCACCGATCATGCCGGAGTGCTGCGTTCCGCAATACTGGGTGCAGAAGATGTGGTACGTGCCGGGGGTAGTCGCCTGGAACCAGATCGTCGTGTAGCGACCCGGAATCACTTCGCGCTTGACGCGGAAGTCGGGGATCGAGAAGCTGTGGAACACATCCTGCGAGATCATCGTGAGCTGCACAGGGCGACCCGCCGGTACGTGCAGCGCGTTGATCTCGTGCTGCCCGCCAGGATGCTCGGCCTTCCACATCCACTGCTTGCCGACGACGTAGATGTTCATCGCATTGGCTGGCGGATCGTAGATGCGGAAGTACAGCAGAGCGCCCCATACGAAGGTGACCAGGAAGATCGCCAGCGGGATGATCGTCCACGTCGCCTCAAGCAGCGTCGAGCCTTCGACCTGCGTGGCGACGGGGTTCTTCTCGCGGCGATAGCGAATCGAGAAGCCGAAGACGAGAACGCCTACCAGCAGCAGGCCAACCAGCGTCATCGCCAGCAGGAAGAAATAGAGCGCGTCAGTGTAAGGCGAGATCGTGGACGCCTCAGCCGGAAACAGGGCCGAGGCATGCAGCCACTTCACCAAAAATTGCCACAGTACTGGACTAATTCCCATCGTTAGCCTTTATCCGTTCCGCCGGTTGTCGTCATCCGGTTGAGGTAAATCGTGGTCGCGCCCCAGCCGCAGGTCGCGACGGAACATCAGAAACATGAAACCGCCAAGGCCCGCCACCGTCGCCATACCGCCCAACTGAACGACCCGCGCCACGATCAAGGAGTGCTTATTGATCTGCGGATCGTAGTGATAGCAGTAGGTGAGAATGTTTGCTACAGGCGAACCAATTTTGTTGCCTGAGGCATCGATCAGCCCCAGAAGAATGTCTTTGGGCGAGTATTCGACGCCAAGGTAATACTGTGCCAGCCTGCCCTGCGGAGTGGCAATTTCGATAGAACTGGCATGCGCAAACTGCGAGAGCGTGCCATCCGGTCCAGGGACCCGCGTGTAACCAAACCCAACGGCATTGGTCACAGCATCGATCGCCGGCTTCTGTCCGGTAAGAAAGTGCCAACCGTCAGCCGTCTCGGGATGCCCATAGCGCTTCACGTAACGCGCCTTGTAGCGAGCCGCAAGATCCGCCGTCTCGGTCGGATCAATGCTGACCACAACGATCTGGAAGTCCTTGCCCGGAACCAGGTGAACCATCAGCAACGAGCTGACGACCCCGTCCATCTCTTCCGAACACAGCATCGGGCAGTTGTAGTACACCGTCGAGAGAAGAACCGGATGCTTGCCGTCAAAGTACTGGCCCAACGAAACGGGCGCGCCCTTGTCGTCGGTGAACTTTGCGTCCAGAGGAAGCTGCGCATTGAGGTGCTGGGTTACCTGCACCTTTTGCAGAATCTGCGGAAGCTGGTCTCCGGTGTTATCGCCGGTAGCCTTATCGCCGTAGCTCGAAACCTGTGCGAAGACTGGAGCCGCACAACCGAGCACCAGCGCAAGGCCGAGGAGTCCCCGTCCCGCCGCTGTTGCCATCCGAATTGTGCGTCCTGCTGTCATCGTCAGATCTCTATCGCTTCCTGTGTCCTGCTAGCCGTGCTTAGTCTTTTTTTGCTTCTGCCCGATTGAAGTCGTTCTTCTCGTTGCGGGCTTGAATCGTCTCGAGCTCGTAGCCGGTGCGCGCAAAGCCATCGGTCAACGGAGCCTGAACCGCTGGTGCGCTTTCGCCGGCCATCACGGCCTGCGGTGTCTGAGCTGCGGGAGCCGCTCCCAGACCGCGCTGTACGACCAACTGCATCGCACGGTCGATAGGAATGCGAACCGCGCCCTGAGGCAGATCGGTCGATGAGCTGTAGTGATCCAACAGCAGATCTTCGCGAGCGTGCAGATCGGCGACATCCTGATTGCCGTCGTCCGTCTCGAGCCGAGGCGTCGGGAAGGCCTGCGTCATGCTCTGCAGCTGCCGCTGCTGCATCTCTGCAGCCGAGGTCAAATCTTCACGCTTATTGCCGCGAGGTGTAGCGCCGGGCTGCGAAAGATCCGCCTGCCACTTGTTGGGTTTCTCGTCGTGCGTGACCATCATCGTGTTGATCGCCTTGCCCATAAAGAAGCAGAAGACGAAGAAGATCAATACCGTGCCGAACAGTCCCGCGAGGAATGTGGCGATACCGCCCGCGTTCACGTCCTGTACTTCATAGCCGGGATGTTCCGAATCACGCTGATGCGGCGGATGCGGGGTGGTGCCCTCCGGGCGACCTGCGTCGTGTCCTTCAGTGTGCATGCTCAGGCTCCAAAAGCTCTTGCGTGTGCGGGTCGTTCACATTGATCAGCGGACGCTTCATCAGTTCGGTCAGGTAGAAGAACATCCAGAACGCGACGACGGCGACAGGCACTGTAATGTAGGCCAGGATTCCAAAGTTACCCGCGAGGTGCAGGTTGCCGGCGGCATCTTTGAAGTTCGGCTCGATGAGCCAGAACATATCGATGAAGCGGGCGAAGATCATGAATACGGTCACCCAGATCATCTTGCTCTTGGAGCGCTTGATATCGCGCGAGAGCAGGATGCAGAACGGGATGAGCCAGTGGCAGATGACGTCAGCCGAGCAGACATACCACCAGCCGCCATGGATGCGGTGCAGGTACCAGGGAATCTCATCCGGCAGGTTGCCCGACCAGATGATCAGGAACTCCGCAAAGGTCAGGTAGATATTCAGCATGACGAAGGCGAAGGTGAGCTTGCCCATGTCGTGCTGCTCGGTCGTGCGGAACATCGTCTTCATCGGCTCATAACGGGAGAGCAGGATGAGACTCAGGATACCCAGTGCGAGTACGCCGTATCCCTGCGCGACGAGGAACTGCAGGCCATACACCGACGAGTACCAGGTAACATCCAGCGACTTGACGAAGACGATGACGAAGGCCGACATCAGGATGACGTAGAACAGGATCGACGGACCGGAGAGGTTCTCGAACTTGACGCGCCACTTGTCGAAGCTGGCCAGCGTTCCAGCCTGAGGGTCGTTGTCGCGCTGTACAGACCACTTATTGAGCAGCGTGATGACCAGCGCCATAAAGCCCAGCACCAGCAGATACTCGACCCAGGCGCTCGTCGGGCTCAACATGGTGAGCTTGGAGGAAGCCGTGAGCTGCTGCTCCTGCGTGATATGACCCGTCTTGTAGGCATCCAGAAGAGCAGCCTTGTTTGGGTAAGCAGCCCAGATGTAGAGATGCTTCAGCAGGAACATCACAGGCAGGAACATCGCAAAGACAACCCAGATCGTGCGGGTCATGGCTTCCAGCGGACGGCGCAGAATCTGGCCCCACTTACCGCCCGAAACATACTGCACCATCAGGAAGGCAAGAGCGCCGCCGCAGAAGTTGAAGCATGTCATGTAGCCCATCAGGTAGGCACGCAGGAGATGCGACTTGCCGCCTGGGACGAAGAAAAAGGCCAGAGAAACCACCGCGAAGATGACCGCGACGATGGCGGCGCGGGTGCGCCAGGCGCCTACGACGGCAGGTGCCGTCAGCACGCTGGGCAGCATCTTCGGGCCGTGATGCCCTGCGTTCCCGTGCGTCAAATCCGCTCCGTGATGTTCGTGTTCAAGTGACATTCGTCAGTCGCCTTCAAGTTCCAGAAGTTTCGAAATCTGTTCTTACTGCTTTGTCTCGGCCGGCTGTGCTGCTGGCTGCGCACTCTTTGCCGCTGCCGCAGGAGCCGTGCCCAAATTCTGTCCCGGAATACCGTTGTCCTGATTGTTCGGCGTTCCATAGATCGCCGTCGAGGGCAGACCCCATGGTTCCGCAAATCCCGGAGGCAGGCCTTCATCCTTTGCAATATCGTGCAGGCTCTGCACATGCTGCCCCGCAGCCACATCGGACTGCTTCGCATTCTGGCTGAGTTGCAGTGCGCGAATGTAAGCCGCAACCGCCCAACGATCTTCCGGCGTCAACTGCGCGGCATAATCCGGCATAGAGCCGAAGCCGTTGGTCATGACATTGAAGAAGTGGCCAAGCGGAGCATTGCGGAGGCGGTCCGTGTGGAAGTCGCCTGCCGGGCGGTAGCCGCGCTGCACGATCATGCCGTCACCATTGCCTACACGAGAGTGGCAGGGCGTGCAGTAGACATTGAAGCGCTCCTGGCCGCGTTCCATGACCGCGGGGGTCAACTGGATCGGGAGACCCTCGCCCTCTTTGCCGTTCTGCAGACCGGTAAAGAAGTACGCATCCTGATGGAGCTGGTTGCGCGCCACGGTGTTCTCCACCTGCGGACGCACGGAGCGGCCATCGGCGTAGAACGAGGTTCCGCGCTGCGGAAAGAACTTCGGCTGATCGTGCATGTCCTGACGGCAGCCGGCCAAAACCAGCATCGCCGCCATCGCCGAAAGCCCCGTCACTGCACGCGCTACTCGCATCGCCGTTTCCTGTTTCCTGTTTCCTTGCATTAGTGGTCCACCTCCACAACGGAGACAGGAGAGAACCCTTCGAGAAACGCCCTGGTCTCGGTCACCGAAAACTTCGGATCGTGTGCTTCGAGGCAGAGGAAGAACTTGTCCGTCGTTGCACCGTCGCGGAAGTTAGGTGCGTTGAACAACGGGTGGTAAAGCTGCGGCAGGCCGTTCTGAGCCAGCATGCCGAACGCCGCCGACAGACCAGCGAACAGAATCGTCCACTCATAGCCTGGGATCACGAACGCCGGCCAGCTGAACAGCGGGCGTCCTGCAATGTTGAGCGGATAGCCCAACGTATTGACCCAGACTTCCATCCCATAGCCGGTAACGAGACCCATGAGACCGCCCAGAAGACACATCAGCGGCACGCCTGTCTTATGGAAACGCAGCGCTTCGGCTGCCTCTTCCACGGGATAGGGGGTGTAGCACTCCATGCGGCGGTAACCGGCGCGGTGCGCCATCTCAGTCGCATTCACCAACTCGCTGGGAGTATTGAACTCAGCGATCAGACCGTAAACTCCCTCGTGTACCGGCATTAGAGGGCCTCCTGGGTAACAACTTCAGCATCTGCACCAGGGTGATGAACCTTGGTCTGCGGCAGCATCATGCGGATCTCCGACATCGGAATCATGGGAGCGAAGCGCGCAAACAGCAGGAACAGGAAGGTAAACATTCCCCACGTTCCGAGGAACAGAATATAGTCCCACTTGGTCGCGCGATAGGTTCCCCAGCTCGACGGCAGATAGTCGCGGTAGAGAGACGTCACGACGATGACGAAACGCTCGAACCACATACCGATGTTCACCACGAAGGACAGGAAGAACAGGTAGCCGACATTGACGCGCAGCTTACGCGACCAGAGCGTGGTCAGCGGAATCGCAATGTTGGTCAGGATGAGTATCCAGTATGCCCAGCCCATCGGCCCGAACATACGGTTCCACATCATGAAGAACTCCCAGTGGCTGGCTGAGTACCAGCTCATGAAGACTTCCATACCGTAGCCATAGGCAACGATCGAACCGGTCGTCAACATCACCTTCGCCATGTTATCGAGGTGGCGAAGCGTAACCAGGTCTTCCAGGTGATAGAACTTGCGGATTGGGATGGCGAGCGTAAGCACCATCGCGAACCCTGAGTAAACGGCGCCGGCGACGAAGTACGGCGGGAAGATCGTCGTATGCCAGCCTGCCATAGCCGCGACCGCGAAGTCGAAGCTGATGGTGGTGTGCACCGAGAGCACCAGAGGCGTCGAGAGACCGGCGAGCAGCAGCGAAGCCGACTCGTAGCGAATCCAGTGGCGAGTCGATCCACGCCAGCCCAGCGAGAGCATGCCGTAGAAGGCCTTGGCCAGCGGCAGCTTCGCGCGATCGCGCAGCGTACCGAAATCCGGGATCATACCGATGTACCAGAAGACCACCGAGATCGTCGCGTAAGTCGAGACGGCGAAGACGTCCCAGGCCAGCGGCGAGCGGAACTGCGGCCAGAGGTTCATCGTGTTCGGGTACGGCAACAGCCAGTAACCAAGCCACGGACGACCGACGTGCAGCAGCGGGAAGAGGCCCGCGCAGCAGACGGCAAAGATGGTCATCGCTTCGGCAAATCGATTGATCGAGTTGCGCCAAGTCTGCTTGAAGAGCAGCAGAATGGCCGAGATCAGCGTTCCGGCGTGGCCGATACCGATCCACCAAACGAAGTTGATGATGGCAAAGCCCCACGCGCCAGGGATAGTGACACCCCAGATGCCGACGCCCTTGAGGACGAGCCAGGTAACACCGATGACTACGCCCAACGCTACGGTTGCGGCCAGGAACAGACCGCCCGTCCACGCCCAGGGTGTGTCGGCGGTAAGCACGATACCCGCGATCTTCTGCGTCACACTCTTGAAGTTGTGGCCCGGCGCGATGACCGCGTACTCACCCGTCTGCGGGTCGATCATAGGATCGAGCGCCGCATTCGGATCATGGATAGGACCTTGGGTTGCCATCTTATGCAAGCTCCGGGTTCGGGTTGATAACGCCTGCCGTGTATGTCGTGCGGGGGCGGTAGTTCAGATCCGCCAGCACCTGATAGTCGCGCTCTTCCTTCTTTTTCTTCGCGACACGGCTGTTCGGATCGTTGATGTTGCCAAAGATAATCGCATCGGTCGGGCAAGCCTGCTGGCAGGCCGTTACGATCTCGCCATCGGCGATCGCACGATTGTTCTTATCCGCTTCGATCTTGACGGCTTCGATACGCTGGATGCAATAGCTGCACTTCTCCATGACGCCACGCGAACGAACCGAGACATCCGGGTTGCGCATGAACTTGAGGCTCTCAGTATCGAAGTCCGCGTACAGAAGGAAGTTGAAGCGGCGAACTTTGTACATGCAGTTGTTGGAGCAGTAACGAGTGCCCACGCAACGGTTGTAGACCATCGTATTGAGGCCTTCCGGAGTGTGAACGGTTGCGCCAACCGGGCAGACCTGCTCGCAACCGGCGTTCTCGCAGTGCTGGCACATCATCGGCTGGAAGTGCGCCTTCGGAGCATGCAGATCGCCCTCGAAGTAGGTGTCGATACGCATCCACTGCATGTTGCGGCCAATCTTCACCTGCTCACGGCCGACGACAGGGATATTGTTCTCCGCGTAGCAGCTTACGATGCAGGCATTGCAACCAATGCAGGAGTTCAGATCGACCGACATACCCCAAGAGTTCTGAAGGACCTTCTGGCCAGCACCCACGACAGCGGTGTGGTTGTAGTGCCAGGCGTCAGGGAAGAAGGTCTCATCCGCACCAGGCTTTTCGCCCTGCGGGTTGTAACCCACCTTGTTGACCCAGGTGCCGCTTGCGCCTTCTTCTGCATACTTCGGATTGGCGGTAGCCTCGGCGACTGTGGCGTAGCGAATGATCGAACGCTCCATCG
This sequence comes from Granulicella mallensis MP5ACTX8, assembly GCF_000178955.2. Classification (NCBI taxonomy): domain Bacteria; kingdom Pseudomonadati; phylum Acidobacteriota; class Terriglobia; order Terriglobales; family Acidobacteriaceae; genus Granulicella; species Granulicella mallensis. The sequence continues at coordinate 207,451 of NC_016631.1, read as the reverse complement.
CCTCATGCCCAGCCAACGAGTACGTGCCTTCCTTGTCCGACAACGGATGCTCAAGATCACGCTGCGCGTAGGCGCCGCGATGCTCGATGTTGTGAACCTTGGTCACGCAGATGTCATAGATGCCCTTGCCGCCGGCAACCTTCAGACCCGAAGCGGAGAGAGGAGCATCGGAGGTCCGCAGCGAGTAGGCATCGAACCCGACGCCCGCACCCACACGGCCCGATTCCGCACGGCGGCCAAAGCCGAGATGCACGGTTACAGCGTCGTCCGGATGGCCCGGAGCCATCAGCACCGGTGCAATCACCTTGCGACCGTTCAGATTGAGCTCGATCGCTTCGTTTTCTTCAATCTTGAGCTTGGACATCAGGTCCATGCTCATCAGCGCGGCATTGTCCCACGAGAGATTCGTGATCTGTTTCGGCAGCTCCTGCAACCAGCCGTTGTTACCGTAGCGACCGTCGTAGACCGAAGGATCGTGACGGAAGCTGATTTCAATGGCTCCCGCAGCGGGCGTATTCAAGGCAACTGGAGTGACCGCCTTGGGCTGGCCAGCCAGCTTCGGCGAGAATGCTGTTCCCTCTACCCAGCCATCATGTAGAGCCTTCTTCCAGCCTGTCGCAAAGTCGCCGGTAATGTAAGTCCGGGCATTTGCTACGACTGCGTCATAAGCACTGATGGAAGGATCGAGAAGCGCCTGCAGAACATCGTGCGCGCTCTTGCCGCCGTAAAGCGGATCGATCATTGGCTGAACGATCGAGATGGTGCCATCGTAGGCACGCGCATCCGACCAGCTCTCCAGGTAATGAGTCTTATTGACGTGCCAGGTTGAGTAGAAACCCGTCTCATCGACGTGCGACCCGAGATGCACCGTGTTCGGCACCTTATTGAAGGCTGTCGTGAACTCAAGATCGGAAGGAGCGTTGTACAGCGGGTTGACGCCGAGCATCACCAGCCACTGCACCTTGCCGTCGTACATGTCCGCAACGAGCGACTTGAGATCCGCACCCTGCTCGCTGGGAATCGGAGCGATGGACTCGGTATAGAGAACCGTCTTGCCCACTGCGCCCAGGCTCGCGTTCAACGCGTGCGCCGCCGCATGGGCAGCCGCTGGGCTCTGCGGTCCAACCATCACCACACACTTGCCGCCCGACTTCTTCAGATCGGCAAGGACTGCGGTAAGGAACTTCTGAGCATCAGGGTTGGTCAGCGCCGAACCATTGCCACCAGCGAGAGCTACCGAGAAGGCTTCGATCTCGCTCGGCTTCAGAGCCAGGCGATGGTCAGCTTTATATCCGGTTACCGTCGGCATGGTCTCGACGACGTACATCCGGTTCATCGTCTTGCCGGCTTCAAAGCGATGCCGCTCGGCATACGCCGCCGACAGAGGCAGGAAGCCCGGGAAGGCAATTCCACCCAGGAAATCAGCATCGAGCGCGAGGATGACGTCCGCGTCTTCGAGCTTGTACTGCACGTCGAGGTAATCGCCGAACGCAGCCTTCGAGGAGGCGCGAGCACGGTCATTGTTCACCGCGTCATACTGCACCAGCTTGGCCTGCGGATACTTCGCCGAAACCTGCTTCCACTGGGAGGCAAGCGTCGGAGAGGTGATGGTCTCGCTCAGGAAGTAAACGCCCTGGCCGGTCTTGGTGCCCGCAACAGCCTTGGCAAAATCCTGCTGGAACTGGCCCCATGAGGCAGCCTCTCCGCGGAACTTCGGCTGCACCGAGCGATCGGGATCGTACAGGTCAAGCAGCGTCGCCTGGGTGTAGGCATCTGACTTACCCTTCGACATCGGGTGTTCGGGATTGCCTTCCACCTTGATGGGACGGAATGCGTCCGACTTGATCAGCACAGGAACTGCACCGGTCGGGAAAGGGTGTGCCGTTGCAAAGTACATCGGCTTGCCAAGGATCAAGTCCTCGGGCTGTTTTACGTACGGAAAGATCGGCTCATCGGGCTGCTTGGTGCAACCGGCCAGGCCGGCCAGCGCAAAGCTTGCGCCCATGACTTTGAGGAAGCCGCGGCGGCTGACGGAGTCAACCCACTCGCCCGCACCTGCCTGGCGCGGAAACTCCTCCTGCATCAACTCCTGAAACTGAGGCGAGTCAGAGAGTTCATCCAGATTCTTCCAGAAGCGCTTGCCGGTCTTGCCTTCCAGCTTTGTGCGGACTTCGGCGAGCGTCATCTTTGCAGGAGCAATCGTATTGACGACCTGCGCCTTCACGACTGCCTGTTGCGTTTCTACTGCCATCGTAGGCTCGGTTCCCATGCGTGTGGTTCCAACTGAATTTTTCATCGGTGGCACACCTCGCAGCTCGACAGCTCGTTGGCTGAGCGGATGTGGTATTGCGCTGTCAGGTAGCGACCGAGATCCATCTGGCTGGTGAACTTCTGATAGCTGGCAGGCATTGCAATCTGCGGCATATCGGAGACCGTCTGGCCCTCACCCGTCAACGGATGCGGCTGGAGATTCGTTCCCGACTGCGAAGCTGCCGGAGCCTCGGGCTTGGTCAACTGCGCCAACTCGGGGTTCTGGTTGCCTGGATCCTTGGTCACGCAGGATACGCCCTGTGCCGTGGGTCCACCCTTGCCGGTCGTGGTGCACCAGACGGGCTTGTCGGTCGAGGGGCCTGCCCACGCCATGTTGTAGACCTCGCTGGCGGGCCGCAGGTTCACTGCAGGGTTGCGATGGCAGTTCAAACACCACTCCATCTGCAGCGTGTTTTCCTGGTACATCAACGGCATCTCGTCAACACGGCCGTGACAGCTTGCGCAGCCGATGCCCTTGTTCACGTGGATCTCGTGATTGAAGTACACGTAGTCCGGCAGATCGTGGACGCGAATCCAGTTGATCGACTTACCGGTCGCCCAGCTCTGCCGCACCGGCTCGAGCAACTGAGCGTCGGTCCAGATCTGGGAGTGACAGTTCATACAAGTCTTAGTCGGCGGAATACCCGCGTACGAGCTCTTCTCCACGGATACGTGGCAGTACTGGCACTGGAGCCCGAGGCCCTCGACGTGGTGCTTGTGGCTGAAAGGGACGGGCTGGTCCGGCCGCTGCCCTTGCTTGGTCACCCACGGCGACCGCTGCAATGAGTTCAGCGCCACACCGAGCGCGATGACGATCAAGCCCGTCAGCACCAGGCTCGCGCGAGCCAGTGCGTTCGAACTGCGGTCAAATACTTGCGCCATGAGTGCGTTCCTGCTTCCTCTGCATCAAAAAAACCTGTGGAGTTTTGAACCGAATAACCAACTACCTGAGAGTGCTGCGCCTTCGGAAAGTGAACCTACTCACAAAGATACCGTGATAGGTGTTTCCAAAGGTTTGAAAACAAGCCCTGTGAAAAATCGAGTATAGCAGCCGAATTGTTACACCAACGTTGGCTTTAGGGCCCTAATGTTCGATAGTCGAAACGACCAGCGATTATCGACCGGGAAAACGAGCGGTTTCTATTTACATCAAACGATGATTCCCCGCTGGTGATGCGGCAAATTCGCTATAAAAATGTTTTACAGGAAAGAACCATTTTTCTAAATCCCGTCCACATTAGTCCGAGTTCGCCTGAGGATTTCTTTGGCTACACATCGCCGTACGGACCAGGACCTTCGGGGCCTTTAGCCAGCTCACGAAAAGCTGCGGCGTGCTCCTCTATGACTTGTTCGGCGACCTTGAGCACTTCCTGATGGCGCGCCTGGATGAGTTCCGGAGCATCGTCTTCGGAAGTTGAACCCACACGATGTACTTCCAGAGGAAAGTTCTCCCTCAGTCCCCACGCCTTGGCCTCAGCAGGGGGAATAACGATCACGAATCCTTCTGTAGTTTCCTGTACTCGAGCGATCATGTGCGAATTCTACCTGCGGAAACTACAGATATCGATTGCCCCTCCAGTAAGTCAGACAGCCGCATGAACAAGAGACAGGACAGCTCCGCGAAACAGGTGAAACTACAGCGCTCTATGGCAAACTCTCTTCATGCCTCGCCCACGCTCCGGCTCTACCCGAAAGCTGCCGTACGATCCCACAGAAGCTACCGACGCGCTCTCAGCCGCCGATCCCAAACTTGCGAAGCTGATCGCCAAGGCTGGGCCGTTTACGGTGCGGCTGCCTGCGCAACAGTCGCCCTTCGAGGCGCTCACACAGTCCATCATCTACCAGCAACTCCATGGCAAGGCCGCCGCCACCATCCATGCGCGGCTGCTGGCATCGTTCGCGGATGCCTGCGGTATCGGCAACCATCCTGAGCCACAAGATCTGCTCGACTGCCCGAACGAACAGCTTCGCGCCGCCGGGCTCTCACACAACAAGGCACTGGCTCTGCGCGACCTGGCCGCCAAGACGCTCGACGGCACCGTGCCTACGATAGCCCGCATCCGTCGCATGAGCGACGACGACATCATCGAGCACCTGACACAGGTGCGCGGCATCGGCAAGTGGACCGTCGAGATGATGCTGATCTTCCGCCTCGGGCGTCCGAACGTCCTGCCTAGCAGCGATTACGGCATTCGCAAGGGCTTTGCCCTGACCTATCTGGGCCTCAAGCCCACGGAAAAAGTCACCCCCGACCTTCTGGCCACCCACGAACAGATCGCAAAACGCGCAAAGAAATGGGCGCCGTGGTGCTCGGTCGCAAGCTGGTACATGTGGCGAGCCTGCGATCTTGCCGCCGGCAAAACCGTGCAGCCGGAGTAGGGGTCAAACCAGAAGTGAGATCGAATCGTCGAATCGCCTGCGCTACCCTTGCGCTCATCACCCTCGCCGGCGGTCTGGTCTGGAGATTGGTACCGCTTGGCCTGGTTGCCGTCCTCGTCAAATACGGTGGCTCCATCCTGTGGGCCATCATGGTCTATTGGCTCGTTGCGTTCTTTCTGCCAAAGAAGAAACCTCAGACCCTGGCCATCGTTGCCGGCATGGTTGCGGTAGCGGTCGAGTGCTTCAAGCTGTATCATTCGCCCGGACTTAACGCCTTCCGCCATACGCTTGCCGGCCAGCTCCTGCTGGGCCGTATCTTCTCGCTGCGGGATATCGTGGCCTACTGGCTGGCAATTGCAGTCACAGCCTGTTTCGATAGCCGAACGAACCAGTAACCCAACAGGAACCTGTACCGACCAGTCTGCGTCGCTCCAAATAGCGATATCAGAAGGGTTACGGCCTTTGCCGGATTCATTTGTGAAAACGTTTCTCGAACGAGGCAACCAATGCAGGCTCGGCAGCCAAAAACGATCGACGATTCATGCTGACGACTATGCAAATCACAGGGTCTCCGGCTATATCCTTGGGAGAGCCATGACCAAGCTGAAGGCTCGTATTCAAAATCCCGCCAGCTCCGCTGAACTCAAGGACCAGGCAGTCTCACCGCCGCCGCATTACATCTGCGTACACGGTCACTTCTACCAGCCACCGCGCGAAAACCCCTGGCTCGAGACCGTCGAGGTACAGGACTCCGCGGCACCGTATCACGATTGGAATGAACGCATTACCAGCGAGTGCTATGCCCCGAACGGCGCCTCGCGCATCACCAATCAAGAGCGGGAGATCGTCCGCATCCTGAACAACTACGCCCGGATGAGCTTCAACTTCGGCCCCACGCTGCTGAGCTGGCTAGCTGACTTTGCGCCACGCACCTACCGGATGATCCAGGACGCGGACAGGGCCAGTGCCGAGCATTACTCCGGCCATGGGTCCGCCCTGGCGCAGGTTTACAACCACATCATCATGCCGCTGGCGAGCGAGCGCGACGCCCGCACCCAGATCCGCTGGGGCATCGCCGACTTCGAACACCGCTTCGGCCGCAAGCCCGAAGGCATGTGGCTGGCTGAGACCGCCGTCTCGAGTTCCGTGCTCGACCTGATGGCGCAGGAGGGCATCAAGTACACCATCCTCGCGCCCCACCAGTGCGCGCGGGTACGCAAAATTCAGACAGAGACTCCGAAGGCCGCAGCGTCCAAAGCAGAGTCCGCAACCTCTCCCAAGGCTAGCGAACCAGCCTGGACCGAAACGCCCAACGCCATCGTCGATCCCACGCATCCATACCGGATCCGGCTAAATGAAGGCCGCTCCATTGCGGTGTTCTTCTACGACGGCCCAGGCTCGCGAGCGATTGCCTTTGAGGGCCTGTTGAACTCCGGCGAAGACTTCGGACGCCGGCTGGTTGGCGGTCTCCGTGCCGATAAGGCTCCCAACGAACCACAGCTGGCGCACGTCGCCACCGATGGAGAGAGCTACGGCCACCACCACAAACATGGCGAGATGGCCCTGAGCTATGCGCTGCACTGGATCGAGGAAAACAAGCTCGCAACCCTCACCAACTACGGCGAGTTCCTCGCGAAGTTTCCGCCGCAGTGGGAGGCCGAGGTCGTCGACAACACCTCCTGGAGCTGTGCGCATGGCGTGGAGCGCTGGCGCTCCAACTGCGGCTGTAACGGCGGCAGGCAGGGCTGGAATCAGCAGTGGCGCGGCCCGCTCCGCGAAGCCCTCGATCTGCTGCGCGACAAGACCGCGCCGCTGGCCGAGGCCGTTGCACAACCGCTGCTCAAAGACCTGTGGGCCGCCCGCGATGCCTACATCCAGGTCGTGCTCGACCGCAGCACGGTCAATATCGACTGGTTCTTCAGCGAACATGCAACCCATGAATTGACGCCTGCCGAACGCGTCACAGCTCTGGAGCTGCTCGAGCTCGAACGCCACACCCAGCTCATGTACACCAGTTGCGGCTGGTTCTTCGACGAGATCTCGGGCATCGAGACGGTCCAGATCATCGCTTACGCGGGGCGGGTCATTCAGCTTGCCAATCAACTGTTTGGCGCGGCCGCCGCGGAGCTCGAAGCCGAGTTCCTCGCGATCCTTACACGCGCCAAGAGCAATGTAGCTGAGATCGGTGACGCCGCAGAGATCTATATCCGTTTCGTCATCGGCTCACGGCTCGATTTAGAACACGTCGGAGCACATTACGCCATCAGCTCGATGTTCCGGAACTATCCCGATGCAGGCGAACTGTTCTGCTTCGACGTACATCGCCATAACTACGACCTGCTGACCTCAGGCCGAGGCCGCGTGGCCCTGGGTCGCGCGGCGCTGCGTTCCAGAATTACCGAAGAGACCGAGGAGATCTGTTTTGCCGTGCTGCATCTCGGCGATCAGAACCTCTCCGCCGCGGTGAAGCGTTATACGCCCGAGATTGAAGAGGCATGGGCGACGTTCGTCGAAGAGGCAAGCACGACCATCCAGCGAGCCAACCTGCCGGAGCTGGTCCGTCTGATCGACGGCTTCTTCGGCGGCACACTTTACTCGTTGACCTCGCTGTTTGCGGACGAGCAGCACCGCATTCTCAAGAGCATTCTCGACCAGACGCTCTCGGAGGTAGAGAGCTCGCTGACCCGCATCTACGAAGAACACGCGACGCTGTTGCACTTCCTCGCGGAGTCGAACGTGGCTGCACCACCCGCTCTGGCATTGACTGCGGGCTTCGCCATCAACGCGGGGCTGCGGCGCGCGCTCGAAGCCGAGAGCTACGATGCAGCCGAAGTCGCACGCCTGCTGCGCAGCGCCGAGCTGGATGGCGTGACCCTCGACTCGCAGTTGCTCGGCTTTACTGCCGACAAGCGCATGAAGCGCACCATGATCCGTTTGGAGGGCGCGGCCGAGCAACAGACGGCTGCGGTCCTGAACGAGACTGTGGCAATCGCCGAAAGCCTGCGAACCCTGCCGATGGATATCAACCTTTGGCAGGCACAGAATATCTGGAACGACCTGCTGCGCCGCAGCGACAGCAACTACTGGACACGCGAGTGGCGCGATGGCTTCCGCAAACTGGGTCTCGCGCTGAACATCGCGGTCGATAACCTGGTCGTGGAAGAGGGTGTGCGGGCGTTTTAGGGACTGCCATCCCATGGTGGCAGTGTGTAAGGGCATGGCTGAAGCCATTCCCTTCCGATTCTTGCCACATCAAATATTTGCACTCTACGCGAGAGAATGGGGAGGACACCTTCGGCCTCCCAATGCCCACCGAAGCGCCTCCTTCTGCATCCAATGAGAGGCAGTTTGCCGGCACCTGCAAACTCAAGGAGCTTTCTCCGTGAAGGTCACACCACTCTCCAGCAATGCATGGCAGCTCACACGCTTCGGCCTGGTCAACTCGTATCTTGTACGAGAGAACGATGGCTTCACGCTGATCGATACCGGGCTGCCAGGTTCCACGGATGACTTCCTTAACGCGGCAAAGAGTCTTGGCGGGCCAATCAACCGCATCCTGCTCACGCACGCGCATGGCGACCACATCGGTTCGCTGGATGAACTGTCGCAACGGCTCGGCAGGATCGATGTCGCCATCAGCCACCGTGACGCACGCCTGCTCCCGAAGAAACCCGCGCAGGACCTCTCACTCGACCCCGGCGAGCCGCAGAGCAAGATCAAAGGCAGCCTTCCGGGAGCCAGCACCGTGCCAACGCATCTCGTGTCCAACTTTGAGCTCTTCGGCTCCTTGCGGTGCCTCGCGACGCCGGGACATACCCCAGGCCACTTCAGCTTCTACGACGAGCGTGACGGGACGCTCTATGCGGGCGATTCCCTGGTCACCGTAGGCGGCAATGTCCATATTCCCGGCGTCGGGCCGTGGTACTTTCTGCTCCCCGGCTGGGCATCCTGGAACGCTCCGACGATGAAAGCCAGCATACGGCAGCTGCTGGATACGATGCCCCTCGAGGCCCCCTTTCATCGCGTTGCCGCCGGCCACGGACGCATTGTTGAAGGCGGCCGCGAGCTGCTCGAAGCGGCACTGCAGGAAGCCGGCAGCTAACCCAGAACGGAGCTCTAGAGCAAATTTCCTGTTACTGGGAAGTTGAATCGGGCGTGCAGTACCGTTTTTCTGGGGAAAAACGGCCATAAATGTCGCGGTTTCGCTATACACCTACAGGAAATTTGCTCTAGTTAGCGGTGCCTGACAGCGCAATGAAGTCCATACCGCTGAGAGTGTTACTCAATATGTTGATTTGCCCCGTTTGCATACCCGTTGCCGTGGGTGCGAAGGTTACGTTGATCGTGCAAGTCCCATTGACGGGGATCGTCGCGGCTGTACAGTTGTTGGTCTGGGTGAAATTGCCATTGATCGCGCCCTGAAGACCGATACTGCTGATGATCAGATTAGCCACTCCTGTATTGGTCACGATAACGCTCATCGGGATGGAGGTTGTTCCAGTCGCTCTCAAAGGAAACTGAAGGAAGGAACTAGAGAGGGAGACTGCCGAAGAACCCGCGCTCCCGATAAGCTGCAGTTTGGTCGTGTACCCGCTCACCTGATCGGTAATGAGTGCAAACTCAGAGATATTGCCTGCCTGGATAGGACTGAAGGCGACAGCCAGGGTGCAGGCCTGCGTCAGGCTTGCCGGGCAGGTGGAGCCCTGTGTCAGGACAAAGTTGCTGGGAGAGGCCAGGGCAACAGTGAGTGCGTGCCCCAGAGGATAGCCGTTCAGATCGCCCAGCGTGAACGTCTTCGCGGCACTGGTCGTATTTAAAGCCTGCAGATCAAACTGCAGAAAACTCGGAGAGACGGCCACCGGCCAATACGACGCATTAGCCGTGATGGGAATGCTGCGGGAGAAGGTGGAGTTCGCATCTTTTACGGTCAGCGATGCTGTGAATGTTCCCACGGTGGCCGAGTTGAATCCGACGGTCGCGGTGCAGGAAGCCTGGGGAGCTACAGAGGTGCAGTTCCCGGCGCTGACGGTCATCAAGGAAGCATTGGCCCCGGAAAAGCTTGCCGAAAAGCTGAAGGTAGTCGTTCCCGTATTGGTGATAGTCAGCGGAACCGATGCCGAATCATTGCCGTGAGGATCAGGAGCGCTGGGCAAGGCGCTGCTCAGGGAGATCGAGGGCGATCCGAGGGTAAACGAAGGCCCCGGACCGACGCCTGTACCGGTCAACAGCAAATACTGGTTCCCTTGATTGATGATGGCCTTTGCCGTCCGTATCCCTGCTGCCGTGGGTGTGAAATTGAACGTGAAAAGAAGGCACGGGTTTCCACTTATCGAGGGATTGCAGCCCGGTTCAGAGGGACCGACCTGCGCCACGGTGTCCGAGAAATCGCCCGGGTCCTGTCCTGCCAGGGCCAATGAGACAGGTGGGGCGGTGGTGTAGTAACTGGGCGACTCGTAAAGGACGCCCGTTACCGTCTGCTGATAACCGTTCTGGTTTGCCGGAAAAGAAACGACGCCATTCACGGTAGTTCCCTGGAAGAGGCCCGTATTGGCAGAGGTAAGCGCAGCCGTCTGCGGCCCGGTTTCCGCATCGTCCACCACGGTAAGCGTACCGGTATATACGAATGGCTGCTCAGTGCTATTAAGCTGCGTCAGAAGAGAGGCTACTGAAATCGTGCAGACCGATTGCGCAGGTAGGCTGGTGCCACAGTTATTGCCGACGATGGAGAAAGCAGGCCTTGGCGGCGAGTTGGTGTCTGTCTCGGTAATGCTCTTGATCGCGAGCGGCGTGGAGCCAAGATTCGACAAGGTGACATCCTGGACCGTGCCGCCAAGGGTGTAACTAAGGGTCGTGGGACTGATCGTCACCGGTCCGGCGCCTGGAGCTTCGCCCACAACGGAAAGCGCAGCAAATTGGGGAGAGTCGGGACTGTTCGACGTAATCACAAGGGAGGCGTTGCGCGTGCCGGTTGCCGATGGGGTTGCGGTTACCTGCACGGTGCAGGTCCCTGAAGGAAAAAGGCTCGAAACACAATTGTTCGTCTGTGCAAAATCCGCTGCGTTGGCGCCTGTGATCGCGATGGAACTGATGGCAACCGAAGTCGATCCACTGTTCCGGATCATGATCGGAAGAGCAGTCGCAGGAAATCCAACCGCTGTCGTCGGAAACGAGAGAGACGAAGGGCTTATCTGCAGGACCGTAAGACCGGCGGGGACGAGCTGGATACGGAAGTTCGACGGAGCGACGGTAAGCTGCGGCTGAAACGGCCCGGACGAGGTCGAAAGGACGAACAGTTGCGAGGTATTCAGCGCGGGATTGAGCGCAAGGACCTGTAATGCCGCGATCGTGTCTGTCGGTGGCGTACCGCCCGGAGGAGTCGTAAGCAAGAAGAGCTGCCCACACGACGAAGAGTCTCCCGCGGCTCCTCCCACCGAATTCACGCAGCTCGCAATGATATTCCCAAGAGTATTAATTTCGTTCACGGGCGCGAGCTGTCCCGCAGGAATATTTAGCCCGGGAGACATGCCTTGCGATGGATCGACAAGCTGCGCGGCCAGCGTAAACGCTGCGGTAAGGGTGGAGACATTGAGCGCTCCCGAGCCGATAGCCGTCGGTGACTGCATAAACGGCGCCAGAGCCGCGACAGCCGCCACGGTCGTCAGTTCGTTGATAGAAATAAACTGGATATTGCTGCCGAGAGAAGAACAGGGTCCAAGGGCCGTCATGAGAGCAATATTCGGATTATTGCTCGACACGCCCGGATTGCCGCCGGTGGCGGTGATATAGACCAGCGTCGCATCGGTGCAGGAGAAGAGATTTGCAATACTGAAGTTTCCGCCGGCGTCCGTGGTTACAGTCTGAGTAAGCAGGGGGGTAGAGGCAGAGCCGACACCGCTTGTCCCAACCGTATAGAGCTGGATCGTCGCACCCACGACCGGCTGCTGTCCCCCGTGAACCTGCCCGCTGATTCCGGCCACCGCCGGTCGAACAGACGCTTGGTACGGATGCCCGGAGCATCCCGCGAAAATTAGAAGACCAGACAGTGCAAAAGTGCCGAGAAGAGTCCTGAAAGAGGCCACGGGAGACATCCTTTGGATTTATCGCTGTTCGTTGATTCACTTGCAGCAATAAGAAATATAAGAATCTGAAGATGGCCCCAAGTCTATTCCGTACAAGACGATTCCAGCGACTTTTTTAGAATAATTTCCAAAGTATAAATCCATCTCTCGATGGCGGCCGATCAGCGCTTCAGCTCCGCCAGTGGAGTTCCACCGGCTCACTCAGCGGATGCTCTCCAATCCCCTTCAGCCTGCGCTGCTTGAGCGCAAAGTACCACTTGGCGGGCTTGTCGGCATCGTCGATCAGCATGAGGCCGGGGTTGGAGCGCAGGCCGCGGGCCTGCTCGATCATCGTCTGCTGATCCTGCTGAACGAACTTTGCCCCAAAGTAACGGGCTATCGGAGTGACAAAGGGTACGTGATACGCGATATCCCACGCCGCGATCACGTCGATGCGGCAGGTGGACGCTGTAACCGGGGTCACTGTCGTCAACGAGGAGAACCAGCGCTTCTTGCCGCGCGCGTTCTCCGCCAGGATCGTCTCGTAACGGCGATTCGGCAGAACGAAGTCGATCATCGTCACCGGCCTGCCCAACAGGCGATATGGTGCGCTGTTGGAAGACGGTGCATGCGGAGACATGCGAAAACCAGCGTTAAATCCGTCATGCTCGAGGTCTTCTATTGGCTCGAACTTCTTGGTCTTCTCGTGGATGCTCGCCGCGCTGCGCCACCACCACGCACGATGCACGAACGGCCCATGCGCCGGGTCCATCAGGCCGATGATGCCGTGATCCACATTGCAGGGCAGCTCGGCCTGCAGGTGCGCGCTGCGAAAACGAGAGCCGAACTTCGGAAGCTCCGGCACAGGGGGCAGCGTGGCTTCCTCGGTTACCCGGCCTGCTCCCGCCTCCGGCACGTACACCCAGGCATAACCGTCGCGCTCCACCACCGGGAACGAGTTCGCGTAGATCTTCGTCGGTTCGAGCGAATCGTGCGAGGTAAGAGAGGGGATCTCCTGGCACTGTCCACTGCAGGGCTCGAAGCGCCAGCCGTGATACTTGCACTGCACCGTCTCGCCATCGAACCAGCCCGCTGAAAGCGGGATGCCGCGGTGCGGGCAGAGATCGCGCATGGCGAAGAGCGCGCCATCGCTCTTGCGGCCGAGCAGCATCGGAATGCCCAGCAGCGTAGTCACTGCCGTGTCTTTGCGCTTGAGCGAGCTTGCCCGCAGCGCGGGATACCAGTCGCCAAAGATGAGTTCGGCGGGTGGGCCGTCCTTTGCCGAAGTGCCCGTAAGCTGTACTAATTCCTGTCCCGCACGAATTGGCCTCATATTACCCATCGGGCCTCAGTCTATCCGACTTCGGCCCACAGCTTACACTTGAGGCGATGCCCCAGGTGCCCTCTCGACCGCGATCCACCCCGCTCAGCGTGTTGTTGCTGTGGCTGGCTTTCTACGCCAGCTTCACCCTGTTCGCTCCGCCGCTGCTGGATGACGCGGACTCTGTCCACTCCGAAGTCGCACGGGAGATGCTGCTGCGCCACGACTATGTGACGCTCTACGCGAATGGGATCCGGTATCTCGAAAAAGCACCCCTGCTCTACTGGTCGATGGCGGCGAGCATGAAGCTGTTCGGGACTTCAGCGGCAGCCGCGCGATTGCCGCTGGCATTCGCCGTGCTGGCCCTGGCGCTGGTCATTGAAGCCTTCACACGACGCCTGTTTCGCAGCACGCGAGCAGGACTGTATGCGGCCCTGATTCTGCTCTCGAGCTTCGGCCTCTTCATCTTCACGCGCATCACCATTCCCGATGTCGGGGTGTGCCTTTGGATCTCGCTCGCGCTCTACTGCTTCTGGCGTACCGAAGAGCTCAATAGCCCGCCCCAAAGCGACAGCGATCAGACACGAGACACGAGTTCCGAGATTCGAGAGGCAGATCTCACAACTCGAGACTCGAAACTCGAAACTGAAGGCGTAAAGACGCATCTTCGCCTCTACTGCGGAGGCTTCGCCGCGGCCTGCGCTCTCAACGTTCTGACCAAGGGCTTGATCGGTATCGTCTTTCCTGTCGGCATCGTGCTCGCCTACCGGCTGCTGACGCGCGGGCTGCGCGGGACCTGGCGACGTCTGGGCGAGTTGTACCCGTGGACTTCGCTCGGAGTCTTTCTGCTCCTCGCGGCACCGTGGCACATTCTGGCAGGCCTCGCGAACCCGACACAGGGACACCCGACGCCGTTTCACTTCGTTCAGGGACATTGGATCGTGCCGCTACCCACGGACGGCAATGTGCGCGGCTGGTTCTGGTTCTACTTCATGAACGAGCACGTGCTGCGCTATCTGAACCTGCGCGTGCCGCACGACTACGATACCGCTCCCCTGTGGCTCTTCTGGGGGTTGTGTTTCGTGTGGATGATGCCCTGGTCGGCGTTCGTATTCAAAGCCGTCGGAGGGGCACTCCCCTGGCGCAACCGTCAATGGCGAACTCAACTTTCGCAGCATGCCTTAGGACTAAAGGATCGGGGACTTTTGCTCTGCGTCGTGTGGGCGGCTTTTGTACTGCTCTTTTTCTCGCTCTCCACACGACAGGAGTACTACGTGCTGCCCGCTCTTCCGGCAATCGCGATACTCATTGCGGGCTGGCTTGCCTATCAAGCGCCGACGAAACCGGAGGCCCAGAGACATCGGCGAGCAGCACGCCGTTGCATTGGAGTTCTTCTGCTTCTTGGGGCAGTCTTCGCTTCAGCCAGTGTCTATTTCTTGCTCCACACCAAGGCCCCCGCACCCAACACCGATCTTGCGCAGCTTCTACAGCAGAACCCAGGCGACTATGCCCTGAGCATGGGCCACTTTCTCGACCTCAACGCACAGGCCCTCGGGCTCTTCCGCGTACCGCTGGCACTAGCCGCGTTGAGTCTCCTGGGTGGTCCCCTGTGGGCATTCCTGCTGCGGAGCCCCTTACGTCGCTACGGAGTGAAAGCTCATTTCGCTAACCTCGCGCTCGCGGCTGGTGCCTTCGGCTTTCTGCTGGCGGCGCATCTCGGCCTGCAGATCTTCGCCCCCGTCATTGGATCGGCTGAACTGGCCAGGGCCATCGCCCCCCAGGTGCAGCCGCAAGACATCATAGCGATCCACGGAGAATACGAGTCCGGCTCGACCCTTGGTTTCTACCTGCACCGCAACGACATCCACATCCTCGAAGGCCGCAGCTCGAATCTCTGGTACGGCAGCTTCTTTCCTGACGCTCCACCGATCTTTGAGACGCCGCGGTCCATCGCGCAGAAATGGACGGGGTCGCAGCGTATCTTCCTCTGGCAGTCGCTCACCGACGAGCCTCGAAACTTGCCTGCACTTCCCGGGCCGGTTTACATTCTCGTGAAAAATGGAGGCAAGGAGATCGTCAGCAACCAGCCAAACAGGTAATCTTTACTCACTACTACATTTATCTTTTCCTTATGGCTTGTCTCCCCGAAGAACTCCGCCACGTTCCGCTCTTTTCCCTGCTCGACGACGATGAGATCGCCGTGCTCTCCCAGCAGGTTGAACTCCGCGACTTCGCGGCCAAGCAGCGCATCTACAAGGTTGGCGAGCCCAGCACACGCGCCTTCGTCATGCTCTCCGGCGCCGTCGAGGTCACGCTCATCGACGAAGATGGCCAGGAGGTCCTCTTCTCTGAGCCACGCCATGGCGACTTCTTCGGCTTTGCCTCTATGCTCGAAAACACGACGCACCAGACCTCGGCGACTACGACCGAGCCCACCACCTGCCTGGAGATCGACCGCAACGATATCGAAGCGTTGCTCCTGAAGAAGCCCATGGCCGGCCTGGACATGATGACCGTGCTCGCGCGCGATATTCACACGGCACAAGGTGTCATCCGCAACCGCGCCATGCGCAATGCAAATGAACTGATCGACGAGCAGGAGACCTTCGGCGAGCGCCTCGCGGACGTCGTCGCCAGTTTTGGCGGCTCGTGGACCTTCATCATTCTCTTCGGAACCGTGCTGACGGTCTATACATTGATCAATATCCATCTCAAGGGCAAGGCCTGGGACCCGTACCCCTTCATCCTGCTCAACCTGTTCCTCTCGATGCTTGCATCGATCCAGGCACCGGTCATCATGATGAGCCAGAACCGCCAGGACACCAAAGACCGTCTGCGCAGCGAACTGGACTTCGAGGTCAACCGCCGCGCGGAGACCGAGATCCAGGCGCTCTCCCGCAAGATCCACTTCCTCGCCGACAAGCTCGGCGACATCGAAGAGCATCTGCGGGGACCGAACGAATCAAGGCGTGAGGATGACCTGCGGAGCTAGAGTGAATCGCATAGATGCGTGACAAGAGGCTGGAACCTTCGGTAACTAAACCCGTTCCAGCCGCCCACGCTTCAGCCGAAAGTGCTCTCCGCGCCACACCACGACATCCGACGCGTAGCTCCATGCCCAGAAGAACAACCCAAAGCAATCGCGCAGCGGCAACAGGATGAGATCGCGCAGTACCTGCCCATCGCGCAGAATGCCGACACCCACCGTCAGCGCCACGGCCACGCGCACCAGCAGCGCGAGACTGAACAACGAGAAGCTCCACAGCGAACCACCGCTGGCCAGTACCGCCGCCAGCGACCACGGCAGCACATACGTCACGCCCAGCCCGATATAGCCTGCGCGGCGAGAGTCGCGTGTGGACCGCGACCAGCGCAACTGATGTTCGCAGAAGCCGCGCAGCGTATAGGCAGGCACCGTGGTCGCCACGACCTCATGCACCAGCTCCACACGATAGCCCGCACGCGATAGCCGCACACCCATCTCATAGTCGTCGGCAAGCTGCTCGACCAGGGCTTCAAAGCCACCGATGGCGGCAAGCGCTGTCTTCGTCGTCGCCAGGGTTGAACCCAATCCGAAGTGAATGCCGCCTTCTAGCTTGCGTGCCGTCAGCACACCCGCCATGAAATCCGTCGAGATCCCCAGGGCCTCCAACCGTGACCAGAGAGTTCCCTCTGCCTGACCGACGTAGGGCACAGTCACTAGGCCTGTCTTCTCCTGGGCAAAAGGCGTGAGAACCCGGCTCAAATACCGCGGTGAGACGAGAATGTCGCTGTCATTCACGACGATGTGTTCAAAGCGTGCATGCGGAAGCATCTGCGCGAGGTTCGAGACCTTGCCATTCGACCCCAGACGCTCCGGGCACTCCACCAGCCGGATGTTGAGCTGCGGATACTCGATGCGCAATCGAGCAATCTCGGCGACTGCGGGATCGTCCAGCGAGCTGACGCCGAACAGCAGTTCGAACTCGCCCGCATACTGCTGTACACAGTGGCTCACAAAGCCCGCATACATGCGCGAATCAACGCCCTTCACAGGCTTGAGAACTGAAACGCCCGGAGCGAATCCTTCTGCACCCAGCTTCGCAGCGGCACGCGCGTCATGCTCAAACGCCCGCGCTCCGAACAGCGCCAACAGACCATAGGCAATGCCGCTCGCAGTCAACAGCGCCGCAACAATCTCAACTGTGAGCGAAAGAGTTTCCATCTGGCTAGTGTAGAAGAGCAGTGATTAGGGATTGGGGATTAGGGATTAGAAAATAGCGGCTTCAGCGACGGCTTGCTCTTCCAGGCTGTTTCCTAATCCCTAATCCCTGTGCCCTAATCCCTGCTTTACTCGTACCTAAGGGCGTCGATTGGATCGAGATTCGCAGCCTTCCATGCCGGATAGATTCCGAAGATCAAGCCGATGGCGCATGAGGACAGGAACGACGCCAGGATCCACAGCACGCTTACTTCGCTCGACAACAGATAGTGCAGTCCGAAGGCGACGATCGAGCCGAGTGTAATCCCAATGAGTCCGCCCACGGCGCAGAGCACGATAGCCTCCAGCGTGAACTGCAGCAGAATGATATTTCTCGTCGCGCCGATGGCCTTGCGCACGCCGATCTCGCGTGTGCGCTCGGTTACGCTGACCAGCATCACGTTCATCACGCCGACTCCGCCCACCATCAGGCCCACCGCGCTCAGGCCGAACATCAGCAGAAAGAGGCTGCCGGTGACCTCCGTCCATAGACGCGTAATCGCGTCCGAACCGAAGATGGCGAAGTTGTCCGCGGCCTCGTTGTGCACCTTGCGCCGGCGGCGCAGCAGGTCGCGAATCTCATCCTCGACGAGGGGCTTGTTCTTCTGGTCGTCGAACTTCGCGCTCAACCAGTAGTCGAGCACCTCGGGATGCAGCTTGTGAAAGGTCGTAATTGGAAAGTAGGCAAAGCTGTCGGCGGGATTTTTACCGCCGCCAAAGGCTTGTTTCTGCTTGTCCAGTGTGCCCACCACGGTAAAGGTACGTCCCTCGACGGTAATCTCCTGGCCGATAGGGTCGACGTTTCCGAACAGGTCCTCCGCGGTATCGTGACCCAGCACGGTCACATCGGTGGCACGGTCCTGGTCGGTCTGCGTGAAGTAACGGCCCTCGTGGATATCCCAGTCATAGACCGCCTGCGAGGAGATCGTATCGCCTTCCAGCGAAACATTTTCCACCTTCCGTTGGCGGAACTTCGCGGTCGCCGAGCCCGCGCCGAACTGGAAGTTCTGGTAGCGCAGGGAGGCCGAGGCCGAGGACACATGCGGCAGCGCGGCGATCGCCTCCTCGTCATCAAAGGTGAGCTGCTTGCGTGCGAGCATCTCCGTCGTCGGGCGAACGCCGATGACGGGAAAGCGAAAGACCCACAGCACGTTGGTTCCCATCGCCTCAACCATGCCGGAGACCGATGAGTTCAGCCCATTGATGACCGACGAGATCGCGATCACCGTCATCACTCCGATGACGATACCGAGGATCGTCAAGCCGGAACGCAGCTTGTTCGCGCGCAGGGTGTCTAGCGCCATCTTTACGGATTCGCGTTGATCGCTCGCTCGCATTAGAACTCGCTCCTTAGGGCAACGATCGGATCCAGTTCAGCCGCCTTGCGTGCCGGGTAGACGCCAAAGAACAGGCCCACGGATGCCGCCACAGCCAGGCCCGCAAAGATGCTCCATAGCGCAATAGACGCGGGGAAACCCAGCAAGAGGGTGATGAGTTGCGCTACGCCCACGCCGCCAATCACGCCAATCGCTCCACCAAGCAACGACATCGTTCCCGACTCCAGCAGGAACTGCAGCATGATATCGCTGCGGCGGGCGCCCAGGGCCTTCCGCACGCCGATCTCGCGGGTGCGCTCGGTCACGCTCACCAGCATGATGTTCATGATGACGATACCGCCGACGATCAGCGAGATAGCTGCAATCGCCACGGCCACAGCCTCAAAGCTGCCGCTGATCTGGGTCCATAGACCGACCAGGGTATCGCTGGTTTCGAGGGTGAAACTGTCCGGTGCGCCGGGCAGGTCGTGCCGCCGAAGCCGCAGTAACTGCCGTGCTTCGTCCGTGGCTGCCTCCATCGCTCCCGGCGCGTTGCCGGCCTTGGAGTAGATCGTCAACGTCTTCGACGAGCCATAGGTCTTATCGAACGCGGTCAGGGGTACGG
Source organism: Granulicella mallensis MP5ACTX8 (assembly GCF_000178955.2). Taxonomy (NCBI): domain Bacteria; kingdom Pseudomonadati; phylum Acidobacteriota; class Terriglobia; order Terriglobales; family Acidobacteriaceae; genus Granulicella; species Granulicella mallensis. The sequence continues at coordinate 188,202 of NC_016631.1, read as the reverse complement.
CAACCCAGTTGTCCTGACTCTGCCCCAGTGTCTTACCCTGCTTTTCGCTCAGTCCGATGATCGTGTAGGGCACTCCGTCGACACGAATCTCCTTGCCGAGGGGGTCGTCGCCCTTTAGCAGGTTCTCTTCGATGTCGGAGCCGATCAGCGCGACATGCGCCGCGTGGTCCTCGTCGGCCTGCGTAATGTCGCGACCTTCGACGATGTTGAGGTTCTGCATCTCCGCCATCAGGGAGGTATAGCCACGGATGGTTGTATCGGAGCTGGACTGCGGGCCGAAGACGATCTTGCCGAGGCTCGACTGCATCGCGCCGACTTGCAGGCAATGCCGGCAATCGTTCTGGACCGCGTGATAGTCTTCCATCCCGATGATCTTGCGTTTCTCGTAGGTCAGAAAGTCGGCGTAGCTGTCGGTAAACGCCGGCTGCTTGGAAAGGGTGAAGACATCTGCGCCATAGCCGTTGACCTTTGTAGCGACGTAGACATTCGCGCCGTTGACCAGCGTAACTACCGCGATCACCGACGCCACACCGATGACCACGCCCAGCAGCGTCAGGATCGTACGCAGCTTGTTAGCCCATAGCGACTGCAGCGCTATCCGTAATGCTTCTTTTGTCTCCATAGCGGAACCGCTCTCAGTCTACCGTGCGCGTCGGGAAGTGGGGGAACACACGTCTCCGAAGTCCTATACGTGAGACACGATCCCCCGGTTCCACGCGCCAGGCGAGTGCGAACCGGAGGACGTGGTTTCACAGGTTGCGGAAGAAGATGCCTTCTTTACGCCTACAAACTTTCGCCCAGATTCACAAAGATTACCTCAGGAGTACGCGCCTGTTCATGAACGCCGTCTTACGGGTGGATGACTTAGGCGCTAGACCGTGTCTTTCAAGATGGAGCATCCATAGCGTCTTTAATCTCACCACCGAAACGTCATCCTGAGCGTAGCGTCCCGGCTGTTGGAGACGCGGAGTCGAAGGACCCCGAAGGTCTCAATCCTGCCCATACCCTTTACCCCTTTTCTACCTCAAGCGTTCGAGCCTGGACTTTCGTGCTGGAAACGATCCCGACAGCATAGTCGAGATCAAACCCCTCGGGGTCCTTCGACTCCGCACCTCGCAAAAGCGCGAGGCGCTCCGCTCAGGATGACGATTCGGTGGGGCTTTGGACAAGACATGTGCCTAAATTGACGTTCCCAGTTCGCCAGACACCACCTACCCCTTCTCGTACTTCCAGTTTCTCGATTTACCCTCGGCGATCCACTCCAGCGCCGTGGCCACTCGTTTGTCGCGCGTCTCCTCGCGTTTGGCGTCGGCGATCCACTCGGAGTACTCGCGGCGGCAGCTTGGGCTCAGGGCCTCAAAGTGCTTCGCGGCAGCCTTGTTCTTCTTGAGCGCCGCAGCCAGGGCCTCGGGGACCTCCACCGTAGCCTTGGCGACCCGAGGACGCGACGGCAGCGACTTGGTGCGCGTGCCCTCGGCGATCATCTTTGCTGCCTGCTTCGCATAGCCCACCAGCTTCTTGCGCGGCGGCAGGTCTTCCACCGAAGTAATACGTCCGAACGTTCCCATTCCTTCGCTCGACGCGATGCCGTCGGCGTGCAGGATCTCCGCAATCTCCGTGCCCCAGAGCCCGAAGCTGCAGTGCTCTTTGAACGCCGAGAGATTGCCCAGGATCACGCCGCGATACATAAAGAAGGGCCGCGACCACTTCATCGCTTCCTCCAATTCGGGCGCGGCTTCATGCATCACCTCACGCAGATGCGTCAGAATCGGTTGCGCGAAGGGAGCGGACTTCGCAATATAGGCGTCGACGGCTGCATTCACAGTGGGCATGGACGGAATGGTAAATGAGAAGTGCGATGCCCTCAGCACCTTTTAAGAACAGTTCAGCATTACCCCAGGACGAATCCTCGTCCGCACGGCTACCTGCCGCAGAACTCCCGGCCACAGCCGCACGGCGGCCTCTACCAACATCCGCCGACGCTGGCTCACCATCGCCTGCGATAGCGCCGTTGCCAGCGATACCTGCCGCGACAGCTCACCCTGCAGCCGCGGTTGAAAGCTCTCGGCCGTCTCACCCCGCAGATACATCGCAGCGGCAAGCTGTCCACTGTGCAGCGCGATCGACATGCCGTCGCCGGTGAACGAAGGAATCACCGCTGCCTGGTCGCCCAGCGCCCACACGCCATCGGAATGCTCCCGCACGAAGCCATAAGGAATCGCGGCAACGGCTACCGGCTTTGCCAACAGGGGCTCCGCGCCCTGCAGCCGCTGCCGCAGATGCGGGCAGTCTTCCTGCATCGCGATGAGCAACTTCTCCCACCGCGCCCCTATGCGCAGATACTCCTCGCGCCTGATCAGGCAGCACAGGTTTGCCGCGCCCTCTTCGACCGGCTGCAGGCCCGCATAGCCGCTGCGATAGAGATTCAACTCCACATGGCCTTCCAACAACGCCGCCTGCGCCGGAGCGAGCCGCCAGTACATCTTGAAGGCGATCAGATCGCCCTGCTTGCCTGCAGGTCTCGGCCTCTCGCGCAGATCGTGCTTTCCGGTCGCGAGAAACGCCGCCTCTGCCGCAAGGGTGGTCTCATCGTCGAGCAACACACGCCAGCCTGCGTTGTCGCGATCGAGCGACAACACACGTCGCCCACGCAAAACCGTCACACCGCTGGTTTCAGCAAATTGCAGCAGCTCTTCATCGAGCCGCCGCCGCGTCAGCGACATCGCCGTGAACGGTAGCGGAGCTTCACTCACACCCAACCGTCCCGCCAGCCGCACCGCGCTGATCGGCAACGCTCCAAACGCCGACACCTCAAACCCGAGCGAGCGCAGATACACGAGCGCCTCCCGGCTGAGAAACTCACCGCAAACCTTATGCTGCGGCCGCGACTCTTTCTCGATGAGAACGACGCTGCGACCGGCCTGGGCGAGCGTAATCGCGGCAGCGGAGCCTGCGACTCCGCCTCCCACGATCACAATATCCGGGGACTTCACTTCAACCTGCCTACACAGAGCCGGGCAGGAAAACTGCGCGCTATTTGCGCAACGTCAAGATCGATTCCAGACGCGGCGATCATGCGCTGCCAATCCTCTTCGCGAAAGCTGCGGCGAATCGAGACCGGGCCGTCGTACTGCACGAAATAATGCCACCGCATCACGCCTGCAAGCAGTTGGAAGAGTCGATGCGGCGTGCGCTCGCGGCAGAGATCGTTGACGAACCACCCGAGCCGCGCAGTCGATTCCATCCACGCCAGAAAACGCACGATCTCCGGCTCCGGCAGATGATGCGTGAAGAGCGAACTCAGCACTACATCAACTCCATCGGGTGGGGCGTAAGAGAAGGCATCGCCTGTAACCCATTCAATGTCCCACTGACTGCTGCGATCTTTACCGGAGAACTCTCGCGCCGCCTGCGCTGCATAGGGATTGAGGTCGATGCCTGTCAGAGTAACCGCCACCCCACGACGCTTCGCCCATACCGCGATATGGCGCAGCATATCGCCGCCGCCGCACCCCACATCAACGATGCGCAGCGGCCGTGACAGGGGCTTGGCTTCGATCAGCCGCTCCAGGAACTGCAGCGTCGGCCGATGCGCCAGCGTGAGCCGGTTCACCTGTGCAAGATCGGAGAGACAGGCGCGAAAATCCTCGTACGAACACGGCTCATCCATCAACTCCGGAAGGTCCTCCGGTGCAGTGCGATGTGTAAAATCGATCGGCAATGAAACTGATGTCATAGAGGGTCTCGATTTTGAAGGGTACGGCTTCACAACGGAGTTGGCGCTCCGCCCCTTCAAAACAACAGCCTCTTCATTAGACCGCATGGAACAACATCGTCTCCGCTGTGAGTCCGGGACCGAACGACATGGCGCAGCCCTTTTGTCCAGGCTCTGCGCTCTGCATCAACCGTTCGAGCACAAACATCACCGTCGCCGACGACATATTCCCGAAGCGCTCCAGCACCTCACGCGAGGCATTCAGAGCGCATTCCTTCAAACCAAGCCCGCGCTGTACGGCATCGAGCACCGATTTGCCGCCGGGATGCACGCCCCACAGATCGATATCGTCCTTGCTGTGCTGCGCGAGCACCTCGCCGCCGGTCGTGAGCAGCGCCTTGCCGATCTCTCCCGGCACCTTGCCTGAGAGCAGCATGTCGAACCCCACGCCACGAATGCGCCAGGTAATCAGGTCGCGGGTTTCGGGGATCAGTACTGAGCGGAAGCTGTCCATGGCAAACCCCGTCGGCTCGGATGTGATGAGCGCCGCCGAACAGCCATCGCCAAAGACCAGGAACGAGAGAACCTGTTCCAGCTCCTGCGTCTCCTGCAGATGGAGGGTGCAGAGCTCGAGGTTCAGCATCAACACTTTGGATTCCGGTTCAGACCGCACGATATGGCGCGCCTGCTTGAGCCCGTTGATCGCCGCATAGCAACCCATGAAGCCAATCATGGTGCGCTCTACCGTCGTGTCGAGCCCGAGGTGATCGACGATGTCGAAGTCGAGCCCCGGCGCATACAGCCCGGTACAGGAGGTCACGATGACGTGCGTCACCCCGTTGCGCTCCTCGTCGCTGAGCGCGAGCTTGTCGAGCGTACGCTGTGCCAGTCGCGGCGCAAAGCGCTCAAAGATCTTCATCCGCTGCGCCGTATCGGGAAAGCTACCGCGCGTATAGAACTCGTGCGCGTTCACGGTGAACTCGGTGCTCGGCCCCTCAGGTCCGATGCTGTACCCCGGCGTGAGCACGGAGTACCGGTGCTCGATGCCCGATCGCGACGCCATGCGCCGAAACACCGGCTGCACCCGTGGATCTTCGAGCATCTGGTCTGCAAACGCGACGAACGCGTCATGTACATCGTCGTCGGGTACTGCAGTGGCGATGCGGTTGATGTATGCCTGGGTCACGAAGCCTCCGGTTACCTTAGTGCCTACATAGGATGCACTAAGGGCGATACGACTGTTGCAACCATGGAGTCTTGAGTTTGTCATTGTTTTGTCGGACGAATGTAATCCCCACTTCCTGCACCTCCAGCACGAGGGATCGCAGCAGCCAGAGGCCCCTCCGTTCACCGGATGGGCCTTGTCACGCTATGCTCAAAACCATGCGAGCCAGGGCACAAAGGCCAGGAGGTCCCTTTCCATGGGATCGAAGGCGTTTTCTACAGTTGGGAGGATTGGCCGGTATGGCCGGCCTCTCAGGCTGCCGCAGGTCACGCCCCGATGGGCTCGTGTGGGCCCTCGGCTGGCTCCCTGACGTGGAATACGGAAATCTCTGGGTGGCCATGGACAAGGGCTACTTTCGGCAGGAAGGGGTTCGGATGTCCTACCTTCCCGGTGGCCCCAATGCGCCGCAGCCGGTCGTCGAGGTCGCCGCGCAACAGGCTTCGATCGGCGATGGAGAGCTGCTCCCGATCCTCGATGTCGTAGCGCAGGGAAATGACTTCGTCGTCGTGGCCGCGCAGTTTCCCATCATGCCGACCGGCCTCATCACCCTGCCGAAGAGGCCGATGCTGAAACCCGCCGATCTTGTCGGCGGACGGTTTCTCGTACAAGGCCCCAGCGAGCGCAATGAGCTGGAAGCGACCTTCCGCCTCAATCACCTACCCATGGACTACAAGCTGATCCCCGTCGGTTTCTCCCCGGAGGCCCTGCTCAACGGAGAAGGCGATGCCTACTTCTGCTACGTAACCAATCAACCGACGATGCTCGAAAACATGGGGCTGCGCCAGGGCAAGGACTTCTTCGTGACGAAGATCTACGACCTCGGCTACAAGGTCCCCTCTTCCCTGCTCTTTGTAGACCGCACGACGTTGACCACAAAGCGACAGCAGGTCGTAGGATTTCTAAAAGGCATGTTGCGGGCCCGTGCAGACAGTCTTCGCGATCCAGCGATTGCCGCCAGGTTGGCTGTCGAAAAGTATGGAGGCGACCTGGGACTGGACCTGCATCAGCAGACCACGCTCAACCGGCTGCAGATGTCACTCCAGGTAGAGCCCGGTGCCACCATTCCCTTCTGGTTTCAAAAGCAGAGCATCCAGACGATGTATGCCGCGGCTGCCGCAACCGGCAGAACCAACCTGCCGCCCGCGGAGCGATTCATCGACCTGAGCCTGCTCGAAGAGGCGTACCGCAGTTTGAAGTGATTTGGATGTCGTGGCTGGAGCCCTTCCTCTCCAGACCGCGCGATCGGATAAGACTTGGCGACGATTGAACTGAAGGGCGTAAGCAAAGAGTTCCGCATCAACCGGGAGCGCAGCGTGCTGGCTCTCGGCGCGATGGACCTGACCATCCGCGAGGGCGAGTTCATCGCGCTCCTCGGCCCCTCTGGCTGCGGGAAGAGCACGATTCTGAATCTTGTCGCAGGCCTGGATGAGCCCTCCACCGGAACAGTTACCGTGGACGGCCTTCCGCCTCGACAGTTGCAGACCAAACAGCAGCTCGGCATCGCATTTCAGGAACATGCGCTTCTGCCCTGGCGAAGCGTCGAAGGAAATCTGGAGCTACCCTTCCAGATCGCAGGACGCAAGCCGGACCGCGAACACATTGCAGGCCTCATCGAACTCGTCGGGCTCAAAGGCTTCGAGTCCGCTCGGCCAAGCCAGCTCTCCGGCGGCATGCGGCAGCGCGTGTCGATCGCCCGTGCCTTGTGCCTGGCCCCCAAGCTGCTGTTGCTCGACGAACCGTTCGGCGCTCTCGATGCCGTAACGCGGCGCTCCATGAACCTTGAGCTGCAGCGCATCTGGCAGGAGAAGCAGATCACCACAATCCTCGTAACCCACACGGTAGAGGAGGCACTCTTTCTCGCGGACCGCGTGCTGGTGATGAGCGGACGCCCCGGCCGGATCGTGCGTGAGGTGCAGGTTCCCTTTCCGCGTCCGCGCACCGTGGAGACCATGCGGCAGGAGCTGTTTCACCAACTCGTCGATGACCTTACCTTGAGTCTGGAACCGGAATATAAGGAACCGTAATGCAAAGAGCCGAGCAACAAGACGGAGGCATACAACGCGCGCTCTACCAGGTGTGCGGATTTCTGCTGCTGCTCGCCGCCTGGCAGATCGCGGGCAAGACAGGCATCGGAGGCAAGACGCTGCCCGCGCTCACCGACGTTTTTCGCGTATACACCATAGGCTGGCGACGCGCATTGCTGCTGCGTGCTGCCGCGGCTACGGTCTCCTCCGCAGGCATCGGCTTGCTGCTGGGTGCGACGCTCGGCTGCCTTACGGCTTTTACGGCGCAACTATTGCCTGCTCTTGAACCGGGGCTCGACCGGCTGGCCGTTGTAGTCAATGCGTTGCCTGCTATCGCGCTGGGGCCGGTGCTGGTCATCACCGCAGGCAGAGAAGCGACACCCGCACTGCTCGCGGCGATTCCTGTTTTCTTTCTGATCTATGTGGCCGCAACCTCGGGGCTGCGCTCCGCCGACCGGCGGCTGGGACAGTTCTTCCAAGCCAGCGGTGCAAGCTGTGGCACTCGCTTCCGCTATCTTGACGCCATCTCCGCGCTGCCTGCGCTGCTGAACGGCATGAAGCTCGCCGTGACCACCGCCATGATCGGCGCGGTCGTGGGCGAGTGGTTCGGCGCACCTACCGGTCTGGGCATCGTGATTCTGAACACGATGCAGAACTTTCAGATTCCACTGATGTGGGCCGCTGTGCTGGTCGTGGCCGGCATCTCGCTGACCGGCTATGCTCTGATCGGATGGGTGGAACGTATTGTCGAACGGAGGATGTCATGATTCTCCGCTTCCTGAAAAAGTCGTGGGCCGTGATTCTGCTCCTGCTGCTGTGGCAGATTGGAGTGATGACCTCGAACTACAACAGCATTGTGGTCGTCTCCCCGCTGTCCGTCCTTCAGGACCTCACGCTGCACGCCTCGGTCTATATCCTTCCTGCACTGTGGACCACAGGTTTTGCGCTGAGCGGCTTGCTGCTGGGAATGCTGGCAGGGCTAGGGCTGGCGATCATCTGCTGGACCTCCAAACTTCTGTCCGGCCTGCTGCAATCTTCAGCACTGCTGCTGACGGCGACGCCGATCGTCTGCCTGATCCCGATCCTTGCCCGGCTCTTCGGCTACCAGAGCCGGACCGAGCTTCTGACAGTAGCGATCATGACGTTCTTTCCTAGCTTCGTCTATGCCGGCTCGGGCCTGCGCCGTCTGCCGCCGCGTTCGCCGGAACTCTTCCACGCCCTGCATGCTTCGCGATGGAAGCGGCTCGTGCTGCTGGCCCTTCCCGCTGCCATACCCGAACTCGCAGTCGCACTTCGCGTGGGCACCGCCTACAGCATCCTGGTGACGGTAGTAGCCGAGTTCCTGATGCAGACCGGCGGGCTGGGAGACATGTTCGCCGTCACGATGCAGCAGTTCAACCTGCACCGCGCGCTCGGAGCCAGCGTGATTGCGATGGCGTTGTCAACGGCGCTGTATGAGGTCAGCAGTGGGTTGGAGAAGAGGGTTCGGCTGCGTTTCGCTTGAAGTATTTTGTAGCACGAACAATAGTCTACTGTGCTACATTGAGCTGGAAGGTGAATCATGGCAAGAGCCGCAGCAAACCCGACATCCCGCAGCACGGTCAAGCTGACGAGGTCCACAGTGCGGACTGCCCCTTCGACTGGCCGTCTTAACGAGGTACTGGCCGTCGCTAAAGAGCATGGCCTCCTTTCAGGAACCAGAACCCACGTTCTGCGCGGACGGATGCCAGCCAGTCTGGTCGAACAAGCGAAGCGAAAGTCCGGAATCACATCCGACTCGAAGCTGCTCGAGGCTGCTCTGGCGAACCTCGCCGTAGCCGACGACTACTGGCAGTGGCTTCATTCACAATGTGGAACGATCAATCCGGACGTCGATCTTGAGTTCTGATTCTGGCCTACGACGCACTCTACGGTGCCTGAAGCTGTCCGGTCACCGGACGGCGCTTCGTTACCGCCAGCGGTCAGAACTGCCGGTCTTCGTTAAAGCACAATCCGTTCCAAAGCTTCTTCTCGATACAACGGTTTACATCGACGAGTTACAAGGCAAGCTGCCTCCTGACGTTGCGCGGATGATCGATGCCGCGAGTTTATGGCACTCCACGGTCACAGAGTGCGAGCTATCGGCACTTGCAGGCCTTCTCAACCCCAATCATCCCGACACACCGCACACCATCAACCAGGTGCTTGCTTCGATCGAACGGAGGCCGAATCACCGCATCGTGAATCCGGATCGCGAAGTGTGGCGGGACGCTGGAATCCTTGCCGGGCTTCTGGCGAGAGTGCAGCAATATGGCAAAGCCGAGCAGCGGCAGGCCCTCAACGATGCGTTGATCTTTCTATCAGCGGAGAAGGCCGGTCTCACCGTTCTGACACGAAACCTGTCCGACTTCGACTTGCTCATGCAGTTGGCTCCCTACGGCAAAGTCCTCTTCTACGACATCTAAGTTCCACAGTAGTTGCCTTGCGCCCTATCACTTTGTTACCGCGCCGGGCATTACATCCTTCAAAGGCTGGCGCTCGCGATCAAAGTTCTCCGGATGGGGCAGCGGCTTGCGGGGTAGCATCTGGTCTCGCATGGCGGTGTTGTAGACGAAGATCGCTTCGACTACTGCCGCCTGCTTGAGATCGGAAGGTGATAGACGCTCATAGACATCCTGATTGGTGTGAACGCTGCGCGTCTCATAGTCGCGAGGGTCCTGGATAAATTGAAAGCCTGGAACACCCACTTCATCGAAGACATCATGATCGGTGCCGGAGGTCCTGCGCATGCTGATCGTGGTCACCCCCAGATCTTTGAGAGGCGCCATCCATTGCTGAAAGATCGGCACAATGGCTGCGTTCTCCTGCGCGAAGATGCCGAGCAGTTTCCCGCCGCCGTTGTCCAGATTGAAGTAGCCGGAGATAAGCCCCTGCTCCGGCTTGAGCTTGAGCGGGCCTACCTGTTGGCGCAGGAACTCCGGCACCTCCAGTTGCTCCGGACTGGTCGATAGCCCCACCGTACCGAAGTGGTTCGCCACATAGCCAAGCGATCCCATATACCCCTGCTCTTCGCCGCTCCACAAGCCGATCCGGATCGTCCGTCTCGGTTGTACATGCAGCGCCGTCAGGATACGCATCACCTCCATGGCGATGATCGTACCCGCGCCGTTATCGGTAGCCCCTGTGCCGGCGATCCAGCTATCGAGATGGCCGCCGACCATGACAACCTCGTCTTTCAACGACGGATCAGTGCCAGGGATCTCAGCGATGGTGTCGTAGCCCTGCTGGTGGTCTCCGGTGAACTGGGTGTTGACGTTGACCGCCACCTGTACAGGCACATGATTTTCAAGCAGCCGCGAGAGACGGCCAAAGGCCTCGTTGGCCAGGACGACGGAAGGAATCGGCTGCTTGTGATCCGGCATGAACACACGCTGGCCCATCGCTTCGTTATTGTCGTCCTTGATGATGCCGCCATCGCCGCCGTAACTCGAGAGCAAGATAGCCACGGCATGTTCGTCCGCGAGAAATCGTGAGATCTTCTCTTTGGCATTTACCTGCTTGAAGACCTGCGCCCAGAATTGAGGATCGTCCGTGTACACATGCTGCTCCTGCATGTCGCCGTCGAGCGGGTAGTCGTAGATCTGTTCAAGTTTCTTCTCGTCGTAATGCTGCAGCATCGGCTCAGGGTCCGGATGGATCGTGGGCGCTTTTCCCAACAGAACGACCTTCCCGGCCAGCTTCCCCTTCCACTCATCGAAGGCCTTTTCGTCTTTGGGGAAAGGCATGGCGATCACGTCCGCCGTAACGGCGCCGTGAGTTGCCGGCGACCAGGGTGTGGCCTGCGCGATGAAGACAGCCGTGTCTGGCGTGGCCATGTCGACGGAGGTGCTGATCTGACGCCAGCCCAGCCCGAAGTCGCCCCAACTCTCCAGGTGCGCATTCGTGCAGCCCATCGCTGCAAGCTGGTCACGCGTCCACGCATTCGCCTTTGCCATATTGGGCGAACCGGTCAGACGCGGGCCGATGCCGTCAAACAGTCCGCTGGCGTACTCCATGATGTGAGAGTGATCGAGGCCCTCTTTGCGAATGCGGGCATACATGTCGAGATCCAGAGCTTCCACCGCGGGCTGAGCCTCTGGATGTTCGTAGTCATATCCATGCGGCTGGGATGCTGTGGGGGCCTGTACTTTTTTGCTCTTCGTCACCTGCGCAGGCAGGCAGGAAAACGAAAGCAGCAGGGGCAGGAGCGCGATCGTGGCAATGTTTCTGGACATGCAGCCAGCATGCACGAATCTGGCGAAACCTGTCTTGTATCTATTTGACGTGCCTGCGCCAGGCACCTGGAGTCCGGCCTGTGACGGCACGAACGGTATGGGTCATATGCGCCTGGTCGCAGAATCCTGCACAGGCTGCGATGGAAGACAGGGTCTCGCGACCTCCAGCTGCCTGCCGCCAGGCGAGCCTGCCTTTTAGTTGCGCGCGGTAGGCGGAAGGAGCGATGCCAAAGACCTGACGGAATCCGCGCGAGATGGTTGCATCGGCGAGCTGCCGTTCCCGGGCCCAATCCTGCAGCCGCAGATGGGGATCGCGCACCATGGCATGTGCCAGCTCGTCCGGCCAATCGATGAACTGCGGAGACTGCGGCTTCATGGTCGCGAGCAAAAATGCAAGCGCTTCGTTCGGATCACGCTCCGCCAAACGGACAGCCGTATCGGGATCAGGAGCCTGCATCAAGGCGGTGGAGAGTTCCATCCAGGAGGGCAATGCCAGATCCAGTACTTCGGAACCCTTGGCATCGTAGCGGTTCAAGTGAGCCTCAAACGCCCCGTGCATCACCACCTGGCCGGGACGGACACGATGACGTCCCCCATCGCCAGCTTCCTCGTAACCGCCCGACAAGACCAGGGCGAGATAGCTGTCACCATGCCGGTGCCGTGGCAACACAGTGAAACCGCTCCGGAATTGACGACCATAGATGACTGGACTCAGATGGCTCATAGGCAGCAGGTGGAAGATGCAGTTCTTGTCTGGATTTTACCGGTCTTCGTGCGGGGCCGCTCCTGGATTGACCAATAACGTTTAAGCAGATGCTCTACCCCGCCGCGCAGTTCTTGGCTCGCTGCAGGGTGGGATATGGACTCCAAGCGCGCTATAAACATTGGCATCGCGCTCTGCGTCAGGATATCGTCCGCAAGATCGACCGTTTTCAGCTTTAATAGCGGCTGTGACCAAATGAAAGAGAGCGGTCGTTTGCTACCGCAAACGATACCCCACCCTGTCGCGCGATAGAACCGCGCGTCGAGGATGGGGCACCCGATCGTGACCATTCGTTCAGGACCGTTACTACTCCACCTTCGCTCCTGCGAGCTTGCGCAGATAGTCGCCCCACTTGGGGTCGTAACCTTCGATGCGGTTCTCAAGCTTTGCGCCTTCGTTCCACCAATGAGCGACGGTGCGGCCCATCTCTGTACCGCGACGGGTGTGCAGATCGACCATGAAATCCTCGACCTCCACCTTCCGCTCGCCGCGTTCGACGACTTCTTTCGTCCAGCCGGAGAGCTCCATCGACAGATTGTCCTTCGGCGCGGTCGCGAGAAGGCGAACCGCATGGGCACAGTAGATCCAGCGATCGCCGGAGTCGGCCATGCGGCCGGCCTGCAGGTACAGCGCGTTGATGATCGATGGAGCCGTAGGCATACCCAGGCCGACATCTTCCGTCGCGATGATCTCCAGCCTGCGCCAGAGCACCTCTTCGGTCTCCGACCCGGAGGCGAAGAACTCATACGCAGCCAGCGCGGCCTCTTCCACGCGTCCACGGCGAATGCTCTTCTGCAACACCGATCGCAGCTCGTCGATGGGATATCCGTGGATGCTGGTGGTGCGGCTCCATACGTCTTTGCTCTGGTAGTTCTGCGGCTTCTGTTCGGACATGCGGGTCATCCATTCCTTCTGGTTAGTGATTCATCGGCGCGGTCATCAGCTTGAGAAAGAGCGCGGTAAAGCGGGCGGTATCGAAGTCCCACACGACATCGGCGACGCGTGCATCGACCGGCGGGACAGGCTTTTGACGCTTCGGCTCCGGCGTGTCCGGCCACGGGATGCCGGCGTAGCCGCGCGGCGTCTCATCCCAGTAGATCGACGAGCCATAGCTCATGCCCTGCATCGTATCGATGTCGATATAGTACCGGCGCGTCTCTGTGATCAAACTCGGATCGATCAGGTACGCCGCCATCAGCTCATCCGGCATGCGAAACCATTGCTGCGGCTTGTGCTCGCGATAGGGTTTCAACACAAGCTCTTCATAGAGCTGCGCCTCGGCCGTGTTCTGGCCATGCGCGATAGCTTCAGCCATCTCCGGCGTACGATGCAACTTCTCCGCGACATCGACGGTGACAATCGTAAGCTTGGGCCATGGCGCGTGCAGCGCAATCTGCGCGGACTCAGGATCGTAGACCACGTTGACCGTCTTCGGCTGCATCGAAGGGCTCGTGCCCATGAACACGATCTCCTTCGTCAGCGCGACGATGCCGGGGTCGAGGCTGATCGCCAAGGCCACGTTCGTCAGTGGGCCGCCACAGTAGAGCGTCACCTCGTGCGGATACTTATGCACCTGCTGGATGATGAACTCCGCTGCATGACCGGCTGCGGGCTTCGTCTTCGCCAGACCACCGGGCGGCGGCTCGACGACCTCCGGCCCCGGACTGAACTCGCCATACGCGCCAAGGAAGGGATCGGTGCGCGTTCCGCCATAGAGCTTGATCAGACGGACCGGTGTATAGCGCGATTGCACAAGGGGAAACTCCGACCCTTGATAGACCGGAATATCCGTGCGATGGATATCTTCGAGCAGCTTCAGCACATCGGCCGTCTCCTGCTTGAGCCAGCCGTTGCCGGTAACTACCGTAACTCCCAGCACCTGAATATTCGGCGACTGCAGGAGCATGACCAGAGGATCTTCGTTGCCGCCGATGATGCCGTCCGTGTCCTGGTCATAGATGACCTTCCTGATCTCGGGCGGCGTTGCGCTAAAAGCACGGACCGGCGTGACGAACAGCGCGAGGGCCAGCAATGCGCTCCGACCTTGGAACTTCATGGTGTTCTTCTCCTGCAACGACGCACGTCTGGTTTTCTCAAACCACATTTACTTCGTTAACTCATCCGTCGAAGGCACAACCTTCGGCGTCGGCTGCGAGAGCACGTCAACGAGAAACTTCTGCAGACGCGCCAGATCGACATCCATCTGTGCGTGGACCTTATGCAGCGGCAGCGCAGGCTTGGTCTGCTCATTCCAGGTCAACGTGTCTCCATAGGTCGGGCCTCGCACCGTATCGACGTCCATATAGACATAGCGCTCTTCTTTGATCAGTGTCGGATCGATCCACGCCGCGGCAGCAAGCTCGTCCCACAGATAGTTGATGAAGACGGGCCGCTGAAAATATTTCGTGACATACTCCGCCGCAGGGCTATGCGCCTTCGCAACTCCATCGAGAACCTCAGGCTCAGGACGCGTCTTGAGCGAGACATCGATGGTCGTCGTCGTGATCTTCGCCCACGGCGCTTCCAGCGCAATGCTGGCGGCTTCAGGATCGAACCAGAAGTTGAACTCATGGCGCGGACTGTTGACCCACTCCGCCGCCTGCGTGTTCGGGTTAATGCTGCCACCCATCACCACAAGCTCCTGCGCCAGCTCCGCAAAGTGCGGGTCGAGGCGAATCGCCAGTGCCACATTGGTCAGCGGTCCCGCTGCATAGATCGTTACCTTGTGCGGATACTTGTGGACCATCCGCACCATGAAGTGCGCCGCATCTTCATCCGCAGGTTTTGTCGACGGGAGCCCCTCTCGCATAGGCGGAATCGCATCCCAGGGCTTCTCCATGCGTTTGTCAGAGAACGCGCCCTCGAAGGTGGCCGCTCCATACATCTTGTTTGCGAGACGCGTCCACTCGAGCGTGCGCACCAACGGAAACGGCGCACCGGGATAGACCTTGACGTCGGTGCGGCCTACCGACTCCACCAACCGCAGGGCATGGGCCACCTCTTCATCGCGCCACGAGTCGCCGGTCACCACCGTAATGCCCAACAGATGCACGTCGGGCGATTGCAGAAAGACCAGCAGCGACATCATGTCCGACCCTCCGGGGCCGGAGGCGTCCTGGTCGGCAATCACATAGCGCTGCGCGGAAGCGCCACTGGCACAGGCCGCGATCAAAACCATTCCAAAGAGCGCTGGAAGGAGCCGATTTCGCAAAGAGAGACAGAACAATCCGCACCTCAGTTTGTAGATGTATATCGATAAGCCTACGCGATGCGTGGCTGCTCCAGGATTTAGCAAGCCGCTGCAGCACAACTGCGAGGACAGAAAGCCGCGTCGCTGCCTGGACGAAACTCGTCTTCCAGGCCACGGACACAAAGCTATGAGATTTTCAGTTTCAGGAAGGGGCCTCCAGAGCGAATTAAAGGCCCATTTGTAATGAAAATGTCATATTATTGACAACAAGTCAACACTCCTTTCATCCACTTCATGACCCTAACTACGATTTCCAGAACAAATCAACCATTCGCAAAAAGCAATTGGACGGCACACCAGAACCGTGTTTGAATCGTTTCAACCCAGGCTTTATCAAAGCTTCGCTCGACCCTGACTCGCAATCTATACCGTCTTTCTGCCTCAACCAGGTAGTTCCAGCAGTGTATTTTCTTCAGTCCGATGGGAAATTCCCTCGCGACGGAGGACTACAGCTCCGCAGAGACGTTCAGAGCTTTCAGTTGCATGCTTCACCCAACAAACTCATACCGCTCGACCACCGGAAGAGATCTTTAATTCCCCTGGCGAGGTTGTATTCCATCAACTTTCGCCCCGCGCCCTAACTGACGCCGGGCTTTCACGAACTTGATTCATCTTTTGAGAGGTCCACATCATGTTGCCTGGAATATGTAATTCCCCCAACTCTCGCACGCGTATCGGCTTGCTCGGCCGAGTTCCGGCGTGTTTCGCTCTTCTGATCCTGTTCTTGCTCGGCAGCGCCAGCATGGCCTCGGCCCAATCGCTGGCCGGCCTGGGCGCGTTGAGCGGCACGGTACATGATCCCTCCGGAGCCGTCGTTCCCAATGCAGACGTAGAGATCGTCAACAAGAGCCTCGGCATCGACCGTAAGTTGAAGTCGACCGACGCCGGACTCTTCTTTGCGCCTTCGCTGCCGCCAGATCCCGGTTACTCCGTGATTGTTACCGTTCCGGGTTTCGGCGTAGCAAAGACCGACGGCATCGTCGTCCACGTCGGCGAACAGGTCGCCGTTCCAGTCCAGCTCGGAAGCGCCAGCACGACCCAGACAGTCTCCGTCTCCGAGAACACGCAGCCGATCCTCGACCTGGCCAAGACAGAGGTCTCAGCCCTGGTCAACCAGGAACAGATCACGAACCTCCCGATCAATGGACGCCGCGTCGATCAGTTCGCGCTCCTGACGCCCGGCGTCGTGCAGGACGGCACCAGCGGCGAACTCTCCTTCCACGGCGTCCCCTCCGGCAACGAGTTCCTTCAGGACGGTATCGACATCACCCAGCAGTGGTCCGTATCGAATGCGGGCGGCGGCGGATCGGCGCTCTCCAACATCAGCATGGACGCCATCCAGGAGTTCCGCACCGAGATCTTCGGCTACTCCGCGGAGTTCGGTCGCGGCTCCGGCGGCGTCGTCAACTCGCTTACCAAGAGCGGCTCCAACGAGTTTCACGGCAATGCCTTCTGGTTCTTCCGCAACCGCACGTTGAATGCCATCGACCCGTTCTCCAAGCTGAACGGCCAGCCCTATAACGCTCCGGAGTATCGCCACCAGTATGGCGCCAACGTTGGCGGGCCCATCATCAAAGACAAGCTCTTCTTCTTCGGAGCCTATGAGGGAACCACCCGCAACTTTCCGCTCGTGAGCTCGATCATCAACTCGTCGATCCTCGATGGCAACGGCCAGCTGCTTCCCGGCCAGTGCACGGCAGCGGCGATCCAGTGCGCGGCCGTACAGAAGTACATCAACAGCTTCTTCCGCACCGTGAACCGCAACCTGCACCAGAACGACGGCTTCCTTCGGCTGGACTATCGTCCGAACGAGAAGAGCACCTACACCGCGAACTTTAACCTGATGAACTACTTCGCCACGCATGACGGCGTCTCTGCGGTTGCTCCCACGGACGGCAGCGGCGCCTCGGGCTCGAACTACAACATCGGGACCCACGTGCGTAATGCGCGCCTGTCCAACACCTACATCGTCTCGCCGTCGATGGTGAACGAGTTCCGCTTTGGCTTCAACGCAGAGCGCCGCTTTCAGGGCCTGCCCACCGACCTGCTTCCGCCGGACAATATTCTCTCCAGCGTGACCGTCGCCGGTCAGGGCAACCTGGGTGTCTCGATCAACCAGCTCCCCAATATCCAGCCGACGGAGAAGCGCTTCATCCTGGCCGACACCTTCTCGCAGAGCGCGGGCAAGCACCAGCTCAAGTACGGAGCCGACCTCGCCTATCTGCGTAGCGTTGAAAACGCTGTGTTCAGCGGCCCAGGCTCTTTCACCTACAACACCTTCACAGCCTTTGCCTATGACCTGACCCCGCTGCCTGGCGATCCGGTCAACTCGAATCCAGCGAGTCCCCTGACAGGTCCCAGCAAACACTACTCCACGTTTGCGCAGGCGATCGGTCACCCCATCACCGGCATTACTATCCGCGACTACGACTTCTTTGCCCAGGACCAGTACCAGATCACCAAGACGTTGCTCCTCAACCTCGGTCTGCGCTATGAGTACTCCACCTTTACGCAGCCGCCCGCTCCTTCGTATGCCAGCGTCAATTCCGCAGTCGGTCCCATCAACCAGCCGAAGACGAACTTTGCCCCGCGTGTTGGCTTCACCTACTCGATGAACAACAACACGACCGTGCTGCGCGGCAACTACGGCATCTTCTACAACCGCCTTCCCGGCGCCTCCATCACGCGCCTGCAACAGCTTGGCGGAATCGTTCGCAAGTCCTTCACGCTGAGCGACAACAATCCCGCGCAGTTTGCGGCCATGCTGCCCTTCGCACAAGTCTTCACCAGCCTTTCGCAGGTAAACTCCTTCATCAGCCCCAGCTCGATCAACACCGGTTTTGCGATCCCTGGCCTGGCTACTCCTTATGTGCAGGAGTGGAGCCTGGGCGTGGAGCAGGAGCTTACGAAGGACATGAGCTTCAGCGTCTCCTACGTGGGTTCGCGCGGCATCAAGTTCCTGCAGCGCTCCGACCTGAACGCCGGCCAGCCGACGGGACAGGACTTCTACAATGTCTTCGACGTCAACGGTCACCAGACAGGCTCGTACAGCACGCCGGTCTATCTCAACGCGGCCAATGGCAATACGACCTATAACTCGAACTTCGGCAAGATCCTCCAGATCGATAACGGCGGACGCCTCTGGTATGACGGCCTGGTCGCTGAGTTCCATCAGCGCGAGAACAAGTACATCCAGAGCACCATCGCCTATACCTGGTCGCACTCCGAGGACCTGGGACAGGGGACGGCAACCAGCAACTACTACTTCACCGACCAGGGAGACACCTACTTCAACGGCTCCTCCTCCTTCAATGGACGCAGTGGTTACTCCTTTGAGAAAGGCCGCTCGCTTGAGGATCAGCGCCACCGTCTCGTCATGACGGCCCTGATCTCTTACCCCAAGGCCGACTACGGTTCGAAGTGGACGAGGGAAGCACTGAGCGGCTGGCAACTGGCTCCGATCTTCACCTTTGCCACGCCGCAGTATGTCGATTCCAATCTGACGGTAACCAGCAGCGACTCCCGTCTCTATGTTCCGTCCCCAACCCTGAGCGGTATCGGAGCGGAGGCTCCGGGAGGCATTCGTGCTCCCTTCGTTCCAACGGCCAACCTACCGCTGGGCCAGACGGTCCAGCTCGATGGCCGTCTCACGAAGAGCTTTGCGCTTCCCAAGTCTCAGAGCATTCAACTCAGCTTTGAAGCCATCAACGCTCTGAATCACATTCACTACACATCTGTGAACCAGACGGCCTATACCTCCAGTTGGAACGCAGCGACGAACACCGGCACCATTAAGGCAGTGAGTGGCGCAGGTCAGGGGACAGCCGCCAGCGGCTTCCCGGACGGCACGAACGCACGACGCGCTCAGGCTTCCCTGCGGTATACCTTCTAACCCATTCACTCATCGCATGAGTGAGGGCCGGAGAGAATTCTCTCCGGCCCTTTTCTTTGCCTCATCCATCAGCAGATATTTCTTATTGATTCGCAGCAGAGGTCAGCGTTGTCTCAGGCAGCAGCGCACGGACATACCCGAGGTTCGTCGTGCAATGAGAGAGCTTGATGTTCTCAATCAGCTGGGCGAAGGCGCGATCGATCACCTCCTGCTCAGGCCGATCCTTCAGGCGCTCGGATGTGAGGCCAACGCCGTTGGGCAGCTTTGCGTAGGCGACGATGTTCGGCCAATCCGCCGGCGGCGTAACGGTCTCCACGGCGGTGGGGTTTGCCAGCTTCTTGTACGGCCAGAAGGCCCAGCCGATATTGTTCTTCTCCAGCACAGTACGGAAGGTGGCAAGCCACTCGTCCTTGTTCTCCCCAGACTCTCCCAGCCAGATAGGAACGTGGTTCTTCGTACGGAAGTCGACATAGCGCTGGACCAGGTTTTGATCCGGTACAAGAACCTTGTACTTGTGCCACTCGTAGATGACATTCGAGTCGAAGGGCGGGCCGAAGACGTCGAAGTTGTTGTCCCACTGCGCGCCGCCGAGGATGAGGATATGGTGCTTGTCTTCCTTGCGGATAACGGCAGCCGTGCGCTTGTAGAGCGGCTCCAGCAGCGGATTCAATCCGTGCAGCTTAGGGTAGGTGGGAATGGGTTCGTTCAGCAGATCGTAGCCAAGGATCACTGGCTCGTTGCGATAGTGACGCGCGATGCGCTGCCAGGTGTCCAGAAGCTGCTGCTGTGAAGACTGGTCCGTGAAGAGCCAGGGATAGCCGTCGCTGTCGTCGATGTTGGTTCCGGTCTGTCCGCCCGGCGCGGCGTGCATGTCCAGTACTAGGTAGATACCCTCGGCGCGGCTCCACTTCACGAGCCGATCGAGCAGGCGAAAGCCTTCCGCGTCGTCGCTCTGGAAGAAGCGGTAGTGCATGGGGACGCGAATGGAGTTGAAGCCCGCCTGGTGAATCAGGTGAATGTCGCTCTGTGTCACGTAGTTGTCGCGCCACTGTTGCCAGAAGGTCTTGCTGCGCTCCGGGCCGATCAGCTCCGCGACGAGCGCCTCGATCTCTCGCGAGGATTGGACGTGGCCTCCGAACTGCCACATGTAGCCTTCGGGAACCATCCAGTTGCCGAGATTGGTTCCACGCAGCAACAGGGGTTTGCCATCGCGGCCAATCACCTGTTCTCCCTGGGTGTGTGCGTACTGAGCTCGGCTGGCAAGGGGAAATAAGGCGACGGCGCTAAGCAGCAGCGTACACAGACGGCGATTCAACACAGAGTAAGACCTCCAGAAGTGGTGGGAGTCCATGATGCTTTTATGAACAAGCGGTTGTCTAGTGAGCCGTGCCTTTCGGGGTGGCAATAGCAAGAAGCAGATTCCCTGCGGGAATGACAACAAGAAAGGCAAGAGCTCTAATGGTTCGACGCAGCCAGCAGATCCTGCAGCTCCAGATAGACGCCGTTCGTCCATCCGAAACCGATGACGTTGCTCTTGTAGCCCGCCGCAACCTTGACGTTGGCCGAGCCGCTCACCACGTTGTACTTCTCGCGAATGGTGCCGTCATGCAGAAAGTTGTCGAGCACCGTTGTAGAAAAACTCTGGGCGATGCGGCGCGCGTCTTCGTGGAAGCCGTTGCGCTCCAGGCCGGAGACGGCGAGCCACGTCGTCGGGGCCCAGCCGAAGGGCAGGTCCCACTGCACACCCGAAGCGGAGTCGCTCATTGCCAGTCCACCCGGATGCTCAAAGAGACCAAGGTGCAGATGCACTGCCGTAGCCTGCGTGGGGCTCGCCGCTCCTGCCCACAGCGGATAGAAGGTGGAGATGTAGTGATAGCTCGACCGCTGGCGGGTGGTGTAGTCGTAGTCGAAGTACAGGCCCGCATTGGCGTCCCACAGATAGCGGTCGATGGCGTGATGGCGCGCGTTGGCACGGCGTGTCCATTCGGCGGCTTCGCGCGAGCGGCCGAGGAGCGTGGCGAAGTGGGCCATGTCCTGCTCGTAGCGAAAGAGCAGGCTGTTCAGGCAGACCGGCGCGATGTGGGCGGCCGAGCCGGAGAACGGGCCGAAGCGGAAAGAGCTATCGAAGCCGGACTCGCGCATCGCGCGGTCGCCACGATAGAAGTCTGCCGAGAGACGATGCCCTGCGACAACAGCCTGCGCGCAGACATGTGAGATGTGGACATCGCAACTGATACGAGCCAGGGTTGCGGCCTGGGCCGGCGTTGGGTTTTCCGCACCGTCCACAAGGTACTCGGGATGATCTTTCGGGTGCGCGAGCAGCCAGCGAATCACATCGGGATAGTAGCTGGAGTCATCCGACATCTCGGGCACGGGGCCTTCGCCGAGATCGTGATAACGTGCCAGACCTGTAGTCCCGGCCTGATGTTGTGGCGAAGTCCACAGTGCGTAATCGCGTTGCGCAAAACTGTAGGCGCGAGCCAGCCACTTGAGATCGGGTGCGGTGCCAGATGCTGGATGTTCATAGACTTCGCGAATCATCGACGAAAGAAACGGCGGCTGTGAGCGCGTGAAGAAGTAGGTGCGATTGGCGTTGAGGATCGCGCCGTAGTTTTCGATCTCGAAGAAGAAGTTCTCCACCATGCCGCGCGCGAGATCGTTGTGGCCATCGTGAAGCAGGCCGAGCAGGATGAAGTAACTGTCCCAGCCATACATCTCATTGAAGCGGCCGCCCGGCACGACGTAGCGATTGGGCAGATAGAGCAGGCCTTCGACGGGCAGCTCCGCGGGGCGAACCTCTCCGATATGGTGAATGGCTCGCGGAAGATGATGCACTTCAACATGGCACTTCTGCTGCATGGCAGCGACAGCAGCGGGAATCGGCATGTCTGCCGGCAGGTACATCACAGGCACCGTCTTTACCTTGGCATCGACCACTGAACTGCAGTCGGACATGGAGCGAGAGAGTGTCTCCCAGCCATTGGCGATGTAGCTGCGAATCTGCGCGTTCTGCGGTGCATTCTGGGGAGAAGTGCCGGAGATAGCCTGAGCAGCGATTTCGTGCTGCGGTGCGGCAAGAACGAACGCAAAGGCAAGAGCGGCGAGGGTGTGGAGTCGGAATAGGCGCATGGTGAAGGCGTGAAGCAACTCTGCAATCACAAGCTATCACTTTCGGCGAGATTACCGGCAAAGCCAGCCAGTCGTTCCTCATCTTCATAAAACTGTCTGATTCTTTTTGGTTATCAGTGCGATAAGAACTTGCCACGAATCAGGACAGGGCTTTGCTGATCGAATCTCTGTAGCGCGATTCAAGGAACTCATCATCGAATCCGCGACCTAATCAAAAGGAGTATTCCGCATGTCGAAGTCTTTAGAGAACAAACTCGCTCTTGTCACCGGATCATCTCGCGGCATTGGAGCCGCAATTGCAGTTCGTCTCGCCGCCGAAGGCGCTTCGGTGATCGTCAACTATGCCGCAAGCCCCGCTCGTGCTGAAGCGGTAGTGGCAGAGATCGCGAAGGCCGGAGGCCACGCTGAAGCTGTTCAGGCTGATCTTGGAAGCACGGAGGGTCCAAAGACGCTCATCGCTGCCATCGACAAGGCCTTCGGGGGCAAGTTTGAGGGCCGCCTCGATATTCTCGTCAACAACGCCGGGACCGTGGAGTTCGGACCGTTCCTCGAGTCCTCGGACCAGTCCTATGACAAGCACTTCAACCTGAACGTTCGCTCGCTCATCGAGCTCTCCAAGGATGCTGCGAAGCGCATGACGAAGACCGGCTGGGGCCGCATCATCAACATCGGCTCCGCGTTCGGCGAAGCAGCGCCCCTTCCAGGCGTGACGCTGTATATCGCCACCAAGTTCGCCGTTCATGGATTTACGCGTGCCCTTTCGCGCGAGTTGGGTTCGACCGGCGTGACCGTCAACGGTGTCCAGCCGGGACCGATCGACACCGAGCTCAGTCCTGACGACAACGGTCCGGCGGCGCAGACGATGAAGAAGCTCACGAGCGTTGGCCGGTTCGGCAAGGCCGAGGAGATTGCTTCGGCCGTGGCCTTCCTGGCCAACCCCGAGTCAGCTTTCATCAATGGCGAGAACCTCACCGTAGATGGCGGCTGGAACGCCTAGTGGGAGGTGAGGAGTCGAAGGCCCCCGACGGACTTTATCTCACCCAGGATGTCGGAAACCTTTTCCAGCACGAGATTCCGGGTTCGAACGCTCGAGGTCGAAAAGGTGCAAGAGGTTTGGGCGAGATGGCAATCCTCGGGGTCCTTCGACTCCGCGTCCCCAAATGCCGGGACGCTACGCTCAAGATGACGATTTGATGGAGAGGCATAAAGTAGAAAACTACCCGCACGTCAGCCAGTCGTATGAGACGCCGCCTCCAGCATGCGGCGCGCCTGGCTCCCGATCTCTTTGCGTTCGCGCTCCATCAGATCTACAAAAGGATGAAGCACTGTTGACTGCGTGTTCTTAGGCCATGCCAGCACAAGATCGGCCTTGTACTCGTCGGGTTGCAGGCGTAAAAACCGCACACCCTCGGGGCGAAGGTTCAGGGTGCACATCGGAACGATCGCAACTCCCTGACCTCCGGCAACCAGGGTAAACGTCGTCTGCATCATGTCGGACTCATACTCCACCTTCGGCGCGAAGTCACGCTTCTGGCACATGCCAAGGATCGCGTCGAAGACGGTGGGCGCGCCGTCGCGGTGAAAGAGAATAAACGGCTCTTCTGAAAGACTCTCGATCTTTATCTTCCTACCTGTGAAGGGATGATTCGAAGGCACGGCAACAAGGAGCGGTTCACGGAGGATCGTCTTCACGTGGAGTTCGCTCGCCAGTTTCTTCGCGAAGGGTGGCCGTGTGATACCTATGTCGATCTCGCCCTGCGCGAATGCCGCCTCTTGTTGAGGGGGATTCAGCTCTCGAAAGAGGAGTCTTACGCCTGGCAGAAGCTCTTTGTACTGCCTCACGATGCCGGGGAGGAATCCTGCCGTAGCCACGCTGCAGAAGCCAAGTGTCAGGGTTCCAATCTCTCCGCGAGCGGCGCGTTGAGCAGCCTCAGCCGCATGGTCAGACTGCTTCAACGTTTTCAGTGTCTCCTGATAGAAGACCTCTCCCTGCGGCGTCAATCGTACTGTCCTGCCGGAACGCGCAAAGAGTCTGGTGCCCAACTCCTCTTCCAACTGAGTCAGTGTCTTGCTGATCGCAGGCTGCGAGACGTGCAGGAAGCGGGATGCCTCCCGAAATCCTTTCTGCTGAACTACAGCCACAAAGTAGCGAAGATGCCTTAGCTCCACTGATAACTCCTGGATATCGCTGGATAATTTCCGATCATAGAAGAATTACCTTCTTGATTACCTTACGCTTCCGGGGAGCTCAATCAAGAGTGTTCGGCACATCGTGGATGCCGGTCACAATCAACGCATTTAAGGTAGTTCGTTTGCGTATCAGCACCAAAAATGCCAACCTCAAGCCTTTTCCTTCCAACAAGATAGAACGATGTACCTTTTCGTTTACCTCTCTTTTCCGCATTTATGCATCCAAGGTTATTGAGTTCCCGCTGCGGCTCCTATCTGGGCTTTGTGGCGGGGCGTACGGTCGCGATATAACGAGGCTCCGGAAGCCGCTGACCAGATAGCCAAAAAAGAAAAGGGAGTAACAAATACATGAATAATCAGGGTCGACTTACAACAACCTGTGGCTTGGCACTATCTCTGGCGATGTTTACATCACTAGGTGTTACAGCAGTTGCGCAAGAAGCGACTGTTGAAGGGTTGGTCATCGGAAGGAGCGGCCCTGCGATGTCAGTGAAGACCGCAGACAGCCCCAGACTCACTGTGCTTCTCTCGGACAGCACGAGGGCGACAGAAAAGGGCGGCTTCCTTGGTCTCAGCAGACAGCACCCCGCCATCGCCGACTTGGTCCCGGGTCTCGCTGTGAAGGTTGAGGGTTCCTACGATGGCGATCACCAGCTGGTTGCAAAGAAGGTCACGTTCTCGCGCACCGCAATGAACACGGCACGGCAGATTGACGCGGGTCTGCATCCTGTAAACCAGCAGGTTGCGGCTGCACAGGATCAGCTCAAGAGCGATCGCAAGGACATCGAACAGAACCAACAGGACACTGCGAAGAACTCGCAGGATATCGACACAACCAAGCAAGGTCTGGCAGTAACTACCGCCGATACCGCAACGAATAAGCAAGCCATCGGCCAGGCTAATCAGCGCTTCACCACGCTGGACCAATACGAGGACAAGGGAAGCATCACCGTTAACTTCGCCAATGGAAAAGCTACGGTGAGCAAGAAGGACAAGGACCAGCTCACTGACTTCGTGAAGTCGGCTGCGAATACCCCGGGCTACATGATCGAAGTGCAGGGCTACGCTTCTGCCGTTGGTTCAGCAGCGCTGAATCAGAGGTTGAGCAGTGAACGGGCCGACGCAGTGCTGGCTATCATTCAACAGACAGGCGTTGTTCCCATGACGAGAATTCTCGCGCCTGCCGCAATGGGAACCACCAACCCAGTCTCCGAGGATCACACACGGAGCGCACACGCACAGAACCGGCGCGTGGTCGTAACCATCGTCGTCAACAAGGGCATCACCGGCTAACGGGATTCACTCGGTAACGTCCGAGTGATCCAAAACATAACGTATAACCACCAAGCGATAGTGCGACGAGCTGAAGGCTCTTGCACTATCGCTTTGTTGTTGGGACTTACGTATCGGTGCCGAGGCGGGGTCGGAAGGGCCTGGCTTCAGCCAGGCCGTATAGGATCGGGACTAAACAAACTGGCTGCACAGTTCAACCACACTCCAAGTGCATCCTAGAGCAGCTTCTGTGCACTGCTCCGGCCGAACTCGCGTACCTCGACCGGCGCCCGGCAGGCGATGACGGCCTTGCGACCCCAGGCCAGTGCCTCGTTCATGCCAGCAGCTTTCAGAATCCAAAAACCGCCTACGTGCTCCTTGGCTTCGAGATACGGCCCGTCGGTGACGACCACTTCCCCCTCCGGCTGACGGCGCAGCGACTTCGCGCTGCTGGGTGCGCCGAGGCCACCGGCGAAGAACCTGGCGCCAACAGCTTCCATCTCTTCATTGAGCGCGTCGATATCGCGGACCATCGCTTCGCCCTCTGCGGACGGGTCGTAGTTGTCAGGGAGGTGAATCGCAACCAAATAATGTGGCATAACTTCTCCTTCATTCTGTAGCGTCTTCGGGCGGGCCGTTTGGCTTGCCTTCACTATAACGACGAACGGCTTGAGTGGACTTCGACAAATCGTCCCTGGAAAGTTTGCCTCCTACGCGGTTTACTGCGTTGACCGATTCGAGCCAGCACGCGACAGCGTGGTGGCTCGAGGAGCAACGCCCCAGGTTAGGCGCAGGAGTAGAGTTGAGGGCTGTAAGCCCGACTCATCGTGCAGGAACGATGAATCGGGCTTACAGCCCTCTGCTTTCTTATTGGCTCTGTACCTGGGGCTACGCTTGCAGCGAGCTAAAAACGCTCGCTGCTGCGCTCCACCCCAGGCTGGTGTGAAACGGGCCTTTGGCCCTAAAGATCAAGACTCTCTTCCCAGCTAAGAGTTTTTCCGCAACCTGTGAATCCGTGCCCTTCCGCTCCGTGCCTCAACAAACCGTTTGCACCGTTCGATTTCGCTCCAGAAGCCAGCTCAAGCATCCTGCTTTGTTTCCGGTATCTGTTTTAGTTTTTCTGACAGCAACTCCTGCTCCCGCCTGTTTTCCGTCATGGCAATGGCGCGCTGAATCTCTTCGCGCGCTTCGGAGAATCTGCCGAGCTTGAGGAGCAGGTCTCCTCGAACGCTGGGCAGCAGGTGATAGCCCGTCAGGGCAGGGTCGGGGTCGAGAGCGTCCAGCGTAGCAAGTCCGGCGGTGGGGCCTTGTGCCATCCCGACGGCTACCGCTCGATTCAGTCCAACGATGGGAGAGGGGCGGATCTGGAGAAGAGCGTCGTAGAGAAGAACGATCCGCTCCCAGTCAGTATCCGCGGCGGTGCGCGCGCGGGCATGACAGGCGACGATTGCCGCCTGCAACGTGTAGCTACTCGCTCCGCCACCCAGCTTCTGTGCGGAATGAAGTGCGGCCATGCCTCGCTGTATCTGAATGTGATCCCACAGAGACCGGTCTTGCTCCAGCAACAAAACGGCTTTTCCGTTTTGCCCCTTGCGTGCCGCCGTGCGCGATGCCTGGAGTTCCATCAAGGCCAGCAGGCCATGGACCTCCGATTCACCGGGAAGAAGCGACGCGAGGATGCGCCCGAGGCGCAGCGCGTCATTGCAGAGTTCTTCCCGCATCCACGTGTCTCCGGACGTCGCCGTATAGCCTTCGTTGAAGATCAGGTAGACCACCGAGAGTGCGGACTCAAGTCTGCGACGCAGCTCGTCTCCACGCGGGATCTCGAAGGGAACATGGGCTTCAGCGAGAGTCTTTTTAGCCCGAAAGATTCGCTGGCCCATGGTCTTCTCCGGTACAAGGAAGGCACGAGCAATTTCAGCGGTCGTGAGGCCGCCAATGAGACGCAATGTAAGAGCGATGCGCCCTTCCACCGTGAGGACTGGATGGCAGGCGGTAAAGATGAGGCGGAGGACGTCATCATCGATGACCTGATCCAGAGCCTGATCCATCGCTTCACCGAGTCGCTGCTGTTGGAATTCGAGCTCTCGCGCGATCTCTCCATGCTTTTGTTCGAGCATCCGGCCACGGCGCAGAGAGTCGATGGCGCGGCGCTTAGCCGCTGTCATCAGCCACGCCGCGGGCTTCTCCGGAATGCCTTCTTCCGGCCACCGCTCAAGGGCCGCAACGAGCGCGTCCTGAGCGAGTTCCTCCGCAATGCCGATGTCGCGGGTGACGCGCGCAATCCCGGCGATGAGCCGTGTGGACTCGATCTTCCACACGGCCTCAATCGCTTTGTGGATGTCGCTCATGCCTTTCGAAGCTCCTCGAAGCCTTCGGCTGCTTTCTGCACGTCCGCGGGGAAATCGCCCATCTCATGGATCTGGCGCACTTCGATGATCTCGTTGTTGGCCATCGGTGCTCGCCTGGCCCATTCGATCGCCTCTTCCCGCGAGCGCACCTGAATGATCCAGTAGCCTCCGATAGTCTCTTTGGCCTCAGCGAACGGCCCATCCGTGACCGTTGCCTTGCCGTCTGTGTAGGAAATACGTGCTCCGGTCGAAGGGGGAAAAAGCCCATCGAGCCCGAGCAGTACGCCTGCTTTCTGCAGGCTCTTGTTGTACTCCATCATCCTGGCCACCGCCTCCGCGCTGGGGGCTGCGTCCGCGGTTGCCGTTTCATACCCTTTGGGAATCACCATCATCATGAAGCGCATGAATCTCTCCTTCATCATCGATTCCAGTCAATATTGGCCGGCTTATTAAAGCCAACGCTGGCTGTTCTATTCATACGTCGAATAGGATGCGCCGATTTCTACCACTAACGATAAAATTTCCGCGCCTGGGAGGGAGCTGCGCGGATTGTGCCCGACTCGGTGACATCGCGCCGGCGGGCTGAGCGTCGATGGAACGGAGATGCCCGGCTATGCCGTAGATCGCGATTTTCCTATGCTATCTCTGTCGCGGCATGGCAATCTATCTTCCATGAAGCGGCGATACCTTTGGCTATTCGTGATCGCAACCGTCCTGCTGGCTCCGCTTGCCCGCGCGTGCAGCTGCGTCAGCAGAGCAGGATGCGGCTCATTTCAAATCCGCGACACGCTCTTCGTTGGCAAAGCCCTCTCCGTCCGGATCGTTGAGAGCAAGATCACCGGCATATCGTTTCCCGTTCGCCGCCGCGTCTATCGCTTCGAAGTCTCCGAGGCACTTACTGGAGCGCCTCATACATCTGACGTCATCGAGATCGAGACCGGCATGGGCGGCGGTGACTGCGGTTACAGCTTCGAAATCGGACAAAGCTATCTCGTAGACGCAGGCCACTACGGCGAGAACGAACGCCTCAGCACCGGTATTTGCAGCGCCACGCAGCCTCAGGGGATGGCCGACGGCCTGCTCCGAGAGATTCGTGCCATCCTCGCGCATCAGCGCCTGCCCGATCTATCTGGAGTCGTCTCTAGACGGGACTCCCTCTACAGCAGCACTCCACCAAGACCGCTCGCGGGTGTCACCGTTCATCTCATCCCGGCCAATGGAAATGCCTATACTGCCGTCACCGACGCCGAGGGGGTCTACACCGTACTCGATCTGCCGGCTGCCGAGTATCACGTCAACTACGATCTTCCGCCCGACCTCGTCACCTACGAAGACGCGATGGGACATCCACAGATGATCAAGATCCCCAGGAGCGGAAGTGCAGGCTGCCACGCAGATGCGACAGCTCTCCCCTCAGGAACTATCTCGGGGCAGATCGTGGATGCCACGGGGAAGCCGGTAAGCACGTCTGGGATCGTCTCCCTGCGAAGACCCGGCGAACCCCACGACGAGCCAGTGGATCCCAGTGGCCAGTTCCCGGATGCCAGTGGGCAGTTCACCCTCCACTTCGTAAAGGCTGGAGAGTATCAGGTCATCTTTCGAGATTTTGGGCGAGTTCCTGTCCGCGAGACAGGGTTGGCGCCTAGCGACGCCTCTCCACAGGACATCGTCGTCGTGAAGGACGGCGAACACCTCACCGGCATCCATATCGTAGCGAAATGATCGCCCACGATCATCCGGAGTGCTGCTACGTGTAATGCGAGACCAATCCGCTTATGGCGTCGTTCATCAGCACAACGATTCCGCGCTCCAGCTTTCCGACACAAACCGGTAATCATAAGGCCGCTTGTCGTCAGTGACTGTTGGTGACGAGAGGTACGTTTACCGTTGCTTATCTATTTGTGGGGGCAAACCAACGTCGGTGAGCGCTAAGGTCTGTTCTCAACATCGGCATGAAGCTATTCGTCGGACATCGTTTCTTGTTGTGCCTTACCGCTAACACTTTTGAGTTTGATCGTCGTTGAAGTGAGCAACGCTACCGCGAGAATGATCAAAGCCATACCGACGAATTCTGCTGCTTGCATGCGTTCATGAAGGAGAAGGAGCCCGAGAAGGACGGCGACGATGGGGTTTATGTACGCGTACGTAGCAACCTTGGCGACCGGCACGTGCTCGAGCAGGTAGACATAGCTGGAATAGCCGATGAGCGATCCGCCAGTGATGAGCCACGCGAGCGATCCGAAGGTGGAAACGTTCCAGTGAGCCTGCGGCCACTGGCCGAACATGGTGGCCAGAAGCAAATTAAAAAAGCCTGCGAAGATCATTTGCCAGGCCGATGAGACGAAGCTATTGACGTTTAGCCGTTGATGGCGAGAGTAAAGGCTACCGATGGCCCAGCTCAGTGCTCCCCCGAGACAAGCGAGAATGGCTATGAGCCGAGTCGTATTTGTGAAGAGCCCGACCGTGAATACCTCGTGTAGGGTGGGTCCAAGCAGGGTGACCATACCGAGAAAGCCCAGGAGAATTCCGATCCAACCGCGCAGATTCAGCGGTTCGCCGTGAGGCAGCGCCATCTCAATCAGGGCGATAAAGAGAGGCGTAGCGGCGAAGATAAGTGATGCGAGGCCGCTAGGAATGTATTTTTCCGCATAGACCAGGCTGGTGTTGCCGGCGGCTAGCAGCAGCAGTCCAATCATAGAGAGCGTTATGAGAGTGCGCAGCGGCAAAAGGATACGGAGACCGCGAAGACGGCAGCAGAATAACAGGATTGCACCGGCGACGCAGAAACGTACACCGGTGAGGACGAAGGGAGGGAGTTGGGCCGCTCCAATGCGTATCGCAGTGTAGGTTGAGCCCCAGAAGAAATAGACACAGGCGAAGGCGACGATGATAAATGCCGGCGGGGGTGTCTTGCGATTGGAACGAGTAGGTACATTGGATTGATTCGAGTGTTGCGAAGAGGGTGTCATGAGCTTACCTGGAGATCAGCCGGGAATGATGAGTTCGGTGTGAGAGTATCCGACCCGCTGTGTCCCTTTCTCGGAGCAACTCCCGTATCGAAAGTTGGCGCTGCTGCGTAAGTTAACCGCCATCAATGCGAGCGCGGTGCCTGGACTAACGCGTCGGTGAGCGGAATCCAACACGTGTCATTGGGGCAACCTCAGCTCGACCTCTCGTCGGGAATATCTGCCCGGTAGTCACAGCTTTCAATGAAGCCTCTAATAAGCCTAAAAGAGTAAACGTGGCTCGTATATGAATAAACAGAGGCATTCTGTTGATTTATCCTCAGAAAGAGAGGGCAATCATGCCACGCACCCTTAAATCATTCGCACTCGATAGTGTAGACAGAGAGATCATCGAAGTTCTCCTTCACGATGCACGCATCTCGATGAAGGACCTGGCTAACAAAGTGAAGCTTTCAGCGCCAAGCGTCTCCGAACGAGTCGAACGCCTGCAGGAGCGAGGCGTGATTCGACGTTTCACCATTGAGGTTGATCCGGCAAGCCTTGGATACGACCTTCAAGCCCTTGTGCGAATAAAACCACTCCCCGGCAAACTCCAGGTCGTGCAAAAACTGATTGAAGATACTCCCGAGTTTTCCGAATGCTCCAAGGTCACGGGGAACGATTGCTTTATCGCTAGATTGCACGTCTTCACGATTAGTCAGCTTGATCAAATCCTCGACCGGATATCTCGTTCCGCCGAGTTGAACACCTCAATTGTCAAAGCACAAACTATTCGCAACCGACTTCCGCCGTTCTAACTGAGTGTTCCGCTCCCGGAGAGCTTTGCAACGGGCAAGGCGAGCATTCCCTCAGTGGCTAAAGCCACACTAACAACGGTGCATAGACGGCGGGACTGAAGTCCCGCCCCTTCAAAGCAAAGGCATCGGCGCAAAGGCCATCGGCGGGGCAAAGGCGACAACAAAAGCAGCCACAAGGACAAAAGCCGTAGCTCCGATTCCTCAGACACTGCCTAGTGCCGTTAGGCCGGCCTCTCGTCAGTCAGCTTCCAGATTGCCGTAATCCATCCTGCTGCATCCTCTCAGGTCTTTCGTGAATCTGAGGTGGGATGGGGGAGAAACGAAGATGGCTGCGATTTTAATGACTATTTGCGCCGTGTGCCTGTTGATCGTTCTCGTTGTATGGAGCAGACGGTCGAAAGCCCGTCATGAAATAGAACAGTACAGCATCACGCCGGAAGATCTGCAGGCCTTGTTTGCTTCACATCAGGAAGTGCTTCTCTTCGATGTGCGCCTTCCGCTCGACTTGTTAGCCTATTCCGAGATTATTCCAGGCGCAAAGCGGCTTGCGCCAAGTGAAGTGATGGAGAATCCATCGCTCATCCCGAAAGACAAAGATTCGATCGTTTATTGCACGTGCCCGAGTGACAGAACCAGTCGTGCCATCCTGCATCGAGTTCTCGCCATGGGTTTTTTACGGACTAAATTTCTCCGAGGCGGACTGGAGGCATGGAAGGCAAGTGGCTTTCCGGTCGAGCCGTACGGAAAAGCCTTTCATCTCGACACAGGCAAGTAGCTCCAATTTTTCACTGGAGCTACTTGCGGATCAACGGCTGAGTAGTGAGAGCGATTCTCACCGAGATGAGGAATCCATGGGATTGATCCAAGACTGCGGATCAGTATCGTGAAACATGTTTCCCGATACTTCTCAACCCCGGCTCTCTACGCCTACAGCCAATGTCTGAGAGTAAAGCTTTGAGTCTTCGAGCGCCTGGCATTGCTCCTCCAAATCCTCTGCGACCTCTCTTGCATACTTCAAGAAGTGATTTGCCGAAAGCAGGACCATGAAGGCGAGCCACATCTTGGCCGGCTGAAGTGCCCATCGCCGAATCGCCGTGAGGAGAAACCGCCAGTAGGCCAGACGGTAGTTTGAACAGACGCCCTGCTGCCACATCGACTGAACAAAGACACGGAGGTTATAGAGCAGAGGTAGCTCTGGGGGCTTTTGTGCGGGACGTGGCTGCCAGGATTCGAGCGAACGCATTGCCCGGCCGAAGTAATTTGCCGGCGTGTATAAGCCTTTCAGCAGAGTGCTCAATCCGCGCAGCAGAATCGGAAGTGGCAGAACTGTTTTGAAGTTTGGCGCGCTGAAGTTGGTCGTGGCCGTACTGTCTTCAATCAGCCTTCCCTCACGCTTCATACGATCGAACAGCGCCGTTGTGGGAGGCGCCTGCAAGACTCCGGCCATCGCCCAGGTGATCGCAGTCTTATCGATGAATTGCAGCTGTCGTTCGAAGATCGTCTCGTCATCCGAGTCGAAGCCAACGATGAAGCCAGCCAACACCCACAATCCGCTCTCGCGGATTTTGCTCACCTGGGTCACCAGATCACCGCGAAGATTCTGGAACTTCGACGATCCTTTCAACGCCTCGGCCGAGGGTGTTTCAATACCGAGAAACACGTACATGAAGTTCGCCTCGACCATGGAGGCGAGTAACTCGGGCTTGTCCGCCAGATCGATGGATGCCTCGGTGTAGAACGAGATGACACGCTTGTTCCGTTCCTGCCAGGTCGCGAGCGAATGGGTGAGTTGCAGGGCAAGCTTGTGGTTGCCAATGAAGTTGTCGTCAACAATGAAGACCTCGTTGCGCCAACCCAGTGCAAGCAGAGCGTCCAGCTCCGCGATGAGCTTCTCCGGCGGCTTGGCCCGCGGACGCCTTCCATAGATCGTGATGATGTCGCAAAACTCACATTGGAAAGGGCAACCGCGAGAGAACTGGACCGACATCGAGGTGTACTGGTTCATGTGCAGAAGATCAAAGCGGGGCATGGGACTCACCGACATATCAGGCTTGTCGATGACCTTGTAGACGGCCTGTGCCGCGCCATGCTCGAGTTGATGCGCAATCTCTCCGAAGACCTCTTCCGCCTCACCGACGAATACATGGTCGGCCTGCGTCGTCAGGAACTCGGGTTCGCTGCTTGCCCATGGGCCGCCGATGAAGGTCCTACGGCCCAGACCGCGGGCACGGGACAGGACGTCCAGCGTGTCGGCACGTTGCGCCTGCATGGAACTCACCATCACCAGGTCGGCCCAAAGCAGGTCCTCCTCTCGCAATTCCTCGAAGGACAGGTCCAGCAATCGAATACTCCACGAGGACGGACATAGCGCAGCGACGGTGATCAAACCAAGAGGAGGCATCACCGACTTCTCAGGCACCATCTCAAGCACGCCCTCGAATCCCCAGAATGAGGGAGGAAAGCGGGGCCAGACCATCAAGGCCTTAACCTCTTTGCCGAGGGGCTCAAACCGCTTCGTTGAGATGTCGTTGGTCGAGGAAGAAATCTGCTGAAACGGGTCTTTCACTGAGGCGAGCATGGGTGGTCTCCGGCAAAACGTGACCGCCACTATTTATACCGCAGGCGGGGATCAATTCAGTCAACGTGGTCGTGGAACGTGGAACGCGCTTGCATCCATTGTGCTCTTTGTCCCTGAAGGTAACACGCGTTGAGCTGTGAGACCGCGTGTTGACTTGAAATGAGACTGGGGCGTGTCAATCCACCTGCCCTCTGGCCGCTCGATCGCCGCAATCGTCTCTGGCTCCTTGAACGTGGTTCGAACGTCCGTGATCCGCGGTGACGTAGTCTGCAAGTCCCGCGAAACGTGGCGGTTTGCGGCAAGTTCGCACTGGGGAACTTTCTCAAAACCCTGTTTTCGCGGAGCTACGGTTCGAGAATCAGTAATAACAAGTCAGCATCACGTTACTGATCCTTGCTGACGAGAAAAGCGTTTTCCAGGATTGGTCGAGCGAGCGTTTGTTGACGCTGCGTCTTAGACATGGATCAGGACAGGGTCAAGGTGCTGCTCCAACGCAGAGACGAAGCGCTCGTACTCAACCGGACGCGCCAGTAGCGGCTCGCTGCGGAGGATGGAAACTCTAATCCGACTATTGTCCTGTTTCCCACGAGGTGAATCATCCGGGCTGACATCCTGAATGAGGTTGTAGGGGATTACGCGGCGCACAAACAATCCTCGGCTTTCAAACAGGCCTTGTGGCGTGACCTCCCAATACGTACCCCAAAAGTTGATGGTGTTGAGGAAGGTAATGAAGCCCCAGACTATGGCCATCAACGTATGTTCCGTGGATGGGTGGCGAACCGCCGACCAAATTTGCAAGGCACAGAGCGCAAGGTTCAACAAAGGCAGCGAAATTCTGGCCAAACGGTCTTGTGCGTAAAATCGCATGGGCGCAGTTTATACCTCGGAGGAAACGGGAGTTTGAAAATTTACCTGTTTCCACTCGCAGTGACGTTTTAAAAAACCATGGCTCTTCTGATTCAGCTTGTGCCATCTTGCACCTGGTAAAGACTTTCAGTACTTCCAGCGACACAGGCCCCACAACAATAACGTCGCAGAAACTGCACTCGCGAGAGATCCGCTCGTCAGCACCACGGTGACGACAACTTCGCGCAGTCGGCTTGCCTGGTGACCGGCTCCAGCGATGGGCGTGGCACGGCTGGTTCCCCACAATGCGGCGAGGAACAGGCTTACGAAGATTGCATAAAGGCCTGCAATCGCCAGTACCTGCAGGAGCCGCTCGGCAAAGGCCGAAAGGTTCAGGCGCTGCCACATCAGTCCCATCGCCCAAAGCATCATTCCGCTTTGCAATCCGGCGACATGCGCCGATACGCCCATACGGGGATTCGCGAAGATCGGCATAGCAAAGCCGATCAGCAAGCTAACCAGAAACAGGACAGTACCGTAGATCAATAGCTGTTGAGGAATTGGATTCATCGACTCTCTCCTTATGGCATTCGAAAATCGTGAGGTCGTGCGGAAACTTCGGTCGGCAATCATACGCTGCAACATCTCTTCCTGGCCTGGTGTGGAGATCGAAGACTCTTTGCAGAAATCACGATCCTTTCTCACAGGGGCTCAGCGGGAAGATCATGCAGGTTTCGCTGCCATGAGCAAGCAGCTTTCCCCGTTCATCAAAGAGGCGGCCTTCACTTGTCGCCGTCCTGCTACCACGATGGATCACTTTGCCTTCGCAACGCACGCGGCCCAGCGACGGGAGCACCGGACGA
The DNA here is from genome assembly GCF_000178955.2 of Granulicella mallensis MP5ACTX8. Taxonomy (NCBI): domain Bacteria; kingdom Pseudomonadati; phylum Acidobacteriota; class Terriglobia; order Terriglobales; family Acidobacteriaceae; genus Granulicella; species Granulicella mallensis. The sequence continues at coordinate 152,088 of NC_016631.1, read as the reverse complement.
ATATAGTTGATCTTCATCTCGAGGGTCGTGTAGTTTTCACCCGCCTTCAATGTCGAATGGACGCAATAGGCCATGGCAGCATCCAGGATCGTCGCCGCCCAGCCCCCGTGAATCGTACCCACAGGATTGAGGTAGCGTGCGCCAGGCCTACCGATAAAGACGACACGACCTTCCTCAACCTCTACAAGCTCAATGCCCGTTGTGTCGGAGTACGGTGCAGAGGGATGGCGGCCATTCTGCATCCCGGTCACGAAGGACATGCCATCTTCCGCCAGCAATACATCGCGAGAGACCACGCCAATCTGACGACTTTCCTTCAGCGATGCTTCCCCTCCCCCTTCGTCCTGCAAGAAGACCCCCGATCGAGAGTTATGCAGATCGCGCTCGGTGAGTTCGATTCGGCAAGGCTCGTGTTGCAATTGTTCTTTGCTCATCTCTTGATGACTTCTCCTGTCTCGCCATGAATCATGGCGGATCAATCTTCGAAAAGGCCGGAACTGGCATATCGGTCGCCCGTATCCGGCAGTATCGTGACAACGGTTCTCCCCGCAAGCTCAGGTCGCCTCATCACTTGCAGAGAGGCATGGAGTGCCGCACCGGCCGAGACGCCGGAAGAGATCCCTTCACGTTTTGCAAGCAATCTGGCGGTGGCGAAGGCGTCTTCGTTGGAAACTGCAATGACCTCATCCACCAAACTTTGGTCGTACAGCGGCGGAACGAAACCCACGCCAATGCCCGGTATCCGGTGCTGCCCTGCTACCCCTCCCGAGAGCACAGCGGATGCTGCAGGCTCAACAGCGACGATGCGGACACCGGGTTTGCGTTCCTTCAGAACACCTGCCACCCCCATGAGTGTTCCCGCCGTTCCGACGGCCGCAACGAAGACGTCCACGACGCCGCCAGTATCTGTCCAGATCTCCTCGGCTGTTGTGCGGCGATGCACGGCGATGTTCGCCGGATTGTTGAATTGATCTACAAGAAACGCGCCCGGAATCTGTCGATGTAAATGCTTTGCCAACACAACGGCATCCGCGACAAGGATGCCCGGCGTCAGTCGAATGTCCGCACCAAGATGGCGCAATAACTTCGCTCGCTCTTCGGACATTGCCTCGGGCATCACAAGGATCAACCGGTAGCCTTTGACGGCTGCTGCGCAGGCCAGCCCGATTCCTGTATTTCCTGCGGTCGCCTCAATGAGAGTTGCGCCGGGAACAATCGCACCGCGTGCCTCAGCAGCCTCAATCATCGCCAGTGCAACCCGATCTTTCACACTTCCACACGGATTGCGCATTTCAAGCTTGGCAAGCAGACGAGCGTGCATGCCCTCTGAGAGCCTTGCGAGTTCAACGATCGGTGTGCGTCCGACAGTGCACGTCACGTTCTCGTAGATCATTCTTCGACACCTCTATGCGGCCGGCGAACACTGATGTTCCGTGATGCTTCATTTCCATCATCTCGATGGCAACGCACAGAAGGAAGCTACAGTTCACGCAAACTGTACTGGGGGAATGGAGAGTACAGTTTGCTGGTTGTCTAATTCTTCTTCAGCTGCTGTAATGGCTATTCTTTGGGAGATCGCTCCCAGCAAGGGACGCAACTGTATGGCATATCAGAGAGGTACGGATTGTGGCCAAGACCCAATCAGTCAGTCGAGTAGAGTTCGCGATGGAGGCGATACGTGAGCGGATCGCCCTGGCGCCTGGGACGAGACTTCCCTCCATCCGCCAGCTTGCAGAGAATCTGCGCGTATCGAAATCAACGATCGTGGAGGCGTACGATCGCCTGGTCTCCGAAGGAGCTGTGGAAGCGAAGCGAGGATCGGGCTTTTTCGCAGCAGCACGATTGCGCCCATTCAGGTTGAAAGATCCAGGGTTCCAACTCGATCGGGCTATCGATCCGCTATGGATCATGCGTCAAGCGCTTACGTCGAATGCAACCTTTCAGCCCGGGAGTGGATGGCTGCCGGATGACTGGCTGGCTGGAGACATGCTTCGCCGCGTCTTACGGGGAATCAGCCGTGATGAACAAGCAAACCTTACTGCCTACGGATCTTTACAAGGCTATCTGCCTCTTCGGAAACAATTGGCCCGGCGCCTCAACGCCCGAAACATCGCCGCGGAGCCCAACAATATCTTTCTCACGGATTCCGCAACGCGTGCGATCGACATTATTTGCCGTTTCCTTCTACAGCCCGGCGATGCCGTCTTGATCGACGACCCGTGCTACTTCAACTTTCAATACATGCTGCAGGCACAACGAGTTCAGACAATAGGGATTCGCTATACACCGAATGGTCCAGACCTTGAACAGTTCGCTGCAGCCTGTGTGGAACACCGCCCAAAGCTCTACCTGACAACAGCAGTCCTGCATAATCCGACCGGCGCAAATATCAGTCTCAGTACGGCGCATCGACTGCTTAAGCTCGCTGAAGTTCATGACCTCGTTCTCGTTGAAGACACCATCTATGCCGATCTCGAAAGCCGTTCATCGCCTGGCCTTGCGGCGCTTGATGGCTTTGAGAGGGTCATCCTGGCCGGAAGTTTTTCCAAGACACTTACCGGGGCGGCGCGTTGCGGCTTCATCGTTGCACGCAATGACTGGATCGAGGGACTTACGGATCTGGCACTGGCTACCAGCTTCGGCACCAATGATCTGACAGCGCAGGCCACACACCGCCTATTACTCGACGGCAGCTACAGGGGCCATCTTGAGGCTCTTCGTCCGCGGCTCGCACGAGCGATGGCCTTTACTATCGAACAGCTTGAACATCTCGGCTTCGAGCTCTGGATACGGCCAGAGTGCGGTGTATTTCTTTGGGCGCAGTTGCCCGATCAGTTAGATTCCGCAGATATCGCGATCCGCGCGTTGGAGCGGGGTCTCGTATTAGCGCCCGGCAATGTCTTCAGCGTGTCGCAGACCGCAAATCACTTCATGCGTTTCAACGTAGCCCAGTGCGCGAATAAAAAGGTCTTCGATCTCCTGGGTGAGGTGCTGAAGCCCTGACGCGAGGAAGAGGACGAGACGAAGGCTACATTGCTACATGCATGTTCTCTGCTCGTGAAGCTGCGCTGAACGGGCTACACCGGTCCTAATCAGCCAGCTTGCCGACCGTGCCCTGCTGTCTGGTACTATCCCTGCCATGAATAACCTTGCTCCGTTCCTCTGGTTCAATGACAACGCTGAAGAAGCCGCTGAGTTTTACCTGAGCGTCTTCCCCCACGCGCGCAAACTCGATGAGCTGCGCTCCAAAGGCGTCGGTCCCTGGCCCGTGGGCAAGATTGCCACGATCACGATTGAGCTCGAAGGCCAGGAGATGGTGTTTCTCAACGGCGGCCCCGGACAACCGCTCACCCCTGCCTTCTCCTTCTTTGTCCGCTGCGACTCCCAGAAAGAGATCGACAGCTACTGGGACAAGTTGATCGAAGGCGGCAAATCGATGGCGTGCGGCTGGCTCACGGATCGCTTCAGCCTCTGCTGGCAGATTGTGCCGCGTAATATCAGCGAGTTGGTCAGTCACCCCAAAGCGATGGAGGCCATGATGGGGATGATCAAGCTGGACCTGCCCGCTTTGGAAGCCGCCGCGCGCGCGGACTGAAGTTGTTGCAACTGCGTTGGCCGAATCTCCAAAGCAGGTAACAAGCTGGCCCTATGGAAGCGAAGGGCAAGAGATAGGGAAGATGCACCCAGGGTGCAGGAATGATTTGCCAGCTCCAGATCTCCCTCAATAGCCAGGGTTGTTCCATCAGCCCAACAGTCACGAAGACAGTGGAACAACTCAGAAGGATGCTGACCGGTTTAGACTCCCGGATGCTTGTCTTTGTTGGAATCATGGCCAGCAAGAAAGGGATCAGCACGGTGAGGACGAAGAGGATCAGTGGAAACCATGTTCGATAGAACGCGAGTGCGAAGACGGGTCCGTTCGGAAAATATCTGTCATTGGCATGGATCAGAAACGCTCGTGCATGGGACGGGATGCCGATGATGTTCACGAGCAAAGAGATGACCAACAACAGCAGTCCCATCGAGAGGCGGGTATGGCGAGATAGCTTTGCAATCAAGCGTCCGCAGACCCACGAGCAGCAAAACAGTACCAGGCCAAATTTAACGATGGCCCCGCCGTACTCCAGCGCACCATGCCAGAATCCGGGAGTGCGCAGGAGAGTGGCATCGGTATTGTTGATTAACATCCAGCTATAAACTGCGGCCCAGCCTGCAAACTCTCTTGCCGTTTGAGAAAGCACAACGGCCAATGGAGTTACGACGGCGATGAAGACAAGCCAGGGTTGCCATCGCGCCCAGTGATTGAGCTGTCTTCTGAGTACCAGGCCAAGGACCTGAAGCACCGATGCCAGGGGAGACTCGTGCGCTTCCAGTAAGTCTCCGGCGACGGCTTCTCTTTCCTCTTCGTCGAGCGCACTCAGCAGCCCCTTCAACAGGAAGGCCATCATGGGCTCTAGTCTTGAGACAAAGGTCATCTCGCCTCCCATGAGATATCGCGGCTGACTCTCGAGATGGCGCGATAAAAAGCGGAGGCTGATTCGACGCCCTTGGCCGTTACGGAGACCATGCGCTTTGCACGCCCTCCGCGCTGCGCCGTTGCCTCTCCCATCCACGTCGTCACCAGGCCTTTGGCTTCCAGACGATCCAGCGTTGTGTAGAGAGAGCCTATCGAACAGGGCCTCTCCGTTGCCTCTTCGACCTCGCGGCGAATGGAAGCACCGTAGGCCTCTTCGCCGAGGCGGAGGGTGGCAGCAATCAGCAGGTATTCGAACTCGCCTATCATTAGTGTTACATTGTAGAGGTTATAGGGCTGACTGTCGATGAATTGTGGCGAGCCTGCAGGGATACGGAGGAAAGTATGGAGAGGAAACCAGCAGTGCGACAGATGGGACTCAGAGCTGTTGCTTGTGTTCTCGGGCTTATAGGAATGTGCCTTGTGCCTGCTCTGCACGGACAACAGGACGCCCATGCGTCGCTCACACCAACAGCAGAGCGGAAACCAGCGCCGGCCTTTGAAGTGGTTGGGCAGGATGGCAGGAAGATCCACGTTTCCGACTACCGGGGTAAGGTTCTTCTGCTCAACTTCTGGGCGACGGATTGCGGCGGCTGCGTGCTCGAGATCCCCTCGTTCATTGCACTTGAGAAGGCATACAAAGACCAGGGATTTACCGCTGTTGGCGTTTCGATGGATATCTCTTATGAGAGCCTGAAGGACGCTGACGAAGCCTGGGGCCGGGTGAGGCCGTTCGTCGCGCAGAAGGGGATCAATTACCCGATCGCAATGGGGGACGATGCGATTTCCAAGGCCTACAAGTTGAGTGCGTTTCCTGCCACGTACCTGATCGATAAGTCGGGAAGAATCGCGGTGGCCTATGTGGGCGTTGTCATCAACAAGGACAATGTTGAAGCGAACATCAAGAGGCTGCTAGCGGAGCGGTGAGGTCTCGGAATAACCAAGGATCTATCTGTGGTTGGAGCGACTTGTCTTGCCTCGACCGAAGAAGGCAATTTCGGTCGTTACGCCCTGCGGGCTTCACTCCGGCCTGCGGCAGCGAGGTATGCGTCTTCGACGCTGGGCTTGCGGCATGGCTGAAGCCATGCCCTTCCGATTCCTTGCCTCAACAAACTGTTTGCACCGTTCGACTTCAATCATGCGCAGTTTGATAAGCCCTGCGATGAGGAATGTACCTGCGGCACTTTGCGCCGCAGGTACATACTCTGTCAGGCTTCGAAGCGCATGTTGTTGAGATCGGTGATCAGGCCCGGGCCTGTGGGGCGCCAGCCCAGCCGCTGCTGCGTGAGGGCGCTCGAAGCCGTTCCGTCGAACCCTGCAAATCCCGCCAGCCAGCCAAAGTGCTCGGCTGCCTGCTCAGGGGACAGGGACACCACCGGCTGCTTCAGGCCGCGACCGATCGTCTCAGCGATCTCTCGAAGCGGAATACCCTCTTCTCCCACCGCGTTGTAGCGTGCTCCCGCAATGCCCTTCTCCAGCGCGAGCCGGTAGAGACGAACAGCGTCGAGCACGTGGACCGCAGGCCAGCGATTGAGGCCGTCGCCGACATACGCGGAGACACCCTTCCTGCGGGCGACTTCGATCAGGTAAGAGACGAGGCCCTGCTTGACAGTGTCATGCACCTGCGGAAGGCGCATGACCGAAACATGGACGCCTTGCGCTGCCACGGCTGCTGCCGCCATCTCCGAAGCCACGCGGGGAATGGGAGAGTTGGGCGCATCTTCTTCGGTCGAAGCGCGTCCCGGAGTGATCGCCGTGCTGGCCCCGGACGTGATCACCAGGGGCCGGTCCGAGCCGGCGAGCACGGAGCCGAGGGTCTCGATGACTCGCCTGTCCATCTCGCAGTTAGCTACGTACTTCGAGAAGTCGTGGTTGAAGCCGCAGTGAATCACGCCGTCTGCCAGGGCCGCTCCGCTGCGCAGACTTTCCAGGTCTTCAAGATCGCCTCGGTGCGCCTCGGCGCCTGCGGCGATCAAGGACTTCGCTCCCTCTTCCGAGCGCGTCAATCCGAGTACGTGATGACCCGCGTTCCTCAATTCCGGAATGAGGGCAGAGCCGATAAATCCAGTGGCGCCAGTAACGAAAACACGCATAACGACTTCTCCTTTTGGTTCGTGAACCCCTGCTGCTCGTGGCCGCATTTGCAGCCCCGTTATGACAAGGTAAGGGATGAAGGCCGTACAATCTATGCTGTAGAGTCCGTATTATCTTTGCAATCGTCCGGGGTTTTATGGATCCGCTCTCCGATGTGCTGTCGCTGCTGAAACCACGCAATTACATGTCCGGCGGCGTCGACATGGGCGGAGAGTGGTCGATCCGGTTCGGCCAGCATGAAGGGATCAAATGCTATGCGTTGGTCTCGGGCCATTGCTGGCTGTCCGTGGAGGGCGTTCCCGAGCCGGTGAGGCTGGAGCCGGGCGACTGCTTCCTGTTGCCGCGCGGGCGGCCTTTCATCCTGGCAAGCGATCCGGCGCTAACGCCGGTCGATGCTTTCTCGCTCTTTCAATTTCCTCTGAATGGGGCCATCCGCACGGTCAATGGCGGCGGGGATTGCTTTAGTGTCGGCGGCCACTTCACGCTTGGCGGCAAGCATGCCGACATCCTGCTGGGAGTGCTGCCGCCCATTGTGCATCTCCGGAAGGAGTCGGACAGGGCAACGCTGCGCTGGTCCCTGGAGCGGATGGGGCAGGAGTTGCGCGAGCCGCAGCCGGGCGGCTTTCTGGTCGCACAACAACTCGCCAACATGATTCTGGTGCAGGCGTTGCGGCTGCATCTGGCGGAGGGGTTGAGTGGCGGCGTGGGATGGCTCTTCGCTCTCGCAGACAAACAGATCAGCGCAGCGATCAGTGCGATGCACTCCGATCCGATGCATCGCTGGACGTTGCAGGAACTGGCCGGACTAGCGGGGATGTCGCGATCGATCTTTGCGCTGAGGTTCAAGCAGACGGTCGGGACCTCCGCCATGGAGTACCTGACACGCTGGCGCATGCTGCTGGCCGGGGACAGGCTGGTGAACTCCAGCGATCCCATCTCGGAGATCGCGCCGTCACTTGGGTACGAATCTGAAAGCGCCTTCAGCACAGCCTTCAAGAGAGTCATGGGCTGCTCGCCGCGGCAATATAGCCGTGGGCGGAGTTTGGCTTCTTCTTCTGATAGCGGAGAAGAAGTTGCGCGTGCGCATCGGCTTGAGCTTGTTGCGGGATGACGGGAGTGCGGTCTCCTCAGTCCTGTTGGATGAGGAGACCGCTCTGCTCAGGCGTTTGTTCCACCATCGACGGTCAGGTTCGCCCCAGTGATGTAGGCGGACTCCGGACTGGCGACAAATGCGACCAGTGCCGCGACCTCATCAACAAGTCCATAGCGGTTGAGCGCCGTGACTGCTTTTTGAGGAGTGGCCCACTCTCCAGCAGCAGGATTGAGGTCGGTATCAATCGGACCCGGCTGCACGTTGTTCACCGTGATGCCCCGGCGCCCGACCTCTCTGGACAAACTCTGGGCAAACATCTTCACGGCACCCTTGGTCGCCGCATAGGCCGCCAACCCCGGTGTCAGATTGCGCTCGCCAACGCATGAACCGATCATGATGATTCGGCCGTTATCATTCATGTGCTTCAGGGCTGCCTGTGTCGTGACGAATACGCCGCGAATGTTGAGATTGATGACGTGGTCCATCTCTTCCAGAGTCGTGTCTTCAAACAGCTTTGGAATGGCGGTGCCGGCATTGTTCACAAGAACATCCAGTCTGCCCAGGGCGCCGACGACCTTCTCCACCGAAGAGCGAATCGCTTCGGGATCGACCGCATCTGCCTGGATGGCAACTGCTGTTCCGCCCGCCGCTTCGATCGCCGTGACCACGGCAGAAGCTGAGCTGGCATCCTTTGCATAGGTGATAGCCACGCTCGCTCCATTTGCAGCGAGGCGTTTTGCGATTGCTGCGCCAATCCCACGCGATCCGCCTGTTACCAGCGCGACTTTTCCCTTCAACGAGTACGACATGTGTTTCCACCTTTCTACAGACGAATGATGTCCCTCGATTGAGCGAAGAGAGGTCCAGGGGCCAGCGTAGGGATGCGGCCTTCGCTCTCTAGTGATACCTTCGCAGTCGAATGAACAGTTTCCCGAGCATAACCTCGAAACGTCGCCAATAAAATTGCTTTATTGGCTGAGGGGGTATGCTTTTCAGGCAGAGGTGGCATTTGGAGCTCAGGCATCTTCGTTACTTCGTCGCGGTCGCTGAAGCGCGTAGCCTCAAGCTTGCGGCGGAAGAAAAGTTGCACACAACGCAACCGTCACTGAGCCGCCAGATCCGTGACCTTGAAGACGAAGTGGGTACGCCGCTCTTTGTAAGAGGAGCGAAGGGGGTCGAGTTGACGCCCGCAGGCCGGGTGTTCCTGGACCACGCGCGCATCATGCTTTCTCAGGCGGAGGCGGCCGTACAATCCGCTCGGCAGATCGCTTACCCGACGAAGCCTTCGTTCGCTTTGGGTTTCATGATCGGCCATGACACGACATGGCTTCCTGAAGCTCTAAAGCTTCTTCGCGACGAATTGCCCAATATCCACGTCGTGATTTCTACGCAGAACTCTCCCCAACTTGCCGCCGCTCTATTGCATGGGGGGATCGATGTGGCCTTCCTTCGCAGAGAAGACGGTAGCAGCGATCTGGATTTCAGGACTCTTGTCGAAGAGCCTTTCGAGGTCTTCATGCCTTCGAATCATCCGTTCGCTGCGAGGAAGACGATCTCTCTTCAAGAGATTGCCGGGGAAACATTCATCAGCGTCTCCGGAACGGCCCTCAGCATCTCAGGCAAACAGCCGGCGTTACGCCGGGCGATCGACAGGTTTCTGAATGACAATGGCATCGAGATCAGACCGAGCCACGAGGTAGACAATTTGGGTGGCGTCATGTCCCTCATCGCCTCCACGGGTGGCATCGCTCTCCTGCCACTTTATGCAAAGACCTTTCTTCCGGATACTGTGACCACTCGTCCACTTGAAGGCGTGGGACCGAAGATCGATTTATCGGTCGGCTATCGTAAGGCAAATCCCTCTCCCGTATTAAAGTTGTTCCTTTCGCGGGTGAATGAACTCGCGGCAAAGATCCCAAGATAGGGATTGAAGAAATCGGTAACGTAAAGTCGTCTTCTCGCCATTTATCAAAATGTGGCCTGGAAGATGGCTTGTGGGCGATTGAATAGGAACAGACCCTCGGCTTTTGCGCCTACGTCTTCTGGGTAGTACGAACAAAGAACGGGAGAAATCAGATTCGCTCCCCTTCGGCTTCGCTCAGGGTCGGAATGACAAGCCAGAAAAGCAAAAGTAGTTGGGCAGCAATGCTTGCTCGGTGATCGTGCAAAGTCCTGAAGAACACGCGAGGGGCCGGCGAGCAGAGGCTCGGCCCCCCTTGTGTTTATGGAGATCCAGTTCCGCTTCGAAGCAGTACGTTACCTTCCCGCCCCGAAGCGGAACTGCACCTTGCCGAAGTAAGAGCGTGATTCCCCGACGAAGCCGCCCGCGCCATTCGCCGCAGTGAAGTAGCGCGTATCGGTAAGGTTACGCACCCCGAAGGCACCGGTCCAACCGTGTACGTGGAAGTTCGCGACGACGTCCGCGGTGGTGTAGGACGGAATGGAATTGGTGTTGAGCAGGTCCGCAAACATGCTGCTGCGATTGGTGAAGCCGCCAGCGAGCGTGATTGTGTCCTGTCCGCCCAGTGGAAGCTCATAGCTGGTCCATAGATTGACGATGCGATCTGGCACCCCTTGCGGGCGACGACCTGTAGCTGCGGGGTTCGAGGGGTTATCCGTCAGTGAGGCATGCATCCCCGTTGCGTTTGCATTCAGCTTCCAATGGTGCGAAAGCGCGAGTTCTACATTGCCTTCTCCACCCTGGGTCAGTTGGTCGTTGAAGACGGGGATGTCACTCACCAGCGAGAAGACATTGTTGCGCATGACGTGGAAGGCGGCAGCAGTAACCAGGATGCGATCATTGAGCGCTGCGACCTTCACGCCGGCTTCATACTGCGTTCCGTTCTCGGGTGCCTCCACGCCGTTTTGCGTGGCTTCTGAGTTGAAGTTGACGAGGTTGCTGTGCGCTACGCCGAAGAAGGGCGAGACGCCAGGCAGGATGCGATAGACGGTGCCGACGTTCCAGCTAAACGGCGTGTCATTGCGCGTGTAGGTGTTGGGAGGCTCGATGAGTTGGCCATTGCCGAGGCTGCGCCCCGCCACGTTGACCTGCGGTGAGAGTGCTGTCTGCCACCAATCCTGCCGGCCGCCGATGCGTAGCTTCCAGCGGCTGGTGAGATCGAGTTGATCCGTTGCATACAGGCCCTCGTAGGTTGCGTTGAGATGATCGAGAAAACCGGAGTGCGTCGCATCCCGCAGGAAGGTGAGGCTATTGCGAGATGTCTCCGGAATGACCGGCGCAAAGATGTTGACGATGTTAGGCAGATCGGCTGTCGCGCGGTTGGCAACAACGCTCTGGTGCTGCGCCTCAAAACCGGTAAGCAACGTATTGTGCACGGAGCCGATATGAAAGCTGAAGACCGGCTCGGCCTCATAGTCAAAGTCGTTGAGCGTATCGTGCTGGGTGCGTAGCTGGCGACCGGTGAGGGCTGTTCCCACGATGGTGCCGCCGTCGCCGTTTCGCAGGATCGCGAGGTTCCGGTACATGTAGGAGAGACGATTATTCACCGTAACGAAGGGTGCGGCCTGCCATACATCCGATCCGGTGAAGCGGCCAATCGTCTGGTCCCCGAAGCTGAAGGGCGTAGAGTATTTCGCATCGCGTCCGACGGTGGTGATAGGCGTGTGATTGACGTAGAGAAGGCCCGCGGGATCGGGAGTAGCCTGCAGGTCGCGACCATCGAAGGCCAACAAAAGAACGTTGTGGCTACTGGTCAGACCCAGCACGGGACGAAGCTCGTAGTCGGCAGCGGCGAGGGAACGGAAGCCGTCCTGGTGTTCCGCCATGCCGTCGATGCGGTAGTCCAGTCCCTGCAGACCAGTGCCGCCGGTAAGATACGCTGTTCCCGAGAAGAGTCCAAACGATCCCGCCTGAAACTGTGCGCCTGTACCAAACTTCGGCGACGGCGTGTAATGAACGAGGTTGATCGTCCCTCCCGGAGGTCCGCTGCCGAAGAGCGAGGAGCCGGGGCCTTCGAGGATCTCGACTCGCTCAACGCCATTGAGCGAGTGTGGAATACCATTGCGCTCATCGCCGTCGGAAAAGCCATCATTGAAGATGCGGGCTTCGAGTCCACGAATCTGGAAGCGGTCGGCGAACCCGAAGCCGTCGGTGCCGCCCTGAATTACGCCGCTCGCATTGCGGACGGTGTCTTGCAAAACGAGATCGCCCTGCTGTTCGGAGAGACCGTGTCCGATGACGGAGACGCTCTGCGGAATGTCCTGAAGAATGGTGCCCGTCTTGCCGAGGGTAGGCACCTGCTCCAGGGCTTCAACGTCACCCTGCACGGTGATGGACTGCGAGGCAGACTCAAGTCCCAACTGAACGCGCCAGTCGAGCGACTTGTCAGCGGCGACGTGGATAGAGGAGTTTTCATAGCGGCCGAAGCCGGCAGCTTCGACAGTCAGCGTATAACTGCCACCCTGGAGCGCCGTGAAGCCGTAGGCTCCGGTAACGTCGGTGGTTGTGGTTTGGCGACTGCCGTGGCCGGTAAGCGAGACATGAGCGCCATGGATGGAGGCTCCGACAGGGTCGAGAACGGTACCGTGAAGCGATGCGGATTGTGCGGCGGCGGCGAGCGTGGAAAGGATGACAACAATGCAGGCGAACAGATTGCTCTTAAAGCGGTGGGACGACATGATCTTCCTTGAAGCGGCATCTCTTTAAATGCGACTTAGTTGGTCTTACTTAACTACGACCAATTCAGTCTGGATTAGAAAAGAAGACCAGTTGTCATAACGATGTCAGAGAAATGTCTCAATATTGTCACGATGTAACCGAATTTCAGGAAGATCAACACGACCGCGCTGTGGGGATATCCCTATGGTCCTCACCTGCATACCGCAGCTTGCGCCGGAGCGGCTCATTGATGCACCGTTGGTGATGACCGCAATGTCCTTTCCCGTGGATATCTTTCCTTCCATGAGGTAGACCAACATGAAAGCCAACCAGAACCTGGAGCCATTCATGCATGAGGAACAGATACGTGAAGCCTTGAACGCGCATTGGCAGGCGTCGGCAGCCGGTGATGCAGACGCGGAACATGATATTTACGATGACGATGCTATCTGCGATTATCCGCAGTCGGGCGAGCGAATCCTTGGGCGAAGGAATCTGCAGGCCTTGCGGAGTCATCATCCGGGCAAGCCATCGGGTTTCAATGTCAGGCGGATCTCCGGAGCCGGGGAGCTCTGGGTTACGGAGTACACCATCACCTACCAGGGGCGGCCAGCCTATACCGTGAGCATCATGGAGTTCCGTGACGGCAAGGTCGTGCACGAGACACAGTATTTCGCGGACCCCTTCGAGGCACCGGCCTGGCGAAGCCAATGGGTTCAGCGGACCGCGTGACGCGATGTTCGTTGACTTCCGGTCTGTCGGCAGACAGAAGAGTTCTGGTCTTGGAACGAGAAGCTCGTTTTCAAAACCAGCCGGATTAGCCAGCACTTAAAGAGATCAGCATGCCTTCAAGAATCGAGGCAGAGCGGTCGATGTAGCCGGAGACTGGTCCCCAATATTTGTCGTGCCCTTCGGCATAGAGTCTTGCCCAGGGCTGTTGACCGGTCTTCGCACCTTGCACCAGCAGATCAGAACCGGCACGCGCTCTTGCGGCCATCAGGCGGAGCAGCTTGCCGTACTCGGAGGGCGGGAGGCGATAGCCCTCGGCAATCGCATGGATGGCTGTTGCCGCTACGGAAAGATCACAATCCGGTTCAACAGGTGGGAAGGAGATCGTTGCCCAGGCCAGATCCCACAGGCGAGTTCCAGGTGCGGCGTTATCCCAATCGATAAACACCCAGCGATCGGTACCGCAGACCAGGTTCCACGGAGCGAGATCATTGTGGCAGAGGATGTCGTGCCCGTCCGGAATGGAGAGAGTGTTCCATTCAGCAGATGCAGGTGGGATGAACGAAACAGTTGCATCGTGCAATGACCGGATCAGAACGCCGACTCTCCGTAGATCGATCAAGGTGTTTTGTTGCTTTCTGTCCCACATGGCACCGGGTATGAATTCAAAGACCTGCCGTCCACGCTCATCCAATCCGAGACCTTGTGGGGCTCCGGCAAAGCCAACGGAATGTAAATGGGTGAGAAGAGCCTGTACCGCAGGCGTAGCCGCCGTGGCGGGCTTGCGAACGGTAGATCCAATTCGGACTACCGAATCAGAAACATTGCCGCCGACTAGCTTTTCTTCTTCTGACATTTGGGTTCTCACCGGAAGCGGAAATTTGAATTGATTCTAGCGCTGCCTGATCCATTCCCCTGGGGATGCCAGGACAAGCATAAAACGCGGGCAGGGGTGGGACGCCAAAGCTGAAAGTGTTTTTCATTTCACTCCAAAGGCGTCATCCTGAGCGAAGTGTCTCGTGCTTTTTGCGAGACACGAAGCCGAAGGACCCCGGGGGTTGTAATCTTGCCCGTGTCCTTCGCCCCTTTCCCACCTCAAGCGCTCGAGCCCGAACTTTTGTGCTAGAGAAGATCTGAAAATCATGGGTCAGATCGGCTCTCTCGGGGTCCTTCGACTGCGCACCTCGCAAAAAGCGCGAGGTGCTTCGCTCAGGATGACGATTCTGGGAAGCGTGGATGAGGACGTTCAGATAAAGCTATCCTGGCCCGCTCCGCCGAACCGTTAGCTGGAGGTACGCTCTGATCTTGTGGGATGCGGGTGACGCGACCTTCCGGTTTTCTTTTCTTTGGCCGGAGGAGCAGGTGTCACCGTCTCACGGACGGCGCGAAGTACTTCTTTTGAAAGTGAAGGGTCGACCTTGGCGACCGCACGGGCCACAGCGATGGCGCCGATCTGTGCGGCCAGGGCCGAGATGGCAAGATGCCGTTTTTCAGAGGCTGACAGGTCGCCCTCAATCGATTCTTCGAGTACCGCCGCTGTCTCCTCAAACGCCTGCGCGAAGCTGGTAGCGAGCGCGGGGCCCTGCCTGGAGATCTCACTTGCGGAGGCTGTCATCGGACAACCGTTTGCCAGGTTGTCGCGGTGCCTGGTTGAGAACATGGCATCGAGGTATCCCTCAAAGGTCAACTTCAGGCCTCGCATCGCTACCAGGCGGTGGGCGATTCCATCGGAAAAGGACTCTGCCGCGAGCGCGTCTTTCGAGGGGAAGTGCGCGTAGAGCGCACCGTGCGTCAGTCGGGCCTCCTTCGCGACTTCGGCCACGCCCACTCCGTCGAAGCCTTTCTCATTAAACAGACGACCGGCAGCCTGCAGCAGGGAGGTTCGATTTGTCTCAGCCTGTTCCTTAGAAACTCGCATCTGAAAATTCCTCGAATCCTTTTGAATAATTTTAATTGCGGACGCCATCAAAGTAAATTAGATTGCAAGCGCAATTAAAATCCGGGTCCAGCGTTCTTGCCGAGGATCGCCCCATCAACCAGCGAGAGGACTTGTCCGGTCTCTCGCGCATACAAGGAGATGTTCGATGAAAAGACTCAATGGAAAGATCGCTGTCGTAACCGGCGGCAGCAGCGGGATCGGCTTTGCAACGGCGAAGGCGTTCGTGAATGAAGGCGCGACGGTTTATATCACCGGCAGACGCAAGGATGCACTCGAAGCGGCCGCTGCCAAGATCGGCCAGGGATGCATCGCGGTTGCTGGAGACACAGCCAAACAAGAGGATATTGAGGCGCTCTACGACCGGATTCGGACCGAACAGGGCCGCGTGGATATCGTGTTCGCTAACGCGGGAACTGCTGAGTACGGGGTCTTCGGACAGATCAAAGAGGAGCAGTACGAGAAAATCTTCGGTACGAACGTGAAGGGTGTCATCTTCGGCGTACAAGCGGCTCTGCCGTTGATGCCGGATGGAGGCAGTATCATCCTGAACGGTTCGATCGTCGGCAGCAAGGGTCTTCCCGCGAACAGCATCTATGCCGCGACCAAGGCTGCGATACGCTCGTTTGCGCGCACATGGACCACGGATTTGAAGCAACGAAAGATTCGGGTCAACGTGGTGAGCCCCGGTCCGATCCAAACAGAAGGGCTGGAGGGATTACTGGGAAGCAGTGAGACTGGACAGGCCCGCCGTGAGGCCATCACCGCCGGTGTCCCGCTCGGTCGTATGGGGAGGCCGGAAGAGATTGCCAGCGCAGTGGTGTTCCTGGCCAGCGATGAGTCCAGCTTCGTTACGGGGGCAGAGCTCTTTGTCGATGGTGGATTCGCGCAGGTTTAGGTAGTGTCTGACGAATCGGAGCTACCGGCCTTTGTCGTTGTTTTTGCTTCTGAGATAGGTTCGGGCTTTAGCCGTGGAGAGGCTCTTTGCCAAGCGAGCATTCCCTCCGTGGCTAAAGCCACACTAACAACAGTGCAGAGACGGCGGGACTGAAGTCCCGCCCCTTCAAAGCAAAGGCAATCGGCGGGGCAAAGGCGACAACAAAAGCAGCCACAAGGACAAAAGCCGGTAGCTCCGATTCGGCAGGCACTACCTAAAGCGGGCAGCTCTTAAGTGTCCCGCTGGAGACAACCGCTCCGCTCAGAGGAGTAGCTATACTTCGACCTCTCGTCACCGATCGAGGTATGACCGGTGACGAGTCTCTACATTCCCTGGAAGTCGGGTGCTTCCAGGGAATGCTGGAAGCGCTCTACGAACTGTGCCACATGCAAGCCGTCGGCCAAGGCGTGGTGTGCGTGGATCGATACCGGCATGGTGCGTCGGCCTGCCGCTTCCGTGATCTTGCCGAAGGTGATGCGGGGCGCGGAGTCTTCGTGGGCGAAGTCGCGCGCATGTGAGATGGATGTGAAGTCAAACCAGGGAAGAACGGAGTAACGAATCAGGTTGACGTCCGGATAGCGCTCGATGTCGTTCCTCTGCCGCACTCGATCCAGCTCGACGGAAGCGTCGCGCACGAACTCATCGATCTGCGGCCGGAACTGATAGTGCCCCAGGCCGATAGTGCCGTTGGCCCGGCCAACGGCGCTGCCTCCATTGATCAGCTCGTAGCGCCAGGCGTCGCCATCGACAATGCGTGTCCGGAAGTTCTCCACCTGGTGCGCGGCGATGAGGGAGCGATGCAGCAAGGACAGGAAGACCGAGAGTTGATGCTGCTTCGCGTAGCGGTAGGTTTCCGTGCAGTCAACACGGAGGCAGACGCCGTGATAAGGCTCGGTAAAACTCTTGAAGAACTGGAAGCTCGCGCGGCGTTCCCATGTCTCCAGGTTGATCTTCTCTCTGCCGCCGATCACGATGTCTCGCATGTCCGTATGTTAACCCGACGAGATCAGGACCGATCTTTACCGGTTCAGGAGACGGGTAGGGAGAGATTCCAGGCTTCGCTTGAACTCCTTATTGTTTTCCTGGGCGCGGGAGATTACCAGAGCGCCCTCGATGGCAGCGACCGCACCCTCGGCCCGTACCCGAGCCTCTTTCGCTGGAATACCCCCATCCCTGGACAACTTCATGAACTTTGCAATCCAGAAGTCGAGCGTATTCTTCACGTGGGTCCGCACACTGGGGGGCGTACCCGCGCTGCTCAGGGTCTCGAGTAGACACGCCTGCGTTCCACCCTCGTAGAACTCGTTCAATCGCTCTGTTACAAGCTTCAGGCGGCGAAGAGGGTCTTCCTTCGAATCGATCGGAGCCAACACGTGAGTCGCAAAGATCCGGTCCACTTCGGTGAGCGCCGCAAGGGCCATCTGTTCCTTCCCGCGTGGGAAGCGATGATAGAGGCTTGCCTTGATGAGCCCCGAAGACTCCGTGAACCGGGTCAGGCTCGCGCCCTCAAAGCCGTGATCGCGAAAGACGGAGATGAGCGAGCCAAGAACTTTTTCTGCCTCTGCGGTTTCGGTCTTTGCCATTGATCTGATCCCTTTTATGCTCGTGCTTGCATCATTATACCGATCGGTCTAATCTTATAGTTGTAGACCGAACGGTTTACAGAGGAGATCGGAGACGGATATGTCGATGGATCCTTTTCACGAAGGCGAACGCCGTGTTCAGCGGCGAGTGGGTGGGACAGAGGAAGCGGACCGGAACAGTCCCATGATCTCCCCTTACATTCCGGCTGGAGCGATTCCCTTTCTGCAGCAGCAGTCGCTTCTAGTTCTTGCGGTCCTCGACAAGGGCGCGATGTGGTGCCTGCCCGTCGCCGGCAAAGCGGGGTGGATGGCTGCCTCCCGCGACACCCTCTACCTGGATCTTGAGCAGACGATCGATCCTGTCGACGAACGGATTCTCCGTGCTGCCGAAGATCGGCAACTCGTCGGCGGAGTAGTGCTCGACTTTGCTACCCGCCGCCGTCTGCGCGTCAATGGACGGCTGGAGAAGCCATCAGACAAGCTGATGGTGCTGTCCGTCGCGGAGGCTTATCCCAACTGCCCGAAGTACATCACGCAGCGCGCGCTGGCGTGGTCAAAAGACGCTCCGGCTCATGCGTTGCTGGAGGGAGAATCGTTGACTCGGGAGCAGCGTGACGCCTTTGAGAAGACCGACGTCTTCTTCATCGCAACGCAGCACCCGGAGCGCGGCCTGGATGCTTCGCATCGCGGGGGCAATCCGGGGTTTGTCGTAAGCCCGTCGGACAGAACTATCCGCTTCCCGGACTACGCGGGCAATAACCTCTTCAATACGCTGGGCAATCTTGAGATCGATGCCCGCGTCGGCCTTCTTCTGCCGGACTTCAACAACGGAACAGCGTTGGCGATTTCAGGAACGGCCTCCGTGAGCTACGAAGACCAGGGACGCGCACGATGGACAACGGTGACGGTTCAACGCTGGACCCAGATGCGCCTCCCCGTCCTGGAGAAGGCCAGACAACTCTCCCCGTTTAACCCTTGAGGTGAGCTCGCCGCTCGCGGACAGCGCTGGCGAGTTCACGCAGAAGCGTTTGGGTCTCGGGCCAGTCGATGCAGGCGTCGGTGATGCTTTGCCCGTAGACCAGCTCTTTGCCAGCAATGAGAGGCTGCGCCCCGGCAACGAGATTGCTTTCAATCATGACGCCCATGATGTTACGGTTCGTGCTCGCAATAACCTGCTCCGACACGGAGCGGCATACCTCGGCCTGCTTGCGGTGATCTTTGCCGCTGTTTGCGTGGCTGCAGTCGATCATGATGCGGGGTTTGACGCCTGCCTTTTCCATCTCTTCCACCGTCGAAGCCACGGCTGCGGCATCGTAGTTGGTGGTCTGCCGGCCGCCGCGCAGGATGATATGGCAGTCCGTGTTGCCGGACGTGAGAAGGATGGCGGACTGTCCCGTCTCAGAGGTGCCCAGGAAGGTGTGGGGATGATTGGCCGAGAGGATGGCCTCCACCGCAATGCGTACGTTGCCGGAGGTGCCGTTCTTGAAGCCCACCGGGCAGGAGAGTCCGGAGGCGAGCTGGCGATGGACCTGGCTCTCCGTGGTTCGCGCGCCGATGGCTCCCCAGCTTACGAGGTCGGAGACGTACTGCGGCGAGATCATGTCGAGGTATTCGGTGCCGGCGGGCACTCCCATCTCGGCCAGATCGAGGAGGAGGTGGCGCGCCATGCGCAGCCCGTCGTTGATGCGGAAGGACTCATCGAAGTAGGGGTCGTTGATAAGCCCCTTCCAGCCGAGGGTGGTGCGCGGTTTCTCGAAGTAAACACGCATCACGATCATGAGGTCGCTGGAGAGCTCTGCGATCGCCTCCTTCAGCAGGCCCGCGTACTCGCGGGCGGCAACCGGATCGTGGATGGAACAAGGACCTACAACGACGACCAGACGATCATCCGATCCGTTGAGGATGTCTACAATTTGGCGACGCGCGTCGAAGACGGTGCGCGAAGCGTTATCGGTAACAGGCATCTCCTCCTCAAGGAAGATAGGAGGAAGAACGACTCTAGTGGATTTAATCCTCAGATTGTTTGTGGGGTATGCCATGATCGTGCAATCAGAATACTAGGTCTATCGGTGGTCGTGCTGCGAGGCAAAAGCCCGGCGGGTGAAAAGGCCTCGTGTTTAACCGGCAATTGACAATGTAGACGGGGAGAAGAACGTTCAAGCTTCCCATGGAGTTCGGGCAACGCTGAACCCTGCGTCTCGATGGTGATTAATGAGGGAGAGCCGGTGTTTCCTTGATACGCGTAAAGGAGATGGACTGGTTGTCGACAAGAAGCTTGCCGGAGTCGGGGGAATCGAAGTGGAGCTCGGCTTCCGTGTCGGTAGCGAAGAAGATATTGGAAGCAGACGGAAAGAGCGGGCTGGAGCCGTAGTAGGAGAGCCTGGCCTGCAGGTGCCCGGATTCCAGTGAGACCTCTATGGGGCCGAGGGCCTGCGTGTTGAACTTGCCGGTGTAAGCCGTGAGAGCTGATGAAGCAAGGGTGATCGCAGTGCGCTCGGTGGACTTCCAGGTGGACCAGTTGTAGACACGGGAGATGCTGCGGAGGATGTCGGGATAGAGAGGCCCGCCGCTGTCGCTGCTGGTCATGATGACCGCACCGTCTCCGTTTTCATAGCCGATGTAGAAGGTACGATAGCCAGCGTTGCCACCGCTGTGAGCGAAAGACGTCTGGCCATTCTCCTTCGTGACGGTGACGCCGAGGCCGTAGTGCTCTTTGATGGGCGTGAGCATGAGACGGGTCATCTCGGGGGAGAGGACGTGATTGGCCTGACCCTTCAGCGAGCGCTGCATCTCCATGACCCAGAGAGCCAGGTCGGAGGGGGTGGTCCAGAGACCGGCGGCGGCCATCTCAGGATAGGTGTGGGGGCCTCCGGCGATGGGCTTGCCTTGATCGTCGGCTGGCAGGGCGACTTCTTTGAGGCGAGCGGGCGGGAGCGGCTGCTGGTAGGTGCTGTGGCTCATGCCGACGGGGCCGAGAACCAGGGACTGCATGATCTGCGGGAAGGGCTGTCCGGTGGCGTCGATCATCATCTGCTGGGCGATCGTGTACCCGCCGCCGGCGTAGCTGAAGGCCTGGCCGGGGAGAGCGGTGACACGGATGGCGTCGGTATTAGCCGGCTTAGTGCCGTCGAGGACCTGTTGAAGCGTGGCGACAGGACCGGTAGTCGCATAGCCGGGGAAGCCGTGGACGTTGATGCCGGCGGTGTGCGAGAGCAGCTCGCGGAGAGTGACGGGCTGCTGGGCGGTGAAGTTGTTTTGAGGCAGCGTCCAGCTTTTGAGCTCGGTCTGGACGGGAGCGTCGAGCGAGAGCTTGCCTTGCTGGACGAGGTGGAGAGCGGCCATGGAGGCGAGAGATTTGCTGATAGAGGCAGCCTGAAAGAGGCTGTCCGCTGTGGCGGGTGCGCCGCCTTCGGGGTTGAGGGTTCCCCAGGCGTGGGCCCAGCGGAGGGTGCCGTTGTGAATGACGGCGATGCTGACAGCGGGAACATGGCGACGGCGCATCTCTTCAGTGAGGGAGCGTGTGGGATGAGGGTCACCGGCGACGGTTACGACGGTGAGAAGACCGGTTTCTACCTCGTCGATTTCGGTGGCGATGGCTTGCGATGTGGCCGCTTGAGAGGGGTGCGGAGGCGCGGTCTGGCTGAACGCCGGAAGCACGCAGAGGAAGGCGGCGACGGGAACGAAGGCAGAAAATCGCATGGGCAAAGGATATATGACCTGAATGCCAGAAGGCTCCTGGCCTTTTTACCGGCCAGGAACCAGCAGTGCTAAACCGATCTCGCGTTTACCCACAAGAGTCCTTCGGGTAAGCCGTCTTCTTTGAAGCAGGGGTCTATAGCTCGATCTGCTCTCCATCGGCGGGGATGAGTAGACGATGGCTCGGGATGCCAGCGAGGTTCGCGGTGGCACGCAGCCGGTCGCGGGTCACGGCACAGTGGTCAAACGCCTCCATGTGGACCGCGATGAAGATGGCCTCGCCTGCATGGCGGTAGAGCTCAACGGTTTGTGCATCGTCCATGAGCAGCAGCGTGTTCGCTATGGTCGCAGCTCCGGAGTGGGTGACGATCACGTCCGGCCCGGTCTTGTGGACGATCTCGATCACCTCCGGCGTCAGCACGGTGTCACCGGCCCAGTACACCGTGGGTTCATTCTCGGCCTTGAGGATGAACCCCATCACAGTGCCCATCTTTGCAAGGACTTCGCCCGTCCCATGCTGTCCTGTGGTGGGTGCGATGGTGAGAGCGCCCTCCGCGACCTCTTCTGTCAGAGTCCTGGCCGCGGTGAACCCGTGCTCCTCGATCTCCTTGAGATGGGCAGGGTGGCAGAGGATCGGCATCGTCTTCGGCAGATGCGAGATTCCTGCGGGGTCGAAGTGGTCGGGATGGAGGTGCGAGATCACGGTCAGTTCGATCCCTTCCAGCAGCTTCTCTACCGTTACCGGCAGATCTACGGTGGGATTGGCCTGGATACCGGCTACTGTGGGCAGGCTCCCTTTTGCGCCGAGGCATGGATCGACAAGAATCGTTCGTCCGGCATAGTTCAAACGCAGAGTCGCATTTCGCAGCAGTTGCAGTTGCATGATTTCCCCCTGATTTCTGTCTGTCTCGTTAGACCCACCACGCCTGGGTTTGATGCATCTTCCACCGAAAAAGTCCTTCGTGAAAATCTCTATAAAATGGGGGGCGCGAATCATTGGGTATAGCGGTTGGGGGCGGAAGGTCAATGAATAGATTGAAGATGCCCGTCTGGTCTTTAGCAGGCGGATTGATCATCTTGCAGATGATCCTGGTGGCGATCATCGTCCATGGCGAGTCGCTCACCTTCGATGAGGGCGACCATATCTTCGCCGGCTACATGATGTGGCATAGCGGCGACTACGGTCTGAATCCCGAGCATCCGCCGCTGGTGAAGCTGGTGGCGACATTGCCTCTGCTGCAGGAGAAGCTTTGGGTGCCTCCGCTGCAACAGCGAATGTTCAAGACAGAGGCGTACCGGGATGGCCGTGATTTTCTGGAACGTAACGATGGCCCAAAACATCGCCTGCTCTTCCGCATGCGCCTGGCAGCAGGTGTCTTCGCCGTGGGCCTCTCCGTGATGGTGTTTCTGATCGGGAGCAAGTTCTTTGGCGAGTCCGCTGGTCTGCTGGCTTTGCTATTGGTGGTCTTCGAGCCCAATGTGTTGGCCAACAGTGATCTGGTCACGACCGATATGGGCGTCGCCTGCTTCTTTCTGGCCACCATCTATTGCTTCTACCGTTACGCAAGGCAGCCCTCTGTGCTTCGTCTGCTGCTGACCGGCCTAGCCGCAGGACTCACGCTGGCGGCCAAGCACAGCGGAATTTTGCTGGCTCCGATGCTGCTGGGATTGACGCTGGTAGAGATCGCCTGTGCCGAGCCGGAACGGCGCAAGCGGACGGCTGGGACACTGTTTGGCGGATTTGCTGCCATCGTGGTTCTCGCGGTTGTGGTGCTCTGGGCTTTCTACGGTTTTCGCTATGCGGCCAGACCGGCAGGGCTGGTGATGAATCCGACGCTGAGCGAATACGCTGCACCCCTCAAGGGGATAAACAGTTGGATGATAGGACATCTCGCCCACTGGCGGTTGCTGCCGGAATCCTACCTGCTGGGGATGACTGACATCCACTATGCAGCGCAGCAGTATCCCATCTTCCTGCTAGGGCACGATTATCCTCACGGCGTCTGGTGGTACTTTCCAGTCGCGCTGTCCATCAAGACCACTCTGGGCTTAATCGGTCTGGTAGTGCTGGCAGGTATTGCGCTGATCAGCAGGCGGCTCAGGCAAGGAAGAGAGTTGGCGTATCTTGCGGTCCCGGGAGCTATCTATCTGGGTGTGGCGATCCTGAGCGGTATGAACATCGGCACGCGGCATGTTCTGTTCCTGTATCCTCTGGCCGCGTTGCTGGCAGCAGCGGGTCTGACAGCGCTCGCGCAGCATAACCGACGCTGGATTTGGATCGGTGGAGGATTGGTGGCGTGTCATGTCGTTTCTGCCCTGGCAGTGTTTCCGGCAGAGATGGCGTACGCCAATGAAGCCTGGGGCGGCACGGCGAATACGCACAAATACCTGAGCGACTCCAGTGTGGATTGGGCGCAACAACTGCCGCACGTCAAGCAATGGGTTGACGCCCATCCTGGCGAGGAGTGCTGGTTCGCCTATTCCGCTTATCCGGATCTTCGTCCCCAAGCCTACGGCATTCCCTGCCACCCGCTGCCCACGGCCCACACCGGAGGAGAGATCCTGCCGGTCGACGTGCCAGAAACCATCCATGGCAACCTCTTGTTAAGCGCAGACGATCTGGAAGCCTGTGACTGGCCCAGCGACCAGTTGAATATCTTCGAGCGATTTCGGTGGATGCCGATGGCGGAGCAGATCGATCACAGCGTGTTTGTGTACCGTGGCGATTTCCATGTGCCTGAAGCGGCGGCGTTGGGAGCAGTCCAAAAGTCGAAGATCCTGTTGAGTGAGAAGAGGCCCGCAGAGGCTTTGGTTGCGGCAGAGAAAGCTGTCACTTTGCAGCCGGAGAATTTGCTGGCGCAGACGGCTTTGGGAGACGCCCAGACGGCATTAGGCGACAAAGACAGTGCACGAGCCGCCTATGCCCTGGCGCTGACGGCGGCGCATCGATTGGAAGCCGACGCGCAGCCGCTGTTTGTGCCGGATCTGGAGCAGAAGCTGCATCCGTGACGGCCATAAGTGTCGTAGCTTCGCTATACACCTACAGGAGATTTACTTTAGCGAACGCAGGCTGTGGCCAGGGAACGGTTAAGGGCCAGTGCATCCAACGTCGACTCGGCGGTACCTTGCGTGGCGAGATACTTGTGAATCGCGACGGCCAGCGCAGTCGAGCAGTCGGGCCGAGAGCGAGCCTCGGCGCTTTGGACAAGGTCCGAGATCAAAGAAGACTGAAGGTGGTCGAGTTCCGGACGGATCTCGGTGGCAAGATTTACCTTCTGGTGTTCCGGAGCCTTCCCGGCTACTTGCCAATCCGCGAGGAGCGAGTACTGCACGAGCTTGTTGGCCTCAATCTGGGATCGAAAGAACGAAGTGAGAGAGGCTTCGCTAAGGCCCTTGGACTGTCCTGCTGCGACCGCATTCTGAATCACCTGGGCCTCGCGGGCCGAGTCTTCGACGACACCGTTACTGTCCCATTTGGACAGCGCTACCTGATGGGCGATGGCGATCCGATGCGCTGAATCCGCGATCAGATTCTGAAAGACGTTCGGTGACTGTTGCGCGCTGAGTGTTGTAGCGATCCCGAACAACACTCCTGATACCAGTAGCTTCAAATTCTGCTTCACGTGTTTGATTTTATCCGCAGGGGAGGAACAAGGCGGTTGCGTATAGCTTTTCTAAGGGCCGCGTGAGTCTAGGGCAGGCCATCAAACTCACAGCTCCAAGCTACGAGTGAGGATGAAATGAGAGATCAAGTTTTGTTTTGAAGGGGCGGGGCTTTTAGCCCCGCCCCTTCAAAACCATAAACAGAACGAGACTCGCCTGGCGGCTAGTGGAGTAGCTGCCGGGCGAGTCCCGTTGGGTTGGGCTCCGGAAGTACGGAGGCCGGTCGTTAGATCTGGGCGGTACCGCCGTCGACGAAGAGCTCGATGCCGTTGACGAAGCTGGAGTCGCTGGAGGCCAGGAAGAGAGCTACCGTGGCGATCTCTTCCGGACGGCCCATTTCGCCGCGCGGAATCATCTTCTTGAAGCCTTCCTTCGCCTCATCGCCCAGCGGGTCGAGGATGGGGGTGTCGATGGTGCCGGGGCTCAGGATGTTGACGCGGATGCGACGCTCCTTCAACTCCACCAGCCAGGTGCGTGCGAAGGAACGGACCGCGGCCTTGCTGGCACTGTAGACGCCGAAGGACGGGATGCCCTTGATGCTGGCGATCGAGCCGTTCAGGAAGATGGAGCCGTTGTCGTTGAAGAGCGGCAACGCCTTCTGTACCGTGAACAGTGTTCCACGCACGTTGAGGTCGAAGGTCTTGTCGAAGTGCTCTTCGGTGACCTGTTCGAGCGTGGCGAACTCGCCCTGGCCGGCGCTGGCGAAGAGGACGTCGATCTTGCCCTTCTCGCGTTTGACGGTCTCGTAGAGACGGTCGAGGTCGGCGAGGTTGGAGGCGTCGCCCTGGACGCCTGTGACGTTCTTGCCGATGGCCTTGACGGCCTCATCGAGCTTGTCCTTACGGCGGCCCGTGATGAAGACGTAGGCGCCCTCTTCGACGAAGAGCTTCGCCGTGGCGAGTGCCATGCCGGAGGTGGCGGCGGTGATGACTGCTACTTTTCCTGTGAGCTTACCCATGTGATTCCTCTCTTTAGGTGTGAGGTTTGGTGTTGGGCCCGCTGCCGTATTGCTGCGGCAGCGGGGCCTGTTAGCGTTCGGGAATTAGCGATTAGTGGATACCGCCGCCGACGCGGAGGAGTTCGCCGGTAACCCACTTCGCGTCGTCAGAGGCGAGGAAGGTAGCGACGGAGGCGATGTCATCGACCTGGCCGACGCGGCCAAGCGGGGTCTGCGCAACGATGTTCTTCTCCATGTCCGAGCCGAG
Organism: Granulicella mallensis MP5ACTX8; assembly: GCF_000178955.2. NCBI lineage: Bacteria > Pseudomonadati > Acidobacteriota > Terriglobia > Terriglobales > Acidobacteriaceae > Granulicella > Granulicella mallensis. The sequence goes on along the minus strand of NC_016631.1, from coordinate 126,021 downwards.
GAAGCCCGCGGTCTGTACGCCTTCGGTGTCGACCATGCCGGGGTTGAGGGCGTTGACACGGATCTTCTTGGGGCCGAGTTCCTTGGCGAGCACGCCGGTGATGGCATCGACCGCGCCCTTGGTGCCGGTGTAGACCGCGCTGGCCGGAGGCGTCAGGCTGCTGACGACCGAACCGATGTTGATGATGCTGGAGCCCTCACCGAGATGAGCGACAGCGGCACGCGTGACGAGCAGAAGGCCGAGTACGTTGACGTTGAAGATCTTGTGATAATGCTCTTCGGTGATGGCTTCGATGGGCGAGAACTCATACACACCGGAGTTGTTGACGAGGATGTCGAGGCGGCCGTAGTTCTTGATGGCGGCGTCGATGATGCCCTGGGCTTCGGCGGCCTTGGAGACGTCTCCGCCCACCGCTACAGCCTTGCCGCCCGCCTTGGTGATGGCCGCGACGACGGTGTCCGCGCCGGCCTTGCTGGAGGCGTAGTTCACGACGACGGAAGCGCCTTCTGCGGCGAGCGATTTGGCGATGGCGGCTCCGATACCCTTGGATGCGCCGGTGACGACTGCTACTTTGCCTGTGAGCTTGCTCATATCTTTATCCCTTTTCCGGTACTGCGTTGAATTTCAGATCTCTTGGGAGCTACCTTGCGGGCCTGCTCCTCACCTGGTTCTGGTGAGTAGATGGAGGCAGATTCGGGAAAGATTCATTAGTTCCGGATTTATGAACTATTGAACCGTTTTGGGACTGCGTCTACTCTATAGAGATATGCGGCCCCTGCTCCATCCATCGATCGAGGACATTACGGTAGAGGGGCTTCTGCATGCCTTGTCCGACCCGGTGCGGGTGTCGATGTTCGTCGACATCGTGGCGCAGGCCTGTCCGCAGAACTGTTCTAACTTTTTGGTTGTGAGCGATAGGGCGATTCCGAAGTCCACGCTCTCGCAGCACTTCAAGATCCTGCGCGAGGCGGGGCTGATTCGCAGCGAGCGCCATGGCGTGGAGATGCAGAATGTCTCACGATGTACGGAAGTGGATGAGCGCTTCCCAGGATTGATACGGGCGATTCTCGTTGCGCATGGGATCCAGTCAAAGGACGAGGCCCGCGCGAAGAAGTCGGCGGAGAAGAAGTCTGCGAAGCGTGCGGGCAAGGTTGGGGTCTAAGAGGCTGTCTGACGAATCCGGACGCCGAGGTTGATCACATACCTTGTTCAACCCCACAAAGGCTTCATCTGGAGCGGGGATGTTTTGTTCTTGCTGTTGTCTTTCTTGTTGTCATTCCCGCAGGGAATCTGCTGCTTGTTCGTACCATGACAGTTCTTCCGTGGAGGCAGAGCTAGAAAGGGCGTGATTCGAGGCATGGCCCTTCTGAAGTCGTCTCGCAAAATATTGGTGCTGTGCCGACAGACAGCAGATTCCCTGCGGGAATGACAACAAGAAAGACAAAAACAGGTTCTCGACTTCGCGTCCCCAAAGGAACGTGCCCTTAGCGAGATGTATTTTTCGGCATTGGAATCGACAGGGCTTTGCCGGCGCCGCGTTCGGCGATCCAGAGGGTGTCACCTACGGGCTCGACTGCGGTGGGTGTCTTGAGTCCGTCCTTGAGGACAGTGACGCTGGCCTTATCGCCATTGATGGTAAGGACGTCAATCTGGCCGCTGCCATTCTCGGCAACGAACAGCTTGCCATTGGCCGCACGCATGCCATCCGGGCCTTTTACGGGCTGGTCCATCCAGATATCGACAGGCTGCCCCGGCTTGCCGGAGGCGTCCACCGGGATGCGGTAGAGCTTGTTGAAGACCACGTTGTTCACGTAGAGCGTGCCGTCCAGGAAGGTGATGCCATCGACGCCCATCAGGACACGATGCTCCAGGAAGAGTTCCGCGGCGGAAGCACCGGCCGGCAGCTTGAAGATCTTGCCGTTGGCGGTGTCCGTTAGATAGAGTGCCTTGTCCGGTCCGACCGAGAGATCGTTGCACGTGGTGTTATCGCCAGGCAGATTCCAACGAAGCTTTGGCGCGCCGGAGGAGAGGTCGAAGCCCCTCAGTGCGGTATGGCGCTGCACCGGCTTGGTGTCCGGCACCGGGGTTAGCTGGCACGTCCACAACATGTTGTTGGCGGCATCGGCGAGCATCCCGAAGAAAAAGGTGCCCGCACCTTCTGCGCTGGCATCGACGAACTTTTCCGCAGCAGTGGATCCGGGGCGCACCTTGTAGACGAAGGGTGTGCTCGCGCTGCCGACGAAGAGGATTCCGCCGGGGGCGATGGTCAGGCTCTCTGGCTGGGACTTCGCGTCAGAGATGAGAATCTCAGCGGCGGACGCGGCCTGTGCAAGGCCTGCGAATAAGGTGGCGCAAACGGCAAGCCGTCGTGCAATGGAGCGGGGCTTCATCAAAATCTCCTCATGGATCATTCTTGCCAAACTACTTGAGGGCCCGAATACAGGAGTGAGTCTTTCGGTTCAGCTTAGCAGCCTTTTGTGGTTGTTTTCTGGTTGTCATTCCCGCAAGGCATCTGCTGTTTGTTCGTACCATGGCAGTTCTTCGTGGAGGCAGCGGTGGAAAGGGCACGTGTCGTGCCCCTTCTATCGCTGCCTCGCAAAATATTGGTGCTGGGCCCACAGACAGCAGATTCCCTGCGGGAATGACAACCAGAAAAACAACAGCAAGAACAACAACAACCCAAAACGAACCGCTCTACATGCCTCCGCGAGGTTTGTTCTTGCGGACGAAGTCGGTGTCCTGCCTGGGTTCTCCATCGCATTCGAGCGCGATGGTGGTGACCGGCGAATCGGGAGCGTCCATGGGGAGACCGGTGAGGTGCACACGGTAGGGGTCCTGGGAGAACTTCACCTCCTGGTTGGTCTTCAGCAGCCGCGCCGACTTCACCTTCACCCTGAGACCGGAGATCGCGACGTCCTCGCCGGGCCAGAAGTTCACGTGCATGTAGAGCGTGTTGCCGGTGCGGGTGAAGCTCGCATACTCCGAGCGGCGCGGCTGGCACGGGTCGGACTTGTAGATCGTCTCGCCGTTGACGGCCATCCACTGCCCGACCTCGGTGAGGACGCGGACCGACTCCTCGGGGACGGCGCCGTCGGGTTGAGGCCCGATGTTGAGCAGGTAGTTGCCGCCGTCGCGCGCGCAGGTGATCAGGTTGCGGACGATGGTCTTGGAGGTCTTCCAGTTATCGTCCGCGCGCTGAAAGCCCCAGCTGTCGTTGAGCGTCATGCAGCTCTCCCAGGCGCGGCCGTTGTTTTCGGCGGCAATGTGTTGTTCGGGGGTGGAGAAGTCGCCGAGGAGCTGGTTGCGATTGTTCACGATGATGTCGGGTTGGAGCTCGAAGACCATCTTGTTCATACGCTCGGACTCCCAGCCATCGGCGTCGAGCGGCCAGGCGACGTCGTACCAGAGAATATCGATCTTGCCGTAGTTGGTGAGCAGCTCGCGGATGAGGCCGTGGGTGTACGCAACGAAGCGCTTGCGGGCGGCCTCGTCGGTGGCGCAGCGGGCGCCGTCGGGATGATGCCAGTCCATCAGCGAGTAGTAGAAGCCAACGTGCAGACCCTCGGCGCGCGCGGCGTCGACGTACTCGCGGACGATATCGCGGCCCGGACCCTGCTTCGTCGCACAGTAGTCGGTGAGCTTGGTGTCGAAGTTGCAAAAGCCTTCGTGGTGCTTGGTGGTCAGCACCATGTACTTCATGCCGGCCGCCTTGGCGAGCTTCGCCCAGCCGCGCGCGGAGCCGGGTGCAGGATCGAAGACCTTTGACAGAGGCGTGTACTCGTCGAAGGGGATCGCTTCGTCTTCCATCGCCCACTCGTGGCGGGCGTGCTGGCTGTACAGGCCGAAGTGGATGAACATGCCGAATTTGGCCTCATGCCACCACTTCATGCGGCGAATCTGGTCGGGCGTGGGAGGAACGGGCTCCGGATTGCGCTCGCTCATCGACTTCGTCTTCTGTGCCAGTGCGAGAGGGCTTACTCCGAGCGCCGCAACGGCTGCTCCGGTTCCTAACAACATGTTGCGACGGCTTAGATTCATTGCATTCGTTGCCATTGATCTCTCCTGCTGCGTGGGTTGGGTGCGTGGTTGAATTCGTGTGGCGATATTGCAAAACCTAGGGCCGAAAGCCGGGCGCTCCTGCAGTTGAAGAGGAAGAGGGGACTCAACCTGCCGCATTCAGGACTTATTCTATGTCTCGAATTTTTACCACCAAAAACATACTTTTGTGAATAGCAATCGGTCAAGTGGGGTGAGGAATCGAAGGCGCTCGACGAATCGGGGAGTACCCACTCATCACATATTCTGTTCTCCCACATGAACGTCATCCTGAGCGAAGCACCTCGCGTATTTTGCGAGGTGCGGAGTCGAAGGACCCTGAAGGGTTTGATCTCTTCCATGGTGTTGGAACCTTTTCCAGCACAAACGTCCAGGCTCGAACGCTTGAGGTGGAAAAGGTGCAAAAGGTTTGGGCGAGAGGTCAACCCTCGGGGTCCTTCGACTCCGCGTCCCCAAAGGCCGGGACGCTACGCTCAGGATGACGATTCTGTGGGGAAACGTAAAACAGTAAGACAAACAGCTATGCGTGCCTCGATCCTGATTTCGCTCTAACATCGAAACTCCGATTCATCAGACACGGCCTTCCCCCTTTGATTGAATTTAGCCTTGCGGGCCGGGCGATGGCGCTATCCTGTACTCTGTTTCGAGATCGACGGAACGGATGGAATTGAGAATGGCCGGGAAACGAACTGCAAAAGCTGCTGTAACCAACGAGAAGACTCTCAACTATGCGACCCCTGCCCTGGAAAAAGGGTTGGATGTTCTGGAGTTGCTGGCCCACCAACCGGCCGGCCTGACCAAGAGCCAGATGGCCCGCGAACTGAACCGGACGGTTTCAGAGATCTTTCGCATGCTGCTCTGCCTGGAACGCCGGGGATACATCGCGCAACTCGCCGAGGATCGCTATTCTCTGACGCTGAAGCTGTTCAAGCTGGTGCAGGAGCACCCGCCCACGGAACGGCTGATCGTCGACGCGCTGCCGGTCATGCACCGGCTCGCGCACGAGACGCTGCAGTCCTGCCATATGGGCGTGCTCGAAGGCAGCCGGGTCGCGATTCTGGCACAGGTGAATGCGCCCTCCAACCTGGGCTTCTATGTGAAGCTGGGTTCGACGGTGGACCTGATGGAGGCCGCCAGCGGCTACGTGATTCTGGCGCACCAGAGCGAGGAACAGCGCGAGCGCACCCTCGCCGAGTGGAGCCGCGAGACAGGCAAGAAGCCGCCACGCGATCTGGCCGTACACCTCTCGCGCATTCAGAAGACCGGCTATGAGAAGCGGGCGAGCTATCTGGTCAAAGGCGTCATCGATATCAGCTATCCGATCTTCGACGAGAGAGGTTCGGCGGTTGGAGCGCTGACGATTCCCTACATTCAGTACAACGGGACGGCAACGCCGGTCACCCAGGTCATCGACTCGCTGAAGAAGGCTACGGCGGAGATTACCGCTGCGCTGGGTGGTGAGGCTCCTGGACAGAAGACGGCCAAGGGCAGGTGATAGATCCGAGCAGCACGGCTTCACCGGCTGCGGAAAAACTCTTAGCTGGGAAACGAGTCTTGATCTTTAGGGCCAAGGGCCCGTTTCATCCCAGCCTGGGGTGGAGCGCAACAGCGAGCGGTTTTAGCTCGCTGCAAGCGTAGCCCCAGGTACAGAATCAACTCGAAAGCAGAGGGCTGTAAGCCCGATTCATCGTGCCTGCACAAAGGATGAGTCGGGCTTACAGCCCTCTGTTTCTTCTCCTGCACTAACCTGGGGCGTCGCTCCCGTGCCACCACGCTGTCGCGTGTTGACCAGGGTTCGCTTTGCCCCAGGCTGGGATGAAACGGGCCTTTGGCCCTAAAGATCAAATGGAATTTTTCCCGCAGACTGTGAAGCCTCGCTCTTTCAAAGCCGGAATCTGGCTAGAACATGGAACGAAGTGATGACACACCCTGGATTTCTGACTGAAGCTAAGAATTTGATGCAAGCAGGCGAGCTAAGCTCTCCCAGTCTTGCGCCATGGCGTCAGCGAAGGTAGCGAGGCTGTCCTGAGGCCGCAAGGTGGAGGGACGGCCGGTCGCAATCCGCAGGGCCTCCTGCACCTCCTGCCATCCGCCGCCGCTGGAGGGCCTGACTTGTACCCTGGTCTCCGCTCTGCCTTCGGTGACCTGCACGGTAAAGTCTTCGAACTCTACCGTACAGAGTGCGTAATCAAAGTGGGTGCGGGCGGGGGGAGTGGGCAAGAGAACTGTCCCGGAATGCCTGCGCAGCAGTGCAGCCCAGTCCAAATTAATCTCGCGATAGAGAGAACGGGCAAGCTCCTGCGATTGAGCCCCATCCGAGCCGCTGGTAAAAAACGAGATGATGCTGGAAAGGGTCTTCCCCACGATGTGGAGGACACGATCTCCTATACCGAGAGAGCTGCTCATCGCTTCACCATCTGCCAGAAGAAGGGATCTACGCCAATGCCGCGCAGATAGAAGAGTTCTTCCTGGAAGATACTTCCCTCCTGCCCGAGTGGCGGTGTTGCCAGATAGATTTTCTGTCCCGTCGTAACCACTTGATCGATAAAGGCCTGGTTTGCAGTCCACGTCTCTCCAAACCAGTCGAAAAAATTATACGTTCGCATCGACATGCTGAAGACGTTGGCGCTCATCGCCCGGGCATCGTCGATGTATTCGGGGTAGCGTCCGAGAACGGCCACCGTGCCGCCAACAGCTGTCGCCAGATAACGGCCATACAAGCGTGCCGTGATACTTACTCCCGGCCTAATAACGACTCTCACAACGGGAGCGGTTACTTCGAGAATCTCCGGGGCCAAGAACGCTGCCGTATACGCGGCGGTATAAACCTCCGCCATCACCGTGACGAGGTGGTCCGCGCCGATGAAGTAGTTTGCACCCTGCCCCTGAAAGAGCTGGCGCGCATAGTCGTTTCCCTGCCAGGGGTCGTCCACGCCAGGAGTGGGGCGGGCTGCTAAATAGCTTGGAGAATTCCATCCTCCACCAGACCGGTCGATCTTGCGAGTTCCAGAGCCAGAAAGATGATGCTGGGCGTGGTGCCCATGCCCAGCGTGGTGGTGGGACGGCTGGTTGTACATGGGGTAGCCGTAGGGGCCGTCGGGCCGGTGCTCGGTAACCCACCACCAACGGCCGTCCGCGCCATAGGTGATCTCTCGCCCGTTGAGGAACTGCGGCATGCTGCCCATAGTTTCTTCATTCCTATCGGTGAAGTATGAAGCGTCTTTGCCGGTTAGTTGCCGATCTGAATTTTGACGAACTGTTTGGTATCGAGCTCGGGCTGCAAGGTGAGGGTGAGGATGTGATTGGTGGCGCCAGATTCCTGGCCGGCACCCTGACCAGAGCCGGTCGAGGTGACGTAGTTGCTGATCCAGCCGCGGAAGGTATAGGTGCAGATGGCATTCTGCTTGGAGTCGTCGGCCCAGAAGCTGAGGATGATGTCCTGCACCTTTTCGCGGGTGATGCCGTAGGCGAGTTGGAAGAGCGCGCTGAGGGTAGCAAAGGGCACGTTGACCTGGTCGTTGAGGTTGACGACGACAGCGATGGAACAGGCCAGGCTGCCCATGACGGGCATCCCCATACCGCCATGCATGCTGGACATGCCGAAGTGAATACCAATGGCGTTGAATGAGTTGCTGCCGATCGAAACGGATGCAATGTTTGGCTGGGCCATCGAGCTAAAACCTTTCGCGGAGACAGAAGGAGTTGGGGAAGGTGACGTTTGATGGGCGTGCCTGAGACAGATGGACGGAGAAAACTTCGATCCGGGTCGTTCTATTGTCAGGTATGAGTTGACGCATTCTTTGGACGAAAACAAAGGCCTTGAGGTTGCCTTCCAACTGGACGGAATTCGACCCGTGGCGTCCTTTGTGTTCGTTGCTTCGGTTGCCCGCAGCGGTATTGCCACTACGGGTAGGAAGCAGATTCCCTTCGGGAATGACAAGCAAGAAAAGCAACAACGCTTAGAACTCCAGGCGGAGCATGAATTGAATCTGTCGCGGCGTTCCCGTTCCGACCGGCCCCGTGTTGACCGCGCCGACGATCTGGCCAAAGGTGGTGGGAGACGACAGGTCCGCGAGGGGCAATCCGTACTGTGCCCGGTTGAAGATGTTGAAGAACTCCGTGCGGAACTGGAGCTGCATCTTCTCGGTCAGAGGAATGCGTTTCGCCAGGCCGAAGTCAGCCTGCCAGAGATCCGGGCCGCGGGCGACGTTGCGGGGAGAGTCGCCATAGCCGCTGCCCGTTACCAGGGAGAAGGCTGCCGGGTTGATCCACTGATTGATCTTGTGTCCACCGGGTGGCGTGAGAGAGACGCCAGGGACGCGGTTCGGGCGCTGGCTGGTGGTATACCCGGTCGCCACTGAAGAGCTGGAGCGATCCTCGGTCACGTTGACGGGCAGGCCGGTGCGAGCGGTAGCGATAGCGGTCACGCTCCAACGTCCGAATACTTCGCTCGCAATTCCCGAGTTGGAGAGGAAGGTCTTGCCGGGCCCGAACGGGAGCTCGTATACGGCGTTCGAGTTGAAGACGTGGCGAACGTCGAAGTCTCCCGAGGAGCGCTCGCAGGAGGGGCAGGCGGGATTCTGGGGGAAGTCCGAGTCTCCACCACCGGCTGAGCCCTGGTCGATCTCGTGCGAGTAGGTGTAGTTCGCCGAGAGCAGGAGGCCATTCGTAAAGGTGCGCTGAAGGCTGGCTACGAATCCCTGGTAGGAGCTGTTGTTCTCATTGCCGCGTGACTGGACCTGGCCAAACGCGGGATAAGGGCGCAGGCCTGTAACGGGGTCTTTGAGATTGATGTAGGAGGTGTTGAGCAGGTAGGTTCCCTTGCTCCCCACATACGACAGCGTCCCGACGAGCTCGTGCGGCAGAGCCTGCTGGACCGACAGCCCCCACTGGGCTACGTACATATCCTTGCGATCTCGATCGGCTTCGCGCGGCGCGATGATGCCGGGAGTATCGCTAAGAAAGGGCGTGATGGGATACGAGAGGTTGGCAATCGAGTTGAGCGAGTATTGCGCGATCTCGTTACTGATGGGAAAGTTCTGGTCGTCGAGCTGGCCGTCGCCGTGATAGAGACCGAAGCCGCTGCGAAGGACGGTCTTGCCACCACCGGCATTGGGCGCCCAGGTGATCGAGAGGCGCGGGTCGATGTCCAGCGTGTTCGGCTGGCCGAAGCTGGCGCCTACGCCGCAGTAACCCTGCGGGCCGCAGGTTGCGAAGTCAAAGGGATTGGCGCGGCCGAGCACCTCGTGAAAGATGTTGTAGAAGGTGTAGCGCACACCCGCGTTGAGGGTGAGGTTGTCGCGAATCTTCCACTCGTCCTCGACGTAGGAGTAGGTCTCCGTCTTGCGCAGACCGTTCACAGGAAGCTCCGCGGCGTAGGTTGCGGAGCTGACCAGGTTGTTCAGGAAGTTGGCGGCGGAGCTGAAGGTGATGGTTCCGTTGGCGGTGTTTCCCTGGTTCAACTGGATGCGCCGAACCTCGACGCCAAACTTGAGCGTGTGGGCGCCTTTGATCCAGGTGAGGTTGTCGATGTAGGAGTAGGTGTTGCCAACGCCAGGCTTGTACTCGTTGCCTGAAAGCGTGGTGAAGCCGGAGATGGAGATGGCATAGGGCGTCTGCAGCACGCTCTGGTCGGTGGTGTAGACGTTGCCGCGATTGAAGCCGAACTTGAGCTCATTGACCAGGCGCGGAGAGAAGAGGTGCAGCGACTCCAGCTCGCCGTTGACCGGACGAGAGGTCACGAGCTGGCGATCGTTCAAGTAGGTCTGTCCCTCGATCAGAGGCACATCGCTGTACGAGGCATCGAAGTTGAAACGGAGATAGACAGAATCCGCAGTCGAGAAGTGGTGGTCGAGCCGCAGCACGACGGAGTCTTCATGGTCCAACTGGCGGCCGGAGCCGATGGACTCCGAGACGTTGGCGCTGGTTCCCGAAGGAAACTGTCCCCTGGGGAAGGCGTTCAGGATCGGAATCAGAGCGGGGCTCTGCTGCGCAACCGCGGCCCGGAAGGAGTCGCTGGGGACGAGGCCCGGAAGCGTCTGGCCCAGGGTCTGCCGAAGACCTTCGTAGGCGAAGTAAAAGAAGGTCTTATCGCGAAGGACGGGCCCGCCAAGGCTGCCGCCGTACTGGTTGAGGCGGAAGGCAGGTTTGTTCGGATTCAGGGTGTCGATGGGCTGACGCGCATCGAAGATGTCGTTGCGAAGAAACTCAAACAGGCTGCCGTGCAGGTTGTTCGTACCGGTCTTGGAGGCGACGGCAATCTGACCGCCGGGCGTGCTGCCGTTCTCCGCGGTAAAGAGCATGGTGTCGATGCGGAACTCCTGGATGGCCTCGGTCGGGATCGCCAGGCGCACGAAGGGCTGCTGGGCCTGGTTTACGACGTTGGTGGCGTCGATGCCGTCGTAGGTGAAGTTGTTATCGTCGAGGCCGCGGCCCGCAAAGCGGATGCTGCGCTGATTGCTTCCGCCGGTATCGACCGCGCCCGGAACCAACGCGGTGAGGGTGGACCAGTTGCGTCCGTTCAGCGGCAGGTTCTTTACCTGCTCCGGCGCGATACGCGCTCCGAGGGCTGCGGAGGTCTCGTCCAGTTGCGTGCCGACATCGGAGACCTCGACCTGCTGCGTCATGCCCTCAACGGACATCACGACATTGAGCGTGCGAGTGTGGCCCACGGTCTGCTGGATGCCGTCGATGATCTTTTCGTGGAATCCGGAGGCGTCGTAGGTCACGCGATAGAGACCGAGGGGAAGCTCGGGGATATCGTAGGTTCCGGTCGCGGAGGATACCGTGTCACGCTGCTGCCCCGTAGCGATCTGCAGGGCGGTGATCTTAGCGCCGGCGATGCTTCTGCCGTCGGCGTCCTTCACCGTTCCATTGAGGCCTGCGCGATCGATCTGCGCGGACAGAAAAGGCGCTATCAAAAGCGTGAGTACAAGGGATGTAGCCGGAACCAAAAACACACGAAGAAATCGTTTGCTGTGACGCATCTATACCCTAATTGGAGATTGGATTAATGGGTTGCAAGAGATGAAACATAGCATGTCACTTTCAACACCTTGTAAACGCACTGGCAGGCCAAGGGAACGTTATTGATAAAAGTGTCCGTTTATCGATAAAGAGGCGGAGCGCTGAAGGCGCGACCTGTCTCACCAGGTGCCGGAAGCTCTCTGGAGATGCTCCGAGTCGCGAGATACGAGAGTCGAGAGATGAGTTGATCTCTTGTCTCTCGCAACTCGTATCTCGCAACTCAACGCAAGACAGTTTCCGGTCTATTTGCTTCCGCGATAGGGGAGACTTACTCTTAGAAACTGGACGACCTGTAATTCAAGAGAAAGTTTTAGTGAACAGAACCCATGGCTTATTTTCTTGCCCTCGACGCCGGGGGGACCAAGACCGACTTCGTTCTCGCGGATGAAACCCAGCAACTCGGCCGTGTCCGCACCGGCACGATCAAGCGGATGCGGACCAGTGCCGATATCGCCGAACAGAACCTCCGCACAGCGCTCGACGAGCTGACGAAACAGACCGGAGTGAACCCACGCGAGATCACGCGTACCTGCATCGGCACCGCCGGAGAGTCTGTACCGCTGGTCGTGGACTGGCTTCGCGCGGCCTTTCACGAGCATGTCGGCGGAGAGCTGATCCTTGTGGGCGATGTGGAGATTGCGCTGGACGCGGCCTTCTTCGGCAAGCGCGGTGTGCTGGTGCTTTCGGGCACCGGCTCTAATACCGCCGCCAGAACCAGGGATGGGCGAATCGTCACGGCCGGAGGCTGGGGCCCTGCGCTTGCTGATCAGGGATCAGGCCACGGCATTGGGCACGAGGGCCTGCGCAATGTGTTCACCGCGTTGGATGAGGAGCGCGAGACCGCTCTGCTCGCAAAGATCCTGGAGTTCTGGAAGCTCGACTCCGTGTTTGCGCTGGTCGAGTATGCGAACCAGAGGCCGTCGCCCGATTTCTCCAAGCTGGCGGAGTTGGTCGTCGCATGCGCGAGCCAGGGAGATGCCGTCGCTATTGCGACGCTGCAACAGGCCGGGCAAGAGCTGGCGGTTACCGTGGCGAACGTGATTCGCAAGGTGCAGAGGCGGGAAGGCAGCAGCGAACCGGCAGAGGTTCCGCGGATTGCGCTTGCCGGAAGCATTATGGAGAAGGTAGAGCCGGTGCGGCGGGCGATGGAAGAGGCTCTGCGGAAGGTCTTCCCTGCGATTGAGCTGCTGCCGGGAGTAGTTGATCCAATTGCGGGTGCGGTTTGGCGGGCGCGGATTGGACAGGCGGCGTAGCTCCAGAGCTTTTGTGCGCAGTCGAAAGAAGGCCCGGGCCTAAGGCCATATTCTTGCTTGCTTTTATTCCGTAGCCTAAAGGCTACGGCTCCCTCCGTACCGCGACGCTAAAGCGTCACGGTTAGCGCTACGCGCAGTGATTGCCTAACTACACAATCACTTCATACGGTCGCATCATATCGTTCGCCTCGTGCTCGAGGATGTGGCAGTGCCACAGGTATCTTCCTGCGTAGCCGTGGAACGGGACGATGATGCGTGTGACCATACCCGGCGGACACTGCACGACGTCCTTCCAGCCCGCTTCGTGGGCCTGCGGCAGCATGACGTCGCCGGTGACGCGCAGCTTTTCGTCGGCCAGATAGTCGTAGCTGGCGAAGCTCTGGCGGTCGAGGATCTGGAAGCGCACCAGATGCAGATGGATCGGGTGCGTATCCTCGGTCAGGTTGACGAGGCTCCAGATCTCGGTCGAATCCAGCTTCACGATCTCCGTCACCGGCTCGGCCCAGTGCTTGCGGTTCAGTAGCATCACCATGGCGTCGCCGTTGTCGCCGTCGAACTCATTCAGCGTCATCTCGCGCGTGCGGGTCGATTGCTTTTCGGGAATGCGCTCGACGGGCCGCAGGACCTCCGGCAGCAGGACCTCCGGCAGTAGACCGACATCCGAAGCCTTTTCTTTAGACACGCGGAACTGCATCAGCTCCAGACGATCGCTCATTAGCACCACGTTCTCGCCACGTGCCTGGCTGAAGTCCACGAGGATGTCGGTGCGCTCGGCCGGAGCCAGCACCAGGCGCTTCATCTCGACGGGAGCTGAGAGAAGTCCCTGGTCGGAGCCGATCACATGGAAGCTCTGGCCGTTCGACAGAGCCAGCGAGAAGAAGCGGGAGTTGGCCGTGTTGGCGACGCGCAGACGATAGCGCCGCGCTTCGACCTCGTGATACGGCCTCACCTTGCCGTTCACCACCATCGCATCGCCCAGATACTCCTGGGACCAGACGCCTTCGTCCGGGGGGTTGGGGTAGTAGAGCTGGCCCTGCGGGTCGAAGCTGCGGTCGTAGATCAGCAGCGGGAGTTCGTACTTGCCGGAGGGCAGCCCCAGCTTGTCCTCGACTTCGTCGCGGATGAGATACCAACCCATGAGCCCGGCAAAGACATTGAGCCGGTTCACACCCATCGCATGGTCGTGGACCCAAAGCGCCGTGGCGTCCTGGTGGTTCGGGTAGAAGCACAGCTTGCTCTCGCCGGGGCCGAACCAGTCCTCGGGATAGCCGTCGCTGTTGGTGGGAACGCGCGCGCCGTGCACGTGTGCGATGGTGCGGGTCTCGGGCGCGTTCTCCATTCCCTGCATGGGCGTGTCCAGGGGCAGGAAGTGCTTTCGGGGGAGATGGTTCCACCAGTCGATCAACACGCCTTGATCGCGGCGCGTCTCGAAGAGCACCGGAGCGGCGCTCTCGCCGTAGCTCCACATCCGCGAGGGAGGAAGGTCGCGGTGCATCTTGCAGGAGACTTCGCGAACATCCACGCGATAGTAGGGAGCGTCGACGGCCTTGAGAGATTCTTCAGAGCGGCGGCCTTCAGGATGCATCCGCTGTGGGAGCGGCAGAGGGTCGACGAAGGACTCCAGCTTCATCGCGTCCAGGGTGTGAGGGCCATGGGTGGGTGCGGCGCTCCCCATCTTCATCCCGTGCATGCTTCCCTGTTGCAGGGCCCAGGCTTTGTGCCCGAGCAGGCTGCTGCCCGCAGCCGCGATTCCGGCCTGGGTGATGAGTCGTCTGCGGGTCCAGGGTTTCAAAGGCTTCTTCTGCATCTCTTACAGATTAGTAGAGCGGCTCGGCTGAGCCAATGCGATGGTCTTTGCCGTTGTTTTTGCTTTTCTTGTTGTCATTCCGAGCGTAGCGAGTGAACCTGCTTCCTCCCGTTCTTCGTGCGTAGCACCCAGATAGACCATGTCTAGTTTGGGCTAATGCCTATCGTGTGTGACGGCACTGGCAAAAAACGGGAGAAAGCAGGTTCGCTCGCTGCGCTCGGAATGACAAACCAGAGAGGCAAAGACAACTGCAACGACTGATGTGCTTGCCTCGCAAGACTGTTTGGGCTATACCGGCGGGAAGCAGATTCCCTTCGGGAATGACAAGCAAGAAAAACAAGGACAAGCAAGAAAGGCAAAAACCGATCAGGCTTACTTTGCGACCAGTCCCGTCTCCGGGTCCAGGAGAACTCGCTTCGCGTTCTGCGGCTTCTTCCTGCTGAAGTCCAGCATGCCGTTCAGCCCGCCTGCCTGGGCGTCGAACGAGCCGCCGCCAACCCGCTTGCCAGCCAGGAACGAGTCTTCAATGAAGCGCAGAACCGAGGTCTGGTCCGTGATCGTGTGGTCCACGTAGTTCGGCTTCGCCCAGGGGGAGATCACCAGCAAGGGCAGACGCGGACCAAAGCCGCAACGACCCTGCGCGTGCTTTGTCGCCGAATCAACGCCAGCCAGCGCCGTCTCGCCGTTGCCGCACTTGCCGGGACCGGTTAGCTGGTCCACCTTCGTCGCTGAGCCGTTCGCGATCGGACCCATGACGTGGTCATACCATCCGTCTGAGTCGTCATAGGCGATGATGACCACCGTATGGTCCCAGTCCGGCTGCTGCTGGATCAGGTTGATCATCTCCACCACGAACTTCTGCTCGTCCAGCGGGTCGGAGTAGCCGGCGTGGCCGTCCTGATAGGCGGGAGCCTTCAGGAAGCTCACCGCGGGAAAGTTGCCGGACTTGAGAGCGTCGACGAAGTCATGCGTATCGTACTGGTGGTTCGCCGCGCCATCGTCGTTGGTGCCGATCGTCTTCGTGGACTTGGGACGAACATGCTCGGGGTTGGCCGTCGACTTGTAGTACTGGAACGGCTGGTGGTGCGGCACATAGTCCCGCTTCTGCGCGCCCGACACGGCGGCGGAGCTGCGACGGCAGCCCGTGGTTCCATTCGAGTTCACAGCCGTAAGATCGAAGCCGCCCTGAAAGAAGCCCCAGGAGATCTTCGACTCCGTCAACATGTCACCGACGTTGCGGCCCGTCATGTGGACCAGCGCATCGGAGGTGCTGGAGCAGACATCGCCCGAAGGCTGAGGGTCGGCAATCAGGGTGAAGCCGCCATTGCCGTCCGGCACGATGCCGCCGCCAGCGTTCTGGTCATTGACCACGCCGTTCGTCTGGCCTGAGATGAGGTTGATCGCACCCGGCGTCGACGGCCCAAAGTTCGTGTCGAACTGACGGTCGCTCATGGCGAAGTGCTGCGCGTAGTTCCAGTACGCCGTCACGGTATTGCCGTCATAGTAGCCCATCGTCAGGCCGGTGGTGGAGGGCACGCCCGCTTTTTCTCCGGGGACACGCGGGCCGTCCGCGCTGCCGACAGACTTCGGAAAGAGGTCCATCTTGCCGTTGTCATAGGCGAGCTGCTCGGCCTGGTAGTTGTGGTCCTGGTCGGCCGTGATGGCCTGGTCGTGCCGCAGACGGAAGGGGTTCGACTTGCCCGGCCCATTCTGCTCGTTCAGGGAGTTCGGATTGTTGCTCAGCAGATCGCCGGTCAGGCCATCGACCCTGGGGGTTCCCGGCAGGGCCGTGAACTGGGGATCGCCCGGCGAGTTCAACGCATGAGGATAGGTGGCGAAGTAATGATCGAAGGAGACGTTTTCCTGAAAGATAACGACGACGTGCCGAATTGCATCCTTCGGCTGCACCGTTTCAGCCCCGTACATGGGTCCAGATCCCAGAAGCCCTACCAAAACAGCTGCCACTCCACGATGCAACGACTTCACCTATTCATTCCTCCCGTCCTCGGAGCCCTGCGTCTGCTGCCCTGCCGCTCTCAAGGTAGAACGTGATTATACGGTGGCGAGATCAACGCCATAGAAACAGGAATGCCGCTGGAGCATGCCTCTTCTTCAGCCTTTACGCAAATGAGAATTCATTCGCATTGACATATCCTGCTTCCCGGTGGAAGATGCTGGAATGAGGTCTTCGACCGTTAGACGCACGTTTTCGCAAAGGTTCGCAGGCGCGGCGGCGACTCCCGGCATGCTGTACTTCTCCCTCGCGACTCCGGCGCAAGCACTCGGCTGGCCTGTTCGATGAGTCTTTCTTCCCTCGCCATGGCCGCTCCACGACAGTACTGGGTCGACAATCTCGATCCCTGGATCATTCACTTTTCGGGTGGCCTTGGGATTCGCTGGTATGGCATCGCCTACGCCCTGGGAATTCTGCTTACCGCGTATCTTTTTTCGAGGTGGTCGCGCCAAGGACGGCTTCCGGTTTCGCTCCACCAGGTCGACACGCTGATTATCTATGGGGCGGCCGGGCTGCTCGTCGGCGGCAGGCTGGGCTACTGCCTCTTCTACGACTTTCACGAGATCAGCCATCATCCCCTGGAGGTCTTCGCCGTCTGGAACGGCGGCATGTCCAGCCATGGCGGCATCCTCGGCATGGTGCTGGGGATCTGTATCTTTGCCTGGCAACGGAAGCTCAATCCATGGCTCTTTCTGGATGCTGCCGTCGTTGCCGGTCCGCTGGCGATCGGCCTGGGACGGATCGCCAACTTCATCAACGGCGAGCTGTGGGGACGTCCGACGACTGTTCCGTGGGCTGTCATCTTTCCGCGATCGCCGCTGGTCAATGGCATGGAGGTGCCTCGCCACCCCAGCCAGCTCTATGCCGCGGCGATCGAAGGCCTGCTGCTGTTTCTGCTGGCGCGGTGGATCTATCGCAGCCATCCACGGCCGGGATTCACGACCAGTGCGGTGTGTGCGCTGTATGGCATCGGCCGTTTTATCGACGAGTTCTGGCGCGAGCCGGATGCGGGCCAGCCTGTATTCTGGGGCTGGATGAGCAAGGGCCAGTTGCTGACGATCCCCATGATCGTGGCCGGAATCGCGCTCGCAGTATGGCGCGCCCGCAGGACCGCACAAGATTCCCCGGACGCCTGGAGCACTGAACGTGATACCAAAGCAGCACACTGATTCCAGCAGGCCTCGCCAACATAAGAGATGGGCTTGGCGGCGGTTGGCAGCCCTCGAACTTGTCTTTCTTTCCTGCGCACGGATGCACGCTTTCCCAGCGGATGCTCCCACGAAGGCGGACAGCTTCCACATCATCCACGTCTATCCGCACGATCCGCGGGCCTTCACCGAGGGGTTCGTCTACGCGGACGGCACGCTGTACGAGAGCACGGGCCTGAAGGGCCATTCCACGCTGCGGGCCATCGATCCGAAGACGGGCGCGATCACGCGGAATCTCAATATTGCGGACACCTACTTTGGCGAAGGGATTACGGTCTGGCAGAACGAGGTGATCCAACTGACCTGGCAGACCCAGACCGGCTTTGTGTATGACCGCTCCAACTTCCATCTGCTGCGCACCTTTCACTACGACGGCGAAGGATGGGGGCTGACGCAGGATGGAACGAGCCTTATACGAAGCGATGGATCTCCCACGCTGCGATTTTTCGATCCTCACACGTTCCGAGAGACTCGCCGTTTGAAGGTAACGGAGAACGGAGTCCCCGTTCAGAACGTGAATGAACTGGAGTACATCCACGGAGAGATCTTCGCGAATATCTGGCACTCCGATCGCATCATCCGCATCTCACCACAGACGGGAAAGGTCGTTGGCTGGCTCGATCTCAGCATGCTGCTGCCGCCCGATCAAAGGACCGATCCGGAGGCGGTGTTGAACGGCATTGCGTATGACGCGAAGACCAACCATCTCTTCCTCACCGGCAAGCTTTGGCCGCACATCTTCGAGATCGAGTTGAATGCCCCAAGGCAGAAAGAAAAGTAAGAGAGGCCAGCCGCGAGTCGATTCGCGTTAATATAGAACCAGCTATACCGCGATCAGCTGGTGAAACACTCCAATTGAATTCAGTGGAGGAGAGAGAGTCATGCCTATACAGTCACGTAAAACACGTCAAAAAGATGCGATTCGAGCGGCCTTCATTAATGCGGACCGCCCCCTCTCGCCGGACGAGACGCTCTCTTATGCTCAAAAAGAGGTCGAAGGCATCAGCATTGCTACGGTGTATCGCAACATCGGTTCGCTGGTGGAAGACAAGTGGCTCACGCCGGTGGAGATTCCTGGGGAGTCAACGCGCTATGAAGTCGCCGGCAAGGAACACCACCATCACTTCCATTGCAACGAGTGCGGCAAGGTGTTCGAGATGCAGGGCTGTGGCGTGCCGGTTAAACCGAAGCTGCCGCGCGGCTTCCGCGTGACCGGCCATGAGTTCTTTCTTTACGGGGTGTGTGCGGATTGTAAGTAAGCCGCGCCTTGGCAGGCGCGATGCGGCAACCCGCGGCGCCTGGAATGGGCTGTGATCTCTCGACCTGTGCAGCTAGCTCATTCCAGGCTTCGGCGATCAGGCAGTGACTCGTAGCGGCACCAGGCCAGCCGACGAGGCATGCCTTTCGATGCTCCGGCCCCAGCGTGCGGAGAACCCAAGCCTCGTAGGCTCCGATCCATCGCAGCGTCTGCGCGAGCAGGGAAAAATCTTTGGCTCTGGGAAGAGCGCTCATCTCCCGTGCCTGCCACAGGTCGGACCTTCGGGCTTCGCGGGGGATGAACTCAAAGCGGTTCAGAAAGATTCCTATCCCCGCTCCGAAGTAGATGCCGAACCCCCAGAGCCTGACACTGAGATCGCCCGCTACTGCGAGGGTGTACTGGCTGGAGCCTGCGACGCCATCCGGCGGACGCGCGCGTTCGAAGCCGTGGGCCAGGAGCAGATTGCCTTCGGCACGCTTGATGTCCTGTCCCCAGAGCCAGCACTGCTGATGCAGGAGCGCGCTGCCACGCTTTCGAATGGCGTTCGAAAGATATTGCCTGGGCGGTGGGTTGACGGGCATGTGGTGGGGACCTGATGGAGATTTGTGGATTTGTTTGGAGTGCTCTTGTTGCTTCGTTGGTGGTGGCTTCGTTAAGGGCAACGTTTCTCATCGCGCGAAGCGCACACCGCGACGCTTTAGCGTCGCGGGACGGAGGGTAAGGGAGGCAATCGCCTTTAGGCCACGGAATCAAAGGTCAGCAGGAATTGGGCTTTAGCCCCGGGCCTTTTGTGCGAAGCCGCAAGAGAGCCCGGGCCTAAAGGCCACATTTTGCCAAGTCTCAATTCCGTGGCCTAAAGGCCACGGCTCCCTCCGTCCGCTGACGCTAAAGCGTCAGCGTTGTCGCGCTTTGCGCGATATGTAGCAGTTGACACGATATGCGGCTGAACGGATTCCTTACAGCAGGAGACGCCCCTAAGCTTTCGATTCCCTATAAGGAACATGCTTCCGGACCACCGGATCGTACTTGCGCAGCTCTAACTTCCCGGTCTGCAGCTTGGGATTCTTGGTCGTCGTGTAGAAGTGCCCCGTGCCTGCGGTCGAGACCAGCTTGATGATCGTTCGCATTGCTAACCTCTCTTCGCTGCCTTCAGCAGCGCTGCTTCTATCCCGAGCTTCTGGATCGTGCGGATTCCGCGGGCGCTGACGCGCATGCGAACGAAGCGGTTCTCGCTGGGAATCCAGATGCGCTTCAGCTGCAGGTTCGGCTCCCAGCGGCGGCGCGTCTTGTTGTTGGCGTGCGAGACGTTATTACCGGTCACCGTTCGCTTGCCCGTGATGGGACATACCTTTGCCATGTTTCTTCTCCTATGCCTCTACGGGCGTTTCAGCCGGTTCGCGATCGCGGAACATCTCCGCAAACGGATCGTTGAGTTTTTTCCATGCCTGCGGGCCGCCAGCCATCTCTTCAGGCGTAAGCAGCGCGGCATCCATCTGCGCTTCAAGGGCGGCGCGATCCATATCGGCGCCGATGAAGACAACCTCCTGCCGGCGGTCGCCGAACTCCGGCTCCCATACCCTGCCGATGTACTCCTTGGTATCGGGATCATGCTCTTCGTCGGGGTCTCCCGCGGCGAGCCACTGCGCCTGCGGCTCAACCGTAAGCGTGGCGCCCGCGATCGAGAAGAGGATCAGGTCGTCGTTGCAGGAGGCGAGCCAGAGGAAGCCCTTGGCGCGGAGCACATTGGGGAAGCCACCGTTGGTCAGCTGCTCAAGACGCTCGGGATGAAACGGCCGGCGCGCGCGGTAGACGAAGCTTGCGATGCCGTACTCTTCGGTCTCGGGCGTGTGGCGGTTGTTCAACTCGCGAATCCAGCCGGCGGAGCTCTCGGCCTCGTCCATGTCGAAGAGCCCGGTGTGCAGGATGCTGTAGAGCGGAACCTCGCCGCGCACAGAACGAATCTGCTCTGCGCCGGGGTTCAGATGCTCAAGGATGGCTTCGAGCCGCGCCAGCTCTTCCTCGCTGACAAGATCGGTCTTGTTGATGACCAGCACGTTGGCGAACTCGATCTGATCGATCAGCAGATCCGAGATCGACCGCTCGTCGTCCTCGCTCAAGGCCACGTCACGGTCGCGAAGATCGTCAATAGAGCGGATGTCCTGCAACAGCTTGGCGGCATCGACCACCGTCACCATCGTGTCGAGCTTGGCCACCTCGGAGAGCGACTTGCCGGTCTCGTCGATGAAGGTGAACGTCGCGGCCACGGGGAGGGGCTCGGAGATACCGGTTGACTCGATCAGGAGATAGTCGAAGCGGCCTTCGCGCGCGAGGCGCGAGACCTCCTGCAGCAGGTCGTCGCGCAGCGTGCAGCAGATGCAGCCGTTGGTCATCTCGACGAGCTTCTCTTCGGTGCGGCTCAGACCTGCACCGCTCTGGGCGATCAGCTGCGAGTCGATGTTGATCTCGCTCATGTCGTTCACGATTACCGCAACGCGCATTCCAGCGCGATTGTTCAGCACGTGATTGAGCAGAGTCGTTTTGCCGGCGCCGAGGAAGCCGGAGAGCACGGTGGTAGGGAGGGTCTTCACGGTTCCACTCATAATAATGAGAATACATAAGCAATAGTGGAGTTGCAAATGACGGCGAAAACAAACAACGGCAACAACAGGAGATACTGGAACGCACAGCTTCGTTGTCTGTTGAAGACAAAAGGACAGTCCGTCGCGGAGGTCACGATGCACGAAGGAATACGAGGGATAGAGACAGTCTTTCTGCTGTTGCTGCTCTTTGTGGTGATCTTCGGCGATCTGGCCCGCAGGTTGAAGGTGGCCTATCCGATCGTGCTGGTCATCGCCGGGCTGCTGGTCAGCTTTATCCCCGGCCTGCCGAAGATCAGCCTGAACCCGGACATGGTCTTCCTCGCCGTGCTGCCGCCGCTGCTGTTTCACGCCGCCTGGGAGACCTCGTGGCGCGATTTCCGCTACAACATCGTGACCATCTTTCTGATGGGGTTCGGCCTCATCGGCTTTACCGTGCTCGGCGTGGCGCTGGCTGGGGAGAGGCTGTTCTCGCTTTTGTACTGGCGCACGGGATTTGTTCTAGGCGCGATCGTCGCGCCCACGGACGCTATCGCCGCGACGTCCATTGCAAAACGAGTAGGACTGCCGCAGCGGATCACAGACATCCTGGAGGGCGAGAGCCTGGTCAACGATGCCACCGGCCTGCTGGCGCTGGAGTTCGGCGTAGCCATGGTGGTGAGTGGCACAACTCCGTCGTTCGGCGCAGGGGCGCTGCGGTTGATCTATCTGGTAGTAGCGGGCATTGGAATCGGCGTAGCCGTGGGCTGGGTAGTGCACTGGTTTGAGCTGCACATCGACGACGGGCCAATTGAAATGACGCTCGGAGTCGTCACGGCCTATGCGTCCTATATCGCAGCGGAAGAGGCCCATGCCTCCGGTGTTCTCGCGGTGGTCGCCTGCGGCCTCTACCTGAGCCGGAAGAGTGCGAGCTTCTTTTCGCCGGGCGTGCGACTGCAGGCCTATGCTCTGTGGAACGCTATCGACTTTGTGCTGAACGGACTGGTGTTCGTCCTGATTGGGCTGCAGTTGCCGTTTGTCCTTGCAGGGCTGCACAGCTATAGCAAAGTAACCCTGATGGTCGATGCGGCAGCAGTCAGCGCGCTGGTCATCGCGCTACGGCTCCTGTGGATCTATCCTGGGGCGTACCTGGCCTATTTCATCCGCAGACGGCTGCTGAAACAAGACGAGCCGATGCTTCCGGCAAAGCAGATCTTCGTCACAGGATGGACCGGCATGCGCGGCGTGGTCTCGCTGGCAGCGGCGCTCTCTATTCCCGAGACGCTGAAGAACGGCCAGCCGTTTCCCAGCCGGAACCTGATTATCTTTCTGACCTTCAGCGTGATTCTCGTGACGCTGGTGCTGCAGGGGCTGACGCTTCCGCCACTCGTCCGGGCACTGGGACTGGGCGGAGCCGGCGAACCGGATCGTGAAGAGGGTGAGGCGCGACGGTTGATGCTGGAAACAGCGCTGGAGCATATCGAAGAGGCTCGCGAAAATGATCTGCCGGAGTTTGCGAGGCTCTATGACGACCTCGCCGAACACCATCGGGAGCGTCTTGCCGCAGTACTGGGCCACAGCGATACCGGGACGAATGCGAGGCAGTTTGCACGCCAGCAAGCGGTCGTACTGGAGCTGCTGAAGGTACAGAGAAAGATCCTGGTCCATCTGCGCGATGAGGGACGCATCAGCGACTCGGTACTGCGAAGACTGGAACGCGAACTCGACCTGAACGAGACCACCTGAGGGCACCGCTCCGAAGGTCGAACGTGACGGCGATATCATGAAGCTGGATATAGAAGTGCCGGGAACCTGTGAACTCCCGGCCGGTCGCAGGGGCTTCCCCTGGGCCATATTTGATTCGACCGATTGCAAAGGAGCAACGACTTGAAACTGTTACGCTACGGCCCCGCAGGCCAGGAGAAACCCGGCATCCTCGCACCCGATGGAACCATCCGCGATCTTTCCAAGGTTGTTCCCGACCTGAGCGGCAAGTTCCTCTCTCCCGATTCGCTCAAAGCCATTGCCCAGCTTGACCTGAACGGCCTGCCCGTCGTCGAGGGCAATCCGCGCTTTGGCTCGTGCGTTGTGCAGCCGGGCAAGTTTCTCTGCATCGGCCTCAATTACTCGGACCACGCAGCGGAGTCCGGCATGGCCGTGCCCGCCGAGCCCGTGCTCTTTATGAAGGCTGGATCTTCGATCTCGGGACCGGACGACAACATCGTTATTCCGAGGGGCTCGCTGAAGACCGACTGGGAGGTGGAACTCGGCGTCGTGATCGGGACCACCGCGAAGTACGTGTCGGAAGAGGACGCGCTCTCGCATGTTGCCGGCTACTGCCTGATCAACGACGTCTCGGAGCGCGCCTTCCAGCTCGAAGGCACCGGCCAGTGGGTCAAAGGCAAGAGCGCCGATACCTTCGGTCCTACCGGCCCGTGGCTCGTCACAACCGACGAAGTCCCCGATCCGCAGGCGCTTGATATGTGGCTGGAGGTCGATGGTCATCGCTACCAGGACGGCAATACCCGCACGATGGTCTTTGGCGTCAAATTTCTCATCAGCTATCTCAGCCGCTTCATGAGCCTGCAGCCCGGCGACATTATCTCGACGGGTACGCCTCCCGGCGTCGGCCTCGGCCAGAAGCCGCCGGTGTATCTGCGGGCTGGCAATAAGATCCGGCTGGGCATCGGTGGGCTTGGGGAGCAGAACCAGCTCGTCGTTGCCGATCCCGGAGAGAAAAGCTAGTTCGACGATTTTGCTTTTCTTGTTGTCATTCCGCGTGGAACGAGGAACCTGCTTCCTCCCGTTTTTTGTCTATGCCGGCACAAACGCCAAGCGTGGCAAAGCTACACTCTTCGTAACTTGCTCCGCGCTTTCTCGGTGATGCGGACGAAGAACGGGAGGAAGCAGATTCCTCGCTGCGCTCGGAATGACAACCAGAAAAGCAAGTGCAAGTGCAAAAGCAAAGACAAGTACAAAAGCAAAGACAAGTACAAAAGCAAAGGCGTCTCGCATTCAGAGGACGTATTTAAGCGCCACGGAAAGGTCGACGAATGTCTACACAGCCGCTGACGATTCTCCGCGCCCCTGCGGCGAAGACACCGTTCAATCCCTTTCCCGCAGCCACCGATCTTGAAGCGCATCTCCGCCGCACCGTTCGCGGCGAGGTGCGCTTCGATCAAGGCACGCGCGCCCTCTACGCAACGGACGCTTCGAACTATCGGCAGATTCCCATCGGCCTGGTGCTGCCGCTCGACAGCGCGGACATCGAAGCCACACTGGCCGCGTGCAGAGAGTTCAACGCTCCCGTCCTCGCTCGTGGCGCGGCGACCAGCCTTGCAGGACAGTGCTGCAACACGGCCGTCATCCTCGACTTCTCGAAGTACATGCGTCGCGTCCTCGCCGTCGATCCCGAGAGCAGGACAGCGCGCGTTGAGCCTGGCGTGGTACTTGACCGCGTTCGCGAAGCTGCGGAAGAGCATGAGCTGACCTTTGCACCAGACCCCGCCACGCACAGCCGCTGCACGCTGGGCGGCATGATCGGCAACAACTCTTGCGGCACGCATAGTCTGCTCGGCGGCAAGACCGTCGATAACATCGAGTCCCTCGACATCCTGCTGTACGACGGCACGCGCATGACCGTTGGCCCCACCAGCGAAGAGCAGCTTGAGGCGATCATCGCCGGTGGTGGACGCCAGGGCGAGATCTATGCGGGTCTAAAGAAGATTCGCGACCAGTACGCCGCGCTTATCCGCCAACGCTTTCCGCGCATCCCGCGCCGCGTCTCCGGCTACAACCTCGATGAGCTTCTGCCGGAGCAGGGCTTCAACGTTGCGCGTGCGCTTGTAGGTAGTGAGGGCACGTGTGTCACGATCCTCGAAGCGAAGCTGCGACTGGTGAAGAGCCCGCAGTTTCGCCGCCTCGTCGGTATTGGTTTCTCCGATGCCTTCATCGCAGCCGACAACGTTCCACTCGTGCTCGAACACAACCCCATTGCGCTGGAGGGCTTCGACGGCCTGCTCGTCGAGTTTATGCAGCGCAAGAATCTTGCGACCGAAGAGGTGCGCCTGCTGCCCGACGGCAAAGGCTATCTTCTGGCCGAGTTGGGCGCGGACAGTGCGGAAGAAGTTGAGGCAAAGGCCCAGACGCTGGTCGCAGCCGCACAGCAGTTTGCCGCACGGCCTTCGGTTCGCCTCTACACAGCGGAGGAGGCTCGCAAGGTCTGGTTCGTGCGCGAGTCCGCGCTGGGCGCTACTGCCTTCGTTCCCGGCGAACCCGTTGGATGGGAGGGCTGGGAGGATGCGGCGGTCGCTCCGCAGGAGCTGGGTGAGTATCTGCGCGCCATCTGTACGCTGATGCAGGAGTACGGCTACCGCTCGCCGATGTACGGCCACTTCGGGCACGGATGCGTGCATCTGCGTATCAACTTCGACTTCAAGAGCGAGCGCGGCATCGCGATCTATCGGGAGTTCGTCGACCGGGCTACGGATTTAGTCGTCAGCCTTGGCGGCTCGATCTCCGGCGAGCATGGCGACGGCCAGTCGCGCGGCGCGCTGCTGGAGAAGATGTTCGGGGCGGAGCTGATGGAGGCCTTTCGCGAGTTCAAACGGCTGTGGGATCCACTGGCCCGCATGAATCCCGGCAAGCTGATCGATGCCTACCAGCCGCATGACTATCTGAGGCTGAACACCTCGCATGCTCCGATACAAACCTCGACCCACTTCCACTTCGCGTCGGATGGCGGCTCGTTCGAGCAGGCCGCGCTGCGCTGTGTCGGCGTGGGTGCCTGCCGCAAGGAGGAAGCCGGGACTATGTGCCCGAGCTACATGGCGACCAAGGAGGAGAAGCACTCCACACGCGGGCGCGCGCACCTGCTGTGGGAGATGATGCAGGGCGACGTGGTGCGCGATGGCTGGCGCAGCGAAGAGGTGCGTGAGGCGCTCGGCCTGTGCCTCGCGTGCAAGGCCTGCAAGACCGAGTGCCCGGTCAATGTGGACATGGCGACATACAAGGCAGAGTTTCTGGCGCACCACTATGAAGGACGTCTGCGGCCGCTTGGAGCGTATGCATTCGGCTTCGTCGACAAAGGTGCGCGGCTCGCCTCTCTCGCTCCGGGCATCGCCAACTTCATGACGAGCTGGCCGCTGACCAGCAGGCTCGCAAAGGCCGCGCTGCATATTCATCCCGACCGGACGCTGCCCTCGTTCTCCAGCCAGACCTTTCGTAAGCGATCGAAGGCACTGCGACAACCTGCACAGCCGAAGGGCGATGTCCTGCTGTGGGCGGATACGTTCAACAACTATCTGCACTCCGACACAGCGGTGGCAGCACACAAGGTGCTCGTCGATGCCGGCTTCCGCGTGCACGTGCTGCAACAGCACGTCTGTTGCGGGCGGCCGCTGTACGACTTCGGATTGCTCGACTCCGCGAAGAAATACCTGCTCAAGACGCTCGACGCGCTGGCGCCCTATGCGGAGATGCCTGTGGTCGTGCTCGAGCCCAGCTGCGCGACGGTGTTTCGCGATGAGCTCATGAACCTGCGCCCCAACGATCCGCGTGCAAGCAAACTGCGCGACCGGACGTATCTGCTGAGCCAGTTCCTGGTGAAGTACGCTCCCGAGTACAAGCCCCCTGCTATCGGTGGCACCATTCTCGTGCAGGGCCACTGCCACCACCAGGCCGTGATGAAGATGACCGATGAGATGCAACTGCTGCGCAGCACCGGAGCCGATGTGCAGTTGCTCGACTCAGGCTGCTGCGGCATGGCTGGGCCCTTTGGCTTCGAGAAAGATAAGTACGAGGTATCGCAGACACTGGCCGAGCGTGTTCTTCTGCCTGCAGTGCGTGGTGCTAAGGCCGGGACGCTTGTGGTTGCGGATGGTTTCAGCTGTCGCGAGCAGGTCGCGCAGAACTCCGAGACGCGTGCGCTGCATCTTGCGGAAGTGCTTGCGCGCGGGTTGTAGAGCGATTGATGGAAATGTGGGGGATTTGTGTTTTATGTCGCCACAGAATCGTCATCCTGAGCGGAGCGTCACTGCCTTTGGGACGCGGAGTCGAAGGACCCCGAGGGTTGCGTCCTTCCAATGCCCTTTGGACCTTTTCTACCTCAAGCGTTCGAACCTGGATCCCCGTGCGAGAAAAGGTCCCAACAGTATGAGCAAGATTAAACCCATCGGGGTCCTTCGACTGCGCACCTCGCAAAAAAACGCGAGGTGCTCCGCTCAGGATGACGATTCTAGGGGATGAACAAGAACATAAATATTCAGGCTACACACGAGTTTGAAAGAATCTTTTAGAACCTTTCGAAATTTATTTCCATGTAAAGTGCAACAGCCACCGGCTCGCCTGATCGCATGGCGGGCTTGAAGCGATACTGCTGTACTGCTTTGATTGCACTCGCGTCGAAGTCAGGGCTGAGAGAGCGTTTGACACGAACATCATGAACGGCTCCTGTCGAATCCACGATGAGAGTAACGACACAAGACCCATTGAACTTATCCTTTTTCCCTAGAGCCGACTTTGGAAATTCAGGGTCTTTAGAAAAAATCAAGCGCGGCGCGCTTACGTCTTTGTCTTTGCCGACCTGATAGATCTGACCATACGGTTGTGCCTGATCGGCTGCTTGAGAAGAAGATTGCGGTTCAATCACGACGGCCATGGCTGCTCCGCCAGCCGCGATGGAAAGCAGGAAGAGCGTTGAGGGAATGATTAGACCGTATTTCAACACAGAGCTAAGAGGCTGCTTCTTGATGTTCATCATCATGACTCGCTTCTCCAGAATGTTGGCATCGAAGATCCCGATGGCGTGAAGAGTGGAGACTCGCGAGGCCATAGCGATTCTGGTTGCGAGTCGTAACAGGGATTGCGTGTAGCTGCGCGAATCAATAAGCCTTTCCGTGGCCATGCCGTCACAGATCATCTCGCGCGTCTGCGCGATGTGAGACTTGAGCATCCAGAGGACAGGATGAAAGGCAAGCAGGAGGCCGACGACCTCATAGAAGATATTTTTCTGAAAGTCACGGCGCTTCATGTGTGCGCATTCGTGTGCCAGCGCAGCAAGAAAATCCTGCGGCGTACATCCCTCCACAAAGCCCACGGGGACGAGGAGCACAGGCTCTCGAAACCCCAACGTGACAGGGCCAGAAACTCGCGACGAGCTCAGGATGCGCGCATCCTCTACGGAAAATGATCGTTTGCAGTCACGCCAGATCTCTTCCTGTTCCGGCGAGAGAGAGATGGGGCTGGCTTGCTGAAGCAGCCTTGCAGTGCCATGCAACGAGCAGACGAGCCGCACCGCAAAGTAGAGCAACGAGCCTGCATAGAGCAGCAGTAAGGGCAGTACAAGAATCGCAGGTAGCACATAGATGCCTTCTACCTGCGCGCCGCCGCCCTGAGCAGCAACCAGCGTAATCGAGGAATTTCCAATGACTTTATCTGGAACGCGAAGGAAGGCCATCAGCCAGCGAAAGAAAGGCAGCGCAGGCATAAGAATCGCAAGGGCCAGAGTGGAAGCCCAGGTGACGTGCTCGGCCTGAGGGCCAAGCCGCTTGAGCAGGCGGCTCACCATCCATCCCGCCGCCGCAATCAATGTGACCTCCCAGATAGCGTTGACGACATACGATGTCATAAAAACGCGGAGGCTACTCATCGTGTTCTCCTTTTTCCTGTGCCATCTTTCGGCCCAGATCAGCAATCCGCTCCAGATCAACCTGGCGGTTCTTGACCAGGCTCATGACGAGATCTTCGGAAGACCCGCCGAACATGCGTTCTACGAGGTCGCGGACGGCCTGGCCGAGGACGGCCTCCCTGGAGGCAACCGTGCGATAGACATAGGCACGCCCCATCAACGTGCGCTTGACTCTCCCCTTGCGATGGAGAACGTTCAGCATGGTCTGCACCGTGTTGTAGGCAAGATCATTCTTGGGCGACAGGCTCTTCTGCACCTGCAAAACATTGCTTGGTCCTTCGGCCCAAAGGACCTGCATGATCTGCAGTTCGAGAGG
Organism: Granulicella mallensis MP5ACTX8; assembly: GCF_000178955.2. Classification (NCBI taxonomy): domain Bacteria; kingdom Pseudomonadati; phylum Acidobacteriota; class Terriglobia; order Terriglobales; family Acidobacteriaceae; genus Granulicella; species Granulicella mallensis. Next base: position 96,820 of record NC_016631.1, on the reverse strand, counting down.
GGTAAGGGCGGTGGAACCTTTTTTGCGACCGACCATGAGTTCTCCTAAACAAATAGGAGTTTAGGTTCAGCCAAGACGCTTGTCAACCTAATTTTTTAGGACATTGATTTGTCGCTTGCGAACTCAGGAGCAACAGCAAAAACAAAGGCAGATCGTGCCGATTGATCAGACACTATCGAACAAATCGGGGTTCTTGCCCAGGAGCAAATTGCCTTCCTCTGCGAGAACCCCGATTTCTGTTTGACTCTGCAGCTTTACTGATTCCGCAGGGTCTCCAGCGGCGTTGAGGTTTGGCTCAGATCGTCGGTGCCTTTGAGTGGTTCGGTCTCCGTCAGGCGGGTGCCAAGAGCTTTAGCCAAGTCGGGGATGTCGTAGTGAAGCAGCACGCCGGGGATGATGTCCTCTGACGCGCCGATGGGCAACGGCGCTTCGAGCAGGCTGTGGTAGCTGCTGAGGACGTGGTCGATCGTGATGTGCTTGAGACGTGCGTCCAGAACGGCGGCATGCAGCAGCACGAGGCCCATATGTCCGCTGCCGATCGCAGTGATCCTGCTGGCATCGACATCGGGACGGCTCGCGAGGGCATCGACGAGGCGGATCACGTCATCCACACGCATTCCTACCAGGGTGTGTTTTACCAGCTCGGCACGCAGGCTTAGCAGATAGAAGGGGCCAAGGATCGGCGACTTCATGTCATCCGTTCCCGCAGGTGAAGGAGAGGGCGTAACCGCCAGGACTATGTTTCCTGCGGCGGTGAGCTTTTCAAACTCCGCTTTGTTCGCCTGCGCCCTGGGGTTGTCAGCATCGATGGACTCCGGCGCCAAGAGCAGGACGGCGGGATGCCGTCCGGCAGTCGGCGGAACAGACAGCGTTCCACGAAGATTTACGTTCGGTGCGGTCTCCAGTTGGAATTCGCCGGTCTTTGTGGACTGTGTGGCGGACTCCTGCTTTGAGGCTCCGGGCTTGGCCTTCGCGCCGGTGGTTTCGCGAATGGCGACGGCCAGCTTTTCTCCAGCGAGGACGGGGCGGCTGGAAGGGATCGCCTGAGCCGCATGTTTCAGATTGAGAGTAAAGATGGTTTCAGCGTGCGGGTAGCTCGTCGCCACCTGGCCGGTGCTCGTGACTTGTAGAGCATCCTTGGGCAGACCGGTGGGTGCGCCGCGAGGGATGGGCGGCGGCAGCAAGGGGTGATCGGCGTCAGAGCCCGGCTGGAGGTTGCGCAGAAAGAAGCCGACGATGTTGCCCATGATCGGGCTCAGGGCACCATGTCCGCCGGGGCCGGTGATGAACTGCAGGCGCGCTGTCAGCGGCACGGCGTTGGGCGTGTCGATGTTGAGAGCAGGTGCCGTGGGGTGAGACTGAGCTGCCGCCTCTGCCGCAGAGGCCGAGGGCATGCCCGCGCTTGCAGGATCGAAGAGTGCGTAGAAGCGGCGTGCCTCCGAGACCGTTGTACGTGCACCGGCGAAGGGGAACATGTCGGAGTAGGTCGCGACCGCGGCGTAGGGACGCGGAGCTACGAGCTCGATCCAGTCCGGGAAGTCCAGACCGGCGGCGATAAAGCCGGGAATGGATTGCTCGCCGTCCTGCGGGCCGATGGACGCGAGAAGCGTATCGAACGAGGTGTTGTAGCAGGCGACGGCAGTGGCGGCCACACGGGTGTCGAGTGCGCCTGTAAGCGCGGTCATGGCTCCGCCGCCGGAGCAGCCGAAGGCTCCGATGCGTTTGGGGTCAACCTCGGGACGCTGACTGAGGTAGTCGATGCCGCGCATGGCGTCCCAGACGAAGTAGCGGGAGATGGCATCGCCGATCAACGAAGGTTGCAGGCCAGCTTCGCCATGTTCGCCGGTGGGACGCGAGGCGAGGCTGGCGTCGGGCTTGCTGGGGTCGGGATACTGGAGGCGCTCGCCCTGTCCGATTGGGTCGTAGGAGAGAACGACAAAGCCGTTACGCGCAAAGGTGGCTGCGGTAAAGTAGTCGCTCGCCTTGCCTGCCGGGCCGTGACCGGGAGCGATGAGGACCGCGGAGAGCTTTTCTCCTGCAGGCTTGCCGTCGGGTAGATAGAGGAGAGCCGTGACGGGAAATCCGGGCTGGCTCTCGAAGAGAATTTTCTCGATGCGGAAGCCGTTGGCCTGGGTGACTCCCAGAGTCTTTGCGTTGAGGGGCGTGCGCTCGGGGAGGCCTCCGATGAGGGAGAGGATCTTCTTGCGAACGACGGCCTGGCGGTCTTCTGCTTCTGCGCGGCTTGAGAGTGCGGCGACCGCAGCATGGCGAGTGGCTGTATCCTGTGCTGCGATGCTGTCGAGGTACTGGACGAGTTCCGCGCGGCCGATATTGGCGGGGCTGTTGGGGTCGATCTTTGCGGGTGCGGCAGGAGCCTGGGCGTAGGCTAGGGTGCCGAGCAGAGCGGTGGTGGCGAAGCTACGGAAGATCACGGAAGAGAATCGATACATCACTTCACCTATGCTTGTGAGGTTTTAAAGCAGTGTGATGCTTGGCCTGAGGAAGTCTTTTGTCTTTGCTTTTCTTGTTGTCATTCCCGTAGGGAATCTGCTGTCTCCCGTTCTTCGGTCGTATCGACGAGAAGGACGGGAGGTAGTTCGGAAGATACAGCCGACGGTGGCATGGTTAAAAACGGGAGGAAGCAGATTCCCTTCGGGAATGACAAGCAAGAAAAGCAAGAACAACAACAAAGGCAAAGACAACGGCAAAGGCAAAGGCTTAGTGCAGCATGTAAGGCTGTGCCGGTACTGGAACCGGTTCGGGAACCTTCGCTGCATCGAGAGTAGCGGCACCGTTGAGTCCGGTTCCCGTTACGTTATGGGCACTGAGCAGAGGCCCGGTAAATCCAGTTACTTTGATATCGCGCACTACCGCGTGCTTGATATTCGCAAGTGAGATTCCCTTGCCGCAGGTGCCCGTTACATTCGTCAGCGAGAAGCCTTCGAGCGGCTTGCTTGGATGGATTCCAACGCCATCGACCAACACCGGCATATCTGTCACGCGAATATTGCTGAAGTGGAAGTTCCGAATCGTCGGAATACCTTCCTCTCCGGGGACCGGGAACTCGTCCTGCTTGCCGCTGTCCAGAATGTTAAAGCGCAGAAAGCCCTGCTTTGCGCCGGAGACCTCGAGGTCGTTCATCGAGATATCTTCGATGAACGCGCCGCGGCCCGGACGGCTCTTGATGTAGATCGCGAAGGTTCTCGCACCGAGACACTTGCAGTGGTTGACACGGACGTTGCGAATGCCGCCGGAGGTCTCGCTGCCGATGCCGATGCAGGCCCAGAAGTGATCCATGAACGTGCAATTGGAGATCTGCACATCCTCGGTCGGGCGAAGGATGGTGTAGCCCTCTTCACCACGGCCTGACTTGAGCGAGATGCAGTCGTCATGGGTGTCGAAGTCGCAGCCATCGATCACGACATGCTTGCAGGAGTCGACGTCGATCCCGTCCGCTCCGCTATGCACCGTCACGTTCTTGAACGTGATGTTCTCGCAGTAAGTCGGGTGGATCGACCACATGTCGTTCTGGCTGGTGAAGCAATCTTCTACGCGAACGTTCCTGCAGCTGACGAACTCCAGCAGCGCAGGGTTGCGGAACTGCGTCGCGCGCTCGACGCGGCCCTTGATGGCGGTGTTACCGACGATCTTGCCTTTTCCTACGATGCCGATGTTCTCGGCATCCATGGCGGAGATGAAGCCGATGTAACCCTTGATCCAGCGGCCTTCCCAGCGAACCTGCGTCAGTGGATAGTCGGCCACGTCCGGCGAGCCGAGGAGAGAGGCATCGCCATCGAGCCGCAGGAGCGTGTTGGAGCGTAGTACGAGCGCGCCGGTCAGATACTCGCCCGCAGGGACGAAGACCTCTCCTCCGCCCAGCAGGCTGCAGCGATCCAGCGTCTGCTGCAGGGCGAGGGTGTCCTTGGTCTTGCCATCGCCTACAGCGCCGAAGTCACGCACGTTCAGCTTGACGACAGGCTTGGGCAGAACAGATTCAATGTGGTTCTTGGCAGAGGACTTCGCTGGAGTCTTCGCTTCAAGCATCGCAGGCAGAGCCGACAGCAGGGGCAGAGAGGCCAGGCCTTGCCCGGCTCTCTTCAGGAAGGTACGTCGCGCCCACTCAGGATGATTCATAGTTGCTCTTTCCTCGTTCCGTTCTTGTTCTTACTGCGCGGAAACTACTCGACTTAGAAGGTGAGCTTGACCGCTCCCTGGAAGATTCTGGGAGCGCCCGGACCTGTCGTCGTGTTGTTGCCCTGGGACTGAGTAATCTGTCCGAAGGTAGACGAGAGCAGGCTGGTGCTGGTGGGGTTGTTGAAGTTCGGATGGTTCAGCACATTGAAGCTCTCAATACGCAGGACCATCGCCAAACGGTCGTGGAGCGGGAAGGTGCGGCTCAGGGTCGCATCCAACTGGAAGAGCCTGGGACCGAAGAAGGCATTGCGGCCAAGATTTCCATAGGTGCCCGTCGCATTCTGTGTAAAGGCTGCCGATGTAATAAAGAGCGAGTTTGTTCCCTGGGCCAGTTGGGTCTTCGTCTTGGTATAAGGCGAGATGGAAACCAGATTAGGACGATCGTTGCCGATATCGGTGAGCGAGTTGTCCGTTCCCGAAGTCACATTGAAGGGCGCGCCGCTGGTGATGCGGAGCAGCGGTGCGAGCTCCCAGTGATTGATGGCATAGCCCTGCCAGCCCGAAAGACCGAAGTGGCTCTCGGCTACCAGAGAGCTGTTGATGATGTGGCGGCGATCAAATCCGCAGTTCGCCATGTCACGGCGAATGTTGTTCGGATCCTCTACAGCCGTGCTGTTGAAGGCTCCCGGATTGTCCTGAATGTCAAGGCAATGAGACCAGGTGTAGTTCGCGAGGAAGACGAAGCTGGCGGAGGCACGATGCTGGATCGTAGCCACCAGCGCGTTGTAGTGAGCCGTGGCGCCAGGAACCATGAGCACGGTGCCGGCACCGCCGCCCAGATACTTCACACCCTGGCTGGGGTTATCCAACGTGAGAAGAAAACGGCTGGCCTGGTTGCCCGTGGTGGAACATGCAGTACCGGGAGCCGGCGCGGTGGGCAGAGGAGCGCACGAGCCGGCGCCGGTCGAAACACCGGGGATATAGACAGCCGGGTTCAGAGGATAACCATAGGCTGCATGCGTGGTTTTGTTGCCGATGTAGTCGAGCTGGAACTGCCATCCGCGCGGCAACTCATGCTGCAGGCTAGCCGTGTACTGAATCACGTAGGGCGACTGGAAGTGCTTCGGATAGACGATGTACTGGCTCTGGTTGCTGAACGTGGTGGTGGAGGGCGGAGTAAACGGCATCGGGAAAGGATTGCCCGGCGTTGTCCCCCCGACCCATGGATGATCGAAGCTGAGAGGGCCTGTAGCTGTAGCGCTGTTCGTGACCTGGGTGGCGAAGGGCGGATTGGCCAGCACTTCGGAGGCATTGAACAGATTGGTCTCGTCATAGACCAGCGACGAGCCGGCGCGGAAGACAGTCTTGCCGTCTCCGATGGGATCGTAGGTAATGCCGAAGCGCGGAGAGAACTGGTTGAGAGAGTTCTGGGTGAAATTTTTCGGCACGCCCGGATCCCCGTAGAAGAAGCTACCGGCGGGAGCGTTGGGAAATACGGTGCTGTGCTTGTTGGCCAGAAAGCTGGCCATGTCGAACGTCGATCCGCGACCGAAGTAATCGGTGGGAACATATTCCGGCCCCCAGCGCAGGCCGGCGGAGATGACCAGCTTGGGAGTCGCGTGATAGGTATCCTGAATGTACAGGCTGGGGATCGGCGCACGCAGTGCGTTCTGTTGAGGCTTGCTCTGCGCGAAGGTGGGCATCGCACCGGTCAGGAAGTCGAGGTTGGCATCCGTACCTGCAACGTCGGTGGTATCGCCCGCGGGAGCGGTGTACTTGAGATTCTGACCCGGGCCCTTCTGGCTGAAGATACCGGTGAAGTTGAAGGTGCCGTTCGACGTGAACGCATTGTTGACGTTGAGCTCGGCGCGAACGAACTCTCCACCGAAGACAAGCTGGTTCTTACCCAGAACCATGTTGACGTCATCGGCAACGGAGAAGGCGTTGACATTGAAGATGCCGGTGGCGCAGGTGCTGCAATAGGTGAGGAACTTGCCTCCCTGCACACGCAGTCCGATCGGGACCTGTTGAAAGACGTCGATGCCCAGGTCCGTCGCATTGATTCCCTGTGCAGCCGGGCCGCGCTCGTTCGATCTCCGAGTCGCTGTGAGGTGAACCGTATTGACGAGCTTCGAACTCGCGACCCAGGTCTCACCGATGGTGAGAGTCTGTGCGCGCTCGGTGTTACCCGGGTTAGCCGTCAGGAGGATATTGGTGGGCGAGAAGAATGCGGGAGTGGTGTACCCGTCAAGAAAGTACCGGCCATAGAGGCTGTGCTTCGGGGTGAGTGTGGAATCGATACGGGTGATGAACTGGTTCTCTGTCTGCAGGAAAGGGATGGAGTAGCTCACCTTGCCGCAAGGGTCAGAGGTTGTAGGAAGAAACTTGTCCAAAGCCAGTGCAGCGGGTGAGAACCCGTTAGGATTCGCGGCGCTGATCGGGCTGATCTGGTCGTTCTTAAGCAGAGCCCCGGTAATGGGGTTGAAGAGCTGGATCTGCTGCCCGGCCTTGATGCTGGTCACGCAAGCACTTGAGTTCGTATGGGAAAAATCACCCGCCAGGTTAGCGGCCGTAGGAACGAATGCTGTATTGGTGGCGCTGTTCTGAGAGAAGTTCAGACGCTGGTAGCCGGCAAAGAAAAACAGCTTGTCCTTGATGACCTTGCCGCCGACGGTGCCGCCGAACTGGTTCTGATGCAGTGAGTCTTTGGTAGGAGAAAAGAAGCTGTTCGCGTTAATGATGTTGTTGCGAATAAATTCGAAGGCCGTTCCATGCCACTGGTTCGATCCGGAGCGTGTCACCACATTGACCAGGCCGGCGGGGTGAGAGCCGCTCTGTGCACCCAGCGCTGTGGTCTCGACGCTGAACTGCGCGACAGCATCCGGGAAAGGGAAGGCAAAGCTGGTGTTGGACTCGTAGTCGTTGTTGTCGCCGCCGTCCAACCGGAAGTCGGTTTGATTGCCCTGTCCGCCCGCGATGTTCGGGGAGACCGAGCTGAAGAAGCCCTTATTTCCCTGTGTAAGAGCGTTACCGGGGACAGACGCTCCGGAGAGTCCGATCAGGGATGTCACCTGGCGGCCGTTGAGGGGTAGCTCCGTGAGGGTCTTCTGATCGACGGTCTGCTTGAACGAAGAGTCTTCCGTCTGCAAAGCAATTCCGTCGGCCTGGACCTCTACCTGCTGGCTGGCTTCGCCGACCGGCATCGTTACATTGATGCCGATGCTGCTGCCGACTTCCAGCACGATATTGCGCTGGTTATAAGTCTTGAAGCCCGGCGCTGCAACCGTCAGGTTATAAGTGCCGATATTGATATTGGGAAAGCTGTAGAGTCCGTTCTGGCCGCTGGCGGTGGTGTGCTTCACCTGCGTCGTGCCTTCAACGATGGTCACGGGAGCATTCGGAATCACAGCGCCGCTGGGATCCGTTACCGTGCCCTGGATGCTGGCTGTACCGGCGATCTGAGCCCTGCCTGCAGTGGTAAACAGGAGCATCGCGGCTGCAAAAAGAGCCACCAACCAATGGCCACGCATCGTACCTGCGGTCTGAAACTGGTCCTTGCCTGACATTCTTTCAACACAGCGATGCCCCAGCCGTATGCGATTCGCGTCCATAGGTTTTCCTCCAAATGGGCTGTCAAAAACAACAATGAAATGCGAATCGTGAATCTCAATGGCTTCGCTTCAACGTGCCAACAACCTGAATTCTGTTCGGAGCAAATAGTAGAGAGGCCAGCAAAGACCTGTCAAGCAGGATAGAAATCGGACAGACATGCTAAGTAGGTAAAATGCGAAATATAAGGATAAGTTGCGGTTTTCCCCCAGGACATCGTAGGCAGTCCCCCTGTCTCTGAGGCTTGTATCTGGTAAGACAGCTATTGAGATGTCGACAGATGTTCCGTGCGGCGCCGCACGGCTGATCTCAACTCCACGATGGGAGGCAACCACCGGATTGCTTGCACTGGGTTCTGAAAGCCTCGGATCATCTCCGAACTTCTAACTGGGATGCCGCGAATAAGCATTCGCGGCATCCCAGCTAAGAAAGCACTACAGAGGTGCTGCTGTTTTTACTGTCCGCCGCCTTCTACAAGCTCAGATGAAATCGCCGTCAGATAGCCGAACAATCCACCTGGGGCTCCGCCGTTTATTGGAACAGCCGTGAAGTACAGCTGGGCTGCGGGTGAAGCCGCAGGATCGCTGTTCGCTGGTGCCACATTGCCGGGGCTGATGGCCCAGATGCCCGGAACGACCAGCGTCTTGCCCTTAGCGTCCTGCAACAATCCATCGAACCTTCCGGTAACAAGATCGAAAGCCGCAATTACGCCGCTGTTTTCTGTCGTGCCGCCGCCCGCAAATTGCGCAACCAGCAAGTCATGGCTGAAGCGCCCGAAATCGAGCGGGGCAAGAGCCACGCCCCAGGGAGCGTTCATAAAATCTCCACTCTCCAGGCGTTGCAGCAATACGCCCTCTGAAGTGTAGATATCCACACGGCCAAGACCTGGACCATCGGTTTCAACCTGTTTTCCCTCTTCGTGAAGGACATAGGTTACGACGATATCGTTGCCGATTGCCTGCACGTTGAAGGGCACAAAGTTACGGGGCAACAGCTCGTCCCTGAAAGCATTTCTTCCTCCCCGCAGCTCCACACGATGAAACGCGTTGTCATAAACATCCACACGGCCTTTGCCAAAGTTAGCCGCATAGAGGAAGCGCCGGTTATCAATAAAGGCACTGGTCAAGCCCGTGTAGCTTGTTCCGTCTGTGTTTTTCGCTACGGTGATGGCATGGGTCGACGGTGCCACGGCTCCCGGTGCGATAGCTACATTTGCATTCCAGGCGACGAGGCTGCCATCGATGGTGCAGAAGAGAAATTCAGCAGCAAGACCGCCGGGCAATAAGAAATCGGTAGGGCTGGCGTTGAAGATCGTTCCCGTGGGAGAACCGATCGGAGTCTTCTTGTTATTCGGATCTGCAGGGGGAATGGTAACGATGAGAGAGTTCTTGGTTCCGGCACCATTGTAGAGAGTGCTGAAACCGGTCAGATTATCGGAGACCCACCAATCGCCGCTGGAGCCGCGGGAGAGTCCCCAGGGATTGACCAGCTGCGGGTCGGTAATGGGAGCGACTCCTGAGACATTGGAGACGAGATTCGTCTGGGTATAGTGCTGTCCGAAAGCAGCGGTAGCTGCCATCGATAACGATAATGCGGTATAAACAGTGAGACGAGACAATGATTTCACGTACAAGCTCCTATTTGCTCATAAGCCCGCAGACATAGTGCGTGGCCCCTCCTACGGCGCTGTGCCGGAAGAAGGCTGAAATCGAAACGCAGGCGGGGAGAGCTGCATTTGATTCCGAGGGCAGCGTATCCGTCTTCTTGCTAACGGTATCTGTTACCACTCTTAACACCTCTTCTTAGCGCTTTATTCCTGACTATTTCGAATCGCTCAAAATTTCCAGTGCGATGCGTCGTTCACGTGTTTGTCGTAAAGGCACAGGTCTCCTCACGCCTCTAGAGCAAATTTCCCTATAGGTGTAGAGGGTTTATTTTTCGGATTTTCTACAAATTGTCATCTCGACCGGAGGCGGCGTTCTTTGCCGCCGGAGTGGAGAGACCTGCAGTTTGCTCGTACGAGCGATATTGCCTGCGCGAGCAAACTGCAGGTCTCTCCACTGCGCATGACATAAAGCCGTCATGCTTCGGTCGAGATGACAAGGTATGGGTAACTTTGGGAAAACTCTACACCTATGAGGAAACTGCTCTAAAGAAATCGCAAAAGCCTCAAGTAAGCCAAACACTCTGGCACGGCTTTTCTGCCACAACCGCACTTACAGGACGCGGCTGTGGCGATAGCCTTCGGCGGTGAGAGCGGCGAGCAGCTCTTCGACCTGCTCGCGACCGCGGGTCTCCATCGTAATGTCGATGGTCGTGTCGCCCAGGTTCACCCCGTAGTAGGCACGGTTGTAGAGCGTATCGACGATGTTGGCGCGGTGCCGGGCAATGATCACCGTGAGATCGGTGAGGGCGCCGGGGCGGTCGAGCAGGTGGATGCGCAGGCGGATCATACGGCCGTCCTGCACCAGGCCTCGCTCGATGATTCGGCTCAGCAGGGTGACGTCGATGTTGCCGCCACTGACGAGGACCGCGGTGCGCATGCCCTTCGGCAGCGAGGTGCGCTGCTGCAACAGAGCGGCCAGCGCGGTGGCTCCGGCACCTTCAGCGAGCGTCTTCTCGCGTTCGAGCAGGGTCAGGATCGAGCTGGCGATCTCGTCCTCGTCGACGGTGACGATCTCATCTACATATTTGTCGACGACGGGAAAAGTGACTTCGCCGGCGCGGCGCACGGCGATACCGTCGGCGATGGTGGTCGCGGGATCGAGCGTGGTGGGATGGTGGTCGCGGACGGCTGTCTGCATCGAAGGGAGACGCGAGGTCTGCACCCCGATGACGCGGATGCCCGGCTTCAATTCTTTGACCGCGCAGGCGACACCCCCGATGAGGCCGCCGCCGCCGATAGGCACGATCACCGCTTCAAGATTGTCGATCTGTTCCAGCAGCTCGAGCCCGATGGTTCCCTGCCCCGCCATGACGAGGGGGTCATCGAAGGGGTGGATGAAGGTCATGCCCTGCGCCTCGCACAGCCGGGTGGCCTCTGCGCAGGCCTCGTCATAGTTTGCGCCGTGCAGCACGACCTCCGCGCCGAAGCCGCGCGTGGCCGTGACTTTGACGAGCGGTGTGGTGATCGGCATTACGATGACGGCACGAATGCCGCGACGCGTCGCGTGATACGCCACACCCTGCGCGTGATTGCCGGCACTGGCGGCGACGACTCCGCGCGCGCCCTGTTCGGGGGTCAACGTGGCGATCTTGTTCAGAGCGCCACGCTCCTTGAAGCTGCCCGTCATCTGCAGGTTTTCGAGCTTCAGGAAGACTTCCTGCCCGGTAATGCGCGAGAGCATCTCGGAACGGGTTGCAGGCGTGAGGTAGATCGAACTGCCGATGCGTTCGCGGGCGGCGAGGGTATCGGCGAGCGTGAGAGCTGGAGTCGTGGAAGGCATTGCGTCTATGGTAGTGCTTTTATGGGATGGGCTGTAAGGGAGGCGGGGTGGTGGTCTTTGCTTTTACCTTTCTTGCTTGTCATTCCCGGAGGGAATCTGCTTCCTCCCGCTTTTAACAGTTGTGGAGACAGGTCATGCTCTTTAGTTGTTGCCCATGCTTTTCTGGTGGTGCGAGCAAAGAACGGGAGACAGCAGGTTCGCTCGCTGCGCTCGGAATGACAAGCCAGAAAAGCGAAGGCAAAGACAAAAGCAAAAGCAGATTTCCTTCGGGAATGACAAGCAAGAAAGGCAAAGACAAGAACAACAACAAAGGCAGCTTCGCTACCGGCTGAAGTGCGTCTGCTGCTTCTCGCGATGGCGTTCCAGCGCAAGCTCTATCAGGCGATCGATGAGCTTCGAATAGTTAACGCCGCTTGCCCCCCATAGCTTGGGATACATGCTGATCGAGGTAAAGCCCGGCAGCGTATTGATCTCGTTCAGCACAATCTCCGCAGGCTTGCCCTTGGAGGCAGGAGCCATCAGAAAGTCCACACGTGCCAGCCCCGCGCAGTCGCAGGCGCGGAAGGCCGCAATGGCCATCGCACGAATCTTCTTCTCTTCGGCCTTCGTGAGTTTCGCCGGGATGATGCTGACGCTCTCATCCGCGCCGTTGAGCTCGTACTTGGCCTCGTAGTCGTAGAACTCCTTCGCAGGCACGATTTCGCCCACCACCGAGGCCTCAGGCGTGTCATTACCCAGCACCGCGACTTCGAGCTCACGCGGCTTGACTCCGGGGCCGCCGACTCCCTGCTCGATGACGATTTTGCGGTCGAAGCTCGCGGCGAGGTCCATCGCAACGGCGAGGTCCGCGCGCGACTTCACCTTGCTGATACCGACCGAGCTGCCCAGGTTCGCGGGCTTTACGAAGACGGGGTATTGCAACGTCTTTTCGATGAGGCGCGTGGACTTCTTCGCGTCGGCGCGCCACTCGCTGCGCAGTAGGGTGACGTGCGGCGTCATGGGCAGGCCCGCGGCGAAGAACATGCGCTTCATCGCGTCCTTATCCATGCCTGCGGACGAACCGAGCACGCCCGAACCGACATAGGCGATGTCAGCTAGCTCGAAGAGACCCTGAATGGTGCCGTCTTCGCCGAAGGTACCGTGCAACACCGGGAAGACCACATCGAGGCCCGTGCCCGCAGCGGGTTCGGCCGCAGCCGCGGCGATGGTGAGACCGGTTTCGCCGCTGAGGTCTTCGCTCGGCTGCGATTCCCCGCCGAGCAGCGCCTGGGCGGCGGAGCTTTGCAGCCAGCGGCCTTCTTTGGTGATGCCTAACTCGACCACATCGTACTTTTTGCGGTCGATTGCTTTGAGAATGGAGCGAGCGGAACGTAGCGAGATCTCGTGCTCGCCGCTCTTGCCCCCAAACAGAATGCCTACGCGTAGTTTTTTCTTTGCCATGTCAGTTCAAGTGTCGGACAGAGTGGGGCTGTGGGGGTTGGCAATGCGAGGGGGTGAACCTGGGTGTGTACTCGGGGTTGGTTCTTGCTTTTGCTTTTGCCTTTCTGTTTGTCATTCCGAGCGCAGCGAGCGAACCTGCTTCCTCCCGTTCTTCGGTCGTACTGCCCAACTAAAGATGGGAGCGAAAACTCGAAAAGTATGGCTTGTGCCGATACCTAATGGTTTGCGGTGACACGATCAAAAAACGGGAGAAAGCAGGTTCGCTCGCTGCGCTCGGAATGACAAGCAAGAAAACCAAGAACAAAGGCAAACTACACGTTGAACTTGAAGAACAGGATGTCGCCGTCCTTCACGATATATTCCTTGCCTTCCGACCGCAGCAGACCTTTTTCCTTCACGGCCTGCTCGCTGCCCAACGCAAACAGATCGCTCGACGCGTAGCAGTCGGCCTTGATGAAGCCGCGCTCGAAGTCCGAGTGAATCACGCCGGCAGCGCCGGGAGCCTTGGTACCGCGCTTGATCGTCCACGCACGGACCTCCTGTACGCCGGAGGTGAAGTAGGTGATGAGTCCCAGCAGGCGATAGGCGGCGTGAATCAGGCGGTTGAGGCCCGGCTCTTCCAGTCCTGCAGCTTCGAGGAACTCAGCCCGCTCGGCTGGCTCAAGCTGTGCAATCTCAGCCTCCATCGCGCCGCAGATGCGGACGACTTCGGAGTTCTCTTCGGCGGCGCGCTGCTCGACGATCTTTGTGTACTCGTTACCCGCGGCAATACCGTCTTCATCAACGTTGGCAACGTAGAGTTGCGGCTTCATGGTGATGAGGAAGAGGTCGCGAGCCACCAGCTTCTCATCGTCTTCCAGCTCCGCGGTACGTGCGGGTTTGCCGGCGTTCAGAACGACAAGGAGCTTCTGGATGGTGGAGAGCTCCGACTTCTGCGCAGCAGTAGCAGACTGAGACTTCGCCGCCTTCTCCGCCTTCGTCAGGCGCTTTTCAACCGTGTCGAGATCCGCCAGCAGGAGCTCTGTATTGATGATGTCCATATCGTGCTGAGGGTTGACACCGCCCGCGACGTGGATGACTTCCGGGTCGGCGAAGCAGCGAACAACGTGAAGGATGGCATCGGTCTGGCGAATGTGGCTGAGAAACTGGTTGCCCAGCCCTTCACCCTTGCTGGCTCCTTCTACGATGCCGGCGATGTCGACGAACTCCATCGTGGTGGGAACGATGGAATTAGGCTTGACCATCGTCACGATACGATCCATGCGCACGTCAGGCACGGGCACGATGCCGACGTTGGGGTCGATGGTGCAAAAGGGGTAGTTCGCAGCCTGGGCCTTGGAGGCCGTCAGCGCGTTGAAGATGGTGGACTTGCCGACGTTCGGCAGACCTACGATTCCGCAGTTCAGGGGCATTCTGTTCAGTTTCCTTCTCTTCTATTGGAACATGGGCGGGGCAGGAACAAGCAAAAGCCTTGACGCAAAGTGCGCGAAGGAAGAGCGACAAGTTTCGCCACGGCTACGGTGGCGTTCTTTGCGTCAAGGCTTTTTAAGGATGCTTACGGTGTGGGAGGCTGCAGGCGTTCCGCCGCGTGTTTGCCTATTTTTTTCAGGGCTTTCGTCATCTTCCTGCGGTCCTCCGGGTCCAGGACCTGCATCAGTGCGTCGATCTCCCTGGTGTGCGCCGCAAATACCTGCTGGATCAGGGTGCGGCCCTTGGGCGTCAGATCGACGATGCGCACCCGGCGATCGGACTCGCTTTCGATCCTCGTTACCAGCCCCCGGCTGTGCAGCCGGTCGACCGCGACGCTGATAGACCCCGGGGTCAGAAAGACCTTGGGCCCCAGGACGTTCACCGGCAGAGGCCCCTTGTGCAGCAGGGCCTCCAGCACCCGAAAGTCAGAGTCGCCGAGACCGCTGTCGCGCAGCGTGTGCATGGCGTACGCTGAGATCGACTGGAAGGCCTTCATCAGGACAAGCCACAGATGCACTCCGTCAGACTTCCTGTCCTTTTCCGGCTTTTGCATCGTTTTCATATATATTGACATCAATATACTTGATAACGAGGCAAGTGCGCCAAAAATAGACGCGGAAAGAGGAATGATGCAGATCGGTATCGATAGCTTTGTGGAGACAGTGACCGGCACGAACCGCCCGGAGGGCGAGCTGGGAGTGCAGCGCGTTCGCGAGCTGCTGGAAGAGGTCGAGCTGGCGGACCGCGTCGGGCTGGATGTCTACGGAATCGGCGAACACCATCGCGAGGAGTACATCGCCTCCTCACCCGCCATTCTGCTCGCCGCTGCGGCGGCGCGGACGAAGAACATCCGCCTGACCAGCGCGGTGACGGTGCTCAGTTCCGACGATCCCGTGCGGGTCTTCCAGGACTTCGCCACAGTCGATCTGATCTCAGCGGGGCGGGCGGAGATCGTTGTGGGACGCGGCTCGTTCATCGAGTCCTATCCGCTGTTTGGGTATGACCTGCAGCACTATGACGAGCTCTTCGCCGAAAAACTCGACCTGCTGCTGAAGCTGCGTGAAGAGACCCGCGTGCAGTGGGAGGGCAAGCATCGCCCCTCGCTGACGGGCCAGGGCGTTTGGCCGAGGCCTGCCCAGGACGTGTTGCCGATACGGCTCGGCGTGGGTGGAACACCAGCGTCGTTTGTCCGCGCAGGCATACTGGGTCTGCCCCTGACGGTGGCGATCATCGGCGGCGAGCCGCACCGGTTTCGCCCGATGATCGACCTGTATCGCCAGGCCGGTCTGCGGGCGGGACATGCGCCGGAGACGCTGGACGTTGCCATCCATGGAATCGGCTTCGTCGCCGATACTACGGAACAGGCGGCGGATGACCTGTGGCCGTATCTCTCGATGGCCTTTACCCGGATCGGGCGCGAGCGCGGCTGGCCTCCGACGACGCGGGCGGCCTATGATGCCCAGCGCAGCGAGCAGGGGGCATACTTTATCGGCGACCCCGAGACGGTGGCGAAGAAGATGCGGTATGTCGATGAGGTGCTGGGCGGCGTCTCGCGCATTACCCTGATGCTGAGCGGCGGTCCGCTGCCGCATGCCAAGATGCTGCGCACGATCGAGATGCTGGGGACGCAGGTGCGGCCGTTGGTGAATGGGTAAGACCGTAGTTGATTATCAATCTCGCCACAAAAGCGTCATCCTGAGCGAAGCGTCCCGGCTTTTGGGGACGCGGAGTCGAAGGACCCCGAAGGCTGTAATCCTGCCCATGCCCTTTGCCCCTTTTCTACCTCAAGCGCTTGAGGCCCGGACGTTCGTGCTGGAGAAGGTTCCGACACTATGGGTAAGATCAAGTCCCTCGGGGTCCTTCGACTTCGCACCTCGCAAAAAAACGCGAGGCGCTTCGCTCAGGATGACGATTCCGTGGGGACTGGAAAAAACATGTGGTCGAAATTAGTTCCCGGCGTCTCACAAGAACTGCCACCGAAGCCATCGGGGCCTCCGCGAAAGCTCGGCATCTCTTTGCATTAAAAACCACGACCATGTTGTAGGCTGGTTGCGAGGTGAAGACGATGCAGCGTGTTCGAGTGATCTGTGCGACGGCAATTTTGGCTGGATTGGTTACAACCGGGGCGGCGATGGCGCAGGCCCATGCAGGCACACCCCCAACAGCACCCGCAGGCAGCGGCCAGGCCAATGTCCCGACAGGGCCAGCGGCTGAGGTGCAGCATTACTATGCCGGTGTAAAGGCCAACATCCTTAAATCGGCCACCGAGATGCCGGACGACGCCTATCCCTTCAAGCCGGAGCCCGACATCCGCACCTTTGCCCGGGTCGTGAACCACGTTACCGAAGCCCAGTTGCGCAGCTGTGGCGCGGTCAACCACACCGCTGCTGCCGACCTCTTCAAGGTCCCGGCCGAGACGGCAGACAAGGCAACGATCCTCGAGGCACTGAAGGCTTCGTTTGCGGAGTGCGACAAGGCCTATGCGTCGGCGACCGATACCAACCTGGCCGAGATGTTTACGCTGGGCAAGGCGAGTCGTTCGCGCGTAGGACTTCTCTGGGGCAATGCGTCGCACGACAATGAGCAGTACGCGACCCTCGCGCTGTATATGCGCCTGAAGGGACTTACCCCTCCGAGCAGCGAGAAGTAGCGGCAGCTAAGCATCTTATTCCTGCGATCGAGCCGTCTATTTGATCTGACTACGATTCACCAGATGAGAGGTTCGGCATGGCATCGGCGTATGGGGCTCGAGTTCGAGCTGTTCTCTGGATCGCACTGATTGCGGGCCTGGTCTTTGTTGGCCTGCAATTTGTTCGCCCCACGCTGACCAACCCTCCGGTCACGGCGGAGCTTCAGGCTCCGCCGGAGGTTCGCGCTGTGCTGCGGCAGTCCTGCTATAGCTGCCACTCCAATGAGACGAAGCTGCCGTGGTTCGACCAGGTGGTGCCCGCGTACTGGCTTGTGAACAAAGACGTAAAGGAGGCGCGGGCGCACCTGAACTTCTCCGAGATCGGCAAGCTCCCCGCCGCCCAGCAGAAGGGCGCGCTGTTCGAAGCCGTGAACATGATTCAGATGGGCGCGATGCCGCTGCCGTCGTATCTGCGGGTACATCCGGGGGCCGCGGTTTCGGCCGAGAACCTGAAGGTGCTGCGCGACTATCTGATGCCGCCCGCGGGTGCGGCTCCGGCAGCCGATACCAGTGCGGCTGATGCACAGTACAAGGGCTGGATCACAGCCAGTGGCGCGCCGTTGAAGGTGCAGGCCGAGTTCAACGGCGTCGAGTTCCTGCCGGACTATAAGAACTGGAAGGCCATCAGCAGCACCGATCGCCCCGACAACCACACGATGCGCGAGATCCTGGGCAACGATGTTGCGATCAAGGCCATCGCCGAGCACCACATCAATCCGTGGCCGGATGGCACAGCTTTCGCCAAGGTCGCATGGGCCCAGCAGCCGGATGGCAAGGGAGCCGTACAGACCGGCGCCTTCATCCAGGTGGAGCTCATGATTCGCGACAGCAAGAAGTACGCCTCAAGCAAAGGCTGGGGTTGGGGTCGCTGGCGCGGCATGGACCTGAAACCCTATGGCAAGAACGCAGACTTCACCAACGAGTGCATCGGCTGCCATGAACCGGTACGTCCAAACGACTACGTCTACACGATGCCGCTGGGAGGTCAACAGTGAGAGTGCGACTGATGCTGTTAGCTCCCGGTGTAGTTCTGATGTGCGGTCTTGCTGGTTGCACCAAAACGAATCCGCGCGTGGTGACGGCTCTGAACACCAACGCGATGCTGGGCAGTGAGTTGCCCTCGAATCCCCTGCAGAACCGCGTCATTACCTCGTGGATCGACAAGAACGCCGGAACGATGTCGACGCTCTACGGCAACGATACTGCCGTGCAATATGCCCGGACGGGGGCGCAGTCGGGCTATCCTGCCGGGTCGGCACTGTCGGTGGTGACGTGGACGCAGCAGGAAGATCCGCGCTGGTTTGGCGGGAATATTCCGGCGGCGGCGAAGTCGGTCGAGTATGTGACGATCGCTCCGGACCAGCACTTTACCTACCAGCGATATGAGGGTTCGCCGTTGAAGCAGGTGGATGAAGAAGCGGGTGTTACACCGAACGAGCGTACGGCGTATCTGCTGGCGCAACGGGCTGCGGTGATGCCGTAGGTTTTGTACTACCGACAATCTTGCCTTTCGTCGTCATCCTGAAGCGTAGCTGAAGGACCCCCGCATTTTGCACGATGCCGGAGAGAGCGAATACGGCCTATGCAGGCACCATCTGTCGCGCTCTTTGCCTGCCTAGAGCATACGTGGCTACCCCAATGCGGGGGTCCTTCGCCTACGGCTCAGGATGACGACGAAAAACAAAAGCTAAACCTTTCGTCGCCACTCCGTCGGCGTAACGCCCGCGCTCTGCCGAAAGACCCTCGAAAACTGGCTCGCGCCTGCAAATCCCGTGGCGGAGGCGACCTGTTCGATGCTCCACTCCGGCCGCAGCAGAAGTTCCTTCGCACGCTGCACCCTGCGCTGCACGATGTACTGATGCGGCGTCGCACCGATGCTCTGCCGGAAGGAACGCGCAAAGTGGAAGGGGCTCAGGCCTGCCAGCTCCGCCAGATCCTGCAAACGAAGATCGCGGTCGAGGCTCTCTTCGATATAGGCAAGCACATGCTTGAGGCGCGGCTGGGAGAGGCCGCCCTTCAGCGGAACCAGCGCTGACGAGGTGTGTCCGTACTTGCGGATCAGCGCAATCGACAGGGACATCCCCAGCAGGTCGCCGTAGAGAGAACCCATCGGCCAGCCCGCAGCCATCTCACGATCCATTTCTGTTAATAGAAGCTGCAGTTGCTCGTCCTGAAACGACCACTGGTTGTCGAAGTCGTACAGGCCTTTGAGCTCCATCTGCTCAGCGGCCTGCCGCAGCAGCGCCGGCTGGATGGAGGTGACGATGCGCTGCGAGGGGCCGTGCCAAAGCATGCTGTCGCGCGTTCCGGGGCTGAGAAAGATGAGATTTCCCACACCCGAGTGCACCCGCCCGCTGCGCCCGGAGGAGTTCCAGTCCATCTCGACCGGACCGCTGGTCTGCAGGTGCAGGCAGAAGGTATCGTGCTCATGCACGGGGATGGCGACGGCACCGAGACGGTGCTTCTCCATCACCAGGCCGGTCCAGGGCGAGCGCGAGTTGTCGATGAGCGGCCGGCCGGGAAGGAGCGGTACGGACCTCGTTCCGACCAGCACGGATACCCGTTTCGCGGAGGGGAGATCGGGTTTTGCGGAAGAAGGAGACGCAAGCGGGCCTGCGTCCTGCCGCGTCCTGCTGTCCGCTATTTTCCCGGGCCGAGGCATTGGCTGTCTCCTGCTCCATCATAGTTCCCGCAAGAATCGTCAAGCCGCAGCAAGATCGGAGCGATGGCTTAGGATGCGATCCGTTATCTCTTTAACTGAGGTACACGAAGATGGGTCTCATCCAGGGCATTGTCGATGGCTTCATCATCACGGTAGGCATTACCCCACCCACTCCTGAGAAAAAGCGCGGCGCGACGATCTTTATCGCGACAGGGCTGATTGGGACGGTCGGGGGCGTTATAGCCTTGTTTATTTTTCTGGTTACGCGGGGCCTGCACTAGTCATCGTGCGGCCCTATGTCACCGGGTGAACCACGCGCAATCCAAGATGCTTCTCGAAGGGATTGAAGTCGTGGTCATGATGCAATAGCGAGTGCCCCTCGCGGAGGCAGAAGGTGGCGATGAGGCAGTCGATCGTCGTGCGAACGGTGATACCGCGACGCCGCAGTGCCCGATAGTTCTGCGCCGAGGCTACTGCAAGAGTCTCCCCACCCGTAGAAAAGACTTCGAAGCGCGAGAGTTCGCGACGAACCTTTTTGAGATCGGCATCAGCGCGAATCACCTGCAGAATCTCGCACAGGATAAGATCCGTAAGCCCAAGGCGCTGATGGTCTACCTGGGCATCCAACCAGGCGGTCTGCGCATTGGTTCTGCCCGCGAGGTAATCAATCCAGACCGTCGTGTCGACGATAACCATGATCAGTCCCGAACGCGGCTCCGGCGAAGTTCCGCGAGATCGCCTTCCCATTGAATCTTGCCGCGAAGCTTGCGGATGCCGCCCTGCGCCTTGGTTTGGATCAGCAGGCGCAAGGCCGCTTCGACGGCGGCACGCTTGGTGGGTTCACCACTCGAACGCAAAGCCTCGGCCATCAGTTGGTCGTCGATTTCGATGTTGGTTCGCATGAAGACTCCGATGTGTAAGGATGGCATATTTTGGTGTATTCGTGCCAGTGATTCATGCCCGGTGCCTATCTTAGGAGTGAGGCAACCCACCTAAGACAGGCACCACAAGGCTTTGTGGTTCCATTAGTTATTCCGCCCGCTCCAACTCACGGACGTACTCGATGACGGCCTCGCTCCAGCCGTCGATGTGCGACCACGCTCCGTAGCCTACGCCGTTGCGCGCGCTGGCTACGTTGATCACATAGCCACGGCCCTTCGGCGCGGGTACGCGATCGTGTGACTGTTCGTCCGTGATGACGAGGATGCGGTCGTACTTCTCCTTTACCGCCTCCAGCGCCGCACCGAGATTCGTCCCTCCGTGCGGCTGGCTCGCCTCCATCGCATCGCGCAGTGCAAAGCCACGCCGCGGCGGAACCCGAACAGCACCAACCGAGAAGGTATAGACGCTCACCTTCTCCGCGATCTCGCGCAGCAGCACCGCAAGACCGTAGGCCGCGTCGGTGCGCAGCATCTCCGAACGGCGAGAGAGAGGCACGACCATGCTGCCTGAGACGTCGACCAGCAGCACCGTGTGACCGACAAGCTTTTCGCGCTCGGCGACTGCGCGGAACATCGCAGCCTCCAGCTCCTCCTCCCACTGCGGGGCATAACGCGCCGCAGCAAGAAAGCGGAAGGGCAGAACGCGATCGGTCTTCATCGTGCCGAGAGCTGAGACCACCAGCTTCTCGTCGACTCCCGCAGCCTTCATGTTGCGAAGGTTGCGCAGCAGGGCGAGCGCGCCAAGCTTGTTCTCTGCAAGCAGACGCTCCCAGTGCGCACGCTTGTCGCCCGCACTGGCCGAGAGTGCGACCTCCCAGGTATCGGGCGTCGCAAGCTCACCATCGACCAGCCGCTTCCAGACCGCAGCCTGCTCCGCATCTCGCGGCTTCGCGTGGCACAGGAACAGCACATCGCGAAGCCGAACAACGCCCGCGCGATCGTACTTCGCGAGCGCGTACTCGTCGAACTTCGGGAACGCCGCTGCAAGACCCTTCTTCACCTGCCCCGAGAGAGGTGCACGGCCATCGGCCCAGTAGATTGCGACGAACTCGGCGAGCTCGTCGGCACGCTGGATCACGCGAGCCAGCGTCTCCGCTACAAACGCGCGGTGCGTGGCGTGGCGCGCCATCTCGCGGACGAGCAGCAGCGGCGCATGGCGCAGCTTCATCGCCGTGCGGGCCTCGACCGCGAGCGCGGCAACCTTTTCTGCCGCGACCTTCGGCACGAGTTCGCGGATGCGTCCCGCGATGGCGACGCCGTCCTCATAGAACTCGTTCTCCCACAGCATGCAGGCGAGCACGCTGCGCCGCAGCGCAAGCTCCGGGGTGATGGCTACAGCCGGCGCACCCTCATGGGTGCGGGGCCGAGCGAGATGGGCAAACTTCAGGATGTTCAGTTTCATCACGCACCTCCTTATAAAGTGCACTTACAAAAATCGCCGGGGAACAAAGTGGCAACAGCATAGCCAAGTGCTCTGCCAGTTGAGCTACACGAGCTTGCGCTTGTGGCAGGATTCGAACCTGCAACACCTTAGTCCGAAGGAGCTGTTACCTACGCCACCGGCGAAGGTGTTAATCATCGTCATCGTCGTACTCGTCCTCATCGGGTTCTCCGACAGTGACCGCTGCTTCGCGGAAGCCGATGCCGACTTTGAAACCTACGGGTTTCAAAGGACCGGGAGCCACATTGATAGCGAGCTTCTTCATCTCGTCCCAACTGGGACGATTCTTGTCGTAGTAACCCGTGCACTCATAGATATTGAACGGAACTACGATGTTGGGATGAACGTTGTCGCAGATCGTAATCAACTCCGACTCGCGATAGCCGGTCATGATCTGCGCACTCGTACACGTTCTGCATAGCGACACCGAACCTACCGGTGTGCCGCCTTTGACATAGGCCTTGCCCATAACAAAGCTCTTCTTTCTAACCAGCCCTCTCGCTGGAACGGGTTATTGGCCGGGGAATAAATCGAGAACAGACTAGATGCTCTACCCACTGAGCTACACGGACTTACACCCGTGGCAGGGCTCGAACCTGCGACCATCTGCGTCATAGGCGAAGTAACTGTTCTCTGCGCCACCGGCCAAACTTTTCTCTATCGCAAACGATGCGTATTCCAGGGAACTACCGAGACGAGTTCGGAGTAAGTGCAACTACGGAACCTTGTGCTTCGAGGCAACGCCTCCGTTCCACAGTGTCTTTCTCTCCGGCAGGCCTTCCGGGCCTGCGTAGTTAGGTGTGGAAGTAACTCGTCTCTATCACCACTGGAACTTACTCTCGTGCAGACGCAGATCCGCGGCTGCGCGAGAAGCGCATTCCTGTCAGGGAATAATCCGTCATGGCAGATGGGATTCGAACCCAATCCTTGCGGATTTGCCAGAAGTAGCCATAAAGTGCGCCACTGACAGGACTACCGGGGGAATCAGCGAAGACAGTGGTATGGGTCGAGTGACAGTCGAAGTACCTGTCCTCTTTCACCACCCGGTAGATCTAGTTATGCGTGCGATTGTGCGTAGGATCGTCCGCCGAGGGCTAGGACCAGATTAAGAAAAAAGCCCGGCGATCGCCGCAGAGACTTATTCTCTCTGGGGACCTACGCATCGTGTTGTGCGATTGATATTTCATCGGGCTGCTCCTACGCAGATGTTACTTTGCCAGTTACTCAGGAAAAAGGCAAGTGAATTCATAGAAATATTTAGTTTTATTTTATGGAACGATTATTGCGTTTTAGGAAAGACCTTACCGAGATCCTTCGCCGGGACGATGTAAGGCCGATGGTGATTCTTATCGTGGAAGACTACGGCGATGTCTTCTCGCGATTTCGTTCCCGCCCAAACGTAATGGAGTTGGTTATAGCGCTTGGATTCAACAAGAGAGTATTCGGCAGGTTCGTTCGGGTGAACGATGTAAATCGCATAGGGATCGTAGGTGGTGGCGTAGACAGAATCCTTGCTTGCCTCTGAGTAGGCTTGCGAGAGAGTGGCTTTACCTATGATGACTGGCGAACCATCTTCGAGTTGAGTGAAGTTCGAGGTGTCGAATTGATCGAGCTCGAGGACTTTGTAGGGCGAACCATCTTCGTGAAAGCCGACGACAAGAACAGGCGCGGCATCGCTGGCCCCGGCGTCTCCAATGAAGAAGAGGAGAGTATGAGGTTTGGCCTCAGAGGTGTAGTGCGCGAGGAAGAAGAGACGTGAACGATCGAGAACGAGACCACGGATGGGATCGGCAGGTTGCAGGCCTGGGCCCTCTGGCTTGCTGAGGTACTGGAGGTCGCTCTTCGCGATGAGACGGTAGGTGCGGCCGTCTATGCGGAACTGGATCGCGTGAAAGGATTTGTCGAAACCGGGCTGGAGCGTGACGTGGATGGAGATGTTGACGTTAGTCTCGGGTAGATGCAGGGTGGTGGGGATGAGCTGCGTTGACGCGAGGGTACAAGTAACCGTTAGAGCGATTGCGGCAGCGAGGAGGCAGCGGCGGATCATAGGCGCTCAGAATACACCGTGAGCGCCCGACAAAAAGCAGATTAGTCGTTCCGGCTTCGCCTTCACTCTGGCCTGCGGCAGCGAGGTAGATATCTTCGCCACGGGATTTGTGGCAGGGTTGAAACCCTGCCCTTCCGATTTATGCAAGACACAGACAATAGGCGAGAGCGGCTTGAGCTGTGACATGAATGCGCGCTTGTCGCAAAACGCGATAAGCCTGCAGGTCCGCAACACTAACTAAATATTTCTGCCAAAGGTTTCGTCGACGCGCGAAGAGATACGGAAATAGAGGAAGATGGCAATCGACGCCAAGATGTTGATCATGGAGTAGAAGGCTTCTTGTATGGCTTTTGACTGACCGAGGTTTGGATGTTGGAAGTATTGAAGGGTGAAATAGACCTGCAGGAAGCCATAGAAGAGGCGTGCCAGCAAGTGAATTCTAAGCCACGGAAAAGCTGCGTTTGACCTGGACCAAGTCAGGACACCGGCCACCAAGCTCGTAAGCGCAAGAATGGCATAGATCATCATCATGTACCAGACCTCTGACGTCTGAAACATCTGGACCATTTTGAACGGTCCGAGGAATGTGAGCGCAATGCAGAAGTAAAGCAGCCATCCGCCCACTGCCCGATGCGATGGTTGCACTTCGGGAGTGGGTGGATTGGCGTAGTCACTCATCATGGGTAGATCCTGTTCAGCGTCCTTGCGAACGGAATCGTCTCACGCACATGCTCTAACCCGCAGATCCACGCAACGGCACGCTCAATGCCCATACCGAAGCCCGAGTGCGGAACGCTGCCGTACTTGCGCAGGTCGAGATACCACTGGAAGGCCGCGAGCGGCAGGTTGTGCTGCTCGATGCGGGACTTGAGCAGGTCGTAGCTGTCTACGCGCTGTGAGCCGCCGATGATCTCGCCGTAGCCTTCGGGCGCGAGCACGTCCACGCAGAGGGCCTTGGTCGGGTCGTTGGGATCAGGCTGCATGTAGAAGGCCTTTACCTCGGCCGGGTAGCGGTGCACCATCACCGGCTTATCGAACTGGTTCGAGATATAGGTCTCGTCGGGCGAGCCGAAGTCGTCACCGTAGGTGTGCGCATTTTCGATCAGGCCCTTGGCGTGGGCTTCGACCAGCATCTGGTGGGCTTCGTCGTAGCTGAGGCGCGGGAACTCACCCGGGGCGGCAACGGCTTCCAGCTTGGAGACCTCTTTGCCGATCACCTTCAGGTCGGCGCGATGGGTTTCGAGCACGCGCGTGACGATGTGCGTCAGGAAGCCCTCGGCCAGGCCCATCAGGCCGTCGAGGTCGAGGTAGGTGACCTCGGGTTCGATCATCCAGAACTCCGTGAGGTGGCGGCGGGTCTTGGACTTCTCCGCGCGGAAGGTCGGGCCGAAGGAGTAGACCTTGCCCAGCGCGAGCGCCGTGGCTTCGATATAGAGCTGGCCGCTCTGCGTGAGGTAGGCCTTGTCGTCGTCGAAGTAGTCCATCTCGAACAGCTCGCTGGTTCCTTCGCAGGCATTGGGCGTGAGAATCGGTGGATCGGTGCGGATGAAGCCGTTGGTGTCGAAGTACTCCGCCGCCGCCCGCATGATCGTCGCGCGCACGCGCAGGATCGCCGACTGGCGCGGGGTGCGCAGCCAGAGGTGGCGGTGCTCCATGAGGAAGTCGACGCCGTGCTCCTTGAGCGAGATAGGGTAGGGTGTCTCGTCGGCGATGCGCTGCGTCACGGTGACATTCTCGACGTCGAGTTCGAAGCCGCTGGGCGCGCGGCTATCGGCGCGGACCTTGCCGGTGACGACGACACTCGACTCCAGCGTGAGGTTCTTGAGGGTCTCGAAGACCTCTTCCGCCACCGCCGCCTTGGGGACGATGCCCTGGATGGTGCCGGAGCCGTCGCGGAAGGTCGGGAAGAGCAGCTTGCCCGAGGAGCGCAGGTTGTAGAGCCAGCCGCGGAGCGTGATGGTCTGGCCTTCGTGCTGGCCGAGGGTGGCGATGGTCGTGACGGGAGCGGGGTTTATTTCGGTGGACATGAGATGTCTAGTTTACGCGGTGGCTTGTATTTGCCGTTGCCTTTGCTTTTCTGGCTGTCATTCCGAGTGAAACGAGCGAACCTGCTTCCTCCCGTTTTTTGCCCATGCCGGCACATGCGTAATGCTCCGGCAATGCTGCACTCTTTTAGTGATACCCGTGCTTTCTGGTGATACGACCGAAGAACGGGAGGAAGCAGGTTCACTCGCTGCGCCTCGGAATGACAACCAGAAAGGCAAGAGCAAAAACAAAAAAACAACGGCTATTACTGCGCCACCACCCCAAGCTTCTTCCAAGCCGCCCGGAACTCCGTCTCGATCTGCTTCATATCCTCGCCAAGCTCATGAGCGATCTCGAGGATGCCCACAGGAGGCTGCTTGAGTGCCGCAATCCGCTTCGCGACGCTATCCCAGTCAATCGTTCCGCTCCCCGGCCAGAGGTGCTCGTCCTTGCCGTTTTCGGGCCGGTTGCCGAGGTTGTCGTGCAGGTGCAGCTCCGTGATGCGGTCGCCAAAGTCCTCGAAGGCCTGTGCGATGCCGTCTTTCGCTTCTTGGTCGCGGGTTTCGGGCTGCGGTTCCACGAGGTTCGCGTGGCCGGTGTCGAGGCAGAAGCCTACGTTGTCGAAGTGGCCTGCGCGAACGATCTCCACCAGGTGCGCCGGGGTGGCGACTTCGTTGTTCAGGTTCTCGAGCAGCAACTGCATGCCAAGCGGCGAGGAGAAGGCCTTGAGGTGTTCGATCGCGGTCATCGAATCGTCGAGCGCGCGCGTGTTCCAGCGGTCGCCCTTGAGGCCGAGGTGGATCACGCAGGAGCGGAACGGTATCTGCTCGGCGGATTCGAGAGCGCGCTTGACCTCGTCCATGGCCTCGATGCGCGTGGACTTGTTCAGGTCGATGAGATTGATGACAGGTGCGGTGTGGCGGCTCCAGTTGGAGTCTTCGTCGCTGCTGAAGAGCGGCATATGCAGCGAGGCGTCGACGTTGTTGGAGCGAAACCAGTTGGCCAACTCACGCACGGCGCCGCGGTCCGCGTAATCGAAGTGATGCCGTGCGGCAAAGACCTCCACGGCGGTGGCGCCACCGCGCGTGAGCGCATCGAGCAACCCCGGCGTGAGGCGTTGCGCCAGAAAGACGTGAGTCGAGATTCCCTGTTTCATGTGCTATACAGGCTACCGCATGGAAGTGTAAGTGGATGTGAATTGCAGCGGGAATCCCTCGTACCTCCATGAAACCGCAGCCTCTTGTGCGTTAAAAACGCCAGCTTCGATACAATCGTAGGTTGGAAGCCACGAAGGAGCCGCACCCGCCGATGAGTTGGTTTAAGCGCGATACCCATGAGATCGTCCCCACACCGGACCACGAGGTCCGCACCCAGGGGCTCTGGACCAAGTGCGGCAACTGCGGCAAGACGCTCTGGAAGGCCGAGTTGGAGAGCAATCTCCAGGTCTGCCCGCACTGCGGCTACCACTTCAAGTTCGACGCGCGCTCCCGCATTGAGAACCTGCTCGAGCCCGGTTACGAGCTGGTCGATCTTGACCTGCGGTCGACCGATCCGCTGAACTTCACCGATCTCAAGCCCTACAAGCAGCGCCTGGCGCAGGCCCAGAAGAAGACCGGCCTGAACGACGCCATCATCAACGCCGTCGGCAGGATCGGCGAGCAGGACGTGGTGCTCTCAGTGATGGAATACGGCTTTATCGGCGGCTCGATGGGTGCGGTGGTAGGAGAGACGATCGCCCGTGCCGTCGACCGTTCGCTGGCGACGCGGCATCCGCTCATCATCATCTCGGCCTCCGGCGGAGCGCGCATGATGGAGGGCATCGCCAGCTTGATGCAGTTGGCGAAGGTGTCGTCAGGCCTGGCGAGAATGGACGACGAAAAGATTCCGTACATCTCTCTGATGACCGACCCCACGACCGGCGGCGTGACCGCGAGCTTTGCCATGCTGGGCGATCTGAACATCGCCGAGCCGGGCGCGCTGATCGGCTTTGCAGGCCCGCGCGTCATCGAACAGACGATCCGGCAGAAGCTCCCCGAGGGCTTCCAACGCTCTGAGTTCCTGCTGCAGCACGGGTTTCTGGACGCGATCGTGCCACGCAAGGAGCTGAAGAGTTACCTGGCGAAGACGCTGGACTGGATGACGGCGAGCAACAACACGCAGCCTCCGGCTTAGTACCAAAGCCATGCACGAAGCCCAGCCATCACGCACCGCACTACGCGTAGCCCTGCGCCGCGCCGCACACCAGATCCACGATGACGCTCCGCTGGTCTTTGACGACCCGCTCGCCGTGCGCATCCTCGGGCCGGAGCACCGCGAAGAGCTGAACCGCACTCCCAACAGCATTAAGCGCCCCTTTTCGGCGGCGTTGCGAGCCTTTATGGTTGCGCGGGCGCGGTTGGCGGAGGATACGCTCTCCCACAGCGTTGCTGCCAACGGCACGCGACAGTACCTCGTTCTCGGGGCGGGGCTCGACACCTTTGCCTATCGCAATCCTCATCCTCAGGTGCGGGTCTTCGAGGTCGACCACCCCGCGACGCAGGCCTGGAAGCGTGAGTGCCTGGCTGCCGCGGGCATCGCGATTCCCGAGACGATGCAGTTTGTCCCGGTCGACTTCGAGCGGCAGTCGTTGACGGAAGAACTGCACGCCGCGGGCTTCGACAGCACCCTGCCGACGGTGACCGCGTGGCTCGGCGTGGTGCCGTACCTCACGCTGGAGGCCTTTCGTGCGACGACCACGTTGCTCGGTAGTTTTGCCGCAGGCAGCCAGGTGATCTTCGACTACGCGCAGCCGCGTGAGGTCCTGCCTCCGGTGGAGCAGCAGATGCTGGATTCGATGTCCGAACGTGTCGCGTTGTCGGGTGAACCGTTTCAGCGATTCTTTACGCCGGAGGCGCTGGCTACGGAGCTCGCCCTGGCCGGATTGCGAGTGGTCGAAGACCTCGATAGCACCTCCCTGACCGCTAGATACTTCAGCGGGCGGAGCGATGGATTGTTGCTGCGTGGTAAGGGCGGGCGGGTGTGCGTGGCGCAGAGCGGGTAAGGTTTGCCTTTGTTCTTGCTTTTCTAGTTTGTCATTCCGAGCGCAGCGAGCGAATCTGCTTCCTCCCGTTCTTCGCTCGTACTACCTAGAAAAATATGGGCAAGCTCAAAGAGCATGGCCTGTGCAGACGGCTGTTAAAAGCGGGAGAAAGCAGGTTCCTCGGCTGCGCCTCGGAATGACAACCAGAAAAGCAAGGGCAACGACAATAGCAAGAGCAGCAATCACACGGGCAGCGGCACTGACCAACGACAAAACAAATACTTCGCTACGCTACCGAACGACATCTAAAAGGCTGGAGAAACTGTGACCTACCCCGAAGCACTGAACCAATTAGCCTCCATGGGCCCTGAGCTGCGCACGGACAAGACCGGCGGCCCGCCCCGCAAGTTTTCACTCGACCACATCGGTGCGCTGTTGGAAGCGCTTGGTAATCCCCAGCGCAACTTCGCCTCGGTGCTGATCGCAGGCACCAACGGCAAGGGCTCGACCGCCTCCACGCTGGCCTCGATCTCGAATGCCGCAGGCCTGCGCACGGGACTCTATACCTCGCCGCACCTGCTGCGTGTGAACGAACGCATCCGCCTCTCCGCCGGGGACAAACTCGCCGAGATCGCGGACGACGATTTCGCCCACAGCTTTACGCGCGTCGACAATGCCGCCAACGCTCTGGTCGAAATTGGCTCGCTGCCGCACTATCCCAGCTTCTTCGAGATCCTCACCGCCGCTGCCTTCTTCTACTTCAGCGAGCAGAAGGTCGAGCTCGCAATCCTGGAGGTAGGCCTCGGAGGCCGGCTCGACGCGACCAATATCGTCGAGCCGCTGATCTCGGTGATTACCGATATCGGCATCGACCACACCGACTACCTCGGCGATACGCTCACCCTGATCGCCACGGAAAAGGCGGGCATCCTGCGCGACAATGGCGTGCTCGTAACGCTCTCCCAGCATCCCGAAGCCAATGCCGTCATCGGCGAGATCGCGGTTGCCAAAAACGTGCGCGGGGTCGATGCCGCGCGCTGCCTGCCGCCGAGAGAACTGGAGACAGGGCATAGGGCTCAGGGCCCAGGGTTCAGGGGACTCAGTTCGCCGCTGGCGCCCAATCGCTACGATCTTTCCATCGATGGCGAGATCCTGCATATCGACTCGCCACTGGCAGGCCAGCATCAGCAGCGCAACCTTGCGCTGGCTGTGGCAACGGCGATCGAGCTGCGGACGAACCACGGCTTCGCGATCTCGAATGCGGCGATCGAGCAGGGTGTCCGCGCTACCGAGTGGCCGGGACGGCTGGAGTGGATTCCCTCCCGCAAGGGCCACGCTCCGCTGTTGCTTGATGTCGCCCACAATCCCGCCGGAGCGTGGACGCTGCGGGCCGCGCTCGCGCAGCTGCCTGAAGCCATGCCCCGCACTCTGATCTTCTCCTGCCTCGCCGACAAGCAGATCGATGAGATGGCACAGGTACTGCTGCCACTCTTCGACTCCACCTCAGGCGATCCGGCACGGGTGCGCGATCACGTGGTTCTTGCGCCGATTCAGAATCCCCGCGCGGCCAGCGTGGACGATCTGCTCGCTGCAGCACACAGGCTCGACGTGCCCGCCCATGCCGCGCCGCATCTGCCTGGAGCTTTGGCCCAGGCCGAGGCGATTACACCGCCTGAGGGCGTGATCGTGGCCACCGGGTCGGTGTTTCTTGTGGGTGAGTTGAGGGCATTGGTGCTGGCGGAGTAGTTGTCGTTCTGGTCTTTGCTTTTCTGGTTGTCATTCCGACCCTGAGCGTAGCCGGAGGGGAGCGAATCTGCTTCCTCCCGTTTTTAACGATGTCGGCACAGGCCATGCTCTTTGCTTTTTTGCCCATGTTTTCTGGGTAGTACGAGCTAAGAGCGGGAGGAAGCAGGTTCCTCGGCTACGCCTCGGTATGACAAGCCAGAAAAGCAAAAGCACGGGCCTTCTGCGAGGTTTGGTGTAATCACGACGACCCGGTTTAGCATAGCCATAGATGCCAGCAGCCAATGAAACCCTTCAGCCTGAAGAACACACGGAACGCGAACCCGCGCCGCGTTCACCCGTGCCCTTCGCCCTGCGCTGGCTCTCGTACCTGCTGCTGATCCCGCTGGTCGGGATTGCGACGATCTTCTTCGGCACGATCTCGCTCGCCTGCGGCCTGTGGGACAAGGACGGCAGCCAGCAGCACTTCATCGCCCGCCAGTGGGCGCGCGTGTTGCTGCGGGTCGCGCTCTCGCCGGTTACGCTCGAAAATGCCGAGCGGCTGCGGACACACAAGACCGCCGTCTACGCCAGCAACCATCTCAGCTACTACGACACCCCCGTGCTCTTCGCGAAGCTGCCGTTCCAGTTCCGCATCCTGGCGAAGGCTCCGCTATGGAAGATCCCATTCATCGGCTGGTATCTCGACCGTTCAGGACAGGTGCCCATCGACCAGAGCTCCGCGCGCTCGGCCATCACGAGCCTCGGCCGCGGCGTCAAGACACTGGAAGCCGGGATGCCGCTGGTGATCTTTCCCGAAGGCGGCCGCGCCGCAACGGGTGAGCTGCAGACGATGGTCGCCGGCGCCGCGTGGCTGGCCATCAAGGCCCAGGTGCCGCTCGTTCCGCTAACGCTTGTAGGTACCTATGAGCTATTGCCGATCCATGTGTATGCGCTACGTCCGCGTCCGTTGAAGCTGATCGTCGGCGAGCCGATCTCTACGATCGGCATGACCACACGTGATGCCGAGGCGCTGACAGAACGCCTGCGCAACGAGATTCATGCGACGTATATCGCGCACCATGGTTGAGGTTGTTTGTTTTTCGTCGTCATCCTGAAGCGTAGCTGAAGGATCCCCGCATTTTGCACGATGCCCATTTGAGCGAACGCAGCTTCCTGGCCCCAGCAGCGTTTGCCTGGGTGTTCCCCATGCGACTGTGCCGCTACTAATTCGGGGGTCCTTCGCCTACGGCTCAGGATGACGGCGAAAAACAAGCAACGACAACGACGAAAAACAAACAACGGCAAAAGCGGGCAACAACTAAACGCCTTCGCTTGTATCTCCATCTCCATAGATAGCCCGCAACTGGCGCTCAAGAATCGCATTCGCCTGCGAGTCCGGCAGCGAATACCGCTGCTGCAACAGCTCCGTGGGTTGACGGAACTCGGCCGCGATATGCGGCTGCAGATCGCGAAGCCGCAACAAGGTCTCGTGCAGGATCAGACGCGCGGGCAGGCTATGCGGAGTGCTGAGCGCAAGATCCAGCTCGCCGCGTACGATCTCGCGAAGGCCGCTGAGGGAGTTCATCGTTTCATCCTCGCTGCCTGCGCAGCGTACGGCCAGCAGTTGCTCCAGCCGCAGCAGATAGGTCCCAAGGCCATTGTTTGCGGGCAGCGTGTAGCGCGAAGGCTCGACCGCCGCAGGCGTGTTCCCAAAGAGCTGCACGAGCCTGTTCGCCAACTGCGACCAGATTCCCAGCGCGCCGGTGCCAGCCTGTTCGAAGCTGAAGGGTACCGTGAACTCCGCGAAGACTGCGGGCTCAGCGGATTCAGGCTGAGCACGGAGGATGCGCAGCGTCACCTCTGCCGTTTGTTCGACGCAGTGGATGTGGACGCTGATCGCCGCATCGGAGTTCGTCTTGCGTGCGTACTCTACGGACTCCTGTTCGCCCCACGGAGCGGAAACAACAGCGAACCCGCCGCGCTCTACCCAGGGAATGATTGTGTCCGTGTCGAGGCCGAGATGCAGGAACGTACTCTCGGCGAGGAAGAGAGGAAGCGCACGGCTGAGGCGTCCGGGCGCATCCGGGAGTTGGCCGGCGAAGAACTGCTGCGGCTGCTGGCCGGTGATGCTCGAACCGAGGAAGACCACCTTGGCGCGGCGCGGTGCGGGCAGTGCGAAGAGAATGCGCGAGGGTGCGTTCCCTGGCAACCAGACCGGACCCTCGATGCTGTAGGTCGTCACCCTGGGCTCGGGCAAGGATTCAGGCTGGAGTCCATTTTGGGCGAGTTCGCTGCGGCGAATCTCCATCTCCCAGAAGTGGAGGTTATCGGCCCAGTCGGGATGGTTCAATGTGTAGAGCTCTTCGACCATGGCCCGTGCCGTGCCGATCTCACCGAGGTCCAGCGAAGCCTTGATGAGGTTGTTGCCGACGGCGAGACCGTGGGTCTTCGCCTCGTAGGCAGGGCGCGTGAGGGCCAGCGCTTCGCGGAGGTGTCCGGTCTGGCCGAGGTCGCCGCTCATCGATTGCAGCAGCACCAGTGGAGCCGGTCTTCCGGCACGTTCGAGCGCCTGCCCGTAGAACGTCATAGCCTGCGACACGTCGTTGTGCTCCAGAGCGGCTCGCGCCAGCCAGACCTGCGGACGCCACGCCGAGGGAAGGTCGGCGGCGCGGTGCATAGCCTCGAGATAAGCCTCCTCGCCGCCACGATCGCGGGCCATCGCGGTGTACCAGCCGAGTCCGTTCTCCTGGTTAGGATCGGCTTCGAGCGCACGCCAGAGCGTCGCCTCGGCCTCCGCTTCCTGCCCGAGGGCGGTCTGCGCCTTGGCGAGGTTGGTCAGGATCACACCGCTGGAACCCTTCTCGGCGAGATAGCTTTCGAAGAGACGGCTCGCGGCAAGCGGGTCGCCGCTCTCCATCAACACGATTCCGTAGATCGTGGTTCCGCGCTCGGGCAGAGGGTCGATCTCATGGAGACGCTCGGCGGCGGGAAGCATATCGGAGGCGAGGCGAAGCTGAAGGGCGTCGACGATAAGGTTGTAGAGCTGGTTGGGATCGTCCTTCACTCTCTCGAGCGCGGCAGGCAGGACGCTGGAACGCCAGGCCTCGACGGGAATAAGCACCTCACGGCCGAACTCGTCATAGGCGCGGACGGTGGCCGGGGTGTCTTCGGGGCGCTTTCCCGGTGCGACCTCCGGGGCTCGCTGAAGGAGGGAGCCTGCGGGAAGGGTTACGGTCTCCTGGGTCGCGGGCGGTGGCGTAGGTTTGGGGGTAGGTTCCGCTTTGGGCGTCGAGGACTTGGACTTTCCGAAGAGGTTGAAGAAGCTCATTGTGTCTATGGTGGCATGGGTGGGTATTTAGGTTTTCCGGCCTTTCCACAAAGCTTGTGAAAGGAAGAAAGACAACAGCGAAACGTCGTCGCCCTAATACCCCGCAGCCTTGCCGAAATGATGCCGCTTGTCCTGCCCACCCATTAGCACTCCGGTCTTGGGATCGACGGCGATCAGCTCACTGTCTCCCCACTGGCCGGCGCTCTTCTCATCGAACTCCGCCTCGCGCTTCGTGACATAGCCTGCGGCCTTCATAGCAGCGATAGGAGCCTGGGGAAAGGTCTTCTCGAACTGCAGCACGTCCGGCAGATATTGATGATGAAAGCGCGGTGCATCTGCTCCGGCCTGAACATCGAGGCCGTTGTCGAGCACACTGATAAGGTCATTGGCGACCGTGGTGATGATCGTCGAACCGCCGGGCGAGCCGAGCACAAGCCGCAGCTTGCCGGGCCGCACCACGGACGAAGTCGTGTGGCCCAGGAGCTTGTGATAGGTGTAGCTCGAAGGCTCGCTGACGATGGTCGGTGTCATGGAGCTGAGCGGGCGCTTGCCCGGCGCGATCGCGTTGGCCGGCCCCTGGATCAGCCCGAAGCCGTTGGGAACGCCCATTTTTGAGGCGAAGTCGTCCATCTCGTCGTTGAGCAGGAATCCGAGGCCGTCGACGGTGACGCCCGAACCAAAGCCGAAGTTCAGCGTGTAGGTGCTCGACACGGCGTTGCCGTCGGCATCGACGACAGAAAAGTGCGTAGTCTGCGGCGACTCATGCGGCTGCGCCTCGGGTTGCGGCGGCTCAGGCATGAAGCCTGCAGGACGCACCAGCGTTGCGGAAGGCGAAGGCTTGGTCGGGTCAATTGTCTTGCGCCAGGCTTCGGCGTACTTCGGATCGGCCATCTGCGCGAGCGGCATGGTGTTGAAGTCGGGGTCTCCGAGGTAGTCGCCACGATCCATGTAGGCACGGCGGAAGGCTTCCGTGATGAGGTGAATCTGCGCCGGGCTGCGGTCCGGCCCGACCTTGGGCAGGTCGTAGCCGCTGAGGATGTTCAGCGTCTCCAGCAGCACGATGCCGCCGGAGCTGGGCGGAGGCGAGGTCAGCACCTCATAGCCGTGATAGTGGCCGACCAGCGGGGTACGCTCCTTGACCTGGTACATCGCGAGGTCCTGCGCAGTGATGAGGCCGTTGTTGGCCTTCTCGAAGTCGGCTATCTCAGCGGCCATCTTGCCCCGGTAGAAATCCTCCGGATCAGTGGCAATGCGTTCGAGAGTATGTGCGAGCTCGGGCTGCCGGAAGCGCTCTCCGGCTTCGTAGAACCTGCCGTTCCGCTGAAAGATGCGGTACGACGCCGGGAACTGGCTGAGGACGCCGCTGTGCAGGGTGTGCGCCTCTTCTTCGGTGAGCACGTAGCCGTCACGCGCGAGCTTGATGGCCGGCTGCATGACCCTTGCGAGGCCCAGCCGGCCGTACTGCTTCTCCGCATAGGTGAGACCGGCGACGGTGCCGGGAACACCACTGGCCTTGGAGCCGACCGTGCTCATCTTCGGAATAACATTGCCCTGCGCGTCGAGATACATGTTGGTACCGGCAGCGGCGGGGGCCTTCTCGCGGTAGTCGAGGAAGTGCGGCTGTCCGTGAGCCAGAGCTTTGGTGCCCGGGCGAATCAGCATGAAGCCTCCGCCACCGATGTTGCCGGCCGCCGGGTGCACCACCGCCAGGGCAAAGCCGACGGCAACCGCCGCATCGATCGCATTGCCGCCCTCGCGCAGGATCTCGACTCCGGCGTCCGTGGCGTCATGGTGAATCGTGACGACCATCGCGTGTGGGGCGGTTACAGGTGGCGTCTGGGCAACTGCAAAGGAAGACGCAAGCAACGTGCAACTGAGGGCGACGGAAGAAATTCGTGCGAAGCGGGCCATGGCGTCTCCGTGAATGCAACTAAGGATATCTTGACGTCCCTATTCAAGGTTCCCAAAGAGCTGGTGGTAAACCCTTCGCTGCAAGTCCCTGTGCCGTAAGCTGCCATACGCCGTAAAACCTGTTGTGCCCGGTTCTGACAGGACCGGGCACAAGACCTGGAGGCGCTTTGGCAAATCCTCACCGAGGTGCCGGGGTCTCAGCATCCGCCAGCGCATACGCGGTAACGGCCATAACCGCTGCGCTTGCGGCCAGATTTTTGGGATCAACCTTGTCAAAGGTGTCGGCTGCCGTGTGGTGATATTGGAAATAAAAACGTGGATCACGGGCTGCAGTGAATCCCGGTACGCCTTTACTGATCAGCGGCGCGACATCCTCGCCAATTTCATCGCCCGGAGTGATCATGCTCGCACCGATTGGGTCTAAGACCTTCGCGAGAGGCGCCAGATATCCTCTGAGGGCGGCTGCTCCGCTGAACGTCAAACCAATGGGGTGGTCAGCTCCAAAATCCTCTTCCAGAACAGCCACGTGCGAACCGATCTCCGATTCATGATCGTGGGCGTAAGTGAGCGCTCCTTGTGCACCCGACTCCTCTCCCATCCAGGCAACGAATCGCACTGTCCGGCGAGGGTGGATTCCAAGTTTCGCCAATAGGTGAATCGTCTGCATGGACATGACGATTCCGGTTCCGTCGTCAATCGCTCCGGTGCCCAGATCCCAGGAGTCCAAATGGCCCGAAACCATGACGATCTGTTCGGGATGTTCGGTTCCCGGCCAGTCGGCAATGACGTTGTAACTTGGCACATCCGGCAGGATCTGAGTCGTCAAGGTCAGGTGCAAGGTAAGTCGTCCTTGTTTTGCCAGGGTAGCAATCAGGTCGGCATCCTCAGCAGCCAGAGCTGCCGACGGAACCTGAACCACATTCTTCGCATAGAGAGTCTCACCTGTGTGTGGCAGCCTGAAGTCCGCACTGCCGACGGACCGGACTAGTACCGCAGCAGCGCCTGCAGCACCGCCTGCGGTGGGCCCCAGGGCTCGGTACAAGACGCTTTGCTCATAGGCGGCGATTCCCTGCCCCGCTGCCGCAAGCTCCTTGTCGAAGGGGCGATTGAAGACGAGGATCTTACCCTTCAGAGAGCCTGGACGAAGAGCTTTTAGCTCGGCAAAACTGTTTAGGACCACGACCTCGCCTGTAAGCCCCTCTTTCGGCGTAGGCGGACTCCCTCCAAGGGCGGTCACCACTATTTTTTGTTGTGTACCTGGAACTCCTCCAGGCCATGACGTGAGAGAGGCCTGCTCTTCCCCACGCACCCAATGGGGAACCATGGTCTTTTCGAGCGTGACCTTCGCGCCAAGCGTGCGCAACTCTTCCGCCACCCAGTCGACAGCCCCCTGCGCCTGGACAGAGCCCACCAGACGCGGCCCAATGTTGTTGGCCAGGTGGTCGAGTTCGTTATAGGCATAGGGATCGGTAAGCGCCGCATCGCGAATACGGCCCATGGTTGTCAATTGGTCTGCGGTCCACGCTCCGGGAGCATCTTCTGAAAAGTGCTGAATCATCGACAAAATACTGTTGTCAGGTTTTTGAGGCTCATTTTGTTGTGCCCGCAAGAGTGAACTGGAGACGGTGATGAGACCTGCTGCTAAAAGGAAGCGCGAGCTTCTTGAAACGAAAGACATAATCGTGGTGTTCCACTCCTGGACAGATTCTTAGGGCAGGCCTGTGTGCGACAAAACCGCTCATTACGGGTAGCCCCGATGTCGACACAGGTAGCGAATTCATTTCGAACGGAAACCGCAGAGCTGCAAAATGGAAGCAGAGAGAGCTTCGGCGACCGAGATATCGCTTACCCCTGTGACCGCTCTTGGTATAGAAACCACAAGGAACGCAAATATTCCCCTACTCCCCAAATTGGTAGGGGTACCCGCTTTTGTCCGTGAGCAATCTCATCACCCAATGAAGAAGTTATAGCTACACCCACAGCACCGGCTGGCGAATCGGATAGTTGCGAATGATCTCGGGATCGGTAGGATCGGGATCGAGCTTGCGCCAGAGAGCGAGGTACTCTTCGCGTCCACACGCCACGCCACAGAAGAGCAACCCCGGCGAGCGGACCGGCCAACTCTCCCAGTGCTGCACGTCGTGCGCGTAGGGCCACTTATCCTTGTCCGCCAGGTACGGCTCCAGGAACTCCGCGGCCTTGCACATCCCACGTCCATCGGGGAGCGAGAAGCGAACCATCTCCTGCTGGCCCAACGACCAGCAGAGCGCCGCCGCCGCGTCGAAGTTGAAGATGGAGTACCCGTAGGGCTTGGTGCGGGCGAGTTCGCGGGGGAAGCTGCCATTAGGCGCCATCTGCATCGGCAGTTGCACCGTCTCGAAGCGCTCGCGAACCTCCGCGCGGGTGTCTTCGTCGCCATCAAGGTGGGCGAACTCCGCCGCCTGCAGGGCCCAGCAGATGGCGTGATTATTAGTCGCATCTCGCTCGCGCATGCCCTTCTCGCTGGTCTTCATCCAGAGGAGATAGTCACGGAACCAACTCCGCAGGTCGGCCCACTCCGCAGGGGTGAAAAACTTCCGCAGGAAGCCGGCGGCACGGGCGACCTCGACCAGATGCAGCGTGTCGATGATGCCGTAGCTGCGGCCCGTTGGGCCTCCGTTTCGTACGCCCTGCGAGTACTCGAGGTTGGGCTTCATCCGCGTGGCTGGCGTAACGAACCATGCCAGCAGGTGCGCCGCAGCCGCATGGGCGTAGTCCTTGCGCTTCGTGAGGACGTACCCGGCAGTCAGCGCGGGCATCGCCTGGCTCAGGCGAATCATTGCACGGCGATGGTCCTGGAAGTTGTCCGGATTGCTCTTGCCGTCGATCTCTTTGTAGGGACCAGCCGGATTTGCCGGGTTGGGCCAGAAGTAGTCGGCCTCGGAGAAGAAGTCGTGCGGGCCAGCGGGGCTCCTGGAGGAATGAAAGGACGTAATCGTTTGCGGAGCTTCCGGCAGCCAGTGATCGGCGAGACGCAGGACGCGGTCATGGTCGGCCGCGGACACCATCGCAAACGGGCTTTGCTTCGTGGCGGCCCACGCGAGGTGTTGGCTTGAAAGGGCGGCGGCTACGGAAACGGCGCAGAAACGCCTCCGGCTGAACTTATTCATAGGATTGGAAACCATCATGCTCCTCGCCATGCCAAACAGCACTTCAACACTTCCTATGCAGATGAGGTAGGTAAGGGATAGTGCGTTGCAAAATTAGAGTACATTCAAGCGCTTGTGCGTGCCACAGTTCATGAACGTGTACGACATCCCCAACTACGTCCAGATATGCTTGAGATCCGATGCGGTCCCTTTTTCTGCGATTGTTTTCGAACAACTATTGGCGGCGGCTATTCCACCGAGAGACGTGGCGTTCCGGCAGGGTTGCCCTGCGGCGCGCACACAAAGATCGACGAGCACGCAAGGAGTTGAGGCAGTTCGTCCTGCTTCTACTACCGCTGTTCTTTTTTGTGGCCTATCTCGGCTTTCTGGGTGCCGGGGGCGCAGGAGTGAGCGTTGTCGTGATTGCCGCTGTGCTGATGGGTCTGCTTCTCAGCTATCTCACCCGAACGCCGGAGAAGAAGAACAACCCCCAACCCTTGCCATCAGGTCCGGAACTGCGACGCGAGTTCGCCGAACTGGCCCTGTTGCATGCGGTACTGACCGAACGTGCCGGTCATGAGGTCTTTCTTCAGACCAAAGAGCTCCCAGAAGGCATTGAGGTTACTGCACGTCACCGACATCTGCAGACTCTGCGCGAGCACGGACTCTACAACCGCCTCGGCGACACCGAGCGCGATCTGCTGCTACTGCCTGATGGGCACTGGACGATAGAACAGATCAACACTGTATGGCTATCTCTCGAACCCTTGCGGCTGCTCCGCTGGGTACTGCGGGTGGATGACTTTCTGCCAACCGTCGGTGACACGATGACAGCCGATTACAGGATCGCCGGTGAGACCGTAAAGGAACCGGAGACGGTGTTTCGCAACGACAAACTGATCGGCGTCGATGATTTGAATATGGCTATCTCTGTAGCCGAGCAATGCTTTTATCGCTTCTGGGCCGAGGGAGTCCATCGCGGGCTCTACGCTGCGGAGACCGTTGAGAAAGCGCAGGAAGCCAAAGAATATGTGCGTCAGCTTGCTGGTAAAGAGAGTAGTGACCTGCTGGTGGGGACAAAGATCGTAAGTCTGTGCAGCGATTCAGAGGTGCAACTAGCTACGAATCTTGCCTTACGTCGAACCCAGGTGCTCCAGTGGGTGAGTCAGCGGATGAGCGGCGAGTTTGGGAGCTCCGAACGGATGGAAGGCTTCTACTTGCGCTAATCCAAACATGAGTTAGTTGCTATCACATTTTCTGCAACCATAGTGCTATAGTTGCGTCTAAAGAATGCGTGAGCCGGCGTGGACTTCGGTTCACACCTTTTAGATTCTCTTGCTAAATGAGCAATTTACGAGTTTTCCCGAATATCCCGGCTGTGGCGTATCACCAACGCCAGCACGACGAGCAGCAGCACGTCGAAGAACCACAGCGTGTGGTTGAACAGGCGTGGAGCCAGAATGGCTCCGATGATCGCCCCTGCCAGGAAGCTGGCGACGATCAACGCCAGCTTCCGGAACTGGCGCAGGCCTGTCTCGCGATGGCTGGGAGTAAAGGCATCGTAGAGGCCTTCGATGGCTGCGCGCAGATTGCCGCTCATGAAGGTCGAGTTGTAAGAGTAGGTATCGGCGGTTCTGAAACTGGCCGTCTGGTACGCGGCAACCACCGCGAGCATGGGCACGAAGACGCCGTCGGGAAACGAGCCCGGCAACCACGAGGCGAGAAAGAGCATGCCAATCTCGCCCAGCAGACCGATGACGATGGCGTGCCGCTTGAGAGTGCCGGCAAGCGCCTTGGAACTGAAGACGCCAACGACAAAGGAGGCGAGCAGTACCAGGTGGCGACCGGCCTGCGCCCAGTTGTGCTGCAGTACAGCGACGCCAAGGAAGATGCCATTGCCCGTCATGGCAGCAGCGAAGACGTGGCCGTGGTTGAGGTAGACGAAGGCATCGAGACCGCCGCCGGTACAGGCCAGAAGCATAGCCACAGGCAGTTCCCCGGCAGCGCGAAGTTCCCGGTCGGATTGAGTTTCGGGTTGCGAGGGATGGGAGTTCGGCTCGGGCATGTGTCGAGAGTAGGATACGGCCCAAGGATGGGATGACAGAGGTTTTGTTGAGCTCGCGGGCTGAGAGTTCGAGAGCTACTAGAGATTGATGGAGGAAAGAGCAAATGGCTATCAAGTGGGACAAATTTACAGTGAAGTCGCAGGAAGCGATCCAGGGAGCGCAGGGGCATGCCGCCGAAAACGGCAACCCTGAGGTATTACCGCTGCACCTGATGGCGGCCCTGCTGGAAGACAAAGAAGGAGTGGTGTTGCCGGTGCTCGAGAAAGTCGGCGTGCCAGCACAGCAGTTGCTCGCGCAGGTGAATGCCGCCATCGACAAGCTGCCGAAGGTGCAGGGAGCGGCGCAGCCGGGGCTGGGCAGTGCGATGCAGAAGGTTTTGGACGGCGCGTTCAAGGAAGCGGAGAACTTCAAGGACGACTACGTGTCGACAGAACATCTCCTGCTCGCACTAAGCGCGAGCAAAGGTGAGCCGGTGCAGACCGCGCTGGCTGCGTTTGGCGCGGACCATACGGCGATCCTGAAGGCCTTGCAGGCCGTGCGCGGCTCGCAGCGTGTGACCGACCAGAATCCCGAGGGCAAGTTCCAGGCTCTGGCGAAGTATGCCAAGGACCTCACGGAGCAGGCGCGGCGCGGCAAGCTCGATCCCGTGATCGGGCGCGACGAGGAGATTCGGCGTGTGATCCAGGTGCTCTCGCGGCGCACGAAGAACAACCCCGTCCTGATCGGCGAACCCGGCGTTGGAAAGACAGCCATCGTCGAAGGTCTGGCGCGGCGCATCTTCCAGGGCGACGTGCCGGAGATCCTGCGCGACAAGCGCGTGATCTCGCTCGACCTGGGCTCGATGCTGGCGGGCGCAAAGTTTCGCGGTGAGTTCGAAGACCGCCTGAAGGCTGTGCTCAAGGAGATCGAGGAGTCGAACGGACAGATCATCCTGTTCATCGACGAGCTGCATACCCTGGTAGGCGCGGGCGCCGCCGAGGGCTCCATCGACGCGAGCAACATGCTCAAGCCGGCGCTGGCACGCGGCGAGCTGCGCGCCATCGGCGCGACGACGCTGAACGAGTATCGCAAGTACATCGAGAAGGATGCGGCGCTGGAACGGCGCTTCCAGATCGTCTTCGTCGGAGAACCGAACGTCGAAGACACGATTGCGATTCTGCGCGGGCTAAGGGAAAGATACGAAACGCACCACAAGGTGCGGATCAAGGATTCGGCCATCGTAGCCGCAGCGGAGCTGTCGCATCGCTACATCAGCGACCGGTTCCTGCCGGACAAGGCCATCGACCTCGTCGATGAAGCCGCGGCAGCGCTGGCAATTCAGATCGGCAGCGTGCCGGTGGAGATCGACGACCTGGAACGGCGGGCGACCTCGCTCGAGATCGAGCGCGCAGCCCTGCAGCGTGAGGACGACGTGAACTCGAAGGAGCGTCTGCACGACGTCGAGCGCGAGCTCGCCGAGGTGCAGGAGAAGGCCTCCGGTCTGCGCGCTCGCTGGCAGAAAGAGCGCGGCGCCATCGGTCAGGTGGCGGAGTTGAAGCAGAAGCTGGAAGCCCTGCGCTTCGAGGCGGAAGACGCCACCCGCAAGGGCAATCTGCAACGCGCGGCGGAGCTGCAGTACGGCGAGATTCCGAAGCTGGAACGTGAGCTGAAGGAGTTGACCGCCACCCAGGACGCCGGTGTTGCCGACGCCAAGTCGGGCGACAGCGCCTCGCGCTTGTTGAAAGAAGAGGTTGACGAGGAGGATATCGCGAAGATCGTCTCTAAGTGGACGGGCATTCCTATCGCGAAGATGCTCGAAGGCGAGGTCCAGAAGCTGACGCAGATGGAGCAGCGTCTGCGCGAGCGTGTGGTCGGCCAGGACGAGGCACTGGTAGTGGTCGCGAATGCGATTCGCCGCTCCCGTGCGGGTCTCAGCGATCCGAAGCGGCCGATCGGAAGCTTCATCTTCCTCGGTCCTACCGGTGTCGGCAAGACCGAGACGGCGCGTGCGCTGGCGGAGTTTCTCTTCGACGACGAGCAGGCGATGGTACGCATCGACATGTCGGAGTACATGGAGAAGCACGCCGTAGCACGGCTGATCGGCGCGCCCCCGGGATACGTTGGCTTCGATGAGGGCGGACAGCTGACCGAGGCCATCCGGCGCAGGCCGTATGCTGTGGTGCTGTTCGACGAGATCGAGAAGGCGCACCCGGATGTCTTCAACGTGCTGCTGCAGGTGCTCGACGACGGGCGTTTGACCGACTCCAAGGGCCGTACCGTGGACTTCAAGAACACGGTGCTGATCATGACCTCGAACCTCGGCGCGGGGCAGCTTTCGACCGCCTGGGCCGA
Source organism: Granulicella mallensis MP5ACTX8 (assembly GCF_000178955.2). Taxonomy (NCBI): domain Bacteria; kingdom Pseudomonadati; phylum Acidobacteriota; class Terriglobia; order Terriglobales; family Acidobacteriaceae; genus Granulicella; species Granulicella mallensis. The sequence goes on along the minus strand of NC_016631.1, from coordinate 53,408 downwards.
GGGCGAGGACGGCTTCGCAGAGGCGAAGAACCGCGTGATGGAAGAGCTGCGCAAGCACTTCCGTCCGGAGTTCCTGAACCGCGTGGACGACACGGTTGTCTTCCATCCGCTGGGCGAGAGCCAGTTGACGCACATCGTCGACCTGCGGCTGGCGGACCTGCAGAAGATGCTCGCAGACCGCCGCATTACGCTGACCCTGACGGACGCGGCGCGCACTGCGATCTTCAAGGCAGGTTACGACCGCGCCTATGGAGCAAGGCCGCTGAAGCGGGCGATCCAGCGCCTGGTACAGGACCCGCTGGCGATGCGGATCCTCGACGGGCGCGTGCTCCACGGCGACCGCGTGAAGGTCGAAGCGGACAAGAAGGGCGTGCTGGAGTTCGTGGTGGAGAACCGCGAGGCGTAAGCGGAGTTCCCGCATCGCACGGCAGAATTGTGCGATGCGGGAATGATCTTGCTCCAAGTCTTTACCCTTCCACGAAATCGTCATTCTGAGCGTAGCGGCTCGCGCTTTTGCGAGACGCGCAGTCGAAGAACCCCGAAGAGTTTGTCTCGCCTCTGCCGCTAGGATCGTTCCGACCACAGAGGCTGGGGCACGAGGGTTCGGGGTAGAAAAGGTGTGGAGGGTTGGGGCAAACGCGTAAGGTTTCGGGGTTCTTCGACTACGTAGCTCGCAAAGTGCGCGAGCTACTTCGCTCAGAATGACGGTTTTGTGGATGGGGAAATGAACCCTGATATATAGGGGGTCGCGCCTTTGGCACATGGTCCGTACCGAATTCCCATCCTTGCTCTGCTTCCACGAGAGCTTTTGTCGTTGCTTGTTTTTCGCCAGCCCAGCACCCATGCGATAAGCTTGATTCGACGCGGAATGCGTGTTTGGAGCAAGAGAAAGCGCATGGCGCGTAAGGCAATCATCATCGGAGCAGGGCCGGCAGGACTTACAGCGGCACTGGAACTTCTGCGCAAGACCGACGTGAAGCCAGTCATTCTGGAAGCCAGCGGCGAGATCGGCGGCATCTCGCGCACCATTCGCTACAAGGGCAACCGCATGGATATCGGCGGGCACCGCTTCTTCTCCAAGAGCGACCGCGTGATGCAGTGGTGGATGGACCTGATGCCTCCCGATCTGGCCGACGCCGCGCCTACCGGCGTCGATATCAGCTACCAGGGCAAACAACGTACCGTCGCCGTTCCCGCACATCTTCCGGAAGAACCGCCTCTGCGCGGCATGGGACCGCTGCACTCTGAGATGGAAGAAAGCGATGACGAAGAAGAAGAGAGCGCTACCGAAGAAGAGGTAGCAGCCACCGTCGTCGCCCCGCCGCCCGAGTCCGACGACCTAGTCATGCTGGTACGTCCGCGCAAGAGCCGCATCTACTACCTGCGCAAGTTTTTCGACTATCCCATCAAGCTCACCGGCAACACGATCGCCAATCTCGGCCCGGTACGCATGGTGAAGATCGGCTATAGCTACGTGATGAGCCGCGTTAGCCCGATCAAGGAAGAGAAGAGCCTCGAAGACTTTCTCATCAACCGCTTCGGCAAGGAGCTCTACCTCACGTTCTTCAAGAGCTACACCGAGAAGGTATGGGGAACGCCGTGCAACATGATCTCCGCCGAGTGGGGAGCGCAGCGCATCAAGGGGCTCTCGCTGACGACGGCGCTGAAGCACTTCGTCAAGAAGGCCTTCAGCGCGCAGCCGAAGAGCGCGGAGAGCGATGTCGCACAAAAAGGCACAGACACCTCGCTGATCGAGCGGTTCCTGTATCCGAAGTTTGGCCCGGGCCAGTTGTGGGAGCACGTCGCCGAGAAGGTCATCGCCATGGGCGGCGAGATCCACATGCAGTGGAAGGTCGACGCGATTCTCGTCGAAGGTTCACGTGTCGTCGCCATCGAGGCGGTAAACGATGCCGGCGAACGGCAGCGGTTCGAAGGCGATTACTTTATCTCCACCATGCCCATGCGCGAGCTGGTGCAGGCGTTGCGCGTGGATGTTCCCGCCAACGTGCGCGAGGTCAGCGACGGCCTACAGTATCGCGACTTCATCACGGTGGGTGTGCTCGCGAACAAGCTTGATGTGCGCGAGCCCGATGGCGGGCTGATCAAGGACACCTGGATCTACATCCAGGAGCCCGACGTTCTGCTGGGGCGGCTGCAGATCTTCAACAACTGGTCACCCTACATGGTCTCCGACCCGACGAAGGTATGGATCGGGCTGGAGTACTTCTGTTACGACACCGATCCGCTGTGGTCGATGCCCGACGAAGAACTAAAGAGCTTTGCCGCAAAGGAGCTGGAGAAGATCGGAATCCTGCGGACCAGCGAGGTGACAGACTCGCACGTGGTGCGCGTGCCGAAGACCTACCCGGCGTACTTCGGAACCTACGACCGCTTCAACGAGCTGCGCGAGTTTACCGACAGCTTCGAGAACCTGTTTCTGGTGGGCCGCAATGGAATGCACAAGTACAACAACCAGGACCACTCGATGCTGACGGCGATGGCCGTGGTGGACGGCATCGCGGCAGGACACGTGGACAAGGCTGCGGTGTGGGGCATCAATACCGAGCAGGAATATCACGAAGAGAAGAAGTAACAGCAGACTTCGCGCCCGTTACCGAAGGCAGAACGCGTAGCCATGCTTTCTTCTACGTTGTTCCAAAGAAAACCGCCGGTGAAACATGAAAACGCTGGCTGAGCCGCATAATGTGATCGCGATTCAGAAGGCGCTTACCTGAAAGAACGAGCGATACTGTGCTTTCGCTGCCAAGATCTTCAGCGATGTCTCGCTGTGAAAGCCCGTTCTGATCGAGAAGAAATCGCAGCACATCGATAGGGCCAGCGTCGGGTACAGGGTAGCGCTCCATCTCGTAGCGTTCTATAAGAAGCGTCAGAAGCTCGATTGCCTCTTCTTCTTCAGGGGAGGGAGCAGCCTTTGCCGTGAGATCGAAGAGCGCCTCCGTGTATTCCGCGAGTTCCTCATCCGAGTGAATAAGGTGTGGTGCCCCTTGTCGAATCATTTCAGCCGGATTCGCCAGTACTGTACTCATCGTGGAACCCCTCTATCCCAGTTCGCTCGATTGTCATATTGCTTGTGCGTCAAGAAAGATCGGATGTAAATATGCCCTTCTGTGGATCTGCCATCTTTCTCTCGCGAGTAGTGAATGATCGTGATCAGACGATAACGATTCTGGCGAATGTTAAAGATCACATAGCCACCAACATCGTCTGCATCCTTAAAGACCTGCCGGACTTCAAGGAAATTCCGCCACCGCGCCGCCTTGGCAATCTTGCGCCAAGCTGCAACCTCTTTGGCAGCTTCTGAATATTGCTCTGACGCTCCATTCAGGTGCTTTTCGGTAACAATGTGCATGGAGCTGCTTTCAAAAGACCTGTCACTCCCTTGAAAATACTTTTCAAAATGAAAAGTGTCAATATTCTCAGAGACTGGGCAAGTCTGCCAGTAACTCGGCAATATTTCGGTGACGTTCAGGGTGCTGCATCTCTGGTGCAATCTCGGCCAACGGCGCAAGAACAAAGCGCCGCTCGTGCATCGCCGGATGCGGCAGCGTTAGCTCGGGCGTCTGCAGAACGACATCGCCAGACAACAGCAGATCCAGATCGATGACTCGCGGGCCTTTGGGCGGCGCATTCTCGCGGTTGCGACCCATGGCGTGTTCGATCGCTAGCAACCCATGCAATAGATCGATCGGCGAGAGCTCGGTTTCGAGCAGCGCTGCGGCGTTCAGAAAACGCGGCTGATCTTCGTAACCCACGGGATCGGTGTCATGGAAGCTGGAGACCGCCGTAACTCGGCCGAGGGCTTCGAGACGGCGCAGGGCTTCCTGCAGGTTAGCGGCGCGGTCACCGAAAGGAGACGGCAGATTTGAGCCCAGCGCGATAGCGGCGGTCATGCGGTTGTTCCTGTCCGTTCTGGTACCTCTTCGACGCTACGTGTCTTTTGGATCACTGGCAAACCTGCCTTCGTTTGTCCCAAGTGGCAAGATATCTACTGAGAGCTATCTCTTCGATCGGTGGAGCCCATGAGTCAAGTGCCAGATTGGTTTGAACGCAAGTTTGAGTTTTCATTTCCCGTCGAGCTGCATCCGAATCTGCGCGCCCGCCTGCGTGGCACCCCGGCCAGACTGGAAGAGGCTCTTCGTGGCCACTCTCACAAAAGCCTGACCGAAAAGGCGCAGAAAAAGTGGTCGGCCCAGGAACACGCCGGTCACCTCGTCGATCTCGAACCCCTGTGGCTGGCGCGCGTGGAGGATTACGTCGCAGCCAGCGAGCAGCTTACCGTGACCGACCTGCAGAACCGAAAGACCGACCAGGCGAATCACAACGCGCGCCCACTGGAAGAGATTTTGACGGAGTTCCGCACGGCCAGAAAACGGCTGCTGAAGCGGGTGGAAGAGCTGGATGCCTCGCTGTTGACCCAAGCCATTCCCCACCCGCGCTTGAAGACACCGATGCGGCTCGTAGATCATTTGTACTTTGTCGCCGAGCACGACGATCATCATCTCGCTCGAATCTGGGAACTGATTGGCGCTGATGAGCCGCCGTCCGCGAAATAGCCCCGCGGAAGACTCAGGCGTGCGAAGGCTGCAGCGTAGCGCCCACAGGCATAACAGCCGGTTTGGCCGCAGCCACCGGCTCTTCATAGCGATGCGCCAGCTCCCAGGCCGAACGGTCACGCAGCAGGCGCTGCACCAGCGCGGTGTGCATGGCATGGCCGGCACGTTCGGCGACAACGCGTCCCCAGATGCGGCGGCCGGCAAGAGCGAGATCGCCGATCAGATCGAGGACCTTATGCCGTACGAACTCATCGCCAAAGCGCAGCGGGCCGTTCTGTACCTCGCCGCCACCGATGATAATGGCGCACTCGTCGGAGGCACCGCGGATCAGACCCATATCGCGCAGCATGGGCTCATCCTCGCGAAAGCCAAAGGTGCGCGCGGGCGCGATCAGGTTGCAATAGTCCCCGGCTTCGAGATCCCCCACAAAGGTCTCGTGCCCGATGGGCTCGGGGAAGTCGATGGTGTAGTGGATCGAGTAGCCCTCACCGGGATAGACGCCGATGAACTTGCTTCCCTCCCGAACCTCGATCTCTTTCAGGATGCGGAGATATTCACGCTTGCGGCGCTGACGCTTGAGGCCCGCACCGAGCATCGCGGCCACGTAAGGCCGGGCCGAGCCATCCAGAATCGGGACTTCGAGGTTGTCGACCTCAACGATGACGTTATCGACACCAAGACCTATCAACGCGGAGAGCAGGTGCTCGGTCGTCGAGATCAACACGCCCTGGCGCATCAGTGAGGTCGCATAGCTAACCTTCGCGACGTTGCGGCCGGTGGCGGGAATCTCGAAGTTATCCAGGTCGGTGCGGCGGAAGACGATGCCCGAACCGGCAGGCGCGGGAACGAGCCGCATCGTGACCTCCGCGCCGGAATGCAGGCCAATACCGCTGAAATCCAGTGGACTATGGATGGTCTGTTCGAATTGGGCGTCGTTAGGCAGGTGCGGTTCCCTGATTCTTGTAACAGAACCACAGGCTACATCCGGGAACAGGGCGCTGTGGTGTGTCTAATTAGACACAGTTGAGGAGTTTGGTACAAGGCCGGTTGCTGGCTTGCACATGCACCCTTTCCATGAGAAGGCCCGTGCCGGTAAAGCCCTTTCATCCCCTCTGTATTGGCTCGTGGCGGGCTATAGCGGGCAGTTACACTATGCGCGGAGCATAGCCACGATGCATTTTGGGACCGTAGGTCGATCAGCCGCCGGATGCATTGCCACAATCGCGTCGCTCGGACTCGCCTTCCAGTTCGTTAGCACCTTCCAGATCAATCACTCCTTTTCGCTCACGCTCTGGATTGTCTTCGCATACTTCACCATTCTCACGAATCTGCTCGTCGCCGTCGTCTTTGCCGGACTCGCAAGCCGAACTCAAATGCGGGCGTCCTGGATCGTCGCCGGCACCATGCTCTCCATCCTGCTCGTTGGCATCATCTACGCCCTGCTCCTTCACGGTAAAACGGAACTCGCCGGCGGCTCCGCAGTCGCTAACGTGCTCTTACACATGGCCACTCCAGTTCTGGTTCCCCTTTTCTGGATTGTTTTCACGCCCAAAGGCCAGCTTACGTGGTCACATCCACTCGTCTGGGCAATCTACCCGCTCGCGTACCTTGCTTACTCCCTGATCCGTGGGGCTCAAACTAACAAGTATCCCTATCCATTCCTCGATCCCGGTCTCGTCGGTTGGCAACAAACCATGCTCAGCAGTCTTGCGATCGCTGTTACCTTCCTCGTCTGCAGCTATGGGCTCGTGGCCTTGGACCATCGTCTTGGTCCGAGATCTCTATCCAATCCAAAACCATCCTGAACGCGATAGCGTAGAAGTTATGACGATGTCAGACATAGTGAAGGTGGTAGCGGCGGATGAGCAGCGGTTGCTGCGTCGGCTGCAGGAACTGGTTGAAGTCGAGTCTCCCAGCGAGGATAAGGCCGCGGTGGATCGCGCCGGAGCGCTGGTCTCAGCCTGGGTGGCGGAGATGGGCGGCGAGATCCAGCGGCATCCACAGGAGGGATTTGGCGATGTGCTGGAGCTGCGCTTCGGGCCGACTCCTAAGAGTCAGCGCGGACGCGTCCTGCTGCTCGGACATCTGGACACCGTCTGGCCCATGGGGACGCTGGCAAAGATGCCCTGGAAGGAAGACGCCGGCAAGATCTTCGGGCCGGGTGTGGTGGACATGAAAGCCGGGGTCGTCATGGCTCTTGAGGCGCTGATGGCGGTAAAGGCACTCGGAGCGGAGCGACCCGTGACGCTGCTGCTGAACAGCGACGAAGAGATCGGCAGCCCGATCTCGCGGGCCATTACTGAAAAGATCGCTCAGGAGTGCTCTGCGGTGTTCGTGCTGGAGCCCGCGCAGGGACTCGCCTACAAGACGGCGCGCAAAGGGGTCGGAAACTACGAGCTGAAGGTTCAGGGAGTGGCGGCGCACAGCGGCGTGGACTTCGAACGTGGACACTCTGCGGTACTGGAGATGGCGCGGCTGGTACAGACGGTCGCCGGATTTACCGACCTGAGCCAGGGTCTGACGGTAAACCCGGGAGTCATCACCGGAGGCACGCGATCGAATGTAATTGCCGCAGAGTGTACCGCCGAGGTGGACGTGCGCATCGCGAAGGCGGACGACGCAGCGCGCGTGGAGAAGCTCTTCCGCGGATTAGCAGTCACGGACGAGGCCTGCCGCCTGACAGTAACGGGCGGAATCAACCGGCCTCCCATGGAGCGCAAGGCGGGAACCGAAGCGCTGTTTCATCTCGCCAGGAAGCTGGCCGATGAGATGGGCTTTGTGCTGGACGAAGCCTCGACCGGAGGCGGTTCCGATGGCAACTTTACCGCGGCGCTCGGTGTGCCGACACTCGACGGCATGGGCGCGGTCGGAGCCGGAGCCCATGCGGCACACGAGCATGTAGTGAAGGCACACCTCGTGGAACGGACCGCGCTGCTGGCCGGGATGATCGCCCAGGCAGAGTAGGTTTTATCGCTGGTCTCGAAATGCGTGGAAGCTGGTACAGGCATAGTCAGTGTCTGATGAATCGACGACTACGCCTTTGCTTTTGTCTTTGCTTCTGAGATAGGCCCGGGCTAAAGCCCGGGCCTATCTCAGAAGCAAAGACAAAAGCCGCTATCTCCAATTCGTCAGACACTACCTAATTCCTAATTACCGCCTTTGGCCACTGTATACAGATCGAATTGCAGGATAGACCGGTTTTGCAGGACTGGCGATGGTCACTGCTCAGTTACCCGGAAAACACGACTAACTATCATGGGTAACCAGCCAGACAGTTTCTAACTGAAACACCATTCTCATTGAGCATAAAATGCTGCGCCTGATTTTATCCAGGTATTCACATATCTTTCCCTGCAGCGCTCTAATAATAGCTTCGGATCACAGGAAAGAGGGACTCGCAGAGATGATTCAGCCCCAACTCAATAAAACCTGTTGTTATCAGCTATCCACTAGCTATCCATGCCGGGCTTAATGCCGGGCTATCGATACCCTTCCTAAAATACAAAATATTAGCGGCACGCACAGTTTGTTTCGATCTACTCGATACCTACTCCGGGAGAAGATTATGTCAAGTGTGTCAAAGCAATTCCTGCGCCTTCTAGCGCTCGCAGCCTCCGTCGTGGCTACTACACAAACCCATGCACAGACAGTAAGTCTAAGCACCATTCAGCAATACGCGCCTACGATTTATCTCAACGCTTACGATAATAACCATCCCACGTCGGTTGAGAATTTCTTCAGCCAGTCCAATCTGGTGGACTCCAATGGGAATGTCATCACGACTGCAGTTACTCCGGCAAGCCTTGCGGCAAATACTACTTCTACGAACTACCTTGTACCTTCCAACGGCGTTTATCCCACGCCCACCAACGACTTCGAGTCCGGAGATGCAGCCGTTGCCTCGAGTAATGCGAATATGGGACAGGTAAACTCCCCTGTCTACGTCAAGGTCCTTGATTTCGGCACTTATATCGACATCAAATATTTCCTGTTCTATACGTGGAATGGGTTTCAGCCGTTTCAGGTAGGTGTCATCACCAACTTCAAGACCGAACCGTACAACCTGGATTGGGCAGGATTCGCGCTGCACTATGGCGACTGGGAGCACGTTACGGTAAGAATTACAGAAGATCAATCCAGCCTTATCGGTGTCTTCTACAGCCAGCACAGTGGAAACCAGTGGGTGACAGATCCGCCACTTGATGGCACTCATCCTATTGTTTATTCGGGATGGGATAGTCATGCGAACTACCCCACTGCCGGCATTCAGGTTAATGACATCATTCTGAACTCGCCTGGGCTGCCTCCGGTAAGTTGGGTAAAGGTAGTAGACAATACGGCCAATACTGGAACCTTCACCGTGTACCACAAGCCAACAAACTTTTATTCCAACGGAGTTATCTGGACGCCGTGGCAGAATACCAGCCAGCTTGTTCTACTCGACAACAACGCAACAGCAGCTCAGTGGCTATCTTTCAATGGCCATTGGGGACCGGCGCTGACGAGCACTATCTACGATCCACCCAGCCTTCCGAGCGGAGCAACGACGGAGCTGGATGTTCTCGCGAAGGGTGCCAACTTTATCGGAGCGCTAAGTAGCTACACAAATGAGAACGGGCCGCTCGGACCGGAAACTCAGGACTGGTATATTTCGACTGAGCCTCAGGAGTAAGTGAAAAGGATGACGAAACGCTCTGTTAGGTAGTGCCTGACGAATCAGAGATAGTATTTTTGTCTTTGCTTCTGAGATAGGTCCGGGCTTTATCCCGGACATTCAAGGCAGCTGATCAATGGGGCTTCAGCCCCTGGGATAAGCTCTTCTCTCCACAGGCAGAAATGCCAAAAGATAGGAAGACTTGTCCCAGGGGCTGAAGCCCATTCGTATTTGTCCTGTCATGCCCGGACTAAACAGGCTGCAGAAAAGTCCCAATTTAATCTTTAGGGCCAAGGGCCCGTTTCATCCCAGCCTGGGGCAAAGCGAACCAGGGTCAACACGCGACAGCGTGGTGGCCTGGGGAGCGACGCCCCAGGTTAGCGCAGGAGTAAAAGTTGAGGGCTGTAAGCCCGACTCATCTTTTGTGCAGGCACTATGAATCGGGCTTACAGCCCTCTGCTTTCCCTTTGGCTCCTTACCTGGGGCTACGCTTGCAGTGAGCTAAAAACCGCTCGCTGCGCCGCTCCACCCCAGGCTGGGATGAAACGGGCCCTTGGCCCTAAAGATCAAGACTCGCTTCTATCCCAGTCTGGGCTCGAGATACATGACCTTCAATCTCTACCCCGGACCTGCCCCCACAAAAACGCTGCACACACGCGCCAAATTACAATCACAGAGCGATGACGAAACGCTCTCCTATCCTTTTGATCCACGGCGGCGCATGGGCTATGCCCGACGATGCCATTGCCGCCCATGAAAACGGCATTCGCGACGCCCTGCGTGCCGGATGGGATGCACTCTCGCGTGGTGGCAGCTCCGTCGATGCCGTCGAAGCCGCCGTTACCATCATGGAAGACGACGACACCTTCGACGCCGGGCGCGGCTCGTTCCTGACCCGCGATGGTCGCGTGCAGCTCGACGCCCTGCTGATGAACGGCGCCAACCTGCGCACCGGCGGCGTAGCCTGCGTAGAGCGCCTGCGGAACCCGATCCAAGCAGCGCGGCTGGTGCTGGACCAATCGCCGCACGTGTACTTCGTCGGCACCGGAGCGGAACGGTTTGCGACGCAGCATGGCATACGGCTCGTGGACAACACCGAGTTGATCGTCCCTCGCGAGCGCGAGCGGCTGATGGCCTTTCAGCGTGCCGAAGCCGCGGGCGGACGGGACACAACATTCAGTGGCGAGGCTGCAGTCGATACCGATGCAATGACCGCAGCCATACGCGCACTGCCGGAAGAGTTCCAGGTAACCGACCCAACGCTCCACTCGCACGACACCGTCGGCGCGGTAGCGATCGACGCGGACGGCAACCTCGCGGCGGGCACCTCCACCGGGGGAACGCTCTCGAAGGCCCCGGGCCGCGTCGGCGACAGTTCCCTGATCGGCTGCGGCTGCTATGCCGACAACGAGAGCGCCGCCGTCTCCCTGACCGGCTGGGGCGAGCCGATCATGAAGCTGGTGCTGGGCAAGTGGGCGGTGGACCGCGTCGCCGCGGGATCGACCCCGCAACAGGCCGCGACCGACGCCATCTCCTATCTCTATAAGAGGCTCGGCGGACACGGCGGCATCATATTGATGGGACCGGATGGCTCGGTAGGCCTCGCACACAACACGCCGCGCATGGCCTGGGGGCTGGCGACGAGCGAAGGACATCAGTTGGGGGTTACAAGGAACGGGTGATCGCAGAACTCTTCAACGAACCAGCCGATCCGGCGACCCCTCAGCGGCGGCCTCTTACGCCCGAGGAGGCAGACCGTCTGCCCCACATCCACCGTCTGCTGCTGGGCCACTACGGACAGCCCGCGCCGCGCGAGCCGTGGGATCCGCTGACGCAGTTCATCTACTCTCTTCTGGCCGGACGCACCAAGACTCCTTCGGCTCACCAGGTAATGCGTGATCTCGAGCGCTACTTTCAGGCTGGCCCCGGAAACTGGGAGTCAGTCCGCGACGCCACGGTCGCCGAGATTGAGCGCGCGATTGCAGTCGTCACCTTTCCCGAAGTGAAGGCCCCGCGCCTGAAGGCCGCGCTGATGGGCATCACCGAGCGCTACGGCTCCCTGACCCTGGACTTTCTCGCCCGCTATCGCACCGACAAGATTCGTTCGTGGCTGGAGCAGTTCGAAGGCGTGGGACCGCAGGTATCGGCGGCGGTGGTGAACTTCAGCACGCTGCGGCGACGGGCGATCTCCATTGATGCCAACCACTTAAGGGTAGTCCAAAGGCTGTGTGTCGTTCCCCGCGCGGACGCGGCGATCACCGAAGAGCGCCTGATGCGCCTGGTACCCGAGACCTGGGATGCAGAGATGCTCGATGAGCACCACTCGCTGGTAAAGCTGCATGGGCAGACGCTCTGTACGTTCTCCGAACCCCGATGCGAGGCCTGTCCTCTGCTGGATATCTGTCCTACGGGAAAGCGAAACACAGGCGAATTGAAGCTGACAGCACCCACCCCGGGAGACTGATAACCGCCCGGAATTCGCTCCTGAGCCCGGCGGGTCTGCTAAAAGAATAAAAAGGTACCCCTGAGCCAGCGCTAAAAGGTACATAATTCGGCACATATTTCGACAAATTGAACGTCTGTTATTGCTCTGATTACGGTGCATTCGCATTTCGCTGGCAAGCTTTGGTACAGCACTAAAAATGTCATAGCCGCCAGGAGCTACCATGCAGGCTCAGTCAAAAGTCTCGACCAACTGGAAACAGCCGCTAGCTACAGCAGCCTTCACAACAGGCGTCTCGTTGCACAGCCATACCAGCTGCTCCGAGGAGACATTGGGCTTTATCCACAAGATGGGCGTAGCGTTGCCAGGCATGGGCAGCGTTCTCTCGTTCTACGAAAAGAGAGCTTCCGAAAGATATAGCGTCAAGCTGGATTTTGACCGTGCCAACTGGCGTCCGCCCTTGCAGCCCCGCATGGCCTATGACCTGGAAGCCAAGCAGATTCAGCGCCTTGGCCTGTATCCGCTGGTATCGATCACCGACCATGACACGCTCGAAGGCACGCTGTTGCTGCGCGCCGTACCCTCGTCGCGACACATTCCGATGTCGGTTGAGTGGTCCGCTCCCTACGGCCAGACGGTCTTCCATCTCGGCATCCACAACCTGCCCAGCGGCACCGGCACGGAGTGGATGAGCCGCCTCGAAGCTTACACGGCAGCGCCGAACGACGCCAAGCTGATCGAGATGCTTCGCGAGCTGCACGAGCAACCGCATGTCCTGATCGTCTGCAACCATCCGCTGTGGGATCTGCACAAGGTTGGCCCGGTACATGTCACGGAACTCCAGCGGTTTCTCTCCGAGGCGCGCGGCTGCATCCATGCGCTGGAGCTGAACGGTCTGCGCCACGCTCAAGAGAACCGCGAAGTCGGCCGCATGTGCCGCGAGCTGGGCTACCTGCTGATCTCAGGCGGCGACCGCCACGGGCTGGAGCCGAACGCCAACATCAACCTGACGACGGCGACCAACTTCAACGACTTCGTCGAGGAGATCCGCGTCGAGCGCCGCAGCCACGTTCACTTCATGGATCAGTACCAGGAGCGCTGGGAGCAGCGTATCCTGCAGTCCACGTTGAACGCAGTTACCGACTTCCCGCAGTTCCTCCCGGGCTGGCAGAAGTGGGACGACCGGGTCTTCCATCCGGATGCCAACGGCGAGATGCGGCAACTGAGCCAACTCTGGGTCGGCGGCGCGCCTCCGGCAGCGATCACGAATGCGATCAAGCTGGTGCGGTTGTTCGGCAAGCGCGGCGTATCGGCTCCGCTAAGCCTCGCGTTCCCCGGCGTGAACGATCTACGGCAGGGACTGGAACTGGTTTAGCTTCAGGAAGAGAAATAGAGCGGCTGGTGAGGGGTTGTTGACCCTTGCTGGCCGCTTTTACTTTGCGTTCTGCAATTGTTTGCCACGCCCCGCGTTCTTGCTTTTGTCGTTATTTTTGCTCTTGCTTTTCTGGTTGTCATTCCGAGCGCAGCGAGTGAACCTGCTTCCCGCCCGGAGCAGCAACAATGCCAGCTTCACCAGCTCGCCGCAAGATCTTCCCACGTCGGATTGACCTTCTCAATCAACACAATCTTCTTCTCGCGCGTCCAGTCCTTCAGCTCCTTTTCACGAGCAATCGCGCTGCGGACGTACTGAAACCGTTCGAAGTATACGAGGCGGTGAATGTTGTATTGGGCAGTGTAGGTTCCAGGTCTCATCTCGCGGTGTTGGCTGATACGGAGACGAAGATTGTTCGTCATGCCGGTGTAGAGATCGCGCGACCTGCTACTCAAAATGTAGACGTAGAACTGATACTCACGATTTTGCATCGCGAACAGTTTAGCCTCAGCGGGCGGGAAGCAGGTTCACTCGCTACGCTCGGAATGACAACCAGAAAAGCAAGAGCAACGACAACGGCAAAAGCAAGTGCAACGGCAAAAGCGACAACAGCTAAGGAAGAGGCCAAAAGGCCACCCTACCCTTCCGGCTGTTCCCGGATATCGATATGTGTATGCGTATAAGGCCGTTTGAAGAAGGTCGTCCAGAGGTAGTTGATCGAGTAGCGCGCGGCCATCGTCAGCATGCCTTCCTTCTTCAGGCGGCGTGCCGAGGAGAACATCTTCAGCGCAAAGGTAAAGCGGACTTCGCCCACATCGTTCAGGCGGCGCGCGATGTCGGTGTCTTCGCCATAGAAGCTGATCGCGAGGTTGAATCCGCCGATCGCCTCCAGCGCCCAGCGAGCGGTGACGAAGTTGCCGCCCTGCACCATCGAACCCACGCGCAGGATGTAGCGGTTCATCGCATAGGTCATCCACGCCGTCATGTAGAAGACATGTACGAGAACGCGCTGCCGGGGTGTGAGGTCGTAGTAGAGGATCGGGCCGGAGAAGGCGGCCAGAGGACGCTTGCCGGCAGGAACCTCGGCATCGAACGCGGCGAGGATGTTGGAGACCCAGCCGGGTGTGAGCCGCGAGTCAGCATCGACGTTGGCGATCAGCGAACCGGAGCTGGCGGCAAAGCCCGCCTGGCGGGCGAAGGTAAGGCCCTTGCGGGGTTCGTCGACGACCGTAACGCCGGGATAGCGGAGCGCGACTTCGCGCGTGGCGTCGGTGCTGGCGTTGTTGACGACGATGATCTCGGTATGGCCTTCGAGGCCCTGGATCTGACCGAGAATGGATTCCAGACACGCTGGCAGGTAGGCTTCTTCGTTGTACGCCGGTATGACGAAGCTAAGTCGCATAAAGGTTAGCGTATCGAATGAATGTTGCAGTCCGCTGAATTTTGCGGGGGATGTTCCAAAAAGACTACCTCTGGATATCCATGTGGAAAAGTTCATCTTTCGCCGTATTCTGAGGAGACCGTCCCTAACAGCCGTACCACCGCAGCCAGCGGCAATCCAACGACGTTGAAGTAGTCGCCCTCGATCCGCGGAATCCACCGTGCGGCATAGCCCTGGATGCCATAGGCTCCCGCCTTGTCCATGGGATCGCCCGAAGCCAGATAGGCCGTCAGCTCCTCCTCCGCGATCGCGCGGAAGACAACATCGGTTGTCTCTACGTGCGACTGGTGCCCAGAGCCTCCTACCACCGCGAGCCCCGTATGCACCTGGTGCGTGCGGCCAGAAAGCAGCCGCAGCATGCGCTCGGCATCGTCGCGGTCGACGGGCTTGTTCAGCACCTCGCCCTCCAGCACGACGGTCGTGTCCGCGCCGAGCACGACAGCTCCGGGGTTTCGCGCCGCAATCGCCTGGGCCTTCTCCAGCGCCAGGCGACGCACGTAGTCCATGGGCTGCTCGCCCGCGTGGCGTGTCTCGTCGATGTCCGCCGCGCGCACCTCGAACGTAAAGCCGGCCTGCGCCAGCAGCTCGCGCCGCCGCGGCGAGGCCGAGGCAAGAATCAGTGGTCTCATCTTCACGCCTACTGAGTCCGTTCCGTCGCGCTGCCGCTGAAGGGCTCGACCGAGATCTTCGCCTCCATCGTATGCGCTTCCTTCGGCTTCAGGGTGATGCCGTTCTCGGCGGCGTTCGCGGTCTCGATGCAGGTCATTCCGCGCCAGCCTTCGGCCGGAAAGTCCGACATCTTCGCCGCCAGCTCCGACCACGGGTTCCACACCACCGTCGTCTTCGAACCCTGCTTGGCCACGACGAGGCGGCGGCCAAGGTCCGGATCTTCCACGGTGACCGTCGCGGTTGTATTCAGATACGGACGATCCGTCTGCTCATGCAGCGTCAGTACGTCATCGGTCTGCTTCTTGCGCTTGAAGCCGTCGGTCTTGTCCAGGAACTCGGTCTGGCCCAGGCCGTAGATGCGCAGGTGCTCCGGCTCGCCGACCGCGAGGTAGGAGTGCAGAGCCTCTTCAAAGTGCATCGGCGTCCCGGCATGCTCCTCCGGGTCCAGGTTGACGACGCTGATCCGCAGCGTCAGCGTGCTGCCCAGGATCAGCTCATAAGCCACGCGGAAGTGGTCGTAGCCAAGCCCGCGGCTCTCGTCGGTAGGCCCGAGCGTCAGGGTCAGGTGCAGGTCTTTGCCCGAAACAGCCGCGAACGCTACTTGCCAGAGCTGGGTCCGGGCGAAGCCGTGCATCGGGCCGTCGGTGCGAGCGCCCGTGCGTGCGCCGAACCACGGAAAGATCACCGGCACGCCGCCGCGAATCGCCTTGCCCGGTGCGTAGTTCGAGCGGTCGCTGAGAAACAGCACCGGCTTCTGCCCGGCGGGCTGCCAGTGCACCAGGTGCGAGCCCTGCAGGTAGAGCGTCGCCGTGCAGGCTTCGGTCGTGATCTGCGCACAGAGCAGTCCGCCCTTGCCCTCTGCGAAGACGAGCACATGGGGAATGCCAAATTGGTCGTTGAGTTCGGTCAGTGTCTGCATCGCTTGTGAGTGTAAACGTCCCGATGCATCCTGCGCATGAGAAAAAGCGGTAAGTCATGCGGTTGATCTGTCTTTGTTTTTACCTTTCCCTGTTGTCCCCCCAAAAGCGTCATCCTGAGCGAAGCAGCTCGCGCACTTGGCGAGCTGCGGAGTCGAAGGACCCCGAAACCGTTTATCTTGCCGGTGCTCTTCGCACCTTTCCAACCCTCGAACCCGCACCCCAGCATTCGCGGTTGAAAAGGTGTGGAAAGCAGAGGTAAGACAAATCCCTCGGGGTCCTTCGGCTTCGTGTCTCGCAAAAGCGCGAGACACTTCGCTCAGGATGACGGTTTTGAGGGAATCACAGAAAAAGCCAATCCAGCGCATCTCCGGGGCATCCTCCCCGCCCCCTCTCTCGGCCGCCCAGCCAGCTATAATAGAGATTGCCCATGCCAGACGATCAGAACCCGCAATTGCCTTTAGGACCCGACCAAACTCCTCCCAGCCCCCAGGATGCGAACTCCAATAATCCTCCCCCTGCGGGCGGTGCTGGCGGAGACGGTCCCACCACGCCCACCGGACCCGGTGCGCTGTTCATGAACTCCATCAACATCGAGGAGGAGATGCGCCGGTCGTATCTCGACTACTCGATGTCGGTCATCATCGGGCGCGCCTTGCCTGACGTCCGCGACGGGCTTAAACCAGTTCATCGCCGCATCCTCTATGGAATGCAGGAGATGGGTCTCCAGTTCAACAAGAAGTACACCAAGTCGGCCAAGGTCGTCGGACACGTGATGGGTAACTACCACCCCCACGGCGACTCCGCCATCTACGACACCATGGTCCGCCTGGCCCAGCCCTTCTCGCTGCGCTACCCTCTGATCGACGGCCAGGGCAACTTCGGCTCCGTCGACGGCGATCCACCCGCCGCGATGCGTTACACCGAGTCGCGCATGACCCGCCTGGCGGGTGAAATGCTCGCCGACATCGACTCCGATACCGTCGACTTCACCCCAAACTACGACGAATCGACCTCCGAGCCGACCGTTCTGCCCGCGCGCATCCCGAACCTGATCGTCAACGGGAGCACCGGTATCGCCGTCGGCATGGCGACCAACATCCCGCCGCACAACCTCACCGAGGTCCTCAACGCGACCATCGCCCTCCTGCAGAAGGAGAAGGGCGAAACCCGCAGCGACCTCGAGATCGTGCTCGAGCACGTCAAGGGTCCGGACTTCCCGACCGGCGGCTTCCTCTACGGTCGCGGCAACCTCGTCCAGACCTACAAGACCGGCCGTGGCCGCTTCATGATGCGCGCCAAGTGCGGCATGGAACAGATCACCGGCGGCCGTCAGGCCATCATCTGCACCGAGATCCCGTACCAGGTCAACAAGTCGAACCTGATCAAGCGCATCGCCGAGCTGGTCACTGAGAAGATCGTCGACGACATCTCCGACGTGCGCGATGAGAGCGATCGCGACGGTATGCGTATCGTCATCGAGCTCAAGCGCGGCGCGCAGCAGGAGATCGTGCTCAACCAGCTCTACAAGCACACCTCCATGCAGGAGAGCTTCAGCATGATCTTCCTGGCCGTGCACAACGGCCAGCCGAAGGAGCTGCCGCTCAACGAGGCCATCTGGGCCTTCATCGAGCACCGCATCGACGTCGTCCGCCGCCGCACCGCGTTCCTGTTGAACAAGGCCCGCGAGCGCGAGCACGTGCTGCTCGGCTACCAGATCGCGCTCGACCATCTCGACCAGGTCATCCGCATCATCCGGCAGTCTTCCAGCCGCGCCGATGCCCGCGAGAACCTGTTCAGCTACTTCTCGAACCGCCGCATCAACCTGCGCGGCACCGAACTGCAGGGCGTCACGCTCGATCCGGCAAAGTACGCCATCGACCTGACCGGCGGCTCGGTCTCGGCACAGCTTTCGAACAATACGGCTGGAACACTGATTCTCAGCTACCGCCAGATCGACGCAATCCTGGAACTGCAGCTCTACAGACTCACGCAGCTCTCGATCGACGAACTGCTGAACGAGCTGCGCGCGGTTCGCGACAATATCTCCGAGTACGAATCGATTCTCGCGTCGGAAAAGAAGCTCCGTCGCGTCATCATCAAGGAACTCGAAGATATCCGCGACAAGTACGGCGATGCCCGCCGCACCACCATCCTCGACGAGTCGACCGAGCTCACGCTCGAAGACCTGATCGCCGATGAGCAGGTGGCAGTGACGGTCTCGAACACCGGCTACCTGAAGCGCACGCCTATCTCCACCTACCGCCAGCAGCGCCGTGGCGGAACGGGACGTCTGGGCATGAAGACGCGCGAGGAAGACTTTGTCGCGCAGCTCATCATCGACTCCACGCACGCCTACCTGCTCTGCTTCACGAACTCGGGCCGCGTCTACTGGCTCAAGGTCTACGAGATTCCCGACATCGGCGCCGCCGGCAAGGGTAAGGCGATGGCCTCGCTGGTCGACCTGCAGCCGGGCGAGAAGGTTGTGACGATTCTGCCGGTCAAGGACCTGGCGGAGGAGGGCAAGTACGTGCTCTTCGCCACGCGCAACGGCACGGTGAAGAAGACGGCGCTCAAGGACTTCTCGAACGTCATGGCGCGCGGCATCATCGCCATCGGCATCGACAAGGAAGACGAGCTCATCACCGCCCGCATCACGGACGGCGAGCAGGTCATCTTCCTGGCGACGCACGACGGCATGGCGATCCGCTTCAACGAGCAGGACCTGCGCCCGATGGGCCGTCCGGCCTTCGGCAATCGCGGCATCACGCTCAAGAAGAACGACTACGTGATCGGCGCGGCGGTTACGCCCTCGAACGAGGCCCGCAACAAGCAGCGTCTCGAACTGGCCGCCAAAACCGGGCTCACTGCCCAGGTGGAAGCTGTTCTCGACGAAGCCGGCGAGAGCGCCGCAGCCCAGCCCCTGGAGCTCGCCGAACCCGGCGAACTGGGTGCTCCGGTGATCTCGGAGGCCGCAGCGGCCAAGCTGCAGCAGCTCGACGAGAAGCTCGGCCTGACGCCCTGCCTGATCCTTTCGGTCTCGGACAACGGCTACGGCAAGCGTACAGACGTCGACTCTTACCGCCTGCAATCCCGCGGCGGCAAGGGCGTCATCAACATGAAGTCCACGCCCAAAATCGGCAAGGTCGCCAGCATTCAACTGGTGGACGACACGACGGAGATGATGGTGATCAGCCAGTTCGGCAAGATCATCCGCATCGACACCAAGAGCGTCCGCGCCGCAGGACGAGCCACCATGGGCGTCAAGCTCCTGGACCTCGACACCGACGACAAGGTAGCAGCAGCGATGGTCATCCCACCGGAAGACCCGAAGAGCCCTACAGAGAATGGGGCATTGCTGCAGTAATCGTCTTTGTTTTTCTTTCTGTCATTCCCGCAGGGAATCTGCTTCAAGAAGGGCGCGAGCTAAAGCTCGCGCCCTTTCGTAATAGCAGCAATATTACGATTACGCTATCGCATCTCTGAATAAAGGAACGTCGTCGAGTCTTTCGCGCGCGATCTCGCAAAAATGGGCGTCCTGCTCAAAACCCAGAAATTGACGATTACTCGCTTGTGCTGCAACCAATGTAGAGCCGCTCCCGCAAAATGGGTCGAGAACTAGTTGGCCTTCTATCGTGGTTAGCTCTATTAAGGCTCGCATTAGTCGCACAGGCTTTTGCGTCGGATGTAGTCCACCTTCACCTGATTCCATACCGCAGACAATCACGTTATTAGGCTGACTTTGGTATCTGAGCAAGGCTCGCTCGTTGAACGCACCGAGGCCATGGTTAAGCACGTTATCAGCAATGGTCTTGCCGATAGGATACGGCTTAACAAACCACAGAATGGGCTCGAAAGTAGGTCTTAGATTCCCAACCTTCCACCCCTCCCACTTGTCTCGGTTATCAAAGTCCCCGCGACGCTCAAACACTACACTCAAGCGCTGTGCGCGGTGAGCTGCACGATCTCGAAGCCAACCAAGCATGTCTTTATATGTAAAGCCGGAATCTTCCATAGCCGCAACGCAGCGATGTGAGAGACGCCTTCCAGCAAAGACAATCGCTGACCCACCCGGTTTCAAAACCCTCAACCAATCAGGAGCCCATGTCAGACACCAGTCGTAGTATTGTTTCGGGATTGCACGATCTGCCTCCGACCATCCATTCAGAGGTTTTCCCCTCTTCTTAAAAATCGCCCCAGCCTTGTCCTGCGCAGGACTAGAGCCTAGATAGGCAGAATTAGTATTGTCATGTAACACATCCCAGTCATCGGCCCCAATCCCGTAAGGTATGTCACTCAAAATCAGATCGATACTGGAATCATGTACTCCCTTTAAAAGAGAAACCGAGTCACCCTCAAGTATGGTGTTATACGTTACGCTCATGCTATCTCCATTAAGCCATTGTCTGAAAATGACTTAATCAATTTCTCTCTGGCGTCTAATTTGCGAAATTTAACAAGTGCCTGGATTGCTTCAGCATGAGTCATCCTGAGAATTCGACTGCGCTCGGTGGAAAGACAAGCTAACGCTTCCTGCTTAGCGTCTGCTAGTGCTTCAACGAATGCCAACTTTTCCTCGCGCCAGAGATCCTTGAGACGATCGTCGAAATCAAGAAACGTCGTGTTTATGGCCCTCCAGTAAGCGCTTGCATCCTTTGAAGGGTGAAGAGTTGCTATCACCTTGAAGATCTGCTTTAAAAGCCGCCTTGCCTCGTTTGGTGAAGCGATTTCGGCGAATGCGGTTAATAGCGACAGATGGGAGAAAGAGAGGATACAGACGTCATCACTAATTGCTTGTCGATATATCTGACTTGAGTTGGAGGGCATTTGATACAAAGGGCAGATAACCATTGCATGCTGACGGTGGTACTTCCACTTATGCATGGAAGGGACTTTAAAGTCTTTCGCATTCTTAGCCGTACGGCTCAAACGGAATGCCTTCGCATCGGCTACAAACTCATAGTCATCGGCGAAACACTCAACATCAGCAGCGTCTCCACGCTCCACCAAAACAACAGAGCGAACCCCAAGATGAGTAAACGCCAAACTAGCTAATATGTCAGTGTACTTTGAATACAACTTCTCTTCACTGGAATCATGGTTGTAGGTTTCAGGAATGGCTCCACAGAGTCGTAGATGGCTTCTGAGACCCTGACCACCCGATACCTCAAGTTCTGACTCGAGCTCGCTAAATAGACGAGTCGAATCCGCGCCAAAGTCGCCGCTCAGCTTTTTAATTTCATTGATCCAGTATTTTCGGGTTTGAATTGCTTTTTCGGAGATGACTGTCGGCATACCATTCCTTAGAGCTCAGTATATGTGGGATCGCTTCGTTGGACTCACAATCCAATTTGCTGGGTGCCATTCATGCACGTCCTTTGCACATGAGTGGGTGGCCACGGGTTCCTTGCCACCCAAATCGTTGAGGGCAAGAGTGCGCCAACCGGCATCCCTGCTTGAGGTGTTGATCATCGGCCATGAGTAATGCATCTGTCTAAAGTCTGCGGAATTCAGCTTCCCTACTTCGGGTGCGAAATGGCCGGGTTGACGTCTGGAGCAGGAACTGGGCCTGTTCTTCGTCCACCGTGTCCAGCAGGGTGATGCCGGAGCCCTCCGACCGCAAGACCTGGGCGCGGAAGTAATACGTCTTGCCCGGCTGGGCGTTCAACCGGCGCAGGGCGATTCCATCTTCCGCCACTTCAGGCTGCCTGAAGCGTCCCCAAAATGGATTTAGACATCCCATCGGCCTCTTGATCGTTCCGTTTGATTGCCACGGTGAGGGCTTCCCGGGCACTTTCTATTTCGCTCACTATCTTGTCTTCCGGCACGCGGCTCATCAACGATGATTGGAATCTACTGCGGGATCAACTCTGCCACCTGCTGGAAAGCGAGTTTGGCTCCGTAAGAGATGGGGTCATACTGGCTTTCGCTGTTGACCTCGCTCACATGCACCAGTCGCTCCGCAAAGGTTGAAAGGATGAGGAATGCCTCTGTCATCGAAGAGTCGTATTGGCGGGCATGACCGATGTCGAAGCAGAGCGAGGCTTCTGGGAGTTCAGCAAAGATGCCTTTTAGCTCCGTTACGTTTCTGCCGCAGGGCTTCCGTCGGTCCATGTTTTCGATGGCCAGATGTTTCCCAAAGCGCCGCGCCAGTGCCCGAAGTCGAAGATCGCGTCGGGGTGCATGATGATCGGCCAGGCTGTGGGGATTTGCTGAAACAGAAGATCGGCCAGACCTTCCTCTTCTTCTTCTTCTGTAAATCGACCTGGAGCGTGAAACGACAGATAGGCATACCGGGCCAGATCCAATGTCGGCAACGCTTCCACGAGAGGAGCGACCTCCTCCATCCGAAGCGCCGAAAGCTCCAGGCAGGGGGGATCGTGAGGAGCAAGCATTCTCAAGGCCTCCTGAAAATCACCCTTCGCCAAAGCGCCGCTTGAAAATCCGATATTCCTCATTAGAAAACTCCGTATTCGATCGTCAGCTCCCCCAGTTTATTGGAGCGGTTCAAAAATATACCCGTGACAGCTGAGTGCCCTGCATCTCGACTCTGAGATGCGAGCTATCGGCGAAGCACGACTGCGTCAGCAAAAGGGCTTTTAGTCTCTCGACCGCAAAGGCAATACCCGCAGTCGCATTCTCTTCGGATCGACGGTAACCAGCGCCCCCTCAGCCAGCTCAGTCATCATCTGCTGCAAGGCCTCGATGACCTGTTTGCCGATCGTGTCCGGTAAAACATCCTGTGCACGAACTTGAACAACGCTCGGCCTTTCGCCAAGTGTCGTAGCTAGAAGGAGACCGAAATCTAAATCCTGCGTGAAGACTACATAACCGTTTGCTTTCGCAAAGGCCATAATCTCTGAATCTGGAGCGTTCGCCATCCTGAGCGACGACCAATGCGCGGCTTCGAAGCCTGCGTCTTTCAATATCTCCACCCAAAGCCGAGACATATTCATGTCGATAAGCAGCTTCATGCCTCGGCTAGCACGACCTCACGCGCTTCTGAAAGCCAGGCCGCATACCGAAGGGCCTGGAGCACATCTTCACGTTCAAGGTATGGGTACGCTGTGAGCACCTCATCCACGCTCCGCCCGGAGCCGATCAGCCCTACTACCATTCCGACCGTCACGCGCATTCCACGGATGCAGGCCTTGCCGCCCATAACAGCGGGGTTCTGCGTGATGCGATTCAGTTCTCCCATGCAATGCCCTCCCGGGTGGCGCACCCCTATGATAACGCCGCAATACGCTGCCTATTGCAACTTCCTGCCCGCGCTACTTCGGATGCGAAATCGCCCGGGATGAGGTCTGGAGCAGGAACTGGGCCTGGTCTTCGTCCACCGGGTCCAGCAGGGTGATGCCGGAGCCCTCCGAGCGCAAGACCTGGGCGCGGAAGGAATACGTCTCGCCCGGCTGGGCGTTCAACCGGCGCAGGGCTATTCCATCTTCCGCCAGAGACGGAGCCGCTCCCTGGGCCCGCACGCACAGATGATGGATGCCGGGATCGACCAGGAAGGTCAGGTAGGTTTCGTTCAGAGTCGCGCCCACCCACTGGCCGTCCACCCCCACTCTCACCAGCGCACCGCTCAGGGGAGCCCTCGCGATGTTCTCGAACAGGTACACCAGGACCTTGCCGGAAGGGACCTGCGGCGCGGGCTGCTGGGACTTGTCGGACTTCACCTCAAAGCTGGCACTCGACGGGCCACACGCGGCCATCGCCGCAGGAGTGGCCTCGCCCCGCTGCTGCGCTCCTGCCGGTGTAAGGGCCAGTCCCAGAATGAAGAAGCTTACAGCTAGACGAACTCTCATGGCACTCTCCCTACCTTGCGCCGGGTTGAAGTTGGCTGGGTGGCGCGGTTTGATGTCGTAGAGACGACACTGCTTTTCGGTTGGGGTTGGTAAGTAGGTGTTTTTCGGATCTCCCCCAATGCTGTCATCTCGACCGGAGCATGACGGCTTTATGTCATACGTAGCGGAGAGACCTGCAGTTTGCCCATGGAGGCACTATCGCCCGCATGAGCAAACTGCAGGTCTCTCCGTCCTGAGCGAAGTCGAATGGACGGCGGCAAAGAACGCCGCCTCCGGTCGAGATGACAATTTTGTAGGAAAGTCGACAAAACACTCGCGATAGACAAACAAATGACAAACCATACTGCACCCGCAACAGCGCGTACCGAAACATTTTTAACCAATCCGCATCTAACTCAGTAGAGGTTTTTATGATGCAAAGGTCCTCAACTCTCCTGCTTGCCCTGGCGATGCTCTCCGCATCTGCCGCCACGTCGCTGGCGCAGAATACGGGTACGGCTGACCCCGATAGTGCTCCTGCACCACCCCCTACCAATTACATGCAGAACCAGGCGGCTCCCATCCAGCGCACGGTCCCCAACGGTTTCCGCGCCCACAACCTGGGCAGCGGCCAATCCCTTGAGACCACCGACGGCACCGCCAGCGCCCGCGTCATGCCCGGCGTTCTGGTTCGTGTCGGACCCAATACCGCCGTTCGTACCATCTCGGCCGACGCCAGCGGCACCGAGCTCCGTCTGGAGCATGGTCTCGCCAACGTCAGCGTCTTCCACCCCGCGGACAGCGCCCAGATCCTCGTCGACCTGCCGGGCGGACAGACCGCGCTGGTAAAGGACGGCATCTACACCTTCAACGCCGACACCAACACCGTCCGCGTCTTCAAGGGTGAAGCCCGCGCCTACTCCCACCAGACCAACGCCACCGACAAGGGCGTCAAGGTGAAGGAGAACCACGAGGTCTCCTTCGGCTCACAGCCCATCCGCTCGGTCGAAAACGATCCCAACCAGGCTCGCGCCGACCTGCTGCCGGTACCTAACTACGCTCGCTATCGTAGCGACGATGGTGGCGACTATGGCTATGGCGGCTACCCCTACTACGGCTATGGCTACGGCTTTGGACCCTATGATTACTGGGGCTGGGGCTATCCGTACTACGGCTTCGGCTATGGCTTCTACGGTGGTTACGGCTTCCGAGGCGGCTATGGATACCGTGGTGGCTACGGCTACGGCGGTGGATTCCACGGCGGCTACGGTGGCGGCGGCTTCCATGGCGGCGGTGGAGGCGGAGGCTTCCACGGTGGTGGTGGCGGCGGTCATCGCTAATCCCTGAACGCTCCAGATCCAGTCACTTCCTGAAAACCCCTCTTCTTAGCAATCCCGAGAAGAGGGGTTTTCTGCGTTTGCGAACAGGCAGTGAATCCTCGGTGAACGTTCGCCCGGCAGCACAACCCCGGTCCGGGCATCCGACTCAGACGGTCTGGGGCAACTCTCCAGAGGTCCCAGGAGGATTCACACCATGGCACACGAAGCGCACAAGAAGGCAGCAGAACACCATGAGCACGCGGCCAAGGCCCACCACGCGGCAGCGGAACACCACGAAAGCGGCGATCACAAGGCCGCTCACGAGCACTCGGAGAAGGCCCATGAGCACTCGACAGAGGCTCACAAGCACTCCGCCGATGCGCACTCCAAGTCTGTCAGCAAGCAGTAACTGAAACTCCTGCACGAAAGAAGGCCGAAGACCGCGGAGAGAGGAAACAAACCCTCGCCGCAGTCTTCGGCCTTTTCAGCTTTACGGCTTATTGCCTTGAGCCAGTTTTAGCTCGCCGGAAACACCGCAACATCATCTCCGATGTAGGCGTGCAATGCCTGGCCCTTCTTGATCTCTACATTCTTGCCGTGTTTGATCAGGCCGATCGGCCCGAAGAGCACCGTCAGAACGACGGCGCTGGTCGTTCCGCTCTCACCTTCTTTACCCTTGGTGCCGCGCAATCTGATCTTGGTATCGCCTACCTTCATGTAATCGAGCCGCAGATTCAGTTCGCCGGCCTTGCCCATCATGCCCGACTTCTCCGCCTTGGTTACCTCGCCAAACGCCTTCGCGCCGGCCTTCGCCACCACCACGTTGCCCACCTTCAGGTCGTCGGCGAGAATCAGTGTTACCGGGTCGCCTTCGGATGAGGTCTTGGAACTCAGGTCCTGCGCAAACTGTAGATTCACATCTTCGCCCTCGCGAAGCATGTACCTGCCCGAGGCGTCAGGAGCTGTAGGGTCTGCTACTCGAACCGGTGCTGCCACAGGGGCAACAGGGGAGCTTATTGCTGAAGCTACTGGTACTGAAGCTGCCGGAACAGTGGTTTGTTGTCCAACGGCACGACCGCCAACGGCGGAAAGAACTACAAGAGAAGACACAAGCAGACGCCGCATAGGAAGAGCCTTAACGTGAAGGATGAATGACACCTAAACCTACGTGGAAGCTGCCGAAGAAACAAGTGAATTAACGTTGCGAGCAAGTTCTTATAGAGCATACTCATCCAACATAGGCACAAATCTAAGCCCCGAAGGGGCGACGCCATACCAGCCCAGGGCGTAGCCCTGGGTTTTGTGCATAGCAAGAAAGAGAGGGCTGAAGGTCCGACCTATCGTGGTATTACCGATAGGTCGGGCCTTGAGCCCTCTGCTCTTCGTGATGCCTTCTACCCAGGGCTACGCCCTGGGCTGGTATAGCGTCGCCCCTTCGGGCTTAGTTTCGTGCTTGCTCTCTCATCTATTTCAAATGAGCATCGTCCATCTGATTACTTGCCCTTGTAAGGCACGTACAGCTCGGGAAACTCCTTCTTCAGAGCCTCGAGCTTGGGACGGTCGCAGACCAGGATGTAGGGGTTGTTCGGGTTGTTGAGCGCGTAGTCCTGGTGGTAGTCCTCACCGCGGTAGAAGCCCTTCGAGGGCGTAACCTCCGTCACAATCGGCTTGGGGAAGATCTTCCCGGCGTTGAGCTGCGCGATGTAGGCCAGGCTGATGCGGCGCTGATCGTCGTTCAGCGTGAAGATCGCCGACCGGTAGGACGTTCCTACATCCGGCCCCTGGCGATTAAGCTGCGTCGGATCATGCACCACCGAGAAGAAGAGCTGCAACAGCCGGCCATAGGTGATCTTCGAGGGGTCGTAGACGACCTCGACGGATTCAGCATGGCCGGTGGTCTCCGTCGTTACCTGGTCGTAGGTTGCCGTCGAGGCCGAGCCGCCCGCATAACCGGCGGTCGTAGCCAGCACGCCGCGCACATGCTCAAAGACGGTCTGCGTGCCCCAGAAGCAGCCGCCCGCAAAGATGGCCTTCTGCTTTCCTGCGGTAGTCGCGAGAGCAACGTCAGTGGTGGGAGCGGGAACAGGGGGCCTGTCGGCCGCCTTGCATCCAGCGCAGAGTGAAAGAGCCAGCAGAACAGCGAGCATCGAGTTTCGCAGCAGGTTGAAGCGGGACATGGAGACCTCCGTGGGTCGTTGTACAGATATAGGACTGTTGCGGGGCCCGAGGGGTTACATAAGTACTCTACGGATCGCCCGTTGCTGGTCGCGTGCACTGCTATTCGTGAGGCAAGAACGGAAGGGCATGGCTTCTGCCATGCCGTAGAGCCGTTCTTTTATCTCTCCTCGTGCTGTTGCGCTTCTATTGGCACGGTTGAAACCGTGCCCTTCCGTTCTTGCCATGCGAAAGTCATGGACAATCCAAGCAGACAGCAGGTTCCTCGGCTACGCCTCGGAATGACAACCAGAAAAGCAAAGACAACAGCAGGAGTGACACCAAACACCTTCTACGCCGTATAACTGCGCCCCAGACCCAGAGCAGCAAGTCCCTTTCTATAGGCAATCGAGCTGCGATCCGCCGGGAAATGCGCTTCTTCCTGGAGATCGATCGGCAGATCCTCCGGCCACTGCCGCTCCACGATCGCGATATCCTCCGCAAACACCTGGTGGTTGAAGTCGAGCGTCGCCTGCAGCGGAGCGTCCTTATCGAAGTTCCGGCAGATCGGCACAAAGAGCTGCGTCTGCCGCGCGGAGACCGGCGACGCCGCATTCATGATGTGGAGCTGGCCGTCGTTCGGAAAGAAGACCGTGAGCTTTGCCGTAAAGGGGTAGTAGACCTCGAACCGCCTGCGCCAGAGAAAGTCCGGCGGGTTCAGGTGCTTGTACCCATGCGAGTAGTTGCTGACCGTGCTGATGTAATCGGCCACAAACCCAGCCGGAGTCTTCGTGATGGGATAGTCCGGCACGACCGTGTTGTCTGCCTCGCCGAAGCTCTCCGTGTGGATGAACGCGAAGTGGCTGACGTCGAGGAAGCCCTCAATCTGGCGCCCTGCGGCGGCTTTAATCGGAACGCTGTTGGGCAGTACCGTCAGGTAAGCCGGGTCGTCCCACTCGTTCATCTCCGGCAATGCCAGCGGTCCGTTGTCCACCAGCCGCACCCACACCAGGCCATAGCGCTCCTGCACTTGAAACATCTGGAGGCGCAGGCGTGGCGAGATCGCTCCGCCGGGATGCGCGGGGATGCAGGTACAGCGGCCCTCGCGGTCGTAGCGCAGCCCGTGATATTTGCAGATGATCTCGTCGCCTTCGACGTGCCCCATGCTCAGCGGAACGCCGCGATGCTGGCAGATATCCCGTGCCGCGGCCAGCTTGCCGTCGGAGAGGCGATAGACCACAACGCGCTCATCAAGCAGAGTCGCCGCGTAGGGCTGGCTGCCGACCTCGTGCGAGAAGGCGACCGGGTACCAGAATGGCGCAAGCGCCCGCCAGTCGGACTCGGTAAAGGTGCATCCGCGGGGGAGAACGGCCTGCGCAGACTCTGCTGAAACTAACTCAGAGGCCGGAAGGAAGCTGGTAGAGGTCGTCATGAAGCATTATGGCCTCAGGTGCAAGGTTGGATCAATCGGGCCTAGCTGTCGCCATGACCGGAGAATGTCCAGTGGCGGACTGGACCCACGTCGACATGCACAAACTGGCTGATCGGGTAGTAGCCGACGCCCCCGGCCTGCAGGCTCAGCGCAGCATCGCGCAGGCGGCGGGTACGGATGCCGGGCACGCGGATGTCGATCGCCTTGGCCTCCATGTGCTGCGAATGCTTGGCCACGCCGGTATCCGCGCTAAGCGTGCGCAGGTACTCGTTGCTCTCCGGGGTGCGATAGCCGCAGACGACGTCGATCATGCCCTGCGGGCGGCCTAGCCGGGCCAGCAGGTTGTGCAACAGGTCGAACTCATGGGGATCGTAGTGGCTCTCATCCTCGGTCCGGTGGTCGCGCAGAAAGTGGTTGAGCTTCTCCATCGCGGCAGGAATGTACACATTGCCGATGCGATAGACCACGTCGATGCTCTCGCCGGTGTGCAGATGGTAGAGCTTCAACTCGTACTTGTGGCCGGCCGTGGGCAGGCTTTCGCCGTCCTCGGGCAGGGTTCCAGGAGAAAGCAGGGCCACCGGCCTGAAGGCCAGTACGCGTGAGTGCATGTGCATTCGTGTGCTGCGAGCAGAGGCAGGAAGGCTCAGGCCGAGCAGACCGGCGAGGGCAAAACCAGCAAACGCGAGTTTGCGTATAGGGAAGGAGAACGATGCGGGAAGGAGGCGCAGATTCAAGAAAGTTAGTCTCCGGGAGAGGATGGTCTGCACTTGCAAGTCAGGCCGGGCGAATGGAATTCGCTAATCGCCATTTCTCTACTGCCATTCTAGCGTGAGAGTTGGGTTTTGCGATGTCATGTATTTGTAAAGACATTGTCAAAGTAGCTTCCGGGGCAACCTTTTGCCTTTGCCTGGTTTCGTTGTTACCTGTTTTCCGCCGTTGTTTGTTTTTTGTCGTCATCCTGAGCGGTACGCGAAGGATGACGGCGAAAAACAGGCAACAGCAACTACGATCCTTGCAGGTCCTGGCCTCAAAGCCGATACCGATACCACGTCTACGCACCCTTGACGGCGGCTGTATCATCTAAATAGACATGTTTCGCACAGGCACAAATTCGGTGAGCACCTCCCGCGTGACGCCTCCTCGTCACGACTTTGCCTAGCTGCGCCCACCCGCTCTGTTTCGTTTTCTAATCCCTAATCCCTGTGCCCTAATCCCTGCCCTCGCAGGAGGAGCCGCCTTATGTTCGACCGCCTTGACCAGATTGAAGAACGCTACGAAGACCTCGGCCGCCAGTTGGGCGACCCCACCCTGGTCTCCGACCAGAAGAAGTTTCAGACCGTCGCCAAGCAGCATCGCGACCTGGAACCCACGGTGGACAAGTTCCGCGAGTACCGCAAGCTGCGCGACGGCGTCGCCGAAGCCAAAGCCATGCTCACCGAGAGTGACGCCGAGATGCGCGCTATGGCCGAGGACGAACTCCTTACACTTGAGCCGAAGCTTGCCACCACGGAAGAAGAGTTGAAGGTACTGCTGCTGCCCAAGGACCCGAACGACGATAAGAACGTCATCGTCGAACTGCGCGCAGGCACCGGCGGCGACGAGGCCTCGCTGTTCGTCGCCGAAGTCTTCCGCATGTACCTGCGCTTCGCCGAGCAGCACAAGTGGAAGGTGGAAGTACTCTCCCAGACCGACTCCGACGTGGGCGGCCTGAAGGACGTGACGGCCATATTCGAAGGCGACAAGGTCTACTCGCAGATGAAGTACGAGTCCGGCGTGCACCGCGTGCAGCGCGTTCCCGCGACCGAGACCCAGGGCCGCGTACACACCTCCGCCATCACCGTAGCCGTGTTGCCCGAGGCTGAAGAGGTTGACGTGAAGGTCGAGGCTAAGGACCTGCGCATCGACACCTTCTGCTCCTCCGGCCCCGGCGGACAGTCGGTAAACACGACCTACTCGGCGATCCGCATCACGCACCTGCCGACCAACACGGTCGTGAGCTGCCAGGATGAGAAGTCGCAGATCAAGAATCGCGAAAAGGCCATGCGCGTTCTGCGCGCGCGCTTGTATGAAGTCGAGGCAGAGCGTGTTCACCAGCTTCAGGCCAAGGAGCGCAAGCAACAGGTCGGCACAGGCGATCGCAGCGAGAAGATCCGCACCTACAACTTCCCTCAGAACCGCTTGACCGATCACCGCATCGGGCTGACGAACCATCAGCTTGCGATGGTGATGGAAGGCCTGCTGCAGCCGACGGTAGACGCGTTGATCGCACACTACACGGCGGAGCGGCTGCGTGCAGAAGTCGCTGCCTGATTTGGGCTTTGCGTCTACACAGCGGAGAGATTGAAGTAAAGAGCAGTCGTTTAAAACGACTGCTCTTTACTTTTAAATAGACCACCCCAAACGCTGTCATCTCGACCGAAGGCGCTCTTTTGCGCCGCAGTGGAGAGACCTGCAGGCTTGCCCATGGAGGCAATATCACCCGCACAGGCAAACTGCAGGTCTCTCCACTCCGCATGACATAGAGCCGTCATGCTTCGGTCGAGATGACAAGGTTTTGGGTAGGTTGAGATAGCAAACGTCACCCCATCACTTCTCCGGCAACTTCTCTCGAATCGTCTGCGCCACATCTTCAATCGACGTGTCCTGACTCAGTTCGCGCACCTCTTTGGTATTGGCCTCCCGGCTCAAGCCCATCTCGTTGGCGATATGCCGATCCATGCCCAGCACGGCAGTGATCTCCTTCTCGGTCAGCATCAGGATCTGCAGCATCAGGTGGTCGCGCTCATCCGAGCGGCGGCCCAGGCGGGTCTGCCGCATCAGGATGAAGCTCGCCACCAGGATCGACTCCATCGCAACACACGTCTGCAGCAGAGAAAACGGAGCCGGATCGAAGTGCCGGGTATGGGGCAGAAGGTTGTACCCGATCCACAACGCAAACACGCAAAGATGTCCCACGACGAAGGAGAGGCTGCCGACAAATCCCGCAATGGCGTCACTGGCCCGCACCGCGCGCGACCGCTGCGAGAGAAACTCCTGCTCATGTTTCGCGATCAGTTCGATGTGGTCCTGAACATGGCTCTGCGACATGGCATACGCCCCTTACATGAATTGGATGCACGACGGCCTATCCGCTGATAATCTTCCCCGTATGCGCCGCTTGTTTCCTCTTGCGTTGATTCTTGTCGCCACAAGCCTGGCCGCCACAAGTCCGGCACCAGCCCAACAAGTCTTTACCCTACAGCAGATTCTCAGCGCGCCCTATGCGCTCGCGCTTACCGCAGCCCCAGTCGGCACGCAATTTGCCTGGATAGAAAACGCCGAAGGACGCCGCAATATCTGGGTAGGCGGACCGCAGGCGGCTGCGCGGCAGATCACGACCTACACCGAGGACGATGGGCAGGACATCGACGGCCTCGCCTGGTCCCCTGACGGCACCAGCCTTGCCTACAACCGCGGCGCGGAGAACGGTGCCGGCGGCAAGCCTGCAAACCCGGCACACCTGCAGAGGCCCACCCCGGTCGAAGTGTGGGTGCAACCGCTCGCCGCAGGGCAGCAGCCCATGCTGCTTGGCGAAGGCCATGCCCCTCTGTTTTCGCGCGATGGGCGAAGCGTATTGTTCCTGCGCGGAGGCCAGATCTGGAGCGCGGATCTCACGGCTCCCACTGCTGCACATCAGCTTGTCTTCGACCGTGGCTCCGCGAGCTCCCTCACGCTCTCCCCGGATGGCAAGCTGCTGGCCTTCGTCAGCCGCCGTAAAGACCACAGCTTTATCGGCCTCTTCGATCTGGGCACGCGCACACTCCGCTTTCTCGCGCCTTCGACCGGCAGCGATCTCGCGCCGAGTTTCTCCCCCGACAGCAGACAGATTGCCTGGCTGCGCAAGCCGTTTACAGAGGTTCCGGAGTTCGCGACCAACCGCACCTCCGCGTATCCCTGGTCAATTCAGCTTGCGGATGGCGCCAGCGGTGAAGCGCATACTCTCTACTCGCCGAAGCCCAACGAGCGCGGGAGTGTTCTGCCTCACCTCTCAAGCGGCGGCCCGCATGTGTTCTGGACTGTAGGTAGCAAGCTGCTCTTCTTCAGTGAAGCGGATGGCTGGGTGCATCTTTACTCGATACAAATTACTAGCAAAGACAAGTCGCCAAAACTTGACGAGCATGGTTCGCAGCCGCGTCTTCTTACTCCTGGAGCCTTCGAGGTGGAAGATGCCACGTTGGATTCTGGTGGACGAACGATCCTCTACACCTCCAACGCCACCGATGCCGATCGCCGTCATCTCTGGAAGATCGATCTTGTTCACGCGAACGCAGAGCCGATGGCGCTTACTCACGGCAGCGGAATTGAGACACATCCTCAGATGGATTCCACCGGCAAAATTGCGGCCATTGCTTCCGATGCGCGTACGCCTTCGCACCCTGTGCTGGTGGCTACGAATGGAACACTTGCGGCGTTACATGCTGGCGCTCTGCCGCAAAGCTATCCGGCTACGTTAGTCACGCCGCAGCAGGTGCTCTTGCACTCGACGGATGGGATTGCTCTCCATGCGCAGTTGTTCAAACCAGAGTTGGTGAGCAGGATAGGCAAACGGCCCGCCATCGTCTTCTTCCACGGCGGCCCTGAGCGGCAGATGCTGCTTGGCTATCCGGCGATGGACTACTACTCCAACGCCTATGCCATGAACCAGTACCTCGTCTCGCGCGGATTCATCGTGCTCTCGGTGAACTATCGCTGCGGCATCGGCTATGGAATGGACTTTCGCCAGTGCGAAGACTCAGGAGCCGCCGGGGCGAAGGAATACAACGACGTGCTCGCTGCCGCTGCCTATCTGCGCTCTCGCGACGATGTCGACGTGAAGCGCATCGGCGTGTGGGGTGGGAGCTATGGCGGCTACCTGACAGCCCTGGCACTGGCGCGTAACTCCGACCTGTTCGCCGCAGGAGTGGACTTTCACGGAGTCCACGACTGGAACCTCGAAGACGACGCTGCCAAGTGGCTGCGCGGATCAAATGCAGAGAAAGATGCGATTTCTCTAAAGGCTCGCAGCAGCTCACCGATTGCGGCGGCGGATCAGTGGCGCTCGCCCGTGCTCTTCATTCATGGGGATGACGACCCCGAAGTCGCCTACGCCGAGACTCCGGTGCTGGCCGATGTCCTGCGCGCTCGCGGTGTGCCTGTCGAAGAGTTGATCCTGCCTGATGAGGTGCATGACTTTCTGTTGCATCGCGACTGGCTCGCGAGCTATGAAGCGGCGGCGAAGTTTTTTGAGCGGACGCTGAAGCCCGGGCAATAGCACCACCCGCTTTTCGTCTTCATCCTGAGCCATCGGCGAAGGACCCCCGCATTGGGGTCCGCCACTGCATCTCGGCCAGGCACAGGTCTAAACAACCGAAGCTTGGCAGGCAGCGTTCGCTCGATCAGGCATGGTGCAGAATGCGGGGGTCCTTCGCGTACCGCTCAGGATGACGGAGAAAGACGAAAGACAAAAACATCGCCTCAATGCGCGTGACTATGCTCATGACCATGATGATGCCCACCCGGCCCATGATGATGGTGCGAGTGGCCGTCGATCACATCCGGCTCCGGCGGCGAGACGCAGCCATCGACCGTGGGGCAGTCGGTCACTTCGATCTGGATCGTCGAGTGATGAATGCCGAAGTGATCGCGTAGCTGGTGATTGATCCGCTCCAGCACGGCTTCGCTCTCGGCGAGCTGCATCTCGATGACCTGTACGTGGCTGGAGAGCGCATGCGACTGCGAGGTCAAACTCCAGACATGCAGATCATGCACGTTCACGACGCCCTCCACACCCTGCATGGCGGCGCGGATCTCTCCGAGGTCGAGCGAGCGCGGCGTACCTTCGAGCAGGATGTGCAGTGTCTCGCGCACGATGCCCCACGAGCTCCACAGGATCATCGCCGCGATGATCAGCGAGAGCAGGGGATCGATCCACTGCTGATGCGTGAACAGAATGGCCAGGCCGCCGAGAATGACGGCAGCGGTCGAAAGCGTGTCGCCCAGCATGTGCAGGAAGACGCTGCGGATGTTGACGTCGCCGGAGAACTTCCAGAGCAGCGCGGCGATCGCGCCGTTCATGACGACGCCGGCAGCGGCGACGGCCATCATCAGGTGCGGCTCCACGGTGACCGGATGAAAGAATCGCTGCAGTGCCGTAACGGCGATCCAGACGGCGAGCACCAGGAGGCTGAGCGCGTTAACGAAGCCCGCCAGAACGCCCGCACGCTGGTAGCCGAAGGTACGCTCATCGGTTGCCGGCCGCGTCTGCAGATAAACCGCGACGAAGCTGAGCGCGAGCGCAAGAAAGTCGGAGACGTTGTGCCCGGCTTCGGAGATCAGCGCGAGCGAATGCGCACGCAGGCCGAAGAACAGTGTTGCAAGAATATAGAGCAGGGTCAGCGCAAGCGAAAACTTGAGGATGCGCTGCATCGAGCCTCCGGACTTGGCGGGGACGGGCATATCTCTAGTGTAGACGCTTGGCAGAATCCGAGAGGCTTGAAACGGCCTTCGGAAGTGATTTGTAGTGGCATGGTTGTTGCCGTTGTCTGTTTCTCGTCGTCATCCTGAGCCATCGGCGAAGGACCCCCGCATTGGTAGGGGCACAGCCGTTTAGGCCGCCCCAGACCAACAATGCTAGCCAGCAAGCAGCGTTCGCTCCAGTGGCATCGTGCCAATACGGGGGTCCTTCGCGTACCGCCCAGGATGACGACGAAAAACAAACAACGACGAAAAGCTTTATCTACCTAAAACATCGAGCTTCGTACTGGGAATCTTCTCGATCTCCCCTTCGCTCAGGTGCAGGTGGTCCTCCGCCATCTGTAGCGGCAGGCGGCGAATCCACTGGTTCAACGAGAACTCCGCGAAGTAACTGCTCCTGAAGAGCTCGAGGAAGACAAGGTCCTCCGTCCCCGTGTTCTCGATATAGTGGCCTGCCACCGCCGGTACAAAGCCAACATCATTCGGATTGAAGTTCATCGTGCGCGCCTTGCCCGACGAGGCGAAGACCGTCATCCGGCCGCTGCCGCTAATCCAGTACTGCCACTCGGAGGCGTTCGGGTGCCAGTGCAGTTCGCGCATTCCGCCTGGCTTGATGCGCACCAGGGCGCCGGAGATCGCCTTCGAGGGCGTAAACAGGCTGGAGTCCACAATCCTTACGTCGCCGCTTGCATTTTCAAGCGTGGGCTTCATCGCCTTCATGCGGAAGGTGTAGTCGATCTTCGACTCCACAGCCTTGCCGCCCACTGCCTTCTTATCGTCCTCGAGAGAACCGGGGACCTCGCCCTGAAAGATGTACAACTCATCGTCCGGCAGCTTGCGCACCGCGGACTCCGGCAGACCGAAGTTCTTGGAGATCACCTCGGGCGGCGTATGCGCCAGCCAATCCGAGATCAGGAAGGTTTGATACTCGGAGAATGTGCCTTCATCGAACACCAGCAGGAACTCGCAGCCATCGGGCCCGAGGCCCTGGATCGAGTGTGGAAATCCTGCGGGAAAGTACCAGAGATCGCCTTCCGTTACATCGTTGATAAAGATCGTCCCGTCGGGATTCAGCACGGTAACGCGCGCGTTGCCGTAGATCATGAACGCCCACTCGTTGGCGGTGTGCCAGTGCAGCTCGCGATAGCCGCCGGCTGTAAGCCGCATGTTCACACCCGCGAGGTCGCGGGAGCTGGGCAGGTCTTTCTCCGTTACCTGGCGCGTCCAGCCGCCGTCCTGCACGCGGCGATGCGAGAGATCGAACGAGTACCAGAAGGGATTGACGTCGCCCTTGTCGGTGTCGGGCGGCAGCTCGGAGGAGCCGTTCTGTCCGGCGATAGCTTTGTTAACCGGCCCGGGATTGCTGGCGGAATGATCCTGTTCGCCCTTGAAGATCTCGCTCCTGCTCTGGGCGAAGGCGAAGGGCGCGGAGATAACAGCTCCGGCGCTGATGGCGGCGGCTGCGGAGCCCAGAAAAGAACGGCGGCTAACGGGCTCTTTTTCTTTCATCGCTACAGTTTCGTTTTGCATGGTCGAATGCTCCTTGAAATTGATTCAAGGCTCACCCTGGTTATTTGTCCAATCGTATGTTTGGTTCACATTGATAGTAAAAACAGATAAGCAAAATTTATGAGAACTAGGCTGCTTGCCTTCTGTTTTTCCCCCACAGAATCGTCATCCTGAGCGAAGCGCCTCGCGCCTTTTGCGAGGTACGCAGTCGAAGGACCCCGAGGGACTTTCTCTCGCCCATGCCGTCGGGACCTTTCCCACCACGAAAGCCCGAGCGCGAACGCTTGATATAGAAAAGCTTCAAAAGGCTTGGGCAAGATAGCAGCCCTCGGGGTCCTTCGACTCCGCGTCCCCAAAAGCCGGGACGCTTCGCTCAGGATGACGCCTCTGTGGGGAGACGGAAAACAAAAGCCATGAGTGCACCAATCCTGCTCCACAGACTACCTGCCGCTGGCGCTCTTTTTATCGAGTTTGATAGCGATGCGGAGCAGCTCCTCTGCGAGCGGATCGGTGTTGCCTGAACGCATCGCCAGACCGATCTCAGAGAGCGGGGCCTTCTGCGGCAGAGAACGAACGACGAGGCTGCGCACCTGGCGTCGCACCAGCCCCTGCGGAGCCACGGCGATCCCGCCTCCCGCGCCGACCATCGCCAGCATCGTCTCCATCTCTCCCGCCTCGAAGACGACCCTGGGGCTGAAGCCTGCGGCGATGAACATGCCTATCCAGTGATCGTAAAACCCCGGCGCCCACTTGCGGGCATAGGCGACGAAGGGTTCGTGCTCCAGCTCCTTCAGCGTGAACGGCCTGCTGTTTGCCAGTCGATGGCCCTTCGGCACGACGAGCACAAATCTCTCCCGGTGAATGCGCGTGATGCTGAGACCCTTGCTGCCGGCGGGCAGACGAAGGAAGCCTGCGTCCAGCTTGCGCTCTTCGAGCAGTGCGATCTGGTCCGTAGTGCGAATGTTCAGCAGGTCGAGCGTGACGCGCGGATGGCTGCGCCGAAAGGCCAACACGATGGAAGGAACGATCTCCAGCGCAGCCGACGCGACAAACCCAATCTTCAGATGCCCGGCCTGACCTGCGGCAACGCGCTGGGCATTGGCGCGAGCCTCCTCCGCCATCTTCAGAATGGCTTCGGCATCGCGCAGGAAGAACTCACCGGAGGGAGTCAGGCGCACGCTGCGGCGCGTGCGTTCCAGCAACGCCACGCCAACGTCTGCCTCCAGAGCCTGGATCTGCGCACTCAGCGCGGGCTGCGACAGATGCAGCTTGCGCGCGGCAGCAGTAAAGCTGAGCGCCTGCGCCACGGCCAGAAATGAGCGTAGATGTTTGATCTCCATCGTGTGCGTTCTTAGAGCGATTCTCCTGGAACCAGTCTAAGAACTATAGGCCAATGCCGTTTCATCGCGTGTCTTTGTTCTTGCTTTTCTGGTTGTCATTCCGAGCGCAGCGAGTGAACCTGCTTCCTCCCGTTTTTAACTACTGTCAGTGCAAGCTATAGCCCTGTGGTTTTCGCCCCTATTTTCTGGGCAGTACGAACCAAGAACGGGAGACAGTAGGTTCACTCGCTGCGCTCGGAATGACAACCAGAAAAGCAAAGACAACAGCAAAGGCAAAAACAAAAACAACAAAAACGCGCTACCAGACAGCCACGGTCAAAATCTTCGGCGAGCCCGCGATTCCATTCACGACATCCATTTTCAATACCGCCTCAAAGTCATGGTCCTGAAACCCTGGGCCGATACGGCGGCGAAGCTCTTCCATCTGTCGTGGATCGACCAGAAACTCGCCGGCGGCGGCCGTCCCGCTCATTCCGATTCCAGCCACGATCACCTCCACCTGTCCGGTGGATTCATCATGGATACGCGCGACGATCGCAAAATCGCGTTTCGCGTCCGCGAGTCGGATCTTCAGGTCGAGACCCCAGTCCTTCATCTCAGGGTTCTTTGCGTCGGAGATCCAGTACTCCTCCTGGTACGTTCCGGAGAACCGGTAACGCAGCGGAGCGATCGCCCGCAGCGTCCACTGGTTGTCCAGGCCGCCGATCAGCACCACCGGTCCCTGGCGCAGGTCGTCGAGCGTCGTCGTCGTGTTCAGGCGGTAGTTGGATTCACGATTGTGCGCCGCCAGAAAATTAGAGATACGCAGCGTAGCCAGGGCATCCGAAAAGACGATGTTTTCTCCCAGGGTCTCGTGTGCCAGAAAGCTGGAGGTCAGAGGCGTGTCGGACACGGGAGCAACCGGCGGGTTGGGATGATTCGGTGTCGCTGCTGGGTCCTGGACCAGGATTCCGGCAGCGGCGGCGGTCTGAGAGCCTGACTTTTCAACTTCCATCGGCAGGCAGAAGACAACCGTCCGGCGATTGGCCAGCAGCGGTCCCCAGAAAGCGTCGAGTGCGGAGGGGTGCATCCCGCGCCAGAAAAACCCGGCGCCCAGGGCAACCAGAAGTACAGCCACTACTCCCACGACATACAGCACCAGGCGTTTGCGGCCTGATCTCGCCGTAGCTACAGCAGCAGCCTGCGACTCTGAAGCGGCGTTTTCCGCAGCCTGGATGTCTGTGAGGAAGGCAGCCACTCTGGCAATCGAATGTTGGTCGGAGCCGGCCTCTTTACGGGGACGGAACTCAGGTTCATACCGGCCCGGCATCAACTCGATGCGCATCTCCGACTCATGCGCCTCTTCGTGGTAATACTGTGCGATCCTCTTTCGGATCTCGGCAATGGTAACCCGCACGATGGGGTCCGACGCCGTATCGTAGTCCGCCGGGCGTTCGAACACGCGGACACCCAGGAGGCGCTCCTTCAGGAATTCGCCCCGGCCTTCCAGCGTCTCCTCCACGATGAAGCGGAATAACAAAGGGTAGCGCCTGCTGTTTTTGAAATGGCTCGTCTCCAACAGACGGTTCATCTGTTGTCTGACCTTCTCTTTGTCTTCCTCCGTCCTTGGGATCCAAACGCTGGTCTCGTCGGCCACAGGATTCATCGGTATACCTCTTGAAAGTTGCTGCCCAGCATAGGCCAACCCCTATACCCCTGACAATAGCTCTCTTTACCTCTTCTTTACCTTTCCTCAAAAAGTGCGAGTTTGCGGGCAAATACCTCTTTACCTTCCGGTGAGATACCAGATGAACCCTATACAGGTACAGAAACGGGTCCTATGATCCGTGCCGAACCAAAAGCCCCTCTTTGGATGTCGCGAACCCGTAAGGGAAACGCCCATCTATTTAACCCTCCAGCCTCTAATTCAGTAACAGAGACCCATGACTTTCGAGACAGGAAACGACATGATCGAAAATACGACCTTTACGCAACGCCGCACAGGCCAGTGCGAGAACTTCCACCGGCAGGCAGGACGCCTGCTCATCCTTCTTACGATCCTGATCGGCGGATTGTTCTTCGGATCAGGGGCAGCGCATGCCCAGTTGACCACCGCCGACATCCTTGGAACCGTCACCGACAGCACAGGTGCGGTCATTCCCAACGCGAACGTCACGCTGTTGAACCTCGACACTAACAGTCAGCGCACGGACGTGACTAATACGAGCGGCGACTTCCAATTCACCCTGCTTCCGGTCGGCCGCTACTCCGTAACGGTGAAGTTATCCGGCTTCAAGACCTCGACGACGTCGAACCTGGCTGTGGAAGCCGGTGATCGCGCCCGCGCCGACGTCCGTCTATTAACCGGCGGCACAACAGAGACCGTAACCGTGGAGGCCCAGACTCCCCTGCTCCAGGCCGACAGCGCCACCGTCAGTTCGACCGTGACAGCAAAAGCCGTGCAGGATCTGCCCTTGAACGGACGCAACTTCGTTCAGCTCGTAGATCTTGTCCCGGGTGCCAATGAAGGTGCCGGCAACGGTCTCGGCAGTGGTGGCCGCCCGGACGATCGCCGCAGCAATGCCGATGGCCTTTCCGTGAACGGACAGGACGAAGCACTCAACAACTGGGTCGTTGACGGCGTCGACGACAACGAACGCGTGATCGGCACCATCGGCGTCAAGCCGAACGTCGAAGGTATTCAAGAGATCACGATCCAGACCAACAGCTACGCTGCAGAAGTCGGCCGTACGGCAGGCGGCGTTATCAACATCGTCACCCGCTCTGGAACGAACCACTTCCACGGCTCGGTCTACGAATACTTCCGCAACGACATCTTCGATGGCCGCAACTTCTTTCAGAACACCGGAAGCAAGCCCGAACTGCGTCAGAATCAGTATGGCGGCAGCATCGGCGGTCCCATCTTCCACGATAGAACATTCTTCTACTTCGACTATGAAGGATTCCGTCAGGTTACGGGTGTTACCTACTCCGG
This sequence comes from Granulicella mallensis MP5ACTX8, assembly GCF_000178955.2. Taxonomy (NCBI): domain Bacteria; kingdom Pseudomonadati; phylum Acidobacteriota; class Terriglobia; order Terriglobales; family Acidobacteriaceae; genus Granulicella; species Granulicella mallensis. The sequence continues at coordinate 12,331 of NC_016631.1, read as the reverse complement.
CACGGTGCCCACGATCGAAGAGTACAACGACATCAATAGCATCGGCGCAGGCAACAGCCCCGAGTCGCTGCTCTCGGCAGCCAACGGAACGGCCGGCCTTCCCATCAATCCGATCACTCTGAACTACCTTAAGCTCTTCCCAGCTCCCACCAACAGCTCACTCGCCAACAACTACATCATCAGCCCCAACAAAACGCAGAACTCCAATACGTACGATGCCCGTGTCGACCATAGGTTCAACGACAAGAACCTGTTCTTCGGGCGCTTTGCGTATAACAAGGTCAATACCTTCACGCCTCCAAACTTTGGAACTGTGAATGGTCTTGAGATCAGCGGCGGCCGGTACAACTTCGATGGTCCGGCAACCGATGTAGCCCAGCAATATGCCTTCGGATACACGCACATCTTTAGCCAGAATCTTCTGCTCGATCTCCGGGCAGCCTTCTCTCGTATCAACAACCTCTCCCTCCCACTCAACTACGGCCTGAATGCCGACCAGACCGTTGGCTTTGATGCGAGCATGACCGCCTTTAGTCCCTTTGCCAACTCCCTGACCCCCATCAACGTCGGCCCCTTCGGCGATATTGGAGACGGCGCCTATGTTCCCCTACAGGACATCGACAACACCTTCCAATACTCCGGCACACTGAGCTGGACCAAAGGAAACCACAACTTCAAGTTCGGCGCGGCCTTCCTTCGCAGACAGGCCCGTAACGTGCAGAGTGCCTCTGCCGCCGGCTTTTACCAGTTCAATCTGCCCAGCGACACCAACTCTGACCAGAGGACGCAGCAGGGCTACCAGCTAGCTTCAACCCTGGTCGGCGCCTTCAACAGCCAGACCCGCAACTTCAACCTGAACCCTCCCGACTACCGCAGCTACGAGCCAAGCGGCTTCGCGCAGGATAGCTGGAAGGTGAGCCCGAAGCTGACGCTGCTCCTTGGCATTCGCTACGACGTCTTTACTCCCTTTACCGAAGCGCATAACCATATCTCGAACTTCGACTTCCCGGAGGCGCTCACCCTGAGCGCCGGAAACGTATCCAGTGCCTTGAAGATCGCCGGTGTCAATGGCGTCAACTCCCAGGTAAATATTCCGACCGATCACTCCAACGTTGCTCCTCGCCTCGGCTTCGCTTATTCCATGACGCCTTCACTCGTCCTTCGCGGAGGCTACGGTCTCAGCTTCTTCCCCGGCAACTACACCTCGAACGCCGATCTGAAGAACGCCCCGTTCACCTCCGTCTTCAGCCCCTCCTGCCAGTCCACCCTCGCCGTCCAGATCGAAAAGGCCCAGAATCAATTTGCCGGTCAAAACGACGATTGCGCACTTCAAAACGCGCCTGGAACCATCAATGAGGGTTTGCCGTCTCCCGCACCTCCCTCAGCAGCCCAGATCGCGAACCTGTCCACGATTCCCGGTCTCGGGTTCGTAGCCGAAGCCCCCAACTTCAAATCGGCTCTCATCCAGCAGTTCAATCTGCAGGTTGAGCAGCAGGTTGGCGCCAATGTCTTCACCATCGGCTATGTCGGCAACATCGGCCAGCACCTGCCGGAGTCGATCGACAACATCAACCAGCCCAAGCCCTTCAACCCCCTCACCAATCCAGCCGGGGCAAATCGTCCGCTGAATGCTACGCTTCCCAATCTGGGCGGTGTGAGCTTTATCCAAAGCGAGGGTGTCTCAAACTACAACGGCCTGCAGACCTCCTTCCAGCGCCGCTTTACCCACGGACTGGCCTTCGATGCAAACTACACCTGGGCCAAGGCTCTGGCCGACATCAGCAGCTTCTCCCAGCAAGGCGACCAGGGTTGGGCTCATGCTGACCCGACCCGCATTCGCCAGATCGAGTACGGCAAATCGGATACCGATATCCAAAACCGCTTCGCCCTCTCGCTCAACTATGAACTGCAGTACGGAAAGGAATTCACCGGCATCAAGAAGGCCCTTGTCTCCGGCTGGCAGACCAATATCATCACGGCATGGCAGAGCGGAAAGGTCTTCTCGATCACCGAATCCGGCAGCGGCCTCGACAATCCTCCGGACTGCGACCTCCAAAACCACTGCGTACCGCACGGCTTCAACAACCGCGCTGTCCCGCAAAACAGCGGTGGAGCGGATCGTCCCAACCAGATCAAGGATGCCCGTCTGAGCCACAAGACCCTGACGCAGTTCTTCGACACGACAGCCTTCGCTCCTCAAGCCCTCGGAACCGTTGGAAGCACGCAGCGCAACTCGCTGTTTGGTCCCGACTTCCGCCACGTAGACCTCTCACTCTTCAAAAACTTTCCGATCAAGGGAGCTGTGAACGTGCAGTTCCGTGTCGAAACCTTCAACATCTCCAACACGCCGAACTTCTTTATCGCGAATAACAACAGTTCTAACCAGGCCTTTGGCAATGCGGCCTTCGGTACCGTTACGCAAACCGATCCGAACTACACCCCCCGGCAGTATCAGTTCGCTTTGAAACTACAGTTCTAAGCTGACGAATACTGACTGGAAACACGGCGAGCCGCCGATAGCCTTCACGGATCGGCGGCTCGTTGGCTTTTCACTTGATTGCTGTGATTGACTGACTAAAGAATTTTGCAGCCTGGAGCTTCTGTGTTCAATAACATCTCTCGCCGCACCCTTGCCCGCATCCTGGGCGGTTCCGCCGCAGCCCTCTCCTTACCTCGTGTTGGATTCGCAACCGAAGGCGCCCCAGCCCCCTCAACGCACTCCGCCGGGACGACCCGAACCTTTCCCAGCGACTTTCTCTGGGGTTCGGCAACCGCCTCCTACCAGGTAGAAGGCGCAGTCCACGAAGCTGGCCGCGGGCCCTCCATCTGGGACACCTTTTCGCACACTCCGGGCAAGACCCACAACGGAGATACCGGCGATGTCGCCGACGATTTTTTCCACCGCTACAAGGAAGATATCCAGATCATGAAGGGTCTGGGGCTTAAGACCTTCCGCTTCTCGGTCTCCTGGTCGCGCATCTTCCCCACCGGCACCGGCTCCCCTAATCCGCAGGGGTTGGACTTCTACCATCACCTGGCCGACGCTCTTCTCGAAGCCGGAATTCAGCCCTTCTGCACGCTCTATCACTGGGACCTCCCCCAGACGCTGCAAGACAAAGGCGGCTGGGAGAACCATGACACCTCCAAGGCCTTTGCCGACTACGCCGGCTACACCGCAGGCAAGCTCTCGGATAATGTCCACCACTTCATGACCATGAACGAGATGCGCACCTTCGTCGACGTAGGCAACAGGGAAGGCAGGCACGCGCCCGGTCTCAAGCTCGACGACAAGCGTCTCGCGCAGTTGAACCACCACGTCGTGCTGGGCCATGGCCTGGCCGTGCGAGCGATTCGCGCGACGGTCAAGCCCGGCACCAAGGTCGGCCTCGCCGAGAATATCTCCGCGACGACGCCGGTCGTCGAATCGCCGGAACACATCGAAGCCGCACACAAGGCCCTGCGCGAAGAGAATGCTTCGTTCCTCACCGTGGTACAGGAGGGACGCTACACGGACCTTTACCTCAAGCGCCTTGGAGGAAACGCTCCCAAGTTCACCGCGGAAGAGATGGAGATCATTCGCAGCCCGCTGGATTTCGTGGGCATCAACATCTATCAGCCCATGTATGTTCGTGCGGACAGCTCAGAGAAGGGCTACGCCGTCGTGCCTCCTCCCAGCTCTTATCCCCACATGTTCAGCCCCTGGCTCAACGTCGGCCCTGAGGGCATCTACTGGGGACCGAAGCTGGTCCACGAGGTCTGGAAGGTGAAGGAGATGTACATCACCGAGAACGGCGCCTCGTCGAGCGACCACCTCACACCTGAGGGCAAGGTCTACGACACGGACCGCGTCATGTTCCTGCGTAACTACCTCACCCAGCTTCAGCGCGGAGTCTCGGAGGGCGTGCCGGTCAAAGGCTACTTCCTCTGGAGCCTGCTGGATAACTACGAGTGGGCCGATGGATACGAGAAGCGCTTCGGCATCATCTATGTCGATTTCGCCACGCAGCAGCGGACGCCTAAGTTAAGCGCGGAGTTCTATAAGCAGGTAATAGCGAAGAACGCTGTTTCCTAACTGCTCCCTACAAGTTAGGTGCCCTGTTCATGACGATAAAACGTCGTGAACAGGGCTTTTTTTAGCGATGTGCTTCGCGGTCTCAATCCCACCTGTCTCAAATAAGATGAACTCAGTTCTCCCCATGTGCCGGGATGAAGGATCAGTCCCGGCCGGTTTAAACGTTCTATCGATGAAGACACCCTGATGACAACGCGTTCTATCCATCTGGAGCCACGCTGGCCCGCAATTCTAGCTCTTCTTGCTGTCGGAGGCCTGCGTCTGGCCCTGCCGGAGTCTCTATCCATCGGGCCGGCCTGGCTACTGATTCCTGTCGTGGCAGTACTTGCAATTCCCACGGTATTGGCACGACTTCATGGAGATAACCGTCTCAACCAGGTCCTGGGGTATCTGATGGTCTCCATCGTGACCGTGGACATGGTTTGGTCCCTGGGACTTCTTCTGCTGGCCCTTCCCTCGCATAAGGAGACGCCGAAAGAGCTTTTGATCTCCGCTGCTGCCCTATGGATCACGAACATTCTCGTCTTCGCATCGTGGTACTGGCGTCTGGATGCGGGAGGGCCTCGTGCACGCGAACTGCGCGGAGTTCATACCGATGGAGCCTTTCTGTTTCCGCAGATGACCCTCGATCAAAAGTCGAAACGAGTCATGGGGGAGCAATGCTGGAGCCCCGGTTTTATCGATTACCTGTTTCTGGCGTTCAATACCAGCACGGCTTTTTCGCCCACCGATACTCCCGTTCTGTCACCCTGGGCAAAGGTCATGGTGATGATCCAGGCGCTCATCTCCTTCACGACGGTAGCTCTCCTGGCTGCGCGGGCCGTCAATATTCTTTAGCCACTTGCTTTCATCCCCCACAAAATCGTCATCCTGAGCGGAGCGCCTCGCGTGAGGTGCTCCGCTCAGAGCACGTGACTTTACTAGCGTGCCGTAGAGATGCAATAGCAATTTTCAAGTGAGATAAAGAGAGTAGGAAGCGGCACAAACTCTAGCCCCGCAGGGGCGGCTCCATCAAAGCCCAGGGTGAAACCCTGGGTTAAGGTGCTAAGAGGATGCTGAGCCCTGAAGGGGCGACCTATCGAGTCACCCGCGATAGATCGCCCCTTCAGGGCTATATCCCTCATAGAGATTCTGTAACCCAGGGTTTCACCCTGGGCTTTGATGGGGCCGCCCCTGCGGGGCTAGAGTTTGTATCACTTCTTTCGCGTGAGACCCGTTTTGCGGTAACGCAACATGGCTTTGGTATCCTTTTCCGACGCACCGAGCAAATTTGGAGAGGAAGGTCAACAGGGCCGTGAAGTTTTCCCGTATACCGCAGTTCGGCCTTGGCCTTCGGACCGAATCAGAGTCGCAACCATCCTTCGCTGCCGCCGATATCGCCGTTGGCCTCGGAACACTCGTGTTGCTGTATGTCGCCGCGCGAGTAGGCGCTGAATCGCTCGTCAAGTTCAGTCCGCCGGATGTCATTCCAACGATCAGTCTGGACCCGCGCAATCTTCCGAATTACGCCGCTCGCTCTACGCTACGAATGTTCATCGCGCTGGGATTCTCAACCCTCTTCACCTTCGTCTACGGCTATGCCGCCGCACGAAGCCGGCGAGCGGAGAAGGTCCTCATCCCGCTGCTGGATATCCTGCAGTCCGTCCCGGTGCTCGGCTTCCTCTCCGTCACAGTGACCTTGTTTATTGCGATGTTCAGGGGCAGCCTGCTCGGTCTCGAAGCCGCCTCCATCTTTGCCATCTTCACAGGCCAGGCCTGGAACATGGCCTTTTCGTTCTACCAGTCCCTCCGCACGGTTCCGGCCGAGATGGACGAGATGGTAACGCTCTACGGCCTCTCCAAGTGGGAGCGGTTTACGCGGCTGGAACTGCCTTCTTCCGTGATTGGCCTGGTCTGGAACGGCATGATGAGCTTCGGCGGCGGATGGTTTTTCCTCGCTGCCAGCGAATCGATCAGCGTGTTGAACCGGCAATACACGCTCCCCGGGCTGGGTTCGTATGTGGCTTCCGCCATTGCCGCGCGCGACCTGCACGCGGTCGCCTGGGCCGTTGTGACGATGATCATTCTGGTCCTGCTGATCGACCAGTTCTTCTGGAAGCCGCTGGTCACCATCGCCGATCGTTACAAGCTCGAATTGAGTGCCGGCGAAGAACGCCGCTTCTGGGTCGTTGACCTTTGGCGCGCCGCATCCCTTCCTGCGCTCTTTGAATGCATCCTGGGCCCGTCTTTGATCAGGCTGGACCGGCTGTTCTCCAACCTCACGAGAGTGAAGCCGCACCCGGGGCACACGAGCCCGTCGAAGACCGCGGATAGAGTCTTCAACGTCGTGGTTTCGCTACTGGCCCTGGGGATGATCGTTGCCGCCGTTCGCTTCATCCTTTCAAGCGTCGGCATGGCCGAGGTCGGCCACGCCGCTCTGCTCGGGCTGGCAACCGGAGCCAGGGTGCTGGCGCTGCTGGTCTTGAGCACCCTTATCTGGACCCCCATCGGCGTTGCCATCGGCTTCAATCCCAGGCTCGCGCGCCTGTCTCAGCCGCTGGTACAGATTTGCGCTTCCTTCCCAGCGAACTTCCTCTTTCCGTTTGCGACGCTCATCTTTATCCGCTTGGGTATCCACTTGAACTGGGGCAGCATGTTGTTGATGGCCCTTGGAGCGCAGTGGTATCTGCTGTTCAATGTCATTGGCGGAGCGCAGTCCGTCCCCAACGATCTGCGCGAGATGGCCACCAGCATCGGCCTTCGCGGCTTCCGCAAATGGAAGTTCCTCATCGGCCCAAGCATCTTCGGCTCCTGGGTCACGGGCGCCATCACCGCTTCAGGCGGAGCCTGGAACGCGAGCATTGTGGCCGAGATCGTCTCCTGGGGACACACGACGCTGAGGGCCGCAGGCCTGGGCGCCTACATCGCTGATGCAACCTCGGTCGGCGACTGGCCGCGCATCGTACTCGGCGTTAGCTTGATGAGCGTGTTCGTCGTCACCTTGAATCGTATTTTGTGGAAGCCGCTCTATCGTCTGGCTCAAACGCGGTTCCAACTTAGTTGATCGGAGAAGCAACATGGCACAAGCCACAACCCTGTTGACGGCCGAACGGGTCTCGAAGACATTCCCTCTCTCTGCGGGAGGCGAGCAGACAGTTCTTGAGACCGTCTCGCTCAACGTTGCCCCCAGTGAAGTCGTAGCGCTCCTGGGGCGCAGCGGCTCCGGCAAGAGCACGTTGCTGCGTATCCTGGCGGGGCTCATTGAACCGAGCACTGGTACCGTGACGCGTCACGGCGTTCTCCTGCGGGGACCGAACCCGGACGTCGCAATGGTCTTTCAGAGCTTCGCACTGCTCCCCTGGCTGACCGTCCAGGAAAATGCCGAGCTTGGGTTGACTGCCCGGGGAGTCTCCAAAGAGACCGCGGAGAAGGAAGCCATGCACGCCCTGCAGATGGTCGGTCTAGAAGGGTTTGAAGGCGCGTATCCGAAGGAGCTTTCGGGTGGAATGCGCCAGCGTGTGGGTTTCGCCCGGGCGTTCGTCATGAAGCCGGATGTGCTGATGATGGATGAACCCTTCAGCGCCCTCGACGTCCTCACCGCGGAGAACCTTCGCGGTGAAATCAGCGATCTATGGGAGAAGGGCTCGTTCCCCTCCAAGAGCATTCTGCTGGTCACGCACAACATCGAGGAGGCCATCCTCCTCGCCGATCGAATCGTGATCCTCGGCACAAATCCGGGGCGTATTCGCGGAGAAGTCCGAGTCGACATTCCACGCCCCAGAGATAAGAACGGACCTCGCTTTCGCGCGTTGGTGGATCACGTGTATACGGTGATGACGAACCCCGAAGCCGCGGTAGAAGAGATTCCCGCCGCAACCGCGAAGCCAACGAAGCGATTCCCGATGCTGCCGCATGCACGTTCGGGAGGCATCAGCGGTTTGCTGGAGATCATCCATGATCGCGGTGGACGCGAGGACCTGCCGCAACTCGCAAATGATCTGCGCTTGGAGATCGACGACCTGTTGCCGGCCGTCGATGCGTCGGCTCTCCTCGGCTTTGCCAGCGTTGCGGAAGGCGATGTGATCCTCACGGACACAGGGAAAGAGTTCGCTACCGCCGGCGTTCACCGCAGCCATGAGATCTTCAAGGAACAGCTTCTTAGCCGAGTCCCTCTCACCGCAACCGTCCTGCGAGTGCTGGAAGAAAAGCGCGATGGGCGTATCGGCAAAGAGTTTCTGTTGGACATCCTGGATGAACACTTCTCGGATGAAGAAGCGGAGAAGCAGTTTCAAACGCTCATCGACTGGGGCCGCTACGCGCACCTCTTCGAATACGACGCGGATGAAGAACGCCTGTATCTCGCGGAGCCCGAAGAAGACATCGCCGAACGGGATTCTCCAACCGCTGTATAGCGAGAGTCCTCCTGCTACGATGCAGATCCAGTAGAAGAAATACGAAGGCCCGCTCCTGGAGCGGGCCTTTTTTGCGCGAAGCGCGTCTCGCAGCACGCGTAGTGCTCAGATCCGCATCGGCATCAGGATGTAGCGGTACTTCACATCCTCGTTGCCATCTTCCGGCCGCATCTGCCCGGCTGACTGCGCATCCTTGAACTCCAGCCGCACTTCGCCGGTCACGCCGGTCGCGCGCAGGAAGTCCACCAGGTACGAGCTGTTGAAGCCGACCACAAGAGGATCGTAGTTGTACGGCGTCTCGATGATGTCTTCCGACTCGCCCGCATCCGTCGACTGCGCCGAGAGCTTCAGCTCGTTCTGCTCCAGGCGAATCTTGATCGCGCCCGAACGCTCGTCCGCAAACTGGGCGACGCGCTGAATCGACGACATCAGGTCTTCCGAGCGCACGATGACGAACTTCGTGTTGTCGCGCGGCAGCACGGCCTCGTAGTTGGGGAACTGCCCGGTCAGCTTGCGGCTGGTCAGGACGCGTCCACCAATGCGGAAGAACAGCGACTGCTCATCATCGGCGAACTCCACGAAGTCCGTCTCCGACGCTCCCAGAAGCCCGGAGAGCTCCGCCAGAGCCTTGCGGGGGATGAGGGTCTTCTTCTCGCCCGAGATGCCTTCCAGGGCCTCGCCAAGCTTCTCAATGTGCGCCAGGCGATGACCGTCGGTCGCTACCATCGCCATCGACTCGGCCTTCAGCACCAGCAGTGCACCGTTCAGCGTGTAGCGCGACTCTTCGTTCGAGATCGCAAAGATAGTCTTCGCGATCATGTTCTTCAGGCTGGCGGCGTTGATCTTGAACACGCCGACCTCGGGGAACTCGGGCACCTGGGGGAAGTTCGCGCGTGCCATGCCGACCATCTTGGTGTTCGAGCGGCCTGCGCGGATCTGCACCCAGTGGTTGTCCATGAGCTTGATCGAGATGTCGCCCTCGGGCAGCAGCTTGATGTAATCGAACAGCTTGCGGGCAGGGATCGTGCAGGCGCCGGCCTTCTTCACCTTCGCCACGCAGCTCGTCTTCAGCGACTGGTCGAGATCGGTCGCGGTGATCGTGAGCTTTTCGTCGGAGGCTTCGAACAGGAAGTTCGAGAGGATGGGGATCGTCGTCTTGCGCTCGACGACGGATTGCGCGGCAGTAAGCTCGCGCAGCAACTCCGCGCGCGAGACGGTGATCTCAAGATTGCCGGTAGGCGCTGCGACGTCAGGCGTGATGGTGGCGGTGGACACGGTCAGGGTTCTCCCTTGCTGATAGCGCACTCACCCAGTTGCAAACTCCGCTTTCGCTACACCTTCGCGCGGAGTGCGTGGGTTCCCTTGATTCTAGGGCGAATGGGCCCCTTCGTGCGAGCGCTTTTCGGTGTGAATATCCCGGGACGTTTTGTGGGGGACGGGACATCGGCCAAAAACGCCCGCCCGAACTCTCGTTTAGTGCCTTGACCACGAATGCTGGCGCAAGGGGGAAGAGGCGAGGGTGTGGCTCTCGTTCGAACTACCCACCCTGCTGGAGGCTCGCCGAGAACGCTTCTACAAAACTAGGTGAAAGGGAAAGAATTACTAGTAGTAGTACTCGTTGTGGGTGGAAGAGTGGATATCGGGGCGAAGTGTTTCAGGATCATCACTTGCAGGGTCCACAAGCTTTCCAAAACTAGCCACCCGGAATCGAACAATGCGGACGACCGGGTACAGCCCCGAGGTTAGGTCCATGGTTTTCCCTTTTCTGCACAACCCCTGTCGAGCCACCCCGGAAGACTCTCGTACGCAATGTGCGTAGCGCGCGCAGAACCGCATCAACACAGGCGATAACGCTACCCACTTTACCCACACCCCAACGCGCAGGCAGCGCAAAAGTGGAAAGCTAGGATACGAATGTTGAAGTGTGGAAGAGCTGGTACGGTTTTCGAGGAGGCGGCTTGGAGGGGGCGGCAAGGCGTGGCGCTGGGTATAACGGCAATCGCTTTAAGGCAAAGCAGAACGCATCAAGAAAAGAAAGATGGAGCAATATTTGAGACTTGGGGAGTGTCACTTAATGGCGCGAAGCGCGTTCTGTGACGCTTCAGCGTCGCAGAGACGGAGGGGCCGTAGCCTTTAGGCTACGGAATAAGGGCCAGGCAAAAATTGGGCTTCAGCCCCGGGCCGTTTGCTCGCAGCCGAAAGAAGGCCCGGGCCTAAAGGCCAATTCTCGTTGGGCCTCTAATTTCAGGGGCCTGAAGGCCCCTGCTCCCTCCGTCCCTGTGATGCTGAAACATCACAGAACGCGCTTCGCGCCACGCCACGCACTACCTAACTGCCCCCACAACGCACAAAGGCCGCCCACCCGGGCGGCCTTTGCTCTTCGACGATCTCCTACTACCCAAGCGTCTCCATCAGCTTGTTCACCGTACGATTCAGATCCTTATCATTCCTGCGCTGCTCATCAATCTTCGCAATCGAGTGCATCACCGTCGTATGGTGCTTGCCGCCGAACTGACGACCGATCTCAGGCAGCGAGGCCTCCGTCATCTGCTTGGCCAGGTACATCGCAATCTGCCGCGGCACCACGATCTGCCGCGAGTTGTTCTTCTGCTTCAGCTCCGCCACGCGCATGCCGAAGTTCTCAGCCACAGCGCGCTGAATCGCTTCGATCGTGATCTTGCGTACCTGCGTGTCGATGAACTGCTTCAAGCACTGCTGCGCCGTCGGCAGTGTGATCTCCACGCCATGCAGCGAGCACCACGCGATCAGACGTACCAGGGCGCCTTCGAGCTCGCGCACGTTGGTCCGTACGTTACCCGCGATGAACAAAGCCACATCCATCGGCAGAACAGTCTGTTCGAGCTCCGCCTTCTTCTGCAGGATCGCAACCTTGGTCTCGAGGTCGGGCGGCTGGATGTCGACCACCAGGCCCCACTCAAAGCGCGAGCGCAGACGGTCTTCAAAGTCCGCCAGCTCTTTGGGAGGGCGGTCCGAGGCGATCACAATCTGCTTCATCGACTCGTGCAGCGCATTGAACGTATGGAAGAACTCTTCCTGCGTACGCTCCTTGCCGGCGAGGAACTGAATATCGTCGATCAGCAGCACATCCACGGTGCGGAATTTGTCGCGGAAGCCGGTCATCTTGTCGTAGCGGACCGAGTTGATCATCTCGTTGGTGAACTTCTCACCCGAGACATAGCTGATTGCCGCATGCGGCTGGCGCAGCTTCACCTGGTGCCCGATGGCCTGCATCAGGTGCGTCTTGCCCATACCCACGCCGCCATAGACGAACAGCGGGTTGTAGGCCTTCGAGGGGCGCTCGGCGACGGCCTGGGCAGCGGCATGGGCAAACTGGTTGCCGCTGCCGATCACGAAGCTGTCGAACTGGTAGCGCGGATTGAGCTGTGCGGCAGTGTTCCAGTCGAAGCGTGACTGCTCCGGCCCGACACCGTTGCCGGTGGGAGCGCCGTTGCGCAGGCTGCGGGGAGCGTTCAGGCTGTGGCTGGGCTGCGGAGCGAATCCGCCATCTTCGCGCAGACGCGCGGCGTTAGGGTCCGGAGGGGGAACCTGAAAGATCACCTGGTCCAGCTCCAGCCCGAGATTGTCGACTGCTTCGCTGATGAGATCGGCATAGCGGTCTCCGACATGCTCAAACTCGGCGGAGGGAATTCGCACGTACAGCGTGCGGTCTGTGATGTGGGAGAAGCGTGTCGGCTTCAGCCATGTTTCAAAGCTTTGCCGGTTGATCTTCTTTTCGAGCGCACCGAGAATGCGGACCCACTGATTCAGAACGGCGGCGGCAACCGGAACAAATGACATTGTGATCGTCTTTCTTAAAATCCATTGGAGTTCGGGAAACCTATTGCAA